>NZ_JACVAA010000010.1 GCF_014851565.1 Pseudomonas sp. PDM15
GGCGGACGATGGTCAGCGGGATCGACTGGCCGCCGGCCTGGATGGTCTTCTCCGACACGCTCACGCCGGACAGATCGACCTTGACCGAGGCCTGGGCACCGACCAGTACGGCGCGGGCATCTTTGGGGCTGAGGGTTTCCAGCGGCTTGCCGCCGCCGGCTTCCAGGGCCTGGAGGAAGGCCTGGGTGTTGTGTTCCACGCCGGGGCTGCCGGCGGCGAAGGCCTGGCCGGCGGCCAGGGTGATCAGTGCACTGAGCAAGGCGATACGGGGCATGGCGATAGTCCTTTTAGTCGACCAGGGTAAGGGTGACGTCGATGTTGTTGCGGGTGGCGTTGGAATAGGGGCAAACGATGTGCGCGCGCTGGATCAGCTCCTGTGCCGCCTCGCGGGCCAGGCCCGGCAGGCTGATGCGCAGCTCCACCTCAATGGCGAAGCCGGTGGGCACGGCGCCGATGCCGACCACGCCCTCGATGGAGGCGTCGGCCGGCACGCTGAGCTTGTCGCGCATGCCGACGAACTTCAGGGCGCCGAGGAAGCACGCGGAGTAACCGGCGGCGAACAGCTGCTCGGGGTTGCTGCCTTCACCGCCGGCGCCGCCCAGTTCCTTGGGCGTGGTCAGGGCGACGTCGAGGATGCCGTCGGAGGACACGGCGCGGCCGTCACGGCCGCCGTAGGCTTCGGCGTAGGCGCGGTAGAGGACTTTTTCGATGGACATGGCGATGCTCCCTGGACGAGGCCGGGCCGCTCGGGCCCCGGCGCGCCGCGGTCAGTGGCCTTCGGAGGCGTTGAACATGGTCTTGGCGTAGATCAGGCCGAGGCCGTAGGCGCCGCCGTTGGCGATGGCGGTCTTCACGGTCTGGTCGTAGGTCTCGCCGCGGGCCCAGTCGCGCTGCAGCTCGAGCAGGTACTGCAGGGAGGTCATCGGTCGTGCGCCGAGCTGGATCATGCGCTGCATGGCCATCTCATGAGCTTCGTCGGAGACGTCGCCGCAGGCGTCGGCGATGACGTAGACCTCGAAGCCCTGGTCGATTGCCGACAGGGCCGGGCCGACGATGCACACCGAGGTCCACAGGCCGGCGAGGACGATCTTGTTCTTGCCGAGCTTGTTCACTTCCACGGCGATGCGCGCGTCTTCCCAGGTGTTCATGGTGGTGCGGTCGATCACCTGCTGCTCCGGGAACACCGACTTGATCTCGTCGAAGATCGGCCCGGAGAAGCTCTTCTCGGCGACGGTGGTGAGGATGGTGGCGACGCCGAATTCCTTGGCGGCCTTGGCCACCAGAGCAGCGTTGTTGCGCAGGGTGACGGCGTCGATCGACTTGGTGGCGAAGGCCATCTGCGACTGGTGGTCGATCATGATCAGGGTGTGGTCGAGCGGGTTGAGCAGGGTCTTGCCGGGTGCGGCGGAGGCGGTGGCCATGGGGTGATGCTCCGGAGAGGGACGAAAGGAGCATCGAGTGTCATGCCGGGCGCCGCTGCGCTCTTGCCTGGACGTGCCGGTTTTGCACCGACGTGCGCAAAAGAAGACGCCCCGCTGGGCGGGGCGTTGGCTCAGGAGGCGACCGGAGAGAGCCAGGCCGGCCGCTGGCGGTCGCGCTGGTAGGTGGAGGAGGCCAGCACCTGCACCACGAAGTCTTCCAGGCGTTGTGGCGACAGGCCGCCTAGAACTTCGCTCTGCAACAGGATCTGCACCGGCGAGGGCACCTGGCGGGTCAGCGTGGCGATCTCTTCCACCGCGTTGAAGCCGCCGCGGCCGCCCTGGGTGCAGACCACGGAGATGCGCTGGCGCGACAGATCGTGGTCGCCGAGGAAGCTGCGCAGCGGCGCGGCCAGGCCCTTCATCCATACCGGGGTGAGCAGCACGATGTGCTCGAAGTCTTCTAGCGGCGGGCCCTCATAGCGGTAGTCGGGGCGGGTGCGCAGCCAGGCGTCGAACATGCAGCGCCAGTCGCCGCTGGCCCCGGCCCGTGGGCGGATGTCCTGAATCAGGCCCAGGGGCCAGCCGGTGAGCTGAGCCAGCTCGTCGGCGACCAGGCGGGTGTTGCCGGTACGCGAGTAGCACACCAGAAGAATGTCGTTCATGGCGACCTCCATCGCTCGGTCCGGGATTGTCCCGGCGTTGATTCCAGCCTACGCACCAGCTCCGGGCGAGCCTTGATCCGCATCAAGGAAGTGGCGGGGGCAGGTCTTCCTCGGCCAGCGTCTCGGCATCGACTTCCTCCAGCGGGCCCTGGGCCGTCAGCGCCACGCGCTGGCGGTGTTCGGCCACCGACACGGACCAACCCAGCTCGGTGGCGACGCGCCGGCGCAGGCAGTCGGCGGCGTCCGGCTCGCCGTGGACGATGTAGGTGTGTTTTGGCGGGCGACGGAAGCTGCCGAGCCACTGCAGGATCTCGTCGGCGTCGGCATGGGCCGAGAGGTTCTCCAGGGCCGCCACTTCGGCACGGATCGGCACGTCGACCCCATGTATGCGCACCGTCTCCGCGCCGCCAGCTATCAGTGCGCCACGCGTGCCGCCGGCCTGGAAGCCAGACAGCAGGATGGTGTTGTGCGGGTCCGGCGCCAGTGCGTGGAGGTGGTGAAGAATCCGTCCGCCCGTGGCCATGCCGCTGCCGGCGATGATCACCGCCGGGTTGCGCTGGTTTTCCAGGCGCTTCGACTCGGCCACACTGCGCACGTACTCGGCCACCTGGCACATACCGTGGCAGTCCTCGCGCGACAGCCGGTGCTGGTCGCCGAAGCGCTGGTACAGGGCGGTCACGTCGTTGGCCATGGGGCTGTTGAGGTAGACGGGCAGATCGGGTATCAGGCCGGTCTTCTTCATCCGGTACAGGTGGTACAGCAGCAGTTGGGCGCGGCCGACGGCGAAGGAGGGCACCATGACAATACCGCGGCGCAGAACCGTGCGGTTGATGATGTCGGCCAGTACCTGCTCGGTGTCCTGCTGTGGGTGGCGGCGGTTGCCGTAGGTGGACTCCAGCAGCAGGTAGTCGGCCTGCTCGACAGGCTCGGGGGCGACCATGATTGGGTCGTGCGGTCGGCCCAGGTCGCCGGAACACACCAAGGTCTGGCCGTCGGCGACAATCTCGACGCTGGCCGCGCCGAGTATGTGGCCGGCCGAGCGCAGCTGGACATGCATGCCGTTGACCAGCTCGGCGCTGCGGTGCAACGGCAGTGCGTGTAGCTGTTTGAGCGTGCGCCGGGCGTCGTCCTCGGTGTATAGGGGGCGCGCCGGGTGGTGCTTGGAATAGCCGTGGCGGTTGGCGCACTCGGCTTCTTCCTCCTGCAGACGGCCACTGTCCAGTAGCATGATCGCCAGCAGCTCGCAGGTTGCTTCGGTGGCATAGATGGGCCCACGGTAGCCCTCGCGGATCAGCACCGGCAGGTAGCCGCTATGATCGAGATGGGCGTGGGTGAGCACCACGGCATCCAGGCGACGAGGATTGAACGGTGGACGCTCCCAGTTGCGCAGGCGCAGCTGCTTGTAGCCCTGGAACAGGCCGCAGTCCACCAGCAGGCTCCGGCCCGCATGCTCCACCAGATACTTGCTGCCGGTGACCGTTCCCGCACCGCCGAAGAAGCTCAAGCGCATGGTTCGCCTCGCCCTGTGTCCGGGCCCGCCGGTTCGGCGAGCGCATCGGCATTGCTAAATCTAGTCGCGTGGGCGGTCGGTGTGTTGCTCTGGATCAGTTCGGGCTTCCTTGACATCGATCAAGTATCCCGGCCGGGACGGGGGGATAGTGGGGAAACTGCCATCGCCGGAGATCGGATCATGCTGAAAATGAAAGCCGCCGTGTTCGTCGAAAAGAACCGCATCGTACTGGAGGACAAGCCGATTCCCGATGTTGGGCCCCTCGATGCGCTGCTGCGCATCACCACGACCACCATCTGCGGCACCGATGTGCACATCCTCAAGGGCGAATACCCGGTCGCGCGCGGCCTGACCGTTGGCCATGAGCCGGTCGGGGTGATCGAGAAGCTGGGCTCGGCGGTACGTGGCTTCAGCGAGGGCCAGCGGGTCATCGCGGGTGCCATCACGCCCAGCGGGCATAGCAACGCCTGCCTCTGCGGTTGCGCGGCCCAGGACGGCCCCGACAACCGTCACGGTTTTTCTGCCATCGGCGGCTGGAAGTTCGGCAACACCATCGACGGCTGCCAGGCCGAATACGTACTAGTGCCGGACGCCATGGCCAACCTCAGTCCGGTGCCGGACGCGCTATCGGACGAGCAAGTGCTGATGTGCCCAGACATCATGTCCACCGGTTTCGCCGGGGCGGAGAGCGGCAATATCCAGATCGGCGACACCGTGCTGGTGCTCGCCCTCGGCCCGATCGGCCTGTGCGCGGTAGCCGGCGCGCGGCTGCGCGGTGCCAGTAGGGTGATTGGCGTCGACACTGTGCCGGCACGCATGGCCCTGGCCCGCCAGCTGGGCGCCAGCGAAGTGATCGATTTCCGCGCTGGCGACCCCCTGGAGCAGGTCATGGCGCTGACCGGTGGCCGTGGTGTCGACGTAGCCATCGAGGCGCTGGGGCGCCAGGCCACGTTCGAGGCGGGGCTGCGGGCGCTGCGCCCGGGCGGCACGCTGTCCAGCCTGGGGGTGTATTCGGACGACCTGCGCATCCCGCTGGACGCCTTCTCCGCTGGGCTGGGTGACAAGCGCATCGTCACCAGCCTGTGTCCCGGTGGTAAGGAGCGCATGCGCCGCTTGATCGAGGTAGTCGCCTCTGGGCGGGTTGATCTCAAGCCGCTGGTGACCCACCGCTTTCGTCTGGACGACATCGAGCAGGCCTACGAGCTGTTCGCCAACCAGCGTGACGGGGTGATGAAGGTGGCGATCACGCCATGAACGAAAACGCCCCGCATGGGCGGGGCGTTTGGTCGAACGAGGTGACTTATTCCTTGACCTTCATGTCCAGAGACAGGTCGCGGGCGGCCTTGGTGGCGAGGATGCCCATCAGCTGGCCGATCTCGTCCTGGCGGCTGGCGCTGGCGCCGTTGCCGCCGCCACCCATCATCACGCCGGGGACCGGTGCCTGGGAGGCAGCCTCGGCCCACACCTTGTTGATCTCCACTAGGGCATCCAGCTTCGGCTGCAGCGCACCGTCCGCCTCGATCACGGCCTTGCGCGCGTAGGCTTCGGCGTCGGCGGTGATCTTGGTGGCGTCGGCGGTGATCGCCGCCTTGTCGCGCAGCAGCTCGGCGGTCTGCTTCTCGATCTCGGCGCGGCCCTTCTCACGCTCGGCGTTGATGCGCGCCAGCTGCTTCTCGGTCTCGGCCTGGGTGGTGCGCTCGATCTGGTCGCGCAGGGTCTCCTGGCGGCGGGCCTCCACTTCCTTCTCGCCGCGGGCGGTGACCAGCAGCTTCTCTTCCTCTTCCTTCAGGCGGTTCTGCCGGGCCACGGCCAGCTCGGCCAGGGCCTGCTGGACCTTGACCATGCGCTGCTTGTACTGCGGGTTGGGGTCGACGTTGGTGATGCGCGCCTCGACCACTTCCACGCCGTACTTGCGGAACTGCTGCTGCTTGCGCACCGGGATGCCCTTGCTGTCCATGACCTTCTCGGTGACGAACTGGCTGGCGCTGTTGTCGCCGAAGGTGCCCTGTTCGCTGCCGGCCTGCAGGATCGCGGTCTGGCTCGGCAGGTGGCCGCGCGGGCCGCGCACTTCCTTGCGCTTGATCAGGTACAGGCCGTCGTTGAGCTGGTTCTCGAACTCGGCGGCGAACTCGCTGCGCGCGCCGGCGTAGAAGTCGTCGGCACTCATCAGCGAGGCGGTGGCCTGCAGGGTTTCCTTGATGGCCGGGACCAGGGCGGTCTTGATGAAGTTTTCCGGGTTGCGATATTCCTGGGCGATCTTCAGGAACTGGTCGCCGCTGGGCAGGCGGAAGCGGGCCGAGGACTCGACCTTGGCGTCGACGTTGCCGAGGAACACGATGGGGAAGGCCTCGATGGTGGCGCCGAGGGAGTCGTTGTCGCTGCTGTCATCGATCTCCAGGGCCTCGGTGAGCACCGACTGCACGCTGAGGGCCTTTTTCCACGGGGTGGCGCGGCCGAACCATTTGGTGGCGTAGCCCACGTCGTCGACGATCTTCTCTTCGCCGAAGATGGTCCGCACATGGGTGGCGAAGCCGGCTTCGTTGTAGAAGAACACGCCGTTGAAGCTGACGAAGCCGACGGCGGCCACCAGCACCGGGATGCCGACGTATTTGATGAGGGAGAGTTTGGAGCTTGGGCCGCTGGAGATATCCATGATCTGTCCTTGACTGCGGGAACGGTGCGCGAATGCTGCGCAGCGCCCGCTGGGGCGTCAAGTGGCACTGTGCCGGTATGTGGGCTGGCTCTCGCCGGTCGCTCAGTCGAGGGCGAACGGCGCCTGGTGCAGGCCGCTGGCGTCGACCTGCAGGGCCCAGCCCTGCTTGTCCCAGTCGCCGAGGACGATGCGCCGTGCTGGCTGGCCGTTCACCTCGAGCTCATGCACGGCGGGGCGGTGGGTGTGGCCGTGGATCAGGGTGCGCACGCCGTGCTTGGCCATGATCCGCGGCACTTCGTCCGGAGTCACGTCGATGATCTCGCGGGCCTTCATGCTGGTCTGCGCGCGGCTCTCGTTGCGCAGCTTGCGCGCCAGCTTGTGGCGGGTGGACAGCGGCAGGTTGCGCAGGATGAACAGGCTGAGCGGGTTGCGCAGCAGGCGGCGCAGCTTCATGTAGCCCACGTCCAGGGTGCACAGGCTGTCGCCGTGCATCAGCAGCACCGGCTCGTCGTTGAAGCGCACGATGCTCGGGTCTTTCAGCAGCGTGCAGCCAGCCTCGCGGCAGAAGGCGCGGCCGATCAGGAAATCGCGGTTGCCGTGCATCAGGAAGATGCGCGTACCGGTATTGCTGAGTTCACGCAGGGCGCGGGCGATGCTGTGCTGGAAGGGCGACATGCCGTCGTCGCCGATCCATACCTCGAAGAAGTCGCCGAGGATGTACAGCGCCTCGGCCTGGCCGGCACGTGTCTGCAGGAAATGCAGAAACGCCCGGGTGATGTCCGGGCGTTCCTCTTCCAGGTGCAGATCGGAGATCAGCAGGATCATCGAATCACTCGACGATTTCGGCCTTCTCGATGATCACGTCTTCCACCGGGACGTCCTGGTGGCCGGACTTCATGGTGGTGTCCACGCCCTTGATGGCGTTGACCACGTCCATGCCCTCGGTCACCTGGGCGAATACCGCGTAGCCCCAGCCCTGCATGGTCGGCGCGGTGTGGTCGAGGAAGCCGTTGTCGGCGACGTTGATGAAGAACTGCGCGGAGGCGGAGTGCGGGTCCATGGTGCGGGCCATGGCCACGGTGCCGACCTTGTTGGACAGGCCGTTGTTGGCCTCGTTCTTGATCGGTGCGCGGGTGGATTTCTGCTTCATGCCCGGCTCGAAACCGCCGCCCTGGATCATGAAGTTGCCGATCACGCGGTGGAACACGGTGCCATCGTAGTGGCCGCTCTTCACGTATTCCTTGAAGTTGGCGGTGGTTTCCGGGGCCTTGTCTTCGAACAGTTCCAGGGTGATGACGCCGTGGTTAGTGTGCAGCTTGATCATGGCGATGCGCTCTCGAATTCGGGCAAGACGGGCAGGGCGGCGGCGCGTTCGCGCTAAAAGGCCACGCCTGGTCGCTTTGCGGCTGTCAGGGGGTTGACGGGTTGGGTATCATACGGGCTTTGTCTTGACCGGCCTACCCTGGGGCGAAACCGCCACGGGCCGCGAGCCGCGCACCTCGAAGCTAAGGACATCATGAGCAAGCCCACCGTCGAAAAAGCCGCCAACTTCCTGCGCCCCATCGTTCAGGCCGATCTGGACAGCGGCAAGCACGCCAAGATCATCACCCGCTTCCCGCCGGAGCCCAACGGCTACCTGCACATCGGGCACGCCAAGAGTATCTGCCTGAACTTCGGCCTGGCCCAGGAATTCGGTGGCGAGTGCAACCTGCGTTTCGACGACACCAACCCGGCCAAGGAAGACCAGGAATACATCGACGCGATCAAGAGCGACGTCGAGTGGCTGGGCTTCCAGTGGGCCGGCAAGGAGCGCTACGCCTCCGACTACTTCGACCAGCTGCACGCCTGGGCCGTCGAGCTGATCAAGGCTGGCAAGGCCTTCGTCTGCGACCTCAACGCCGAGGAAATGCGTGAGTACCGCGGCACCCTGACCACTCCCGGCAAGGACAGCCCGTTCCGCGAGCGCTCGGTGGAAGAGAACCTGGACCTGTTCGCCCGCATGAAGGCCGGCGAGTTCCCGGACGGCGCCCGCTCGCTGCGCGCCAAGATCGACATGACCTCGCGCAATATGAACCTGCGCGACCCGATCCTCTACCGCATCCGCCACGCCCATCACCACCAGACCGGTGACAAATGGTGCATCTACCCGAGCTACGACTTCACCCACGGTCAGTCGGACGCCATCGAGGGCATCACCCACTCCATCTGCACCCTGGAGTTCGAAGACCACCGCCCGCTGTACGAGTGGTTCCTCGAGCAACTGCCGGTGCCGGCGCAACCGCGCCAGTACGAATTCGCCCGCCTCAACCTGAACTACACCATCACCAGCAAGCGCAAGCTCAAGCAGCTGGTTGACGAGAAACACGTCAATGGTTGGGACGATCCGCGCATGTCGACCCTGTCCGGCTATCGCCGCCGCGGCTACACCCCGGCCTCGATCCGCACCTTCTGCGACATGATCGGCGTCAACCGCGCTGGCGGGGTGGTCGATATCGGCATGCTGGAGTTCGCCATCCGCGAGGACCTGGACGCCAACGCCGCGCGCGCCATGTGCGTGCTCAAGCCGCTCAAGGTAGTCATCACCAACTACCCGGAGGGCCAGATCGAGAACCTCGAACTGCCGCGCCATCCGAAGCAGGACATGGGCGTGCGCGTGCTGCCGTTCAGCCGCGAGATCTTCATCGACACCAGTGACTTCGAAGAAACCCCGCCGGACGGCTTCAAGCGCCTGATCCCGGGTGGCGAAGTGCGCCTGCGCGGCAGCTACGTGATCCGCGCCGACGAAGCGATCAAGGACGCCGCCGGCAACATCGTCGAGCTGCGCTGCTCCTACGACGAGAACACCCTGGGCAAGAACCCCGAAGGCCGCAAGGTCAAGGGCGTGATCCACTGGGTGCCGGCTGCCGAGAGCGTGGAGTGCGAAGTGCGCCTGTACGACCGCCTGTTCCGCTCCGCCAACCCGGAGAAGGACGAGGAGGGCGGCAGCTTCCTCGACAATATCAACCCGGAGTCCTTGGTCGTTCTGCAGGGCTGCCGAGCCGAGCCGTCGCTGGCCCAGGCCGCGCCGGAAGAGCGTTTCCAGTTCGAGCGCGAAGGCTACTTCGTCGCCGACCTGAAGGACTCGCAGCCCGGCAAGCCGGTGTTCAACCGTACCGTCACCCTGCGCGACACCTGGGGAGCCTGATCCATGGCGTTGTCCATCTACAACACCCTGAGCAAGGTCAAAGAGCCGTTCCAGCCGCTGGAAGGTAACCAGGTGCGCATGTACGTGTGCGGCATGACCGTGTACGACTTCTGCCACATCGGCCACGCCCGCGTGATGGTCGCCTTCGACGTGGTCACCCGCTGGCTGCGCCAGCGCGGCTATGACGTGACCTACGTGCGCAACATCACCGACATCGACGACAAGATCATCAAGCGCGCCCAGGAGAACGGCGAGCCGTTCGAGGCCCTGGTGGATCGCATGATCGCCGCCATGCACGAAGACGAGGCGCGTCTGTCCGTGCTGCGTCCGGACATCGAGCCGCGCGCCACCGGCCATATCGCCGGCATGCACCAGATGATCCAGACCCTGATCGACAAGGGCTACGCCTACGCCCCGGGCAATGGCGACGTGTACTACCGCGTCGGCAAGTTCGTTGGCTACGGCAAGCTGTCGCGCAAGAAGATCGAAGACCTGAAGATCGGTGCACGCATCGAGATCGACGAGATCAAGCAGGACCCGCTGGACTTCGTGCTGTGGAAAGGCGCCAAGCCGGGCGAGCCGAGCTGGGAGTCGCCGTGGGGCAAGGGTCGTCCGGGCTGGCACATCGAGTGCTCGGTGATGTCCACCTGCTGCCTGGGCGAGACCTTCGACATCCACGGCGGCGGCCCGGACTTGGTGTTCCCGCACCACGAGAACGAGATCGCGCAGAGCGAGGCGGCCACCGGCAAGCTCTACGCCAACACCTGGATGCACGCCGGCGCGGTGCGCGTGGACGGCGAGAAGATGTCCAAGTCCTTGGGCAACTTCTTCACCATCCGCGAGGTGCTGGAGAAGTACCACCCGGAAGTGGTGCGCTACCTGCTGGTGTCCAGCCACTACCGCAGCCCGATCAACTACTCCGAAGACAGCCTCAAGGAAGCCAAGGGCGCCCTGGAGCGCTTCTACAACGGCCTCAAGGGCCTGCCGGAAGTGGCAGCTGCCGGTGGCGAAGCCTTCGTCGAGCGCTTCGGCGCGGCGATGGACGACGACTTCAACTCGCCGGAAGCCTGCGCCGTGCTGTTCGAGATGATCCGCGAGGTCAACCGCCTGCGCGAGACTGACGCCCAGGCCGCCGCCGGCCTGGCCGCCCAGCTCAAGCAACTGGCCGGCGTGCTCGGCGTGCTGCAGCTGGAGCCGGATGCCTTCCTCCAGGCCGGTGCCGCCGGCAAGGTCGACGCCGCCGAAGTCGACGCGCTGATCGCCGCACGCCTGCAGGCCCGTGCCGACAAGAACTGGGCCGAGTCCGACCGCATCCGCGACCAGATCACCGCCATGGGCGTGGTGCTGGAAGACGGCAAGGGCGGCACCACCTGGCGCCTGGCCGAGTAAGCGCTGCGCTGCATGAAAAAGGCCGCCCTCGGGCGGCCTTTTTCATGCCTGCGTATCTAGCGTTTGCCGCTGTACCAGATCACCCGGCTGACGCCACGAGTGACGGCCACATAGGCCAGGCGCAGGCTCTCGTCGCGCATGGCCTGGTCGTAGCCGTTGCGGAACAGCCCGCAGTGGGCATACAGCGCGTTGCGCAGCGGATGCGGCTCGGGGCTGCCGCCCTCGTCGAGGATGATCGCCACTTCGCCCTGCAGACCCTTGGCGCGGTGGATGCTGTAGGCACGCACCGGCAGGCTCGGGTCCAGCTGGGCCTGCACCTGCTTCAGCGCATCGTTGCGCCGGCCGAGCAGCAGCACCGGGTTGCGTTCGCGGCTGCCGCGCTGGGCGACATGCGCGCACTGCGCGGCGATTTCCTGCAGCAGCTCGGGCAGCCGGCGCTTGAGGTCGAAGCCCTCGATGCGGCGCAAGCCGTGGTCACCTGGCTGCGCGGCCTTGACCGCCTGGCTGCGCTTGGCTTGCTTGCAGGCAACGTGCTGCAGCAGCGCCTCGGCATCGCGCAGGATTGGTTCGATGCTGCGGAAGTTGGCGGTCAGCATCAGCACCTGGCTCCTGGCCTTGCCGCGGCTGGGAAAGTGGCGGTCGAAGTCGAGGAACAGCTCCGGCGAGCTGCCGCGCCAGCCGTAGATTGACTGCCAGTCGTCGCCGATGGCCATCAGGCTGACCGCCTTGCCGCGACTGGTCAGGGCGCGGTGCACGGCCTGCAGCCAGTGGACGATCTGCGGCGAGATGTCCTGGAACTCGTCGATCAGCAGATGGCGCAGCGGCTCGATGGCCTGCGCCGGCAGCTCCTCGGCGCTGACCAGGCGCTCGCCGAGCTGGCGGAAGGCCGCATCGAAGGTGATGACGTCTTGCGCCTGCAGCAGAGCCTGGAAGCGCGCCCAGAAGCTGGCGAGCGCCTGCAGGAACAGGCGCTCGCGTGGCGCGCAGTCCAGCGTGGCTGCACCAAGGCGATCCGGGCGCAGGCCGAGGCTCTCGGCGAAGCAGCCCTGCTGGTAGAACGCCTCATATAGTGCTGTGGCGCGCAGTTCGCCGGCCAGGCGCAGGCCCTCCTGGGGCGGCTTGCCGACGGCCTCGGGCATGGCCACACCGAGCAGCTCATGCACCTGCTGGCGGAAGGCGGCATCGCTGGCGTAGAGCTCATCGTAAGCCTTGCGCAGCAGGCGCTGTTGCGCGGGTGGCAGGCGTCCGCCGGCCGGTGCGTCCGGTTCCTCCCCGGCGTCGCCGCCGAGCTGCTCGAACCAGGCCGGCGCGCCCAGCAACGTCTTGGCCTGTTGCGCCATGGCCGAGTGGAAGGTACGCACGCACTGGCGCGCCTGTGCCTCGTCGAAGGGCAATCGCCAGAAGGCCAGCAGGCGCAGCAGCTGGCCGCGCAGCTCGGCGCAGGAGGCGTTGGTGAAGGAGATCACCGTAAGGCTGCTGGCGGGAATTTGCAGGTGGCAGAGCATGAACACCACGCGCAGCAGCAGGGTGGTGGACTTGCCCGAGCCGGCGCCGGCGAAGATGCGCGCCAGCGGGGCGCGACAGAGGATCATCGCCCACTGCTCGTCGGACGGTGCGCCGATCAGCCCAGCCGCCACCGCCTCGGCGACGCGTTCGCGCATGGCGGCGATCTGGCTGTCGTCGACCTTCGGGCGGGCGCTGGAATAGATGCCGGTGGGTACCGGGGCAGGGCCATCGCTGGCCTTCTTCTTGCGGCCGCCCGCCTTGGCCTTGCCGCCGCTGGCGGGGCGCTTGGCGCGCGGTTGCGGCTGGCGCAGCCGGGCCGCGGCCTCGCGTTCGGCGCGCAGGTATTCGGTGGTGCGGGGGAAGTAGCGCGCCAAGGCGCTGGAGAACAGCGCCTTGTAGCGTTTGACGGCGGACAGCATGGCAACTCGGAAAGCAGATGCGGCCGGCCATCATACGGGCTTTCCGCCGCGGGCTGGAGCCTGGCAATGGGCCAGCGGATCAGGGTTACTGGGCTTCGAGTATCTCCAGGGCGATGCGCACCCGCTCGGCATTCGGGTAGTTGCGGTTGGCCAGGATCACCAGGCCGGTGGCGCGGGCCGGCAACAGCACCACGTAGGCGCCGAAGCCATTGGTCGAGCCGGTCTTGTTCAGCAGCAGGTCGCCCTCAGCCGGCTGTGGCGTGGCGAAGCGCTCGACGGCATGCGGCTCCAGGGCCATCGGCGTGGAGTTGCCGGCCTGCAGACGCTGCAGAGTGATGGGGTAGGCGTAGCGCTCCCAGCCCAGGCCCTGGGTCATGTCGCCGACCCGGTAATAACCCAGTTGGGTGGTGGCAATGGCCTGGCGCAGCGGTGTCGGCAGCTGCGACGGATCGAGGTTGGCCTCGACGAAGCGCAGCATGTCAGCGGCAGAAGATTTCACCCCGTAGGCCTCGGCGTCCAGCGGGCCCGGCTGCACGCGGATCGCCTTCTCCTCGCGGTAGCCCCAGGCGTAGCGCGCCATCTGGCCCTGCGGCACGCGCACATGGCTCTCCGTCATGCCCAGTTGCGGGAACAGCCGGCGCTCCAGCAACTGGTCGAACGGCTCGCCCAGGCTGGCGGCGGCCAGGTGGCCGAACAGGCCGATGCTGGGGTTGGAATACAGGCGCTGGCTACCGGCGCGGTAGGCGGGTTGCCAGGCGCGGTAGTAGTCGAGCGTCTGCCGCTCGTCGTGCACGGTATCCGGGAATTGCAGCGGCAGTCCGCCGGGCGTGTAGGTGGCCAGGTCGAGCAGGCTGATCTGGTCGAAGGCAGTGCCGCGCAGCGCCGGCAGATGCTTGCTGGCCAGATCGTTCAGGCGCAGCTTGCCTTCGGCCTGGGCATAGGCGCCGAGGGTGGCGGTGAACAGCTTGCTCACCGAGCCCAGTTCGAACAGGGTGTGCTCGTCCACCGCCTGGCCGCTGTCGCGGTCGGCGACGCCGTAGTTGAAGAAGTGCCGCTCGCCCTTGTGCATGATGGCCACGGCCAGGCCAGGAATCCGGTACTGCTCGATGGCTGGTTGCACGGCGGCGTCGACGGTAGCGCGCAGCTCATTTGGCTGCGCCAGGGCTGTGTGGCCGATCAGCAGCAGGGCCAGTGCGGTGGTTTTGAATCGCATGGATAAGTCCTTCAGTTCATCGGCGGCAGCCGGCGCGGCACCGAGGTCTTCTTGACGATGGCGGTGTTGGTCTCGGCATAGGCGTTGATGCGGTCCAGCAACTCGTCGAGCTGCTCCATGGAGCGCACGTGCAGGCGGGCGACGAAGCAGTCCTCGCCAGTGATCTTGTCGCACTCGGTGAACTCGGGGATCGACTGGATCTGCCGCTCCACCTCATGCAGCTTGCCGGGCAGCGGGCGCACGCGAACGATGGCCTGCAGCTGGTAGCCGAAGTGGCGCGGGTCCACCTCCACGGTGTAGCCCTTGATCACCCCGCGCTCCTCCAGGCGGCGCAGGCGCTCGGCGACGCTGGGCGAGGACAGGCCGCTGATCTGCGCCAGCGCCTTGAGCGAGCGGCGCGAGTCTTCCATCAGGGCGTTGAGCAGAAGCTGGTCGATTTCGTCGGTCATGGCGTGCTCATAAGGTTATTTCTGAAAAGTACCTTCGCAATAAAGGCGGTGCTTCAGTTTTGCCTTAGATTAGCCCTGTATCGGTCGGTCGGGGTAGCCGAATAATAGTCGCACCCCAACCGGAGACTCCGACCATGGACAAGACCCTTAAGCGCGGCTCGCTGGAAATGATCGCGGCAATGCTGATTTCCGGCACCATCGGCTGGTTCGTACTGATTTCCGGCCAGTCCGTGATCGACGTGGTGTTCTGGCGCTGCGTGATCGGCGGCGCCATGTTGCTGCTGGTGTGCGCCGCGCTCGGCCTGCTGCGTCGCGAGCTGCTGAGCCGGCGGGTGCTGGTCCTGGCGCTGGTGAGCGGGGTGGCCATCGTCGGCAACTGGCTGCTGCTGTTCGCCTCCTACTCCAAGGCGTCCATCGCCATCAGCACGGCGGTGTACAACGTCCAGCCGTTCATGCTGGTGGGCCTGGCCGCGCTGTTCCTCGGCGAGCGCATCACCCTGGCCAAGCTGGCCTGGCTGAGTGTGGCCTTCCTCGGCATGCTGGCCATCGTCAGCGCTCATGGCGACACCGGCACCTCGGGCGAGAACTACCTGCTGGGCATCGCCCTGGCCCTGGGCGCGGCGCTGCTCTATGCAGTGGCGGCGCTGATCGTCAAACGTCTCTCCGGCACGCCGCCGCACCTGATTGCGCTGATTCAGCTGCTCACCGGCATCCTCATGCTGGCGCCGCTGGCCAGTTATCAACTGCCCGAGCAGCCGCAGGCCTGGGCCAGCCTGGCGGCCCTCGGCATCCTGCATACCGGGGTGATGTACATGCTGCTGTACAGCGCGATCCAGAAGTTGCCGACGGCGCTGACCGGGGCGCTGTCGTTCGTCTACCCGATCGCGGCGATCTTCGTCGACTGGCTGGCCTTCGGTCATCGCCTCAGCCCGCTGCAGTGGCTGGGTGTGGCTGCCATCCTGCTTGCCGCGGCTGGCATGCAGCAGGGCTGGAGCCTGCGTCGGCGGCGTCTGGCCGCGGCCTAGCGATCAGTCGTCGCGGGTCAGCACTTCCAGAAGCTCGATCTCGAACACCAGATTGGAATTCGGCGGGATCAAGCCGACCTGGCGTTCGCCATAGCCCAGGTGCGCCGGCACCCACAGCTTGCGTTTGCCGCCGACCTGCATGCCCATCAGGCCCTGGTCCCAGCCCTGGATCACCCGGCGTGTGCCGATCACGCACTGGAAGGGTTTGCCGCGCGCGTAGGAGGAATCGAATTCAGTGCTGTCCTCCAGCCAGCCGCGGTACTGGGTGGTGATCAGCGCTCCCTTGACGGCAGCCTTGCCGCTGCCGAGTTGCAGGTCTTCGATCTTCAGTTCGCTCATGACGGTCTCGCAGTGCGTCTTCGGGACAGGCCCGGGTTTCGGGAACAGGCTCCACCGCCTTGGGGAGCGCGCGGGGCATTCTAACGACTGCCAGCGGCAGGCGATGAACATCGCTGGGTAACCCGCTGGCACCTGCGGAGACGATAACGTCTTGCTTCAGGTCAAAGGGAGCGCAGCCGACCGAGCCAATACTGCGCTTCTCGGCAGGCGTGCACCGGAGAACGAACGCTTCGGGAAGGCCGGTTAGCAGAAGATCATGTCGCCCGACAAGACTACTTAAGTCGACCTGGCGCGATACTATCCGCGCTTGTCGAGCGGCGCCGGTTATCGCTAGCGTTGCCCTTTGCCGCAAATGGCCGCAGCAGTCGCCTCATGGAAGTGAAGTTGTTATGACGCGTGCGCAACCCTCTCGCCAGCCGGACGCCGGCAGCGACCCCCTGGAGCGCCGCCTGCAGGCGCAGCGCCTGGTGCAGATCGCCAATGTACTGTGCGTGGTCCTGCTGCTGATCGGCGCCCAGACCATGGTCGCCGGCAGCTGGCTGAATGCCGGGTTGGTCGCCGCGGCGCTGGCACTGGTGCTGGTCGGGCGCTGGATCAACCGGCGTGGCAGCGTGGAGCTGTCGGTGGCACTGGTGCTCTGTTCGCTGACCGTGCTGGTCAGCGCCTCGCTGTGGTTCAGCCAGGGCCTGTACAGCGCGGCGGTGCTGGGCTTTCCGGCGATCCTGATCGTGGCCGGCATGGTGGCTTCGCTGCGCCTGTTCGTTGGCCTGCTGCTCAGCATTTTGGCGGTGGTGGCCTTCCTCACCTATGCGTCGCTGAGCGGGCTGCAGAGTTTCGAGCCGCTGCCGCTGGGCATCGGGCGCATGGTCAACGTCAGTTGCATCCTGCTCACCTGCGCGGCGGCGGTGTGGCTGCTGGCCAACGACCTGCGCAAGACCCTGCTGCGCCTGCAGCAGGAGATCCTGCGGGTGAAGGATTCCGAGGCCAGCTTCACCCACCTGGCCCAGCACGACGCCCTGACCAACCTGCCCAACCGCCTGCTCATCCGCGACCGCATGGAGCAGGCCATCGGCCGCGCGCGGCGTGACGATGAGCAGGTGGCGCTGCTGTTCCTCGACCTGGACAACTTCAAGACCATCAACGATTCGCTCGGCCACGCCGCCGGCGACGAGCTGCTGCAGGAGGTGGCGCGCCGCCTGAAGGAAACGGTGCGCGACATCGACACCGTGAGCCGCCAGGGCGGCGACGAGTTCCTCATGGTGTTGGCCGACGTGGCGGACCTGGCGGCGGTGTCTTCGGTGGCCGCGCTGGTGCAGCAGAAACTGGCCCAGCCGTTCGCGCTCAAGGGCATGCAGATCGTCACCTCCATCTCCATCGGCATCTCGCTGTTCCCCGGTGATGGCGACGACTTCGACACCCTGCTCAAGCACGCCGACATGGCCATGTACCAGGCCAAGTCGGCGGGGCGTAACGGCTTCTGTTTCTTCGACGAGCAGATGAACGCCGATACCCACGAGCGCCTGGCCCTGGAGCTGGACCTGCGTCAGGCGCTGAGCCGCGACGAGTTCGTGCTGCACTACCAGCCGATCGTCGACCTGCACGGTGGCCGCCTGCTGGCAGCCGAGGCGTTGTTGCGCTGGCAGCATCCGCAGCGCGGCACCCTCGGTCCGGACCGTTTCATCCGGGTGGCTGAGGAGTCTGGGCTGATCGTCGAGATCGGCGAGTGGGTGCTGGGCGAGGCCTGCCGTCAGGCCATGCTCTGGCAGGCGGCCGGGCTGCCGCGCTTCGCCGTGTCGGTGAACCTGTCGGCGGTGCAGTTCCGCCGCGGCAATCTGGAGGCCATGGTGCGCGCGGCGCTGAACCGCTTCGGCCTGGCGCCTGCCTGCCTGGAGCTGGAACTGACCGAATCGATCCTGCTGCAGGACTCCGCGCAGCTGCGTCGCCTCAAGGAGCTCGGGGTGAAGCTGTCGATCGACGACTTCGGCACCGGCTATTCCAGCCTGTCGTACCTGCAGCGCTTCCAGGTCGACAAGCTGAAGATCGACCAGTCCTTCGTCCGTGGCCTCACCGGCAATGCCCAGAACCAGGCCATCGTCACCGCCATCGTGCAGATGGCCCGCAGCCTGGGCCTGCACACCACCGCCGAGGGCATTGAGGACGAGCCGACCCGCGCTCTGCTGACCGAGCTGGGCTGCGACCAGGGGCAGGGCTTCCTGTTTGCCAAGCCACTGGCGGCGGCGGAGTTCGGCGCCTTCGCGCGTCGCCAGCGGGTGCCGGTCTAGCTCAGACCTTCACGCCCTGTTCGCGTAGGCGCTTGTACAGGGTGTTGCGACTCAGGCCCAGGCTGCGCGCCAGGTGCGAGATGTTGCCGCCGCAGGCCTGGTACTGGCTGGCCAGGTCGGTGGCTTCGGGCAGCGCTTCGCGGGCGGGCGGGGCGTCGGCTTCGGTCTCGAGATCGGCGAAGAAGTCGTCCGGCAGGTGCTCGATGCGGATCGGCTGGTCCTCGGCCATGGCCAGGGCGATCTGCATCACGCTATTCAACTGGCGCAGGTTGCCGGGCCAGGGGTGGCGCTGGAACAGCGCCTGCACTTCGCGGCTGAGGCCGGCCCACTGGCTGGGCTCGCGGTGGTGCTCCCATACCCGCTGGAACAGCGCGGTCTTGTCGGTGCGCTCGCGCAGTGGTGGCAGTTCCAGGTTGAGGCCGCTGATGCGGTAGTAGAGGTCGGCGCGGAACAGGCCGGCGTCCACATCCTGGCGTAGCGGGCGGTTGGTCGCCGAGACCAGGCGGATATCCACCGGGTAGGGCTCGCCGCCGCCCAGGGGTTGCACGCTGCGTTCCTGCAGCACGCGCAGCAGGCGGGCCTGTACGGCGAGCGGCATGTCGCCGACCTCGTCGAGGAACAGGGTGCCTTTGTGCGCCTTGCGGATCAGGCCGATGCTGCCCTTCTGGCTGGCGCCGGTGAAGGCGCCTTTCTCGTAGCCGAACAGCTCGGACTCCACCAGTTCGGCGGGAATCGCCGCGCAGTTCACCGCGATCAGCGGCTGGCCGGCCCGCGAGCTGGCGTTGTGCAGGGCTTTGACGAACACCTCCTTGCCGGCGCCGGTCTCGCCTTGGATGAGGATCGGGATGTCCTTTTCCACCAGGCGCTCGGCCTGGCGTACGGCCTTGTCCACCCGCGGGTCGCCGAGGTTGATGTTGGCCAGGGTGAAGCCTGCCTGTGGCTGGACCTGGGGCGCTTGCGTGCGGAAATCGCGCGGTTGGATGCGCGGCTTGCGCGGGCGCTTGAGCAGGCCGTGGAAGCGGTAGCGGCCGGCGGCGCGCAGGGCAAAGGGCAGGTTCTCCGGCTGGCTGAGCAACTGATGCAGCGGGGTGTCGAACAGGCTCTCGATATTCACCCGCGACAGGCCGACGCCGAGCAGGCTGTCGGCACGGCGATTGGCCGAGACGATCTGCCCGGCCTCGTCGAACACCAGCAGGCCGGCCCACTGGCTGTCCAGGTTGTCCAGGCTGGTGTTGAAGCTGAGCTGGAAGTAATCGTCCTTGAACAGGTTGAGGATCAGCCGGTTCTCCACCGACTGGCTCATCATCTTGACCATGCCCAGGGTGTGGGCGGGTGGCAGGTAGCTGTCGCTGGAGACGTCGAGCACACCGATCATCTGCCGGGCCGCATCGAAGATCGGCGAGGCCGAACCGGTCATGAAACGGTTGGCCTTGAGGTAATGCTCGTCGCGCTGGATATGCACCGCCTGGCCGCAGGCCAGGGCCGTGCCGATGGCGTTGGTGCCGCTGTGGCGCTCCTGCCACAGGGCGCCGGGGACGAAGCCGGCGGCCTGGGCCGGCTCGACGAAGCGGCGGTCACCCCAGGACTGCAGCAGCTGGCCCTGGTTGTCGGCCAGCATGATCAGGCAGTTGGAATTGGCCAGGATGTTTTCGTAGTAGGGCAGCACCTCCTGGTGGGTGGTCTGTACCAGGAAATGCTGGCTCTCCAGCAGGGCCGAGACTTCACCGGGCGCAGCCTGGCCGAAGGCCGGCTGGCTCTGGTGGGTGAGGCCGAAGTCGCGGCAGCGGCTCCAGGAGTCGTGAACGATGGCGTCGTGGCTCGGCGCCGGGGCGGTAGCAGTCATGAGGTTCGCCTGATTCTTGTATTTATCGTCACAGCTTCCGTGCTGGCGCCGCCGTTACTGCAATAGGCGGGCCTGCTCAGGAGGGCACTCGCTGCCTCCTGGCTCCGACCTTCTCCCGCGGGCGGGAGAGGGTGAAGCGTTCGCCCAGTGTTGTTCATTGCTGTTCAAAGTCAAAGGGCGAAGTGTTCAGTTGTTCAAGTTTCGCTGTTCAAAATTGTTCAGTACTGGCCGCGACAGTTTTCGCGTTTCTGCGAATATTCCTTTGCAATCAGCAGCATGGCGAATTTTCGTTTGCGCACATCGGCTCTGGCACGAATGTCGCCTTATGCCAGTGCCGCCGCCGAACAGCAGCTTCGCGGCGACGGGCGAAATAACCATAAGGACACGCCATGTCGTTAACGCTGGAACATGTCTGCCGCGTGGTCGACCAGCAGGTGTACATCGATGATGCCTGCCTGAGCTTCGAGCCGGGCTCCTTCAATGTGCTGGTGGGCCGCACGCTCGCCGGCAAGACCTCGCTGATGCGCCTGATGGCCGGGCTGGACAAGCCCAGCAGCGGCCGCATCCTGATGCACGGCGCCGATGTCACCGGCGTGCCGGTGCGCCAGCGCAACGTGTCGATGGTCTACCAGCAGTTCATCAACTACCCCAACCTGACGGTATACGAGAACATCGCCTCGCCACTGCGCCAGGCCGGCGTAGCCAAGGCGGAGATCGAGCGCAAGGTGCAGGAAACCGCGCAGATGCTGCGCATCGACAAGTTTCTCAAGCGCTACCCGCTGGAGCTCTCCGGCGGCCAACAGCAGCGCACGGCGATGGCACGCGCGCTGGTCAAGGATGCTGACCTGGTGCTGTTCGACGAGCCGCTGGTCAACCTCGACTACAAACTGCGCGAGGAGCTGCGCCAGGAGATGCGCGAGCTGTTCCGCGCCCGTCGCAGCATAGCTATCTATGCCACCACCGAGCCCAACGAGGCACTGGCCCTGGGTGGCACCACCACCATCCTGCATGAGGGGCGGGTGATCCAGAGCGGCAGGACCACCGAGGTCTACCACCGGCCGCAGCAGGTGCTGGCCGCCGAGCTGTTCTCCGAGCCGCCGATCAACCTGATGCACGGGCGCATCAGCGATGGCGAGGTGAGCTTCGAGGACTTCGTGCATTTCCCGCTGACCGCCGAGCTGCGCGGCCTGGCGGAAGGGCAGTACCGCTTCGGCGTGCGTCCCGGGCATATCGGTCTGGTGCCGTCCAACGACGACGACCTGGAGCTGGCGGTGACCGTCGAGCTGGCCGAGATCAGCGGCTCGGAGACCTTCCTCCACGTGCGCAGCGAGCACTTCGCCCTGGTCCTGCACCTGCAGGGTGTGCACGAGTACGACGTTGATGCGCCGATCCGCATCTATATCCCGACCCACAAGCTGTTCGTTTTCGATACCCAGGACCAGCTGGTCCTGGCGCCGATTCGCAGGTCCTGAGGAGCGCACCATGGCCGAGATACGCCTGCAGAACCTGGCTCACAGTTACAGCGCCCAACCGAGCGGGCCGGACGACTATGCCATCCGCGCGATGACCCACGTCTGGGAGCAGGGCGGCGCTTACGCGCTGCTCGGCCCGTCCGGCTGCGGCAAGTCGACCCTGCTCAACATCATCTCCGGGCTGCTCAGCCCTTCCGAGGGGCAGGTGCTGTTCGACATGCGCGAGGTCAACGACCTGCCGCCGCAGGAACGCAACATCGCTCAGGTTTTCCAGTTCCCGGTGGTGTACGACACCATGACGGTGTTCGACAACCTGGCCTTCCCGCTGCGCAACCAGGGCCTGGCAGAATCCCGGGTGACCAGCAAGGTGCACGAGATCGCCGAGGTGCTGGACTTGCACCCGCTGCTGCACAAGAAGGCGCGCAACCTCACCGCCGACGAGAAGCAGAAAGTCTCCATGGGCCGCGGTCTGGTGCGCGATGACGTGTCGGCGATCCTCTTTGACGAGCCGCTGACGGTGATCGACCCGCACCTGAAGTGGAAGCTGCGGCGCAAGCTCAAGCAGATCCACGAGCAGTTCAACATCACCATGGTCTACGTCACCCACGACCAACTGGAGGCCTCGACCTTCGCCGACAAGATCGCGGTGATGTATGGCGGCCAGATCGTCCAGTTCGGCACACCGCGCGAGCTGTTCGAGCGGCCGAAACATACCTTTGTCGGCTTCTTCATCGGTAGCCCGGGGATGAACCTGATCGAGGTCACGCCCTACGCTGGCGGCGTGTGCTTCGGCCAGACCCGCGTGCCGCTGGCACCGGCCCTGAACCAGCAGCTGGCCGGGCTGGGCGGACAGAAGCTGAAGCTGGGCATTCGCCCGGAGTTCGTGCATGTCAGCGACGAGCCCTTCGTCGACGCCCTGCGTGGCGAGGTGCGCCATGTCGAGGACCTGGGCACCTACAAGATCCTCACCCTGGAACTGGACGGCGTGACGCTCAAGGCGCGCCTGCAGGAGGACCTGCCGGTGCCGCAGAAGGTGGCCTATATCGGCTTCCCGTCCCAATGGCTGATGGTCTACGCCGACGACGTGCTGGTGGAGGTGCGGGCATGAACAAGGTGATCAACAACAAGGCCTGGTGGCTGGTGCTGCCGGTATTCCTGCTGGTGGCGTTCAGCGCCATCCTGCCGATGATGACGGTGGTCAACTACTCGGTGCAGGACATCTTCGACGCCAGCACCCGCACCTTCGTCGGTGTCGAGTGGTATCAGCAGGTGCTGCAGGACGAGCGCCTGCACGATTCGCTGCTGCGCCAGTTCATCTTCTCCGCCTGCGTGCTGCTGATCGAGATCCCGCTGGGCATCGCCATCGCCCTGTGCATGCCGACCAAGGGCCGCTGGGCCTCGGCCTGCCTGATCATCATGGCCATTCCACTGCTGATCCCATGGAACGTGATCGGCACCATCTGGCAGATCTTCGGCCGCGCCGACATCGGTCTGCTGGGTTGGACCCTGAGCAAGCTGGGCATCAGCTACAACTACGCGGCCAACACCATGGATGCCTGGGTGACCGTGCTGGTGATGGACGTGTGGCACTGGACCTCGCTGGTGGCACTGCTGTGCTACTCGGGCCTGCGCGCCATTCCTGACGTGTACTACCAAGCCGCACGCATCGACCGCGCCTCGGCCTGGGCGGTGTTCCGCCATATCCAGCTGCCGAAAATGAAGAGCGTGCTGCTGATCGCCGTGATGCTGCGCTTCATGGACAGCTTCATGATCTACACCGAGCCGTTCGTGCTCACCGGCGGCGGGCCAGGCAACGCCACCACCTTCCTCAGCCAGACGCTGACCAAGATGGCGGTGGGCCAGTTCGACCTGGGGCCGGCGGCGGCATTCTCGCTGGTGTACTTCCTGATCATCCTGCTGGTGTCCTGGGCGTTCTACACGGCCATGACCCACAACGACCAGAAGAGCTGAGGAGCCTGCCATGACCATTCGTAAAGCCCTGGCGCTGCTGCTCTACATCCTGTTCCTGCTGGTGCCGATCTACTGGCTGCTGAACATGTCGTTCAAGAGCAACACCGAGATTCTCGGTGGCCTGACCCTGTGGCCGCAGGACTTCACCCTGGCTAACTACAAGGTGATCTTTACCGACCCGAGTTGGTACACCGGCTACCTCAACTCGCTGTACTACGTGTGCCTGAACACTCTGATCTCCCTGCTGGTGGCGCTGCCGGCGGCCTATGCGTTCTCGCGCTACCGCTTCCTCGGCGACAAGCACCTGTTCTTCTGGCTGCTGACCAACCGCATGGCGCCGCCGGCGGTGTTCCTCCTGCCGTTCTTCCAGCTGTACTCGTCCATCGGCCTGTTCGACACCCACATCGCCGTGGCGCTGGCCCACTGCCTGTTCAACGTGCCGCTGGCGGTGTGGATCCTCGAGGGCTTCATGTCGGGGGTGCCGAAGGAGATCGACGAGACGGCCTACATCGACGGCTACAGCTTCCCCAAGTTCTTCGTGAAGATCTTCATCCCGCTGATCGGCCCGGGCATCGGTGTCACGGCGTTCTTCTGCTTCATGTTCTCCTGGGTCGAGCTACTGCTGGCGCGCACCCTCACCTCGGTGAACGCCAAGCCGATCGTGGCGGTGATGACCCGTACGGTGTCGGCCTCCGGCATCGACTGGGGCGTGCTGGCGGCGGCGGGGGTGCTGACTATCCTGCCGGGCATGCTGGTGATCTGGTTCGTCCGTAACCACGTGGCCAAGGGCTTCGCCCTGGGCCGGGTCTGAGGAGAAACGACTATGGAATGGATGGCCTGGACTCCGGTCACGGCGGCCTTCTTCGGCGGCATCGCGCTGCTGCTGGTGGGCATGACGGTATGGGAAATCCGCTCGCCCTGCGTCGAGCGCAGAGGCTTTCTGCCGATCGTCACCACCCGTGGCGACCGGCTGTTCATCGGTTTGCTCGGCAGCGCCTACCTGCACCTGCTGGTAGTGGGCGTGACCGACTGGAGCACCTGGATAGCCTCGGCGCTGTCCGTCGTGTGGTTACTGGTGGTGATGCGTTGGGGCTGACCGGCTGCCTGGCTGGACGGTCGCTTTTCTATTCAAGCAAGGAGGAGTCTATGTTCGACAACAACTACAAGACCCGACATAGCATGGCGCTGGCAGCCCTGCTGACGTTGTCCGGATTGAGCGGCGCGGCCTGGGCGGATGCCTATGAAGAGGCGGCGAAGAAATGGATCGACAGTGAGTTCTCGCCGTCCACCCTGACCAAGGAGCAGCAGCTCGAGGAGCTGAAGTGGTTCATCAAGGCGGCCGAGCCGTTCCGCGGCATGGAGATCAATGTCGCCTCCGAGACCATCGCCACCCATGAGTACGAGTCCAAGGTCCTGGCCAAGGCCTTCAGCGAGATCACCGGGATCAAGCTAACCCACGACCTGATGCAGGAAGGCGACGTGGTGGAGAAGCTGCAGACCCAGATGCAGTCCGGCAAGAACATCTACGACGGCTGGGTCAATGACTCGGACCTGATCGGCACCCACTTCCGCTACGGCAAGGCCGTGGCGATCAGCGACATGATGGCCAATGAAGGCAAGGATTTCACTTCGCCGACCCTGGACCTCAATGACTTCATCGGCATCTCCTTCACCACCGGGCCGGACAAGAAGCTCTACCAGCTGCCCGACCAGCAGTTCGCCAACCTCTACTGGTTCCGCGCCGACTGGTTCGAAAAGCCGGAGCTGAAGGCCAAGTTCAAGGAAATCTACGGCTACGAGCTGGGCGTGCCGGTCAACTGGTCGGCCTATGAGGACATCGCCCAGTTCTTCACCGAGCACGTCAAGGAAATCGACGGCAAGCGTGTCTACGGCCACATGGACTACGGCAAGAAGGACCCGTCGCTGGGCTGGCGCTTCACCGATGCTTGGTTCTCCATGGCCGGTGGCGGCGACAAGGGTCTGCCCAACGGCGTGCCGGTGGACGAGTGGGGCATCCGCGTCGAAGGCTGCCGCCCGGTGGGCTCCAGCGTCGCCCGCGGCGGCGACACCAACGGCCCGGCGGCGGTCTACGCCACCACCAAGTACGTCGACTGGATGCGCCAGTACGCGCCGCCGGAAGCCCAGGGTATGACCTTCTCCGAGGCCGGTCCGGTGCCCGCCCAGGGCAACATCGCCCAGCAGATCTTCTGGTACACCGCCTTCACCGCGGACATGACCAAGCCGGGCCTGGCCGTGGTCAACGAGGACGGCACACCGAAATGGCGCATGGCGCCGTCGCCCAAGGGGCCGTACTGGGAGGAGGGCATGAAGCTCGGCTATCAGGACGCCGGTTCCTGGACCTTCCTCAAGTCCACCCCGGAGAAACAGCGCCTGGCGGCCTGGCTGTACGCGCAGTTCGTTACCGCCAAGACCGTTTCGCTGAAAAAGACCCTGGTCGGCCTGACGCCGATTCGTGAGTCGGACATCAACTCCCAGGCGATGACCGACGCGGCGCCCAAGCTCGGCGGTCTGGTGGAGTTCTACCGCAGCCCGGCCCGGGTGCAGTGGACCCCCACCGGCACCAACGTGCCGGACTACCCGCGCCTGGCCCAGCTGTGGTGGCAGTTCATCGCCGAAGCGGCGAGTGGTGACAAGACCCCGCAGGAGGCTCTGGACGGCCTGGCCGCGGCTCAGGACAGCATGATGGCGCGCATCGAGCGCTCCGGCGTGCAGGGTGACTGCGGTCCGAAACTCAACGAGGAGAAGGACCCGCAATACTGGCTGGATCAGCCGGGCGCGCCCAAGCCGAAGCTGGACAACGAGAAGCCGAAGGGCGAGACCGTGAGCTACGACGAGCTGGTGAAGTCCTGGCAGAAGGCTCAGTAAGATCTGAGCTGGAAACGAAAACGGCGCCCTCGGGCGCCGTTCTTTATTGCGGAGCGACTTACGCGTGCAGGTTGTCTGCGGCGTGCAGGGTGTTCTCCAGCAGGCAGGCGCGAGTCATCGGGCCGACGCCACCCGGTACCGGGGTGATCCAGCCGGCGCGCTCGGCGGCCGCATCGTATTCCACGTCGCCCAGCAGCTTGCCATCGGCCTGGCGGTTGATTCCGACGTCGATGACGATGGCGCCCGGCTTGATCCACTCGCCCTTGACCAGGCCGGTCTTGCCGGCGGCCGCGACCAAGATGTCGGCCTGGGCCACATGGCCTGCCAGATCCTTGGTGAAGCGGTGGGTAACGGTTACGGTGCAGCCGGCCAGCAGCAGCTCGAGGGCCATCGGGCGGCCGACGATATTGGAGGCGCCGACTACCACGGCGTGCTGGCCGTGCAGGTCGACACCAGTGCTTTCCAGCAGGGTCATGATCCCCTTCGGTGTGCAGGAGCGCAGCAGCGGCATGCGCTGGGACAGGCGGCCGACGTTGAACGGGTGGAAACCGTCGACGTCCTTGTCCGGGTTGATGCGTTCGAGCAGCTGCGAGGCGTCCAGATGGGCGGGCAGCGGTAGCTGCACCAGGATGCCGTCGATGGCGTTGTCGCGGTTGAGCTGGTCGATCAGGCTCAGCAGCTCGCCCTGAGTGGTGGTGGCAGGCAGGTCATGGGCCACGGAAACGAAGCCGACTTCCTCGCAATCCTTGCGCTTGTGCGACACATAGACTTGGGACGCAGGGTCGCTGCCGACCAGGATCACGGCCAGGCCCGGAGCGCGCAGGCCCTGCTGGCGACGCTCGGCGACGCGTTTGGCGATGTCCTGGCGGAGGTTGGCGGCGATGGTTTTGCCGTCGATCAGTTTTGCGGTCATGACGCTTGCTTAACCATAGGGGAGGGTGGAAAAAAGGTCGCGCATTCTCGCATGGGCGGCCGGTGGGGCAAAGGCGCATGCGTCGTGCTTTCCTGTAACTCCTTTATCCAGCAGGATTTTTTTCATTTTCGTGTTGACGCCCCGGGATCGCCTCTATAAGATTCGCCCCGCTTGTCGAGCACAGCCAGCCGCTGGGTAAGATGGCAACGACCGGAAGCGGTTGGAGCTGTAGCTTAGAAGTCTGTTCCGCAGATGATTAAGCGCCCGTAGCTCAGCTGGATAGAGCATCCGCCTTCTAAGCGGATGGTCGCAGGTTCGAGTCCTGCCGGGTGCGCCATTGGCGAATCAGGCACAAGCAACGCAATATGGTGGGCGTAGCTCAGTTGGTAGAGCACAGGATTGTGGCTCCTGGTGTCGTGGGTTCGATTCCCATCGTCCACCCCATATTCGAGAAAACGCCAGGCCAAAAGCCTGGCGTTTTCGTTTCAAGTGTTACCACGCGGACGTGGTGAAATTGGTAGACACACCAGATTTAGGTTCTGGCGCCGCAAGGTGTGAGAGTTCGAG
This sequence comes from Pseudomonas sp. PDM15, assembly GCF_014851565.1. Lineage (GTDB taxonomy): Bacteria > Pseudomonadota > Gammaproteobacteria > Pseudomonadales > Pseudomonadaceae > Aquipseudomonas. The sequence goes on from NZ_JACVAA010000010.1 coordinate 27,705, forward strand.
TCTCTCCGTCCGCACCATCTTTTCTTTGTAATCCCTCCTTATATATCCCGCCGTTTCTTGCTCGTTTTGTGCAGGTGACTTCTGTTATTCGAGCCACTAGAATGCTTGCCTTTCGATTCTGGGGCCGGAACGCCGGCTTATGTCTGTGCAACGAGGAATATCCATGCAAGTTTCTGTTGAAAGCACCTCCGCTCTTGAGCGCCGCATGACCATCGGCGTGCCTGCCGAGCGCATCGAGACCGAAGTGACCAAGCGTCTGCAACAGACTGCCCGTCGTGCCAAGGTGGCTGGTTTCCGTCCCGGCAAAGTGCCGATGAACGTCATCCGTCAGCGCTATGAAGACTCCGCTCGCCAGGAAGCTCTGGGCGACCTGATCCAGGCCACCTTCTATGAAGCCATCGTCGAGCAGAAGCTGAACCCGGCTGGTGCTCCATCCGTCGAGCCGAAGACCTTCGAGAAGGGCAAGGACCTCGAGTACGTCGCCACTTTCGAAGTGTTCCCGGAAATCAAGCTGGCCGGCTTCGAGGGCATCACTGTCGAGCGCCTACAGGCTGACGTGACCGATGCTGACGTCGACAACATGCTGGAAATCCTGCGCAAGCAAAACACCCGCTTCGAAGCTGTTGAGCGTGCCGCCGAGAATGGCGACCAGCTGAACATCGATTTCGTAGGCAAGATCGACGGCGAAGCCTTCGCTGGTGGTAGCGCCAAGGGCACCCCGCTGGTGCTGGGCTCCGGCCGCATGATTCCGGGCTTCGAAGATGCCCTGGTCGGCGTCAAGGCTGGCGAAGAACGCGTCATCAATCCGACCTTCCCGGCTGACTACCAGAACCTGGATCTGGCCGGCAAGACCGCCGAGTTCACCGTGACCGTCAACAGCGTTTCCGCTCCGCAACTGCCGGAACTGAACGACGACTTCTTCGCTCTGTTCGGCATCAAGGGCGAAGGCCTGGAAGGCTTCCGCGCCGAAGTCCGCAAGAACATGGACCGCGAACTGCGCCAGGCCATCAAGTCCAAGGTGAAGAACCAGGTCATGGAAGGCCTGCTGGCCGCCAACCCGGTCGAAGTGCCTAAGTCCCTGATCGGCAACGAAGTGAACCGTCTGCGCGTGCAGGCCGTTCAGCAGTTCGGTGGCAACATCAAGCCTGACCAACTGCCGGCCGAGCTGTTCGAAGAGCAAGCCAAGCGCCGCGTGGTGCTGGGTCTGATCGTTGCCGAAGTGGTCAAGCAGGGCGAGCTGAAGGCTGACGAAGCCCGCGTTCGCGAGCTGATCGAGGAAATGGCCTCCGCTTATCAGGAGCCGCAGCAGGTTGTGGCCTGGTACTACAAGAACGACCAGCAGCTGAACGAAGTGCGTTCGGTTGTACTGGAAGAACAAGTTGTAGATACTGTCCTGCAGAAGGCCAGCGTGACCGATAAAGCGGTCTCCTACGAAGAAGCGGTCAAGCCGGCGGAAGCCCCGCAAGCAGCCTGATCCCTCGCCTCGTTCGAGCACAACCATAAGCCAGCCTTCGCGCTGGCTTATGCGTCTTTAGAGACATGACTATTAGGGAGAGATCGCTAGACATGTCGCATAACTCTTTCATGAACACCATGCCTGACATCCAAGCCGCCGGCGGCCTTGTGCCGATGGTGATCGAGCAGTCCGCCCGTGGCGAACGCGCCTATGACATCTACTCCCGCCTGCTTAAGGAGCGAGTGATCTTCATGGTCGGCCAGGTCGAGGACTACATGGCCAACCTGGTCGTGGCTCAGCTGCTGTTCCTCGAAGCCGAGAACCCGGACAAAGACATTCACCTGTACATCAACTCGCCGGGCGGTTCGGTGACTGCTGGCATGTCGATCTACGACACCATGCAGTTCATCAAGCCTGACGTGTCCACCATCTGCATCGGCCAGGCCTGCAGCATGGGCGCGTTGCTGCTGGCTGGCGGTGCCGCCGGCAAGCGTTACTGCCTGCCGCACTCGCGCATGATGATTCACCAGCCGCTGGGCGGCTTCCAGGGCCAGGCCTCGGATATCGAGATTCACGCTCGTGAAATTCTCACCATCCGCGAGCGCCTGAATAAGATCCTGGCCGACCACTGCAAGCAGCCGATCGACGTGATCGCCAAGGACACTGACCGTGACAACTTCATGAGCGGTGACGAAGCGGTCAAATATGGCCTCATCGATCAGGTTCTGAACAAGCGTCAGCTGGCTGTCTGATTCGGTGTTTCAGCGCAACGGCCGGGGTATCCGGCCGTCCTGCAGGGTTGAAAATGCCTGCAATTGCCTTCATCTTGTGTTTCATGCCTACCGTATTGGATCGATCGAATGACTGACACCCGCAACGGCGAGGACAACGGCAAGCTGCTCTACTGCTCCTTCTGCGGCAAAAGCCAGCACGAAGTGCGCAAGCTGATCGCCGGTCCCTCCGTCTTTATCTGCGACGAGTGCGTCGACCTGTGCAATGACATCATCCGCGAGGAGGTGCAGGAAGCCCAGGCCGAGAGCAGCGCGCACAAGTTGCCCGCGCCCAAGGAAATCAGCGGCATCCTCGATCAGTACGTGATCGGTCAGGAACGTGCCAAGAAGGTGCTTTCCGTCGCGGTGTACAACCATTACAAGCGTCTGAACCAGCGCGACAAGAAAGATGATGTCGAGCTGGGCAAGAGCAATATCCTGCTGATTGGTCCGACCGGCTCTGGCAAGACGCTGCTGGCCGAGACGCTGGCTCGCCTGCTCAACGTGCCGTTCACCATCGCCGACGCCACCACCCTGACCGAAGCCGGTTATGTGGGTGAGGACGTCGAGAACATCATTCAGAAGCTGCTGCAGAAGTGCGATTACGACGTGGAAAAGGCCCAGATGGGCATCGTCTACATCGACGAAATCGACAAGATTTCGCGCAAGTCGGACAACCCCTCCATCACCCGTGACGTCTCGGGCGAGGGCGTGCAACAAGCGCTGCTGAAGCTGATCGAAGGTACAGTTGCCTCGGTTCCGCCCCAGGGTGGTCGCAAGCACCCGCAGCAGGAGTTCCTGCAGGTCGATACGCGCAACATCCTGTTCATCTGCGGTGGTGCATTCGCTGGTCTGGAGAAGGTAATTCAGGCCCGCTCCACCAAGGGCGGCATCGGCTTCAATGCCGAAGTGCGCAGCCCGGACCTGGGCAAGAAAGTCGGCGAGGCGCTGCGTGAGGTCGAACCCGATGATTTGGTGAAGTTCGGTCTTATTCCGGAATTCGTTGGTCGTCTGCCGGTCATCGCCACCCTCGATGAGCTGGACGAGGCTGCGCTGATGCAGATCCTCACCGAGCCGAAGAACGCCCTGACCAAGCAGTACGCCAAGCTGTTCGAGATGGAAGGCGTGGACCTGGAGTTCCGTGCCGACGCGCTGAAGGCCGTGGCTCATCGTGCGCTGGAGCGCAAGACCGGTGCTCGTGGCCTGCGTTCTATCCTCGAAGGCGTATTGCTCGACACCATGTACGAGATCCCCTCGCAGAGCGATGTCAGCAAGGTGGTGATCGACGAGAGCGTGATCGAAGGCAGTTCCAAGCCGCTGTTGATCTACGAGAACAGCGAGCCGCCGGCCAAGGCTGCGCCGGACGCCTGACGTCTGTAAACCGTTGAAACAAGGGGCCCTGCGGGGCCCTTTGCTTTTCCGCCTTTCTCGCTTGTTTTTTCCCAGGGGCGGCCCCATCTTAGGGTCAAGGGTACTCCCGTCCGATTACGGCCGAATGGCCGCCGTAGAGCTGAAATCATGAAGACAACCATCGAATTGCCTCTCTTGCCGCTGCGTGATGTCGTGGTCTATCCGCACATGGTCATCCCGCTGTTCGTCGGTCGCGAGAAGTCCATCGAGGCCCTGGAGGCCGCCATGGCCGGCGACAAGCAGATCCTCCTGCTGGCGCAGCGCAACCCGGCTGACGATGATCCTGGCGAAGATGCGCTGTACCGCATGGGTACCGTGGCCACCGTGCTGCAGCTGCTCAAGTTGCCGGATGGCACGGTCAAGGTGCTGGTCGAGGGCGAGCAGCGCGGCTCCGTGCAGAAGTTCATCGAAGTGGATGGCCACTGCCGTGCCGAGGTGCAGTTGCTCGACGAAAGCGAAGCAGCCGAGCGCGAGTCGGAAGTCTTCACTCGCAGCCTGCTCAGCCAGTTCGAACAGTACGTGCAGCTGGGCAAGAAAGTGCCGGCCGAGGTGCTGTCGTCGCTGAACAGCATTGATGATCCGGCGCGCCTGGTCGACACCATGGCCGCGCACATGGTGCTGAAGATTGAGCAGAAGCAGGAAATCCTCGAGATCACCAGCCTGGCCGAGCGCGTCGAGCATGTGCTGGCGCTGCTGGATGCCGAAATCGACCTGCTGCAGGTCGAGAAGCGCATCCGTGGCCGGGTCAAGAAGCAGATGGAGCGCAGCCAGCGTGAGTACTACCTAAATGAGCAGATGAAGGCCATTCAGAAGGAGCTGGGCGACATCGACGAAGGCCATAACGAGATCGACGAGCTGAAGAAGCGCATCGATAACGCCGGCCTTACCAAAGAGGCGCTGACCAAGGCCAATGCCGAGCTGAACAAGCTCAAGCAGATGTCGCCGATGTCGGCGGAAGCCACCGTGGTGCGCTCTTACATCGACTGGCTGACCAACGTGCCGTGGAAGGCCGAGAGCAAGGTGCGCCTCGATCTGAGCAAGGCCGAAGACATCCTCGAGGCCGATCACTTCGGTCTGGAGGAAGTGAAGGAACGCATCCTCGAGTATCTCGCCGTGCAGAAGCGGGTGAAGAAGCTCAAGGGGCCGGTGCTGTGCCTGGTCGGTCCGCCCGGCGTGGGCAAGACCTCGCTGGCCGAGTCCATCGCTCGCGCCACCAATCGCAAGTTCGTGCGCATGGCCCTGGGTGGCGTGCGTGACGAAGCCGAGATCCGCGGTCACCGTCGCACCTACATCGGCTCCATGCCTGGTCGTCTGATCCAGAAGCTGACCAAGGTCGGCGTGCGCAACCCGCTGTTCCTGCTCGACGAGATCGACAAGATGGGTAGCGACATGCGTGGCGATCCCGCCTCGGCGCTGCTTGAGGTGCTGGATCCGGAGCAGAACCACAACTTCAACGACCATTACCTGGAGGTCGACTACGACCTTTCGGACGTAATGTTCATCTGCACCGCCAACTCCATGAACATCCCCGGTCCGCTGCTGGACCGCATGGAAGTGATTCGTCTGCCGGGCTACACCGAGGACGAGAAGGTCAATATCGCCATCAAGTACCTGACGCCCAAGCAGGTATTGGCCAATGGCCTGAAGAAGGGCGAGCTGGAGTTCGAGGACGCCGCGATCCGCGACATCATTCGTTACTACACCCGCGAGGCGGGCGTGCGCAGCCTGGAGCGGCAGATTTCCAAGGTCTGCCGCAAGGCGGTCAAGGAGCACGCCAAGGAGAAGCGCATCAAGGTACTGGTGACGCCGGACTCGCTGGAGCACTTCCTTGGTGTGCGCCGCTACCGCCATGGCCTGGCCGAGCAGCAGGACCAAATCGGTCAGGTCACGGGCCTGGCCTGGACCCAGGTCGGTGGCGAATTGCTGACCATCGAAACCGCCGTGGTGCCGGGCAAGGGCCAGCTGATCAAGACCGGCTCGCTGGGCGACGTAATGGCCGAGTCCATGACCGCCGCGCTGACCGTGGTGCGTAGCCGTGCCAAGAGCCTGGGCATTCCCGTGGATTTCCACGAGAAGCGCGACGTGCACATCCATATGCCGGAAGGCGCCACGCCGAAGGATGGTCCCAGTGCCGGTATCGGTCTGTGCACGGCCCTGGTTTCGGCCTTGACGCAGATCCCGGTGCGCGCCGACGTGGCCATGACCGGCGAGATCACCCTGCGTGGTCAGGTGCTGGCCATCGGCGGTCTCAAGGAGAAGTTACTGGCCGCCCACCGGGGTGGAATCAAGACCGTGATCATTCCGGAAGAGAATGTTCGTGATCTCAAGGAAATTCCGGAAAATATTAAGCAAGACCTGACCATTAAGCCGGTTAAATGGATTGACGAGGTCCTGCAAATTGCGCTGCAATACGCCCCGGAGCCCTTGCCCGATGCGGCTCCCGAGATGGTTGCAAAGGATGATACGCGCGAGACTGATTCCAAGGAGCGAATCAGCACGCATTAGGCCGAAGGCTTCCTTGACACTATTTTCGAGCCCTTGTTATAAAGCGGCTCCTATTGTGTCGGCAGGCCCTTCAGCACCCGCTTTGCTTACACCAAACAACTAAGAAACAACTCAACAGAAATAAGGGGACTTAAGAGTGAACAAGTCGGAACTGATTGATGCCATCGCCGCATCCGCTGATATCCCGAAAGCTGTTGCTGGCCGCGCGCTGGACGCAGTGATCGAATCCGTCACTGGCGCTCTGAAGGCTGGTGATTCCGTGGTGCTGGTTGGCTTCGGTACTTTCGCTGTCAAAGAACGCGCTGCCCGTACCGGCCGCAACCCGCAGACTGGCAAGCCGATCAAGATCGCCGCTGCCAAGATCCCTGGCTTCAAAGCTGGTAAAGCTCTGAAAGACGCCGTCAACTAAGCGTCTCTCTGGGCTTTGCCCCGCCGCACCGGGTCAGCCCGGTTCGGTGCGGAGCGGAATCCCATCCGCTCCATCAGTTACGAGAAGGCGCATCCTCGGATGCGCCTTTCTTTTATCCGGATTCAACACCCGCGCTGCATTCGCTGTTCGTTCAGTGCAGCCGTTTCGGGGGAAGCATGCTGCAGAACATCAGGGACAATTCCCAGGGCTGGATCGCCAAGACCATCGTCGGTCTGATCGTCATGTTGATGGCGTTCACCGGCTTCGAGGCCATCCTCCAGTCCACCAGTAACAGCCGCAATGCCGCCGAGGTCAATGGCGAAGAGATCAGCCTGGACAGCCTCAACGCGGCGGTGGAAATGCAGCGTCGGCAGCTAATCCAGCAATTCGGCAAGGATTTCGACGCCTCGCTGCTGGACGACAACCTGCTGCGCAAGGCCGCCCTCGACAATCTGATCGATCGTACCCTGCTGCTGCAGGGCGCCAAGGAAGCCGGCATGGGCTTCTCCGAGACCTCGCTGGATCAACTGATCCTGCAGACCCCGGCCTTCCAGGTCGAGGGCAAATTTGATTCGGCACGCTTCGACCAGATCCTGCAGCAGCAGGGCATGAGTCGCATGCAGTTCCGCGAGCGCCTGCGCCAAGACGTTCTGGTCAGCCAGCTGCAGGCGACCCTGGCCGCCAGCAACTTCGTCACCGACGCCGAGCTGCAGGCCTTCGTGCGTCTGGACAAGCAGACCCGCGACTTCGCCACTCACACCATTGTTGCCGACGCCAAGGCCGTCGAGCTGAAGGATGAGGAGATCAAGGCTTACTACGACGAGCACGCCGACCAGTTCATGAGCACCGAGCAGGTCGTGGTCGAGTACGTCGAGCTGAAGAAGGAGCGCTTCTTCGCCGAGGCCAAGGCCAGCGACGAAGAGCTGCAGGAGCTGTACAAGAAAGAAATCGCCAACCTGGCCGAGCAGCGCCGCGGCGCGCACATCCTGCTGGAAGTAAACGACAAGCTCAGCGACGAGCAGGCCAAGGCCAAGCTCGACGAAGTGGCTGCACGCCTGAAGCAGGGCGAGGACTTCGCCAAACTGGCCAAGGAAATCTCCCAGGACCCGGGCTCCGCCAGCAACGGCGGTGATCTGGGCTTCGCCGGTCCGGGCGTGTATGACCCCGAGTTCGAGAAGGCGCTATACGCGCTGAAGAAGGACGAAGTATCCGCACCTGTGCGCAGCGCATTCGGCTGGCACCTGGTCAAGCTGCTGGACGTTCAGGCACCCGAGGTGCCGAGCTTCGCCAGCCTGAAGGACCAGCTGGAGCGCGACGTCAAAGCGCAGCAGGTCGAGCAGCGCTTCGTCGAAGTGGCCAAGGAACTGGAGGAAGCCAGCTACGAGGCCTCCGATCTTTCCCAGCCTGCGGAAGAGCTGCAGTTGCAGGTGCAGACCAGTGGCGCCTTCGGTCGCGAGGGTGGCGAGGGTATCGCTGCCAACCGTCAGGTGGTGCAGGCTGCCTTCAGTCCGGAAGTGCTGGAAGACGGTCGCAGCAGTAGCGCCATCGAGCTGGATCCGGACACCGTGGTCGTGGTGCGCGTGAAGGAGCACAAGAAGCCGGCGCAGCTGCCGCTGGAAGAAGTCACCGCCGGTATTCGCGACACCCTGGCGCGCAAGAAGGCCGGGGAAGCGGCCAAGGCCAACGGCGAGGCGCTGATGGCCGGGCTGCGCAAGGGCGAGGACGCTGGCAAGGACTGGAAGGTGGTGCAGGCCGCTACCCGCAGCCAGGAAGGCGTCGAGCCGGTTGTGCTGCAGGCGCTGTTCCGCATGGCCAAGCCGGGCGAAGACGGCAAGCCCACCTATGCTGGCGTCAGTCTTAACAACGGCGACTATGTAGTGCTACGTCTCGACGGCGTCGGCCAGGCCAAGGCCGAGCTGAGCGAGGAAGAGAAGGTCAGCTACCGTCGCTTCCTGGCCTCGCGTACCGGCCAGCAGGACTTCGCCGCCTATCGCCAGCAGCTGCAGGCAGAGGCCGATATCGAGCGTTTCTGAGTGACAGGATCTCCCGCCCTCGTGGAGGGAGACGCCCAAGAAAAAGGCCGCTGAAAAGCGGCCTTTTTCGTTTCCGGCTACTGAGGTATCAGTCTTCGATGGCGCCCATCGCGGTGGTGTTGAAGCCGCCGTCGACATAGAGGATCTCGCCACTGATGCCCGAGGCCAGGTCGGAGCAGAGGAAGGCGCCGGCATTGCCGACTTCTTCAATGGTCACGTTGCGGCGCAGCGGGGTCTGCTTCTCGTTGGCGGCGAGCATCTTGCGGAAGCTCTTGATGCCACTGGCGGCCAGGGTGCGGATCGGGCCTGCGGAGATGGCATTGACGCGGGTGCCTTCCGGGCCGAGGCTGCCGGCCAGGTAGCGCACACCGGCCTCCAGGCTGGCCTTGGCCATGCCCATCACGTTGTAGTTAGGCATGGTGCGCTCGGCGCCCAGGTAGGAGAGGGTCAGCACGCTGCCGTTGCGGCCTTGCATCATGCTGCGGCCGGCCTTGGCCAGGGCGACCAGGCTGTAGGCGCTGATGTCGTGAGCGATGCGGAAGCCTTCGCGGGTGGTGACCTCGGTGAAGTCGCCGTCCAGCTGGTCACCGGGGGCGAAGCCGACGGAGTGGACGATGCAGTCCAGGCCATCCCACTTCTTGCTCAGTTCCTCGAAGACCTTGGCGATCTCGTCGTCATTGGCCACGTCGCAGGGGAAGCACAGCTCGGGGTTCGAGCCCCAGCCAGCGGCGAATTCTTCGACGCGGCCCTTGAGCTTGTCGTTCTGGTAGGTGAAGGCGAGCTCGGCGCCCTCGCGGTGCATGGCGGCGGCGATGCCCGAGGCGATCGACAGTTTGCTGGCCACGCCAACGATCAGTACGCGCTTACCGGCGAGAAAACCCATGTGCGTCATTCCTCTTTCAGTTAGTCGGCGGTTGCGGGAGCCATGAACGCGGCCTCCAGCAACTGCTGGGTATAAGGGTGCTGTGGCGCGGCGAATACCTGCTCGGCCGGCCCCTGTTCAACCACCTTGCCCTGCTTGACCACCATCAACTGGTGGCTAAGGGCCCTGACCACCGCCAGATCATGGCTGATGAACAGGTACGTCAGGTTGTACTTGGCCTGCAACGAGCGCAGGAGCTCCACCACCTGGCGCTGTACCGTGCGGTCGAGCGCCGAGGTGGGCTCGTCCAGCAGTATCAGCGCCGGTTTCAACACCAGTGCCCGGGCAATGGCAATCCGCTGCCGTTGCCCGCCGGAAAACTCATGGGGGTAGCGGAACCGGGTTTCCGGGTCCAAGCCCACCTCCTTGAGCGCGTCGATGACGGCTTGTTCCTGCTCCGCCTCGCTGCCCATACCGTGGATGCGCAGGCCCTCGCCGACGATCTGGCTCACGCACATGCGTGGGCTGAGACTGCCGAAGGGGTCCTGGAAGACCACCTGCATTTGCCGTCGCAGCGGCCTTACGGCCTGTTGCGACAACCCATCCAGCGCCTGGCCCTGGAAGCGGATGGCGCCCTGGCTGCTGAGCAGTCGCAGGATCGCCATACCGAGGGTGGACTTGCCGGAACCACTCTCGCCCACGATGCCCAGGGTCTGGCCCTGCAGCAGGCTGAAGTCGATACCGTCCACCGCCTTCACATGGTCCACCGTGCGCCGCAGCAACCCCTTCTTGATCGGGAACCACACGCGCAGGTCGTCCACTTCCAGCAGCGGGGCGCCGGCGGGGTTGTCCGCCGGTGCGCCGCTGGGCTCGGCGCCGAGCAGTTCCCGGGTGTAGGGATGCTGCGGAGCGCGGAACAATTCTTCACACGACGCCTGTTCGACGATGCAACCGCGCTGCATGACACATACGCGGTGGGCAATTCGCCGTACCAGGTTGAGATCGTGGGTGATCAGCAGCAGGGCCATGCCCAGGCGGGCCTGCAATTCCTTGAGCAGATCGAGGATCTTCAGCTGCACGGTGACGTCCAGCGCGGTGGTCGGCTCGTCGGCGATCAGCAGCTCCGGCTCGTTGGCCAGGGCCATGGCGATCATCACCCGCTGGCGCTGGCCGCCGGACAATTCGTGCGGATAGGCCTTGAGGCGCTTGGCCGGCTCGGGAATGCCGACCAGTTCGAGCAGCTCGATGATCCGCGCCTGAGCGGCCTCGCCGGCCAGGCCCTTGTGCCAGGCCAGCACCTCGCCGATCTGCTTGCCGATGCTGTGCAGCGGGTTGAGCGAGGTCATCGGCTCCTGGAACACCATGGCGATACGGTTGCCGCGGATGCCACGCAGCTTGTCCGGGGCCAGCTTGAGCAGGTCCTGGCCGCCGTACTGGATGCTACCGGCCGGATGGCGAGCCAGCGGGTAGGGCAGCAGGCGCAGGATGGAGTGGGCGGTGACCGACTTGCCCGAGCCGCTTTCGCCGACCAGGGCCAGGGTCTCGCCCTTGCGGATGTCGAAGCTGACGCCTTCGATCACCCGCACGGCCTTGTCGCCGGTAACGAACTCGACGGCCAGGTCGCGCACTTCGATGAGGTTGTTCGAATCGGTCATCTCATTTCCTCGGATCGAAGGCATCGCGGGCGGCTTCGCCGATGAACACCAGCAGGCTGAGCATCACGGCCAGCACGGCGAAGGCGCTGATACCCAGCCAGGGTGCCTGCAGGTTGGCCTTACCCTGGGCCACCAGCTCACCCAGAGAGGGCTCGCCGGCCGGCAGGCCGAAGCCGAGGAAGTCCAGCGAGGTCAGGGTGCCGATGGCGCCAGTGAGGATGAAGGGCATGTAGGTCATGGTCGAGACCATGGCGTTGGGCAGGATGTGGTGAAACATGATGCCGCCGTTGCCCATGCCCAGCGCGCGCGCCGCGCGCACATATTCCAGGTTGCGGCCGCGGAGGAACTCGGCGCGCACCACGTCGACCAGGCTCATCCAGGAGAACAGCAGCATGATGCCCAGCAGCCACCAGAAATTCGGCTGCACGAAGCTGGCCAGGATGATCAGCAGGTAGAGCACCGGCAGGCCCGACCAGACTTCCAGGAAACGCTGGCCGGCCAGGTCGACCCAGCCGCCGTAGTAGCCCTGCAGGGCGCCGGCGAAGACACCGATCACCGAGCTGGCCAGGGTCAGCGCCAGGGCGAACAGCACCGACACGCGGAAGCCGTAGATCACCCGCGCCAGCACATCGCGGCCCTGGTCATCGGTGCCCAGCCAGTTCTGCGCCGAGGGCGGCGCGGGCGCCGGCACCTGCAGTTCGTAGTTGATGCTGGAGTAGCTGAAGGGGATCGGCGGCCAGAGCATCCAGCCATCCTTCGCCGCGATCAGTTCCTGGATATAGGGGCTCTTGTAGTTGGCCTGCAGCGGGAATTCGCCGCCGAAGGTGGTTTCCGCATAGCGCTTGACCACCGGGAAGTACCACTCGCCGTCGTAGCGCACCGCCAGCGGCTTGTCGTTGGCGATCAGCTCGGCGCCCAGGCTGAGCACGAACAGGATGAGGAACAGCCACAGCGACCACCAGCCACGCTTATGCGACTTGAACAGTGCGAGGCGGCGTTGATTGAGGGGGGAGAGCGCCATTCTCAGTTCTCCCGGCTTTCGAAGTCGATGCGTGGGTCGATCAGGGTGTACATCAGGTCGCTCACCAGCTTGGCCACCAGGCCGAACAGGGAAAAGATGAACAGGGTTCCGAACACCACCGGGTAGTCACGGTTGACGATGGATTCGAAGCCCAGCAGGCCGAGGCCATCTAGGGAGAAGATCACCTCGATCAGCATCGAGCCGGCGAAGAAGATGCCCAGCACCGCCGCCGGGAAGCCGGCTACCACGATCAGCATGGCGTTGCGGAACACATGGCCGTAGAGCACGCGGCTGTCGGTCAGGCCCTTGGCGCGAGCGGTGGTCACGTACTGCTTGCCGATCTCGTCGAGGAAGCTGTTCTTGGTCAGCAGGGTGAGGGTGGCGAAGTTGCCGATTACCAGTGCCGTAACCGGCAGGGCCAGGTGCCAGAAGTAGTCGAGGATCTTGCCGCCCAGGCTGAGCTCGTCGAAGTTGCCCGAGGTCAGTCCGCGCAAGGGGAACCAGTCCCAGTAGCTGCCGCCGGCGAACAGCACGATCAGCAGGATGGCGAAGAGGAAGGCGGGAATGGCGTAGCCGATGATGATCGCCGAGCTGGTCCAGACATCGAAGGCGCTGCCGTGGCGGGTGGCCTTGGCGATGCCCAGGGGTATGGAGATCAGATAGGTGATCAGCGTGCCCCACAGGCCCAGGGAGATGGAGACGGGCATCTTCTCCAGGATCAGCTCGATCACCGTGGCATCGCGGAAGAAGCTCTCGCCGAAGTCCAGCTGGGCGTAGTTGCTGATCATCAGCCAGAAGCGCTCGGGGGCGGACTTGTCGAAGCCGTACATCTTCTCGATCTCGGCCACCAGCTCCGGGTCCAGCCCCTGGCCGCCGCGGTAGTTGGAGCCGGCCACGGCGACTTCGCCTCCTCCGCCGGAAACCCGTGCGGTGGCACCGCCGGAGGCAGCATCGAAGCCTTCCAGCTTGGCGATCATCTGCTCCACCGGGCCGCCGGGAGCGGCCTGGACGATAATGAAGTTGATCAGCAGGATGCCGAGCAGGGTGGGGATGATCAGCAGCAGGCGACGGAATATATAGGCCAGCATTACTCGGCTTCCTGCGAGGATTCGGTGGCAGGGGCCGACTGCGGGGCGTTGAATGGCTTCTCCTGCCACCAGCTCATCAGCCCATAGTCGTACAGCGGTGTCACGGCCGGGCGGCCGAAACGCTGCCAGTAGGCGACGCGCCAGGTATCCACGTAGTAGTTGGGCACGACGTAATGCCCCCACAGCAGCGCGCGGTCCAGGGCGCGGGCATGGGTGATCAGCGACTCGCGCGAGTCGGAGCGGATCAGTCCCTCCACCAGTTGGTCGATAGCCGGATCACGCAGGCCCATCAGGTTGCGACTGCCGGGGTTGTCGGCGCTGGCGGAGTGCCAGAACTCGCGCTGCTCGTTGCCCGGCGAGCTGGACTGCGGCCAGATCGCCGAGGTCATGTCGAAGTCACGCGAGCGTAGGCGGTTGATGTACTGCGAGGTATCGACCCGGCGGATCTGCAGATCGATGCCCAGCTCGGCCAGGTTACGCTTGAAGGGCAGGATCACCCGCTCCAGGTTGGGCTGGAAATTGAGGAACTCGAAGGCCAACTGCTTGCCGTCCGGGCCGATCATCTTGTCGTTTTCGATGCGGTAGCCTGCCTCGGTCAGCAGCTGGAAGGCACGCCGGCTCTGCTCGCGGATGATGCCGCTGCCATCGCTGACCGGCGGCTTGAACTCCTGGGTGAAGACTTCCGGCGGCAGCTTGTCGCGCAGCGGCTCCAGCAGCTTCAGCTCGGCCTCGGAGGGCAGACCGGTGGCAGCCATCTCGGAGTTTTCGAAGTAACTGTGGGTGCGCTTGTAGGCGCCGTAGAACAGCTGCTTGCTGGCCCACTCGAAGTCGAACAGCTGGGCGATCGCCTCGCGTACCCGGCGGTCCTGGAACATCGGTCGGCGCAGATTGAATACGTAGCCCTGCATGCCGGCCGGGTTGTGGTTGGGGATCGCCTGCATGGCGAACTTGCCGGCGCGCAGGGCCGGGCAGTCGTAGCCGGTGTTCCAGTCCTTCGCCGAGTACTCCAGGTTGACGTCGAATTGGCCGGCCTTGAAGGCCTCCAGGGCCACCTGGGTGTCGCGGTAGTAGTCGATCTGGATGGTGTCGAAGTTGTACAGACCGCGGCTAACCGGCAAGTCCTTGGCCCACCAGTCCTTGACCCGCTCGAAACGCACCGAACTGCCCGGCGAGACCTTGCCGATCTGGTAGGGGCCGCTGCCCAGAGGCGGCTCCAGGCCGCCCTTGCCGAAGTCGCGGGTGGCCCACCAATGCTTGGGCAGCACCTGGATCTGGCCGAGGATCAGCGGCAGCTCGCGGTTGTCCTTGTGCTTGAAGTCGAAGCGCACCTTCAGCTTGTCCTCGGCCACCACCTGCGCCACGTCGGCATAGTAGTGGCGGTACATTGGGTCGCCTTTCTCGAGGAGGATGTTGAAGGTGAAGATCACATCGTCCGCGGTCACCGGTGTACCGTCATGGAAGCGAGCTTTGGGGTTGAGTATGAAGCGCACGTAGCTGTTGTCCGGCGCCTTGTCGATCTTCTCGGCGAGCAGGCCATACTCGGTGAAGGGCTCGTCTGGCGAGTGATAGGTCAAGCTGTCGTAGATCAGACCGACGCCTACCGCGTTGCCCTTGGGGATGAAGGGATTGAAGCTGTCGAATCCGCCAATGTCGCGTTGGCGCAGTAGACCGCCCTTGGGTGCATCCGGATTCACATACTCGAAGTGCTTGAAGTCCGCCGGGTACTTGGGCGGCTCGTCGTAGAGGGTGATGGCGTGGCGCGGTTCGGCCTGGGCCGCGCCGGCAAGCATCAGCAGGGCGGCGCCTAGGGTGCGCAGGGTAGGGCTCATCGAACGGTCTCCGTGGGCTTCAGCCACCAGGCCCGCAGCCCCAGGGTGTAGGGCGGGGTGGTGACGAAGGCGAACCGGTTGCGGTACGCCAGGCGATGGTGATTGATGTACCAGTTGGGAATGCTGTAATGCTGCCAGAGCAGAACCCGGTCCAGGGCCTTGGCGGCGGCCACCTGCTCCTCGCGGGTCTGTGCGGCGAGCAGTTTGTCGAGCAGGGTGTCGACCACTGGGTGGCGCACGCCTGCGTAGTTCTTGCCGCCTTTCACGCTGGCCTGGCTGGAGTGGAAGTACAGCCACTGTTCCAGTCCGGGGCTGAGGCTCTGCGGCAGGGTCATGAGGATCATGTCGTAGTCGAACTGGTCGAGGCGCTGCTTGTACTGGGCGCGGTCCACTGTGCGCAGGTCGGCCTGGATGCCGATGTTGGCCAGGTTCTCGGTGTAGGGCTGGAGGATGCGCTCGAGGTTGGGGTTGACCAGCAGGATCTCGAAGCGCAAGCGCTCGCCCTTGGCGTTGACCAGATGCTGGCCGGAAGGTTTCCAGCCGGCCTCGGCGAGCAGGCCCAGTGCCTTGCGCAGGGTCTCGCGCGGAATGCCGCGGCCGTCGGTGGCGGGCAGGGTGAAAGGCTGGGTGAACAGCTTGGCCGGCAGCTGCTCGCGATAGGGCGACAGCAGCAGCCATTCACCGCCCTCGGGCTTGCCGCTGGCGGCGAACTCGCTGTTGGGGTAGTAGCTCGGGCTGCGCTTGTAGGCGCTGTTGAACAGGGCGCGATTGGTCCACTCGAAATCGAACATCAGGCCCAGGGCCTCGCGCACCTTGCGTGTGGCGAAGATGTCGCGGCGGCTGTTCATGAACAGCGCCTGGGTCTGGGTCGGAATCTGGTGCGGGATCTCGGCGCGGATCACGTCGCCACGGGCGATGGCGGGGAAGCGGTAGGCGTTGGCCCAGTTCTTCGCCTGGTGCTCGATGTAGAAGTCGAACTCGCCGGCCTTGAATGCCTCGAACGCCACGCTGCTGTCGCGGTAGAACTCCACCTCGACTCGATCGAAGTTGTATTTGCCGCGGTTCACCGCCAGCTTCTCGCCCCACCAGTTCTTGACCCGCTCGAACACCAGGCGCCGACCCGGTTCCACCTGGGTGATGCGGTAGGGGCCGCTGCCCAGTGGCACATCGAAGCTGGTGGCCCTGAAATCGCGCTTCTTCCAGTAGTGCTGCGCCAGTACCGGCAACTCGCCCAGACGCAGGATCAGCAGCGGATTGCCGGCGCGCTTGAACACGAAGCGGATGCGGTGGCGGTTGAGGATGTCGACCCGCTTCACTTCCTGCAGCGTGGTGCGGTACTGCGGGTGACCGTCCTTGACCAGGGTGCGGTAGGTGAAGGCGACGTCGAACGCGGTGATCGGCTGACCGTCATGGAAGCGGGCTTCCTCGCGCAGGTTGAACACCACCCAGCTGCGGTCCTCGCTGTACTCGACGCTCTTGGCAATCAGCCCGTAGCTGGAGGCCGGTTCGTCGCCCGAAGGGTCGTAAGCGCCGGTGCCGACCATCAGCGGTTCGTTGAACTCGCTCACCCCGTACTGCAGGAAGTTGGGCGCCGCCGACGGGCTACTGCCCTTGAAACTATAAGGGTTGAGGGTGTCGAACGTGCCATAGGCCATAACTCGCAGCGTGCCGCCCTTGGGCGCGTCGGGGTTGACCCAGTCGAAGTGGGTGAAGCTGGCCGGGTACTTGAGCATGCCGAACTGGGCATAACCATGGCTTTCGTCGATGGTCGCGAAGGCGGGAAAGCTCATGGCCAGGCCGAGAATCAGCGAGAGCAAGGGTCGCATCGGGCGGGGATCCGGTCCATGGGAGGCTTTCTGACCATGGGTTCAGGAACGAGTCGAAACCCGCACCTGGCCATCGTTTGTTTATCTGTCGGGTACAGTAACAGCTTGTATCCGCTGGAAAAAGAGTGCCTTTTTCAGGGCATGTGCCATCAATTTGATTACACTGAAGCAAATTGCAAAGAGGTCGCTGCCTTGGCGGAACGCAGTATCGGGTTACAGGCATGGATAGACCGTTTGAATCAGGCCGAATTGCCTGCTCTCGCCGCCGTGGTGCAGGATCTGCATCGCCTGTCGCAGGCCGACAAGGCTTCGGTGCAGCAGCTGGCCGATGTGCTGCTGCGTGACGCCTCGCTTACTTCCAAAGTGCTGCGGGTCGGTAACAGCGTCTATTACAACCCTTCCCAGGAAAGCATCCGCACCATTTCGCGAGCCATCGTGTTGATCGGCTTCGACAACGTGCGCCTGATCGGCATGTCGGTCAGCCTGATCGACAGTCTGCTCACCCGAGTGCCGCGCGAGCAGCTGCAGATGCTGCTGGCACGCTCGTTCCACGCCGCCGTGCAGGCGCGCAACATCGCCGGCTACGTGCTGACCAAGAACCAGGAAGAAGTATTCATCGCCGCGCTGCTGCACACGGTCGGCGAGCTGGCCTTCTGGGCCTGTGGTGGCGAGCAGGCCGACGAGCTGGCCGAAGCCCTGGAGCAGCCGGGCGTGGAGATGGACGATGTCACGCGCGAGGTGCTCGGCCTTACCTTCCGCCAGCTCACCCAGGGCCTGGTGAAGAGCTGGAACCTGGGCGAGCTGGCCACCTTCGCCCACGGCAGCGGCAACCAGCACGACCCGGCGGTGCGCTCCATCAGCCTCGGCGTGAAGATCAGCGAGGCGGCGCTGGAGGGCTGGGACTCACCAGAGATGGAGAAGCTGGTGGAGCAACTGGCGGAGTTCACCGGGGTCAGCGCTGAGGACGCGCTCAAGCAGGTGCTGGAGAGCGCCCAGGAGGCGGTCGAGGTGGCGGCCACCTTCGGCGCCAGCCAGCTGTGCAAGCTGATTCCCAACACCGATCCGGAACAGATCAAGCTGCAGCAGCAGGAGCGCAAGGCGCGCCTGCTGCAGCCGAACCTGCTGGTGCTGCAGCAGGCGCTGCAGGACCTGGGCATGATGGTCAACCAGAAGGGCGACGTCGGCCTGATCCTCGATACCCTGCTCAAGGGCCTGCACCAGGGCGCGGGTCTGGAGCGGGTGATGCTGACCGTGTTGGCCGATGGACAGACCGCCTTCCGCGCCAAGCGTGCGGTGGGCGAGGGCACCGAGCAGTGGCTGACGGACTTCCAGCTGCCGGCCAAGCAGGCCGAGCAGCCGCATATCTTCAGCTATGCGCTACGCAACCGCGAGGCCCTGTGGATGGGGGTGCCGGCCAGCTACAACCTGGCCGAGTTGGTGACCCTGCCCATGCGTCAGATGCTCGGCCAGGGCATGTTCTTCATCGCTCCGCTACTGGCCGGCACGCGCGAGATCGGCGTGCTGTATGCCGACAGCCGGGTGTCCGGACGAGCGCTCAAGCACGAGCAGTTCGTTGCCTTCCAGCGCTTCACCCAGCTCACCGGGCGCTGCCTGGAGGCGTTGAGCAAGCGCTGACGAAAAGGCCGCCCTGAGGCGGCCTTTTTCATGGAGCAAGACTTCTGTCAGTCGAGATACAGGGTCAGGGTCTGCCCCGGCTTCAGCGCGCGGCTGTCGCTACGCGGGTTCCAGCTCTGCAGATGCTTGACGTTGACATTGAAACGTTGGGCGATCAGGTACATCGAGTCGCCGTTCTTGACCCGGTAATAGGTCACGTTCTGCCGGGCATTGCTCTTCGCAGCAGCCACCGAGTTGCCGGTACCGCCGCTACCGCCGCGGATATCCAGCACCTGGCCCAGGCTCAGCTTGCTGCGGGCATTCAGGCCGTTCCAGCGCTGCAGGTCCTTGAGCGAAACGCCGTGGGCATTGGCGATCTGCCAGAGGTTGTCGCCGCTCTTCACCTTGTAGCGCTGCGGCTGGCTGGCCGGCGCCTTGGCCACCTGCTGCAGGCCTTCCATAGGCTCGCGGCCACCCTGGGCGGGAATGTTGAGAACCTGGCCGACGCGCAGGCTGTTGCTGCGCAGCTGGTTGACGTCCTTCAGGGTGTTCACCGTCAGGTGATAGCGGTTGGCGATGCTGTGCAGATTGTCGCCCGAGCGCACCCGGTATTCCTGCCAGCGCACCACTTCCTGCGGTTTCATCAGTGCCAGGTTGGCATTGAACAGCTCGGCCTTGGCAATCGGCACCAACAGATGCTGCGGGCCGTCCATGGTGATGCCCTTCTTGAAGGCGGGGTTGAGGCTCTCCAACTCGTCCTCTTCCATGTCGACCATGGCCGCCACCCGGGCCAGATCCAGCCCCGGCTTGCTCGCCACCTGCTCGAAGTAGGGCTCGTTGGCGATCGGGTTGAGGCGCACGCCGTAGGCTTCCGGCGACAGCACGATCTGCGACAGGGCCAGCAGCTTGGGCACGTAGTTCTGGGTTTCCTGCGGCAGCGGCAGGTTCCAGTAGTCGGTGGGCAGGCCGAGCTTCTGGTTGCGCTCGATAGCGCGGCTCACCGTGCCTTCGCCGGCGTTGTAGGCGGCCAGGGCCAGCAGCCAGTCGCCGTTGAACATGTCGTGCAGGCGGGTCAGGTAGCTCAGCGCGGCATTGGTCGAGGCGGTGATGTCGCGGCGGCCGTCGTACCAGTTGGTCTGGCGCAGGTTGAAGTGACGGCCGGTGGAGGGAATGAACTGCCAGATGCCTACGGCATGGCTGCGCGAGTAGGCGAGGGGGTTGTAGGCGCTTTCGATCACCGGCAGCAGCGCCAGCTCCATCGGCATGTTGCGCTCTTCCAGACGCTCGACCACGTAGTGGATGTACAGGCTACCGCGCTCGCTGGCGCTTTCCAGGAAGGACGGGTTGCTGACGAACCACAGACGCTGGTTCTCGATGCGCGGGTTGATGCCGATCTCGTCCTGCAGCTTGAAGCCGTCGCGCATGCGCTCCCAGATATCCGTGGGCGCTT
Organism: Pseudomonas sp. PDM15; assembly: GCF_014851565.1. Lineage (GTDB taxonomy): Bacteria > Pseudomonadota > Gammaproteobacteria > Pseudomonadales > Pseudomonadaceae > Aquipseudomonas. Next base: position 47,633 of record NZ_JACVAA010000010.1, read on the forward strand.
GCGGTTCGGCGGGCTCGTTGAGCCATTCCGGCTCCTGCTGCAGGGCAACGGCGCGGTCGGTATCGCTGCCATCGTCGTCGCTCGGCGCCATGTTCTGACAGCCTGCCAGACCCAGGCACAGAAGCACCGCCAGAGCCTTCGCTCGCCGGGTCAGCGCTGCTGAATCAAGGGTTCCGAAAGGTAATAAGAACATCGGTCGGTAGCATCTGTCGGCGCAAAAAAAAGTGGGGGGATTCTAGGAATGCCCCCTGGGGTGGTCAAGTTTTCACCAGCCCTCCGGTCAGTTGTCAGGCCACCTTGAACTGGTCTTTCCAGCTGCGCAGGCAAGCGAACACCTCGTCCGCCGTGCGCTGCTGGGCGCCGTTCCGCTCGTCGATTTTTTCTTTAATGGATGTTTCGTCGCAGCGTAGGAAGGGGTTGGTAGCCTTCTCCAAGGCGATGCTGGAGGGCAGGCTGATACGTCCGCTGGCACGCCAGGCGCTGACCTCGGCGAAGCGCGCTGCCACCGCCGGATTGTGCGGCTCCGCCGCGCGGGCGAAGTGCAGGTTGCTCAGGGTGTATTCGTGGGTGCAGTACACGGCGGTGGCGTCCGGCAGGGCGGCCAGGCGCTGCAGGGAGGCGTTCATCTGCTGCGGCGTACCCTCGAACAGACGGCCGCAGCCGGCGGCGAACAGGGTATCGCCGCAGAACAGCCAGCCTTCCTCGGCCTGGTAGTAGGCGATATGGCCGAGCGTATGGCCGGGCACGGCATATATAAGGAAGCTGCGCCCGAGTACCTCGACCCGCTCGCCATCATCCAACGCCAGATCGCGGGCCGGGATGTTCTCCCGCGCCGGGCCGCTGACCCGGGCTCCGCAGGCTTCCTTGAGCCTGGCCACGCCGCCGATGTGGTCAGGATGGTGATGGGTGACGAGGATATCGGTGAGCTGCCAGTCCGGGTGCGCGGCCAGCCAGTTCAGCACCGGCTGCGCGTCGCCCGGGTCGACCACGGCGCAGCGGCGGGTGGCGGGGGCCTGCAGCAGCCAGATGTAGTTGTCGCTGAAGGCGGGCAGGGCGTCGATCTGAAACATGTGCGGGGTCGCCATTTGGAGAGCAATGGCGCATCTTAATCGGCAACGTCCCGCTTGTGTCATGGAGGTCCCGATGAGCGAACCACCCTTCGCCCAGGCCGATGCCGACTGGCTGCAACTGACCGCCGCCGCCCGCGAGTGGCTGGCCTCGCCGCTGGGCGAGCTGCTGCTGAGCGAAGAGCGTCAGGCGCTGGACGAGGAACTGGCGCGCTACTTCGGTGGCTACCTGGTGCATTACGGCCCGGCCGCGGCCGAGCCGCCCAAGGCGCCGCAGATTCGCTGCAATGTGCGCCTGGGTGCGCCGCTGGCCGGCGTGCACATCGCCTGCGAGGAGCAGGCCTGGCCGCTCGGCGAACACGCCGCCGACGTGGTGGTGCTGCAGCATGGCCTGGACTTCAGCCTGTCGCCCCATGGCCTGCTGCGCGAGGCAGCGCGCAGCGTGCGCCCGGGCGGCTATCTGCTGGTTACCGGGGTCAATCCCTGGAGCACCTGGGACCTGCGTCATTACTTCGCTCGCGATGGTTTTCGCCAGGCCCGCTGCATCTCGCCCGGCCGCCTGGCGGACTGGCTCAGCCTGCTGGGATTCGCGCTGGAGAAACGCCGCTTCGGGTGCTATCGTCCGCCGCTTTCTGCGCCGGCCTGGCAGGCACGGCTGGCCGGGCTGGAACGCTGGGGCGGTCGTCTGCAGGCCCCGGGCGCCGGCTTCTATCTGCTGGTGGCGCGCAAGCTGGTGGTCGGCCTGCGTCCGTTGCGGCCGGTGCAGCGGGCCAGCATGGGCAAGCTGCTGCCGATGCCGGTGGCCAAGGTCAGCCGGCGCGACTCGGATAACTAGAGCATTCAATGAGCGAAGAAGTAGTCGAGATCTATACCGATGGCGCCTGCAAGGGCAATCCCGGCCCGGGTGGCTGGGGGGCGCTGATGATCTACAAGGGCGCGGAGAAGGAGCTGTGGGGCGGCGAGCCCAACACCACCAACAACCGCATGGAGCTGATGGCGGCGATCTGCGCGCTGATCGCTCTGACCCGGCCCTGCTCGGTGCGCCTGGTGACCGACTCGCAATACGTGATGAAAGGCATCCAGGAATGGATGCCGAACTGGAAGAAGCGCGGCTGGAAGACCTCGACCAAGGAGCCGGTGAAGAACGCCGACCTGTGGCAGGCGCTGGACGAGCAGGTCAATCGCCACAAGGTCGAATGGCAGTGGGTGCGCGGGCATACCGGCCATCCGGGCAACGAGAAGGCCGATCAGCTGGCCAACCGCGGTGTGGACGAAGTGAGGGCAATGAAGCATGCGTAGTGTGGTACTGGACACCGAAACCACCGGCATGCCGGTCACCGATGGTCACCGCATCATCGAGATCGGCTGCGTCGAGCTGGAAGGCCGCCGCCTGACCGGCCGACACTTCCATGTCTACCTCAATCCCGATCGCGAGATCGACGAGGGTGCCATCGCGGTCCACGGCATCACCAACGAGTTCGTCGCCGACAAGCCGCGCTTCAAGGACGTGGCCGACGAGTTCTTCGAGTTCATCACCGGCGCCCAGCTGATCATCCACAACGCGGCGTTCGACGTCGGCTTCATCAACAACGAATTCGCCCTGCTCGGACAGAGCGAGCGCAGCGACGTCAGCGACTATTGCTCGATCCTCGACACCCTGCTGATGGCACGCGAGCGCCATCCGGGCCAGCGCAACAACCTCGACGCCCTGTGCAAACGCTATGGCGTCGACAACTCCGGTCGCGACCTGCACGGCGCATTGCTCGACGCCGAGATTCTCGCCGACGTCTACCTGACCATGACCGGTGGCCAGACCCACCTGTCGCTGGCTGGCGAGGGCGGTGATGGCTCCGGTCGCGTGCTGCCCAGCCCGATCCGCCGTCTGGACCCGGGTCGCAACCTGACCCGCGTGTTGCGTGCCAGCGCCGAGGAGCTGGCCGCCCATGCGGCGCGCCTGGCGATCATCGAGAAGTCCGCCGGCGGCCCGTCGCTGTGGGCCAAGATGGACGCGCCGGCCGAGGAGCCTGTGAGCTGAGCGGAACCGGTCGTATGGCCAATGCGACCTTTTCTTACAGCCTTCCGCACTGGGGGTTCCGCCCGTTGGGGCGAACTTCTAACCTGAGGGGATAGGTGCCCGAGAGCACCACCCTCAGGAACCTCCAATGTATAAAGACCTGAACTTCCCCATCCTCATCGTTCACCGCGACATCAAGGCCGATACCGTCGCCGGCGAACGCGTCCGCGCCATTGCCGAAGAGCTGGGCAAGGACGGCTTCACCATCCTGCCCACCGCCAGCTCCGCCGAAGGCCGCATCGTCGCCTCCACCCATCACGGCCTGGCCTGCATCCTGGTGGCCGCCGAGGGGGCGGGGGAGAACCAGCGTCTGCTGCAGGACATGGTCGAGCTGATCCGCGTCGCCCGTGTGCGCGCGCCGCAGCTGCCGATCTTCGCCCTGGGCGAACAGGTCACCATCGAGAACGCGCCGGCCGAGGCCATGGCCGACCTCAACCATCTGCGCGGCATCCTCTATCTGTACGAAGACACCGTATCGTTCCTCGCCCGCCAGGTGGCGCGCGCCGCGCACAACTACCTCGATGGCCTGCTGCCGCCCTTCTTCAAGGCGCTGGTGCAGCACACCGCGCAGTCCAACTATTCCTGGCACACACCTGGCCATGGCGGTGGCGTGGCCTATCGCAAGAGCCCGGTGGGGCAGGCCTTTCACCAGTTCTTCGGCGAGAACACCCTGCGTTCCGACCTCTCGGTGTCGGTGCCCGAGCTGGGCTCGCTGCTCGACCACACCGGCCCGCTGGCCGAGGCCGAGGCACGCGCGGCGCGCAACTTCGGCGCCGACCATACCTTCTTCGTGATCAATGGCACCTCGACGGCGAACAAGATCGTCTGGCACTCCATGGTCGGTCGTGACGACCTGGTGCTGGTGGACCGCAACTGTCACAAGTCGATCCTCCATTCGATCATCATGACCGGCGCCATTCCGCTGTACCTCTGTCCGGAGCGCAACGAGCTGGGCATCATCGGGCCGATTCCGCTTTCCGAGTTCAGCAAGGAATCGATCCAGGCCAAGATCGATGCCAGCCCGCTTGCCCGCGGCCGCGCGCCCAAGGTCAAGCTGGCGGTGGTGACCAACTCCACCTACGACGGCCTCTGCTACAACGCCGAGATGGTCAAGCAGGCCCTGGGCGACTCGGTGGAGGTGCTGCACTTCGACGAGGCCTGGTACGCTTACGCCGCGTTCCATGAGTTCTATGCAGGGCGCTACGGCATGGGCACCCAGTGCGACGAGCATTCGCCGCTGGTGTTCACTACCCATTCCACCCACAAGCTGCTGGCGGCCTTCAGCCAGGCCTCGATGATCCACGTGCAGGACGGCGGCGCGCGCCAGCTGGACCGTGATCGCTTCAACGAGGCGTTCATGATGCACATCTCCACTTCGCCGCAGTACGGCATCATCGCCTCGCTGGACGTGGCCTCGGCGATGATGGAGGGCCCGGCCGGGCGCTCACTGATCCAAGAAACCTTCGACGAGGCGCTGAGCTTCCGTCGCGCCCTGGCCAACCTGCGCCAGAACCTGGAGCAGGACGACTGGTGGTTCAGCATCTGGCAGCCGGATCAGGCGGGCGGCGAGGGCGTGCAGACCACTGACTGGCTGCTGCAACCCAACGCCGACTGGCACGGCTTCGGCGATGTGGCCGAGGACTACGTGCTGCTCGACCCAATCAAGGTCACCCTGGTGATGCCGGGGCTGTCCGCCGACGGCAAGCTTACCGAGGCGGGCATCCCCGCGGCGGTGGTCAGCAAGTTCCTCTGGGAGCGCGGCCTGGTGGTAGAGAAGACCGGCCTGTATTCCTTCCTGGTGCTGTTCTCCATGGGCATCACCAAGGGCAAGTGGAGCACCCTGCTCACCGAGCTGCTGGAGTTCAAGCGCCTGTACGACGCCAACGTGCCGCTGCTCGATGCGCTGCCATCGATTGCCCGCGAGGGCGGGGCACGTTACGCCGGCATGGGGCTGCGTGACCTGTGCGATCAGCTGCATGGCTGCTACCGTGAGAACGCCACGGCCAAGGCGCTCAAACGCATGTACACGGTGTTGCCGCAGGTGACCATCAAGCCCGCCGATGCCTACAACCAGCTGGTTCGTGGCGAGGTCGAGGCGGTGCCTATCGAGCAACTGGAGGGGCGCATCGCCGCGGTGATGCTGGTGCCTTACCCGCCGGGCATTCCGCTGATCATGCCGGGCGAGCGCTTCACCGCCGAGACCCGCTCGATCATCGACTACCTGCAGTTCGCCCGTACCTTCGACAGCCAGTTCCCCGGCTTCGACGCCGACGTGCACGGCCTGCAGCGGGAGGAAGTGGCGGGGCAGGCCTGCTATACAGTGGATTGCATCAAGGAGTAACGCACGGCCTGTAACTTCCCCGAGTGGCGGGCAGGCCGGCCACGCCACCGGGGGAAATCATGGCTGAGGACAAAGGCGCGCGGGGCGAGATGGGTTTCTGGACCTGTACCGCCCTGGTGGTTGGCAACATGGTCGGCTCGGGGGTGTTTCTACTTCCCGCCAGCTTGACGCCCTATGGCGGGCTGAGCCTGATCGGCTGGCTGGTATCGAGTGTTGGTGCGGTGCTGCTGGCCCTGACGTTTTCGCGGCTGGCTCGGGTCAATCCGGCTGCCGGTGGGCCTTATGCCTACACTCGGGACGCCTTCGGCAGCTTCGCCGGCTACCTGTGTGCCTGGATCTATTGGATGGCCGCCTGGATCGGCAACGCCGCCATCTCGGTGACCCTGGTCGGCTACCTGCAGGTGTTCCTGCCGATTCTGCGCGACCCGGTCCTGGCCGTAACCACGGCGGTCGGTGCGATCTGGCTGTGCACCCTGATCAATCTGCGCGGTATCAGGTCCTTCGCCTACACGCAGAACATCCTCACCCTGCTCAAGCTGGTGCCGCTTTTGCTGGTCGGTCTGCTCGGCTGGTTCTTCTTCAATCCCGAGTATCTGCGCATTCCCGAGCCGGCCCAGTTGCCTGGCGGCGGCTACGCGCAGGCCATCGCCACCACGGCGGCGCTGACCCTGTGGTCGTTCATTGGCTTGGAGTCAGCCACCGTACCGGCCGAGCACGTGCGCGATCCGCGCCGCACCATTCCGCGTGCCACGCTGGTCGGCACCCTGGTGGCCGCCACCGTCTACATACTCTCCAACACGGCAGTGCAGGGCATCCTGCCGCCGGAAGTGCTGGCCCGTTCCAGTGCACCCTTCGCCGATGCGGCGCGGGTGATGCTCGGTGATTGGGGCTACTACTTCATCGCCGGCGGTGCGGTGGTTGCCTGCCTGGGTGCGCTCAACGGCTGGGTGTTGTTGCAGGGCCAGATTCCCATGGCGCCTGCCCGTGACGGCCTGTTGCCGGCGATCCTCGGCAGCACCAACAAGAACGGCGTGCCGGCCAACGGTATGCTGATCTCGGGCCTGCTGGTGACTCTGCTGGTGCTGGTGAATGGCCAGGGCGAGCTAGTCGAGGTGTTCAACGTGATCATTCTGCTCGGCACCATGGCCGGCGTGGTGCCCTATGTATTGTGCGCCGCGGCGCTGCTGCACCTGATGGCGGTGCGCCCAACCGACTTCGGCCGTCACGAGAACGGCCGGTTACTGTGGATCGGCTGCAGCGCCTTTCTCTATTCCATCTGGGCGCTGTATGGCACCGGCGAGCGGGCGATCTTCTGGGGCTTCCTGGTGATGATGGTCGGTATCCCGTTCTACACCTGGCGCCAGTGGCGCATCCGGGTGCAGGGAGAGTCCGTCACAACCAATAGCTGACCGCCCACCAGCCCAGGCCACCCATGACCACCGTGTAGGGCAGGGCCATCCACACCATGCGCCCGTAGGACAGCCGGATCAGCGGCGCGATCGACGAGGTGAGCAGGAAAAGGAAGGCCGCCTGACCATTGGGCGTGGCCACGCTGGGCAGATTGGTGCCGGTGTTGACGGCCACCGCCAGCGCCTCGAAATGCTCACGAGTCATGTTGCCGGCGAGGAAGGCCTGCTTGACCTCGGTGATGTAGATGGTGGCGACGAACACGTTGTCGCTGATCGCCGAGAGCAGCCCGTTGGCGATGAACAGCATGCCTGGCTGCTGCTCCGTGGGCAGCGCCAGCACCCATTGGATCAGCGGGGTGAACAGCTGCTGTTGCTGGATCACCGCGACCACGGCGAAGAAGGTCACCAGTAGTGCGGTGAACGGCAGTGCGTCCTGGAAGGCGCGACCGATACGGTGCTCGTCGCTGATACCGGAGAAGGCGGTGATCAGCACTATGACCGCCAGGCCGATCAGGCCGACCTCGGCCACATGCAGGGCCAATCCGATGATCAGCAGCACGGCCGCCAGGCCCTGGACCAGCAGCGCGGCACGCTGTTCTGTGGTGCGTTGGGCATCGCTGGCGCGGGCATGCTCGGCCAGCACCTGGCGTACGGCAGCCGGTAACTGGGCGCCATAGCCGAACCAGCCCAGGCGCTCCAGCAGCACACAGGTGGCCAGGCCGGCGGCCAATACCGGAAGGGATACCGGGGCCACGCGCAGGAAGAAATCGGCGAAGCTCCATCCCATTTCGTGGCCGATCAGCAGGTTCTGCGGCTCACCGACCAGGGTGCACACGCCGCCCAGGGCGGTGCCCACGGCACCATGCATCAGCAGGCTGCGCAGGAAGGCGCGGAACTGCTCCAGGTCCTCGCGGTGCAACTCGATCGCCTCGGCCTCCAGGGATTCCTCGTCCTGAGTGCCGCGGCCTGAAGCGACCCGGTGGTAGACGGAGAAGAAGCCCAGGGTCGCGCTAATGATCACCGCGGTGACGGTCAGGGCGTCGAGGAAGGCCGAGAGGAAGGCCGAGAGCAGGCAGAACAGCAGGGCCAGCAGCGCCTTGGAGCGCACACCGAGCAGCAGACGGGAGAACAGGAACAGCAGCAGATCCTTCATGAAGTAGATGCCGGCGACCATGAACATCAGCAGCAGGATCACCGGGAAGTTGTGCGCCAGTTCCTCGTAGAGAGCCTTCGGCGTGGCCAGGCCGAGCAGGATCGCCTGCAGCACCAGCAGTCCACCGGGCAGCAGCGGGTAGCACTTGAGCGCCATGCCGAGAGTGAAGATGAATTCGCCCACCAGCAGCCAGCCGGTCGCCACCGGACCGGCAGCCCACAACACCAGCGGATTGGCGAGCAGGAAGAAGAGAATGGTCAGCTTGTACCAGGACGGCGAGCTGCCGAGGAAGTTGTGCGCGAGGGCGCCGGCCAAGGATCGCTTCATCGGTGTCTGTCCCCTGAAGAAAAAGGACGAAGATTCCGGGTCAGTTCCAAAAAGATCAAGCGTTTAACGGATATAGTCAGAAATCTTCTTAGCTTTGCTAGCGTGTCCTGCGTCACAGTGGCCAGCATCGACTTTTGTTTCGTGCTTGTTATAGTGGGCCGATTGATTCCAAAACAACATATCTATGCGCGCTGCCGTGCGCCTTGCCCTTGAGGATGATCTGCGTGCCCGAATACAAAGCTTTCCGCGTCGAACTCGTCGACAAGATCGCCCATGTGCAGATCAACCGCCCGGAGAAGGTCAACGCGATGAACGTCGACTTCTGGGAGGAGATCATCGAGATCTTCCGCTGGGTCGATGAAACCGACGAGGCCCGCGTGGTGGTGCTCTCCGGTGCCGGCAAGCACTTCTCCTCGGGCATCGACCTGATGCTGCTGGCCCAGGCCGGCAGTGCCCTGGGCAAGGATGTCGGCCGTAACGCCGAAGCCCTGCGCCGCAAGATCCTGCAGCTGCAAGGCTCGTTCAACGCCGTCGACAACTGCCGCAAGCCGGTGCTGGCGGCCATCCAGGGTTACTGCTTGGGCGGCGCCATCGACCTGATCTCGGCCTGCGACATGCGCTACAGCACCCTGGATGCGCAGTTCTCCATCAAGGAGATCGACATGGGCATGGCTGCAGACGTCGGCACCCTGCAGCGCCTGCCGCGTATCATCGGCGACGGCATGATGCGCGAGCTGGCCTTCACCGGCCGCACCATCGACGGCAACGAGGCTCTGCGCATCAATCTGGTCAACCGCACCTACGCCAGCCAGGAAGAGCTGTTGGCCGGCGTGTTCGAGATCGCCCGCGAGATCGCCGCCAAGTCGCCGATTGCCATCCGCGGCACCAAACACATGATTCGCTACATGCGCGACCACCGGGTCGACGATGGCCTCGAGTACGTCGCCAATTGGAATGGCGCGATGTTGCAGTCTGCCGATCTGCGCGTGGCCATGGCTGCGCACATGAGCAAGCAGAAACCGGAATTCGCCGACTGAGAGGTTCATCAGACCCATGGTCACTGGAGCGACATCCCTGAGCTTGGTGCGTGACGAGTTGTTCACCACCATGGAAGAGACCGAACAGAGTCTCGAGCAGTTCATTGCCGAACGGAACAACGGCAGCCTGCTGCAGCAGGCCGTGGAAAACCTGCAGCAGGTGCGTGGCACCCTCAATCTGATCGAACTGGCCGGCGCCGAGCTGCTGGCCCAGGAAGTGCTGCAACAGGCCACCGATATTCCCGCCGGTGCCGGCGAGGAGCGCGACGGTCAGCTGGCGGCACTGAGCAACGCCCTCTACGTGCTGCGCCGCTATCTGGAAAACGTCGATGCCAGCCGCCAGGAAATGCCCGAGCTGCTGCTGCCGGCGATCAACGATCTGCGTCAAGCCGGTGCCCAGCCGCCGTTGCCGGAAAGCTTCTTCTTCAGCGTGCGTCTCGACCAGGCGCGTCCGGCCGGTGTGCCGCTGGCTGCCGCCAGTGCCGAAGATGCGCGCCGCCTGCGCCACATGTTCCAGGTCGGCTTGCTCGGCTTCATCCGCGAAGACAACCCGCAGGCCGGCCTCAAGCTGATGCTGCGCGCTTTGGGGCGACTGGACAGTCTGTTCGTCGACAAGCCGGCCGGTCGCCTGTACTGGGCCGGTGCCGCCGCCGTGGAATCGCAGCTGGACGGCCAGCTCCTGCCGCGCAAGTCGCGCAAGCAGCTGTTCTCGCGCCTGGATCGCGAGATCAAACAGGCCCTGGTTGCCAACGGCAGCTACGAGGCGCCGCGCAGTCTGCTCAAGGAGCTGCTCTATCTGGTGGCTCTGGCCGACAGCCGTGGCCCGCAGGCAAGTGCCGTGCGTGACGTGTTCGGCCTGACCCCGCTGCCGTTCACCGACCACCTGCTCGACGAGGAATACCAGCGCCTGTCCGGCCCCGGTCAGGGCGTGATGCGCTCCTTGTCCACCGCCATCCGCGAGGAGCTGGCCAGCGTCAAGGACCTGCTCGACCTGATCGAGCGCGGCACCGCCCAGCCGGACAGCTTCGGCAACCTGCACGCGCTGCTCGGCAAGCTGGCCAAGACGCTCAGCATGGTCGGCCTCAGCTCGGCGGCCAATGCGCTGCAGGTGCAGTTGCCGGTGGTCAATGGCTGGGGCGAGAACAGCCCCGCCGCCAATACCGACCTGCACAAGCTGGCCGAAGCGGTGCTCTATGTGGAGAGCATGGTCGCCAGCCTGGAGCGTGGCGAGCAGCGCAACCAGCGTCCGGCGCCGGTGCAGCCGGGTGACGAGGGCGAGGCCTTCGCCGCTCACCAGTTGGTCGAGGCCCGTATCGTGGTGGTCGACGAGGCGCAGGGCGGTCTTGCCTTGGCCAAGCGGGCGATCACCTCCTACCTGGAAGCCAATGGCGACAAGCTGCACCTGGCCAACGTGCCGTTCAGCCTGCAGGCGGTGCGCGGCGGCCTCTGGTTCCTCGGGCAGGAGCGTGCGGCCAAGCTGATCGGCCTGTGCGCCGACTACATCCAGACGCAGATGCTCGATGCCCGGCAGATGCCTTCCGAGCAGATGCTGGAAACCCTGGCCGATGCCCTCAGCAGCCTGGAGTACTACCTCGAAGGCGGCGCCGTGCTACGTCCCGAGACCACGCCGAGCGTGCTCGACCTGGCCGAGGAAAGCGTGCGTGCCCTTGGCCTGTCGGTAACTCCCTGATGGCTTCCGGCTGGCAGACTACGCCCCCGCTGGATAATGCCCAGGCCGGGGGCTGGGCGCTGGTGCGCAGCTCCCAGGGCTTCCTCGCCGACGGCAATGGCGTGCTGTTCCCCCGTGAATGGCTGAAGCGCCAGGACCTGCCCCTGCTGGCCGAACATGGCCTCGGTCATTTCGACGGCGAGCCGGTCTGGCTGCTGGCGCTGGATCGGCCGGCGGAGATGCCCGGCTGCTTCTGGCAGGGCCTGCGCCAGTTCATGCTGCAGGCCGACTATCCGACCTTCCGCATGCTCTCGTTCGCCGAGCAGGTCGGCCATTGGGATCTCAATCATCGCTTCTGCGGCCGTTGTGGCAGCCGCAATCGCCAGGTGCCGAGCGAGCGCTGCATGCGCTGCCCCGAGTGCGGCCTGGATAGTTACGCGCGGATCTCGCCGAGCATGATCGTGTTGGTCACCCGTGGCGACGAGGTGCTGCTGGCCCGTTCGCCGCGCTTCGTATCCGGGGTCTACAGTACCCTGGCCGGCTTCGTCGAGCCTGGCGAGTCGGCGGAGGAGTGCGTGGCCCGCGAGGTGCACGAGGAAGTCGGTATCGCAGTCGGCAACCTGCAGTACCTGGGCAGCCAGGCCTGGCCGTTTCCGCATTCCCTGATGCTTGGTTTCCACGCCGAATACGTCAGCGGCGAGATAGTGCCGCAGGCCGACGAGATCGAGGACGCCCGCTGGTTCCCCATCGACCAGCTGCCGCCGCTGCCGATGCACCGCTCCATCGCCCGCTACCTGATCGATCTCTATGTGGCCCGCCGCCTTGGCCGGCCGGAGCCACAGCTGCCGCGTTGAGGGTCAGCCCACGGCGTCGGTGAAGGTCAGGCGATTGCCGAAAGGATCACGCACGCTCATATCGCGGCTGCCCCAGGGCTGGGCCTCGATACCGGGCCGCGCGTAGCCATAGCCCTTCTGCTCCAGCTCTTGGTGGAAGGCGTCCAGGGCATCGGTCTCGATGCGCATCGCCGCGCCCGGACAGGCATCGCCATGGTGCTCGGACAGATGCAGTACGCAGTCGTCGCGGGAGACCTGCAGATACAGCGGCATGCCGGGGGCGAAGCGGTGCTCCCAGTCGACTCGAAAGCCCAAGTACTCCACATAGAATTCCCGTGCCTTGGCCTCGTCGAAGATGCGCAGGATCGGGGTGGTTTTGCTCAGCTGCATGACGACTCCTTAGAACCAGTGCTGCCAGGCCAGGCGCGCGGTCAGCGCCAGCACGACCAGGATGAATACCGGGCGAATGAACTTGGAGCCGCCGCTGATGGCCGTGCGTGCCCCGAAGAAGGCGCCGGCCATCAGTGCCAAGCCCATGCTGATACCAAGCAGCCAGGCGACCTGGCCGGCGATGATGAACACGCTCAAGGCCACGCCGTTGCTGACGAAGTTCATGCTGCGCGCCACGCCGCTGGCCCGCACCAGGTCCATGGGGTAGAGCAGCAGGGTGCTGACGGTCCAGAAGGCGCCAGTGCCGGGGCCGGCCACGCCATCGTAGAAGCCCAGCCCCAGGCCTTGCGGCCATTGGCGACCCTGGGCCACGGGCGCGTCCTGCTGGCCGTGGGTCTCCGGCGTCTTGCCGAACAGCAGGTACAGGCCGCAGCCGAATACCACTGCCGGCAGCATCTGGTTGAGCCAGGCGGCCGGCAGCCAGTGGGCGATGATCGCGCCGATCGCCGCGCCAATCGCCGTGGCGATCAGCGCGTTGCGCCATTGCCGCGGCGCGAACAGCTTGCGCCGGTAGAAGGTGTAGCTGGCGGTGGCCGAGCCGAATGTGGCGCACAGCTTGTTGGTACCCAGCACCAGATGCGGCGGCAGGCCGGCGGTGAGCAGGGCGGGAATGGTCAGCAGGCCGCCACCGCCGGCGATGGCGTCGATGAAACCGGCGGTGAAGGCGACGATGGCGAGGATCAGCAGGGTGGTCGGGTCGACTCCCAGCTCGAAGGGAAAGGGCATAAAAAACTCGAAGTGGGTTCAATTGTGCGGCGCCGTTGCTGGTTCGCCGCGCAGCTGCTGAGCATAATGCCGAGAAAAATTCGTATAAGGAATCATACGCATGCAGTACGACGGCCTGGCCTGGTTCACCGGCCTGCTGGCCCTGCTGGCGCTGTTCATCGCCGCCCGCATCCTGTTCGCCCCCAACTGGTTCCTCGCCTGGCTGCGCGGCACCGCCGGCCTGGCCTTCCTGGCCCTGGCGCTGCTGGTTGGCGTGGTCGCCTATGACCTGCGCAGCTACGACGCCCAGGTGCAGGACAAGCCGCTGGTGACCCTGAGTTTCGCCGCCGACGGCCCGCAGCGCTACCGGGTCAACCTGCTGGAAGGTGGCGAGGAGCGCGAGGTGACCCTGGAGGGCGACCTGTGGCAGCTGGACGCTCGCCTGCTGGGCTGGAAGGGCCTGGCCGCGCTGATCGGTCTGGAGCCCGGCTACCGCCTGGAGAAGCTCTCCGGCCGTTTCCTCGCCATCGAGCAGCAGCAGAGTGCCCGTCATGCCCAGGTGCAGCTGGCGCAGAGTCCCTATGGCATCGACCTGTGGCGCTGGCTGCGCCTGGGACAGCGCGACCTGTTCCTGTTCGATCCGCAGGCCGCGCGCGTTACCTACCTACCGATCGCAGACGGCGCCGCCTTCACCGTGAGCCTCAGCCCCACCGGACTGCTGGCCAGGCCGATGAACCAGGCCGCAGAGCAGGCGCTGAAGGACTGGCAGTAGGTCTTTCTAAGGCAAACAAAAAGGGACCCTCGGGTCCCTTTTTTCATGTCCGGCGAATCCTCAGGAGAGGAAGCCGCCGTCCACGTTCAGCGCCACGCCGGTGGTGTAGCTGGAGGCATCGCTGGCCAGGTACAGCACGGTGCCGGCCATCTCGCTCGGAGCGGCCACACGCTTGAGCGGAATGCGCTGCAGGGCGACGTTGAGGATGGCGTCGTTCTTGGTCAGGGCCGAGGCGAACTTGGTGTCGGTCAGGCCCGGCAGCAGGGCATTGCAACGGATGCCGAACTGCGCGCATTCCTTGGCGAAGACCTTGGTCATGCTGATCACGGCGGCCTTGGTCACCGAGTAGATGCCCTGGAACTCGCCCGGCGAAACTCCGTTGATCGAGGCGACGTTGATGATCGAGCCACCACCGTTGGCCTTCATCAGCTTGCCGCCTTCGATGGACATGAAGTAGTAGCCGCGGATGTTGACGTCGACGGTCTTCTGGAAGGCGCCCAGGTCGGTGTCCAGCACGTTGCAGAACTGCGGGTTGGTGGCGGCGTTGTTGACCAGGATGTCGAGGCGGCCGAACTGCTCGCGGATAAAGGCGAACACATTGCTGATCTGTTCCATCTCGCCGATGTGGCAGGCGATGGCGGTGGCCTTGCCGCCGTCGGCGACGATGGCGTCGGCGACCTTTTGGCAATCGTCGATCTTGCGGCTCGAGACGATCACGTGGGCGCCTTGCTGGGCCAGCAGTTTGGCGATGGCCTCACCGATGCCGCGGCTGGCGCCGGAGACGAAAGCGATCTTGCCGTCGAGGTCGAACAGGTTGGTCTTGGACATTGCGAGTACCTTGTCTGAGCCGGGTTACAGGGTGGATTTCTTGATGACCTGCAGGGCAGCCTGCTCCAGCAGCTTGTTCATCATGATGAACTGGGCGAAGCGCTTGTCCTTGGTCTGGCCATGGAAGAAGCGGTAGTAGATCTGCTGCACGATGCCGGCCAGGCGGAACAGGCCGTAGCAGTAGTAGAAGTCGAAGTTGTCGATCTGGATGCCGGCGCGCTGGGCGTAGTAGTCGACGAATTCCTGGCGGCTCAGCATCCCCGGGGCGTTGCTCGGCTGGCGGCGCATCAGCTGCATGGGCTGAGGGTCGGCGGCTTCGATCCAGTAGGCGAGGGTGTTGCCCAGGTCCATCAGCGGGTCGCCGATGGTGGTCAGTTCCCAGTCCAGCACACCGATGATCTGCATCGGGTTGGCCGGGTCGAGGATCACGTTGTCGAAGCGGTAGTCGTTGTGCACGATGCCCGGCTTGTGGTGGTCTGCTGGCATCTTATCGCGCAGCCAGGCCTTGACTGGCTCCCAGGTCGGGGCGTCGGGAGTCAGGGCTTTCTCGTAGCGATCACTCCAGCCTTCGATCTGGCGCTTCACATAGCCTTCCGGCTTGCCCAGGTCGGCCAGGCCGCAGGCCTGATAGTCGACGTTGTGCAGGTCGACCAGCTTGTCGATGAAGCTCTTGCACAGGGCGTTGGTCTGCTCGGCGCTGAAGTTCAGCTCGGCCGGCATGTCGCTGCGCAGGATGATGCCCTTGACCCGCTGCATCACGTAGAACTCGGCACCGATCACCGACTCGTCGGTGCAGTGCACGTAGGCCTTCGGGCAGTACGGGAAGCCGGCGTTGAGCTGGTTGAGGATGCGGTACTCGCGACCCATGTCGTGGGCCGACTTGGCCTTGTGGCCGAACGGCGGGCGACGCAGGACGAATTCCTGCTCGGGGTACTCCAGCAGGTAGGTCAGGTTCGAGGCGCCGCCGGGGAACTGGCTGATACGCGGCGTACCGGTGAGACCGGGGATGTGCGCCTTCAGGTACGGGTCGATCTGCGCGGCATCGAGCTCTTCGCCTTCGCGGATGCCGGTGGACTGGTCTGTCAGCGTCATGCTTATCCCTTCTGATGATGATGGGTGCCACTAATCATTGGCTAATCTAATGTTGCCCGCGGGCCCTAACAAGCAAAGCACAGCGTTATAGATGTGGCTGTTGGTTGTCGATCAAGGGGCCTGATTGCCTCGCGATGCTCGACGGCAGGCGAAAAAAAACCGGAGCCCTAGGACTCCGGTTTTCTGCGTTCTGCGGCGTATGCCCGAGGGCTTATACCGGGAACAGCTCGGCCAGTTTCATGGCCAGCATCATGTCGCCTTCGGCGCGCAGTTTGCCGCCCATGAAGGCCTGCATGCCGTCGGTTTCGCCGCTGGCGATACCGGCCAGGGTGGCGCTGTCCATGATCAGGGTGACGTTGGCATTGGCATTGTCGCCCTGTTGCACGTCGCAGGTGCCGTCCTTGACGATCAGCGCGTAGTTCTCACCGTCTTCGATGTTGAACTGGAACACCAGGTCCAGGCCGGCGGCAGCGCTGGCGTTGAACTTGGACTTCATGGTGTTGATGGTGTCGGCAACGGAGCTCATGGTTTCATCCTTTTTTATCAAGGGTTACTGACGGCCTTATACGGGCCGCTGTGGGCCGGACTCAGCGATAGGTGATGAGTTCCGGGGCCTTCAACAGCTCCAAATGCACACGGCTGTTGAAGGAAGCCAGGGTCGCCTCGCTGCCGCGGAACTGCAGGCGCGAGAGCGAAGTATTGACGATCTGCCAGTTGAGTTCGAAGGCCTTGTCGGCCGGTACACCGGTCAGCAGGTGGAGCAGGGCGGTGATGGTGCCGCCGGAGGTGAACACGGCGATATTGTGGCCGCGCTCGGCGCGCTCCAGCAGACGTTGCAGGCCGCCCTGCACGGTATCGACGAAGCCCTGCCAGCTGGCATGCTCGGGTTGGTCGTACTCGCCGCTGACCCAGCGCCGGATGATGCGGGCGAACAGATGCTGGAAGGCGGCGCGGTTGTCCTTGGGATTACGCATGATGGCCAGGGCATCCGGCTCATCCGGCAGCATGGCCGGCAGCAGGTTGCGGATCACCGCCTCGGCATCGAATTCGTTGAAGGCCGGGTCGATCTCCAGCTCCGGAGCGTGCAAACCCGCGGCCACGCAGCGTTGCATGGCGGCGGTGGCGGTGTGCTGCTGACGGCGCAGGCTGCCGCTCAGGCAGCGATCGAGGCTGATGCCGAGCTGGGCGAGATGGTCGCCGAGTACTTCGGCCTGACGCACGCCGAGCGGTGACAGCACGTCGTAATCGTCTGCACCGAATGAGGCCTGGCCATGTCGTATCAGGTAGATGCTGCCCACTTCCCAGTCGATCCCGGCGGGTTGAAGTTTCGCGAGGGTAGGGCCGGAGTTAGGCCTCTGTCAACGAAAAAACATACGCTTGTTTGAATTCGCCAGAGACGACCGACGCGCGGCTCGTCGCGATTGGCCGGCAGCTGCTCGCGCCGGTATGCTGGGGGCTGGCGGGTGCCTGGCTTGGGCCCTGGGACAGGATAGACGAGGGGGAACCTGTGGAGTTTCTGTTGGATTATGCGGACTTTCTGCTCCGCACCCTGACTGTGGTGGTCGCGATCATAGTGGTGCTGCTGACCATCGCCGCGCTGCGTGGCAAGGGGCGCGGCAAGAGCGGTGGCCAGTTGCAGGTGCACAAGCTCAACGATTTCTACAAGGCGCTGCGCGAGCGTCTGGAACACGAGCTGCTGGACAAGGCGCAGCTCAAGGCCCAGCGCAAGGCCGAAGCCAAGCAGGCCAAACAACAGAAGAAGGATGGCGGCCACAAGCCGCGGGTGTTCGTGCTCGATTTCGATGGTGACATCAAGGCCTCGGCTACCGACAACCTGCGCCATGAAGTCACCGCGCTGCTGAGCCTGGCCACTGCCCAGGATGAAGTGGTGCTGCGCCTGGAAAGCGGCGGCGGCATGGTGCATGGCTACGGCCTGGCCTCCTCGCAGCTGGCGCGCATCCGCCAGGCCGGCGTGCCGCTCACCGTGTGCGTGGACAAGGTCGCCGCCAGTGGCGGTTACATGATGGCTTGTATCGGCGACAAGGTGCTGTCCGCGCCATTCGCCATCCTCGGTTCCATCGGCGTGGTGGCGCAGCTGCCCAACATCCATCGCCTGCTGAAGAAGCACGACATCGACGTCGAGCTGCTCACCGCCGGCGAGTTCAAGCGCACCCTCACCGTGCTCGGCGAGAACACCGAGAAGGGGCGGGAGAAGTTCCAGGAAGACCTGGAGACCACCCACGAGCTGTTCAAGAATTTCGTGGCCCGCTATCGCTCGCAGTTGAATATCGACGAGATCGCCACCGGCGAGGTCTGGCTGGGTATCGCCGCGCTGGAAAAGCGCCTGGTCGATGAGCTCAAGACCAGCGACGAATACCTGGCCGAGCGCGCCCGCGAGGCCGAGCTGTTCCATCTGCACTTCGCCGAGAAGAAGAGCCTGCCGGAGCGTTTCGGCCTGGCTGCCAGCGTCACGCTGGACCGCCTGCTGCTGAGCTGGTGGAGTCGTCTCAATCAACAACGGTTCTGGTAAGGAGCTTGGCATGAGCCAGTTCAAGGCATTGCTGGTCAGCGAGGAAAACGGCGCCTTCGTGCCCAAGGTGGTCGAGCGCGCGGTCGCCGAGCTGCCGGCCGGCGAGGTGCTGATTCGCGTGCAGTATTCCTCGCTCAACTACAAGGACGCCCTGTCCGCCAGCGGCAACCGCGGCGTGACCAAGGCCTTCCCGCACACCCCGGGTATCGACGCCGCCGGTGTGGTGGCCGAGTCCTCGGCGAGCGAGTTCGCCGCCGGCGACGAGGTGATCGTCACCGGCTACGACCTGGGCATGAACACCGCCGGCGGTTTCGGCCAGTACATCCGCGTGCCGGCCGCCTGGGTGATCAAGCGTCCCAAGGGCTTGTCGCTGCGTGAGGCCATGCTGCTCGGCACTGCCGGCCTGACTGCCGCGCTGTGCGTGGACAAGCTGGAGCAGGCCGGCCTGACGCCGGCCGCCGGCCCGGTGCTGGTGACCGGCGCCACCGGTGGCGTCGGGAGCATCGCCGTCGCATTGCTGGCACGCCTCGGCTACAACGTTGCGGCGTCCACCGGCAAGGCCGGGCAGGGCGAGTTCCTGCGCCAGCTCGGCGCGCAGCAGATCGTGCCGCGTGAGGAGCTTCAGGACGGCAGCGAGAAGATGATGCTCAAGGAGCGTTGGGCCGGTGCGGTGGATACGGTCGGCGGCGACATCCTGTTCAACGTGGTCAAGTCGCTGCGCTACGGCGCCAGCGCGGCCTGCTGCGGTCTGACCGCCGGCATGGGCTTCAAGGGCAGCGTGGCGCCCTTCATCCTGCGCGGGGTCAACCTGCTGGGTGTGGATTCGGTGGAGCTGCCACTGGTGGTCAAGGCCTCCATGTGGGACAGGCTGTCCCTGCAATGGAAGCTCGGCAACCTGGAAAGCCTGGCCGAGGAAGTCAGCCTGGAGCAGCTGCCCAAGGCCATCGAGCAGATTCTCGCTGGCCAGATGGTCGGCCGGGTGCTGGTCAATCTCGGCTGATAGGTCGAGCAGTAGAAAGGGCCCGGCAATGCCGGGCCTTTTCGTTGTTACGCCTGGCTGACGTACATGGTGATCTCGGCGCGGAACACCGGAGTGTCGTCGACATAAGCTACTACCGGTACCTTTACATCTCCGGTCTGGCTCCAGTCGATGGCACTGCCGTCGGCCACCGCACGTACGTCGCCCTTAGCCTTGGCCAGGTATTCCACCGTCATGCCGCGCGGAATCCAGCGGCAACCGGTGGGGATGGAGGCGTCGGTCATGGTGCCGGCAGCTAGTTCGGCGGCGTTGCACAGGGCAATGGCGTGCACGGTGCCGAGGTGGTTGAGCACTTCGCGGCGCTTGGGGAAGGTCACTTCGGCGTAGCCCGGGCGCAGCTCGACGAACTGCGGGGCGATGCTGGCGAAGTAGGGGGCGACCTGGCCGATCATGGCGCTGAACTGCACGGGGCCGGCCTGCTTGTACATCTGCATCATCTGACTCATGGGGTGCTCCTGAAATGGATGGCATTGAAGAGAAGCGCGCGCCGAGGCAGTATACGAATATCAGAATTTAATTCTAGAACTTTATTCTAATTCAACAAGGAAGCCTCATGGCTCGCCGTTCCCGCAAAGACGAAATCCTCCAGGCCGCCCTGGCCTGTTTCACCGAAAACGGCGTGGATGCCACCACCATCGAGATGATTCGCGACCGTTCCGGCGCGAGCATCGGCAGCCTCTACCATCACTTCGGCAACAAGGAACGCATCATCGGCGCGCTCTACCTGGCCGGCACCGCCGAGTACGCCGCCTTGCTGGACGAGGGCTTCGCCACAGCCGACAGCGCCGAGGCCTGCGTCAGGCTGCTGGTCACCAGCTATATCGACTGGGTGGTTGCAAATCCGGACTGGGCACGCTTCGTCCTGCACAGCCGCGGACGGGTCGAGGCTAGCGAAATGGGCGAGCAGCTACGCGAAGCCAATCGCGTGCACTACCAGCGCATCCTCGATGCCCTGGCCGGATACCGCCAGGAGGGGTTGTTCAAGGCCATGCCGGCGGACTGCTTCGGCTCGGTGATCATCGGCCCGACCCACGACTTCGCCCGTAACTGGCTGGCCGGACGTACCCATACCCAGCTGGCGGATTGCCGAGAGCTGCTGGCCAGCGTGGCCTGGGAATCGGTGAAGGCCTGAAACGAAAAAGCCCCGCAGAGCGGGGCTTTTTCATGGGGCCGGATCAGGCGCGGCGGCGGAACAGCGGCAGCGGCTGGTCGGTGGAGGCCTGGTAGACCTCGCCGAACTCCTCGAAGGCCTTCAGCGCATCGACCGGGTCCTTGTCCGCCCGCAGGGCGAAGGCGTCGAAGCCCACGCGCTGGTAGGAGAACAGCTGGTCACGCAGCACGTCGCCGATGGCGCGCAGCTCGCCCTTGTAGCCGTAACGGTTGCGCAGCAGATAGGCGCTGGAGCAGTGGCGGCCGTCGGTGAAGGCGGGGAAGTTGAGGGCGATCACCTGGAAGCTGTCCAGCTGATCGACGATCTCCTCGATTTCCTCGCCGGCTTCCAGCCATACGCCCAGGCCGCCGTCGCGGGCCTTGAGGGCGTGAGCGTGCTCGCGCCACAGGGCCAGCGGCACGATCAGGTCGTCGCTATTGCTGATGGTTTCGAGGGTGGCGTCGGCCGGCAGCAGGTGCCAGGTCTCGTCCAGAATCTGGCCGTTCTTAATGATTCGCTGCATAGACGCGCTCCTTGAACGGGTCGATTCCGACACGGCGGAAGGTGTCGAGGAAGGTTTCTTCTTCGGTGCGCTTCTCGACATAGACCTTGATCAGCTTGTCGATCACGTCGGCCATCTGCTCCTGGGCGAAGGAGGGGCCGAGGATCTGCGCCAGGCTGGCCTCACGGCCGGCGCTGCCGCCGAGGGACACCTGGTAGAACTCCTGACCTTTCTTGTCCACGCCGAGGATGCCGATGTGGCCGACGTGGTGGTGGCCGCAGGCGTTCATGCAACCGGAAATGTTCAGGTCGATGTCGCCGATGTCGAACAGGTAGTCCAGATCGTCGAAGCGCCGCTGGATGGCCTCGGCTACCGGAATCGACTTGGCGTTGGCCAGGGAGCAGAAGTCGCCGCCCGGGCAGCAGATGATATCGGTCAGCAGGCCCACGTTCGGCGTGGCGAAGCCCAGCTCGCGCAGCTCGCCCCACAGGGTGAACAGCTGCTGCTGCTCGACGTCGGCGAGGATGATGTTCTGGTTATGGCTGTTGCGCACCTCGCCAAAGCTGTAGCGGTCGGCCAGGTCGGCGATAGCGTCCAGCTGCTTATCGGTGACATCGCCCGGCGCCACGCCGGTGGGTTTCAGCGACAGGGTCACGGCGACGTAGCCCGGCTTCTTGTGGGCGAAGGTGTTGCGCTGGCGCCAGCGAGCGAAGCCTGGGTGCTGGGCGTCGAGGGTGGCCAGCTCGGCGGCCTGGTCGGCCAGCTCGCGGTAGGCCGGGTCGACGAAGTGGGCGGAAACGCGGGCCACTTCGGCCTCGGTCAATGTGGTCGGGCCATCCTTGAGGTGAACGAACTCGGCCTCGACCTTCTCGGCGAAGACTTCCGGAGTCAGCGCCTTGACCAGGATCTTGATGCGCGCCTTGTACTTGTTGTCACGACGGCCATAGCGGTTGTACACGCGCAGGATGGCGTCGAGGTAACTGAGCAGATGCTGCCACGGCAGGAACTCGTTGATGAAACTGCCCACTATGGGAGTCCGCCCCAGGCCGCCGCCGACGGAGACACGGAAGCCCAGCTCGCCGGCTTCGTTCTGCACCGCTTCCAGGCCGATGTCGTGCACCTCGATGGCGGCGCGGTCGCTCACGGCGCCGCTGACGGCGATCTTGAACTTGCGTGGCAGGTGGGTGAACTCGGGGTGGAAGGTCGACCACTGACGGATGATCTCGCACCAGGGGCGCGGGTCGACGATCTCGTCCTTGGCCACACCGGCGAACTGGTCGGTGGTGGTGTTGCGGATGCAGTTGCCGCTGGTCTGGATCGCGTGCATCTGCACGGTCGCCAGCTCGGCCAGGATGTCCGGCACGTCTTCCAGTTCCGGCCAGTTGAACTGCACGTTCTGGCGGGTACTGATATGCGCGTAACCCTTGTCGTAGTCGCGAGCGATCTTGGCCATCATGCGTACCTGCCTGGACGACAGCAGGCCATAGGGCACGGCGACGCGCAGCATCGGCGCGAAGCGCTGGATGTACAGGCCGTTCTGCAGGCGCAGGGGGCGGAACTCTTCACCGGAGAGTTCGCCGGCCAGGTAGCGGCGGGTCTGGTCGCGGAACTGCTTGACGCGGTCCTCGACGATCCGCTGATCGTACTCGTCGTATACGTACATAGGGGTCCTGTGGGTCAGGCTACTGCTTCATCAGGCAGAAATGGGCATTTTCGCGCGCACGGTAAACGCGCTCTTTATCAGGGCCGAGCAAAGATATCAGTTCGTGAATATTCGAAAAAATGAAGTTTCCATATAAGTACATAGCTAAAGTAGATAAGCGAGCCGACTTGAGAGCGCAGCGCTGCTGGTCTTAACTGTTGGAAACCCATAACCACAACAACGGGGGCACCATGACCGAGCAAACCACTGCAGACGAAAAGGACAGCGTTGTCGACGCCTGGGCCATCTTCGCCCTGATCCTGCTGGCGGTAAGCACCGCAGTTTTCTGGGTCAGCCATCAGTAGGCAGCGCTGTGAGGAAGGGGCCAGCCGCGGGAAACCGGCGCTGGCCTTTTTTTATGGCTCGGCATGACTAATGGTGGCACCTGGCCATAAAGTGCTCTGTATAATGCGCCGCGATAAGCCGAATCCGGATTCATGATCGTGTTCCCGCGTGCCTTTCTGCTCCTCTGGCTGAGTTTCGTTTGCCTCTCGGCCCAGGCCACCTCGGTGGTCTTCCTCAATCCGGGATATTCCCACGAGCGCTTCTGGGTCAATTACAGCCTTTATATGCAAGATGCGGCCGACGACCTCGGCATGCAGCTGGAGGTGGTCTATGGCGAGCGTAATGCCGAGACCATTCTGCAGAACGCCCGTGCGCTGCTGGAGCGTCCGCAGAAGCCGGATTACGTGCTGTTCGTCAACGAGCAGTATCTGGGGCCTGAGATTTTGCGCCTGCTGGCCGACAGCGGCATTCGCCTGTTCGCCCTGCACAGCACCCTGACCGAGGAACAGCAGCAGAGGGTCGGTGGCTCGCGTGACCAGTACCGCAACTGGATCGGCAGCCTGGTCGCCAACGACGAAGAGGCTGGCTACCTGATGGCCAAGGCCTTGCTGAAGCAGGCCCAGGACGGTAGCGAACTGGTGGCCTTTTCCGGAGTGAAGAACACCCCCTCGGCCACCCTGCGCGAGGCGGGGCTGCATCGGGCGCTGGCGGAGCATCCACAGGTGCGCCTGCACCAGCTGCTCTACGGCGAGTGGCGCCAGCAGCGCGCCTACGAACAGGCAAAGGCGCTACTGCCGCGTTATCCGGGCGTGGAGATGATCTGGTCGGCCAACGACGAGATGGCCTTCGGTGCCATGCAGGCGGCGCAGGAGCTGGGCCGGCAGTTGCGCTATACGGCGCTGAACAATTCGCAGAGCGCGCTGCAGGCGCACATGGACGGCAAGTTCGCGGCGCTGGCCACCGGACATTTCATCCTCGGCGGCTGCGCCCTGGTAATGCTCCACGATCATGCCGCAGGGCTGGACTTCGCCGAGCGTGGCGGCAAGGACCAGATGGCCCGGCTGCTGCGCCTGGTCGATGCGCAGCAGGCGACGAAGCTGCAGGCTCGTCTCAAGCGCTCCGACCTAGGCCTGGACTTCAAGCGCTTCAGCGCCACCCGCGATCCGGCCATGCAGGCCTATTCGTTCTCCATCGACGAGTTGCTGCGTTAAACCCCGGCAAGGTGCAGCACCAGCTGTACCAGGGCGAACAGCACCAGCACGAAGATCGAGGTGAACAGCACGCCGAGCAGGATGAAGTGGCTCGGCTTGCCGCGGCTGAAGTCGCGTGCGCGGTTCTTGCCGCTCTGCACGCCGAAGGCGGCGGCCAGCACGCTCTGCAGCATCTCGCGGAAGGTCAGCGGCTTGTCGTTGTCCTGGTCGTCCATGGTGGTCTCCCCAAGGTTTTGCCTTAGAGGTTAGTCCGCTCCGGTTCGACCGCCAGATTCAGCGCGCCACTGCGCAGCAGCTCGGTGGCCAGTTCGATGAAGGCGCTAGTCGCCGGCGAGGCCTGGCGCCGGTCGGGTAGGGCCAGGCCGACCCGGCGCGGCACGGCGGGCCGCAATGGCCTGATGCAGTAGCGACCCGCGCCGCCATCCGGTACCGACAGCTCCGCCACCACCGTTACCGCGTCGCCCCTGGCGACGGTGTCGAGCGTGCTGATCAACTGGCTGCAGCGATAGCGGATGTCGGGCTGCAGGCGAGCACCGCGGAACAGGTTGTCGACCAGTTCGGACGAGCCGGCCTCGGTCAGCACGAAGGGCTGTCCGCACAACTGTTCCAGGGCAACGGACGCTTGTGCGGCCAGCGGGTGTTCGGCGGGCAGTACGGCGACCAACTGGTCCTCGAACAGCGGCACGCTGTCGAAGCGTGGTTCTGGCAGCACCACGAAGCCGATATCGACCCTGCGCTCCTGCAGCCATTGCACGACCTGGCGATCCGGCCCCTCGTCGACCAGCACTTCTATATCGGGATAGGCCTGGCGGAAGTGCCGCAGGATCAGCGGCAGCAGACGCATCGAGGCGCTCGGGCCGAAGGAGCCGATGCGCAGGGTGCCGAGCTTCATGCCGCGCGCGGCAGCGGCTTCCTGGCGCATGGTCTCGGCCAGGCCGAGCATGGCGCGGGCCCTTTGCAGCAGATGTTGGCCGATGTCGCTCAGTTCCACCCGGGCCTGATGACGGTGCAACAGCGCCACATCCAGCTCCTGTTCCAGCGCCCTGATTGCGTGGGACACCGCCGACTGGCTGATGCCCAGGCGTGCCGCCGCGCTGGTGAAGCCGCCGAGTTCGGCGACCACGGCGAAGATGTGCAACTGGGTGAGGGTCATGTGCGGGCTGCCATCATGAGTTTTCACTCATTTTACTATTAGCCTGGATTAGCTGGATGCTGGCCGAAACAGGAACCAATGGGCATCTGGCATGTGGGTCTATGTGAAGTTGGTGGCGGTGGCGATGATCTGGGGCGGCACCTTCGTCGCCGGACGTTACCTGGCGGGCGCCATGGAGCCGCTGCTGGCCGCCAGCATGCGCTTTGTCATCGCCAGCCTGACGTTGGGGTTGGTGCTGCCTTTCAGCGGAGCCCCCTGGCCGAGGCCTTCACTACGGCAATGGTGTCAGCTGGCGCTGCTCGGCGGCTGCGGCATCTTTCTGTACAACCTGTGCTTCTTCTTCGGCCTGCAGCACACCAGCGCCTCGCGGGCTGCGCTGATCGTTGCGCTGAATCCGGCGCTGATCGCACTGGCGGGTTTCTGCTTCTACGGCGAGCGTCTGACACCGTTGCGGCTGCTAGGTATCGGCCTTTGCCTGCTGGGAGCCGGGCTGGTGATACTCGGGCGCGAAGGCTCGCTGGTCGATGGCGCCTGGTGGGGCGACCTGCTGATCCTCGGCTGCGTGCTGAGCTGGGTGATCTACAGCGTGTTCTCCCGCGGGCTGTCCCAGGCACTGGGGCCGCTGCACACGGTCAGCTATTCGATCTGGCTAGGCACCCTGATGTTGTGCGCCACCACCTGGGCCCTGATGCCCGGCGCCTGGGCGCTGCCAACCGGCGGTCAGTGGCTGAGCCTGTTCTACCTCGGTGCTATCGGTTCGGCGCTGGCCTACCTCTGGTACTACGACGGCATCCGCCAGATCGGTGCAACCCGCTCCGGCGTATTCATCGCCCTCAATCCGCTGACCGCCGTACTGTTCGGTGCGCTGCTGCTGGATGAGCGCCTGACCCTTCAGATTTGCATCGGCGGGGCGCTGGCGATTGCCGGCATCTACCTTTGCAATCGCCTGCCGCGCCCGGCTTAGAGCTCCGCGTCCAGAGCCTGTACCCGTTTGCGTTCCAGTTCGTCGAAACGGCTGGCCTGCAGCTCGGCGACGGCGCTCTGCAACTCGCTGTCACTGAGCCCGGCGTCGCGCAGGCGATTGCGCTCGCTGGTGTAGTCGGCCAGGCGCTGCTTCCAGGCGGCCTGCTGGCGATCCAGCTCAGCCAAGGCGTTGGCGGCCTCGCTGCCCAGCGCCTGCTCGCGTACCTGACGGATTTCCTCGGCGCTGGCGCCGCGCTCCAGCATGGCCTGGGTGGTTGCATACAGCTCGCCCTGACGGGTGCTGGCGGCCCGGGTCTCGCGAACTTCCTCGGGTAGCTGCAGCTCCAGCTCGGCCACGGCCTGCTGGCGCTGTTCTTCGCTCAGGCCGCTCTGCTGGCCCAGCGCCAGGCGCTGCACCATGTACTCGTTCTCGGCGTTCTCGTTGGCGAAGAACAGCGCATATTCCTCGGCGCTGAAATACTGCTGGCGCGTCGCGTTGAGCGCGTCGAGACGCTGGCGCAGGGCTCCGGCATCCATCGAGCTATCGGCTTCGGGCAGGTTCTGCAGGGCGATGCGGTAGTCCACGTAACGGCTCAGCAGGTCACGCGCCTGGTCCAGGGCGTTGCCCTTCAGCTGCGCGGCCAGGTCCTGGTGGATGCGGGTCAGCACCTTGTCCAGGCCTTCCTCTTCGCGGCCGGCCAGGTAGAACTCGAACAGGTGCAGCAGGTCGGGTTGCAGCACCAGGTTGCCCTGGGCATCGGCGCGCAGGGTCACGCCGTGGCGGGTGCCCTGCAGCGAAGGCGGCAGCGGGCCCGCGTCGACCAGGGCGGCGGCAGGTGTCTGGCGCAGCTGTCGATTGAGCGCGATGGCCTGCTGGCTGCGCTCGTCGCTCGGCGGCGCGACGGCGAGCGGAGCGGATTCTGTGGGGGGGACGGAATGTGCGGTAGGGATGGATTGCGGGCGATACAGCAGCAAAGTGCCGCCGACTATCACCGCGCCCGTGGCCAGTGCGGCCAGGATGATTCTGCTGGACATAGAACGCTCCTCGCGACGGGCATGGTGCTGTGCGCACCATGCCCGTCCACGGATTACAGGCCGAGGTTCTTCAGGCGGTTGGCCTGGGTCTGGTACACGGTTTTCGGATTGGTCTCGAACAGCGACACCAGTCCAAAGACCTGGTTGGTGATGTCCAGGTGGTTCATGAAGTAGTTGTCCTTCAGCACCTTGCCAAAGTGGCTGGAGCAACGACCGGTGACACCGTCGTTGGCTTCGCTCAAGCCGAAGGCGAAGTAGGTGACGCCGAACAGCGGGTCGGAGATATCCAGCACGTTGGTCAGCGGCGCCGTGCCACTCATGGAGTAGAGACGGATGCTGTTGCCGTTCAGGCTGACGGTCTCAGGGCCTTCGCCGCAGGTAGTGGTGGGCACGCCGGCAGGGAAGCGCTGGTTGTTGGCCGTGGCGCCCGGCTTGTTGAATTCGGCGAGCATGGCGCGCACATCCGACGGGCTCTTCTTGTTGTTCGACAGCAGGTTGACCAGATTGCCTACAGCGTTGGCGAACACGTCGAAGGCCACGCCCTGCAGGCTGCCGGGTGGGGCAACGCCGGTGACCAGGTCGGCCAGCGGCGAACCCTTATGCGGCGAGTTGAGGGTGGTCACCGAGGCCACCAGGTCGGGGCGGGTGTTCATCACGTAGCGAGTGGTGAGACCACCCTGGCTGTGGCCGATCAGATTGAACTTCTTCACCGTGCCGCCCGAGCTGGCGCGGATCTGCTCGAGCTGGGCGATCAGCGATTCGCCGCGCTTGGCCGAGCTGTCGAAGGCATTGATCTTTGGTACGTGGACCTTGGCACCCTGACTCTGCAGGGCGCTGGGGATCTGGTACCAGTAATCGATGCCGGCGATGGTGTCGAAGGCGAAAATGCCGGGTACGAGGACGATGGGGTGCTTGGTCTGCGACTGGGTGTTGGCCAGGGCAGGGAGGGTCGCGCACAGGCCGAGGGCGGCCAGCGCTGGGATGAGCAGCTTCTTCATGGTGGGGTACCTGTGTGTTCGTTTTTTGTTTTTGTATCTCCGCACACAGCAGCGGAGGTGGCGGCCATGAAAACACCCGGACATTGGGTCGGCTTGTAAGAACTGATGAAATCAACCCGGTGGTACGAAAATAATTGCGACGGCGTTGGCAGATGGACTTTCATCGTTCGCTTTTCTGTGGTTACCCTGCCGCCCACAAGAACAACAAGAACAGGGCGAACACGTCCATGCACCCGAGCGAAGCCCCGGTCCTGCTGTATTTGTGGGACAAGCGAACTTTCTCCCTCAACCTCTTTCCCGAGCCCCTGCAGCTGTCGCAGGCCGCGGCCATGTTGTTGGTGGCCCTCGACGGCGACCTGCTGATCCGTTGTCGCAGCGATGCATTGCGTTGCCGTAGCGCCCTGTTGCCGGCAGGGCTGGAGCTGAGCGTCGACAGTGGTAGCTCACGGGTAGCGATCTGCTACCTGGATGTGTTCGGCGAGGACCATGCCCTGCTGGCACCGCGCATGGCTACGCGATGTGGGCCGCTGCACATCGGCCTGGAAGACGAGGCGGCCTGCATCACCTGCTTCGACGAATTGCACCGGCGCAGTGCCGAACCCCCCGAGGTCTATGACTGCCTGGAAAGGCTGATCAACCCACACCAGGAATCTCCGCCCGGCTTTGTCAGCGACCCGCGTATCGCCCGCGCCATCGAGCTGATCAAGACCGACGTGTCGTGCAACCAGTCCATCGAATTCCTTGCCGAGCAGGTAGGCCTGTCGGTACCGCGCCTGACCCAGTTGTTCCGCCAGAAGATCGGCGTGCCCATCCGCCGTTATCGCCAGTGGCACCGGCTGTTCGTCACCAGCGTGGGCGTGGCGCGCGGCCTCAACCTGACCGACGCGGCGATGGCGGCCGGCTTCACCGACTCGGCACATTTCAGCCACACCTTTCGTACCATCATTGGCAT
Organism: Pseudomonas sp. PDM15; assembly: GCF_014851565.1. Taxonomy (GTDB): domain Bacteria; phylum Pseudomonadota; class Gammaproteobacteria; order Pseudomonadales; family Pseudomonadaceae; genus Aquipseudomonas. Next base: position 76,910 of record NZ_JACVAA010000010.1, read on the forward strand.
GAGCCCATCCGCCGTGCTGGCCCATCCACGCGGCATTCGCCTGTTCGCTGGATAGTGTTTTGTCAGGGCCATCCTTACAGGAGGATCGGCTTACTAAAAACTTACAAACGGTTCTTCACATAGCACTACGCCATCAAGTAGATTGCCGGCCCGTTTTAAGTCTATGCAAGTAACTGCAGATGTTAGACAACACCCAAGGATCGGGTCCCACGCCCGAGGTCGATACGGGCCTAGCGTGCTTGGTGATGCTGGCGCGCTTTCACAATGTGGCCGCTTCGTCCGAGCAGTTGGCCCATGAGTTCGCCGAAGATG
>NZ_JACVAA010000011.1 GCF_014851565.1 Pseudomonas sp. PDM15
ACGACGCATCGCCGATGGTAGTGTGGGGTTTCCCCATGTGAGAGTAGGTCATCGTCAAGCTCCTATCCCCAAACCCCCATCCGCGTAAGCGGGTGGGGGTTTGGCTTTTGTGCGCAAGAAAATATTCGGCTGTCCGCGCAATGCGCAGTAGCGAAAGCGGGGCAGCGTTCAGGCCGAGTTGAGTCAGGGTAGACTGCGCGCAGTAAAAGCCACCTAACGGTGGCTTTTGCGTTTCTGCGCGTCTGAGAAGTTAGGCGCCCACGGTGCTGATGGCCGCTGGCTTGCTGAGGTGTTGGCATTTCTAGGCATTTCAATGTCGCATCGTTATGATGCCTGCCTCTTTATCCGAGCGTTCTTTTGATGCGGGAAGTATTGCGGCTGCTACAGGATGGCCAGTTTCATTCCGGCGAGTCCATCGGGGCGCTGCTGGGGGTCAGTCGTGCCGCTGTCTGGAAGCGCCTGCAGCATCTAGAGGCTGCACTTGGTCTGCAGGTGCATAGGGTGCGCGGGCGGGGATACCGTCTGGCCTCGCCGCTTTCGTTGTTGGATGAAGAGGTGATCCTTGCTGCTTCTAGTGGTGTTGGCTGGAAAGCCCAGGTAACTGAATCGATCGACTCCACCAATGCCGAAGTGCTGCGCCGTCTGGCGGCCTCTGCTAAAGCCCCACTCCTGGTAGTGGCTGAGAAACAGGAAAGTGGTCGCGGTCGTCGGGGGCGTACCTGGGTCAGCCCATTCGGCGAGAACATCTATTACAGTCTCGGGCTGCGTCTGGAAGGATCGACCTTTCCTCTCGATGGCTTGAGCCTGTCGGTTGGCTTGGCTGTGCTGCGGACTCTGCAAGAGGTTGGCTGCGCCAGTGTCGGGCTCAAGTGGCCGAACGATCTGCTGGTGTCGGGGCGAAAAATTGCCGGAGTGCTGCTCGAACTTGCAGGAGACCCTGCGGGCGCATGTCAGGTGGTGATCGGCATTGGTATCAATGTGAATATGTTGCCTGGCATCTCGACGCTGATCGATCAGCCTTGGACTTCGCTGCGCGAGCAGCTTGGCTGCGTGGTTGATCGCACTGAGCTTGTGTTGGTGCTGGGTCGCTGGCTGCGCCATTACCTGGATTTGCATGGGCGAGACGGCTTCGCGGCTTTACGCGAGGAGTGGGAAATGGGCCATCTCTGGCAGGGGCGGGAGGTCAGCTTGTTGGCGGGGCCTCAGCGTATCGATGGTCGCGTCCTTGGAGTTGATCGGGTCGGATCGCTGCGCCTGGATATTGCGGGGCAAGAGCGGCAATTCAGTGGTGGCGAGCTTAGTCTGAGGTTGCGTGATGATTCTTGAGCTGGACTGCGGGAATAGCCTGATCAAGTGGCGAGTTCAAGGCGAGGGGCGGATGCATGGCGGCGTCGTTGACTCCGACGAACGCTTGCTCGAGGCGCTGCGCGGTGTCGCTGGCCTGTCGCTACTGGGTTGCCGGTTGGTCAGCGTTCGCAGCGATGCGGAAACTTCATCGCTTACGGATGCGCTCAAGGCGGAGTTCGGGGTCGAGGTGCTTTGCGCTCAGCCTGCCTTGCAGCTCGCGGGGGTACGTAACGGCTATGACGATTATGCGCGGCTGGGGCTGGATCGCTGGCTCGCCGTGGTCGGCGCGTATCAGCTGGAGCGGGGTGCTTGCCTGGTGCTGGATCTTGGGACGGCGGTCACCTCTGATTTCGTGACGGCTCATGGCGAGCACCTCGGCGGTTACATCTGTCCCGGTCTTCCGCTGATGCGCAATCAGCTGCGAACTCATACGCGCCGTATTCGTTACGACGATGCTGCGGCCGAGGCGGCGGTGCACAGCCTGCAGCCGGGAAGGGTCACGGTCGAAGCTGTAGAGCGTGGCTGTGCGCTGATGCTGCGTGGCTTTGTCCTGACTCAGGTCGAGCTTGCTCGTGAGTTGCTCGGAGAGACTTTTGGTGTTTATCTCACGGGAGGCGATGCTGGCTTGGTGAGTGAGGTGTTGCCGCAGGCGCGGCAAGTGTCTGACCTTGTATTCGTCGGCTTGGCTCAGGCTTGTCCTCTGTCGGTGGAGATTGCCTGATGCGTTGGTTCTTCTTGCTCCTGCTGGTTCTTAACCTTTTCTATTACGTCTGGCATCAGCAGCAGGCGCCTTTGCGGGTCAAGGAAGTAGAGCCGATGGCGCTTTATAAAGGCGAGCGTCAGGGTATTCGCCTGCTGGACGCTGCCGACCGTGCGAAGACGCGCCCGGAACTTGCGCAGTCGTCTTCCGGTGTGGATGAAACCTGCCTTTTCCTGGGGAGCTTCCAGGGCGAGGATGCTGCCCGCCAGATCGAGCAGCGCCTTATTGCTCTGGATATTGAGGCTCAGGTGCGCGCGGTGGATGCTGCGGCAGGGTTGGACTATTGGGTCTACCTGGCTCCGCTGGCTTCTCGCCAGGCCTCGTTGCGCCAGTTGAAGGAGTTGCAGGCGCGCAAGATCGACAGCTACATCATCACTCAAGGCGATTTGGCCAACGGCATTTCACTGGGGATTTTCCCGCGCAGCGATTCCGCGGAGAGCGTGATGCAGCGCCTGCGTGATGCTGGCTACGAGCCGATGCTGCGCGAGCTGCCGCGAGCGCAGCGCAGCTTCTGGGTGCGAGTCGCTCCGGAGAGTCGCCGCCTGGCCGATGATGTCCTCCAGCAGCTGGCCTCGGACTTCAAAGATTTGCAGCACCAAATAATGCCGTGTGAAAGCGTTGCAACTGCCCAGTAGTTTGCATAGAATGGCGCCCGCTTTGCGAGGGTCGCCTTGCGGGGCTGTTGTCAAAGAGTGCTAACCTCAAGTTTTTATTGAGGAAATGCTTGACAGCAGGGTGGCATGAGAAGAGAATGCCGCCTCACTTTGGAGGGGTTCCCGAGCGGCCAAAGGGATCAGACTGTAAATCTGACGTCATAGACTTCGAAGGTTCGAATCCTTCCCCCTCCACCAGATTTAAGCGAGAGCCACAAGCTCCGCGGGCATAGTTTAGTGGTAGAACCTCAGCCTTCCAAGCTGATGATGCGGGTTCGATTCCCGCTGCCCGCTCCAAGTTTGTTGTTCATGCAAAGTGTTTCGCTCATGTAGCTCAGTTGGTAGAGCACACCCTTGGTAAGGGTGAGGTCAGCGGTTCAAATCCGCTCATGAGCTCCACTTCAACAAAGGCAGATATGCAGATATCTGCCTTTGTTTTAATGGCAGTGTCAGTTCTCAATTCCTTGTTCGGAGACGGGTCAGATGGCTAAGGAAAAATTTGAACGTAACAAACCGCACGTCAACGTTGGCACCATCGGTCACGTTGACCACGGTAAAACCACTCTGACCGCTGCTCTGACCCGCGTCTGCTCCGAAGTGTTCGGTTCGGCCAAGGTCGACTTCGACAAGATCGACTCCGCTCCGGAAGAGAAGGCTCGCGGTATCACCATCAACACTGCTCACGTTGAGTACGACTCGGCCGTTCGCCACTACGCGCACGTTGACTGCCCGGGTCACGCCGACTACGTGAAGAACATGATCACCGGTGCTGCCCAGATGGACGGCGCGATCCTGGTTTGCTCGGCCGCCGATGGCCCGATGCCGCAAACCCGTGAGCACATCCTGCTGTCCCGCCAGGTAGGCGTTCCTTACATCGTTGTCTTCCTGAACAAGGCTGACATGGTGGACGACGCTGAGCTGCTGGAACTGGTTGAGATGGAAGTTCGTGACCTGCTGTCCACCTACGACTTCCCGGGCGACGACACTCCGATCATCATCGGTTCCGCTCTGATGGCTCTGAACGGCCAAGACGACAACGAAATGGGTACCAGCGCTGTTAAGAAGCTGGTCGAGACTCTGGATGCCTACATCCCTGAGCCGGTTCGTGCCATCGACATGCCGTTCCTGATGCCGATCGAAGACGTGTTCTCCATCTCCGGCCGCTGTACCGTGGTAACCGGTCGTGTTGAGCGCGGCATCGTCAAGATCCAGGAAGAAATCGAGATCGTTGGTCTGCGTGATACCACCAAGACCACCTGCACCGGCGTTGAGATGTTCCGCAAGCTGCTCGACGAAGGTCGTGCTGGCGAGAACTGCGGCGTTCTGCTGCGCGGCACCAAGCGTGACGACGTAGAGCGTGGTCAGGTTCTGGCCAAGCCGGGCACCATCAAGCCGCACACCAAGTTCGAAGCTGAAGTGTACGTTCTGTCCAAAGAAGAAGGTGGTCGTCACACCCCGTTCTTCAAGGGCTACCGTCCGCAGTTCTACTTCCGTACCACCGACGTAACCGGTTCGTGCGAACTGCCGGAAGGCGTTGAGATGGTAATGCCGGGCGACAACATCAAAATGGTTGTCACCCTGATCAAGCCGATCGCCATGGACGACGGCCTGCGTTTCGCAATTCGCGAAGGCGGTCGTACCGTTGGTGCCGGCGTGGTTGCCAAAGTCATCGAGTAATCGGTTGATCTGCCTTGGTAAGGTCGGCATAATGGTCGGCCTTACTTCGATTTTAGGCCAGTAGCTCAATTGGCAGAGCGGCGGTCTCCAAAACCGCAGGTTGGGGGTTCGATTCCCTCCTGGCCTGCCAGATTCCTGGATAAAAGTGGATCTGGCGTTTCTTTCGACAGGGTTTTCTCATGAATGCCAAAGCTGAAGCTAAAGACTCCCGCTTTGACGCGCTGAAGTGGCTTGTAGTGGCTGCTCTGGTCGTCGCAGGTGTTGTCGGCAATCAGTATTTCTCGGCCGAACCGCTTCTGTATCGCGTGCTGGCGCTGCTGGCTCTGGCCGTAGTGGTCGGTTTCGTCGCGCTGCAGACCGCGAAAGGTCAGGCGTTCTTTGCTCTGGCAAAAGAAGCGCGCATCGAGATTCGCAAGGTTGTCTGGCCGACCCGCCAGGAAACCACGCAAACCACTCTGATCGTGGTTGCCGTGGTTCTGGTGATGTCGCTGGTCCTGTGGGGCTTGGATAGCCTGCTGGGCTGGCTTGTTTCGTTGATTGTCGGTTAAGGGTGTCCCGTGGCTAAGCGTTGGTACGTTGTGCATGCTTACTCGGGTTACGAGAAGCATGTCATGCGCTCGCTGATCGAGCGCGTCAAGCTGGCTGGCATGGAAGACGAGTTCGGCGAGATTCTGGTCCCCACCGAAGAAGTGGTGGAGATGCGTAACGGCCAGAAGCGCAAGAGCGAGCGGAAATTCTTCCCTGGTTATGTGCTGGTTCAGATGGAAATGAATGAGGCGACTTGGCACCTGATCAAGGACACGCCTCGCGTCATGGGCTTCATTGGTGGTACTGCCGACAAGCCGGCGCCGATCACCGAGAAAGAAGCCGACGCCATCCTGCGTCGTGTTGCCGATAGTGGTGACAAGCCGAAGCCGAAGACTCTGTTCGAGCCGGGCGAGACTGTTCGCGTCATCGACGGTCCGTTCGCCGACTTCAATGGCGTCGTCGAAGAAGTTAACTACGAGAAGAGCCGGATCCAGGTGGCCGTGCTTATTTTCGGTCGCTCCACGCCGGTGGAGCTGGAGTTCAGTCAGGTCGAGAAGGCATAACTGGACAATGCATCCCGAACCCCGCAGCCGCTGGCTGTGGGGTTTTGTCGTCACTGGGATAAATGCGTACTAACCGGGGAGCCTCAGCGAGGCGTCTGACCCGATATTGGAGTAGCTCATGGCTAAGAAGATTCAGGCTTACATCAAGCTGCAAGTAAAGGCCGGCCAGGCCAACCCGTCGCCACCCGTCGGCCCTGCTCTGGGTCAGCACGGCGTGAACATCATGGAATTCTGCAAGGCGTTCAACGCCAAGACCCAGGGCATGGAACCTGGTCTGCCGACTCCTGTGATCATCACCGTTTACAGCGACCGCAGCTTCACCTTTGAAACCAAAAGCACCCCGGCTTCGGTTCTGCTGAAGAAGGCCGCCGGCCTGACCAGCGGTTCCGCTCGCCCGAACACCGTCAAAGTTGGCACCGTTACCCGTGCTCAGCTGGAAGAGATCGCCAAGACCAAGCAGGCCGATCTGACCGCCGCTGACCTGGATGCGGCCGTGCGTACCATCGCCGGCTCCGCTCGTAGCATGGGCCTGAACGTGGAGGGTGTGTAATGGCTAAGGTAACCAAGCGTCAGAAGGCTATCGCCGAGAAGGTCGAAGCCGGCAAGGCTTACAACTTCGAAGAGGCCGCCAAGCTGCTGGCCGAGCTGTCCACCGTCAAGTTCACCGAGTCCTTCGACGTCTCCGTGAACCTGGGTGTAGACCCGCGTAAATCCGACCAGGTCGTGCGTGGCGCCACCGTGCTGCCGAACGGCACTGGCAAGACGGTCCGCGTTGCCGTGTTCACCCAGGGTCCGGGCGCTGAAGCCGCTCTGGCTGCTGGCGCTGACAAGGTCGGTATGGACGAACTGGCTGCCGAAATGAAAGCCGGCGACCTGAACTACGACGTGGTCATCGCCTCGCCGGACGCCATGCGCGTCGTCGGTCAGCTGGGTCAGGTTCTCGGCCCGCGCGGTCTGATGCCGAACCCGAAAGTCGGCACCGTGACTCCGGACGTCGCTACCGCCGTGAAGAACGCCAAGGCTGGTCAGGTGCGTTTCCGTACCGACAAAAACGGCATCATCCACACCTCCGTTGGCAAGGTCGGCTTCGAAGCCGCCGCGCTGAAGCAGAACGTGGAAGCCCTGCTGTCCGACCTGAAGCGTCTGAAGCCGTCCACCTCCAAAGGTGTGTACGTCAAGCGCGTGACTCTGAGCACCACCATGGGTCCGGGTCTGGTGATCGATCAGGCTTCCCTGGAAGCCTAAGTGACATGGCTGGCGGACTTGTCCGCCGGCCCGAAAAGATTGGGGTCCCTGCCTGGCGGGGGCTATCCAAGACCGTAGGCGGCGCAAGCCTTAAACCCGGAGAGCGATCTCCACAAGCCTACGCAGATGGTGCTCCCGGTTCCTTACCGAATCAGACACCAAAACGACACCTGGTTTCGATCAGGTGAAACGGTAACAAGCAGGAGTTTTACCCGTGGCAATTAAACTCGAAGACAAGAAGGCCATCGTCGCTGAAGTCAACGAGGCTGCCAAAGTCGCCCTGTCCGCTGTTGTGGCTGATGCCCGCGGTGTGACTGTTGGCGCTATGACCGGACTCCGTAAAGAGGCTCGTGAAGCTGGTGTGTACGTGAAAGTCGTACGTAACACCCTGCTCAAGCGTGCAGTTGCTGATACTGATTACAGTATCCTCAACGACGTTTTCGCCGGCCCGACCTTGATCGCTTTCTCCAACGAGCACCCGGGCGCTGCTGCCCGTCTGTTCAAAGAGTTCGCTAAAGGTAACGACAAGTTCGAGATCAAGGCAGCTGCGTTCGAGGGCAAGTTCCTCGCAGCAAACCAGATCGACGTACTGGCAACTCTGCCGACCTACGACGAAGCCATTTCGCAGCTGATGAGCGTGATTCAAGGCGCTACCAGCAAGCTGGCTCGTACTCTGGCGGCCGTTCGCGACCAGAAAGAATCTGCCGCCGCCTAAGGCGCGGAAGTACCTTTCAAATCATATGTTTAATTTGATGGCTGCGTAGGCTGTCACCCCAATACAGGATTTAAGTCATGTCTCTGACTAACGAGCAAATCATCGAAGCCATCGGCCAGAAAACCGTTCTGGAAGTTGTTGAGCTGATCAAAGCGATGGAAGAGAAGTTCGGCGTTACCGCCGCTGCTGCCACCGTTGCTGCTGCTGGCCCGGCTGCTGCCGCTGCTGAAGAGCAAACCGAGTTCAACGTTGTTCTGGCCGAAGCCGGCGACAAGAAAGTCAACGTGATCAAGGCTGTTCGCGAACTGACCGGTCTGGGTCTGAAAGAAGCCAAAGAGAAAGTCGACACCGCTCCGCAAGTCATCGCCGAAGGCCTGACCAAGGAAGCTGCTGAAGACGCCAAGAAGAAGCTGGAAGAAGCTGGCGCCAAAGTCGAGCTCAAGTAAGCGACGACCTTGCGTCTACAGCCCGAGCGTTAAGCGAAAGGCTGATGGCTGGTGGCTAATGCCACCGGCCTTTTTCCGTTATGGGCGGAGTTCGAATGAGCTCTGTCCATGGCGTGAAAACCCCGCCCGAGGGCGGCGCAAACCAAGGGGTTTGCACGATTTTCTGGTCGTTGCCGTCGGCAGCGGCCAAACAAGCAGGTGACCAAGCTGGGGAACGCTGATGGCTTACTCATACACTGAGAAAAAACGTATCCGCAAGGACTTTAGCAAGTTGCCGGACGTGATGGATGTGCCGTATCTCCTGGCCATCCAGCTGGATTCGTATCGCGAATTCCTGCAGCAAGGAGTGAGCAAGGAGCAGTTCCGCGACGTTGGCCTGCATGCGGCCTTCAAGTCCGTATTCCCGATCATCAGCTACTCCGGCAACGCCGCTCTCGAGTACGTTGGCTACCGCCTGGGCGAGCCGGCGTTCGACGTCAAAGAGTGCGTGCTGCGTGGCGTGACCTTCGCCGTGCCGCTGCGGGTCAAAGTCCGTCTGATCATCTTCGACAAAGAGTCGTCGAACAAAGCGATCAAGGACATCAAAGAGCAAGAAGTGTACATGGGCGAAATTCCGCTCATGACCGAGAACGGTACCTTCATCATCAACGGTACCGAGCGTGTGATCGTCTCCCAGCTGCACCGCTCCCCGGGTGTGTTCTTCGACCACGACCGTGGCAAGACCCACAGCTCCGGCAAGCTGCTGTACTCCGCGCGTATCATCCCCTACCGCGGTTCCTGGCTGGACTTCGAGTTCGATCCGAAGGACGCCGTGTTCGTCCGTATCGACCGTCGCCGCAAGCTGCCGGCTTCCGTCCTGCTGCGCGCCCTGGGCTACAGCACCGAGGAAGTGCTGGACACCTTCTATGACACCAACGTCTTCCACGTGAAGGGCGAGACCCTGAACCTGGAACTGGTGCCGCAGCGTCTGCGTGGCGAGATCGCCGCGTTCGACATCAAGGACGAGAAGGGCAAGGTCATCGTTGAGCAGGGCCGCCGTATCACCGCGCGCCACATCAACCAGATCGACAAGGCCGGCATCAAAGAGCTGGAAGTTCCGCTCGACTACCTGCTGGGCCGCACCACCGCCAAGGCCATCGTGCATCCGGCCACCGGCGAGATCGTTGCCGAGTGCAACACCGAGATGACCACCGACCTGCTGGCCAAGATCGTCAAGGCCCAGGTTGTCCGCATCGAGACCCTGTACACCAACGACATCGATTGCGGTCCGTTCATCTCCGACACGCTGAAGATCGACTCCACCGGCAACCAGCTGGAAGCCCTGGTCGAGATCTACCGCATGATGCGCCCTGGCGAGCCGCCAACCAAGGATGCCGCCGAGACCCTGTTCAACAACCTGTTCTTCAGCGCCGAGCGTTACGACCTGTCCGCCGTCGGCCGCATGAAGTTCAACCGTCGTATCGGTCGCACCGAGATCGAAGGCTCCGGCGTTCTGTCCAAAGAAGACATCGTCGACGTGCTGAAGACCCTGGTCGACATCCGTAACGGCAAGGGCATCGTCGACGACATCGACCACCTGGGTAACCGTCGCGTACGTTGCGTCGGCGAGATGGCCGAGAACCAATTCCGCGTGGGCCTGGTCCGCGTCGAGCGCGCGGTCAAAGAGCGTCTGTCGATGGCCGAAAGCGAAGGCCTGATGCCGCAAGACCTGATCAACGCCAAGCCGGTTGCGGCGGCGGTGAAAGAGTTCTTCGGTTCCAGCCAGCTCTCCCAGTTCATGGACCAGAACAACCCGCTCTCCGAGATCACCCACAAGCGTCGCGTCTCCGCACTCGGCCCGGGCGGTCTGACCCGTGAGCGCGCCGGCTTCGAAGTCCGCGACGTACACCCGACCCACTACGGCCGCGTGTGCCCGATCGAGACCCCTGAAGGTCCGAACATCGGTCTGATCAACTCCCTGGCCGCCTATGCCCGCACCAACCAGTACGGCTTCCTGGAAAGCCCGTACCGCGTGGTGAAGGACACCAAGGTCACCGACGAGATCGTGTTCCTGTCCGCCATCGAAGAGGCCGATCACGTGATCGCCCAGGCTTCGGCGACCATGAACGCCAAGGGCCAACTGGTCGACGAACTGGTAAACGTGCGTCACCTCAACGAGTTCACCGTCAAGGCGCCGGAAGACGTCACCCTGATGGACGTATCGCCGAAGCAGGTCGTGTCCGTCGCTGCCTCGCTGATTCCGTTCCTCGAGCATGACGACGCCAACCGTGCACTGATGGGCTCGAACATGCAGCGTCAGGCTGTACCGACCCTGCGCGCCGACAAGCCGCTGGTGGGTACCGGCATGGAGCGCAACGTCGCCCGTGACTCCGGTGTCTGCGTCGTGGCCCGTCGTGGCGGTGTGATCGACTCCGTCGACGCCAGCCGTATCGTGGTTCGTGTTGCCGATGACGAAGTGGAAACCGGTGAAGCCGGTGTCGACATCTACAACCTGACCAAGTACACCCGCTCCAACCAGAACACCTGCATCAACCAGCGCCCGCTGGTGAGCAAGGGTGACGTGGTGGCGCGTGGCGACATCATGGCCGACGGCCCGTCCACCGACATGGGTGAACTGGCGCTGGGTCAGAACATGCGCGTCGCGTTCATGCCGTGGAACGGCTTCAACTTTGAAGACTCCATCTGCCTGTCCGAGCGCGTGGTCCAGGAAGACCGTTTCACCACGATCCACATCCAGGAACTGACCTGTGTGGCCCGTGACACCAAGCTCGGCCCAGAGGAAATCACCGCGGACATCCCGAACGTGGGTGAGGCTGCGCTGAACAAGCTGGACGAAGCCGGTATCGTCTACGTCGGCGCTGAAGTCATGGCCGGCGACATCCTGGTCGGCAAGGTCACTCCGAAAGGCGAGACTCAGCTGACTCCGGAAGAGAAACTGCTGCGTGCGATCTTCGGTGAGAAGGCCAGCGACGTTAAGGACACCTCTCTGCGCGTGCCGACCGGCACCAAGGGCACCGTCATCGACGTACAGGTCTTCACCCGTGATGGCGTGGAGCGCGACAGCCGCGCCCTGGCCATCGAGAAGCAGCAGCTCGACGAGATCCGCAAGGACCTCAACGAAGAGTTCCGCATCGTCGAAGGCGCTACCTTCGAGCGTCTGCGTTCCGCTCTGGTCGGCGCCAAGGCCGAAGGCGGCGCTGGCCTGAAGAAGGGCACCGCGATCACCGACGAGTACCTCGACGGTCTGGAGCGTGGCCAGTGGTTCAAGCTGCGCATGGCCGACGATGCTCTGAACGAGCAGCTGGAGAAGGCCCAGGCCTACATCAGCGATCGTCGTCAGATGCTCGACGACAAGTTCGAAGACAAGAAGCGCAAGCTGCAGCAGGGCGATGACCTGGCGCCGGGCGTGCTGAAGATCGTCAAGGTCTACCTCGCCATCAAGCGCCGCATCCAGCCGGGCGACAAGATGGCCGGTCGTCACGGTAACAAGGGTGTGGTCTCCGTGATCATGCCGGTCGAAGACATGCCGCACGATGCCAATGGCACCCCGGTCGACATCGTCCTCAACCCGCTGGGCGTGCCGTCGCGTATGAACGTCGGTCAGATCCTCGAAACCCACCTGGGCCTGGCGGCCAAGGGCCTGGGCGAGAAGATCAATCGCATGCTCGAAGAGCAGCGCAAGATCGCCGAGCTGCGCAAGTTCCTCAACGAGATCTACAACGAAATCGGCGGTCGCCAGGAAAGCCTGAACGAGTTCTCGGACACCGAGATCCTTGAGTTGGCGAAGAACCTGAAAGGCGGCGTTCCGATGGCTACCGCGGTATTCGACGGTGCCAAGGAAACCGAGATCAAGGCCATGCTGAAACTGGCCGATCTGCCGGAAAGCGGCCAGATGCGCCTGTTCGACGGTCGTACCGGTAACCAGTTCGAGCGTCCGACCACCGTCGGCTACATGTACATGCTCAAGCTGAACCACCTGGTCGACGACAAGATGCACGCTCGTTCCACCGGTTCCTACAGCCTGGTTACCCAGCAGCCGCTGGGTGGTAAGGCGCAGTTCGGTGGTCAGCGCTTCGGTGAGATGGAGGTCTGGGCACTGGAAGCCTACGGCGCCGCCTACACCCTGCAGGAAATGCTGACCGTGAAGTCGGACGACGTGAACGGCCGGACCAAGATGTACAAGAACATCGTGGACGGCGATCACCGCATGGAGGCCGGCATGCCCGAGTCCTTCAACGTGTTGATCAAAGAGATCCGCTCGCTCGGTATCGACATCGAACTGGAAACCGAATAACACGCCTTGCTGCGGCCGCACCGTCGGCCGCAGCAGGTCCGTGAGGAGGAAAGGCCTTGAAAGACTTGCTGAATCTGTTGAAAAACCAGGGTCAGGTTGAAGAGTTCGATGCGATCCGTATCGGTCTGGCTTCGCCTGAGATGATCCGCTCCTGGTCTTTCGGTGAAGTGAAAAAACCGGAAACCATCAACTACCGTACCTTCAAGCCCGAGCGTGACGGCCTGTTCTGCGCCAAGATCTTTGGCCCGGTCAAGGACTACGAGTGCCTGTGCGGTAAGTACAAGCGCCTCAAGCACCGCGGCGTGATCTGCGAGAAGTGCGGCGTGGAAGTGGCCCTGGCCAAGGTTCGTCGTGAGCGCATGGCGCACATCGAACTGGCTTCGCCGGTCGCCCACATCTGGTTCCTGAAGTCCCTGCCGTCCCGTATCGGCCTGCTGCTGGACATGACCCTGCGTGACATTGAGCGCGTGCTCTATTTCGAGAGCTACGTGGTGATCGACCCGGGCATGACCACCCTGGAAAAGGGCCAGCTGCTGAACGACGAGCAGTACTTCGAAGCCCTCGAAGAGTTCGGTGACGACTTCGACGCGCGCATGGGCGCCGAGGCCGTTCGCGAGCTGCTCAACGCTATCGACCTGGATCACGAGATCGGCCGCCTGCGTGAAGAGATTCCGCAGACCAACTCCGAGACCAAGATCAAGAAGCTGTCCAAGCGCCTGAAGCTGATGGAAGCCTTCAAGGACTCCGGCAACCACCCGGAGTGGATGGTCCTGACCGTTCTGCCGGTACTGCCGCCGGACCTGCGTCCGCTGGTTCCGCTGGATGGCGGCCGCTTCGCGACTTCCGATCTCAACGATCTGTATCGCCGCGTGATCAACCGTAACAACCGTCTGAAGCGCCTGCTCGACCTGGCTGCGCCGGACATCATCGTGCGCAACGAAAAGCGCATGCTGCAGGAAGCGGTCGACGCCCTGCTCGACAACGGCCGTCGCGGTCGCGCCATCACTGGCTCGAACAAGCGTCCGCTGAAGTCCCTGGCCGACATGATCAAGGGTAAGCAAGGTCGCTTCCGTCAGAACCTGCTCGGTAAGCGCGTGGATTACTCCGGTCGTTCCGTGATCACCGTGGGCCCGACCCTGCGTCTGCACCAGTGCGGTCTGCCGAAGAAGATGGCCCTCGAGCTGTTCAAGCCGTTCATCTTCGGCAAGCTCGAGGCCCGCGGCATGGCCACCACCATCAAGGCGGCCAAGAAGATGGTCGAGCGCGAACTGCCAGAGGTCTGGGACGTTCTCGCCGAAGTCATCCGCGAACATCCCGTGCTGCTCAACCGCGCACCGACCCTGCACCGTCTGGGCATCCAGGCGTTCGAGCCGGTTCTGATCGAAGGTAAAGCCATCCAGCTGCATCCGCTGGTCTGCGCCGCGTACAACGCCGACTTCGACGGTGACCAGATGGCCGTACACGTTCCGCTGACCCTCGAGGCCCAGCTGGAAGCGCGCGCGCTGATGATGTCGACCAACAACGTGCTGTCGCCCGCCAACGGCGAGCCTATCATCGTGCCGTCGCAGGACGTGGTACTGGGTCTGTACTACATGACCCGTGAAGCCATCAACGCCAAGGGCGAAGGTCGCGTGTTCGCCGACCTGCAGGAAGTCGACCGCGTGTTCCGCGCCGGCGAGGCCTCCCTGCACGCCAAGGTCAAGGTGCGCATCAACGAGACCGTCAAGCAGAAGGATGGCAGCCTGGTCAAGAACACCCGCATCGTCGACACCACCGTCGGCCGTGCGCTGCTGTTCCAGATCGTGCCGGCCGGCCTGTCCTATGACGTGGTCAACCAGTCGATGAAGAAGAAGGCGATCTCCCGTCTGATCAACCAGTGCTACCGCACCGTTGGTCTGAAGGACACCGTGATCTTCGCCGACCAGCTGATGTACACCGGTTTCGCCTACTCGACCATCTCCGGTGTGTCGATCGGCGTGAACGACTTCGTCATCCCGGACGAGAAGGCGCGCATCATCGACGCCGCCACCGAGGAAGTGAAGGAAATCGAATCGCAGTACGCCTCCGGCCTGGTTACCCAGGGCGAGAAGTACAACAAGGTGATCGACCTCTGGTCCAAGGCCAACGACGAAGTGTCCAAGGCGATGATGGCCAACCTCTCGAAAGAGAAGGTCATCGACCGCGAGGGCAAGGAAGTCGACCAAGAGTCCTTCAACTCCATGTACATGATGGCGGACTCCGGTGCTCGTGGTAGTGCCGCCCAGATCCGCCAGCTGGCCGGTATGCGTGGCCTGATGGCCAAGCCGGACGGCTCCATCATCGAAACGCCGATCACTGCGAACTTCCGTGAAGGCTTGAACGTACTGCAGTACTTCATCTCCACTCACGGTGCTCGTAAGGGTCTGGCGGATACCGCACTGAAGACCGCGAACTCCGGTTACCTGACTCGTCGTCTGGTCGACGTGGCCCAGGACCTGGTTGTGACCGAAGTCGACTGCGGCACCGAACACGGTCTGCTGATGACTCCGCACATCGAAGGTGGCGACGTGGTCGAGCCGCTCGGTGAGCGCGTACTCGGCCGTGTAATTGCCAAGGACGTACCGAAGCCAGGCAGCGATGAAATCATCGTTCCGGCCGGTACCCTGGTCGACGAGCAGTGGGTCGAGTTCATCGAGCGCAACAGCATCGACGAAGTAATCGTGCGTTCGCCGATCACCTGCGAAACCCGCTATGGCATCTGCGCCAAGTGCTACGGTCGCGATCTGGCCCGTGGTCATCAGGTCAACATCGGTGAGGCGGTCGGCGTTATCGCCGCCCAGTCCATCGGTGAACCGGGTACCCAGCTGACCATGCGTACGTTCCACATCGGTGGTGCTGCCAGCCGTACTTCGGCTGCCGACAGCGTTCAGGTGAAGAACGGTGGCGCGATCCGTCTGCACAACCTGAAGCACGTCGAGCGTGCCGATGGCGCCCTGGTCGCGGTTTCGCGCTCCGGTGAGCTGGCCATCGCCGACGAGTTCGGCCGCGAGCGCGAGCGCTACAAGCTGCCGTACGGTGCCGTGATTTCCGTGAAGGAAGGCGACAAGGTCGACGCTGGCGCCATCGTCGCCAAGTGGGACCCGCACACCCACCCGATCGTGACCGAAATGAAGGGTACCGTGACCTTCGTCGGCATGGAGGAGGGCATCACCATCAAGCGCCAGACCGACGAACTGACCGGTCTGACCAACATCGAGGTACTGGATCCGAAGGATCGTCCGGCCGCCGGCAAGGACATCCGCCCGGCGCTGAAGATGGTCGACGCCAATGGCAAGGAGCTGCTGCTGCCGGGTACCGACGTACCGGCCCAGTACTTCCTGCCGGCCAACGCCCTGGTCGGCGTGGCCGACGGTGCGCAGATCGGTGTCGGTGACGTCATCGCCCGTATCCCGCAGGAAACCTCGAAGACCCGCGACATCACCGGTGGTCTGCCGCGCGTTGCCGACCTGTTCGAAGCCCGTCGTCCGAAAGAGGCGTCGATCCTGGCGGAAATCAGCGGCACCATCTCGTTCGGCAAGGAGACCAAAGGCAAGCGCCGTCTGGTCATCACCCCGACCGATGGCAGCGATCCGTACGAGGAGCTGATTCCGAAGTGGCGTCACCTGAACGTCTTCGAAGGCGAACAAGTGAACCGCGGCGAAGTTATCTCCGATGGCCCGAGCGATCCGCACGACATCCTGCGTCTGCTGGGCGTCAGCGCGCTGGCCAAGTACATCGTCAACGAGATCCAGGACGTTTACCGTCTGCAGGGCGTGAAGATCAACGACAAGCACATCGAGACCATTCTGCGTCAGATGCTGCGTAAGGTTGAGATCAGCGAATCCGGCGACTCCAGCTTCATCAAGGGCGACCAGATGGAACTGACCCACGTCCTGGGCGAGAACGAGCAACTGGCGGCAGACGACAAGTTCATCGCCAAGTTCGAGCGCGTGCTGCTGGGTATCACCAAGGCGTCGCTGTCCACCGAATCGTTCATCTCCGCGGCTTCCTTCCAGGAGACCACCCGCGTGCTGACCGAAGCGGCCGTGACCGGCAAGCGCGACTACCTGCGCGGCCTGAAGGAGAACGTCGTTGTGGGTCGTCTGATCCCGGCCGGTACCGGTCTGGCCTACCACAGCGAGCGTAAGCGTCGTCGTGATGCCGACAAGCCTCAGCGCGTGAGCGCGAGTGAGGTCGAAGCGGCTCTGACCGAAGCGCTGAACTCCAGCGGCAACTGATCGGATAGGGCCCCGGGTGAGCAATCGCCCGGGGCCTTGTCTTGACTGGGGGCGTGCGTCTCTTTAGACTCATGCACCCCTAAATTTGGCAGGGCGACTAGCTCTGCCATTTTGCTTTAGGGCAATAGCGTCGAAAGACAACAGTGGAGCTTATAGATGGCAACTATCAACCAGCTGGTACGCCAGCCGCGCAAGCGCATCGTCGAGAAGAGCGACGTGCCTGCGCTGCAGAACTGCCCGCAGCGTCGTGGCGTGTGCACTCGTGTGTACACCACCACGCCGAAGAAACCGAACTCCGCACTGCGTAAGGTGTGCCGTGTTCGTCTGACCAACGGTTTTGAAGTCACCTCCTACATCGGTGGTGAAGGTCACAACCTGCAAGAGCACAGCGTCGTGCTGATCCGTGGCGGTCGTGTAAAAGACCTTCCGGGTGTGCGCTACCACACTGTTCGCGGTTCGCTGGACACCACCGGTGTCAAAGACCGTAAGCAGGGTCGCTCGAAGTACGGTACCAAGCGTCCGAAGTAATTCGGTTCGCCATTTTTCTATTTATTGAGTCGATAAGAGTAAGGTCGGGCGTAACCAGTTGGTTATTGGTCCCGGGCTAACCTGAAGACCGTTTGAGGGCTTATCATGCCAAGACGTCGTGTAGCAGCTAAGCGTGAGATTCTGGACGATCCGAAATACGGAAGCCTGATTCTCGCCAAGTTCATGAACCACGTGATGGAAAGCGGTAAAAAGGCCGTGGCCGAGCGCATCGTTTATGGTGCTCTGGATACCGTCAAAACCCGCAAGAACAGCGATCCCCTGGAGATCTTCGAGAAAGCTCTCGACGCCATCGCTCCGCTGGTCGAAGTAAAGTCCCGCCGTGTAGGCGGTGCTACCTACCAGGTTCCGGTCGAAGTTCGTCCGTCCCGTCGTAATGCTCTGGCCATGCGTTGGCTGGTAGAAAGCGCGCGCAAGCGTGGTGAGAAGTCCATGGCCCTGCGCCTGGCTGGCGAGCTGCTGGATGCCTTCGAAGGCAAAGGCGCTGCTGTCAAGAAGCGTGAAGACGTGCACCGTATGGCTGAGGCCAACAAAGCGTTCTCGCACTACCGCTTCTAATTACGGCTTCCATTCTTTTGCGAGGGCTTTATGGCTCGTAACACAGCAATTAACCGCTACCGGAACATTGGTATCTGCGCCCACGTTGACGCGGGCAAGACCACCACCACCGAGCGGATCCTGTTCTACACAGGTCTCAGCCACAAGATGGGTGAGGTGCATGACGGCGCTGCTACCACCGACTGGATGGTGCAGGAGCAGGAGCGTGGTATCACCATTACCTCCGCTGCCATCACCACCTTCTGGGAAGGTTCGCGTGGTCAGTACGACAAGTACCGCGTAAACGTCATCGACACCCCCGGCCACGTAGACTTCACCATCGAAGTTGAGCGCTCCCTGCGCGTACTGGACGGTGCTGTCGTGGTGTTCTGCGGCACCTCTGGCGTTGAGCCGCAGTCCGAGACCGTATGGCGTCAGGCCAACAAGTACGGTGTTCCGCGTATCGTCTACGTGAACAAGATGGACCGTGCTGGTGCCAACTTCCTGCGCGTAGTCGGGCAGATCAAGCAGCGCCTGGGCCACACTCCGGTCCCGGTTCAGCTGGCCATCGGTGCGGAAGATGACTTCCAGGGCCAGATCGATCTGCTGAAGATGAAGGCGATCTACTGGAACGAAGACGACAAGGGCACCAGCTACCGCGAGGAAGAGATTCCTGCCGAGCTGGTCGATCTGGCCAACGAGTGGCGCTCGAACATGGTTGAAGCTGCTGCCGAAGCCAGCGAAGAGCTGATGAACAAGTACCTGGAAGAGGGTGAGCTGTCGATCGAAGAGATCAAGGCCGGCCTGCGTCAGCGTACCATCGCCTGCGAAATCGTTCCGGCCGTTTGCGGTTCCTCGTTCAAGAACAAGGGCGTGCCCCTGGTTCTCGACGCCGTGATCGACTTCCTGCCTGCTCCGACCGAGATCCCGGCGATCAAGGGTATCCACCCTGACCTGGTCGACACTCCGAAGGAAGAGATCACTGACGCACAGTACGACGAGCGTCATGCTGATGATGCTGAGCCGTTCTCCGCTCTGGCGTTCAAGATCGCTACCGACCCGTTCGTGGGTACTCTGACCTTCGTTCGCGTTTACTCGGGCGTGCTGAACTCCGGTGACTCGGTGATCAACTCGGTCAAGGGCAAGAAAGAGCGCGTTGGTCGTATGGTGCAGATGCACGCCAACCAGCGTGACGAGATCAAAGAAGTGCGCGCTGGCGACATCGCTGCTCTGATCGGCATGAAGGACGTCACCACTGGTGAGACCCTGTGCGATCCGGAGAAGCCGATCATCCTCGAGCGTATGGACTTCCCGGAGCCTGTAATCTCGGTAGCTGTTGAGCCGAAGACCAAGGCTGACCAGGAGAAGATGGGTATCGCTCTGGGCAAGCTGGCCCAGGAAGACCCGTCGTTCCGCGTCAAGACCGACGAAGAAACCGGCCAGACCATCATCTCCGGTATGGGTGAGCTGCACCTGGACATCCTGGTCGACCGTATGCGCCGCGAATTCAACGTCGAGGCCAACATCGGTAAGCCGCAGGTTTCCTACCGCGAGAAGATCACCAAGAACTGCGAAATCGAAGGCAAGTTCGTTCGCCAGTCCGGTGGTCGTGGTCAGTTCGGTCACTGCTGGATTCGCTTCGCGCCGGCTGACGAAGGCCAGGAAGGTCTGGTATTCGTCAACGAAGTCGTGGGCGGTGTGGTTCCGAAGGAATACATCCCGGCCATCCAGAAGGGCATCGAAGAGCAGATGAAGAACGGCGTTGTTGCCGGCTATCCGCTGATCGGCCTGAAGGCGACCGTATTCGATGGTTCCTACCATGACGTCGACTCCAACGAGATGGCGTTCAAGGTGGCCGCCTCCATGGCGACCAAGCAGCTCGCTCAGAAGGGCGGCGGTGTTGTGCTTGAGCCGATCATGAAGGTCGAAGTGGTAACCCCTGAGGACTATATGGGTGACGTGATGGGTGACCTGAACCGTCGTCGTGGTCTGATCCAGGGTATGGAAGACACGGTTTCCGGCAAGGTG
Source organism: Pseudomonas sp. PDM15 (assembly GCF_014851565.1). Taxonomy (GTDB): domain Bacteria; phylum Pseudomonadota; class Gammaproteobacteria; order Pseudomonadales; family Pseudomonadaceae; genus Aquipseudomonas. The sequence continues at coordinate 19,596 of NZ_JACVAA010000011.1, forward strand.
ATCCGTGCTGAGGTTCCGCTGGGCGAGATGTTCGGTTACGCGACCGACGTGCGTTCCATGTCCCAGGGTCGCGCAAGCTACTCCATGGAATTCTCCAAATACTCCGAAGCTCCGTCGAACATCGTCGAAGCACTGGTTAAAAAACAAGGCTGATCCAGCCCTTTAGGCAAGAGGTTCACTGTCGTGGCTAAAGAAAAATTCGAACGTAACAAACCGCACGTCAACGTTGGCACCATCGGTCACGTTGACCACGGTAAAACCACTCTGACCGCTGCTCTGACCCGCGTCTGCTCCGAAGTGTTCGGTTCGGCCAAGGTCGACTTCGACAAGATCGACTCCGCTCCGGAAGAGAAGGCTCGCGGTATCACCATCAACACTGCTCACGTTGAGTACGACTCGGCCGTTCGCCACTACGCGCACGTTGACTGCCCGGGTCACGCCGACTACGTGAAGAACATGATCACCGGTGCTGCCCAGATGGACGGCGCGATCCTGGTTTGCTCGGCCGCCGATGGCCCGATGCCGCAAACCCGTGAGCACATCCTGCTGTCCCGCCAGGTAGGCGTTCCTTACATCGTTGTCTTCCTGAACAAGGCTGACATGGTGGACGACGCTGAGCTGCTGGAACTGGTTGAGATGGAAGTTCGTGACCTGCTGTCCACCTACGACTTCCCGGGCGACGACACTCCGATCATCATCGGTTCCGCTCTGATGGCTCTGAACGGCCAAGACGACAACGAAATGGGTACCAGCGCTGTTAAGAAGCTGGTCGAGACTCTGGATGCCTACATCCCTGAGCCGGTTCGTGCCATCGACATGCCGTTCCTGATGCCGATCGAAGACGTGTTCTCCATCTCCGGCCGCGGTACCGTGGTAACCGGTCGTGTTGAGCGCGGCATCGTCAAGATCCAGGAAGAAATCGAGATCGTTGGTCTGCGTGATACCACCAAGACCACCTGCACCGGCGTTGAGATGTTCCGCAAGCTGCTCGACGAAGGTCGTGCTGGCGAGAACTGCGGCGTTCTGCTGCGCGGCACCAAGCGTGACGACGTAGAGCGTGGTCAGGTTCTGGCCAAGCCGGGCACCATCAAGCCGCACACCAAGTTCGAAGCTGAAGTGTACGTTCTGTCCAAAGAAGAAGGTGGTCGTCACACCCCGTTCTTCAAGGGCTACCGTCCGCAGTTCTACTTCCGTACCACCGACGTAACCGGTTCGTGCGAACTGCCGGAAGGCGTTGAGATGGTAATGCCGGGCGACAACATCAAAATGGTTGTCACCCTGATCAAGCCGATCGCCATGGACGACGGCCTGCGTTTCGCAATTCGCGAAGGCGGTCGTACCGTTGGTGCTGGCGTGGTTGCCAAAGTCATCGAGTAATCGAAGGCTGTTGAGGAAAAGGGCCCTTCGGGGCCCTTTTTCTTTGTATTGGTTAAAAGTTGACACCCCCAGGGGGCATCCGTACAATCACGCCTCCTTTTAACGGGCGTAGTCCGTCCGTTGGGGAAAGCAGAGATAGAGTCTGAGGTCAAAATGCAAAACCAACAAATCCGTATTCGGTTGAAGGCTTTTGACCATCGCCTGATCGATCAATCCACCCAGGAAATCGTGGAAACCGCGAAACGTACTGGTGCTCAGGTGCGTGGTCCTATTCCGCTGCCCACTCGCAAGGAGCGTTTCACCGTTCTGATCTCCCCGCACGTCAACAAAGACGCGCGTGATCAGTACGAGATTCGCACTCATAAGCGTGTTCTGGACATCGTCCAGCCGACGGATAAGACCGTCGACGCGCTGATGAAGCTTGACCTTGCTGCTGGCGTGGAAGTGCAGATCAGCCTCGGCTAAAACCTGGCGGTTTTAGTCGTGTAACGCTCTGAAATGGGCGGCCATAGCGGGTGAAAGCCCCGTACACTCATGAGGTTTACAACATGACTATTGGTGTAGTCGGTAGAAAAGCGGGTATGACCCGTATTTTCACCGAAGAAGGTGTCTCCATTCCGGTCACGGTCATTGAGATCGAGCCGAATCGCGTCACTCAGTTCAAATCCGAAGATAGCGATGGCTACCGCGCTGTGCAGGTGACCGTGGGCGAGCGTCGTGCTTCCCGCGTGACCAAGGCTCAGGCTGGTCATTTCGCTAAGGCTAATGTCGCTGCTGGTCGTGGCGTCTGGGAATTCCGTCTGCAGGACGGCGAATACCAGGCTGGCGATCAGATCACTGCCGAATTGTTCCAAGCTGGCCAGCTGGTAGATGTTACCGGTGAGTCCAAAGGTAAAGGCTACGCCGGTACCATCAAGCGCTGGAATTTCCGCGGTCAGGACAATACCCACGGTAACTCCGTTTCCCACCGTGCTCCGGGCTCCATCGGCCAGTGCCAGACTCCTGGTCGTGTCTTCAAGGGCAAGAAAATGTCCGGTCATATGGGCGCTGAGCGCGTGACCGTGCAGTCCCTGGAAGTGGTCCGTGTCGACGCCGAGCGTAATCTGCTGCTGGTCAAGGGTGCCGTTCCGGGCGCTACCGGTGGCGACGTGCTGGTGCGTCCGGCTGTCAAAGCTCGCGGTTAATAGGGGAAGCTGAGATGCAACTGAATGTAAATGGCGCTCAGGCTATCGAAGTCAGCGAGCGCACGTTCGGCGGTGAGTTCAACGAGACTCTGGTGCACCAGGCTGTCGTCGCCTACATGGCTGGCGGTCGTCAGGGCTCCCGTGCTCAGAAAACTCGCGCTGAAGTCACCGGTGGTGGCAAAAAGCCGTGGCGTCAGAAGGGCACTGGTCGTGCTCGTTCCGGTTCCAGCGTTGGTCCGATCTGGCGGGGCGGTGGTGTGACCTTCGCGGCCAAGCCGCAGGATCACAGCCAGAAGCTGAACAAGAAGATGTACCGCGCCGCTCTGCGCTCCATCCTCTCCGAGCTGGTTCGTCTGGATCGTCTGGTCGTTGTCGAAGACTTCGCCGTCGACGCTCCGAAGACCAAGGCTCTGCTGGGCAAGTTGGACGGTATGGGTCTGCGCGATGTGCTGATCGTTACCGAGGCCGTTGACCAGAATCTGTACCTGGCTGCGCGCAACCTGCCGCACGTTGATGTTCGTGACGTTCAAGGCACCGATCCGGTCAGCCTGATCGCCTTCGACAAAGTGCTGGTAACCGTGTCGGCCGTGAAGAAATTCGAGGAGCTGCTGGCATGAACCAGGAACGCGTATTCAAAGTGCTGGTTGGCCCGCACATCTCCGAGAAAGCCTCCGTGCTGGCAGATGGTAAGAGCCAATTCGTTTTCAAGGTTGCCGTTGATGCAACCAAGCTGGAAATCAAGAAGGCCGTTGAAAGCCTGTTCAGCGTGAAAGTGGACGAGGTCCGCACTGTCAATGTACAGGGCAAGACCAAGCGTACCGCTCGCGGTCTGGGCAAGCGCAACGACTGGAAGAAGGCTTATGTCTCCCTCCAGGCTGGCCAAGATCTCGATTTCACCAGCAGTGCTGAGTAAGGTAGGGGCGCATCATGGCAATCGTTAAATGCAAACCGACTTCCGCTGGCCGCCGTTTCGTGGTCAAAGTGGTCAATCAGGAGCTGCACAAAGGCGCTCCTTATGCTCCGCTGCTCGAGAAGAAGTCGAAAACTGGCGGCCGTAACAACAACGGTCGTATCACCACTCGCCACATCGGCGGTGGCCACAAGCAGCACTACCGTCTGGTCGACTTCCGTCGTAACAAGGATGGCATCCCTGCCGTCGTTGAGCGCGTGGAATACGATCCGAACCGTACCGCCCACATCGCTCTGCTGAAATACGCCGACGGTGAGCGTCGCTACATCATCGCTCCGAAAGGTGTGAGTGCTGGCGATCAACTGGTATCCGGTGCTGCTGCTCCGATCAAGGCCGGTAACAGCCTGCCGCTGCGCAATATCCCTGTTGGTTCGACCATTCATGCGATCGAACTGAAGCCGGGTAAAGGCGCACAGCTGGTTCGCTCCGCTGGTGCTTCCGCCCAGCTGGTAGCTCGTGAAGGTGCCTACGTTACCCTGCGTCTGCGCTCCGGCGAGATGCGCAAGGTTCTCTCCGAGTGCCGTGCGACCCTGGGTGAAGTATCCAACTCCGAGCACAGCCTGCGTTCCCTGGGTAAAGCCGGTGCCACTCGCTGGCGCGGTGTTCGCCCGACCGTTCGTGGTGTTGCCATGAACCCGGTCGACCACCCGCATGGTGGTGGTGAGGGTCGTACCTCTGGTGGTCGTCACCCTGTTTCGCCGTGGGGCTTCCCGACCAAGGGTGCGAAGACCCGTGCGAACAAGCGTACCGACAACATGATCGTTCGCCGCCGTAAGTAATTAGAGGGATACGACAGTGCCGCGTTCTCTGAAAAAAGGTCCTTTTATCGATCTTCACCTACTGAAGAAGATCGAAGTGGCGGTGGAAAAGAACGATCGCAAGCCGGTTAAAACCTGGTCGCGTCGCTCCATCATTCTGCCGCAAATGGTCGGTCTGACCATTGCTGTGCATAACGGTCGTCAACATGTCCCGGTCCTCGTGAACGAAGACATGGTCGGCCACAAACTCGGCGAGTTCGCTGGTACCCGCACTTATCGTGGGCACGCTGCGGACAAGAAAGCCAAGCGTTAAGGGGTAAGGAACGATGGAAGTAGCCGCTAAGCTGTCGGGCGCTCGCATCTCCGCCCAGAAAGCCCGCTTGGTCGCCGACCAGATCCGCGGGAAGAAGGTGGGCGAAGCGCTCAACCTGCTGGCTTTCAGCTCGAAGAAAGCCGCCGAGATCATCAAGAAAGTGCTGGAGTCGGCCGTAGCCAACGCCGAGCACAACGAAGGCGCAGACGTTGATGACCTGAAGGTCAGCACCGTTTTCGTCAACGAGGGGCGTTCGCTGAAGCGCATCATGCCGCGTGCCAAAGGCCGTGCTGATCGCATCGTCAAGCGGTCTTGCCATATCACTGTCAAGGTTGCGGACAAGTAACGGAGTCGATCAGATGGGTCAGAAAGTACATCCCGTTGGCATCCGCCTGGGAATCGTCAAGGAGCACACCTCCGTCTGGTACGCAGACAAGCGTCAATACGCTGATTATCTGTTTGCCGACCTGAAGGTTCGTGAGTACCTCCAAGACAAACTAAAAAGCGCGTCCGTAAGCCGTATCGACATCGCTCGTCCGGCTCAGACTGCACGCATCACCATCCACACCGCTCGTCCCGGCATCGTGATCGGCAAGAAAGGTGAAGATGTTGAGAAGCTGCGTCAGGACCTGACCAAGCAAATGGGTGTGCCGGTGCACATCAACATCGAAGAGATCCGCAAGCCGGAACTCGACGGTATGTTGGTAGCACAAAGCGTTGCTCAGCAGCTGGAGCGTCGTGTGATGTTCCGCCGCGCCATGAAACGTGCCGTACAAAACGCCATGCGTATTGGTGCCAAGGGCATCAAGATCCAGGTGAGCGGTCGTCTTGGCGGTGCAGAAATCGCCCGTACCGAGTGGTATCGCGAAGGCCGTGTGCCTCTGCACACCCTGCGTGCCGATATCGACTACGCCACTTACGAAGCGCACACCACCTACGGTGTGATCGGTGTGAAGGTGTGGATCTTCAAAGGCGAGGTCATCGGTGGCCAGCTGGAAGAGTCCAAACCTGCCGCCCCGGCGCCGCGTAAGAAAGCTGCTAAGTAAGGAGTACGCAACATGCTGCAACCCAAGCGTACAAAATTCCGCAAGCAGATGACCGGCCACAACCGTGGTCTGGCCCATCGCGGTAGCAAGGTCAGCTTCGGCGAATTCGCCCTGAAAGCTGTTTCCCGTGGTCGCCTGACTGCTCGTCAGATCGAATCGGCCCGTCGTGCTCTGACTCGTCACGTTAAGCGTGGCGGTAAGATCTGGATCCGTGTGTTCCCGGACAAGCCAGTTACCAAAAAGCCCCTCGAAGTTCGTATGGGTAAAGGTAAGGGTGGCGTCGAGTACTGGGTAGCCCAAATCCAGCCGGGCAAGGTGCTGTACGAGATTGAAGGTGTTCCAGAAGAGCTGGCGCGTGAGGCATTCGCCCTGGCTGCTGCAAAGCTGCCCCTCGCCACCTCCTTTGTTAAGCGGACGGTGATGTGATGAAAGCGAATGAACTTCGTGAAAAATCGGTTCAGCAGCTGAACGAGCAACTGCTCGGTCTGCTGCGCGACCAGTTCAATCTGCGTATGCAGAAGGCAACTGGTCAGTTGGGGCAGTCTCACCTGCTCTCGCAAGTGAAGCGCGACATTGCTCGCGTGAAGACTGTGCTCAACCAGCAGGCAGGTAAGTAATCATGGCTGAAGCTGAGAAAACCGTCCGCACGCTGACTGGCCGCGTCGTCAGCGACAAAATGGACAAGACCATCACCGTTCTGATCGAGCGTCGCGTTAAGCACCCGATCTACGGTAAGTACGTTAAGCGCTCGACCAAGCTGCACGCTCACGACGAAACCAACCAGTGCAAGATCGGCGACAAGGTCTCCATTCGCGAGACCCGTCCGCTGGCCAAGACCAAGTGCTGGGCCCTGGTGGAAGTCCTCGAACGTGCCGTGGAAGTCTAAGGACTAAGGGTCGGAGAAAGATATGATTCAGACTCAATCCATGCTCGACGTCGCTGACAACAGCGGTGCTCGTCGCGTTATGTGCATCAAGGTCCTTGGTGGTTCGCACCGTCGTTACGCCGGTATCGGCGACATCATCAAGGTCACCGTGAAGGAAGCGATTCCGCGCGGCAAGGTGAAGAAAGGCCAGGTAATGACCGCTGTTGTGGTCCGTACCCGTCACGGCGTACGCCGTGCCGATGGCTCGATCATCCGCTTCGACGGCAACGCTGCTGTTCTGCTGAACAACAAGCAAGAGCCGATCGGCACCCGTATCTTCGGGCCGGTGACTCGTGAACTGCGTTCCGAGAAGTTCATGAAGATCGTCTCGCTCGCCCCCGAAGTGCTGTAAGGAGAAGCCGTCATGCAAAAGATTCGTCGTGACGACGAGATCATCGTCATCGCCGGCAAAGACAAGGGCAAGCGTGGCAAGGTGCTGAAAGTGCTGGCTGACGATCGTCTGATCGTCGGCGGCATCAACCTCGTCAAGCGTCATACCAAACCGAACCCGATGGCTGGTGTTCAGGGCGGTATCGTCGAGAAAGAGGCGCCCCTACACGTTTCCAACGTCGCCATCTTCAACAGCGAAACCAGCAAGGCTGACCGCGTTGGTTTCAAAGTCGAAGACGGTAAGAAAATTCGTGTCTTCAAGTCCACCCAAAAGCCGGTTGGCGCTTGAGAATCATAGGTAAAACACCATGGCACGACTGAAAGAGATTTACCGGAAGGAAATCGCGCCCAAGCTGAAGGAAGAACTGAAGCTGGCCAACGTGATGGAAGTTCCGCGCGTTACCAAAATCACCCTGAACATGGGTCTTGGCGAAGCGATCGGTGACAAGAAGATCATCGAAAACGCCGTTGCCGACCTGGAAAAGATCACCGGTCAAAAGCCCGTCGTGACCTTCGCCCGCAAGTCCATTGCAGGCTTCAAGGTTCGTGAAGGTTGGCCGATCGGTGTCAAGGTGACTCTGCGTCGCGATCGTATGTACGAATTCCTGGATCGTCTGCTCGCGATCTCCCTGCCGCGCGTGCGTGACTTCCGCGGCCTGAATGCCAAGTCCTTCGATGGTCGTGGCAACTACAGCATGGGCGTCAAAGAGCAGATCATCTTCCCGGAGATCGATTACGACAAGATCGATGCGCTGCGTGGTCTGGACATCACCCTGACCACCACTGCCCGTACGGACGATGAAGGCCGCGCTCTGCTGCGTGCTTTCAAGTTCCCGTTCCGCAACTGATTGGAGTTTGGATCATGGCCAAAACGAGCATGAAGAACCGTGAGCTGAAGCGTCAGCAAACGGTAGCCAAGTACGCCAAGAAGCGTGCCGAGCTGAAAGCTGTCATCGCCAACCCGAACTCCACTCCGGAGCAGCGTTGGGAAGCCCAGGTCGCCCTGCAAAAGCAACCGCGTGACGCCAGCGCCAGCCGCCTGCGTAACCGTTGCCGCATCACTGGCCGTCCGCACGGCGTGTACCGCAAGTTCGGCCTCGGCCGTAACAAGCTGCGCGAAGCTGCGATGCGCGGTGATGTGCCGGGCCTGGTGAAAGCCAGCTGGTAAGAAAAGCGAAGCCGGCCTAGCGCCGGCTTTGTTTTATCGATCAAGCCCCTTTTGGGGCTTGATTCATTTTTGATCGATCTCTAGAATGTCCGGCTCTCCTGAGCCTGGCATTTGCCGAGCTCGTGGATGGTTCCAGCCGAAAGGCTGTTCTTTTTGTATCAGGAGCATCTAGCCCATGAGTATGCAGGACCCGTTAGCGGACATGCTAACTCGTATCCGTAATGCCCAGATGGCTGAAAAGTCGGTAGTAAGCATGCCGTCTTCCAAGCTGAAGGTGGCAGTAGCCAACGTTCTGAAGAATGAAGGTTACATCGCGGGATACCAGGTCAGCAGCGACGCCAAGCCGCAGCTGTCCATCGAGCTGAAGTACTTCGAGGGCCGTCCGGTCATCGAGGAAGTGAAACGTGTCAGCCGTCCTGGCCTGCGCCAGTACAAGCCGGCTGATCAACTGCCGAAAGTTCGCGGCGGTCTGGGCGTTTCCATCGTCTCCACCAACAAAGGTGTGATGACTGATCGCGCTGCACGCGCTGCCGGTGTCGGCGGTGAAGTGCTTTGCACCGTGTTCTAAGGGGGGATAAGCATGTCTCGCGTTGCTAAGAACCCCGTTAAGCTGCCGGCTGGTGTCGAGGTCAAACTCGCAGGTCAACAGCTTTCGATCAAGGGCGCCAAGGGCTCCCTCGAACTGAACGTGCACTCGTCCGTGGAAGTCATCCAGGACGCCGGTGAGCTGCGTTTCGCTGCCCGCAATGGCGATCAGCAGAACCGTGCCATGGCCGGTACAACCCGTGCACTGGTCAACAACATGGTCATTGGCGTGAGCCAAGGCTTCGAGCGCAAGCTGCAGCTGGTTGGTGTGGGTTACAAAGCCCAGGCCAAAGGCCAGGTGCTGAACCTCGCTCTGGGCTTCTCCCATCCGATCGACTACGAACTGCCGCAGGGCGTAACTGCCGAGACCCCGAGCCAGACCGATATCCTGATCAAGGGCATCGACAAGCAACTGGTTGGTCAGGTAGCTGCGGAGATCCGCGACTTCCGTCGTCCTGAGCCGTACAAAGGCAAAGGTGTGCGTTACTCCGACGAAGTCGTACGTCGTAAAGAAGCTAAGAAGAAGTAGGGCATAGCAAATGAGCGAAAAGAAAGAAACTCGTCTGCGTCGCGCTCGCAAGGCACGCCTGAAAATGCGCGAGCTGGAAACTGTACGCCTCAGCGTGTACCGCTCTTCCCAGCACATCTACGCCCAGGTCATTTCGGCCGACGGCGCCAAGGTTCTGGCCAGCGCCTCGACCCTGGACAAAGAACTGCGTGACGGCGCCACCGGCAACGTCGACGCGGCCAAGAAAGTCGGCCAACTGGTTGCCGAGCGCGCGAAAGCCGCTGGCGTTACCCAGGTAGCGTTCGATCGTTCTGGCTTCAAGTACCACGGCCGCGTGAAAGCGCTGGCTGATGCTGCTCGTGAAGGCGGGCTGGAGTTCTAAGTTATGGCAAATAACGAGCAAAAGCGCGATCGCGGCAACCGTGACGATGCCCAGAGCGATGGCTACACCGAGAAACTGGTCCAGGTTAACCGTGTTGCCAAGACCGTAAAGGGTGGCCGTATCTTCACCTTCACCGCGTTGACCGTGGTGGGTGATGGCAATGGTCGCGTCGGTTTCGGTCGCGGCAAGTCCCGCGAAGTGCCGGCCGCCATCCAGAAGGCGATGGAAGCTGCACGTCGCAACATGATTCAGGTCGACCTGAACGGCACCACTCTGCAATACCCGATGAAGTCCGTCCATGGCGCGTCCCACGTGTTCATGCAGCCGGCTTCCGAAGGTACCGGCATCATCGCCGGCGGCGCCATGCGTGCCGTGTTGGAAGTGGCTGGCGTGCAGAACGTCCTGGCCAAATGCTACGGCTCCACCAACCCGGTGAACGTGGTGTACGCCACCTTCAAGGGTCTGAAAGCCATGCAGTCCCCGGCTTCCGTGGCTGCTAAGCGTGGCAAGAGCGTCGAGGAGATTCTCTGATCATGGCTACCGTCAAAGTTACTCTGATCAAGAGCACCAACGGCCGTCTGGCCAACCACAAAGCTTGCGTCAAGGGTCTCGGCCTGCGTCGCATTGGTCACTCCGTGGAAGTTCAGGACACTCCTGAGAATCGCGGCATGATCAACAAGGCTTACTACCTGCTGAAGGTGGAGGGTTAATCATGCAACTGAACGATCTGCGCTCCGCGCCCGGTGCCCGTCGCGAGAAGCTTCGTGTAGGCCGTGGTATCGGTAGTGGTCTGGGTAAGACTGCTGGCCGTGGTCACAAGGGTCAGACCTCTCGTACCGGCGGCACCATTGCTCCGGGCTTCGAGGGTGGCCAACAGCCCCTGCACCGCCGTCTGCCGAAGTTCGGCTTCGTTTCCCTGAAGGCCATGGACCGCGCTGAAGTGCGCACTTCCGAGCTGGCCAAAGTGGAAGGCGATGTCGTCTCCCTGCAGTCGCTGAAGGATGCCAACCTGATTAACCAGCACGTACAGCGCGTGAAAGTCATGCTGTCCGGCGAGGTTACTCGTGCGGTTACCCTGAAAGGTATCGCCGTCACCAAAGGTGCGCGTGCGGCTATCGAAGCAGCTGGCGGCAAGTTCGAGGACTAAATGGCTAAGCAAGGTGCTCTCTCCGCGCTCAGCAATGGCGGGTTGTCCGAGCTGTGGGCTCGGCTGCGTTTTCTGTTCCTGGCGATCATCGTCTATCGGATCGGTGCGCACATTCCGGTTCCCGGAATAAACCCTGACCGGCTGGCCGACCTGTTCCGACAGAACGAGGGGACCATTCTTAGCCTGTTCAACATGTTTTCCGGCGGCGCGCTGGAGCGGATGAGCATCTTTGCACTGGGGATCATGCCGTACATCTCGGCCTCGATCATCATGCAGCTGATGACCGCCGTCAGCCCGCAGCTGGAGCAGTTGAAGAAGGAAGGGGAAGCTGGCCGTCGCAAGATCAGCCAGTACACCCGCTACGGCACTCTCGTCCTGGCAGTGGTTCAAGCCGTCGGCATGTCCGTCGGTCTGGCCAGTCAGGGCGTGGCCTTCTCGGTTGATTTCGGCTTCCACTTCGTGGCGGTGACGACCTTCGTGGCCGGCGCCATGTTCATGATGTGGCTGGGCGAGCAAATCACCGAGCGGGGTGTCGGCAACGGTATCTCGATGCTGATCTTTGCAGGCATCGTGGCCGGTCTGCCGTCGGCTATCGGGCAGTCTTTCGAGTCTGCTCGCCAGGGTGATATCAACATCTTCGCCCTGATTGCCATCGGCCTGCTGGCGGTAGCGATCATCGGTTTCGTGGTGTTCATCGAGCGTGGTCAGCGTCGCATTGCGGTGCACTACGCCAAGCGTCAGCAGGGCCGCAAGGTCTTCGCTGCGCAGACCAGCCACCTGCCGCTGAAGGTGAACATGGCCGGCGTCATTCCGGCTATCTTCGCCAGCAGCATCCTGCTGTTCCCGGCTTCGCTGGGTACCTGGTTCGGCCAGTCTTCTGGCATGAGCTGGCTGCAGGATCTGTCCCAGGCGATCGCTCCCGGTCAGCCGTTGAACATTCTGCTGTTTAGTGCAGGGATCATCTTCTTCTGCTTCTTCTATACGGCGCTGATGTTCAACCCGAAAGACGTAGCGGAAAACCTGAAGAAGTCCGGTGCCTTTATTCCGGGCATCCGTCCGGGCGAGCAGTCCGCGCGCTATATCGATGGCGTGTTGACCCGCTTGACCATGTTCGGTGCTCTGTACATGACGGCCGTATGTCTGCTCCCGCAGTTCCTGCAGGTGGCAGCCAACGTTCCGTTCTACCTTGGCGGGACCTCGTTGCTGATCGTGGTCGTGGTTGTGATGGATTTTATGTCCCAAGTACAATCGCACCTCGTTTCGCACCAGTACGAATCCCTGATGAAGAAAGCCAACCTGAAGGGCTATGGCGGCGGCATGCTCCGCTGACATGGTTTCCGTAAGGTTCTAGGAGTTACTGATGAAAGTTCGTGCATCGGTCAAGAAGCTGTGCCGCAACTGCAAGATCATCCGCCGCGACGGTGTCGTGCGCGTGATCTGCAGCGCGGAGCCGCGTCACAAACAGCGCCAAGGCTGAGTGTGATTCACGCGTAATGAGCCCGGCAGCTAGTGCGCTGCCGGGTTGATTCTTTGTTATTACAGCGCTAATATCGCGCGCCCTATTTCTTGGCTTCCAGGGCGTGGGTAGCTGTCAATTGGAGTTCCACTGAATGGCCCGTATTGCAGGCGTCAACATTCCGGATAACAAGCACACTGTTATCTCGCTGACCTACATCTACGGTGTTGGTCGCACCACTGCGCAGAAAATCTGTGCAACCACCGGTGTCAATCCGGCGGCAAAGATCAAAGATCTCTCTGACGAGCAGATCGAGCAGCTGCGTGGCGAAGTTGCCAAGCTCACCACCGAGGGTGACCTGCGCCGCGAAATCAACATGAAGATCAAGCGTCTGATGGACCTGGGCTGCTACCGCGGTCTGCGTCACCGCCGTGGCCTGCCGGTCCGCGGTCAGCGCACCAAGACCAACGCGCGCACCCGTAAGGGCCCGCGTAAGCCGATCCGCAAGTAATTGCGCCCGCGAATCGACAGGATATAAGTCATGGCTAAGCCAGCTGCTCGTACTCGTAAGAAAGTCAAAAAGACAGTGGTTGATGGGATCGCCCATATCCACGCGTCTTTCAACAACACCATCGTGACCATCACCGACCGTCAAGGTAACGCTCTGTCCTGGGCTACCTCCGGTGGTTCCGGTTTCCGCGGCTCCCGTAAGTCCACTCCGTTCGCTGCCCAGGTGGCTGCCGAGCGCGCTGGTCAGGCAGCTCTGGAATATGGCCTGAAGAACCTCGACGTCAACGTCAAGGGCCCAGGTCCTGGTCGCGAATCCGCTGTGCGTGCTCTGAACGCCTGCGGCTACAAAATCGCCAGCATCACCGACGTGACGCCTATCCCGCACAACGGGTGCCGTCCGCCGAAGAAGCGTCGCGTGTAATAGGAGACAGTGAAGAATGGCTCGTTACATTGGTCCCAAGTGCAAACTGTCTCGCCGTGAAGGCACCGATCTCTTCCTGAAGAGTGGTGCGCGCGCGCTCGAATCCAAGTGCAACATCGAAGCGGCTCCTGGCCAGCACGGCGCTCGCCGTGGTCGTCAGTCCGACTACGGTACCCAGCTCCGTGAGAAGCAGAAAGTTCGTCGTATCTACGGCGTGCTGGAGCGTCAGTTCAGCGGTTACTACAAGGAAGCTGCCCGTCGCAAGGGCGCTACCGGCGAGAACCTGCTGCAGCTGCTGGAATGCCGTCTGGACAACGTGGTTTACCGCATGGGCTTCGGTGCTACCCGCGCCGAATCTCGTCAGCTGGTATCGCACAAAGCCATCACCGTGAACGGTTCGACCGTGAACGTCCCGTCCTACCAGATCAAAGCTGGTGACGTCGTGGCCGTTCGCGAAAAGGCCAAGAACCAGCTGCGCGTTGCCCAGGCTCTTGACCTGTGCGCCCAGCGTGGTCGCGTTGAGTGGGTCGAAGTAGATGCTGAGAAGAAATCCGGCGTGTTCAAAAGCGTTCCGGCTCGCGGCGATCTGTCCTCCGACATCAACGAAAGCCTGATTGTCGAGCTCTACTCCAAGTAAGGGCTAGAAAATAGGTGCATCCATGCAGATTTCGGTAAATGAGTTCCTGACCCCCCGTCATATCGACGTTCAGGCGGTCAGTTCGACCCGCGCCAAGATCACCCTCGAGCCTCTCGAGCGTGGTTTTGGCCATACCCTGGGCAACGCGCTGCGTCGCATCCTGTTGTCCTCCATGCCTGGCTGTGCAGTGGTCGAGGCCGAGATTGACGGCGTACTCCACGAGTACTCCGCCATCGAAGGTGTGCAGGAAGATGTGATTGAGATCCTGCTCAACCTGAAAGGCCTGGCCATCAAGCTGCACGGCCGTGACGAAGTCACCCTGACTCTGGCCAAAAAAGGCTCGGGTGTGGTCACTGCTGCCGATATCCAGCTGGATCACGACGTCGAGATCGTCAACGGCGATCACGTAATCGCCAACCTGGCGGCCAACGGCGCTCTGAACATGAAACTCACCGTGCGTCGTGGCCGTGGCTACGAGCCGGCTGATGCCCGTCAGAGCGATGAAGACGAAAGCCGTAGCATCGGCCGTCTGCAGCTGGACTCCTCGTTCAGCCCGGTCCGTCGTGTTGCCTACGTGGTGGAGAACGCCCGCGTCGAGCAGCGTACCAACCTGGACAAGCTGGTCATTGACCTGGAAACCAACGGCACCCTGGATCCTGAAGAGGCCATCCGCCGTGCCGCGACCATCCTCCAGCACCAACTGGCGGCCTTCGTTGATCTGAAGGGCGACAGTGAGCCGGTAGTGGTCGAGCAGGAAGACGAGATCGATCCGATCCTCCTGCGTCCAGTCGACGACCTCGAGCTGACCGTACGTTCGGCCAACTGCCTGAAGGCGGAGAACATCTACTACATCGGTGACCTGATTCAGCGCACTGAAGTAGAGCTGCTCAAGACTCCGAACCTGGGCAAGAAGTCCCTGACCGAGATCAAGGACGTTCTGGCCTCCCGCGGTCTGTCCCTCGGTATGCGCCTCGACAACTGGCCGCCGGCAAGTCTGAAGAAGGACGATAAGGCTACTGCCTGATCGTCCGTAATCACCGAACCGAAAGTTTGGTAAGGAATTAATCATGCGTCATCGTAAAAGTGGCCGTCACCTGAGCCGCACCAGCGCACACCGCAAGGCTATGTTCCAGAACATGGCGGTGTCGCTGTTCGAACACGAACTGATCAAAACCACCCTGCCGAAAGCCAAGGAACTGCGCCGCGTTGCCGAGCCGCTGATCACCCTGGCCAAGGTAGACAGCGTTGCCAACCGTCGTCTGGCCTTCGACCGTACCCGTTCGAAAGCCATCGTCGGCAAGCTGTTCAACGATCTGGGCAAGCGCTACGCCACCCGTCAGGGCGGCTACCTGCGCATCCTGAAGTGCGGCTTCCGTGCTGGCGACAACGCTCCTATGGCGTACGTCGAGCTGGTTGACCGTCAGGTTGCTGGTGAAGCCGTAGAAGCTGCCGAATAAGCTGCTTCTGCTGCACAAGGAACCGGGCCTAGGCCCGGTTTTTTGCTTTCTGGAATCCGGTTTTCTGGCGTGTTCAGCACCTTAACGATTTGGCGATGAGCATTCGTTCTTAAGAGATAAAAGCTATCGACTTGTTGTCTTTCATAAATTGGTCCGCCAGGCGAAGCGGGTCTAGTCTCCTTCCACCGTCGGCCGCAATCGCAGGGACCGACCAGAGAGGAGAAGGAGAGAACAATGTCGAATCAAGGCAAATGCCCGTTCCATCATGCCGCTGGCGGGACTACCAACAAGGATTGGTGGCCGAATCAGCTGCGCGTCGATCTGCTCAACCAGCACTCCGAGAAATCCAACCCGCTCGGCGAGCAATTCAACTACGCCGAAGAATTCAAGAAGCTCGACTACAAGGCCCTCAAGGGCGACCTGGTCAAGCTCATGACCGACAGCCAGGACTGGTGGCCGGCGGACTTTGGGCATTATGGCCCGCAGATGATCCGTATGGCCTGGCACTCCGCCGGTACCTACCGCACCACCGACGGCCGCGGCGGCGGCGGGCGGGGCCAGCAGCGCTTCGCGCCGCTCAGCTCCTGGCCGGACAACGTCAACATCGACAAGTCGCGACGCCTGCTGTGGCCGATCAAGCAGAAGTACGGCCAGCAGATTTCCTGGGCCGACCTGTACATCCTGGCCGGCAACGTGGCGCTGGAGTCCATGGGCTTCCGTACCTTCGGCTTCGCCGGCGGTCGCGAGGATGTCTGGGAACCGGACATGGACGTGGCCTGGGGCGCCGAGACCAAGTGGCTGGCTGACGACCAGCGCTTCGAGGGCGACCGCGAGCTGATCAACAGCCTGGGCGCCACCCACATGGGACTGATCTACGTGAACCCGGAAGGTCCGAATGCCAGCGGCGACTACATGGCCGCGGCCAAGGACATACGCGCCACCTTCGGTCGCATGGCCATGGACGACGAGGAAACCGTCGCCCTGATCGCCGGCGGCCACACCTTCGGCAAGGCCCACGGTGCCGCGCCCGAGTCGCACAAGGGCGCCGAGCCCGAGGGCGGCACCATCGAGGACCAGGGCTTGGGCTGGACCAGCAACTTCGGTAGCGGCTCCGGCAAGGACACCGTTTCCAGTGGCCTGGAGGTGACCTGGACCAAGACCCCGGCGTTGTGGAGCAACAACTTCTTCGAGAACCTGTTCAAGTATGAGTGGGAGCTTGAGCGAAGCCCCGCCGGCGCCAAGCAGTGGGTGGCCAAGGACGCGCCGGAGAACATCCCGGATGCCCATGTGCCGGGCAAGTTCCACAAGCCGAAGATGCTCACCACCGACCTGACCCTGCGCTTCGATCCGGAGTTCGGCAAAATCTCCAAGCGCTTCCTCGAGGATCCGCAGGCCTTCGCCGAGGCTTTCGCCCGCGCCTGGTTCAAGCTGACCCACCGCGACATGGGGCCGAAGGCCCGCTACCTCGGCCCGGAGGTGCCGAAGGAAGACCTGATCTGGCAGGATCCGCTGCCGGCTGCCACGCACAACCCCTCGACGGCGGACATCGCCGACCTCAAGGCGAAGATCGCCGCCTCTGGGTTGTCGGTCGGCGACCTGGTCTCGGTGGCCTGGGCCTCGGCCTCCACCTACCGCGGCGGGGACAAGCGCGGCGGTGCCAATGGTGCACGTCTGGCCCTGGCGCCGCAGAAGGACTGGGAGGTCAACCAGCGTGCCATCAAGGCGCTGCCCAAGCTGGTCGAGATCCAGAAGGCTTCCGGCAAGGCATCGCTGGCTGACGTGCTAGTGCTGGCCGGCAATGTCGGCATCGAGCTGGCTGCCAAGGCCGCGGGCGTCAGCGTGGAGGTGCCTTTCTCTGCCGGTCGGGTCGACGCGTCTCAGGAACAGACCGATGTCGACTCCTTCGCCGTGCTGGAGCCGACCGCCGATGGCTTCCGCAACTACCGCAGGGGCAAGGTCGGTGCCACCACCGAGGCCTTGCTGGTCGATCGGGCGCAGCTGCTCACGCTCACCGCGCCGGAGCTGACCGCCCTGGTCGGCGGCCTGCGTGTGCTCGGCGCCAACCACGATGGCAGCCAGCAGGGCGTGCTCACAGACAAGGTTGGCGTACTCAGCAACGACTTCTTCGTCAACCTGCTGGACATGAACACCGTGTGGAAAGCCGTGGATGCCGACGCCGAGGTGTTCGAGGGCAAGGACCGCAAGACCGGTGCCGTGAAGTACAGCGGCACCCGCAGCGACCTGATCTTCGGCTCCAACTCGATCCTGCGGGCCTATGCCGAGGTATATGCCAGCGCCGATGGCAAGGCGAAGTTCGTGAAGGACTTCGTCGCCGCCTGGACCAAGGTGATGAATCTGGATCGGTTCGACCTGGCGGCCTGAGTCGTCCGCAACAAGAAAAAGCCCCGCAGATGCGGGGCTTTTTCGTATCAGGCGCGATCGCGTTCCAGCAATGGCTTGAGGAAGTGCCCGGTGTGCGAGGCCTTGTTCGCCGCCACGTCTTCCGGGGTGCCGGTGGCGATGATCATGCCGCCCTTGGAGCCGCCCTCGGGGCCGAGGTCCACCAGCCAGTCGGCGGTCTTGATCACGTCCAGGTTGTGCTCGATCACCACCACGGTGTTGCCGTGGTCGCGCAGGCGGTGCAGCACGTCGAGCAGTTGCTGGATGTCGGCGAAGTGCAGGCCGGTGGTCGGCTCGTCGAGGATGTACAGGGTCTTGCCGGTGTCGCGCTTGGACAGCTCGCGGCTCAGCTTGACCCGCTGCGCCTCGCCGCCGGACAGCGTGGTCGCGCTCTGGCCCAGCTTGATGTAGGACAGGCCCACGTCGACCAGGGTCTGCAGCTTGCGCGCCAGGGCCGGCACGGCATCGAAGAATTCGCGAGCCTCCTCGATGGTCATGTCGAGCACCTCGGTGATGCTCTTGCCCTTGTACTTCACTTCCAGGGTCTCGCGGTTGTAGCGCTTGCCCTTGCACACATCGCACGGCACGTAGATGTCCGGCAGGAAGTGCATCTCCACCTTGATCACGCCGTCGCCCTGGCAGGCCTCGCAGCGGCCGCCCTTGACGTTGAAGCTGAAACGGCCCGGGCCGTAGCCGCGCGAGCGCGACTCCGGCACGCCGGCAAACAGCTCGCGGATTGGGGTGAACAGGCCGGTGTAGGTCGCCGGGTTGGAGCGCGGCGTACGGCCGATCGGGCTCTGGTCGATGTCGACCACCTTGTCCAGGTGCTGCAGGCCGTCCAGCGAGTCGTGGGCGGCGGCTTCCAAAGTGGTAGCGCCGTTCAGTGCGGTGGCGGCCAGCGGGAACAGGGTGTTGTTGATCAGCGTCGACTTGCCTGAGCCGGATACGCCGGTGACGCAGGTGAGCAGGCCGAGCGGAATCTCCAGGTCGACGTTGCGCAGGTTGTTGCCGCGCGCGCCCTTGAGCTTCAGCGACTTCTTCTTGTCGCGCACGGTGCGCTGCGCCGGGTAGCGGATCTTCTCGCGGCCGGAGAGGTACTTGCCGGTCAGCGAGTCTGGGTGGTTCATCACCTCGTCCGGAGTGCCTTCGGCGACCACGCGGCCACCGTGTACGCCGGCGCCGGGGCCGATGTCGACCACGTAGTCGGCCAGGCGGATGGCGTCCTCGTCGTGCTCGACGACTATCACCGTGTTGCCCAGGTTGCGCAGGTGGGTGAGGGTGCCCAGCAGGCGCTCGTTGTCGCGCTGGTGCAGGCCGATGGAGGGCTCGTCGAGGATGTACATCACGCCCACCAGGCCGGCGCCGATCTGACTGGCCAGTCGGATACGTTGGGCTTCGCCACCGGACAGGGTGTCGGCGCTGCGGTCCAGGGTCAGGTAGTCGAGGCCGACGTTGACCAAGAACTGCAGGCGCTCGCGGATCTCCTTGAGGATCTTCTCGGCGATCTCGCCGCGCCGGCCGGTGAGGTGCATGCCGCCGAAGTAGTCACAGGCGTCGCCGACCGGCAGGCCGGTGACGGCCGGCAGCGTGCGGTCACCGACCCACACGTGGCGCGCCTCGCGGCGCAGGCGGGTGCCACGGCAATCCGGGCAGGGCTGGGTGCTGAGGAACTTGGCCAGTTCCTCGCGCACGGTGGCCGACTCGGTCTCGCGGTAGCGGCGCTCGAGGTTGGGGATGATGCCCTCGAACGGGTGCGAGCGTTTGACGATGTCGCCGCGGTCGTTGAGGTACTTGAAGTCGACGTTCTGCGTGCCACTGCCGAACAGGATGAACTTCTGGTGTTCGGCGGCCAGGTCGTCGAACGGCTTGTCCAGACTGAAGCCGTAGTGCGCGGCCAGTGAGCCGAGCATCTGGAAGTAGTAGACGTTGCGCCGGTCCCAGCCACGGATCGCGCCCTCGGCCAGGGTCAGCTCGCCGTTGACCAGGCGTTTGCCGTCGAAGAACTGCTTCACGCCCAGGCCGTCGCAGGTCGGGCAGGCGCCGGCCGGGTTGTTGAAGGAGAACAGCTTGGGTTCCAGCTCGCTGATCGAGTGGCCGCAATGCGGGCAGGCGAAGCGCGCGGAGAAGATGATCTCGTCGCCGACTTCATCGTCCATGGGGGCGACCAGAGCGATGCCGTCGGCCAGATTGATAGCGGTCTCGAAGGATTCTGCCAGGCGCTGCTGCAGGTCTTCGCGCACCTTGAAGCGGTCCACCACCACGTCGATGGAGTGCTTCTTCTGCTTGTCCAGCTTGGGCAGCTCATCCATCTCGTAGATGCGGCCGTTGACCCGGGCGCGGACGAAGCCCTGGGCGCGCAGCTCGTCGAACACCGCCAGGTGCTCGCCCTTGCGCTCGCGGATCACCGGAGCCAGCAGCATCAGCTTGCGACCCTCGGGCAGGGCCAGTACCTGGTCGACCATCTGGCTGACGGTCTGCGCCTCCAGCGGCACGTCGTGGTCCGGGCAGCGCGGGATGCCGACGCGAGCGTAGAGCAGGCGCAGGTAGTCGTAGATCTCGGTGATGGTGCCGACGGTCGAGCGCGGGTTGTGCGAGGTCGACTTCTGCTCGATGGAGATGGCCGGGGAGAGCCCCTCGATGGTGTCGACGTCGGGCTTCTCCATCATCGACAGGAACTGCCGAGCATAGGCCGACAGCGATTCCACGTAGCGGCGCTGGCCCTCGGCGTACAGGGTGTCGAAGGCCAGCGACGACTTGCCGGAGCCGGACAAGCCGGTGATCACGATCAGCTTGTCGCGCGGCAGGGTCAGGTCGACGTTTTTCAGGTTATGGGTGCGCGCACCCCGGATCAGAATCTTGTCCACGAACGGCCTCGCAGGTGGCGGGCGGAAACGACGGAGTATACGGCCGCGGCCTGCCGCGCGGCAAAGCGCCGCGGCTTTGCCGAAGTGGCGCACGCCCTGACGGCTGGCGTGCTTTCCATACACCCCGCTGCGCTTACAGAAGGTCACAGCCCCTGTCATGACTGATAGAATCGCCGGCCTCTTTGTTCAGGGTTTTTCCATGCACGATCCGCACAGCGAACGCATGAGCGCCAGGGAAACGCGCGCCGCCGGTGGCCTGGCCCTGGTGTTCGCCTTCCGCATGCTGGGCATGTTCATGGTCCTGCCGGTGCTGGCCACCTACGGCACCGACCTGGCCGGCGCCACGCCGGCGCTGATCGGCCTGGCCATCGGCGCCTACGGCCTGACCCAGGCGCTGCTGCAGATTCCCTTCGGCATCATCTCCGACCGCATCGGCCGCTTGCCGGTGATCTATATCGGCCTGCTGATCTTCGCCGCCGGCGCCGTGCTGGCGGCCAATGCCGACTCCATCTGGGGCGTGATCGCCGGCCGCGTGCTGCAGGGCGCGGGCGCCATCTCGGCGGCGGTGATGGCGCTGCTGTCGGACCTCACCCGCGAGCAGCACCGCACCAAGGCCATGGCCATGATCGGCATGAGCATCGGCCTGTCGTTCGCCGTGGCCATGGTGGTCGGCCCGCTGCTGACCCGCGCCTTCGGCCTGTCCGGTCTGTTCTGGGCCACTGCCGGTATGGCGCTGGTCGGCATGCTGATCATTGCTCTGTTCGTGCCGCGTGCCTCCAGCGCGCTGCAACACCGCGAGTCCGGGGTGGCGCGCCAGGCGCTGCTGCCGACTCTGCGCAACGCCGAGCTGCTGCGCCTGAACCTGGGCATCGGTGTGCTGCACGCGATCCTTATGGCCAGCTTCGTGGTGTTGCCGCTGGCGCTGGTGGAGCAGGGCGGGCTAGCCAAGGAAGAGCACTGGTGGGTCTATCTCAGTGCGCTGCTGATCGGCTTCTTCGGCATGGTGCCGTTCATCATCTATGGCGAGAAGAAGCGCCAGATGAAACGCGTGCTGAGCGGTGCGGTGCTGGTGCTGGTGCTGTGCGAGCTGTACTTCTGGGCCTTTGGTCATGGCCTCAAGGCGCTGGTGTTCGGCTTCATCCTGTTCTTCACCGCCTTCAACCTGCTGGAGGCCTCGCTGCCCTCGCTGGTGAGCAAGGTGGCGCCTGCCGGCGGCAAGGGCACGGCCATGGGCGTGTACTCCACCAGCCAGTTCCTCGGCGCCGCCGTGGGCGGCATTCTCGGCGGCTGGTTGTACCAGCATGGCGGGCTCGGCCTGGTGTTCGTCGGCTGCGCTGCGCTGGGGGTTATTTGGCTGCTGGCAGCTGCTACTATGCGCGAGCCGCCTTATGTGACCAGCCTGCGCCGGCCGCTCACGGCCCATGCCGTGGCCGATAGCGCACTGGTGGGGCGACTCCTCGCGATACCCGGCGTCAGCGACGCCATCGTGGTGGCCGAGGAGGCCGCGTTGTACATCAAAGTGGACACCCAACAATTGGACCGCGTGTTGCTCGAGCGAGTGCTCGAAGAGGCCGCGGAGACGCATTCAGCTTAGGAGAACGAAATGGCCCGTGGGGTTAACAAAGTCATTCTGATCGGCAACGTCGGCGGCGACCCGGAAACTCGCTATCTGCCCAATGGCAACGCGGTGACCAACATCACCCTCGCCACCACCGACAGCTGGAAGGACAAGCAGACCGGCCAACAGCAGGATCGTACCGAATGGCACCGTGTGGTGTTCTTCGGCAAGCTCGCCGAGATCGCCGGCGAATACCTGCGTAAGGGCGGCCAGTGCTACGTCGAAGGCCGCCTTCAGACCCGCGAGTGGGAGAAGGACGGCGTCAAGCGCTACACCACCGAGATCGTGGTCGACATGAACGGCACCCTGCAACTGCTCGGCGGCCGTGGCAACAACAGCGAAGGCGGCGGTGAATACGCCCCGCGTCAGCAGCAGTCGCGCCCGGCCCCGCAGCAGGCCGCACCGCGTCCGGCGCCGCAGCCGGCGGCCCAACAGCCGGCCCCGGACTACGACAGCTTCGACGACGACATCCCGTTCTGAGGTTCGCCCCAGGACAGGAAAAAGCCCGGCATCGCCGGGCTTTTGCATTTCAGGGCCGAGGAAATAGTCCGAACTGCCGTTGCGGCAGATGGGTCGATAGTTCTGTAGGGCCGGGAATGGCCTGGCTAGATGGGCGTCGCCCGTTGGCGCGCGCATGACCACGACTGCGAGGAAATCGTCATGACCTTGGGAACCATACTGCTGATCGTCCTGATCCTGCTGTTGATCGGTGCCATTCCGGCCTGGCCACACAGCCGCTCCTGGGGCTACGGCCCGTCCGGTGGCCTCGGCCTGGTGGTGGTGATCCTGCTGATATTGCTGTTGCTGGGATACGTCTAGCCACCACGGCAAGCGTCGCCCCGCTCGGGGCGGCGTGTCGCCAAGTACCGCCGGGATTTTGTCAGGATCGCCTTGCCTGAGAGCTGCCGGCGATATGCTGGGAGCAGCGTGCTATCAGCCCGCCGGGCCGACCAGTTCGCGGATCTTGGCAATCACGTAATCGAGTTCGAAGGGCTTGTCGAACACCTCGGCGAACAGTTCGGGCGTGGCCCGGCCGTTGCTGCCATGGGCGCCGCTCATCAACAGGATGGGCAGGTCGGCGGTGGCAGGGCGACTGCGAATGGCCCGGGCGAACTCTACGCCGTCCATCATCGGCATCATGAAGTCGGTGATGACCAGAGAAGGGCGTTCACGGTCGAGCACTTCGAGGCCGCGCCGGCCATTGGCGGCCTTGACCACCATGTAGCCTTCATCCTCCAACGCGTAGCCGAGAATATCCGCAATCAGATATTCGTCATCGACTATCAGGATGGTCGTCATGCTCTGCTCATTTATTCGCGCTCGGTATTGCGGTGCCGGACAGCACTGCAGTCGCATTCCTAAAAGCCTTCTTCAGACGTAGCCCCTGTTCATCGAACACGACCTCCAGGAGGGCCGGGTCATAGGTGCTGTCTCTCATCTTCAGGGTGGAGAGAACCCGTTTAAGTTCGGAATTGATTTCCACGAAGCGCATCAGCAGCAGGTTGTCGACGAGGCTGGAAAGCTCCGGCGCTGGTGCGTTGATCTCGGAGCCGAACAGGTCGCGCATCTCCCAGGTGGCCATCACGGTCACGCCGCGTGAACGTAGCTCGTTCATCAGGGCACTGAAGAACTCGACCAGGCGTGCCTGGTTGGTCGCCACGCGGGCCATGCCGCCCAGGCTGTCGAGCAGCACACGCTTGATACCCAGGCGCTCGACCGTGTCGAGCAGCTTCAGGCCGAGGGCATCGAGCAAGCCGGACGTGGTTGGCTGCCAGACGATATGCAGCGCGCCGCTGTCCTCCAGGGCTCGCAGGTCATGGCCCAACGCCTGGGCCTTCAGGCGCAGGCGCTGCGGCGTCTCGTAGAAGCCGAAATGCAGGCCTGGCTCTTGCGCAGTGCTCTGGGCCAGGAAGTTCAGGCCGGCGCTGGTCTTGCCCACGCCGGAGGGGCCCATGAGCAGGGTCACCGAGGATTCCGGCAGGCCGCCGCCGATCAGCTCGTCCAAGCCAGCGATGCCGCTGGTGAGGCGGCGCAGGTCGCCACTGTCCGGTTGCGAGGGGCGCGAATACAGGCTCTCCAGGCGTGGGTAGATGACCATGCCGTCGCTGGTGATCTCGCATTCGTGCAGGCCCGAAAGGGCGCCGCTGCCGCGGGTCTTGCGCAGTTGGATGCGGCGCACCGAGCGGCTGCCATGCAGCTCTTCGCCGACTTCGATCACGCCGTCGACCATGGTGTGCTCGGGGCTGCCATCGTCCAGGCGGGCGCTGGTGATCAGCAGCACGGTGCAGCCGGCGAAGGCGGCGTGGCCCTGCAGCTCGGAGATGAATTTCTTGGTGTCCAGTGGCGACTCGGCGCGCGAACGGGCATTGAGCACGCCGTCGACGATCAGCAGGGTAGCCTTCTGCCGGTTGATCTCGCGGCGCAGCAGGCGCACCACTTCGTCCAGGCCTTCGTTCTGCATGGTGTCGAAGGCGCTGACGAACTGGATCTCGCTGCCCACCCGCTGCGGCTCGAAGAAGCTCAGGGTGGAGAGGAACTGGAACAACCGGTCGTGGGATTCGGCCAGCAGCGTGGCCACCAGCACGCGACCGCCTTCACGCACGTGGTTGAAGGCAATCTGGTTGGCCAGGATGGTCTTGCCCGAACCTGGGCGGCCCTGAACAATGTATGAGGCACCGCTGACCAGTCCTCCTTTCAACAGGACGTCGAGGCCATCGATGCCGCTTTGAAGGCGTTTTAGTTGTTCCAAGGTCCGTTCCATCTCTATATCGAGTGGCAGCGCCGGTGCGCTGCGAATGGTCGCACTTTACCGGCAAGCCAGTATGGCGGACAACGCCAGCTAGACTGCGGCGGGCAGATAAAGGGTCATGCGGGTGCCCTTGCCGGGTTCGCTTTCGACCCGGATCGAACCACCGGCGTTCCGCGCGAATCCGTACACCTGGCTAAGGCCGAGGCCGGTGCCCTTGCCGAATTGCTTGGTGGTGAAGAACGGTTCGAAGATACGCGTCTGCAGCTCGGGGGCGATGCCGGGGCCGTCGTCGCTGACCGAGATCAGCACGAAGTCGCCGTGGAGCTCTTCCCACTCGCCCGCCAGATGCCGATTCTCGGCGCGCAGCAGGATGCGCCCACCCTGCTGTTCCATGGCATCGCGGGCGTTGAACACCAGGTTGAGCAGGGCCATTTCCAGCTGGTTGGCGTCGACCCGCGCCTGATGCAGCGCGGGAGGGATTTCCAAGTCCAGGCTAATGCTCTTGGGCAGTGCCTGGGCGAACAGGGCCGAGGAGGCCTGCAGGGTGCTAGCCAGGTCGAGCGCCCAATCCTGCGGGGTTCGGCGGCGGGCGAAGGTCAGCAGGTTCTGGGTCAGCTCACGTCCGCGAATGCCGGCCTCGTGGATGTTCTCCAGCAGCAGCTGGATGCGTTCCAGGTTGTTGCTACGCCGGGCCAGATCGCTGGAGCCGATGATCACCGTGAGCAGGTTGTTGAAGTCGTGCGCCATGCCGCCGGTGAGCTGGCCGAGGGCTTCCATCTTCTGCGCCTGGAACAGCTGCGCGCGCACCTCGTCCAGGTGCTGTTGCGCCTCGTGGCGCTCGGTCATGTCGCGGGTGATCTTGGCCAGGCCGACCAGACAACCGGCTTCGTCGTGGATGGCGTCGAGCACGGTGAGCGCCCAGAAGCGCGAGCCGTCCTTGCGCACCCGCCAGCCCTCGTCCTGGGCGCGGCCCTCGCGCAGGGCAGTGGCGATCAGCCGTTGCGCCTTGCCCTGGCGGCGATCCTCCTCCGGAAAGAACAGCTCCAGGTGCTGGCCGATCACTTCCTTGGCTGTGTAGCCCTTGATCCGCTCGGCGCCGACATTCCAGGTCATGATCCGGCCCTGCGGGTCGAGCATGTAGATCGCGTAGTCGACCACTGCCTGGACCAGCAGCTCGTAGCTGCGCTCGGTCAGGCCGCTGGGAGTCAGTGGTGGTTCATCGGCCATGGCGTTTTTCGATCCGATTCCGAGTGAGCTCGTGGTTATGCAGTGTAGAGCGACGGCCCTGGCGATGTTTGCGACTGGTTCAGGGATGGCGCACCTGGGTGCGACGCCTTGGCAGTAGCCCGGGGCCGTTCACTGGCTAGAATGCGCAGCCATGAAAGGATGCCCCACCTGAACCCGCTCAGCCACAACTTCCGCGACTGGCTCTACGCCTTTGCCCTGGTGGGCATGCTGCTGCGCGTGAGCATGCCGCTGTGGGCGCCGCCGCAGATGAGCGAAGGCGGCTTCATGCTGATGTGCACCTCGCAGGGCATGCAGTGGCAGCTCGGCGAGGACAAGGGTGGCGCCGCCTCGCACCAGTTGCCCTGCGTGCAGTGCGGCGTACAGATCGCCAACCTGCAGTCTTTGCCCTTCACGCCGCCACCTCCGCGGGTAGCGCCGCCGGAGCGTCCGCGCTTCGCCGAGGCGCTGGGCCTCAGTCCGCCGTTCCTCGTTGCGCCACCCGGCAGGGCACCCCCGACGTTTTCCTGAACCCGCCCACACTCGCCCTCTCCGCGAGGGCCCAGCGCTGTTCACTCTTTCAGGAAAACACCATGATTCCGTTCGTTTTCGTGCCGGCACGCGCCGCTCGCCTGCCTTTCGTTCTGTCCGCCCTCGGTCTGACCATGGCCGCCCCGACCTTCGCTGCCCAACCCTCCGATGCCGAGCTGGCGCCCACAGTGGTCACCGCCGTGCAGCAGAGCTCGCCACTGACCATCCACGCCGATCCCAAGGACGCCCGCCAGCCGGTGCCGGCCAGCGATGCCACCGACTATCTGAAGACCATCCCCGGCTTCGCCGCCATCCGCAGCGGCGGCAGCAACGGCGACCCGGTGCTGCGCGGCATGTTCGGCTCGCGCATCAACCTGCGCACCAACGGCGGCCTGATGCTCGGCGCCTGTCCGTACCGCATGGATGCGCCGAGCTCCTATATCTCGCCGGAGACCTTCGACCAACTGACCGTGATCAAGGGCCCGCAGACCGTGCTCTGGGGACCGGGTGCTTCGGCCGGTACCGTGCTGTTCGAGCGTGAGCCGGAGCGCTTCGGCGAACTCGGCAGCCGCCTGCATGCCAGCCTGCTGGCCGGCTCCAACGGCCGCGTGGACAAGGTGCTGGACGGCGCCGTGGGCGGCGAACAGGGCTACCTGCGCTTCGTCGGCAACCAGGTCCAGGCCGATGACTACGAGGACGGCGACGGCGATACCGTGCCGTCACGCTGGAGCAAGTGGAACGGCGACTTGGCTATCGGCTGGACGCCGGACGCCGACACCCTGATCGAGTTCAGCGCCGGCAAGGGCGACGGTGAGGCGCGCTATGCCGGGCGCGGCATGGACGGCGCGCAGTTCGAGCGCGAGAGCCTCGGCCTGCGTTTCGAGAAGTCCAACCTGGGTGGCACGCTCGACAAGCTGGAGGCGCAGCTCTACTACAACTACGCCGACCACATCATGGACAACTTTAGTCTGCGCCAGCCCGACCCGAGCAGCATGATGGCCATGCCCATGGCGTCCCAGGTCGATCGACGCACGATTGGCGGGCGCTTCGCGGCTACGTTCAAATGGAGCGAGGTCGAACTGGTGGCCGGTATCGACGCATTGCGCAGCGAGCATCGCTGGCGCAACTCCGATTACGACATGATGAGCGATCGCTACATCGACACTGACCAGTTCCCCTGGGACAAGGATGCGGTGATGCACAGCTACGGTGCCTTCGCCGAGGCCACCTGGCACCTGGCGGAGCGGGAGCGTCTGGTCGGCGGTGCGCGCCTGGACCGTGCCTCGGCCAAGGATTATCGCGCCAGCCAGTGGAGCGGCATGATGCAGGTGGCCAACCCGACCGAGGGCGAGACCCGTGCCGATACCCTGCCCAGCGGCTTCTTCCGCTACGAGCACGATCTGGCCGGCTCGCCAACCACTCTGTACGCCGGCCTTGGCCATGTGCAGCGCTTCCCCGACTACTGGGAGCTGTTCTCGGCGGAGACCGGAGCTGTCGGCAGTGACAATGCCTTCGACGGCGTCAAACCCGAGAAGACCACTCAGCTCGACTTCGGCGTGCAGTACAACGGCGTCGATCTGCAGGCCTGGGCCTCCGGCTATGTCGGCCAGGCGCGCGACTACATCCTGTTCGACTACAGCGGCGGTATGACGGGCGGCTCGCGGGCCGACAATATCGACGCGCGCATCATGGGCGGCGAACTGGGGGTGGACTATGACCTCAGCGAGCAGTGGAAGACCGACGCCACCCTGGCCTACGCCTGGGGCAAGAACAGCTCCGATGGCGAGGCGCTGCCGCAGATGCCGCCGCTGGAAGCACGCCTGGGTCTGACCTACCAGCGCGACGCCTGGAGCGCCGGCGCCCTGTGGCGCGTAGTGGCGGCGCAGAACCGGGTGGACGAGGGCCGCGGCAACGTGGTCGGCCAGGACTTCGGCAGCAGCGCCGGCTTCGGCGTGTTCTCGCTCAACGGCGCCTACCGCGTCAGTGCCAACCTCAAGCTCAGCGCCGGCGTCGACAACCTGTTCGGCAAGGACTACGCCGAACATCTCAACCTGGCTGGCGACGCCGGGTTCGGCTATCCGGCCGAGCCGGTGGCCATCGATGAGCCCGGGCGAACCCTGTGGGCCAAAGTCGATCTCGACTTCTGAGCCAACGGCCCGCCGCGAGGTGGGCTTCTGCTGTGTGGCGTCGTGCATTTTGCACGTCGCTAACGGCGCGCCGTGCATTCTGCATCGGGCAAGGTGCTATCTCTGTTTCGTAAGTTGTTGATGTGTATTGGTATTTCTGCGATTAGCGAGTTGGCACAGGCGCTGCACTAGCTGAGTACCCCGGAACACAACAATAGGGAGTAGAGAGATGCAAATCGCGATCAAGGAATTCTTCGACGCCTTTCCCGACCACAACGTTTCGATCAAGCCGCGCCCGGACGGCATGTTGCTGCTGACCCTGCGCAAGCCGAACGAAGTGCCGTTGAGCAAGGCTATCGACAGCGCCGCGATCTTCAATCGGGACAGCGTGCGCGAGCTGATCTTCGACGTGACCCTGAGCCTCAAACTGGCCAACGGCCAGGCCATCGACAAGGATGACGGTGACCGCTGGGGCCTGCGTAATCTGCCCACTTTCACCGGCGGGCCGATCCACGTCACCGCCTCGCGCATGCTGGTGCACAAGCGCAAGCTGGAGCTGATGAAGAAGCAGCGCCGCGAAGCGATTGCGGTCTAGACTTCGGCTGCGGCATGGCGGCCGCCGACCGGGATCGGCAGGCCGTTGGACACTCAAGTTTTACCGGCGCCAACCGCCACAGTAGGAGGCCGCCGCCAGCCGCGGCCCTCTACCATCGGATGGAACTGCCGCCATGCTGCTGCGCAATCTCAGCCTGCAAACCAAGCTGTTGCTGGCGTTTACCCTGGTCAACCTGATCAGCATCGCCGCCTTCATCAGCTACGCCCAATACGCCAAAGCCCTGGATATCCGCGCGCAGATGGACAACCGCCTGCGTGCCGCCGCCCATGCGGTGCCGCGCCTGCTCGGTGACGACTATCTGGAGCGTGCGCGCAGCGCCGAGGGCTTGAAGGAGGGCGATTACCTGGGCCAGGTGCGCAACCTCGGTGAGTACGCGGCGGAGGTCGACCTCAAGTACGCCTACACCATGATGGTGGATCCCGGTGGCCAGGTGTATTACCTCTCCGACGGCGCCAGCCCCGAAGACATCGCCGCCGACGAATACGCCAAGCACCTGGAGCACTACTCCGATGCCAGCCCTGCTGTCACCGTCGCCGCGCGCAGCGGCCAGGTGCAGTTCGACGAATACACGGACAGCTACGGCAGCTTCCGCTCGATCTTCCTGCCCCTGCGCACCGCCGGCGGCCAGCCCTTCGTGGTGGGCGTGGATGTGACCCTGGACAGCCTCCAGCAGGCCATCCACGACAGCCTGCAAAGCCTGCTGCTGATCGGTGCCGCCACCCTCGGCGTCGGCCTGCTGCTGTCCTGGCTGGCGGCACGCATGCTGGTGCACGGAATTCTCCAGCTCACCGGCCAGCTCAACCGCATCGCCGACAACCGCGACCTGTCGCGGCCCATCGCCCTGATCAGCGGCGACGAGCTGGGGCAGATGGGCGAGCGCCTGTCCGGCCTGCTGCAGGACCTGCGCCAGACCCTGTCCGGCGCGTCGGGCATGGCCGACAGCAACCAGCAAAAACTGGCGGACACCTTCCTGCTGCGCGCCGACGACATCACCCGGCAGATCCAGCAGGCCGCCGGCCAGCTGGCCGATGTCGACCAGCACGGCCAGTCGATCCAGCATGCGGCCGGGCATTCCTCCAGCCTGGCAGGCGCCGTGCGCGCCAGCCTGGAGCGCGCCAGTGGCGAACTGAGTCGTGCCCACCACGAACTGCAACGACTGATCGGCGATGTGCACGGCAGCACCTCGGCCAACGTCGAGCTGGCCGTCGACCTGGAGCGCCTGAGCAGCGAAGCCGAGCAGATCGGCCAGGTACTGCAGATGATCGCCGGCATCTCCGAACAGACCAACCTGCTGGCGCTCAATGCAGCCATCGAGGCTGCGCGTGCCGGCGAAGCGGGCCGCGGTTTCGCCGTGGTGGCCGACGAGGTGCGCAAGCTGGCAGGGCAGACCCAGACCGTCCTGGGCGAGGCCCATCAAGTGATCGACAAGGTCACCGGCGCCATCCGCCAAGTGGCCCAGCGCATGAGCAGCACCGCCGAGCGTTCCCGCGCCCTTGCCGGCGACGCCGATGAGGCGCTGGAGGCACTCGACGCGCTGGTGCAGCAGATGGGCCAGGTGAGCAGCACGGTGGACCAGGCGCTGGTCAGCAGCGAAGAAATCCAGCATGCCGTGGCCGACATGTCCGGTCGTATCGGCGGCATGCGCGACGCCTTCGAGCACACCCGTCAGGACGTGGACGCGATCAACCGCTCCGCCGCCGAACTGGGCGACACCGCCCGCGCGCTGAAGAGCGGCTTGGGCGTATTCCGCACCTGACGACCAGGCGCTGGTTCAGCGTCCGCTACGCTCACCCCCATGGCTGTGCTGGCCGCCTTTGCGAGCCTTCTCGGCGCGGTCGGTATCGCTCCTTACATTGCCGCCGGTAGCATGGCCGGAGCCCTTGCGACCGGCCTCGGAGACTTTCTGCGGGTCATCGGCGAAGCTGTGCTTGCCGCCTTTATGGGTTGTCATGTCTGTCTCCTCAATGCCGTTGGCCGCGCTGATCGCTGCTTTCCGCGCGTTGCCGGATGCCGTTGCCGAGCACGTTGCCGCCGCCCTGGCCGGTGTTCTTGATGCCGGACCTGGGCAGGCTCTCGGGGCCGTGGTGGGCCGTATGCTTACCGCCTTGGGATGTGTTCATGCTGCGCCTCTCAGCTCGTGGCTCTCAGGAGGTACGATTGTGGTGCCAAGGGCATGATTCAGTGTTTGGTGCTCAGTGAAGGCGTCGGCCGGATTGCAATTGGCAATTCTCTGAAAATGATCATTTAGTGGAGCGATTCGCAATTAGGTCCAAGAGGGCGTGGTATCGCCAAGGTAGGTAATGGTTAAATGCCACTACCAGATGGCAAGGGAATGCCCTCGTTGCACGCTTTAGGTAGCTGTTTCCCTTGCCCGTCACGAAATGGCGTGCAAAGGACTGCAGATGTTGGACAACACCCAAGGATCGGGTCCCACGCCCGAGGTCGATACGGGCCTAGCGTGCTTGGTGATGCTGGCGCGCTTTCACAATGTGGCCGCTTCGTCCGAGCAGTTGGCCCATGAGTTCGCCGAAGATG
>NZ_JACVAA010000012.1 GCF_014851565.1 Pseudomonas sp. PDM15
AGCACTTACGAGGGTATATCCTGCCGGACATATTGGTGCGCAATAGCAATTGCTTGTGGTACACATACAGCTAGCCACAGTAATGTCAGGTAGGCCGGCACTCTTTGCCCAGAGACCGGATTGGCAATTACATATCGGTGTAACAGGTAGCTGAGACAGAGCTTCCCGCAGGCGCTGTCAGGGACAAAGACCACTCATATCTGCCGTTAGAATCCGGCCCATTAAATGGGTAAGTCTCTCCGAGATACATTCTTGGCGGTGATCCTTGAGCGTCTCCGGCTCGTGTAATTGCGCATTCGGAATGCCAGCCAAGATTTCGCAAATAAGGCTGATCAGTAACAGATGCAGTTAGTCCTCCGAAGGCTGGATGCAATGTCATCGTTCGCCGCCGTCCGACATCAGCCCACGCACCGGATTGGCAAGCTAGTCAATGCAAGTCACACGGAGATCCATTGTCGCAGAGTAACCGTTCCATGATGCTTGAAATGGATACCTACCGGCTGCATCTGGAGTAGCGCTTGTTCTATAGACATACCCGTGAGGCCGCTCTCCACCAATGCCGGCGATTGAGCAGAGTTTGTGTACGCCTAAATTAACCGCGCCGCCGCCCGGGTTCATGGACGTGACATTAAGCTCAACAAATTCGAACCCGTCAAACTGCTGCGACCACACCCCGGATTGGCAAACCGAGCCCGCTAGTCGAAGCAAGACACTCGAAGATCCATAGTCTCCCCATACCCATTCCATCGCGCGATGTACGGGTATTTACCTTCAGGATCCGGGACCGTTGTAGAGCGTGTTACGTACCCATGAGCCTGCAATCCAGCTAGTGCCGAAATGGCGCAGTACTTATGAGATCCAACACTTTTGGTGCCCGATCCAGCATTTACGGAGGCAATGACGTAATCAACAACTACAACGGAAGCCGACGGACCAGCCCACGCACCGGATTGGCAATTATAACTTTTGGCAAATTGCGTATACCTGCAGGTTATCGCCTGGACTTGCCAGATGATTACCAGACGAGGCCCACCCCTCTAAATTTCCATATTTTATAGGGCCGGAAGATGAAAAAGCCGCTCCGAGCCAGACACCATTCCTATCAATAAATCCACCAATAGGTTGACATCCTGGAACAAGGTCTCCGATAGAAGCCCCACCACCCAGAACGCGCTCATCGGCATTGCAAAAAACCAATGCCATTTCTGCCCCGCATGCGGAGCCAGTAACTGTGCGAGTCTTGCCTCCAATGTTTCTCCACACACCGGATTGGCAATCTGCTAATAGCACGTTGCGGTGCAGTATCCAGTGCCTTGGTCTTGGGCGTATGCCTCAAGAATCCAATAGCCTGAAGACTCATAAGCTCGGCATCCAAACCCTGGGTAAGTGCTTGCTGAGTTAGCGCCGTACTGAGATGAAATTGTGCATAATGTATGAGCACCCATATTTACTGTCCCTCCCCACCCTCCGACGCTTTTAGGTCGGTAATACGCAGTCGAGTAATCAGTTGAGGCTCCAAGTGCGCCGTTGGATGCCCACACACCGGATTGGCAAAACAGCAGCTACGGCGCGGCCTCCAAGCAATTTCTCCTGATACTTTATTGAAAAAATTGTCTCAGCACGCGGCCGCGAGCGGATCCACCATCACCACGCGCCTCTCATCGATCATCTCCAGGTACTGATCCGGAGGCGGTATTGGATCAGCGTCGCGAAGCGCAGTCATCAAGCGCCTGAGCAACTGGTCCTGAGCGAGGCTCAGCGCCGTTTCACGCGATTCGCTGGTGGCGCTCAGGTCTTCGAAGTCGAGCAGCCGGATCGTTACGCCTGTGCTCGTCTGCGAGACTGCTGCAGGGTAGGGGATCAAGTGGTTGATCACCACCTGGCGTCCCTTGCTTTTGCCGCCTTCGAGCTTCTTGACCAGGCGCTGTGCTTTGAGGTGCGTATAGCGCTTCAGCATGCTGAGCGACTTGTGTCCGCTGATGGCGGCCACTTCCATCATGTCCAAGGTGCCCAGTTCGAACAGCCTGCTGATCGCCTCATGCCGGAGATCGTGGAAGTGCAAGTCTTCAATTCCCAGGCGCTGCAGCATCACCCTCCAGGTCGACTTGATGCCCTGAGACTTGTAGGAGAACACGGGCCCCTTGGACTGGACGCCAAGTCGGATCAGGGCGTCTCTCGCCTTCAGCGAGAGCGGAACGTCGCGCCTGGTCCCGTTCTTGGTGTCTGGGAGGTGCGCAACGCGCGACTTGAGGTTGATGTTCTCCCACTGCAGCTTGAGGATCTCGCCCTGGCGCATGGCCGTCTCAAGCGCGATGACGATGATCGAGTACAGTTCAGTGTTTCGGTGATTGTGCGCATAGCGAATGATCTGGCGCTCCTCACGGGGCGTCAGCCGCCTTTCTCGGCCGGGAGGGCTCTTGGGCTTGCGTACCTTCAGGACGGGATTGTCGTCGCAGATACCCCATTCAATGCGGCCCAGTTCGAAAAGGTTCGACAGCAGCGACATCTCCAGCCGGACAGTCGCCGGTGAGAGAGTCTTTCCGGTTTTCGCATTGACCTGCTGGAGGCGCTGATCTCGGTAGGTTGCAATGTCGACCGAGGTAATCTGCCTGGTGATCTTGCTGCCAAGGATGGAGTTGGCCAGGTGCTCTACTCGGTAGCACTCCTGCTGGTAACCTTTTTTGAGGATTGAAACCCTAGTCTTGTACTCGTGCAGGGCTTCCTTCAGCGTCATCTCGGTCATGCATATCGTCCAGTCGCGCCTGCGTTCTCGCAGCCAGGTCGACCAGAGACACATCAAGCACTTCGCAAAGGGAGAACAATGTGTCGAGCGTAGGAGAGCGCTGCCCGAGCTCCAGGACAGAGATATAGGTGCGATCAAGCCCGGCCTCGAACCCGAGTTTTTCCTGGGTGAGGCGTTTCTGCTTGCGCAGTTCGCGGAGAGCCTTTCCGAAGGCCTGATTATGCTTGCGGATGCTGCTTTCCCGGCTTCAACACATGATAAGGGCCGGGATTCTCAGCGGTTCCGACTATAGTCGTCTTCCGCTTATAAACGGAGTTTCAGTAGGCAAGCTACCCTGGCCTGAAATAGAGACGAGGCGTCTATTTCGGTGGTCCCGAGCGCAACGAGGCTATAGGAAATAGTGGCGATAGTGAAGCATTGCCGTGTTTCAGGCGAGGTGATGGAGTGGCGCCAGGTGACTGGCGCCACTTGCATTTAGCGAGGCGCGGGAGTGAGGTCAGCCTCTTGGGTCTGTTCAAGGTCTTTGCCGACACCGAACTTATCGCGCATGAATTTCTCGACATGCGAGGCGGCTTTTGCAATGAGCGCAAGCACTGGAAGTGCATGAGCTGCACCGGCGCCGGCCATCGCGATATTGGTGCCGAGGGACTCGTAACCGCCGGCTACACCATGCATGATTGCATCGAGCAGCGGCAGCTTCTCGATGCCAGCGATGTACTGCTTGTACGCCATCGCGCCGGCTTCAGTGACCCTCGGGCCGCCCTCGGTCATGATGTCGCTGGTATACATGGAGTCCATCGTAACGCCACCCATAAACATCATCAGGCCCGGGGCAGCGGCCAGAGCCAGGGTCTGCAGGGCTGGGGTGTTGCGCAGCGCCTCGCTGCACTTCTCGAAGATCGAGCGGGACATCATCTGGTACAGACTCGTGCCCTGGGTGGGAAGCATTTGGCTCATCTCAGTGTCTCCGTGCGGCTGCGAAGGTGCGTTCGGTCAGGGCGCAGAATTCGTCGATCGGCTCGACAACCTTTGCCATGTCCGGCGTATGGTCCGGCGCGCCTTCCAGCTGCGTCAGGATGGTGTGATAGACGTTGATCTGCAGCGCGACCTCGGCTTTCACCTCGGCGCTTTCCTGGCTGCCCAGGAGAAGCTGCGCGGCGCCTTCAAGGCGCTTGGTCCGTTCTTGAGTTTCGATACGCATGGGACTCCTTTTGACGCTATGCGGCTGGCAATGCCAGCTGGTTGCTGAGCGTGCACGCGCCATACAAATCAACGGCGTGCAACTCATGATGTTGAAGCAGGATTGATGAGAGCTCCTCGTCGACAGTGAACATCGAGCGGGAGGGTTCACCGCTTCGCAGACACTCCAGTGCCTGGATCGTGGAGGAGGGAAGGGATGCCGCCGTTGCGATCGCCAGCGCGTGCTCGATCTGGGCCAGGCCGGGGCGGTCGGCCTCCAGGCCCTGATTGACAGCAAACTGCACAATCGCGTAGCCGGAGTGCTTGTGCATTAGCAGGTCTGCGACTCCCGATG
The DNA here is from genome assembly GCF_014851565.1 of Pseudomonas sp. PDM15. Taxonomy (GTDB): domain Bacteria; phylum Pseudomonadota; class Gammaproteobacteria; order Pseudomonadales; family Pseudomonadaceae; genus Aquipseudomonas. The sequence continues at coordinate 4,278 of NZ_JACVAA010000012.1, forward strand.
CGGTCTGCTGTGTGAGCCCGTCGCCAACGATCGAGAAAGACAGCTGCGCCCGGGCCATCAGGTTCGCGGCGTACTGCCGCAGCGTTGAAACACGCACGTAGTCCGAAAAGTCGCCTTCTTCTGGGATGCTGCGGTATCCGGCGAGGGCGGCTTTGATGAGGTGGGGGTCGCTGACCGGTTGCCATTCGAGCTGGCCCGAATCCCCAGGTCTTGCCTCGTCCAACAGCAAGATCTCCTTGGCCTTTAGGCTCGGGTAAACAACCACTTGGCCCCGGTATGTCGGAATGGCAGAGCGCTGTGCAGCATCGGCGTTACTCATGGGCAGCCCCTAAGCATCTGTTTGTGCTTTCGATAGAATAACAGAGCATTTCCGATTGATGGCTAGTAAAACGTGCAAAAGCGATTACGATAGCAACACATTTATTGCCACGGTGCCCGCGCACTATGTTCAAGCGCCGCACAACTCAGCCACAGGAGTTACTCGGTCGAGCTGTCTTTGACGGCTATGACTACGGGCTCTCATTCGCCTATGTCGAGGGCTTGGGTCGGGCGCTAGGCGCTCATAAGGCCCGGTGCTTTCGTAGGCCTGGCCATCGCCTTCACAACGCGTGGCGAGTACCTAAATCGGTCGTGCACGAAGATATCAGCGAGTTCTTTGCGGCGATCCAGGCAGTCGCCGGCGATACCTTCCCCGAAACGCTGGAGACGTTCACCCGCAAGCTCGATCAAGCCCGGGCGGCGCCGGTGGCAGACGCCTTTACTGCCGGCATCTGCGTACGGCTGTCGGCCATGGCCGACGGCAAGGTGCTCGCCCGTGGCGACTATCACCCCGGGCTGGTGGCGATTTACCGGCGCATGCGCGGGGTATTCCTGGGGCCGAGCAAGGCCTGGAAGATCAACTGCACCCCCGAAGTTCTGCGCAGCAACCTCATTGAAGGCCTTGGCCTCAGCGAGGATCAGGTCGAGATACTTGAAGGCGTGCACGAGCTGCTTGAGGATGGCTCCCTGACTCAGGCGCGAGAGTGGGATTCCATCGCGGTCGGCGGCACAAGGCCGGAGCCAACTGGAGAAGAAGATGACCTGAGCGAAAACGAAGTCTATCTGGCCAGTATTCCTGAGATCACTCGCACCAACTGGACCCAGACTGCCCTGGCCGAAGCTTTGACGCGGTATGAGCTCTATGATTACCAGCGTGCTGGCGTAGGGCACCTGGTGCGTCGGAGCAGCGCGCTTCTCGCTGACGATATGGGCCTCGGTAAAACCCGCCAGTCCATCGTTGCTGCTGACATCCAGGCGCAGGGTCGGCCGACGCTGATCATCTGCCTGGCCAGCCTGGTGATCAACTGGGCTCGCGAGATCGCCGCGGTGAAGCCGGGCGATCGCGTGGCCATCCAGGAGTTTGACCCCCAGGCCCAGTGGGTCATCATCAATTACGAACGGCTTGGCCAGTTCGTCAAACTGGCCGGGCACTTCTCGGTGATGGTGATCGATGAGGCGCACCGCCTGAAGGAACCCACGGCCGAGTGGACGCGGCATGCGTTCGATATTGCTTCGCAGATCCCCAACCGTTACCTGCTGACCGGCACCCCGGTGCTGAACAGGGAAAGCGAACTCCATACGCTGCTTCGTCTGTCCGGACACCCGATCGGCCAGATGCCGCTAAAGGCCTTCTGCGAGCAGTTCGCTGGCAACAGTGAGTTCCGCACGACGCTGCGGGCGCGCCTTTCCGATTGGATGCTTCGACGCTCGAAGGACGTGCTCACCGGCCTCAAAGGGAAGCAGCGTCAGACGCTCGCAACGCGACTGTCCGCAGCTGATCGTGATGCCTACAAGGCGATCCTCTCAGGTGACAAGACGCCGCTTGCGCGCATCGGCGCGTTGCGATCGCTGATGGAGCGCTCCAAGGCCAACGCCTGTCTCGAAATGGTTCGAGATCTCGATGCAGAGGACAAGGCGATTGTCTTCTGCGAGTTCATCGAGACCGTCGACTGGCTGAAAGAGCAGCTGGAGGCATGCGGCATCAGCGTCGTCACGCTCACCGGCAAGATGTCCCGAACGCAGCGTCAGCGATCGGTCGATCGCTTCCAGTCGGACGAGGGCGTGCGGGTGTTCATCGGCACAACCTCTGCGGCCGGCACCGGAATCAATCTCACCGCGGCGAACTATGTGATCTTCGCGAGCCTTCCCTGGACGCCGGCGCTCCAGGACCAGGCGGAGGACAGGGCCTACCGCAATGGCCAGCTCCGGATGGTGGTGGTCAAGATCCCGTTGGTTGAGGACTCAATCGATCAGGGGCTGTGGGAGATGTTGGCAGCGAAGCGTGCCGTTGCCCGGGATCTGATTGATCCGACTGATCTCGACGAGAGTCGGGCAATGGCTTCTGCCGCCGCCAGGCTTCTAGCGGCGTAAGCAATTACTCAAAAATCCGGTTTCGCTGCTTGTATTCATCCCAGAGCATGCCAAACACATCGTCGAGCTTCCGATGCCCGTCCATGCGCCATTCTTGCGCTTGCTCAGGCGATTCAGCCATTAAGCGAATGACGAGTTCATCGACATCAATACCGTATGTTTGAGCAGCAAGAGCGAAGCAGACGCGCCGCTGCTGCTCTCGGAACTCATTCTCTGGCATGTAGCTAAGAGCTCTCACGCTTCTACAGCCAGATTCTATGTACTCAAGCACCTTGGGATTTTGATCGAGAAACTTGTCGATCGCTGCTCTGTACAGCTGCTCAAAATCCATATGCTTCACCTTCGAGATAGCTGCAGAGCTGGGCGTCCTCAGAAGAACACCTCGACCGGAACGCTGAATCGCTGCGAAAGGGCTCGGATGTGACGCACGTTCAGCTGCCGCTTACCCGAGAGGATTTCTGAGACCACAGATTGCTTGCCGATCTCGGGCAATTCATCCTGCTTCAGTCCCCGCTCCTCCATCAAATAGCGCAGCACCTCATGGCCAGGCGCTGGAAGGATGGGGTAATGCTCGGCGTCATATGCACTGATCAGGTCGCCGACGAACGATGCCAGGCTGCGCAGTGGGTGCTCATCTGCATCACCGATGGTATCCAGCAATTCATCCAGAACTTCCGTGAGCGCGTCGTACTGCGCCTCGGTTTTTGGCTTGGTCAGCAGCGGCTCAACGAAATGCCAGTGCTCCGCAGCCTGCTTCAGAATAGCGCTCATTGTCCACCTCACTTCCACTTGTCGCGGTCGTACTCTTTGTGATCGAGCACTGCACGGATAAAGACTTTCTTGAACTGGTAGTCCACCTCTGCGATGAGCCTGAGCTTGTTGCCGCCGATGTCGAAAACATGCTTGCTGCCTACCTTGTCGACACTGGGGAAGCACTGCTTCATCGCTGCGAAGTCACTGGGGGCCAGGCTGCGCATTAGTCGATACCAGGAATCTAGCGCACAGGCGGCATGAGGCCATTTCTCTTTTGCTTCCCAGATACGCTTTTGCGTAATGACGTGCATGCCGATCCTTACATCGCATTTTGCTATGAATCAGCTTATCGCGGTGCGATGGATATCGCAAGATGCTATGCGCTCAGCGGAGTTGGGTTGTTATGCCGAGCCAGGCGCCGTAACAGGCGGCGATCAGCTGCACAAGCGAACCCTCCCCTCTAGGTTGACGCATTGCTGATAAGTACGGTTATCAGCAATTTGGCGCCCTTCTTTTGCCGAAAATGTTGCACATGCAATTGGTATAGGCATTGCAAATGGCGGCACAATCATAAAAGCCCTTGCTGCGCGCTGCTTAGAGCGGATTCATAGCAATCGCCCATTGTTACAGGTGCAATTGAGGTTGACGCTTCGCTGTTGCGCGTTTAGTTTTGCAATGTCAAAACGAAAGCGAGGCTGCGAGATGAGTCAGAAGAAAGCGCTGGATCAGTACCCCACGCCGGCGTGGGTCGCTGAATGCTTGGTTCGGGAGCACTTTGCGGATCTGGGCACAGCTGATGTGGTTGTCGACCCGACCTGCGGCCCTGGGCGATTCCTTCAGGCCGTGCCGTCGCATGTCAGTGCATTCGGGGTCGAGATCGATCCAGAGTTGGCCGGCGTTGCGCGCAGCCTGACTGGCCGCCAGGTGATTACCGGCGACTTCTTCAAGGTTGATCTCCCAGCCAGGCCTACAGCGTTCATTGGCAACCCGCCATTCAAGCTGGCCCTGGTTGATCGCCTTCTCGACCGCGCTCATGACCTCCTGCAGGATGAAGGTCGGGTTGGACTGATCCTGCCTTGTTACGCGTTCCAGACTGCAGGACGGGTCGTACGGTACAGCTCCGACTGGAGCCTGCAGCAGCAGATGATTCCGCGATCGATCTATCCAGGGCTCTCGAAGCCGCTGATGTTCGCCATCTTCAGGAAGGATCGGCGGCGGATGATGATCGGGCTATCGCTCTATCACGAGGCTGCTTTCGTCCAGGCTCTGCCGGAGGATCTGCAGGAGGCCCTCGTCGAGGGGCCAGTTACCTGGGGAGGACTTGTTATCGGCGCCATCATGGCCGCCGGCGGCGAGGCGGCGCTCACCGACATCTACGACTATGTTTGTGCACGCCGGCCGACCGCGAATCCGCACTGGAAGGAGCAAGTTCGCAAGATCTGCCAAGCCCGGGCGCGGAGAACCGGCCGCGGACGATACGCCGTGGCCGAAGTTGCTTGATCGGGTATAAGTTTTTCCCAGAAAACCGCCCAAAATATAGTTTTCTCGCGGCCTCTATAGGAATTTCACCGGGTCGTGGATGTACGTCGATTCGGCCCGTTACCTATGCACGTACTCCTGACGTGTATAGAAAACCTCACTTTTCTATACGCGTCGCCAGTACCTTGAGCAGGTGCACTACATATCCCCCGAATGAGTTGATCGGCTTCAGGTCTGCCTGGAACCGAACCCGGACAGGCTCTGCCAGCATGCCCTCCAGCGCGCGGTACACGTCGATATCAGCATCCAGCTCGAAGATACCGTAGGGGGTGCAGTTCACGCCCTGGCCCATCGGGCCGCCTGGGGATCCGATGACTGTCACCTTCGCAACGAGTTCGCCGGCTGCGCTGAACGTTCTGGCGCCGAGCACAACGGCTTCGACCTCAATCGACAGCCCGCCTTCTCGGAGCAGCTGCATGCCTTGGTCGCTGAGGTTCACTTCGTCACCATCCGGCGTAGTTCGTCACCAGCTGGGCCCAGTCGGGCAGTGCCGCATGTGCTCGAAGTACGCTCATCGCGTCGGCAGCGTGGATCTTCGTTGGGCACCCGCCAGTCAGGAAAAACTTGTCCGGGCCCTGGCAGTACAGGTGCAGGATCGTCAGTGTCATCACCTGCTGGAGTGGCGACATTGCTCGATAGGATTTGCGCATAGCCTTGAGGTCGGCTGGAACCGCATCCCAACTCCCTGCCCAGTCGTAGCCGCGGGGGCGCATGTTGTAATGATCGCCGTTGGCTGGGTGCTGCTGGTTGTGTCTTTCAAAACACTCCTGAAGCTCGTACTTCGCGACGGTATCCCAGGCGGCCTTGCCGAATATGCGAGCTCGCGAGTCCGACCCTTCAAAAGAGGGCATCGGCCCGCCGCACACCATGGCTAACGCCGCATATTCGGCGTAATCCATGCTCGGAATTTTGTCGACCAAACTCACCAGGGTGTAGCCTGGGAACCGGCCGGCTGCGAACGTAGCGTTGACCGCGGCGTACGCCGCCAGCGCGACCGGCTGCTGCGAGTGGTGGATGTAGGTCCCGCTGGCCGTTTGGATGTCGGTAAACGCCCATACCCCTGGTGATACCTGATGAACACCGAGAGCCGTCAGGAGTTCAGTTGCGTCAGTCACGTAGCTGGAAGCTTCGATCATGATTGCCCCTGGCGCCGCATGGCATCTTCCAAGTCACGCTGACATTGCGCGATATCGTCACGCAGTGATTGCTGATGTTCCTCGCGGCGGCGCTCCTGGGCGCCACTGCCATCATGCCGTTCGCAATCGCGCTTCAGTTCGCTCAGGTAGGCAGCTTTTGCATCTGCCAGAGCGCTTTCGGCCTGTTCAACAGTCTTACTCATGGCGTGCCCTCTCGATTGGCTCAAGCTATCAGCTAGAACGGGTTGAACATCACGATGAATGCCGCAGCGATTGCAGCCAAGATCCAAGCCGTAACTTTCTTCGCCGGCTGGCCGTGACGCTTCAGCCATACAGCGCCGTTATCAACAGTGAAGATAACCGGATACTTCTGGGTGTTGTTCTCATCTTGAGGTGGGATTAGCTGGATCATTACGGTGTCAGTCCTTGTGCGTTTCACGGGCGCCACACGGGCGCTGCATTGGCCATGGTCATTGAGCGTTGCCCAGTAAACCATGCGAGCCGATCGATCTCAGCTCCGATCAGTGCGATATGGCGGTACACCAGTGAGGGATTGGCGCCCATCCAGCGCTGGTGAGTCGGGGACTGCTGATGAGCAACCAGCGCCTGGACAAGCTGCTTTTCAAATCGGGTGCTGCTGAACGACACGAGCCATTCAGCGAGGGCGTCATCACTGCCTATTTCGGGGATGGCGGCAAGCAGAAGCTCACGCCTTTTGACTTCGTTCGGCTCGAAGAAATAGAGCGCATCCTTCGCTGCCATTTGCGGGAACGTGGTTGTTCGAGGGGACCACATCCGGGGTGATGGCACGCCGTGCAGCATGCGGATGCATTGCATGCTTGCCTTCATGGGGCGCCTGGTATTGACCTCAATGCGTACATCGTCCGTCCAGCGCCCAGCCTCGGAAAGCGCTCGGCTGGCGTTGCGAAGCACGTAATCAACGTCCGTGCGATCCAGCTTCGAAATTGCTCGATCCATCAGGAGGCGAAACACATAGTCTTCAGCTGAAACGGGCCCGGTAAGGCCAGAAATGCGAGCAGCGCTGGTGGCCATCGCCTTACTCCTATGAGTTGGACTGTTTCTCGCCGGTGCCGGCGGGGCTGATGACCTCAGCAGAGAGGCCTTGCGCTTGGCGAAGCTCTTCTGCCCCCAGGCGCTGCTGGGCTGCATCTTCTGGCAAGGGCTCGAACGCCACGTTCTTGATCGGCGTCCACTCAAGGCCTGCGCGATCCAGCAGAACCTTGTGGTTGAGCCAGTCGACTCCCCACACCTTATACACTCCGGCATCGCCCCTAACCCGCGCCCGATACTCCGGCGCCGGCGGCATGTTTCCGTACTTGCTTTTACGCGACATGCTTAGATCCTCAGTCTCTCTTCTATGCCAGCGGACGCCGGGCAACCCACCCTTCAGGCTCATCTTCGAACGAGGTCAGCTTGCTGTACTCGTGGAGGCATGCGGGGGTGTCTTCGTAGCAAAACCGCTTCTGGTACGCCTGCTCGTAAGTGACGCCCAGGCAAATGGCGTAGGTGAACATGAGCGGCAGCACGCCAGCGTAGGTGCCATCTGGCAGCCGCTTGGCGCCGACAAATCGCGCTTCGGGGCCGCGCATCCACTCGGTGAACGCATCTTGCTGGCCAGGTCCTGACGGATTCAGGGTCTCATGTACGGATACCGCGCAAGTGCTCCTTGGCAGCGTCGACTCGTCGCGCGAATGATGGTTCTGTTAATCAGAACTTGTCAAGAATCATGAGCTTCGATAGCGCTTACTCCAAGCGCATCTCGCAAGGCTCACAGATAAGCTTCAGTCCCGGCTTCCCCCATACGTTGGCTTTGCAGCCTGGGCACGAATACTTCACTCGGTTGCTCTTGTCGCCAACCTCGCGGATCGAGACATCGAGACCTTGCTCAGCGGGAATCTGCAATGCGGCTTCGAGCCGGGCAGTGACGTGCCCGCTCGCTTCATCGCCCTGCTCTATCTGCGGCGCGCCGATGGGCGTGAAGGTTTGCGCTGGCTGGCTGGGGGACTGATAGGGCGAGGGATATCGATCCATCCAGGAGATTGCAAAGCCGCGCTCAAGCAGCTGCCTGGTCGCCATGTCGAAACGGCCACCCGGGATCACGTAGTCGTTCATGCTCTGGCCGACCTTCTTCCCGCCAGGCTGGCCGGTATCCGAAGGCATCAGGCCAATGCGCTCCATCTTCAGGGCCCACTCGCGATTGTGGTAGCAGGCTCGACTTGGGGTGCCAAAGTGGGCCTGCCAGAGGTGGGCCATCTCGTGCACCAGGGTCTGCAGTATCTCGACTAGCGGCACGACCGCGAAGAAGTCCGGATTCATCGCAATTTCGTCGGTTTGAACGCCGTCGCGGCGGATGAAGCGTGACTTGGAGAAATACCCCATCGAGCGCTTCTCGCGCTGAAAGGTGATCAGGCACGGCGGCAGCAACGCCTCGAAGAGGTGGTCGTTGTAGTAGTCGTAGGCAGCCTGTAGCTCCTCGTACGCCTCCTCTGTCGGTCTTTTGAATTTCACCCGTCAACCTCCCCGCCATTTTCTGTATTGCACATTACAGATTCAGAACATGAAGCGCGCCTAGGAATTGGCGATCGCTAGCTTCTGTGCTTAATTTTCAGCGTTGACATAAAAACAAGCAAGTTATAGTTTAGCAATCATAAACGCACACATCGAGGCAGTTATGCGAGCGCCGAAGAAGAACCACCCCAGCAATCCAGCAGAACACCGCAAGCAGCTGATCAAGCTTCTGGAGGCGAACAGCCGCCGCCGGAATCTCTGGGATGTCTTTGGGGACTTCATCGAGATGGCGGCGCTGTCGCTCGCCAATGCTGTGGATTGGGCGCAGGCCGAGCAGCGCGAAAAACGCTACATGTCCATCGTCAAACGCTACGAGCCGGACGAGGTTGCTCGCTTCCCGCAGATGCTCGCCGAACTCACCTCTGCGCTGGAGTACGGCCCCGATGATGTCTTGGGTCGCGTCTTCGGCGAGCTGGAGTTGCACAACGCCGCGCGCGGCCAGTTCTTCACGCCCTATCACGTCTGCGCCTTGATGGCGCGTCTGCAGGTTGAGGGTGCTGGCCACCTGGATGGCTTGATCGAAAAACAAGGGTTCATTCGGGTGAGCGAGCCGGCCTGCGGCGCCGGCGCGATGGTCATTGCCATGGCTGAAGCCATGCAAGAGCGCGGCGTGAACTACCAGCAGTGCATGCATGTCACCGCACAGGATGTCGATTCCCGCGCCGTGCACATGGCCTATGTCCAACTCAGCCTTCTCCACATCCCTGCAGTCGTGATCCTCGGTAATACCCTGGCGTTGGAAGAGCGTGAGCACTGGTACACGCCGGCGCACATCATGGGGCTCTGGTCGCAGAAGCTCCGCCGAGGCTATGCACTCGGCAGCGCGATGGATATCGCGGCGAGCCAGGCGGCCGCGCCTGGCGCAGATCTTGAAGAGCAGTTGGGGCTGCAGCTTGAAGAGCTCGCGCCCGACTGTGCAGAGCCGCTGCTCACCTCCACCGCTTGGGGGCAGCAGGCATGAGTCGGCAGATCGATATCTTCGCCGAAGGCGCTCAGCGCCTGCAGATGACCGAAAGCATCGAACTCACCATCCAGTCTCTTCAAGCCTATGGCGAGTCTCACGACCACTGGGCGATCGCCTGGTCAGGGGGCAAGGATAGTAGTTCGACGCTGACCTTGATCATGTGGCTGATCGACTCCGGGAAGGTCAAGGCGCCGAAGTCTCTGACGGTGTTTTACGCCGACACCCGCCAGGAGCTGCCGCCGCTGGCGATCGCCGCCAAGCAGATCATGGACGAGCTCGAAGAGCGGGGGATCCATGTCGAGGTCGTCACTGCGCCGCTGGATAAGCGCTTCATGGTCTATATCCTCGGTCGCGGGGTTCCTCCGCCAAACAACAACACCCTCCGGTGGTGCACTCGCCAAATCAAGATCGACCCGATGCAGGCCGCGCTGGAACAGCGCCTGGCCGAGCTGGATGGCAATGTCCTGATGATCACCGGCGTGCGCCAGGGTGAGAGTGCAATTCGCGATAAGCGCATCGAAATGTCCTGTGGCAAGGATGGCGCCGAGTGCGGCCAGGGCTGGTATCAGAAAGTCCTGCCGGAGTCGAAAGGGCTAAAGGGGCGTCTGGCCACCCTTGCCCCGCTCCTGCACTGGCGGGTCTGCCACGTCTGGGAATGGCTGAAGCACTGGGCTCCCCTGGTTGAGTTCGGCGACTGGTCGACGGCGACCATCGCAGACGCCTACGGCGGCGACGAAGCTGAGGAAGTCAACGCTCGAACCGGTTGCACGGGCTGCCCCCTTGCAAGCAAGGACACCGCGCTCGACACCATCCTGCTCAATCCGTCCTGGACCTACCTGGCGCCACTGAAGGGCATTAAGCAGCTGTGGCGGGAGTTGCGGGAGCCGCACAACCGTCTCCGCAAGGCTGGTTATGAGTATTTGAAGGATGGCAGCACCGCCGCAAACCCGCAGCGCATGGGGCCGATCACCTTCGAAGCCCGCCTGATGGGCCTCGAACGAATCCTCAATATCCAGAAAGAAATTAACGATGCAGCCGATCGCCTCGGCCGTCCCCGTGTTGACCTGATCAACGCAGAAGAAGAAACGCGCATTCGTGAGCTGATCGCTGCTGAGACATGGCCGCAGGGCTGGGATGGTGACGAACCGACTGCTGACACCCCTATGGATCAAATCAACGCCGATGGCTCGGTGCAGCCATTGCTGTTCGTCTGACAAGGAAAATCCTTATGACCTCGCTGAAGAAGCCCGCTCCGCTCGACTTCAACACCCAGTATGGCCTTGCCTTGGACGATTCGGATGACGCCATCGTCGTGGATCTGTTCGCCGGGGGCGGCGGCGCGAGCACCGGCCTCGAAATCGGCCTTGCCCGCCAGGTGGCCATTGCCATCAACCACAATCCTGCTGCTATCAGCATGCACACGGCAAACCATCCGCACGCCAAGCATCTGCAGAATGATGTTTGGGCCGTGGATCCACTGGCTGCCGTGATGAAGCGAATTGTCGGATGGCTGCATGCCTCACCCGACTGTACCCATCACAGCCAGGCCGCCGGTGGGCAGCCTCGGAAGAAGGAAATCCGCGACCTGTCCTGGGTAGTGATCAAGTGGGCAGGCATGCTGCGCAAGCGAGGGCAAGGGCCTTGGCTGGTTAGCCTGGAAAACGTGAAGCAGATCCAGGCCTGGGGACCGCTGATCGCGAAACGGGATGCAGCTACCGGTCGGGTTGTTCGGCTCGATGGCACCGTGGCTGAGCCTGGTGAACGAGTGCCTCGTCATGAGCAATTCCTGATCCCTGACCCGAAGCGTAAAGGGAGTACCTGGCGCCGCTTCCTCGATGCTCTGCGGGGCCTGGGCTACCAGGTGGACTACTGGGTCGAGAAAAATTGCGATTACGGCGATCCCACTACGCGGGAACGCCTGTATCTGGTGGCCACGGCGGACGGGTATGAACCTCTGAAGCCAGAGAAGACACATGCCGAGTCGCCGGAGAAGGGGCTGAAACCCTATCGGACTGCTGCGGAATGCATTGACTGGAGCGATCTGGGGCAGTCCATCCGCAACAGGAAGAAGCCTCTGGCTGAAGCGACCAATCGCAGAATCGCCAAAGGCATGAAGAAGGAGGTGCTGGGCCGCGGGAAACCCTTCATCGTTCCGATTGCCAACTGGTCTCGGGAGGCGGTGCTCCCTTCGGATAAGCCGCTCAATACGATTACCGCTTGGCCGAGGGGCGGGGCCTTCGCTCTGGCTTCAGCGAGCTTGGTCCATTTCAGGGGAAACTGTGACTCTCGGCCTGTAGAGCATCCGTTGCACGTTGTCAGCGCCGGTGGCCAGCACCACGGACTCGCTACCGCATTCTTGGCCCAGGCAAATGGTGGTTACAACGTAACCCACAGCCGCCCTGTAGACGCGCCGATCAGCGCGGTAACCCGTACCGGCAGTCAGCAGCAGCTGGTAACTGCCAATCTGGTAACTCTGAGAAAAGGATCTACCGGTAGCAGCGTAGACGCTCCCATGGGCACGCAGACTGGCGCCGAGCACCACGCCTTGGTTACTGCAGGTCTGGTTGATGCAGGGCTCAGCGTCGAGCAGTTGGACGGAGCGCTCTGGTGTGCTGACTTCCTGAGCCGCTACCTGGAGGGAGAAGATGCCCAGGCCAACGAAAGCGTTGCGGCCAAGCTTGCCCGGGTCACGGTATGGATTGATGGCACACCCTTCATCATCGTCGATATCTGCCTGCGGATGCTCAAGCCGCGCGAGTTGTACAGGGCCCAAGGTTTTCCTGACTGCTACATCATCGAGCACGGCCATGACGGCCGGCGTTTCACGAAAACCGAGCAGGTGCACATGTGCGGAAACAGCGTCAGCCCTGGAACGATGGCAGCAATCGCCCGCCGCAACGACCCTTGGAAGGCGCGCCAACTGTCGAGGATTGCAGCATGAACCTCAACAATCTCTCCCCCGCTGCCCGTTCTGCCGCCATGCGCGGCGGAACGAGTGGCTGGGGGCAAGTAGGCGGGCTACCGGGGCATATCCGCTACGCGGAGCCGGTGGCGTCTACGTCGCGCCGGCGGTGCAGTTGTGGCTGCAAGCGCCGCGCCACGCACATTGGCATGGCCAATGGCGTTGCATTGATTTCTGGGTGCGAACTCAAGGTTCGCCGGTGGGTGAAAGAAGGAGCGAACGGATGACCAGCGTGCAAGACGGCAGGAAGCAAACTGCGCTGCAGATGCGCGTACAACGCTGCAACGCGGCGAACGAATTCATCCAGGTGATCGCTAGCTGTGGTCGCCACTTCTTCAGGGATCGAGGGGCTGGCCATAACGGCTTCCTCGCCCTGAATCCGCGGGGCACGATCGTTTGGTTCCATGACGATTACACCGGACAGCGGATCAACATCTCGAAGGAGGGAGACTGGTCTGGATTCTCGCATGGAGGAACGCTCAAAGGACTGCTGCAGTCCATCGGCCGGCATGTGCTGGCTGGCTCCCGCCTTCGCTATGGCTACTTCCAGCCTGTGATGGACAACGGTTTCAACAACCCCTGGGGTTACGAAGAAGACATCCTGCTCGTCCGCGCGGCTGCAGTTCGTCTCGGGCTGGTCTCCGCCCCTGCGGAGCCTGCCGCCACCCCGCAGCAGGAGGCTATTGCATGAAAGCGCTCAGCGTTCGGCAGCCTTGGGCCTGGCTGATTGTCCATGGCCATAAGCCGATAGAAAACCGCTCATGGAAGACGCAATACCGTGGTGACCTTCTGATCCATGCGTCCCAAGGCATGACGAAGGACGAGTACGCCGAAGCGCTTTCGTTGTGCGGCAAGCTTGGCGTTGACCTCCCGGAGTTTGCTGCGCTTGAGCGTGGTGGCGTCGTAGGCCGGGTCACCGTCATCGGCTGCGTGGATGAAAGTGACTCGCCGTGGTTTTTCGGCAAATACGGATTGGAAATGAGCGCGGCTACCCCTCTTCCATTCATGCCGTGCAAGGGCCGTCTTGGCCTCTTCGATATCGACTACCAGGTGAACACCAATGTCTGACCTTTTCTACCTGCAGGACAGCCGCAGTAATGTCGGTACGGGCGCAATGTGGTGGGCAAAGGACGGAGCTGGTTACACCACCAGCCTAGATCGGGCGGAGCTTTTCACGCGCGAGCGCGCCCTGAAACAGTTCGAGAGCCGTGAAACGGATCTGCCCTGGCCGGCGGCCTACATCGATGAGCGCGCGCATCGTGGGGTGGACTGCCAGTACGTGCACAAGAACGAGGGCGCCGAAGGTGAAGCGTTCTACGCCTACATCGAAGGGGACTGGAACGGAAACGACTTGATCTGGCTCACCCGGAGCCTCTCGCGATCCAGTGACCTCGGCAAGGCCAGAACCTTCACCCGTGAGGAGATCAGCGATCTGCTCGCGGACGAGTTCCACGTCACGCCGATGGAGGCCTCTTACATTGAAGGCAAGGCCCGGCGCCTGATTTCGGTGAGTTCCATGAATCATCGCGAGGCCTTGCGGGGCGTGCACCTGAAGCTGCCGAAAATCAAACGTCAGCGCTTGCGCCGCTACCTATCGAACTGCGCCGGTTGCGGCCGCTTCTTGAGTCAGGTCCAGGTTTATCAGGACTGCCCCAACTGCGGCGCGGATAACCGGCCGTGACAGTCCTTCCCCTGCCCCGACATCCGCCTGTTAGGCTCCCGAACGCCCTGTCGGGGCCTGGCTGAAGTAGAGGGCATATCGGCTAGACTCTGCCGTTAGGGTAATTGTCGCTGTGAGTGGGCCAGCGATGGGGATGACCGATGGACATGAGTGAAGCGATTCGCCGGCGCCTGGAGGCCACCATTGAGGATAGCGGCTGGCATTTGCTTGAGGCCCAGCCGGATCCAAGCGCAGTAAGGGTGTGGCTCTACTCAATCAGCCTTGTACATGGTCCCCGGTTGGGCACCCAGCTGAACGCTGAGTTCTTTCGAGACCTTCAGCAAGAACGCGGGGTCATTGAGCGGATTAAGCAAGCTGGCTACCAGCCCAACCATCTGCTCGGCAGCGCAATCGCAGGGTTTGACGATGCGGCTGCTGCCGGCAATGATGCCGAGCTCCACGAGTTGTACAAGCCACTCTGTATTTCAATCGCGGCCTTCGCCCGCACCACTCAAACCTGGCAGCACCTACCGTCCCTCACAGAAACACCAGGAATTCACTTCGTAGTGACTGATTGGAGAGAGCCTGACGGCAACTTAGTGATGCGACCCATGTTGTTCGAGAGCGAAAAAACACCTCCGATTGAGGTCTTCATCACCGGCATGGCCGCGCAACTGGCGATGCACCTGAAGCGGTTCCCCCAAGGCAAGCCTGTTGAATGGGCTGACCTCGATCTCAAGCTTTAGCCCCGCCTGGAAACGTACTCAGGGCTCTGCCTGACAGGCGCTCCGCTCCCCGTATTGCTCCGATGTTTAATTGCCTCTCCCGTAGATCCTGCAGCAGCAGGACGCCGGCGATCGGCCGAGGGATCGACCCGGCTATACGGCCACTACTGGACAAGCGATGGCTCGCTAAAAGTAATCGCATTTTATAAATCGTCGTGCTTTACTATCGGCTATATGTTGGCATATTCAGATGGTGAGCCATGGCTGATAAGACGAAGATCGAATGGACCGACGCAACCTGGAATCCTATCCGGGGTTGCTCGCGTGTAAGTGAAGGCTGCCGGTACTGCTATGCCGAAGCCGTGGCGGCGCGAGTCATTGCGATGGATCGCGGCCGCCATGTGCCGGAAGGCAATGGGGCCTATGACGGGCTGCTGGCTAAAGGGGGTCAATGGAACGGCACGATCAAGACAGTCGACAGCGTGCTCGATCAACCGCTGCGCTGGCAAAAGAGTCGCCTGATCTTCGTCAACAGCATGTCGGACCTGTTTCACGAGAATGTCTCGGAACAGGCCATTGACCGCATCTTCGTCGTTATGGCCCTGGCCGCTCAACACACCTTCCAGGTGTTGACCAAGCGCCCCCAGCGCATGAAGGACTACCTCTGCAATTTCTCGTGGGAGCGCGCAGTCGAAAACTGCCGCGGCGCGGATGGTGTCTCCGACATCCTGCGCCACTCCCTGGATGCCTTGCGCGGTAGCTTCGGCCTGCGCCCCCGCCGCCCCAGTGAGGCTGATCGCAGCAGTTGGCCCGTGAAGAACGTTTGGCTGGGCGTCTCTGTTGAAAATCAGGACGCCGCTAACGAGCGCATCCCCCTGCTGCTCCAGTCGCCTGCGGCCGTTCGTTGGCTGTCGATGGAGCCGCTGCTTGGCCCTGTGGATCTTTTGGCTACGCCGGCGGGCGACATCCTGTGCCGATGCGGCGGGTGCACGGATATGGCCCGAGAAAACCCCAGCCACGCAGGCCTGCAGCGCATCGACTGGGTGGTCGTTGGTGGTGAGTCTGGACGTGATGCGCGTCCGATGAACCCGAACTGGGTTGTCGCCCTGCGCGATCAATGTAGCGCCAATGGCGTGCCGTTCCTGTTCAAGCAGTGGGGCGAATGGCGTCCGCCGCTTGACGGCGAGGAGTTCTCTACCGCCATGGGCCGTGCCCAACGTGTCCCCGCCTTCATCGTGGCGAAGAACGGCACGGTGCATTGCTTTGAAAGCCCCAGTACCGCCGACGGCGCGCTGCCCATGCTGCGCGTCGGTAAGCATGCCGCTGGACGCATGTTGGCCGGGCAGCTTTTCGATGGTTACCCCACTACCCTGGATTCGGAGCAAGCCAATGGCTAAGCGCGATGTGCACCTCAAGTTCGCGATCGGCAACAAGTTCGTCACGGTCGAGGGTGGTTCCGGTTATATCGCCGATGCCCAGGACCCGATGTTCGACACCGTGAATGTCGTCATCCGTAGCAAGAACGCTTCTGGCGGCGTCGGCCCGATGGAAGAGCGGTCCTTCTACATCCAGCGTGACCAGATTCTGGCCATTGGCCTGAACTTTCTCGGACTGGCATCCCAAATGACCCCGCGGACGATGTGGGCCCGGAGCGGCACTGTTGGCTGCTCACACAAGGAGCCCACCATCTACCACCTGGTGGAAGAAGACCGCCGAGAGCTGGAAGCGTGCAGCAACGAGGATCTCAAACAGCGGCATGCCGATGTTCGCGGCCAGTACGAGAACATGCGCCGGCGTGTCCACACCTTGCAGCGCTGCCAGCGGCTGCTCGAAACCCTTCCAGAGCCTCAGGCGCAACAGCTCGACATGCTGTTGGCCTTCCTCGAAGGCACCGGTTCCTTGCCGTTTGGTGTCCAGCTTGTCGCAGTCCCGCCTGAGGAGATCGCTGCCCTGATGGCTGAAGGAAAGACCAAGCACTGAGGGCAGGGATACCCATGAACGCCGAGAAAACCTACTCACCGCAAGAGCGTGCCCTGGCCAGGCTGGGGGACTTCTGTTCCAGGCTGCGCCTGGATATGGCGCTGGAGAAGCGCGCCCAGGCCGACCTCGAATCAGCCCTGCAGGCTGCGGGCCTTGAGTTCGAGCGCGAAAAGCCTCTGTCGAAGAGCGATATCCCTGACTTCCTCGTGAAGGTCGAGGGGATCACCGTCGCGCTGGAGTTGAAGACCCGGGCACAACGCAAAGCCATCTTTCGGCAGCTTGAGCGTTACGCGGAGCATGGCATCGTCGACTGCCTGCTGCTGATGACAGGGACGGCCATGGGGCTGCCCTCAGCGATCAATGGGAAGCCGGCGGCGGTCGTATCCATGGGAGGTGGCTGGCTATGAATCGAAGCTATGGCCACCTCGCTCTGGTCGATGGTTCCCAGTGGGCCATGCGTGGCGTAGCGCCGCATGTGGCGATCCGCCTCAAGCAACTCTTCCCGCGCGTTCCAAAGTGGGTGACCGACGAATACTTCTTCCCCAATGATCTTGCCCATTGCGCAGATCTTTCCTGGTTCACGACTCGCTACCCGTTGACCATCTCGCCGGCGGATGCCGCGGCGCTGGATTGGGGCCGGCAAAGTTTCGAGCGCGAGCAGGCGCGGATGGAGGAGATTCTCCGTCCCGAATATAGCCCCTCTGAAACTGTCGGATTGCGGCCTGGGTGCGTGATCCGGCACTACCAAAGCCAAGCTGTCGACCTCACGCTCGCGCGCAAATCGCTGCTCTTGGGCGACGACGTGGGTCTCGGTAAAACCTACACGGCCGCCGCACTGATCCTGCACATGGAGACCCGACCTGCAGCGGTCGTTGTCCAGACCCACCTGCAACGGCAGTGGGCCGAGAAGCTTGGCGGATTCACCGAGTTGACCATCCACTGCATCAAGGGCACACGGCCCTATGACCTGCCGCCGGCAGACGTTTACATATTCAAGTACAGCCAGCTGCTTGGCTGGATCGACACCTTCCAGGACGGTTTCTTCAAGGCTGCCATCTTCGATGAGATCCAGGAGCTCCGAACTGGCGCCCAGAGTGGCAAGGGCCAAGCCGCTCATGCCCTGGCCAACAGCGTGCAGTACCGGCTTGGGCTGTCTGCGACCCCGATCTACAACTACGGCGTCGAGCTCTGGAACATTATGCAGGCGGTTGATCCGGGGTTACTCGGCAACCACGAGGAATTCATGCGCGAGTGGACAGATGGCGACAAGAAGGTCAAAGACCCTCAAGCCCTCGGCACCTATCTTCGTGAGCAGAAAGTCTTCCTGCGTCGGACCAAGCGCGACGTTGGCCAGCAGATGCCGCCGCTCAATGTGATCGTCGAAGAAGTTGGCTCCGATTCGGAGACGCTTCGGTCGGTCGAGCAGCTGGCCCGCCAGTTGGCCATCAGGACGACGGAGGGCTCCTTCATGGAGCGCGGTCGCGCTGGTCGGGAGCTTGACTTGCTCATGCGGCGGATCACAGGCGTGGCCAAGGCACGATTTGTGGCTCAGTACGCCAGGCTGCTCTTGGAGGCCGAGGTGCCCGTCATGCTGATGGGCTGGCACCGCGATGTTTACGACATTTGGCTCCGGGAATTGGCCGACTTCAATCCTGTGATGTACACCGGAAGCGAGAGCGACAAGCAGAAAAACGAAGCCAAAGAGGCCTTCGTCTCTGGCAAAACCAACCTGTTCATCATGAGCTTGCGCTCAGGCGCTGGACTGGATGGGCTTCAGTACCGCTGTTCGACGGTTATCTTCGGGGAGCTTGATTGGTCTCCGAAAATCCATGAGCAGGTGATCGGCCGGCTGGAGCGGGAAGGCCAGGAAGAACAGGTCACGGCCATCTACCTCAACAGCGATGACGGGTCCGACCCGCCTATGGTCGAGCTGCTCGGCCTCAAGGCGTCTCAGTCCTCCGGCATCGTCGACCCAAATGCTCCTCTCACCCAACGGCACTCCGACAAGTCCCGGATCCAGGCGCTGGCCGAGCAGTTCCTCAAACGTAAGGCGGCGGCGTGAAGCCGGCCGTCTTGCTACGGCTCAGGCAGCGATGCCTGGCGCTGCTCTTCCTTGTCGATTTCGGCCTGAAAGGCCTCATCGAGCAGGCTGGGCCTCTTCCGCCAGGGCTTACGCTCTGGCGTAGGCTCTGCTGCATAAGTGGTTACCGAACCGCCGTAAACATCTTCGAAAATTTTCGTGCGCTTCTCCAGAAGCTCACGCAATTCGTCTTTCCTCACACTCTCTCCTGCAGATTCAGAGGAACCTCGATAAGCCTGTCACTACGGAGCGCATCTGGCAAATGAGCACGACGCAACCCGAATCCGTCTGCCTCTTCGCAATCACTGGTGCCGATCAGGTGGCCAAGGGCGGAAAGGAACACTTCTTCCACCTGGACAGTGGCGGCTGCAGCGCTGAGGTCGCCTGCGTCGACCAAGGCTACATCGCGCTGCGAGAGTCGCTCGTCGACCCAGAGGAAGTGAAATTCATCGCTATTGGCAGCCTGGCTGCGCTTCTGGGGCTGCATCGGCAGTTGAACGCGGAGTTTCCGCGCGACGGTGTTTCTGAGTACCCCTCTGACCGTCGGCAAACCTATCTGGAAGAGGTCCTGCCCCATGACTGATCGACTGACCACCCTTATCGCCCTCGGCTGGCTTCCAGGCGTCGGCGCTGCAACGCTGCGCAAAGCTGCAGCCCAAGACGGCGTTGAGTCCATGGGTGCTGCTGACCTGTGCGCGATCGACCCGCGTATTGCCCGCGCACTGGCTGAGGCCGGAGCGTGGGATGCAGCAATGCGAGCGGCTGAATCCGATCGCGAGCAAGCCATCAAAGCGGGCGTTCAGCTGTTCACCCATGGTGGGCCAGGCTACCCAGCTTTGCTGGGGATGGCCGCAGACGCTCCGTTCTTTCTCTACGTGAAAGGTGCGCTGCCCCTGCAGAACACCCTCGCTGTAATCGGGACCCGCGCCCCAACTCCGCGGGGCTCTGTTGTGGCAAGCAAGATCGCGGCCCACTTCGCCTCCTCTGGCGTGTCCATCGTGAGCGGCCTGGCCGTTGGTATCGATGCTGCAGCGCATGTCGCCGCGCTCGATGCCGGTGGTCACACCGTGGCGGTGCTCGGGCATGGGCTGCAAACCATCTACCCGCGCGAGCACGCGGCGCTTGCTGAGCGGATCCTGGGCCAAGGCGGCGCCCTGGTCAGCGAATACCCCTTTGGTACTCCGCTCGTGCCAAGACGCCTGTTCGAAAGAGACCGAATCCAGGCTGGATTGAGCCAGGCCGTTGTCATGGTTCAGAGCAAGCCAGACGGTGGGAGCATGCACACCGCAAAAGCCGCATTGCGCTACGGCCGCCGCCTGTATGTGCCCGCGCCACTCGATGCCGATCTCGCCGGCGACAACCCTGCCGTCGAAGTGCCTCGCATGCTGTCCCAGGGTTCGCCTTCGGACATCTGCGAGTTGTTCCGCTGTGAGGCGGAGCGCCTCGCTGAGATCCAGACCATCTTCGGTCGAGAGGACTACGTGAAGATTTCCCAATATCTGCAGGACAGCGCTCAGCTGCCTGCCGCCAACGTGTTGCCAACCCAAGGCCAGGAGACCGACGCCATGCGAAATGACCGCACCCCAGCGCAAGAGCCCGTCTGGATTAACCCGGGTCCTACTACCCCGCTTCAGACCGGCCCCCAGTCGGCCGCGGTCGAGGCGAAGGTCGCTGAGCTGCAGGCCCAGGCGGCACAGGAACACGATCTCGACGCCCTGGAGGAGATCGGCCAGTTCAACGACGCCATCGTCAGGCTGGAGAAGATCACCGACCAGATGCGCCGCGATAACAGCGCGTACGCGTTGGCCCGCAAGCACCTGGTCCAATACTACGGATTCGACGGGACACCGAGCGAGCAAGACATGCTGCAGGTCATTCTGGATGGCATGGACGCGAGCCCATATTACCGTCGCGCTGTTGAGGAAGAGGCCTCGGACGATCTGGAGCTTGCTCTGCAGGCTGCAGCCGTGGTGCGCGATCGGGCGATCCTGGCGAAGGAAGAGCGCAAGGAACTCGATCTGCAATCTGCCGCCCCATCCTACCCCTGAATTAGGAGCCAGCCATGCGTAACGGACGCCTCCCCTTCCCCAGTCAGTTCGCCGACATCACGATGGCTGAGTGCGACCAGCGCATCGTTGATCTGTCGCGGCAGCATGTCGAGGAGATCAACCGCTATTGGGCAACGCTTAGCGCTCGCAGCGACGATGGCCCGGCGGTTAGCGCCCGCGGCATGCAGTATGACCTCTACCTGGCCAAGGCCAGGCGCGCGGCATTTCAAGCTTCGACGCTGACAGCTGACCTGCAAGACGAATGGCGCACCTGGGCCCAGGAAAACGGGCTGGACAACGACAGCGCTCCTCGTGAGGGCTCTCTGGCCGCAGTGATCGGGCAAGAAAACGGCTACCTGGTTGTCCATCGTTTCGACTCCCCTACATTCGCCGGTGCCCTGGTCGACGATATCCAGGGCGGGCAAGGTCCGTCCTGGTTCATCGAGCCGATGTTCTGGCGCTATGAAGGTGGCCACGAGGAAACCCGAGGGGATTTCTACCTGGTCACCGAATACGACCTGGAGCTCGAAGCAATTCAGCATGCAGAGCTCGATGCGGAAGCGATGGACTATGTACGCGAGACCGCGCTGTCCATGGAGGTACTGCTCGCCGGCCGCGACCTGACTTTCGATGGTTGCACGTTGCCGCTCCCGCAGTTTCCAAGCAGTGTTGCTGCCCTCCTGCTCGACCTTCAGGAGGAGCGCTTACGCTTATTCAGTGCGGGCATGCCAAGCGACGAGCACCTGGTCGCACGCAGGGCCATTGCCGAGGCTTACAGAGCAAAGAAGGCGCCTATCCAAGAGCAGATCCGCAGCTTGGAGATCCAACTCAAAAAACTCCATGCTGAAGAGCAAGGGGCGCTGATCGCGCTGAAGGAGGTACAACTCGGTGTCGCCCGGGGCCAGACCCTTCAGCATCGCTTCACAGGGAAATGCGGGATCATCGTTGCCGAGGGAGGCGATCTCTGCCTGCAAGACGGCACTGGTCGGCCGGTGCGCGTAGAGGACGAAATTTTTCGTGGGGAATGGGCCGGCATCTCAGGACCCGCGAGTGAATGTGAGGCGCCACTGCCGAGTTGTGGTCTTACAAAATAAAAACTGTCGCGGCCACCCCCCGAAATCCGCGGGCTCCAGGCCTGGCAATCAAAATCGCAAAACTGTCGCAACCTCCAAAAATCAGCTTCACCGGCTAGAAGCTTAAAAATAAAAACTGTCGCACGAAGCTATCTATCTGTTTCTAAAGACTTTTCTTTCCAGCCTTTTATGGCTTTGTTGGGGGTGCCGAGACGTCCTCAAGAAAGGCACTTGCCAGATCGTCTATCGTGGCCTCAGGCAAGCGAGGCATACGCGGGGATTTAGGTCGGGGGGGAGTTGTCTGGTCCGACTTGATTTTCTCGAGACCTGACCGCTCTGCTTCTGTGAGGGACGATTCAAAAACATTGTTGATAACCTTGGACTCTCGCTCACCACGCACAAAAGCCACGACATTGGACTTCGAGGTAGCAGGAAGATTGAACGGACAGATCAGGTCCAACCGATTGCGTGCTTTGGGGCCTTGCAGGGCTATGAGCTGCAGTATCTCTACATCATTTTTGTAAGCTGCGTACGCAGGGCAGTGATAGGCCTTGCTGATGTCACCTACCGTGAGGTACTCGCGCCCAGCGCCACGCGCCGCTATGTAGGCCTGCTTAAGAATATGAACGACGGAGCGTTTTATACCGAATGTCGAGCGGTAAATTTCCTGCGCAAATTCATCGACTGAACCCTTCACACGGTCTCCAGCTACCCTGAAGCACTCAACAATGTAACTATTCCAAGCCCCACTACCAGGATCATCAGGATGCATGATTCTCGGCTCAGAAAGCAGACGGTGTTTGTCCTCAGCATTACGGCGGTTCAGCTTATGTATGAGGCTGTAGTTAGAAACAAAAATCATTGGCGGACCAATGGCTGCCATTGTCAGTAGTATTTCTGTGACCTTGGAGGCTCCCTGTCCGGTATTTATATGCTGAGTTTCATCCAGTAGAGCTAATGAAACACCATCACGATTTGCACGGCGCCGACATTCAACAAGCAGCTTTGAGGCATTACCACCATTGGCGCCAATTAAGTCTGCCAACATTTGCCTTCCACCGGCTTTCCCTCTGGCACTTGTGGACCAATAGGATACCAAACTCAGGCACCCTTGAAAGTGAGCGCACTCGAAGTCAAAAGGTGACGGCAGTACTTTTTGTAGGGCAGAAATAGCTTGGCTCTTCCCGACACCAGCCAGCCCAGTTAAGCAAACTGGGAAAATTTCTGTAGCTGGAGGGTTATAAATACGCGCAATGTATTCCGCTTCATTGGAGAATAGCCACTCGCTATGATGTGCGGCTTTCGCGTACATCTCTTTAATAAATCCAAGGATAAAATCATTAGGCAGGTATATAGCCTTTAAACTTTTCTCCAAGGTGTCGGCAGCAACTAACGCATCCAAGCTTTCTAAGCTCCTCAAAGCATCAGGTGTAACAGTCACTAGCTGACGAATTTTTTCTAGGTCTAGAAATTCGTCAAACCGGGCACTAACACTATCGTTCACTTAGCCTTGCCTCTGAAGCGATTGAAGTCATCCGTATCGCGGCTCGCGGCTCCTGCTTTGGAGGGGCGGCCTTGCTTACGCTGACCACTATCCCAGTCCTCGCTAGTAGCCTTCTTAAAGCGATCGTGAATACTCTGCTCAATTGCCGGAATTTCATCTCTTACCGCGGCCCTTCCTGCAAGGCTCATCTCATGAATTTCTCTTAGCGCAGATAAAGTTATGTCCACGCTTCCCTCTGGAGTGCTCGCAGAGATCAAGAAATCTAGCTCATACAGCAGTCCTTCAACTTCAATCCAAATATGCCGCACACACATCACTAGGGAGTATGCATAGCTATTTATCACACCATTTCTTGCAACCCGATCGAAAATATTAGTGCGCACAAGTGCATCTGACCTATATTTTCTACCATAAAAATATACGGCATCCCTTTTGATCGAGACTGGATGCTCCGTCAGAAATGTCCTAACAGCCTTATCAAATGGCATCCCTCTTGCGTGATTACGGCCGCGACTATCTAAGTATGCCCAAACACCATGAGGCGTTGGCCTAACCCGATTAATAACCATCTCTTCGGTCATTCTGCCGCTAGCATCAGATGTTCGGTTATCAAATAGAACTTGATGTAGTTCACGACATGCCATACGCACAAAATTTAAGTTGCTGTGGAAATAGGTTGGTTGATCTAAATTCTTCTTATCTCTTGGATGGGATGACTCAACAGTAGCTTTGGACTGCCCAGAATGAGATGGCGGTAACTCGATACTTCCCAACCATTTGATCTCTAGCTCGGACTTATAGGTTGCGCCTGGCCCTCTATCGAAAACGATACCGGCTGGTAGGCCAAAGCACGGCCACTCCTCGGGCTTAATTTTCATTCCGAAAAGCTCGCAAAACTTCACCTTATCTACAGCCATTGAAAACAGTGCCATTTTGTAGGCGTCCATGTTTTCCTTACCCTCTGCGAACCCTATACCTATTACGGCACCGGATAGACCGCAGACGGCCCGAACCACGCAGAAACCGTCTACGGCACTGCCTTCGGTGATGCCCGAGAGTTTTTCGGTGATGGTGTAGCCATCGAACTCAACCTCCTGGCATAGGTTCGTCAAGCCCTCAAAAAAACTACCCATCGACCCAGATTGAGCCTTCGCCTTGTATTGCCCCTTGAGTTCGTAAGCTAGTGACTTTGAATCTACTAGTTTTCTGATCCAATAATAGAATTGACCCTGCGATGGGAATGGCTCACTGTTTGGATGAATAAAAACTGTAGTATCTTCTTTATCTATAGCTACGCAGCCAAATTCATTCGCTAGCACTTTTCTATATAATTTCCTTAAGGTCCCATGCGTATCTTTGTGCTTAAGAACGCCGGCAAGAATTTTTTCCTTCATATCTGAAGTGCAGTTGTAACCCGACTTACGCCCCTTATAGGATGGCCTGCCGTGCTTCGTCTTTGTATAGCCCTCTCGATTCCAGCCACCAATGCGATGCAATAACGGCATAAGTGCCCACTTATCGAATCCAAATACAATGTAACTGTAGAACCAGAGCCTCAATCTTTTTGCATTCTGTTGAGGGATTTGCGTTTTCGCATGGGCGTTGATAATTGCATCTGGATTGGCACTTGCCAAAATCTCATCAAGCCGTAGCACAAGCTCACATATTGCACTATATCTACGATCAACCTTCTGATTGTAGTTCTCTTTGTTAGAAATCCGACGACTTTCCAAATGCGCAATAGAGTAGCCATTCATTGATTCCAACCAAGGCGGGATCAAATCAACCCCATCCTCTACTAGCAGATCGTCCTCTAAAGCCTCCTCAAAGCAAACTTGCGTGATATTTATGAGCTCAGCAGTAATATCCCCTGACCTATCATCAAAGTAGACCAGCCTTACACGATTGGCCGTGGAGTCACTATTAAGAAAGTGGTAAGTAACTCCCTTTGAGAAGCACTGAAAGCCTTCAGGCGCAATAATTCTTGCCCCAACCATCATGCGCCGAATTCCTCAAACAGATCATTGTAAGCAACTAAGATATCTCTCTCTTCATGATTAAGAGGATGATCTATTAGAACTGGCTTATAAAGATCAACGGCCAGCTTACGATCCCAAATATCTTGATATATTCTTGCAATGAACTGATCTCTAAGCCCCCAGCGTACCCCATAGTCAATTGCCAATTTTGCTACAGGTGTTCCTTCAAAATATGCACGTTGTATAGCATCGCTGAAATCATCCAAGAGCAACTGATCATGTGTCATTGGCACGACATGCATACCGAACAGCAGGTCTAGATTTGCTTCGAGGGATTTAGTAAGCATATCTAGTGATACTTGAAGAGTCCTTATGCCGGCGCTTGCATAATATTCACTCTCAAGCAGTACTCGCTTAGTGGCGTATTCTCTATCTTTCTTTTGTTGGGCTGGGGTTTTAGCTTTTGTGCTTCGCCTTTCCGAGAAGGCTAACTCTGTGTCTTTTACTGACCAATTCACGGCATAAGGTTTGCCTGTACTATCGGTCAAGAACAGCAAAAGATCTCCCTGATAAGGAAATGGCTTTCTCTTTCTCTCTCCATCTTTGTCAACATAGACAATGACGTGGTGATCAAACCCAATGGACTCCGCAACTTTTAGGGTTCCAAGCACCGGTGGCGGGAATGATTCTGTCGATAGCGGGTGGCCACGCAAAGGATGAACCGTCTGAACAGGAGACAGCATCTTTTGTTCATGAATATCAAGAAGTGCGGGGTGATATAGGGCGAGCTGAGTAAACACACGCTCGGGAGTGGACAGTGCGTGAATTGCCCGCCCGAGCTTCCGACTATTCAACCTGCTAACTCGAGACCCTTTTGGGGCCTCTTTAGGTACTGCCAGCGTGGACGGGACGTAAGGGTCGCCCCATTCGAAGTTTCTTTGCCGGCTTACGATCTGGTCGTATCTCTGCTGAGGCTTCATATCAGGACTTCCAGTGCCATTCACGTTATGCGGGTCGACACTTTGAAGATGTGACCTGCGCAGTAGCGAATCATCCTTCTATAGCGAGCAGGCACAATTAAGGCTCGCTGCTCACGATAAATACTTTTCTGAGGATGAACGGAGCCGTGCAGGGCTTGACGCCCCGCACGAAGCGGATAGACAATGGATTTGTCAGGCACTCAAATCTGACTTTCCCGCAGAGGCCCAAGGTAGCACTTGGGCCTTTGTCTATCTGACTCGTAGCTCCTTGTATCTAGCTCGATGTCATATTAAATATCTCTTCTTTTCTGCTCGCTAGGCCCACATTGCACCGCTCACGGTCCAATGCTTAGTCGTCTGGATTCATATCCACGGCGTATCTAATATCGGCACTCTATAAATGACGAAGCTAGCCATGGTACAGCCTGAAAATCCGGGCTGACAATAGAAAAGTTTAAACTTTCATGCGCCTCCGCCGGCGCATAGGGGCCCGCCGGCGGAGGCGCAAAGCCCAGAAAATTCGCGCCTTTCCTAGGCCTGCCTCCCGGCCCGTAGTTACGCTCGATAACGCATCCACTAGATTCCCAAATTTATAATAGGCATTTTGCAGACACGTTTTTATTTCTTATGATCTGCTTGTATGCCGACCTTTTACTACGCTAAATCACCTCTTATTCAGTGGTCGATTTATGTCAGGCTTCTACCCCGCCTCAGAGATACAGCCTCCGGACATAACGTTAAAGTGGCTTGAGGATGAAACGTTCTTCAGCATCTGCAGCCGTCAGCACGCTATCTGGGGAAACCACGAGCCCTCTGCCACCTTTCGGTTGCTATCCGAATCCCCTGGCCGACCGGCAACACATGACTTCGCCTACAACTTAAACGCGCTGCGCCCTAGCATCAGGTCGGTATGGGGTGATCCCGACTCGATCATCCACGAACACACAATCCTTCCCTTGTTTCTGCCCTTTCAATCTCAGCCGCACATTCAGGCGGTGATGCAGATGCTTAAGGGAGAAGGGGCAGGTTCGATCAAATATCGTCTTGGCTTGGTCACCGGACGCTTTGGTGCAGAGCATCCTTTGAAGGCCTGCAGCTGCTGTATTGATTCAGATTTCTGTCGGCACGGAGTGGCCTATTGGCATGTTGCTCACCAGTATCCAGGTGTTCTGATATGTCCAGTTCACAAGGTATGGCTCCAAGAGAGCGTTCATAACCGGCCATGGTCGGGACGCTTCCAGCTGGCTCTCCCAGGTCATGCCTCTCTGACACATCAACGTGCAGAGGATCTGGAACCCATCGAACTCGAGGCACTGAATCAGCTAGCTACCGCCATCCTCGACCTAGCTTCAGTAGGGAACAGCAGATCCTTTGAGCCATTGCTTGTAAGATCGGTCTATCGCAACGCCCTCAGCCAAGTGGGCTATCGGAACCCCACCTCGTCTCAAGTCACGTCCTCGCTCGTTCAGCACACCTCCCCCCTTCAGCCGTTCCATCCGCTCACCTCGCTACCGACCACGGAGCAGAAGGCATCAACCTTTATTGAGCAGCTCATTCGAAGTCCGCGAGGACATAGCCATCCGCTCAAGCATTTGGTGATGATTACGTGGCTATTCGGGGACGTGAGCGCATTCATCGACGCCTACGATCGTCTTGCCCAAGAGCCAGAGCACCCAGATGCACCGCAGCTGCTTTACACCGACACGCAGGCAGCGAAGCCGTCCGAACCAATACAAGCCAAGAAGCTCAAGCCCAAAACACTCAAACCACCCATGCGTGCACAGATTCTACGGATGCTCAGTCGCGGCGCGCAGAAGCATTCGATCTGCAGCCAGTTCAGCATCACCATTTCTACCGTCAACAAGCTGCTTAGAGCTGAGCCGCTGGCACAGAAATCTTGGATCGCCGCCAAGTTTCAAAAGGATCTACTGAAGCATCGAAGCGAATGGAGCTCGCTTTTGCAGCAATTCCCGGACTCAAGCGCCAGCGTGGTTCGCGCGCATGGCCCAAACCTTTATGCGTGGCTCTATCGAAACGACAAGGCCTGGCTGGTTCAGGAAATTTCCAGGCTACCCACTGGCCGCAATGGGAATAACTCGAAGGTCGATTGGAGCGAGAGGGACATTGAGCTAGAAAGATCTGTCGAGAATGCGATGAAGCTAGTGCTTTCTACACACCCGGATCACACCTGCAACAAGCAGAGTATCCATTCGCTGGTTCCAGCCCTATCCAGCTGCCTTCAGAACACCAACCAGTACCCGCGAACTAGGGCGCTATTGCTCAGGCTTAAGCAACAGCGTTTTTAGCCTGAGATTATCTCCGCGCCGAAGGTCTCGTCTTGCTCAGCTTGGTACACGCCGATTGAAGAGATAGGCTAACCAGGCCTTCAGAAATTGCTCTATAGGAGATCTCAATGGCTCCTTCTGGCCAACCGGTGTCCCGCCTTGTTGCGCAGAAGGTTCGGCGCCTTCCAAAAGGACGACCATTCAGCATCAGGCTCTTTGCAACGCTAGGTTCAGCGAACGCCGTCTATAAAGCCTTTGCTCAACTGGTCAACCGGGGTGAACTCGTCCGTGCTTACCCCGGAATCTACATGCGCCCGAAACGGGTTCAGTACGTTGGCTGGGTCTTCCCCAGCCAAAAGGCAACTGTGGATTTGATTGCCAAGCAAAGCCGCCACACACTACAAATGCATGGCGCCAATGCGGTTAGGAGATTTGGCCTAAGCACCCAAATGCCCATGGTCGATATCTACTACACCAGCGGGGCCAGTAGAAAGATACGCCATGGAAAGTCGGAAACCTGGCTCGTTCATGCGCCCCCTGTGGCAATACAACACCCAGGAACGAAGGTCGGCATGGCCCTCAGCGCGATGTTCTACCTGGGCAAGGACGGTTGGGACACAAGCTGTGCTGCCGTCATCAAGAAGGCACTCAGCCCTGATGAACTAGCCACGCTCATGGCCTGCAGAATGCCAAAATGGATGCGGGCGGTGCTAGAAACCGCATAGCGTCGCGGGCGTTGTCGGCTCAAGAAGCTATCGGTCTACCACTATGACAACGAGCTCGCTTATGAGGATGAGCATGCAACCCACGAGACATAAAATCCTTGAGATCCTCGGCAACCTCGAACAGGCCGAAAAGGATCTGCTCAAGCAGCAACGCATTCAAGAGAAGGCCACCACTTCCTATCGCGTGGGGTTCTGGGTTTTCTGGGCTGGCTTCATAACACCAATGGCCATTTCAATGGCCCTTGCGCTTGCTGCTTGGCTGGGAGATTACCGCGACCTGCTTATTGGCAGCGTCATACTGCTGCTGGTGACCTACATAGTGATCCTTGCCTACCCACTGCTTGGTGCATGGCTCTATCGGGGGGCAATCCGAAGTGCAGTTCATGCTCCGTTCGCAAACCTGCTGAATAATTACCTGGAGCGTCCACTGCGCGTTGATGGCGACTATTTACCTCAGCTCGCTGCGCTGCCAAAGCCTGAATTACAGCTAGGCATTATGGAGTTGAAGGAAGCCCGGAAAAGCCTCGCCCAGCGAGTAGCCTTGGTAGCGGGCCCCATCGAAACCATAGGCATCTTGCCGGGGCTTGTAGCTATGCTGGTCACCTTCCAACAGCTCGATAGCCAGCCTGCCTGGATCCAGGCCATTGCCTACGCCAACCCCCTCATCTTCCTTATGGCTGTGATAGGCCACAACTTTCTAGCCCGCTATGACCGCATGATTGCTTTGGCGGAACTAGCACTGACACAACAACCGGAGGTTGCTCAGGCAACACCAAATGCTCCTCGCCTTGTGGCGCAGTAGCAGCTCCCTTTAAGACACCACTAAGAGACTCGAAGCGAATCGATCCTCTTGAACGTTTCGTTGAGGGACACCAGGTCGCCCTTGGCCATAACCTCAAGTGGGGATCGTCCATTGAAGAACTCGTTGTGATTCTCCATCGAGGGGAAGCCATAGATATTTTCTTGATTGTCGAAGACAGCACTAAGCGCAGCGTGGATGTTTAAGACCACGCTGATCCGCCGCAACTGCTCTGGGTCTAGGGAAACGGACCAACCCAGGGGCTGCTTCTTCGCGTATACGTACGTGCTTTCAGGGATACCCAGAATGCTACGTGCCTGCTCCGGTGTGGCTTTCCACTTGTCTATGACGTTCAGTGCTGCGGTAAGCCCTACAGCACATTGCTCTTCCGAAAAATTGTGGTCTTGAATAGTCGCTACCATGACCGAGCTCCAGCGAAGTCCGATGGCCCAGTTTCTGATTAAGATTCCCTGGGGGCAAGCCACGCTCAAGCATGCCTACAGCGCAGCCCGGAGCGGGAGTCACTCCCACAGACGCCACTGCTATTGCTTGAGCCGGCCTCGACTTCTCCTTAGACCAGCTTGAGCAAAGACACCACAGAGCAAGGAGGCAGAAAATGGGGCGACGTAAGCCAAAATCTTTCACTCACTGGGCAATTGGGGTTATAGGCACAGTGATTACCGCGCTGATCATTTACCAGCTGCGCATCCACAAAGCTGAGTACCGGCTGGAGCGTGAGATATCCCGTTCTCAGCAACAGTTGCAGCACAACCTCTCAACTCGACCTCCAGCAGCCCACCAACTGACACCCGAAGAGGTCGCTGCCAACCAAGAGGCTTCAAGGCGCCAGGCCGAGATAAATCACCGGCTTGCAGCAGAGCAGGCAAAAGCCATAGCTGAGCAACAACGGAAGGAAGGTGCTTGGTCCAAGTATTTCACTCCAACGCAGCGCTGCCAGATTCCAGAATCCCAGCGCATGGCGGATGTTTGTAAGGCTAATGAGGCCAAGCTCCGAGCCCGGTTCGAAGCCGAATGGGCCGCTAGTGAGCGCTCATGAGCCGTGTCCGCTTCCGGCCGATTCTGTTGAAAAAGTCGGCATTGGCCGGGGGCTCCTGCTCAGTCTCTAAAAATCGGATGATTAGCGTGCTGCCACGCGAAATCTGGAGTAGTTCAGAGGCGGCATTTGCTCAGATTTCAATGTCGGCCGCGCAATTTCGTGGGCAGAAATTGCACTGGGACTTTTTCAACAGAATCGGCCAATAGCTGCCATTCGATAACGAGGCCGGGCGTATCTCAAGAGTTCACGTCCTAGAGACGACAATTGCCTCACATTTAGCCCTTGAAATAGACCATTTGATGAGTGGTCACCAATAGCTCACCATCAGCCCCCCACAGCTCCGCCGACTGGTCGAAAAAGCCGCGATGGAATCGGTTGGCGCGTGCCACGCCCAGCAGGGCACGATCCCCCTGGCGTGCCAGCGACTCGGCGTCCGCGTGGAAATAAGTGGTTAGAGACACTGTGCCCGCTGGCATCATCTGCTGACGACGCACGAATACTCGCGGAAAGAAAACATCACTGATCGCCATCAAAGACAAGAAATCCAGCGGGCGAGGCGGCTCATCACGTACCCACAGGCGGGTTGTTGCCCCTAAGGGTTCGCTACCGGGCTGCAGACCGCCATCAATGACGTGGAGTGCGTAGTTCTTGGCCCACCCCGGATACATCCGCGTGTCCAGGCGTGTGACCTGAGTCACCGCAGGCACCTCCGGCATGACCAGATCTGTCGCCTGCCAGCCAGACTCCGGGCGCTGCGCAGTCATCGCCGTCGCAGTCACCACTGTCTTTCCTAGCTGGTTTAGCGCTAACACCCAGTGCTGCGTTGTTCGGGTTGCACGTGCGAGTTGCACTGTCACGTCAAACTCGGCATCAGCGACAACACCGGCGAAATTCACCGTCATGGCAACTGGTTGCCCCAGGCATCCTGGATTGGTCAGAACGCCGTTGAGCAAGGTTGCGGCAATAATGCCGCCGAATGGCCCCACCATGTTGGCATAGCTACCGCCGAAATGGCCGCGTAACAGGCCCTCCTGCATAGAGCTCAGTGCGATGGCGGCATCCAACGAATGCAGTGACATATCAGGTTTCTCGTCTGTTGGTATGAGGATTCAGCAGTTGAGTTTCTAGTGCAGAGAATAAGCCGCGCAATCCCGGTCACGCACATCGGGTGTGACCAGCGCCCGAGCAAGTAGAACGCCACCGAAGATCTGGCTCAGCAAACCCAGGCCAGATCGTCATCCTGCAAGACCGCACTGATGCGCTGTTGCTAGGTCATCCGCCAATAGCGGACATTGCCGATGTCTCTTTCTAGCCCCGTCGAATGAGCCAAACGCCACTAACGATGAGCACCAAACCCGCGGCCTTGCCAACCGTGATAGGTGACTCACGAAAGCCAGCCCATCCGTTGTGATCGAGCAGTAGAGCCATCCCTAGCTGGCCAGCCAACACCAGGGCCATGAAGAGCACCGCCCCAATGCGAGGCCCGCAGAAGGCTGCGGTAGCAATGAAAAGGGCGCCGAGTAGCCCGCCGCCCCATTGCCACCAACTCATCTCTCTAAGGGCAAGCCAGGTGGGCAAATCCCGATTCACCCAAGCCAGCAGCAGTAAGGCTGCTCCACCAACTGAGAATGAAACCAGTGATGCTGCGAGTACCCCAGGGAGGGTTCTCGCAACCAGCCCGTTTATGCCTGCTTGCAGGGTAAGCATGGAACCTGCGAGCAATGGCATAACAAGCAGCAACCAGTTGGGCATGGTGTTCTCCAAAACTAGGCTCTGTGGTTTGTAGGGAGATGCTGGCTTCGACTTCCACTGGGTCACTTATCAATGCGTACAGGGAAATGTCGGGCGACAGGATGGAACGCCCCGTACAGATGCTCTTAGTCCGAGAGCGGGGCAAAAGCCGCCTCGATCCAGTTAGAAAACTCGCTCGCAAGATGCCAGCGATGGGCAGAAACAGCCCCTGGAATGATCATCGTGGGGAACTCGACAGTCAGCTTGGCTCGGAAGCCGAGCCCTTCGTTACGAAACTGGTGGCGCACGCCACCAATCACTAGGCCGTTTTCTGCCTTAGCTACGCCTGCCGCTTGATAGGGATACGCAGGATCGGGGGGGGAACGAAGGCTGGAAAGATCCTGATAGTCGATCATGAACCTGCCTACTAACGGGGAGCCTCCTGTGGTCTCAATCACCTCCTGAGCACCGTTAGCATTCGTTTGAATGACATAGTGATCAGGAGAGGCAGCGAGCATCGCCAGTTCGTCATTCAGCTCTGTACGCTTGAGGAACCAATCGACGAATTCGCTTGCAGAGCCTCGATCAACCAGTAGCTCGGTGACGCTGAAGCGACGACGGCCATATGAAATCCGGGCAACAAAATTTGCCACAGGCTGAGACATAGCAAGCTCATGTTGAAGGAGCTGCCGAATTCCATTCGATCCCAATGCAATTT
>NZ_JACVAA010000013.1 GCF_014851565.1 Pseudomonas sp. PDM15
CAGCTTGACAGATTGAAAGGCTGCTGTAGAATGCGCGGCCTCGGTTGAGACGAAAGACTTCGCCGAAACGCTCTTTAACAACTGAATCAAGCAATTCGTGTGGGTGCTTGTGATGTAAGACTGATGGTCAACTGATTATCAGCAACGCAAGTAACACTCGTGAATTCGAGAGTTTTAGCTCTTTAAATAGAGCATGCGATTGCTGAGCCAAGTTTAGGGTTTTCTCAAAACCCAAGCAGTATTGAACTGAAGAGTTTGATCATGGCTCAGATTGAACGCTGGCGGCAGGCCTAACACATGCAAGTCGAGCGGATGAAGAGAGCTTGCTCTCTGATTCAGCGGCGGACGGGTGAGTAATGCCTAGGAATCTGCCTGGTAGTGGGGGACAACGTTTCGAAAGGAACGCTAATACCGCATACGTCCTACGGGAGAAAGCAGGGGACCTTCGGGCCTTGCGCTATCAGATGAGCCTAGGTCGGATTAGCTAGTAGGTGAGGTAATGGCTCACCTAGGCGACGATCCGTAACTGGTCTGAGAGGATGATCAGTCACACTGGAACTGAGACACGGTCCAGACTCCTACGGGAGGCAGCAGTGGGGAATATTGGACAATGGGCGAAAGCCTGATCCAGCCATGCCGCGTGTGTGAAGAAGGTCTTCGGATTGTAAAGCACTTTAAGTTGGGAGGAAGGGCAGTAAGCTAATACCTTGCTGTTTTGACGTTACCAACAGAATAAGCACCGGCTAACTTCGTGCCAGCAGCCGCGGTAATACGAAGGGTGCAAGCGTTAATCGGAATTACTGGGCGTAAAGCGCGCGTAGGTGGTTCAGCAAGTTGAAGGTGAAATCCCCGGGCTCAACCTGGGAACTGCCTCCAAAACTACTGAGCTAGAGTACGGTAGAGGGTAGTGGAATTTCCTGTGTAGCGGTGAAATGCGTAGATATAGGAAGGAACACCAGTGGCGAAGGCGACTACCTGGACTGATACTGACACTGAGGTGCGAAAGCGTGGGGAGCAAACAGGATTAGATACCCTGGTAGTCCACGCCGTAAACGATGTCGACTAGCCGTTGGGATCCTTGAGATCTTAGTGGCGCAGCTAACGCATTAAGTCGACCGCCTGGGGAGTACGGCCGCAAGGTTAAAACTCAAATGAATTGACGGGGGCCCGCACAAGCGGTGGAGCATGTGGTTTAATTCGAAGCAACGCGAAGAACCTTACCTGGCCTTGACATGCTGAGAACTTTCCAGAGATGGATTGGTGCCTTCGGGAACTCAGACACAGGTGCTGCATGGCTGTCGTCAGCTCGTGTCGTGAGATGTTGGGTTAAGTCCCGTAACGAGCGCAACCCTTGTCCTTAGTTACCAGCACGTTATGGTGGGCACTCTAAGGAGACTGCCGGTGACAAACCGGAGGAAGGTGGGGATGACGTCAAGTCATCATGGCCCTTACGGCCAGGGCTACACACGTGCTACAATGGTCGGTACAAAGGGTTGCCAAGCCGCGAGGTGGAGCTAATCCCATAAAACCGATCGTAGTCCGGATCGCAGTCTGCAACTCGACTGCGTGAAGTCGGAATCGCTAGTAATCGTGAATCAGAATGTCACGGTGAATACGTTCCCGGGCCTTGTACACACCGCCCGTCACACCATGGGAGTGGGTTGCTCCAGAAGTAGCTAGTCTAACCGCAAGGGGGACGGTTACCACGGAGTGATTCATGACTGGGGTGAAGTCGTAACAAGGTAGCCGTAGGGGAACCTGCGGCTGGATCACCTCCTTAATCGAAGACTTCAGCTTCTTCATAAGTTCCCACACGAATTGCTTGATTCACTTGCGAAAAGCGATTGGGTTTAGACCCGAGAGTTAGACGATTGGGTCTGTAGCTCAGTTGGTTAGAGCGCACCCCTGATAAGGGTGAGGTCGGCAGTTCGAATCTGCCCAGACCCACCAATTGTCAAGGGATGTGGCCAAGTCCGTAGATGGGGCCATAGCTCAGCTGGGAGAGCGCCTGCTTTGCACGCAGGAGGTCAGGAGTTCGATCCTCCTTGGCTCCACCATTAACTCGATAATCGCTGAAAGCTCAGAAATGAACATTGGTAGTTCAATGTTGATTTCTGGTCTTTGCGCCAGAACTGTTCTTTAAAAATTTGGGTATGTGATAGAAGTGACTTGTTGAATGTTTCACTGCATTCAGCAAATCAAGGCAAAATTTGCGAGTTCAAGCGCGAATTTTCGGCGAATGTCGTCTTCACGTTACGAATCTATAACCAGATTGCTTGGGGTTATATGGTCAAGTGAAGAAGCGCATACGGTGGATGCCTTGGCAGTCAGAGGCGATGAAAGACGTGGTAGCCTGCGATAAGCTTCGGGGAGTCGGCAAACAGACTTTGATCCGGAGATCTCTGAATGGGGGAACCCACCTAGGATAACCTAGGTATCTTGTACTGAATCCATAGGTGCAAGAGGCGAACCAGGGGAACTGAAACATCTAAGTACCCTGAGGAAAAGAAATCAACCGAGATTCCCTTAGTAGTGGCGAGCGAACGGGGATTAGCCCTTAAGCTTCTTTGATTTTAGCGGAACGCTCTGGAAAGTGCGGCCATAGTGGGTGATAGCCCTGTACGCGAAAAGGTCTTAGAAGTGAAATCGAGTAGGACGGCGCACGTGAAACGTTGTCTGAATATGGGGGGACCATCCTCCAAGGCTAAATACTACTGACTGACCGATAGTGAACTAGTACCGTGAGGGAAAGGCGAAAAGAACCCCGGAGAGGGGAGTGAAATAGAACCTGAAACCGTATGCGTACAAGCAGTGGGAGCCCACTTTGTTGGGTGACTGCGTACCTTTTGTATAATGGGTCAGCGACTTATATTCAGTGGCGAGCTTAACCGAATAGGGGAGGCGTAGCGAAAGCGAGTCTTAATAGGGCGCTTTAGTCGCTGGGTATAGACCCGAAACCGGGCGATCTATCCATGGGCAGGTTGAAGGTTAGGTAACACTGACTGGAGGACCGAACCGACTACCGTTGAAAAGTTAGCGGATGACCTGTGGATCGGAGTGAAAGGCTAATCAAGCCCGGAGATAGCTGGTTCTCCTCGAAAGCTATTTAGGTAGCGCCTCATGTATCACTCTGGGGGGTAGAGCACTGTTTCGGCTAGGGGGTCATCCCGACTTACCAAACCGATGCAAACTCCGAATACCCAGAAGTGCCGAGCATGGGAGACACACGGCGGGTGCTAACGTCCGTCGTGAAAAGGGAAACAACCCAGACCGTCAGCTAAGGTCCCAAAGTTATGGTTAAGTGGGAAACGATGTGGGAAGGCTTAGACAGCTAGGAGGTTGGCTTAGAAGCAGCCACCCTTTAAAGAAAGCGTAATAGCTCACTAGTCGAGTCGGCCTGCGCGGAAGATGTAACGGGGCTCAAACCATACACCGAAGCTACGGGTATCACGTAAGTGATGCGGTAGAGGAGCGTTCTGTAAGCCTGTGAAGGTGAGTTGAGAAGCTTGCTGGAGGTATCAGAAGTGCGAATGCTGACATGAGTAACGACAATGCGAGTGAAAAACTCGCACGCCGAAAGACCAAGGTTTCCTGCGCAACGTTAATCGACGCAGGGTTAGTCGGCCCCTAAGGCGAGGCAGAAATGCGTAGTCGATGGGAAGCAGGTTAATATTCCTGCACTTCTAGTTACTGCGATGGGGGGACGGAGAAGGCTAGGCCAGCACGGCGTTGGTTGTCCGTGTTTAAGGTGGTAGGCAGAGATCTTAGGCAAATCCGGGATCTTAATGCCGAGAACTGATGACGAGCGTCCTTTTGGACGTGAAGTGGTTGATGCCATGCTTCCAGGAAAAGCCTCTAAGCTTCAGGTAACTAGGAACCGTACCCCAAACCGACACAGGTGGTTGGGTAGAGAATACCAAGGCGCTTGAGAGAACTCGGGTGAAGGAACTAGGCAAAATGGCACCGTAACTTCGGGAGAAGGTGCGCCGGTGAGGGTGAAGGACTTGCTCCGTAAGCTCATGCCGGTCGAAGATACCAGGCCGCTGCGACTGTTTATTAAAAACACAGCACTCTGCAAACACGAAAGTGGACGTATAGGGTGTGACGCCTGCCCGGTGCCGGAAGGTTAATTGATGGGGTTAGCGCAAGCGAAGCTCTTGATCGAAGCCCCGGTAAACGGCGGCCGTAACTATAACGGTCCTAAGGTAGCGAAATTCCTTGTCGGGTAAGTTCCGACCTGCACGAATGGCGTAACGATGGCGGCGCTGTCTCCACCCGAGACTCAGTGAAATTGAAATCGCTGTGAAGATGCAGTGTATCCGCGGCTAGACGGAAAGACCCCGTGAACCTTTACTGTAGCTTTGCACTGGACTTTGAGCCTGCTTGTGTAGGATAGGTGGGAGGCTTTGAAGCGTGGACGCCAGTCTGCGTGGAGCCATCCTTGAAATACCACCCTGGCATGCTTGAGGTTCTAACTCTGGTCCGTCATCCGGATCGAGGACAGTGTATGGTGGGCAGTTTGACTGGGGCGGTCTCCTCCCAAAGAGTAACGGAGGAGTACGAAGGTGCGCTCAGACCGGTCGGAAATCGGTCGTAGAGTATAAAGGCAAAAGCGCGCTTGACTGCGAGACAGACACGTCGAGCAGGTACGAAAGTAGGTCTTAGTGATCCGGTGGTTCTGTATGGAAGGGCCATCGCTCAACGGATAAAAGGTACTCCGGGGATAACAGGCTGATACCGCCCAAGAGTTCATATCGACGGCGGTGTTTGGCACCTCGATGTCGGCTCATCACATCCTGGGGCTGAAGCCGGTCCCAAGGGTATGGCTGTTCGCCATTTAAAGTGGTACGCGAGCTGGGTTTAGAACGTCGTGAGACAGTTCGGTCCCTATCTGCCGTGGACGTTTGAGATTTGAGAGGGGCTGACCTTAGTACGAGAGGACCGGGTTGGACGAACCTCTGGTGTTCCGGTTGTCACGCCAGTGGCATTGCCGGGTAGCTATGTTCGGAAAAGATAACCGCTGAAAGCATCTAAGCGGGAAACTTGCCTCAAGATGAGATCTCACTGGAGCCTTGAGCTCCCTAAAGGGCCGTCGAAGACTACGACGTTGATAGGTTGGGTGTGTAAGCGCTGTGAGGCGTTGAGCTAACCAATACTAATTGCCCGTGAGGCTTGACCATATAACACCCAAACAATCTGTAGATTGTCGGTGATGGTGAAGTCGACAAACGAACCGAAAGTTCGCTAAGAGCCGCAACGCCACATCACATACCCATTAGGGGAAGCGACTAAACACCGAGTCCCCAACCGAATTGCTTGACGACCATAGAGCGTTGGAACCACCTGATCCCTTCCCGAACTCAGTAGTGAAACGACGCATCGCCGATGGTAGTGTGGGGTTTCCCCATGTGAGAGTAGGTCATCGTCAAGCTCC
>NZ_JACVAA010000014.1 GCF_014851565.1 Pseudomonas sp. PDM15
GGACTCAGGAAGTAATCGATCACCTTTCTCTTGTCCGTCTTCACTTCCGCCCGCACGGCCATGCCTGGCGACAGTTCGATCCTGTTCTCGCCGACCTGGATGCTGTTCTCCTTCAACTGGATGCGCGTGCTGTACACCAGCCCCAGCTTCTCGTCCTCGATGGCGTCGTTGGAGATGTTCAGCACGGTGCCGTGCACCACGCCGTACTTGGTGAAGGTAAAGGTCTCGACCTTGATCTCGACTTCCTGCCCGGCGCGTACGAAGCCGATGTCCTTGTTCTCCAGCATGGCTTCCACTTCCACCGGCTGGTCCTTGGGCACGATGACCATCAGTGGCTGGGCCTCGGTGACCACGCCGCCCGGGGTGTGGATGGCCAGCTGTTGCACGGTGCCGTCCACCGGGGCGGTGAGGCGGGTCAGGCGGTCGCGCTGTTCGGCTTTGGCCAGTTCTTGCGCGAGAGCGGCACCGCGTTGTTCCGACTCGTGTTGCAGGTCGAGCATGGTCCGGCGGGTCTGTGCGATCACGCCCTGGCGACGGCGCTCGGCCTCCAGCTTGGCGGCATGGAGCTCGACGACGCGGGCCTGCTGGATGGCCAGCTCGCGCTCCTGATCCATGCGCCGCTGCTCTCTTTCGAGGAAGGCGTGTTTGCCGATGATGGCCTTGTCCAACAAGCGCTTGTAGTCGGCAGCCAACTGACGGGTGATGGGCAGGGATTCCTGCAGCTTGGCCACCCAGGCCTGGGCGGCCTGGATCTCGGCCACGCGCTGGGCGATCTCTGCATCGCCCTGCTCCAGCGCGGCCCGGAGTTCCAGGTACTGGCCCTGCAGCCAGGTCTGCGCCGAGGCCTGCTGTTGTGCAGTGGCCTGGGGGATGCGGCTGGCCAACGAGGCCGGTGGCTGGTTGCTGTGGATTGCTTCGAGCAAGGCGCTGGCGCGCGCGCTGTCGACCTGGGCGGCGAGCAGGTCGCTTTTCAGGCGCTCGACATCGGCGCCGGTGATCTGCGCATCCAGTTCCACCAGCAGTTCGCCGGCTTTGACGCTCTGGCCGTCGTAGACGTGGATGGCCTTGACCACCGCCACTTCGCTGGGCTGGATGATCTTGCTCTTGCCGCTGGGCACGATCTTGCCGCTGGCAGTCGCGACCACGTCGATCTCGCCGACACAGGCCCAGATCAGCGCCAGCACGGCGAAGGCGATGATGGTCCACTGGATGATCCGCGGTGCCGGGTGCACTGGTGCTTCCTGCAGGGCCAGGGCGGCGGGCAGGAACTGCACTTCGTGGTTCACCCGCGCAGGGGCATCCATGGCCTTGCGCCGCTGCCAGGAATGGCGCCAGGCACTGCGGTAGCGATTGAGTAATTCACGTTTGGCGCCCATGGCTCAGCCCTGCTGCAGTCGGTGCAGGCGCGAGTAGTGGCCGGCCTGGTGGGAGAGAAGCTCGGCATGGCTGCCTTGCTCGACAATCTGTCCGCGGTCCATGACCACGATGCGGTTGGCATCGCGCACGGCAGACAGGCGGTGGGCGATGATGATCACCGTGCGCCCCTTGCAGATGGCCTGCATGTTCTGCTGGATGACCCGCTCGGACTCGTAGTCCAGGGCACTGGTGGCCTCGTCGAAGATCAGCACCCGTGGGTTGCCGATCAGCGCGCGGGCGATGGCGATGCGCTGGCGTTGGCCGCCAGACAGCGAGGCGCCGTGCTCACCAACCACGGTGTCGTAGCCTTCCGGCAGCTCCAGGATGAACTCGTGGGCACCGGCCAGTTTGGCCGCCTGGATCACCGCTTCCAGCGGTGCGCCGGGATCGGTCAGGGCGATGTTCTCGCGGATGCTGCGGGCGAACAGCATGTTGTCCTGCAGCACCACGCCGATCTGCCGGCGCAGCGAGGAGACGTCGGCCAGGGCCAGGTCCATGCCGTCGACCAGCACCCGGCCCCGCTCGGGGGTATACAGGCGCTGCAGCAGGCGAGTCAGGGTGCTCTTGCCGGAGCCGGAGCGACCAACCACGCCGACCACTTCGCCAGCATTGATCTGCAGGCTGACCCCACGCAGCACCTCCGAGCCGTCCGGACGGTAGCGGAAGTGCACCTGGTCGAATTCGATCTGGCCCTTGAGCGGCGGCAAGGCGCTGCGCGTGGCCTGGGACAGCTCGGTGCGGGCATTGAGGATGTCGCCCAGGCGCTGTACCGACACACCGGTCTGCTGGAAGTTGGTCCACAGCTGGGCCAGGCGCATGATCGGCTGCGACACACGGCCGGCGAGCATATTGAACGCGATCAGTTGGCCAACGCTGAGATCACCCTCGATCACCAGGCGCGCACCCAGCCACAGGGTGGCCACGGTGACCAGCTTGCCGACCAGGCCGACGCCCTCGTTGGCGATGGTCGACAGGGTCTGGGTCTTGAAGCTGGCAGCCACGTAGCCGGCCAACTGGTTGTCCCACTTGCGGTTGATCTGCGGCTCCACCGCCATGGCTTTCAGGGTGTCGATGCCGTTGACCGTCTCGACCAGGAAGGCCTGGTTCTCCGCACCGCGCGAGAAGCTCTCGTTGAGCCGCGCGCGCAGCACCGGGGTGATCAGCAGGGAGATCAGGAAGTACAGCGGCAGCGAGAGGATCACCACCAGGGTCAGCCAACCGCTGTAGTAGAACATCACGGCGATGAACACCACCGAGAACAGCACGTCGAGGATCAGGGTGATGGCGTTGCCGGTGAGGAAGCTGCGGATGTTCTCCAGCTCCCGTACCCGCGCCACCGAATCCCCCACCCGCCGCGCCTGGAAATAGGCCAGCGGCAGGGTCACCAGATGGCGGAACAGACGTGAACCCAGCTCCACGTCGATACGACTGGCGGTGTGAGCGAACACGTAGCTGCGCAGGCCGCTGAGCAGGGTCTCGAAGACCATGATGCCAAGCAGGCCGATGGCGATCACGTCCAGTGTCGACAGGCCACGGTGTACCAATACCTTGTCCATCACCACCTGGAAGAACAGCGGCGTCAGCAGCGCGAAGATCTGCAGCACGAAGGACACCAGCAGCACTTCGCCGAGCAGCTTGCGGTACTTGACGATAGCCGGGATGAACCAGGTGAAGTCGAACTTGCTCAGCTCACCGGCCAACGAAGCCTCGGAGCGGATCAGCAGCAGCTCGCCGCTCCAGCGCTGCTCCAACTGTTCGAAGGTCAGTACCTCGGGGCGCTGCGCGCGCGGGTCGTGGATCAGCGCCTTGCCGTCGTCGAGACGGGCAATGATGAAGTAGCGGCCTTCGTGATCGGCGGCGATGGCGGGCAGCGGCGTGGTGTCGAGACGACTCAGCGAGCTGCGCGTGGACTTGGCCTTGAGGCCCAGTTTCTTGGCGGAAAGAAGGAGTTCGGCGCGGCCGAAACGGCGGCCATCTTCGGCGAACTCATGGGCCAACTGCTCGGACGAAGCGGCCACATTGTGAAAGCGCGCCAGCATCACCAAGCACGCTAGGCCCGTATCGACCTCGGGCGTGGGACCCGATCCTTGGGTGTTGTC
>NZ_JACVAA010000015.1 GCF_014851565.1 Pseudomonas sp. PDM15
CTGCGCAACTCCTTGCACACTCGCCTCGCCGCCCCCTTGTCAGCCCCGCCCCAGCACCCGATTCACGGGCCTCCGGCGCCCTGCGCAAGCCCCTGCACAGACCTGCGCCAGATATTGCACAACCTTCCGTGACGCCCCGCACAGGACGTTTCGCAGACTCTCTTCGATCTGGCTACAGCCCTTGCCCCGCCTGACTTGACTGCCCCTGGCACGCCCCTTGTACTGCTCCGAGCTCCCGGACCTTACCGGTCTCGTCTCACAGCAAGGAGAGCACCATGCCAACACCCGCGTACATGACCCTCGAAGGCACCAAGCAAGGCCTGATCACCGCTGGCACCTTCACCGAGGACTCGGTCGGCAACATCTTCCAGGAAGGTCACGAGGACCAGATCCTGGTCCAGGGCTTCAACCACCAGGTCATCATCCCGCGCGACCCGCAGTCCGGCCAGCCGACCGGCCAGCGCGTACACAAGCCGCTGATGATCACCAAGGTGTTCGACAAGGCTTCGCCGCTGATCTTCAACTCCCTGACCTCCGGTGAGCGTCTGTCCAAGTGCCGTCTGGAGTGGTTCCGCACCTCCTCCACCGGTACCCAGGAGCACTACTTCACCATCGAGCTGGAGGATGCCGTGATCGTCGACGTGCAGTCGCGCATGCCCAACTGCCAGGACCCGGCCATGGCCCACTTCACCCACCTGGAAGACGTCTACTTCACCTACCGCAAGATCGTCTGGACCCACGAAGTGTCCGGCACTTCCGGCTCCGACGACTGGCGCTCGCCGATCTCGGCCTAAGCACCTGCCCACGACCTGCTGCGCGTCGGAAACACTGCGTTGGAAGTGGCTTCGGAATGCTCATTTACCACTCGTAAACTGCGCTTCCTCAGCCACTTCCGCCTTGTTTTTCTCTAGCTCGCGAGGTCGTGAACAGGTTCTACGGCCGCAGGCGACCGGCGGCACGCGGTTTTGCGCCACGCATCACCGCGCCCCGCCGCCGTCTCGCCGACAATGCCCGGGCTCGCAGGTAAGCGAGCCACCCCATCGGCCAGCACTCCTGGCCGATGCCCTTTCGGCAGAAGGAACAACGGATGTTCGCCCCCGCCA
This sequence comes from Pseudomonas sp. PDM15, assembly GCF_014851565.1. Taxonomy (GTDB): domain Bacteria; phylum Pseudomonadota; class Gammaproteobacteria; order Pseudomonadales; family Pseudomonadaceae; genus Aquipseudomonas. The sequence goes on from NZ_JACVAA010000015.1 coordinate 1,104, forward strand.
ACCAGACGCATTTCAGCCTGAGCCTGCCCGGCGTCGAGCACGACCTGCAGGTCCTCGAGTTCACCGGCCACGAGGCGCTCAGCCAGCCCTTCGTGTTCGAGGTCACGCTGGTCAGCCAGCGCCCGGACCTGGAACTGGACACGCTGCTCGGCCAGCCGGCCTTTCTGACCCTGGATGCGCAGGGCAACGGCATCCACGCCCAGGTGCACGCCTGCGCCCAGGGCGACTCCGGTCAGCGCCTGACCCGCTACCACCTGACCCTGCGCCCGCAGCTGGCCTGGCTCGAGCATCGCATCAACCAGCGCATCTTCCAGCACCTCACGGTGCCGCAGATCGTCGCCCAGGTGCTAAGCGACCACGGCATCCTCGAAGGCAGCGGTCAGCGTTTCCAGCTCGGCGGCACTTATCCGGCCCGCGACTACTGCGTGCAGTACGACGATTCCGACCTGCACTTCATCCAGCGCCTGTGCGAGGAAGAAGGCATCCATTACCACTTCCAGCACACGCCCGAGGGCCATGTGCTGGTGTTTGGCGACGACCAGACCGGTTTTCCCAAGCTCGCCACCACCGCCTACCAGCAGGACTCCGGTCTGGTGGCGGACGACCCGGTGATCAAGCGCTTCGCCCTGCGCCTGGCCACCCGCACCAGCCGCGTCACCCGCCGCGACTACGACTTCGAGAAGCCACGCCTGCAGCTGGAAGCCGCCCATAAGGGTGAGGCCAAGCCGGACCTGGAAGACTACGACTACCCCGGCCGCTTCACCGAGCGCGGCCGCGGCAAACACCTGTCCCAGCGCGCCCTGGAGCGCCATCGCAGCGACCACCAGCTGGCCGAGGGCGAGAGCGACCAGCCGCTGCTGCGCAGCGGCCACTTCCTCAACCTGTCCGCCCATCCGCGCACGGACTGGAACCAGCTGTGGCTACTCAATGAGGTCCACCACGAGGGCAAGCAGCCCCAGGTGCTGGAAGAGTCCATCACCAGCTTCCTCGGCGGCCGCAAGGAAGACGGGCAAGCCGACGACGGCTTCAACCAGGGCTACCGCAACCGCTTCAGCGCCACGCCCTGGGATACGCCCTGGCGCCCAGCGCTGGAGCACCCCAAGCCGCGCATCCTCGGCAGCCAGAGCGCCGTGGTCACCGGCCCCAAGGGCGAAGAGATCCACTGCGACCAGTACGGCCGGGTCAAGGTGCAGTTCCACTGGGACCGCGAAGGCCAGGCCGACGACACCACCAGCTGCTGGCTGAGGGTGAGCTCCAGCTGGGCCGGCGACCGCTACGGCGGCATCGCCATCCCGCGCATCGGCATGGAGGTGC
>NZ_JACVAA010000016.1 GCF_014851565.1 Pseudomonas sp. PDM15
CTTTCTTCTCCCCTCCTTCTCCTTCCTCCCCTTCCCCTCCCTCCCTCTACCCTTCTTCTTCCTCCCCCCCCTTTTTCCTCTAACACTTCAATTATATTCCTTTCTCCCTCTCTCTCCTTTCCTTTTCCTTCCCCCTCTTCTTCTTCCCTCTTTCCTCCTTCTTTTCCCTTCCCTCCCCTTCCTCCTTCCCTCCTCCCCTTCTCTTCCCTCTTCTTCTTTTTCCTTTTCCCTCTTCCCCCCTTTCCCCCTTTTCCTCCCCCCCTTTCTCCCCTTTTCACTTCCTCCCCCCTCCTCTTCTTCCTTTTTTCTTTTCCCTCTCCCCCCCCCTTCCCTTCCCCCTTTCCCTCCCCCTTTTCTTTCTCCTTTCTCCTCTCTCCCCCCTTCTTCCCCCTTCCCTCTTCCTTCTCTTCCTTTCCTCCCTTTCCCCCTCCCTTCTCCTCCTTTCTCCTTTCTCTTCTCCCCCTCTTCCTCTTCCTCCTCCTCCTTCCTTTTCTCTCTCTTTTTTCTCCTTCTCCTTCCCCCCCCCCCCCTCCTCTTCTCCCTTCCCCTTTCTTCCCCCTCTCTTCCTCCTTTTCTCTTCTCCTCCCCCTTCTCCTTCCTCTCCCTCCCCTTCCTTCTTCCTTCCCCTTCTCTTTTTCTTTTTCCTTCCCTTTTTCTTCTCCTTTTTCTCTCCCTTCTCCTCTCCCCCTCTTTCTCCTCCCTCCCTTCTCCTTCCCCTCTCCTTTCTTTTTCTTCTTTCCCTTTTCCTTCTTTCCCTCTTTCCCTTTTTTCTTTTTCTCTCTTTCTTTCTTCTCTTCTTTTCTTTTTTCCTTCCTTTCTCTCTCTTCCCCCTTTCCCTCTCCTCTTCTTCCCTCCTTTTCTCTTTCCCTTTCTTCTTTTTCTTCTCTCCTTCTTTTTCTCTTTTTCTCCTCCTTCCTCCCTCTCCCCTTTCCTCCCTTCCCCCCTTTTTTCCCCCCCTTTCCTCCCCCTTTCTCTTCTCCCCCTCT
>NZ_JACVAA010000017.1 GCF_014851565.1 Pseudomonas sp. PDM15
ACCCTTCTCTATTCTATCGTCTCCCTTCCTGTTCTCCCGCTCAGCGTCACAATCCCCCCTACAGCGCCGCTGCCCGATTGGCTCAAGACCGGCCAAGCCAGCTATTTCTTCTTCTTCCTTTCCCCTTTCTCCCTCCTTCCTCCCCCCCCTCTTCTCTCCTCCTCTCCTCTTTCTCTCTCCCCTCCTCTTCTTTTCTTCCTTTTTCCTTCCTCCTTCTCTTCTTTCTTCTCCCTCTTCTTTCCTTCTCTTCTCCTCTTCCCTTTCTCTCCTCTTTTCTCTTTCTCCCGTCTTCCCCCTCTCTCTTTCCTTTCCTTCTCTCTTCCCCCCTTTCTTCTTTCTTCCCCCTCTCCTTTTCTTTCCCTCTTTTCCTTTTCTCCTCCTTTTTCCCCCTTTCCCTTTTCTCCCTTTTCTCCCCCTCTCCCTCCTCCTTCTTCTTTTCTCCTTCCTCCCTTTTTCTCTTTCCCCTCCCTTTCTTTCTCTTCTCTCCCTCTTCCTTTCTTCTTCTCTTCTCCCTTCCTCCCTTTTTTTTCTCTTCCTTTCTCTCCCCTTTTCTCTCTCTTTTTCCTCCTCCTTTCTCCTCCTCTCTTCCTTCCCTCTTCCTTCTCCTCTCTTCCCTCCTTTTTTTCCTCTCTGTGACGT
>NZ_JACVAA010000018.1 GCF_014851565.1 Pseudomonas sp. PDM15
CTGCCGGTGTTCATGTTCTTCCACGGCGGCGGCTGGGTGCTCGGCGACTACCCGACCCATGCCCGCCTGATCCGCGACCTGGTGGTGAACTCCGGCGCTGTGGCCGTCTATGTCGGCTACACGCCGTCGCCGGAAGCCAAGTACCCGACCGCCATCGACCAGGCTTATGCCGCCACCCAATGGGTCAGCGAACACGGCAAGGAGATTCAGGTCGACAGCTCGCGCCTGGCCGTGGCCGGCAACAGCGTCGGCGGCAATATGGCCGCAGTCGTTGCACTGAAAGCCAAGGAAGCCGGCACGCCGAACCTGCGCTTCCAGCTGCTGCTGTGGCCGGTGACCGATGCCAACCTGGAAACCGTGTCCTACAACCAGTTCGCCCAGGGTCACTTCCTCACCAAGCCGCTGATGAAGTGGTTCTGGGACAGCTACACCACCGACCCGAAGCAGCGCGCCGAACGTTTCGCCTCGCCGCTGCAGGCCACCACCGAGCAGCTCAAGGGCTTGCCGCCTACGCTGATCCAGACCGCCGAGTTCGACGTGCTGCGTGACGAGGGCGAGGCCTACGCGCGCAAACTGGACGCCGCCGGCGTCACCGTCACCGCGGTGCGCTACAACGGCATGATCCACGACTA
>NZ_JACVAA010000019.1 GCF_014851565.1 Pseudomonas sp. PDM15
AATCAGCGTCTCATTGCCGGAACCACCCTGCTGTACCCAGCCGTTCGCAAACAGCTGCGCCCAAGTCAAAGTTGTGCCATCGGCAAACTCGACTTTCTCAATGAGCGTCGTAGAGCCCCAGGTAGCCATCACCGTGGTCGAGGTCAGTGCATTCTTCAGCACCACCTTGTCCACGCCGTTGGCATGGGCGATCACCAGATCGACACCAGAGCGCTGGAACTGCAGATCCTCCAGCTTGATGCCCTCGCCGAAGCGCAGTACATCCACCGCACCGGTATGGCTACCGGTTTCGACAATGCTATCCACACCATCGCCCAGGTTGAACAGGTAGGTGTCGCTCTTGTAGCTGCCGTTCAGGGTGTCGTTGCCGGTACCACCGGCCAGTACGTTGTTGTTGGAGGAGCCGGTATCCGTCCTCAGCACATCGTCACCCGCCTCACCGAACAGGCGGTTGCTGCCATCGCCACCGTCGAGGGTGTCGTTACCGGCACCACCGCGCAGTTCATCGGTACCTGCATGACCAATCAGCGTCTCATTGCCGGAACCACCCTGCTGTACCCAGCCGTTCGCAAACAGCTGCGCCCAAGTCAAAGTTGTGC
>NZ_JACVAA010000001.1 GCF_014851565.1 Pseudomonas sp. PDM15
CCGAATTGCTTGACGACCATAGAGCGTTGGAACCACCTGATCCCTTCCCGAACTCAGTAGTGAAACGACGCATCGCCGATGGTAGTGTGGGGTTTCCCCATGTGAGAGTAGGTCATCGTCAAGCTCCTATCCCCAAACCCCCATCCGCGTAAGCGGGTGGGGGTTTGGCTTTTGTGCGCAAGAAAATATTCAGCAATCCAGTCCGACGCATGCGGTTGACCGCCGCTTGCGTTAGGCTTGCGCCTGCTGTTCGCCATGTTGTTGAACTAGCGTGATAGCGGGCGCTGACCTTGCTGCTGCCGCAAGGAAGCCTTCGGACCCGCTCTGAGGAATGGAGTTTTCCTGCATGACCGAGCTGAACACCGCGAAGACCCGGCGTACCACCAATTGGTCCGCTATCTGGGTGCTGCCCCTGATTGCCTTGCTGATTGGCGGCTGGCTGGCCTATCGGGCCTACAGTCAGGCCGGCATCGAGATTCAGATTTTCTTCCCTACGGGTGATGGCATTCAGGTCAACAAGACCGAAGTCATCTACAAGGGTATGTCGATCGGCAAGGTCATCGGCATGGAGCTGGACGATCACGGTAAAGAGCGCGGTGTGCGCGTCACCGTCGAGATGGACAAGCGTGTAGAGCAGCATCTGCGCAGCAATACGCGCTTCTGGCTGGTCAAGCCCAGCGTCTCGCTGGCCGGTATTACCGGTCTGGAAACACTGGTGTCGGGTAACTACATCACCGCTAGCCCCGGCGATGGCGAGCCGACTCGCAAGTTCGTCGCACTCGGTGAACAGCCACCGTTGGCCGATACGGTGCCCGGCCTGCACCTGACCCTGAAGGCCGACCGCCTGGCGTCGATCAACCGTGACAGCCCGGTGTTCTACAAGCAAATCCAGGTCGGCCGGGTGAAGAGCTACAAGCTCGCGGAGGACCAGAGCACGGTCGAGATTCAGGTATTCATCCAGCCCGAGTTCGCCAGTCTGGTGCGCAAGCACACGCGTTTCTGGAACGCCAGCGGCGTGACCATCGATGCCGGCCTCTCGGGGGTTAAGGTGCGTACCGAGTCCCTGTCGAGCATAGTCGCAGGCGGTATCGCCTTTGCTACCCCGGAACATCGCAAGGATAGCCCGCCCACCGATCCGGCCATTCCCTTCCGCTTGTACGAGGACTTCGATGCGGCCCAGGCCGGCATCAAGGTCACCCTCAAGCTACAGGACTTCGAGGGTATCGAGGCCGGGCGCACGCCCGTGATGTACAAGGGTATCCAGGTCGGCTCGGTGAAGGCCATCAAGGTTGATGAGAACCTGGCTTCTGCTTCGCTCGACCTGACTCTGGATCCCAAAGCCGAGGATTACCTGACCGAGGACGCCGAGTTCTGGATGGTCAAACCTTCCATTTCCCTGGCCGGCATTACCGGTCTGGAGGCACTGGTCAAGGGCAACTATATCGCGGTCAAGCCCGGTGACCGGACCAAGCCGGTGGTGCGCGACTTCGTCGCCCGGCCCAAGGCGCCGCCGCTGGACATCGATGCGCCCGGTCTGCACCTGGTGCTGTTCGCCGACACCCTGGGCTCGCTGGAGGTCGGCAGTCCGATCCTCTATCGCCAGGTCAAGGTCGGTACCATCCAGAGCTTCCAGTTCTCCCGCGACCGCAAGCGCGTGGTCCTTGGCGCTCATATCGAGCCAACCTACGCCAACCTGGTTAACAGCTCCACGCGCTTCTGGAATGCCAGCGGGGTGACGCTCAAGGGCGGCATCTCCTCCGGCATTGAGGTCAAGAGCGAGTCGCTGCAGAGTCTGTTGGCCGGCGGCGTGACCTTCGAGACGCCGGACATGAAGGCGCCGGTGAACCGCAAGATCCAGCGCTTCACGCTGCACGGCGATCGCGACGCTGCACTGCAGGAAGGCGTGGCGATTCAGATCAAGGCGCCCACTGGTGATGGCCTGAACCCTGGCACTCCGGTGCGCTTCAAGGGCATCGAAGTCGGCAAGGTGGAAAGCGTGGAACTGACCGACGATCTGCAGGCTGTGCTGCTCAATGCGCGCATCACCAAGGCAGTCGGGCGCGTGGCTTCCGTTGGGAGCGAGTTCTGGGTGGTCAAGCCCGAGCTGGGCCTGGTGCGTACTGCCAACCTGGAGACTCTGGTCAGCGGCCAGTACATCGAGGTGCTACCAGCGGCCAAGGTGGGCAAGCCGCAGAACTATTTCGAGGTGCGTAAGCAAGCGCCTACCGCCGAGACGCGCGAGGAAGGGCTGCGCCTGATCCTCAGCACGGCGCGCCGTGGTTCGATCAAACCCGGCGTGGTGCTCAGCTACCGCGAAGTTCCGGTAGGCAAGGTCACTCACTTCGAACTGGGCCCGACCTCCGACCGAGTGCTGATCCATGTGCTGATCGAGCCACGCTACGCCCCCTTGGTGCGTACTGGCAGTCGCTTCTGGAATGCCAGCGGCATAGGTGTGGACGCCGGTCTGTTCAAGGGCGTGAAGGTGCGTACCGAGTCGCTTGAGGCGCTGCTGGAAGGCGGTATCGCCTTCGCCACGCCGGACAACGCGGTGATGGGCGGCCCGGCCAAACCCGGCCAGACCTTTGCCCTCAACGACGAGGTCAACGAGGAGTGGCTGAAATGGGCGCCGAAGATCGCTCTGGAGAAATAGGCGGATTCAGCTTGGGTTAAGTCGGCCTGGTTATCTTTACTCCCGTCGAAACCAATCACTCCCGACGGAGAAACGAGATGAACAAGCTGACTGCCCTTTTCGCCATTACCGCCCTCGCCACCACCGCCGGCATCGCCCAGGCCCGTGACCTGGGCCCGGACGAAGCGCTCAAGCTGCGCGACGCCGGCACCATCCAGAGCTTCGACAAGCTCAACGCCGCCGCCCTGACCAAGCACCAGGGTGGCCAGGTCACCGAGACCGAGCTGGAAGAGGAATACGGCCGCTACATCTACCAGGTGGAAGTCCGCGACGCCCAGGGCGTTAAGTGGGACATGGAACTGGATGCCACCAACGGCCAGATCCTCCAGGACCACCAGGACGACTGATCCACTCCCAAGAAAAAGGGCCGCATGAGCGGCCCTTTTCGTTTGCGCGTGAAGATCAGGCCGGCTCGGCCTGTTCCTCCTGCACCTTGGCCGTCTCGCGGCGCTTGATGTACTTCCAGTCCGCCTCATCGATGTAGATGCCGTTCGGCCCGCTGCCACCTTCCAGGTCGATGGCCACAGTGGCCGACACCTGCGGCTTCACCGAGGCGAGGATCGGCACGAAGCCCAGCTGCAGGCTGGTCTCGATCAGCGCCTGCTGGTTGCGCTCGTCGATGTCCGCCGCCTCGTCGAGGTAGTAGGGCAGGCGCACCTTGCCGGCCTGCTCGCGGTCCATCAGGTGCAGCAACAGGTACATGTTGGTCAGCGCCTTGATGGTCATCGTGGTGCCGTTGGAGGCGGCGCCGTCGATGTCGGTATGCATCACCGGCTGGCCGCCGACCTTGGTGATCTCGAAGGCCAGTTCGAACAGGTCCTTGAGGCCCAACTGGTTGTGGTTGGCCGCCACCAGGCGCGCCAGGTACTCCTTGGCTTCCTCGTTCTTCGCGTCCTGATCGCCGCTCTGCTGCAGATCGAACACCGACAGGGTCTCTCCTTCCTCGTACTGGCCGGCGCTGTGGATGATCTGGTCGATGTGCTTGAGCGCGTCCTTGTTTGGCGCCAGCACGATGCGGAAGCTCTCCAGGTTGGACACCTGGCGCTTGTTGATCTCGCGGTTGAACAGGGCCAGCTGATGTTCCAGGTTGTCGTAGTCGCTGCGGATATTGCGCAGGGTGCGGGCGATATCGGTGACCGCCGCGCGGCGCGCCTTGGCCAGCGTGAGTGCCTCGTCCTGGCGGTGCGCATAGGCGTTGACCAGCAAATGCAGACGCCGCTCGACGTCGTCCTCGCTGTCGAACTTGGCAACGCCTTTGAGGCGCACCTGGGCGTACAGCGCCTCGATCTGCCCGTCGATGCGCTGCAGCGCCTGCCAGCTGTCCTGATAGTCGTTGAGCAGCGGCTGCAGGTTGTCCAGCGAGTCGTCGACCGGGTCCATGAACGGCGTGCCGAACGGCAGGTCGGCCGGCAGCAGCTGGCGGCGGCGCAGGGCGTCTTCCAGGGTGCGCTGCTTGGCTTCCAGGTCGGCCAGTTGCCGGCCCACCAGCTGCAGCTTGGCGGAGAGCTGCTGCACGCGCTCGGTGAAGGCATCGGCGGCGCGCTTGAGTTCGTCCTGTGCGGCTTCCAGCTGCTCCAGCTGTTCCAGCTTGCTGGCGTCCTCGGCGGACAGGGTTTGGCAGCGGCGAAAGTCTTCCAGCGCCTTCTGTGCGTCCAGCACGGCCTGGTACAGCTGCTCGGCCTGGGCCTTGCTCGCGGCGCGGTCGTTGGCCACCGCCTGCTGGGTCTTCAGTTGCTTGAGCTCGCGCTCCAGACGATCGCGCTGGTCGCGCAGGGCCGCACGGTCGGCCAGGGCCTGCAGGGCCGGTGGCTCGATGTGCGAGAGGTCAATGGACAGGCCGGGCACTTCGAAGTGGTCGCCTTTGAAGCGATCCAGTACGGCCTCGACCGCCTTGACCCAGTCATCGCCCTCGGCCTGGATGCCTTTCTCGCCCAGCGGCAGGCTGAACAGCTGGCCGTTGAACAGGCGCATCAGGCGATCCACATCGGCCTGGCTGAACTCCTCGCGCAGGCGCGAATAGCTGTTGTTGTCGGCGTGGTCGAGCTGCTGCTTGACCGACTTCAGGCGTTTCTCCAGATCGCGCAGGCGCTCGTCCAGATCCTCGGCGGAGAACTGCCGCGACTGCGCCAGGGCACCGGCCAGTTCGTCGTGGGCGTCCTTGGCGGCGAGCAGCTGGGCTTCCAGCACCTTCACATCGTCGACCAGGGCGAAGCGGTTCTTCAGCACCGCCAGCTCGCCCATCCAGCGCTGGATCTCGCTGATCTCGCGCTCCAGGCGCATCAGCTCCTGGGTGCCCCCGCGCTGTTCGTGCTGCAGGCCGTCCTGCTCGGCGCGGTAGTGCTCGTGCTGGGTCAGCAGCTCGTCACGGCGCGCGCCGGCGTAGTCCTGCCAGGTGCCGAGCAGGTTATCCAGCAGCGGCGACAGACGATGCAGCTTGCCGCGCAGTATTTCGCGCTGGGCCACGCCAGCGGACAACGCCTCGATCAGCGGGCCGGCGGTTACCAGGGCCTGGTAGTCCTGCTCCATGCGGCGCACATCGCGGAAGGCTTCTTCGGTGGCGGCGATGTAGTCGACGCTGCCCGAGCGCAGGCTGTGCTCGAAGGCATCGAGGAACAGCTGCTTGAGCTTGGCCGCAGTGATCTCGCGCATATGCAGCAGGTTGATGAACAGCGCGCGGAAGGTCTTCAGGCTCTGCTCGCTGGTGGAGCGCAGCGGGATCAGGGTCAGGTCCAGCGGGATCGAGGTATGCCCGCCGACCAGCAGGCGGCGCAGCTCTTCCGGCTTCAGCTCGTAGGCGACGATGCCGGCCTGGCCGAGGTTGTTGAACAGCTCGCGCTGGCGCAGGCAGGTGCCGTTGCTCTGGTAATGCTGCAGGTCCAGCTCGCCTTGGTAGGCGAAGAACTGGTGGCCGAAGCCGCCGCCCGGGCCGCGTCCGGCCACGCCGATCACATGGGGGCCGTGGGGCAGGGACACTTCGACGAGGATGTAGCTGGTGTCGCTGGCGAAGTAGAACTTGCGCGAGGCTTCCAGGCTGTACTTGCCGAAGCTCATGTCGGACATGCGCGCGAGGATCGGGAACTGCAGGGCGTTGATCGACGCCGATTTACCCAGGTTGTTGGCGCCGTATACCGACAGCGGGTTTTCCAGCGGGAACAGGCCGAGGCTGTAGCCGGCGGTGTTCAGCAGGGCGAAGCGGCGGATGCCGTAGCGTTCCTGGCTCATGCGTCGATCTCCTGGGCTTCACGTTCTTCGGCCATGGCGCGGGCCAGGGCGTCTTCTTCGCTTTCCTCTACAGCCACGTCAGCGACGGGTTCGATGATCACGATGTCCTCCTCGCTGTCATCGGCAACCAGCACCGGCGTCGGCAGCGGCAGAGCGCTGTGCAGGCTGGCAGCCAGGTCGCGGTCCTGCTGCACGGCCAGGCACACGTCGAGGAAGCGGTGCATCGGTGCGAGGAAGCGGTACACGCCGTTGTCCTCGCTGGCGAAGCCGAGTTGGATCAGGCGGCGCATGACCTTCTCTTCCAGCTCGTCCTGGGTGGTGACTTCGGCCTGCAGGAACAGGTCCTTGTACTTCTCCAGCAGCGGCGGCAGCTCGTCGCGGCCGAGGCTGCCGCCGTCGAGCACGGCCAGCGGGTCGCGGCCCTGGTCGGCGAGGTGCTCGACCAGGATGAAGGTGAACAGCGCCAGGCGCTGGGCGGTCTTGTTGACCTGGGCGCCCATCTGCTCGGGGACGAAGTAGTAGAAGCCGCGGGTGTCGCAGGTCAGCTCGTAGCCGAGCGACTTGAACAGCGCGCGGTACTGGTCCTGCAGGTTGGACAGCTGGGTATACAGCTCAGGGTCGCGGCGGCTGATGTGGTAGCCCTTGAACAGCTCGCGGAAGATCGGCGCCAGCTGGGTCAGTTCTTTCAGGTCGATATTCATGCGGTGGTGGTCCCGGCCGGCTTGATCAGGGCGTAGGAGCTCAGGCTGACCTGATGCTCGCGGGTGAGGTAGTCGCGGCGCTCGAGGCGCTCACGCTGGAAGCGGCTGTCGCGTGACAGGCGCGAGAACCAGTAGAGCAATTCGTCGGTGGCGCCGTTGGGCTCCTGGTCCAGCAGCCAACCCATCAGGTCCGGCAGCGGCAGGGCCTGCTCGCAGCGCTCGATCATCTCGCGGGCGGTGCGTGGCGCGCGTTGCGGCTCGCCCTTGCGCGTGCCGCTGGCCTTGGGGAATTGCGACGGCTTGGGCTCGAAGCGGGCGAGGGCGTAGACGTACGCCTCGACCTGCGAGGCGGTGCCGAGGAAGGTGCTCTGCGGGCGGCTGTGCAGCGGCAAGGATGCCTGCGGCACGGCGTCCAGGCCCTTCTTGCGGATCGCCGCCAGGGCCAGCGCCGCACCACGGGTCACGGCGTTGTGCCGGCGCGCTTCTTCGCGCAGCGGCAGCAGCAGCTCGCGGGCCTTGCGCAGGGTCAGCTGGGCAGTGGTCTGCATTTCCAGGATGCGCGCATGGGTGCGCAGCAGCAGGTCGTCGTCGACCAGCTGGCCGAGGCGCTGCTGTTCGCCGAGCAGCTTGAGCAGCGCCTGTTCGACACGGCGCACGCCCTGTTCGAAGGCGCCATCTGCGGCGACCAGCTGGATCATCGGCTCGACGTATTCGTCCCAGGTCGCCAGTACTTCGGCGTAGCGCTGGCGCAGCGGAATCTGTCGGTCGCTGGTCTTGGCCCTTTCGGCCACGCCGATCAGCGCCTGCTCGTCGTTGCCGAGCTTTTTCAATACATCGCGCACGCGCATGTCGAGCAGGCGCAGCTGGCGCGCCAGGTCGTTGCCGTCACGGACTTCGAAGGCGTCCTGGATATAGCCGGCTAGGCGCTCCAAGTGGCGCAAGTAGGCTTCGATCTCTAGGCACAGGCCGAGGCGGTGCTCGCGGCGCAGGTAGGCGAGGAAGTCGTGGATCTGCGCGTTCAGCTCGAAGCGGTTGGGGCTCTTGGCCACCGGCACCAGGATATCCAGGCGGATCCACTGGTCGAGCAGGGCGGTGATGTCGGCAGGGCTGCCCTCGGGCAGTTGCGCACCGAGCTGGTTGCGCAGCTCGATCAGGCTCAGGGTGCCGGCATCGAAGCGCTCGCACAGCGGTTCGAGCAGCGTCCAGTGCTCGGCGAGGGCGCGCAAGACGCGCTTGGGGTCAATCATTGGGGCATCCGTTCGCTGGCTGCTTTCTTATAAAGCGCGGAATTGTACTGCAAAGGTGCGCAGCTGGCCGTCACGCCCATCGGCCTTTTCCCGGGGGCCGATTCAGGCCACAATTCGTGCCTGATTCCGCCTTGTCTGGAAGCCTCTCTTGATCGAAGAAGTCCGCCGCCGTGCCTATCTGACCGCCATGCAGGTGGCCAGCTGGCTGCCGCGCGTGGGGCTGCCGTTCGCCGCGCCGTCGCGCGCCGAGCTGCTGCAGCCGCAGCCCGAGCCGGAAGTCGCATCCGCCGCGCCCGTGGTGCCCGTGGCAGCGCCGGTGGTCGAGGCCAAGGCGCCGGTCGAGCCGCAGCGCCCGGTCATCGAAGTACCGCGCCCCTCGGCCGCGTCCAAGGTATTCGCCAAGCCGGAGGCCAAGGCCGAGCCGGAAGAGGCGCCGGTCGCCGAGGTCAAGCCGGTGGTACCGCCACCACGCTTCGCCCTGCAGCTGCTGCGCGCCGGCGACTGCGCCCTGCTGGTCGAGCTGGCCACGGGCGAGCCCTTCCAAAGCCGCGACCCTTCCTATCTATTGCTCAAGGACCTGCTGCGCGCCGCCGGCCTGCCGGACGCCCCGCAGCAGGTTGGCGACGGCTCGCCGATCCGCTGGCCGCTGCTGTCGCGCGGCAACCTCGATCAGGGCCCCGAAGCCGCTCGCGATTACGTCCAGGGCGTGCTCGCCGGCCAGCTGGAAAGCCAGCCCTGCAGCTGCCTGTGGCTGATCGGCCTGCCGGCCGTGCGCTTCGCTGGCGAGGCGGACGAGGAGGCCTACAACCGCGAGCTGCAGGTCGAAGGCCTGGGCGCCGCCTGGGCGCTGCCGAGCCTGGAGCTGCTGATGGACGAGCCGCAGCGCAAGGCTGAGCTGTGGCGCGCCATGCGCCGGCTGATGCCGCGCTGGAAAGCCTCGGCATGAGCGGCGCCATCAGCTTCCGCCCGATGACCGAGGCGGACCTGGACCGCGTGCTGCAGATCGAGAACGCCGCCTTCAGCCACCCGTGGAACCGCAACCTGTTCGCCGATGGCCTGAAGTCCTACGACTGCTGGGTGATGTTCGACGGCGACGAACAGGTCGGCCACGGCATCATCCAGGTGATCATCGACGAGGCGCACCTGCTCAACATCACCGTGCGCCCGCAGAGTCAGGGCCGGGGCCTCGGTCTGCTGCTGCTGGAACACCTGATGCGCCGGGCGATGCAGCTCAAGGCCGGCGAATGCTTCCTCGAAGTGCGCGCCAGCAACCAGGGCGCCTACCGCCTGTACGAGCGCTACGGCTTCAATGAGGTCGGCCGGCGCCGCGATTACTACCCGGCCGCCGGCGGCCGCGAAGACGCCTTGGTAATGGCCTGCACCCTGATCGACTAGTGCTTGCTGCGGCGGGCGACAAGGACCACGACATGAGCGACCTGCAGCACCTGTTCGACAACAACGCGCGCTGGGCCGAAGCGGTCAACGAGAAGGACCCGGAGTTCTTCGCCAAGCTGGCCAAGCAGCAGACTCCCGAGTTCCTCTGGATCGGCTGTTCGGACGCCCGGGTGCCGGCCAACGAGATCGTCGGCCTGCTGCCTGGCGATATCTTCGTCCACCGCAACGTCGCCAACGTGGTGCTGCACACCGACCTCAACTGCCTGTCGGTGATCCAGTACGCGGTCGACGTGCTGCGGGTCAAACACATCCTGGTCACCGGCCACTACGGCTGCGGCGGCGTGCGCGCGGCCATGCAGGACCGCCAGTTCGGCCTGATCGACGGCTGGCTGCGCTCGATCCGCGACCTCTACTACGAGCAGCGCGAGCACTTCGCCACGATCGAGAACGAAGAAGACAAGGTCGACCGCCTGTGCGAGCTCAACGTCATCCACCAGGTGGCCAACGTCAGCCACACCACCATCGTGCAGAACGCCTGGCATCGCGGCCAGGAGCTGTCGGTGCACGGCTGCATCTACGGCATCAAGGATGGCCGCTGGAAGAACCTCAACGTCACCGTCAGCGGCCTGGAACAACTGCCGCCGCAGTACCGCCTGCGCCCGTTCGGCCAGTCCTGAGGTGCCACGCGCGCAACTGCTGGCCTGGCTCGGGTTGGCCCTGGCCAGCCTGTTCTGGGCCGGTAACTCGCTGGTAGCGCGGGCCTTCACTGGCGCCATCCCGCCATTCTCCCTGGCGTTCTGGCGCTGGGCCGTGGCCCTGATGATCCTCCTGCCGCTGGTCGGCCCCTCGCTCTGGCAGCATCGCCAGACGCTGCGCAACTCCGGCTGGCGCCTGTGGTTCGCCGCGCTGCTGGCCATCACCCTGTACAACGTCCTGCTCTACACGGCGGCGCTGAGTACTGCGGCGATCAACCTGAGCCTGGTCAGCACCTGCCTGCCGCTGGCCACTTTTATTGGCGCGGGCCTGCTGCTGGGGGAATGGCCGGCGCGGCGCGCCTGGGTCGGCCTGGGATTGGCGCTGGTCGGCCTGCTGTGGCTGATCGCCCAGGGCAACTGGCAGGTGCTGGCCAGCCTGTCCTTCGCCAAGGGTGACCTGCTGATGGTGCTGGCCACCCTCGACTGGGCGTTGTACTCGCTGTTGCTGCGCCGCTGGAGCGCGCATTTCCAGCTGCCGCCCTTCACCCTGCTCGGCGCCCTGGTACTGATCGGTTTGCTGATGCTGGCGCCGTTCTATGCCTGGGAACTCTGGCAGGGGGCGCAATTCGAACCCAGCCTGCCCAACCTCGCCGCCATCGGCTACACCGCGCTGTTCGCCTCGGTGCTGGGCTACCAGTTATGGAACATCGGCCTGCGCGAACTGGGCGCCGCGCGCACGGCCATGAGCAACTACCTGATGCCGGTATTCACCGCCATCCTCGGCTGGGTGCTATTGGGTGAAAGCCTGCAGACCTACCACTGGGTAGGCGGCGCGCTGATCGTCAGCGGCCTGCTGCTGGCCGGGCGCGGGCAGAGCCGCTAGGCGCTCAAGGCGCGGTGATCTGCAGCCCACTCAGGGCCAGCTTGACGAACAACCACCAGCCAGCGGCGCTCAGTACGCCCAGCACCGAGTAGCCGACCACGATGCCCAGGGCGATCTGCTTCCACAGCCCGGCGTAGTTCTGGCTGGGCGTACTGGAGCGGTGCAGCGGCACGTCGCGCTCGGCGCGGATGTTCTCGAAGTTGTCTCTCATGGTGGTGTCCGGGTGTGGGCAAATGCTGGAGTGGTGGCTCAGGCCAATAGAGCAGCCGAATGCGTAGGGGCTATGTAGTCACTCGTCAAGGTGCCTATTGTAGGATGCTGGATTCTACCGCCGCTGGGAGGTGAGTAATGGGGCGAGAAGCAATTCCCGCAGAGATTAGGCGAGCTGTATTGGTCGAGGCTGGGCATCGATGTGCAATACCTAGGTGCGGTGAGACAGAGCTAGATGTCCACCATATTGTTCCTTGGGAAACGTGCCAAAAGCATGAGTATTCTAATCTTATAGCCTTGTGTGTGATATGCCACCGTCGAGCACATAAAGGAGATATAGATCGGAAATCATTATTTCAATATAAGGCCGCTTTGGCATCGAATGCCGGCCCAATGGCAAGAATAGGCTTTGACTCTCCTGTGATAGAGATTCGCAGAAGAATATCTGAGGTGTCCGAGGGGTATAAGTTCGAATTTGATTTCCCAGATTTCCCGGGCCCTGCCCAGAGAGTGGTTTCCAAGAACATTGAAGCATGGGGGAATGAATTATTAGTTCACTTTCGTTCAAGTAGTTTTTTGGAGGATGAGGCTGAGGCAGATTTAGTCGGTGGCGATGTGGAGGCACTTTCTCGCTTGCCGCATCGGCTTACAGGAGGCTATAGAGTTGTTCGAAACGATTCTGGTGTAATTAGCCTCGAATACAAGCTGCACTATTTTTACAGCGGAGCCGCGCATGGTGGAATAGAAACCCGTGTTCAGAATTTTTTGGTGAACCCTTTTCGTCCAATTACTGTTATTGATCTCTTGGCTGATGGAAAATCTATTGAGGATCTGGCCGGCCTTATTCGAGGAAAGCTTCGTGCCACTGGCTACTATGACGAAGAGTGGATGATGGGAGGAACAAAACCTACGGAGGAAAACTATTCGCGATTCTTGATTTGTAATTATGGTATTGAGTTTGTTTTTGAAGAGTATCAGATAGCCTCTTATGCTGACGGCCGGCAAAGTTTGTTTTTGGATTTCTATCAGTTAAAAGAAGTTTGTGATGTTGATCTGCTTGATAGGCTTCAAGATCATGATAATTATGATTGGTAGTGAGGTCGTCAAGGGTCTCGATGAGATAAGCGGTAGTCTGTTCATGAAGTGCACTGCTGTTGCCACTGAGATTCTGAGCTTGCGTTAGTTTATTAAGTCTTTGATCTTGGCTCTTAGGTAATGTTGTGCAGCAGTGACGCACACCTTCGGCAGCCACTACATGATGGCGGGATGCAGCATTCTTGGTTTGCAGCGCATTCTGGGGCACTCCTCAATCGCGATAACTATGCGCTACGCACACTTTTCATCGGATTATTTGGAATCGGCGCTTAGATTGTCTCCACTTCAACAAGCCAGATGCCGGGTTACTTGAAGATCCGGTTGGGGTTCTCTAGCGGGCGGTGTTCTTTGTCAGTGCCCGTAAATGATGAGCGGTACTGGATGTGCTGAACGATATATCCAAAGTGCCATTCGCGGACATAGAGGATATAAGAACCACGGCTGGGGAATTTCGAGAACTCCTCAGGCGTTACGCATATATGATTCGAGAACGCGGGTTTGAGCAGGGGACCGCCCATCCGCTGCTTACATCCTTTCCGTTTAGGAGGCAGTTTCTCGAGCGTTTCGACCCGGGTCCGATCAGTGCCGATGATGAAAGTCGCGATGTAGGGAAGGCCGCTCACTGTGGCGGGCATTATGAATATGTAGCTGATGAACGGAGCGACAAGCCAGTGTGCAAGCTTCTTAATAAATGACTTGTTTGGGGCTCGATAGATCTGCCGCCAGAAGAACCAGACAACGGGAATCGAAGCTAGGAAGGTAAAGGCTTTGCTGAATAGGGACCAGCCACTGGTAGGAATGAAGTCAGCCCATATGCCAACCAAGGCTAGGGCTAAGACGATTACCAGACTAGCTGCTTTGGGCTGCATCCAGCTTCATCCTTGAGTTGCCTTGGGTTTCAGCGGTTTAGGGGGGTAGATGGGGCGTATCTATTGGCCAGAAACGACAAAGGGCTAGCTTTCGCTAACCCTTCGTTTTGTATGGTGGCTACACCGGGACTTGAACCTGGGACATCAGCATTATGAATGCTGCGCTCTAACCGACTGAGCTATGTAGCCGAGTGGCGCGCATTATTCTCTTGTCGGCTTGGGCTGTCAACCCCGTTTGGCGGACAAATTGATTCGTTATCAAGCGCTTAGGCTCGACGGGGGAGGGCGCTTGGCGGATGTGAAAAGCCCCGCGATTGCGGGGCTTTTGAGGGGCTTAGACGTTGAAGCGGAAGTGCATCACGTCGCCGTCCTTGACGATGTATTCCTTGCCTTCCAGGCGCCATTTGCCGGCTTCCTTGGCACCGCCCTCACCCTTGAACTGGATGAAGTCGTCGTAGGCCACCACTTCGGCGCGGATGAAGCCTTTCTCGAAGTCGGTGTGGATCACGGCGGCGGCCTGCGGGGCGGTGGCGCCGATGCGTACGGTCCAGGCGCGGACTTCCTTCACGCCAGCGGTGAAGTAGGTCTGCAGGTTGAGCAGGTCGTAGCCGGCGCGGATAACGCGGTTCAGGCCCGGCTCTTCCATGCCCATGGACTCGAGGAACATCTGCTTCTCTTCGTCTTCGTCCAGCTCGGCGATCTCGGCCTCGATCTTGTTGCACACCGGCACCACGACGGCGCCTTCTTCCTCGGCGATGGCGCGGACCACGTCGAGGTGCGGGTTGTTGTCGAAGCCGTCTTCGGCGACGTTGGCGATGTACATCACCGGCTTGCTGGTGAGCAGGTGGAAGCCGCGGATGACCAGCTTCTCGTCGGCGCTCATGTTCTTCATCAGGCTGCGCGCGGGCTTGCCTTCGCTGAAGTGGGGGATGAGCTTCTCGAGGATGGCTTTCTGCGCCAGGGCTTCCTTGTCGCCGCCCTTGGCGTTGCGGGCGACCTTCTGCAGTTGCTTCTCGCAGCTGTCGAGGTCGGCGAAGATCAGTTCGAGGTCGATGATCTCGATGTCGCGTTTAGGATCGACGCTGTTGGCGACGTGGATGACGTTTTCATCCTCGAAGCAGCGCACCACGTGGGCGATGGCGTCGGTCTCGCGGATGTTGGCGAGGAACTTGTTGCCCAGGCCTTCACCTTTGGAGGCGCCCGCCACCAGGCCGGCGATGTCGACGAACTCCATGGTGGTGGGGATCACGCGCTCGGGCTTGACGATAGCGGCCAGGGCGTCCAGGCGGCTGTCAGGCATGGGCACGATGCCGCTGTTCGGCTCGATGGTGCAGAAGGGGAAGTTCTCCGCGGCAATACCGGATTTGGTGAGGGCGTTGAACAGGGTGGACTTGCCGACGTTGGGCAGGCCGACGATGCCGCAGTTGAATCCCATGGTGTATCCCTCGCGGAGATGAAGTCGTAAAAAGGGTCAGGCTTTCTGGCTGTGCAGCTTTTGCATGGCCTTGGTCCAGTCGCCGGCAAGCATTTCTGGCAGCACGTCGAGGGCGAAGTCGACGCTCTTGTCCAGCAGCTCCTGCTCGCTACGCGGCGCGCGGCCGAGGACGAAGCCGGAGACCAGGCTGGCGTGGCCAGGATGGCCGATGCCGAGGCGCAGACGGTAGAAGCCGTTCTGATTGCCGAGCTGGGCGATGATGTCGCGCAGGCCGTTGTGCCCGCCGTGGCCGCCGCCGAGTTTGAGTTTGGCGACGCCGGGAGGCATGTCGAGTTCGTCGTGGGCCACCAGGATGGCGTCCGGGCTGATCCGGAAGAAATTCGCCAGCGCCGCCACGGACTGGCCACTGCGGTTCATGAAGGTGGTGGGGATGAGCAGACGAACGTCGCGACCCTGATGGCTGAATTTGCCCACCAGGCCGAAATACTTTTTGTCGAGGCTCAGGCTGACGCGTTGCTTGTCGGCCAGGCGCTCAACGAAAAGGGCCCCTGCGTTATGCCGGGTCTGGTCGTATTCGGGGCCTGGATTTCCCAGGCCGACGATCAGTTGAATGGCAGTCACGTCAGGGGCCCTTTTACAGGAGGAGCAGCGTGAGTGATTACTCGGCGCTGTCGTCCTTCACGCGGGAAGCGTGAATGTTGGCAACTGCCAGGTCGTTGCCGTGGGCCAGGGCCACCAGCTCGACGCCTTTCGGCAGTTTGATGTCGGACAGGTGAACGATCTGACCGACTTCCACTTTAGCCAGGTCGACTTCGATGAATTCCGGCAGGTCTTGCGGCTGGCAGGAAACTTCGACTTCGGAGATGGTGTGGGACACTTCGCCGCCTTGCTGCTTCACGCCAACCGAGCTGGCTTCGTTGACGAAGTGCAGGGGAACGTGGGCGCTCAGCTTCTGGCCGGCAACGACGCGAACGAAGTCAGCGTGCATTACGTAGCCTTTGGCCGGGTGACGTTGCAGGGCCTTGATCACGACGTTTTCGGCAGCGCCGTCAACGGTCAGGGCCAGTACGTGGCTGAAGGCAGCTTCGTTTTCCAGCAGCTTGGCCAGTTCTTTGGCCAGCAGGCTGATGGATTGGGCCGGCTTCTCGCCACCGTAGATCACGGCAGGAACCAGGTTTTCGTTACGACGCAGGCGGCGGCTCGCACCTTTCCCCAGGTCGGAACGCACATTGGCATTCAGGGCAAATTCAGTCATTACAGTTCTCCAAATAAACCAAACCGTCCGAAGCGCTTGCGACCAGCGTGCGGACGGTTGGGCAAAAAGCCCCGCACGCGGCGGGGCACTTGTCGCCAGGGAGGTTCCGCTTAGCGGAACATCGCGCTGATCGATTCTTCGTTGCTGATGCGGCGAACCGCTTCGGCGATAACCGGGGCCATGTCCAGCTGACGGATGCGTGGGCAGGCCTGAGCCGCGGCGGACAGCGGGATGGTGTTGGTCACCACCAGTGCGTCCAGCACGGAATTTTCCAGATTCTCGATGGCGCGGCCCGACAGCACCGGGTGGGTGGCGTAGGCGTAGACCTTCGAGGCGCCGTGCTCTTTCAGCGCCTTGGCGGCGTGGCAGAGGGTGCCGGCGGTGTCGACCATGTCGTCGACCAGCACGCAGGTGCGGCCTTCGACATCGCCAATGATGTGCATGACTTCGGACTGGTTGGCCTTCTCACGACGCTTGTCGATGATGGCCAGGTCGACGCCCAGGCTCTTGGCCACGGCGCGAGCGCGGACGACGCCGCCGATGTCCGGGGAGACGATCATCAGGTTCTCGAAGCGCTGATCCTGGATGTCATCGGTCAGTACTGGCGAGCCGTAGATGTTGTCCACGGGGATGTCAAAGAAGCCCTGGATCTGGTCGGCGTGCAGGTCGACGGTCAGAACGCGGTCGATGCCGACCACGGTCAGCATGTCGGCCACGACCTTGGCGCTGATTGCCACGCGGGCGGAGCGCGGACGGCGGTCCTGGCGGGCATAGCCGAAGTAGGGGATCACGGCAGTGATACGAGTCGCCGAGGAGCGGCGGAAGGCGTCAGCCATCACTACCAGTTCCATCAGGTTGTCGTTGGTCGGCGCGCAAGTCGGCTGGATGATGAAGACATCCTTGCCGCGCACGTTCTCGTTGATCTCGGCGCTGATTTCGCCGTCGGAGAACTTGCCTACGGATGCATCGCCCAGGGGGATATGCAGCTGACGCACGATGCGACGAGCCAGATCGGGGTTGGAGTTCCCCGTGAAGACCATCATCTTGGACACGCGCAGTACCTGCCTGTGGTTCCGATGAAAAAAGCTGTTCAAAAAGACCGGCTTTCTGAACAGCTTTCGAGAGTATGGCAGGGGCGGCTGGATTCGAACCAACGCATGGCAGGATCAAAACCTGCTGCCTTACCGCTTGGCGACGCCCCTAAAGTGTTTATCGAATGCTGGGAGGTTATGGCAGGGGCGGCTGGATTCGAACCAACGCATGGCAGGATCAAAACCTGCTGCCTTACCGCTTGGCGACGCCCCTGTATCGGATAACCGACTGTCCCGCATTCACTTCCGAGTTGCCGTTTCGAGCTTGCGATGCAACGGAGACCGATTGCAGCCGCGAGCAACAAAGCTCGGCAGGGTGGCCGGAAGTTGGCGCGAGACTTTATCAGCATCGGCCTGGTTTGGGAAGCTCCCAAACACGCAAGCTCCGGTTCCGGTCATCTTCGCAGCAACAAATTTGTTGAGCGTTTTCAGGGCGTTACGCACTTCGGGGTAACGCTTCTCGACAACCGGTTGGCAGTCGTTACGACCGCCCCCCTCGGGAAGGCTGCGAACTGTAATGGCGGGGGTATCACGTGTCAACTCGGAGTCGGCAAAAACCTCGGCCGTGCTGATGCTCACCTGGGGGATGGCGACCAGGAACCACGGCTCGTCCAATTCCACCGGTTGCAGCTGCTCGCCGACGCCTTCGGCGAAGGCCGCACGACCGCGCACGAACACCGGCACGTCGGCGCCAAGACTCAGGCCCAGGGCGGCCAGGCGATCCTCGTCCCAGCCCAGCTGCCACAGGTGATCGAGGCCGAGCAGGGTGGTGGCGGCATCCGAGCTGCCGCCGCCTATACCGCCGCCCATGGGCAGGCGCTTGTCCAGCCAGATATCGGCGCCGAGGGCGGTGCCGCTCTCGGCTTGCAGCTTGCGTGCGGCGCGCACGATCAGATTGCTGTCGTGGGGGACGCCGGCGACCTCGGTGTGCAGGCGTATTTCGCCGTCCTGACGCAGGGCGAAGCCCAGCTCGTCCCCGTGGTCGAGGAACTGGAACAGCGTCTGCAGCAGGTGATAGCCGTCGGCGCGGCGGCCGAGGATGTGCAGCATCAAGTTGAGCTTGGCCGGGGCGGGTAGGATCAGTTCGGCGTGGGTGGGGATGGCTTGGATTGTCATATGCAGAGCTGGAATGCCGAGTGGGTATGTCCCCTCTCCCGTTTACGGGAGAGGGGTAGGGGAGAGGGTTCTTGGGGCAGCCCCCTCTCCCTGGCCCTCTCCCCGAGGGGAGAGGGAATAATCGGTGCGAGCTGGCGCTTACTGGCCCAGCTGGCGCGGCTGCCAGTCCTTGATCACCAGGGTGATGTCGAGGTCGGTGCCGTGCAGCTTGATGCGTTCGGGCAGGCGATAGCCGTTCTGCTCGACGTAGCTCAGGTACTGCAGCTGCCAGCCGTCCTGCTCCAGGCTGGCCAGGTGACTGTCGGTATCGAGGGTAACGCGGCTCTTGCTGTCCGGCGCCGGCAGGCCACGTACCCACCAGAACAGGTGGGAGACCGGCAGACGCCAGCCCAGCTGCTCCTCCAGCAGAGCCTCGGGGGATTCGGCCTGGTAGCGGCCCTGGTTGGCCACTTCCAGCAGCACGTCGCCCTCGCGTCCGGTCAGGCGCGCGGCACCGCGGCCGAGGGGGCCGGACAGGCGAATGTCGTAGTAGTCCTGGCGCTGTAGCCAGAACAGGGTGCCGCTGCCGGAATCCTTGGGCGCACGGATGCCGACCTTGCCGCTGATTTGCCAGCCATCCAGGGCGGCGACCTTGGCCTTGTGCGCCTGCCACTGCTGCGGGTCGCCCTGGCCCTCGACGGACTCGCGGCTGGTGAGGCCGGCGCAGCCGGCGAGCAAGGTGATCAGGCTGAAAGCGAGGGCGTGGCGAAACATGGGTCAGAGCTTCTCGGAACCGGTCAGGCGCTGGATGGTGGAGCGCAGGATGGGACTGTCGGGCTGGGCTTCGAGAGCGCCGGCCCAGACCTTGCGGGCCTCGCGCTGCTTGCCCTGGGCCCACAGCACTTCGCCCAGGTGGGCGGCGACTTCGTGGTCGGGGAACTTGGCCAGGGCCGCGCGCAGGTGGCGCTCGGCTTCCTCCAGGTTGCCCATGCGGTAGTTGACCCAGCCCAGGCTATCGAGGGTGGCGGGGTCTTCCGGGTTGAGCTTGTGCGCCTGCTCGATCAGGGCGCGGGCCTCGTCGTAGCGGGTGGTGCGGTCGGCCAGGGTGTAGCCGAGGGCGTTGAGCGCCGTGGCGTTGTCCGGCTCGCGCTCGATGATGTTGCGCAGGTCGCGCTCCAGGCCCGGCAGGTCGCCGCGTTTCTCGGCGAGCATGGCGCGGGTGTAGAGCAGGTTGGTGTCGCCGGGGAACTGCTCCAGGGCCTGGCCGATCACCTTCCACGACTCTTCCAGGCGCTGGCGGTTGGCCAGGGCCTCGGACTCGATCAGGTACAGCTGGATCGCGTAGTCCGGCTGGGATTCGCGGCTGCGCGCCAGGCGGCTGCTGGCTTCGTCGGCACGCTGGCCGTCGAAGAGGATCTCGGTCTGGCGCACCTGGGCCGGCAGGAAATCGTCGCCGGGGCCGACCAGGGCGTATTCGATCAGCGCGCTTTCCTTGTCGCCGCGTTGCTCGTAGATGCGCCCCAGGTTGAAGTGGGCGGCATCGACATGGGCGTTGCGCGCCACCAGTTCTTCCAGGTAGACCGCGGCCTCGTCCCAGGCTTCGGCTTCCAGGCAGACCAGGGCCAGCGAGTAGCGCAGGTCATCGTCATCGGGGAAGCGCTGAACCAGGCCGGAGAACTCGCTCTTGGCCTCGTCCAGGCGCTGCAGCTCGACCAGCTGACGGGCATAGGCCAGGCGCACGCGCTTGTCTTCCGGGTGGCGTTCGATGCCGTTTTCCAGCAGCGGCAGCGCTTCCTCGCCACGGTCCAGACCCTGCAGCAGGCGGGCGCGCAGCAGCAGTGGAGGAATCTCTTCCTCGCTGGCGGCATGGCCTTCGAGCAGCTCCAGGGCTTCCTCGGCGCGGCCGTCCTGGTGCAGCAGCAGGGCCTTGCCGAACAGCAGCTGGCCGTTCTCCGGGTATTTCTGCAGCAGGCGGTCGAAGCTCTGCAGCAGGCCGGCGCGGGTGTCCGGGTCGGTCTCGGCGGCGGACAGGGCTAGGAAGTCGAAGTGGGTGTCGCCCTGGCCCTGCAGGACCTTCTCCATATATTGCATGGCGTCGTCGTAGCGACCGGCGCGGGCCAGCTGCACGGCGGCGGCGCGCTGGGCATTGAGGCTGTCCGGGGCGGACTTGGACCAGATCAGCGCGCTGTCCAGCGCGGCCTGCTCGGCGCCCAGATACTCGGCGATGCGGAAGGAGCGCTCGGCCACGCCCGGGTCCTGGGTGGCATTGGCCTGCTGCACGTAGTTGCCGAGGGCGATGTCGAAGCGATTACGCTGGCCGGCCAGTTCGGCGGAGAGCAGCGCGTACAGTGTCTCCTCGCTGAACGAGGCGTACTGCTTGGGTTCGGCTGGGGCCTTGCTGTCCGCTGCGTCCTCGACCGGCGGGGTGCCGTCCGGCGTGGGTGCCAGGGTCTGGCAGCCAGCGAGCAGGAGGGAGGCGGTGAGCAACGCGAGGGATTTGTTCATAGATAAAGCTGCGGTCCGTGGCGTGGCTGCATCATGACACAAGCGACGGCGGCAAGCCCACCGCGCCGCGCGGGTTTGCCGAGCGGGTCAATTTGTCGCGCCAGTTGTTCTCCCATGGGCGACGTAGGACAATCGCCCGCTATCCAGAATTCCCTTAGCGACCCTGCATGGCCTTCCTCGCCCTCGGCATCAACCACAAGACCGCCTCGGTGGACGTCCGCGAACGCGTGGCCTTCACCCCCGAGCAGCTGGTCGAGGCGTTGCAGCAGCTGTGTCGCGTCACACCGAGCCGCGAGGCGGCGATCCTCTCCACCTGCAACCGCAGCGAGCTGTACCTGGAGCAGGACCAGCTGTCCGCCGACGAGGTGCTGCGCTGGCTGGCCGACTACCACCGCCTGAGCCTCGACGAGCTGCGCGCCTGCGCCTATGTGCACCACGACAACGACGCGGTGCGGCACATGATGCGTGTGGCCTCGGGGCTGGACTCCATGGTCCTCGGCGAACCGCAGATTCTCGGCCAGATGAAATCCGCCTACGCCGTGGCGCGCGAGGCCGGCACCGTCGGCCCGCTGCTCGGTCGCCTGTTCCAGGCCACGTTCAGCACCGCCAAGACCGTGCGCACCGACACCGCCATCGGCGAGAACCCGGTGTCGGTGGCCTTCGCCGCCGTCAGCCTGGCCAAGCAGATCTTCGCCGACCTGCACCGCAGCCAGGCCCTGCTGATCGGCGCCGGCGAGACCATCAGCCTGGTCGCCCGCCATCTGCATGACCAGGGCGTGAAGCGCATCGTGGTCGCCAACCGTACTCTGGAGCGCGCCAGTCAGTTGGCCGAGCAGTTCGGCGCGCACGCCGTGCTGCTGGCGGACATTCCCCAGGAGCTGGCCAACAGCGACATCGTTATCAGCTCCACCGCCAGCCAGCTGCCGATCCTCGGCAAGGGTGCCGTGGAGCGCGCGCTGAAGCAGCGCAAGCACAAGCCGATCTTCATGGTCGACATCGCCGTGCCGCGCGATATCGAGCCGGAAGTGGGCGAGCTGGACGACGTCTATCTCTATACCGTCGACGACCTGCACGAAGTCATCGAGGAAAACCTCAAGAGCCGCCAGGGCGCCGCCCAGGCCGCCGAAGAGCTGGTGTCCTGCGGTGCCGATGAATTCATGCAGCGCCTACGTGAGTTGGCCGCGGTGGACGTGCTCAAGGCCTATCGCCAACAGGCCGAACGCCTGCGCGACGAGGAGCTGAGCAAGGCCCAGCGTCTGCTCGCCAACGGCGGCAGCGCCGAAGAGGCTCTGGCCCAGCTGGCCCGCGGCCTGACCAACAAGCTGCTGCACGCACCCAGCGTGCAGCTGAAGAAAATCTCCGCCGATGGCCGCTTCGAAGCGCTGGCCGTGGCCCAGGAACTGTTTGCCCTCGAAGAGGGCCCGAGCAAGACATGAAAGCCTCCCTGCTGAAGAAACTCGACATCCTCCACGACCGCTTCGAGGAGCTCACCGCGCTGCTCGGCGACGCCGAGGTGATCAGCGACCAGACGCGCTTCCGCGCCTACTCCAAGGAGTACGCCGAGGTCGAGCCGGTGACCGCCGCCTACCGCGAACTGCGCAAGACCCAGGACGACCTGGAGGGCGCCCAGGCGCTGCTCAAGGACGGCGATCCGGAAATGCGCGAGATGGCCGAGGAGGAAGTGGCCCAGGCGAAGGAGGCGCTGGTCGAGCTGGAAGATCGCCTGCAGCGCATGCTGCTGCCCAAGGACCCAAACGACGGCCGCAACGTGTTCTTGGAAATCCGCGCCGGCACCGGCGGCGACGAGGCGGCGATCTTCTCCGGCGACCTGTTCCGCATGTACTCGCGCTACGCCGAGCGCCAGGGCTGGCGGGTCGAGATCCTCTCCGAGAGCATCGGCGAGCACGGTGGCTATAAAGAAGTCATCAGCCGCGTGGAAGGCGACAACGTCTACGCCAAGCTCAAGTTCGAGTCCGGCGCCCACCGCGTGCAGCGCGTGCCGGAAACCGAGTCCCAGGGCCGCATCCACACCTCGGCCTGCACCGTTGCCGTGCTGCCGGAGCCGGACGAGCAGATGGCCATCGAGATCAACCCGGCCGACCTGCGCGTGGACACCTACCGCGCCTCCGGTGCCGGCGGCCAGCACGTGAACAAGACCGACTCGGCTATCCGCATCACCCATATTCCGTCCGGCATGGTGGTCGAGTGTCAGGAAGAGCGCTCGCAGCACAAGAACCGCGCCAAGGCCATGGCCTGGCTGGCGGCCAAGCTGCAGGACCAGCAGGACGCCGCCGCGCACAAGGAGATCTCCGACACGCGCAAGCTGCTGGTAGGCTCCGGCGATCGCTCCGAGCGCATCCGCACCTATAACTTCCCCCAGGGCCGCGTCACCGATCACCGCATCAACCTGACCCTGTACTCGCTGAACGAAGTGATCGGCGGCGCGGTGGAGCAGGTTATCGAGCCGCTGCTGCAGGAATACCAGGCCGACCAGCTGGCGGCCCTGGGCGATTGATTTCACCTCTCTCCCGCCGGGAGAGGGGGTGGGGGTGAGGGGCTTTCAGGTTGCTCCGAGTGGCCTGCAACTCCCTTACCCCAGCCCTCTCCCAAGGGGAGAGGGAGCCACAGGCATAGGACCTCGTGCATGGCCTCCATCCAATCCCTGCTCGATAGCGCGACGCTGCCGGACTCGCCGACGGCGCGGCTGGATGCCGAGCTGTTGCTGGCCGCTGCTCTGGGCAAGCCGCGCAGCTACCTGCGCACCTGGCCCGAGCATGAGCCGGGCGCCGAGCAGCTGAGTGCCTTTGCCACCATGCTCGAACGCCGCCGCGCGGGCGAGCCGGTGGCCTATATCCTCGGCCACCAGGGCTTCTGGAGCCTGGATCTGGAAGTCGCGCCGCACACCCTGATTCCCCGCCCCGATACCGAGCTGCTGGTGGAGACTGCCCTGCAGCTGGCACCGGCCGCGCCGCGGCGCGTGCTCGACCTGGGCACCGGCACTGGCGCCATCGCACTGGCCCTGGCCAGCGAACGCGGCGGCTGGAGAGTGACCGGGGTGGACCGTATCGCCGAGGCCGTAGAGCTGGCTGAGCGCAATCGCCAGCGGCTCAAATTGACCAATGCCGGCTTCCGCCTGAGCAGCTGGTTCGACGCCCTGGCCGGCGAACGCTTCGACCTGATCGTCAGCAATCCACCTTACATTGCGACGGCGGACCGCCATCTGGACGAGGGCGATGTGCGCTTCGAACCGATGAGCGCACTAGTGGCCGGCGCCGACGGCCTGGACGATATTCGCCAGATCATCGACCAGGCGCCGCGGCATCTCGAAGCCGGTGGCTGGTTGCTGCTGGAGCACGGCTACGATCAGGCCGAGGCGGTGCGCGGGCTGCTGAGTGCGGCAGGCTTCGCTGCCGTGGAAAGCCGCCGCGATCTCGGCGGCCACGAACGTATTTCCCTGGGGCAGTGGACAGCATGAGCCTGGAACTCACCGACGACGAGCTGCTGCGCTACAGCCGGCAGATATTGCTGCCGCAGATCGACGTGGCCGGGCAGCTCAAGCTGAAACAGAGCCGTGTACTGATCATCGGCCTCGGTGGCCTCGGCTCACCGGTGGCTCTGTACCTGGCCGCCGCCGGTATTGGCGAGTTGCACCTGGCCGATTTCGATACGGTCGACCTGACCAATCTGCAGCGGCAGATCATTCACGACAGCACACAGGTCGGCGTGACCAAGGTCGACTCGGCCATGACTCGTCTGGCCGCCATCAATGCGCAGATCAGGCTGGTGCCGCATCGCGCGGCGCTGGACGAGGATTCCCTGGCCGCCGCCGTGGCAGCGGTGGACCTGGTGCTGGACTGCTCCGACAACTTCACCACCCGCGAGGCCGTCAACGCCGCCTGCGTGGCCGCCGGCAAGCCGCTGGTGTCCGGCGCGGCGATTCGCCTGGAGGGCCAGCTCGCGGTGTTCGACCCACGCGAGGCGGCCAGCCCCTGCTACCACTGCCTGTACGGCCATGGCAGCGAGGCCGAACTGACCTGCAGCGAGGCCGGCGTGGTCGGCCCGTTGGTGGGCCTGGTGGGCAGCCTGCAGGCGCTGGAGGCACTCAAGCTGCTGGTCGGTTTCGGCGAACCGCTGGTGGGGCGTCTGCTGCTGATCGACGCCCTCGGTTCGCGCTTCCGTGAGCTGCGAGTCAAGCGCGATCCCGAGTGCTTGGTCTGTGGAGCGCGCGCATGAGCCAGGCGCCCATCGGTGTGTTCGACTCCGGCGTCGGCGGCCTCTCAGTGCTGCGCGAGATCCGCGCACGCCTGCCTGACGAGTCGCTGTTGTATGTGGCCGACAGCGGTCATGTGCCCTACGGCGAGAAGACCCCGGAATTCATTCGCGAGCGCAGCCAGAAGATCGCCGAGTTCCTCCTGGGGCAGGGTGCCAAGGCGCTGGTGCTGGCCTGCAATACGGCGACTGCCGCCGCGGTGGCCGACCTGCGTGAGCGCTATCCGGAGTTGCCCATCGTCGGCATGGAGCCGGCGGTGAAGCCGGCGGCTGCCGCCACCCGCAGCGGGGTGGTCGGCGTGCTGGCCACCACCGGCACCCTGAAGAGCGCGAAGTTCGCCGCGCTGCTCGATCGCTTCGCCAGCGACGTGCGGGTGATCACCCAGCCCTGCCCGGGGCTGGTCGAGCAGATCGAGGCCGGCGAACTGGATGCCCCGCGCACTCGCGAGCTGCTGCGTGGCTGGGTCGAACCGCTGCTGGCCGAGGGCTGCGACACGCTGATTCTCGGCTGCACCCACTATCCCTTTATCAAGCCGCTGCTGCGTGAGCTGGTGCCGGAATCGATCAGCCTGGTGGACACCGGTGCGGCGGTGGCGCGCCACCTGCAATCGCTGCTCGACCAGCGCGGCCTGCGCGCCACAGGGCCGGCCCAGGGCATCCGCCTGTGGAGCAGTGGCGACGCCGTGGCGATGCAGTCGGTGATGCCGAAATTATTGTTGGAACTCGCAGCGGTAGAGGCGCTCCCTGTGTGATAGGGATGAATGCTTTTTGAGCGGGGTTATACCTTTCTCTAATAAGAATTTTTCCTATACTGCGAGACGATAAAAAACTCCCACCTCCATCGCTACAGGATGTTGTGTATGAAGAAGATACTTTCCCTGGCCGCAGCAGCAGCCCTCGGTCTGAGCAGCCTGACCGCCCAGGCCGTCGACTTCACCGCCGCCATCGGCCAGAGCGGCGACTCCACCATGGTCTATCGCCTGGGCGCCCAGTGGGACTGGGATAAAAGCTGGTGGCAGAGCAATGTCGGTCGCCTGACCGGCTACTGGGACGCCGGCTATACCTTCTGGGAAGGTGACGAAACCTCCAGCAACCACAGCCTGTCCTTCGCTCCGGTATTCGTTTACGAATTCGCCGGCGAGACGGTGAAGCCTTACGTCGAGGCCGGTATCGGTGTCGCGGCCTTCGCCAATACCGAGCTGGAAGACAACGACCTGGGCTCCTCCTTCCAGTTCGAAGACCGCATCGGCCTCGGCCTGCGCTTCTCCGGCCAGGAAGTCGGTATCCGTGCGATCCACTACTCCAACGCCGGCATCAAGCAGCCCAATGACGGTGTCGAGGCGTATACCCTGCATTACCGCACCAGCTTCTAAGTGCTGGGCGCAAAAAAGCCGGGCCTGGTGCCCGGCTTTTTCATGCCCGTTCGCTAGCGGTAGATGCCGTTCATGCCGCCGCGCTCGTCACGGCATTCCGGCGAGCCCATCTCGAACTCGCGGCAGATCAGCGGGCGCACCTCGTAGATGGTGCAGCGCATGCTGTCGCGGTCCAGCGCCGCGCACCAGCCATCGTCCAAACGGCGCATCACTTCGCCACCCCAGTCATCGGTGGCGATGAAGCGCTGCGGCACGCCGGTGTCGGTGATCAGCATCACTTCCAGCTGGCAGCAGCAGGCGGCGCAGTTGCTGCAGCTGATGTCGGCGGCGGGAAGCTGGAGATGGGGGATGGTACTCATGGCGCGCAGTGTACGGCAGGTCGCCGTGGGTGGCTCGCCTGACCGACCGGCGTGCCTCAGGTCGGGCTCGGTCTGCCCATCATCCGGTGCGCCAGCGGCATCACCCCGGCCCAGATCGCGCCGAGCAGGAGCAGCGTCGGCCACAGCCCCAGCGGCAGCTCGACGCCGGCCAGCCGTGCGCCGCCGAGATAGGACAGCGGCGCGCCCAGGGCGCCGAGCAGACTACCCAGCCACCAGGGGCGAGCGGTCCAAGCCAGGCTGTGCCTGAGGGTGCTGGCAAACAGCGCCCAGAGCAAAGCCAGCCAGGCGGGCAGCAGGAGGCTTTCGCCGGCGAAGTCGAACACGCCGAGGTTGAGCAGGACGCTGTCCAGGGCGCAGCCGAACAGCGTGACGGCGAGCAGTCCGCGCCACTCGCCGGGGTGAGCCAGCAGGCGCAGATGCACGGCCAGGCAGAGCGCGGCGAGCGACAGTAGCCAGGGCTGCTGGGCACCGAACACGCAGGCCAGCCAGCCGAGCTGGAACAGCAGGGCGTTGAGCAGCAGCGAGTGGGTTGGACGCATGCAATTGGGCCGAAAGTTCGAGTGGTCTAGAGGGTCCTCACTCCAGCCCCTCTCCCAAGGGGTGAGGGGAGAGGCTCAGGCGCTGAAGCGGCCGAGCAGCGGCGCCGGGCGCGCGGCTTCCTTGGCCAGCAGCAGCTGGGCGGTGCCGATGCTGCGTTCGAGGAAGCCGCCCTCGCAGTAGCACAGGTAGAACTCCCACAGCCGGTAGAAGTATTCGTCGTAGCCCAGCTGCTCCAGCTGGTGGCGGGCGCGGCGCAGGTTGTCGTGCCACAGGCGCAGGGTGCGCGCGTAGTGCAGGCCGAAGTCCTCCATGTGGTGCAGGTTCATGTCCGTTTCCTCTGTCACCACCTGCAACAGCTTGTGCACCGAGGGCAGGGCGCCGCCGGGGAAGATGTAGCGCTGGATGAAGTCCACCGAGCGGCACGCCTGCTCGTAGCGCTGGTCACGGATGGTGATGCTCTGCAGCAGCATCAGCCCGTCGGCCTTGAGCAGGCGGCTGCACTGGCGGAAATAGTCGGGCAGGTAACGATGGCCGACGGCCTCGACCATCTCGATGGACACCAGCTTGTCGTACTGACCCTCGAGGTCGCGATAGTCCTCCAGCAGCAGGGTGACGCGCTGCTGCAGCCCCTGTTCCTCGATGCGCTGGCGGGTGTAGTCGTACTGTTCGCGCGACAGGGTGGTGGTGGTCACCCGGCAGCCGTAGTGGGTGGCGGCGTAGATGGCCATGCTGCCCCAGCCGGTTCCGATCTCCAGCAGATGGTCCTCGGGGCGCAGGGCGAGCTTCTGGCAGATGCGCTCGAGCTTGTTCAGCTGGGCCTGTTCCAGGCTGTCGTCGGCAGCCTCGAACATGGCCGCGGAGTACATCATGGTCGGGTCGAGCATCTGCTCGAACAGCTGATTGCCGAGGTCGTAGTGGGCGGCGATATTGCGGCGCGAGCCCGCGCGGGTGTTGCGATTCAGCCAGTGCAAACCCTGCATCAGCGGGCGGCCGAAGAGCAGCGCCAGGCCACGCTCCATGCCGTCCAGCACATCGAGGTTGGCGACGAACAGGCGGATCACCGCGGTCAGGTCCGGGCTGCTCCAGTAGCCGTGGATATAGGCCTCGCCCGAGCCGATCGAGCCATTGCCGGCCACCAGCGCCCACAGCGCCGGATCGAGCACCTCGATCTCCGCGTGCAGGCTGGCGCCGTCCCGGCCGAACTCCAGGCGTTCGCCATTCTCCAGCACGCTGAGCCGGCCGTGGCGCAGCTGGCCGAGCTGGCGCAGTACCAGGCGGCGCAGCAGCCCGGCGCCCAGGCCGTTGCCGCTGCGTACGCTGCTCTTGGCGGATATCAGGTCAGGACTTTTCATGGCGGGGCTCCAGTAAGGCGGTGGGGCGCTCGTCATCTGCGGCGCGGTGGTCGAACAGCGGCATGCGCTTGAGCAGCAGGCGCAGGGCCTGCCAATAGATGGCCAGCAGGGTCTTGGCCGTCATCCAGGGAAAACTCAGCAGGTGGCGGTGCAGGCTGGCGCGGCTCAGCTCGATGCGGCCCAGGCCGAGGCCGGCCTCGAACAGTCGGTCCGCGCCTTGCCAGTCCTCCATGTGGATGCGCAGGTGCTCGCCGGGCGGGGCGAAGCGCATGCGGTATTCCACATCGCGGGGCAGGAAGGGCGAGACATGGAAGGCCTTGGCCACCCGTTGCCGCGACTCGCCCTCGGCATGTGCCGGCAGCACGTAGTGATAGCGCTGGCGCCAGGGCGTGTTGCTCACTTCGCAGAGGATCGCCGCCAGGCGGCCGTCCGCCTCGAAGCAGTAGAAGAAGCTGGCCGGGTTGAAGGCCAGGCCCCAGCTGCGCGGCTGGGTCAGCAGGCAGATGCGGCCCTGCGGCGCATGGCCCAGGGCCTGTGCGACGCATTGGCGAACCGCCTGCTGCAGCGCCAGGCCGGTGCCGGTGAGGTGCGGCAGGTAATCACTCTCGCGAAACGCAAAGGGCGCCCAGCGCGAGCGGCCGGCCAGGGGCGAGAGCGCGAGCACTTCGTCTTGCTCAGCCAGGTCCAGGTAGAGCATGCCCATGCGATAGCGGAAGCCATGGCCGCGCGGCAGGTGCCGGCGGTGGCTGACCCAGCCCTGGTAGAGCGCGCTGTTCACAGGTGCTCACCGAAGGCTTCGGCCACGCGCAACGCGCTGGCGACGCCGTCTTCATGGAAACCGTTGGCCCAGTAGGCACCGCAGAAGTAGCTGTGGTGCACGCCGTGCAGTTCGCGCCAGCGTTCCTGGGCGCGCAGGCCGGCCAGGCTGTATTGCGGATGGGCGTAGCGGTAGCGCCCGAGGATCTGCGCCGGGTCGATGGCGGCGGTCTGGTTGAGGCTGACGCAGAAGGTCCGCGGCGCCTCGATGCCCTGCAGGATGTTCATGTTGTAGGTCACCGCCGCCGGCTGTTCGGCGGGGCCGCCCAGGCGGTAGTTCCAGCTGGCCCAGGCCAGCTGGCGGCGTGGCAACAGGCGGGTGTCGGTGTGCAGCACCACCTCGTTGTCGGCGTAGCGCAGTGCGCCGAGGATGGCGCGCTCGGCCAGGGTCGGCGAGGCCAGCAGGTCCAGGGCCTGGTCGCTGTGGCAGGCGAACACGATGCGGTCGAAGCGTTCCACCCCCGCCGGGCTGTGCACGGTGACGCCCTCGGCGTCGCGCTGCACGCGCTGCACCGGGCAGTTCAGGCGGATGTGCTCGGCGAAGCCGCTAGTCAGTGGTTCCACGTAGCTGCGCGAGCCGCCTTGGATGACCCGCCATTGGGGCCGTTGGCTGACCGACAGCAGGCCGTGGTTCTTGCAGAAGCGCACGAAGAACTGCAGGGGAAAGCCGAGCATGTCCTGCAGTGACATGGACCAGATGGCCGCGCCCATCGGCACGATGTAGTGCTGGATGAAGCGCTGGCCGTAACCGCGCTGCCGCAGGTACTCACCCAGCGTGGTGTCGCCGGCGATGCGGCTCGCGGCCAGGTCGGCCAGGGCTTCGCGATTGAAGCGCAGGATGTCGCGCAACATGCCCCAGAACGGCGGGCTGAGCAGGTTGCGGCGGCGGGCGAAGAGGCTGTTGAGGTTGTTGCCGTTGTATTCGTCGCCGCTCACCGGGTCGTGCACCGAGAAGCTCATCTCGGTAGGTTGCGAGGCAACCCCCAGCTTGTCCATGAGGCGGATGAAGTTGGGGTAGGTCCAGTCGTTGAACACGATGAAGCCGGTGTCGATGGCGTAGCTGCGCCCCTCCACCTGCACGTCGACCGTATGGGTATGGCCGCCGATCCAGTCGCCCGCCTCGAACACGGTGACCTCGTGCTGGCGCTGCAGCAGGTAGGCGCAGGTGAGGCCGGAAATACCACCGCCGACGATGGCAACTTTCATACGGATTCCTTGCGGGCGAGGCGACGGCCGAGGGCCAGGCGCAGGCGGGCGGGTAGGTGGGCGAGCAGGCGCAGGACGCCGATGAACAGGCCGGGGAAGGCGAGCTCCAGCGGGCGCCGCTCGAGGCGCGCGGCGATATGCCGAGCGGCGCGCTCGACCGGCCACAACATGGGCATGGGGAAGTCGTTGCGGCGGGTCAGCGGCGTATCGACGAAGCCGGGACTGACCAGGGTGATGTCGATCTCCGGCAGGTCCAGGCGCAGGGATTCGGCCAGGTAGCGCAGCGCGGCCTTGGACGCGCCATAGGCCCCGGCACGCGGCAGGGCCAGGTGCGTCACCGAGCTGCCCATCAGCACCAGGTGCGGAGCCTGGCCCAGGCGCAGCAGCGGCAGGGCGGCCTCGATGCAGTAGGCGGCGGACAGCAGGTTGCCGCGCACCACCCGCTCGACCAGGGCGGCCTCGAAATGCTGGGCGTCGATGTACTCGCAAGTACCGGCGTTGAGTATCACCTGGTCCAGGGCGCCCCAGCGCTGGGCGATGCGTTCGCCGATCAGGCGTACCTGGTTGGCGTCGCCGAGGTCACCGGGCACCAGCAGCACCTGCTGCGGGTAACGCTGGGCGATCGCTCCGAGTGCCTCGGCGTTGCGGGCGCTCAGGGCCAGGCGTTCGCCGCGCTGCAGCAGCAGTTCGGCCAGCGCCGCGCCGATGCCGCTGCTGGCACCGGTGAGCCAGATGCGCCGGCTCATGCCAGCCTCCGCTTGAGCCAGGCGATGACCCCGCCCATGAGCGGCAAGTGCTCATAGAGCAGCGCGCCGGCGTCGAAATAGTCGCGGTGCTGGTAGACCTTGTCCCACCACAGCAGGTGCGAGCAGCCCTCCACGGCGATCGGTACGCCGCCGCGCAGGCGCGGGTGACGGAAGGTCATGGTCCAGCGCAGGTAACCCTCGCCGTCGGCGACCTGGTCGAAGCCGTGGAACTCGAAGTGCAATTCCTGCACGTTGGCGTACAGCTCGGCGAAGTAGGCCCGCAGCGCGGGCAGGCCACGTACCTCGTGCAGCGGGTCGCGGAACAGGATGTCGTCGCTGTACAGCTCGCCGAGCCGCTGCAGATTACCGGCATCCAGGGCGGCGAAGCGCTGGGCGAAGTTACGCAGGAAGTCACTCATGGCCGCTCGCCTTCTTGGGTAGGTCGCGGAACGCGTTGAGGGCGCGCTCGCGGGAGGCGCCGAGATCGACCAGCGGCGCCGGATAGCCGGGTACGCCGAACAGCCCGCCACGAGCGGAGGGATCGTGGATGTCGTGCTTGTCCAGCTCCGCCAGCTCCGGCAGCCAGCGGCGAATGAAGCGGCCGTCCGGGTCGAACTTCTGCGACTGGCTGACCGGGTTGAAGATGCGGAAGTAGGGCGCCGCGTCGGTGCCGGTGGAGGCGCTCCACTGCCAGCCACCGTTGTTGGCGGCCAGGTCGCCGTCGATCAGGTGGCGCATGAACCAGCGCTCGCCCTCGCGCCAGTCGATCAGCAGGTTCTTGGTCAGGAACATCGCCACCACCATGCGCAGGCGGTTGTGCATCCAGCCGGTGGCCAGCAGCTGGCGCATGGCGGCGTCGACCAGCGGGATGCCGGTGCGGCCCTGCTGCCAGGCGGCCAGCTCGTCGGGGGCGTGACGCCAGCGCAGTGCCTCGGTCTCCGTGCGGAAGGCGCGATGGCGGGAGACGCGGGGATAGCCGACCAGGATGTGCTTGTAGAACTCGCGCCAGAGCAGCTCGTTGATCCAGGTGACGGCGCCGGGGTTGCCGGTCTCGAACTCGCCCTGGTTGCTGCGCAGGGCGGCATGCAGGCACTGGCGCGGCGAGATCGCGCCGCAGGCCAGGTAGGGCGACATCTGGCTGGTGCCGTCCACGCCGGGGATGTCGCGGCGCTGCTGGTACCCGCTCAGCAGCTCGTCGGCGAACAGGGCCAGGCGCTCACGTGCGGCTTCCTCGCCGGCCGGCCAGTACTCGCGCAGGCTGGCTTCCGGGGTGGCGAAGCCTTCGATCGCGCCGGGAATGGCATCGCTGGCGATCTCCAGCGGTTGCTGCGGTGCAGGCATTGGCACCAGTGCCGGCAGGGCGCTGTGCAGGCGCTGGTAGCAGACCTTACGGAACTGACTGAACACCTGGAAGTAGCCGCCGGACTGGGTCAGCACGCTGCCGGGGCGGAAGAACAGCTGGTCCAGCCAGTGGTGGAAGGCCATGCCATGGCGACGCAGCTCGCGCTCCACCGCCTGGTCGCGGACCTGCTCGTGGATGCCGTATTCCTCGTTGACCCACACCCCAGCGATGTCGTGTTCGCGGCACAGCTCGGCCAGCACGGCGGGAGCGTCGCGCCAGCGTGGCGCCACGCGGATCAGCAACGGCACGTTGAGCGCGGCCAGGCGTGGCTGCAGCTCGGCCAGGTTGCGCAGCCAGAAGTCGACCTTGCACGGCGCGTCGTCATGCTCGCGCCACTGCTCGGGGCTGATCAGGTACACGGCCAGGGTCGGGCCGGCGGCCATGGCGGCGGCCAGCGCGCTGTTGTCGGCTACGCGCAGGTCGCTGCGCAGCCACATCAGCTGGCGCATGGCGCGTCCTCCAGCAGGCCCAGTTCGCGCAGGCGCTGCTCGGCCAGCAGCGGATCGGCGGCCAGATGTAGGCCATGCAGCTCCTCGGCATGGATGGTGGCGGCCGGGCCGGCCAGCAGCACGGGGATGGCGCAGGCCTCGAGCAGGCGCGGCAGCTGGTGGCGCAGCGGTGCGGCCAGGGCCTGGCTGGAGTACAGCAGCAGGGCGCGCGGGGCGATATGGTCCACCGCCTGCACCAGTTCGCTGGTCGGCACCGCCCAGTCCAGCACCTGCACCGGGCAGCCGGCGCTGTTGATCAGCCAGGCGCACAGCCACAGGCCGGGCTCCAGGTACAGGCCGGACTGGCTGGCCAGCAGCAGCGGCGCGCCGTTGTACTGGCGGTTGTCGTGGTACAGGCGCGCACCGAGCTTGCTACGCAGCCAGGAGTGGAAGAACACTTGCTCCAGCTGGGCGCCGAACGGCAGGTCGCGCCAGCGCCGGTCCAGCTCGGCCAGCAGCGGCAGGAGCAACTGGCGGCACAGGATCTGCGGCGGGTACAGCGACTGGGCGCGGTTGAAGGCCTCGTCCAGGCTGCGTTCGGCCTGGCGCGCCACGCTGTTGAGCATGGCCTGGCGCAGTTCGTCCCACACGCCGTTGCTGAGGGTTTCCGGCGGTGTGCTCTGCTCCAGCAGCTCCTTGACCTGGCCGACGGCGACGCCGCGGTTGAGCCAGGTCAGCACCTGCTGGATGCGCTGCACCTGCTCGGGCGCATACAGGCGATGCCCCTTGGGCGTGCGGAAGGGCACCACCAGGCCGTAGCGCCGCTCCCAGGCGCGCAGGGTCACCGGGTTGACCCCGGTGGCGCGCGCCACGTCGCGGATCGGCAGGTAACCCAGGGCCAGGGCGCTGGGGTAGTCGACGGGGGTGTCGCTCAAATCGCATTCCTCAGGCTGAGATCGTCCGGGTACGGCTGCAGGTAGTCCTGGTTGGCCACGTAGGCATCCGGATGACGATTGAAGTGGTGGCGCAGCAGGGTCAGCGGCACCACCAGCGGTATCACCCCGGTGCGGTACTGCTCGATCAGCCGCTGCAGCTCGGTGCGCTCGGCATCGCCGAGGTGCTGCTTGAGATGACCGCTGAGGTGCTGCAGCACATTGCTATGGGTGCCGCGGGTGGCCGGGCGGCTGAGCGCGTCCATCAGCTGACGGAAGTAGCGCGGCGCCAGGTCGACCAGATCCTGGTTCGAGAGGTTGCTGAGCAGCCGGCCGAGGGCCTTCTGCTGCTGCGGGTGGGTCGCCATCAGCAGGTACTTGTGGCGGGCATGGAAGTCGAGCAGGCCCTGTTGGCTCAAGCCGCCGGCGAGCAGGCGCTGCCAGCGGCCGTAGACGAACACCCGGTTGAGGAAGTTCTCGCGCAGCACCGGGTCGTGCAGGCGGCCTTCGTCTTCCAGCGGCAGCTCGGGGCGCTGCTGGTGCAGGCTGGCGGCGAACACGCCGCGGGTGGTGGCCTCGGCCAGGTGGCCGTTGTCACGGTACAGCTTGACCCGGTGCAGACCGCAGGACGGCGACTTGTGCATCAGCACGAAGCCACTGATGTCATCCAGCTCGCGGGCGACGCGGGCGCCCTGGTCGCGCAGCTCGGCGGTCAGGTCGCGACCATGTTCCTGGGGAACCAGCGCGCGGGGTGCATCGGCATCGCCAACCAGGCGGATGGCCGGGCGCGGGGTGCCCAGGCCGATTGCCACTTCCGGGCAGACCGGGACCAGTTCGAAGTGTTCAGTCAGGACCTCGGTGCACAAGGCGGAGCGCTTGTGGCCGCCGTTGTAGCGCACCCGCTCGCCGAGCAGGCAGGCGCTGATGCCGAGCTTGAGACGATCACCCATGCGCACCTCCCATTGAAAACTTGTACAAGGACTATGTGTTGTACAAGTAAACACTGGAATGCATGGTTGTACAAATAAATTGATTTGTACAAGTTTTTGCAAGGGGCGCGAGTAAGGCCTGGAAGGCAGCGCAGCGCTGGCCACCCTAAGAGCGTGGATGCGTGTTTAGTACCCCGGTCGGATCAGGCGGCGCGCTGAGGAGCTGAAGCGGTAGGGCGGCCAGGATGGCTCAGGGGTAGCCGAGCAGCGCCTTGATCTGTGCCAGGTTGGCCTCGACCCAGCTACGGTCGATCGGCCCCCACTCGCGGATCAGGTAGTGGCCGGCATTGTTGCGTTCGCCGTCGTGCTGGACGAAGTCGCAGAGGATATCCAGCTCGGCCAGGGCCGCCAGGGTGTCCTGGGCGGTGCGCCGGGGCATGCCGGTGGCGGCCATCAGGGCCGGCACGCTGGTGGCACCGCCGCTGTCGATCAGCCAGGCCACGTACAGGCGGCGATAGAAGCTGGTCTTGGTCTTGCTCACGTCCACGGGTTTGCTCCTTGGCTCAGCGGGCCTGACGTGCGGCGCGGCGGCGCAGCACGCGGTGGCGGCTGGAGAAGAACAGCTGCAGGAAGGCGCGCACGATGAAGTCTGGCAGCAGCGGGTCGACCGTCAGCTGATCGACCACGCGGGTGCCGCCGTCCAGCGGCTGCAGGGTGCGTTCATGGCGCCACAGGCGCATGCCGGTCATCGGTGACTGTTCGACGAAACCCTTGCCGGGCTTGAGCGTCAGCAGGGTCAGCTTCGAGGTGCCCAGCGGCAGCAAGCCGAACAGCCACAGCTGGCTGGTGAACAGCGGCGTGCCGGGCTGCACCTGCACGTCCTGCAGGTTACGCAGGCCGAGGGGGATGCTCATCCACAGCCAGGGCCGCATCTCCTGGCGCAGGCTGTGGACCTCGGTGATCCAGCCCCAGGCGATCTCGGGCGTGATTGGCAGGGTCGATTCGAAACGTAACTGGATCATCGGCTTTCCTTGGCCAGAAAAAGGCCCGCATGTGCGGGCCTCTTCGTCTTACAGGTTGGCGATCTTCTCGCGCTGCTCGACCAGCTTGGCCAGCGCCTGTTCGGCTTCGGCCAGCTTGGCGCGCTCCTTGTCGAGCACTTCGGCCGGCGCCTTGGCGACGAAGCCTTCGTTGCTCAGCTTGCCGCCGACGCGCTGCACTTCGCCTTGCAGGCGCTGGATTTCCTTGTCCAGGCGCGCCAGTTCGGCGTCCTTATCGATCAGCCCGGCCATCGGCACCAGCACCTGCATCTCGCCGACCAGGGTGGTGGCGGACATCGGCGCTTCCTCACCGGCGGCCAGCACGCGGACCGATTCCAGCTTGGCCAGCTTGTTCAGCAGCGGCTCGAAGTCGGCCAGGCGGCGCAGGTCTTCGGTCCCGGCGTTGGCGACGATGATATCGATGCGCTTGGCCATGGAGATCTTCATCTCGCCACGGATCTGCCGTACGCCGAGCATCAGTTGTTTGACCCACTCGATGTCGCCTTCGGCGGCAGCATCGATGCGGCTCTCGTTAGCCACCGGCCAGGCCTGCAGCATGATGGTCTCGCCGGTGATGCCGGCCTGGCCCTTGATGCGCTGCCAGATTTCTTCGGTGATGAAGGGCATGAACGGGTGGGCCAGGCGCAGGATCACTTCCAGCACGCGCACCAGGGTACGGCGGGTGCCGCGCTGGCGCTCGACTGGCGCGTTCTCGTCCCACAGCACCGGCTTGACCAGCTCCAGGTACCAGGCGCAGTACTCGTCCCAGATGAACTCGTAGAGGGCCTGGGCGGCCATGTCGAAGCGGAAGGCGTCGAGGTGGCGGGTCACGTCCTGCTCGCAGCGCTGCAGGGCGGAGATGATCCAGCGATCCACCGGCGACAGGTCCACTGCTTCGCCGTTGATGCCGGTGTCCTGGCCATCGGTGTTCTCGATGACGAAGTTGGCGGCGTTCCACAGCTTGTTGCAGAAGTTGCGGTAACCCTCGACGCGGCCCATGTCGAACTTGATGTCACGACCGGTGGAGGCCAGCGCCAGGTTGGTGAAGCGCAGGGCGTCGGTACCGTAGGCGGCGATGCCTTCGGGGAACTCGGCGCGGGTCTGCTTGGCGATTTTCTCGGCCAGCTTGGGCTGCATCATGCCGCTGGTGCGTTTCTCCAGCAGGGCGTCCAGCTCGATGCCGTCGACGATGTCCAGCGGGTCGAGCACGTTGCCCTTGGACTTGGACATCTTCTGGCCCTGGCCATCGCGCACCAGGCCGTGCACGTACACGGTCTTGAACGGGATCTGCCCGGTCAGGTGGGTGGACAGCATGATCATCCGGGCGACCCAGAAGAAGATGATGTCGAAGCCGGTGACCAG
Source organism: Pseudomonas sp. PDM15 (assembly GCF_014851565.1). Classification (GTDB taxonomy): domain Bacteria; phylum Pseudomonadota; class Gammaproteobacteria; order Pseudomonadales; family Pseudomonadaceae; genus Aquipseudomonas. The sequence goes on from NZ_JACVAA010000001.1 coordinate 37,163, forward strand.
CACGTCGGTGGGGTGGAAGGTCTTGAGGAAGTCGGTCTGCTGCGGCCAGCCGAGGGTGGAGAAGGTCCACAGGCCGGAGCTGAACCAGGTGTCCAGCACGTCTTCGTCCTGGCGCAGGTTGGCGTCGCCGAGGTTGTGCTTGGCGCGGACTTCCGCCTCGTCGCGGCCGACGTAGACGTTGCCGGCATCGTCGTACCAGGCCGGGATGCGGTGCCCCCACCACAGCTGGCGGCTGATGCACCAGTCCTGGATGTCACGCATCCAGCTGAAGTACATGTTTTCGTACTGCTTGGGCACGAACTGGATCTCGCCGCTCTCGACCACGGCGATGGCTTTCTCGGCCAGCGGCTTGGTGGAGACGTACCACTGGTCGGTCAGCCAGGGCTCGATGACGGTACCGGAGCGGTCGCCCTTCGGCACTTTCAAAGCGTGGTCGTCGATCTTCTCCAGCAGGCCGGCGGCTTCAAACGCAGCGACTATCTGCTTACGGGCGACGAAGCGGTCGAGGCCGGCATATTCGGCCGGCAGAGTGCCGTCGATCTCGGCGTTGACGCTGCCGTCGATGTTGAACACCTGGGCCTTGGCCAGTACGGCGGCGTTCTTGTCGAATATGTTGAGCAGCGGCAGATTGTGGCGCTTGCCGACTTCGTAGTCGTTGAAGTCGTGGGCCGGGGTGATCTTCACGCAGCCGGTGCCGAACTCGGGGTCGCAGTAGTCGTCGGCGATGATCGGGATACGGCGGCCCACCAGCGGCAGCTCGACGAAGGTGCCGATCAGCGCCTTGTAGCGCTCGTCTTCCGGGTGCACGGCCACGGCGCTGTCGCCGAGCATGGTTTCCGGGCGGGTGGTGGCGACGATCAGGTAATCCTTGCCGTCGGCAGTCTTGTTGCCGTCGGCCAGCGGGTAGCGCAGGTTCCACAGGTGTCCCTTCTCGTCGTGGTTTTCCACTTCGAGGTCGGAGATGGCGGTGTGGAACTTGGTGTCCCAGTTGACCAGGCGCTTGCCGCGGTAGATCAGGCCGTCCTGGTGCAGGCGCACGAAGGCCTCTTTAACGGCTTCGGACAGGCCTTCGTCCATGGTGAAACGCTCGCGCGACCAGTCCACCGAGGAGCCCAGGCGACGGATCTGCCGGGTGATGGTGCCGCCGGACTGCTCCTTCCACTCCCAGACCTTCTCCAGGAACTTCTCGCGGCCCAGGTCGTGGCGACCGATGCCGTCGGCGGCCAGCTGGCGCTCGACCACCATCTGCGTGGCGATGCCCGCGTGGTCGGTGCCCGGCTGCCACAGGGTGTTGCGGCCCTGCATGCGGCGGAAGCGGATCAGGCAGTCCATGATCGAATTGTTGAAGCCATGGCCCATGTGCAGGCTGCCGGTGACGTTCGGCGGCGGGATCATGATGGTGTAGGGCTCGCCGGAACCTTGCGGGGCGAAGTAGTTGTTCGCCTCCCAGTTCTCGTACAGGGCGGTTTCGATGGCGTGGGGCTGGTAGGTCTTGTCCATGGGTGCGGCGGGACCGTATTGGCAACTGAGCGGGAAAGCCGCGAAGTATAACGGCTGGCACCCACCCGGGGCCACTGGCCGCCGGCTGGCGTCCAGAACAGGGCGGTGCTAGGGCTTGGGCTGCTTGATCAGGCGGTCCAGGCGGGCATCGAGACGGCGTTTGAGCTCGGCCTCGATCTGCGGCACGAAGTCGTCGATCACGTCCTGCAGGATCAGCTGGGCGGCAGCGCGCAGCTCGGCATCCAGGCGGTTCTGGATCAGGCCGCTGTGCGCCAGGCTGGCGCTGGCTTGGGGCTGTGGCGGTGTCGCTCTGGGCGTCGCCGCGGCGGTAGGGGCAGCGGGCGCCGGGGCGATGGCCGGCTGTACCGGGTAGGACAGCGGCACGCTGGCAACCGGAGTGGCAGGTATCGCTGGTGCAGGGGCTGACGCGGGAGTGCTCGGGCTGGGCTCGATGATTTCCGACAGCAGCGGAATCTGCAGATCGTCGTCCAGGGTTTCGGTCAGCAGCGGCGGCTCCAGCTGCTCCTTTTCCAGCAACTGGCGGATGGCTTCCAGATCGTCCAGCAGGAGATCGGACTTGGGCGGTTTGGAGCTGTCCATGGACGTTGCGAGCAAGGAGAGGTGGGCGGGGTGGCAGATTCTACGCCGAGTCTAGGCCTATTTCGACCTCGGTGACCTTCAGAGTTCCACGCGTTGCGGGTCGTGGCCCAGCTGGCGGTACTGGCGGAAGCTGTCGCGGCATTGGGCGAGCAGCGCCGGTTCCTGGTTGACGATCTCGATCACCCGGCTGAACTGGGCCAGGTGCGGCGACAGCTGCGGATGCAGATTGAGCAATACGCCGCCGGCCTGGCTCGGCGCCTGGTCGAGGCCGATCACCACCGGGGCCTGCGAATCTTCCTCGTGCAGGTTGTGGGGGATGAACGACTCCGGGCGGAAGCTCCATAGCAACTGGTCCAGGGCGGCGCACTGGGCTTCGTCGGCGCCGCGCAGGAATACCGGCAGGCCGGCCTTCCAGGCCTTGCTCGCCAGCTGGCAGGCCGCGCGCAGGCGGCCTTCCGGCGTGGCGGAGGAGAGGACGTAGAACTCGACCTTCACTTGACCCTGTCCAGCAGATATTGGGTCAGCAGGGGTACCGGGCGGCCGGTGGCGCCCTTGTCCTTGCCACCGCTGATCCAGGCAGTGCCGGCGATGTCCAGGTGCGCCCAGTGGTAGCTCTTGGCGAAGCGCGACAGGAAGCAGCCTGCGGTGATGGTGCCGGCCTTCGGTCCGCCGATGTTGGCGATGTCGGCGAACGGGCTGTCCAGCTGCTCCTGGTACTCGTCGTACAGCGGCAGTTGCCAGGCGCGGTCGTCGGCGCTCTCTCCGGCCTTGAGGATCTGCTTCACCAGCGCATCGTTGTTGCCCATCAGGCCGGAAACATTGGCGCCGAGGGCGACCACGCAGGCGCCGGTGAGGGTGGCGATGTCGATCACCGCCTGCGGCTTGAAGCGCTCGGCGTAGGTGAGGGTATCGCACAGCACCAGGCGGCCTTCGGCGTCGGTGTTGAGGATCTCGACGGTCTGCCCGCTCATGGTGGTGACGATGTCACCCGGGCGGGTGGCGCGGCCGCTCGGCATGTTTTCGGCGCAGGCCAGCAGGCACACCAGGTTGATCGGCAGCTGCAGTTCCAGTACGCCGCGCAGGGTGCCGAGCACGCTGGCGGCACCGCACATGTCGTACTTCATCTCGTCCATGCCGGCGGCCGGCTTGATGCTGATGCCGCCGGTGTCGAAGGTGATGCCCTTGCCGACCAGGGCGAAGGGTTGTTCGTCCTTCTTGCCGCCGGTGTAGTGCAGCACGATCATCCGCGGCGGCTGCTCGCTGCCCTGGGCCACGGCGAGGAAGGCGCCGGCGCCGAGCTCCTTGAGCTTCTTCTCGTCGAGGATGTCGACCTTGAGGTTCTTGTGCGCCTTGGCCAGGGCCTTGGCCTCTTCGGCCAGGTAGCTGGGGTGGCACAGGTTCGGCGGCAGGTTGCCGAGGTTCTTGGTGAAGGCCATGCCGCTGGCGATGGCCTGGGCGTGCAGGCTGCCGCGCTCGGCGTCGGCCAGGCCGGCCTTGTCGACCAGCAGGGTGATTTTCTTCAGCGCCCGGGCTTCCGCCTTCTTGCTCTTGAACTGGTCGAACACGTAGCCGCCATCGGCAAGGGTCTCCACCAGCAGACGGGCCTTGCCGTAGGCATCGCGGCCCTTGACCTTGAGCTCGTCGAGGGCCAGTACCGCGTCCGTGCCGGCAAGGTTCTTCAGCGCGCCATGGGCGGCTGCAACCAACTTGCGGAACTGGCGGTCGGATAGCTCGCCCTTGCCGCTGCCGACCAGCAGCACGCGCTCGGCCTTGAGGCCCGGCAGGCTGTGCAGGAGCAGGGTCTGGCCCTGCTTGCCGGCGATGTCGCCACGCTTCAACACGGTGGAAATGGCGCCGCTGCTTGCCTCGTCCACGGCCTTGGCCGCGACGCCGAGCTTGCGGCCCTCACCGAGGGCGACCACCAGGGTGGCGGTCTTCAGGGTTTCCGGGCGGGTGCTTTTGACGAGGAATTCCATGGTGAGCTGTCCCCAAGACAAAGAGTCGGGTTTGCAGGATAATGCCGGCTATTTTTTCGAGGCCTGCTGCTGCGGGCCGTGTAACCGAGTGCGGCTAGTGTGAGCGTTGCCGCCTGAGCCTGACAACCCTGGAGCGTCCGGTTTGATCGTCTTCCGTTATCTGTCCCGCGAAGTGCTGATGACCCTCAGCGCGGTGAGTGCCGTGCTGCTGGTGATCATCATGAGCGGGCGCTTCATCAAGTACCTCGCCCAGGCCGCACAGGGAGTGCTGGACCCGGGCGTACTGTTCCTGATCATGGGCTATCGCATGCCCGGCTTCCTCCAGCTGATCCTACCGCTGGGCCTGTTCCTCGGCATCCTCCTGGCCTACGGACGTCTGTACCTGGACAGCGAGATGACCGTGCTGTCCGCCACTGGCATGAGCAACCGCCGCCTGCTCGGCTACAGCATGGCGCCGGCCGCCATCGTCGCCGTGCTGGTGGCCTGGCTGAGCCTGGGCCTGGCGCCGCAGGGTGTGGCCGAAGTGGCGAAGATCTTCAACCAGCAGGACGCCATGACCGAGTTCGACACCCTGGTGCCGGGGCGCTTCCAGGCCATGAAGGATGGCTCGCGGGTGACCTACACCGAAGGCCTGTCCGAGGACCGCGGCCAGCTGGCCGGCGTGTTCACTACGGAGAAGCGGGCGCGCAGCAAATCCGAAGGCGAGAAGAAGGAAAGCGCCATCACCCTGCTGGTGGCGGAGAAAGGCCGTCAGGTGATCCAGGCGGACGGCAGCCGCTACCTGATCCTGGAAAACGGCTACCGCTATGACGGCAACCCCGGCCAGGCCGATTACCGCGCCACCAAGTACGAAACCCACGGCGTGCTGCTGGCCAAGCCCAGCGTCAGCGCCGAGATCGGCGAGCGCGAGGCGATTCCGACCCGCGAGCTGATCGGCAGCGACGAGCCGCGCCACCAGGCAGAACTGCAATGGCGCCTGTCGATTCCGCTGCTGGTATTCATCGTCACCCTGCTGGCGGTGCCGCTGGCCCGGGTCAACCCGCGCCAGGGCCGCTTCCTCAAACTGCTGCCGGCGATCCTGCTGTACATGGCCTACCTGGCGCTGCTGATCGGCGCCCGCGGCCAGCTGGACAAGGGCAAGATTCCCATGGAACTGGGGCTGTGGTGGGTGCACGCGCTGTTCCTGCTGATCGGCGCCGCGCTGTTCCTCTGGCAACCGATGAAACTCAAGCTGGCCAGTCGCCGTGCAGTGAAGGAGATGGCCCATGCATAAGCTCGACCGCTACATCGGCACCAGTGTCTTCCTCGCCATCCTCTCGGTGCTCGGCATCATCGTCGGCCTGGCCCTGCTGTTCGCCTTCGTCGACGAACTGGGCGACCTCAGCGATAGCTACGGCACCCTCGAAGCCCTGATCTACGTGCTGCTGACCCTGCCGCGCCGGGCCTACGAGATGCTGCCGATGGCAGCGCTGATCGGCTGCCTGATCGGCCTCGGCAGCCTGGCCAGCAACAGTGAGCTGACCATCATGCGCGCCGCCGGTGTATCGGTCGGGCGCATCGTCTGGGCAGTGATGAAACCCATGCTGGTGCTGATGCTGGCCGGCGTGCTGGTCGGTGAGTATCTGGCGCCCTGGAGCGAGAACCTGGCCCAGGCCCACCGCTCCCTGGCCCAGGGCGGCGGCGAGGCGCAGAGCTCCAAGCACGGCCTGTGGCACCGCCAGGGCCAGGAGTACGTGCACATCAACGCCGTGCAGCCCAACGGCAAACTGGTCGGCGTGACCCGCTACCAGTTCGACGAGCAGCGCAAGCTGCAGTCCGCCAGCTTTGCCCGTCGCGCCCAGTACCAGGGCGACCACTGGATGCTAGAGGACGTGAAGACCACCGTCTTCCACGACAAGAGCACCGAGGTGCAGAAAGCCGACAGCCTGCGCTGGGACATCGAGCTCAACCCGCAGCTGCTCGGCACCGTGGTGCTGGAGCCCGAGGCCCTGTCGGTCAGTGGCCTGTGGCGGTACATCCATTATTTGGCCGAGCAGGGCCTGAACAACGGCAGCTACTGGCTGGCGTTCTGGACCAAGGTGCTGCAGCCGCTGGTGACCGCCGCGCTGGTGCTGATGGCGATCTCCTTCATCTTCGGCCCGCTGCGCTCGGTGACCCTCGGCCAGCGCGTGTTCACCGGCGTGCTGGTGGGCTTCGTGTTCCGCATCGGCCAGGACCTGCTTGGCCCGTCCAGCCTGGTGTTCGGCTTCTCGCCGCTGCTGGCGGTGGCGGTGCCGGCGGCCATTTGCGCCGTGGCCGGGGTGTTCCTGTTGCGCCGCGCTGCCTGATTCGTCGACGCAAACAAAAAGGCCGGGCATTTGCCCGGCCTTTTTCGTTCTACTGATCGAGCTGCTCGTTCATGTCCTGCAGCTTCTTCTCGTTCTGCGCATTGACCTGATCGATTTGCTGCTTGATCTGTTCTATCTGCTGCTGGGCCTGCTGCGCCTTGTCCGCCTGCAGCTTGGCGGTGTTGGCGGTAGCCGCGCCGCCATCGCAGGCGGCGAGGATGAACAGGCTGAGCAGTAGCAGGGCGTGGCGCATGGCGGTCTCCATCGGGTAGATGAGCCACCTTAGCGGTTTGCCGGTCGCCCTGCAGCGACCGCCTTCACCAGTGGTCTAGCCGTAACGACGCGCGGCCTCGATGGCCAGACCGCTGCCGATGCTGCCGAAGCTGTTGCCCTCGGTGACGCGGGCGTTGGGCAGCAAGGCGGCGACGCTCTGGCGCAGGGCCGGCACCGAGCTGGAGCCGCCGGTGAAGAAGATGGTGTCGACCGCCGCGTGGTCGATGCCGGCGCGCTGCAGCAGCTCGTCGACACCCTCGCGGATGCGTACCAGCAGGCCGTCGATGGCCTGGTCGAACAGCGGGCGGTCGAGCAGCACCTGCAGATCGGCCTCGATGCGCGCCAGGTCGATGCGGTACTCGGGCTGTTCGGTCAGGGTGATCTTCGCCTCTTCCACCTGCATGGCCAGCCAGTGGCCGGCGCGCTGCTCGGTGAGACGCAGCAGGCGGTCGATGCCGGTCGGGTCGACGATGTCGTAGCGCATGCTCTTCAGCGCCAGCTGGGCCTTCTGCGCGTAGGCCGCATTGATGGTGTGCCAGGTGGCCAGGTTGAGGTGGTGGCTGGTGGGCATCAGCGCGTCGCTCTTCATCCGGCTGCCGTAGCCGAACAACGGCATCACCCCGTCCAGGCTCAGCTGCTTGTCGAAGTCGGTACCGCCGATATGCACGCCTCCGGTGGCCAGGATGTCGTCCTGGCGCTGGTCCAGATGGCGCCGCTCCGGGGCCAGGCGCACCAGGGAGAAGTCTGAGGTACCGCCGCCGATGTCGACGATCAGCACCAGCTCCTCGCGCTGGATGCTGCGCTCGTAGTCGAAGGCCGCGGCGATCGGTTCGAACTGGAACGACACGTCCTTGAAGCCCAGCTTGTGCGCCACCGCCAGCAAGGTGTTGGCGGCCTCGGCGTCGGCTTGCGGATCATCGTCGACGAAGAACACCGGGCGGCCCAGCACCACCTGCTCGAACTCGCGGCCGGCCTGGGCTTCGGCACGGCGCTTGAGCTCGCCGATAAAGAAGCCGAGCAGATCGCGGAACGGCAGGGCGCTGCCGAGCACGGTGGTCTCGCTCTTCAGCAGCTTGGAGCCGAGCAGGCTCTTCAGCGCGCGCATCAGGCGGCCTTCGTAGCCTTCCAGGTATTCGTCCAAGGCCTGGCGGCCATACACCGGGCGGCGCTCCTCGGTGTTGAAGAAGATCACCGAGGGCAGGGTGATCTTGCCGTCCTCCAGCTCCAGCAAGGGCTCCACGCCGGGACGCCACCAGCCGACGGTGGAGTTGGAGGTGCCGAAGTCGATGCCCAGGGCATTGGCGGGGGAGGCGTGGTTCATGGCGCGGTGTTCCGGAAAAACGGCCGCGCATTCTATGCGAGCGCGTCGCCCTGTGCATGCCACAGGTCGGCTGATAGTTCGGCGGGGTGCTAGATTGCACAGAGGCGGCCCTGGCCGCTGCCCCCATTGCCATGGAAGCGCCATCGATGTCTGCCGTGCCCCGCCGTAGCCTGCTGGCGTGTCTGTTGCTGCTGTCGTCGCCGCCGGCGCTGGCGGACTGCATCGGCATGGTCACCAGTGCTGGCGGCCAGTCGTTCTGGCAGCAGGTGCGCGAAGGCGCGGCGCAGGCGGCCGACGAGCAGGGCGTGCGCCTGCATTCTCGCGGGCCCGCCCGCGATGCCGATGCCGGGGTGCAGCTGCGCCTGATCGACAAGGTGCTGAGCAGCCAGTGCCGGGTGCTGATCATCGCGCCCAGCGGGCCGGAGATCGCCGTCCACCTGCAGGCGCTCAAGCGCAAGGGCATCGACAGCCTGTACATCGACCGCGATCTGGGCGGCGACGCGGTGGTCGCCGCCATCGCCACCGACAACTTCAGTGCCGGACTGCAGGCCGGCCGACAGATGGCGCGTCTGCTGGATGGCAAGGGGCGGGTCGCGTTGCTGCGCTTCAATGCCCAGGTGCAGTCCACCAGCGAGCGTGAGCGCGGTTTCCTGCAGGGTGCGCGCGAGGGTGGCCTGCAGATTGCGCTGGAGCGTTACCTGCCGCTGGGCGACGAGCCGGCACTGGCGCGTCTGGCCCGTGAGCTACGCGAGCTGGATGGGTTGTTCACACCCAGCGAGGGCACCACCCAGGAGGTGCTCGGCGCCCTGCGCCGGCTCAAGTCGTCGGGCAAGTTGGTGCATATCGGCTTCGATGCCAGCCCGCTGCTGGTGGAGGCGCTGCGCCAGGGCGAGCTCAGCGCGCTAATGGTCCAGCAGCCGCGGCAGATCGGCTACCAGAGTGTGTTGCGCGCCCAGCGCCTGCTGCGTGGCGAGCGTGATGGGCCGCGTGAGGTGAAGCTGGCGGCTGTGTATGTTGATCGCCACAACCTGGACGAGATTGCCATCCAGAGTCTGCTGAAACCCTGATCCCGCGTGTGCCTTGGGCTAGTCTCAAGGTCGTTGGGGAGGGAGTTCGTCGATGCGTGCGTGGCTGTTCGCCTGGCTGGTTCTCGGCCTGCTGCCCGGTTGGGCGGCGGGTGATTTGCGCCTGCTGACCGAAGAAGCCCCGCCGACCAGCTTTATGCGCGATGGCCAGCCCGACGGCTATGCGGTGGAGGTGGTGCACGAGCTGATCCGCCGTACCGGCAGCAGCGCCAGCGTCGAGCTGTTGCCCTGGACCCGCGCCTATCACCTGGCCAAGAGCGAGGCGGACACCGGTCTGTTCTCGGTGGTACGCACGGTGGAGCGGGAGTCGTCGTTCCAGTGGGTCGGCCCGATCCTGCGCGGCTCCACCCGCTTCTACTCGCTGAAGGCCAGTGGGTTGCAGATCGACAGCCTGGAACAGGCGGCCCATGCCGGCACCCTGGCGCTGCCCAAGCAGTGGTACACCTACGAGAGCCTGGAGCGCATGGGCTTCACCAACCTGTACGGCGTGCCGAGCGCCAAGCAGATGGTGACCATGCTCAAGCACGGCCGGGTCAAACTGATCGCCACCGAGGACCTGACCCTGCGCGAGGAGCTGGCCAGCGGCGGCCTGACCCCCGAGGAGGTGCAGGGCCATCTGGCGTTCATGAAGTCCGACTACTACATCGCCTTCTCGCCGCGCACTTCGCCGAACCTGGTGATGCAGTGGCAGCGCCAGCTCGACGGCATGCGCCAGGATGGCAGCCTGGATGCCATTCGCCAGCGCTGGCTGCCCCAGGCCACCGCGCCCTGAGGTGCTACTCGCGATGCTCGCTGCCGAGGAAGGTCAGCGAGCTGAAGAAGCCGAGTTCGTCGATGTCCGCGTCGCCCTTGACCGGCAGGTACAGCGACGCGGCGATCACGTTCAGCCCCTCGTTGCGCAACTTCACCTCGGCATAGCCATTGGCATCGGTGGTGGCGCTGACTTCGTGGGGCATGCCGCGGTAGTCGCCGATCAGTTTCACGTCCTTGGCCGGCTGGCCGTCGACCAGTACCCGCACGCGCAGCTTGTTGCCCGGCCCGACGCCCAGGGGGTCGACTTGCGGCACGATGGCCAGGCGCAGCTGCTTCAGGTCCGGCAGGCTGGCCCCGGCCTGGTGGATGGCCAGGCTGTACTTGTAGGTGTGCAGCGAGTGGGTCGAGTTCGGCACCTGGCGGCGGCCCTGGTTGACCCATTGCTTGTCCGGGGTCTGCGACCAGGTGCCGTTGTCCAGCGCCACGGCCAGCACCGCCGGGGCGCGCAGCGGCTGCAGGCGGGCGTGGTCATCCAGGCGCTGGATGCCGACCGGGATCATCTTGCCGGCGCCGGAATAGGCCCAGGCGCCACTGATTTTTTGCGCCTTGAAGGCGTCGTCCTGAGCACCGTGGCCGTATATCACTTCGTGATTGCCACGGCGCTGTTCGGTCCACAGGCCGTGGGCGGTGGCCTGGCCGCAGACGAGCAGACCGGCAAGCAGGAGGGAGAAAGCAGTACGCATCGGTGAAGTCCTTGTGATCAGAGGTTGAGGCTCAGGCTGAAGCTGAGGTTGCGGGGTTCGCCGGGCAGTACCCAGACGCTGTTGTAGGAGCGCTCGTAGTATTTGCGGTCGAAGAGGTTGTTGAGGTTCACGCCCAGGGTCAGGTCCTCGCTGGCCTTGTAGTGGGCGAGCAGGTCCAGGGTCTGGTAGTCCGCCAGGCGGAAGTCGCTGCCGGCCTGGCCGGAGCGTTCGCCGACATGGTTGAAGGCCGCGCCGATATCCGAGCCGCGCAGGGCGCCGTCCTGGAATTCGTACACGGCCAGCAGACTGCCGGCGTGGCGCGGGATGCCGAGCAGGTCGCTGCCGGCCGGGACGGCGGCGTCGCCCTTGGTCACTTCGGCGTCGATATAGGCGTAGGCGCCAATCACCCGTACGGCATTGCTGAGCTGGCCGCTGAACTGCAGGTCCAGCCCACGGCTGCGCGCCTTGCCGGCGGCCACGCTGTCGCCGAGGGCGTCGGTAGTGACCACGTTCTCCTTGTCGATATGGAACAGCGCGATGGTGCCGCCCAGGCGGCCGTCGAGCAGGTCGAGCTTGAGGCCGGTCTCGTAGCCGAGGCCCTTCTCCGGCTTGTACACCTGGCCCTGGCTGCCGATGGCGTTGGGCTTGAACGAGGTGCCGGCGTTGGCGAATACACCCACCTCCGGGGTGAGCTGGTAGACCAGGCCGGCACGCGGGGTGGCGACATCTTTCTCCTGCTGGTTGCTGACGCCCGTGGCGCGGTTCAGCGAGGTCTGTTCCACGCGCTCCAGGCGCACGCCAATCAGGCCGCGCAGGCGCTCGGTGAAGGCAATCTGGTCCTGCAGGTTGAGGGCGTAGCTCTCGGTGTGTTCGTGGAAGTCGTTGGGCCTGGTGATCGGTGGCTTGGGCGCGCCATACACCGGCTTGTAAATATCCAGGCCGTAGCTGGCCAGGGTATCGCTCTGCGGGTACTTCTGGCTGTTGCGGTAGTTCTCGTACTCCAGGCCGATCAGGCTCTGGTGCTGCCAGCCGCCCAGCTCGAAGCTGCCGTGCAGCTCGGCCTGGGTGATGCTGTCGTTCCACTCGAAGTCGCGCTGGCGGTAGAAGCGGGTGATGGTGTCGCCGACCAGTTTCTGCGGCTCCGAACTGTCGCCATTCAGGGTGCCCTGGGTGTAGTGGTTGGCCAGGCGCAGTTTCCAGTCCTCGTTGAGGTAGCGCTCCAGCGCCAGGTCCAGGGTCTGGTTGTCGTTGCGGATATCGCCGTCGTTGGGCTCGCCGAGGAAGGTGGCGCGCTGCACCGAGCCCAGCTCGCCATTCACCGCCGGGATGCCGCGGTCGAACACCGACTCGGTGCGGGAAAACTCGGCGTCGAGCATCAACTGAGTGTCTTGATCCAGCTGCCAACTCAGCGAAGGCGTGACCACCTGGCGGCGATTGCCGACGTGGTCGCGGAAGCTGCCGTTGTCTTCCACCGCCAGGTTGATGCGCGACAGCAGAGTGCCGTCCTCGTTGAGCGGGGTGTTGGCGTCCAGGCTGCTGCGGTAGCGATCCCAGCTGCCGGCACTCAGGTTGAGAGTGCTGAACGCCTCGGCCTGCGGGCGCTTGCTGATGATATTGACCAGGCCGCCCGGGTCTCCGCGGCCGTAGAGGCTGGCGGACGGCCCCTTGAGCACCTCAACGCGTTCGATGGCGGAGGCATCCGGCGAACTGTAGCTGCCGCGGTTGATGGCGAAGCCGTTGCGGTACAGCTCGCCGGTAGTGAATCCGCGCACGCTGTAGTTGAGGAAGGTCAGACCGCCGAAGTTGTTCTGCCGCGACACGCCGCCGGCAAAGTCCAGGGCGCGGTCGATGCGCGTGGTGTTGAGGTCTTGCAGCACCTGGGCCGGCACCACGTCGATGCTCTGCGGCGTGTCGTGGATATCCACATCGCTGCGCGTGGCCGTGGCGGAGCGGGTGGCGCGGTAACCCGCGACTGGGCTGGTGGCATCCTCGTAGTGGCTGTCGGTGATGGTCAGGCTTTCCAGTTGGACCGGTTCTTTCGCCCAGACCGCGCTGCTGAATAGGATGGTTGATATTCCCATTAGCCCGAATTTGAACAGATTTTCCATGTCATTTCCTTATATAGATGAAATAACATAACAAAATAGATTCGAAGGAATCCACCCCTTGTCGGAAGGTACGGTCTATCGCAAGGCTGCGATTGCGCCACTGAAAGGCGAGCGCAAGACTGATCTGGCAACTTCGCTTGGCGGGACACTTGGCTGGTTTTGTAGTTTTACTACATAATTGGTCGATCCAAATGACAACGAATCGGCAGTAGCGGCTCTCATGCACAGAACCTCGCATCACGACCTTCGCGCGCAGTTCCGCGCGTTACTCGACTCGAGTGCCTGCTATCACACGGCTTCGGTGTTCGATCCCATGTCTGCGCGGATCGCCGCCGACCTCGGTTTCGAGGTGGGCATCCTGGGTGGCTCTGTAGCTTCACTACAAGTTCTTGCTGCGCCGGACTTCGCCCTGATCACGCTCAGCGAGTTCGTCGAACAGGCCTCGCGCATCGGTCGCGTGGCGCGTCTGCCGGTCATCGCCGACGCCGACCACGGCTACGGCAACGCGCTCAACGTGATGCGCACGGTGGTGGAGCTGGAGCGCGCCGGCATCGCCGCGTTGACCATCGAGGACACCCTGCTGCCGGCCCAGTTCGGCCGCAAGTCCACCGACCTGATCGGCGTCGACGAGGGCGTCGGCAAGATCCGCGCGGCGCTGGAGGCGCGGGTTGATCCGGACCTGGCGATCATCGCCCGCACCAACGCCGGCGTGCTCGAGGTGGACGAAGTGATCCGCCGCACCCAGGCCTACCAGCAGGCCGGTGCCGATGGCATCTGCATGGTCGGCATCCGCGATTTCGAGCACCTGGAGCAGATCGCCGAGAATCTCAGCGTGCCGCTGATGCTGGTCAGCTATGGAAACCCGTCTCTGCGCGACGATGCCCGCCTGGCCAGCCTTGGCGTGCGCATCGTGGTCGACGGCCACGCGGCCTACTTCGCCGCGATCAAGGCTACCTACGACTGCCTGCGCGAGCAGCGCGGCATCGCCGCCAGCGACCTCAATGCCACCGAGCTGACGCACAAATACACCCAGCCCGAGGACTACATCGTCTGGGCGCGCGAGTACATGAACGTCAAGGAGTAGCGGTTGCCTGCTGCACCAGGCGCTGCAGCGAACCGTCCTGGCGCATGTCCCGTAGTACCTGGTTGAAGCGCTGCAGCAGCTCGCGTTGGTCGGCCTGCTTGGCGAACACCAGGAAGGTGGGGTTGATGCTCAGCGGCTGGGGCAGGGCGGTCAGGTGCTCCATGCCGGGCAACTGCAACAGCCGTTGTCCGGCCAGTTCTATCACCACCACGGCATCCAGCCGGCCGGATGCCAGTTTGCGCAGGTTGGCCTCGTCCGAGCTGCCTTCCTGGGCGAGGATTCGCCCTTCCCGTACCGCCTGGTCGAAGGCGCCGGTATAGCTCCAGCCGCGAATAACCCCGATGCGTTTGCCATGCAGGTCGCTGATCTGGTCGAAGGCCAACGGCTTGTCCTGCTGCACGTAGAGCAGCAGGCGTTCTTCGAAGATCGGCTCGGAGTAGTCGAACAGCTTGATCCGCTCGGCGTTGCGATAGATGCCGGCGATGCCTACTTCTCCAGCGGCGCCCCTGAGCAGCGCACGCTTCCACGGCATGGGCTGAATCAGCAGCGGTTCGCCGAGGCGGGCGAAGATCGCCTGCAGCATCTGCGGATAGAGCCCCTGCGGCTGCTCCTCATGCTGATACATGAACGGCGGGTTGGCATTGTCGATGGCAACCAGTGTCTCCGCCCGCGCCAGCAGGGCAGCGCAACTGAGCAGCAGGATCGTCAGCGGGCGTAGGCAGGACATCGGCAGAATTCCCTCTCGACTGCCGCAAGCATAGTCAGCCGGTGGCCCCGGCGCTGCGCTTGCATTCGTGCCTCGGCGGGCGCATATCTGCCAGCAAGACAGATTTCCGGAGGTGCTTCATGGCCGGCGGATGGACCAACGACAGCGCGGTGCAGGAGCAGATCGACAGCAGCATCGAGGATGCCGTCGCCCGGGCGCGCAGCCAGCTGCCCAGGGGGGAGAGCCTGCATCACTGCGAAGAATGCGACGCCCCCATCCCCGAGGCCCGCCGCCAGGCGGTGCCCGGCGTGCGCCTATGCGTGAAGTGCCAGGCGGAGCACGACCGGGAGCAGGCGGCGTTCAGCGGTTACAACAGGCGTGGCAGCAAGGACAGCCAACTGCGCTGATCACGGGTTGATCGAGTAACCACGGGCGCTCATGCAGTTCATATAGGTCTGGCTGGAGCCGCTCTGGGCGGTCTGCTCGTTGCGCCTGTCCTCACGGCGATCGCGGCGCTGTCGGGAGCCGCCGACCACCACACCGGCGGCGGCCGCCTCGCGGGCCTGGTTCTGTCGATATTCCTGCTTCACATCGTCGTCGACGCGGTCGTAGGCCTCCTCGTGGCGCTGGCCGCGCACCTCGGCGGCGGCGGCACCGGCGGCCGCGCCCACGGCAGCACCGCGCAGGCGCTCGCCACCGCCGGAAGAGCTCGAGGACGAGGAGGCGCTGCTGGCGGCCTGGCTCTGGCAGGCGGAGACATCGCTCTGGATCTGCTGTTGGCTCTGGCCATTGAGCGGGATCAGGGTTTCGGCGCCGGCCGTCGTGGTCAGCAGCGAGCAGGCAAGCAGGGCAGTGCGGGCGGATGTGAGCATGGCAACCTCCATGAGCGCAGCGGTGTATTCACTCTAGCCCCGTAGCCGATCGGCGCCGGGTCAGCGGACGGTCGGCGCTGGTTGGCGGAAATGGTTTTGGCAAAATAGTTAGCCGGCTCATTATTAGGTTGTTTTGATCTTGCACGAGCATTCCCGCCCCGGTCTGGGCATTGCGCTGATCCTCGCCGCCGGTCTGCTGCTGTCCAGCCAGGATGCCCTGGCCAAGACCCTCACCGCTTCCTATCCGCTGTTGCTGGTGGTGTGCCTGCGTTACCTGGCGCAGAACCTGCTGATGCTGGTGGTGTTCGCTCCGCGCATGGGGCTGGACCTGGTGCGCACCCGCCGGCCACTGCTGCAGCTGGCGCGTGGCCTGAGCCTGGTAGGGGTGACCTTGCTGTTCTACTGCGGATTGCGCTACATCCCGCTGGGCGAGGCAACGGCGGTGATCTTCCTAGCGCCGCTGGTGGTCGTGGTGCTGTCGGTGCTCTGGCTGAAGGAGGCGGTCAGTCGCGGGGTATGGCTGGCGGTGGGCGGCGGCCTGCTCGGGGTGCTGCTGATCGTGCGTCCCGGCGGCGAGCTATTCACTCCGGCGAGCCTGCTGCCCCTGGCCGCTGCGTTCTGCTTCGGCCTATACCAGCTGCTCACTCGCCGGCTCAGCGCTACCGATGCCCCAGCCACCAGCAACTTCCTCACTGCGCTGGTGGGCACCCTGGGAACCGGCCTGCTGCTGCCCTGGACCTGGCAGACACCGGCACCGATGGACGTGCTGCTGATGGCGGCACTCGGTGGCCTGGCGATGACCGGACACATGCTGCTGACCCATGCCTACCGCTTCGCCAGCGCCGCCAGCCTGGCGCCCTTCACCTATGGGCAGATCCTGATTGCCGCGTTGATCGGCGCGCTGGTGTTCGATCACTTGCCCGATGCCTGGGCCGTGCTCGGCATGGCCGTGATCATCCTCAGTGGCGCGGCGCTGGCCTGGAGCCAGCGGCGCTCCTGAATCGCAGGGCTCAGAACAGGAAGTAGCGCTGCGCCATCGGCAGCACCTCGGCCGGCTCGCACCAGAGCAGCTGGCCGTCGGCCTTTACCTGGTAGTTCTGCGGGTCGACCTCGATGCTCGGCAGGTAGTCGTTGTGGATCAAGTCGGCCTTGGTCACCGAGCGGCAGCCCTTGACCACGCCGATCTGCTTCTGCAAACCGAGTTTTTCCGGCACACCGGCTTCCATCGCCGCCTGGCTGATGAAGGTCAGGCTGGTGGCGTGCAGCATGCCGGCGTAGCTGCCGAACATGGGACGGTAGTGCACCGGCTGCGGCGTCGGGATCGAGGCGTTGGCGTCGCCCATCAGGCTGGCGGCGATGGCACCGCCCTTGAGGATCAGCGTCGGCTTCACCCCGAAGAACGCTGGGCGCCACAGCACCAGGTCGGCGAACTTGCCCACTTCGATGGAGCCGACCTCGTGGCTGATGCCGTGGGTGATCGCCGGGTTGATGGTGTACTTGGCGATGTAGCGCTTGACCCGGAAGTTGTCGTTGCCCGGACCGTCGCCGGGCAGGGCGCCGCGCTGCTGCTTCATCTTGTCGGCGGTCTGCCAGGTGCGGGTGATCACCTCGCCAACGCGGCCCATGGCCTGGCTGTCCGAGCTGATCATGGAGAACGCGCCGAGGTCATGCAGGATGTCTTCGGCAGCGATGGTCTCGCGGCGAATACGTGATTCGGCGAAGGCCACGTCCTCGGCGATGCTCGGGTCGAGGTGGTGGCAGACCATGAGCATGTCCAGGTGTTCGTCGATGGTATTGCGGGTGAACGGCCGGGTCGGGTTGGTCGAACTGGGCAGCACGTTGGGGAAGCCGCAGGCCTTGATGATGTCCGGCGCGTGGCCGCCACCGGCGCCCTCGGTGTGGTAGGTGTGGATGGTGCGGTTCTTGAACGCGCCGAGGGTGGTTTCGACGAAGCCGGATTCGTTGAGGGTGTCGGTGTGGATCGCCACCTGGATGTCGTACTGGTCGGCGACGGAGAGGCAGTTGTCGATCGCCGCCGGCGTGGTGCCCCAGTCCTCGTGCAGCTTCAGACCAATAGCGCCAGCTTTCACCTGCTCGATCAGCGGTTCGGGTAGCGAGACGTTGCCCTTGCCGGTGAAGCCGATGTTCATCGGGAAGGCGTCGGCGGCCTTGAGCATCATCGCCATGTGCCAGGGCCCCGGGGTGACGGTGGTGGCGAAGGTGCCGGTGGCCGGGCCCGTGCCGCCGCCGATCATGGTGGTGGTGCCGCTCATCAGGGCTTCTTCGATCTGCTGCGGGCAGATGAAGTGGATATGGGTGTCGATGCCGCCGGCGGTGAGGATCATGCCTTCGCCTGCGATGACTTCGGTGGCGCCGCCGATGGCGATGGTCACATCGGGCTGGATGTCCGGATTGCCGGCCTTGCCGATGGCGGCGATGCGTCCGCCCTTCAGACCGACATCCGCCTTGATGATGCCCCAGTGGTCGATGATCAGCGCGTTGGTGATCACAGTGTCGACCACGTCCTTGGCGCAGAGTTGGCTCTGGCCCATGCCGTCGCGGATGACCTTGCCGCCGCCGAACTTCACCTCGTCGCCGTAGGTGGTGAAGTCCTTCTCCACCTCGACCCACAGGTTGGTATCGGCCAGGCGCACCTTGTCGCCGACGGTGGGGCCGAACATGTCGGCGTAGGCTTGGCGGGAAATCTTCATCACAGCGCTCCCATGATGCGTCCGGCAAAGCCGAACACACGGCGGTCGCCGGCCAGCTCGACCAGTTCCACCTCGCGCGACTGGCCCGGCTCGAAGCGCACGGCGGTGCCGGCGGCAATATTCAGGCGCATGCCCCGCGTGGCCGCGCGGTCGAAGGTCAGCGCGTCGTTTGTTTCGAAGAAGTGGAAGTGCGAGCCGACCTGGATCGGCCGGTCGCCGCTGTTGGCCACGGTCACGCGCAGGGTGCGGCGGCCGACGTTGAGTTCGATCTCGCCATCCTGGATCTGGTATTCGCCTGGGATCATGGTGCGCTGCGCTCCGGGGTGAGGATCAGTTGCATGAAGGTCAGGTCCATCCAGCGGCCGAACTTGCGGCCCACCTGCGGCATCTGCCCAGTGGTGACGAAGCCGAGGCGTTCGTGCAGGCGGATCGAGGCGGCGTTGCCGCTCTCGATGGCGGCGACCATCACGTGCTTGCCGCAGGCCTTGGCACGTTCGATCAGCGCCGCCATCAGTAGCGGGCCGAGGCCATTGCCGCGCTGGTCGGCGCGTACGTAGACCGAGTGCTCGACGGTGTTGCAGAAGCCATCGAAGGGACGCCAGTCGCCGTACGAGGCGTAGCCGACCACCTCGCCGGCGGCGTTCTCCGCCACCAGTACCGGGTAGCCCTGCTGGGCGCGACTAGCGAGCCAGGCCTGGCGGTTGGCCAGGTCGACCACGTTGTCCATCCAGATCGCGGTGGTGTTGAGTACCGCGTCGTTGAAGATGTCACGCAGGGCGGGCAGGTCGGCCTCGGCTGCGTCGCGAATGATCATTCTTCTTCAGTCTCCAGGAAGTCGTTCAAGGTCGTAGCGAGCGCAGCATGAGCAAGCGCAGTAGACATTGGACGATTTCCTCAGGCAATCGGCTGGTGGACGGTCACCAGCTTGGTGCCGTCGGGGAAAGTAGCTTCGATCTGGATCTCCGGAATCATCTCCGGTACACCTTCCATCACCTGTTCGCGGCTCAGCAGAGTGGTGCCGTAGTGCATCAGCTCGGCCACCGTGCGGCCGTCGCGCGCGCCTTCCAGCAGGGCGGCAGAGATCAGCGCCATGGCTTCCGGGTAGTTGAGCTTCACGCCACGCGCCAGACGGCGCTCGGCGACCAGGCCGGCGGTGAAGATCAGCAGCTTGTCCTTTTCGCGGGGTGAAAGATCCATCAGGTACTCCAGATTCTCGGAGGCACGGCCTCGCGGCCGAGCAGGGCAGGGCGCAACAGGCGCCAGAGTTCGATCAGCCAGGCGCGGGCGTGCAGCGCCTCGCCGGCCAGGCAGCGGGCCACGACCAGGCCCGGCAGTTGAGTCAGGTCACCACGCACCGTCTGGCCGGCCGGGCAGGGTAGCTCGCGGCAGCGTTCCAGCAGTTCGCCATCGATCTCACCGCTGACCAGCAGGGTAGCGAACACCGGCTGGCGATCCAGGCCGATGGGAGAGTCGAGCAGGCCATCGCCGCCGATCACTCGCTGGCGTTCGTGCCACAGCGGCTGGCCGTCGCGGCGGACATCCAGGGCGGACTGGAAGTGGCCGGTGGCGAAGCGCTCACCGGCCGCCGGACGGCCGAGGGCGACGATGTCCCAGTAGCACAGGCGTGCATCGCCGTTGAGTTCGATGCGGGTGCTCAGTTCCGCCTGGGCGCCGGAGTAGACGATGGTTTCCTGCGGCAGCCATTCCAGGGTGGCGCCGGGCGCCACGCGCAGCTCCACCTGCTGCCGAGCCGGACAGGTGGCGCGGTACCACTTGGCGGCGCCGGGGCTGGTCAGCTGGGCCCAGGCCTGTTCGCCAACGCTGGCGCTGATATTCAGGCTGTCGCCACCGGCAATACCCGCCGGCGGGTGGACGATGATGTGCTGGCACACCTGCGGGCCCTCGGCATGCAGGTGCTTCTGCACCCGCAGCGGGCCGAGATAGCGTCGCAGCACGGGGCGCGTCCACTCCTGTTGGCGGGCGTAGGCCAGCTCCAGCTCGGCGTGCCACGCGGGGGTGAAAAGCGCGGGTTGAACGGCGGTCATGCGGTGGTTCCAGGCAGACTGGACGAGGCGGCAGTGTAGCGTGGCGGCATAGGTTCAGGCCGTACTCGTCTGCAGCCATTGCCGCGGGCTGGTGTCGAACCAGCGGCGGAAGGCACGGGAGAAGGCGCTGGTCTCGGAGTAGCCGAGCAGCGGCGCCAGTTCGCTGACCGGCAGGCGCCGGCGCAGGTAGTGCAGGGCCAGTTCGCGGCGCACCTGGTCGATCAGCGCAGAAAAGCACAGGTTCTGTTCGCGCAGGCGCCGCTGCAATGCTGCCGGGGTCAGGCCGAGGTGCGCGGCGATCTGCTCAAGCGCCGGCTCGCCCAGCGGCAGCGCGTCGCGCACCAGGCCGCGCGCCTGGTCGACCAGGCATTGCTGGTGTTGCTGGCCGCCGAGGCGGGCGATGGCGTCTTGCACCAGCATCAGCAGCACCGGGTCGCGCTCGGGCATCAGCTGGCCGGCGAGGTCGCGCTTGGGAATCAGCAGGGCGTTGCAGGGCTGGGCGAACAGCACCGGCGCATCGAACGCCTGCTGGTGCTCGCGCCAGCCTTCCGGCCGCGCGTGCTCGAACAGCACCGCGCGCGGCGCCCAGGTCGGGCCCAGCACATGACGCACCAGGTTCAGCGCCATGCCCATGGTCAGCTCGGCGTCCTGGCGCTTGTCGAGGATCGCCGGGTGGCGCACCTGGTAGTCGAAGCGGTAGCACTCGCCGATATCCACCAGGCGGATCAGCGTGTCGTGCTGGTGATAGGGGAAGGCACGAGCGAAGTTCTGCAGCGCCTGCTCCAGGCTGTCCGAGCACAGCCCGACATAGCCGAGCAGGCCGAGGGCGCGCGGCTGGAACTGCTGGCCGTAGCGCAGGCCGAAGTTGTCGCAGCCCGATTGCGTGGCCGCTTCCTCCAGCACCTTGCAGTAGTTGCTCAGGCTTAGGCTCAGCGTCGGGTGCAGCAGCAGGTCGGGATCAATGCCGGCCACGCCGAAGACCCGCTCGGCATCGCCACCCTGCATACCGATGAAGCGATCCAGTCCGCTGGCGGCGGCCGACAGCACGCCGAGATTGCTCGGGGCATCGGTCATGGCCAGCGGATGAGGAATGTTCAGGGACATGGACGGGCGCGCTAGGGTGATGAGAAGGGGATTAGCAATAGTCGTGCCCCGCGCTGCGAAGGCTCTGGACTGGCCAAGCCATTTTCATCTCGGTAGTTGTCTGCATCGCCTTGGGGCGCGTTCGCGCCGAAATGCACCCATGTGGCGCAAAAGCCCGGCGCAGAGCGGTCTGCAGGCCTGGTGACGACTTGACTCTGCAGCCGTGCGCGGACTTTGCAAGGTCAAGTCTCGGCCGGGGTTGGCTGGATATCCTCGCCAAGCGATCGACGTCTGACGTGGCTCTCACATCGAGGAATTGGCAATGACAACAACGACACTGAAACCGACGCTCGGCACCCTGCACCTGTGGGGCATCGCCGTGGGTCTGGTGATTTCCGGGGAATATTTTGGCTGGAGCTATGGCTGGGGCGTGGCGGGTACGCTGGGCTTCCTGGTCACCACGCTGATGGTGGCGGCGATGTACAGCTGCTTCATCTTCAGCTTCACCGAGCTGACCACTGCAATACCGCATGCGGGTGGGCCCTTCGCCTACAGCCGTCGTGCCTTCGGCCCCACCGGCGGGATGATCGCCGGCATGGCCACCCTGATCGAATTCGTCTTTGCTCCGCCGGCCATCGCCATGGCCATCGGTGCCTACCTCAACGTGCAGTTCCCCGGGCTTGACCCGAAGCTGGCGGCGGTCGGTGCCTACCTCATCTTCATGACTCTCAACATCCTCGGCGTCAGCATCGCCGCCACCTTCGAGCTGGTGGTCACCGTGCTGGCGGTCGCCGAGCTGCTGGTGTTCATGGGTGTGGTCGCGCCGGGCTTCAGCTTCAGCAACTTCGTGCTCAACGGCTGGGCCGGTAGCGACGTGTTCGGCATGCCGGCCATCGCCGGTATCTTCGCCGCGATTCCGTTCGCCATCTGGTTCTTCCTCGCCATCGAGGGGGCAGCCATGGCAGCCGAGGAAGCCAAGGACCCGAAACGTACCATTCCGCGCGCCTATATCGCCGGCATCCTGACCCTGGTGTTCCTGGCCATGGGTGTGATGGTGATGGCCGGTGGCGTGGGCGACTGGAAGGCCCTGTCCGGCATCAACGACCCTCTGCCGCAGGCGATGAAGGCCGTGGTCGGCGAGAACTCCGGCTGGCTGCACATGCTGGTGTGGATCGGCCTGTTCGGCCTGGTGGCCAGCTTCCACGGCATCATCCTCGGCTACTCCCGGCAGTTCTTCGCCCTGGCTCGCGCAGGCTACCTGCCGCCGGCCCTGGCCAAGCTGTCGCGCTTCCACACCCCGCACCGCGCCATCATCGCCGGTGGCCTGGTCGGCATCGCGGCGATCTACAGCGACGGCCTGATCGCCCTGCAGGGCATGAGCCTGACTGCGGCGATGATCACCATGAGCGTGTTCGGCGCCATCGTTATGTACATCATGAGCATGCTCAGCCTGTTTAAGCTGCGTAAGAGCGAGCCGAACCTGGAGCGCACCTTCAAGGCACCGGGCTACCCGGTGGTGCCGGGCATCGCCCTGGTCCTGGCGCTGGTGTGCCTGGCCGCGATGATCTGGTTCAACGGCACCATCGCGCTGCTGTTCCTCGGCCTGATGAGCATCGGCATGGTGTACTTCCTGCTGACCGGCGCCCAGCGCGACGCCGTGCCGGCCGACGTTCTGCTGCAACCGTAATGGCTTCACGCCCGCCGGCAACGGCGGGCGCTTGTTCAGGAGTACTCCATGGCCACATTCGCCCATACCGTCGGCCATCACACCTGGCGCTTCGACAGCCTGCGCGAGGTCATGGCCAAGGCCAGTCCGGCGCGTTCCGGCGACTACCTGGCCGGCGTGGCCGCCAGCAGCGATGCCGAGCGTGTCGCCGCACAAATGGCGTTGGCCAATATCCCGCTCAGGCATTTTCTGAGCGAGGCACTGATTCCCTACGAAGACGACGAGATCACCCGGCTGATCATCGACACGCATGACGCGGCGGCCTTCGCCCCGGTCGCTCATCTCACTGTCGGCGGCTTCCGCGACTGGCTGCTCGGCGAGCGCGCAGACGAGGCCAGCCTGCGTGCCCTGGCGCCGGGGCTGACGCCGGAGATGGTGGCGGCGGTGTCGAAAATCATGCGCGTGCAGGACCTGATCCTGGTGGCGCAGAAGATCCGCGTGGTCACTCGTTTTCGCAACACCATGGGCCTGCGCGGACGCATGTCGACGCGCCTGCAGCCCAACCATCCGACCGACGATCCGTCCGGCATCGCCGCCAGCATTCTCGACGG
This sequence comes from Pseudomonas sp. PDM15, assembly GCF_014851565.1. Taxonomy (GTDB): domain Bacteria; phylum Pseudomonadota; class Gammaproteobacteria; order Pseudomonadales; family Pseudomonadaceae; genus Aquipseudomonas. The sequence goes on from NZ_JACVAA010000001.1 coordinate 60,627, forward strand.
CCTGCTCTACGGCAACGGCGACGCCATGTTCGGCATCAACCCGGCCACCGATAGCCTGGGCGCGCTCACCGACCTGCTGAAGATGCTCGACGCGATCATCCAGCGCTACGAGATCCCCACCCAGGCCTGCGTGCTGACCCACGTCACCAGCTCCATCGCCGCCATCGAGCGCGGCGCGCCGGTGGACCTGGTGTTCCAGTCCATCGCCGGCACCGAGGCGGCCAACGCCGGCTTCGGCATCACCCTGCAGGTGCTGCAGGAGGGTTACGAGGCCGGGCTGTCGCAGAAGCGCGGCACCCTGGGCGACAACCTGATGTACTTCGAGACCGGCCAGGGCAGCGCGCTGTCGGCCAACGCCCACCACGGCGTCGACCAGCAGACCTGCGAGGTGCGCGCCTATGCGGTGGCGCGCCACTACAAGCCGTTTCTGGTCAATACCGTGGTCGGCTTCATCGGCCCCGAGTACCTGTACAACGGCAAGCAGATCATCCGCGCCGGGCTGGAGGACCACCTCTGCGGCAAGCTGCTCGGCGTGCCGATGGGCTGCGACATCTGCTACACCAACCATGCCGAGGCCGACCAGGACGACATGGACACCCTGCTGACCCTGCTCGGTACGGCCGGCATCAACTTCATCATGGGCATCCCCGGCTCCGACGACGTGATGCTCAACTACCAGACCACCTCATTCCACGACGCGCTCTACGCGCGTCAGGTGCTTGGCCTCAAGCCCGCGCCGGAGTTCGAGGCGTGGCTGGAGCGCATGGAAATCCTCTCCCAGCGCGATGGCCAGGTACGCCTCGGCGGCGGCTTGCCGCCGGCCTTCCGCCAGGCACTGGCGCAACTGGGCTAGAACAGCTCGCGGGTTGCACTCGCCCTACGATGTTTAGGGCGGGGGCAACCCGCGGGAGCGACACAAGGAAACAAGCGGTGAAAGACGACAAGCCACTGAGCGGTGCCATCGACAACCCCTGGCAGGAACTGCGCCGCCTGACCCCGGCGCGAGTCGCCCTGGGCCGTGCCGGCACCAGCCTGCCCACGGCGGCGCAGCTGGATTTCCAGTTCGCCCATGCCCAGGCGCGCGACGCCGTGCACCTGCCGTTGCATGCCGAGGCGCTGGCCGAGGACCTGGCCAGCCAGGGGCTGCCGGTGCTGCAGCTGCACAGCGCGGCCAGCGACCGGCATACCTACCTGCAGCGCCCCGACCTGGGGCGACGCCTGGACGCTGCTTCGGCGCAGCGCCTGCGCGACCACCGCGCCGAGCACCCGCAGGGCTACGACCTGGCCATTGTCATCGCCGACGGCCTGTCGGCTTTGGCCATCGAGCGACATGCCACGCCTTTCCTCGCCCGCCTGCGCGAGCAGATGAGCGGCGATGACTGGTCGCTGGCGCCGCTCTGCGTGGTGCGCCAGGGGCGGGTGGCGGTGGCCGACGAGGTGGCCGAGCTGCTCGGCGCGAAGATGGTGGTGATCCTGATCGGCGAGCGTCCGGGGCTGAGTTCGCCGGACAGCCTCGGCCTGTATTTCACCTACGCGCCGAAAGTCGGCCTCACCGATGCCTTTCGCAACTGCATCTCCAACGTACGCCTGGAGGGGATGAGCTACGGTGTGGCCGCGCACAAGCTTCTGTACCTGATGCGCGAGGCCTGCCGGCGCAAGCTGTCTGGCGTCAGCCTCAAAGACGAGGCCGAGCTGCCAGTCCTGGAAGGCGAGCAGCCGACGCGGCTGAATTTTCTGGTGGATTCGCTGCAGTAGGAGCGGGCGCGACGCACCCGCCTGCCTCAGATTGCCACCAGCCCGCGCACGCCGTCGGCCTCCATGGTTTCGCCACGGCCCTGCTGGACGATCTCGCCGCGGCTCATCACGAGGTACTGGTCGGCCAGCTCGGCGGCGAAGTCATAGAACTGCTCGACCAGCAGGATGGCCATATCGCCGCGTTCCGCGAGTTTTCTGATGACCACGCCGATCTCCTTGATCACCGAGGGCTGGATACCCTCGGTGGGCTCGTCGAGGATCAGCAGGCGCGGCTTGCTGGCCAGCGCGCGGCCGATGGCCAACTGTTGCTGCTGGCCGCCGGAGAGGTCGCCGCCACGGCGCTGCTTCATCTCGCGCAGCACCGGGAACAGCTCGTAGATGAACTCGGGGACGGTCTTCGCCTCGCTGGCGCCGAAACGGGAGAGGCCCATCAGCAGGTTCTCTTCCACGGTCAGGCGCGGGAAGATCTCGCGGCCCTGCGGGACGTAGGCGATGCCGGCGTGCACGCGCTGATGCGGCTTGTGACCGTTGATGGTCTGGCCCTCCCAGGCGATGCTGCCTTCCTTGGCCGGGATCAGGCCCATCAGGCATTTCAGCAATGTGGTCTTGCCCACGCCGTTGCGGCCGAGCAGGCAGGTGACTTCGCCAACCTTGGCCTCGAAGGACAGGCCGCGCAGGATGTGGCTGCCGCCGTAGTACTGGTGGAGTTTGTCGACTTGCAGCATGGTTCAGCGCCCCAGATAGACTTCGATAACCCGTTCGTTGGCCTGCACTTCTTCCAGTGAGCCCTCGGCCAGCACGCTGCCCTGGTGCAGCACGGTGACATGGTCGGCGATGGTGCCGACGAAGCCCATGTCGTGCTCGACCACCATCAGCGAGTGCTTGCGCGCCAGCGACTTGAACAGCTCGGCGGTGAACTCAGTCTCGGCGTCGGTCATGCCGGCCACCGGCTCGTCGAGCAGCAGCAGTTGCGGGTCCTGGACCAGCAGCATGCCGATCTCGAGGAACTGCTTCTGGCCGTGCGACAGCAGCCCGGCCGGGCGATGGCGCGAGCCTTCCAGGCGAATGGTGGTCAACACTTCCTCGATACGCTCCTTCTGCGCGCCGGAGAGGCGGGCGCGCAGGCTGGCCCATACCGATTTGTCGGTCTTCAGTGCCAGCTCCAGGTTCTCGAACACACTCAGCGCCTCGAACACCGTGGGCTTCTGGAACTTGCGGCCGATGCCGGCCTGGGCGATCTCGACCTCGCTCATCTGAGTCAGGTCGAGGGTCTCGCCGAAGTAGGCGTGGCCATTGTCCGGGCGGGTCTTGCCGGTGATCACGTCCATCATGGTGGTCTTGCCGGCGCCATTGGGGCCGATGATGCAGCGCAGTTCGCCGACACCGATGTACAGGTTGAGGTCGGTGATGGCGCGGAAGCCGTCGAAGCTGACGTTGATGCCTTCCAGAGTAAGGATGGTGCCATGGCGCACATCCAGGCCCTTGGCCGCGGCGCTGCCGAGGCCGACCGCATCGCGGCCGCTGCCGGCCGGGTCGAAGGCGGGTTCGAGCATGAATTCGGGTACCGGAGCGGCTCTCATTGGTCCTTCTCCTTGCGCAGCAGTCCTATGACCCCTTTGGGCAGGAACAGGGTGATGACGATGAATAGCGCGCCCAGGGCGAACAGCCAGTATTCAGGGAAGGCCACGGTGAACCAGCTCTTCATGCCGTTGACCAGGCCGGCGCCGAGCAGTGGGCCGATCAGCGTGCCGCGACCGCCGAGGGCGACCCAGATGGCGGCCTCGATGGAGTTGGTCGGCGACATCTCGCTGGGGTTGATGATGCCCACTTGCGGCACGTACAGCGCGCCAGCCAGGCCGCACAGAACGGCGGAGAGCACCCAGATAAACAGCTTGTAGCCGCGCGGATCGTAGCCGCAGAACATCAGGCGGTTCTCCGCGTCGCGCAGGGCGGTGAGCACCCGGCCGAACTTGCTGCGCGCCAGGGCGAAGCCCAGCGCCAGGCTGCCGGCCAGCAGCAGCACGGTGCAGAAGAACAGAAAGGCGCGGGTGCCCGGCGCGGTGATGTCGAAGCCGAGTATCGTCCTGAAATTGGTGAAGCCGTTATTGCCGCCAAACCCCGTTTCATTACGGAAGAACAGCAGCATGCCGGCGAAGGTCAGCGCCTGGGTCATGATCGAGAAGTACACGCCCTTGATCCGCGAGCGGAAGGCGAAGAAGCCGAACACCAGGGCCAGCAGGCCGGGCGCCAGCACCACCAGGCACAGGGCCCAGAGGAAGTTGCTGGTGCCGTACCAGTACCAGGGCAATTCGGTCCAGGCGAGGAAGCTCATGAACGCCGGCAGGCCATCCCCCGCGCTTTGACGCATGAGATACATGCCCATGGCGTAGCCGCCGAGGGCGAAGAACAGGCCGTGGCCCAGCGAGAGCATGCCGGCGTAGCCCCAGACCAGATCCAGCGCCAACGCGACGATGGCGTAGCAGAGGATCTTGCCGACTAGGGTCAGGCCATAGGCCGAGACGTGCAGGGCGTTGTCCGCCGGCAGCAGGTGCAGCAGCGGCATGGCCAGCAGCACCAGCAGGATCAGGCCGCCGACGGTTAGAGAAGCCTTCGGGCCGATGGCGTTGCTCGCCCGTGCGAGAAGCGTTTGATTGAGTGGCATGGTCATCAGTCGATCACCCGTCCCTTGAGAGCGAAGAGGCCTTGCGGACGTTTCTGGATAAACAGAATGATCAGCGCGAGGATCAGGATCTTGCCGAGCACGGCGCCGATCTGCGGCTCCAGCAGCTTGTTGGCGATGCCGAGGCCGAAGGCCGCCAACACGCTACCGGCCAGTTGGCCGACGCCGCCGAGCACCACTACCAGGAAGGAGTCGATGATGTAGCTCTGGCCCAGGTCCGGGCCGACGTTGCCGATCTGCGACAGGGCCACACCGCCGAGGCCGGCGATTCCGGAGCCGAGGCCGAAGGCGAGCATGTCCACCTGGCCGGTGGGTACGCCGCAGCAGGCGGCCATATTGCGGTTCTGCGTCACGGCGCGGACGTTGAGGCCCAGGCGGGTCTTGTTCAGCAGCAGCCAGGTCAAGGCAACCACAAAGAGCGCGAAGCCGATGATCACCATGCGGCTATACGGCAGCACCAGATTGGGCAGCACTTGCACGCCGCCGGACAGCCAGCCGGGGTTCGCGACCTCGACGTTCTGCGCGCCGAAGATCACCCGCACGGCCTGGATCAGAATCAGGCTGATGCCCCAGGTCGCCAGCAGGGTTTCCAGCGGGCGGCCGTAGAGATGACGGATCACCGTGCGCTCCAGCGCCATGCCGATGGCGGCGGTGACGAAGAAGGCCACGGGCAGGGCGGCCAGCGGGTAGAGGGCGAGGTAGCCGGGGGCGAACTTCTGGAAGGCGATCTGCACCATGTAGGTGGTGTAGGCGCCAAGCATCAGCATCTCGCCGTGGGCCATGTTGATCACCCCGAGCAGGCCGAAGGTGATGGCCAGACCCAGGGCGGCCAGCAGCAGGATCGAGCCGAGGCTCAGACCGCTGAAGGCCTGGCCGAGCAGCTCGCCGACCAGCAGGCGGCGCTTGACCTGGGCCAGGCTGGTCTCGGCGGCGGTGCGGACTGCGGCGTCGTTTTCCACGCCTTCGGCCAGCAGGCCTTCCAGACGGGTACGGGCCAGCGGGTCGCCGCTTTCGCCGAGCAGGCGCACGGCTTTCAGGCGGATCTGCGGGTCGGTGTCGACCAGTTGCAGGTTGGCCAGGGCCAGGGCCAGGGCGGCGCGCACGCCTTCGTCCTGTTCGCCGGCGACGCGGGCGTTGAGCAGTTCCAGCTGGGCCGGCTTGGCGCTCCTCTGCAGCTGTTGGGCGGCGGCCAGGCGCGTGGCTGCATCGTCGGCGAGCAGTTGCTGGCTGGCCTGCACGTTGGCCAGCAGGCCGCGCAGGCGGTTGTTCAGGCGCAGCTTCTTCGGCGTGCCTTCGGCGATGGCAGTTGCTTCGGCGGCTTGCCAGCTGCCGTCAACTTCATAGAAGGCGGCCTTGTTTGCGTCGACGCCGACGCGGCCCTGCTGCAGGGCGTCGAGCAGCGGCTGGCGAGTGGCATCGGGTTGTGCGGCCCAGCTCTCGAGGAGCTTGGCCTGCTTGGCCGGGTTGGCGGCGACGAAGTCGCTGGCATCGCCGGCATGAGCGGTCAGTGGCAACAGCAGCGCCAGTGACAGCAGGATTCGGGTAAGGGCAGTGGGCATGTTGGAACAGTCCTTCGAGTGGAGCCGTGGCCCGGAGTGCATCCAGGCTACGAACACCCTCTCCCTGTGCGGGCCACCCCGGCCCCTCTTCCGTGAGCGGGAAAGGGGAGGGAACGCCCCGGCGTTGCTAAGGTGTAGCAAGCAACGCCAGACCGTTCCCTCTCCCACTGGTGGGAGAGGGCTAGGGAGAGGGGCTTTGCTTAGTTGGACTTCACCGCGTAGTCCGGCTTCTTGTCGTTGCCGGGGATGAAGGGGCTCCACGGCTGGGCGCGCAGTGGGCCTTCGGTCTGCCAGACGATGGAGAACTGACCGTCTTCCTGGACTTCGCCGATCATCACCGGCTTGTGCAGGTGGTGGTTGGTCTTGTCCATGGTCAGGGTGTAGCCGCTCGGCGCGGCGAAGGTCTGGCCGGCCAGGGCATCGCGCACCTTGTCGACGTCGGTGGTGCCGGCCTTTTCCACGGCCTGGGCCCACATGTTGATGCCGACGTAGGTGGCTTCCATCGGGTCGTTGGTCACTGCGGTCTGGTAGTTCGGCAGGTTCTTGGCCTTGGCGTAGGCCTTCCACTTGTCGACGAAGGCGCTGTTGACCGAGTTGTCCACCGACTGGAAGTAGTTCCAGGCAGCCAGTTGGCCTACCAGCGGCTTGGTGTCGATGCCGCGCAGTTCTTCCTCGCCGACCGAGAAGGCCACCACCGGGATGTCGGTGGCTTCGATGCCCTGGTTGGCCAGTTCCTTGTAGAACGGCACGTTGGAGTCGCCGTTGACGGTGGAGATCACCGCAGTCTTGCCGCCGGCGGAGAACTTCTTGATGTTGGCGACAATGGTTTGATAGTCGCTATGACCGAAGGGGGTGTAGACCTCTTCGATGTCCTTGTCGGCCACGCCCTTGCTGTGCAGGAAGCTGCGCAGGATCTTGTTGGTGGTACGCGGGTAGACGTAGTCGGTGCCCAGCAGGAAGTAGCGCTTGGCGCCGCCGCCGTCTTCGCTCATCAGGTATTCCACGGCCGGGATGGCCTGCTGGTTTGGCGCCGCGCCGGTGTAGAACACGTTCGGCGACATCTCTTCGCCCTCGTACTGCACCGGGTAGAACAGCAGGCCGTTGAGCTCCTCGAACACCGGCAGCACGGACTTGCGCGAGACCGAGGTCCAGCAGCCGAAGACCACGTCGACCTTGTCCTGGGTCAGCAGCTGGCGCGCCTTCTCGGCGAACAGCGGCCAGTTGGAGGCCGGGTCGACCACCACCGCTTCCAGTTGCTTGCCATTGACGCCACCCTTGGCGTTGATCTCGTCGATGGTCATCAGCGCCATGTCTTTCAGCGAGGTCTCGGAGATCGCCATGGTGCCGGACAGCGAGTGCAGGATGCCGACCTTGATGGTCTCGGCGGCCTGTACGGTCCAGGTCATGCCCATGGCGGCGATGGAAGCGGAAAGAGTGAAGGCCTTGATCAGGCTGCGACGTTGCATAGTGCGATCTCCATTCACGAACTTGAGTGTTGAACTGCTGGGTTGTTGTTATCCGTTGTGGCAGTGGAACCAAGGTCATCGCCCTCACCCCGCGTCGCCGGCACCTTCTGTCGAGCGCTGTGCAACATGTGCAGGGTGATCTTGCGCACTTCCGCCTTGCTCTCCTCGATATGGGTCCTGAGCAATAGCTGTGCCTCTTCGCAACGGCGCGCGAGGATCGCGCCAAGAATCCGTCCGTGTTCGTCGTAGGTGGCGGCAATCCGTGGCGTCTGGGTGAAGTCCAGGCGCCTTAGAATGCGGATCTTCTCGGTGACCTCCAGGTGCACGCGTGCCATCTCGCGATTGCCGCCGGCCTCCACCAGCTGGCAATGAAACTGTTCATCGAGCAGGGAAACCGCCCTGCCGTCCCGCAGGCGCTGCTCGGGTTGCACCAACCAGGTGCAACTGAGTTGTTGCAGTGCGGGGCTCGGCTCGACTTCGGGGCGCCGGCACAGGCGCGCCACCGCCTCCAGTTCGAGCAGGATGCGCAGGTCGTAGAGCTCCTCGAACTGCTCGAAATCCAGCGGGCTGACCTGCCAGCCGCTGCGGAAGTGCACTTGCACCTGGCCCTCGCGCTGCAGGCGGTACAGCGCCTGGCGCACCGGCGTGCGGCTGGCCGCCATGCGCTCGGCCACCTCGCCCTCGCTGAAGCGATCGCCCGGCAGCAGGCGGAACTCGAAGATGTCCTCCTTGAGCTGCCGGTAGATGGCGTCGGCCAGACTGGGTGGCGCTGCGCGCTTGGGCATGGACTCAGCCCTTGAGGCTGGCGATGAAGGCGCGCCAGCCGCCGAAGCTGGTGATATCCCGCGCCCCTTCGAGCGCGTAGGGCTCGCAGATGAATCCCTTGACCCAGCGCCCGTCGGCCAGCTGCAGGTTGCCGATGCCCAGTGGCGGCGGGATCTCGGCGACGAATTCGCCGAAGCGCGCCTGCGGCACATCCCATAGCTCGACGATGATCTCGGCGCCGTCCTGGGCGACGCGCGCCAGGCCCGGCTTGGGCGGCACGGTGCCAGGCAGGGCATACAGCCGGTAGCTGGCGGCGCTGGTGGTCTGCTCGACCAGCACCGCGTCGCGGGTGAGCAGCTGGAAGTTCAGCGGCATGCCGGTGAGGTGCGCGCCGACCACAGCGACCCGCACGCTGCCCGGCGCCTGGCCGATGCTCGGCTGGGCGGGCAGGGCGCGTTGGGTGGCGCCCAGCGGCAAGGCGAGGAACTGCTGCCAGCGCTGGCCGAACGCGGCCAGAGCCTGATCGTGCCAGGCGGGGGCGAGCAGGGTGATGCCGGCGGGCAGGCCATCGGCGCGGAAGCCGGCAGGCAGGGCCAGGGCGGCGAGATCGGCGAGGTTGGTGAAGTTGGTGTAGGTGCCGAACTGGCTGTTGAACAGCACCGGTTCGGCTGTCATCTCGGCGAGGGTGCGGATGGTCGGCGAGGTCGGCACCACCAGCGCGTCGAATCCGGCCAGGGTCTCGTTGATCTTGCGCGCCAGCTCGGCGCGGATGTACTCGGCCTTGTAGGCGTCGCAGGCGCTGTATTTCTCGCCATTCTCGACGATGCCGCGCACCACCGGGTTGATGTGCGCCGCGTCGACGTCTTCCAGCGCCACCGTGCGCTCGGCGACCCAGGAGCCGTAGTAGAGCTGCTCGGCCAGTTGCCGGAAGGGCGTGAAGTCGATCTCCACCAGTTCGGCGCCCAGCTCGCGCAGCTTGCCCAGGGCCTGCTCGAACACGGCCTGGTTCTGCACATCGCCGAAGAACTCGGGCGTGGCCGGTACGGCCAGGTGCGGCTTGGCCGGCATGCCGGCCTTGGCGCTGTTGGGGTTCTTGCGGCTGTAGGCATCGCTGGCATCGAAGCCACCTGCGAGGCTAGCTACGACCTGGGCATCGGCCACGGTCAGGGCGAACACTGAGATGCAGTCCAGCGTACGGCAGGCCGGCACCAGGCCGCGGGTGGACAGCCAGCCCTTGGTCGGCTTGAGCCCGACGATATTGTTGAAGCCGGCCGGCACGCGTCCGGAGCCGGCGGTGTCGGTACCCAGGGCGAAGGCCACCAGACCGCGCGCGACCACGCTGGCGGAACCGGAACTGGAGCCACCGCTGACGTACTCCGCATCGAAGCTGTTGGGCACCGCGCCATAGGGCGAGCGGGTGCCGACCAGGCCGGTGGCGAACTGGTCGAGGTTGGTCTTGCCGATCAGGATGGCGCCGGCGGCTCGCAGTTTGGCAACCACCGTGGCGTCGTTCTCGGCCGTATAGGCGAACTCGGGGCAGGCGGCGGTGGTTGGCCAGCCGGCGGCGTCGATGTTGTCCTTGATGGCGAAGGGCACGCCATACAGCGGCAGCTTGCTCAGGTCACCGGAGGCTTCGGCCAGGTGTTCGGCCAGGGCGTCGAGCTGGGCCTGCAGCTGAGCCGGGGTAGCCAGGGCGATCCAGGCCGGATCGTCGCTCTTCAGTTGCGCGAGCAGTTCAGCGAGCACGCTTGGTTGCAGGTTCTCGCGGCGATAGGCCTGCTGCCATTCGCCGAGGGTCCAGCCGAATCCGGGATGGGACATCTTTCTAGATTCCTTCTTGTATCCAAGTTGGAATTCCCAGAGCAGATGTTGTGCCAGTTCTATAACTGATTGTTTTGTAAGCTATTTATCTCCAGTGCGCGCGTGCAAAGAGCCGCCGCCGCCCCGTTTGGGGGCCGACGGGCCGGGGTGGTGCGCTAGGAGGGGGCGGGAGTCAGGGGGCGAGGTAGCCGCGCACGCCGGTGAAGATGATCTGCGCGGCCAGGGCGCAGACGAACAGGCCCATCAGGCGGCTGAGAATCTGCAGGCCCTGCTGGCCGAGTAGGCGCTCGACCTTGTCGGAGAGATACAGCACCAGGCCGACGGTGGCGCTGGCAATGGCGATGGCGATGATGGCGGACAGCTTGTCGTCCCACTCCGGCTGGCTGATGCCCATCACCAGCAGCGCACCGATGGTGCCGGGACCGACGGTGAGCGGAATTGTCAGCGGCACGATGGTGACGTCCTGCTGCACGTTGTCGGCCTGCACCGCCGACTTGCCTTGGGCCATGCCCAGGGCGGAGATGAACAGCACGCTACCGGCGCCGATGCGGAAGGCGTCGGCGGTGATGCCGAAGATCTCGAAGATGGTCTGGCCGAACAGGTAGAGCAGCACGCTGGACACCAGGGTGCCGAGTGCCACCTTCCAGGCCAGCCTCTTGCGCTCCTTGGCGCTGTAGCCCGGGGTCAGGCTGATGAAGCAGGACAGCACGAAGAACGGGCTGTAGAGGACCAGCATCTTCAGATAGACGGTGAACAGCAGCGACAGCATGGACAGGGCTCTTCAGGGGCAGACGGGCACAGCATAGAAGGCGATGGTCGACCACCGCCAGCCTATCAGGAGGGCAGGGCGTCGCGCTGGCGGCGTTCGCGTTCGCCCACCCAGTGGGCGATCAGGTCACGCAGTTGCGACATCTCCACCGGCTTGGACATGTGACCGTCCATGCCGACCTGGCGCGCGCGCTCCTTGTGCTCGGCGAGGATGTGCGCGGTCAGTGCCACCACCGGCGTGCGCTCGCGCTGCTCGCGCTGCTCCCAGGCGCGCAGCTGCTCGGTGGCGGAGAAGCCATCGAGCACCGGCATCTCGCAATCCATCAGCACCAGGTCGTACTGCTGCTCCTGCATGGCGCGCAGGGCTTCCTCGCCGTTGCTGGCGGTATCAGGGCGCAGGTTGAGCTTGCTCAGCATGCCGCGGATGACCTTGGTGGAAATGCTGTTGTCCTCGGCGACCAGAATGCGGAAGTCTTCGGGCACCTGCAGCGGCCCGCTGTCGACCTGCAGCTGTTGCGGCGCGCCGGCCTGGCGCTGGGCCAGCTCGTCGGCCAGGGTGGTCTTCAGCGTGTAACCGGCCACCGGCTTGGCCAGGATGCGCTTGATCCCGGCGTTGCGCGCGATGATCTTGCTCGGCGCGTTGCTGATGCCGGTGAGCATGATCAGCAGGATGTCATGGTTGAGGTTGGGGTCTTCCTTGATCTTGGCGGCCAGTTGCATGCCGGTCATGCCGGGCATTTCCTGGTCCAGCAGCACCGCATCGAAGAACTCGCGAAGGTGCGCCTTGGTACGCAGCAGGGCCAGGGCCTCCTTGCCGGACGCCACGGCGCTGACCTGCAGACCCCAGGCCGTGCACTGCTGCTGCAGCACCTTGCGGCAGGTCTCGTTGTCGTCCACCACCAGCAGGCGCGCGCCCTGCAGCGGGCCGTCGAGATCGGCGGTGGGTTGTTCCAGGCGTTGCGGGTCGAGCGGCAGGGTCAGCCACAGGGTGCTGCCGGCGCTGCCGCCGCTCTGCACGCCGAACTCGCCTTCCATCAGGCGCACCAACTGGCGCGCGATGATCAGGCCCAGGCGGCCGCCGAGCTTGCTGGCGCTGAGGAAGTCGCTGCTGTGCAGCTGGGTGTTGAGCAACGCGTCGCGCTCGCTCGGCTCCAGCGGACGGCCGCTGTCCTGCACGGCGATGCGCAGGCGTGGTTCCTTGGCTTCGCTGTCCAGCGCCACCACCAGCAGGATCTCGCCCTCGTCGGTCTGGCGGAAGGCGTTGTCCAGCAGGCTCATGAGAATCTGCCGCAGGCGCGTCGGGTCGCCGCTGATTACGCGCGGCACCTGCGGCTGGGTGAAGCTGATCAGCTCGACCTTCTGCTGCTCGGCCTTGGCGCGGAAGATGTCCAGGCAGTCGTCGATCAGCGCATTGAGGTCGAACTGCACGTCGTCCAGCTCGATCTGCCCGGACTCCAGCTTGGAGATGTCGAGAATCTCGTTGATCAGGGTCAGCAGCTCGTTGCCGGAGCTGTGGATGGTCTGCACGTAGTCGCGCTGCTTGGCCGACAGCGGAGTGCCGAGCAGCAGCTCGGTCATGCCCAGCACGCCGTTCATGGGGGTGCGGATCTCGTGGCTCATCTTGGCCAGGAACTCGGCCTTGGCCTTCAGCTCGGCGCTGGTGGCGGCCTCGCTGGTGCGGCGGAACAGGGTGTCGCTCTGAATCTGCCGCTGGCGCTCGGACAGCGCGATGCTGAGCACCAGGCCGGCGACCATGGCCACGCTGAACAGGCTCAGCACCAGCCAGCCGGGGTTGAGCTGGTCGAAGCCGAACAGCACCGGGCCGAGGGTGGCGAAGCCGATATCGAAGATCAGCATGCCGGCGAAGATCAGGCGCGCCGGGCGATAGCCGCCGCGCCAGTGCACGAAGGCCACGGCCGGCACGGTCAGCGCTACCAGCACCACCAGGCCGTAGACCAACCAGCTGTGCCAGAACAGGCCGCTGAAACCGATCATGGCGGCGGCCGCGGCGAGCACGGCGAATTCCAGGTGCAGCACGTGACGCAGCGCGCTGCGCTCGGCTGGGCTGCCGCTGAAGAAGAAGCGGGTGTAGCCGAGGATGCACAGGGCGGCGGTCAGCGCCGCCAGGTCGGCGATCAGCGACTGGTTGTAGCTCTGCTCCGGCAGCAGCACTGCCAGCAGGCCGATATTGGCGGTGGCGCACAGGGCCAGGGCGACGTGCATGCCGGCCAGCCACAAGTTGCTGGCGGTCGGCGAGTAGGCCATGCGCAGCAGGTTGAACAGGGCCAGCAGCAGCAGGCCGCCGAGCAGGGCGCCGAACAGGTAGGCCGGCTTCTCTTGGGCGACCAGCTGGGTCTCGTCGATCACCTTGAACCACATCATCAGCGCGTGGTTGGAGGTCATGCGCAGGTAGGCGACCCGCGGCTGGTTGTCGTTGGGCAGGCTGAACAGGTAGGCCCGCGACGGCAGCGGCCGCGAGCTGAGGGTCAGGGCCTCGCCGGTGCGCAGCTGCTGCTCCAGTACGCCATCCTTGACTAGGTAGAAGTCCAGGTGCTGCACGCGCGGAGCGAACAGCCACAGCCAGTGCGGAGCGGAGAGGGCGGTGGTGTCGACTTTCAGCCAGATGGCCTGGGGCGAAGCGGGGAGGGTGAAGGCGAGGCGGTCGAGGGGCTGGAAGCGCGAGCTCTGGGCCTGGACCTCGTCGAAGGTCAGCTGGGCCGACTTGTCGAGCAGGATCGACCAGCTTTCCTCGGCCGTCGGCGCAGCCGTGGCCATAGCCGGCAGACCCAGGAGCAGGCTGACGATAAGTCCTGTGGCGATCCAGAGCCGATGCACGGCGGAGTCCCTTCTTCGATAGATTTCCGGATTATAGCTATGGGTAATACACAAAAGGCAGTCGTGGCGGCGGCCTTAGTGGGAGCTTTACCGCATCTTTACCCTGTAACCCGTCCCGAATCGGCAATCGAGACGGTCTTGCCCGGGGCGTTCGCGCACGGCGCAGGCGCCTACCACAGATTTGCCGGACATTAGACTAAGGTCTAATGCCGCTCATGCAACGCCCGACTAGCCTTCCTGGTCAGAACAATCACAAGAAAAGACGTCCGGGTAAAGGGCGATCCTCGCTCTCTGCCGACTGGCGTCGGGAGGCACCCCCATGAGCGTAGCAACGGCAGACGCCGGCCAGGCACAGGCCGGACCCATGACCGCCGAGGAGCGAAAAGTCATTTTCGCCTCATCCCTCGGCACCGTCTTCGAGTGGTACGACTTCTACCTGTACGGTTCTCTCTCGGCGATCATCGCGGCGCAGTTCTTCTCCGGGGTAAACCCGACCGCGGCCTTTATCTTCGCCCTCATGGCCTTTGCCGCCGGTTTCGCGGTACGGCCGTTCGGCGCGATCTTCTTCGGGCGCCTGGGCGACCTGGTCGGGCGCAAGTACACCTTCCTCATCACCATCATGATCATGGGCCTGTCGACCTTCATCGTCGGCATCCTGCCCTCGTATGCCAGTTGGGGCATCGCGGCGCCGATCATCCTCATTGTCCTGCGGCTGTTCCAGGGCCTGGCCCTGGGTGGCGAGTACGGTGGCGCGGCGACCTACGTGGCCGAGCATGCACCACACGGGCGGCGCGGCTTCTATACATCGTGGATCCAGACCACCGCCACGCTGGGCCTGTTCCTCTCGCTGCTGGTGATCCTTGGCACCCGCACCTGGCTGGGCGAGGAAGCGTTCGCCGCCTGGGGCTGGCGCATCCCGTTCCTGCTGTCGATCCTGCTGCTGGCCATCTCGGTGTGGATTCGCCTGACCCTCAGCGAGAGCCCGGCCTTCAAGAAGATGAAGGAGGAGGGCAAGACCTCCAAGGCGCCGCTGACCGAGGCCTTCGGCCGCTGGGAGAATGCCAAGGTGGCGCTGGTCGCCCTGTTCGGCGGCACCGCCGGCCAGGCGGTGGTCTGGTACACGGGGCAGTTCTACGCGCTGTTCTTCCTGACCCAGACGCTCAAGGTGGAGGCCGCCACGGCGAATATCCTGATCGCCCTGTCGCTGCTGATCGGCACGCCGTTCTTCATCGTGTTCGGCTGGCTGTCGGACAAGATCGGGCGCAAGCCGATCATCCTCGGCGGCTGCCTGATTGCGGCGCTGACCTACTTCCCGCTGTTCGGTCTGATCACTCACTACGCCAACCCGGCGCTGGAGCAGGCCCAGGTCTCGGCGCCAGTGACAGTGGTGGCCGACCCCAACGAATGCTCGTTCCAGTTCAACCCGGTGGGCACCTCGAAGTTCGTCACCTCGTGCGACATCGCCAAGGGCTTCCTGGCGCGCAACTCGGTGAACTACGCCAACGAGGAAGCGCCGGCTGGCACCCCGGCAAGCATCCGTATCGGCGAGCAGACCATCGCTTCGTTCTCCGGCGCCGGCATGCCGGCCGATCAGTTCAAGGCGCAGTCCGATGCCTTCAACGCCAAGATGACCGAGGTTATCCGCAGCGCCGGCTACCCGGCCAAGGCCGATCCGGCGCAGATCAACACGCCGATGCTTGTGCTGCTGCTCACCGTGCTGGTGCTGTTCGTGACCATGGTCTATGGCCCCATCGCCGCGCTGCTGGTGGAGCTGTTCCCGACGCGCATCCGCTACACGGCGATGTCGCTGCCGTACCACATCGGCAATGGCTGGTTCGGTGGCTTCCTGCCGACCACCGCCTTCGCCATGGTCGCCGCCACCGGCAACATCTACTACGGGCTGTGGTACCCGATCGTGGTAGCGGTGATGACCTTCGTCATCGGCCTGTTCCTGATGCCGGAGACCAAGGATCGCGACCTGCGCAACTGGCACTGATCGCCACGCAGAAACGAAAAGGCCCCGCAGTGCGGGGCCTTTTTCCATCGGCTGAAATCAGCCTTCGCCGTTCTCGCGGGCAATGGCGCGGTAGCCGATGTCGGTGCGGTAGAAACTGCCGTTCCAGCGGATCTGCTCGGCCAGGCGATAGGCCTGCTGCTGGGCGTCGGACACGCTCTTGCCGATGGCGGTGGCGCACAGTACGCGGCCGCCGGCGGTGACGATTTCACCGGCTGCGTTCAGCGCGGTACCGGCGTGGAACACCTTGCCGTCGATCTTGGCAGCGGCGTCCAGGCCTTCGATCACATCGCCCTTGGCATAGTCGGCCGGGTAACCGCCGGCGGCGATCACCACGCCCACGGTCGGACGCGGGTCCCAGGTGGCTTCGACCTTGTCCAGCGCCTTGGCCAGGGCGGCCTCGACCAGCAGCACCAGGGAGCTTTCCAGACGGACCATGATCGGCTGGGTTTCCGGGTCGCCGAAGCGGCAGTTGAACTCGATGACTTTCGGCTTGCCGGCCTTGTCGATCATCAGCCCGGCGTAGAGGAAGCCGGTGTAGACGTTACCTTCGCTGGCCATGCCGCGCACGGTCGGATAGATCACTTCGTCCATCACGCGCTGGTGCACGTCGGCGGTGACCACCGGGGCCGGCGAGTAGGCGCCCATGCCGCCGGTGTTCGGGCCGGTGTCGGCGTCGCCTACACGCTTGTGGTCCTGGCTGGTGGCCATCGGCAGCACGTTCTCGCCGTCGACCATGACGATGAAGCTGGCTTCTTCGCCGTCGAGGAACTCCTCGATCACCACACGCGCGCCGGCATCGCCGAAGGCGTTGCCCGACAGCATGTCGCGCACGGCCTCTTCTGCCTCTTCCAGGGTCATGGCGACGATCACGCCCTTGCCGGCCGCCAGGCCGTCGGCCTTGACCACGATCGGCGCGCCCTTCTCACGCAGGTAGGCCAGGGCCGGCTCGACTTCGGTGAAGTTCTGGTAGTCGGCAGTGGGGATCGCGTGGCGGGCGAGGAAGTCCTTGGTGAAGGCCTTGGAGCCTTCCAGCTGAGCTGCGGCGGCGGTGGGGCCGAAGATGTCCAGCTTGCGGGCGCGGAACAGATCGACCACGCCTTTCACCAGCGGCGCTTCCGGGCCGACGATGGTCAGCTGCACGTTCTTCTCGGCGAAGTCGGCCAACTGCTCGATGGCCAGCACGTCGATGGCGACGTTCTCGCACTTGGCTTCGGTGGCGGTGCCGGCGTTGCCCGGGGCGACGAAGACCTTCTCGACGCGCTTGTCCTGTGCCACTTTCCAGGCCAGGGCGTGCTCGCGGCCGCCGCTGCCGATGATCAATACGTTCATGTTGCTCTCCCAGTGGAGGCGGGCCTTGAGCCCGTTTGGTGGATAAGCAAAGCGTTATCCACCCTACGAAAACTTGCTTCTAGCGTTCTATCGGGCCGCGATGAAGCTGGTGGATGCTAGGCGCGGATGGCTTCGATAAGCGCAGTTGCCGACTGGCAATGAGCATTAGCGAAGTCGTCCGCAACAACGCAGACGCCTGCTTCAGCGCGGCCGTGCCACTTAGTGGCGGAAGTGGCGCATGCCGGTGAATACCATGGCGATGCTGGCTTCGTCGGCTGCGGCGATGACTTCGGCATCGCGCATCGAACCGCCCGGCTGAATCACTGCGGTGATGCCGACCTTGGCCGCATTGTCCAGGCCATCGCGGAACGGGAAGAAGGCGTCGGAGGCCATCACCGAACCGGCAACCTGCAAGCCGGCGTGCTCGGCCTTGATCGCGGCGATGCGCGCGGAGTTGACGCGGCTCATCTGGCCGGCGCCGACGCCGATGGTCTGGCGGCCCTTGGCATAGACGATGGCGTTGGATTTGACGAATTTGGCCACTTTCCAGGCGAAGATCAGGTCATGGATTTCCTGCTCGCTCGGCGCGCGCTTGGTCACGATTTTCAGGTCATCGGCGGTGATCATGCCGATGTCGCGGCTCTGCACCAGCAGACCACCGTTGACGCGCTTGAAGTCCCAGCCGGCGCTACGTTCGGCCGGCCACTCGCCGCACTCGAGCAGGCGCACGTTGGCCTTGGCGGCAACCACGTCGCGGGCTGCCTGGGAGATTTTCGGGGCGATGATCACTTCGACGAACTGACGATCGACAATGGCTTTCGCGGTCTCGCCGTCCAGCTCGCGGTTGAAGGCGATGATGCCGCCGAAGGCAGACTCGGTGTCGGTGGCGTAGGCCAGATCGTAGGCCTTGCGGATGCCGCCTTCGGCGTCGGTGGCCACGGCCACGCCGCACGGGTTGGCGTGCTTGACGATGACGCAGGCTGGCTTGACGAAGCTCTTCACGCATTCCAGCGCGGCGTCGGTGTCGGCCACGTTGTTGAACGACAGTTCCTTGCCCTGCAGCTGGATGGCGGTGGCGACGCTGGCTTCGCCTTTCTGCGCTTCCACGTAGAACGCCGCGCTCTGGTGCGGGTTCTCGCCATAGCGCATTTCCTGGGCCTTGATGAACTGGCTGTTGAAGGTGCGCGGGAAGGAACCGCGCTCTTCGGTCGACAGGGTGTCGCGGCTCTGGTCGATGGTGCCCAGGTAGTTGGCGATCATGCCGTCGTAGGCAGCGGTGTGCTCGAAGGCCTTGAGGGCCAGGTCGAAGCGCTGGGCGTAGCTCAGGCCGCCGGCTTTCAGCGACTCGACGATGCCGGCGTAGTCGCTGGCGTTGACCACGATGGCCACGTCTTTGTGGTTCTTCGCGGCGGAGCGGACCATGGTCGGGCCGCCGATGTCGATGTTCTCGATGGCGTCGGCCAGGTCACAGCCCGGCTTGGCCACGGTGGCGGCGAAGGGGTAGAGGTTGACCGCGACCAGGTCGATCGGCTTGATGCCGTGCTGCTCCATCACGTCGCCGTCGAGGGCGCGACGGCCGAGGATGCCGCCGTGGATCTTCGGGTGCAGGGTCTTGACGCGACCGTCCATCATTTCCGGGAAGCCGGTGTAGTCGGCGACTTCCACGGCCGCGACGCCGTTGTCCTTGAGCAGCTTGTAGGTGCCGCCGGTGGAGAGGATTTCCACGCCCAGGCTGACGAGCTCGCGGGCGAACTCGAGGATGCCGGTCTTGTCGGAGACGCTGATCAGGGCGCGGCGAACGGGGAGGCGGGTGGTCTGGTCGGTCATTGCAAAGTCCATCGGAGCTGGAGATTCAGTAAAAAAGGCGACCCCTTTTTGTATGGGGGCCGCCCTTTTCCATGTATTCGAGGCTTACAGCAGATCGTATTGCTTGAGCTTCTTGCGCAGGGTGCCGCGGTTCAGGCCGAGCAGCTCGGAGGCCTTGGTCTGGTTGCCCTTGACGTAGTTCATCACGGTTTCCAGCAGCGGCGCTTCGACCTCGGTCAGGACCAGATTGTAGACGTCGGTGACGTCGGCCCCCTCGAGATGGGCGAAGTAGTTGTGCAGTGCCTTCTCCACGCTGTCGCGCAGGGTCTGGCCCTGCTCGAACGGAGTGTTCAGGTGCTGCTTCAGGTTGGCGTTGTCGCTCACGGGTACTGCCCCATCAAAAACTGATTGCTCAAAAAAAGGCTCGGTCATCCTCGTCATGCGGCCACCCCTTCTCCTTTATTGTTCTGCTCGGCGAAGAACTGCCGAGCGGCGGTGTACTGCGCGTCCGTACTTTCCAGACGATTGAACTCGGCGCGGAACTCGCGGGCGCCGGGTAGCGTTGCCAGGTACCAGCCAACGTGCTTGCGGGCGATGCGTACGCCCATCAGGTCGCCATAGAAGGCGTGCAGCGCGGCCAGGTGTTCCAGCAGGATTCGTTCTACTTCGTACAGCGTTGGCGCCGGCAGCTCCTTGCCGGTCGCCAGGTAGTGGGCGATCTCGCGGAAGATCCACGGCCGCCCTTGCGCCGCACGACCGATCAGCAGGGCGTCGGCGCCAGTGGCGTCGAGCACTGCCCGGGCCTTGTGCGGCGAATCGATGTCGCCATTGGCGAATACCGGAATCGATACCGCCTGCTTGATCGCGGCGATGGTGTCGTACTCGGCCTCGCCGGTGTACAGGTCGGCGCGGGTGCGGCCATGCACGGCGAGGGCGGCGATGCCGGCCTGCTCGGCGATCTTGGCCACGGTGATGCCGTTCTTGTTGGCGCGATCCCAGCCGGTGCGGATCTTCAGGGTCACCGGCACGTCGACGGCGCTGACCACGGCGTTGAGGATCGCCGTCACCAATTCTTCATCTTTCATCAACGCCGAACCGGCGGCCTTGTTGCAGACCTTCTTGGCCGGGCAGCCCATGTTGATGTCGATGATCTGCGCGCCCATCTCCACATTGCGACGAGCGGCCTCGGCCAGCATCTCGGGATCGCCACCGGCGATCTGCACCGAGCGCGGCTCGGGATCACCGGTATGGATCATGCGCAGGCTGGACTTGCGGCTATTCCACAGGCGCACGTCGCTGGTGACCATTTCCGAGACCACCAGCCCGGCGCCGAGGCGCCGACACAGCTGCCGGAACGGCTGATCGGTGACGCCCGCCATGGGGGCGAGGATCAGCTGATTGGGCAGTGTGTAAGGGCCGATGCGTACCACCGACATGGTCATCCCTGTTGTCTCGAGGGTCGTTTCGGGCAATGGCGTAGCCTGCCAAAGTGCGGAACGGCGATCGGGGGAGTGCGAAAAAGGGAGGGCATGATACCCGCTCTCGATGACCGGATAAAGGCTGTTTTGAACAAATTATGAGCAGCCATCGGGTTATCGCCGTTGGCTAGGTGGAGTGGCGCAAACGCCGGTAATCCGGCGTTTTTGGCCTATTCCGGGGAGTGGAAGCTGAGGCTGTAGTTGACCGCCTTGGCGCCCGGGTCCTTGATCTCCAGGGAGATATGGATCGGCGTCTGCGGTGGCATCTCGTCCTGGCCGGCCAGCTCGCCGCTGAGGTACTCGCTGGGGCGGAAGCGGCTGCTGGCGATCAGCTGGCCGTTGAGGTCGGCAAAGCGCAGTTCTAGCAGCGGGAACGGCTGGGCGAACTGGGCGCGGTTGTAGAGGATGGCGTCGACCATCAGCGCATCCATGTACTGCGGGTGGCTGCGCACCACCAGGTTGGTGCTGCGCACCTGGGCGATATCGACCTTGGACGGCAGGCTGCAGCTGATTTCCGGACAGATGGTCTCGAACCAGGGGCGGTACTGGTCCTGGCGGGCCAGCTCCTCGAAGTGGTAGATCACGTACTGGGTGGCCAGTGCGCCGGCGGCGATCAGGTTCAGTAGACCCCAGCCGATCCAGCGGCCCCAGGGCTTCTTCGGTTGCTGCCAGTCCAGCTGCAGCGGATCGTCGTTCAGGTCCAGCAGTCCGTTGTCGCGAAGCGCCGGTTCGCTGCGCGCGGGCTTGGCGGGCTGCTCCGCGGCGATGCCGTAGTCGCCGTCGCCGATTTCCTCGGCGTCCTCGTCGGCGCTGAGATCGCCCAGGGACGGCTCGTCGCGGTCGCTCTGCGGCTCCTCGATCGGCTTCGTCTTGCGTGGCGCTTCGACCTTGGCGGCTGGTGCCGGTGCTGGCGCGGGGATCTGCTCCGGTCGCGGCTCGGGTCTGGGCTCCGGCTGGTATTGCGGCTCGGCCAGCGGCTCCACGCGTGGGCGCGCCATCTGCATGGCTTCCGGCTTGCGCGGCGGCTCGTCCTTGATCAGCGATTCGGCCCAGCTCTCATCGTGACGGTTGTCTTCTTCCTCGCCATGCAGCAGGTGCTCGTTGTTCGGCGTGGCGTTGCCCATCGCCAGGAACTCGCGGGACAGCTGCATCTCCTGCTCTTCCAGCTTGGCCAGTTCCTCGTCCAGATCGAGGCTGTCCAGGTCCAGGTCGTCGTGGATCCACAGGGTGTCGACGGATTTCTTTTCCGCTGCCGCTGCCGCTGCCGCTGCCGGTGCCGGACTCGGCTTGGCCGGGGCGGGAGCGGGTGCCGGCGGTATGGCGGCAGGCTGGCTGGGCGTGATCGGCGCGGCAACAGGCGCCGGGCGCGGCTGCGCGGCACTGGATTGTTCAACGGGGGCGGCCGGCCTGGCGGGGGCGGGCGGTGGCGTCGTCGCAGCGGACGCCGGCGTAGTCGGCTTGCTGACTCGATTCTGGTCGACCAGCAGTTGCTGGGCGGCATTGAACACGCGCATGCAGGCCCCGCAGCGCACGGCGCCATGGGCTGCGCCCAGCTGCGCACGACTGATGCGGAAGCTGGTACGGCAGTGGGGGCATTGAGTGACGAAACTGTCGGTCATGCGGCGGTCCGTGCGAAACAGGGCGCTAGTTTACCCAAGCAAGGGCCTGGGAATACAAGCGCTGCTAGCGCTTCACCCCGCTGATGCGTACCCAGCCGTCCTTGATCGCGGTCGGGTCGAGCTCGAAGGCGCCTTCGTAGGCGGCGCGTACTTCCTCGGCCTGCTCGGCGAGGATACCGGACAGCGCCAGGCGGCCGCCGGCCTGGACCAGGCTGGTGATCTGCGGCGCCAGCGACACCAGCGGGCCGGCCAGGATGTTGGCCACCACCACTTCGGCTGGCTGTTGCGGCATGTCGGCCGGCAGGTAGACCGGAAAACGCGCCGGGTCGATGCCGTTGCGCCCGGCGTTGTCGCGCGATGCCTCCAGGGCCTGCGGGTCGATATCGGTGCCGATGGCCCGGGGTGCGCCGAGCAGCAGGGCGGCGATGGCCAGGATGCCGGAGCCGCAGCCAAAGTCGATCACTGTGCAGTTCGCCAGGTCCTGGCCGTCCAGCCATTCCAGGCACAGCGCGGTGGTCGGGTGGGTGCCGGTACCGAAGGCCAGGCCCGGGTCGAGCAGCAGGTTGACCGCCTCCGGCTCCGGCGCGGCGTGCCAGCTCGGCACGATCCACAGGCGCTGGCCGAAGCGCATGGGCTGGAAGTTGTCCATCCAGCTGCGCTCCCAGTCCTGGTCGGCGATGTGTTCGATCTCGTGGGCCGGCAACTCGCCGCCAGTGAGCAACTGCAGGTGCGCGACCAGGTTGACCGGGTCGGTGTCGGCCTCGAACAGGGCCAGCAGATGGGTGTTGGACCACAGGGGGGTGGTGCCCAGGTCCGGCTCGAAGATCGGCTGATCCTCGGCGTCCATGAAGGTTACCGACACGGCGCCGACGCCGAGCAGGGCGTCCTCGTAGGTCTCCGCCTGTTCCGGGGTGATGGCGAGACGGACTTGTAACCAGGGCATGGCGAACCTCGTGTGCGGTGTTGCGTGGGCGCGCAGCTTACTTGAGGGGCTCGGCCGCCGCCACCGCGGACGCCGACCGGAAAGCACACGGGCCGCCCGTAGGCAGCCCGTGCGTTGAAGCGAGGAGGGACTCAGTGCTTGTCCATGCCCAGCTTCTTCTCCAGATAGTGGATGTTCACGCCACCCTTGGCGAAACCCTTGTCGCGGGTCAGGTCGCGGTGCAGCGGGATGTTGGTCTTGATGCCGTCCACAACCAGTTCGTCCAGGGCATTGCGCATGCGCGCCATGGCTTCGCTGCGGTCCTTGCCGTAGGTGATCAGCTTGCCGATCAGCGAGTCGTAGTTCGGCGGTACCGAGTAGCCGCTGTACAGGTGCGAGTCGACCCGCACGCCGTTGCCGCCCGGGGCGTGGTAGTGCTTGACCTTGCCGGGGCAGGGCATGAAGTTGTCCGGGTCCTCGGCGTTGATCCGGCACTCCAGGGCGTGACCGCGGATGACCACGTCGCTCTGCTTGATCGACAGCTTGTTGCCGGCGGCGATGCTGAGCATCTCCTTGACGATGTCGATACCGGTGACCATCTCGGTGACCGGGTGCTCGACCTGCACGCGGGTGTTCATCTCGATGAAGTAGAAGCGGCCGTCTTCGTAGAGGAACTCGAAGGTGCCGGCACCGCGGTAGCCGATCTCGACACAGGCGTCGACGCAGCGTTGCAGCACTTCGGCGCGGGCCTTCTCATCGATGCCCGGGGCTGGCGCTTCTTCCAGGACCTTCTGGTGGCGGCGCTGCAGGGAGCAGTCGCGGTCGCCCAGGTGGATGGCGTTGCCCTGGCCGTCGGACAGGACCTGGACTTCCACGTGACGCGGATTGCCGAGGAACTTCTCCAGATAGACCATCGAGTTGCCGAAGGCGGCGCCCGCTTCGGTGCGGGTCAGCTTGGCCGATTTGATCAGGTCTTCTTCCTTGTGCACCACGCGCATGCCGCGACCACCGCCGCCGCCGGCGGCCTTGATGATCACCGGGTAACCGACCTCACGGGCGATCTTCAGTGCGGTTTCTTCGTCTTCCGGCAGCGGGCCTTCGGAGCCCGGTACCACGGGCACGCCGGACTTGATCATGGCGTTCTTGGCCGAGACCTTGTCGCCCATCAGGCGGATCACGTCACCGGTCGGGCCGATGAAGGCGAAGCCGGATTTTTCCACCTGCTCGGCGAAGTCGGCGTTTTCCGCGAGGAAGCCGTAGCCGGGGTGGATCGCGGTGGCGCCGGTGACTTCGGCGGCGGCGATGATCGCCGGGATGTTCAGGTAGGACTTGGCGCCGGGCGCCGGGCCGATGCACACGGTCTCGTCGGCCAGGCCCAGGTGCATCAGCTCACGGTCGGCGGTGGAGTAGACGGCCACCGTCTTGATGCCCAGCTCCTTGCAGGCGCGCAGGATGCGCAGGGCGATTTCGCCACGGTTGGCGATCAGGACTTTTTCCAGCTGCATCGCAGGCTCCCCGCGCATCAAACGATGGTGAACAGGGGCTGGTCGTATTCCACCGGCTGGCCGTTATCCACCAGGATGGACTCGATCACGCCGCTGGCTTCGGCCTCGATGTGGTTCATCATCTTCATCGCTTCGACGATGCACAGGATGTCGCCCTTCTTCACGCTCTGGCCCACTTCGGCGAAGTTGGCCGAGGTCGGCGAGGCGGCGCGGTAGAAGGTGCCGACCATCGGCGAACGCACCACGTGGCCGTTCAGCTTGGCGGCGGCCGGAGCGGCGTCAGCGGCGGCCGGAGCAGCAGCGGCGACCGGAGCGGCGACCGGGGCCGGGGCGGCCGCGTATACCGGCTGCGGGGCGTAGGCCGGCTGCTTGCTGTGACGGCTGATGCGCACGGACTCTTCGCCCTCGCGGATCTCCAGCTCGTCGATACCGGACTCTTCCAGCAGCTCGATCAGTTTTTTGACTTTACGGATATCCATAGTTTTGCAACTCCCAAGGGTGAGGTCAGGGGCGTTCTAATTGTTCCAGGGCAGCCTCCAGGGCCAGGCGATAGCCGCTGGCGCCGAGGCCGCAGATCACTCCCACCGCTACGTCGGAAAAGTAGGAGTGATGGCGGAAGGGTTCGCGCTTGTGCACGTTGGACAGGTGCACTTCGATGAATGGGATGCTCACCGCCAGCAGCGCGTCACGTAATGCGACGCTGGTATGCGTGAAAGCCGCCGGATTGATGAGGATAAAGTCGACTCCTTCACCTTTCGCCGCATGTACGCGGTCGATCAGTTCGTACTCGGCGTTGCTCTGCAGGTACATCAGGTGGTGGCCGGCGGCGCGGGCGCGCTGCTCCAGATCCTGGTTGATCTGCGCCAGGGTGGTGGCGCCGTAGACGCCGGGCTCGCGGGTGCCCAGCAGATTGAGATTGGGGCCGTGCAGCACCAGGAGAGTGGCCATGGGCGCTTCCTTGTTGTTCTGACCGTGGATTGGCCGGGACTATGCCGAAAGCGCTGCGGGCTGTCCAGTTGCCGGGAGTAGTCGGCAAGATGGACGAAATTTACGGCAGAAATATGACGTCGTCAGTTCTGGCGGGAGGCGGCGCGGGTCAGGCGGTCGGCGAAGTCGGCGGCGCTGATTTCACCTACGACACGCAGATCCGCCCATTCGTCACCGTTTTCACCGAAGAACAGGATCGCGGGCGGGCCGAACAGCTGGTAACGGTCGAGCAGGGCGCGCTGGTCCTCGCGGCTCTCGGTGATGTCGAAGCGAATCAACCGGTAGCTGCCCAGCTGCGCGGTCACCGCCGGCGCCGTCAGCACCTCGCGCTCGATCACCTTGCAGCTGATGCACCAGTCGGCGTACCAGTCCAGCAGCAACGGCTGGCCGGCGCTCTTTGCAGCGGCCAGGGCGGCGTCCAGCTCGGCCGGGGTGGTAACGGTCTGCCATTCGCTCTGTGGTGCGGTCGGTGCAGTGAGCGCCGGGCTGGCTTCGGCGCGGCCTAGCGGGCGCAGCGGATCGCTCTCGCCCTGCAGGGCGCCGACCCAGGCGACCAGGGCATAGACTAGCAGGGGCAGGCCGAGCAACTGGGCGAGTTTCTGGTGGTGAGTCTTGGGCGTCAGCTCCAGCACGCCCAGCCACAGGGCGATGCCGGCAGCCAGCAGGCCCCACAGCGCCAGGGCGATCGGGCCAGGCACCACGCGCTCCAGCAGCCATACGGCGACCGCCATCAGCAGGGCGCCGAAGGCATTGCGCACGCTGACCATCCACGGGCCGGACTTCGGCAGCAGGGCGCCGCCGCCAACGGCGAACAGAACCAGTGGCGCGCCCATGCCCAGGCCCAGGGCGAGCAGCTTGAGGCCGCCGCCGAGGGCGTCGCCACTGGCGCTGATATACAGCAGGGCGCCGGCCAGCGGTGCCGATACGCAGGGTGAGACCAGCAGGCTGGAGAGCACGCCGAGGGCGGCGGCGCTGAGCACGGTGCCGCCGTTCAGACGCTGGCTCAGCCGTTGCAGCGGGCCGTCGATGGCGGCGGGCAGGCGCAGTTCGAGGAAGCCCAGGCTGGCGGCGCCGAACAGGGCGAAGAAGATGGCGAAGGGCACCAGTACCCAGGGCGACTGCAGGCGCGCCTGCAGGTTGAGTTCGGCGCCGAACAGGCCCATCAGCGCGCCGAGAATGGCGAAGCTGATCGCCATCGGCAGCACGTAGGCCAGCGACAGCACCAGGCTGCGCGCACCGCCGGGCTGACCGCGCAGGACCACGCCGGTGAGGATCGGCAGCATCGGCAGCACGCAGGGGGTGAAGGTCAGGGCCAGGCCGCCGAGGAAGAACAGCGCCAGCTCCTTCCAGGTCCAGCCGCTTTGCGTCGGCGCAACGCTCGGTGCATCGGTGGGCTTGGCGGTCGGCGCGGCGCCCATGCCGTCGACCTCGATGCGCTCGTTCTCCGGCGGGTAGCACAGGCCCTTGTCGGCGCAGCCCTGGTAGCTGACGTGCACGGTGAAAGGCAGGTCGATGGGGTTGTCGATCGGCAGCGTGACGTCGGTGATGCCGTAGTACACCTCGACATCGCCGAAGTATTCGTCGTGCTTGGGCTCGCCGGCCGGCAGCACGGCCTCGCCCTTGGCCAGGTCCCTGGGCTCGATGCGGAACTGGAAACGGTGGCGGTAGAGGTAGTAGCCCTCGGCGTTGACGAAGCGCAGCTTCACCGATTTGGCGTCGCTGCTCACCAGGCTCAGGCGGAAGGCCTCGCGCACCGGCAGGAAGTCGCCGCTGTTGTTCAGTGGCGCGTCGTCGATCACGCCGCGCGGGGCGGGATCGTCGAACAGGCCGGCCAGGGCGGGCAGGGTGAACAGCAGCAGGAACAGGGGCAGCAGACGGCGCATGGCGGGCTCGCACGAGAGACGTGGCGGCATCATACCCAAGTCGGCCGAGCGACCCTAGGCGACGCAACGGCGCAGTGCGTGAGCGGATATTGCTGGTGGATGGTCGGCTACACGCGGAAGGCCTGGACTGCGGTATGCAGGCGCCCACCCAGCTGCAGCAGCTGTTCGCCCTGGGCACGGCCCTCGTCGATGCGGGTGAGGTTGTCGCCTCCCAGGTGGTGAATACGTTCGCTGCGGTCGCGGATCTCGCTGGCCGCGCCACCCTGCTGGGCGGTGGCCTCGGCGATGCGTTCGGCCATGCTGGCGATGGTGCGGATGGCCACCACCACTTCGTCCAGCGCGCCGTCGGCCTGCTCGGCCTGGCCGGCGGTGGCTTCGGCATGTTCGACCTGGGCGCGCATCGCGCTGACCGACTGCTGTGCGGCCTGCTGCAGGCGCGCGATCAACTGCTGAATCTCCTCGGTGGCGCCGCCGGTGCGCTGGGCCAGCGAGCGCACTTCCTCGGCCACCACGGCGAAGCCGCGGCCCATCTCGCCGGCGCGAGCCGCCTCGATGGCGGCATTCAGCGCGAGCAGGTTGGTCTGTTCGGCCACGCCGCGGATCACCGTGAGCACCGAGCCGATGGTGGCCGTCTCGGCCGCCAGCTGTTCGATGGACTGGGCATTGCCCTGCACCTCGCCGACCAGCCCGTGCAGGCCGTTGAGGCTCTGTTCGATCACCCGCTGGCCCTGCTCCACGGCGCGGCTGGCGGAGCGGCTGGCTTCGGCGGCCTGGCTGGCGTCGTCGGCGACGCGGGCGATGGTGCCCTCCAGTTCGCCAAGAGCATCGCGGATCTGCGCGGTGTCGGCCAGCTGGCGCTCGGCGCCGCCATGCAGGCCCTGGCTCAGCTCGGCCAGGGTGCGGCTGCTGCCGGCCACTTCGCCAGCGTGCTGGTGGATGGTGCCGACCAACTCCACCAGATAACGGCGCAGGTGATTCAGCGAGTCCTCGATATCGCGCATCTCGCGGGTACGTGCCTGCAGCTGGATGTCCGCGGCGAAATCGCCGGCGGCCCAGGTCGACAGGGCCGGTGCCAGGCGGCTGAGCACGTTGCCCAGGCGTCGCTGGATCTGGTCCAGGCCGAGGGCGATCAGCAGGATCAGGCCGATCACCAGGCCCTGGATCAGCCTCGCCTCGCCCTGGATGCGGCTGTGTTCGGCGCGTACCAGCGGTTCGAGGCCGGCCAGGGCCTGCTGCAGTTGCTCGATTCGGGTGGCGCTGGCGCTGGCCAGTTCGCTGCGCTGCTGAATCAGTGCGCGGGTGCGCGCCAGTTCGGCCGGGTAGCGTTTGACCAGGCTGGCGAAATCGCGCTTGAGGGCGATGCCCTGATCTTCCGCCTGTTGCTGGTCGGCGTCGCCGGCCAGGCCGAGCAGGTCGGCGAAGCTGTTGCCGGTATCTGCGCTGGCAGCCACGCCGAGCAGCGGCAGGGCGTCCAGCGCACTGGCCTGCTGCGTGAGGGCGCCCAGTTCGCGCTCCACGTCGCCGGCCAGTTCGCTGCGGCTGCTGCTCACCAGCTTGCCGCGGGCATGGCCCAGACGTGTCAGGTGTTGCGCCGCCGCGAACAGCGGCTGGGCATAGCTGGCAGCCTGCGGATTGCCGCTGTCGGCGGCGTAGCGGGCCAACTGGTCGAGGGCGCCGCCCATCTCCCGCTCGGCCTGCAGCAGCAGGCCCTGCGGATCACCCGCCAGCTTGCCGGCGGCGAGCAGGTCGCTGGAGGCGAAACGGTTAAGCTCTTCCAGGCTGGGGCGCAGGGTGTCGGCCAGTTCGCTCGGCAGCTCGCTCAGCTGCGCTTCCAGCTCGGCGATGGCCTGGATCGCCTGGCTGTGGCGTACGGCGTCGCCGCTGGCCAGGTAGGCCTGCACGTTGGCGGCGATCTGCTGCTGGAACTGCTGGGACAGGTTGAGGTAGCGCTGCATCAGCAGGTAGGGCTGCTCCAGCGCCCGTTCCGACCACCAGAGCGTGCCGCCCAGGGCCAGGCAGGCGGTGATCAGGAGGGTGGTGGAGAGGTTGGTGAGCTGCTTGAGGCGCATGTTCGGACACCGGAAAACTACTGAGGCGGTGTCCGCAGGTTATTGCGGTTTGGTTACGGCTTTATGACGCTGTGACGTGGTTCACGTCGGCTCGCCCAGGTAGATCTCGACCCGGTTACGGCCGCCGCGCTTGGCCACGTAGAGCGCCTCGTCGGCCTGCTTGGACAGGCTGTTGCTGTCCATGCCCTCGGTCAGTTCGGCGATGCCGCAGCTGAAGGTGCAGCTCAGGTCGTGGGGCTGGGCCGGGTAGTGGATCTCGGCGAAGCGCCTGCGGATTTCGTCCAGCACCTTGGCCGCGGTGGCCGCATCGGTATCCGTCAGGACCACGGCGAATTCCTCGCCGCCGTAACGGCCGATATGGTCGGTCTTGCGCAGGCGCTGCTTGAGGAACAGCGCCAGGCTCTTGATCACCCGGTCGCCCATGGGGTGGCCGAAGGTGTCGTTGACCTTCTTGAAGTGGTCGATGTCGAGCATGGCGAAGGTCAGCGGCTGGCCGTCGCGACGGGCGCGGAATCGTGCGTCTTCCAGCAGCTGCAGGGTATGGGTGTGGTTGTACAGCCCGGTGAGGCTGTCGCGCACCATGCGCGCCTTGAGGTTGCGCGCCCGCGCTGCACGGTTGCGCACTGTGGCGATCAGGTGGCGCGGTTTGATCGGCTTGGTCAGGAAGTCGTCGCCGCCCTCGCTCATGGCGTCGAGCTGCTTGTCCAGGTCGTCCTCGGCGGACAGGTAGATGATCGGCACGCTGACGTAGCGGTCGTTGTGGCGAATCACCTTGGCCAACTCGGTGCCGCTGCAGTCGGGCATGTACATGTCGAGGATGATCAGGTCCGGCTGGAACTCGGCCAGCTCGGCCATGGCCTGGATCGGCTCGGTCAGGGTGCGGGTGACGATGCCGGCGCTGTTCAGCACGCGCTCGGTATGGGTGGCCTGGGCACGCGAGTCGTCGACGATCAACACCTTGTACGGGTCGTAGTGGACCACGTTGGTGAGGATCTCGATGCGCTCGATCAGGCCGGAGGCATCCAGGCTGCCGGTGAAGAACTCCTGGCCGCCGGCGCGTACCGCGGCCAAACGGGTCGGGGTGTCGACGTCATCGTGACTGAAGAACAGCAGCGGCAGCTTGTGCTCCAGGCCTTCCTGCGCCTCGCCGGCCAGGACCATGCCCTGGCCGGGGCCGGCGAAGTCCACTTCCATCAGGATGGCGGCCGGATGGCGCTCGGCCATGGCCGCGCGGAAGGCTTCCGCGCTGGCCAGTGGCTGGGCGTACAGACCGAAGAATTCCAGTTGCTGGGCCAGGCGCTCGGCGCGGTCCTGGTCCTGCAGGGCCAGGTAGACCGGCTTGCGCAGCGGCGGCAGGAAGGTCTGCTCGTACTGGTCGCCATGGCGCAGGCCGGTGCGCGACAGGCGCTGCATCAGTTGGTTGAGTTCGGTGATCAGTTGGCTGGTCAGGCGACCACGGTTGGCCTCGACCGCTTCCAGGCATTGGACGATAGAGCGGGCCAGCTGCACGTGCACGTCCTGCTCGAAACGCTCGGCATAGCGCAGCAGGCCAAGATTGGTCTCGGCCAGTTCGGACATCACGGCGGCGCCCCATTCTTCCTGCTGCAAGCGCTGCCACACTTCGAGTACCTGACGCGCCTGGTGGATCACGCGTTTGGCGAAGTGCAGCTTGAGCCGATCGCGGCTGGGGTCTTCTTGCTCGTTCATGACTCGCATCTGATCGTTATTCAGCCTTGTGGGCTGGATGATGGCGTGATGCTACCACTGGTGATATCCCTGGGAACAACCATCGGTCATTTGGCGTCAATTTTCCAACATTTGGCCGAATCAGCGGCAACAAGTCCATTCTGTCACTGCTCCGACCCTGAGCTTCACTTATAGTGCAGAACAACGATCGGCCGCGGATAAGGTCGGATCAAGCGAAGACGCAATCAAGGATCAAGATCATGCTGGACTGGAAGAATCGCGCAGGCGAGCTGCGTGGCAACGTCGATGACAAGGCCGATGGCGTGCGCAGCTATGCGGCGGGTGGTTGGCTGGGCAAGACCGTTGGCACCCTGCTGGGCCTATACCTGCTGGGCGCCATGCTGGTGGGCTGGTACTGGAGCCAGGAGCCGGAGCTGTTCCCCGTGCAGCAGCATGCCCAGGCGGCGGCCGAGCAGGCCCAGCGCAAGCTGGTCAGCGGTTACACCACGGTGGAGACCCTCAAGCAGGTGTCCGAGACTCTGCTGAGCAAGCCCGGCGGCTACCTGTCCAACGATATCGCCCCGCCCGGTCTGTGGCTGGACAACATGCCGGCCTGGGAATACGGCGTACTGGTGCAGGTGCGCGACCTGTCGCGGGCCATGCGCAAGGACTTCGCCCGCTCCCAGTCGCAGTCCACCGAGGACCCGAACCTGGCCAAGGCCGAGCCGCGCTTCAACTTCGATAACAAGAGCTGGGCGCTGCCGGCCTCCGAGGCCGAGTACACCGAGGGCATCAAGTCGCTGGACCGTTACCTGGCGGCCCTGGCCGACCCGGGTCAACCCAAGGCGCAGTTCTATGCCCGTGCCGACAACCTCAACAACTGGCTGGGCGATGTGGCCACCCGCCTGGGTTCGCTGTCCCAGCGCCTGTCGGCCAGTGTCGGCCGGGTGCGCCTGAATACCGATGTGGAGCCGAACCAGCCGATTCCAGAGGGGCAGATCGTGCCGGTGCGCGAGGAAGAGGTGAAGACGCCCTGGCTGCAGATCGACAACGTGTTCTACGAGGCCCGTGGTCAGGCCTGGGCACTGTCGCACATGCTGCGCGCCATCGAGGTGGACTTCGCCGACGTGCTGGCGAAGAAGAACGCCACCGTCAGCGTGCGCCAGATCATCCGCGAGCTGGAGGCCGCCCAGGAGCCGCTGTGGAGCCCGATGATCCTCAACGGCAGCGGCTACGGCGTGCTGGCCAACCACTCGCTGGTGATGGCCAACTACATCTCCCGCGCCAACGCCGCGATCATCGACCTGCGGACCCTGCTGAGCCAGGGCTGATGGCCAGTGCCGAACGCGAGGCGGCCCATCGTGCCGCCTCCGATGCCGAGCAGGTTGTCTGGGTCGACGAGCAGGATCAGCTGCTCGGCGGCCTGCCCCGTGCCGAGCTGCGTGAGCGTGGCCTGATCGGCCGCGGCACCTTCATCCTGCTGTTCAATTCCCGCGGCGAGCTGTGCGTGCACCGGCGCACCCTGAGCAAGGCCATCTACCCGGGCTACTGGGACGTGGCGGCCGGCGGCATGGTGGGCGAGGGCGAGAGTTACGCCGAGTCCGCCGCCCGCGAGCTGGCCGAGGAACTGGGCATAGTTGGCGTGGCGCTGCGTGAACACGGGCGTTTCTACTTCGCCGAGCCGGGCAATCGCCTGTGGGGCGCGGTGTTCTCGGCTGTGTCCGATGCGCCGCTGGTGCTGCAGCCAGAGGAGGTGTTGGAGGCTCACTTCATCGCGCCGAGCCAGGCCCTGAGCGATGCGCTGGAAAAGCCCTACTGTCCGGATTCGCTGCAGGCGCTGCGGCTCTACTTGGCGATGCAGGGATGACTCCCTCTCCTGGGGAGAGCGGAGGGTGAAACCCGCGCAGGGCGCGGATTTGTGCAGTATTTCCGTGCGTGGCGTGCGCAATGCCGCACGAGGTCGCCAATCCGTCGATCAATGGCGCAATTTCGCACTTAGCACGCACGGCTTTTGCCCTTACACTGCGCCACCTTCAAAGCCAGGCGCCATGCCTGGTTGCGCTGCCCCTGCCTGAGTGGGGCCCCGCGGCTGACCCGTTCAGCCAGTCGCTATCCTGACCCCTACGAGGAAAAGCCGGTGGTCAAGAAAGCTTCGTCGTTCTCCGCCCTGAGCGGTCTCGTCTATTCCACTGATGGCGGTCGGCATTGCCCCGATTGCGGCCAGCCGGTGGATGCCTGCATTTGCAAGAAGAGCGTCATCCCCGAAGGTGATGGCATCGCCCGCGTGCGTCGCGAGACCAAGGGCCGCGGCGGCAAGACCGTGACTACCATTACCGGCGTGCCGCTGGCCGAGGCCGAGCTGAAGGAGCTGGCCAGTGCGCTGAAGAAGCGCTGTGGCTGCGGCGGCGGGCTGAAGGACGGCGTCATCGAAATCCAGGGCGACATGGTCGAGCTGCTGCTCGAAGAACTGGTCAAGCGCGGTTTCAAGGCCAAGAAGTCCGGCGGCTGACGCGCCACTTCCTAAACTTCCAGGCAGGAGGGGCAGTCCACTCTCCTGCAATCGTCATATCCATACCCTTATATCTGCTGCCGGGCGGCAGCTCTTTATCTGCCTCACAGGAGACCTCGATGGCCGCAAGACGCACACGCAAAGACGACGGTAGCCAATGGACAGTTGCGGACAGCCGCAGCGTCTACGGTATTCGCCATTGGGGCGCCGGCTTCTTCTCGATCAACGATGCCGGTCGCGTCGAAGTGCGTCCCAACGGCCCGCAAAGCGCGCCGATCGACCTCTACGCCCAGCTCGACGGCCTGCGTGAGAGCGGCCTGTCGCTGCCGCTGCTGGTGCGTTTCCCGGACATCCTGCAGTCACGCGTGCGCCAGCTGACCAGCGCCTTCGACGCGGCCATCGAGCGCCTCGAATACGGCAGCCGCTACACCGCCCTGTACCCGATCAAGGTCAACCAGCAGGAAGCGGTGGTGGAGAACATCATCGCCACCCAGGACGTCTCCATCGGCCTGGAGGCCGGCTCCAAGCCCGAGCTGATGGCCGTGCTGGCGCTGGCACCGAAGGGCGGCACCATCGTCTGCAACGGCTACAAGGACCGCGAGTTCATTCGCCTGGCGCTGATGGGGCAAAAGCTCGGTCACAACGTGTTCATCGTGATCGAGAAGGAATCCGAGGTGCAGTTCGTCATCGAGGAGGCGGCCAAGATCAAGGTCACTCCACAGGTCGGCCTGCGCGTGCGCCTGTCCTCGCTGGCGTCCTCCAAGTGGGCCGATACCGGCGGCGAGAAGTCCAAGTTCGGCCTGTCCGCCGCGCAGATACTCTCGGTGGTCGAGCGCCTCAAGGAGGCCAAGCTGGACCAGGGCATTCGCCTGCTGCACTTCCACATGGGGTCGCAGATCGCCAACCTGGCCGACTACCGCAAGGGCTTCCGCGAGGCCATCCGCTACTACGGCGAATTGCGTGCCCTCGGCCTGCCGGTGGATCACATCGACGTCGGCGGTGGCCTGGGCGTGGACTACGACGGTACCCACTCGCGCAATGCCAGCTCGATCAACTACGACATGGAGGACTACGCCGCCACCGTGGTCGACATGCTCAAGGAGTTCTGCGACCGCCAGGACATCCCCCATCCGCACATCTTCTCCGAGAGCGGCCGCGCCATGACCGCCCACCACGCCGTGCTGGTGGTGCAGGTGACCGACGTGGAGCGCCACAACGACGACGTACCGCAGATCGATGCGTCCGTCGAGCAGCCCGAAGTGCTGCAGGTGCTGATCGAACTGCTCGAGGACAGCGATCCGGAGATGGTCGCCGAGACATACTGGCGCGCTACCCACTACATCGAGGAAGTGGCCGCGCAGTACTCTGCCGGCAAGCTGAGCCTGTCGCAGAAGGCCCTGGCCGAGCAGTGCTACTTCGCCATCTGCCGCCGCCTGCACAACCAGCTCAAGGCGCGCCAGCGCTCGCACCGCGCGGTGCTCGACGAGCTCAACGACAAGCTGGCCGACAAGTACATCTGCAATTTCTCGGTGTTCCAGAGCCTGCCGGACACCTGGGCCATCGGCCAGATCCTGCCGATCCTGCCGCTAACCCGCCTGGATGAGGAGCCGCTGCGCCGCGCCGTGCTGCAGGACCTGACCTGCGACTCGGACGGCAAGATCAAGCAGTACGTCGACGAACAGTCGATCGAGACCAGCCTGCCGGTGCATGAAGTGCGCGAGGGTGAGGACTACGTGCTCGGCGTGTTCCTGGTCGGTGCGTACCAGGAGATCCTCGGCGATATGCACAACCTGTTCGGTGACACCGACTCGGTGAACATCTACCAGCACCCGGACGGCAGCGTGTACCACACCGGTATCGAGACCCACGACACCATCGAGGACATGCTGCGCTACGTGCACCTGTCGCCCGAGGAGCTGATGACCTACTACCGCGACAAGGTGGCCAGCGCCAAGCTCACCGCCAATGAGCGTTCGCAGTACCTGGATGCGTTGCGCCTGGGTCTGACGCGCTCGTCCTACCTGGCCACCTGAGAAGGCTGCTGCGCGTCGGCCAGGCTGTGTTGAAATCGGGTTCGGGCTGCTCATTTACAGCTCGTAAACTCCGCGCCCTCACCCGATTTCGCCTTGCCTGGCTCTAGCTCGCGAGCCTTCTTCACCCATGAAAAAGCCCGGCAATCGCAGGGCTTTTTTTCTGCGCGTGCGTTTTAGCTGACGAAGAAACCCACTCCGCGTGCCATCAGACTGGCCAGGAAGGGCAGGCAGACCAGGAGCAGCAGCTCCAGGCGGATCACCATGATGGTGCGCTTGGCCTGGGCCGGGGTGATGGTCGGCGCCTTGCCGGCCAGCAGGTCGTTGCGCCAGTTGAAGAAGGTCAGAGTCGGCAGGATCGACAGCAGGCCGACCAGGATGAACAGGCTGACCTTGGCGTGGAACACCCAGTTGTGCAGGTAGTAGTCCAGGCCCTTGCCGAACCAGATCATCCGCGCCAGCCCGGTGAGCAGGACCACGCCGGCGGTGGCGCCGTAGATCATGTCGATGCGCAGCAGCCTGCGCGCCGTGGCCACGTCCAGATCGGGTTTAAACAGGACGTGCTCGCAGGTGAGCAGGGAGAACAGCACGAAGATCGACAGGTAGTGCAGGCTGGCGGCGATGGCGTCGGCCATGGGAACTCCTCAGAAGGTTGGTTCGGCGTGGACCGTTCTGTTGCGGCCCTGTTTCTTGGCAAGGTACAGGGCCTGATCGGCGCGCTCCAGCAGGTCGCCCTGGTTTTCCCCGGATTGCAGCAGCGCGGTGCCCAGGCTGATGGTGACCGGCAGCGGCTTGGCGGCTACCGTCATCGGCGTGTCGCCGACCGCCTTGCGCATGCGCTCGGCGATATGGCCCAGCTCCCCGGCGTCGTGCACCGAGACCAGGGCGATGAACTCCTCGCCGCCCAGGCGCACCAGCAGGTCATCCGGGCGCAGCGCCGCGCCCATGCGCCGCGAGCTTTCCCACAGCACCTGGTCGCCGCCGGCGTGGCCGAACTGGTCGTTGACCTGCTTGAAGTGGTCGAGGTCGCCGTAGATCACGCCCAGGCGCAGGCCCGCGCTGGTGGCGCCGGCCAGTTCGCGGGAGAAGAACTGGTTGAGCGCGGCGCGGTTCCACAGCTGGGTCAGCGGGTCGATCAGCGCCTTGCGCTGCTCGCGGTCCACCGCCTCGCGCAGCTTGTGCGCCTGCTGGCTGACGCTGCGTAGCTGCAGGTAGCCTTCCACCAGGGTGGCCAGGTCGCGCAGGCGCAAGCGTTCCTGTTGGTTCAGGCTGCGCGGCTGCGGGTGCAGCATGCACAGGGTGCCGATCGGCTGGTTGTCGCTGCTGTACAGCGGCTGGCCGGCATAGAAGCGGATGAAGGGCGGCCCGATGACCACCGGGTTGTCGGCGAAGCGCGGGTCGAGGTGCGCGTCTTCCACCACCAGCGGGCTGCGCGCCGCCACGGCGTGGCCGCAGAAGGAGATGTCGCGCGGGGTCTCCGCCACGTCCAGGCCGATGCGCGCCTTGAACCACTGGCGGTCGCGGTCGATCAGGCTGATCAGCACCGTCTCCACCTCGAACAGCTCGCGGGTCAGGCGCACCAAAGTGTCCAGGTACAGCTCGGCCGGCGTATCGACCACATTCAGATTGTCCAGCGCGCGCTGGCGCAGGTCTTCGTCGGCAGGGCAGGGGGCAGGCAACATATCCGTCTCCGCTCAGTAATTCGCGCCGAACCAGGCGTCTTGTCGGCGCAGCTGCCAGGCCTGGATGGCCAGGGTCAGACCGCGCATCAGCATGAAGCATAGAAAAGCCAGCCACAGTCCGTGGTTGCCTAGGCCCTGCAACAGCCAGCCGAGCAGCAGACCCAGGGCCACGCTGACCAGCATCGCATTGCGCATCTCGCGGGCTCGTGTCGCGCCGATGAACAAGCCGTCGAGCAGATAGCTCCACACCGCGATCAACGGCAGCAGCGCCAGGTACGGCAGGTAAGGGTAGGCGGCGCTGCGCACTTCGGCGATGTCGCTCTGCAGGTCGATGAACAGCCGCCCGCCGAGCAGGAACAGCACGGCGAACAGCAGGCTGCCGAGCAGCGACCAGCCGCCGGCCACCACCAGCGAGCGGCGTAGGGTGAGGCGATCATTGGCGCCGATGGCATGCCCGCAGAGGGCTTCCACCGCGTGGGCCAAACCGTCCAGGGCGAAGGCGGCGACCAGCAGGCCGTTGAGCAGCAGGGCATTGGCCGCCACCGTTGCATCGCCCAGGCGGGCGCCCTGCACGGTGATGAGGAAGAACACCAGGTGCAGGGCTAGAGTGCGGATCAGGATGTCGCGGTTCACCGCCAGCAGCGCCTGCCAGCCATGCCACTGGCGCAGGGCATCGAGCGACATCTGCCCCGGATGGCGACCGAGGGTGCGCCAGGCCAATGCCAGGCCGAGCAGGGCACCGCACCACTCGGCGACCACCGAGGCTCGCGCCGAGCCGAGCACGCCCCAGTCCAGGCCGAGGACGAACCACAGGTTGAGCGCGACGTTGAGCAGGTTGGTGGTCAGCATCACCGCCAGCGCGCCGCGGGCGTTCTGTGTACCGAGCAGCCAGCCGACCAGTGCGGAGCAGGCCAGGGTCGCCGGCAGGCCGAACAGACGGGCGTGGAAGAAGTCGCGGGTCAGCGCATCCAGCTCGGCCGAGGGGCGCATCAGCTGCAGCGCCAGGTCGCTCAGCGGAATCGCCAGTACGCCGATCAGCACGGCTATGGCCGCTGCCAGGGCCAGGCTCTGCAGCAGCACCAGGCGCAGCGCGCCGCCATCGCCACGGCCGACCGCCTGGGCGGCGAAGCCGGTAGCGCTCATGCGCAGGATGCCGAACACGCCGACCAGCATGGCGTACAGGCTGCCACCCACCACCACTGCGCCGAGCTGCTGGGTATGCGGCAGATGGCCGATCACCGCCGCATCCACCAGCGCCACCAGCGGCACCGAGAGATTGGACAGGATCATCGGCGCGGCCAGCGCCCAGACCCGGCGATGGGTTGGTGCGTGACGCCAGGCGTCGAGCAGTGCGGACATGGATCTCCCCGGCAAAGGCCGAAATCTAGAGTGGGCAGCCATAGCGCCAGCGAGACTATGCAGCGGCCTGGATAGCAGCAAGCGTTGCATGCGTCGGCGCTGCGCCGATAGCGGCGCGGCTAGACTGATGTTACCGGTGCCACAGTAGTCGAGGTGGATCATGCACATGGCCGCAACCCTGGCCCGCAGCCTGAAGCGGGCCGACTGTCATTTCGATCTGGTCGAGCACGAGCATTCCGCGACCAGCCTGGAGTCGGCGCGCAAGGCCGGCATTCCCGCCACGCGCATGGCCAAGCCGGTGATCCTCGACGACCGTCGCGGCCATTACCTGATGGCCGTGTTGCCGGCCAACCGCCAGCTCGACCTGGGCAAGGTGCGCAGCGGTCCCTGGCGCTGGCAACTGACCAGCGAGCAGAGCCTCGGCAGCCTGTTCAAGGATTGCGAACGCGGTGCCATTCCGGCCCTGGGCGAGGCCTACGGCATGGGCATGCTGATCGACCCGCTGCTGGCGCGGCAGGCCGATATCTACCTGGAAGCCGGCGATCACCAGAACCTGGTGCGCCTGCCGATCGAGGAGTTCTTCCGCCTGGCACCCAATGCCCGGCTATGTGAACTGAGCGCCTGAGCCGGCACGCCCGCTCTGTCTGCCTGCGCCGGGCCGGCGCGACTCCGTGCTGCGCTGCAGGCGGCGCCGTTCCTGCGCTGCGGCACTTTCTCCAGGTCCTGCCGTTTGGTCTATCGTGCAAATTGCGACCATCCCCCGGTGCCATTCAAGGGCAGCCGTAAATCGGTCGATATAGCCAGCTACACGGGCTGCGGTCGGGCCTCAGGCACTGTTCGAAGTCGAGGAGCGGAAAATGGGGTTCTGGCGCAGCAGCATCCAGTGGCAGTTAATCCTCAGCATGGGCGCGGCGCTGATGATCAGCGTGCTGATCGTTATCGTCATCTACTCCGGGGTGGCCAACCGACAGATTGAACGCTACCTGGTCAACGGTGAGCTGCCGGCGCGGGTCGAGGCGGTGCGCAACGACCTGGAGCGGGTGCTGGGCGAGCCTCTCACCGCCGCCCGCGGCATTGCCGGCAACAGCCTGGTCAGCGATTGGCTCGCCGCCGGCGAAGACCCTGCGCAGCTGGACGCCATGGTGCGCTACCTGAAGCAGGAGCAGGGCGCCAACAAGGCCCTCACCACCTTCCTGGTGGCCGTGGAATCCGGTCACTACTACACCGGCGACGGCCTGGATCGCACTCTCGCCCGGGCGCCGGAGAACGCCTGGTTCTATGACTTCGTCGACAGCGGCAAGCCGCGCTCACTGGACGTCGATATCGACAAGACCACGGCGGTGCCGACCCTGTTCATCAACCAGCGCATCGAGGTCGGCGGCCGTACCCTCGGCGTGGGTGGCTTGGGCCTGAGCCTCAGTGCGATGTCCGACCTGGTCCGTGGCTTCCACCAGGGCGAGGCGGGCCGCGTCTATCTGGTGGACGCCGGCGGCCGGGTCAAGGTGCACCCGGATGCGCAGGTCAGCGACCAGCGCAGCCTCAGCGAGCTGGTCGGCACCGAGGCGGCCCAGACCCTGGTCGGCAAGGCCGGTCAGGTCCAGCGTTTCGAGCGTGATGGCGAAGCCTTCCTGGCCATGGCGATGCCGCTGCAGTCGCTGGACTGGCAGCTGGTGGCAGAGCTGCCGGAGCAGCAGGTGTACGGCGAGGCGCGCCAGGCGTTGCTGGTAACCGCGCTGATCGGCGCCGGCGTGGCGCTGCTCTGTTTGGGCCTGGTGGTATTGCTGGCCCGCGGTCTGGTGCGACCGATCCGCCGGGTGACCCAGGCGCTGGTGGAAATCGGTGGTGGCGGTGGCGACCTGACCCGTCGCCTGGATGAGTCGCGGGCCGACGAGCTGGGTGACCTGGCCCGCGGCTTCAACCGCTTCCTCGAAGGTCAGCGCCTGCTGATCGGCGAGGTGTTGGCCACCAGCGACAAGCTGCGCGAATCGGTCTCCCAGGTGGCACGGGTGGTGGAGAACACCGCCCTGCGTTCCGGCCAGCAGCAGGACATGACCGACCTGGTGGCCACCGCGGTGCACGAGATGGGCCTGACCGTGCAGGAGATCGCCCGTAACGCCGGCTCGGCCGCGGAGGTCTCGCAGAAGGCGCGCGACGAGGCCGCCAGCGCCCGCAGCGAGGTGAGCGGCTCGATCGCACATATCCAGAGGATGTCCGGGGAGATCGGCACGGCGGCCGGGGCGGTCGGCGAGCTGGCCACCCAGGTGGCGTCCATCGACCAGGTGCTGGCGGTGATTCGTGGCATCGCCGAGCAGACCAACCTGCTGGCGCTCAACGCTGCCATCGAGGCCGCCCGTGCCGGCGAGCAGGGCCGTGGCTTTGCCGTGGTGGCCGACGAGGTGCGCACCCTGGCCAGCCGCACGCAGAACTCCACCGACGAAATCCAGCAGATGATCTTGCGCCTCAAGCAGGGCGCCGAGGCAGCGGTCAGTTCCATGCAGGCCGGCCAGCAGGCCACCGGCACCGGCGTCGAGGCCAGCCAGAGCACCGGCCGCGCGCTGGAGTCGATTGCCGG
The DNA here is from genome assembly GCF_014851565.1 of Pseudomonas sp. PDM15. GTDB lineage: Bacteria > Pseudomonadota > Gammaproteobacteria > Pseudomonadales > Pseudomonadaceae > Aquipseudomonas. The sequence continues at coordinate 101,729 of NZ_JACVAA010000001.1, forward strand.
CCAGGTCGAGCGCCTCAGCGACATGAACCACCAGGTGGCGACGGCGACCGAGGAACAGAGCTCGGTCACCGAGGAAATCAACCGCAACGTGCAGGGCATCGCCGACCTGGCCCACTCCACCGCCAGCGAGGTCGCCTCCTGCCGAGACAACTGTCAGGCGCTACAGAATCTGGCCCAGGCCCTCAGCGCACAAGTGGGACGCTTTCGCCTGTAAGAGCGCCGGCGCTCGGCTATAGTGCTGGGCCTCAGATATCTGTGCGAGGCCCGCCATGCAGTACAAAGGATTGTTTCTGGCACTCGCGCTCAGCCTGCTGAGCGCCTGCGATTCTTCCACCCCCGATACCCCAGCGCTGCCCCAGCCCGGCACACCGGCCGCCCCGCAGGACGCCGCCCGCCCGGCGGTGGACAAGGCCGAGCTGAGCAAGCGCTATGCCGGCCGCGAGCTGAGCGTGGCGGACGCCTCGGAAGTCCAGCTGGACGGTGCCAGCACCCTGTCGGTGAGCTTCAGCGTGCCGCTGGACCCGGAGCAGGACTTCGCCGCCAAGCTGCACCTGGTGGACAAGAAGAGTGGCAAGGTCGACGGCGCCTGGGAGCTGTCCGACAACCTGATGGAGCTGCGCCTGCGCCATCTGGAGCCGCAGCGCAGCCTGGTGCTGTCGGTCGACCGCGGCCTGCGCGCGATCAACGGCAGCGAACTGGCCGCCGAGTACAACGCCACCATCGACACCCGCGACCTACAACCCACCGTCGGCTTCGCCAGCCGCGGCTCGCTGTTGCCGACCCGCCTGGCCGAGGGCCTGCCGGTGATCACGCTGAACGTCGACAAGGTCAACGTCGAGTTCTTCCGCATCAAGCAGGAATCGCTGCCCAACTTCCTCGCCCAGTGGGGGCGCAGCTCCAACCTGGACACTTGGCAGTCGCGCGAGCTGCTGCCCATGGCCGAGCTGGTCTACAGCGGCCGCTTCGACCTCAACCCGGCGCGCAACACCCGCGAGACCCTGCTGCTGCCGATCGCCGGCCTGGAGCCGTTCAAGCAGCCCGGCGTGTACCTGGCGGTGATGCGCCAGGCCGGCACCTACAACTATTCGCAGCCGGCGAGCCTGTTCACCCTCAGCGATATCGGCCTGTCCGTACACCGTTACCACGGCCGCCTGGACGCCTTCGCCCAGGCCCTGGAAGGTGGCAAGGCGCTGGCCGATGTTGAGATCGAACTGCTCGGCGGCAACGGCCAGGTGCTGGCCAGCGCCAAGACCGACGGCGCCGGCCATGCCGAACTGCCGCTGCCGGACAAGGCCGCCGTGGTACTGGCCCGCCAGGGCGAGCAGACCAGTCTGCTCAACCTCGGCAGCCCGGCACTGGACCTGGCCGAGTTCGACATCGCCGGCGCGGTGGCTAACCCGCTGCAGTTCTTCGTATTCGGCCCGCGCGACCTGTATCGCCCGGGCGAGCTGGTGCTGCTCAACGCCCTGCTTCGCGACGCTGATGGCCGCGCGGTGAAGCCCCAACCGGTCAACGTGGAAGTGCGCCGGCCGGACGAGCAGGTCAGCCGCAAGTTCGTCTGGGAACCCGGTGCGGGCGGCCTGTACCAGTACAAGCTGCAGCTGGCCGGCGAGGCCCCGACCGGGCGCTGGCAGCTGCTGTTCGACTTCGGTGGCGGTCGCCAGCAGATCTATGAATTCCTCGTCGAGGACTTCCTCCCCGAACGCCTGGCCCTGGAGCTAAAAGGCAGTGACAGCCCGATCAAGCCGAGCGACGAGGCGCGCTTCCAGGTCGAGGGCCGCTACCTTTATGGCGCGCCGGCTTCCGGCAATCGCCTCACCGGCCAGGTCTACGTGCGTCCGTTGCGCGAAGCGGTCAAGGCGCTGCCCGGCTACCAGTTCGGCTCGGTCACCGAGGAGGAACTGAGCCAGGACCTGGAGCTGGAAGAAACCACCCTGGACGCCCAGGGCAAGGCCTCGGTCGGCGTGGAAAACCGCTGGGCCGAGGCCAAGTCGCCGCTTCAGCTCATCCTCCAGGCCAGCCTGCAGGAATCCGGCGGTCGCCCAATCACCCGGCGTCTGGTGCAGCCGGTGTGGCCGGCCGAGCGCCTGCCGGGGCTGCGTGGCCTGTTCGACGGCGAGAATGTGGATGGTGACGGCCTGGCCGAATTCGAAGTGCTGCTGGCCGACCCGGCCGGCAACAAGCTGGCCAGCGACAACCTGCAGGTGCGCCTGATTCGCGAGCGCCGCGACTATTACTGGAGCTTCTCGGAGAGCGAGGGCTGGAACTACCACTACAACGAGAAGTTCCTCAACCTGGGCGAGGAGGGCATCAAGGTCGCCGCCGGTGGCACAGCCAAGGTCAGCTTCCCGGTGGAGTGGGGCCCGTATCGCGTCGAAGTGACCGACCCCGAGACCGACATCACCAGCAGCCTGCGCTTCTGGGCCGGATACTCCTGGCAGGACAACACTGAAGGCGGTGCCGTACGCCCGGACCAGGTCAAGCTGGCCCTGGACAAGCCCGCCTATGGCGCCGGCGACACGGCCAAGGTCACCGTCACGCCGCCGTCCGGTGGCAGCGGCTACCTGATGGTCGAGTCCAGCGACGGCCCGCTGTGGTGGGAAGAGATCGAGGTGCCCGCCGAGGGCAAGAGCTTCGATATCCCCCTGGCCAAGGACTGGGCGCGGCATGACCTGTACGTCAGCGCCCTGGTCATCCGCCCCGGCGAGCGCAAGGCCAATGCCACGCCAAAGCGCGCCGTGGGCCTGCTGCACCTGCCCTTCGACCGCGCGCCACGCCAGCTGCAAGTCAGCCTGACCGCGCCGGAGAAGATGCGTCCGCAGCAGCCGCTGAAGGTCAAGGTGCAGGCGAAAAACGCCGACGGCAGCGTGCCGCAGAAGGTCAACGTGCTGGTGGCGGCGGTGGACGTCGGCATCCTCAATATCACCGAATACAAAACCCCTGATCCCTTCGCCGAGCTGTTCGGCCGCAAGGCCTATGGCGTCGACCAGCTCGACGTCTACGGCCAACTGATCGAGGCCGGCCAGGGTCGTCTGGCCAAACTGGCCTTCGGTGGCGACGCGGCGCTGGCCAAGGGCGGCAAGCGCCCGGACACCAGCGTCACCATCGTCGCGTTGCAGAGCGTGCCGATCGAGCTGAATGCCCAGGGCGAAGGCGATGTCAGCCTGGACATTCCCGACTTCAATGGCGAGCTGCGCCTGATGGCCCAGGCCTGGACCGACGAGGTCTATGGCATGGGCGAGGGCAAGACGGTGGTCGCCGCACCGCTGGTGGCCGAATTGTCGGCGCCGCGCTTCCTCGCCGGTGGTGACGAGACCAGCGTGGCCCTGGACCTGACCAACCTGTCCGGCGCTGCACAGAAACTCGAGGTGCAGATCGAGGCCGAAGGCCAGCTCAGCCTGGCGGACCCCGCCGGCTACAGCGCGCCACTGGCCCTCGACCAGGCCCAGCGCCACACCCTGCGTATTCCGGTGCGTGCCGCCGGCGGTTACGGCACCGGCGTGCTGCGGGTCAAGGTCGACGGCCTGAGCCTGCCGGGCGAGAACCTGCCGGCCTTCAGCCGCGAGTGGCGCATCGGCGTGCGTTCGGCCTGGCCGGCGCAGCAGAAGCACCTGCGTAGCGTGCTGCAGGGCGACAGCTGGCAACTGCCGGCCGGCACCCTGGCAGCCTTCGAGCCGGCCGGGCGCGAGGCGCTGCTCAGCGTTTCCAGCCGTCCGCCGCTGAACCTGGCCGAGCAGATCCAGGCGCTGAAAGCCTATCCCTATGGCTGCCTGGAGCAGACCACCAGTGGCCTGTATCCGTCGCTCTACGCGGACGGTGCGACGCTGAAGAAGCTCGGCCTGGAGGGCGAGCCGGAAGAGCAGCGGCGCAACTCCATCGAGATTGGCATCGAGCGCCTGCTCGGCATGCAGCGCTACAACGGCAGCTTCGGCCTGTGGGGTTCGGACAGCGACGAGGAGTTCTGGCTGACCGCCTACGTCACCGACTTCCTCCTGCGCGCCCGTGAGCAGGGCTTCGCCGTGCCGCCGGAGGCGCTGGAAAAGGCCAACGAGCGCCTGCTGCGCTACCTGCAGGATCGCCAGCTGGTCGACGCCGGCTACAGCGACAACCTCGACCACACTCGCTTCGCCGTGCAGGCCTACGCCGGCCTGGTGCTGGCGCGCAGTCAGCAGGCGCCGCTGGGCAGCCTGCGCGCACTGTACGACCGCCGCGCCGACGCCAAGTCCGGTCTGCCGCTGGTGCAGCTGGCCGTGGCCCTGCAGAAGATGGGCGACAAACCGCGCGCCGACGAGGCTCTGGCCCTCGGCCTGGGACTCGGTCGCCAGCGCCAGGAGTGGCTGGCCGACTACGGCAGCCCGCTGCGCGACCAGGCGCTGATCTACGCCCTGCTGGAGGAGAACGACCTGGCCGCCAGCAGCCGTGACCAATTGCTGTTCAGCCTGGCCGAGGAGCGTGCGTTGCAGACGTACCTGTCGACCCAGGAGCGCAACGCCCTGTTCCTCGCTGGCCGCGGCCTGATCAAGACTCCGGAGAAGAGCTGGAATGCCGTGCTCGAAGCCGGCGGCCAGGTGCGCGAGCTGAGCAACGGCCAGCCGGCGGTGAAACTGGATGGCGCCAGCCTGAGCGAGCCGCTGAGCCTGAGCACCGGCTTCGCCGACAAGCTCTACCAGCAGCTGACCATCTCCGGTTACCCGACCTCGGCACCGGCGGCGCGCGGCAACAACCTCAGCATCGAGCGCGGCTTCTACGGCCTGGACGGTCGCCCGCTGGACCTGAACGACCTGGCCAGCGGCCAGTTGGTGCTGGTGCACTTGGCGGTGCGCGCCGAGGAGCGGGTGCCCGACGCTCTGGTGGTGGACCTGCTGCCGGCCGGCCTGGAGCTGGAGAATCAGAACCTGGCGCACAGCGCCGCCAGCCTGGACGACGCCAGCAGCGCGGTGAAGGAATGGCAGAAGTCGATGCAGAACGCCGCGATCAAGCACCAGGAGTTCCGCGACGACCGCTTCGTCGCGGCCCTGGACGTGAACGGCTACGACACCACCCACCTGCTGTACCTGGCTCGCGCCGTCACCCCCGGCACCTACCGGGTGCCGCCGCCCCAGGTCGAGTCGATGTATCGCCCGGCGTGGAACGCGGTGGGCGCTGCGCCGGCGCAGCTGGTGGTGCGCGAGCGCTGAGTGGAAGGCGGCCCTGGCATGATGTGCCGGGGCTGCCAGCCCAGTGGGCTCAGCCGATCAGCAGGCTCAACACCCAGAGCGCCAGCAGCAGAACGATCAGGCCCCAGATGATCGAGCCGCGCAGGAAGGCGCGTATCGCGCTGAACAGCAACAGCAGGCCGAGGATCAGCACCAGGATGCTGATCCAGTTCGGGTCCATGCCCAGTGAGCGGGACAGCCCGTCGATGAAGTTGGCCCCGGCCTGACCGATCATGCGGAAGAAGCCGGTTAGGGCCTCGACCAGGACACGAATGAAGTTGCCCAGTATCTCGCCCAGTCGCTCGAAGAAGCTCTCGGTTGCCATCGATCCTTCCTTACACTCTGCCGGTGATCCTCAAGCTTGGGCTGCACGGGCCCGAGACGAGTTCCCCCCGTTGCGTCCGAACCCATCCATGGCGAAGTCTCAGAGCCGATGAACATGTCATCCCTTCAGCGCCTCTGGCGGCTCCTGCGCCGGCCCTGGCTGGGGCTTCCGCTCGCCTTGCTGCTGGTGTTGTGGACGGCCGACCGGCTGTTTCCCCTGCCGCTGCCCGAGGACGGTCTGGCCCGCGTGGTGCTGGCCGAGGACGGCACGCCGCTGTGGCGCTTCGCCGATGCCGACGGCGTGTGGCGCTACCCGGTGGCGCCAAACGAGGTCTCGCCCTATTACCTTGAGGCGCTGCTGACCTACGAGGACCGCTGGTTCTACCGCCACCCCGGGGTCAATCCGCTGGCCCTGGGCCGCGCCGCCTGGCAGAACCTCACCGGCGGGCGCGTGCTGTCCGGCGGCAGCACCTTGTCGATGCAGGTGGCGCGCCTGCTCGACCCGCACGAGCGGACCCTGGGCGGCAAGTTCAAGCAGCTGTGGCGCACCCTGCAGCTGGAGTGGCACCTGTCCAAGGACGAGATCCTCGCGCTGTACCTGAACCGCGCCCCCTTCGGTGGCACCCTGCAGGGCGTGGCGGCGGCCAGCTGGGCCTACCTGGGCAAGTCACCGAGCCAGCTGACCCGCGCCGAGGCGGCTCTGCTCGCCGTGCTTCCGCAGGCGCCCAGCAGGCTGCGCCCGGACCGTCATCCCGAACGCGCCCAGGCCGCACGAGACAAGGTGCTGCGGCGCTTGGTGCAGTTCCAGGAATGGCCGCAGACGGCGGTGGACGAGGCGCTGCAGGAGCCGGTGCTGCTGGCGCCGCGTCGCGAGCCCGACCTGGCGCCGCTGCTGGCGCGGAGGCTGAACGTGGCGGGCAGCCCGCCGCTGATCCGCACCACGCTCGACGCCAACTTGCAGCGGCGCCTGGAGGACCTGCTGCTGGGCTGGCGCGCGCGCCTGCCGGAACGCACCTCGGCCGCCATCCTGGTGGTGGACAGCGAGAGCATGGCGGTGCGCGCCTACCTGGGTTCGCTGGATGTCGGCGACGAGCGCCGCTTCGGCCATGTCGACATGATCCGCGCCCAGCGCTCGCCCGGCTCCACTCTTAAGCCGTTCCTCTATGGTCTGGCCATGGACGCCGGGCTGATCCACTCCGAATCGCTGTTGCAGGACGTGCCGCGCCGTTATGGCGACTACCGCCCTGGCAACTTCGCTGCCGGTTTCATCGGCCCGGTGTCGGCCAGCGAGGCGCTGGCCACCTCGCTCAACCTGCCTGCCGTGCAGCTGCTGGAGGCCTACGGCCCGAAGCGCTTTGCCGGTGAGCTGCGCGGCGCTGGGGTGCCGCTGGCGCTGCCGGCCGGCGCCGAGCCGAACCTGGCGCTGATCCTCGGCGGCGCCGGCAGCCGCCTGGAGGAGTTAGTGGCCGGCTACAGCGCCTTCGCCCGCAATGGCCTGGCCGCGCGCCCGCGGCTGCAGCCGCAGGACGCGCTGCATGAACGGCGCCTGCTGTCGCCGGGCTCGGCCTGGATAGTGCGGCGCATCCTCGCCGGGCAGGCGCGGCCGGACCGCGACCCGCGGGCCGAACTGGTGCAGCGCCCGGTACTGGCCTGGAAGACCGGCACCAGCTATGGCTTCCGCGACGCCTGGGCCATCGGCGTCGGCCCGCGCCATCTGATCGGGGTGTGGATCGGCCGGCCGGACGGCACGCCGGTGCCCGGCCAGTTCGGCCTGGCTTCGGCCGCGCCGCTGCTGTTGCAGGTGCACGATCTGCTGGTCAATCGCGACCACCAGCGCGGCCTGGTGCCGCCGGTGCAGGAGGTGCCGGCGAGCCTCGGCGTAGCGGCGATCTGCTGGCCGCTGGGCCAGGAGCTGGCGCGCAGCGATGCCAACTGCCGACGCCAGCGCTTCGCCTGGACCCTGGACGGCACCACGCCGCCGACCCTGCAGGCGTCCGACCAGCCGTTGGGGCTGGGCCTGAGCCAGCGTGTCTGGCTGGATGGGGAGGGCCGCCAGGTGGCGGCCAGCTGTGCGGGCGCGCGCGAAACCCAGATCGCCTTGTGGCCGGCGCCACTGGAGCCCTGGCTGCCACGCCGCGAACGGCGTGCTGCAAGGTTACCTGCCGCGTCGACCGAGTGCCCGCCGGCATCGCCGTTGCCGGCGGCGCCATTGTCCATCGTCGGGGTGCGCGAAGGCGATCGCCTGCGGCGTCCGGCCAGCAGCGCCGGACCATTGCAGCTCAAGCTCTCGGCCCTGGGTGGCAATGGCACGCGCTGGTGGTTCCTCAACGGCGTGCCGGTGGGTGAGAGCCAGCCGGGCGAGAGCATCGAGCAGAAATTGGCGGCGGCCGGGCTGTATCAGCTCAGCCTGCTCGATCAAAGCGGGGCGACGGCGCGGGTGGAGTTCCAGGTCGGCGAATAGGCTCAGGAGAGGGCCAGCGCCATGCGGTCGCGGCCCTCGGCCTTGGCCCGGTAGAGGGCATCGTCGACGCGCTTGAAGAAGGCCTCGGCGCTCTCGTCCAGCTGCGCGTCCAGGCAGCCCACGCCGAGGCTGGTGGTCAGCGGCAGGCGCTGGCCGTGCAGCTCGAAACCGCGGGTGGCCAGTTCGACGCGGAAGTGCTCGGCCAACTGGCAGGCTTCGTCGAGCGGGGTGCCCGGCATCAGCACGCCGAACTCCTCGCCACCCAGGCGTAGCAGGGCGTCGCTGTCGCGGCGAAACACCTGGCGCATGCGTTCGGCGAAGTCGCTGAGGCAGGCGTCGCCGCTGCTGTGTCCGTACTCGTCGTTGATGCGCTTGAAGAAGTCGATATCCAGCAGCACCAGCGACAGCGGCGTGCCCTGGCGGCGGGCGCTGGCGACCATGGCCGGGAACAGGCCGTTGAACTGCAGGCGGTTGCCCAGTTGGGTCAGGCTGTCAGTGCGACTGAGCTGCTCGTAGCGCTCGCGCTGGTCGACCAGTTGCTGCTCCATGGTCAGGGTCGCGTGGTATTCGCGATGGCTGCGGTTGAGCGCCAGCAGCAGGTAGCTGAGGTAGAAGGCGAGGGTCACCGCTAGGGCTTCCTGGTTCGGCCATTGCCAGGCCAGCACGGCGAGGCCCGGTGCGTACAGCAGCAGGATGGCGATCACGCAGCGCTGCTTGCGCATGGGGAAGTTGAAGGCCATGGCGGTGCTGAAGGCCACGGTGCTGAGGGTGGCGATCAGCCGCGACGGCTCGAACTCGGGGCGCAGCAGGGCCCAGGCGTGTGCCAGGCCCCAGCCCAGGCTGGTGAGCAGGATCAGCGCCCAGTGGCGGTCGATCCACTGGCGCAGGCATCCGTCGTTCTCGTGGGTGGGCAAACGATGCAGCCAGCGCAGCACCATCATCAGGGCGAAGAACGCGGTACCGACGAGGCCCAGCACCAGCATGGCCTTGGGCGCGGCGCTGAAGCTCCAGGTCAGCACCCAGGCGAGCAGGTAGTAGATGCCGCCCAGACGTGTGCGGACGCGGGTGTCCTGGCTTTCACGGAGAAGGACGAAGGAGCTGCTGCGGGGGAACTGCGCGTCGGGGGCCATGTGCTGCTGTGATCACAAATTCGGCATATCAGCAGCATAGCGTTGCCACGTGAGCATGGAAAGCAATGTGCCAGCATTCCGTCGTCAACCGCGACGAATGAGCCAGATCCCTCCGACGATCAGTGCCAGGCCGGCGGCCTTGCCCGCCGTGATCGGTGCCTCGCGAAAGCCCACCCAGCCATTGTGGTCGAGCACCAGGGCCATGCCCAGCTGGCCGGCCAGCACCAGCACCATGAACAGTAGGGCGCCGATGCGCGGCCCGGCGAAGGCCGCCGTGGCGATGAAGAAGGCGCCGAGCAGGCCGCCGCTCCAGTGCCACCAGGTCAGGCCCTTGAAGGCGGACAGGCCGGCTACTTCGCGCTGGGACAGCACGATGATCAATAAGGCCAGCGTGCCGACCAGGAACGAAACCAGGGCGGCGGCCATCACGCTGGACAGATGTTTGGCCAGTTGGCCATTGATGCCGGCCTGCAGCGGCATCACGGCGCCGGCGAGCAGGGGCAGGGCGAGTAGCCACCAATTGGGCATGGCGGTCTCCGGGAAAAGGGGGCGGGTATTATGCGCTTTGCTGTCCTGTTGGTCAGCTTCTAAGGTGCTTCACGAACTGCAGCAGCGCTACCCGCTGCTCGCCGCGCTGGCGTTGCTCCAGGCCGGTCAGGCGATAGCCCAGGCGTCCATACAGCAACAGGCCGGCGGCATTGTCATTGAAGCAGGAGACCTTGAGTTCGCGGGCAGCGAAATCGCGCAGGGCGAGCTGTTCCATCACGCCGACCAGATAGCTGGCCACGCCTCGGCCGCGGGCCCAGGGCGCGACCATCAGGTTGCCCAGGGCGCAATAGTCGCCGGGAAAGCTCTGATAGAAGTTGGCGAAGCCGGCCGGCTGCCCGTCGAGCAATACCAGGGTGCTGCCCTGGCGTTCGGCGCAGGCCGCTGCCAGTTGCTCGCGGGTCAGCGGCCAGTGGGCGCGGGGAAAGGCGAAGAACAACTCGTCGGCGTTGCGCACGAAGCGCACCACCTGATCGAGGTCAGCATCAGTTGTCGGGCGATGGTCGAACTGCTGGCCATTCATTGCGGCGGGTACTGCCCCAGCACCTGGGCCACCGTGGTGCGGATGGCCGCCTCGCGCTCGCTCGGGTTCGGCGGCGACTGGCGCATGACCTGCTCGGCGCTGCCGCGCCAGACCAGCTTGCCGTCCCTGCCGTCGAACAGGTCGACCTGTATGGTGGCCACCTTGTAGTCCACGGTGCGGGTCTCGGTGTAGCCCGGGCCGCCCCATCCACCTCCCCAATAGCCGCCCCAGTAGCCGCCGTAATTGGTGCTGACCTGATCCTGGCGCTCGTCGACGATCAGCCAGGCCTGCACCTTGAGATCGCCACTGCTGCCGGCCTGGGCCGGGCGCAGGCCGCGCTGGTCGAGCTGCTCGCCGACGGCGCTGCGGATACGCTGCTCGGTGAGGTCGCTCTTGATTCGCGGATCGTCCGGCTGGTACTGCAGGGCCGGTTCCTGCCAGCTCCAGCTGCGGTAGGCGGCGAAGTCGCGGCTGGCATCGAAATCGCGCTCGACACGGGCGCTCTGGCAGGCCGCGAGAAGCAGCAGGGCCGGTATCAGCAACAGACGCGGGGACATGATCGAAACCTCCGGGGTAGAGCCTCTATCGAACTCCAAGTGGCGACATACGGCAAGCCCGGCATCACTCCGGGGGGTAGGCGCCGAGGGCGTCTGCCACCGCGCGGCGCAGGGCGTCGGCGCGCTCGCTCTGGCTGCCCTCGCTGCGCGCCTCGGCGCTGCCGTTCCACACCGGCTCGCCGCTGGCGCCGTCGAACAGTTCGATCTGCACCACCGCCACTTCCACCTCGTAGGTGCGTACCAGCGGCACGCTGCCGTACATGCCGTAGTGATCGCCATAGGGGCCGTGGCCGTGATAACTGCCGTAGTCGTCGCGCACCTGATACTGGCGACGCTCCAGGCTCAGGTAGGCGCTCACCTGCAGATCGGCGGCCTTGCCGGCGCGTACCGGACGCAGGCCGCGCTGGTCCAGGCCGCCGCCGATTGCCTCGGCCACCAGCGCGCCGTCGGCCCACGCGCTGCCGGCCGGTTGCTGACGCCAGCTCCAGTCGCGGTAGCGGCCATAGTCGCGCGGCGCGGCCGGGTAGGCGCTGCGGTCGAAATGGTTGGCCGCATTGGCGGGCGCCGCTGGCAGCGGGTTGCCGCCGGCGACGTAGGGGTTGTCGCTCTGGCAGGCGGCGAGCAGCAGGAGCAGTGGCAGGAGGAGTGGGGCGCGCATTTAGGTCTCCGTGCTTGGTCGCAGGGATAGTGTAGGAGCGAGCTCTGCTCGCGAAGCCGGCAACTCCGAGCATTCGCGAGCAGGGCTCGCTCCTACAAGGGCCGGCATACCCAGTGCAGGTAGCGGCCGAGGCCGGCGAAGCCGGGGTGGCGGCGGTGCGCCAGCTCCATCTCCAGCAGGTCGGCCAGTTCGGCCTTGGCCTGGAATTCGCTCGGCATGTAGTCGTGGAACACGCGTACGCCACTCTGGCTTTCGACCCGCCAGTGGCCGGCGAGTTGCGCCGCCAGTTCGCGTGGGTCGAGCGGCTTCTGCGGCGTCAGACTCTGGCCCTCGCCAGCGAAGCGTTCCTTGCGCAGCTTGCGGAAGTGACCCTTGAGCAGGTTGCGGTAGACCAGCGCGTCCTTGTTGTAGAAGGCCAGCGACAGCCAGCCGCCTGGGGCGACCAGTTGGTGCAGCACTGGCAAGATGGCGTGGGGCTCGGCCAGCCATTCCAGTACCGCATGGCACAGCACCAGGTCGTAGGGTTCGGTGAGCTGGCCGAGCAGGTCCTGCCAGGGCGCCTGGATGAACTGCGCCTCCACTCCCGCCTCGGCAAAGCGCTGGCGAGCGCCTTCGAGCATCGGCTCGGCAGGTTCGGCCAGGGTCACGCTGTGACCGCGCTGGGCCAGCCACAGGCTCATGTGGCCGAGGCCGGCGCCGACGTCGAGCACGCGTAGCGGGCGCTCCGGCAGCGCTTCCTTGAGGTCGGCCTGCAGCACGGCCAGGCGGATGGCGCCCTTGGCGCCGCCGTAGATCTTCTCGGCGAAGCGGGTCGCCAGCTCGTCGAAGTGGCGGTCGGTCATTGGAAGCGCCTCTCGCTGTCGGCCAGCTTGGCGCGCACCGCCTGCTCCATGTCGATGCCCAGCTCGGCGCACAGCAGCAGGAGGTAGAGGACGATATCGCCGACCTCCTGGCCGGCATGTTCCAGCTGCTCGGCGGAGAGCTGGCGGGCCTGGTCTTCGGAGAGCCATTGGAAGATTTCCACCAGCTCGGCCATCTCCACGCTGGCGGCCATGGCCAGGTTCTTCGGGCTGTGGAAACGGCGCCAGTCGTTGTGGTCGCGAATGGCGTGCAGGCGGCGGGTGAGTTCGGCGATGTCCATGGGCTCTCCTTCAGGCCGCATAGCTTCGGCCCGAAGCAGCCGCCCCGCAAGCCCGTTACTCGCTGGTGGCGCCTTCCTTGTCCAGCAGCGCCTGCTTGCGCGGCACGCCCCAGCGGTAGCCGGTAAGCGCACCGCTGGCGCCGATCACCCGGTGGCAGGGCACCAGCAGGCCCAGCGGATTGCTGGCGCAGGCGCGGGCCACCGCGCGGGCATGACTGCCGAGCTGCTCGGCCAGCTCGCCATAACGCCGCGTCTGCCCCGGTGGAATGCCGCGCAGCGCCTGCCACACCTGTTGCTGGAAGGCGGTGCCGCGCATGTCCAGCGGCAGGCTGGCGGCGCGGCTCGGCTCCTCGACCTGGGCCACCACCTCGCGCAGCCAGTCGCGCAGGCCGCGCTGGTCGCGACGCAGTTCGGCGGCGGCGAAGCGCTGTTGCAGCTCAGTCTCCAGCTCCAGTTCGTCGTCGCCGAACAGCAGGGCGCAGACGCCCTTGTCGGTGGTGGCGAGCAGCAGCAGGCCGAGCGGGCATAGGGTGATGGCGTAGCGCAGCACTTCGCCGGCGCCTTTCTGCCGACGCTGTGCCGGGCTCAGACCGGCAGGCTGCTCGTACAGCGCGCGGGTGCCGGAATAGCCGGCATCCAGCGCCGCCTGCAGCACCGAGCCGGACTGCGGCAGCACGGCCTCCAGGCGCTGGCGGCGGTGGGCATCGAACCAGGCCCGCGGGGTCAGCCCGGTGCGGGCCTTGAAGGCGCGCGCCAGGTGCGAGGCGGACAGGCCGATGCGCGCCGCCAGCTGCTCCAGCGTCGGCGGCGTGTCGCAGCTTTCCAGCAGGCGGCAGGCGGCGATCACCAGCTCGTCCAGCTGCTCGGCGCTGCTCTTGCCGGTCGGCGAACAGCGCTTGCATGGACGGAAGCCGGCGGCCTCGGCGCTGGCCGCATCGCTGTGGAAGCTGACGTTGTCGCGCCGTGGTCGGCGCGCCGGGCAGCTGGGGCGGCAATAGATGCCGGTGCTCTTCACGGCGAAGAAGAAGCGCCCGTCCTGGCCGGCGTCGCGGTCGCACACGGCCTGCCAGCAATGGTCTTGGTCGAGCATGGCGGTCTCCCGGTCCTCGAATCTGTATGGGCCGATTGTCGATCCGTGCGCTGGCGCTGCCAATCCGCATCTGACTTTCAAAGCCTATGCTCAGAGCGCATTCGCCCGCCAAGGATCACTCCATGCCGCGTCTCTGTTGCCTGCTCCTGCTCTGCCTGTTACCGCTGGCCGCGCCTGCCGCGCTGCAGCTGGACGAGGCCGATCGCGCCTGGCTGCGCGAGCACCCGGTGCTGCGGGTGGGCATCGAGCGCAGTGGCTGGCCGCCCTTCGACGTGATCGACGAGCAGGGCGTCCATCGCGGGCTCAGCGGCGATTACCTGGCCCTGCTGGCCCAGCGCCTCGGCGTGCGCCTGGAGCCGGTGCTGCTGGACGACTGGAACGCGGCGCTGGCCGCTCTGCGCGAAGGTCGCGTCGACCTGCTGCCGTCGGTGGCGCGCACGCCAGAGCGCGAGACGACCATGGCCTTCAGCGAGTCCTACCTGGTCAGCAGCAGCCTGATCTTCACTCGCGAGGAAGTGAGTGTGCAGCGTATCGGTGGCCTGGCCGGCAAGCAGGTGGCCATCGAGCGCGGCTATGTGCTGCAGCAGGCGCTGCGCGAGGCGGTGCCGGATGTACGGCTCATCGAGGTGCGCGACACCGAGGCGGCGCTGCGCGCCGTGTCCTCCGGGCGTGCCGATGCCTATGTCGGCGACATGATCGTCGCCAGCTACCTGATCCGCGAACTCAACCTGACCAACCTGGAGCTGCGCGGCGAGACCGGCCTGTCCACCAGTGAATTCCGCTTCGCCACCCACCGCGCCAACCCGCAGCTGATCGCCCTGCTGGACAAGGCCCTGGCCAGCCTCAGCGATGCGGAGCAGGAGGCGATCAAGGAGCGCTGGTTGCCACCGCTGACCGCGTTCAACCTGCGCCGCCTGCTGCAGGTGGGCTGGCCCTACCTGCTCGGCCTGGTCGCGCTGATCGCCTTCGTGCTGGTGTGGAACCGCCGCCTGGCGGTGCAGATCGCCGAGCGCCAGCGCGCCGAGGCCGAGGCCCAGCGCCAGCGCAGCACGCTGCTGGCGCTGATCAACGCGATTCCCGATCCGATCTGGTTCAAGGACGCCAAGGGCCGCTACATGGGCATCAACCAGGCCTGCGCCGAGCTGTTCGGCAAGAGCCACGACGAGGTGGTTGGTCGCCGCGACGCGGAGCTGTTGCCGCAGGGCTGGGCCAAGGCCCGCGCCGAGCACGACCGCACGGCGCTGAACTGGCCGCACCCGTTCGAGAGCGAGGGCCAGGTCACCTATCCCGATGGGCGCCAGGTGGTGTTCGACACCCTGCGCACCACCTTCCATGACGACCAGGGCAAGCTGCTCGGCCTGGTCGGCGTCAGCCGCGACATCACCGTGCGCAAGCAGACCGAGGCCGAGCTGGCCAAGGCCAAGGAGCTGGCCGAGGAGGCGGCGCGGCTGAAGTCGGACTTCCTGGCCAACATGAGCCACGAGATCCGCACGCCGATGAACGCCATCATCGGCATGTCACACCTGGCCATGAAGACCGATCTCAATCCGCGCCAGCGCGACTACCTGAGCAAGATCCAGCAGGCCGGCCAGCACCTGCTGGGGATCATCAACGACATCCTCGACTTCTCCAAGATCGAGGCCGGCAAGCTGACCATCGAGCGCATAGAGTTCGACCTGCAGCAGGTCCTGGAGAACCTCGCCGGGCTGATCGGCGACAAGGTCGGCGGCAAGGGGCTGGAGCTGGTGTTCAACCTCGATCCCGAGCTGCCCCAGCACCTGGTGGGCGATCCGCTGCGCCTGGGGCAGATCCTGATCAACTATGCCAACAACGCGGTGAAGTTCACCGAGCAGGGCGAGGTGGAAGTGATCCTGCGCGCCGAGCAGCGCAGCGCCGACTCGCTGCTGCTGTACCTGGGCGTGCGCGACACCGGAATCGGCCTGACCGCCGAGCAGCGCGGTCGCCTGTTCGAGTCGTTCCAGCAGGCCGACACCTCCACCACCCGCAAGTACGGTGGCACCGGCCTCGGCCTGGCCATCTGCAAGAGCCTGGCGGAGGCCATGGGCGGGCATGTCGGGGTGGAGAGCGAGGCCGGCCGCGGCAGCCTGTTCTGGTGCCGGGTGCCCCTGGGCATTGCCGTCGAGCAGGGCCCGCGGCTGCTGGCCCAGGCCGACCTGCGCGGCCGCCGGGTGCTGGTGGTGGACGACAACGACAGCGCGCGCCAGGTACTCAGCGGCATGCTCGAGAGCATGAGCTTCCGCGTCGATGCGGTGGGCTCCGGCAGGCTGGCCCTGCAGCGGGTCCAGGAGGCCGTGCTGCGTCGCGATCCCTATGAGCTGCTGGTGCTGGACTGGCAGATGCCGGGCATGGACGGCCTTGAGCTGGCGCGCAAGGTCGCCGAGCTTGGCCTGCAACCGCCGCCGCACCTGCTGATGGCCACCGCCTTCGGTCGCGAGGAAGTGCTGCTGGGCGCCGAGCGCGCCGGCATCGAGGACGTGCTGCTCAAGCCGCTCAATCCTTCGCTGCTGTTCGATGCGGTGATCCGCAGCCTGGGCGGCGCGGGCATGGCTCAGGGGTTCGCCCGCCTGCCGGTGGGCGAGGTGGTGCCGGACTTCAGCGGCCAGCGCGTGCTGCTGGTGGAGGACAACGAGCTGAACCGCGAGGTGGCCTGTGGTCTGCTGCAGGAGAGCGGCCTGCAGATCGAGCAGGCCGAGCACGGGCAGATTGCCATCGAGCTGCTGCGTGCCAGCCCGGACGGCTACTACGCCCTGGTGCTGATGGACATGCAGATGCCGGTGCTGGACGGCATCGCCACCACCCAGGCGCTGCGCCGCGAGCCGCGCTTCGCCACGCTGCCGATCGTGGCGATGACCGCCAATGCCATGCCCGCAGACCGCGAACGCTGCCTGGCGGCGGGGATGAATGACCACCTGGGCAAGCCGATCGAGCCCGCCGAGCTGTGGGTCACCCTGGGGCGCTGGTTGCGTGCTAGTGAAAAGCCGGTGGCGGCCGTGGCCCAGGCGGGGCTGCCGGACTGGCGGCTGCCGGGCGTGGACCTGGCCAGCGGCCTGCGCCGGGTGCTAGGCAAGCCGGAGCTGTACCGCCGTCTGCTGGACAAGTTCGCCGCCAGCCAGGCCGACTGCGCCGCGCGCCTGCGCCAGGCCCTGGCGGCCGGCGAGCAGCAGAGTGCCGAGCGCGAGGCCCATAGCCTCAAGGGCCTGGCCGGCAACCTCGGCGCCTTGGATCTGGCGACCCAGGCTGCGGCCATCGAGAGCGCGATCAAGGATGCCCGCCACGACGAGCTGGACGCCCAGCTCGGTGAACTGGAGCGCAGCCTGGCGGTGCTGGTGGCGGCCATCACGGCGCTGCAGCCAGCCCAAGTGGGCAGTACCGATCCGCAGCAGCTGGCGCCGCTGTGTCACCAGTTGCTGCGCCTGTTCGAGGAGGACGATCCGCGCGCCGGAAAACTCTTCGACGAACAGGCCGAACTGCTGCGCAGCGCCTTTAATGATGAATACGCACCGCTGGCCGCGGCGGTGCACGGCTTCGATTTCGAACGGGCCTTGGTGCTGTTGCGTCAGGTGGCACAACAACACGGGATCGCTCTCAAAGGGGAAGGATGATGGTGGACATGCTCGATCGGCCCGACCAGCCGTTGATACTGCTGGTGGACGACACGCCGGAAAACCTGGAGCTGATGAGCGAGCTGCTGGCCGACAGCTATCGCATCAAGGTCGCCAACAACGGCCTCAAGGCCCTGCGCATCGCCGCCGGCAGCCAGCAGCCGGACCTGATCCTGCTCGATATCATGATGCCGGAGATGGATGGCTACGAGGTCTGCCGCCTGCTCAAGATGAACCCGGCCACGGCGGATATCCCGGTGGTGTTCCTCACCGCCAAGACCGAGGTGGCGGACGAGCAGCAGGGCTTCGACCTGGGCGCGGTGGACTACATCACCAAGCCGATCAGCCCGCCCATCGTCCTTGCCCGCGTGCACGCCCAGCTGCAGCTCAAGGCCAGCGCGGATTTCCTGCGCGACAAGAGCGAGTACCTGGAGCTGGAAGTACGCCGGCGCACCCGCGACATGCAGCGCCTGCAGGAGGTGACCATCGAGGCCATGGCCAGCCTGGCGGCGATGCGCGACAACCCCAACGGCAAGCACCTGTCGCGGGTCGAGCCCTACATGGTCGCCCTGGCCAAGGCGCTGGCCTACCAGCAGCCGGCGCTGGCCGATGAGTTGAACGCCGAGCGCATCGCCCAGCTGGGCAAGTCGGCGCTGTTGCATGGCATCGGCAAGCTGGTGTTGCCGGATCGTATCCTGCTCAGTCCGGTGCCGCTGCAGGGCGACGATCTGCAGTTGCTGCACCGGCATGCGGTGGCGGGGCGAGATGCGCTGCTGGCGGCCGAGGCCAAGCTGGGCAGGGTGCCGGACTTCCTGCGCGATGCCCGCGACATCGTCTACAGCCAGCACGAGAACTGGGATGGCAGCGGCTATCCGCAGGGCCTGCGCGGCGAGCAGATTCCCCTGGCCGCACGCCTGATGGCATTGGTCGGCGACTACGAGGAGATGACCAGCCATCATCCCTATCGCCAGTCGCTCAGCCATGCCGAGGCGCAGCAGCGCATCGGCGCTGCCAGTGGCACGCGCTTCGATCCGTCGGTGGTGCTGGCCTTTATCGAGGCCGAGGACGAGTTCGCCGCCATCGCCCAGCGCCTGGCCGACGATGCGGCGGCCATCCATGGCGAGCTGCAGCGCCTGGACGAGTCGCTGGGGGAAAGCATCGAGCTGACCCTGCCGCCGAGCTGAGTTCGCTCACTGTCACGGGGCGGGTGCGATCCGCGCGGCGCTTGCCCCGCCCCGTTTCCTGGCGTCAGGCGTTGGCCTGCCAGTCCAGGCTCAGCGCTTCCTGCCAGGCGAAGCGCTCGAAGTGGCTGGCCACCACGCCCTGCAGTTTTTCCAGATCGGCGCTGCTGGCGCTTTCCACGCGCAGGGTCAGGCCCTGGGCGTCGGCCTGCAGCATGCTCAGGCCGAAGGCGAACTCGATGCGTCCCTGCTGCTCGTCGAAGCTGACCGGCAGCTTGTGCGCGAAGTGCTTGCACAGGCGGCTGATATAGCGCGCCGGGGTGTCGGTCACGACGTGGGCCGAGGCGGTAAAGGTACTCATGCGATCTCCGGGGTGAGATTGCCCGCGCTTGCAGACGCGGGCGGGATGTCTGATCAGTAGGCGACGGTGAAACGCTGGCGGATATGTTGCGGCTGCTCGGCTTCATCGAGCAGGGCCACGGCCAGGTCGGCCACCGAGATATGCGCCGGGGCGTCGCCATCCATCAGCAGCTGTTCGCCGCCGATGCGGAACTGACCGGTGCGCGGGCCCGGCTGCAGCAAGGCGGCGGGGGAGAGGAAGGTCCACTGCAATTCCTGCTCGTCGCGCAGCAGATTCAGGGCCTGGCGCGCGCCCTCGGCGCCTTCCTTGTATTCGGCGGGGAAGTCCGGCGTATCGATCAGTTGTTGACCCGGTGCCACATACAGGCTGCCGGCGCCGCCGACCACCAGCAGGCGTTCGACTCCCGCGGCCTTGGTCGCGCTGGTGATGGCGCGGCTGCCGGCAATGAACTGCTCGCGGATATCGGCCAGGCCCCAGCCGGGGTTGAAGGCGCTGAGCACCAGGTCGTGGCCGCGCAGCTGCTCGGCCAGGGCGGCAACGTCATGCACGTTGGCCTGTCGTGCGTCGAGGTTGGCGTGCTGCGCCAGCTTCTGCGGATTACGCACCAGGGCGGTAACCTGGTGGCCGCGGTTCAGGGCTTCTTCCAGCAGGGCGGTGCCGACATAGCCGGTGGCGCCGATCAGGGCGATTTTCATGGGGTGATCCTTGGTGGGTTGCGATGGGTGAATAATCGCAGCTGGATAAATCTGAGAAAAAGCGGCTTAAATACCTTGAATAATTAAGCAGGACTTAATAATGGAGCAGCTAAAACGCATGGCCCTGTTCGCCACCGTGGTGGAGAAGGGCTCCATGGTGGCCGCCGCCGAGGCGCTGGGCATGAGCGCCTCGGCGGTCAGCCAGCAGATCGGCAAGCTGGAGCAGAGCACCCAGGTCAGCCTGCTGCACCGCACCACCCGCAAGCTGACCCTGACCGAGGCCGGGGCCCAGCTGTACCAGAGCTGCCGGCAGATCGTGGCGCTGGCCGAGCAGGCCGAGCAGCGCCTGGCCGAGTTGCGTGATGCCCCGGTGGGCGAGCTGCGCATCGCCGCGCCGGTGGGTTTTTCCGGACGAATGATCACCGAGGCCCTGGCGCCGTTGCTCAGTGCCCATCCGGGCCTGAACCTGCGGCTGTTCTTCCAGGACGAGCAGATCGACCTAATCGAGCAGCGCATCGACCTGGCCATCCGTGTCGGCGCCCAGGAGGACTCCAGCCTGGTGGCGCGCCATCTCGGCGACTGGCGCATGTTGCTGTGCGTGGCGCCGGCCTATCTGGCGCGCTGCGGGGCGGTGCTCGGGCCGGAGCAGCTGGTCGGCCTGGACTGGCTGAGCCTGAACCACGAGCGCGCCCAGCAGCTCACCCTGCACGGTCCCGGCGGCGCCCAGCAGCGCCTGCGCATCGAGAGCCGGGTGGCCTGCAACAACATCCTGTCGGTGCGGCATTTCTGTCTGGCGGGCATGGGCGTGTCGCTGCAGCCGGAGCCGGAGATTCGCGCCGAGCTGGCCAGCGGCGCGCTGCTGGTGCTGCTGCCGGAGTGGCAGCCGGCGCCGGTCGGCATCTATATCGTCACCCCGCGCCGCGATGCCCAGCCGGCCAAGGTGCGCTATGCCATCGAGGCGCTGCGCCGGACCCTGTCGGTCGGTCACTAACTGGGCGGCGACGGCGGATTGCCGTATAAGGGCGGGATTGTTT
Source organism: Pseudomonas sp. PDM15 (assembly GCF_014851565.1). Taxonomy (GTDB): domain Bacteria; phylum Pseudomonadota; class Gammaproteobacteria; order Pseudomonadales; family Pseudomonadaceae; genus Aquipseudomonas. Next base: position 122,248 of record NZ_JACVAA010000001.1, read on the forward strand.
CCCGTGGAGGCCCGATCAGTTCGATGAAAACCCCGAAACGCCTGGAGCCCTTGCTCGAAGATGGTCTGATCGACGAGGTGGTGCGCCCGCTGATGAGCGGTAAGGAAGCCTCGGTCTATGTCGTGCGTTGTGCTGGCGAGCTGCGCTGCGCCAAAGTGTACAAGGAGGCCAACAAGCGCGGCTTCCGCCAGGCCGCCGAGTACCAGGAGGGACGCAAGACGCGCAACAGCCGTGATGCCCGGGCCATGGCCAAGGGCAGCAAGTACGGGCGCAAGGAGCAGGAGGAGGCCTGGCAGAACGCCGAGGTGTCCGCGCTGTTCCGCCTGGCCAATGCCGGCGTGCGGGTGCCCAAGCCCTACGACTACCAGGACGGCGTGCTGCTGATGGAGATGGTCGACGACGGCTACGGCGATGCCGCGCCGCGCCTGAACGACGTCGACCTGCTGCCCGAGGACGCCCGCGAGTTCCACGCCTTCATGATCGGCGAGATCGTCAAAATGCTCTGCGCCGGCCTGGTCCACGGTGACCTCTCGGAATTCAACGTGCTGCTCGATCCGCTCGGTCCGGTGATCATCGACCTGCCTCAGGCGGTGGATGCAGCGGCCAACAACCATGCTTTCAGCATGCTCGAGCGCGACGTGCGCAACATGGCCGAGTACTTCGGTCAGTTCGCTCCGGAACTGCTCGATACCCGCTACGCCAAGGAAATGTGGGCGCTCTACGAGGACGGCAAGCTGACCCCGGAGAGCCAGTTAACCGGCCAGTTCGTCGAGCCGGAGGAAGAAGCGGACGTGGATGCGGTGATGCGCGAGATCAAGGCCGCCATGGCCGAGCAGGCTCGCCGCGAGGCCGCCCGCAACGCCGAGGACGCGCCGCGCGACGAGCCGCCACCACCGCCCTGGATGCAGTGACCAGCGACCTGTCTGGTCGCGAAAGCAGGGAACTGTATCGGGCGGGTGCGGTGCGGCGCTGCTAGGGTGGCGGCAGACATTCCGGAGCCTCGCTCATGCCGCTGCCGCACATCCTCCTGGCCCTGCTGGTCACCCTGATCTGGGGTGTCAACTTCGTCGTCATCAAGGTCGGTCTGCAGGACTTCCCGCCGCTGCTGTTCTGCGCCCTGCGCTTCGCCCTGGCGGCGCTGCCGCTGCTGTTCCTGCGCGGGCCGCTGCCGGCGCCCTGGTGGCGCATCGTGCAGATCGGCGTGCTGCTCGGGGTGATCAAGTTCGGCCTGCTGTTCGTCGGCATGCACCTGGGCATGCCGGCGGGCCTCTCGTCGCTGGTGCTGCAGAGCCAGGTGTTCTTCACCGTGCTGATCGCCGCGCTGGTGCTGGGTGAGCGGCCCAGCATTCGCGCCTTGGCCGGGTTGGTTCTGGCAGCCGGCGGTCTGGTGCTGATCGGCCTGCAGCGGCCCCTGGGCGACAGCCTGCTGGGCTTCGTGCTGGTGGTCGTGGCGGCGCTGGCCTGGGCCTTCTCCAATATCGCCACCAAGCGCTCGGGCGCCAGCGACATGCTGCGTCTGATCTGCTGGGTCAGCCTGGTGCCGGTGCTGCCGCTGCTCGGGCTGTCCTACCTGTTCGAGGGGCCGCAGGCGATGGGCGCGGCGCTGGGCGAACTGAGCTGGCGCGGCGTCGGCGCGCTGCTGTACATCGCCTTCCTAGCCACCACGGTGGGCTTCGCCATCTGGAGCTTCCTGCTGCGCCGCTACCCGGCCAGCCAGGTCACGCCGTTCGCCCTGGCGGTACCGGTGTCGGGGCTGCTGGCCGGCTGGCTGCTGCTGGGCGAGGCGCTCACGCCGCTCGGCTGGCTGGCCTGTGCCCTGGTGTTCGGTGGCCTGGCGATCAATGTGCTGCCGGCAGGCTGGTTCCGTCGAGGTAGTCCCGCACCAGCCGGCTGAGCCAGTCCATGAACACCTGCACGCGCTTCGACAGGTTGCGCCGGTGCGGGTACAGCAGCGACACCGGCATGGGCGCGGCGCGGTACTCGGGGAGTATCTCCACCAGCCGGCCGCTGGCCAGGTGCCCGCGAATACCGGCCAGCGGCACCTGGATGATGCCGAGCCCGGCCAGGCAGGCCTGGGTGTAGGCGTCGGTGCTGTTCACCGTCAGCGCGCCGGGCATCTCCATGCAGCGCGGCGCGCCCTGTTCGACGAACTCCCAGCCGATCGGCTTCATGCCCAGCGTCGGTACGTAGTGCACCAGGCGATGCGCGGCCAGATCGGCGAGGCTGCGCGGCATGCCGAAGCGCTCAAGGTAGTCCGGGCTGGCGCAGTTGATCTGCTCCATCAGGCCCAGTGGGCGGGCGATCAGCGCGGCGTCCACCAAGCTACCAATGCGCACCACGCAGTCGAAGCCTTCGCGGATCAGGTCGACCTTGTGGTCGGTGCAGCTCAGTTCCAGCTCCAGGTGCGGGTGCTCGGCGAGAAAGGCGGGCAGGTGCGGCAGCACCAGATCGCGAGCCAGGGCCTGGCCCATGTCCACCCGCAGGCGACCGCGCAGCTGGCCGGCGTCTAGCTGGAACATCGCGGCGATCTCGTCGGCGTCGGCCAGTAGGTCCTTGCAGCGTTCGTAGCAGGCCTGGCCGTCCTGGGTCAGCTGCACGCGCCTCGTCGTGCGGTGCAGCAGGCGAGCGCCAAGCTGGTTCTCCAGCTGTTGCACCTGCAGCGAGATGCTGGCCTTGGGCTGGCCGAGGCTCTCGGCGGCGCGGGTGAAGCTGGCCAGTTCGGCGACCCGCACGAAGGCGGGCATGGCGTTGAGTCGATCCATGGCGGTTCACTGTTATCGATTTGTGGACAGTCTAACCATAGGTGGCTGATTTATCCGTTTATCGTCGATCAATAGTCTGTGTCTCGTCCGCCACTCACTTCGACGAGGTACACAACATGAGCAAGATCACTCTCATCACCGGCGCCAGCCGCGGCCTGGGCAAGAACGCCGCCCTGCACCTGGCGCGCCATGGTCATGACCTGATCCTTACCTACCACAGCAACCAGAGCGAAGCCGATGCCGTGGTGGCCGAGATTCGCGCCCTGGGGCGCCAGGCCGTGGCCCTGCAGCTGGACGTGGGCCGCAGCGCCAGCTTTGCCGACTTCGCCGAGCGGGTACGCCTGGCGCTCAGCCTGACCTGGCAGCGCGACAGTTTCGATGCACTGGTGAACAACGCCGGCATCGGCATCCATGCGCCCTTCGCCGAGACCAGCGAGGAGCAGTTCGATCAGTTGATGAACATCCACCTCAAGGGCACCTTCTTCCTTACCCAGCGGTTGCTGCCGCTGCTGGCCGACGGTGGGCGCATCCTCAACGTCTCTACGGGGCTGGCGCGTTTCTCCCTGCCGGGTTACGCCGCCTACGCGGCCATGAAGGGTGGCATCGAAGTGCTGACCCGCTACCTGGCCAAGGAACTGGGCGGTCGCGGCATTCGCGCCAACACCATTGCCCCCGGTGCCATCGAGACCGACTTCGGCGGGGGCGTGGTGCGTGACAACCGCGAGCTCAACGCCGTCATCGCCGGGCAGACCGCGCTGGGCCGGGTCGGCCTGCCGGACGATATCGGCAATGCCATCGGCATGCTGCTGTCGGAGGAGGCCGGCTGGATCAATGCGCAGCGCGTGGAGGTGTCTGGCGGCATGTTCGTCTGACGCTTTGCAGGCAGGATTGTGTCCCGCTCCGGGGGCGCAATCCTGGCACCGGAGAAGCTCGTGCAAGGCCTTATCCACAGTGATTTTCGTTAGCGCTTGAATTCACTGCAGCCCAATAGCCATGCGGCTTTGCGCTAATGCGAATCGCTCCGCCGAGAGCGACATTTTGTTGCTTGACCATTGTGCGCGCAGGGTCGAAGCTGCCTACCTGAGCGATCTTTTTTAGCAAGGAAACGAGTCATGCAAGGCGCGACCGAAGTCGTCGATTATCTGAAGGATCTGCTGCGTGGCGAGCTGGCTGCGCGCGACCAGTATTTCCTGCATTCGCGGATGTACCAGGACTGGGGCTTCGAGAAGCTCTATGAGCGGATCAACCACGAGATGGAGGAGGAGACCCAGCACGCCGACGCCCTGCTGCAGCGCATTCTGTTCCTCGAAGCCACACCGGACATGACGCCCAAGGCGATCCACCCCGGTGCCACCGTGCCGGACATGCTGAAGAGCGATCTGGCCCTGGAGTACGAAGTGCGCGAGGCCCTGGCCAAGGGCATCGAACTGTGCGAGAAGCACGGCGACTACATGAGTCGCGACATCCTGGTGCTGCAACTCAATGACACCGAGGAAGACCACGCCTACTGGCTCGAGCAGCAGCTCGGCCTGATCGGTCGTGTGGGCCTGCAGAACTATCTGCAATCGCAAGCCTGATTCCAGGCCGTACGAAAAAGGGAGCCTCGGCTCCCTTTTTTCATGCCTCGAAATTGCAGATGAACTCTCGAGGAGTTGAGGCCAGGGCCGCCTATGGCCATCCCTCTCTGCTTCTCAATCTGACTTAGTCGCTCTCTGAACCTACGGTCTGGGTACCTCCATGCCTTTAACCAGGCAGGCAGCGTGGCTGTTTGCCACTAGCAGAGCGAAATCTCATTTGCAACTCTTTCGCAATAAGATGAGTTTGTTTATGATGATAATTATTATCACCAACACTATTATAAACAGCTCGGAAGTATCTCCATGTCCCTGACTACCCTGCGTCACCAAGACGCTGCTGTTGTGCGCTCGTCCATGGCCCTGCGTCCGCTGGCTCTGGCGGTGCACATGCTGGCTGCCGGTACTGCCATCATTGCTCTGCCCGTATACGCGGAGCAGGCCAAGGCTGCAGAGCCGGTTACTCTGGATGCCGCAGCCATTACCGGTGCGGCCGACAGCCAACTCGACGACGTCACCGAGGGTACTCAGTCCTATACCACTGGCTCCGCGAGCACTGCCACGCCGCTGAAAATGTCCCTGCGCGAGACTCCGCAATCGGTCACCGTGGTCACCCAGCAGCGTATGGAAGACCAGGACCTGCAGACCATCACCGACGTGGTCAATAACACCACCGGTATCTCGATGAACCGCTACGAGACCAGCCGCGGCCAGATCAACGCCCGTGGCTTCGAGCTCAACTCGCTGATGATCGACGGCGTCCCTACCATCTGGGAGCAGCCGTGGAGTTCGGGAGAGATCTTCGGCAGCCTGGCCATGTACGACCGCGTCGAAGTGGTACGCGGCGCCAACGGTCTGATGACCGGTGCCGGCGATCCCTCCGCGTCCCTCAACATGGTACGCAAGCGCGCCAGCAGCACTGAGCTGAAGGGCTCGGTGGAGGCCAGCGCAGGTACGTGGGACACCTACGGCACCCTGGGCGACGTATCCATGGCGCTGAACGAGGAGGGTACCGTGCGCGCCCGCCTGGTCGGCGAGACCAACCAAGGCGATAGCTGGATCGACATGAACTCGAACCAGCGCCAGACCTATTACGGCACCATGGACATCGACCTGACCCCCGATACCACCCTGTGGTTCGGCCTGAGCCGCCAGGAGAACAAGACCGACTCGCCCATGTGGGGCGGTCTGCCGGTCTGGTATGCCGATGGCAGCCGCACCCACTGGAGCCGTTCCAAGACCACCTCCGCCGACTGGAGCAAGTGGGACAGCACCTACGAGACCTATTTCGTCAATCTTGACCATACCTTCGCCAACGATTGGCAGGTCAATCTCAGCTACAACCGTGGCGAACGCAAGGCCGACTCCTCCCTGCTGTACCTCTCCGGCAACCCCGGCAAGAACGGCTCCAGCGGCATGTACTCGTTCCCGGCGACCTACAAGACCGAGACCACCCAGGACGACTACAGTCTCCGCTTCAGCGGCCCGTTCGCCCTGTTGGGGCGCGATCATGACCTGGCCTTCGGTTATATCCACAGTGATCAGGACTTCGATGCCGACCAAGTTCCGGCCTTGACCGGCATGGGTGGCATCCCGAACTTCGACGACTACAACGGCGACTTCCCCGAGCCGGTTTGGGGCGCACGCACCGACTATGGTTCGTCGGAGCTCGAGCAGCGCGGTGCCTATGCGGCGACCCGTCTGAACGTGACGGATGATCTCAAAGTGATCCTGGGTGCACGCCAGACCGACTATGAAAAGAATGGTGAAGAGTCGGGCACCGAGAGCCGTCTGGAGGACCGTGAGGTAACTCCGTACGCTGGTGTGGTGTATGACCTGACGCAGAACCTGTCGGCCTACGCCAGCTACACCAACATCTTCCTGCCCCAGGCCAGGCGCGATGCCAGCGGCCAGCAGCTCGACCCGATCATCGGCGACAGCTCGGAGCTGGGTCTGAAGGGCGAGTGGTTCGATGGCCGCCTCAATGCATCGGCCGCTGTATTCGGCATCAAGCAGAACAACCTTGGCGTAGCCACCGGTGACCGCTTCCCGGGCACTTTCGAGAACATCTATGAAGCGGCCGATGTCGAGAGCAAAGGTTTCGAGCTCGAGGTCTCGGGTGAACTGGCGTCCGGTTGGAATGTGTCTGCCGGCTACACCCAGTTCCGCGTCGAGGATGAGGGTGGCCATGACGCCAACACGCTCTACCCGACCAAGCTGCTGCGTACCTTCACCACCTACCGCGTGCCGGGCATCCTCGGTGACAAGCTGACCATCGGTGGCGGCGTGAACTGGCAGGACGCCATCTACACCTACGCCACCAATCCGGCCGGCAATCGCGAGAAGATCGAGCAGGACGCCTACGCCCTGGTCAACCTGATGGCGCGCTATGAGATCACCGAGAACCTCTCGGCTCAGCTGAACGCCAACAACGTGACCGACGAGAAGTACTTCGACGTGTTTGATGCCTACGGCGCACTGACCTACGGTGCTCCGCGCAGCCTGACCGCCTCCGCAAAGTACAGCTTCTAAGAAGCACCAGATGCGTTGGCAGGCGAGTCCTGCCACTGCACACAGCAAAACGCCGGCCCACAAGGCCGGCGTTTTGCTTTCTGGCGATTCGTTGTGTCCGTGACTGGCCTGGCCAGTAGAGGGCCAATCAATGCCTGCGTGTTTTGCCGCACTCTTGAGACATACAGCCGGACTCCAGGTCCTTGAGAATCGGGCAGTCCGGCCGATGATCGCCCTGGCAGTGCTGCACCAGCTCGCCGAGCGTGTCGCGCAGGGCGGTGAGTTCGGCGATCTTGCGGTTCAGCTCCTCGACATGGGCCAGAGCCAGGGCCCTGACGTCGGCGCTGGCGCGGTCGCGGTCCTGCCACAGGGTCAGTAGCTTGCCGACTTCTTCCAGCGAGAAGCCCAGGTCGCGGGAGCGCTTGATGAAGGCCAGCACATGCAGGTCCTGCGCGCCGTACAGGCGATAGCCGCTGTCCGAACGGCCAGCCGGCTTGAGTAGGCCGATGGACTCGTAGTAGCGGATCATCTTGGCGCTGAGCCCGCTCTGTTTGGCTGCCTGGCCAATATTCATGGGCGTTTCTCCAGTTCGGGCTTCCAGGTATTGAGCAGCAAGGCGTTGCTCACCACGCTGACGCTGGACAGGGCCATGGCGGCGCCGGCCAGCATCGGGTTGAGCAGGCCGAAGGCGGCCAGCGGGATGCCCACCAGGTTGTAGACGAAGGCCCAGAACAGGTTCTGCTGGATCTTGTTCCAGGTGCGTCGGCTGATGGCCAGTGCCGCCGGTACCAGGCGTGGGTCGCCGCGCATCAGAGTGATGCCGGCGGCGTGCATGGCCACGTCGGTGCCGCCACCCATGGCGATGCCGACATCGGCGGCGGCCAGGGCCGGGGCGTCATTGATGCCGTCACCGACCATGGCCACTACAGCGCCGCTGTTTTTCAGCTCGGCGACATGGGCGGCCTTGTCGGCCGGCAGCACCTGGGCATGGACCCGGTCGATGCCCAGCGCGCGACCCACGGCCCCGGCGCTGCCGGCATTGTCGCCGCTGATCAGATGGCTCTCGATATGGCGCTCACGCAGCGCGGCGATGGTGTCGGCGGCTCCCTCCTTGAGGCTGTCGCCGAAGGCCATCAGCCCCAGCACCCTGGGGGGCGCGCTCTGCTCGATCAACCAGGACAGGGTGCGACCTTCGGTCTCCCAATCGCTGGCCTGGTGCTGCAGTTGGCTGCTCAGGCCCAGCTCGTCGAACAGACGCTGGTTGCCCAGGACCAGCTCGCGTCCTTCGATCACGCCGCGAATACCCCGACCCGACAATGCCTGGCTTGCGGATAGCGCTGGCAGGGCGATGTCCTGTTCCGCGGCGGCCTGCAGCACGGCATGCGCCAGTGGATGTTCGCTGCCCTGTTGCAGGGCGCCGGCCAGGCGCAACAGCTCGCTTTCCTCGATACCCGCCGTGGCCAGGTGGACGATGCGCGGTTGTCCGGAAGTGAGGGTGCCGGTCTTGTCGAACGCCACCACCGTGACCTTGTGGGCCAGCTCCAGGGCTTCGGCATCCTTGATCAGGATGCCGTGGCGCGCGGCCACGCCGGTGCCGGCCATGATCGCCGCCGGGGTGGCCAGGCCGAGGGCGCAGGGGCAGGCGATCACCAGTACCGCCACTGCGTTGATCAGTGCCTGCTCCACGCCGGCGCCGACCAGCAGCCAGCCGCCAAGGGTGGCGAGGGCGATCAGCAGCACGACCGGGACGAACACCGCGCTCACCCGGTCCACCAGTTTCTGGATCGGCGCCTTGGCTGCCTGGGCGTCCTCCACCAGACGGATGATCCGCGCCAGCACCGTTTCGCCACCGAGTGCCGAGGTGCGCACGACGAGACGTCCTTCGCCATTGATGGCGCCACCGGTGATCTGGTCGCCCGGCGCCTTGGCCACGGGCAGGCTCTCGCCGCTGATCAGCGCTTCGTCGGCCTGGCTGTGGCCTTCCAGCACTTCACCATCCACCGGGAAGCGTTCGCCGGGGCGCACCACGACAAGGTCGCCCAGGCGCAGGGCGGTGATCGCCACGTCCTCTTCGCGACTATCGACCAGGCGAGTGGCGCGCTCCGGGCGCAAGGCTTCGAGTGCGCGAATGGCTGCGCTGGTCTGGCGCTTGGCGCGGCTCTCCAAGTACTTGCCGAGCAGCACCAGGGCGATGACCACGGCCGAGGCTTCGAAATACAGGTGCGGCGCGTGATGCCCAGCCGTGGCCCACAGATACAGGCTGAGGCCGTAGCCGGCGCTGGTGCCGAGGGCGACCAGCAGGTCCATATTGCCGCTGCCGGCGCGCACGGCCTTCCAGGCGGCGACATAGAAGCGCGCGCCAAGTACGAACTGCACCGGCGTGGCCAGGGCGAATTGCGCCCAGGCCGGCAGCATCCAGTGCAGCCCGGCCCATTCGGCGAACATCGGCACCAGCAGTGGAGCGGCCAGCAGCAGGGCGGCGATCACAGCCCAGCGTTCGCGGCGCAGGGCGGCCTGCGGATCGACCCTGGCCGATTCGCTGAGCAGGGACGCCGAATAGCCGGCCTGCTCCACCGCGGCGATCAACGCGGCCAGGTCCGTGCCGTCCAGCAGCTCGACGCGGGCGCGCTCGCTGGCCAGGTTGACGCTGACGTTGCTGACGCCGGGCACCTTGCCCAGGGCTCGCTCGATGCGCCCGGCGCAGCTGGCGCAGGTCATGCCGCCGAGCTGCAGTTCCAGGCTCTGTTGTGGCACCGAATAGCCGGCGTGCTCGACGGCGGCTAGCAGTTCGCCCAGGCGTTCGCGCGGCGCGGTGATCCGCGCCCGCTCACTGGCCAGGTTGACCTGACTCTGCTGCACCTCCGGCACCTGGGCGAGCGCGCGCTCGACGCGGCCGGCGCAACTGGCGCAGGTCATGCCACGGATGGGAAGGTCGAAAGTCTGCAGGGTAGACATGGGGCGACTCCAAAGAATTCGCCCCTAGAATCAACCTTGACCTTGGGTCAAGGTCAAGCGCCGGCTCGCGTATCAGTAGTTGAGCGGTGCCGGAATCAGCTGCAGGCCCAGGGAGTCCATGGCGATGCGGTACTTGCTCACCTCGCCGGCGGTGACCCGCAGGGTCTGGTGGCGCAGTTGCTCGAAGCGCGGCTGGCAGTCACCGCCGCCGAGCTGGCCGAGGCGCACCAGCACCTCACCCGGAGGCAGGTTGAGGGTGATCGACTGGCCCTGATACAGGCGCGCGGTCAGGTTGCCCTGCAGGTACAGGCCGATCTCGCAGGGGGTGGAGACTTCCAGGCGCTCGCGGGACACGGTGAGCACGCCGTAGTCGATCGGCGTAGGCAGGGTCATCGGCGCCAGCGGGACGGTGGCGGGCAGAGGCGGGACCTGGACTGGCATCGCGGCCGACTCAGCCGTGGGTTCGGGCACCGACTCGTCGGCCAGGGCCGGCAGGCTGAGCAACAAGAGCAGGGCGATGGGCAGGCGCATGGCGAATCCCTCCAGAGGCTCCGTGCAGCTTGGGCCAGGCTGGCGGGGACTACAAGTCGCGAGGCCTTGACCTTGCCCTGATGGCAAGCTCGATGCTGGTCTCGTCAGCAATTCAATGAGGGGAATGTTATGCAGGTTCTGAAAGTGTCGGGCATGAGCTGTGGTCACTGCGTGCGCGCCATCACCCGTGCGGTGCAGGCCGGCGATCCGGCGGCGGAGGTTCAGGTCGACCTGGCTGCCGGCGAGGTGCGGGTGGCCAGCCGCCTGAGCCTGGAGCAATTGCTGGCGGTGGTGCGCGAGGAGGGTTACGCGGCCGAGGCGGCCTGATCCGTCAGGCCGGCGGATTCCACTCGCGCAGCAGGCCGCGCAGCTGCGCATCGATCAGCGCTGGCGTGTCCGACAGCGGATCGAACAGCTGCGGGTCGCGGGTCCAGTCGGTGAACAGGCCGATGATCTGCGCGTGCAGCGCCCGCGCGGCCAGGCGCGGAGACATGCCCGGCAGCAGGCGCTCGCGGCAGGCCGGGCGGGCAAACAGCTGCTCGACCAGGCCGATGAACTGGTTGATGAAGGCGTTGTGCCGCTGCTCGGCCTCGCGCAGTTCATCGGTGAACTCGCAGCGGTGCAGCAGGATGGTGAAGATGCGCCGTCGCTGCTCGTCGCGGGCCAGGTTGGCGATTGCCTCGATGCACAGGTCGCGCAGCGACAGCAGCGGGTCCGCGCCGCCGCAGCCGCTGAGGCGCTCGGTCAGCTGCTCCGGCGGCAGGCGCACCTGGCTGAGCATTTCATGAAACAGATGGGCCTTATTTTCGAAGTGCCAGTACACCGCGCCACGGGTCACCCCAGCGGCGCGGGCGATCTGTTCCAGGGTGCTGTGGGCCACGCCCTTTTCCAGAAACAGCTGCTCGGCCGCCGCCATGATGGCGACGCGAGTCTGCTCGGCTTGCTCTTTGGTTCGGCGCATGGCGGGTAGGCGGAATCCGTCTAGGCTCTTGTTCTGGGGAACTCAGTGTAATGAATTCTGTGCCGCTGTTCAGTTTACAGACGAAGATGTATGTAACTAGCATGGCACTCCTTCGGGGCCTTGCCCACTTCAAGACGTCATGGAGATGACCATGCTTGCTCGCTCGCTTCCGTTCGCATTCCCAACGCTTGCCCTGAGCATGCTGTTCAGTCCGTGGCTGCATGCCGCCGAGCAGGGCCAGCAAATGCCGCCGCCGGAGGTGGTGGTGGAGGAAGCCAAGGTCGAATCGCTGCCGCTGCAGTTCGAATACCCGGCGCGCACCGCCGGCTTCCGTGAAGTGCAGGTACGTGCCCAGGTCAGCGGCATCCTGCAGGAGCGCACCTATCAGGAGGGCAGTCAGGTCAAGCAGGGGCAGATCCTCTTCCGCATCGACCCACGCCCGTACCAGGCTGCCCTGTCCCGCGCCAAGGGCTCGCTGGCCCAGGAACAGGCGCGCTACCGGCAGACCGAGCGCGATCTCAAGCGCATCCGTGAGCTGCAGAAGAAGGGCTTCGCCAGCGAGAGCGAGCTGGACAATGCGGTGTCCAACTTCGAACAGAGCAAGGCCAATATCGAGGCGGCCAAGGCCGAGGTGCAGTCCAAGCAGATCGACCTCGACTACACCACGGTGGAGGCGCCGATCTCCGGTATCACCAGCAAGGAAACCGTGTCCGAAGGCAGCCTGATGGTGGCCGGCGACCCGAACGCCAGCCTGCTGACCCAGATCACCCAGCTCGACCCCCTCTACGTCAACTTCGCCGCTCCCGATCGCGAGGTGTCCGCCGTGCGCAGCGGCCTGCAGAGTGGCAGCCTGGTGCGCGAGGGTGGCCAGCAGATGAGCGTGGAGATCAAGTTCGGCGACGGCACCAGCTACCCGGTGGAAGGCAAGGTCGACTTCACCGACAGCCTGATCGACCGCAGCACCGGCACTGTCAGTGCCCGTGCGGTGGTGGCCAACCCGAACCTGGCGCTGATGCCAGGCCAGTTCGTGCGCGTGGTGGTTAAGGGCATCAACAAGCCCAACGCGATCACGGTGCCGGAGCGGGCGCTGTCCCAGGGGCCGAACGGCACCTTCGTCTATGTGGTGGATGACCAGGGTATGGCGCGCATTCGCCCGATCGGCACGGCGCACACCGCCAATGGCCGCTGGGTGGTGGAGAGCGGTATCGAAGCCGGCGACAAGGTGATAGTCGAGGGCCTGCCCAAGGTTCACCCCAACGCGCCCGTCAAGGTGGTCGACGCCGCCCCTGCCAAGCAGTAAGGAGTCAGGCCCGTGATTTCCAGGTTCTTTATCGATCGACCGATCTTCGCGGCGGTGATTTCCATCGTCATCATCCTCGCCGGTCTCGCGGCCATGCGTGCGCTGCCGGTGGCCCAGTACCCCGAGATTCTGCCGCCGCAGGTATCGGTGACGGCGGCCTACCCGGGTGCCAGCTCGCAGGTCATCGCCGAGACCGTGGCCGCGCCGCTGGAGCAGGAAATCAACGGCGTCGAGGGCATGATCTACCAGCTGTCCAACTCCGACAGCAACGGCGCCATGAGCCTGACCGTGTACTTCGACGTCGGCACCGACCCGGACCAGGCCACCATCGACGTCAACAACCGGGTGCAGGCCGCGCTGGCCAAGCTGCCCGAGGAAGTGCGCCGGCAGGGCGTGAAGGTGGAGAAGAAGTCCTCCGACATCCTGCAGGTGGTGACCCTGTTCTCGCCGGACGATTCGCGCGACCCGATCTTCATCAGCAACTACGCGCTGATCAACGTAATCGACGAGCTCAAGCGCATCCATGGCGTCGGTGACGCCAGCCAGTTCGGCTCCAAGGACTACTCCATGCGCATCTGGCTGCGCCCGGACAAGCTGGCACAGTACGACCTGACGCCAAGCGACGTGGTCAGCGCCATCCAGGAACAGAACTCGCAGTTCGCCGCCGGCAGCTTCGGCAAGGAACCGCTCAGCAACCCGCAGGACTTCACCTACACGGTGAGCACCAAGGGTCGCTTCACCACGCCGGAAGAGTTCGAGCAGGTGATCCTGCGTACCGACGCCACCGGCGCCAGCCTGTTGCTCAGCGATGTGGCGCGCGTCGAGCTGGGCGCCCAGGACTACTCCCTGGTCACCAGCCTCAACGGCAAGAAGAACGCGGCCTTCGGTATCTACCTGCAGCCCGGCGCCAACGCCCTGGATACCGCCGAGGCGGTGCGCACCACCATGGAACGCCTGGCCAAGCGCTTCCCCGAAGGCATCGCCTACAAGATTCCCTACGACACCACCAAGTTCGTCGAGGTCTCCATCGAGGAGGTGATCCACACCTTCATCGAGGCCCTGGTGCTGGTGATGCTGGTGGTGTTCATCTTCCTGCAGAACTGGCGGGCCACGCTGATCCCGGTGCTGGCAATTCCGGTGTCGCTGATCGGCACCTTCGCCGGCATGTACATGCTCGGCTTCTCGATCAACCTGCTGACCCTGTTCGGCATGGTGCTGGCCATCGGCATCGTGGTGGACGACGCCATCGTGGTGCTGGAGAACGTCGAACGGGTGATGCGCACCGAGAAGCTCAGCCCGCGTGACGCGGCGATCAAGGCCATGGAGGAGGTGACGGGACCGATCGTCGCCATCGTCCTGGTGCTGTGCGCCGTATTCATCCCGGTCGGCTTCCTCGGCGGCCTGGCGGGGCAGATGTACAAGCAGTTCGCGATCACCATCGCGGTGTCGGTGGTGATCTCGGGGATCGTCGCCTTGACCCTGTCGCCGGCGCTCTGCGCCCTGATCCTCAAGCCCGAGCACAAGGAGCCGGCAGCGCCGTTCCGCTGGTTCAACAACGCCTTCGAGCGCTTCACCAACGGCTATACCGCTGGCGTGCGCTTTTTCCTCAAGCGCTCGCTGATCGGCGTGGCGCTATTCGGCGGCATGATCGCCATCATGGTCGTGCTGTTCGGCCGGGTGCCGGGCTCGCTGGTGCCGGACGAAGACCAGGGCTATGTGATCAACGCCTACTTCCTCCCGCCGGCGGCCTCGCTGAGCCGCACCGACCAGGTCACCAGCGCGGTCAGCGAGGAGCTGATGCAGCACCCGGCGGTGGAGGACGTGGTGACCTTCGCCGGCTTCGACGTGCTCACCTTCGGTACCCGCAGCAACGCCGGGGTGTCGTTCATTCCCCTGAAGGACTGGAAGGAGCGCACCACAGAGGAACTGGATGCGCGCAACCTGCCGCAGCAGTTCATGGGCATGGGCGCCAAGCAGAAGGACGCCCTGGTGATGACCTTCAACCCGCCGCCCATCAGCGGCATGAGTACTACCGGCGGTTTCGAGGCCTATATCCAGGATCGCAGCGGCGGCTCCATCGATGAGCTCAGTGCGGTGGTGCAGAAGTTCATCGCCGCCGCGTCCAAGCGTCCGGAGCTGGCGGGGGTCAACAGCACCTTCCATGCCGACGTGCCGCAGTACTTCGTCGACCTCGACCGCACCAAGGCGCGTGCTCTGGGCGTGGCGATCAACGATGTGTTCACCGCCATGCAGGCGACCTTCGGCAGCTACTACGTCAACGACTTCAACCTGTATGGGCGCACCTGGCAGGTCAGCCTGCAGTCCGAGGCGGATTTCCGTCGCAATCCGGAAGACCTTAACCAGGTGTATGTGCGCTCCAGTGGCGGCGACCTGATTCCGCTGGCCTCGCTGGTGCGCGTGCAGCGCATCCTCGGGCCGGACTCCTACGCGCGCTTCAACGTCTACCCGGCGGCCAAGCTGCTCGGCGGGCCGGCGCCGGGCTACAGCTCCGGTCAGGCACTGGAGGCCATGCAGGAAGTGGCCGACGAGGTGCTCGGCGAGCAGTACAACCTGGCCTGGATCGGCTCTGCCTTCCAGGAACTGGCGACCCATGGCTCGGGCAGTACCGCGTTCATCTTCGGCCTGATCCTGGTATTCCTGATCCTGGCCGCCCAGTACGAACGCTGGACGCTGCCGATGGCCGTGGTCACCGCCGTGCCCTTCGCGGTGTTCGGCGCGATCCTGGCGATCTGGATGCGTGGCCTGGCCAATGACGTGTACTTCCAGGTCGGCCTGGTGACCCTGATCGGCTTGGCGGCGAAGAACGCCATTCTGATCATCGAGTTCGCCGTGCTGTGCCGCGAGGAGCAGAAGATGGGCATCTTCGAGGCGGCGATGGAGGCGGCCAAGCTGCGCTTCCGGCCGATCGTGATGACCTCGCTGGCCTTCATCCTCGGTTGCGTGCCGCTGGCCATCAGCACCGGCGCCGGTTCGGCCAGCCGCCACTCGATCGGTACCGGGGTAATCGGCGGCATGCTCGCCGCCACCCTGCTGGCGACTTTCCTGATTCCGATGTTCTACCTGCTGGTAGAGTCGCTGGCGGACAAACTGGACAAACGCAAGTCCAAGCACAAGGCGGTAGAGCAGCACTGACCTGCCGCTGCGGGGGCGCGTACCCCGCCGGCCTTCTTCCGGGCGCCCCACGGGGCGCCTTTCGTTTTCCGGGCAGTACCACGTTGTGGAGAACCGATGAATTTTCGCATCCTGCTGATACTGGGCACGCTCAGCGCCTTCGGGCCCATGGCCATCGATTTCTATCTGCCCAGCTTCCCGACTCTGGCGCGGGTGTTCGGCACCGATGTCGACCATGTGCAGATGTCGTTGGCCTCCTATTTCGCCGGCACCGCCCTGGGCCAGCTGATCTATGGACCGCTGGCTGATCGCTTCGGCCGGCGCAAGCCGCTGCTGGCCGGGCTGGTGCTGTTCACCCTGGCCTCGCTGGCCTGTGCCCTGGCGCAGAGCCTGGAGTGGCTGATCGTCGCGCGCTTCGTCCAGGCCCTGGGCGGCTGCGCCGGCATGGTCATCTCGCGGGCGGTGGTGCGTGACCTGTGCGACCCGCTGGCCTCGGCCAAGGTGTTCTCCAAGCTGATGCTGGTGATGGGTGTGGCGCCGATCCTTGCGCCGCTGGGCGGTGGCGTGCTGCTGCAGCTGTTCGGCTGGCAGTCGATCTTCCTCGGCCTGGTGCTGTTCAGCGCCCTGTGCCTGGCGGCGGTTCTGCTGTGGCTGCCGGAGACCCGCTCGGCGCAGTTCCCCATCCAGCCCCTGAGCGGTGCGGCGGGACGCTACCTGATGCTGCTGCGTGATCGCCTGCTGATCGGTTACGGGCTGACCGGCGGGGTGGCCATGGCCGGCATGTTCGCCTACATCTCCGGCTCGCCGTTCGTGTTCATCGACCTCTACGGCGTGCCTGCCGAGCACTACGGCTGGCTGTTCGGCGCCAATGCCGCCGGCTTCATCCTCAGCGCCCAGCTCAACGGCTGGCTGCTGCGCCACCATGGCCCCGGCTATTGGCTCAAGCGCACGATATGGATCTACTGCGCCGCGACCCTGGCACTGCTGGTGGTGGCCATGGCTCGGCCGGCGGAGCTGTGGCCATTGCTGATCCCGCTGTTCATCACCACCGCCAGCCTGTCCTGCGTGCTGCCCAATGCCACCGCCTGCGCCATGGCCGGGCAGGGCGCCCATGCCGGCAGCGCCTCGGCGCTGATCGGCTCGTTGCAGTTCACCGTGGCAGCAGGCGCGTCGGGGCTGGTGGGCGCGCTGCACGACGGCAGCGCGCGGCCGATGGCGCTGGTCATCGCCGTGTGCGGCATCATCACCGTGATCCTGGGGCTGCTCACCGCGCGGCATGCGCGGCGCCACTCGCTGGAGTTCTGAGCGGCGGCCAGCTCAGCTGGCGCTGCGCACCTCGGCGAGGCCGCGCCAGGGTAGTGGGTGAGGGGCGTTGAGGCGGGCCTGCAGCACGCGGACGAAGTCGCGGGCCTCGGCCTCGCTGCGGAAACTGACGCCATGCTGGTCCAGGCTGACCTGCCAGCGGGCGCCTTCGGCGGTCGTTACCTGACGAATCTGGATGTTCATCGCAGACCTCCACGAGGACGTTGAGGCTGCAGTGTAGACCCGTGCCGTTGCGATTCCCTGACCTGGGTCAACCGACCGACTGATGGTCGCTGCGCAGCCAGTGCGCCAGTTGCACGGCGCTCAGCGGGCGGCTGAACAGGTAGCCCTGGCACTGTTCGCAACCCAGCTGGCGCAGGGCCTGCAGCTGCTCGGTGGTCTCCACGCCCTCGGCCAGCACGCAGAGCTTGAGGTTGCGCGCCAGGCCGACAATGGTGGCGACGATTTCCAGGTTGGCCTGGTCCTCCGGCACGCCGCGCATGAAGCTCTGGTCGATCTTCAGCTTGTCCAGCGGGAAGCGCCGCAGGTAGGCCAGCGACGAGTAGCCGGTGCCGAAGTCGTCGATCGCCAGCTTCAGCCCCAGCTCCTTGAGCGCGGCCAGGGTCGCCTGGGCCTGCTCGACGTTCTCGATCAGCGCACCCTCGGTGATCTCCAGCTCCAGATGCTCGGCCGGCAGGCCGCTGTCATGCAGGGCCTCGCGCACCTGTTGCTGCAGGTCGGCCTGGCGGAACTGGCGGGGCGACAGGTTGACCGCCAGGGTGTGCAGGTCCAGGCCCTGCTGGCGCCAGAACTGCATCTGCCGGCAGGCCTCGCGCAGCACCCAGTTGCCGATGGGCACGATCAGCCCGGTTTCCTCGGCCAGGGGGATGAACTGCGCCGGGGAGATCATGCCGGCGCTGCTGTTCCAGCGCAGCAGCGCCTCCACCCCGACCGGGTGGCCATCGTGGCCGCGCACCAGCGGCTGGTAGTGGAGGATGAATTCGTTGCGCTTGAGCGCCTGGCGCAGCTGGCCCTCCAGGGTCAGGCGCGTGTGCGCCTGGTGGGTCAGGCCCTGGGTGTAGAAGCGGAAGGTATTGCGGCCTTCCTGCTTGGCCTGGTGCAGGGCGCTGTCGGCGTTGCGCAGCAGGTCGTCGCTGTTCTGCCCGTCGTCCGGATAGAGGCTGATGCCGATGCTGGCGCCCAGGTAGGCCTCGCGGCCGTTGCCCAGCGGCAGCGGACGGTCCAGCAGCTCGATCAGGGTACGGGCGATACCGGCCGCCTCCTCGGGGCGCTGCAGGTTCTCCAGCACCACGAGGAACTCGTCGCTGCTCAGCCGCGCGAGGGTGTCCTCGTTGCGCAGACGCTGCTGCAGGCGGCGCGCCACGGCCACCAGCAGCTCGTCGCCGACCTTGTGGCCGAGGCTCTCATTGATGGTCTTGAAGTTGTCCAGGTCGAAGTACAGCACCGCGACCCGCTCCTGATGGCGCTGGGCGTGCTCCAGGGCGTGGCCGAGACGCTCCATGGCGTACAGGCGGTTGGGTAGGTCGGTGAGGGTGTCGAAGTGCGCCAGGTGGGCCAGGCGCTCCTGGCTGTCGCGGTACTGGCTGAGGTCGGTGAAGGTCAGCACGTACTGCGGCTGCTGCGGGTCGCAGTCGCGCACCCGGCTGACGGTGAGCCAGAAGGGGAAGCGCGAGCCATCCTGGCGCCGGCTGTTCATCTCGCCCTGCCAGTGCCCGCTGTCCTGCACCTTGCGCCACAGGGTGCGGTAGCGCGCCCGCTCCATGCTGTTGCCCGGCAGCAGCGGCAGGCGCTGGCCGAGGGCGTCCTCGGGGCTGAGGCCGGTGATGGTGCTGAAGGCCGGGTTGCTGGTGAGGATGCGCCGCCGCGCGTCGACTATTACCACCGCCTCCTGGGTACTCTCGAACACGGTAGCGGCCTGGTGCAGGGCGCGCTCCTGCTGCTTGCGCACGCCGATGTCCTCGACCACCGAGATGAAGTAGTGCGGCTCGCCGTTGGTGTGGCGCACCAGGGTGGCGCTGAGGTGGGCCCAGAGCACCTTGCCGTCGCGGCGCAGGTAGCGTTTCTCCAGGGTCAGCCGCGGGATCTCGCCGGCCAGCAGCTGGCCGGTCAGGCCCATGTCCTTGTCCAGGTCGTCGGGGTGGGTGATGTCCTGGAAGGTCAGCGCGAGCAGCTCCTCGCGGCCGTAGTCGAGCATCTGGCACAGGCGCTGGTTGACCCGCAGCCAGCGGCCGTCCGGCGCCAGGTGGGCGATGCCGACGGCCGCCTGCTCGAAGGTGGCACGGAAGCGCAGCTCGCTCTGCAGGCGCTCGGCATCGCGCTGTTGCTGGCGCACGGCGAGGCCGGCCAGGCGGGTGAACTCGGTGACCAGCTCGATATCCTCGCGGGCCGGCCGCGCCGGGCGCCGGTAGTAGATGCCGAATACGCCGAGCACCTGGTTCTGGTCATTCTTGAACGGCAGCGACCAGCAGGCACGCAACCCGGCCAGCTGCGCCGGATCGCGGAACTCGACCCAGTTGGGATGACTGCGGATGTCCTCGACTATGGTCAGCTCGCCGCTGGCGGCGGCGTGGCCGCAGCTGCCCAGGTCGAGCTGCGCCGGCATGCCGTCCACCGTGTCGGCGTAGCTGGCCGGCAGGCTGGGCGCGGCCAGCACGCGCAGCACGCCATCGTCCAGGCGCAGGATCGACACCAGCATCTCCGGGCTGATGCGCTCCAGGCGCAGGGCCATGTCGCTCAGGCTCTCCTGCAGCGGGCGCTGCGCCAGCATGCGGTCGAGCACGGCGTTGCGTGCCTCTTGCAGCGCCTGGGTGTGGCGCCGCTCGTGGATGTCGCTGAGGCTGCCGCGCAGGCCCAGACCGTGTTGTGGGCCGGCGGCCAGGCGCAGCGATACCCAGTGCGGGCGGCCATCGGCGTCGCGCAGGCGCAGTTCGCCGAGCCAGCTGCTCTGCTGGTGCGCGACGACGGCGGCGATGTGCAGCCCGGCTTCCTCGCGCTGGCCGTCGTCGATGAAGTCCAGCAGCGGGCGGCCAATGCTCTCGCGGATGCTGTAGCCGGTGATGGTCTGCCAGGCCGGGTTGACGAAGGTCAGCCGACCGCCGCTGTCGGTGAGGAAGATCGCCTCATGCAGTTGCTCCACCAGCTCGCGGTAGCGCGCCTCGCTGGCTTCCAGTTCCTGGTGGGCGCTCTTCTGCTGGCCCAGGTCGATGTCGACGCAGTACAGCTCCACCTGGTTGCGCGTGTTGCGCAGGATCAGGTGGCTGGAATAGACGTGCACCTCGCTGCCATCGCGGTGCTGCAGGGTCAGTTCGGCGGCGGGAATGGCCGGGCCACCGATCATCCAGGCCTGGATGTCGCTCACCACCTGGCTGCGCATCGGCGGCGGAATGATCAGGTCCTCCAGGCGCCGGCCCATGGCGTCGGCCACGTCGTAGCCGTACAGCTGGGTGCTGGCCTGGTTCCAGAAGATCACCCGGCGCTCGCGGTCGTAGCCCTGCACGGCGATGCGCGGGGTCTGCTCGAACAACTGACGGAAGCGCTGCTCGCTCTCGCGCAGGGCCAGCTCGTCACGCTTCTGTCCGCTGACGTTCTGCACGCTGCCGTGGGCGCCGCCATCGGCATGACTACCGCGCAGCATCAGCCACACCGGCGCATCGCTGTTGGGGCGGTTCAGGCGTACGTTGATCAGCAGCGGTTCACCATCGTCGAGCAGCGCCTGCAGGGCGCGCTGGGCGGCGTTGCGGTCGGCGGGGTAGAGCCAGCTCAGCAGATCGTCCAGGCTGCTGCGGGCATCGGTCTCGGGGCGTTCGAGCAGCTGCAGGGCTTCGCTGGACCAGTGCAGGCGGCCGCCACTGTATTCCCAGGTGCCGAGGCCGGCTTCGCCCTGGACCTGGCGCAGCTTGCGTGCGTGCTCGCGCAGATCGCGCTCCAGCTGCTGCTGGGCGTTCTGCTCGTGGCGGCACAACAACAGGATCAGCAGGCCGCTGAGGCCGACGAAAATCAGGCCCTTGGCAGTCTGCAATCCGGCCTGGGTGGCGGCGTCCAGTTCCAGCGTCTGCAGCAGCAGATCACCGAGGACGATCCAGGCAACACTGAACAGGAGGTAGATGCCGGCCACGCGCATTGGCCGGTTGATCCTGGGCTGCATCCTGAACCCTCAGCAGTCGCGGCTAAGAAGGCCCGGACCACCGCTGAAGGTCCGAGTCCACTGCAGTCTAGCCGCTTCGCCGCGAGCTGCCGCCTGGCGTCCGTTCGCTACGCTGGCGGGCGTGCTTCAGAAGCCTTCGAGCACGATCTTGCCGCGCGCCTTGCCGCTCTCCAGCAGCGCGTGGGCGCGGCGCAGGTTGGCGGCGTTGATGTTGCCGAAGTGCTCGCCGAGGGTGGTCTTCAGCACGCCGTCGTCGATCAGCTGGCTGACCCGGTTGAGCAGGCGATGCTGCTCGACCATGTCGTCGGTCTGGAACAGCGAGCGGGTGTACATGAACTCCCAGTGCAGCGACAGGCTCTTGCGCTTGAGCTTGACCACGTCGAGCTGCGCCGGGTCGTCGATCAGCGCCAGCTTGCCCTGGGGTGCCAGGGCCTCGATCAGTTGGTCGAGGTGCTGGTCGGTGTGGGTCAGGCTGGCGACCATGCTGACCTGCTCGATGCCCAGCGCCTTGAGTTGTGGCAGCAGCGGCTGGCCGTGGTCGATGACGTGGTGGGCGCCCAGTTCGCGCACCCAGTCCTGGGTCTCGGCGCGCGAGGCGGTGCCGATCACGGTCAGGCCGGTGAGCTGGCGGGCCAGCTGTACCAGGATCGAACCCACGCCGCCGGCGGCGCCGATCACCAGCAGGCTGTCACGGCTGTCGCCCTTGCCTTCGCGCACGCCGAGGCGCTCGAACAGCAGTTCCCAGGCGGTGATGGCGGTCAGCGGCAGGGCCGCGGCGCGGGCGAAATCCAGCGAGCCGGGCATGCGCCCGACGATGCGTTCGTCCACCACGTGCAGCTCGCTGTTGGCTCCGGCGCGGTCGATGGCGCCGGCGTAGAACACCCGGTCGCCGGGGCGGAACTGCTTGACCTCGTTACCCACCGCCACCACCACGCCGGCCACGTCCCAGCCCAGCACCTTGGCCTGGCCCGCCTCGGGCGAGACGTTGCGGCGGATCTTGGTATCCACCGGGTTGACCGAGATGGCCCGCACATCCACCAGCAGGTCGCGCGGGCCGGGCGTTGGCGCCGGCAGCTCGACGTCGAGCAGGGCCTCGGCGTGGTCGATGGGTTGGGACTGGTAGTAGGCAATGGCTTTCATGCGGCGTGATCCTCGAAGGGGCGCGATGGCGAAGTCGATGTTCCAGCTTAGTCGGCGTACCGGCTGGCGTTGTGCGCATGTTCGGTTAATTGTCTGGCGAGAAAAACCGGGCTGCCATAGAGTCTCTTTCAATTCTATTTTGAAAATGGAGCCGCACCATGCTGCGCTTCGATGATCTCGCCCTGTTCGTGCGTACTGCCGAGCTGGGCAGCCTGTCCGCCGCCGCCCGTGAACTCAACTGTTCGCCGGCGGTGGCCAGCGCCGCGCTCAAGCGCCTGGAGGCGCAGCTGCAGGCGCGCCTTTTACTGCGCTCCACCCGCAGTCTGCGCCTGACCGCCGAGGGCGAGCAGTACCTGGTCCACGCCCGCGCCGCGTTGCTCAGTCTGGAGAGCGGGCGCCAGCAGCTGGCCGGGGTCAAGGCCGAGATCAGCGGCGTGCTGCAGATCGCCGCGCCGTCCGACTTCGGCCGCAACGCGCTGCTGCCCTGGCTCGACCAGTTCCAGGCCGAGCGCCCGCAGCTGTCGCTGCGCCTGCTGCTCAGCGACCGCAATGCCGACCTGTTCCGCCAGCCGGTGGACATCGCCCTGCGCTATGGCGAGCCGGAGGATTCCAGCCTGGTGGCGCTGTCGGTGGCGCCGGACAACCGCCGCGTGCTGTGCGGTGCGCCGGATTACTTCGCCCGCCACGGCAAGCCGCGCACGCCTGCGGAGCTGCACCGGCACAACTGCCTGCTGTACATGCTCGGCGGCCGTGTGCACGAGCGCTGGAGCTTCGCGGCTGGCAAGCAGCGCGAGGCGCTGACGGTGAGCGGCAACCGGGTCAGCGACGATGCCGACGTGGTACGGCGCTGGGCCGTGGCGGGGCAGGGGCTGGTGTACAAGTCCTGGCTGGACGTGGCCGGTGACGTGCAGGCCGGGCGTCTGGAGGTGGCGCTGGGCGACTGGCAGGGCGAGCCGACCCCGCTGAACCTGATCTGCGCCCATCGTGACCAGCTCAGTGGCCCGGTGCGTCTGCTACGCGAATTTCTCCAGCAACGCTGTGCAACACTGTCGCAGCGCGCACCCTGGCGCGCCAGCGCCTAATATGTGCGGCGTCGGCCTGGCCGGCGCCCTGTCATCCCAACAAAAAGGAAACTACCTATGCGCAAACTGCTGCTGCTCTCCCTCGCCCTTGCCAGCCCGCTGGCCCTCGCCGGCCCGCAGTGCACCACCGCCGACAAGGCCCAATGGCAGGATCAGGCCAAGTTCCAGGAAGACCTCAAGGCCCAGGGCTACGAGATCAAGAAGTTCAAGGTCACCAGTGGCAACTGCTACGAGATCTACGGCTGGAACAAGGACAAGCAGAAGGTCGAGATCTACTTCGACCCGGTGTCCGGCAACGCGGTAAAGACCGAGATCGAGGACTGATCGGTGAGCCGGGAAACCCTGCCGCTATGGGACCCCCTGGTGCGCCTGTGCCACTGGTCCCTGGCCGGCGCCTTCATCGCCAACTACTGGTTCACCGAGGAGGGCGATGACTGGCACCGCTGGCTCGGCTACTACGCGGTGGCCTGGCTGGCGGTGCGTCTGGTGTGGGGTTTCACCGGCCCGACCGCGGCGCGCTGGGCCGACTTCTGGCCGACCCCGACGCGCCTGCGTGAGCACTGCGCGGCGCTGATCCAGCGGCGCCCCTATCACCGCCTCGGCCATTCGCCGATTGGCGCGCTGGTGATGGTGCTGATGATGCTGATGCTGCTCGGCCTGGGCGTGACCGGCTTCCTGATGGAGGAGGTGGATTACTTCTGGGGCGAGGACCTGCCGCTGCAGATTCATGATTTCTTCGCCAACGCCTTGCTGGCGCTGGTCTGCGTGCACTTGCTGGCGGCGCTGGTGGAGAGCCTGCGCCTGCGCGAGAACCTGCCGCTGTCGATGCTGACCGGGCGGCGCCGCCGGCTGTAAACCGGCGGCTTCTGGCTCAGCCGCGTGCCGGCGGAGTCAGGCCGCAGCCCTTGAGGATGATGCGCTCGAGGTTGTCGGCGGCTTCCTCGAAGTCGGCCTTCTTCATGCTGCTCTTGCCGGTGAACAGGCAGATCTGGCTGGCGAAGTCGGCGTAGTGCTGGGTGCTACCCCACAGCAGGAAGATCAGGTGCACCGGGTCGATCGGGTCCATCTTGCCGGCGTCGATCCAGGCCTGGAACACACCAGCGCGCTGGCGGAACCACTCGCGGTAGTCCTGGGTGTAGTGAGCGGTGAGGTACTGGCCGCCGCTGATCACTTCCATGGCGAAGATGCGCGAGGCCAGCGGCTGGGTACGCGAATACTCTATCTTGGCGCGGATGTAGCGGCTCAGTGCCTGGGCCGGATCGTCGTTCACCGTCAGGCCGTTGAAGGTGGCGTCCCACTGGTCGAGGATGTTGTTCAGTACGGCGATGTACAGGCCCAGTTTGCTGCTGAAGTAGTAGTGCAGGTTGGCCTTGGGCAGCCCCACCGCCTGGGCGATGCTGTTCATGCTGGTGCCCTTGTAGCCGTGGCGGGCGAACTCCACTTCGGCGGCGGAAATGATGGCGTTTTCGTTCTTCTGGCGGATGCGGCCGGCGGGTTTGCCGGTGCCGGTAGCAGGGGCGGGGGCTGCGGGCATCGAGAGGGGTCCGTACTGATGATCGGTTTTGTGTGCGAACAGATACCGCAGGGCGGGTCACGAAACAACCCTCAGGCGTCAAAAACGTGTGTTGTTCAGACGAAGCCTGCATTTGGCTCGGTAAAACCCCCTAAAAGGCGCCAGAAAAGCGTCATTTTGGTGCGTTTTACAGCTGCTGGAAAAATGGCGATGGCCTAGTGGTACGGGCGTTCCAGCTGTTTCGTCAGGTGTCGACGCCGCTCGTGGCATGATCGGTCGAGACATGGATGCACCAACCGGCGCTGCTGCGCGCCAGGTTGTAGGATTCGCGCCAGGCGCCGATCACTTCGCCGCCGCCATCCAGCAGTTCCCAGCTAAGGCTCGCCAGCACGGCTGCACAGCCGAGCGGCGTGATCTCCAGACTATGGAAGCGACAGCTGCGGCAGCCCTGGGCGAAGTAGTCATCGACTATGCCCTGGAAGTAATCGCCGATGTCAGTGGCCGTAGTGAACAGACGAGGTTCGCCGGCCGCATTCAGCGCCAGATAGGGCGCGCCATAGCGCCGGGCGATCAGCGCACCGTCGAATTCGGCGAAGGCCGCGACGAAGTTCTCGAAGAAGCGCCGTATCTCGTCCTGCAGTGCATCCATCGCGTTTGCTCCTTGGTGGTTTCAGCTGGTGCCGGCCAGCGCCTCGAGGAAGGTTTCCAGTACCAGCTGCGGCCGGCGACCCTTGCGGGTCACCGACGCCATGGTCAGGTCGTAGAAGCGCGTGCTTGGCTTGAGCACGCGCAGGCGGCCCTGCTGCACCCACTGCTGGGCGTAGTGGTCCGGCAGGTAGCCGATGTAGCGTCCGGTGAGCAGGAGGAAGGCCATGCCCTCGCGGTCCGAGGCGCTGGCCGTGCAGTTGAGCACCTGGTACTGGCTCTGGATCTCCGGCGGCAGGCGGAAGGTCGGGGCGATGGCGTCCTGGGCATTCAGGCGGGTGTCGGACAGCTGGTTGTCGTCCACATAGAACAGGGGATGACCCACGGCGCAGTACAGCTGCGAGCGCTCGCCATATAGAGGCTGATACTCCAGGCCGGACAGCGCATGGCTCTGCGGCACCACGCCCACGTGCAGGCTGCCGTCGAGCACGCCCTGTTCCACTTCGCTCGGTGGCGTCATGCGGATCTGGATGCGCACCTCCGGGCCCAGCTCCTTCAGACGCGCCAGGGCGTGGGTGATGCGCATGTGCGGCACGGTCACCAAGTTGTCGGTGAGGCCGATATGCAGCTCGCCGCGCAGCTCGCGGTGCAGGCCGTTGACGTTGTTGCGGAAGCTCTCCAGCGCGCCGAACAGCTGCAGCGAAGACTGATAGACCTCGCGGCCTTCCTCGGTCAGGGCGAAGCCGGCGCGGCCGCGCTGGCACAGGCGCAGGCCCAGGCGCTGCTCCAGGTCGCTCATCTGCTGGCTGATGGCCGAACGGCCGATGCCCAGCACGCTCTCGGCAGCGGAGAAGCCGCCGCACTCGACCACGCTGCGGAACAGGCGCAGCAGGCGGATCTCGAAGTCGCTGACCTGGGCCAGCGGATCTGTACGGCGATTGCTCATTGTTTAGTATTCGCTGAACTTAAAGTACGAAGATTTGGATTTTCGTGACTTTATGCCCGTGGCACCTTGCATGGCAACAAGACCACAGTGCCGCTCTGGAGAGCCACGATGAACATGCCGCAGACTGCCACCCCGTCCCTGGCCAGCCAGCTCAAGCTGGACGCCCACTGGATGCCCTTCTCCGCCAACCGCAACTTCAAGCGCGACCCGCGCCTGATCGTGGCCGCCGAAGGCAACATCCTCATCGACGACCAGGGCCGCCGCGTGTTCGACAGCCTCTCCGGCCTGTGGACCTGTGGCGCCGGCCACAGCCGCAAGGAAATCCAGGAGGCCGTGGCCAAGCAGCTCGGCACCCTCGACTACTCGCCGGGCTTCCAGTACGGCCACGCCCTGTCCTTCAAGCTGGCCGAGAAGATCGCCGACCTGCTACCGGGCGAGCTCAACCACGTGTTCTTCACCGGCTCCGGCTCCGAGTGCGCCGACACCGCGGTGAAGATGGCCAAGGCCTACTGGCGCCTGAAAGGCCAGCCGAGCAAGACCAAGTTCATCGGCCGCGCCCGTGGCTACCACGGGGTGAACATCGCCGGCACCGCCCTGGGCGGCATCGGCGGCAACCGCAAGATGTACGGCCAACTGATGGACGCCGACCACCTGCCGCACACCCTGCAGCCGGGCCTGGCCTTCACCAGGGGCATGGTCGAGACCGGCGGCGTGGAGCTGGCCGACGAGCTGCTCAAGCTGATCGAGCTGCACGACGCCTCCAACATCGCCGCCGTCATCGTCGAGCCGCTGTCCGGCTCCGCCGGCGCCATCATCCCGCCCAAGGGCTATCTGGAGCGCCTGCGCGAGATCTGCACCCAGCACAACATCCTGCTGATCTTCGACGAAGTGATCACCGGCTTCGGCCGCATGGGCAAGTGGAGCGGCGCGGAATACTTCGGCGTCACCCCGGACATCATCAACGCCGCCAAGCAGATCACCAACGGTGCCATTCCGCTGGGCGCGGTAGTGGCCTCGAAAGAGATCTACGACACCTTCATGCACCAGGCCATCCCCGAGCACATGATCGAGTTCACCCACGGCTACACCTACTCGGCCCACCCGGTCGCCTGCGCCGCCGGCCTGGCCACCCTGGAGCTGCTGGAGAAGGACAACCTGATCCAGCAGTCCGCCGAGCTGGCGCCGCACTTCGAGAACGTCCTGCACGGCCTCAAGGGCAGCAAGCACGTGGTCGACATCCGCAACTGCGGCCTGGTCGGCGCCCTGCAACTGGCGCCGCGCGACGGCGACCCGACCATCCGTCCGTTCGAGGCCGGCATGGCCCTGTGGAAGGCCGGCTTCTACGTGCGCTTCGGCGGCGACTGCCTGCAGTTCGGGCCGACCTTCAACACCAAGCCGGCAGAGCTGGACCGCCTGTTCAACGCCGTCGGCGACGTACTGAACAAGCTCGACTGATGGGCCGGCCCAAGGCGGTGCCCACCGTGCAGGTGGAAAACGACCGAGTCATCGTCACCGAGTGGCGCTTCGCCCCCGGTGCCGAGACCGGCGCCCATCGCCACGGCTACGACTACGTGGTGACGCCGATGACCGACGGTGTACTGCTGCTGGAAACCCCGCAAGGCGAGCGTCACGCGCCCCTGGTGGCCGGCCAGTCGTACTTCCGCCAGGCCGGCGTTGAGCACAACGTGGTCAACGCCAGCGACCACGAAGTGGTCTTCGTCGAAACCGAAATCAAATGATTCGCGGCGGCTGCGCCCAGCGCGGCCGCCTCACAGAACACCAATGAGGAAACACCCATGAGCACCGTCGCCCACTTCATCAATGGCGAAATCGTTCTGCGCAACGGCCGTACCGCCCAGGTCTTCAACCCGTCCATCGGCGAGCCGGTGCGTCAGGTCGAGCTGGCCGACCGCGCCACCATTCAGGCCGCCATCGACGCCGCCAAGGCCGCCTTCCCGGCCTGGCGCAACACCCCGCCGGCCAAGCGCGCCCAGGTCATGTTCCGCTTCAAGGTCCTGCTCGAGGAGCACAAGGACAAGATCGCCGCGATGATCAGCGAGGAGCACGGCAAGACCCTGGAAGACGCCGTCGGCGAACTGCAGCGCGGCATCGAGAACGTCGAATATGCCTGTGGCGCCCCCGAGCTGCTGAAAGGCGAATACAACCGCAACGCCGGCCCGAACATCGACAGCTGGAGCGACTTCCAGCCGCTGGGCGTGGTCGCCGGGATCACCCCGTTCAACTTCCCGGCCATGGTGCCGCTGTGGATGTACCCGCTGGCCATCGTCTGCGGCAACTGCTTCATCCTCAAGCCGTCCGAGCGCGACCCGAGCTCCACCCTGTTCATCGCCCAGCTGCTGCACGAAGCCGGCCTGCCCAAGGGCGTGATCGGCGTGATCAACGGCGACAAGGAAGCGGTGGACGCGCTGATCGAAGCGCCGGAAGTCAAAGCCATCAGCTTCGTTGGCTCCACGCCGATCGCCGAATACATCTACACCGAGGCCAACCGTCGCGGTAAGCGCGTCCAAGCCCTGGGCGGCGCCAAGAACCACGCCGTGGTCCTGCCGGACGCCGACATCGACAACACCGTCAACGCCCTGATGGGCGCGGCCTACGGCTCCTGCGGCGAGCGCTGCATGGCCATCTCCGTGGTGGTGGCCGTGGGTGACCAGGTCGCCGACACCCTGGTGGCCAAGCTGACCCCGAAGATCCAGGCGCTGAAGATCGGTGCCGGCACTTCCTGCGGCCTGGACATGGGCCCGCTGGTCACCGGCGCGGCGCGTGACAAGGTCAAGGGCTACATCGACGCCGGCGTGGCCCAGGGCGCCAAGCTGGTGGTGGACGGCCGCGGCCTGTCCGTGGCGGGCAACGAGGCCGGCTTCTTCGTCGGCGGCACCCTGTTCGACAACGTCACCCGCGAGATGAGCATCTATCAGGAAGAGATCTTCGGCCCGGTGCTGTGCATCGTCCGCGTCGGCAGCCTGGAAGACGCCATGCAGCTGATCAACGACCACGAATACGGCAACGGCACCTGCATCTTCACCCGCGACGGTGAAGCGGCCCGCCTGTTCTGCGACGAGATCGAAGTCGGCATGGTCGGCGTCAACGTGCCGCTGCCGGTGCCGGTGGCCTACCACAGCTTCGGCGGCTGGAAGCGCTCGCTGTTCGGCGACCTGCACGCCTACGGCCCGGACGGCGTGCGCTTCTATACCAAGCGCAAGACCATCACCCAGCGCTGGCCGCAGCGCGCCAGCCACGAGGCGGCGCAGTTCGCCTTCCCGAGCAACGGTTAAGCGCTAACCAGGGCTGGTCTTCGGACCGGCTCTTTTTTTGCCGCCCGGCTGGCAGCAGTGGCCGGACAGCGCGTTTTGCTCCCTCTCCCGTTCACGGGAGAGGGTTGGGGAGAGGGGCAGTCCAACAACGCCCTCTCCTCCAGCCCCTCTCCCACCAGTGGGAGAGGGGAGTAACCCTGCCGCGCGGGCGCGGCATTGGTGCGGTAACCCGCCGGCGTCCTGCCGGCGGGAAGCGGCACCCCTTGGGTGAGCGGGTTCACGGTTGTTCGTGGCCCGGTAACCCGCTGTCCCAAGGGCAGCCCACTTCAAACTCAAAATGAAGAGGACACCCTTGCAATGAACAAACCCATGATTGGCCTTCCCCTGTGTCGCTGGCAGCTGACCGATCGCGACATCGGCTGGTTTCATCTGGTGGGCGAGAAATACATCCAGTCCGTCACCGGCTTCGGCGCCTTCCCGCTGATGATCCCGGCCTTCGGCGACGACCTGGACATGGAGACCGTGCTCGACAGCGTCTCCGGCATCATGTTCGGCGGCTCCCTGTCCAACGTGCACCCCAGCTTCTACGGCGACGACCATCCCGGTCTGGGCCTGGCCGACAAACCCCGCGACGCCACCGTGCTGCGCTTGATGCGCGCCTGCATCGACCGCGGCATTCCCTTCCTCGGCATCTGCCGCGGCGTACAGGAACTCAACGTGCTGTACGGCGGCACCCTGCACCGCGAGGTGCACAACGTACCGGGTCGCCTCGACCACCGCGAAGTGAAGGACGTACCGGACAACGTGGCCTACGGCCCGATCCACAAGGTCGCCCTGACCGAGGGTGGCGTGCTGCACAAGCTGCTCGGCGAGCGTGAGATCAGCGTCAACTCGTTGCATGGGCAGGGCATCGATCGGCTGGGTGAGGGGCTACAGGTCGAGGCCGTTTGTGAGGACGGGCAGATCGAGGCGGTCAGCGTGATTGGCGCCAAGGCGTTCGCGGTCGGCGTGCAGTGGCATCCGGAGTATCGCTATTGGGAGAAGGCGGATTACAACGCACTGATTGGGGCGTTCCATGAGGCGGCGAGGGAGTATCAGGCGAAAAGAATTGGAGTAATAGACAGAGTTGCTTGAGGAAATGCTGCCCTTGATTTAAGCGTTGAAGCGAGAAGGCTCATCGGGTGGTGAGCCTTCTGTTTTATAAATTGTTTACGCAGCCACCAATGAGAGAGTTTATCGGGCTTGCCTTAGAGAAGTAGCCCATTAGATAGTTCTTTGATTGCTTTGTATCTTCTCTCATTCCTATTGCTGATGCCCAGGCCAACCATCCACTTGAACCGTTCTTTAGATGGGACTCACGCCATTCAGGCATCCCGAATCGTTTCTCTGGGATCTCAAGTACTTTCGCCTTAGATATGTTTGTGGCGTTTTTGTGCTCGTAAAGTAGTGCAAGAAGCTGCCCGCCTAAAGGCGTATTCAGTAAATGTTTTTCAGTTATTTTGGCAATCCAGAATAGCTGGTATTCATTTAGGTAGTCGGCGGCTATAAGGAGCTCTTTTAAAGACTCGGAAAGCTCTTCATGGTTTTCTATTGTTTCGCATTTGTGATAGATCTTTTTTGATAAATGGGGATATCTATATATGAATTGCGAAATCTTTTTGGGGAAGTCTGATGTGTGCTCGTGAATGCAGTCAATTATTAGCGCGGCTTCTCTGTCTGTAGCTTCGTCCTCGTTTGCTAGATCGATTAGGTACTCTATTTCTTCTGTCGATAGTTCCCTTGCTATGTTTATATATTCTCCTTCCCCTATTCCTGATCCGGTGCCTATATAAACTTTTTCCATTATGGTTTTTTTGATGCTGTCGATTTCTGTGTGTATAGATGTTTCTTCTTCAGCGAATAAGGTTGTTTTATCGGAGTTCAGATTTAGGGATTTCTGCCCTAGAGATTTCTGGATGGTCTGAAAGTCTTTTATAAGTGTGTCTTTGGAGTCTGAGAAGATCATGAAGTCATCCATGAATCTAATCATCTGTTCGCATTTTATTAATTCGGAATTGTCGATGTATGAAAGGAAGTGACTTCCAAGCATTTTGGATGGGTATAGTCCGTGGGGGAGGAAGTCGATAGAAAATCCAGCATTTATTTCTCGCATAAATTGACCGAATAAGCCGATTTCATATTGATTAGGCTTTTGGGCTGCGAACCAATTAGTGATGTCGTGGTGATAAATTGAGTTAAAGAAAGCGGAGATATCAAATTTGATATGGTATTTATATTTTTCTTTTAGTGCGTTGGATTGTTCTGAGAATTCTTTATAGCTGTCGTGGATGGGGATGGGTTTTCCTTCTGAAAATCTATATCCAAAATTTTCTCGTTTTGGATTTTTGCTTTTTTTAAAGATTGTGCGATTTTCGTAGGCCATCCTGTACATATAGAATTCAGCTACAGGATCGAGTTTCATTGTTCTTCTTAAATGGTATTTTGATTTTGATGCGTAGACGGTTTCTTGGGGGAGAAAGCTGTGCTCTTTGTTTTCAGGATTGGCGATCTTTGTGATGTATTCAGAAATTTCCTTGGGCGCTTTTCCAATCATTACTCGGCATGTTTCCATTGGGAATAACGTGCCTTCATAGTCTGTTAGGTAGAATTCTTTGACTTTTTCATGATCTGTCATACTTTCTCCGGATAATTCCATGCGCCAGGGAGGTAGTTAGCTAATTCTCTCAATAGATATCTATTAGTGAGTATGGCTGGTGAGTCCTTTGTAATGTGCTGCGCGGGTTTCACCCGCCCTACGGCGAGGCGTACCGACCACGCCGAGTGCCCTGAAACGCGAAGCTGTCATGCGCGGAAACTCCCCGTCAGCAGGCCGAGCGTAGGTGTTGCGTAGGGGGACGAGCCGCATGGATGCGGCGAGAGGCTTAAAGGGCCATGGATGGCCCTTGTAAGCCGGCCCCCGGAGCGGCACCGGAGGGAGGGGAGTCGAGCGCAGCGAGACCCGGATGCCGGGGTGTGTTTCTTTGCTTACTCTTCTTTGCACAAGCAAAGAAAGTAAGTCGCCCAGCAGGGCGAAACCATGCTGCCAAGCGCCTTCAGTAATGAGCCAGCGCAGAGACGTATTCACTTGGCCAACTTGCGATTGCGTGCGTAAAGCGACTTACCGCCAGTAGCGGTAACACCGCGCTCCTGCAGTTCGAAGCGAGTGTTATGTGCCTTGATCAGATCACTCAGCTTCTTGTGGCCATACATCCGCGCGTCGAAGTCCGAGCGCAGCTTGTTGATATTCAGACCCAGCGCGCCAAGGTGACACCAGCCATCCTCATCTGAGTTGTCGTCTATCACCTTGGCAATGAAGTCCACCGGCACCTTCTGCGGCTTCACCTTGGCAGGCTCAGCTGGCTTGGCTTCGGTACTGACAGCCGGCGCTGAAGTGCTTGGCGCTTTGGCTGCGGAAACTTCTACCTCGGCAGGATCGGCGTCGTTACGCAGCAACTCGGTATAGATGAACTTGTCGCACGCCGACACGAACGGCTTCGGCGTCTTCTGCTCACCAAACCCGATCACCTCCAGCCCTTCCTCCCGCAACCGCGCGGCAAGCCGGGTGAAGTCGCTATCGCTGGAGACCAGACAAAACCCATCGAAACGCCGCGTATAGAGCAGGTCCATCGCATCGATGATCAGCGAACTGTCGGTGGCGTTCTTGCCCTTGGTGTAGGCGAACTGCTGGATGGGTTGAATGGAGTAATCCAGAAGCACCTGCTTCCAGCCGCCCAGGTTGGGCAGAGTCCAATCACCGTAGATGCGCTTGACGCTGGCCAGCCCGTACTTGGCGATTTCCTCGAACAGCCCTTCGACGATGGCAGCCGAGGCGTTGTCCGCATCGATCAGTACGGCGAGGTGCTTTTGCTGGCGGGGTGCCGGGGCTTTGCTGGCCATGAACGCATCCTTGCAAGTCGATGCTCCCGACCTTACTGCGAATGCTGGCCCAACGCCATAGCTGACAACCCGGCCAGCAAATGCCCCTCAATTCACCCAGCGCGCCTGCTTCACCACCATATGC
Source organism: Pseudomonas sp. PDM15 (assembly GCF_014851565.1). Taxonomy (GTDB): domain Bacteria; phylum Pseudomonadota; class Gammaproteobacteria; order Pseudomonadales; family Pseudomonadaceae; genus Aquipseudomonas. Next base: position 156,099 of record NZ_JACVAA010000001.1, read on the forward strand.
AGAAACCCATTATCGCTAGGTGCGCGATAAGCCCCGATGGCGCCCAGGTGCTTGGCCATCACCGCCGTCATCTCCCAGCCATCGACCGGCTCCGCCGCCCAGGTCGCGCTGGCCAGCTTGAGCAGGCCGAGCGAGTCGCCCAGGTCGCGCACGGCCCGTGAACCCGTGCGCACCGGCTCCAGCAGCGAGTCATTGGCCCAGGCCCACATCCAGGTGTTGGAGCGGCTGGAAAAGCTGCCGACGAAATCGATATCGCATTCCACCACCGGCTTGCCGCCGTTGGAGAACGCCAGCGTGGCGTTCTCCTGGTACCAGTCCCAGCGTTCGTACTCACCGATGCCGTAGGTTTCCATAAAGCTGGCCTGCCGCGCCTGCAGGTACTCGAAGCTGTCGCTGATCAGCTCGACCAGGGCGTCCTCGTCCTGCTGCCAGTTGCGTTCGCGGATATCGCAGTAGCAACCGGCGCAGACCATCTTGATATCGGCGAAGGCCTCGGAGCGGTCGTTCCATTCGCCTTCCTGCTCCAGAACGGCGTCGCACTGGTCGCACCAGGCGTCCGGATAGGCGTCGTCGGGGTGTTCCGGGTCGTAGCCGACATTGAACCCCTGGTTCTCGCCGGCGGGCAGGTGCTGGCAGACGAACGTGGCGGGGCTCTTTCCGTGTTCGCCACATTCAACGGATAGCTCTTCGTCGCTCATGTTTCTGTCCTTGTGAGAGGGGAGTGGCGCGCCGCGGCACCAGGGGGCCGCCACAGCAAAGGTAGGCCTTGGGCGCGGGTGGTCAAATATGCTTCAGCAGGCTGCGCTCGGGCTCCTTCGGGTTGTAATACACCCGCACCCGCTGCCCCACCGGGTACTCGGCCAGCTCCTGCTGGGCATGCTCTTCCGAGCTGTATTGGTTCGGCCGGATACGCAGGTGCTTACCGCTGTAGCTGACCCCATCCACGCTGTACGCATACTGCACCCGTACCTCGTACTCGTAGCGGCTGCCGTGCCAGCCTTTCTCCGACGAGGTCTTGTAACTGCTGGTGATGCGCGACTCGGTGATCACGCCCTCGGCGGTCGGCCATTCCCGCGAGTCGCCCATCTCCAGCGCCTGCTGGATGCCGGCGTACATCACCACGCCGAACACCAGAACATAAAACAGGTTCTTCAGGGTGAGCATGGGCATCCATCCATGGGTGGCGGGGAGGCGAACCTAGCTCATTCGGGCCATGAAAAGAAGAAGCCCCGCATGAGCGGGGCTTCTGTTTACCAGCGATGGCCGTGATGGTGGTGATGGTGACGACGGTGGTGCTTGCGCCAGTGCTTGTGGTGGTAGCGCGGCTCCGCCACGTAGTACACCGGGGCCGGGTAGTAGACCGGGCGGGGCTCGTAGTACACCGGGCGCGGCTCGTAGTAGACCACCGGTTCCGGCTCGTAGACCCGTACCGGCCGCTGGCTGGCCAGCACGCCGCCAATGATGGCGCCGGCCGCAACACCAATGGCCACATCGCCGCCGTCTGCTGCTTGGGCCTGCTGCCCGCCGGCGAAAAGCAGGCTGGCTATCAGACCAGTGATGATGGGGATACGCGAAAACATGGTCGAAGCTCCTGTGGGAAACCGGTCGTCCGGTTACAGCTTTCGACTGCGCTTCGTTCCCCGCATTGCATGGGGCAATGTAAATCCTGTGTAAAACAGGGGCCGCCTTTACCGTCGGTCGGGCGCGGCGGCCCCAAGGATCGCGGGGTGGGGTGGGATGGCCCCGCGATGTACTCAGGCCTGCTTGTGCTTGGACATGTCGACGCTCATGTCAGTGTCGCCGTCGCAGCCGAACAGCTTCAGGTTGGGGAAGTGGCCGTTCAGCGCCGCCTTGAGATTGCGCGCGAAGGCCAGGCCGTTGCAGACATCCAGGTACAGGTTGCCGCTCCAGGTGCTGGGGGCCAGCTGCTTGAGCAGGCCGGCAAGCTTGTCCACGGTGAGATCGATGAAGCTGTCGTCCGACTCGCCGATGCTGTGCGAGGAGCCGTGGGCGGTGATGATCAGGATGTCGTCACCGCCCAGACGGCCCAGCGTTTGTGGCAGGGCGGCGACGCGGCAGCCACTGTAGCGGTAATCAGCCTTGAAGGCCTTGGCGGCGGAACTGACTTCGCTGTCGTTGCGGCACCAGCAGAGCAGGGTGATGGCCATGGTAGTTCTCCTCTAGATTGGCCCCGGGGGGTGGGGTAGGCCGATCCTAGAAAGCCGATGGAGTTGGATTAATCGGGAAGGCATTCCCAGTGGAGGCGTGGCGCACGGTCGCCCTGGCGTTTTTGCGCTTTACTGCTAGCCGAGGGTTCGTGGGAGAGCGGGGGCAATCCGATGACGAAGCTGGTCTGCGCCATGGCGGCGCTGCTGTTGGCGTTCGGCCTGGGCGGCTGCTCCGGCCGCCTGGCGCACGAGTCCATCGTCAGCAAGAGCAGCGAGCCCCAGGCCGGCGAGTTCCTGCAGAGCGACGTGGACCGCATGGCGACCCTAGCCATGCGCGACAACCTCAACAGCCTGTACCAACTGATGAGCAAGCTGTACCAGCGCAACCCGCAGGAATGGCGCAAGACCGGCCTGGCCACGCGGGCCGAGGCGGAGCAGGCGATCCACCAGGCCATCGAGCAGAACCAGCCGTTGCCGCAGCTGAAGGGGCGGCGCGACGTGGCGGCGCTGAGTTATTCGCTGGGGCCGGACTTCCAGGGCGACCGGGTCGGCGCTTTCATCTATGCCCTGGGCAGCATGCTGGTGACCGCCCATGGCGGGCGCACCGAGTTCTACCTGACCGACTCCTTCGACGCCCAGTTCATCCACAACGCCGCGCGCAATATCGAGAAGGCCGCCTGGATGCTCGCCCAGCGCCGCGACGCCAAGGGCCGGCCGCTGCTGCTGTCCAACGAGGGCAGCAACCTCAGCTACGCGGTGGAGTTCGGCAAGATGACCGCGCGCCTGGACCTGCTCACCCATGTGCTGGAGGAACGCTACCGGCGGCTCGGGGTGAATTACGCGCAGAGCCTGCTGTTCCTGAATTTTCTGCCGGTGCAGTAGTTAGGCGCGCGGGCCTTCGAGATACTCGGGCGCCCCATCTTGCACCGGAGCCTGCTGTGAAAATCGATTGGTTGCGCGATCACCCCGTGCATTGCGACACGGTTGCCGCCTGGCTGCACCGCCAGTTTCCCTATGAGTTCGCCGAGCAACCGCTGGCCGCCTGGCAGGCGGAGTTCCGTGCCGGCCAGGGCAATGGCGACTGGCGGATGCTGATCGCGCTACAGGAGGGTGAAGTGCTTGGCTGTGCCGGTCTGGCACGCGATGACTTGCCCCAGCGCCCCGAGCTGGGGCCGTGGCTGGCGTGCGTCTATGTGTTGCCCGAGATGCGCGGTCAGGGCATGGCAGAGCGCCTGATCGAAAGTATCTATGTGGCGGCCCGCGAGCGCGGTTACCACTGCCTTTACCTGCATACCCATGATCGCGCCGATTACTACGCGAAGCGTGGCTGGCAGTGGCTGGAGCGCTTCCAGGCCTGGGGTGGCGAACATCAGCTGATGGTACGTCAGCTGTAGACGGCCCCGCCTATTCCTCCCACTTGCGCAATATCCTCTCCAGCTCCCCGCTGGCCCGCACCCGCTCCAGAGCCCCGCCAAACTGCTTGGCGCGTTGGCTGTCGCCTTTGGCAAAGGCCACATAGCGGGGCATTTCCACGAGGGGAGTGGGCAGCAGGCGCACGCTGCTGTGGGCCCGTTGTTCCTGGATGAAATAGAGCAGCTGGGTGCGGTCGCCGACGATGATGTCGATGCGCCCGGCCAGCAGCATGGACACCAGTTGCCGTGGGTTCTGCGCGCTGGTATCGCGGCGCAGGTCGGCCTTGTCGAAGTTGGACTCGTAGGCGTAGCCGCGGACCTGGCCGATGACGAACGGGGTGAAGTCGTCCAGGGTCTTCCAGTCCTGGAGGCGGATCTTGTGGCTGGTCATGAACACGGTGGAGCCGGTGCGGATCGGCCCGGCCAGTTCGTACTGGGCCTTGCGCTCGGGCGTGCCGGCGAACTGGAAGGCCATCTCCGCCTCGTTGCGCTCGAGCATGCGTTTGACCCGTTCCCAGGGATACAGGCGCAGGCTATAGGTGACGCCGGCTTCTTTCATCACCGCCTCGACCAGGTCCACATCGACCCCGCGTGGGGTGTCGTCTTCCTGGGTGACGAAGCTGTAGGGAGCGAACTGTTCGTCGCCGACCACCCGCCAGGTTTCGGCGGACAGCAGCGGGCTGAATAGCAGGAGAAGGATGAGCGAAAGGCTGCGCATGCTGGCCTCCCTTGGGCGCTGCGGGCCGCGTTGCGCGCCCCGCTCATCTCAGCCTAGTCGACCCCGGCTCCGGGGGAAGGATTTGCCTCTGCGCCACTGCCCGCGCAACGCGCATCGTGCAGCTGTCGCCGGCACGGGGCCGGCGCAACACGGAAGGAGGTCATCATGCCCACACTCAGCAAAGACGATATCGAGAAACTCAAGGAGGCCGGTTGGGTCGAGCACTATTCCGGGCTGCCGGCCGACCTGTACTTTTCCGGCCGCGGCGCCCATGAGCCGTGGAGCGACAAGCCGCACCTGCACCTGAACTATGCAATGGGCGGCAGCCTGCAGTCGCTGACCTGGAAGAACGTTCAGGGCATCAATACCTACCTGTTCCAGGGCGGCGAGTGGTTCGCCTTCGACACGGTGCCCGAGACGCTGAAGCCCCAGGCCGAATGGCTGAAGACCAACCTCAAGTGATGCCAGGCCCGGCCTTGCGCCGGGCCTTTTCCTCACACCTTGCGCACGAACTCGGACTTGAGCTTCATCGGGCCGATGCCGTCGATCTTGCAGTCGATGTCGTGGTCGCCGTCGCACAGGCGGATGTTCTTCACCTTGGTGCCGACCTTGACCACCAGCGAGGTGCCCTTGACCTTGAGGTCCTTGATCACGGTGATGCTGTCGCCGTCCTGTAGCGGGTTGCCGACCGAGTCCTTGATCACGCGCTCACCGTCGTCGGCTTCCGGCGCTGCATCGGCCGACCACTCGTGGGCGCACTCCGGGCATACCAGCTGGCTGCCGTCCTCGTAGGTGTATTCGGAGCCGCAGTGCGGGCAGGGTGGCAGGGTGCTCATGGCGGTACCTCGGTCGGAGCGGAAAAGGCCGCAGATTGTATAGGGCTTTTACCTGGCAGGCGATTGGTCGAACCGATGGCGCTGCCCGGCCGTCCCACCTTGCAGGGAGAGCATGAGATGCGGAGGAGCCATGCCATTCATCGACCTGCGCGGCGTGTCCTGGTGGACCATCGTCCGCAAAACCGCCACCGACTTCATCGACGACGAACTGCCCACCTACGCCTCGGCGCTGGCGTTCCAGCTGTTCTTCTCACTGTTTCCCTTCCTGCTGTTCCTCATCGCCCTGATCGGCGTGCTGGACGCCCAGCCGATCTTCGACTGGCTGCACCAGCAGGCCGAACTGGTGCTGCCGCAGGATGCGCTGGGGCTGGTCGACCCGGTGATTGCTCAGCTGCAGACCCAGCAGGTCGGGCTGTTCTCCATCGGTATCCTGCTGGCCCTGTGGACCTCATCGGCGGCGGTGCGCTCGACCATGGCGGCGATGAACCGCGCCTACGGCGTGGAAGACGGGCGCCCGGCCTGGAAGCTGGTGCCGCTGTCGCTGCTCTACACCGTGGCCATCGCCGCCGCTTTGCTGCTGGCCGCGGCACTGATGGTGCTCGGGCCGCAGGCGATGAACTGGCTGGCCATGCAGGTAGGCCTGGAGGAAACGGTGGTGCTGCTCTGGGCCTGGCTGCGCTGGCCGCTGGCGGTACTGATGCTGGTGCTGGTGGTGGCCGCGGTGTATTACCTGGCGCCGGACGTGAAGCAGGAATTCCGCTTCATCACCCCCGGCTCGATCCTGGCGGTGGTGGTATGGATCGTCGCCTCGCTGGGCTTTGGCTACTACGCGCAGAACTTCGCCGACTACAACGCCACCTACGGCAGCATCGGCGCCATCATCGTGTTCCTGCTGTACCTGTACATCTCATCGGCGGTGCTGCTGCTCGGCGCCGAGCTCAACGCGGTGATCGAACATCTCGCCCACGAGGGCAAGGAGCCAGGGCAGAAACAGGCGGAATAGCGCTACGGCTGGCTGGCCGGTGGCTGCGGCCAGTTCAGGGTGCCGGCGTCGCTGAAGCGGGCCGTACCCAGCAGTCCGCCGCCCAGCTTGCCGCTCAGCTCATAGGGCAGGTCGCGCCCGTTCTGGTAGCCCGCGGCCGCCCAGGCCTGACGCATGACCGAGAATGCGGAAATGCTCACCGGCACCCGTAGCAGCGCCTCGCCATAACGCGGCACCTGCCCCGCCTGATCACTCACCCCGCTGGCCAGCGGCTGGCCGTTGACGTCCAGCTCCAGGGCCACGCCGTCGTAGTCGATGGGATTGTCGTTGGGGTTCTGCACCCGCAGCACCACGGCGAAGCGCACCTCCATGCCCTGCGCCGGCAGTGGCTCCATCCCGACCAGATCGATCCGCAGCGGGTCGCGCGGCGCGAGCGAGGCGCAGCTGGTCACGGCGAGGATCAGCAGCAGGGCATGGATCAAGCGTTGGTGCATGAGGAGCGTCTCGCGTCAGTGGATGGTTACCGAAGCTTCTCGCTGTAGACGTATGGCGTTATCGAAGCGTTCCGCCACCCTGAGAGGCGAGGGACTTCGTGGAGACTGCGGCGAGTTCTGGCTGCAGAGGCCGCTCCGTCGGCACTTGGCTCGACGGAGGGTCAGAGAGTAGCGGGGTTGCTGGCATTGCTCAGGCGGCGGGCCTGCTTGAGGTAGAGGGTGAGTTCGCGGGCCGGCAGCGGTTTGCTGTACAGGTAGCCCTGACCCTCGTTACAGCCCTGGGCGATGATGTAGGCCTCCTGCTCAGCGGTCTCCACGCCCTCGGCGATGACCTGCATGCCCAGGCTCTTGCCCAGCTGGATGATGGCGCGAACGATGGTGGCGTCGTCTTCGTCGTCCAGCAGGTCCTGCACGAAGCTCTTGTCGATCTTCATCTTATCCAGCGGCAGGCTCTTCAGGTAGCTCAGCGAGGAGTAGCCGGTACCAAAGTCGTCGATGGCGATCAAGGCACCTGCGCGGCGCAGGCTGAGCAGGTGCTGGGCGGCGGTGCTGATGTCTTCCATCAGGCCGGTTTCGGTGACTTCCAGCTCCAGGCTGCGCGGCGGCAGGCGGTAGACCTGCAGCAGGTTGCTGACCATGCGCGGCAGTTCGGCGTGGTGCAGCTGCACGGTGGACAGGTTGACCGCCATGCGCAGGTCGCTGAAGCCCTGGTCGTGCCATTCGCGCAGCTGGCGGCAGGCCTGGTCCAGCACCCATTCGCCGATGGCGATGATGGTGCCGTTCTGCTCGGCCAGCGGGATGAACAGGTCTGGCGGGACGAAGCCGTGTTGCGGGTGCTGCCAGCGGATCAGCGCTTCGACGCCGACCACGTGGTGGTCGCGGTAGTCGACCTGCGGCTGGAAAACCAGGTGCATCTCGTTGCGGCTGAGCGCCTCGCGCAGTTCCTTCTCCAGCTCGCGGCGGCGACGCATCTCGCTGTCGACGCTGGCGATGTAGAACTGGTAGCGGTTGCGCGAACGGCTCTTGGCCAGGGTCATGGTCTGTTCGGCTTTCTGCAGCAGCTTCTCGGTACTGTCGCCGTCTTCCGGGAACAGGGTGATGCCGATGGTGGCGCGCAGGCGTACTTCCTGCTGTTCCAGAGCGAAGGGGGTATCCAGGCTGTCGAGGATGCTCTGGGCCAGCTCGGCGGCCTCGTACGGCTGCTCGATGTCGGCCTGGACCAGGGCGAACTGGTCGCCACCCAGGCGGGCCAGGGCGCCGAGGCGGCCGCTGTGGCTGCGCAGGCGGTCGGACAGGGCCAGCAGCAGCTGGTCGCCGGTCTGGTAGCTGAACTGTTCGTTGATGCCCTTGAAGTCGTCGAGGCCGACGCACAGCACGGCCACGCGGCGCTGCAAGCGGCCGGCATCGTCGAGGATCTGGTCGAGCTGCTGCTGCAGCTGCTGGCGGTTGGGCAGGCCGGTGAGGAAATCATACTGCGACATGCGCAGCAGGCTGTTTTCCGCCTCGCGGCGCAGGTGGGTGTTGCGCTCGATGGATTCCAGCAACTGGTTGGCGGTATTGATCCACAGCCCCAGTTCGTTCTTCTCGTTGCCGCGCAGCATCGGCAGCTTGTGCTCGCTGGGGCGGTCCGGATTGATGTGGGTGAGGTGCTCGATGATCTTCGACAGCGGCTTGGTCAGCAGCCAGTGGTAGACCATGTACAGCACCAGGGCCATGGCCAGGGCGCGCAGCACGCCGGAAACGAAGATGATCACCGAGGTGGTGATGAAGTTCTCACCGTAGCTGGCGGTGTCCAGGGTGATGGTCAGGTCGCCGTAGTACTCGGTGTACGGGCCCTTGCCGACCAGCTGGGTGGTGAAGGTCTGTTCCTTGCCGAGGATGGGGTCGGTGATCCAGCGGCTGGTGGAGGGGGTCAGCTCGCGGGAGCGTTCGGCGAGCATGGGTTCGTTCGGGTGGCCGATGGCGGCGTAGCGCACGGCTTCATGCTGGAACAGGCCCTCGATGACCTGCATGCCCATCTCGCGGTCGAGGCTGTAGACGGCCTGGGTGGACGGGTCGCGGAACATGCCGAGGATGCGCTGGGCGTCGTTGGCCACGGCCTGGCGGGTCTTGTAGATGTCGAAGACGATCTGCCCGCAGCTCAGCACTACCCCGACCACCAATGCCGACATCAGGACAACACGCAGCAGTTTCAGTGACAGGCTGTTTCTCAGATCCAGCTTCAAATGCGTATTCCTTGTTCGCCGCCGGAGGCTCATGACCGTTGTGAGTATTGGCAAATGCGCGTGAGCCGTCAAAGGGCCATTACGTCATATCCCATATTTTTCGGGCCTGCACCGGCGAGACGATGGCCGGCGATGGGCGATGCGAATCATTCGCCATCAACTACGGGCATGGCGTTTGAGCGCACGCCGAACCCGCCAACGAAAAAGCCCGGCTAGAAGCCGGGCTTTTCGTGAACGCTGGATGCGACTCAGGCGGCGAAGTTCTTCGCCACGAAGTCCCAGTTGACCAGGTTCCAGAACGCCTCGACGTACTTCGGACGCAGGTTGCGGTAGTCGATGTAGTAGGCGTGTTCCCACACGTCGCAGGTCAGCAGCGGGGTGTCGCCGCTGGTCAGCGGGCAGCCGGCGCCGATGGTGCTGGCCAGGGCCAGGGAGCCGTCGGCCTTCTTCACCAGCCAGCCCCAACCGGAACCGAAGGTGCCGATGGAGACCTTGCTGAACTCTTCCTTGAACTTGTCGAAGGAGCCGAAGGTGGCGTTGATGGCGTCAGCCAGGGCGCCGGTCGGCTGGCCACCGCCGTTGGGCGACAGGCAGTTCCAGTAGAAGGTGTGGTTCCAGATCTGCGCGGCGTTGTTGAACACGCCACCGGAGGAAGTCTTGATGATCTCTTCCAGGCTCTTGCCTTCGAACTCGGTGCCCGGCACCAGGTTGTTCAGGTTCACCACGTAGGCGTTGTGGTGCTTGCCGTGATGGTATTCCAGGGTCTCGGCGGACAGGTGCGGCTCGAGGGCGTTTTTCTCATACGGCAGCGGCGGCAATTCGAAAGCCATGGTCTATCTCCTCATCATCAGGTCGGGATATGTGCGACTAGCGCAGGCCGTTCACGGGGCGGCCGGAATACGGGCGGCGACGAGTTTGTACTCTTTAATGTGCCGCGAGGCCGGGATCATAGCACCCGACCCAGGCCATATCCACGCAGCAACTGTGTGGGAAAGCCGATGCCAGGGGCTTCGCCGGCTCTTGCCTGGGACCGTCGGCCGGGCGGGAAGTGCGGGCGATCAGGCCAGTTTCATCAGCGCCACGCCGGCGGCGATCACGCAGCAGGCGATCAGGCGCAATGCCGGCATCGACTCCTTGAGGAACAGCCAGCCGATCAGCAGGGCGAACAGCACGCTGGTTTCGCGCAGGGCCGAGACCATGGCCACCGGTGCCTGGGTGGTGGCCCAGATCACCAGGCTGTAGGCCAGCATCGACATGGCGCCACCCGCCAGGCCGCCGCGCCAATGCGGCCCCAGTTGCAGGAAGATGCCTGGCCCGCGCCGCCCTGCGATGACCACGGCCGCTACCACGCCATTGACCGCGAACAGCCAGAGGGCATAGGCGATGGCATCGCCATTGGTGCGCGCGCCGAGGGCGTCGGACAGGGTGTAGCCGGCGATGCAGGCCGCCGTGGCCAGGGCATTGAGCACCAGCGGGCCGCTGGGTGCACCACCGGCATGGCCGCCGCGCCAGGCCATCAGCCAGATGCCGCCGACCAGCACCAGCAGGCCCGCCCATTGCCCCGCGTGCAGCGCATCCCCGGCCAGCAGCGCCAGCAGGGCGACCAGCAGCGGCGAGCTGCCGCGGGCGATCGGATAGGCCTGGGACAGGTCGCCGTGCTGGTAGGCGCGCGCGAGGAAGATGTTGTAGCCGATATGCAGCAGTGCGGAGAGGGCGATGTAGGGCCAGGCGTCGGTCAACGGCAGATTGAAGAAGGGCAACGTCAGCAGGGCGATGCAACCAGCCCCGATCTGAATCAGCGAGGCGGTGAGGAAGCGGTCGAGGCCGATCTTCAGCAGGGCGTTCCAGCCCGCGTGCAGCACTGCAGCGGCCATCACCACGGCAAACACCGTCGTATCCAAGAGCGCTCTCCAGAGCCCGGGTTTGAGCGCCGCAGCATAGCGCTGCGACGCCCTGCGGTCATGCGCCGGGCGCGTGGAATACCAGCTGCCAGGCCACAGCGAACATCATCGCCGCCACCGCCAGGTCGAGTAGGCGCCAGGTGGCCGGGCGTGCCAGCGAGGGAGCGAGCCAGGCGGCGCCTAGGGCCAGGGTGAAGAACCACAGCAGCGAGGCACTGGCTGCGCCCAGGGCGTAGGCGCCGGGGACCGGTTGCTGGGCGCCGAGGGAGCCGATCAGCAGCACGGTATCCAGGTACACATGCGGGTTGAGCAGGGTCACCGCCAGGGCCGCCAGCAGCACCGCGCGGCGCGAGCGCGGGCCGCTGTCCTGCTGCAGCAGGGCCTGCGGACTGAGTGCGCGGCGCAACGCCTGGACGCCCAGCCAGAGCAGGAAGGCCGCGCCGCCCCAACGCGCCACGGCGAGCAGCAGCGGACTCTTCGCCAGCACCGCGGCCAGGCCGAACACGCCGGCGGCGACCAGCACCGCATCGCACAGCACGCACAGCGCGGCCACCGGCAGGTGGTGCTCGCGGCGCAGGCTCTGGGCTAGGACGAAGGCGTTCTGCGCGCCGATGGCGACGATCAGCCCTGCCGCCACCAGCAGGCCGTTGAGGTAGCTCTGCCACATCCTCAGCGGCTCTCCGCGGCCAGCCGCTGCAGTGTTGCCATAGCGCGCTCGGCGTCGGCCTGGGCGACGAACAAGTGGTCGTGGTGGTAGCCGGCGATCACGTTGCAGCTTATGCCTTCCCTGGCCAGCGCGGTGGCGAAGGCGGCGGTGAGGCCGACGGCGGCCAGCGAGGAGTGCACCTGCAGAGTGATCCAGGCGGCCACGTAGTCGTAGGCCAGGTTGAAGCGATCCGCCTCGGCGCGCGGCAGGATCAGGGTGGTGCCTTCCGCTTCGCGGAAGCTGCCGACGGCGACGTCTTCATGCAGCACGGTCGGGCCGGCCACGGAGCAGAACACGAACTCGCCCGGGTTGAGGTGCGGCGACAGGGTGGCGAGCAGGGTGCTCAGGGAAGTTTCGCCGGTCATGGCGGAGTCCTTGTGAGGGTTGCGATGCTGGCCAGTCTGGGGAGATCGGCTGTATAAGAAAAACAAATCATGCTGATCTCTCATTAGGAAAACTGATGTTCGACTACAAGCTGCTGGCGGCGCTCGCTGCCGTGGTGGAGCAGGGCGGCTTCGAGCGTGCCGCGCAGCTGCTCGGCCTGTCGCAATCGGCGGTGTCGCAGCGGATCAAGCTGCTCGAGGCGCGGGTCGGCCAGCCGGTACTGTTGCGCGCCGCGCCGCCGGCGCCCACCGAGATCGGCCGGCGCCTGCTCAACCATGTGCAGCAGGTGCGCCTGCTTGAACGCGATCTGCAGGGTCAGGTGCCGGCTCTGGACGAGGGTGGCAGCGCCGAGCGCCTGCGCATCGCGCTGAACGCCGACAGCCTGGCGACCTGGTGGGCGCCGCTGATGGGCGACTTCTGCGCCGAGCACCGCCTGCTGCTGGACCTGGTGGTGGAGGACCAGGACGTCGGCCTCAAGCGCATGCGTGCCGGCGAGGTGGCCGGTTGCCTGTGCGCGGCCGAGCGCCCGGTGGCCGGTGCCCGCGCCCTGGCGCTGGGGGCCATGCGCTATCGCGCGCTGGCCAGCCCAGCCTTTATCGCGCGGCATTTTCCCCAAGGCGTGGACCTGCAGCGCCTGGGGCAGGTGCCGGCCATCGTCTTCGGCCCGGACGATCTGCTGCAGCACCGCTACCTGGCGGGGCTGGGCATCGGAGGTGGTTTCACTCACCACCTGTGCCCGTCGTCCGAGGGCTTCGTGCGCCTGACCAGCGCCGGCTTCGGCTGGGGGCTGGTTCCCGAGCTGCAGGTGCAGCGCGAGCTGGCGACGGGGGTGCTGGTCGAGCTGCTGCCGGGGCGGCCGCTGGATGTGCCGTTGTATTGGCACCATTGGCGCAATGGCGGCGAGTTGCTGAATCAGCTGACTCGCCATCTGGAACGTGGTGTGGGTGAGTGGCTGGTTTGAGGGGGGCGGATGGCTCGTCGCAGGCAGTGCACCGAGATGCTGCGGTGGGCTGTTCGCTGCGCTCCTGAGCCCACCCTATGAGCATGCCTGAGCCTTAGAGCTGGAACTGCGCCACCAGCTGTTCCTGGCTGCCGGCCACCTTGCGCAGGTGTTCGCCGCAGTCGCGGGTGTGGGCGGCGGTGCGGCGGTTTTCGCCGGTCATGTCGTTGAGACGGTGCATGTGCTGGTTGACCTCCTGGGTGGTGGCCGCCTGCTGTTCGGCCGCGGCGGCGATCTGGAAGGCCAGGGCGTGCACGCCCTGCAGCGAGTCGTCCAGGTGACCGAGGGAGCCGAGCACGGCCTGGGTTTCCACCTCCAGGGCGCGGGCCTGTTCGCTGGAGCCCTGCATGCGCGCCTGGGCCTCGCCGGACGACTCGCCGAGGGCGGCAACAATCGTGACGATCTCCTCGGTGGCGCTGCGGGTACGCAGGGCCAGGTTGCGTACCTCATCGGCGACCACGGCGAAGCCACGGCCCTGCTCCCCGGCTCGTGCTGCCTCGATGGCGGCGTTGAGCGCGAGCAGGTTGGTCTGCTCGGCGATGGCGCGGATCACCTCCAGCACCGAGCCGATCTGCTGGCTATCGCTGGCCAGGGTCTGCACCACCTGATCGGCGCCGCGCAGGCCGGCGAGCAGCTGGTCCTGCTGGCCGATCATGCGCTGCAGGCTGCCCTGCACGGTAACGAAGGCATCGCGCGCGGCGGCGCTGCCGTCGGCACTCTGGCTGGCGTTGCTGGCGATTTCCTGCACGGTGGCGGCCATCTGGTCGACGGCGCTGACCACCAGCTCCAGCGCTTCCTGCTGCTGATCCAGGCTGCTGCTGGTGCGGCCGGCGGCGCCGAGGATATCGCCGCTGGCATCGCCTACCGCCTGGCTGGCCTGGCGCAGACGCTCGACCACCTGGCGCCAGGCGTTCGCCATCTCGTGCAGGGCTTGCATCAGGCCGCTGTGTTCGCCGCCATCGGCGCTCAGGCGCAGCTCGCCGGCAGCCAGGCGCCTGGCCAGCTCGGCCATGCTGCGCGGCTCGCCGCCCAGCGGGCGCATCACGCTGCGGCTGACCAGCCAGGTGGCCAGGGCCACGCCGGCGATGGTCAGCAGCACCAGTACCACTACTTGCCACATCAGCGTGCGCACGGCGGCGAAGGCCTGCTCCTGATCCATCTCCGCCACCAGCGCCCAGCGCCGGCCATCCAGCTGCAGCGGGACGAAGGCCTTGAGCACCGGCTGGCCGTTCAACCCGGGCTCGGCCAGGCGACCCTGCTCGCCGGCCAGGGCCTTGCCGATGGCGGCACCGGGCAGCTGCTCGCCTTGCCGGCCATCGCGTGCCACCTGGTGTTCGGCGAAGCGTACCGAGTCGGAGCGCAAGCGGCCGTCGGGGCCGACCAGATAGGTCTCGCCGGTTTCGCCCAGGCCCTGGCGGGCCTGCATCACCCGGTTCAGTTCGGCCAGCGGTAGCTCGAGCACCAGCAGCAGTTGCAGCTCGCCTTCTTCGACGATGGGCGCGGCGAGAAACTGGCTGGGTTCGCCGCCGGGCGTGCTCACCGCCAGGTCGCCGATCTCCGCCTGGCCACTGTCCAGCGCGCTGCGCACGAGTCGGCCGAGCGGGGTGTCGCGCCAGGTGGCATCTCCGAGCTTCTGCTGGTAGTCGGCGCCGCGCTGCAGGCTGAACAGCACATAGCCTTCACGCGACACCAGCTTGAGCTCGCGATAGCCAAAGGTCTCGATGAAGTTCTGGAAGATCGGCCGGTCATAGTTGGCGGTGCTGAGCAGGGCGGTTTCATCCAGCCCGGCGTAGCTGGTGCCCAGGTTGCTGGCCAGGGCGGCGAGCTGGTTGTGGCGCGCCTGCCAGCTGTCCTGCAGTTGCTGCTGTTTGATATTCGCTACAGCTTCCAGGCCGTTGAGTGCCTGTTCGCGCAGTGCCTGGCTGGCCTGCTGGTAGACCGTGAAGGCCATCGCCAACACTGGGATTAGACCGATCAGCAGAAAACTGATGGCAAGTTTCAGGCGCAACGGCATGTCGGATGACTCCGCGTGTAGATGGGTGGCAGAGGGTTGAAATCGTCAAATATTTTGCAATAAGCGTGCAAATTACTTAACGGGTCGTCAAAAAAAAATTGAGCAATGGGCCTGCAAGGTCGCTGTTGTGGCCGCCTGGGCAACAGCCAGCTCGTGTGGCGGCTGCTAGAGTCGGTGGCATAACAAGATCGGGGGCGGTGCAGATGAAGATTCTGGTAACGGGTGCGAGTGGCTTCATTGGGGGGCGTTTCGCCCGTTTTGCCCTGGAACAGGGCCTCGGCGTGCGGGTCAACGGGCGGCGACCGGAAGGCGTAGCGCACCTGACCAAGCGTGGCGCCGAGTTCGTCCAGGGCGACCTGTCCGACCCGGACCTGGCGCACAAGCTGTGTCGCGACGTGGAGATGGTGGTGCACTGCGCCGGCTCGGTCGGCACCTGGGGCACCCGCGAGCACTTCCACCAGGGCAACGTGGTGCTGACCCAGAACGTCATCGAGGGCTGCCTGGGGCAGAAGGTGCGGCGCTTGGTGCATCTGTCCTCGCCATCGGTGTACTTCGATGGCAAGGCCCATGTCGGGTTGCGCGAAGAGCAGGTGCCGAGGAAGTTCGTCGACTACTACGGCGCCACCAAGTACCTGGCCGAGCAGAAGGTGTTCGAGGCCCAGGAATTCGGCCTGGAGGTGATCGCCCTGCGTCCGCGCTTCGTCACCGGCGCCGGCGACACCAGCATCTTCCCGCGGCTGATCGAGATGCAGCGCAAGGGCCGTCTGTTTGTCATCGGCAACGGCCTGAACAAGGTCGACTTCACCAGCATGCAGAATCTCAACGACGCCCTGTTCAGCAGCCTGCTGGCGGCGGGGCCGGCGCTGGGCAAGGTGTACAATATCAGCAATGGCGCGCCGGTGCCGCTGTGGGACGTGGTCAACTTCGTGCTGCGCCAGTTCGACCTGCCGCCGGTGACCAAGCACATGCCGTTCGGCTTGGCCTACGCCGCCGCGACCCTCAACGAAAATATCTGCAAGCTGCTGCCGGGCCGCCCGGAGCCGGCGCTGTTCCGCCTCGGCGTGGCGGTGATGGGGCGCGACTTCTCTCTCGATATCAGCCGCGCCCGCCAATACCTGGAATACGAGCCGCAGGTGCCGATCTGGACCGCGCTGGAGGAGTTCTGCAACTGGTGGAAGGTGCAGGGGCGATAAGCTCCATCCGGTTTATTCCCGCCTGTCAGCCCCGGCCACGGCGGCCGACCTATACTGGCCTGTAAAGCCAGCGAAGGAAGTCCGCCATGTTCACCATGATGGAAAGCGCCAGGCTCGAAGCGCTGCATCTCGCCCATGATCCTGCCACCGGCCTCAAGGCCATCATCGCCATCCACAACACCCGGTTCGGCCCCGCCCTGGGTGGCTGCCGCTACCTGGCCTACCCCGACGACGACAGCGCCATTCGTGACGCCACGCGCCTGGCCCAGGGCATGAGCTACAAGGCTGCTCTGGCAGGCCTGGAACAGGGCGGCGGCAAGGCGGTGATCATCCGCCCACCGCACGTGGACAGCCGCGGCGCGCTGTTCGAGGCCTTCGGCCGCATGATCGACTCGCTGGGCGGCCGCTACATCACCGCGGTGGACAGCGGCACCTCCAGCGCGGACATGGACTGCATCGCCCAGCAGACCAACCACGTCACCAGCACCACCTCCGCCGGCGACCCCTCGCCGCACACTGCCATGGGTGTGTACGCCGGCATCCGCGCCACCGCCCTGGCGCGTCTCGGTAGCGACGATCTGCAGGGCCTGCGCGTGGCGGTGCAAGGGCTGGGCAATGTCGGCTACGCCCTGGCCGAGCAGCTCGCCGCGGATGGGGTGGAGCTGTTCGTCAGCGACCTCGACCCCGGTCGTGTGCAACTGGCGGTGGAGCAGCTCGGTGCTCGCCCGGTGAGCAGCGAGGAGCTGTTCTCCACGCCCTGCGACATCCTCTCGCCCTGCGGCCTGGGTGGCGTGCTCAACAGCCAGACGGTGAGCGAGCTGCACTGCGCGGCGGTGGCCGGCGCGGCCAACAACCAGCTGGCCAACGCCGCGGTCGCCGACGAGCTGGAGGCGCGCGGCATCCTCTACGCGCCGGACTATGTGATCAACTCCGGTGGGTTGATCTACGTGGCGCTCAAGCACCGCGGCGAGGAGCTGCCGGCGATCACCGCTCACCTGGCGAAGATCGGCCGGCGCCTGACCGAGATCTATGCCCACGCCCAGGCCGACAAGCGCTCGCCGGCGCGGGTCGCCGACGCACTGGCCGAGCGCCTGCTGTACGGCTGAGCCCGCCATCGGCGACGAGCCGGCGCGCTTTTTCAATACGCTGGATGCGGTCTAACGTTGCTTTTCAAAATCAGAGGAGACGCAGCATGCAGCGATTTACCGGTGGTTGCCTGTGCGGCAACGTCCGTCTCGTGGCGTGGGGGCAGCCGTACCGGGTCGGCCTCTGCCATTGCCTGGACTGTCGCAAGCACCATGGCGCGCTGTTCCACGCCTCGGCGATCTTTCCCCAGGAGGCGGTGGCGGTCGAGGGCGAAACCCACCACTACGCCGGGCGGCATTTCTGTCCCCGCTGCGGTTCCTCGGTGTTCGCCCACACTGCCGATGAAGTCGAAGTGAACCTGGGCGCCCTGGATGCGCCCGACCAGCTGCGGCCGACCTACGAGAGCTGGATCGTCAGGCGCGAGGCCTGGTTGCCGGCGTTTCCGCTGAGCCGGCGCTACGAGCAGGACCGCGATCCCACGAGCCGCTTCGAGGAGTAGCGCAGGCCAGGACGTGCCGGTTCGCCGGGCACGTCTTAGGCTGCGCTAGCGCCGAGCATCAGGCTCCGTCCGCCTCGGTCAGCCGGGTTGGCTGCACGTTGCTCGGCTGACGGAACACCAGCACCAGGCCGAGCAGGATGGCCAGCATGCCGGCCAGGCTCAGGCCGCTCATGGCGTTGCCGAGGAACAGGTAATCCATCGCCGCCGTCACCCCCGGCACCAGGTAGAACAGACTGGTGACGTTGACCAGGTTGCCGGCGCGGATCAGCCGGTACAGCAGCAGCTGCGCCACCACCGAGATGACGATGGCCAGCCACAGCAGCGGGCCGAGGAAGTCCAGCGACCACTCGAACTCGAAACGCTGGAACGGCAGCAGCGCTGCGCAGGCCAGCAGGCTCACCGCGTACTGCAGCGGCAGTGCCTGCAATGGCGACTGGCTGAGGCCCTTCTGGGCGATGGCCCCGAGGGTCATGCACAGCAGGGCGCCGAGGGCGTAGCCGGTGCCCGCGGCGGAAAAGCGCGCCAGGCCGATGCTCTGCCACACCACCAGCACCAGGCCGAACAGGGCCACGCCCAGGCCGACCAGGCGCAGGGCGGCGAAGCGCCGTTCCAGCAGCATCAGGGTAAGGATCGGCTGCACGCCGAGCACCGTGGCCAGCACGCCGGGCGTGATGCCCTGGTCCAGTGCCAGCAGATAGCAGATGGAGTAGCCGCCGATCATCAGCAGGCCTGTGCCGGCCGTGCGCAGGCGCTGGCCGCGAGCGGGCAGGCAGGAACGCACGACGGCGCCGATCAGCAGCAGAACGCCGAGGGCGAGGACGAAGCGCAGGGTCAGGAAGGCGAAGGCCGAGGCGTGGTCCAGGCCCAGGCGGGAGAAGATCGCGCCGCTGCTCCAGAGCAGGACGAACAGCGTGGTGGAGGCGCAGGCGCCCCAGAAGGTCTTGTCGAAACGCATGAATAATCACCTGTCAAAAGCCGCCGGCCAGGCGCGCAGAAGCGCGGGCGGAGCGGAAAACCGGAAAAGGGTTTGAGCGATCGACCGACGGCGACGAGCCGCGGGCGATCAGGCGCTGGCGGGCGGCGGCGGTGGCGTGCCGGCCCGGCGTGCGCGGGGAGGGGCGACAGGTGGTGGCGCACACGGATGCTCGCCGTGCAGGGCGGCGAGGCTGGAGCAGGTGAGCGCGAGATGATTCATGGAGGGCATCCGTTGAGGGATGTGCCGACACTAACCCCGAGTTGGCCGATCGGTCAATCTGCGGCGCTTTCGGGCTGGCGCGCGACGCGGGCTTGCGCTATTTCTGCCCCTCCATTCGACGAGGCTGCCATGAAGGAAGAGCACTGGCAGGGCGCGCTCTGGCTCGGCCCCGATTACTGCCTGCTGGTCGAGGGGCAGGCGCATTGCGCGCGGGCCTTGCTGGTGCCGTCGCAGCAGGAGCATGCCTTCGAACTGGCCGGCCAGCCGTTGCTGGCGCTGTATGCCGAGCCGCTGGCGTTCTCCCTCGAGCAGTTGCAGGCACTGGCCGCCACGGCGCCGGCCGAGTTGCCCGCCCTGGTCGAGCGGGTGCGGCAGTTGCCGCGCCTGCCGCTGGATGCGCGGGTACGTGAGGCACTGGGCGCGGTGGATGAGCAACTGACCGAACGCATCAGCGCCCAGGACCTGGCGCAGCGCGTGTGCCTGTCACTCAGCCAGCTGGAGCGCCTGTTCGCCGAGCAGGTAGGCCTGTCAGTGCGGCGGCTGGTGCGCTGGCGGCGTTTGCGCCTGGCCCTGGGCGTGGCGCTGGAAGGCCGCACGCTCACCGACGCGGCGCATGCCGCCGGCTTCGCGGACTCGGCGCACCTGTCACGCACCGTGCGCGAGCTGTTCGGCATCCGCGCCGACCGCAGCCTGCGCCATCTGCAGCTACGGCTGCTGGATTGAACGCAGCGCCGGCGGCGTTTCCGGGATGGCGCTGGTAGAGGCCCGTGCACGGAAGGGTTCGCACAGCTGCGCCAGGTAGGCGCGCGGGTAGTCCGGGCGGTCGCCGATGCCGACATCGGCGTCGCTCAGCCGGTAGTCCTCGCGATAGAAGGCGGTGCCCAGCAGGCGATCCCAGAAGCTGAAGAACAGCGCGAAATTGACGTCGCCAGCGCGCCCGTAGCGGATGTGGTGGAAGCGGTGCAGCGGCGCCCAGGCGAACAGGTGGCGCAGCGGACCGATGCGCATGTCGACGTTGCTGTGCTGCAACAGCAGCTGCACGGCGACGGCAAAGGCCAGCAGGGCGGCGACCTGCAGCGGCAGGCCGAGCAGGATCAGCGGCAACACGCCGGCGCCGGCCTCCAGCAACTGGTGCAGCGGGTGCTTCATCAGGCCATTGAAGCCATACAGGCGCGGCACGCTGTGGTGCACCGCGTGCAGGCGCCAGAGCAGGGCGCTGCGGTGGCTGAGCCAGTGCATCAGGGTGACGCCGAGATCGGCGGCCAGTATGGCCAGCGCCAGCTGCAGCCACAGCGGCCAGTACACGGGCCATAGCGGCGGCGCCGGCCATAGCCCGGCGAGGAGGGGAATGATGGCGAGGCTGGCGATGTTCAGCGACTCGTTGACCAGCGCATGCAGCAGGTCGCTCGGACCATCGGCATGGGGCTCATTCCAGCTGTGCTGGTAATGCAGCAGGCGTTCGGCCAGGTGCGAGACGAGGACGGCGCCGAGCAGCAGCGCCGGCAGCCAAGCAGGTGATAGGTCGCGATAGCCGACCAGCCAGGTGGCCAGGCCGATCAGGCCGAAGAAGAACAGCGGGGCATAGAGGATGCTGAGCAGGGGACGCATGGCGCTCTCCGAAAAGGACGGGAGCGCCCAGCATCGTCAACCGCCCTGGCGGGCGGCTTGAACAAACGGCGCGTCAGGCGTCGGCGGAGGCCGCGTCCAGCTCGGCGAGGGCGTCCGGCTGGTTCTTGAAGGCCTTGGCGAAGGTGTCGCGGTTCTTCGCCATGAAGATGCCCAGCTCCTCCACCTGTTCCTCGTTCAGCGACGGCACGGCCTTGTGCAGGGCGCTGGACAGGGCCTCGGCCAGCTCCAGCATCTTGTCGTAGCGATCGGCTTCGGACTTATCCATGAACAGACGCTCCGGATCGCGACTGCTGCGGTACACCACTTCGACGGCCATTCATCACCTCATTCCCATAAGCTAGATGGTTGATATGTATGCATATACAGTATTTGATTCGCCACCTGCGGCGCAAGCCCGCCGCGTGGCCCTCATCCTGCATAGCTGCTGTCATCCAACTGGTCCAGCATGGACCCGTTCAGTCGAAGGAGTGCGCTGGTGAGTCTCAAGCGAATCGATGCCCTGCGGGGCGACATGCATGACCTGGCCCAGTCCCTGGGCAACCTGCTGGTGGAGAGCTTCCACTACCTGGCGCTGTTCGCCATTGGCGGCATCACCGCCTGGGCCTCGGTGGTGGCGTTTCTCGGCATGTTGGAGAAGGGCCACATCACGGTGGACGATATTCTGCTGCTGTTCATCTACCTCGAGCTGGGTGCCATGGTCGGCATCTACTTCAAGACCAACCACATGCCGGTGCGCTTCCTGATCTACGTGGCGATCACCGCGCTGACCCGCCTGCTGATCTCCGACGTGTCGCACCACCATCGCCCGGACATGGGCGTGGTCTATGTCTCCGGTGCCATTCTGCTGCTGGCCATGGCCATTCTGGTGGTGCGCTTCGCCTCGTCGCGCTTCCCTTCGGTGCAGGCACCGGCGCGCATCGGGCGCGAGTCAGAGGAAAGCTGATTCGCTTTCAATTGCGAATATTTATCAATAAAATGCTGGGCCAATTTGTCCCGATGGTCAGCACCGCTCCGCGGTAGGACTGGCCACGCCCCTCGACGAGTCGACCGTGAGCAAGAATTCCACCCTGTCGCCCTGGAGCGTCGCCTCGCGCGTGCTGGCCGCGCTGGTCGGGGGCTATGCCCTGGCCTATGGCTTCGCCGCCTTCCTTTCCGTCTACCTGCCGCTGGCGCGACCGGACCGCGTGTCCTTCGCCGGCATGCTCAGCTTCGCCGTGTGGACGGCGGCGGCGATCTACGTGTTCGCCGCCGGTAGCGCCACCCGCGCCTGGCTGTGGCTGGCCGGCCTGACCCTGGTGATGGGCCTGGCGGCGTTCCTGCCGAGCGAGCTGGGAGTGCGCCCATGAGTCTGCGTCAATCCATGGCCGGACTGCACACCTGGGGCGGCCTGCTGCCCAGCTGGCTGCTCTACGTGATCATCCTGGCGGGCACCATCGCCTGTTTCGACAAGGAGCTGGAGCGCTGGATGCGCCCGGCCCTGCACCAGGGCGCCGAGTCCAGCATGAGCGCCGACCAGGTGCGCGACTGGATGCAGCGCCACACCGAAGGCCAGAAACTGCACGCCTTTTGGATGCATGGCCCGAGCGAGCGCGAGCCGTACTGGCGCTTGGGCTGGGAAGTGGACGGCAGCGAGCAGCGGCACAACCACCTCTTCTCCCGGGCCGGCGGCGAGCCGCTGCCGGAGACAGTCGGCGGCGACTTCTTCTTTCGCCTGCACTACACCCTGCATGCCGGCATGGTCGGCGTGTACATCGTCGGTCTGGCCGGCATGTTCATGCTGGTGGCGCTGGTGTCCGGGGTGATCATCCACCGCCGCATCTTCAAGGACTTCTTCACCCTGCGCCCCAATGCCAACGGCCAGCGTGCCTGGCTGGATGCGCACAACCTGTTCGGCGTGGTCGGCTTTCCCTTCCACCTGATCCTGGCCTACACCGGGGTGGTGATCTTCGTCTCCAGCTACATGCCTGCCGGCCTGCAGGTGGCCTACAAGAACGACATCGAGCACTTCTTCAGCGAGGTGGCCGGTGCCTACCACCGCGAGGAGATGCACCAGCCGGCACAGCCGCCGTTGTCGTTGAATACTCTGATCGACCAGGCCGAGCAGCACTGGGGCGGCAGCCCGGCCGGCTGGATCAGCGTGCACCATCCGGACGACGCTTCGGCGGTGGTCGACATCAGCGAGCAAAGTCACCAGTCGCGCATTGGCCGGCCGCTGTCCGGGCTGACCTTTGACGCCGCCAGCGGCGAGCTGCTGCACGAGCAGAAGGCGCCGGCCGGCTATACCACCTACACCTGGCTGGCCGGCCTGCACATGGTGCAGTTCGGTGGCACGCTGATGCGCGGCTTGTACTTCCTCCTCGGCCTGGCCGGCTGTGCCCTGCTGATCGGTGGGGTGAAGGTCTGGGTGGCCAAGCGCGAGGCGCGCGGCGGGGCCGGCATCGGCATAGTGCGCGCCCTCAACGGCGCGGTATTCGCCGGTTTGCCGCTGGCCAGCCTGGCCCTGTTGTGGGGCAATCGCCTGATCCCGGCCGGGCTGGCCGAGCGCGCCAGCGCGGAGGCCTGGGTGTTCGTCGGCGCCTGGCTGCTGGTAGCTCTGTGGGCCGTACTCGGCCTGCGCCAGCCGCGTCGCCTGCTCAGCCAGCAACTGGCCTTGGGCGCGCTGCTGGCCCTGGGCTTGCCGCTGCTCAACGGGCTGACCACCGAGCATGGCCACCTGCTGTCCACCGTTGCGCGCGGAGACTGGGAGCTGGCCGGCATCGACCTGTTCCTGATCGTCGGCGGCCTGCTCAGCGCCCTGTGCGCCTGGCGCTTTGCCCAGCCCGCCATGGTCAAGGTGCCGCGCGCGCGTCGGGTGCTGGTCGAGGAGGCCGTCTGATGTTGCTGCTCGCCTTCGCCCTGAGTTACCTGGCCATGACCGCTCTGAGCCTGGCCATGAGCCGTCATCACCATCTGCTGTTCCAGGGCGCGCTGAGCCCGGCGCGCCAGCGCCTGCTGCGTGTCCTCGCGCTGCCTGCATTGGTCGGTGGCCTGAGCCTCTGCTGGCTGGCCCAGGGTGGCGAGATCGGCGCAGTGTTCTGGCTGTGCCAGCTGATGCTCGCCGGCCTGCTGCTGGTGGCCTTGCTGGCCTGGCGCCAGCGCTGGGTGCTGCCCCTGGCGGCGGTTCTGCCGCTGGCCGGTGGGGTGATCGCGCTGGTCTGAACGCCTGATTGCGCAGCCAGGCCCTAGCGCGCCGCGCGCATCAGCCCCGGCGCAGCGCCGAAGGCTTCGCGGAAGCGGTTGCTGAAGTGACTGGCGCTGGCAAAACCGCAGGCCAGGGCGATCTCGCCCAGGGCCAGGTGGCCGTGCTGCAACAGCTCGCGGGCGCGCAGCAGGCGGCGTTGCAGCACGTAACGGTGTGGCGGCAGGCCGAAGCTGGCGCGGAACATCCGCGCGAAGTGGTACTCGGACAGCGCCGCCAGCTGGGCCAGCTCGCCCAGTGACAGCGCCTGGTCCAGGTGTTGCTCGATATAGTCCACCAGGCGCCGACGCAGGTGCGGCGCCAGGCCGCCCTTGAGCTTCAGACCCTGGCGCAGGCCCACCTGGCTCAGCAGCAGGTGGCTGATCATCTCGTGGGCCAGGCTGCTGGCCAGCAGCCGTTCACCCGGCTCGTCCCAGTTCAGGCTCACCAGTTGGCGGAATTGCACGGCCAGCCGTGGATCTTCGAGGAAGGTGCTCTCGCGCAGCTGCAGTTCGCGCGGCTCGCGGTCGAGCAGGGTGACGGCGCTGGCGGCGAAGCGCTGCGGGCTGACGTAGAGGTGGGCCAGGCGAATGTCGCCGTTGATCACCCAGGACGACTCGTGGCCGGCCGGCAATACGCACAGCTTGTCCGGCGCACCCTTGCTGCCCGGGCGTTCGCGGCGGAAGGTGCCGGTGCCGCCGGCCAGGTAGCAGGACAGGGTGTGGTGGTCCGGGCCTTGGTAGTCGCGGGCGTCGTGATGGTTGGTCCACAGCGCCGCGGCCAGTTCGTCGCCCAGCTCGGCGCCACGCAGCAGCCGCGCGTTGGGCGAGCTGCTGAGCGACTGGAACACCAGGTTCTGTTCGAGGCTGGCCATCGGGCTGCGGGCGGTTGCAGAAGATACTGCCATCCTACTCCCACGGCGCCGCGCCGCCAGCGGCGGACGACAGATAAGCGCAAGTTTGTGCAAGCGGCGATGGTGGGCAGGGAGGAGACTGCTCGGATCAATGGAGCCTTGTCATGAACCTGTCGCTGTACCTGCTCACCGTCCTGATCTGGGGCACCACCTGGATCGCCCTCAAGCTGCAGCTGGGCGAGGTGGCCATTCCGGCGTCCATCGCCTACCGCTTCGCCCTGGCGGCCAGTGTGCTGTTCGCCATGCTGTTGCTCAGCCGCCGCCTGCAGCGCCTCGACCGGCGCGGCCAGCTGCTGTGTATGGCCCAGGGCCTGTGCCTGTTCTGCCTCAACTTCATGTGCTTCTACACCGCCAGCCAGTGGATCCCCAGCGGCCTGGTGGCGGTGATCTTCTCCACGGCGACCCTGTGGAATGCGTTGAACGCGCGGATATTCATGGGCCGGCGGGTCGCCGCCAACGTGCTGGCCGGTGGCGCGCTGGGCCTGCTCGGTCTGGGCCTGCTGTTCTGGCCGGAGCTGTCGCACCACCAGGCCAGCCGCGAAACCCTGCTCGGCATCGGCTTGGCCGTACTCGGCACCCTGTGTTTCTCCGCCGGCAACCTGCTCTCCAGCCTGCAGCAGCAGGCCGGACTGAAGCCACTGACCACCAATGCCTGGGGCATGTTCTACGGTGCGCTGCTGCTGGTCGGCTATTGCGTGGTCGCCGGCGTGCCGTTCACCTTCGAGGCCAACACCCGCTACATCGGCTCGCTGCTGTACCTGGCGATTCCCGGCTCGGTGATCGGCTTCACCGCCTACCTGACCCTGGTCGGGCGCATGGGGCCCGAGCGCGCGGCCTACTGCACCGTGCTGTTCCCGGTGGTGGCGCTAAATATCTCGGTATTCGTCGAGGGCTACCAGTGGACGGCGCCGGCGCTGTTCGGCCTGCTGCTGGTGATGCTCGGCAACGTGCTGGTGTTCCGCCAGCCCAAGCCGGCGCTCGCGGCTGAGCCGGGGAGAGCCTAGTCCGGCCAGTGCCAGGCCGGCTCGTCGAGCATGCCCTGGCCCTGGATGGCGGTCTGCCCCAGGCTCTTGTCGAGAACGATGGAATTGCACTCCGGGTGTTCTTCCAGCGCGGCGATCAGCCGGCGCGCGTGGGACACCACCCACACCTGGGTGTGCCTGGAGGCTTCGATGATCAGGCGACCCAGGGCCGGCAGCAGGTCCGGGTGCAGGCTGGTCTCGGGCTCGTTGAGCACCATCAGCGAGGGCGGCCGGGGCGTGAGCAGGGCGGCTACCAGCAGCAGATAGCGCAGGGTGCCGTCGGACAGCTCTGCGGCCGATAGCGGGCGCAGCAGGCCTTCCTGGCGCAACGCCACGCTGAAGCGCCCGCCGGGCTGGAAGTCGATGCTCAGCTCGGAGCCGGGGAAGGCGTCGGCGATGGCCTGTTCCAAGGCCTGACGGTCGCCGATCTCGCGGATGGTCTGCAGGGCGGCGGCCAGGTCGCGGCCGTCGTGATGCAGCACCGGGGTACGGGTGCCCAACTGCGGCTGGCGCGCCGGGGCATCGGCGTCGGTGCGGAAGTGGTCGTAGAAACGCCAGCGACGAATGGTTTCGCGCAACTGGAACACCTCCGGGCAGCCCGGATCGTTGCCGATCTGGTCGAACAGGCTGTCGTAGCTCGGCAGGTGCTGGGCCAGCACCTGCCAGCTGCGGCCTTCGCGCTGACGGACCAGCGGGCCCTCGCGATCCACCAGCAACGAGGCGGGGCGATAGCAGGGCCCGGCCCAGATGCACTCGCGCTTTATCTCCGGGTCCAGGGCGAAGGCCGAGTGAGAGGGCTGTGGCAGGCCCAGGGAGATGGCGTAGCCGAAGTCCTCGCCGGCAAAGCCCAGGCGCAGGCGCACCACCTCGCTGCGCGGACCGCCCTGGATCGGCACCTCGCCATTCTTCATGCGGCGGCTGATCTTTTCCGGACCGGCCCATAGCGTCGACTCCAGCCCGCCATCACGCGCCAGCGCATTGACCACCCCGCCGCGCGCCGTCTCGGCCAGCAGGCGCAGGGCCTTGTACAGGTTGGACTTACCGCTGCCGTTGGCGCCGGTGATCAGGTTGAGGCGGCCGAGCGGCATCACCAGATTGTTGATGGAGCGGTAGTTGCCGACGGCGAGGGTGTGCAGCATGGGAGTCGTCCTGACGAGTGCGCGGCCTATGCTAGCGCGACCCGCGCCTCGATGCGCAGCGGACCCTGCAGCTCGCGTGCGGCATAGCTGACCAGTTGCAGTTCGCGTACCGCCAGGGTCAGCGGCGAGCAGTCGCGCAGGGGCTCGGCACGCTCGCGCCAGCGGTCGGCGCTAACGGCTTGCCGGTAGATGCCGACGGTAAGGTGCGGCACATAGGCGACCTGGCGGATCTCCGAGGAGAGGGGAGAAAGCACCTGGCGCAGCTGGTCGAGCTGCCCATCGTCCTTTACGCCGAGGAAGGCGGCGCTGGCAAAGCTGTTCAGGCCACCGAGCTGCAGTTCGAAGGGCGCTACGTTCAAGCCTGCGAGAGCGCTGTGCTGGGCCTGCAGAACGGCAGTGCCGATGTCGTCGTCATGGTATGGCTGGGCACAGGGGAAGCCGCAGATGAACAGGCTGATATGCGCCTGGCGCCCTTGCACGGGATGCAGCCAGTCGCCGAGCAACCGGCGAGCCTCGTGCAGGCGCTGGAGCACCGCTGGGCAGTCCACCGGAATCGACCAGAGTGCGTAGCGCGGGCGGCCGCTATGCCACTCCGGGTATTCGTCGCGCAGGCTGGGGAGCAGAGTGGGCGTGGCTTGTAGCGGGTCTGACAGCAACATGTGGGAACCAGGGCGTAGCGCAGCGGGTCAAGAAGATAACAATACCAACAGGAGTCGCCGTCATGCGTACCCACCCGTTCAAGCGTTATCTCGCTGCCGTTCTCGCTGCCCTCAATCTGCTGATGTTCGCCCAGGTGCCGTTGGCCAATGCGGCAATGCTCGGCACGCCCGAGGTGCTGCAAGAGCAACGCCAGCAGGTCGACCGCGAGCAGCTGCGAGCGATGCTGGATGACCAGCAGGTGCAGCAGAAACTGCAGGAGATGGGCGTGGATCGTGCCCAGGTCGAGAAGCGCATCGATAGCCTGACGCCGGCCGAGCTGGCCCAGTTCAACCAGCAGCTGTCCGAGGAGCCGGCAGGTGCCGGTGTGGTCGGGATCATCGTGCTGTTCCTGGTGATCTTCATCATCACCGACATGCTCTGCGCCACCGATATCTTCAGCTTCGTGAAATGCCTGCGCTGAGGTGGGGGCCTCTGGCCCTCGCTGTGCTGATGCTGACCGGCTGTGCCGGCCAGCAGCTGCAGTTGTCGGCCAGCAGCGAGCGCTTGCCCGCGCGGGTCGAACTCGCCGACACCCCGTTCTTCCCCCAGGATGACTACCAGTGCGGCCCGGCGGCCCTGGCCACCGTGCTGGTGCAGCGCGGCGTAGAGACCTCGCCCGAGGCGCTGCTGCCGAGCGTTTACCTGCCGGCGCGCAAGGGCAGCCTGAAGGTCGAGCTGATTGCCAGCGCGCGCCAGCACGG
Organism: Pseudomonas sp. PDM15; assembly: GCF_014851565.1. Lineage (GTDB taxonomy): Bacteria > Pseudomonadota > Gammaproteobacteria > Pseudomonadales > Pseudomonadaceae > Aquipseudomonas. The sequence goes on from NZ_JACVAA010000001.1 coordinate 184,232, forward strand.
CCAACTCGTCTACCCGCTGCAGCCGAAGCTGGACGCCGTTCTCGCGCAACTGGCGGCTGGCAACCCGGTGCTGGTGATGCAGAACCTGGGGCTGGACTGGTACCCGCAATGGCACTTCGCGGTGGCCGTTGGCTACGACCGCGAGCGTCAGGAGCTGGTCCTGCGCTCGGCGCGAACCAAGCGCTGGACCACCGATTTCACCGATTTCGACCGCACCTGGGCGCGCGCAGGGCGCTGGGCCGTGCTGACTCTGCCGCCGGATCGCCTACCGGCGGAGCCGCAGCTGACCTCCTGGATGCAGGCGGCCAGCGACCTGGAGCAGACCGGCCAGCGCGAAGCCGCCGCGACGGCCTATCGGACGGCGCTGCGACAGTGGCCCGAAGAGCCGCTGCCTGGCTTCGCCATGGCCAATCTGCTGTATGCATCGGGCGACCGAGCTGGCGCCGAACGGCAGTTGCGTGACAGCTTGAGCCGCCGCGGTGATTTCGCCGCCGGCTGGTTCAACCTGTCGGAGATGCTCAACGAGCGTGGCTGCGTGTCCCAGGCCAGCGCGGCCAGAGCCTGCGCGCGTCGCCTGGCGCCGGATGACCGGCGCCTTGGCGCGCCGCTGTCGGCAGCCGGCAACGCAGCGGGTGAATGCCAGGCCTTGCCCGATTGCGCAGTCCGTTAGCCCGGGCGCGTGCGGGAAATGTGCAGCACCAGCAGCAGGGCCGCCGGGTAAACGAGGTAGTGGAAGAAGAACAGCAGCAGGCCCATGTCGCCGGGTTCGTCCTTCAGCCACATCAGGCCGAGGATCACCAGGTAGAGCAGGCCCAGCTGCAAGCTGTAGAGCGCCACCAGCAGCCAGCGCTCGACCGCTTGCGGCCGGCGCCCCTCGATCCAGGCAAAGGCGGTGCACAGGGCCCAGGCACTGAGCAGTGCCGCCAGCAGCGTGGCGGGCATGCCGCCGATCTTCAGCGGAACGCGTAATAAGACGTTGAACAGGAACGCCGCCGCCGTCGCACCCAGGACGTAGCGGTAGAGCGGGAAGCGGCGCGGCATGGCAGTCACAGCCGGGTATTCAGGCCGAAGCGCTTGCTCAGCATGCGGTCCATCAGCTTGCGCGGCAGCAGGCGATTGATCAGCGGCAGGCTGCGGCTGCCGTTGCCGATGCGCAGCAGGGCCGGACGCTTGGCCTGGCGCACGGCGGCCAGCAGGATGGCGGCGAACTCCGCGGCTGGCGTCGGCTTCTCCTGCGAGGCATTGGCGCGGGCGCGGATGCCCTCGCGCACCGGCCACCAGGGCGACTGTTCGTTGACCAGCTGCTCGGCGCTGTGGCTGGCGTTGGCGCCGAAGCTGGACTCGATAGCCCCTGGTTGCACTTCCATTACCTGCACGCCGAACGGCGCCAGCTCCAGGCGCAGGGCGCCGGAGAGCGCATGCACCGCAGCCTTGGAGGCGCAGTAGGCGCCGGCGAACGGAGTGATCAGCACGCTGGAAATGCTGCCGATATTGACCACCAGGCCACGACTGGCGCGCAGCAGCGGGAAACAGGCGCGGGTCAGCTCGACCAGGCTGAATACGTTGGTCTCGAACTGCTGGCGCATACCTTCGGCGCCGCCGTCGAGCAGCGGGCCCATGGCGCCGTAGCCGGCATTGTTGATCAGCACGTCGAGGCGCCCGGCCTCGCTCTGCACGCGCTCGACGGCGCGCTGAACGGCCACGGCGTCATTGACGTCCAGCGCCACCGCGACGAAGCCAGCGGCGGTCAGGCCGGCGAGATCCTGGGGTTTGCGGGCGCAGGCCCAGACCTGGTAGCCAGCGGCCTTGAAGGCCTCAGCCAGGGCGCGGCCGATGCCGCTGGAGCAACCGGTGATCAGGACTACGGGCTGGGTCATGGGCACTCCTTGTCTCGCGAGGAAGGGGAGGCCCGATCATAACCACTCCCGGCGCCGGCGTACTGGCCCAGCCGGCCAGATCAGTCCTCTGAATGATCGCGCAGGAACACCAGGCTGTCCGGTTTGGACTGCTCGGCGCTGTAGCGGTAACCCTGGTAGTCGAAGGCCTTGAGCTGCTGGGGATCGCGGATGCGCTCTTTGATCACGTAGCGCGCCATCAGGCCGCGGGCCTTCTTGGCGTAGAAGCTGATGATCTTGTACTGGCCGTTCTTCAGGTCCTTGAACTCGGTGTCGATGACCCGAGCGTTCAGTGCCTTGCGCTTGACCGCTCCAAAGTACTCGTTGGAGGCCAGGTTGAGCAGGATGTCGTCGCCCTGCGCGGCCAGCGCCTCGTTGAGCCAGCCGCTGATGCGCTCGCCCCAGAAGTCGTAGAGGTTGTTGCCGCGGGCATTGGCCAGCTTGGTGCCCATCTCCAGGCGGTACGGCTGCATCAGGTCCAGCGGGCGCAGCACGCCGTACAGGCCGGAGAGCATGCGCAGGTGGTTTTGGGCGAAGTCGAAGTCGGCCTCGCAGAAGTCCTCGGCCTGCAGGCCGGTGTACACATCGCCCTTGAACGCCAGCAGCGCCTGCTTGGCGTTGGACGGATTGAACGGCCGCTGCCAGCTGCCATAGCGCGCCACGTTGAGCGCCGACAGCTTGTCCGACAGATGCATCAGCTCGCCGATCTGCTGCGGGCTCATCTCGCGCAGCTGGCCGATCAGCTCCTGGGCATGGTCCAGGTGCTCGGGCTGGGTAAAGCGGCCAATGGGCGGCGGGGTGTCGTAGTCCAGGGTCTTGGCGGGGGAAATCACCAACAGCATCGAGTGGCTCTCCAGTAAGCGAGGCGCGATTCTAGGCTGGATGGCGTCCACAGCTCTACCTATGAGAGCGATTGACGAGACGGGCAGGAGCGCATCTGCCGGGCTGTGCCGAGCGAGAGAGGTAGACCAAGAGAACTGAAGCGAAGCGGCGTTGTGAAGGCTTTGCCGCAGGGAGGACTTCCGACTTTAACGGTGCACTTGCGCCTCGCCAAGCGTTATTCGTCGCGCTGTAAAAAAAGCTTCCGGCCGAAGAAAAAGTTCTTTTTTCTGTCATCCAGATTGGGGTATTAAAAAAGCAGACCGCCGAACCCTGCAGCACAGGTGGCGGCCCTCGGCCATCACCTTTGCTCGCGTATCCCGCTCCGTTCGGGAGGTGGGCGGTCCTCCGCGACGGAGCTGTAGAGGCTCTGTCGTCCAGGCCCCTCGATAAGGTGACCGAGTATGGATGATCACGGACGCACCCGCTCCACCCAGCCCACCCTCTACGTCCTCGACACCAACGTCCTGATCCACGATCCCAACGCGCTGCTGAATTTCCAGGAACACCACGTCGCCATCCCCATGACCGTGCTGGAGGAGCTGGACAAGCTCAAGACCGGCAAGCACACGGTGGCCGCCGAATGCCGCCAGGCCATCCGCCTGATCGACCAGGTACTCGGTGATGCGATTCCCGAGGACGTCGAGAAGGGCGTCCCCATCCAGCGCGGCAAGAGCGGGCCGAAGGGCAGCCTGTCGATCCTCATGAGCAAGCGTGCCGAGCCCATCACCTGGCTGCCGGAAAACCTCAACGACAACAAGATCATCAACCAGTTGGTGGACCTGCGCAGCAGCAATCCGGGCATGCGCGTGGTGCTGGTGACCAAGGACATCAACATGCGCCTGAAGGCGCGTGCCTGTGGCATCTCCGCCGAGGACTACCATACCGACCAGCTGGTCGACGACGTGTCCCTGCTGTCACGCGGTTACCACAACATGAGCGGCTCGTTCTGGGATCGCGTGAGCAAGGTCGAGACCCGCCAAGGCCATGGCCGTACCTGGCACCAGGTGCAGCTCACCGACAACCTGCCGGCCGTGCATATCAACGAGTTCATCATCGACGAGCAGGGCTTCGTCGGCTGGGTCAAGGGCATCGAGGGCAGCACCCTGACCATTCTCGACCTGCATCAGGAGCCGCTGCTGCACCAGGAGGCCTGGGGCCTCAAGCCGCGGGACATCTACCAGTCGCTGGCGTTGTTCGCCCTGCTCGATCCGGATATCCACCTGGTCAACCTGTCCGGCGCCGCCGGCTCGGGCAAGACCATCCTGGCGCTGGCCGCGGCCATCGAGCAGACCATGGTCAGCAAGCGCTACCGCCGCATCATCGCCACCCGCAGCGTGCAGGGCCTGGACGAGGACATCGGCTTCCTGCCCGGCACCGAGGCGGAGAAGATGGAGCCCTGGCTCGGCGCCATCACCGACAACCTGGAGGCACTGCATTCGGATGACGAAAGCACCCACGGCAGCGTCGACTACATCCTGCAGAAGGTGCCGCTGCAATTTAAGTCGCTCAACTACATCCGCGGGCGCAGCTTCCAGCACAGCCTGATCCTGATCGACGAGTGCCAGAACCTCACCCCGCACCAGATGAAGACCATCATCACCCGTGCCGGTACGGGCTCCAAGGTGATCTGCCTGGGCAACCTGGCGCAGATCGACACGCCTTACCTGTCCGCCACCAGCTCCGGCCTGACCTACCTCACCGAGCGCTTCAAGGACTTCGAGCACGGTGTGCACATCACCCTGCAAGGGGTGCCGCGCTCGGTGCTGGCCGAGTACGCCGAAGCGCACATGTAACCGATGCAGCCGCACGCTCTTCCGACCGGAGGAGCGTGCGGGCGCGCGCGCTCTGTGGCGGCGGCGTTACAATGGCCGCATCTATCCCGGAGCCAGACCGTGCTGACCCATCTCGATTCCCAAGGCCGCGCCAACATGGTGGACGTCACCGACAAGGCGGTGACCTCCCGCGAGGCCGTGGCCGAAGCCCGTGTGCGCATGCTGCCCGCGACCCTGGCGATGATCGCCGACGGCAGCCATCCCAAGGGCGACGTGTTCGCCGTGGCGCGCATCGCCGGTATCCAGGCGGCGAAGAAGACCCACGAGCTGATTCCGCTGTGCCACCCGCTGCTGCTGACCAGCGTCAAGGTCGAGCTGGAAGCCGAGGGTATCGACTGCGTGCGCATCGTCGCGCGCTGCAAGCTGGCAGGGCAGACCGGCGTGGAGATGGAGGCGCTGACCGCCGCCAGCGTCGCCGCGCTGACCATCTACGACATGTGCAAGGCCGTGGACCGCGGCATCTGCATCGAGGCCGTACGCCTGCTGGAGAAGTCCGGCGGCAAGAGCGGCGATTACCATCTGGACTATCACGAGGCAGGGAGCCTGACATGATCCGCGTACAGTATTTCGCCCGCTACCGAGAGGTGCTGGGCATCGAGGGCGAGCAGCTGCAGCGTGCCGCGCTGAGCAACCTGGAACAGCTGCGCGAGCATCTGCAGAGCCGTGGCGGCGTGTGGCAGGTGCTGGCCGAGCAGAACCTGATGTGCGCGCGTAATCAGGAGCTCTGTGGCCTGGAGACCGAAATCGCCGACGGTGACGAGATCGCGTTCTTCCCCACGGTCACAGGCGGTTGAGATGAGCGTCCGGATACAGGTCGAGGCCTTCGATCCGGGCGTCGAGCTCAATGCGCTGCACGCCGCCAACCTTGGCATCGGTGCGGTAGCCACCTTCGTCGGCTACGTGCGCGACTACAACGATGGCCAGGACGTGCGCGGCATGTTCCTCGAACATTACCCGGGCATGACCGAGAAGGCCCTGGCCGGCATCGTCAGCGAGGCCGAGCAGCGCTGGCCGTTGCTGCGCGTGGAGGTGCTGCACCGGGTCGGCCAATTGCAGCCGGGCGAGCCCATCGTTTTCGTCGGCACCGCCAGCGCCCACCGCCAGGCGGCGTTCGACGCCTGCAACTTCATCATGGATTACCTGAAGACCCGCGCGCCGTTCTGGAAGAAGGAAGACACCCCGGACGGAGCGCGCTGGGTGGAAGGACGCTGCAGCGATCAGCAGGCGGCGCAGCGCTGGTCCAAACCCTGAAAATCAGATGAGCACCGCTGCCTTTCACCATGATCGGCGGTAGGCGAACGGCTGTTGACGATTTGTACATAAAAGTCCAGTATGGATTTATAAGTACAAAATAGCGGTTCGTCGATCATGCTCCAGCGCCAGCTATTCCTCTCTCCTCGCTCGTTCCGGTTCGCGCCGGCGGCCCTTTCTTCTGCCCAGCCATTTGCCAACCTGCCCGCCTCGCGGTGGGCGCATCCGGGAGTCACACCATGAAGAAACTCGCACTGCTGGGCGGCCTCGCCCTGAGCCTGATGGCCTCCAACCTGTTCGCCGCCGACAGGCCCCTGCGTCTGGGCATCGAGGCTGCCTATCCGCCCTTCGCCTTCAAGCAGGCTGACGGCTCGATTGCCGGCTTCGACGTGGACATCGGCGTCGCGCTCTGCGCCCAGATGAAGGTCGAATGTCAGTGGGTGGAGCAGGAGTTCGACGGCCTGATCCCGTCGCTCAAGGTGAAGAAGGTCGACGCCGTGCTGTCGTCCATGACCATTACCGACGAACGCCGCAAGTCGGTGGATTTCACCGGCAAGTACTACTACAGCCCGGCGCGCCTGACGATGAAGCAAGGCAGCGTGGTCAGTGACGATTTCAGCAGCCTCAGCGGCAAGCGCATCGCCGTGCAGCGCGCCACCACCACCGACCGTTTCGCCACCGAGGTGCTGGCGCCCAAGGGCGTGGAAGTGGTGCGCTACAGCTCGCAGAACGAGATCTACCTGGACCTGGTTTCCGGCCGTGTCGACGGCACCCTGGCCGACGCCATCCCGGTCGATGAGGGCTTCCTCAAGACTCCGCAGGGCAAGGGCTTCGCCTTCGTCGGTCCGGCCTTCACCGACCCTGCCTACTTCGGCGAGGGCGCCGGCATTGCCGTGCGCAAGGGCGACAAGGCGCTGTTGGACAAGCTGAATGCGGCCATCGCCGGCATCCGTGCCAGCGGCGAATATCAGAAGATCCAGGCCAAATACTTCAGCTTCGATATCTACGGCGACTGAGGCGAGGCGGAGCTGACACCGTTCAGCTCTGCAGCAGGCGTTCCAGCTCGCGCTCGCCGCTGGCGCTGAATGCGACCACCCGCGAGGCCGGGTCGCGTTTGGCCCAGCCCAACTGCAACAGGCGTTGCAGCAGCTGCGCGCCCAAGGCGCCGCCGAGGTGATGGCGGCGCTCGCTCCAGTCCAGGCAGGGGCGGCACAGGTGGCGCCGCCGTCCTGCAGCGGCCTCCACATCGATTTCCAGTGCGCCGAACCAATTCTTGCCGGCCTCGGTCAGGCGCAGCTCCTCGCCGCTTTCCTCGATGCAGCAGCGTCTCGTAGGCCTTCACGCCCAATTCCCCGGCCAGGTGGTCGTAGCACACCCGCGCCTTGCGTAGTGCCGGCTCGCGCGGGCTGGAGCGCACGCGTACGGCGCCGGCGCGGAAGGCCACGCCCATCAATGCTTCGAGCAGGCGGGCGACGTCGGCGTCGGCCAGGCGGAAGTAGCGGTGGCGCCCCTGGGCCACGCCGGCGATCAGGCCGGCGTCGAGCAACTTGGCCAGGTGCGCGCTCATGGTCGGTTTGCTGACCCCGGCGAGGTTGGCCAGTTCGGTGGCGGTGAGGGCGCGGTCGGCCATCAGTGCGGTGAGCACTTCGGCGCGGGCGTGGTCGCCGATCAGCGCGGCGATGCGGGCAATGTTGGGTCCGTCTTTCATGGTTCGATCCTAGTCGAACCATCGGGTGGCGACAAAGCGTTAGCGTGGCCCCATCAACCGAGGAGGACGTGCCATGCCCATCACCTGTTTCATCCGCTACCAGATAGACCCTTTCCAGCGCGAAGCCTTCCGCGAGTACGCGGAGAACTGGGGGCGCATCATCCCGCGCTGTGGTGGTCACCTGCTCGGCTACTTCCTGCCGCACGAAGGCAGTAACGACATCGCCTGGGGCCTGATCGCCTTTCCCAGTCTGGCCGCCTACGAGGCCTACCGCGCCCGGCTGAAGAGCGACGCCGAGGGCCGCGCCAACTTTGCCCTGGCCCAGGACAAGCGCTTCATCCTGCGCGAGGAACGCAGTTTCCTCGAGGTGGTGGAGGGGACGCTGGGCGTGGAGCCGCAGTCGTGATCGCGGTGATCTTTGAGGTGCAGCCGGCCGCGGGCCGGCGCGACACCTACCTGGGGCTGGCCGCCGACCTGCGCGAGCAGCTGCAGGCCATCGACGGCTTCCTTTCCATCGAGCGCTTCGAGAGTCTCAGCCAGCCTGGCAAGTTGCTGTCGCTGTCGTTCTGGCGCGACGAGGCAGCCGTGCGCCAGTGGCGCAATACCGAGGAGCATCGCCAGGCGCAGCTGGCCGGTCGTGGCGGAGTATTCGCCGACTACCGATTGCGCGTGGCCGAGGTGCTTCGCGACTACTGCCTGCATCAGCGCGAACAGGCGCCGGTCGATTCGCGAGCGATGCACGACGCCTGAATTTTGCCCGCCGCCGCAGGCGCAGCCGCTGCGCTCCACCTAGTATGAGGAGGGGCTGATAGGGAAGGGGGCGACCATGGCGGCGACAGGCAAGAAAATGGGGCTGACGGGGCTGACCACCCTGGTGGCGGTGAACATGATGGGCTCGGGCATCATCATGCTGCCATCGAGCATGGCCCAGCTGGGGGCGGTGTCGTTGCTCTCCTGGATCATCACGGCGATAGGCTCGATGGCCATCGCCTACTGCTTCTCGCAGTGCGGCATCTACTGCACGCGGCCCGGCGGCATGTCGGCCTACACCGAGGAGGCCCATGGCAAGTCGGCGTTCTTTCTCTGTTCCTACCTGTACTTCCTGTCGCTGGCGATCGGCAATGTGGCCATCGCCATCTCGGCGGTGGGCTACCTGACACCATTCCTTCCCTGGTTGGGCAGCGGCGCGATCCCGCTGTTCGTCGGCAGTGTCGGCCTGATCTGGCTGACCTCGCTGGCCAACTTCGGCGGGCCCAAGGTCACCGGGCAGATCGGCTCGGTGACGGTATGGGGGGTGATCATCCCGGTAGCCGGGCTGTCGGTGATCGGCTGGTTCTGGTTCGATCCCGATATTTTCCGCCAGGCCTGGAACCCCAACGGCATCGCCACCAGCGACGCCATTGCGCAGAGCATTCCGCTGACCCTGTGGGCCTTCCTCGGCATGGAGTCGGCGGCGCAGAACTCCGATGCGGTGGAGAACCCCCAGCGCAACGTGCCGCTGGCCTGCCTGCTGGGCACCCTCGGCGCGGCGGTGGTCTATGTGCTGTCCACCTCGGTGATCATGGGCATAGTGCCGAACGCCGAGCTGGCCAACTCCAGCGCACCGTTTGCCTTCGTCTACGCGAAGATGTTCAACGGCTGGGTCGGCGACATCATCATGGCCCTGGCGGTGATGGCCTGTGTCGGCTCGCTGCTGGGTTGGCAGTTCACCCTGGCGCAGACCGCCAAGGTGACTGCTGAGCAGGGCATGTTCCCGCGCCTGTTTGCCCGGGTCACTCTGCTCGGCGCGCCGCTGCTCGGCCTGATCGCCAATGCCGTGCTGCAGACCGGCATGGCGGTGTCGACCATCTCGCCGAACGCCTCGGAGCAGTTCAGCAAGTTGGTCAACCTGGCGGCGGTGACCAACATCATTCCGTACATCACCGCGCTCTCCGCGCTGCTGATCATCATGCAGAAGGCCGGCGTGGCGCGGGGCATCCAGTACCGCAACATGGTCGCCCTGGCGCTGGCCATGGCCTACAGCTTCTACGCCCTGTATGCCTCGGGTACCGAGGCGGTGTTCGGCGGCATGATCGTCACCGCGGTGGGTTACCTGCTGTTCGGTTACATCGCCGATCGCATGCTGGAACAGCGCATGGCGCTGAAGGAGCAGACGCCATGAAGCGCGCAGCCTGGATGCTGATGGCGTTGCTGCTGGCACAGCCGCTGGCGGCGCAGACGCTGGAGCGGATCCGTAGCAGCAACAGCCTCAATCTCGGCTACCTGGCCGACCTGGCGCCATTTTCCTCGCAGCAGGGCGAGCGGCCGGGGGGCTATGGCATTGAGCTGTGCCAGCGGGTGGCCGAACGGGTCGAGCGCGAGCTCGGCCTCGCAGGGCTGCAAGTGCACTATCGGTTGCTGGCGCGTGACCAAGTGCTGACTGCGCTGCAGGCGGGAGAAGTCGACCTGCTGTGCAGCGGTCTGGTGGAGACCCTGGCGCGGCGCGAACTGTTGAACTTCTCGCTGCCGATCTATCCGGCCGGGCGTGGTGTGGTGGTGCGCAGCGACGCTTCGCCCAGCTTGGTGGCGTCGCTCAACGGCCAGGCCCAGCGTAGCGGCCCGCAGTGGCGCGCCACCATCAATCGCGGCCTGACCCGCCAGCGCTTCGCGGTCATCGGCGACAGCGTCACCGAGCGCTGGGTGCGCGACAAGCTGCGCCTGTATGGCGTGCAGGCCAGTGTGGTGCCGGTTGCCAGCTATGCCGAGGGCGTGGCTGTGGTGGCGCAGGGCAAGGCCGACGCCTTCTTCGCCGATCGCGTGGTGCTGCAGAACCAGGTGGCGCTCAGTCGTGCGGCCGGCGATCTGCAGGTACTGGATCGGCTGTTCGAGCTGGAGTCACTGTCGCTGGTCATGGCGCGTGGCGACGATGACTTCCGCCTGCTGGTGGATCGCGAGTTGAGCCAGGTATACCGCAGCGGCGAGATCGAGCCGTTGTACCGCAGGTACTTCGGCGAGCCGAGCGCGCAGGTGCGGCTGTTGTTCCAGGCGTACTCGCGGCCCTGAGGGCTCAGGCCTCGCCCTTGATCTCCTTGAGGTGCTTGTACACCGTGGCGCGGCCCATGTTGAGCACATTGGCCACGTAGTTGGCCGCGCTCTTGCCCTTGAACGCGCCCTCGGCGTGCAGGGCCTCGACCAGCTCGCGCTTGTGTTCGCGGCTGAGGCGGGCGAGGCCGAGCTGGCGTTGCTGCAGCCAGCCATGCAGGAAGGTGTTGATGCGCTCCTGCCAGTCGTCGCGGAACAGCGCGTCGGGCTGTGGGATCACCTTGCTGGCGGAGAGGAACAGGTCGAGCGCCTGCTTGGCCGTCTCGAACAGTGAGATATTCAGGTTCAGGCACAGCACGGCGATCGGCGTGCCCCGGCCGTCGCGCAGCACGGTGCTGACCGAGCGGATCTTCTGTCCATCCCAGTTGAGCTTCTCGTAGGGGCCGATATTGCGCTCGTCGACTTCGCCGCTGAGCATGTCTTCCAGGGCTGCATCGTCGCCGACCGCGCGCTTGGACAGGTTGTTGGCGATATGGTCGATCTTCTGCGTGCGCAGGTCGTGCAGCACCACCTCGGCATGGGGGAAGAACAGGGTGGCGATCGCATCGGCGATGGCGCGGAAATTGTCCAGGTCGGCGGCGGGTGTCGGCTTCATGCAAGGGCTCCGGTTCTGCGCCCCGCATGACGGGGCGCAGCGAGTGTGCCGTAACTCATCCCAGTCGGGAAGGCGAGAGCATCTGCATGGTCAGGCCGAACTCAGCGAAGCGCGTCGGCAGCGGTAGGCGACGGATCAGCGCGGCGCAGGCCTCGCCCATTGCCGCGCTGGTCTGGATGCCATAGCCGCCCTGGGCGGCGACCCAGAAGAAGCCCTCGGCGTGGACGTCGTAGCCGCCGACCAGATCGCCATCGGCGACGAAGCTGCGCAGGCCGGCCCAGGTGTGCGCCGGACGGCGCACGCTCATGCTGGTGTGCTCTTCGATCTGGTACAGGCCCATGGCGATGTCCAGCTCTTCCGGCTGCACGTCGTGAGGCTCCACCGGATCGGCGTTGGCCGGCGAGCCGAGCAGCTGGCCGGCATCCGGCTTGAAGTAGAAGGCCTCGTGCAGGTCCACCAGGCAGGGCCAGGCGTGGCAGTCCACACCCTCCGGCGCCGGGAAGGTGAAGGCGGCGCGCCGCTTGGGCACCAGGCCGATAGGGGCGACCCCGGCCAGCCGTGCGATCTGGTCGCACCAGCCGCCGGCGGCGTTGATCAGCACGCGGCAGCTGTACAACTGCTGGCCGCAGCGCACCTGCCAGCCGTCCTCGACCTTGCCGATGCTGCTGACCTCGCGGTTGCAGTGGATTTCCCCGCCCTGCTGGCGGATGCCGCGCAGGAAGCCCTGGTGCAGGGCGTCGGTGTCGATATCGGCAGCGCTGGGGTCGAGCATGGCGCCATGCACCTTGTCGCGACGCAGCACCGGGACCAGGGCGCAGGCCTCGTCGGCGCTGAGCAGGCGCATGTCCGCCACGCTGGCCTTGCCGCTGTCGAACTGGCGCTGCAGCTCCTCAGCGTCGCCACTGAAGTCCACCACCATCTCACCGCGCGGGCTGAGCAGCGGATGTTCGCTGAAGCCGGCCGGCGGCGCATCGAAGAAGGCGCGGCTGGCGGCGGTCAGCGCGCGTACCTGGGGAGTGCCGTAGGCCAGGGTGTAGAGCGCGGCGGAGCGCCCGGTGCTGTGATAGCCGGGCTGGCTCTCGCGCTCCAGCAGGATGGTCTTGCCGTGCGGCGCGAGGAAGTAGCCGGTCGAGGCGCCGGCGATGCCGGCACCGATGATCAGGAACTCGCTGTCGATCACCGCGCTCATTGGCCTTGATCCCGCAGCTGGTACAGGGCGTTGGCCAGGGCCATGTCTTCCAGGCCCAGGCCGATGGAGCGGAAGAACACCGGGCGCTGGTAGTCCGGCTTGGGCGCCAGGCCGCTGAGCAGCTCGGGCAGGTCGCCGCGGATGCTGCTGCGGTTCCAGCCGGTTTCCGCCGCCAAGAGCATCTCGCCGGCCGCACTGGGGGTGGTGGCGCGGTAGTCGCAATACACGTCCATGCCGGCCAGGCTGGCCGGCGGCACCTCGTGGGCGCGTGGCGCATTGGTGCTGATCGAGGTGACCAGTACGTTGCGGCCGAGGCTCAGCGGATCGAACACCGGGCTGGCCGAGGAGGTGCACAGCAGGATCACCTCGGCACCGGCCACCGCCGCTGCCTGGCTGTCGCACAGCTGCAGGCGGCTATTCAGGGCCTGCAGCTCGGCGCGTTCGGCGCCGCTGCGGCTGGCCAGGCTCGGCGAGTACAGGCGGATGCTCTGCCACTCGCGCAGGCCTTTCACGTAGTGCAGGTGGGCGCGTGCCACCGCGCCGCTGCCGATGATCGCCAGGTGACGGGCGCCGGCCGGTGCCAGCTCGTCGACCGCCAGGGCGGTGGTGGCGGCGGTGCGCGCGGTGGTCAGGCTGTGGGCGTCGCACAGCAGCAGCGGCTGGCCGCTGCGCATCGACATTAGCAGGGTCCAGGCGGTGACTACCGCGCCCTGCGGGCCGGGAATGTAGGGCGAGGTCTTGACCCCATAGACGCCAGCCTCGGCCAGCACACCCAGGTAGTTGATGAAGTCGCCGCCCGTGGGGAACTCCACCAGTTGCTGCGCCGGTTGCACGGCCTGGCCGGCGGCCAGGCTGCGGAACATGTCGCGCAGGGCTGCGGGCACGTCGATGCGGGCGAGCAGGCGTTCGGCTTCGGCCTGGTGGATTACATAAGGAGTCGGGCTGGACATGGGAAGAGGCACTCCGCTGGACTTGAATTAAACTTATTTGTCCATGTTGGACTTTTAAGTATTTTCCGGCAAGGCCGTTGGTCTGCGGATGACGCTTCCCTGCATGCTTGCGTCGCAGTGCAGCTCACCGCTGCCGCTCTGCAGCGGTGAGCGCGGCCGTGGTCAGCGCCGCAGGGCGGGCAGGAAGTCCAGCAAGGCTGCCGGCAGCCGGGTGCGCAAACCATCGGTCAGCTGCTCGCGGTGCTTCTGGTAGAGCAGCCCAAGGCCGATCACGCCCAGGCCGATCAGCGTCAGCACGATGGGGAACAGCAGCGAGTCGGCGAACACCTCGTGGGACAGGTAACCCAGGTAGCCAGCCACGCCCAGCGCGCCGAACACCATGAACAGCGGGCGGCGCAGCAGCACGGCGATCGCCATCAGGCCGAGGTTGATCAGGCAGTACAGCGCCTTGCCCCATTCGCTGCCGCTGTCGGAAAGGCTCAGTCCGCCCCAGAACGCCGCGAGTCCGGCCAGGTAGCCCCAGAAGGCGTAGTCCTTGCGGGTGCGGCCGTCGACCACGAAGCACATCAGCAGCAGGCCGAGGCCGAACCACAGCGACACGTCGCGGCGCTGCTCCCAGTTGAAGCTGTCGCCGTGGATCAGTTCGCTGAGGTCCATGGACATGAACCACAGCGCGATCGCCATCGGCATGACGATGAACGGGAAGGGCAGCAGGCGCAGCATCAGTAGCCCGGCGACCACGGTGGCGGCTTCCATCGCCAGCCAGCCGCCCTGCACGTAGACGTAGTAGTCCTGGTAATCGCCCTGGTAGTCATCCAGTGGCCACAGGCCGGTCAGGCGCTCGAAGGCGAACACCGCCAGCGGCACCAGGCTCACCGCCACCGCGCCGAGCAGGCCGCCGGGGATCTGCTGGCCGCGGCGCCACAGCCTCAGGCCGCAAGCAGTGAGCAGGCCGATATAGGACAGGGCGATCAGCAGCAGGGCCGCATCGCCGACGCGCATCCAGGCTTCGCTCATCAGCCAACCCATGGCGCCCATGATCAGCAGTGCGCCGAAGTAGTAGGCGATGTGGGCCAGCTGGAAGCTGGCGTGCTGTTCCGGCTGCTGGCGCAGGAAGGTTAGCAGGCGCTCATCCTGGCCGGGCTGGAGGACGCCGGCGCTGACGGCGCGGGCGAGGTCGTGGGCATCGATCTTGAGGGGCATGCAGGCTTCCTTTCTGCGCAGGATGTTGGATTCAGATGGCGCGGCTGGCGCGCAGCTCGGCGATCTGTGCGGTGCTGTAGCCGAGGCGGCTCAGCACCGCCTCGTTGTGCTCGCCCAGGGCCGGGCCGGTCCATTCCACGCTGCCCGGGGTCTCGCTCAGCTTGGGCACGATGCCGGGCATCTTGAACGGCTTGCCGTCCGGCAGCTTGGCCGCGAGGAACATCTCGCGGGCGAGGAACTGCGGGTCCTTGAACATGTCTTCGGCGGAATAGATGCGGCTGGCCGGCACTTCGGCGCGTACCAGGGTGGCTTCTACCTCGGCCAGCGGCAGACTGGCGGCCCAGCGGTCGATCACCCCGTAGAGTTCATCGCGGCGCGCATCGCGCCCCGCGTTGTCGGCCAGGGTCGGGTCGTCGGCCAGATCGCTGCGGCCGATGGCGCGCATGAAACGCTGGAAGATCGCATCGCCGTTGGCGCCGATCTGGATGTGCTTGCCGTCGGCGCAGGTGTGGATGGAGGAGGGCGTGATGCCGGGCATGATGTTGCCGGTGCGCTCGCGGATGAAACCGAACACGTCGAACTCCGGGACCATGCTTTCCATCATGGCGAAGATCGCCTCGTACAGTGCCACGTCGACCACCTGGCCGCTGCCGCCGTTGACCTCGCGGTGCCGCAGGGCCATCAGGGCGCCGATCACTCCCCATAGCGCGGCGATGGAGTCGCCGATGCTGATGCCGGTGCGCACTGGTGGACGATCCTCGAAACCAGTGATGTAGCGCAGCCCGCCCATCGACTCCCCCACCGCGCCGAAGCCCGGCTGGTCCTGCATCGGCCCGGTCTGGCCGAAGCCGGACAGGCGAACCATCACCAGTTTCGGATTGAGCGCATGCAGCACGTCCCAGCCGAGGCCGAGTTTTTCCAGCACGCCGGGGCGGAAGTTCTCGATCAGGATGTCGGCTTCGCTCAGCAACTTCTTCAGCACCTCGCGGCCGGCCTCGTGTTTGAGGTTGAGGGTGATCGACTGCTTGTTGCGCGCCTGCACGAACCACCACAGCGAGGTGCCCTCGTACAGCTTGCGCCACTTGCGCAGGGGATCGCCGCCATCCGGTGACTCGACCTTGATCACCTCGGCGCCGAACTCGGCGCAGATGCGCGAGGCGAAGGGGCCGGCGATCAGAGTGCCGAGCTCGATCACTTTCAGGCCGGCGAGGGGTTTGCTGGGGATCATCGTGGCTCCAAGGCGTTCTGGCAGAGCGCTTAGCCTATGCGATTGCACGGCGGCTGTACCCAATATGCGGTTAAATCGCCGGCTGGCTAGTCAGGGAGGGATGTTCATGTGGCTTGCTGAGATGAAGACGCGCCTGCAGCTTCTATTGAGCATTGCCGGGCTTATGCTGGCGTTGCAGGTCGGCAACAGCCTGAGCGGCAATGCCTTAAATCTATGGGGCGTGTTGCCACGGCACGTCGACAGCCTGCCCGGCATTCTGATAGCGCCCTGGCTGCACGCCGGCTGGTGGCACCTGCTCAACAACCTGCCGGGGCTGTTGTTGCTGGGCTGGCTGGCACTGCTCGGTTCGCTGCGCCAGTTCCTCGCTGCCAGCGCCTTCATCATCGTCGGCAGCGGCCTGCTGGTCTGGCTGTTCGCCCGGCCGGGCATGCACCTGGGGGCCAGTGGCTGGGTGTTCGGCCTGTGGGGCCTGTTGCTGGCGCGCGCCTGGTTCGAACGCAGCCTTGGCAGCCTGCTGATCGCCCTGCTGGTGCTGTTCTACTACGGCGGCTGGTGGATCGGGCTGTTGCCGAGCCAGGGTATCTCCTTCGAATACCACCTGTTCGGTGCCCTGTGCGGCGTGCTGTTCGCGGCGTTGAACCATCGATCAGCCGAACGGCAGGCTTAGGGTCGGGGCGATGCATGTCCCTTTCGGGTAGACTTGCCGCCTTTCCCGCCAGCCAAGAAGCCCGCCCATGGCCCTGCAAGCCACGCCCTACAAAGTCGAACTCAACCTCACCGACATCGACCGCAACGTCTACGAGAACCTGCGCTTCACCGTGGCCAAGCATCCCTCGGAGACCGAGGAGCGGCTGTGCGTGCGGCTGATCGCCTATGCGCTGTGGTACCACGAGCAGCTGGCCTTCGGTCGCGGCCTGTCCGACGTCGACGAGCCGGCGCTGTGGGAGAAGAGCCTGGACGACCGCGTGCTGCACTGGATCGAGGTTGGTCAGCCGGACGCCGAGCGCATCACCTGGTGCTCGCGCCGTACCGAGCGCTTCAGCCTGGTGGCCTACGGCAACCTGCGGGTGTGGCAGAACAAGGTGCTCGACAGCGTGCGCAGCCTGAAGAACATCAATGTGGTCGGCGTGGACCAGGAGGCCCTGGAGAACCTGGCCCGCGACCTTCCGCGTTCGGTGAGCTGGAGCGTGATGATCAGCGACGGTCTGCTCTACGTCACCGACGAGCGCGGCCAGCATGAGATTCCCCTGGAGTGGCTGCACGGCGAGCGTTGATCTCCACACCCCTCCCGCAATAGAAGACCTGGATTTCCATGCGCATCGACCTTCGCCCCATGCCCGCCACGCTACCCGATCTGGGTGAGCTGCCGCCGCTGCTGACCCGCCTGTACGCCTCCCGCGGTGTGCAATCCGCCGCCGAGCTCGACAAGGGCCTGGCGCGGTTGATTCCGTACCAGCAGCTGAAGGGCATGGACGGCTCGGTAGAGCTGCTGGTGCAGGCATTGGAGCAACGCCAGCGCATCCTGATCGTCGGCGACTTCGATGCCGACGGCGCCACCGCCAGCTCGGTCGGCGTGCTTGGCCTGCGCATGCTCGGTGCGGCGCATGTCGACTACCTGGTACCTAACCGTTTCGAATACGGCTACGGCCTGACGCCGGAAATCGTCGCCGTGGCCCTGCAGCGTCAACCCGACCTGCTGCTGACCGTGGACAACGGCATCTCCAGCGTCGAGGGCGTGGCCGCGGCCAAGGCCGCCGGACTCAGGGTGCTGGTCACAGACCACCACCTACCGGGGCCGGAGCTGCCGGCGGCGGACGCCATCGTCAATCCCAACCAGCCGGGTTGCGAGTTCCCGAGCAAGTCCCTGGCCGGGGTCGGGGTGATGTTCTACGTGCTGCTGGCCCTGCGCGCCAAGCTGAGGGAGATCGGCTGGTTTGCTCGCAGCGGTATGGCCGAACCCAACCTGGGCGAGCTGCTCGACCTGGTGGCCCTCGGCAGTGTGGCCGACGTGGTACCGCTGGACGCCAACAACCGAATCTTGGTTCATCAGGGCTTGGCGCGCATCCGCGCCGGCCGTGCGCGGCCGGGGCTGCGGGCGATCCTCGAAGTGGCTGGGCGGCAGCACGGGCGCATCAGCTCCACCGACCTCGGCTTTATCCTCGGTCCACGCCTGAATGCCGCCGGGCGCCTGGATGACATGAGTCTGGGCATCGAGTGCCTGCTGTGCGACGACGAGGCACTGGTGCGCGACATGGCCCAGCAGCTCGACGATCTGAACAAGGACCGCAAGGCCATCGAGCAGGGCATGCAGCGCGAGGCGCTGGCCCAGCTCAAGGACATGAGCGTCGAGGACATGCCGTTCGGCCTTTGCCTGTTCGAGGCCTACTGGCACCAGGGCGTGATCGGCATCCTCGCCTCGCGCCTGAAGGAGCGTTACCACCGCCCGGCCATCGCCTTCGCCGATGCCGGTGACGGCCTGCTCAAGGGCTCGGCCCGTTCGGTACCAGGCCTGCATATCCGCGATGCGCTGGACGCGGTCGCGGCCAGGCATCCGGGGCTGATCAGCAAGTTCGGCGGGCACGCGATGGCGGCCGGCCTGTCGCTGCCGCAAGAAAATTACGGTGCCTTCGCCGCCGCCTTCGATGCCGAGGTGCGCCGCCAGCTGAGCGAGGACGACCTCACCGGCCGCCTGCTGTCCGATGGCCAACTGGGCGTCGAGGAGTTCCATCTGGAGCTGGCCAAGTCCCTGCGCCACGCCGGGCCCTGGGGGCAGCACTTCCCCGAACCGCTGTTCCACGGCCTGTTCCAGATCGTCAATCAGCGGGTGGTGGGCGAGAAGCACCTCAAGCTGGTGCTGAAGACCGAATGCGGCGGCCAGACCCTGGATGGCATCGCCTTCAACGTCGACCGCGACACCTGGCCCAACCCCAACGTGCGTTGGGTGGAGCTGGCGTACAAGCTGGACGTCAACGAGTACCAGGGCCGCGAAAGCGTGCAATTGCTGGTAACGCATCTGGCTCCGCGTTGAGCTGATCGGATGAGTGGCGTTGACGCTGCCGGGGTGGGCTTCTAAAGGTTAATGCGCCGCTACGACGCGGCGCTGGAGCGGAAGCCGGGCGTTATCCGCGATAACGTCTTCCCATGGGGGTTCCGCCATGCGTCATGTCCCGTTCGCGCTTGCCTGCGCATCTGTTCTTGCTCTTGCCGACTCCGCACTGGCCCATGATTTTCGGGTCAACCGTTTCGATGATCAGTTCGATGGCGTCTGCGATGCCCACTGCTCGCTGCGTGACGCGGTCCGCGCGCACAACCAGACGGGCCAGGGGCCCAACCGCATTCTGCTGCCGGCGGGCACGCTCCAGCTGTCCCTGCCGCCGGAGTATGGGGAGGAGGGAGAGGTCTACGACGAGGATGAGAATCTCAATGGCGACCTCGATGTGCTTGCCGGCAGTGTCACTTTGGTGGGGACCGGGCGAGACGGCAGCATCATCGACGGTGGCGGCATCGATCGCCTGTTCGAGGTTGCCGCCGGTGCCGTGCTGTATGTCGATGACCTTACTCTACGCAACGGCTTCACCTCGACCCACGGCGGTGCCATCGAGAACCGCGGCCAGCTCATCGTTCGGCGCAGCCGCCTGGCCGACAACCTGATCTCCTATCAGTGGGACGGCCAGCACTACGGCGGCGCGATTTACAACGAAGGCACGCTGGTGGTCTACGACAGCCTCTTCCAGCACAACGTCATCAACATCAATGACAGCGGTAGCGCCCAGGGTGGTGCGCTGTTCAACGCCGGCCGGATGCAGGTGCGCGATAGCCTGTTTGAGAACAACGTGGTGGACACCGATGACGTCACTGGCTTCGGCGCGGCGGTGTTCAATACCGGTGAGGCCAGCATGGCCCGCGTGGCGATTCTGGGCAGCAGGGGCGACGGCCCGGGCACCGCAGTGCGCAACGATGGCAACGGCGTGCTGACCCTGTCCAACGCCACTGTCACGGGAAGCGGCAGCCAGGAGTCCGAGACGGATGCGGCGGTGTCCAACGGCTCTGACCACTGGGCCTACCCCGGTAGCCCGCGCCTCAAGCTGCTGAATGTCACCATCGCCGGCAATGGGCAGGTGGGGTTGTACAACGACGGCTTCCTCGAGCTGCGCAACAGCGTGATCGTCGACAACCCGCAGAACAATTGCATCAACTACGGAACCATCGTGCGTTCCACGGGCCTGCTGCTCGGTAGCGATTCGGGCAACTGCTCGGCGGACCTGTATGTCGACGAGCAGGCCATCTACGGCAGGGTTCTCTATGCACTTGGGGACAACGGTGCGGGTTTGCCCACCTTCAGTCTGCCGCCGGTCAGCCCGGCGCTGGATGCCGGTGTCGGTCTTTGCCCGCAGGTCGACCAGCGCGGCTACCCGCGGCCGCAGGATGGCGATGGAGATGGAGTGGTCGGATGTGACCTGGGCGCATATGAGCGCGGCTCGAAGGTTCGCTGAGCGCTCAGGCTCGGGGCCAGGGCGGGCTGGCCCTGACGCAGCTCAAGGTGCTGCCGCTGTAAGGCCTGCCGTTCGGCCTGCGCATTCGAGGCGGACTGGCACTAGCGGGGTCGGCATTCTCGCCTCGCCTCAAGGTGCGTTACCTCCGCCGGCCCTCGCCTCCGCCTCCGCCTTGGCCAACGCATGCAACTGCTTGTGGCGCACTTGGCGCCGCGCTGAGGCCTGGCGGATAAGCGGTCTTGACTGGGGGGCTGCGCCCTCCTAAGAAGTTATCCGTCGCCATGTGCGACATGTCTGCGGAAGCTGGGCGTTGTCCGCGAATAACGTCCCGTATCTGGAGACTCCGCGATGCGCTACTCCATATCCGCGCTTGCCTGTGCGTCTGTTCTTGCCCTTTCCGATGTTGTCCTGGCCCAGGATCTGAAGGTCAATCGCCTCAACGATGAGTTCGACGGTAGCTGCGATAGCCATTGTTCGTTGCGTGATGCGGTCATGGCCAGCAATCTGCTGGGGGGGGACAACCGCATCCTCTTGCCCGTCGGCATCTACACCCTGGCGTTGCCCCCAGATTACGGCGAGGAGGGCGAGGTGTACGACGAGGACCTGAACCTCAATGGCGATCTCGATGTGCTTTCCGGATCTCTGACCCTGGTGGGTGCCGGCCAGCGCGACAGCATCGTCGACGGTGGCGCGCTCGACCGTCTATTCGAGGTTGAGGCGGGTGCTGCTCTGACGGTGTCGAAACTCACGCTGCGCAATGGGCGGACTTCCGAGGACGGCGGGGCGATCGAAAACCGTGGCCAGCTGACCGTGCGCCACAGCTTGTTGACCCAGAATAGCTGCCAATACGCATGGGGTGGTGAGCAGAGCGGAGGGGCAATCTTCAGCAGCGGTCGACTCGAGGTGTATGCCAGCCAATTCGAAGGCAACTATGTGTTAACGGGAGATAGCGGTGGAGCTTTTGGCGGAGCCATATTCAGCTCTGGCACGCTCAAGGTGCGAGACACGCTGTTTGTCGACAATGGTGTGAGTACCGACGACGTGACCGGCATCGGCGGGGCTTTGTTCAATACCGGCGCGGCTAGCGTGATACGGGCTTCCTTCGTCAGCAACAGTGGCGATGGCCAGGGCGCGGCGATACGTAACGATGGCGACGGCTCGCTGACGCTAGCCAATGTCACCGTGGCGAAGACGCCCTTCGCTGGGATGGAGAGCTTTGCCGCCATTGCCAACGGGAGCGACTATCCCATGTATCCGGGTACTCCTTCCCTGACGCTGATCCACGCGACCGTTGCGGATAATCTATCCGTTGGGGTGCACAACCAGGGCAGCCTGACCGTGCGCAACAGCCTGTTTATCGATAATAGAGAGGGCAACTGCGCCAACGCGGGAAGTCTAATCTCTCGCGGACTGCTGTCGGGCGCCGATTCCAGCAACTGCCCTGCGAGTGTTTATGTCGATGATCAGAGCATCTACGGCAAGGTGCTCTATGCACTGGCCGATAACAACGCCGGTTTGCCGACCTTCAGCCTGCCTCCCACCAGTCCGGCGCTGGACGCGGGTGTCGGCGCATGCCCGATCGTAGATCAGCGCGGCTACCCGCGGCCGCAGGATGGCGATGGAGATGGAGTGGTCGGATGTGACCTGGGCGCCTACGAGCGCGGCTCGAAGGTTCGCTGAGCGTGCAGATCCACGGCCAGGGAGGGCTGGCTGGCGCCGCGCTGAGGCCTGGCGGATCAGCGGTCTTGACTGGGTGCCTGCGCACCCCTATGAAGTTATCCGTCGCCCATGTGCGACAGGTCTGCGGAAGCTGGGCGTTGTCCGCGAATAACGTCCCGTATCTGGAGACTCCGCCATGCGCTACTCCATATCCGCGCTTGCCTGCGCGTCTGTTTTTGCCCTTTCCGATGTTGTCCTGGCCCAGGATCTGAAGGTCAATCGCTTCAACGATGAGTTCGACGGTATCTGCGATAGCCATTGTTCGTTGCGCGATGCCGTCAGCGTGAACAACCAGCTTGGTGGCGCCAACCGCATCGTGCTGCGGGCTGGTACCTACCAGCTCTCCTTGCCACCGGAATATGGTGTGGACGGTGACGTCTATGACGAGGATCAGAACGTCAATGGTGATCTCGACGTGATCATCGGCAATCTGACCGTGGTGGGTGTCGCTCGGCAGGACACCATCATCGACGGCGGGAGCATGGACAGGTTGTTCGAGGTGGAAGCCGGCGCGGCGCTGGATGTGCAGGATGTGACGTTGCGCAACGGCTATACCACATCGAATGGCGGCGGTATCGAGAACCGCGGCCATGTCGTGCTGCGTCGCAGTCTGCTGACGGGGCTGCGTATCTGGTACTTGTGGTTCGCCGAGCACCGCGGTGGAGCGATATACAACCAGGGCACGCTAGAGCTCTACAACAGCATTTTGGATGGCAACGGCATCGCCAACTATGATCTTGGCCGCGCTGAGGGCGGTGCCCTGTTCAATGCCGGCACATTGAGCGTGCGTGACACCCTGTTCCGTGGCAATTCGGTCATCAGCTCCAACAGCACCAGCGCGGGGGCGACCCTGTTCAATACGGGTGAAGCCAGCCTGGCGCGGGTGGCCATTCTGGATAGCCGGGCCGATGGCGACGAAGGAGTCGCGGTACGCAATGCGGTCTATGGCGTACTGACGATGTCCAATGCCACGGTAGCGACCAGCAGTTCGAGGTACGGGTTTTATTCTGCAGTCGCCAACGGCAATGCCACCGATCTTCTGTATTACTCCCCGCGCATGAAGTTGTTGCACGTCACCATTGCCGATAACGCGGCGGTGGGGCTGCATAACCGAGGTCTGTTGGACGTGCGCAACAGCGTGATGGTCGACAACCAGTTCGGCAATTGCATCAACGACGCAACCGTCCAGCGGGCGAGCGGGCTGCTGCTCGGTCTCGATTCGGGCAATTGCCCCGCAGCTGTTCATGTCGATGATCAGAGCATCTACGGCAAGGTGCTCTATGCACTGACTGATAACAGCGTCGGTTTGCCGACCTTCGGCCTGCCTCCCGCCAGCCCGGCGCTTGATGCGGGTGTCGGCGCCTGCCCGACCGTGGATCAGCGCGGCTACCCGCGGCCGCGCGATGGCAACGGCGATGGCCTGGCCGTTTGTGATCTGGGCGCCTACGAGCGAGGCGCCGCGCGCTAGATGGAGTGTGGGTCGCTGGCCGACAAGCCTTCGGCCAGCGCCCGCGCGCTGACATCCTGCCAGCGCGACAGCAGCTGCGGTGACTGCTTGGACTGCCGCTGCGGCGCGCTGCCGAGGAAGATGCCGTGGTTGTTGAAGGCGTAGACCGGCAGCAGGTCGCGGCGCTCGCGGGCCGGCAGGATCTGCGTCTGAAGGTTGTCGAGAATCAGCGGCTCGGCGCGCTCGTCGGCGTAGTAGGCCAGCACCATGTGTGCGCGCTTCAGCTCCAGGGATTTGACGAAGGTCAGGCGCAGCTTGGCGCTGGGCACACCCAGCTGGATCAGGCCGAAGTACTTGGCGATGGCGATGTCCTCGCAGTCGCCGCGACCCAGGCCGAGGGTCTCGCGTGGCGTGGCCCAGTAGTCGGCTTCGCCCCACACCTCCAGATCCTCGCCATGCAGCACGCTGCGGTTGACGAAGCGGTTGACCTGTTCCAGCACAAGCTTCTCGTCGCCACTGGCGGGCCGCTCCAGCAACTGTTGCCAGGCCTGCAGGCGATTGCTGCTGATCGCCTCGGCCAGTGCCGAGGGATGGACGTTGCCGGCGTTGCTCGGTGTGCCCCCCAGGCCGACCAATAGCCCCAAGACGCCGAGCAGGACTCGGCGCGGAATGGAGCGAATGGGCGAGGGCAGGGACATGGGGCGGCTGCTCCGACCGCCGGATTGGCGGGATTCGGGCGATCCTGAGAGATCACCGGGACGGCCGATGTGACGGCCAACACCCTTTGCGGCTGCGCTTGGCCCCTTCTATGCGAATCCATGCGCTGGTTCACGCTCCGCTTGCGTGGGCCCGCTGGGCGCTCCGCAATATCCCGAAGCACTGCGTCACTTCCGCCTGCGGATCATGTGGCTAGAATCGGGTCTCTTCCATGGATCGGTTAACCCTGAAGGAGGGCTCAGATGAATACTCGTGGACTGCTCGACCAACTGCTCAAATCCGGCCAGGACCTGCTGCAGCAGAAGTCCGGCTCATCGTCGTCCGGCGGGCTGGGCGGGTTGCTCGGCGGCATTGCCGGTGGCGCGA
Organism: Pseudomonas sp. PDM15; assembly: GCF_014851565.1. Classification (GTDB taxonomy): domain Bacteria; phylum Pseudomonadota; class Gammaproteobacteria; order Pseudomonadales; family Pseudomonadaceae; genus Aquipseudomonas. Next base: position 208,788 of record NZ_JACVAA010000001.1, read on the forward strand.
GTGGCGGCGGCAAGGGCGGTAGCGGCGACTTAAGCACCCTGCTCAAGGGCGCCGGCGGCGGCGCATTGGCGGCTGGCGCCCTGGGCCTGCTACTGGGCAACAAGAGCGCACGCAAGCTGGGCGGCAAGGCACTGACCTATGGTGGCCTGGCGGCGCTCGGCGTGATCGCCTACAAGGCCTACGGCAACTGGCAGGCCCAGCAACAGGGCACTGCGCAGCCGCGCGTCGAGCCGCAGACCGTCGACCGTCTGCCGGCGCCCCAGGCCGAGCTGCACAGCCAGGCCATCCTCAAGGCGCTGGTGGCAGCGGCCAAGGCCGATGGCCATGTGGACGCCAAGGAGCGTCAGCTGATCGAAGAGCAGATCGGCGCGCTGTCCAACGACCCCGAACTGATGCGCTGGCTGGACGCCGAGCTGAACAAACCGCTCGATCCGGGCGAGGTGGCGCGCGCCGCCACTACCCCGGAGATGGCCGCGGAGATGTACATCGCCAGCGTGCTGATGGTGGACGAGGAGCACTTCATGGAGCGCGCCTATCTGGAGGAGCTAGCTCGTCAGCTCAAGCTGGAACCGTCGCTCAAGGCCGAACTGGAAGCCCAGGTGCGCCAGGAGCTGGTGATCAACTGAGGCTCACGCGGGGTTCCGGGTCGTGTCCTGGAACTCCGCGCGGTTGCGCCCGGCGTGCTTGGCGCGATACAGCGCCTGGTCGGCCAGCTCCAGCACGCTCTCCAGCTCAGGATTGTCCAGCGGCCACAGGGCGCCGCCGATGCTGCAGCCGATCCTGACTTCCTGTTCGTCGATCCGCACCGGTTGCTGCAGGCCGTGCAGCACGCGCTCGGCCACGTGACGAATGCGCGCCTGCGCTTCCTCTTCCTGCACCCGTAGCACCAGCACGAACTCGTCGCCGCCCAGGCGCGCCACCAGGTCGCCGTCGCGCACGCAGCCGCGCAGGCGTATGGCCACGTGTTTGAGCAGCTGGTCGCCGGCGGCGTGGCCGAGCTGGTCGTTGACCGGCTTGAAACCGTCCAGGTCGAGATAGAGCAGGGCCAGGCCGCCTTCGCGCTGCTTGGCCAGCATGAGGAATTTCTCCAGCGCGGCGCGGTTGGCCAGGCCGGTCAGCGGGTCGCTGTAGGCCTTGTTCTCCATCAGGCCCAGGGCGTTCTGCTGGTGGGTCAGGCTCTCCACCAGGTGGCGGATCGACTGGCTGAGCACGGCGATCTCACGGGGGCTGTCGAGATCTGGGATCACGGCGATCTGCCCGGCGCTGAGGCTGTCGGCGGCCTCGGCGATCTGGCGCAGCGGGCGGGTGAAGTAGCCGGTCAGCAGCCAGCCAATGGCAGCGAACAGCAGCGCCAGGCCGACGCCCCACAGCACGATGTTTTGGCTTAGCGCCCGAGCCGGCGCGTAGGCCTCGTCCAGCGATTGCCGAGCCACCACGATCCAGCCGAGGCCGGCGTAATCCTGGTAGCCCTGGCTGGCGGCGAAACCGGTGACATAGTCCTGGCCGTCTGGCCAGCGTTGCACGGACCACTGGCCATCCTCGGCGAGCGGGCGTTCAAGGGCATTCAGCGGCAGGCGCTGGCCGATCATTGCCCTGGGGCCGAGCAGCACCGTGTGGTCGCGGCCGAGGATCAGGAATTCCACGTTGCGCCGCTGCTGGATGGGTTCGACCAGCGAGCGGCGCACCTCGTCCGCCCAGGCCCAGGACAGATGGGTCGCCAGCACCCCGGCCAGTTTGTCGTTCGGGCCGTACACCGGCAGGCTGATGTCGACGAACTTCATCGGTTCGCCGCTCGGGTTGGGCAGTAGCTTGGCCAGCAGCACGGCCTCGTGCACGTCGCCGATGAACAGACCGCGGTAACCCTGGATATACACCGGGCGCTGGGCCAGGCTGGCGCCCTGAAGGATGCCGCCGCTGGAGGCCAGCACGGTGCCTTTGGGGTCCGTGAAACCGATCCAGGCGATGCTGGGAATCTCCTGCTTGAGGCGGTCGAGCAGCTCACGGATCTGCCCGGCGTCGTCCGGCTGGCGCAGCACATTCAGGCTGCCGAGCACCTGCAGGTAGGCGGCGCGGCTGGCCATGTCGCGGTCCAGGCGGTCGATCATTTGCAGCGACACTTCTACCAGATCACTGCCGACTTCTTCACGGATGCGCTGGCTCGAGTCGTTGCCGATCAGGGTGCCGAGCAGCCAGCTGAGCAGGGTCACCAGCAGGGCGATGAGCAGGGCGATATGGCTGCGCAGACTGAAGGCTGGGCGCATGAACGGCGACTCCGAATGCGTGACGGTGGCGGTTCGCCTTGGCGCGTGCCATAGCGGGGTGTCGGGCCTTCCTTCGGTGGAGTTCAGGCCGCTCGGCGAGCATTCCACATAAAGCCCACGCAATCTTCAAACTTTTCACACTCTGCGCTCGCAGCATCCCGCCATCAGCAATCGTGAGCGGGAGGTGGATATGTTGCCGGGAATAGGTGGGCGTGCCCTGCGGGCGGCTTTGGGGCTGGTGCTGTTGGGCTGCTCGACGCTGGTGGCGGCGCAGCAGGATCAGGGCGAAAGCCCTTACTTCGCGGTGGAGGGCGGCGACGGCGTGGTGGACGCCCTGCCGTTGAAATCCACCGATGTGCAGGTGCGCATCCTCGGCGTGATGGCCGATGTGCGTGTGGTGCAGCGCTATCGTAACGAAGGCCAGCAGGCGCTGGAGGCGCGCTATGTGTTCCCCGGCTCGACCCGCGCGGCCGTGTATGGCATGACCGTGCACCTGGGCGAGCGCGAGCTGCGCGCGCAGATCCGCGAGAAGCAGAAGGCCAAGGTGGAGTACCAGCAGGCCAAGAGCGCCGGCAAGACCGCGGCGCTGCTGGAGCAGCAGCGCGAGAATGTGTTCCAGATGCAGGTGGCCAACATCCTGCCGGGCGATGAGGTCGATGTGGAACTGCGCTACACCGAGCTGCTGTTGCCGGAGGAGGGCGTCTATCGCTTCGTCTTCCCCACGGTGGTCGGTCCGCGCTACAACGGCAAGCCGGGCAGCGCGAGCCACAAGGTCGAGCCCTGGATCGCCACCGCCCATCTGGGTGAAGGCGTGCCATCGAGTACCGGCTTCAGCCTCGCCATCGACCTGATGGCGCCGACGCCGCTGACGGACGTCGCCTCGCCCAGCCACCCGCTGCAGCGTGAACAGGTGGAGGCCAACCGGCTGCGCCTGAGCCTGGGTGATGATGGCCGGCCGGCGAACAACCGCGACTTCGTGCTCGACTATCGCCTGTCCGGCGCCGACTTCCAGAGTGGCGTGCTGCTCAGCGAAGGCGCGGAGGAGAATTTCTTCCTCGCGCTGGTGGCGCCACCCAAGCAGGCGCCGAGCAGCCTGATCGTGCCGCGCGAGTACATCTTCGTGGTGGATATTTCCGGCTCCATGCACGGCTTCCCGCTGGATACCGCCAAGCAGCTGCTGCGCAAGCTGATCGGCGGCCTGCGCCCGGCCGACAGCTTCAACGTCCTGCTGTTCTCCGGCAGCAGTAGCATGCTGGCGCCGCAGTCGCAGCCAGCCACCGAGGACAATATCGAGACGGCGCTGGCGCTGCTCGACACGCAGATGGGCTCCGGTGGCACCGAGCTGTTGCCGGCGCTGCGCCAGGCCCTGGCGATACCGGTGGATGCCGAACGTTCGCGCAGCTTCGTGGTGGTCACCGATGGTTTCGTGGCGGTGGAGCGCGAGGCCTTCCGGCTGGTGCGCGAGAACCTGGACAAGGCCAACCTGTTCGCCTTCGGCATCGGCAGTTCGGTCAATCGTCAGTTGATCGAGGGGCTGGCCCGTGCCGGTCAGGGCGAGCCGTTCGTGGTGCTGGACCCCGAGTCGGCGCAGCAGGAGGCCGAGCGCTTGCGGCGGATGATTGATGCACCGCTGCTGGCCAGCCCGAAGCTGACCTTCGAAGGCCTGGATGTGTACGACGTGGAGCCGGCGCTGCTGCCCGACCTGTTCGCCGAGCGCCCGTTGGCGGTGTTCGGCAAGTGGCGCGGTCCGGCGCAGGGTCGCCTGCAGGTGGAGGGGCACGGCAGCCAGGGGCCCTTCCACGCCGAGGTGCCGATAGACGCAGCCGAGGTACGCAAGGACAGCCAGGCGCTGACCCACCTGTGGGCGCGCCGCCGGGTGGCCACGCTGGTGGACCAGGAAACCCTGGAGGGTGGCTACGAGCACAGCCAGGCGATTCTCGATCTCGGCCTCAAGTACGGGTTGCTGACGCCTTACACCTCGTTCGTCGCGGTGGATGAGGAAGTACGTAATCCGCAGCCGGGCGAGGCGGCCAAGGTCCAGCAGCCGTTGCCGCTGCCCCAGGGGGTGAGCAACCAGGCGATCGGTGCGCTGGTGCCGAGCACGCCGGAGCCGACTGCCTGGGCCATGCTGCTGATCGGCGCGCTGGGCATGTTCTGGGCAAGCTGGCGCCGTAGCCATGCTGGTTGAGAAGGTACTGCGTCGCCTGCCAGGTTGGCTCTGGCTTGTGCTGGCTAGCAGCGCACTGTGGCCGCTGTGGCTGTGGAGCGCGCGGCGCCTGAGCGATGGCTCGGATGACCCCTACGGCATCGTCGCACTGGGCGCGCTGCTGCTGGTGCTGTGGCGCGAGCGCGCGGGCTTTCTCGATACACCGCGCGTGGGCTGGCTGTTGGCGGCGGTTGTGCTGGCCGCCGTGGCGGTGCTCAGCCAGGACCTGTGGCCGCCGCTGCCCCGCGCGGCGCTGGGCGTATTGGCGGTGCTCTGCGTGGCCATGGCTCTGCGCGGTGCGGGCCAACCGCGGCTGGCCTGGTTCGGTCTGGGGCTGCTGGCGCTGCCGCTGTTGTCCTCGCTGCAGTTCTACCTGGGCTATCCGCTGCGCGTGCTCACCGCCGAGGCCAGCGTCTGGATACTGCGCGGCGGCGGGCTGGTGGCTTCGCGCCAGGGCAGCGCGCTGGAGGTGGGCGGGCAACTGGTGATGGTCGATGCCCCGTGCTCCGGTATCCAGATGGCCTGGGTCGCCTATTTCACGGCCTTCGCCACTGCCGCCTGGTTGCGCCTGCCGGACCGCCTGCTGCTGCGCAGGATTCCGCTGTTCGGCGCGCTGGTGATGGTCGGCAATATCCTGCGCAACAGCCTGCTGGTGCTGCAGGAGACCGGCCGCCTGGGTTGGCCGGGCTGGATGCACGAGGGCATCGGCCTGCTGGTGTTCGTCGCGGTCTGCGCGCTGGTGCTGCGGATCGTCGCCGCCGGCGTGTGGCAACCGACGCCGATACCGGCGCGTGCGCCGGTAGTCGCCGCAGCGGGCCTCTGGCAGGTGTCGTTGGTGCTGGTGTTTCTCGGTCTGGGCGGCTGGCCGCTGTTGCAGGGGCAGGCGCAGCCGGCGCAGCCGCTGGTTCGCTCGCACGAATGGCCGCTGCACTTTGCCGGTCGCCAGTTGCGCCCGTTGGCGCTGTCGCCGGTGGAGCTGCAGTTCGCCGCCCAATTTCCTGGTGCCATCGGCCGTTTCAGCGATGGCGAACGGATCGTCAGCCTGCGCCATGTCACCCGGCCGACGCGCAAGCTGCATCCGGCGGCGGACTGTTTTCGCGGGCTCGGCTATCGCATCGGTGCGCAGGCGCTGGAGCGGCGTACCGATGTTTCCGGTGTGCAGCGCTGCTTCGTCGCCGAGGGGCCGGGCGGCCCGCTGCGGGTTTGCGAGTACATCGAGGATGCCGCCGGCACCAGCTTCAGCGACCACTCGGCCTGGTACTGGAGTGCGCTGGCCGGCGAGTCGCGCGGGCCCTGGCTGGCGGTGACCACGGCGCAACCGCTGCCCTGATAGACTCCGGCCAGTCCAGCGGGAGGGCGGATATGGCAAGGCGAACGACACTGAGCGCGATGGTGCTGGCATTGATCGGCCAGGCCGTGCAGGCCGACGATCTGCTGCTCGCTCAGCGCGCGTTGCTGCTGGACGACAGCCGCCTGCCGCGCGAGGCGGCGCTGGATCGTCTGCAGCAGGTGCGTTTCGCCTTCCGCGAGAAGCAGGCGCAGGAGGGCGACTGGCCGCTCTGGTCGCGGGCCTACGGCATCGATGGTGCGTGGGATGGCGGGCTGGAGCGCGATGGCGAGGGGCTGCTGCTGGGCCTGGATCGGCCGCTGGGCGGGCAGTGGATCGGCGGAGTGCTGGCCGGGGTGTCCCGAACCCGCCTGGAGGATGATGCCGGCCATGCCGACAGCGACAGCACGCACCTGGGCCTGTACGCCGCCACCCGTATCTACAACCAGCTGGGCTTCAAGCTCGGCGCGCTGCAGGGCTGGCACGAGCTGGAACGGGGCGAGCGGGCGCGCAGCTGGCAGCTGTTCGGCGAGAGCAGCCTGGCCCTGGATTTCCGCGACTTCACCCTGGAGCCCTTCGCCGGCCTGGCTTACGTGCGGCTGGATGCGCCGAACCAGCGTGCGCAGGGCGTATCTCTGCCCGGCGCGGACGAGGAGAGCGGCTATCTCACCCTCGGCTGGCGCCTGGCCGCGGCCTGGTACGTGCAGCAGCGCAAGTGGGTCGGTCGTGCCAGCCTGGCGCTGCGCCAGGACCTGGGCAGCGACCAACTGACCAGTCGCGCCTGGAGCGAGGAGGGCGACGCCCTGCGCCTGCAGGGCCGCGAGTTCGAACGCAGCACCCTGCGCCTGGACCTGAGCCTGGATCACGAGCTGAGCGAGCGCTGCTATCTCGGCCTCACCTACGCCGGCCACTACGCCGAGGATGCCCGCGACAGCGCCCTGGCGGCGCGGCTGAGTGTGAAATTCTGAGGGGCGCCCACACACGACCTGCTGCGCGTCGGCCAAGCGGGAGCGAAAGCTCTCTCAGACTGCTCATTTACCGCTTGTAAACTGCGCTTCTTCGCTCACTTTCGCCCCCGTTTTCCTCTAGCTCGCTAGATCGTGAGCGGGCGCGGCCCGCCGGTCAGTGCGCGGGCTGCCAGGGCGCGGCGAGTCGGGTATACTCGCCGGCTTTTCAGAAACTTTGCGGTCGCGGCCCCTGCCGTGCCCGGTCGAGCCAGGCGCAACGCCGCTCCGACGGGCCCGAGCCGGCCGTTCTGCGCCTTTGCCCGAGAGTGCTGCCCACCATGGAAATCAATCCGATCCTCAACAGCATCAAGGACCTGTCCGAGCGGACCCTGTCGATTCGGGGGTATCTTTGACTACGATCAGAAGCATGATCGCCTGGTCGAAGTAAACCGCGAGCTGGAAGACGCCAGCGTCTGGAACAAGCCCGAATACGCACAGAGCCTGGGCCGCGAGCGCGCCATGCTGGCGCAGATCGTCGAAACTATCGATGACCTCACCGGCAGCCTGGCCGATTCCAGGGATCTGCTGGAAATGGCCGCCGAAGAGAACGACGAAGGCGCGGTGAACGATATCGTTGCCGAGGTCGATCGCCTGCGCGAAATCCTCGAGAAGCTGGAATTCCGCCGCATGTTCAGTGGCGAAATGGACCCGAACAACGCCTACCTCGACATCCAGGCCGGCTCCGGCGGTACCGAAGCGCAGGACTGGGCCAATATCCTGCTGCGCATGTACCTGCGCTGGGCCGACAAGCGCGGCTTCGACGCCACCATCATCGAGCTGTCCGAAGGCGAAGTCGCCGGCATCAAGGGCGCCACCGTGCACGTCAAGGGCGAGTACGCCTTCGGCTGGCTGCGTACCGAGATCGGCGTGCACCGCCTGGTGCGCAAGAGCCCGTTCGACTCCGGCGCCCGTCGCCACACCTCGTTCTCGGCGGTGTTCGTGTCGCCCGAGATCGACGACAAGGTCGAGATCGAGATCAACCCGTCCGACCTGCGCATCGACACCTACCGCTCCTCCGGTGCCGGTGGTCAGCACGTGAACACCACCGACTCGGCGGTGCGTATCACCCACGTACCGACCAACACCGTGGTGGCCTGCCAGAACGAGCGCTCCCAGCACGCGAACAAGGACACCGCCATGAAGATGCTGCGGGCCAAGTTGTACGAGCTGGAGATGATGAAGCGCAACGCCGCCTCCCAGGCCCTGGAAGACTCCAAGTCGGATATCGGCTGGGGCCACCAGATCCGCTCCTACGTGCTGGATGACTCGCGGATCAAGGATCTGCGTACCGGGGTCGAGCGTAGCGACTGCCAGAAGGTCCTCGATGGCGACCTCGATCAGTACCTCGAGGCCAGCCTCAAGCAAGGCCTGTAATACCTTTCGATTCCGCCCTCGCGCCGAGGGCGGCAACGACACCGTGACGGAAATGACGACGACATGAGCGACCAACAACTCGACCAGAACGCCTCTTCTCAAGACGATGGGCAACAGGAAGAAAACAAGCTGATTGCCCAGCGCAAAGAGAAGCTTGCCGCCATCCGTGAGCAGGGCAACGCCTTCCCCAACGACTTCCGCCGCGACAACTACTGCGCCGACCTGCAGAAACAGTACGCGGAAAAGACCAAGGAAGAGCTGGAAGCCGCTGCCATTCCGGTCAAGGTTGCCGGCCGCATCATGCTCAACCGTGGCTCGTTCATGGTGATCCAGGATATGACCGGGCGCATCCAGGTCTACGTCAACCGCAAGACCCTGTCGGAAGACACCCTGGCCGCTGTGAAAACCTGGGACATGGGTGACATCATCTCCGCCGAAGGCACCCTGGCCCGTTCCGGCAAGGGCGACCTGTACGTCGAGATGACCGACGTGCGCCTGCTGACCAAATCCCTGCGCCCGCTGCCGGACAAGCACCATGGCCTGTCCGACACCGAGCAACGCTACCGTCAGCGCTACGTCGACCTGATCGTCAACGAGGACGTGCGCCAGACCTTCCGCGTGCGTTCCCAGGTGATCGCCCACATTCGCAGCTTCCTGATGAAACGCGACTTCCTCGAAGTCGAAACGCCGATGCTGCAGACCATCCCCGGCGGCGCCGCGGCCAAGCCGTTCGAGACCCACCACAACGCCCTGGATATGCAGATGTTCCTGCGCATCGCTCCGGAGCTGTACCTCAAGCGCCTGGTGGTCGGTGGCTTCGAGAAGGTCTTCGAGATCAACCGCAACTTCCGTAACGAAGGCGTTTCGACCCGGCACAACCCCGAGTTCACCATGCTCGAGTTCTACCAGGCCTATGCCGACTACGAAGACAACATGGACCTGACCGAGGAGCTGTTCCGCGAGCTGGCCATGGCGGTGCTCGGCACCACCGACGTGCCCTACGGCGACAAGGTGTTCCACTTCGGCGAGCCGTTCGTGCGCCTGTCGGTGTTCGATTCGATCCTCAAGTACAACCCGGACATCACCGCCGCCGACCTCAACGACATCGACCGCGCCCGCGAGATCGCCAAGAAGGCCGGCGCCAAGGTGCTCGGCTTCGAAGGCCTGGGCAAGCTGCAGGTGATGATTTTCGAGGAGCTGGTCGAGCACAAGCTGGAGCAGCCGCACTTCATCACCCGCTACCCGTTCGAAGTCTCGCCGCTGGCCCGTCGCAGCGACGACGACCAGAGCGTCACCGACCGCTTCGAGTTGTTCATCGGTGGTCGCGAGATCGCCAACGCCTACTCCGAACTGAATGACGCTGAAGACCAGGCCGCGCGCTTCATGCAGCAGGTGGCCGACAAGGACGCCGGTGACGACGAAGCCATGCACTACGACGCCGACTTCGTCCGCGCTCTGGAATACGGCATGCCGCCCACCGCCGGTGAGGGTATCGGGATTGACCGGCTGGTAATGCTGCTGACCAATTCGCCATCTATCCGCGATGTGATCCTGTTCCCGCATATGCGGCCGCAGGCTTGATCGGAGGCCCTGGAACGGGCACCGTCGAGGCGAGGGTGGCACTTGGCCATCCAGCTGTTTGAAACTCAGGGGTCTACCGTCGCGGCAGGCCCCTGTTTTTTATCTTCAGTCAGTGCGAGGAACCATCAGCAGTGAACCTCAGCTCCGCCTCGGAATGCCCGGTCAGACTGGCCGGCGACCTAGCCGAATCCGTGCAGTATCGCGGCCGCAAGGCCAGTCGTCAGGGCAGTGAACAACGCCGCCTGAGTATTCTCGATGCGGCATTGCGCATCATCGTTCGCGAGGGGCTGCGCGGCGTGCGCCATCGCGCGGTGGCTGCCGAGGCCGGGGTGCCGCTGTCGGCCACCACCTACTACTTCAACGACATCCAGGACCTGATCGCCGACAGCTTCGCGCTGTTCGTCAAGCGCAGCTCGGCCAGCCTGGCGGCGCTGTGGGCCGGGGTGGACGAGGACTTCCGCCGCATCGCCGCGGCCATCGAGCAGGACCCGGGCGCCCGTCGCGAAATGGTCAGCCATTTCATCGACCTGGCCGTGGCCCATGTCCAGGCCAAGATGCGCGACCATGACGACGAGCTGCTGGTGGAGCTGGCCTTCCGCCAGGAGGCGCTGACCAACGCCGATCTGCGCCCGTTGTTCCTCGCCCACCAGAGCCTGCGTTTCCGTTTCGCCGAGCGTGCGGTGCGGGCCATGGGTTCCACGGCGCCGTTCGAGGACGCGCAGGTGTTGACTACGCTGGTTTTGCGGATGGAATATCATGCCATTGTCGACGGGGTGGAAGACTTCGATCTAGAGGCCCAGCGCGCCGTTCTCCAGCGCTTCCTGGACCTGCTGATCGGGCCTTGAGTCCCAGCCCCGCCTTGGCGGGGCTTTTCGTTTGCGGCAACCGATCAAATCTCACAAGGAGTGCATGATGAAAGCCTGGCGCGTGGCCCTAGCCACCCTGAGTTGCCTGCTGTTGAGCGGTTGCCTGGTGACCTTCAAGGACCCGATTCCAGCCAACGAGGCAGCGCCCATGCCGCTGCTCGGCGACTGGGAGCGCAAGGATGAGTGGGGCGACCAGCAGTACCTGAGCATCGCCCGCTCCGGCTCCAACGTGTATAGCGCCAAGGCCTGGGGCGAGGGCGCCGAGGATCAGGTGGCCGAGGAGTACGGCTTCACCGTGGCCCATCATGGCCGCCGCTGGTACATGTCCGCCGGTTTGCCCAAGCGTCTGGGTGCCAACTTCGCCATCGCCGGTTTCGAGCTGACTACCGGCAACGAGCTGGTGATCTACAACCTCGACGTTGAGCGGATCCTCCAGGAGATGGAGGGGGGCACCCTGCAGGGCCAGCCGGTGGAGACTCCCGAGGGCGAGGCGGTACTGATCACCACCCCGCTGGACAAGGTGTTCAGCTACCTCGATGACCAGGCCAACGCCGACGTCTTCGTCGAAGTGGCGCGCTACCAGCGCAGTGCCGAGTAAGGGGCTGGCATGAGCCGACGCAAGTCGCAGGACGATTACCATAGCATTATCCGCGCCCTTTCCGGGCGCCTGGTTGAGGCGCAGACACCGATCCGCGTGCTCGATGCGATCAAGTGGGACGACAGCATCCGCCAGGGCTTCCTCAAGGCCAAGGGGCGTGAGCTGCCGGCAGTGGACCGGGCCTACTACGAGAGCCGCCCGCTGGCCTTCGACTCGACGGCGAAGAAGCTGGAATTCCAGAACATCGAGCGCGACATCACCCGCCAGCTCGGCCAGTTCAATCCGGTCGGGCAGATCATGCGGCGCATGTGCAAGGAATACCGCATGGTGATCCGCATGCTCGAGGCGCGCGGCACCGCCGACTTCGGCCTGATTTCCCAGGAGCTGTACGGCGCCGCCTCGGACGCCTTCCACGCCGGCGACCCGACCCTGGCCGACCTTGGCGTGATGCTCTCCGGCTACCTGAACAACATCGCTGCTCGTGGTGATCTGGTCGACGAGGCCAAGACGCTGACTGCCAAGGACGCCGTGAGCATCCTGCAGGAGCGCCTGGCCAAGGTATTCGGTGACGACACCATTCGCGTGTTCGAGTCCGACGGCATAGTCGCCGACGCGGCCGCCGGCGCCGACTACATCAAGGTGCGCGCCGATGCCCTGTTCAACGAGCGCGACGTGCGCGCGCTGGAAGTGCACGAGGGCATGGTCCACGTCGGCACCACGCTCAACGGCCTCAACCAGCCGGTGTGCACCTTCCTGGCCAAGGGCCCGCCTTCGTCGACCGTGACCCAGGAAGGCCTGGCCATCCTCATGGAAGTGATCGCCTTTGCTTCCTATCCGTATCGCCTGCGCAAGCTGACCAACCGCACCCGCGCCATCCACATGGCGGAGGAGGGCGCCGATTTCCTGCAGGTCTACGAGTTCTATCGCGAGCAGGGCTTCACCCTGGAGGAAAGCTACGGCAACGCCAGCCGCGCCTTCCGCGGCTCGACCCCGGACGGCCTGCCGTTCACCAAGGACCTGTCCTACCTCAAGGGCTTCATCCTGATCTACAACTACATCCAGCTCGCCGTGCGCAAAGGCAAGCTGGAGCAGATCCCGCTGCTGTTCTGCGGCAAGACTACCTTGGAAGACATGCGCACCCTGCGCCAACTGGTGGACGAAGGCCTGGTGGCACCGCCCAAGTACCTGCCGCCGCAGTTCCGCGATCTCAACGCCCTGGCGGCCTGGATGTGTTTCTCCAACTTCCTGAACCATCTGAGCCTTGATCGCATCGAAGCGGACTACGCCAATATCCTCTGAAGCTACTGCGCTCGGCCATGTGTTGTTGAAGAACGGCCCGGAAATGCCCATTTACGCTCGGTAAACTCCGCTTTTCGTGCCGCTCTTCGCCTAGCCTGACCTTCGCTCGCTACGCTTCACCCGATAGATACCTCTTAGGGAGCTCTCATGCCCAGTCACAAGCTCGACTACGAAATCCTCGGCGCTTCGGCGCAGACCGTGGAGATCATCCTCGACCCGGGCGAGACGGTGATCGCCGAGGCCGGGGTGATGAACTACATGACCGAGGGCATCCGCTTCGAGACGCGCATTGGTGATGGCTCGGCGAGCGGCGTGCTGGGCAAGCTGTGGGGCGTCGGCAAGCGCCTGCTCACCGGCGAATCGCTGTTCATGACCCACTTCAGCAACCAGGGCAAAGGCCAGCACCGGGTCGGCTTCGCCGCGCCTTATCCGGGCACCGTGGTGCCCATCGACCTGAGCCAGGTCGGTGGCAGGCTGATCTGCCAGAAGGATGCCTTCCTCTGCGCCGCCTATGGCACCGAGATCGGCATCAGCTTCAACAAACGCATTGGCGCCGGCTTCTTCGGCGGCGAGGGCTTCATCCTGCAGAAGCTGGAAGGCGACGGCCTGGCCTTCGTACACGCCGGTGGCACGGTGATCCGCAAGGAGCTGAACAACGAGACCCTGCGCCTGGACACCGGCTGCCTGGTGGCCTTTACCAGCGGTATCGACTACGACATCGGCCTGGCCGGCGGGCTGAAGAGCATGCTGTTCGGCGGCGAGGGCATCCTGCTCGCGACCCTCAAGGGTACCGGTACCGTGTGGGTACAGAGCCTGCCGTTCTCGCGCCTGGCCGAACGCATCTACGACGCCACCTTCCGCGCCCGCGAGGAAGTGCGTGCCGGCGGCAACAAGTAGCAACCTGCGACATCCCGCCCGCGCGGCAGGCGCGGGCTGCGGGTAAACTGTGCGCCTTCCCGATCAAGAGCCTCTCCCATGAGCGAAGAACGCAACGCCATTCCCCTGATTCTCACCGGCATCGCCAGCATCGTCGGCACCATCGGCGTGCTCTGGTATTACGGTTACGTGCATTTCGCCAAGCAGGAGGATGCACTGCTGCTGGCCGAGTTCACCATGCTCAAGACGGTCGCCGGAGAGGACTACAAGGTTTCGCTCAAGCCTGCCAATCAGGTAGCCCAGTGCATCGATGGCGTGCTGGTGCTGTTCGATACCCAGCAGAAGGGCCTGACCGGCGTGCTGGTGGACGACAAGAAGCAGGCCGTGCGCTGCATGGGCCAGGAAACCCCGCAGGCAGCACAGCAGTAAGTCGCGGCTGCCGAGGAGGAGCGCGATGCAGATCGAAGTCTTCCACGGCGACATCACCACCCTGGCGCTGGACGCCATCGTCAACGCCGCCAACAGTTCGCTGCTCGGCGGTGGCGGCGTGGATGGCGCCATCCACCGCGCCGCCGGCCCCGAGCTGCTGGCCGCCTGCCGCGCATTGGGCGGTTGCCCCACTGGCGAGGCGCGCATCACCCCGGGTTTTCGCCTGCCGGCTCACTGGGTGATCCACACGGTGGGGCCGGTCTGGCAGGGCGGTGAACGTGGCGAGCCGGCGCTGCTGGCCGCCTGTTACCGCAACAGCCTGGCCCTGGCCGATACCCAGGGCTGTTCCAGCATCGCCTTTCCCGCCATCAGTTGCGGCGTCTATGGCTATCCGCCGGAGGCGGCCGCGCGCATCGCCGTGACCGAGCTGCGCCGCCCGCGCCCCGCAGGCAGTATTCTGCAGCGCGCCGTGCTGGTGGCCTTCTCCGCGGAAATGGCAGCCCTCTACCGGGCTGTACTCGGCCCATGAAAAAGCCCCGCCGAGGCGGGGCTTTTTTCACGCAGTACCTTTACAGCCGTGCGCGCGGTGCCACTGGACCCTGGCCGTGGGCGATGGTCACTTCCACCCGCCGGTTAAGGGTGCGCGAGTCGGCGGTGTCATTGCTGGCCACCGGATAGTCCTGGCCGAGGCCATGGGTGGTGATGCGACGCGGATCGACACCCATGGCCACCAGGGCGCTGCGCACCGAGTCGGCACGTGCCTGGGACAGGCGCAGGTTGTGGTCGCGGGTGCCGGTGCTATCGGTGAAGCCTTCCACCACCACCTGACGTTCCGGGTTCTGCAGCAGGTAATTGCCCAGTTCCTGCACGTTCTGCATGCCGGCGCTGGTCAGCTGCGCGCGGTCCACCTCGAACAGCACGTCACCCAAGGTGACCACCGAGCCACGCTCGGTCTCTTGGGCCTGCAGGTGTTGCAGCAGCACGTCGACCTGCTGGTTGCGCGCGTCCAGTTGTGCCTGGGTACGCTGGGCCGGAGCGGTCTTCAGCGCCTCTTCGGCGTTCTTCTGCAGAATGGTTTCCTTGGCCACGTCGATGCGCCGGTTGGCCTGGTAGGCCAGGTGGTCGACCTGCACGCTGCCCTGGCCCGACTCGTAGGCCTGGTTGGCACGGGTCAGCATGTCTCCGGCCTCCTTGGTTTCCACGCCAGCCAGGGTCTGGGCCTGCGGGTTGGCCTGCAGCTCGGCGTAGCCGGCGCGTGCCTTTTCCAGGTTGGGATTCGGTTCGTGGGCGCAGCCCGCCAGCACCAGGGCCAGGGCGGAAAGGGTGAACAGATGGGTCGTACGGTTCATGAGCGTCGCTCCTCCATGGTCACTGCACGATGATCGGGGTACGCGATCCTTCTTCACGGATCTGCTGCACGCCCTGCTGGGCGTCATCCAGGTTGCGCTGTGCCTTGGCGGCCAGCGCACGGCGTTCGGCTACACGGGCATCGGCCTCGGCCTGCTCGATCAGGCGGCGGGCCTGCTCGTATTCCTGGTCCTGCAGCAGCAGCTGGGCCTGGGTCATCTTGTCCTGCGCCGCCTTCATGTCCGCCGGAGCGTACTCGGGGCCGCCAGCGGCCTCGGCACTCTTGATCACCGCGCTGGCGGAAGCGAGCTGTTCGGTGGGCGGGTTGCCGGCGCAACCGGCCAGCGCCAGGCTGCCGCCGATGGCGAGGGTGAGCAGAAGTGTTCTCGGGCTGTTGATCATGGTGTTTGGCTCCATGCAGTTCCATTGTCAAAACGAGTTACCTGCCGGATGTCGGTGGATTGGCGAAGAAGCCTTGCCAATCGCCACCGTTTGCCCCGGCCTAGTGCTGTGACTGCCACCCGAAAACGAACGTTCAAGATTTTTCACGCGTATGAAAAAGGCCCCGGGTGGGGCCTTGGCAGGACGGGCGGCTCAATGCTTGGTGCTGTCGCCCTGCGCGCTCAGTTGTTGCAGGTACTTGCGCGACAGGGCGAGGAAGCGCGGCGTGGGCCCGATGTCCTCGTACAGCGGGTCGCCCTGCTCGTCGGTAGCCACCACCTTGTGGCCCTTGACGTAGGGCAGGCTGGCCTCCAGTTCCTCCAGCGCCGAACTGATCAGTTCGCCGAGCAGCTCCTCGGCGCTGCGCTTCGGATACATCTCGGACAGCGCCGCCAGGCGCGCCGCCGACTCCAGGTCGAGATGGATGTGGTACTGGCTCTGGGTCAGGCGACCCTTGGCGTTCTGCTCCCAATGGCGGGTGAGTTCTCGGATTTTCATAGGCACCTCGATTGCCCTTTCATGGACGGATAGCGGCCCGGGAACATCCTGTAGGCCGGACACGGGCGCTTTTGACGCCCGCAAGGTTGAGACTAGCTTGCTGGCGTTCGACCGCTGGCAGTTCGTCGTGTGCTTGTAAGAATGGGTCGCCCTGTGCAAGCTGAAGGCTCTATCCCGAGGGAGAGAAGGGTCATGGCAGAGATCGATGCGCGCCTGCGCGAAGAGGTTCACCTGCTCGGCGAGCTGCTCGGCGACACCATTCGCAACCAGCTCGGCGAGGCCTTCCTGGCCAAGATCGAGCTGATCCGCCAGGGCTCCAAGGCCGGGCGCAAGGGCTCTTCGGCCGGCGAGCAGCAGTTGCGCGAGACCCTCGCCGCGCTCAGCGACGACGAGTTGCTGCCGGTGGCGCGTTCGTTCAACCAGTTTCTCAACCTGGCCAATATCGCCGAGCAGTACCACCGCATCCGCCGCCGGCGCCCGGACGAGGCACAGCCGTTCGACGACCGCGTGCTGGCCGAGCTGCTGCAGCGCCTGGTGGCGGGCGGCCACAGGCCGGAGCAGCTGGCGCGCCAGCTCGGCCGCGTGGACATCGAGCTGGTGCTCACCGCGCACCCCACCGAGGTGGCCCGGCGCACGCTGATCCAGAAGTACGACGCCATCGCCGCCCAGCTGGCGGCCCTGGACCATGCCGATCTGTCTGCCGCCGAGCGCGAGCAGGCCCAGCTCAAACTGCGCCGGCTGATCGCCGAAGCCTGGCATACCGAGGAGATCCGCCGTAGTCGGCCCAGCCCTGTGGATGAGGCCAAATGGGGCTTCGCGGTGATCGAGCATTCCCTGTGGCAGGCGTTGCCGAGCTTCCTGCGCAAGGCCGACCAGGCCCTGCACGACGCCTGCGGCCTGCGCCTGCCGCTGGAGGCGGCGCCGGTGCGCTTCGCCTCCTGGATGGGCGGCGACCGCGACGGCAATCCGAATGTCACCGCCGAAGTCAGTCGCAAGGTGCTGCTGCTGGCGCGCTGGATGGCTGCCGACCTTTATCTGCGCGATGTCGACCGCCTGGCCGCCGAGCTGTCCATGCAGCAGGCCAGCGACGAGCTGCGCCTGTGCGTCGGCGTGCATCCCGAGCCCTACCGGGCCCTGCTCAAGCAGCTGCGCGAGCGCCTGCGGGCCACTCGTGCCTGGGCCGAAGCGGCGCTGGATAACGAGGTTGCACCCGGCCCCGAGGTGCTGCACGACAACCGCGAACTGCTGGAGCCGCTGGAGCTTTGCTACCACTCTCTGCATGCCAGCGGCATGGGCGTGATCGCCGAGGGCGAGCTGCTCGACTGCCTGCGTCGCGCCGCCTGCTTCGGCCTGTTCCTGGTGCGCCTGGACATTCGCCAGGATGCCGCGCGCCATGCCGCCGCCATGGCCGAGATCACCGATTACCTGGGCCTGGGCAACTATGCCGAGTGGGATGAGGCGCAGCGCCTGGAATTCCTCCTGCGCGAACTGGACAACCGCCGCCCACTGTTGCCGTCCCACCATCGCCCCTCGGCCGAGACCGCCGAGGTGCTGGCAACCTGCCGGGTGATCGCCGCCGCGCCAGCGGCTTCTCTGGGCACCTACGTCATCTCCATGGCCGGTGCTCCGTCCGATGTACTGGCGGTGCAACTGCTATTAAAGGAGGCCGGCCTGCAGCGACCGATGCGGGTTGCACCCTTGTTCGAGACCCTGGCCGACCTGGACAACGCCGGCCCGGCCATCGATCGCCTGCTCGGCCTGCACGGCTACCGCGCGCGCCTGCACGGTCCGCAGGAAGTGATGATCGGCTACTCCGACTCGGCCAAGGATGCCGGTACCACCGCCGCCGCCTGGGCCCAGTACCGCGCCCAGGAGACCCTGGTCAGCGTCTGTCGCAAGCACGAAGTGGAGCTGCTGCTGTTCCATGGCCGCGGCGGTACCGTCGGCCGTGGCGGCGGCCCGGCTCACGCGGCGATCCTGTCGCAGCCGCCGGGCTCGGTGTCCGGACGTTTCCGCACCACCGAGCAGGGCGAGATGATCCGCTTCAAGTTCGGCCTGCCGCAGCTGGCCGAGCAGAACCTCAACCTGTACCTGGCCGCCGTGCTGGAGGCGACCCTGCAGCCACCGCCCGCGCCGGAACCGGCCTGGCGCGCGGCCATGGACCGCCTGGCCGCCGATGGTGTGGCCGCCTACCGCGCGGTGGTGCGCGAGCATCCGCAGTTCGTCGAGTACTTCCGCCAGGCCACGCCGGAGCAGGAGCTCGGCCGCCTGCCGCTGGGCAGTCGCCCGGCCAAGCGCCGCGCCGGTGGGGTGGAGAGCCTGCGTGCTATCCCCTGGATCTTCGCCTGGACCCAGACCCGCCTGATGCTGCCGGCCTGGCTGGGCTGGGAGCAGGCCCTGGATAAGGCCATCCAGGGTGGCGGCAAGGGGCTGCTGGAAGACATGCGCGAGCATTGGCCATTCTTCCGCACGCGTATCGACATGCTGGAGATGGTGCTGGCCAAGGCCGACCTGGCGATTGCCGCGCTGTATGACGAGCGGCTGGTCAGTTCCGAGCTGCGACCGCTGGGTGCGCAGTTGCGCGACCTATTGTCGCAGTGCCGCTCCATGGTGCTGGGTCTGACCCACCAGTCGGAGCTGCTCACCCACAGCCCGGAGACCCGTGAGGCGATCACCGTACGCAACATCTACCTGGACCCGCTACACCTGCTCCAGGCCGAGCTGCTGGCCCGTTGCAGACTGCGTGAGAACCCGGTGGACAGCCCTCTGGAACAGGCTTTACTGGTGAGTGTCGCGGGCATCGCAGCAGGGCTGCGCAACACCGGCTGAAGCCCCGCCGCCTCCGACTTTCGGTGGCTTGTGCCGCACCGAAGCGCTGTGTATTGTGGCCCTCCTTTTGGCCGCTCAGTGACGCCGAAACCCAAATATTGAGATTGGCCCCACGAGGCGAATCCGACGACTTTCTGTCTTTATTTTGAGGAGCACTTCGATGCGCGTGATTCTGCTGGGGGCGCCCGGTGCCGGCAAAGGTACCCAGGCTGGTTTCATCACCAAGAAGTTCGGTATTCCGCAGATCTCCACCGGCGACATGCTGCGTGCCGCGGTCAAGGCCGGCACCGAGCTGGGCCTGCAGGCCAAGAGCATCATGGAAAGCGGCGGTCTGGTCTCCGATGACTTGATCATCAATCTGGTCAAGGAGCGCATCGCTCAGCCGGATTGCGCCAAGGGCTTCCTGTTCGACGGCTTCCCGCGCACCATTCCCCAGGCCGAAGCCCTGAAGGAAGCCGGTGTGACCATCGACAACGTGGTCGAGATCGCCGTCGACGACGAAGAGATCGTCCAGCGCATCGCCGGCCGTCGTGTGCACGAGGCCAGCGGCCGCGTCTACCACGTGGTCTACAACCCGCCGAAGGTGGAAGGCAAGGACGACGAGACCGGCGACGAGCTGGTCCAGCGCAAGGACGACACCGAGGAAACCGTGCGTCATCGTCTGTCCGTCTACCACTCGCAGACCAAGCCGCTGGTGGACTTCTACCAGAAGCTGGCCGCTGCCGAAGGCACCCCGAAGTACAGCGCCATCGCCGGCGTCGGCTCGGTGGACGAGATTACCGCCAAGGTGTTCGCCGCCCTCAACTGATTGGCTGCGCGTCGGCCATGCGTCGTTGGGAAACGGCCTCGGGTGCTCATTTACAGCATGTAAACTCCGCGCCCTCGGCCATTTCCCGCCTAGCCTGGCTCTAGCTCGCTCAAGCAGTCGCACAGTACAACGGCCCGCATTGCGGGCCGTTGGCGTTTATACTGCCCGCCTTTTTCTGTCCCCACCGGATATGCCGATGACCACCCTGCTGGCCCTGGATACCGCCACCGAAGCCTGCTCCGTCGCCCTGCTGCATGACGGCAAGGTGCTCAGCCACTGCGAAGTGGCGCCACGCCTGCATGCCCAGCGCCTGCTGCCGATGATCCACGACCTGCTCGGCGAGGCCGGGGTGGCCCTGGCCGCGGTGGACGCCATCGCCTTCGGCCGCGGCCCGGGTGCCTTCACCGGCGTGCGCATCGCCATCGGCGTGGTCCAAGGCCTGGCGTTCGCCCTCGACAAGCCGGTGCTGCCGGTTTCCAACCTGGCGGTGCTGGCCCAGCGTGCACTGCGCGAGCATGGCGCGCAGCAGGTGGCCGCTGCCATCGATGCGCGCATGGACGAGGTGTACTGGGGTTGCTACGCCGCCGAGCAGGGCGAAATGCGCCTGCAGGGTATCGAAGCAGTGTTGGCACCGGAGCGTGCCGAACTGCCGCGTGGCGCCAGCGGCGACTGGTTCGCCGCCGGCACCGGCTGGGGCACCTACGGCGCGCGCATCGCCCTGACGCCGAGTGGTAGCGACAACGCCATGCTGCCGCATGCCCAGGATCTGCTGAGCCTGGCCACCTTCGCCTGGCAGCGCGGCGAGGCATTGCCGGCCGATGAGGCCCAACCGGTCTACCTGCGCGACAACGTGGCCACGCCCAAAGCCCCCAAGCCCTGAGCTTGCCGCTTCGCTGTCGCGCCTTCCGTCCGCTGCCGGCCTGAGCAAATTGCCATTTTTATCTGGCGCCGCTAAATTGCCACCCACGTATTCCGAGCAGTAACCGATGCGTCTCGACGGCCTCTCTTCCTCTTATTCGCTGGATCGCAGCTCTCGCCCGGGCAGCGCGGTCACGCCTTTCCGCGAGGCACAGCGCGAGGTCGAGCAACGCCGTGAACAACCCGCTTCGCCGTCCGCCACCCAGGGTTACGAGCAGCTCGCCCAGCCGCGCAAGGTACAGGCCGGCAACGCCAGCAGCGACAGCCTGCCGGCGCGCTACCAGGACAGCGTCAGCCAGCAGCAGCGCGGCTTCAGCGCCAAGGCCAACCAGGCTCTGGCCGCCTACGGCAACACCGCCGGCTACACCGAAGACCGCGACGCCAGCGAAGTTCTCGGCCTCGACCTCTACGCCTAAACTGTTTTCGATCTCGCGAGCTAGCGCCAGGCTAGGCGGGTAAGGGACGAGGGCGCGGAGTTTACAGACGCTAAATGAGCACCCGAGTCCCTTACTCAACGACGCATGGCCGACGCGCAGCAGATCGAATGCCTTATTTCCTCGGCTGCCCGTCTTGGAGCGAGCCGGCCTGGCGCGGCAGCTTCTATCCCGCCGACCTGCGCCCCGCCGATACCCTGAGCCACTACGCGGCCACCTTCAATGCGGTGGAGGGCAATACCACCTTCTATGCCCGGCCTGCGCCGCAGACCGTGCAGCGCTGGGCCGAGCAGATGCCGGGGCACTTTCGCTTCTGCGCCAAGCTGCCGCGCGACATTAGCCATAACGGCGATCTGCGCGACCATATCGCCGCCACCACCGACTTCCTGCAGCTGCTGGCGCCGCTCGGCGAGCGGGTCGCGCCCCTGTGGTTGCAGCTACCCGCCAGCTTCGGCCCGTCGCGCCTGGGTGAGTTGCTGGCCTGGCTCGGCGAGTTTTCCGACCGCGCCATTGCCGTGGAGCTGCGCCATCCGGCGTTCTTCGCCAGGGAAGAGGACGAGCGCCTGCTCAATCGCAGCCTGCAGGAACGCGGTGTGGAACGTATCTGCCTGGACTCGCGGGCATTGTTCGCCTGCACTTCGCGCGATGCGGCGGTGCTGCATGCCCAGTCGAAGAAGCCGCGCCTGCCGCCACGGCCGACGGCATTCAGTGCCAGCCCGCAGCTGCGTTTCATCGGCGGGCCGGATCTGGACGCCAACCAGGCCTTCCTCGAACCCTGGCTGGACAAGGTCGCCGCCTGGATCGAGCAGGGCCTGACGCCCCATGTGTTCCTGCATACCCCGGACAACCACCTGGCGGCGGCCCAGGCCCTGCGCTTTCACGCCGCCCTGAGCGAGCGCCTGCCTGGCCTGCCGGCCCTGGCGCAGGTGGAACCCGAAGTGGAGCAGCTCGGTCTGCTCTGACAGGGGCGCGCCTTTCTGTCCGCCATGCGGGCGGCTAGGGTTGCCACTTCACTCAGCGCAAGGAGCAGCACCATGAGTACCCAGCGAGAACGTGGCGAAACCTTCCGGGCTCTGCATCGGGGCGAGGGCCTGCTGGTCCTGCCCAATCCGTGGGACGCCGGTTCGGCGAAGATGCTCGCCCAGCTCGGCTTCCAGGCACTCGCCACCACCAGCGCCGGCCTGGCCTTCTCCCTGGGGCGGCGCGACGCGGAAGGTGCGGTGAGCCGCGACGAATGCCTGGCCAATGCCCGCGCGATAGTTGAGGCGACGCCGCTGCCGGTGGCCGCCGACCTGGAGAATGGCTACGGCGATGCCCCCGAGGACTGCGCGGAAACCATTCGCCTGGCTGCAGGGATCGGCCTGGTCGGCGGCTCCATCGAGGACGCCACCGGGCACGCCGATACGCCTATCTATCCGCAAGACCTGGCCGTGGAGCGCATCCGCGCTGCGGTGGAAGCGGCGCGTGCGCTGGACTTCCCGTTCACCCTGGCCGCGCGGGCGGAGAACTTCCTGCACGGCCGCGCCGATCTGGACGACACCATCCGCCGCCTGGTGGCCTATGCCGAGGCCGGTGCCGACGTGCTCTACGCACCTGGATTGCGCAGCCGCGAGGAGATCAAGGCGGTGGTTGAGGCGGTGGCGCCGCGACCGGTCAACGTGCTGGTCGGCTCACCCAGCCTGCGCCTGTCTTTGGCCGAACTGATCGAGCTGGGGGTGAAGCGGGTCAGCGTCGGCTCCAACCTGGCGCGGGTCGCCTATGGCGAATTCTTCTTCGCCGCCGGCGAGCTGGCCCGCGGCAGCCTGGCGGCGATGGGCGAGGCCATGCCGTTCGACGAGATCAACGACCTGTTCGGCTGACGGCATGCGCCGTGCGTTCTGCTTGCTGGTTCTGTTGATGCTGTTCGGCACACCGCTGGCGATCTACCGCGGCTGGCTGCCCGTGCCGCCAGCATGGAACCCCTGGACGCCGTTGGACGTGCGCCAGCCGCCCAACCTGCTGACCGGCTACAAGCTGATGCGCCTGCAACGCGATCCCGAGCTATGCCGGATGGCGCTGGACAGCAGCGTGCTGCGCTACACGGCGGTGGCGGACAGCGAGCCAGCCGCTGGTTGCGCCGTGGAGAACGCGGTGCGGGTACAGCGCGCCGGTGTGCAGTTCAGTTCGGCGTTCCTCGCCAGCTGCAAGCTGGCCGTGGCCTACGCCCTGTTCGAGGAGCATGGCCTGCAGCCGGCCGCGCGCCAGGCGTTCGGCCAGCCGGTCGCGCGGGTCGAGCATCTGGGCAGCTTCGCCTGCCGCAATATCGGTACCAGCCAGCGTCGCAGCCAGCACGCCAGCGCCAACGCCCTGGATATCGCCGGCTTTCGCCTGAAAGATGGGCGGCGCATCAGTGTGGCCAGGCACTGGGAGGGGGCGGGGCAGGAGGCGCTGTTCCTGCGCCAGGTGCGCGACGCGGCGTGTTCCAGTTTCAATGTCACCCTTGGGCCGGAGTACAACGCCGCCCATCGCGATCACTTCCACCTGGATATGGGGCTATTCCGCCTGTGTCGCTAGCGCCTGGGTAATCGTTAGCGGCGCGCCAGCAACAAGTCGGCGGCCTGGCCGCGGCGGCCGTCGGCGAACTCGAACTGGCCGAGCTGGGCGATCTCGTCGTAGGCGCCAAGGGCCTGCTTGACGTCATGGGCCTGCAGCTCGATGGCGGCCACGCTAGCCTGGGCCAGGCTCTGGGTTTGCTGTTTGCCGGCGGCGTCGAAGCGCAGCAGGCGCAGGCGATCGAACACCGCGTCCTGGGCATCGATGCGGCCATCGCGGTTGTCGTCGTACCTGGCCAACTCGGCAAAACCGTTGGCGGCGCCGTTCTGGTCGCCGAACAGCTCGCGACCATCGTCGATGCGGCCATTGCCATTGCGGTCCAGCGCCAGCAGCTCATCGTCGCCGCTGGGGGCGCTGATCCGGTCGCTACGTCCATCGGCATCCAGGTCGAAGCGCACGGCGTCGTCCAGCCCACGGGTGGTGAAGCCGTTGCTGGCCAGGTCCAGTACCAACGGATCGGTCTTCTGTGGTTGCGGGTTGGAGGTCACGTTCAGCTGGAGCTCGCGTTGCTGAAGTACCTGCTGGAAGCTGGCGGCCTGGGCCATGGCTTCTACCGGTGGAGCGTCGGCGGCTGGTTGGCTTGCCTCTGCGGTCTCCGTGGGAGCGGGCTGATCGCCCTTGGGCATCAGGGTGCGGCGCAGGATCTGGTAATCGAGAGAGTCGCGCAGGCCGGCGTCCAGCTGCTTGTCCAGCGCGGAGGGGCGGGGCGCGGAAAGGGCGTCGAACATGGGGAACTCGTTGCGGCCACCGTTGGCCGCCTCTGGCAGAATAGGGCGTTACTGTTCTATCGGCCGCGCGCCGTCCCTGTTGAGCGTTTTTTGAGCATATTTCCCGATGAGTGACGAGCGGCCTATAACCAGAATTCGAGTCGAGGCCCAGTTGCCCGCATTTGCCGCGTCTGCCGGTCGCTGGGCCGAGCGCCTAGGGCTGCCGTTGGAGGGTGAGGCCGAATTCGCCCTGCAGCTGGGCGAAGAAGGGCTGCAGCTGGCCGAGCTGGGGCCGCAGGCACCAGGGCCGGTGCGGGTGGATTTCGTCGAGGGTGCCGTGGCGCACCGTCGCCTCTATGGCGGCGGCAGCGGGCAGATGATCGCCAAGGCGGTCGGCGTGCAGCCGGGGGTACGCCCGTGCGTGCTGGATGCGACGGCGGGGCTGGGGCGGGATGCCTTCGTCCTGGCCAGCCTGGGTTGCGCGGTGACCATGAGCGAGCGTCAGCCGATCATCGCCGCCCTGCTCGAAGACGGCCTGGCGCGCGCCGCCCATGACGCCGAGGTGGCGCCCATTGCCGCGCAGATGCGTCTGCTGCAGGGCAATGCCATCGAACTGATGCGTGATTGGCAGGGCGAGCCGCCGCAGGTGATCTACCTGGACCCGATGTTCCCGCACCGCGACAAGAGCGCACTGGTGAAGAAGGAGATGCGCCTGTTCCGCCCGCTGGTGGGCGACGATCCGGACGCCCCGGCGTTGCTCGAGGCCGCCCTGGCCCTGGCTAGCCACCGGGTGGTGGTCAAGCGCCCGCGCAAGGCGCCGATCATCGAAGGCGCCAAACCGAGCTACGCGCTCGAGGGCAAGTCCAGCCGCTACGACATCTATCCGAAGAAGGCGCTGAAGTCCTAGGGCCGGTAAGCGCGCACGAACAGTTTCACCACTTCCTGCACGTGCTCCTCGGCCTCCTGGGCGCCGAGCGGCTGGGCGACGCCCATTAGCAGACGGAAGTGGCAGCCACCCTTGATCAGGCAGAAGAAGTGCTCGGCAGCGTGCTGTGGGTTGTCGACCTGCAGCTGGCCGCGGCTGTTGGCCTGCTCCAGCAGATGCTGCATGGCATCGATCACCCGCTGCGGCCCGGCGCTGAAGAACAGCTGCGACAGCTGCGGATTCTGCGCGCCCTGGGCCACCATCAGGCGGTGCATCGCCAGGGATTCCTCGCTGTTGATCAGCGCATTGAAGCCGCGGGCGATGGCCAGCAGGGCCTGCTCGATGCTGCTGTCCGGACGCAGCTCGAAGAACAGCGGCGGCAGCTGCTCCGCGCACTTGGATTCCACTGCGCAGGCGAACAGCGTCTCCTTGTCGGTGAAGTGGCTGTACACCGTGAGCTTGGAAACCCCGGCCTCGGCCGCGATGGCATCCATGCTGCTGCCGTCGTAGCCGTTGTGCATGAACAGGCGCTTGGCGGCTTCCAGAATGGCCAGGCGCTTGGCGGGATCCTTGGGCCGTCCGGGGCCGCCGGTGGACTGAAAAGATTTGTCGGACATTTGGCTTTTTAATACTGGACTGGCGAGTTCGCTATTTTTACTATACCGGGCAGTATAAGTATTCCAAGCATCTTTTGCGAAAGGTCGTCCATCATGCTCCGTCATGCTCTGTCGCTCGCTGTGCCTCTGTCGCTGATCTCCCTGCTGGTTGCCTGTGGCAACGGTGAAACCGTCGAGGCTCCGGCGCGTCCGGCTATGGTGGTGCATCCGCTGCCGGCGGCGGATGCGGTGGATACCTACCCCGGTGAAGTGCGCGCGCGCTTCGAGCCGGAGCTGGCGTTCCGCATCGGCGGCAAGATCGCCAAGCGCCTGGTAGATGCCGGTGACCGGGTACGCAAGGACCAGCCGCTGGCCGAGCTGGACGCTGAGGACGTCAAGCTGCAGCTGGAGGCGGCCCGGGCCCAGGTCAACGCCGCCGAGGCCAACCTCAAGCTGGTGCGTTCCGAGCGTGACCGTTACAAGACCCTGCTGGCTCGCCAGCTGATCAGCCAGTCGCAGTACGACACGGTCGAGAACCAGTACCGCGCCGGTGAGGCACGGGTGAAGCAGATCAAGGCCGAGTTCGATGTGGCCAGCAACCAGGCCGGTTACTCGGTGCTGCGCGCCTCCCAGGATGGTCTGGTGGCGCGCCGCCTGGCCGAAGTGGGTCAGGTGGTGGCCGCCGGCCAGACCGTGTTCACCCTGGCCGTCGATGGCGAGCGTGAAGTGCTGATCAGCGTGCCGGAGCACGCCCTGGAGCGTTTCCGCATCGGCCAGGAAGTCAGCATCGAGCTGTGGTCGCAACCGGACAAGCAGTTCCCCGGGCGCATCCGCGAGCTGTCGCCGGCCGCCGACGCCCAGTCGCGCACCTTTGCCGCCCGCGTCACCTTCATCGATCCCAAGGTCAAGGCCGAAGTAGGGCAGAGCGCCCGTGTGTCGATCACCGCCGATGGCGAGGTGCCGCTGTCGGTGCCGCTGTCCGCGCTCAGCGCGGAGAAGGGCAAGCCCTTCGTCTGGGTCATCGATCCCAAGGAATCAAAGGCCGTGCGCACTCCGGTGCGGGTCGGCGCCTACGGCCAGGAGCGCGTGTCGATCCTGGAAGGCCTGAAGGAGGGCGACTGGGTTGTCGCCGCCGGCGTGCACGTGCTGCTCGATGGGCAGAAAGTGCGTCCGGTGGATCGCGACAACCGCCTGGTTGCACTGGCGCACAAGGAGTAAGCCATGTCCTTCAACCTGTCCGAGTGGGCGCTGCGCAACCGCAGCGTCGTCCGTTACCTGATGCTGGTGCTGGCGGTGATCGGCGCGCTGTCATACACCAAGCTGGGCCAGAGCGAAGACCCACCTTTCACCTTCAAGGCCATGGTCGTACGTACCGACTGGCCGGGCGCCACCGCCGAGGAAGTCTCGCGGCAGATCACCGAGCGCATCGAGAAGAAGGTGATGGAGACCGGTGACTACCAGTTCGTCAATTCCTACTCGCGTCCGGGCGAGTCGGTGGTCACCTTCATGGCCCGCGACGATATCGTCTCGAAGAACATTCCCGAGCTCTGGTACCAGATCCGCAAGAAGGTCGGCGACATCAAGCACACCCTGCCGCCGGGTATCCGCGGGCCGTTCTTCAACGACGAGTTCGGCACCACCTTCGGCAATATCTACGCGCTCACCGGAGAGGGCTTCGACTACGCGGTGATGAAGGACTACGCCGACCGCCTGCAACTGCAGCTGCAGCGGGTCAAGGATGTGGGCAAGGTCGAGCTGCTCGGCCTGCAGGATGAGAAAATCTGGGTCGAGCTGTCCAACGTCAAACTGGCCACCCTCGGTCTGCCGCTGGCGGCCGTGCAGCAGGCGCTGGACGAGCAGAACGCGGTGGCCTATTCAGGCTTCTTCGAGACGCCGACCGACCGCGTACAGATGCGCGTGTCCGGGCGCTTCACCTCGGTCGAGGAGATTCGCGACTTCCCCATTCGCGTCGGCGACCGGACTTTCCGTCTCGGCGACGTGGCCGAGGTGCATCGCGGCTTCAACGATCCGCAGGCGCCGCGCATGCGCTTCATGAGCCAGGACGCCATCGGCATCGCCGTGTCGATGAAGGCCGGCGGCGACATCCTGGTGCTGGGCGAGGCCCTGGAGCACGAGTTCGCCCGCCTGCAGCAGACCCTGCCGGTGGGCATGGAGCTGCACAAGGTGTCCGACCAGCCGGCTGCGGTGAAGACCGGTGTAGGCGAGTTCGTCCAGGTACTGGTCGAAGCGCTGATCATCGTGCTGCTGGTCAGCTTCTTCTCCCTCGGCCTGCGTACCGGCCTGGTGGTGGCGCTATCCATCCCGCTGGTGCTGGCGATGACCTTCGCCCTGATGCACTACTTCGGCATCGGCCTGCACAAGATTTCCCTCGGCGCGCTGGTGCTGGCGCTGGGCCTGCTGGTGGACGACGCGATCATTGCCGTGGAGATGATGGCGATCAAGATGGAGCAGGGCTACGACCGTTTCCGCGCGGCCAGCTTCGCCTGGACCAGCACGGCCTTCCCCATGCTCACCGGTACCCTGATCACCGCCGCCGGCTTCCTGCCGATCGCTACTGCGCAATCCGGCACTGGCGAATACACCCGCTCGATCTTCCAGGTGGTGTGTATCGCTCTGCTGGTGTCCTGGGTCGCCGCCGTGGTGTTCGTGCCGTACTTGGGCGACCGCTTGCTGCCGGACCTGGCCAAGCTGCATGCGAAAAAACATGGCGGCAACCCGGAAGGCCATGACCCCTACTCGACCACCTTCTATCAGACCGTGCGCGAAGTGATCGAGTGGTGCGTGCGTCGGCGCAAGACGGTGATCCTGGTCACCATCGGCCTGTTCGTCGCCTCCATCGTGCTGTTCCGCTTCGTGCCGCAGCAGTTCTTCCCGGCCTCCGGGCGCCTGGAACTGATGGTCGACATCAAGCTCACCGAGGGTTCGTCGCTCAAGGCCACCGAGGATCAGGTCAAGCGTCTGGAGGCCAAGCTCAAGGATCATCCCGGCATCGACAACTACGTGGCCTACGTCGGCAATGGCTCGCCGCGCTTCTATCTGCCGCTGGACCAGCAACTGGCCGCGACCCGCTTCGCCCAGTTCGTCATCTTGGCCAAGAGCATCGAGGATCGCGAGAAGCTGCGCACCTGGCTGATCGAGGTAATGAACGAGGACTTCCCGTTCGCCCGTACCCGTGTGTCGCGCCTGGAAAACGGCCCGCCCGTGGGCTTCCCGATCCAGCTGCGCGTTAGCGGCGAGCACATCGACGAAGTGCGCGCCATCGCCCGCGAAGTGGCGGCCAAGGTGCGCGAGAACCCGCACGTGTCCAACGTGCACCTGAACTGGGAAGAGCCGAGCAAGGTCGTCTACCTCAATATCGACCAGGAGCGTGCCCGCGCCCTGGGCGTGAGCAGCGCCGACCTGTCGCAGTTCCTGCAGAGCTCGCTGACCGGCTCCAGCGTCAGCCTGTTCCGCGAGGACAACGAGCTGATCGAGATCCTCCTGCGTGGAACCGTGCGCGAGCGCCAGGCCCTGGAGCTGCTGCCGAGCCTGGCGGTGCCGACCAGCAGCGGCCAGAGCGTGGCCCTGTCGCAGATCGCCACCCTGGAGTATGGCTTCGAGGAGGGCGTGATCTGGCATCGCGACCGCCTGCCGACCGTCACCATCCTCGGCGACATCTACGGCAACGAGCAGCCGGCCAGCCTGACCAAGCAGATCCTGCCGACTCTGGAGTCGATCCGCGCCGAGCTGCCCAGCGGCTATCTGCTGGAGGTGGGGGGCACCGTGGAGGATTCGACCCGTGGGCAGAAGTCGGTCAACGCCGGCATCCCGCTGTTCATCCTGGTGGTGCTGACCCTGCTGATGCTGCAGCTCAAGAGCATGTCGCGGGCGGCCATGGTGTTCCTCACCGCGCCGCTGGGGCTGATCGGCGTAACCCTGTTCCTGCTGGTGTTCCAGCAGCCGTTCGGCTTCGTCGCCATGCTCGGCACCATCGCCCTGTCCGGCATGATCATGCGCAACTCGGTGATCCTGGTGGACCAGATCGAGCAGGACATAGCCGCCGGTCTGGACCGTTGGCACGCCATCATCGAGGCCACCGTTCGGCGCTTCCGCCCCATCGTGCTGACCGCCCTGGCGGCGGTGCTGGCGATGATTCCGATGTCGCGCAGCGTGTTCTTCGGGCCGATGGCGGTGGCCATCATGGGTGGCCTGATCGTCGCCACGGCGCTGACCCTATTGTTCCTGCCGGCGCTGTACGCAGCCTGGTTCAGGGTCAAGGAGAGCGAGCCGCAGCCCCGTTGAGGTTGTGCGCATGATGAAAAGCCCGGCAGATGCCGGGCTTTTTCATGGTGCTCGGTTATCGGTTTGCGCGGCAGCCTGGCTTCCCGCGACTAAGGTTGTCTGTAGTCAGTGCCTTTTCCTGGTTGCACTGGGTTATGCCTCTCGTCGGAGATATGGGTTGCACTTGGTTGCACCATTGTTGTCGAGCGGTTTACTCTTCGGTCACGCGCGCCACCTGCGCACCACTCAGACAGGATTACCGATGGCTACCACCACCCTCGGCGTGAAACTCGACGACGCCACCCGCGAACGCCTCAAGCAAGCCGCCCAGCAGCTCGACCGCACACCGCACTGGCTGATCAAGCAGGCGATCTTCAATTACCTGGAGCAGGTCGAAAGTGGTCTGACCCCGGCCGAGCATTCCGGCCTGGCCGCCGCGGCAGGTGAAGAGTCGGTCGACGCGCTGAGCGAGCAGGGCCTGCAGGTCTTCCTCGATTTCGCCGAGAGCATCCTGCCGCAGTCCGTGCTGCGTGCCGCCATCACCTCCGCCTATCGCCGCCCCGAGACCGAGGCGCTGCCGATGCTGCTGGAGCAGGCGCGCCTGCCGAAGGAGCTGGCCGAGTCCGCCAACAAGATGGCCCTGGGCATCGCCGAGAAGCTGCGCAACCAGAAGAGCGCCGGTGGCCGTCAGGGCCTGGTGCAGGGCCTGCTGCAGGAGTTCTCCCTGTCGTCCCAGGAGGGCGTGGCGCTGATGTGCCTGGCCGAGGCGCTGCTGCGCATCCCGGACAAGGCCACGCGTGACGCGCTGATTCGCGACAAGATCGCCAACGGCAACTGGAGCCAGCACCTGGGCCAGAGCCCGTCGATGTTCGTCAACGCGGCCTCCTGGGGCCTGCTGATAACCGGCAAGCTGGTATCCACCCACAACGAGGCGGGCCTGTCGTCCTCGCTCAACCGCCTGATCGGCAAGAGCGGCGAGCCGGTGATCCGCAAGGGCGTGGACATGGCCATGCGCCTGATGGGCGAGCAGTTCGTCACCGGTGAGACCATCGGCGAGGCCCTGGCCAACGCCACCAGCATGGAGAGCAGAGGCTTCCGCTACTCCTACGACATGCTCGGCGAGGCCGCGCTGACCGAGGAAGACGCCAAGCGCTACCTGGCGTCCTACGAGCAGGCCATCCATGCCATCGGCAAGGCCTCCCACGGCCGCGGCATCTACGAAGGTCCGGGCATCTCGATCAAGCTGTCCGCCCTGCACCCGCGCTACAGCCGCGCCCAGTACGACCGAGTGATGGACGAGCTGTACCCGATCCTGCTGGGCCTGACCAAGCTGGCCAAGCAGTACGACATCGGCCTGAACATCGACGCCGAGGAAGCCGACCGCCTGGAAATCTCCCTCGACCTGCTCGAGCGCCTGTGCTTCGCCCCGGAACTGGCCGGCTGGAATGGTATCGGCTTCGTCATCCAGGCCTACCAGAAGCGCTGCCCGTATGTGATCGACTACGTCATCGACCTGGCCAAGCGCAGCCGCCACCGCCTGATGATCCGCCTGGTGAAGGGCGCCTACTGGGACAGCGAGATCAAGCGCGCCCAGGTCGAAGGCCTGGAAGGCTACCCGGTGTACACCCGCAAGCCGTACACCGACATCTCCTACATCGCCTGCGCCCGCAAGCTGCTGGCCGTACCGGAAGCCATCTACCCGCAG
Organism: Pseudomonas sp. PDM15; assembly: GCF_014851565.1. Taxonomy (GTDB): domain Bacteria; phylum Pseudomonadota; class Gammaproteobacteria; order Pseudomonadales; family Pseudomonadaceae; genus Aquipseudomonas. The sequence continues at coordinate 240,693 of NZ_JACVAA010000001.1, forward strand.
TTCGCCACCCACAACGCCCACTCGCTGTCGGCCATCTACCAGATCGCCGGGCAGAACTACTACCCGGGCCAGTACGAGTTCCAGTGCCTGCACGGCATGGGCGAGCCGCTGTACGAGCAGGTCGTCGGCTCGATCAAGGACGGCAAGTACAACCGTCCGTGCCGTATCTACGCCCCGGTCGGCAGCCACGAGACGCTGCTGGCCTACCTGGTCCGCCGCCTGCTGGAAAACGGCGCCAACACCAGCTTCGTCAACCGCATCGCCGACCACAGCATCTCGCTGAAAGAGCTGGTGCTGGACCCGGTCGAGCAGGTCGAGCGCATGGCCGCGCAGGAAGGCACCCTGGGCCTGGCGCACCCGCGCATCCCGCTGCCGCGTGACCTGTACGGCGAAGGCCGAGTGAACTCCAGCGGTATCGACCTGGCCAACGAACACCGCCTGGGCTCGCTGAGCTCGGCGCTGCTGTCGTCGACCAACACCAACTACGTCGCCGGCCCGATCCTCGGCTGCGACACGCCGAACCCGGGCCCGGCCGAGCCGGTGCGCAACCCGGCCGACCACCGTGACCTGGTCGGTCAGGTGCATGAGTCCAGCGAAGCCGACGTGAAGAGCGCGATCCTCTGCGCCCTGTCCAGCGGGCCGATCTGGCAGTCGACCCTGCCGGCCGAGCGCGCCGCCGTGCTGGATCGTGCCGCCGACCAGATGGACGGCGAGATCCAGCACCTGATGGGCCTGCTGGTGCGCGAGTCCGGCAAGACCTTCGCCAACGCCATCGCCGAAGTGCGCGAGGCCGTGGACTTCCTGCGTTACTACGCCGCCCAGGCGCGTACCTTCAGCAACGACAGCTACCGTCCGCTGGGCCCGGTGGTGTGCATCAGCCCGTGGAACTTCCCGCTGGCGATCTTCACCGGCCAGGTCGCCGCCGCTCTGGCCGCCGGTAACACCGTGCTGGCCAAGCCGGCCGAGCAGACCCCGCTGATCGCCGCGCAAGCCGTGCGCATCCTGCTGGAAGCTGGCGTGCCCGGTGGTGCCGTGCAGCTGCTGCCGGGCCGTGGCGAGACCGTCGGCGCCCGCCTGGTGGGTGACGAGCGCGTGCGTGGCGTGATGTTCACCGGTTCCACCGAAGTGGCCGGCATCCTCCAGCGCAACATCGCCGGCCGCCTGGACGCCCAGGGCCGCACCATCCCGCTGATCGCCGAGACCGGTGGCCTCAACGCCATGATCGTCGACTCCTCGGCCCTGGCCGAGCAGGTGGTGGTCGACGTGGTCAGTTCCGCCTTCGACAGCGCCGGTCAACGCTGCTCGGCCCTGCGAGTACTGTGCGTGCAGGACGACGTGGCCGACCGCGTGGTGGAGATGCTCAAGGGCGCCATGGCCGAATACAGCATCGGCTCGCCGGAGCGCCTGAACACCGACATCGGTCCGGTGATCGACGCCGAGGCCAAGGCCGGCATCGAGGCACACATCGAGAAGATGCGCGAGAAGGGCCGCAAGGTGTTCCAGGCTGCCCGTTCCAGTGGCGAAGAGCTCAAGCGCGGCACCTTCGTGCTGCCGACCCTGATCGAGCTGGAAAGCTTCGATGAGATGAAACGCGAGATCTTCGGCCCGGTACTGCACCTGGTGCGCTACCAGCGCGAAGACCTCGGCAACCTGCTGCAGCAGATCAACGACAGCGGCTACGGCCTGACCCTCGGCGTGCACACCCGCATCGACGAGACCATCACTCAGGTGGTGGACACCGCCAAGGTCGGCAACCTGTACGTCAATCGCAACATCGTCGGTGCCGTGGTCGGCGTGCAGCCGTTCGGCGGCGAGGGCCTGTCCGGTACCGGTCCGAAGGCCGGCGGCCCGCTGTACATGTACCGCCTGCTGTCGACCCGTCCGCAGGAGGCCGTGGCCCAGCACCTCAAGGGTGACAACGTGCAGGCGCTGACCGCGCCGGCCGACCTGGCCAAGGCGCGTGCCGCCTTCGCCGAGTGGGCGGCCAAGGAGCAGCCGGCCACCGCCGCGCTGTTCGAGCAGTTCAGCGGCCTGTCGCAGAGCTACTCCAGCCACCTGCTGACCGGCCCTACCGGCGAGCGCAACAGCTACACCCTGCTGCCGCGCGAGCGCGTGCTGTGCCTGGCCGAGGAGCGTGGCGACCTGCTGGCGCAACTGGCCGCCACCCTGGCGGTGGGCAGCCGTGCGCTGCTGCCGGAGGCTCATCGCGAGCTGGTTGCCGCGCTGCCGAAAGAGGTGCGGACGCACATTGATCAGGTGGCCGACTGGACCGCGGTCGACGCCGAGTTCGACGCCATCCTGCACCACGGCGATTCCGACCAGCTGCGTGAAGTCTGCCAGCAGGCGGCTCAGCGCAAGGGCGCGATCATCGGCGTGCACGGCCTGAACAAGGGCGAGACCGACATTCCGCTGGAGCGCCTGCTGATCGAGCATGCCCTCAGCGTGAACACCGCGGCGGCCGGCGGCAACGCCAGCCTGATGACCATCGGCTGAGATCAAGCCCGTGCGCAGCGATGCGTGCGGGCGAGATGACCGAACAGGTCGCGCCAGAGAAAGCCGGCTGAAAGCTTTCCCTGGCATGCTGCTCCACAGTTTTGATTGCGGGTGCTTATGGTGCCCGACCCGGCAATGGCGGATCCTCGCCCGCGCCACGCGCCGTACACCCGCAGTGGGGGCTACCCGCCCGGTACGCCGCGTTACTCCCCGAAGCCGGACTCGTTCCGGCACCCGGCAGGGCCACAAGCCCGGCCACAAAAAAAGCCCGGCATTTGCCGGGCTTTTGCTTTTCCGCTGCAGCGCTTTTACAGCGCGCCGAAGACCTTCTTCGCCAGGCTGGTGGCGGCACCGGCTGGGTTCTGGCGGATGCTGGCTTCCTGCTCGGCGATCATCTTGAACAGGCCGTTCAGGGCCTGCTCGGTCACGTAGTTCTCGACGTTGGCGCTCTTAGCGTCGACCACACCTAGGGCGGCGGCCTGGCCGGCGAAGCTGTTGTACTGCTGGGCCACGCCGACCTTGTCGGTGGCCTGCTTGACGATGGGCAGGAACTTGGCGCGGATCTGCTCGCGGCTGGTCTTGTTCAGGTACTGGGTGGCGGAGTCTTCACCGCCGGCGAGGATGGCCTTGGCATCGCTCACGGTCATCTTCTTCACCGCGTCCACCAGAATCGCCTGGGCCTGCGGCACGGCGGCTTCGGCGGCCTTGTTCATGCTCGCTTCCAGCTCTTCCACCTGCTCGCCCATGCCCATCATCTTCATGGTCTGCGCGGCCTTGCCCAGCTTGCCGGGCAGCTCGATGCGCACCTCGTCGTTGTTGCTGAAGCCTCCGGGTTTGCCGAGCTGCTTCACCGCGACTTGCGCACCCTGGGTCAGCGCGTCCTTGAGGCCGCCGCTGGAGTCGCTCTGGGTCAGGTCGGAAAGGGACAGGGCATAGGCGCCAGCGGACAGCAACAGGCCGGCGGCGAGAGTGGTGAGGCGGAGCATGGAGGCTTCCTTACTACGGTGAGGTTCCGGCGAGCTTAGCGGAGTGGGGCGGGGGAGCCAAACCCTGAAGTGGTATCCACTCGCGGCGCTTATGGGATTCTACCCACGCTTTGGTATGGGGCGATTCATCCCGTGCCGCGTGCCAGTTGCGAGAGCCGCACGGCCAGTTCGGCGCGGCGGAAGGGTTTGGCGAGTACCTCGAAGCCATGCATCTGCGCCGGCGACAGGTTCGAGTAGCCGGTGATGATCAGCACCGGCAGGTCGGGCAGGCGCAGGCGCAGCTCCTGGGCCAGCTGGGCGCCGGTCTTGTCCGGCATGATGTGGTCGGTGACCAGTACGTCCGGTACCAGTCCCGCGTCGATCAATTGAAAGGCCGCCGCGGCCGAGGCGGCTTCGCTGACCTCGTAGCCCAGGTCCTGCAGTTGCAGGCTGGTGGTGTGGCGGACCATCTCCTCGTCGTCCACCAGCAGTACCCGGGTCGGCCGGGGCGCCAGCGGGGCATCGGTCGGTTCGCTGCCTTCGCCCGTCGCTGCCCCTTCGGTGATCGGCAGCCAGATGCTCACCTGGGTGCCGAGGCCAGCTTGCGAGGCGATGGCGAGGCCGCCGCCGGACTGGGCGGCCAGGCCCTGCACCATCGACAGGCCGAGGCCCGTACCCTTGCCCACGCCCTTGGTGGAGAAGAAGGGTTCCACGCAGCGGCGCAGGGTTTCCTCGTTCATGCCGCTGCCGCTGTCGCCCACCTTGAGGCAGACGTAGCGCCCGGCGGACAGGCCGCTGACCTGGTCGGCCGCAACCTCGTCCAGCGCCGCGCTGATTTCCAGCCGGCCGCCGTCGCTCATGGCATCGCGGGCGTTCACCGCCAGGTTGAGAATGGCCAGCTCCAGCTGGTGCGGGTCGACCACCACCGCCGGCAGCTGCTGCGGAATCTCGACGGTCACCGCGATCATCGGGCCGATCGAGCGCTCCATCAGTTCGCGCATGCCGTTGACCAGGGCCTTCAGTTCCACCACCTGGGGCTTGAGTGTCTGCCGGCGGGCGAAGGTCAGCAGGCGTCCGACCAGGATGCGCGCGCGATCCGCCGCCTGCAGCGCGCCGTCGACCAGGTCCCTGGAGCGCTCGTCGTTCAGGCGTCGGCGGATCAGTTCCAGGGTGCCCATGATCGGAGTCAGCAGGTTGTTGAAGTCGTGGGCGATGCCGCCGGTGAGCTGGCCGATGGTCTCCATCTTGCGCGCTTCGTGCAGCTGCGCTATCGCGGCCTCGCGCTGTGTGACCATCGAGGCGACGCGTTCCTCCAGGCCCTCGTTCAGCTCGCGCAGCTCTGCTTCGGCGCGCACCCGGGCGCTGATATCCATGCACACGCAGAGCACCCCGCTGGCGTTGTGCTGTTCGTCCAGCAACGGAGTGATCTGGTTCTGCACCCAGACCGGCGTGCCGTCGGGGCGGGCGTAGCGCTTGATGATCTCGAAGGGCGCGCCGTCGTCGAGGTTGCGCTCGCGCTGAAGCTCTTGGGCGGTGAGGTCGTCCGGATGAGTGATGTCCTGCATGCGCAACCCGAGCAGGGCCTCGCGCGGCCGGCCGACGATCTCGCAGTAGCGGTCGTTGACCCGGATGAATTGCCAGTGGCGATCGCACACGGCGATGCCGGCGCTGGCCTGATCGAACATCGCCGACAGCTGCGCCGAGCTGGCGCGCAGTGCCGCCTCCGCCCGCGCATGGCTGATCGAGGCCCAGGCCTGCAGGGCGGCCTCCTGGGCCAGGCGCAGCTCGTGCTCGGCAAAGGGGTGGGGCTGGCGATAGTGAATGACCAGCGTCGCCTCCAGTGCGCCCAGGCGAACGACCGGTACATAGAGCGCGGCGGCCAGGTCGAGCTCGGCGCACAGCGCCGCTTCGCCGACACTCAGCCCGGCCTCGCCGGCGATATTGGCGCGGGCCACGGTCTGCCCGGCGCGCAGCGCCGCCAGCAGGCCGTTGCCGAAATCCCGGTAGCGGTGCACGCCGGCGGCGGAGCGCACGTCCTGGGCGTGATCCCGATGCACGCTGAAGCTCACGCCGTCGCCATTGTCCTCGCCGTAGAACACGCGTGCCGCACCCAGTGCCTCGGCGAGCCGGCGCAGGGCGCTGGCCTCGATCTGCTCCGGCTCGAGGCTGGCGGGCAGCGCCTGGCCGAGGGCCAGCAGGAACGCCTGGCGGCGCTCGAACTGCACGCGCTCGGTGGTCTCGGTGACGATGCACAGCACGCCTCCGACCGAGCCATCCGTCTCGCGCACCGCCGAGTAGGACACGTCGAAGTAGACGGTTTCCCCATGCCCATGGCGTTCGATGTAGAAGGGGCGGTCCTTGGCCGAGAAGGTCTCGCCGGTCTCGCGCACGCCGCGCAGCAACGGTTCGAGGTCGTCCCACAACTCGGTCCAGTTCTCCACGGCCGGGCGACCCAGCGCCCGCGGATGCTTGGCACCGATGCTGGGCGCGTAGGCGTCGTTGTACAGGGCGACGAACTGCGGCCCCCAGAACAGCACGATCTGTGCCTTGGCCGGCAGCACGGTGGCCATCAGGGTCTTGAGGCTGGATGACCAGCCGATGGGAGGCCCCAGGGGCGATTCGGACCAGTCGTGGCTCTGCAGCGAAGCGCTGATGCTCCCGCTATCCAGCGGCTGGTCGGGGTGTTCCAGGGGGACTCGATCTGGGCCGATATCGAAGAGCAGTTCCATGTGTTTGCTCAGCAAGGCAGGAGCTGAGCTCGATTGAGTTCAGTCACCCACTATGAAAGCAGACTGGCCCGTTGCGTTCCATCTGGATGAGGACGTGGCTTCAACACTGCGCAGATAGCCAGCGATCGTTCGCTAAGCGGAGATGATCAGGGGAATTTGTCCATCAGGTCGGCTGGGCCTTCCAGCACACGAGCTGCTGCTGCCACTCCTGGATCTCGGGAAAGTGGCAGCGGACCTGGATGGTGGCTCAATTGGGCGCGTTGAGCGGGCTTCCTTCATCCGGCTTGCTGGGTTGCTCGATGCCGGGGTCGTTGGGATCTCTCCAGTCTTCCGGGCGCTGTTCGTTCGGTGATTGTTCCTCGCCTTCGTCCGGGTAGATTCCCGGCTCGATGGGGGGCACAGGGTCCTGTGGGTCGTCGGCGCCCATGGGGTTGGCGTAGTGGATCTGGGTCATGATTCACCTCCCAGGCCGAGATGGCCTGTAGGGTTTCGATGACTCAGGACTGCGCGCGGTTCAAGCAATCGACGGTATGGTCATGCCGGGTCTCAGGCGCGAAGCGGCATGGGCTGCGCTGCGTCGAACGCCAGGGTCTGGCCGTCCGCGGGAATCAGCAGCCTGTCGTCCACTCCCGCACTGCGCGCCGCGTCTGCCAGCGCCGCTCTGCTGACCGGGCAGTGGCTGATGGCCTCCAGATGGTTGGCCACCACCATGCCCTTGGCCAGCCGGGCGAACTTGATGACCTCCTCGAGCCCCATGATGATGTCGCCACCCAGGTCGAAGCGCGCGCCGCCGGCGGGCACCACGCTGACCTGGGGCTGATGCCGCAGGACGAACTCGCGCACGGTGGGCGTGAGGATGGTGTCGCCGGCCAGGTAGAGGCTGGGTTCGTCGGGCATGTCGATCAGGTAGCCGACGCCGTGCTCCATGAGCTTGCCGACCAGTCCCAGGCCGTGGGTGCAGGCAACCGTGCGGATGCTGCCGCCGAGGAAGGGGCTGGGCTGGTCATGTTGCTGTGGCAGTGGCTGGACGTTCAGGCCCAGCCGCGCGAGATGCGGCGCATCGTGCGGCGTGCAGATCACCGGAATCTGCCTCTCGCGCAGCCAGCGCGTGCCGGCGCGATCCAGGTGGTCGAAGTGGCCGCGCTGGCAGTGGGTGATCAGGCAGTGGGTGACCGACTCGAGCGCGGCACCGGTGCCGGCCGGCAGTTCGACCAGCGGGTTGCGCTGCCGGGCGCCGAACAGGCGCAGCGGCGGCAGCGCGTCCTTGGCGGCCAGCATGGGGTCGACCAGGACGCGGTGCGGGCCGAGCTCGAGAATGATGGTGGCGTTGCGGATTTGCTGGATGTTCATCATGTGCCCCTCTGGGTGGTGGCTCTATGGTGCCGAGCGGGGGGCATCGCCATAATGGCAGGAACAGACATATTCAGTTCCTTTTAAGCCATATCGTTTTGCCGAGAAGAAAACATGCGAATCGGTCTCCTGCTGTTTCCCCGGTGCATGCCCGCCGGGCTGTTCGCCTTTGCCGACCTTCTGCATGCGGCCAACCGACGGACCGGCCGCGGCTTGTTCGAGGCCGACTATGTGGCCTTGCAGGCGGGGCCGGTCGAGTGTGCCCACGGCGTCACCCTGCAGGCGACGGCGTCCCTCGCCGAGCGGGAGCTCGATGCCCTGCTGATCCCGGGCTTCTGGGCAGAATCGGCACGGCAGGTCGACGAGGCGCTGGCCGCGCATGCGCCGCTGGTGCGCGCGCTGTCGATGGGCAACCGGCGCCTGCAGCTGTGGAGCTATTGCACGGGCGTCGGCCTGCTGGCGGCCAGTGGTCGTCTGGATGGCCAGCCGGCCACGGTGACCTGGTGGCTGGCGGAGACGCTGCGCCAGCGTTTCTCCAGGGTGCAGTGGCAGAGCGAGCAGAACTGCGTGTTCAACGCGAACACCGCCACGGCGTCGGGAGTGAATGGTTATCTGCCGATTGCCCAGGCGCTGATCGAGCGCAGCGTCAGCGCCGAGGTCGTCCGCGATCTGAGCAGGCTCATGGTGCTGCCGCGCCCGGTGGTGCCGCATCCTGCGTTTCAGGGCATGAGCCTGATGGAGCAGGGCGGCAAGCTGCTGCGCCAGCTGCATGCCCTGGTCGAGCAGCTGCCGGCCGAGCAGATCACGGTGGCGTTGTTGGCGGGCCGGCTGGGCATGTCGGAGCGCACGCTGGCGCGCAAGGTGCTGGGCGAAACCGGTCAGGCGGTGGCGAGCTACGCCCGGCGGATCAAGCTGAACCAGATCAGCGAGCGTCTCATGCTGACAGCGGCGTCCGTCAGCACCATCAGTGCCGAGCTGGGCTTCAGCAGCGATTCCAACATGCGGCGCATGTTCAAGGAGCTGACCGGGCTGACCCCGGCCGAATACCGACAGCGCTTCGGCAGGCTCTAGCGCTGGGCTTCTAGGGGGTGCGGTACTGTTCCAGTCGGTGTTGCCAGGATGGCGCCTGTTTCAGCGTGCCGATCACCCGATTCAGCTCCGGAAGCAACCGGGCATAACCAGTCGGCACTAGCAGGGAGCGTTGATAGGTGCGCAACGGCGGCTGGGCGACATACAGCTGGCTGCGCAGACCTTGCTGCTCCTGGAAATAGAAATCGAGGGTGCGCTTGCCAATCACGGCGGCGCCTAGCCAGCCACGTTGCAGCCGAAGCAGGTTGGCGCTCTCGCTGATGCCTGCCTCGCGGCTGATCCGCTCCTTGCCGAGCAGGTCGTCCAGCTCCGGGTAGCGATGCCCACTAACCACGCCCAGGCGTCGCCCGCCAAGCTGGTCGGCGGAAAGCCTGCTGACCTCGCCCTGGCTGCGGGAGACCAGTAGGTTGGCATCGTCGATGAAGGCCTCCGTCCATAGATGGCGTGGCGCGTCTCCGAACCAGTCGGGGCTGGTGCCCAGCACGATGCCGTCGAGCTGGTCCTTCGACAACAGATAGTCCAGGCGCCTGCGTGGAATCTGCCGCACGACGAAGCGGTACTGGGGCAGGTAAGCGTTCAATTGCTCGGCCAGGTCGTAATACAGCCCCTGCTGGCGCTTGCCATCGATCACATAGGGTGGCTTGTGCTGATAGCTGAACAGGGTGATTTCCTCGACTGCGTGTGCCGAGGCGCATAGCCAGCAGAGGCTCAGCAGCACAAGCCTGAACGACACCTGCAAGCCGGGTAGAGTCCATCTCATTGACTGATCTCCCTGTTCCGGGCGCCGCACCTGCGGAGATATTTTCTGGCGCGTCTCGGAATGACTGCGTAGCTCTGGCCGTCGCCGGCGCAGGATGAAGCGAATGAGACCTACACAACTGACTGCATTGCCCTCCTCATAATTCCATTGTGGCAGACGCGGCCGGACTGAAGGTGCTGCCGATTCGCCAGGTGGATGCATTGGCGGCGAGGCCGCAGCCGTCGAAGCATCAAAAAAAAGGCCGCATAAGCGGCCCTTTTACTGGTGCTGCGAGTCTCAGACCGGCTCTTGCGCTTCCTCGCCGCGCTCCAGCGCCACCTGGCGTATGGACAGGCGGATTTCCGCCGGCAGCACGCGCTTGGCCGCGCCCTCCACCAGTTCCGCCAGCTGTGGATGGTGGCTGAGCTTGCCTTCGCCATTCTGGCGCAGCACGCCCTGGTCCAGCAGGGTCTGGATGAAGTGGCGGAACAGGCTCTTGTCGAAGAACTCCGGGGCGTTGAGGCCATGCAGGATCGACAAGCGCTGGGCCATGACCACGCAGAGGTTCTCCAGCTCCTCGGCACTCAACGCGTACTGGCCGGCGTTGAGCAGCAGGGCGGTGGCCATGTAGAAGCGCTGCAGGGTCTGCACGATGGCGCGGGCCAGCAGAGTGAGCAGGACGAACTGGCGCGAGCTGGGTGCCGGGCGGATGAACATGTCGTCCTCGCGGCGCAGCAGGCCCTGCTCGACGAAGGCCTCCAGCCACTGGTCGACCACCCCTTCCAGTTCCTCCAGGTCCCAGCGGATGAACAGCTCGGACTGCAGGTACGGATACAGCGCGGTGCTGTAGCGCAGGATCTGCTCGCGGCTCATGCGCGAGCTGCTGAGGAAGAAGCTGGCCAGCAGGGCGGGCAGGGCGAACACGTGCAGCACGTTGTTGCGGTAGTAGGTCATCAGGACGGCGTTCTGCTCGTCCAGGTAGAGGATCTTGCCCAGGGCGTCCTTCTGCTCCGCCAGCAGGTCCATGCTCTGCACGTAGCGGATCAGGTCCTGGCCATCGCCTTCCGGCAGGGTGGCGTGGGGCGAGTAGGGCACCTTGCGCAGCAGCGCCAGGTACAGGTCGAGCACACGGCCCAGGGCCTTCTCGTCCAGCGCCAGCTTGCTGGTGGAGAGCAGGGCCAGGCCGACCAGGTTGACCGGGTTGATCGCCGCCGCCTCGTTGAGGTGCTGCGCCACGCGTTCGCCGAGGCGGTTGGTGGTGCGATTCAGCCACTCGGGGCGGTACTGGTCGCCATAGTCCTGGGTGCGCCAGTCCGGCTGCTCGTGGTCGAGGAACTCGGCCAGCTTGATCGGCTCGCCGAAGTTGACGCGCACGCTACCGAAGCGCTGGCGGCGAATGGCGCCGATGACCTTGAAGATGTCGAAGATCGACTCCTTCTTCTTCGTCGCGCCGCGCAGTTCGCCCAGGTAGGTACGGCCTTCCAGCACGCGCTCGTAACCGATATAGACCGGCACGAAGGCGATCGGCAGGCGCGACGAGCGCAGGAAGCTGCGCAGGGTGATGGCCAGCATGCCGGTCTTCGGCTGCAGGGTGCGGCCGGTGCGGGAGCGGCCGCCCTCGACGAAGTACTCGACCGGGAAGCCCTTGCTGAACAGGGTGTGCAGGTATTCGTTGAACACCGCGGTGTACAGCGGGTTGCCCTTGAAGGTGCGGCGCATGAAGAAGGCGCCGCCACGACGCAGGATGCCGCCGACCACCGGCATATTGAGGTTGATGCCGGCGGCGATGTGCGGCGGCGTCAGGCCGTTGCGGAACAGCAGGTAGGACAGCAGCAGATAGTCGATGTGGCTGCGGTGGCAGGGCACGTAGATGATCTCGTGGCCGTGGGCGATGTCGCGCACCGCCTCCAGGTGGTTGACCTGGATGCCTTCGTACAGCTTGTTCCAGAACCAGCTGAGCACCGTCTCCAGGAAGCGGATGGCGGTATAGGTGTAGTCCGAGGCGATCTCGTTGCCATAGCGCAGGGCCTGGGCCTCGGCCTTCTCCTGGCTGATTTTCTCGCGCTCCATCTCCTCGCGGATGGCCTGGCGCACCAGCGGGCCGTGGATCAGGCCTTTCACCAGGTTGCGCCGGTGCGACACGTCCGGGCCGATCACCGTGGTCTTCAGGTTGCGGAAGTGCACGCGCAGGATGCGCTGGACCATGCGCAGGGTGCGCTCGCGGCCCTTGTTCTGGTCGAGCAGTTCGCGCAGGTGGATCGGTGCGGAGAACTGCACGCGGGTCTTGCGGCCGAGGATCAGGATGCTGACCAGCTTGCGCAGACGCCCGGTGACGGCCCAGGTGTCGGCGAACAGCAGCTTCCACGGGCTGGTCTCGCGATCCGGCGACTGGCCCCAGAACACGCTGACGGGGACGATCTGCGCGTCATCCAGGGCATTGCTGTCGAGGCCGGCGAGGATGCGCTGCAGGGTCGGCGGTGTACCGCGCTTGTCGTGGCCGCCGAACCAGCTGGGTGAGCGGGTCAGGTAGAAGAAGCCGGCCGGCTCCAGCTGGCCGCCGAGCGCCACCGGCAATACCGGGCGCGGCAGGCCGGCCTTGCTGCATTCCCGGTCCACTACCGCCAGGTCCGCTGCCGAGGGCTGCTGCAGTACATAGAACACTGGCTTGCTGCGATCCAGGCGCAGGTTGAAGGACGACTGGTTGATGGTTTCCGAGCGTACCCAGAGGAACAGCAGGCGACGCAGGGCACCAAAGGCGAGGCGGCGGAGCGGGGAGCGGGTCATAGATTGCGGCTGTGAAAAAACGAGCATGCGCTCGGGGCGGCTAGTGTGCCGTATTCGGTGGGCGGCGGCAAAAAGCCCTGCAGGTACAAGTGTTCACCGGCGCGCCGCGGATTTCCTGGCCTGCAGGCCGGCCTGCAACTTTTCCTAATGGCCGTTGTCTTGCCTTGCCGCGGGTCGACTTTTATAGTCCGCCAGCGTTTGCAAAGGCCCCCGAGGTCAGCATGGCCCGGGGCTTATCCCGTAGGGACAAGAGCCATGATCGAAATAAAAAATCTAACCAAGCGTTTTGCCCAACATACGGCCGTCGATGGCCTCAGCTTTCAGGTCCAGCAGGGGGAAGTGCTGGGCTTTCTCGGCCCTAACGGGGCCGGTAAATCCACCACCATGAAGATGCTCACCGGGTTCCTGGCGCCGACTTCCGGCACGGCCAGCATTCTCGGATTCGACATCCAGAGCGACACCCTCAAGGCCCAGCAGCAGATCGGCTACCTGCCCGAAGGCGCGCCCTGCTATGGCGACATGACGGTGCGTGGCTTCCTCGAATTCATCGCGGAAGTTCGTGGTTATCGTGGCGCAGAGAAGAAGCAGCGGGTGCTGCGTGCGGTGGCCCAGGTGGAGCTGGACAAGGTGCTGGAGCAGAGCATCGAGACCCTGTCCAAGGGCTTCAAACGCCGCGTCGGCCTGGCCCAGGCGATCCTCCATGATCCGCGCGTGCTGATCCTCGACGAGCCCACCGATGGCCTCGATCCGAACCAGAAGCATCAGGTGCGCCAGCTGATCCAGAGCCTGGCCAAGGACAAGATCGTGATCATCTCCACCCACATCCTCGAAGAGGTGTCGGCGGTTTGCACCCGCGCCGTGGTGATCGCCGCCGGCAAGCTGGTGGCCGACGGTACGCCGCTGGAGCTGGAGAGCCGCTCGCGCTACCACCAGGCGGTGACCCTGGTCGCCGCTGGTGAGCTGGACCGCCAGGCCCTGGCCGCTCTGCCGGGCGTGATCGCCGTGGAAGACAACGCCGAGGGCAGCCTGACCCTGGTGGCCGCGCCTGGCCAGGTGATCTTCCCGCAGGTCAACGAACTGATCCGCCAGCGTGGCTGGCAAGTGACGGAGCTGGACGTGGAACGTGGCCGGCTCGATGAAGTGTTCCGCAGCCTGACCCGGGGAGAAGCGGCATGAAGCAGTTGCCCGTGATCTTCAAGCGCGAGCTGGCCAGCTATTTCGCCACACCGCTCGCCTACGTGTTCATCCTGATCTTCCTGGTGCTGTCCGGGGTCTTCACCTTCTACCTCGGTGGCTTCTACGAGAGCGGCCAGGCCGACCTGTCGCCGTTCTTCAACTTCCATCCCTGGCTGTACCTGTTCCTGGTGCCGGCCATCGCCATGCGTCTGTGGGCCGAGGAGCGCAAGTCCGGCTCCATCGAGCTGCTGATGACCCTGCCGATCACCCGCGCCGAGGCGGTGCTGGGCAAGTTCCTCGCCGCCTGGGTGTTCGCCGGCATCGCCCTGCTGCTGACCTTCCCGATGATCATCACGGTCAACTACCTGGGGGAGCCGGACAACGGCGCGATCTTCACCGGCTACTTCGGCAGCTGGCTGCTGGCGGGTTCCTACCTGGCCATCGGCTCATGCATGTCGGCCCTGGCGAAGAACCAGGTGATCGCGTTCATCCTAGCCGTCAGCGCCTGCTTCCTGTTCATCGTCAGCGGTTTCCCGATGGTGCTCGATGCACTGGCATGGGCGCCGCAGTGGGCCGTTGACGCGGTCGCCTCGCTGTCCTTCCTGACCCGCTTCGATGCGATCAGCAAGGGCGTGATCGATCTGCGCGACCTGCTCTATTTCATCACCCTGATGGGCGCCTGGCTGGCCGCCACCGCCATCGTGGTCGATCTGAAGAAGGCTGACTGACCATGAAGAAACTGATGTATTCCGGCGCCGGCCTGCTGCTGATCGCCGTGGCCTTCCTGGCCTTCAACATGCTCTCGGCCCTGGGCCTGGGCAACGTACGCCTGGACCTGACCGAGCAGAAGCTCTACACCATCTCCGAGGGTACCGAGCGCATCCTTGGCGAGCTGGATGAGCCGATCAACCTGTACTTCTTCTACTCCGACAAGTCCGCTCGCGACCTGGCCGTGCTGCGTAACTACGCGGTGCGTGTGGAGGAGATGCTCAAGGCCTATGAGCGTGCGGCGAACGGCAAGATCAAGCTGCACATCATCGACCCCGAGCCGTTCTCCGAGGACGAGGACAAGGCTGCCGGCTTCGGCTTGCAGGCCGTGCCGGCGAACCAGAGCGGCGAGCAGATCTACTTCGGCCTGGCCGGCACCAACGCGGTGGACGACAAGCAGGTCATCCCGTTCTTCCCGCTGGATCAGGAGGAGTTCCTCGAATATCAGCTGAGCCAACTGGTGCAGGGTCTGGCCAAGCCGGAGCGCCCGGTGGTCGGCCTGCTCTCGGGACTGCAGCTCAACGGCGGCTTCGACATGATGGCGCGCCAGCCGATGGCGCCCTGGATGGTGATGGAAGAGGTCCGCCAGCTGTTCAAGATCGACAGCCTCAAGGCCGGTATCGACAAGATCCCCGACCAGGTCTCGGTGCTGCTGCTGGTGCATCCGAAGAACTTGCCGCAGCCGACCCTGTACGCCATCGATCAGTTCGTCCTGCGCGGCGGCAAGCTGCTGGTGTTCGTCGACCCGCTCAGCGAGGCGGACAACGCGCCGCCGATGATGCCGGGCGATGACGAAGGCAAGGCCTCCGACCTGGAGCCGCTGTTCAAGGCCTGGGGCCTGCGCATGGTGCCGGACAAGGTGCTCGGCGACGGCTCCTACGCGCTGTCCGTGAGCATGGGCCAGGGCCAGCGCCCGGCGCGCCATGCCGCCTGGCTGGCGCTGCCGAAGCGGGCGATGAACCAGGACGACGTGGCCACCTCCAGCCTGGAGAGCCTGAATATCGCCACCGCCGGTATTCTCGAGCCGCTCGAAGGCGCCAAAACCCAGTTCGTGCCGCTGCTGCAGAGCTCCGAGTACGCCATGCCCTTCGACGCCGCGCGCTTCGCTGCCCTGGGCAACCCGGAAGAGTTGATCCGCGACCTGGAGCCGACCGGCGAGCGTTATGCCATCGCCGCGCGCATCAGCGGCCCGGCGCAATCCGCCTATCCGAACGGCATCGAGGGGCAGAAGCACGGCCTGAAGTCGGCGGAGAACATCAACGTGATCGCCGTGGCCGACACCGATCTGCTCACCGACCGCATGTGGGTGCAGGTGCAGGACTTCTTCGGTCAGCGCGTGCCGCAGCCGTTTGCCGACAACGCCGGTTTTGCCATCAACGCCCTGGACAACCTGTCCGGCAGCGATGCGCTGATCAGCGTGCGTTCGCGCGGCCGCTTCAGCCGTCCGTTCGAGGTGGTCGAGGCCCTGCAGCGCGACGCCGAGGCGCAGTTCCGGGTCAAGGAAGAGGACCTGCAGAAGCGTCTGGCCGAGACCGACCAGAAGCTTGCCTCGCTGCAGCAGCAGGACCCGAGCAAGCCTCTGGAGCTGACGCCCGAGCAGCAGGCCACGGTGCAGCAGTTCATCGCCGAGAAGCTGCGCATCCGCAAGGAACTGCGTGAGGTGCGCTTCCAGCTGAACGCGCAGATCGAGGACCTTGGTCGCACCCTCAAGCTGGTCAACATCCTCGCCGTGCCGCTGCTGCTGACCCTCGGCGTGCTGGCCCTGTGGCTGTGGCGCCGGCGCAAGGCCGCGTGACCCGTGCAAGGGGGGAGGGCGTGGCCCTTTCCCCTTCGCCTTCCCTTTTCGTATTCACCGACTCCTTGATTGAGGAGAACAGCCTATGAATCGTAAAACCCTGTTCGTGCTGGGCGTGCTGGCGCTCGCCCTGGTGGCCGGCTGGTACTTCACCAGCCAGGTGCAGAAACCCCGTGCGTCCGTGCAGGCCGAGGCCTGGTTGCCGGGCCTGCAGGCACCGCAGGTCGAGGCCATCGAGATCCAGCGCGTCGGCCAGCCGCTGGTGCGTCTGCAGCGTCGCGAGTCGGGCTGGGTGCTGCCGGACAAGGCCGATTACCCGGCCGATCAGGCGGCCACCGGCGCGCTGCTCAAGGCGCTGGCCGAGTCGCGCAAGGTCGAGCCGCGTACGGCCAATCCCGAGTTGTACGGGCGTCTCGGCCTGGCCGACAAGGGCGACCCCGAGCAGCAGGGCGTGCGTGTCACCCTGAAGTCCGCGGGTCAGCCGCCGCTGCCGTTGCTGATCGGCAAGCCCGGCCAGCAGTCCGGGCACCTGGTACGCCGCGCCGACGAGGCGCAGAGCTGGCTGGTCAGCCAGCGCATCGAGCTGCCGGCCACCGAGCTGGAATGGCTGGATCGCCGCATCACCGCAGTGCCGTTCAGTGCGGTGCGTGAACTGGATCTGCAGCATGCCTCCGGCGAGCGCCTGAGCCTGGTTCGCGACAAGCCCGAGGATGGCAGCCTGCAGCCGCGCGAACTGCCCAAGGGCAAGCGCCTGGCCTTCGACGGTGCCGCCAACGGCATGGGCCAGTTCTTCGCCGACCTGCGTTTCGCCGACGCCGCGCCGCTGGCGCAGCTGACCTTCGAAGGCAAGCCGACGCTGCAGTTCAGCCTCACCACCTTCGCCGGGAAGACCCTCAAGGGCCGCCTGTATGGCAAGGCCGATCAGCACTGGCTGTTGCTGGAAAAGGGTAGCGGCCTCGCGCCCGAGGAACTGTTCGGACGCAGCGACTGGGCCTATCGGCTGGAAGATTACCAGTACCAGAGCCTGGCCAGAAAGCTGACCGATCTGCTCGCAGCGGACTGATCGAAAAAGCGCTGCAGGCCAGGTTTCACGGGCCTTGCAGACGGCCGAAAAAATCCCTTGGCAAGACGAACGCTTGTTTTATACTCGCGAGGCGGTCGCATCAGGACGCCTTTCGGAATACCGCTCCACGCTCGTGTTGGCCGGGGTCGGAAAGAAGAAGAAGAACGTTTGCGCCGAACCGTCGAAGCCCATCAGGGCAACAACAAAATCGAGAATCGAGGGAAGTGGTAATGGCTGATCGTGAGGTCGGAACCGTCAAGTGGTTCAATGATTCCAAGGGGTATGGCTTCATTCAACGCGAAAGCGGTCCGGACGTATTCGTCCACTACCGCGCCATCCGTGGCGAGGGTCACCGTTCACTGGTTGAAGGCCAGCAGGTCGAGTTCTCCGTGATCCAGGGCCAGAAAGGCCTGCAAGCGGAAGACGTATCGAAGGTCTGACAGAAGACCCGCTGCACAACAAAAGGCCCGTCATCGACGGGCCTTTTGCTTTTCGGAGTTCATGTAGGAGCGAGCTCTGCTCGCGAAGTTCTTCGGCGCAGATTCGCGAGCAGAGCTCGCTCCTACAAAATTGGTGGGGGGCAGATCACTCGGTACGCCAGATAAATTCCTGCTCGCCCTCGGCGTTGACCTTGATCCAGCGGTCGGCGTCTTCCTCGCCCTGTTCCTCGCTCCAGCCGCCGGTGGAGCAGCGGATCTCCACGCCGAGTGCGGCGAAGGCGGCATGGGCGCAGGCGACGTCGTCGGCCCAGGGCGTGGCGTCGCTCTCCAGCATCAGGCTGTGCCACTTGCCCACGGCCTTGGGCAGGAACACCACCGGAATCGCGCCGGCCTGGCACTTGAAGGTCTGGCCACGCTGCTGCCACTCGCTGCAGGAGCCGAAGACCTCGCTCAGCCAGGCAGTGATGGCGTCCTGGCTGGCGTCCTTGAGGTAGATCTCGATATCGGGTTGGCGCATGGCGGGCTCTCTAGATTTTCTCGATCCAATCGTAGCGGATGGAGATGGTTACCTCGAAGGATTCGGCGATTACCGCGGCGCGGCGTTCGGCGCTGGCGCGCCAGCCGTGCGGGGTCATGGCCAGCAGGTCAGCGCGTGCATGGGCATCGGCCAGCGGTAGCGGGAAGCTGATGGTCTCGCTATGGGCCAGGCGCATGCCCGCAGGGATCAGCTCCAGGTGTTTCTGGTCATCGTAGTCGCGCACCTCGTCGTACAGCTTTTGCCGCAGCTGCATCAGGTGCACGCGGGTCGGGCCCATGCGCAGCAGGCCGCCGCCGGGCTTGAGCAAGCGCAGGGCTTCCTGCCAGTCCAGCGGGCTGAATACGCTGGCGAGCAGGTCGCAGCTTTCATCAGCTAGAGGTACGCGGGCCATGCTCGCTACTAGCCAGCTCAGCTGTGGGGCGCGCTTGCAGGCACGTTTCACCGCCTCGCGGGAGATGTCCAGAGCATAGCCGTCGGCATCCGGCAGCAACTCGGCGAGCTGCGCGGTGTAATAGCCCTCGCCGCAGCCGATATCCAGCCAGGTGCGTGGGCTGCGTTCGGCGGCCAGTTCGGCCAGGCGCTTGGCCAGCGGCGCGTAGTGACCGCCGTCGAGGAAGCGCCGGCGTGCCTCGACCATGGCCTGGTTGTCACCAGGGTCGCGGCTGTTCTTGTGCTGCACCGGTAGCAGGTTGTAGTAGCCCTGGCGGGCGCGGTCGAAGCGGTGGTTGGCCGGGCAGGCCAGGCCGTTGTCGACTGCGCTCAGTGGCGCCTGGCAGATCGGGCAGATCAGACTCATGCCAACAACTTCACCAAGGTCTGGTAGTAGACCTCGGTGAGCAGGTCCAGGTCGCTGGCCAGCACCCGCTCGTTGATCTGGTGGATGGTGGCGTTGACCGGGCCCAGCTCGACCACCTGCGTACCCAGGGTGGCGATGAAGCGCCCGTCCGAGGTGCCGCCGGAGGTGGACGGCGTGGTCTCACGACCGGTGACGGACTTGATGCTGGCCGCCACGGCGTCGAGCAGCTCGCCCGGCTGGGTGAGGAACGGCAGGCCGGACAGGGCCCAGTCGATGTGGTAGTCCAGGCCGTGCTTGTCGAGGACGGCGTTGACCCGCTGCTGCAGGCCTTCCACGGTCGACTCGGTGGAGAAGCGGAAGTTGAACACCGCCTTCAGCTCGCCCGGAATCACGTTGGTGGCGCCGGTGCCGGAGTTGAGGTTGGACACCTGGAAGCTGGTCGGCGGGAAGTAGGCGTTGCCGTCGTCCCAGTGCTCGGCGGCCAGTTCGGCCAGGGCGCCGGCGGCCAGGTGGATGGGGTTCTTGGCCAGGTGCGGGTAGGCCACGTGACCCTGCTTGCCGTACACGGTGAGGGTGGCGCCGAGGGAGCCACGGCGGCCGTTCTTCACCACGTCACCGAGCAGGGTGGTGCTGGAGGGTTCGCCGACGATGCACCAGTCCAGACGGTCGCCGCGCTCGCGCAGGCGCTCGACCACGGCCTTGGTGCCATGGTGGGCCGGGCCTTCCTCGTCGCTGGTGATAAGGAAGGCGATGGCGCCCTTGTGGTTCGGGTGGTCGGCGACGAAGCGCTCCACGGCGATGATCATCGACGCCAGGCTGCCCTTCATGTCCGCCGCGCCACGGCCGCAGAGCATGCCCTCGTCGTCCACGCGCACGTCGAACGGCTGGTACTGCCAGGCTTCCAGCGGGCCGGTGGGTACCACGTCGGTGTGGCCGGCGAAGCACAGTACCGGGCCGTCGCCGCCGCGCTTGGCCCAGAAGTTCTCCACTTCCTCGATGCGCATGCGCTCCACCGCGAAGCCGAGTGCAGCCAGGCGGCGCATCATCAGCTCCTGACAGCCCTCGTCGACCGGGGTCACGGAAGGGCGGCGGATCAGGTCGAAGGCGAGCTCCAGGGTGGGGGTGAGGGCGGTCATTGCGGCTCCGGAACAGCGGAAATCAGAAAGGCCGCCATCTTAAAGCAAAACGGCGGCGCAGGGTCCGAAGACGCTGGGCCGCCGTTTCGACGGGTGATGTGCGGTCAGGCCGCGCCAGCCGGCTCGCCGGCGTCCTTTTCCTGCGGCTTGGGCAGGGAGGACAGCATGGCCATCAGCAGTGCCGCCAGGTACGGCAGCGACTGCACCAACAGGGTGGCGACCCAGAACTTCACGTCGGCGTTGCCGATGTCCTGGGCGAAGCTGATGCCGATCGCCGCGCCCCACAGCAGGAGCATGACGAACACCTCTTCGCGGGCCTCGGCCAGGGCCACCATGATGCCGTGGTTGCTGGCCATCTTCGGTGTGCGGAAGAACGGGATTGTCTTGGTGAAGGTCCCGTACAGCACGGCCTTGGCGATGGTGTGCGACAGCGCCAGGCCGGCGATGGCCGCCTGGAACGAGCGCGCCAGGTCCACGCCCACCGCCTTGCGGTAGAGGAACATGATCTTGCCGAACTTGAAGAAGAACAGCGCCAGCGGCGGGATGGCGAAGATCATCAGCGGCGGGTCGACCCGGTTCGGCACAATGATCATCGCGGCCGACCAGAGCAGGGCACCGATGGTGAAGAAGATGTTCAGGCCATCCGCAATCCACGGCAGCCAGCCGGCGATGAAGTGGTAGCGCTGGCCGCGGGTCAGCTCCGAGCCTTCGCCGCGGAACAGGCTGCGCGCGTGGCCCTTCATGATCTGGATGGCGCCGTAGGCCCAGCGGAAGCGCTGCTTCTTGTAGTCGATGAAGGTGTCGGGCATCAGGCCCTTGCCGAAGCTTTCGTGGGCGTAGGCCGCCGAATAACCCTTCTCGAACACGCGCAGACCCAGCTCGGCGTCTTCGCAGATGGTCCAGTCGGCCCACTTCAGCTCGTCCATCACGCTGCGGCGGATCATGGTCATGGTGCCGTGCTGGATGATCGCGTCGCGGTCGTTGCGGGTCACCATGCCGATGTGGAAGAAGCCCTTGTACTCGGCGTAGCAGAGCTTCTTGAAGGTGCTCTCATCACCGTCGCGGTAGTCTTGCGGCGATTGCACCACGGCGATCTGCGGATCGCTGAAGTGCGGCACCATGTGCTTGAGCCAGTTCTTGTTGACGCAGTAGTCGGAGTCGATCACCGCCACCACCTCGGCATCCGGCGCGGTGTGCGGCAGGATGTAGTTCAGCGCGCCGCCCTTGAAGCCCTCGATGGGCGCCACGTGGAAGAAGCGGAAGCGCGGACCCAGTTGCTGGCAATAGGCCTCGACTGGCTCCCACACCTTCGGGTCCTTGGTGTTGTTGTCGATGATGATGACTTCATAGTCCGGATAATCCAGGGCCGCCAGGGCGTCCAGGGTCTGTTTCACCATCTCCGGCGGTTCGTTGTAGCAGGGCACGTGGATCGACACCTTGGGCCGGTACGCGGTGTCGGCCAGCACCGGCAGGAACGGCCGGCGGCGGGTGCGGGTCCACGCCGTTTCGGCCAGCTCGTGGGCCTCGGTGAGCAGGACGATGAACACGCCCAGCGCGCCGATGCCGAGCAGGCCGCCGACGGTCAGGCTGAACCAGGTGCTGTACTGCTGGCTGTAGTCGTAGGCGATCCACACCAGGGCGGAGCCGCCGACGAAGGCGACGAAGGTGAGGAAGGTGCGGCCACGCTGGCGCAGGGCGGAGCCGTCGATCAGCATCAGGGCCAGGGCCAGCAGGCCCATTACCACCGAGGCAACGGCCAGGATGCGCCATTGCGGAATGGCCACCACCGGGCCTTCGAAGGCGAACTTGGCCTGGCGGTCGAGGTTGTACACACCCCAGTAGGCACCTACCGAGCCTTCCTCGCTGGCCTTCCACGGCTGGTCGAAGGCCTCGATGACAAAGTAGTTGTAGCCCTTGGCGTTCAACGTGTTGACCAGGGTGCGCAGGTACACGGCCTGTTCGGCCTGGTCGGCTTCGGCGCCGCCACGGGTGCGGCCGTTGCTCGGCCAGCCCACTTCGGAGAGCAGCAGGGGCTTCTTCGGGAACAGGCGCTTCATGTCCTTGGCGCGCTCGAGGACGAACTCGGTGGAGTCCTCCATCGGCACGAACTCCCAGTACGGCAGCACGTGGGCGGCGATCAGGTCGACGTGTTTGGCCAGCTCGGGGTTTTCCTGCCAGATGTGCCACTGCTCGGAGGTACTCACCGGCACCTTGACCGCGGAGCGCACCCGGTCGATGTAGGCGATCAGGTCCTTGACCTCGATCTCCTGGCGGAACAGTGCCTCGTTGCCCACGGTGACCCGCACCACGCTGCGCGATTCGTTGGCCAGCTCGATGGCCTTGGCGATCTCGCGCTCGTTGCGCTCCAGGTCGTTGCCGATCCACACGCCGAGGGTCACGCGCAGGCCGAATTCCTCGGCCAGGCGCGGGATGTCCGCCAGCTTGCCGTCCACCGAGTAGGTGCGAATGCTGTCGGTCTGTTTGCTCAGCAGTTCCAGGTCGGAGCGGATCTGCGCGTCGCTCGGATAGACGCCGGTCTGCGGGCTCTGCCCGACACGGAACGGCGAGAAGGAGAAGCCGGAGATCTGCTCCGGCCAGTCCGGGGCACTGACCGGACGGTTGTAGAGTGCCCAGAGGCCGGTGAACAGGGCGGCGACCGCCACGATGACCACCAGATTGATACCGAGTTTGCGCGTTGGCATGGCTACTTAGAGGTTCCGCAGAAAGGAACAGGGAAAGGGCCGGCGGACGCCGGTCGGCGCGCATGCTACCCCGCAGCCACTGGCCTGTATAGCACCGCCGGACCTGCGACAGGCGCGCCTGTCCGGCTTGGGCAGGCGCAGCCGCTGTGGAGTTCCATCGCGCGTTGTCACAGGGCGCGCAGGAGGAGGCGTGCACAGGCCGGCAGGTCGATCGCTGGGGACTCGCCGCTGGCGTCGCGGCGCTGCAGCTGGGTCAGCACTTCGTCCACGGCCTCGGCATCCAGTCCGTGGGCGGACAGGCGAGTGGCCACGCCCATGCGCCGGAAGAAGCCCTCGGTGGCGGCGATGGCGGCGACGATGCGCTGCTCCGAGCTACCCTGCAGGCCCCACACCCGTTCGGCGTACTGCAACTGTTTGGCCAGGTGCGTCGGTTCGCGCTCGCTGAGCAGCGCCGGCAGCAGCAGGGCCATGCTCTGTGCATGGTCGAGGTGATAGAGCAGGCTGAGCTGGCGACCGAGCACGTCCAGCCCGTCGTCCTGCAGCGCGCCGCAGGCGAGCAGGCCGCTGCGCGCCTGGCTGGCGCACCACATCAGGTTGGCCCGGCTGGCATAGTCCAGCGGGTTGGCCAGGGCTTTGGGGCCTTCCTCCAGCAGGGTCAGCAGCAGGCCCTCGGCCTGACGGCTCTGCAGCGGCGTGTCGTGGGGCAGGCTGAGGTACTGCTGCAGGGTGTGGACGAAGGTGGCGACCACGCCGTTGCCGATCTGCCGTGGCGGCAGGCTGAAGGTGGCGCAAGGATCGAGCACGGCGAAGCGTGGGTACAGGCATGGGCTGGAGAAGGGCAGGCGCGCCTGCAGGCCGGCGTGGCAGAGCACGCCGTGCGGGTTGCTCTCCGAACCGGTGGCGGCCAGGGTCGGTACGCAGCCCAGGGGCAGGGCGCGGCGGATCGGCGTACCGCTGAGCAGGTCGAACGGCTCGCCGGGGTAGGCGAGGGCAGCGGCGATGAACTTGCTGCCGTCGATCACCGAGCCGCCGCCGACGGCGAGGATGAAGTCGCAGTGCTCGTGGCGGGCCTGCTCCACCGCGCGCAGCAGGGTGTCGTACTGCGGGTTGGCCTCGATCCCGGCGAAGCGGCTGACCCAGTGGCCGGCCAGGGCCTGCTCGACCTCCTGCCACACGCCGTTCTGCAGGATGCTGCCGCCGCCGTGGGTGACCAATACCCGGCTGTCGGCAGGAATATGCTGGGCCAGGCCGGCGATCTGCCCGGCGCCGAACAGGATGCGCGTCGGGTTGTAATAGTTGAAGTTGCGCATGGCGAGCTCTCCGCATGCATCCTTGCACTATAGACAAGGCCCCGCGGCGGCCGGCGCCGCCTTATAATGCCGGCCGGTTTGCGAGGTGGTGCGATGACGACAGATGAACAGCGCTTCGGCGGCATAGCTCGGTTGTACGGGCGCGAGGGGCTGGAACGCCTGGCAGCGGCGCATGTGGCGGTGGTCGGTGTCGGCGGCGTCGGCTCCTGGGCGGCCGAGGCTCTGGCCCGTTCGGGGGTCGGCGAGATCTCGCTGTTCGACCTGGACGACGTGTGCATCACCAACACCAATCGCCAGATCCACGCCATCGACGGCGCGGTGGGCAAGGCCAAGGTCGAGGAGATGGCCGCGCGCATCCGCGCCATCAACCCGGCCTGCAAGGTGCACGCGGTGGCCGACTTCGTCACCCGCGAAACCATGGCCGAGTACATCACCGAGCAGCTGGATGCGGTGATCGACTGCATCGACAGCGTGGCGGCCAAGGCTGCGCTGATCGCCTGGTGCAAACGACGCAAGATCCAGATCGTCACCACCGGTGGCGCCGGTGGGCAGGTCGACCCGACGCAGATTCAGGTCGCCGACCTCAACAAGACCTTCAATGATCCACTGGCGGCCAAGGTGCGCAGCACCCTTCGCCGCGACTACAACTTCTCCCGTACGCCGGGGCGCACCTACAGCGTGCCCTGTGTGTTCTCCACCGAGCAGCTGCGCTACCCCAAGCCGGACGGCACCGTGTGCCAGGCCAAGGGCTTCGTCGGCGAGGGCGTCAAGCTCGACTGCGCCGGTGGTTTCGGCGCGGTGATGATGGTCACCGCCAGCTTCGGCATGGCCGCGGCGGCGCGCATCATCGACAAGCTGGTGGCCGGTGCACGGCGCCCGGCCGAGCGTGCGGGCAAGCCCGACTAGCCTTTTTCCGCGCCGCATGGCGCCCTGAGAGTTCCCATGAACAACAATGACGTGCTGCGCAGCCTGCGCTACCTGCTGGATATCAGCGACGCCCAACTGGCCGGCATCTGCCAGTTGGCCGACTACAGCCTCGCCCCCGAGGCGGTGGCGCCGTTGCTGAAGAAGGACGACGAAGAGGGCTTCCAGCCCTGCACGGATGAGGTGCTGGGGCATTTCCTCGCCGGCCTGGTGCTGCACAAGCGCGGCCGTGACGAGAGTCGTCCGCCGCTGCCGGTGGATGAGCGCCTGACCAACAACATCGTCTTGAAGAAGCTGCGGGTGGCCTTCGAGCTGCGCGACGACGACATGCACGAGATCCTGCGTGCCGCCGATCTCCCGATGACCAAGGCCGAGCTCAGCGCGCTGTTCCGCAGCCCCGAGCACAAGAACTACCGCGCCTGTGGCGACCAGCTGCTGCGCAACTTCCTGCGGGGCCTGACCCAGCGCCTGCGCGGCTGACGGGTGGGGCCGCCCGTCCGTGCGGCTCGGCTAAGCTCTACTGGGTATGGGGTGGCCTGGCCATTCCTGCAGCGGGACGTGTGTCGTGAGGTGCCCAGTGTTCCAGTCGTCTGTCTGCCCCTGCTACAGGTTGTCACGCATATTGCTGCTGCGCTGGCTGCTGCTCGGCATGCTGCTGGCACTCGCCCCGTTGGCGCAGGCCGAGCGCGTGGTGCGTATCGGTACTGGCGACTGGGTCCCCTATGTCGACCAGCATCGCGCGGATGCCGGCGCCCTGGCTCGCTTGGTCAAGGCCGTGTTCGCCGCGGCCGGCCACCGGGTGGAATTCGTTTTCTATCCCTGGGATCGCAACGTGCTGATGCTGCAGCAGGGCGCGCTGGATGCGATCATGCCCTACAGCTGCAGCCCCATGCGCCTTGACTACGGGGTGTGCAGCGAACCGCTGGTGCGTGGCGAGGTGGTGCTGTTCCACCGCAAGGACTTGGTGTTCGACTGGGCCCGCGTCGAAGACCTCAAGAACTACCGCATAGGCACCACCCTCGGCTATTCCTACGGGCCGCAGTTCGACGCCGCCCTGCAGAAGGGCATGCTGCGCATCGAGCAGAACAGCAAGGAAGACACCGCCTTCCGCCTGCTTGAACTCAAGCGCATCGACCTGCACCCGCAGGACCGTGCCGTGGGCTATTCCATGCTGCGCCGCCTGTTCCCCGGCGAGCAGGGCATCACCCACCACCCGCGCTACCTCAACACAGAGCCGCTGCGCCTGCTGTTCCGCAAGAGCGACCCGGAGGCCGAGGAGTTGCTAAGCCGCTTCAACGAGGAGCTGGCGCGCTTCGCTCAGCGCGGCGAGCTCAAGCGTCTGCAGGAGGCGCTGTACTCCGGCGACGCCGACAACTGGAGGCCGCGCCTCTAGCGCGCCGCGCGGCTGGTTAGCAGCGGTAGCAGCAGCGGCAGCACGGCGAGGCCGGACAGCAGGTGCTTGATGCTGTGGCCGGACAGCCACTCGCCACTCAGGTGGAACAGGTCGCCGTCGTTCAGCTCGCACAGCTTGGCCAGGGCATACCAGGCCACGCACAGGCCCAGCCTGAGCGCGTGGGCATCGCGCCGAGGCCGGCAGCAGGCGAGCATGACCAGCAGGAGCATGCCGCCGGCCTGCAGCACTATCCAGGGCAGCAGGTTGTCGTCGGCGCGCCAGGCCAGGAGCGCCGCGCTGCCGCCGAGTGCCACGCCAAGCACGGTCATGCGAGCCGCGCTGAAACCCAGGCGATCGGCAGCGGCCAGGCCGAGAATGGCGGCGAACAGCACCAGCATGCCGAGTCGGTCATAGAGCAGGCCGGCGTCGGCAGGTGCCAGGTGATAGGCGCTGGAGCCGAGGAAGGTCAGCAGCAGCCCCAGGCACAGCAGAAGATAAAGGCCCTTCCAGCGCACGTCGGCGACATGCCGTAGGCGACTCATGCCGAACAGGCCGAGCAGCAGGAACGGCAGATTGCTGAGCACGTCGAGGGCGTGGGGGATGCCGAGCAGGGCGCGCTGGTCGGCGAAGGCGTGGTACAGGGCTGGCTGCTGCACCGCCGGGCCGAAGGCGGCGATGAGGGCCAGGCAGAGGCCGAACAGGCCGAGGATGGCAGTGCTGCCGCTACTGCGTTGTGGTGCCGAGATGCTGTGCATGGCCTGCTCCTTCAGGTCGTTGCTGTGGGCGGCAGTCTGGTTTTCTTCGCAGTGAAAGTCTCTTCCTGGTGTGCTCAGTAGCGTATAACTGCCTATATGGTTCATTAGGACGATACTTATGGGCGCAACAACGGATCTGGTCGATATCATCAAGCGCGAGCTGAAGGCGCAGCAGCTCACCTACGCCGACCTGGCTCGCGAGCTGGGCATGTCCGAATCCAACGTCAAACGCATGCTGGCCAAGGCGGATATGCCGCTGTCGCGGGTGGATGCGATCTGTCGGGTATTGCAGCTGGAGTTCGCCGACCTGGCCCGCCAGGTGGCGGACGCCCAGCCGCTGCTGGCTACCCTGAGCCTGGAGCAGGAGCAGGCCGTGGTGGGCGACGAGAAGCTGCTGCTGGTGGCCATCTGCGTGCTCAGCCAGTGGACCTTCGAGCAGATGGTGACGGCTTATCGCCTGAGCGATGCCGAGGCGGTGCGCGCGCTGATCCGCCTGGACCGGCTCGGGGTGATCGAGCTGAAGCCGCTCAACCGTTATCGCCTGAAACTGGCCAAGACCTTCCGCTGGCAGCCGGATGGCCCGGTGATGCGCTACTTCCGTAAGCAGGCGCTGCAGGACTACTACGCCGGTGACTTCGCCGGCAGCGATGAGGGCCTGCTGCTGGTGCATGGACGCATCAGCCGGGCGCTGGCGCCATCCTTCGTCGAGCGCCTGCAGCGGGTGGCCCAGGAGTTCGCCCAGCAGCACCTGGCCGACCAGAAGCTGGCCGAGAGCGAGCGTGAGGGATACACCCTGGTGCTGGCGATGCGCCGTTGGGAGTTCGCCCTGTTCGAGGCGATGCGCCGCTGATCAGCTCGCCGCCAACTCGCGCATGCGCTGCAGCACGGCGTTCAGGCCGTTGCTGCGCGAGGGGGAAAGCTGGCGGGCCAGGCCCAGCTGGTTGAACCACTCGGACAGATCCAGTTGCTGTAGCTGAGCACTGTCCAGGCCCTCGACCCGGGCCAGCAGCACGGCGAGCAGGCCGCGGATCAGGCGGGCGTCGCTGGCGGCGCGGAACTGCCAGGCGTCGCCGTTGCGCGCGCCGACCAGCCAGACCTGGCTCTCGCAGCCGCTGACCCGGTTGACTTCGCTGTGCTCGGCTTCGCTCAGTGGCTGCAGGCGCTCGCCCCATTGCATCAGCAAACGAGCGCGCTGCTCCCAGCCGGGACAGGCGGTGAAGGCGTCCAGCGCCTCCCGGGCAGCGGCCGGCAGGCTCATCGCAGCAGCTCCAGGGCCTTGTCCAGAGCGGCGAAGAAGCGCTCCAGGTCGGCTCCATCGTTGTACAACCCGAGGGAGACGCGGATGGCGCCGGGCAGGCCCAGCTGTTTGAGCAGCGGCATGGCGCAGTGGTGGCCGGTGCGCACGGCGATGCCCTGGTCGGTCAGCAGGTGGGCCAGGTCGGCGCTGTGCACGCCGTTCACGGTGAAGCAGGCCAGGGCCAGCTGCGGCTCGCCGAGCAGGCGCACGCCGTCGCGCACGGCCAGGCCGGCGAGCAGCTTGGCGTGCAGCGCGGCCTCGTGGCCGGCCACGGCGGCGGCGTCCAGGCTGCTGAGGTAGTCCAGTGTCGCACCCAGGGCGATGACGCCGGAGATCGGCGGCGTGCCGGCCTCGAAGCCTAGCGGGGCAGGGCGGAAGCGGGATTCCTGGTAGTCGGCCTGCAGCACCATCTCGCCGCCGAACTGCCAATGGCGCAGCTGCTCAAGGGCTTCACGCCGCCCATGCAGCAGGCCAACGCCATCCGGGCCGTACAGCTTGTGACTGGAGCAGACGTAGAAGTCGCAGCCCAGTGCCTGGATATCGTGCCGGCCGTGAACCGCGCCTTGGGCGCCGTCGACCACGGTCAGCGCGCCTTGGGCACGAGCCAGGGTGATCAGCTCAAGCACCGGCTGCCAGCGGCCGAGCACGTTGGACAGCTGCGACACCGCCAGCAGGCGGGTGCGGGGGCCGATCAGCGTGGCTGCCTGCTGCAGGTCGACGCTGCCACTGGCGTTCAGCGGCAGGACCACCAGCTCCAGGCCGCGGCGCAGTGCCAGCTGCTGCCATGGCAGCAGGTTGGCGTGGTGTTCGAGGGCGCTGACGACTATCTGCTCGCCCGGCTGGAACAGATGCTCCAGGCCGAAGGCCAGCAGGTTCAGCGATTCGGTGGTGCCACGGGTGAAGACGATCTCCTCACGGCTGGCGGCGTTCAGCCAGGCCACGGCCTTGTCTCGGGTCGCCTCGAAGGCGCGGGTGGCACGCTCGCCGGGCAGGTGCTGGGCGCGGTGCACGTTGGCCGCGCCGCTGCTCAGGTAGCCGAACAGGCTGTCCAGCATGGCCTGGGGCTTCTGCGCGGTGGCGGCGCTGTCCAGGTAGGTCTGGCCTTCGGAGTCGAGGGCCAGGATGCCGGGGAAGTCGGCGCGCCAGGGAGAGGTGAGGGACATGGGCTGCGGCACTGCTGGGAGATGTGCTGAGTATAAATAGACAGGCCGGGCATTAGCCCGGCCTGTTCACCATCACACGGCCGAAAATCGGTCTGAAGCTGCTGCGCTAGGCCATGCGGCTTTGAAATCACGCTCAGGCTGCTCATTTACACTCAGTAAACTGCGCGCCCTCGCCTGATTTCGCCTTGCCTTGCCTGGCCGTCGCTCGCGACGCTTCAGCTCCGATTTTCAGTTATGCGCGTGCAGAGCTTCGTTGAGCTCGATGGCGGTCTTGTTGGTCTTGCACTCCACAGCGCCGGTCTGCGAGTTGCGGCGGAACAGCAGGTCCGGCTGGCCGGCCAGGTCGCGGGCCTTGAGTACCTTGACCAGGTTGTTCTGCTCATCGAGCAGGGCCACCTTGGTGCCGGCGGTGATGTACAGGCCGGATTCCACGGTATTGCGGTCGCCCAGTGGGATGCCGATGCCGGCATTGGCGCCGATCAGGCAGCCTTCGCCGACGCTGATGACGATGTTGCCGCCGCCGGACAGGGTGCCCATGGTCGAGCAGCCGCCGCCCAGATCCGAACCCTTGCCGACGAATACACCGGCGGAAACGCGGCCTTCGATCATGCCCGGACCGGCGGTGCCGGCGTTGAAATTGACGAAGCCTTCGTGCATCACGGTGGTGCCTTCACCGATGTAGGCACCCAGGCGCACGCGGGCGCTGTCGGCGATACGCGCGCCGGCCGGCACCACGTAGTCGGTCATTTTGGGGAACTTGTCCACCGAGAACACTTCCAGCAGCTCGCCCTTCAGGCGGGCCTCCAGCTGGCGCTCGGCCACTTCAGCGAGATCGACGGCGCCCTGGCTGGTCCAGGCCACGTTCGGCAGCAGCGGGAAGATGCCGGTCAGGTTCAGGCCGTGGGGCTTGGCCAGACGATGCGACAGCAGGTGCAGCTTGAGGTAGGCCTCGGGAGTGGAGGTCAGCGCGGCGTCTTCGGCCAGCAGGGTGACCACCAGCGGGCGCTGGCTCTCGGCCAGGCGGGTGAGCAGGGCGGCCTGGGTGGCGTCGATGGCCTTCAGGGCGTTGGCCAGCTCGCCGGCCTGGTTGGTGGTGATGGCGATGGCCTGGTTGCCACCGGCATAGCCCAGCTTCTCGGCGACGGCAGAGACCAGCTCGGCGGCCGGATTGACCAGCGGCAGGGCGTAGAAGACTTCCAGCCAGGTGCCCTGGCGGTTCTGGGTGCCGACGCCGAAGGCCAGGCTGAACAGGGATTGCGACATGGTGTGTTCCTCGTAACTCGAAATAGGGTTGAAATCAGGCGGCGCGCCCGTTCACTTGAATGCTGCGGCGTAGAGATCCGGCTTGAAGCCGACCAGGGTCTTGCCGTCCAGGTCCAGTACCGGACGCTTGATCATCGACGGCTGAGCCAGCATCAGTTCGATGGCCTTGTCCTGGTTCAGGTCGGCTTTCTGCGCGTCGTCCAGCTTGCGGAAGGTGGTGCCGGCACGGTTCAGCACGGTTTCCCAGCCATGTTCGGCGCACCATTTCTGCAGGTTGGCGCGGTCGATGGCGGCAGTCTTGTAGTCGTGGAAGGCATAGCTCACGCCCTGCTCGTCGAGCCAGGTGCGGGCCTTCTTCATGGTGTCGCACGCTTTTATGCCGTAGAGGGTGTAGGACATCGGGGTTCCTCGCGGGGGCGGTCGGCCCACTGCGCTTGCATTGCGTAAAACAGGGGTGGCGATTATGCCATGTCGGACGAGCGACAGCCCGGCATGCTGCCGGAAGATCGTTTCACGATCCTTTCACTCGTGGCCGGGCAGGGTGAGCGTGACGCTCCTACTGCCCGGCCCTCGTGCCGGGCTTCTTTTTCGGCCATCAGCCCTGCACGAAGCGGCGGATGCGTTCGGCTGCTTCGATGCATTCGGCCAGCGGCGCGACCAGGGCCAAGCGTACGCGGCCGGCGCCCGGATTCTCGCCATTCACTTCACGCGATAGGTACGAGCCGGGCACCACGGTGACGTGCTCCTGGGCGAACAGCTCGCGGGTGAAGGCGGTGTCGTCGCCCGGCGTCTTGGCCCACAGGTAGAAGCTGCCGTCCGGGCGCTGTACGTCCAGCACCGGCTGCAGGATCTCCAGCACGGCGTCGTACTTGGCGCGGTACTGGTCGCGGTTGGCGCGCACGTGGGCCTCGTCCTGCCAGGCGGCGACGCTGGCCAGCTGGGTCTGAATCGGCATGGCGCAGCCGTGGTAGGTGCGATACAGCAGGAAGGCCTTGAGGATGTCTGCGTCGCCGGCGACGAAGCCGGAGCGCAGGCCCGGCAGGTTGGAGCGCTTGGACAGGCTGTGGAACACCACGCAGCGCCTGAAGTCGCTGCGGCCCAGCTCGGCGCAGGCGGTCAGCAGGCCGGGCGGTGGATTCTCTTCATCGAAGTACAGTTCGCTGTAGCACTCGTCGGCGGCGATCACGAAGTCGTGCTGGTCGGCCAGGGCGATCAGTTTCTTCAGCTGCTCCATCGGTACCAGCGCACCGGTGGGGTTGCCCGGCGAGCAGAGGAAGAGGATCTGGCAGCGCTGCCAGATGTCGGTCGGCACGGCGTCGAAGTCCGGGTTGAAGCCGTTGTCTTCCAGGCACGGCAGGTAATGCGGCTCGGCGCCGGCCAGCAGGGCCGCGCCTTCGTAGATCTGGTAGAAAGGGTTTGGGCTTACCACGAGCCCCTTGGCCTCGCGGCTGACCACCGTCTGGGTGAAGGCGAACAGTGCCTCGCGGGTACCGTTGACCGGCAGCACATGGCGGGCGGCATCCAGCCAGCCGGCCGGCACGCCGAAGCGGCGCTCGCACCAGGCGGAGATGGCTTCTCGCAGTGCCGGAATGCCGAGTGTGGTGGGATAGACGGCCAACTGGTCGAGATTGTCCGCCAGGGCCTTGGCCACGAAGTCCGGCGACTTGTGCTTGGGCTCGCCGATGGACAGGGCGATCGGGCGCTTGTCCGCCGGCGGGGTGGCGCCGGCGAGCAGGGCGCGCAGCTTCTCGAAGGGGTAGGGCTGCAGCTGGGTCAGGGCGTGGTTCATAGCGTCTCTTTCTTACGGGGGCGGGCAGCCGGCTGGTGCCGGGCCCGGTTCAGATGCTGATCGAGCCGAGGTTGACGGTCTCGCCATTGGCCTGCGACAGCTGCTGGACGATGGCGTCCTGCAGGCGGGCGCACAGCTCCGGGTCGGACAACGGCTGGTTGCACGCGTCGGTGATGAAGAACACGTCCTCCACGCGCTCGCCGAGGGTGGCGATCTTGGCGTTCTGCAGCGACAGGTCGAAGTCGAGGAAGATCTTGCCGAGTCGCGCCAGCAGGCCGGGGCGGTCGGGCGCGGTGATCTCCAGCACGGTGACCGGGCGCTGGGCGTCGTTGTGGATGGTCACCTGCGGCGCGAAGGCGAAGTGCTTAAGCTGGCGCGGTACCCTGCGCTGGATGATGTTCGGGTAGTCGTCCGGGTTCTTCAGCGCTTCCACCAGGCCGTCGCGGATCTCCTTGATGCGCGCCGGATTGTCGCCGATGCGGCCGCCGTCGGCGTCCAGGACGATATAGGTGTCGAGGGTGAACTGGCTGGTGGAGGTGATGACCCGGGCATCATGGATGTTCAGGTTGAGCTGGTCCATGGCGGCCACGGTCACGGCGAAGAAGTCGTGCTGGTCCGGGGCATAGATGAATATCTGGGTGGCACCCTCGAACTCGCGCTGGGCGGTTTCCTTGATCAGCACCAGAGGGTCGTTGCCGGCCGGGTGCTGGAGGATCGCCTCGGTGTGCCAGGCCACGTCGGCCGCGGCATGACGCAGGAAGTAGTCGTCGCCGAGCTGGCTCCACAGCTGTTCGGCGTCATCCTGGTCAATGCCGCCGCGCACCAGGATGTCGATGGCCGAGCTCTGGGTCTGGCGGATCTGCTCTTCGCGATCCAGCGGGTTCTCCAGGCCGCGGCGCAGGGCACGCTTGGTCTCGGTGTACAGCTGGCGCAGCAGGCTGGCGCGCCAGGAGTTCCACAGGCTGGGGTTGGTGGCGTTGATGTCGGCCACGGTCAGCACGTAGAGGTAGTCCAGGCGGGTCTGGTCGCCGACCAGCTGGGCGAAGTCGAAGATCACCTGCGGGTCGGACAGGTCCTTGCGCTGGGCGGTGGTCGACATCACCAGGTGGTTCTGCACCAGCCAGACGATCAGCCGGCTATCCCACAGCGGCAACTGGTGGCGCGCGCAGAAGGCCTCGGCATCCACCGCGCCGAGTTCGGAGTGGTCGCCACCGCGGCCCTTGCCGATGTCGTGATAGAGGCCGGCCAGGTAGATCAGCTCAGGCTTGGGCAGCTTGTCGATGACCTTGCTGGCCAGCGGAAATTTCTCCGCCAGTTCCGGCCACTTCAGCTTGCGCAGGTGCTTGATCAGGTTGAGGGTGTGCGCGTCCACGGTATAGATGTGGAACAGGTCGTGCTGCATCTGCCCGACTATGTGGCCGAACTCCGGCAGGTAGCGGCCGAGGATGCCGTAGCGGTTCATCCGTCGCAGGTTGCGGTGGATGCCCTGGGGCGATTTGAACAGCTCGATGAATAGGCTGGTGTTGCGGATGTCGCGGCGGAATTCGTCGTCGATCAGGCTGCGGCTGTCGCGCAGCAGGCGGATGGTGTCGGCGCGCACGCCCTTGATCTCGGGGTGCTGGGCCATCAGCACGAAGACTTCGAGGATGGCGAACGGAGTGCGCCTGAACACGCCGGGGCTGGTTACCTCGATATAGCCATCGCGC
This sequence comes from Pseudomonas sp. PDM15, assembly GCF_014851565.1. Classification (GTDB taxonomy): domain Bacteria; phylum Pseudomonadota; class Gammaproteobacteria; order Pseudomonadales; family Pseudomonadaceae; genus Aquipseudomonas. The sequence continues at coordinate 274,856 of NZ_JACVAA010000001.1, forward strand.
ACCTGGAAGCGGCTGTTCAGCGGCTGCGCCTGGCCGCGTTCGCCTTCGCGCAGCAGTACGTCCTCGAAGTGCTGGTTGATCAGCTCGCTAAGCTCGGCGACGCCCATCACCACTCGGTAGTACTTCTGCATGAAGCGCTCGACGGCCAGCTTGCCGTCGCCATCCTCGAAGCCGAGCAGGCCGGCGATCTTGCGCTGGTGGTCGAACAGCAGGCGGTCCTCGGCGCGACCGGCCAGCATGTGCAGGGCGTAGCGCACCTTCCACAGGAATTCCTGGGCCGAGGCCAGCATGCTGTACTCGCTGTCGACCAGGAAGCCCTCTTGCACCAGGGAGTGCAGGTTGAGGCTGCCGAACTGGCGGCGGGCGACCCAGAGGATGGTCTGGATATCGCGCAGGCCGCCGGGCGAGCCCTTCACATTGGGTTCGAGGTTGTATTCGGTGTCGTTGTACTTGGCGTGGCGCGCCTTGGCTTCCTTGCGCTTGGCCAGGAAGAAGTGCTTGCTCGGCCACATCTGCTCGGTGCTGGTGACCTGCTGCATGCGCTGGCGCAGGCGTTCGGGGCCGGCGATGGTGCGGCTTTCCATCAGGTTGGTGACCACCGTCAGGTCGGCGCGGGCCTCCTCGGCACACTCGTCGACGCTGCGCACGCTCTGGCCGACTTCCAGGCCGATGTCCCAGAGTAGGGTGAGGAAGCCTTCGATCGGGGTGCGGAAGACCTCGTGGTCGGCGCTGTCGAGCAGAATGAGTAGGTCGATGTCGGAGTTGGGGTGCAGCTCGCCGCGGCCGTAGCCGCCGACGGCCAGCAGGGCGATGTCGGCGTCCTCGCTCCAGGCGAAGCGCTTCCAGGCTTCCTGAAGGATCTGGTCGACGAACCAGGCGCGGTCCTCGACCAGGCGACGAATGTCGCGGCCCTCGCGGAAGCGCCCGTCGAGCACCTCGCGCGCCTGCTTGATGGCCTTCTTGAAGGCCGCGATGGGACTGGACTTGAGCGCCAATTCCGCCTGGAACTGGCCGCGATCAAACAACTCCGGGTCCATCTGCGGCATGCGTGCCTACCTTCTGTCTATATGTATGGGCTCAGGCCGAGGTGCGCGGCAGGGTATCGTCGCTGCGCAGGGTGAGGATCTCGTAGCCGTCGGCGGTGACCAGCACGGTGTGCTCCCACTGGGCGGAGAGCTTGCGGTCCTTGGTGATGGCGGTCCAGCCATCGCCGAGCAGGCGGGTTTCCGGGCGGCCCTGGTTGATCATCGGCTCGATGGTGAAGGTCATGCCTTCCTTGAGTTCCATGCCGGTGCCGGCGCGGCCGTAGTGCAGCACCTGCGGCTCCTCGTGGAACACCGCGCCGATGCCGTGGCCACAGTATTCGCGTACCACGGAGAAGCCCTGCTTCTCGGCGTGCTTCTGGATCACCTCGCCGATGTCGCCCAGGCGCGCGCCCGGCTTGACCAGCTGGATGCCCTTGTACATGCATTCCTGGGTGACCTGTGCCAGGCGCTGGGCCCACTCCGGCACCTTGCCGACCATGAACATCTTGCTGGTATCGCCGTGGTAGCCGTCCTTGATCACGGTGACGTCGATGTTCAGCACATCGCCATCCTTAAGCGGCTTGTCGTTGGGAATGCCGTGGCAGACCACGTGGTTGATCGAGGTGCAGACCGACTTGGGGAAGCCCGGGCGGCCCGGGGCGGCGCCGTAGTTGAGCGGGGCGGGAATGGCCTTCTGTACGTTGACGATATAGTCGTGGCAGATACGGTCGATTTCCTCGGTGGTGACGCCCGGTTTGACGTGTTCGCCGATCATCTCCAGCACTTCGGCGGCCAGGCGGCCGGCCACGCGCATCTTTTCGATTTCGGCAGGAGTCTTGATGGTGACGGTCATGCGGTCTCTCTCGGCGCCAGCGGCGCTAGGCAAATCGGGGAAGACGGCGATTCTAGCAGAAAGCCGCCCGGCGGCGGCATGGGGCTAAAGTGGGGTTTGGCTAGCCTGTCCGGGCTTTGTGTGGTATAAAACGCGCCGCTTTACGGCCAGTGGGCTCGTAAAGCACTAACCCGCACACGTATCGACACGATTTCCTGGGTGCCCGCAAGGGTTGGAGATTGGGATGCGTGGAGGCCTAACCCGACTTATCAAGGAACTATCATGTCCCAAGTCAACATGCGCGATATGCTGAAGGCCGGTGTGCACTTCGGCCACCAGACCCGTTACTGGAACCCGAAAATGGGCAAGTTCATTTTCGGCGCGCGTAACAAGATCCACATCATCAACCTGGAAAAGACCCTTCCGATGTTCAACGACGCCCTGTCGTTCGTCGAGAAGCTGGCTTCCGGTAAGAACAAGATTCTGTTCGTCGGCACCAAGCGTTCCGCCGGCAAGATCGTCGCCGAAGAAGCCGCACGTTGCGGTTCCCCGTACGTCGATCACCGCTGGCTCGGCGGCATGCTGACCAACTTCAAGACCATCCGTGCTTCGATCAAGCGCCTGCGCGAGCTGGAAACCCAGTCCCAGGACGGCACCTTCGCCAAGCTGACCAAGAAAGAAGCCCTGATGCGCTCCCGTGATCTGGAAAAACTGGATCGCAGCCTGGGCGGCATCAAGGACATGGGCGGTCTGCCGGATGCTCTGTTCGTGATCGACGTTGACCACGAGCGCATCGCCATCACCGAAGCCAACAAGCTGGGCATTCCGGTCATCGGCATTGTCGATACCAACAGCAGCCCGGAAGGCGTTGACTACATCATCCCGGGTAACGATGACGCCATCCGCGCCATCCAGCTGTACATGGGTGCCATGGCCGACGCCGTGATCCGTGGTCGTGGCAACTCCGCTGGCGGCACCGACGAGTTCGTCGAAGAAGCTGCCTCCGAGGCCAGCGAAGGCTGATAACGGGATAAAGCATCCCGTTGCGCGAGAAGGGGGCTAGGCCCCCTTTTTGCCACTTACGAATTTTGTGCCCGACGTGGTCGGGTTGAATGGTTGAAACACCACTTCAAGAGGATTAGGAACATGGCAGAAATCACTGCAGCCCTGGTTAAAGAACTGCGCGAGCGTACCGGCCAAGGCATGATGGAGTGCAAGAAGGCTCTGGTTGCCGCCGGTGGCGACATCGAGAAGGCGATCGACGACATGCGCGCCTCGGGTGCCATCAAGGCCGCCAAGAAGGCTGGCAACGTCGCCGCTGAAGGTGCCATCGCCGCTCGCGTCGAAGGTGGTCGTGGCCTGCTGATCGAAGTCAACTCGCAGACCGACTTCCTGGCCCTGCAGGACGACTTCAAGGCCTTCGTCAAAGAAAGCCTGGACGAAGCCTTCACCCAGAAGCTGACCGACGCCGCTCCGCTGATCGCTTCCCGCGAATCCGCGCGTGAGGCCCTGGTTGCCAAGTGCGGCGAGAACGTCAACATCCGTCGTCTGGCTGCCGTCGAAGGTGACGTCGTAGGTTCCTACCTGCACGGTCACCGCATCGGTGTTCTGGTTGTCCTGAAGGGCGGCAACGAAGAACTGGCCAAGCACGTTGCCATGCACGTTGCTGCTTCCAACCCTGCCGTTCTGAGCCCGTCGGACGTTTCCGAAGAGCTGATCGCCAAGGAAAAGGAAATCTTCCTGCAGCTGAACGCCGAGAAGATCGCCGGCAAGCCGGAGAACATCGTCGAGAACATGGTCAAAGGCCGTATCGCCAAGTTCCTGGCTGAGGCCAGCCTGGTCGAGCAAGCCTTCGTCATGGATCCGGAAGTCAAGGTCGGTGACCTGGTCAAGAAAGCCGGCGCCGAAATCGTTTCCTTCACCCGCTACGAAGTGGGCGAAGGCATCGAGAAGGTCGAGGCTGACTTCGCTGCCGAAGTGGCTGCTCAGGTAGCCGCTGCCAAGCAGTAAGACGGTTCTACACTGTCGCATCGAAGAGGCTGCCCGCTCACGCGTGCAGCCTCTTTTGCAAAGCGCGGGAGCATCCCGCACGAATTCACCGGGCAGTAGTCTGACTGCCGGGTAAGATAAGTAGCCAAACAACGCCGCAGGAGAGATTCGCAATGGCTCAGCAGGTGAGTGGTCGTCAACCTCGCTATAAACGCATTCTGCTCAAACTAAGCGGCGAAGCCCTGATGGGTTCGGAAGAGTTCGGCATCGATCCCAAGGTGCTGGATCGCATGGCGCTGGAGGTCGGCCAACTGGTTGGCATCGGCGTGCAGGTTGGTCTGGTGATCGGCGGCGGCAACCTGTTTCGCGGCGCTGCCCTGTCTGCCGCCGGCATGGATCGGGTCACTGGCGACCACATGGGCATGCTGGCCACCGTGATGAACGCCCTGGCCATGCGCGACGCCCTGGAGCGCTCGAATATCCCGGCGCTGGTCATGTCGGCCATCTCCATGGTCGGTGTGACCGATCACTACGATCGTCGCAAGGCCATGCGCCACCTGGGCACCGGTGAAGTGGTGATCTTCGCCGCCGGCACCGGCAATCCGTTCTTCACCACCGACTCGGCGGCCTGCCTGCGCGCCATTGAGATCGATGCCGACCTGGTGCTGAAAGCCACCAAGGTCGATGGCGTGTACACTGCCGATCCTTTCAAGGACCCCAATGCCGAGAAGTTCGAGCGCCTGACCTACGACGAGGTGCTCGACCGCAAGCTCGGTGTGATGGACCTGACGGCCATCTGCCTGGTGCGCGATCACAAGATGCCGCTGCGGGTCTTCAATATGAACAAGCCTGGCGCCCTGCTGAACATCGTGGTGGGCGGCGCCGAAGGAACCCTGATCGAGGAGGATGCACAATGATCAACGAGATCAAGAAAGACGCCCAAGAGCGCATGGTCAAATCCCTGGAGTCGCTGGGGCGCAACCTGGCCTCCATTCGTACCGGTCGTGCGCATCCGAGCATTCTGGATAGCGTCAAGGTCCCGGCCTACGGCAGCGACATGCCGCTGAACCAGGTTGCTGCGATCACCGTGGAAGATGCCCGTACGCTGAAGATCGTCGCCCACGACAAGACCCTCAGTGCCGCGATCGAGAAGGCGATCATGACCTCCGACCTCGGTCTGAACCCGAGCAGCGCCGGCGCCACCATTCGCGTGCCGATGCCTGCCCTGACCGAAGAGACCCGCAAGGGCTACACCAAGCAGGCGCGTGGCGTTGCCGAAGATGCCAAGGTGGCGGTGCGCAACGTGCGTCGCGATGCCCTGGCCGAGCTGAAGAAGCTGTCCAAGGACAAGGAAATCAGCGAAGACGAAGAGCGCCGCGCCGCCGATGAAGTGCAGAAGCTCACCGACAAGTTCGTTGCAGAAGTCGACAAGGCCCTGGAAGCCAAAGAAGCCGACCTGATGGCGGTGTGATGTGAGCAAGGCCAAGCAGGAAGCGCCGCCGGCGATACCGCGTCATGTCGCCATCATCATGGATGGCAACAACCGCTGGGCGAAGAAGCGCCTGTTGCCCGGCGTGGCCGGGCACAAGGCTGGCGTCGATGCGGTGCGCGCAGTCATCGAGGTGTGTGCCGAGGCCGGCGTCGAGGTGCTGACCCTGTTCGCTTTCTCCAGCGAGAACTGGCAGCGTCCGGCCGAAGAGGTCGGCGCGCTGATGGAGCTGTTCCTCGGCGCACTGCGTCGCGAGGCGCGCAAGCTCAAGGACAACGCCATCAGTCTGCGCATCATCGGTGATCGCTCGCGCTTCCATCCGGAGCTGCAGGCCGCCATGCGCGAGGCCGAACTGCAGACTGCCGGCGAGAATCGCTTCGTTCTGCAGATCGCCGCCAATTATGGCGGCCAGTGGGATATCGCCCAGGCTGCCCAGCGTCTCGCCCGGGAAGTCCAGGCCGGTCACCTGCAGAGCGAAGACATCACCCCCGAGCTGCTGCAGAGCTGCCTGGCCACCGGTGATCTGCCGCTGCCGGACCTGTGCATCCGCACTGGTGGCGAGCATCGCATCAGCAACTTCCTGCTCTGGCAGCTGGCCTATTCCGAGCTGTACTTCTCCGACCTGTTCTGGCCGGATTTCAAGCACGAGGCCATGCGCAAGGCGCTGGCCGATTTCGCTACCCGCCAGCGTCGCTTCGGCAAGACCAGCGAGCAGGTGGAAGCCGAGGCTCGCCAATGCTGAAGCAGCGCATCATCACTGCCCTGATCCTGTTGCCCATCGCCCTGGGTGGCTTCTTCCTGCTCGATGGCTGGGCGTTCGCCCTGTTCATCGGCGCCGTCGTCACCCTGGGTGCCTGGGAGTGGGCGCGCCTGGCGGGGCTGTCCGCCCAGCCGCAGCGCGTTGCCTATGCGCTGGTGGTGGCGGCGTTGCTCTACGGCGCGTACCTGGTTCCGGCTTCGGCGCCCTGGTTACTGGGTGCCGCGGTGCTCTGGTGGCTGGCTGCGACCCTGCTGGTGCTGAACTACCCGGATAGCAGCCGCTACTGGGGCGGCTTGCCCGGCAAGCTGCTGATCGGGCTGCTGATTTTGCTGCCGGCCTGGCAGGGGCTGGTGCAGCTCAAGCAGTGGCCGCAGGCCAACGGTCTTATCATCGCGGTGATGGTGCTGGTCTGGGGTGCTGATATCGGTGCCTATTTCGCCGGCAAGGCGTTCGGCAAGCGCAAGCTGGCGCCGCGCGTCAGTCCCGGCAAGAGCTGGGAAGGTTTCTTTGGTGGTCTGGCGGCCAGCCTGCTGATCACACTGGTGGTAGGTCTGCAGCAGGGCTGGCAGGCCCGCGGGCTGCTGCTGGCGCTGGCCGGTGCGTTGCTGGTGGTGGCCGCTTCGGTGATCGGTGACCTGACCGAGAGCATGTTCAAGCGCCAATCGGGAATCAAGGACAGCAGCAATCTGCTGCCGGGTCACGGTGGCGTGCTGGACCGTATCGACAGTCTGACCGCCGCCATTCCGCTGTTTGCCGTGCTGCTGTGGCTGGCGGGCTGGGGCGCGCAGTGAGTCAGCTGCAACGCATCGTCGTGCTCGGGGCGACCGGCTCTATCGGTCTCAGCACCCTGGATGTGATTGCGCGCCACCCGCAGCGCTACCAGGCCTTCGCCCTCAGTGGCTTCTCCCGTCTGGCCGAGCTTGAACAGCTGTGCCTCAAGCATCGCCCGCAGTTTGCCGTGACCGCCGATGAGGCCAGTGCGCGAACTTTGCAGGGCTGCCTGCAGGATGCGGGCTTGTCGACTCGGGTGCTGGTGGGTGAGGGCGGTCTGTGTGAGGTGGCCGCCCATCCGGAAGTGGATGCGGTGATGGCCGCCATCGTGGGTGCCGCCGGCCTCAAGCCGACCCTGGCTGCTGTTCGTGCGGGCAAGAAGGTGCTGCTGGCGAACAAGGAGGCGCTGGTGATGTCCGGCGACCTCTTCATGCAGGCGGTTCGCGAGCATGGCGCTACGCTGCTGCCGATCGACAGCGAACACAACGCGATCTTCCAGTGCCTACCCGGCGATTATGCTCGTGGCCTCGGCGCGGTCGGTGTGCGCCGCATCCTGCTGACCGCTTCCGGCGGTCCGTTCCGCGAAACGCCGCTGAGCGAGCTGGAGCATGTCTCGCCGGAACAGGCCTGTGCTCACCCGAACTGGTCCATGGGGCGCAAGATCTCAGTGGACTCGGCGAGCATGATGAACAAGGGGCTGGAGCTGATCGAGGCCTGCTGGCTGTTCGATGCGCGCCCCGAGCAGGTCGAGGTGGTGATTCACCCGCAGAGCGTGATTCATTCCCTGGTCGATTACGTGGATGGCTCGGTGCTGGCCCAGTTGGGCAACCCGGATATGCGCACGCCGATCGCCAATGCCCTGGCCTGGCCTGAGCGCATCGATTCGGGGGTGGCGCCACTGGACTTGTTCGCCGTTGCTCGCCTGGATTTCCAGCATCCCGACGAGCAGCGCTTCCCCTGCCTGCGCCTGGCTCGCCAGGCTGCGGAAGCCGGTGGTAGTGCGCCGGCGATGCTCAATGCGGCGAACGAGGTCGCGGTCGCCGCGTTTCTCGAGCGGCGCATCCGCTTCCCGGAGATCGCGCGTATCATCGAGGACACCCTGAATCGCCAGGCGTCGGCTACGGTCGCGGACCTGGATGCGGTGCTGGCGGCGGATGCCCGGGCCAGAACCCTGGCAATCGACTGGTTGAATCGCCACGGGCGCTGAGGCCCGGAGGAAGACGGAATGAGCGGGTTGTACATGATCTTCGGCACCCTGATCGCGCTCGGGGTGCTGGTCACCTTCCATGAGTTCGGTCATTTCTGGGTGGCGCGACGCTGCGGCGTCAAGGTACTGCGCTTCTCCGTGGGCTTCGGCACACCGCTGGTGCGCTGGTACGACCGCCATGGCACCGAGTTCATGGTGGCGGCCATTCCCCTGGGGGGCTACGTGAAGATGCTCGACGAGCGCGAGGGTGATGTGCCGCTCGAGCAGCTCGATCAGGCCTTCAATCGCAAGTCGGTCAAGCAGCGCATCGCCATAGTCGCTGCGGGCCCGGTCGCCAACTTCCTGCTCGCCATCCTGTTCTTCTGGATCATCGCCATGCTCGGCTCGCAGCAGGTGCGCCCGGTGATCGGCCAGGTTGAGCCGGAAAGCCTGGCGGCGTCGGCAGGGCTGCGTGCCGGCCAGGAGATCGTGGCGGTGGATGGCGAGAGCACGCCGGGCTGGTCGGCGGTCAATCTGCAGCTCGTGCGCCGCCTCGGCGAGAGCGGCATCGTTCAGGTGCAGGTGCGCGAGCAGGGTTCGACGCTGGTCGCCGAGCGGCAGCTGGTGCTACGTGACTGGCTGCGCGGCGTCGACGAGCCGGAGCCTCTGGCCTCCCTTGGCATTACCCCGTGGCGCCCGGCGACTCAGCCGGTGGTCAACGAGCTCGACCCGGAAGGACCGGCGCAGAAGGCTGGCGTGCGTCTGGGCGACCGCCTGCTGGCGCTCGACGATCAGCGTCTGGACGAGTGGCAGCAAGTGATCGACTGGGTGCGCACTCGCGCTGGCGATCAGGTGACGCTGCGCCTACAGCGCGATGGTCAGCAGCTTGAATTGCCGGTAACCCTGGGCGCTCGTGGCGAAGGCAAGGCCCGCGGTGGTTACCTCGGGGTGGGGGTTAAGGGCGGCGAGTGGCCGGCGCAGATGCTCCATGAAGTCCGTTTTGGCCCTCTGGATGCGGTCGCCGAGAGCCTGCGTCGTACCTGGAGCATGACCGCGCTAACCCTTGATTCGCTGAAGAAAATGCTGTTCGGCGAGCTGTCGGTAAAAAACTTGAGTGGGCCGATAACCATTGCTAAAGTGGCGGGCGCTTCGGCTCAGTCCGGCGTGGCGGATTTCCTCAATTTCCTCGCCTATCTGAGCATTAGCTTGGGGGTTCTCAATTTGCTGCCCATTCCCGTTCTGGATGGGGGGCATTTGCTGTTCTACCTGGTCGAGTGGGCGCGTGGTCGTCCGCTATCCGAGCGGGTGCAGGGTTGGGGCATTCAGATCGGTATCAGTCTGGTGCTTGGGGTGATGTTGCTGGCCCTGGTCAATGACTTGAGTCGTCTGTAACGAATAGCTGAATTCCGAATCTGCCGCGTATCGCGGCAGTTTCTTTATTATCAGTTGGAATAAGAAAGGACTTCATGAAACGTCTGCTGCTACCTGCGGTCCTCGCCGCCCTGATGATCGCCGAAGTTCACGCCGAGTCCTTCACCATCACAGACATTCGCGTCAACGGCCTGCAGCGGGTTTCCGCCGGCAGCCTGTTCGGTGCTCTACCGCTCAATGTCGGCGATCAGGTCGATGATCGCCGTCTGGTGGATGCCACTCGCTCGCTGTTCAAGACCGGTTTCTTCCAGGACATCCAACTCGGCCGCGAAGGCGACGTGCTGGTGATCAGCGTGGTCGAGCGTCCGTCGATCTCCACCGTCGAGATCGAGGGCAACAAGGCGATCACCACCGAAGACCTGATGAAAGGCCTGCAGCAGTCCGGCCTGGCCGAAGGCGAGATCTTCCAGCGCGCTACCCTGGAAGGCGTACGCAACGAGCTGCTGCGCCAGTACGTGGCCCAGGGCCGCTACTCCGCCGAGATCGAGGCCGAGGTGATTCCTCAGCCACGTAACCGCGTGGCGCTGAAGATCACCATCAACGAGGGTTCGGTCGCCGCCATCCAGCACATCAACGTGGTCGGCAATAGCGTCTTCCCGGACGAAGACCTCACCGCCCTGTTCGAACTGAAGACCACCAACTGGCTGTCGTTCTTCAAGAACGACGACAAGTACGCCCGCGAGAAACTGTCCGGTGACCTGGAGCGCCTGCGTTCCTATTACCTGGACCGCGGCTACATCAACATGGATATCTCCTCCACCCAGGTATCCATCACCCCGGATAAAAAGCACGTCTACATCACCGTCAACGTCGAAGAAGGTGAGAAGTACAGCGTCAGCGAAGTCAAACTCTCCGGTGACCTGAAGGTGCCGGAAGAGGAAGTGAAGAAGCTGTTGCTGGTCAAGGAAGGGCAGACCTTCTCGCGCAAGGTGATGACCACCACCTCCGAGCTGATCACCCGCCGCCTGGGCAACGAAGGCTACACCTTCGCCAACGTCAACGGCGTGCCGCAGCCCAACGACGAAGACAAGACTGTTGCCATTACCTTCGTGGTCGACCCGGGCAAGCGTGCCTACGTCAACCGAATCAACTTCCGCGGCAACACCAAGACCGAAGACGAAGTGCTGCGCCGGGAGATGCGCCAGATGGAAGGCGGCTGGGCCTCGACTTACCTGATCGACCAGTCCAAGACCCGTCTGGAGCGCCTGGGCTACTTCAAGGAAGTCAACGTCGAGACCCCGCAGGTGCCGGGCACCGACGACCAGGTCGACGTCAACTATAGCGTGGAAGAGCAGGCATCCGGTTCGATCACCGCCAGCGTCGGCTTCGCCCAGAACGCCGGTCTGATCCTCGGCGGCTCGATCAGCCAGAACAACTTCCTGGGTAGCGGTAACAAGGTCAGTCTCGGTCTGACCCGCTCCGAATACCAGACTCGCTACAACTTCGGCTTCGTCGACCCCTACTGGACGGTCGACGGCGTCAGCCTGGGCTACAACGCCTTCTACCGCACCACCGACTACGACGAGTTGGACTATGACGTATCCAGCTACTCGGTGGACAGCCTGGGCGCTGGCATCAGCATCGGCTACCCGATCAGCGAAACTGCGCGCCTGAACTACGGCCTGACCATCCAGCAGGACTCGCTGGACACCGGCGACTACACGGTCGATGAGATCCTCGCCTTCATCGATGAGGAGGGCGACAGCTTCCTCAACCTGAAGGCCTCCATCGGCTGGTCCGAGTCGACTCTGAACCGTGGTGTGCTGGCCAACCGTGGCCACTCCCAGAGCCTGGTGCTTGAAAGCACTGTACCGGGCAGCGACCTGTCGTTCTTCAAGCTGGACTATCGTGGCCAGAAGTTCGCGCCCTTGACCCAGTCGACCGCTCTGCGCTTCCACACCGAGCTGGGCTATGGCGACGGCTACGGCTCGACCAACGGCCTGCCGTTCTACGAGCACTACTACGCCGGCGGCTTCAACTCCGTGCGTGGCTTCGAAGATAGCACCCTTGGGCCGCGCAGTACGCCGAGTGTGGCTCGTGACGCTAACGGCAACCCGATTCCGGGTGGTGAAGGCACCGGCCCGGGGGCCGACGGCCGCTATACCGATGACCAGGATCCGCTGCCCTACGGCGGTAACGTGCTGATCCAGGGTGGTGTGGAATACCTATTCCCGCTGCCATTCGTGAAGGACCAGCGTTCGCTGCGTACCGTGCTGTTCTGGGATGTCGGTAGCGTGTTCCTCACCGATTGCCCGACCAAGACAGCCTCTACTCAGAGCATGAACACCAGCGGTTGCGGCAGTATCGATGCGAGCCAACTGGCCAGCTCCGTTGGTGTAGGGGTCACCTGGGTCACCGCTTTGGGCCCGCTGAGCTTCAGTCTGGCGGCACCGATCAAGAAGCCGGACGATTCCGATCCGCAGATATTCCAGTTCTCTCTGGGCCAAACTTTCTAATTTGCTAGACAACAGTGTTTTGTTGCAGGAGTGCATCGTGCGTAAGTTGACTCAACTGGTTCTGGTTGCCGCCACCCTGATGGCAACCCCGGCCTTCGCCGAGATGAAAATCGCGGTGATGAATTATCAGATGGCCCTGCTCGAGTCCGATGCCGCCAAGAAATACGCCGTGGATGCCGAGAAGAAGTTCGGCCCGCAGCTGAGCAAGCTCAAACAGCTCGAATCCGATGCCAAGCGTATTCAGGACCGTCTGGTGAAGGATGCCGAGAAGATGCAGCAGGCCGAGCGTGAGCGCCTGGAGCTGGAATTCAAGCAGAAGGCCCGCGATTTCCAGTTCCAGTCCAAGGAGCTGAACGAAGCCAAGGCGATCTCCGACCGCGACATGCTCAAGCAGCTCAAGCCGAAGCTGGACAAGGCCGTCGAGGAAGTGATCAAGCAGGGCAACTATGACCTGGTCCTGGAGCGTGGCGCCGTGGTCGACGTCAAGCCGCAGTACGAGATCACCCGTCAGGTCATCCAGCGCATGAACTCGCAGCGCTGAGCATGAGCGCCGTGGTCTTCACCCTCGGCCAGCTGGCCGAGCGTCTCGGCGCCACCTTGCGTGGCGCCGCGGACAAGCCGATTCGCGGTCTGGCGACCCTGCAGGACGCCGGCCCCGATCAGCTGAGTTTCCTGGCCAACACGCAGTACCGCAAGTTCCTGGCCGAGACTCGCGCCGGCGTGGTGCTGCTGACCGCCGCCGACGCCGAGGGTTACGCCGGTGATGCTCTGGTGGTGGCCAGCCCCTATCTGGCCTTCGCCCAGCTTTCCCATCTGTTCGATAGCAAGCCCGTATCCGCTGCCGGTGTGCATCCGACTGCGCTGATCGCTGCTGATGCTAAGGTCGATCCAAGTGCCAGTATCGGCGCTTATGTGGTGATCGAGAGCGGTGCGCAGATCGGTGCGGCCGTCACCATCGGTGCCCACTCCGTGATCGGTGCGCGCAGCGTGGTGGGCGAGGGCGGCTGGCTGGCGCCTCGCGTCACTCTCTATCACGATGTGAGGATCGGTAAGCGCGTGGTCATCCAGTCCGGCGCCGTACTTGGTGGTGAGGGCTTCGGCTTCGCCAACGAGAAAGGTGTGTGGCTGAAAATCGCGCAGATTGGTGGCGTGGTGCTGGGCGACGACGTGGAAGTCGGGGCCAATACCACCATCGATCGTGGCGCCCTGGCCGACACGGTGATTGGCAACGGCGTGAAGCTGGATAACCAGATCATGATCGCGCACAACGTGCAGATCGGCGACCACACCGCCATGGCCGGCTGCGTCGGTATTTCCGGCAGCACCAAGATCGGCAAGCACTGCATGATCGCCGGTGGCGTCGGCATGGTTGGTCATATCGAAGTGTGTGACAACGTGTTCGTGACCGGCATGACCATGGTCACCCGCTCGATCACCGAGCCGGGCGCCTATTCTTCCGGTACTGCCATGCAGACTGCGGGTGACTGGAAGAAGAGCGCCGCCCGCATCCGTCAACTGGACGACATGGCGCGGCGCCTGCGCGAGCTGGAAAAGCGCCTCGCCGCCGTGACCCCGGACGACCAGGCCACATCTGATGCCTGATCGTGCCCAGGCACGCCCCTTTTTTTAGTACAGGCTTTCTGCAAATGATGGACATCAACGAGATTCGCGAATATCTGCCGCACCGCTACCCGTTTCTGCTGGTAGACCGCGTCGCCGAGCTGGATATCGAAGGCAAGACCATTCGCGCCTACAAGAATGTCAGCATCAACGAGCCGTTCTTCAATGGTCACTTCCCCGAGCACCCGATCATGCCGGGTGTGCTGATCATCGAAGCCATGGCCCAGGCGGCCGGCATCCTCGGCTTCAAGATGCTCGATGTTAAGCCGGCCGACGGCACCCTGTATTATTTCGTCGGCTCCGACAAGCTGCGCTTCCGTCAGCCGGTCATGCCGGGCGATCAGCTGGTGCTCGAGGCCAAGTTCCTCAGCGTCAAGCGCAGCATCTGGAAATTTGCCTGTCAGGCCAGCGTCGATGGCAAGGAAGTCTGCTCGGCCGAAATCATCTGTGCGGAACGCAAGCTATGAGTTTGATCGACCCTCGCGCCATCATCGATCCGTCGGCCAAGCTGGCGGATGACGTTCAGGTCGGCCCCTGGTCGATCATCGGACCGGATGTGGAAATCGGCGAGGGTACGGTGGTTGGCCCGCATGTGGTCCTCAAGGGCCCGACCGTCATCGGCAAGCACAACAAGATCTACCAGTTCTCTTCGGTCGGTGAAGACACCCCGGACCTGAAGTACAACGGCGAGCCGACCCGGCTGGTGATCGGCGATCACAACGTGATTCGCGAAGGCGTGACCATTCACCGTGGCACGGTGCAGGACCGCTCCGAAACCACCATCGGCGACCACAACCTGCTGATGGCCTATGTGCACATCGGTCACGACAGCGTGATCGGCAACCACTGCATCCTGGTCAACAACACCGCGCTGGCCGGCCATGTGCACATGGACGACTGGGCGATCCTCTCCGGCTTCACCCTGGTCCACCAGTTCTGCCGCATTGGCGCCCACAGCTTCTCCGGCATGGGCACCGCCATCGGCAAGGACGTACCGGCCTACGTCACCGTGTTCGGCAACCCGGCCGAGGCGCGCAGCATGAACTTCGAGGGCATGCGTCGCCGTGGCTTCAGCGCCGAGGCCATCGCCGCTCTGCGTCGGGCCTACAAGGTGGTGTATCGCCAGGGGTTGACCGTCGAGCAGGCGCTGGCCGAGCTGGCCGAGTCCGCCGCGCAGTTCCCGGAAGTGGCGGTGTTCCGCGATTCCGTCCAGGCGTCGACCCGCGGCATCACCCGCTGATCATGAGCCGTCCCCTTCTCGTTGCGCTGGTGGCCGGAGAGGCCTCCGGCGACATCCTCGGCGCCGGCCTGATGCAGGCGCTCAAGCAGAAACATCCGCAGATCGAGTTCATCGGCGTCGGCGGTCCGCGCATGGAGGCCGAAGGTCTGGTATCGAGCTTCCCCATGGAACGTCTGGCGGTCATGGGCCTGGTCGAGGTACTTGGTCGTCTGCGTGAGCTGCTGGGCCGTCGCAAGCGCCTGGTCAAGGAGCTGATCGCCGCGAAACCGGATGTGTTCATCGGTATCGATGCCCCGGATTTCAACCTGACCCTTGAGCTCAAGCTGCGCCAGGCCGGGATCAGGACCGTGCACTATGTCAGCCCGTCCGTCTGGGCCTGGCGGCAAAAGCGCGTGCTGAAGATCCGCGAAGCCTGCGACCTGATGCTGACGCTGTTCCCCTTCGAGGCGCGCTTCTACCTGGATCATCAGGTGCCGGTGCGTTTCGTCGGCCATCCGTTGGCCAATACCATTCCGCTGCAGGCCGATCGCGACGGTGCGCGCGAAGCCCTGGGCCTGACGCCGGACGACAGCGTGGTTGCGCTGTTGCCGGGCAGCCGTGGCGGCGAGGTGGCGCGTCTCGGTGAGCTGTTCCTCGATGCCGCCGAGCGGCTGCGCGCGTTGCGGCCGGGTGTGCAGTTCGTGCTGCCCTGCGCCAACGTCGAACGCCGCGCCCAGCTGGAAGCCATGCTCGCCGGGCGCAACCTGCCGCTGCGCCTTCTCGACGGTCGCTCCCACGAGGCCCTGGCGGCCTGCGACGCGGTGCTGATCGCCTCCGGTACCGCCACTCTCGAAGCCCTGCTGCACAAGCGGCCGATGGTGGTGGCGTACAAGGTGGCGCCGCTGACCTACCGCATCCTAAAGCGCCTGGTGAAGAGCCCCTATATCTCGCTGCCCAATCTGCTGGCCGAGCGCATGCTGGTGCCGGAGCTGATCCAGGATGCCGCAACACCCGACGCTCTGGCCCAGACCCTGGCGCCGCTGCTGGACGATGGCGCGGTACAGACCTTGGGCTTCGACGTGATTCATCGCGCCCTGCGCCAGGATGCCTCGCAGCAGGCCGCCGACGCCGTGCTCAAGCTGGTGGTGCAGGCCTGATGCAGCTCGGACTGGATTTCGCCCTGGTCGAGGAGCTGGTCGCCGGTGTCGACGAAGTCGGCCGCGGTCCGCTTTGCGGGCCGGTGGTTACCGCCGCGGTAATCCTCGATCCGGCTCGGCCGATTGCCGGCCTCAACGATTCGAAGAAGCTCACCGAGGCGCGCCGCGAGAAACTCTTCGACGAGATCCGCGAAAAGGCCCTGGCCTGGTGCATCGCCCGCGCCGAGGTGGAAGAGATCGACCAGCTGAACATCCTGCATGCCACCATGCTGGCCATGCAGCGCGCAGTGGAGGGTTTGAGCGTTACCCCGAAGCTGGCGCTGATCGATGGCAACCGCTGCCCGAAACTGGCGGTGCCCAGCGCGCCGGTGGTGGGTGGCGATGCTCAGGTGCCGGCCATCGCGGCGGCGTCGATCCTGGCCAAGGTCAGTCGTGATCGCGAGATGGCCGAGATGGAAAAACTCTATCCGGGCTACGGCATCGCCGGGCACAAGGGCTATCCGACGCCCGTCCATCTGGAAGCCCTCAAACGCCTGGGTGCCACGCCCATCCATCGGCGCTCGTTTGCGCCGGTACGCAATGTGCTGGAAGGGATCGAATAAGCACCACATGGCTGGTTCGCAAGCTGTTGTTTAAGTCGAGGCCCGGTACAATCCGGGCCTTATCGTTTCTGTGTCACCAACGGGATTGTCATGACCGCTACCTTCGTCCATCTGCGCCTGCACACCGAGTTTTCCCTGGTCGACGGGCTGGTACGGGTCAAGCCGCTGGTCAAGGCCGTGGCCGGGGCAGGCATGCCGGCGGTGGCCGTCACCGACATGAGCAACATGTGCTCGCTGGTGAAGTTCTACAAGACCGCCATGGGCGCCGGCATCAAGCCCATCTGCGGCGCCGATATCTGGCTGGCCAGCCTGGACGAGGATGGACCGCTGTCGCGTCTGACCCTGCTGGCGATGAACGCCCAGGGCTATCGCAACCTCACCGAGCTGATCTCCCGCGGCTGGGCCGAAGGGCAGGACAATGGCCTGGTGATCATCCAGCGCGATTGGGTCAAGGAGGCGGCCGAAGGCGTGATCGCCCTGTCCGGTGCCCGTGAGGGTGAAGTGGGCATGGCCCTGCTGGCCGGTGAGCCGGGGCGTGCCGAGGCCCTGCTCAATGAATGGTTGGCGGTATTCCCGGAGCGCTTCTACCTGGAGGTGCAGCGTACCAACCGGGTCAATGACGAGGAGCATCTGCATGCGGCGGTAGCGCTGGCCACGCGCACCGGCGTGCCGCTGGTGGCGACCAACGACGTGCGCTTCCTCAAGCCGGGCGACTTCGAGGCCCACGAGACCCGCGTGTGCATCGGCGAGGGTCGCACCCTGGATGACCCGCGCCGCCCGCGCAACTACTCCGAGGAGCAGTACCTCAAGTCGCCGGAGGAGATGGCCGAGCTGTTCGCCGACCTGCCCGAGGCGCTGGAGAACACGGTCGAGATCGCCAAGCGCTGCAACATAGACGTGCAGCTGGGCAAATACTTCCTGCCGGACTTCCCCACGCCCAACGGCATGGCTATTGACGACTACCTGCGCCACGCCTCCTTCGAGGGCCTGGAAGAGCGCCTCGCGGTGCTGTGGCCGAAGGACACCACGCCGAATTACGAGGAGAAGCGCCAGGTCTATGTCGACCGCCTGAACTTCGAGCTCGACATCATTATCCAGATGGGCTTCCCCGGTTACTTCCTCATCGTGATGGACTTCATCAAGTGGGCGAAGAACAACGGCGTGCCGGTCGGCCCGGGCCGGGGTTCGGGCGCCGGCTCGCTGGTGGCCTACGTGCTGAAGATCACTGACCTCGACCCGCTGGCCTATGACCTGCTGTTCGAGCGCTTCCTCAACCCCGAACGTATTTCCATGCCCGACTTCGACGTCGACTTCTGCATGGACGGCCGCGACCGAGTGATCGATTATGTGGCCGAGAAGTACGGCCGCAATGCGGTGAGCCAGATCATCACCTTCGGCTCCATGGCGGCCAAGGCGGTGGTACGCGACGTGGCGCGGGTGCAGGGCAAGTCCTACGGCCTGGCCGACCGCCTGTCGAAGATGATCCCCTTCGAGGTCGGCATGACCCTGGAGGCGGCCTACGAGCAGGAAGAGGTGCTGCGCGACTTCCTCAAGGCCGACGAGGAAGCCCAGGAGATCTGGGACATGGCCCTCAAGCTCGAGGGTGTGGTGCGCGGCACCGGCAAGCACGCCGGTGGCGTGGTGATCGCGCCGACCAAGCTGACCGACTTCGCACCTACTTCCTGCGATGAAGAGGGCGGCGGCCTGGTCACCCAGTTCGATAAGGACGACGTGGAGGCAGCCGGCCTGGTGAAGTTCGACTTCCTCGGCCTGCGTACTCTGACCATCATCAAGTGGGCGATGGAGACCATTCATCGCATCCAGAAACGCGAGGGTGCGTCGGACGACGAACTGATCAACATCGACTTCATCCCGCTGGATGACAAGAAGACCTACGACATGCTGCAGAAGGCGGAGACCACCGCGGTCTTCCAGCTCGAATCTCGCGGCATGAAGGAGTTGATCAAGAAGCTCAAGCCTGACTGCCTGGAAGACATGATCGCACTGGTGGCGCTGTTCCGCCCCGGTCCGCTGCAGTCGGGCATGGTGGATGACTTCATCAACCGTAAGCACGGCCGCGAGCAGCTCTCCTATCCGCACCCGGACTACCAGTACGCGGGCCTCGAGCCGGTGCTAAAGCCCACCTACGGCATCATCCTGTACCAGGAACAGGTGATGCAGATCGCCCAGGTGATGGCGGGCTACACCCTCGGCGGGGCGGACATGCTGCGCCGCGCCATGGGCAAGAAGAAGCCCGAGGAGATGGCCAAGCAGCGCGGCGGCTTCATCGAGGGCTGCGCGAGCAACGGCATCGATGCCAACCTGGCGGGCAACATCTTCGACCTGGTGGAAAAGTTCGCCGGCTACGGCTTCAACAAATCCCACTCCGCCGCCTACGGCCTGGTCTCCTACCAGACCGCCTGGCTCAAGGCGCACTACCCGGCGCCGTTCATGGCCGCGGTGCTGTCGGCGGATATGCACAACACCGACAAGGTGGTGATCCTCATCGAGGAGTGCCGCAGCATGAAGCTGCGCCTCGATGCGCCGGACGTGAATACCTCGGAATTCAAGTTCACCGTCAACGAAGACGGGCGCATCGTCTACGGCCTCGGCGCGGTCAAGGGCGTGGGCGAGGGGCCGGTCGAGGCGATCGTCGAGTGTCGCGCCGAGGGCGGTCCGTTCAAGGACCTGTTCGACTTCTGCAACCGCGTCGACCTCAAGCGCATCAACAAGCGCACCCTGGAGGCGCTGGTGCGTTCCGGTGCGCTGGATCGCCTCGGTCCGTATTACCAGGACGAACTCAAGGCCTACCAGGCCAGCGTCGACCGCAACCGTGCGGTGCTGCTGGCGGCCATGGAGGAGGCGGTACAGGCCGCCGAGCAGACTGCACGTAGTCACGACAGCGGTCACATGGACCTGTTCGGCGGCGTGTTCGCCGAGCCGGAGGCGGATCTCTATATCAACCACCGCAATGCTCGCGAGCTGTCGATCAAGGAGCGCCTGAAGGGCGAGAAGGATACCCTCGGCCTGTACCTCACCGGGCACCCGATCGACGAATACGAAGGCGAGGTGCGCCGCTTCGCGCGCCAACGCATCGTCGAGCTGCGCGCGGCCCGTGACACCCAGACCATCGCCGGGCTGATCGTGGCCCTGCGGGTGATGAAGAACAAGAAGGGCGACAAGATGGGCTTCATCACCCTCGACGACCGCTCTGGGCGGATCGAGGCCTCGCTGTTCGCCGATGCCTTCGCCAGCGCCCAGGCACTGTTGCAGACCGACGCCCTGGTGGTGGTCGAGGGCGAGGTGAGCAACGACGAGTTCTCCGGCGGCCTGCGCCTGCGCGCCAAACGGGTGATGAGCCTGGAAGAGGCTCGCACCGGCCTGGCCGAGAGCCTGCGTATTCGCGCCCCGCGCGAGGCGCTGCAGGGCGATCGTCTGCGCTGGCTGGGCGAGCTGTTCGGCAAGCACAAGGGCGCCTGCCCGCTGACCCTGGACTACAGCGGCAGCGAGGCCAAGGCCGTGCTGCAGTTCGGCGAGCAATGGCGCATCGATCCGGCAGACAACCTGATCCAGGCCTTGCGTGACCAGTTCGGCAAAGACAACGTCTTCCTCCAATACCGCTGAACGGCAGGCCTCGGGCCTGCCGCGTTCGGCCTCGACCACGGGCGCACTATCCCTTAAGGTAGGCGCCACATGGAACACCGCCCGGCCCTTGGGCCGCCGATGCTAGACGGACGCCTATGAACCCGAACTTCCTCGACTTCGAACAGCCGATTGCCGACCTGCAAGCCAAGATCGAAGAGCTGCGCTTGGTGGGCAACGACAACGCGCTGAATATCAGCGACGAGATTTCCCGCCTGCAGGACAAGAGCAGCGCGCTGACCGAGACCATCTTCGGCAACCTCAGTAGCTGGCAGATTTCCCAGTTGTCGCGCCACCCGCGCCGTCCCTACACACTCGACTACATCGAGCATCTCTTTACCGAGTTCGACGAGCTGCACGGCGATCGTCACTTCTCCGACGACGCCGCCATTGTCGGTGGTACCGCGCGCCTGGATGGCCAGCCGGTGATGGTCATCGGCCACCAGAAGGGCCGCGAAGTGCGCGAGAAGGTGCGTCGCAACTTCGGCATGCCGCGTCCCGAGGGCTATCGCAAGGCCTGCCGCCTGATGGAGATGGCCGAGCGCTTCAAGCTGCCGATCCTCACCTTCATTGACACGCCGGGCGCCTACCCGGGCATCGACGCCGAGGAGCGCAACCAGAGCGAGGCCATCGCCTGGAACCTGCGCGTGATGGCGCGCCTGAAGACCCCGATCATCGCCACCGTGATCGGCGAGGGAGGTTCCGGCGGCGCGCTGGCCATCGGCGTATGCGACCAGCTGAACATGCTGCAGTACTCCACCTACTCGGTAATCTCGCCGGAAGGTTGCGCCTCGATCCTGTGGAAGACCGCCGAGAAGGCGCCGGATGCGGCCGAGGCCATGGGCATCACCGCCGAACGCCTGAAGGGCCTGGGTATCGTCGACAAGGTGATCGCCGAGCCGCTGGGCGGCGCCCACCGCGATCCGGCCACCACTGCCCAGTCGATTCGCACGGAGCTGGCCGAGCAGCTCGACATGCTGCGCAAGCTGGACAGCGCCAAGCTGCTGGAGCGCCGCTACGAGCGCCTGATGAGCTACGGCATCGCCTGATTGGCGTCATGTATCAACCACGGGCCTTCGGGCCCGTTGTTGTTTAAGCTGGCGGCATGACCTCGCTCGAATCTTCCCTGCTCGACTCATTGGCTTCCTGGCGTAGCGCGCCGGCGTGGCGTATCGCCCTGTCTGGCGGGCTGGATTCGACCGTGCTGCTGCACCTGCTGGCACGCCTGCGCGAGCGGGAGGCGCTGCCGCCGCTGTCGGCCGTGCATGTTCACCATGGTTTGCAGGCCATCGCCGATACCTGGCCGGCCCATTGCCAGTCGCTCTGTGACGAGCTGGCCGTGCCGCTGCGTATCGAGCGGGTGCAGGTGGATGGCGGCGCCAGTCTGGAGCGGGCGGCGCGCGAAGCGCGGTACGCTGCGTTCGAGCGGCAGATAGGGGCGGGCGAGATCCTGCTGACCGGCCAGCATCGTGACGATCAGGCCGAGACCCTATTATTCCGCCTGCTGCGTGGCGCCGGCGTGCGTGGTCTGGCCGGCATGCCGCTGTCTCGCCGTCTCGCCGCCGGATGGCTGGTACGCCCGCTGTTGCAGGTGCCGCGTGCGCAGCTGGAGGCCTATGCCCGCCAGCATGACCTGCGTTGGGTGGAAGATCCGTCCAATGCCGATACCGGGCTGGCGCGCAATTTCCTGCGCCATGAGGTATTTCCCGTGCTGGCGCGTCACTGGCCACAGGCCGGCGCCAGTCTGGCGCGGACCGCCGAACATATGCGCGAGGCCGAGCAATTGCTCGCCGAACTGGCTGAGCAGGATTTGGCCACCGTTCGTGGCTCGGGTGCGTTTGATTGGCTGAATCTGCCGTCCGTGCAGCTGCAGCCCCTGATCGCGTTGTCCGAGGTGCGTCAACGCAACGCGCTGCGGCATTGGCTGGCGCCGTATAGCCGAATGCCGGATAGCGAACATTGGGCCGGTTGGGTCGATCTACGTGACGCCACTGTGGATGCCGCTGCGCTTTGGCGTCTGGATGGCGGCGAGCTGAGGCGCGCCGACGGGCGGTTGTGGTTGCTCTCCGGTGAGTGGCTGCAACAGCCGCCGCCGCCCGCAGCCTGGACCGATCCGGCGCAGCCGCTGTGCTTGCCCGGCAATGGTCGGGCGCAGATTGAAGGAGTAGGACCTGCCGCCCCGCTGCAGTTGCGTTATCGCCAGGGCGGCGAGGTCATGGCGCTGGCGGGGCGCGGCCATCGCGATCTCAAGCGTCTGCTCAACGAGCGCGGCGTGCCGGCATTCGTGCGCGGGCGCCTGCCGCTGCTGTATCGCGGCGACGAGCTGCTGGCCGTGGCCAACCTGCCGGGTCTGGATGGTCCGCCGTCGGCAGAGTGGCAGTTGCACTGGCTGCCGCCGACCAACGCACAAGGTTTGAGCTGAAAGGGCCTTTCCGGTAGACTACGCTCCCGTCTTGTTACTGCTTCTGTGGGCTCCCTCGGAACCCGCAGTGGCATGCTTATTTCAGGTTGGTCAAGGACCGGCCTGCGCTTTTACCCCGGCGGCGCTGACCGCTTGAACGCTGACTTCTAGGATTTTTCATGACGCGCTACATCTTCGTCACGGGCGGTGTTGTTTCTTCTTTGGGGAAAGGCATCGCCTCGGCTTCTTTGGCGGCCATCCTGGAGGCGCGGGGCCTGAAGGTCACGATGCTCAAGCTGGACCCCTACATCAACGTCGATCCGGGCACCATGAGCCCGTTCCAGCACGGTGAGGTGTTCGTCACTCACGACGGCGCTGAGACCGACCTCGACCTGGGTCACTACGAGCGGTTCATCCGCACCACGATGACCAAGAACAACAACTTCACCACCGGCCGCGTTTACGAAGACGTGCTGCGCAAGGAGCGCCGTGGTGACTACCTGGGCGCTACCATCCAGGTGATCCCGCATATCACCGACGAGATCAAGCGCCGCGTCATCAAGGGCGCCGGCGATGCCGACGTGGCCATGGTCGAGATCGGCGGTACCGTGGGCGATATCGAGTCCCAGCCGTTCCTCGAAGCCGCGCGTCAGCTGCGCGTGGAGTTGGGCGCCAAGCGTGCCATGTTCATGCACCTGACCCTGGTGCCGTACATTGCCACCGCCGGCGAGACCAAGACCAAGCCGACCCAGCACTCGGTCAAGGAGCTGCGCTCCATCGGCGTGCAGCCGGACGTGCTGGTGTGCCGCTCCGATCACGAGATCGACCTGGCCTCGCGGCGCAAGATCGCCCTGTTCACCAACGTCGAAGAGCGCGCGGTCATCGCGCTGGAAGACGTCGACACCATCTACAAGATTCCGTCGGTGCTGCATGCCCAGGGCCTGGACGACATCGTCGTCGAGCGCTTCGGCCTGCAATGCAACCCGGCCGACCTCTCCGAGTGGGACCGCGTGGTGGATGCCAAGCTGAACCCGGAGAAGGAAGTCACCATCGCCATGGTCGGCAAGTACATGGAGCTGCTGGATGCCTACAAGTCGCTGATCGAGGCGATGGGCCACGCTGGCATCCAGAACCGTACCAAGGTCAAGCTGCGCTACATCGACTCCGAAGAGATCGAGAACGAAGGCACCGCCAAGCTGGAAGGTGTCGACGCCATCCTGGTGCCGGGCGGCTTCGGGCTGCGCGGTGTGGAAGGCAAGATCAAGACCGTGCAGTACGCCCGCGAGAACAAGATTCCCTACCTGGGCATCTGCCTCGGCATGCAGGTGGCGGTGATCGAGTACGCCCGCAATGTGCTGGGCTGGAAGGACGCCAACTCCACTGAGTTCGATCAGAACAGCGGCCATCCGGTGGTCGGTCTGATCACCGAATGGCAGGACGCCACCGGCGCTACCGAGACCCGTACCGACGCTTCCGACCTGGGCGGCACCATGCGCCTGGGCGCCCAGGACTGCCAGCTGATCGACGGCTCCAACGTGCGCGAGTGCTATGGCAAGGACGTGATCGTCGAACGCCATCGCCACCGCTATGAGGTGAACAACAATCTGCTGCCGCAACTGGAGCAGGCCGGCCTGAAGATCACCGGTCGCTCCGCCGACGGTGCGCTGGTCGAAGTGGTCGAGGCTCCGGATCATCCGTGGTTCGTCGCCTGCCAGTTCCACCCGGAATTCACTTCCACCCCGCGTGACGGCCACCCGCTGTTCAGCGGCTTCGTCAAGGCCGCGCTGAAGCAGGCCGGCAAGGCATAAGGCAAAGGACATGACCCAGAAGATCATCAAGGTCGGCGATATCGAGATCGCCAACGACAAGCCGTTCGTGCTGTTCGGCGGCATCAACGTCCTCGAATCGCGCGATCTGGCGATGCAGGCCTGCGAAGAATACGTGCGGGTCACCGAGAAGCTCGGCATCCCCTACGTGTTCAAGGCCAGCTTCGACAAGGCCAACCGCTCCTCCGTCACCTCCTTCCGTGGCCCGGGCCTGGAAGAGGGCATGAAGATCTTCGAGGAAGTGAAGAAGACCTTCGGCGTGCCGGTGATCACCGACGTGCACGAGCCGCATCAAGCTGCGCCAGTGGCCGAGGTCTGCGACATCATCCAGCTGCCGGCCTTCCTCTCGCGGCAGACCGACCTGGTGGTGGCCATGGCCAAAACCAACGCCGTGATCAACATCAAGAAGGCCCAGTTCCTTGCGCCCCAGGAGATGAAACACATCCTGACCAAGTGCGAAGAGGCCGGTAACGATCAGCTGATCCTCTGCGAGCGCGGTTCCTCCTTCGGTTACAACAACCTGGTGGTGGACATGCTCGGCTTCGGCATCATGAAGCAGTTCAACTACCCGGTGTTCTTCGACGTCACCCACGCCCTGCAGATGCCGGGCGGCCGCGCCGACTCCGCCGGTGGCCGCCGCGCCCAGGTCACCGACCTGGCCAAGGCCGGCATGAGCCAGGGCCTGGCCGGCCTGTTCCTCGAAGCCCATCCGGATCCGAACAACGCCAAGTGCGACGGTCCTTGCGCCCTGCGCCTGGACAAGCTGGAACCCTTCCTCAGCCAGCTCAAGCAGCTGGATGATCTGGTCAAAAGTTTTGCCCCGATCGAGACGGCATAAGCCCCTCGATCCCGCACCTTTCAACTGTTGGAGCTAGCAAGAATGGCAAAGATCGTCGACATCAAGGGCCGTGAGGTTCTCGACTCCCGTGGCAACCCCACCGTAGAAGCCGATGTAATCCTCGAAGGCGGCATCATCGGCAGCGCCTGCGCGCCGTCCGGTGCCTCCACCGGTTCCCGTGAAGCGCTGGAACTGCGCGATGGCGACAAGAGCCGTTACCTGGGCAAGGGCGTGCTCAAGGCCGTGGCCAATATCAACGGCCCGATCCGCGACCTGCTGCTGGGCAAAGATGCCCGTGAGCAGAAGACTCTCGACCTGGCCATGATCGAGCTGGACGGCACCGAGAACAAAGGCAAGCTGGGCGCCAACGCCATCCTCGCTGTGTCCCTGGCCGCTGCCAAGGCCGCCGCTCAGGCCAAGGGCGTGCCGCTGTACGCACATATTGCCGACCTCAATGGCACTCCGGGCGTCTACTCCATGCCGGTACCGATGATGAACATCATCAACGGCGGCGAGCACGCCGATAACAACGTCGACATCCAGGAATTCATGGTGCAGCCGGTCGGCGCCAAGAACTTCGCCGACGCCCTGCGCATGGGCGCCGAGATCTTCCACCACCTGAAAGCCGTGCTGAAGGCCCGTGGCCTGAATACCGCCGTGGGTGACGAGGGCGGCTTCGCGCCGAACCTGGCCTCCAACGAAGACGCCCTGGCCGCCATCGCCGAAGCCGTGGCCAACGCCGGCTACAAGCTGGGTGACGACATCACCCTGGCCCTGGACTGCGCTTCTTCCGAGTTCTTCAAGGGCGGCCAGTACGACCTGGAAGGCGAAGGCAAGGTATTCAGCGCCGAAGGCTTCGCCGACTACCTGGCCGGCCTGACCCAGCGCTACCCGATCATCTCCATTGAAGACGGCATGGACGAGTCCGACTGGGCTGGCTGGAAAGTCCTGACCGACAAGATCGGCGACAAGGTGCAGCTGGTCGGCGACGACCTGTTCGTGACCAACACCAAGATCCTCAAGCGCGGCATCGACGAGAAGATCGGCAACTCGATCCTGATTAAGTTCAACCAGATCGGCTCGCTGACCGAAACCCTGGAAGCCATCCAGATGGCCAAGGCCGCCGGCTTCACCGCGGTGATCTCGCACCGTTCCGGTGAGACCGAGGACAGCACCATCGCCGACCTGGCCGTGGGCACCGCCGCCGGCCAGATCAAGACCGGCTCCCTGTGCCGTTCGGATCGCGTCTCCAAGTACAACCAGCTGCTGCGTATCGAAGAGCAGCTCGGCGGGAAAGCGCCTTATAAAGGCCGCGCCGAGTTCCGCGGCTAAGCCGGGAATGGTAAAAGGGGCAGCGCAAGCTGCCCTTTTTCATATGGATATTTCTGTACCGATGTCGAAAGCTCCCTACTGGCTGTTTGTCGCCCTCGTGCTGGTGCTGGCCGGCCTGCAGTATCGCCTGTGGGTGGGTGAGGGCAGCCTGGCCCAGGTGACCGAGCTCAAGCGCCAGATCGCCGATCAGCAGGGCGAGAACGAGCGCTTGCTCGAGCGCAACCGCATCCTCGAGGCCGAAGTGCTGGAGCTGAAGAAAGGCACTGAGACCGTGGAAGAGCGCGCCCGCCACGAGCTGGGCATGGTCAAAGAGGGCGAGACCCTCTATCAGCTGGCCGAATGAACAACCCCGAACTTCCCGCCTTCTGGGTGGTGATTCCCGCCGCCGGTATCGGCTCGCGCATGCGTGCCGACCGCCCCAAGCAGTATCTACAGCTGGCCGGGCGGACCATCCTCGAACACAGCCTCTACTGTTTCCTCGATCATCCGCAGCTCAAGGGCCTGGTGCTTAGCCTGGCATCGGACGATCCCTTCTGGCCGACCCTGGCCTGTGCCAATGACCCACGCATCTGCCGCGCCGCCGGCGGTGCCGAGCGTGCCGAATCGGTGCTGGCAGGCCTGCTGCAGTTGCTGGAGCTGGGCGCCGAAGCCGATGACTGGGTGCTGGTGCATGACGCCGCGCGGCCCAATCTGGCGCGCAGCGACCTCGATGGTCTGCTCGGTGAGCTGGCGAACGATCCGGTCGGCGGCCTGCTGGCCGTGCCGGCTCGCGATACGCTCAAGCGCGCCGGTGCCGATGGCCGGGTAGCCGAGACCGTGGACCGCAGCCTGATCTGGCAGGCCTATACGCCGCAGATGTTCCGCTTCGCTGCCCTGCATCGGGCCCTGGCCGATGCGCTGGTGGCCGGTGTGGCCATCACCGACGAGGCCTCGGCCTTGGAATGGGCTGGGCAGGCGCCAAAGCTGGTGGAGGGACGGGCGGACAATCTCAAGATCACCCGCCCGGAAGACCTGGAGTGGCTGCGCCAGCGCTGGGCGCACAAGGTCTGACAGCGGTGTAGCCCGGACTTCAGTCCGGGGTCTGTCATCTGTCCCGGACTGAAGTCCGGGCTACCGTTCCTAACGCCGTCCGCTGACTCTCGTTAGACCCGGAACTGATTGATCAGCCGCCGCTGTTGCTCGGCCAGCTTGGTCAGCTCGGCGCTGGCACCGCTGGCCTCGTCGGCGCCGCCCGCCACCTCGGCGGCCACCTGGCCGATATTGGTGACATTGCGGTTGATGTCCTCGGCTACCGCGCTCTGTTCCTCGGCGGCGCTGGCGATCTGGGTGTTCATGTCGTTGATCACCGACACCGCCTGGGTGATGTTTTCCAGCGCCGAGGCGGCAATCTGCGCCTGCTGCACGCTGTCGTCGGTGCGCGCCTGGCTCTGCTCCATCACGGTCACCACCTCGCGGGTGCCGTGCTGCAGCTGCTGGATCATGCTCTGGATCTCTTCGGTGGCCTGCTGGGTCTTCTGCGCCAGGTTACGCACCTCGTCGGCCACCACGGCGAAACCGCGGCCCTGCTCGCCGGCCCGCGCCGCCTCGATGGCGGCGTTGAGCGCCAGCAGATTGGTCTGCTCGGCAATGCCGCGGATTGCTACCAGGATGGCGTTGATGTTCTCGCTGTCCTTGGCCAGGGTCTGCACCACACTCACGGCGCGGCCGATCTCGCCAGCCAGGGCGGAAATCGCCTTGGCCGTGCCCTCGACGATGCGCTTGCCATCGTTGGCCGAGCGGTCGGCATGACTGGCCGCTTCCGCCGCCTGGGTGGCGTTGCGCGCCACGTCCTGGGCGGTGGCGGTCATCTCGTGCACGGCGGTGGCGACCTGGTCTATCTCGGCCATCTGCCGCTGCACGCCCTGATTGGTGCGGATGGCGATGTCGGCGGTGTGCTCGGAGGAGTCGCTGACCTTCTGCACCGAGGTGACCACGTCGCGGATCATGTTCTGCAGCTTGTTGAGGAAGGTGTTGAAGCCGCTGGCGATCTGCCCTAGCTCGTCGGCGCGGTCCACCTGCAGGCGCACTGTGAGGTCGCCGTCGCCCTTGGCAATATCGTCGAGCATGGCAGCCATGTCCTTCAGCGGGCGGGCGATGCCGTAGCCGACGAACCAGATCACCAGCAGACCGAGGGCTGCCACTACCAGACCGACCAGGGCCATGCCCAAGGTGTCCTGATTGGCCTGCTCGGTCAGTTCGCCCTGTAGCTGGCGTAGTTCGGCCAGCACCGCCTCGGTGGGCAGTTCGATGGCCAGGGCCCAGCGGGTCTCGGTGCCGGCCACGCGGAAGGGTTGCAGCAACTGGATCTTCTGGCTCTGCTCGTCCAGGCGCAGGATGGTTTCGTCGCTGGCGTTCTGCTTGAGTTGCTGCAGCAGCTCGGTGCCGACCGCCTTCTCGGCAGGCTGGGTGATCAGGCTGGCGTTCTTGGTGGCGGCGATCAGGTTGCCGTTGGCGGAGATCAGCGCCAGCTCACCGGCCCCGGAATAGAGCTGCTGCTTGGCCTGGTTGAGCAGTTCCTGGATGAAGTCCAGGGCCAGGTCGTTGCCCACGATGCCCTTGAATTGACCGCCGACCATGATCGGCGCGTTGAACGAGGCGACCAATACCTGTTTGCCGCCGAAGTCATAGGCCGCGGGGTCGATCACGCAGGGCTTGCCGGTCTCTTTCGGGCACAGATAGTACTCGCCGGTGCGCACGCCAGTGGCCTGGCGCTCCTGGCCTTCCATCAACTCGACGGTGAGCGGCTCGCGCTTGAGTTGGCCGCCGTCGCGGTACCACCAGGGCATGAAACGGCCGCTGGCGTCGTAGCCGTTGTCCTTCTGGCCGGTGTAGAGATCGTCGTCCTGATCGAAGGCATTGGCCTCCCACCCGATATACAGATCGATCAGGTCCGGATTGTCTTTCAGGTATTCGCCGATCAGCGCGCTCAACTCCTCGCGGCTGGTGCCCAGTACGGTGCCATCGGGCATGTTCTGGCCTAGGCGGCTGTTCAGCGTGGCGATGGATTTGGCCAGCAGCATGGGTTGCTCGAACTGGCGCTGCAGTTTGCCAACCTGGGCATCGGCGATGGCGCGCAGGCGCTGATGGATAGACTCCTGCAATAGTTCCTGGGTGCGCTGTTGCACCAGGGTTTGCGTGCGTGTCCCGGCGAACAGGGCGTACAGCACCAACGCCACTACCACGGCCAGAATGCTTGCTCCGGCCAGGAACGCCACGGAGAACTGGATGGACTTGAAGCGCATAGGAACTCCACATCATCGGGTTGTGCCTGTCCCTGGCTTATCGGCCGCGCCGCATAAAAGCATTAGCGCCTCTGCAACTAGCAAAGATCGCCAGCGGTCAGAGTGCAAGCGGGAGCATTGTCCCGTTGCGTCTGGCGGCCTAGCATACGGCGCCTGTATTACCCGGAGATTCGATATGCACAGCCTGTTTCGCCTGACTGCCCTGGCCAGCCTTTCCCTGCTGGCGTCTTGCCAAGCCGTGAATACCACCAGCGGCGGCGCGGTGGGCGTGGAGCGCAAGCAGTACATGTTCAGCATGCTGTCTGCTCAGGAAGTGGACAGCATGTATTCCCAGGCCTATCAGCAGACCCTCAGCGAGGCCTCCAGCCAGGGTGTGCTGGACAAGAGCAGCCGGAATGCGCAGCGGGTGCAGACCATCGCTCGCCGCCTGATCGCCCAGGCGCCGGTGTTCCGTGCCGACGCCGCGCAGTGGGACTGGCAGGTCAACCTGATCGACAGTGAAGAGCTCAATGCCAACTGCGGCCCGGGCGGCAAGATCATCGTCTACAGCGGCCTGATCGAGCAGTTGCAGCTGACCGATGCCGAGCTGGCGGCGGTGATGGGCCACGAGATCGCCCACGCCCTGCGCGAGCACAGCCGCGAGGCCATGTCCAAGGCCTATGGCACGCAGATGGCGACTCAGGTGGGGGCGGCTCTACTGGGACTGGGCGAGGCCGGCAAGCAGGTGGCCGATACCGGGGTGGAATACCTGATGACTCTGCCCAACAGTCGTTCCAACGAGAACGAGGCGGACATCATCGGTCTGGAGCTGTCGGCGCGCGCCGGCTACGACCCGAACGCGGCGGTCAGTCTGTGGCAGAAGATGAGCAAGGCCGGCGGCGGGGCGCCGCCGGAGTTCATGAGCACCCACCCGTCGTCGGGCAGCCGCATCGCCGCGCTGCAGGCGGCCATTCCCAAGGTGATGCCGCTCTACCAGCAGGCCAAGAAGTAACGAAAAACGGCGCCCGTGGGTGCCGTTGTCCTATCAGGGTAGGGCCTTCTCGGCGAAGGACCGGGTTTCCAGGCCGAGCTGGGCGCGGAAGCTCTCCATGTCGAACATGGTGCAGATCTCGCGGATATCGCCGTTCGGCGCCAGGGTCCAGAAAGCCATGGCCGAGATGCTAAGCACCTTATCGCTGGGCGGATAACCCAAGGCCGGCTTCTCGATGGTGCCAATCAGGGTGCTCCAGGTCACCACCTTGTTGCCCTCGGCGATGCAATCCTCGATCACCACTTCCATGTCCGGCATGGCGCTGCGGATGTCCTGCACCATCTGGGCGAAGGCGGCGCTGCTCAGTGGGCGGCCGATGAACGAACTCTTGTAGAGGAAGTCCGGGCCGTGCATCTGCTCGGCCAGCGCCATGCGCCCGCGGTTCCAGGTCAGATCGATGTGCTGGCGCACGCGTTTCTTCATTTCATCCAGGGACATGTACTGCTCCTTCAGCACCGGACTGCGCAATTCGTTGCTCAGGTTACCCAGTACTGCGACGCGATACACGCCCCGTTTGTATGCCAGTTCTCGTGACCTGTGATCACAGACCGCCGACGAACCCTAGTGCCTGACAGGCTGCATAGATGGCCAGGGCGGCGAAGGCGAGGGCGGCCAGGCGACGAATGAGCGCCAGCGGCAGACGATCGGCAGCGAAGTTGCCCATCAGCACCACCGGCACATTGGCGATCAGCATGCCCAGGGTGGTGCCGATCACCACCATGAGGAAGTCCGGGTACTGCGCCGCCAGCATCACGGTGGCGATCTGGGTCTTGTCGCCCATCTCGGCGAGGAAGAAGGCGATCAGCGTGGTGAGGAAGGGGCCGAAGCGCTTGAGGTGGGATTCCTCGTCATCGTCCAGCTTGTCCGGCACCAGGGTCCACAGGGCGACGGCGGCGAAGCAGGCGGCGAGAATCCAGCTCAGGGTGGTGGACGAGAAGAAGCCGGCGACCCAGTTGCCCACGGCACCTGCGGCGAAGTGGTTGGCCAGGGTGGCCAGGACGATGCCCCAGATGATCGGCCAGGGGCGACGGAAGCGGCAGGCCAGCAACAGGGCGAGCAGCTGCGTTTTGTCGCCGATTTCGGCGAGGGCAACGATTCCGGTGGGGACCAGCAGGGATTCCAACATCAGGCGTTCCTACAGGGGCGGGTTTGACTGTTCTATGACACGTACTACCTCCCCGCCCCGGGTTGAGGTGTGCGTGTCATAGGTCTTGTCAAACCCCAGGCCGCGCGGGCCTTGGGTCGCATGCGCCATGCTCTGCTGAGCAAGTGTGTTGACGCATGCCGGGTGAGCTGGCGCTCACGGGAGACTACTCCCCTAGGACGGCGCGCATTGTGCCCAAGCCGCCCGCGCGGGGCAAGTTCAGTCGTCGCCGCCGCGCACGTCCATCTCGCTGTAGCGCACCAGCCGGCTGCCGTGTTTCAGGCGGTAGCCGAGCCAGATGGCGAGGAACAGCGGCAGGCTGATGTAAGTGGCGACCAGGCCGGCCCAGTCGATGTGCTCGCCGACGAAGGCCTGGTAGTTCTGCCCCAGGGTGATGGCCAGGCACAGGGCGAAGGCGAACAGCGGACCGAAGGGGAACAGCTTGGCCCGATAAGGTAAGTCTTCCAGACGCCCGCCCTGGGCCAGGTAGCCCTTGCGGAAGCGGTAGTGCGATACGGCGATGCCCAGCCAGGCGATGAAGCCGCACATCCCTGAGGTGTTGAGCAGCCAGGTGTACAAGGTGCTGTCGCCAACGATGGAGGTGAAGAAGCACAGCGCGCCGACCAGCGTGGTGGCGTACAGCGCGTTGCGCGGCACGCCGCTGTTGGACAAGCGGGCGAACAGGCGCGGCGCCTTGCCCTGCCTGGCCAGGTTGTAGAGCATGCGGGTCGAGGCGTACATGCCGGAGTTGCCGGCCGAGAGGATGGCGGTGAGGATCACCGCGTTCATCACGCTGGCCGCTGCGGCAAAGCCGGCGCGCTCGAACAGTAGGGTGAAGGGCGACACGCTGATGTCGCTGGCGTCGTTCTGCAGCAGGCAGGGGTCGGTGTAGGGGAGCAGCATGCCGATCA
This sequence comes from Pseudomonas sp. PDM15, assembly GCF_014851565.1. Lineage (GTDB taxonomy): Bacteria > Pseudomonadota > Gammaproteobacteria > Pseudomonadales > Pseudomonadaceae > Aquipseudomonas. Next base: position 307,798 of record NZ_JACVAA010000001.1, read on the forward strand.
CGAAGATGGCCAGGATGTAGAACATCAGGATGCGCCAGAACACCTGGCGGATGGCGATGGGGATGTTCTTGCGCGGGTTCTCCGACTCGCCGGCGGCGATGCCGATCAGCTCGGTGCCCTGGAACGAGAAGCCGGCGATCATCGCCACCCCGACCATGGCCTGCAGGCCGCCGACGAAGGGCGCGTCGCCCGCGGTGAAGTTGCTGAAACCTGGCGATTCGATGCCGCCCATCATGCCGAGGATGGTAGCCAGGCCGATGCCGATGAACACCACGACGGCCAGCACCTTGATCAGGGCGAACCAGAACTCGCTCTCGCCGAAGCCCTTCACCGAGACGAAGTTGAGCAGGAACATCAGGCCGAGGAACAGGCCGCTCCAGTAGAGGCCGGGCACCTCCGGCAACCAGAAACTCATTATCAGCTGCGCCGCCACCAGCTCGGCGGCGATGGTCACCGCCCAGTTGTACCAGTAGTTCCAGCCCTGAGCGAAACCGAAGCCTTCGTCGACGAAGCGGCTGCCATAGGTGCTGAACGAACCGGATACCGGCATGTGCGCCGCCATCTCGCCCAGGCTGGTCATCAGGAAGTACACCATCACCCCGATCAGCGCATAGGCCAGCAGGGCGCCGCCTGGGCCGGCAGTGGCCACGGTGGCGCCGGAGGCAACGAACAGGCCGGTGCCGATGGAGCCGCCGATGGCGATCATGTTCAGGTGGCGGGGTTTGAGCGCGCGCTGCAGGTGCGGTTGCTGGGTACTACTGTCGGTCACGGAAAATAGCTCCGGAGCGTCGGCCCGGGGCGGACGCTCGAGTGAGGTGGAGAGAGGGTCAGCGGCGGGCGCTATAGATGCGGAAGCCGTCGGCCTCGCTCAGGGTCTTGCAGGGGCCCAGGTGCTGTTCGATCAGCGGCGGGTACTTGAGGAAGCTGTTGGCCACCAGGCGCAGCTCGCCACCCTTGTCCAGGTGCCGAGCGGCCTGGCGCAACAGGTGCTCGCTGGCCTGGTAGTCGGTATGCACACCGGTGTGGAAGGGCGGGTTGCTGATAATGGCCGCCAGGCCTTGCGGTGCTGCATCGATGCCGTCGCCGGCGATCACCTCGGCGTCCAGGCCGTTGGCGGCCAGGGTTAGGCGGCTGCTCTCGATGGCGAAGGCGTCCACGTCGAGCATGCTCACTTGGCTATGCGGATAGCGGCGCTTGAGCGTGGCACCGAGCACGCCAGCGCCGCAGCCGAAGTCGAGCAGGTGACCCTGCGGCAGGCCATCCAGCTGCTCTAGCAATAGGGCGCTGCCGCGGTCCAGACGGCCGTGGCTGAACACGCCGGGTAGGCTCAGCACCTGCAGCGGGCCGTCGGCGAGATCCAGCTCGAAGCGCTGGGCCAGCCCGTGCAGGTCCGGCGCTGCCGGGGCGTTGTCCACCGTCACCTGCCACAGCTGGCAGTGGCGTGCGCTGTCCAGCTTGCGCGGCCTGCCATAGACGGCCAGTTGTTTGGCGGCGCGCTCGATGCCGCCGCGCTTCTCACCGACCAGGTACAGCTCGCGGCCGGCCAGGCGTGCAGCCAGGGCCTGCAACAGGTAGTCGGTGAGTTCGCGGGACTTGGGCAGGAACAGTACCGCGCCAGCGAAGGAGTGCTCGGGCACGCCGGTGCCGAACTGGCTGCGCCCGGCGAAGCGTGCTTCCAGGGTGTTCTGCTCGCCGGCATGCCAGCTCCAGCCATGGGCGTGGGGCAGCTGGCCGAGCAGGTCGTCGGCCGGCAGGCCGGCCAGCAGCAGATCGCCCTGGAACAGCTCCGCCTGGCGCAACAGCACCTCGCTTCGTGGGTCCATGGCGATCTCCGGGTAGAAAAGGGCGCGTAGTTTACCCGCTGACCACTCGCTTGGGCGTACCGGCGAAGAAGGCGCTGGCGTTCTCCGACAGCTGACCGACGATGCGCTGGCGTGCCTCGCGGCTGCCCCAGGCGTTGTGCGGGGTGATGATCAGGCGCGGGATGTCCGCCGCCAGCAGCGGGTTGCCGTTACGTGGCGGTTCGTCGCTGAGCACATCGAAGGCCGCGCCACCCAGCTGGCCGGCGCGCAGGGCATCGGCCAGGGCCTGCTCGTCGACCAGGCCGCCGCGGGCGGTATTGAGCAGCAGCGCACGGGGCTTCATCAGCGCCAGCTCGGCGGCGCCGATCAGGTGGCGAGTCTGTTCGGTCAGCGGGCAGTGCAGGCTCAGGGCATCGACCTGTGGCAATAGCGCATCGAGCGGCAGGCGGTCGGCGCGGGCCGGCCGGCCGGGCAGTGCGCCATACAGCACGTGCATGCCCAGGGCCTCGGCCAGGCGGGCGAAGGCACCGCCCAGCTCGCCGTGGCCGAGGATGCCGAGGGTCTTTCCCTCCAGTTCTATGATCGGGAAGTCGAGCAGACAGAACTGGCTGGCGCGCTGCCAGGCGCCGTCACGGACCGCGGCCTGGTAATCCGGCAGGCGGGTGGCCAAGGCGAGTAGCAGCATCAATGCATGCTGCGCGACCGAGGCGGTGCCATAGCCTTGGCAGTTGGCGACCGTGATGCCACGGGCGCGGGCGGCGGCCAGGTCGACGTTGTTGGTGCCGGTGGCGGAAACCAGGATCAGCCTGAGCTCGGGGCAGGCGGCCAGGGTGTTGGCATCCAGGCGCACCTTGTTGCTGATCGCCACCTGGGCGCCCTGCAGGCGGTCGGCGGCCTGTTCGCTGGTGGAGGCGTCGTGCAGGACCAGCTCGCCGAATACCTGGCGCAGCGGCGCCATGTCTAGATCGCCGAGATCGAGGGAGGCGTGATCGAGGAAGACCGCGCGAGGGTTGTTGGTCATCGGCTGTACCTGTTGCGAATACGAAGGACTGGCGTAAGGTTGCCAGCCTATTGTCCTGATTCCCACTATTCGGAGGTCGCATGTACTGGGCGGAGTTTTTGACCGTGGCGCTGATCCATCTGCTGGCCGTGGCCAGCCCGGGACCGGACTTCGCCATCGTCGTACGCGAGAGCGTGGCCTACGGTCGCCGTGCGGGCACCTGGACGGCGCTGGGCGTGGGCACCGGCATCTTCGTCCATGTGGCCTATTCGCTGCTCGGTATTGGCCTGATCGTGTCGCAGTCCATCGTGCTGTTCAACGCGCTGAAGTGGCTGGCGGCGGCCTACCTGTTCTACATCGGCATCAAGGCCCTGCGGGCCAAACCGGCGGTGCCCGGCGCGCTTGACGTGGCGGCAGAGGCTGGCGAGCGCTCACCGCGCGGCGCCTTCATGACCGGCTTCGTGACCAATGGCCTGAATCCCAAGGCGACGCTGTTCTTCCTCTCGCTGTTCACCGTGGTGATCAATCCGCACACGCCGTTGGCGGTGCAGGCCGGCTACGGCGTGTACCTGGCGTTCGCCACGGCGATCTGGTTCTGCCTCGTGGCATTGCTGTTCAGCCAACGCCGGGTGCGCGCCGGTTTCGCGCGCATGGGCCACTGGTTCGACCGACTGATGGGGGCGGTGCTGGTGGGGCTGGGGATCAAGCTGGCCTTTACCGAGTTGCGTTGATCAGCCGCCCATAAAAAAGCCCCGCCTAGGCGGGGCTTTTCATTTGCGTACTACTTACAGCAGTTCGATGGCCACCGCGGTGGCTTCGCCGCCGCCGATGCACAGCGAGGCGACGCCACGCTTGCCGCCCTTGTTGCGCAGGGCGTTGATCAGGGTGACGATCAGGCGCGAGCCGGTGGAGCCGACCGGGTGGCCCTGGGCGCAGGCGCCGCCGTAGACGTTGACCTTGGCGTGATCCAGGCCGTGCTCGCGCATGGCCAGCATGGTGACCATGGCGAAGGCTTCGTTGATCTCGTAAAGATCGACGTCTTCCTTGCTCCAGCCGGTCTTCTTGAACAGGTTGCTCATGGCGCCGATCGGCGCGATGGTGAACTCGCTCGGGTCCTGGCTCTGGGTGGCGTGGGCGACGATCCTGGCCAGCGGCTTGAGGCCACGCTTGGCCGCTTCCTCGGCGGTCATCAGGACCAGGGCGCTGGCACCGTCGGAGATCGAGCTGGCGTTGGCGGCGGTGATGGTGCCGTCCTTCTTGAACGCCGGCTTGAGGCCGGGGATCTTGTCCAGGTTGGCGGTCAGCGGCTGCTCGTCGTCCTTCACCACGACTTCGCCCTTGCGGTTGGTGACGGTGACCGGAACGATCTCGCTGGCCAGCTCACCGCTCTGGATGGCGGCCTGGGCGCGTTTCAGCGACTCGATGGCATAGGCGTCCATCTCTTCACGGGTGATGCCGTACTTGTCGGCGGTCTCCTGGGCGAAAGAGCCCATCAGGCGACCGGTGCGGGCGTCTTCCAGGCCGTCGAAGAACATGTGGTCCTTGATCTCGCCATGCCCCATGCGCAGGCCGCTGCGGGCCTTCTCGATGATGTACGGCGCGTTGGACATGCTTTCCATGCCGCCGGCGACCATCACCTGGTTGCTGCCGGCCTTGAGCGCGTCGAACGCCTGCATCACGGCCTTCATGCCGGAGCCGCACAGCTTGTTGATGGTGGTGCAGCCGGTGGCGGACGGCAGGCCGGCGTTCAGCGAGGCCTGGCGGGCCGGGCCCTGCTTGAGGCCGGCGGGCAGTACGCAGCCCATGATCACTTCCTGTACGTCGGCGGGCTGGATACCGGCACGGGCCACGGCCTCCCGGATGGCGGCGGCCCCCAGATCCACGGCGGGGATGCTGGACAGGCTGCCCTGGAAGCCACCCATGGGGGTGCGGGCGCCGCTGACGATGACGATATCGGACATCGGTATTACCTCTGGAGAGTGAAGCCGGGACGGCAGGTATGAGTCGATTCTACTGCGTGACCAAAGATGGCCAAAGAGTCACCGGCAAAATCATCCTTTGGGTGGATTAAGCCAGTGGCAGAGCGGTTCTAGATTGTCGACCAACAAAAAACGCAGAACAACAGGTTACCGCCATGCTGCAGACCCGTGTCATTCCCCCGACAGAAAACGCCAACCAGGCCCCGCTGCTGATCAAGCGCCTGCTGCTCTCCGGCAGCCGCTACGAGAAGACCCGCGAGATCGTCTACCGCGACCAGCTGCGCTACAGCTATGCCACCTTTAATGAGCGGGTGGCGCGCCTGGCCAATGTGCTGAGCGATGCCGGGGTGGAGGCCGGTGACACCGTGGCGGTGATGGACTGGGACAGCCACCGTTATCTGGAGTGCATGTTTGCCATCCCAATGATCGGCGCGGTGCTGCACACCATCAACATTCGCCTGTCGGCCGACCAGATCCTCTACACCATGAACCATGCCGAGGATAAGTTCGTGCTGGTCAACAGCGAGTTCGTGCCCCTGTACAAGGGCATCGAGAGCCAGCTGACCACGGTGGAGAAGACCATTCTGCTCACCGATGGCGCCGAGAAGACCGCCGAGCTGCCCAATCTGGTCGGCGAGTACGAGAATCTGCTGGCGGCCGCCAGCTCGAAGTACGACTTCCAGGATTTCGACGAGAACTCGGTGGCGACCACCTTCTACACCACCGGTACCACCGGTAACCCCAAGGGCGTGTACTTCACCCACCGCCAGCTGGTGCTGCACACCCTGGCCGAAGCCAGCGTGCTAGGCAGCGTGGACAGCGTGCGCCTGCTCGGCACCAACGACGTGTACATGCCGATCACGCCGATGTTCCATGTGCATGCCTGGGGCATTCCCTACGCGGCCACCATGCTCGGCATCAAGCAGGTCTACCCGGGGCGCTACGATCCCGAACTGCTGGTGCAGCTGTGGCAGAAGGAAAAGGTCACCTTCTCCCACTGTGTGCCGACCATCCTGCAGATGGTGCTCAACGCTAAGGCAGGGCAGGGGCAGGACTTCGGCGGCTGGAAGATCATCATCGGCGGCAGCGCACTCAATCGCGCCCTGTACGAGGCGGCCAAGGCGCGTGGCATTCAGCTCACCGCGGCCTACGGCATGTCCGAGACCTGCCCGCTGATCTCCTGCGCCCACATCAACGAAGAGCTAAAGGCCGGCAGTGAGAGCGAGCAGATCACCTACCGCATCAAGGCCGGCGTCCCGGTGCCGCTGGTGGAGACCGCGTTGATGGGCCCGGACGGCCAGCTGTTACCGGCGGACGGCGAGACCCAGGGCGAGCTGGTACTGCGCGCTCCGTGGCTGACCATGGGCTACTTCAACGAGCCGCAGAAGAGCGCAGAGCTGTGGGAACACGGCTGGCTGCACACCGGTGACGTCGCCACCCTGGATGATCTCGGCTACATCGATATCCGCGACCGCATCAAGGACGTGATCAAGACCGGGGGAGAGTGGTTGTCGTCCCTGGAGCTGGAAGATCTCATCAGTCGTCATCCAGCCGTGCGCGAAGTCGCCGTGGTCGGTGTGCCCGATCCGCAATGGGGTGAGCGTCCCTTCGCCCTGCTGGTGTTGCGCGAGGGCCAGAGCCTGGATGCCAAGGGGCTCAAGGAACATCTCAAGCCGTTCGTGGAACAGGGCTGCATCAACAAGTGGGCGATACCCAGCCAGATCGCACTTGTTACCGATATTCCCAAAACTAGTGTGGGCAAGCTGGATAAGAAGCGAATTCGTCTTGATATCGCTCAGTGGCAGGCGGCGGGGAGCGCATTCCTGTCTACGCTGTGAGCCCTGAGGGCGGGGCGCATTAGCCATTTTGTGCCCCATCCGAGCAAACGCTTGGCTTGTTAATTGCTGTCGCGTGATGAATCTGGCCGGCTCGCATTCGCGTGACCGGCCGGTCTAGAGAGGCCGGGGACTGGAAATCACACTTTAGGGGGATCAAGCCCGGGGGGGTGGTAGCTATAGTCCGCGGCATCCATAACAAAAAACACATGGAGTAGCGTCGATGACAACCACTAAACCGTTCTGGCGTATGGCCAAACTGCCTCTGGCAGTCAGCCTTGCCTCAACCCTCGCTGCCCCGGCTTTCGGTGTCACCTTCAATATCGGTGAGATCGAGGGTCAGCTCGATTCCTCTCTGTCTGTTGGTGCCAGCTGGTCGGTGCGTGGCGCCGATCCGGATCTGGTCGGTGTTCGTAACGGCGGCGAAGCCTCTTCGCAAACCGGCGACGATGCCCGCTTGAATTTCAAGAAGGGTGAGACCTTCTCGAAAATCTTCAAGGGCCTCCACGACCTCGAGCTGAAGTATGGCGACACCGGTGTGTTCATCCGTGGCAAGTACTGGTATGACTTCGAGCTGAAGGATGAGCATCGCCTGCTCTACGACATCGACGACAGCAACCGCAAAGAGGCTGCGCAGTCCTCCGGCGCCCAGATTCTCGACGCCTTCGTCTACCACAACTATGCCATCGCCGATCAGCCGGGCTCTGTTCGTCTGGGTAAGCAGGTCGTGAGCTGGGGTGAAAGCACTTTCATTTTCAACTCGATCAACGCGATCAACCCGGTTGACGCCGCTGCTTTCCGCCGCCCTGGAGCCGAGATCAAGGAAGGCCTGATCCCGGTCAACATGTTCTACGTCTCGCAGAGCCTGACTGACAACCTCTCGGCTGAAGCCTTCTACCAGATCGAGTGGGACCAGAGCGTTGCCGACAACTGCGGTACCTTCTTCTCCGTCGATGTGGTGCAGGATGGCTGCGTCGATCGTCTGGCCGCGCAGGGTTCCGACCTCCGGCCGCGCGATGTCAGCGGGACCCCGGCTACCAATCCGAACTACAACGACTATCGTTACCTGGGGCGCAAGGGTGACGAGGATGCACGTGACAGCGGGCAGTGGGGTGTGGCCTTGCGCTGGTTCTCCCCAGAGCTGAACGACACCGAGTTTGGCTTCTACACCATGAACTACCACAGCCGTACCCCGATCCTGTCATACGTGGCGGGCGACCCCGGCCTGTACGACTTGGAGAACCCGGTCACCGGCGAACTGAGCGGCAAGTATTACCTGGAATATCCGGAAGATATCCGTCTGCACGGCGTTAGCTTCTCGACCAACGTTGGCTCTACTGCCGTGTCCGGTGAGCTGAGCTACCGGCCGAACATGCCAATGCAACTCAACACCACTGACCTGACCGTTGCCTCGGTTGCTCAGGCTGGCCCGCTGATCTGGGATAACAGCCCAATCTATACCAGCGGTCATGCTGCTCAGGGTGCGGGTGAAACCATCAAGGGCTATGTGCGCAAGCCGATGACCCAGGCTCAGATGACTGTCACTCAGTTCGTTGACCAGGTCATGGGCGCCGAGCGTCTGACTCTGGTGGGCGAGGTAGGTTATACCCATGTGAGCAACCTGAGCGAAAACGAGTTGCGCTTTGGCCGCGCCCCGGAGTTCGGCAATGGTGAGATTCCGAATAACTCCCTGTGCGAGGGACTGCTGAACGCCCCGAATCCGCAGAATTGTGATGGCAAGGGCTTCTTTACCAACACCTCCTGGGGCTACCGCGCTCGCGTCATCCTCGATTACAACGACGTGTTCGCCGGCATCAACCTGAAGCCGAACCTGTCCTGGTCCCATGATGTGGATGGCTACAGCCCGACTTTCACCGAAGGCAACAAGGCCATCAGCGTCGGTGTCGATGCTGAATACCAGAATACCTATACCGCCAGCCTGGCCTACACCGACTTCTTCGGTGGCGAATACAACACCAACACTGACCGCGACTTCGTGGCGCTCAGCTTTGGCGTGAACTTCTAAGGTCGGGATCAATAGGAACGTATGCACATGAAAGCAACAAAAAATCTGCTGCAATTCGGGGCTCTTGCCCTTTCCATGCTGGCCACCAGCGTAATGGCCGCCGTTTCCGCCGATGAGGCTGCCAAGTTGGGCACCACGCTGACCCCGCTGGGCGCCGAGAAGGCCGGTAATGCCGACGGTTCGATCCCAGAGTGGACCGGCGGTCTGCCGCAGAACGCCGGCACTGCCGATGGCCGCGGCTTCCTGTCCGATCCCTTCGCCAGTGAACAGCCGCTGTTCACCATCACCGCGCAGAACGTCGATCAGTACAAGGACAAGCTGACCCCTGGTCAGCAGGCCATGTTCAAGCGCTACCCGGATAGCTTCAAGATCCCGGTGTACCCGACCCATCGTTCCGCCACTGCGCCCCAGAGCGTACTGGACGACGTGAAGGCCAACGCCACTAACACCAAGCTGGTCGAGGGTGGTAACGGTCTGGAAAACTTCAAGACCGCCTATCCCTTCCCGATCCCGCAGAACGGCCTGGAAGCGATCTGGAACCAGATCACCCGCTATCGCGGTGGCAGCGTACGTCGTCTGGTGACCCAGGCTACTCCGCAGGCCAACGGTTCCTATAGCCTGGTGTACTTCCAGGATGAGTTCACCTTCCCGACCAGCCTGACCGACTACGATCCGAGCAAGCCGAGCAACATCCTGTTCTACTTCAAGCAGCGTGTAACCGCTCCGGCGCGTCTGGCCGGTAACGTTCTGCTGGTCCATGAGACCCTGAACCAGGTGAAGGAGCCTCGTCTGGCCTGGCTGTACAACGCCGGTCAGCGTCGCGTGCGCCGTGCTCCGCAGGTGTCGTATGACGGCCCAGGTACCGCCGCCGACGGTCTGCGTACTTCCGACAACTTCGACATGTACAACGGTGCTCCTGACCGTTACGACTGGAAGCTGAACGGCAAGAAGGAGATCTATATTCCGTACAACTCCTACCGCATGGACTCGCCCAAACTGAAGTACGCCGACATCATCAAGGCCGGCCACCTGAACCCGGAGCACACTCGCTACGAGCTGCACCGCGTCTGGCACGTGACCGGTACCCTGAAGGCCGGCGAGCGTCACATCTACGCCAAGCGTGATGTATTTATCGACGAGGACAGCTGGCAGGCCGCGGTCATCGACCACTACGACGGTCGTGGTGCCCTGTGGCGTGTCGCCGAGGCTCATTCCCAGTACTACTACGACAAGCAAGTGCCGTGGTACACCGTGGAAACCCTGCACGACATCATCTCTGGTCGCTACCTGGCCCTTGGCATGAAGAACGAGGAGAAACAGTCCTACGACTTCAACTACAAGGCTGCCAGCACGGATTACACCCCGGCAGCTCTGCGTCAGGCTGGCGTGCGTTAATCATCGCTCCACCCCTGAAAAAGCCGGCCTTGTGCCGGCTTTTTCTTTTTGTGGCGGACGGGGTGGGCTTCAAATGCGCGGCGCAAGGGGATAGGCTGCGGGCATTTCACGTCCAGCCCAGACCGCCTAAGTGACCGATCTTTCCAGCTCGCCCGGCCTCGCCAGCGTCCCGGTTCCTACCGGCGAGCCGCGTTTCTTCAGACCTCCGCTACCGGCCGGCCATGTGCGTCGGCCGCGCCTGTGCGAGCGTCTGGAACAAGGCATGGCCGGGCGCCTGCTACTGGTTTGCGCACCGGCTGGATTCGGCAAGAGCTCCTTGGCCGTGGAGTTCTGCGAGCGTCTGCCCGCGCAGTGGCAGAGCCTGTGGCTGAGCCTGAATCGTCGCGACAGCGATCCCGGACGCTTCCTCGAGCGTCTGCTGGAGGGGCTGCGCCAGCATTTCCCGCGGATCGGCGAGGAGGCCCTGGGTATGCTGAAGATGCGCCAGCGCCACCAGCCCTTCGCCTTCGAGGAGTGGCTGGACGGCCTGCTCGACGAGCTGGGCGAGCACCTCGATCCGCACCACCCGCTGCTGCTGGTGCTGGACGACTACCACTTGGCTCAGGGCGCGGTGCTGGATCGCTGCCTGCAGTTCTTCCTCAACCATCTGCCGGCCGGCATGCTGGTGCTGGTGACCAGCCGTCAGCGTCCCGACTGGCATCTGGCGCGCCTGCGCCTGTCGCGGCAACTGCTGGAGCTGCAGGAGCAGGACCTGCGCCTGACCCTGGACGAGACCCGCGAGCTGTTCTGCGCCCAAGGTGCCGAGCTGCCCGGCGAGGCGTTGGACAGTCTGTTGCAACGCAGCGAGGGCTGGGTTGCGGGCCTGCGCCTGTGGCTGCTGGCCGCCAGCGAGGGCGAACGCGATCTGCACGGCGCCCAGGGCATGATTCGCGACTATCTGCTGGAAGAGGTCATCGAGCGTCAGCCTCCCGAACTGCAGGCCTTCCTCTACGACACCGCCTGCCTCGAGCGCTTCTGCGCCGAGCTGTGCGATGCGGTGCGCGACAGCCACGACAGCAGCGCCATCCTCCAGCACCTGCAAGCTCACCAGGTGTTCCTGGTGCCGCTGGACGATCAGGGTCGCTGGTTCCGCTATCACCATCTGTTTTCCGACCTGCTGCGGGCCAACCCGGCCAGCCAGCTGTCGCAACCCCCGGCACGCCTGCATTTGCGTGCGTGCCGCTGGTTCAGCAGTCAGGGCCAGCTGGACGAGGCGGTCGAGCAGGCGCTGCGTGCCGGGCAGCCGGATGTGGCGGCCAGCCTGGTGCAGAACTTCTCCGAAGAGCATCTGCTGGCCGAACAGAACGTCGCCATGCTGCTGCGTTGGAAGATGGACCTGCCGGACAGCCTGCTGACCAGCACGCCGCGCCTGATCCTGCTGTATAGCTGGGCCCTGGCACTGGCCTGCCAGCTGGATGCGGCGGAGGACCTGGCCAATAACCTGGTGCGCTTCCTGCCGGCTCCCACCGCGGCCGAGCAGCAGTCGCTGCTGGCCCAGTGGCTGGCCGTCAGTGGGGTAATCGCCCGAGGCCGTGGCGACAGCCAGAATGCCGAACTCTATTGCGCCGAGGCCCTGGCAGGCATGCCGGCGCAACACTACGGCTCGCGCCTGCTGTGTCTCTCCACCCTGGCCAACCTGGCGGTGGTGCGTGGCGACCTGTGGCGCGCGCGTGGCCTCAATCGCGAGGCACTGGAGCTGGCGCAACGGCAGGACAACCCGTTGTTCGAGGCCTTCTGTCATTACGATCGCGGCCGGGTCCTGCTGGCGCGCGGCGAGATACTGCGGGCGCTGGAAGAGGTGCGTGCCGGGCTTGAGCGTCTGCGTGGTCTGTCGCAGCAGCGGGTCTACGCAGTGCGCGCGCGTCTGACTCTCTATGAAGGATTCCTGCTCGCCCTGCGTCTGCAGCCGGAGGAGGCCAGCCGCCGCCTGCAGGCCGGCATCGCCGAGGCGCGCAGCTGCCGCGACATCAGCCTGCTGATCGGCTACTGCATCCTGGCCAGCCAGGAGGGCAGGGCGGGTCGTTTCAATGAGGCCTTTGCCCAGTTGGCCGAGGCCGAGCGCCTGATGCATATCTGGGACGTGCCGCCGGTGTATTACCTGGCGATGATCACCGTGACCAAGTGCGAGCTGTGGCTCAGCCAGGGCCAGGTCGATCTGGCCAATGCCTGGCTGCTGCGTCTGGCGGAGACCTACGGTGGTGAGCAGGCGGCCGCCGCGCCGGAGTTTCATCCGCAGTTGCCGCTGCATATCGAGCTGCAGCGCGCAGCGCTCGAGCGTCGTCAGGGCCAGCCGGAAGCCGCCGAGCGGCGCCTGCGCGCCCTGGTGCTGCGTGCCCAGGCCCAGGGTGGGCAATTGCTGGGCGTATTCGCCCAGGTGCAGTTGAGCCTGCTGCTGTTTGCCGGTGGGCGCGAGCGTGATGCCCAGCAGCAGTTGCTGACCAGTTTCGAGACAGCCCGGGGCGGTACGCTGCTGCCGTTCTATGAGCTGCTCGCCCACCAGCCGACATGGTTGCGGGCGCAGTTGCAGACGGCGCCAGCAAGCCCGCTGAGCGAGGCCCTGCGCCAGCGCCTGCCGGCGGAAGTCGAGGCCGAGCCGCTGCCCAGTGGCGCGACGGAAGCGCTCAGCACCCGCGAGTTGGCGGTGCTGCGCCTGATCGCCCTGGGTTGCTCCAACCAGGAGATCAGCGAGCGCCTGTTCATCTCCCTGCACACGGTCAAGACCCACGCCCGCCACATCAACAGCAAGCTCGGCGTCGAACGGCGCACCCAGGCGGTGGCCCGAGCCAAGGGCTTGGGCCTGCTCAGCTGATTTCGGCCACCGCGTCGAACTCGCGGCGTGTCTCCAGGATCAGTTGCAGGTTGTCGTGCTGCCAGGGATGGAAGTCCGCCCGGTAGAAGTCGAAGTAGGCGCGCACCAGCGGGCGCAGGATGCCACGACTGCCCCATAGCCAGGTCAGGCCATCGCGCCAGATGCGCCAGCTCGCCAGCAGACCGTCGCGGCGCAGCATGTGCACCAGCCCCTTGATCGTATCCAGGGTAAAGAAGAAGGTGCTCTGCAGCATGGCGCGACGACGCATCCACAGTTGCCCGCAGACCTGCTGGTAGAGGTCGAAGGCCACCGCCTTGTGTTCGCTCTCCTCCAGCGCGTGCCAGCGCCACAGACGCGCCATGTCCGGATCTGCCCCGGCCAGCCAGTCGGGGTTCTGCAGGATGGCGTCGGCCATGATCGCCGTCAGGTGCTCCACTGCCGTGGTGGCCGCCAGGTGCACCTTGGGTGGCAGGTGCTTGCGCACGAAGGCCAGGCGCCGCTTCAGGCGGCGCTCCAGATAGTCGAGGTCATAGCCGGTGGCGCGCAGGGCGTCGCTGTAGTGCTGGTGTTCGCGGCTGTGATGCGCCTCCTGGCCGATGAAGCCGCGGATTTGCGCCAGCTGCTGCGGGTCGCTCACCTGTTCGCGGTAGGCACGTACCGAGTCGATGAAGAAGCGCTCGCCATCGGGGAAGAGCAGCGACATGGCATCGAAAAAATGGCTCTTGAACGCGTCGCCGCCGTGCCAGTGGCGAGCCCAGGGCGAGGGCAGGTTGAACTCGGGCTGGCGCGGCGTGATCTGCAGGTCGTGCGGGGTAGGGCTGTGCATGCGGCCTCCCATCTTGTTGTTATGGCTTGGTCGGACTATGGGCTTGCCGGCTTTTCGCGGACAAGGTTATCTTCAGCCAATATTCAGGTCATATCCGGCCACTGGCGACTATGGCGAACGCTGATGAGCAGACCCCTGAACCTGCATTCCGAACTAGTGCCGATTACCTATGCCGAGGCGCTGCTGCAGCTGGCCGGTGAGTTCGGTGTCGAGCGTGAGCGCCTGCTCGGCACTGCCAGCTTGCGTGCGGAGCTGCTGCTCAACCCTACGGGCCGGCTGTCCCTGGCCAACTTCCACCAGCTGGCCGGTGCCGCCTTGCTGTTGTGCGACGAGCCGGCCCTGGGCCTGCTGCTCGGCCTGCGCCTGAACGCCTCGGCCCACGGCATTCTCGGCTACGCGCTGCTATCCAGCGCCAACCTCGGGCGCGCCGTGCAGTTCGCGTTGAGGTACTACCGGGTGCTGGGGCTGACCTTCGAACTGGAACTGGTGGACAACCCGGATTCGCTGGAGCTGCGCGCCAGCGAGTCGATTCCACTGGGCGTGCTCGGTCGCTTCGCTGCCGAAGGTCTGTTCGGCAGCCTGTACGGCATTGCCCAGTTCCTCCTTGGCGAGCGTCCGCAGGACGTGCAGGTCGGCTTCGCCTATTCCGCGCCCGAGCATGCCGCCCGTTATGAAGAGGCTTTCGATGTGCGGGCCCAGTTCGATCAGCCTTGGCACTGGTTCCGTCTGCCGCGTCATTACCTGGATCGCCCCATGGCCCTGGCCAACCCGGCCACCATGCAGATGTGTGAACAGCAGTGTGAGGCGCTGCTGGCCACCCTGGATGTACAGGAGGGGCTGCTCAGCCGCCTGCGCCGCTTGTTGCTGGCCCGTCCCGGTGATTTTCCAAATCTCGACAGCGCCGCAAGTGCCTTGCACACCAGCGGGCGTAGCCTGCGCCGGCACCTGTCCGCCGCCGGCACCAGCTACCAGCAGGTGCTGGACGAGGTGCGCAAGCGCCTGGCCCTGCAGTATCTGGAAACCACCCACCTGCCGTTGTTCGAGATCGCCCTGCTGTTGGGCTTCAGCGACCCGTCCAACTTCCGCCGGGCCTTCCGCAAATGGACGGGCAGGGCACCGAAGGATTATCGTGCGCGGCCCGTGCCAGCCGAGGAGACCTCCAGATGACCGCCGCCCCGCAACCCAGCCTGATCCGCGAGACCTTCCCGGTCGGCCCGCTGCAGTGCAACTGCACCATCATCGGCGACCCGGTAAGCAAGAAGGCCATAGTCGTCGATCCGGGCGGCAACCCCGACCTGATCATGGCGCGCCTGGAGGCCCACGGCCTCAAGGTGGTCAGCATCATCCACACCCATGCGCACCTGGACCATTTCCTCGCCTCCGGACAGATGAAGGAAAAGACCGGCGCCAGCCTGCACCTGCACAAGGAAGACCAGTTCCTCTGGGACAACCTGGAGATGCAGTGCCAGATGTTCGGCGTGCCCTACACCCCGGTGCCGGCGCCGGACCAGTGGCTGGCCGACGACGAGGAGCTGGCCTGCGGCTGCGGTGTGGCCCTGCATACTCCCGGACACACGCCCGGCTCCACCAGCTTCTGGTTCCCCGAGGCCAAGCTGCTGATCGCCGGCGATACCCTGTTCCGCCGCGGCATCGGCCGCACCGATCTGTGGGGCGGCGACTACGCCACCATCGAGCGCTCGATCAAGCGCCTCTACACGCTGGATGAGGACGCCACCGTGGTCACCGGCCATGGCCCGGACACCCGCCTGGGCGACGAGATGCGCGAGAATCCGTTCATTCGCGCCTGACCGGGAATCTTTGTCTGCCGCTTCGCTCTAACTCGTTGTCGGCTCTTTCGCCGCCAACCCGCTCCAGGAGTACTCCCATGTCTACCCCCTCACGCCTGACTCTCGCCGCCCTGCTGTTGGCGCTGCTGACTGGCTGTGCCTCGCAGAATCCCTATGAAAACCAGCCCCAGCAGAGCTCCGGGGGCATGAGCAAGACCGCCAAGTACGGCGGCCTGGGCGCGCTGGCCGGTGCCGTGGCCGGTGCCGCGATCAACCACGACAACCGGGGCAAGGGCGCGCTGATCGGCGCCGCGGTGGCCGGCGCGGCCGGTGCCGGCTACGGCTACTACGCGGACAAACAGGAAGAGGAGCTGCGCCGCAGCATGGAAGGCACCGGCGTGGAAGTGCAGCGCCAGGGCGACACCATCCAGCTGATCATGCCCGGCAACATCACCTTCGCCACCGACTCGGCGGACATCGCCAGCAGCTTCTACAGCCCGCTGAACAACCTGGCCACGTCCTTCCGCCAGTACAACCAGAACAGCATCGAGATCGTCGGCCACACCGACAGCACCGGCAACCATGCCTACAACATGAGCCTGTCGCAGCGCCGCGCGCAGAGCGTGGCCAACTATCTGATGGCCCAGGGCGTCGACGCCTCGCGCCTGAGCACCCGTGGCGCCGGCCCGGATCAGCCGGTGGCCAGCAATGCCACGGCCGATGGTCGCGCGCAGAATCGCCGGGTCGAAGTCACGCTGCGTCCGTTGCCTGGCGCTCAGTACTGATCTGACGCTGTAAAAGAAAGGCCCCGCGAGGGGTCTTTCGCGTTTCTGGGTGATGGCTAAATTCCTTCTTTCTTGCTCGTCTACCTGGGTAAATTCCTGACTACACTCTCAGCAGACAACGCGCTCAGCCG
Organism: Pseudomonas sp. PDM15; assembly: GCF_014851565.1. GTDB lineage: Bacteria > Pseudomonadota > Gammaproteobacteria > Pseudomonadales > Pseudomonadaceae > Aquipseudomonas. Next base: position 324,212 of record NZ_JACVAA010000001.1, read on the forward strand.
CGTGCGAGTCGGTGTGCCTCAGGTGAGCGAGAGGCATGCCGGGGCAGGATCAGGAGACCTCATGGACGACACCGCTCCCACCTTCCACTCCCGAAAACCCTGGATTCCACTGCTGATCAGTCTGGTTCTGCTGATCGGTCTCGGCGCCCTGGTGTTCTGGCAATGGCGCACCCTCGAACAGAGCAACCGTCAGACCCAGGAGCAGCGTTTCGCCTTGGCGGTAGACGGGGTCGAGCTCAGCGTGCGTGAGCGCATGCGGGCCTACGAAATGGTGCTGCGCGGCATGGCCGGGTTGATGGCCGGCAGCGACCAGGTCTCCAACGAGGAGTGGCAGCGGGCTACCGATCAGCTGCAGTTGCAGGAGCAGTACCCAGGCATCCAGGCGCTGTCCTGGAACCGATACCTGCGGGCCGGCGAGCTGAGCGCCTTCGTCGAACGGGCCCGCACGGCGGGGCGTAGCGACTTCCAGGCTTACCCATCGGGTGAGCGTGAGGCTTATCTGGTGGTCGAGTTCATCAACCCTCTGGACTGGCGCAACCGTCGCGCGCTGGGCTTCGATATGTACAGCGAGGCGACCCGCCGTACGGCCATAGAGCGCGCCCGCGACAGCGGCGAGGCTGTACTCACAGGTCCTTTGCGTCTGCGCCAGGAAACCGAGAAAGACGCGCAGACCGGCATGCTTCTGTACTTGCCGGTGTTCCGCCTCAATGCCCCGCTGAGCACCCCTGACGAGCGCCGCGAAGTGCTGCATGGCATGGTTGCTGGCACCTTCCGTGTGGCCGACCTGATGCACGGCATCCTCGGTAATGGCGGCAGCCAGTTCGAGGTAGAACTGCTCGATCTGGCCGATACCGCCCAGCCTCTGCTCAGCAGGAGCGGCATGCAGTCCCACAAACCGCGTTTCCGGGCCCAACGCACACTGAGCATCTATGGCCGGGAATGGCAACTCAATGTGGGTAGCACTGCAGCCTACGAGGCTGCTTTGGGGGACGCAGATCTGCCCATCAGTCTGGGTACCGGCCTGCTGGCCGCATTGCTGCTGTCGCTGCTGGTCGGCGGCTTCCTGTTCCTGCGTGATCGCGCCCTGGGCGACAGCGAGCGGCAGCGCCAGAAGCTGCGCGAGAGCGAGGGGCGCTTTCGCCTGGTGGTCGAGGCCTCGCCCAATGCCATCGTGCTGGTCGACGGCAGCGGCAAGGTGGTCATGGTCAACCGCCAGGTAGAGCTGTTGTTCGGTTACGAGCGCGACGATCTGCTCGGCCAGCCGGTGGAGCGTCTGCTGCCGGAACAACTGCGCCAGGGCCATCCGGCCATGCGCCAGGCCTTCATGAAGGCCCCCGAGCAACGGCGTATGGGCGGCAACCGCGAGCTGTTCGGCCAACACCGCGATGGTCGCCTGATTCCCCTGGAGGTCGGTCTGGCGCCGATCCGCGTCGGCGAGGAGATGCTGGTGCAGGCGGTGATCATCGACATCAGCGAGCGCAAAGCCGCCGAAGAGCGCTTCCGTCTGGTGGTGGAAGCCTCGCCCAATGCCATCGTGCTGGTCGACGGCAAGGGCCGGTTGAGCATGGTCAACCGCCAGACCGAGCAGATGTTCGGCTACGAGCGCGCCGAGATGCTCGGCCAGCCGGTGGAGATGCTTCTGCCGGAAGCCGCCCGCGCCCAGCACCCGAGCTTGCGTGACGGCTTCATCAAGGATCCGTCGCCGCGGCGCATGGGGGGCAACCGCGAGCTGTTCGGCCAGCACCGCGATGGTCGGTTGATTCCCCTGGAAGTCGGCCTGTCGCCGATCCGTGCCGACGGCGAGCGCCTGGTGCAGGCGGTGATCATCGACATCAGCGAGCGCAAGGCCGCCGAACAGCGCCTGCGCGAGCAGGCCGAGCAGCTGGCCCTGGCCAACCGCTACAAGTCGGAATTCCTCGCCAACATGTCCCACGAGCTGCGCACGCCCCTCAACAGCATCCTGATCCTCAGCGAGCAGCTGCGCCACAATGTGGCCGGCAACCTGACCGAGAAGCAGGTCAAGCATGCGGACATCATCTACAAGGCCGGCAACGACCTGCTGCAGCTGATCAACGACGTGCTCGACCTGGCCAAGATCGAGGCCGGGCGAGTGCAGCTCAAGCTCGAGCCGCTGAACATCCACGATCTGCTGGTGGAGCTGGATTCCAGCCTGCGGCCGATGGCCGAGATCAAGGGGCTGCGCCTGCTCACCCACCTGGAACCGGGCGTAGCGCGGATGATCCACAGCGACCGCGGGCGCCTGCAGCAGATCCTGCGCAACCTGCTGTCCAACGCCCTCAAGTTCACCGAGCACGGCGATGTGGAGCTGAGCATCGGCCAGTCGCCGGTATCCCTCGACGACGAGCGCGAGACCCTGCAGTTCATCGTGCGCGACAGCGGCATCGGCATTGACCCGGCGCAGCACGAGCGCATCTTCCAGGCCTTCCAGCAAATCGACGGCTCCACCAGTCGCCGTTTCGGTGGCACCGGCCTGGGACTGGCCATCACCCGCCAGTTGGTCGAGGTTCTGGGTGGGCAGATCAGTTTGGAGAGCACGCCAGGGCGGGGCTCGCGCTTTATCGTGCGGCTGCCGGTGGTGGCGCTGAATCCGGTGGAGAAGGAGGACGAATCGCTCAGTGCCACACCGCAACGCAGTGGCAGCGGACCGGCGATGCTGATCGTCGAGGACGATCCCAACTTCGCCGCGGTGATTGCCGAGGAGGCCCAGGCCCACGGCTTCTCCAGCGTGCACTGCCGCAACGGTAAGCAGGCCATCGGCCTGCTGCAGAGCGAGCGCTTCGTCGCGGTGATCCTCGACATCCTGCTGCCGGACATCAGCGGCTGGCAGATATACCGACGCCTGCGCGGGTTGGTGCAATACCGCGACGTGCCGGTGCACATTGTCTCCTGCGTGCCGCAACCGCAGGACTGGCACAGCGACGGCACGCGCTATCTGGTCAAACCGGTGGCGCGCCAGGACCTGGAGCGGGTGTTCGAGGATATCGCCCTGGTCAGTTCACCTGAACGCAGCCTGCTGTTGGTGGAGGACGTCGAGGTGGAGCGCGAGCATTGCCGCGAGCACCTGATCCAGATGGGTTTCCGGGTCACCGCCGTGGCCAGTGCCGAGCAGGCTCGCCAGGCCTACGTTGCAAAGCCTTTCGACGCCCTGGTCATCGACCTTGATCTACCCGACCAGGATGGCTTCGACCTGCTCGAGGCGCTGCATCGCGAACGCGCCCTGCAGGACACCCAGGTAGTGATCAATACCGGCGTGGATGTGACCCGCCAGGACCTGCAGCGCCTGCGTCGCTACTCGGCAGTGGTGGTGCGCAAGAGCGGTGACGACCTCAGCCCGCTCAGCGCAGCGCTGCAGGGCTTCCTCTCCACCGTGCGCGAGCCCCAGGCCGATGGCTCGGAGCTGTCAGGCAAGCGCGTGCTGCTGGTGGACGACGACATCCGCAATATTTACGCGATGACCGCTCTGCTCGATGAGCTGGGCCTGGCGGTGGTGCCAGCCAAGGATGGCGAAGAGGCCCTGGTGGCCTTCGATCGCGAGCCTGTCGACCTGGTGCTGATGGACATGGCCATGCCCAACATGGATGGCTACACCGCCACCCGCATCCTGAAAGATGAACGTGGCTGCGGCGTACCGGTCATAGCCCTCACGGCACATGCCATGAAGGGCGACCGCGAGAAGTGCATCACCGCCGGCTGCGACGACTATCTGGCCAAACCGGTGGGGCGCCAGGAACTGCTGGAAATGCTCCATCGCTGGCTGGCGGCATCGGCGCAGCCGCGTCGCCGGGTGCGGGGCTGAGAGGATGAAAGCGCTGCCGAAGAGGAGGGCTGCATGTCGCAGTTGCAACTTGAGTCGTTAGCGGAGCAGCAGATTCTGCTGGTGGTCGACGACCGCGAGGAGAATCTGGTGGCCATGGAGGCGCTGCTCGGCAACGAGGGCTGGAACGTACGCACCGTCGATTCTGGCGAGGCGGCGCTGCGCTGCATGATGGACGAGGATGTCGGCCTGGTCCTGCTCGATGTGCAGATGCCGAAGATGGATGGCTTCGAGGTGGCCCGCCTGATGCGCGGCAGCCCGCATACCCGGCATACGCCGATCATCTTCCTCTCCGCCATCGCCCACACCGAAGCATCGGTGCTGCAGGGCTACGCCATCGGCGCGGTGGACTTCATCCTCAAACCTTTCGACCCCAAGGTGCTCAAGCACAAGATCGGGACCCTGTTGGAGCAGGAGCGCCATCGCCACGAGCTGCTGCAGCTGACCCAGCAGCTGGACCGCGAGCGCGCCTTCAACGCCTCGGTGCTCGACAATGCCTCCGAAGGCATCCTGGTGATCGACAAGGACGGCTTGATCAGCTTCGCCAACCCGGCCATGGCGCAGATGCTTCAGGGCGAGGTGGCCGATCTGCAGGGCAGCGCGCTGCTGTCCTACCTCAAGTCGCCGGAGATGCCCGGCGAATGGCAGGACAGCGAGTTCTATCAGCACTGGCGTGTCGGCCAGACCTATCGCATCCACGACGCAGTGCTCGGCACCCTGACCGGCGGCTATCTGCCGGCGGCGCTGTCCTGCTCGCCACTGCCGCAGTACCAGAACTCCATGGTGCTGATCGCCCTGGACATGTCGGTGGTGCGCAACCTGCACGCCCAGCTGGAGTCCCAGGCCGTCACCGACGCGCTGACCGGTCTGTACAACCGCCGTGGCTTCCACCAGGCGCTGGACACGGCCCTGTCGCGGGTTGATCGCAGCGGCAAGCGCATGGCGGTGTTGTATCTGGATCTGGACGGCTTCAAGCGGATCAACGACTCCCTCGGCCATGACGCCGGCGACCAGATACTGCGCAAGGTCGCCGAGCAGCTGAAGCATTGCCTGCGCCCCTACGACATCGTGGCGCGCATGGGCGGCGACGAGTTCACCGCGCTGCTAGATACCCTCGACCATCCCGAGGACGCGGCGCGGGTGGCGGAGAAGCTGATCGAGCTGATCTCGGTGCGGCACCAGCTGGACGGCGTGGAGGTCACCCTGGGCGCCAGCATCGGCATCTCCTGCTTCCCCGAATGTGGGCAGACGGTGGACGGCCTGCTGCGCTCGGCCGACATGGCGATGTACGAGGCCAAGCGCGCCGGCCGGCAGCAGTACCGCTTCTTCTCGCCGGAAATGAACGGCCGCGCTCGCTCGCGACTGATGCTGGAGGAGAGCCTGCGCACGGCCATCGAGCAGGACGACTTCGTGCTGGTCTACCAGCCGCAGATCGACCTGGCCAGCGGCCGCCTGCGTGGCTTCGAGGCCCTGCTGCGCTGGGAGCACCGGGTCGCCGGTACGATTTCGCCTGGGGTGTTTATCCCGCTGCTGGAGGAGACGCGCCTGATCAATCGCCTGGGCGACTGGATCTTCAACCAAGGCATCCGCCAATGCCGGGCCTGGCGCGCCCAGTTTGGTGAGCAACTGCTGCTGAGCCTCAACGTCAGTCCGGTGCAGTTCGGCATGCCACAGCTGGTGGACGATCTGCGGCGGATGCTGGAACTGCACCAGCTCCAGCCGTCACAGCTGGAAGTGGAGGTCACCGAGAGCGCGCTGATGCAGGACCTCGACACCACCCGCGAGCAGCTGCGCCAGCTGCGCGAGCTGGGTGTACGCATCGCCATCGACGACTTCGGCACCGGCTATTCGTCGCTGGCCTACCTGCGCCACTTCGAACTCGACACCCTGAAGATCGACCGTCTGTTCATCGCCAACATGCTCGACTCGCCCAAGGATGCGGCAATCGTCAGCACCATCATCGACCTGGGGCACCACCTGGGCCTGGAAGTGGTCGCCGAAGGCGTGGAGACCCTGGAGCAGCGCGACTGGCTGATCGCCCATCGCTGCACCACCATGCAGGGCTTCCTGGTGGCGCCGGGGCTGCCAGTGGAGCGCGCCGGCGCATTTCCCCCGCGTCTGGACTGGAGCAGCTGGCGGCCCGACGAGCCGACGCTGGTGGTGCGCTGAGCTTTAGCTGCGGCCGGGGAACTGTTGGTGCAGCTCGCCCAGCTGGGCATCCTTGGCCTGCCATAGCTGGTTGACCCACTGCTGGAACTGCAGGCGGTATTCCTCGTCCTGGTCGTAGTTGCGGCCGATGAATTCGGCGGGTATGGCCAGCTTGTCGAAGCGCACCACCACTTGGTCCAGACGGCCGCAGAGCAGGTCCCAGAAGCCCGGGTTGCCGGACGGGTAGTGGATGGTGACGTTGACGATGGCGTCCAGTTGCTCGCCCATGGCGTCCAGCACGAAGGCGATGCCGCCTGCCTTGGGCTTGAGCAGGTACTTGAAGGGCGACTGTTGCTGGGCGTGCTTCTGCGGAGTCAGGCGGGTGCCTTCGAGGAAGTTGAACACCGACACCGGGTTGCTCTTGTAGCGGGCGCAGGCCTTGCGCGTGGTGGCCAGGTCCTGACCGCGTTTCTCCGGGTACTTGGCCAGGTATTCCTTGCTATAGCGCTTCATGAACGGGAACTCGAGCGCCCACCAGCACAGGCCGATCACCGGCACCCAGATCAGCTCCTGCTTGAGGAAGAACTTCAGCAGCGGCATGCGCCGGTTGAGCAGGTACTGCAGCACCAGGATGTCTACCCAGCTCTGGTGGTTGCTGGTGACCAGATAGGAGTGGCGCATGTCCATGCCCTGGATGCCCTCGACATCCCTGCGGGTGTCACGCACCAGGTTCATCCAGAACTTGTTCACGCTGATCCAGAACTCGGCGATGCCGTGCATCACGAAGCGCAGGCCGCGCTGAATCGGCGGGATCGGCAGCAGCAGCTTGAGCAGCGCCACGGCGAACAGCGGCCAGCAGCAGATCAGGGTATTGAGGGCCAACAGCAGCGCGCTGATGACACCGCGCAGAGGGGCGGGCAGGAATTGCAGCATGGGCTCGAATGGCTCCTGGTCAGGGGGCTTTCTGTGCGCCCCGATGCGGTCGAGAACCTGCAGCACTCCTTGCGGCAAGTCGGTCCGGCGCCAAGGTTAACGCTTGTACACTGAACGGCAAGTGCTGCGGTTGACTTGAGGGTCAGCCAGGCGTTGCCGGCCAGGCGCGACGGGGGGGCGGATTCTAGCGCAGCATCTCGTAGACGGGTGAAACCCGAGTCGGCTCCACCCCTCTACGAAGGGCCTTAGCTTTCGCGTACTGCCTGGATCGCGGTGAGGGCGATGGTGTAGACAATGTCGTCCACCAGAGCGCCGCGCGACAGGTCGTTCACCGGCTTGCGCAGGCCCTGCAGCATGGGGCCGACGCTGACGCAGTCGGCGCTGCGCTGCACTGCCTTGTAGGTGGTGTTGCCGGTGTTCAGGTCGGGGAACACGAACACCGTGGCGCGCCCGGCCACCGGGCTGTCCGGCGCCTTCTGCCGGCCGACGCTGGCGATGGCGGCGGCGTCGTATTGCAGCGGACCATCGATCAGCAGGGCGGGGTTGGTTTCACGGGCCAGGCGGGTGGCGTCGCGCACCTTTTCCACTTCGGCGCCGCTGCCGGAATCGCCGGTGGAATAGCTGATCATCGCCACCCGTGCCGGCACGCCGAAGGCCTCGGCGGAGGCGGCGCTCTGCAGGGCGATCTCGGCCAGCTCGGCGGCATTCGGGTCGGGGTTCACCGCGCAGTCGCCGTACACCAGCACCTGGTCCGGCAGCAGCATGAAGAACACCGAGGAGACCAGCTTGTAGCCGGGCGCCGTCTTGATCAGCTGCAGGGCCGGGCGGATGGTGTTGGCGGTGGTGTGGATGGCGCCGGAGACCAGGCCGTCGACTTCGTCCAGGGCCAGCATCATGGTGCCCAGCACCACGCTGTCCTCCAGCTGGGCCAGGGCCATGGGCGCGTTGAGGCCCTTACCCTTGCGCAGTTCGACCATGGGCTGCACGTAGCGCTCGCGAATCAGGTCCGGGTCGAGAATCTCCAGCCCCTCGGGCAGCTCGATGCCCTGGGCCTTGGCAACGTTGTGCACGTCTTCCGGCTTGGCCAGCAGCACGCAGCGGGCGATGCCACGGGCCTGGCAGATGGCGGCGGCCTGCACGGTGCGGGGCTCGCTGCCTTCCGGCAGGACGATGCGCTTGTTGGCCGCCTGGGCGCGGCGCACCAACTGGTAGCGGAACGCCGGTGGCGACAGGCGCAGCTCGCGCGGGGTGCCGCAGCGCTGCTTGAGCCAGTCGTGATCGATGTGCCCGGCGACGAACTCGGTGACCTTCTCCGCACGCTCGCGGTCGTCCACCGGGATTTCCTTATTCATGCGGTTGAGGTTGGTCGCGGTGTCGTAGGAGCCGGTGCTCACGCTCATCACCGGCAGGCCGCCCTGCAGTGCGCCCTGGCACAGTTCGAGGATGCGCGGGTCCGGCGGGAAGTCGCTGCACAGCATCAGTCCGGCCAGCGGTACGCCGTTCATCGAGGCCAGGCTGGCGGCGAGGATGATGTCATCGCGGTCGCCAGGGGTGACCACCAGCACGCCGGGCTTGAGCAACTGCACCGTGTTGGGCACGGCACGGGCGCACAGCACGATCTTCTGCACGCGGCGCTGTTCGTAGTCGCCGGCGTTGAGAATCTGCGCGCCGAGCAGTTCGGCCACGTCGCGGGTGCGTGGGGCGTTCAGTTCGTCCTGCCAGGGAATGCAGCCGAGCAGGTGGAAGTCGCCGCCGCGCAGCAGTGGCGAGAGTTGGCCGAGCTGCTCGGTGAAGGCCTCCACGCCTTCCGGGTGGCGCACCTTGTTGAGGATCACGCCGATCACTTTCGGGTCCTTCGGCCCGCCGAACAGCTGGGCCTGGATCTCGATGCGGTCGGACAGCTCGGTGAGGTTTTCCGGCTCCTCGCCCTCCGGTGCCGAGACCAGGATGATCTCGGCGTCCAGGCTCTTGGCCAGGTGCACGTTGACCCTTGCGGCATAGCTGGCGTGGCGGGTCGGCACCATGCCCTCGACGATCAGCACATCCATGCCCTGAGCGGCCTGCTGATGCAGGCTGACGATTTCCTCCAGCAACTCGTCCAGGTGGCCATCGCCGAGCATGCGCTCGACCTGGGCCAGCGGCAGCGACTTGGGTGGCAGCAGGCCGTGGGTGCGCGCGATCAGTTCGCTGGAGCGCTCCGGGCCTGAGTCGCCAGGATGCGGCTGAGCGATCGGCTTGAAGAAACCGACCTTCAGCCCGGCGCGCTGCAGGGCGCGGACCAGGCCGAGGCTGGTGGAAGTGAGGCCGACGCCGAAACCGGTGGGGGCGATGAAGAAGGTATGCATGGGCGTTCCTTGGTTCGTACCGCTCGCCGTCATGCGGTGAGCAGGGCCAGGGTGTCGAGGGCGATCTGCCGTTCCTCGTTGGTCGGCACCACCAGCACCCGTAGGTGGCCGTGGGCCTGGATGTTGCCGGCGACGCCGCGGATGCAGCGCGCATTGGCTTCCTTGTCGAGGGCGAGATTCAACAGCTTCAGGTGGGCCACCGTCTTGCTGCGGATCAACGGCGAGTTCTCGCCGATGCCGCCGGTGAAGATCAGCCCGTCCAGCTGGGGCAAGGCGCAGCTCATGGCCGCCAGGGACTTGGCCAGGCGGTAGCAGAACACCTCGATGGCCAACGTCGCGCCGGGGTGGCCCTGCTCGCGGGCCTGCTCCAGGCTGCGCATGTCGTTGGACAGGGCGGACAGGCCGAGCAGGCCGCTGTCCTTGTTCAGCATGTTGTCGATCTGCTCCAGGCTCCAGCCCAGGGTGCGTGCCAGGTGGCCGTGCAGGTTGGGGTCGATGTCACCGCTGCGGGTGCCCATCACCAGGCCTTCCAGCGGGGTCAGGCCCATGCTGGTGTCGCGGCTCTTGCCATCGACGATGGCGCAGGTGGAGCAACCGTTGCCCAGGTGCGCCGACAGCCAGCTGCTGTCGCCGCTGGACAGCCCGGCCATCTCCGCCGCGCGGCGGCTGACGAAGCGGTGGCTGGTGCCGTGGAAGCCGTAGCGGCGCACGCCGTGCTCGCGGTACAGGTACTCCGGCACGGCGTAGCGATAGGCGTGCTCGGGCAGGCTCTGGTGGAAGGCGGTGTCGAACACCGCGACCTGGGTGAGGTTGGGGAACAGCTTGAGCGCCGCCTCGATGCCCAGCAGGTTGGCCGGGTTGTGCAGCGGTGCCAGCGGCGCGGTGGCGCGGATCGCCTGCAGGCTGTGGGGATCGATGCGGCAGGCGGCGGTGAACTGCTCGCCACCGTGTACCACCCGGTGACCGATGCCGTGCAGCTTGCCGCCGGCGGCGCCCTGCACCAGCGGCAGTAGTTGATGCAGCGCGGTGCGGTGGTCGCCGCCTGGCAGCATCAGGCTGTCCTTCTCGCCGCCGCGTTGCCAGTGCAGCACCGCGTCCGGGCTGCCAAGGCGCTCGGCCAGGCCGCTGAGGGTGAATTGCGAGTGGGCCTCGTTGACCAGGGCGAACTTGATCGACGAGCTGCCGCAGTTGATGACCAGGATATTGCGTGCCGGCATGACTATTCCCTATTCGATTGCGCGCACCAGCCACAGGCAAACGGCTGGCCCAGAAGACGCTGGCGCTGCACGGGGTCGGTGACCCAGGCCCGATTCTGCCACGGCGGCTGATGCCGCAGGTGCTGCGTATGGCCGCAGGACAGGTCGGCCACCCAGTGGCCATCCTCGTCCTGGTGAAAGCCCAGCAGCAGGATGGCCGGCGCGTCCCGTCCGTCAGGCGCGCGGTCGCTTTCGGCCGGTATGGCGGGTAAACTTGCTCCCTTTCCAATCTCTAGCAAAAGGTTTCCCCTCCATGCTGATCGCCGCCAACAAGGCTGTCTCCATCGACTATACCCTGACCAACGATGCCGGTGAGGTGATCGACAGCTCCGCCGGCGGCGCCCCGCTGGTGTATCTGCAGGGTGCGGGCAACATCATCGTCGGCCTGGAAAAGGCCCTCGAGGGCAAGCAGGTCGGTGACGAGCTGAGCGTGGCCATCGAGCCGGCCGAAGCCTACGGCGAATACAGCGCCGAACTGGTCGCCACCCTGAACCGCAGCATGTTCGAAGGCGTCGACGAGCTGGAAGTGGGCATGCAGTTCCACGCCTCCGGCCCGGACGGCGGCATGCAGATCGTCACCGTGCGTGACATCGACGGCGACGACGTGGTCGTCGACGGCAACCACCCGCTGGCTGGCCAGCGCCTGAACTTCCAGGTCAAGGTGGTCAACGTGCGCGAAGCCAGCGCCGAAGAAGTCGCCCATGGTCACATCCATGGCGAAGGCGGCCACCATCACTGATCTGTGATCGGGCCCAGCAATACGACTTATGGTCGTTCCAAGCCAGGCCCCGGCTGCTAAGCTGAGTTAACCGAAAAGGCGCCCACGGGCGCCTTTTTTGTCCCCTGCGCAGGCTCAAGGAGTCAGTCATGAGTGCCTTTCACGATCTCAATCTGCGCGCGCTGGATGGCCAGGATCTGCCACTGGCGCCGTACAAGGGCCAGCTTGTGCTGGTGGTCAATGTCGCCTCCAAGTGCGGCCTGACTCCGCAGTACGCCGGCCTCGAAGCGCTGCACCAGCAGTACCACGAGCGCGGCTTCACCGTGCTGGGCCTGCCGTGCAATCAGTTCGCCGGCCAGGAACCGGGCAGCGAAGACGAGATCCGCGAGTTCTGCAGCCTCAACTACGGGGTGACCTTTCCGCTGGGCAGCAAGCTGGAGGTCAACGGCCCCGGTCGCCATCCTCTGTATCGCCTGCTGGCGGGCGAGGGCGCCGAGTTCCCCGGCGACATCACCTGGAACTTCGAGAAGTTCCTGGTCGGCCGCGACGGTCGCGTGCTGGCGCGCTTCTCGCCGCGCACCACGCCGGACGATCCGGCGCTGATCCAGGCCATCGAGAAAGCCCTAGGCTGATTGCGCCATTCATCCGGCCGATTTCTCCCGGCCGTCTTGCCCTCTCGGCACCCCGATAGCCTAATCGGGGCATCTGCCGAGGAGGCCCGCGATGACCAGTTTCTCCCCTGACGATCTCAGCCCCACGGCCTCGCCCGCGGCGTTGCGTGCGCTGATCGAGAGCCGTCGTTCGGTGCGCCGTTTCACCGCCGAAGCGGTGCCGGACGAGGTGATCCGCGACTGCCTGGAACTGGCTGTGCTCGCACCCAACTCCTGCAACCTGCAGCCGTGGAGCTTCCAGGTGGTCCGTGACCCGGCGCTGCTGGCGCGGTTGCACCCGGTGTGCATGAGCCAGAACGCCGCCAAGGCGCCGTTGATCATCGCCTTGCTGGCCCGCCCGGATACCTGGAAACAGGCCTGCGCCAACGTGGTCGAGTACTGGCCGGAGCTCGAGGTGCCCCAGCGCATTCGCAGCTTCTACGCCAAGACTGCGCCGTTCCAGTACAACCAGGGTCCGCTGGGCCTGCTTGGCCTGTTCAAGCGCCAGCTGGTGCGCCTGGCGGCGCTGCGCAAGCCGCTGATGCGCAAGCCCAACAGCCACGCCGACATGCGCATCTGGGCGGTGAAGTCGACCGCGCTGGCGGCGGAAAACCTGATGCTGGCCTTCCAGAGCCACGGCTACGCCAGCTGCCCGATGGAAGGCTTCGACGAGGTGCGCCTACGCAAGGTGCTGGATATCCCGCGCCAGGCCATCCCGATCATGCTGCTGGCGGTGGGGCGGCAGGGAGAGAAAGGCGTGTACAACCCGCGCCTGCGCTTTCCCCTGGAGCAGCACGTCACCTGGCTCTAAGGCTCAGGCGCGCCACGATAGCCACGCGTGGATCAGCCCGGCCTGGAAGAACGGCACTGGCAAGGCGAAGCCGCCGGCGGCGATGATCGCGGCGGTGCGCTGCGGCGACAGCACCCCGACATCCCTGGCGTAGGTCTGACGCATGCGCGCCATGGCTTCTGGCGAGACCTCGGCGGCCACCATCATGTTCATCCAGGCGGTCAGCAGCACCTCGTATTCGGCCGAGTTCACATCGGCGGCCAGGTCGGAGCTGGCCAGCAGGCCGCCCGGCCTGAGGCGCTCGGCGATCTCGGCGAAGAAGGCGGAGCGCGCCTGCGGCTTGAGAATGAACTGGGAGACCAGGAAGCAGGTGGCCGCGTCATGCGCCTCGGACTCCGGTAGCGACTCCAGATAGCCTTGGTGGAAGTTGCAACGGGAGACGAAGCCTTCCTGCTCCGCCCGTTGCCGGCAGACCGCGAGCATCGCCGCCGAAGGCTCCACCGCTGTGAAACGCCAGTTCGGATTCTGCGAGGCCAGATGGGCCATCTCCGTGCCGGTTCCTACCCCGACACAGAGGATGCGTGCATCGGCCGGCAACCCGGCGAACAGCGAGTCGAGCAGCAGATGCAGGCAGTGGCGGATCGGCGCCGTCTTCGCCCACTGGCTGTCGTAGCTGGCGGCCTGCTGCTGGAAGATTTCCGTGACCTCGTCGCGATGCATGCGCTGTTCCTCAAGTGGTTCGGGTTCTGTATCAGCCTACCTTGCGTGTCAAGAGGGGCGGCCGGCGAGGGCGCGGGCCAGCTTCTTGGTCACAATCACCGAAATCAATAGTGCTGGGCGGAGCGAGACGACCGGTCATATTCTCGCCGCCATGAACAATACAGTCCGACTCGACAAGCGTGACCTGATCCTGGCCAAGGGCTCGGAGGTGATGACGCGCCGTGGCTACCACGGTACCGGTGTGATGGAGATCGTCCAGGCCGCCGGCATCCCCAAGGGCAGCTTCTATCACTACTTCGCCAGCAAGGAAGACTTCGCCCTGCAGGCGCTGGAGTTCGTCTACGGACCACGCCTGGCGCGCTACACCGAGGCGCTGAGCAACCCGGCGCTGAGCCCGCGGGCACGCATCGTCGGCTATTACACCGAGCTGCTGGCGCATTTCAGCCGCCAGGAGCAACCCGAATACCATTGCTTCATCGGCAGCCTGAGCTTCGAGATGAGCGAAGTGCTGCCGGCCATCGGCGCCGAGGTCGAGCGCATCCAGCAGGCCTCGGTGGAGATCCTGCAGGGCTGCCTGGAGCAGGCACGCGCCGCCGGCGAGCTGGCGGCCGATGAGGATTGCGACAACCTGGCGACCTTTATCGCCAACGCCTGGCAGGGCGTGCTGGCCCGCCTCAAGGTCGGCCGCAGCCTGCAACCGCTGGAAGCCTTCATTCACCGTCTGGAGCTGCTGCTGCGGCCCTGACCGTTTTTTTGCCCATTGACGAGACGACCGGTCAGCTGGCCGGCCCCAAGGAGTACCCCATGACCGTTAAAGCCCTGTTCGAGCCCTTCCGCCTGGGAAACCTGGAACTCCCGACCCGCGTGGTGATGGCACCGATGACCCGTTCTTTCTCGCCGGGTGGCGTGCCCAATGCCAAGGTGGTCGAGTACTACCGTCGTCGCGCCGCTGGCGGCGTCGGCCTGATCGTCACCGAGGGCACCACCGTCGGCCACAAGGCCTCCAACGGCTACCCGCACGTGCCGCGCTTCTACGGTGAAGACGCCCTGGCCGGCTGGAAGCAGGTGGTGGATGCCGTGCACGCCGAAGGCGGCAAGATCGTTCCGCAGCTGTGGCACGTGGGTAACGTGCGCAAGGCCGGCACCGAGCCGGACGCCAGCGTGCCGGGCTTTGGCCCGAGCGAGAAGGTCAAGGAAGGCAATGTCGTGGTCCACGGCATGACCAAGCAGGACATCGCCGAGGTGATCGCCGCCTTCGCCCAGGCCGCCCTGGATGCCAAGACCATCGGCATGGACGGCGTGGAGATCCACGGCGCCCACGGTTATCTGATCGACCAGTTCTTCTGGGAAGGCAGCAACAAGCGCACCGACGAATACGGTGGCGACCTGGCCCAGCGTTCGCGCTTTGCCATCGAGCTGATCCAGGCTGTGCGCGCCGCCGTCGGCCCGGACTTCCCGATCATCTTCCGCTTCTCCCAGTGGAAGCAGCAGGACTACACCGCACGCCTGGTGCAGAGCGCCGAGGAGCTGGGTGCTTTCCTCAAGCCGCTGAGCGACGCCGGTGTGGACATCTTCCACTGCTCGACCCGCCGCTTCTGGGAGCCGGAGTTCGAAGGCTCCGACCTCAACCTGGCCGGCTGGACCCGCCAGCTCACCGGCAAGCCGACCATCACCGTGGGCAGCGTCGGCCTGGACGGCGAGTTCCTGCAGTTCATGGTCAACACCGACAAGGTGGCCGAGCCGGCCAGCCTGGAAAACCTGCTGGAGCGTCTGAACAAGCAGGAGTTCGACCTGGTAGCCGTAGGCCGTGCCCTGCTGGTCGACCCGGACTGGGCCGTGAAGGTACGCGACAACCGCGAACAGGACATCCTGCCGTTCAGCCGCGATGCGCTGAAACAGCTGGTCTGATCACCCGCTTTACCCCCGGTCCGCCTTGGCGGACCGCTTCCAGCCCCGGTACACCGGGGCTTTTTTATGCCTGCCTGGCCTGCAGCAGGTGTTCCTCGAACTGCTCGACGATGGCCGGCCAGCCCTGCTTGCCGGCGTGCTGGCGAGCGTTCAGGCGTACCCGGCGGAACATCTCGCCGTCCTCCAGCAGCCAGCGTGCAGTCTCGATGAAAGCCTGCTCGTCGCCCGGCGTGGCGAGGGCGCCGTTGTGCCCGTGGCGGATGTGCTGGGCGGCTGCCGCCTGGTCGAAAGCCACTACTGCCAGGCCCGAGGCCAGGGCTTCCAGCACCACGTTGCCAAAGGTCTCGGACAGGCTGGGGAAGAGGAACAGGTCGCCACTGGCATAGTGTTCGGCCAGCGCATCGCCACGCTGTACACCGCAGAACAGTGCATCCGGCAGCTGCTCCTGCAGTTGTGCACGCAGTGGGCCGTCGCCCACCAGCACCAGGCGCAGGCGCCGTTGCGGCAGGCTGCGCTGCAATGCGCGGAAGGCGCGGACCAGCAGCTGCAGGTTCTTCTCCGCGGCCAGGCGGCCAACGTGAACTACCGCGATCTCGTCCTCGCCCATGCCCCAGGTGGCGCGCAGCTCGCTCGAGCGGCGCGCCGGATGGAACAGCTGGCCGTCGACGCCGCGTGCCAACAGCTCCAGACGCTCGAAACCACGGCGCTGCAATTCCAGGCGCTGGCTGGGGCTGGGCACCAGAGTCACGCGCGAGCGATTGTGGAACCAGCGCAGGTAGCCGGTCAGCAAGCGGGTCAGCAGGCTGAAGCCGTAGAGGTCGCTGTACTGCTGGAAATTAGTGTGGAAGCCGCTGACCACCGGAATGCCCAGGCGCCGCGCGGCGCGTAAAGCGGACAATCCCAACGGACCTTCGGTGGCGATATACAGCACATCTGGACGGTTGCGCTTCCAGCGTCGCAGCAGCTTGTGCAACGAGGAGTGACCCCACTGCAGCCCGGCATAACCGGGCAACGGCCAGCCGCGGGTCAGCAGCAGTTCCTCGTCGCTACGGTTCGGCTCGTCGGCCTGGCGCGGGCGCACCAGCTGCAGCCGATGGCCGCGCTCGCGCAGGCCCTGGCACAAACGGCCGAGGGTGTTGGCCACGCCGTTGACTTCGGGCGGGAAGGTCTCGCTGACCAGGGCGATATGCAGGCTTGTGACATTCATGGCACCAGTCTGGTGGGGCCGCATGTAGCGCCAGTGACACTGCGATGACGGCTGCGTGACGGCGCCCGGTAACTATGCTGCAGGTGGACAAGGAGCGAGCAACTGCCTGTGCGCCGCGCGCTGCGGGTGCTTCTAGAGGAAGAGGGGAATTGGCTGATCGGTGAGTGCACCTACCTGCAGGCAGTCAAGGGCATGTGCGTTTCCCCGGAAGCGGCTTTACCGCTGATCCGCACCGTGCAGGTCGAGGAACTGGGCGACAAGAACGGCAAGGAGCTGCGCCTCTAGCAGTCCTTCGTTAGCGTCACCTTCCGGCCATAAGCGGCCAATCATCGCATCACCGATAGCTAACCAAGTCTTACCTCTCCTTTTGCTACGGGAGTGCATGAATACCCCGGATCCCCATAAGCAGGTACTGCCCTACGTCCATTGATGGGGGTTAGCCGATGCCGAAGGTCTTGCGCAAACCCGCATCGACCGGGCCCATCGGCATGAAGCGGCGCAGCTTTCTCAGCAAAGTGGCTTCGCCCTTGGGCGTACGCCGCATTTTCCAGGCCCCCAGAGCGGCCTCGACAATGGTCGCGGCGACCCCATCGGGCAGAGGCGCCTTCTGCACGTTCTTCTGAATGGCCTGGGAAACGATGCTGCGCTCGCTGGCGTAGGCCGCAATCCTGGCGGTCGTCTCGGGCGCATTGATGTCCAGGTTGGTCCTGGTGAAGGACGGTTCGACCAGCGTGACGCGGATGCCGAACCTGCGCACCTCGTGATCCAGTGTCTCGGATAGCCCCTCCACGGCATGCTTGGAGGCCGAATAGAGCCCCATATAGGGCGCGGGGAGAAAGCCCAGCACTGAGCTGACGTTGACGATGCGCCCGGCGCCCTGCTCGCGCATATGCGGCAGTACCGCCTGGGTGGTGCGCAGGATGCCCAGGACGTTGGTGTCGAACAGCGCCTGGGCCTCGGCGATCGAGGTTTCCTCCGTCGCGCCGAGCAGGGTCACTCCCGCGCTGTTGACCAGCACATCGATGCGTTCGGCCCGGGCGATGATCGCCTGGATTCCCTGCCTGACCGAGGCGTCGTCACGGACATCCATCTCGACCAGCTCGACACCGGGTATCGGCTGCGTCGTTGCCGGGTTGCGCACGGTGCCGAATACCCGGCAACCGCGTTTGGCAAATTGCTCTGCGGCGGCGCGACCTATGCCCGACGACACGCCGGTCACGACAACGCTGGAGTTCGACATGGCAATTCCTCTCGATGAATGGGATGGGGGTTTCATGCAGGCTGCGCCTCCATGAGTGGCTCATGACTGACGGGGCGGATGCCGAACCAGATGGCATACATGGCCGGCAGGAACACCAGGGTTAGGACGGTGCCGGCGAAGGTGCCGCCGATCAGGGTGTAGGCGAGCGTGCCCCAGAACACGGAATGAGTGAGCGGGATGAACGCCAGGATCGCCGCCAGCGCGGTGAGGATCACCGGCCGGGCGCGCTGCACGGTGGCCTCGACCACCGCGCGGAACGGATCGAGGCCGGCCTGTTCGTTGTGGCGGATCTGCCCGATCAGGATCAGCGTGTTGCGCATCAGGATGCCCGACAGCGCGATTAAGCCGACCAGCGCGTTGATGCCGAACGGCTGCTGGAACAGGATCAGCGTGGGCACCACGCCGATCAGCCCCAGCGGGCTGGTCAGGAATACCATGACCATGGCGGAGATCGAACGCACCTGCAGGATGATGATGATCAGGGTGGCGGCCAGCATGATCGGGAACAGCGGCAGCATGGCCTTGCTCGCCTTGCCCGACTCCTCGATGGAGCCCGCCTGCGCGATGCGATAGCCGCTCGGCAGCTTCGCCATGATGGGTTGCAGCTGCTGGCTGATGGCCGTCGACACGTCCGGCGGCTGCAGGCCCTCGGCGATGTCGCCGCGCACGGTGATGGTCGGCACGCGGTCGCGCCAGCGCATGATCGGTTCCTCCATGCGCACCTCCACCTCGCCGACCTGCGACAAGGGGATGCGTTGCCCGTCGGCGCCGGCCAGGGTGAAGTCCATGACCCGGGACGGATCGAAGCGGATGTCCCCGGCCGCGCGGGCCATCACCTGCACCGTGCGGATGTCCTCGCGCACGGCGGTGATGGGCACGCCGCTGAGCAGGAACTGCAGTTGCTGGGCGACGGCACTGGAAGTCAGCCCCACGGCCTGCAGGCGATCCTGCTGCAGGCTGAAGTGCAGCGTGGGCACGCGGGTACCCCAGTCCGTGTTGACCGTGCGCATCAGCGGGCTGGCGTCCATCACCTGCTGCACCTCGGCGGCGATCTCGCGCAGCCTGTCCGGGTTCGGCCCGCTGATCCGGTAGGCGACCGGGTATGGCGAGTAGGGGCCGAACACCAGCTGGGTGACCCGCACCTGCGCCTCGCTGGCCAGGCCCTCGGCGATCGCCTGGCGCAGCCGGTGCTTCAAGGCCTCGCGCTCGTCCTGGTTGTCGGTGCGCACGACTATCTTGGCGAACGAGGGATCGGGCAGTTCTGGCCCCATGGCCATGAAGAAACGCGGCGCGCCCTGGCCGATATAGGCGGTGACTATCCTGGCCTCTTCCTGCTGGGCCAGCCAGGCCTCGACCTTCTCCGCGGCGGCGCTGGTCTGGGCGATGGAAGTGCCGTAGGGCATCTGCACCTCGACCAGCACCTCGGGGCGGTCGGAGATGGGGAAAAACTGCTTCTTGACCAGGCTCATGCCGAGTATCGCCGCGACGAAAAGGCCGACCACCGAGCCGGCGACCAGCCACTTGCGGGCGATGACGCGGCCCAGCAGCTGACGAAAACGGTTGTAGCGCGGGGTGTCGTAGATCGCGTCGTGGCCGCCTTCGACCTTCTTGAGGTCAGGTAGCAGCTTGACGCCGAAGTAGGGGGTGAACACCACCGCGACCAGCCAGGAGGCGATCAACGCGATGCCGACGATCCAGAACATGTTGCTGGTGTATTCGCCGGCGGTGGAACGGGCGAAGCCATTGGGCATGAAGCCAACGGCGGTGACCAGGGTGCCGGAGAGCATCGGCGCAGCGGTGTGGCTCCAGGCATAGGCGGAGGCCTGTACGCGGCTGTAGCCTTCCTCCATCTTCACCACCATCATCTCGATGGCGATGATGGCGTCGTCCACCAGCAGCCCCAGCGCCAGGATCAGCGAGCCCAGGGTGATGCGGTCGAAGTTCTTGCCGGTCGCCGCCATCACCACGAAAACCATCGCCAGCGTCAGCGGCACGGCCACCGCGACCACCACACCCACCCGCCAGCCCATGCTGACAAAGCTCACCAGCATGACCACCAGCAGCGCGACGAAGAACTTGACCATGAACTCGTCGACCGAAGCGCTGATGTTGACGGCCTGATCGGTAACCTTGGTCAGGCTCATGCCCAGCGGCAGCTCGGCGTTGATCGCACCCACCTCGTCGCCCAGAGCCTTGCCCAGGTCGAGGCCGTTCCAGCCCTCGCGCATGACGATGCCCAGCAGCAGGGCCGGCTCGCCACCGTTGCGGATCAGGAAGGTCGCCGGGTCTTCGTAGCCGCGGGTTACCCTGGCGACATCCGACAGCTTCAGCGTGCGGCCCTGCGCCACCACCGGGGTGTCGCGGATCTTCTGCAACTCATCGAAGGCGCCGTCCAGGCGCAGGAATACCTGCGGCCCCCGGGTTTCCACGGAACCGGCCGGGGTCAGGGCGTTCTGCCCGTTGAGCGCGGCGAACACCTCCTGCGGGCCGATGCCCAGGGTGGCCAGGCGCTCGTGGGAGAACTCGACGAAGATGCGCTCGGCCTGCTCGCCGATGATGTTGACCTTCTTCACCCCCGGCACGTGCAGCAGCCGTTGGCGCAGCGTCTCGGCGTCGCGCACCAGCAGGCGCTGCGGCTCGCCCTTGGCCTTGAGCGCGAACAGGGCGAAGGTGACGTCGGAGTATTCGTCGTTGAGCAGCGGGCCGATCACGCCTGCAGGAAGCGTCTTCGCCTCGTCGCCGATCTTCTTGCGCGCCTGGTAGAACTGCTCCGGTACTTCAGCAGGCGGCGTGGTGTCGAGCAGGCTCAAGGTTGTGAAGGCCAGGCCGGGCCTGGTGTAGGTCTCGCTGCGGTCGTACCAGCGCAGTTCCTGCAGGCGCTTGTCGAGCTTCTCGGCTACCTGGTCCTGCATCTCCTGGGCCGTGGCCCCGGGCCAGGCGGTCACTATGGTCATCACCTTGACGGTGAAGGCCGGGTCTTCCGCCCGCCCCAGCTTGAAGAAGGCGATAAGCCCGGCCAGCGTGATCAGGCAGACCAGGAACAGGGTGATCGAGCGCTCGCGTACGGCGAGTGCCGACAGGTTGAAACGACCTTCGCTCATCGCCGGCCTTCCTCGACTGCCGCGACGGCAGGCTGGTCGGCCACCCGCACTTGCTGACCTTCGCGCAGCAGGTGTGCGCCCAGCGCGACGACCGGCTCGCCTGGCTGGAGCGGGCCGGTGATGCGTGCGTGTTCGTCATCCAGGTGCTGCACCACGACCGGCAGCCAGGATACCTGCGCCGGTTCGCCCCGAATGATCCACACTCCCGGGCCCTTGCCAGCGTCGTACAGCGCACCGATTGGCACCTGCAGGTCGCCCGACCCATGCGCCTGGCCATTGGCGATCTGCAAGGTGATGGTGGTGCCCAGCGGCGCGTTGGCCAGTTCGCCATCCAGTACGTAGCGCGCCTCGAAGGTACGGGTCAGGCGGTCGGCGACGTCCGAGAGCTGGCGCAGGTGGGTCGCAACGCTGATGTCGTCCTTGCCGAAGAGCGTGGCCTGGGCGCTGGAGCCGACGGCGGGGCGCAGGGTTTCCGGCAGCTGCACAACGGCTTCCCGGGGGCCGGCATGCGCCAGCCGCACCACGGGCTGGCCGGCACCGACCACCTGGCCGGGTTCGGCCAGCGTTTCCATGACGATGCCGTCGGCATCGGCCAGCAGCTCGGCATAGCGCGTCGCATTGCGCGCGACCTCGGCCTGGGCCTCGGCCGCACTGAGCTGCGCCCGGGCCGTATCCGCCGCCGCCTTGTACTGATCGTAGGCAGACGCCGATACCGCGCCGGTGCCGCGCAAGGCTCGGTAGCGCGCCTCGTCGTCGATGGCCTGCTGCGCCCGCGCTCGCGCGGCGGCGACCGCTTCGCGCTGCGCATGGGCGGCGAGCTTCAGGTCGACGGGGTCGAGGCGCAGCAGCACCTGGCCGCGCCTGACCGACTGGCCGGTATCCACCAGCCGCTCCAGGACCTTGCCGGATACACGAAAGCCCAGGTCGCTCTGGACCTTGGCCGCGACTATGCCAGTGAATGAACGTGGTGCGGGGGCCGCCGACCGGGTAATGGCGACCCGCACCAGCGGCGCCTCAGTGCGTGGATCGGATGGCGCTTGATCGCCGCAGGCGACCAGCGCAAACGGCACCATGCCGATGAGAGTGGACAGAAGGAGGCTGCGGCGAGACATGAGGAACCCATCGCGAAGTCATAGGGAGCCTCATTTTGTATCCAGTGACTAATTTAGTCAATCGTCACAATTGTCATGGCGACAGGCTGCGCAGTATCAGGCTGGACAGCAGAAGCGGTGCCTCGTCGGTGTAATCGAGGCCGTGCTGCAGGAGCAATGGGTTGAGATAGGGGCGCATGACCAGGTGGATTGCCATGGCCGCCTCATCCAGCGGGGTCTTGCGCTCGAAGTCGCCGCTCTGCCGGCCTTGCTGCAGGATGTCCAGGATTAGCTCCCGAATGCGCCCTTCATAGTCGCGCGCCGCCTGCCAGCGTTCGGTGGCCGCCGAGGCGGCAATTTCGTAGAGCTTGCGATCCTGAAAGAACAGTCGCAGGCTCGATTCCACCAGCGCCTTGAAGATGCGTCGCAGCTTCTCCGGCGGGTGCTCGACCGCAGCGACGGCGGCCCTGACCTCGGCCTCGATCTGGCTCAGGCAATTGGCGCAGATGGCCTCGCCGATGGCCTGCTTGGACTCGAAGAACTTGTAGATATAGGCCTTGGAAAACCCGATGGCCTTGGCCAGATCGGAGACCGTGGTCTTTTCGTAGCCATAGCGGCTGAAGTGCTCGGTAGCCGCGACCACGATCTGATCACGTACCTCGTGATCCACCGGGCCGCGAGCTGTCACTTTGGGGGAGGGGGTCTTGTTCATGGGGCATAGCCTACAGAGCGGTTGAGATATGAACAATAAGTGACCAATATGGATTTTAGTCACGATTCATCCTATCCCCAGCCTTCTCGGAAGAATATGCCCGGCCCCTCATCGTACTGATCGGCGCCAGTCCCGTGGCAAGCTGCTCGGCCAGCCCCCCCCAATACCCGTCCCGATCTTGCCGTGAGCTGGGCTGCAGCGTTCGCTCAGGACCGTTACGACGGCAAGATATCTGCGGAAGTGGGATATGTGATTCGCCTCTAACGGGTGAGGAAGATAGCGACAGCATTGAGTTGTTATCGATCGATGTTCGATAGCAAACAGCGGTTGCTTCTGGCCGATTCTGGCCAGAGATAGCAGCTTGAAGGAGTCTACGAATCTATGGTCGCTTCAGGCTACGATGCTGAGCACTTGCGCCGGTACTGCGACAGTTAATCGGACGCAGCCTGTGATTCCGCTGAGGACCCTGAAGCGCAAACCCAAGCCTGGCCAAGCTGCCCCGGAGCAATTAAATGCTCATCCACCCGCGTGGTCGCTGCGACCGTGCGCGGCGACGAACATGGCTACGGCTGACCGGCAATAGGATTCGATTTCGTTTTCGTCCTCTGCTCTCGCCTGATCGAAGCGGGCGATCATCAGTAGATCGGACCCTTTGAAGAGCGCGGCAAACAAGCGGGCGGCTTGGAGGGGATCGGGCACGTTGAGAAGCGCCTTCGCGTGAAGTTGGCGCAACAGGGCCTCGATGCCCGCGATGACATGGACGGCGCCGGCTTCGTAGTGGAGCTTGCTCAGGGAGTTTTGACTCGCTTTATCGGCCATGACCATGGCTTCGATACTGCTGACGTCTGGTCTCAACAGCGTGCGCAGAAGTGACGTGCCCACCGCCATAAGTTGGTCTTCGACCGAACCTTCGGCACCTTCAAGCAGGGCCTGTGGTGCAAACGACTGCTGGCAGCCGGCCGCGATGGCTGCACTGAACAGCGCCTCCTTGTTCTCGAAGCGCCTATAGATGCTGAGCTTGGATATCTTCGCCCGCTGGGCGACCTTGTCCAACGTCGTCGCTTGAAAACCCAATTCCACAAAAAGCTCGCTCGCGGCGTCGAGTATCGTTTGGGCAAGCGCCTCGTTGGTGGGCCGGCCGCGCCGACCCTGTATGGCTTCGGTCATGATATTGGTACTTTACAGTATCTTAATTTAAGATATACGATACCATTCAGTATCTTAAATTTGCAATCCAAAGGCTAGGTTACAACCTGCCCTCCAGCGGAGACCATCACCATGAATGACGTCATCATCATCGGCGGAAGTTTTGCTGGTCTCGCCGCCGCTTTGCAGCTCGGCCGTGCCCGCCGCAAAGTCATCGTTCTCGATACCAGCCGGCCGCGTAACCGCTTTGCCGGCCATTCGCATGGTCTGCTCGGTCACGATCACACGCCGCCGCTGGACATCCTGGCCGCGGCGCGGCAGCAGTTGGCGCGCTATCCAACGGTCAGGCTGGTAAATGCCCGGGCGGAGAAAATTTCTGGCGTAATCGACGATTTCAGCGTTGTCACTGACGATCACGACAGCCTAAGGGCCCGCCGCGTGATCCTGAGCTATGGTGTCGCCGACCAGATGCCTGATGTTCCAGGCTTTGCCGAGAGCTGGGGCACGTCCATCGTCCCCTGCCCCTATTGCGACGGCTTTGAATCCGCCGGCCTGCATTGGGGCCTCGTGTGGTCCGGCCCGCAATCGCACAACCAGGTCAGGCTGTTCCTCGATTGGACCGACAGGTTGACTGTCTTTGCCGATGGTCACGACATTGCGCCTGATATCGAGGCCGATCTGGCGCACCGCAACATACCTGTCGTCGACGGGCGGATCGTCGAGATCGCCCATCACCAGGGGCATATCGCTACCGTCAATCTCGACACTGGCTCCACCGTCGCGGTCGACATCCTGTTTGCTCACCCGCGCAACAAGCCGTCCGCAAACCTGCATGAATCGCTGGGCCTTGCCACGATGGATACGCCCACCGGCGTCCTCCTCAAGGTCGACGAACGCCGCCAAACCAGCACACCCGGCATCTACGCCGCCGGCGATCTCACCACGCCCATATTGCCTTCGGTCACCCAGGCATCAGCGCAGGGCGCGATGGCAGGTATTTTCGCCCAGCAGTCGATGCTGGCTTGAGCGCATAGATAGGAGATGACATGGCCGTCGAACCGGACAGCGCTGGGGTGCGCTTCCCTCCGCCCTTCATCTATCTGGGAGCGCTGCTGTTGGGGCTGGCGGCGGATTGGTTCCTCGCCCTGAGCAACTTCGGCATCGACCGGTGGTTGCTGGTCGCGACGGGTGCGCTGCTGTTCGCTGCCGGCGCGGCGACGATGCCTGCGGCGGTGGGGCTGTTCCGGCGCCTGGGCACCCACGTTCCGCCGTCGCGACCAACGACCCTCATCGCAACGACCGGCCCTTATCGGTGGACCCGCAATCCCATGTATCTCGGCATGGCGCTTGTCTATGCCGGCATTGCGGTTGGCTTCGACGGACCGATAGCCCTCGCTTTGCTTCCGTTGGTGCTGATGGTGATCCAGAGGCAGGTGATCGCTCGCGAGGAGCGCTATCTCGAAGCGAAGTTCGGCGACGACTACCGCCGCTACAAGGCCGAGGTTCGCCGCTGGCTCTGACTATATCCGCAGCTTCCGCCTGCGGGATCTTCTGATAACCAACACCGACTTTCTTGCCGCGGCTACTGAATGGGCTCTGATTTCGTAGATAACCAAGGGCCGCTTCTGGCCGGAAACAGACCTTCACCTACTTCCCCACTAGCGGACAGTCGGCAGGGCAGGTCAGGGATAAGCTGCCTGCCAGCGTGCTGTCAGGCTCTCAGCCTGCACAGGCGTTGCATCCATACGAATCAGTCCCAGCTGCAGCGCCTGCTCGGTGCTCAGGCGGCCCTTCTGCAGGGCCAGCAGCGTGCCTTCGCCGGTGATCAGTACCGCGTCGCCAAGCGCAGGGCCTGGCAGGTGCGGGGTGAGTTTCAGCTGCTCGCCGTCTGCCGTGAAACGCGCCCATAGGCCGGACTCCACCAGTAGCAGGCTGAAGCTGTCGGCCCGTGCTTGGGCGGCGAGGGTATTGCGCAGCTTGCCGAGCATGTTCAGGGCGCGGCGCATGCCGAAGCCGCCGGGCAGCGGCCCGGGTCTGGCCAGCGCCTTGTCCTGGTAGGCCTGGTGCAGGGCCAGGGCCACGTCCAGCGAACCGGGGTGGGCCTGGGTCAGGTCCATGGCCATGCCGTCGTAGCCGCAGGCGCGGCTCGCCGGGCTGGTGCCGGCGAGCAGCAGTGCCAGCGTCCCGGCGACTATCGACGAGGCTCTCATGGGGTGGCGATGTTGAACCAGAAGTCGAACTTGTCGAGCAGGCCCATGAACTCGCCGAAGGCCTGCGGGCGGCCGTCGAACTTAAGTTCGCCGGAGGCGACCTTCTGCTCCAGTGTGGCGTTGCCCAGCTGGATGTCTTCCAGGGTGGTCTTGTTCATGGTCAGGCCGACGTCGGCGTTGGCGTTCAGCTTCGGCTCGTAGGTCAGCACGCCATTTTCCACGGTCAACGCGTAGTCCTTGCCGAGGTCGCTGAAGCGGTAGTTGAGCACCAGCTTCTTGCCCGCGGCGCGCTCGCCGTTGAGGCGCACGGCCAAGTAGTCGAAGAGCATCTCCGGGGTCATGGCGCGGATCACGTCCGGGCTGGCGGTAACGGTGCCGCCACCCTGCGGCAGGCCATTGCGCAGCTCGAAGGCACCCTGCAGATACATCGAGCGCCAAGGGCCGGATTCGGCCTGGTAGCCCAACTGCTCGAAGGTATCGGCCAGCAGGTTTTTCGCCGCCGCGTTGTCCGGCTCGGCGAACACCACGTGCTTGGTCGCCTCGGCCACCCAGCGGTACTCGCCCTTGGCGAAGTCGGCCTTGGCCTTCTCCAGCACGGCAGCGGAGCCGCCCATGTATTCGACGTATTTCTTCGCCGCCGCTTGCGGTGGAAGCTTGTCGAGGTTGGCCGGGTTGGCGTCGTACCAGCCCAGGTAGCGCTGGTAGATGGCCTTGGCGTTGAACTTGAGGGTGCCGTACACGCCGCGCCCCGGCCAGAAGGATTCCAGCTCCGGTGGCAGCTTGATGGTCTCGGCGATTTCCTCGGCGTTGAGGCCCTGGTTCATCAGGCGCACGGACTGGTCGTGGATGTACTTGTAGATGGCGCGCTGCTTCTTCAGGTAGTCGACGATCTGCGGCTGGCCCCACAGCGGCCAGTGGTGGCTCTGGAACTTGACCACGCTCTTGTCGCCGTACAGGGCGATGGCCTCGCCGATGTACTTGGACCACTGCAGCGCATCGCGCACCTGCGCGCCGCGCGGGGTGAGCACGTTGTGCATGTTGTTGGTGGTGTTCTCGGCCATCCACAGGGCCTTGGTGGCCGGGAAGTAGGTGTGCATCTCCACCGGCGCCTCGGTGCCCGGGGTCATCTGGAACACCATCTGCACGCCATCGACGGTCAGCTCCTGGCCGGTCTTCTCGACCTCCTCGGTGGGCTGGATCAGGGTGGCGGTGCCGGTGGACACGGTCATGCCCATGCCGGCGTTGACGCCGCCCTGGGCATTGCGCGGCAGCATGGCGCCGAACTGGTACACGGCGCGACGGGCCATGGCATTGCCGGCGATCACGTTCTCGCTCACCGCATGGTCGGTAAAGCCCTTGGGCGCGATGATGCGCACCTTGCCGGCCTTGACGTCGGCCTCGTCGACTATGCCGCGCACGCCACCGAAGTGGTCGAGGTGCGAGTGGCTGTAGATCACCGCAACCACTGGCTTCTGGCCCAGGTTGGCGCTGACCAGCTCATAGGCGGCCTTGGCGGTTTCCGCGCTGATCAGCGGGTCGAATACGATCCAGCCGGTCTTGCCTTCGACGAAGGTGATGTTGGAAACGTCGTAGCCGCGCACCTGGTAGATGCCTTCGGTGACGCGGAACAGGCCGTATTCCATGCTCAGCTGGGCGTGGCGCCACAGGCTGGGGTTGACGCTGACCGGCGCCGGTTTGTCTGCGGCGATGTACTGCTTGTAGCTTTCCAGGTCCCACACCACCTTGCCGGTGGCATCCTTGATGGTCAGGGTCTCCGGCTTGGCGATGAAACCGCGCTGGGCGTTCTCGAAGTCCTGCTTGTCGGCGAACGGCAACTGGTTCAGCACGGCCTGGTTGGCCGCTGTGGTCGCGGCGCTGGCGGGCTGGGTCGGGACAGGGCTGGCCTGGGCGGTGGCGCTGGCGAGCAGCGCGCTGGTCAGGCCGGCGGCGCAGAGCCGCTGTAGGGAACGACGCATTGGATGAGTCCTCTTGTTGTTGTCGGGTGGGGAGTGGATCAGCCCTGGGCGATCCACTCGGCGGCGCGCTCGGCGACCATGATCGAGGGGGCGTTGGTGTTGCCGCCGACCAGCGTCGGCATCACCGAGGCGTCGACCACGCGCAGGCCGGCGATGCCGTGTACGCGCAGCTGGCTGTCCACCACCGCGGCTTCGTCAGTGCCCATCTTGCAGGTGCCGATCGGGTGGTAGATGGAGTCGGTGCGGCGGCGTAGCAGCTCGATCAGTTGCTCGTCGCTGTCGAGGCCGGCGCTGAACACATCACGCAGGCCGAAACGCGCCATGGGCGCCTGGGCGACGATCTCGCGGGCCATGCGATAGCCCTTGAGCAGGGTCTGCACATCGTCGTCGTGACCGAGGAAGTTCGGGTCGATGCGCGGCGCGGCGGCCGGGTCGGCCGACTGCAGGCCGACGCTGCCGATGCTCTTGGGGCGCAGCACGCAGACGTGGCAGCTGAATCCATGCCCCCAGTGTAGTTTGCGGTTGTGGTCGTCGAGCAGGCTGACCACCGAATGCAGCTGCACGTCCGGGCGCGTCAGGGCCGCGTCGGTCTTGAGGAAGCCGCCGGCCTCGGCGAAGTTGCTCGCCAGCGGGCCGCGTTTGCGCGCCATGTACTGGGCCAGCGCGGAACCCATCTTCAGGCTGCCGCCCAGCGAGTAGCCGAGCAGCGAGTTGTCGCTGCTCTTGTAGCCGAGAATCACGTCCGGATGGTCCTGCAGGTTCTGCCCGACGCCCGGTAGCTCGTGCTGCACGGCGATGCCGTGGGGCTTGAGGTCGGCCTCGGCACCGATGCCGGAGAGCATCAGCAGTTGCGGGCTGCCGAAGGCGCCGGCGCTGAGCAGCACTTCCTTGCGTGCCTTCAGCGCGGTCGAGCGGCCCTTGTGGCGCACTTGCACGCCGGTGGCCTGCTTGCCCTGCAGCAGGATGCGCTCGGCATGCGCACCGGTGAGCACGGTGAGGTTCTTGCGCTGCTCACGAATCGGCTTGAGGAAGGCGGTGGCGGTGCTCCAGCGGCGGCCGTCGCGGATGGTCACGTCGTACTGGCCGACACCTTCCTGCTCGGCGCCGTTGAAGTCGGCGTTGTAGCGGTGGCCGGCTTTTTGTCCGGCTTCTACGAAGGCATGGCTGGCGGCGTGGGCCTCGATCTGGCCGACGTACAGCTCGCCTTCGCCGCCATGGAATTCGCTGGCGCCCAGGTGGTGCATCTGGCTCTTACGGAAGTACGGCAGCACATCCTTGAACGACCAGCCATCGTTGCCCAGGTTGGCCCAGTCGTCGTAGTCGCTGTGGTGGCCGCGGATGTAGATCATGCCGTTGATCGAGCTGCTGCCGCCGAGTGCTTTGCCGCGTGGCTGGTAGCCGATGCGGCCGCCCAGGCCGGGCTGCGGCACGGTGTTGAAGGCCCAGTTGACGTGGCGGGTCGGCAGGATGGCGGCCACCCCGGCTGGTGCATGGATCAGCGGCGACCAGTCCTGCGGGCCGGCTTCGAGCAGGCACACGGAAACGGCGGGGTCGGCACTCAGGCGGTTGGCCAGGACGCAGCCGGCCGAACCGGCACCAATGATGATGTAGTCGAATTCCATGAGGGGCTCCGAAGCGATGGAGTGGTGTTCGGATTCTTGGTGGAACCGACGAGCTAAGATTGATCTTTGACGACTGATATTTGATTCTTGGCGACATGGAACCCTTTATCAGAACCACCTCCTTCGGCGGCTTTCGCGAGCTGGTCAGCCAGTTGGGCCACGACCCGCTGCCTTTTCTGGAACGCTTTCGCGTGCGCCCGGAACTGCTCGACGACGAGGATGCGCGGGTGCCGTTCCGCTCGCTGGTGGGGCTGCTGGAGACGGTGGCCGACGAGCTGCACTGCCCGGACTTCGGCCTGCGCATGGCCGAGTACCAGCACCTCAGCGTGCTCGGCCCGATTGCGCTGATCGCCTGCAACTCGGCCAGCGTCGGCCAGGCCCTGGCGGAGATCGTGCGCTTCATCGGCTACCACAGCTCCGGCATCCAGCTCGATCTCGACCTCAGCGAGCCGCGGGCGCCGTGCCTGGTCATCGAGCTGCGCCTGCCGGGGCCGCAGAGGCAGATGGCGGAACTGGCCATGGGCGTGGCGCATAACACCATGAAGCTGCTCTGCGGCCCGACCTTCAGCGCCCAGGTGGTGCTGCTGTCCGGCGGCAGCCCACTGCCCCAGGCGCGCTACCGGCGCTATTTCGCCAGCGAGGTGTACCTGGGCCAGGCGCGCAACGCGCTGGTGATCAGCGAGCGCCAGCTGGGTCAACGCATCGAGCGGCAGGACCCGGCCCTGCACCGCACCTTGGTGCAGTACCTCAGCCATATCCACTTGCAGGGCTCTTCCGATCTGCTGGAGCAGGTGCGCCGTCTGGTGCTGCGCCTGTTGCCGACCCAGCAGTGCCGCCTGCCGCTGATCGCCGAGCAGCTCGGCCTGCACGAGCGCAGCCTGCAGCGCCAGCTGGCCGAGCTGGGGCACCGGTTCGACGAATTGGTCGAGGGAATTCGCCGCGAGCGCGCCGATTTCTACCTGGCCGAGCGCGACATCCCCATGTCGCAGATCGCCGGCATGCTCGGCTACAGCGAGCAGAGCGTGTTTAATCGCGGTTGCCGGCGCTGGTTCGGCATGACGCCGGGCGAGCGCCGCCGCCTGCTGCTGGAGCAGCGCCGCGGCTAGCCAGCCAGGCCCAGCTCCTTGGCCCGCGCCACCGCCTGGGTGCGACGCTCAACGCCGAGCTTGAAGTTGATGCGCTGGGCGTGGGTCTTCACCGTGTGCAGGGAGATGAACAGGCTCTCGGCGATCTGTTGGTTGGAGTAGCCCTGGGCGATCAGCTTGAGCACGTCCAGCTCGCGGCGGCTGAGCAGGGCGCTCGGCGCGCCGTCGTCGGTGCCGGCGCTTTCGGCGATCCAGCGCATCATCGCCGGGTTGCGCTGGGCGAAGGCGCGCTCGACGCTGGCCAGGCCCATCTGCCGGGCCAGCGCCAGCGCATCGAGCAGGGCCTGTCGAGCCTGGTTCTGCTTGTTGCTGGCGTGCAGGCCCTCGGCCAGGCTGAAACCTATCTCGCAGGCCAGCGGCCGGCGGCCCTCGGTCAGGGCCTGTTTGAGCAGGGCTTGCAGGCTTTCCAGGGCTTCGCCCAGTTGCTCGCCGGCCAGTTGCGCATGGGCCAGCGCCAGCTGAAGGCGCAGGTTGAGTTCCGGCGCGCCGAATGGCGGCAGCTTGGGCGCCTCGGCCAACAGGCTACGCAGGGCCTTTTCGGCTTGGGCGTGGCGCCCCTGGCCGAGCCACAGGCGCGCCTTGATCAGCACCAGCAGGCCCTGGTACAGGTGCGTGCTGATGTGGCTGTACTGCATCAGCCGTTCGGCATCGGCGATGCGGGCGAAGGCGTCGGCGATGTCGCCGTGCAGGGCGCTGAGTTCGGCCAGGCCCAGGTGGCCCCAGACGGCGGCCGGATCAGAGCACACCTGGCATTCCTGCAGGCCAGAGGTGAAGGCGGTTTCGGCCTCCTGGTAGCGCCCGCGTTGCAGCAGCAGGCTGGCGCGCAACAGCTGGGTGCGGCCGCGCATCGGGCTGGCTTCGCTGCCCCAGGCGCCGGTGAGTTCGGTGTACAGGCGGCTGAGCAGGGTTTCCGCACGCAGCAGCTCGCCGCGGATATCCAGCAGCTTGGCGTGTTCCAGGGCCAGCAGGCTCTCGAAGGCCAGGCTGCCATGCTCGCGGGCCTCCTTGATGGCCACCCGGTTGAGCTCCTGGGCCTGGTCGAAATGGCCCTCGGCCAGCGCCTGCTCGACCTGCAGCAGGTAGCACAGCAGGCGCTGGCTCCAGGAGCGCTCGGGCAACTCGACGATGGCCTCGGCCACCAGCGGCCGTGCCCCCTCGGCGTCGCCGCGGTGGAACGCCAGCTTGCCGGCCACGGCCTTCCACTGGGCGATCAGCTCTTGCTGGCGCAGCGCATTGGTCTGCGGCAGGAAGCGTCCCAGCGCAGCCAGGTATTCCTCGCCTTCTTCCAGCCGGCCGCTGAGCAGCAGGGCCCAGGCGTTGAGCAGCGCTAGGCGCGGAGTGCTGCTGAGCAGGGTCGCCGGCAGTTCGCGGCGCCACTCCAGCAGCAGGGCCAGGTCGCGCCCCTGTAGCAGGCGATCCTGGGTGTAGCGTTGCATCAGGCTGGCCGCCACCTCCGGCTGGCCGGCCTTGAGCGCGTATTCCAGCGCCGGGGTGATCTGCTCGCGGCTGACGTACCACTGGCAGGCCTTGCGGAACAGGGCCTTGGCCATGCTGCTCGGCAGCTGGCCGGCCAGGGTCGGCGCCAGCGCCGGCTGTATGCGCAGCAGGCGGCCGTCCTGGTCCACCGCCTCGATGAACAGGCCGCACTCGCACAGCTGTTTCAGCAGCTGTGCGCCTTCGCCGACGCCGAGCAGCTGTTCGCACAGCTCGTGATCGAAGGAGGGGAACTGGGCCAGGGTGTAGAGGGCCAGCTGCCAGTCGCCGGGCAGCTCGTCCAGCACTTCGCGCTTGAGGTAGTCCAGCAGCAGGCCGCCACCGTCGGTCGGCAGCGCCTGGCCGGGCTTGCTGCCGAGCAGGCGCAGGCGCAGGCCGGCGCACCAGCCCTGGGTCTGCTCCAGCAGTTCCAGTACGGCGGGGCGCAGCCAGTGGTGGCCGGCACGCTGCAGCAGCTCGGTCAGCTCGTTCTCGGCGAACGCCAGCTCGCGGCTGCCCAGCTCGAACAGGTCGCCGTCCAGCAGCAGGCGCGCCAGTTGCAGCTGCGGCCGGCGTCGGCTGGCGATCCACCAGCAGACCTGGGGTGGGGTGGCGAGCAGCAGGCTGTTGAGGGTTTGGTCCAGCGTTGCGTCGGGGCTGCGCGGGTAATCGTCGAGCAGCAGCCACAGCGGTTGCTGTAGCTGGTACAGGTGTTCTTCGATGGCCTCCAGGCTGGCCTCGACCAGGCCGAGTGCGCTGCTCAGGCGACGCAGCAGATCGGTGGCGCCGAGAGGGCGGCCGCGCAGATCGAGGTGAATGAACTGGATGTCGCTCGGTCGCTGGCGCATGCATTCGCCGAGCAGCACGCTCTTGCCGCTGCCGGCCGGGGCGCAGAGCAGGCGCAGGCGGCAGTCGGCCTGCAGCAGCGCGTCACGCAGGCGCGGGCGCGGCAAGTGGCCGGGGGGCAGGCGGGGCAGGTCGGCCTGGGACAACGTGGCCATGGGTTCGCTCGAATACGGGTTGGCGTAATTCATCCTTGCAGAGCCTGACGTGAGTGCGCAAATGCGCGGGCATAAAAAAAGCGGCCCGGATGGGCCGCCAAATCACGGAGTTGCGTGGTGTTGCCGTGGTCAGCGCACGCCGGCCTGGCGCAGGGCTGCCGGGGTGTAGCTGGAGGCGGTGGCCTTGGCGCCGAACTCGATGCCCTGTTTCTCCTCGTTCTTCAGGCCGAGTACCGAGTAGCGGCCGGAGATCAGGTCATACAGGGTCTCGGCGGTATAGCCGGGCACCTGCTTGTGGTAGTACTGCTGGATATGGCCCTCGCCGACGCGCCACAGCTGGCCGCGACCGTCGTAGTGATCGACCAGCGCCAGCTGCCAGCTGTCCTCGTCGAAGTACATGTGGCGGGTGGCGTAGATGTGGCGCTCGCCCGGCTTGACCTTGGCCACCACTTCCCACACGCGGTGCAGCTCGTAGCGGGTCAGGTCCTGGTTGATATGGCCGGCCTTGAGGATGTCCTTATACTTCAGGCTCGGCGAATCCAGCTTGTAGCTGTTGTAGGGGATGTACATCTCCTTCTTGCCGACCAGCTCCCAGGTGTAGCGGTCCGGGGCGCCGTTGAACATGTCGTAGTTGTCCGAGGTGGCCAGGCCGTCGGCGGCGGTGGCCGGGCCGTCGTAGGCTACCTGCGGAGCGCGGCGCACGCGGCGCTGACCGGCGTTGTAGAGCCAGGCCATGCGCGGTTCCTTGACCTGGTCGATGGTCTCGTGGACCAGCAGCACGTTGCCGGCCAGGCGCGCCGGGGCGGTCACGTTCTGGATGAAGTAGAACAGGATGTTGTCGGCCTTGCCCTTGTCCAGGTCCGGCAGGTCGCTGGGGTAGGACACTTCGTCGGAGAACTGGACCATGGTGAAGGCGCCGTTGGCCTGGGGCTGTACGCGGGTCATGTAGCGCTTGACGTTGCCGCCGCGGTAACGGGTGCTGTGGTTCCACACCACTTCCACGCCGCTTTTGGGCAGCGGGAAAGCGTAGTAGCGGCTGTCGCCGAAGCCGGAAAGGCCGTTGCCGCCGTCGATGCCGTCGGTATTCAGCGCACTGGTCTTGGCCGCGGCGTAGATGTTGTCCGGCAGGGCGGCGCTGCGGTGGCTCGGGTACACCGGGATCTTGTAGGTCTCGGGGTAGCGCTTGAACATCGCCAGCTGGCCGGCGGACAGCTTGTCCTTGTATTGCTCGGCGTTGGCCGAGGTGATGGTGAACAGCGGCTGCTCGCTGGCGAACGGGTCGGCGAGGAAGCCCTTGGCGTCCACTGCGGCGGCATTGGTGGGCAGGCCACCGGTCCACTCGGGGATGCTGCCATCGGCGTTGCCGGCCTTCTCGGCGCCGACCGGGGTCAGGCTGGTGCCCAGCTTGGCGGCTTCGTCCGGGGAGACCTTGGCCATCACGCTGGTGGCCAGCAGCGACAGCGCCAGGGCGCCGGTGTGTAGAAGGGTACGTTTCATCATGTGTTTACCTTTCTTGTTCTGTAGGGGGCTCAGAAGCTCATGCCGACGCTGAAGGCCAGGAAGTCGCGGTCGATCGAGGTGTTGTAGTCACCGCCGAAGAAGTCGGTGTAGGAGAGGCTGGCGGTGTAGGTGTTCTGGTACTCGGCATCCAGGCCCAGGCTGACCGCCTTGCTGCCTTCGGTGAACAGGCCGTTGGGGCCGTAACCGTCGACGTCATGGGACCAGGCGATGCTCGGTTTCAGGTTGATACCGGCGATCACGTCGTTGTAGTCCCAGATGGCGCGCATGCGGTAACCCCAGGAAGTGCTGGTACCGAAGCCGTCGTCTTCGCAGTACTTGCTGACGTTTTCCGGCGAGGCACCGGCCGCCGCACCATTGTTCAGGGTGCCCTTGTTGAGGGCCTCGCAGGCGGAGGACATGCCGGCGCCGAACAGCGGGCCTGCGGTGTTGGGACGATCGCCCGACAGCTCGCCCGGGCCGAAGATCGGATCGCGGCCGTAGCGCGCCTCGGAAGTCTTCTCCAGGCCGCCGACATGAGCCACACCGATTTCGCCCACCAGGGTGAAGCGCTCGGCGCCCATGACCTGATCGAAGAAGTGGGTGAAGGTGGTCTGGAACTGGGTGATCTCCTTGCGGCGATAACCGGTGGTGTCCTGACCCGGCACGCCCTGCAGCACGGAGACGTTGCTGAAGCCGGCCAGGGGCGTCAGTCCGGAGTAGAGGATGTCGGTGGTGTTCAGCTGCACCGGTGCGTTGGGCCGGTAGCTGACCTCACCCTGCCAGGCGGTGCCGGTGGGCAGGGTGGTGGAGAAGCTCAGGCCGTACAGGCGGATGTCTTCCGGGTATTCCAGGAAGTAGCTGGCGCTGGCGGCTGCGGCGACGGCGCGCAGGCCGGGGACCGGCACGGCGCCCACGGCGTCGTAGGTGGCCTGGTCGGCGGCGGCGATGCTGAAGAACGGCGCGCGGCTGTGGTAGTTCATGAAGTAGGCGCCGAACTCGGTATCCAGCGGCTCGAAGAAGTAGCGCAGCGCTGCGCCCCACTGACCGTCGTCGCGGGCGTCGCGATCACCGGCGCGGCGTACCAGCACGCCTTCCTCGTTGGCATCGACGTTGAACGCGGAGAGCAGCGGCAGGCCGGCGGCGATCACCGAATTCGGTGCCAGCACGCGCAGGTTCTCGTCGCAACCGTCGGCGATGATGTCCACCTGGGCGAAGTAGGTGCCGCAGTTGTCCACCACGGTCTGATCCCACTCCAGCTGGTAGAAGGCCTCGGCCGAGAGGTTCTCGGTCAGGCTCTGCGAGACGTAGAACATGTTGACCGGGATCAGGCCTTCCTTGAGCTCGGCACCGGGGCGGCGGAAGGCGGAGACGTCGACCGGGTTGATCGAGTTGATGCTGTTCTGGATGAAGGTGCTCTCGCCCCAGCTCACCACCTGCTTGCCCAAGCGCACCGAGCCCGGTTCATCGGCGATGCTGTAGTTGTGGTAGACGAAGGCGTCGAGCAGCTGGGCGCCGGAGGATTGCGCGCCTTCCTTGCGGTTGGAGTCGTCGATGTCCTTGAACAGGCGCTGCTCGTCCTTCAGCTCGAAGTCGTACCAGTACTTGCCGCGTACGAAGACGCCGGTGTCGCCGTACTTGAGTTCGAGGTCGTGGATGCCCTTGAAGATCTTCGAGAAGGTCTCGCCCTTCTTGAAGTTCTGCCGGCTGTCGTCGGTGGTCTGTGCCAGACCGTCGCCGCCGTTGTTGGCGCCGATCAGGTCGCGGTCGGCACCGCGCATGGACCAGCTGGCCCCGACGGACAGGGAGGAGTCGAGCTGACCCTCGATCTCGCCGATGTTGAAGCTCACGGCCTGCGCGCCGCCCGAGAGACCCAGTGCGATTGCAGCCGCCAGTGTGTGCGGCCGGAAGCTCGCGCGCCTTGTTGTTGTAGTCATGCGCTACCCCTGTGTGGTGGTTGATCGGCGGCCAAGCTAATCAATCGGCGCGGGGCGGGTAACGGATGAAGGAGTGATCTTCCGACTCACTCTTAGTAGTGAGAGCACACGTGGCAGGCGCTGGCGGCGGCGTGAGGCACAAACGAAAAGGCCGGTGCGGAAGGGCCGCACCGGCCGGTAACACTTTCGTCAGGGGCTGAGCGGGCGCGTAGCGTGCCCGGCTCGGCGGATCAGCGGTGCAGCAGGTCGGGGCGGTATGCGGTCGGGCTGGCGTCGCTGCCGTCTGCGGCCAGCTCGTAGTCGAAGCAGACATCGCTAACCAACTGGCTGATCCGCTCGGCATCACCCAGGTTGCCGATATCGATACCGACCACCGTGAGCTCCACGTTGTCCGAACCTTCGGCCAGGATCTGGATCGTCATAAAGCGGCCATCCGGGATGCTGCACACACAGCGAAGCGGGAGGAAGGCGTTCTCGACATTCCTGCAAAGCTCTACATTGGTCAGCGACTGTCCCATCTATTGGCCTCCTGGCGTTGGTGCAGCGTGGTGTACAGAGCCTGACCATAGCAGTTGGGTATCTGCGGTGCTGCCCCTTTCATCGGTAAAATATCGAGATAGAGCGGTCCGGCACAATTTTGCGTACTGGCGAGTGGCCATTGGCTCGCGCACGATGCCCGTCCAGCAAGGGAGGTGAGCAACGCCAGGGGCGAGCGGCTGGCCAGAAAACTTGCCAGCCCTGCTTTAACGGACTGCCGGTACCGCCTCGCCGCGTTCGCGTACCCAGAACAGCGTGGCTCCGGCGACGGCAGAGGGCATCACCAGGATGTTGACGAAGGGGATCAGCAGCGCCAGGTACACCGTGCCGCCGAAGCCCAGGCTCTGCCAGCGCTTCTCGCGCAGCCAGGCGAGCATGTCGTCCCAGCTGACCTTGTTGTTGTCGCAGGGGTAGTCGATGTACTGCACCGCCATCATCCAGATGCCGAACAGTATCCACAGCGGCGCGGCCACCAGGTTGAGCACCGGCACGAAGGTGAGGATCAGCAGCGGGATGGCGCGCGGCAGGAAGTACGCCAGCTTGCGCATTTCGCGGCCGATGGTGCGCGGCATCATGGCCATCAGCTCGGCCCAGCTGAAGGGTGGGAAGTCGTCGCGGCCGCGCAGCACCACTTCCACCTTCTCGGCGAGGAAGCCGTTGAAGGGCGCGGCGATGATGTTGGCCAGCAGGGTGAAGGTGAAGAACATGATCACCAGCACCAGCACAAAGAACAGCGGGGTGAGCACGTAGGTGAGGAAGCTCAGCCAGTCCGGCAGGTTGGGCATCAGGCTGTCCATCCAGACGCCGAACTGCTGCATGGCCAGCACGATCAGGCCGATGAACAGCAGGGTATTGACGGCCAGCGGCAACAGCACGAACAGACGCAGGCCGGGGCTGAGGACCAGTTTCAGGCCTTCGCCCAAGTATTGCGGGCCGGAGAGGGCGGGATTGGGCATGGCGAGCTCCGCGAGAATGGAATCGCGCCGACCTTAACCACTTTGCCGGGAGGAGGAAAGCAGCCGCGGGTGATACAGACAGGCGCGGTTGCGTTCGCGCTTGGCCTCGTACATGGCACTGTCGGCGGCCTTGACCAGGCCTTCCGGGTCGCCGGCGTGATCCGGATAGAGGGCGATGCCGATACTCGGCGTAACAAAATCGATCAGTTGCCCGTCGAGGCGGGCCGGGCTCTGCAAGACCTCGAGGATGCGCCCGGCCAGCTTGTAAGCGGCCTCGACATTGCCGCCGGGCATCAGCAGGGTGAACTCGTCGCCGCCCAGGCGGTAGATCCGGTCCGGCTGGCGCATGGTGCCGCGCATGCGCTCGGCGATGCTCACCAGCAACGCATCGCCGATATCGTGGCCGAAGCGGTCGTTGACCTCCTTGAAGCGGTCCAGGTCCAGATACAGCAGGGCCAGGCGGCTGTCGCTGCGCTGGGCCTGCTCCAGGGCCTGCTTGAGGTGTTCGGTGAAGGCCTTGCGATTGCCCAGGCCGGTCAGCGGGTCGCGGTAGGCCATGTCCAGCAGCTGGTTCTGGTAGGCCACCTGGTCGCTGATGTCGCGCAGGATGCCGCGATAACCCGCGAGATTTCCCTGGCTGTCGCTGATCAGGGAGAAGCGCGTCTCGTAGTAGCCCTGGCTGCCGTCGTGGCGGCGCAGCGGCGCGGCGAAGCGGATGTTCTCGCCACTCGCCAGGGCGCGACTGAACAGCTGGCGGGCGCGCTCGACGTCCTCGTTCTCCAGTACCGTCTCGAATGATTTTTCCAGCAGCGCCTCCTCGGGGTAGCCGAGCATGCTGCACAGGGCGCGGTTGACCGCAACTATCCGGCCCTTGGGATTCAGCTCGAAGTAGCCGTCCTGGATGGCGTCGAGTATCTCGCGGTCGCGGGCTTCGCTCTGCTCCAGGCGTTCGAGCATGCGATTGACCTCCTGGGCCAGTTGACCCAGCTCGTCGCCGCCGCGATCCCCGATGCGCTGATGGGCCGATTCCGGGCCGATGGCGGCGATCTCCCGATTCATCCGCAGCACCCGGCGCAGGATGCCGAAGTCCAGGCCCAGGTAGATCAGCAGCCAGGCCACCAGGCCGACGGCGGTGGCCTGGGCGAGGAAGATGGCGATGGCCTTGTGCCCCTCCTGATAGAGGCGGCGCTCGCGGGTCAGCTCCATGCGCAGCTGTGGCTCGCCCAGGCTGTTGCGGAACAGCAGGTCCAGCTGCTGGCGGTCCTCGTCGAGCACCCGACGCGGGCTGATCTCGATCTGGTTGAGGTTGGTGTTGCCCAACATGGGCAGCACGCGCCAGCCATCGTTATGCCCCATGGGCGGCAGCAGGCGAAGGGAGCCGTTGACCTGGGTCTGCAGCAGCTCGGCGCGCTCACCGTCGATGAAGTGCCCGGCTACCAGGGTGCCCAGGCTCGGCAGCGTGTCCTGGTTGTTGCTGATGCCGCCCATGGCCAGCACCAGCGGTACGCCCTGGATCACCACGATCTGCCCGCGCAGGTCCTCGCGGTTGTCCGGATGGCGCAGGCGCTTGATCTGCTCGAGGATCGCATTGCGTAGCGCCCCATGGCTGCGC
Source organism: Pseudomonas sp. PDM15 (assembly GCF_014851565.1). Classification (GTDB taxonomy): domain Bacteria; phylum Pseudomonadota; class Gammaproteobacteria; order Pseudomonadales; family Pseudomonadaceae; genus Aquipseudomonas. Next base: position 363,999 of record NZ_JACVAA010000001.1, read on the forward strand.
GGCCGCTCCTCGCCCAGGGTGAGCATGTCCGGCAGGTCCGGCGGTAGCCACTGCTCGGCGTAGACCTTGTCCTCCAGGTCGAGCAGCAGCATGAAGTCGAAATTGATCTGGCGCAGCGCTTCCGGGTCCATGTTGCGGCGCGTGAAGTCCGGGCGTTGACCGAGCATGAATTCGTAGGTGTCGTCCCACTTGGCGTAGCTGAGCACCAGGTCCAGGTTGCGCTTGAGGTTGTTGTCGAGCAGCGCCTGCAGGCGCTTGGCCTCGGCATCGAGCAGGGCTGCGTCCTGGCGGTCGAAGCGGCTGAGGATCAGGCTCTGCGACAGCAGATAGGCGAAGCCCAGCGCGAGTAGCAGCAGCGGGGCGAACAGCCAGAACAGACGTTTGCGCAGAGTCATGCCGGGCAGCCTGGATGAGGGTGAACCGAGTATAGCCAAGGGGGCGGTTGCCTCTGGCGCATAGCCTCGGCCTATTGACCGCATTGAGAATGGGCATTTTCCCCGATGGCGCCGCCTGGGTAGCCTTGCCAGCAATCGCCCTTACCGGGGCCGTGCCCATCTCAAGCCTTCCCCAAGTGCTGCGGGCCGGTCCCTTTTTCTTCAGGAGTTGGCCATGTCCGCTACCCGCCACGCCCGTGTGATCATTCTCGGTTCAGGCCCCGCCGGCTACAGCGCCGCGGTGTACGCCGCGCGCGCCAACCTCAAGCCGCTGCTGATCACCGGCATCCAGGCTGGTGGCCAACTGACCACCACCACTGAAGTCGACAACTGGCCCGGCGACCCTCACGGTCTCACCGGTCCGGCGCTGATGCAGCGCATGCAGGAGCACGCCGAGCGCTTCGAGACCGAGATCGTCTTCGACCACATCAATGCCGTGGACCTGGCCGGCAAGCCCTTCACCCTGATCGGCGACAGCGCCACCTACACCGCCGACGCGCTGATCATCGCCACCGGCGCCAGCGCTCGCTACCTGGGCCTGCCGTCGGAGGAGGCGTTCATGGGCCGCGGCGTATCCGCCTGCGCCACCTGCGACGGCTTTTTCTACCGCAACCGCGAAGTGGCGGTGGTCGGCGGCGGCAACACCGCCGTGGAAGAGGCGCTGTACCTGGCCAATATCGCCAGCAAGGTGACCCTGGTGCACCGCCGCGAGACCTTCCGCGCCGAGAAGATCCTGCAGGACAAGCTGCGCGCGCGCATCGCCGAGGGCAAGATCGAGCTGCGCCTGAACGCCGCGGTGGATGAGGTACTGGGCGACGCCAGCGGTGTAACCAGCGTGCGCCTGCGGCACAACGACGGCGCGAGCAGCGAGCTGCGTGTCGATGGCCTGTTCGTCGCCATCGGCCACACGCCGAACACTGGACTGTTCGACGGTCAGCTAGCGCTGAAGGACGGCTACCTGGTGGTCAACGGCGGGCGCGACGGCAATGCCACCGCGACCAGCATCCCCGGCGTGTTCGCCGCCGGCGACGTGGCCGACTCGGTGTACCGCCAAGCCATCACCTCGGCCGGCGCCGGCTGCATGGCGGCACTGGATGTGGAGCGCTATCTCGACTCGATCTGAGTCGTGTCTGGCCATGAAAAAGCCCCGCCATGCGGGGCTTTTTCATGTGTGCTGGGTACAGGAGTCAGCCGCTGCGGCTTTCCTCTGCAGACCATTGGCGGCAGCGCTCGAACAGTCCTTCCTCCTGCCACACATTGGCCAATGGAGCATCTTGAATACGTGAGATAAGGCTTCTGGTCTTATTCACGTCGCCCGCCAGGCAGGAAAAATAGGCGAAGTTGTTGATGTTCCACTGATCGGGGTACTGAGCCAAGACATCGTTGATGGCGTCGCTCATCTTTCCCCAGGTTACCGCCGACTCGGTAAACAGCCGGCTGCCATAGTAACGCTGCGATGCGTACCAATAGACCCTCGCATACATGCCGCGGCCATCCTTTTCCGCGGTGTAGGTAATCGCCCTGTTGGCAAAGTCCTCGATCTGCTTATCACCACCGCGCCAGCGAGGCGAGTGATAGTCGAATGCCACGAAGTACATCTGGTAGTAGTACGGGAATTTGCTAAATCCTTCTTTCTCCAGTGCCAGGAACTTCTCTTCTTCCCAGTTGTGCGCTGTGGCGACCAGGAACATGGCCTCGTACCAACGAGGGTCGCTCGAGGCGAAGCTCTTGCTTTCCTCTAGCACCTTCTGGGCACGTTCGATGTAGTGGTTGAAGAGCCAGTTTTTCAGGAAGTCTGCTTTGGAGTTGTCGGAGCGATATTGCCAGGCGTGCTGGATAAGAAATTTGGCGTAGGTGACCTGGGCTGCTGCAGAGTCCGGTCGAGCCTCGATCCAGGCCTTGGCTTTCTCTTCAAGGCCATCCCAGGATTGGTCCTCGTAGGCTCGGCGGTTTGCGAAACCCATGATGCCGGTGTCGAACAGCGTCAAATACCAGAGGCCGCTAGACGTACGGCGAGCATTCTCCAGGTAGTCCTTGGCGTCCTTGTCCAGTGCGTCAAATTCATCATATTCGAACAACATGGCCGATTTGGATTCCAGGGACTCACGCAGCTCCAGTTCTGAGAGTTCGCTGGGGCTAGTTTCAGTCCAAGAGCCAAACAAGTCGTCGCGGGAGTGGGTGTAGATGGTGCCACCGTCATTGGTGCCCAGAGTGATTACGGCCCAGTACTTGTTTTGCTTGTCTCTAGGCGCATCCAGCGCGCTACTGAGCGGTTTGTCGATGCGCAGGCTTTCATTAGGCGCCAGGATCTTGTTGACCATGACTGGAGTGCCTGTTTTGACAATGTCCCAAGCACCATCGGGTTTGCGATAGGCAAAGTCGAGCCTTATGTAGTCGACCCACTTCTTGGTTTGATGCTTGGGATTGTTCTTGATGGTGAGGCTGGTGGTGCGGATTTCCAGTCGCTCATCGCTTTGCGAAGCTTGCCCCGCCGCGTCCAGTTGGAAGGCCCACTGCTCTGGGGACTGCTCGAAGGAGAACTCAAGTTGCTCGGCATGCAGGTACGAGTTGCTCAAGGCGAGAAGAAAAGCGGCGGCTGAGGCCAAGATTCCTTTCATGACTACTGAATTCCTAGGGTAGTTTGCCGCGTTATCCTACCTGTTCTCTAGAGATAGCCAAACCGCTTGATCAGCTTTCAGGTATTCGGCAGCTGCGATCGGAATTTGCATCCTGCGGGAGCCAGCGGTAAGCGTCTTTATCAGGGTGCCGCTGCATGGCGGCGCTGGATGTGGAGCGTTATCTCGACTCGATCTGAGCACGCTCAGTCCATGAAAAAGCCCCGCGATGCGGGGCTTTTTCGTTCCTGCCGGCTCACTCCCAGCCTTTCACCCCGCTCATGTCCGGCAGGTGGTGGGCGATGCCCTTGTGGCAGTCGATGCAGGTGGCGTCGCCGGAAGCGAGCGCGGTGGAGTGCATCTGCCGTGCCCGTTGGCCCTGGCGGGTGAAGTCCATGAACTCGAAGTTGTGGCAGTTGCGGCATTCCAGCGAGTCGTTGGCCTTGAGCCGGGCCCATTCGTGCTCGGCCAGCTCGCGCCTGTGTTCGAGGAACTTGTCGCGGGTGTTGATGGTGCCGAAGATCTTGCCCCATACCTCCTTGGAGGCCTGCATCTTGCGCGCGATCTTGTCGGTCCACTGGTGTGGCACGTGGCAGTCCGGGCAGGTGGCGCGCACGCCGGAGCGGTTGGTGTAGTGGATGGTGTCCTTCAGCTCCACGTACACGTTGTCGCGCATCTCGTGGCAGGAAATGCAGAAGGCCTCGGTGTTGGTGGCTTCCAGGGCGGTGTTGAAGCCGCCCCAGAAGACGATGCCGGCGATGAAGCCGGACAGGGTCAGGAAGCCCAGGCTGTAGTGCACGCTGGGTTTGCGCAGGACATGCCAGTAGCCCAGCAGCCAGGCGATCAATGCTTTCATATCGCCTCCTCAGGGCTTGTCGGCGGTGCCCGCGGCTTTGCGCTGGAGCAACTGGTCGATATTCTCGAAGTCGTTTCCGACCAGGGGTTGCACCTCCTTCTGCGCCACGTGGCACTGGGTGCAGAAGTAGCGGCGTGGCGCCACGGCCGCCAGGGGCTGGCCGTCGCGGTCCATGTAGTGGGTGATGCTGATCATCGGCGCCTGGGTGCGCTCGCTGCTGGCCCGGCTGTGACAGGTCAGGCACTTGTTGCTGTTGGTGTCGATCAGATAGCCGCGAATGCTGTGCGGAATGGTCGGCGGCTGCTCGGGATAGTTGCGCTCGCGGCGCAGGTCCTTGTTCTCGTCGTTGGGCAGTACCGGGGTTGGCAGCTCCTCGGCGATGGTGCCGCCGGGGCGACGACCGTCCGGCGCCGGGGCGTTGAGCGGGTAGGCGAGGTCCTCGGCCAGCAGCGGCAGGCTGCACAACACGGCCAGGAGCGCGATGGTCATGCGTTTCATGGCTGTCTCCTCAGGCCAGGCTGATCAGTTCGATGCGCACCGCGCACTTCTTGTAGTCGGTCTGCTTGGAAATCGGGTCGGTGGCGTCCAGGGTGACCTTGTTGATCAGCTTGTTGGCATCGAAGAAGGGTACGAACACCAGGCCCTGCGGCGGCTTGTTGCGCCCGCGGGTCTCGACCCTGGCACGCATCTCGCCGCGCCGGCTGATCACCTTCACCTCGCTGCCGCGGCGCAGCTTGAGCTGCTGGGCGTCGTCGGGGTGCATGTAGACCAGGGCGTCGGGCACCGCCTTGTACAGCTCGGGCACCCGCGCGGTCATGCTGCCGGTGTGCCAGTGTTCGAGCACTCGGCCGGTGCTCAGCCAGAACGGGAAGTCCTTGTCCGGCGCCTCGGCTGGCGGCTCGTAGGGCAGGGCGAAGATGATCGCCTTCTTGTCGGGGTAGCCGTAGAACTGCACGCCGCTGCCCTTGGCCACGTAGGGGTCGTGGCCCTCGCGGTAGCGCCAGCGGGTTTCCTGGCCTTCCACCACCGGCCAACGCAGGCCGCGAGCCTCGTGGTAGGCGTCGAACGGCGCCAGGTCATGTCCGTGGCCACGGCCGAAGGCGGCGTACTCCTCGAACAGGCCCTTCTGGATATAGAAGCCGAAGGCCTCGGCCTCGGCGTTGGCGTAGCCCTTGGCTATCTCGTCATTGGCGTAGGCGTCGACCTGGCCGTTCTTGTACAGCACCTCGAACAGGGTCTTGCCCTTCAGTTCAGGGGCCTTGGCCAGCAGTTCGGCCGGCCACACCTCGTCGGTGGTGAAGCGCTTGGAGAACTCCACCAGCTGCCACAGGTCGGAGCGCGCCTGGCCCGGCGCCTTGACCAACTGATGCCAGAACTGGGTACGCCGCTCGGCGTTGCCGTAGGCGCCTTCCTTCTCCACCCACATGGCGCTGGGCAGGATCAGGTCGGCGGCCTGGGCCGAGACGGTGGGGTAGACGTCCGAGACGATCACGAAGTTGTCCGGGTTGCGCCAGCCCGGCAACACCTCGCCCATGATGTTGGGCCCGGCCTGCATGTTGTTGCTGACCTGGGTCCAGTACACGTTGAGCACGCCGTCCTTGAGCATGCGGCTCTGCTGCACGGCGTGGAAACCGGGCTTCTCCTGGATGGTGCCGGCCGGCAGCTTCCAGATCTTCTCGGCGGTAGCGCGGTGTTTCGGGTTGGCCACCAGCATGTCGGCAGGCAGGCGATGGGAGAAGGTGCCGACCTCGCGGGCGGTGCCGCAGGCCGAAGGCTGGCCGGTGAGGGAGAAGGGGCTGTTGCCCGGCTCGCTGATCTTCCCGGTGAGCAGGTGGATGTTGTAGATCAGGTTGTTGGCCCACACCCCGCGGGTGTGCTGGTTGAAACCCATGGTCCAGAACGACATGACCTTGCGCTTGGGGTCGGCGTACATCTCGGCCAGCTTCTGCAGGCGTTCGGCGCTGACCCCGGACTCCTCGGCCGCGCGCTCCAGGCTGTAGGGTTTGACGTACTCGGCGAACTGCTCGAAGGAGATGTCGGTCCAGGTGTTGGCCTTGTCGGCGTTCTTCGCCTTCTGCTCCAGCGGGTCGGTGGGGCGCAGGCCGTAGCCGATGTCCTCGGCGCCGTGGGCGAACTTCACGTGCTTGCCGATGAAGTCCTTGTTCACCGCGCCGCTCTGGATGATGTGGTTGGCGATGTAGTTGAGGATGATCAGGTCGGTCTGTGGCTTGAACACCATGGGGATGTCGGCCAGGTCGAAGCTGCGGTGCTCGAAGGTGGACAGTACGGCGACCTTGACCTGCGGCGCGCTGAGCCGGCGGTCGGTAACGCGCGACCACAGTACCGGGTGCATCTCGGCCATGTTCGAGCCCCACAGCACGAAGGTGTCGGTGGCCTCGATGTCGTCGTAGCAGCCCATCGGCTCGTCCATGCCGAAGGTGCGCATGAAGCCCATCACCGCCGAGGCCATGCAGTGGCGTGCGTTGGGGTCGATGTTGTTGGAGCGGAAGCCGGCCTTCATCAGCTTGTTGGCCGCGTAGCCTTCCCACACCGTCCACTGGCCGGAGCCGAACATACCGACCGATTCCGGGCCTTTGGCCTTGATCGAGGCCTTGAACTTCTCGGCCATGATGTCGAAGGCCTGGTCCCAGGTGATGGCCTGGAATTCGCCCTGCTTGTCGTACTTGCCGTCCTTCATGCGCAGCAGCGGCTCGGTCAGGCGGTCGCTGCCGTACATGATCTTCGACAGGAAGTAGCCCTTCACGCAGTTGATGCCGCGGTTGACCTCGGCCTTGATGTCGCCATGGGTAGCGACCACCTTGCCGTCACGGGTGGCGACCATCACGCTGCAGCCGGTGCCGCAGAAGCGGCAGGGCGCCTTGTTCCAGTCCAGGCGGGTCATGTCCGCCTCGGTGACCAGGTTGCTGGCGCTGCTGAAGATCGGCAGGCCGACGGCGGCCGCGGCGATGGCGGCGGCGTTGGCCTTGGCGAATTCACGTCTGCTCAGTTTCATCAGGCATCTCCGATGCTGTGCCCTTCACGGATGGGCGGGCGAGTCCTGTTCTTCGAGGACTTCGTGGTAGACCAATACTGCGTTGAGCACGCCTGGCAGGTTCTGGATGGCGTCGAGGATGGCGAGAATCTGTGCCTCGTCCTCCGCTTCGAGCACGACGACCAACTTGCCCTGGGGACTTTCCTGATGCAGTTCGAGGCCGGGCAGCTGGCGCAGGTTGGCCTTCACCGCCGCCAACAGGGCGGGTTGGGTATGTACGATCAGGCTGGCGATCTGAATGCTGTCTGGCACTGCCTGGACTCCGGGGCGCGTTGATCTCTGGGGGGAGCGCTACACGGGAGGGCCGGGCGGGCCGGCGAACAGCTGGTACATCCAGACGAGGAAGCCGTAGCCGCCAACGACGGCCACGGAGAGGAGGGGGAACAGGCAAACCACAAGGAACAGGAACAACCGGGTTTCCTTGCCTTTGCTGTCGTCAGACTTGATTTCGGCGGTCATGGCGACGCATCTCCTTCTACGACAGCATCAGCCTAGACCAAGAAGCTGAAATGGCACTACTCAATGTGCGGCTATTGCGCTGCGACTTATCGTCCCGGCCGGGGTGCGCGCAAGGGCTAGCTGCCCAGCAGGTCGTGGGAGTCGAGCAGGCGGTAGGCGATTTCCGGTTGGCGTTCCAGGCCGCGGCGGATGGCGGCGGGAATCGCCTGGCGGGTCTTGCGGCACAGGCCCGGCAGCGGACCGATGGTGATGGCGATTCCGCGCATGCTGCGTACTTCATTGAGGCCCGGCACCACTTCCACACGAATGCCGAGCTGTTCGTACATGCGCTGCTGCATGTGCCGCAGGTCGTCCAGGCTCTTGAGGTTCTCCAGGCGCTCCAGCAGGCGCTGCTCCTCGTTGCGGGTCAGCAGCAGGATGCGCACGTCGCTGCCGGGGCTGTCCAGCAGCCGCTCGCGCTCGCAGTCGCAGGCGCCGGGTGGGCAGGGTTGGCGGAGCTGGGGTGGGGATGACATGGGTGTCGATCATAGCCAGCCGGCTTCATGCTTGCCCAGCGGGCATGCCAACCTCCCGTCGGCCTCCGCGACCGATCCTCAGGTGGCACGGCGCCACCGCGCGGTTTCAATCCGCCCATGAAAAAGCCCCGTCTGAGCGGGGCTTGGTGCATCCGTGACGATGCGCTTACAGGCGTGGGTAGTCGATATAGCCGACCGGGCCCTGGGCATAGAACAGCTCCGGGCGTGCCTCGTTGAGCGGGGCATCCTTGGCCAGGCGCTCGACCAGATCCGGGTTGGCGATATAGGGCACGCCGAAGGCCACGGCGTCGGCCTTGCCATCTGCCAGCCAGGCGTTGGCCTGATCCTTGGTGAAGCGCTCGTTGGCGATGACCAGGCCGCCGAACTGCTCCTTGATGAAGGGCGTCAGGCTGTCCTCGTCCTCACGCTCGCGGGTGCAGATAAAGGCCACGCCACGCTTGCCCAGCTCGCGAGCCACATAGCCGAAGGTCTCGCGCGGACTGTCGTCGCCCATGTCATGCAGGTCGCGGCGCGGCGACAGGTGCACGCCGACGCGATCGGCGCCCCACACCGAGATCGCGGCGTCGGTGACTTCCAGCAGCAGGCGCGCGCGGTTTTCGATGGAGCCGCCGTACTGGTCGCTGCGCTGGTTGGTGCTGCTCTGCAGGAACTGGTCGAGCAGGTAGCCGTTGGCGCCGTGGATCTCCACGCCGTCGAAGCCGGCGGCCTTAGCGTTCTCGGCGCCGTGGCGGTAGGACTCGACGATGTCGGCGATTTCCTCGGTTTCCAGGGCGCGCGGGGTCTCGAAGCCCTTCATTGGGCGCACCAGGCTGACGTGGCCGGCCGGCGCTATGGCGCTAGGGGCGACCGGCAGTTCGCCGTTCAGGTAGATGGGGTCGGAAATGCGGCCGACGTGCCACAGCTGCAGGAAGATGCGCCCGCCGTTGGCGTGCACGGCGCGGGTGATGTTGTGCCAGCCGCGTACCTGATCCTCCGACCAGATGCCGGGGGTGTCCGGGTAGCCCACGCCCATCGGCGTCACCGAGGTGGCCTCGCTGAGGATCAGGCCGGCCGAGGCGCGCTGCACGTAGTACTCGGCCATCAGCGCGTTGGGCACGCGGCCTTCGTCGGCGCGGCAGCGGGTCAGCGGGGCCATGATGATGCGGTTGGGCAGCTCCAGGCTGCCGAGCTTGATGGGGTCGAACAGGGTAGTCATGGTGCAGCCTCCAGGCTTAGTCGAGCAGAGCTTCGGCCTGGCTTGCGCCAGTTCCGAAGGAGAAAGTGAGCAGGGCGGCGACCAGCGCCAGCGCGGCCAGCACGGCGGCGGCCAGCGGTACGCTGGTCAGCCCCAGGCCCTGGCTGATGACCAGGCCGCCGACCCAGGCGCCGAGGGCGTTGCCCAGGTTGAAGGCGCCGATGTTGAGGGTGGCCACCAGGTTGGGTGCGGCCTTGCCGAAGTTCATCACGTTGACTTGTAGGGCCGGCACAGCAGCGAAGGCGGCCATGGCCCAGAGCAGCAGATTGATCTCCAGCGGGATCAGCAGCGGGCTGGTCCAGCGCACCAGGGTGGAGAACAGGGCCAGGGTCAGCAGGATGGCGGCCAGCGCCTTGGCCAGGTTCCAGTCGGCCAGACGCCCACCGATCAGGTTGCCGAGGGTCAGGCCCACGCCGATCAGCAGCAGGGTCCAGGTGATGCCACGCGGCGACACGCCGGTGACTTCGCCGAGCAGCGGGGCGATGTAGGTGAACAGGGCGAACACGGCGGCGGCGAACAGCACGGTGGTGCTCAGCGCCAGCCACAGCCCGGCACCGCGCATGGCTTTCAGCTCGCCACGCAGGTCAGCCGGCTGCTGTTCGCGATTGCTCGGCAGTACGCGCCACAGGCCGATGAAGGCGATCACCCCAATCAGGGTCACCGCCCAGAAGGTCGAGCGCCAGCCAGCGTATTGGCCGAGCGCGGTGCCCAGCGGCACGCCGAGCACGTTGGCCAGGGTCAGGCCGGTGAACATCAGGGCCACGGCCGAGGCCTTGCGGTTCTCCGGTACCAGGCTGGCGGCGACCACCGAGCCGATGCCGAAGAAGGCGCCGTGGCAGAGCGCGGTGACCACCCGGGCGACCATCAGCAGTTCGTAGTCGGCGGCGGTGGCGCAGAGCAGGTTGCCCAGCACGAAGATGCCCATCAGTGCCAACAGGGCCAGCTTGCGTGGCCAGTTGGCGGTGACCAGGGCCATGAACGGCGCACCCAGCGCCACGCCCAGGGCATAGCCGGTGACCAGCCAGCCGGCGCCGGGGATGGACACGCCGAGGTCGGCTGCCACCTCGGGCAGCAGGCCCATGATGACGAATTCCGTGGTGCCGATGGCAAACGCGGACAGAGCGAGGACGAGAAGCGGTAACGGCATGGGGCCGGCTCCTGGAAGATCGGTTGGGAAGAGGTGGCCTGCTGCGGGCAGGCATCCGCTCAGAGCTGGGCGTCGAGGTTCTTGAGGAAGGCCTGGATGGCCTCCTCGTTACGCTTGAAGAAACTCCACTGGCCGACCTTGCGACAGGTCACCAGACCGGCACGCTGCAGGGTCGCCAGGTGCACCGACACGCTCGACTGGGACAGGCCGCAACGCTCGAACTTGCCGGCGCAGACGCCGAGCTCCAGCGGGTGGTCCTGGTCGGCGAAATGCTTCTCCGGCTCCTTGAGCCATTGCAGGATCTCGCGGCGGACCGGATGGGCCAGGGCCTTGATGATTTCGTCGATGTCGATGGATTCGGTCATGCTGCTACGGTCGCGTATCGGGTTGAGACGAACTATATATCGGGTTGATCCGATATGTAGATCGTTTGTGCCGATACTGACTATCAGTGCAGCTGATGGGATGAGGTGGAGCCATCAATGGATGGCTCCTTTTCGGTGACGAGCGTCAGTCCTCCAGCGCCTCGAACTCGTCCTTCATCCGGATGGCGCAGTCCGGGCAGGCGAAGTCGTCTGGCAGTTCTTCCCAGGGTGTGCCCGGCGGGTAGCCATGGTGCGGCTCGCCCCTGGCCTCGTCGTAGCAGTAGCCGCACTCGGGGCAGCGGTGGCGGCTCATGCGCTTTGCTCGTGGAGGCCGTAGCGGCGCATCAGGCGCTCGCGCTGGCCGGGCTGGAAGTTGATCCGCGCCGCATCGCCGTGCACGGCAGTGATCAGCCGTGGATTCATCACCTGGAACCACAGCGGCGGCACGTAGGCCACCAGGTACATGCCGAAGTAGCCGCTGGGCAGGCGCGGCAGGTCGGGGAAGTTGCGCAGCGACTGGTAGCGCCGCGTCGGGTGGGCGTGGTGATCGGAATGTCGTTGTAGGTGGAACAGCGCCCAGTTGGAGAACAGGTGGTTGCTGTTCCACGAATGATGCGGCTGGCAGATCTCGTAGCGGCCGCTGTCCAGCTTGCGGCGCAGCAGGCCGTAGTGCTCCAGGTAGTTGGCCGAGGTCAGCTGGAAGGCGCCCCACACGGCGGTCAGCAGCAGGTACGGCAGGATCGCCAGGCCGAACGCCAGGGTCAGTCCGCCGTACAGTGCCAGGCTGGCCAGCGCCGGCTGCAGCACCTCGTTGTCCAGGCTCCAGGTGCGCTTGCCGCAGCGCGCCAGGCGCTCCTTCTCCAGCTGCCAGGCGCGACGGAAGCCGCCGGGCATCTCGCGCAGGACGAAGCGGTAGATCGACTCGCCCATGCGCGACGAGGCCGGGTCCACCGGGGTGGCCACGTCGCGGTGGTGGCCACGGTTGTGCTCGATGTAGAAGTGCCCGTAGCAGGCCACGGCTAGCGCCAGCTTGCCCAGCCAGCGTTCCAGCGCGCTCTTCTTGTGGCCCATCTCATGGCCGAGGTTGATGGCGAAGCCGAGACCGCCACCGGTGCTGATGATCATCGCCAGCACGCCGTACCAGGCCAGCGGCTGGGTGGCGACGAAGGCGGTGGTGGCGATGAAGGCCGCCCACATCACCGGCACCAGCAGGTAGGTGATCCAGCGGTAGTAGGGGTCGGCCTCCAGCGCCGGCACTTCGGACTCTGGCGGATTGCTCGGGTCTTCGCCGATCAGCGCATCGAGCAGCGGCACGCCGAAGTAGAAGAACACCGGCGGCAGCCAGAGCCAGGCGTCGTGCGGCGCTACCAGCAGATACAGCGCGGGACCGATCAGGCCCAGGCAGGGGACGAGCAGCGACAGCAGCCACAACGGGCGTTTACTGTCACGGTAGGGCAGGGTGGTTTGCATTTTTATTCTCTCCACGGTTCTTCGACCTGGGTCCAGCATGCGCTGGCGCGGCCAGTGGCATAACCGTTGAGCTGGGCAGAAAATCGTCATATGGTGACAGTCCACTCCGCGCGCGGACCGCCGCCATGGACCCGAATCTCGCCCCGCTGCAACCCTGCCTGCACCCCATCTACGCCCGCCTGCTGTGCGCGGCGTTGCGCCAGCGTGGCTTCGGCGAAGCCGAGATCCTGCACGGCACCGGGCTGGACTGGGCGCACCTGCACCGCGACAACCGCCCACTCAACTTCGCCCAGGTGCAGCGCCTGATCCGTCGCGGCATCCAGCTCACCGACTGCCCGTGGCTGGGCCTGGAAGTCGGCTGCGCCATGCCGGTGTCGGCCCACGGCCCGGTGGGCTACGCGGCCGCCCTGTGCCCGGACCTGCGCGGCGTGCTGGCGGTGCTGGAGCGCTTCAGCGTGCTACGCCTGTCCAGCCTGCGTCTCGGTGGCGAGATCGAAGGCGAGCGTTACCGCATCTGCGTCGAGGAGCTGTTCGATCTGGGTAACGTGCGCGAGCACATCTTCACCAGCCTGGCCGGCGTCTGCCTGCGCCTGCTGGAGGCAGTATGCGGCGTGTTGCCGGACGACTGCCTGGCATTCAGCTTCCCCTTTGCCGAGCCGCCCTGGTCGGCGCGCTATCGCGAGCTACTCGGCCCCGGCGTCAGCTTCGGCGCCGAGCGCTTCAGTGTCAGCCTGCCGCTGGAGTGGCTGGACCGCCCCAGCCTGAGCGCCGATCCCCAGGCCGCGCGCATCGCGCTGCGTGATTGCGAGCACCAGCTGCAGGGCGCCAGCCCCGGCGGCGACTGGACCAGCCGGGTGCAGCTGCGCCTGGTGGCCTGCGATGGCAGCTACCCGACGCTGGAGCAACTGGCGGACGAATTTCACCTGTCCGAACGCACGCTGATCCGCCGCCTGCGCGACGAGGGCGTGCACTACCAGCAACTGCTCGACGAGGTGCGCCAGGAGCTGGCCTGCTGGCTGCTGGAGAGCACGCCGCTAAGCGTGGAGGCGGTGGCCGAGCGCCTGGGCTATCGCGACACCAGCAACTTCAGTCGCACCTTCCGCCGCTGGCTGGGCATGACGCCCAACGCCTGGCGCAAGGGGGCGGCGTGAACTATCTGGCCCACCTGCACCTAGGCGGCGACGCCCCGCAGCAGCTGCTCGGCAGCCTGTACGGCGACTTCGTCAAAGGGCCGCTGGCAGGGCGTTTTCCGGCCGGCATCGAGGCCGGTATTCAGCTGCACCGACGCATCGATGCCTTCACCGATCGCCACCCACTGGTCGAGCAGGCCCGAGCGCGCTTTCCCACCGAGCGGCGGCGCACCTCGGGGATTCTGCTCGACCTGTTCTTCGACCATTGCCTGGCTCGCGACTGGGCCGAGTTCGCCAGCGAGCCGCTGGCGCAGTTCACCGGCCGCGTTTACCGGGTGCTGGCCGCGCAGCCCGAGTTGCCGGAGCGCCTGGCCTATATCGCCCCGCGCATGGCCGCTCAGGACTGGCTGGGCAGCTACAGGGATTTCGCCGTGCTGGAGCAGGTGCTGCTGGGCATGAGTCGCCGCCTGTCACGGCCGCAGATGCTGGATGGTGCCATGGGCGAACTGGAGCGGCTGTACGAGCCGCTCAGCGACGACTTTCGCGAGTTCTATCCGCAGTTGCAGGTGTTCGCCAGATCCTAGGGTGGATGGCGCTCTGTTCATCCACCATCACACCGCCCGGTGGATCGGTGAAGCGTGATCCACCCTACCTGACAGGTTGGTGCGGGACGTTAGGGTGTACTCGCTGCAGGCATACAGCGCATGCCATCAGGCCGCCTGCGACTGCTCCTGCGGTTCGCCAAACAACGCCACCTGCACCGCCCGTTGCGCCTGGCGCGCCAGCACGTTGCGTTCCTGGCCGGCGCTGGCAATGGGCGCGAGCAGCTGGATCTGCACTTTGGCGCGATCTGCCGCGAACAGGCGCAGCAGGTGCGAGGGCAGGTCGTCGTCGCCGATAAAGGGAGCGACCAAGTCGGTCTCGCCGTCGCGCAGGTAACGGATCGCCACCGGTTGCAGCGGTGTGCCGGTGTCGATGGCGCTAGTCAGCAGGCGGCCGTGGAAGGTGCGTATCTGCTGGCCGTCGGTGGTGGTGCCTTCGGGGAAGATCAGCAACTGGCGCCCGGCGCTCAGGTGGCGATGCAACTGGCGGGCGAGCAGGGCGCTGTCCCCAGAACCACGACGGATAAACAGGGTGCCGGCCTTGTGCGCCAGCCAGCCGGCCAGCGGCCAGGTGCGCACCTCGGCCTTGGACAGGAACGACAGCGGCAGCAGCTGACCGAGCAGCGGGATATCGGTCCACGACACATGGTTGCTCAGCCACAGATGCGGACCCTGCGGCAGTTCGCCCTGCACCTCGACCTCGAATGGCAGGGCGTGGCTCAGGCGGCGCATGAACCAGGCGGTGAGGCGCTGGCGCAGGCCCATCAGATCGCCGCGGCGTACACGCTCGGCCAGGGCAACACCGCTGGCCAGCAGCATGCCGAGCAGCAACACGGCGGCCAGACGGATGAGACGCAGGTAGAGGCGGAGTTTGATCATCGTGGCACTCGGACGCTGACGGAAGGACTGCCAGAACCTGTTTCGGGTCTTTTGAGCTAGAGCTAGGCAAGGCGAAATTGGGCGAGGACGCGGAGTTTACGAAGTGTAAATGAGCAGTCCGAGCCCGATTTCAACGCAGCATGGCCGACGATCAAGAGATCCGGGACAGGTTCTCAGACGGCAGCTTTGAAGTGACGTGCATAGCGCGGGCACAGCTCGTCGCGCTTGAGCAGGATGAACACGTCGGCGACCTGGAAGTCCTGGTCCCAGCACGGCTCGCCGCACACCTTGGCGCCCAGGCGCATGTAGGCCTTGAGCAGCGGCGGCATCTCGGCGATGACGTTGCCCGGCAGGTCCATGGCCGGCAGCGGGTTGCGAGGCTCGGCGCGCAGGTGTTCGGTGCACAGGTGGCGTTCGCGCAGGCGCTGCATGATCGCCTGGGCCTGGATGCCGCCGTCCTGCATGGGGATGCTGGCGCAACCCATCAGGTAGCGATAGCCGCCTTCGTTGAGCACTTCGGCCAGCTCGCTCCACAGCACGGCGATGGTGCCGCCGTTGCGGTAGGCCGGGTCGACGCAGGTGCGGCCGATCTCCAGCACCGGGCCTTGGAGGTGGGCCAGGCCGTGCAGGCTGAACTCTTCTTCGCTGTAGTAACGCCCCAGGCTGGCGGCGGCCTGGTGGTCGAGCAGGCGAGTGGTGGCCACAAGCTTGCCGCTGTTCAGGTCGCGCACGCCGATGTGGCTGCAGTGCGGGTCGTAGTCATCCATGTCGAGGCCCAGCTCGGCGCCCTTCAGCTTGGCATCGAACTCGCGGCTGAACACGGCGTAGCGCAGGGTCTGGGCTTCGCGCAGCGCATCCGGGCCGATCAAACGTTCGGCTTGCAGGCGGCGTTCGGCAGTTCGGGCGATCTGGGTCATCGATTAGCCTCCGTGAGCCAGCCTGCGATGGGTTGCGGCCGGTCGATGTTGTTGGGCAAGCTCAGGCTAGGAAGACCCGGTGTCACCTCCATGAAGATTCGGTGATGCTTGTGTGACAGACGACGAGGACTTATGTGATGCCCTGGCAACCCCTGCTGGAAACCCGTGACCGCCTGAGCGCGAGCAACCTGGAGGACTGGTACGCCGCGCTGCTGGAGCGTGTCGGCGATGGCGCTCCGTTCGCCCTGGCCGTGCTCGGCGGGCGCCTGGCGGCTACCCCTGGCCTGGCGTTTCTCGCCGGCTACCAGGGCGCACTGCGCGCCTTGTGGCCGGCGGCGCCGCTGAGCCTTGGTGCGCTGTGCGTGACCGAGAACCGCAGCACCCGTCCGGCGGACCTGCAGACGCGTCTGAGCGGCCTGCACCTGACCGGGCGCAAGGACTTCGTCACCGCCGCCGATGCCGCCGACTGGCTGCTGGTGGCGGCGCGGGTGGAAGAAGAGGGCGCACCGCGCCTGGCCGTGGGCGTGGTGCGCAGCGGCGCGCCGGGTGCGCGGATCGAGCCGCTGCCGGCGCTGCCGCTGATGCCGGACATCGGCCACGCTCGCCTGCATCTGGACAACACCCTCTGCGAACTGCTGCCGGGCGATGGCTGGGACAGCTACGTGAAACCCTTCCGCAGCATCGAGGACCTGCACGTGCTGGCCGCTCTGAGCGCCTGGCTATATGGCGTCGGTCGCGACAGCCAGTGGCCGCAGGACCTGCCCCTGCGTCTGCTGGCGCTGCTCGGCGGCTGCGCCGAAGTGGCGCGGCACAACCCCAGCGATCCGGTCACCCACGTGCTGCTGGCCGGGCTGTTCGCCCAGTTCAAGGCGCTGCGCCCGGAGTTGGACGCCGCCATCGCCGCCGGCCCGCATGAGTGGGCGGCGCTGTGGGCGCGCGACTGCAACCTGCTCGAAGTGGCGCGCACGGCCCGCGAGAAGCGTTTGGAAAAAGCCCTGACAGCACTGCAGTTGTAGGGTGGATCGCGCCTCACCGATCCACCGCGCGGGGTCATGGTGGATGAGCAGAGCGTCGTCCACCCTACGTGGCTGGTGTAGAACGCCACCTCTCTCCCCTCGGGAGAGGGGCCGGGGGTGAGGGTGCTACCGGCAACGGGGCTATTCCCCCTCCCGCTTGATCCAGATCAGTACGCCCCGCCGGCCCCGCGCCTAAGCTCGCCTCGCTCTGTTTTCCCGAGGTTTACATGCGTCGCGAGCCCATCGTGCTGTTCGATAACGGCACCCATCAATGCCTGATGTTCGATGACCTGGTCAGCGGCGAAGGTGTGCAGTCCAACCAGTTCCTCATCACCGACAGCGAGCAGTACCTGCTGCTCGATCCGGGCGGCGATCTGACCTACACCCCGCTTTCTCTGGAGCTGTCCAAGCACATCCCGGTGCAGGCGCTGACCTATATCTTCGCCTCGCACCAGGACCCGGACATCATCGCCTCCCTGGACAAATGGCTGCTGCACACCCGCGCGCGGGTGATCTGCTCCAAGCTGTGGGCGCGCTTCCTGCCGCACCTCACCGCCAACTACCTGGCCCTGAGCCACGGCATCTGCACCTACGACCGCATCATCGCCCTGCCGGACCGTGGCCAGGCGATTCCGCTGGGCCAGTGCAACCTCAAGGCGGTGCCCGCGCACTTCCTGCATTCGGTGGGCAACTTCCAGCTGTACGACCCGGTAAGCCGAATTCTCTTCTCCGGCGACATGGGCGCCTCGATGGTCGACGACGCCAGCCCGGTGCGCGACTTCGCCGCGCACATCCCCCACATGGCCGGCTTCCACCGCCGCTACATGGCCAGCAACAAGGCCTGCCGTTTTTGGGCGCAGATGGTGCGCGAGATGGACGTGGCGATGATCGTGCCGCAGCACGGCCGGCCCTTTGTCGGTGCGCAGATGATCAATGCCTTCCTCGACTGGATCGAACAGCTGGAATGCGGTCTTGACCTGATGACGCAGCAGGACTATCGACTGCCGGACTGATTCGTCTCGCGCTCTGGCGCGATAGGCGCTGTTTTCCTTCACCGTCGCCGTGCTAGCGTCGGCTCCTCCCAAATTTGCGAGCGAGCCCGATGCCCCTTGCCCTGTTGCGTCGCACCGCCCTGGCCGGCTGCCTGCTGGCCGCCGGCCCCCTGGCCGCGGAAACCTGGCCGGCCGAGGACTGGAGCAGCCAGCCGGCTGCCGCCAGCCCGGCCATCCAGGCCCTGGACGACTATGCCTTCCCCAACCGCGATGAAGCGGCCCGCACTGGCGTGCGCAGCGACGCACTGCTGGTGATCAAGGACGGCGTGATCGTCTACGAACGCTACGCCGCGCCGACTACCCAGCAGACCCCGCACCTGACCTGGTCGATCAGCAAGAGCCTGTTCGCCAGCGTGCTCGGCACCGCCTACGGCGAGGGCCGCTTCAAGCTCGACGATGCGGTGGCCAAGCACTACCCGCCGTTCAGCGCGCATCCCGACGTGAAGATGGGCCACCTGCTCAACTGGGCCTCCGGCCTGGCCTGGCAGGAGGACTACGAATACGCGCCGCTGAAGTCGTCGGTGGTGGCCATGCTCTACACCCGTGGCCGCGGCGACATGGCCGCGTTCACCGCCGAACACGGCCTGGACGCGGTGCCGGGCACGCGCTTCCGCTACTCCAGCGGCGACAGCAATGTGCTGGGTGCCAGCCTCAAGTCGATGGTCGGCGAGCAGGCCTACGCCGACTACCCCTGGACCGCGCTGTTCGAGCCGCTGGGCATCCGCTCGGCCGTGTGGGAGCGCGATGCCAGCGGTACCTTCGTCGCCTCGTCCTACGCCTACATGACCGCCCGCGATCTGGGCCGCGTCGGCCTGCTGATGCAGCGCGACGGCCGCTGGGGCGAGCGCCAGCTGCTGCCGCAGAGCTGGGTGGCGTTCAGCCGCACGCCGTTCGCCAACTACCGGCCCAACCCGGACAAGCCGCACGACGCGGTGCCCGGTGGCCAGTGGTGGCTGAACGTGGCGCTGGAGGGCAAGGCCAAGCCCTGGCCGGATGTGCCGGAAGCCACCTTCGCCGCCCTCGGCCATTGGGGTCAGGGGCTCTATGTGCTGCCGGCACAGAAGCTGGTGGTGGTGCGCTACGCCGACGACCGCGACGGCAGCTACAGCCATAACGAACTGCTCAAGCGGGTGCAGGCCGCCTTCGGAGAACAGCCATGATCCGCCGTCGTCCCTTCCTCTCCGCATTCTTCCTGCTGCTGGTCGGCCTGGCCCTGCTGGCCTGGGTCAACCGCGTGCACCTGGCTTCCTTCCCCGGCATCGTCGGCGCCTACTCGGCCAAGGAGTACTGCTCCTGCCGCTACGTCAGCGGCAACCCGGCCGATTACTGCGTCAGCTACGTCAAGCTGTACATGCCCCTGAGCGAGCTGCGCGACGACGTCGAGCGCAAGCGGGTGACCGCCCGCGGCCTGGGCAGTACGCAGACCGCCGCCTGGCTGGACCAGCGCCAGGGCTGCCGGCTGCAGGTCGAGGCCGATCCGCTCTGAGTACACCGGCCGCTGCCGGCTGCTCGGTGCTCTGCCACAGCTTGCAACGGCCCGGCGTTTGGCAAGGCCGCGTCGTCCCGCTATCGTTGCGCTCAAACCGCAACACAAGTGAGCCCATGGCCAAGCCCCTTCGCATCCTGACCGGCGCTTTTCTCGCCACTTGCCTGGCCCTGCCGGCGCAGGCCGCCTGGTACCTGGACAACGAGTCCTCGCGCCTGTCCTTCATCTCCACCAAGGCCGGCAACCTCTCCGAGGTGCATCGCTTCCTCACCCTGCACGGCAAGATCGACGACAAGGGCGCCGTGCGCCTGCGCGTCGAGATGGAGTCGGTGAGCACCGGCATCCCGGTCCGCGACGAACGCCTGCGCAACCTGCTGTTCGCCACCGAGGAATTTCCCGACGCGCACATCATGGCCCAGCTCAACCTGGCGCCGATCACCGACCTGGCTCCCGGTGCTCAGCTGGAGCTGAGCCTGCCGGTGCAGGTGGAGATTCGCGGACGCAAGCACGCCTACATGGCCGAGCTGCTGGCCACCCGCCTGGACGACCAACGCTTCCAGGTGGTGACCCTGGCGCCGCTGGTGCTGCATGCCGAGCACTTCGGCCTGGAGGAGGGCGTCGAGGCCCTGGCAAAGGTGGCCAGGCTATCCAATATCAGCCTGTCGGTACCGGTCGGCGCGGTGATGATTTTCACCTCGCGATGACAGGCGCCATCTTCCCCTGGAAATCCGGCAACCGCTTCGAACTGATGATCGACGGCCCGGCCTTCATGCCGGCCATGCTCGCCGACATCGCCTCGGCCCAGCAGCTGGTGCTGCTGGAGCTCTATCTGGTGGAAGACGGCCACTGCAGCGCAGCGTTGGTGGAGGCGCTGTGCGCCGCCGCCGGGCGCGGCGTGCGGGTGTACTGCCTGTTCGACGGCTTCGGCTGCCTGCGCTTCGGCCAGGCTTCGCGGGAGCGCCTCACCAGCTCTGGCATCCAGCTGCGCCAGTACAATCCGCTGCGCTGGCGGCGCGGCCTGCGCAACCTGTACCGCGATCACCGCAAGATGCTGGTGGTGGACGAGCGCTGCGTGTACGTCGGCGGCACCGGGGCCACCGACGAGTTCTGGAGCACCCAGGCCCAGGACGACTACTGGCACGAGGTCATGGTGCGTATCGAGGGGCCGCTGGTGGCGCACTGGCGCTCGTTATTCGAATACCAGTGGCTGGCCTGCGAGGGCCGCAGCCCGTGGCGTCCGGGCCAGGCGCCGGGGCTGGCCCATCTGCCGCCCTGCCCACCGGCCGGTCGCGGCATGGGGCGCGTGGCCTACGCCGACTCCAGCCAGCACCTGGACATCGTCCAGTCGCTGTTGCGCAGCATTGGCCACGCCAAGGGGCGGGTGTGGCTGGCCACGCCGTACTTCCTGCCCAGTCGCAAGGTGCGCCGCTTCCTGATCCGCGCTGCCGCTCGCGGCGTGGATGTGCGCCTGCTGCTGACCAGTCGCAACACCGACCATCCGCCGGTGCGCTTCGCCGGCCAGCGCTACTATCCGCGGCTGCTCAAGGCCGGGGTGCGCATCTTCGAATACCAGCCGCGCTTCCTGCACCTGAAGCTGGTGCTGGTGGACGACTGGGTCAGCGTCGGCTCGTGCAACTTCGATCACTGGAACCTGCGCTTCAACCTTGAAGCCAACCTGGAGGCTCTCGATCCGCAGCTGACCGCTGCCGCCGAGGACAGCTTCCTCGCCGACTTCGCGCTGAGCCGCGAAATCACCCTGGAAGACTGGCATCGCCGGCCGCTGTTCAAGCGCATCCAGCAGCGCCTATGGGGCTGGCTGGATCGCCTGGCGGTCAACCTGCTGGACCGTCGCCGCTAGCCAGCGGCCATACCCCGCCATCACCGACCGCATACAACCGCCGTCCCGGCTGCGGGGCGACCTGCATGCCGCCGGTGAAGGCGCCGAAGGCCGGCAGCAGGCAAACTCCGTCGTCCAGGCTGAAGCAGGGCAGGCGCAAGCGCTGCCGGCCGCGCCCGCGCAGCATGCATACCGGGTGCACGTGGCCGGCCAGTACATGGTGGCTCGGATGCGGGGCGGGCTCGTGCTGCAGGGCGAACGGGCCGAGCAGGTGCGGCTCGGCGACCACGCGGATATTCAGCGTCGCAGGCGGGTCGCCGGCGCTGCGGTCGTGGTTGCCGCGGATCAGCAGGATCGCCAGCTCGGCATTGCGCTCACGCCAGGCGTGCAGCGCCGCCAGGGTGGCCGGCGCATGGGATCCGCGCGCATGTAGGAAGTCGCCGAGGAAGATCAGCTGCTGGCACGGGTACTGCGCCAGCAGCGCATCCAGGCGCTGCAGGTTGTTGCTCGTGGTGCCCTGCGGCACCGGCTGGCCGAGGGCGCGGTAGGCCGCCGCCTTGCCGAAGTGGATATCGGCGATCAGCAACGCTTCGCCGCCCGGCCAGTACAGCGCCTTGTCGGCCAGCAGCCAGACTTCCTCGCCGGCGAGCTGCACGGCGAGAGCGGGCGTGGGCACGTGGGTAGGGTCGATGACGCGGCTCCTCCTGTTCGTTTAGCCGGTACGTTTCTTTACTCGCGGCAGCCCATTCTTGCTCTGCCGCGGTGTGCGCGCCCGCGGTCGTTCGCGCTCCACTTCGGGCGCGTTCTCGGCCTGGTAGGCGCCAGGCCCGGCGGCCTTCTCCAGGTCGGCGAGCAGGCGGGCGATGCGGTCGGCCAGCTTCTCCGAGCTGAGACTCTCGCGAAAGCGTTCCACCAGCAAGGGAAAGGCCAGCGGTGGCGGGCGTTTCACCTCGCGCAGGTCCAGGCGCAATTCCCGCAGGCGCTGTAGGGTGCGCTGCAGGTGCTGCACATCCAGCTCCTGGCGCAGCACTTCTTCCTGGGCCTGGGTCAGTAGCAGGTTGCCGGGGTCGTACTGCTGGAACACATCGAAGAACAGTCCGCTGGAGGCCTGCAGCTGTCGCGCGCTTTTTGCCGCGCCGGGGTAGCCGCCGAACACCAGCCCGGCGATACGGGCGATCTCGCGAAAGCGCCGCCGCGCCAGCTCGCCGGCGTTGAGGCTGGCGAGCACGTCGTGCAGCAGATCGTCGCCGCGCAGCAACTGGT
This sequence comes from Pseudomonas sp. PDM15, assembly GCF_014851565.1. GTDB lineage: Bacteria > Pseudomonadota > Gammaproteobacteria > Pseudomonadales > Pseudomonadaceae > Aquipseudomonas. Next base: position 386,349 of record NZ_JACVAA010000001.1, read on the forward strand.
TGTTCAGCCTGCGCGGCCAATCCACCGGGCTGGCGCAGAGCAGCTCCAGGCCGTAGTCGTTGACGGCGATGGAGAAGGTCGCCGGCTGCAACTGGCCGAGGCGCCAGGCCAGCAGGCTGGCCAGCCCCAGGTGCACGCTGCGCCCGGCGAAGGGGTAGAGGAACAGGTGCCAGCCCTCGCGCGAATGCAGGGTTTCCGCCAGCAGCGACTCGGAGGTAGGCAGCGCCGACCAGGCCTGCTGCACGTCCAGCAGCGGCCGCAGCAGCTGCATTTCCGGGCCGCGAAAGCGGCCCTGCGCCGCTTCGCCGAAGCGCGCCACCACGGCGTCGGCCAGTTCGCTGGAGAGCGGCATGCGCCCGCCATTCCAGCGTGGTACCGCGGCCTTGCGCGACGTGGCGCGATTGACGTAGGCGGTCATGTTCTCCACCCGCACCAATTCCAGCAGGCGCCCGGCGAAGAGGAAACAGTCGCCGGGGCGCAGGCGCGCGATGAAACCTTCCTCGACGCTGCCCAGCGAGCGGCCGCTGCCGCCCTTGGCCCAGAACTTCACGGCGATGCTGGCATCGCTGACGATGGTGCCCACGCTGATGCGGTGGCGCCTGGCCAGCGCCGCATTGGGCACGCGCCAGATGCCCTGTTCGTCGGGCTCGACACGCTGGTAGTCGGGGTAGGCGGTTAGCGAGTTGCCGCCGTGGCGGACGAAGGCCAGCGCCCACTGCCATTCCTCGTCGGTAAGCGTGCGATAGGCCCAGGCGCTGCGCACTTCCTCGCGCAGTTCGTCCGGTCGAAAGCCGCCGCCGAGGGCCATGCTGACCAGGTGCTGGACCAACACATCGAGGGGTTTGTCCGGCGATTGCCGGGCCTCGACGCGCCCGGCGGCGACCGCGTCCTGCACGGCGGCGGCTTCGATCAGCTCCAGCGCGTGGGTCGGCACCAGGCTGATGCGCGAGGGCAGCCCCGGTGCGTGGCCGGAGCGCCCGGCCCGTTGCAGCAGGCGCGCCACGCCCTTGGCCGAACCGATCTGCAGCACCCGTTCCACCGGCAGGAAGTCCACGCCCAGATCGAGGCTAGAGGTGCACACCACGGCTTTCAGCCGGCCTTCCTTGAGGCCCAGTTCGACCCAGTCGCGCACCTCGCGCGACAGCGAGCCGTGGTGCAGGGCGATCAACCCGGCCCAGTCCGGCCGTGCGTCGAGCAGCGCCTGGTACCAGATCTCCGCCTGCGAGCGGGTGTTGGTGAACAGCAGGCTGGTGCCGCTGGCTTCGACCTCCTCGACCACCTGCGGCAGCATGCGCAGGCCCAGGTGGCCGGCCCAGGGAAAGCGCTCGATGCCCGGCGGCAGCAAGGTGTCGATGCGCAGGCTCTTGTCCTGCTTGCCCTGCACCAGACGCCCCGGCGTGTCGCCGAGCAGCACCTGCAGCGCGTGCTGCTGATTGCCCAGGGTCGCCGACAGGCCCCAGACGATCAGCCCTGGGTTCCACCGGCGCAGCCGCGCCAGCGCCAGTTGCAGCTGCACGCCGCGCTTGTTGCCGAGCAGCTCGTGCCACTCGTCCACTACCAACATGCGCAGGCCGGCGAACTGCGCCTCGGCATCGCTGCGGGTGAGCAGCAGGGTCAGGCTTTCCGGAGTGGTGATCAGCGCACTGGGCAGCTTGCGGCCCTGGCGTGCACGTTCGCTGCTGCCCGTGTCGCCGGTGCGCAGGCCGACGCTCCAGGCGATGTTGAGGTCGTCCAGCGGTGCCTGCAGGGCGCGCTGGGTGTCGGCAGCCAGGGCGCGCATCGGGGTGATCCACAGCACGCCGAGCGGCGCGGCGGCGGGCTGGCGCTTGCGCGGCTGGCCGCTGGCGGTAGTGGCCGGCGTGGCCTTGGCGAAGCGCTCGAGCGCGGCCAGCCACACCGCGTAGGTCTTGCCCGAGCCGGTGGTGGCATGCAGCACGCCGGACTCGCCCTTGGCCACGGCCTGCCAGACTTCCTTCTGGAACGCGAAGGCCTTCCACCCGCGCTGGACGAACCAGGCGCCGGCCAGGCTCATTGCAACAGGTCCTGGAGGATGGCCAGTGTGTCGGCGTCCTCCACGCGCTTGTCCTGGCGCCAGCGCAGCATGCGCGGGAAGCGTACGGCGATGCCGCTCTTGTGGCGCTTGGACAGGGCGATGCCCTCGAAGCCCAGCTCGAAGACCAGGGTCGGGGTGACGCTGCGCACCGGGCCGAACTTCTCCACGGTGGTCTTGCGCACGATGGCGTCGACCTTGCGCATCTCCTCGTCGGTCAGCCCGGAATAGGCCTTGGCGAACGGCACCAGGCTGCGCTCGCTGGCATCCGGCGGGCCGTCCCACACGGCGAAGGTGTAGTCGCTGTAGAGACTGGCGCGCCGGCCGTGGCCGCGCTGGGCGTAGATCAGCACGGCGTCGACGCTAAATGGGTCGACCTTCCACTTCCACCACACGCCCATGTCCTTGGTCCGGCCCACGCCGTACAGGGCGTCGCGGGCCTTGAGCATCATCCCCTCGACGCCGAGGCGGCGCGACGCTTCGCGCTGCTCGGCCAGCGCCTGCCAGCTGTCGCCGTGCAGCAGCGGCGAGGGCATCAGCCGGGGGCTGGCGCAGGCGGCGATCACCTGTTCCAGCTGCGCGCGCCGCTCATGCTGCGGGCGGCTGCGCCAGTCGTGGCCCTGCCACTCCAGCAGGTCGTAGCCGAGCACGGCCACCGGCACCTCCTCAAGGATCTTCTTGCCCAGGGTCTTGCGCCCGATGCGCTGCTGCAGCAATGCGAAGGGCTGGATGCCGTAGCGTTCGACTGCATCTTCCACGTCCGCCTCCAGCTTTGCGCTGCCGACGTTCATCAGGCTGACCTGCTTGGCGTCGGGCGGCGGATGGCGCCAGACCACCAGCTCGCCGTCGATCACCGTGCCATCCGGCAGGCGCGCTGCCAGCTCGTCCAGCTCGGGGAAGCGTTCGCTGATCAGCTCCTCGCCGCGCGACCACAGCCACAGGCGGCCGTCGCGCTTGACCAGCTGGGCGCGGATGCCGTCCCACTTCCACTCCACCTGCCATGCCTCCACCGGGCCGAGGCTTTCCTCGAATTTCTCCACCGGCAGTTGCAGAGCGTGGGCGAGGAAGAACGGGTAGGGCTGGCCGCCGCGCTGGGCGTGCTCGTCGTCCGATTCGGCGGCGATCAGGCGGCGGTAGCTTTCGGCGCTGGGCCGGTGCGACAGGTCGGTGTAGCCGACCAGGCGCTGGGCCACGCGCTTGGCGTCGAGGTCGGCGAGGCTGGCCAGTGCGCGGGTCACCAGCAGCTTGGACACGCCGACGCGGAAGGCGCCGGTGATCAGCTTGATGCACACCATCAGCGCCTGGCGGTCGAGCTGGGCCCAGAATGCCGGCAGGCGCGCGGCCAGTTCTTCCGGCGGCAGGCCGCGCAGGGGCAGGAGTTTGTCCTCGACCCATACGGCCAGGCCTTCATCCGATTCATGGCTGGATTCGGGCAGCAGCAGGGCGATGGTCTCGGCCAGGTCGCCGACCGCCGAGTAGCTTTCCTCGAACAGCCACTCCGGCAGGTTGGCCGCCTGCATCGCCAGCTCGCGCAACTGTTTGGCCGGTACCAGCTGGCGCGGGCGTCCGCCGGCGAGGAAGTACACCGCCCAGGCGGCATCCTCGGCGCTGGCCGTGCGGAAGTAATCCTGCAACGCGGCGAGCTTGGCGTTGCTCGAGGTGGTGGCGTCGAGGCGCCCGTAGAGTTCGGCGAAGGCCTTCATGGGCTCGGCTCCGCTTCTGCGGCGGGCGCCGCTTCGTCTTCATCGCCGTATTCGGTGTCAAAGCCCTGGGCGTCCAGGCCCTGTTCGCGCAGGTAGCGCACCAGCACGCTGACCGAGCCGTGGGTGACGAACACCCGCTCGGCGCCGGTCTGCTCGATGGCCCACAGCAGGCCCGGCCAGTCGGCATGGTCGGAGAGCACGAAGCCGCGGTCCACACCGCGCCGTCGGCGCGTGCCGCGCAGCATCATCCAGCCGCTGGCGAAGGCGTCGCTGTAGTCGCCGAAGCGGCGCATCCAAGTGCTGCCGCCGGCCGAGGGCGGGGCGAGAATTAGCGCCTGGCGCAGCAGCGGGTCGCTCTTCTTGAAATCGCCAGCGTACAGGGTCGGCGGCAGGTGCACGCCGGCGTCGCGGTAGACCTGGTTGAGCGGCTCCATCGAGCCGTGGCCGAGGATCGGCCCGATGCTCGCATCGATGCCGTGGAGGATGCGCTGCGCCTTGCCGAAGGCGTAGCAGAACAGCACGCTGGCGCGGCCCGCGGCCTGATTCTGCCGCCACCAGTCATCGATGCCGGCGAAGATCTGCGCCTGCGGCTGCCAGCGGTAGATCGGCAGGCCGAAGGTCGATTCGGTGATGAAGGTATGGCAGCGCACCGGCTCGAATGGCGCGCAGGTGCCGTCCGGTTCGACCTTGTAGTCGCCGGACGCGACCCAGATCTCGCCGCGATGTTCCAGGCGCACCTGGGCCGAGCCGAGCACGTGGCCGGCGGGGTGCAGGCTCAGTGTCACGCCGTGGTGATCGAGGCGCTCACCGTAGTCGAGGGTCTGCAGGTTGATGTCGCCGCCCAGGCGCGTGCGCAGGATGCCGGCACCGGGCGCGGCGGCCAGGTAGTGGCGACTGCCGCCGCGGGCATGGTCGCCGTGGCCGTGGGTGATCACGGCGCGCTCGACCGGGCGCCAGGGGTCGATATAGAAATCGCCGGGCGGGCAGTAGAGGCCTTCGGGGCGGGCGATGACCAGGTCCATGAATGTCGATAGTCCTGCTGCGGGCGCGAGGCGCGTTGTCGGTTAAGACCGATGTGCAGGACAAAAGGTTAGGGTGGAATGCGCCGCTGCGCAGGGCGTGAACAGCGCCGTGCCCTCCATGGCCTGTGTGGCCAGGGAGGGCTCAGGTCGCTATCAGAAGTGGCCGCTCATGCGGTTGGCAGACGCGGGATCGACGGCGTAGCTGCCGCCGGGAATCTGCTGGGCATCGAACGCCTCGGCGGCGCGCGTGGGGCTGCGCAGGCTGGTGCCGTTGTGCTCGGCGGAGGCGTGGGCGAGCGTTGCGCTGAGCTGGCGTATGCGTGCGCGCAGGTGACGAATCTCGGCTTGCGGGTCGTTCAACAGACCCTTGAGATTGCAGTGCCCGGTGCCGCCGCGGGCCAGCAGCAGGCCGCCGAGGGTGAGCCCGGCCAGGCCGAGGATGCCGCCGCGATGCAGGCCGGCGCCGGTGAGGATGATGCCGGCGGCGGTGGACAAGGCCCGCTCGTGGTTGGAAATGTTCTGCCGCTGATAGGCGTGGTGTGCCGCGTGGCGCGACTGGGGATCGAATGCAACCATGGCGTTTCTCCAGGGAGAGTGTTCAGTAACCGACTGGGTGCACGCGGTGGTGTTCAGTTGCGACGATGAGTGGCGCTCAGACCACGTAGCGCAGGATGGCGATGAAGTGCAGCAGGCTGCCGGCCATGACGAACAGGTGCCAGATGCCGTGCCAGTGACGGAAGCGGCTGTCGTAGGCGAAGAACAGGATGCCCACCGTGTACAGCACGCCGCCGGCGGCCAGCCAGGTGAAGCCGGTGCGGCCGAGGGCGGCGAGCAGCGGCTCGATGGCGATCAGCACGATCCAGCCCATCACCGCGTAGATCACCAGCGACAGCACGCGGGCTTCCGAGCGCGGCTTGATCTCCTGCAGCATGCCGATGATGCCCAGGGTCCAGACGATGCCGAACAGCGTCCAGCCCCAGGCGCCCTCGAGCGTGACCAGGCAGAAGGGCGTGTAGCTGCCGGCGATCAGCAGGTAGATCGACAGGTGATCGAGCTTGCGCATGATCAGCTTCGCCCGCCCGCGCAGGCTGTGGTAGAGCGTGGAGATGCTGTACAGCACGACGAGGGCGACGCCGTAGACGGCCACGCTGACGATCTTCAGCGGCTCGCCCGTGAGGCTGGCCAGGATCAGCAGCCAGATCGCGCCGGTGCAGGCCAGTACCGCGCCGACAAGGTGGGTCCAGGCGTTGAATTTTTCCCCGTGGTACATGCGTGGTCTCTCGTGATGGCGACGCGCGCCACTATACCTGGCCAGGTTTAGGAAGGCAGAGAGGTGGGGGGCTGCGTCTGTCGTCCGGTCTACGGAAAAGGCCCGCGATGGCGGACCTTTGGCGGGGCGGCAAGCGGACGTCCGTCTACTTGCAGAGCACGATCATGCTGCGGCTGGAGAAGCCGGCGGGATTTATGCCGAACAAGAAATCGGCGGGGTCGTCTTCGCTACCCTGGTCGGCGCCGGCCTTGGCCACCACCTTGTAGCCCTTGGGGCCGCAGGCGCGGGTTGCCTTCTGTTCGCATTGCTCCCAGCTGGAAGTGAGCCCGGAGCAATTGATGTTGAGACCTTTGCGGCCCTTCTTTTCATATGTCTTGGCAGTTGCGGAGCAGCCGGCGACCAGCGCCAGCGTGACAAGCAGCAGTACAAGCCTTCTCATTTCTTTCCCCAGCGGGCTTGTCTGTATCTGGCGGCACAGCCGCCACCCTTGCAATGGCCCCGGCGGCGACGCAGCTCTTGGTGTCGAGTTGCTGCTTGCGCCCTGTCTGGCAGCGAAGCCGGAGCGGGTCGAGAAATAGCACAAAGAATGGGTCGCAGGCGAGACAAAAAAGTTGCAGTTTCGCTGCAGGTTTTTCACCTCTCGTACGTCTTAATGATTAGGAGCTGTTCATCTCGACAGTTTTTCCCCCAGACTAACAAGACGTGGATCACACACGCACAGGGAGAGTGCCATGACCGCCAATGACGAACGTCAGCAACTGAAGGCGATGCTGCAGGGAGCCGGACTGAAGGTCAGCCTGGTTCGGCTGAAGATCCTCGAAGTGTTGCAACGCAACGACAAGGGCCTGCGCTCGCGGGAGCTGCATGGTTTCCTGCTGATGGCCGACGAACAGATTTCCGTGCTCAGCGTGCGCCAGGTGCTCAGTCGCCTTTGCGCCTGCGGCCTGGTTGAACGGGACGAGCAAGGCCTGTACCGCCTGCTGCTGGGCCGTCCGCAGACCGGCTCGGTGGCGCTGGCCGGCTAGCGGTCGGCACGTAAATAGCTCGAACCCTAGGGTCCTGCTCACCTCCAATCGGCGAGGGCCAGCCACCGCCTGGCCGAGGAGACGAGCATGTCCATCGATCCGTACCATCCCACCGAGGATCAGAATCCTCATTCGCCCCTGCCGGGCAAGCCTGACCCGCTCAGTCCAGGTCAGGTGGACCTGAACCCGGAACATCAGCCTGGCCCGGGCAACGACCCGCAACGCCCGCCGGAACGCGAGCACCGGGGCGCCGAGCGCGTCGTCGGCACTGCTGAGCATGCCGAGCGAGGCGCACAGCCCAACCAGCGCGGCGGCTGATCGGTTACCGGTCGTCGATCCTTGCGGAACATTGGAGCTTTCTGGCGTCAAAAAGCCGAGACCAATATTCCGCCAGGAGAAGAAGCTCTATGGACCATGCCCGAATCACCCAGGAAGAGAGCCGGTTGGCCCGGCTATCCGCCGAGGCGCATCAGGCGTTGATCCAGTTCATGAACGAGACGGCGCTGCCCTACACCGCGGAGCAGCGCGCCGAATGCGAATACCTCAGCCGCTGCGCCGCCAATGCTCGCGAGGCCTACCTCAAGCTGCGTCGTGCCTCGTCCAGCTGTGCCTCGCGGGCCATTCGTAATCTCTGCTCGGCCTAGGTCAGCGGCTGTTGAGCAACGAACGATCGAAGCCGGAGACCATGGTGTCCGCCCCCAGCGGCGGTTCGATCGCCGGGTCCTGCGGGCCCAGCCGAGCCAGTGCCTCGCGCAGGCGCAGCAGTTCCCCCTTGAGGTAGTGGATTTCGTGATGCGGGTCCTGCAGATAGCCCTTCATCACGCAGTGACCGGTCAAGCCGCGTAGCAGGCCTACGCCGCCCAGTGCAGCCAGGCCGATGCCGTCGATGCCGCCGCGATGCAGGCCGCAGGCGAGCCCGGCCAGACCGAAACCGATGGACAGTGCGCGTTCGTAACCTTGGACGTTGTGCATGGCGTTTCTCCTGATGGGGTTAGTGTGCGACCGACCCCGGTCCGGCCCGTTCCATCGCCGTGATGAGTGGCGCAGGCGGCCGGGCCCGGCCAGAATGGCGGCTCATTACCTGGGAGTGCCCTATATGCTTGCTGGGCCAGTCATGCTGCCTGCAATAGTTCAGGCCCTGCGCGACAGTTGCCATCTGCTGGTGTTTACCGGCGCCGGGGTGTCGGCGGAGAGTGGCATTCCCACCTTCCGTAATGCGCTGACCGGCCTGTGGGCGCGTTTCGATCCGGCGCGCCTGGCCACGCCCGAGGCGTTCGTGGCCGACCCGGAGCTGGTCTGGGGTTGGTACGAATGGCGCCGCCAGCGGGTGCTGCGCGCCATGCCCAACTCGGCGCACCGGGCCATCGCCGAGCTGGCGAGCCGGGTGCCGCGCCTGACCCTGGTGACGCAGAACGTCGACGACCTGCACGAGCGTGCCGGCAGCCGGGAGGTGATCCATCTGCACGGCAGCCTGCAGGCGCCGCGCTGCTTCGACTGCGCCGCGCCCTTCAGCGGCCTTGCCCGCGAGCTCGACGAACCGGAAGAGGGCAGGCGCCTGGCGCCGCCACGCTGCGAGAGTTGTGGCGGGCCGGTTCGCCCGGGGGTGGTGTGGTTCGGCGAATCGATGCTGGAGGCCGCTTTGCAGCAGGCCTTTGCGGCGGCTGCCGAGTGCGATCTGCTGTTGTCGATCGGCACCTCGGGGCTGGTCTATCCGGCGGCCCAGGTGCCACAGATCGCCGTGCGCCATGGCGCCTGCGTGGTGCACATCAATCCGCAGCCGGTGGCGCCTGGCGGGCCGCGCGAATACGGCCTGGCGGGCGCCGCCGGGGTGGTGCTGCCACAGCTGCTGCAGGCGGCGTTCGCCGACTGATCAGGTCTCGATCATGTCCTGATCAGGCTGCTGCTGCGAATCCTGCGGCGGCTTTTCCTGCTCGGGCTTCGGCTGCGCCTGGTCCATCCATTGGCGCGTATTTTCCTGGGCCTGGTCGACCTGCTCGTTGAGCTGGTCGACCTGCTTGTCGAACTCCTTGATGGTCTCGCCCAGGCTCTCGCGGGCCGTTTCCACGGCCGCTTCCTCGACCTTTTTGGCAAAGCTCTCGGCGGCCTGCTCGGCGGTATCGCAGCCGGCCAGGGCGAACAGGCCCAGGCCGAGCAGCAGCGGTTTGATGGGGGACATGATGAAACTCCTCTGCAATCAGGATTCGAGTTTGTGGGCTGGCTGGTTGCGGGTCTTCCACAGCGACAGCAGTACGCCGCCGGCCAGCAGGCCCACGGTCACGCTGAGCGAGATCACGGCCGGCACCTTGCCGATGATGCCGTGCAGGAAGATCTTGCCGCCGATGAACACCAGCACCAGGGCCAGGGCGTACTTCAGGTAGGCGAAGCGATGGATCATCGCGGCCAGGGCGAAGTACAGGGCGCGCAGGCCGAGGATGGCGAAGATGTTCGAGGTGTAGACGATGAACGGGTCCTGGGTGATGGCGAAGATCGCCGGCACGCTGTCAACGGCGAACACCAGGTCGGCCAGTTCGATCAGGATCAGGGCCAGGAACAGCGGGGTGATCCACAGCTTGAGCTTGCCGCTGGCGTCCTCCTGGCGCACGAAGAATTGCTGCTCGTGCAGGCGGTCGGTCACCGGCAGGTGGTTGCGCAGCCATTTGACCAAGCGGTTGTTGGCCAGGTCCGGCTCGTCATCGACCTTGGAGAACAGCATCTTCACGCCGGTCAGCAGCAGGAAGGCGCCGAACACGTAGAGGATCCAGTCGAACTCGCTGATCAGCGCGGCGCCCAGGCCGATCATGATGGCGCGCAGCACGATCACGCCCATGATTCCCCAGAACAGCACCTTGTGCTGGTACTGCCGCGGGATGGCCAGGAAGCTGAAGATCAGCGCCATGACGAACACGTTGTCCATCGACAGCGACTTCTCGATCAGGAAGCCGGTGAGGTAGTCCATGCTGGCGTCGCCGCCTTTCTGGAAGAACACCCAGACGGCGAACAGCAGGCCCATGGAGATGTAGCCGGCCGACAGCAGCAGACTCTCCTTGACGCCGATCTCGCGGTTGTCGCGGTGCAGGATGCCGAGGTCGAAGGCCAGCAGAGCGGCCACCAGGGCGAAGAAGGTCAGCCACAGCCAGGTGGCGGTACCGAGCAGGTCGGCGAAGAGGAACGAATCTAGGGCAGTCATGAGCCCCTCCTTGCAGTCGTAGTTGTACCAACTATGACTCCGACATGGCGGCGGCTAGCCGTCAGAGGGGCCCGGTGTCACGGCTGCGGAGGATAAGGAAATTCCGCCGCGCCTCAAGTGCCGGGTGTTTGCAAAGTGTGTATGGCCACTAGGGATCGACCGGCTCCAGGCTCGCCTGGTAACGACTGCGCTCGACCTGCCACCAGCTGGGCAGCAGCTGGCGCACTTCGCCACGGGTGAAGCGGTCGTCCAGCAGGTAGACCACGCCTTGGTCCTCGGTGGTGCGAATCACCCGACCGGCGGCCTGCACCACCTTCTGCAGGCCGGGGTAAAGGTAGGCGTAGTCGTAGCCGTTGCCGAACATCTGCTGCATGCGCGCCTTCACTTCCTCGTTGACCGGGTTGACCTGCGGCAGGCCGAGGGTGGCGATAAAGGCGCCGATCAGGCGCTTGCCGGGCAGGTCGATGCCCTCGCCGAAGGCGCCGCCGAGCACGGCGAAGCCGATGCCCTGGGAGCCTTCGTGGAAGCGTTCGAGAAAGGCCTGGCGCTCGGCCTCGTTCATGCTGCGCGACTGTGCCCACACCGGGATATCCGGGTGCGCGCGGCGGAAGTTGTCCAGGGCCTGTTCCAGGTAGGCGTAGCTGCTGAAGAAGGCCAGGTAATTGCCCGGCTGCTCGCGGAACTGGCGGGCCACCAGATCGGTGATGGGGGCCAGGCTGGTCTCGCGATGCTGGTAGCGGGTCGACAGGTTGGCCAGCGCCTGGACCCTGAGCTGCTCGGCGCTGAACGGCGACTGCACTTCCAGCCACTGCCAGTCGCGCGGCAGGCCGAGCAGGTCGGCGTGATAGTGGCCGGGGCTGAGGGTGGCGGAGAACAGCGTGGCGCTGTGGGCGTTGGCGAAGCGCTCGGCGAGGAAGCGCGCCGGTACGATGTTGCGCAGGCACAGGGTCGACAGGCTGCGGCTGCTGCGCGAGTCGTGGCGGGTGATGTCGAACAGTGAGTGCGGGCCGAAGGCCTCGGCCAGGCGGCAGAACAGCATGGCGTCGAGGTAGAAACGCAGCAGCGCGGCCTGGTTGCCCTCGGGCTGGTCGGTGAGGTGGTCGGTGATCGCGCTCACCGCCTTCTGTAGGGCGGCGATGAACAGGTCGGAGATGGCCGGGTAGATCTGGTACGGCACTTCCTGGTCGCGGTGCAGCTGGTTCCAGTGGCGGCCGACACGCTCCAGCACGCCCTTGAGAGCCGCCGGGGCGACCTTGCGCAGGGCGTTGAATTCGGCCTGATCCAGTTCGGCGCTGTACATACCGCGGGCGCGGTCGATCAGGTTGTGCGCCTCGTCCACCAGCAGGGTGACCTTCCAGCCGTTGAGCACCGTCAGCCCATGCAGGAGGGCGGTCATATCGAAGTAGTAGTTGTAGTCGCCGACCACCACGTCGCTCCAGCGGCACAGCTCCTGGGACAGGTAGTAGGGGCAGACCTGGTGCGCCAGGGCGATCTCGCGCACGGCCTCCTGGGTCAGCCAGCGCTGTTCGAGGGCGGCGGCGCGGGCGGCCGGCAGGCGGTCGTAGAAGCCCTTGGCCAACGGGCAGGAGTCGCCGTGACAGGCCTTGTCCGGGTGTTCGCAGGCCTTGTCGCGGGCCACGTGCTCCAGCACCCGCAGCGGCATGTCGTCTTCCTGCGCGCGCAGGCTGGCCAGGGCGTCCAGCGCCAGGCGCCGGCCGGGGGTCTTGGCGGTGAGGAAGAACAGGCGGTCCAGGTCCCGGCCGGGAAACGCCTTGAGCTGCGGGAACAGGGTGGCCAGGGTCTTGCCGATGCCGGTAGTGGCCTGGGCCAGCAGGAAGTCGCCGTCGCGGGCGGCGCGGTATACGGATTCGGCGAGCTGGCGCTGGCCGCGGCGGAAGCTCGGATAGGGGAAGCGCAGCGTCTCCAGGCTGGCGTCGCGGGCCAAGCGGTGGGCGGTTTCCTGCTTCGCCCAGGCGACGAAGCGCGCGCACTGCAGTTCAAAGAAGGTCCTCAGTTCGACAGCATCGAAGCGCTCGCGAAACACCGTCTCCTTCTGCGAGATCACGTTGAAGTAGACCACCGCCAGGTCGATATGCGGCAGCTCCAGCGCGTCGCACAGCAGCCAGCCGTAGACCTTGACCTGGGCCCAGTGCAGCACGCGGTGGTTGTCCGGGATGCGTGCCACGTCGCCCCGGTGGGTCTTGATCTCTTCCAGCAGGTTTTGCGCCGGGTCGTAGCCGTCGGCGCGGCCGCTAACCTGCAGCCCAGGATACTCGCCGGCGAGCGGCAGCTCGGCGAGGTAGCCGGCGCCGCGCCGGCCGACCACCGTGCTGTGCCCGGCCATGCCCTCGGCTGCGGTGGGCGCGGGGGTGAAGCGCAGGTCGAGGTCACCCTGCTTGGCGGTGAACTCGCACAGCGCGCGCACGGCCACGGCGTAACTCACGCGGACGCACTCCAGCGCACGTAGCAGACGTCCACCGGCATGCCGTGCTCGGCGCAGAAGGCCAGCCAGCGCTTCTGGTTATCCTGCAGACGATCGCCGGGGCCCTTCACCTCGATCATCCGGTAGCGCCGCTCGGCCGGCCAGAACTGGATCAGGTCCGGCATGCCGGCACGGTTGGCGCGGATGTCGCCGAGCAGGCGCTCGAACCAGGCACGCAGGTGCGCCGGCGGCAGGCAGTGCAGGGCGGTCTCCAGCAGCTCGGGCGTCAGCACCGCCCAATGCACGAAGGGCGAGACGATGCCATGCTTGGCCGCGTAGGTGGCGCGGATCGCCTCGGCGTGGCTGCCGTCATCCAGCAGTGCCAGGCAGCGCTCGAACAGTGCCTGGCGGCGGCTGCGGAAGTCGCCGTCATGCAGGTCCACCGGTCCGGCGTGGAAGGGGTGGAAGAAGGCGCCGGGCAGCGGGGCGAAGATCGCCTCCCAGCACAGCAGGCCGAACAGGCTGCAGACCAGGGTGTTCTCCACGTAGAAGGCCGGCGCCTGCTCGTCGTGCAGGTGCTGCTGCACCGCCCACTCCACGCTGAACTCCAGCGGCTGCGGCAGTTCCAGCTCGATCAGCCCGGCCTCGGCCGGCGGTTTGCGCGGTTGTTTCGGCAGGCCGAGCTGGCGTTGCAGGCGCGGCAGGGCGCGCTCCAGCGCCTGGGTCTCGGCGTCGTTGTGCGGCGCGAGCAGGGCGGAGCTGGCCAGGTCGTGGGCCTGCTGGAATTCGCCGAGCTTTTCCAGCACGCGCACCCGGCGCTGGCGTGCCTCGCCATGGGCGCTGATGGCGTACAGGGCGGCGGCCTCGGCCAGCTCACCCTCGCGCTCCAGCTGTTGCCCCAGCTGGAACAGCAGCTTGGCGTGGCGTCGCGCCAGGTGCGGGTTGTCGCTAGTGAAGTCGCCCAGTTCGAGCAGCACCTCGGCAATCGGCAGGCCGGCTTCGAACAGTTCGCGGCAATGCTGCAGGTGCAGGTAGCGGTCGACATCGAGTCGGCTGCGGAAGCCGCGCGACTCGGCGCCGATGGGCACGCTCTCGTAGCGGTAGACACCCAGCTCGGCCAGCACGAATTCGGACCAGTCCTGCGCCAGGTTGCCGAAGAACAGCAGACGCAGGCGATCACACAGCGGGCCGACGGTCAGGCTGTAGAGCAGGTCCAGCCCCGCACTCCACTGGGCGAAGGTACGCGCCGTCGGGTGCGATTCACGCAGTGTCTCCAGCAGCTCGCTCTTCTTCAGGCCGCGCAACGCCCGGGTCTCGGCGAAGGTGGTCAGCAGCTCGTCCTTGCGCAGCAGGGCGAACAGCGCGTCCAGCTCCAGCTCGGCATCCTCGATCAGCCAGCCCAGGCTCAGCAGCGGGGCGGCTGCGCTAGCGATATCGCCGATCTCCGCATAGGCCAGCTTGCCCGCGCGAAAGTGCGGGCCCTTGCGCATGACCAGGCGCACCAGCAGCGCCTGGGAGGCTTCCGGCAGCGCATGAAAATGAGCCAGAAAGGCCTGCTCGTCCGCGTCCAGCAGGTCGGCATAGCGCTGCTCGATCCAGGCTAACGCCGCGCGAAAGTTGCTGAGGTAATAGAGGGGGGAGTCGAGCGGCGCGAGCATGGTGTTGTACTGGCTTTATATACAGGTAAGAGTGCGCGACGGAGTCTGTTCATGCAACCCCGGCCCGACCGTCTGCACTGCCGCTTGGCTTATTGGCTGAACCCTTGTTCCCGCTGGCCACTCGAATTCTGTATGCAAGCGTCTGGCCCGGTGGTCAGGCACGCACGACGCAAGGAGATCACCATGGCGCAATGGACCATCACCTACAGCAAGGACAACAACACCAATACGCTGGATATGCAGGCCGATCACAAGCCGGAGATGGAGGAAGCCGTGGAGCATCTGCTGGCCTGGGCCAGACAGAACCTGGAGAAGGGCGAGTTCGGCGATGGCCAGGACAAACAAAGCAGCGAACCGGCAGTGCTGCTGTTGCGTCACTACGGCGTCACCATAACCGGCATCGCCGCCGGTTGAAGCGCAGCGGGGCAATTGGCCATTCGTCCGCAGCGGCGGAAAAACATGAAACCGCACGGCGGCCTGCCCACTCAGTGACTCTGAGGCGCCATCGAAACCGTATGAAAGATGTGTGTCTCACATCCAAAGACTGAAGAGATGGAGGTTCACCATGACTGGTGACAAGAACAGAATGGGCACTGGCGAATCGATCAAGCGCGAGCAAGGCCAGCGCAGTGATCAGTCCCGCCAGGAAAGCGGCCGCCAAGGCGGTCAGAGCGGTGGAGGCAACTTCGCCAATGATCGCCAGAAGGCGTCCGAAGCTGGCCGCAAAGGTGGCCAAAACAGCGGCGGAGGCGGTCGCGACCGCTGATGCACACGAGCGGAAGCTTCGGCTTCCGCTCATCGTTTGTCATGGAGAGCGGGCATGCGCAGCCACGTGATTCATTTCACCGCACCGATCAACTCGACCACCTGCGGCCAACTGATCGACAAGTGCTCACAGGCCATCCAGCAGGGCGCCGACGAGCTGGTCATCAAGATCGCCACCATGGGCGGCGAATGCAGCTACGGCTTCTCCCTCTACAACTTCCTGATTTCCCTGCCGGTGCCGGTGAAGACCCACAACCTCGGCACGGTCGAGTCAATGGGCAACATCATCTTCCTGGCGGGCGAGCAGCGCACGGCCTGCCACCACAGCAAGTTTCTCTTTCATCCCTTTCACTGGACGCTGAATGGCGCGGTCGACCATGCGCGCATGTCGGAATATGCGATGAGCCTGGACTATGACTTGCAGCTGTACGCCAGCATCGTCGAGGAGCGCACCCGGGGTGCCCAGGTGCCGCTGGACGTGCTCGACTGCCTGACGGCCGCACCGCGCATCATCAATGCGCAGGATGCCTTGGCCTCAGGCCTGATCCACGCGGTGGATTGCCTGGGCATGCCGCCCGAGTCGGTGAGCTGGTGCGTGCATTCCTGACTGACGTCAGGCCGCTGCCGAGTTACCGATCAACATGCCGTGCTGCACACGGAACAGATGTCCGCTGATGCGCAGGGTGAAAGGTACGCGGCTGACGATCTGCGCTCCGTCCTGGAGCAGGCTTTCGATATGAGCACGCAACGCGAGGTACTTCCGTTGTTCCTTCATCGGAAAACTCCTGAGTGGGGTTCGCCGAGAGCCTACCAAGCTTTGTGACGTTGTCGACATTTCAGGGTGGATAAAAATGTGCTATGCATCACATTTCGTGATGGCTTAATGCCTGCGCACCCTGAGAGGGCGGAATAACGGATAATGCCGGCCCAAATCGTTTGGCTCGCTAGTCTGGTAATCCCGCATGGAAATCAAGGTCAACTTTCTCGACAACCTCCGTCTCGAAGCCAAGTTCGATGACTTCACGGTGATTGCCGACCAGCCCATCCGCTACAAGGGCGATGGCTCGGCGCCGGGGCCGTTCGACTATTTCCTGGCGTCCTCGGCGCTGTGCGCGGCCTACTTCGTCAAGCTGTACTGCCAGACGCGCAACATCCCCACGGAAAACATTCGCCTGTCGCAGAACAACATTGTCGACCCGGAGGATCGCTACAAGCAGATCTTCAAGATCCAGGTCGAGCTGCCGGCGGACATCTCCGAGAAGGACCGCGTCGGCATCCTGCGCTCCATCGACCGCTGCACCGTGAAGAAGGTGGTACAGACCGGTCCCGATTTCATCATCGAGGAAGTCGACAACCTCGACGCCGACGCCCAGGCCCTGCTGATCCCGGCGCTGACCGAAGGCGAGGGCACGCGCATCCTCGGCAAGGACCTGCCGCTGGAGCAGACCATCGCCAATATGTCGGCCATCCTCGCCGGCCTGGGGATGAAAATCGAGATCGCCTCCTGGCGCAACATCGTGCCCAACGTCTGGTCGCTGCATGTCCGCGACGCGCAGTCGCCGCTGTGCTTCACCAACGGCAAGGGAGCCACCAAGGAAAGCGCGCTGGCTTCGGCGCTGGGCGAGTTCATCGAGCGGCTGAACTGCAACTTCTTCTACAACGACCAGTTCTGGGGCGAGGAGATCGCCAACGCCGACTTCGTGCATTACCCGAACGAGCAGTGGTTCAAGCCGGGGCCGAAGGACGCGCTGCCGGAAGAGATCCTCGACGAGTACTGCCTGGAGATCTACAACCCCGACGGCGAGCTGCGCGGCTCGCACCTGTACGACACCAACTCCGGCAACAAGGCGCGTGGCATCTGCTCGCTGCCTTTCGTGCGCCATTCGGATGGCGAGACGGTGTACTTCCCGTCCAACCTGATCGAGAACCTGTATCTGTCCAACGGCATGAGCGCCGGCAACACCCTGGCCGAGGCGCAGGTGCAGTGCCTGTCGGAAATCTTCGAGCGCGCGGTCAAGCGCGAAATCCTCGAAGACGAACTGGCCCTGCCGGACGTACCGCAGGAGGTGCTGGCCAAGTACCCCGGCATCGTCGCCGGCATCCAGGGCCTGGAGGAGCAGGGCTTCCCGGTGCTGGTCAAGGACGCTTCCCTCGGTGGCGAATTCCCGGTGATGTGCGTGACCCTGATGAACCCGCGCACCGGCGGCGTGTTCGCCTCGTTCGGCGCGCACCCGAGCTTCGAAGTGGCGCTGGAGCGCAGCCTTACCGAGCTGCTCCAGGGCCGCAGCTTCGAAGGCCTCAACGACCTGCCGCAGCCGACCTTCGAGAGCAACGCACTGACCGAGCCGAACAACTTCGTCGAGCACTTCATCGACTCCAGCGGTGTGGTGTCCTGGCGCTTCTTCAGCGCCAAGGCCGACTACGAGTTCGTCGAGTGGGACTTCTCCGGTCATGGCGAGGACTCCAACGCCCAGGAAGCCGCGACCCTGTTCGGCATCCTCGAGGGCCTGGGCAAGGAGGTGTACATGGCCATGTACGACGACCTCGGCGCCAACGCCTGTCGCATCCTGGTGCCCGGCTACTCGGAGATTTACCCGGTCGAGGACCTTATCTGGGACAACACCAACAAGGCGCTGATCTTCCGCTCCGACATTCTCAACCTGCACAGCCTCAGCGACCTGCGCCTGAAGAGCCTGCTCAAGAGTCTGGAGAATTGTGAGGTCGACGACTACACCGACATCACCACGCTGATCGGCATCGAGTTCGACGACAACACCATCTGGGGCCAACTGACCATCCTCGAGCTGAAGCTGCTGATCTACGTGGCGCTGAAGAAGTTCGAGCAGGCCAAGGGGCTGGTCGAGGCCTTCCTGCAGTACAACGACAACACCGTCGAGCGCGGCCTGTTCTACCAGGCGCTCAACGTGGTGCTGGAAGTGCAACTGGACGACGACCTGGACATGGCCGACTACGAGGCCAACTTCCGCCGCATGTTCGGCAACGAGCGCATGGACGCGGCGCTGGGCTCGGTGGATGGCAGCGTGCGCTTCTACGGCCTGACGCCGACCAACATGCAGCTGGAGGGGCTCGACAAGCACCTGCGCCTGATCGAGAGCTACAAGAAGCTGCATGCAGCGCGGGCTGGGGCGGCGGGGTTATCCAGCTGATTGCGCCAACAGAAAAGCACCTACGGGTGCTTTTTTGCTTTTAGCGGCGGAGCATCGATTTCATGCGATTCGGTGGGGGCGATGGTCGTTCAATCAGCGAGCATGATTACATTCGCCCTACTAGAGAAACGATCGTGCTGCCTAGGGCGGAATCGTTTGTTATGAGCCAAGCCTTGCTTTGCCAGGTTAATCGTTCGGTCGGAGCCTGTTGCAGTAGATCAAACTCCTCTCTGGTCGCACAGTAATCCCTACGTACCGGGCTGCGTACGCTGACAACAAACTTGCACGAAGGGAAAATATCCAATCGCCCCCTTGCGTTTCCGGACAAATGACGAGTTACCAGAGCCTCTGTTTTTGTGGGCCGAGCCACTAGCTCGTGACCACTGCGAGTGATGATGTAAGCGGAAAAGGTGAAGTAGAAGAAAAAACAGAGAACAGCAATTGCAGCTGTTTGCTTGCCCCGGCGGTCGTGTGTGGATGCCTTTACCTTGACGTCCAGTTTGTATAGCAAGACCGTCACTGGCAGGGAACCCAAAGCTCCCCAAATACTGAGGTCAAAATCTCCGTGGAAGAGCAGATGGAGGCCATAGCAGCCGCCAAACAATACGGCGAACAGTAGATATCTTATGGTTTGGATCAGTCTGTACCTGTTCACCATGCCCGAGCCTTCCTTAGCCGGTTCAACACTTCTTCGACGCTAGATAACAGCGAATATGAAAAATCCCTGCAGAGCAGGGCTTTATCTTTTGGATTCTGGAGCGGGCGAAGGGAATCGAACCCTCGTCATGAGCTTGGGAAGCTCAGGTAATGCCATTATACGACGCCCGCTCGGGCGGCTGACTTTGTACCAGAATCGCCCGCCCAGGTGAAGCTTGGGCGCAGGGGCGGCGCCCGTTTTGCTCGCAATCGCGCTCAAACGGCCAGGGCGTGCTTCTCCGCCGTCTGGCTGCGGGCGCGGCTGCTGGTTGGCGGTAGCAGGAAGGCCAGCAGTGCGTCGCGGGTCTGCATCCAGGCGGCCTTGTGTTCCATGTCGAGGAAATGCCCGGCCTGGGGGATGGTGCGGAATTCGCCATGGCGCACGTGCTGGGTGAACAGGCGCGCATCTTCCGGCGTGGTGTATTCGTCCCATTCGCCGTTGACGAACAGCAGCGGTATGTCGATCTGGCCGGCGAAGCTGACGCAGGAGCGGCCGCCGTTGTTCAGCACGGTTTCCACGTGGAAGCTCATCTGCTCGTATTCGTAGCGTTCCAGGCCGGTGACGTGGCGATGGTTGTAGCGCTTGAACAGCGAAGGCAGGTGCTTGCCGATGGTGCCGTTGAGCACCATGCCGATGCTCTCGCGGTCGCAGTCGCGCATCACCGCCAGGCCGGCGCGCAGGTAGCCGAGCATGGCGCTATTGACCACCGGCGAGAAGGAGTTGATCACTGCGCGCTCGATCCTCGGCGGTTTGCGGGCCAGGGCCTGGAGGGTGGCGATGCCGCCCCAGGAGAAGGACAGCACGGTGTCGCAGGCGAAGTGCTCGACCAGCGCCAGCAGGATGTCGGCCTCATCCTCGCGGGTGAGGAACTGGTCGTGGCTGTTGTACTCGCGCGAGTGCCCGGCGTAGGGCAGGTCGAACAGCACCACGTTGAAGTGGGGGTGGAGGTAACGGACCGTCTGCGCGAAGGAGGCGGTGGTCGACAGCGAGCCGTTGACCAGGATGATGGTCTGCTCGGCGCCGTCGGCGCGGTAGAACTCCGTGTAAACCCGGTATTGCCCCTGGATATCCAGCACAGCGGTTTCTGCTTTCATGGTCATGCCCCTGACGCACGGCGATACGGACGCGCAGCGAAACCGGCTGCGCGAGCTTCAGGACAGGTAGGCATGTGCCTTGGAAACGGGGCCTGATCGGCTCGAAAGGCTGGCCGACGATTGTTGTTAGTGGCGGGTACTTTCCGGAACGGGAATCGGCCTTGCGGCGCGACGAGGGCAGGCCCGTTGGTGGTGCCTGAGGCACTCGACCGGAAGAATTTTCTTAGAGTGTTGTTGCGACTAATTGGTCACGTTCGGACCACGGTTCTGATTCAAGCAGGCTTGTGTTGCAGGTGCAAGTCACTTGAGTGACCTGGGCCGCAGCATCTGCCCGACGGTCGCTCACACCAGGGCAATCTCGGTCGCGCTCAGTGGGCGGTACTGCCCCGGCGCCAGTTGCGGGTCCAGTTGCAGCGGCCCCATGCGCTCGCGGTGCAGGCCGATGACCTTGTTCTGGAAGTGGCCGAACATACGCTTGACCTGGTGATAGCGGCCCTCGTGCAGGGTCAGCAGGGCTTCGTGGCTGCCGAGTATCTCCAGCTCGGCGGGCAGGGTGGTGAGGTTCTCGTAGGCAAAGTACAGGCCCTGGGCGAACACCTCGATGTAGTCGGCGGTGATCGGCTGTTCGGTGCGAACCCGGTAGACCTTGCCCAGGCGACTGCGTGGCTCGGTGAGGCGGCGCGACCAGAGGCCGTCGTTGGTGACGATCAGCAGGCCGGTGGTGGTCAGGTCCAGGCGCCCACCGATGTGCAGTTCATGCTTGTCCGGTTCATCGAGCAGGTCGAGCACGGTGCGGTGTTCGGCATGCTCGGTGGCGCTGACCACGCCGGCCGGCTTGTTGAGCATGAAGTAGCGCGCCGGCTTGCCGGCCTGCAGCAGCTCGTCGTCCAGCTCAATGCGGCTGAATTCGCGCACCTCGAAGCGAGCGTCGCGTACGACCGCCCCATCCACGCGCAGGCGCCCGGCGGCCAGCAGCAGGCGGGCGTCGGCGCGATTGAAACGCGGCAGGTTGCTGAGGAAACGGTCCAGGCGCATGGCTATTCGGCGCTGGGTTCGCCACTCAGGGCGCGGGCGCAGTTGGGGCAGAGGCAGGTCTTGTCGCGGTGTTCGGCGGGCAGCTCGTCGATCAGGCTGCGCTCGATGGGCGTATGGAAGCACCAGCAGTCTTCTACCGCCTGCGTCTGCCCGGCCTGGGCGCAATGATTGGGCTGGCCGCAGCGCGGGCAGCGCTCGGCGTCGTTCACTGCTGCAGGCCGCTGACGTCTTCGCACACGCGGTTGCGCCCGGACTGCTTGGCCCGATACAGGGCGCGGTCGGCGCGGGCGATCAGGCGGTCCAGGCTGTCGTCGCCGTGCAGTTCGGTGATGCCGATGCTGGTGGTCACGCGCAGGTTGACGCCGTTGAAGGGGAATACCTGTTCCTCAGTCTGCTGGCGGATCTTCTCGGCCAGCTGGCGCGCCGTGCTGCTGCCGGTGTCCTTGAGCAGCAGGATGAACTCCTCACCACCCCAGCGGCAGATGATGTCGGACTGCCGCAGGTTGCTCTGCAGGCTCTGGGCGAAACCGCGCAGCACATGGTCGCCGGCCAGGTGGCCGTGGGTGTCGTTGAGCTGCTTGAAGTGGTCCAGGTCGAGCAGCATGGCGCTCAGTGGGCTCTTGTCGCGAATGGCTTCCTGCAGTGCCTGGGCGGCCAGCAGGTCGAAACCGCGGCGGTTGGGCAGGCTGGTGAGCACGTCGGTGGTGGCCAGGGCGGCGATGCGCAGCTGGTAGCGGCGGGTGACCACGTACACCAGGAACAGCACCACGGCGCTGATCAGCGCGCAGATCAGCAGGTTCAGGTAGAGCGTGTGGCGCACGCCGGCGAGGGCGCCTTCCTCGTGCTTGTCGACGAACAGGTACCAGTCCAGCTCGGGGATGTAGCGCACGTTGAGGAAGTGGCCGCGGCCCTGTTCCTGATAGGTGAAGTTGCCGCTCTTGGGCTGCGGCAGCTTGGCCAGCAGCGGCTCCATGCCGGGTACCTGGCTCAGCTTCTGGCCGCGCTGGGCGCCCAGGGGGCCGCCCTCGGCGCCGGTAAGCACCAGATGGCCGTTGCGGTCGGTGAAGTAGATGCTGCGGTCGTAGCGCTGCTGGTAGTCGTCCACCAGCTTGACCACGGCGTCCACGGTCAGGCCCACGCCGGCCACGCCGATGAACTGTTCCTGGTAGTCGAACACCTTGAAGTTGATGAAGAAGGTCAGCCGGTCGCTGTTGGCCATGTCCGGGTCGACGCTGATCTCGTAGGGCTCGGTCATGTTGCGCACCCGGAAGTACCAGATGTCACGCGGCTCGTTCTGGTCGATCTTCTTCAGCACGCCCTTGGCCTGATAGTAGACGCGGCTCTTCTCGGAAATGAAGAAGCTGGTGAAGGTGCCGTAGTGCTCCTGCACTTCGCGCAGGTAGCGGGTCATCGGCTGGGTATCACGCTCGCCGGCTATCACCCAGTCGCGCAGGAAGGTGTCGCGCGACATCATCGAGGCGATCTGGGTGGGGCGGATCAGGTCCTTCTGTATCTCCGAATAGATGTTGTCGGAGGTCAGCGGCAGCTCGGTGTTGACGATGTTGTGGCGAATGCTGTCGCGCGAGCTGTAGTAGCTGACCAGGCTGGTGGCGAGGAAACCACCCAGCAGTAGAATGGTCAGGAGCAGCAGAAGAGAAACCTGGGCCTTGCGGGACGTGCTGAGCGGCATGGGGCTGAGCCTTGAAGGAATGGCGCAATGCTAGCGCGGTGCGCCGTTTTCGTCATTGCGGTTGCGGTTTTCCGTGACCTGCACGGCGCTGAGCCAGGGTTCGAAACGCTGGCCGAAGCTGATTTCGGCGCTGAATGGCTGGTCGTTGTTGCCGTAGTAGGCAGGCAGCCGCTCGGCCAATGTCTGGCGCCAGGCATGGGGTACGTTGATGCGCTCGTTGCTTGGATCGAAGGCGCCGCTCAATGTGCTGTGCGTGGAGCTGTAGCAGCTTTGCCAGACCCGCACGGTGCCTTGCACCAGGGCGTACCGGCTGCGGTCCGGGTAGCGCTGGCGCAACGCCGTGGCGTCCAAGCCGACATCGACCAGGAACAGACGGCTGTCCTTGCTGCGCTCGTTGGCAAGGGCGTCGCGTGCGGCCTTTTTCTGGGCTTGCAGCTGCTTGTCGTCCGGTAGCTGTTGCAAGCGCGCGCTGGTCTTCTGCAGATGGCGCTCGGCCAGTTGCAGCGACTGCTGATAAGCGGGGCCGTCCAGCTCCAGCATGGCCCAGGCAGGGAGGGTGTTGCGGCGCGGCTCCGTGCCGTTGCTGGGCAGGCCGAGCGCGCGCAGTTGGGCATCGCTCAGACCGTGGCCGCTGTAGCAACTGTCCGCATCGGGGGCATCGTGGCGCGGCATGCGCCAGTCCAGGCGCATGACCAGGCCGCTGTTCTCCTTGTATGGGCCGTCCCAGTCGCGGCGCAGCTCCCTTTCGGACAGCAGTAACCGACTCTCCGGCTCGCCCTGGCGGTTGTACCAGACGCCGGCGAGGGCCACGGCATTGCTCAGCAGTATCAGCGCCAGACCGGCCAGCAGGCCGTGGCGGGGCTTGAGAGTGATCATGCGCGCTCACCTCCCTTGTGGCCACGACGCAGTCGGCCAAGCACCAGCAGGGCGAGAATCGCGGTCAGGCCGAGGATCAGGAAGAACAGATACTTGGGCAGCACGTCCCACCACCAGTCGACCATCTTGATAAACAGGAACAGCAGGAACGACAGCTGGCCGAGCAGGGTGACTTCGGCCCAGTCGCGGCGAATGCCGAGCCAGATGAACAGGGCGCTGACGGCAAAGCCGAGCAGCTGGTAGAGCTTCTCGATGCTGGCGTACTCGAACGGCAAGTAGCTGCCGCGCCCCCAGTTGGCCAGCACCAGTATCGGCAGCAGCATGGCCAGCATGCCGACGATGCGGTAGGTGGCGGCGAAGCCACTGAAGCGCGCCTGGGACAGCAGCGCCGGCAGCACGAATACCAGCAGGCCGCCGGGCAGGAAGTGTTCCGGCCGCTCGGCCGCTTCCAGCCACAGCCAGCCGCACCATTCGCTGATGCGCGTGCCGCTGTAGGCCAGAAGGCAGGCGAGGCCGGCGGCCAGCAGCAGGCGTGCGTTGCAGGTGTAGGCCAGCAGCAGGGCGTATACGGCCCAGGGCAACAGTGCCTTGTCGGTGGGCGTGATGTTGAAGATCTGCCCGAGCATGTGGATGTTCAGCATGAAGCAGGCCAGCGCCAGCACGCCGGACAGCTTGGCGAAGTAGCCGGAAGCGTCGCGCTGCTGCAGGACGAAGGTCAACAGCAAGCTGCCGAGCGAGAAGCCGATCAGGATGCCAACCTGCAGCGCTTCGCCGAACAGGCCCCAGAACTGGTAGAAGAAGAACAGCAGGCTGGCCGCCAGGGCCAGCGCACCGAGCAGCGAGACCACGCGCATGCTCAGGGACAGGCGCTTGGTCTGCTGGTCGTGGTCGATGTCGAAGCTGCTGCGGTACTGGGCCAGCAACTGGTCGTGGTGGGCGGCGATGTGGGCGAGCGGTTCGTCGCCCAGGGCCAGGGCGTCCTCGGCGCGCAGGCGCTGCGCCTCGCGGCGGAACGCCTGGATATCGTCGGCCCGTTGCTGGGCCTGGTCGCGGGTCAGCGGCATGGTTCTTCCCTGTGGATGCGCTGCCCGCACTCTACCCCGTGATCGGCGCTCCAGCCAGTCAGGCTTCCTCCAGCACCACCACGCGCTGCCCCGCGCGCACCGGCGAGCCGGGTTGCACGCGGACTTCACGCACCACGCCGTCACGCGGGGCGGTGAGGGGGATTTCCATCTTCATCGACTCGAGGATCACCAGCACATCGCCGGCCTGCACCGTGGCGCCCGGCTCGACCTGCACCTGCCAGAGGTTGCCGGCGATATGGCTGTCGATGCTGTGCTGGCCGGCCGCCAGCGGCGCGTCTTCACCCAGTTCGGCGACCACTTCCTCACTCTCGTAATGGGCCTGGCCGGAGGCGATCCAGCGCTGGCGTTCGGCGTCGAAGGCGGCACGTTGCTGGCTGCGGAAGGCGTCGATGCCCTCGGCTTCCTCGGTCAGGAAATCCTGGTAGTCGGCCAGGGCCAGTTCGCTGTCCTCGATGCGCAGTTCATAGCGGCCAAGAGGGAAGTCGCGGCGGATCTGCAGCAGTTCCTCGGCCCCCACCGGGTAGAAGCGGATCTGGTCGAAGAAGCGCAGCAGCCAGGGCTTGCCGTGGAAGGCGGCGACTTCGCGGTAGCGGTTCCACATCTGTAGGGTGCGGCCGACGAACTGGTAACCGCCGGGGCCTTCCATGCCGTACACGCACATGTAGGCGCCGCCGATGCCCACCGAGTTCTCCGCGGTCCAGGTGCGCGCCGGGTTGTACTTGGTGGTGACCAGGCGGTGGCGCGGGTCCAGCGGTGTGGCCACCGGTGCGCCGAGGTAGACGTCGCCCAGGCCCATCACCAGGTAGCTGGCATCAAAGACGGTTCTGTACACCTCGTCGAGGTTGGGCAGGTCGTTGATGCGGCGGATAAATTCCAGGTTGCTCGGGCACCAGGGCGCGTCCTTGCGCACCGTGGTCATGTACTTGTCGATGGCCAGCTGGCAGGCCGGATCGTCCCAGGACAGCGGTAGATGCACGATGCGCGACGGCACCTTGAGATCCTGGGCGTTGCACACTGCGTCCCACTCGCCGATCACCACCGCCAGCAGGTTGGCCAGCGACAGGGTTTCCGGCTGGTAGTGCACCTGCAGCGAGCGAATGCCCGGCGTCAGATCGATCACGCCCTTCAGGCTCTTCGCTTCCAGCGCCTGCATCAGCGCGTGACCTCGGAAACGCAGCACCAGGTCCAGCTCGGCCTGGCCGATCTCCAGCAGCAGGTGGGTGTCGCCGGAGAGGCGGGCGACCAGGCGCTTGTCCTGGCTGCCGATGTCGAGGATCACCGGCGGCTCCAGCGGGATTGGTTGCCAGTTGACTTCAACGGCTTCGAGCCCGGCGACTTCCGCCTTGCGCGCCTTGGCCAGGGTGCGGGCGGTCTCGATGTTCACCGGCACGAAGCGCAGCTTGTCGCCGGCCTTGAGCTGGCCGAGCTGCCACAGGTCGGCCTCGATGATGGTCACCGGGCAGACGAAGCCGCCCAGGCTCGGGCCGTCCGGGCCGAGGATCACCGGCATGTCGCCGGTGAAGTCCACCGCGCCAATCGCATACGGGTTGTCGTGGATATTCGACGGGTGCAGACCGGCTTCGCCGCCGCTGTCGCGCACCCACTCCGGTTTCGGGCCGATCAGGCGCACGCCGGTACGACTGGAGTTGAAGTGCACTTCCCAGTCGGTGGCGAGGAAGGTGTCGATATAGGTCGGGGTGAAGTATTCCGGCGCGCCATGCGGGCCGTAGATCACGCGGATTTCACGGACGGCAGGCAGGGTGGTGCACAGCTCGGCGGGCAGCTGCGCGCCGTTGCTCGTATTGCCGAGAGGTGGAATATGCAGCACGTCGCCGGCGCGCAGGGCGCGACCACCGTGGCCGCCGAACTGGCCGAGGGTGAAGGTGCTTTTGCTGCCCAGGTACTCCGGCACCTGCAGGCCGCCGCGCAGAGTCAGATAAGACCGTGCGCCGCTGCCAGCGATGGTGCCGAGGCTCAGCGTGCTGCCGGCCTTGATCAGCAGCGCAGTGTTCATTGGCTGTTCGTTGCCATCCAGGCTCAGCGGAATCGCGGCGCCGGTCACTGCCACTACGGCGTCGGTGTTGAAGCGCAGCAGCGGGCCGCTCATGGTGATTTCCAGGCCGGCGGCGCCTTCGTCATTGCCCAGCAGGCGGTTGCCCAGGCGCAGCGCGCGGTCGTCCATCGGCCCCGATGGCGGTACGCCGACGGCCCAGTAGCCGAGGCGGCCGGGGAAGTCCTGAATGGTGGTCTGGGTGCCGGCGGAAAGCACCTCGAAGGTGTTGGCCTGGTAGGTCAGGCCTTCCAGGCAGCGGGTCCAGGGATTGCCTTCGGCGAACGGCGCGTCGACCAGGATCTGCCGCAGGTACTGGCTGTTGGTTTCCACGCCGTATAGCAGGGTATCGGCCAGGGCCTGGTTCAGCGCGGCGCTGGCCTGCTCGCGGGTCGGCTGCCAGATGATGACCTTCGCGATCATCGGGTCGAAGTAGGGCGGAATCTCGCAGCCGGCTTCGACCCAAGTATCGATGCGCAGGTACTTGCCATCGGCCTTGGGGAAGTCCACGGCGGTGAGCAGGCCGGGGCTGGGCTGGAAGTCGCGCCCAGGGTCTTCGGCGTACAGGCGCGCCTGGATGGCGTGGCCGCTGGGCTTCAGGTTCTTCGCCAACTCGCTCAGCGGGGCCAGGTCGCCGGCCGCCAGCTCGATCATCCAGCGCACCAGGTCGACACCCCACACCTGTTCGGTGACGCCGTGCTCGACCTGCAGGCGGGTGTTCACTTCGAGGAAGTAGAAGCGCTCGGCGGCGCTGTCGTAGACGAATTCCACGGTGCCGGCGCTGCGGTAGCTGACCGCCTTGGCCAGCTTGATCGCCGCCGCGCACAGTTCCTCGGCCATGCCGGCCGGCAGGTTGGGTGCCGGGGTTTCTTCCAGCACTTTCTGATTACGCCGTTGCACCGAGCAGTCGCGCACGCCGAGGGCAAGCACGTCGCCTCGACCGTCGCCGAATACCTGCACTTCCAGATGGCGGGCGCGCTGGATGTACTTCTCGATGAAGACGCCGCTATCGCTGAAGTTGTTCTGCCCCAGACGCTTGACCGCCTCGAAGGCGTCGGAAAGCTCGGCGGCGCTGTTGCACACGCGCATGCCGATGCCGCCACCGCCGGCGGTGCTTTTCAGCATCACCGGGTAGCCCACTTGCTCGCCGGCTTGCAGCGCGGCGTCGAGGTTTTCCAGCAGCTCGGTGCCTTCCAGCATCGGTACACCGTGCTGTTTGGCCAGGGCGCGGGCTGTGTGCTTGAGGCCGAATACACGCAGCTGCTCGGGCGTCGGGCCGACGAAGGCGATGCCGGCGGCTTCGCAGGCTTCCGCGAAGGCGGCGTTTTCGGAGAGGAAGCCGTAGCCGGGGTGGATGGCTTTTGCGCCGGTCTGCCTGGCGACTTCCAGAATCTTGTCGACCACCAGATAGGTCTGGGCAGCGGGGCCTTCGCCGAGGCTGAAGGCCTCATCGGCCTGCTGGATATGCAGGCTGGCGGCGTCGGCTTCGGAGTACACGGCCACGCCCTGTACATCGAGCTGACGCAGAGTGCGCAGGATGCGGCAGGCAATGGCGCCGCGGTTGGCGATCAGGAGTTTGTCGAACATTGCAGAACCCTCGAAAGGGATGACGGGCCGTCCCGTCTTAGTCGTCTGCACCACGGTCGTCCGTGGCTGAAATTCATGTTTGGTAGCTGCCCGTACGGTGGATGTGAAAAGCGACATCCACCCTACGGCTAACGGTCCCGCTTCTGCTGTTGCGTGGGCTGCTCCAGGCACTGCCCCGAGCGGCTCTGGCACAGGCGGAACAGCCATTCGCGCAGCTGCTTCAGTCCCATATCAGCACCTCGGCCGGAGTCGGGTTCCAGCCATTGCACGGGTTGTTCAGCTGCGGGCAGTTGGAGATCAGCACGATGACGTCCATGTGCGCGACCAACTCGACGTACTTGCCCGGCGCGGAGATGCCGTCCTCGAAGGTCAGGCCGCCTTCGGGCGTCACCGGCACGTTCATGAAGAAGTTGATGTTGGCGCCGATGTCGCGCTTCTCCAGGCGGCCGTCGTGCAGGCTGGCGCGCAGGAAGTTGTCGCGGCAGCTGTGCATATAGCGCTTGTCCAAGGCGTACCGGACTGTGTTGCTCTCCTGGGCGCAGGCACCACCGAGGGTGTCGTGGCGGCCGCAGGTGTCGGCGCTGATGGTCAGCAGCGGGTTGCCCAGGTTGGAGTAGAGGACGGTGCCGGTGGTCAGGTACACACTGTTCTGTTTGCGCAGGGTGCGTTGCGGGTCGTAGCGCTCGCGCGGGTTTTTGGCGCTGAAGAACAGGGTGTCGACCGCCTGGTTGCCCTCGAGGTCGAGCAGGCGCAAGGTCTGTCCGGCTTTGACTTCGCAGAGGAAGGGCTCGCCGGCCGGGATCTCGTGGCGGTAGACGGCGGTGGCGGCGTGCTTGTTGCTGGCGGTAAGGCTCATGGCGGCGTCCTCAGATGTACAGACGTTCGGTGTTGTGGAAGCCGCGGCCGTTTTCCGGGCGCGAGGTGCGGCAGAGCACGCTGATGCCGTCGCTCTCGACCTTGCTCCAGCTCAGTTGCACCGGCTTGGGTGCGTACTGTGGGTTGGGGTCCAGCGGGTGCTGCAGGGCGGTAAGCACCACCAGGGTGTCCATCGGCGCGTACAGCTCGATGTAGTCGCCGGCCTTGGAGTTGCCCGGCTCGAAGTGGAAACGGCCGTCGCCATCGACCGTCACTTTGCTGAACAGGTTGAGCGCCATCAGCAGGTCCTGCAGGTTCAGGTTCCACTTGCCCATTTCCACCAGCAGGTTGTCCACGCCATTGCGGAAGTAGCCGTTGCGCAGTTCCTGATAGCGCCCGGCGCCGTACTTCTCGGTGACCTCCGATGCATTCAGCACGCCGCCGAAGCTGTCATGCCAGCCGCAGGTGTCGGCGGTGATGGCGGCGAGCACGCGGCCCATGTCCGAGTACAGGCAGTGGCCGGCGGTGAGCTTGGCGGTGTGCTGGCACTTGAGGGTATCGGGCAGGTTTAGGCGCTCGCTTTTCTCGGCGGCGGAGAGCAGCAGCAGGCTGACGTTGGCGTCGCCTTCGAGGTCGGTGATGCGCAGCAGCTGGCCGCGCTTGAGGACGAAGGAGGTGTGGCCGCCGCCGGGGACGAGCTCTTCGTACAGGCTGGGGCGCAGGGTGAGTGCAGCAGTCATGGCTAACTCCTTACAGGGCCGGTTGCGCGGTGCCGGTGACATGCGCCGGCAGCGTTTCGACGGCGGCGCGGGTGGCGCGGCGGTCGCTGTTCAGGGGGATGTCGTAGGTGATGCGCGCGCCGAAGGCGTTCGGTGCGTGCGGGTCGATACGGGTCTTGTCGAATACCAGCAGGCGGGTGCCGAGGCTGAAGCCTTCGGAGAGGTCGTGGGTGACCATAAACACGGTCAGCTTGGTCTCGTTCCACAGCTCCAGCAGCAGGGCGTGCATGTCCTTGCGGATGCCCGGGTCGAGCGCGCCGAAAGGCTCGTCGAGCAGCAGTACGCGCGGTTTCATGATCAGCGCCTGGGCGATGGCCAGGCGCTGTTGCATGCCGCCGGAGAGCTGGCTCGGGTATTTGTCGAGGGCGTGGCCGAGGCCGACCTTCTTCAGGATCACCTCGGCCTGGGCGCGGGCGTCGCGCTTGGCGGCGCCGAACAGGCGGCCGAGCAGCGGCGAGCGTGGCAACTCCAGGCCAATGGCGACGTTGTCCAGCACGCTGAGATGCGGAAATACCGAGTAGCGCTGGAACACCACGCCACGGCTGCTATCCGGCTCGCCGGCCAGCGGCTGGCCGCCAAGCAGGATCTCGCCACGGCTGGCGCGCTCCTGGCCCAGCAGCAGGCGCAGGAAAGTCGACTTGCCGCAGCCGGAGGCGCCGACCAGCGTGCAGAACTCGCCCTCGTTGATGGACAGGTTCAGGCGTTCGAGTACGACCTGATCGCCGTACTCCTGCCAAACATTCTTCACTTCAATGAAGGCGCTCATGCTTTTGCTCCCTCATACCAGGGGAAGCACAGGCGAGTGAGCTGGCGCAGGCCCAGGTCCATCAGCCAGGCGAGCAGGGTGATCCACACCACGTACGGCAGGATCACGTCCATCGCCATATAGCGACGTACCAGAAAGATTCGGTAGCCGAGGCCGTCGGTGCTGGCGATGGCTTCGGCCGCGATCAGGAACAGCCAGGCCGAACCCAGCACCAGGCGCAGGGCGATCAGCAGGCGCGGCAGCAGCTGCGGCAGCACCACGCGCAGGATCAGGGTCCAGGTGCTGGCGCCGAGGGTCTGCGCCTTGATCAGGATCTCGCTGGGAATCTCGCGGGCGCGCTGCTCCAGATCGCGGGCCAGCACCGGGGTGATGCCGATCACGATCAGCATCACCTTGGACAGCTCGCCGAGGCCGAAGACGATGAACAGGATCGGCAGGATCGCCAGCGGCGGCACCATCGACAACACGGTCAGCAGTGGCGACAGCGGCGCGCGGAACAGCGGCAGTATGCCCGCCATGATGCCCAGGCACAGGCCGGCCAGCGCGGCGATGCCGATGCCCATGCCGAGGCGCTTGAGGCTTGCCGCGCTGTCCTGCCAGAACAGGTAGTTGCCGCTGCGCTTGTCCTCGGTGAAGGCCAGGCGGTCGATCGCACTGACCATCTGGCCGGCGCTGGGCAACAGCTTGTCGTTGGGGTTCTCCGTCAGCCGCGCCGCCGAGCCGGTGAGATAGGCGAACAGCAGCAGGGCGAACGGCAGCAGGATCAGCAGCAGGCGGCCGCCGCGGTCCGGATGTCGGTTGATCAGGCGCATGGCGCTCCTCGGGATAGGAGGGGATGACCCGCGCGGAGGGCGCGCGGGTGAGCCGTCCGGGGCTTACAGCTTGCCGTCGGCCGCCAGCTGCATGAACGAAGGGTCGAAGCGCAGCTTGACGTTGCCCTTGTCGCCGGTGACCACGTCGCGCGCGAAGCTCATGCCGATGGCGTCGGCGCTTTGCGCACCTTCGCCGAGCAGGCCGTGGCTGAAGGAAAACTCGGCCACCTTGGTCATGGTTGCCGGCAGTTTCGGGCTGTTGGCGAAGGCAACGGCGTCCTTGGCGCTGTAGAACATCTTGGTGGCGGCGAGCTGGGCTTCGTAGCCGGCCAGATCCGTACCCGATGCCATGGCCATATGTTCGCGGGCAGCCTTGCCGGCGGCCGAATCGGCGCTCATGGTCGCCATGATTTCGTACCAGGCGCCGGTCAGGGCCTTGCCCAGGGCCGGGTTGTCTTTCAGCGTCTCGCTGTTGACCACCATCAGGTCGATGATTTCGCCAGGAATCTGGCTGGAGTCGAACACCTTGGTCACGCCTGGAGTGGCTTCGATCTCGGCCAGCAGCGGGTTCCAGGTGGCCACGGCTTTGACGTCGTCGGTGGCGAAGGCAGCGACCATGTCGGCGTCGGAGGTGTTCACCACTTTCAGGTCCTTCTCGCTCAGGTCGGCCTTTTCCAGGCCGCGAGCGAGCAGGTAGTGGGAGACGGAGAGTTCGACCAGATTGACGTCCAGGCCCTTGAGGTCGCCCAGGGTCTTCTTCTCGCCCTTGAGCACGATGCCGTCGTTGCCGTTGGAGAAGTCGCCGATCACCAGCGCAGTGCTGTCCACGCCGCCAGCGGCCGGAATAGTGAGGGCGTCCATATTGGTCATGGTGCAGCCGTCGAACTGGCCGGCGGTGTACTGGTTGATCGACTCGACGTAGTCGTTGAGCTGGGTCACTTCGATGGCGATGTCGTACTTCTTCGCCCACTTGTCGACGATGCCCTGGGCGGCACCGTATTCCCATGGCATCCAGCCGGCGTAGATGGTCCAGCAGACGTTGAATTGGTCTTTCTTCTCGGCGTGAGCGGGAATGCTCAGGGCGGCAGCGAGGCCGGCGGCGATCAGCGAGGACAGCAGGGACTTGCGCATGGGTAGACCTCCAGTTCTAGGGATGCGGGCAGGAGCGGCGCGGCACTGGCCTGACGAATCAGGTGGCGCGTTCTCCCGGGCTTTTGTCCCGCCGTGTAACCCCTGTCGAGGTCGCCAACTCTCGGACCAGCCACCCGTCGTGGTGGACGGGCCGGAACCCTAGTCGGCCATTGCAAGTTGTAGTGCCGCGCCCCTTGCGGAGTGCTTCTGCATGCCTGGGCTCAAGCGAACATCGTGCCAGTTGCGTCGTGCCGCGGATTTGCTGGGGGTGCTGGTTGTTTTCGGTGCCGTACCGGCGAACGCCGCGCACGAAAGCGGTGCGCGGTGTTCGCTGTTGGTGCTTTACAGCTGGTTGTCGGCGGCCAGCTGCATGTAGGTCGGGTTGAAGCGCAGCATGATCTGCGCCTTATTGCCCAGCACGCGGTCGTCGCCGAAGGAGATGCCCAGGCGTTGCAGGCCCTTGCCCTCGCCGAGCAGCTGCTGGGCATCGGCGAAGTTGGCCACGCGCTGCATCATGTCGGGCATCTTCTCGCCGCGCGCGAAGGCGGCTGCCGAGCGCGGGGCGTAGAAGGAGCGGATGGTCTTCAGCTGCTCATCGAAGTCCGCCGGAGTGGCATCTGCGGCGCCGGCCATCTGCGCGCGTGCCGCCGCGCCGGCAGCGGTCGGCAGGCCCATCAGGCGCATGCCCTCGAACCAGGCGCCGGTGAGGGCGCGGCCCAGTTCCGGGTGTTGGGCCAGGGTCTGGCTGTTGATTACCAGCAGGTCGAGGATCTCGCCGGGCACGTGGCGCGAGCTGAATACCTGCACGCTGTCGCCGTCCTGGCGCAGGTCGGAGAGAATCGGGTTCCAGGTCACCACCGCGTCGCCCCGGCCGCTGCGCCAGGCCTGGGCCAGCTCCGTGTCCGAGACGTTCTCGATGGTCACGTCGGAGGGCTTCAGGTGCGCCCATTCCAGGGCGCGGCTGAGCAGGTAGTGGGATACCGAGTTTTCCACCAGCAGGATGGTCTTGCCCTTGAGGTCCTTCAGGTCCTTGCTGCCGCCGCGGACCAAGATGCCGTCGGCGCCGGCGGAGAAGTCGCCGACAATCAGTGCGGTGCTGTCCAGCCCGGCCGCAGCGGGAATGGTCAGGGCGTCCATGTTGGTCATGGCGCAGGCGTCGAACTGGTTGGCGGTGTACTGCTCGATGGAGGCGACGTAGTCCGGCACCTGCTGGACCTGAATCTCGATGCCGTACTTGTCCGCCCACTTGTCGATGATGCCTTGCTCGGCCATGTAGCCCCACAGCATCCAGCCGGCGTAGATCGACCAGCAGACCTTGAACGGGCGTTTCTCGGGGGCGGCGTGGGCGGGCTGCAGGAGCAGCAGGACGAGCAGCGAACAGGACAGCAGGCGAGTCAGCATGACAACCTCGGGACAATGGACGGAGACAGGATGGCGGCGGCCGCGTCGCGCGTTTCTCCCGGGCTTTTATCCCTCCGTGTGACCTCGAACGAGGTTGCCCACTCTCGGACCAGCCACCCGCCTTTGGCGAGTCGGAACCCTAGTCGGCCATTACGTTGTCCAACTGCAGGCCCAGCGGGCCGGCACATCCTGCGCGAAGGTTAATAGCGAATGGCGTGCCAGATCGCTCTATTTAGAGCGTTTCGTGATGAATATCGCAGGCTGACCGGAGACTGTCGTCGTTTGCGCGCGCCAAGCTGGTGCGCCAGTGTTTCGGCGTGGTGCGAAATGCGCGGATACAACTTTCGACAACAGCCGCCGCTGCACTTCGTTCAGGCGCCGCGATCAAAGCCAGTGGGAGCAGTCCCGGGTACCGGCAATCGCCGGCCCCTTCCCAGCGGTCGAAGGAGGCCGCCATGTCACGTCTAGCCCTTGTCCTTGCAGTGCTCGCTATAAGTCTCAGCGGTTGTGCCGTGTACGGCGACGATTACTACCGTCCCGGCTACAACGTGCAGTACTACGAAAGCTATCCGTCCCACCGCGTCTATTACTACGACGATGACCGCAACAACTACCGCTGGCATCGCGACCGCTACCAGGACCGCCGCCACTCGCACTACGCACCGGGATACGACGGCCGTTACCAGTGGCACGATGACCGTCGGCGCAATGATCGGCATGATGGCCACCGCGACCGGGATCGCCAGCGTGTACATGGCTACCAGCCGCCGCGCAATGGCTGGGACCAACGCTACCGCGATCATGACCGCCGCGACCAGTCATCCTGGCAGCGCCATGGCGGGCAGCGCTATGACGGCTATCCGCGTGATCGCGACAAGGATCGTGACCGGCGCCACGAGCGTGATCGGGGGCGCGACCATGACCGCGACCGTACCCGCACTCGCCATTCCCAGCGTGGCGAGGGGACGAGCGGCTGGCGCCTCTCCAACTGAAAACAGCGGCAGGCCTCAGGGCCGCCGCTGCTTCTATAACGCCATCAGGTATTACTCGACGAACAGCTTCTGCACCGCCGAGAAGTCCAGCTTGCCGTCGCCCTGCTTGAGCAGCAGGCGATACAGCTGCAGCGCCAGAGAGCCCATAGGCGTACTGCTACCGGTGGCCTGCGCCGCCTCCTGAGCCAGGCCCAGGTCCTTGGTCATCAGCTCGGCCATAAAGCCGCCGCTGTAGCCCTTGGACGCCGGCACATTCTCCATCACGCCCGGCCAGGGATTGTACTTCTCCAGGCTCCAGTTGCCGCCCGAGCTCTGGCGCATGATCTCGGCCAGCACGGCCGGATCCAGGCCGCTGGCCACGCCCAGGGCCATGGCCTCGGCGGTGCCGATCATGTGCACGGCGAGCAGCTGGTTGTTGCACACCTTGGCCACCTGGCCGGCGCCGTCCGGGCCGGCGTGGAAGATGTTCTTGCCCATAGCGGCGAGGATTGGCCGGGCTTTCTCCAGGTCTTCGGCTTTACCGCCGACCATGAAGGTCAGGGTGCCGGCCGCGGCGCCGGCGGTGCCGCCGGACACCGGTGCATCCAGCAGGGCGATGCCCTTGGTCGCGGCGGCTTTGTGTACCTTGCGTGCCGAATCCGGGGCGATGGTCGAGCACTCCAGCACAAGGGCGCCGGGTGCGATCTTCTCCAGCAGGCCATCGGCGCCCAGGTACAGGCCTTCGACATGGCGGCTGGCGGGCAGCATGCTGACCACCACGGTAGCGCCCTTGACCGCGTCGGCGGCGCTGGCCGCCGGTTGCGCGCCTTCCTGCACCAGGGTGGCGACCGACTCCTGGACCAGGTCGAAGGCGCACACGGCAAAGCCATTCTTCAACAGGTTGCGGGCCATGGGCAGGCCCATGTGGCCGAGGCCGATGAACGCGATCTGGGTCATTCTTGTTGTTCTCCTCGTATGTCCTTGTTGGTAGGAGCGAGCTCTGCTCGCGAAGCAGGCAGCGCCTGTGGGCATTCGCGAGCAGAGCTCGCTCCTACGGGATTACAGGTCCGCCAGCGGATGCGCGCCTTCCCAGACCGGTTCGAAGTGCGCGGCGATCACCGCCGGCGGGATGATGGCCGGGTCCGGCCAGTGCCACTTCGGTGCCTGGTCCTTGTCGATCAGGCGGGCGCGCACGCCTTCCGGAAATTCTGGATGACGGCAGCAGTTCAGGCTCATGGCGTATTCCATGCGGAACACCTCGGCCAGCGACAGATGACGGGCGCGGCGGATCTGTTCCCAGACCAGGTGCGCGGTCAGCGGGCAGCCGGCGGCCAGGGTCTTGGCGGCGCGCGCCAGGGGCAGGTCGTCGTCGCCATGCAGGGCGGTGATGGCGTGCCAGGCGGCGGGCAGGTCGGCCAGGTCGAGCAGGGCGTCGATGCGCGCGCGGCGTGGCAGCCACTGGGCCTCCGGGAGTTGCGAGCGAGACTCCTGCTCCAGGGCACGCAGCAGGCTGTTGAGCTGTTCGGGAGCCTGTTCGCGCCAGTTCATCTGCACCAGGCCCTCGATCAGCACGTCCTGCTGGTCGTCACGCAGGAAGCGGTCGGCCAGGTCCAGGTCCAGGGCGTCGCGAGCGTTGATGGCGGCGGCGGTGAGGCCGAGGAACAGGCCGAGCTTGCCCGGCAGGCGGGCGAGGAACCAGCTGCCGCCCACATCCGGGTACAGGCCGATATTGATCTCCGGCATGCCCAGGCGGCTGCTCGGGGTGACGATGCGGATGGCCGCGCCCTGCATCAGGCCCATGCCGCCGCCCAGCACATGGCCATGGGCCCAGCAGATCAGCGGTTTCGGGTAGGTGTGGATGCGATGATCGAGGCGGTATTCGTCGGCGAAGAAGCGCCGCGCCAGCGGAGGAATCTCGCCGGGGTGCTCGCGGCATTGCTGTACCAGCTGCACCACGTCGCCACCGGCGCAGAAGGCCTTGGGCCCGTTGCCGCGCAGCAGCACGCAGGCGATGCCGTCATCCTCGGCCCACTGCTTCAGCTTGGCGTCCAGCGCCTCGATCATCGGCAGGGTCAGGGCATTGAGGCTCTTCTCCGCGTCCAGGCTGGCGATACCGATGCGGTAGCCGTGTAGGGCGGGGCGTTCTTCGAAGTGCATGTTCATTGAGCTATAGACCTGCTGTTTTTGTAGGAGCGAGCTCTGCTCGCGAACCAGGCGCTACGTACTGTTCGCGAGCAGAGCTCGCTCCTAAGGTTCTACTTGTTGCGCCAGTGGGCGTCGCGTTTTTCCAGGAAGGCGTTGACGCCTTCGCGGGTGTCGTCGGCATCGAACAGATCGACGAAGCGCTCGCGCTCCTCGCTCAGCCAGCCATTCGGGCCGCGCTCGCGGGCGCCCTGGATCAGCGGCTTGATGGTGCGCACCGCCACCGGGCTCTGCCGCGCCACCTTGGCTGCCAGCAACAGGGCGGTGCCGCGGGCCTCGCCGCTGTCCACCACCTGCTCGACCAGGCCGATGCGCAGGGCGGTCTCGGCGTCGATGCGCTCGCCGCAGAGGATCATGCGTTTGGCCCAGCCTTCGCCCACCAGCCAGGGCAGGTTCTGCGTGCCGCCGGCGCAGGGCAGCAGGCCGACGGTGGCCTCCGGCAGGGCCAGTTGGGATTGCCGTTCGGCGATGCGGATATCGCAGGCCAGGGCGCATTCCAGGCCACCGCCCATGGCGTAGCCGTTGATCGCGGCGATGGACACGCCACGGAAATCGCGCAGGGTCTCGAAGGCCTCGCCGAAGCGGCGGGCCATCTCACGGGCGCGGGCCTTGTCGCCGTCGGCGAACAGGTTGAGGTCGGCGCCGGCGCTGAAGAATTTGCTGCCCTGGCCGGTCACCACCAGGGCGTAGATATCGTCGTCGCGATTGAGATGCTCGACCACCTGCTTGAGGCCGATCAGCGAGTCGCGGTCCCAGGTGTTGGCCGGCGGGTGATTGATGGTGATCAGCGCGGTGTGGCCGTGCTTTTCCACCGTCAGCTTGTGGGTCAGGTCGAACATGCCGGGGTTGTAGGGTTCGATGGCGTTGCTCATAACGGTCCTCGTAATAGTGTTTCCCCTTTCCCCTTTCCCCTTGGGAGAGGGCGGGGCGGCCCCGCGTAGGGTGAGGGGCTGTGGAACGACTCGCTCCCTCACCCTAACCCTCTCCCGGAGGGAGAGGGACTAAAAGCTGATTACAGCAGGCGATCGAGCATGCCGCCCTGGTCCAGCAGGCGGCGGGAGACGATCACCCGCATGATCTCGTTGGTGCCTTCCAGTATCTGGTGTACCCGGCTGTCACGCACCCAGCGTTCCAGCGGGTAGTCGTTGAGATAGCCGTAGCCGCCGTGAAGTTGCAGCGCCTCGTTGCACAGGGCGAAACAGTGGTCGGTGGCGAAGCGCTTGGCCATGGCGCAGTACAGCGCGGCCTCGGCGTGGCCGTGGTCGAGTTTGTGGGCGGCCAGGCGCACCATCTGCCGGCTCGCCGTCAGATCGGTGAGCATATCGGCCAGCTTGAACTGCAGGGCCTGGAACTCGGCCAGTGCCTTGCCGAACTGCTTGCGTTCCTCGACGTAGCGCAGGCTCTGCTCCAGCGCTGCCTGGGCCGCGCCCAGCGAGCAGCTGGCAATGTTCAGGCGTCCGCCGTCCAGGCCCTTCATGGCGTAGACGAAGCCCTGGCCCTCGGGGCCGATGCGGTTGCCGGCCGGGATGCGCACGCCCTCGAAGGTGATGGTGCGGGTCGGCTGGGCCTTCCAGCCCATCTTGTCCTCGTTGCGTCCGTACTTCACGCCCTCGGCATTGGCCGGCACCAGGAAGCAGGAGATGCCCTTGGCGCCGTCTTCGCCGGTGCGTGCCATGACGATCAATACATCGGTCGATCCAGCGCCGGAGATAAAGCACTTGCTGCCGTCCAGCACGTAGTCGTCGCCATCGCGGCGTGCGCGGCTGCGCAGGTGGGCGGCGTCGGAACCGGCGTCCGGCTCGGTCAGGCAGTAGGAGGCCAGCAGCTCGCCGCTGGTCAGCCCCGGCAGGTACTGCGACTTCAGGGCGTCATCGGCGAAGCTCGCCAACATCCAGGTGGCCATATTGTGGATGGTGATGTAGGCCGTGGTGGCCACGCAGCCGGCGGCCAGCTGCTCGAAGATCAGCGAACTGGTCAGGCGCGACAGGCCGAGGCCACCGTCTTCTTCCTTCAGATACAGGGCCAGGTAGCCTTGCTCGGCGGCGCGGCGGATCACCTCAACCGGGAAGTGGTGCTCGCGGTCCCAGTCGGCGGCGTGCGGTGCCAGTTCCCGTGCGGCGAAGGCTCGGGCGCTGTCGACCAGCAGGCGTTGTTCGTCGTCGAGTTCGAAATCCATTACGGCTCCTCGCGCTGTTGCGGAAGCGGCGCGGGGCAGCTGTTGCTCCCCGCCCGCGCCATCACTTCAGGGTGATGGTGGTATTGACCTGGCCGACTTCGTCCTCGTCCAGCCAGCGCTGGGTCACGGTCTTGGTCTGGGTGTAGAAGAGCACCACCTGCTTGCCGTAGGGGCCCAGGTCGCCGAGCTTGGAGCCGCGCGAGCCGCTGAAGGAGAACAGCGGCACCGGCACCGGAATCGGCACGTTGATGCCGACTTGGCCGACGTCGATCTCTTCCTGGAAGTGCCGGGCGGCGGCGCCGGAGCGGGTGAAAATGGCGGTGCCGTTGCCGTTCGGGTTGGCGTTGATGATCTCGATGGCTTCGTCCAGGGTCGCGGCATGCATCACGCACAGCGCCGGGCCGAAGATCTCCTCCTGGTACACGCTCATCGCCGCGGTCACGCCGGAGAAGATGGTCGGGCCGACGAAGTTGCCGTTCTCGTACCCCGGCACCTGCGGATTGCGTCCGTCCAGTTCGAGCTTGGCGCCTTCGCCGACACCCTTGGCGATCAGCCCGCCAACGCGATCCAGAGCGGCGCAGGACACCACCGGACCGACGTCGGTACCCGGCTCTGAGCCGGCGCCGATCTTCAGGGTCTTGGCCTTCTCTACCAGCTCGGGCAGCCACTGCTGCGCCTCGCCGACCAGGATCACCACCGACAGGGCCATGCAGCGCTGGCCGGCGGCACCGAAGGCAGCGCCGACCAGGTTGTTGAGGGTCTGCTGGCGCGGTGCATCGGGCATGACGATGGCGTGGTTCTTCGCGCCCATCATGCACTGGGCACGCTTGCCGTTGGCGGTGGCGCGGTTGTAGACGTGGGTGCCGACCTTGGTCGAGCCGACGAAGGACACGGCCTTGATGTCCGGGTGATCGCAGAGCAGGTTCACCGCATCGGCGCCACCGTGGATCACGTTGAGCACACCGGCCGGAATGCCGGCCTCGATGGCCAGCTCGACCAGGCGCATGGTCACCATCGGATCCTGCTCGGACGGCTTGAGGACGAAGGTATTGCCGCAGGCGATGGCCATGGGGAACATCCACAGCGGGATCATCGCCGGGAAGTTGAACGGGGTGATGCCGGCGCACACTCCCAGCGGCTGCTGCAGGGTGTAGGTGTCGACCCCGGCGGCCACGTTGTTGGCCAGCTCGCCCATCTGCAGGTTGCCGATGTTGGCGGAGTGCTCGACCACTTCCAGGCCGCGGAACACGTCGCCTTCGGCGTCGGCCAGAGTCTTGCCCTGCTCGGCGGTGAGGATGGCGGCCAGCTCCTTGATGTTGTCTCGGATCAGCTGCTGGTACTTGAGGAAGATCCGCGCGCGGGCACCGATCGGCGTCTTGCGCCAGGTCTTGAAAGCGCCCTTGGCGGCGGCGATGGCGGCATTCATTTCCTCGGGCGTGGCGAAGGGCACGCGAGCCAGCACCTGCTGGGTGGCCGGGTTGACCACGTCGCGCCACTGGCTGGTCTTGGATTCGACGAATTCGCCGCCGATCAGCAGTTTGATCGTAGGGACTGCGCTTGCTTGGGTTGTCATCGTGCGTTCCTGCCAAGTGCGAAAGGGCTCGGCGAGCCTGTTGCAGTCGATGCTAGCAGTGCATTTTTGCCAGTGGCAACGGGGTTATTTGCAAGTGTATTCTGCGTTTTTGCACAACAGGGCATCGCTGTGGACTGGGACAACCTGCGCTATTTCCTCGAACTGTCCCGCGGCGGCAAGCTGACGGTCGCCGCCCGCCGTCTGGGCGTCGACCACACCACGGTGGCGCGACGCATCCAGGCGCTGGAGAAGAGCCTGGAAACCCAGCTGTTCCTGCGCAGCGCCGCCGGTTACAGC
The DNA here is from genome assembly GCF_014851565.1 of Pseudomonas sp. PDM15. Taxonomy (GTDB): domain Bacteria; phylum Pseudomonadota; class Gammaproteobacteria; order Pseudomonadales; family Pseudomonadaceae; genus Aquipseudomonas. The sequence continues at coordinate 427,695 of NZ_JACVAA010000001.1, forward strand.
CTGACCGAGGCCGGGCGCAACCTGCTGCCTCAGGCGGAAACCATGGAAAGCGCCTTCAGCGGCATCGAGCGGGCGCGGCAGACGCCCAAGGAGGGGCTGTCCGGCCTGGTGCGCATCGGCGTCACCGAGGGCTATGGCGCGATGATGCTGGCACCGCAGCTGGCCGAGCTGATCCACCGCCATCCCAACCTGGGTATCGACCTGCTGGCGGCGCCGCGCATGCTGCAGCTGTCGCGCCGCGAGGCGGACATCGTCATCACCCTGGACCGGCCCGAGCGCGGCCCGTTCATCATCACCAAGCTGACCGACTACTGCCTTCGCCTGTACGCCTCGCCGGACTACCTGGCGCGGCATGGGCCGATCCGCAGCCGCGACGACCTGCGCGAGCATGGCTTCGTCAGCTACATCGACGATCTGCTGTACAGCAAGGAGCTGCTCTACCTGGACGAGCTGGGCAAGCCCAACCACGTGCCGCTGCGCAGCACCAGCATCCTTATCCAGCAACAGGCGGCCGCCGCCGGTGCCGGCATCGCCATCCTGCCGTCCTTCGCCGCCGACGCCGACCCGCGCCTGCAGCGGGTGCTGGGCGAGGAGGTGAAGTTCATCCGTACTTTCTGGATGCTGATGCCGACCGAACTCAAGGGTATTGCGCGGATGCAGGCCACCTGGAACTTCCTGCGCGAGATGGCGCAGACGAGTACGGCGGTGATGATGGGGGAGGGGGTTCTCCGAACATGAGGCAGCGGCGCCGTTTGGCGCCGCCACATGCTCAGATCGAGCAGATCATCCCGGCCAGTTCCACCCGGCCGAAACTGGCGCCGGGGTCGAGCGGGGTGATGGCCAGCAGTTGGTCGAGACGCACCTCCTGCTTGCCTTCGTCGGTCTGCAGCACGAGGAATTCTTCCTTGCTTGGGGCCGTGCGCGTATCCAGCGCCCTGGCCACGAAGCTCGGACCCTCGACCAGCTCGACCTGCAGGCGGTAGCCATGCATGCAAGCGATCTCCAGAAAGTCGTGCAGATCGCAGTTCAGGGGCTGATACGTGTTCATGGTGTCCTCCTAGCAACCCTGTAGCGGGATGATGAAGTAGCCCTGCTGGGCGATGGCCGCGGCGACTTCGGGGTGGGCTGGTTCGCTGTGGCAGAACTGGCAGCGGCTCTGCGAGACGTCCGCATCCTCCACGCCGCGGCTGGCGAGCCATTCGCGGGCATAGCGGGTGGCCAGGTCTTGGTCGTTGCCTTCGATGAGCACGTCGAAGTGTAGGTAACCACCATCGAGTGTGCGCACATGGGTGTCGAACACTTTCACGTTCATGTCATTTCTCCTCTTTCCAGGTGGCCGGCAGCGACAGGTCGCCGGATGCCACATCCCATACGCTGGAGACGCACAGCAGCGGGTTGTGCAGATCGGCATTGACCTGCAGGGCGGCCGTTACGCCGTCGTAGTTGAAGCTCTGCGGGAAGCCGACGGCGGCCAGCGGTACGCGGATGCGCGCAGCATCGTCCTGCACGCTCAGGTCATAGCCGGGCGAGTCGATGTAGATCGGCGCGCCGGGCCAGGTGGCCGGCAGCTTGGGTTTGGCGCCCTCGGGGATATCGCGCACCTTGAGGCCGGACGGACCGCAGCTGGCGTCCTTGGTCAGCACCACCCAGTGCGAGTGCCAGAGACCGCCGTCGTTGTCCTGCTTGCCATCATGGTTTTCGTCCAGCTGCGGGGTGTCGTCGAAGTCCGGGTGCGAGGTCAGCGCCAGGGCGAGGATGCCCGAGCCCTGCTCGAAGCCGACGCTGCCGGCGTCCAGGCTGGTTGGCCAGACGTAGCTGTACACCTCGGCGGCGGCGAAGCTGCCCTTGGCGGACGGCACGCGGCTACCGGCCTTGCCGTCGACCAGCTGTTCGAACACCAGGTCGCTGCCGTCCTTGAATACACGGGTGTGCACAAGGTCGAAGGCGGCGTCGACCTTGGCGGTCTTTTCGCTGTGGATGCCGCCCGGGCCATGGGCCCAGGCCTGGCTGGCGAGGAGCGCGGTGAGCGCGAAAGCGAAGGGGGCTTTCATGGTCGGCTCCTTATTTGAGGTCGTCGATGGAGGCGCCGAAGTTCAGGTGCAGCACCTGGCCATCGACCACCAGTGCGGGCACCGACTTGACGCCAGCCTGTTCGGCCTCGGCGACACGCTGCTTCTGGTCGCCGAGGTGGACGACCTCGACCTTCACTTGGGGATCGAGCAGGTTGAGCAGGGTCTGTTCGGCCGAGACGCAAACGGGGCAGCCGGCGTGGTAGAAGCGTGCGGTAGTCATTTCAAGTCTCCTTTAGAATTGGTATCGAATCGATACTGATGCGAAGGCTACTACCGCTGCGCTCTTTGTCAATATGGTTTTTAGTCGATACTATATTTCGACAGGAGTGATGATATGACTGCCACGAACCTCTTCGACCTGCTCGAGCGCCTGACCAGCCTGATGCGTATCTGGAACCGCCAGCACCCGCTGCTGGCAGAGTTGCAGCCGATCCAGGTCAGCGCGCTGATCTACCTGTCGCGCTGCAACCGCTACTCCAATACGCCGTTGGCGGTGACCGACTACCTGGGCCTGACCAAGGGCACAGTGTCGCAGTCGCTCAAGGCGCTGGAGGCCAAGGGGCTGATCGAGAAGGTGCAGGACCCGCATGACCGGCGCAGCGTGCATCTGCAGCTGACCGCACCGGCGCGCGAGCTGCTGGCGGCCGTCGCTCCGCCGCAGTTCCTGGTGGCGGCGCTTGCGCAGATGGGCGAGCGCGCGCAGGCGCTGGAGGAGTTGTTCGGCGACCTGCTACGGCAGATCCAGCGCAACGAGGACGTGCCGGGCTTCGGCCTTTGCCGCACCTGCCGTTTCCACCAGCAGCGTGACGGGGCGCCGTTCTGTGGTCTGACCCAGGAGCCGCTGTTGCCGGCGGAGGTCGAGCTGATCTGCCGGGAGCACCAGCCGCAGGCGGCCTAGGCCTCAGGCGTTCTTGCCGCCGAGCAGCTTGAACCAGAAACGCACGGGCTCGCCGATGTTGTCGCGCAGCTGTGACGGGGTGAGGGCTTCGGCGCCCTGGCCGACCAGCTGTTGCCAGGCTGGTAGCTGGACCATCAGCTCGTCACCGCCCGACGCCAGGCAGCGCGCGACCTGCACCACGTCGATCAGGTCGGCGGGGGGCGGGTGGTTGCGGTCCCACTGGGCGCGCAGGCGGGCGCATTCGATGAGCGGCTGCGGTAGGTTCCAGCTGGTCAGCACGATCACCCCGACATCTGCCGACAGCTCGTCGCACAGCGTCAGCAGCTCCGCCTCCGTCGGCACCTTGCCGTACCAGCTCTGCACCTCGTCGATCACCGGGAGGCTTCCGATATCCTGTACCAGCCCGGCCAGCATGGCGTCTTCCAGCGGCAGGCGCGTCAGCTCCTGGGCCAGGCAGGCGCTGTAGGCTGCGCACAGCAGCGAGGCATTCCAGCGCGCACGGAACACCTTGAGCAGCACCGGGTCGTTCTGGGTGAACAGGTGGTGGATGGTGAAGGTCAGCACCAGGTTGTTCAGGCGCTGCAGGCCGAGGCGCGAGATCACTTCCTGCAGGCTGATTCCCGGCCGGCTGCCGCGCAGCAGCGGGCTTTCGGCGAACTGCAGCAGGTAGGCGGCCAGGGGCGGGTTGCTGTGCAGCAGCCGCGTCACCTGCTCCAGCGAGGCTCGCTCGGAGGCCAGCAGCTCGCGCAGGCGCAGCGAGGTCTCGGGCATCTGCGGGACCTTGGCGTTGCCCTTGAGGAAATTGAAGTAGAGCGAAAACTTCAGACCAGTTGGATGCTCATCCATGGAGTGATCTCCGTCCGTTGTTCCACCCTAAGCCTAGTGGGCATCGCCACCGGGCCAAGGGTGATCGGACGGACTGCGTGTTCACACCCGGGCGATGGTCGCCAGGCCGGTGGCGATCAGCTTCTCCGTCCCATCCTTTACCGCGAACACGTCGGCGCGGCACACCGCCTGGCGCTGGCCGGCCTTGAGCACTTCGCTGCGGCAGATCAGGCGTTCGCCCAGGGCCGGCGCCAACAGGTTGAGCTTGTACTCGCTGGTGACCACATCGCCGACCATCGAGGCCGCCGCCCAGGCGCAGCCGCTGTCGACCATGAAGCCGACCACCGCACCGTGCATGTAGCCATGGTGCTGGCACAGGTCCGGCCGGCTATGCACCTGCAGGCTGACCTTGCCCGGCGCGAAGTCGAGCAGTTCGGCGCCCAGCAGCTGGGCGAAGGTGGAGTGCTGCAGCGCCTGCTCCAGACGTTCGCGGCTGATGCCTGTTGCGGTCTCGGCTCCGGTCTCGGTGGTGTTCATGATCCGTGCTCCTCGGCAGTGGGAGCTTGCAGTCTTGGTCGGCTCGCGCGGCACCGCCATGCGTATCCAGCGGCGTGATGGCGCGGCATCAGCCTTGACTTGCCCCGGTGCCTTCCCTAGCGTGCCGTTTTCGTTTTTCAGCAGGAAAGCCGCATGAGCGCCGACGACCGCATCAAACTCGAACCGGGCTGGAAGGAAGCCCTGCGCGAGGAGTTCGACAAGCCCTACATGCGCGAGCTGAGCGAGTTCCTGCGTGCCGAGAAGGCCGCCGGCAAGGTGATCTACCCGCCGGGACCGATGATCTTCAATGCGCTGAATTCCACACCTCTGGATCAGGTCAAGGTGGTGGTCATCGGCCAGGACCCGTACCACGGGCCGGGCCAGGCCCATGGCCTGTGCTTCTCTGTGCAACCGGGGGTGCCGGCGCCGCCGTCGCTGGTGAACATCTTCAAGGAGTTGAAGCGCGACCTGAACATCGATATTCCCGAGCACGGCTACCTGCAGAGCTGGGCCGAACAGGGCGTGCTGTTGCTCAACACCTCGCTGACCGTGCAGCAGGCCAGCGCCGGCTCGCACGCCGACAAGGGTTGGCAGCCGTTCACCGACAAGGTGATCGAGGTGGTCAATGCGCGGCCGGGCAACCTGGTGTTCCTGCTCTGGGGCGCGCACGCGCAGAGCAAGCAGAAGCTGATCGACAGCACGCGCCATCTGGTGTTGAAGTCGGCGCACCCGTCGCCGCTGTCTGCCTATCGCGGCTTCCTCGGCAACGGCCACTTCAGTCGCACCAACAAGTACCTGGAGCAGTGCGGCCTCACTCCGATCGACTGGCGACTGCCTCCCCTCCAGGCGTAGCGCATTCCAGTCCGGCGATATCCTCGCGCAGGGCGCCCAGGCGCTCGCCGAGCTGCTGGCGTTGGGCAGGGCTGGCACTGGCGATCAACTGGTCTAGCAGCCGCGCCAGGCTGCGCTCGCTATCGGCGAACGAGCGCCGGTAGTCCTCGCTCCAGTAGCTCTGGCGGTCGCGCAACAGCGCCTCGATGCGTTGCGGGAAGTCGGCGCTGCGGCGGCCTTCCAGTTCCTGCAGTAGCGCTGCCTGCCAGCGCTCGCGGCTATCCAGCCACAGGCGGTTCTGTTCGCCGCGTCGTGCCGCCCAGCTTTGCACCAGGGCCTGCTGCTGCTTGTCCAGCTCGCCGAGCCAGGGCTCCAGGCGTTCCTCGGTGGTCTCGCGGCGCTTGGCGATCTGCTTGGCCAGTGGCGGTTCGACGAATTCGCGGCGCAGCTTCTCGTTCTCCTTGGCCATCGACTCGCGCAGCTGCTGCACCTGCTGCGGGCTGAGCTGTTGCAGCAGGCCGGCGGCGGTCGGGCTGATCTCGCTGGAGACCGTGCCGAGGGAATCGCGCAGGTCGCCGAAACGGGCCATCAGGTGGGCGGCATCCAGCTTGCCAGCAGCCAGATCGGCGCGGTCCTGGTCCAGCCAGCTGGCCAGTTGCGGCAGCTGGGTGCTGCAGTGCCAGGCCAGGTGCTGGTCCAGGCGCGGCTTGAGCCAGGCCTTTTGTTCGGCGTTGAGGTCGAGGTAGCTGTCGATGCGCCAGGTCAGCAACCAGTCGAGGTTGCGGTAGGCCAGGTCGAGGCGGCTGCAGGCGGTCAGCAGGGTGATGCCGGCCAGCAGCACGAGCAGGGGCAGGGCAGAGAGTCTTCGTCGCATGGCAGGCCTCGTCTTCGTTAGCCTGGGGCCGAGCATAGTGCGTGCGGATGGCCGCAACATGACGACGACACATCCGCTAAAAACTTGGGCCTCAGTCCAGGCGTTTGTGGATGCGCGACACCGCCAGGCCCAGCAGAGCCACGCAGAACACTATTAGGATCAGCATCTCCAGCCTCAGTTCAAGCAACCCGGCCTCACGCAGCATGATGCCGCGCGACAGGCGCAGGTAGTGGGTCAGCGGCATCAGCTCGGCGATCCACTGCGCCACCTTGGGCATGCCGGCGAAGGGGAACATGAAGCCGGACAGCAGGATCTGCGGCAGGAAGGTGAAGAAGGCCAGCTGCATGGCCTGGAACTGGGTGCTGGCCAGGGTGGACAGCCACACGCCCAGCGCCAGGCTGGCGATGATGAACAGCAGCGAGGCGCCGTACAGGTCTAGCAGCGAGCCGCGCACCGGCACGGCGAACATCCAGTGGCTGACCACCAGGATCACCGAGACCTGGATCAGGCCGATGCCGACGAAGGGCAGGACCTTGCCGATGGTCAGTTCCCAGGGCGACACCGGGGTGGCGATCAGCAGCTCCAGGTTGCCGTGTTCGCGCTCGCGGACCAGCGCCACGGCGGTGAACATCACCATGGTCATGGTCAGGATCACCCCGAGCAGGCCGGGCACGGTGTTCAGCGGCGCCAGGCGTTCCGGGTTGTAGAAGTTGACCACCTCGACTCCCGGCACACCGCTCCAGCCGGCGAGGGGGAAGGCCGCCAGCTGCCGGGCCGAGGCCTGGACGCTCTGGTCGGAGCCATCCACCACCAGTTGCAAGGGCGGACGGGTGGGGTCGTGGCGCTGCAGGCGCGTGTCGAAGTCGCGTGGCACCACCAGGGCCGCGCTGATCCGGCCCTGGCGCATCAGTTGGTCGATCTGCTGTGGGTTGTCCAGCCGGTACTTCACCTCGATCACCTGGCTGGAGGCGATCTCCGCCACCGCCTCGCGCGACTGCGCGGTGTTGGCCTGGTCCAGCACGGCTGCCTCGATGCCGCGCACGTCCATGTTGATGGCGTAGCCGAACAGCACCAGTTGCAGCAGCGGTACGCCGGCGATCATGACGAAGGTCAGCTTGTCGCGGCGCAGCTGGCGCAGCTCCTTGAGCACGACGGCGCCCATGCGACGCAGGTTCATGGCGTGGCCTCCAGCGGCTTGCGGGTGACGGCGACGAACACGTCTTCCAGGTTGGCCTCGCCGTCGCGCAGTTCGGCCTCGACGCCGGCGCGGCGCAGGGTGGCGGCGATGTCGTCGCGGGCGTTCTCACTGGCACAAAGCACGCGCAGGGTGGCGCCGATCTGCGCGCTGGCCAGTACTTCCTGATGGCCCTGCAGGGCGCGCTGGGCTGCGCGCGGCTGGGCGCATTCGATCAGCAGCGGGTGGCCGGGCAGGGCGTCCATCAGCTCGCGCGGGCTGCCGTCGGCCACCAGGCGGCCGGCGTCGAGAATCCCCAGGCGGGTGCAGCGCTCGGCTTCGTCCATGTAGTGGGTGGACACCAGCAGGGTGGTGCCTTCCTCGGCCAGCTCGAACAGTGAGTCCCAGAACTCGCGGCGCGACTGTGGATCGACCGCGCTGGTCGGTTCGTCGAGCAGCAGCAGGTCGGGTTTGTGCAGCACGGCGCCAGCCAGGGCCAGGCGCTGCTTCTGGCCGCCGCTCATGGTGCCGGCCATTTGCTTGCGACGGTCTGTAAGCCAGTAGCGCTCCAGCAGTTCGTCGATGCGCTGGCGGGTTTCGCGGCGGCCGATGCCCTGCACGGCAGCGAGGAATTCCAGGTTCTCCTGCACCGTCAGGTCTTCGTAGAGCGAGAACTTCTGGGTCATGTAGCCGATGCGCCGCTTCAGCTCCTCGGCGTCGCGGGGTATCTGGCAGCCGAGCACCTCCACCTCGCCCTCGCTGGGCTGCAGCAGGCCACAGAGCATGCGGATGGTGGTGGACTTGCCGCAGCCGTTGGGGCCGAGAAAGCCGAACACTTCGGCGCGCGGTACGGAGAGGTCGAGGTGATCGACCGCGGTAAGCTTGCCGAAGCGCTTGCTCAGGCCGCGGGCGCGGATCACCAGCTCATTGCCGTTCATGGCGGGCTCGCTCGGCCTGCAGTGGCAGGCCGGCCGGCAGTTGGCGCGCGGCCTCGCCCTCCAGCACCACCTCAGCGCGATACATCAGGCGGCTGGCATCGTCGCCGGTGAGGGCGTAGTAGGGGGTGAAGCTGGCCTCGCTGCGGATGCTGCGCACGCGGCCGGTGAAGGGCTGTTCGATGCCCTCGACATGTATGCGCATGGCATCGCCGACCTCCACCTCGGCGCGAATGCTGGCGGGGATGAACACGCGGGCGTAGGGCGCCTCGCCGACCAGCAGACTGACCAGTTCGGCGCCGGCCGGCGGCTGGTCGCCGACCTTGAACGGCAGGGCATCGACCACGCCGGCGCGGGGCGCGCGCAGGCTCAGGTGCTCGCGGCCGACCTCCAGCTGGGCCAGGTTGCCGCGGGCGGCATCCAGGGCGGCAGCGGCCTGTTCGATCTGCTCCGGGCGGGTGCCGTTGGTCAGCTCGCGAAGCTGCGCCTCGGCGCTGCGGGTGGCGGCGCTGGCCTGGTCGCGGGCGGCGCGCGAGCGATCCAGTTCGGCGATGGCCACCTGCTTGCGCTGGTAAAGGGCCGCGATGCGCTGGAAGTTGCGCTCGGCATCGGTCAGCTCGGCGCGGTTACGCGCCAGGGTGGCGCGGGCGGAATCAATGGTCTCGCTGCGGGCGCCGTTGCTCAGTTCGGCCAGGCGCGCGGCGGCCTGGCCCACTTCGCCACGGGCCTGGGCGATGCGTGCGTCCTGGCGGCGTGGGTCCAGTTCCAGCAGGAGCTGGCCGGCCTCGACCCGATCACCCTCGGCGACCTTCCAGGCGAGAATGGTTTCCGAGGCTTCGGCGGGCACACCGATGCGGTCCCACTCCAGGGTGCCCAGCAGCTGTTCGCCGGAGGAGTCGCAACCGGTGAGGCTGGTAACGAGCAGGCTGGCCAGCAGCAGGCCAGATAGCGGCAGACGGTACATCTCAGGGCTCCATGCCGCCCTTGAGCAGGGCGAGCGTGTGGGTGATCAGCGCGTCGTCGCCGATCTGCGGGTTGGCGAACACGCCACGCCAGATCGGCGCGGCCGCGTAGGGGAGGAGGGTGAGGCCGATCAGCGAAACCACTAGCAGGCGCGGGTCCAGTTCGGGGTTGAGCGCGCCGCGGGCCTGGGCGGCGGCGAACTTCTGCGCCAGCAGCAAGGGCACCAGCGGGGCGACGCGGTCCATGAGGCGCTCGCGCAATACGCCGCCCTCGCAGAGGATTTCGCGCACCCACAGCTGGGAAATCCAAGGGTGCTGGGCGACGTTGCGGCTCATGTCGCGAATGAAGGCCTCGACCAGAGCCAGAGGATCATCGCCGGCCTGCTGCAGGCCCTGGGCGGCGGTCATCACCAGCGGCAGGAAGCGCTCCTCGACCATGGCGTTGACCAGCTTGTCCTTGTTGCCGAAGTAGTAGTTGAGCAGGGCCGGAGTCACCCCGGCGCGCTCGGCGATGGCACGCAGACTGGTGGCCTGGATGCCCTGATGGGAGAACAGGTCGGTGGCGACGTTCAACAGCAGCTCGCGTTGCACCGTGGCATCGGCGGCGGGGCGCCCGGGAGCGCGTGGGGTTCTGGTCTGTTTGCTCATGGGGTCAATAATTAAATATCCGATTAATTAATTGCAAGCGCCGTTCGTCCATCGGAGGGCGGTAGACGAATACTGATAGCTGGCTAATAATTAGATCTGGTTGTTTCGTCAGCTTCGTTGCAGCCATCTACCTTCTTCCCAAGTGCCTTCTCCGGTAGTCCACGTGCGCGATTCCCTCTCGGCCTTGCTCGCTCCCGATCTCGCCGCCCTGCAGTTCGCCTGCAAGACGCTGCTCAGTGGCGGCCTGGCGATGTGGTGCGCCTTTCGTTTCGATCTCGATCAGCCGCAATGGGCGCTGATGACCGCCTTCATCGTGGCCCAGCCGCTGGCCGGCATGGTGGTGCAGAAGGGCCTGGCGCGGCTGCTCGGCACCCTGATCGGCACGGCGCTGTCGGTTTTCTTCATGGGGCTGTTCGCCCAGGCGCCCTGGTTGTTCCTGCTGGTGATGGCCCTGTGGCTGGGCCTGTGCACGGCGGCCTCCACCCTGCTGCGCAGTGCCTGGGCCTATGCCTTCGTACTGGCCGGCTACACGGTGGCGATCATCTGCCTGCCGGTGATCGGCAAGCCGCAGCTGGTGTTCGACGAGGCGGTGGCGCGCTGCACCGAGATCTGCCTCGGTATCCTCTGTTCCATGGCGATCAGCGCCGTGCTCTGGCCGCAGCGTGTGGAGCGCGTGGTGGTGCAACAGGCGCGCGCGGCCTGGCAGGGCGGGGCGCAGGCGGCGGCCGCCGCTTTGCAGGGGCATGCGGCGGGGCGTCAGGGATTGTTGGAAACCCTGGGTCGCATCGTTGCGGTGGACGCCCAGCGCGAGCATGCGTGGTTCGAGGGGCGTCCTGGCCGTCAGCGTGCTCGCGGTCTGCGTGCGCTGACGCGCGAACTGCTCGGCCTGTTGCGCCTGGCCCGTGGTGTGGCGCGGCAGTGGCAGCAGTTAGACGAGGCCGACGCCCATGCGCTGACGCCAGCGCTGAGCGAGGTTCAGACCCTGCTTGCCGAGCCGAATATGGCGCGCCAGGAAACGCTCTACCAGCGCCTGCTGGAGCAATCCCGCGACGCTTCCCAACCCCTGACTCGGCAGTACTGCCTCGGCCGCATGGCCGTGCTGGTGCGACAGCTGTCGAGGGCCCAGGTGACGCTGGACGCGGTGGTGCGTGGCGAGGCTCCGCAGGGCGCACCGCCGCCGTTGTCCTGGCACCGCGATGTGCAGACCGCAGCCGTCTACGGCCTGCGCAGTTGCCTGACCCTGCTGGTGCTGTCGGCCTTCTGGCTGGCTACCGGCTGGCCGGCCGCCAGCGGTGCGCTGCTGCTGGCCGCGGTGGTGTGCAGCCTGTTCGCCAGTCGCGAGAACGCCGACCTGATTGGCATGGCCTTCCTGCGCGGGATCTTCTACGCGTTGCCGGTGGCGTTCTTCGTCGGCCAGATCCTGTTGCCGCAGTGGAACGGCTTTCCGCTGCTGTGCATGGCCCTCGGCGTGCCGCTGTTCTTTGGCCTGCTGGCCATGTCGCGCCCGGCATTGGCCGGCGCCGCGACGTCCTTCTGCCTGCACTTCATCGTGCTCTGCGCGCCGCGCAACGACATGGCCTACAACGTTTCCTTCTTCCTCAACGAGGCCCTGGCGATGCTGATCGGCGTCGGCTGCGCGGTGCTGGCGTTGCGCCTGATCGTGCTGCGCAACCCGGTGTGGCACGGTCGGCGCCTGCTCAAGGCGACGCTGGATGATCTGGCGCGGCTCTGCTCGCGCACCCTGGAGGGCGCCGAGAACTGGTTCGGCGGGCGTATGGCGGATCGTCTGCTGCAGCTGGCGCGCATCTATCCGCAGTTGCCGGAGGGTGGCCGCAGCCGCTGGGACGACGGCATCGACAGCCTTGATCTGGGCGATGAACTGCTGCACCTGCGCGCTTGTCTGGCGGCTGCGCCCGCTGCGCCGCGCCAGGCCGAGCGGCGCTTCTTCGACGAGGTGCAGGCGCTGTTGCGGCGTGGCCCGGCACAGGCGCGCGGCGACGATCTGCAGGCGCCGGCGGATGCCCTGGCGCGGGCCCTGCACGACCAGCCGCCGGCCATCGAGTTGCGCCTGGCTGAGGCCGCGTTGCTGCAACTGACCCACAGCTGGCGCCAGTGGTGCGACCGGCAAGGAGAACCCCATGGCGTTGCGTGAGTTGGCTCTGGGCGGCGTGCTGCTCAGCCCCATGCTGCTGTACGCGCTGCTGGCGCTGCTGCTGACCGGCGCATTGCGCCTGGGCCTGCAGCGCGCCGGCCTGGCGCGCTGGATCTGGCATGAGGCGCTATTCGACTGCGCCCTCTATGTTTGCGTGCTGGCGGGGCTGATGGCCGTGCTGGCGACCTGGTGAGGATTAGCTGATGAATGCACTCCCGCGTGTGGCGGTGACTTTGGTGACGGTCCTGCTAGCTCTGTTGGCCGGCTGGTGGCTGTGGCACTTCTACATGATCTCGCCCTGGACCCGCGACGCGCGGGTGCGCGCCGACGTGGTCACCATCGCCCCGGACGTGTCTGGCTGGGTGGTCGAGCTGAAGGTCCACGATAACCAGGCGGTCAAGGCTGGCGACCTGCTGATGAGCATCGACCGCGAGCGCTACCAGGCCGCCCTCGACAAGGCCCGCGCGCTGGCCGAAACCCGTCGCCAGCAGCTCAACCTGCGCCAGCACGAGGCCTCGCGCCGCGCCCATCTGGGGCCGCAGGCGATCAGCGCTGAGTTGCGCGAGAACGCTCAGATCAACGCCGAGATCGCCCGCGCCGAACTGCAGCAGGCCGAGGCCGAGGTCAAGCTGGCCGAACTCAACTTGCAGCGCAGCGAGGTGCGTGCGCCGCGCTCCGGCCAGGTCACCAACCTGCACCTGGCCCAGGGCAACTACGTGCAGAGTGGCCAGGCGGTGATGGCGCTGGTGGCGGACGATTCCTTCTACGTGCAGGCCTACTTCGAGGAGACCAAGCTGCCGGGCATTCGTGTCGGTGCGCCGGCCGAGGTGATCCTGATGAGCGGTGGCGAGCCACTGCAGGGCAAGGTGCAGAGCATCAGCCGCGGCATCACCGACCGCAACGCCGCGCCGGACGCGCAGCTGCTGGCCAATGTCGAGCCGACCTTCAACTGGGTGCGCCTGGCCCAGCGCATCCCGGTGCGTATCGAGCTGGAGGAGGTGCCGAAGGAATTGCTGCTAAGTGCGGGAATGACGGCGAGTGTGCGGGTGTTGGGGGAGTAGTTTTCCCTTCTCCCCCTGGGAGAGGGGCCAGGGGTGAGGGCGCTCTAGGCAACCCGCCGCATTCCTCTCACCCCAACTCTGACTGCGCGCCCCGCTGCAAAGGGAGAGGGAGTAAAAAGGCCGCTCAGTGAGCGGCCTTTCCATGCGCGGAGCTCTAGCCCAGGTGAAGGGCGTGAACTAGCTACGTCATCCCACCGTGACTTTCGGCATCTCCGGCATAGTCAGGGTCTGCTCGGCGCGCGGGGCCAGCACTTCGGCTTCGCCGTCCACCACCTGCTCTTGGTTCTGGTTGAACACGCGGGTGGCCAGGCGTACGCGGCCCTTGGGCAGTTTTTCCAGCACTTCCAGCTGCACGGTCAGGGTGTCGCCAAGTTTCACCGGACGGGTGAACTTGAGCTGCTGGCCGAGGTAGATGGTGCCCGGGCCGGGCAGTTGGCAGGCGATGGCGGCGCTGATCAGTGCGCCGGTGAACATGCCGTGGGCGATGCGCTCCTTGAACATGGTTTCGGCGGCGAAGGCGGCGTCCAGGTGCACTGGGTTGTTGTCGCCGGAGACGGCGGCGAACAGTTGCACGTCGCGCTCTTCAACGGATTTCACCAGGCTGGCCTGCTGGCCGACTTCGAGGGCGTCGTAGGGAATATTGGTGACCTGAGTCATACGGGTTCCTTGCTGGTAGTGGGGCACTGGCGGCTGCGGGCCAGGGTCCGCTCCAGCCAGCCGTGCAGGTAGTCGGTGACCTCGTCGCGGTTGCTCTCGTTGAGCAGCTCGTGGCGGGCCTCGGGGTAGATCTTCAGTTCCACGTTCTTGATCCCGGCAGTGCGCAGGGCGCCGGCTAGGTCGCCGAGGCGCTTGCCTTCGCTGACCGGGTCGCGGTCGCCACCGATCACCAGCAGCGGCAGGTCGCTATCGATCTGCGCCAGATTGCGTACCGGGGTGATCTGCTGGAAGCCGTCCATCAGGTCGCACCACAGCTGGGTGGTACAGACGAAGCCGCACAGCGGGTCGGTCACGTACTTGTCGACTTCCGCCGGGTCGCGGCTGAGCCAATCGAAGCCGGTGCGGTTGGGCTTGAAGGCCTTGTTGAAGGAGCCGAAGGAGAGGAAATCGATCAGCTTGCTGCGCCCCTGCGGGCCGAGGCGCCAGCGCTCGAAGCGGGCAATCAGGCTGGCGGCCTTGTACACCGGCAGCGGCTGGTAGTTGGAGCCGGACAGGATGGCGCCCTGCAGACTGCAGCTGTGCTGCATCAGGTAGGCCATGCCGATGTAGCTGCCCATGCTGTGGCCGAGTAGCAGGATCGGCGCCTGCGGATGCTGCTGGCGGATGTGGTGATTGAGGCTGGCGAGGTCGCCGACCACCTTGCTCCAGCCGTCCTGCTCGGCATACAGGCCTATCACGCCCTTCTCGGCGGTGACGCCGTGGCCGCGCTGGTCGAGGGCGTACACCTCATAACCGTCGGTCACCAGGCGCTCGGCCAGGCGCGCGTAGCGCAGGGAGTGCTCGGCCATGCCGTGGGCGATCATCAACACCGCCTTGGGCGTGGTGTCGGCGTGCCAGTGGAATACGTGCAGGGGGGTGCCGTCGCTGGCGCCGATCCAGAGTGCTTGCTGGTGCATGGCGGTCCTTGTGCCCAGGGGAGTCGCGGCATTGTGCATGGCTTGTTCGGCCAGGCAAAGGGCCGCTAACGCCAGCTGTTGTGGCGTTTGAGGATGCGCATGTACTCGCCGCTGGCGTGCAGTTCGCGCAGGCCGCGCTCGAAGATGGCGGCCCAGTCCGGCTGGCCGGCGCGCTGGGCGCCGAAGCCGACCACCAGTGGGATGCGTTCCAGCGCCGGTTCCTGCCACACCAGGCGGCCGCGCAGCTCGTCGTCGCCGGCCACCAGATACTCGCCGACGATGCGCTCCAGCAACACCAGGTCGAAGCGCTTGGCCGCCAGCTTGCGCAGGTTGCTGATGTCGTCCACCGCCTCCTCGGCGACCAGGCCGGACTCGAACAGCCGCGGCGGGTAGCCGTAGCCACGCACGATGCCGACCCTGCGTCCGCGCAGGTCGGCCAGCTCGCCGAACGGCTGCGGGTCGCGGCGGCGCACGAACAGGCCTAGCTGGCTGTAGAACAGCGGCCGCGAGGCGGTCAGGTTCTCTTCCTTGATCTCCTGCGGCCACAGCGCCAGGGCGCCCTGGTAGCTGCCCTGGCGCAGCTCGGCGCGCACCCGCGCCCAAGGCAGGAAGTCGATCCGCGGGGTATAGCCCTGGGTGGCGAAGGCGCGTCGGGTCAGCTCGACGATGCTGCCACCGTCCGCCAGTTGCTGGCTGCTGTAGGGCGGGTACTCCAGGGTGGCCAGGCGCGGCTCGGCCGCCAGCGGCAGGCAGAACAGGGCGAGCACGACGAGGCTGAGAATGCGGGACATGGATGAAGGGAATGGCGAGGTGATTACTAGCTATAGCTCAGTCGACCATGAATCGCCGAAAAGCATGGTAAAGATTCACAGGGTCAATGAGTGACCCCTGGGTATTTGCCTGTTGCCCCCGAGCTGCTAAGTTCCGGACCAGTCCGGTCGCATCTCAGGCGTCCGGTTTGCACATTCAGGTCTAGGGGAATAACAACAATGCAACCTGACTTCTGGGACGACAAACGCCCGGCCGGCGTCGCCAACCAGCTCGACTTCAACCTCTACCGCTCGGTGGTCGAAGTCTTCGAGCGCTCCTGCAAGAAGTTCGCGGATCGCCCGGCCTTCACCAACCTCGGCAGGACGCTGACCTATGCCGAGCTGGAGCGCTATTCCGCAGCCTTCGCCTCCTGGTTGCAGAAGAACACCGACCTCAAGCCCGGCGACCGCATCGCCGTGCAGATGCCCAATATCCTGCAGTACCCGATCGCCGTGTTCGGTGCCATGCGCGCCGGCCTGATCGTGGTCAACACCAACCCGCTGTACACCGTGCGCGAGATGCGCCACCAGTTCAACGACGCCGGTGTGCGTGCCCTGGTGTACCTCAACACCTTCGGCAAATCGGTGCAGGAAGTGCTGCCCGACACCCAGGTCGAGTACCTGATCGAGGCGCGCCTGGGCGACATGCTGCCGCCGCTCAAGGGCATGCTGGTCAACGCCGCCGTCAAGCACCTGAAGAAGATGGTGCCGGACTACCAGCTGCCCCAGGCAATCGCCTTCAAGGACGTGTTGCGTGCCGGCAAGGGCCACTCCTTCCAGCCGGCCAAGCTGAGCCTGGACGATATCGCCGTGCTGCAGTACACCGGCGGCACCACCGGCGTGGCCAAGGGCGCGATGCTCACCCACGGCAACCTGGTGGCCAACATGCAGCAGGTCTACAACTGCCTGCAGCAGCTCGGCGACGACGGCCTGCCGCTGATGAAGGAGGGCGGCGAAATCATGATCGCGCCGCTGCCGCTCTACCATATCTACGCCTTCACCGCGAACTGCATGTGCATGATGGTCAGCGGCAACCACAACGTGCTGATCACCAACCCCCGTGACATCCCGGGCTTCGTCAAGGAACTGGGCAAGTGGAAGTTCTCCGCTCTGCTCGGCCTCAACACCTTGTTCGTCGCGCTGATGGATCACCCGGACTTCAAGAGCCTCGACTTTTCTCGCCTGAAGGTCACCAACTCCGGTGGCACCGCGCTGGTCAAGGCCACCGCCGAGCGCTGGCAGCAGATGACCGGCTGCAGCATCGTCGAAGGCTACGGCCTGACCGAGACTTCCCCGGTGGCGACCACCAACTGCTACGGCAAGCTGGCGCGCCTGGGCTCGGTGGGCATTCCGGTGGTCGGCACCACGCTCAAGGTGATCGATGACAACGGTGTCGAGCAGCCGTTGGGCGAGCGCGGCGAGCTGTGCATCAAGGGCCCGCAGGTGATGAAGGGTTACTGGCAGCGTCCCGAGGCCACCGCCGAAGTGCTGGACGAGGAGGGCTGGTTCAAGAGCGGCGACATCGCGGTGATCGACCCGGACGGCCATGTGCGCGTGGTCGACCGCAAGAAGGACATGATCATCGTCTCCGGCTTCAACGTGTACCCGAACGAGATCGAGGACGTGGTCATGGCCCACCCGAAGGTGGCCAGCTGCGCCGTGATCGGCGTGCCGGACGAGAAGTCCGGCGAGGCGGTCAAGCTGTTCGTGGTGCCGCGCGAAGGTGGTGTTTCCATCGACGAGATCAAGGCCTACTGCAAGGAAAATTTCACCGGCTACAAGGTGCCCAAGCACATCGTGCTGAAGGACTCCCTGCCGATGACTCCGGTCGGCAAAATCCTCCGCCGCGAGCTGCGCGACATCGCCTGAAGCCTTGCGCCCAGGGCTTTTCACCCGCCCCATCAGGAAATGACCGATCAGTGATGATCGGTCATTTTTTTGACCGCTGGGGCTGCCTTTGGTGCTAGGCGCTCCCTGGCAAAGCTGCTACTCTCGGCACGCTTTGCGCCAGTCCCCACCTCGCGTCAAGGTCAACACATCACAACAAATGACCGCCATTGCGCGCGGTGTAGACAAGCTGTTGCTCAGGAGTAGGCTTCCATGATCGATAACTTCTGGAAGGACAAATACCCTGTCGGAGTCGCTGCCGAGATCGACGCCGACCAGTACCCCAACATCCAGGCCGTACTGAAAGAGTCCTGCCAACGCTTTGCCGATAAGCCTGCTTTCAGCAACATGGGCAAGACCCTGACCTACGGCGAGCTGTACGAACTCTCCGGCGTCTTCGCCGCCTATCTGCAGAACCACACCGACCTCAAGGCCGGCGATCGCATCGCCGTGCAGTTGCCCAACGTCCTGCAATACCCCGTCGTGGTATTCGGCGCCATGCGTGCCGGCATGATCGTGGTCAACACCAATCCGCTGTACACCGCGCGGGAGATGGAACACCAGTTCAACGACTCCGGCGCCAAGGCCCTGGTTTGCCTGGCCAACATGGCCCACCTGGCCGAGGAAGTGCTGCCGAAGACCGGCGTCAAGCACGTCATCGTCACCGAAGTGGGTGACCTGCTGCCGCCGCTCAAGCGCCTGCTGGTCAACACCGTGGTCAAGCACGTGAAGAAGATGGTCCCGGCGTTCAACCTGCCGCAGGCCGTCAAACTGAACAAGGCCCTGGCCATGGGCCGCGGCAAGCCGGTCAACGAAGCCAGCCCGCACAATGGCGACGTCGCCGTGCTGCAGTACACCGGCGGCACCACCGGCGTGGCCAAGGGCGCCATGCTGACCCACCGCAACCTGGTGGCCAACATGCTGCAGTCCAAGGCGCTGATGGGCTCCAACCTCGGCGAAGGCTGCGAGATCGTCATCTGCCCGCTGCCGCTGTACCACATCTATGCCTTCACCTTCCATTGCATGGCGATGATGCTGACCGGCAACCACAACATCCTCATCACCAACCCGCGCGACCTGCCGGGCACCGTGAAAGAGCTGGGCAAGTGGAAGTTCACCACCTTCGTCGGCCTCAACACCCTATTCGTTGCCCTGTGCAACAACGAGGACTTCCGCCGTCTCGACCTATCCGCCCTCAAGCTGACCCTGTCTGGCGGCATGGCCCTGCAACTGGCCACCGCCGAGCGCTGGAAGGAAGTCACCGGCTGCCCGATCTGCGAAGGCTACGGCATGACCGAGACCAGTCCGGTCGCGACCGTCAACCCGTACCAGAACATCCAGGTCGGCACCATCGGCATCCCGGTTCCGTCGACCCTGTGCAAGGTCATCGACGACGCCGGCAACGACCTGCCGCTGGGCGAGCGTGGCGAGCTGTGCGTCAAGGGCCCGCAAGTGATGAAGGGCTACTGGCAGCGCCAGGAAGCCACCGACGAGATGCTCGATGCCAACGGCTGGCTGAAGACCGGCGACATCGCCGTGATCCAGGATGACGGCTACCTGCGCATCGTCGACCGCAAGAAGGACATGATCCTGGTGTCCGGCTTCAACGTGTACCCGAACGAGCTGGAAGACGTGCTCGCCACCCTGCCGGGCGTGCTGCAGTGCGCCGCCATCGGCGTGCCGGACGAGAAGTCGGGCGAGGCGATCAAGGTGTTCCTGGTGGTCAAACCGGGCGAGAGTCTGACCAAGGAGCAGGTGATGGAGCACATGCGTTCCAACCTCACCGGCTACAAGGTGCCGCGTTTCGTTGAGTTCCGCGACAGCCTGCCGACCACCAACGTCGGCAAGATCCTGCGCCGCGAGCTGCGTGACGAGGAGCTGAAGAAGATCGCGGCCACGGCCTGATCCTCGAACAGCATGAAAAAGCCCCGCCTAGGCGGGGCTTTTTCGTTTCTGCGGTTCTCTTATTCGGGCTGTAGCGCCTGGCGCAGGGCGTCGGGCAGGGCCGTTGGCTGCTTGCTTTCGGGGTCGATGCACACCTGGGTCATCGAGGCACGGAAGGTCGGCTCACCCGAGGCCTGGCGACCCTCCACGGCGAAGCCGAACGAGGTGGAGCCGGGCGCCTCGCTGCGCACCTCGATGCTGATCACCTCGTCCCAGGTCATGGGCGAGAGAAACTCGACCGTCAGTGCCCGTGCCGGCGGCAGGATGCCCATGGCGAACAGCTTGCGCAGGCCTTCGCCGCCGAGGCGGTGGGAGAGAAATTCGTGGATCGCCTCGATGACGAAGTAGGCGATGCGCGGTGTGTAGACGATCCCGGCGGGGTCGCAGTCGCCAAACAGAATGGTGCGGGAGGTGATGAAGGACATGACTGCTCCGTGTCGGATTGAGTCGTTGAGGGCTGCCGCGATCATAACGGCTGAAGGCGGCTTCAGGTGGCGGCGCCGGGACTCAGGCGTTGCTCCGGTCAGGCGCAGAACTGGCGGGTGAGCGGATCGTTCCCGCTGTCGCGGTGCACGGTCAGTTTCAATACGCGCCGCCCATGCAGGCAATGCCGTGGATGCCCGCTATGCTGTGCGCCACCACCTTCGTCAAGGATGACGATCCATGTCGCAATACCATCGTGAGTGGTGCCCGGGCGGCACCTATTTCTTTACCCATGTCCTGCGCCAGCGCCACCACAGCGATCTGCTGGTGCGCTACATCGACCAGCTGCGCGCGGCCGTGCACACCGTGCGTGCCGAGCATCCGTTTCGTATCCATGGCTGGGTGGTGCTGCCGGACCATCTGCATTGCGTGATCGAGCTGCCGGACGGCGATGCGGACTTCGATCTGCGCTGGCGCCTGATCAAGCTGATCTTCTCCCGCGACCTGCCGCTGCAGGAGAAACGCTTCGCCCTCAACCACACCCGACGCGAGCGTGGCGTCTGGCAGCGCCGCTATTGGGAGCACCTGATCCGCGACGAAGCGGACCTGCGCGCGCACCTCGACTACCTGCATTTCAACCCGGTCAAGCATGGGCTGGTCGAGCGAGTCGTAGATTGGCCGTACTCGACTTTTCACCGGGAGGTGCGGAAAGGCGTATATCCGGCCGATTGGGGCGGTGGGTCGAGCCCGGCGGCTGTGGTTTATGACGATTAGCCGGGCGCGGAAAGGATGGGGTTTGTAGGGTGACCGCTTTTGTAGGGTGTTACTCGCCGAAGGCAGTACACCAACGGGCGCGGCGCGGAGTCCTACCGCTGGCGATTGAGCTGCCGGCCCGGTGGGCTGTCGCTTCGCTCCGAGACCACCCTACGACGGAGTTGGCTTTTATAGGCCGCGGCTCTACATCAACCACGCCCCTACAACTTCAACCGCCGAATCGCCTTGCCCAGCTCATCCGCCAGACTGACCAGCTCGGCGCTGGTGCTGGCCGAGGCCAGGGTCTGCTGCACGGTTTGTTCGGTGACGTCGCGGATGCCTACCACCGAGCGGGTCATTTCCTCGGCTACCTGGCTCTGCTGTTCGGCGGCCACGGCGATCTGCGTGTTGCTCTCGCGCATCAACGCCACCGCCTGGGCGATATGGCCGAGGGCCTCGCCGGCGGCGCCGGCCTCCTGCACGCACTGGTCGGCCTTGAGCGAGCTTTCCTGCATGAACTCCACGGCGTCGCGGCTGGCGGACTGCAGGTTGCCGATCATGCGGGTGATCTCGTCGGTGGAGTCCTGCACGCGCTTGGCCAGGTTGCGCACTTCGTCGGCGACCACGGCGAAGCCACGGCCCATCTCGCCAGCGCGGGCCGCCTCGATGGCCGCGTTGAGCGCCAGGAGATTGGTCTGCTCGGCGATGCCGTGAATGGTCTCGACCATGCTGCCGATGGTGCGGCTGTCGTCGGCCAGTTGCTGGATCATCTCCGCAGTCTGCTGCACGCCCTGGGACAGCCCGGCGATGGCCTGGCTGGCGCGGCCCACCACCTGCAGGCCGACGCCGCTGAGGCGGTCCGCCTCGGTGGACTGGTCGCGGGTGTCCGCTGCGTGCTGGGCGATGTGGTGCACGGTGGTGGACATCTCGTTGATCGCCGTGGCGGCCTGGTCGGTCTCGCTCTGCTGGCCCAGCATGCCGCCGCGCACCTGCTCCATGCTGGCGGCCAGGCGTCGCGCGCCTTCGTCGAGACTGGCGGCGGCCTGAGCCACGGTGCCCACCACGCGCTGGTAGCCGGCCTGCATGGCGTTGAAGGCATTGGCCATCTGGCCCACTTCGTCGCGGCTGTCCAGCGCGGCGCGTGCGGCCAGGTCGCCGCTGCGCTCCACGTGCAGCATCACGTCCTTGAGTCGGTTGAGGTGGCTGAGGATGAAACGGATCAGCAGCTGCGAGGCGCCGAGCAGGAGCAGCATCAGGGCGAACACGCACAGCGCGTAGGCGCCGGCGCGGGCCTCGAACACCTGCCACAGGCTGGGGGCGCTGGCCGTCACCGCCAGGCGCTGGCCGTCGCCGGCATCCTGCAGCCAGGCACCGATCAGTGGGCTATCGCCCCACAGGCCATCATGTTCCAGCTCGACCCAGCCGCGCTCCTTGCCGGTCACGCCGGGCAGGGCCGGTTTTCCACCGCTGGCGAAGGTCAGTACCTGGGCGTCGCGCGGCAGTGGGCTGCCGGTCGGCCAGGCGGCCAGCAGTGCAGCCTTGGCCTGCGCGGCTTCGCGGGCTGTCTCGTAGCGGCCGGCCTGCTCCTGCTGCATGGCGAACAGCACCAGCATCAGAGTGGTGACGAAGGCCACCAGGTTGACGGCCCAGAACTTGTATTTGAGGGAGAGGTCGAGAATCCACTTTTTCATTGAGGTACTTCTGCACGCGGCTGTTCTGGCATTTGGCCATATCCTGCCTGGGAGCAATGCGGCCGCAATTGATCCCGATCAACCCGACAGATTCTGGCGCCAGCCGCTCGTCGCGGTGTGTCCAGGCGCCGGCAATCTGCGACAATCGCCGCCTAGCCGAAGTAGCCGCCCGTTGCGATGACCGATACCCAAGAATCCCTGCTGAAGAACCTCGACCAGACCCTGCTGGCCGACCGTCACCGCCTGCGCCGCCAGCTGCACGAACTGCAGAAGCAGACGCCGCAGGACGAGGCCAAGCTGGCGCAGTGGCTGGAGCGCTTCCAGGCGTCCGTGGCCAAGGTCGAGGCGCGCCGGCAGAGCATCCCGGCGATCCGCTACGACGACGCCCTGCCGATCGCCGCCAAGCGCGACGAGATCAAGAAGGCGCTGCAGGAGCATCAGGTGCTGGTGATTGCCGGCGAGACCGGCTCGGGCAAGACCACCCAGCTGCCGAAAATCTGCCTGGAGCTGGGCCGTGGCGTGCATGGCCTGATCGGCCACACTCAGCCGCGCCGCCTGGCCGCGCGCAGCGTGGCGACCCGCGTGGCCGAGGAGATCGGCACGCCGTTGGGCGAACTGGTCGGCTACCAGGTGCGCTTCGAGGACCATTCCGGCGACGCCAGCCTGATCAAGCTGATGACCGACGGTATCCTGCTGGCCGAAACCCAGCACGACCGCTTCCTGGAAAAGTACGACACCATCATCGTCGACGAGGCGCATGAACGAAGTCTCAACATCGACTTCCTGCTCGGCTACCTGAAGACCCTGCTGCCGCGCCGCCCCGATCTCAAGCTGATCATCACGTCGGCGACCATCGACCTGGAGCGCTTTTCCAAGCACTTCAACAACGCCCCGATCATCGAGGTCTCCGGCCGCACCTACCCGGTGGACACCTGGTACCGCCCGCTGGCCGCCGAGGTGGACGAGGAGGGCGAGAGCCTGCTCGACGACCTCACCGTCGACCAGGGCATCCTCGCCGCGCTGGACGAGATCGCCGCCCATGAGCGGGCCGAAGGCAAGCGCCCCGGCGACGTGCTGGTGTTCCTCCCCGGCGAGCGCGAGATTCGCGAGGCCGCCGAGGTGTTGCGCAAGGCCAACCTGCGCCTGACCGAGGTGCTGCCGCTGTACGCGCGGCTGACCCCGGCCGAGCAGCAGAAGATCTTCGCGCCGATGGGCGCACGCAAGATCGTGCTGGCCACCAACGTCGCGGAAACCTCGCTGACCGTGCCGGGCATCCGCTACGTGATCGACTCCGGCACCGCGCGCATCAGCCGCTACAGCTACCGCGCCAAGGTCCAGCGCCTGCCCATTGAGGCCGTGTCCCAGGCCAGCGCAAACCAGCGCAAAGGCCGTTGCGGCCGGGTCGAGCCGGGCATCTGCATCCGCCTGTACAGCGAGGAGGATTTCCTCGGCCGCCCGGCGTTCACCGATCCGGAAATCCTGCGCACCAACCTGGCGGCGGTGATCCTGCAGATGCTGCATCTGCGCCTGGGCAGCATCGAGGACTTCCCCTTTATCGAGCCGCCGGATGGCAAGGCCATCAGCGACGGCTTCACCCTGTTGCAGGAGCTGTCGGCGGTCAATCGCGAGAGCCAGCTCACCCCGCTCGGCCGCCAGCTGGCGCGCTTGCCCATCGACCCGCGCCTGGGTCGCATGGTGCTGGAGGCGGCCAAGCTAGGTAGCCTGGACGAGATTCTGATCGTTGCCTCGGCGCTGTCCGTGCAGGATCCGCGCGAGCGGCCGATGGACCGTCAGCAGGCCGCCGACCAGGCGCATGCCCAGTGGAAGGATGTGGACTCCGACTTCGCCGCGCTGATCAACCTGTGGCGCGGCTTCGAGGAGAAGCGCCAGGAGCTGGGCAGCAACCCGCTGCGCAGCTGGTGCAAGAAGAACTTCCTCAACTACCTGCGCCTGCGCGAGTGGCGCGACGCCCACCGCCAGCTGGTGCTGATCGCTCGCGAGCTGCAGTTGTCGGCGAGCAAGGCGGAGGGCAACCGTGGGAGCGGCCTTGGCCGCGATGCGAACTCTCCGGCAACTGATTGCGGCCAAGGCCGCTCCCACAAAAGCGCGCCGAGCCCAACCACCGACACCAAGGTCAACGTCATCGTCCGCGAGCAGGCCGAGGCCGGTGAAGCGGCGCAGCGCGCCAAGAGCTACGCCGCCGTGCACAAGGCGATCCTGTCCGGCCTGCTCAGCCAGATCGGCCAGAAGACCGAGGAGGGCGACTACCTCGGCGCGCGCCAGCGGCGCTTCTGGATTCACCCCTCCTCGGTGATCGGGCGCAAGAAGCCGACCTGGGTGATGACCGCCGAACTGGTGGAAACCACCAAGCTGTTCGCCCGCATGGTGGCCAAGATCGAGCCGGACTGGATCGAGCCGCTGGCCGGCCACCTGATCAAGAAGAACCACTTCGAGCCGCACTGGGAGAAGCGCCGTGGCCAGGTGGTAGCCTTCGAGCAGGTCACCCTGTACGGGTTGATCGTGGTCGGCCGTCGCCCGGTGCACTTCGGCCCGGTCGACCCGGTGGCGTCTCGCGAGCTGTTCATCCGCGAGGGCCTGGTGCGCGGCGAGATCAACAGCCGCGCCAAGTGCCTGGCGGCCAACCGCGAGCTGCTGGATCGCCTCGACGAGCTGGAAGCCAAGGCGCGCCGCCGCGACATCCTGGCCGACGAGGAAACCCTGTACGGCTACTACGAGGCGCGCATTCCGGCGGAGATCCACCAGGCCGCCACCTTTGAGAGCTGGTACAAGACCGAGGGCGCGAAGAACCCGCAGCTGCTGATCATGCGCGAGGAAGACGTACTGGCGCGCGACGCCAAGGAAGTCACCGCCGCCCAGTACCCGGACATCCTCCAGCTCGGCGAGCTGCAACTGCCGCTGACCTACCACTTCGAACCCAACCACCCGCGTGACGGCGTGACCCTGCGCGTGCCGGCACCGCTGCTGCCGCAACTGCCGGCGGATCGCCTCGAATGGCTGGTGCCGGGCCTGATCGAGGCCAAGGCCATCGCCCTGGTGCGCAACCTGCCCAAGGCCCTGCGCAAGAACTTCGTGCCAGTGCCGGACTTCGTCGGCGCCGCGCTTTCCAAGATCGCCTTCGGCCAGGGTTCGCTGCCCGAATCCCTTGGCCGCGAGCTGACCCGCATGACCGGCGCCCGTGTCTCCGAGGAGGCCTGGGAAGAGGCGGCGCAGCAGCTGGAAAGCCACCTGAAGATGAACCTGGAAGTGGTCGACGCCCGTGGCAAGTTCCTCGGCGAGGGCCGCGACCTGGCCGAGCTGACCGCGCGCTTCGCCGAAGCCAGCCAGGCCGCCCTGGCCATTCCGCAACAGAAGCAGGAACAGAAGCCGGTCGAGGCCAAGGCCTTCGCCCAGGTCGCCGAGAAGACCCAGCAGAAGATCGCCGGCCTCTCCATGACCGTGTTCCCGGCGCTGGTGGAAGAAGGTGGCGTGGTCAAGGAAGGGCGCTTCCCGACCCAGGCCGAGGCCGACTACCAGCACCGCCGCGCGCTGCAGAAACTACTGCTGCAACAGCTCGCCGAGTCTGCCAAGTACCTGCGCGGCAAGCTGCCGGGCCTTACCGAGCTGAGCCTGCTGTATCGCGAAATGGGCCGGCCCGAGGCGCTGGTCGAGGACATCCTGCTGGCCAGCCTCGACGCCTGCGTGCTCGACGGCGAAGCGACCCTGCCGCGCGACGGTGCGGCCCTGGCCGCCCTGGCCGAGAAGAAGCGCGGTGACTGGACCGGCCACGCCGAGCGCATCGCCAGGCTGGTGCTGGACATCCTCAAGCTCGCCCACGGCCTGCAGAAGCGCTTCAAGGGCAAGATCGACCTGGCTCAGGCCATGGCCCTCAACGACATCAAGCAGCAGCTGGCCAACCTGGTCTATCCCGGCTTCGTCCGCGAAACGCCCGGCGAGTGGCTGAAGGAAATCCCGCGTTACCTCAAGGCCATCGAGCAGCGCTTGGACAAGGTCGGCAGCCAGGTGCAGCGCGACCGGGTGTGGACCGGCGAACTCGCCGCCGCCTGGGAGCAATACCAGGCCCGCGCCGCCAAGCACGCCCAGGAAGGCAAGCGTGACCCCGAGCTGGTGCTGTACCGCTGGATGCTGGAGGAATACCGCGTGTCGCTGTTCGCCCAGCAGTTGGGCACGAAGATGGCGGTGTCGGACAAACGGCTGAGCAAGCAGTGGAGCCAGGTCGAGGCATGATGGCATTCTGAGCTCATGTCGGCGCTGCTTCGGCCGACATAGGTGGGCCGCCCGCTTGGGGCGGCCATTGCACAGGAGCTGGCGGTGAGGGTGATCGATAGGCTGACGCAGTCACTGGACCCGTTGCACGGCTTGCCCGAGGCGACGCGCCGGGAGTTCGCCCACTGGTACCAGCAGGCCAAGCTGCCGCAGATCCGCTACGTCGCCTTCCTGACCATGGTGCTGTACCTGATCTACGCGGCCATCGAGCAGAACGTGGCCACCGATCACCTCGGCCTGCGCCTGCTGGCGCATGGCGTGGCGGTGCCCCTGGCACTACTCGCCGTCGGCCTGCTCAGCTACCACGAGGCCGGGCAGCGCTGGATGCTGATACTGCTGTTCGTGGCGCCGGTCGGCGCGGTGGCCACCAACCTGACTTTCAACTACGGCAAGGCGGACTTCGCCTACTTCGTGCCGGAGATCTACCTCAACCTGATGTGGACCTTCACCGTCTCCGGCCTGACCCTGCGCCAGGCCCTGCAGACGGCCGGCGCCTCGGTCGTGCTGCTGCTCTTCGTCACCCTGGGCGACGCCCTACAGCCGGGCGTGCAGCGCCTGCACCTGATCTGGGTGCTGGCATCCTTCTCCTTCGGCGTGCTCTGCGCCTTCGTGCTGGAGAAGGCGCACAAGACCATGTTCCTGCACCAGGGCCGGCTGGCCCTCAGCGCCACCGTCGACGGTCTCACCGGGCTGTGGAACCGCTCGCGCATCGACCAGCTGTTCGCCGAGGAAATCGCCCGCGCCCAGCGCTACGGCACGCCGTTCTCGGTGATCCTGCTGGACATCGACCACTTCAAGCACGTCAACGACCACCACGGCCACGCCGTGGGCGACAGCGTGCTGCGCCAGTTCGCCATCCTCCTGCGCGACAACGTGCGCAGCGTCGACAAGGTCGGTCGCCTGGGCGGCGAGGAGTTCCTCGTCATCCTGCCGGAGATCGACGCCCAGCAGGCCCAGACCGCCGCGCTCACCCTGCAGGCGCGCATCCGCCAGTTCGACTTCGACACCGTGCTGCGCAAGACCGCCAGCTTCGGCATCACCCACTACCTCGGCGACGAAAACCCGCAGAGCATGCTCGACCGCGCCGACCGCGCGCTGTACCGGGCCAAGGCCAATGGCCGGGACCGCATAGAAGTGCTCTGAAACGGCCGACAAGGCTTGTCATCATCCTGGGGCTCGACGGCACGCAAGTGATAGGGCATGTTGGCGCCCCCTCGCATCCACCCGGATCAGCCATGTTCGAAATCCAGCCCATGAGCCCCGAGCTCTACCGCCAGCAGACCCGCCGCAGCACCTTCGTGGTGATCGCCATCTTCCTGGTGCTGGCCATGCTCTGTGCCACCGCCAGCACCCAGCTGTTCGGCGGCCCGCCCGGCGACAACTTCAAGTGGAACCTGCTCGGCGTGCTGTGCGGCATGGGCCTGACCATCGGCGTGGTGCGCCTGCAGTTGTGGCACCGCCCGTTCATGGCGGCCGCCGCCTACGGCTGGGGCCTCAAGCGCAGCCTGATGCGCGTCACCAACGTCATGCACCACGTCAAGGCTGGCGTGGCCGCGGGCGATGCCAGCGCCATGCAGCTGCTGCGCTTCTACCACCTGGGCGTGACCCAGATGCACCAGCTGGACGGCAACAGCGCCGACCTCAGCCACATGGTCCGCGAGATCGACGCGCACCGCGCGCTGATGGAGCAGCGCGGCCTGGACGTGGAGCAGAAGCGCCTCGATCCGGCCTGGCTGGAAGCGGTAAAGACGTTCAAGCCCTAAACCAGCAACGCCAGCCAGGTCGAGGCGAACAGCAGCAGCGCCAGCATCTGGTTGAAGCGCTTCATCCGCTGTGGTGACTGCAGCAGGCGGGCGCTGCCGGCGCCGAGCAGGGCCCAGGCGGTCATGCTCGGAATGGCCAGCAGCAGGAAGATCAGCGACAGCTGCAGCACGCGCAGGGCCTTGTCCGCGCTGCCGGCGGCGAACACGCTGACCACCGCGACGGCCATCATCCACACCTTGGGATTCACCAGCTGCAGCGCCGCTGCGCCCAGCGGGCCGAGTTCGCGTGCGTCCTGGGTGTTCAGCGGCGCGGCCGCGCTGCGCCACAGCTGCCAGGCCAGCCAGCTCAGCCACAGTGCGCCGAGCCAGCTCATCGCCAGTTGCACGCGCGGGTAGCGCAGCAGCGCCTCGCCAAGGCCCAAGCCCACCAGCAGCACGATCAGCGCCGCCGCCAGGCAGGCGCCTAGCACCAGCGGCAAGGTGGCGCGCACGCCGAAGCGCGCGCCGTGGCTGAGCGCCAGGATATTGGTCGGCCCCGGCGTGATGGTGGAAGCGAAGGCGAACAGCAGGAAGGGCAGCAGGGACTGCATGGCTCAGCCCCTCCGCGCGTGGCGAGAATGATGGGTACGCATGGCATGAATTCTCCGTGTCAGGGAGGCTCATGCTGCGGCGTGGCGGCGCGTCAGTCTGGAAGCTTTGTGCAGCGGCGACGGTAGTCGGCGGGCGTCAGTTGATAGGCGCGGCGGAACCAGCGGCCCAGGTGGCTCTGGTCGGCGAAGCCCAGGGCGCTGGCCACATCGGCCGGCGTGTCACCACGGGCCAGCCGCTGGCGCGCCTTGGCCAAGCGCAGCTGGATCAGGTAGGCGTGCGGGGCGATGCCGAAGGCGCTCTTGAACGCGCGGCTGAGGCGGAAGCGATCCACCCCGCAGGCGGCCGCCGTGTCGTCCAGGCCGATGTCCCGGTCGAAGTTGGCGTGCAGATAGTCGCGGGCGCGCTGCGCCACCAGCGGCAGGCGCGGGTCCGGGTTGTGCCGTTTGCGCCACTGCAGGCGGCTGGTCATGCTGCCGAGCAGGTCGTCGATGGCGGTCTGCCGCACGATGCGCAGGTCGCCCTCGTGCAGCGTGTGGAAGGCGCGGAAGATGGCGCCGGCCATAGGGGCGTCGTTGTTGAGGATATTGGCGAAGCTCGGCGTGCTGTTCGCCGGCGCATGCTCGAACAGCGCGTGCAGCTCGCGTTCCAGCCACTGCGGGTCGATGTACAGCATCGAATAGGTGAAGCCTTCCGCGGTCGGCGCGTGGCCGTCGTGGATCTCGCCCGGCTCCAGCAGAATCACCTTGCCCGGAGTGCTCAGGTGCTTCTCGCGGCGGCAGTTGAACTGCTGCACGCCCTGTTCGGTAACGCCCACCAGGTAACTGTCGTGCCAGTGCGGGTCATAGGCGTGGCCCTCGAAATGGGCGCGGATCGACTCGATGCCGGTGTCGGCATCCTGAGCGAGGTCGATCCAGTTGCGTGTGTCCACGGGGCGTACCGGCAAGCGTGATGGGGCCAGTGGCCACCTTAGCGCGTTCACCCCGTGGCGTTTAGAAGATTTGTGCGTGGCTCAGGGCAGCTGCGCCTGGCCATGCACCCGTTCGAGAAAGTCGCGCATCAGCGCCGCCGCCTCCTGCAGGTGGGTTTCCAGCAGCCAGTGGCCGCCGTCCTCGAACAGGTGCAGCTCGGCGTCCGGCAGGTCGCGCAGGTAGGCGCGCGCCGCGCCCGCGGGCATGAAGCCGTCGCGCGGGCCCCAGAGGATCAGCGTCGGCGGCTGGTGCTGGCGCAGGTACACCTGGTAGTGCGGGAACCAGGCCAGGTTCTCCCTCAGCCCGGTGATCAGCTGCAGGGCGATCTGCTGGC
The DNA here is from genome assembly GCF_014851565.1 of Pseudomonas sp. PDM15. Lineage (GTDB taxonomy): Bacteria > Pseudomonadota > Gammaproteobacteria > Pseudomonadales > Pseudomonadaceae > Aquipseudomonas. Next base: position 457,724 of record NZ_JACVAA010000001.1, read on the forward strand.
GGCGCGGCGTCATCAGCGCCCAGTGCAGCTGCCAGAGGTCGGGCGGGATGCGGGCCGCCACGTGCGGCTCCACATCATTGAGGAACTCGTCGCGAAAGCCCTCCAGGCTCACCGACTCGGCCAGGGTGCGTTGCGTCTCGTCGCTGGGGTTGGCGAAGAACTGCTTGAGCGCAGCGTACTTCGGCCCCAGCTGGTCCTCGTAGATATCGCCGTTCTGCACGATCAGCGCGGTGATGCGCTGCGGCCGGCTGATCGCCAGGCGCAGGCCGATCTGCGAGCCGAAGTCGTGCAGGTACAGGGCGAAGCGCTCGATGCCCAGGCGGTTGGTGAAGCGCGCGAGGAAGTCGGCGTAGCCGTCGAAGTCGTAGCTGAACTCGAAGGGCGTGCCCGAATAGCCGCAGCCGGGAAAGTCCGGGGCGACCAGCCGCCAGCGATCGGCCAGCAGCGGCAGCAGGTTGCGGAATTCGTAGGAGGAGCAGGGATAGCCGTGGGGCAGGAGCAGCACCGGCGCTTCCTGCGGGCCGGCTTCGCGGTAGAACACCTCGACGCCGTCGAGATTCAGGTACTGGTGGCGAACGTGAGCGGGCGGTTGCATGGGACCTCCCCGAAGGGTTGCTGGTCCCGTTATGACAGCGCCTCGCGCTCGCCGATTGGGTCGCCCGCCGGATGGTCGCGACGGCGCGGCTCAGCGTTTGTTGGCGATGTCCCGGATATACAGCGCTTCGACCTTCTCCCGCGCCCAGGGCGTTTTGCGCAGGAACTTGAGGCTGGAGTCGACGCTGGGGTCGTGGGTGAAGCAGCGGATGGCGATGAGCTGGCCGAGGCGATCCCAGCCGTGTTTGTCGACCAGGGCCTGGACGATGGCTTTCAGGGGAAGGCCGTGGAGGGGGTCGTTGCTCATCGAGGCAGCTCGGTGGATCAGGGGCGGGCACTTTAACTCCCCTCTACCGTTTACGGGAGAGGGGAGGGGCGGCCCGCGTAGGGGAGAGGGGCTTTTGTTTCGTGCCGCTGCTGATTCTCGCGTTGCTTGATGCTTCAGTTCCGCCCTGCTGGGCGTGTCCCTTTTGGCAGTCGCCCCAAAAGGAACCAAAAGGTCTTGCCCCCGCCATCCGGGTCTCGCTGCGCTCGACTTCCCTCACTCCATCGTTGTTCCAGGGGCCCGCCGCGAAGGGCCATCCCTGGCCCATCGCGGCTCTCGCGGCATCCATGCCGCTCAACCCCTTACACAACGATTCCGTTCGGCCTCCTGAAGGGGGCAGGGAGTTGCCTGCGGGGGCGATATTGCTTTTGTAGGGTGTTACTCGCCCGAAGGGCAGCACACCGTTCCGGTGTGGTGGGCTGCCTGCGGCGAGACCACCCTACGAAAGTGAGTCCGCAAGAGGCGGAAGAACTACCAAGCAACTCGGAGTCCGAACCCCGTCAGGAGGCCGAGTGGAGGTGCTGCGCAGGGGGACGAGCCGCATGGATGCGGCGAGAGGCTTAAAGGGCCATGGATGGCCCTTGTAAGCCGGCCCCCGGAGCGGCACCGGAGCGAGGGAAGTCTGGCCGTAGGCCAGACCCGGATGCCGGGCGCGTTTTCTCTTTGGTTACTTTCTCTTTGCGCGTGCAAAGAGAAAGTGACTCGCCGTGCAAGGCGAAACCTGTAGTTTCAGCCAAGGAAAGTGTTGCGGTTTAGATATTTTGTCTGGGCACGAAACGTGGTCTACCCCTACTACTCCAGATAGTTAGGAGAAGCGTACGCAGTCACTTAATTCGTCCAAATTGTCTGTGCTGGTATCAACCCCAAAAGCTTTCAAGAATTTTTGAGCAAAAATATCCTTTGGACCTTCCTTGCCTTCTTCTTTATTCAGAATTCGAGAAATCGAACTCACAAATAGATCGGAAATTTGCATTAGAGGGGAGATGCTAGAGTCCTCGGCTTCGACTACGTCAATGTATACATTTCCTTGAAAAAGGTTGCTGGCAGCGTTTTTCAACTGCAGTTCGATTTCCATAAGTGCAAGCTTGTCTTTCGATTCCTCCTCTGCATCCTTCCTGAATTGCAAATTTCGAGGTAGGACGGCGCGTCCAGATTTGTTTTCTTCTGAGATTCCCTGAATGACCATGTGATAGAAAAGCTTGTTAAGCGTGTCGTCGACGTTATATAGACCGCTTCGCAGAACCGCGAGGCCCTTGAACGAAATAGATGAGGAATTTTGAATTATAGCTCCGAGGAGTTCCTCATAAGCTTCAAGATTTCCTTTGTTGATTTCTTTGAAATGCATTTCACCTTTAAAACCAATTTCTGCTTTTTTCTGATTGATAGCAGCAGTAATCTTCATGGTTTCGTAACTGCGCAATACCCACAGGCTTCCTACCAAAAGATATTTCCCTGTCTTGCCACTCTCGTCAGCGTATATGCAATAAACAGGATGCGATGGCCTTACTTCAAGAGCGCGCTGCTTCTCTTCTTCCTCCAATTTTCCTCTGAATTTCCTTACCTCTGGCGAGGCAATAAATAGTCCCAGAACATTCTGAACAACTGCTCGAGCGCGCGCGATTGAGTGTAGTCTTTGCAGTTTCGGATAATTCTCGAATGAGATATCTCCGCCACTGTATAAGTCTGTCTGAAAAGTTTTCCAGTAAATGATCTGGCACTTCACGTCTGAGTCGCGAGCTTGGGGGTAGTGGTTGAGAATCCATGCCACCCTGTCTGTTACTCGGGTTGGGCTGTTGCTAGCAATCGCGGAAAGAACTCGTATCTTTTCGGCTTCTTTGTCCCGGTTCTTTTTATCTAATGCGACGAGTGTTTCCTGCTCCGTTTCTTCATCTTCCATTGGCGTAACTACAAAGTCATTCATATGAGTCCCTTCGATAGCTGAGTGTGTCGATATGCCAGCATTGAGTGTGTGGGCTTGGCCGTCAATACCCATCAGGCCACATCGCTGCTGGCGCGTAATTTAGGCGCTAGCCAATAGGGGCAGTAAGAGCATTGAGTACCGATCGCTGTCATTCGGACATTAATCGTTGTTCAATCGACATCAGAATTTCGTTGTCTTAACGACCTTCATTGTTTTCAACTAATTGTAAATAAAGAGAAAAATATCTGGCACGAAAGCTGAGTAGCTCCAGGCGCAACGCCTACATAACGGAGAACTCAGATGAATCGCTTTGCCTTGCTTGCTTTCAGTGTCGGCCTGCTGGCCGTGCAATCCGTTCAGGCCGCCGAGGTGGTGGCGGAACAGGAGGAGAACTCGGTCGGCACCGGTTTCGGTGGGCTGACCGGGTTGATGGTGGGTGCCGCGGCCGGTGGCCCGGTTGGGGCCGTGGTCGGTGCGGCGGTAGGTGGCTGGGGTGGGGCGCAGGTGCAGCGCGCCAGTGGCCAGACCGGTACCGCCTACATCGTGCGTGACGACGAGGGCGAGGAGCGCTGGGTGCGCTCGCCGCATCAGCGCTTCGAGCGTGGTCAGCGCGTGGACCTGCGCCAGGGCCGGCTCTATCCCCATTGATCGCTGTGTTGCCGCTCCGGGCCTGGTCCGGGGCGCGGCCTTCCTTTTCCTGTTTCGAGGTAGTCATGAACAATCAATTCGAGCAACGCCTGGCGGTGGTGACCGGCGCCAGTTCCGGTATCGGCCTGGCCGTGTGCGAGCAACTGCTGCAACGCGGCGCGCGGGTGCTGGCGATGTCGCGCAGCCTGGGTGGGCTCCAGCCGCTGTTGGCGCAGTATCCCGAGCGGCTGTTCTGGTTCGAGGGCGATGTGACCCGCGAGGCGTCGCTGCAGGCCCTGGCCGAGCGCGCGGCCGAGCTGGGTACGGTGGATTACCTGGTGCCTAACGCGGGCATCGCCAGGCTGGCGCCAGGCAGCGACCTACAGGCGTTCGACGAGCAGTGGCGCATCAACGGCGCCGGCGCGGTGAATACCTTCTATGCGCTGAAGGCGCAGCTGGCACGGCCGGCATCGGTGGTGTTCATCAGCACCTTCCTGCGCCACCTGGGCTTTGTCGGCCTGGGTGCGTACATCGCCACCAAGGCGGCGCTGTCCAGCCTGGTGCGCAGCCTGGCGCTGGAGCATGCGAGTGAGGGCCTGCGCCTGAATCTGGTGTCGCCGGGGCCGACCGCTACGCCGATCTGGAACAGCCTGGGTCTGCCGGACGAGGCGCTGGCGGGTGTGGCCAGCGAAGTGAGCGCGCGGCTGGTGGACGGCGAGTTCCTCAGTTCCGAGGCGGTGGCCGAGGTGGTGTTGTTCCAGCTGTCCCACGGGGCGCGTGGGGTGTACGGCCAGGACTGGGTGGTGGACAAGGGCTACACGCTGCGCTGAGGAACGGGGCTGCTGCACGGCGCGTTGACGCTCCTGCCGGCATGGGCGCAGGAGCGTCGGGCGTCTGTTCGGCGCGGTGGCAGCTCGTCCGAACCGACCGGGGGTTGGCGAACTCGGGTGGACGCACGCGGTCTGTCACCCGTCGGTCCGTTTGCGTCTTCGCGGTGGTCGACGTGGTCGTGCCCGCTTGCGGGCTCCGTTTCCCTGTCTGGTGAAGATTGCCCATGCTCTTGTCCCGTCTGCGTTCCGTGATTGCCTCTTTCTTCCAACCCCGCGTGCTCGGCAGCTGTTTGCTGGGCACCTTATACGCCGCGGGCGCGCAGGCCGAGGAGGGCGCGCAGAATTCGCGCTGGGTCAGCGACAACCTGAGCACCTACGTGCGCAGCGGCCCCACCGACGGCTACCGCATCGTCGGCTCGCTCGCCTCCGGGCAGAAGGTCGAGCTGCTGCGCAGCCAGGGCGACTACAGCCAGGTGCGCAGCGATAACGGCGACAGCGTATGGATTCCCACCCGCGACCTGCAGAGCGTGCCCGGCCAGGCCGAGCGCCTGCCGCAGCTGGAGCAGAAGGTGGCCGACCTGAGCGCCGAGCTGAAGGGCATCGACGACACCTGGAACACCCGTGTGCAGGGCATGCAGGAGACGCTGGATTCGCGCAAGAAGTTGATCGATGAGCTGCAGGCCACCCGCAGCGATCTGGACAGCCAGTTGAACCAGGCCCAGGCGGAACTGCGCGAGGCTCAGGCGCAGCTGGGCGGCGAGAACAAGCAGGTGCTGATGCGCTACATGGTTTATGGCGGCAGCATCGCCGGCGCCGGCCTGCTGGCCGGGTTGCTGCTGCCGACCGTGCTGCGCGTGCGGCGCAAGCGCAACGACGGCTGGGTTTAGGACGCTAGCGCCTCACCGGCTGCAGAGTGCCGCAAGGATGCGGCCGCGCAAGCATGCCTGCACAGGTCAGCGCTGCATGACCAGAGTGCGTGGCTGGCCGGAGGTCTCGTCGTGCACCTCGATATCCATCAGGCCCTCACGGAAGCTCACCGTGACGATGCGGGCGTTGCGGTATTCCCCTGCGGCGTAGTCGTAGAACCTGATGGTCTCGCCGCTCTTGATCATCGTCCCGCGGTCGATGTCGACATTGGTCTTGCTCTGCTGATCATGACCGTCCCAGGCCATGGCCGGACCGCTCAGCAGCAGGGCGAATAACAGGACTGCACGCATGGCATCACTCTCGCTCGGGTAGTGGTTGTCCATAAAAAAGCCCCGCATGGGCGGGGCTCTTTCGCAGGCAAGTCGTTAGACGACCTGGACCTGTTCGGCTTGTGGGCCTTTCTGGCCTTGGGCTGCGACGAAGGAAACTTGCTGGCCTTCATCGAGCGACTTGAAGCCGTTGCCTTCGATCTGGCGGTAATGGACGAAGAGGTCCGCGCCGGATTGGGGGGTGATGAAGCCAAAGCCTTTCTCGGCGTTGAACCATTTGACGATGCCGGTTTCACGGTTTGCCATGATGTAAATCTCCAGGGATAAGGGATCAACCAGAAGAGGGTCCTGGTCGACTGAATGCAAAGTGAAGGGGGGTAGCCGAGGAGATGGAAATCAGAGACAGAACATCAAGACGGTGCCGCTAAACAGGGCAGGCAGTGGGCGCAGCATACAGGCTTTGGATTGATTGACCAGTTCTATCTGGAATCGGAAGGTAATTAGGGACAGCCGGTCGTTTTAGGCTGGCAAGGCGGGAGAAGTTTGTATAGTGGGTGCTCATCCGCGCAAGGAGCTCCGACATGAATGACCCCGCCAACGATCATCTGCGGGCTGCACTCGATGCGCAGGTCGAGGCATTCCTCACCACTGGCGGCGAGATCACCCAGGTTGCCATCGGCACCTCGGGCATCCCGCTCGATCACAAGAAGACCCACTGGTCGTCGAAGGCCGCTGCCAAGAAGCCGGCCGCCAAGGGCTAGCTTGCGCCAGCGGACTCAGTCAGCGGCGCCGGCGCGCTTGAGCAGCTGCTTGCAGCGCTCGGACAGGTGCACCACGCGCAGGTGCTTACCGGCCTTGGCGTAGCGCTCGCGCAGGGTGTGCAGCGCGGCGATGGCGGAGTAGTCGACGAAGCTCAGGTGGCGGCAGTCCAGCGTCACCTGGTCCGGGTCCTGCGCCACGTCGAACAGGTTGAGGAAGGGCGTGGTGGACGCGAAGAACAGCGTGCCGTGGGCGCGGTAGAGCTTGCTGCCGTCGGGCTGGGCGTCGCTGTCCACATACAGCTCGCGGGCGTGGTGCCAGGCGAAGTTCAGCGCGGCGATGACGATGCCGCAGAGCACGGCGGTGGCCAGGTCGGTGAACACGGTGATGACGGTGACGGCGACGATCACCAGCACATCGTTGGCCGGCACCTTACCGAGCACGCGTAGCGAGCCCCAGGCGAAGGTCTGCTGCGACACCACGAACATCACCCCGACCAGCGCGGCCAGCGGGATCAGCTCGATCAGCGGCGAGAGGAACAGCACGAACAGCAGGATCATCACCCCGCTGACCACGCCGGACAGGCGGCCACGGCCGCCAGAGCTGAGGTTGATCACGGTCTGCCCGATCATCGCGCAGCCGCCCATGCCGCCGAACGCGCCGGAGACGATGTTGGCCGCGCCCAGGGCCACGCACTCGCGGTTGGTGTGGCCGCGGCTCTGGGTGATTTCGTCGGTGAGGTTGAGGGTGAGCAGGGTTTCCAGCAGGCCGACCAGGGCCATCAACGTGGCGTAGGGCGCGATGATGCGCAGGGTTTCCAGGTTCCAGGGAATGTCCGGCAGGGCGAGCTGCGGCAGGCCGCCGGCGATGTGCGCCATGTCGCCGAGGGTGCGGGTGGGCAGGCCGAGCAGGTAGACCAGCAGGCCGACGCCGAGGATCGCCACCAGCGCCGGCGGCACCGCGCGGGTCAGCTTCGGCAGCAGGTAGACGATGGCCATGGTCAGGGCCACCAGGCCGAGCATCCAGTACAGCGCCGCGCCCTTGAGCCAGCCTTCGCCTTCGTGGAAATGCTCCAGCTGCGACAGGGCGATGACGATGGCCAGGCCGTTGACGAAGCCGAGCATCACCGGGTGCGGCACCATGCGCACCAGCTTGCCCATGCGCAGTACACCGAACAGGATCATCAGCAGGCCGCCGAGCAGCACGGTGGCCAGCAGGTATTGCACGCCGTGCTGCACCACCAGGGCGACTATCACCACCGCCATCGAGCCGGCCGCGCCGGAAATCATCCCCGGCCGGCCGCCGAACAGGGCGGTGATGGTGCAGATGATGAAGGCGCCGTACAGGCCCATCAGCGGGTTGAGCTGGGCGATCAGGGCGAAGGCGATGCACTCGGGCACCAGGGCGAATGACGAGGTGAGGCCGGCCAGGATGTCGGCGCGCAAGCGGGCGATTTTCATGCGGTACCTGAGGGCGGACCGGCCGGTGCCGGTCGGGCTGCGGTGAAAACGGGTGGCGGATGTTACGGGGTGGCGCTGGCTGGCGGCCAGCCGCCAATCAATTCAACCGGTAACGCGCCAGGTCCTGGGCGCTGAGTACCTTCATGCGCTGCGGCTCGATAGCCTGCATGTCGGCGGCCAGGCTGGGCGCCACGCCCATGTCGCGCAGGTAAGCGGCCGGGTTGGCAGGCAGGCCACCGAGGCGCGCTTGGGCGGATTCGCCGGCAGGGAAGTGCGGGCGATGGATGCCGACGTAGCCGCGCACGGTCTTCTTGCGGCCGGCGGCCAGCAGGTAGACGCAGCTGCCCTGGCACACGCCCTTGGCCGGCACCAGGGTGTCGAAGCCGGTTTCGCGCAGCAGGCGGCCCATGCGCATGGCCTCGGCGGCGCTGCCGCCGATGTTGTCGAGCAGGAGGATCTTGCGGGCGAACTTGCCGGGGTGGGCCTGCAGGCCCTTGAACAGCGCCTCGTAGTCGCCGGGGGCGATGTCTTCGGAGATCTTGGCGATCAGGATGCGGCCGATGTTCTTCTGTTCGGCGGCTTCGATTTCGACCTTGGCGAAAGCAGGGCTGGTGCACAGGGCGGCGACGCAGAGGAGGGCGATGCGAATCATGGATCGGCTGTTCTGACTGCAATTACACGGCCGCAGAAGATACCCGGAGCAGCGCCTGCGCGCACCTGCCGCTCGCCAACCGGGCTCAGCGCTCCACCGCCAGGACCACGTCCGGGCAGCTGGCCTCGTCGGTGATCAGCTGGCGCTTGCCCCAGTTCTCGGCACGGGTATACCAGGGCTCGGTGCTGTCATCGAGCTGGGCGATGGCATCCGTTTCGCCATTGGCGGCGGCCTTTTCCAGCCACAGGCGGCGCTGGTCCTGGTCCAGCGGTATTGGTCCACGGCCGAAGCTGTAGGCCTCGGCCAGTGCGGACTGGGCGCGCGGCAGGCCTCCCAGGGCGGCCTTGCACAGCCAGCTCGCGGACTTGGTGTCGTCATGGGCGTAGTGCATGGCGGTCTCGTCACCGCTGGCGATGCCCAGGTCAACGTTCTCGACCATATCGCTGCGGTATTGCTCGCTGAGCAGGTACTGGGCCTGCAGGTTGCCCTGCTTGGCGGCCGTTTCGAACCAGAACATGGCGCCGATGCGGTCCTGGCCGCTTTCCTTCCAGGCCAGCAGGTAGCTGCCCAGCTCCAGCTGTGCCTCGACCATGCCGCGCTCGGCGGCGGCCACCAGCCACTCCTCGTAGATCGCCTGCTGCACGATGTTCTCCGAGGTGGTGCGGTACAGCTCGAGCAGGCGCTGGTCGGAACTCAGGTCGCCCTGCTTGGCCGCCAGCAGGTAGTAGTAGCGCGAGTTCATGTACTGCTGCTGGCTGTCGGAGAAGCGCGCCACCGTAAGGCTGGCGCAGACATCGCCCGCGGCGGCCTTCTCTTGCAGGGCATGAATATCGACTACGTCGACGTCAGGTGCTGGCACACATGCATCGGTCGAGGCGGCCTGGGCGTGCAGGCAGGGGAGCAGGGTGAAAGCGAGAACGAGGGCGGGGCGCATGCTGATTCCTTCCGTGGACATGGTGGCCGGGACGCGGCCTGCGGGCGACCTTAGCCAAGGGCAGGTCGCCCGGCAAGCCGTGGCCAGTGGCCTTCAGCGGCGCCCTGGAATGCTCAGACCGCGTACCACCGCCGGGCGGGCGAGGAAGGCGTCGAGTACGCGGCGCACATTGGCGAAGCGCTCGAACTGCACCAGCTCGCCGGCCTCGTAGAAGCCGATCAGGTTGCGCACCCAGGGGAAGGTGGCGATGTCGGCGATGCTGTAGGCGTCGCCCATGATCCAGTCGCGGCCCTGCAGGTGCTGGTCGAGCACACCTAGCAGACGCGCCGATTCGGCCACGTAGCGGTCACGCGGGCGCTTGTCCTCGTAGTCCTTGCCGGCGAATTTGTGGAAGAAGCCGAGCTGGCCGAACATCGGGCCGATACCGCCCATCTGGAACATCAGCCACTGCAGGCACTGGTAGCGCGCGGCGGCGTCCTGTGGCATGAGCTGGCCGGTCTTGTCCGCCAGATAGACGAGGATGGCGCCGGACTCGAACAGCGCCAGCGGCTCGCCGTTCGGCCCGTTGGGGTCGAGGATGGCGGGGATCTTGTTGTTCGGGTTGAGCGAGAGGAATTCCGGGCTGAGCTGATCGTTGGTGTCGAAGCTGACCAGGTGCGGCTCGTAGGCCAGGCCAGTCTCTTCCAGCATGATCGAGACCTTGACGCCGTTGGGCGTGGGCAGCGAGTACAGCTGCAGGACATCGGGCCGGGTGGCGGGCCATTTGCGTGTGATGAGGAAGGCGGAAAGGTCTGGCATGGGTACTCCGGAGAACTGGCGACTTGGTCAGGATAACCGGCCACCGACAGCGGCGACATCCTTACCTGACTCGCCGGAAGCCGGTATGGTTCGCCTTTGCTTTTTGTCGACCACGGAGAACCCCATGAGCCTGCACGGAACCTATGACGAGCAGAACATCTTCGCCAAGATCATTCGCGGCGAGGCGCCTTGCTACAAGCTGTACGAGGACGAGGACGTGCTGGCCTTCCTCGATCTGTTCCCGCAGTCCTACGGCCATTGCCTGGTGATCCCCAAGCACGCGCCGGCGCGCAACCTGCTGGAGATCGACGACGCCAACCTGGCCAAGGTGATGAGCGTGGTGCGCAAGCTGACCCAGGTGGTGGTGGACGAACTGGAACCGGCCGGCGTGCAAGTGGCGCAGTTCAACGGCGCCCCGGCCGGGCAGACGGTGTTCCATATCCACGTGCACATCGTGCCGCGCTACGAGGGCGACAAGCTCGGCATCCACGCCACCAACCAGGGCGATGCGGAAGAGCTCGAGGCGCTGCAGGCGCGGCTGGTGAGGCGCATCAACGGCTGATCGGCTGATGTGGAAAAGCCCGGCCTAGGCCGGGCTTTTCTTTGGGCGAGTCTCCGAGGGGTAGCCCGGATGCAATCCGGGGCGGAGCTGCCTGCTTCCCGGATTACATCCGGGCTATATGGCGTGGTTGGTCAGGAGGTCGGAGTGTTCAGTGGCCAGACCGATAGGGTGATCCGGACGCCGCGCTCCTGCTCGTCCTCCAGGGTGACGGTGAACACGCCGGCGGCATTTTCGCCGCTCCACTGGGCGACCTGGCCGTCGTCGACGATTTCGCTGTCGCCGGCCAGCTGACGGTAATGCGCCAATAGGTCGTCGAAGCTGGCGTGGCTGAACAGCACTACTTCGGCGCTGCGCAGAGGCTGACCAGAGGCCTCCTCCCAACCAGTGTCGAAGATGTCGCCGGCCATCGGCGCCGGTGCCACGTATACGCCGTCACGCATGGCGGTGCTCAGCTTGGCGCGCTTGGGCAGTAGCTCCAGCATGACGTCGGGTAGTGCCAGTTCCTTGCTATCCCAGCCGGGCGCATCGGTATCCGGCTCGACATACTCGACCTTGGCGATCTGTTGCACTTGGTCCTTCGAGCCGCGGACTTCGGCGAGATTGGCCAGCAGCGGCGGCAGCTGACCGGCCCAGTCGCGTAGCGGCTGGACGCTGTCACGGGAGGTACCGGCCGGCAGGAAGATGGTCAGAGTGGCTGCCGGTTCCTTGTAGTAGCAGGTCACTTCCTGGGTTTCTTCGTCCGGCAGGCAAGGGCCGTGCACCAGGCCTATGGCCACCAGTTTGCGACCCTCGATCAACAGAGCAGCACGCTCGTAGCCGCCAGTCATCTTGTTCTCCGAGGCGATCAGTCGACGGTCATTGGGCAGTTCGGCCGTGACGATGTCCATGGAGGAGTTGAGAGATTCGAGAACCTGTTCAAGCACCAGCGTGTTGTCGCTGATGTAGCTGGCTGTGCCATATCCCAGCAGTTTCTCCACGGCGCTGCGCACCTGCGGATCTCGGTCCAGGCGGTATCGGTCGCTGCCTTGCTGGGTGGGTTCGAAAGTCTTCAGGACCACGCCTTGGCTGGCGGGGTGGATAGCTGGGGCAGCCTGAGCGGAGGTGATGCTGAGGGTGCCGATGAGCAGTGCCTGGAATAGCCGGTGCAAGAGCATGTGAGTTCCTTCTCTAGGTAGGGCTCGCCTGTCCTTGGGCGAGTGCCGGGGCATTCTAATCAATCCCCCGGCGCGTCGACATGACCGACGCCACGCTCTGGCGCTGTCGTTGTTCTCAGCGGTTGGCGATAGCGCGCTGGTTGGACAGGTAGATGTTGTCCGACTGCGGCACTTCATCGGTCTGCAGGGCGCTGAGCCATTCATCGCTGCTCAGCACTGTGGCGAAGCCGGTGTGCATGACCACGGTGAATGCCCGGTGAATTTCCTTGGCGGTGGCCGAGCCCATGGCGTTGCGGTAGGGCGGAGAGCCGGCGGCGTCGTGCAGCAGTTCGACGTTCCAGCCTTCGTGGTGGGCCTGGCGCACGGTGGAGTCGTCGCAGTTGTGGGTCATGTAGCCGATCACGCTGATGGTGTCGATGTCGTGCTGCTTGAGGTAGGCGGCCAGGTCTGTGCCGGCGAAGGAGCTGGCCATCTGCTTCTGGATGAAGTGGTCACGCGGGCGGTCCGCTACCAGCGGGTGCAGCTCGGCGTTGTGGCTGCCGGTGGCGAAGATCGGCGCGCCTTCCGGGGTCAGGTGCTGGATGACGATGACCGGGATGCCGGCGGCGGTGGCGGCGTCCATAGCGCGTCCGATGTTGGCCATCGACTGCTCGATGGGCGGGTGCTCGATGCGCAGGTTGCCGGTGACGTATTCGTTCTGCACGTCGATGACGATCAGGGCGCGTTTCGGTTGCTGGCTCATGGTGGGTTCCTCTGGTTTTGCGTGGTGGCTGTCGATGGGCAGATTGTTCGCCCGTCGCGCGTGTCGCCGTGAGTGGCCCTGAAGCCAGCTTGCGCTAAGATCGGGCCAAACCTTTGGCTCGGAACAACGCCATGTCTGCCCATCGCATCGCCGTGGTCGCCTTCGATCACATCACGCCGTTCCACCTGTCCGTACCCTGCCTGGTGTTCGGCGACCTGGTGGAGCTATACGAGCTGCGCGTGTGCGCCACTGCACCGGGCGCGCTGCCGACTACCGCCGGCTTCGCCCTGCAGGTCGAGCATGGGCTGGAGGCGCTGCAATGGGCGCAGACGATCATCGTGCCGAGCTGGCATGACCCGGACGAGCGACCGCCGCAGGCCCTGCTGGACGCACTGGTTGCGGCCCATGTGCGCGGCGCGCGGCTGGTCGGCCTGTGCCTGGGCGCCTACGTGCTGGCCGAGGCGGGTCTGCTCGACGGCCTGCGCGCCACCACCCATTGGGCATGGGCCAACGACTTTGCTGCTCGCTTCCCGCAGGTGACAGTGGATGCCGATGTGCTCTATCTGGATGACAGCGGCCTGCTGACTTCCGCCGGCACCGCCGCTGGCATCGACTGCTGCCTGCACCTGTTGCGCCAGCAGCATGGCGCAGAGCTGGCAAACCGGGTGGCGCGGCGCTTGGTGGTGCCGCCGCATCGACAGGGTGGCCAGGCGCAGTTCATCGAGCAGCCGCTGCCCGCGACTTCCCGCGACGACCGGCTGGCCGGCCTGCTGGACTGGGTCCGCGCCCATCTCGATCTGCCGCATACCCTGGACAGCCTGGCGGAGCGCGCGCTGATGAGCCGGCGCACTTTCACCCGGCACTTCCGCCAGCTCACCGGCATGACGGTGGGCGACTGGCTGCTGGCCGAGCGCCTGGCCCTGACCCAGCGCCTGCTGGAGAGCAGCGAGCAGAGCGTGGAGGCCATTTCCGGCCTGGCCGGCTTTGGCTCGCCGGTGTCGCTACGCCATCACTTCGGGCGTGCCTTCGGCGTGTCGCCCAGCGCCTGGCGGCAGACGTTTCGCGGCTAGTTGGTCCGCAGGCAAAAAGAAGCCAGGCCCAGGGGAGGGGCCTGGCGTGAGTGAAAGCATCAGGAGGCGCCGGCCGGGGTGCAGGTCAGCTTGCCGTCGCTGGTGGCGCCGGCGGCGCGGGCATCCACGCGCAAGGTGGCGCTTTCACCAGGTTCCAGGCTGACCCGTTGCACCTGGGGATCGGCGGCGGTGGGGCCGGGGTCGACCTCACAATCAACCGCCTGGGTTTCATGGTTGGTCAGCTTGAGCACCAGGGTGGCGTTGCCGGTGACCGGGCCGGTACCGGTGTTGTCCTGGGCGGTCAGCGGGCTGGTGGCGGTTTCCACCTGCAGGCCATTAAGGTGCTCCGTCAGCTCGCCGTCGGCCATGGCCAGCAGCGGAAGACAGGCGGCGAGGCCGCCAATCAGCAATCGGTTCATGTCGCTCTCCTCTCGGGGTTACTGAGTTGTAGAGGGCGGCGCTGTGCGCGAGGTTCAGGATTTTCGCCGACAGGCACATGGCCTCTTGAGCCGCGGCGCCTAAGCGCCAATACTGGCCCGATCCCACGACGCCCAAGGAGGGCTTCCATGCGCCAGTTCTTCGCCGTTCTACCCCTGGTTTTGCTGGCTGGTTGTTCGTCGTTCCGCCCCGATCCCGAGAACATCACCCCGGTGCCGAGCGACCGCCTGCTGGCCTTCCAGGAGGAGCACCAGAACGGTGGTCGGCTGATCGTCAATCGCGACATGGGCCTGATGGGCGGCGGCTGCTACGTGGCCATCGAGGTGGACCGCAAGGTAGCCGCGCGTATCGGCATGGCCGAGGTGGCCAGCTTCAACGTGCCGGCCGGCACCCGCGTGCTGGGCCTGACCATCGACAAGATGGACGACACCCTGTGCGGCATGGGCCGCCTGCACAAGGAACTGGCGGTGAAGGTCGCGCCGGGCAGCACCCAGTACTTCCAGGTGGTCAGCGAGAACCGTGGCGGCTTCGACATCCGCCCCGACGCCAATCCGCCAGGACTGCAGTGATTTGCGAACGGCCGCGTCTGACGCGGCCGCTTTCTTCCGCCTAGCGAGGGAATACCCATGGATCGCTTCCAGCGAGTTGCTCTCGCCACGTTGCTGCTGGCCAGCCTGCCGGCGCTGGCCAAGGACTGGCCGCCCGGAGTGCGCGACACCTTCCAGCAGAGCTGCGTGAACAGCGCCGGCCAACCCCTGGGCAAGGACCGCGCGCAGCAGTACTGCAAGTGCACGGTTTCCAGCATCGACCGCGACTTCTCCGCCAGCGAGATCGCCGCACTGGAAAAGGCTGAACTGCCGGAACCGCTGGTCAAGCGCCTGCAGCAGGTGTCGCAGCAGTGCCTGGAGCAGCTGGGCGGGCAGGGCTAGCGATAGCGCGCGAGGATGGCGTCGAACTCGCCGTCCTGTTTCATCTGCACCATGGCGCGCAGTAGCTGCTGGGTGGGCACGTCCGGCTCGTCGCGGACGATGCAGGCGACCAGGTCGCTGGCCACTTCGTCGAGTTTTTTCAGCTTGCGCGGCACGGGCTGGCGGCTGTTGTACCAGTCCAGAGTCATCTGGTTGCTGACGGCGTAGCGGTAGCGTTTGGCTTCCAGCTTTTCCAACACCAGTTCCTGGGTACGTGCGTCGTCGCGGCGTAGCTGGCCGTTGGCGAACAGCGGCTCCAGGCGCGGATAGCGGAAGCCCAGCACGGTGCCGACCCGCTCGCCGTTGTGCCGTTCCGGCAGCGCCGGCTCGTCGGCGCGCGCCACGATCAGGTCGCGCTGGACCATGAACGGCAGGCTCCAGATGTACTGGTGGTGGGATTCCTGCAGCCAGGCCGGGTTGACGTAGCAGCGTACGTCGATCTCGCCGCGCACCAGCATCTGCTGCACACGCAGGCGAGGCATGACCATCAGCTCGGCGCGCCGGCCAACCTTCTGCGCCAGGCGCATCTGCAGGTCGTAAAGAATGCCGCCGGCGGCCCGGCCCTGTTCGTAGCACATCATCGGCATGCCCCAGCTCTCGATCACGGAGAAACGCAGCGGTCGTTCCGTGGCGAAGGCGCCAGTGCACAGCAACAGCAGGGCGAGGGACAGCAGGCGCAAGGCGTCACCGGGGGCGCGTGGGAGGTGGCACAGCTTAACCACAAACGCAGCGGCGTTGGCGCGCATCTAGGGGCGCCAGAGTGGATGATTGCCCATCTGCTCGGCGGCCCAGTCGACGAAGGCGCGCACCCGTGCCGACAGGTGCCGCGAGTAGGGGTAGACCAGGCTCATGGGCATGCTCTCCAGCTGCCATTCCGGCAGCAGCTCCACCAGCCGACCCTCGGCCAGCGGCCGCTCGGCCTCGGCGGTGGGCACCGTGACGAAACCGAGGCCGGCCTCGGCGGCAGCCACGTAGGCGCCGCCACTGTTGAAGCGCATGACCGGCTCCTGTTCGATGATGAAGTGCTCGTCACCACGCTGCAGCACGTTGACCTTTTGCCGCCCGCTGGCCGGGTAGACGAAGGCCAGGTAGCGCAGCGCGGCGAGGTCGCGCGGGTGGCTCAGCGGCGGCTTGTCGGCCATGTAGCTGGCCGAGGCGCAGACGGTGAAACGCATCCTGCCGATGGGTTTGCACACCAGATCCGGGTCGTGCACCGGGCCGCCGCGGATGGCGCAGTCGACGCCTTCCTGGACCAGGTCGACGACCCGCTCGCTGCAGCCCACGTCCAGGCGGATCTGTGGGTAGCGCGCGACGAAGTCGGGCAGGGCCGGAATGACCAGGAAGCGCCCGACAGGGGTGGGCATCTCCACCCGCACCCGGCCACGGGCCAGACCGCGGTTTTGCGAGACGGTGGTTTCCAGCTCGTCGAGGTCGTCGAGCACGGCGCGGGCGCGCTCGTAGTAGGCGCTGCCGTCGGTGGTCGCCGACACCCGGCGGGTGGTGCGGTGCAGCAGCTTGACGCCGAGCTGGGTTTCCAGCGCCACCACCTGGCCGGATACCGTGGTCTTGGCCAGGCCCAGCGCATCGGCGGCGCGGGTAAAGCTGCCCAGTTCGACTATGCGGCAGAAGGCGCGCATCGCTTCCAGACGGTCGAAGGCCATTGTCCGTTTCTCCGCACAATGTTTACGTTGCTGGCCAATTTATCTCGTTATGGGCGAGCAATACAGTGGCGACCATTCCCGGTACGACATCGGGTCTCTTTCGGAGAAGCCGCCATGATGACCAGCAAGCGCAACAACTATCACCAGACCGCCCCGCACGTGTTCAAGGCCATCTATGCCCTGGAGCAGACCCAGGCCGCCTTCTCCCTGGAAGGCTCGCTGCGCGAGCTGATCAAGGTGCGCGCCTCGCAGCTCAACGGCTGCGCCCTGTGCCTGGACATGCACAGCGCCGATGCGCTGAAACAGGGTGAGTCGGCCCGCCGCCTGTTGGCGCTCGGTGCTTGGCACGACGCGCCGTTCTTCAGTGAGCGCGAGCGCGCCGCGCTGCTGTGGACCGACGCCATGACCCAGCTGACCGAGGGCCATCCCTCGGACGCGGTCTACGAACAGGTGGCGGCGCAGTTCGACGAGAGCGAAATCGCCGAGCTGACCCTGGCCATTGTCACCATAAATGCGTGGAACCGCTTCGGTGTCGGTTTCGCCATGCAGCCGGCGAAGTGAACGCCATGCGCAGGTCGATGGTGATCTTCGTCCTGTCCGCCCTGGCCAGTGCCGCCGCGCTGGGCCATGGCGGCGCGGGTGACGAGACGGTAACCCCGGTGGCGTCGGCCGAGCTGCCGGCAACGCCGGGTAATCATGCCCAGGCGTTGCGGGTGGAGTTTGCTCCGGGCGCCACCTCAAGGCCGCACACTCATCCGGGCGCGGTGTTCGTGGTGGTGGTCAGCGGCGAGGTGGAATCGGCCCTGGATGGCCAGCCGGCGCAGCGCTTCAAGGCCGGCGACGCCTGGTATGAGGCGCCGGGCCAGCTGCACCGCGTCACCCGCAACCCCAGCACCACGCAATCGGCGACGCTGGTGGCCTGGCTGCTGTCCGACGGCAAGACTGCACTGGTCCGGCCGGTTGCCCACTGAAGTCACAGGAGCGGGGCGTTCCCCGCAGGAGACCGCCGTTCCCCGCAGGAGACCGCCATGTTTCGCGCCGTGCTGATTGAAACCCTGTCGCTGGACGAAACCACTTTGCAGCAGCGCATCGAGGCGTTGGCCGGGGCGCGCGAGTGGCGCCTGGAGGCACAGGGCGAACGCTGGCTGCTGTGGCTGGACGACTCCAGGGACAGCGCGCGCCTGTGTGGCGCGCTGCTGGCCAGCAATTGGCTGCGGCGGCTGGATTTCGTCGCTTAACGGGTGAGCGGTAGGGCCAGGCCCATGGCGGCGAACAGCCCGCCGCAGCAGCGGTTGAAGCCACGACCGGCGCGCTCCAGCCAGGGCCGGGTGCGTTGCGCGGTACGTGCCAGCAGGTATTCCACCACGCCTTCGACCAGGGCGAAGGTCGCCGCCATCACGGCGAACTGCAGCCACAGGCTGCGCGCGGGATCGAGGAACTGCGGCAGGAAGGCACCGAAGAACAGGATCACCTTGGGATTGGACAGGGCCGACAGCAGGCCCTGGCGGAACAGCTGGATACCGGGGCGCGGCACGGCTGACTCGAGCGGCGTGAGGTGCAGCGGCGGCGCGCGCCACAGCTGGATGCCGAGCCAGATCAGGTAGGCGGCGCCCAGCCACTTGAGCACCAGCAGGGCATGCACCGAGGCCTTGAGCAGGGCGGCCAGGCCGAACATCGACAGCGCCATCAGCAGTACGAAGCCGAGCATGCCGCCGGTGACCGTCCACAGGGCGCGGCGGTGGCCGTAGAGCGCGCCATGGGTGAGGGCGAGCAGACCGTTGGGGCCGGGTGTCAGCGACAGGCCGAAGACGGCGGTGAGGTAGATCAGCCAGGTATGCAGGGCCATGGTGGTCGCCGGAGCTGGTGGGGACGATCCAGACGCTAACCGATCAGTGATGCCGGTCACAAGCCGAGCAAGTCGCCTCGTGCTGCCACCCGCATGCCAGAGCCGTTGCCGCGGTGTGGCGCGGATGGTCGGGCGATACGGCGTGGCCGGTGTTCATGTGCAGTTAACAATCGCTGCTTAACTTCAAGCGCGCCCCGTTCCGGGGTAGCGCCATAACAATAACGAACCATAAGGAAATGTAGCGATGCGAGCTCTTGCAGCCCTCACCCTGCTGGCCGTCAGTGCCCAGGTCAGCGCCCAGTGCCCGGACTTCCAAAGCCCGGCCAACCCGCCGAGTTTCACCAAGCCGGCGAAGAAGAACTTCCGCAATTTCGGCAGCCAGGTACTGGCCGGCCTGTACAAGCCCTGGCACATGGTCCACGACCAGATGGTACGCAGCGGCCAGGCCGCCACCGTCACCGCCAAGTTCGACTACGACGCCGTGCTGCACAAGGACCTGGAAGGCGAGTACGTGCACGCCTACCTGTACGGCACCGGCATGAGTGGCTGGAGCTACCTGGGCCGCCATACCACCGACAGCGACGGCAAGATCAACGTGGCGGTCGGCTCCCGCCCGGTTGGCGAGTACCGCGTGCGCTTCGTGGTCGAGGGCGACCTCAGTCAGGTCGATGGCTACCTCAGCGTGGTCGACCCGAGTCGCCCGGCCGTGCTGTTCGACATCGACGGCACCCTGACCATCAACGACTTCGAGGCCTACGCCGACTACGTCGGGCTGAAGACCGCGCAGGCCTACTACTACGCCCCGCAGACGGTGCAGGCCTACCGCGACAAGGGCTACCAACTGGTGTTCCTCACCGCCCGGCCGTACTGGGTGACCAAGGATGCGCGCCAGTGGTTCGACTACCAGGGCATCCCGCAGTGGCACTACCGCTCCAACCCCTACGGCGATGGCCCGATTCCGCCGGATACCCAGGCGCACAAGACCAACTACGTGAAGTACCTGCGCGAACAGGTCGGCCTGAACATCGTGCGTGCCTACGGCAACGCCACCACCGACATTGCCGCCTATGCCGACGGCGGCATTCCCAAGGCGGAGACCTGGATCATCGGCCAGTACGCCGGGACCAGCGACACCCAGTCGGTCGGCGGCGACTACAGCTACCACTACAGCACCGTGGTGGCGGCGACCCCGCCGGCCAACTGCAACTGAGTCAAAAAAGAAGGGGGCCGCTTGGCCCCCTTCTTCATTGCCGCCGGATCAAACCCGATCGGCCAGCGCCAGCTTTATGCCCAGCGCGGCGAACAATCCGCCTGTGCAGCGCTCCAGCCACAGGCCGACACGCCGGCCCACCTGCAGACGTTGCTGGGCGAAGGCGGTGGACAGGGCCAGGAAGTGGCACCAGAGCATGCCGTTGATGTTGAAGATGACGCCCAGCAGGATGAACGCCAGGGCCTTGTGCTCGGCGTCCGGGCTGATGAACTGCGGCACGAAGGCGAGGAAGAACAGCGCCACCTTGGGGTTGAGCACGTTGGTCAGGAAGCCCTGGGCGAAGATGCGTCCATAGGGCAGGGCGGGCAGCTCGATGGCAGTCGGTTCGGCAGCCTCCTTGCGTTTCGCCAGCAGCATGCTGATGCCGATGTACAGCAGGTAGGCGGCGCCGATCAGTTTGACCACCATGAACGCGGTGGCCGAGGTGGCCAGCACGGCGGACATGCCCAGCGCAGCGGCCACTATGTGCACGCAAGTGCCAGCACCGATGCCCAGCGCCGCCGCCGAGCCGGCGCGCCAGCCCTGGGTGGCGCTGCGCGCCATGATCAGCAGCGAGTCGGGACCGGGGGCCATGTTCAGCAACAGGCCAGAGATGACGAACAGCAGCAGATCGTGGGTGCCGAACATGGCGGGTTCCTATGCCGTGGGAAGTGAGGATTCTGCGCCGTTCCTGAGCGCCCGGTCAAAGCGGGATGGCGCCAGGAATACGTCTGCCGCCGCGCCTGGCGTCAGGCTTTTGCCAAGACCGACACAATGCTGCTGCTTTTGCCGAAAATCGCCGCAATTACCCTGTGCCTTGCCGGCCTTATCGAGCATCTCCACTTAACGCGCGACGCCGCACCGCCAGTCTGGTGCCGTGTCGCGATGGCAGCGCCACAGGCCCCGGCTATGGCAAACTCCGCACTTTGCAGAGCTGTGCCATTGCCTGGCCCCGAACAGCAGCCTCACCGAATTCGCGCCGCCGTGGCGCAACCGACAAGCCAGCCGCTCCGGGCGGCCACAGAAGAAGAGGAATGTCCCGTGCACAAAGCCGTAATCAGTGGCACTGGCCTGTACACCCCCGCCAACAGCATCTCCAACGAAGAGCTGGTGGCCTCCTTCAACGCTTACGTCCAGCAGTTCAATGCCGACAACGCCGCCGCCATCGAGCGCGGTGAGATCGAGGCGCTGACCGAATCCAACAGCGCCTTCATCGAGAAGGCTTCCGGCATCAAGAGCCGCTACGTGATGGACAAGGCCGGCATCCTTGATCCGCAGCGCATGACCCCGCGCCTGCCGCAGCGCAGCAACGAGGAGTGGGGCATCCTCTGCGAGATGTCCGTGGCCGCTGCCAAGGAAGCACTCGAGCGTGCCGGCAGGACCGTCGCCGATATCGACGGTGTGATCGTCGCCTGCTCCAACCTGGAACGCGCCTACCCGGCGGTGGCCATCGAAGTGCAGGCTGCCCTCGGCATCGACGGCTGGGGCTACGACATGAACGTGGCCTGCTCCTCGGCCACCTTCGGCATCCAGGCCGCCAACAACGCCATCGCCACTGGCCAGGCGCGCGCGGTGCTGATGGTCAACCCAGAGATCTGCACCGGCCACCTGAACTTCCGCGACCGTGACAGCCACTTCATCTTCGGCGATGGCGCCACCGCGGTGATCATCGAGCGTGCCGACCAGGCCACCTCCAAGCACCAGTGGGACATCGTCGGCACCAAGCTGCTGACCCAGTTCTCCAACAACATCCGCAACAACTTCGGCTTCCTCAACCGCGCGGCGGAAGAGGGCATCGGCGCCAAGGACAAGCTGTTCGTCCAGGAAGGCCGCAAGGTGTTCAAGGACGTCTGCCCGATGGTGGCCGAGCTGATCGGTGCGCATCTGGAGGAGAACCAGCTGAACGTCAGCGACGTGAAGCGCTTCTGGCTGCACCAGGCCAACCTCAACATGAACCTGCTGATCGCCCGCAAGCTGCTCGGCCGCGATGCCGAAGCGCACGAGGCGCCGGTGATCCTCGATACCTACGCCAACACCAGCTCCGCCGGCTCGGTGATCGCCTTCCACAAGCATCAGGACGACCTGCCGATCGGCAGCCTGGGCGTGCTCAGCTCGTTCGGCGCCGGGTATTCGATCGGCAGCGTGATCCTGCGCAAGAAAGGCTGATCGCCGCGGCATGTCAGGGACTGACGCCGAGCTGCTCGCCCGCCTGCTGGCCGGCGAGCAGCATGCCTTCCGCGAGCTGGTCGCGACCTACCAGGGCGCCATGCGCGCGGTGGCCTACGCTATAGTCGGCAGTCGCAACGCCGACGAAGTGGTGCAGGACGCCTGGCTGGCCGTGGTGCGCAATCTGCCCGGCTTCCAGCAGCGTTCCAGCCTCAAGACCTGGCTGCTGACCATCACCGCCAACACCGCCAAGAGCCGCCTCAAGCAGCAGCGTCGCGAGCCGCTGCTCGACGACCTGCCGGCGCCACACGGCAGCGTCGGTGCCGAGCGCTTCGCCGAGGACGGTCACTGGCAGACCCCGCCCAGCCAATGGGAACAGGACACGCCCGAGGCCCTGCTGGCCGAAAGCGAGTTGCGCGAGTGCCTGGAGAAGACCATCGCCAGCCTGTCCGAGAGCCAGTCCAGCGTGCTGTTGCTGCGCGAGCGGCAAGGGTTGGAGCTGGAGGAGATCTGTAATCTTCTCGATCTCTCGCTCTCCAATGTCAGGGTGCTGTTGCACCGCGCCCGGCTCAAGGTGTTCGCCACCCTGGAGCATTTCGAGGAGACCGGCCAATGCTGAGCTGCAAGGAACTGGTGGCCCATTCCAGCGACTATCTCGACGGTCAGCTGCGCCTGCGCGAACGCATCAGCGTGCGCAGCCATCTGGCTCTGTGCAGCCATTGCCGGCGCTTCATCCGCCAACTCAGGCTGAGCCAGGCGGTGCTGCGAAAGCTCCCCGACGAAGCCATTCCCGAGCTGGATGCACTGGCCGAGAAGCTCGCCCGCCAGCATCGCGAATCCTGATCCGCAAAAATTTTCTCGCCGCGCTGTAACGAGGCGCCACCACCTCCGTCTAGTGTTGCGAAGGGGCAAATCGCCTCTCGCACAATAACCACGACCGGAGAGATTCCATGAAACAGCGCAATTCCGTAGCCATCACCCTGGGCGCCGCCCTGCTGAGCACTGCCTTCGCCGCCCAGGCCGGCAGCAATCCGTTCGCCGCCCAGGAACTCTCCAGCGGCTACAGCCTGGCGGCCCACGAGAAGGGCCACGAGGGTTCCTGTGGCGAGGGCAAGTGCGGTGCCGAGATGATGGGCACCGAGAAGGCCGCCGAAGGCAAGTGCGGCGAGGGCAAATGTGGCGGCGACAAGGCACGTAAGGAAGGCAGCTGTGGCGAGGAGGGCAAGGCCGGCCACGAGGGCAAGTGCGGCGCCGAGAAGACCGAGAAGTCCGAGTAAGGGCGGCGGGACATGGTCTACGGCAATTTCGTCAGCGGCGCCGGTCTGGGCCTGCGCCGCGGCCTGCTGGCGGCGCTGCAGGACAGCGCTGCAGGCTCGGTCGACGAGCAGGTGGATTTCCTGGAAATCGCCCCGGAGAACTGGATCGGCGTCGGCGGTCGCTTCGGCCGCCAACTGCGTGCGCTGACCGAGCGCATGCCGTTCCTCTGCCATGGCCTGTCCCTCAACCTCGGCGGCTTCGCCCCGCTGGACCTCGAGCTGCTGCGCGCGATCAAGGCCTTCCTCGATGAGCACGGCATCCGTGGCTATAGCGAGCATCTGTCGGCCTGTGCCGATGATGGCCAGCTGTACGACCTGATGCCGCTGCCGTTCACCTTTGATGCGGCGTGCCGTGTGGCCGCGCGCATCCGCCAGGTGGAAGAGGTGTTGGAGCGGCCGCTGATCATCGAGAACGTCTCGGCCTATGCGCGCCTGCCCGGCGAGCTGGGCGAGGTGGATTTCGTCCGTGCGGTGCTGGAGGAGGCCGACTGCCAACTGCTGCTGGATATCAACAACGTGCAGGTCAATGCCCACAACTTCGGCTTCGACCCGCGCGCCTATATCGAGGCGATGCCCAGCGAACGCATCGCCTATCTGCATGTGGCCGGCCATCTCGACCAGGCCGCCGACCTGAAGATCGACACCCACGGCGCGCCCGTGTGCGACCCGGTGTGGCGGTTGCTGGCGCACAGCTATGCCGCGCATGGCGTGCGGCCGACCCTGCTGGAGCGCGACTTCAACTTTCCGCCACTGGCCGAGCTGTATGCCGAGGTGGGGCAGATCCGTACGCTGCAGCGCGAGGTCGGAGAATGAGCACGCGCGACCAGGCGGCGTTCGCCGCGCGCATTCGCCAGCCTCAGGCGGAGCCGCTGTTGCCAGGGGTATCGGCCGCGCGCATGGCGGTGTACGAGGAGCTGTTCTTCAACAACCTCGATGGCTTCATCACCAGCGGCTTTCCGGTGCTATGCCAGATATTGGGCGAGGCGCGCCGGCAGCGGCTGGTGCGCGAGTTTATCGCCGGGCACCGCTGTGCCACGCCATATTTCCTGGCGATAGGCGAGGAGTTCGTCGCCTGGCTGGAGGTAGGCGGAGGTGCGGAGCAGGGCGATCCCGGCTTTATCGCCGAGCTGGCCCATTACGAGCGCGTCGAGCTGGCACTGGATGTGGCCACCGATCGCTTGCCGGCACACGGCTGGTCGCCATTGGCCTGGCCGCTGGCCTATGCCTGGCCGGTGCAGCGTATCGGCGCTGATTACCAACCCCGCGAGGCGCCCGCTGAGCCCACCTGTCTTTTGGCCTGGCGCGATTCGGCAGAGCGGGTGCGTTTCCAGCAGCTGTCGCCCTTCGCCTATCACCTGGCCCTGCGCCTGCAGGCCGGGCAGCCCCCGCTGCAGGCCCTGCCGGAACTGGCCGAAGCCAGCGGGCTGGAGGCCGACGAACCCTTCTTCACCAATGCCCGCGTGCTGCTGGATGGCTGGCAGCAACAGGACATCTGGTATCCCTGACGGAGAACATCATGCTGAGCCTGCTCAATCGCCTCCAGGATGGCCTGGACGCTACCCGCCGCCTGGATTTTCTCGCCCCGCTGCTGCTGCGCCTGTACTTGGTGCCGATCTTCTGGATGGCCGGCACCCACAAGCTGGCGGACATGGACAGCACTATCGCCTGGTTCGGCAATCCGGACTGGGGCCTGGGATTGCCGTTTCCTGCCGTGCTGGCCTGGCTGGCGGCGCTGACCGAGGTGGGCGGTGCGCTTCTCCTGCTGTGTGGCCTGGCCGTGCGCTGGATCAGCGTGCCGTTGATGGTGACCATGCTGGTGGCGATCTTTACCGTGCACTGGGAGTTCGGTTGGCAGGCCATCGCCGATGCCTCAGCGCCTTTCGCCAACGAACGGGTGCTGGCGGCGGGAGAGAAGCTGGAGCGCGCCCGTGAGCTTCTGCAGGAACACGGCAACTACGCCTGGCTGACCAGCAGTGGCAAATTCGTGGTGCTGAACAACGGCATCGAGTTCGCCGTCACCTACCTGCTCATGCTGCTGGCGCTGTTCTTCGCTGGGGCGGGGCGCTGGTTGAGCATCGACCATTGGCTGGCGGTGCGTTTTCGTCGGGCATGAAAGAGGCGCCGGCCCAGGCAGACCGTGTCTCTCCGGCTTATTATGAAAGGGAGTAAAAAGTTCCTGTGTAATTTAACTTTCATATAAATAAAACCGGGCTGAAATAACCCCCCGCCAAGATTCCCCCCCAACACGCAGGGCCGAAGCCCAGTGTTTTCCAAAGACCAATAGGGGAATCCTTCATGAAGCACTTCGCCGGTTTTGCTGCCAGCGCCCTGGCTCTGGCCATTTCCGCCCAGGCTTTCGCCGGCACCGTCACCACCGACGGCGCCGACATCATGATCAAGACCAAAGGTGGCCTGGAAGTAGGCACCACCGACAAGGCCTTCAGCTTCAAGCTGGGTGGCCGCGTCCAGGCTGACTACAGCCGCTTCGACGGCTTCTACACCAAGAACGGCAATACTGCCGACGCCGGTTACTTCCGCCGCGCCTTCGTCGAACTGGGCGGCGTGATGTATACCGACTGGGCCTACCAGATCAACTATGACCTGTCGCAGAACGCCGGCGGCGACAACCGCGACGAAGATGGCTACTTCGACGAGGCTTCCCTGGCCTACAACGGCTTCGCCCCGATCTCGATCAAGGCCGGCCGTTTCGATCCGGAGTTCGGTCTGGAAAAGGCCACCAGCTCCAAGTGGGTGACCGCCCAGGAGCGTACCGCTGCTTATGACCTGGTCGACTGGGCCAATGGCCACAACGGCGGCATGGGCATCCAGGTGTCCGGCGCCGCAGGTCCGACCCTGTACGGTTCCGCCGGCCTGTATGCCAAGGACGCCACCAACTCCACCGAAGACGGCGACAGCGCTACCCAGTTCAACCTGCGCGGTGTGTTCGCGCCGATGTACGAAGCCGGTAACGTGCTGCACTTCGGCCTCAACTACGCCCAGCGCGACCTGTCCGACACCGAGTTCGACAGCCGCATCCGCAGCCGGCTGGGCATGCGCGGCGTGAGCACCGACGGTGGCCAGGACGCGGGCGACAACGGCAACCGCCTGACCCTGGCCGGTGCCGAAGACACTCCTGCCGGCGCCTTCGGCGACGACGCCGCCTGGGGCGTGGAAGCCGCCTGGGCCATGGGCGCGTTCTCCCTGCAGGGTGAGTACGTGTCGCGCAGCCTGGAAGCCGACGACGATGCCTACGAGGATGTCGACGCCGATGGTTACTACGTACAGGCCGCCTACACCCTGACTGGCGAGCCGCGTGGCTACAAGCTCGGCAAGTTCGATGCGATCAAGCCGGCCAACAAGCAGCTGGGTGCCTGGGAAGTCTTCTACCGCTACGACAACATCAGCGCCGAAGACGACAACGGCAGCTTCGCCAGCAAGGACGACGTGGAAGGCAAGGTGCACAACGTCGGTCTGAACTGGTACGCCAACGAATCCGTGAAGATCAGCGGCGTGTACGTCAAGTCCAAGGTCGACAATGCCGAGAACTCCAACGGCGACGATAGCGGCGACGGCTTCGTGATGCGCGCCCAGTACGTCTTCTAAGCACAACGAACGCTTCTCCGCTCCTACTTTCCTAGCCCCGCATTGCGGGGCTTTTTTTTGCCTCGGCGAGCCGCCAGACTGGCGATATGTCACTCCGTACCCTGAACCACCTCACCGATATCGAACCCTCCGCCTGGGACGCCCTGCTGCCCGAGCCGCAGCCGTTCTTGCGCCATGCTTTTCTCTCGGCGCTGGAGGACAGCGGCAGTGTCGGCGGGAGTTCCGGCTGGCAGGCGGCGCATCGCTTGCTGTACGACGCGAACGGTACGTTGCGGGCGGCGCTGCCGGCCTATCTGAAACAGCATTCCTACGGCGAGTACGTGTTCGACATGGGCTGGGCCGATGCCTGCCATCGCGCCGGTATCGCCTACTACCCCAAGCTGCTCGGCGCCGTGCCCTTCAGCCCAGTGAGCGGCCCGCGCCTGCTGGGTGATGGTCAGGCTGCCGGACAGTTGCTCGACGAGTTGGTGGCGGGCCTGGAGGGCGAGGGGCTGTCGGGGCTGCATATCAACTTCATTCAGGCCCAGGACGATGTGCTATTCGAGGGACGCGACGGCTGGCTGCAGCGCTTGGACTGTCAATACCACTGGCACAACCGCGGTTACCGTGACTTCCAGGATTTCCTCGATGCCCTCAGCTCGCGCAAGCGTAAGCAGCTGCGCAAGGAGCGCGAACAGGTGGCCGGGCACGGCATCGAATTCCGCTGGCAACTCGGTCATGAGCTGAGCGAGGCGGACTGGGATTTCGTCTACGCCTGCTACGCCAGCACCTACCATGTGCGCCGCCGCGCGCCATACCTGACGCGCGAGTTCTTCAGCCTGCTGGCCGAGCGCCTGCCCGAAGCCGTTCGCGTGGTCAGTGCGCGGCAGGGTGGTCGCCCGGTGGCCATGGCTTTCAGCCTGGTGGGCGGCGACAGCTTCTACGGGCGCTACTGGGGCTGCCTGGGCGACTTCGATCGCCTGCATTTCGAGACCTGCTTCTACCAGGGCATCGAGCGTGCCATCGAGGAGGGCCTGCAGCGCTTCGATGCCGGTGCGCAGGGCGAGCACAAGTTGATCCGTGGCTTCGAGCCGCAGATCACGCGCTCCTGGCATTACCTGCTGCATCCCGGTTTGCGCGCTGCCGTAGACCAATTCCTCGCTGAGGAGCGGCCGGCCGTACTGGCCTATGCCGAGCAGGCGCGGCAGCTGTTGCCCTATCGCCAGGCAGGAACCTGAAATGAAGAAGCTGTTGCTGAGCCTGGGTGCTCTGGCTTTGAGCCTGCCGCTCGGCGTATTGCTGGCCTTGCTACTGGTGCCGTTATGGCGCTGGCTGGAGGATGTCGGCGGTGTCGAAGCCATTGGCCATTCCGGGCCTGCGGCCTGGTGCTATGGCATCTGCATCGGTCTATTCGCCTTGCTGGGTTTGCTACTGTTGTGGCGCCGCCCATGACCCGCGCCTTGTTCATCTGCAGCCGCAACCGCCTGCGCAGTCCCACCGCCGAGCAGGCCTTTGCCACCTGGCCGGGCGTGGAGAGCGACTCGGCCGGGCTGGCGCCGGATGCCGAGGTGCTGCTGTCCGCCGAGCAGGTGCAGTGGGCCGAGCTGATCTTCGTCATGGAGCGGGTGCACCAGCGTCGCCTGCAGCAGCGCTTCGGCCCGCTGCTCAAGGATCGGCGGGTGATCTGCCTGGGCATTCCGGACGACTACGAATACATGCAGCCGGAGCTGGTCGAGCTACTGGAACGCAAGGCTGGGGCCTATTTGCGCTGAGCCTGGGATGGCTCGCGGATCGGCAGGGGAGAGAAGTTGGCGCAGCCGCTGCAGCGGCCGCGCCAGGCGACGCAGGTCAGAGCTTCTTCGCGCTGAGGATCAGCACCGGCTCGACCGGTACGTTCTGGTGCATGCCGCGGTTGCCGGTGCGTACCTTGGCGATGCGGTCGACCACGTCCATGCCGCGCACGACCTTGCCGAACACCGCGTAGCCGAAGTCGCGGCCGCCGTGGTTGAGGAAGTCGTTGTCCTTGTGGTTGATGAAGAACTGGCTGGTAGCCGAGTCCACCACCTGGGTGCGGGCCATGGCGAGAGTGCCGCGGTCATTGCGCAGACCGTTATCGGCTTCGTTCTTGATCGGCTTGAAGGTGTCCTTCTCGCCCATGTCGGCATCGAAGCCGCCGCCCTGGATCATGAAGCCAGGGATTACCCGGTGGAACTGGGTGCCATTGTAGAAGCCGGCGTCCACGTAGCCGAGGAAGTTTTGCGTGCTGATAGGCGCCTTCTCGGCGTTGAGCTCGATCTCGATGTCGCCGAGGCTGGTGGTCAGCAGCACGTGGGGGTTGCCGGCAGCCAGCAGGCTTGTGCTCAGCAGCAGGCCACAGGCGGAGAGGAGGAGTTGCTTCAGCATGGTTGCGGGTCCTTGTGTTGCTCTTGCGGTTGATTGCGCTCGACCTGGGCGAGGAATTCGTCCAGGACGGCATTGAAGCGTTGTGGCTGGTCCATCGGAGTAGCGTGGCGCGAGCGTTCGATCACCACCAGGCGCGCGTTGGGCAGTTCGCGCACATAGGCCTCCTTGCTGGCGACCGATGTGTAGTCGCGGTCGGCCGTGACCACCAGGGTAGGACAGGTGATCGCGGCCAGGCGTTCGCGCACGCTCCAGCCGATGATGGCGTCGAGGCTGGCCAGATAGGCGCGCTTGTCGTTCTCTGGCCAACGCTGCTCGATCTTGGCGCGCAGCTCGGCCTGTTCCGGGTGCGGGAAGAGGATACGGCCTAGGCCCTGGCCGATGGTCTGCATGCTCAGCAGGCGCGACAGGGTCCAGCGCTTGGCCAGCATCCACCAGTCGGCGGCGCTCTTGGCGCGCACCTCGGGGGCGCTGTTGACGATGGTCAGGCTGCGCAGCAGCTCGGGCCGGTCGACGCCCAGCTGGAAGCCGACCATGCCACCCATGGAAATGCCGACCAGGTGCACCTGCGGCAGGCCCAGATGTTCGATCAGCGCCGCCACGTCGGCGGCGAAGCCGGCCATGCTGTAGCGCTCGCGTGGCTTGCCGGAGCGGCCGTGGCCGCGCAGGTCGATGGCCAGCACGCGGCGATTCTCCAGCAGGTGCGGCATCTGGTATTCCCAGTCCTGGATGCTGGAACCGAGGCCGTGTACCAGCAACACCGGTTCGCCCTGGCCACGGTCCTCGTAATGCAGCTGGCAGCCCTGATGTTCGAAGTAGGACATGGTGTTGGCCTCAGTTGCCGGACAGTGGCGCGGCGAAGGGCGCCTCCAGCGGCGCGCCGTCGAAGTTCTTGATCAGCTCGATGAGGATCTGGGTTGCCGGGCCGAGCACCCTGTCCTTGTTGCTATAGAGGAAGAAGCGTGGTCGGCGCACGTCGCCCTGTTCCATCGGCAGCGGCTTGAGCAGGCCCTCTTCCAGTTCGCGGGCGATCAGGTGATGCGGCAGCCAGGCGAAGCCCAGCCCGCTGCTGACGAAGGTGCGGGCGGTGGGCAAGCTGCCGACCGTCCAGCGCTGTTCTGCGCCGAGCCAGCCGGCGTCGCGCGGCTGTACGCGGCCGCTGTCGCGGGTCACCACCTGCATCTGGCCTTCCAGGTCCTGGAAGGTCACCGGGCGTTGCAGGAGATGTAGTGGGTGTTCCGGGTGGGCCACGGCGAGGAATTCCACCTCGCCCAGTTCGATGGGCAGGTAGCCGGTGATGTTGAGGGCGCTGATGGCCAGGTCCGCCGAGCCTTCGCGCAGCACTTCCTCGACCCCGGACAGCACCTCCTCGCGCAGGCGCACGCGGCAGCCGCGGCTCTGCGGCATGAAGGCGGAGAGGGTGCGCACGATGTTGGCGGTGGGGTAGGCGGCGTCCACCACCAGGCGCACTTCTGCCTCCCAGCCCTGCTCCATATGGTGGGCGAGTTCCTCCAGCTGGCTGGCCTGCTTGACCAGCTGCCGCGAGCGGCGCAGCAGCACCTCGCCGGCCTCGGTGAGCACCGCCTTGCGCCCGTCGATGCGCAGCAGAGGCGCGCCCAGCTGCTCCTGCATGCGCGCCACCGTGTAGCTCACCGAGGACTGCGAGCGGTGCAGCGCCTCGGCCGCCTGGGCGAAGCCGCCATGGTCCACCACCGCCTGCAGGGTGCGCCATTGATCCAGCGTGACACGGGGCGCTTTCATCGCCGCTTCCTCTTCTCTAATCTGGGCACCCCCAATAAGGAGAGTGCCGATGAAAAACTGCTGCCTGGTTCTGCTCGCGCTGCTGCCGCTGACCGCTGTCGCCTACCCGACCGAGCTGAAGAAGCAGCTGAACGGTGCCGAGGTGTCCGCCACGATCCAGGAGATCGACAGCAACATCGGCGGCCTCACCCTGTACAACTACGGCACCCTCGATGCCAAGTGCAGCGCCCGGTTCCAGAACGGCCCCGAGGCACCGCGCACCCGCGCTTCCGAGCTGAAGGCCGGGGAGAGCGTGACCCAGACGGTGAAGTTCGCCCGCAACATCATCAAGCTGCGGGTGGATCTTACCTGCGAGCAGAAGTGAGCCTAGGGCTCGCTTTGAAAATAATCAAATTAATCGATTATTTGAAGCGGATATTTGCGCTTTTTAATCTTATTGGCTGACCATAACCTTCACTTCATCGAAACAAACAACCCCGATGGAGTTAGCCAAATGTCCCGCATCCTCGTTATCGAAAGCAGCGCCCGCCAAGAAGGTTCCGTTTCCCGCCAACTGACCGCCGATTTCATCGCCCAGTGGCAGGCCGCCCACCCGCAGGACCAGGTGACCGTGCGTGACCTGGCCAAGCAGCCGGTGCCGCACCTGGACGAAACCCTGCTCGCCGGCTGGATGAAGCCTGCCGAGCAGCAGAGCGATGCCGAGAAGGCCGCTGCCGCCCGCTCCAACCAACTGACCGACGAAGTGCTGGCCGCCGACGTGCTGGTCCTGGCTGCGCCGATGTACAACTTCGCCATCCCCAGCACCCTGAAAGCCTGGCTGGACCACGTGCTGCGTGCCGGCGTCACCTTCAAGTACACCGAGACCGGTCCCCAAGGCCTGCTCACCGGCAAGCGCGCCATTGTGCTGACCGCCCGTGGCGGCATCTACGCCGGCAGCGGCCTGGACCACCAGGAGCCCTACTTGCGCCAGGCCATGGCCTTCGTCGGCATTCACGATGTGCAGTTCGTGCATGCCGAAGGCCTGAACATGGGCGCCGAGTTCTCCGAGCAAGGCCTGGCCAAGGCTCGCGAGCAACTGGCCCAGGTCGCCTGATTCATCGACTCTCCCCTGGGGCCGAATGCTGTCGGCCCGTCCACCGGTTCGCACGGGCGCTCCTCCCGGCGGGCCGGTTTTTTATTGCCCGCGAAAAAGCTTCGGGATTTAGCGCAGCCAGAGCAGGGTCAGCATGCCTAGCGCCAGCAGGATCAGGGCGATACCCGAGAAGCGCTCCAACCAGGGCAGGGCGCGGGTGAAGCGAGCCAGCACGGCCTGGTTGCCGATCAGCAGCGCCACCAGCACATCCCACAGCAGCACTACGGCGAACATCCAGACCCCATAAAGGGTCTTCCACAGTGCGCTGGTGTGCGGTGGCGTCAGCATCGCCGCCAGGCTGACATAGAACAGCGCATTCTTCGGATTGAGGATGCCGGACAGAAAACCCATGCCCGCGGCTCGCCACCAGGCCTCGATCTGCGGCGCCGCGCTGGTGTCGGCGACGGCAAGCGGCGTGCTGCCGGCATGGCGCAGAAACAGCACGCCGAGGTACAGCAGGTAGGCGCAGCCGGCCAGTTGCAGGGCCACGAACAGCTCGCTGCCGGGTCGCAGCGCCGCCGTGCCGGCGAAGGCGGCGACGATGAACAGCGCGTTGGCCAGCGCGATGCCCAGGCAGGCTCCGCTGGCCACGCGCCAGCCGGCAGCCAGCGAGGTGCGTGCGATGAGGAAGAAGTCGGGGCCGGGAGACAGCAGCGCCAGGAAGTGCGCGGCGGCGATGAAGAGAAACTGTTGCATGGCGACTCGCTCGAATTTTTCGCAGCGTGTCAGCCGGGGCCCTGGCGGGTATTGAAGAAAATTGCAGGCCTAGGCGCGGAAACGTCCAGGAGTGATGCCGGTGTAAGCCTTGAACACTCGCTGGAGGTGCGCCTGGTCGGCGAAGCCCAGCCCATAGGCCACATCCGCCAGGCTTGCGCCGGCCAGCAGGCGCTCTTTGGCGAGGTTGATGCACAAATTGAGCTGCCAGGCATGCGGCGTCATGCCGGTGGCTGCGCGGAAGGTGCGAATCAACTGGTATCGGCTCATCTCGCTTAGCTGCGCCAGCTCGTGCAGCGAGACACCGGCGGCCGGCGAGCGTTGCAGCCGCTCGAACGCCGGCTGCAGGCGTTCAGCCTGGGCGGCATCAGGGCCACGCACCTCGATGGCGCTAGCCGGCCTGGCGTCGCAGTCACCGATGAACTCGATCAGCGCGGCCTCCTTGTCCGCCGCAGCAGCGTCGGAGAAGAGCAGGGCGTTGAGCTGGCAGAAGCGAGCGTAGAGCGCGGGTTCATCGACTATCCGCACGGGCTCGTTGGCGGCCACCGAGCCTAGCGCCGACTCGTGGCGCAGCGCGTGCAGCCAGTCGGCATCCAGGTGCAGCATCTGGTAACTCCAGGCCGTTCCGCTCGCCGGGTTGCAGGAGTGCACGCGCGCCGCTGGCACCAGTACCAACATACCGGGGTGCAGGGCAACAAGCTGGTCGCCGGCGCCGCTGAACAGGCTGCGGCCCTCGTCTACTGCGCCGATGGAGAACGTCGGGTGGCTGTGCGGCTTGTAGCAGGCACGGCTGTGGCACGCGCGGCGGCTCTCCACCTGCGGCAGGGCCGGGTCACGCCAGAACTCCTCGAGCGTTGCGGAGGCTGGCAGTGGCAATGGCTCGGAAGGGTAGGGCACGCTGGACTCGCCGATGGCCTGGCACGAGGCTGCGAGTCTAAGGTGTTTTAGGCGGTGCGCAGAAGCGTGGCGGCAGTCGGTATGAAGTGTATGGTCAGTATTTCCATCTTCTGTGTTTGAAATATCGAACGGACTGTGTTGCCATAGCTCACCTTGAATCGGGTGGTCGGAGGCGACGGTGCAGTTGTCGGGTCGTGGTGTGCTGCTGTCGGTGGTGGCGTCGGTGCTATTCGTGCTGATTCCCGGCTATGTGCGCGAGCTGGCGCCGCTGGACGGCCTGCAGGTGTTCGCCCAGCGCATCCTCTGGTCGATTCCGGCGGTCCTGTTGCTGGTGGCGTTCGCCCGGCGGTGGGGTGTGCTCGGTGCCGCCTTCGTGCGCCTGCGCCGTGAGCCGCTGCTGCTGGCTGCGCTGCCGCTGGCGGCGGCGTTGATGGGCGTGCAATGGCTGCTGTTTGTCTGGGCGCCTTTGGCCGGCAGAATGCTCGATGTGTCCCTCGGCTACTTCCTGCTGCCGCTGGCCATGGTGCTGGTCGGCCGGCTGTTCTATGGCGAGCGCCTACGTCCGCTGCAGCGCATCGCCGTGGCCTGTGCGCTGCTGGGTGTGGCTCATGAGCTGTGGCTGACCCGCGCCTTCTCCTGGGTGACTCTGGTCGCTGCCCTAGGCTATCCGCCGTACTTCATGCTACGCCGCTGGATGCGCCTGGACGCGC
The DNA here is from genome assembly GCF_014851565.1 of Pseudomonas sp. PDM15. Classification (GTDB taxonomy): domain Bacteria; phylum Pseudomonadota; class Gammaproteobacteria; order Pseudomonadales; family Pseudomonadaceae; genus Aquipseudomonas. Next base: position 492,188 of record NZ_JACVAA010000001.1, read on the forward strand.
TGTCCGGCTTCGTCCTGGAGATGCTGATGCTGGCGCCGCTGGCCATCTGGCTGATTCATGCCTACGGGCCGCCGGCGGTGTTCACCGAGGCGCCGCAGCTGTGGTGGCTATTGCCCGGCCTTGGCCTGCTCAGCGCCTTAGCCTTCGGCGCCATGATGGCGGCCAGCCGCCTGTTGCCGCTGGGGCTGTTCGGCATTCTCAGTTATGTGGAGCCGGTGCTGCTGTTCGGCGTCGCCGTGCTGTTCCTAGGCGAGGCCTTCGCACCCCAGCAGTTGTGGACCTATGGGCCGATCTGGCTGGCGGTGCTGCTCATGGGCTGGGACAGCGCGCGCCTGCTGCACAAGCAGGCGCGGCAGGCGAGTTAGTCAGACGTCTTCCGCCAGCACCTGGTAGTGCAGCTGCGCCACGCCGCTGGAGAACACCCGATGTGCCTGCAGGCTCAGCCGATGCTCGAGGCCGGTGGCGAACAGCTGGATGCCGGCGCCGAGCAGGTGCGGGATGACGCTCACCACCAGTTCGTCGAGCAGCCCGGCGGCCAGGCAGTTGCCGGCCAGGCTGCCGCCGCCGACCAGCCAGACCCGCTTGCAGCCCCTCGCGGCCAGTTCATCCAGGGCCTCGCTCGGCGTGCAGTGACGACCCTGCACGCCGGCCGGCGGGTGCTCCAGAGGATTGCGCGCGAGGACGAGGCAGGGTTTGCCGGGGTAGGGCCAGTCGCTGCCCAAGCCGCGCACCATGTCGTAGGTGGCGCGGCCCATCAGCAGGCCATCGATGCTCTGGTAGAAGCCTTCGTAGCCGTGATCCTCGCCGGAGGCCTCGATGCTCTCCAGCCAGTCCACGGCGCCATCCGGGCGGGCGATATAGCCATCCAGGCTGGCGGCAACGTAGTAGATCAGTTGTGGCTTCATGCGGCCGCCGATCAGTCCAGCACGTTCTCGATGATCTCGTAGATCAGCCCGCTGGCCAGGGCCACCAGCACCACATCGGTACCGACCTGGCGCCACTCGTAGCCGTCGTAGTGCGGCAGCTGGCCGAGCAGGCGGCTGTCGAAGCGCTTGGCGATGCCGGGCGGCAGCGGCTTGCCGCGCGCCAGGTTCTTGCGGATGCCCGGCGGCAGCGAGTCGGCGGGGCCGATCAGGTTGCGGTTGTCACCGAGGACGACACGTACCCGGCCGATGTCGATGCTCGGACCGCGCAGGTCGACGGTGACGTCGGGATCACCGCCGCCGCCGTGCTTGTCATGCTTGTCGTGTTTGGGCGCGGCGCCGGCGCTGTTCAGGCCAAGGGCGAGGGCGGCGGCGAGCAGGGTGAGCGGCAGGATGCGAGGCATGGGGCCTTCTCCGATAGGGTATACAGATTCGAGCCCCGCCTCGCTTGAATGTTCCTTCAGGCCAGCGCGCGGCTCCGGTTGTCCAGCACTCGCAGTATGGCTCGCAGCAGCACGCCGTACAGCGGCACGAACAGCATCAGGCTGACGGCCAGCTTGACCCCGTAGTCCACCGTGGCGATTTCCACCCAGTGCTCGGCCATGAAGGGGTTGTCGCTGCGCCAGAAGGCCACCGAGAAGAAGGCGAAGGTGTCCAGCAGGTTGCCGAGGATGGTCGAGGCGGTTGGCGCTATCCACCACTGCGGCAGCTGGCGCAGACGGTCGAACACCTGGATATCGAGCAGTTGCCCGAGCACATAGGCGAGGAAGCTGGCCACCGAGATGCGCAGGACGAACTCGTTGTACTCGCCGAGTGCCGCCAGGCCGCGGAAGACACCTTCCTGGAAAAGCACCGAGACCACGTAGGAAGCGAGCAGGGCGGGGATCATCACCCGGGCGATCACCTGGCGCGCCGGGCTCTTGCCGAGCAGGCGCACGGTCAGGTCGCTGGCCAGGAAGATGAACGGGAAGCTGAACGCGCCCCAGGTGGTGTGCCAGCCGAACAGGGTGATCGGCAGCTGCACCAGGTAGTTGCTGGCGATGATGATGAGGATATGGAAGACGATCAGCACGGCCAGGGCCGAACGCTGGTGCGCCGTATGGGGCAGAAGCATGGAAGCTACCTTTTTAGTGGATGGGGTTAGGGAACCCATGCCGGCCGGAATGGCTGGCGGCGCGCATTCTATCCGTTCGGACGGATTTGTACAAAAATCGATCAGATGCGGCCTTTTGCCCCCACAACCGTTACCCTATGCAACCTGTTTTCGATCTGCGCCGAGGTAAGCCCCCCGTGTTTTCCCAATTCGCCCTGCATGAACGCCTGCTCAAGGCCGTGGCCGAGCTCAACTTCACCGAGCCGACGCCGGTGCAGCTGGTGGCCATTCCGCCGGCTCTGGAAGGGCGTGACCTGCGGGTGACGGCGCAGACCGGTAGCGGCAAGACCGCGGCCTTCCTGCTGCCGCTGTTCAATCGCCTGCTCGGCGACGCCAACTCCAAGCAGCGTACCGATGTGCGTTCGCTGATTCTGCTGCCGACCCGCGAGCTGGCCCAGCAGATTCTCAAGGAAGCCGAGCGCTTCTCCCAGTTCACCTTCATCAAGTCGGCACTGGTCACCGGCGGTGAGGACTTCAAGGAACAGGCGGCCATGCTGCGCCGCCAACCGGACCTGCTGATCGCCACGCCGGGCCGCCTGATGGAACACCTCAACGCCGGTAGCCTGAAGCTCAACGGCGTCGAGGTGCTGGTGCTGGACGAGGCGGATCGCATGCTCGACATGGGCTTCGCCGAGGACATCGAACGCATCACCAAGGAATGCGCCAACCGCCAGCAGACCCTGCTGTTTTCCGCGACAGGCGGTGGCAAGGTGCTGCGCGAGATGATCGCCAAGGTGCTGCGTGAGCCGGTGCACCTCAAGCTCAACAGTGTCGATCAGCTCAGCGAGACCACCGTCCAGCAGATCATCACCGCCGATGACCCGGGGCACAAAGAGCGCCTGGTGCACTGGCTGCTGAGCAACGAGACCTACCGCAAGGCCATCGTCTTCACCAACACCCGGGTGCAGGCCGACCGCCTGTACGGGCGCCTGGTGGCGGCCGACTACAAGGCCTTCGTGCTGCACGGTGACAAGGACCAGAAGGACCGCAAGCTGGCCATCGACCGTCTCAAGCAGGGCGGCAGCAAGGTGCTGGTGGCCACCGACGTGGCGGCCCGCGGCCTGGATATCGAGGGCCTGGACCTGGTGATCAACTTCGACATGCCGCGCTCCGGCGACGAGTACGTGCACCGCATTGGCCGTACCGGTCGCGCTGGTGCGAATGGTCTGGCTGTATCGCTGATCTGCCACAACGACTGGAACCTCATGTCGAGCATCGAGCGCTACCTCAAGCAGCGCTTCGAACGCCGTACCATTGCGGAACTGAAAGGCAGCTACCAGGGGCCGAAGAACGTCAAGGCGTCCGGCAAGGCCGTCGGGGTAAAGAAGAAAAAGACTGACAAGAAGGATGGCGCCAAGAAAGCGGCCGGCAAGACCGCACCCAAGCGCCGTGCCAATGCGCCCAAGCCGGCGCCGTCGGCATTGGTCAGCCAGGACGGCCTGGCACCGCTGAAGCGCAAGAAGCCGGCAGCGGAGTGAAACGAAGAGGGGGCCGAAAGGCCCCCTCTGCTTTTGCGGCTCCGCAGGTTGCACTCGTCCAAGTGAGTGCATCCTGAAGAGTCCACCGCGCGACCATCAGGGCACGATCAGGATCTTGCCGTCGCGTTCGCCGGCGGCGGCCGCGGCGATGGCTTCCTTGATCTGGCTGATGTTGTAGGTGGCCGCCACGCGGGCCTTGAGCTTGCCGCTGGCGATCAGCTGGGTCAGCTCGCCGAACACGCGGAACTGGTCGGCTTGGCTGGCCTTCTGGAACCACTTGGCCAGCCAGAAGCCGCGCAGGGTCACGTCGCGGAACACGAAGGAGGCCGCCGACACCTGACACGGCTCGCCGCTCATCAGGCCGTAGTTCACCAGGGTGCCGCCCTCGCTCAGGCAGGCCGCCACGTGGTCGGTGGCCGTGCCACCCACGGCGTCGATGCCGAGCATCACCGGCGCACCGCTGGTGGCCTCGCGTACGCGCTTGTGCAGGTCTGGGCCGTCCAGCAGCACCACGTCACCGCCCTCGGCCTTGACCCCGGCCACCGCAGCTTCGCGACGCACCACGTTGATGGTCTTGAAGCCACGCAGCTTGGCCAGCTGGATCAGGTAGCCGCCGACACCGGAGTTGGCGGCGTTCTGGATCACCCAGTCGCCCGGCTTGAGGTCGACGAACTCGCTGAGTAGCAGCGAGGCGGTCGGCGGGTTGATGGTCATCATCGCCAACTGCTGCGGATCGGCGTCCGGCAGCGGGATCAGCTTGGCGGCGGGGGCGTGCAGGTGAGTGACCCAGGTGCCGATGCCCACCGGCAGCAGCACGGTCTGGCCGACCTTGACGTTGCTCACGCCTTCGCCCAGCTGTTCGACGCGGCCGACGCCTTCGTTGCCGCCGATGGCCGGCAGCGGCGGCAGCATGCCGTATTCGCCGGTCAGGGTCAGCACATCGGAAGGGTTGATCGGTGCCGCCAGCACCTTGACCAGGGCTTGGCCGGCCGGCAGCGGCGGCAGTTGCAGTTCCACCGCTTCGATCACGTCCTGTGGGACCTTGCCGCGGTGTTGGTATTCGGCTTTGAGCATGGCAGTTCTCCATCGTCTGAGAGCGCTGAGTCTAGACCCAAGACGCCGCCATGGGATGAATCGCCCGGCATATGCGCGGGTGATGGCGCCAGCCATGGGCGAACACCTATGCTTGATCCATCGCTAAGGGGGACTGCATGTTTTCACGCGCCTGGCCGTGGCTGTTTCTGCTGCTGGCACCCGCCGCCACGGCCGAGTCGCTGCGCATCGGCTTCGGCACGCACAAGCCGCCCTATGTGTTCGAGGGGCTGAGCCGCGGGCTGGAATACGAGATCGTGGTGGCCGCCGTGCGCGCCGCCGGCGACGAGGTGGAGGTGCGCTATGCACCGATGGAGCGGCTGCATCTGGCGCTGAGCAAGGGCGAGCTGGATGGCATCGCCACCACCAATGCCTACAGCGGCATGCCGGCGTATTACTCGGCGCCCTACATCCATTGTCAGAACGTCGCCCTGGCGCTGTCGTCGCGGGGCTATCGCATCACCAGCATCGCCGACCTGGCGCATTACTCGATCAGTACCTTCCAGCGCGCCCGCCACCTGCTGGGTCCGGAATTCCAGGCCATGGCCGAGGCCAATCCGCGCTACCGCGAGGAGGCCCAGCAGATCAATCGCAACCGCCTGCTGTACAGCGGGCGCATCGACGTGGTGGTGGGCGATCCGCGCATCATGCGCTACTTCAATCGCGAGGTCGGCGAGCAGGTCGATACCAGCCAGCCGGTGACCCTGTACATGCTGTTCCCGCCGACCGCCTACAGCGTCGGCTTCCGTCTGCCGGAGCAGAGCGAGCGCTTCAACCGTGGCCTGGCAGCCATCCGCGCCAATGGCGAATACCTGCGCATAGAGCAGCGCTACGCCGACTATTGATCAGAACTTCTCGTTGAGCCCCAGATAGCGCCACTGGCCGACCGGCACCTTGGCCAGGCCGGTGCGGCCGAAGCGCAGGCGGCGAACGCCCAGTACCTGCAGGCCGACGTTCTCGCACATGAAGCGCAGCTGGCCGGGTTGCACGGCCTTGATGGCGAAGCGCAGGCGCGTCTCGCTCTGCCAGCTGACCTTGCACGGCGGCACCGTCACGCCCTTGTAGGTCTGGCCGAAGCTCAGGCGCTTGAGGCCTTTCTCATCCAGGCTGCCGGCGACCTCCACCAGGTATTCCTGCTCCAGCGTTGCGCCTTGCTCCTTGAACAGGCGTACCACCGCATGGCTCTGGCTGAACACCAGCAGGCCGCTGGCATCGGTTTCCAGCGGGGTGAGCAGCTCCAGGCGGCGCAGGTGGCGGTTCAGCGGGCGGATGCCGCTGGCGTCCTCGGCCCAGTGGTGAGCGTGGCTGAGCAGTTGTTGGGTGGAGTTGGCGCCCATGCCGCAACCGAGGCCGACCGGCTTGTGCAGCAGCAGGGTGATCGGCGGCTGGGTCTCGGCCTTGGCGCCGGGCAGTAGCACGATCTGCTCGTCGCGCACCGGGTGTTGCGGCTCCTCGATCACCTGGCCATCCACGGTGACCCAGCCGCCCTCGATATACAGCTCCGCCTCGCGGCGCGAGCAGGAAGTCTGCTGGATCAGGCGTTTCGACAGGCGTTCGGCTTCGGTCATGGCGGATGTCACATCGGGAAATGAAAGGCATTGTACCCGGCCTGGGACGGCTGCCGGGATTGGGCTAAAAGAAAGGTCGGGCGAAAGGTCGGCTGAGAGCGAGGACGAACATGCGGCGGATACTGGCAATCCTGATCACGGGCGCGTTGCTGGCGTCGCCGGTCATGGCCGAGCGTAGTGAGCTGGGCGAATTGCAGCTGACCGAGGTGGTGGGTGGTCTGGAACACCCGTGGAGCCTCGCCTTCCTGCCGGATGGCCAGGGCAGCCTGATCACCGAGCGCCCCGGGCGCCTGCGCTGGCTGGATGCCCAGGGCCGCCTGCAGGCGCCAGTGGCTGGGGTACCGCAGGTGTATGCCCGTGGCCAGGGCGGCTTGCTGGACGTGGCGCTGTCGCCGGACTTCGCCAGAGATCGCCTGGTCTACCTGAGCTACGCCGAGGCGGACGAGTCCGATGACAAGGCCGGTACGGCCGTCGGCTGTGGTCGGCTGAAGGAAGACATGAGTGCACTGGAGGATTTTCGTGTGATCTTCCGCCAGCAGCCCAAGCTGTCCGAGGGCATTCATTTCGGTTCGCGCCTGGCCTTCGATCGACAGGGTTTGCTGTACATCAGCCTGGGCGAGAACAACCAGCGCGCCACCGCCCAGGAGCTGGACAAGCTGCAGGGCAAGCTGGTGCGGCTGAACCCGGATGGCAGCGTACCGCCGGACAATCCCTTCGTCGGCAAGCCGGGCGTGCGCGCGGAGATCTGGTCCTACGGCCACCGCAATCCCCAGGGAATGGCGCTCAATCCCTGGAGCGGCGTCATCTGGCTGCACGAGCACGGCCCGCGCGGCGGCGACGAGATCAATATCCCGCGCAAGGGTTTGAATTACGGCTGGCCGCTGGCCACCCACGGGGTCAACTACAGCATGCTGCCGATTCCCGAGGCGCAGGGCGAGGTGGTGGCCGGCACCGAGGCGCCGCAGCATGTGTGGGAAAAGTCGCCGGCGATCTCCGGCATGGCCTTTTATGCCGCCGAGCGCTTTCCGGCCTGGCGGCACAGCCTGTTCATCGGCGCATTGGCCGATCAGTCGCTGATCCGCCTGCAGCTGGACGGCGACAGGGTAGGGCACGAGGAGCGGTTGCTGCAGGACAAGGGCTGGCGCATCCGCGATGTGCGCCAGGGGCCGGATGGCTATCTGTATCTGCTGACCGATGCGCCGGACGGCAAGCTGGTTCGGCTGGGGTTGGCCGACTGAGTGGCGGCCCTCAGTGGGCCGCCGCCTCCATGGCCGAGTCGACTTCCTGGTTGGCCACCAGCTCCGGCGGCAGCGGCTCGGTGACCACGCTGAAGTCGCTGATACGGATGGCGCCGCGGCCTTCGCCGAGCAGGTGGAAGGAGAAGGCCTTGCGCGTTTCCGGGTTGTCGAAGTCGAAGCTCAGCTCGACGCTCTCGCCGCGTTTGAGCGCAGGCAGCGGCGGAATGACCAGGCTGTTGTTGCGGTCGAACTCCTTGGTGATCAGGCGTAGCGCGGCGCCGCTGCGATCCAGACGCACGGCCTCGATCTTCAGGGTCACGCGGGTGCGGGTGCCCTTGGGCATTTCCAGGTACTGGGCGCCGATCAGGTTGTCCGCCCAGTCGTCACGCGACTCGGCCTTGAGGTCGATGCGCTCGCGGTTGGCGAACTGGTAGCGCTGGCCGATCTGCCCACCCGTGATGGACTGGTCGAGCAGGGCAGCGCGCTGGCTGACCAGACGCGCCTGACGGCCGCTGACCCGACCCAGGTACTTGGGATGGTCGGCGATGAAGCCTGCGCTCTCATAGCGGCGGCAAACCTGCTGGAAGTTGCACTCGGTGAACACCCTGCCGTCGTGCTGGCGCAGCAGGCCATTGGTGTAAGACATGATCTCGCGGGGCTTGGCGTAGTCGCGGAACAGCGAGCGGCCGGCGATGTTGTCCGGTACTGGCAGGTCGAAGTAGTCCAGCACCGAGGCGGTCAGGTCGACGTGGCCGTATACCCCTGGCTTGACCTGGGGCAGCTTGTCGCCGTCCGGCGCCAGCACCAGGTTGAAGCCCCAGGCCGAAGCCAGGCGTACGTTTTCCAGGCCGTGGGATTCGTCGGAGGTGACGATCACCAGGGTGTCCTTCAGCACGCCCTGTTTTTCCAGGCCTGCGAGGAAGTCCGCGACCGCATCGTCCAGGTAGCCGATGGCGGCCTGCTTGGCGGTGGGGTAGCGCTCCAGATACTCCTTGGGCGCGGAGTAGGGCTGGTGGGTGCCGACGGTGAGCAGGGTGAGCATCCACGGCTGCTGGTTGCCGCGCAGCTGCTTGACGTACTTCAGCGCGCCTTCGAAATAGGACTTGTCGTCCATGCCCCAGGGGAATTCCAGGTACGGCTTGTTCTTGAACCAGTCGCGGCCGTGGGTCTGCTGGAAGCCCATGTGCGGCATGATCTGGTCCTTGGCCATGAAGCGCAGACCGGCACCCTGCAGGAAGTGGGTGCGGAAGCCCATGGTGCGCATCTGGTGCGGCAGGCACTGCAGATTGCGGGTCTGGCTGTTGAGCAGCTCCACGCCCTTGGGCGTGCCGGAGTCCAGCTTGCCGTAGTCGCCACAGAGCATGGCGTACAGGCCGCGGATGGTCTGGTGGCTGTGCAGCACGTAGTCAGGCGTGGTCATACTGCGCTCGGCCCACTCGCTCAGGCGCGGCATCAGGTCTTCTTCGTAGCTGCTGCCGATGAGCTGGCGGTTCTTGGCGATATAGGCGCCGGGAATGCCTTCAAGGGTCACGATCAGCACGTTGCGCGCCTTGCCGCCACCCGGCAGCAGCGGTGTACCAGAGAGGTCCAGCTTGCTCAGACCGTCGATATCCGGCGGCAGGCCGGAATCCTCGCCGGCATACCAGTCCTCCACCGCCACCCGGGCTCGGCTGGTGCCTTCGGCCAGCACCTTGTGCGGCAGGTTGAACAGGCGCCACTGGTCGTCTTCGCTCGGCTCGATGTACTGGTCGATGGCGTGGCTGAATAGCAGGGCGACCGGCAGTGCATAGGCGTAGCGGGAAATCTTCGGTCCGGCGCGGCGTCCGACCAGCAGGCAGGCCAGCACGCTGATCACCAGGGCGCCGGCCAGTAGCGGATAGCGCAGGCCGCTACCCTGGGTGGACTGGCTGACGAACTGGGGGTCGCTCAGGTATTTGAGGTCGCTGGGCTCGGGCATGCGTCCGACGGCGTTGACCAGCTCGGCGTTGCTCAGCAGAAAGAGGGCCCAGATCGCGGCCAGCGGAGCCGCCAGCAGCGGCCGGCGATAGCACAGCAGCAGGGGCAGCCCGCCGATGCCCAGGTCGGAGACATAGCCCGGCCAGCTGGACCAGCCCAGCCAGTAGCGGGCGGCGATGGGCAGCACAACGAACAGCAGGCCGAGGGCGAAAAGCGACGCGGCAGGGTACGGCAGCCAGCGACTGGAAAGGCGCACAGGAGCTCCTGAGATAGGGCAGCGAGAATCCGTGTAGTTCAGACAGATGGAGCGGGTCGAAGTTGCGGAATGCCATGATTCTGAAACATGCCCGTGCTAGACGCCAGTGGCGCATGTTACCGGCTGTCTCTTGGCGCCAGGGTGTAGAATGCTCGCCTCTTCGAATTGGGTGGTGAACATGGCTCTGATCGGGCGCTACAACTCTCTGCAGGTGGCCAAGCTGGCCGACTTCGGCCTCTATCTCGACGGCGATGCCGACGGCGAGATCCTCCTGCCCAAGCGCTACATCCCCAAGGGCGAGCCGTGCGAGGTCGGCGATTGGCTCAACGTGTTCGTCTACCTGGACAGTGAAGACCGCCTGATCGCCACCACCGAGAAGCCCAAGGTACAGGTCGGCGGCTTCGCCAGCCTCAAGGTGGTGGATATCAATCGCATCGGCCTGTTCTTCGACTGGGGCCTGTCCAAGGACCTGTTGATGCCGCACTCCGAAGAGAAGCGCCCGCTGCAGGTCGGCGACTACTGCGTGGTGCACGTCTACCTCGACCGCAGCCGACGCATCACTGCCACCGCGCGGCTGGATCGCTATCTGGACAAGACCCCACCGAACTACCAGGTCGGCCAGGAAGTGGATCTGCTAGTGGTCGAGCAGACCGATCTGGGCTTCAAGGCCATCATCAATGGCCAGCACTGGGGGCTGATCCACAAGAACGAGGTGTTCAAGTTCCTGCGTGGCGGCTCTCAGGAAAAGGGCTTCATCAAGGAGCTGCGCGCCGATGGCAAGATCAGCCTGAGCCTGCAGCAGGTCGGCCAGCAGGCCCGCGATGAGCTGTCCGAGCAGATCCTCACTGCGCTGCGTAATGCTGGCGGCAGCCTGGCGCTATCCGACAAGAGCTCGCCCGAGGCCATCAGCAAAATCTTCAGCGTCAGCAAGGGCAATTTCAAGAAGGCCATCGGCGGGCTGTTCAAACAGGGGCTGATCCGCATCCTGGATGACCGCATCGAGCTGGTCTGACACCGAAGCGCAGGCGGTATGCAGCCTAGCGGCCGATTCCGCCATGCTCGCGGGCTGTCTGGCCGCGGCGATTTCGCCGGCGTTGCGGCGCGTTAGAGTGGGGGCGTATTTCACACAGCGGAGTCGCCATGAGCCCCGAGGAACACTATCAGCGTTTGCAGAACATGTATGGCGCCGCGCCGGTCAACGCCTTCTACCAGCCGGTCATGCGTGTCAGCGACGGCGAGGCGGAGATCGAGATTCAGGTGGAGGGGAAGTTCTTTCACGCCGCCGGTGCGGTACATGGCTCGGTCTACTTCAAATTGCTCGACGACGCGGCTTTCTTCGCCGCCAACTCCCTGGAGCCCGAGGTGTTCGTGCTGACCACGGCCTTCACCACCTACCTCACCCGCCCGGTGTCGGCCGGCAAGCTGAAGGCGGTAGGTAGGGTGGTCAACCGCAACAAGTCGCAGTTCATCGCCGAAGCCGTGCTGTATGGCGAGGACGGCAAGGAAGTGGGGCGCGGCAACGGGGTGTTCGTGCGCAGCAAGATTCGCCTGGGCGACGCTTTGGGCTACCCGGACTGAGTCAGGGCTTGCGCGCCAGCAGCACCGCACGGGTCGGGGCTGGCAGGCCTTCGAGGGTACGGCTGTGGTCGGCCGGGTCGAGGAATTCCGGCAGCGACTGGTAGCGCATCCAGTCGGTGCTGCGCTGCTCTTCCACGCTGGTGGTGGAGACATCCACGCAGCGCACATCGACGAAGCCGGCGCGGCGCAGCCACAGCTCCAGCGCCGGCACCGAGGGCAGGAACCAGACGTTGCGCATCATCGCGTAGCGGTCCTCGGGCACCAGCACCTGCTGGGCGTCGCCTTCCACCACCAGGGTTTCCAGCACCAGCTCGCCGCCCTTGAGCAGGCAGTCCTTGAGCTCCAGCAGATGGTCGATGGGCGAGCGACGGTGATAGAGCACGCCCATGGAAAACACCGTGTCGAAGCCTTCCAGCTTCGCCGGCAGCTCTTCCAATGCCAGCGGCAGGTGCCAGGCCGGCGCATCGGGCAGGTAGTGCTTCACCGCGAGGAACTGGTTGAGGAACAGCCAGTTGGGATCGACGCCAACCACGGCATCGGCACCGGCGCCGAGCATGCGCCACATGTAGTAGCCATTGCCGCAGCCGACATCGAGGATGCGTTTGCCGGCCAGATCCAGATGCGGGGCGACCCGTTCCCATTTCCAGTCGGAACGCCATTCGGTGTCGACATGCACGCCGAACAGCTCGAAGGGCCCCTTGCGCCAGGGGATCAGGCCCTGCAGCGCGCTCTTCAGCGCGGCGCGGGAGGCCTCGTCGCAGGTGCCGTCCAGGCGCAGCGCAGTGCGCAATTCGGTCGTTTCCAGCGCCAGCGTCGGCAACGCCTCGACGGCGGCGAACCAACGCGCGAGGTCGCCGTGGCCCACGGCAAGCTTGGCGTCAAGCTGGGCGGGCAGGTCGGCGGCCCAGTCCTGCAGCGGGCTGCCGGCCAATTGCTGTTGCAGGGCGTCGAGGTCGAGGCGAGAGAAAATCATGGCAGGGCGATCAGCGAGGCAAAGTTGAGGCACTGGAACCAGGGCACGACCTTGGAGAAACCAGCGGCCAGCAGGCGTTCGCGATGCTGCTCCAGGCTGTCGGGTTTCATCACGTTCTCGATGGCGCTGCGTTTCTGGGCGATTTCCAGCTCGCTGTAGCCATTGGCGCGCTTGAACGCCAGGTGCAGCTCACCGAGCAGGGTATGCTCGGCGTCGTCCTCGAAACGCAGCTTCTCGGAGAGGATCAGCGCGCCGCCGGGCAGCAAGGCCTGGCGGATGCGGCTCAGCAGCTCCTGGCGCTGTTCCGGCGCGACGAACTGCAGGGTGAAGTTGAGCGCCACCAGCGAGGCGGGCTGGAAGTCCAGGCTGAGGATATCCGCTTCGATCACCTCGACTGGCAGCAGCTCCTGGAACATGGCGTCCTGGGCGTGCAGATATTCGGAGCAGCGCTCGACCATGGCATGGGAGTTGTCCACCGCGATCACTCGGCAGTCATCGGTGCGCACGTGGCGGCGCAGGGCCTGGGTCACCGCGCCAAGGGAACAGCCGAGGTCGTACAGGGCACTGTGCGGCTGGGCGAATTGCGCGGCCAGTACGCCGAGGTTCTCGACGATGGTCGGGTAGCCGGGCACCGAGCGCTTGATCATGTCCGGGAAGACCTTGGCCACGTCCTCGTTGAAGACGAAGTCCGGCACCTGGTCCAGGGGCTGGGCGAAGAGTCGGTCGGGCTGCTGTTTCACGGTGATCGGTCCGGGCGCAAAGGCCGGCATTCTAGCCAAGAGCTTGCAGCAACCCAACCGCCATCAGGGCAACTGATCCAGGATGAATTCGCCGCCGCCCTGCAGCGGGCCCAGCGGGTTGCGCTTGACCTCGTAGCGGCGGATGTTCGGCTCGCCGTTGCTGACCTTGTGCACCAGCGTGTCGTCGACCAGCACGAATACCGCGCGGAAGGTCCAACCTTTCAGCTCCCGCGTCTTGCGGAAGTTGAGCACATCGGCCCAGAAGCTGCCCACACGCTGGGTGTCGGTCTTGTTGAACTCGAAGGCGTAGCCGATGCAGCGATCCTTGGCCTCCAGACAGCGCAGCATGCCGTCCGGCAGGTATTCGATCGGCACGTTGGGCTGGACGAACATCAGACGCAGATCGATGAACGAGAGCATCTTGCCGTTGCCCTGGCTGAGCGGGTCGAAGCCCAGGTCGAACAGCTCGACGCGGGTGGTCTTGCCCGGTTGCGCCTGGGCGTAGCGGATCTCGGTGTCGAGATAGTCCCCGAAGGGAGAGGTGACCTCGGCACGTTGACTGGGCAGCAGGCTGGTGCAGCCGGACAGCAAGAACAGCGAGAGCATCAGTAGCGCCCACGGGTAGCCGCGCATGGCAGCCTCCTTGAAAGGTCCTGACTCTCTCTATAGACGATTTGGCGAAGCGCTGCCGTCTCACCCGTGAGACAGTCGGCTTATCCGTGGCGATGACCGGAAACGGGTGGCTATCCGGGCCGCAAGGGTTACTCTTGTGCTATCTGCCCGATAAGGAACGCTGGGAATGCGGACGGCAACCCGACTCCAGGCCGGCTTTATGCTGGCCATCCTGATGCTCAGCCTGAATGTGCTGGTGCCGCTGTTCGGCGAGAGTTGGATCGAGGCGACTCATGTGCGCTACGAGCATGAGGAGAGGCTGCTGGCGCGCAGCGAGCAACTGCTGGCGGCGTTGACCGACGGCGAGACCGGGCAGCGCGGTTTCGTCATCACCGGGCGGGACGATTTTCTTTCGCCCCTGTATCTGGGCTTCTCCGATGTGGATCGGTTGCTGCTGGAGCTCGGCCAGGAGGCAGCCCGCGATGCCGAGCTCAAGCAACAGCTGGACAGGCTGCAGCCGGTAATCGCCGAGCAGCGCAGCTACCTGCAGGGCATTGTCGACATCCGTCGCCTGGAAGGCCTGGAAGCGGCCATTGCGCAAATCTCGGCCGGCAAGGGCAAGCAGTTGATGGATACCCTGCGCGGCTTCAGCGGCGAGATGCAGGCCATCCTCAACACACGCCTGCAGGTTCTGGAGCAGCGGCGCGAGTGGCAGCGGCGGGTGATGTGGGGCGCGACCGTGGCAATCGGGCTGCTCGATCTGGTGTTGATCGGCCTGTTGTTCCACTTCACCTTCCGCACCCTCAAGGACGGGCGCACCGCCCGCCTCAACCTGCGCCATCTGAGCGAGCAGCTATCGACCGGCATGCAGCGCCTGGAGCTGCGCAACCGCGAGATTTCCCTGCTCAGCCGGATGGCGGGTGCGCTGCACTCGATCAACAGCTTCGAGGAATGCTACGGCATCATCGGGCGCTTCGCCGGGCAGCTGTTTCCGCAGAATGCCGGTGGCCTTACGCTTTACCATCCTTCGCGCGATGTGCTGGAGAGCGTCGCCCATTGGGGCGAATGGCCGCCGGGCCTCGACCTGTTCGAGCCACATGCGTGCTGGGCCATCCGTCGCGGCCAGAGCCACCAGGTACGCGACCCGGACAAGGATCTGCTTTGCCCGCATCTGCACGGCACATCCCTTACCGAGCATGGTTATGTCTGTGTGCCGATGATGGCCCAGGGCGAGCCGCTGGGCGTGTTGACCCTGGGTGGCGAAATGGCGGCCGACCTGGAGCTGGCCGAGGCCTTCGCCGAGCAAGTGTCGCTGGGCGTGTCCAACCTGTCGCTGAGAGAGAGCCTGCGCCAGCAGTCGCTGGTGGATGCCTTGACCGGCCTGCACAACCGTCGCTTCCTCGACGAAACCCTGCGCCGCGAGTTGCTGCGCGCCGCGCGCAAGCAGGTGCCGGTGGCCGTGGTGTTGCTCGACGTGGATCACTTCAAGCGCTTCAACGACACCTTCGGTCACGAGGCTGGCGACCTGGTGCTGCGCCACCTGGCCATGGAGATGAAGCGTAGCGTGCGCACCAGCGACCTGGCCTGCCGCTATGGCGGCGAGGAGTTCTGTCTGGTGATGCCGGAAATCAGTCGCGAAGACGCCATCGAGCGCTGCGAGTCCCTGCGCCTGGCCGTCAGCCGCCTGCAGGTACGCTACGGCGGCCAGCCGCTGGGGCCGATCAATATTTCCCTCGGCCTGGCCTGGTTCCCGCTGGACGGCGAGCAGATGGACGCCCTGCTGCATGCCGCCGACCTGGCCCTGTACCAGGCCAAGCGTGGCGGGCGTAACCGCCTGTGCATCTACCGTCGGGAAATGGATGGCGCCGAGGAGGCACCTTCCAGCTGAGCCGGTCGGGTGAGCAGGGCCACCGCCGAAGCGGTGATGCCGAACTGCCCCAGCCAGTAGCTGAGGATGATGGCGTAGCTGGCGCCCTCGAACGGTGCGACGAAGCGATTGATGCCGATCAGGCTATCCGACAGCACGAACAGCGCCGCACCGCCCGCTGCCAGCCAGGCCGAGGTGCTAGCCACCACGCCGACCCGCGCCAGCGCTCGCCACAGCATGGCGCCGATGGCCAGGCTGTACAGGGCTACCGGTAGCAGCAGTGGCCCAAGGCCGGCGCTGGCCAGCACGAAGAACATGCCGCCGGCCGCCAGGATGGCGAGCAGCAGGTCCATGGGCGCCAGGCGACGTGTATCGCTCAGGTAAGCCACCAAGTAGGCCAGGTGAGCGAGCAGGAAGGCACCCAGGCCGAACACGAAGAGGTCGGCCGGCCACTGCAGCAGCATGTCGCCCAGCAACGACAGTCCCAGGCCGATGGCGATCCAGCGCCTATGGGTGCCTGCGGGCGCCTGATGCAGCCAGATCAGCAGGCAGATAATTGGTAGTGGCTTGCTCAGCAGCGTCAGCCACTTGAGTTCGAAGTGCAGGCCGAGCAGGAAAAGGGCGACGCCGGCGAGGGCGACGATCAGCAGCAGTGGGCGCATGGCGGGACTCTCTTGTTGTTTGCGCCATTATTGCCATCGCCCTGGCCGAGGCCAGTGCGTTAAGTGCCAGGCCGGGTGCTTTATCGCGTCAGCTGCTAGAGCCAGATTTCTTCTTGCTTGTCGCGTTCCTTGATTCTCTGCAGGACTCGCTCGGCCTCTTCGCGATTGCGGCAGGCGAGTAGAAAACGATTCTTTCCGGACTTGCGATTCCAGACGGCCGGGCTGCCAGCTTTGGTGGTGATGATTTCACAGTCACCAAGGTTCTTGGGCAGACGTACCCTGGCCATGGTTATGCGGCTCAGCGCACTTCGATCTGGCAGTCGATGATCTTGGCCGGCTTCACTTCCACTTCCCAGGGACGCCGGTACTGCATCAGCAGGCGGCCCGTGCCGGGCTGATAGGCCTGGTAGCGCCAGGTGGACTGACCGCCGGCTCCCACCAGTCCAGCGTCTTCCGGCGTCACGTAGACCTCCTTGCCCAGGCTGCGCAGCACGCCGGGCGCGGCATCGGCCACGACCCATCGGAAGCCGGTGGTGGGATTGCTCGGCAGGGTGATGTTCAGGGTCTGGCCGCTGTGCAGCTCCATCGGGCATTTGCCGAGTTGCTTCTCTTCCACGCTCACGCTGGGTTTCGGCTGCGAGGTGCAGGCGGCGAGCAGGGCGAGGCTGCAAGGAAGCAGCAGGCGGTGGGCACGGTTCATGGCGGACTCCTGTCGATCATAAGCCCGCACAGCATAGCCGTTGGCTCCGCGTGCGGGCGAGAGGGCGCGACCAGGTCGGGTGACGCTCGTACACAACGGCACGGACTTCAGCCGCCCTGCATATCAGCCGAACAGCACCCTGGCCACGTCGGTATAGCGTCTGGCGAAGTGCACGGTCAGCCCCTCCTTGAGATAGTCCGGCAATTCGGCGAAGTCGCCACGGTTGGCCTCCGGCAGGATCAGTTCGAAGATCTTCTGCCGCCGCGCGGCTATCACCTTCTCGCGGACTCCGCCGATGGGCAGCACCTGGCCGGTGAGGGTCAGCTCGCCGGTCATGGCCACGCCCTTCTTCGGCGCCTGGTTGCGGGCCAGGGAGAGCAGGGCGCTGGCCATGCTGATGCCGGCACTGGGGCCATCCTTGGGGGTAGCGCCTTCCGGTACGTGGAGGTGGACGAAAGCCTGATCGAAGAAGGTCGCATCGCCACCGAACTTCTTCAGGTGGGCGCCGATGTAGCTATAGGCGATCTCCGCCGACTCCTTCATCACTTCGCCGAGCTGGCCGGTGAGCTTGAAGCCTCGGTTGAGGGTGTGAATGCGCGTGGCCTCGATCGGCAGGGTGGCGCCGCCCATGCTGGTCCAGGCCAGGCCGGTGATCACGCCGGTGCCGTTGAATACCTGCTCGCCGCGGAACACCGGCATGCCCAGGTAGGCCTCCAAGTCGCGGGGGGCGATCTTCACCTGGCTGCCCGGGTTGTCCAGCAGCTGCACCACGGCCTTGCGCACCAGTTTGCCCAACTGCTTCTCCAGCTGGCGCACCCCGGCCTCGCGGGCGTAGCCCTCGATCACGCCCTTCAGCGCCGCATCGCTGATGCTCAGCTGGTTCTTGCTTACCCCGGCCTTTTGCAGCTGACGCGGCCACAGGTGGCGCTTGGCGATAGCCAGCTTCTCCTCAGCGATATAGC
Organism: Pseudomonas sp. PDM15; assembly: GCF_014851565.1. GTDB lineage: Bacteria > Pseudomonadota > Gammaproteobacteria > Pseudomonadales > Pseudomonadaceae > Aquipseudomonas. Next base: position 509,946 of record NZ_JACVAA010000001.1, read on the forward strand.
CAGACAGGCGGATCACTTCCATGCGGTCAAGCAGCGGGCCGGGAATGGAATCGAGGGTGTTGGCGGTGCACACGAACAGCACCTTGGACAGATCCAGGCGCAGGTCCAGGTAGTGGTCGAGGAATTCGACGTTCTGCTCTGGGTCGAGGGTTTCCAGCAGCGCCGAGGCCGGGTCGCCCTGGTAGCTGGCGCCCATCTTGTCGATCTCGTCGAGCATGATCACCGGGTTCATCACCTCGGCTTCCTTCAGCGCCTGCACCAGCTTGCCGGGCATGGCGCCGATGTAGGTGCGGCGGTGGCCCTTGATCTCCGCCTCGTCGCGCATACCGCCCACACTGAACCTGTAGAACGGCCGGCCGAGGGATTCTGCGATGGACTTGCCGATGCTGGTCTTGCCCACGCCGGGTGGGCCGACCAGCAGCACGATACTGCCGGAGATCTCACCCTTGAAGGCGCCGACGGCGAGGAACTCAGTGATGCGTGCCTTGATGTCGTCCATCCCGGCGTGATGCTTGTCCAGCACCTTGCGAGCATGGCCGAGGTCGAGCTTGTCCTGGCCGAACACGCCCCAGGGCAGGGCGGTGGCCCAGTCCAGGTAGTTGCGGGTCACGGCGTATTCCGGCGAGCCGGTTTCCAGGATCGCCAGTTTGTGCAGTTCCTCGTCGATACGTTTCTTCGCCTGCTCGGGCAGGGTCTTGCCGGCCAGGCGCGCGCGGAACTCGTCGGCGTCGGCGCTGCGATCATCCTTGGTGATGCCCAGTTCATGCTGGATCACCTTGAGCTGTTCCTTGAGGAAGAACTCGCGCTGGTGCTGGCCGATCTTGCGGTCGACCTCGGCGGACAGCTCGTTCTGCAGGCGCGCGACCTCCACCTCCTTGCGCAGCAGCGGCAGCACCTTCTCCATGCGCTTGAGGACCGGAACGGTATCCAGCACTTCCTGCAGCACACCGGCTGGCGCGGTGGTCAGGGCGGCGGCGAAGTCGGTGAGCGGCGATGGATCGTTGGGGCTGAAACGGTTGAGGTAGTTCTTCAGCTCTTCGCTGTACAGCGGGTTGAGCGGCAGCAGTTCCTTGATCGCGTTGATCAGCGCCATGCCGTAGGCCTTGACCTCGTCGCGCTGGTCGCTGGCGCTCGATGGATACTCGACTTCGGCCAGGTAGGGGGGGCGATGGCGCTTGAGCCAGCCGCGTACCTTGACCCGGCTGAGGCCCTGGGCAACGAACTGCAGCTTGCCGTCGACCCGGCTGGCCTGGTGGATCTTCACCAGGGTGCCGTGTTTGGGCAGGGAGGCGGTATCGAAATGGCGCGGGTCGGTCACCGGCTGGTCGACGTAGAACAGCGCCAGGCACTTGTGCTCGGTATTGGCCACCAGCTCCAGGGTCTCGGTCCAGTGTTCCTCGCTGACGATCACCGGCAGCACCTGGGCCGGGAAGAACGGCCGGTTGTGGATGGGCAGTACGTAGAGCTTGTCCGGCAGCGTCTGGCCGGGCAGTGCAAGGTGGGTGGCCTGGCGGTGCGCCTCGGCCTCGATGTACTCGGAACTGTAGTCGGAGCTGTTGTCCTGATCGCTCATGGCGGCCCTGTTCAGTCGATCGATGATGCGGTTTAGATGGGGCGAGGCCGCAGGGATTTCAATCCTGTTCTCTGGTTGCGCCTTTTCACGCAAAGGTGCAACCAATGCCATTTGTCGGTGCTACTGCCTCTTTGCGGTTTAACTGGTTAAAGTGCAACCCTCGCTTCGCTTTGGTGCATCTCCATGCTCAATGCCCGCCTCGCATGTCTGGACAGCCAGGCCCACGAACATGCCCATGACTATCACCAGCTGGTGATGTCGCTGTCCGGGCGCGCGGAATTCGAGGTCAGCGGCCGTGGTGGCGAAGTCAGCCGCATGCGCGCCTGCCTGGTGCCGGGCGACGCCGACCACCAGTTCGCCGGCATGGGTGACAATCGCATGCTGATCCTCGACCTGGATGAACGCGATACCTCGCCGGAAGACCTCAGCCTGCTCGCCGAGCTATTCGAGAGCCCGCGCTACCCGACCCTGGATGCCGATTTCCAGAACCTGCTGAGCTACGCCGGCGCGGAGCTGGCCCGTTATGGCAGCGACCCGCACCTGGCCCGCGCCCTGGGCGGCGTGCTGTTGCGCGCGCTGCACCTGCGCCTGTTCGGCGAGCGCGGACGCGGCACCATTGCCAACCTCGATCTGGGGCGGCTGGACGCCTATATCGCCGAGCACCTGGCACACCGGATCACGGTGATCGAGCTGGCCCAGGTGGCCTGCCTCAGTCCCAGCCACTTCCACGCCCAGTTCAAGGACAGCGTGGGCCTGACGCCGCACCAGTACCTGCTCAAGACCCGCCTCGACCACGCCGCACGCCTGCTGCGCGAGAGCCCGCTGGCGCTGGTGCGGATCGCCGAGGAGTGCGGATTCTCTAGTCAGAGTGCGCTGACCACGGCCATGCGCCGCTACATGGGGCTGACGCCCAAGCGGCTGCGCGGCCTGCAGTAGATCCTCAGTCGCCGGTCGCCACTGGCCGCGCCGGATCTGTGATCCATTCGCTCCACGAGCCGGCGTACAGCGGCGCCAGCGGATAGCCGGCCAGGCTCATGGCGAACAGGTTGTGACAGGCGGTGACGCCCGAGCCGCAATAGGCCACCAGCGATTCCACCGGGCGCGAGCCGCGCAGGGCGTCGAAGCGGGCGCGCAGCTGCTCGGCTGGCAGGAAGCGGCCGTCGCCACCCAGGTTGTCGGTGAACACTGCGCACTGAGCCCCGGGAATATGGCCGGCCACTGGGTCCAGTGGCTCCGTTTCGCCACGGAAGCGGGGCAGGGCGCGGGCGTCGAGCAGGGTCAGCTCGGGGTTGCCCAGGCGCTGCTGCAGTTGCCCTGCGTGCAACAACAAGGCGGCATCCGCCTGGCCGCGGAAATTCCCCGGTGCAGCTACCGGGGCCTCGGTGCTCAGCGGCAGGCCGGCTTCCTTCCAGGCCTTGAGGCCGCCATCGAGCAGGTACACGCCCTCACGCTTGCCCAGCCAGGCCAGCAGCCACCAGGCGCGGGCGGCGAAGGCGCCGGGGCCGTCGTCGTACAGGGCGATGGGCGAGTCGTTGTCGATGCCCCAGGCGCGCAGTCGGTCGATCAGCGCAGCCGGTTCGGGCAACGGATGGCGGCCGGTGACGCTCTTGATCTTGGCCGAGGAGAGGTCGTGCTCCAGATCGGCGAAGCGGGCACCGGGGATATGCCCCTCGCCGTAGCTGCGGGCGCCGTAGGTCGGGTCGTCGAGGGCGAAGCGACAGTCGAGAATGACCAGGCCCGGCTCCTGCAGGCGGGCGTGCAGATGGTCGGCGGTGATCAGCTGGGCGAGTGGCATGGGACCTCCTGTGTCGTATTCATGGCCAGACGCATCATAAGGACAGCCACGAATAACCAGAAGCGAACCCGGGAGCCTTTTGGCACTCTCACTGCGGTTCGCCACACGAGGTAACCCCATGCTCAGCCTGCATCCTGCCATCGAAAGCGCCAACCTGGCCCGCCGCGTCGGCGTGGTCCTGGGTTCGCTGCTGGTGACGTTCTATTACTGCAGCAAGGTCCTGCTGCGTGCCGTCACTGGGCGCCTGCGGCGTGCCGACGTGGACCGCTATACCCGCCGCTGGTCGGGCCTGCTGCTGCGCCTGGTACGCATGAACCTCAGCGTGCACGGCGCAATGCCCGACTTCAACGACGGCCGCCGCTACATCCTGCTCAGCAGTCACGCCAGCCACTATGACATCCCCGCCAGCTTCGTCGCCCTGCCGGGTTCGATCCGCATGTTGGCGAAGAAGGAGCTGTTCGGCATCCCGATCTTCGGTTCTGCGATTCGCGCCGCCGAGTTTCCCTCGGTGGACCGGCACAATCGCCAGCAGGCGGTGAAGGACCTGGAGAACGCCAAGCGCATGATGGAGAGCGGCATCGTCCTGTGGGCCGCGCCCGAGGGCACCCGCTCTCGGGACGGCCAGCTGTTGCCGTTCAAGAAAGGCTGCTTCCACCTGGCCCTGGACATCAACGCGGTGATAGTGCCGATCGCGTTCCGCGGCATCTCCGAGGTGCTGCCGGCGCGCACCTGGCGTTTCAATCTCGGCCTGCCGGTACAGCTGCACATCGGCGCGCCGATCGATGCCAGCCGCTACGACGTCGAGCAGTTGCCCGAGTTGATGGCCCAGGTGCGCCTGAGCATGCAGGACCTGCTGGGTGAGCCGGCGCCCAGCGTGGTGCCGGCCAGGCTCACCGAACAGCCGGTGTAAACGAAAAAGCCCGCCGAATGGCGGGCTTCTTCATTGCGGGGCAGGTGCTCAGCGGATTTTCAGCTTGCCGATCCGATCATTGTCCAGGCTGCCCAGGTACAGGTAGTCGCCCACCGGCTTCACCGAGGTGACCATGCGCAGGTGAGTGCCGCTGGTGTCGTGCAGGCTCTGCACGATCTCGCCTTTCTCATTGAGGGCGATGGCCAGGCCGTAGGAGGCGGGCTTCGGCCACAGCGAGCGCGGCAGCTTGGCCAGCTGGGCCTTGACCCAGGGCTGGGCCTGGAGGAAATCGGCGTCGCTCTTGCGCGGGGTGGGCAGGGCCACCCAGAAGGTGCCGGCGCGGTCGCCCTGCAGGTTGTCCGGCATGCCCGGCAGGTTGTCGGCGAACAGGTCATGGGTGCCGGCCTTTTCACCCTTCAGCCAGTAGCGCTGGATGCGGTAGCGGTAGGTCTCGTTGACCAGCACGAAGTCTTCGTTCTGCGACAGGGCCACGCCGTTGGCGAAGTACAGGTCCTTGAGCAGCACCTGGGTCTTGCCGGTGGCCGGGTCGAACACCATCAGGCGGCCATAGGGGCGGCCTTCGAGCAGGTCGAGCAAGTAGTCTGGCTGCTGGAACTTGCTGGAGGCGTCGGTGAAGTAGATGCGTCCGTCGCTGGCGATATCCAGGTCATCGGTGAAGACGAACGGGCCGCCCTCGGCCTCGGTGGCCAGCACTTCGATCCTGCCGGCCGGGTCGATGCGCAGCAGGCCCTTGTAGGCGTCGGCGACGATCAGGTTGCCCTGGGCGTCGAAGTCCATGCCCAGCGGGCGGCCGCCTGTAGCGGCGAAGGTTTGTGCCTTGCCGTCCGCGCCGATGCGCACGATGCGCCCGTCATGCAGGCCGGCGTAGACCTGGCCCTGGGCATCCACGGCGGTGTCTTCCGGGCCATGGATCTGCCCCTGGGCCAGCAGCTCGGCCTTCATCAGGGTATCGTTGGGTTCCAGCACGCCGGTCATCAGCGGTGCGGTCTGGGGCTTCCAGGCCAGCGGTTCGATGGGGCTGGGGGTGATGTAGAGGAAGGCGCCGATGGCCAGGCCGACCAGCACGAGTAGGCCGAGGAGCTTTTTCATTGTGTTTCTTCCCTGGTTTGCGAATGCGCGGCAGTTTACACGCTGGCGGGCTGGGAGTTGCCAGTGCGAGGGGCGTGAATGCCCGGTATCAGCCACGGGCATATATACTGCGCGGCATCAATCAAGGAGTGCCGCGTGGCCATCGATATTCAATGGATCCTCGACGACGCCAGCCTGGCGCGTCATTGCGCCGAGTGGCGGCAGTTGCCCTTCGTCGCCCTCGATACCGAATTCATGCGGGTCGACACCTTCTATCCCATCGCCGGCCTGTTGCAGGTCGGCGACGGCCAGCGTGCTTATCTGGTCGATCCGCTCGAAGTGAAGGACTGGGCGCCGTTCGCCGAGCTGCTGGAAGACCGCGCCGTGACCAAGGTGCTGCACTCCTGCAGCGAGGACCTGGAAGTCTTCCTGCGCCTGACCGGCGCGCTGCCCGCACCGCTGTTCGACACCCAGCTGGCCGCCGGCTACCTCAATATCGGCTTCTCCATGGGCTATTCGCGCCTGGTGCAGGAAGTGCTGAGCATCGAGCTGCCCAAGGGTGAGACCCGTTCCGACTGGCTGCAGCGGCCGCTGTCGGAGACCCAGGTCAGCTACGCCGCCGAGGATGCCGTGCACCTGGCCGAGCTGTACCAGGCGCTGCTGCCGAAGCTGTCGGCAGACAAGCTGGCCTGGATTCTCGAGGACGGCGCCGAGCTGGTCAGCAACCTGCGCCGCGAGATCGACCCGGACGAGGCCTACCTGGAATCCAAGCTGGCGTGGAAGCTGTCGTCCCAGCAGCTGGCCGTGCTGCGTGCCCTGTGCGCCTGGCGCGAACGCCAGGCGCGGGCGCGCAACCAGCCGCGCAACCGCATCCTGCGCGAGCACTCGCTGTGGCCGCTGGCGCGCTTCCAGCCGGACAACACCGTGGCCCTGGCGCGTATCGAGGACATGCACCCGCGCACCGTGCGCCAGGATGGCGAGACCATCCTGCGCATGATCCGCGAGGCCGCCGCGCTGCCGCCGGAACAGTGGCCGGCGACCCTCCCGGCGCCGCTGCCGATCGAGGCCGGCGCATTGCTGAAGAAGCTGCGCGCGGTGGGCCAGGCCGAGGCCGAGCGCCTGCAGATCGCTCCCGAGCTGATGCTGCGCAAGAAATCCCTCGAAGCCCTGCTCAAGAGTGGCTACCCCGACGGCCCATGGACGCTGCCGGACAACCTGCGCGGATGGCGCCGTGAACTGATGGGCCAAGCCCTGCTGGACGTACTGCAATGAAGAAGATCTGCTCCATCTACAAAAGCCCGCGCAAGAACGAGATGTACCTCTATGTGCTCAAGGCCGATGCCCTCAAGCGCGTGCCCGAGGGCCTGCTGGCCGCCTTCGGCGCGCCGCAGCTGTGCTTCGAGATGATCCTCACCCCGGAAAAGAAGCTGGCTCGTGAGGACATCGCCCAGGTGCTGGAGAACCTCGACAAGCAGGGTTATCACCTGCAGATGCCGCCGCCGGAGGATGAGTACATCGAGCACCTGCCGGACGAGCTGTTGCGCCGCAACGACCCGGTCTGATGCGCGTCCTCCTGCTGGAGCGTGACCACGCCCGCTATGCCGAGCTGCTGAGCGCCGCCGCGCCCGATCTGCAATTGGTGGCCGGCGAGCAGGCCGCAGTTGCTGAAGCGCAGGACTGCCCGATCTGGCTCGGTCAGCCGGATCTGCTGCTGCCGCTGTTGCGCCAGGGCCTGCGTCCGGACTGGCTGCAATCCACCTGGGCCGGCATTACGCCGCTGCTGGGGATCGGCCTGCCGCGCGACTATCGCCTGACCCGCGCGGTGGGCATCTTCGGCCAGCCGATGGCCGAGTATGTGCTGACCTACCTGTTGCTCCACCGTCGCCGGGTGCTGGCGCGCCTGGCCAGCCAGGTCGAGCAGCGCTGGGACAACCAGGCGCCGCCGAGTCTGCGCGGCTGCAAGGTGCTGATCGTCGGCGCCGGCGATATCGGCAGCGACATCGCCCGCTTCCTCTTGCCCTTCGGCGTCGAGCTGCGCGGCATCGCCCGCCAGCCGCGCGCCATCGCGCCCTTCGCCGAAGTGCATGGCCTGGACGCACTGGCCGAGCAGGCGGCGTGGGCCGATTGCCTGGTCAACGTGCTGCCGGATACCCCGGCCACCCGCGATCTCTACGACGCGGCGCTGTTCGCCGGCATGCGCGCCGAGGCTCTGTTCATCAACGCCGGTCGCGGCGTGGCGGTGGTCGATGCCGACCTTGTGGCGGCCTTGCGTGCGGGGCAGCTGGCGGGGGCGGTGATCGACGTCTGCCGCGAGGAGCCACTGCCCGCCGGCCACCCGTTCTGGGATGCGCCGCGCCTGCTGCTCACCGGCCACAGCTCGGCGCCTACCGAGCCGGCCGCCATGGCCAGGCTGTTCCTCGACAATCTGCAGCGCTACCACGATGGCCAGGCCTTGCGCGGCGAGGTGGACTTCGCCCGCGGCTACTAAGAGATCTGTTTGCGATCTGTTGCGCGTCGGAAAAGCCGCGTTGAAAGCAGCTTCGGAATGCTCATTTACTACTTGTAAACTCCGCTTCCTCAGCTGTTTTCGCCTGGTTTTTCTCTCGCTCGCGAGATCGTAAAGCAGACTCTGACGGGCTGCGCTTGGCCGCGGATTCGTCTGCGGCTAGACTGCCGCGCCTTTACCCGCTGTACTCTCGCCATGGCCGCCATCGTTCAACCCTTCTGGAAACGCAAGACCCTCGCCCAGCTCGACCAGGACGAGTGGGAGTCGCTGTGCGACGGCTGTGGCCTGTGCTGCCTGCAGAAGCTGGAAGACGAGGACGACGGCAGCGTCTACTACACGCGCATCGCCTGCAAACTGCTGGACCTGAAGACCTGCCGCTGCAGCGACTACCCTAATCGCCGTGCCCAGGTGCCGGACTGCGTGCAGCTCACCCCGGCCCAGGCCGACGAGTTCAAGTGGCTGCCGCCGACCTGCGGATACCGCCTGGTCAGCGAGGGCAAGGACCTGCCGCTCTGGCATCATCTGGTCTGCGGCGATCCCGATGCCGTGCACCACGAACGCATTTCCCAGTCCGGGCGCATGCTTGCCGAAGGCAGCGTGGCCGAGGAAGACTGGGAGGATCATCTGATCTTCCGCGCCGGTTGAGTCTTTCCCCTCCGGCGCGGGTCCAAGGTTGCTCAACCCCATCGCATGGAGCCTTTCGATGCCCGCCCGCAAGCTGCTGACCGCTACCCTACTGCTCGGCCTGAGCGCGCCCCTGTGGGCGGCCAAGCGTGTTGATCTGGATTACCAGGTGCGCTTCGTACCGGACAGCGGCGTGGCCGAAGTCAGCCTGACCCTGGAGCAGGGCGAGCAGATCCGCAGCCTGACCTTCGACCTGGGCGACAAGGGCTACTACAGCGACTTCAGCGCCGAAGGCACCTGGACCCAGGACAGCCCCGAGCGCGGCACCTGGCAGCCGGGCAAAGGTAAGAGCAGCCTGAGCTACAAGGTGCGCATCGACCACCCGCGCAGCAACGACAAGTTCGACGCCCGCATGACCGAGGACTGGGCGCTGGTGCGCGGCGATGACCTGGTGCCCAGCGCGCACATGGTCAAGGAAGACAAGGTCGAGCTTGTCTCGCGCCTGCAGTTCGAGCTGCCCAAGGGATGGAATGGCGTGGAAACCGGCTGGCCCAAGGTCGGTGAGAGCAAGTTCCGTATCGACAACCCGGCGCGCAAGTTCGACCGTCCCACCGGCTGGATCCTGGCCGGCAAGATCGGCAGCCGCCGCGCCCAGCTCAGCGACACCGACGTGACCGTGGCCGCGCCGGTGGGCGAGGGCATGCGCCGCATGGACGTGCTCACCCTGCTGACTTTCATCTGGCCCGAGGCCCAATCGGTGTTCCCGCGCGACCCGGGCAAGCTGCTCATCGTCGGCGCCGGCGACCCCATGTGGCGCGGTGGCCTGTCGGCGCCCAACTCGATCTTCTTCCATGCCGACCGTCCCCTGGTCAGCGAGAACGGCACCAGCTCGCTGGTGCACGAGCTGGTCCACGTGTTCAGTCGCATCCGCGATACCGACAAGAGCGACTGGATCAGCGAGGGCCTGGCCGAGTACTACGCCATCGAGCTGGTGCGCCGCGCCGGTGGCATGAGCGAGGACCGCTACCAGGCCATCCGCAAGAAGCTGCTGAATTGGAGTAAGAAGGTCGAGAGCCTGCGCACTGAGGCTTCCACCGGTCCGGTCACCGCCCGCGCGGTGCTGCTGATGCAGGAACTGGATCGCGAGATTCGCAAGAACACCGACAACCAGCGCTCGCTGGATGACGTCACCCGCGGCCTGATGCGCCTGGACAAGGCCAGCACCAAGGACTTCATCGAGATCAGCGAGAATGTCATGGGCCGTGGCTCGGAAGTGCTGGACAGCAAACTGCTGCGCTGATCGCCACGCCGGGCCTGTCGTCATGCAACTGACACGGGCCCTTCATCCGTCCGTCATGCAATTGCGGCAACTTGCTCGGCCATTACAACAGCCATCAGGAGTTGCCATGTCCATCCTCAAACCGTTGTCCATCGCCATGCTGGCCGCGACCCTCGCCGCCTGCGCCGCGCCCATGTCGGCATCCAAGCCGGAGCCGTTGAACAACGAGGACTGGTATCAGGTGCGTAGCGAAACCCAGGTATTTGTCTTCGACGACTACCAAGTGTTCAAGGACTTCCTCGTTAGCGGTCAGGCTCCGGTGCTGCGGCCGCTGGAGGAGAAGGATCCTGCTGGCCAGGAAGTCATTCTGGCCCTGCGTGCCGAGGATCAGGGCAAGGCCCTGGACAAGATTGCCGCCTACCGCTTCTTCAAGGTCTCGCAAGTACCGGCCGACCCGTTCTACGGTGAGGTGCGTCAGGACGGCAGCATCTACGTGTTCAAGCGCTACGGCGACATGCAGGACATGATCAAGCTGGGCGAGCCGATCTTCCGCTACACCGACATCGGCGGCGGTCCGGAAGGCAAGACTGTGACCTACGGTCTGCAGAAGGAAGAGGGCCGTCCGGAAACCACCATTCAGCAGTTCAAGAAGAACCACATGCTCTGATCGAGCAGATGGGAACAGGCGCCCGCTCTTGCAGCGGGCGTTTTCGTTTCAGGCCTGGGGCTTGTTCTTCAGCAGTGCCTCCAGGCCGGCCAGAGCCTTGTGGGTGACCTTGTTGCCGGAGCCGGCCACGGGGGCTTCCTCCTTCTGGTAATGCAGATCGACCTGACGCTGGTGCTCGTTGTCGTGGCAGTACAGGCACAGCAGCTCCCAGTTGGAGCCGTCTTCCGGATTGTTGTCGTGGTTGTGATCGCGGTGATGCACGGTCAGCTCGCTCAGGCGCTTGCCGCTGAACTCGCGGCCGCAGCGCCCGCAGATGTGCGGGTAAATCCGCAGCGCCTTCTCGCGGTAGCTGGTCTCGCGCCGGTGCTGGGCTTCGGCGAGTATCTGGTCGAGCTTGTTCATGGGGGTACCTGCGGTCGGCTGGCGAACTACTGGATAGCGAGACTGCCAGAATAGAACGAAAGCCGACATCGCTGGAGCCGCCGATGCGCCACGTAGTGTTCGTTCTGATCTTCGCGCTGAGCCTCAGTGCCCAGGCTCAGCCGCCGGGTCTGCCCGGCACCGCCACGCCGCAGCCCTATGGCAAGCCCGAGGTGCGCAGCATCACCCCCGCACCCCGCAACAGCCCGCCGCTGCTGGTCAACCCGCAACGCCCGCGTACACCCTTGTCCCCGCCGCAGGCGCTACCCAAGGACAAGCCGCTGCCGCAACTGGAGACCCAGCGGCGCAGCCAGCAACAGCATCCGGCCGAGTCTATCGGCAAGCCGTGAGTGGACGTAGCGCCAGCAGAGGTACGGCAATCGACAGCAGCGCTGCCGTGTTGAGATAGGCATGCCATAGCAGCCCGAAATACAACGAGATCGCGCTGTCCAGCAGGCACCAGACCAGCAGGGCGGCGAAGATCGCCGGCTTGATCTGGCGGTGGCCATGTTCGCGGTAGAGGAATACCAGCAGGCTGAACAACAGGCCCCAGCTCGCCACGGTCGGCCCGAACAGGCCGACCATGGTGCGCAGCAGCGTCTGGAACTCGGCTGGCGGCGGTGTGGTGGCGACGCTGGCGTACAGGTAATCGAAGTAGGGCTGGGTAATGGGCAGGTGGGCGGCCAATGCCAGGGCTATGCCCAGCGCCACATGACCGAGGCCGACCAGTAGTAGCCAGCGATAGAGCAGGTTCTGCATCAAGCGACTCCCAGCACCTTGAGCAGAAACGCATATTCCAGCGCCACGTCCTTGAGTGCCTGGTAGCGCCCGCTCATGCCGCCGTGGCCGGCGCCCAGGTCGGTCTTGAGCAGCAGCAGGTTGGCGTCGGTACGGGTGGCGCGCAGTTTGGCCACCCACTTTGCCGCTTCCCAGTACTGCACGCGGCTGTCGTTGTAGCCGGCCACGGCGAGGATCGCCGGATAGGCCTGCGCACGTACGTTCTCATAGGGGGCGTAGCCCTTGATGCGCTCGAAGACTTCCGGCTGGTTCGGGTCGCCCCATTCGTCGTACTCGGTCACGGTCAGCGGCAGGTCGGGGTTCTGCATGGTGTTGAGCACATCGACGAAGGGCACTTCGGCGATGGCCGCGGCGAACAGTTCGGGGCGCTGGTTGAGCACGGCGCCGATCAGCAGGCCGCCGGCGCTGCCGCCGCTGATCACCAACTGTGCCGGGGTGCTGAGGCCTTCGCCGAGCAGCTTCTCGGCACAGGCGATAAAGTCGTCGAAGGTGTTCTGCTTGTGTTCCAGCTTGCCGGCGCGGTACCAGGCCTCGCCCAGCTCGCCACCGCCGCGCACGTGGGCGATGGCGTAGATGAAACCGCGCTCCAGCAGGCTCAGGCGCGCATGGCTGAACCAGGGGTCTAGGCTCTCGCCATAGGCGCCGTAGCCATACAGGTAGAGCGGGGCGGGCTGGCCGGCTGCCAATACTTCCTTGCGCGCCACCAGGCTGATCGGCACCTGGGTGCCATCGGCAGCAGTGGCCCAGAGGCGCCGGCTTTCGTAGGCGTCGGCATCGAACGGGCCTTCCACCGGGGTCTGCTTAAGCACTTTCTGCTCGCCGCTGGCCAGTTCCAGCTGGCGCACCTGGGCCGGGCGGTTGAGCGCCTCGTAGCGCAGGCGGACCGCCGGGCTGTGGAATTCCAGGCTGTCCTGCACATAGAGGCTGTAGGCGGCGTCCGGCAATTGCACGGGGTAGGGCGCAGCGGAGCGTGGGTGCACCTCGATGATCGGCAGGCCACCCTCGCGCAGGCTGAGGATGAAGGCGTCCTGGTTGAGGGTGACGCCTTCCAGCATGCGTCGCTCATCGTGGCCGATCAGCTCGCGCCAGTGTTCGCGGGTCGGTTGTGCCTCGCTGGCGGCGTACAGGGCGAAGTTGATGCCGGCCTGGTTGCTGCGCACGAACCAGGTCCACTCGCCGTCCAGCAGGCCGTGATCGACGTCGTACTCGTGATCCTCCTGGCGTGGCGCCAGGCAGCGGAACTCGGCCTGTGGTGTGTTGGCATCCAGCACCCAGGCCTCGCTGGTGGTCTTGCTGCCCAGGCTCAGCACCAGCTGGCGCTCGGAGCTGCTACGGTAGCAGCTGAGGAAGAAGCGCCCGTCGGCCTCCTCGAATACCAACTCGGCACCTTCGGCGCCGAGTCTGTGGCGATACAGGCGGTGCGGGCGATGGGTGTCGTCCAGGGTGACGAAGAACAGGGTCTGGCTGTCGCCGGCCCAGGTCATCTGGCCGTCGCAGTCGTCGAATGGCAGCTCGCGTAGGGCCCCGCCGTCCAGCTCCTTGACGAACAGCCGGTAGATCTCGTCGCCAGCGGTATCCAGGCTGTAGCCGAGCAGGCAGTGGTCTGGACTGACGGTGAAGGCGCCGAGCGACAGGTAGCCGTCGCCGGCCAGGGCATTGGGATCGAGCAGCAGCTGTTCGGCACTCTCGTCCACCGTCAGCGAGCCGTCGGCCGGGCGCGGGCAGCGGTAGTGGCGCGGGTACTCGTCACCGGCCGTGGTGCGCTGGTAGTACAGCCAAGGCCCCCAGGGTACTGGCAGGGACAGGTCGGTTTCGCGGATACGGCCCTTGATCTCCTGGAACAGCGCCTCGCGCAGCTCGGCCTGCGCGGCCAGCTGCTGCTCCAGGTAGGCGTTCTCGGCCTTGAGATGGTCGAGCACCTCGGCGGCATCACGCTGTTCCAGCCAGCGGTAGGGGTCGGAGCCGGTGTCGCGGCGGGCAATGGGGGCGTCGGTCATGATCGTTCTCGTTCGGGCGACCGCAGGGAGGTCGGGGGGCGCAAAAGCCGCTATCATAAGCGCCCCTTTGCCGGCCAAGCCACGAAACGCCATGACCGAACAAGACTATCTGCTCGCCTGGGGCATCTACGCCATCTCGGCGCTGGGCTGCCTGCTGGTGTGGTTCCGCATGACGGGCTGGATGTGGCGCTGGCTGCGCGAGCCGCTGCGCGTGATCGTGGCTGTGCTGCTACTGACACCGACCATCGTCGATCCGGCCAAGGAGCTGTTCGCTCCCGCCATCGCCATCACCGCCCTCGATCTACTGTTCGAAGTGGGCAAAAACGCCTGGCGCGCGGTGGCCGACCTGGCCATCTACGGCCTGATCGCCCTCGGCGTGTGGCTGGCCATCGCCTTTCTGCGCTGGCCATTGGAGCGCTGGTGGGAAAATCGCCGGGGCCCGCGTGCGGCGGCGGTGGAAGAGGACGAGCCAACCCTGCGCGAACTGATGGACCGCGAAGAGCGCCCCGACGCCGACACCCGCCTGGATGCCTACGGCTACCGCCGCCTGCGCATCGAGCCGCGACTCTAGTTGCATGTAGCGGCGTGCGCTAGCATGGCCGCATGCGACAAGGAGAGCCCATGAGCTGCGTGTTCTGCGCCATCGCCGACGGCCAACTGCCGGCACACATCATTCACCAGGACGAACATTTCCTGGTGCTGCTGGATATCTTCCCGCTGCGCCCGGCCCACGTGCTGATCGTCGCCAGGGGCCATGCGCCATTTCTCGCCGACTTACCGGCGCCGCCGCGCGATGCCTTGCTGGCCCTGGCGGATCGCGTGGCCAAGGCGCTCTATCGCAGCGAGCCCGACGTGCTGGGCATCAATCTGCTGCTCAACGACGGCCCGGTGGCCAACCAGCACGTTCCGCACCTGCACCTGCACCTGATTCCACGCCGTAACGGCGACCTGCCGGCGATGTGCTGGCGCATCCTCACCCGCTTCCTGCCGCTCGAGCGCAAGCGTATCGAGGCGCGCTTGGCTCGCGAGGCCGAGCGATTGCGCACGGCGCTGCAGGAGGCCTGAGCCATGTGCGAGCTGCTCGGCATGAGCGCCAACGTGCCCACCGACATCGTGTTCAGCTTCACCGGGCTGATGCAGCGTGGCGGCGGTACCGGCCCGCACCGCGATGGCTGGGGCATCGCCTTCTACGAGGGGCGAGGGCTGCGCCTGTTCCAGGACCCGGCGGCCAGCGTTGGCTCGGAAGTGGCTAAGCTGGTACAGCGCTACCCGATCAAGAGCGAGACGGTGATCGGCCATATCCGCCAGGCCAATGTCGGCCGGGTGTGCCTGGCCAATACCCATCCGTTCGTGCGCGAGCTATGGGGGCGCAACTGGTGCTTCGCCCACAATGGCCAGTTGGCCGGCTTCGCGCCGAGCTTCGACTTCTACCGCCCGGTTGGCGATACCGACAGCGAGGCGGCCTTCTGCGACCTGCTCAACCGCGTGCGCGGCGCTTTTCCCGAGCCGGTGCCGGTGGAAGTGCTGCTGCCGGTGCTGATCCAGGCGGCCCAAGACTATCGCGGCAAGGGCGTGTTCAACTGCCTGCTCAGCGATGGCGACTGGCTGTTCTGCTTCTGTTCCAGCAAGCTGGCGCAGATCACCCGCCGTGCGCCCTTCGGTCCGGCGCGGCTGAAGGATGCGGACCTGACGGTGGACTTCCAGGCGGAAACCACGCCGAACGATGTGGTGACGGTGATCGCCACCGAGCCATTGACCGATAACGAGCGCTGGAACCTGTTCCAGCCGGGGGAGTGGAGCCTGTGGCGCCGCGGTGAACGCGTCGCCCATGGGCAGATGGGGGATTGAGGATGTTCAGGGGTTACTTGCGTCTCGTGGTATTCGCCTTCGGCCTGCTGGTCGGCGTGCAGGTGCCGGGCTTCGTCGACGACTACGCCAAGCGCGTGGCCGCCCACCGCGCCGAGTCCGAGGAGAGCCTGCTGGGCTTCCGCGAGACCGCCGCGAAGTTCTTCAACGGCGACCTCAATGCCCTGGTCGCCCACTACCGGGCCAGCACCGACGAGGTGATGCGCAGCGACGCCGACAGCATCGGCCATCTGGTGACCCGCTCCGAGCTGCTGGAGGGCGAGTGGCTAGCCATGCAGGGCCCCTGGTATGCGCAGATCTGGCACCTGGCGACCGACGCCGACCAGGCCCTGCTGCAGGAAACCTACGACGCCTACACCTACCAGGTTCTGCTGGCGCCCCAGGCCATCTACTGGGGCCTGGGTGTGGGGCTGGTGCTGGCCTGGCTGGCCGAGCTGATCGCCCTGGGCATCGGCTGGACCCTCGGCATCGGCCGCAAGCACAAGCCGATCGCCTACGAGAAGCGCCACTGGCGCTAATGAAAAAAGGCCCCGCGAGGGGCCTTTTTGTTGGGCGACGCTCAGGCTTGCTTGCCGTGGGCCTGGGTCGCTAGCTGGCTGGTGTCCACGCGCACGAAAACCGAGTCGCCGATGGCGGTCAGCACATCGCTGGCATACACCTCGCAGATCACCCGGGTCTTGCGCCCTGGCTCGCCGTCGATGCGGGCGCGCAGCTGCAGTGGCACGCCCATGGGCGTCGGCTTGATGAACTTGATGCCGAGGTTGCCGGTGACGCACTCGATGCGCGGCAGGCTGCCGGGCTCGCGGCCCTCGGCGCGGTAGTGATAGGCCATGGCGGCCCAGTTCGAATGGCAGTCCACCAGCATGGCGATCAGCCCGCCGTAGACCAGCTCCGGCCAGCCGCAGTGCATGGGATCGGGCAGGTGCTCGGCGACCACGTGCACACCGTCTTCGTGCCAGCGGCTCTTGATGTGCAGGCCATGGGAGTTGCGGCTGCCACAGCCGTAACAGACACCGTCCGGTGCAGCGGCGTCCTGTAGGGAAAGGTCTTGCATGATCGGCTCGTTGCGAAGGGATAACGCGCCAAGCCTAACGGCTTTCGCCCCAAAGCAGAACGGGCCCGCCGGGCCCGTTCGTGGTCACTTGGAGAGGAAGCGCATGCCTTCCTCCAGCCCCCGCAGCGTCAGCGGGTGCATCTGATCGTTGATCAGCTCGCGGACGATGTTGGTGGAGGCCGTGTAGTTCCAGGCGTCCTTGGGGTAGGGGTTGATCCAGATGAGCTTCTTGTACTTCTCCATGAAGCGCTTCATCCACACGTAGCCGGCTTCCTCGTTCCAGTGCTCCACGCTGCCGCCGGGCTGGGTGATCTCATAGGGCGCCATGGCGGCGTCGCCGACGAAGATCACTTTGTAGTCCGGGCCGTACTTGTGCAGCAGGTCGAGGGTGGAGAAGCGCTCGCTGGTGCGGCGCAGGTTGTTCTTCCACACGCTCTCGTAAACGAAGTTGTGGAAGTAGAAGTATTCGAGGTGCTTGAACTCGGTCTTGCAGGCCGAGAACAGTTCTTCGCAGACCTTGATGTGCGCGTCCATCGAGCCGCCGATGTCGAACAGCAGCAACAGCTTCACCGTGTTGCGCCGTTCCGGGCGCATCTGGATGTTGAGCAGGCCGCCGTCCTTGGCCGTGTGGTCGATGGTGCCGCCGAGGTCGAATTCTTCCGCGGCGCCCTCGCGGGCGAACTTGCGCAGGCGGCGCAGGGCCACCTTGATGTTGCGGGTGCCCAGCTCGACCTGGTCGTCGAGGTTCTTGTACTCGCGCTGGTCCCACACCTTGGCAGCCTTGCCCTGGCGCTTGCCGGCGTCGCCGACGCGGATGCCTTCCGGGTTGTAGCCGCCGGAGCCGAACGGGCTGGTGCCGCCGGTGCCGATCCACTTGTTGCCGCCGGCGTGGCGTTCCTTCTGCTCCTCGAGGCGCTTCTTGAACTCCTCGATCAGTTTGTCCAGGCCGCCGAGGGACTGGATCTGCGCGCGCTCCTCGTCGGTCAGGTGGCGCTCGAATTCCTTGCGCAGCCATTCATCGGGGATCATGGTCTCGAGGAAGTCGTCGAGCTTCTCCAAGCCCTTGAAGTAGGCGGCGAAGGCGCGGTCGAACTTGTCGAAGTGGCGCTCGTCCTTGACCATCACCGTGCGGGCGAGGAAATAGAACTGGTCCATGTCGGCGAAGATCACGTGCTGTTTCAGCGCGTTGATCAGGTCGAGCAGCTCGCGCACCGAGACCGGAACCTTGGCCGCGCGCATTTCGTTGAACAGGTTGAGCAGCATGGCTGCACCCTCGTCTGTTTATCTGTGAGGCCTCAGGAGCTTCGTTCCTGGGGCAGGCCGTCGGCGATGGCGTACCAGTCGGCCTTGGATTCGCAATAGATGTGCTTCTGCGGGACCTCGCCCAGCGGCGTGTCCAGTGTGCCCAGGGCGATGCCGACCGTTTCCGGGTTGGCGTGGTCGCTGTACCACTGCAGGGTGGCGCCGCACTGCCGGCAGAAGGTCCGGCTCACGCCGGGGGAGGAGTGGTAGCGGGCTACCGAGTCCTCGCCGGCGGTCCAGCGGAAGCTGCTCCAGGGCACGTTGCCGTAGCTGCCGAACGCCGCGCCATGGGCCTTGCGGCATTGGCTGCAATGGCAATGGCTGGCCGATTCGATGGGCGCATCGAGCTGGTACTTCACTGCGCCGCACAGGCAGCTGCCGCTATGCATACTGGATACCTCTCGCGTGGGTCAGGCTCCCTCACCCCGGCCTCTCCCAACGGGAGAGGGGAGGCTGGGCTCAGCGGCTGGCGCGGCGGCTCATGAAGGCCAGGCGCTCGAGCAGCTGTACGTCCTGCTCGTTCTTCACCAGGGCGCCGGCCAGCGGCGGGATGGCCTTGGTCGGGTCGCGCTCGCGCAGCACGGCCTCGCCGATATTGTCCGCCATCAGCAGCTTCAGCCAGTCGACCAGTTCGCTGGTGGACGGCTTCTTCTTCAGGCCCGGCACCTTGCGCACGTCGAAGAACACGTCGAGGGCCTCGGCCACCAGCTCGCCGCTGATGTTCGGGTAGTGCACGTCGACGATCTGCTTGAGGGTGTCGCGGTCCGGGAAGGCGATGTAGTGGAAGAAGCAGCGGCGCAGGAAGGCGTCCGGCAGCTCCTTCTCGTTGTTCGAGGTGATGATGATGATCGGGCGCTGCTTGGCCTTGATCGTCTCGTTGGTCTCGTAAACGTAGAACTCCATCTTGTCGAGTTCCTGCAGCAGGTCGTTGGGGAACTCGATGTCGGCCTTGTCGATCTCGTCGATCAGCAGGATCACTCGCTCCTCGGCCTCGAAGGCCTCCCACAGCTTGCCCTTCTTGATGTAGTTGCGAACGTCGTGGACCTTCTCGGAGTTCAGCTGCGAATCGCGCAGGCGGCTGACCGCATCGTACTCGTACAGGCCCTGGTGGGCCTTGGTGGTGGACTTGATGTGCCAGGTGATCAGCTTGGCGCCGAAGGCTGCGGACAGTTGCTCGGCTAGCATGGTCTTGCCGGTGCCCGGCTCGCCCTTGACCAGCAGCGGGCGCTGCAGGGTGATGGCGGCGTTGACCGCGAGCTTGAGGTCGTCGGTGGCGACGTAGGACTGGGTGCCTTCGAACTTCATCTGCAAATCCTCGAACGACCGCGCCACGGGGCGCTGCCGGCTGGTTCGGTAGTGACTGAAGGCCCGACTATAACGCGCGCGGCGGTGGACTGTGAACGCAGACGCGCCATTCAGTCACTGAATGGCGGGTCAGGCCGATATCGGCTGCGAAATTGGCGGGATCGCCCTGTTCACTGTTCCGGCGGCGGGTTCTCGAAACGGCTGTTGAAGGCCTCGATGAAGGCGTTGCGCAGTATCCCGAGGAACGCCTGCAGTCCGCTGACGTTCTGCTGGTGGACATTGCCCCTGAGCTCGACGCGGGTGGCGAACTGGTCGGTGGGCTGGTTGCGCAGCGCAGTCTCGCCGCCGCCGACCAGGGCTTCCCAGATGGAACGGAAGAAGCCCCTGGACTCCTGCTCCACGTCCTGCTGCCAGTTGAACACGTCGACATCGCGCAGCAGCGGCTTGATATAACCGCTGAGCTGGCCCTCGTCGGCGGTGGCCTCGATCACGATGTCGCCGTGGCCGGCGTTGAAGTCGAACTTGCCATAGGCGCTGGAGAAATCGTTGAGCTGGCGCAATTCAATATCGGTGGCGCGCAGGCGGAATTCGAAGTCCTCGAAGTTCTCGAAGGGATCGAACACCGCGGTGGCCTCCAGCGGCGCATGGTTGAGCAGCAGGGCGTGGCCCTCGAAGCGCGCCACCCGTTCACCGCGTTCATCGGCGACGTTGGTCAGGTTGTACAGGCTGGCGTTGACGTCGCTGGCCTGCAGGTCCACCGGTGGCTGCGAGGTGAAGTTGCGGAAGGTGATGCGGCCGTTGACCACGCGGATCTCGTTGAGGGTGATCGGCAGCAGCTTTTCCAGCTGCGCGCGCCAGTCCACGCCGGCACCGGTCTGGGTGTCCTCGGGGCGTTCGCCGCCATCGACGAAGTTCAGCTCGGGGCTTTCGAACAACACCCGTGCGACCACGCCGTGGTCGTACCACAGGGCGTGCCAGCTCACCGCCAGGTCGATGGCTGGGGCGTCCAGCAGCGGCACCGGCACGTCGCCATCGACCTTGACGATCTGCAGGCCGTTGATGCGGTAGGCACCGCGCCACCAGGCCAGGTCCACGTCGGCGACCTGGCCACGGTAGTCGCCCATGTCCGCCAGCTTTTCGTTGAGGTAGTCGCGGACCAGGTAGGGCAGAGTCAGGTGCAGGACCAGCAGCAGGGCAAGCAGTCCGAGCACGATATAGAGCGGCAGGCTGTAGCGGCGTTTCATGGTTGGCGTCCGTCGCAGCGGGTGTTTGTTGATGGACTGCCCGTTGTGGCGCGGAGTTCGACCCGTCTGCGCTGGACGATCCGGGCGGCCGGGCTTAGGCTGTTTGGCCTCGGTTTTCGACAAGGACAAAGGATCATGAGCCGCATCTATTCCGACAACGCCCAGTCCATCGGCAACACTCCGCTGGTGCAGATCAACCGCCTGGGCCCCAAGGGCGTGACCATCCTGGCCAAGATCGAGGGCCGCAATCCCGGCTATTCGGTGAAGTGCCGGATCGGCGCCAACATGATCTGGGATGCCGAATCCCGCGGCCTGCTCAAGCCGGGCATGACCCTGGTCGAGCCGACCTCCGGCAACACCGGCATCGGCCTGGCCTTCGTCGCCGCCGCCCGTGGCTACAAGCTGATCCTGACCATGCCGGCTTCCATGAGCCTGGAAAGGCGCAAGGTGCTCAAGGCCCTGGGTGCCGAGCTGGTGCTGACCGAGCCGGCCAAGGGCATGAAGGGCGCCATCGAGAAGGCCAGCGAGATCGCCTCCTCCGACCCGAGCAAGTACTTCCTGCCGGGACAGTTCGACAACCCGGCCAACCCGGCTATCCACGAGAAGACCACCGGCCCGGAAATCTGGAACGACACCGACGGCGCGGTGGACGTGCTGGTGGCCGGCGTCGGCACCGGCGGCACCATCACCGGCGTGTCGCGCTACATCAAGAACAGCCGGCACAAGCCGATCCTCTCGGTGGCGGTGGAGCCGATCGCCTCGCCGGTGATCAGCCAGACCATGGCCGGCGAGGAGGTCAAGCCGAGCCCGCACAAGATCCAGGGCATCGGCGCCGGCTTCGTGCCGAAGAACCTCGACCTGTCCATCGTTGACCGCGTCGAGCAGGTCGGCGACGACGAGTCCAAGGCCATGGCCCTGCGCCTGATGCAGGAGGAGGGCATCCTCTGCGGCATCTCCTGCGGCGCCGCCATGGTCGCCGCCGTGCGCCTGGCCGAGAAGCCGGAGATGCAGGGCAAGACCATAGTCGTGATCCTGCCGGACTCGGGCGAGCGCTATTTGTCCAGCATGCTGTTCAGTGATCTGTTTACCGAGCAGGAGCTGCAGCAGTAGACGGCTTCAGCCGTAGCCCGGACTTCGGTCCGGGGAGACGCTCCCGGACTGAAGTCCGGGCTACGGATGTAGAAAAGCCGCCCTCGGGCGGCTTTTTCGTTTCAGCCTTCAGGCTTTGGCCGGGGCTGGCGCCGGGCTGCTGGGTCGCACCACCAGCCACAAGGCCACGGCGATCAGCGCGCAGCCTGGCAGGTAGGCCCAACTCAGCGGTTCGCCCAGCAGCATCGCTCCCCACAGCACGCCGAACGGCGGGATCAGAAAGGTGGTGGTGGAGGCCTTGATCGGGCCGATGTCGGCCAGCAGGCGGAAGTACAGGACGTAGGCGAAGGCGGTGCAGACCAGGCCGAGGGCGGCCAGCGACAGCCACACTTCGGGCCCGCCCCAGCTGGTCGGCATCTGCCAGGCCAGGCTGCCGGCCAGCAGTGGCAGCTGGAACAGGCTGGCACCGACCAGGCTGGCGAAGGCGGTGAGGCGGTTGTCCAGGCCGCCCTGCTGGCCGATCCAGCGGCGGGTGAGGAAGCCGGCGAAGCCGTAGCAGATGGTCGCCACCAGGCACGCGGCGGCGCCCAGCAGCAGCGGCAGGTCGAAGGCCACCGGGCCGGTGCGGGTCAGCACGGCCACGCCGAACAGGCCCAGCGCCACGCCGGCGGCCTTGCTCGGGGTCATCGCCTCGCTGAAGAACAGGGCGCCGATCAGCACGCCCATCAGCGGCGTGGTGGCGTTGAAGATCGACGAGTAGCCGGCCGGCAATACCAGCGCCGCCAGGCAGTACATCACCGAGGGCAGGCCGGCGTTGATCACGCCCAGCACCAGGCAGGCCTTGAACTTGCCGCGGAAGTCCCACACCGGGCGCAGTACCAGCAGCATGGCCAGCAGACCGAGGGCGCCGAGGCTGGCGCGGAAGAAGGCGGTAGGCAGGCTGCCCAGCACCGGCACGGTAATGCGCATGAACAGGAAGCTGGCGCCCCAGATGGCGGCGAGCAGCAGCAGACGGAACAGGTCGGCAGGTTTCATGGAGCGGCTCCAGGCAGGAGCAGCCAGCTTACGCCGCCAACCGAGTGACGCAATCCGCAGCTGACTTTCAAATCGAACATACAGTTGCGTCGGGCGTCGTAGGGCGCTGGAGGTGCCGTCCCTGGCAGTAGCGTCCTAGAACACTTTCCTGGCGCTGGCGATCAGCCCGGTGCCGCACAGGTCCTCGTAGCCGGAGAAGCTCAGGCACTCGGCATCCGACAGGTCGGTGTCGACATAGCTTAGGCCCCAGGTCACGCCCAGCAGGTCGCGGTTGAGCGAGACGTACCAGTTGTCGTAGTCCTGGCGGGCGCGGCTGTAGTCGGCGTTGAAGAACACGTCGTCCTTGTAGTCGACGTTCTCGAAGCGCACGTCCAGGCCCAGATCCCAGGGCAGCTGGGTGCGATAGCCGATGTAGGAGGTGAGCTGGTCGTCGTCGGTGTCGATCGAGTACTTGCCGCCGACATAGACGCCATAGGCCTCCAGGGTGACGATGATGTCGCTCATGTTGAACTGGCTTTCGCCCGGATAGGTGTACTTGCTGTACATGGTGTCCAGGCTGATGTCGTCGCTGATCTGCCAGTAGTAACCGGCGTAGTAGTCGACCTCCTGGCGGGTGCCGAAGTCGTCGTCCTTTTCCCAGTCGTAGCCGTATTCCACGTTGCTGGTCCAGGCGCCGAGGTAGGCGCCGCTGGCGTGGCTGAGCATCACGTCGAGCTGGGCGGCGGGGTCGCCCATGGTCTGCGAGATGCCGCTGGAGCGGTAGTCGCTGGTCACGGCGGGGGTGATGACCAGGGCCAGGTTTTCGCTGAGTTCGATGGCGTTTGCCTGCAGGTTGCAGGCCAGGGCCGCGAGGGCCAGGGTGAGGTGTCGAGAGGTGCGCATGGATAAGCCTTTGTCGTTGTGTTTATAGGGCGGCAGATAAATGCGGGGCGCACCGCCCCGCCGCAGCGCCAGTGGCGCGCGGTAGGGTGGGGTGCTGGAGTGCTGGTCAGTCGTTCTGCGCGAGGTCCGCGGCGGCCTGGTACACCGGCTTGCCGGCGAACCAGGTCTGCAGCACCTTGGTGTCGAACAGTTCGGCGTCGCTGACCTTGAACACGTCGCGGTCGAGCAAGATCAGGTCGGCCTGCTTGCCCGGGGCCAGCGAGCCGATGCGGTCGTCCAGGCGCAGGGTCTTGGCGGCGTTGATGGTGTAGGCGCGCAGCATGGTCTCGCGGTCGATGCTCTCGGCGGCGTTGAGCACGCCGAGCGGGCCCTTGCGGGTGCTGGCCTGGGCGATGGCGTTCCACGGGTTGGGACTGGACACCGGCCAGTCGCTGGCGCCGGCGATGGTGGCGCCGGCCTTGTGCAGCGAGCGCGCCGGGTACTGGAAGCGGTAGGCGTAGGCGCTGACATAGGGCTTGACCAGTTCCTCGGTGTAGCTCTCAGCGGTGGCCCACAGCAGCTGCATGGAGGCGATCACGCCGAGCTCCTTGAAGCGCGGGAACTCCTTGGGATTGACCAGCTGCAGGTGGCTGATGCTGTGTGGTACCGGCGCCGGGCTCTGCTGGCGGGCGTACTGCACGGCATTCAGCGACTCACGCACGGCCCGGTCGCCGACCGCATGCATGTGCACTATCCAGCCACGTTTCTCGGCGGCCGCCACCAGCGGGCCGAAACCCTTGGGATCGATCAGCAACTGACCCTGCTTGTGGCTGTTGGTGTACGGGTCGATTACCGCGGCGGTCTGCCCCGGGTACTCGAGGATACCGTCGACGAACACCTTGAGGCCGGGGAAGGTCAGGTTGGGCACGCCGGCGAACTGGCGCATCACGTCGGCCTGTACGGCGAGATCGTCCGGTTTGCTCTGCGGATGGGTCAGCAGCAGGGCGGCCACGTGCACGTTCAGCTCGCCTTTCTCGGCCAGCGCGCGGTACAGCGGTAGCACGCCGAGGTCCTTGGTGGTCGGACGCATCTCGAACAGCGACTGCTCGCCGCCGCCATTGGCCGCCGCGTCCATCCAGGCAGTGACGCCCACCTCCAGGTTGATCCGCACGGCCTCGCGGGCGGCCGTCAGCATCATCGCGTCCGAGGGCTTGGGCAGCTGGCTGCGCACCCGGTCCCAGCCGGTTTCGCTGAGGTAGCCGGTGGGCGTCAGATCCGCCTCGTGTTCGATGTAGCTGGCCTCCTTTTCGGCCAGGGTCTTGATCAGCGCGGCGTCGATGCCGACGCGGCGCAGCATGGCCTGGTTGGCCCAGCCGGTGTGGCCGTCGATGCCGTCGAGCACCAGCGGCTGCTCGGCCCAGCGGCCCTGGTTGAAGCGCTTGGCCAGTGCGCGGCTGTCTTTCCAGTAGGCCGAGCTGGCGCCGGAGATCACCACGATGTCGCCCAGGCGCGCGGTGCCGGCCGCATCCTGCTCGATGATCCACTGTTCCAGTTCGGCCAGCGGTTTGACCTCGTCGTACAGGTTGGCGCGCAGGCTGGCCAGGGCGCCCATTACCGGGTGGCTGTGGGTGTCGATCATGCCCGGCATCAGCACCTTGCCGGCCAGGTCGATGCGGCGGGTATCGGCATCGGCCAGGGCGAGAATCTGCGCATCGCTGCCCACTTCGAGGATCTTGCCGTCTTCCACCGCCACGGCCTGGGCACGTGGTTGGCCGGACTCGGCGGTGAACACCTGGCCGTTGAACAGGATAAGGTCAGCGGCGGCCATGGCTTCCATTGAGGAAAAAGCCAGTGCGCTCGCCAGTAGTGCTCTTTTCATGATGCCCTCTTGTTTTTATTGATCTGGCGGCGAGACTAGCGAAAGCGCACCGGTGGCAGAACGCTGCCGGCACGCACAAGCTTTTTGCCGAAAAGGAAAAACTCATGGACAAGCTCGGGGCCCTGTCGATGTTCGTTGCCGCGGCCGAGCAGGGCAGCTTCAGCCGCGCCGCGGAGCTGCTGGGCAAGACGCCCTCGGCTCTGACCAAGGCGGTCGGCCACCTGGAGCGCGAGCTGGGCGCGCTGCTGTTCGAGCGCAGCACCCGGCGCATCGTGCTGACCGAGGTCGGCCGTCTGTACCTGGACACCGCCCGCCAGGTACTGCAGCGCCTGCACGAGGCCGGTGAGGAGATCGACCAACTGCAGCACGGCCTGCACGGCACCCTGCGGTTGACCGCGCCACTGGCCTTCGGTCGCGCCTTCCTCGACGAGGTGTGTGCCGGCTTCCTCGCCGAGTACCCGCAACTACGCCTGCGCGTGGACCTGTGCGACGACTTCGTCGACCTGGTCGAGGCGGGTTACGACCTGGCCCTGCGCGAGGGCCCCAGCGACCTGCCCGGGCTGATCGCCCGGGTGGTCGGCAAGAACCGCATCTACCTCTGTGCCAGCCCCGACTATCTGGCGTGCAACCCGCTGCCATTGACCCCGCAGACCATGGAGCAGCACGACTGGCTGATGTACGCACACCCGGCGCTAGGTCGCGAGGGCTGGTGGGTGGAGCAGGATGGCAAGCGCATCTGTCTGCCGCACCCGCGGCGGGTGCGCCTGGAGAGCGACAACTACGACCTGCTGCTGGCCAACGCCGTGGCCGGTCTTGGCGTGCTGCACACGCCGCAGTGGAGCGTCGCTCCGTTGCTGGCGCAGGGCCGCCTGGTGCGGGTGATGGAGGAGTACCGGATCGAGCCGGACGCCTTCGGTGCCGATATTCTCGCCGTCTACCCCAGTCACCGCCGCGCCACCGGCAAGGTGCAGGCGTTCATCGATTACCTGCAGCGCTTCCTCGGCGAGCGCGGCTTCGCCTGAGTCATGCGCTGAGCGGTGGGGTCAATCGCACCGAGCGCTTGCGTCATTGAGGGGCAAGGAGGGCCGGCCTAACCTGCTTCGATACCCCCATGGAACGAGGAGCTGCGGATGAACGCCATCGATGCCTGGGCCCAGCCCGCCAATGGGCGGCTGCGCGAGAAGATGCCGGAGGTGGTGCGCCTGCTGGAGAAGTCCGGCACCGCCGAGCTACTCGACCGGGCCATGAGCATCGACGAGACCGTGGCGCACATGGACGCCGCCGGGGTCGACAAGCTGATGCTGGCCGCCTGGTGCCGGCCCGAGGGCTGGGTGTTCAGCAACGACGAAATCGCCGCATACACCCGCGCCTATCCGCAGCGTTTCGTCGGCGTGGCCACGGTGGACCTGAGCAAGCCGGTGGCCGCCGTGCGCGAGCTGGAGCGCGCGGTGCTGGAACTGGGCTGCAAGGCCCTGCGTATCGTGCCCTGGCTGTGGAAGCTGCCGCCCAACCACCGCCTGTACTACCCGCTTTACGTGAAGTGCATCGAACTGGACATTCCGTTCTGCACCCAGGTCGGCCACACCGGCCCGCTGATGCCCTCGGAAACCGGCCGCCCGGTGCCCTACCTGGACGAGGTGGCGCTGGACTTCCCCGAGCTGCGCATCGTCGGCGGGCACATCGGCCACCCCTGGACCGACGAGATGATCGGCCTGGCCTGGAAGCACGACAACGTGTTCATCGATACCTCCGCCTACCTGCCGCGCTACTACCCGCCGCAGCTGCTGCAGTTCATGCGCAGCTACGGCAGCCACAAGGTGCTGTTCGGCAGCAACTTCCCCCAGTTGCCGCTGACCCGTTGCATGCAGCAGCTGGAGGAGCTGGGTCTTAGCGCCGAAGTGCAGGCGCGATTCCTCCACGAAAATGCCCGGCGTATCTTCAAGCTCTGAACGGCCCCGCCCGCCTTTGACAAGAACAACAACAAGAGAGCCCGCATGACCGAACAACTGCCGTTACAACGTTTCCAGCACTGGCTGGACGCCAGCCCCGACCGCGTCTGGCTGCGCCAGCCGGTGGCCGGCGTCTGGCATGACTTCACCTGGCGCCAGGTCGACGACCAGGCCCGGCGCATGGCCGCAGGCCTGCTCGCCATGGGCTGCGCTCCGGGCGATCGGGTGGCGATTCTGGCGAAGAACTGCGCCGAATGGTTTATCAGCGACCTGGCCATCCAGTTGGCCGGGCTGGTCAGCGTGCCGCTGTATCCGCTGCAGTCGGCCGAAAGTGTGGCGTATGTGCTGGAGCATGCCGGATGCAAGGCGATCATCCTCGGCAAGCTCGACGAGCCGGAAAAGCTGGAGGCCGGCATCGGCGTACAGGTCAAGCGCATTGCCATGCCATACCCGACCCTGCGCGCCGACTATCAGTGGCACGAGCTGCAGGCCTATCCGCCGCTGGTGGCGGGGCATGAACAGCATGGCGACGAGTTGCTGAGCATCCTCTATACCTCCGGCACCACCGGCCAGCCCAAGGGCGTGATGCTCTCGGCGCGGGCCATGGGCTTTTCCGGGGCCAATGCCTCGGCCGAGATGGACATCGGCCCGCAGGACCAGTTCTTCTCCTACTTGCCGCTGTCACACGCGGCCGAGCGCTTCCTGGTGCAGTTCAACAGCCTGTACAGCGGCGCTGGCGTGGCCTTCGTCGAGTCGCTGGAGACCTTCGCCAGCGACCTGCGTTACATCCGCCCGACCGTGTTCTTCTCCGTGCCACGTCTGTGGACGCGCTTTCAGCAAGGCGTACTGGAGCGCATTCCGGCGGCCAGACTGGCGCTGCTGCTGCGCATCCCGCTGCTGGGGCGGCTGGTGGCGGGCAAGCTGCGCGCCGGCCTGGGGCTGGATCGCGCACGCATCCTGGTGTCCGGGGCGGCGGCCATCTCCACGGGGCTGCTGGAGTGGTACCAGCGCATCGGCCTGACCATCTGCGAGGGCTACGGCATGACCGAGCACTTCGCCTATGGCTGCTTCAACCGCCCCGGCCAGGTGCGCCTGGGTTCGGTAGGGCGGCCGATGCCGGGGCTGGAGCTGCGCCTCGACGACTCCGGGGAAATTCTCTTCCGCAGCGTGACCCTGATGCAGGGCTACTACCGTGACCCGGAGAAAACCGCGGAAACCATCCGCGACGGCTGGCTGCACACCGGCGACAAGGGTGTGCTGGATGCCGACGGCTATCTGCACATCACCGGGCGGGTCAAGGACATCTTCAAGACCAGCAAGGGCAAGTACGTGGCGCCGGCGCCGATCGAGGGCGAGATCGCCAAGAACAGCTGGGTCGAACAGGTCTGCCTGATGGGCAGCAACCTGGATCAGCCGCTGGCGCTGATCGAGCTGTCGCCGGCCGCCCGCGCCCAGCCCCGGGAGAAGGTGGCGGCCGATCTGCAGGCCACCCTGCACAGCCTCAACGCTAACTTGCAGCCCCACGAACGCCTGAGCCACCTGCTGCTGGTGCAGGACAGCTGGACCGTGGACAACGGCTGCATGACACCGACCATGAAAATCCGCCGCAACGTGCTGGAGGCCAGGTACACCGACCTGGTAGCCCGCCTGCCGGCCGAATCCTCTCTGCATTGGGAAAGCTGAACATGAAAGCCCCGCTGTCTTCACTGAAAGTCCTCGATTTCTCCACCCTGCTGCCGGGGCCGTTCGCCTCGCTGCTGCTGGCGGATATGGGCGCCGAGGTGCTGCGCATCGAGTCGCCCAGCCGCGTCGACCTGGTGCGCGTGTTGCCGCCGCACGTGGACGGCGTATCCACCAGCCATGCCTACCTCAACCGCAACAAGCGCTGTCTGGCCCTGGACCTGAAGAAGCCCGAGGCGCTGGAGGTGGTGAAGCGCCTGGTGGCCGAGTACGACATCGTGCTGGAGCAGTTCCGCCCCGGGGTGATGGACAAGCTCGGTCTCGGCTATGAGGCGTTGAAGGCGCTCAACCCGCGGCTGATCTATGTGTCCATCACCGGCTACGGCCAGACCGGGCCGTACAGGGACCGCGCCGGCCATGACCTCAATTATCTGGCCCTGAGCGGACTTTCCAGCTACACCGGCCGCCGCGACAGCGGGCCGTTGCCGCTCGGCGTGCAGGTGGCGGACATTGCTGGCGGCTCGCTGCACGGAGTGATCGGCCTGCTCGCGGCGGTGATCGCCCGGCAGAGCACGGGGCAGGGCCAGCACGTGGACATCAGCATGACCGACTGTGCCTTCAGCCTGCACGCCATGGCTGGCGCCGGTTACCTGGCCGGCAACGTCGAGCCGGACATGCAAAACCAGGTGCTCAACGGCGGCAGCTTCTACGACTACTACCGCACCCGCGACGGCCGCTGGCTGTCGGTGGGCAGCCTGGAGCCGCAGTTCATGCAGCAGTTCTGCGCCGCCCTCGGTCGCCCGGAGTTGGCGGCAATGGGCCTGTCGCCCAGGGATCAGGAGAAGCTCAAGAGCGAGATCGCCGCCGAGGTGGAGAAGCACGACCTGGTCGAGTGGCAACAGCGCTTCGCCGAGGTGGACGCCTGCGTGGAGCCAGTGCTGAAGCTCTCCGAGGCGGTCGAGCACCCGCAGCTCAAAGCCCGCGGCGTGGTCACCGAAGTGCCGCGCGAGGGCAAGGCCGCACAACGGCAGATCGCCTGCCCGATCCGTTTCTCCGAGGGTCTGGAGCTTCCACGGCATATCGGCGCACCGGTCGGCGCGCACAACGACGAGGTGCTGCGCGAGCTGGGTTATGACGAGGGAGAAATTGCCGCGCTGAAGGCAAGCAAGGCTCTCGGGTAGCAATCCCGGGACGGGCTGCTGGCTTCCCGGATTGCATCCGGGCTACGGGCTATTCGACGCGCTGCTCGCCGCTAAACACCAGAGTCGCCCGACAACGCCGGCAGAAATAGCGACGGCCCTTGCTGACCAGCCCGTGGCGCTGGCTGGAGAAGGGGAACTCGCCGTCCGGGCATTGGCACAGGTAGAGGTAGCGGGTGACCTTGCGCCGGCCGATGTCGTAGTTGTGGCAGCGCTCCGGCGGCAGCTCATAGACGCCGCGCATGATCAGCTGCCATTCCTCGCCATGGGGCTGGATGCTCGGGCCGAACAACTGGTGCGCCACCAGGTGCGCTACCTCATGGGCCACCGTCTGCTTGAGGAAGTGCTCGCGGTTCTCCGCGTACAGCTTGGGATTGAAGCGCAGCAGGTTCTCGTGCAGGTGCGCCACGCCGGCCTTCTGCCCGCGCAGCTTGAAGCTGATCTCGGGGCGGGCGAACGGGCGCTTGAAGAAGTCTTCGGCCTGCTGGTAGCAGGATTCGACGCGGGCGTGGATCAATTCGGGCATGCGGCAATTATGCCGCATCGCCCGGCATGGCCAAACCGACCGCTGGTCGCGTCAGTCGTTGCTGTGTTGTTGCTCCTGCACGGTCGGCCTTTCCTCGCGGGTCGGATAGCCCTGTTCCGGCGTGGTGCGCTCGTACACCGGGTGCATATAGAAGTGCCAGTGCAGGATGGCCGACACCAGCAGCGTCACCACCGACAGCACCGCCACCGCCCATACCGAGCCGGCGTAGACCATGCCCTGTTGCTGGCGGATGCGCATGAAGGTGGGCAGGCCGACGAACAGCAGGAAGGTCGAGTAGGCACAGGCCAGGCCCAGCGCGATCACAGCCAGCCAGCGGCTCGGGTAGACCGCCGCCAGGCCAGCGAGGAAGAACGGCGTGGCGGTATAGGCGGCGAAGCCGATGCACTGGTTCAGCGACGGCCGGGTGTCGAAGGTACGCGACATCCAGCGGATGAAACCGCCCATGATCAGGGTGCCGAACAGCGCGGTGAAATAGACGTTGAGCGACAGCAGCAGGGCGCTGCGCTCGTCCAGGAATACCCGCTCGTCCTCGGCCAGGCTCCAGCCGATCTCGGTGGTACCGATGTACAAGCTCACGGCGGGAATCAGAGCGAGCAGCAGCAGGTGGCCAAGGTAGTGGGCGGGGTGCTGTTCCTCTTCCTGCCGGATCTCGTGCCAGGCGGCGTCCGGGTGGGTGAACAGGTTCAGGAAGTGCGGAGTCATGGGCGACGTTCCTCTGCAGGCCGGCTTACAGCCTTAGAGCCCACACGGTGCCGTCGGGGTTCAACTTTCTTGAGGCAAAACAAAAGGCCGTCCGTGGGCGGCCTCATGGTCGGGCGTTATATCAGTTGGTGTAGACGGGGCCCACGCCGAAGCCCCAGAGGATCACCGAGCAGGCGATCATCGCCACCAGCACCACCAGGCCCACGGCCAGCACCGAGCTGGAGAACATGAAGCCTTCGTCCTGGGGGATACCCATGAAGGTGGGGATGCCGGCATACAGCAGGTACACCGTGTAGCAGACCGCCACCGTGCCGATCAGCATGCCCAGCCACAGGCTCGGGTACAGCGCGGCGACGCCACCGATGAACAACGGAGTCGCGGTGTAGGCGGCGAACACGATGCACTGGGTGAGGGTGGGATTGGAGTCGTAGGTGCGTGCCATCCAGTGGATGAAGGCGCCCATCACGGCAACGCCGGCGAGCATCGCCAGATAGGACATGATGGTCATCTGCAACGCGCTGTTCGCGGTGAGTTTGACCGCTTCGCCATCGCCGATGCGCCAGCCTACCTCGGTGGTGCCGAAATAGGCGCAGAGAGCGGGTATGGCAGCGAGAATCAGGACGTGGGTCAGGTACATGTGGCTGATGGATTCCTCCTCGCCACGGATTTCCTGCCACTCTTGGTCGGGATGGGTGAAGAGCCCCCAAACATGGTGGATCATGCAGACACCTCCTCTTGTTATTGTTCGATCGCCCCGGAGCGTAGCGCCCGGCGCGCGTGCTCAGCGGCGCCGGGTGCCGGCCGAATCACTGCGACCGTATGCCGCAGTATAGGAGAAGGCCGCAGCCCGCATGAACCGTGGCTTTAGAGCGAATCGCTCTCTTAGAGTCAGCCGTAATAGCGCTGCAGTATTTCCATCGCCAGATTGATCGACTGCAAACGGCTGGTGCTGCCACCGCGATCAGGGTGATGGATGCTCACCAGTTGCCGGTAGCGCTGCTTGATAGTGGCGAGATTGAGCGGCTGATCGCCATTCAGCTCGAACAGCTCCAATGCCGCGCGCTTCTCGTCGCCACCCTGCATGCGCGTCCAGAAGCTGGAAAGCAGCTTCTCCACGTCGTCCTCGGTGGTGTCGCGCAAATGTTGCAGATTGAGATAGTAGTCACGCAGCGGGTCGTGTTCGGCCAGCGCGTCGGGGCCCGCTCGCCAGGGTTGCAGCTGCACGCACAGCGGGCTGATCTCCAGGTGTGCGCTCTGCGCCTGCCACAAGCGGTCCCGCAGCAGGTACAGGGCGTTGAACAGCAGGAAGTGGGTGCGGTACAGCACCAGCTTGTCGGCCAGGCCGAGATTGGGGATATGCGTGGAGTGTCGAGCCTTGAGCTGCTGGATCAGGTGGAACTCGCTGATGCCGGCGGGCGCTTCGCGGAGCAGGGCATGCAGCTGGTCGGGCAGATCAAGGGCGGGATCGAGGTCGTTCATCCGATCAGCCTAACACGGGCTGCCTAGCGCCGGCTTTGTGCGTAAAATGGCCAGCTTTTCGCCTTCACCCGGATTCCCGAGCACCATGTCCAGCAGCCTTTCGGTCAACCAGAACAAACTGCAGAAACGCCTGCGCCGCCTGACCGGCGAAGCCATCGCCGACTTCAACATGATCGAGGATGGTGACAAGGTGATGGTCTGCCTGTCCGGCGGCAAGGACAGCTACACCATGCTCGACATCCTGCTGTACCTGCAGAAGGTGGCGCCGATCAAGTTCGAGATCGTCGCGGTGAACATGGACCAGAAGCAGCCCGGCTTCCCCGAGCACGTGCTGCCGGCCTACCTGGAATCCATTGGCGTGCCGTACCACATCATCGAGAAGGACACCTACTCGGTGGTGAAGGAGAAGATCCCGGAGGGCAAGACCACCTGCTCGCTGTGCTCGCGCCTGCGCCGCGGCACCCTGTACACCTACGCCGACGAGATCGGTGCGACCAAGATGGCCCTCGGTCACCACCGCGACGACATCCTCGAGACCTTCTTCCTCAACATGTTCTACGGCGGCACGCTGAAGGCCATGCCGCCCAAGCTGCTGTCCGACGACGGCCGCAACGTGGTGATCCGCCCGCTGGCCTACTGCAACGAGAAGGACATCGAGGCCTACTCGGTGATGAAGGAGTTCCCGATCATCCCGTGCAACCTGTGCGGCTCCCAGGAGAACCTGCAGCGCCAGGTGGTCAAGGAGATGCTGGTGGAATGGGAGCGCAAGAGCCCGGGCCGCACCGAGATCATGTTCCGCGCCCTGCAGAACGTGGTGCCGTCGCAGCTGGCTGACCGCGAGCTGTTCGACTTCCAGAGCCTGAAGATCGATGACAGCGCCACGCCACGCTTCCTCGATGTGATGAACCTGTGATTCCCGACCGGCCGCCCAGAGCGGCCGGTTCTCTATCTAGCCACGCATGATCAGCTCGGGCACCGCGAGCTCCTCGACGAAGCGCTCCTGCACCAGGCGCCTCACCTCGGCCGCATCGCGTATGCGGTACCACTCGCCACTCGGGTAGACGCTCAGGGTCGGCCCCTGGTCGCAGGGGAACTGGCACTGGGTACGGGTTATATGTACGCCGTTTTCGGTCTCCAGGCGGCCGACTGCCTTCAGCTCCTCGCGCAACAGCTTCCACAAGGGCAGGGCGCCACGCCGGGTGCAGCGCGGGCCGTTGCACAGCAGCACGCGATAGCGGTGCGGCGGGATGCACGACCAGGAGTGAGATTCCGGTAGTTGCGGCACCTCCACGCAGCCCAGATGTTTTTCCGGTTGCTGGATCAGATCGGCCAGGGCCGTCACATCCTCGGCATTGCCGGCACAGACGAACAGCCGGTCGGCGCGTTCGCCGGCCAGTGCCTGCAGTTCGCCGCGCAGCCAGTCCAGCTGCGGGCTGCCGCCGAGCGGGTCGAGATCGACGAGCAACAGCGGCAACTCTTCACCGTGCAGGCACTCGCGCACCTGCTCCCAGAGCTGGTCATAGCCAGCGTCGGTATCGAACAGATCGCCCAGCACGGCGGTGCCGAACTGCTCGGCGAACTGGCGGCGGGTCAGCTCGGCGAAGCTGCCGTGGTTCAAGTCGGGGCCGGCGAACAGCACGCGGGCGTAGGTTTCGGTCTTCATCAGGTTTCTCGGAGCAGCGGCTGCAACGCCTGCCACAGGGTTTCGGGATCGGCGAAGCTGCGCTCCACTTCGGGCAGTTGCGGGCGTTGCAGGATCAGCACCGGCAGGTCGCGCTCGCGGGCGACCTGCAGCTTGGCCTCGGTGGCATTGCCGCCACTGTTCTTGCTCACCAGCACATCGAAGCCCTCCGCGGCGAACAGCGCGCGTTCGTCTTCAAGGGTGAAGGGGCCGCGCGCGGCGATGCAGCGGGCGCGTGGGTGTTCGGGCTGGGCATCGAGCAGGCGCAGGGTCCAGTGCTGGTGCGCGGGAATCTCGTCGAGGTGCGCCAGCGGTTCGCGGCCGAGGGTGAAGAAGGGCTTGCGGAAGGGCTCCAGCGCCTGGACCAGTGCGGCCCAGTCCACCACCTCGCGCCAGTCGTCGCCGGGCTGCGGCTGCCAGCCCGGTCGACGCAGCGCCCAGCAGGGCACGCTTGTCAGGCGCGCGGCCGTGGCGGCATTGGCGCTGATCTGCGCGGCATAGGGATGGGTGACGTCCAGCAGCAGGTCGAAGCCCTTGGCGCTGATAAAGTCGGCCAGGCCCTCGGCACCGCCGAAGCCACCAACGCGCACCTGGCAGTTCAGGTCCTCCGGCACCTTGCCCAGCCCGGCCAGGCTGTACAGGTGCTCGGGGCCCAGGCGACGGGCCAGGCGAAGTGCGTCGCCGACACCGCCGAGCAGCAGCACGCGGGTCACGGCTTGTGCACTTGCAGCAGGGTGATCGGCAGGGCGCTGCGCCAGGTGTCGAATTCGCCCAGCGGCTGGGCCTGGGCGATGGCGATACGGGTCAGCTCGCCGCCGTGCTGTTCGCGGAAGCTCACCAGCATGGCCTCGCTCTGCAGGGTCACAGCGTTGGCGATCAGCCGCCCGCCGGGCTTGAGCGCCTGCCAGCACAGCTCCAGCACGCCGGGTACGGTGACGCCGCCACCGATAAAGATGGCGTCGGGAAAGTCGAGGCCGGCCAGTGCCTCCGGTGCCTCGCCGGCCACCAGCTGCAGCTGCGGCACGCCGAGGGCGTCGCGGTTGTGCGCGATCAGTTGCTGGCGACCTTCGTTAGCCTCGATGGCGATGGCGCGACAGCGCGGATGGCTACGCAGCCACTCGATGCCGATCGAACCGCAGCCGGCGCCGACATCCCACAGCAGCTCGCCGGGGCGTGGCGCCAGGCGGGCAAGGGTGATGGCGCGCACGTCGCGCTTGGTCAGCTGGCCGTCGTGCTGGTAGGCGTCGTCGGGCAGGCCGATGGTCAGCGGTAGCGGCTGCATGCCGGTATCGGCCTGGCATTCCACGGCCAGCAGATTGAGCGCGGCGACTGCTTCCACACTCCAGCTCGCGGCCAGGCCATCAATGCGTCGCTCCAGCGGGCCGCCCAGGTGTTCCAGCACGCTCAGACGGCTGGCGCCGAAGCCACGCTCGCGCAACAGGGCGGCGATGGCGGCGGGGCTATCGCCGTCGTTGCACAGGATCAGCAGGCGCTGGCCGTCATGCAGATGGCGGGCGACGGCGGGCAGAGGACGCGCCACCACCGACAGCAGGGTCACGTCCTGCAGCGGCCAGCCCAGGCGGGCGGCGGCCAGGGAATAGGAGGAGGGCCCCGGCAGCACCCGCATCTCGCCTTGATCTACCTGACGCGCCAGGCTGGCGCCAACGCCGAAGAGCATGGGGTCGCCGCTGGCCAGCACGCAGGTCGGCGTGCCGCGTCGTTGCAGCACCGGCTCCAGGCTGAAGGGGCTCGGCCAGGCTTCGCGCGGGGCGCGGATGCACGGTGGCAGCAGGTCGAGCTGGCGCGGCGCACCGACGATGCACTCGGCTGCCAGCAGCGCGCGGCGCGCCGCCTTGCCCAGGCCTGCATAACCGTCTTCGCCGATGCCCACTACCGTCAGCCAGGCCGTCATCTGTGCCTCCTCGATGCCTTGCGGGCGACGCGCGGGCTTGGCCCGGTGCCGCGAAAAGCGGGCATAATAGCGCCTTCGTCGGTGCCCGACCCGCTTTGCGGGAAACGCTCGGGCCTAAGAGGGAACACGGTACAAGCCGTGGCTGCCCCCGCAACTGTAAGCAGCGAGTCGCTTCACACACATGCCACTGAGCAATCGGGAAGGCCGTGCAGCGATGAGGACCTGTCAGCCAGGAGACCTGCCGACGACGCAGTCGCGAGTGCCAACATCGGGCGGGGTGTACCGATGCCAAGAAATCCCTGTGTGGATTTCACTGGTTCGGTCGCCGCGTCGTTCGTTGTCGGTGACCGTTTGAAACCCTATCCCTCTATTGCCGCTGCGCATGTTCCCCGGCCGTCCGCCTGCCCGGGGCTGTGGCGCGTCGTGCCGGCGAAAGATGGCGGCATCTGCCGGGTCAAGCTGCCTGGCGGCCTGCTCACCAGCGCTCAGGCCCGCGCTATGGTCGCGGCCTCGCGAGCCCATGCCAGTGGCGTGCTGGAGCTGACCAACCGCAGCAACCTGCAGATTCGCGGCGTGCGCGAGGAGTGCCAGGGCGCGCTGATACAGCAACTGCTCGACGCCGGCCTCGGCCCGCGCCATGCCAATGCCGACGATGTGCGCAATGTGCTGATCAGCCCGGCGGCTGGTCGTGATCCTGCCGCTTATCTCGATACCCGCCCGCTGGCCGAACAACTACTGGC
This sequence comes from Pseudomonas sp. PDM15, assembly GCF_014851565.1. Classification (GTDB taxonomy): domain Bacteria; phylum Pseudomonadota; class Gammaproteobacteria; order Pseudomonadales; family Pseudomonadaceae; genus Aquipseudomonas. The sequence goes on from NZ_JACVAA010000001.1 coordinate 547,128, forward strand.
ACTGCTGCAGGATGTACCGGAGTTCCGCGACCTGTCGCCCAAGTTCGCCATCCAGCTGGACGGCGGCGAAGCACTGGCGATGCTCGACCATCCGCACGATGTCTGGCTCAGCGCGGTGCCTGGCGGCAACAAGCTGGCCTTCGGCCTGGCCGGTTGCCCGCGCGGTGATGCGCTGGGCGTGGTCGAGGCGGATCAGGCAGTACCTTTGGTAGAAGCGCTGTTGCACCTGTTCCTCGAACTGGCCGGCGAGCATTCGCGCATGCGCCAGCTGTTGGCCGAGCTACCGGCGCAAGCTTTCCTCGCCCGCCTGCCATTCGACTTCCAACCTGCGACGCCTAGCATCGCCAGCCCAGCGCTGGAAGGCGCGCCTCTGGGGGCGCATGCCCAGGCCCAGCCGGGGCGGGTGATGCTGCTGGCCGGTGCGCCGCTCGGGCGGTTGCACGCCGAGCAACTGCAGGCCCTGGCCGATCTGGCAGATGCCGAGGGTAGCGGCGAGCTGCGCCTTACGCCCTGGCAGGGCGTGCTGCTGCCGGATGTCGCCACTGATCGCCAGTCCATCTTGATGCAGGCCATGAGCGACATCGGTCTGCTGCTGGACGCCCGTGCGCCGCTGGCCCGCATGCTCGCCTGCAGCGGCGCCACCGGCTGCGCCAAGGCGGCGGCGGACACCAAGGCCGATGCCCTGCGCCTGGCCACGCACCTGGGCCCGCACGGCCCGGCGCAGGTGCACCTGTGCGGCTGCCCGCGCAGCTGCGCCGCCGCCCATGTCTCGCCCTACACGCTGCTGGCCCAGCCCGGCGGCCATTACGACCTCTATCGCCGCGAGCAGGGCCAGGCCGGATTCGGCCGCCTGCTGGCGACGTCCCTCGATATCGACCAAGCCGGCGAGCAGCTCGCCGCAGGAAATTCCGAATGATCGATTACATCCGCGATGGTCAGGAGATCTATCGCCAGTCCTTCGCCACCATCCGCGCCGAGGCCGACCTCGGCGCCATCCCGGCCGACCTGGAAAAACTCGCCGTACGCCTGATCCACGCCTGCGGCATGGTCGACGTGGTGCAGGACCTGCGCTTCTCGCCCGGCGCGGGCACCGCCGGCCGCGCGGCACTGGCCAAGGGCGCACCGATCCTCTGCGATGCGCGCATGGTCGCCGAGGGCATCACCCGCGCGCGCCTGCCTGCCAACAACCCGGTGATCTGCACCCTGAACGAGGCGGATGTGCCGCAGCTGGCCCGTGACCTCGGCAACACCCGCTCGGCAGCGGCGCTGGAGCACTGGCGCGAGCACCTGGAAGGCAGCGTGGTGGTGATCGGCAACGCGCCCACCGCGCTGTTCTACCTGCTGGAAATGCTCGACGCCGGCGCGCCGAAGCCGGCGCTGATCCTCGGCATGCCGGTGGGCTTTATCGGCGCCGCCGAATCCAAGGACATGCTCGCCGCCGACAGCCGCGGCGTGCCCTACGTCATCGTGCGCGGCCGTCGTGGCGGCAGCGCCATGGCCGCCGCCGCCGTCAACGCCCTGGCCACGGAGGTGGAGTGATGAAGGGCCGTCTGCTCGGCCTCGGCGTCGGCCCCGGCGATCCGGAGCTGATCACCCTCAAGGCCCTGCGCCTGCTGCAGTCCGCGCCGGTGGTGGGCTACTTCGTGGCCAAGGCCAAGGCGAATAAAGGTCAGGGCGGCAACGCCTTCGGCATCATCGAACAGCACCTGACCGAGGCGCAGCGCCGCCTGCCGCTGGTGTACCCGGTGACCACCGAGAAGCTGGAGCCGCCGCTGACCTACGAGGATGTGATCGCCGACTTCTACGACACCTGCGCCGTGCAGATTGCCGCCGAGCTGGATGCCGGCCGCGATGTGGCGGTGATCTGCGAGGGCGACCCTTTCTTCTACGGCTCCTACATGTACCTGCACGACCGCCTCGCCGCGCAGTATGAGGCTGAGGTGGTGCCCGGCGTGTGCTCCATGCTCGGCTGCGCCTCGGTGCTGGGCACGCCGCTGGTGTATCGCAACCAGAGCCTGAGCGTGCTCTCCGGCGTACTGCCGGAAGAGGAACTGGAGCAGCGCCTGCGCAGCGCCGAGGCTGCCGTGGTGATGAAGCTGGGTCGCAACTTCGACAAGGTGCGCCGCGTGCTGCAACGCCTCGGCCTGGCCGAACGCGCGCACTACGTGGAGCGCGCGACCATGGACAACCAGCACATAGTGCCGCTGGACGAGGTCGACCCGCTGGCCTCGCCGTACTTCTCCATGATCCTGGTGCCGGGGGAGAAGTGGCGTGGCTGACTCGATCTTGGTGGGAGCGGCCTTGGCCGCGATTGCTTGCCGTACTCCGTCATCGCGGCCAAGGCCGCTCCTACAAGGGGCGCGTCCATGAGCCCCACCATCGTCATCCTCGGTCCCTCGGCCCTGGCCACCGCGCGCCGCGTGCGCGAGCGCTATCCCGATGCCCGCATCCACGGCCTGGCCGGGCGGGTGGAGGAGGTAGACGAAAGCTACCGCGAATTCGCCGAACACCTGCGCGGCCTGTACCGCGCCGGCACGCCCATCATCGCCCTGTGCGCCGCCGGCATCGTGATTCGCAGCCTGGCTTCGGCATTGGTGGAAAAGGGCATGGAGCCGCCGGTGCTGGCCCTGGCCGAAGACGGCAGCGCCGTGGTGCCGCTGCTCGGCGGCCTGGCCGGGGTCAATCGCCTGGCCCGCGAACTGGGCGAGTGGCTGGCGGTGGCGCCGGCCATCACCACCAGCGGCGAGCTGCGCTTCGGCACCTGCCTGCTCGACCCGCCAGCAGGCTATGCCCTGGCCGATCTGGAGCAAGGCAAACGCCTGGTCAGCGACCTGCTCGGCGGTGCGCGCCTGCGCGTCGAAGGCGAGGCGCCCTGGCTGGAGCAGGCCAACCTGCCGCTGCATGCCGAGGGCGAGCGTTGCCTGCGCATCGATGTGGCCGCCGCCAGCGACGATGATGCGCTGCTGATTCATCCGCGCCGGTTGCTGGCGCGCTGCGCCGAGCCGTCCACCGAGCTGGCTGTTCATCTGCGCGCCGCGCTAGCCAAGGCCGGCATGGCCGAGGCGGCGCTGGCCGCGTTCCTGGTCGCGGGCGAGGGGCGTTCGTTGCCGTTCGCCGAGCAGGCCGCCGCCGAGTTGAAGGTACCGCTGCGTTTTATCGAGTCGAATACCGCGCTGCCGCCGGTCTGCTACGAGGCGCCGGGGCTGAGTTTGCATCTGGCCGATAGCCCGCAAACCGCTGCCGCCCTCGGCCGCCCGCGTGGTCGCCTCAGCGTGGTCGGCATCGGTCCTGGCTGCGCCGAGCTGCTGGCCCCGGCCGTGCGCCGCGCGCTGGACGAGGCCGAGGACGTGCTCGGCTACGAGACCTACGTGATCATGGCCGGCCCCTACCGCGCTGACCAGTGCCTGCACGCCAGCGACAACCGCGAGGAGTTGCAGCGCGCCGCCCATGCCTTCGAACTGGCGGCGCAGGGACGCCGCGTGGTGATGGTGTCCTCCGGCGACCCCGGCGTATTCGCCATGGCTGCCGCGGTGATGGAGGCGCTGGAGGCTTCCAGCGATGCAGGTTGGCAGGGCGTCGAGCTGGAAGTGCTGCCCGGTATCTCCGCCGCCCTGGCCACCGCGGCCAGGGCTGGTGCGCCGCTGGGGCACGACTTCTGCCTGATCTCCCTGTCCGACAACCTCAAGCCCTGGGCGGTGATCGAGAAACGCCTGCAGCATGCTGCCGCCGCCGATCTGGCCATGGCCTTCTACAACCCGATCTCCCGGGCGCGCCCCTGGCAGCTCGGTCGGGCGCTGGACCTGCTGCGCCAGCATCGCGAACCGCAGACCCTGGTCGTGCTCGGCCGCGACATCGGCCGTCCGGCCGAGGCGCTGCGCGTGCTCACCCTCGGCGAGCTCACCCCGGAGTTGGTGGACATGCGCACCCTGGTGATCATCGGCTCCAGCCAGACCCGCCGCTTCCCGCGCCAGGGCGGCGGCGAATGGGTGTATACACCGCGGTGGTATCCGCAGGCTTGAGCAATTACTCAACAGAAAATGACTGTTCTTGTTATTTTCTGTTGAGTATTTCGCCTTTCAGTTCTACGCTAAGTGACAGTTACTGTAACTTTCCGTTGAGCTATCGCCATGGAAACGCGCCGCGAAAGCAGCCAGCCCATTCGCCGCTTGTATGGCGGCCTGGATTCGCTTGCCTCCCCCGACCGTTACCTGTTCACCCCTTCGGACATCCGCGCCCTGGTGCCGGATATTTCCGTCGAGGCCTTTCGCGCCTTGCTCAGTCGGGCGGCCAAGGAGGGCAGGCTGGAGCGCGTCTGTCGTGGCCTCTATCTCTACCTTCCGGCGCGGCCCAATTCCGGGTTGCTGCTGTTCCATGCGGCGGCCCGCCTGCGTGCCCAGGAGTTCAACTACATCAGCCTGGAAACCGCACTCAGCGACGCCGGCATCATTTCGCAGATCCCGCTGAACTGGATCACCCTGATGTCCTCGGGGCGCTCCAGCCGTATCGAATGCGGTCGCTGGGGCACCATCGAGTTCGTGCATACCCGGCAGAGGCCGCAGGACCTGAGCGAGCAGCTCGTCTATGACGAGCGCTGCCGCCTGTGGCGCGCATCTCCAGCCCTGGCGCTGCGCGATATGAAGGTGGCGAAGCGCAATCTCGACCTGATCGACTGGAGTGCAGCCCATGAGCTTGTTTGATCGCCTGGTAGACCAGGCCCTCGTCCAAAACGGAGACCTGGCGAGCCTGCGCGTCGTGGTGGAGAAGGAGCTGCTGCATCACGACATCATGCTGGCCCTGAGCGAGGCCGGCATGCTGGAGAAACTCTGCTTTATCGGCGGCACCTGCCTGCGTGCCTGCTACGGCTCCAATCGCTTGAGCGAGGACCTGGATTTCACCGGAGGCGCCGATTTCGACCGTGCCGATCTGTCCCAGCTGAAAGCCACCCTGATCGACAGGTTGCAGACCAAGTACGGCCTGCAGGTGGAGGTCAGCGAGCCGAGCAAGGAGTCGGGCAATGTCGACACCTGGAAGCTGAAGATCCAGACCCGGCCGCAAGCGCGCAGCATGCCGGCCCAGCGCATCAACATCGATGTCTGCGCCATCCCCACGTACCTGAGCACGCCGAAGACCCTGCTCAATCCCTATGGCGTGGACATGGGCACCCAGGGCTTGATCCTCAATACCGAGGCGTTGGAAGAAATCTATGTGGACAAGATTCTGGCCTTCGCCCTGCGTCGTGGGCGTATCAAGAATCGCGATCTCTGGGACCTGCTGTGGCTGAAACAGCAGGGTGTCGAGCCGGCGCTGCAGCTGCTGCCAGGCAAGCTGGGCGATCACCGCGTGCAGGTGCCGGACTTCCTGGCCAGGGCGGATGAGCGTGTCGCTTCGCTGTCCGGCGATCCGCAGGTAAAGGCCGACTTCCGCAAGGAAATGCAGCGCTTTCTGCCGCCCCGGATAGTGGCCGATACGGTGAACAACGACCGATTCTGGGACTACCTGGTGAGCGAGATACCGGCGTTGATGCGGCGAGCCAAAGTGCACCTCGAGGGCAATGCGCAGGCGGGCGAATCGTTCCGCATGTGATGGGGCCGGCTACGCTCTCCGAAGTCCAGCAGAGGAGTCACCCGCCATGCCGCACCAGCCCGCCCACCAGGTACCCAATCAGTTCGTCGAGAGCAATGGCCGTCGCCTGGCCTATCGGGTGATCGGCGAGGGCACGCCGCTGCTGCTGTGCGTACGCTTTCGCGGCACCATGGATGACTGGGACCCGCTGTTCCTCGATGCGCTCGCCGAGCAGGGCTTCAGGGTCTACGTCTTCGACTACAGCGGCCTGGGCCTGTCCGGCGGCGAGCCCAGTTACGACCCAGCGCGCCTGGCCCGCGACATTCTCGCCCTGATCGCCGCCCTCGACCTGCAGCGCCTGGTGCTCGGCGGCTGGTCGCTCGGTGGCATCGCCGCGCAGCTGGTGTTCCTGCAGGCGCCGCAGCGGCTCAGTCATCTGCTGCTGTTCGGCACCACGCCGCCGGGTGAGCTGGTGCGCATGGGCGAGCCGCTGTTCTATGAGCTGGCGCGGCGGGAGAACGACTTCGAGGACTTCGTTCACCTGTTCTTCGAGCCGCTGTCCCAGGACAGCCGCGCGGCGGCAACCCAGTCGGCCGCGCGCATCGCTTCGCGTACCTCCGGCCAGTGCCCGCCGGTGCCCCACGAGTGGGCCGGCCAGCAACTGGGCGACGGGCCGCGCAACCCGATCATCCCGGTGCCGCCGCTGCTCGACGCCCTCAAGCGCACGGGCATTCCCGTGCTGCACATCGGTGGCAGCCACGACATCGTCTTTCCGGTGGAAAACTGGCACGCCCTCAGCGGCGCGCTGCCGACCCTGCAGCTGCTGACCCTGCCGAGCTCCGGCCATGGCCCGCACCTGCAATACCCGCTGGCCTGCGCCAGGCATATAGCGGCGTTCGTCGAAGGTGAGAGTTCCTAGGCCTTGAGCGCCTCGCCGATGGCATAGAAATGCCCGCCGGCCACATGGTGCAGGCTGCGCCAGGCTGGGTCGGCCTCCTCGAAGTGCCAGCGGCCGTCGCGGAACACGCGGTCGTCTGCCCAGGCGCCGACCACTTCGCCGATGAACAGGTCGTAGGTGTTCTGGTTGTGCGGCTCAGTGATCAGTTCGCAGGCCATCCAGGCCGAACAGCCTTGCACGAAGGGCAGGTCGTGGCCGGGCATGTCGAACAGCTCGACGCCGGCCTTGGCCAGCTTGTCCGGATCCTCCTTGAGGCTGTGGTTGCCGACCTGGTTGGTCAGCTGCAGCTGGGCGGCGGTGGGCACCTGGATGACGAAGCTGCCGCTGCGTTCGATCAGTTCGCGGGTGCGGGTGGCCTTGTCCAGCACCACGGTGAGCTTGGGTGGGGAGAAGTCGAGGACGCAGGCCCAGGCGGCGGCCATGACGTTGTCGACGCCGTCGTGGCGGGCGGAGACCAGCACGGTTGGGCCGTGGTTGAGGAGGCGGTAGGCCTTGGCGAGGTCGACCTGCTTTTGGTGGGGATTCATGGGTGTTACTCCAGACTGCGAGATTGGGGTTGATGCTCGCTTGTGGGGCTGGGGTTCGGCAACTGCGTTGGCTTTCGGTTTGTGCGTTGGCCAGTTGCTGCGTTGGCTGGGGCAGTGGTTCCGCCCTGCTGGGCGGGTCCCTTTTGGCAAACGCCCGGATGGCCGGCCCCGCCAAAAGGAACCAAAAGGTCTTGCCCCCGCCATCCGGGTCTCGCTGCGCTCGACTTCCCTCACTCCATCATTGCTCCAGGGGCCCGCCGCGAAGGGCCATCCCTGGCCCATCGCGGCTCTCGCGGCATCCATGCCGCTCAACCCCTTACACAACGATTCCGTTCGGCCTTCTGAAGGGGGCAGGGAGTTGCCTGAGGGCACGATGCTGCTCCTGTAGGGTATTACTCGCCCGAAGGGCAGTACACCGTTCCGGTGTGGTGGGCTGCCTGCGGCGAGACCACCCTACGAAAGCGAGTCCTGCTAACTCCGTTCGGGCGCGCAGCGCTTAAAAGAACCCTCAAGCAACTCGGAACCGAATCCCCGTCAGGAGGCCGAGTGGAGGTGTTGCGCAGGGGGACGAGCCGCATGGATGCGGCGAGAGGACTAGGCGTCTCCGCTTAAAGGGCCAGGGACGGCCCTTGTAAGCCGGCCCCCGGAGCGGCACCGGAGCGAGGGAAGTCTGGCCGTAGGCCAGACCCGGATGCCGGGCGCGCTTTCTCTTTGGTTACTTTCTCTTTCGCGCGAGCAAAGAGAAAGTGACTCGCCGTAAGGGCGAAAAGCGATGTGGTGCTAAACGCACATGCTTCAAACCGATTGAGCGTTAACCCTGAATTGACGAGGTTCTAGTGCACAAACGGGGGAGAACCCTGTGGCCTTCTTAAACGACATGTTGTGTATGAAATTCTTCATGGAGTCTGAAGGATCAATCGCATCCAGATTCAGTACATCCAGAGTCTTGCGTGAAATGGCAACGCTAAGCAGTGGCATTTCCTCAAGGTGACCTGACGCAGAGTTCAGTAATCGATCACTTGCAGTCACGATCACTAGCTCGTCCGGGAGTATTGCAAGCAGCTCGCGTCCTACCCTCAGAGCACAGCTGCATACGTAGTCTTGAAGCAACTCATTAAAGCGACTGACCGGCATCTTCTTAGTAGAAAGCTTTCCGCTTTGTAGAAGGCTCTTAATTTCCGAAGGAATAACTCGCTCACCGTGGACATTAAGCACAGCCTCCACCAAGCCGTTTGGGTGAACAGTAAACTTAATGGAAGAGCCGAGCATCGAGATGTCTTCGAAGGGGTGAAGTAACTCAATTGCCTCGATCTTGGCAGCGAGATCGTGCTTCAACAAACGCTCAGCTAAGACCTTATCGGAGCTCCAATCAGCATGCTCGGCCTGCCACGCTTTCACAGCTTCTTCATACCACTGGGTATCTAGAGCCTTTGCCAGTTCGACTTTGTGAGAAAGCTTATTGAGCTGTCGTTTTTGTAGCTTCAGTAAGCGGGCAAAAATACTAGGCTGATAGCTTTCGAGTTTTGCCTTTGCGGCAATTTCATTGACTGGCTGCATCACAGGGCATAACGGCTCTATACGCTCAGCACATGCTGCCCAATCGATCCTTTCGGCACTTTCACGATGAACGGAAAGCAAAACCTCGATGTGATTGTCGTAAACCTCAACTTCGTAGGCGGCCTGTTCTAGGGCCTCCATTTTCGCGAACTCTTTGCGACGCTTTTCCAGCTCGCGCTGCCGACGTTGAGAGTCGCGTTCTGCTCGACGAGAAGCGGCCTGCATCGACCGCAGCGTACCCTTCCACCCCATAAAGATCCCTCTCGAAAATGCGTAGCCACTGTGGTGGCCATCATAGTGGTGGCACATCCAAAGGCTGTCCATAGGGTGACTAAAATCTGGATGCCGAACGGCGGAAATGCTGCGCTATTTCGACTGCCTCTCAGTCCCGAGTTGCTCCACTCTTGTGTAGCAAGTAGCTATCCATAATCCACCCATTCCTCTCCCGCGCATCCGCGCGAGTCGCCGCAATCCGCTCTGCCACCTCATCCAGCGCCCCAGCAATCAAAATCTCATCCGCCGTCCCCACATACGCCCCCCAATAGATATGCAGCCCCTGCCCAACAAACCGTAGGTAGGTGTCCTTGGCGTCGAGCATCACTGCCACGCTGTCCACGCCTTGCGGCCAGCCCTCGGCCAGCAGGCGGCCGGTGGTGATTTCCACGGCGCGGCCGATCTGGTTCAGCGGTACGCGGTGGCGAGCGGTAAGGGCCTGCAGGCTGGTGATGCCGGGGATCACGTCGTAGGTGAGGTCGCTGCGCGCGGTGGCGATGGATTCGATGATGCGGATGCTGCTGTCGTACAGCGAAGGGTCGCCCCAGGCCATGAAGGCGGCCGTCTCGCCATCGCTCATCTGCTCGTCGATCAGCTGCTCGAACACCGCCTGCTTGTCGCGGTTCAGCTCGTCCACGCTGGCGCGGTAGTCGGCGGCGTCGCGCTCGCGTTCCGGCTGCTGGCCTTCGGCGAAGCGTGGGCTGTGGTCACCCAGGAAGCGCTCGCAGATTTCCCGACGCAGGGCGTTGAGCTTGTGTTTGGCCGGGCCCTTGTCCATCAGGAATATCACGTCACTGCGGCGCAGGGCCTTGATCGCCTGTTGGGTGATGTAGTCCGGGTCGCCGGCGCCGATGCCGACCAGCAGCAGTTCTTTCATGGTCTGTTCCAGGTGGGCGCGCGACTCAGGGCCAGTTCGTCGATATGGTGGTAGTCGGCGCCCAGCTCAAAGGCCAGCTGGCGGGCGCGACCGAGGCGGATGGGCGCGCGCTCGATGTCCAGCAGCAGGCTGGTGCAGGGGAGTGCGGTAAGCCGCGACCAGTCGCGTAGGCGGCCGTCGGTGAGCAGCAGCAGGCGTTGCTGTTCGCCTGGCTTGTGGCGTTGCCGACGCAGCAGCCAGGGCGTGGCCAATTGCAGTGCTTCGATGACCGGGGTGCCGCCGCCGGCGCCGAGCTGCAGCAGCCAGGTGTGTAGCTCAGGCGATGCCTTCTGTCCTTGCCATAGCCAGCGTGGCTGCGCGCCGCCGGCTTCGAGCACGGCGAGGCGTGCGCGCTGGCGATAGGCGCTGGTGAACAGCTCGGCGAGCAGGCCCTTGGCCTGGGCCAGGGCGCCATGCCGACGGGTACTGGCCGAGGCATCGACTATCACCAGCCACAGCTCACCGGGGCGCAGGCGGCGGGCGTGCCAGCGCAGTTCGGCGCGGCAGCGTGGTCGGCCGTGGGAGAGGGTCGTCGGCCAGTCGATGCGCGTAGGCGTGCCGGTGCCGCGTGCGCCGCTGCGTCCGCCTTGGGCCTGGCCGGGTTGGGGGAGGGCATCCGCGCCTGGGGCCTGGCGCGGGCGGATGCTCAGGGCTTTTTTGGCCAGCTCGGTGGCTCGCGCCGATCGCCGACGGCCACGGCCTGCGGCGGCAGTGCGCCCCACTGGCCTTCGCCCTGATCCTGTTGCGAGGGCTGTTGTTCCGACGGATTTGGCGCTGGTGGCTGGCTCGCGAGCGGCGTGTGTTCACGGCGGCGATGGGCGAGAACGAAGGGCTCCAGGGCGTCGATATCCTGCGCTTCGATCCGGCTCGCGCCACGCCAGGCGGCATGGGCGCGGGCGCCGCGCAGCCACACCAGGTCGGCGCGCAGGCCGTCCACGGCGGCGGCGAAGCAGCGCTGGGCGATGGCGTGCAGGCTGGCGTCGTCCAGCGGGATGTCGCTCAGGCGCAGGCGAGCTTTGACGCAGCGCTGGCGTAGGGCGTCCTGTTCGTTCTGCCACTGAGCGAGGAAGGCTTCGGGGGCGTCGTCGAAGGCCAGGCGGCGGCGGACGATCTCCGCGCGCTGTGCCGGCTCGGGTGCGCCGCCGAGCTGCACCTTGAGGCCGAAGCGGTCGAGCAGCTGCGGGCGCAGCTCGCCTTCCTCGGGGTTCATGGTGCCGATCAGTACGAAGCGCGCCGGGTGGCTGTGCGACAGGCCATCGCGTTCGATGTGGTTGGTGCCGCTGGACGCCACGTCGAGCAGCAGGTCCACCAGGTGATCGGGCAGCAGGTTTACCTCATCGACGTAGAGCACGCCGCCATGGGCGTTGGCCAGCACCCCGGGGGAGAAGCGCACGCGGCCCTCGCCGAGCGCGGCATCCAGGTCGAGGGTGCCGACGATGCGTTCCTCGCTGGCGCCCAGCGGCAGGGTGACGAAGCGCCCGCCGTCGAGCAGGTCGGCCACGCCGCGCGCCAGGGTGGACTTGGCCATGCCGCGGGGGCCTTCGATCAGCACGCCGCCCAGGGCCGGGTCGATGGCGGCCAGGCACAGCGCCAGCTTGAGCTCGTCGGCGGCCACCACGGCGGCCAGGGGGAAATGGGGCTGCATGGCGTTACCTCAGGGCAAGGGTTGAAGTTGAATGGGGCGATCGGTTAGCGTGGCAACCATCATTTTGGAGATCAGCATGTCGTCTCGTCCTTCCCTGAACCGCCTCGTTCGCTCCGCCGCTGTCGGCGTCGCTGGCGTACGCGCGCAGGTCGAGGCCGTCGCTTATTTCTTTTACGGGTATTGGTTTAGCCGACGGCGCGCCTGATACCCCACAGGCGCCCCAGAGCAAAGGGTCGCCACCAGCCAGTTTCACGAAACCCCGGTCGGCCTCCCGACCGGGGTTTTTGTTTTTCCGGCCCACAAGGCCAACAACCAGCGCCTGCCGCTGGATGAGCGAGCTAGAGCCAGGCAAGGCGGCGGCCGGTGAGGAAGCGCAGTGTACGAGTGGTACATGAGCATTCCGAACCAACGCCAACGCAGCCTGGCCGACGCGCAGCCATTCAGCGCAGGTGAGAACACAGAGGATCGAAACATGACCGCTTACACCGCCTATTACCGCAGCTACCGCAACTCCGCCTGGCGATTTAGCAGCGCTGCCGCGCACCTCCGAGAATCCAGTCGAACACCCAGATAGCGCGCCGCGCGTGGCATGAGGCCACGCCGGGCGAGGACCACCGCCATGAATGCTTCCGTTACCGCTCTGCGCACACAAGCCGTGCCGCCATCCACCACTCGCCGCCGCGTAACGCCGCTGCCGAGCCCCATTGATCTGCGCCAGCGCCTGCCGCTGTCTGCCGCTCTCGCCAACCAGGTTCACACCCAGCGTGAGGCCATCCGCGCCGTGCTCGACGGCTCCGACTCGCGCCTGCTGGTCGTCGTCGGCCCCTGTTCCCTGCACGATCCGATTTCCGCCCTGGAATACGCCGACCGCCTGGCCGCACTGGCTCCCGAGGTGAGCGACCAGCTGCTGCTGGTGATGCGCGCCTACGTCGAGAAGCCGCGCACCACCATTGGCTGGAAGGGCCTGGTGTACGACCCGCAACTGGACGGCAGTGGCGACATGGCCGGCGGCCTGGAACTGTCGCGCCGGCTGATGTTGGCCATGCTCGAACGCGGCCTGCCGGTGGCCACCGAGCTGCTGCAGCCGCTGGTGGCCGGCTACTTCGACGACCTGCTGGGCTGGGCCGCCATCGGTGCACGCACCAGCGAGTCGCAGGTGCACCGCGAGCTGGCCAGCGGCCTGGATGTGCCGGTGGGCTTCAAGAACGGTACCGATGGCAGCCTGTCCATTGCCTGCGACGCCATGCGTTCGGCAGCGCACCCGCATCAGCACTTCGGCGTGGACGACCTGGGCCGCCCGGCGCTGGTCGAGACCGATGGCAACCCGGACACCCACCTGGTGCTGCGCGGCGGCCACAGCGGGCCGAACCATGATGCGGCCAGCGTGGCCGTGGCGCGGGCGAGCCTGGAGAAGCAGGGCATCGCCGCGCGGATCATGGTCGATTGCAGCCACGCCAACAGCGGCAAGGACCCGCTGCGTCAGCCGGCGGTGCTGCGCGACGTGCTCGACCAGCGCCTGGCCGGCGACGCCAGCCTGCGCGGGGTGATGCTGGAGAGCCATCTGTTCGACGGCTGCCAGGCGCTGTCCGCCGAGCTGCGCTACGGCGTGTCGATCACTGACGGCTGCCTGGGCTGGAGCGGCACCGAGGCGATGCTGCGCGAGGCGGCCGAAAGACTGCGCTCGGGTAAATGAGATCGGTAGGGTGGACGACGCTCTGCTCGTCCACCGTGGCGGTGTTGCGGTGGATGGATAAAGCGCCATCCACCCTACAGGGCTGATGTGGGGCGGGAGAACCCCGGGCTGGCTTGGTACACCGGCACCCCTCTCCCCTTGGGAGAGGGGCCAGGGGTGAGGGAGGCTGCGTGCGACTCGGTTCTCCCTCACCCCAACCGCTTTCCCGGGGGGAGAGGGGCTAGCTGAACGCTGTTCCATCAGCTCTCCTCCGCGTCCAGCAGCAGATTTTCCAGCTGCGCCCGGTACTCGCCGGGCTCCTGCCAGAGACCGCGCTGCTGGGCTTCCAGCAGGCGTTCGAGCATGTCCTGCAACGCGCCCGGGTTGTGCTGCTGGATGAAGTCGCGGGTGTCCTTGTCCAGCAGGTAGGCATCGGCCAGCAGGGCGTACTGGTGGTCGTCGACCAGCTCGCTGGTGGCGTCGAAGCCGAACAGGTAGTCGACCGTGGCGGCCAGCTCGAAGGCACCCTTGTAACCGTGGCGCTTCATTCCGGCGATCCACTTGGGGTTCACCGCGCGGGCGCGCACCACGCGGCTCAGCTCTTCCTTGAGGGTACGGATGCGCGGGTTGTCCGGCTGGCTGCTGTCGCCGAAGTAGCTGGAGACTTTGCCGCCGCGCAGGGTCTCGACGGCTGCGAGCATGCCGCCCTGAAACTGGTAGTAGTCGTTGGAATCGAGAATGTCGTGCTCGCGGTTGTCCTGGTTGTGCAGCACTGCCTGTAGCTGCTGCAAGCGTTCGGCGAACTGCGCGCGAGCTGGCTGGCCTTCGGCGCCCTGGCCGTAGGCGTAGCCGCCCCAGTTCAGGTAGACCTCGGCCAGATCGGCGCGGGTCTGCCACAGGCGCTCTTCCACCGCGTTCTGGATGCCGGCGCCATAGGCCCCCGGCTTGGCGCCGAAGATGCGCCAGCCGGCCTGGCGCCGCGCTTCGACCGGGTCCAGGCCCTGGTCCTGATGGCTCAGGGTTTCCTGCCAGACCCGCGCGGCCAGCGGGTTCATGTCCTCGGGTTCGTCCAGCTCGGCCACCGCCTGCACGGCCGAATCGAACAGGCGAATCAGGTTGGCGAAGGCGTCGCGGAAGAAGCCGGACACGCGCAGGGTCACGTCCACCCGCGGGCGGCCGAGCTGTTCCAGTGGCAGTACCTCGATTCGCTCGACCCGCTGGTTGCCGGGCTGCCATACCGGGCGCACGCCGAGCAGGGCCAGGGCCTGGGCGATGTCGTCGCCGCCGGTGCGCATGGTTGCCGTGCCCCATACCGACAGACCTAGATGTTGCAGATGCTCGCCTTCGTCCTGCAGGTGACGCTCCAGCAGGCGTTGGGCGCTCTGCACGCCGATGCGCCAGGCGGTGGGGGTGGGCAGGTGGCGTACGTCCACCGAATAGAAGTTGCGCCCGGTGGGCAGCACGTCCAGGCGTCCACGGCTGGGTGCGCCGCTGGGGCCCGGCGGCACGAATCGGCCCTGCAGGGCGGCGAGCAGACCGTTCATCTCGGCGGCGCCGCAGCTGTCCAGCAGCGGGGCGATATGGCCGCGTAGCTCGTTCAACACTGCGGCGCTGGCCGGGCCGGGCGCGGGCGAATCGGGCTGCTCGATCAGTTGCAGGGCGAGCAGTTCCAGGCGCTCGCGGGTGTCGCCACGGCTGCGCCAGGGCTCAACGCTCAGGGGCAACAGGCAATCCGGGCGTGGTCCGTTCCAAGGTTTGGCCGGCTCGCCACCCAGCGGATCGAAGTCCAGAGTCAGATCCTGGGCCAGCGCGCGCAACAGGCTGGCGTGCTGGCCATGACCGTCGCCACGCGGGATGCGCACCAGCGACAGCAATGTGTCACGGCGCAGGCGCCCGCTCGGCGATTCGCCGAAGCAGTGCAGGCCATCGCGGATCTGCGATTCCTTGAGGTCGCACAGGTAGGCATCCAGCTGCGGCAGCCAGCTGTCCGGGTCGTCGTTGACCTGCAGGCCCAGTTCGCGGTCGAGGCTGGCCTCGCGCACCTCGCGCTGGATCTCGCTGCGCAGCTCCAGGGCGCGGCGCGGGTCGAGCTGGCTGGCTTCGTAGTATTCGTCGGCCAGGCGCTCCAGGTCGCGCAGCGGGCCGTAGCTCTCGGCGCGGGTCAGCGGTGGCATCAGGTGGTCAAGAATCACCGCCTGGGTGCGGCGCTTGGCCTGGGCGCCCTCGCCGGGGTCGTTGACGATGAAGGGGTAGAGATTGGGCAAGGGACCTAAGATCGCGCTCGGCCAGCAGGCGCCGGACAGGCCGACGCTCTTGCCTGGCAGCCACTCCAGGTTGCCGTGCTTGCCGACATGGATCAGCGCATCGCTGGTGAACGCCGTGCGCAGCCAGCAGTAGAAGGCCAGGTAGCCATGCGGTGGGACCAGATCCGGATCGTGGTACACCGCCGCCGCGTCCAGCTGATAGCCGCGCGCCGGCTGGATGCCGACAAAGGTCAGGCCGAAGCGCAGGCCGGCAATCATCAAGCGTCCGCCGCGGTACATCGGGTCCTGCTCGGGCGGGCCCCAGCGTTCGATCACTGCGCGTTGGTTGGCCTCGGGCAGGCTGGCGAACCAGCGCTGGTAGTCGTCCAGCGCCAGGCTCTGGGCGCAAGGGCGCAGGTCGAGGTTGTCGAGGTCGTTGGTCACGCCGCCGAGTAACTGGTGGATCAGCGTGGTGCTGTCGCTCGGTAGATTCGCGACCGGATAACCCTGCTGCTGCAGGGCGCGCAGGATATTCAGCGCGGCGGCCGGAGTATCCAGGCCGACGCCATTGCCGATGCGGCCGTCGCGGGTCGGGTAGTTGGCCAGGATCAGGGCGACGCGTTTGTCGGCGTTGGTCTTGGCTGCGAGCCGGGTCCAGCGCAGCGCCAGCTCGGCGACGAAGTCCATGCCCGGCAAATGCGGACGGTAGCGCACCACATCGCTCTGGCTGCGCTCGCTGCGCGCGGCCACGCCCTTGAAGCTGATCGGCCGGGTGATCAGGCGACCGTCCAGCTCGGGCAGGGCGATATGCATGGCCAGGTCGCGCGGGCCCAGGCCCTGGGTGCTGGCCTGCCACTGATCCTCGCTGTCCAGGGCGCAGAGCGCCTGCAGCACCGGCACATCACGGCGGAACGGCCGCTCTTGTGGTGATTCCGGGCTGGACTGGGCGAAGCCGGTGGTGTTGAGGATCACCTCCGTGTCGGTCTCGTCCAGCCAGGCCTCGACCTGCGCCAGGCATTCGGCCTCCTTGAGGCTGGCCACGGCAATCGGCAGCGGATTGAGGCCCAGGGCCTGCAGGCGCTGGCAGAAAGTGTCGACGAAGACGGTGTTCCCGGCCTGCACCTGGGCGCGGTAGAACAGCAGCGCCACCACCGGCCGGCCCGGCTGCCAGTCGGCTCGCCAGTGGTCGAGAGTTGCCGCACCGTGGCGTGGGTGATGGATCAGCGTGCGCGGCAGGGCGTGCGGCTCGCTCCACGGGTAGCCGCGCTGCAGCCAGCGGCTGGCGATGCAGTGCAGCAGGTGGCGGGCGTTGTCCGCGCCGCCCTGGCGCAGGTATTGCCACAGGCGCTGGCTGTCCTCGCTCGGTACGTTGCTGAGTTCGCTCAGCTCGGGATCGGGGCTGTCGTCGCCGGGCACCAGGATGATCCTGGCGCCTTGCCGGCCCAGCTCGACCAGGCGCTCGATACCGTAGCGCCAGTAGCTGACGCCGCCGTGCACCGAGATCAGGATGACCTTGGCGTGGCGCAGCACCTGCTCGACGTAGAAATCCACCGAGGCGTGGTTGGGCAGCTGCGCCGGGCTGGCCAGGCGCAGGCTGGGGAAGTCCTCGGGTAGCTCGCGCGCCACCTCGGCCAGCAGCGACAGGTGCGAGTCGCCGGTGCAGAGGATCACCAGCTCGGCCGGGGTCTGGCCGAGGTCGGCGATGCTGTCGGCCGGCAGGGTGACGCCGGCCTGGGCGCGCAGCAGGTGCATGTCAGCCGGCCAGCGCGGCCTTCAGCTCCGCCTCGATGGCGGCGCGGTCGAGGGTCTGGCCGATCAGCACCAGGCGGCTCTGCCGTGCTTCGCCTTCGCCCCACGCGCGGTCGAAGTGGCGGTCGAAGCGCTGGCCTACACCCTGTACCAGCAGGCGCATGGCCTTGCCGGGGATGGCGGCGAAGCCCTTGACGCGCAGGATGCCGTGCTTGGCCACGGCGTCCTTCAGGGCGGCCAGCAGGCGCGCCTCCTCGGCTTCTGGCAGGACCAGGTCGAAGGAGTCGAACTCGTCGTGGTCGTGGTCCTCGTCTTCCTCGTCATGGTGGGTGTGACGGGCGTCGATGTGCAGCTCGGTCTCGCAGTTCAGGCCGAGCAGCACGCCCAGCGGCAGGTCGCCGCCCTGGGCCTCGATCACCTTGACCGCTGGCGGCAGCTCCTCGGCCACTTCGGCGCGCACGGCCGCCAGGGCGGCAGCGTCGAGCAGGTCGGTCTTGTTCAGCACCACCAGGTCGGCGCTGGCCAGCTGGTCGGCGAACAGCTCGTGCAATGGCGACTCGTGGTCCAGGTTCGGGTCCTGCTTGCGCTGGGCGTCCACCTGGTCGGGGAAGGCGGCGAAGGTGCCGGCGGCCACGGCCGGGCTGTCGACCACGGTTATCACCGCATCCACGGTGCAGGCGGTGCGGATTTCCGGCCAGTTGAAGGCCTGCACCAGCGGCTTGGGCAGGGCCAGGCCGGAGGTCTCGATAAGGATGTGGTCCAGCTCGCCGCGGCGAGCCACCAGCTCGCGCATCACCGGGAAGAACTCTTCCTGCACGGTGCAGCACAGGCAGCCGTTGGCCAGCTCATAGACGCGGCCGTTGGCCTCTTCCTCGGTGCAGCCGATGGAGCACTGCTTGAGGATGGCGCCGTCGATGCCCAGTTCGCCGAATTCGTTGACGATCACCGCGATGCGGCGGCCACCGGCGTTGGCTAGCAGATGACGGAGCAGGGTGGTTTTACCGGCACCGAGGAAGCCGGTGACGATGGTGACGGGAAGTTTGGCGAGCGATTGCATGGCAGCCCCGAAAGCGTCGTGAAATGGACGGACGGGCAGGGCGGGGCACGCGCGGACGAGCGAGGGCCGAACACCACCGGATCACCCCGCCCGGTTGTCGAAACGTTTGCGAGGCAGGTCTCCTGGCTCACGGCGTTGAGCCCAAGAACCTTTTACGATTTCGCTGCGCAGGCTGGCGAAATCGTAAGAGGTTTGGGCTCGATTCCCCACCTTCCCGCCGGTTGGCAGTGGTCTATCGGGGAACTTCGTCCGTTCACAGTTGCGGGGGCAGCCAGGGCATGGACCCTGTTCCCTCTTAGCTTCTTCGGCTGGCGAAGAAGAACCTCGGAAAGGCTGCAAGGCTACGCAGTGCCCCGAGGGCGGTCAACCGCGCGGTTGACGCTGGGCGCGGCTTCGTGATGTTCTAGAAAAGCTGTTTCAGGTGCCTCTCGCCGCCGTGCGCGAGGTGAAACGGGAAGCCGGTGGGCCTTGTCTCCGATGGAGCGGGCGAGTCCGGCGCTGCCCCCGCAACGGTAAGCGATCGACGGGTCCTCAATGCCACTGTGCCTCGTGCATGGGAAGGCCGCCCCGGTTCCTGCAAAGGCGTCGCAAGCCCGGAGACCGGCCTGAATCTTCGTTAGAACCCGCTTGCACGCCTCGTGAGCCCGGGCCTGCCGTTATTGCGCAGGGCTGGCGCACAGCAGGCGTCGAACGGGCTCGTTGGCAACCCGCGGTGGGCGGGCGCATGCCGGTTTATGGCCCTGGGCGGGCCATTTCCTTGCTGCGACCTTCTGCCGGAATACCAATCCCTGGAAGGTGCCCATCATGTCCAGCCGCACGCTGTCGTCCTCCGTCGCCGTTTCACTCCCGTTGTCCAAACGCCTGGCTATCGCCGCCGGTAGTTGCCTGCTCGGCGCGCTGCTGATCTTCGTCGCCGGCTTCTCGCACATCGAGGCGATGCACAACGCCGCCCACGATACGCGCCACAGCGCAGCCTTCCCCTGCCACTGAGACCGCCCTTCATGATCAAGCGCATCGCCCAGACCGCGGGCTTCTCCGGCCTGCTGGCCGCCATCGTCCTGACCCTGCTGCAGAGCCTGTGGGTCACCCCGCTGATTCTGCAGGCGGAAACCTTCGAGACCGCCGAACCGGTGGCCGAGCACAGCCACGAGGCGCCGGTCGCCGCCCATGAACACGAGCACGAGGCGAGCGCCGGTCATAGCCACGATGGCGAGGCCTGGGCGCCGGAAGATGGCTGGCAGCGCACCCTGGCCACCGGCCTGAGCAACCTGGTGGTGGCCGTCGGCTTCGCCCTGATGCTGGCCGGTCTGTTCACCCTGCGCGCGCCGAACCGGACCTGGCAGGGCCTGCTCTGGGGCCTGGGCGGTTTTGCCGTGTTCAGCCTGGCGCCATCCGCCGGCCTGCCACCAGAACTGCCGGGCACCGCTGCGGCCGATCTGCTGCTGCGCCAGTACTGGTGGATCGGCACAGCCGTCGCCACCGCCGCCGGCCTGGGCCTGATCGCCTTCGGTCGCAACTGGGCGCTGCGTGGTGTCGGCCTGGTGCTGCTGGCCATGCCGCACCTGATCGGCGCGCCGCATCCGGAGGTGCACGAGAGCCTGGCGCCGGAGGCCCTAACCCAGGAGTTTATCCTCGCCTCGCTACTGACCAACGCCGTGTTCTGGTCCGCCCTGGGCCTGGCCGCCGCCTGGTTCTTCGCCCGTGGCGAACAGCAGGACGCCTGATCCTGTGACTGTCGCCGGCCTCGGCTGCCGTCACGGCTGCACGGCGGCCGAGCTGCGCGAACTGCTGGAGCGGGCGCTGGCGCAGCTCGCGCTGCCGCTGAGTGCGCTGGATGGCCTGGCCAGCAGCGCACTCAAGCGCGATGAGGTCGGGCTGCTGCAGTTGGCCGTCGAACTCGAGCTGCCGCTGGATTTCTTCTCGGCCGAACAGCTGGCGGCTCACGAGTCGCAGCTGAGCGAAGGCTCGGAGTTCGTGCGTGAGTTGACCGGCGCGGCCAGCGTGGCCGAGGCCAGTGCCCTGGCCAGTGCAAGTGAGCGTTCCGGCCGTGCCGCCGCCCTGATCTGTCCCAAGCAATGCAGCGCCGCTGCTACCCTGGCCATCGCCACGGCCTGAACCGGAATTTCCCATGACCGTCTATTTCATCGGCGCCGGCCCCGGCGATCCCGAGCTGATCACCGTCAAAGGCCAGCGCCTGATCCGTAGCTGCCCGGTGATTCTCTACGCCGGCTCGCTGGTGCCCGAGGCCGTGTTGCAGGGCCACAGTGCCGAGCAGGTGGTGAATACCGCCGAGTTGCACCTTTCGCAGATCATCACGCTGCTGGCCGAGGCCCATGGCAAGGGTCAGGATGTGGCTCGCGTGCATTCCGGCGACCCGTCGCTGTATGGCGCCATCGGCGAGCAGATTCGTGAGCTGCGCGCGCTGCAGATTCCCTTCGAGATCGTCCCCGGCGTCACCGCCACGGCGGCCTGTGCGGCGTTACTAGAGGCCGAACTGACCCTGCCCGAGGTGGCGCAGACGGTGATCCTCACCCGCTACGGCCACAACTCGCCGATGCCCGCGGGGGAGGAGCTGGGCGCCCTGGCCAGTCACCGCGCGACCATGGCCATTCACCTCGGTGTGCAGCATCTGCCGCGCATTGTCGATGAGTTACTACCGCATTACGGCCCCGATTGCCCTATTGCCGTGGTGCACCGCGCCAGCTGGCCGGATCAGGATTGGGTACGGGGCACCCTGGCGGATATCGAGGCCAAGGTGGCCGCGAAGGGCTTTCGCCGCACGGCGCTGATTCTGGTCGGTCGGGTGCTGCAGGCGTCGGAATTCGGCGAGTCGGCGCTGTATGCCGAGGCCACCTGCCACCTGTTCAGGAAAGACGGCGCAGGCAGTACAGGTTGAGGTCGCTGTTGCCCTGGTTGTCGGCGATGGCGATCTCGCCGCCCAGGGCTTTCAGTCGCGTGTTCAGCTCGCTGGCGTAGAGCGCCTGGCGAAAGCGCGTGTAGCCCAGCTGCGGCGCCAACCACTGTTGCAGCTGCGGCAGGCGAAAGGCCCAGTAGCCGGCCTGGCAGTCGAAGTCAGCCGCTTGCAAGCGGGCGAGCAGGACGGCATCGCCGGCGAGCACGGCCTGGCACTGGGCGAAGAAGCTTTCCACGGGGTCGTTCATGGCGGCGAATATTGCGCGGCGCCAAGGGTTGCGGGCAACCTGTGCGCCTCTTTCGGGCAAGGATCTCTCATGCGTGACTATCAGTGGCTGCACGAATACTGCCTCAACCGCTTCGGCTCGGCCGCGGCGCTGGAGGCCAGGCTGCCGCAACCGAAGAGCGATGCCGAGCTGCGCCAGCTGAGTGACGACCGCTACCTGTCGCTGATCGCCCTGCGGGTGTTCCGTGCCGGCCTCAAGCACAGCCTGGTGGACGCCAAGTGGCCGGCCTTCGAGCAGGTGTTCTTCGGCTTCGACCCGGAGAAGGTGGTGCTGATGGGCGCCGAGCACCTGGAGCGGCTGATGCAGGATGAGCGCCTGATCCGCCACCTGGGCAAGCTCAAGAGCGTGCCGCGTAACGCTCAATTCGTCCTCGATGTGCAGAAGGACAAGGGCAGCTTCGGCGCGCTGGTCGCCGACTGGCCGGTGACCGATATCGTCGGCCTGTGGAAATACCTGGCCAAGCACGGCAGCCAGCTTGGCGGCCTGTCGGCGCCGCGCTTCCTGCGCATGGTCGGCAAGGACACCTTCATCCCCACCGACGACATGGTCGCCGCGCTCAAGGCCCAGGAAATCATCGACAAGGCGCCGACCAGCCAGAAGGACTTGGCGCTGGTGCAAGCCGCCTTTAATGAGTGGCACACGCAGAGTGGGCGGCCGCTGTGCCAGCTGTCGGTGATGCTGGCGCATACGGTCAATCACTGAGGTGCAGGTCGTGAGCGAAAAGCGCGTGGTGGTGACGGGAGCCAGTGGCTTCGTTGGCAGTCAGCTGTGCCGCCATCTGCACGAATGTGGCTATGGAGTCGATGCCTGGCCACGTGGCGAGCGTTCTGCCGAAGATGATATCGCTGCCCTCAGCGGTACCGATTGTGTGGTGCACCTGGCCGGCCGTGCCCATGTGCTGCACGAGCAGAGTGCCGATCCCTTGCAGGCCTTTCGTGAGGCCAACTGCGCCAATACGTTGCGCGTTGCCCGGGCTGCCTTGGCGGCCGGAGTACAGCGCTTCGTGTTTGTCAGCTCGATCGGGGTCAACGGCCAGCAGACCGGGGAGGCGGCTTTCGATGAGCATTCGATCCCGGCACCCCATGCCGCCTATGCCGTGTCCAAGCTTGAGGCGGAGCTGCAGTTGCGGGAACTGCTGCGTGGCAGAGCCATGCAGCTGGTGATCATTCGGCCGCCGCTGGTCTATGCCGGACATGCCCCGGGCAACTTCCACCGCTTGCTCGGGCTGGTTGCCGCGCGTCTGCCGCTGCCTTTCGGCGCGGTGCGCAACCGGCGCAGCATGATTGCGCTGGATAACCTGGTGGACTTCATTGTCCGTTGTATCGAACATCCCGCTGCGGTGGATCAGCTGTTCGTCATCGCCGATGGTGAGGACCTTTCTGTTGGCCAGATTGCCGATCTGCTGGCTCAGGGCATGGGCTTGCGCTCCAGGCAGCTGGCGATTCCGCCACGGTTGATGCATGGCGCGGCCAGATTGCTTGGACGTGAAGGGTTGTATGTGCAGTTGTGCGGCTCGCTGCAGGTCGATGCCGGCAAGGCGCGCGCGATGCTGCAGTGGCAGCCGCCGCTTTCAGCGCAGGACGCGTTGCGCCAGGCCGGGCACGACTACCTGGCGGGCAAGGGCGCCCGCTGCGAATAGAGGAAGCAGACATGCAGCAGGATATCATCCGCGTCGCCCAGGCCATCCAGCGTGCCGAGCGCATCCTGATCATCACCGGCGCCGGGCTCTCGGCGGATTCCGGGCTGCCCACCTACCGCGGCCTCGGTGGCCTGTATAACGGCCTGACTGCCGAGGGCCTGCCGATCGAGGCGGCGTTGTCCGGGCCGATGCTGCAACGTGACCCGGCACTGTGCTGGAAGTACCTGGCGCAGCTCGGCGAGGCTTGCCTGGGCGCCAGCCCCAACGCCGGCCA
This sequence comes from Pseudomonas sp. PDM15, assembly GCF_014851565.1. GTDB lineage: Bacteria > Pseudomonadota > Gammaproteobacteria > Pseudomonadales > Pseudomonadaceae > Aquipseudomonas. The sequence goes on from NZ_JACVAA010000001.1 coordinate 570,400, forward strand.
TGCCGCCATCGCGGAGCTGCAGCGGCGCAAACCGGGTTGCTGGGTGCTGACGCAGAACATCGATGGCTATCACCGTATCGCCGGCTCGCCAGCGGAGCGGCTGATCGAGATCCACGGCGAGCTGGCACCGCTGTTCTGCCAGTCCTGCGGCGCCGAAGATCCGCAGCTGGCTGAGCATCTGCAGCAGCCGTTGCCACCGCGCTGCGCCCAATGCGGGGGCATCCTGCGCCCGCCGGTGGTGCTGTTCGAGGAAATGCTGCCGGAGGATGCCATTGGTCGGCTTTATGACCAGGTGCATGAGGGTTTCGATGTGGTTATCGCGGTGGGGACTACCGCGAGCTTCCCCTACATAGTCGAGCCGGTGGTGCAGGCCCGCAGGAATGGGGGTTTCACGGTGGAGATCAACCCACAGCAGACCGATATCAGCCGCTGGGTGGATGCCCGTTTATCGGGAAGGGCGTCAGACGTTTTGCCGGAACTACTGAGTCACATTCCTGGGCATTGAATTTGCAAATCGTGTCTTCAGAGGGCATAGTCGCCCCCTTATAAAAACCAGACTGACACGGTCGTGCCCATGCTAAAGCGCTTCGCACCCCTCGTGCCCATTGCACTCTCAGCCCTGTTGGCGGCCTGCGCCACCCAGCAGGCGCCGCAGCCCCAGATGGATCTGGCTCAACAACCGCAGAAGCCCGTCGAGTACATGACCGACGAGCAAATGGCGGATTTCACGGACGACAAACCCTACGAACTGCCTTCGCTGGCGGACAACATCCTGGCCCATGGCCTGTCCCTGGTCGGTACCCGCTACCGCATGGGCGGCACCTCGGCGACCAGCGGTTTTGACTGCAGCGGCTTCGTCGGCTTCCTGTTCAAGGAGGAGGCGGGCATGAAGCTGCCGCGCTCCACCCGCGAACTAATCAACTTGGATGCCCCGCTGGTATCGCGCAGCGAGCTGGAGCCGGGCGACCTGATCTTCTTCAACAACCGTGGCCGTGGCCGCGTCAGCCACGCCGGCATCTACCTGGGTGACGACCAGTTCATCCATTCCAGCAGCAGCCGCAGCGGCGGCGTGCGGGTGGACAGTCTGGACGACAGCTACTGGAGCCGCAGCTACATGGAAGCCAAGCGCGTGCTGGCCATGGCGCCGGAGCAGCCGTCAGCCGAGCGTTCGCCGCTGCATCGCTGATCCGGCTCTGATCCAAAGCAGTGCACGGGCCTTGCGCCCGTGCCTGCGAGCCGGCAGAGTAGGGCGCATTCCGGCCAGGACGCCCGCCCATGCATTTCAAGGCTCGCCTCTCCCTGCTAGCCCTCGCCGCGCTGCTCACCGCATGCGCCGGCAATCCTCCCTCTCAAGAACCCTACAATCCCTTCCCCATCGTCGGCGCCAATGCCGATGACGTGGTGATCAGTGCCATCGGCCTGGAAGGTACGCCCTATCGCTATGGCGGCAATACGCCGGAGAGCGGCTTCGACTGCAGCGGCCTGATCGGCTACGTCTATCGCAACGCTGCGGGTATCCAGCTGCCACGCTCGACCCGCGACATGATCAACCTGCGCGCGCCCAATGTCGGCCGTGGCGACCTGCAGAGCGGTGACCTGGTGTTCTTCGCCACCAATGGCGGCGGCAAGGTTAGCCATGCCGGCATCTATGTCGGCGAGGGGCGCTTCGTGCATGCGCCGTCCAGCGGCGGCACCGTGCGCCTGGACTACCTGACCCAGGCCTACTGGCAGAACAGCTACCTCGGCGCCAAGCGGGTCCTGGCCGCCGGCCAGCTGGCGCGCCAGCCATGACCAACCGCACGCTGAATCTCGACGACGCCCTCTACCAGTACCTGCTGGATGTGTCCCTGCGCGAGGCGCCGCTGCTCAAGCGCCTGCGCGAGGAGACGGCGCTGCTGCCGATGGCGCGCTGGCAGATCGCCCCCGAGCAGGGCCAGTTCATGGCGCTGCTGGTGCAGTTGTGCGGAGCGCGCAGGATTCTCGAGATCGGCACCTTCACCGGCTACAGCGCACTGTGCATGGCCCAGGCCATGCCCGAAGACGGCCGGCTGATCTGCTGCGACCTGCCCGGCGAGTACAACGCCATCGCCGAGCGCTACTGGTACGAGGCCGGGGTGAGCGAGCGCATCGACCTGCGACTGGCGCCGGCGCTGGAGACCCTCAATGCGCTGGAGCGCGGCGGCCACGGCGAGAGCTTCGACCTGATCTTCATCGATGCCGACAAGGCCAACTACACGGTGTACCTGGAGCACGCGCTGGTGCTGGCGCGCAAGGGTGGTCTGATCCTGTTCGACAACGTGCTGTGGAGCGGTCGGGTGTTGGAAAGCAGCCCGGACAGCGCCGACACCCGTGCGATCCAGGCGCTCAACCGCGGCCTGCGCCGCGATACCCGCGTCGACCTCAGCCTGCTGCCGCTGGGCGATGGGCTGAGCATCTGTCGCAAGCGCTAGCGCCGGCCAGCCAGGGGCTGTGGCATCATCGCCAGATGCCCGAACCGATCCGCCTGCCACCCCAGCCCGATGCTTGCGAGCTCTGCGCCCGCACCCTGCCGCTGACCCGCCACCACCTGATCCCAAAGGCCCTGCACGACAAGCCCTACGTGCAGAAGCGCTTCGCCAAGAGCGAACGCATCACCGCGACCCTGTGGGTCTGCCGCGCCTGCCACAACCAGATCCACAAGCTGTTCAGCGAGAAGGAGCTGGCGCTGACCTACCACAGTCGCGAGGCGTTACTCGGCGACGAGCGCCTGCGCACCTTCGTCGAGTGGCTGGCGAGCAAGCCGGCGGGCTTCACACCCAGGCACTGAAGCGTCAGGCGGCCAGTATTTCGCATTCCACCACGCAGCGCTGACAAGCTTGGGCGCATTGCTGGCAATGATCGTGCGGGTGCTTGCTGCATTCCTCGGCGCAGGCTTGGCAGGTTACCGCGCAGAGGCGCAGGAATTCGTCGCACAGCGGGCTGTCGCGCACCATCAGGCGCTCGGCCAGGCGGCAGATGTCGGCGCAATCGATATCGCAGGCGATGCAGATGGCCATGTGCTGCAGGTCGGGTTCCTTGAGGCAGGCGGCGGCGCAGGTTTCACAGGCGATGGCGCAGGCGCTGCAGGCCTGGATGCAGGAGGCGTAGCGTTTATGAGCCATGGGAGTCTCCTTTGCTCGGTTGTCATGGCTGTGAGCCCCGGTGCTGTCGAGGGTTCGACCGATCTGCCGGGCGGCGCGCAATTGACCGGGACATGAGCTGGCCCTAAGCTTCGCGCCTGCTTCAGGTGCCCCGACGCGACGCGTCCGTGGGTGAAACAGGGAAGCCGGTGCATTCGTTACGAAGATTCCGGCGCTGCCCCCGCAACGGTAGGTGAGTAAAAAGGGTCGCTCGATGCCACTGTGCCCCGGCACGGGAAGGCGCGATCCGCAGGCCGCAAGGCCTGGCTCACGAGCCCGGAGACCGGCCTGTCGCGATCCACGGCAGTGCGGCGGGCTCTGCGGTTGCGGCCCTCTCGCGGGCCTGGCCGTTCCTTTCCTCGTTCTGTCCTTGTTTCTGTTCGTGTGCCCGCCAGCCGGGTGCGCAGGGCGCTCTGGCGCCGGCAAAGAGGAGTCCGAACATGAACGAGTCGGCCGAGCGCGACGCCCGTCACCTGGCGCGCATGCAACGCAAGAAAGCCCTGATCGACGAGAAAATCGCCCAGGCCCAGGACGAATACGGCCTGTTGCTGGTGCATTCCGGCAACGGCAAGGGCAAGAGCAGCTCGGCCTTCGGCATGGTCGCTCGTTCGCTGGGTCATGGCATGAAGGTCGGCGTGGTGCAGTTCATCAAGGGCGCCGCCAGCACCGGCGAAGAAGCCTTCTTCCGCCGCTTTCCCGCAGAAGTGCAGTGGTTCGTGATGGGCGAGGGCTTCACTTGGGAGACTCAGGACCGTCAGCGCGATATCGCCATGGCCGGCGAGGCCTGGAAAGTGGCGCGCCAGCTGCTGGCCGACGAAAGCATCGGCCTGGTGGTGCTGGACGAGTTGAATATCGCCCTCAAACATGGCTATCTGCAGCTGGACGATGTGCTCGCCGATATCGAGGCGCGGCCGCTGCAGCAGCACGTGGTGGTGACCGGTCGCGGCGCGCAGCCGGGGCTGATCGAAGCGGCGGATACCGTGACCGAGATGACCCTGGTCAAGCACGCCTTCAAGGCCGGGGTTAAAGCGCAGAAGGGGGTCGAGTTTTGATCCGTCTGTCCCGCCGTAGCCCGGATGCAATCCGGGGTGTTGCCTGTCCCGGATTGCACCAGGGCTACCCGAGGCGCGAGCGACAGATCGTCGCCGGGTCGGAACGCCGGCCATGAACGAGCGCCGCTGCCCGGCTCTATTGATCGCCGCTCCCGCCTCCGGCCAGGGCAAGACCACCGTCACCGCCGCCCTGGCGCGCCTGCATAGCCGCGCCGGCAGGCGCGTGCGGGTATTCAAGTGTGGCCCGGACTTCCTCGACCCGATGATCCTCGCCCGCGCCAGCGGCGCGCCGGTGTACCAGCTGGACCTGTGGATGATCGGCGAGGACGAGACCCGGCGCCTGCTGTGGCAGGCGGCCGGCGAAGCCGACCTGATCCTGATCGAAGGGGTCATGGGCCTGTTCGACGGCAGCCCCTCGGCCGCCGATCTGGCGCGCCGCCTGCAGATACCGGTGCTGGGGGTGATCGACGCCGGGGCCATGGCTCAGACCTTCGGTGCCCTGGCCTATGGCCTGGCGCACTTCCAGCCGGATCTGCCGTTCGCCGGGGTGCTGGCCAACCGCACCGGTAGCGAGCGCCACAACGGCATCCTGCGCGACAGCCTGCCGCCTGCCATGCGCTGGTTCGGCGGCCTGCCGCGTTCCGCCGCGATCGAGCTGCCACGCCGTCACCTGGGACTGATCCAGGCCGAGGAGCTGGCCGATCTGGATGCGCGCCTGGATGCCGCCGCCGATGCCCTGCTGGCCAGTGCCGGCGAGCTGCTGCCCGAGCCGGTGAGTTTCGCCGCGCCGGCCGAGCAGGCCGTCGAACCGCTGCTGCGTGGCGTGCGCATCGGCGTGGCCCGCGACACCAGCTTCGCCTTCCTTTACCAGGCTAACCTCGACCTGCTGCGCGCGCTGGGCGCCGAGCTGGTGTTCTTCTCGCCGCTGGCCGATCAGGCTCTGCCGGATGTGCACAGCCTGTACCTGCCCGGTGGCTATCCCGAGCTGCACCTGCAGGCCCTGGCCAGCAACCGCGCCATGCTGCAGGCGATCCGCGCGCATCACGGCGCCGGCAAGCCGATCCTCGCCGAGTGTGGCGGCATGCTCTATCTGCTCGAAGCACTGAGCGACAAGCAGGGCGAAAGCGCCGAGTTGCTCGGTCTGCTGCCGGGCAGCGCACGCATGCAGCCGCGCCTGGCGGCCCTGGCCCTGCAACAGGTGGCGCTGCCTGAAGGCGCCCTGCGCGGGCATACTTACCACCATTCCGTGCTCGACTGCGCCCAGGCGCCTCTGGCCCGTGGCGTCTGCCCGAACGGCAAGCCGGTGGCCGAGGCGGTGTTCCGCAACGGGCGCCTGACCGCTTCCTATATCCACTTTTACCTGCCGTCCAACCCCAGGGCGACGGCCGAGTTGCTGCTGCCATGAGCGACCACGCCTTCAGCCCCGACGAGCGCGCCGCGGTCTACCGCGCCATCGCCGAACGCCGCGACATGCGCCACTTCGCTGGCGGCGAGGTGGCTCCGGAGCTGCTCGCGCGCCTGCTGCAGGCGGCGCACCAGGCGCCGAGCGTCGGTCTGATGCAGCCCTGGCGCTTCATTCGCATCACCCGCCCCGAGCTGCGCGAGGGTATCCATGAGCTGGTCGAGGCCGAGCGGGTGCGCACTGCCGAGGCGCTGGGCGAGCGCAGCGACGAGTTCATGCGGCTCAAGGTCGAGGGCATCCGCGACTGCGCTGAACTGCTGGTGGCGGCCCTGATGGACGGCCGCGAGGCCCATGTGTTCGGCCGTCGCACCCTGCCGCAGATGGATCTGGCCTCGCTCAGTTGCGCCATCCAGAACCTCTGGCTGGCCGCTCGCGCCGAAGGCCTGGGTCTGGGCTGGGTGTCTCTGTTCGATCCGCTGGCTTTGGCCGATCTGCTCGGCATGCCGGCTGGCAGCCAGCCGGTGGCGGTGTTGTGCCTGGGGCCGGTGAGCGAGTTCTACGAGCGGCCGATGCTGGTGCAGGAAGGTTGGGCCAGCGAGCGGCCGCTGAGCGAGCTGGTATTCGCCGACCGTTGGGGGCAGTGGACGTGAGTGTCGCTTTGTCCGCCCTGGCTGGCATGGGCCTGGATGCCTGGCTCGGCGAGCCGCGCCGCTGGCACCCGCTGGTGGGCTTCGGCAACCTCGCCAAGCGCATCGAACAGCGTCTCAACGCCGGTGGTCGAGGCTGGCGCAGCCATGGCGTCAGTGGCTGGTGCCTGGCGGTGTTGCCGCCGGTTGCGCTGGTCTGGTTGCTGAGCCTGAGCGAGCTGGGCTGGCTGCTGGAGATCCTTGCCCTGTATTTTGCCGTCGGCCTGAAGAGCCTCGGCCAGCATGCGTTGCCGGTGGCGCAGGCGCTGCGCCTGGGCGATCTGCCGCAGGCGCGCCAGCGCGTCGGCTACCTGGTCAGCCGGCGCACCGCCGAGCTGGACGCCACTGGCGTGGCCCGTGCGGGCACGGAGTCGGTGCTGGAGAACGGTTCCGATGCGGTATTCGCCGCGCTGTTCTGGTTCTGCCTGCTGGGTGCGCCGGGCGTGGTGCTGTATCGCCTGAGCAATACCCTGGATGCCATGTGGGGCTACCGTAACGAGCGCTTCGAGCGCTTCGGCTGGGCCGCGGCGCGTATCGACGATGTGCTCAATTACATCCCCGCACGCCTGGCGGCGCTGACCTACGCATTGCTCGGGCGCACCGGCCTGGCCCTGCGTTGCTGGCGGCGCCAGGCGCCGCTGTGGGGCAGCCCCAACGCCGGGCCGGTGATGGCTGCCGGTGCGGGCGCCCTGGGCGTCAGCCTGGGTGGTTCGGCCGTCTACCATGGCATCGAGGAGCAGCGCCCGCAGCTGGGTGAGGGCACGCCGCCGCAGGCCCGCGATATCGAGCGGGCGCTCAATCTCGTGCATGGCGGTGTGGCCCTGTGGCTGCTGATCCTGGTCGCGGGAGGGCTGTACCTTGCTTGAACACGGCGGTCGCCTGCGCGAGGCGGCGCAGCGCTATGGCATCCCGCTGGCGGACTGGCTCGACCTGTCCACCGGCATCGCCCCCTATGGCTGGCCACTGCCGGCTATCCCGGATTCTGCCTGGCAACGCCTGCCCGAGGTCGACGACGGCCTGGAGGCGGCGGCTCGCGACTATTACGGCGTGCCTGCCTTGTTGCCGGTGGCCGGCTCCCAGGCGGCGATCCAGGCCCTGCCGCGTCTGCGCCGCCCTGGCCTGCGAGTCGGCATCGTCTCACCGGCCTACGCCGAGCATGCCGCTGCCTGGCGCCGCGAGGGGCATCTGGTCCAAGAGCTGGGCGAGGGCGCAGTGGAGCGTTCGCTGGAGCGCCTCGATGTGCTGCTGGTGGTCAACCCGAACAACCCCAGCGGCCGGCTGATCGAGCGCGAGCGTCTGCTCGCCTGGCACGCACGCCTGGTCGAGCGCGGCGGCTGGCTGCTGGTCGACGAGGCCTTTATGGACTGCACGCCGGAGCACAGCCTGGCGGCCGACAGTCAGCTGCCCGGGCTGATCGTGCTGCGCTCGTTCGGCAAGTTCTTCGGCCTGGCTGGCATTCGCCTGGGCTTTGTCCTGGCTGCAAGCGAGTTGCTCGAGCGGCTGGGCGAGCAGCTCGGGCCCTGGACCGTCAGCGGGCCGACGCGGGCAGTGGCCAATGCCTTGCTGGCTGATAGCGAGGGCCAGCAGCGCCAGCGCGAGCGCCTGCGCGGGGGCGGTCTGCGCCTAGCCGTGCTGCTCAGCGACCATGGCCTGGCCCCGGCCGGTGGCTGCGCACTGTTCCAGTTGGTCGGCCACCCCCAGGCGGTCGGTCTGCACGGCTACTTCGCTCGCCGTGGCATTCTCCTGCGCCTGTTCGCCGAGACCCGCTGCCTGCGCTTTGGCCTGCCCGGCGACGAAGCTGGCTGGCAGCGCCTGGAGCAGGCGCTGAAGGAGATGCCCGCATGGCCACTCTGATGGTGCAAGGCACCACCTCGGACGCCGGCAAGAGCACCCTGGTAACCGCGCTGTGCCGCTGGCTGCAGCGCCAGGGCGTGAGCGTGGCGCCGTTCAAGCCGCAGAATATGGCGCTGAACAGTGCGGTGACCCTTGACGGCGGCGAGATCGGCCGCGCCCAGGCGGTGCAGGCCCAGGCCGCCGGCCTAGCGCCGCACACCGACATGAACCCGGTGCTGCTCAAGCCCAACTCCGACACCGGCGCCCAGGTGATCATCCAGGGCCGCGCCGTCGGCAACATGAACGCCGTGGCCTACCACGACTACAAGCGCGTGGCCCGCGAGGCGGTGCTCGAGTCCCACGCCCGCCTTGCCGCGCAATACCCGGTGGTGATGGTGGAGGGCGCCGGCTCGCCGGCCGAGATCAACCTGCGTGCCGGCGATATCGCCAACATGGGCTTCGCCGAAGCGGTGGATTGCCCGGTGCTGTTGATCGCCGATATCGATAAGGGCGGTGTGTTCGCCCATCTGGTCGGCACCCTGGAGCTGTTGTCGCCGAGCGAGCAGGCGCGGGTAAGGGGCTTCGTGATCAACCGCTTCCGCGGCGACATCGCCTTGCTGCAACCGGGCCTGGACTGGCTGGAGCAGCGCACCGGCAAGCCGGTGCTCGGCGTGCTGCCGTATCTGATGGACTTTCACCTGGAGGCCGAGGACGCCGTGCAGGTGCTGCAGCCGGACAAGGAGCGCGAGGTGCTGCGCGTCGCCGTACCAGTGCTGCCGCGCATCAGCAACCACACCGACTTCGACCCGCTGCGCCTGCACCCGCAGGTGGACCTGCAGTTCGTCGGTCCCGGCCAGGCGATCCCGCCGGCCGACCTGATCATCCTGCCCGGCTCCAAAAGCGTGCGTGCCGACCTGGCACGCCTGCGCGAGCACGGCTGGGACGCGGCGATCGCCCGCCACCTGCGCTATGGCGGCAAGGTCCTCGGCATCTGCGGCGGCCTGCAGATGCTCGGCACGCGCATCGACGATCCGCATGGGCTGGAAGGCCCGGCCGGCAGCAGCACGGGCCTCGGCCTGCTCGACTACGCCACGGTGCTTGCGCCGGAGAAGCAGCTGCGCATCGTGCGCGGTCGCTTGAGCCTGGGCGAGCTGGACGTCAGCGGCTACGAGATTCATGCCGGGGTCAGCACCGGTCCGGCGCTAGGCAGTCCCGCCGTGCACCTGGACGATGGGCGCAGCGACGGCGCCATCAGCGCCGACGGTCAGGTCATGGCCACCTATCTGCACGGCCTGTTCGAGCAGCCGGCGGCCTGCGCCGCGCTGCTGTGCTGGGCCGGCCTGCGCGAGGCACGCCAGGTGGATTACCATGCGCGCCGCGAACGTGACATCGAGCGCCTGGCCGACCTGGTCGAGGCGCATCTGGATACTCAAAAGCTGCGCGAGCTTTGTGGCCTGTAGGGTGGATGTCGCCGTTTACATCCACCTTGATGGCCTCGGTGGATCGATAGAGCGCGATCCACCCTACGGCAGGAGAGCAAGATGCTTGAACTGATCCTTGGCGGCGCCCGCTCCGGCAAAAGCCGCCTGGCCGAGAAACTGGCGGCGCACAGTGGCCTGGAGGTCATCTATATCGCCACCGGCCAGGCCTGGGACGGCGAGATGGCCAAGCGCATCGCCCACCATCGCAGCTCGCGCCCGGCCGAGTGGGGCCTGGTCGAGGAACCCCTCGAACTGGCCCGCGTCCTGCGCGACAATGCCGCCCCCGGTCGCTGCCTGCTGGTCGACTGCCTGACCCTGTGGCTGACCAACCTGCTGATGCTGGAAGACGAGACCCGCCTGGCCATGCAGTGCGATACCTTCCTCGAGGCGCTGGGAGAGCTGCCCGGGCGCATCATCCTGGTCAGCAACGAGACCGGCCTGGGCGTGGTGCCGCTGGGCGAGCTGACCCGTCGCTATGTCGACGAGGCCGGCTGGCTGCACCAGGCCGTGGCCGAACGGGCCGAGCGCGTGCAGTTCTGCGTCGCCGGCCTGCCCATGTTGCTCAAAGGAGCGCCGCTATGACTTCCTCACCCTGGTGGCAGCAGGACTGCCGCCAGCCCGACAGCGCCGCCGAGGCCGCGGCCCTGGCACGCCAGGCGCAGCTGACCAAGCCGACCGGCGCCCTCGGCGAGCTGGAGGCTGTGGCCGTGCGCCTGGCCGCCCTGCAGGGCCGCGAGAAGCCCGCCGTCACTCAGCCGCAGCTGGTGCTGTTCGCCGGTGACCACGGCGTGGTCGCCGAGGGCGTGTCGGCCTATCCGCAGGCGGTGACCGCGCAGATGCTCGGCAACTTCGTCGCCGGCGGCGCCGCCGTCAGCGTGCTGGCCCGAGAGCTGGGCATGCCGCTGCGCCTGGTCGACCTGGGCACCATCGATCTCGCCCTTGAACTGCCCGGTGTACGCCACCTGCGTCTCGGAGCAGGCACCGCCAACTTCGCCGTCGAGCCGGCGATGACTCCCGAGCAGTGCGCGGCAGCGCTGCAGGCCGGGCGCGATGCGGTGCAGCAGGCGCTGGCCGCGGGCTGCGACCTGCTGCTGGCCGGCGAGATGGGCATCGGCAATACCAGCGCCGCCACCGCCCTGGCCTGCGCCCTGAGTGATCTTGCGCCGAGCCAATTGACCGGCCCCGGCACCGGGCTGGATGGCGCCGGCGTCAGCCAAAAACAGGCGGTGATCGAGCGTGCCCTGGCCCTGCATGGTGCGGCGCTTGCCGATCCCTGCGAGGCGCTGCGTCGGGTCGGCGGCTTCGAACTGGCGGCGCTGGCCGGTGCCTATCTGGCCTGCGCCCAGGCCGGCATACCGGCGGTGGTCGACGGCTTCATCTGCAGCGCGGCTGCCCTATGTGCTGTGCGCCTGAACCCTGGCGTGCAGCCCTGGCTGCTGTTCGCCCACGCTGGCGCCGAGCCGGGCCACACCGCGTTGCTGGCCGAGCTCGATGCCGCGCCACTGCTCGACCTCGGCCTGCGCCTGGGCGAGGGCAGCGGTGCCGCGCTGGCGCTGCCCCTGATCAAACTGGCCTGCGCGCTGCACGGCGGCATGGCTACCTTTTCTGAAGCTCTCGTTGAGGACAAACAATGACTCTTTCCCTGGATATGTTGCGCCACGGCGTGACCGACGCCGGCCCCGGTTTTCGTGGCAGCAGCGACGACGCGCTGACCGAGCAGGGCCGTCAGCAAATGCAGCTGGCCCTGGCCGGCAAGAGTGGCTGGGACCTGGTGATCAGCTCGCCGCTGCAACGTTGCGAGTCTTTTGCCCGCGAGTTTGCCGAGCAAAACGGCCTGCCGCTGCGTATCGAGGCGGACCTGCGCGAGCTGCATTTCGGCGCCTGGGAAGGGCGCAACTCGGCCGAGGTGCTGCTGGAAGACCCGGAGGCCCTTGGCAAGTTCTGGAACGATCCCTACCACTTCACTCCGCCAGAGGCCGAGCCGGTCAAGCAATTCGCTCAGCGCGTGCTCGCAGCCATCGAACGCCTGCAGGTCGAACTGGACGGTAAACGCGTGCTGCTGGTGACCCACGGCGGGGTGATGCGCCTGCTGCTGGCCCGCGCGCGCAAGCTGCCGGAGAGCCAACTGCTGCAGGTGGAGGTGGGCTATGGCGCGCTGCATGGCCTGCAGGTCGAGACCGGTCTGCAGCTGACCGAAGCCTGATGCTGCCGCAGCCGCTGCTGATCGCCCTGCAGTTCCTCACGCGCCTGCCGGTACGTCTGCGCGGCATGCCGGAGGCGCAGCAGATCGGCCGCTCGCTGCTCTGGTATCCGCTGGTCGGGCTGCTGCTCGGTGGCCTGTTGCTGGCGCTGCACCTGCTGCTCGGCAGTACACCGGCGCTGCTGCAGGCGGCCATTCTGCTGGCCGTCTGGATCGGGCTGTCCGGTGGCCTGCATCTGGATGGCCTGGCCGATACGGCCGATGCCTGGGTGGGCGGCTATGGTGATCGCGAGCGTACGCTGGCGATCATGAAGGACCCGTGCAGCGGCCCCATCGCGGTGGTCGTGCTGCTCCTGGTGCTGCTGCTCAAGTTCGCCGCGCTGGTGGTGTTGCTCGAAGGGGGTGCCTGGGCCGGGCTGCTGCTGGCACCCTGGCTTGGTCGCACGTTGCTGCCGCTGCTGTTCCTGACCACCGCTTATGTGCGCGCCGGTGGCCTGGGCGCGGCACTTAGCGAGCATCTGCCGCGTGAGCGCCTGCCGCTGGTGCTGGCGGTGCATGGCCTGGCCATGCTGCTGCTCGGTTTCTCCGGCGTGCTGGCCTTGCTCGCTGCGGCCCTGGTGTTCTGGTTGCTGCGCCGTGCCTTCTTCGCGCGCCTGGGAGGCACCACCGGCGATACCGCCGGTGCGCTGCTGGAGCTGGGTGAGTGCGCGGTGCTGGTGGCGCTGGCGTTGTGGAGCTGACCGAGGCGTCTCGTCTGGCCGCGGTTCAAGCGCCTGGAGGTGCACTGCCTTCGGCGAGTGGCACCCTACAGCGCCGTAGCGATCTTGGAGCGCAGCGACAGCCCACCATCCATGGATGATCGAGCGTGTCTGGAGCGCGCGGCGCACCCTGTACTGAAGCGGCTGTTCCGCTCGTTTATGTCGCAACTGTAACTGCCTGATCGGCGAATGCGGGTATATACCTGTATCCATGTTGCCGACCCAATGCCTCTGTACCAAGTTGCGCCGCGCTAGCCGCGGGGTGACCCGCATCTACGACGAAGCCCTGGCCGATGTCGGGCTGAATGCCGCCCAGTTTTCCCTGTTGCGCTATTTGCAGCGCCTCGGCCAGCCGAGCATTTCCGCCCTGGCGGAAGCCATGGGGTTGGACCGCAGCACCCTCGGGCGCAACCTGCGGGTGGTGGAGGGTAGGGGGCTGCTGCAGCTTGGCGGCGGTGCCGACCAGCGCAGCCGGCAGGTAGCCCTGACCGCTGCCGGCGTGCGCGTGCTGGAGCAGGGCGCGCCGCTGTGGGAGCTGGCTCAGCAGGAGCTGGCGCTGCGCCTGGGCGCGGACAAACGGGCAGAGCTGATGGCACTGCTGGACGATCTGGAAACCATCGACTGACGGGAACGCCCCGCGGAGAACGCAGATGAACAACCCATGGCGCACGGCAGGCTGGCTCCTGCTGGGAGCATCGCTGATCCTCGCCCTGTCACTCGGCGTCCGCCACGGCTTCGGCCTGTTCCTCTCGCCCATGAGCGGCGAATACGGCTGGGGGCGCGAGGTATTCGCCTTCGCCATCGCCCTGCAGAACCTGATCTGGGGCCTGGCCCAGCCGATCACCGGGGCCATCGCCGACCGCTTCGGCGCGCGCCGGGTGATAGTCGCCGGTGGCCTACTGTACGCGGCCGGCCTGGCACTGATGGCTAGTGCCGACTCGGCCTGGTCGCTGTCGCTGAGCGCCGGCCTGCTGATCGGCATCGGCCTGTCCGGCACCTCGTTCTCGGTGCTGCTCGGCGTGGTCGGACGGGCGCTGCCGCCGGAGAAGCGCAGCATCGGCATGGGTATCGCGGCGGCTGCCGGCTCCTTCGGCCAGTTCGCCATGCTGCCGGGCACGCTCGGGCTGATCGGCTGGCTGGGCTGGTCGTCGGCCTTGATCGCGCTGGGCATGCTGGTGGCGCTGATCGTACCGCTGGCGCTGATGGTGCGTGACAATCCGCAACCATCCCCGGCCGGCAGCGAGCAGAGCCTGGGCGAGGCACTGCGCGAGGCGTGCAGCCATTCCGGCTTCTGGTTGCTGGCGCTGGGCTTCTTTGTCTGCGGCTTCCAAGTGGTATTCATCGGGGTGCACCTGCCGTCGTACCTGGTGGACAACCATCTGCCAGCCTCGGTCGGCACCACGGTGCTGGCGCTGGTCGGGCTGTTCAACGTGTTCGGCACCTATATCGCCGGCTGGCTCGGCGGGCGCATGTCCAAGCCGCGCCTGCTCACCGGCCTGTACCTGGCGCGCACGGTAGTGATAGTCGCGTTCGTCTACTCGCCGCTGACCGAATGGAGCGCCTACGCCTTCGGCATGGCCATGGGCCTGTTGTGGCTTTCCACGGTGCCGCTGACCAACGGCACGGTGGCAACTCTGTTCGGCGTGCGCAACCTGTCCATGCTCGGCGGCATTGTGTTTCTGTTCCACCAGATCGGCTCGTTCCTCGGCGGCTGGCTGGGTGGCTATCTGTACGACCACACCGGTAGCTACGACGTGGTCTGGCAGCTGTCGATCCTCTTCGGCCTGCTGGCGGCGGCGCTCAACTGGCCGGTGCGCGAGCAGCCGGTGGCGCGCCTGCGGGCCGGGGCGGCGGCGTGAGTCGTACGGCCTTCACCATGCTGGCCCTGCTGGGAGTGGCGCTGCTATTGGCGCTGGCCTGGTGGGGCTGGAGTCGTGGTGGGCTGGCCCTGCTGCAACTGGGCATGAGCCTGTGCTGAGTGCTTCCGCAGCAGCCATTGCTGGAGTAAGCGCGGACGAGTAGCGTGGGTGCATACCTTTTGGAGATGTCCCTATGATCGCGCGTCTTTCCTGCCTGCTGCTGTCGTCCCTGCTTGCCGCCCCGCTGTGGGCTGCGGACTGTTCGCCTCTGCTCAAGGGCCAGGGCGAGCTACAGCAGCTGCGCTCCAAGGAGCGCATCGACCTGTGCCAGCGTTTCGCCGGCAAGCCACTGCTGGTGGTCAACACCGCCAGCCATTGCGGTTTCACCCCGCAGTTCAAAGGGCTGGAGGCGTTGTACCAGCGCTACAAGGGCCAGGGGCTGGAAGTGCTCGGCGTACCCTCCGACGACTTCAAGCAGGAGGCCGGCAACAGTGGCGAAACGGCCAAGGTGTGCTTCATCGACTACGGTGTGACTTTCGCCATGAGCGAGCCGCAGGCGGTCAGCGGCAACGAGGCGATACCGCTGTTCAGCGAGTTGGCCGAGCAGAGCAGCGCGCCGCGCTGGAACTTCTACAAGTACGTGGTGGGCCGCGACGGCAAGGTGATCGCCAGCTTCTCCAGCCTGACCAAGCCGGACGACGAGGATCTGCTGGCGGCTATCGAGAAGGCTATTGCTCAGTAGTTAATCGTCGACCCATGAAAAAGCCGGGCAGATGCCCGGCTTTTTCACGTCTGCAGAACCTGCCGTCAGAAGCGGTAGGTGGCCTGCAGACCCACGCAGTGCGCGCTGTTGTTGTACTCGGCGCTGAAGCCCGGGGCAATCTCGCGGCCGGCCAGCTCGGTGGAGTGCTGGTTGACCTTGGCCTCGTTCTCACGCAGGTAGGAGTAGGCCGCGTCGATGGTCAGGTCGGGGTTCGGCGACCAGCCGGCACCCACGGAGAACACCTTGCGGTTGCCTACCGGGATGCGCACGCTGCGGTGCTCGTTCTCGGCCGGGGAGGGGTCGAGGGCCAGGCCGGTACGCAGCACCCATTGCGGGTTCAGCTGGTAGGAGGCGCCGATGGCATAGGACCAGGTGTCGTGCCACTTCAGCTCTTCGCTGACTTCGCCAATCGGGCTCAGGCCGAGGATGCTCGGGGTGCCCTGGTTCTCGACCACGATTTCCTGCAGGCGGCTCCAGCGGGTAAAGGTGGCGCCGGCGTAGAAGGTCCACTTGTCGTCGAAGGCGTAGGTCACCGAGGTGTCCACGCTTTCCGGGGTGGTGAAGTCCAGGGAGGCGTCGTACTGGCCGTTGAAGGCGCTGAAGATCGGGCCGTCGCCGCCGGTGATGCGGGTGCGGCCTTCCAGGGTGTAGTCGACCTTGGAGTGGTAGGTCAGGCCCCAGGTCAGCTGGTCGGTGACGTCAACCATTACACCGGCGTTGAAGCCGTAGCCGACGTCGTCACCCTTGATGCCGACCTTGGTCTCGCCGGTGCCGAAGGCGGCGCTGTTGTCCAGCTTGCTGACCAGCTTGCCCTTGATCTTGTTGATGGTCGGGCCGAAGCCGACGGACACGCGGTCGTTGATCTGATAGCTGATGGTCGGTTGCAGGGTGACCACTTCCACCTTGCTGTACTGGCCCTTGAAGCGGCCGCCGAAGCTCTTTTCGTAGTCACTGATCAGCGCGTAGGGCACATACAGGCCCAGGCCCCAGTGCCAGCTCTCGTCGATCGGGCTGGCATAGAAGGCGAAGGGCACCGGGGTCATGGGGACCATGTCGCCCTCGGCGGTTTCGTCACTGGCGTTGTCGAGGTCGACGTTGGCATCGACCAGGCCGAAGCCGCCGGTTACTTCCGGGCGCTTGAGCTTGGTCAGGCCCGCCGGGTTGCCGAACAGGACGGAGGCATCGTTGGCGGAGGAAGCGCGGCCTGCGAAGGAAGTACCCGCGCCGCTGACGCTCTGTTCGTTGATGGCAATTCCGTTGCCCAGGCTGTGAGTGGAAACCGCACCGATGGCCAGTGCGAGAGAAGTCTTCAACCAGAGTTTTTTCATTAGGAGGCTCACGAACAGCAAAAACGAGGGCGGCAAGCTAACCGGTTTGCCGGACCTTGCCAACCGCTCTGGGACGGGTTTTTCGTGAACTTTCGTTAACCTCGGGCTGGCCTGGAAATGACTCGCAAGTCACTGAAAAGGTTCCCACTTTCCTGCGTTCAGGCCGCCTGGTGAGGTGGTGGGACGCATTGCTGCCAGGCCTGCAGGAAGTCGCTCAGGCGGCCATGGGGATGGAACACCTTGCGCCAGATACGGGCCAGTCCGTGTAGGTCATCGGCCGCCGGCAGCGACGCATGTTCGCTCTCCACCAGAAACCAGGCGATGGCGGTGGCGTAGCGCAGGTTGACCATCAGTTCGAGGTGCGGTGCGCTGAGGAAGGCGTGCTGGCTGGCGAGGCCGCGGACCAGGCTGGCCAGGTCGGGGTCGCGGGCCAGGTGCAGGTCCCACAGCTGCTGGTGGCGCAGGGCGCTGATGCGGTAGAGACCGTGGCCCTGGCTGTCGTCCAGTGCGCTGCCGAGTGCCGATTGACTGGCGGCGGCGCCCAGGAGCAGGGCTTCGGCGGTGGGTGAGTGGCGCCCCAGATAGACCAGGGTGGGGCGGATGACATGTTGGCACAGCTCGCTGGCAGCAATTCCCATGAGGCCCTCGCGAAAGGTGCCGGCGGGGTCAGGTGCTTGGCAGCTGTTCTTGGTTCTAATAAAGACCCCGCCGGAAGCGGGGTTAGCCGCTCAACTTGAAGTCTAGTGCGACAAATAGGATGTAAAGGCTTGTTTTTAAATCATTTGAGCTTCTAGTCGCGTCTGCATATGTCGAGCTGCGATTAAGAGTGATCTATTTACAAGCAGGCGCCGGCTTCAGCCGGCGCCTGTTACCCATGCTTATTGGTGGGTGATCTTCAGTTGGTTGAACTGCACGGCACCTGCCTCGGTGTTGTCGCCAATGTTGTCCTGCACATAGGAGCCGGCCTTGAAGTACATAGTTTGCGTACCCCAGGTCGGGTCCAGCTTGGTCGTCCAGCGCTCGCTTACGGAGTTGACCTTGGTGTAGACCGCCAGCGTGCCGGCACGAGTGAGGCGGATGGAGTAGGAGAACGACTGGTTCATCGCCACACCACTGCGAATGGTGACGCTGGTGCTATCGATGCCCGGTTTGCTGCGATAGATCGCAACGATCTTCCCGGTCTTGTCCGAAGCGCTGTATTGGTACTGCACCTTGATGGGCGGATCGTCGCCTTCCACGTTGTGGATCTGGCCGATCACGATTTTTCCGGTGGACGGAACCTGAGTGACTTTCAGCGTGGCGTCCAGGCTGTTGTTGTCGGCGTCCTGATACTTCCAGTTGCGCCGGGTGCCGTCAGCGAAGGTTTCACGCAGTTCGCTGCGCGGGTACTTGGCGTTCTTGGTGGTGGTGCCGTCTACCGGTGCCCAGAAGAACAGGACGCCGTTGATGTTCTGGAAGTAGTCGTCCTGGTAACCGCCGGCGAGCATCGGGGTGTTGATGGTGGTAGCGGGTTCGCCAACAGGGATGGTGAGGTTCCAGGTATTGAGGTCGATCATGAAAGTAAAAAACTCCGATGAATGAAGAGGTAAATCTCATCTGGAGCGCAGGTCGATCCCGACTTAAAAACTGCCTAGCCGCCCTGCTAGTTACTCGCACACAGAATGAAGCTTTTGCCACCTGGCCAATGATCCGGCCGGGAATGGAGCGCTTTATACGGGGCTGTTTCGGCTTTGGTAATTACCGTTCGTCGAGATACTGGCGTCTATAAATTGACGGTAATTCGACACGGTATGGGATTTCTCTATCGCATTGATGCGCAAGGAATTTCCAACAGCGAAAAGGCAGGTTCTTGGCGTCAGTTCGGAGGTGACTGCCGACGAACGGAAAGCCTCAGGCTAGAGGGGTTTGTGAAGCGATTCTCAACTCGCCGGGAGCAGGTGTTTCAGGAGCGAAACGGCTAATGACGGCGGGGTGTGATGGAGGTCACGCCGCATTGGTGTGTGGCGGCGAACCCGGATGGATTTCACCAGTCTAGTGAGAGCTGCCCATCGTTCAGGCGTCGATGGCGGTCGCCGGAAGCCGAGCATTCTCCGACTGGGAGTTCTCAACCATCTGGAGAATCGCCATGCATATCTGCTCTGCTTGCTTCTCTGCTATTACTCTGGCCGCAGCGCTCTCAGCGCCTATGGCTCAGGGCGCCGCGACCATAGTCGTCAGCAAAACTCAGGACCTGTTTCGCCCGGCCTGCGAGAATGACTGCTCGCTGCGCGAGGCCATCTACAAGGCCAACCTCAATCCCGGCCCGGATCGCATCGAGCTGCGCCCGGGCATCTACTCCCTTACCTTGGCCGACCCTGGGTGGAACCCGGACGAGGAGCCCGATCCCGATGAGGACGTTGGTACTCGCGGCGACCTGGATATCACCGGCGAGCTGACCATCGTCGGCGACATCTATACCAATACCTTTATTGAGGGCGTCTCCGATCGTCTGGTCGAGGTATTGCCGGGCGCCAAGCTGAACCTGCGCAACCTGAGCCTGCGTGGCGGTCGTGCCGACACCTACGGCGGGGCGATACGCAACGACGGTGAGGCGGTGATCACCTACGTCGGCTTTTACGACAACCGCGCCACGCCAGGCATCCAGGGCAAGGGTGGGGCGATCGCCAACTTCGGCGAGCTGAATGTCAGGTTCAGCCTGTTCCGCGACAACAACTCCAACGGCGACGAGGGCTTTTCCGGGCGGGGCGGCGCCATTTACAACCTGGGCACGCTGGTGGTGCGCGACACGCACTTCCAGGGCAACAGCGTCACCGACAACGACGTCGACTACGCCCATGGCGGGGCCCTCTATAACGAGGGATATGCCGACGTGGCTCGCTCGTCCTTCGTCGGTAATCTTGCCGGGCAATATGCCGGCGGCGGTGGTGGGGCGGCGATCGTCAATAACGAGAGCGGCGTGCTGCGTCTGGTCAATAGTACGGTCAGCGGCAACTTCGGCACCGACACCAATGGCGTGATCGCCAACGGCCTGGCCGGCTTCTCGCCCAGCGGCGCCGAGGCGCAGATGCAGCTGAGCTATGTCACCGTGGCCGGCAACGAGGGTCTCGGCATCAGCAACTTGGGCAGCCTGACGCTGCGCAACAGCATCGTCGCCGGTAACCGGCTCAACCAGGTGCCGATGAACTGCAGCCACCAGGGGGTTGGCTACCGCGCCCTGGGACTGTTGCTCGGGTCGGACGTCACCACCTGCACCGATAACAGTGTCACGGTGGAGGACGATGTGGTGTTCACCCAGGTGCTGGCTGCGCGGCTGTCCTCGACGACGGTTGCCAACGGCAGCGGGCTCGGGACCCAGTACCACCAGCTGCGCAACGGCAGCCCGGCGGTGGATGCCGGCCTGGGCTCCTGTACCCACAACGACCAGCGCGGCGTCGCCCGGCCGCGCGATGGCGACCGTAACGGCAGCGCGATCTGCGACCTGGGTGCCTACGAGCGTTGATACATCCAGCAGCGCCGCCCACTTGACCGGCGGCGGGCTGTGCGGGCTGGCCGACTTATCGGCTGGCCCGCACTGCTGACGCCGACCACCAGCCCATCCCTTATCCCGATACGCCATTCGGCCGATGTCGCGGCGCGTTCCTTGTGCTCTAGAGTCCCGTCGCTTATCGCAAGCGAGACAGGCGGGCAGTGCTTTCCCTGCACTTCCTGCCAGATAACCACAACCACGGGGAATGCTTGATGAGCGATAACGCCAATGACAGCCGGGAAAGCCTCTCCGCCCGGCGCTTCGACATCCGCTACGACGAACATGAAACGCCGCGGATCTGGGTCAAGGACGATGTCTTCCTGACCCATTGGCTGAATGCCTACTCGATGACCATCCCCGACGGCGAGACCTTCATCGTCCAGACGATCAAGAAGTACCTCGGCAAGATCGAAGACCCCGTGCTGCTCCAGGAAGCGCGAGGTCTGATCGGCCAGGAGCTCTCCCATTCCCGTGGCCACGAGCAGTTCATCGAAGTGTTGCAGCGCCAGGGCTTCCGCATGCAGACGTTCCGGCGCTTCACCGGCTTCCTCTCGTTCAAGATCCTCACCCCGACCTCGACCGCACGGCAGCAGCTGGCCTTCGTGGTGGGCGTCGAGCGCATCAACGAGCTGTTCGCGGAGATCACCCTGAGCAGCGGCCGGTTGCGGCAGTGCGATGCGCGGGCCGGCGCCTTGTACGAGTGGCATTTCGCCGAGGAAATCGAACACAAGTCGGTGGCCTTCGACGTCTACCAGGCTACCGAGGGCAGCCGTTTCTGGCTGGGCTACGGGGTGGTTATGGCCTATCTGGTCAACATGAGCTACCTGGCGTTGGCCTGCGCCACCTTCCTGCGCCAGGACGGCCAGTTGTTCCGTCTCGCTACCTGGCGCCGCGCTTTCCGCTACTTCTTCCGTGACGAGCGCTTCTTCGCGCGCATGACTCGTGGCTGCCTGCAGGTGCTCAGACGCGGCTTCCACCCGACGCAAACCGACAACCATGCGCTCGCCGAACATGTGCTGAGCCAGCAGGTGATCCGCGTGGATATCGGCGAAACCCAGCCATCCGGGGGGTGACGATGCAAACCGTTTCCACGCTGCTGGACGGCGACTGCGCCGACCAGGCGCAACATTCGCGGTTGTGGCCGTTTCTGCTGCGCCACGGTGGCAGCGCGATGGCCTATTCCTCGCTGCAGCCCGGCGCGGCCCAGTTCATCCACCCGCAGCTGGGCTATCTCGCCTATATCCCAGTCAGGCATCCGCTCTATGCGCCGCGCGGGATGAATGTGGTGATCGGCGACCCGATTGCGGCCAGGGCCGACTTCGCGCCGCTGCTCGACGCTTATCTGGCGGCCACTCGGGTGCTCACGGTATTTCTCGACATCGGCAGCGCCTTCGCCGATGTGCTGAGCTCCCGCGGCTATCCGGTGAACGAATTCGGCGTCAATTCGGAGATCGACCTGGCCGGCTTCGACCTCGAGCTGCGCGGCAAGCATTACGCTCACCTGCGTCGCTGGCGCAACAAGGCGCGCAGCGAAGGCGTGGAGGTGCACGAGGGGCGGCTCAGCGAGCAGGGCGGCGAGGAACTGGACGAGCTCAACCGCGAATGGCTCGCGCGCAAGGGCGGCCATGATCTGGCCGGGCTGACGCGGCCGCTGGTGTTCGAGGACGAGGAGGGCGTGCGCTACTTCTGGGCGCGCAAGCACGGTCGGCTACTGGCCCTCGCCGTGTTCGACCCGCTGTACCGCGACGGCCGGGTTATCGGCTATCTGCACAACGCATCGCGGGCGATCAAGGACGCGCCGAACGGCACCAACGACGCCATCGTGCTGCATGCCATGGGTCAGTTCAAAGCCGAGGGCAAGGAGCTCCTCACCCTGGGGCTGTCGCCGCTGGCGCTGAAAAACGGCGAGGCCTATCCGCACAACGCCTGGGTAGCCTGGGCGTTCGACTTCATCTATCGCCGCTGTGCGTTCATCTATCCCTGCCAGGGGAATTTCTTCCACAAGCAGAAGTACTGCGGGCGCCAGGAAGCTTCCTTCGTCGCCGGCGTGCCGACGCTCAGGCTCTACCACCTGCTGGGAATCCTCAAGGCTCTGCGGGCCTTGTGATCGGCAGTCCCACAGGCAAAACGTCACGAGGCAGGTTGCATATGTCTGTACAGAACTCGCAGGAAAAACTCGCCAGAGGCCAGATGGTCGAGCTGGCGCAGCGCTACGCGACCCCCAGCTACGCGCGCTCGGGTTGGCAGATCGCGTCGACGCTGATCCCGCACTTCGCGCTGAACTACCTGATCTACCAGAACTGGAGCGGGCCGTTGTGGATAACCGTTTCCCTGCTGCTGCTCAACAGCCTGTTCCTGGCGCGCAATTTCGTGTTGTTCCACGATGTCATGCACGGCTCGCTGTTCCGTTCCAAGCGCCTGAGCGATGTCGTCGGCCCGTTGCTGGGGTTGCTGGTGTTCATGCCGGCGCACCACTGGCAGCACGAGCACAACTACCATCACGGCAGCACCAATGACCTGTCCCGCACCGGCATCGGCGACATGCCGCTGCTCAGCGTTCGCCAGTACCAGGCGCTGAGCCGCCGGCAGCAGTTCTATTACCGGATCCTGCGCCATCCGGCCTTCTTCTTTACTCTGCACGCGCTGTACAAACTGGTGATCTTCCCCCGCGTGGTCGCGGATCGACGCTGGCCGCGCCATGTGCACCTCTCCGTGCACCTCACCAGCCTGGCCATCCTGGTGATCGGACTGGGCCTGTGGGCCACCGGGTACGGCCTTGTGTTCGTGATCCAGCTGCTCAGCTACGCTCTCGGCACGCCGGTGATGGTGTTCCTGTTCTACATCAATCATCACTTCGAACAGTCACGCTGGTACCCGGCGCATGAGTGGAACTTCGTCGACAGCGCGCTGCACGGCTCGTCCGTCTTTATCTTCCCGCCCGTACTGCGTTGGTTCTCCGCAAGCATTGGCATTCACAACGTCCATCACCTGATACCGCATATCCCCAACTACAACCTGAAGCGCTGCTGGAAGGAGAACGAATTGTTCGCCGACGCGCAGGTGATTTCCTTCTGGGAGGGTTTGCAGGCGCTGCGCCTCAGGCTCTGGGACGAGCAGACGGGGTGCTATGTGGGCAAGGAAGGCTACCGCTTCCCGGTTGCCGAGGAGGCCGCTGCACCCGACGCCAGCGCCTCCCCCGCGTAAGAGGAGGCGGCTGGTCGGATGGGGCCGGCGCGGCTGTGCTCAGTCGCGCAGGGAGTGATTCAGGCGTTGGTCACTTGCCCGGCATCAGCATCAGGCGCTTGTTGCCGTAGACCTTGTCCATGTTGCGGCTCTGGAACGGGAAGCTCATGTAGCCGCCCTTGAGCCAGGCGTCGATGCCGTCGGCGTAGTGCGGGCTGGCCGGGTTGCCGGACTGGCCGGAGCTGTTGACGCCGATCATCGGCTCTTCCAGGCCGAAGTCGACCACCACGCGCATGGCCGGGATCAGCCAGACGTTGAAGTCATTGCCCCATTCGTAGGCGGCCACGTTGAGGGTGCCGTGGTCGCCGCCTGCCGGGTAGGGGCCGCGGTCCAGATAGCCGCTGATGGCCTCGATGCCACTGCGCTGGCTGGCGCTCAGGTAGGGCGCCATCTTGGTAGCCTCGCTGGTCCAGCGGTACTGGTGCAGCTTGCCCCACTGCCAGGCGCTGCGATTGGCGCCCAGCTCGGCTTCCAGGTAACTGACGGCGCCGGCCAGGCTGCGCGCCATGATCGCCGGCTTGTCTTCCTTCTGCGCGGTCTTCACGTCGTCCCAGAACGGGCTGTCGTCGCGGCCGAGCAGGTGGTCGGCCTGGGCCGAATAGCTGTTGTTGCCGATCTCCACCAGAGCGCGCCAGGCCGGGCTGGTCTGCGGGCCCAGCTCATCGAGGAAGGTGGCCTTGGCGCTTTCCTGAAGGAAGGCACCGTACAGCGCGGCGTCGGCGGAGGTGGCGGCCATGCGGCCGTCGAAGCTCATCAGACGCTTGTAGGCTTCCTCGGCCTTGCCGCGGTCGGCGGCCGGGAGGGCGGCGATGGCCTTCTTCAGTGGCTCGGCCATGCCCGGTGCGTCGAACATCGCCTGCAGCTTGCCGGCGAACGGTGTGGTCTGGTCGTACTGCATGGCGATCATGCTTTTCTGGTCGTGCCGTCCGGAGCCGGCCAGTTGTGCGATGCGCTCGGCGCGTTCCGGGTAGAACCAGGAGTTGGACAACTGCATGCCATAGCCACGCGGCACGGTGCGGTGGTTGGCGGTGCCCAGCCAGCCCTGCATCGGGTCCTGGTCGTAGGGGTGCAGCATGGCGTCGGCGTAGCCGTCCCAGTCGTAGGCGTCGTCCCAGCCCGGCGACGGCACCAGACCGGTGCCCTGTCTGCGGTTGGGGTAGCGGCCGGTGACCTGCCAGCCGATATGCTGGGCGTCGGCGAACACGATGTTCAGTGCCATGGCGCGCACTTCGCGGGTGGCCTCGAAGGCCTGTTCCACCGACTGGGCGCGGGACAGGTCGAAGAAGGCGTCGATCGATTGGTCCGCCTCGCCCTGGATGCTGCGCAGGGCCAGGCCGTAGCCGCTGGACATCTGCAGCGGCTGCAGCGGCGATTTGCGCTCGCCTAGCGCCGAGTTGAGCAGCGGGCCGTTGCGGGTCTCGTAGACGGTTTCGCGGATCGGTCGCTGGCCGCGGATGAAAAAGGTCTCCTGGCGCTCGCGGGCCGGCTGCCACTTGCCGTTGGCCTGGTAGTAGAGGCGGCCGCCCTCGCGTTTGACCTTCTCCAGGAACAGGTCCTGGTTGTCGCCCATGACCATGGTCATGCCCCAGGCCAGCTTGCCGTTGAAGCCGGCAACCACGGCCGGTACCCCGGCGATGGATACGCCGGCGGCTTGGAATTTCGGCGAGCGGATCTGCACGAAGTTCCAGATCGACGGCATCGATAGCGGCAGGTGGGTGTCGTTGGCCAGCAGGCTCTTGCCGCTGCGACTCTTCTGCGGGGCGATGGCCCAGTTGTTGGAGGCGGCGACGCCGAGCATGTTCAGTGCCGCCACTTGGCCGGCTGTGTTGTTTACCGCCGCCAGGCCTGGAATCTTGCCAGCCAGGCTCAGGCCGCGCAGCTTCTCGGCTTCCTCGAAGGGCAGCGGTTCGTCCGGGTAGTTGGGCAGCAGCCAGGCGAGTTTGTCGGCACCGACCTTGTCCGCCAGGTTCAGCGAGGCGATTTCCTCCTGCAGGTTCACCGACAGGCCGAAGTTGAGCAGGCAGAACAGCAGCACCGAGTCTTCCGGCTTCCAGTAGGAAGGGCGGTAGCCGCTCTCGGCCAGGTCCATCGGCAACTTGTCCTGGTAGCGGAACAGGTAGGCGTTGACGCCGCGCGAATACACCTCGAAGAACTTCTTGATGCGTGGCGAGGCGTTCTTGTACAACACCTCGGCGCTGGCGCGCAGATTGACCGTGCGCATGAAACGGTCGATTTCCAGCACGCCGGGGCCGTTCATCTCGGCCAGGCGGCCCTCGGCGAGCAGGCGCATGCCAACCATCTGGCTGAGGCGGTCGGCGGCGTGCACGTAGCCCAGGGCGAACAGCGCGTCGTGGAAGGTGGTGGTCTCGATCAGTGGCATGCCCAGCGGGTTGCGTCGTATCACCACGCTCTGCGCCAGGCCCTGGACGCGGACGATGCCCTGGTCCGGGTGCACGCTGCTGGCGTAGCGGCCATTGAGGAAGGACTGGCAACCGCTGAGGAACAGGGTGCTGCATAGGGTGGCGGCAGCGGCGACGAACAGCGGACGAGAAAACAGGCGCGAACCCATGACTGGCTCCTGGAGCAGGGCGGCGGACGATGGGCGGATTGTAGAGGGCGGAAGCTGCGGGGAGTAGGGGCCTGGCAGGGCATTGCGCCCTGCCGGGTGGGTTCAGGTCAGGCGCCGTGGCACTTCTTGAACTTTTTCTGGCTGCCGCAGGGGCACGGATCGTTGCGGCCGACTTCCTTCAGCGGATTGCGCACCGGCTCCTGGTGGTGATGGTTGCAGTGCGGACCATGCACGTGGCCGTCGTCATCATGGTGATGATCGTGGTCGTGGTTGCAGTCGGGGCCGTGGACGTGGGGTTGCTGAGTCATGAAGCTACTCCGGAATATGATCGCCGGGGATTATCTCGCCATTGCGCTGCAGATGCACGTCGCGGCCGAAGAACAGGCCGGTCTTCACCTCCCCGCGCAGGCGGTAGCGGATCGGTCGATCAGGATCTTCCAGAGCCTTAACCACGCCCTTGAGGTGGCGCCACAGGTTGGTGCGCACCGGCACCTCGAAGTTGCTGTGGCCATGGGCGGGAACGTTGAGCCACTCGCTGGACTCGCCTTCGGCCAGTGGTACGCCGTTGAGCTCGATGTCATAGCTCAGGCCGCGCATCGGCAGTTCGAAGCCGTTGGGATTGTCGATGCGAAAGCGCAGGGAAAACTGCTGCTCCAGCAGTTTGGCCTTGATCACATCGACCTTGACGAGGTGGACTTCCGGGTCCTGGAAATCACCGCTAAACCAGCTGGTGCATCCCGTGAGGCCTGATAGCAGGCCGGTGATGATCGTCAGGGCGATGATGTGGAATCGCACCTGTGAAAACATTGCATCGCTCCAATGGACGCCTCAGTGTAACAAGCGGCTGCTTCGCGGCCACCTGCTGTTCCCAGAAAAAAACTGCGCCATACTGGGGGCCGAATTGGACAGGAGTGTGACCATGAGCCTCTACGAGATCGCCTTCGCCGGGCAGGTGGTGCCGGGCGCGGCGCTGGAGCAGGTGAAGGAGAATCTGGCGCGGTTGTTCCAGGCCGATGCCCAGCGCATCGCCTTGCTGTTCTCCGGGCGGCGCATCGTGATCAAGAGCAACCTGGATGCCGCCGGTGCCGAGAAGTACCGCGCGACCATGGAGCGCGCCGGCGCGCTGGCCATCGTTCAGGCGCTGGATGTGGAAGAGGTGGAGATGGCGCCGCCACCTGCTCCGGTTACCGCTCCGGCTCAAGCACCTGCCGCAGTTGCGGCGGCGCCGGTGGCCGCCGCCCGCAGTAGCGCCTCGGTGCGGGTGATTCCGCGTGACGAGTACATGGCGGCCTTCAGTGATGTGGAGGCGCCGGACTTCGGGATCGCGCCGGTAGGAGCCGACCTGCAGGATGCCAAGCCTGAGGCCCAGGCTCCGCAGGTGGACCTCTCGCAATTCAGCCTGGCGCCGACCGGCAGCGACATGGGCCAGGCCAAGGCCGCACCGTCCGGGCCTCCTCCCGACACTTCGCACCTCAAGCTGCAGGAGTGAAGAACAAGGCCCGCATTTGCGGGCCTTGTCTTGTGTGGCTTCAGCTCTTGCTGGTCGTGCACTTGGCCTGGGCCTGGGGCGGCGTCAGATTTCGGATCGAGGTGTAGAACAACTCGCAGGTCTGCACTTTGTCGGTGACCTGCCACTTCTGCGTGCAGCTGTTCAGCGTCTGCTGCGGATCGGCGGAAGGATTCTGCCCCATGCCGGCCTGCCAGCAGGCGGCGCTGATGTCCTGGCCCATCACCTTGAGCCCTGCGGCGTCGGCCTTCGCCTGGTCGCCGCCGTAGTTCTCCGGGTCGGCCGCATACCAGATATAGCTCGGGTGGTTGGCGCCGAGCACCGGCACGTTCTGGCCCGGCGCAGGCGTGATCTCGTCCAGGCCCAGTACGCCGATGTTGACCTTGTACTGGCTGTTGACCCAGGTGCGCACCGGGCCGCCGAAGGCGACCATGGGCAGCGGCGTGCCGTTGCCTGCGGTGAGCTGGGCGACCATCGTCGTCTGGTAGTCGGTGAAGTAGCTATAGACACCTTGCAGGTCGCTGCCCGCGCTGGCCGGTGCGGCAATCGGCGCGATGTCGATGATGGTCTGGTAGGCCGGCGTCTGGGCCGCCGCCACGCCGTTCTCGGTCAGCAGCGAGGCCCAGCGATCGGTGGTCTTGGACTCCAGGTAGTCCTGGGCCTGGGTCAGCGAGTAGTCCGGCGGGAAGTGCAGCAGCTCCACGCTCTTGCGGTTGTCCAGGGCCATGCCCAGGGGCAGGAAGAAGTACCAGCTGTACTGCCACTTGCCGTCACTGTTGAGCTTGCTGGCGCCGTCAAAAGCCGAGTCGCCGGCGGCCAGCAGGTTGCTCAGCGGCGTGCCGTAATCGGCGGGGACGCCACTGAAACTGGCCGTGAGCATGTCCCCGCTCTGGCTGACCTTGACCGTGGCATCGGCGTAGCCGTCGCGCTCCAGGCTCTGCTGCAGGTAGTGCTCGGCGGTCTGCTCCAGCGTCCAGTCGCGATAGCAGATCACGCTGCAGTTGTTGGGGTAGGCGAACAGGCGGGTGACGCGCTCGCTGCTGCCCAGGCTGACCTGCACGTCGTCCGCCTGAACGGCGCCGACTAATAGCAGGGCGACCAGGCCGGCCGCCGCTCCACTGTGCTTGTGCTTCATCTACTGCTCCTTGTTGGCCCCGGCCCCCGCCGGGTTCTGGCTAACAAATGAAGCAGAGTTTTCTCAGCTCAGGTAGCTGCTGCAGCACTTCTTGAATTTCTGTCCGCTGTTGCAGGGGCAAGGATCGTTGCGCCCGGCCTTGAGTGGCGTGGTGGGGTCGAGGAAGTACCAGCGGCCCTCGCGCTGGACGAAGGCTGAGCGCTCGCGATGGCTGTGCTCGCCGCTGCCGTCGTGCCAGCGCGCGGTGAAGGTGACGAAGGCGTGCTCGGGCTGCGCGCCGATCAGTTCGCTGCCTTCCACTTCGAGTCCCAGCCAGGTGCTGCCCAGGCTCCAGGCGCGGATGCCGTCGCGGTCGAGTCCGTCCTGCTGGGCGGGAAGGGTAGTGGCCACCAGATAGTCGAGCAGGCCCAGCACGTAGGCGCTGTAGCGCGAGCGCATGAGGTGTTCGGCGCTGGGCGCCGGAGTGCCCTGGTGATAGTGGCCGCAGCAGGCGTCCAGCGAACTGCCGCTGCCGCAGGGACAGGCTTGGCTCATGGCATCACCACCAGTACTTGCCGAAGTTTTGCGGGTTGGCCCAAAACTTGGCGTTCAGCCAGTCAGGAACCTGCTTGTAATCGCGCAGGTCGTAGGTGAACAGGGTCAGCGTCTGGCCTTCGCGCTGGAAGCTCTCGCTAGCCTGCAGGGCCAGAGCGAACAGCTCGGTTTCCTGCCAGCCACAGGCGGCCAGGTCGACCAGCACGGCCAGGCGACTGGCGTTGAGGTTGCGGATGCCGCCGAGCAATTCCAGCGCAGTGCGCTTGGGTAGGTGCTCCAGGCAGTCCACCACCAGTGCAAGATCGTAACGCTGAGCCGCCAGGTCCGCCGGTAACGCTCCGGCCGGAGCATGGGCCAGCAGGGTTTGCGGGTGGGCTTCCCGAAAGGCGGATACCGCCGGCAACTGGCTGGCGCCGACCAGCAACAGGCGCTGCGGCGCATGATGATCGAGCAGCGCGGCCAAGGCCTGCTGCGGTGTACGTGAGGATGGGGCGTGAGTCATATGGTGAAAATCCCGAGTACGAATGCCAAGACTATCGCGCTCCGAGCTAATGTCCTATGGACCTTGGTATGGAAACTGCCTATAACTGGCGGATAGTAAGGAAGCCATCTTTACTTCTTTGCTGTCGGTTGTACGCCGATTCCCTACAGGAGACCTAATAAGATGAGTATCACAAGGAAAGCTGTACCCCTGATCCTGGCAACCGGCCTGCTGACCGGCTGCGCTGGCATTCAGAAAACCGATTGGCCGACCTGCGCGGCCGTTGGTGGTGTGACCGGTGCTGCACTGGGTGCGATTGAAAGCTCTGAGTGGGCCGGTGGCGGTGCGCTGGTTGGTGCCGGTATGGCCGCAGCGTATTGCTGGGTGCATGGCGCTGAAGAGCAAGTGGCAGTGGTCGAAGAGACTGTGGTCGAAGAGACCGTCACTCCAGAACCTGCTGAGCCGGTACGCGTCGAGCTGGACGTCAAGTTCGACTTCGACAAGTCCGTGGTTAAAGAAGAAAGCCAAGGCGACATCAAGGCGCTGGCCGATTTCATGAGCCAGTATCCGTCCACCAGCACCGTGGTTGAAGGTCACACCGACTCCGTCGGCACCGACGCTTACAACCAGGGTCTGTCCGAGCGTCGTGCCAATGCCGTACGTGACGTACTGGTCAACCAGTATGGCGTAGGCGGTGACCGCGTGAGCTCGGTGGGTTATGGCGAAAGCCGCCCGGTGGCTGACAACTCCACCAGCGATGGCCGTGCCATCAACCGTCGCGTGGAAGCCGAGGTTGAAGCTCGCCCCTAAGTAGTCATCTCCCGGCAAGGCGGCTGCAGCATCTGGCTCAGTCGCCCACTGGGACTGGCTTGTACACTTTGGGGGACGGGTCTTTACTCCTGTGTTACCGGTAATCGAACCGGTGACACAGGAGATCCCGCCATGAGAAGCATCTCAAGGGCAGTTGTACCCCTTCTCTTGGTCAGTAGTGTTCTCTCAGGTTGCGTCACGACTTCCAGTACGGGAGATGCGCCGCTCAACCAAGGGAACTGGCCCATTTGTACGGCGATTGGCGGCCTGGCCGGAGGAGGTCTTGGCGCCATCGAAAGTTCTGCTTGGGCAGCTGGAGGCGCGGTGGCCGGTGCGGTCATCGGAACTCTGATCTGCTATGCCCAGGACGGCGACCAGGATGGCGATGGTGTATTCGATCGCCGCGACCGTTGCCCCGATACCCCGCCCAACACTCCGGTACGGCACAACGGTTGCCCGCTGCCCACCTATCCGGATTCCGCCCCTGCCGCTGAGCCTGTAGTCGATGCAGGTGAGCCGGTGCGCGTCGAGCTGGACGTCAAGTTCGATTACGACAAGTCTGTGGTCAAGCAAGAAAGCCAGGCCGATATCAAGGCAGTGGCCGACTTCATGAGCCAATACCCGCAGACCAGCACCACAGTGGAAGGTCACACCGACTCCAACGGCTCCGATGCCTATAACCAGGGCCTCTCCGAACGGCGTGCCAACGCCGTGCGCGATGTGCTGGTCAATCAATACGGCGTCGCGGGTGATCGGGTGTCGTCGGTAGGATACGGCGAGTCTCGCCCGGTGGCCGACAATGGCACCGACGAGGGACGTGCCGTCAACCGTCGGGTCGAGGCGTCAGTGGAGGCGCAGCCCGCGCAATAGCGTTTTTGGCGGTGATTTACTCCCGCATCACTCTTGGGTGGTGCGGGAGCTGATTCGGCGCTATCAGAAAGTCGGGCGGGCGGCTGCAATGGCCACCAGGGCAAGCCCCACCAACAGATTGCTTCCCACCAGACGGCGGATGCGTCCGAGCGCCTCGCCACCTGCCGGCCAGTTCTGTGCCTCCACGGCCTGACGCAGCAGCGGCAGCTGGAGGAAACGCACGCGCAGGAACAGGGCGAGCATCACCAGATACAGCCCCATCATCACCTGTACATAACGCGGCGCCGTTTCGAAGCCGGCGAAGCGCGCGTGCAGCATGCCCACGCCGGACACGGGCAGAAGCAGCACGGCGATCCATACCCAAAGGAAGAAGCGCTGGAACACCTCCAGCCACAGGCTCAGGCGTTCCGGTGCCTGCAGTTTGGCCACGGCGGCCGGGCGCAGGATCATCCAGGCGAAGAACATGCCACCAACCCAGACCAGGGCGGCCAGCAGGTGCACGGCATAAAGAGCAGAGAAGACGGTCATCGGGAGTCTCGGTCGCGGGATGGCGCGCGAGCATAACCTATCGGTAAACTACTGAGAATTTATCCAGCCTTTTCGCGCCCATGCTCAGCTCCGAACTCAAGTCCCAGATCCAGGGCGCCTACAGCCGTTTTCTCGAAGCCAAGGGGCTCAAGGCCCGTTATGGCCAGCGCCTGATGATCGCCGAAGTGGCCAAGGTGCTGGGGGCGATCAAGCACAACGAAGAAGGCCAGCGCGACGGCGAGCCCGCCGTGGTGGCGGTGGAGGCGGGGACCGGCACCGGCAAGACGGTCGCCTACAGCCTGGCCGCCATTCCTACCGCCAAGGCCGCCGGCAAGCGCCTGGTGATCGCCACCGCCACCGTCGCACTGCAGGAGCAGATCGTGCACAAGGACCTGCCGGACCTGATGCGCAACGCCGGCCTGCAGTTCAGCTTCGCCCTGGCCAAGGGCCGCGGTCGTTACCTGTGCCTGTCCAAGCTGGACATGCTGCTGCAGGAAGGCCAGGCGCAGAGCGCCACGGCGCAGATGTTCGAGGAAGAAGGCTTCCGTATCGACGTCGACGAGCACAGCCAGAAGCTCTACAGCAAGATGATCGAGAAGCTCGCCGGCAACCGCTGGGACGGCGATCGCGACAGCTGGCCCGAGGAGCTGGAAGACCAGGTCTGGGGCACCCTGACCACGGATCACAGCCAGTGCACCAACCGCCATTGCCCGAACTTCCAGCAGTGCGCCTTCTACAAAGCGCGCGAAGGCATGACCAAGGTCGATGTGATCGTCACCAACCACGACATGGTCCTGGCCGACCTGGCTCTAGGTGGAGGCGCTGTGCTGCCGGACCCGCGCGAAACGCTCTATGTGTTCGACGAAGGTCACCACCTGCCGGACAAGGCCATCGGCCACTTCGCCCACTTCACCCGTCTGCGCAGCACCGCCGACTGGCTCGGCCAGGTGGAGAAGAATCTGACCAAATTGCTGGCCCAGCATCCGCTTCCCGGCGACCTCGGCCGGCTGATCGAGCAGGTACCGGAGCAGGCTCGTGAGCTGCGCACTCAGCAGCAGTTCATGTTCAGTGCCTGTGAGCAGCTGGCCGATTTTCGCGCCGGCGAAGACATGGAAGGCCGCGAGCGTCCACGCCACCGCTTCGAGGGCGGTCTGGTGCCCGAGCACTTGCGCGAGCTCGGCATCGAGCTGAAGAAGGGCTTCGCCAAGCTCACCGACGTGTTCACCCGCCTCACCGAATTGCTCAAGCAGGCCATGGATGACGAGGGCACCAGCATCGGTCTGGCCAGCCACCAGGCTGAGGAGTGGTACCCGCTGTTCGGCAGCCTGCTGGCCCGCGCCCAGGGTAACTGGGAGTTGTGGACCGCCTTTACCGTCGAGGACCCGGAAGACAGCCCGCCGATGGCGCGCTGGCTGACCCTGGCCGACAGTGGCGCGGCCTTCGATATTGAGGTCAACGCCAGCCCGATCCTGGCTGCCGAGACCCTGCGTCGCAACCTGTGGAACGTCGCCTACGGCGCCCTGGTGACCTCGGCGACCCTGACCGCACTGGGCACTTTCGACCGCTTTCGCATGCGTTCCGGCCTGCCCAAGGCGGCGGTCACCGCCGTGGTTCCGAGCCCGTTCCACCATGCCGACGCCGGCGTCCTGCGGGTGCCTGACCTCAAGGCCGATCCGCGCGACGCCGCCGCCCACACCGCCGCGATCATTCGCGATCTGCCAGCGTTGGTGAAAGGCGCGCGCGGCACGCTGGTGCTGTATTCCTCGCGCAAGCAGATGCAGGACGTATTCGATGGCCTCGACCGCGACTGGCGCAAGCGCGTGTTGATCCAGGGCAACCTGTCCAAGCAGGAGACCCTGAACAAGCACAAGGCACGGGTCGATGACGGCGAGGAGAGCGTGCTGTTCGG
Organism: Pseudomonas sp. PDM15; assembly: GCF_014851565.1. Taxonomy (GTDB): domain Bacteria; phylum Pseudomonadota; class Gammaproteobacteria; order Pseudomonadales; family Pseudomonadaceae; genus Aquipseudomonas. The sequence goes on from NZ_JACVAA010000001.1 coordinate 604,032, forward strand.
CCTGGCCAGTTTCGCCGAGGGTGTCGACCTGCCCGGTGCCTACTGCGAGCACGTGGTGATCGCCAAGATTCCCTTCGCCGTGCCGGACGACCCGGTCGAGGCGGCCCTGGCCGAATGGATCGAGGCGCGCGGCGGCAATCCGTTCATGGAGATCGCCGTGCCCGACGCCTCCCTGCGTCTGATCCAGGCTTGTGGCCGCCTGCTGCGTACCGAGGCCGATCGCGGCATCATCACCCTGCTGGATCGCCGCGTGGTGACCCAGCGTTACGGCAAGGCCATCCTCAACGCGCTGCCGCCGTTCCGCCGCGAGATCGCCTGACCTCATTCATCTGCCAGGGAGTTGGCCCATGCGCACCATCCTCATCACCGGTTGTTCCACGGGCATCGGCCATGCCACGGCGCTGGCCTGCCGCGCCGCCGGCTGGCGCGTGTTCGCCAGTGCGCGCAAGGCGGCGGATGTCGAGCGTTTGCAGGGCGAGGGGTTCGAGGCGGTGCGCCTGGACCTGGACGACTCCGCCAGCATCGCCGAGGCCCTGGCCTGGGTGCTCGAACAGAGTGGCGGTGGCCTGGATGCATTGTTCAACAACGCCGGCTACGGCCAGCCTGGCGCCATCGAGGACCTGCCGCGGGTGGCCTGGCGGGAGCAGTTCGAGAGCAACCTGTTCGGCCCCATCGAACTGACCGCCGCGGTGCTGCCGGCCATGCGCCGCCAGGGTCACGGCCGCATCCTGTTCAACAGCTCGGTGCTCGGTTATGCCGCGCTGCCGCTGCGCGGCGCCTACAACGCCTCCAAGTTCGCCATGGAAGGGCTAGTCGACACCTTGCGCCTGGAACTGGCCGGCAGCGGCATCGAGGCGGTGCTGATCGAACCGGGGCCGATCATCGCGCGCTTTCGCGCCAACAGCCTGCTGGCCCTGCGCAAGCATGTGGACACCAGTCGTGGCGCGCATGCTGCGAGCTATGCGCTGATGGAGGAGCGCCTGGCCAAGGAGGGCGCCGCGGTGAAGTACACCCTGCCGGCGCAGGCGGTGGCCGAGGCCGTACTGCAGGCGCTGGACAGTCGCGTACCGCGCACCCGCTATCCGGTGACGGTGCCGGCCAAGCTGTTCCGCGTGCTCAATCGCCTGCTGCCGGATCGCCTGCTTGATCGGATGAAAGGCGGTACCGTCTGAGAGACCTTTTCAAAGTCTGCTGCGCGTCGGCCATGCGTCGTTAAAAACAGGCTCGGACTGCTCATTTACCGCAGTAAACTGCGCGTCCTCGCCTGTTTTTGCCTAGCCTGGCTCTAGCTCGCGAGACTTTGAGCGGTCTCTGCCACCGACGTGAGCTGGCGCAAGTCGGTGCGGCTGCCGGCCTGCTAGGCTGCCTGCATCGCTCATGGATGAACCGAGGGGCAAGGATGAACCTGCACGATCTGGCCGCACGCACGGCCCTGGTACTGGAAACCAACAACCTGCGCGGCGGCGCCGACCTGGCCAAGGTGGCCGGTAGCCTAGGTCGCCTGTTCGAGCACCTCAAGGGCCAGAGTTTGCCGCTAGGCCGTCTGGCCCAGGTGGTGGTGACTCATGACGGCCTGCCGGCGGAAACCTGCGCCGAGCTGGTTCGTACGTCCGGCCTGGCCCTGCAGTTCGTGCTGATCGATGCCAGCACCGGCTACTACTCGGCGAAGAACCTCGGCTTTGCTGCCACCGACGCGACGTGCTGCGATCATGTGGTGTTCGCCGATGCCGATTGCATCCCTGCCGCCGACTGGCTGGAGCAACTGCTGCTGCCCCTGTGTGCCGAGCAGCCGCCAGCCGTGGTGGCCGGGCGCACCAGCTACAGCACCAGCCTGGCCGGCACGGCGCTGACCACCATCGACTTCATGTATTTCCCCAGCCCGCTGCAGGCCGGGGCCACCCGGAACTTTTACGCCAACAACGTGGCGTTCCGCCGCGAGGTGTTCGCCGAGCATGCCTATCAGGCGCTGGACGGCGTGTACCGCGCCCATTGCCAGGTGCTCGGCCTCAACCTGCAGGCCGCCGGTGTGGCCTTGCATTACGCTGCTGCCGCGCACACCGAGCATCGCCTGCCGGACAGCCGTGGCGAAGCGCTCAAGTTGCGCTGGATGCGCGGCCAGGACTCGGTCGGCCTGACGCCTTACCTGGTCCGCGCCTACCTGCCACAGAAGCTGCATTGGCTGGCGCGCAGTGGCCCGTTGGCGCCGCTGTGCATCCTGATCGCCCGCCTGGGTTTCAGCCTGCGCGCGCTCAACCGTCAGGACCTTCCGCCCGTGCGTGGCCTGCGCCGGCTCGGCGCCATGGGCCTGATAGTGGCGTTCTCCGCCGTCGACATGTGCGGCGCCCTGGCCCGTGGCCTCGGCATCAATACCCTGGGCCGCAGCGATGCCGATGCCCAGGCCCTGTCCTACCACAAGCCAGCCACCCACTGAGGAACGACCATGGAAGTGTCGAAGTTTCTATCGCGCAGCGCCCTGCCACTGGCCCTGGGGTTGCTCTCCAGCCTGGCCCAGGCCGAAGAATTCAGCGGTCGTGGCGTACACGCCTTCGCCAGCACCAGCGGTTGCCCGCTGGCCCCGCTGACCAGCTGCAACCGCATCGCCCTGGACGACGAGCACGGTCGCGTCGAACTGGACCAGACGGCTAGAACCATCCTCTTCGGCAATGGCCATGAGTACGCCGACGATGCGGTGATCGGCGATGTGCTGCTGCACGGCCAGGCCAAGGCCGTGGATGGCCGCGTGGTGCCGGTCAGCCTTCACCTGCTGGTGAGCAAGGATGGCCAGGAGTGGAGCAGCAGCGTGCACGCCCACGCGCCGGTGCAGGGCGATCTGACTGAGGTGAAGCTGGATGCCTACCGCATCGAGGCCGAAGCCAATGGCAAGCGCCAGGTCCTGCTGACCCATGAGCAGGCGTTGCAGACACTGGCGTCGCCTTCCACCGCCGCCAGGCTCGCCAAGCAGTTCGTCCAGGTGCGCGACAACCGGGTCGAGGCGGCCAAGGCCGAGTACGCCGACATCACCATCGCCCTCGGCCTGGAAAAGGCTGCGGTGCCGGCGGTGCGCGCCAGCCTGCATGTGCCTGGCGGCCACGGCGATCTGGCCAAGACGCTGCAGGGCGGTAGCTGGACCCTGGAGCTGGAGGCCCTGCGCAGCCGCCTGCCGCTGTCGGTGATCCGGCGCGACCTGTTCCTGTTCGGCATGGAGAACGTCGAGCTGCTGCAGCCCCTGAGCAGCGAGGGCTTCGCCAAGCATGACAAGCTGCTGCTGGGCGCCCGCGACGGCAAGGGCTACCTGGCATTCCGCGGCCAGCAGATCCACTACCCGCAGGCCGGCACCGCCGCCCAGGCCTTCCTGCAGGACAGCTTCATCGGTCTGGTGCTCAGCGGCCAGCAACACGCCGGCCAATGACCGTCGTCCACCTGGCGGCCTTCGCGGCACCGCGGTTGCGTGGCTGGCCGCGTCTGCAGGCCTGGCTGGTCGATCGCATCAAGCGCGCCGCCCTGCGCCAGCTGCACGGCAGCCAGGCTGGGGAGTTGTTGCTGCTGCGCATCTACCTGATCGGCGAAGAGGCCACCGAGAAGACCCTGCAGCACGAGCTGATGCCGACAGCGCCGGCCTGGCTGGAGCGCCAGGTGCAGCAGCATCTGGGCGAGGAACAGGAGCATAGCGAGCTGTTCGCCGCGGCCATGCGTGAGCGCGGCATGCAGCCGCCCGCGGAGCTGCGCCCAGACTGGCTCAGCCGGGCCAAGATCCGCTGCTGGCAGCGCATCGCCCGACGTCATGCCCCGCATTTCCAGCAGGGCGTGCTGGTACCGGCCTACGCCATCGGCCTGTGTGCCGAACAGATGGCCGAGCGGGTGCTGGCTCGCCACTGCGCCGTGCTGGCCGCCGATCATCCGCTGCGACCGCTGCTGACCCGCGTGCTGCATGACGAGCGCAAGCATGTGCGCCTGTGCATGCGCACCCTGAGCCTGAGTGTGAGCGATGCGGAGATGCCGCGCCTACAACGCATGCTGGCCGAGGCGCGGGCGGTGGACCGGGCCTTCGGCGTCAGCGGGGCGCTGGGCATGTACCTGGCCGGCGTCGGCTTGCGTTTGAGGGCGCGTTTCGCCGGATGAAACCGCGGATTCTCTATCTGGCCACCGCCGATGCCCGTGGCCATCTGATGCGTGCCCAGTTGCTCGCCCATGCCCTGATCGAGCGCGGCGCCGAGGTGCAGGTGCTGACCACCTCGGATGAGGGCGCGACCTTCCTCGGCGAGTTCGGTATCGCCGCCGAGGTGCTGTCGCGCCACTATGCGGTGCAGTTCGACGAGCGGCAGAACATGCAGCGCGGCGCCACCGACGGCAATGTCGCGCGTTACCTGTTCGACCCACGGCACATGCTGCGCGATATCTGGCGCCTGCGCCGCCGCATCGCCACGGTCGATCTGCTGGTCAACGACTCCTTCCATCCGGCGCTGCTGGTGATGGGCTGCCTGCCCGGTTGGCGGTGCAAGATCGTGCATGTGTACGGCGCCAGCCTGCGCCGGGCACTGCTGGACAACTTCCAGGGGCGCCTACCGAACTGGTTGGCGCGTGGCTTCGCCGCGGCCATCGGCTTCGAGCTGCGTCGGGCGCGGGCCTGCCTGCAGCACGATTTCGCCTACGCCGCGCCCGCGCAGGTGGCGCCGCGGGTATTCAACCTGCCAACGCCCATCGCCCTGGCACAGCCCCCAGCGCAGTCACAAACGACGCGCGTCGCCGCCTACCTCAATCCGCACTTTCGCGATCCGCAGTTGGCGGCAGGCCTGGAACAGGGGCTGGCAACGACCGGTCTGCAGGCGCTGCTGGTGGGCGAGGGCTATGCCGGGCGCGCCGGCTGGATACCGCGCGATCCGCAATGGATCGATGCCGCGGCGCACAGCGCGCTGATCGTCTCGGCGCCGGGCATGGCCGCGCTGTCCGTGGCCCAGGTGTACCGCCGGCCGATCCTGCTGCTGGTCACCGACCAGCCGGAGCAGCGCAGCAACGCCGCCCGCGCCGCCGAGCTGGGCCTGGTGCACGAGGTGGTGAGTTGGTCGGGCGATGCCCGGCTGTTTGCCTCCCAGGTGCAGGAGGCGTTGCAGCGGTTGCGCGCGGCGGCGGTCGAGGAGGGCGCCGCTGCTGGCTCACAGCGGGCGCGGCAGCACCTGGACGCATGGGTCGATTGTCTGCTGGAGCTCGCCGCAGAGCCCAAGTAAGGCGTTCCGGGGTGGCATTAGTAGGCCCGCCTGGTGTCTACTTGGCAATCTTCCGGAGTACCAGTTCGATGATTCGCCGTTATCTCCCCCTCGTTCTCGCCCTCCATCTCGCAGCGCCCGCTGTGGCCGCTCCAGAGGGCCAGCAGACCCTGTTCAGTTTCATCAAGCCCACCGACGTGGTGAAGGTCGAGAGCCAGGCCGCCAGCTTCCCCGAGCTGACCGCCGAGCCCACCGCCGAGGGTGAGGTGCTGCGCCGCTTCACCTTCAATGTCGGTGATAACCCCAGCCTGCGCCTGAGCCCGCAGAGCGGCGACTGGGACTGGTCGCAGGCCGGCGCCATGAGCCTGCGCCTGCAGAGCGCGATGGATTGGGCCATCACCCTGGACGTACGCATCGAGAGCCGTGACGGCAAGGTGCTGACCAGTCGTATCGCACTGCCGGCCGGCCCGGCGCAGACCCTGCTGGTGCCGCTTGCCGCCACTTCTCCGCGTGCCCAGGGCATGCGCGCAGGTCCGCCCATGCCGGTCAATGTCGACGGTCAGCGCGTGCTGTTGGCGGAAACCGTGGAAGGCGAGCTGAACCCCGCCCAGGTCAGCGCCGTGGTGCTGAGCATGAGCAAACCGCAGGCGCCGCAGAGCATTCTCCTCAGCCGCTTCGGTGTGCAGTCGGCCGCCGCCGCGCAGCAGGCCATCTATAGCGGCATGGTCGACGAGTGGGGCCAGTACAGCCGCGGCCAGTGGCCGGAGAAGATCGGCAAGGACCAGCAGCTGCGCGATGCCGCCGCCCGCGAAGGCGAGCAGCTCAAGGCCTGGCTGGCCGAGCGCCCGCAGCAGGACAAGTTCGGTGGCTGGCTCAACGGCCCGAGTTTCGAGGCCAAGGGCTTCTTCCGCACCGAGAAGCGCGACGGCCGCTGGTACCTGGTGACTCCCGAGGGACATCCGTTCTACTCGCTGGGCGTCAACGCGGTCAGCGCCTGGCAGAGCCAGACCTACGTGGAGGGCCGCGAGAGCATGTTCGCCGCGCTGCCCAAGGATGGCGAACCCTTGGCCGCCTACTACGGCAAGCGCGACAGCCGCAGCAACAGCGGCGCCAGCCGCGGCCGCGCATTCGACCACGGGCGCTGGTACGACTTCTATCGCGCCAACCTGCAGCGCACCCATGCCGAACCCTGCGCCACTGCCCAGCCGCCGCTGGCCGCCACCCCGGCGCCAGCCGAGCTGGCACCGTGCCCGGCGGCGGGCTTCGACGCCGACCGCTGGACCCAGCACACCCTCGATCGCCTGCAGGCCTGGGGTTTCAACAGCCTGGGCAACTGGAGCGACGACACTCTGGGCAAGACCCAGCGCATGCCGTACACCATCCCGCTGTCGATTTCCGGTGACTACGCCATCATCAGCACCGGCCACGACTGGTGGGGTGGCATGCCCGATCCGTTCGACCCGCGCTTTGCCATGGCCGCCGAGCGTGCCATCGCCATCGCCACCCGCGATCGCCGTGACGATCCCTGGCTGCTCGGCTTCTTCGCCGACAACGAACTGGCCTGGGCCGCGCCGGGTGACGATCCCAAGGCCCGCTACGCCCTGGCCTACGGCACCCTGCGCCTGACCACCGACGTGCCGGCCAAGCGTGCCTTCCTCAAGCAGCTGCGCGACAAGTACCGCAACCAGAACGGGCTGTCCAAGGCCTGGGGCATCGAGCTCAAGGCCTGGGAGCTGATGGAGGACCCGGGCTTCGAGCCGCCGCTACCGAGCGCCGAGTTCCCGCAGATCGAGAAGGACCTGCAGGCCTTCCAGCGCCTGTTCGCCACGACCTACTTCAAAACCATCGCCGATTCGCTGAAATGGCACTCGCCCAACCACATGTTGCTCGGCGGCCGCTTCGCCATCGCTACGCCCGAGGCGGTCGAGGCCTGCGCCGAGTATTGCGACGTGCTCAGCTTCAACTTCTATGTGAACGAGCCGCAGCACGGCTATGACTTCGCCACCCTGCAGGCGCTGGACAAGCCGGTGCTGGTCAGCGAATTCCACTTCGGCAGCCGCGACCGCGGCCCGTTCTGGGGCGGCGTGGCGGAGACCTACAAGGAAGAGGAGCGCGGCCCGGCCTACGCCAACTTCCTGACCAAGGCCCTGGAAGAGCCGTCGATCGTCGGCGTGCACTGGTTCCAGTACCTGGATCAGCCGGTCAGCGGCCGCCTGCTCGACGGCGAGAACGGTCACTTCGGCCTGGTCGCCATCACCGATCGCCCCTGGCAGGGCTTCGTCGAGGCGGTGCGCAAGGCCAACCTCAAGGCGCCCGCCGCGCTATTGCCCAAGGCCGAGCCGGCCAAGGCAGCGGAACCCGCCAAGCCCTGATTTTCCTGGCTTGCAGTCCAGCCCGGAGCGCCTCGCGCGCTCCGGGGCGGCGGACCGTTGGTCCGACGAAGTGACTTGAGCAAAGCGCCAGGATTCACAGGAGTAGCCGGGACTGGAACAATGCCGGCCATTCTGACCGAGGAGTATCAGGTTGCAGATTCAGGGCCATTTCGACCTGCGCTTCGAAGCGCTGAAAGATGCCTTCGTCGAACTGTTCGACGATCCCCAGGAACGTGGCGCCGCGTTATGCGTGCAGATCGGCGGCGAAACCGTCGTCGATATCTGGGCCGGCACGGTCGACAAGGACGGCGCCGAGGCCTGGCACAGCGACACCATCCTCAACCTGTTCTCCTGCACCAAGACCTTCGCCGCCGTCGCCGCCCTGCAGCTGGTGGAGCAGGGCAAGCTGGAGCTGGATACCCCCGTGGCGCGCTGGTGGCCCGAGTTCGCCGCCGCCGGCAAGGAGCGCGTGACCCTGCGTCAGCTGCTCAGCCACCGCGCCGGCCTGCCGGCTCTGCATGCACCGCTGCCGGCCGAGGCACTCTACGACTGGCCGCAGATGACCGCCGCCCTGGCCGCCGAACGTCCCTGGTGGACACCGGGCGAAGCCCACGGCTACTCGCCGATCACCTACGGCTGGCTGGTGGGTGAACTGCTGCGCCGCGCCGACGGGCGCGGCCCGGGCGAGTCCATCGTCGCCCGCATCGCCGAGCCGCTGGGCCTGGACTTCCATGTCGGCCTGGCCGAAGACGAGTTTCCTCGCGTCTCCCATATCGCTCGCAAGAAGGGCGACATGGGTGATGCCGCCGCACAGCGCCTGCTCAAGTGCATGATGAACGAGCCGGCCTCGCTGACCACCCGCGCCTTCGCCAATCCGCCGTCTATTCTCACCAGTACCAACAAGCCGGAATGGCGGCGCATGCAGCAGCCGGCGGCCAATGGCCACGGCAATGCCCGTGCCCTGGCCGGCTTCTACGCGGCGCTGCTGGACGGCCGCCTGCTTGAGCCGGAGCTGCTTGGCGAGATGACCCGCGAACACTCCTGCGGCGAAGACCGCACACTGCTCACTCAGACCCGCCTGGGCCTGGGCTGCATGCTCGACCAGCCGGAGGTGGCCAATGCCACCTACGGCCTCGGCCGCAAGGCCTTCGGCCACCCCGGAGCGGGTGGTTCGGTGGGCTTCGCGGACCCGGAACGCGAGATCGCCTTCGGTTTCGTCACCAACAGTCTCGGACCATACGTACTCATGGACCCGCGCGCGCAGAGACTGGCGCGAACGCTGGGCCAATGCCTGTAACTTGCCTGGGGGAAGATCTAACCATGCACAAGAAAACACTCGTCCTGCTCTGCTGCCTGAGCCTCGCCGCCTGCGCCAACTCCGACAAGAAGGAGGAGGGCGGCAGTAGCTGGTGGTCCTTCGGCGACAACGACAAACCGGCGGCCGCCGCCAAGAAGGCCCCGCCGAAGATCGATCATGAAGTCACCAATGCCTGGCTGGACGAGTACGAACCGCGCCTGAAGGTCGCCCTGAGCGGCAGCAAGATGGAGCTGGAGCGCCGCGAGAACGTGCTGGTGGTCACCGCCCCGGTGGACAGCTCGTTCAACCCCGATCGCCCGAGCATGTTGATGCCGGCCGTGCTCGGCCCCTTCACCAAGGTCGCCAAGATCCTCGAAACCGACAAGCGCACCGGTGTGCTGATCCTCGGCCATGCCGACAGCCGCGGTCAGCTGGACGCCAACTTCAAACTCAGCGAGGACCGCGCCAAGGCCGTCGCCTCGATCTTCCGCCTCAGCGGTCTGCAGCGTGATCGCCTGCTGCTCAAGGGTGTCGGCTCGGACATGCCGCGCGCCGCCAACGACAGCAACGCCGGCCGCGCCCTGAATCGCCGCGTGGAAATCGTCCTGACCCCGCAGAAGACCCTGGTCGCGCTGCTGGCTACTTACAACCAACCGGCGCCGGCGGCAGCCATGCCGGTGGCCCAGGTTGCCGCAGATCAAAAGAAAAAGGACAAGGCGCAGTAAGCTGACGGCATCACTGTCCGAGGAAGCCAGCATGGCGGAGAACCGTGTTTCACAATCGCTTGCCGACATGCGTCGTGACTACACCCGCGACGGCCTCAGCGAGGCCGAGGCACCGGGCGAGCCCTTCGCCCTGTTCCGCCGCTGGTTCGACGATGCGGTAAAGACCGAGCAACTGCCGGTGGAACCAAACGCCATGACCCTGGCCACGGTGGACGGCGAAGGCCGTCCGCACTGCCGGGTGCTACTGCTCAAGGGCCTCGACGAGCGCGGCTTCACCTTCTTCAGCAACTACCAGAGCGCCAAAGGCGAGCAGCTGGCGGAGCGTCCGTTCGCCGCCATGACCTTCTTCTGGCCCAGCCTGGAGCGCCAGGTGCGCATCGAGGGGCGGGTGGAGAAGGTCTCGGCTGCCGAATCCGATGCCTACTTCCAGGTGCGCCCGCTGGGCAGCCGCCTGGGCGCCTGGGCCTCACCACAGAGCCGGGTGATTCGCGACCGCGACGAGCTGCAGCAGCTGCTCGCCGAAACCGAGCAGCGCTTCCTCGACCGAGCGCCGGACTGCCCGCCGCACTGGGGCGGCTACCGCCTGCTGCCGGAGCGTATCGAGTTCTGGCAGGGCCGGTCCAGCCGCCTGCACGACCGCCTCAACTACCGCCTGCAGGACGACGCTTGGCTGCGCGAACGCCTGGCCCCCTGATCCGCCCATGAAGCTGGTCATCGCCCCCGACTCGTTCAAGGAGAGCCTCTCCGCGCCCGAGGTGGCGGCGGCCATCGCCCGTGGCTGGCGCCAGGTCTTTCCCGACGCCGAGATCCTCCTGCGGCCCATGGCCGATGGCGGCGAGGGCACGGTTGACGCGGTGCTGGCCGCCGTGGGGGGCGAGCGTCGCGAGCAGATAGTTCGTGGTCCGCTGGGCGAGCTGGCAACGGCTCACTGGGGCTGGCTTGGCGACGGCACCGCGGTGTTGGAGATGGCCGCGGCCAGCGGCCTGCACCTAGTGCCGCGCGAGCGCCGCGATGCCACCGTCACCAGCAGCCAGGGCACCGGCGAGCTGATTCGCGCGGCGCTGGACGCCGACGCCCAACGCATCATCCTCGGCCTCGGCGGCAGCGCCACCAACGATGGTGGTGCCGGCCTCTTGCAGGCTCTGGGTGTGCGCTTCCTGGATGCGCAAGAACGCGAGCTGCCGCCGGGTGGCGCGGCGCTGGCGCAGCTGGCGCGCATCGATGTCAGCGGCCTGGATCCGCGCCTGGCTCAGGTGCGGATAGAAGTCGCTGCCGACGTCGACAACCCGCTGTGCGGCCCACGCGGCGCTTCCCAGGTATTCGGCCCGCAGAAGGGGGCCAGCCCGCAACAGGTCGAGCTGCTGGACGCCTGTCTGGAGCACTACGCCAGTGTGGTGGCGGCCACGCTGGGCGAGGATCACAGCCTGGTACCGGGCGTCGGCGCGGCCGGCGGCCTGGGCTTCGCCGCCAAGGCTTTTCTGTACGCCGGATTTCGTCCCGGAGTGGAGCTGGTGGCCGAGTTGTCCGGTCTGGCCGAGGCGTTGCACGGTGCCGATCTGCTGATCACCGGCGAGGGGCGCCTGGATGCACAGAGCCTGCATGGCAAGACGCCGGTCGGCGTGGCCCGCATCGCCCGTGCCGCCGGCGTGCCGGTGATCGCGCTGGCTGGTAGCCTGGGCGAGGGCTATCAGGCGCTGTATGAGGTAGGCATCGATGCGGCGTTCAGCCTGACCTCGGGTCCGCAGAGCCTGGAACAGGCTATGGCTGTTGCCGGAGCCGAGCTGCAGGCGCGTGCCTGCGATCTCGCACGCATTTGGCGCCTGCGGCGGGGCGTCTAACTAGTTGCTGCGCTGCAGATAATCGCGTGCTGCCTGGTGCAGCCAGTCTTCCAGTTGCCCACGGCGTACGCCGCGGGAGGCGGCCTCGGCCAGGCGTTCGAGCATGTAGCTCTGCATGGCCGGGTCGCCGGCGGCCATGGACAGGGCCAGGTCACGGTCCATCCAGCGGCGGATGCGCAGGTACAGCCAGCCATGGAAGACCAGGCCGGCCAGGGTGGTGATGGCAACGATGAAGTAGTCCATGGCATGGCTCGCACGGGTGAATCGCCATCCTGCGCCAGCCCGCCGCGCCTGCAAATCTGACCCGATGTCGCACCCTCTCTCTACACTGACGCCAGACGGGCTGGTGACAGCCGCCTGGCGCCGCGGTCTAATGGACACTGCCTCATATGGAGAGAACCACATGCGTAATACCAAGCTGTTCACTGCCTCCCTCGTCGCTCTGACCCTCACGCTGGGTGGCTGTGTCTCCAACCTCAGCGGCGACAGCTATAGCCGCGACGAGGCCCGCAAGGTGCAGACCGTGCGCCTGGGTACCATCGAGATGCTGCGCCCGGTGAAGATCGAGGGCACCAAGACCCCGATCGGCGCGGGTGCCGGTGCGGTGGTGGGCGGAGTAGGCGGCAGCGCCATCGGCGGTGGGCGCGGCTCGGTGGTGGCGGCAGTGATCGGCGCCGTGGCCGGTGGCCTGCTCGGTTCCATGACCGAGGAAGGCCTGACCCGCACCCAGGGCGTGGAAATCACCGTGCGTGAAGACGACGGCACCCTGCGCGCCTACGTGCAGCAGGTGCAGGAAAACGAAATCTTCCGCGTCGGCGAGCGTGTGCGCATCATGACCGTCGACGGCACCAGCCGCGTCGCACACTAAGCGCTGCCCAGGGCCCGGCATTCGCCGGGCCTTTCGTTCCAACTCCCGCTCCGATCACTCCGGCTTATCGCTGCTCATCAAGGCTGTGCTCAGGCATTGCGGGTGTTGGCGCGACGGCGCTATTGATGTCCTCCTTCGCTCCTGACGGGCCTTTGGCTTTCTCGAGCTAATGGAAGCCTGGCAACTGCCCGGCGTTGCCAGGGAGCCACCAATGTCCGGTCTGCTGCGAAATCTCATCGCCTTTTTCATCGGCCTGTTCGGCTACGCCAGCCGGGAGACCACCGATACCGTGGAAACCCACTTCTGGGTCACGCCCTTCGACTCGGGTGTCCGCGTGCTCAAGAGCGACAAGTACCTGCAGTACGCCGAGACCGCGCAGCTGGATTACCTGCTCAAGGTCGGGCGTTTTTTCGCCGTGCTGCGTGGGGGCGCCGGTTTCGTCAATCTGGCTCAGCAGGTGCGCTTTCTGCGTCCGATTGCCTTGTTCAGCCGCGTGAGCGTGGAGACCCGGCTGCTCTACGCCGATGACAAGTGCGCCTATTTCCAGCATGCGTTGTATGCACGGGGCGACTTGGCGGCGGAGGTGCTGGTGAAGATGAAATTCAAGAAGGCCGGCCGCACCATGGCGCCTGCGACCTTTCTCGCGTTCAGTTTCGACGCCATGCCCGATTCCGTGCGCAGCTGGGAAACAGCACTGCAGGGGTGAGCGGCGCTGGGTTCAAGCAGTCCACTATCTGATCTATCCTCGCAGCTGAGCGGAAAGCTCTGTGCATAATGTAATAATTTATCCATGGCTTAGTTCTGATAGTTATGGATAATCGCGGCACGCCCTTCGCAAACAGAGGCCCGGCCGCGCGAGGAACAGAGTAGATTTGCCCGATCCGCCAGCTGGACCGGGCCTGGACAGGGGAGATTCATGGAGCTGCTGCTCATCGTAGGACTGCCGTTTCTCGGCGCCTTCCTTCCCGTCCTGCTCGAGCGTCATGGCCGCCTCGCCTGCAGCCTGGCCACCGCCGTGGCGCCGCTGCTGGGCCTGGGCATCCTGCTGTGGCTGGCGCCGCGGGTATTCGCCGGCGAGCTGTTGCTGGTGTCGCAGCCCTGGCTGAGCCAGATCGGTTTCAATCTTTCCCTGCGCCTGGATGGCCTGGCCTTCCTGTTCGCCCTGCTGATCCTCGGCATCGGCCTGCTGGTGATCCTCTACGCCCGTTACTACCTGTCCGAGCGCGAGGCCATCGGCCGCTTCTTCAGCTACCTGCTGCTGTTCATGGGCGCCATGCTCGGCGTGGTGCTGTCGGAAAACCTGCTGCTGATGCTGACCTTCTGGGAGCTGACCAGCCTGTCGTCTTTCCTCCTGATCGGCTTCTGGAGCAAGCGCAGCGACGCGCGCAAGGGCGCGCGCATGGCCCTGGCGGTGACGGGCGGAGGAGGGCTGGCGCTGCTCGCCGGTATCCTGCTGATCGGCCATATCGTCGGCAGCTTCGAGCTCAGCGTGGTGCTGGCCTCGGCCGAGCTGATCCACGCCCACGCCCTGTACCCGCTGGCACTGGTGCTGGTACTGCTGGGCGCCTTCACCAAGTCGGCGCAGTTCCCCTTCCACTTCTGGCTGCCCCACGCGATGGCGGCGCCCACCCCGGTGTCGGCCTATCTGCACTCGGCGACCATGGTCAAGGCCGGGGTGTTCCTGCTGGCGCGCCTGTATCCGGCGTTGGCCGGCTCGGATCTGTGGTTCTACCTGGTTGGCCTCACCGGCTTGGCGACCCTGTTGCTGGGCGCGGTGATGGCGCTGTTCCAGCACGACCTCAAGGGCCTGCTGGCGTACTCGACCATCAGCCACCTGGGCCTGATCGTGCTGCTGCTGGGCATGGACTCGCAGTTGTCCAACGTCGCCGCAGTGTTCCACATCATCAACCACGCCACCTTCAAGGCCTCGCTGTTCATGGCCGCCGGCATCATTGATCACGAGACCGGCAGCCGCGACATGCGCCGCATCAACGGCATGTGGAAGTACCTGCCGCACACCGCTGTGCTGGCCATGGTGGCGTCCTCGGCGATGGCCGGGGTGCCGCTGCTCAACGGCTTCCTGAGCAAGGAAATGTTCTTTGGCGAGACGCTGCAGCACGCCCTGCAGGGCAGTGTCTTCAACTGGGCGATCCCGCTGGTGGCGACCTTGGCCGCGGTGTTCTCGGTGGCCTATTCGCTGCGCTTCATCCACGACGTGTTCTTCAATGGCGATCCGATCAACCTGCCCAAGTTCCCGCCCCACGAGCCGCCGCGCTACATGAAGGTGCCGGTGGAGATCCTGGTCTTCCTCTGCCTGCTGGTCGGCATGCTGCCGGCTTACACAGTGGCGCCGCTGTTGGCGGTGGCGGCGCAGGCCAGCCTGGGTGGCGAGTTGCCGGCCTATGACCTGGCGATCTGGCATGGCTTCAACCTGCCGCTGGCGATGAGCTGCGTCGCCCTGGCGGGCGGCATCCTCATCTACATCGGGCGCAAGCCGCTTTTCCGCTGGTACGAAAGCCTGCCGCAGGTGGACGCCAAAGAAGTGTTCGAACAGCAGGTACAGCGTGTGGTGGCCCTGGCCGGCTGGATCACGTCGAGCCTGGAGAACGGCTCGCTGCAGCGCTACCTGGCGCTGCTGCTGGGCAGCGCCCTGGTGCTGGTCGGCGTGGCCCTGGCGCCGCTGCCGCAGCTGACCGGCGAACGCGGCCTGAGCCCGCTCGATGGCTTCACTGCCCTGGGCATGCTGGTGCTGGCGGCCAGCGGCCTGCTCACCGCGATCCTCCATCGTCAGCGCCTGGTGGCGCTGCTGATCCTCGGCGTCGGCGGCATGCTGGTGGCGCTGGCCTTCGCCCGCTTCTCCGCACCGGACCTGGCGCAGACCCAGCTGGTGGTGGAGGTGGTGACCATCATCCTGCTGATGCTGGCGCTCTATTACCTGCCGTCGCGCACGCCCGGCGAAAGCTCGCTGCCGCGAATCGCGCGCGACCTGCTGCTGGCCGGCGGCTGTGGCGCGATGGTGGCAGTACTGGCCTACGTGGTGCTGACCCGCCCCTACGACACCGGCATCGCCGAGTTCTTCCTGGCCAACAGCATCAGCGGCGGTGGCGGCACCAACGCGGTCAACGTGATCCTGGTGGACTTCCGCGGCTTCGATACCCTGGGCGAGATCACCGTGCTGGCCATCGCCGCGGTGGGCATCTTCGCCATGCTCGACGGCCTGCGCCTGACCCACCCGACCTGCGACCCCCAGGGGCGGCGTTGGGCCTGGGCGAAGAACCCGCTGATCCTGATGACCCTGTCGCGCCTGATGCTGCCGCTGGCGCTGCTGATCTCGGTGTTCATCTTCCTGCGCGGTCACAACCTGCCGGGCGGCGGTTTTATCGCCGGGCTGATCACCGCCGTGGCCCTGGCCCTGCAGTACATCGCCAGCGGCGTGGCCTGGGTCGAGCAGCGCCTGCCGCTGAACTACCAGCGCATGGCCGGCGTCGGCGTGCTGATCGCCGCGCTCACCGGGCTCGGCAGCTGGGTGTTCGGCCGACCGTTCCTGACGTCCGCGTTCGGCCACTTCGAGCTGCCGCTGGTGGGTGAGTTCGAGCTGGCCACCGCCATGCTGTTCGACCTCGGCGTGTACCTCACGGTGGTTGGCGCCACCCAGATGGTGCTGGTCAACCTGGGCAAGCTCAGCCTTTCCCCACCCGCGAGCAAGGAGATCCACTGATGGAGGCGCTGTTCGCCGCAACCCTCGGCCTGCTCACCGCCAGCGGCGTATATCTGCTGCTACGCGCGCGTACCTTCGCCGTGGTGCTGGGCCTGACTCTGCTGTCCTACGCGGTTAATCTGTTCCTGTTCTCCATGGGCCGTCTGGTTGGCGATGTGGCCGTGCTGGGGCAGGGCGGCAACCCGGCCGACCCGCTGCCGCAGGCACTGGTGCTGACCGCCATCGTCATCGGCTTCGCCATGACCGCCTTCGTCGTGGTCCTGGCCCTGCGCGGCGTGGCCAACCTGGGCAATGACCATGTCGACGGCCAGTCGGACGGCCAGCCGGACCGGGAGCGGTTGTCTTGAATCACCTGATCATCCTGCCGATCCTGATCCCGCTGCTGGTCGGGGCTCTGATGCTGGTACTGCCGTCGCTGGAGCGCCTCAAGCGCACGCTGTCGCTGCTCGCCACCCTGGCCCTGTTGCCGCTGGCCGTGGCGTTGCTGCTGCAGGCCGACGATGGCCGGCTGCACGTCTATGCCCTGGGCGACTGGCGGCCACCGTTCGGCATCGCCCTGCTGCTCGACCGGCTCAGCGCCCTGTTGCTGCTGGCCGTCGCCGTGCTGGCCAGCGCCGTTGTGCTCTACGCCCTGCGGGGTGATGATCGACGCGGCCCGCGTTTCCACGCCCTGCTGCAGTTCCAGCTGCTCGGCATCAATGGCGCCTTCCTCACTGGCGACCTGTTCAACCTGTTCGTGTTCTTCGAGGTTCTGCTGATCGCCTCCTACGCGCTGTTGCTGTACGGCCGCAGTGCCGAGCGGGTGAGGGCGGGGCTGCACTACGTGATCCTAAACCTGGTTGGCTCGGCGCTGTTCCTCATCGCCCTGGGCCTGATCTACGGGGTCAGTGGCACCCTGAACATGGCCGATCTGTCCCGGCGGGTCGCCACGGCCAGCGGTGACAGCGTGCCGCTGCTGGCCGCCGCCGGCCTGCTGCTGATACTGGTGTTCGCCCTCAAGGCGGCGCTGTTGCCGCTGTCCTTCTGGCTGCCGCGTGCCTATGCCGCGGCCAGTGCGCCGGTGGCGGCACTGTTCGCGATCATGACCAAGGTCGGCATCTACGCCATCCTGCGGGTCTGCACCCTGGTATTCGGCACCGGTGGCGGCGAGCTGGCCAATCTGGCCCAGGCCTGGCTATGGCCGCTGGCCCTGGCCACGCTGGCGTTCGGTGCGCTGGGCGCCCTGGCCGCGCGCAGCCTGCAAACGCTGCTGGCCTACCTGGTGCTGGTGTCCGCCGGCACGCTGCTGGCGGCGGTGGCCATCGGCACGCCTGAGGCCATCGCGGCGGCGCTGTTCTACCTGCTGCACAGCACTTGGGTGGCCGGCGGCCTGTTCCTGCTGGCCGATCTGATCGTTCGCCAGCGCGGCAGGCACGGCGGCGAGCTGGTGCAGGGCGCGGCGCTGGAGAACCCCCATCTGCTTGGCGCACTGTTCTTCTTCGGCGCCGTGGCGGTGATCGGCCTGCCGCCGCTGTCCGGTTTCCTCGGCAAACTGCTGTTGCTCCAGGCCGCGCCCTCGGTGGCACTTTGGGCGGTGTTGCTGCTCGGTGGTTTCGCCGCTTTGGTGGCCTTCAGTCGTGCCGGCAGTACCCTGTTCTGGCGGGTCGGCACCAGCACCCTGGACAGCGCCGAGCTGGACCGCGGCCGCCTGGCTGCCTGTGTGCTGCTGCTCGCCAGCAGCCTGCTGCTGGTGGGCCTGGCTGCGCCGTTGCTGGATTACACCCGCGCCGCCGGCGCACAGCTGCATGACCTCGCGCCTTACCGGGCGCTGATCGGGGAGGGCCGGCCATGAAACGACTGTTGCCGCACCCGGCGCAGAGTCTGTTGCTGCTGCTGACCTGGATGCTGCTGGTGGACACCTTCGCCTTCGGCCAGTGGCTGCTGGGCGGTGTGCTGGCCGTGCTGATCCCGCTGGCCTGCAACCGCCTGCTGGTGGAGCACCCGCCGCAGTGGAAGCCGCTAAAACTGCTGCGCTTCCTGCTGATGGTGATGGGCGACATCCTGGTCGCCAACTTCCAGGTGGCGCGCCTGACCTTGGGGCGCGTGCGTGAGCTGCGCCCGGCCTTCGTCGAGGTGCCGATCGACCTGGACAACGAGCTGGCCATCAGCGTGCTGGTCAGCGTGGTGTCGCTGACCCCCGGCTCGCTGGCCGCCGACCTCAGCCTGGACCGCCGTAACCTGCTGGTGCATGGCCTCGACGTGCCGGATGCGCAGGCGATGATCGACGAGATCAAGCAGCGCTACGAGGCGCCGCTGAAGGAGATATTCCCATGCTCGGCTACGTGATCCCCATCTGCCTGGCCATGCTCGCCATGGCCCTGCTGCTGGCCACGGCGCGCCTGATCAAGGGGCCCAGCCTGCCGGACCGGGTGCTGGCGTTGGACACCCTGTACATCAACGCCATCGCCCTGATCATCCTCTATGGCATCTGGAAGGGCACCGAGCTGTTCTTCGAGATCGCCCTGCTGATCGCCGTGCTCGGCTTCGTCAGCACCGTGGCGGTGGCCAAGTACATGCTGCGTGGAGACATCATCGAATGAGCCTGTGGCTGGAAATCCTCATCTGCGCGCTGCTCCTGCTCGGCAGTGGCTTCGTCCTGATCGGCGCCATCGGCCTGTACCGCCTGCCGGACTTCTTCACCCGCCTGCACGGCCCGACCAAGGCCACCACCCTGGGTGTCGGCGGGGTGGTGGTGGCCTCGCTGATCTTCTTCAGCGCCGGCGAGCGCACCCTCAGCTCCCACGAGCTGCTGATCAGCCTGTTCCTGTTCATCAGCGCCCCGGTCAGCGCCTACATGCTGGCCAAGGCGGCGGTGCTGCAGCAGCTGCCGCTGGAGCCGAGAACCCGCGGCAAGCCCTGGGAGCAGTAGGGCGACACAGTTTCTCCGCACCGCTGTGTCTGTCAGCCTGGAGGCCTGCCACCTACACTGAGTTTTTGACCCAGAGGTAGTGGTGATGGCCCGGCAGGGACGGTTGTTCGCGATGGCGTGCCTGGTGCTGGCCATGGCCCTGTGGGGCAGTTCTTTCATCGCCCTCAAGTTCGCCTTCGCCGAGCTGCCGCCGATGTGGGTGATCTTCGGCCGCATGGCCCTGGGCAGCCTGGTGTTCCTGCTGGCCTGGCGCTGGCGGGGTCGCCTCGACTACCGGCCCGGCGATTGGCGCTATCTGTTGGCCCTGGCGGCCTGCGAGCCCTGTCTGTACTTCATCTTCGAGGCCCTGGCGCTGCAGCACACCAGCGCCACCCAGGCCGGGATGATCACCGCGCTGCTGCCGTTGCTGGTGGCCATGGGCGCGTTCCTGTTTCTGCAGGAGCACGTGGCCAGAAGCACTTGGGCCGGCTTCCTCCTGGCGGTGGTCGGGGCCATCTGGCTGAGTCTGGCCAGCGAGGCGGACTCCCATGCGCCGGCGCCGCTGCTGGGCAACTTCTACGAATTCGTCGCCATGCTCTGCGCCACTTGCTACACGCTGCTGTTGAAGTTCCTCTCCGAGCGCTACTCGCCCTTCATTCTCACCGCCATGCAGGCGTTTATCGGTTCGTTGTTCTTCCCGCCGCTGGCGCTGGTCACCGAGCCGCTGCCGAGCCAATTCAGCCTGCTCGGCATCGGCTCGGTGGTCTACCTCGGCGTGGTGGTCACCGTCGGCGCCTATGGCCTGTACAACTTCGGCGTCAGCCGCCTGCCGGCCAGCCAGGCGTCAGGCTTCACCAACCTGCTGCCGGTGTTCACCCTGATTTTTGCCGCGCTGCTGCTGGGCGAGAGCCTCACGCCCGCGCAGTACGCCGCCGCGGCCCTGGTGTTCGTCGGCGTGGCGCTGAGCCAGTGGCGGAGCGCCGCCCCGGCACCCGCCGGCATTTTGGATTGAGGAAACACGTCATGACCGATATACGCCAGTGGACCCGCGAGGCGGTGCGCATCATCGAGGCGGATTTCCAGCGCAGCGCCGATACCCATCTGATTCCCCTGGCGCTGCCAGGGTTACCGGGCGTCGAGCTGTACTTCAAGGACGAGTCCAGCCACCCCACCGGCAGCCTCAAGCACCGCCTGGCCCGCTCGCTGTTCCTCTACGCCCTGTGTAATGGCTGGCTCAAACCCGGCGCGCCGGTGATCGAGGCCTCCAGCGGCTCCACCGCCATCTCCGAGGCCTATTTCGCCCGCCTGCTGGGGCTGCCCTTCATCGCCGTGGTGCCGGCCAGTACGGCCAAGGAGAAGCTGGCGCAGATCGCCTTCTATGGCGGCCAGGCGCATCTGGTCGATGACCCTACGCGCATCCACGCCGAGTCCGTGCGCCTGGCCGGCGAGACCGGCGGCCACTTCATGGACCAGTTCACCTACGCCGAGCGGGCCACCGACTGGCGGGCGAACAACAACATCGCCGAGTCGATCTTCCAGCAGATGCGCCATGAGCGTTTCCCCGAGCCGGCCTGGCTGGTATCCAGCCCCGGCACTGGTGGCACCCTGGCGACCCTGGGCCGCTATGTGCGCTACCGCCAGTACGCCACCCGCGTGCTGTGCGCCGACGTCGAACGCTCGGTGTTCTTCGACAGTTACGTCAGCGGCGACCGCAGCCTGACCCTGGATTGCGGGTCGCGCATCGAGGGCATCGGCCGGCCGCGGGTCGAGCCGTCGTTCATGCCCCAGGTGCTGGATGCCATGTGCAAGGTGCCGGATGCCCTGTCGCTGGCCGCCATGCATTACCTGGCGCAGGGCCTGAACCGCCGCGTCGGCGCGTCCAGCGGCACCAATCTGATCGGCGCGCTGCTGGCGGCACGGCAGATGGTCGAGGCCGGCCAGAGCGGTTCGGTGGTGACCATCCTCTGCGACGGCGGCGAGCGCTACACCACCAGCTACTACTGCGACACCTGGCTGGCGCAGCAGGGCTACGACCTGGCGCCGCTGATCGAGGCGGTGGCGGCCTGTGTCGAACGTGGCGCGGCGCTGCCGGATTTCCTTCGGAGCGGACTGTGAGCGAGACCTTCACCAGTCGCCCGGCGCGGCCCGAGGACATCCCGACCATGGCCGTCTTCATCTTCGAGCACGGCCCCAATCCCTGGAACTACCTGCCGCAGGACGCCGTGCTGGCGCACCTGCAGGGCATTGCCGAGGGCTCGGTACAGGCCGTGCTGGCGGAGCAGGAGGGCGGTGCGCTGGCCGGCTTCGTCACCTTCCTGGCCAGCAGCAATTTCGAACGCTATCAGCCGGCGGAGCGCCGCGATCTGCCCCAGGGCTATGTCGGCGAGGCGGTGGTCCACCGCGAACTGACCGGGCGCGGCCTGGGCAGCCGCCTGCTCGGCGCGGCGATACAGGGCCTGAGGGCCCAGGGCATTGGTGACATCTACATCGAACGCCACGAGGAGAATGCCGGCTCGGCGGGCATGATGCGCAAGGCCGGCTTCGTCGAGGTGGAAACCTTCCCCGACCCGCAGCGGCGCGGTGCCGGTTCGCGGCGCACCACGCTGTGCTATCTAAAGGTCGGCGACTAGCCGGGCTGCACCGGCACCGTGCGATTCGGCTCCAGCGGCTTGAGCCAGGCCTGCAGCACGTCCAGCAGGCGATTGGCGAAGGCCCACTCGTTGTCGTACCAGGCCAGCACCTTGACCAGATTGTTGCCCAGCACGCGGGTGTGGTTGAGGTCGACCACGCAGGACACCGGGTAGCCGTTGAAGTCGGCGGACACCAGCGGCAGGTCGTTGCACTCCATCACGCCCAGCGGCAGCTGGCGCGCGGCCTTCTGCAGGATGTCGTTGACCGCCTCGCGGCTGGTCGGGTGTTCGCTGGTGAAGGTCAGGTCGAGCAGCGACACATTGGCGGTCGGTACCCGCACCGCCATGCCGTCCAGGCGGCCTTCCAACTCGGGGATGACCAGGCCGATGGTCTTCGCCGCGCCGGTGGCAGTGGGGATCATCGACAGCGCGGCGGCGCGGGCGCGATAGAGGTCGTTGTGGGTCTTGTCGAGCAGGTTCTGATCGTTGGTGTAGGCGTGCACCGTGGTCATCAGGCCCTGCTTGATGCCCACCGCGGTATGCAGCACCTGGGCCAGCGGCGCCAGGCAGTTGGTGGTGCAGGAGGCGTTGGAGACGATCTGCTGGTTGCCCAGCAGGTGATGGTTGACGCCGTAGACCACGGTCAGGTCGGCCGTCTCCAGCGGGTGTGACAGCAGCACGCGCGGTGCTCCGGCGGTCAGGTGCTGCTCGGCGAGAATACGTTTCTTGGCCTTGCCGGTGCAGTCCACCACCACGTCTACCGCTAGCTGTTTCCACGGCAGTTGGGTGAAGTCCTTCTGGCCGATCAGGCGGATCGACTGGCCGCGTACCTGCATCACGTCTTCATGGATGTCCACCTGGCCGAGGAAGCGGCCGAAGGTGGAGTCGAAGCGGGTCAGATGGGCCAGGGTGGTGAAATCGCCGGTCTCGTTGATCGCCTCGACGTGCAGCTGGCTTTCCAGCCCGCGTTCGAACAAGGCGCGCAGCAGGGCGCGACCGATGCGCCCGTATCCGTTCAGGGCAATACGCAGCATGGCAGTCTCCGACTGTCTGGGTCCGTCTTCAGCATAGGCGGCCCAGGGGCCTCACGAAAGCGAGGCGGGGTCGGCTCAGCGGTTGCGCGCGCCACCCAGGGACGCGCAGCCGCGCTGCACTTCGCCGTTCAGGCGCAGCTCGGCGCTGAGGTGCTGCACTGCGCCGCTCATGCTGTCGACGCAGCGTTGCGGCGCCAGCCACAGTTCCAGGCGCTGGCCGTTGGCCTCGCTGCTGAGGCTGAAGCTGCCGTTGGGCAACTGCTCTTCCAGGTAGGGCACGGCCAGCGGCTCCTGGCTCGGGCGCAGCAGCACCAGGCCCTGTTCGCCGACACCCAGGGTCCAGTCCGGCTCATGGCCACTGGCGCGCAGCAGCAGGCGATCGAAGCCCGGCTCGTTGCAGGCCGGGCCTTCGCCCTGCAGACGGTAGACCTGGTCCAGGCGCAGCTCGCCGTCCAGGCCCGCCTGCTTGGTCGCCACCGGCCAGCCGCGCAGGTCGACGAACAGGCTGTCGTTGCCGCCGGCCAGCAGCTCGCCGGCGTCACGCATGATGTCGCTGCTGCCGTCGTTGGTCAGGGCAATGCGGCGCTGCTCGCCGCAGGGCTGGAGGATCAGCTGGCCCTGTTCCAGGACCAATTGGCCCTGCAGGCGCTGGACCGGGGTAGGGGGCGTGGCGTCGTACACTTCGAACATCTGGCAGCCGGCAAACAGCGGCAGCAGGGCGGCGAACAGCAGCGAACGGGCGTGGGTCATCGATGGCTCTCCTTGCGAGTGCGGCAAACTTACCCAGCCCAGCCCGCCAGCTCAAGTTCGGAAACATGCTGCAGCTTGTATAGTCGGGCCCATGGAGCCATCCTCAGAGTCGAGACCGTCCCGAGTGTGACCATGGATAGAAGCACGGGCTCTGGCCTGTCATTCGCCAAGCGCATCTACCTGCCCCGTGGCATCGGCCTGGGCATCGGTTTCTTCTGCGTGGCATTCGCGCTCTGGCCGCTGCGCCCGGCGCCCTGGCTGTGGGCGCTGCTGGTGTTCAACGGCTTCCTCTGGCCGCACCTGGCCTACCAGCTGGCACGCCTATCCGCCTCGCCGTACAAGACCGAACGGCGCAACCTGCTGAGCGACTCGGTGTTCGGCGGCTTCTGGGCGGCGACCATGCAGTTCAACGTGCTGCCGGCCGTGACCATCCTGGCGATGATGGCGATGAACAACATCGCCGCCGGCGGTGCGCGCTTCTTCGTCAAGGGCAGCCTGGCCATGTTCGCCGGCATCGGCCTGGCCATGTCGCTGTTCGGCCCGGCGTTCAATCCCGATACCAGCATGCCGCAACTGTATGCCTGCCTGCCGATGTTGATCCTCTATCCGCTGGCGCTGGGCTGGGTCAGCTATCGCCTGAGCATCAAGCTGGCGGAGCACAAGCAGGCTCTGCGCGCGGCCAGCCGCACCGACAGCCTGACCCGCCTGTTCAACCACGGTTACTGGCAGGACCTGCTGCAGAGCGAGTTCATCAAGTGCCGCGGCGGCCAGCAGCGCGCCACGGTGGCCCTGATCGATGTGGACCACTTCAAGCAGATCAACGACCAGCACGGCCACCTGGTCGGCGACAGCGTGCTGCGCCTGCTCAGCGAGAAGCTGGTGCTGAGCCTGCGTCAGGAGGACATGGCCGGGCGCTACGGTGGCGACGAGTTCTGCGTGATCCTGCCCAACACGCCGCCGGTGCTGGCTGGCGAAGTGATGGAGCGCCTGCGCCAGGAGCTGGCCGAGATCCGCAGCCCGCTGGCGCCCGAGCTGCGCATCACCCTCAGTATCGGCCTGGCCGGCTACAGCCCGTTCCAACTGGATGCCACCCAGTGGCTCAGCGCCGCCGACCAGGCCCTCTATCAGGCCAAGAGTCGTGGTCGCGATCTGGTGGTGACTGCCAGCGAAACCCTGGTCGCCACCGACGAAGAACAGCAGGCCTACCCAGGCGCCTGAGTTCCCAGCGCGCGCCGGTCGTGGCAGGCTAGTGGCCTTTTCTACCTCGCACGGAATCGCCCCATGTCCAGCGCCACCGAAGGCTTCGAGCCGCTCAACGCCACCGAGGTCCGCATCCTCGGCTGCCTGATCGAGAAGCAGGCCACCACGCCGGAAACCTACCCGCTGACCCTCAACTCCCTGGTCCTGGCGTGCAACCAGAAGACCAGTCGCGAGCCGCTGATGAACCTCACCGACGGCCAGGTCGGCCAGGCCCTGCGTGCTCTCGAAGGGCGTGGCCTGACCCGCCTGGTGATGGGCGGCCGCGCCGACCGCTGGGAGCATCGGGTGGACAAGGGGCTGGAACTGGTCAAACCGCAGCAGGCACTGCTCGGCCTGCTGTTCCTGCGCGGGCCGCAGACCATCAACGAGCTGCTCACCCGCAGCAACCGTCTGTACCAGTTCGAGGATGGCGCCGAAGTGCAGCATCAGCTGGAGCGCCTGATCGGCCGCGAGCTGGCCTGCCTGCTGCCGCGCCAGAGCGGCCAGCGCGAGGATCGCTACATGCACCTGCTGGGCGAGCCTGCCGATCTGGAGGCCCTGCTGGCCGCGCGGCAGGCCGATGCTCCGGTGCGCGGCGCGGCAGACGACACGCGCATCGCCGAACTGGAGGCCCGCGTGGCGGCCCTGGAGGAGCGCCTGGCGCGCCTGGAGTCTTGATCTTCCCGGCGCTCGCGAGCTTCAGGATTCATTAAGACTCGCTGCCGATACTCCCCCTCAAGGCAAACCAGAGGGGGAGTGCCATGGGTCATTCCGATTGGAACACCAGTTTTCCGCTGCCGCTCGGCAGCGAGTCCGAGCGTAGCGCCAGCCTGTGGCTGGCGCGGGCCGAGAGCACACAGCGGCAGGCTTTCGAACAGTTCATCCGCCAGCGCTTCGATGAGACGCACGGCGCGCGGATCAGCAGCTTCATGCCCGATCTGTTCGGCCTGCACGATGCCGAGCAACGACTGAGCGCCGTGTGCGGCGCGCGCCTGGCCGTCGAGCAGCCGCTGTTCCTCGAGCAGTACCTGGCCGCGCCGGTCGAGCAGACCGTCGCCCGGCTGGCGGAGCGCCAGGTGGTGCGCGACGAGATAGTCGAAGTCGGCAACCTGGCGTCGGTCAGCGCCGGCAGCGCGCGCATGATCATCGTCATCATGACCTGCCTGCTGGCCCGGCGCGGCCTGCAGTGGGTGGTGTTCACCGGTGCCGCGTCGCTGATCAACAGTTTCCATCGCCTTGGGCTGGAGCCGCTGCGTCTGTGCTCGGCCGATCCGGCCGTGCTGGGCGAGCAGCGCTATGACTGGGGCCATTACTTCGAGCAGCGCCCGCAGGTGTTCGCCGGCAGCATCCAGCTGGGCTATCGCCAGCTCTGCGAGCGCGGCATTCCGCAGCGCCTGGGGCTGCACTCGGCCTGTGCGGAGGCGCCCCATGCAGCCTGATCCCCTGTTCGCTGCGCTGCAGCACCACGCCGCGCAATGCCCAACCGCCCTGGCGCTGAGCGACAGCCAACGTCAGGTCGATTACGCCCAGCTGTGGCTGGCGGTGGAAGCCCGCGCGGCGCAGTTGCGCGCCCTGCAGGTGCCGCTGCTGGTCCTGGCCCTGAACAACGGCTGCGATGCGCTGATCTGGGACCTGGCGGCGCTGCGCGCCGGCGTGGCCTGCCTGATCCTGCCGCCGTTCTTCAGCCCGTCGCAGCGCGCCCACTGCCTGGAGCAGAGCGGCGCCACCCTGGCACTGGCCGAAGGGCCGTTCGCCGAGGAACTGGCACATCTGGGCTTTGGCGCCGCCGACGAGTTCTGGCGCCGTGACAGCGCGCCGGCCGGCCTGCCGCTGCCCGCCGGCACGGCGAAGATCACCTACACCTCCGGCACCACCGGCGCGCCCAAGGGCGTGTGCCTGAGTGCCGAGGCCATGCTGCGGGTCGCTGCCGAACTGGAGCTGGTCAGCCGCGAGTGCGCGCCGCAGCGCTACATGGCGGTACTGCCGCTGGCCGTGCTGCTGGAAAACCTCGGTCTGTATGCCGCGCTGATTGCCGGCGCCACCCTGCATCTGCCCACCCAGCAGGAGCTGGGCATGAGCGTCGCCGGCTCCGTCGAGTGGCCGAAGCTGTTCGGGCAGATGGTCCGGCGCGGCTGCCAGAGCCTGATCCTGGTGCCGCAGCTGCTGTTCGGTCTGGTGGTGGCAGTGGAGCGCGGCTTCGTCCCGGCAGCCGGCTTCCGCTTTATCGCCGTCGGTGGCGCACGGGTTTCGCCGGAGCTGCTGGAGCGGGCGCAACGCGCCGGCCTGCCGGTGTTCGAGGGCTACGGCCTATCGGAATGCGCCAGCGTGGTCTGCCTCAACCGTCCCGGCGCCCAGCGCCCCGGCACGGTCGGGCGGCCGCTGCCGCATGTGCAGGTGCGCCTGGCCGAGGATGGCGAAGTGCTGGTCGCCGGTTCGACCCTGCTCGGCTATCTCGGTGACGAGCCCTTTGCTGGGCAGTGGTGTCCCACCGGCGATATCGGCGAGTTCGATGCCGACGGCTACCTGAGCCTGCGCGGCCGCAAGAAGCACCAGTTCGTCACCAGCTTCGGCCGCAACGTCAACCCCGAGTGGGTCGAGGCCGAGCTGACCCAGGGCGGCGTGCTGACGCAGGCCTTCGTCTATGGCGAAAGCCTGCCGAGCAACGTCGCGCTGCTCTGGCCGCTGGACCCGCACTGCGCCGATGCGGCCATCGAGGCCGCCGTACAGAAGGCCAACGCCGGCCTGCCGGATTACGCCCGAGTCGGGCACTGGGTGCGCCTGGATACACCGTTCAGCCCCGCCAACGGTTTGCTCACGGCCAATGGCCGACCTAAACGCGACGCGATCCTGGCGCGCTACCGCGAACACTTTTCCGAACCCGTCAATGCCTGAGGTATCCCCATGAATTTCTTCGATCAACTGCAGGAAACCACCCGCGA
This sequence comes from Pseudomonas sp. PDM15, assembly GCF_014851565.1. Lineage (GTDB taxonomy): Bacteria > Pseudomonadota > Gammaproteobacteria > Pseudomonadales > Pseudomonadaceae > Aquipseudomonas. The sequence goes on from NZ_JACVAA010000001.1 coordinate 631,530, forward strand.
GGAACGCGAAGCGCTTTACGCCGTGCCGGTGATCCGTGAGGCGCTGGCGGGCCAGGTCGGCCTGGAAGGCTATGTCGCCTTCCTGACCCAGGCCTACTACCACGTGCGCCACACCGTGCCGCTGATGATGGCCTGCGGTGCACGCCTGCCGTCCTCGTTGGAATGGCTGCGCAAGGCGGTGTGCGAATACATCGACGAGGAGTACGGCCACGAGCAGTGGATCCTCAACGACGTCGCCGCCTGCGGTGGCGACGCCGAGGCCGTGCGCCTGGGCCAGCCGAGCCAGGCCATCGAGCTGATGGTCAGCTATCTGTACGACACCATCGCCCGTGGCAACCCGGTCGGCTTGTTCGGCATGGTCAACGTGCTCGAGGGCACCAGCATCGCCCTGGCCACCCAGGCCGCCGGCACCATCCAGCAACGCCTGGCGCTGCCGCCGCAGGCCTTCAGCTACCTGACCTCGCATGGCGCCCTGGACATCGGCCACATGCAGCATTACCGCGAGCTGATGAACCGCCTGGAGCGCGACGAGGACAAGGCGACGGTCATCCACGTCAGCAAGGTGGTCTATCGCCTGTACGCCGATATGTTCCGTGGCCTGCCGCGCACGGTGCAGAACGAGGTGCAGCATGCGCTTGCCTGAGTGCCGCGCGGTGCTCACCGGGGCCAGCGGCGGTATCGGCCTGGCCCTGGCTGAGCGGCTCTGCGCCGGCGGCGCGCAGCTGATCGCGGTGACCCGCCAGGACGGGGCGCTGAGCGAGCTGCGCCAGCGTTATCCGAAGCAGGTGCTGGTGGTGGCGGCCGATCTCGGCAGTGCCAGCGGCCGCCAGGCGGTGGTGGATGCCGCGCGCGCGCTCGGCGGCGTCAACCTGCTGATCAACGCGGCCGGGGTCAACCGTTTCGCCCTGCTGGAGCAACTGGATGACCAGGCCGTGGCCGAGCTGCTGGGCATCAACCTGGTCGCCACCATCCAGCTGACCCGCGCCATGCTGCCGCTGCTGCGTCAGCAGCGCCAGGCGCTGCTGGTCAACGTTGGCTCCATCTATGGCTCCATCGGCTACCCCGGCTATGCCACCTACTGCGCCAGCAAGTTCGCCCTGCGCGGTTTCTCCGAGGCGTTGCGCCGGGAGATGGCCGACACCGGCATCGGTGTGCTCTACGTGGCGCCGCGCGCCACCCGCACCTCGATGAACAGTGCGCAGGCGGTGGCCCTGAACAGCGCTCTGAAGGTGGCCATGGACCCGCCGGAGAGTGTCGCCGACGCGGTACTGCGCGCCATCGAACTGGACCACAGCGAGCTCTACCTGGGCTGGCCGGAAAAATTCTTCGTGCGCCTCAACGGCCTGCTGCCAGGCCTGGTGGACAAGGCGCTGCGCAAGCAGCTGCCGCTGATTCGTCAATTCACTCACAAGGAAATGCGTCTATGAAACGCCTGCTGACCCTGATGCTCGCAGCCGCGCTGAGCTTGCCCGTCTGGGCCCTCGACGAAGCGGGGCAGGCGCGCCTGCGCACGGTGCAGACACGCTGGACCGAGATCCAGTACCAGTTGCCCGAGGCCCAGCGCGAGGCCGCTCTGGAGAAACTCGCGGCCGACAGCGCCGCCTTCACCCGCGAACAGCCGCAGGCGGCCGAGGCCTGGATCTGGCACGGCATCGTTACCAGCAGCTGGGCCGGCGCCCAGGGCGGGCTCGGCGCGCTGGGCAAGGCCAAGGATGCCAAGGCCTATCTGGAGAAGGCCATCGTCCTCGACCCGGGCGCGCTGCAGGGTTCGGCCTACACCAGCCTGGGCACGCTGTATGACCGCGTGCCGGGCTGGCCCATCGGCTTCGGCGACGAGGACAAGGCCGACGAGCTGCTGCGCCAGGCCCTCAAGGTCAATCCCGAGGGCATCGACAGTCTTTACTTCTGGGGTGACCATCTGCTGCGCCAGGGGCATTATGCCGAGGCCAAGGCGGCACTGGAGAAAGCCAGGCAGGCCGCGCCGCGGCCGGGACGCGAGTTGGCCGACAGCGGCCGGAAGGGCGAGATCGACCAGTTGCTGCTGGAAGTGAACAAGAAGCTCAATTGAGGAGGCGGGATGCGCTTGCTGCTGGTCGAGGACGACAACGCGCTGGGCGAAGGATTGCGCCTGGGGCTGCGCCAGGAAGGCTACACGGTGGACTGGCTGCAGGACGGCGCCAGTGCACTGCACGCCCTGCTCAGCGAGGACTTCGACCTGCTGGTGCTGGACCTCGGCCTGCCGCGCATGAGCGGCCTGCAGGTGCTACGCGAGCTGCGCCGAAGCGGTTCGGCGCTGCCGGTGCTGATCCTCACGGCACGCGATGCCACCGAGGACCGCATCGCCGGGCTGGATGCCGGCGCCGACGATTACCTGGTCAAACCCTTCGATCTCGATGAGCTCAAGGCCCGCCTGCGTGCGCTGCTGCGCCGCAGCTCCGGGCGCGCCGAGCTGCGCATCGAACACGCCGGGGTCAGCCTCGACCCGTCCAGTCAGCAGGTCAGCTATCAGGGTAAGCCGGTGCCGATGACGCCCAAGGAGTACCTGCTGCTGCACGAGCTGCTGTCGCAGCCGGGCAAGGTACTGACCCGTGAGCGCCTTGCCCAGCTGCTTTACGGCTGGGACGAGGAGGCCGAGAGCAACACCCTGGAAGTGCACATTCACCACCTGCGCAAAAAGCTGTTCAGCGGCCTGATCCGCACCGTACGCGGCGTCGGCTACCTGGTCGAGGAGCAGTCATGAGCTCGATGCGCCGCCGCACCCTGGCCCTGGTGCTGGGTTTGATGCTGCTGGGCACGCTGGCGATGACCCTGTTCAACTACTTCGACAGCGCCCACGAGATCGAGGAAATCTACGATGCCCAGCTGGCGCACAGTGCGCGCCTGCTGCAGGGGCTGATGCGCACGCCGGTGCGTGAGGAAGAGCGCGCCGGCCTGTACCGGGCTTTCAACGAGGCGCTGGCGCAGGCCGGGCAGCGCAGCAAGCCCGGTCATCCCTACGAGAGCAAGCTGGCCTTCCAGGTGTGGAATGGCGCCGGTCAGCTGCTGGTGCGCAGTGCTGGCGCGCCGCAACTCCAGCCGCCCACGGCCGAGGGCTTTGCCACCCTCGACCTGGGCACGCACAAATGGCGTGGTTTCCTGCTGCGCGACACTGCCCACGGGCTGCTGATCTGGACCGGCGAGCGTGACGACGTGCTCCGCGAGCTGGTGACCAGCATCGTGCGCCATACCCTCTATCCCACGCTGCTCGGCAGCCTGCTGCTCGCCGCGCTGCTGTGGTGGGCGATCGGCTGGGGGCTGGCGCCGCTGCGCAACATGGCTGAGGTGATTCGTGCCCGGAATGCCGACTCGCTGCAGCCGCTGCAGCTCGAACCGCTGCCCAGCGAGCTGGCGCCCATGCAGGCGGCGCTAAACCGGTTGTTAGGGCAGATCGAGGAGCTGCTGGGGCGCGAGCGCCGCTTCATCGCCGATGCCGCCCACGAGCTGCGCACGCCGCTGGCGGTGCTGCGCGTGCACGTGCAGAACGCCACCCAGGCGCGCGACGAGGCGGAGCGCCAGCAATCGCTGGGCTACCTGCTCGGCGGCATCGACCGCGCCACCCGGGTGGTCAACCAGCTGCTCACCCTGGCACGCATGGAGCCGCTGATCGAGCGCGGCGAGATGGCCCAGGTCGATGTGCTGGCGCTGGTGCGCGAGACCCTGGCCGAGCTGACCCCCTGGGTGCTCAAGCAGGGCCTGGAGCTGGACCTGGAGGCCGGGGAGGACGACTACCACCTGAATGCCGACCCCGGCAGCCTGGGCATCGCCCTGCAGAACCTGGTGACCAACGCGGTCAATCATTCGCCGGCCGGCGGCAGGCTGCATGTGCGCCTGACCGCCGATGCGCAGCGCCTGCTGCTGCAGGTTGAGGACCAGGGGCCCGGCATCCCCGCCGAGGATCTCGAGCGGGTCTTCGAGCGTTTCTACAGCCGCGGCACGGTTCAGGGCGCCGGGCTGGGGCTAGCGATCGTGCAGAGCATCGCCCGCCGGCATGCCGGCCAGATCCGCCTGCGCAACCTCGACAGCGGTGGCCTGCAGGCCAGCCTGGAACTGCCACGCAGCGCCTGAAGTATCATGTGCGCTTTGTCGACCGGGAAAGCGAGATAAGCGAGATGAGTGAGACCACCAGCCTGCTGCACGAACTGGAACAGGCCGACATGCTGCTAATCGATGGCCTGCACGCCTGGCAGTTCGAGCTGGACGAGCAGGGCCAGCTGAGCGTCGAGTGCATGGACGGCCGCACCCGTCGCCTCTGGCGCTTTAGCGCCGCCGCCGTGACCGCCGCCCGCCCTGGTGCCGCCCCGGATGCCTGGCATATCGAGGATGCCGAGGGCGCGCACGAGCTGGTCTGCCTGGGCGCCATCAGCGCCGACAATGATGATCAGGACGATGACCCGGACCAGGTGGACTAAGCGATGATTCGCTGCAAGCGCGTTTACGAAGCAATCGACGCCGCCGATGGCGAGCGAGTGCTGGTCGACCGCCTGTGGCCGCGTGGCTGCAAGAAGGAGAGCCTGGGCCTGAGCGCCTGGCTCAAGGATGTGGCCCCGTCGGACAGTCTGCGCAAGAGCTTCTGCCACGATCCCGCGCTGTTCGACGAATTTCGCCTGCTCTATCGCGGCGAGCTGGCGGCCCATCCCGAGCACTGGCAGGGCCTGCTGGCGATGGCGGAGCGCGGCACCCTGACCCTGCTGTTTGCCACGCGCGAAGAACGCTTCAACAACGCCCGTGTGCTGGCCGAGTTCCTCGAAGAAGAGTTGGAACGGCGCGGGCCGTCCAGCTCGCCGGTGTGCTACGCCGACTAGAAGACGCCGGAGTCGTTGCACACCAGTTCGTCGTTCTCGGAGATCGCGTAGCAGATCATTTCCTCGTCCTTGAACGGCAACCGCAGCGCATAGCCCGGCTTGCCGTTGACCAGCGTGCCCAGCTTGTCTTCGCTCGGGGTGATGTTCACCCTGTTGCCGTTATCCCACACCCACTCGCTGTGGAAGTACTGGTCGGTGGCCGCGCACGTGGTCACGGCGCATTCGCCCTGGCCCTTCAGCTCGCCCTGCTTGTAGTAATAACAGGTGCCACGACCCTCGCCGCAGCCGGCGTGGGCTGCGCCGCTCAGCATCAGGGTGGCGAGCACCAGTGTGCGTTTCAATCCCGCCATGATCGTCTTCCTTGTGTTGTTGCAGTGTTGGCCGGGGCGAGTAGAGCACAGCCACGGACTGCATGGGCTGCTCGCCGTCATGTTTGAGAGGGCGTCTCCGTACGCGGTCCGTTCACGAGCAAAGAAAAAACCGCCTCTTGGGCGGCTTTTTCTGCGCAGCGGAGTGGCTCAGTCCTTGTCCCGCGCCATGCAGGCGGCGCCGGTGAACAGCACGTCGGTGGAGGAGTTCAGCGCGGTTTCGGCGCTGTCCTGCAGGATGCCGATGATGAAGCCGATGGCCACCACCTGCATGGCGACTTCGTTGGGGATGCCGAACAGGCTGCAGGCCAGCGGGATCAGCAGCAGCGAGCCGCCGGCCACACCCGAGGCGCCGCAGGCGCAGATGGCCGAGACCACGCAGAGCAGGATGGCGGTGGGCAGGTCGACCTGGATGCCCAGAGTGTGCGCTGCGGCCAAGGTCAGTACGCTGATGGTGATGGCGGCGCCGGCCATGTTGATGGTGGCGCCCAGCGGGATCGATACCGAGTAGGTGTCTTCGTGCAGGCCCAGGCGCTCGGCCAGCTGCAGGTTGACCGGTACGTTGGCCGCCGAGCTGCGGGTGAAGAAGGCGGTGATGCCGCTTTCGCGCAGGCAGGTGAATACCAGTGGATAGGGGTTGCGGCGGATCTGGCTGAACACGATCAGCGGATTGACCACCAGGGCGACGAACAGCATGCAGCCGATCAGTACGGCGAGCAGTTGGGCGTAGCCGATCAGGGCCTTGAGGCCGGCATCGGCGAAGGTGGTGGCGACCAGGCCGAACACGCCGAGCGGGGCGAAGCGGATTACTACCTTGACGATCAGCGACACGCCGTTGGCCAGGTCGGCGAACACCGCACGGGTGGTGTCGCTGCCGTGGCGTATGGCGATGCCGATACCGATGGCCCAGGCCAGGATGCCGATGAAGTTGCCCTTGAGCAGGGCGTTGACCGGGTTGTCGACCATGCTCAGCACCAGGCTCTTGAGTACCTCGGCGATGCCGCCGGGCGGCGTGGTGCCGGTGGCGGCTTCATGCAACACCAGTGTCGAGGGCCACAGGCTGCTGGCGATCACCGCGACGATGGCGGCGGCCAGGGTGCCGACCAGGTATAGGACCAGGATCGGGCGAATGTGCGTCGGCTGGCCAGGCTTGTGGTTGGCGATTGCTGAAGCCACCAGGATGAACACCAGTATCGGTGCCACAGCCTTCAGCGCGGAGATGAACAGGCTGCCGAGGAAGCCGACCTCATCGGTGGTCTGAGGGGCGAGGAGGGCGAGGGCGATACCGGCGGCCAGGCCGATGGCGATCTGCAGGACCAGGCTGGTGCGCGTGATCAGTTGCAGCAGGGGACGATGGATCATGTTACGTTCCTGTGGTTCGGCAGCTCCACCGGTGGGCGTGGCTGCGGTACGGCCGCATGGCCGTGGTCCGGAGGCCCGCCGGGTCGCGTCGGGCGCAGAAAAAAGGGGGCGATTTTATAGTGGCGTCGAGCGCTTGTGCGGCCTTCTGTCGGTACAAATGAAAACGGCCCACGAGGGGCCGTTTCCATTCGAGCCATCGACATCAGCCGCCGAGGTAGGCGTCTCGCACTTTCGGGTCGACCAGCAAGTCGGCACCGGTGCCTTGCATGACGATGCGTCCGTTTTCCAGCACGTAGGCGCGGTCGGCCAACTTGAGCGCCTGGTTGGCGTTCTGCTCGACCAGGAACACGGTCACACCATCCTTACGCAGCTGTTCGATGATGTCGAAGATCTGCTGGATGATGATCGGCGCCAGGCCCAGGGAAGGCTCGTCGAGCAGCAGCAGCTTGGGCTTGCTCATCAGCGCGCGGCCGATGGCGAGCATCTGCTGTTCGCCGCCGGACATGGTGCCGGCGCGTTGCGCGAAGCGCTCTTTGAGGCGCGGGAATAGTTGCAGGACCTTGTCCAACTGCTCCTGATTGTCGCCCTTGCTGCCGAAGAATCCGCCCATGGCCAGGTTCTCCTCGACCGTCAGGCGGGCGAACACACGGCGGCCTTCCGGCACGACGGCAATGCTCTTGCGCATGATGTCGCAGGATTCCTGACCGACCAGCTCCTCACCCATGTAGCGGATGCTGCCGCTGGCCGCGCGCGGCGAGCCGCACAGGGTCATCAGCAGGGTCGACTTGCCGGCACCGTTGGCGCCGATCAGGGTGACGATCTCGCCTTGCTCGACATCGATGCTGACGTTGTGCAGGGCTTGGATCTTGCCGTAGAAGGTGGAGACGTTGTTGAAATTCAGCATGCTTACGCCTCCCCCAGATAGGCTTTGATCACGTCCGGGTTGTTGCGGATCTGCTCCGGTGTGCCGTCGGCCAGGGGAGTGCCCTGGTTGATCACATATATGTGGTCTGAGATGCTCATGACCAGGTGCATGTCGTGCTCGATCAGCAGCACGGTCACATCATGGTCGTTGCGCAGCATGCCGATCAGCTGTTTGAGATCCTCAGTTTCCTTGGGGTTGAGGCCGGCGGCCGGCTCGTCGAGCATGAGGATGCGCGGACGCGTCATCATGCAGCGGGCGATCTCCAGGCGGCGCTGCTGGCCGTAGGCGAGGGTGCCGGCCGGGCGGTTGGCCACGTCGGTGAGATTCACTTCTTCCAGCCAGTGCGCCGCATACTCCATGGCCGCCTTCTCGCTGCGGCGGAAGTTCGGGGTCTTCAGCAGGCCGGCGAGGAAGTTGGTGTTGAGGTGGCGGTGCTGGGCGACCAGCAGGTTCTCCACCGCGGTCATTTCCTTGAACAAGCGAACGTTCTGGAAAGTACGCACCACGCCCTTGTGGGCGATCTTGTGGCCCGGCAGGTGCTGGATCGGCTCGTCGTCGAGCAGGATCACGCCACCGGTGGGCTGGTAGAAGCCGGTCAGGCAGTTGAACACGGTGGTCTTGCCGGCGCCGTTCGGGCCGATCATCGAGACCACCTGCTTGGGTTGCACGGTCAGGGCGACATTGTTGACGGCCAGCAGGCCGCCGAAGCGCATGGTCAGCCCGCTGACTTCAAGAATCGGGCGGCTCATGGTTTCAACTCCAGGTGCGGGCGTTGCATGGGCAGCAGGCCCTGCGGACGCCAGATCATCATCAGCACCATCAGGGCGCCGAAGAACAACATGCGGTACTCGCTGAACTCACGCATCAGCTCGGGCATGAGGATCATCACCACGGCAGCGAGGATGATGCCCAGCTGCGAGCCCATGCCACCCAGCACAACGATGGCGAGGATGATCGCCGACTCGATGAAGGTGAAGGACTCCGGAGTCACCAGACCCTGGCGCGCGGCGAAGAAGCTGCCGGCGAAACCGGCGAAGCAGGCGCCCAGGGTGAAGGCGGAGAGCTTGATCACGGTCGGGTTCATGCCCAGCGCGCGGCAGGCGATCTCGTCCTCGCGCAGCGCTTCCCAGGCGCGGCCGATCGGCATGCGCAGCAGGCGGTTGATCACGAACAGGGTCAGCAGGACCAGCAGCAGGGCGATCAGGTAGAGGAAGATCACCTTGTTGATCGAGTTGTAGGCGACGCCGAAGAACTCGTGGAAGGTCTGCATGCCCTCGGCGGCGCGGCGCTCGAACGACAGGCCGAACAGGGTCGGTTTGTCGATGTTGCTGATGCCGTTGGGGCCGCCGGTCACTTCGGTCATGTTGCGCAGCAGGATGCGGATGATCTCGCCGAAACCGAGGGTGACGATGGCCAGATAGTCGCCGCGCAGGCGCAGCACCGGGAAGCCGAGGATGAAGCCGAAGAACGCCGCCATCAGGCCGGCGATCGGCAGGCAGATCCAGAAGCCCAGGCCATAGTAGTGCGACAGCAGCGCGTAGCTGTAGGCGCCCACGGCGTAGAAGCCGACGTAACCCAGGTCCAGCAGGCCGGCCAGGCCGACCACGATGTTCAGGCCGAGGCCGAGCATCACGTAGATCAGGATCAGGGTGGCGATGTCGACGGCGCCGCGGCTGCCGAAGAACGGCCAGGCCAGGGCGACCACGACCAGGCCGAGGATGATCCAGCGCTGGGTGGAGGGCAGGGTGAGGAAGTTGCTGGCCCCGGCCGGCAGCTTCGGCACGCTGGGCGCGCTGGCCCAGGCGGCGGAGAGACGGTCACGGAACAGCTGCCAGAAGAACATGAACACCGCCACGGCGGCGATGGTCCACAGCACGGCCGGGCTGGCGCCGTGCACTTCCAGCTTGATGCCGACGGTGGTCAGTTTCAGGCCGAGTACCGGGTAGGCTACTGCCAGCACCAACAGGGCGCTGAAGAAGGCGGTTTTGAGGTTCTTGGTCATCATACTTTCTCGACCTCCGGGCGGCCGAGGATACCGGTCGGACGGAACAGCAGCACCAGCACCAGGAGGCTGAAGGCCACCACGTCCTTGTACTGATCACCGAAGATGTCGGCGCCGAAGGCTTCGGCCACACCGAGCACCAGACCGCCGAGCATGGCGCCGGGGATGCTGCCGATACCACCGAGCACCGCGGCGGTGAACGCCTTGATGCCGGCGAGGAAGCCGATATGCGGATTGATCACCCCGTACTGCATGCCCAGCAGCACCGCGGCCACGGCGGCCAGGGTGGCGCCGATGACGAAGGTCAGGGCGATGATGTTGTTGGTGTTGATGCCCAGCAGGTTGGCCATCTTGATGTCCTCGGCACAGGCGCGGCAGGCGCGACCCAGGCGGGACTTGGAGATGAACATGGTGAGGCCGTACATCACCGCGATGGTGACGACGAAGATCAGCACCTGCATGTAGGAGATCACCACACCGTTCATGGTGCTCTCGCCGAACACGAAGTTGCCGGGGATCAGGTTGGGGATGGCCTTGTCTTTCGAATCCTGCGCGAGCAGTACTTCGTTCTGCAGGAAGATCGACATGCCGATGGCGGAGATCAGCGGGATCAGGCGGTTGCTGCCACGCAGCGGTCGATAGGCGACCCGTTCGATGCTGTAACCGTAGGCGCTGGCGACGATGATGCTGGCGGCGAAGGCGCCGATGATCAGCAGGGGGAGACTGTCGAGACCCAGCATGGTCAGCCCGGCGATGACGATGAAGGCTACGTACGAGCCAATCATGTACACCTCGCCGTGGGCGAAGTTGATCATGCCGATGATGCCGTAGACCATGGTGTAGCCGATGGCGATCAGGGCGTAGGTGCTGCCAACGGTCAGACCGTTAACCAGCTGTTGCAGATAATGGTAGAGCTCAGGCATTACCTAACTCCTCGGCACGGTCCGTGAAGCGGCGCTTGTGACGCGACGGATGGCCGGAAAACTCAATAAAACAAAGCCCACTGCTCGCGCAGTGGGCTTTGGGTTCAGGCGGGAAGCTTATTTGGCTTCGGTTTTGGTACCGTCCTGGTGCCACTCGTAAACAACGAAGCTGAAGTCCTTCAGGTCACCCTTGTCGTCGAAGCCCAGGGTGCCGGTCGGAGTCTCGAAGGTGTTGGCGCGCAGTGCGGCGGCAACCTTGGCAGTGTCGTCCTCGCCGGCTTTCTTGATGCCTTCGGCGATGACCTGCACGGCGGCGTAGGCCGGGAACACGAACGGGCCGCTCGGGTCCTGGTTCTTGGCCTTGAAGGCCTCGACCAGAGCCTGGTTCTTCGGATCCTGGTCGAAGGACTTCGGCAGGGTGACCAGCAGGCCTTCGGAAGCCGGGCCGGCGATGGCGGAGATCTCTTTGTTACCCACGCCTTCCGGACCCATGAACTTGACCTTCAGGCCTTTCTCGGAAGCCTGGCGCAGCAGCAGGCCCAGCTCCGGGTGGTAGCCGCCGTAGTAGACGAAGTCGACGTTGGCTTGCTTGAGCTTGGAGATCAGCGCGGAGAAGTCCTTGTCGCCGGCGTTGATGCCTTCGAACAGGGCAACCTTGGCGCCTTTGCCTTCCAGGGTCTGCTTGACCGCGGTGGCGATGCCTTCGCCGTACTGCTGCTTGTCGTGAACGACAGCAACGGCTTTCGGCTTGATGTGGTCGGCGATGAAGTTACCCGCGGTCGGGCCTTGCAGGCTGTCCAGACCGATGGTGCGGAAGACCAGTTGGTAGCCGCGAGCGGTGATGTCCGGGCTGGTGGAGGCCGCGGTAATCATCAGGATGCCTTCGTCTTCGTAGATGTCGGACGCCGGCTGAGTGGAGCTGGAGCACAGGTGACCAACGACGTATTTCACTTCGTCGTTGACGATTTTGTTGGCTACGGCAACGGCTTGTTTCGGATCGCAGGCGTCGTCGTATTTCACGCCTTCGAGCATCGCGCCGTTCACCCCGCCGGCCTTGTTGATCTGCTCGATGGCCATCTCGGCACCGATGAACTGCATTTCGCCGTACTGGGCGACGGCACCGGTCACCGGACCGGCCAGAGCGATCTTGATGGTGTCAGCAGCCATCGAATAGCTGGCAGCGCCGGCCAGGGCCATAGCGGCGAACAGCTTGGTAACTTGCTTGGTAGCCTGTTTCATAGTGCTCCACTCTTATGTGTTTATCGTTTTTGTAATCCATGCGGCCAAAAGCTGCAGGACCGGTAAAAGTACCCCGGTCACACCCCCCGGCAACTGTACCGGCACAGTGTAGAACTCTGTTTTGCGGCTTGAAAAGCGCACATGTGGAGGCGTGAAGGGCAGTGTCGCTTGGTTGAAATAAACGTACAGAATAACGGCGCGTCTTTCGGTGACTGGAAGATCCTTCTGCCGGTGTGAGGTCGGGTTTCGAGCTTGCCTGGCGAGGGACGGTCGTTATCATGGCGCCCGTCTTCCCCAACCGTGTGTTTTCTACACAGAGCAAGTCATGACAGAACAACCTAGCACCCTCTATGCCAAGCTGCTTGGCGAAACGGCCAAGATTTCCTGGCAGGAACTGCAACCCTTCTTTGCCCGCGGCCAACTGCTGTGGGTCGGTGTTGCCATGGACCTGGTGGAAGTCGCGCAGGCCGTGGCCGAGGATGATCGAGCCAAGGTCGCGGTATGGTTGCAGGCCGGGCAGATTGCCAAGGTCGAGGAGACGCTGGCGCAGGATTTCCTCGCGCGCGATCCGGAGCTGTGGGCCGTGGTGGTGTCACCTTGGGTACTGATTCAGGAGCGCGGCGCTGGTGCGTCAGTGCACTGATCGAGGGCCGTTGCGCTTGGCAAGGCCGGGTCTAGAATGAAGTCTTCGACCAGCAAGGAGAGGCATCATGTTCGAACCGGGGCATCTACATAGAGCCAGTCTGCCTGGCCAGATCGACTTTGCAGTGGACCTCTTCTACGAGGTCCGCCGCGATCCGAAGGAAGGGCCGATGATGCACTTCCGCATGGAAGGGCATATCGCCGGTAAGGCGTTCAAGGACGAGTTCGAGCTGCATCGCGATACCGCCTTCAACTTCGCCAGCGTGGCCACCCGCATCGCCGCCAAGCATGGTTTGCCGACCAATCACTCGCTGATCATGCGCGGCCATGACGAGTTCGACCGGATGTTCGAGGACATCCGCGACAAACTGGGCGCCAAGCCCGGGGAGTCGGTGGACTTCGACCATCTGGAGCGAGACGGCCTCTGATCCGCCACCAATAAAGAAGAAGCCCCGCCAATGCGGGGCTTCTTCTTTATACGGATACTTTGCTCAGGCCATGTGTGGGTAGAGCATGCTCTGAATCCTACCGGGCACAAAAAAGCCCCAGGCTTTCACCTGAGGCTTTGAATTTGGCTCCGCGACCTGGACTCGAACCAGGGACCCAATGATTAACAGTCATTTGCTCTACCGACTGAGCTATCGCGGAACAGCGGTGCGTATCCTACTGATTAAAAAGGGGAAGTCAACACCCGCAGGGCGACTTCCCGGTTTTCATCAGAGTACCTGGACGATGGCCTTGGTGACGGCATCCAGGTTGCTGCGGTTCAGCGCGGCAACGCAGATGCGGCCAGTGCTGACGGCGTAGATGCCGAATTCGCTGCGCAGGCGCTCTACCTGTTCGGCGGTCAGGCCGGAGTAGGAGAACATGCCGCGCTGGCGGGCGACGAAGGCGAAGTCGCGCTTGGCGCCCTGGGCGGCCAGTTGCTCGACCATGGCCAGGCGCATGTCGCGGATGCGCTGGCGCATCTCGCCAAGCTCCTGTTCCCACAAGGCGCGCAGCTCGGGGCTGTTGAGCACGCTGGCGACCACCGTGGCGCCGTGGGTCGGCGGGTTGGAGTAGTTGGTGCGGATCACGCGCTTGGCTTGCGACAGCACGCGGCCGGCTTCTTCCTTGCTGGCGGTGACGATGGACAGCGCACCGACCCGCTCGCCATACAGCGAGAAGGACTTGGAGAAGGAGCTGGAAACGAAGAACGGCAGGCCGGACTCGGCGAACAGGCGCACGGCGAAGGCGTCCTGGTCGATGCCCTCGCCGAAGCCCTGGTAGGCGATGTCGAGGAATGGCACGTGCTCGCGTTCGCGCAGAACTTCCAGTACCGCTTTCCAGTCATCCAGAGAGAGGTCGACGCCAGTCGGGTTGTGACAGCAGGCGTGCAGCACCACGACGGAGCGTGCCGGCAGGGCCTTGAGGTCTTCCAGCAGGCCAGCGCGGTTCACGCCGTTGGTGGCGGCGTCGTAGTAGCGATAGTTCTGCACCGGGAAGCCGGCGGACTCGAACAGCGCGCGGTGGTTCTCCCAGCTCGGATCGCTGATGGCGACCACGGCGTTGGGCAGCAGGCGCTTGAGGAAGTCGGCGCCGGTCTTCAGGGCGCCGGTACCGCCAACGGCCTGGGTGGTGACCACGCGGCCTTCTGCCAGCAGGGAGGAGTCCGCGCCGAACAGCAGTTTCTGCACGGCGCTGTCGTAGGCGGCGATGCCTTCGATCGGCAGGTAGCCGCGTGGTGCGTGAGCCTCGATGCGAGCCTTCTCGGCTTCGGCGACGGCGCGCAGCAGCGGAATTCGACCTTCCTCGTTGTAGTACACGCCTACACCCAGGTTGACCTTGGTGCTGCGGGTATCGGCATTGAAGGCTTCATTCAGGCCCAGGATCGGGTCGCGCGGCGCCATTTCGACGGCGGAGAACAGACTCATGATTGCGGCGGTCTCGGAGAGGAGAAGGTGGGAACCGGCAACACCCTGCACGGAAACGGGCTAGGGGTTGCATGAACGGGCCGCTATTATAGCGGCCCAGGTTGTGCGCGGCGACAGCGCCAGCGCGCATTCACAAGCTATGACGCCCGCGGTCGCGCCGCGTCACAGTGGCATCGTGAGGTCGACCATGTCGGAGTTTCAACTCGTCACCCGCTTCAAGCCCGCCGGCGACCAGCCGGAGGCCATCCGGCAGATGGTCGAGGGCCTGGAGGCCGGCCTGTCGCACCAGACCCTGCTGGGTGTTACCGGTTCGGGCAAGACCTTCAGTATCGCCAACGTGATTGCCAAGGTGCAGCGTCCGACCCTGGTGCTGGCGCCGAACAAGACCCTGGCCGCCCAGCTGTATGGCGAATTCAAGAGCTTCTTCCCAAACAACTCGGTCGAGTATTTCGTTTCCTACTACGACTACTACCAGCCGGAGGCCTACGTGCCGGCCTCCGATACCTTCATCGAGAAGGATTCCTCGATCAACGACCACATCGAGCAGATGCGCCTGTCGGCAACCAAGGCGCTGATCGAGCGGCCGGATGCGATCGTGGTGGCCACCGTTTCCTCCATCTACGGCCTGGGCAGCCCGGAGGAGTACCTGAAGATGGTTCTCCACCTGGACCGCGGCGACAAGATGGACCAGCGCGCACTGCTGCGCCGCCTGGCCGACCTGCAGTACACGCGCAACGACATGGACTTCGCCCGCGCCACCTTCCGCGTGCGCGGCGATGTGATCGACGTGTTCCCGGCCGAGTCGGACCTGGAGGCGATTCGCGTCGAGCTGTTCGACGACGAGGTGGAGAGCTTGTCGGCCTTCGATCCGTTGACCGGCGAGGTGATCAAAAAGCTGCCGCGCTTCACTTTCTATCCCAAGAGCCACTACGTGACCCCGCGCGAGACGCTGCTCGGCGCGGTGGAGAACATCAAGGCCGAGCTGAAGGAGCGCCTGGACTACCTGCGCAGCAACAACAAGCTGGTGGAGGCCCAGCGCCTGGAGCAGCGCACCCGCTTCGATCTGGAGATGATCCTCGAACTGGGTTACTGCAACGGCATCGAGAACTACTCCCGCTACCTCTCCGGCCGCGCCCCGGGCGAGCCGCCGCCTACCCTGTACGACTACCTGCCGCCGGAGTCGCTGCTGGTGATCGACGAGTCCCACGTCACCGTTCCGCAGATCGGCGCCATGTACAAGGGCGACCGCTCGCGCAAGGAAACCCTGGTGGAGTACGGCTTCCGCCTGCCTTCCGCGCTGGACAACCGGCCGATGCGCTTCGAGGAGTGGGAAGCGGCCAGCCCGCAGACCATCTTCGTCTCGGCCACGCCGGGCAACTACGAAGCCGAGCATGCCGGGCGGGTGATCGAGCAGGTGGTGCGACCCACCGGCCTGGTCGATCCGGAAGTGGAAGTACGCCCGGCGCGCACCCAGGTCGACGACCTGCTCTCGGAGATCCGCAAGCGCGTGGCTGCCGAGCAGCGCGTGCTGGTCACCACCCTGACCAAGCGCATGGCCGAGGACCTCACCGACTACCTGGCCGACCACGACGTCAAGGTGCGCTACCTGCACTCGGATATCGACACGGTGGAGCGGGTGGAAATCATCCGTGACCTGCGTACCGGCGCCTTCGATGTGCTGGTGGGCATCAACCTGCTGCGTGAAGGCCTGGACATGCCCGAGGTGTCGCTGGTGGCGATCCTCGATGCGGACAAGGAAGGCTTCCTGCGCAGTGAGCGTTCGCTGATCCAGACCATCGGCCGCGCCGCGCGCAACCTGCACGGCCGGGCGATTCTCTATGCTGACAACATGACCGGCTCGATGCAGCGGGCGATTGGCGAGACCGATCGGCGCCGCGAGAAGCAGCTGGCCTTCAACGCGGCTAATGGCATCGTGCCGAAAGGCGTGACCAAGGACATCAAGGACATCCTCGAAGGCGCCGTGGTTCCCGGCGCGCGCAGCAACAAGCGCAAGGCCGCGGCCAAGGCGGCGGAGGAGAGCGCCCGCTACGAGGCCGAGCTGCGCTCGCCGAGCGAGATCACCAAGCGCATCCGTCAGTTGGAAGAGAAGATGTACCAGCTGGCCCGCGACCTGGAGTTCGAGGCCGCCGCGCAGCTGCGTGACGAGATCCAGAAGCTGCGCGACCGCCTGCTGCAGGTCTGACCACATCCCAGTGGGAGCGACCTTGGTCGCGATTAGGTGCCGCTGAAGAGCATCGCAGCCAATCGGAGTGCCGCCCAGCCACTCCCGCAAGATGGTTCACAGCGGCATATATAGAGGAGGACAAGGATGTCCGTCACTCGCAAGCCTTCCAGCCATCGTCTGCGCCTCGGGCGCTACTCCGAGCCTGGTCGCATCTACCTGCTTACCACCAATACCTAAGAACGGCGCCCGCTATTCTCCGATGTTCATCTGGGTAGGCTGGTCGTTCGGGAAATGCGAGAGCTTCAGGCGCAGAGCATGGTTGAAACCCTGGCATGGGTGCTGATGCCAGATCACCTGCACTGGCTGGTGGAGTTGCAGAGTGTTGAATTGGGCGAATTGATGCGCCGGCTGAAGTCCGGCAGTTCGCGTGCAGTCAAGCGAGCGACTGAGCTGGAAGGGCCGGTCTGGCAATCTGGCTATCACGACCGCGCCTTGCGGCGAGATGAGGATCTTCTATCTGCCGCTCGTTACGTAGTAGCCAATCCATTGCGGGCCGGCTTGGTGAGTAGGCTGGGCGACTATCCACACTGGGATGCAGTTTGGTTGTGAGGGCCCGTTTTGTGTGGGAGCGACCTTGGTCGCGATTGGAGGCTGCTTAAAGAACATCGCGGCCAAGGCCGCTCCCACGGTGATGATGTTAGCGCCGGCCGAAGATGATCATCGACACCCCGGCCAGGATCGCCAGACAGGCCAGGCCGGCGGACAGGTCGAGGCGCTCGCCGAGGATCAGGTATCCCAGCAGCAGGGCTACCACCGGGTTGACGAAGGCGAAGGTCGACACCAGGCTCGGCTTCACTTCGCGCAGCAGCCAGAAGTAGGCCGGGTACACGCCCAGGCTCACCGGCAGCACCAGATAGGCCAGCCACAACCAGCCGGCGCCGCTCAGTTCGCCCAGTTGCAGCATCTGCCAGTCGCCATGCCAGAGGCCGAAGCCAGCTAGCATCAGGGCGCCTACCAGCATCTGCAGACCCAGGCCGGTGGCGGGAGAGCGCAGTGGCGGGCGCTGGCGCAGCCACCAGGCACCGACCGCCCAGAGCAGGGTGGCCAGCAGCACCAGGGCGCCGGAGAACCACTGCAGCAGACCGGCGCCTTCGCCCAGGCCTCCGCCCATCAACAGCACGATGCCGCCGCTGGCGATGGACAGGCCCAGCAGCACCCACAACGGCGGGCGTTCGTCGAGTAGCCATTCCAGGGCCACGCTCCACAGCGGCAGGGTGGTGTAGAGCATGGCCAGCATGCCAGTGGGCAGGTGCTGGTTGGCATAGATCAGCGCGCCCTGGCCGACGGCGATCAGCAGCAGGCCGCCGATCAGCGCGGCGCCCCAGTCGCTGCGCTGTACTTTCAGCCCACCTTGCAGCGCGACCCAGAGCAGCGCCAGCACGCCGGCCAGGCTGAAGCGCAGGGTGCCGATGATGAAGGGCGGCAGTTCGCGCAGCAGGAAATGGTTGGCCAGGTAGGTGGTGCCCCAGCCGATGTAGATGATGAAGAAGGCGCCGAGGAGCAGCAGCGAGCGGTAACGTGAAGCGGGCATGAATGGACCTGCGGGTGGCGAACTCAGTGAGCCGCGCCACCGGTGGCGCCGGCGGGCAGGGCGCGGGTCAGCAGCACGGCGAGCATGCTGATGGCCAGGGCCAGGCCGACGAAGTGGAAGGCGTCATTGTAGGCCATGATCGCGGCCTGCTGATGGGCGATCTCGCTGAGCTTGCCCAGTGCTGCCTGCGAGCTGCCGAGCTGCTCGGTGAGCAGGGCCAGGCGCTCGTCCACCTGCGGATTGCCCGGTACCAGGGCTTCGCGCAGGTAGTCGAAGTAGGTCTTGGCGCGGCTGTCGAGCAGGGTAGCGAGCAGGGCGATGCCGATGGCGCCGCCCAGATTGCGCAGGATATTGAACAGACTCGAGGCCGAGCCGGCGTCCTGCACCTGGATGTAGGCCGTGGCGATCAGCGAGATGGTCACCATCACAAATGGCTGGCCGATGGCGCGGATGATCTGGATCTGGTGGAACTGCTCGCCGGCAAAGTCCGGATTGAGGATACCGGAGGCGAAACTGGAGAGGCCGAACAGGGCGAAGCCGCCGGCGCACAGCAGCTTAGGCGTGATGATCTGCATCAGCTTCGGCACCAGCGGGATGATCAGCAGCTGTGGCAGGCCTGCCCACATGATCACTTCGCCGATCTGCAGGGCGTTGTAGTTGTGGATCTGCGCCAGGTACAGCGGCAGCAGATAGATCGAGCCGTAAAGGCCGACCCCCATGCCCAGGCCGGCGATGCTGGTGAGGCCGAAGTTGCGCTCGCCGAGAATGCGCAGGTTGATCAGCGGATTGGGCTTGGACAGCTGCAGGATGACGAACAGGATCATGCTGATGACGGCGACGGAGCCCAGGCCGACGATCAGATTCGATTCCAGCCAGTCCTTGCGGTGACCCTCTTCGAGAAACACCTGCAGGCAACCCAGGCCCATGGCCAGGGTGACGATGCCGGCGTAATCGGTGCTTTTCAGCAGCTGCCAGTCCGGTGCTTTCTTCTCCAGTCCGTACATCAGCCCGGCGATCATCAGCAGGCCGGGCGGCACGTTGATATAGAAGATGTATTCCCAGCCCCAGTTCTCCGTCAGCCAGCCGCCTAGAGTCGGGCCGATGGACGGGGCGAAGGTGGCGGTGATGGCGAACAGCGCCATGCCCTTGGCCCGGTGGTGCTCGGGCAGCTTGATCAGGGTCATGGTGAAGGCCAGGGGAATCAGTGCGCCGCCGGTGAAGCCCTGCAGGGCGCGGAACACGATCATGCTCTCCAGGTTCCAGGCGAAGGAGCACAGCAGCGAGGAGGCGAGGAAGCCCAGCGACACCCAAACCGCCAGGCGCCGCGCCGAGAGCAGCTGCACCAGCCAGGCGGTGAGCGGGATCATGATGATCTCGGCCACCAGGTAGGAAGTGGAGATCCACGAACCTTCCTCCAGGGTGGCCGACAGCGCGCCCTGGATGTCCTTCAGCGACGAGTTGGTGATCTGGATGTCCAGCACCGCCATGAAGGCGCCGAGCATGGCGCTCATCACTGCGATCCAATCGCGCCGGGTTGGTTCGCCGACCGGGCGCAGCAGCTCGTCAGCCGCCATGCTGGGCGTCGCTGGCGATGTCCACGTTCACTTCCACAGACATGCCGGGGCGGATCTTGCCGGCCAGCGGGTTGTCCGCGGCGAAGGTCAGCTTGACCGGGATGCGCTGCACCACCTTGGTGAAGTTGCCGGTGGCGTTGTCCGGCGGCAGCAGGCTGAACTGCGCGCCGGAGGCGGCAAACAGACTGTCGATGCGGCCTTCGATGGGTGTGTCGGGGTAGGCATCGAAGACCAGTTCGGCGTGTTGGCCGACCTGCATCTTGCCGATCTGGGTCTCCTTGAAGTTGGCCTGCACCCAGATGGCGTCGCTCGGCACGATCGACAGCAGATAGGCGCCGGCCTGCACCACCTGGCCCTTGCGCGCGGAGCGCTGGCCGATGGTGCCGCTGATCGGGGCGTGGATCTCGGTGCGGGTCAGGTTCAGTTCGGCCTGGGCGATCTCGGCCTTGGCGTTGGCGATCTGCGCCTGCAGGCGCTTGATATCGGCGTTCAGTGCATCAACCTGCTGGCGCTGGGCGCTGAGGTCGGCCTCGGCCTTGGACAGCTGCGAGCGCGCCACGCGGCTGTCGGCGGAAAGGGTGGTGACACGCTCCTCGGAGACATAGCCCGGCTTGCGCAGGGTTTGGGCACGGGACAGGTCGATCTGGGTGCGGCTGAGGTTGGCCTGGCCGGCGGCGACGTCGGCCTGGCTGGCGGCGATCAGACTGCTTTGCTGGCTCAGGCGGCTCTGGGCCTGGCTCAGCTCCGCCTCGCGAGTGGCCAGAGCGGCGCGGGCGCGCTCCAGAGCCAGCTGGAAGTCGGCAGCCTCGAGGGTCAGCAGCAGTTGGCCCTTCTCCACGTGCTGGTTGTCGGTCACCAGCACCTGCTCAATGCGTGCGCCCAACTGGCTGGAGACCCGGGTGATCTCGCCCTGCACATAGGCATTATCGGTGCTCTCGTGGAAGCGGCCGACCAGCAGCCAGTGGCCGAAGAGCGCCAGGGCGACAATAACGAGCAGGGCGACGAAGACGGAGAGACGGCGTTGCAATTGGGCAGGCATGAGCGGGCTCGAACGGCGGGGCGTAAGTGTAAGCAAATCTAACAGTGTTGCCGCCAAGGCTGTAGCCGGTAGAATTCGCAAACTTTGTTGCTTTTGGGGAACAATCGTGGGGCTCGATGACGCCTTGATCTTCACCCGCGTGGTGGAATGCCACAGCTTCACCCAGGCCGCGCAGAACCTGGGCATGCAGAAATCCACGGTGAGCCGGCGCATCGCCCTGCTCGAAGAGCGCCTCGGCGTGCGCCTGCTCAACCGCACCACGCGCAAGTTGCGCCTGACCGAAGTGGGGCAGGCCTACTACGAGCGCTGCCGGCAGATCATGCTCGACTTCGCCGAGGCCGAGCAGGCGGTGATGCAGCTGCAGCAGGAGCCTTCCGGCCTGCTGCGCATCACCGCGCCGATCGAGTTCGGTCAGCTGTTCCTAGGCGGCGTGCTCGGCCGCTTCATGCGCCAGTACCCGCAGATCAGTGCCGAGGTGGAGCTGACCTCGCGCGACGTCGATCCGCTGGAGGAGGGCGTCGACATCGCCATCCAGGTCGGTCAGCCGCGCGATTCCACGCTGATCGCGCGCAAGCTGCTGGAGAGCCCGCGGCGCCTGTGCGCCAGCCCCGAATATCTGGCCCAGCACGGCGCGCCGCGGAGCATCCACGAGCTGGCGGGGCACCGCGCCATCCTCCTGCCGCAGGACTCGCCGCGCTACTGGCCGCTGGTCGGCGAGCAGGTGCAGTGCCAGCGGGTGCTGTCGTGCAACAACATCACCCTGGCGCGCGAGGCAGCGCTAGCCGGTGCCGGCATCTCCGGGCTGCCAGTGATGATCTCCGAGGAGGCGTTGCGCAGCGGGCGCCTGGTGGAGCTATTGCCCGATGCCCGGCTGCCGATTGGCGAGCTGTACGCCGTATACCCGTCGCGGCGCTTCCAGGCGATGAAGGTCAAGACCTTCCTTGATTTCCTCATGGCAAGCCTGCCGCAGGCCGGTCTGCTGGAGCCGGTGGCGGCCGGCCTGCTAACATCGCGCCCTTGATCCATCTTCCCCGTTCCCGAGACTTGTCATGACCAAAGTCCGCACCCGCATTGCGCCGTCGCCCACCGGTGACCCGCACGTCGGCACTGCCTATATCGCCCTGTTCAACCTGTGTTTCGCCCGCCAGCACGGCGGCGAGTTCATCCTGCGTATCGAAGACACCGATCAGGTGCGCTCGACCCGCGAGTCCGAACAGCAGATCTTCGACGCCCTGCGCTGGCTGGGCATCGAATGGAACGAGGGCCCGGACGTTGGCGGCCCGCACGGCCCTTATCGGCAGAGCGAGCGCGGCCACATCTATAAGAAGTACTCGGACGAACTGGTCAGCAAGGGCCACGCCTTCCCGTGCTTCTGCTCCGCCGAGCGCCTGGATCAGGTGCGCGCCGAGCAGATGGCGAAGAAGGAAACTCCGCGCTACGACGGCCACTGCATGCACCTCGCCCCGGCGGATGCGCAACAGCGCATCGCCGCCGGCGAGTCCCACGTGGTGCGCATGAAGGTGCCGAGCGAAGGTATCTGCGTGGTGCCGGACATGCTGCGCGGCGACGTGGAGATCCCCTGGGATCGCATGGACATGCAGGTGCTGATGAAGGCAGACGGCCTGCCCACCTACTTCCTGGCCAACGTGGTCGACGACCACCTGATGGAGATCTCCCACGTCCTGCGCGGCGAGGAGTGGCTGCCGTCGGCGCCGAAGCTGATCAAGCTGTACGAGTACTTCGGCTGGGAACAGCCCAAGCTCTGCTACATGCCGCTGCTGCGCAATCCGGACAAGTCCAAGCTGTCCAAGCGCAAGAACCCTACCTGCATCACCTTCTACGAGCGCATGGGCTTCATGCCCGAGGCGCTGCTCAACTACCTGGGGCGCATGGGCTGGTCGATGCCGGATGAGCGCGAGAAGTTCTCCCTGGCCGAGATGATCGAGCACTTTGACCTGTCGCGTATTTCCCTCGGCGGGCCGATCTTCGATATCGAGAAGCTGTCCTGGCTCAATGGCCAGTGGCTGCGCGAGCTGCCGGTGGAGCAGTTCGCCAAGCGCGTGCAGGATTGGGCCTTCAATTCCCAGTACCTGATGCAGATCGCCCCGCACGTGCAGCAGCGTGTCGAGACCTTCAGCGACATCGCGCCGCTCTCCAGCTTCTTCTTCAGCGGCGGCGTGCAGTTGGATCCTGCGCTGCTGGCGCACAAGAAGCTGACTCCGGACCAGGTGCGCCGGGCCCTGCAGCTGCTGCTGTGGGAGCTGGAGGCCCTGCGCCAATGGGACAAGGAGAAGATCACCGCTTGCATCCAGTTCGTCTGTGAGGGCCTTGGCCTCAAGCTGCGCGACCTGATGCCGCTGATCTTCCCGGCCATCACCGGCAAGGCCAGCTCGGTCTCGGTGCTGGACGCCATGGAGATTCTCGGTGCGGACCTGTCGCGCTTCCGCCTGCGCCAGGCCATCGAGCTGCTCGGTGGCGTCAGCAATGGCGAGACCAAGGAATGGAAGAAGCTGCTGGAAGGTTTCCGCGGCTGAGCGAGGCTGCCGGCCATCGCCTCGAAGGAGGAGGGTGGCTCGCCGGCTTCTCGGGTAAGTGATTGTTCTGCCTTCTGAATTTTTTCAGCTTCGGCGAAAAAGTGTGTTGACAGGCAATGGCCTCGCCCCTAATATGCGCCCCGTCCAAGCGACGGGGCTATAGCTCAGCTGGGAGAGCGCTTGCATGGCATGCAAGAGGTCGACGGTTCGATCCCGTCTAGCTCCACCAAATTGCCACCGAACGAATTCCAGCGCGTTCGAGTGAATGAAGGTTTCGTCCCCTTCGTCTAGTGGCCTAGGACACCGCCCTTTCACGGCGGTAACAGGGGTTCGAGTCCCCTAGGGGACGCCACTTTTCGCAGTGCCTGCACTGCACGTCGAGAGACGCAAAATCCGGGGCTATAGCTCAGCTGGGAGAGCGCTTGCATGGCATGCAAGAGGTCGACGGTTCGATCCCGTCTAGCTCCACCAAATCACTGACAGGGCCAGCCTAGTGCTGGCCTTGTTCTTCGAAGGTTCTGTCCCCTTCGTCTAGTGGCCTAGGACACCGCCCTTTCACGGCGGTAACAGGGGTTCGAGTCCCCTAGGGGACGCCACTTTCTTTCCGCGTTTTGCGGACTTCAAGGGTCATTCTTCGGAATGGCCCTTTTGTTTTTTCAGCCTCCCGAAAAGTCACCGACGAGCGGTGTAATTGCCTGCTTGCAGTTTCTTATTACGTGCATAATATTAAATACATAATCTTATGGAGGCTGCCATGAGCGACAAGAAGAGCAGAACCCGCGAACGCATTCTCGATGCCGCCACTAACGCTCTCATCCAGCGTGGCCCTATCGAGCCCAGTGTGGGTGAGGTGATGGGGGCCGCCGGGCTGACCGTCGGCGGCTTCTACGCGCACTTCGAGAGCAAGGATGCGCTGATGCTGGAGGCCTTCAGCCAGTTGCTGGCGCGTCGCCGGGAGCGGCTCAAGCAACTCGACGACAGCCTTTCCGCCCAGGACCGCCGCGTGCTGGCCGCGGCCTTCTATCTGTCGCGCAAGCACCGCGATGCCGAAGTCGATTCCTGCCCGTTGCCCAGCTCGCTGGGCGAGCTCAGCCGCCTGCCGGAGCCGTTTCGCCGCGTGCTGGTCGAGCATACCGAGCTGATGGTCGCCGAGCTGGCCGGCAGTCCCGAGGACGCCGACAAGGCTTTGGCCGACATGGCGCTGATGGTCGGCGGCCTGGCGCTGGCTCGTGCCCTTGGCGACGGCGAGCTGTCCGACCGAGTTCTGCGCGCCGCCAAGTCGGCGGTGATCTGAAAACGTGCCCGCCTGCGGGCTTTTTGTGTGAGGAGAAGCGAGATGAGCAGCATGAGCTGGATTCGTGGTTTCAACGCCACTGTTGGTCGCCTGGCCCCTGATCTGGTGGCCAGCAAGATGCATCGGGCCTTCCTCACGCCGCGCGACCTGCCGCCGCGCGACTGGGAGTTGCCGTTGCTCGCCGAGGCCGAGCGCATCACCCTGCGCTTCGGCCTGTCCGCCCTGCGTTGGGGGCAAGGTCCTGCGGTATTGCTGCTGCATGGCTGGGAAGGCCGGCCGACCCAGTTCGCCGACCTGATCCGTGCGCTGGTGCGCGCAGGTTACGGCGTGGTGGCGCTGGACGGGCCGGCCCACGGCCATTCCCCGGGTCATGAGGCCAACGTCGTGCTGTTCGCTCGTGCGCTGCTGGAGGCCTCCAGCGAGCTGCCGCCACTGAAGGCGGTAATCGGCCACTCCCTCGGCGGGGCCGGCGCGCTGCTGGCGACCCAGCTGGGCCTGCGTACCGAGGCGCTGGTCACCATCGCCGCGCCGGCGCGCATCCTCGGCGCTTTGCGCCGCTTCGCCCATTTCGTCGGCCTGCCCAAGCAGGCGCGGGCGCGTTTCGTACGCATGGTCGAGGAGAGCGCAGGGATGCCGGCGGCGCAGCTCGACGTGGCGCGCTATCGCCTGGATTTCCCCGGCCTGGTGGTGCACGCCAAGGGCGATCCGATGGTGCCTTTCGCCGAGGCGGAGAACATTCATGCGGCCTGGGCGGAGAGTCGGCTGTTGGCCCTGGAGACAGGTGGCCACAGCAAGTCGCTGGCCGATCCGCGGTTGATCGAGGCGGTGCTGGAACTGCTCGGCAATGCCGGTTTGAATGCCGCCGCCGAGCGCCGTGTATTCGGCGCAACGGCGCTGGCCTCCTGAGTCGGCAAGAAACGCAACCCGCTACGGGCCGCTCTAAAACGTTACACTCCCTCCCATGTTCTCGGCGGACCGGAGTTGTGCTCCGGTCCGGCCCGGCGCCGTCATAGCAGCCTATGCCGATCGGTGTCGGAATCTCGATGAGGGGGAAATGACATGAGCCTGACAATGGAAGCGGTGCTGCAGCGGGCGCGCCCTGTGCTGCCGGTGCTGGTGATCGAGGATTGCGAGCTGGCGGTGGATATGGCGCGCGCGCTGCACGCCGGCGGCATCAGCGTGCTCGAGGTGACGCTGCGCACGCCGCGCGCGCTGGACGCTCTGTCGGCGATCCGCCAGGCGCTACCGGAGCTGCTGGTGGGCGCCGGCACGGTGATCCACGCCGAGCAGTTCCAGGAGGCCCGCGATGCCGGCGCCCAGTTCACCGTAAGCCCGGGCTGCACGGAGCGTCTGGCCGCTGCCGCGGAAGACTCCGGCCTGCCGTACCTGCCGGCGGTGATGACGCCCTCGGAAGTGCTGCTGGCGCTGGAATATGGTTACCGCTCGCTCAAGCTGTTCCCGGCCAACGGCAACACCAGCGTCAAGATGCTCAAGAGTTTCAAGGGGCCGTTCACCGGCATTCGCTTCTGCCCGACTGGTGGCATCACCGCGGACAATCTGCTGAGCTTCCTGCGCCTGCCCAACGTGGCCTGCGTCGGCGGCACCTGGATTGCCCCGGACAACCTGATCCGCGCCCGCGCCTGGGATCAGATCACTCAGCTGGCCAGCGAGGCCTGCGACCTGGCGGCCAGTCTGGAGGTCAAATCGTGAGTTGGGATCTGCCGCAGCCGTTCGTGATCGACCTGCAAGTCACCGCCGAGGATATCGACGGTCTGGGCCACGCCAACAACGCGGTCTATGTCAGCTGGCTGGAGCGCTGCGCCTGGCGCCATTCGCAACACCTGGGCCTGGACCTGGCCGAGTACCGCCGCATGGATCGGGCCATGGCTGTGCTGCGGCATGAGATCGACTATCTGGCCAGCGCCTACGAGGGCGAGGAGCTGCAGATGGCCACCTGGATCGTCGAGTCCGACCACAAGCTGAAGATGACCCGGCGCTTCCAGCTGTGGCGCCCGGTCGATGCCTGCAGCCTGCTGCGCGCGCAGACCACCTTCGTCTGCATCGAGCTGTCCAGCGGCAAGCCCAAGCGCATGCCGCCGGAGTTCGTCGAAGGCTACGGCCAGGCGCTGTTGGAGCCCTATCCGCTGCAGCTCTAGTTGAGCAAGGGCGCGAGGAATACCTGCCCCGGCTCGACCATGACCGCGAATTGCCGGGTCTCGCCCGAGCCGAGCAGTATCGATTGTTCTGAGTCAGGCCCGCGACCGCCGCAGTAGCCGGCCGAGGAAATGGCCACCGCCACACTGAGTTGCCCGCTGGGCAGATCGAGGCTGGTGCGCTCGCCCGGTCCCAGTTTTGCCACCACCTGCTGATTGACGTACAGCTCCACGTCGCAGGCGTTCGGCGCGTTGTTGTCGCGGCTGAAGATCAGCCGTCCCGGGCCGCCGGGCGCAGGGTCAGGCGGCACGACCTGCACCCCGCGCGGCAGGGTTTCGGCGGCCTGGGCCAGGCCGCAGGCCAGGCAGAAGGCGATGAGCGAGCGCAGTAGCATTGATGATTCTCCCTTTGGTCCGCTGCAGTGTGCACCATCTTGCGCCTTGCCGGCGTCGCCTTAAACTGTGCGCCCCGTTTTCCCGGACTTACCCATGCAAATCGCCTTGGCTCCCATGGAGGGGCTGGTCGACGAGATCCTGCGCGATGTGCTGACCCGAGTCGGCGGCATCGACTGGTGCGTCACCGAGTTCATTCGCGTCTGCGACCGCCTGCTGCCCGAGAGCGCCTACCACAAGCTGGCTCCGGAGCTGGCGGACGGCGCGCGCACGCGAGCCGGCACGCCGATGCGCGTGCAGCTGCTCGGCTCCGATCCGGCCTGCCTGGCGGACAATGCGGCCTTCGCCTGCAGCCTGGGCGCGCCGGTGATCGACCTCAACTTCGGTTGCCCGGCCAAGACGGTGAACAAGTCGCGCGGCGGCGCCGTGCTGCTCAAGGAGCCTGAGCTGCTGCACGCCATCCTGCGCGAGGTGCGCCGTGCGGTGCCGGCACAGATTCCGGTGACTGCCAAGATGCGCCTGGGCTTCGACAGCCCGGATGGTGCCTTGGATTGTGCGCGGGCCCTGGTCGAGGGTGGTGCGGACCAGTTGGTGGTGCACGCGCGGACCAAGGTCGATGGCTACAAGCCGCCGGCGCATTGGGAGTGGGTGGCGCGGGTGCAGGACGTGGTCAAGGTGCCGGTGTACGCCAATGGCGAAATCTGGACGGTCGAGGACTGGCAGCGTTGCCGCGAGGTCAGCGGCGCCGAGGACATCATGCTCGGCCGCGGCCTGGTCTCGCGCCCCGACCTGGCCCGGCAGATCGCCGCCGCTCGTGCCGGCCAGGAGGCCGTGCCGATGAGCTGGGACGAGCTGCTGCCGCTGCTGCAGGACTTCTGGCTGCAGGCCCGGCGCAAGCTGGCGCCGCGCTACGCGCCAGGGCGCCTCAAGCAGTGGCTGGCGATGCTCACCCGCAGCTACCCGGAGGCGGTGGCGCTGTTCGCCGTGGTGCGCCGTGAGAATGACTGCGAGCGCATCGACCAACTGCTCGGTGCTCCCGAGGCGGCCCTGGCGGAAAGTGCCTAGCGCCCGCCGCTGACATCGATAAAGGTCCCGGTGCAGTAGGACGATTGCTCAGACGCTAGCCACAGAATCGCCTCCGCCACTTCCAGAGCTTCGCCGCCGCGCTGCAGGGGCACGCTGCCCTTCAAGCGCTCGATACGCCCCGGCTCGCCACCGGCGGCGTGGATGTCCGTAGCGATCAGCCCTGGCCGCACCGCATTGACGCGAATGCCTTCGCCGGCCACCTCGCGGGCCAGGCCGATGGTCAGGCTGTCCACCGCGCCCTTGGCCGCCGCGTAGTCGATGTATTCGTTGGGCGAGCCGAGGCGGGCGGCCATGGACGAGACGTTGACGATGGTGCCGCCGTCGCCGCCATGCCGGCTGGACATGCGCTTGACCGCCTCGCGGCAGCACAGGAAGGCGCCGATCACATTGGTGGCCAGCACGCGCTGCCAGCGCGCCACGTCCATCTGCTCCAGGCGCATCTGTGCTTCCAGTATGCCGGCGTTGTTGATCAGCGCATCCAGGCGGCCGTAGTGCTCGTCCAGCTCGGCGAATAGGCGCAGCACGTCCGCTTCCTCTGCAATATCGGCCTGCACCGTGTGCGCCACGCCGCCGTGGGCGGTGATCTCGCGGGCCAGCGCCGCGGCTTCGTCCGCCCTGCTGCGGTAGTTGAGCTGCAGATGGTAGCCGCGCTGCGCCGCCAGGCGTGCGGTGGCGGCGCCAATGCCACGGCTGGCACCGCTGATCAGCATGACTTTGTGCATGACAAATTCTCCCCTTGAAATCGAAAACGGGGCTCCCATCTATGGCTTGCGGGATGCCGAAGTCGGGTCCTGCGATGAGACAACACTTGCTGATTATTCAGGAGACGCAACATGAGCAACGTACTTTCCCTGGCCCCTCTGTTCCGCCAGTCCATCGGTTTCGACCGTTTCAACGATCTGTTCGAGTCGGCGCTGCGCAGCAGCGAGAACGGCAGTTCCTACCCGCCCTACAACGTCGAGAAGCATGGCGACGACCAGTACCGCATCGTAGTCGCGGCCGCCGGCTTCCGTGAAGACGACCTCGAGCTGCAGGTCGAGCGCGGTGTGCTGACCGTCACCGGCGGCAAGCGCGAACGCGCCGCTGAAAACGTCAGCTTCCTGCACCAGGGCATCGCCCAACGCGGCTTCAAGCTGTCGTTCCGCCTGGCCGACCATATCGAGGTCAAGGCGGCGGGGCTGGCCCACGGCCTGCTGAACATCGACCTGGTACGTATCGTGCCTGAAGAGGCCAAGGCCAAGCGCATCCCCATCGGTGGCGAGAAGCCGGCGCTGGAGGGCTGATCGGTCGGTAGAGGAAAAGAGAAGGGCACCTGCGGGTGCCCTTCTTCATTTCAGAATCTGCTCACGATCTTGCGAGCTAGAGAAAACAAGGCAAGAGCAGCTGAGGAAGCGCAGTTTACGAGTGGTAAATGAGCATTCCGAAGCTGCTTTTAACGCAGCTTTTTTCCGACGCGCAGCAGGTTGTGGGCAGGTTCTTAGGCGCGGCGGCTGGCCAGCAGCAGATCGTGGAACTCCAGCAGCGGCACCGGCTTGCTGAACAGGTAGCCCTGGTACTGATGGCAGCCCTGCTGCAGGAGGAACTCCAGCTGCTCGGGTTGTTCCACGCCTTCGGCGATCACCGCCAGGTTGAGGCTGCGGGCCATGGCGACTATGGCGCGGATGATCTCGGCGTCGTTGGGGTCGGTGGTGGCGTCGCGCACGAACGACTGGTCGATCTTCAACACATCCACCGGTAGCCGCTTGAGATAGGTCAGTGAGCTGTAGCCGGTGCCGAAGTCGTCCATGGCGAAGCTGATGCCGAGCTTCTTCAGGCGATGCATCTTGGCGATGGTGTCGTCCAGGTTGTGGATGACGATGCCTTCGGTGATCTCCAGCTTGAGCATGCTGGCCGGCAGCTGGCTCTGTTCCAGGCAACGCTCCACACGCTCGACGAAGTCGTTCTGGCGGAATTGCCGTGGGCTGATGTTGACGCACAGCTGGAAGGCTTCGCGGCGCACCAGGCCGTCGCGCATCAGGCGTGCACCGGCATGGCAGGCTTCGCTGAGTACCCAGGCGCCGGCTTCGAGGATCAGCCCGCTTTCTTCCAGTACCTGGATGAACTGCGCCGGCGACTGCGGGCCGAGGGTCGGGTGGCTCCAGCGCAGCAGGGCTTCGCTGCCGATCACGCTGCCATCGCGGGCATCGACCTGGGGCTGGAAGTACAGCTCGAACTCGCCCCGGGCCAGGGCCATGCGCAGGTCGCTCTCCAGGCGCAGGCGCTCGCTGGCGGCTTCCTGCATGGCCTTGCGGAACAGCTGGATGGTGTTGCGGCCGGAGTCTTTGGCCCGGTATAGGGCGATATCGGCGCGCTTGAGCAGATCGGTAGGGTTGTCGCCGTGGTCCGGCACCAGGGCGATGCCGATGCTGGGTGTCACCTGCAGGCGGTGGCCGTCCAGCAGCATCGGCTCGGCCAGCAGGCCGCGCAGCTTCTCCGCCACCTGGCGGACCTGGCGGGTGACCTCGGAGCGGGCGCCTTCCAAGCCGGAAATCAGCACCACGAACTCGTCGCCGCCCAGGCGTGCCACCGTGTCCTCCAGGCGCACGCTGGCTTCCAGGCGCGCGGTGACCATCTTCAGCACGGCGTCGCCGACCGGGTGGCCGAGCGAGTCGTTGATGTGCTTGAAGTGGTCCAGATCGAGGAACAGCAGGGCGCCGTGCAGGTTGTGGCGCTTGAGCAGGGCGATCTGCTGGGTCAGTCGGTCCATCAGCAGCGCGCGGTTGGGCAGGTTGGTCAGCGGGTCGTGGTAGGCCAGGTGGCGCACCTGAGCCTGGGCCTCTTTCAGCTCGCTGATATCGCGGGCGTTGAGCAGTAGACACGGCGTGTTGTTCAGTTCGATCGGCTCGACAGAGACCTCGACCAGGCGAATGCTGCCGTCGCGGTGCTGGCCGTGCATTTCCAGATGATAGGCGCGGCCTTCCTTGAGGATGGTCTCGACCATCCGCGTACGCTCTTCCGGGTAGGCCCAGACGTTCAGGTCCTTCGAGCTGCGGCCTATGACTTCTTCCGGGCGGTAGCCGGTGAGACGGCAGAAGCCTTCATTGACTTCGATATAGCGGCCGCTATCGCGCTCGGTGATGGTGATGGCGTCGGGGCTGGAGTGGAACGCCTTGGCGAACTTCTCCTGGCTGGCCTTGAGCGCCGCCTCGGCGGCCTGACGCTCGGTGATGTCGCGGAAGGTGGTGGTGATGCACAGCTGGCGGTCGACGCGGATGAAGCGGCTGGAGATCACGCAGGCCAGCTCGCGGCCCTCCTTGGTGCGGTAGCGTGCCTCCTCGTTGCTCAGGCCCTGGCTGCGGTTGAGCTTGGCGAACAGCAGGTCGCGCTGGCTCTCGTCGACCCAGAAGCCCAGCTCCGGCGCGCTGCGTCCGACGATTTCCTTGGGCTGCCAGCCGAAGGTCTGGCTGAAGCTGGGGTTGACCTCGATGAACACGCCGTCGCGGATGCGGGTCACGCAGATCGGGTCGGGGCTGGCCTGGAACAGGGTGACGAACTTCTCCTCGGATGCGGCCAGGCGCTGCTCGCGCTGCACCCGCTCGGTGATATCCATGAGGATGCCGGCCATGCGCACTGGCGCGCCCTGGCTGTCGCGATAGAGTTTGGCGGTGCTCTCCAGGTAGCGCATGTCGCCGCTGTCCAGGCGGGTGCGGTAGGTCACCTGATAGTCGCGCTGCACGCCTTCCACCGCATCGCGGTAGGCCTTGCGCATGACCTTGCGGTCTTCCTCGGGTACATGCTGGAAGAAGCCGATGAATTCGCCGTGATAAGGCTCGGCGGGCAGGCCGTGCAGGCTGGCGGCGCGCTCGGAGCCGTAGAGCATGTCGCTGGGGATGTGCCAGTCCCAGGTGCCCAGGTTGGCCGACTCCAAGGCGAGGGTCAGGCGTTCCTGGCTGTCGCGCAGGGCCTGTTCCTGCTCCTGCTGTTCGGTGATTTCGCGGATGACGCCGAACACCCGCTTGCGTCCGTTGGCGTCCAGCTGTGGGCGGCCGCTGATCTCCAGCCAGTGCAGGCTGCCGTCGGGCCAGCGGATGCGGTGGCGCAGGGCATCCGGAATCGGCTTGCCGTCCAGCACCTGCTGGAACAGGCGCTGGACCATGGCACGGTCTTCCTCGGGGATCAGCTTGATGTAGTCGACCCGTTGCTCCAGCGGGTGATTGGGGTCCAGGCCGAACAGAGCCTGGGCGCCGCGCGACCAGTTGACCTTGCCGCTTTCTATATCCCAGTACCAGGCTCCCAGGTGCGCGCCGGTGAGGGCAGCGAGCAGGCGCGGGGCGTCCTGCCAGGTCTTCTCGAACTCGGCGGGGTCCAGGGCTGGGATGAAGGGGAAGGGCGGCAGCTTCGGTTTGGACATCGCATTTCTCGTCCGGCGCTCGGCACGACATGGCCGCCTGGTGGAAAGGGGCGTTGTAGAGGCATGCAAGCGTGTTTTCTTATCGTTATGCCGTCACGTTAGCCGTTGATCCGGCCTCAAGGCAAGCGACGCTGTTCGTCGAGCAGAGCCATAAAGGCTTTGGCCGCGTTGGAGAGGGTTCGTTCCTTATGCAGGATGTAGCCGAGCCGGCGCTGCAGCTGGATGCCCGGCAGCGGCAGGCGCACCACCTGGTCGTCGAGCATGGTGCGCGGCAGCACGCTCCAGGCCAGGCCGATGGAGACCATCATCTTGATCGTCTCCAGGTAGTTGGTGCTCATGCCGATATTGGGCGTCAGCCCCTGGGCGGCGAACAGGTTGTTGACGATGTGGTGGGTGAAGGTGTTGCCACCGGGGAATACCGCCGGGTGCAGCGCCACGTCGGCCAGGGTCACAGCGCCGTTGCGTGCCAGCGGGTGCTCGGGGGCGGCGACGAAATCCAGCGGGTCGTCCCACACCGGCACCGCGTGCACCGGCTCGCGGCTCTCCGGCGCCAGGGTGATCACCGCCAGCTCGGCGCGGCCGTGAAGAATCTCCTCGTAGGCCACCTCCGAGTCGAGGAACTGAATATCCAGCGCCACCTGCGAATAGCAGCGGGTAAAGGCGCGCAGCAGTGGCGGCAGGCGATGCAGGCCGATGTGGTGGCTGGTGGCCAGGGTCAGGCGGCCGCTGACTTCGCCGTTGAGGTTGGTCAGCGCGCGGCGCGTGTCGTCCAGCACGCCGAGGATCTGGTACGCGCGCGGCAGTAGGGCGCGGCCGGCCTCCGTCAGGTTCACCTCGCGGCCCAGGCGGTCGAACAGGCGTACGTCGAGTTGCTGTTCCAGGCCGGCGATGCGCTTGCTCACCGCCGGCTGGGTCAGGTGCAGGCGCTCGGCGGCCTCGGAAAAACTGCCGGTCTCGGCGATGGCGATAAAGGCATTGAGGTTGGCCAGGTCCACGGTTGCTCCGGCGGTGAGGAATTTCGCCGGTTATAACCCATTGCATTCCACTCAGGAATGATTCGAATAAAAAATATGAATTGGAGTTATTCGAGCCAAGTCCCTAGGATCGCCACATCAGCAGAAGGGTTATAAGCCCTCGCACCGCACATGACCTGATCGAGGACATAGCAGATGGCCGGCAAGACGCTCTACGACAAGCTCTGGGAAATGCACGAGGTGAAGCGCCGCGACGATGGTTCGTCGCTGATCTACATCGACCGCCACATCCTTCACGAAGTGACGTCGCCCCAGGCCTTCGAGGGCCTGCGTCTGGCCGGACGAAAGCCGTGGCGTATCGACGCCAATATCGCCACCCCGGACCACAACGTACCGACCACCCGCGCCGAACGCCAGGGCGGTCTCGAATCGATCGCCGACGAGGTGTCGCGCATCCAGGTGCAGACGCTGGACGAGAACTGCGACGACTTCGGCATCCTCGAATTCAAGATGAACGACGTGCGTCAGGGCATCGTCCACGTGGTCGGCCCGGAGCAGGGCGCCACCCTGCCGGGCATGACCGTGGTCTGCGGTGACTCGCACACCTCGACCCACGGCGCCTTCGGTGCTCTGGCCCATGGCATCGGCACCTCCGAGGTCGAGCACGTGCTCGCCACTCAATGCCTGGTGGCCAAGAAGATGAAGAACATGCAGGTGCGCGTTGAGGGCAAGTTGCCGCTGGGCGTTACCGCCAAGGACATCGTCCTCGCCGTCATCGGCAAGATCGGCACCGCCGGCGGCAACGGCCATGCCCTGGAATTCGCCGGCAGTGCCATCCGCGAGCTGTCGCTGGAAGGCCGCATGACCATCTGCAACATGTCCATCGAAGCCGGCGCCCGCGTGGGCATGGTGGCGGTGGACGAGAAGACCATCGACTACGTGCGCAACCGTCCGTTCGCGCCCAAGGGCAGCGACTGGGATGCCGCCGTGGCGCAGTGGAGTGATCTGGTGTCGGACGCCGACGCGCACTTCGACACCATCGTTGAGCTGCGTGCCGAGGACATCAAGCCGCAGGTCAGCTGGGGCACTTCGCCGGAAATGGTCCTGGCCGTCGACCAGAACGTGCCGGACCCGGCCGTCGAGGCCGACCCGGTCAAGCGCGACTCCATCGTTCGCGCCCTCAAGTACATGGGCCTGACCGCCAATCAGGCGATCACCGATATCCAGCTGGACCGCGTGTTCATCGGCTCCTGCACCAACTCGCGCATCGAAGACCTGCGCGCCGCCGCCGAAGTGGCCAAGGGCCGCAAGGTCGCCGCCACCGTCAAGCAGGCGCTGGTGGTGCCGGGCTCCGGCCTGGTCAAGGCGCAGGCCGAACAGGAAGGCCTGGACAAGATCTTCATCGAGGCCGGCTTCGAATGGCGCGAGCCCGGCTGCTCCATGTGCCTGGCAATGAACCCGGACAAGCTGGGCAGCGGCGAGCATTGCGCATCGACCTCCAACCGCAACTTCGAAGGCCGCCAGGGCGCCGGTGGACGTACCCACCTGGTCAGCCCGGCCATGGCCGCCGCTGCTGCGGTGACCGGCCGCTTTATCGATGTGCGCGAACTGATGCAGGCCTGAGGAGCTAGACGATGAAAGCCTTTACCCAGCACACTGGCCTGGTCTGCCCGCTCGATCGCGCCAACGTCGACACCGATCAGATCATTCCCAAGCAGTTCCTCAAGTCGATCAAGCGCAGCGGCTTCGGCCCCAACCTGTTCGACGAGTGGCGTTATTTGGACGTGGGTCAGCCCAACCAGGACAACTCCAAGCGCCCGCTGAACCAGGACTTCGTCCTCAACTTCCCGCGTTACCAGGGCGCCAGCGTGTTGCTGGCCCGCGAGAACTTCGGTTGCGGCTCCTCCCGCGAGCACGCGCCCTGGGCGCTGGAGGAGTACGGTTTCCGTACCATCATTGCGCCGAGCTACGCCGACATCTTCTTCAACAACAGCTTCAAGAACGGCCTGCTGCCGATCATCCTCAGCGACGCCGAAGTCGACGAGCTGTTTCAGCAGGCCGAGGCCACCGAGGGCTACCAGCTGACCGTGGACCTGGCGGCGCAGACTGTGACCCGTCCGGACGGCAAACAGTACAGCTTCGAGGTCGATGCCTTCCGCAAGCACTGCCTGCTCAACGGCCTGGACGACATCGGCCTGACCCTGCAGGACCAGGACGCGATCAAGGCCTTCGAAGCCAAACACCAGCAGAGCAGCCCTTGGCTGTTCGGCGCGATCAAGTGATTAAGGATTGAGCATGAGCAAGCAGATTCTGATTCTTCCCGGCGACGGTATCGGTCCGGAGATCATGGCCGAGGCGGTCAAGGTGCTGAACCTGGCCAACGACAAGTACGCCCTGGGCTTCGAGCTGTCGTTCGACGAACTGGGCGGCGCTGCCGTGGACAAGTACGGCGTGCCGCTGGCCGACGAGACCCTGGATCGCGCCCGTGCCGCCGATGCAGTGCTGCTCGGCGCCGTCGGCGGACCGAAGTGGGACAAGATCGACCCGGCCATCCGCCCCGAGCGCGGCCTGCTGAAGATACGCTCGCAGCTGGGGCTGTTCGGCAACCTGCGTCCGGCCATCCTCTACCCGCAACTGGCCGAGGCCTCCAGCCTCAAGCCGGAAGTGGTCGCGGGTCTGGACATCCTCATCGTCCGCGAACTCACCGGCGGCATCTATTTCGGCCAGCCGCGCGAGAGCAAGGTGCTGGAAAACGGCGAGCGCATGGCCTACGACACCCTGCCGTACAGCGAGAGCGAGATCCGCCGCATCGCCCGCGTCGGCTTCGACATGGCCCGTGTGCGCAACAAGAAGCTGTGCTCGGTGGACAAGGCCAACGTGCTTGCCTCCAGCCAGCTGTGGCGCGCCGTGTTCGAGGAAGTGGCCAAGGATTACCCGGATGTCGAGCTGAGCCACATGTACGTGGACAACGCCGCCATGCAACTGGTGCGCGCGCCCAAGCAGTTCGATGTGATGGTCACCGACAACATGTTCGGCGACATCCTGTCGGATGAGGCTTCCATGCTCACCGGTTCGATCGGCATGCTGCCGTCCGCCTCGCTGGACGCCAACAACAAGGGCATGTACGAGCCGTGCCACGGTTCGGCGCCGGATATCGCCGGCCAGGGCATCGCCAACCCGCTGGCGACCATCCTCTCGGTGTCGATGATGCTGCGTTACACCTTCAACCAGGCCGCTGCCGCCAACGCCATCGAGCTTGCCGTGAGCAAGGTGCTGGATCAGGGCCTGCGTACCGGCGACATCTGGTCCGAAGGCAAGACCCGCGTCGGTACGGCCGCCATGGGTGATGCAGTGGTCGAGGCCCTGCGCAGTCTGTAATCTTTCCAGCCCCGCCGGCACCTGTCGGCGGGCTGCTTATATAGGTGTGAGTCGTTATGAAACGTGTAGGTCTGATCGGTTGGCGCGGTATGGTCGGTTCCGTGCTCATGCAGCGTATGCTGGAAGAGCGTGACTTCGACCTGATCGAGCCGGTGTTCTTCACCACTTCCAATGTCGGCGGCCAGGGCCCGGCGATTGGCAAGGACGTCGCCCCGCTGAAGGACGCCTACAGCATCGACGAGCTGAAGAGCCTCGACGTGATCCTGACCTGCCAGGGCGGCGACTACACCAGCGAAGTCTTCCCTAAGCTGCGCGAAGCCGGCTGGAATGGCTATTGGATCGACGCGGCCTCCAGTCTGCGCATGGCCGATGACTCGGTGATCGTGCTGGACCCGGTCAACCGCAAGGTCATCGACCAGTCGCTGGACGCCGGCACCAAGAACTACATCGGCGGCAACTGCACCGTCAGCCTGATGCTGATGGCCCTGGGCGGCCTGTACGAGGCCGGTCTGGTCGAGTGGATGAGCGCCATGACCTACCAGGCGGCCTCCGGCGCAGGCGCGCAGAACATGCGCGAGCTGATCAAGCAGATGGGCGCGATCAACGCCTCCGTGGCCGACGATCTGGCCGACCCGGCCAGCGCCATCCTCGACATCGACCGCAAGGTCGCCGAGGCCATGCGCGGTGAGTCGTTCCCGGTGGACAACTTCGGCGTACCGCTGGCCGGCAGCCTGATCCCCTACATCGACAAGGAGCTGCCCAACGGTCAGAGCCGCGAAGAGTGGAAGGGCCAGGCGGAAACCAACAAAATCCTCGGTCGCTTCAAGAGCCCGATCCCGGTGGATGGCCTGTGCGTGCGCATCGGCGCCATGCGCTGCCACAGCCAGGCGCTGACCATCAAGCTGAACAAGGACGTGCCGATGGCCGACATCGAAGGCCTGATCAGCCAGCACAACCCCTGGGTCAAGCTGGTGCCGAATACCCGCGAGGCGAGCATCCGCGATCTCGGCCCGACCGCCGTCACCGGCACCCTGAGCGTACCGGTCGGCCGTCTGCGCAAGCTCAACATGGGCTCGCAATACCTCGGCGCCTTCACCGTCGGTGACCAGCTGCTGTGGGGCGCGGCCGAGCCGCTGCGCCGTATGCTGCGTATCCTGCTGGAGCGCTGATTCGTTAGTCAGTCAGCAAAAAAGGCCGGTGATTACCGGCCTTTTTTTGTTTCTGTGGTCAGTCTTTCGGGCGCAGCGTAGAGTGCCGCCCACCCGCGTCTCTGTCTCAAGGTATTCCGATGTCCAAGTCCCTCGCTATCGCCGTGATCGGCGCCACCGGCACCGTGGGTGAAACCCTGGTGCAGCTGCTGGAGGAGCGCGAATTCCCGGTCGCCGGCCTGCACCTGCTGGCCGGAAATGATTCCGTCGGTCAGGCCATGGCCTTCCGCGGCAAGAACCTGCGGGTGCGCGAGGTGGCTGACTTCGATTTCGCCCAGGTGCAGCTGGCCTTCTTTGCGGCAGGTGAGGACATCAGTCGCCAGTACGGCCCCAAGGCGCATGCCGCCGGCTGCTCGGTGATCGACCTGAGCGGCGGCTTGCCGCAGGCGCTGCCCCTGGTGCCGGAGGCCAATGCCGAGGCGCTGGCCGCGGCGAGCGCACCCTATCTGCTGGCCAGTCCGGCACCGGCTGCCACCGCCCTGGCTGCCGTACTGGCGCCGCTGCGTACCCGGCTCGGGTTGCGCAAGATCGTGATGAATGCGTTGTTATCCGTTTCCACCATTGGCCGCTCCGGTGTCAGCGAACTGGCCCGGCAGACCACCGAGTTGCTCAACATGCGTCCGCTGGAGCCGCAGGTGTTTGGTCGCCAGGTGGCGTTCAATGTGCTGGCGCAGCTCGGCGAAGTGGAAGAGGGCGGTCATGCGCGGCTGGAGCGCCGGATGGCCGACGAGTTGAAGTGGGTGCTGGCGATCGACGGGCTGAAAGTGGCTGTTACCTGCTGCGTGGCGCCGGTGTTCTTCGGCGACAGCCTGGCCGTCTGCCTGGAAACCGCAGCGCCGGTGGATGTGGCCGCAGTCGCTACGTTGCTAGAGCAGCAGGCCGGGATCGAAATGGTGGAGCAGGGCGATTATCCGACCGTGGTCGGAGATGCCGTGGGGCAGGACGAGCTCTATGTAGGGCGCCTGCGTGCTGGCTTGGACGATCCAACTGAGCTTAATTTGTGGATTGCGTCAGATAATGTGCGAAAAGGCTCGGCGCTCAATGCTGTGCAAATTGGTGAGTTGTTGATAAAACACTATCTGTAAAAGATACTTAGCCCCAAATTTGAAGAATTATTCTAGCTTGGCAATACTGTTTTGGTAGTTCGCTGACGGGGAGCCGCTTTCGGGCGGGCGCAGGCGGCGCACTTCAAATCCTCTCGTTCAACGAGAAAAAAAGATAAAACAAGGGATTACGCTATGGTTCGGGTTCGCAAACTGGTGCTGGCAATTGCGGCTGCTTCCGCGCTGACCTCGGGTACGGCACATGCACTGGGGCTGGGGGAAATCGACCTGCAGTCCTCGCTGAGCCAACCGCTGGTGGCGGAGATCGAGTTGCTCGAAGTGCGCGATCTGGCGCAGACCGAAGTAATCCCGACGCTCGCCTCGCCTGAAGAGTTCAACAAGGCGGGTGTTGATCGTCAGTACTTCCTGACCGATCTCAAGTTCACTCCGATCATCAAGCCCAACGGCAAGAGCGTGATTCGCATCACCTCGACCAAGCCGGTGCGCGAGCCCTATGTCAACTTCCTCGTCGAGGTGCTGTGGCCGAACGGCCGCCTGCTGCGCGAGTACACCCTGCTGCTGGATCCGCCGATGTACTCGCCGAGTCCGGTAGTCACTGCCGCGCCGCGCCTGCCGGTAGCCGCCGCTCCGGCGCCGCGTCCGCAGACCGTTGCACCGACACCGCGCCCGGTAACGCCGAGCGCCAGTACCCCGACCCGTCCGGCTGCTCCGGCCGCCACCCCGGCCACCGCCAAGATCGACGGCGACCAGTACAAGACCACTTCCAGCGATACCCTGTGGGAAATCGCCCAGCGCAGCCGCCAAAGCGGCTCCGTTCACCAGGCCATGCTGGCCATTCAGGATCTCAATCCGGGCGCCTTCGTCGACGGCAACATCAACCGCCTGAAGAGCGGTCAGGTGCTGCGCCTGCCGACCGACGCCCAGGTCAAGAGCCGCAGCCAGAGCGAGGCCATCGCCCAGGTTGGCGAGCAGAACACTGCCTGGCGTGAAGGCCGCAGCGTTGCTGCCAGCAGCTCCCGCCAGCTGGATGCCACCAAGCGCGACAGCGCCGGCGCCGCTCCGGCCAAGGCCGATGCCAAGGACAGCCTGAAACTGGTTGCCGCCGATAGTGGCAAGTCCACTGCCGGTAGCGACAAGGGCAAGGGCGACAGCAAGGCGCTCAGCGATCAACTGGCCGTGACCAAAGAAAGCCTCGACTCCAGCCGCCGCGAAAGCGCAGAGCTGCAGAGCCGCATGGCCGACCTGCAGAGCCAGCTGGACAAGGCGCAGCGCCTGCTCGAGCTGAAAGACAATCAATTGGCCAAACTGCAGGCCGATCTGGCTCAGCAGAACAAGGCTGCAGCGACTCCGGCTCAGCCGGTCGCCCCGACCGCTCCAGCTACCGCGACCAAGCCCGCGGAGAAACCGGTAGAGAAACCGGCCGCTCCGGCAGCGCCGACAGCGGAGACCACGCCGGCAACCGTGCCTCCGGTCGAGAAACCAGCGACTACCGACTTCAATTACGAGGAAGCTGCCCCAAAGACCGAGCCGGCTAAGCCGGCAGTCCAGGCGCCTGCCGCTCAGCCGGCCAAACCGGCTGTCGCTCCCGCGCCGGCTCAACCGGCCAAGCCCGCCCAGGCCGCCAAACCTGCCGCTCCGGTAGTCAAGGAGCCCGAGCCGCAAGGCATGGTTGATCAGTTGCTGGCCAACCCGATGCTGCTCGGTGCCGTCGGCGGTGGTGCGCTGCTGGTGCTGCTGGTCGGTCTGATGGTGCTGTCGCGCCGCAATGCCATGAAGGAGGCCGAGCTGCAGAACAGCCTGGCCGGCGATGACGGCAACGACGCCTTCGCCAATGACATGGATTTGCCGGATGACAGCTTCGCCGGTCTCGGTGACGCCTCTGGTGAAACCGTGGTGCGCGAGCAGGCCGAAGAGCGCGTGGCGCCGCAAACCGCCGACGCCCTGGGCGAAGCCGACATCTATATCGCCTACGGCAAGTTCACCCAGGCCGCAGAACTGCTGCACAACGCGATCAACGACGAGCCGCACCGCAGCGATCTGCGTCTGAAGCTGATGGAAGTCTATGCCGAGCTGGGCGATCGCGATGGTTTCGCCCGCCAAGAGCAGGAACTGCGCGAGATCGGCGGTTCTGCCGGTGCCGTCGATCAGCTGAAGGCCAAGTACCCGGCGATGGCCGTGGCCGCCTTCGCTGCCGGTGGTGCTGCTGTCGCGTCCGACGACCTGGATGCGTTCAGCCTGGACGACCTGACCCTGGACGAGCCGGTTGCTCAGCAACCCGCCGCCTCTTCCGACCTGGATGACTCTTTCGATCTGAGCCTGGATGATCTGGACGTCAATCTCGACGAGCCGCTCACGCCCGCCGCCCCGGTGGCCGAGACCACTCTGGACGATCTGGACCTGGACTCCGGTCTGGACTTCGATACTCCGGCCGCGCCGGCGAGCACCGCCAGCAGCGACATGGACTTCGATCTGGACCTGGGTGGCGAAAGCACCAGCGACAGTCTGTCCCTGAGTGATGATCTGGCCGATTTCAGCCTGGATCTGGAAGCCGACAGCAAGCCGAGCGCGACCGCGGCTGACGACGACTTCATGCTGAGCCTGGACGACGAGCCGATCGCCTCAAGCACTGCAGGCAGCGAAGTCGATCTGGACATGCCGGCCGATTTCGATCTGTCCCTCGCCGAAGAGACTCCCAGCACTCCGGCCGACGACAGCTTTGCCGCCCAGCTGGATGAAGTGTCCGCCGAGCTTGATCAGCTGAGCAGCGGCCTGGCTGACGAACTGCCGGCCTCCCTGCCGGAAGCTTCTTCTACTGCAGCAGGGCAGGACGTGGACGACGACTTCGACTTCCTCTCGGGTACCGATGAGACCGCCACCAAGCTAGACCTGGCGCGTGCCTACATCGACATGGGTGACAGTGAAGGTGCCCGCGACATCCTCGACGAAGTGATTGCCGAGGGTAGCGAAGGTCAGCAGCAGGAAGCTCGTGATCTGATCTCCAAACTGAGCTGATCCATGTTTGAAGCAATACCAACAGGGGCGGCCGAAATGGCCGCCCCTGGCGTTTTCAGAATCGCTCTTGGCGTGGAGTACAAGGGCACTCGTTACCGTGGCTGGCAGCGCCAGGATAGTGGTGTGCCGACGGTGCAGGAATCGCTGGAAAAGGCGCTTTCGCAGGTGGCCGCCGAGCCGATCGGCCTGATGTGCGCGGGGCGCACCGATGCCGGCGTGCATGCCAGTGGGCAGGTGGTGCATTTCGACACGCATGCTGAGCGTCCGCTCAAAGCCTGGGTCATGGGTGCCAATGCCAACCTGCCTGCGGACATCAGCGTGACCTGGGCCAAGGTCATGCCCGCGCATTTCCACTCCCGCTTCAAGGCCTGCGCCCGGCGCTACCGCTATGTGATCTACAACGACCACATACGGCCTGCGCACATGGCCGAGGAAGTCACCTGGAACTACCGCCCGCTGGATGTTGCGCGCATGCGCGAAGCGGCTCGCCACCTGGTCGGTACGCATGACTTCACCTCGTTCCGCGCGGTGCAGTGTCAGGCCAAGTCGCCGGTGAAGACGGTGCACCACCTCGAGGTGATCGAGCATGGTCGCTTCATCATCATCGATGTACGCGCCAACGCCTTTTTGCACCACATGGTGCGCAACTTCGCCGGGGTCTTGATGACCATCGGTGCGGGTGAGCGCGAGCCCTCCTGGGTGCTCGATGCGCTGGCCTCGCGTGATCGCCGCGCCGGTGGGGTAACGGCTCATCCCTATGGGCTTTATCTGGTGCAGGTGGAGTATCCCGAGGAGTTCGAGCTGCCGCAGCGCTACCTAGGGCCGCATTTCCTCTCCTCGTTGCCGCAAAGCTTCGGCTGAAACTGCCCCGCGGCTTTGCTACCATCGATTTTTCTTTCTCAGAAGGTGCCGGCACGTTGACAGCCGTTCGCGTCAAAATCTGCGGGATCACTCGTGTCGAGGATGCGCTGGCGGCAACCGAGGCCGGGGCCGATGCTATTGGTCTGGTGTTCTATGCCAAGAGCCCGCGCGCCGTCGGCATCGAGCAGGCGCGGGCGATCATCGCCGCGCTGCCGCCATTTGTGACCACGGTCGGCCTGTTCGTCGATATCGAGCATGATGAATTGCAGCGGATCCTCGCCAGCGTGCCGCT
Organism: Pseudomonas sp. PDM15; assembly: GCF_014851565.1. Taxonomy (GTDB): domain Bacteria; phylum Pseudomonadota; class Gammaproteobacteria; order Pseudomonadales; family Pseudomonadaceae; genus Aquipseudomonas. The sequence goes on from NZ_JACVAA010000001.1 coordinate 674,773, forward strand.
GGACCTGCTGCAGTTCCACGGCGACGAGTCCCCCGAGCATTGCGAAAGCATCAATCGCCCCTACATCAAGGCGCTGCGGGTCAAGGCCGGCGACGATATCGCTGTCCAGGTGAATCGTTACCCTGGAGCGAAGGGCATTCTGCTGGATACCTACGTCGACGGCGTGCCCGGCGGAACCGGCGAGGCTTTCGACTGGTCACTGGTGCCTGAGGGGTTGAGCAAGCCGGTGATCCTGGCTGGCGGCCTGCATGCGGATAACGTCGCAGCGGCGGTGGCACGGGTGCGTCCCTATGCGGTGGATGTCAGCGGCGGGGTCGAGGCGAGCAAGGGCATCAAGGATGCGGAAAAGGTCGGGGCTTTCATTCGCGCGGCGCGTGGCGGTTAATGTGACGGCGGGCGGGCGCCTGCCGTCCATAACCCATTGCGCCCCGGCCGGGGAGCGGCATTCGTCGCCTTCGGCCTGAATCAAAGTTTGCCTGGGTCGACCAAGACCCCGAACAGCTACGGAGAGTAAGCATGAGCAACTGGTTGAGAGAAAAGCTGATCCCCTCGATCATGCGTTCCGAGGTCAAGAAGAGCTCGGTGCCCGAAGGGCTTTGGCACAAGTGCCCATCCTGCGATGCCGTGCTCTATCGCCCCGAGCTGGAAAAGACCCTCGACGTCTGCCCCAAGTGCAACCACCACATGCGCATCGATGCGCGCGCCCGCCTGGACCTGTTCCTCGACGCCGAGGGGCGCGAGGAGCTGGGCGCTGAGCTGGAGCCGGTGGATCGCCTGAAATTCCGTGACAGCAAGAAGTACAAGGACCGCATCGCCAGCGCCCAGAAGGAAACCGGCGAGAAAGACGCGCTGGTTTCCATGAGCGGCAAGCTGCAGGGTATGCCCGTGGTGGCTTGTGCCTTCGAGTTCAGCTTCATGGGCGGCTCCATGGGCGCCGTCGTCGGCGAGCGCTTCGTGCGTGCCGCCAACGCCGCGCTGGAGCAGCGCTGCCCGCTGGTGTGCTTCGCCGCTTCCGGTGGCGCGCGCATGCAGGAGGCACTGATCTCCCTGATGCAGATGGCCAAGACCAGCGCCGTGCTGGCGCGCCTGCGCGAAGAGGGCATTCCCTTCATTTCTGTGCTGACTGACCCGGTCTACGGCGGTGTATCCGCCAGCCTGGCCATGCTCGGTGACGTGATCGTCGCCGAGCCGCGTGCGCTGATCGGTTTTGCCGGACCGCGGGTGATCGAGCAGACCGTGCGCGAGAAGCTGCCGGAAGGCTTCCAGCGCAGCGAGTTCCTGCTCGAGCATGGCGCCATCGACATGATCATCCACCGCAACGATCTGCGTCCGCGCCTCGCCCGCCTGCTGGCGCAACTGCAGCATCTGCCGACTCCCGCGGCCACTGCATGAGCCGATCCCTCGCCGGCTGGCTGAGCTATCTGGAGCAATTGCACCCCAGCGCCATCGACATGGGCCTGGAGCGCAGTCGCGAGGTGGCTCGCCGGCTCGGCCTGGGCAAGCCCGCATCGCTGGTGATCACCGTTACCGGCACCAATGGCAAGGGTTCCACCTGTGCCTTTCTGGCCTCCCTGCTGCGTGAGCAGGGGCTGAAGGTTGGCGTCTACAGCTCGCCCCATCTGCTGCGTTACAACGAGCGGGTTCAGCTCGAGGGGCGCGATGCCAGCGACACTGAGCTCTGCGAGGCTTTTGCGGCGGTCGAAGCCGGGCGAGGCGAGATTTCCCTGACCTATTTCGAGATGGGCACCCTGGCGGCCTTCTGGCTGTTCGAGCGCGCAGCGCTGGACGCCGTGGTCCTGGAAGTCGGCCTCGGCGGCCGGCTGGATGCGGTCAATCTGGTCGACGCCGACCTGGCGCTGGTCACCAGCATCGGTCTGGACCATGCCGACTGGCTCGGCGATACCCGCGAGTCGGTGGCCTTTGAGAAGGCTGGCATCCTGCGCCAGGGCAAGCCGGCGTTCTGTGGTGACCTGGATCCGCCGTTGCCATTGCTGCAGCGCGTGGCCGAGCTGGATTGCCCGCTGTTCCTGCGCGGGCGCGACTACGACCTGGCGGTGAGCGAAGGCGCCTGGCATTGGCGCGGTCTGACCGCCGATGGCCGAGTGCTGGAGCTGCACGACCTGCCTCTGCTGGATCTGCCCATGGAAAACGCCGCCCTGGCCCTGCAGGCCTATGCGGTGCTGGGCATGGCCTGGCAACCGGAAAGCCTGGTCGCTGCGCTGCAGCGTACGCGCGTGACCGGCCGCCTGGATGTGCGCCGCGTGAACTGGCAGGGCAGGGAGCTGACGCTGCTGCTGGATGTCGGTCATAACCCGCATGCCGCCGAGTACCTGGCTACGCGCCTGACTGCTAGACCACTCAAGGGCAGGCGTCTCGCCGTATTCGGTCTGCTTGCCGACAAGGATCTGGAGGGCGTGCTGGCGCCGTTGCAGCTCGAGGTGCAGGGCTGGGCGGTGGCGCCACTGGATAGTCCGCGTAGCCGTCCGGCTGGCGAGTTGGAGGCGGTGTTGCGCAACCTGGGCGCGGATGTGCGTGCCTGCGCCAGCGTGGCCGAGGCATTGCTGGTACAGTGTGGCCAGGCGAGCGAGGGCGACGAGATCCTCGTGTTCGGATCTTTCTATTGCGTGGCTGAAGCCCTGGAGTGGCTCGGCCAACAGGCGGAGGCAGGCAATGGCAGTGCTGGATAAGGGGCTCAAGCAGCGGATCGTCGGCGCACTGGTGCTGGTGGCGCTGGCGGTGATCTTCCTACCGATGCTGTTTTCCCGTGAGGACGAGCTGCGCCAGGTGACGGTGGATGCACCGGCGATGCCGGACAGGCCGAGCATGCCGGATGTTGCCCTGGATCCGGTGGTGGTGCCCGAGCCGGTGGCCGAGGACGAGGTGCCACCGGTGGAGCCGGTGCCGCAGACCTCCAGCGAGCCGATCGCCGCGCCGACCCAGCCTGCTGCCGAGCCGCAGGCGCAAGCCCAGGTCCAGGTCCAGGTCCAGCCGCCTGTGGAAAAGCCCGAGCCGACTCAGGCTGCAACGAAGCCGGCCAGCGGCCTGGATGCCAATAACTTGCCGGTCAGTTGGTCGGTACAGTTAGCCAGCCTGTCCAGTCGGGCGGGCGCCGAGAAGCTGCAGCAGACCCTGCGCAGCGGCGGCTACAACGCCTATATCCGCAGCTTTGACGGCATGAATCGGGTATTCGTCGGCCCGGTGATCGAGCGCGCCGAAGCCGATCGCCTGCGTGACCTGCTCAATCGCCAGCAGAACCTCAAAGGCTTCGTGGTGCGTTTCCAGCCGGAAAACGGCTGATTTCCTCTATCAGAGCCATATAGCGACCCCGGCTTACCCGGCCGGGCACGCTCTGCTAGAATTCGCCGCCTTTCCCGTCTGTAGGCAGCAACGTGGCATTCACTTGGGTCGATTGGGCGATCATCGCCGTCATCGCCATTTCCAGCTTGATCAGCCTGCGGCGCGGCTTCTTCAAGGAGGCCTTGTCGCTGCTGACCTGGATCATCGCCGGTGTGGTCGCCTGGATGTTCGGCGGCGCCCTGTCGCAGCACCTGACGGATTTCATCGAGACGCCGTCGATGCGCGTAATCGCGGCCTGCGCCATGCTGTTCATCGTGACTCTGCTGGTCGGGGCGCTGATCAATTTCCTTATCGGTGAGCTGATCCGGGTAACCGGCCTGTCGGGCACCGATCGTTTTCTCGGCATGGTCTTCGGCGCGGCGCGCGGGGCCTTGCTGGTGGTGGTACTGGTAGGCCTGGTCAGCCTGGCCCCGGTACAACAGGATGAATGGTGGCAGCAGTCGACCCTGATGCCGCATTTTCTGATGGTGGCGGATTGGTCGAAGAATCTGATTCTGAGCCTGACCAGCCAGTGGCTCGCCAGCGGCATCACGCAGACGCCCGAGCTTCCGTCCTACGAGGGTCTCTTGCAGCCTAAACTGCCGTAAGAGCCTGGAACTACCTGATTCACTACACAGAGGTTGCGTCACATGTGCGGCATCGTCGGTATCGTCGGTAAGTCCAACGTCAATCAGTCCCTGTACGACGCCCTTACCGTGCTCCAACATCGCGGCCAGGACGCTGCCGGCATCGTCACCAGCCACGGCGGGCGCCTGTTCCTGCGCAAGGACAACGGCCTGGTGCGCGATGTCTTCCAGCAACGCCACATGCAGCGTCTGGTGGGCCACGTCGGCATCGGCCACGTGCGCTATCCCACCGCCGGCAGCTCCAGCTCCGCCGAGGCGCAGCCGTTCTACGTCAACTCGCCGTACGGCATCACCCTGGCGCACAACGGCAACCTGACCAACGTCGAGCAGCTGTCGCGCGAGATCTACGAGTCCGACCTGCGCCACGTGAACACCAACTCCGACTCGGAAGTGCTGCTCAACGTGTTCGCCCACGAGCTGGCGGTGCGCAACAAGCTGCAGCCCACCGAGGAAGACGTGTTCGCCGCCGTCGCCGGCGTGCATGCCCGTTGCCGTGGCGGCTACGCCGTGGTGGCGATGATCACCGGCTACGGCGTGGTCGGCTTCCGCGACCCCCATGCGATCCGCCCGATCGTCTTCGGCCAGCGCCACACCGACGAGGGCGTGGAGTACATGATCGCCTCCGAGAGCGTCGCCCTCGACGTGCTCGGTTTCAGCCTGATCCGCGATCTGGCGCCGGGCGAGGCGGTGTACATCACCGAAGACGGCAAGCTGCATACCCGCCAGTGCGCGTCGAACCCGCAGTACTCGCCATGCATCTTCGAGCATGTCTACCTGGCCCGCCCGGACTCGCTGATGGACGGCGTGTCGGTGTACAAGGCGCGCCTGCGCATGGGCGAGAAGCTGGCCGAGAAGATCCAGCGCGAGCGTCCGGACCACGACATAGACGTGGTCATCCCGATTCCGGATACCAGCCGTACCTCTGCCCTGGAGCTGGCCAACCATCTGGGCGTGAAGTTCCGCGAGGGCTTCGTCAAGAACCGCTATATCGGCCGCACCTTCATCATGCCCGGCCAGGCCGCGCGCAAGAAATCCGTACGGCAGAAGCTCAACGCCATCGAACTGGAGTTCCGCGGCAAGAACGTGATGCTGGTGGATGACTCCATCGTGCGTGGCACCACCTGCAAGCAGATCATCCAGATGGCCCGCGAGGCTGGCGCCAAGAACGTCTACTTCTGCTCGGCCGCCCCGGCGGTGCGCTATCCGAACGTGTACGGCATTGACATGCCAAGCGCCCACGAGCTGATCGCCCATGGCCGCAGCACCGAGGAAGTGGCCGAGCTGATCGGCGCCGACTGGCTGGTCTACCAGGATCTGGACGACCTGAAAGAGGCGGTCGGTGGCGGCAAGATCAAGATCGAGCACTTCGATTGTGCGGTGTTCGACGGCCAGTACGTGACCGGCGACGTCAACGAGCACTACCTGAACAAGATCGAGCAGGCGCGTAACGATGCGGCCAAGGCGGGCAGCCCGATGGTCAGCGCCATCATCGATCTGCACAACGACTGAGGCCGGGAGCAGCCATGAGCCAGGATTGGGAAGCGGGACGGCTGGACAGCGACCTCGAAGGCGTCGGCTTCGACACCCTGGCGGTGCGTGCCGGCCAGCACCGCACGCCGGAGGGCGAGCATGGCGAGGCCATGTTCCTCACCTCCAGCTACGTGTTCCGTAGCGCCGCCGACGCTGCTGCGCGCTTCGCCGGCGAGGTGCCGGGCAACGTCTACTCGCGCTATACCAACCCGACCGTGCGAGCCTTCGAGGAGCGCATCGCCGCCCTGGAAGGTGCCGAGCAGGCAGTCGCGACCGCCTCCGGAATGGCGGCGATCCTGGCCATCGTCATGAGCCAGTGCAGCGCCGGCGACCACGTGCTGGTGTCGCGCAGCGTGTTCGGCTCGACCATCAGCCTGTTCGAGAAGTACCTGAAGCGCTTCGGCATCGAGGTGGATTACCCGCCGTTGGCCGATCTGGCTGCCTGGGAGGCAGGCTTCAAGCCCAACACCAAGCTGCTGTTCGTCGAGTCGCCGTCCAACCCGCTGGCCGAACTGGTCGACATCGCCGCTCTGGCGGAGATCGCCCACGCCCGCAAGGCGCTGCTGGTGGTGGACAACTGCTTCTGCACCCCGGCCTTGCAGCAGCCGCTGAAGCTGGGCGCCGACATCATCATGCATTCGGCGACCAAGTACATCGACGGCCAGGGCCGCGGCCTGGGCGGCGTGGTCGCCGGGCGCAAGGCCGAGATGGAGGCGGTGGTGGGCTTCCTGCGCACGGCCGGGCCGACCCTCAGCCCGTTCAACGCCTGGATGTTCCTCAAGGGGCTGGAGACCCTGCGTGTGCGCATGCAGGCCCACAGCGCCAGCGCCCTGCAGTTGGCCCAGTGGCTGGAGACCCAGCCGGGCATCGACAAGGTCTACTACTCCGGCCTGCCCAGCCACCCGCAGCATGAGCTGGCCAAGCGGCAGCAGAGTGCCTTCGGTGCGGTGGTCAGTTTCGAGGTCGCGGGTGGCAAGGAAGCGGCGTGGCGTTTCATCGATGCGACCCGGGTGATCTCGATCACCACCAACCTGGGCGATACCAAGACCACCATCGCTCACCCGGCGACCACCTCCCACGGCCGCCTGTCGCCGCAGGAGCGGGCCAATGCGGGCATCCGCGACAACCTGGTCCGCGTCGCCGTGGGTCTGGAAGACGTGGCCGATCTCAAGGCCGACCTGGCCCGTGGTTTGGCCGCGCTCTAAGCAACTGATTCAGGTTATGAACCTGCAATAAAAAACGCCGCTCAGTGAGCGGCGTTTTTCATTTCCATCACCGTCATTCATCTGCCTTGCGCAGGTCGATGGCGGCTGCGCCAGGCTTGTCGAACAGACGCACGGCATCGCCCGGCAGCTGGCTGTTGCCGTCTTCGTCGGCACCGAGCACGCTGATGTCGTTGTATTTCTTGCCGGACAATGTGGCCATGCCGGCACGGTCGCGGACCACGGTCGGGCGCAGGAACACCATCAGGTTGCGCTTGATGTGGGTGTCCTTGGTCGAGCGGAACAGCCGGCCGATTAGCGGGATGTCGCCCAGTAACGGCACCTTGGAATCGGTGCTGGTGACGTCGTCCTGGATCAGCCCGCCGAGCACGATCACCTGGCCGTCGTCGGCGAGGATCACGCTCTTGATCGAGCGCTTGTTGGTCACCAGGTCCACTGCCTGGGAGTTGACCCCGGTGCTGGGGGCGATCGAGGAGATTTCCTGCTCCACTTCCAGGCGCAGGGTGGCGCCGTCGTTGATGTGCGGGGTGACCTTGAGGGTCACACCGATGTCTTCGCGCTCGATGGTGGTGAAGGGGTTGCTCGAGCCGGAGGAGTCGGTGGTGTAGGAGCCGGTCTGGAACGGCACGTTCTGGCCGACCAGGATCTCCGCCTGCTGGTTGTCCAGGGTCAGCAGGCTGGGTGTCGACAGCAGGTTGCTCTTGCTGTTGGAGGACAGGGCAGTGATCAGCGCGCCGAAGCTGTCGGTGCCGATGCCAATGATGGCGCCATCCGGCAGGGTCACATTGTCGGGAATTTCGTCTTCCTGGATGGCCCGCAGCACGGTGCCGACCGAGAGACCGGTGTTGCCAAAGTTGACCCCGCCCAGGCCGCCGGTGCCGCCGCGGGCGTCCACCGCCCACTGCACGCCAAGGGCGTCGCTGATGTCGCCGGAGATCTCGACGATGGCCGCCTCGACCATCACCTGGGCGCGCGGCACGTCGAGGTTGCGCACGATTTCTTCCAGGGTCGCCACGGTGTCCGGCTCGGCCAGCAGCACCAGGGCGTTGAGGCTTTCGTCGGCGCGGATCAGGATGTTCTGCGGCTTGCTGTTTCCGCCCGCTTCGCCACCGCCCTCGGGGGCCTTGAGGCCTTCTGAGATGTCGCCGAGGGTCTCGGCCAGGCTCTTGGCATCGCTGTGGCGCAGGCGGATTACCCGGGCATTGGCCGAACGGGTGCTGGGGATGTCCAGCGAGCGCGCCAGGTTGGCAAGGCGCTGACGGGCAGCCGGCGGGCCAAGGATGATCAGACGGTTGGTGCGGGCATCGGCGATCACCCGGGTGCCGGAACCATCCTTGCGCTCGTTGCGCATCACCGCGTTGTTCAGCGCCTCGGCGGCGTCCAGGACCCAGGCGTGCTGCAGGTTGATCACGTTGTAGTCGCCGCCGCCCTGGGCGTCGAGATCGTTGATCAGTTGGCGGATACGCTCGATGTTGGCCTGGCGGTCGCTGATGATCAGGGCATTGGAGGCGGCCACGGCGGCCAGGTGGCCATTCTGCGGCACCAGCGGGCGGATCAGCGGGATCAGTTCGTTGACCGAGGTGTGCTGCACCTGGATCAGCTCGGTCTGAATGTCGTCCGGTGCGTTGTGGCTGCTGTTGGCACCACTGCGTGCCTCGGTTACCGGCACGATGCGCGCCTGGTCGCCCTGTGCCAGCACGCTGAAGCCGTGGGTACTCATCACTGAGAGGAACAGCTGGTAGACCTCCTCCAGGCCCAGCGGGGTCTTGGAGATGACCGTGACCTGGCCTTTGACCCGCGGATCGACGACGAAGGTCTCGCCGGAGATCTCCGCCACCTGGTCGATGAAGTCGCGGATGTCGGCGTCCTTCATGTTGATGGTCCAGGTCTCGGCGCCCTGGGTGGCCGGCGCCGGCTCGGCCGCGATGGCCTGCGGCAACGGGGCGGCGAGGCAGCTCGCGGCCAGCAGCAGGGCGAGGGGAAGGCGTTTCTGCGACAGGAATTTGGAGTCGGTCATGGGCTCTATTCGGCTTCCGGTGTTTCGGGCGCGGGCATGTCGCCGTCGCCTTCCATGCGTTGTTGAAGGTCCTGGATGCGCTGCTGCAAAGCCTGGACGTCCTCGTCCTGCAGCTGTTCCAGTTGCTCGGCGGTGGGTTCCTGCGGTGAATAGGGATCGGCGGAGTAAGGCGTCAGGGTGGGCGAACGCAGGGCCGGGAAGTGCAGGCTCTCCTCGTTGCCGCCACGGTCGAGCACGATATGGTCCTTGTGCACGGCCTGCAGGGTGGTGCTGGAGTTGATCTCCTGGCCGACGCCGATTCGCTTGGGCTTGTCGCCGGCGACCTGGATGATGGCGGTGGAGCGCTGGGCGTCCGGGTTGACGAAGCTGGCCAGCAGCGTCATCTGCTGCTTGGTGGGCGGTGCGTTCTGGTCGCCGGCGGGGCGGGCCGGGGTGCCGAACAGGTTCTGCAGCTGCTGCAGCGACACCTGTTGGGGCTGCGCGACCGTGGCGGCCGCGGGTGCACTCGGCGCTTCGCTGCGCAGCAGGCGCAGGAGGTCGATGCTCTGCTTGGTCATGCTCAGGGTAATGAGCAGCACCACGAGCAGGCAGAGGCCAGTCACACCGTGGCGTTGCAGCCAGGCGGGAAGGCGTATGCGGGTAGCGCTCAAAGCATGAATCCCCCGTTGTTCTTCTTATTCGTGCGGGCTCTGTCCGGCTCGCATCGGTTGGGCCCGTACTCTGCGGGTGCCGCCAACCATACCGCAAGTATCCTGTCCATGGCGCACCTGCTTGATCTATCTGCGTGCTCGCGCACTGTTGCCGCACGTCGAGTTGCGGCCAGAAGCGTGAAACGTTTCGAAACTTCCTGGAAACGAGCCGCTATCATCGGCTCCCACGTGCTTCCCGTTCAACAATAAAAATAAGCCTGACGGATCACTGCAATGGAAGATCGCAAACCGCCTACCTCGGTTCCCGCGGGGTTCGCCCGCGCTGAGCTACTCGAGTTGCTCGATCACTGCGCGCAATTTCCCCTGACCGTGCTGCTGGCGCCCGCCGGTTCCGGCAAGTCCACGCTGCTGGCTCACTGGCAGGCGGGCAGGCCAGGTCGCAGTGTGATGCACTACCCGCTGCAGGCGCGTGACAACGAGCCGGTGCGTTTCTTCCGCCACCTGGCCGAGGGCATCCGCGCCCTGGTCGAAGATTTCGACGTCTCCTGGTTCAACCCCTTCGCCGCCGAGATGTACCAGGCACCCGACGTGGTCGGTGAATACCTGGCCGATGCATTGAACCGCGTCGACGGTGAACTCTATCTTGTCCTCGACGATTTCCAGTTCATCAGCCAGCCGACCATCCTCGAGGTGCTTTCGGCCATGCTCGAGCGCCTGGCGGGCGGTACCCGGGTGGTGCTGTCCGGGCGCAACCATCCCGGTTTCTCCCTCAGTCGACTGAAGCTGGAGAACAAGCTGCTGTGCATCGACCAGCACGACATGCGCCTGTCGCCGCTGCATATCCAGCAGCTCAATGCCCACCTCGGCGGGCCCGATCTCAGCCCCGCCTATGTCGACAGTCTGATGGCCATGACCGAGGGCTGGATGGCCGGGGTCAAGGTGGCGCTGCTGGCCTACGCCCGTTTCGGCACGGTGGCGCTGGAGCGTTTCAACGGCAGCCAGCCGGAAATAGTCGACTACTTCGGGCATGTGGTGCTCAAACGCCTGTCGCCGCAGATGCACGACTTCCTGCTCAGCTGCGCGATCTTCGAGCGCTTCGACGGCGAGCTGTGCGACCAGGTGCTCGATCGCTCCGGCTCGGCCCTGTTGCTGGAGGAACTGGCCGCCCGCGAGCTGTTCCTGCTGCCGGTGGACCAACTGCCTGGTCACTACCGCTACCATGCGCTGCTGCACGACTTCCTGGCCAAGCGCCTGGCCATGCACCAACCGCAGCAGGTGCCGGTGCTGCACCGCCGCGCGGCCCTGCATTTTCATACCCGTGGCGATCTGGAACAGGCCCTGCAGCATGCCCAGCGCAGTGGTGATCAGGCGCTGTTCCACTGTCTGCTGGAGGAGGCGTGTGAGCAGTGGGTGCGCAGCGGCCACTTCGCCGAGGTGCTGAAATGGTTGGAGCCGCTCAGCGAGACCGAGCTGTGCGAGCGGCCGCGTCTGCTGGTTCCGATGACCTATGCGTTGACCCTGTCGCGGCGTTTCCACCAAGCGCGCTACTGCGTGGACGAACTGGCGGAGCGCTGCTCCGATCGCCCGGGGCTGGAGGCGCCGACCCGCCAGCTGCTGGCGCTGAACCTGGAACTGTTCCAGTACGACCTGGCGTTCGACCCCGGCGAGCGCTGGTCGGACCTATTGGCCCCCGGCATCTCCTCGGACATTCGCGCCCTGGCCCTGACCATCCTGGCCTATCACCACCTGATGCACGGGCGCTTGGAGCAGTCGATACAGCTGGCCCTGGAGTCCAAGGCGCTCCTGGCGCGCACCGGCCAGCTGTTCCTGGAAAGCTACGCCGACTTGATCATCGCCCTGTGCAACCGCAACGCCGGACGCGCCACCAGCGCGCGCAAGGATGTGTGCCAGGACTACCAGCGCACCGAGCGCTCGTCGCCGGCCTGGCTCAACCGCGCCACCGCCATGGTGGTGGCCCTGTACGAGCAGAATCAGCTGGCCGCCGCCCAGCAGCTGTGCGAGGACCTGATGGCGATGGTCACCTCGTCCTCGGCCACCGAGACCATCGCCACCGTACACATCACCCTGTCGCGCCTGCTCTACCGACGTCAGTCCCAGGGGCGCGCCGGACGACTGCTGGAGCAGCTGTCGCGCATCCTGCAGCTGGGCAACTACGCACGCTTCGCCAGTCAGGTGGCCCAGGAGAGCATGCGCCAGGCCTATCTCGACGGGCGTCCGGCGGCGCTGGACAGCCTGGCCCAGCGCCTGGGTATAGAGGAGCGCCTGGCGGCCGGCGAATGGGAAAAGGTGCGGCCCTACGACGAATGCTGGGAGCGTTACGGACTGGCCGCGGTGTACTGGCTGGTGATGCGTGGCGCTCAGCCGCGCGCCTGCCGCATCCTCAAGGTGCTGGCGCAGTCGCTGCAGCAGAGCGAGATGAAGGCGCGGGCGCTGGTGGTGGAGGCCAACCTGCTGGTGCAGAGCGCGCCGCAGCAGACGTCGGAGCAGCAGATCAAGGCGCTGCTGGAGCTGGTGGCGCGCTTCGGCATCGTCAACATCAACCGTTCGGTGTTCGACGAGGCGCCCGGCTTCGCCGAGGCGGTGTTCGGCCTGCTGCGTTCGGGCCAGCTGCAGGTGCCGGAGGCCTACAGCGAGGCCTATGCCGAGTTCCTTCTGGCCGAGAGCCAGGCGCCTTCAGCGTCGTTGCCGGACTTGGTGAGCCTGCTCACCGACAAGGAGGCGGAAATCTTCGCCTGCCTGCTCAAGGGCCTTTCCAACACGGAAATCAGCGCCAGCACCGGCATCGCCCTGTCCACCACCAAGTGGCACCTGAAGAACATCTACTCGAAGCTCAATCTCTCCGGTCGCACCGAAGCCATCCTCAGCATGCAGCAACGCAACAGCTGACGAATGGTGCACCTATTGCGCTCTGCCCCTCCCCGGGGAGGGGGGAGGGGGGCGCACAAATCCCTAATCTCCCGCCTGCCGGAAAATCCCGGCACCAAACCGTAATTAGTACAAGAAGAATCGGGAGATACCGCCATGTCTGTTTGGGTCACATGGCCGAGCTTGGTCAAGTTCGGCACCCTGGGCATCTACGCAGGCCTGATCACACTCGCGCTCGAACGCGACGTGCTGTTCAAGGAAAACCTGTTCGATGTCGACAACCTGCCTGCCGCCAATGCCACCATCACCTGTGATGCGCGCAGTCAGGTGGCGCGTACCGAGGACGGCACCTGTAACATCCTCGCCAACCCCGCCGAAGGCTCGGTCTACCGCCGCTTCGGCCGCAACGTGAATCCCAACGTCACGCACGGCGAAACCGAATCCGACACCCTGCTCAGCCCCAACCCGCGGGAAGTGAGTAACGTGCTGATGGCCCGCGGCGAGTTCAAGCCGGCGCCCAGCCTCAACTTCATCGCCGCCTCCTGGATCCAGTTCATGGTGCATGACTGGGTCGAGCACGGCCCCAACGCCGAAGCCAACCCAATCCAGGTACCGCTGCCGGCTGGCGACGTACTGGGCAGCGGCAACCTCTCCGTACGCCGCACCCAGCCCGATCCGACCCGTACCGCCGCCGAAGCCGGCAAGCCGGCCACCTACCGCAACCACAACACCCACTGGTGGGACGGTTCGCAGCTGTATGGCAGCGACAAGGCCACCAACGACAAGGTGCGCTCCTTCGTCGACGGCAAGCTGAAGATCAACCCCGACGGCACCCTGCCCACCGATTTCCTCAGTGGCAAGCCGGTCACCGGCTTCAACGAGAACTGGTGGGTCGGTCTGAGCATGCTGCACCAGCTGTTCACCAAGGAGCACAACGCCATCGCGACGATGCTCAAGCAGAAGTACCCGGACAAGAACGATCAGTGGCTGTATGACCATGCTCGCCTGGTCAACGCCGCGCTGATGGCCAAGATCCATACCGTGGAGTGGACCCCGGCGGTGATCGCCAATCCGGTCACCGAGCGCGCCATGTACGCCAACTGGTGGGGCCTGCTGGGCTCCGGTCCGAACCGCGACAAGTACCAGGAGGAAGCGCGCATGCTGCAGGCCGACCTGGCCAGCTCCAACTCCTTCGTCCTGCGCATCCTCGGCATCGACGGCAGTCAGGCCGGCAGCTCGGCCATCGACCACGCCCTGGCCGGTATCGTCGGTTCGACCAACCCGAACAACTACGGCGTGCCTTACACGCTGACCGAGGAGTTCGTGGCGGTATACCGCATGCACCCGCTGATGCGTGACAAGGTCGACGTCTACGACATCGGCTCCAACATCATTTCGCGCTCGGTGCAGTTGCAGAACACCCGTGATCGCGATGCCGAGAATCTGCTCAACGGCGAGCATCCGGATCGTCTGTGGTACTCCTTCGGTATCACCAACCCGGGTTCGCTGACCCTCAACAACTACCCGAACTTCCTGCGCAATCTGTCGATTCCGCTGGTCGGCAACATCGACCTGGCCACCATCGACGTACTGCGTGATCGCGAACGTGGCGTGCCGCGCTACAACGAGTTCCGTCGCGAGATCGGCCTCAACCCGATCACCAAGTTCGAAGACCTGACCACCGACCCGGCCACCCTGGCCAACCTCAAGCGTGTGTACGGCAACGACATCGAGAAGATCGACACCCTGGTCGGCATGCTGGCCGAGACCGTGCGTCCGGACGGCTTCGCCTTCGGCGAGACGGCCTTCCAGATCTTCATCATGAACGCCTCGCGCCGCCTGATGACCGACCGCTTCTACACCAAGGACTACCGTCCGGAAATCTACACCGCGGAAGGCCTGGCCTGGGTCGAAAACACCACCATGGTCGACGTGATCAAGCGTCACAACCCGCAGCTCGACAGCAGCCTGGTGGGCGTGGACAACGCCTTCAAGCCCTGGGGTCTGAACATTCCGGCCGACTACGAGACCTGGCCGGCCAAGGCCAAGCAGGACAACCTGTGGGTCAACGGTGCCATGCGTACCCAGTACGCCGAAGGCCAGCTGCCGGTCATTCCGCCGGTGGACGTCGGCGGCCTGATCAGCTCCGTGCTGTGGAAGAAGGTACAGGAGCGTACCGACGTGGCGCCGGCCGGCTACGAGAAGGCCATGCACCCGCATGGCGTGATGGCCAAGGTCAAGTTCGCCGCCGTGCCGGGCAATCCCTATACCGGTCTGTTCCAAGGCTCGGAAAACGGTCTGCTGCGTCTGTCGGTGGCCGGTGATCCGGCAGCCAACGGCTTCCAGCCGGGGCTGGCGTGGAAGGCCTTCGTCGATGGCAAACCGTCGCAGAACGTCTCCGCGCTCTATACCCTGAGCGGGCAGGGCAGCAACCACAACTTCTTCGCCAACGAGCTGTCGCAGTTCGTCCTGCCGGAGACCAACGACACCCTGGGCACCACCCTGCTGTTCTCGTTGGTCAGCCTCAAGCCGACCCTGCTGCGCGTGGACGACATGGCGGAAGTGACTCAGACCGGTCAGGCCGTCACCACGGTCAAGGCGCCGACGCAGATCTACTTCGTGCCGAAGCCGGAACTGCGCAGTATCTTCTCGACCGCCGCCCACGACTTCCGCAACGATCTGGTGACCCTGGCCGCCGGCACCAAGCTGTATGACGTGTACGCCACCTCGATGGAGATCAAGACCTCGATCATCCCGTCCACCAACCGCAGCTACGCCCAACAGCGTCGCAACAGCGCAGTGAAGATCGGCGAGATGGAGCTGACCTCGCCGTTCATCGCCTCGTCCTTCGGCGACAACGGTGTGTTCTTCAAGCACCAGCGCAGCGAAGACAAGTAGTACGCTCCTTGCAGTACCAGAACCCCGGCAAATGCCGGGGTTCTTTTTTGTCTGCCCGATGTATTCCGACCCACGGCCATAACAATTCGCCGCTAGCGTTGTCGCTGTTTGTACAAACCTGCGAAATCCGCACTGCAGTTTTGCCTGGAAATCCGTTAACTTGACGCCTCAGTCGTGCCGCATAACAACAAAAACAACAGCTAGATGGATCTTCTGTTTCAGGAACGGGCCCGCACATGTCCACCGATACCCACGCCGCACTAGCGGCCCCGGCAGGTCCGGCCTTGCGCTCCCTGCCATTCGCCTTCGCCAAACGCCATGGCGTGCTGCTGCGCGAGCCCTTTGGTCAGCCTCAGTTGCAGGTTCGCCGCGGTGCCAGCCTGGCGGCCGTGCAGGAGGCCCAGCGCTTCGCCGGTCGTGTTCTGCCGCTGCACTGGCTGGAGCCGGAAGCCTTCGAGCAGGAACTGACCCTGGCCTATCAGCGCGACTCCTCCGAGGTGCGGCAGATGGCCGAGGGCCTCGGTGCCGAGCTCGACCTGGCCAGCCTGGCCGAGCTCACCCCTGAATCCGGCGACCTGCTCGAGCAGGAAGACGACGCGCCGATCATCCGCCTGATCAACGCCATCCTCAGCGAGGCGATCAAGGCCGGCGCCTCCGACATTCACCTGGAAACCTTCGAGAAACGTCTGGTGGTGCGCTTCCGCGTCGACGGCATCCTGCGTGAAGTGATCGAGCCGCGCCGCGAGCTGGCGGCATTGCTGGTCTCGCGGGTCAAGGTCATGGCGCGCCTGGACATCGCCGAGAAGCGCGTGCCGCAGGACGGCCGCATCTCGCTCAAGGTCGGCGGCCGCGAAGTCGATATCCGCGTTTCGACCCTGCCGTCGGCCAATGGCGAGCGGGTGGTGCTGCGTCTGCTGGACAAGCAGGCCGGACGCCTGTCGCTGCAGCACCTGGGCATGAGCGAGCGCGACCGCCGCCTGCTCGACGACAACCTGCGCAAGCCCCACGGCATCATCCTGGTCACCGGCCCCACCGGCTCGGGCAAGACCACCACCCTGTACGCCGGCCTGGTCACCTTGAACGACCGCTCGCGCAACATCCTCACGGTGGAAGACCCGATCGAGTACTACCTGGAAGGCATCGGCCAGACCCAGGTCAACCCGCGGGTGGACATGACCTTCGCCCGCGGCCTGCGCGCCATCCTGCGCCAGGACCCGGACGTGGTGATGGTCGGCGAGATTCGCGATCAGGAAACCGCCGACATCGCGGTGCAGGCCTCGCTGACCGGCCACCTGGTGCTGTCCACCCTGCACACCAACAGCGCCGTGGGCGCCGTCACCCGCCTGGTGGACATGGGCGTCGAGCCCTTCCTGCTGTCCTCCTCGTTGCTCGGCGTACTGGCCCAGCGCCTGGTCCGTGTGCTCTGTGTACACTGCCGCGAGGCCAGCCCGGCCGATGAGGCCGAATGCGGCCTGCTCGGTCTCGATCCGCAGAACCCGCCGCAGATCCACCACGCCAAGGGTTGCAGCGAATGCCACCAGCAGGGCTACCGCGGCCGGACCGGCATCTACGAACTGGTGATCTTCGACGACAAGATGCGCACCCTGGTGCACAACGGCGTCGGCGAGCAGGAGCTGCTGCGCCACGCCCGCAGCCTCGGTCCGAGCATTCGCGACGACGGCCGGCGCAAGGTGCTGGAAGGGGTGACCACCCTGGAAGAAGTCCTGCGCGTGACACGAGAAGATTAGGGTCTGCTGATGTTTTTTCACGGCCGCGACGGCGCCGTTTTTTGCGCGGAGCTAGGCGCGAGGAGAGTAGTTTGGTGATTCCAAATGAACGACGAGTAACGACGCGCCGCGCAAAAAACGGCCCGTCCCTGCGGGTTGCGCGCCAAAAGACGCCATGCGGCGTTGCGGGACTTGGCAAGGGGGGCACCATTACCTGCGTCCCGCGCCTAGCCTGGCGTCTTTTGACGCTGCAACGCGGCTCGCGAAAAAGCATCAGCAGACCCTAATGGCCGCCTTCGAATACGTCGCCCTCGACACCAAGGGCCGCCAGCAGAAAGGCGTACTGGAGGCCGACAGCGCCCGCCAGGTCCGCCAGCTGTTGCGCGAGAAACAACTGGCGCCGCTGCAGGTGGAGCCGGCGCACCGCAAGGAGCACAGCGAGAAATCGGGCGGTTTCAGCCTGCGCCGTGGCCTGTCGGCCCGCGACCTGGCTTTGGTCACCCGCCAGCTGGCAACCCTGATCGGCGCCGCATTGCCCATCGAGGAAGCGCTGCGCGCCGCCGCGGCCCAGTCGCGCCAGCCGCGCATCCAGTCGATGTTGATCGCCGTACGCGCCAAGGTGCTCGAAGGTCATAGCCTGGCCAATGCCCTCGGTTCATTTCCCGCCGCCTTCCCCGAGCTGTACCGCGCCACCGTGGCAGCCGGTGAACACGCCGGGCACCTGGCGCCGGTACTGGAACAGCTGGCCGACTACACCGAGCAACGCCAGCAGTCGCGGCAGAAGATCCAGATGGCGTTGCTCTACCCGGTGATCCTGATGCTCGCCTCGCTGGGCATCGTCGGTTTCCTGCTGGGTTACGTGGTGCCGGACGTGGTGCGGGTGTTCGTCGACTCCGGGCAGACCCTGCCGGCGCTGACCCGCGGCCTGATTCTGCTCAGCGAACTGGTCAAGGCCTGGGGCGCAGTGGTCATCGTGCTCGCGGTACTCGGTGTGATCGCCTTCCGCCGCGCCCTGCGCAACGAAGACGTGCGTCGGCGCTGGCACGCCTTCCTGCTGCGCCTGCCGCTGATCGGCGGGCTGATCGCCGCCACCGAGACCGCGCGTTTCGCCTCGACCCTGGCCATCCTGGTGCGCAGTGGCGTACCGCTGGTGGAGGCCCTGGCCATCGGCGCCGAAGTGGTGAGCAACCGCATCATCCGCACCGACGTGGCTAACGCCACCCAGCGCGTGCGCGAGGGCGGCAGCCTGTCGCGGGCCCTGGAGGCCAGTCGGCAGTTCCCGCCGATGATGCTGCACATGATCGCCAGCGGCGAGCGCTCGGGCGAGCTGGACCAGATGCTGGCGCGCACGGCGCGCAACCAGGAAAACGACCTGGCGGCCACCATCGGCCTGATGGTAGGGCTGTTCGAGCCGTTCATGCTGGTGTTCATGGGAGCGGTGGTGCTGGTGATCGTGCTGGCCATCCTCCTGCCGATTCTTTCTCTGAACCAACTGGTGGGTTGATAGTGATGAACAAGCAACAACGCGGTTTCACCCTGATCGAAATCATGGTGGTGGTGGTCATCCTCGGCATCCTCGCCGCCCTGGTGGTACCGCAGGTGATGGGCCGTCCGGACCAGGCCAAGGTCACCGCGGCGCAGAACGACATCCGCGCCATCGGCGCGGCGCTGGACATGTACAAGCTGGACAACCAGAACTACCCAAGCACCCAGCAGGGCCTGGAAGCCCTGGTGAAGAAACCCACCGGCAACCCGCCGGCGAAGAACTGGAACACCGAGGGTTACCTGAAGCGGCTGCCGGTGGATCCGTGGGGCAATGCGTACCTGTACCTGTCGCCGGGCACCCGCAGCAAGATCGACCTGTACAGCCTGGGCGCCGATGGCCAGGAAGGCGGTGACGGGACCAATGCCGATATCGGTAACTGGGACCTCTGATTTCCGATGCGAACTGCGCGGGGCTTCACGCTGATCGAGTTGCTGGTGGTGCTGGTCCTGCTCGGTGTGCTGACCAGCCTCGCCGTGATTGGCAGCGGCCTCGCCAGCAGCCCCGCGCGCAAGCTCAATGACGAGGCCGATCGACTCAACAGTCTGCTTCGTGTCCTGCTCGACGAGGCGGTACTGGATAACCGCGAGTACGGCGTGCGCTTCGAGGCGCACAGCTACCAGGTGCTGCGCTACGAGCCAATGAAGTCGCGCTGGGAACCGCTGGATAACAGGGTTCACGAGTTGCCGGAGTGGGTCGAGCTGAGTATCGAGGTGGAGGACCAGAATGTCGGCCTGCCTACGGCCAAGGGTGACAAGGACAAGTCGGCACCCAAGCCGCCGCAGCTGCTGATCCTCTCCAGTGGCGAGCTGACGCCTTTCACCCTGCGTCTGGCCGGTGGTCGCGAGCGCGGCGCACCGGTGCTGCTGCTCAGCAGCGACGGCTTCGCCGAGCCGGAGCTGAAGCCGGAAAATGCCAAGGGTCGTTCCGGATGAGGCACGGCCGTGGCTTCACCCTGCTCGAGGTGCTGGTGGCCCTGGCGATCTTCGCCGTGGTCGCCGCCAGTGTGCTCAGCGCCAGCGCCCGCTCGCTGAAGACCGCTGCTCGGCTGGAGGACAAGACCTTCGCCACCTGGCTGGCGGACAACCGTCTGCAGGACATCCAGCTGGCGGACAGCCCCCCTGGCGAGGGGCGCGAGCAGGGCGAGGAGACATATGCCGGGCGCCGCTGGATGTGGCAGAGCGAAGTACAGGCCACTAGCGAGCCGGAGATGCTGCGCGTCACCGTGCGGGTGGCGCTGCGCCCCGAGCGCGGCCTGCGCGGCAAGATCGAGGACAACGCGCTGGTCACCCTCAGTGGCTTCGTCGGGGTCGAGCCATGAGGCAGCGTGGCTTCACCCTGCTGGAGGTGCTGATCGCCATCGCCATCTTCGCTCTGCTGGCCATGGCCACCTACCGCATGCTCGACAGCGTGATGCAGACC
Organism: Pseudomonas sp. PDM15; assembly: GCF_014851565.1. Lineage (GTDB taxonomy): Bacteria > Pseudomonadota > Gammaproteobacteria > Pseudomonadales > Pseudomonadaceae > Aquipseudomonas. The sequence continues at coordinate 694,652 of NZ_JACVAA010000001.1, forward strand.
GACCGCGGCCAGCGCGAGCAGGAGCGGCGTCTGCGCGAACTGACCAAGGCCATGGCCGCCTTCGAACGCGATCTGCTGCAGGTGAATGCGCGCCCGGTGCGTGATCCGCTGGGCGATCCGCTGCCGTCCATGCGTGGCGACAGCGGGCGCGATACCCAACTGGAGTTCACCCGCAGCGGCTGGCGCAACCCGCTCGGTCAGCCGCGTGCCACGTTGCAGCGGGTGCGCTGGCAGCTGGAAGGCGAGCGCTGGCAGCGCGCCTACTGGTCGGTGCTGGATCAGGCCCAGGACAGTCAGCCGCGGGTGCAGCAGGCACTGGATGGGGTCAAGCGCTTCGAGCTGCGCTTTCTCGATGAAGAGGGGCGCTGGCTGCAGAGCTGGCCGGCGGCCAACAGTCGCGCCGACGAGGCGCTGCGCCAGTTGCCCAAGGCCGTCGAGCTGACCATCGAACACCGCTACTATGGCGAGCTGCGGCGCATCTGGCGCATGCCGGAGATGCCGCCGCAGGAGCAGGTCACTCCGCCCAACGGCGAGGATGGGGGAGAGGACGGCGGCGAGCTGTTGCCTGATGAGCCCAGCCCAGAGCTGCCTCAGGAGCCGCAAGAGTGAGGCGCCAGCGCGGGGTAGCCCTGATCACTGTGTTGCTGGTGGTGGCGCTGGTGACCATCATCTGCGCCGCACTGTTGCTGCGCCAACAGCTGGCGATCCGCAGCACCGGCAACCAGCTGCTGGTGCGCCAGGCACAGTACTACGCCGAGGGCGGCGAGCTGCTGGCCAAGGCCATGTTGCGGCGTGATGTGAGCACCGACCAGGTGGATCACCTGGCCGAGCCCTGGGCCAATCCCAAGCTGAGTTTCCCGCTGGACGAAGGCGGCGAGCTGCGCCTGCGCATCGAGGACCTGTCCGGGCGCTTCAACCTCAACAGCCTGGCCGCCGATGGCGAGGCCGGAAAGCAGGCGCTGCTGAGGCTTCGTCGCCTGTTGCAGACATTGCAGCTGAGCCCGGCCTATGCCGATCGCCTGCTCGACTGGGTCGATGGCGATCAGGACCCCGGCGGCATGTCCGGCGCGGAGGATGATCAGTACCTGCTGCTCAAGCCGGCCTACCGGACCGGGGTGGGGCGCATCGCCGATATCTCCGAACTGCGCCTGCTGCTGGGCATGAGCGAGACCGACTACCGGCGCCTGGCGCCCTTCGTCAGTGCGCTGCCGAGAGACATCGGGCTGAATATCAATACCGCCAGTGCCCAGGTGCTGGCCTGCCTGGGGGACAACATCCCCGAGTCGGCGCTGAAGACCGTTATCGAGGGACGTGGGCGTACCGGCTACCGCGATACCGCTGCGTTCACCCAGCAGCTGACCGCCTATGCGGTGAGCCCTCAGGGGTTGCTCACCGGTAGCCAGTATTTTCGTGTCACCACCGAGGTGCTGCTGGGTGACCGGCGCCAGGTGCTGGCCAGCTATCTGCAACGTGGTAATGATGGGCGCGTGCGTGTCATGGCGCGCGATCTGGGGCAGGAGGGCCTGGCGCCCATGCCCGTCGAGGAGTCCGAGGAATGAGTCTGCTCAGCGTTTTTCTTCCGCCACAGGCCTGTGCCGAAACGGCGGCCGATCTGCCGGTCTGGCGGGTCGATGGCGATATTTGCAGCCAGCGCCCCTTCGCCGAAGCGCTGCCGCGTGAGGATCAGGCCTGGCGCCTGATTCTGCCGGTGGAAGCGGTGACCGTCTGCGCCGTACAGCTGCCCACCACCAAGGCGCGTTGGTTGCAGAAGGCGTTGCCGTTCGCCGTGGAGGAGCTGCTGGCCGAGGATGTGGAGCAGTTCCACCTGAGCGTCGGTGGCCAGTTGGCCGATGGCCGTCACCGGGTCTATGCGGTGCGTCGTGTGTGGCTGTCCGGTTGGCTGGCACTGTGTGGCGACAACCCGCCGCAGCGCATCGAGGTGGATGCCGATCTGCTGGTCGAGGAGGGCAGTCAGCTGCTGTGCCTGGGCGAGCGCTGGCTGCTCGGCGGCACCGGTGAGGCGCGCCTGGCCCTGCGCGGCGAGGATTGGCCGCAACTCGTCGGACTCTGCCCGTCGCCACGGGTCGCCTACGTGGCGAGCGGCCAACCGGCCCCCGCGGACGTCGATGAGACTCATGAAGTGGCTCAGCTATTGCCCTGGCTGGCTCAGCAGCGAGCGCAGTGCAACCTGGCACAGGGCCCGTTTGCCCGGCGCGAGCCATCCGGTCAGTGGCAGCGTTGGAGGCCGCTGGCTGCGCTGGTCGGCCTATGTCTGGTGCTGCAATGGGGTTTCAACCTGGCTCAGGGCTGGTACCTGCAGCGCGAGGGCGAACGTTATGCCCAGGCCAGCCAGGAGCTGTACCGCGAGCTGTTCCCCGATGACAACAAGCTGATCAACCTGCGCGCGCAGTTCGACCAGCATCTCGCCGAGGCCGAGGGAGGAGGGCAGAGCCAGTTGCTCAGCCTGCTCGATCAGGCTGCTGCGGCGATCAATCAGGAAGCTGCCAAAGTGCAGGTGCAGCAACTGGACTTCAATGCCCAGCGCGGCGACCTGGCGCTCAACCTGCAAGCCAATGATTTTGCCTCGCTGGAGAGCCTGCGTACGCGTCTGCAGGAGGCCGGCCTGGCAGTAGACATGGGCTCGGCGAGCCGTGAAGACAACGGCGTCAGCGCGCGCCTGGTGATTGGAGGTAACGGATGAATGGCTTGGCTTCGCAACTGCAGGCGCGGATTGCCCATCATCCGCTAGCCTCCCGCTGGCATGGGATGCCCGCGCGTGACCGGCTGGCCCTGGGGCTGCTCGGCGGCTTCCTTGCGCTGGTGCTGCTCTATCTGCTGCTGTGGCGACCGGTCAGCCAGAACCTGGAACAAGCGCGCAGCTTCCTCCAGCAGCAGCGGGCGTTGCATGCCTACCTGCAGGAACATGCGCCGCAGGTGCGCTCGCTGCAGGGGCGACCGCAGGTCAGCATCGACGCCACCGCCCTGCAGGGTCTGGTGACTGGCAGCGCCGCCAGCCAGGGGCTGAATGTCGAGCGCCTGGATAACCAGGGCGATGGTGGCCTGCAGGTCAGCCTGCAGCCGACCGAGTTCGCGCGCCTGTTGCGCTGGCTGGTGAGTCTGGAAGAGCAGGGCGTGCGCGTAGACGAAGCAGGGTTGGAACGGGCCGAGAAGGGGTTGGTGACCACCCGCCTGCTGCTGCGCGCGGGATGATTGCGATTGCACCAGACGGGTGCCCTCGGCACCCGTATCGGGCATGAGCAAGGCAGTCGTGAAACTTCATCCCGAAGAAAAATTTCAAGCAGGGTGTTGACTTAGCAAAGGCCTCTGCGTAAATTGCGCCACCTCGCAAGGCTACTCGGGTGATTAGCTCAGCCGGGAGAGCATCTGCCTTACAAGCAGAGGGTCGGCGGTTCGATCCCGTCATCACCCACCATATCTCTTGCGAGACCGACGCGCAGCGGTAGTTCAGTCGGTTAGAATACCGGCCTGTCACGCCGGGGGTCGCGGGTTCGAGTCCCGTCCGCTGCGCCATATATAGAGAAGCCCTCAGTTCGCAAGAGCTGGGGGCTTTTCGCATCTGGTGGAAAATTTTCCTGCCGTCACCACTTTGTCATCGGGAATCTTCAGACTGTTGGCATGGTCTTTGTTTCAGTCAAGACCTAACGACAGGAGGAAGAACCTATGGATGACTATGTCGAAGAGCTTCTCGAGTCTCGAGCCATCGAGCAGGACCCAGTTGATCCCGCGGAAGACGCTACCGAGCTGTAACCCGCCTGCAGGCGCTGACTGCGGCGGAACTCCCCGGGAGTCTGCCCGCTCCAGCGCTTGAAGGCGCGCTGGAAGGCCTCTGCCGAGGCGAAGCCGAGCAGATAGGCGATCTCGCCGAAGGCTAGTTCGGTATCGCGGATGTAGGCCATAGCCAGATCGCGCCGCGTTTCATTGAGCAGGGTGCGGAACTGCGTACCTTCCTCGGCCAGCTTGCGCCTGAGCGTCCAGCTGGGTAATTGCAGCTTCCTCGCCACTTCGTCCAGTTCCGGCTCGCGGCCGTGCAGCATAGGTCCCAGCAGGTGGGTGATGCGCTCACGCAGGCTGCGGGTGCGGGTCAGCTGCTCCAGTTCCCGTTCGGCCAGTTCCAGCAGTTGCTGCCAGGTGCTGGGACAGTGCTGGGCCAGGGGCTGGTCGAGGCTGGCGTTGGCCAGGCGGAGGCGGTTGTGAGAGGCGCCGAAGTCCACCGGACAGCCGAAACAGGTTTCGTAGCGCTCGGCGTAGTCCGGTGCGGGGAACTCGATCTCCACTCGTTCCACCACCAGCGTCTCGCCGAGCAGGGTGCCGAGCTGGTGGCGCCAGCTGGACAGCACCGAGTCCACCACGAAGCGGTTGAAGTCGTTGTACGGGCTGATCGAGTAGAAGCTCAGCCAGGCGCCACCAGCATCTTCGGTGAAGCTCGACTGGCCGCGGTAGTTGTGGGCGTAGAGTGGTTCGAAACGGATCAGCGTGCGTGCCGCCTCACGCAGGGTCGGTGCCTGCCCGGCCGTGACGCCCGCCAGTCCAGCCTGGCTGATGTGGCTGTGCCGGCCCATCTCCAGACCCAGCGCGCGATCCCCGCACAGGCCGATGGCGCTGTGGCCCAGGCGCATGTAGCGCGGGATCGACAGGCGCTCGCGCGGCAGGGCCAGACGGGTGGCGTCCAGGCGGAACTGGCGCAGCAGGTCGTCGGCGGCCAGGCCTTTCTCGGCCAATGCGGCCACCAGGCCGTGGACGAAGGCGACGGACAGGTCGCCGAGGCGGACGCGGTTCGGTTTCATCTCACAGCCACAGGTTGAGCAGGCGAGCGCCGGGCGCTTCGTCGACCACCTGGCGGTTGTCGCGCTGCACCGCCATGCTGCGGCCGTCGCTGCCCAGCCCCCACAACTGGCCGCGCATGAACACGGCGACTCCGGCGCGGGCGGGCGTCTTCTGCAGCTGCGCCGGCAGCGAGTGACGCAACCAGGCCTCGCCTTCGCTGAGCTCCCTGGCGCGGCTGCGCAGGTCGTTGGGGGTGCCGGACCAGGTGCCGTTCCAGTGGTCGTTGCCATGCAGGAAGGCCGGCACGGCGAGTAGCTCCACCTGTTGCGCGACCAGTGGTGCGTAGCTCTCCGCCCGCCAGCTGTCGGTGCCGATCAGCACGCCCAGGCGACCGGCCGGAGTGGTGACCACCTGCAGCGCCTGGTCCGAGGCGGCGGCGGTGAAGCTGTCCTCGTCGCGATGCGGCAGTACCTTGCGCTGGGGCTGGCCGAGCGGCATGCCATCGCTGCCGAACACCAGACTGACGTTGTACAGCGGGCCGTCGCCGACCTGCAGCATGCCTTCCTCGACGCGCGGTTCCGGTAGCACGATGGAGCCGGCGACTATGGTCACTCCATAGGTCTCGGCCAGGCCGCCGAACAGATTCTGGTAGTCGGCGGCCATTTGCTCGGCCTTCATCCGCAGCAGGGCGTCGCTGAAGCGCGCCGTGCCCTGGTTGGCCAGCAGCGCGCGGATCAGTTCCAGCGGATGGCTGAGCCCCAGCCAGATGCGTGCTTCGGCCAGGTCGCGAGCGGCGAACACCTCGCGCTTCTCGCCGACGGCTACCAGCCAGGTGCCGATATGTTCGGGCAGCACCACCACCGTCTTCGGGTTGAGCAGGCCTTCGGCCTGGGCCTGGTCGAGGTAGGCGGCCAGCTTGCGGTGCAGGTGCAGGGGGCTGCGGTAATCGGCGCGGTACAGCTCGGGCTGGATACCCAGCAGGTTGCCGCGGCCCTGGTCGCTGCCCAGGCTGAAGGCCAGCGAGCTGCGCAGGTCGCTGAGGAAATGGCTGGCGGGCCGCCACTGGATCCAGGCGCCATAGGCGATCAGCAGGGTGACGAGTAGCAGCCAGAAGGTGCGGTGGAGCAACTTGAGCATGATGTGGCCTGGTGGCAATGAAGCAGCCAGCCTAGGGCAAGGCGTCGCCTTTGCCTAGTCGGGCTGTCATTTACGATCAATAACTTGTGCTTTTTGATCATTGAGCGGTCGGCGGTCGCTCTTTATCGTCTGCCGCAACAACGACCACGTGCGAATCAGTGCGTGGCAGACCGTGATAAGCCCGACGCTGTGGAGATAGCCATGAGCAACGCCTACCCGAACCTGCTGGCCCCCCTGGACCTGGGTTTCACCACCCTGAAGAACCGCACCCTTATGGGCTCCATGCACACCGGCCTGGAAGAGAAACCGGGTGGCTTCGAGCGCATGGCGGCCTACTTCGCCGAGCGTGCCCGTGGTGGTGTCGGCCTGATGGTCACCGGCGGTATCGGCCCGAACGAAGAGGGCGGCGTTTACTCCGGCGCGGCCAAGCTGACCACCGTCGAGGAAGCCGAGAAGCACAAGATCGTCACCAAGGCAGTGCACGAGGCGGGCGGCAAGATCGCCATGCAGATCCTGCATGCCGGCCGCTATGCCTACAGCCCGAAGTCGGTGGCGCCAAGCGCCATCCAGGCGCCGATCAACCCGTTCAAGCCGCGTGAGCTTGACGAGGAAGGCATCGAGAAGCAGATCCAGGACTTCGTCACCTGCTCGCTGCTGGCCCAGCAGGCCGAGTACGACGGCGTCGAGATCATGGGTTCCGAGGGGTACTTCATCAACCAGTTCCTCGCCGCCCACACCAACCACCGCACCGACCGCTGGGGCGGCAGCTACGAGAACCGCATGCGCCTGCCGGTGGAGATCGTCCGCCGCGTGCGCGAGGCCGTAGGCCCGAACTTCATCATCATCTATCGCCTGTCCATGCTCGACCTGGTCGAGGGCGGCAGCACCTGGGACGAGATCGTCCTGCTGGCCAAGGCCATCGAGAAGGCCGGCGCCACCATCATCAACACCGGTATCGGCTGGCACGAGGCGCGTATCCCGACCATCGCCACCAAGGTGCCGCGCGCGGCCTTCACCAAGGTCACCGCCAAGCTCAAGGGCGAAGTCAGCATCCCGCTGTGCACCACCAACCGCATCAACACCCCGGAAGTGGCCGAGCAGGTACTGGCCGAGGGCGATGCCGACATGGTGTCCATGGCCCGTCCGTTTCTCGCCGACCCGGACTTCGTCAACAAGGCCGCCGAGGGTCGCGCCGACGAGATCAACACCTGCATCGGCTGCAACCAGGCCTGCCTGGACCACACCTTCGGCGGCAAGCTGACCAGCTGCCTGGTCAACCCACGTGCCTGCCACGAGACCGAGCTGAACTACATCCCCACCGCCACCGTGAAGAAGATCGCCGTGGTCGGTGCCGGCCCTGCCGGCCTGGCTGCCGCTACCGTGGCCGCCGAGCGTGGCCACAGCGTGACCCTGTTCGACGCGGCCGGCGAGATCGGCGGCCAGTTCAACGTGGCCAAGCGCGTGCCGGGCAAGGAAGAGTTCTACGAGACCCTGCGCTACTTCAAGAAGAAGCTGGAAACCACCGGCGTCGACCTGCGCCTGAACACCCGCGTCAACGTCGACGACCTGGCCAAGGGCGGCTACGACGAGATCATCCTGGCCACCGGTATCGCTCCGCGCACGCCAGCCATCGAGGGCATCGACAACGCCAAGGTGATCAGCTACCTGGATGCCATCCTGCAGCGCAAGCCGGTCGGCCAGAAGGTCGCGGTGATCGGTGCCGGCGGCATCGGCTTCGATGTCTCCGAGTTCATCACCCATGCCGGCGAGACCACCAGCCTGAACCGCGATGCGTTCTGGAAGGAGTGGGGTATCGACACCGCGCTGGACGCCCGTGGCGGCATCGCCGGGATCAAGGCTGAGGTGCATCCGGCGGCCCGCGAGGTGTTCCTGCTGCAGCGCAAGAAGTCCAAGGTCGGCGACGGCCTGGGCAAGACCACCGGCTGGATCCACCGTACCGGCCTGAAGAACAAGAACGTGCAGATGCTCAATTCGGTCGAGTACCTCAAAGTCGACGACGCCGGCCTGCACATCCGCATCGCCGAGGGCGAGCCGCAGGTACTGCCGGTGGACACCGTGATCGTCTGCGCAGGCCAGGACCCGCTGCGCGAGCTGCAGGACGGCCTGGTGGCCGCCGGCCAGAATGTGCACCTGATCGGTGGCGCCGACGTGGCCGCCGAGCTGGACGCCAAGCGGGCGATCAACCAGGGCTCGCGCCTCGCCGCCGAGCTGTAACGGAAACGCCCCGCCCAGTGCGGGGCGTTTGCTATGTGGCCCATAACAACAAGGAGAAACCCCATGCCCACCGATCTGCAATTGCAACCGGCGGCCGCCGCCAGCCTGCAGCGCTGGCACCAACTCATCGCCGCCAAGGATCTGCGCCAGCTCCCCGAGCTGCTGCATGCCCAGGCGGTATTCCGCTCGCCGATGGCGCACACCCCCTATCCGGGCGCGCCGACGGTCAACATGATCCTCAACACCGTGCTGCAGGTGTTCCAGGATTTCGCCTATCACCGTGAGCTGGTCAGTGCCGATGGCCTGAGCGTGGTGCTGGAGTTCTCGGCCCGCGTCGGTGAGCGCGAGCTCAAGGGCATCGACATGATCCGCTTCGACGAGGCGGGCAAGATCGTCGAGTTCGAGGTAATGGTCCGTCCGATGAGCGGTTTGCAGGCCCTCGGCGAGGAAATGGGTCGCCGTCTGGCGCCTTTCCTGGCGGCTGCCAAGGCCTGATTCGCCCAGCCCGTCACAGTTTTACCCTGCCGCCGGTCCGCTGCAGCGCGGTGGCAGGGCGCTGCCAACCCAGTCACATTGCCCGCGTTCCGTTTTCCCCTAGACTTGCCTGAAACAATGGATGGCGCCTGCTTCGCAGGTTATGTGCACGCGCGGAACAACCGTAGCGCGCCGATCGTGATCCCGGTGGCCTTGAGGAAGATCCATGAGCATGCAGAACAAAGCGCAGATGGTTGAGGCGGTGCTGTTCTTCAACGAACGCGGCGTCTGCAAGCAAATGCTCTTCCCCGAATTCGAGGCCTTGCTCGACAACGTGGTGAACATGCCCGAGTTCGCCGACCAGCAGATGCGCATGGCCTATGTGCTGATCAACCCGCGCCTGATGGTGCGTGCGGCAGTGTTCTTCTACCTGGACTTCGACGAGAGTGGCGCCGCCGACAAGGGCTGGAACCTGCCGCTGCGTCATCTGGCCGACAACGCCGGGCGTGGCCCGGACCTCGGCGCCGGCCCGATTCGCCTGGCCTGCCGCAGTCAGTGCCCGGTGTCCTGGCACCAGATGCATCTGTGGGACCCCAGCCTGGCGCCTGGCAAGAACGACCTGGCAGTGATCCGTGACGTGGTCAAGCGCAACGCCCTCGGCCTGCTGGCGGAAGAGGAAACCGCCGTGATGTTGCCGGAGCGCCTGCAGGTGGCTGCCGAAGACAAGTGGCAGGCGCCGGACGCCGCTCGCGATGAGGCCGACAAGCAGACCGAGCGCAAGGAGCAGGAGCACCGCCTGAAAACCGCCCAGCTGATCAAGCAGCAGCGCCTGCGCATCAGTACCCTGGGTAAGCAGTACGAGGAAGAGCAGGCTCGCTTCAAACTGGCCGCCGAGGAACGTCAGCGCTCGCTGCAGACCGAGATCCACAACCTGCACCAGGCCCTGCGCCAGCAGGAAGAGCTGAATGCCAGCCTCAAGGAACAACTGGGTGCTCAGGCAGATGGCATCCAGCAGACTCGCGAGGAGCTGGCCCGGCAACTGCGTGATCTGGAACGCCACGGCCGTACCGAGGCCGACATCCTGCGTTCCCAGTTCGATGCCGAGCTGCAGGCTCGGGTTGCCGCCGCGGTTGCGGAATTCAAGGAGCAGGTGGCGATTCGCGACGTCGAGCTGGCCTACCGTGCCGAGCAGGAAACCCAGTTGCAGAACGAGCTGGAGCGTCTCAAGCGTGAGCGCGACGACCTGGCCAGCCAGGGCGGCGAGCAGATTCTCGAACGCCTGGCCAAGCTCGGCGTGGTGTTCGTGGTCTATCACCCGGGTGCCGGCCACCTGACCATCCCACTGCAGGATATCGCCCGTTACCAGAACAATCCCCTGAGCTATGCGGCGGCCAAGTGCTTCGTCTCCGAGGAGCAGTACCGCCAGTGGCTGGCGCACTACCAGCAGCCGACGTGCGAGTCCAGCCTGCCATCCGGTGAGCGTTGTGCCATGCCTATCGATCGGGTGGAGACGCCCAGCCGCTTCGTGGTCGGCGAATCCAACTGCTGCGCGCGGCACAAGGCCGGAGCGCGCCTGCGCACGGTGAGCTGAGCGGTTACCATGATGCCTGGCGCCTGACTCCCGGCGCCCAGCCGAATCAGCTCCGCTCATGCCTATAGTCCTGCCGCACTGGAATCCATCCGCTCCCCTGCAGCCCCTGCGGCTCGACTGGCTAGCGCGCGCCGCTGTCGAGGTGGCCGTGCTGCGCCTGGATCTGCTCGATCCGCTGATCTCAGGCAACAAGTGGTTCAAGCTCAAGCCGCATGTTGAGGCTGCCGCGGCCGCGGGGGGCGACGGCCTGATCAGCCTGGGCGGCGCCCATTCCAATCACCTGCATGCCCTGGCCGCCGCCGGCCGGCGCTTTGGTTTCGCCACTGTCGGCCTGCTGCGCGGCGAGCCGCAGGACACGCCCACGACCCGTGATCTGCAGGAATTCGGCATGCGTCTGCACTGGCTCGGCTACGCCGGCTATCGCGAGCGGCATCGCGCCGATTTCTGGCAGCCCTGGTGCGCGCGCTATCCGCGGCTGTTGCCGGTGCACGAAGGTGGCGGCGGCCTGCTGGCGGCTCGGGCCTGCGCGGCTATAGTCGAGTTGGCCAGGTCGCAGTTGCTCGATCTGGGCTGGAGCGGCTACCACGGCTGGTGGCTGGCCGCCGGCACCGGTACCACGGCGGCCGGTCTGGTGCTGGCCGAAGGCGGCGAGCGCCAGGTGCATGTGGCCATGGCGGTGCCGCCCGGCCATGGTGTGGAGGGCCAGTTGCGGGCCATCCTCCACGAGGCGGGGCGGATTGATACCGGCTACCGTTTACTGGACGCCAGCCGCGGTGGTTTCGGCCGGATCGACGCGCCATTGGCGCAGTGCATTGATGATTGCGAGCGAGCCAGCGGGTTGCCGCTGGAACCGCTCTACACGGGCAAGGCCATGCTGGCATTGCGCGGCGAGGTGGAGGCCGGTTACTTTGCTGCGGGTACGCGCCTGCTGTTGCTCCACACCGGAGGCTTGCAGGGGCGCCGGGCCATGGCCCAACGCCTGGAAGAACTGGCAGCAGTACGCCAAGAATAATGAAGGACAGGTGTCGATGACCGAGCCGCTGAATCCCGAACAGCTGCGCAGCTTTACCCCGCTCAACGTGCTCTCCGAGCAGCAATGGCGCGAGTTGCGTCCCCAGCTGGTGCCGCAGCCGCTATTGGCCGGCCAACTGCTGTTCCGCCAGGGCGACCAGGCCCGCACCACTTATTACCTGTTGTCTGGCGAGCTGCTGCTACGCGATGCCGACGGCCGCGAAGAGCGTCTGCAAGCCGGCAGCGAGGCCAGCTGCCATCCGCTGTCGCCAACCCTGCCGCGCCAGCACGAGGCGCGGGCGCTGAGCGACGTCAGCGTGCTGGCCCTGGATAGTGCCAATCTCAGTCGCCTGCTGACCTGGCGCCTTGCCTACCATGACTTGCTGCTGGACCTGGGCAGCAACGGCGACGACGTCGAGTGGCTGGAGCGTCTGCTGGAAAACCCGCTGTTCACCAAGGTGCCGCCGGCCAACGTGCGTGCCATGCTCGAGCGCCTGCGCCCGATCGATCTGCCGACCGGCAGCCGGGTGCTGGTGGAGGGCGAGGGCGGCGACTGCTGCTACTTCCTCAAGAGCGGTCGCGCCGAGGTGTTCCGTGCAGGTGAGGGTGGCCGCCAGGTGCTGGCCGAGCTGGAGGTGGGGGCCTGCTTCGGCGAGGAGGCACTGCTCTCCGATCAGCCACGCAACGCCACCGTGACCATGATCGAGCCCGGCATGGTGCTGCGCCTGGACCGCCAGGACTTCTTCGCCTTGCTCAAGGCGCCGGTAGTGGACGAGGTGTCGTTCGGCGAGGCCGCGCGCCTGTTGTCGGCCGGCGCCCAGTGGCTGGATGTGCGCTTGCAGGAGGAGTACGAGCGCGGTCATGCACAGCAATCGCTGAACATGCCGCTGCATCTGCTGCGTCTGAAGGTGCGCCTGCTGGACAAGGGCAAGACTTACCTGTGCTACTGCGACAGTGGCAAGCGCAGCGCCAGCGCCGTGTTCCTGCTCTCGCAGATGGGCTTCTCGGCCTACGCCCTGCGCGACGGCCTGGATGCGCTGCCGGCGGTACAGCGTGGCGCGCTGCTGTGCGAGAACGGCCCGGGCTACCTGGCCCGCTCCGGCGGGCGTACCGAGCGCAGCCACTGATAGCTAGCGCGGGGCGCAGTGCGGCCAATGGTCGTTGACCAGAAATAGCCGTTCGCCTTCGCGCCATTCATCGCCATCCCGCTCCAGGCGCACCAGCAACTGCGCCGGTGCCTGCTCGGGCAATCCTTCCATCCATGCCGCCAATTGTGCGGGCGACCAGAGTGCTGGTGATGGCACGCGCGCCGGCGCCAGCCACGCGCGCCTTTCCAGGGGCTGCCAGTGCTGCTGCTCCCCTGTGGCCAGCCGAGCCCAGTCGCTGCGGCGCAACCAGCGCCCGCGCAGGTGCTCGGGGTTGCAGCCCGAAGGCGGGTGGCAGCCGCCGGGCCAGGGGTAGAACAGGTAACCACCCAGCCAGGCGGTGGAGCGGGGTGCTTGCGTTGTCAGCTGCGCCAGCGTTGCCCGGGCCGCCGGGCTGGACGCCAGCGGCAGCTGGTGGCGAGCCAGATGGTCCAGCTTGAGTCCCAGGCGATCCTCGCTGGACGGTCCGAGCCAGTTGGCGGCGTCCGTACCGGGCTGCACGTCCGGCCCTAGATACAGTTTGATCGCCAGCTCCAGATGGTGCACTCCCTCGTCGTCCTGCAGCAGCAGGTCCAGCTCGCCCAGCGTGTGGCCGGCCTGGCGTATCGGCAGGTTGGCGGTCAACAGCCGCACGTCAGGGGCCGCCTGCAGGGCGAACTGCCACAGTCGCTCGTAATAGCGGCCGAGACGGCTGGAGCCGTTGGCTAGGTGCTCGCGCAGCACCGCGCTATGCGCTTCCTGGTGCAGTAGCCAATCGACCAGGCACTGCGGCTCGTCGAGCCAACGACTGGCGGCCAGAGGATGGCGCAGGGGCAGCTCGCTGCCATCGAGCAGAGCGGGGGAGAGCAGGGCCCAGGCCAGGTCGCGCACCTGAGGCTGGCGCAGCTGCGCCAACAGGTCATCCAGCGGCGGATTCATGGGCCGAGCATAACCGAGGCGGTTTGCTGCGATCAGCGGCTTTCGCCCATAATCCGGGCAACTCCCCCGTTGCAGAGCGCCCCATGGAGCAATTTCGCAATATCGGCATCATCGGTCGTCTGGGCAGCGCCCAGGTGCTCGACACCATTCGCCGCCTGAAGAAGTTCCTGCTCGAGCGTCATCTGCACGTGATTCTCGAGGACACCATCGCCGAGGTCTTGCCCGGCCATGGCCTGCAGACCTGCTCGCGCAAGAACCTCGGCGAGGTCTGCGACCTGGTGGTGGTGGTCGGCGGTGACGGCAGCATGCTCGGCGCCGCCCGTGCTCTGGCCCGGCACAAGATTCCGGTGCTGGGCATCAACCGCGGCAGCCTGGGCTTTCTCACCGACATCAAGCCAGACGAGCTGGAAGTGAAGGTCGCCGAGGTGCTGGAAGGGCGTTTTCTCGAAGAGAGCCGCTTCCTGCTGGAAGCCGAGGTGCGCCGCCATGGCGAGGCCATCGGCCAGGGCGACGCGCTCAACGACGTGGTGCTGCACCCGGGTAAGTCGACCAAGATGATCGAGTTCGAGCTGTTCGTCGACGGCCACTTCGTCTGCAGCCAGAAGGCCGACGGCCTGATCATCGCCACGCCGACCGGCTCCACCGCCTACTCGCTGTCCGCCGGCGGGCCGATCATGCATCCCAAGCTGGACGCCATCGTCATCGTGCCGATGTACCCGCACACATTGTCCAGCCGCCCGATCGTGGTGGACGGCAACAGTGAGCTGAAGATCGTGGTGGCGGACGACCTGCCGATCTACCCGCTGGTGTCCTGCGATGGGCAGAACCACTTCACCTGCGCCCCCGGCGACACCATCACGGTGGCCAAGAAGCCGCACAAGCTGCGCCTGATCCACCCGCTCGACCACAACTACTACGAGGCCTGCCGCACCAAGCTCGGCTGGGGCGGCCGCCAGTGGAGCCACGACTGAGATGCTGCTCGACCCGGCGCGCGGCTACGATCTGATCGGCGACGTGCACGGCTGTGGGCGCAGCCTGGCGCGCCTGCTCGAGCAGATGGGCTACCGCCAGCAGGGCGGTGTCTGGCGTCATCCACAGCGCATGGCGCTGTTCCTTGGCGACCTGATCGATCGCGGCCCGCGCATCCGTGAGGCGCTGCACCTGGTGCATGCCATGGTCGAGGCCGGCCAGGCCCTGTGCATCATGGGTAATCACGAATACAACGCCTTGGGCTGGTACACCGAGGCGCCGCCAGACAGCGAGCGCCGCCACGTGCGCGAACACACGCCGCGCCACGAGCGGCTGCTGCAGCAGACCTTCCGCCAATTCGCCGATCACCCGCAGGACTGGCGCGACTTCCTCGACTGGTTCCAGCAGATGCCGCTGTTCATCGACGCCGGACGCTTCCGCCTGGTGCATGCCTGCTGGGATGACAGCCTGATCGGCGCGCTCAAGGCCGACTACCCGGACGGCCGCATCGACCGCGACTTCGTGGTGGCCTCGGCGGTGCCAGGCAGCTTCGCCAATCGGGTGTTCGAGCGTCTACTGCGTGGCACCGATCTACGCCTGCCCCAGGGCCTGACCCTGACCAGCGAGGAAGGCTTCACCCGCGCCTACTTCCGCACCAAGTTCTGGGAAGACGACCCGCAGACCTACGGTGACGTGGTATTCCAGCCCGACGCGCTGCCCGACAACGTGGCCAGCCTGCCGCTGACGCCGACCGACAAGGGCCGCCTGCTGCAGTACGGCCTGGACGAGCCGATGCTGTTCGTCGGCCACTACTGGCGCCGCGGTCGCCCGGCGCCGCTGCGCCCCAACCTGGCCTGCCTGGACTACAGCGCGGTGATGTACGGCAAGCTGGTGGCCTACCGCCTGGATGACGAGCTGCAGATCGACCCGAACAAGTTCGTCTGGGTCGAAGTGGAGCGGCCGGAGGCGCCGCAGTGAGTCGGGTGGAGGCGCTGCGTCGCCCCTTGCAGGAGGATCTCAGCGGTTTCGTCGGCCTGCTGCGTCGATTGCAGGTGCCGCATCGGGTGACCGAGGAGCGCGATGCCCAAGTGCTCTGGGTGCCCGTCGGGGCTCTGGCCGAGCAGGTGCGCGCGCTGTATCTGCGCTATCCGCAGGGTGCCGATGAGGCCGAACTGCCAACGCCTGAACGTCCGGCTCGCCCGGGCCTCGCCGCACAATTGCGCGCCAGCTGGATGACCTCGCTGGTGCTGCTGCTGACGCTGGTGGTGACCCTGCTGAGTCAGTTTGGTGAAAACCATGCAATTACCCACTGGATAACCTTCGTGGATTATCAGGTGCATGGTGAATACGCTTATTTCGTACCCTTGCCTGAAAGCCTTGCGGCTGGCGAATGGTGGCGCTTGTTCAGCCCCATGCTGCTGCACGGCGGTTGGTTACATCTGGCCATGAATGGCATGTGGTACTGGGAACTGGGCAGGCGCATTGAGTACCGACATGGGCACTTGGGCTTATTTGGGCTGACACTATTCTTTGGCCTGTTATCCAACGCCGCGCAGTTCTGGTTCGGCGGTCCCTCACCGTTCGGCGGCCTGTCCGGCGTGCTCTACGGACTGCTCGGCTATTGCTGGATCTACCAGTTGCTGGCGCCGACCCCGGCCTACGCGCTGCCGCGCGGCGTGCTGGCGATGATGCTGATCTGGCTGCTGGTCTGCCTGTCCGGGGTGATCGATACCCTGGGCTTCGGCTCCATCGCCAACGCTGCCCACGTCGGCGGGCTGGCCGCCGGATGTGCCGCCGGCCTGATCGGCGGTGCACTGGCGCGTGCGCGCCGGTAAACTTGGCCCCCTGTTTGGCTTCCCGCTGTCGGAGTTCCCCGGATGTCGTCCTTTGCCGAAATGATCGAGAACATCACCCCCGAGATCTACCAGAGCCTCAAGTTGGCGGTGGAAATCGGCAAGTGGCCGGACGGCCGCAAGCTGACCCAGGAGCAGAAGGAGCTGTCGCTGCAGGCCATGATCGCCTGGGAAGTGCAGAACCTGCCCGAGGAAGAGCGCACCGGCTACATGGGCCCGCAGGAGTGCCAGTCCCACGCCGAGCCGATCCCCAACCTGCTGTTCAAATCCAACGACACCCTGCACTGATGACCCAGGCCATGAACGAGCTGGGCCGCGGTGCGCTGAGCAAGATGACCATCCGCCTGGGCGAGACGGCGCAATACGCCTTCCGCCTGGACGACACCGAGGTCCCGGTCAACCCGTTGCTGGGCAAGCGCATCCGCCTGGAGTTCCTCGGCGCGATCCATTGCAGCCACTGCGGGCGCAAGACCAAGAAGAGCTTCGCTCAGGGCTACTGCTATCCCTGTTTCACCAAGCTGGCCCAGTGCGACAGCTGCATCATGAGCCCGGAAAAGTGCCACCACGAACAGGGCACCTGCCGGGAGCCGGGTTGGGGCGAGCAGTACTGCATGACCGATCATGTGGTGTACCTGGCCAACTCCTCCGGGATCAAGGTCGGCATCACCCGCGCCACCCAACTGCCGACCCGCTGGCTGGACCAGGGCGCCAGCCAGGCGCTGCCGATCTTCCGTGTGGCTACCCGCCAGCAGTCCGGCTTCGTCGAAGACCTGCTGCGTACCCAGGTGGCGGACAAGACCAACTGGCGTGCCCTGCTCAAGGGCGATGCCGAACCCGTCGATCTGGCTGGCGTGCGCGAGCAGCTGATGAGCAGCTGCGCCGAAGGCATCGCTGCGCTGCAGCAGCGCTTCGGTCTGCAGGCGATCCAGCCGGTCAGCGATGTCGAGGTGCTGGAAATCCGCTACCCGGTCGACGCCTATCCGACCAAGGTCGCCAGCCATGATCTGGAAAAGACCCCGGTGGTGGAGGGTATCCTCAAGGGCATCAAGGGCCAGTACCTGATTCTCGACACCGGCGTGATCAATCTGCGCAAATACACGGCCTACCAGGTCGCCGTACTCACCGAATAAGAGGCCACAAGCCGATGCGTACCGAACAGCCGAAAATGATCTACCTCAAGGACTATCAGGCGCCGGACTACCTGATCGACGAGACCCATCTGACCTTCGAGCTGTACGAGGACCACAGCCTGGTCCACGCGCAACTGGTGATGCGCCGCAACCCTGCGCTGAGCGCCGACTTGCCGCCGCTGATGCTGGACGGCCAGCAGCTGGAGCTGGTCCGCGTGGCCCTGGACGACCGCGAGCTTGCGGCCTCCGACTACCAGCTGAGCGACAGCCACCTGACCCTGCAGCCGACGCAAGAGCGCTTCGTCATCGACAGCACGGTGCGCATCCATCCGGAGAGCAACACCGCGCTGGAGGGCCTGTACAAGTCCAGCGGCATGTTCTGCACCCAGTGCGAAGCCGAGGGCTTCCGCAAGATCACCTACTACCTCGACCGCCCGGACGTGATGAGCAAGTTCACCACCACGCTCTCCGCCGAGCAGCACAGCTACCCGGTGCTGCTGTCCAACGGCAACCCGATCGCCAGCGGCAGCGAGGGTGATGGCCGCCACTGGGCGACCTGGGAGGACCCGTTCATGAAGCCGGCCTACCTGTTCGCCCTGGTCGCCGGTGACCTGTGGTGCGTGGAAGACACCTTCACCACCATGAGCGCCCGCGAAGTGACCCTGCGTATCTACGTCGAGCCGGAGAACATCGACAAGGTGCAGCACGCCATGGACAGCCTGAAGAAGTCGATGAAGTGGGACGAGGAGGTGTACGGTCGCGAGTACGACCTGGACATCTTCATGATCGTCGCAGTCAACGACTTCAACATGGGCGCCATGGAGAACAAGGGCCTCAACATCTTCAATTCCAGCTGCGTGCTGGCCCGTGCCGAGACCGCCACCGATGCGGCGCACCAGCGCGTCGAGGCGGTGGTGGCTCACGAATACTTCCACAACTGGTCGGGCAATCGCGTGACCTGCCGCGACTGGTTCCAGCTGTCGCTCAAGGAAGGCTTCACCGTGTTCCGCGACGCCGAGTTCAGCGCCGACATGAACTCGCGTACGGTCAAGCGCATCGAGGACGTGGCCTACCTGCGTACCCACCAGTTCGCCGAGGACGCCGGCCCGATGGCCCACCCGGTGCGCCCGGATGCGTACATGGAGATCTCCAACTTCTACACCCTGACCATTTACGAGAAGGGTTCCGAAGTCCTGCGCATGATCCACACCCTGCTGGGCGCCGAGACCTTCCGCAAGGGCTCCGACCTGTACTTTGCGCGCCACGACGGCCAGGCGGTGACCTGCGACGACTTCGTCAAGGCCATGGAAGACGCCAGCGGCGTCGACCTGACCCAGTTCAAGCGCTGGTACACCCAGGCCGGCACGCCGCGTCTGGAGGTCAGCGAGAGTTACGATGCAGCGGCCAACACCTATCGTCTGCAACTGCGGCAGAGCTGCCCGGCAACGCCGGGTCAGGCCGAGAAGCTGCCGTTCGTGATTCCGCTGGAGCTGGCCCTGCTCGACGCCCAGGGCCGCGAGCTGCCGCTGCAGCTGGTCGGCGAGGACAAGCCGGTCGGCCGCACCCGCGTGCTGCAGGTGACCCAGGCCGAGCAGGCCTTCACCTTCGTCAATATCGAGGCCAAGCCGCTGCCGTCGCTGCTGCGCGGCTTCAGCGCGCCGGTCAAGCTGAGCTTCCCCTACAGCCGCGACCAGCTGATGTTCCTCATGCAGCACGACTCCGACGGCTTCAACCGCTGGGAGGCGGGCCAGCAGCTGTCCGTGCAGGTGCTGCAGGAGCTGATCGGTCAGCATCAGCGTGGCGAGACCCTGGTGCTGGACCAACGCCTGGTCACCGCCCTGCGCAGCGTGCTGGAGAACGAGTCGCTGGACCAGGCCATGGTCGCCGAGATGCTCTCGCTGCCGGGCGAGGCCTACCTCACCGAGATCGCCGAAGTAGCCGATGTCGACGCCATTCACGCCGCCCGCGAGTTCGCCCGCGCGCAGCTGGCCGAGGCACTGTTCGAGCCGCTATGGGCGCGCTACCAGGCCAATCGCGAGCTGTCGCGCAGCACGCCTTACGTGGCCGAATCCACCCACTTCGCTCGCCGCAGCCTGCAGAACATCGCACTGTCCTACCTGATGCTGACCGGCAAGCCGGAAGTGCTGGCCGCGACCCTGGAGCAGTATGAGGCGTGCGACAACATGACCGAGCGCCTGACCGCGCTGGCGGTGCTGGTCAATTCGCCCTTCGAGACGGAGAAGACCAAGGCGCTGGAAGCCTTCGCCGAGCACTTCAAGGACAACGCCCTGGTCATGGACCAATGGTTCAGTGTGCAGGCCGGCAGCACTCTGCCGGGCGGCCTGGCGCGGGTGCAGGCGCTGATGCAGCATCCGGCTTTCACCATGAAGAACCCGAACAAGGTACGCGCGCTGATCGGTGCGTTCGCCGGGCAGAACCTGGTCAACTTCCACGCGGCCGACGGCAGCGGCTACCGTTTCCTGGCCGACCAGGTGATCAGCCTGAACGCCTCCAACCCGCAGATCGCCTCGCGCCAGTTGGGCCCGCTGACCCGCTGGCGCAAGTACGACTCGCAACGCCAGGCGCTGATGCGCGGTGAGCTGGAGCGCATCCTCGCCTCCGGTGAGCTGTCCAGCGACGTCTACGAAGTGGTCAGCAAGAGCCTGGCCTGATCGACAGATGGATGTTACCGAGCGCTTGCTCGGTAGCATCCGCTGTTACCGCGCTGTTTCCTTTTCTCCTGGTCAGTTTTTACTGATCGCCAAAGCCCCGTCGCAGACGCTTTCGCCGCGAAAAGGTGAGCGAAATCACAAGGTTAGATAGCGCCAGTCGGGCGACAAATTGAGACATCCACAGGCGACATTGGCCATATTTGGGACTGGCGTACCTGCTATCGAAAAACTCTCTGTGAAACGGGCCCCTTGGTATCGATCTTGAATAGTCCCGCGTCGGCCGAGAGCCGGGCGCGCCCGGCAAGTCGGACATAACAAGAACAATCGATCCATGGAGTTGCCGATGGCCATCCCCTTGCGCAAGTCGTCCCTTTGTCTCGCTCCCGCCAAGGCGGGTTTCGCCCTCGCCGGCCTCATTCCGCTGCTGCTGGCCGTGCCGGCCCACGCCGTCGAGTTCAGCTTCGTCGATGGTGAAGTGACCGGCTCGCTGGATACCACCCTGTCCTACGGTCAGCTGTACCGGGTGCAGGGCCAGGACAAGACCAACGACGACACCAACGGCAACGACGGTAACCGCAACTTCGACACCGGCCTGGTTTCCGAAGTGTTCAAGGTCACCTCGGATCTTGAGGCCAATTACCAGAACTACGGCATGTTCGTGCGTGGCACCGCCTTCTATGACACCCAGATCATGGACAAGCGCAACGACAACGACGATTTCCGTCCGAGCCAGAGCTACCCGAACAACGACCATTTCACCGACGAGACCCGCCGTAACGCCGGCAACAGCGCCGAGATACTCGACGCCTATGTCTATGGCAACTGGGACGTCGGCACCATGCCGCTCACCGTGAAGGTCGGCCGCCAGGTGTTCAACTGGGGCGAGGGCATCTTCTATCGCGGCGGCATCAACACCACCAACCCGATCGATGCCGCCAAGTTCCGCCTGCCGGGCTCCGAGCTGAAGGAGGTGCTGGTTCCGGTTGAGGCCTTCAACTTCAACATCGGCCTGACCGACAACCTGTCGCTGGAAAGCTTCTACCAGTGGAACTGGAAGGAGTCGGCCATCGATCCGGCCGGTACCTTCTTCTCCGAGACCGACCTGTTCGCCGAAGGCGGCAACACGGCCTACACCCGCTATGACAACCCGCTGTTGCCTATCGTGATGTCCGGCTACCAGAGCGCGTTGGGCGCAGGCCTGGTCGGCAACGGCCCCTTCGGTCCTAACGCCTACCTGGACCCGCAGTACAACGTGTTCAAGGTGGCCAACGTCGGCAGCGATATCAACGCCAAGAACGACGGTCAATACGGCTTCGCCCTGCGCTACGTGGCCGAGGAGTTGAACCTCACCGAGTTCGGCTTCTACTACATCAACTACCACGCCAAGGAGCCGCAGATCGCGGTGGACCTGAGCCACTACGAGGGCGTCGACCTGGCTGCGCTGGAGGCCTTGCAGGGCGCAGCGCTGGCCCCTGCCGTGGCGACTCTGGATGCCGCCAGCAACGCCGTCGCCCGTCGCGAGTACGTGGAAGACATCCGCGTCTACGGTTTCAGCTTCAACACCACCATCGGCGAGGCCTCGGTATTCGGCGAGATCGCCTACCGACCGAACCTGCCGGTGGGTATCAGCGCCACCAACGACCTGCTCGGCGATCTGCTGGGCCAGGGCTTCTTCGGTCAGACCAATATCTATGACGGCAACGTCGCCGGCGACCAGGCCTGCGCGGACATTTCCGGCAAGCAGCTGTGCCGTGGTCCGATGTTCCACAACTATGAGCGCATCGAGGCGTTCAACCTTTCCCTCGGCACCATCTACAACTTCGGCCCGGCGATCAGCTTCGACTCGCTGATGGGCGTGGCGGAGATTGCCTCAGAGCACGCTCGCGCCAGCAGCCTGACCTACACCGGCTATGACGGCAGCGAGCGTGGCTTCGCCGGTCGCCCGAACGGCGCCTATGTGTCCGGTTACGACGACGAGGATCAGATCAGCCGCGACGCCTACGGCTATACCCTGGCCCTGTCCGGCACCTGGAACGACGTCTACGCGGGTGTCAACCTGTCACCCTTCACCGTGTTCAAGCACAACTTCCAGGGCAACTCGCACCAGACCGGCAACTTCGTCGAGGGGGCCATGGCCTACTCGGTCGGCCTGCGCGCCAGCTACCTGAACAGCCTGGAAGCCGAAGTGCAGTACACCGAGTACTACGGCGGCGGGCAGAACAACAGCGGTCGCGATCGCGACAACCTGGGCGTCAACCTCAAGTATTCCTTCTGAAGCAGAACCACAGGGCAGGGCGGCCAGGCCGCCCGGCTCGCTAGTACGGAGAACCACCATGTTGATGAAACACACGCTGATGGGCGCCGCAGTTGCCCTCGCGCTTTCCGCCGGCAGCGCCCTGGCCGCCGTTTCCGCGTCCGAAGCGGCCAAGCTGGGCACCACGCTCACCCCCTTCGGTGCTGAGAAGGCCGGCAATGCCGACGGCAGCATTCCCGAGTGGACCGGCGGTATCACTCAGGCCCCCGCTGGCTACAAGGGTTCCGGTCAGCATCACGTCGATCCGTTCCCGGACGACAAGCCGCTGTTCACCATTACCAAGGCCAATCTGGACCAGTACAAGGACAAGCTGAGCGCGGGCCAGATCGCCCTGTTCAACTCCTACCCTGAGACCTTCCAGATGCCGGTGTACCAGAGCCGTCGCTCGGGCTCGGCGCCGCAGTGGATCTACGACAACAGCATCAAGAACGCCACCACTGCGAAGCTGGTGGAGGGCGGCAACGGCTTCGCCGACGCCTATGGTGGTGTGCCGTTCCCGATCCCGCAGGACGGCGTCGAGGCGCTGTGGAACCACATCGTGCGCTATCGTGGCACCTACATCACCCGCCGTTCGGTGGAGGCAGCGGTGCAGCGCACCGGCGCCTATTCGCCGGTGGTGTCCGAGGTCGAGGCGCTGTTCCGCTACTACGATCCGAAGGGCAGCTACGGCGACCTGAACAACATCCTGTTCTACTACCTGAACTTCACCAAGAGTCCGGCTCGCCTGGCCGGCGGCGCCGCACTGGTCCACGAGACCCTCGATCAGGTCAAGGAACAGCGTCAGGCCTGGGCCTACGCCGCCGGCCAGCGCCGTGTGCGTCGTGCGCCGAACCTGGCCTACGACACGCCGATCGCCGCCTCCGAAGGTCTGCGCACCGCCGACGACACCGACATGTTCAACGGCTCCCCGGATCGTTACGACTGGAAGCTGGTGGGCAAGAAGGAGATGTACATCCCGTACAACAACTACCGCATCGCCGCTGCCGGGGTGAAATACGACGACGTGCTGAAGGTCGGCCACGTCAATCCGGAGCTGACCCGCAACGAGCTGCACCGCGTCTGGGTTGTGGAGGGCACGCTGAAGCCGGGCGCCCGCCACGTGTACGGCAAGCGCACCCTGTTCCTCGACGAGGACAGCTGGCAGGCCGCGGTAGTGGACCAGTACGACACCCGTGGCGAGCTGTGGCGCGTGTCCATCGCCTATCTGAAGAACTACTACGACCTGCCCACCACCTGGTCGGCCATGGAGGCCTTCCACGACCTGCAAAGCCGTCGCTACTACGTGCAGAACCTGGACAGCGAAGAGCCGACCACCGCCAACTTCAGCAAGGCGATTCCGGCCGAGAGCGAGTTCACTCCGTCTGCCCTGCGTCGTCGCGGTACTCGCTAAGCCGCAGCAAGGCGGAGGCCGGCCTCCGCCGTTCACCCAGTTCTTCTCCCGCCGCTTGTTCGAGTGGCTTTTGCGACCCGGTCTGCGGCCGGGTCGACATTTTTTCGTCTGACCTTTCGGCCTGTTTCGGACCTCTCGGTCGCTGCCTCCGTGCGTGCGCTGCTGCGCGCTTTTGCCCGGGTGTATCTGCTTAACTGCCGCGCGATCTAGCTGGCATCCGGCCATCTCGATTATCGGTCATCACCTGCAATGCCTGAATCGCTCGCGCCGGTAGTCCGCGCGCCAGGCATTGCTGCAGGCTTTCCGGAAAGGATGCGGGCTTCCGGCAACACCCTGGTGGTGGTGCTTAAAGCTGGTCAGCCATGCCTGACCTGAACGAGTGGAGCAAACAAGAATGTTGAAAGGACTGTTCGCGACCGGGCTGCTGCTGTGCCTGTCGAATGCCGCCCTGGCGGCGGTGAGCGCCGACGAGGCCGTCAAGCTGGGCGTCAGCCTGACCCCGCTGGGTGGCGACAAGGCGGCCAATGCGGCCGGCACCATTCCTGCCTGGAGCGGCGGTATCACCCAGGCCCCGGCGGGTTATGCCGGCCCCGGCCATCATCATGTCGATCCGTTCCAGGGCGACAAGCCACTATTCACCATCAGCAAGGCCAACCTGGAGCAGTACAAGGACAACCTGACGCCGGGCCAGTTGGCCCTGTTCAAGTCCTATCCGGACAGCTTCCAGATGCCGGTCTACCAGACCCGGCGCACTGCTTCCGCACCCCAGTGGGTATACGACAACACCCGCCGCAACGCGGAGAAGGCGCGTCTGCTGGAAGGTGGCAACGGCTTCGCCGAGGCCTTCGGCGGCATTCCCTTCCCGATTCCGCAAAGCGGTGTCGAGGCTCTGTGGAATCACGTCGCCCGCTATCGCGGCACCTATGCGGTGCGTCAGTCCTCGGACGCCAGCGTGCAGCGCAATGGCAGCTATGCCCTGGTCACCACGCACCAGGAGGCGCTGTTCAACTATTACCAACAGGGCGGCTCTGCCGAGCAGCTGGACAACATGCTGTTCTACTACATGGCCGTGACCAAGGCGCCGGCCCGTCTGGCCGGCGGCGCGCTGCTGGTGCACGAGACGCTGGATCAGGTGGAGCAGGCTCGCCAGGCCTGGGGCTACGCCGCCGGCCAGCGCCGCGTGCGCCGCGCGCCCAATGTCGCCTACGACACGCCGCTGACCACCGCCGACAACCTGATGACCGCCGACGACAAGGACATGTTCAACGGCGCGCCGGACCGCTATGAGTGGAAGCTACTGGGCAAGCGGGAGATCTACATCCCCTACAACAACTACCGCATCTCCAGTCCGGACGTCAGCTACGACCAGCTGATCAAGCCCGGCCACCTCGATCCGCAGTTCACCCGTCACGAGCTGCACCGGGTGTGGGTGGTTGAGGGAACGCTCAAGCCCGGCGCCCGGCATATCTATGCCAAGCGCACCCTGTACCTCGACGAGGACAGCTGGCAGGTGGCGATAGCCGACCAGTACGACAGCCGCGGCGAGCTGTGGCGGGTCTCCATCGCCTACCTGAAGAACTACTACGAGCTGCCCACCACCTGGTCGGCGCTGGATGTGTTCCACGACCTGCAGTCCGGCCGCTACTACGTGCAGAACCTCGACAACGAGGAGCAGGGCACCAGTGACTTCAGCCAGCCGTTGCCCGAGTCCAACCATTTCTCGGTGGCGACCCTGCGCCGAGTCGGGACCCGCTGAGTTAACAGAGACGTGAAGGCAAAAGGCCGCTAGAGTGCTAGCGGCCTTTTACTCTGTGGCGATTCTCGGCGATTCGGCGCTTAACAAAACATAACGTCACGCCGATTGTCAGGTTTTTCCAAAGCCGTATAGCATGAGCCCGCCTGATAAAGGGCAATGAACCCACCTATAAGAATAAAGGGGGAAATATATGCGTGAGCCCGTCGTGCGGCGCACCCGCTCCGGTTGTCTGACTTCCGTCCAGGCCCCGGCCCGTCATCACTCGCCGCTGGCGAAAGCGCTGTCGCTGCTCAGCGTATGTTCCGTCCTGGCATTCGCCGCGCCTCTGCCTCTGCAGGCCGCGGACGCAGCTGCCGTCCTTTCCATCGAATCGCCCCAGGCCGTCACCAGCCTGCTGCTCGACGTGACTCACGCTGGCAAGCGTCTGGTTGCTGTGGGCGATCGTGGCCACATCCTGTTTTCCGAAGACGCCGGGCGCAACTGGGTTCAGGCTCGTGTGCCGAGCCGCCAGTTGCTGACCGCGGTGTATTTCGCCGACGACAAGCATGGCTGGGCCGTCGGCCATGACGCGCAGATCCTCGCCACCGACGACGGCGGCGCCAACTGGGACCTGCAGTTCGAAGACCTGCAGCGCGAAGCGCCGCTGCTGGACGTCTGGTTCCGCGATGCCAGCACCGGTTACGCAGTCGGCGCCTATGGCGCGCTGCTGGAGACCACCGACGGCGGCAAGACCTGGAACGACGTCAGCGACCGCATGGACAATGAAGACGGCTACCACCTCAACGGCATCACCGCCGTGAAGGACGCCGGCCTGTTCGCCGTGGGCGAGGCGGGCAGCATGTTCCGCTCCGCCGATTGGGGTCAGACCTGGGAGAAGGTCAAGGGTCCGTATGAAGGCACCCTGTTCGGCGCCATCGGCACCGCCAGCGCCAACACCGTGCTGGCCTATGGCCTGCGCGGCAACCTGTTCCGCTCCACCGATTTCGGCGCCACCTGGCAGCAGGTCAAGCTGCTCTCCGATAGCGGCCCGCTGGAATTCGGCCTGGCCAACGCCAGCCTGCTCAAGGACGGCACCGTGGTCATCGTCGGCCATGGCGGCAGCGTCCTGACCAGCAAGGATTCCGGGCGCACCTTCACCGTGGTCAATCGTCCGGACCGTGCCTCCCTGGCCGGTGCTACCGACGACGCGGCAGGCAACCTGGTCCTGGTGGGGCAGGGTGGCGTGCAGATCGCTTCTCCGACTGGCACCGAGCCAGGCCAAAAACAATAATCCGGGGCGAATGAGCATATGAGTTCCATGAGTAGCCATCACCAGGACAAGGCGACCTTCCTCGAGCGCCTGATCTTCAACAACCGGCCAATCGTGATCGCGCTGTGCACGGTGATCACCATGCTGCTGCTGTGGCAGGCCTCGCACATCCGTCCCTCGACCAGCTTCGAGAAGATGATCCCGCTGGAGCACCCCTTCATCGAGAAGATGCTCGAGCACCGCAACGACCTGTCCAACCTGGGCAACACCGTGCGTATCTCCGTGGAGGCGAAGGATGGCGACATCTTCTCCAAGGAGTACATGGAGACCCTGCGCCAGATCCACGACGAGGTGTTCTACATCCCCGGCGTCGACCGTTCCGGTCTGAAGTCGCTGTGGAGCCCGAGCGTGCGCTGGACCGAAGTGACCGAAGAGGGCTTCGACGGCGGCGAAGTGATCCCGCAGACCTACGACGGCTCCGCGCAGAGCCTCGGCGAGCTGCGTGGCAACGTGCTGAAGTCCGGTCAGGTCGGCCGCTTGGTGGCCAACAACTTCAAGTCCAGCATCGTCGACGTGCCGCTGCTCGAGCAGTACCCGGATCCGAAGGACCAGAGCAAGCTGCTCAAGCTGGACTACCGCCAGTTCTCCCACGAGCTGGAAGAGAAGATCCGCGACAAGTACCAGGCGCAGAATCCCAATGTGCAGGTGCACATCGTCGGCTTCGCCAAGAAGGTCGGTGACCTGATCGATGGTCTGATCATGGTGGTGGCCTTCTTCGGTATCGCCCTGGTCATCACCCTGGTGCTGCTGTACTGGTTCAGCTGGTGCATCCGCTCGACCATCTCGGTGGTCTCCACCACCCTGATCGCGGTGGTCTGGCAGCTGGGCCTGATGAACCTCGCCGGATTCGGCCTCGACCCGTACTCGATGCTGGTGCCATTCCTGATCTTCGCCATCGGCATTTCTCACGGGGTGCAGAAGATCAACGGTATCGCCCTGCAGTCGAGTGACGCCGACAACGCCCTGACCGCGGCGCGCCGTACCTTCCGCCAGCTGTTCCTGCCGGGCATGATCGCGATCCTGGTGGACGCCGTCGGCTTCATCACCCTGCTGATCATCGACATCGGCGTGATCCGCGAGCTGGCCATCGGCGCCTCCATCGGCGTCGGCGTGATCGTGTTCACCAACCTGATCCTGCTGCCGGTGGCGATCTCCTACATCGGCATCAGCAAGAAGGCCGTCGAGCGCAGCAGGCGCGAGGCCAACTGCGATCAGCCGTTCTGGCGTCTGCTGTCCAACTTCGCTCACCCGGTGGTGGCACCGATCTCGGTGGTCATCGCCCTGTCCGCCGGCGTGGCCGCCTTCTGGTACCAGAAGGCCCACCTGCAGATCGGCGACCTCGATCAGGGTGCGCCGGAGCTGCGTCCGGACTCGCGCTACAACAAGGACAACGACTTCATCATCAGCAACTACTCGACCAGCTCCGACGTGCTGGTGGTGATGGTCAAGACGCCGAACGAAGGTTGCTCCACGCACCAGACCCTGGCGCCTATCGACCAGCTGATGTGGCAACTGGAGAACACCGAGGGCGTGCAGTCGGCCATCTCGATGGTCAGCGTGTCCAAGCAGGTGATCAAGGGCATGAACGAGGGCAGTCTCAAGTGGGAGACCCTGTCGCGTAACCCGGACATCCTCAACAACTCCATCGCCCGTGCGGACGGTCTGTACAACGCCGACTGCTCGCTGGCGCCGGTGCTGGTGTTCCTCAACGACCACAAGGCGGCGACCCTCAAGCGCGCCGTAGGCGTGGTGGAAGAGTTCGCCAAGGAGAACAACAAGGACGATCTGCAGTTCCTGCTGGCTGCCGGTAACGCCGGTATCGAGGCCGCTACCAACGAGGTGATCGCCACCTCCGAGCTGAAGATCCTGGTGCTGGTGTACATCTGCGTGGCGG
This sequence comes from Pseudomonas sp. PDM15, assembly GCF_014851565.1. Taxonomy (GTDB): domain Bacteria; phylum Pseudomonadota; class Gammaproteobacteria; order Pseudomonadales; family Pseudomonadaceae; genus Aquipseudomonas. The sequence goes on from NZ_JACVAA010000001.1 coordinate 723,235, forward strand.
TGATGTGCCTGATCACCTTCCGCTCCTTGGGCGCCATGTTGTGCATCATCCTGCCGCTGATCCTCACCTCCATCCTGGGTAACGCCCTGATGGCCTGGCTGGGCATCGGCGTGAAGGTGGCGACCCTGCCGGTGATCGCGCTCGGCGTGGGTATCGGTGTCGACTACGGCATCTATATCTACAGCCGCCTGGAGAGCTTCCTGCGTGCCGGCATGCCGCTGCAAGAGGCGTACTACCAGACCCTGCGCTCCACTGGTAAGGCCGTACTGTTCACCGGTCTGTGCCTGGCCATCGGCGTGGTCACCTGGATCTTCTCGGCGATCAAGTTCCAGGCCGACATGGGTCTGATGCTGACCTTCATGCTGCTGTGGAACATGTTCGGTGCCCTGTGGCTGCTGCCAGCCCTGGCGCGCTTCCTGATCAAGCCGGAGAAGCTGGCCGGCAAGAAAGGTGGCTCGCTGTTCGCACACTGATCTGACGTGGTACTGAAAAAAGGGCTCCCTAGGGAGCCCTTTTTATTGCCTGCTGTTTATTCCCGTTGGCAGTAACGATCAACTGAAGGAGCGGCTATCCGTTGCCAGTGCTCGGGCGGGAGAGGCGGGTGGTTGGGAATGGCATTCCGGAGTGCAGTAGTGTCGGAGAGACCCACGACGGTCTGGCCTGGCAGGTGGGGTGTCGGAGGTTCCGATGGCGGAGGATCGGGCCGCCTTGCAGTGGACGACCGAGGTCATGCTGGGGTGAAGGTGCTGGACATTGTCGAGCTACAGCAGGCTTTCGCCGGCGAATGGCAGGCATGAAAAAGCCGCCTTGCGGCGGCTTTTTCAATACGGCTCGAATTACATGTTGGGGTAGTTCGGGCCGCCGGTGCCTTCCGGAGCGATCCAGGTGATGTTCTGGGCCGGGTCCTTGATGTCGCAGGTCTTGCAGTGCACGCAGTTCTGCGCGTTGATCTGGAACTTCTTCTCGCCGTCTTCCTTGGTCACCACCTCGTACACGCCGGCCGGGCAGTAGCGCTGCGCCGGTTCGTCGTACTTCGGCAGGTTGACGCTGAGCGGGATGCTGGCGTCGGTCAGCTTCAGGTGGCAGGGCTGCTCTTCCTCGTGGTTGGTGTTGGAGAGGAACACCGAGGAGAGTTTGTCGAAGCTCAGCTTGCCGTCCGGCTTCGGATAGTCGATACGCTTCGATTCTGCAGCGGGCTTCAGGCAGGCATAGTCCGGCTTGGTGTCGTGCAGGGTGAAGGGGATCTTGCCGCCGAAGACGTTCTGATCCAGCCAGTTCAGGCCGCCACCGAAGACCGGGCCGAACTTGTGCAGGGCCGGGCCGAAGTTACGGCTGCGGAACAGCTCGTCGTATAGCCAGCTGGCCTTGAAGCCATCGACGTAGCCGTTGAGCAGGTCGCCGCCCTGGCCGTCGGCCAGCAGTGCGTCGGCAACCGCTTCGGCGGCCAGCATGCCGGACTTCATGGCGGTGTGGCTGCCCTTGATCTTGGCGAAGTTCAGAGTGCCCAGGTCGCAACCGATCAGGGCGCCGCCCGGGAAGACCATCTTCGGCAGCGAGTTCAGGCCGCCTTTGCAGATGGCGCGAGCACCGTAGGCGACGCGCTTGCCGCCTTCCAGGTACTGCTTGATCACCGGGTGGTGCTTGTAGCGCTGGAACTCGTCGAACGGCGACAGGAAGGCGTTGCCGTAAGACAGGTCGACGATCAGGCCGACCACTACCTGGTTGTTTTCCAGGTGATAGAGGAAGGAGCCGCCGGTGTTCTCGGTGCCGACCACATCCAGCGGCCAGCCGGCGGTGTGCACCACCAGACCCTGCTCGTGCTTGGCCGGGTCGATGTCCCAGATTTCCTTGATGCCAATGCCGTAGTGCTGGGCGTCGGCTTCGGAGTCGAGATTGAATTTCTTGATCAGCTGCTTGCCGATGTGGCCACGGCAGCCTTCGGCGAACAAAGTGTACTTGCCGCGCAGCTCCATGCCGGGGGTGTAGTAGCCCTCTTTGGGATGGCCTTCGCGATCCACGCCGAGGTCGCCGGTGATGATGCCGCGAACCACCCCGTTCTCGTCGATCAGTGCTTCCTGGGCGGCGAAGCCCGGGTAGATCTCGACGCCCAGGGCTTCGGCCTGCTGGGCCAGCCAGCGGCACAGGTTGCCCAGGGAGATGATGTAGTTGCCTTCGTTGTGCATGGTCTTGGGCACGAACAGGCCCGGCACTTTGATGGCGCTGTCAGCGTTCTTCAACATATAGATGTCGTCACGCTTGACTTCGGTGTTCAGCGGGGCGCCCAGCTCTTTCCAGTTGGGGAACAGCTCGTTCAGGGCGCGCGGCTCGAAGACCGCACCGGAGAGGATGTGAGCGCCGACTTCGGAACCCTTCTCGACCACGCAGACGCTGATTTCTTTGCCGGCGTCGGCGGCCTTCTGCTTCAGTCGGCAGGCGGCGGAGAGGCCCGAGGGGCCGGCGCCGACGATGACGACGTCGAATTCCATAAATTCGCGTTCCACAGAGAATCTCCTACTCAAGGCTTCTTCGGTGTTATTGATCTGGCTTGGCTAGGCTTTCTCTGGCCTGCGCGCTGGGCATTATATATATAGCCCCTTGCACGTCCAATACAAACGTTTGTTTGAATTTTGTCAAAGCCGTGTAGCGCAAGGCTTGGCGCCGGATAAATGGGAGTTTTTCGTGTTGACCGAAAAGGGCGTTCCGGTCAAGATACGGGCGGTTTTGCGTTCGCCGTATGGGCTGACCGTCGGTTCCGGCCGACTAGCATCACCGGCCAGGCTTGCCTTGGCGACATTCTTATTCACCGGAGAGTAACGAGGAATCCATGAAGGTTCTTGTAGCTGTCAAACGAGTGGTCGACTACAACGTCAAAGTCCGCGTCAAGGCGGACAACTCCGGCGTCGACCTCGCCAACGTCAAGATGTCGATGAACCCCTTCTGCGAAATCGCTGTGGAAGAGGCCGTACGTCTGAAGGAAAAAGGTGTGGCGAGCGAGATCGTCGTCGTCACCATCGGCCCGAACACCGCTCAGGAGCAACTGCGTACCGCTCTGGCCCTGGGTGCTGACCGTTCGATCCTGGTTGAGACCAACGAAGAGCTGAACTCCCTGGCCGTGGCCAAGCTGCTGAAAGCCGTGGTCGACAAGGAGCAGCCGCAACTGGTCATCATGGGCAAGCAGGCCATCGACAGCGACAACAACCAGACCGGCCAGATGCTGGGCGCCCTGACTGGCTTCGCCCAGGGTACCTTCGCTTCCAAGGTCGAACTGGCTGGCGACAAGGTCAACGTGACCCGCGAAATCGACGGCGGTCTGCAGACCGTTGCTCTGGCCCTGCCGGCGATCGTCACCACCGACCTGCGCCTGAACGAGCCGCGCTACGCGTCGCTGCCGAACATCATGAAAGCCAAGAAGAAGCCGCTGGACGTGGTTACCCCGGACGCCCTGGGCGTTTCCACCGCTTCCACCGTCAAGACCCTGAAAGTCGAAGCGCCTGCTGCCCGCAGCGCCGGCATCAAGGTCAAGTCCGTGGCTGAACTGGTCGAGAAATTGAAGAACGAGGCGAAGGTAATCTAAATGACTATCTTGGTTGTTGCAGAACACACTAACGCCGCTCTGGCCGCGGCCACTCTGAACACCGTTGCCGCTGCTCAGAAGATCGGTGGTGACATTCACGTGCTGGTCGCCGGTTCCAATGCCGGTGCTGCTGCCGAAGCCGCTGCCAAAATCGCTGGCGTGAGCAAGGTGCTGGTTGCCGATAACGCCGCCTTCGCCAACCAGCTGCCGGAGAACGTCGCCCCGCTGGTTGCCGAGCTGGGCAAGGGCTACAGCCACATCCTGGCTGCCGCCACCAGCAACGGTAAGAACATCCTGCCGCGCGTTGCCGCTCAGCTGGACGTCGACCAGATCTCCGAAATCGTTGCCGTCGAAAGCGCCGATACCTTCAAGCGCCCGATCTATGCCGGTAACGCCATCGCTACCGTGCAGTCCTCGGCTGCCGTGAAAGTGATCACCGTGCGTGGTACAGGCTTCGACGCCGCTGCTGCCGAAGGTGGCTCCGCTGCCATCGAAGCCGTCACCACTGGCGGCGACGCTGGCAAGTCGTCCTTCGTCGGCGAAGAGCTGGCCAAGTCCGACCGTCCGGAACTGACCGCTGCCAAGATCGTCGTTTCCGGCGGCCGTGGCATGCAGAACGGCGATAACTTCAAGCACCTGTACGCTCTGGCCGACAAGCTGGGCGCTGCCGTCGGCGCTTCCCGCGCTGCCGTCGACGCCGGCTTCGTGCCGAACGACATGCAGGTTGGCCAGACCGGCAAGATCGTCGCTCCGCAGCTGTACATCGCGGTCGGTATCTCCGGTGCCATCCAGCACCTGGCAGGCATGAAGGACTCCAAGGTCATCGTCGCTATCAACAAGGACGAAGAAGCCCCGATCTTCCAGGTGGCTGACTACGGCCTGGTGGCTGACCTGTTCGAAGCCGTACCGGAGCTCGAGAAACTGGTCTGATCCAGCTTCTTCGCTCTCGCAAAAAACCCGCTCATCGAGCGGGTTTTTTGTTTTAGGAAGACCGGTTTCTACAGACTGTCTAGGAAAGCCTGATAGTGGTGCGCCGTTTCCTCGGGACGTTCGATCATCGGCGCGTGGCCGCAGTTCTTCATTACTACCACGGTCGGTTGCTTCAGCAGCGGTTGCATCACATCGATGCTGGAGACATGCAGGGCACGGTCCTGCTCGCCCCACAGCACCAGGGTCGGCACCTGGATGTTCGGCAGTTCAGGCTCCAACGGCACATAGTGGCCGCGCAGCTGGGCGAAGATGCGGTCGTAGTGCTCCTGGTTGACCACCGACCTCTCGGCAAAGTAGCGCTTGAGGGACTCCGGCAACGGTGGCGGGCTGACGAAGACGAAGTTCATCAGCGCGTCGAAGTCTTCGGCTCTGCGGACCACCAGCGGATTGGGCTCGCCGCGCTCGAGGCGCTGGATCATCTCGCTCTTTTGCGGTGCGGTGACCCCGGCATTGTCCAGAAGCGCGACACTCAGGACCTGTTCGGGATGGCGCGCGGCATACAGCGCGGCGATATGCCCTCCCATGGAATTGCCGACCAGGTGCAGCTTGTCGATCCGCAGAGCGTTGGCGAAGGCCCGCACTCGCTCCATCTGGCTGACCACATCGTAGCTGGCATTCGGTTTGCTGCTCTCGCCGAAGCCGGGCAGGTCCAGGGCGATTACGCGGTAGCGGTGGGTGAGGTGGCGGGAGAAGCGCAGCCAGTTATCGCGATCGGCGCCGAATCCGTGAATCATCAGCAGTGTTTCACCGTCGGCCGGCCCGCCTTCGTAGTAATGTATGGTCAGCTCGCCGACCGTGATTTCCTTCGGAGAGACGCCAGCCAGCTGGCGCTCGACAAACCGCACGCCGGCCACCAGCGCGGCAGGTGAGAGGTACAGCGCACCGGCCGCGCCTGCCAGCAACAGGGCTATGCCGAGGGCGATTTTTTTCATGGCGAATCCTTATCGCTAATAATTATTAGGCGTGCTTGCTACGCTAGCATGAAGAGCGCGGGGCTGGTGAAGGCCCGCTGCTTGCCACGCATACCAGCGGTGCTTCCGATGCAAAAAATGTTGTCGTTGAAAATCCTCGGCCTCATCGGCCTGTTGCTGCTTCCCGGCCTGGCTTCGGCCGCCGGCAAGTGCGAGCGCCTGGTGGCCACCGGCAACCCCGAGTACCCGCCCTATCTGTGGCGCGACCCGCAGAGCCCGCAGCACCTGATCGGTGCCAATGCCGACCTGCTGACGCTGATCGGCAAACAGCTGGGGGTAAAGATCGAGATCATCTACACCGGTCCCTGGTCCCGCGCCCAGGACGAGGTGCGCACCGGTCGGGTCGACCTCCTGGCCGGCGCTTTCCTCACCCTGCCACGCCTGGAGAGCATGGACTACGTGCATCCCGCCTTCTTCATCACGCCCAGCGTGGTCTGGGTGCGCAAGGGCCAGGGCTTCCCCTACAGTGGCTGGGAAGATCTACGCGGGCGTACCGGCGGCACGCTGGTGCACAACAGCTTCGGCCAGCAGTTCGATGCCTTCGCCAAGGCCAACCTCAGCCTCGAGGAAGTGCCCAGCCTGATCCAGGCCTTTCAGAAGCTGCTGTTGGGGCGCACCGACTATGTGATCTACGAGCGCTACCCAGGCGTGGCGCTGGCCAACACCCAGGGCATGCTGGAGAGCCTGGAAACCCTGGAGCCGCCGATCTCCAGTGAAGGCCTGTACCTGACCCTGTCGCACAACTCCGCCTGCAACGATCCCTGGCTGCGCGGACAGCTGGCGAAAAAGATGACAGAATTGACCGCCGCCGGCCTGCCGGAGTCCCTCCTGCAGCGCAATCTGGAGCGCTGGAAAGCCCAGCAGGCGCAAGCCGCCGACGTTCCCCCGCAAGAGCAGGAAGATTCTCAGTGAACCCACGTCTAACCCTTGTCCTGGCAGTGCTGGCGCTGGCCGGCTGTGCCAACGACCCGGCGCCGAACGAGCAGATGCGCCTCACCGTTCAGGCCGTCGAGCAGGCGCGCGCGGTCGGTGCAGATCCGCAACTCGAGGAGATGCGTGAGGCCGAGCGCAAGCTGGCCCGCGCCGAGAAGAACATGGGCGAGGAGGACTACAAGCGCGCCCGGGTGTTCGCCGAACAGGCCGAGCTCGACGCTCGCCTCGCCGAGGCCAAGGTCCTCAATCAGAAGAGCCAGAAGCAGCTCGATGAACTGAACGCGCGCCTCACCCGCCTGCGCAAGCAACTGGGAGAGCTGCCGTGATGCCGAAGATGACCATGGGCGGCGCTCTGCTGCTCTCCCTGGCGCTGCTGGGCGGTTGCGCCAGCCAGCATAACCAGCAGGTGCTGGGCGAGGCGGAGGCCAGCTTTCAGCAGGTGAAGGAAGATCCGGACGTGCTGCGCAGCGCGCCCAAGGATGTGATCCGAGCCGGTGAGTCGCTGGCCCGTGCCGAGCGTCTGTCCAATTACTGGGGCAGCGCCGACGATGTCGCGCACTACGCCTTCCTCAGCCAGCGCTACAGTCAGATCGCCCGCCAGCACGCCGACCTGAACCTCAACCAGGAGCGTCTGGCCAAGCTCGAGCTGGAGCGCGAGCGCCTGCAGCTGGCGCTGCGCGAGGCCAAGCTGCTCAGCGCCCAGCAACAGGGCCAGTGGCTGGAAGAGCAGGTGGTCAGCCTGGCCGCCAGCGAGACCGATCGCGGCCTGGTCATGACCTTGGGTGATGTGCTGTTCGACGCCGGCCGCACCGAGCTGAAGGCCTCGGCCAACCGCACCATCCTCAAGCTGGTGCAGTTCCTCCAGATCAACCCGCGGCGCACCATCCGCATCGAGGGCTATACCGACAACCGTGGCGTGGCGGCAGAGAATCTGGAGCTGTCGCGGGCTCGTGCCCAGGCCGTGGCCGACGTGCTGGCCGACCTCGGCATCGATGCCAAGCGCATGCAGGTGAAAGGTTATGGCGAGGCCCATCCCTTGGCGGAGAACGCCTCGGCCAAGGGCCGCGCGCAGAATCGCCGGGTCGAAATACTGATCTCCGATGAGACGGGGCTGCTCGGCGAATACCGCTAAGTAACCTGTGCGTTCAACGAAACCCCGGTGCCTCGGCCCGGGGTTTTTTATTAGACCAAAGTCTAATCAAGGCCATGCAGAGTACCGCCTAAGCTAGAACAGATGGAACTGTACCGCTGGCAAATGTTCTGACTGTATCGCCAAGCCTCAATTGTATTTCGCTACTGTTACGGTCCAGTAGTGCAAGGAGCCTCCTCATGACCAGTTTGTTGCTTTACCAGCGCATCGCCCAGCAGCTGGCCGAGGATATCCGCCGCGGTGTCTACCAGCCGGGCGAGCGCGTGCCCTCGGTGCGCAAGATGAGTTCGCAGCTCAGCGTCAGCCACGCCACCGTGCTGCAGGCCTACGCCAACCTGGAAGACATGGGCCTGATCCGCGCCCGCCCGCAATCCGGGTTCTACGTGCACCAGACCGCCGGCCTGACTGCCTCCACTCCGGATATCGCCCGCGTCGAGCGGCCGGCCATGGTCACCCGCAGTAGCATCATCAGCCAGGTGCTCAACGATTCGCGCCAGGACGGTGTGTTCCCCCTCGGTGCCGCTGTGCCGCACGTGGACTACCTGCCGGTGCGCTCGCTGCACCAGCAGTTGGCCAAGGTCACCCGCTTCCAGAGCCCGCGGGCCTTCAGCTATATGTTCAGTCCCGGCTACGAGCCACTGCGCCGCCAGGTGGCGATCCGCATGCGTGATGCCGGCGTGGTGGTCGATCCGTCCGAGGTAGTGATCACCCACGGTTGTGTGGACGCCATCCACATGGCCCTGCGCGTGATGACCCAGCCCGGCGACCTGATCGCCGCCGAGTCGCCGACCTATTACGGCCTGCTGCAGCTGGCTGAAGTGCTCGGCCTCAAGGTCATCGAGATCCCCAGCGACCCGACCACCGGCCTCAGCCTGGAGGCCTTGCAGCTGGCTGCCAACCAGTGGCCGATCAAGGCCCTGGTGCTGACCGCGCGGCTGTCCAACCCGCTGGGGGGCAGCATTCCCGAGGAGCGGCAGAAGCAGCTGCTGCGCCTGACCCGCGATCACGGCATCCAGGTGATCGAGGACGACATCTATGGCGAGTTGCTGTTCGAGCCCGGGCGCAGCAAGGCGCTCAAGGCCCATGATCGCGACGACCAGGTGGTGTACTGCTCGAGCTTCTCCAAGACGTTGTCGCCGGGTGTACGCATCGGCTGGATCATCGCCGGCGGTTATCAGGAGGAGGTGGAGCGGCTGCAGACCTTCAGCACCCATTCGGCCTGCAGCGTGACTCAGATGGGTGTGGCCGCCTACCTGGAGAACGGTGGCTACGATCGCCACCTGCGGCATATCCGCCAGGAGTATCGCAAGAACATGACCGCCTACCAGTTGGCCGTGCAGCAGCACTTCCCGGAGGGCACGCAGATGACCCGCCCCTACGGTGGCTTCATCCTCTGGGTCAGCCTGCCCGGCAAGGTCAGCGCCCAGGAGCTGCACGTGCGAGCGCTGCAGCAGGGCATCAGCATCGCGCCGGGGATGATCTTCAGCAACACCGAGCAGTTCAACCACTGCCTGCGCCTGACCTGTGGCGTGCCATGGAACCGCGAGTCCGAGCGGGCGATCATGACCCTCGGCATGCTGGCCAAGCAGCTCTGTCAGGAGACGCTCGGCGGCCAGCAGTAGGCTGCAAAGAGTCGACCCGCTGATCGCAGCGGGTCACTTCTCTCAAACGCTGGCCAGTGTGGTCGAGAAGCGCTCGCTGCGCAGCGCCCGCCAGGTCCACAGCGCGCCGAGCAGGTCCGGCAGGCCGAGCACCAGCAACATGGGCGAGACCATGCCGGTAGCGACGAAGACGCCGAAGACCGCCAGCACCGAGGCGCGCACCGGCACGGTGGCGGCGATGAAGGGCCGCAGGTCCCGGCGGCCGGCCAGGCTGTAGTAGATGCCCAGGTAGATCACCAGCAAGCCGACGATGCGGATCCACACCTCCTCGGTCAGCGGGAAGCCGAACAGCGCCAGCAGCAGGTTGGGGGCCAGCAGCAGCGTTGCACCCAGCACCAGCAGGTAGCAGCCAAACGCGAAGATGGTTTTTCCGGACGGGCTCATCACAGTTTTCCTTGTACTGAGGTGGATCAATCGGTGGTGTCGGTCAGCCGGTAGGCCTCGGCATCGAAGCGCCGTGTCGCGCGACGAAAGGTCCAGCTGAAGCCCGGCCAGATCACCACGTTGCGCCCGCTCTCCGCGTGCTTGTACCAGCTGCGGCAATTGCCTACGGACCAGACCGCGCCCTGCATGCGGCTGCGCAGGGCCGCATTGAAGCGCTCCTGTACCTGCGGCTGGATGTCCAGGCTGTCCGCCCCCTGGGCGTCCAGGGTATCCAGCGCACCGAGGATGTAGGCGACCTGCGACTCGATCATGTAGACGATGGAGTTGTGGCCGAGCCCGGTGTTGGGGCCCATCAGCAGGAAAAGGTTGGGGAAGCCCGCCACCGTGGTGCCCTTGTAGGCCTCGGGCCCCTGGCTCCAGGTGTCGAGAATGTCCTGGCCGTCGCGGCCGAAGATCATCCCGCGGGGGAAGGGCGTGCTGGCCTTGAAGCCGGTACCGAGGATCAGCAGGTCGATCGGGTGGCGCTGGCCATCCGCGGTGATCACCGCGTCTTCGTCGATCTCGCGGATGCCCTGGGTCACCAGGCTGACATTGGCCTGGGTGATGGCCGGATAGTAGTCGTTGGAGATCAGGATGCGCTTGCAGCCGATGGCATAGCGCGGCGTCAGCTGGCTGCGCAGCTCCGGGTCGCGCACCTGGCGGCGCAGCATGTTCAGGGCGAGGAAGCGGTGGAAGGCCATCAACTTCGGATTGAAGGCGAAGCCCAGGGCGCGGGTCTCGTGGGTTGCGTAGGTGAAGCTTCTGACCAGCTTCTGCAGGCGCGGGAAGCGGCGCAACAGGCCGCGCTCGAAGCGCGAGAAACCACGGTCCGGCTTGGGGATGATCCACGGCGGGGTGCGTTGGAACACGCTGAGCGAGGCTGCCGCCGGCTGGATCTCGGGAATGAACTGGATGGCCGAGGCGCCAGTGCCGATCACTCCGATGCGCTTGCCCTTGAGGTCATAGTCGTGGTCCCAGTGCTGGGAGTGGAATACGCGGCCGCGAAAGCGCTGCAGGCCGGCGATGTTCGGGTAGTCGGGCGTGGACAGGGCGCCGGTGCCGGCGACCACGAAGCGGGCGAACACCACCTGGCCGGCGCCATCGGTGATCTGCCACAGCGCGCGCTTCTCCAGCCAGCGCAGCGAGGCCACTTCCCGTTGGAACTGGATATGCGGCAGCAGCTGGTACTTGTTCGCGCAATGCGCCAGGTAGTCGCGGATCTCCGGCTGCGGCGAGAAGCGCCGCGACCAGTCCGGGTTCGGCTCGAAGGAGAAGGAGTAAAGGTGCGAGGGGATGTCGCAGGCGCAGCCGGGATACTGGTTGACCCACCAGGTGCCGCCGACGCCGGCCTCCTTCTCGTACACCACGAAGTCGTCTTCGCCGCGCTGTTTGAGGCGCACGGCCATGCCGATGCCGGAGAAACCGGCGCCGATGATCAGGACCCGGTAGACCTTCTCCGCAGTCAGGGACGCGTTCAGCTGTGCAGTCATCTTCTTCTCTTGTCGCTGCTGGGTTTCTATCGCGTGGGCAAGCTCAACGGACCTGGACCAGTGCCTCATCGGCCGGCGCGCGCGCTCTGCTGGGCTGCTCGATCTGCGGGGCGATGGCGTCCGCCTGCAGCTGCAGGATGTCCTGGCCGGTGCGGGGGCCGAACAGGCCGGTGAAGTGCAGGAACATGCGCCAGCCGAAGCCCAGACCATCGCCGCGCCTGCGCGGGATCAGGTGCAGGTGGGCATGGGGAATGTGCTGGTTGCTGGCCTTGCCGTCGTTGACGATCAGGTGCGAGCCCTCGACGCCGAAGCCGGCGCGGCGTTGGGCGGCGAGCAGCCTGTCGAAGGTCAGGTAGAGATGCTGGCGGGTGGCGGTCGGCAGTTGGTCGAGCGTCTCCACATGCTGGCGCGGAATCAGCAGCACGTGGCCCTGGCCCAGTGGGTGGATGTCCATGAAGGCGAAGCAGTGCTCGTCCTCGTAGACCCGTACGGAACGTTCGCTGCCGGCGGCGATCTTGCAGAACAGACAGTCCATGGTCATCCCCTCAGCTGGCATCGGCGGCTGGAGCAGCCCCGTGACGAGGCTCCTGCGGCTGACGGACGAAGAGGCGGGCGAGCAGCCAGCGGTCGCGCAGGAACGGCTTGTTGTCGAGCAGCGCGTGGACCTTGTGCAGGTTGAAGAACGGTACGCCCGGATAGACGTGATGTTCGACGTGGTAGTTGATGTTGGCCCAGATCAGGCTGAGCACGCGGCTGGGGATGGTGATGGTGTTCTGCGCCAGGTCCAGGCGCTGTTCGTCCTCGCTGCCGAGAGTGGCCATCGGGAAGTGTTCGTAGCCGCGCGAGATCGGGTTGATCAGCAGCGCCAGCAGCAGTACCGGCAGGATGAAGATCAGCACGAACTGGTAAAGCATGCCCATGCTGGCGAACCAGACGCCGAGCGCCACCATCGTCAGTAGGTTGAACACCAGCTCGCGCAGCACCAGGTTGCGTACCTTGCTGCCGTAGCGCACCAGAGAGAAGTAGGTGAAGCGCGGCACGAACACGGCGATGCGCAGGAACATCCACTTCACGCCGCTGGCGTAGTTCCACTCGTCCGGGTCCTTGTCCGCATCGCCCAGGTAGCGGTGGTGGTACTTGTGGCACTCGGTGAAGGAGGAGTAGGGGAAGACGATGAACCAGGCGAAGAAGCGCCCGACCCAGAGGTTGCAGATGGCGGAGCGGAAGGCGTTCTGGTGGCCGCAGTCGTGCTGCAGGATGGTGAAGGCGTGCATCTGGTTGCCGAGCACCAGCACGGCGAGCAGCTGCACCAGCCAGTGCTCACTGAGCAGGATGGCGGCGGCGGCGGCGACCCACACCGCCACGTGCAGCGCCGACCAGAGCAGGAACCTGACCGGGTCGGGTTGTTGCAGGGCCAGCAGCTGTGCCTGGCGCTCGCGGTCGACCTTGAGCTCCGCGCGCTTGGCCAGGCGGATCTCGTCTTGTGCCGCCAGAATCGCTTCTCTATCCACCACGTCCACCTTCCTGGGATTTTCTGGGTTAGTCGACCTGCAGTCGCACGTCGTCCGTCGCCGGATAGCCGATGCACATGAGCGCGTGGCCCATCTTCAGTTCGGCCGAGGACAGGCCATGGTCCTCGCGCATCTCCACTTCGCCGGACAGCTTGGTGCAGATGCAGGCGGTGCAGAAGCCGCTGCGGCAGGAGAAGGGCGGCTGCACGCCATTGGCCAGGGCGGCCTCGAGAATGGTCTGGCCCGGCGGCACGGCGAAGCTGAATTCCTGGCCCTGCATCAGCAGCTGAACCTGCTTCGGCGCGTTGGATTGCACGGGCGGCTGGGTACTGGCCTTGGCCGGGGTGAAACTCTCCATGTGCACCGCTTCGGGGGGGACGCCCATGGCCTGCAGGGCCTCGGTCACTTCGTCCATCATGCCGTTGGGGCCGCAGGCGTAGTACTCGATGGCATAGCCCGGCGGGTTCGGCAGCGCCTGAAGGAGTTCGCTGACCCGCTGGCGGGTCAGGCGGCCGCTGTGCGGGTGGGGCGATTCCGGCTGGGACAGCACGTGCAGCAGGTTCAGGCGCTCGCCGAACAGGCGCTGCAGTTGCTCCAGCTTGTCGCGGAAGATCACCGAGTCGGTATTGCGGTTGCCATAGATCAGCGACACCCGCGAGTCCGCCTCGAAGTGCAGCGCCGACTTGAGGATGGAGAAGATCGGCGTGATGCCGCTGCCGGCGGCGAACAGCACCAGGTGGCGGCGCTTGCCCGGCTGCGGGGCGAAGGTGAAGCGCCCGTGGGCGCCCAGGGTATGTACCGCGTCGCCGGCGGCCAACTGCTGCACCAGGCGGTTGGATACCTTGCCGCCGGCGATGCGCTTGACCGTGATCGACAGGGTCTTGTCCAGGCCCGGCGTGCTGCTGATCGAGTAGGCCCGGCAGCCCTTGGCGCCGTCGCCATCCACGTCGACTTCCAGGGTCAGGTACTGGCCGGCGGTGTAGCGGATCTTGCGCAGCAGCGGCTGCTTCAGGTGGATGGTCACCGCATCTTCGGTTTCCCGCTCGATGTAGGCCACTTTCAGGGTCAGTGCTTTGCTCATGGCGTTCACGTCCGCTGCGCTTGCTGGGGGAAGTGCAGAGGGCGGGGCGCGGCCTGGTGGCCGGCGGCGCTCTGCTGGTAGGCCTGCTCATGCTCGGCGATGGGCGCGGCGGCGCAGCGGCGCTTGAGCAGGGCGACCTTCTCGGCCTGGGACAGCGGCTCCCACCAGTCCAGCTTGTCGGCCAGGGCGTCGAAGCGGCGCAGCATCAGCATGAGGAACAGGTCGAGCACGCTGAGGTCGCGGAACACCAGGGATTGCGCAGCCTTCATCTCCGGCTTGATGCGCTCGAACAGCGCGGGACTCTCCGACCAGTGCACGTTCTCCCAGTGGTGGTGGCAGACGTGATAGCCCTCGTTGAGGGTGTTCACCGGCTTCTCGAGCAGGGTCACGGTGTTGTACATGAAGTCCTTGGGATCCTGCTGGCCGCCGTAGAAGGCATGCTGGCTCCAGTGGATGACGCCCATCAGGAAGTTGCTCGCGCACCAGGGCACCAGCATGTACAGCACCGCGATCGGTAGGCTGTACAGCGCCAGCAGGGCGAACAGGGCCAGGTGCAGCAGGTTGCCGACGATCATGCTGCGCATCTGCGCCGGTTTGCGCTTGCTGCGGAAGTACAGGTACGGCGACACCAGCAGCTGCTGGTACATCACCTCGCGCACCATGTAGACGATGAAGTGCCAGGCGTTGGCATGGTCGTAGCGGGCGGTGGCGTAGACATCCAGCGGGCCGGCGTTTTCCCGGTGGTGCTGCTGCAGGTGCGCCGCCGCATGCGGGGTCAGGCCCATGGGGATGGCGAAGAACATGTAGAGGAAGGAGTTGCCGGTCCACTTCTCCACCACGCTGGCGCGCTTGAACAGGCCGCCGACCTTGTGGCCTTCCTGGTGCATGGAGCTGAACGAGCGCACGAAGGCGCGGATGTTCGGGCCGTAGACGCAGGCGTAGAAGCCCAGCACCAGCGGCCAGGAGATCTCCACGATGACCAGCTGGGCGATGAAGATCGGGATGGCGGTCAGGCCCAGGGTGATGGCAGCGGCCAGGATGGGTTCGTCGCGCGGGTCCTTCAGCACCCGGTTGGCCAGGCGCTGGACCTGGCCGTGATAGGCGGCGGTGATGGTGCCACCGACAGCGGAGACGCCGGGAATCGCCTGCAGGATGCGCCGGCCCAGCTGCAGCGTCAGCGCCATGGCAAGGATCACGCCGATGGCCGCGGTGTTGAACACCAGCAGCACGGCGAACAGTGGAATGGCGAAGAAGTGGAACAGCGGATGGATATTGCCCGGCCGCACCGGATAGAGCGTGTCTGTCGTCGCCATGAATTCAGGCTTCCTGCTGAGTCATGTGGATCATCGCGCCGGCCCGTCCGACCTCGGTCGGCGCGGGGCGGCGCAGTGCCTTAGCCTTGCGCCGTCGGTGCGGCGGCCGAGTCCCGCAGGTACGCCGCGAGCAGCGGCGTGGCGGCGGCGCGGGAGATCGGGTGGAAGCAGATCGCCCGGGAAGCGGCCAGCAGGTAGGCGACTTCGTCGGAGGCGATGAAGGCCATGCCGCCCAGCAGCTCCACCGCCAGGTTGGTGGAGCGCTCGATGGTGCCCTGGACCAGGAAACGGGTGCACAGCGCCTTGCTGTAGCTGGCCTCGTCGGCGGCGCGCTGCTCTTCCAGGTCGCGGGCCGCGCCGACCAGGGCCTGGTGCGCGCCTTCCAGCTCGATGGCCAGCTGGGCCAGCGGGGCATCCTCGGTGTGGCGTTTTTTCAGCAGCAGCTCGACCAGCGCCGAAGCCACGCCCAGGTAGGTGCCGCCGACCATCAGCTGGAACCAGCACAGGCCGGACAGCGAGGTTTCCTGGGCGGAGGCGGCCACCGCTTCGTCGTCCACGGCCTCGGCCAGCAGCATGCGCTCGGCGGGCACGAACACGTCCTCGAATACCAGCGCGTTGCTGTCGGCGGCCTGCAGTACCGGGGTGTTCCAGAAGCGCTCGCGGGATACCCCGTTGCCGTCGTTGAACACCACGGCGAAGCCCTGGGTGATGCTGCCGTCATCGTTCTCGCGGGCCACGCCGACCACGATCACGTCCATGTTGTGGCTCATGGTGCAGGGCTTCTTGGTGCCGCGCAGCAGGTAGCCGCCCTCGACCGGGGTGACCTTGACGCTGGTGTTGAAGATCTCCGCGCCGACCTTGCCTTCGGCGAAGGCCGAGGCGATCAGCAGCTGGTCCTGGCAGATGCCGTAGAGCAGCTCGTCCGCCGCCGGAATCAGGCCGCCGAGCTGGACGATGGTGGCGATGGTGTGGTGGTGCATGGTCATCATCACCGCCAGCGACGGGCACAGGGCGCCGACCGCACGCAGTATCTCCACCGTCTCGCGCGGCGAGGCGCCGAGGCCGCCGTAGGTTTCGGGGATGATCAGGCCGGCGGCCTTGTAAGAGCGGAACAGCTCGCACAGCTCGCTGGAGTCTGCCTTCTCCAGCGCCATGCGGCCGCGGGCTTCCAGGGCGGCGATCAGGCCCGGCAGGCGGGCTTCGGTGACGCTTCGTGCATGTTTCATCGACATGGGATAGTTCTCGAGTTGTTCTTGTGGTTATCCGGCCATCTCGACCAGTTGCTCGACGGCGGGGGCGAAACCGAAGTTCAGGGCCAGCTCGAAGATGGCCTCGGCCTCTTCCAGCGGTGGGCGCTTGCCGATGCTGTAGTCGCGCGTCTTGCCGGCCATGGTCAGCACCATGGTTTCGGCCAGGCAGCTGAAGGTCACGCCGGTGGGCAGGTCGGTGAGGTTTTGGTTGCCGAAGCGATAGCCACGCTCGGGCAGGTGGATCAGACCACCCTCGATGACCGTCACGTCCGGGCGCTGCGATAGCGAGGAAGGGCCGATATCCGGCGGCTGCGCGCAGTCGCAGATGATCGCGTTGTGGTGCAGCGCGGCCGGGTCGATGAAGGCGGAGCCGTTGGAGGTGGCCGAGAGCACGGCCTCCAGCTTCGGCAGCCAGTGGCCGAGATCGGAGGAGACCACCACCGGCGGCTGTACGCCGACGTGTTCGCGCACCAGGGCATCGACGGCGTCGAACAGCTCGCGCAGCTGGGCATCGTCGCTCAGGTCGCGCTCCAGCAGGCTGGCCACCGTGTGCTCCGACAGCAGTGCGGCCAGGGGCTTACCGATGCCGCTCGGATGTCCGCTGTGGATGCCGCGCAGGGCAGTGGCATACAGCTCGCCGCCGACCAGCCGCAGCTCATGCATGGCGCCCTGGTTGGCCGCGTTGCCGAGCAGCACCAGATGTTCGGTGAACTTGCCCAGGCGCAAGCTGGCCAGGCGACCCACCGAGCCGTAGGCGCCGATCACCCCGGTCAGCCGCTTGGCCAGCGGTGCGCCGCGGTTGGCGCAGGTGCTGAGCAGGGCGTCGACGCCGACCATGGCGGTGAGGCTGTTGCCGGTGGTGGTATGGAAGCGGTCGTTGACCACATCCAGGCCGGCGTTGGAGATGACCGAGGTGTAGGCGCCGAGGCCGACGAAGTCGACGCCCAGCGGGCGCACCGCGTCCAGGTAGTTGTCGATCAGCTTGCGCCGCTTGCCCAGGCTCAGGCGCATCAGGTCGCGTGGTTGCAGCAGGCTGCCGACCAGCCAGCCTTCCACGTAGTCGCCCTGGTCGTTGTAGATCTGCCGGGCATGGAAGGACACGCCGGCATCCAGGTCGGGCTTGGCCCAGTCGGAGAACTCGGCCAGCCAGTCCTGCATGAAGGCCTTCTCTTCGCCGACCACGCCGAGGGCGTCGACTATGTTGTCGCCGTTGACGCTCTCCTGGGTGGTGGGGTGCAGCAGGAAGGCGAAGCGTCCCAGGCAGCGGCCGCCGCGGTCGTGGCTGCGCGGCTTGCCGGCGCTGGGCGCCGACCACTTGGCCAGCGGGCCGCGCTGGGCCGGGAAACCCTGGGCCTCGAGGATCAGGCGATGCTGCTGGTCGTGGGCGATCAGCTCCGCGGCGGCGCTCAGGCCGTCCACCAGTACGTCGATATCGTCCTCGGCGATGCTCAGCGGCGGCTGGATGCGCAGCACGTTGCCCTCGTTCAGGGTCGGCAGGCAGTACACGCCATGGCGGGTCTTCAGGTAGCCGCAGACGATGGGCACCAGGGCGCCGAAGGCGCTGGCCAGGGACAGGGTGTAGAGGCGTTCGCCGGACCAGCGGCGGAACTTGAGGCCGAGCATAAGGCCGCGACCGTCTAGGCTCTCGAACACCTGCGGGTAGCTCTGCACTAGGTTTTCCAGGCGGGTCCGCAGATAGGCGCCGCGCTCGGCCGCCTGGCGTACCACGGCGCGCTCGTTCGCGGTGAGGTGCTCGACCACGGCGAGGCCGATGGCTGCGGTGAAACCGTTCACGCCGAAGGTGGAGCTGTGGTGGCGGTCGAAGTCGCGGCTCCAGCACTGCTCGCCGTAGATGCAGGCACCGATCGGCACCAGGCCGCCGCCCAACGCCTTGGCCAGCAGCAACATGTCGGGGGTGAGGCCGTTGGCTTCGGCGGCGAACAGCTGTCCGGTGCGGCCCAGGCCGGTCTGGATCTCGTCCAGCACGAACAGGGCGCCATGCTTGCGGCACAGGTTCTGCGCGGCCAGCAGGTAGCCCGCGGGCGGAGTGATCATGCCGGCCTCGCCCTGCACAGCCTCGACGAAGAAGGCGGCAACGCGCTGCTCCTTCAGTACCGTTTCGAGGGCCTCCAGGTCGCCATAGGGCACATGGCTGAAACCGTTGCCGCGGATATGGAAGGGCTCGCGGTAGACCGGCTTGCCGGTCACGCCCACGGCGCCCTGGGTCTTGCCGTGGAAACCCGTGTGGGTGCCGACGATCAGCTCGCGGTTGGTGGCGGCGCGAGCCAGCTTGATGGCGGCCTCAACTGTCTCGGCGCCACTGGTGGAGAAGCTGACCCTGGCCATCTGGCCGGGCGCGATCTCGATCAGGCGCGCGGCCAGTTGCTCGGCCAGTGGGTTGCCCAGCGGCTGGATGAAAGAGGGCAGGCCGGAGTCGAGGAAGGCGATGGCCGCCTCGCGGATGTGTGGCGCGCCATAGCCGAAAGGCACGGCGCCGAACTGGCCGACGAAGTCGATCAGCGTGTGGCCGCTCTCGGTGGTGATGCGGGTGCCTTGGGCGCGGGTCACCGTCTCGTCGAGACCGGCGAAGTCGAGCAGTTCCTGGCGGGTGCGGTTGATCAGGGACGGGCTCATGCTGGCTTACCTCGCATCCGCGGTGATGACGGAATGCAGGTGCTCGCTGATCTTGCGCACGCTGTCGTGCTGGTAGGCGAACTCGGGGTCCAGCGAGATGCCGAAGAGATCCTCGAACTCGGCGGAAAGTCCGACGATGAGGACCGAGTCGACGCCCATCTCGTGGAACGAACGTTCCAGGTCGAGGGAGCTCGAGTCGAGTTCCAATAGCCCAGCCACGGTCGCCGTGACGGAGGCGGTTATCTCGTCAATATGCACATGTCCTCCACAAGTTCCCTGTCCATATAAAAGGTCTTATCGCCACGATGTGGAATAAGACTTGGGGCGTTGTTAAGCGCAGCGGCAAGAATGCCCGAGGGCGCGAATAGTTATTCTTATGGTGCTTGCGGAATTACTCTCGAGGACAAGTGTTTCCTTGTGGGATATCACTTGGAGTTGCGATGTTGGGTGTCCGATGTTTCACGCTCAATACTCCAAGTGGAGTAATGGCACCGCTTATTTGTGACTTTCTTTCTGGCATATAAATGTCATGAATTATCTGGGGGTGAACGGCAATATGGGACGACAGTTCAACACTGTCGTCCCAGTTGTTTATTCCTAGAAGGAGTTATCTGTTATTCGTCCGAGAATAAGGCGGCGATCTGCGCCCGACTCGATGCATGCAGTTTGCTGAGGATGTTCTGCATGTGGGTCTTAACCGTCTTGTCGCTGATGCCGAGAATCTGGCCGATTTCCCAGTTGGTCTTGCCGCGCACCACCCAGCGGGCGATCTCGGTTTCCCGGCTCGACAGCAATGATGACGCCTGCGGGCTGCCCTTGCTGCTCTGCTGCTCGCGCAGCTGCTTGCTGCCGCGCACGCGGTTCAGGGCAATGTGCAGGTAGGGCGCCAGCACGGTCATGCGCAGCTTGTTCTCGTGGCTGATGTCTGCGGCCGCGTTGACGAAGTAGTAGCCGGTGAAGGTGTTGCGCTGCAGCCCGGGGAGCACCATCCAGGCCACGTTGGTGATGCCGTGACGGCGGAAGATGTCGGCCCAGATGCGTTCGGTCGGGGTCTTCAGCTCGCAGGTGGTGGTGAACTTCGGTCGCCCGTAATGCTCGGCCAGGTCGATGTCCAGCGGCGGCACCATTCCCTCGTTGCCGACGATCTCGCTCAGGCACTCCTCCGACATGCTATCCGTATGGATCAGGTTGTAGACGAAGGCGCGGTGCGCCCTGATCCGGCCGCTGGCGAAGATGAAGTGTTCGCACGGCAGGTACATTGCCAGGGCCTGCTGGGTGCGCAGCTTGAGATCATCGATGGTACGTACCGAGGCGATGGCCGTCAGCATCCGCACCAGGCTCAGACGCTCCTGATTGGCCTCCGGCAACAGCGGCAGTACCGGCGGCGAGTTGCGCTCGCTGTCATACACGGCTGCCAGAGGTGCCCTCAGTGTATGCACCAGGCCGGAGGTCGGAGCTCGGAGCAGGGCACTGCCCGCCAGGAAACTCATGCTTCCAGGGTCTGGCTGTTGAGGGTGGAATCGAGCAGGACGCGACCGCCGAGCTCGGCGACCACGACTTTCCTGCTCACCTCGATGCTGTCCGCCGGCAACTCCTCATGCAGCGTGCGGATCAATGGTTCGAACAGGCGGCGACACTCCTGCCGCCTGACCTTGCCGCTGGATGTGCGCGGCAGCGTGCCGCCGAATACCAGCAGTACTATTGGTTGTGCCACCCGGTGCTGTTGCCAGAGGCCGGCCTTGATATCGGCCAGCACGCGGGCCACGTCCAGTTGTCGGACGGAGCGTCGCTCCACTTCCTGGGCCACCACCAGTTGCTCGCTGTCCTCCAGCTCCACGCTGAACACCGCCGAGCCGTCCGGGCGGAAGCTCTCATCGGCGCGGAACACCGTGCTCTCGATATCGCCGGGATGGTGGTTGACGCCGTTGAGGATGATCAAGTCCTTGAGGCGGCCGGTGACAAATAGCTCGCCGTCGAGCAGGAAGCCGAGGTCGCCACTGCGGAAGTAGTTGCTGTGCCCGGCCTGCTCCGGACGCGCCGGGAGGAATGCCTCGGCGGTGCTTTCCGGACGCCGCCAGTAGCCCTGGGCGACGCTGTCGCCGACCACGCAGATCTCGCCGACCCGGCCCTCGGGCAGGCGTTCGCCGGTCTGTGGGTCGCCGATGAAGGGCTCGTGGCCGGGAATGCCGCGCCCGCTGCTGACCAGGGTGCGTACCCGCACCTCCGGCGACTCCATGACGAAAGCAGTGGCCACCGGCTCCGCGCGGTTGTCTTCGAGCAGCGGCGCATGGAAGTGGCGGATCACCGGCTCGCGCAGGGCGCGGTCGCAGGTCACCAGCAGGGTGCCTTCGGCCAGGCCGTAGCAGGGGAAGGCCGCGCCACTGCGGAAGCCGCAGCGAGCGAACCTGGCGTGGAAGGATTCGAGCGTCTGCGCTCGCACATGCTCGGCGCCGTTGAAGGCGATCTCCCAGCAGCTGAGGTCGAGGTCGGCCAGTTCCTCGTCCTTGACCTTCTTCAGGCACAGCTCGTAGGCGAAGTTGGGGCCGCCGCTGATGGTGCCGCGGTACTTGCTGATGGCCTGCAGCCAGCGCAGCGGGCGTTGCAGGAAGTGAATCGGCGCCATCAGGGTGCAGGGGTAGCCGACGTAGACCGACTGCAGGATGCCACCGATCAGGCCCATGTCGTGGTAAGGCGGCAGCCAGCTGACGTTATGGCTGCCCTGATGGGTGGAGAAGTTCTCGTGGATGCTCTGCGAGTTGTGGATCAGGTTGCCGTGGGTGACCACCACGCCTTTGGGGGTGCCGGTGGAGCCGGAGGTGTATTGCAGGAAGGCCGCGTCGGCGCGGGTGACCGCCACAGGGTTCCAGTCGCTGGCGCTGGTGTCGAGCTGGGTGATGTCCAGTACGCGGGTGGTTGGCGCCGTCTCGGCCAGCCTGCTGCGAATCGCCTCGGTGTCTTCGCGGGTGGTCAGGGCCGCCGCCGGGTTGCAGTCACCGAGGATGCCGTCCAGACGATCCAGGGTCTTGGTGGCGCCGGGCGGGTAGGCGGGCACCGCGATCAGGCCGGCATACAGGCAGGCGAGGAAGCCGGTTACGTAGTCGAGCCCGGGTTTGAGCAGGATCAGCACTCGGTCGCCAGGCACGCAATGGCGTTGCAGGGTGGCGGCGGCGGCGCGGGCGGCGCGGTCCAGTTCGGCGAAGGTGATGGTGATCTCGCTGTCGCGGCCGTCCAGCAGAAAACGGTAGGCGAGTTGATCGGGAATCGTCCTGGCGTGGTGTTGCAGACTCTCGGCAAAGTTTGCGTAAGAGAGATGCTGCTTATGCTCTTTTTCGATCATGTGCTCAACTTTCCCCGATCACTTATTATCGATCTTCTATGACCATTATTTCGAACAAGCGGAGCCGTCTGCGTCGAAGGCTTTGCTGCATTCATCCTCTTGAAGCATCTATCCGAAGGGAATACTCCAAACGGCGTATATCTGCCATCTCTCTGACTGCCTCATATTCGACGAACGGTCCGATATGTCGACGAGTTCAACTCCCGAAGGACTTCAGCTCTTTTGGTGTCCTTATATGTGAACCGACAGGTTCTATATTTCGCGATATTGCAAAGCCAGTGCTATTGGAATTGGTGGTGTTATTTCGAACACTTGCACAGCCTGTGATAGCCACTTTTCAAGATTGTGTTGCATTGATGAACAACCCGTTAGGAGAGCGCGATGCCCTTTACCGAATACGCGGAATTCGATGCCCTCGGGCTTGCCGAGTTGGTCAGGAAGCGCGAGGTGCAGCCCTCCGAGCTGGTAGAGGAGTCGATCCGCCGCATCGAGGCCCTCAACCCCGCGACCAACGCGGTGGTCTACAAGGCCTACGACACGGCGAGGGCTCTGGCGGCGCAACAGGATCGAGCCGCGCCTATCGGCCCGCTGCACGGCGTGCCTTTCCTGCTCAAGGATATCCTCGGCGATTGCCAGGGCATGCCGTCGGCACTGTCGTCGCGCATGCTGCGCGAGCGGGTGATGGAGCAGGACTGCGAGCTGGTCAGCCGCTGGCGCAAGGCCGGGCTGAATTTCATCGGTAAATCCAACACCCCGGAGTTCGGCATCCTGCCAACTACCGAATGCGCCTTCTATGGCCCGGCGCGCAACCCCTGGAACCTGGACTACTCGACCGGCGGCTCCAGCGGCGGCGCGGCGGCCGCCGTCGCCTGCGGCATGGTGCCGGCGGCCCATGGCAACGACGGTGGCGGCTCGATCCGCATTCCCGCCTCCTGCTGTGGACTGGTCGGGCTCAAGCCGACCCGCGCACGCAACTCGCTGGCTCCCGATTTCGGTGAACTGCTCAGCGGCCTGCTCGACGAGCATGTGCTGACCCGTACGGTACGCGACAGCGCCGCCTTGCTCGATGCCACCCATGGCATGGTGCCGGGCGATCCCTATCGGGCTCCACCGGTGAGCGGCACCTTCCTCGGCGAGCTGGCGCGCGAGCCCGGAAAGCTGCGTATCGCCTTCTCCCGCGTCGACCCGGCCGGTCGGCCGTTGCATCCCGACTGCATCGAAGCGGTGGAGAAAACTGCCAGGTTGCTCGAATCGCTTGGCCATGTGGTCGAGGAAGCGCAGCCGCAGATCGAACCGGAGAGCTTCGTCGGCTCCTTCACTACCCTGTGGTTCTCTGGCATCGCCTTCGCCGTGGAACTGATGAGCCTGCAGCTGGGGCGTCCGCCGCAGGACGGCGAGCTGGAAGGTCTGACTCGTGCGGTGCAGCAGCGCGGGCGTGCCGTCAGCGCCGTGGAATACCAGTTGTCCGAGCTGGTGCTGCAGCAGGTTGGCCGGGAGATGGCGCGTTTCCATCAGACCTACGACTGCTGGCTGACGCCAACCCTGGCGACGCCGCCGATCCGCAATGGCGTGGTCGATGTGCAGGAAGAGGACCTGGACAAGGCCTACGCGCCGCTGCTGGACTACAGCCCGTTCACCGCCATTCACAATGCCTCCGGGCAGCCGGCGATTTCCCTGCCGCTGCACTGGAACGCCGAAGGCCTGCCGATCGGCCTGATGCTCAGCGCCGAGTTCGGCGGCGAGGCGCTGTTGCTGCGCCTGGCCGGCCAGCTGGAACAGGCGCAACCGTGGAAGCAGCGGCGCCCGGAGCTGTTCCTGCAGCTGCAGGCCGCCGCACCGGCGCTGGCCTGAGCGAGGAGGGCGCGATGACGGTCCACGAACCCCAGCGGCAAACCGCGGAAACTGCCGTGCCCTGGCCCACCGACGCGCTGAGCCGCGAGGAACTGGCGCGTTTCGGCAAGGAGCTGATCCGCCAGACGCTACCTTTCACCGTCGAGGACCGGCGCCGCAGCTGGTGGCACTTCTGGACCAGCTTCGCGGCGCTCGCGCTGTTCGGCGCTGGCGCCGCCGCGCCGCTGTGGTGGCCGCTGCGCCTGGTGTTCAGCGTGCTGCTGGGGCTGGCGCTGGTGCGCATGTTCGTGCTGTTCCACGACTACATGCATGGCGCGATATTGCGCGGCTCGCGCTTCGCCGACCTGTTCTTCAAGGGCTACGGCCTGATGCTGTTGGCGCCGCCGACGCTGTGGAAGCAGTCCCACGACTACCACCACGGCCACAGCTGCCAGTACGTCGGTGCTGAGAAGGGGCGCCTGCCGCTGCTCTCCACCCATACCGACCTGGGCACCTTCCCGCTGATCTCCACCGAGGAGTACGCCCGCGCCAGCACCTGGAAGCGCCTGCGCTACCACGTCGCGCGCCATCCGCTGATGATCCTGCTGGGCTCGCAGACCATCTTCGTATTCAGCATCTGCCTGGTCTCGCTGATCACCCAGCCGCGCCACCGCTGGTGGTCGCTGCTGGCCCTGTCGCTGAACCTGGCCACGGTGCTGCTGCTGTCGCACTTCGCCCCCGACCTGCTGCTGTACCTGCTGCTGATTCCCATCCTCGTGGGCTCGGCGCTGGGCGTGTACATGTTCTACTGCCAGCACAACTTCCCCGGCGCGCGTTACCCGCAGGGCGAGGACTGGGACTACGTGGAGACCGCGATCCATTCCTCCAGCTACATGCGCACGGGGCCGATCATGGCCTGGTTCACCGCCAACATCGGCTACCACCACGTGCACCACGCCAACTCGACCATTCCCTTCTATCGCTTGCCCGAGGCGATGGCGGCGATCCCGGCCCTGCGCGAGCCGACCGTAACCACCCTGCATCCGCGCGATATCTGGCGCTGCCTCAGCCTCAAGCTGTGGGACCCGGCGGCCAGGCGCATGATCAGCTTCCGCGAGTTCCACCAGCAGGCCGCCGCCCGGGCCGCCGAAGGAATTTCGCAGGGGGCTTAACCCGGACCGACATGGCGCTGCGTCTACCCAGGCGAATGGACTTTTCGCCCGAGGAGAACCCGCCATGTCCAGCATCACCGTTTTGATCCGCCAACCCCTGCTCGCCGGCTTCGGCGCCACTCTGCTGCTGGGTCTGGCCGCCTGCAGCGCTTCCAAGGATGAGCCCGTCGCCAGCGTCGTGGTGCCGCCCAAGGCGGCCGAGTCCCGTGCCAAGCAGGAGGTGCTGCACGAAGAGGTGGATGCCAATGCCTCCTACGCCCCCCAGCCGTCGGTCGTGGCCGGCGCCATGGAAGCGCGCAAGGCCATGCCGCAGAGCATGCCGATGATCGCCCCGGCGCCGATGGCCGATAGCGCCGCCTTCGGCTACCAGGATGTCTACCGCGAGCAGTACCAGAAGATCGAGAGCAGCCCGGTGCAGGCCGTGGCCCAGCAGCCGGTGTCGACCTTCAGCATCGACGTGGACACCGGCGCCTACGCCAACGTGCGCCGTTTCCTCAACGACGGCAGCCTGCCGCCCAAGGATGCGGTGCGCCTGGAGGAGCTGGTCAACTACTTCCCCTACGCCTATCCCAAGCCCGAGGGCGACGTACCGTTCAGCGTCGCCACCGAGCTGGCGACCACGCCGTGGAACCCCGAAACCCGCCTGCTGCGCGTGGCGATCAAGGCCGCCGACCTGAGCGCCGCCGAGCTGCCACCGGCCAACCTGGTGTTCCTGGTCGACGTGTCCGGCTCCATGGACCGCCGCGAGGGCCTGCCGATGGTGCAGAGCACGCTCAAGCTGCTGGTCGACCAGCTGCGCCCGCAGGACCGCGTGGCCCTGGTCACCTACGCCGGCAGCTCGCAAGTGGTGCTGGAATCCACCGCCGGCAGCGAGAAGGCCAAGATTCGCACGGCCATCGACCAGCTCACCGCCGGCGGTTCTACCGCCGGCGAGTCGGGTATCCAGCTGGCCTATCAGGAAGCGCAGAAGGACATGCTCAAGGACGGCATCAACCGCATCCTGCTGGCCACCGATGGCGACTTCAACGTCGGCATCAGCGACTTCGAGACCCTCAAGCAACTGGCCGCCGACAAGCGCAAGACTGGCGTGTCGCTGACCACCCTCGGCTTCGGCACCGACAACTACAACGAGCAGCTGATGGAGCAGCTGGCCGACGCCGGCGACGGCAACTACGCCTACATCGACAACCTGCGTGAGGCGCGCAAGGTGCTGGTCGACCAGCTCAGCTCGACCCTGGCGGTGGTGGCCAAGGACGTGAAGATCCAGGTCGAGTTCAACCCGGCCGAAGTCAGCGAATACCGCCTGCTGGGCTACGAGAATCGCGCCCTGAAGCGCGAAGACTTCAGCAACGACAAGGTCGATGCCGGCGAGATCGGCGCCGGTCATACCGTTACCGCCCTTTACGAAGTGGTGCCGGTGGGCGCCAAGGGTTGGCTGGAGCCGCTGCGCTATGCCCAGGCCAAAGAGCAGGGCAAGGCCAGCGAAATCGCCTGGTTGCGTCTGCGCTACAAGGCGCCGGAGGGCGGTGCCAGCAAGCTGGTCGAGCGCCCGATCGGCAAGGGCGAGGCGACGCCGATCGCCAGCGCCAGCGAGGACCTGCGCTTCGCAGCCGCGGTAGCCGCCTTCGCCCAGCAGCTCAAGGATGCCAAGTACACCGGCAGCTTCGGCCTGGCCGACAGCGCCAAGCTGGCGCGTGGGGCCAAGGGCGAGGATCCGTTCGGCCTGCGTGGCGAGTTCGTGCAGCTGGTCGAATTGGCGCAGAGCCTGCAAACTCCGCAAAACGTTCAAGTCAGGGCCGACTAATTGAACCAACCACTGATGGACGATGACGCCGCGCTGTTACGGCGTTATCGCAATGGCGAGGCGGCGGCGTTCACGCAACTCTATGAGCGCCACCGACTCGGCCTGTTCCGCTTCCTCCTCGGTCTTTGTGGCGATCACGCATTGGCCGAAGAGGTGTTTCAGGACACCTGGATGAGTCTGATCCGCAGCGCCAGCGAACAACGCGAGGCGGTGCTGTTCAAGACCTGGCTGTACCAGATCGCGCGTAATCGCCTGATCGACCACTGGCGCAAGAGCGGGCGCCATCAGGGAAAGCTCGATGAGTACGACGAGGCGCAGCACGCCAGCGCCGACCCCAGGCCCGGCCCCGAGCAGCAGCTGCTGCTGAGCCGTGACCAGGAGCGCCTGCAGGCGGCGTTGGCCGACCTGCCCGAGGAGCAGCGCGAGGTTTTCCTGCTGCGCGCCCACGGCGACCTTGAACTTCACCAGATCGCCGAACTCACCCGTACTCCGGCGGAAACCGTGAAGAGCCGCCTGCGTTATGCGCTGAACAAGTTACGTCGGCTGCTGGCCGATCCGGCTTCGGCCGAGGAGGTATCCGCATGAGCCAACACGATCAAGATCTGCAGCAGGAACAGCAACTGCTGGAGCACTTTCGCGCGCACAGCCGGGGCGAGCCCTCCGCGGCCGTGGACGCCCTGATCCTCGCCGCCGCCCACAACGCGCTGGTTGACGCCCAGCCACGCCTCAACTGGTCGCAGCGCCTGCATACCTGGCTGTTCGGCGCCGGCAGCCGTACCCGTTGGTCCATGGCCGTGGCCGGCCTGGCGGTGTTCGGCATCGGCCTCAACCTGGCGCTGCATACCCGCGATCAGCTGCCACAGACCTACGACGCCCCGGCCCCAGCCTCGGCACCGGCGTTGCAGGAAATGGCGCCGGCACCGATAGCGGAGGCGCGCAAGCAGAGCGCCGAGCGCGAGTACAAGAAGGCCGAACAACCAGAACAGTCCGTGGCCGGCGCGCTGGATTCGGGCGCTTCCTTCTCGGTCTCGCCACCGGCCGCCGCCGCGCCGCGGCCGATGGTCCCCGCCAAACCATTGGCAGCGCCGCCGGTCGAAGCCATGGCCGACTCTGCCGCCGCCCCAGCCGAAGCGGATGCGGCGCGTGAGGAGGCCCGCTCTCAGGCAGCCGCTCAGGCGAAGGCTAAGGCAGCGGCGCAAGCAGCTAAGCAACGTTCGGAGATACAGGCAGGCAATGCGTTGCATGAGGAGCTAAGCGAGGATCAACTGGCCGAGACCCTGGGTCATTCCGATGTGCCCGAGGCCCCGCCCCTGGAGCTGCAACTGCACAATGTGCTGCGCATGCGTCAGGCCGGGCAGCACGCCGACGCCGATCGGCTGCTGGCCATGCTCAAGCAGCAGCATCCGCAGCGGGACCTGGACGCCGAGCTGAAGCGCCTGCAGGCCGAGCTGGAAAAGCCGGACAGTTCGCGCTAGCGGCGAACGCGTCCGGCTACACTGCGGCTCCCTTCATGCGCAAGGAGCCGCGCCGTGCATTCCGCCGATCCGAACCCGGAAGAGCCGCTTTCCCGCCTGCTGCTCAAGCTGGTCTGGGAGCTGTTCAAGCTGGTCGCGCCCATCGTGGTGCTGACCTTGCTTCACCCCTTGCTGGCTCTGGGGCTGGTGCTGCTGGCCGCGCTGCTCGCCTGGGGTGCGGTGCGTCTCGCCTGGCTGAGTCTGGCGCGCCTGTGCAACGGGCTGGTGACCGCCGGCGCCATTGGCTTCGGTTTCTCCATCATCCACTGGGCGCCGACCTGGTGGGGCATCCCTGCGGGCATCCTCCTTCTATTTACCGGCCTGGGCCTGGCGGCGGCGCTGGAGAGGCGCCTGGGCCTGGCCAGGGTCAAGCCGCAGCCAACCGAGGCAGCGGCGGAGAGTGGAATCAGCGCCTGGGGCGGTGACGACCTGCTGACCCCGGAGGGCGAAGTGGTCCGCACCTTCGCCTGGGGCGAGATCGCCATGGGCGGGCCGACCTACGGCAACTACCTGTTCCCCGATGGCGTGCTGCTGGAAGGCATCGGCGCCTCGACGCGCTTTTCCAGCAGCGGTCGCTATTTCGCCGCGCCGCTGCCCAGCCGTGACACCTGGGGCTTGCTGATACTCGACCGCCAGGAGCGACGGGTGTACCGCAGCGCCGAAGTTGGCGAATTCTGGGAGCTCGACGAGTTCAGCGACGAGGCCATCAGTGGTCGACACAGCCCGCTGGTGGGCAACCAGAGCTATTGCATGGCGCTGGTCGACCTGCTGCGCCAGAGCGAGGCCGTCGACCTGGTCGCGGTGGCCGATCTGTGGCTGGAGCCGGGCTGGTCGTTGCCGCAGGCCGACAAGGATTTTCCCGCACCTGCCGGGGATCATCGCCTGCGCGGCATCGCCCATCTACCGGAGCGCTTGCGCGAGCTGGACGATCCGCTGGACCCGCTGCGCTACCCGAGCCTGCGTCTGGAGATCGATGGCCAGCCCAGCGACCTGCTGATCGCCGCCGAGGCGGCGCCGGTGTGGCGTGCCGATGGCCAGGCGCTGGTGTGCCATGCCGCCGCGCTGCAGTCGACGCCGCATTGGCCGCGACCGCTCTGGCTGTGGCAGGCCGGAGAGGGCTGGCGGCAGCTGCCCGAACCCTGGGTCGCCGCGGACGACGAGCCCGGCCTGTCCTGGGAAGGGCCGCGTGAGTTGGACGAACGGACGCTGACGCTGTCCGGGCGAATGAACACGCCACAGCTCGACCATCTGCGCTTCGGCTATGCACTACATGACTACTACAGCGATGTGGAAACCTGCATCGGCCACGATGCCGAGGGCCGCATCCTGGCGGGCGAGCAGTGCGGTGCTGGTTTGGCCCGCATGTTGCCTCTGATGGGCGAGGGGCGGCGTGGCGAAGGCGCCATACTGGGCGAGCCCTTGCTCGGTGGCGAACCCCCACGTTTCGAATGGCTGCGCGACAGCTCCGACGGACGTGTGGGGACATACGCCTGTCGTATCGGTGACTGGGTGCTGGAAGGCCAGTGGCTGCTCGATCACCGAGTCTCCGACTGTGGTCGCTACCTGGCCCTGGTGGCTTTCGCCGAGGCGCCTGCCGTGCCACACCGCGTCTGTGTGGTGGATGTGCAGCGGCGTCGCCTGCTGGAATTCGCCGGGCGACCGCTGGTGGCGCGCCTGCTGGATTTTCGCGCTGGCGTCCTCAGCTTGGCCCAGGTGCGCGGCCGCCTCGCTCGCGACGAGGACGACACACCGCTGCGCCGCTTCGACCGAGCCGCGCCAGCGGCGCTGCGAGCGGCGCGCTTTGTCGAGCGGGAGGAGGACTCGCGCCTCTACTACCAGCGCCTGGAGCTGCGTGTTGGCCAGGAGGCGCTGGCGGCCCTGCCGAGCTGGCGTGTGGTCGAGCGCCCGCAGGTGGCCAATGCCGACGGCGATTTCGTGCTGCCGGCGCCGGGAGGCGGTGATGCGGCCTGGCTGTTCGGTGCCCAGAGCGAGTATCGCGACCATTACCTGCGCGAGCGCCATCCGCGCGGTGGCGGTTGTCTGCTCACCGCTTCGGGGTTGGCGGTGGCCGATCTGGGGCCGTCGCTGATCTGGTCCGATGATGGCCGTTACCTGGCGCTGACCCGGCATATCCCGCGCATGCAGCTGGCGGAGCGGGTCGACACCGACCAATGGCAGCTGTTGTTGCTCGATATCCAGGAGCGCAACCTGCGCAGCACCGGCAGCCATATCGGCTGCATGCCGCAGTTCCTGCATTTCACGAACGGGGTGATCGAATGGCGGGTGCTGCCGAGCGACTGGGAGCACGAGGATTCGGCCGCCGAATGGCAGTTGCGCAGTCTGCAGCTGAGCGAGCTGTTGCCGCTGTGTGGGACGCACCTGCAGGCGCGCGGTGCGCTCTGGCTGCCGCCCGAGGAGCTGGTTCGCGCCGGCCAGTGGCAGGGGCTGGATGCCGCTGCGCTGCAGGCCTGGCGCAACATCGGGTAAATCCTTTGGCTTGCCATATTCGAAGTCAGGGGCGAGCATTGAGGCATCAGTTTGCGAAACCTGCCTGCCATGAAATTCATTCGAGTGATGGCGCTGCCGCTGGTTTTGGGCCTGCTGGCTGCCTGCGACGAAGCGCCCAAGCCACCGAGCCCGGTGCCGGAGCCGCACAAGACCGAATCGGCTACTGCCAAGGCACAGCCCGCGGAGCCCGCCGATCCTGCGCCTGTGGTCAGCAACAAGCTGGTGCCCGAGAAACTTTCCGTAGTCGCACCCCAGCCGCAGTCGGAATCTGCCGAGGCGGAGGTGCGGGCGGCTCCACCGGATAAGGCCCCAGCTGTTGCCCGGGTCATCCCCAAGGCCGCCGAAAAGACCGCTGCCAAGTCGCCGAAGCCGGAGCCACTGCCGGAAAAGCTCGATCTGCGCCTGCCAAAAGAATTGGTCGAGACCCTGGAGCCCGCCCCCCAAGGGCAACAGCCGGAGCAGGGCTTGTTGCCGCCGCTGTTTGTCGAGAAACAGAATGAGCCGGGGCCCTATCAGATCAATGGCCGGCTGATTACCAACGACCGCGAACACGACTACCTGGACTCGGTAGAGGGCGCGGAACTGCAGATCGAATTCCGCAGATAGCCCAAAGCGCCGCCAGATCGGGCGGCGTGGGGACTTCGTCAGTCGACGAACAGATCGGTCATCAGCTTGCCAGCTGGGTCGTAGCGGTACTGCTCGAAGTCGCTCTGGCCTTGTTCACGCAGGATCTCCTCATCGATCAGCAGGCGACCGCTGATCGTGCGCTCGCTGCTGGCGAGGATGGCGCAGGCGGCGTCGGCCATGATCGCTGGCAGACGCGCGGCCTTCATCACTGCCGGGCCGCCGGCCTCGAATTCGATGGCGGCGGTGGCGATCACCGTTTTCGGCCACAGCGAGTTGACGCTGATGCCGTACTTCCTGAATTCCTCGTGCATCCCTAAGGTCAGCATGCTCATGCCGTACTTGGTGGTGGTGTAGGGGCCGTAGCTGGCGAACCACTTGGGGTTGAGGTTGAGCGGTGGCGACAGGCTGAGGATGTGGCCCTTGCTCTGTTTCAGGTAAGGCAGCGCGGCCTGGCTGCAGACCATCACCGCGCGGCTGTTGATCTGGTACATCAGGTCGAAGCGCTTGGGTTCCAGGTGTTCGACCCCCTTGAGGCGGATGGCGCCCGCGTTGTTGATCAGCGCATCGATGCCGCCGAAGTGTGCGGCGGCCTGAGCCATGGCGGCTTTCACGGCTTCTTCGTCACGTACGTCCAGTTGCAGGGCCAGGGCCTTGCCGCCGGCGGCCTCGACTTCGGCGGCCACTGAATGGATGGTGCCCGGCAGCTTGGCGTGGGCTTCGGCGCTCTTGGCGGCGATGACGATATTGGCGCCTTGGGCGGCTGCCTTGAGGGCGATCTCGCGGCCGATGCCACGGCTGGCACCGGTGATGAACAGGGTCTTTCCTTGCAGTGACATGGGTGTTGCTCCCGTTTCTTGTTCGTTCGGCTGGTGACTCAGGCTTCTTCGGCGGCGACTTCCACCAGCAGCTGGCGGCTTTTCACCTGGTCGCCCTGGCTGACCTGCACGCGACGGATCACGCCATCCATGCCGGCCTTGAGCGGGTGCTCCATTTTCATCGCCTCCAGTACCAGCAGCAGTTGGCCCTTGCTCACCTGCTGCCCCTCGCTGACCAGCACGTCGACGATGGCGCCGTCCATCGGCGCCTTCACCGTGCCGGAGGCCGCGCCTTCGGCGCCGCTGGCCGGCTCGTGGGTGACGTCGATGAGCTCCAGGTTGCCGCCGTTGCCGTACAGCCAGACGTGCTCGCCATCCTGGTGATAGGCCAGGCGGCGGCGTACGCCGTCCAGCTCAAGGGTGGCCCAGCGGCCGTCGCTGGCCAGCAGGCGCAGCTCGACGGTCTGTTCGCCGACCTGCGCGCGCAACTGCGGCTGCTCGCCGGTCTGCAGCACCTGCAGCTCCACCACATGTTTCTGTTCACCCTGCTTGAGAACGAAGCGCCAGGGCGCGCCGCCGCTGTTGCGCCAACCGGAGAGGCCCGGCTGGTGCGCGCGGGCGCTCGCTGACGCCTGGTAGAGCAGGGCGGCGACAGAGGCCAGCTCGCTGGCAGCCGGCGCTTGTGGCGCCAGGCTCGGGTCACTGGCGAAGTGCTCGCCGATAAAGGCGGTGGTGGCGTTGCCAGCGGCGAACTCGGGGTGTGCCAGCAGGTTGGCGAGGAAGCGCTGGTTGCCGTTGACGCCGAGCAGCACGCAGTCCTCCACGGCGCGTACCAGCTTGCGCCGGGCCTCGTCGCGGGTGGCGCCGTAGGCGATGACCTTGGCCAGCATCGGGTCGTAGAACGGGGTCACGGCCTGGCCTTCGACCAGACCGTGGTCGATGCGCACGCCATCGCGCAGCGCCGGTTCCCAGCGCAGTACCTGGCCGGTCTGCGGCAGGAAGTTGTGCGTTGCATCCTCGGCGTACAGGCGCACTTCCATGGCGTGGCCGCTGAGGCGGATTTCATCCTGCTTGAGCGGCAGTGGTTGGCCTTCGGCCGCGCGAATCTGCCAGGCGACCAGGTCTTGCCCTGTGATCAGTTCGGTGACCGGGTGCTCGACCTGCAGGCGGGTATTCATTTCCAGGAAGTAGAAGGCGCCGCTGCTATCCAGCAGGAATTCCACGGTACCGGCGCCGACGTAATTCACCGACGCAGCAGCCTTCACCGCCGCCTCGCCCATGGCCTGGCGCAGCTCGGGCGTCATCACCGGGCAGGGCGCTTCCTCGACCACTTTCTGGTGGCGACGCTGCACCGAGCAGTCGCGCTCGCCGAGGTAGACGATATTGCCGTGCTGGTCGCCGAATACCTGGATTTCCACGTGGCGCGGCTGGATCACCGCGCGCTCGAGAATCAGCTCGCCGGAGCCGAAGGCGTTCTGCGCCTCCGAACGGGCGGTACGGATCTGTGCCGCCAGCTCGGACGATTCATGTACCAGGCGCATACCGCGGCCACCGCCGCCGGCGCTGGCCTTGATCATCAGCGGGTAGCCGATGCGCTCGGCCTCGCGGGCCAGGGTTTCGTCGTCCTGGGCGGCGCCTTCGTAGCCGGGAATGCACGGCACGCCGGCTTCGAGCATGGCGATCTTCGACAGGCGCTTGCTGCCCATCAGGTGGATGGCTTCCACGGTCGGACCGATGAAGACGATGCCGGCCGCCTCGCAGGCGCGGGCGAAGTCGGCGTTCTCGGAAAGGAAGCCGTAGCCGGGGTGGATCGCGTCGGCACCGGTCTTGCGCGCCGCGGCGATGATGTTGTCGATCACCAGGTACGACTGGTTGACCTGGGCCGGGCCGATGCACACGGCCTCGTCGGCCAATTGCACATGGCGCGCGCCTGCATCGGCCTCGGAGTACACCGCTACGGTGCGGTAGCCGAGGTC
Organism: Pseudomonas sp. PDM15; assembly: GCF_014851565.1. Taxonomy (GTDB): domain Bacteria; phylum Pseudomonadota; class Gammaproteobacteria; order Pseudomonadales; family Pseudomonadaceae; genus Aquipseudomonas. The sequence continues at coordinate 757,799 of NZ_JACVAA010000001.1, forward strand.
CTGGGCGGTGCGCATCACCCGGCAGGCGATCTCGCCGCGGTTGGCGATCAGAATCTTGTTGAATGCAGCCATGTTGTTTTTCTACTCCTGCCGTGCAAACCGCTTCGGTCTGTGTAGGGTGGATGGCCACCCCGTGGATCGCGCTTTATCGAGCCACCGGGCGGTGTTCTTGGTGGGTGTAGAAAGCGACATCCACCCTACGAGCTGTTGTTATTGAGCCCAAGAGGGCTTGCGCTTCTGCACGAAGGCCATGGTGCCTTCCACGCCTTCTCCGCTTACTACCGCCTCGGCGAACTGGCCGGCGGCGTGGTCGAGCAGGTTGCCGAGGTGTTCCGTCTCGGTGGCCAGCAGCAATGCCTTGGTCGCCGCGTTGGCGCCGGGGGCGCACTGGCGGATCTGCTGCAGGCATTCGGCGAGGCGGTCGACCACGGCCTGGTCGTCGGCTTCGCTGAAGTGCACCAGGCCCAGGCGCAGGGCCTCGGCACCGTCGAAACGGGCGGCGGTGAGGGCCAGGCGGCGGGCCTGGGTCAGGCCGATGCGCTTGACCACGAACGGCGCGATCTGCGCAGGGAGAATCCCCAGGCTGGTTTCCGGCAGGCCGAACTTGGCGCCCTGGTGGGCGATGGCGATATCGGACACACAGGCCAGGCCGAAGCCGCCGCCGAGCACCGCGCCTTCCAGTACGGCGACCAGTACCTGCGGCGCGGCCTGGGCCTCTTCCAGCAGGCTGCCGAAGGCGCGGTTCAGCTCGCGGTAGGCATCGCCCCCCTTGGCCCGCGCACCGGCCATGTCCTTGATATCGCCGCCGGCGCAGAAGTGGCCGTCGGCGCCGCGCAGCACCAGGGCGCGCACGGCCTGGTCGCCACGCACCGCGCGCAGCACGGCGCGCAGTTCCTCGACCATCGCCAGGCTCATGGCGTTGCGGCTGTCCGGGCGGTTGAGGGTGACGTAGAGCACGCCCTCGACCTGTTCCAGCAGCAAGGTTTGGCAGTTCGGCAGTTCGGCCATGGTCGCGCCCTCAGCCTTTCTTTTTGCCGGGCAGAATGCCCATCAGCTTGCAGATGATGCCGAGCATGATTTCGTCGGCGCCGCCGCCGATGCTCACCAGGCGCACATCGCGGTAGGCGCGCGATACCGGGTTGTCCCACATGAAGCCCATGCCGCCCCAGTACTGCAGGCAGCTGTCGGTGACTTCGCGGCCCAGGCGCCCGGCCTTGAGCTTGGCCATGGAGGCCAGCTTGGTCACGTCGCGGCCTTTCACATACAGCTCGGTGGCGTGGTAGACGAGGGCGCGCAGTGCTTCGATCTCGCTCTGCAGCTCGGCCATGCGGAAGTGGATGATCTGGTTGTCGATCAGCGGCTGGCCGAAGGTGTGGCGCTGCTTGCAGTACTCGATGGTGCTGTCCACGCAGTACTCCAGGCCCTTGATCATGTTGGCCGCGCCGAACATGCGCTCTTCCTGGAACTGCAGCATCTGCATCATGAAGCCGGCGCCCTCGGCGCCGATGCGGTTGCGCTGCGGCACACGCACGTTGTCGAAGAACACCTGGGCGGTCTCCGAGCTGCGCATGCCGAGCTTGTCCAGGTGCGGGCTGAGGGTGATGCCCGGGGTGTTCATCGGCACCACGATCAGCGACTTGTTGACATGGGGCTTGTCGTCGCTGGTGTTGGCCAGCAGGCAGATAAAGTCGGCACTCGGAGAGTTCGTAATCCACATCTTGCTGCCGTTGATCACGTAGTCGTCGCCGTCCTTGCGCGCGCTGGTCTTCAGCCCGGCCACGTCGGAACCGGCGCCGACTTCGGACACGCCGATGCAGCCGACCATGTCGCCGGCGATGGCGGGGCGCAGGAATTCCTCGCGCAGCTCATCGGAACCGAAGCGCGCCAGGGCCGGGGTGCACATGTCGGTCTGCACGCCGATGGCCATGGGGATGCCGCCACAGTGGATGGTGCCGAACTCTTCGGCGGCGACCACCGAGTAGCTGTAGTCGAGGCCCATGCCGCCGAATTTCTCCGGCTTGGAGATGCCCAGCAGACCTAGGTCGCCGGCCTTCTTGAAGATCTCGTGCATGGGGAACTTGCCGGCCTTTTCCCACTCGTCCACGTGCGGGTTGATCTCGTGCTCGACGAAGTTGCGCACGGTACGGCGGAGTTCTTCGTGTTCCTGGGTAAAGATCATTGTTGTTATCTCCCTAGAGTTACAGGCGGGCGACGCCGAAAGTGTTGGTCTTGAGCGGACGGAGGCTGGCCTCCGCGCAGATGTCGAGAAGCAGGCCGAGCAGGGCGCGGGTGTCACGTGGGTCGATCAGGCCGTCGTCCCACAGGCTGGCGGTGCCGTAGAGCGCGGTGGACTGGCTGTCGAGCTTCTGTGCGGTGGCCATTTCCAGCATGTCGAGCATCTTCGGGTCGGCCTCCTTGCCTTCCTTGCGGTGCTTGTCCTCGGTGACGATGCGCAGCACCTTGCCGGCCTGGGCACCGCCCATCACGGCGGTCTTGCTGTTGGGCCAGGCGAAGATAAAGCGCGGATCGAGGCCGCGGCCGCACATGGCGTAGTTGCCGGCGCCGTAGGAGCCGCCGACGACGATGGTCAGCTTCGGCACGGTGGCGTTGGCCACGGCCTGGATCATCTTCGAGCCGTGCTTGATCACGCCGAGCTGCTCGGACTCCGTGCCGACCATGAAGCCGGTGGTGTTGTGGAAGAACAGGATCGGTGTGTTGCTCTGCTCGCACAGCTGGATGAACTGGGCGGCTTTCGCTGCTCCGCGCGGGGTGATCGGGCCGTTGTTGCCGATCAGACCGCAGGGCTGGCCTTCGATCTGCAGATGGCCGCAGACGGTCTGGCTGTCGAACTCGTTCTTGAAGTCGAGGAATTCCGAACCGTCGGCGATGCGCGCGATGATCTCGCGCACGTCGTAGGGCTTCTTGGCATCCGCCGGGACCACGCCGAGCAGTTCGTGTGCCGGGTACAGCGGCTCCTTGTAAGCGCGCTGCGGGCGCACCGGTAGCTGCGCGTTCCACGGCAGCATGCCGACGATCTCACGGGCCAGGCGCACGCCGTCGGCGTCGTTCTCGGCCAGGTACTCGGCGGTGCCGGCGACCTGGGCGTGCATCTCGGCGCCGCCCAGTTCCTCATCGGTGGCGATCTCGCCGGTGGCGGCCTTGAGCAGGGGCGGGCCGGCGAGGAACATCTTGGCCTTGCCGCGCACCACCACCACATAGTCGGACAGACCCGGCTGGTAGGCGCCGCCGGCGGTGCTGGAGCCGTGCACCACGGTGATCTGGGGAATGCCGGCAGCGGACATGCGTGCCTGGTTGGCGAAGGCGCGTGCGCCCTCGACGAAGATGTCGGCGGCGTAGGTCAGGTTGGCGCCGCCGCTCTCGGCCAGGGTGACGATGGGCAGCTTGTTCTCGCTGGCCACCTGCTGCAGGCGCAGGGACTTGCGCAGGCCGGTGGGGGAGATGGTGCCGCCCTTGATCGCGCTGTTGTTGGCGATCACCAGGCAGCGCACGCCAGCCACATAGCCGATGCCGGCGATGATGCCGCCGCCGGCCTGGGTGCCGTCCTTGTCGTCGTGCAGCTTGTAGCCGGCCAGGGAGCAGAGTTCGAGGAACGGGCTGCCGGGGTCGAGCAACAGGTTGAGGCGCTCGCGCGGCAGCAGCTGGCCGCGCTTCTCGAACTTGGCCTTGGCTTCGGCTGCCTTGTCGAGGACCTTCTGTTCCACCTCGCGGAAGCTGGCGATAGCGGCCAGCATGGCCTCGCGGTTCTGCGCGAAGCTGTCGCCGTGGACGTCGAGTTCGGACTGAATGACGGGCATGGGTTACTCCTGATCCTTCAGTACATCGGGCATATAGGCCCGGTGGAAGCCATTGTAGGACTCGCTGTGCTTCGCCTTGGCCAGACTCCAGGCGCGGGTGCCCTGGCTCGCGGCGCCGTCGATGCGAATGGTGTTGCCGCTGATGAAGTTGGCGCCCGGGGAGAGCAGGAAGACGATGGCCGCGGCCACTTCCGACTCGGTGCCGATGCGCTGCAGCGGCACGTGGTCCTTGAGCGAGCGGATCAGGTTCTTCATCGACTCGGGGTAGGTGTCCATGCCGCTGGAGGCGATCCAGCCCGGCGCCACGGCGTTGACCCGCACGTTGCAGTGGCCCCACTCGAAGGCGGCGGTCTTGGTGAAGTTCTCCATGCCGGCGCGGGCGGCGCCGGAGTGGCCCATGCCGGGCATGCCGCCCCACATGTCGGCGAGCATGTTGACGATGCTGCCGCCGTGCTTGCACATGCTCTGGGTGAAGACTTCCTTGGCCACCAGGAAACCGCCCACCAGGTTGGTGCGCACCACTGTCTCGAAGCCTTTCTGGTTGATGCCGATCAGCGGGGCGGGGAACTGGCCGCCGGCGTTGTTGACCAGGTGGTGGATCGGCCCGCGCTCGGCGATCACCGCTTTGACCATGGCCTTGACCGCTTCTTCCTCGCGGATATCGCAGACCGCGAAGCTGGCGCTGCCGCCGTCCTCGGCGATCTCCCCGCGGGTGGCTTCCAGTTTCTCCGGCTTGCGCCCGACCAGCACCACATGGGCGCCAAGGGCGGCCAGCTCGTGGGCCACGCAGCGGCCGATGCCGCTGCCACCGCCGGTGACCAGGATGGTCTGGCCGGCGAACAGGCCGGGTTTGAAGACTGAGTCGTATGCCATTGTTGTTATCGTCCTCGTCGTAGGGTGGACAACCGCGAAGAGTTGTCCACCGAGAGCTGGTGGATGGGTGAAGCGTCAGCTACGCGCCCCGATCCACCCTACAAAGTTTCTGCCAGTGCACGTGGCACCGGCACCGGAAACTCCAGCAACTGCTGAGCGAAAGCCTTCCCCTGCGGGTCGATGCGCAGGCTGGCCACGCCGCCGCCGCCCAAGGCGTTCTCCAGCAGGAAGTTGAGGCTGTGGCTGCCGGGCAGGTACCAGCGCTCGACGCGGCCGATCTGCGGGTCGAGCACATGGCTCATCCAGTCCACCACCGCTTCCTTGCCCAGCGCCTCGGCGATCCAGGGCAGGTACTCGGGCTTGCGCGCCATCACGCCGATATTGCTGTGATTGCCCTTGTCGCCGGAGCGGGCCACGGCCAGCTTGATCAGCGGCACGCTGGCGTCGGCCTCACCGCTGGGCGAGGGCGTATCAGCTTCGACGGCAATGTTGGCCGGGTCGAAGGTGTCAAGCTGGGGCAGGGCGACCGCGCTGCGCTCGCCGTTGATCTCGACGGCCAGCTCGCAGGCGGCCTTGTCGACCAGGAAGCTGAACAGGCGGATCACCGGGTACACGGTGGGGCGGCCGCCGACGATGCCGGTCAGGCCCGGCGCCATGCCGGTGGCGGCCTGGGCGATCTCGCGGGAGAATAGGATCAGCGCCTCCTTCTTGGCATGACGCACGCCGAGCTTGATCACCACCTCGCGGGTGTCCTGCCTTTGCCCACGAGGTCCGTAAGTGGCCTCGGCACCGAGCAGCTCGATATTCACTTCGCGGTAGGGACCCCAGCCGCGCTCGGCGAAGATTTCCTCGGTCTTGCGGATGATTGCCTGGCTCACGCGCTCGGCCTTGGCCACGGCGTCGATGCCGGCGATCAGGCAGCTGGCGGTGCAACGGAAGCCGTCCGGGTGGGTGGCGCTGACCTTGTACTGATCGGTGGGTGCCAGGCCGCGGGCACCTCGCAGTTCGACGCGGTTGGCGCCGACCTGCTTGAGTTCGACCTCGGTGAAATCGCAGATCACGTCCGGCAGCAGGTAGGCGCGCGGATCGCCGATCTCGTAGAGCATCTGTTCGCCCACCGACAGCACGCTGACCAGGCCACCGCTGCCTTCGGGCTTGGTCACCACGAAGCTGGCATCGTCGCGGACCTCGATGACCGGGAAGCCGATGTGCTCGTAGTCCGGCACGTCGCGCCAGTCGGTGAAGTTTCCGCCGGTGCACTGGGCGCCGCATTCGATGATGTGGCCGGCCAGGGCGGCCTGGGCCAGCTTGTCGTAGTCGTTCCAGGCCCAGCCGAACTCATGCACCAGGGCGGCGCTGACCACGGCGCTGTCGACCACGCGGCCGGTGATGACGATATCGGCGCCGGCTTGCAGCGCGGCGACTATGCCCGGTGCGCCGAGATAGGCGTTGACCGATACGCACATGGGCGGCAGCGGGGCGCCGCTGAACATCTCCACGGTGCCGGCCTTGGCCAGTTCGCCGAGCTTGGGCTGCAGGTTGTCGCCATGCAGCACGGCGATCTTCAGCTGCACGCCGGCCTTGTCGCAGGCGGCGGCCAGGGCCGCGGCGCAGGCGGCCGGGTTGACCCCGCCAGCGTTGCTCACCACGCGAATCTTCTTCTGCGCGATCTCGCCCAGCAGCGGGGCGAGCACTTCGACGAAGTCGGTGGCGTAGCCTTCGTCCGGCTTCTTCATGCGCGCGCCGGCCATGATCGACATGGTGATCTCGGCCAGGTAGTCGAATACCAGGTAATCCAGTTCGGTGCCGCGTACCAGCTGGGCGGCGGCGGTGGAGGTGTCACCCCAGAACGCGGAGGCGCAACCGATGCGGATGGTCTTGCTCATGACGAAGCTCTCGCGGCAGCGAAAAAGATGGGATGAACACTACCAAGCAAGCGCTTGGTTGAAAAGTCTTTTGGCAACTTTTATCCGAGCGCTTGCTTGGTCACCTGGCAGGCCCTAAATTCGCCAGCTTGCGTACAATGCGCGACGTAGTTGAGTTTCCACGTGGGGATGCAATGAGTCTGGACGAACAGAAAGCCCGAAAAGTGATGCAGGAGCTGGTGGCCCGCGCCGAGCTGACCGACCCGGAAAGCGCCCGCGGCAAGCTGCTGCAGACCGCCGCCCACCTGTTTCGCAGCAAGGGCTACGAGCGCACCACGGTGCGCGATCTGGCGGGGGCCGTGGGCATCCAGTCCGGCAGCATCTTCCACCACTTCAAGAGCAAGGACGAGATTCTCCGCGCCGTGATGGAGGAGACCATCGTCTACAACACCGCGCTGATGCGCGCCGCATTGGCGGAATCCTCGGATATCCGTGAGCGGGTGCTGGGCCTGATTCGCTGCGAACTGCAGTCGATCATGGGCGGCACCGGCGAGGCCATGGGCGTGCTGGTCTACGAATGGCGCTCGCTGTCCGACGAGAGCCAGGCCTATATCCTCAGCCTGCGCGATACCTACGAGCAGATCTGGCTCGACGTGCTCAGCGATGCCCGCGATGCCGGTTACTTCAATGCCGATCCCTTCGTGCTGCGCCGCTTTCTCACCGGTGCGCTGAGCTGGACCACCACCTGGTTCCGCCCGGACGGCAAGATCACCCTCGACCAGCTGGCCGAAGAAGCGCTGGCCCTGGTCTTCAAGAAAAGCTGACTAATAGGCTAAGCTGCTAGCAGCACTGGCCCATGGCCAGCCGCGGCTACAGGGACGAGCCGGACACCTGGCCTTCCCCCTTCGAGGTAACCGCGTTGCCAGTGCTTCTCCGCTTGCTGTTGATCACTCTGGTCTTCTGTGCACTCCCGGCAGGCGCCGAGCAGCGCGTGCGTGTCGGTGCGTATCATTTCCCGCCCTATATCGTGAAACCGGAGAGCGCCGCGCCCGAGGGCCTGGTGCCCGAGCTGCTGGCGGCACTGAATGGCGCGCAGAGTGACTACCGCTTCGACCTGGTGCCGACTTCGGTGACCCGCCGCTATCGCGACCTGATTCAGGCTCGCTACGACCTGATCCTGTTCGAGTCTCCGGACTGGGGTTGGCAGGACATTCCCCTGGACAAGCTCGATCTGCAGATCGCCGATGCCGAGGTCTACGTGGCGCGCAACCAGCACGGCCGCGACCAGCGTTTCTTCGACCGCCTGGGCGACAAGCGCATGGCGCTGTACAACGGCTATCACTACGGTTTCGCCGGCTACAACGCCGATCAGGACTACCTGACCCGCCAGTTCAATGCGGTGCTCACCTATTCCCACGACAGCAACCTGCTGATGCTGCTGCATGATCGGGTGGATATCAGCGTGGTGACCCGTTCCTACCTGCGCATCTTCCAGCGCGAGCACCCGCAGGAAGGCAGGCAGTTGCTGGTGTCCGAGCGCACCGATCAGGTCTACCACCACCATGCCCTGCTGCGTCCCCAGGGGCCCATCGACGGGGCGCGCCTGGACGGCCTGCTCGGCCAGTTGCAGCGCAGCGGCAAGCTCGGCGAGCTGCTGCAGCGCTATCAGGTGACGGCAGCGGCAGAGGCTGGCAGCGAGCGCGCCGACCCCATGCCCCGCTGAGCCTGCGGGCCGCGGATTTTTCTCCATTTACGCCGTGGTGGCCCTGGGCTAGTCTTCGCTCAGCTCGGTTGTCTATGAGGTCAATATGTATCGGCGTCGACAGGGATTGCCTGGCGCTTTGCTGGTATTGGCAGCGCTGTTCAGCACAGGCGTCGGTGCGGCGGACGAGGTACTGATCGCCGCAGTACATTTTCCACCCTACGTGATCAAACCCGAGTCGAATCCGCATAACGGTCTGCTCGGTGAGTTGGTCGACGCCCTCAACAAGGTGCAGAGCGAGCATCGCTACGCCTTGCGTGCCACCTCGCTCAATCGCCGCTTCGACGACTTCCGTCAGGCGCGTGTCCATGTCGCCATCTTCGAGAATCCCGACTGGAACTGGCAGGGCATCTCCGGCATCCGCATCGACCTGGGTCTGGAAGACGCCGAGGTGCTGGTGGCGCGCGCCGAGCCGGGTCGCGACCAGCGCTACTTCGACAAGCTGATGGGCAAGCGCATGGCCCTGTTCAACGGCTATCACTACGGCTTCGCCGGCTTCAACAACGACCCCCAGTGGCTGGAGCAGAATTTCAACGCGGTGCTCACCTATTCCCACGAGAGCAACCTCAAGCTGGTACTGCGCGGGCGTGCCGACGTGGCGCCGATCACTCGTTCCTGGCTCGGTGCACGCATGCGCGAGCAGCCGCAGCTGCGACAGCAGTTGCTGATTTCGGACTGGGAAGACCAGCGCTATCGCCATTACGCGATCCTCAGCCCGCAGGCACCGATCGGCGCCGAGGACTTCCGCGCAAGCATGCAGTTGCTGCGCGACAACGGCCAGCTGCAGCGCATCTTCGCGCCCTACGGAATAGACGTCAGGCCGAACGTAGCGGGTAGCTCAGCAACAGCACATGCGACAGATTGATCGCGGCATGCAACGCCACGGCCGGCCATAGCCGGCCGCTGTAGTGGAAGACCAGGCCGTAGCCGAGACCTGCCAGCAGTGCCACCAGGGCGAACAGCGCACTGAACGGCAGATGCGCTGCGCCAAACAGCAGGGCGGTGCCGATCAGCCCACCGAAGGTGCCCAGACGTGCCACCAGCGCCTGCTGCAGCAAGGCGCGGAACAGTAGCTCCTCGGCCAGCACCGCTACTCCCAGATTGACCACCAGCCACAGCCAGAGCTGCTGCGGCCATTTCGGCTGCCAGCCGACCAGCCCTAGCGCCAGTGCAGCCAGCGGAACCGCGAGCAGGGTGATCAGCCCGGCCAACACCGCTAACCTGGGGTTCACAGCCGGTCGCTGCGGCCGGCCCAGCCACCAGGCCAGCAATGTTAAACCCAGCAGCAGCTTGTCCCAGGACAGGCGCAGGGCATAGGGCGGGGCATCGTCGCTGAGTTGGCGCGGCGGCCACAGTGGTGTCGGCTGAAAGCCCGGCAGCAGGTGCGCGGCCAGAGCGATGCCGCCGAGCAACACGCCGCTCCACCACAGCCAGCGTGGCAGCTGCTGTTCGCCGAACAACGTCCAAACGATGAATACAGCGCTCAGCGCCAGGCCCAGCGGCTCGATAAAGCCCAAGGCCAGGCCCATGCCGAGTGCGAGCATGGGCAAGAGCAAACGCAGGTGCAGCGGCGGCATGCAACGTCCTTGTCGGCAGGATCAGCGGTCCTGGGCGTCCTTGGCATCCATTTCCGCGTTGCGTTCGTGAATGCGCTTGAGCTGTTCCTCGGTCAGCGGCAGCTTGCGCGCGCTGTCGCGCAACAGCAGCAGGCTGCCAAGAATGGAGCCGAGGGCCAGGATGATGATCAGCCAGGCGTACCAGGGCATGAGCTTCTCCTCGAGGGTGGAGGCACCACCATAGCGCCGGCTGTCACACGGCGGCAACCTGGCGCGGCTTGAATGTGGCTCGCATACCGCTGCGCTTGCGGCCCGAAAAGGTGCGTGGCAGAGCCGCCGCTGCGCCTTGGCGGTTCAGCTCGATCGGTTATGGCGATAGACGAATTCGAACTTTGGCGCGCGAGAGCGACGGGCCTAAGCTCGCCTGGCCTGACTCATTCATGAAGAGGTAACCAACATGGAAATCATCGTGACCGAGGCCGCCGCCAATCGCGGCTGGATCGTCAAGCTGGGGGCGTGCGATGTGCCTTTCCGTTCCCGGGCGGATGCCGGGCTGTTCGTCGAACGCCTGCAGGAGCGCCTGCACGCGCCGCATGATCTGCCGCTCGCGCAGAGTCATACGCCTGTCACACAAGAGGCGCAGCATCACTCCTAACTTAGGTGCTGCTTCTGACTACCTCTCCCCGCCGCGATCTCGCGGCTTCTTTTTGCCTGCGATTTGCCTTATGGAGTTTCTAGAGCAGTTGCTCTAGATTCGCCGCAACACACGCAGGAGAAACACCATGGTCGATGCCGTGCAGTTCGCCGATGGTAAGTTCCATTGCCCGGTCACCCTCTACTCCGCCGATCCCGCGGCCGCGCACACCCTGGTGGTGCTGCCGGCGCTGGGCGTTACCGCGCGCAAGTACGAAGGCCTGGCTCAGCGCCTGGTGGCGGCCGGATACAACGTGCTGGTGGCCGACTGGCCGGGGCAGGGCGAGAGCCAGCCGCGGCCCAATCGGCGTTTCGACTACGGCTACCGGCAACTGGTGGAGGAGTTCCTGCCCAAGCTGATCGTCCTGGCCCAGCGCCATTTCCCCCAGGCCGCGCCGGTGTTGCTCGGGCATAGCCTGGGCGGACACATCGCCACGCTCTACGCTGCGGCCCATCCGGACAGCCCGGTACCGGTGGTGGGCGTGGCCTGCGGCAATATCCACTACCGCCACTGGAGCGGCCTGGGCAAGCTGCTCACGCCCAGCGTGGCGCTGCTGTTCGGCCTGATCGTCAATGTGCTCGGCTATCTACCGGGGCGGCGCCTGGGTTTCGGTGGCCATGAGGCGCGTTCGTTGATGCAGGACTGGGGTTGGGTGGCCTTCAGCGGCCACTACCGCCATCTGGGCCTGCCGCTGGCGCCGGCGCCGCGTAGCCGGGTGGCCTCGCTGTATATCCAGATGGAGGGCGACCAGTTCGCTCCGCCGGCCTCCACCCTGGGCCTGGCCGAGCTGATCCAGGCGCAGCCGCATATCGAGCAGCTGGCATCGCCGCGCCCGCCACAAGAAAATCCGCACAGCGCCTGGCTGAAGGCACCGCAGAGCGTGGTCGACTGCGTCGACGGCTGGCTGCGGCGCTTGCAAGGCGTCAGTGCGGGATCAGCAGAAGCAGGGTGACCGCCAGCAACACCAGCATGGTCAGCGCGTGGCTGGCCTGGCGCAGCAGCAGGATGCGGGCGAACAGGCCGGTGCAGTAGAGCAGGCGCAGCATGATGAAGGCGAAGCCGAGGGCGGCGGTCAACGGCCCACCGATCTGGCCGGTCGCCTCGCTGAGATACAGCAGGACGATGAACAGCACCGACTGCTCCAGGCTGTTGCCGTGGGCGCGCACGGCCTTGATCAGGTCGGGCTTGCCGCCATCGCCGAAGGCCACCTGATGGCGCATACGCAGGCGCGAGATGTTGAGTGACAGGCCGATCAGCAGCAGTGCCAGGATGGCGGCGATGTACACGCTGTAGAGCATGGTGATTCCCCTTGTTGTCGTTGTTCCCCAGCCTAGGCCCTGCCGCGTTCCCGGAGAAGGGGTAGAAACGACAAAGCCCGGCGCGGGGCCGGGCTCGCCGGGTTGCCGGGCTCAGGCGGCGGGACGTTGCTGGCGCTGGTAGAGGAATTCCAGCACTGCCGTGCGGTACTCGTGGTAGCGGCTGTCATTGGCCAGGGCCAGGCGGTCGCGCGGGCGCTCCAGCTCGACCTGGACGATATCGCCGATGGTTGCCGCCGGGCCGTTGGTCATCATCACGATGCGGTCCGACAGCAGCACCGCCTCGTCCACGTCGTGGGTCACCATCACCACGGTGCTGTGGGTCTCGCCGACGATGCGCAGCAGCTCGTCCTGCAGGTGGGCGCGGGTCAGCGCGTCCAACGCGCCGAACGGCTCGTCCATCAGCAGCACCTTGGGCTCCATGGCCAGCGCGCGGGCGATGCCGACGCGCTGTTTCATGCCACCGGAGATCTCGTTGGGGTGCTTGTGCGTGGCATGGTCGAGGCCGACCATGTGCAGCGCGGCGGCCGTGCGTTCCTTGAGCTGGGCCTTGGTCTCCTTGGTGCCGAACACCCGCTCCACCGCCAGGTGGACGTTGCCGAAGCAGGTCATCCAGGGCAGCAGACTGTGGTTCTGGAACACCACGGCGCGTTCCGGGCCGGGGCCGTCGATCTCGCGACCGTTGCAGATCAAACCGCCCTCGCTGGCCTCCAGCAGGCCGGCGATCAGGTTGAGCACGGTGGATTTGCCGCAGCCGGAGTGGCCGATCAGCGAGACGAACTCGCCCTTGGCGATGCTCAGGTTGACGTCGGCCAGGGCCTGGAAGCGGCCTTTCTTGGTATCGAAGTGTTTGCTGACGCCGGTCAGCTCGACGAACTTGTCCATGGCGGTCTCCTTAGCTCGCGTAGTCGAAGCGCTTGGCCAGCAGGAGCAGGGCCTGCTCCAGGGCCAGGCCGACCAGGCCGACGATGATGATGGCGATGAGGATGTGTTCGACGTTGAGGTTGTTCCACTCGTCCCACACCCAGAAGCCCAGACCGGTGCCGCCGGTGAGCATCTCCGCGGCGACTATCACCAGCCAGGCCACGCCGATGGCCAGGCGGATGCCGGTCATCAGATGCGGCAGCACGGCGGGGAAGAGGATGCGCGTGAGTACCTTGAACTCCGAGAGCTTGAGCACGCGGGCCACGTTCAAATAGTCCTGCGGCACGCTGGCCACACCGGCGGCGGTGTTGAGGATGATCGGCCAGATCGAGCTGATGAAGATCACCCAAATCGAGGCCGGACCGGCGGCCTCGAATACCAGCAGGCCGATCGGCAGCCAGGCCAGCGGCGATACCGGGCGCAGCAGGCTGATGATCGGCGAGAGCATGTTGGCCAGGAAGGCGAAGCGGCCGATGGCAAAGCCCAGCGGAATGCCGATCAGCGCCGCCAGGCCGAAGCCCAGGCCGACCCGACCGAGTGAGTGCAGGATGTTCCAGCCGATGCCCATGTCGTTGGGGCCGTTGTCGTAGAACGGATCGGCGAACAATTCGACGGCCGAGTGCCAGGTCGATAGCGGCCCCGGCAGGCCTTCGCTGCGCGCCGCGATCAGCGCCCAGACGCCAATGAACAGGGCGATGCCGAGCAGCGGCGGGATGCTCGCCTTGAGCAGGTTGTTGAGGATCTCCACGCCCGGCGATGCCGGGCGCGGAGCCACGCTGGGCGCGGCGGTGCTCGCCACCGGGAGTGGCGTTTTCAATGGGGCGTTCATGCTCACCTCCGAACTCAGGCTTTGATCGCGAAGGACGCGGCGTAGGCGGCCGGGTTGCTGCCGTCCCAGACCTTGCCGTCGATCAGCGTGCTACTGCGCAGCGGGCTGCTCGGCACGGCGATGCCCAAGGCCCCGGCGGCCTCGGCGTAGAGCTTGGTCTGGTTGACCTGGGCGGCCAGGCCGGCGTAGTCCGGGTCATCCTTGATCAGGCCCCAGCGTTTGAACTGGGTGAGGAACCACATGGCGTCGGAGTGATACGGGAAGTTCACGCTGCCGTTCTTGCAGAAGGCCATGGCGTGCTGGTCTTCCCAGCTGTTGCCGAGGCCGTCCTCGTAGTGGCCGAGGAAGCGCTGCTCGATGACTTCGGCCGGCGCGTTGACGTAGGCCTTGCCGGAAATCAGCTTGGCGGTGGCCTTCTTGTTCTCGGCGCTGGCTTCGATGAAGCGGCTGGCGTCGAGGATGGCCATCACCAGGGCGCGGGCAGTGTTGGGGTTCTGCTCGACGAACTCGCGGGAGCAGCCCAGCACCTTCTCCGGATGGTCGGCCCAGATCTGCTGGGTGGTGGTGGCGGTGAAGCCGATCTTGTCGAAGATCGCCCGCGCGCCCCAGGGCTCGCCGACGCAGAAGCCGTCCATGTTGCCGACGCGCATGTTGGCGACCATCTGCGGTGGCGGCACGGTAATGGTCTTGACGTCGGTGAAGGGATTGATGCCGTGGCTGGCCAGCCAGTAGTACAGCCACATGGCGTGGGTGCCGGTGGGGAAAGTCTGGGCGAAGGTCAGCGGGTTGCCGCCCTTCTTGATATGCGCGGCCAGTTGCGCGCCGGTGGTGACGCCGGCTTCCTTGAGCTGCTTGGAGAGGGTGATGGCCTGGCCGTTCTGGTTCAGGCCCATGAGCACCGCCATGTCCTTCTGCGGGCCGGCGACGCCGAGCTGGGAGCTGTACATCATGCCGTAAAGCACGTGGGAGGCATCCAGCTCGCCGGTGTTGAGCTTGTCGCGCACGCCGGCCCAGGAGGCTTCCTTGCTCGGGGTGATGGTTAGGCCGTACTTGGCGGCGAAGCCCTGGGTGGCGGCGACCACCACCGAAGCGCAGTCGGTCAGCGGGATAAAGCCGATCTTCAGCGCGGCCTTTTCTGGTGCATCGGAGCCGGCGGCATAGGCCGCACTGCGCAGGAAGCCGGGCGCGGACAGGCCGAGGGCGGCGATACCGCCGACGGTGCCGGCGACGGCGATGGACTGCTTGAGGAAGTTGCGGCGGCTGGTATCGACCGGCTTGTTCGAATCACGATCACTCATGGGGTAATTCCTTGCATGGGCAAATAAAAACGGCGGCCGCCAGAGCTCCCGATGGGGGAGGGAACCCTGACGGACGCCGTTGTCCGTGATCCGCGGCTCACCGCCGTTGGTGTGCTGCGCTGGAATCTACGGGGACTTTTGCAAGGGGCTTGCCAGGTTTTCCCGAATTCGCTCACGCGAGCATCACGGAAAGCGAATCAGGGGTTTTGAGCAAGGAGAGAGTGTTTTCGAATCAGTAACTTAGCCGAAGCAGAGAAACATGATGGAGAGCGCCGGCCAATGATCGCGTAGGGGTGGAACTGCACCGTGCGGGGGCCGTACCCGCACGATCATGAGCGCTTTTGGTTCGGTGAGGCGTTGTTTCAGACGCGCTGACGCTGAGCCTCCTCGACGTATTCCTTGAGCCAGCGCAGCACCTCCACCGCCTCCCAGCGGCCGGGATCGAACAGGGCATAAGCCTGGCCCTGGTAGCCCACCACATCCACCTGGCGGTGATACCCGGCGCGCTGCAGCAGGGCCTCGATCTCGGCGAAGCAGGTGTTGAAGTGCACGCGCTTGAACGGGGTCTTGCTGCCGGTGACCAGGCCCTCCAGGCGCAGCTCGTCCACAGTGGTGCGGATGCTCTCCAGAGACATCTGGTTCACTTTGTTCTTCAGCTGCAGTACATCCAGCATGGTCGATCTCCTTGGGTTGCGAGGCCGCAAAAGAGTAAACGAAAAATACTGTACAAATAAACACTACTGGATAATAGTACAGCTCAAGTGCCGTATGGATCACCGAAACCGGAGCCGTGACAGGAGCTGCCTATATGCACCACAAGCTGATGACAATTCTGCTGTTGGCCTTGCTGGCGGGTTGCGCCCAGCCGCAGCTGGAACAACCCAGGGCCAATGGCGCCTATCTGGTTATCGAGGGCGGCGAGGCCTGGGCCGTGCTGGTGCGAGATGGTAAGCGCGTAGAGGAAGTAGGGCGGGTGCTCGATGTGGTGCGCCTGCCTGGTCAGAACTCGCTGATCGCCGCCAGCTACGTGATCGACACGCCCAATTGCGGGCGCCTGCAATGGCTGACCGAGCGTGGCGGCGAAGGTGAAGTGACCCGCCTGGCGCAGAGCAGTGATGAGGCATTGGAGCGACCGGGCTGCATGATCGCCAGCGGTCTGGGCCGTACCTGGACCGCGCTGGATTACTCCGGTTGATGGAAAGCGGCTGATACGAAAAGGCCCCGGCGGACTTCTCCGCCGGGGCCTTTTGCATGGCGCCTGGCTCAGTCGACCTGGGCCTTGCGCGGCTTGCTTGCGGGCGGCTGCAGCAGGCCATCGGCACGGAACATCGCCTTGATGCCGCGAATGGCCTGGCGGGTGCGGTCCTGGTTTTCGATCAGGGCGAAGCGCACGTGGTCGTCGCCGTAGTCACCGAAGCCCAGGCCCGGCGAGACGCAAACCTTGGCCTCCAGCAGCAGCTTCTTGGCGAACTCCAGCGAACCCATGTGGGCGTATGGCTCGGGGATTTTGGCCCAGATGTACATGGAGGCCTTGGGCTTCTCCACCATCCAGCCCGCCTCGTGCAGGCCCTTGACCAGCATGTTGCGGCGCTGGCGGTACTGCTCGGCGATGTCGCGCACGCACTGCTGGTCGCCTTCCAGGGCGGCGATGGCGGCCACCTGCAACGGAGTGAAGGTGCCGTAGTCGTGGTAGCTCTTGATCCGCGCCAGGGCGCTCACGAGTTCTTTATTGCCGACCATGAAGCCGATGCGCCAGCCGGCCATGTTGTAGCTCTTGGACAGGGTGAAGAACTCCACGGCGATGTCTTTGGCGCCTTCCACCTGCATGATCGACGGGGCCTTCCAGCCGTCGTAGACGATGTCGGCATAGGCCAGGTCGTGGATCACCAGCACGTCGTACTGCTTGGCCAGGGCCACCACCCGCTCGAAGAAGTCCAGCTCCACGCACTGGGCGGTGGGGTTGGAGGGGAAGCCGAGGATCATCATCTTCGGCTTGGGAATGGCCTCGCGAATGGCCCGCTCCAGCTCGGCGAAGAAGTCCACACCCGGCACCAGCGGTACCGAACGCACCTGGGCGCCGGCGATCACCGCGCCGTAGATGTGGATCGGGTAGCTGGGGTTGGGCACCAGCACGGTGTCGCCATGGTCCAGGGTGGCCAGCATCAGGTGCGCCAGGCCCTCCTTGGAGCCGATGGTGACGATGGCTTCGCTTTCCGGGTCGATCTCCACCTCGTAGCGATCCTTGTACCAGCGCGAGATGGCGCGGCGCAGGCGCGGGATGCCGCGGGACGTGGAGTAGCCGTGGGTGTCTTCGCGCTGGGCGACCTGCACCAGCTTCTCGACGATATGCGGCGGAGTGGCGCCGTCCGGATTGCCCATGCTGAAGTCGATGATGTCCTCGCCACGGCGGCGGGCGGCCATCTTCAGTTCGGCGGTGATATTGAAAACGTAGGGGGGGAGACGATCGATGCGCGCAAAGCGGCGCTTGGCATTGTCAGCCATGCTTTCCTCGGAGTACGTAAGCGCCCGGAACCGTCCGAGCGACGCAGGCCACATGCGTGTGGCCTGGGGCGAAGATAAGGGGCCTGGCCCACCGCTGTCCAGAGCAGTTCGCGGGCAAATCAGCAGTGCAGTCCCTGCCTCCTGATGCCACGCCTAACGGATGGGCAGCGCTTTCGCGCCGGGCGAGCGGCTCAGAGCTGGCGTTTCAGACGCAACAGCAGTTCCGCCAGAGCGTGGACATGCCGATCCTCGGTGCGCCAGGAGCTGAGGCTCAGGCGGAAGGCCGGGCGCCCCTGCCAGACGGTGGGGCCGAACCAGACCTCGCCAGAGTTCTGCGCTGCCTCGCGAATGGCGGCCGTCTGCTCATCCGAGTCGCCGCGTACCAGCACCTGGTTGAGCACCACCCGATTGAGTACCTGGTAGCCGCCCGCGCGCAGGGTTTCGGCCAGCTCGCCGGCCTGGCGGATATGGCGGTCGATCAGCTCGCGCAGGCCATCGCGGCCGAGGCTGGCCAGCGCCGCCCAGATCGCCACGCCGCGGGCACGACGGGAGAATTCCAGGGTCAGGTTCTTCTGCGCATCACGGCTTGCGGTGGCATAGGCGGCGTCGCTGTTCATCGACGCGGCCAGCGCATCGGCGTCGCGGCAGATGGCCATGGCGCTGTCGTAGGGGGTGTTCAGCCACTTGTGGCCATCGGTGGTCCAGCTATCGGCCAGTTCCACGCCCTCGGCCAGCTCGGCCTTCGAGGAGGCCCGGGCCCACAGGCCGAAGGCGCCGTCGACATGCACCCAGGCGCCGGCTTCGCGGGCCTTGGGGATTAGCTCGGCGAAGCGGTCGAATTCGCCGGTGTTGACCTCGCCGGCCTGCAGGATCAGCAGGGTGCGCTCGTCCAGCGCCGGCAGGCGTGCCGGGTCGATGCGGCCGTGTTCGTCTACCGGCGCATAGTGCAGGCGGTTCATGCCGAAGCCGAGCACGCGCAGGGCCTTCTTCACCGTGATGTGGGCGGTTTCGGAGAGCACCACGCGGATTTCCGGGGCGCCCATCAGGCCATCGGCGTCGAAGTCCCAGCCTTGTCGAGCCAGCAACGTGCGGCGGGCGGCGGAGAGGCAGGCGAGGGTACAGGCGGTGGCGCTGGTGCCGAAGCCCACGGCGCTTTCGCTCGGCAGGCCCAAGGCCTGGCACACCCAGCGGCCGGCGACTTTCTCCAGGCGATCGGCAACGGGTGAGTTGTCGAAGGATGAGGCGCACTGATCCCACGCCAGCACCATGCGCTCGGCGGCCGCGGCGGCCGGCAGGGTGGCGCCGATGACAAAGCCGAAGTAGCGCGGGCCGTTGCTGGTAACCGTGGCCGGTGAGCCTAGCTCATCGAGCTGCTGTAGCACCCGTTGGGCGTCCTGTCCGGACTCGGGCCAGGGTTGATCGAAGGTGCTTAGCGCAGCGATGGCCTGGTCGTCGGGGTACACCCGGCGCTGGGCGCTGCCGTCGAGATAGGCGAGGGCGCGGCGGTCGGCCTCGGCCAGCAGCTGGCGTTCGTTCATGGTTGTGTACTCGGCAGGGGAAGATGGTTCTTACCCTAGCTGAGTGACACAGCGGGCCGGCAGATACAGGCTCCGGCCGAGTTGAGCATTACAGTGCTGCGATGCTGCTTGAGTGAACCGATACAGTTGCATTTGCGGGCAGTACAGTCGCCTCAATTCCCCAACATGTCGTGCATGGCGATGATCTGCTCGGCCACCTGGATCAGCTTCTGTTGGCGGCTCATGGCCTGGCGGCGCATCAGGGTGTAGGCGTCTTCCTCGTTGCAGCTCTTCATTTTCATCAGCAGGCCCTTGGCCAGTTCGATGCGCTTGCGCTCGGCCAGTTGCTCGTCGCGGGCCTGCAGCTGGGCACGCAGGGCCTGGTCGCTTTCGAAACGGGCCATGGCCACGTCGAGGATCGGCTGCAGGCGGTCGGCCTGGATGCCTTCGACTATGTAGGCGCTGACGCCGGACTGGATGGCCTGGCGCATCACCTGCGGGTCGTGCTCGTCGGTGAACATGACGATCGGGCGGGGCTGGTCACGGGTCACCAGCACCACCTGTTCCATCACGTCGCGGCCCGGGGATTCGGTGTCGATCAGCACGACATCGGGGCGTACCGCCTCGACCCGCTCGGGCAGGTCGATGGTCAGCCCGGATTCGTCGATCACCTCGAAACCGGCCTCGATCAGCGCACTCTTCAGGCGGCCGACCTTCTTCGGGGTATCGTTGATCAGGAGTATGCGTAGCATCGTGCTTATGTCTCGGTCCGTTACAGGGCGATGGCGGCAGCGCTGTCGGCGCGCGCATGGATGGCGAACGAGCGGGCATAGCCGGCCGGGTCGCTGCCATCCCAGACGCTGCCGTCGAGCAGGGTGGAGCGACGCATCGGTTGTTCCGGCACCGCGATGCCCAGAGCTTCGGCGGCGCTGCGGTAGATGTCCAGCTGGTGAATCTGCCTTGCCAGGGCGAGGTAGTCCGGGTCGTCCTTGAGCAGGCCCCAGCGGCGGAACTGGGTGAGGAACCAGATGCCGTCGGACAGCCAGGGCATGTTCACCGCGCCGTCGGCGAAGAAACGCAGTGGATGGGCGTCCAGCCAGGCGTGGCCGAGGCCATCCTCGTATTGGCCGAGGAAGCGCGGCTGGATGGCCGACAGCGGCGCGTCGACGTATTCGCTGCTGCTGATCAGCTGTGCGGTGCTGCGCTTGTTCTCTTCGCTCTCGTCGATGAAGCGGCTGGCCTCCAGTACGGCCATGGTCAGGGCGCGTGCGGTGTTGGGGTATTGCTCGACGAACTCGCGGGTCACACCGAGCACCTTCTCCGGGTGGTCGGCCCAGATGTTCTGGCTGGTGGCCAGGGTGAAGCCCTGGTCTTCCTCTACCGCCAGCGCGCCCCAGGGGCCGCCGGCGCAGAAGCCGTCGATACGCGCGGCGCGCAGGTGGGCGACCATCTGCGAAGGCGGTACCACCACGGTGTTGACGTCCTCCAGCGGATGGATGCCCTGGGCGGCCAGCCAGTAGTAGAGCCACATGGCGTGGGTGCCGGTGGGGAAGGTCTGGGCGAAGGTCAGCTTCGCACCACCTTGGCGCACGCGCATGGCCAGTGCCTCGCCGCTGGTCACGTCGGCCTGTTTGAGCGGTTGCGACAGGTTGAGCGCTTGGCCGTTCTGGCACAGTCCCATGAGGATGGCCATCTCGGTAGCGGTGCTGCCGAGGCCCAGGTGGATGCCGTAGACCTGGCCATACAGGGCCTGGGCGGCGTCCAGCTCGCCGCTCAGCAGGCGATCACGCAGGCCGGCCCAGGAGGCTTGGCGCTGCAGGTTGAGGGTCAGGCCGTAGGGCTGGGCGAAGCCCTGGGTGGCCGCGACGATCAGCGAGGCCGAGTCGGTCAGAGCCATGAAGCCCAGGTTCAGTGCGCTCTTCTCCGGGGCATCGCTGCCGGCGACCCAGGCCAGGGCATCGCTGCGGGTATTGCTGGTATCGGTCATGTCTTTGTTCCGTCGTTGAACAAAAAGGCGCCGCACCTGGCCAGCACTGGGTGGGCCGGGAGCGACGCCATTGTCTATGAGTCACTCCGCCGTTGGAGGGACTCTGCTGCATATGGCTAAGCAAGCCATATGCCAGCACGACGGGCGCAGCGGAAAGGGCGCCTTCAGCGCTCCATCATCTGCTTGATCTGGTTCTGCGGGATGTGTTGCTCGCGACCTTCGCTGTCTTCGAACTCGTACATGCCGGTGTCGTCATCCAGCTCGGGTTTGCCATCGCTGGTGAGGATCTGGCCGTCGGTGGTGACCAGCAGGTATTCGCTGGCGCAGCCGGTCAGCGCGGCAAGGCAGAAGAAGGCGAGAAGCCAATGTTTCATGAGGTACTCCTAAATGAGGGCAGTACCGTCACGCTATTCCCGTTGCGCTGTCTCTGGCAAGTGCGCAAAAGGTCGCGGCCCGCCGAAGCGGGCCGGGCCTGGTCAGCGTTCGATGATCTGTTTCACCGAGCTCTGCGGGATCTGCTGCTCGTTGCCTTCGGCGTCCTCGTAGGTGATCAGGCCGGTTTCATCGTCGATCTCCGGCTTGTCCTCGGAACTGAGCATCTGGCCGTCGGTGGTGGCGATGATGTAGTCGGTGGCGCAGCCGGTCAGGCCGAACACGCAGAGCAGGGCAAGAATCCAGGGTTTCATGGTGAACTCCTTATGAAAGGGTGCCCCCGAGGGGCTTCAGAAGTTCCGACCACGGCATCCCCGGTTTCGCTCCATAAAAAAAGCCCCGCACTGGGCGGGGCTTTCTCATTGCGCTAACGCTTAGATCTGTACGGCCGGGATCTTGGCGTTGGCTGCGGCTTCGCGGAACTCGGCGATCTGGTCGAAGCTCAGGTAGCGGTAAACGTCGGCAGCCATGCTGTCGATGTTCTTCGCGTACTCCATGTACTCCTCGACGGTCGGCAGCTTGCCGGTGATCGAGGCGACTGCTGCCAGTTCGGCAGAGGCCAGGTACACGTTGGTCGCGTCGCCCAGGCGGTTCGGGAAGTTACGGGTCGAAGTGGAGACCACGGTCGAACCGGTCTGTACGCGTGCCTGGTTACCCATGCACAGCGAGCAGCCCGGCATTTCCATGCGCGCGCCAGCCTTGCCGTAGATGCCGTAGTAGCCTTCTTCGGTCAACTGGTGGGCGTCCATCTTGGTCGGCGGAGCCAGCCACAGACGGGTCGGAATGCCGCCCTTGACCTTGTCCAGCAGCTTACCGGCAGCGCGGAAGTGACCGATGTTGGTCATGCACGAACCGATGAACACTTCGTCGATCTTCTCACCGGCGACAGTGGACAGCAGACGGGCGTCGTCCGGGTCGTTCGGCGCGCAGAGCACCGGCTCTTTGACGTCGGCCAGGTCGATCTCGATGATCTCGGCGTACTCGGCGTCCTTGTCGGCTTCCAGCAGTTGCGGGTTGGCCAGCCAGGCTTCCATGGCCTGGGCGCGACGCTCCAGGGTACGGGCATCGCCGTAACCTTCGCCGATCATCCAGCGCAGCATGGTGATGTTGGAGCGCAGGTACTCGGCAATGGCCTTTTCCGGCAGCTTGATGGTGCAACCGGCGGCGGAGCGTTCGGCCGAGGCGTCGGACAGCTCGAAGGCCTGTTCAACGGTCAGTTCGTCCAGGCCTTCGATCTCGAGGATGCGGCCGGAGAAGGCGTTGATCTTGCCCTTCTTCTCGACGGTCAGCAGGCCCTGCTTGATGGCGTAGTAGGGGATGGCATGGACCAGGTCACGCAGGGTGATGCCCGGTTGCAGCTTGCCCTTGAAGCGCACCAGTACGGATTCCGGCATGTCCAGCGGCATGACGCCGGTGGCAGCGGCGAAGGCCACCAGGCCGGAACCGGCCGGGAAGGAGATGCCCATCGGGAAGCGGGTGTGCGAGTCACCACCGGTACCTACGGTATCCGGCAGCAGCATGCGGTTCAGCCAGCTGTGGATGATGCCGTCGCCCGGACGCAGGGACACACCGCCGCGGGTCATGATGAAGTCCGGCAGGGTGTGGTGGGTGTTGACGTCGATCGGCTTCGGATAGGCCGCGGTGTGGCAGAAGGACTGCATCACCAGGTCGGCGGAGAAGCCCAGGCAAGCCAGGTCCTTCAGCTCGTCGCGGGTCATCGGACCGGTGGTGTCCTGGGAGCCGACGGTGGTCATCTTCGGCTCGCAGTAGGTGCCCGGGCGTACGCCTTGGCCTTCCTGCAGGCCGCAGGCGCGACCGACCATCTTCTGGGCCAGGGTGAAGCCCTTGCCGCTGTCAGCCGGAGCGACCGGCTTCTTGAACAGGGTGGACGGAGCCAGGCCCAGCTCGGCGCGGGCTTTCTCGGTCAGGCCACGGCCGACGATCAGCGGGATACGGCCGCCGGCGCGGACTTCGTCCAGCAGCACGTCGGTTTTCAGCTGGAAACTGGTGACCAGTTCGTCGCTACCGTTACGGCGCACTTCGCCCTTGTACGGGTAAACGTCGATGACGTCGCCCATGGCCAGGTTGGTGCAGTCGAATTCGATCGGCAGGGCGCCGGCGTCTTCCATGGTGTTGTAGAAGATCGGGGCGATCTTGGTGCCGAAGCAGAAACCACCGGCGCGCTTGTTCGGCACGTTCGGGATGTCGTCGCCGAAGAACCACAGCACCGAGTTGGTGGCGGACTTACGGGAGGAACCGGTACCGACCACGTCACCGACGTAGGCAACCGGGAAGCCTTTGGCTTTCAGAGCTTCCATCTGCTTGATCGGGCCGACGCTGCCGGGGGCGTCCGGGTTGATGCCGTCGCGGGCCATTTTCAGCATGGCCAGGGCGTGCAGCGGGATGTCCGGGCGGGACCAGGCGTCCGGAGCCGGCGACAGGTCGTCGGTGTTGGTTTCGCCGGTGACCTTGAACACGGTCAGGGTGACTTTTTCCGGAACGGCAGGGCGGTTGACGAACCACTCGCCGTCGGCCCAGGACTGCATGACAGCCTTGGCGTTGGCGTTGCCTTTCTTGGCGCGCTCAGCGACGTCGTGGAAGGCGTCGAACATCAGCAGGGTGTGCTTGAGTTGCTCGGCGGCGACTTCGGCCAGCTCGGCGTTGTCCAGCAGCTCGACCATGGTGGCGATGTTGTAGCCGCCCTGCATGGTGCCCAGCAGCTCAACGGCGCGTTGCTTGCTGATCAGCGGGGAGCTGGCTTCGCCCTTGGCCACGGCGGAGAGGAAACCGGCCTTGACGTAGGCGGCTTCGTCCACTCCTGGCGGAACACGGTTGGTGATCAGATCAACGAGGAAGGCTTCTTCGCCAGCCGGGGGATTCTTCAGCAGCTCGACCAGGCCTGCGGTTTGCTCGGCGTTCAGCGGCTGGGGAACGATCCCTTGGGCGGCACGCTCTTCTACGTGTTTGCGATAGGCTTCAAGCACAGTTATTACCCTCATCAGTAGTCGCGGCGGCCCGCAACGCTCATCCTAAAGCCATCGCACGCCGCGCCGCTGAACTTTGTGAGTGCACTGGCCGGTGTGTCGATAGCCTCATACTAGAAGCTGCTTTCAAAGTTTTACGCCGCAGGAGCGGGAGTGATGAGGGCTGGCGCGGGTTCGATGAACCCGGCGCCAACGACGTTCCTGGCGGATCAACTGTGCTCGTGACGCTTTGAAAACAGCTTCTGACGGACATCGGCGCCTAAAAAGGCGGTCCGATTCTACTGGAACGGGACGCCAAAGTTAAGCGCAAACCCCGATCCAATCGGCCTCTTAGGCTACTGCCCGTCGTTTGTCTGGCAAGTCGACAAAGGTCTGGTCGGTCATGATGACCCTGCCAGGGTGAGCCGCTATCATGGGCGGCCTGTTTCACAGCGCCCCCGCCTGCCTCATATGTCCAATCAACGCATCAAGACGCCCTGCGTCGGCCTCTGCTCCACCGTCTACGGCGACCTGGTGTGCCGCGGCTGCAAGCGCTTTCACCACGAGGTGGTGAACTGGAACGCTTACAACGACGACGAGAAGCGTGCGGTGTGGAAGCGCCTGGAGGTGCTGCTGGTGCAGGTGATGCAAGGCAAGGTGGAGGTGTTCGACCCCGAGCGCCTGCGCGCGCAGCTAGAGCAGCACCAGGTGCGCTTCGTGCCCGAGCAGTCTGAGTACTGCTGGGCCTACCAGCTGATCGCCCGCGCCTCGCGCCTGATCAGCCGCCTGGATGCATACGGCCTAGCTCTGCTGCCGGAGTTCCGCGACTGGGAGCTGCCGGCGCTGCGCGAGGCCATCGATCGCGAGTTCTTCCTGCTCTCCGAGGCGCACTATGAGCGCTACATCGCGCCGCGCTTCCTGCGCGAGGGCGTGGAAAGCCGCGTCTGAGGTATGTCGACCCATGAAAAAAGCCGCCCTCGGGCGGCTTTTTCGTTGGCGCGCCGGATCAGCGCTGGGCGACCAGCTCTTCCAGGTGGGCGATGATGTCGTCCGGCTTGAGCACCAGTACGTCGCTCTCCAGGGCATCCAGCACCACTTCCGCGGTGTTGCCGATTAACGCGCCGGAGAGCCCGGTGCGGGCCACTGTGCCGATCACGGTGACCACCGCGCCGAGCTTCTGCGCGGTGTAGGGGATCAGCACGTCGGCCGGGCCTTCCTCCACATGCAGGCGATCGTTGCTGACGTCGTACTCGGCCTGGAAGGCCTTGCACTGTTCACGGTAGCGCGCCTCGATGGTTTCCTTGAGCTGGAAGGTCGGGTCGGCCGCCGAGAGCATCGGCGAGGGGTGGGCGCTGATCACGTGCAGGCTGCCATTGGCCAGGTGGGCGATGTCATAGCCGTTGCTGACGATGCCGGAGTGCAGGGTGCGGTGCTCGGAGTCGCCGTTGCCGACGTCGACCGCGGCGAGAATGATGCCGCCGGTCCAGGGCGTGCTGGTCTTGACCATCAGCACCGGACTTGGGCAGTAGCGCAGCAGCTTCCAGTCCTCGGGGGTGAGCAGGGCCTTCTTCAGTGGGTTGTCCGGCACGTGTTGCTTGATCACCAGGCCACAGCCCTCTGCCTGCTGTACGGCGACGATGGTCTGGTAGAGGCCGTCGTGCCACGCCTGCTGGATGGTGGCGCTGTAGCCTTCCTGTTGCAGGCTGGCCTGGTGCTCGGTGAGGTAGGCGCTGTGCTCGCCTTTCTTGTCGCAGACCAGCAGATGCAGGTGCGACTGGGTCACGCCGGCGATCAGCTTGGCGCGCTTGAGTGCCAGGCCATCGGATTGCTGCGGGTCCATCACCACCAGAATGCTGCGTATGGCTTGCATGAGCGTCTCCCTGTGCTTGAAGTGCTTTGATGCAGCCCACTATAGAGGCGGCCGCTGACGGCGGTCTTGACCTGCATCACTGCCTGGCTGGCTCCGCGCGCCTTCATCCGTATAATGGCCCGCCCTTGCTGCCGGTGCCAACTGGCCGTTGCCGTTACTCTGGATCGTTCGCCGTGAATCTGCCTGAAATCCATCAGTTCCTTGCTTGTCCCACTCCCGCAGCCTGGGTGCAGGCGGCCCTGGACGATCAGGAAACGCTGCTGATCGACCACAAGAACAACGAGTACAAGGCGGCCTCCACGGCCATGGCGCTGATGGCCAAGTACGGCCAGGAACTGGACCTGATCAACTTCATGTCGCGCCTGGCCCGCGAGGAGCTGGTGCACCACGAGCAGGTGCTGCGCATCATGAAGAAGCGGCGCATCGAACTGCGTCCCGTGTCGGCGTCGCGCTATGCCTCCGGCCTGCGCAAGCTGGTGCGCAACCATGAGCCGCAGAAGCTGGTCGATACGCTGGTCGTGGGGGCCTTTATCGAGGCGCGCAGCTGCGAGCGCTTCGAGGCACTGGTGCCGCATCTGGACGAGGAGCTGGGCAAGTTCTACGGCGGCCTGCTGAAGTCCGAAGCGCGGCACTTCCAGGGCTATCTCAAGCTGGCCTACCAGTACGGCGAGGAGTCCGACGTGGCGCGGGTGATCGAGCGGGTGCGCGAGACCGAGCGCGAGCTGATCGAGTCGCCGGACCAGGAGCTCCGCTTCCACAGCGGCGTGCCACAGGCCTGATCGCCCTCTTGCGGGCATAAAAAAGCCGGACTCGAGGTCCGGCTTTTTCGTATTCGCAGGATCAGGCGGCGACGAAGCTGGCCTGGCAGGCGAGGGCGGCCTGGCTGCTCTGGACTTCGTTCAGGGTGTCGCGCACCACTTCCTTGGCCAGGCAGGCGCATTTGCCGCACTGGGTGCCCACGCCGAGGCTCTCGCGCACGTCACGATAGCTGCAGCAGCCTTCGTAGATGGCTTCGCGGATTTGACCGTCGGTAACACCCTGGCAGAGGCAAACGTACATGGGCAGGCTCGAAGTGGGTTGGTGGTGCTGTTAGCGAAGGATACTAATGTTAATGAGAATGCTTGTCAAAACTTGATGTCAGCTTTTCCCGCCTGACGGGCTTTCGCGTTGCCCAATAAAAAAACCCGGCCTGAGCCGGGTTCTTCATCTGCTGCGCGGGGTCTACTGATCGAAGTCGTCCCAGCCGCCCATTTCCTTCCAGCGATTGACGATGCCGCAGAACAGCTCGGCGGTCTTCTCGGTGTCGTAGCGCGCGGAGTGCGCTTCTTTACCGTCGAAGTCGATACCGGCGGCCTGGCAGGCCTTGGCCAGCACGGTCTGGCCATAGGCGAGGCCGGCCAGGGTGGCGGTGTCGAAGCTGGAGAAGGGGTGGAACGGGTTGCGCTTGAGGTCGCAGCGAGCCACGGCGGCGTTGAGGAAGCCGAGGTCGAAGCTGCTGTTGTGGCCAACCAGGATGGCGCGCTTGCAGCCATTGGCCTTGATTGACTTGCGCAGGCCCTTGAAGATTTCGGTCAGCGCATGTTCCTCGCTCACCGCCTGGCGCAGCGGATGGTCGAGCTTGATGCCGGTGAACTCCAGTGCCGCCGCCTCGATATTGGCGCCCTCGAAGGGCTCGATGCGGAAGAAATGGGTGTGGTCCGGGTAGAGGAAGCCGTCCTCGTCCATGGCGATGGTGGTCGCCGCGATCTCCAGTAGGGCGTCGGTGGCACTGTTGAAACCGCCGGTCTCGACGTCCACCACCACCGGCAGGTAGCCGCGGAAACGCGCAGCCATCGGGTGGCGCGGGCCGGACGGCAGGCTGCCGTCGAGTTCGTCGTCGAAGTTGTCTTCGCTCACGCTTGATTCTCCAGCAGGCGCCATTGCAGTTTCTCGCCAGCGCGCAGCGGAATCACCAGGCTTTCGCCCAGCGGCAGCTCGCTTGGGCCGGTCCATTCCTCGCGCACCAGGGTGATGCTATCGGTGTTGCGCGGCAGGCCGTAGAAGTCTGGGCCATGCAGGCTGGCGAAGCCTTCCAGCTTGTCCAGCGCGTTACGTTGCTCGAAGGCCTCGGCGTACAACTCGATGGCCGCGTGCGCGGTATAGCAGCCGGCGCAGCCGCAGGCGGCTTCCTTGGCGTGCTTGGCGTGCGGTGCTGAGTCGGTGCCGAGGAAGAACTTCGGGCTGCCGCTGGTAGCGGCATCCAGCAGGGCTTCCTGGTGGGTGTTGCGCTTGAGGATCGGCAGGCAATAGAAGTGCGGGCGAATGCCGCCAACCAGCATGTGGTTGCGGTTGTACAGCAGGTGGTGGGCGGTGATGGTGGCACCGACATTGGCCGGCGCGGCCTTGACGAAGGCTACGGCATCGCCGGTGGTGATGTGTTCGAACACCACTTTCAGTGTCGGGAAGCGCTCGACCACGCGGGTCAGGTGCTCGTCGATGAAGCGCTTCTCGCGGTCGAACACGTCGACTTCGGCGCGGGTCACCTCACCATGCACCAGCAGCGGCAGGCCGACTTCGGCCATGGCTTCCAGCACATGGAAGATGTTGTCGATGCTGGTCACGCCGGAGTCGGAGTTGGTGGTGGCGCCCGCCGGGTACAGCTTGGCGGCATGCACGAAGCCGCTGGCCTTGGCAGCGCGCACGTCTTCTGCGCTGGTCTTGTCGGTGAGGTACAGCACCATCAGCGGCTCGAAGCGGCTGCCAGCCGGGCGGGCGGCCAGGATGCGCTGGCGATAGGCATCGGCCTCGTCGGCGTTGCGTACCGGCGGTACCAGGTTGGGCATGATGATGGCGCGGGCGAAGGTCCGCGCGACATCGCGGACGGTATGCTGCAGGACGGCACCATCGCGCAGATGGATGTGCCAGTCGTCTGGGCGCAGCAGGGTAATGCGGTCGGACATGGGGATTCCCGGCAGGTAAAACGTGGGCGAATGCTACCAGTTTTGCCGGCCAGACGGCCTATCAAGTTTCCGCTGCCGTGGCCGATACGGGCTATGAAAGCCGTATCTCCCCACGGAGCCGATCTTGCGCCAGCCCAGCCTCTTCCTGCTTAGCCTGTTTGCCAGCCTGCCTTGGTGCATGCCGGCTGCGGCCATCACTTTCCAGACACGCATGGAGAAAGTGGAGTGGAAGGTCGAGGGCGATCAGTTCGAATGCCGCTTGAGCCAACCCATTGCCGATTTCGGCAGCGGTGAGTTCGTTCGCCGTGCCGGTGAGCAGGCCACTTTCCGTCTCAAGGCGCGCGAGCGTTGGCTGGGGGCGGGGTCGGCGACCCTGCTGGCCGCCGCGGCGCCCTGGCAACCGGGGCGTGGCGACATCAATCTCGGTGCGCTGACCATCGGCAGCGGTGAAGTGCCGTTCAACAGTAACCAGGAGCAGGCCGGGCGCCTGCTTACCGGGCTGATGGAGGGGCGTAGCCCGCTGGTGCGCCATCGCACCCTGCAGGGCGGCGAGAACCTTGAGGTGCGCTTGCTGCCGATCAAGTTCAACCAGGCCTACAACGATTACCTCAAGTGCACGGTCGGCCTGTTGCCGGTCAACTTCGACCAGATCCGCCAGACCCAGCTGGGCTTTCCCAGCGGCGGCACCACGCTGGAGCCGCTGGCCCAGGCCAAGATCGACATCATTCTCGACTTCATCAAGGCCGATCCGACCGTCAACCGCATCCAGCTCGACGGCCACTCCGACAACTCCGGCAACCGCCTGAATAATCGCGATACCTCGCGCCGTCGTGCCGTGGCGGTGGAGGAGTACCTCAAGTCGCGCGGCATACCGGCCGAGCAGATCATCGTGCGCTTCCATGGCGAGCGTTATCCGCTGGTGAAGAACAGCGGCGAAGCCAATCGGGCGAAGAATCGCAGGGTGACCATGACCCTGTCCCGCGAGCCGGTGCCGGAAACTCCAGCCGAGCCCGCACCGAGCGCACCACCGGCCGCCAGCGAGCCGGCGCCCGCCGCAGAGGCTCCGGCGGCACCTGCGACCAAATCCTGAAGTCGCAGCTACAAATAAAACTGTCGCTTTGTCGCTAGTGTCTGTCGCGCCCCTGTAAATCGTCCGGAACGGCCGGTAGAATCGCGGGTTTTCCGTACAACCCCGTGGAGTTGATTGGCATGGCGGACGTTAAGAAGGTAGTTCTGGCCTATTCCGGTGGCCTGGACACCTCGGTGATCCTCAAGTGGCTGCAAGACACCTATAACTGCGAAGTGGTGACCTTCACCGCCGACCTCGGCCAGGGCGAAGAGGTCGAGCCGGCCCGCGCCAAGGCCCAGGCCATGGGCGTCAAGGAAATCTACATCGACGACCTGCGCGAAGAATTCGTCCGCGACTTCGTCTACCCGATGTTCCGCGCCAACACCATCTACGAAGGCGAGTACCTGCTGGGTACTTCCATCGCCCGCCCGCTGATCGCCAAGCGCCTGATCGAGATCGCCAACGAGACCGGCGCCGACGCCATCTCCCACGGCGCCACCGGCAAGGGCAACGACCAGGTGCGCTTCGAGCTGGGCGCCTACGCGCTGAAGCCGGGCGTGAAGGTGATCGCCCCCTGGCGCGAGTGGGACCTGCTGTCCCGCGAGAAGCTGATGGACTATGCCGAGAAGCACGCTATCCCGATCGAGCGTCACGGCAAGAAGAAGTCGCCGTACTCCATGGATGCCAACCTGCTGCACATCTCCTACGAGGGCGGCGTGCTGGAAGACACCTGGACCGAGCACGAAGAAGACATGTGGAAGTGGACCAAGTCGCCGGAAGCGGCGCCGGACACCCCCACCTACATCGAGCTGACGTACCGCAAGGGCGACATCGTTGCCATCGACGGCAAGGAAATGACCCCGGCCACCGTGCTGGCCGAACTGAACCGCATCGGCGGTGAGAACGGCATCGGCCGCCTCGACATCGTCGAGAACCGTTATGTCGGCATGAAGTCCCGCGGCTGCTACGAGACTCCCGGCGGCACCATCATGCTGCGCGCCCACCGCGCCATCGAGTCGATCACCCTGGACCGCGAAGTGGCGCACCTGAAAGATGAGCTGATGCCCAAGTACGCCAGCCTTATCTACACCGGCTACTGGTGGAGTCCTGAGCGTCTGATGCTGCAGCAGATGATCGACGCCTCGCAGACCAACGTGAACGGTGTGGTGCGTCTGAAGCTGTACAAGGGCAACGTCATCGTGGTTGGCCGCAAGTCCGACGACTCGCTGTTCGACGCCAATATCGCGACCTTCGAGGAAGACGGCGGCGCCTACAACCAGGCAGACGCGGCGGGCTTCATCAAGCTCAACGCCCTGCGCATGCGCATCGCCGCCGGCAAGGGCCGCAAGCTGTTCTGATAAGCTGAAACCCTGCGCCAAACGAACCCCGGCCATGAGCCGGGGTTCTGTTTTTATAAGCCCGCACCAGGGCAACGATGAGGAAAACCTGATGAGACTGCTGCATACCATGCTGCGCGTCGGCGACATGGATCGCTCCATCGCCTTCTACACCGAAGTGCTGGGCATGACCCTGCTGCGCCGCAAGGACTACCCGGACGGCCAGTTCACCCTGGCGTTCGTCGGCTACGGCAACGAGGCCGAGAACAGCGTGATCGAGCTCACCTACAACTGGGGCGTGGACAGCTATGAGCTGGGCACCGGCTACGGCCATATCGCCCTGGAAGTGGAGGACGTCTACAAGGCCTGCGTGGACATCCGTGCCCGTGGCGGCAAGATCACCCGCGAGCCGGGCCCTATGAAGCACGGCACCAGCATCTTGGCATTCGTCGAAGATCCGGACGGCTACAAGATCGAGCTGCTGTCGCCCAAGCGCAACGATTGACAGCTGCTATGCTTTGTAAGTAAATGCTTACAAATGTAGTGGCCATTTGCCTGGCCATCGAGGTGTTCCATGACGGCTGATCCCCAGGCGCTGCGCCTGATCCGGGTTGTGCAGGAGCTGTCGATGGCGAGGGATGTGGACCGGGTGGCGGAGATTGTCCGTCGCGCGGCCCGCGAGCTGACCGGTGCCGACGGCGCCACCTTCGTTCTGCGCGATGGACAGCAGTGCTTCTATCGTGACGAGGACGCCATTTCGCCTCTGTGGAAGGGGCAGCGCTTCCCCATGAGCCTGTGCATCAGCGGCTGGGCCATGCTCAACCGCCAGGCCACGGTGATCCCGGATATCTACCTGGACCCGCGCATCCCCCACGAGGCCTACCGGCCAACCTTTGTCAAAAGCCTGGTCATGGTGCCGATCCGCACCTTGGACCCGATCGGCGCCATCGGCAACTACTGGGCCAGTCCGCATACCGCCACTGCCGAGCAGGTCGAGCTGTTGCAGGCACTGGCGGATTCCACCTCGATCGCCCTGGAGAACGTACAGGTTTACGCCGAGCTGGAGCGCAGGGTGAAGGAGCGCACCGGGCAACTGGTCGAGGTCAATCATCGTCTGCAGGCCGAGGTGCGCGAGCGCGAGCGGATCGCGGCGGAGGTGCGTCAGCTGTCGCTGACCGACGAGCTGACCGGGCTGCGCAACCGCCGCGGCTTCCTGCTGCTCGCCGAGCGTGAACTGGAGTCAGCGCGCCGCCGCGGCGGGCGCTGCCTGTTGCTGTATGCCGACCTGGATTACCTGAAACAGGCCAACGACCGCTTCGGTCATGCCGCTGGCGACGCCATGATCGTCGATGCAGCGCAGCTATTGCGTTCTCTGTTCCGCAGCACCGACGTGGTGGCCCGTCTGGGCGGGGACGAGTTCGTGGTACTGGCCAGCGATTACACCAGCAGCGAGGAAGTGCTGTTGCGTCTGCATCACGCGCTGGAGGCGTTCCGCCGCAATACCGGGCGGCCGCTGTCCCTGAGCGTGGGGCTCGCCGAGTCTTCCGTGCGCGGTAATAGTGACCTGGATGCCCTGTTGCAACAGGCGGACACGGCCATGTACGCCAGCAAGTGCGCGCGCCGCCGACCGCTGGCGGTCAATCAGTAACGAAAAAGCCCCGCACTGCGGGGCTTTTTTCGATCCGACCTCAGAAGTCGTAATCGTAGTCGTTCAACTGTCGCTGCAGGCGTCGCTCATCAAGCAGGTTGTCGATGATGCGGCGCTTGGTCAGATTGGTCTTGGCGACCTCTACCGTGCGCTCGGGGCTGTCTTCCACCTCTTCGGCGACGAAGTCATCTTCGAGTTCTTCTTTGCCAGTGCTCATGTATCACTCCAGCTTTCGGAATGCTGATGGCGCACCTTATAGCGATAAAGCCAGAGCCGGTAAAAAAGATTTTTTCAATCGGGACCATGCCCGATTTAATGGCTTTTCAATCGTCGGAAGTCTTCGCCTTGTACTCGCACAGATCCTCGATGCGGCAGGCGCCACAGCGCGGCTTGCGCGCCTGGCAGACGTAGCGGCCGTGCAGGATCAGCCAGTGGTGCGCGTCCAGCAGAAACTCCTTGGGCACGAACTTGACCAGCTTCCTCTCCACCTCCAGCACGGTCTTGCCGGGGGCGATGCCGGTGCGGTTGCTGACCCGGAAAATATGCGTGTCCACCGCCATGGCCGGCTGGCGGAAGGCAGTGTTGAGCACCACGTTGGCGGTCTTGCGGCCGACGCCGGGCAGCGCCTCCAGGTCTTCGCGGTTGTCCGGCACCTGGCTGCCATGTTTCTCGACCAGGATGCGGCAGGTCTCGATGACGTTCTTGGCCTTGCTGTTGTACAGGCCGATGGTCTTGATGTACTCGGAGAGGCCTTCCACGCCCAAGGCATGGATGGCCTCCGGGGTGTTGGCCACCGGGTACAGCTTGGCCGTGGCCTTGTTCACTCCGACGTCGGTGGCCTGGGCGGAGAGGATTACCGCGATCAGCAGCTCGAACGGCGTGGTGTAGGCCAGTTCGGTCTTGGGTTCGGGGTTGTCTTCGTGCAGGCGGCGGAAGATCTCAAAGCGCTTGGCGGCGTTCATCGGGCGTCGTCTTGGTTGAAGTGGTGGAGCAGGGCGAGCAACAGGCCGAGCAGGATAAAGGCGCCGGCGGCGTGCGTCAGCAATGGCATGCCGCTCGACCAGTGCCAGCCGCTGGCGGCGGGCCCCAGCAGCCAGTCGGCATGGGCGAACAGGCTGCCATGGCCGAGCAGCTCGCGCAGGCCGCCGAGCAGAGTGGCGAGCAGCGCGAAGATCAGGCCGGGCCTGAGGCCTGCCAACGCGGAGTGTTGGTCATCCAGAGCCAGCGCCAGGCAGGGCAGGATCAACAGCGGCAGGAACAGTTCGAGGGCGCCTGCCAGCTCGGCGCTGAGCAACTGCAGCGCAAGCGCCACAAAGCCGGCCAGGATGCCGCCGATCAGCAGAGCCGCCAGCACCAGGGCGCTGCCGTGCATCCGAGCGCGTAGCGGGGCCAGCAGCAGGCCACAGAGCAGTAGAACCAGCAGGCCGCACAGGCCAATGCCGAGCGCCTTGATCAGCAGATCGGTGCAGCCCAGCAGGGGCGCCAGAGCGAGTACCTGTAGGGAGCGTTTCATGGCTGTGCCTCCAGCAGTCGTTCGCGCTCGGCATCGAAGAATCTCAGCGCGCGCTGCAGGGCGTCGGTCACCGCACGCGAGGTAACGGTAGCGCCAGCGATATGGTCGACCTGGCCGCCATCTGCGCGTAGCGTCCAGTTGGCCTCCAGTGTCTTGTCGGAGAAACCGCCCAGCCAGCGGGCCCGGTCGGGCGCCAACAGATCGGCCAGGCCCGGCGTCTCTTGCTGTTGCAGCACCTTGCTGGCTAGCAGGCGGCCATCTGTGGTGATCGCCACCAGCAGGTGGATCGGCCCCTCGTAGCCGCGGGCGCTGACCGGCAGCAGCACGGCGCTGGGTCGGCCGTTCAGGCTGGCCAGGTAGCCCGGTTCGGCGCTGGCATTGCCCAGCGGGCCACCGGCCGGCAGCGCGATGGGGCTGCGTAGCGGGCGATTGTCGTAGCTGCCGGCGGGCAGCAGGTCGAGCAGGGTCCGTTCGGCGGCGGCCTCGCGCTGTTGCTCGATGCGCGGCGCGGCGAGGTGCTGGAAGACGACGAGCAGGCCGGCGCCGATTAGGGCGATCAGCAGCAGGCGCGGGGCGGCGCGTTTCATCGCGGCACTCCCAGGCGATCCAGTCGGGTGACGCAGAGGTTCATCAGCAGCACGGCGAAGGCCAGGCCGTCCGGGTAGCCGCCCCAGGTGCGGATCACGTAGGTCAGCAGGCCGACGCCGATACCGAAGTACAGGCGCCCGCGCGCACTATCCGGGCCGCTGACCGGCTCGGTGATGATGAAGAAGGCGCCGAGCATGGTGGCGCCGCTGAACAGGTGCAGCAGTGGTGAGCCGTTGGAGTCGGAGCCCGAGCCGTTCCAGCACAGCAGGCTGGCGACGAACAGGGCGCCGAGCATGCCGACCGGCGCCTGCCAGCGGATCACCTTCTGCTGCAGGAGGAACAGGCCGCCGGCGAGGAAGGCCAGATTGACCCATTCCACGCCACGCCCGCCGACACCGCCGAAGGCCGAGTGGCTGGTGAACAGTTCGTCGACGGTCAGACGGTCGTTGTGGCGCAAGCTGTCCAGCACCGTGGCCTGGCTCCAGCCGTCCGGCAGGCCGGAGCCGAAGCCGAAGATCTGCTGCAGCCCGGCGAGCAGGTCGTGGCCGCCGCCAGGCGCTGGCCAATGCACCATCTGCGCCGGGAAGGCGACCAGGGCGAAGGCGTAGCCGAGCATGGCTGGGTTGAACGGGTTGCTGCCGAAACCGCCGAACAGCGACTTGCCGAACAGGCTGGCGAAGGCGGCACTGGCCACTGTCAGCCACCAGGGCGCGTAGCCGGGCAGGGCCAGGGCCAGCAGCAGGGCGCTGACCAGGCCGCTGCCTTCGGCCAGTAGCGGCTGCTCGAACAGGCTGTGCTGCCGCGGCGTGAGCGGCTGGCCGCGCAGGCGACGGGTCAGCAGGTCGCAGGCGCAGCAGGTGACGATGGCCAGCAGCAACTGGATCAGCAGGCCCCAGCCGTTGAACCAGAGCAGGGCCAGGGCGCCGGGCAGGCAGGCGAGCAGCACCCGCTGCATGCTCGGGCGTGGGTCGAAGGCGATCTCAGGGCTGCTGGTAGTCATGCAGCTGTCGCTCGGCATTCGCCAGGCGTTGGCGGGCCTGCTGCAGGGTGTCGGTATCCACCGCGGCGGTATTGGCGGCCAGGCGTCGCTCCAGGCGCAGCAGCTCGGCGCGGGCATAGGAATGCTCGGTCTTCAGCTCGCGCAGCTGCGAGTCTACCGAGTACTTGTCGGTGCGTACCAGGTTGGGCAGCGGCTTGCCGCTGGCTTCTTCGGCGGCATGCAGGGCTTGCGCGGCGGCCTCCAAATTGGCGCGCAGAGCCTGCAGCGTGCTGTCGTCCGCGCCGTGGCGCGTGGCCTTGTCCAGCTCGGCGCGACGCAAGGCGAACTGGATCTTGGCCTGCTTGAGCGCGGTGATGCCGGGTGTGACAGCAGCTGGCGCCGGCTGCGTGGCCGCGTCCAGCGCGCGTTGGGCCTGCTCGGCGGCCTGGCGCAGTTCGTCCACCTGGCGCTGCAGTTCAGGGGTGCCGTGCTGGGCCAACTGCTTCTCGGCCTTGCTCAGCACCACCTTGGCCATGGCCGCCTCGATCTTCAGGCGCTTGTAGCTGTCGTCGTTGCTCGCGGCCGGTTGCGCTGTGGGCGTGGCGGTGCTCACCGCCGGCGCACGGGAGGCGCGCTCGGCCTTGCGCCGGGCTTCGTCACGCGCCAGGCGGGCGAGGTGGGCCTCGTGGCGGCTGCGGAACTGATCGGCACGCTCGCGCTGTTGCTGAGCCTGCGCGCCGGCTAGCGGCAGGATATCGATGCAGTCGACCGGGCAGGGCGCCACGCACAGCTCGCAGCCGGTGCATTCTGCGGTGATCACCGTGTGCATCAGCTTGGCCGCGCCGACGATGGCGTCCACCGGGCAGGCCTGGATGCACTTGGTGCAGCCGATGCACTCGGCTTCGCGAATCAGGGCGATCTGCGGCGGTACGGCGGGCAGCTCCAGCGGCAGCTCCGGCACTTCCAGCAGGCGCGCCAGGGCATGGATGGTGGCGGTGCCGCCCGGCGGGCACTTGTTGATCGCCTCACCATTAGAGATGCCCTCGGCGTAGGGCTTGCAGCCGGGATGGCCGCACTTGCCGCACTGGGTCTGCGGCAGCAGGGCATCGATGGCCTCAATGCGTCGCAGCGCGTTGCTCATGCCGCCCCCATGCCGCTGAAGCCGAGAAAGGCTAGGCTCATCAGGCCCGCGGCGATCAGCAGGATCGGCGTGCCGCGGAAGGCTGCGGGTATATCGCACTGCTCGATGCGCTCGAGCAGGTCGCTCATCAGTTGCAAGACCAGCCAGAAGCCCAGGCCGCCGCCGATGCCCAGGGCCAACGCGGCGGAGAAGTTCTCCAGAGAGCGCGCCAGCAGCATGGCACCGAGGCCATTGCCGAGCAGCAGTGGCCACAAGCCGTCCAGGGGCAGGGTGGTGCGCAGGCGCGCCAGCAGAGCCAGGCTGAGCCAGCTCAGGGCGGCCAGCAGCGGCAGGCTGATGAGCAGGTAGAGATAGGCCAGGTCGACGGTCTGCAGAGCTTGTTGCAGGAACCAGGCGCTAGGTGCGCTGAGCAGGATCAGCAAGGCGCCGGCCGGTCCCAGCGCCTGTAAGCGGGCGCTGCGCAGGGCGTCGGCAGCGAGCGGCAGGCCGAGGATCAGGTTGCTGACCAGCGCGGCGCCGATCAGGGCGAAGAGGAAGTCGCTCATGCGTATCTGCTCCAGGCCCGCGACTGGCGCCGCGTGCCTGTTACAAGGCTAGCCCAGCTTATTTGACGCGCTGCCCCGGCTTGGCGCCGCTGTCCGGGCTGAGCAGGTAGATTTCCTCGCCGCCTGGGCCTGCGGCCAGGACCATGCCTTCGCTGATGCCGAACTTCATCTTGCGCGGAGCCAGGTTGGCCACGTACAGGGTCAGGCGGCCTTCCAGCTTGCTCGGGTCCGGGTAGGCGGACTTGATGCCGGAGAACACGTTGCGCTTCTCGTCGCCGATATCCAGCGACAGGCGCAGCAGCTTGTCGGCACCCTCGACGAACTCGCACTTCTCGATCAGGGCGATGCGCAGGTCCACGGCAGCGAAGGCGTCGAAGTTGATCTCGGCGGCCAGCGGGTCCTTGGTCAGCTCACCATTGCCAGCGGGCTTGGTGGCTTCGGCGGCGAGGTCTTCCTTGGAGGCTTCGGTCATGGCTTCGATCTTCGCGGGTTCGATACGGGTCAGCAGCGGGTTGAACGGGTTCAGCTGGTGGTCGGCCAGCGGGGTGGCCAGGTCGTTCCAGCTCAGCGGGGCGACGTTGAGGAAGGCCTCGGCGTCGGCGGCCAGCTTCGGCAGCACCGGCTTAAGCAGGATCACCAGCTGGCGGAACAGGTTGACGCCCAGGGCGCAGATGTCCTGTACCTCGGCCTGCTTGCCCTCGACCTTGTTCAGTGCCCACGGCGCCTTGTCGGCGATCCAGGCGTTGGCGCGGTCGGCCAGGGCCATGATCTCGCGCATGGCGCGGGAGAAGTCGCGGGCCTCGTAGGCTTCGGCGATGCTCGGCGCGGCGGCCTGGAAGGCAGCCCACAGTTCCGGCTCGGGGTTGGCGTCGACCAGCACGCCGGCGTTGCCCTTGTGGATGAAGCCGGCGCAGCGGCTGGCGATGTTGACCACCTTGCCGACCAGGTCGGAGTTGACCTTCTGCACGAAGTCTTCGAGGTTCAGGTCGAGGTCGTCCACGCCGCGGCTGAGCTTGGATGCGTAGTAGTAGCGCAGGTACTCCGGGTTCAGGTGGTCCAGGTAGGTGCGCGCCTTGATGAAGGTGCCGCGCGACTTGGACATCTTCTGGCCGTTGACGGTCAGGTAGCCGTGCACGTTGACGCCGGTCGGTTTGCGGTAGCCGGCGCCTTCCAGCATGGCCGGCCAGAACAGGGCATGGAAGTTGACGATGTCCTTGCCGATGAAGTGGTACAGCTCGGCGGTCGAGTCCTTGTTCCAGAAGGCGTCGAAGTCCAGCTCCGGGCGCTTGCTGCACAGGTTCTTGAAGCTGGCCATGTAGCCGATCGGTGCGTCCAGCCAGACGTAGAAGTACTTGCCCGGCTCATCGGGGATTTCGAAGCCGAAGTACGGCGCATCGCGGGAGATGTCCCACTCCTGCAGGCCGCCATCCAGCCATTCGGCGATCTTGTTGGCCACGGCGTCCTGCAGGGTGCCGGAGCGCGTCCAGCTCTTCAGCATGGCCTCGAAGTCGGGCAGCTTGAAGAAGAAGTGCTTGGAGCCCTTGAGCACCGGCACGGCGCCGGAGATGGCCGAGCGCGGGTTCTTCAGCTCGGTCGGCTCGTAGGTGGCGCCGCATTTCTCGCAGTTGTCGCCGTACTGGTCCTCGGCCGCGCATTTCGGGCAGGTGCCCTTGATGAAGCGGTCGGCGAGGAACATGCCCTTCTCGGGGTCGAAGTACTGGGTCACCGAGCGGGTGGCGATGTGGCCGTTGTCGCGCAGGGCCAGGTAGATGGCGGCGGACAGCTCGCGGTTCTCTTCCGAATGGGTCGAGTGGTAGTTGTCGAAGTCCACGCCGAAGTCGGCGAAGTCGGCCATGTGCTCGGCACGGACGTTGTCGATCAGCTGTTCCGGCGTGATGCCTTCCTTCTCGGCGCGCAGCATGATGGCCGAGCCGTGGGCGTCGTCGGCGCAGACGTAGATGGCCTGGTTGCCGCGCAGCTTCTGGAAGCGTACCCACATGTCGGTCTGTAGATACTCGAGCATGTGGCCGAGGTGGATCGAGCCGTTGGCGTAGGGCAGGGCGCTGGTGACGAGAATCTTGCGGGCTTCGGACATGGTGATCGGGCCATCGGGTGTTACGAGGGAAGTCGGCCACTATATAGGCGCGGCGTTTTTTTTTCATCCGAGCCGGCTTGGGCGTGGGGTAATATGCCCGCCTGTTTTGCTCTGCCTTTCGGAGTTGCCCCATGAGCGCCGTCACCCGCGAAGCGGTCGAAGCCCGCCTGCGTCAGTTCACCGACCCCCATCTGAACCAGGACCCGGTCAGCGCCGGCTGCCTGCGTGAAGTCGACATCCAGGGCGGCAAGGTCGCCGTGCGCCTGGAGCTGGGCTACCCCGCTGGATTGTTCAAGAGCGGCTGGGCGCAGATGCTGCAGATGGCGCTGGAAGGCCTGGATGGTGTGGAGTCCGCGCAGGTGAAGGTGGATGTGGCCATCGCCGCGCACAAGGCCCAGGAGCAGGTGCCGGCACTGGCCGGGGTGAAGAACATCATCGCCGTGGCGTCCGGCAAGGGCGGCGTGGGCAAGTCCACCACCGCCGCCAACCTGGCGCTGGCCCTGGCCCGCGAAGGCGCCCGCGTCGGCATCCTCGACGCCGATATCTACGGCCCCAGCCAGGGCATCATGTTCGGCATCCCGGAAGGCACTCGTCCGCAGGTGCGCGACCAGAAGTTCTTCGTGCCGCTGCATGCCCATGGCGTACAGGTGATGTCCATGGCCTTCCTCACCGACGACAACACTCCGTTGGTGTGGCGTGGGCCGATGGTTTCCGGCGCATTGCTGCAGTTGGTGACTCAGACCGCCTGGGATGACCTGGACTACCTGGTCATCGACATGCCGCCGGGCACCGGTGACATCCAGCTGACTCTGGCGCAGAAGGTGCCGGTGGCAGGTAGTGTGATTGTTACCACCCCGCAGGACCTGGCCCTGCTGGACGCCAAGAAGGGCGTGGAGATGTTCCGCAAGGTCAACATCCCGGTGCTTGGGGTGGTGGAGAACATGGCCGTACACATCTGCTCCAACTGTGGCCATGCCGAGCACCTGTTCGGCGAGGGCGGTGGCGAGAAACTGGCGGCCCAGTACGGCGTCGACCTGCTGGCCTCGCTGCCGCTATCCATGGCCATCCGCATGCAGGCCGACGGTGGCAAACCGACCGTGGTGGCCGACACCGAGAGCCAGATCGCCATGATCTACCAGGAAATGGCTCGCAGCGTCGGCGCGCGCATCGCCCAGTCGGGGCTGGGGGCGCAGGCGATGCCGACCATCGAGATCAGCGACGACTGACGGTCGGCTGCGCGTCGGCCATGCGTCGTTGGCAAAGCGCCTCAGGCTGCTCATTTACTCTATGTAAACTCCGCGCCCTCGGCCCTTTGCCGCCTAGGGGCCTTTGAACCGGGCCCCTCCTCCCGGTAAGATGCGCGATCATTTTTCAGCCAATAGCTTCAGGACGCCTGCCATGAGCATCAAATCGGACAAGTGGATTCGCCGCATGGCCCAGGAACACGGGATGATCGAGCCCTTCGTCGAGCGCCAGATCCGTGGTGCCGACGACAGCCGGGTGATCTCCTACGGCGTCTCCAGCTATGGCTACGACGTGCGCTGCGCCGCCGAATTCAAGGTGTTCACCAATATCCACTCGGCCGTGGTCGACCCGAAGAACTTCGACGAGAAGAGCTTCGTCGACATCAACAGCGACGTCTGCATCATCCCGCCGAACTCTTTCGCCCTGGCTCGTACCGTCGAGTACTTCCGCATCCCGCGTGACGTGCTGACTATCTGCCTGGGCAAGAGCACCTACGCACGCTGCGGCATCATCGTCAACGTCACGCCGCTGGAGCCGGAATGGGAAGGCCACGTGACCCTGGAGTTCTCCAACACCACCAACTTGCCGGCGAAGATCTACGCCCACGAAGGCGTGGCGCAGATGCTGTTCCTGCAGTCCGACGAGGCCTGCGAAGTGTCCTACGCCGACCGTGGCGGTAAATACCAGGGCCAGACCGGCGTGACCCTGCCGAAGGCCTGATCCGTACTAGTCTGAGAAGCCGGGCGTTGCCCGGCTTTTTTCTGCCCGCGATACAGGAGTAAGTGCGATGAAATGGCTGCGGATGGCGGCGCTGCTGCTGATGGTCGGTACCGGCCAGGCCCTGGCCGAGCTGCAGGTACAGACCGATGGCGAGGTGTTTGCTCGGGCATCGAGCGCGCCGCCGGCGGCCTTTATCGAGCGTCTCGGCCAGCCCACCGCCGAGCTGCCGCTGCGCCAGGGGCGACGCGGCCTGCTCTACGGCAATTCGCTGCTGCTGGTGTTCGAGGGCGAGCGGCTGCGCGAACTGCGCTGCTGGCTGGTACCGCAATTTACCGACAAGACGTTTGTCGGCTGGCTACAGAATGTGGAGCATGAGGGCCTCCCTGAGGGCTTTGTGGTTGATGGCCAGCTGCGCCTGGGTATGCCACGGGCGCAAGCAAGCACCTTCCTTGCCGGGCTCGAGGGCGACGGTGACGAGCTTTCGGATGTGCGCATTAGCCATGGCCGCCAGCTCTGGCTTGGCTACGGTCCGGCCCCGGACTACCACCTGGGCGATGATCCAGAGCAACAGGTGGTGGTGTCGATCAGCGTGCTGTTCGACGATTAAATCCTGTGAATTCTTCCACGCGGGCGGACTCTACCCCTCAGAGTTCGCCGTGGAGGGCATCAACATGTACTCGTCATTGGAACACTTCTTCCCGCCGGGACCGCAGGGCTGGCAGCTGATTGGCGCCATCCCCGGGCAGCCCGATCCGGATCTCCCGGACCAGCCCGGCAAGCCCGATTTGCCGCCGGTGCCCGGCGAGCCGACCATCCCAGACCAGCCGCCCCCGGCACCGGTCGCGCGGAACTAGGGCTGGCCCTCGGTCGAGTCGGTCGGCTGCTGCTGTTCTACCCACAGCCAGAACAGCTTGTAGCCGACGGCCAGCAGCACCGGGCCGATGAAGAGACCGATGATGCCGCCGGAGACCATGCCGCCGAGGGCGCCGATCAGCACCACCGGCATTGG
Organism: Pseudomonas sp. PDM15; assembly: GCF_014851565.1. Lineage (GTDB taxonomy): Bacteria > Pseudomonadota > Gammaproteobacteria > Pseudomonadales > Pseudomonadaceae > Aquipseudomonas. The sequence continues at coordinate 800,830 of NZ_JACVAA010000001.1, forward strand.
CACGTCGACGCCGCGGCCGAGCAGTAGCGGCTTGAGCACGTTGTCCGCCAGCCCGGCGACGAAGATGTAGACGGCGAAGACGATCGCGCCCAGCGTCGGTCCTTCATTGAAGAACACATAGGCGATCACCGGCAGGGTCACCAGGGTCGCCGGCAGCTGCATGATGCCGAGGATCAGCACGCCCAGGGCCAGCAGCCCGGCGCCAGGAACGCCCTTGACTACGAATCCGGCGCCGACCAGCAGCATCTGCACGAAGGCGATGCCGATCACCCCCTGGGCGACGGCGCGGATGGTGGCGGTGCACAGCTCCACCAGCTTCTCGCCATGGCCGCGAGCGACCACCCGCGCGGCCACGCGGCGGGCGCTGCCGTGGCCGTTGTCGCCATGAGCCATGATGATGCCGGCGACTACCAGCGCGCCGATGAATACCAGCAATCCCGCGCCGGCGCCGGCCAGCTTGCCCAGCAGCTCCAGGGTGGCGCCCTTCAGGTGAGGTGCGGCCTGCTGCAGCACGTTGGTGAGGTTAGACGCGGCCTCAGCCCAGAAGGCGTGTAGCGGCTGGCCAATCAGCGGCCACTGGGCCACCGTGTCGGGCGGAGGCGGCAGGTGTAGGCCGTCCTGCTTCACCAGGCCGATTCCGTGTTCGACCGACTCGGTCAGCGAGGCGCCGAGCAGGTAGGCCGGCACCAGCAGGATGCCGATCGCCAGCAGCACGATCAGGCTCGCCGTGCGGCCGTCGCCCCCCAGGTGCGGCCGCAGTCGCAGGTGCAACGGATAGAGGGTCACGGCGAGGATCAACGCCCAGATCATCAGGCTCAGGAATGGCTGGAAGACCTCGTAGCAGGCCACCACCAGTGCGGTGATCAGGCCGGCACGGATCAGCGTGTCGAGCAGGGTGCGGGGCAACAGTGGGTCCAGGGCGGGGCGTTCGGACATGGCGTTTTCCTGGCGTAGGCTCGGGCGAGCCGCTTCGCTTCTGAGCCTAGCCGTCACCCTGCCGCGGGCGCAATGGCCCGCGGCGGCCCCGGGTCAGGGCACCAGCGGCAATTCGCGCTTGTGGCGGGTGTTGTCGTAGGTGCGCACGATGGTGGCGTAGGCCTCGTCGCTGACCTTCTCGCCATGCAGGAAGGCGTCGATCTCGGCGTAACTCACGCCGTGGGCTTCTTCGTCCGGCTTGCCCGGGCGCAGCTCTTCCAGGTCGGCGGTCGGCGTCTTCTGCACCAGGTGTTGCGGCGCGCCCAGGTACGCGGCGATGGCGCGTACCTGGCCCTTCACCAGACCGGAGAGCGGGGCCAGGTCGCAGGCGCCGTCGCCGAACTTGGTGAAGAAGCCCATTACCGCCTCGGCGGCATGGTCGGTGCCGATCACCAGGCCGTTGTTGGCGTTGGCAATGGCGAACTGGGCGACCATGCGGATGCGCGCCTTGATATTGCCGTTGACGAAGTCGCGGCGCGGCTCGGCGAGCTTCTGCAGGTCTGCGACCTGTTCGCCCAGGCCGAGTACGCTGGGGGCGATGTTGACCGTGTCGTTGATGTCGGCACCGACGAATTTCAGCGAGTCCTGGGCATCGTGCTCGTCATGCTGGGTCTTGTGCGGCAGGCGCACGGCGATGAAGCGGTAACCGCCATCGCCGGTCTCGGCGCGCAGCTCCTCGACCGACAGCTGGGCCAGGCGCCCGGCGGTGGTGGAGTCGACGCCACCACTGATGCCCAGCACCAGTACCTTCAGGCCCGAATTCCTCAGCGTCTTCTTGATGAAGGTCTTGCGCCGCTCGATCTCCGCCACCAGGGCGGCCTCGTCGGCGAAGGGCGGTACCACGTCCAGGGCGGCGGCGATTTCGGCTTGGCGGTTGCTCATGGCTGGGTCCTCATACGCGGAAAACATGTTTCAGGTAGCTGACGAAGTTCTCGTCGCGGCACTGGGTCTTGCCCGGTGTGTCGGAAATCTTGGCGACGGGCTGGCCGTTGCAGGCGGTCATCTTGATCACGATGTTCATCGGCTCGACGCCCGGGATGTCGCAGGTCAGCTTGGTGCCGACGCCGAAGCTTACGTGGATACGACCGTGAAGTGCACGGTAGAGCTGCAGCGACTTTGCAAAGTCGAGGCCATCGGAGAACACCAGGGTCTTGCTCATGGGGTCGATGCCCAGTTTTTCGTAGTGGGCGATGGCCTTCTCCGCCCACTGCAGCGGGTCGCCGGAGTCGTGGCGTAGGCCGTCGAACAGCTTGGCGAAGTACAGATCGAAGTCGCGCAGGAAGGCATCCATGGTGATGCAGTCGGTCAGGGCGATGCCGAGCAGGCCGCGGTACTCGCGCACCCAGCAGTCCAGCGCGGCGCTCTGGCTGTCGATCAGGCGCGGGCCGAGCTGCTGGTGCGCCATCAGCCATTCGTGGGCCATGGTGCCGAGCGGCTTGAGGTCCAGTTCGCGGGCCAGGTGCACGTTGCTGGTGCCGACGAAGCGCCCGGGGAAGTCGCGCTTCATGATCTTCACCATCTGCTCCTGCACCCGGTAGGAGAAGCGCCGGCGGGTACCGAAGTCGGCGACCTGGAAACCGTCCAGCTCATCGGCCGACGCCTCGCTCTTGAGCCAGTCGAACTTCTCGTACAGGCGCTCGCTGGCCTGCTCCAGCAGTACCTCGCGATAGCGATAGCGGTTGCGCACCTCGCTGATGATCGCCAGCAGCGGGATCTCGTAGAGGATCACGTGCAGCCAGGGACCGCGCAGGCGGATGCACAGCTGGCCATCCTCAATGCTGGTCTGCACGTGGCGCGGGTTGAAGCGGAACAGGCCAAGGAAGCGGATGAAGTCCGGCTTCATAAACGGGATGCGTTCGAGGAAGGCCAACTGGTCGGCGGTGACTTCCAGCTCGGCCAGGCGCTCGATCTGGTAGCGGATCTCGGCCAGGTAGGGCGTCAGGTCCTCGGCGTTGCGGCAGCGGAATTCCCACTCCACCTCGGCGTTGGGGTAGTTGTGCAGCACCGCCTGCATCATGGTCAGCTTGTAGAAGTCGGTGTCCAGCAGGTTCTGCACGATGCGCTCGGCGAATACGCTCTCGGTCATCTCACTTGTCTCCATCCATGTTCAACGCTGCATCCAACTCATCCAGGCTGGCGTGCAGGGCGATGCCGGCGGCGCGCATTTCGGCGCAGGCGCTGTTGGCGGTGTCTTCGGCAATGGCCCGGCAGGCCGGCAGGTATACGTCGACCATGAAGCCGGCGCGGCGCAGTTGCAGGGCGGTGGTCTTCACGCAGTAGTCCAGGGCCAGGCCGCCGACCAGCACGCGGTCCACGCCATTGTGCCGGAGAAATTCGATGACGCCCGTGCTGCGTTTCTCGGCCAGGTCGTGGTAGCAGGCGCCATAGGGGTGCAGGTCCGGCTCAACGCCTTTCCACACGAAGTAGTCGTAGTCCAGCGGGGCGGGCAGCTCGTCGAGCAGCTCGAAGCCCGGTGTGCCCGGTACGCAGTGGCTGACCCAGCTCAGGTCGGCATTGGCCAGCGGCAGCGGCTTGAGCATCTCCGCGTGGCTCGGCGCCACCCAGGCGGCTTGCGGGCTGTGCGCGTCCTTGCTGCCCAGGCGCATGTCGGCGCGCGCGGCCAACTGGTTGAGGGCAGGGGCTATGGCATCGCCGCCGGGAACCGGCAGCTCGTCCGGGCACAGGGGGGTGAAGCCCTTTTGCGCGTCGACGTCGAAGCTGGCGATTTTCATCTTGGCATTCCTTGTTGCCGTTGAGGTGGTTACATATTTCACCTGGTGGAATAAGTTGGCAAGCGCTTTTTGCCGGGACGGATGAAATTCTGTGAGTTATTCGTCAAGATGAAATAAGTCGCTGGAATACGAGGGAGAGGAAATGGCTTCCGCCGAAGTGCTGGCTGGGGTGGACATAGTGGCGCTGCGCCTGGGCGAGCAGGGCGCGCTGCAGCTGCTGCTGATTCGCCGTGGCCAGGCGCCGTTCGAGGGGCAATGGGCGCTGCCCGGCGTGCTGGTCAACGGCCGGTGCGCCGACGCCAGCCTGGATGACGCCGCCGAGCGCGCGTTGCAGGACAAGGCGCGCATCGCACCGCAGCACCTGGAGCAGGTGGCCACCGTGGGCAACGCCGTGCGTGATCCGCGCGGCTGGTCGCTGTCGACCTTCTACCTGGCGCTGCTGGCGCCGGACACCGAGCTGCAGGGCGAAGATCTGCGCTTCGTCCCTTTGGCCGAGGTGCTGGGCGAAGCGCTGCCGCTGCCCTTCGACCACACCCAGCTGGTGGCCCAGGCCGCCGAGCGCCTGGCCGGCAAGGCGGTGTACACCTCGTTGCCGCTGTACCTGCTGGCGTCGCGCTTCACCGTGACCGAGGCCCTGGCCGCATTCCAGGCCAGCCTCGGGCCGCCGGTGCAGCACACCACCCTGCGCGGGCGTCTGGAGAAGATGAAGCAGCATGGCTGGATCGTCGATACCGGGGAAAAGAACCAGCCGAAGATGGGCCGCCCGCAGAGCCTGCTGGAGCATCGGCCCCAGGCCGCCGGAGGGTTCATTTTCGACCGCAGCGTGCTGTCTTGATGTGAACTTGGCCGGGCTGTCGACTACGCTGCGAGGAACTCCCGAAGTACAGTCGCCCGCGCCGGCGGGCAGTGGAAGTCATCGCCATGAAGCGCCACCTTTCCACCCTGGCTCTGCTCCTCAGCTGCATCGCCCTGCCGGTCGGCGCCGCCGGGCTCGCCGCCGAGCTGGTGGACGGCCAGGGCCAGCCGCTGGCTAATGCCGTGCTCAGCCTCAAGGGCGTTGGCGCCTCGGCGCACAACGAGCCGGCGATCATGGACCAGCGCGACAAGCAGTTCGTGCCCAGCGTGCTGGCCGTGCGCAGCGGCACCGCGGTGAAGTTCCCCAACAGTGACGACATCCGCCACCACGTCTATTCCTTCTCGCCGGCCAAGCGCTTCGAGCTGCGCCTGTACAAGGGCACACCGAGCGAGCCGGTGCTGTTCGACAAACCGGGTGTGGTGGTGCTCGGCTGCAATATCCACGACTGGATGGTCGGCTATGTCTATGTCACCGACGATCCCTGGTTCGCCGTCAGCGATGCGCAGGGCCGGCTGATCCTCGAGGGGCTGCCGGCGGGCAGCTACCAGGTCACCCTGTGGCACCCGCAGCTGGAAAACATGCTGCCGCTGAACGCCGGTACCCTCGACGTGCCGGCGACCGGCTTGAGCCAGCGCTTCCCGCTGCAGCTGGCCGGCGCGGCGGTGGCACCCGCTGCGCCCAAGCCCAGCGCCTTTGGCGAGGCCTTCAGGAAGGCGGCGAGTGAAGTTCAGCCATAGCTTTCAGGCGCGCATCGCCGGGGTTCTGATCCTCCTCCTGTCGGTGGTGGTCGGCGCGCTGTACTTCTCGGTCAAGGCCGCCACCGGCGTGGCGGTGCAGAGCCAGCTGCGCGAGGACCTGGGTGTCGGCGGCCGGGTGCTGGAACAGCTGATCGAACTGCGCGGCAGCCAGTTGCGTGATGCGGTGCAGGTGCTGGCGGCCGACTTCGGCTTCAAGGACGCGGTGGCCAGCGGCGACGGCGACACCATTCGCTCGGCGCTGGCCAACCATGGCGCGCGCATCAATGCCGACGCCGTGTTGCTGCTAGCGCTGGACGGCACCCTGCAGGTCAGCAGCGACCAGCGCATCGGCGCCGAGGCGGCCGAGCGCCTGGCCGGGCGGGTTGCCGAGCAGGCCGGGCAGGGCGCCCAGGTGTTCCTCCTGCCGGTGGAGGGCGAGGTCTATCTGCTGGTGGCGTCCGCCGTCAGCGCGCCGCTGCCGATCGCCCGGGTGGTGATGGGTTTTCATATCGACGAGCACTTCGCCCAGGAGCTGCGCGAGCTGACCCACCTGGAGCTGACTCTGGTGTCGATCGAACGCGGCGCGGCCACCGGCTGGATCAGCACCCTGCCGCCCAGCGTGCACGGCCGCCTGCGCGAGGAAATCCTGCAGCAGAAACAGGACAGCGGCAGCCGCCTGTTGCATGCCGGCGACCAGCGCTACCTGGGCGAATGGCGCAACCTGGCCAGCGCCGGCGACTACCAGGTGCTGGCGCTGCTGCACAAATCCCTGGACCAGGCCGAGCAGGCGTTCGCCCCGCTGGATCACAATATCCTGCTGATCGCCCTGGCCGCCTTCTGCGGCTCGCTGCTCGGCGCGTTGCTGCTGGCGCGTAGCCTTGCGCAGCCGGTGCAGGAGCTGGCGCGGGTGGCGCGGCGCATCGGCCGGGGCGATTACTTCACCCCGATCGCCCTGCAGCGCCGCGACGAGCTGGGCAGCCTGGCCTTGGCCTTCACCAGCATGCAGGAGGGCATCGCCGAGCGGGAGCGACAGCTGGCGCACAATGCCCTGCATGATGCCTTGACCGGCCTGCCCAACCGCACCCTGGCGCTGGAGCGGCTGGGCAGTGCGATCAGCGCCGCGCGGCCCACTGCGCTGCTGCATATCGGCGTGGGCAACTTCCGCACCATCCTCGACAGCTGCGGCGCCGACGGTGCAGACCTGGCCCTGCAGCAGCTCAGTCGGCGCCTGCAGGCCACCCTGCGCCCCGGCGACAGCCTGGCGCGGCTGGTCAACGACGAGATGCTGCTGATGCTGGAGAACAGCGACAGCGATAACGCCATCGCCGCGGCGGATCGTTTGCACCAGCTGCTGCTCAAGCCGATGCGCGTCGGCACCCTGGACGTGGCCCTGGACTGCAGCATCGGCATCGCCACCTATCCCGCCCATGGCAACAACCCGGACGACCTGCTGCGCCGCGCCGCCATCGCCATGCAGGACGCCGCCCAGCAGTCCGGGCGTCTGGTGCTGTACCAGGAAGGGCGCGACGATGCCCACCAGCGGCAGATCAACTTGGTGCGCGACCTGCGCCACGCCGCCGAGCGTGGCGAGCTGATTCTCTATTACCAGCCCAAGCTGGATATCCGCGCGCGCCGCGTGCAAGAGGCCGAGTGCCTGCTGCGCTGGAACCACCCGCACTACGGCATGGTGTCTCCCGGCGAGTTCATTCCGCTGGCCGAACGCACCGGCAGCATCCAGCTGCTCACCACCTGGGTGATCGGCGAGGCGCTGCGCCAGCTCCACGAATGGAACGGCCATGGCCTGGTCATGCAGGTGTCGCTGAATATCTCCGCCGAGGACCTGGGCGATCTGCAGCTGGCCGAGCGGGTCCGGCAACAGCTGGCGGAGCAGGGCGTGGCAGCCGAGCAACTGGTGTTCGAGATCACCGAGAGCGCGATGATGCGCGACCAGCAACGTGCCCTGGATGTGCTGCTGAGCCTGCGCGCCTGCGGTATCCAGCTGTCGGTGGACGACTTCGGTACCGGCTACTCATCCCTGGCCCAGCTCAAGCGCATGCCGGTGCAGGAACTGAAGATCGACCAGTCGTTCATCCGTGAGCTGGACGAACACAGCGAGGATGCGGTGATCGTTCGCTCCACCATCGAGATGAGCCACAGCCTGGGCCTCAAGGTGGTGGCCGAGGGTGTGGAGCTCGCCCCCATGCTAGAGCTGCTGGCGCGCTGGGGCTGCGATACCGCACAGGGCTATCTGATCGGCAAGCCGATGCCAGCCAGCGCCTTCGAGCAGTGGCTGCGGCAATGGCAGGGCTCCCAACTGGCAAAGGTATTCTGAGCATGCGCACAGGCCTGATCGTCTTCCTCTGCGGTCTGTTGCCGGCCCTGGCCGGCGCCGAGCAGGGGCGCCTGCTGGCCACCGGCGGCGCGACCAGCATCGACGGCGCGGCCGGTGGCGGCATCGTGCCCTGGGCGGTGCTGGCCGGTTACGGCGAAGATGGCGAGTGGGGCGCCACCAGCTTCCTGACTCGGGTGGAGACCGGCGATTACCGCCTGGATGTTGGCGGCCTGGCCCTGTCCTACGGCAATCGAGTCGAACTGTCCTATGCCCGCCAGCGTTTCGACCTGGGCACCCTGGCCCGCGACCTCAGCCTGCCGGACAACAGCCTCAGCCAGGACATCCTCGGCCTCAAGGTGCGCCTGTTCGGCGACCTGATCTACGACCGCCTGCCGCAGGTGTCCCTGGGTATCGAGCACAAACGGCAGAAGGACTTCCTGGTACCCAGCCTGGTCGGCGCCGAGCGCGACGAGGACGCCGAGGCTTATGTGGCCGCCAGCCGCCTGCTGCTCGGTGCGGCGTTTGGCTACAACCTGCTGCTAAACGGCAACCTGCGTTACAGCCGGGCCAACGAGCAGGGCCTGCTGGGCTTCGGTGGCGACCGCCGCGACGAGCATTCGCTGCTCAAGGAAGGTTCCATCGCCGTGCTGCTCAACCCGCGCTGGGCGGTGGGGGTGGAGTACCGCGAGAAGCCGGACAATCTGAGCTTCGCCGGCGAGAGCGACTGGTCCGACCTGTTCGTCGGCTATTTCCCCAACAAGCACCTGGCCGTGGTGCTGGCCTACGCCCGGCTCGGCGAGATCGCCGGCCTCGATCATCAGGACGGGGTCTACCTGTCCCTGCAGGGGAGCTTCTGATCATGCGCGGATTGTCGATCATCCTGGCTCTGCTGCTCGGCGCCTGCGCCGCCAGCCCACCGCCGCCCGAGGACGACAGCCTGTATCGCGGCCTGGGCGAGCACCAGGGCATCACCCGCATCGTCGAGGGCATGCTGCTCAACGCGGCGCGCAACCCACGCATCACCCATCACTTCGCCGATATCGACATCGAGCGCCTGCGCGACAAGCTGATCGAGCAGATCTGCGTCGAGGCCGGCGGTCCCTGCGTGTATACCGGCGACAGCATGGAGGAGAGCCACAAGGGGCTGAACATCGACCGCAGCGACTTCAACGCGCTGGTCGAGGACCTGATCGACGCGATGGATGCCGAGGGCGTCGCTGTGCCGGTGCAGAACCGCCTGCTGGCGCGCCTGGCGCCGATGCGCGGGAAGATCATCGAGCGCTGATCGCTTCCCAGCCTCCGTGTGTGGCGCGAGATAGACCATTCGCCTGAGCCAGGTCGGCGAATCTGAGCTATCACTGAAGGCGGAGCACCATCACGGAGCCGGCGGATGGCCGGGGAGGCAGGAACATGAGGTTCTCGATCGGGGCGAAGCTGTGGGTCAGCTTCTGCGCGATTCTGCTGGTCATCGTCGTCATCGGCGGTATTTCCTACCGCAACACCCTCAACATGCTGGAGACCTCGCGCTGGGTCGCCCACACCCACCAGGTGGTGGCGCAACTGAGCGCCGTGCTGTCCACGGTGCAGAGCGCCGAGACCGGCCAGCGCGGCTTCATTATCACCGGCGACGAGCGCTATCTGGACCCCTACAACGCGGCGCTGCAAAGACTCAATGACGACCTGCGCGACCTGCGCCAGCTGACCGTCGACAACCCCGAACAGCAGCGCCGCCTGGGCCGGCTCGAGCCGCTGATCGCGCTGAAACTGGCCGAACTCAAGGAAAGCATCGAGCTGCGCCGCGCCCAGGGCTTCGAACCGGCCCTGCAGTTGGTGCTGACCGACAAGGGCAAGCAGGCGATGGTCGAGATCCGCACTCTGGTCGGCGAGATGATTGCCGAGGAAGAGCAGCTGCAGGCCGCCCGCGACGCGGCGGCCAGTGCCAGCGCGGACCTTACTCAATGGGTCACCATGCTGGGCATGGCGCTGTCCGCAATGATGGTGGTGGCCGCTGCGCTGTTCCTCGCCCAGCACATCGCCCGCCCGCTGCGCGCGATCAGCGCGGTGGCCGACCGGGTCAGCGCCGGCAACCTGGCGGTGGAGTTGGTGGCCGATGCGCGTTCCGACGAGATCGGCGCGCTGCAGGCGGCCATCCTGCGCATGCTGCAGTCGCTGCGGCAGACCGTCGAATCGGCGCGGCAGATCGCTGCCGGCAACCTGGCCGTGGAGGTACAGCCGCAGTCGCGCGACGACCAGTTCGGCCATGCCTTCGCCGACATGCTCCAGGCCCTGCGCCATGTGGCCGAATCGGCGCGGCAGATCGCCGCCGGCAACCTGGCCGTGGAGGTGCAACCACAATCCGCCAGCGACCAGTTCGGCCAGGCCTTTGCGCGCATGCTCCAGGCCCTGCGGCAGATGGCCGAGTCGGCACGGCAGATTGCCGCCGGCAACCTGACCATCGAGGTGCAGCCGCAGTCCCCCGGAGACCTGCTGGGCAACGCCTTCGCCCAGATGCTGGCGGACCTGCGCCAGATCAACGGCGATATCCGCGGGGGCATCGGCGTGCTCACCGATTCAGCCAGCGAGATCGCTGCCGGCGCCTACCAGATCGCCAGCGGCACGGCGGAAACCGCCACCGCCATCAGCGAGACCAGCGCCACCATGGAGGAGATCAAGCAGACCGCGCTGCTCTCCAGCCAGCGTGCGCTGTCGGTGTCGCAGGCGGCGCAGCGCTCGATGCAGGTGTCGCAGGACGGCCGTCGGGCGGTGGACGAGGTGGTGGAGGGCATGCGCCGCATCCACCAGCAGATGGACCAGGTCGGCGAGAACATCACCCACCTGGCCGAGCAGGTGCAAACCATTGGCGAGATCATCGCCACGGTCAACGACCTGGCCGAGCAGTCCAACCTGCTGGCGGTCAACGCCTCCATCGAGGCGGCCAAGGCCGGCGAGCAGGGCAAGGGTTTCTCGGTGGTGGCCCAGGAGGTGAAGAGCCTGGCCGAGCAGTCCAAACAGGCCACCGTGCAGGTGCGCGGCATTCTCGGCGAGATCCAGCGCGCCACCAGCAGCACGGTGCTGGCGGCCGAACAGGGCAGCCGGGCGGTGAGCGAGGGGGTCAAGCAGTCCGGCCAGGCCGGCGAGGCGATCCGCCTGCTGTCGCAGAACATCGACGAGGGTGCCCAGGCGGTGGCCGAGATCGCCGTGTCGGCCCAGCAGCAGCTGGCCGGCATGGATCAGCTGGTGTTGGCCATGGAGAGCATCCGCGAGGCCAGCAGCCAGAACATGTCCAGCTCCAAGCAGGCCGAGGCGGCCGCCCAGGGCCTGCATCAGCTGGGGCAGAAGATGAAGGGCATGCTCGCGCGCTTCCAGATCTGATCCCGCCAGCTCCGGAGTTTTTCGCAAAAACTCCGGAGTTTTCCGCAAGAACCCGTCATGCCGCTGTCACTAGAGTCCTGCATCCCGCTCCGGATGCGCGCGTTCGCGTTGCGCTTGTGCCGCCGGAGTCATGGACTAAACCCAAGGTAGAGGCCGCGGTATTGCCGCCGGTCGGTATCCTCATGGGGCCCAGCCGATGGGCCCTGTCGTCGTTTCCGGGAGGGGAGTGGCGTGATGGGGCGCCGGCAGCGGGCGTCCACCTTGTACAGCCTCGGCCCAGCGGCCGGGGAATCGAGTGTCCGTCACGAGCGGGCGCGTTTGCCAACCCAGTCGCGGCCAACCCCGCGGCCATAACAACAAGCGAGAGGGCATCGTCCCATGACAGCTAGCACCCCCATGCTGATCACCTTCGTGGTGTACATCGCCGCGATGGTCTTTATCGGCCTGTTCGCCTACCTGCGTACCAAGAACCTGTCCGACTACATCCTCGGTGGCCGCAGCCTCGGTAGCTTCGTTACCGCACTGTCCGCCGGCGCCTCCGACATGAGCGGCTGGCTGCTGATGGGCCTGCCGGGCGCCGTGTACCTGTCCGGCCTTTCGGAAGGCTGGATCGCCATCGGCCTGATCGCCGGTGCCTGGCTCAACTGGCTGTTCGTCGCCGGCCGTCTGCGCGTGCAGACCGAGCACAACGGCAACGCCCTGACCCTGCCGGACTACTTCACCAACCGTTTCGAGGACAACAGCAAGCTGCTGCGTATCTTCTCGGCCGTGGTGATCCTGGTGTTCTTCACCATCTACTGCGCCTCGGGCGTGGTGGCCGGTGCTCGCCTGTTCGAAAGCACCTTCGGCATGTCCTACGAAACCGCCCTGTGGGCCGGCGCCGCTGCGACCATCGCCTACACCTTCATCGGTGGCTTCCTGGCTGTGAGCTGGACCGACACCGTGCAGGCCAGCCTGATGATCTTCGCCCTGATCCTCGCTCCGGTGATGGTGATGGTGGCGACCGGCGGCATGGACAGCACCTTCGCTGCCATCCAGCTGGAAGACGCGACCAACTTCGACATGCTCAAGGGCGCCACCTTCGTCGGCGTGATCTCGCTGCTGGCCTGGGGCCTGGGCTACTTCGGCCAGCCGCACATCCTGGCGCGCTTCATGGCCGCCGATTCGGTCAAGTCGATCCCGGCCGCCCGCCGCATCTCCATGACCTGGATGATCCTCTGCCTCGGCGGCGCCGTGGCCGTGGGCTTCTTCGGCATCGCCTACTTCGCCGCGAACCCGCAGCTGGCCGGCCCGGTCACCGAGAACCCCGAGCGTGTGTTCATCGAGCTGTCGAAGATTCTGTTCAACCCATGGATTGCCGGCGTGCTGCTGTCCGCCATTCTGGCCGCGGTGATGTCCACCCTGAGCTGCCAGCTGCTGGTCTGCTCCAGCGCCCTGACCGAGGACTTCTACAAGGCCTTCCTGCGTAAAGGCGCCAGCCAGGTCGAACTGGTCTGGGTCGGCCGCGCCATGGTGCTGCTGATCGCCCTGATCTCCATCTGGCTGGCCTCCAACCCGGAGAACCGCGTGCTGGGCCTGGTGGCCTACGCCTGGGCCGGCTTCGGTGCCGCCTTCGGTCCGGTGGTGATCCTGTCCCTGGTCTGGAAAGGCATGACCCGCAACGGCGCCCTGGCCGGCATGATCGTCGGTGCGGTGACCGTGGTGGTGTGGAAGAACTGGGTCGGCATGGGTCTGTACGAAATCGTCCCGGGCTTCATCCTCGGCACCATCGCCATCCTGGTCTTCAGCCGCATCGGCAGCGGCCCGTCCGCCAGCATGCTCAAGCGCTTCGACGAAGCCGAGCAGGAATACCAGGACGCCCACCTGTAACACCCCACGCGTGGGCGGCCGGTCGTCCGTCCACGCGTTTCGCTCCGTCGCAGCCACCCCTCATCGGCTGTCGACGGGGCACCACGTACGACCTTTAGTGCTTTGCGGCCCACGTCTCCCGGCGATGGGCCGTTTTTTTGCCCGCGAGAAACACCCCGCCTGGCTTAGAATGCGCGGCCCAGCCCAGCACGCTCATCTGCCATGAACTCGTCCGCCATCGCCCTCCTGCAACAGCGCCTCGAGCAGGCCTTCGCCTGCCTGCCCGCCGAGGCGCGCCGGCTGTTCCATGGTCGCGGCCGGCAATGGCCAGGGCTGGAGCATGTCACCGCCGACTGGCTGCAGGGCGTGCTGCTGGTCGCGCTGTTCCGCGAACCCGAGGCGCAGTCGCTGGCCGAGCTGAAGGACATGCTGCTGCAGTTCGCGGCGTCACCGGCCTGGACGAGCAGCGGCGCGCAGCATCTGTTGCTGCAGCATCGCTACACGGCGGACAGCACCACCGACTACCTGGTGGGCGAGGCCATCGAGCGTGGCGAGATCGAGGAGGGCCGCCTGCGCTATCTGCTCGATTTCGGCCGCAAGCAGAACAGCGGCCTGTTCCTCGACATGCGCCTGGGACGCCAGTGGGTGCGCGAGCAGGCGGGCGGGCAGCGGGTGCTCAATCTGTTCGCCTATACCTGTGGCTTCTCGGTGGCGGCCATCGCCGGTGGCGCGCAGAAGGTGGTCAATCTGGACATGTCGCGCCCGGCCCTGAGTCGTGGCCGCGACAACCATCGGCTGAACGGCCATGACCTGGCGCGTGTCAGCTTCCTCGGCCACGACCTGTTCAACTCCTGGGGCAGGCTGCGCAAGGACGGTCCCTTTGATCTGATCATCGTCGACCCGCCGAGCTTCCAGAAAGGCAGCTTCGTGCTGACCCGCGACTACGCCAAGATCATGCGCCGCCTGCCGGACCTGCTGACGCCGGGTGGCCGGGTGCTGGCCTGCGTCAACGACCCGGCCATCGCACCGGCATTCCTCATCGACGAGATGGCCCGCGAGGCTCCGCAGCTGCGCTTCGTCGAGCGCCTGGCCAACCCGCCGGAGTTCGCCGACAGCGATCCGGACGCCGGACTCAAGGTGCTGCTGTTCGCCGCGCATTAGATGCCTGCCGCTCGATTACCCCTAGGGATATATCCCTAGGGGTAATTCTGAATCAGGCGGCCGCTTCGGTGCGCGGCGCATTCAGACGACGCCAGCGCAGTGGCGAGGTGCCGGTGAGCTTGCCGAACATGCGGCTGAAATGCGATTGATCGGCAAAACCGCATTCCAGGCTGATCACCGAGATGGGCATGGTCTCGTCGGCGAGCAGCTCCTTGGCCCGGCGGATGCGCAGATCCAGCGACCACTCCTGGGGCGACATGCCGGTGGTCTTCTTGAAGGCGCGCGAGAAGTGGCTGCGCGACATGGCGCATTGCGCGGCAACGTCGGCGATGAACAGGCGTGCATGCAGGCTGCGCGCGAGAATCTCCTTGGCCTTGCGCTCCTGCCAGGGCGCAAGGGCGAGGCGCTCGGCGGCCGGCATCGCCGGTGGTTGATAGTGCTCCAGCAGGTGCTCGCAGAGCTGTCTGCCAGCCTGCGAGACGACTTGGTGCTCGGCGGCTTCCAGGGCCTCCTGCAGCGACAGCAGCAGGCGATAGGTCAGCGTGTCCAGGGGCGCGGCGGGCGGCAGGGTCAGCGCGTTCATGGGGGCTCTCCTCATTTCTCTGGGGAGAGAGTGCGACTTGCCGGCGGGCCGAGTCCTTTGGCCAAGCTGAAAAGTTCTGAGCGCTCTAGACAGGGCTGTGCACGGGCAGGGTGAAGAAAAACAGGCTCTCATCCTTGCGCCCGCGCGTGGTGTTGAGCACGCCGCCGTGGGCGGCGACGATGGAGGCGCAGATGGCCAGGCCCATGCCCATGCCGGTGGCCTTGGTGCTGAAGAATGCCTGGAAGACCTTGCTGAGCTTTTCCGGCGCCACGCCAAGCCCGGCATCTTCGATCACCACCAGCACCTCCTGGCCCAGAACCCGGCTGTGGATGCTCAGCCGACGTGCGCCAGGCGGCAGCGCCTGCATGGCCTCGACCGCATTGGTAATCAGGTTGCGCAGCAACTGCTGCAACTGGATCGAATCGCCCAGCACCAGGGTGGCGGGGACCAGGTCGAGGCTCAGCGTGACGTGCTTGTCGTCCAGGTCCGCCTGGGTGATGGCCACTACCTGGTGGATCACCCGATCCAGCGCCAGTGGTTTGCGTGTCGCCGGTTTCTGGCGCGCCAGGGTGCGCATGGCGCGAACGATGTCGGCGGCGCGCTGACCCTCGCTGAGGATATCGCGCAGGCCTTCCAGGGCATCTTCCATGGCCGGTCGCGGGCGCTCCAGCCAGCGCAGGCTGGCACCGGCATTGGACAGGATGGAGGCCAGTGGCTGGTTGATCTCATGGGCGATGGAGGCGGCCAGCTCGCCGAGCATGGTCGCCTGTGAGGTGCGATCCAGCTCGCTGCGGGCGGCGCGCAAGGCGCTCTCGGTCTGGCGTCGTTCGGTGATGTCGGACACCACGCCGATGATGGCGTCGGCACCGTCCGCCTCGCCGGCCAGCTCCAGGAAGCGCGGCGTACCCTCCAGCGACACGGTGCGGAATTCCAGGCGGAACGCCTGCCGACCATCGCTGGCGTCGGCCAGTCCCTGGATGAAGCGCGGCCGGTCGTCGGCATGTACCAGTACGGCCGGGTCGCGCAGGTAGGCGTCGTCGGTCTGTGGCGGCAGACCCAGCTCGGCGATCAGGCGCGGCGACCAGAACGAGCGCTCGCTCTGCTGGCGCCAGACGAAGGTGCCATAGCGACTGACTTCCTGGCCGATGGCCAACAACGCCTGGGTGCGCCGCAGCGTGCTCTCGCTCAGCTGCCTGCGCTGGTTCTCCGTCACCAGGTCGCCATACAACCGCGCGGTGCTCAGTGAGATGGCGGCCTGCGCGGCGAGCAACTCCAGCACCTCGGCGCGAAGCGGCTCGAAGGCACCGGGCGCGAGGTTGTTCTCCAGATACAGTACGCCGATCACTTCGTTCTGCTTGAGCAGTGGCACGGCCATCAGTGAGCCGTTCTCCACCCGCGCCAGATAGGCGTCATCGGCGAAGCGGCGGAACGCCTCGGAGCCGTTGATCGTCAGGCAGCGGCGCTCGTGCATCGCCAGGCGTACGAAGCTCTGGGGCACGGCCTGGGCGGCGCTGGGGCAGTCGCCCAGGTGGATGTCGATGCCACCGCTGTGGGTCAGCCCCGTGGCCTCGACGCGCAGGCCGCCGTCGTCGATCAGCAGCAGGGCGATATAGGTGGCGCCGGCATGCATCGCCGCGTTGCTCAGCAGGGTGCGGATCAGCGCGTCCGGCTCGATTTCCCGTGACAGGGCCTGGCAGGCGCGGGTGATGGAGAGCAGGTCCAGTTGCTGGCTGGCGAGCTGGGCAGGCGGCGCGGCACTCGGCTGCTCGCGGAGGAAGGCGTATTCAGCCTCCGCCTGCTCCGCCAGGGTTATCGCGCCCCAGCGCCGCCAGGCGTCGCGCGCCTGGCTGAGGTGCGTACGCGCGCTGGCCTGCAGGCCGAGCGCCAGGTGGCAGCGCCCGGCCAGCTCGTGAGCGAGGCCCTTGAGATGGATGGCGCCGCATTGTTCGGCATGGCCGATGGCCTCTTCGTAGCGCCGTAGCGCCTCGATGTGGCGACCGTCGAGGCGAAGCAGCTCGGCTTCCGCCAGCGCCAGGCGATCGGAGAAGTAGCGCGGATTCAGCTCCGCCCACAGGCGCAGGTGTTGCAGCGGCCGCGTGAAGTCCTGCTGGCACCCGCTGGCCGTCTGCAGGGCGGCACGGTTGAGCACGCTGAACATCGCCAGGTCGATCAGGTGGATATGGGCCGGCACCGACCAGCTCAGGTCCCAGGCCCGGTCGAGATGGACGGCGGACTGTTCGAGGTCGCCCTCGAGGAAGCGCAGCAGGCCCTCGAACAGCTCCCACCAGAAGTGCAGCGGGCCCATGCTGCTGTCGCGCACACGCTCGGCCAGCGCCGCGCAGGACGGAATCGGGATGCTGCCGGCGCCATCCCCGGCCAGGCGGCGGATGTAGCGGGCCTGGGTGTAGAGGATGTTCTGCGCGTCGAGGAACTCCAGGTTGCGCGCCATCGCCAGCCCGGCATCGATCTGCCGCAGCATGCGCTCGATGGGCGCGCCCAGGACCAGCAGGTCGGAGACGATATGGTTGTTGGCATAGCAGGCGAAGCTCGGCGAGCCCTGGGACAGGCTGGTGCGCAACGCCTGCTCGGCGCACTCCAGGGCGAAGGGCAGAGGCCGGGTCCAGGCGCTCACCTGGTCGAGGGCGACCAACACCGAGATCTTGCTGGCGCCATGCTGCGGCTGTTCCGCCAGTCGCCGGGCGGTCGCCGTGTAGGCATATCCGCCGGGGTAGTCGGCGAAGCGATGGGCGCTGGCCACGCCCAGCCAGGCCAGGGCGTGTACCGCCGCCGCGCTGATGCCGTGCCGCAGGCTCAGGCGCGCGGCGGTGCAGGTGCTCAGCAGCATCAGGTTGGACTGGATGAACGAGCCGGGAATCACCATGGCCGCGAGCAGCTCGATGGCGGCCTGGGAGTTGGCGTCGCGGCAGTCGGGCAGCTCGGCAAAGGTTTCCGGCCCACGTCCGGCCAGCTCCGTGTGCAACTGCCGCCAGGCCTGCTCGGCCTCCGCTGCGCTGGGTGCCAGTGGCAGCTCCACGCCCAGCGCGGCCAGCCCCTCGGCTGCGGTACCGAGGGCACCGGCGTAGTCGCCGCGCAGGGAGCAGATCTCGCACTTGAGCCGGTACAGCTCGGCGCGCTGCAAGGGTCGTGGCTCGCGCTCCAGCAGTTCCAGCACCTGGCGTTCGGCGGCGTGATAGTCGGCGTTGAGCATCAGGCACTGGGCGAACTGCAGGGCCAGTGCGCTGGCGAGTGGTTCGTCCTGCGGCGCAAGTCGTGCCAGCCGACGTGCCTGATCCAGGTACTCCAGGGCAGTGGCGGCGGCCGCCGCGGCCATCGCCAGGCGAGCGGCGCGCATCAGCAGGCCGATGAAAGTCTGCCGCTGGCCGGGCTCCAGCGCCGCGTCGCCGGCACGGACCATCTGCGCCGCCACCCGGAACACTGCTTCCGGGTCGGCCTGTTCGTCGAGCAGGGCGAGCAGGGCCAGGGCGAACTCGATGTGCATGCTGTCGCGCAGCGCCTTGGGCAACTGCGCCCTGGCAGACTCCCAGACGCTGTCGTGGGTGAACGCCAGGCCTTCGTGGTACTCGCCGATCAGCCCGGCCTGAAGCGCCGGACGCAGCAGGCCGATGAGCTGGGTTTCGCTCACCGCACAGACGGCGGCCAGATGGCGTGGCGGCGTGTGGTTGCCGAGGATCGCCAGCGCGGCGAGCGCTTCGCGCGTGCGCTGGGGCAGACGTGCCAGGCGCAGTTGCAGCAGCGCGGCGATGTCATCGAGCAACGGCGGCAGGTCCGCGCCGCGCTCGGTGCCGGCGGACTCGCGCAGCAGGGCGAGGAACTGGCTGATGTACAGCGGGTTGCCATTGCCGCGCTGGCTCAGGCGCTCGGCCAGCAGCGCCTGCTCCTGCGGGTGCAGATCCAGCTCGGCGTCGAGTAGGCCGGCGATCTCCTCAATCGCCAGCGGGCGCAGGTGCAGCTCCACGGTGCGTGCCCCGAGGCTGCGGCAGTGGTCGAGCAGCGGTCGCAGATGGGCGCTGGAGCGTACCGCCTGGTCGCGATAGGTGACGATCAGCAGCAGGTGGTCGAAGCCGGACGGCGGCAGTTCGGCGAGAAATGCCTGGGTCTCCTCGTCGATCCACTGCACGTCATCGAGGAACAGGATCAGCGGCTGCTCGCGGGTCGCCAGCAGACGCAGCAGATTCTGCAGCATGTCGTGCAGATGGCGCCTGGCCTCGCTCACCGGTGGCGGGTTGGTGCTGGCGGGCAGTGGGCCGATCAGCCATTCCAGTTCGGGAATCACCCGTATCAGCATCTCGCCATTGCTGCGGAACGCCTCGCGCAGGCGCACGCCCCAGCGGCGTATTTCATCCGGTGTCTCGCCCGCCAGGCGCGTGCACAAGGAAGCCAGTGCAGCGGACAGCGCCGCGTAGGGCATGCTCCGCCGTGCGAGCTCGCACTTGCCGTTGGCGAACAGCAGTGCCCCGCCACGCTGGCTGCGGCGCAGCTGGCGAACCAGGGAGGTCTTGCCGATTCCGGCCTCGCCGCCGATCAGCACCGCGCCGCCCAGACCCTGCTCGAGACGGGCCACGGCGCTGCGCAGCATGCCCAGCTCCAGCTCCCGGCCGACCAGGGGGCTGGTGCTTCTGGCCTGCGTTGAGAGGGTGGAGCGGCGAATGTTGCCGAGCTCGCGCCATTCGTTGAGGCAACGGTGCAGCTCCGCCTCCAGCGCCGTGGCCGAGTCGGGCCGCTGGGCCGGCTGCTTGGCCATCAGCCAGGCGAGCAGGTCGTTGAGCGCCGCTGGCAATCCGGAGCGCCATTGCGCCAGGTCTGGCGCCGGTACGGCCACGTGCTGGTGCAGCCACTGCACCGGGTCGTTGGCACTGAACGGCAGGCGCCCGGTAAGCAACTGGAAGAAGCTGACCCCGAGCGCGTAGAGATCGGCGCTGGGCGAGGCCTGGTGTTCCGGCGGCAGGTAGGCGAGGCTGGCTTCGGGCAGCGGCGGCCGCTTGCTGGCGACCTCGTCGACGCGACAGGCAAAGGCCAGGCCGGTCAGGCGGATCTCGCCGTTGCCGCCGAGCATCAGATGCTCCGGACGGATGTCGCCATGCACGATGCCGCGGCGGTGCGCCTGGGCCAGAGCGGCGGTGGCGGAGATCGCCAGGCGCAGGAAATACTCCAGCGGCAGCGGCGTATCGAACAGACTGGACAATGGTCGCCCACCATCGTCATCGAGTACCAGCAACGGTCCCGCGGCGCTGCCCAGGCGCGCCAGCGGCACGACCGCCCAGGCCGGGGAAAGGCTGGGACCGATGGCGTACTCGCGGTCGAGTCGCGCCAGTTCCCACGGCGAAGCTTGCGCGCTGACCCGCACTACCAGCCATTGCCGACCGGCCTGTGCATCGCAGACCCGCCAGCGGCTGAGCTCGCCGGCGCTGTCCAGATGAGTCCATTCGACCCGTTCCAGCCAGTCCTCGGTAAAGCGCGGCAAGCCTTCGGCGGTGGCGAGGATCGGTTGCGCTGGCGGTGTCATGGTCGATCCTTGGAAGGTGGCGATTGCCTACAACGGGCTGGCATGCCGGCGTGGCGGGGCGGGCAGCTATGCGGGCTCGGCGTGCTGGTGCGGCTCCGGGAGCATGCCCAGCACCCGGCCTGCCATCAGCAGATCTACCAGGGTTCGCGCCGCCAGTTTTGTCATGATGTGCTTCTTGTGCACCTTGACCGTGACTTCCTGCAGACCCAGCTGGCTGGCGATCTCCTTGTTCAGGTGACCGCGCAGCAACTGCTCGAACACTTGCCGCTCGCGTTCCGTCAGCGTTGCGTAGCGTGCGCGTACCGAGCTGCACAGGGTGCTCTGGGCGTGGCGCCGCCGCGCCTGCTCCATGGCCTCGCGCACGGTGGCAAGCAGTTGCGGCTCGTTCACCGGTTTGGTCAGGAAGCCTTCGGCGCCGGCCTTCATGGCGCGCACCGACATGTCGATGGTGCCGAAGCCGGTCATGAAGACGATGGGGCAGGGTGCCTGGCGGCGCGCCAGTTCATCCTGCAGATCGAAGCCGCTGCCGTCGCGCAGGCGCACATCCAGTAGCAGGCAGCCGGGCCGCTCGAAGGTGCATGTGGAGAGAAACGCCTGCGCCGATTCATAGCCGCGTGCATCGATACCCAGCGAGCGCAGCTGGCGGACCAGGGCGGCGCAGACCGCCGGCTCGTCGTCGACCACATGGACATTGGCCTGCTGCATCCAGTCCTCCGTCTCGACCTGCCTTAGCGCTGGCGGGGCGGCGGTGCTGTCGGTAGCGCAGGCCAGGTTCAATCGATAGCCGCGCCGGGGCACGGTCTCCAGCTGGTGCGGGTCCAGTTTCAGCAGCCTGCGCAGGGAGGATATCTGCACCTGCAGGTTGTTCTCCTCAACCACCGTGTCCGGCCAGACGCTGCGGATCAGTTCGTCCTTGGTCACCAGGCGGTTCGGCGAGGCCAGCAACACTTCCAGAACGGCGAACGCGCGGCTGCCGAGGCGCACCGGAATGCCCTGCACGAAGGCCTCCCTGCGCTCCAGCGAGAGCCATGCATCGCCTAGCTGAATCATGTTGTTACTCGTTGTTTTACAAGGAAAATATTTCTTAGCGCGGTAGCGCTATGGGTTAAACGTAGAGGATAAGAATCAGTCGCTCAACCAGAGAATGCGCAGCGCGGCAATTCGCACAAATGTTCAAGGTCGGGCTTGCAACGCATGCTCAAATACCAGGAGTAACCGCACATCCGGATGATGGTCGATGAACCGAAACGAGCTGCGCCACCTCGACATGAACCTGCTGGTGGTGTTCGAGGCGCTGATGATCGAACGCAACCTGACCCGCGTGGGCGAGAAGCTGTTCATCACCCAGTCCACCGTCAGCGCGGCGCTCAGTCGCCTGCGTGACCTGTTCGACGACCCGCTGCTGATCCGCAATGGCCGGCAGATGGAGCCGACGCCGCGAGCCCTGCATATCTTCGAGGAAGTGCGCCCGGCGATGGACGTTATCTCCGCCGCGGTCAGCCGGGCCAAGGCCTTCGATCCGGCCACCAGTTGCAACGTGTTTCGCCTGGGTTTGTCCGACGACGCCGAGTTCGGCCTGTTTCCGGCGTTGCTCAACGCCCTGCAGCAGGAGGCGCCGAACATCACGGTGGTGGTTCGGCGCGCCAACTTCCTGCTGATGCCGGGGTTGCTGTCGTCCGGCGAGATTTCGGTGGGCGTCAGCTACACCACCGATCTGCCGGCCAACGCCAAGCGGCGCAAGCTGCGCGACATCGGCGTGCGGGTGCTGCGCGGCGATGATCGACCCGGTCCGCTGACCCTCGATGAATACTGCGAGCGGCCACACGTGATGGTGTCCTTCTCCGGCGACCTGTCCGGCAACATCGACGCCGACCTGGCGCGCGCCGGCCGCAGCCGCCGTGTGGTGCTGGCGGTGCCACAGTTCGGCAGCCTGCGCGCGCTGCTGCGCAATACCGAGATGATCGCCACGGTGCCGGACTACGCCGCCTGCATTCTCGCCGATGACGGCAGCCTGCGTGCCGACGAGGCGCCCTTCGAGGTCAAACCCTCGGAGCTGTCCATGGTCTGGAGCGGCGCCTACGACAGCGACCCCGCCGAGAGCTGGCTGCGCGAGCGTATCAGGCAGTTCATGGCCGACTGATCGGCGCGGGCGCCGGCCGGCGACCATTCACGCCGGCACCTGGTGCCAAAACGAGCACATGGATGCAATCTCGCGCCTGCCTCGGCGTGGATAGTGGAGCCATCGACAGGAGGATGGCGCCATGGGCGGATGTAGGCTGCGCAATAGCGGGCGGGGTGCCTGACAGATGGCCATGGACGCACGCCTGGCCGCTGCCGCCGTATCGCCCTGGCAACCGCTGCGCGAGCGAGTCTTTCGCTGGCTATGGCTGGCCAGCATCGCCTCCAATATCGGTACCTGGATGCACGAGGTGGGCGCCGGCTGGCTGATGACCTCGCTGTCGGCCAGCCCGTTGGCGGTGGCGCTGGTGCAGGTCGCCGCGGCGCTGCCGATCTTCCTGCTGGCGCTGCCCGCCGGAGCCCTGGCCGACATCGTCGACAAGCGCCGCTACCTGCTGGCCGTGCAGCTGTGGATGGCCGGGGTCGCGCTGGTGCTGGCGCTGCTAACGCTGAGCGGAAAGATGACGGTGCCACTGCTGCTGATCCTGACCTTCGCCATGGGCATTGGCACGGCGCTGATGATGCCGGCCTGGTCGGCCCTGGCACCGGAACTGGTGAGCCGCGATGCGCTGCCGGCGGCGGTGGCGTTGTCCAGCCTCGGGGTCAACGTGGCGCGGGCCATCGGTCCGGCGCTGGCCGGGATTCTGGTCAGCCTGAGCGGGCCATGGCTGACCTTCGCCCTCAACGCTTTGTCGTTCTTCGCCGTGATCCTCGCCCTGCTGCTGTGGCGTCGTCCACCCAGCGAGTCGTTGCTGCCGGCCGAGCGGCTGTTCGGCGCCATGCGTGTCGGCATGCGTTATGCCCGCAGCGCCCGTCCGCTGCAGGCGGTGCTGGTGCGCACGGCGGCGTTCTTCCTCGGTGCGTCCGCCGGTCTGGCGCTGTTGCCGGCGCTGGTGCGCCAGGAGCTGGGCGGCACCGCGCTGGATTACGGTGTGCTGCTCGGTTGCGTCGGCCTGGGTGCGATCGGCGGCGCGGTGTGCCTGCCGCGTCTGCGGGCCCGTTGCAGCGGCGATGTCATTGTCATCGGTGCCAGCCTGATCTATGCCGGCGTGCTGCTGGGGCTGGCCGGGCTGCGTTCGTTGGTGTGGCTGACGCCGCTGATGCTGTTCAGCGGTGCGGCCTGGATCGCCGTGCTGTCCAGCCTGCAACTGGCTGCGCAGACCTCGGTGCCGGCCTGGGTGCGCGCCCGTGCGCTGTCGCTGTACATCCTGGTGTTCTTCGGTGCCTCGGCGCTGGGCGGTATCGCCTGGGGCATGCTGGCCAGCGAGCTGTCGCTGGGAGCGGCTTTCGCCGGTGGAGCGGCCGCCTTGCTGCTGGGTATCGCCACTCGTCTGTGGTTCTGCCTGCCGGCAACCCGGGTTGAGGATCTGGCGCCATCGCTGCACTGGCCGGCGCCGATCCTGGACGAGGCGCTGGACTGCGAGCGCGGCCCGGTGCTGATCACGCTCGACTACTGCATCGCCGTGGAAGACGCCGCTGCCTTTCGCCAGGCCATGCACGCAGTGCGGCACACGCGCCTGCGCAACGGCGCCTTCTCCTGGGGCCTGGTGCAGGACAGCGAAGACCCGCGCAGGTGGCAGGAGTTCTTCTTCGACGAGTCATGGCTGGAGCATCTGCGCCACCACGGCCGGGTCACTGTCGCCGAGCAGCGTATCGAGGCAGATGCCAGGCGCTACCAGCAGGCGGACGTGCCCGTGCGTATCCGTCACCTGCTCGCCGCTCCCCGAATCTGATGTACCTACCGCAAGAGGAGTGTTAACCATGTCTACCCCTTACAAGCGCCTGAACAAGGACGAAGCCGTCGTCTTGCTGGTCGACCACCAGTCCGGTCTGATCTCCCTGGTGCAGGACTTCACCCCCAGCGACTTCAAGAACAATGTCCTGGCCCTGGGCGCCGTGGCCAAGTTCTTCAACCTGCCGACCATCCTCACCACCAGCTTCGAGCAGGGTCCGAACGGCCCGCTGGTGCCCGAGCTGAAGGAGCTGTTCCCGGAGGCGCCGTACATCGCCCGTCCCGGCCAGATCAACGCCTGGGACAACGAGGATTTCGTAGCCGCGATCAAGAACACCGGCCGCAAGCAGCTGATCATCGCGGGTGTGGTGACCGACGTATGCGTGGCCTTCCCAGCGCTGTCGGCGATTGCCGAGGGTTTTGACGTATTCGTCGTCACCGACGCGTCCGGCACCTTCGACAAGACCGTGCAGCAGGCCGCCTGGTCGCGCATGAATGCGGCCGGGGCGCAGTTGATGAACTGGTTCAGCGTGGCCTGTGAACTGCACCGCGACTGGCGCAACGACATCGAGGGACTGGGCAACCTGTTGTCCAACCACATCCCCAACTATCGCAACCTGATGACCAGCTACTTCACGCTCATCGGCAAGTGATGGTCCGACGGTGCGCAGCCGGGCACATGCCCGGCTACGCGCCGTTTCTCTGGCTGCCGCTGCGTAGTCGTTCCAGGCGCCACTGGCTCGGCGGCATGCCGGCCATGCGCGCGAATACCCGCGAGAAATGCGCCTGATCGGCGAATCCGCAGTCCTGCGCGATGTGAGTGAGCGTGCATTGCCCCAGCAGCAAGGCCCGGGCGCGCTCGATGCGTTGCCGAGTCAGCCATTGGTGCGGCGACATGCCGGTGCTGCCGTGGAACGCGCGGGAGAAGTGGCTGCGCGACAGGCAGCATTCGCGCGCCAACTGCTCCATCGACAATCCGCTGTTGAGATTGGCCGCGATCAGGGCCTTGGCGCGCCGTTCCTGCCAGGCGGCGAGGCGTACCAGCGGTAGCGCGGCGTGGTGGTCGCACAGCAGCGGCCGCTGCGGCGGCATGCCGGCGCTGCTGGCAGGGTATTGCGTCGATTCGCGGGCGCCCATTCTGTTCGTCTCCCTGTGCTGGCCGGGGCTCGGGCGCGGACGATCCTGCCGTGCAGCGCGCGGATCGAACGGCCGCATGGCCGGTGGGGCAGCTTCTGAGCCTGGGGAGAATCATCGCGTCGTCGACGCGCGCGGAAAACCTGGCGGTTGGGACATGAACCGCCAAAGAGGGGCCGGGAACGGACAGGTCAGCCGAACTGGTGGCGATACTGGGTCGGCGTGAGGCCGATGCGCTCGCTGAACAGCACGCGCATGCAGCGGGCGCTGCGGAAGCCGCTGCGGAAGGCCACCGTCTTCAACGGCAGGTCGCTGGTCTCCAGCAGGTTGCGGGCCCGGTCGATGCGGGCGCTGTTGACGAACTCCATGGGTGTCATCCCGGTATCCCGGGCGAATACCCGGGCGAAGTTGCGGGTGCTCATGCCCGCCACGCCGGCCAGGGTCTCCACGCTGAGCTCGTCGGCCAGGTGCTCCAGCACATGCTGCTGTGCCCGCACCACCGGTGAGTCCTCCTTGGCCACCTCGGCCAGCAGCGGGCTGAACTGGGCCTGGCCGCCCTGGCGCTTCATCGCTACCAGCAGCACCTTGGCCACATCTACCGCAATCTTCTTCCCATGGTCGTCGGCGAGGATCGCCAGGGCCATGTCGATGCCGGCGGTGATGCCGCCAGAGGTGATCAGCTCACCATCCTGGATGTAGATCTGGTCGGTTCCTACCTGCGCCGAGGGGAAGCGCTTGGCCAGGCGTTCGGTGTAGTTCCAGTGAGTCGTCACCTGGCGGCCATCGAGCAGGCCGGCCTCGCCGAGAATGAATGCGCCGGTGCAGATCGAACCGTAGCGCCGCGAGGCGCCTATGGCATCGCGCAGCCAGGGCAGCAATGCGCCATGCTCAGCGTTGTAGGCGCCGGGGCCGCCGGGAATCAGCAGCAGGTCGAACTGGCTGGGGGCATCCGTCAGTACGTGGTCGGCCAGCAGGCACAGGCCGTTGGAGGCACGCACCGTGAGTTCGGCACTGCTGATGGTACGGATGCGGTACTGATCGGTGGCGGCCAGGTAGCGATTGGCGAGGGAAAACACTTCGATCGGTCCGGCCACGTCCAACATCAGTACTTCGGGAAACAGCAGGATCGCCACGTCTTTCATGGTGCGGTGCAAGTTCACAGGATGGGGAGAAAAGAATAGCAATTCTTCTCATTACCGTGGAGGCCGCGAGATAGAGCTCCCGCGCCGGCTCAATGGCCGGCGCGGGGGCGGCTTCGCATCAGAAGGCGAAGCAGGAACAGCCGAACGCGCCCCAGAAGCCCTGGAAGTCGCTGATCGGCACCGACGACTGACGCGCCCGTTCGTGGCTGTGGGCGTGCACGGCGCAGCTGCCGACGCACTGGTGCACGGCAGCCACCAGCGGCGCGGCCGGCTTCCAGTGGCCGGGCACCTTGGCCACCGGTGACCAGTCGGGCAGTACCGGCAGTTGCGGCGGGCCGAGCTTGTCGAACTCGGCGGCCGAGTAGACCACCTCGCCGCCGACCACGGTCAGCACCGACTCGATCCACTTGATGGCCTCTTCCTCGACGCTGAAGAAGTCCGCCGACAGAGCGGTCAGGTCCGCCAGCTGGCCGACCTTGATCTGGCCCTTCTTGCCTTGTTCGCTGGAGAACCAGGCGCTGCCATGGGTGAACAGCTGCAGCGCAGTCTCGCGCGGCAGGCCCTGGGGATAGAGCTCCAGGCCGCCGACGGTCTTGCCGCTGACCATCCAGTACAGCGAGGTCCAGGGGTTGTAGCTGGCCACGCGGGTGGCATCGGTACCGGCGCCCACCGGCACGCCCTCGGCCAGCATGCGCTGGATCGGCGGGGTGGCCTCGGCGGCCTTGGCGCCGTAGCGGTCGACGAAGTACTCGCCCTGGAAAGCCATGCGGTGCTGGATGGCGATGCCGCCGCCCAGTGCGCGCACGCGCTCGATGTTCTTCGGCGTAATGGTCTCGGCATGGTCGAAGAACCAGGGCAGGCCGTTGAACGGGATGTCGCGGTTGACCTTCTCGAACACGTCGAGCATGCGCGAGATGGATTCGTCGTAGGTGGCGTGCAGGCGGAACGGCCAGCGCTGCTCCACCAGGTGGCGTACCACCGGCTCCAGCTCGGCTTCCATGGTGCCGGGCAGGTCCGGGCGTGGTTCGAGGAAGTCCTCGAAGTCGGCGGCGGAGAACACCAGCATCTCGCCGGCGCCGTTGTGGCGCAGGAAGTCGTCGCCCTGGCCGGGTTTGACGATCTTGCTCCAGTTCTGGAAGTCGGCCAGCTCTTCCTTGGGCTTCTGGGTGAACAGGTTGTAGGCGATGCGCACGGTCAGCTGCTTGTCCTTGGCCAGCTGCTCGATCACCTGGTAGTCGTCCGGGTAGTTCTGGTAGCCACCGCCGGCGTCGATGGCGCTGGTCACACCCAGGCGGTTGAGCTCGCGCATGAACTGGCGGGTGGAGTTGACCTGGTACTCCAGTGGCAGCTTCGGCCCCTTGGCCAGGGTGGCGTAGAGGATCATCGCGTTGGGGCGGGCGATGAGCATGCCGGTGGGCTCGCCGTTGGCGTCGCGGACGATCTCGCCACCCGGCGGGTTGGGCGTGTTCTTGTCATAACCGACCACGCGCAGCGCGGCGCGGTTGAGCAGGGCGCGGTCGTACAGGTGGAGGAGAAACACCGGGGTGTCCGGCGCGGCCTTGTTGATCTCGTCGAGGGTCGGCAGGCGTTTCTCGGCGAACTGGAATTCGTTCCAGCCACCGACCACCCGTACCCACTGTGGCGTCGGGGTGCGATCGGCCTGGTCCTTGAGCATGCGCAGGGCGTCGGCCAGCGAGGGCACGCCTTCCCAGCGCAGCTCCAGGTTGTAGTTGAGGCCGCCGCGGATCAGGTGCAGGTGCGAGTCGTTGAGGCCGGGGATCACCGTGCGCTTCTGCAGGTCGATCACGCGGCTGTTGCCGCCGCGCAGGGCCATGACTTCGGCGTCGCTGCCAACGGCGACGAAGCGGCCCTGGTGGATGGCCACGGCGCTGGCGTTGGGTTTCTCCCGGTCCACGGTGTGGATGCGGCCGTTGTACAGAATCAGGTCGGGGTGCATGGAGCCTCCTTTGTCGGCGCCGAAGATCGGCAGGGCGGGCCACAGCGCGCCGGCGGCGCCGAGGACCGAGGACGCCGCGAGGAAGCGGCGTCGGCTGTTGTTGGCGGGGTCGTTGGGCATGGGGCCTCCGAATTCAGGGCTTGCTGAGCCAGGGTGCGAGCCAGCGGGTGACCTGGGGCATGAACAGGTAGACCACCGAGAGGACGATGGTCAGGGTGATCAGCACGTTGCTGGCGAAGTAGCCGCCGAGCCAGGGCAGGGCGGCGAACAGCGGTTGCCACAGCAGCGGTACCAGCAGGCTGAGCGGCAGGATCACGGCGAAGGTGACGCAGGCCTGTTTCCAGCGTGGCGGCGGGTTTGCTGCCTGTTCCGGGGCGAACCAGAACTCGCGCGCCGGATGCAGCGCCAGGTCTTCGTCGGCGGCCAGCAGCGGGCTGACCTCCTCGATAAGGCGCTTGCGCTCGTCGGAGCCGAGCCAGTGTTGCAGGCGCTCGGCGCCGGCGAAGCGCAACACGCTGGTGAACAGCGCCTGCTCGCCTTCCTTGCCGCGGATCACGTCGACCCCCAGGTGCCCGGGGTAACCCTGGGCGGCCTGCACGATGCGCCGCAGCCAGCTCTCGTAGGGATCGAGCTGGCCGTCGCGCACGCGGTGGCGGATCAGCAGGGTGACTACTTCATCGACGCTTTCCGCAGACATGGCTGGCTTCCTACTTCAGGTGCTGCTTGAGCTCGCCACCGGCCTGGCGCATGGCCGCCTGCACGGCCGGCACATGGGCCAGCGGGTTGAGCAGGCCGTAGTCGTGGATCATGCCGTTGTAGCGCACCGCGGTGACGGTGACGCCGGCGGCGTCCAGTTTGCGCGCGTAGGCCTCGCCCTCGTCACGCAGCACGTCGAACTCGGCGGTCTGGATCAGCGTAGGCG
>NZ_JACVAA010000020.1 GCF_014851565.1 Pseudomonas sp. PDM15
CGAGAAAGCAGGCAATGCTGACGGCTCGATTCCTGAGTGGCAAGGCGGCTTACCGAAGGATGCCGGCGACATACAGAACGGCTTTCGCGACAATCCGTTCTCAAGCGAAAAACCCCTCTTTGTCATCGATGCTCAGAACTACGCCCAGTACCAGGACAAGCTCAGTCCCGGTCAAGTCGCCCTGTTCAAGCGTTACCCCGACACCTACAAGATGCCGGTGTACGTTACTCATCGTTCTGCAGGGGTGCCTGACGAGGTAGCGCAAGACATTCGGAAGAACGCCGTCACTACCAAGCTCGTTGAGAATGGCAATGGCATTGAGGGCTTCAAGACGGCGGTTCCTTTCCCGATCCCGCAGAATGGTCTGGAGGCGGTCTGGAACCATATCGCCCGCTATCGCGGCAACACTTCGTTACGGCAGACGTCGCTGGCTGTGCCACAGGCCAATGGCGCCTATGTCCAAGTGGATGCCGATGAGAGGTATGCGCTGGCAGATCGGGTAACGGACTTCGACCCGCAAAGCGCAAGCAATCTCCTCTACTACTACAACTCCA
>NZ_JACVAA010000021.1 GCF_014851565.1 Pseudomonas sp. PDM15
TCTTCTCCCCTTCCCCTTCTCTCTCTTCCTTTCTTTTTCCTCCCTTCTCTCCTTCTCCTCCTCCTTCCTCTCTCCCCCCTTTTCCCCCTCTCTCCTCTTCTCCTTTTTTCTTCTCCCCCTCTCTCCTCTCTTCCTTTCCCTCTCTTTCCTCTCCCTTCTCCCCCCTCTTTCCCTCCTCCCTTCCCTTTCTCCTCTCCTCCTCTTCCTCTCTCCTTCCCTTCCCCCCCTCCTCCTTCTCTTTCTCTTTCCTTCCTTCTCCCTCTTCTCTCTTCTTTTCTTTTCTTTTCTTCTCTCTTCTTTTCTTCCTTCTTCTTTTTCTCTTCTCCTTCTTCTTTCCTTTTCTTTCTTTCTCTTTTCCCTTCTCTCTTCTTTCTTTCCTTCTTCCTCTCCTCCTCCTCTCTTCTTTTCTCTCTCCCTCTTCTCTTCTTCTCCCTCTCCCCTCCCTCCCCCTCTCTCTTTTCTCCTCCCCTTTTTTTCCCTTTTTCTCCTTTTTTTTCCTCCTCTTTTTCTCTCTCTTTCTTCTTCTCCCTCTCCCCCCCTCTCCCTTCCTC
>NZ_JACVAA010000022.1 GCF_014851565.1 Pseudomonas sp. PDM15
CCCTCTCTCTCTTCCCTCTTCTTTCCTTCCCCCCTTCCCCCCTCTCCTTCTCTCCCCTTTTCCCTTCTCTTCTCCCCTCTCTTCTCCCTCTCCCTCCCTCCCTCCTTTTCCTCTCCTCTCTCCCCCCCCTTCCTCCCTTTCCTCCCTCTTTCCCTCTTCCTTTCTCTCCACCCCCTTCCTTTCCTCTAATCCCTCCTTTTCCTTCCTTCCCTCTTCCCTTCTCTTTTTCTCTCCCCCTCTCTCCTCCCCCTTCTTTCCCTCCTTCTCTCCCTTCCCTCTCTTCTTCTTTCCTCTCCCTTTCTTCTCCTCCCTCCCTCTTCTCCCTCTTCCTTTTTCTCCTTTCCCTCTCCCTTCTCTTCTCCCTCTCCCCCCCCCTTTCCTCCCCCCTTCCCTCCTCCCTTTCTTCTCCCCTCCTTTTTTCCCCTCTCTTTTCTCCTCTTTCCTCTCTTTTCCTTCCTTTTTTCTTCCTTTTTCTTTCCCCTTCTTTCTCTTCTCCCCCTCTTCCTCTTCCTCCTCCTCCTTCCTTTTC
>NZ_JACVAA010000023.1 GCF_014851565.1 Pseudomonas sp. PDM15
GCACTTGGCCGAGATCACGTCGCCGGCGATCCCGTAGGTCGCGCCGAAATTGCTGTTGCCCGCGGCAATCACGCCGCGGATGTGGGAGCGGTTGTCCGCATCGTTGAGAAAGCGGATCACCTGTTTGGGCACGGCGCCCCGGCCGTCGTCGCCGCAATAGGTCGGGACGACGAGCACATAGGGTTCGTGCACGTCGAGCGGCGCGTCGGCCGCGCTGACGGGAATGCGTCTGGCGCGCAGGCCGAGCTTGCCGACGAAGCGATGGGTGTTTTCCGAGCGGGTGGAAAAATAGACGATCAGCCCCATCGCGCCGTACCTCGGCTTCAGGACAGTGCGCTGATCTTGTCGGGGCGGAAGCCTGCCCAGTGCTCCGGACCGGCGATGACGACGGGAACCTGCATGTAGCCAAGGCCCTTGACCGTCTCGAACGCGTCCTGGTCGACCGAAATGTCGATCACCTCGTAATTGACGCCCTGGCGGTCGAGCGCGCGATAGGTTGCGGTGCACTGGACGCAGGCGGGCTTGCTG
>NZ_JACVAA010000024.1 GCF_014851565.1 Pseudomonas sp. PDM15
GCCTTGGTGAAACGACGTTCGATCAGCATTATCCCGTGTCCTTCGTGTTGCGAGCGCCCGCCACAGGCGCAAGTGTCCCCGCCCGACCGCGGAGGCATTCCGCAGCCAGTCTCAGCTTCCATCCATGAAGGGAAACCCAGATCTGGGTGACCCTGTATCTTGTGAGATAGGCTGCCTGCAAACACTAAATATAGTATCAACAGCTTCTTTATGCCAGCCAAAAGTTGCTCAAGCGGGCCCGAAAAAGCGCACAGGATTCCTCACTGCGGCTCAAGCGGGGAACCCGCGTTTGCCGCATGTCAGAACCGACGATTTCGTGAAATGAACCGGGCTCAAAACAATCCGGTCCGCCGCCGTCGCAACGTGAAATCCATTAACCGTGAATCGTCCCAAGGCGTCAAGGGGTGGTTTGTGACGGAAGTTTGAGCGCTAGATGTTGTGTGGATCGGCTGTGGAAAACGGGGACAGCGGCCAATGCCTTGTAAATCAGGCACTTCGGCAGGTTGCCTGTGACAC
>NZ_JACVAA010000025.1 GCF_014851565.1 Pseudomonas sp. PDM15
TGCAGCCATCGGCGACAAAGTCTGCTCCTGCGAAAAATGTTCCGCAGTTGTCGAGCACGGTTTGATCCCACTCCAACTGGTAGAACAGCTCCGCCGACAGGTTCTCCGATAGTCCCTGCGACATGTAAAACATGTTCACCGGGATCAAGCCTTCCTTGATCTCGGCCCCTGGCCGGCGGAAAGCAGCGGCGTCCACAGGGTTGATGGCGTTGATGCTGTTACCGATGAAAACGCTTTCGCCCCAGCTCACAACCTGTTTGCCCAACCTGACCGAGCCAGGCAAATCGCCAATCAGGTAGTTGTGGTAGGCGAAGGCATCCAGCAGTTCGTAGCCAGAGCTCTGGGCACCTGTCTTGCGATTACTGTCATCGATGTCATAGAGCAGCCGGTGCTCGTCCTTCAGCTCGAAGTCATACCAGTACTTCCCGCGCAGGAAGATGCCGGTCTCGCCGTACTTCAGCTCTAGGTCATGGATGCCTTTGAAGATCTTCGAGA
>NZ_JACVAA010000026.1 GCF_014851565.1 Pseudomonas sp. PDM15
GGCTTGAGCGGCCACGAAATGACCATCGGTCTCGGAAAAACCGAGGGATTTGAACCAGCCGTGGCAGGTGAAATTCTTGCCTGTGTCGACGATCCGGCCTGTGGCCCTCTCTGCCTGGCTCAGTGCGATCTTCGTGGCGGCTGCTCCCATAGCCACTTCCGCGCCGAGGCCGAATACGCGGCAAGAGAGCACGGCTTGAACGATCTCGCCGTCTTTCACCAAAGTCGCGCCGGTGATGCCGTTGTCGCCCGTCTTGTCTCTGAGGGAGGACAACAGGCAAACACCGCCAGCCGCGAGGAAGCCCTTGAACTCGGATAGCTCCCATCTCTTGCCTGTAGTGTTGAACTGGTTGGTCTTATTGATGAGTTCGAAGCCACGATCGAACCGCGGCTTGTCATCGATGTCCATGATGAATAGCTGTTGTTCGATCTCAAGCGAGCGGAGCCAGCCCTCGCGAGACATTTGGCGCTCCATTTCGAGACGCTCG
>NZ_JACVAA010000027.1 GCF_014851565.1 Pseudomonas sp. PDM15
TTCGAGCCCCTTCTTTCTTCCCTTTCCTTCTCTCCTCCTCCCCTCCTTTCTCTCTCCCTCTTCTTCCTTTCTTTTTCTTTCCCTTTCTTCTCCTTCTCCCCCTCCTCTCCTCCTTCCTCTCTTCTTCCTTCCCCCTTCTCCTCCTCCTTCTCTTCCTCTCTTTCCTCCTTCTTCTCCTCTT
The DNA here is from genome assembly GCF_014851565.1 of Pseudomonas sp. PDM15. GTDB lineage: Bacteria > Pseudomonadota > Gammaproteobacteria > Pseudomonadales > Pseudomonadaceae > Aquipseudomonas. Next base: position 182 of record NZ_JACVAA010000027.1, read on the forward strand.
CTTCTCCCTCCTTCCCTTTCTCCCCCCTTTCCCTTTCCCTCTCCTTCTTTTCCTTCTTTTCTTCTCCTCCTTTTTTCCTCCTTTTTTTTCTCTTTCTTCTTCTCTTTTCCTTCTCTTCCTCCCTTTCGCGCGCCCTTTTCCTTTCCCTCTTCCCTCCTTTCTTCTTCTCCTCTTTTTTTTTCCCTTCTTCCCCCTCTCCTCCTTCTCCTTCTTCCTCTCCTTCCTTTCCTCCTCCTTTTCTTTCCTTTCCTTTTCTTCCTCTTCTCCCTTTCTCTTCTCCCCCTCTTCC
>NZ_JACVAA010000028.1 GCF_014851565.1 Pseudomonas sp. PDM15
GCTGAGGAGTTGAACAGCACCGAGTTCGGCTTGTACGCGATGAAGTATCACAGCCGAAATCCCTTCACCAGCATGTACACCACTACGGCCAATCCGCTGGCAGCTCCGGCATTCGGGGCCGCCGACACGGGTTACCGGATCGAGTATCCAGAAGACATTCAGCTGTATGGATTGAGCTTCCAGACCAACGCCGGCTCGGCAAGCCTGGCTGGGGAAGTGAGCTATCGCCCCAATCAGCCTCTGCAACTCAATGCCTTTGATCTGGCCACTACGTCGTACAACCTCGGGGCGTTTCTCCCGACGCAGCTGGAAACCTCGGGGCGGCCCAACGAGTACATCCAGGGCTATCAGCGCAAGCCAGTGACTCAGGCGCAGGTGTCGCTGACGCAGACCTTTGACCAGGTGCTGAAGGCAACGCGTCTTACTGTAATCGGCGAGGTGGGCTACAACCA
>NZ_JACVAA010000029.1 GCF_014851565.1 Pseudomonas sp. PDM15
CTGGCTGCACAGCGCCAGTGGCACCAGCATCGCCGTCGACAACCCCGCCACCCGCGAAGCCATTGGCCATGTGCCGCTGCTCGACCGCGAGCAGATAGTCGCCGCAGTCGACGCCGCCGCTGCCGCCTTCCCCGCCTGGCGAGCCCGCACGCTGGACGAACGCGGCGCACTGTTGCGCCGCTGGGCCGAGCTGATTCGCCAGCATCGCGAGGACCTCGCGCAGATCCTCAGCCTGGAACAGGGCAAGCCGCTGGCCGAAGCCCTCGGCGAGATCGACTACGCCGCCAGCTTCATTCCCTGGTTCGCCGAGGAAGCGCGACGGCTGAACGGCCGCAACATTCCCAGTCACATCCCCAACGCGCACCTGGGTACGGTGGTCGAGCCGGTCGGCGTCGCCGCCCTGCTCACGCCGTGGAACTTCCCCAGCGCGATGATCACCCGCAAGGCCGCTG
>NZ_JACVAA010000002.1 GCF_014851565.1 Pseudomonas sp. PDM15
CCAACGAGTACATCCAGGGCTATCAGCGCAAGCCAGTGACTCAGGCGCAGGTGTCGCTGACGCAGACCTTTGACCAGGTGCTGAAGGCAACGCGTCTTACTGTAATCGGCGAGGTGGGCTACAACCATATTGCCGATATCGGTGAAGGCAGTGGTGATGAGGCCCGCTTCGGGCGTGACTCGGTATTTGGCTCTGGCGAATACACGCAGCCCTCGCTGCTGGGATCAAGCATCTGCGAAACGTTGCTCAACCCTCAGGTGGAAAACTGCAACGACGACGGTTTCTACACCCAGAACTCTTGGGGCTATCGACTTCGCGCCAACCTTGAGTACACCAACGTCATCGCTGGTATCAACCTGACCCCGACTGTCGCCTGGTCGCATGACGTGGATGGCTATGGCCCCAACTTCAACGAAGGTGCCAAGGCCGTCAGCATCGGTCTGAACGCCGACTACCTGAGTACCTACACCGCCTCGATCACCTATACCGACTTCTTCGGTGGCGATTACAACTCCCTGGTTGACCGCGACTTCCTGTCCGTCACCGTCGGCGCCAATTTTTAAAGGTCAAACTGATGATCACTCTAACCAGACTCGCATCGAGTGTGGCGCTCTGCTGCGCTCTTTCCACCCCTGCTTTTGCCGCTGTTCCAGAAGAACAAGCTGCTCGGCTGGGAAGCTCATTGACTCCGCTAGGTGCCGAGAAAGCAGGCAATGCTGACGGCTCGATTCCTGAGTGGCAAGGCGGCTTACCGAAGGATGCCGGCGACATACAGAACGGCTTTCGCGACAATCCGTTCTCAAGCGAAAAACCCCTCTTTGTCATCAATGCGCAGAACTACGCCCAGTACCAGGACAAGCTCAGTCCCGGTCAAGTCGCCCTGTTCAAGCGTTACCCCGACACCTACAAGATGCCGGTGTACGTGACTCATCGTTCTGCAGGGGTGCCTGACGAGGTAGCGCAAGACATTCGGAAGAACGCCGTCACCACCAAGCTCGTTGAGAATGGCAATGGCATTGAGGGCTTCAAGACGGCGGTTCCTTTCCCGATCCCGCAGAATGGCCTGGAGGCGGTCTGGAACCATATCGCCCGCTATCGCGGCAACACTTCGTTACGGCAGACGTCTCTGGCTGTGCCACAGGCCAATGGCGCCTATGTCCAAGTGGATGCCGATGAGAGGTATGCGCTGGCAGATCGGGTAACGGACTTCGACCCGCAAAGCGCAAGCAATCTCCTCTACTACTACAACTCCAAGATCAATGCCCCGGCCCGCCTGGCAGGCAACGTTCTTCTGGTACACGAGACGCTCAATCAAGTGAAAGAGCCCAGACTTGCCTGGCTCTATAACTCGGGCCAGCGTCGCGTTCGCCGAGCACCGCAGGTCTCCTACGACGGTCCAGGCACGGCCTCTGACGGCATGCGGACAGCCGATGGGCTAGAGCACTTCAACGGTTCCCCGGATCGCTACGAGTGGAAGCTGGTCGGTAAGCGCGAGATGTACATCCCGTACAACAGTTATCTCGCCGCTTCTCCGAAGATCAAGATCAAAGATCTGCTCATGCCGGGGCACCTGAATCCCGAGTTCACACGCTATGAGCTGCATCGCGTTTGGGAGGTGGTGGCAACCCTCAAGCCAGGAGAGCGCCACATCTACGGCAAGCGCCATATCTATATCGACGAGGACACCTGGGCCATCTCGCTGGCGGATCACTACGACAACAGGGGTGCCCTATGGCGTGTTGGAGAGTCGCATCTTCAGTATTTCTACGATGCGCAGATCAGCTATCCGACGCCCGAAGCCCTCTATGACCTGATCGCTGGGCGCTACATCGCATCCGGAATGATCAACGAAAGCAGCAAGCCTTATGACTTCACCTTCAAGGCGTCGAAGAAAGATTTCCTGCCAGCGACGCTGCGCACCATGGGCATTCGGTAAGGCTCGCTCTGAGCCGCCATTGTCGTGGCGTTCAGAGCCCATTGATCGACCGGTGCCTATGTGACCTGCCTGTGCGTAGGCACCACTCCCGTCGACGGCGAAAGCCCGAGACCCTTAGCCGCTTCGGCGGCTTTTTTTATCGCATGCCAGTCCTCTCTACGCAGCCCACTCAGCTGCGAAACAGTGAGCTGGCCGGATCACTGGCGCGTGTGCGTTGGTTACTGCAGGAGCTATCTATCGTGACTATCAACATCAGAACCTTCATTGGCGGTCGCGAGATTCCTCGTGGGCAAGTGTTGGACTGGGAGCGGCGACGGGCGCTAGTTGTACTCAAAAGACTTGGTGGGAAACCCACTGGCAATGAGGATCTGGTGACCCTGAGAAATCAGGTTTTGGATCGAAAAATTGCATTGGGATCGAATGGAATTCGGCAGCTCCTTCAACATGAGCTTGCTATGTCTCAGCCTGTGGCAAATTTTGTTGCCCGGATTTCATATGGCCGTCGTCGCTTCAGCGTCACCGAGCTACTAGTTGATCGAGGCTCTGCAAGCGAATTCGTCGATTGGTTCCTCAAGCGTACAGAGCTGAATGACGAACTGGCGATGCTCGCTGCCTCTCCTGATCACTATGTGATTCAAACGAACGCTAACGGTGCTCAGGAGGTGATTGAGACCACAGGAGGCTCCCCGTTAGTAGGCAGGTTCATGATCGACTATCAGGATCTTTCCAGCCTTCGTTCACCCCCCGATCCTGCGTATCCCTATCAAGCGGCAGGCGTAGCTAAGGCAGAAAACGGACTAGTGATTGGTGGCGTGCGCCACCAGTTTCGTAATGAAGGGCTCGGCTTCCGAGCCAAGCTGACTGTCGAGTTCCCCACGATGATCATTCCTGGGGCTGTTTCTGCCCATCGCTGGCATCTTGCGAGCGAGTTTTCTAACTGGATCGAGGCGGCTTTTGCCCCGCTCTCGGACTAAGAGCATCTGTACGGGGCGTTCCATCCTGTCGCCCGAGATTTCCCTGTACGCATTGATAAGTGACCAAGTGGAAGTCGAAGCCAGCATCTCCCTACAAACCACAGAGCCTAGTTTTGGAGAACACCATGCCCAACTGGTTGCTGCTTGTTATGCCATTGCTCGCAGGTTCCATGCTTACCCTGCAAGCAGGCATAAACGGGCTGGTTGCGAGAACCCTCCCTGGGGTACTCGCAGCATCACTGGTTTCATTCTCAGTTGGTGCCGCGGCCTTACTGCTGCTGGCTTGGGTGAATCGGGATTTGCCCACCTGGCTTGCCCTTAGAGAGATGAGTTGGTGGCAATGGGGAGGCGGGCTACTCGGCGCCTTTTTCATTGCTACCGCAGCGTTCTGCGGGCCTCGCATTGGGGCGGTGCTCTTCATGGCCCTGGTGTTGGCTGGCCAGCTAGGGATGGCTCTACTGCTCGATCACAACGGATGGGCTGGCTTTCGTGCGTCACCTATCACGGTTGGCAAGGCTGCGGGTTTGGTGCTCATCGTTAGTGGCGTTTGGCTCATTCGACGGGGCTAGAAAGAGACATCGGCAATGTCCGCTATTGGTAAGAAAGGATGCGGATGACCTAGCAACAGCGCATCAGTGCGGTCTTGCAGGATGACAATCTGGCCTGGGCTTGCTGAGCCAGATCTTCGGTGGCGTTCTACTTGCGCGGGCGCTGGTCACACCCGATGTGCGTGACCGGGATTGCGCGGCTTATTCTCTGCACTCGAAACTCAACTGCTGAATCCTCATACCAACAGACGAGAAACCTGATATGTCACTGCATTCGTTGGATGCCGCCATCGCACTGAGCTCTATCCAGGAGGGCCTGTTACGCGGCCATTTCGGCGGTAGCTATGCCAACATGGTGGGGCCATTCGGCGGCATTATTGCCGCAACCTTGCTCAATGGCGTTCTGACCAATCCAGGATGCCTGGGGCAACCAGTTGCCATGACGGTGAATTTCGCCGGTGTTGTCGCTGATGCCGAGTTTGATGTGACAGTGCAACTCGCACGTGCAACCCGAACAACGCAGCACTGGGTGTTAGCGCTAAACCAGCTAGGAAAGACAGTGGTGACTGCGACGGCGATGACTGCGCAGCGCCCGGAGTCTGGCTGGCAGGCGACAGATCTGGTCATGCCCGAGGTGCCTGCGGTGACTCAGGTCACACGCCTGGACACGCGGATGTATCCGGGGTGGGCCAAGAACTACGCACTCCATGTCATTGATGGCGGTCTGCAGCCCGGTAGCGAACCCTTAGGGGCAACAACCCGCCTGTGGGTACGTGATGAGCCGCCTCGCCCGCTGGATTTCTTGTCTTTGATGGCGATCAGTGATGTTTTCTTTCCGCGAGTATTCGTGCGTCGTCAGCAGATGATGCCAGCGGGCACAGTGTCTCTGACCACTTATTTCCACGCGGACGCCGAGTCGCTGGCACGCCAGGGGGATCGTGCCCTGCTGGGCGTGGCACGCGCCAACCGATTCCATCGCGGCTTTTTCGACCAGTCGGCGGAGCTGTGGGGGGCTGATGGTGAGCTATTGGTGACCACTCATCAAATGGTCTATTTCAAGGGCTAAATGTGAGGCAATTGTCGTCTCTAGGGCGTGAACTCTAGAGATACGACCGGCCCCGTTAGTCGAATGGCAGCTATCTGATGCGACAGGCTCAGAGCGGCCAGAAGCGGCCGTTGAGAAGCAGCATCTATGTCTAAAAAAGCGGGATAGCAGATTAAATCCACTATCCCGTTGCTCGGAAATTCCCGTGGTTGTGCTGATCTCTATGAGCATTCCGAACTATCGGTCACGAGCCCAATCGCGGCATTCCCAGCGGGCTAAACCTACCTAGTCCTGCCCCAATCAGGTGGGGAGCACTTGGCTTGAACCTGATCGCTTAAGCAAATCTAGGGCGACGTCGACGATCATGTCTTCCTGGCCGCCGACCATGCGCCGCATTCCTAGCTCAACCAGGATATCCAGGGTCTTGAGACCGTATTTGGCAGCAGCGACTTCTGCATGGCGCAGGAAGCTGGAGTACACGCCGGCGTAGCCGAGACCGAGGGTTTCGCGGTCGACGCGCACGGGGCGATCCTGCAGAGGACGGACGATGTCGTCGGCTGCGTCCAACAGGGTGTAGAGGTCTGTGCCGTGATTCCACCCCATACGCTCGGCAGCAGCGATAAATACCTCCAGCGGTGCGTTGCCGGCGCCGGCACCCATGCCGGCCAGACTGGCATCGATGCGGTCGCAGCCTTCTTCCACCGCGACGATGGAGTTGGCCACCCCGAGGCTTAGATTGTGGTGGGCATGCATCCCAGTCTGTGTTTCCGGATTGAGAACCGCCTTGAATGCGCGCATGCGGTCGCGGATGTCATTCATGTTCATCGCGCCGCCGGAGTCAGCCATGTAGATGCACTGCGCCCCGTAGCTCTCCATAAGCTTGCCTTGGCGGGCCAGCTCTTCGGGCGGAACCATATGGCTCATCATCAAGAACCCTACAGTATCCATCCCTAGCTCGCGGGCGTATTCGATGTGCTGCTTCGATACGTCCGCCTCAGTGCAGTGGGTGGCGACGCGCACCGTGCGAGCGCCGGCCTCATATGCATTCTTCAGGTCATGCACGGAACCGATGCCGGGCAGCAGCAACGTGGCGATCGTGGCATGGCTAATCTCGCTGGCTACAGCCTCTATGTACTCGAGATCGGAATGGCGACCGAAACCATAGTTGAACGAGGAGCCCTGCAGGCCATCGCCATGGGCCACCTCGATGGAGTCGACCTTAGCCTTGTCTAGGGCACGGGCGATGGCGCGCACGTCTTCCAGGCGGTACTGGTGTCGGATCGCATGGCTGCCGTCGCGCAGGGTGACATCGGAGATATACAGCTTCTTGCTCGGATCGAAAGTCATTTGCTCGCTCCTCAGCCGTTGAGCATGGATTGGGCCATTCGCTCGGCGGTGGCAAGCGCGGCGGAGGTCATGATGTCGAGGTTTCCGGCGTAGGCCGGCAGGTAGTGGGCGGCGCCTTCGACTTCGAGGAACACCGAGGTCTTCAGCCCGGAGAACTGGCCGTGACCGGGGATGTTCAGCGGTTCGGATTCAGGGATGAGATCGAACTGCACCTCCTGCTTCAGTCGGTAGCCGGGAACGTAGGCCTGCACCGCGGCAGCCATCTCCTTGATGCTTGCTTCGACCTTGGCTTGGTCGGCAGCCTCGGAGAGCACGAACACGGTGTCGCGCATAATCAGCGGCGGCTCGGCCGGGTTCATGATGATGATGGCCTTACCCTTAGCTGCTCCACCGATTACCTCGATCGCTTTGCTGGTGGTCTCGGTGAACTCGTCGATATTGGCGCGAGTACCGGGGCCGGCAGACTTGCTGGCGATGGAGGCGATGATCTCGGCGTAGTGGACTTTAGCCACCCGCGATACTGCAGCGACCATGGGTATGGTGGCCTGCCCCCCGCAAGTGACCATGTTGACGTTGAGCTGGTCGAGATTCTGTTCCAGGTTCACCACTGGCACGCAGTACGGGCCAATTGCTGCCGGGGTCAGATCGATCAGGCGGATGCCAGGTTTAACTGCACGCAGATAACCTGAATTCCAGACATGTGCGCCGGCACTGGTGGCATCGAATACGAAATCGATTTCCTGAAAAACAGGCAGTCGGCATAGACCTTCGACGCCTTCGTGGGTAGTAGCGACGCCCATGCGTGCCGCCCGGGCCAGGCCGTCCGAGGCTGGGTCGATGCCGACCATGGCGCCCATTTCCAGATGCTGCGCATTGCGCATAACCTTGATCATCAGGTCGGTGCCGATGTTGCCGGAACCAACGATGGCTACTTTCAATTTCTTGGTGCTCATTCAGTTCTCCAGGCCCGTGGCTCAGTAGAAGCGGCAGCTGACTTCGCCCAGGCGAGTCAGACGTAGGTGTAGGTGATCGCCGGGGTCGACCATAGTCATGGGGCCTAGGGCGCCCGAGAGCAGGACGTCACCCGCTAGCAACGGGCGGCCGAACTCAGCCATGGTGCGAGCCAGCCAGAGGCAGGCGTTCAGCGGATTCCCTAGACAAGCCGCTCCAACGCCGATTGAGGCCTGGCTGCGGTTTTTCTCCAGCAACATGCCCTCGAGGCGCAGATCCAATGCGGACAAGCGGGTGGGTTGCTTGCCCAGCACATAGAGGGCGGACGAGGCGTTGTCGGCCACCGTATCAACCAGGGTGATTTTCCAGTCGGCGATTGCGGAGTCGACGATCTCAATCGCCGGGAGCAGGTACTCCACCGCGCTCATCAGCTCGGCCAGCGTGGTGTCGGCATTGGGCAGGTCACGACCGAGCACGAAGGCGATCTCGCCCTCTGCCTTGGGCTGGATGAGGCGGCTGCAATCGACCCCATCGCCGTCGGCGATCTCCATGTCGGCGAACAACATGCCGAAGTCTGGCTGGTCGACACCCAACTGCTGCTGCACCGCGGTGGACGTCAGACCAACCTTCCGTCCAACGAGCCGCCGCCCCTGTTCCAGGGCGCGCTGGGTATTGATCTCTTGTACGGCATAAGCGCCGGCCAGGGTGGTGATACCGAAGGTCGCTGAAATCTGAGCGCAGGGCTCTCGCAGCTGTCGCGCCTGCGTCAATGCGTCGGCAGCCTGCTCCAGTTTCATCAGGGCATCGAGGCTCATGCGCTCTTCCTCATGTCGGGGAGATTCGCTTGGCCGGAAACCAGGTTCGGCTGCCAGCCGAGCTGACGTTTGAGTTCGCCCAGCGCAGCGTCCAGTTGCTCGGCCGGCAACAGGGCGAAGACAAACTTGTCCGGGCGCACCACGGCTACCAGGTCTCGGCCGCGCCCAGCGCGCTTGAACCAACGCACCAGGTCCTCACCCGGCTCCTCGACCTCGATCAAATCCGCGGGGCTGAAACGTTGCACGTCCATGCCCTGCGGGCGGCCGCCGAAGGGGAACAGCGTGACGTAGCGAGTATTTAGCGCAGCTAGGAACTGCTGAGACTCGGCCGAAAGGGAAACCCGGGGATTGTTCTCCAGGCCAAGCAGCGCGAAATCCTCACCCAGTACTTCGTCGAGCGGCACGCGCTTACCCTTGAACGTGCGTACCTCCGGCTGGGGCAGCAAAGTGCCCGCAACGTCGCGGCGACCGCTTCTAGGCAGGCCCAGGTACGAACCGGGCTTGTAGGTCGGGGTGGGCTTGAAGCCCCCCTCGCGCAGCCATTTGCCCACCACCGGAGTGGCGTTCATGGCCCTGACCACGAAATTGCGCAGCGCGGTCTTGAACGGGTTCGACATCGAGACGAAGTCTTTCATCATCACCGAGATGTCGATCATCGCCTTGGCATGGTGGTACCGCTCGGAGCCGTAGGTATCGAGCAACTTGTCGGCGGCCTTGCCACGCAGCACGGCTTCCAACTTCCAGGCCAAGTTGTAGGCATCGCGAACGCCTGAACTCATGCCCTGGCCCATAAACTGAGGGGTCATGTGCGCCGCATCGCCGGCCAGCAGTACCCGACCCTGGCGCCACTCACGGGCAACCAGGGCGTTGAAGGTGTAGACCAGCTTGCGCTTGACCTCGAACTTGTCGGGGTCGACATAGCGGCTTAGCAGTTGGCGGACGGTGGCCGGGTCCTCCATGTACTCCTTGGTCTGGCCGGGCATCAGCATGAACTCGAAGCGATGGAAGCGCCCAGGCTGCGGGCAGCTGACTACAGGGCAGTCGGGGTCGCAGATGAAGTTAAAGTAAGGAATGTGGCGCAGCGCGTCTTCCCCGTCCTTCATCTCCAGATCGACCACCAGCCAGGGCTCGGGGAAGTTCTTGCCATCCATACCGATGCCGAGCTTCTCGCGCACCGTGCTACGCCCGCCGTCCGCGCCGACCAGGTAGCGCGCCTTGAGAGTCATCGGTGCCGGATCTACTTCAAGATCAACGCGGCTACCGTCACCATCGCCGAAGCGGCAGTTTTGCGTGGCCTGGTGTGTGAGCGTGACAAGCTCGCCATTCTGCTCGAAGTCCACCAGTTCGCGCCCACGCACCACTTTCACCGTTGGGTGATTGGCCAGCAGATCACTGAGCTTGGTCTCCAGCCAGGGCTGGTAGAGGAAATTGATCACCGGCCAGCCGAAGCTGCGCTTGAGTTGCCAGTAGCGACCGATTACCCGCCCATCCGGGAATGTCCATTGCGCGGGTGTATCGATCTGCATGTCACTCGCCAGGTCCTTGGCCACGCCCGCAGCCTGCATCACGCGCATGCACTCGTCGTCGGTGTAGACCGCACGGGCATTTCCGTAGAACACAGGCTCACGCTCCAGCACGATGACCGAGAGACCGCGCTTGCCGAGCAAATGGGCCAAGGTGGCGCCGGTTGGACCGAGGCCGGCGATGACAACGTCGACGATTTCAGAATTGTTCATGGCTGTTCCTGCAGCGGGGAGTACTCGGCCCTGCGCAGCGAGCGCAGACCTTGGCCGAAGTTGCTCAGGTTGGTCTTGAGCTTGTTCCAGGTACCAAGCTTTTGTGGCTTGTGGCCCCACAGGCTGATGCCCTGGTAAGTCGCGATCTGCCAGCTAGCCTCGTCGACTTCCAGGGCGTTCCAGCCCAGCTCCAGCTCGAAGCCGGAGGGAGTGAGGACGTAGAACGACTGCTCGCGGTCGTTGGGGTGTTCGCCGATTTCATGAGCCATCTCGAAGCCCAACTGGCGGCAACGCATGAAGGCGTCGGTCAGCCCGCCGACCGAGGTGGTCAGCAGGTTCATGTGCTGGGCCTTGGTGCGGATCGGGTCGAGCGCAAGGCCACGAACCTGGGCGATCGCGATCGAGTGGTGGCGCGGATTGACGCGGAAGAATTCGATGTCGACGGTCACGCCGGCCAGCTGCTCGACGATGGTGTCGCTCTGCCGGGCATCGAAGATTTCCTGCCAGAAGCGGCGCATGTCCTTGCCGCGACGGCTGGTGATCGCCAGGTGGCCCATACCAGCGTCACCGGTGATGAAGCCTTCACTGAGCATGCTCAGAGGCTCGTCGGTGGTAAGCGGCTCGATGAACAGCTCGATGGCCATGCGCTTAGGCCCCATCACTCGCCAGAAACGCACCACGCCTCGTTCTGCAGCTTCGCCTGCGCTGCCCTCGTGGACAGCGATACCGCGCGTCTTCAGTCGCTGGAGAACAATGTTCAGCGTGTCTTGGTCTTTCAGTTGCCAGCCGACAGCGGCAAAGTCCTCCGCCGGCCCATGTTTGACGATGATGCGGCGTTGATGGTGGTCCATGCGAAACGCCAGCAGCGGGCCATCCACCTGCTCCAGGTGAAGACCGATACCGTTTTGCAACAGTGCCTGCCAGCGCTCCAGCTGGATCGACTCGATAACCACATAGCCCATACTGCTGGCGCCGAAGATGTCCTGTTTCATAGGTACTCCGCGTGCTTAGGCCGGGGTATGGCAGGCGAGGAAGCCAGCAGTGACAGCGTTGAATTCGCTTGCACGCTCCCACTGCACCCAGTGCCCAGTTTTGCTGAACAGGTACAGGTCGCAGTTGGGCATGCGCTTGCGCAGTGTCTCCCCGCCGCTGGGACGATTGACCTTGTCGTCTGCACCCCACAGAACCAGTGTCGGCACCTGGCACTGGTCGAGGCGTGCGTCGCGGGTGAAGTCCATGCGCAATGCGGCTTTCAGGCCTGGCGGGCGGCGCAGCGGCGGAGCAGCAACCACTTCCGGATCGATGCTGGAGCGGTAGCGCTCGGTGATCATGGCGTCGGTCACCAGGCTGCCGTCATAAACCAGGTATTCGCGGATGAAGCGGGTGATCTTCTCCAGCGTCGGGCCTTCACCGTTGTAGTAGTCGAGCAGTTGATTCAGCCCCTTGGTGGGCAGACTGCGCGTTGTGTTGATACCTCCCGGCCCCATCAGTACGAGGGCCGAAACGCGCGACGGTGCCTCCAGGGCCATACGCAATGCGCAGGCTCCGCCGAGGGAGTTGCCAACCACGTGGGCAGACTTGATCTGCAGCACATCGAGCAGGCCGAGCATGCTTTTGGCCAGATCGCCGAAGGAGTCGCTCCGGTCCAAACCTTTGGTCGACTGGCCATAGCCGGGCATATCCACCACCAGAACACGGAACTGCTTGGCCAGTGCTTCGATGTTGCGCGAGTAGTTGGACATCCCAGATGCGCCTGCACCGCCACCGTGCAGCATGAGTAGAGGATGGCCCTGGCCAACCTCGCTGATAAATATCTGCCGCCGGCCAACGCTGACGTGACGGGATGTAAGACCTGGAATGGCTGCGTTGCTGGTCATGTGCGCTCCAGAAATACCTGCTTGTTGTTGTGCCCTACAAATCTACAACTGCTCATAAATGAGCACAAGTGTTCATTTGAGGACTAAATTGATCTTTCGGCTGCGGTAAGCGTTTCTTTTAAAAAAGCCGCCCCGAAGGGGCGGCGAGGGTCTCGGGCGGAACGCCTTCGACTGGAGTAACTGGAATCAGCGAATGCCTGCGTTGCGCAAAGCAGCTGGGGTGTACTCAGAGGACAGGGAGGAGAAGCCGAACTCGATCGGATCCTTCTCTTCGTTACGCATGCCGGAGACGATGTAGCGGCCATTAATCAGGTCATACAGCGCTTCCACCCCCAGCCAGGGAACCTGTATGTCGTAGCGCGGCGTCAGGTGCCCCTCGGCGGTTCGCCAGAGTGAGCCTCGCGAGTCGTAGTGATCGGCCAGGGCGATCTGCCAGGAGTCTTCATCAATGAAGAACACTCGCTTGGCGTAGATGTGGCGCTCACCCTTCTTCAAGGTGCCCTCGACCTGCCATACGCGGTGCAGCTCATAGCGAGTGTGAGTCGGGTTCAGGTGGCCGGGCTGGACGATGTCGCTGTACTTCAGCGTTGGCGAGTCCAGCTTGAAGCTGTTGTAAGGGATGTAGATCTCGCGCTTGCCCACCAGCTTCCAGTCGTAACGGTCAGGTGCCCCGTTGTACATGTCCAGGTTGTCGGCGACCCGCTGCCCCTCGGAGGCCGGGTAAGGCCCGTCGTAGGAAATTTGCGGAGCGCGGCGCACGCGACGCTGGCCGGCGTTGTAGATCCAGGCCATCCGCGGCTCTTTCACCTGGTTCAGGGTCTCGTGCACAAGCACCACATCGCCGGCCTGGCGCGCTGGCGCGGTGACCAACTGCTTGTAGTAGAACAGGACGTTACCGGGGTTAGCCGGATTGAAATCCTTGATCCGGTCGCGGAAGGTGAACTGCTGCTTGAAGTACACCGGAACAAACTTGCCGCTAGCCAGCGGCGTGGCCTGTACATGGTTCCGTTTGGCGCTGCCACCGCGGTAGCGGGTGATGTGATTCCACACGACTTCCAGGCCGTTCTGAGGGATCGGGAAGGGGATGGCCGTGGAAAAATCGGACAGTCCGTTGCCGCCCTCAACCATGCTGGTTTTGGTCGCGTTGCTTTTGGCGGCCTTGTAGACCTCGTCCGGCAGACCGACGCTGCGATGGCTCGGGTAAACCGGAATCTGATAGCTGGCGGCATAGCGTTTGAGCATCGCCTGCTGTCCGGGAGTCAGCTTGTCTTGGTACTGCGCAACGTTCTGCGCGGTGATGGTGAATAGTGGTTGCTCATCGGCGAATGGGTCGCTGGGAAAACCAGTGGCGCTAACGACACCAGCATCCTTGGTCAGGCCACCGGTCCAGGCCGGGATGCTGCCGTCGGCATTACCGGCCATCTCTGCGCCTAACGGGGTCAAAGTGGTGCCGAGCTGATTGGCCTGGTCGGCGCTGACGGCCGCCCAGCTAGCGCTGCTGTATAGGGCATAGGCAAGGGCGAGCGAGTACGCCGAGAGGGTCTTGTTGTTCATTGTTGGTACTCCACTTAGAACGACACGGCGAAGCTCAGGGCGACGTAGTCGCGATCTGCGTTCGCGTTGTAATCGCCACCGAAGTAGTCGGTGTAGGCAAGGCTGGCGGTGTAGGTGTTGAGGTAAACGGCATCCAGACCGAGGCTGATGGCCTTGGAGCCTTCGTTGAAGCCGGGCTCCGGTCCGTAACCGTTGACGTCATGGGACCAGGCCAGACTGGGCTTGAGCTCGATACCGTCGATCAGGTTGCTGTACTCCCAGATCGCTCGAACCCGGTAACCCCAGGCGTTGCTCGTGGTGAAGCCGTCGTCGGTGCAGTACTGAGGGGTTCTGGTGTTGATCTGGTTGGTGCAGACGCTGTTGTCGGCCAGCTCTCCCATGCCGAAGGTGGTGCTGCGACCGTAGCGCAGACCGTCGCCGCCCATGCCGCTGACATGCACCAGACCCGCCTCGCCTACCAGAGTCAGGCGGTCAGCGCCCATCACTTGGTCGAAGAAGTGCGTGGCAGTTACCTGCGCCTGGGTCACTTCCTTGCGCTGGTATCCCTTGAGTACTGCGCTGTTGGCTGCCGTGAAGTAGCCGGAAGACAACACCGGCGAGGCGCCTGGGTCACCCGAAGCAGCGGAGATGATGTCGACCGGGCTGATCTGGATCGGCATGTTCGGCCGGTAGCTGATCTCGCCGGCGAGGGTGGTGCCAGTGGCGAGGATGGTGCTGAAACTCAGCCCGTACAGCTGGATGTCTTCTGGATAGTCGGCGAAGTACTTCGACGTCCCCAGGCGATAAGCCTGGGTCAGTGCCTGGCCCTGGGCGCTACCGAGGACGACATTGCACAGCGCCGGATTGTTGATGCCGATATTGGCGCAGGCCTGGCTGCCAAAACCGAGATCAGCCATGTGCGGGCTGCTAATGCCACTGATGAATGGCATGCGGCTGTGATAGTTCATGAAGTAGGCAGCGAATTCGCTGTCTAGCTCTGGGGCAAACCAGCGCAGTGCCGTGCCCCATTGACCGTTGTCGCGGGCGTCGTTGTCACCGGCGCGGGGGACGCGAATACCTTCACCGGTCAAGTCGACGCCGAAGGGCGACAATGCGGATTGCGCCAGGGCGTTCTGGTCCAGCACTGGGCCGGCCACAAGGCCAGTACAGCCGTCGGCGATAGCATCATTGGGAGCGAAGAAGGTGCCGCAGTTGTCGATGACGCTCTGGTCCCACTCCAGCTGGTAGAACATCTCGGCGGTCAGGTTGTCGGTGAAGTTCTGCGATAGGTAGACCATGTTGACCGGGATCAGCGCTTCCTTGATCTCCGATCCAGGGCGGCGGAACGCGGCCACGTCCACTGGGTTGATGCTGTTGATACCGCCTTGGATAAAGGTGCTCTCGCCCCAGCTGACGACCTGTTTGCCAACGCGTACGGTGCCTGGCAGGTCGGCAACGGTGTAGTTGTGATAGGCGAAGGCGTCGAGCAACTGTATGCCACTGGACTGGGCACCGGTCTTGCGGCCGTGATCGTCGATGTCCTTGAACGGGCGACTCTCGTCCTTCAGCTCGAAGTCGTACCAGTACTTACCGCGGAGGAAGACGCCAGTCTCGCCGTAGCTCAACTGAAGATCGTGGATTCCCTTGAATACCTTGGAGAACGTCTCGCCCTTTTCGAAGTTGCGTCGACCATCGTCGGTAACGCTGCTGCCGAGCAGATCGGGATCTGGGTTGCGCAGCGACCAGCTGGCACCGATTGAGAGGGTGGAGTCCAGCTGGCCATCGATCTCGCCGACAGAAAAGTCGATGGCTTGGGCCGACGTGGAAAACAAGGTTGCAAGGCTGATGGCACTGGCAAGGCGTGCTGGCCGCCATTGGGGTTGCTTGAACATCTTCACTACCTCTTGTTGTTCTTGTATTGCGACGCTGGCCCTTTTTCGGGACGAGCCGGCCCGTACGGGTCATCGGGGGTTCGATGAAGTCCGTATGTTTGGAATGGGTGGGTACTACGCCCTGCGCACTAGCGGGCGCTTGCTTAGCAGAAGTGCCTGACTGGCCTAAGCTGCGAGTTCACTTTTTTCAGGCAATAAGCTCCTCCTGCGCATCTCGTGGTGCGCTTTGCAGAACCGGGTTTATCAGTCGTTCAGAGTGGGTAGCTCTGGGAGTGGAGCAGTGGCAAATGCTCGAGCTTCGTCTGCCGGTACGCCCAGTCCGCGAAGGACAAACTCCGCGGTATCTGCTCCTGCATCACGCCATGTCTTGTGTCCTTGCAGGACGAGACTGATGGCCAGCAGAACCGCACCGGCGATGAGGCCAATGGCAGACAGGAGTTGGTCTTGGCGGAAGCTGTAGCGCTGGCAGGCGAGGCCTTCCAACACGTCTCTCACTGGAGGGCCATCCCACAAGGCCTGCATCGATACGTGCGAAGCGCCGTAGCGGACGAGGAAGCTGCCCCAATGGCGCTCCTCATGGGCTCGGCGAATATAGAAGCGAATGCCGTTGGACACCCGTTGCGCCGGGTCTAGACCAGGGGCCGCGCTCCTTCCAACGCGCTCGTTCATCTCGGATGCCAGCTCAGTGGCTACCGTCTCGAACAACGTTTCGATGGATTCGAGATTCTTGTAGATGGTGTTACGCGCGAGCCCAGCCTTCTGTGCCAGCTCGCTGACGTTAACGTCCACTAGCTCCTTCTGGGCAAACAGTTGGAGGGCAGCCTCATGAATGCGCTTTTGAATGATGCTCACGGATTTAAACCTTTGAAACGTCGACTGCGCACAAGTGAACACCTCTGCTCACCATAAAGCAACCGGTGATTCGCTTATTTTTTGTTCACATACCGCCAAGAAGGACATCAGGATGCGTCTATAACAGGTAGTACAGCGATTTTTAGAGGAGTTGCAGTAGTGCTCAGGCGCTGACCACATGCACTTTCATCTGTTTTCTACCCTTGACCTATATGAACACTAGTGATCATCATGGAGCGAATGTGTTAGCGGTGAGTCGCTGGCCGACTCGAATTCCATGCTCGCCGAGGTATCCACATGGCTATCAAGCAAGGGCGCATAGACGTCCACCACCATGTAATCCCCCCTGCATTCGTCAAAACCATGCAAGCCAAGGGGATTGAGAAGGTCGCGGGCGCCCTGCTTCCCAAATGGACACCGGAGAAATCCATCGCCGTTATGGATGCCAACGGCATCCAAACGGCGATCACCTCCCTCTCTGCGCCAGGCGTTCACTTCGGTGATGGAGTAGCTCAGGCAGTCGACCTAGCCAGGCGCTGCAATGAATACTCCGCAGAGATGATGGCGCAGTACCCGGGGCGTTTCGGCTTCTTCGCGGTGCTACCCATGCCCTTCACTGCACAAGCCTGCAGCGAAGCCGTCTACGCCCTGGATGTGCTGAAAGCCGACGGTGTAGTTCTGCTGGGTAGCACTGACGGGCATTTCCTTGGCGACCCACTGTTCGATGAACTGATGAGCGAGTTGGATCGCCGTCGAGCAGTGGTCTTCGTGCACCCCAACTTGCATGAAACCAGCGTCAACATCGGCCTCAACATGCCGGGTTTTCTCATCGAGTTTCTCTGCGACACCACGCGTGCGGCGATCAACCTGATTCTGACCGGAACCCAGGAGAAGTACCCCAATACCCGTTGGATTCTGGCTCATGCCGGTGGATTCCTGCCGTTTGTGGCCGGGCGACTGAACACGGTGAATATCCCCGACCTAGAGCGGCACGCACCACAGGGTGTTCAGCACTACATCGAGCGTTTCTATTTCGATACCGCGCTGTCGCCGTCGCGCTACTCCATGGTGGCCCTGAAGGAGCTGGTCGATCCTTCACACATACTGTTCGGCAGCGACTTCCCATTCGCGCCGGCTCCCGCTTCGGCACTGCAATGCCGCACCCTGGATGACTCCGATCTATTCCCCGAGTCGATCAAGTACGGCCTCGCCCGAGGCCATGCCCTCGAGCTCTTCCCTCAGTACCGCCATTCCGTCGAAGCCGTCGCCGCTCTCCCCATTTATGAGAGCGAGTCCGTAGCAGGACGCTTGCGACGAGCGATGACCGGGCCGATGTCATCGTTGGTCGAGTCCATGCGCAACCGCTGATGTGGGTTTAAGTACAAGAACAAGAGGTGGTCATGAAACGTCGTACATTCGTCGCGGGCGCCGGCGCGCTCGTGGGCGCAGGGGTGCTCGCATCGAACATGAAAAGCGAACCAGAAATGAGCCTTGTGAAGAACGCTGATCCTCGTGAAGACGCGGCGGCCATCGCTGCAGTCGAGAAGTCCGGTGTGATCGATGTGCATCGCCATATCGTGCCTCCTGCCATGCGAGACCTTCTCGCGCGTCGCAACACGAGAACACTTGCCGGGCAGGAACTTCCCGATTGGTCGCCTGAGCAGTTCATCGCATCCATGCAAACTGAGGGAGTGCAGACCGCAATCACCTCGGCGGTTCTGCCTGGCATCCAGGTTGGTGAGGCTGAGCTGGCCGCCTTCTCTCGCGGCAGCAACGAGTTCTCACGTGAATTGGCCGATCGCTACAAGAGCCGAATAGGCTTTTTTGCGCATCTGCCATTGCCTTACACCCAGCAGGCATGTGTCGAAGCCATCTATGCGCTCGACACCTTGAAGGCAGACGGCGTGGTCCTGATGGCCAGCAACGATGGGAAGTTCCTGGGCGATCCACTGTTCGAGGAGCTGATGCACGAGCTGAACGAGCGCAGCGCCATCGTCTTCATCCACCCCAATGTTCCGGCCACTGACCCACTCGGCCTGGCCACTCCATTGAGCGTGATCGAATACCCTTGCGACATCACTCGGGCGGGGCTGAATCTGATCCTGTCGGGCACGATGGAGCGCTTTCACAAGATCCGCTGGATTCTTGCTCATGCCGGAGGCTTCCTGCCCTATGTCGCATGGCGGGCCTCCCTGGCGAATACCATGATCGAGTACAGGGACACAGCGACTCAAGGTGTGCTGACTTACCTGAGACGCTTCTACCTGGATACAGCCACATCGATTTCTCGCTCATCGATGGCCACGTTGCGCGAATTGGTCGACCCAAGCCGACTGCTGTTCGGCACCGATGCTCCATTCGCTTCTGGCGCCCAGGGCCAGCAACAGATCAAGGAGTTGGTTGCATCCAACTTCTGGAGCGCTGGCGAAGCTTCACGCGTCGAACGCAGCAACGCACTTAGCCTGTTCCCAACCTACAAGCAGCCAGACGAATCTGTAGCTGCATTGCCAGTTTTCGAGCAGGAGTCATTTACCAGTGAGACCAAGCGGCAGGTACTGTCGCCACTTCGCTCGATTGCTCAGAAGCTGAGGGAGTGACAAGCAATGTCCGCTCTTGGCCGATAGCGGCCGCCTAAAAGGCGGTTCGGCTAATGAAAGTTTCTGCTTCTCACATCCAGCCCATCAAGCAGATCACTCCGGTCTTTGAGGTGCCCCGCAATCAGATGCCTCACGCCGGATTGATCCTCTAGCTTGCCTTTCACCTGAAGCAACTTCGAACCCATTAGCGCCGGCCTGTAACGCTCGGCGAGGTCACGCCAGACCACGACGTTAACCATTCCGAACTCGTCTTCCAGGGTGACAAACGTAACGCCCGATGCAGTTGACGGGCGCTGTCTGCCGGTGACGATGCCGATCACGGTTACGTGTTTTCCGTCCTCTACATTGCCCAGGTCACGGGAGCTCTTCGCTCGCATCGCACGCAGGGTTTCACGAAGCAAAGAAAGGGGGTGTGGGCCAAGCGTGGTTCCCGTTCGTGCGTAGTCGGCGTGCATGTCCTCGACCACAGTTGGGGTCGGAATCGCCACAGCTTGCTCGTCGACGCCACCACCGAATAGCGGCAGCGGTCGCTGTACAGCAGCGATTTCCCAGCGTGCTTGATGACGGTTGCTGGCGAGCTTCTTTAGCGCATTGGCATCGGCCAGCAGCTCGCGGGCCTTTGTGTCCAGGCCTGCTCTCAAACAGAAATCGCTCACGTCTTGGAATGGCTTCCTCGCCCGTTCAACCTCAATTCGCCGCCCTACTTCCTCGGGCAGACCACGGATCATTCGGAGTCCCAGACGGATTGCTGGCAGCTGCCGGCCAGCCTCCTCCAGGGTGCAATCCCAATCGCTCACAGCGACGTCGACTGGACGAACCTCAATGCCATGCCGGCGCGCATCCTGGAGCACCTGGTCGGGCGAGTAGAAACCCATCGGCCAGCTGTTGATGAGTGCGCACGCATACGCTGAGGGCTCGTGGCACTTAAGCCAGCAACTGGCGTAGGTGAGCAGCGCGAAACTGGCAGCATGCGACTCGGGAAACCCATAGCTGCCGAAGCCCTTGATCTGCTCGAAGATGCGCTCGGCAAACTCCGCTGTGTAACCACGCTCAAGCATCCCTTCACGCAGGCGTTGCTGATGGGGCTCCAGACCACCATGACGCTTCCAGGCTGCCATCGAGCGGCGGAGCTGATCAGCCTCCCCTGGCGTGTAACCGGCTGCGACGATGGCCAGCCGCATAACCTGCTCCTGGAACAGGGGCACACCCAAGGTGCGTGCGAAGACCTCACGCAGCTCCTCACTGGGATAAGTCACTTCCTCCTCGCCATTGCGTCGGCGCAGGTAGGGATGAACCATCTGCCCCACGATGGGCCCTGGCCGCACGATGGCCACCTCGATGACCAGGTCGTAGAAGGTCTTTGGCTTCAAACGGGGCAGCATCGCCATCTGTGCCCGCGACTCAATCTGGAACACGCCCAGGGTGTCCGCCCGGCTGATCATCTCGTAGGTCTCTGAATCCTCTGCTGGGATAGTCGCGAGGGTGAGATCACACCTCTCGTACGAGCGCAGCAGATCCAGGCATCGACGTATCGCACTCAGCATGCCTAGGGCCAGCACATCGACTTTCATGAGCCCAAGGGCATCGATGTCGTCCTTGTCCCACTGAATGATCGTCCTGTCCTTCATGGCGGCGTTCTCGACCGGCACCAGAGTCAACAGCGGATGCTCAGATATCACGAACCCACCAGGGTGTTGGGACAGGTGACGCGGGAAGCCAACCAGCTCGCCAGTGAGCACAAGGATTCGCTTCAGCTCAGGGCTTTCCGGATCGAAGCCAGCCTCCAACAGCCGTTCCGGAGGAGGAAGGCGATCACTCCATCTGCCGCAGCAACTCGAGAGCGCAGTCAGTTGGTCTGGTGGCAGGCCGAGCGCTTTGCCGACATCGCGGATGGCGCCAGCAAAGTGGTATGTGCTGGCGACTGCGGTCAGGGCTGCGCGCTCACGACCGTACCGCTCGAAGATGTACTGGATCACCTCCTCGCGACGCTCATGCTCGAAGTCCACATCGATGTCAGGCGGCTCATTGCGCTCCTTCGAGATGAAGCGCTCGAACAGCATGCTCATTCGGGTGGGATCGAGCTCGGTGATACCCAGGGCGAAGCAGACGGCGGAATTGGCAGCAGAGCCTCGTCCCTGGCAGAGGATTTCTTTGCTGCGAGCAAAGCGGACGATGTCATGGACGGTGAGGAAGTAGCTCTCGTACTTGAGCTCTTCGATCAAGCTCAGCTCCGCCTCGACTTGAGTCCGGGCTTTCTCCGACATGCCTTCAGGCCAGCGCCATCGGGCGCCCTCGTATGTCAGCTCCCGGAGCCAGGCCGCTGCTGTTTTCCCCTCTGGCACGACTTCGTGTGGGTACTCGTAACGCAGCTCGCTCAGGTCGAATTTACAGCGCTCAGCGATCCGGATGGTCTCTTCCAGGAGCTGCGCCGGATAGAGGTTGGCCAGGGAGGCGATTGACCTGAGATGGCGCTCGCCATTGGGGTATAGGTACTGGCCAGCTTCGGCGACAGTGCAGTGATTACGGATCGCAGTGAGGGTGTCCTGCAGCGCTCGGCGCCCTCTTGCATGCATATGCACATCGCCCGCCGCTACGAGCGGAATATCCAGGCGCTTGCCCAGGTCGGAAAGGTCAGCAAGCTTCCCAGCGTCATCGGGGCCGCGATGCAGCTCGACCGCGATCCAACAGCGGTCAGGGAACAGCGATGCGACCCAACGGCCGTGTTCCTCGTCCCCGCTGGAGCCGGGCACCCAGAGCGCGAGGATGCCTTCCGTGGTGCCTGAAAAATCCGACTGCCGCAGTTCGTATGTGCCCTTGGTCGAGCGCCTCCGTCCCTGGGTTATGAGGGCGCAGATCCGCTGGTAACCAGAAAGGCTGGAAGCCAAAAGAACCAGCTGGATTCCCTCGACTAGCCTGACCTCAGTACCTGTGATCAGCGGAACGCCGCTAGCTTTGGATGCCTGCCAGGCTCGAACGATTCCGGCCAACGAGCACTCATCTGTAATAGCGAGAGCCCGATAGCCGAGACGGCAAGCCTTGAGGAAAAGCTCTTCAGCACTTGAGGCGCCTCGCTGGAAGCTGAAATTGCTGAGGCAGTGCAGCTCCGCATACTCAAACGGTGACTGTCCTTGGTCTTTCATGATCGACAACAAATACTGTATGGATATACAGTTTTGGTCGTCATCCCTGCTATGGTCAATGAGGAGCCGACAAGAGGAAACGCGATGTGCGGACGACTTGCTCAGATCCGAGCGGAGCAGAAGTACCTTGCCTCGCTGGCACTTCAAGGACAGCTACTGCTACCGCCCTCAATGGAGCCGATCAATCGGTACAACGTATCTCCCCACTCGCGGGTGGGCCTGCTCCGCAGCTTGGCTCAAGGATATCTGTGGACCCCTGAGCTATGGCGCTGGCTGCCGGCGTGGGCAGAAAAGCCGGTCCGCAACGACTTCAACGCAACGCGCGAAAAAGTTGCCAGCAGCTGCTACTACCGAGATGTCTGGCCTCACCGAGCACTGCTCTGCGTAGATGGGTGGTACGAGTGGTGCCCGGTCGAGGGTGAGAAGACGAAGCAGCCGTACTACATCCGCCGTCAGGACAGCGAGCCGCTTTTCCTGCCTGCGATTGGCCAGTTTTCAGAGCCTGGTCAGGAGCCCAAGCCGGATGACGGATTCCGGATAATTACCGCTGACTCAGAGGGCGGAATGCTCGATGTTCATGACCGGCGTCCCGTGGTGTTTGATGCGGTAAGCGCGAGAACGTGGATCTCAGACATCAGTCTCGACGAAGCTGGCCGCATGCTTCACGACCATGCCCTGCCGGTGGACGCGTTTCAATGGTATGCAGTGGGTAAAGCGGTGGGTAACTACCGGAACGAGGGGCCCGGCCTCATCGAGCCTCTGGCGCCCCCTTCCCACTGAGGCCAGGTCTACAGTGGGTCGCCGACCAAAACCGCTCGGCCTCTGTCGCCCTCGCAACCAGACGCTGGAGACCAGCTGAGAGCAGCGGACCTATCGGGGAGGTGGATGACCAGGTGGCGCTCCAAACACTCGCCCATCGCGCGCTCTGCGACAGCCTCAAGCTTGCCCGCCTCCCATGTACTCACCTTGTAGTTAAACACCTGCGCCTCGAGGTCTTCCCCATCGGTGTGATGCAGGATAGAGGCGAACGCCTCATTGCAGGTGCCAGAGGTGCGATTGCAGCGGATCTCGACTGCGTTCGTTCCTGGAGTCTGATAGCCCTCGACGGTCTTCCAGCCGCCCCAGACAACGAGCTCGCCCCGGTCTTCTTTGAAGATCAGTGGCGGGATTGTGGTGATTTCGAGCGGGGCTGGTTTTACAAACCAAAGCACGATGTAAGTCGCACAGAGAGCCGAGGCGAGTGCAGTGAGTAGCAGCTTGACGTAGTGCATAGAAAGTCCCTTCTGATCGGTAGCCGTCCTGGCCGATCTCAACACTAGAACATCTTCGAGAAATGAGCGAATCGAAGGCAGCCTCCGGCCAGAGGCGGTCGTTTGGGTGAACATTCGAATCGGTGTCAACACTGATGCCCCATCGGCACTCATTCGCGCGCCCAAGATCGACAGCAGTTGCACGACAAGATCAGCGAACAGGCAATGGCAGGCTACCGAAGAAGCCCAGGGTGATCACGCGGAAAGCCGAACGGGAAAGACACTGCCGTTTGTCTCGCCCCCGATTTGTACTAGACCTCGACCCTGACCCGGCGCTGCCCTGGAAGCGCATGGTGGAAGCGACCCAACTAACACTCACCGTGCTCGATGAGCTTGGCTTGACCTCCTACCTGAAGACGAGTGGCGGCAAAGGCATCCACATCGTCGTGCCGCTTACGCCAAAGGCCAGCTGGGACGATGTGAAAGAGTTCAGCCAGGCCATCGTCAAGCATATGGCGAAGCTCCTGCCGGATCGCTTCTCTGCCGTGTCCGGCCCCAAGAATCGGATTGGTCGGATCTTCATCGACTATCTGCGCAACAGCCAGGGCGCCACAACCATATGCGCCTACTCGGCTCGAACACGAGAAGGGTTACCCGTATCGGTTCCGATCTTTCGGGAAGAAGTGGTTGAGCTCAAAGGCGCGAACACCTGGAACATCCACAACCTGCACGAGCGGCTTACCGAGCTGGGTAGCGATGATCCATGGAACGGCTACCAGAAAACCAAGCAGACGATCACCAAAGAGATGCGTGAGCGCATCGGCCTAATCAAGAGGACTCGATGATGAACAGTTATCACCTGGTGCCCAAAGACAACGAATGGGTTTTGCACGAGGAAGGCAGCACGAAGCCCATCAAGCAGGCGCGTACCAAAGACGAAATGCTTCTGCTCATTCCCATGCA
Source organism: Pseudomonas sp. PDM15 (assembly GCF_014851565.1). GTDB lineage: Bacteria > Pseudomonadota > Gammaproteobacteria > Pseudomonadales > Pseudomonadaceae > Aquipseudomonas. The sequence goes on from NZ_JACVAA010000002.1 coordinate 23,457, forward strand.
TTTCGCCGGCAAGAAGGCCTCGGTGAAGATCCACCGGGCCGACGGTTCCATCGAGGAAGAGCGCACTTATCCGCGCCAGGCTGATCCCCGCGACAGCGAAGGTTGAACTCGCTGCCGACGCACTAGCGGCGCTGCCGAATGCTCTGCGACGCGGCGCATCCTTAGCCTCAGGAGAAAAATCATGAGCAACACAAATCACGATAAAACGCCGGTACCCGAAAGCTCGCAGCAGTCTCAGCGTGGATCCAATGGGGGTTCCGGGAAGCTTGAAACACCGAACCCTGCCACCGAGGCCATCGATAAATTGATTACTCCGACATCGACCAAGCAGAAGGAAAAAGAAGCAGCTGAGATCCGGTCAAAAACAGGCGAAGGTAAGTTCTAAGACCAACTCACTGGCCTGGTTGAGAGCGAACGCTTAGCTCCGCAGTAGCACGCCTGCCGTGCTCTCCCTGCGCAGACGCGCCTCGAAGACTGGCCACGGGCCGAACAGACCAAAGCTCGAGTGGACTTCCAGCAACGGGCAACTTGGATAGCACAGGCTGACAACGCCAGGTAGACGGGATTGGCCGCGCCGATGGCAGGCCACCATGGTATTTGAGGATCCGCAGCTGGGCTGGCTTAGCATCGATTTGCCAGCCAACGAGCAGCAGGTGAGGCGTTCATGGGCTCCTCCTGCCGGCGGTAGGCAAACGCCAGTTTCTGACCTGTCTCTGCGGCCACCTGCAGGCGGCGCAATGCTCGATCATCAGCCTTCTGAGGCCAAGGCAGAACGGCCACACAGCTGCCTGAGCGCAGACACTGCTCGGTCGCCCATAAGGCATCACGACCTTCTGCCTGGACGATGCTGAGATGACGCAGCTCGATACCGGCGCCGATCCATGCTTGGGGATATGGCAGGCGTGGAGGACTGGTCAGCATGAGCCACAGCAAGGGTTAGGTTGCTTGATCAACAGATTGACTTAGGCCGACACTGTCCTTAAGGACGTCATTCGAGACTTGATCATGGCAGCAGATGTGCCATTCCACAATGTTACGAGAGAGCAAGGCGTTATCGGGCTGCGCGCAGCGCTGAATGTCCTAGACAAGTGGAAAGGCTCGTCAGAGCAGGCTTGTCACATCCTGAGTATTTCGCAAAGGACTTACGCGAGCGCGAAGCGACAGGGACCAGAGTGGTCTGTTCCTCTAAACCCCGAGCAGTTGCAGCGAATCAGCCTGGTGCTGAACATTCACGCAGTGCTACGTGCTGTCTTCGCCAACCCTGAAAACGTTTACGGCTTCCCCGCGATGGCCAATCACAACGAGTTCTTCAACGGGAACTCGCCACTTGAGGTCATGGCTAAAGGTGACTTGCGATCTCTGCATGAGACGTTCGAAAAGATCGATGCGCTCCGATTTCTTCACGGTGATGCTTCAAGTCCTGTATCTCCGATCTAGCAACTGTTGTGGCTTCATGATTCCGGACGCCCCGATAACCTAGACGTCCGTAATCACTCCACCTGCACTGCTAGAATTTTCTCAATCGCATCTCGGAAGCCAGGCCTGTGAATCGCCCTTCCTTTCACATCCATTAATTCGCCCCTGCTGCCAATCGACAGCCCCACTAGACCAAGCGACGCCGGATCAATCGCAGCTTTCAATGCTGCCAACTCAGCAGCATTGAAGAGCGCCCGAGTGGTAAGGGCTGACAACGCTGCGCTTCCCAGGATGATCGGTGCGCCACTGTGCTTAGCCTTACGCGACTCCTTGGCCTTAAGCGCCCGCAATTCTTTAGCGAGCAGTCTCACACTCATGCGCAGCACTGGGTCTTGGATGTGATCGATCCAATCATTTGGATCAGCCTTTGTCTTACTGGCCTTGGGCAGCGACGTGAGTCTCCAAGACTGGATCAGCTCCCGGTAATGCGCGCCAGTCGAATTGACTATGGCCTTTTCGCCGGGAACCGGCAGCCCACGGTCTTTGCCAAGGGTGATGATGGTCTTGTAAGAGAAGTCCGAGGAATGCCGCTCATGCAGCAGCCGGCACGCTTCGTTGATGGCTTCCAGGCTGCGCTTTCGACGGCTATCGCTAGCCTCGCTCATCAGCCGCGCGTAGGTGTCCTGCGGCGAAACAAATTGGTCAATCACTGATATAAGCCTCGTGGGCCAACTGGCGCACGCGAGTGGGATTGGAGAGAATCTGTTCGATCTCGGTCGAAATGCGCTTCAGCTTCGGCTCGTGAGTGTCAATGTCGAGCAGCATCAGGTCGCCCGAGAACAGGTCGTCGATCTTTTCCCAGGAACCCAAACGCTGAAGGAGAATTCGGTTCATCTCGTTGGCAACGACCAGCTTCTGTTCGTCGTCGAGCTTGAACATGACCGGTGCCAAGCCGTTGTTCTCGGCCATACGGTCGATGGCCTGGGCGATCAGAGGTACGGCACGCGATGGGTTAGCCGAACAATAGATGGTCGCGTTCTGGCAGATTTCGGCCAGCAAATGGTAGTTCGTCTTGGAATCTTCAAAGGCGACACCAACCTCGGCAAGATCGCTACCAGCGATCAGTCTGACGCCATTCTCACCTTCGCCGCTCTGCTCTCCTTCATTGATGAGTTTCAGGCAGCCCTGAACGTAGTGATTGGCGGCTACATAGTCAGCCAGCAGGCCATCGAGCTTCCCGGCGCTCTGCTCTTGGGTTGCTCTCGACCGCTTAAGCTCTGCCTGCTCCTGTTGGGTGTCTAGCTGACTCGCCTGGCACAGGTCGTAAAATGCCTGTTCCAAAAGTTCAACCTCTTCTGTGTACTTTTGAAAACGTGCACTTTCCGCGTGAATCTCTAATGCGATTTCGTTGGCCAGTGCCACCAGCCCACCGAGGAACGGAACCCCGGTAACGAAAAAGCGGCAGCGCGGACAGTTCCTCTTACCGAGGTAGCCTGCCTCGACAGGTGCATAGAGACTTTCACTCTTTCTCTCAGCGATAGACTCGCCGCCGATATGGCATGCGGCGCCTGCCATTGGGCAGATGCCGCAATCGAACACCATGCAGGCCGAGTTGGGCACGTCAGATTCGAGCAGCGAGCGATTACCGTTTGTTGCAATCAGTTGATTGAGAAGCGGCTTTAATCCCTGCGTCCTTACCGTTTCGGCATGGCGCTGCGTGGCGATCTGAGCGGTGCGCTTTTCAGTCTCACCCATTGTGCGGCGCATCTGATCGTGGTTCAGCTTGATGTAGTAGATCGTCATAACCAACGAGGCATGGCCGACGAGCTTAGAGATCAGGTGAATGGGCGCGTCGCCGTCTGCGATGAACGCCGTAATCAGGCTGACGCGCAGGCTGTGCGGTGTGTAGGGACTGAGATAGCGCTGATTGTTTGCTTTGAAGTTGGGGCTTTTGCTGGCAAGGTTTTCGCCGGAGCGCTGAATCGCGTAGAGCAATGCTGGCAAGGTGTGGGTGAAAGCAGTTGTGGTGAACGCCGGCTGACCCGAGGCGTCCGTGCGGAACAGAAAGCATTGGGTGCCACGCGCCTGCAAAATCTTCTCATTGGTTTCGGCGCGAAGTTTGATGTCAGACCAGCGCGTCGGCTCTTTCAGCGGGTTGTACTTGGCTTGCCAGTCGCGCAGAAGAATAAACCAATAGAGCAGATCATCAGGAATCCACAGAACTTCGTAGCCGCCTTCCTTGCGTCCGGTCTTGTTGGTAGTCACATAGAGCTTCGGGGCGTCGTTCTCGCCACGCTGCACAGCAGCTTGCGGGCGACGTTTCTTGCTCCCTTTTCCAGCAAGAGAGGTGGTGTTCTTCTCCCAGCGAACACCGCCATGCTCAGCATCAAGAACGGCAATCTCGTCATCCGCCTCGCCGCTGTCTAGCCAGAGAATCTGTTGGCCGCGCAGCGGAAAACGCAGCAGCGTGTAGAGCGCCACGAAGCGAACAGGCGACCAAACCTGAAAGCCGACTACCACTTTGCGCTTGTCATTCATCTGGCGGTCAACCTTGACCTCGCGCCAGATGCAGTTCGGATCGTCGCGATCGATCAACGACTCGTCCACATAAATCCAGTCGGCGCGGGTCGTAAAGAAGTCTTTTAGGTGCAACAAATCCGTCAGGCTGGGCCGTGTCTGCAATACCTGTTCGCCGTTCGGCACGAGGAAATTGCGCGCCCGGAGGATGTATTCATAACCGAGCGGCGGCTTGGTGGACTGGTTGGGCCGGTAGGCCTGCAAGCTATCAGCAAAGCCGGCCAGCACAGTCTGAAAGGGGTTCCGGTACTCCGCAAGAACAATGCGCTCGTGCGCGTCGGCATCGGTGCAGTACTCATCCAAAAGCCAGCCGAAAAAGGCCGTGATAGCACTGTGGAAAGGCCTTTTCAGGGAATCGGCCTGGGCCTCAATGAACAGCTGATAGGCCTCAGTAGGGAATGGATTCGCCCGCAGCAGCAGGTGCCTGGGGTTGTCGGGCAACCTCTGAACCTGATTGAAACCGCCAAGAAAAGCCTTGATCGCGGATTTCTTTCCGGCGATGTTCGTTTGAGTCTTTAGCCACCGCTCAACATTTGCCCACATAAGCGGGTAATCCGCTAGCGCAGCGCTAGGGTTTTCATTGGCGAGGAAGTCGTACCAGTCGATCCAGCCGGTGTCGGCATAGACGTTACCGGGGCAGGCCGGCAGCTTCGGGTCTTCGCGGTAGCGCTTGTTGTAGTCAGGCTCGCTCTTAATGCCCAACGCCTGAGCGGCGGCCTGGGCCTCAACGTAGGTCGAGTAGAGGTCGGGCCGTTCATTGCCGAGGAAGTCGTACCAGTCGATCCAGCCGGCGTCGGCATAGAACTGAGATGGGCTGGACGGTAACCTCGGGTCTTCCTGGTAGAGCTTGTAGTAGTCAGGCTGGTTCTTAATACCCAGCGCCTGGGCTGCCGCCTGGGCCTCATCGTAGGTTGGGTAGAGGTCGGGCCGTTTATTGCCGAGGAAGTCGTACCAGTCGATCCAGCCGGCGTCGGCATAGAACAGATTGGGGTTGGACGGCAGCCTCGGGTCTTCGCGGTAGCGCTTGCAGTAGTCAGGCTGGTTCTTAATACCCAGCGCATGGGCAGCCGCCTGGGCCTCATCGTAGGTCGTGTAGAGGTCGGGCCGTTCATTGCCGAGGAAGTTGTACCAGTCGATCCAGCCTGCGTCGGCATAGAACTTATTGGGGCAGGCCGGCAGCCTCGGGTCTTCGCAGAAGCGCTTTAGGTAGTCAGAATTGTTTTTAATTCCCAACGCCTGAGCGGCGGCCTGGGCCTCAGCGTAGGTCGGGTAGAGGTCGGGCCGTTCATTGCCAAGGAATTCGTACCAGTCGATCCAGCCCGCGTCGGCATAAGCTGTCTGGGGGTTGGCCGGCAGCCTCGGGTCTTCGCGGTAGCGCTTTTTGTAGTCAGGATTGTTCTTAATGCCCAACGCCTGAGCGGCGGCTTGAGCCTCGGGATAGGTGTATAAATTCTTCTTGGTTGGCATTAGTTTCAGTCCTTGATCACTAAGCAGTCGGCCTCTGCCTGCCGCAACCGCATTCGGCACCCCAAATCGTGGAGATCTTGCCGCATCTGCTTCGCCGTAGGCTGCGTACAGATCAGACTCGATATGCCCAGCGCCTGGACTGCTACCTGGGCCGCGTAGGTCGGGTAGAGGTCGGGCCGCACATTGGCGAGGAGGTTGTACCCGTCGATCCAGCCGGCGTCGGCATGGGCCTGATTGGGGCTGGGCGGTAGCCAAGCGACTTCTCGGATGTGCTTTTTGAGTTCAGAACTAATCTTGATGCCCAGCGCCTGAGCGGCCGCTTGGGCCTCGCTGTAGGTATGAAAATTCTTCTTGGCGGGCATTAGTTTCCGTCCTTGATCGCTAAGCAGTCGGCCTCTGCATGCCGCAACCGCATTCGGCACTCCAAATCCTGGAGTTCTTCACGCATCTGTTTCGCCGTAGGCTGCGTATAAATCAGACTTGATTCGAGCGAAACGTGGTGCATGGCGTTCCTGATCGTGAGTTGCGAAGCTCCATGACGTGCCAACCGCTGACCAAACGCATGTCGGTGGCCATGAGGGGTAGTACCCGCCATCTTGTAATAATCCAAACCTATCCGCTCAGTGGCTAACTTGTGGGCCTTGCGAAACATGCGGTGCGAATAGGGCTGGCCATCCCTGTTGGTGAAGGCATAGGGATGAGCTTCGCCAGCCTTCGGCTTCACCCGCTGCTTCAGGTGGTAGTCACGCCACAGGCCGGCAAATACCTGACCAAAATCACCGGGATAGAAGAACACCTCAAAGCAGAGTCGATGCGGGTCAGTAATCAGTCCGTTCTTCCAGCCGAGAAACAGCGGATCTGTCGCCTTCACCAGCCGATTGCGGGGTTGCAGCCCGTACTGGTTTTGCAGGTAATCAGCACGGTTGGTTTTGCCGCCAGGTGCCAGCCCGTACTCAGGGTGATGAATACGGACGATGATCTCCCCGTCCTCTACGCTTACGTCATCGCTCCATAGAGACAACGCTTCGGACAGCCTCACTCCACCGTATTCCATCAGGCAGGAGATCAGGACATTGCGAAGGTCTACCGGCCCTCGTGAATCTCGCGTCCGCCTGCGGAAACCCTCGGATACCAACAGTTCAAAATATTCCTCTGGAAATGCCTTAGCGGGCGTTTGCCGCTCAACCGGCAGCGTTCTTGAGCGCGCTACTCTGGACTGGCTCGTTTGCGGTTTGGAGCGCCAAAGGTGTGACAGGAATGCGTTGTCCCTACGATGAGAATACGCAGCCCAGTTCAGTCGTTCTTCATGCCGAGTGGCTTGTCGCCAGGGATTGAGCTGAAGCTTGGCGTCCTCATTGACGAGCGCCAGCCAATCAGTGAACTGCGTAATGTGGCCGATCAGCTTATCAGCGTCATTCGGCTGCCTGGGCTGCCACCACAGACCAGAAGGATCGCCGATGTTCGAGACAGTACCCGTGAACAATGCATCGGAGAATTCAGTGAACAGCGTGCGCGGATCGTCATAACAACCATGGTTGGCCTCCATGAACTCCAACAGCAGCCGCACTGCAAAAACCGAGGACTCCTGCCAAGAACGGCTCTTTCGGTGATTCAAATACGTGTATCGAGCAAACTGATCCAGAACCCCATGCTCAGTCACGACGATTGGCAGGACATGCTGTATGCCAGTCGCACCGACCACAAAAGATCTGAACTCCCGGTGGGACGACTCAAGGATTGTGGGCATGGGTCACCGGCCCATACTTTTCACGAGAGGCCCCGCCTGCCTGGAGGGCACTCCAAACATCTCTTGGCCGGGGTAGCGTGGGCAGCGGACGCTGCAAATGAGATTGAGGGGGTCGAAGGACTTGTCCATGCGAGGTCTCTAGCTTGTTGATCACCAGAGCCATCGTCTTGAAAAGCACATCGGGAAGCACCTCAACCCGATGTATTTACTCAATGCCCAGCAAAACTACCTGTGACGACCACTCCCATATGTGTGACTAAGCCAAACCCTGCACGCCAAATCGACACTCAGCGGTTCAGGTAGGCAACGCCAACGAATGCGTGCTCGAGCAGTTCAGGAAATCAGGGACGTTTCCGGGGTAACTACGACAAGGCAAGTGAGGGGCAAGGAGCCACGCGAGCCAAGAAACTGATCCGAAGTCGAAGAGAAATGAAGTGAATCCTCAAGATCTGGGACTGAATCCTAGGGTAACTAATCACAGAACGTACAGTTGTTCCACGAGCAGCCGTTGGTCACCGGCAGGATCAGGGAATGGGCTTCGCTCGGCGGACGGAACACCGGCTCGATATAGGCGATGGGGAATTCGGCAGACATGGCTTAAGACTTTCGGTTGATGATCTTGCGAGCTAGAGCCAGGCTAGGCGAAAGCAGGCGAGGCAGCGGAGTTTACAGGCGGTAAATGAGCATGCCGAGTCTGCTTTCAACAACGCATGGCCGACGCGCAGCAGATCATCAGCCGCCGATGATTTTCATGACGGTGACACCGCCGGCAAAGGCGATGTCCTGCTTGTCGGCAAGTGCTCGCACCAACAGTCGCTGCAGCGCCGGCAGGGCCTGGTGACGGGGCTTGTCGAGCAGGTCGCCGACATAGTGGCGGTTGCTCGACGACAGGCAGCCGTGCAGCCAGCCGGTGGAGGACAGGCGCAGGCGCGAGCAGGTTCGGCAGAACGGTACGCTCTCGTTGGCGATCACGCCGAAGAAGCCGTGACCGGGAATCTCGTAACGCAGCGCGGTGGCATCCAGCGGCGCCGGCGCCTGGGCGAATTCGTAGCGCTCGGCAATCGCCGCCAGCAGGTCGGGCATGCCGTAGAACTGCTGCTGGAAGCTCGCCCCTTCGCGGGCCAGGTGGCCCATGCGCATCAGCTCGATGAAACGCAGCTCGAAGCCACGTTCCAGGCAGTAGTCGAGCATCGGCAGCACCTGCTCGTGGTTCTGCCCGCGCAGCGGCACCATGTTGACCTTGATCTTCAGCCCGGCCGCGCGCGCCTCTTCCAGGCCCTGCAGCACGGTCGGGAGGTCGCCACCACGGGCGATGCGCTTGAAGTCGTCGGGGTCGAGGGTGTCCAGCGACACGTTGATCCGCTTGAGGCCGCACTCCAGCAGCAGCGGCAGCTTGCGCGACAATAGCTGGCCATTGGTGGTCAGGCTGATGTCCTGCAGGCCGAGCTGGCTGGTTTCACGGAGGAAGTGTTCGAGCTTGGGACTGACCAGCGGCTCGCCACCGGTGATGCGCAGGCGCTCGATACCGGCCGCCTCGATCAGGTAGGCCACGCCACGCACCATGGCCTCGGCGGGCAGCTCGTCCTGGGCCGCCACCAGGCGCTTTCCGTCCGGCACGCAGTAGGTGCAGGCGTAGTTGCACGCGGCGGTCAGGCTGATGCGCAGGTTGCGGAAGCGCCGACCCTGGTGGTCAACGATCATGGAGAACTCCGGCAGTGTTCAATCCGGAGTATATGCCCGCCGCCGACTGCGCAGAACGCATCATTGGCGGGCTGAATGGCATCAGGCAGCCGGCGCTTCGCCGTCGCGCTTGCGCTTGTTGCCCATGCGCACGCCGATGTCCATGAGGAACTGGAAGAAGCCATCCTGATCCTCCAGCACGCTGCTCCAGAACGGCGAGTGGTACAGCGCCACGGCGCCGTGAACCAGTGCCCAGGCGGCGCAGTAGTGGAAGTAAGGCGGTACGTCTTCCAGCTTGCCCTCTTCGATGCGGCCCTTGATCAGCAGCGTCAGGCGTTCGAAGTTGGAGGTACGGATCTGGTGCAGCTGCTCGACCATCTCCGGCACCTGGTTGCCCTTGACCACCTTCTCTTCCAGGCGGTCGAACAGGCGGTAGCGCTGCGGATCACGCATGCGGAACTCGAAGTAGGCGCGGGACAGGGCTTCCTTGTCGCGGGCCACGTCTTCGGAGTGGAACAGGGCGTTGAGGTCGCGCTCGTAGTCCAGCATCAGGCGCAGGTAGACCTCGGCCTTGGACTTGAAGTGCTTGTAGATGGTGCCTTTGCCGATTCCGACCGCATCGGCGATCATCTCGACAGTTACGCTGTCTTCACCCTGTTCAAGGAAGAGCTTGAGCGCGGTATCGAGAATTTCCTGTTCACGACGACGGAATTCACGGACTTTGCGAGGTTCTTTGTTCATAAAGTGACTACAGGATGAAAAATCGAGGCGCGTCATTATGCCTGTTCAGCGCGAAAATGCACGGATCATCGGCCCAATGCTCAATTTAAACGACGAATTTCCTCTAGCTCCCGGCTTGCGCTATCTCAACCACGCCGCCGTGGCCCCCTGGCCGAAGCGCGCCAGCGATGCCGTGCGGCGCTTCGCCGAGGAGAACATCAGCTTCGGCGCGCGCAACTATCCCGACTGGCTGAAGGTGGAAAAGCGCCTGCGCGAACGCCTGATGCGCCTGCTCAACGCCTCCAGCACGGCGGATATCGCGCTGGTGAAGAACACTTCGGAGGCCCTGTCCTTCGTCGCCTTCGGCCTGGACTGGCGCGCCGGCGACCAGGTGGTGATCAGTGACGAGGAGTTCCCCTCCAACCGCATCGTCTGGGAGGCCTTGAAGCCTCGCGGCGTTGAGGTGGTGCAGGTCAACCTGGGCGGCAGCGACCCGGAAGGGACGCTACTGGCCGCCTGCGGACCGCGCACGCGATTGATGTCGATCAGTTCGGTGCAGTTCGCCAGCGGCCTGCGCCTGGACCTGCCACGCCTCGGCGCCGGATGCCGCGACAAGGGCGTGCTGCTGTGCGTCGACGCCATCCAACAGCTCGGCGCCCAACCGCTGGACGTGCAGGCCTGCGACTGCGCCTTCGCCATGGCCGACGGGCACAAGTGGATGCTAGGTCCTGAAGGACTGGGCGTCTTCTACTGCCGCAGCGACTTGCGCGAGCAACTGGCCCTGCACGAATACGGCTGGCACATGCTGGAACATGCCGGCGATTACGACCGTACGGAATGGCAGCCAGCGCGCAGCGCCCGGCGCTTCGAGTGCGGCAGCCCGAACATGCTCGGCGCCATGGCGCTGGAGGCCAGCCTGTCGCTGCTGGAAGAAGTCGGTATGGATCAGGTGGCGGCAAGCATCGAGGAGCGCGTGCTGCAGCTGCAGGAGGGCCTGCAGCGAATCGCTGGCATTCAGCTGCACAGCCCGCTGAACCCGGCCCGCCGCGCCGGCATCCTGACCTTCAGCTGGGATGGCTGGGACAACCAGGCGCTGTTCGCCAAACTCCGGGAACAGCAGGTGATCTGTGCGCAACGGGGCAAGGGCATCCGTTTATCCCCGCACTTCTACACCGATCCGGAGTTGATCGAACAAAGCCTGACGGTGCTGAGCCAGCTGCGACAAGGCTGAGTGCTCAGCAGCCGCGGCGGTATTCCAAATACGTTTAAGAAACCGTCGCGACCAATCTGGACGATGGGGAATCCTGGCTAATACTGGAACTACTGGTGTGCGACATCTCCCCCCAAGTGTCCCGCCAGTCGAGGTACCGTGGATCGCGTACCTTTGTTTTACTCCTAATGGTCTTGACCCGGATTCATCCCCCAGAACCCGGGTTTTTTTTGTCTGCAATTTTTCACGATCTCGCGAGCTAGAGCCCGGCTAGGCGGCAGAGGGCCGAGGGCCGAGGGCGCGGAGTTTACATTCAGTAAATGAGCACCCGAGCCGTTTGCCAACAACGCCAGGCCGACGCGCAGCAGATCGTGTCAGGCCACGCGCGCCAGGGGGAACAGGCGCTTGAAGTTGGCGGTAGTCTGCTCGGCCAGGGCCTCGAACGACTCGCCACGCACCATGGCCAGGAACTCCGCCACTTCGCGCACGTACTGCGGCAGATTGGGCTTGCCGCGATGGGGAATCGGCGCCAGGTAGGGCGAGTCGGTCTCCACCAGCAGGCGATCAGCAGGCACCTTGCGCGCCACTTCGCGCAGGGCATCGGCATTGCGGAAGGTGACGATGCCGGACAGCGAGATATAGAAGCCGATATCCAAGGCCGCCTTGGCCATCTCCCAGTCTTCCGTGAAGCAGTGCAATACGCCGGCCTGGGGTAATGCCGCCTCGCGCAGCAATGCCAGGGTGTCGGCACGCGCCTCGCGGGTATGCACGATCACCGGCTTGCCGGTGATCGTCGCCGCCTCGAGATGCAGGTTGAAGGACTGCCGCTGCAATTCGGCCGCTTCGGGTTCGTAGTGGTAGTCCAGCCCCGTCTCGCCGATGGCCACCACATTGGGATGGTTCAGCTCGCCCAGTAGCCAGTCCAGCGCCGGTGCCTCGCCCTTCTCCAGGTCCAACGGGTGCACGCCCACCGAGCAGTCGACATCGGCGTAACGCTCGGCCAGGGCCTTGACCGCCCCGGCATTGGCGGCGCTGACGCCGATGCACAGGAAGTGCTGCACGCCGCGGGCACGGGCTGCGTCCAGCGCCGCATCGAGGGAACCATCGTGGGCCGCCAGGTCGAGGCGGTCGAGGTGGCAGTGGGAATCAACCAGCATGGGATTTCTCTGTCTCTGAAATGACGAAGCGCCCATTCCGGGCGCCTCTGCCTTGAAGCTCGATCACTCGACTTACATGGTGTGGGTCGGGCGATCCGACTTAAGGGCACCGGCCAGGTAAGTCTCGATCTTGTTGCGGGCGGTGTTGTCGCCATCGTTGAACTGCACGCCGACGCCGGCGGCGCGGTTGCCCTGGGCGCCCTTCGGGGTGATCCACACCACCTTGCCGGCTACCGGAATCTTCTCCGGCTCGTCCATCAGGTTGAGCAGCATGAACACCTCGTCGCCCAGCTTGTAGCTCTTGGCGGTCGGGATGAACAGCCCGCCGTTGCGAATGAAGGGCATGTAGGCGGCGTACAGCACGGACTTGTCCTTGATGGTCAGGGACAGGATCCCGTTACGCGGTCCTAGGTTCGGTGGCAAGCTCATGCACTATTCCTGGCAACTTTATCCAATTTTTCGATTCTAGCCCGGCCCGGGCAGGCTTGCCCACTGCACCAACAGGGCTTCGAGAAGCAGAGCACCGTTCAGGTTGGCCTTGCCAAGTACCTTCTGGCGCTGCTGCAGCAGCCAATCCTGCATGGCCAGCAGCTTGTGCTGGGGAGTCTTGTCCGCCAGGTACTGCACGACCTTGCGCATGTCGGCCAGACCCAGGCCCTCCTCGTCGCGGCTCAACTGGTAGCGCAGCATCAACTGCGCCCAGTCGCAGAACCAGTCGAACAGCATGGTCATCGGCAGGCTCTTCCAGGCCTCGGCCAGTTGGGTGGGGCTGGCCTGCTGCTTGAGCAATTTCTTCACGCCTTCTACCACCAGAGCCCGCTGCTCCAGCACGCCCTGCCCTTGCAGGCGGCGCGCCATCAGAGGCGAGCCGCCGGCCAGGGTCAGCAATTCGCGGCGCTGCTCGTCGCTGCAGTCCGGCAGGGCCTGGGCCAGCCAGGTCAGGCTTTCGGCCTGGCTCGGCAGCGGGCAGGCCTGCTGCACGCAGCGGCTCTTCACGGTCGGCAGCAGGCGGCTGGGCTGATGGCTGACCAGCAACAGCACGGTGTTGCCCGAGGGTTCCTCGAGGCTCTTGAGCAGGGCGTTGGCGGAGTTGAGATTCATCGCCTCCACCGGCTCCAGCAGCACCACCTTGCGCCCGCCGAGCTGTGCGGTCTGCACCACGAAGCTGACCAGCTCGCGCACCTGGTCGACCTTGATCGCCTTGTCCGCCTCTTCCGGCTCCAGCACGAACACGTCCGGATGGGTTCCGGCGGCCAGCAGGTGGCAGGCCTTGCACTGGCCGCAGGCATCGGCACCATTCGGTCGCTGGCACAGCAGGCGCGCCATCAGGCGCTCGGCCAGGTCACGCTTGCCGATGCCGGCGGGGCCATGCAGCAGGTAGGCGTGAGCATGCTGCGGGCGGTTCGCCAGCTGCTGCCAGAGCTGCGCCTGCCAGGGGTAGGCTTCAGCCACGGCAGCGCTCCAGGATTTCCGGCAGCAACTTGTCGATGGAGCTTTGCACCGCCTCCAGCGACTGCGCGGCATCCAGCACGCGGTAACGCGCTGGCGCAGCATTGGCGCGCTGCAGGTAGGTCTGCCGCACGGCCTCGAAGAAGTCCAGGCCCTCCTGCTCGAAACGATCCAGCCGGCCACGGGCGGCGGCACGGGACAGGCCGATCTCCACCGGTAGGTCGAACACCAGCGTCAGGTGCGGGCGCAGCTCGCCCTGGACGAAACGCTCCAACTCGGCGATGCGCCCATCGCCCAGGCCGCGACCGCCGCCCTGGTAGGCATAGGTGGCATCGGTGAAGCGATCGCAGAGCACCACGGCGCCGCGCGCCAGTGCCGGACAGATGACCCGTGCCAGGTGCTGGGCGCGGGCAGCGAACACCAGCAGCAGCTCGGTATCGCTGTCCATCTTCTCGTCGCTGGGATCCAGCAGCAGTTCGCGGATGCGCTCGGCCAGCGGTGTGCCGCCGGGCTCGCGGCTCAGGACCACCTCGATGCCATGCTCGCGCAGACGCTCGGCGAGGTACTCGCGGTTGGTGCTCTTGCCGGCCCCTTCCGGGCCTTCCAGGGTGATGAACAGACCGCTCACGGGGTTTCCTTATCTGGGCGCGGGGCTGGAGCGGTAATCGTTGCGGCGCTTGAGCTGGTACTCGCGCACGGCACGATTGTGCTGCTCCAGGGTTTCCGAGAATACATGGCTGCCGTCGCCACGGGCGACGAAGTACAGGCTCTTGCCCGGCACCGGGTTGAGCGCGGCATGGATCGCCTCGCGGCCAGCCAGGGCGATAGGCGTCGGCGGCATGCCGTCGATCATGTAGGTGTTGTAGGGGGTCGGCTGCAGCAGGTGGGCGCGGGTCAGGTTGCCGTTGTACAGCTCGCCCAGGCCGAAGATCACGGTCGGGTCGGTCTGCAAGCGCATGCCGCTGCGCAGGCGGCGGACGAACACTCCGGCGATCTGCCCGCGCTCCTCGGCCACTCCGGTTTCCTTCTCCACCATCGAGGCCATCACCAGCGCGTCATAGGGCTTGCGATACGGCAGGCCCTGGGCACGCTTGCTCCACTCCTCGTCCAGCACCTGGTCCAGGCGGGCACGGGCCTGCTTGAGCAGATCGAGGTCACTCATTCCACGCACGTAGCGATAGGTGTCGGGGAAGAAGCGCCCCTCGGGGCTCACGCCGGGCAGGCCCAGCCGCTCCATCAGCGCCCTGTCGTCGAGCCCGGCCAGGCTCTGCTGCAGCGCCTCCTGGCGCGTGAGCGCGGCGCGCACCTGGCGGAAGCTCCAGCCCTCGACCAGGGTCAGGCTGTACTGCACCACCTCACCCCGACGCCACAGGCCGAGCAGATCGCGCACGCTCTGCTGCGGGCTCAGGCGATATTCACCGCTGTGCAGCGCCTGATTCGGCAGGTTGAAGCGCCAGTACAGGCGCAACCAGAAGGCGCCGTCCAGCACGCCCTCGCCTTCCAGGCGATTGAGCAAACCTCCGGGAGTATCGCCGGGCACCACTTCGATCAGGCGCTCGCTCTCCAGCTTGAGCGGCTGGTTCAGCGCACTGTGCAGGCGCCAGCCGGCCAGAGCCAAGGCCAGCACGAGCAACGCCAGGCCGGTGACCAGCAACAGCATCAACTTGCGAATCACGAATCAGGAATCCAGAAGACTGCGGATAAGGGCCTGCAGTTTACGGGTGAGCGGGCCGGCCGGCCAGACACTGGCCGCCAGTTCGCGTACCGGCCAGATGCCGTAGAGGCTGTTGCAAACGAATACCTCGTCGGCCGCCAGCAGCTCGTCGAAGGCGATATCGCGCACCTCGCAAGGGATGCCCTGACACGCGGCCTGCTCCAGCACTTCGGCGCGCATCACACCCGCCACCCCGCAGCGCGACAGTTCGGCAGTCAGCAGCACGCCATCCTTGATCAGGAACAGGTTACTGAACACGCCCTCGATCACCCGTCCCGACACATCACGCATCAGGCCTTCGGCGAAGACGGCATCCTGCCACTCGCCACGGGCCAGCACCTGTTCCAGGCGATTGAGGTGCTTGAGCCCGGCCAGCAAGGGCTGCTCGGCCAGGCGCGTGATGCAGGGAAACAGGCGTACGCCTTGCTCGGCATTGCTCGCCGGATAGCTGGGCAGCGGGTTTCCGAGCAGAATGCGGCGCGGGCTGGAAGGCTGTGGCGGGGCGTAGCCACGCAAGCCGTCGCCACGGGTGACCATCAGCTTGGCGATACCCTCGCCCAGCGCGGCAAAGAAGGCCGACAACTCGGCTTCCAACGAGGGCAGGTCGAGATCGATGGACAGGCGCTGCGCGCCCTCACCCAGGCGCGCCAGATGGCGCGACAGCAGCCTGGCGCGGCTGCCACGCACGGCGATGGTCTCGAACAGGCCGTCGCCATAGGCCAGGCCACGGTCGCTCAGCGGCAGATCCGTGGCCGCGCGGCCATCGACCCAGCTCAGCATCAGCCGTTGAAGCGACGGAACACCAGCGAACCGTTGGTGCCGCCGAAGCCGAAGGAGTTGGACAACACTGCGTCGATCGCCAGCGGCTTGGCCTGGTGGGCGACGAAGTCGAGGTCGCAGCCTTCGTCCGGCTCATCCAGGTTGATGGTCGGCGGCGCCACTTGGTCGCGCAGGGCCAGCACGCTGAAGATCGCCTCCACCGCGCCGGCGGCGCCCAGCAGGTGGCCGATCATTGACTTGGTGGAGCTGACCGACAGCTTGTGCGCATGCTCACCGAACACCGATTTCACCGCACTCGCCTCGGCCTTGTCGCCGGCCGAGGTGGAGGTGCCGTGGGCATTGATGTACTGCACCTGATCCAGGTTCAGACCGGCATCGCGCAGGGCGTTGCTCATGCAGCGCGCAGCACCGGCACCGTCTTCAGGCGGCGAGGTCATGTGGTAGGCGTCGCCGCTCATGCCGAAGCCGACCAGCTCGGCGTAGATGGTCGCGCCACGCGCCTTCGCGTGTTCCAGCTCTTCCAGCACCAGGGCACCGGCGCCGTCGGACAGCACGAAGCCATCTCGGCCCTTGTCCCACGGACGGCTGGCCTTGCTCGGATCATCGTTGCGGGTGGACAGCGCGCGTGCCGCGCCGAAGCCGCCCATACCCAGGCCGCAAGTGGCCATCTCGGCGCCGCCGGCGACCATCACATCGGCCTCGCCATAAGCGATGTTGCGCGCGGCCATGCCGATGCAATGGGTGCCGGTGGTGCAGGCGGTGGCGATGGCGTAGTTCGGCCCCTGCAGACCCAGATGGATCGACAGGAAACCGGAAATCATGTTGATGATCGAGCCGGGCACGAAGAACGGCGACATGCGCCGCGGCCCCTGCTCGAACAGGGATTTGCAGTTGTTCTCGATGTTGGTCAGGCCGCCGATACCGGAACCCATGGCCACGCCGATGCGCTCACGGTTGGCGTCGGTAACTTCCAGACCGGAGTCGCGCATTGCCTGGAAGCTGGCCGCCAGACCGTACTGGATGAACAGGTCGAGCTTGCGCGCTTCCTTGGCTGACAGATATTCCTCGACATTGAAGCCCTTCACTGAGCCGCCAAAACGGGTAGAGAAGGCCGTCAGATCCATATGCTCGATCAGGCTGATCCCACTGCGACCGGCCAGGATGCCCTGCCAGCTGCTGGCAACATCAGTGCCCAGCGGCGACAACATGCCCATACCGGTAACCACGACGCGTCTACGCGACACTGCACAATCCTCTTTTCTCGTTGAAACTTGCTGGCCCGATAAAGAAAAACCGCACGCCTTGTAGGGCAGTGCGGCTTTTCCTGGGCCGAAAACCGGCGATTACGGGCGCTTAGGCGTGCGCGGTAACGTAATCGATGGCTTCCTGAACGGTGGTGATCTTCTCAGCCTGCTCGTCCGGGATTTCGGTCTCGAATTCCTCTTCCAGAGCCATCACCAGCTCAACGGTGTCAAGGGAGTCGGCACCCAGGTCTTCTACGAAGGAAGCGCTGTTGGTCACTTCATCTTCTTTAACGCCCAGTTGCTCGGCGACGATTTTCTTGACGCGTTCTTCGATGGTGCTCATGTCTAGTTTTCACTCCTAGTGGAAAAATTCCGTGCAGCTGGGCTGCAGTGTATAGAAAGGGTTTTCTAAGTTTCAAGCCGGAACCCCGGCCCCTTCCGAACTGCCGTCTTCCGCCGGTTGCACTTTTGTAACGGACTTTAGACGGCTTTTATGACAGTTTCCCGAAGGTCCGAGTCACATTCAGCTCATGTACATGCCGCCATTCACCGGAACGGTAGCACCGGTGACGTAGGCTGCGCCGTCGGAGGCGAGGAAACCGACCACCTTGGCGATCTCCTCGGCCTGGCCCAGACGGCCCAGCGGAATCTGGGTCAGCAGCGCCTCGCGCTGGGCCTCCGGCAGTTCGCGGGTCATGTCGGTATCGATGAAACCGGGCGCCACCGAGTTGACGGTGATCGAGCGCGAACCTACTTCACGGGCGAGGGCTCGGCTGAAACCTTCCAGACCGGCCTTGGCAGCCGCGTAATTGACCTGCCCGGCGTTACCCATGGCGCCTACCACCGAACCAATGCTGATGATGCGCCCCCAGCGCGCCTTGGTCATCCCGCGCAGCACGGCCTTGGACAGGCGGAACAGGCTGTTGAGGTTGGTGTTGATGACGTCGAACCACTCCTCGTCCTTCATCCGCAGCATCAGGTTGTCGCGGGTGATGCCGGCGTTGTTGACCAGAATGGCAACGGCGCCGAAATCCTTCTGGATCTGCTCCAGCACGGCATTCACCGACTCATCGCTGGAAACGTCCAGCAGCATGCCGGCGCCCAGCAGGCCCTGTTCCTTGAGCGCCTCACCGATACGGGCAGCACCCGCCTCGCTGGTGGCGGTGCCGATCACGGTAGCGCCCTGGCGCCCCAGCTCGAACGCGATGGCCTGGCCGATACCGCGGCTGGCGCCGGTAACCAACGCAACCTTGCCTTGCAGACTCATGATGCTCTCCTTGTACTCAGACCAGCGCCGCACGCACGGCGGCGAAGGCGTCCGGGGTTTCCAGATTGTGGGTATTGATACCTTTGACGCAACGCTTGTTGAGACCCGCCAGCACTTTGCCGGGGCCACATTCGACCAGCTCGGAGACGCCTTGCGCTGCCAGGTAGGTCACGCTTTCCACCCAGCGCACCGGGCTGTACAGCTGGGCCAGCAGGTCGCGCTTGAGCACGTCGAGATCGGCCGGCACGGCGGCGCTGACATTCTGCACCAGCGGAATCTGCGGCGCCTGCCAGGCCAGGCCGTTGACCGCATCGGCGAACTTCTCGGCAGCCGGACGCATCAACTCACAGTGCGACGGCACGCTGACCGGCAGCGGCATGGCGCGCTTGGCGCCACGAGCCTTGCAGGCCTCGATGGCACGCTCGACGGCAGCCGCGGCACCGGCGATCACCACCTGGCCCGGGGCGTTGAAGTTGACGGCGCTGACCACTTCGCCCTGCGCCGCTTCGGCGCAGGCGGCCAGGACATCGGCATCTTCCAGACCGAGGATAGCGGCCATGCCGCCCTGTCCGGCCGGCACGGCCTGCTGCATCAACTGACCACGCAATTCGACCAGCTTGACCGCATCACGGAAGCCGATGGCGCCTGCCGCGACCAACGCGGAATATTCACCCAGGCTGTGGCCGGCGACGAAGGCCGGACGCGCACCGCCCTCGGCCTGCCACAGGCGCCACAGGGCGATGGAGGCAGTGAGAATGGCCGGCTGAGTCTTGTCGGTTTCGTTCAGACGCTCTTCCGGGCCTTGCTGGGTCAGCGCCCAGAGGTCGTAGCCGAGCGCCTCGGAGGCTTCGCCAAAGGTGTCGCGCACCAGTGTCTGTTGGGCACCGAGTTCGGCGAGCATGCCGAGCGATTGCGAGCCCTGGCCAGGGAAGACAAATGCGAGGGAGGCAGACATCGAAACTTTCCCTTATCTAGTCGGAGGAGACGACACGGCAATGCCGAGTCGAGAAGATTGGATGGAGCGGCCGCGGCGGCGGTCACAGGCCGGCTCCGCAGCGTTCAGCCTTGGAGAGCGGCGAACACCAGGAGTTCAGGAGACGGGGCTGCGCAGCGGCAAGACACATCGACCTGCCGCCTGTCAGAGCAGCAGGTCCTCGAGACGACCGTGCAGGCGCTGCGGCAGGCTCTCGCGCACCTCGATCACGGCCCGACGAATGGCGCTCTGGAAGCCCTCCACAGTCGCCGAGCCATGGCTCTTCACCACGATGCCCTGCAGGCCGAGAAAACTCGCGCCGTTGTGCCGTGCCGGCGCCAGCTCGCCACGCAGGCGCTTGAGCAAGGGCATGGCCACGGCGCCGGCCAGCTTGGAAACGAAACCTTCGTTGAACAGCGCCTCGATGCGATCAGAGATCATCGACACCAGGCCCTCGCTGGACTTGAGCAAGATGTTGCCGACGAAGCCGTCGCACACCACCACGTCGGCCTCACCGCGATACAGGCCATCACCCTCGACGAAGCCGATGTAATTCAGCCCGTCCGCCTGCTGCAGCAGACTGGCGGCCAGCTTGACCTGTTGATTGCCCTTGATGTTCTCGGTGCCCACATTGAGCAGCGCCACTCGCGGGCGCTGCATGCCCTGCGCTTCGGCGACCACCGCCCCCATCACGGCGAACTGATAGAGCTGCTCGGCGCTGCAGTCGACATTGGCACCCAGGTCGAGCAGATGGCAGACACCCTTGGCCGTCGGCACGGCCGTGACCATCGCCGGCCGATCGATACCCGGCAGCGGTTTGAGCACATAAAGAGAAAGCGCCATCAGCGCGCCGGTATTGCCGGCACTGACGCAGGCCTTGGCCCGACCACTGCGCACCAGCTCCAGCATCACACGCATGGAAGCATCGGGCTTGCCGCGCAGGGCATGGGTGGGACGTTCATCCATGCCGATCACTTCACTGGCATGCTCGACCTGCAGGCGTGCGCGATCTACACCCGGATGACGAGCGATCAATTCTTCGAGGACGGAGGCTTGGCCGACAAGGACCAGGTGTAGCGAGGGGAATTCAGCCAGACTGGCGACGCAGGCTGGAACAATGCGATGGGGACCGAAGTCCCCACCCATTGCATCGATAGCGATCGGAGCGGACAAGGATTACTCGTCGGCGCCCTTGTCGATCACTTTACGGCCACGGTAGACACCTTCCGGCGATACGTGGTGACGCAGGTGAACTTCACCGGTGCTCTTCTCGACGGACAGGGCGTTGGCCTCGAGGGCATCGTGGGAACGACGCATGTCGCGGGCAGAGCGGGATTTTTTGTTCTGCTGAACAGCCATAACTCAATAACTCCTAAACGTTTGGGTCACGCTTTAACTGCGCCAAAACACTGAACGGGTTGGACCGCGATACCTCGTCCTCGCTCGACTCGGGCTCGTTGGCACCGGCCGGCTGCTGGCAATCCTCAGGGGCATGGGCTGGAACGATGGGCAGAGCGAGCAACAGCTCATCTTCGACCAGCGTCAGCAGATCCAATGGATCTTCACCCACTTCCAGCACGTCATAGCCCTTGGGCAGCGACTGGGTATCCGCACCTTCCTTCACCACCGCGTAATGACACTCGCTGCGGATCGGCAGAGCGACCAGTTCCAGACAACGCTGGCAAACCATCTTGACCTCAACCTCGAGCTCACTGTGAATACTCACAGCTCGACGCTCGCCACGTTCGAAGACCAGCTTCGCGCGCACCTTACCGGAATTATCTTCCAGCGAGTCGCACAGTCGCTCGAAACTGGCCAGCGGCACCTCCCCTTCCAGGGTGGCAGCGCGATCGGCGAGTTTGCGCGGATCAACGTGAGGTGGAATCGGCCCATTCGACATAGGCGCGGTATTCTATGGATGCACCCCACCCCTGTCAAAGGATTTTCCGCCCTGTCCGTCGGCCACCACGACCGCTAGAATCGCGCCCGACTGTCGCAATCCCGTTCAGGAGATCGATCATGCTGCCGCTGGTACTTGCCTCTAGCTCGTCCTATCGCCGCGAGCTGCTGACCCGCCTGCGTCAGCCCTTCACCTGGGCCTCGCCGGCCACAGACGAAACGGCACACCCCGGAGAAAACGCGGAAGCACTGGTACGCCGACTGTCCGAAGCCAAGGCAAGGGCCCTGAGCGAACTGCATCCCGCACATTTGATCATCGGCTCGGACCAGGTTGCCGTGCTCGACCGACAGATCCTCGGCAAACCCCATGACTTCAGCCGCGCCCGCAGCCAGTTGCTGGCAGCCAGCGGCCGCAGCGTGACCTTTCTCACCGGCCTGGCCCTGCTCGACAGCTCCACCGGCGAATGCCAGGTGGACGCCGTACCCTTCACCGTGCACTTCCGCCATTTGAGCGAGGAACAGATCACCCGCTACCTGGAGGCCGAGCAGCCCTACGACTGTGCCGGCAGCTTCAAGGCCGAAGGCCTGGGCGTCAGCCTGTTCCGCGCCACCGAGGGCGAAGACGGCACCAGCCTCATCGGCCTACCCTTGATTCGCCTGGTACAGATGCTGGACAGGCAAGGCGTCGCCATTCCCTGACTCCTATATAAAGGAAGAGGCCCGACCAAGGTCGGACCTGCTCACCTTCAGCAGAACTCAGCGCAGAGTCGGCCCCTGGAAGCCCATCCACAGCGCCAGGCGCTCGGCCACGCTGGTGCCGAGCTTCTTGGTGAAGCGATCGAAGGGATTCTCTTCGCGAGTGAAGTCGACGATATCCTTGGCGCCGATCACTTCGCGCGCCACATAGCTGCTACTGCCCAACGCATCGACCAGCCCCAACTCCAGCGCCTGCTCACCAGACCAGATCAGACCGGAGAACAGCTCCGGATGCTGATCGACCTTGAGCCGCTCGCCGCGCCCCTTCTTCACGCTGCCGATGAACTGCTTATGGGTAGTTTCCAGCACGCTCTGCCAGAAGCGGGTTTCTTCCGCTTTCGGCGGCTGGAACGGGTCAAGGAAGGCCTTGTGCTCGCCCGAGGTGTAGACGCGGCGATCGACGCCGACCTTTTCCATTACCCCGACGAAGCCGAAGGTGGCCGCGGTGACACCGATGGAACCCACCAGGCTGGCCTTGTCGGCGTAGATCTGATCGGCAGCACTGGCGATGTAATAGGCGCCGGAGGCACCCAGATCGCTGATCACCGCGTAGACCTTAGTGTCCGGGTGCTCGCCACGCAGGCGCTTGATCTCGTCGTAGATATAGCCGGACTGCACAGGACTGCCGCCCGGACTATTGATGCGCAGGACGATGCCCTTGGTCTTCTTGTCCTCGAAGGCCGCGCGTAGGCTGCTAACGATATTGTCGGCACTGGCCTCCTCGTCGGCCATGATCATGCCGCGCACCTCGATCAGCGCCGTGTGGTGCTCGGCCGAGGATGCTGTCTTGTCCAGCTTCAGGCCCGGCGCGAACAGCGCCAGCGCACCGAACAGGTAAACGAATGCCAGCAGCTTGAAGAAGATGCCCCAGCGCCTAGCACGACGCTGCTCCACCACTCCGGCCTGCAGAGTCTTTTCCAGCAGCTTCCAAGCCTTCTCGTCACCACCAGCGGTGGTCGACGCTTTCCACTCATCCGACATACTCGCCTACCTCGACAGTCCTAACGGGTGCGCGCCCTTCCAGCCAGGCACGCAATTCGGGAAACTCATTGATCGCCAGCCGCGGCCCATGGCCGAGCAGGCTCTCCAGCGGCTGCGCCCCAAAGCCTACGGCAACCGAATCGACACCGGCATTGCGCGCCATCTGCAGGTCGAAGACCGAGTCACCCACCATCAACGCTCTTTCAGGCGCTACGGCGCAATGGGCCAGGATCTCATGGAGCATGCGCGGATGCGGCTTGCTTGCCGTTTCGTCGGCGCAGCGCGTGACATCGAAATACTCCAGCCAGCCACGGCCCTCCAGGATACGGTGCAAGCCCCGGCGGCTCTTGCCGGTAGCCACGGCCAGCTGATAGCCCTGCTCGCGGAACGCCTGCAGCGACTCCTCAACCCCGGGAAACAGTGCCGAGGGCTCGTTTTCCAGGGCCATGTAATGCTCGCCATAGCCAACACGGAAGCGCTCGACCAGCGCCGCCTCGCCCAGCTCGGGGTAAAGCGTCTGGATCGCCTCTGGCAGACCCAGACCGATGATGCCCTTGACCGCCTCATCACTGAGTTGCGGCAGTCCACAGGAATCGGCGGCGCGATGCATGGATTCGACGATACGCCCGATGGAATCGACCAGCGTGCCATCCCAGTCGAAGATCAGCAGCTGATAGCTGGACGACCGGGAGTCAGACACCGAGGCGCTCCAGGGTCGCACCCCACATATCATCGACCGCCGCCTCCAACTCCAGGCGCTGGCCGTCCGGCAGTTCGATCTTCAGCTGATAGGCATGCAGAAACAGCCGCTTGCCGCCCAGCTCACGCACTTCGCGCGTGAACTCGTCTTCGCCGTACTTGGAGTCGCCGGCAATGCAATGCCCGGCATGCTTGGCATGCACGCGAATCTGATGGGTACGCCCGGTGATCGGACTAGCTTCGACCAGAGTGGCGAACTCGCCGAAACGACGCAGCACGCGAAATTCGGTGAGCGCCTCCTTACCTTCGGGGTTAACCTCGACCATACGCTCGCCCGAGCGCAAATTGTTCTTCAGCAGAGGCGCACTGACCTTTTTCTTCGAGGTCGGCCAGCTACCGCGCACCAGAGCCATATAGCGCTTGTCCACGCCATCGCCGCGCAGGGCCTCGTGCAGGTGGCGCAGCATGCTGCGCTTCTTGGCAATCATCAGCAGGCCGGAAGTGTCACGATCCAGGCGATGGACCAGCTCGATATCCTTGGCGTCCGGGCGCAGCTGGCGGAACGCCTCGATCACCCCATAGTTCAGGCCGCTGCCGCCATGCACGGCGATGCCGGCCGGCTTGTTCAGCACGATCAGCGCCTTGTCCTCGTAGACGATGGCCGCCTCCAGGCGCTCCAACAGGCTCTGCGCTAACGGCGCCGGCTCGTCACGCTCGGCCAGACGCAGCGGCGGCACCCGCACGATGTCGCCGGCCTGCAGCTTGTATTCGGGCTTGATCCTACCCTTGTTCACCCGCACCTCACCCTTGCGCAGGATGCGATAGATGAGGGTTTTCGGCACGCCCTTGAGGCGGGCAAGCAAAAAATTATCGATACGCTGGCCGGCATGCTCCGGCGCAACCTCAAGCAGCTGGACGCCGGAGGTTGGAGAATTGTCAGTAGTCATGCTGGGAATCATAACAATTTTTTATGGAATTGAAGCACTTAATCATTGCTGCTATAGTCGCGAACGCCGCCAAAAGCGGCCCGGTCAGCGGATGATCGACAACCTACCATCCCCTGCCGAGCGCAACCCTTTCAGGACGTGAGGCCGTCCGACGGGAATCTCGCCGCACAGAGCGCGATTTTTTCCGGAAACAAAGCCTTGAGCCACAAGAGCCTTGAGCGCATTGAAGTCGCGACCAGGCTCGACAGACGCGCAGGCCCAGCCTGCGGTAATGCAAACCCGCTACGGATTCAGCGAGCGGCACCCGATTTCAGCGATACGTGTAGGGTGGAGATGCACAACCGTCGGACAGCGTAGCTACAGGCATTACCCAGACGCTTCACATTCGTCCGCACCGACCGGCTGATTCCTCCCCTGACTGAGTGCTTCTGTCACCACAGCAACAGGAGCGTTGTCGCGGCCCGGCCCCGTTGGCCTGACCGCTGGACACCGGAGTGATTTACGACCACACCGGCGACGCACCCTGACACCGACCGTGAGAGTCGTGTGTGCCAAACGCCGTTTCCGGCAGCCCCGGAAACCATTGGTACAACATGAAAAGAATGCTGATCAACGCAACTCAGCCCGAAGAGTTGCGTGTCGCTCTGGTAGATGGCCAGAAGCTCTACGACCTGGATATCGAATCCGGCGCCCGTGAGCAGAAGAAAGCCAACATCTACAAGGGCCGCATCACCCGCGTCGAGCCCAGCCTCGAGGCGGCCTTCGTCGATTTCGGCGCCGAGCGCCATGGCTTCCTGCCCCTCAAGGAAATCTCCCGCGAGTACTTCAGCAAGTCGCCCGAAGGCGGCCGCGTCAACATCAAGGAAGTACTGAAAGAAGGCCAGGAAGTCATCGTCCAGGTCGAGAAGGAAGAGCGTGGCAACAAGGGCGCCGCCCTGACCACCTTCATCAGCCTCGCCGGCCGCTATCTGGTCCTGATGCCCAACAACCCGCGCGCCGGTGGCATCTCCCGCCGCATCGAAGGCGAAGAGCGCAATGAACTGCGTGAAGCGCTGAACGGCCTCAACGCCCCGGGTGACATGGGCCTGATCGTACGCACCGCCGGCCTCGGCCGTTCCAGCGACGAACTGCAGCTCGACCTGGACTACCTGATCCAGCTGTGGACCGCGATCAAGGAAGCCTCCCAGGGCCGCGCCGCGCCATTCCTGATCTACCAGGAATCCAACGTCATCATCCGCGCCATCCGCGACTACCTGCGCCAGGACATCGGCGAAGTGTTGGTGGACAGCATCGAAGCCCAGGAAGAAGCCCTCGCCTTCATCCAGCAGGTCATGCCGCAGTACGCCAGCAAGATCAAGCTGTACGAAGACAGCGTGCCGCTGTTCAACCGCTTCCAGATCGAGAGCCAGATCGAGACCGCCTTCCAGCGCGAAGTGAAGCTGCCGTCCGGCGGTTCCATCGTCATCGACCCGACCGAAGCCCTGGTGTCCATCGACATCAACTCGGCGCGTGCGACCAAAGGCGGCGACATCGAAGAAACCGCCCTGCAGACCAACCTGGAAGCGGCCGAGGAAATCGCCCGCCAGTTGCGTCTGCGCGACATCGGCGGCCTGATCGTCATCGACTTCATCGACATGACCCCGGCCAAGAACCAGCGCGCCGTCGAAGACCGCGTGCGCGAGTGCCTCGAAGCCGACCGCGCCCGCGTCCAGGTCGGCCGCATCTCGCGCTTCGGCCTGCTGGAAATGTCCCGCCAGCGCCTGCGTCCGTCCTTGGGCGAGACCAGCGGCATCGTCTGCCCGCGCTGCAACGGCCAAGGCATCATCCGCGACGTCGAGTCCCTGTCGCTGGCCATCCTGCGCCTGATCGAGGAAGAGGCCCTGAAGGACCGCACCGCCGAGGTTCGCGCCCAGGTGCCGATCCCGGTTGCCGCCTTCCTGCTCAACGAGAAGCGCAACAGCATCACCAAGATCGAGCTGCGCACCCGTGCGCGCATCGTGATCCTGCCGAACGACCATCTGGAAACCCCGCACTTCGAAGTCCAGCGCCTGCGCGACGACAGCCCGGAAGTGATGAGCGGCCAATCCAGCTACGAGATGGCTGCCGCAGAAGTCGAAGACGCCCAACCGGTCAGCGCCACCCGCACCCTGGTCCGTCAGGAAGCCGCGCTGAAGACCACCCCACCGCGCCCGGCCGCGCCGACTCCGGCCGCCCCGCTGGCACCGGTCGCCCCAACTCCGCAGCCGAGCCTGTTCAAGGGCCTGGTCAAGGGTCTGGTCAGCCTGTTCGCCGGTAAGGAAGAAGAGCAGCAGCCGGTCGCCGAAGCCAAGCCCGCCGAGCGCAAGCCGCGTGGTGACGAGCGCCGCAACGGTCGCCAGCAGAACCGTCGCGACGGTCGTGGCAGCCGCGAGCGCGGTGAGCGTGGCGAACGTGGCGAACGTGGCGAACGCGAAGAGCGCAAGCCGCGTGAAGAGCGTCAGCCTCGCGAAGCCCGTGAGCCGCGCGAAGAGCGCCAGCCGCGTGAAGCCCGTGAAGAACGACAGCCCCGCGAGGAGCGTCAACCACGCGAGGCTCGTGAGCCGCGTGAAGGCCAGGAAAATCGCCGCGAGCGCCAGCCACGTGAAGCCCGCGAGCCGCGCGAAGAGCGCCGTCGCGAGCTGCGCGAGCCGCTGGACGCCGCAGCCGCCACCGGCGGTGAAGAGCAGCAGGAGCAACGTGCCGAGCGCAAGCCGCGCGAAGAACGCCAGCCGCGTCCGCCGCGTGAAGAGCGTCAACCGCGCGCCGAGCAGGCCGAAGTAGCCAGCGAAGAAGAAGAAGTGCTGCTGAACGGCGAGCAGGCCGAAGACGATCAGGACGGCGGTGAAGGCGGCGATCGTCCGCGTCGTCGCTCCCGCGGTCAGCGTCGCCGCAGCAACCGCCGCGAGCGCCTGCGTGATGCCGACGGCAACCCGATCGCCGATGACGCCGAGGAGAATGCGGAAGCTGCCGAGGCCGGCACCGAAGGTGCTACCACCACCGCAGCCGAAAGCGCTGCCGTGGCTGTCGCCGCTGCCGTGACCGTGGCCGCCGGGCAAGCCCTGGCCCAGCCGGAACAGGCTCCGGCAGCCGAGCAAGCGTCAGCCGAGATCGCCACCGCGATCGAAGAGCCCGCCCCTGCCCCGGCCATCGTTGCCGAGCCGGCAGTGGAAGCCGCTCCGGTGGAACAAGCTCCGATCGCGCCGGTTGTCGAGGCTCCGGCCGTTGCTGCCGAAGCTGCTCCCGCTCCCGTAGAGGCCGCTCCGGCAGCCGCTGCGCAGAGCACGGGCGGTCGCGCACCGAACGATCCGCGTGAAGTACGCCGCCGTCAGCGCGAGGCTGAGCGCCTGGCTGCCGAAGCCGCTGCCGCGCCGCAAGTGGAAGTCGCCCCAATCGAGGCCCCTGCCGTGGTCGAGGCTGCTCCGGTAGTCGAAGAGGCTGCTCCGGTAGTGGAAGCCGCTCCAGCGATGGAAGCGCCGAGCGAAGTCGCCCCGGCCGAAGCGGTAGCCGAAGTGCCGAGCGAAGAGCCGGTGGTTGTTGTCACCGACGCCGAGCCTGCCGAACCGGCGGACAAGGAAGAAGAGGTAAAACCGCAGATCTAAGATCTGCGGTCCACGAAAAAGGGGATGCTTCGGCATCCCCTTTTTCGTTTCGGCCGGCTATCAACCGCCAGCTGCCAGCACTGCGCTCAGAGCACGTTGGGTTCTATCTCCAGCGCCACACCGAAGCGCTGCAGGATATCCCGCTGAATACGCTTGGCCAGTTCCAGCAACTGGGCGCCGCTCGCAGCACCATAGTTGACCAGCACCAGCGCTTGCAGACGATGCACGCCGGCATCGCCTTCGCGAAAGCCCTTCCACCCCGCCCGCTCGATCAGCCAGCCAGCCGCCAACTTGGCCAGCCCCTCTCTCGCCGGATAACTGACCAGGTCGGCATGCTCGGCGCGAATGCGCTCGGCCAGCGCAACCGGCACCAGCGGATTCTTGAAGAAGCTGCCGGCATTGCCCAGCTGCGCAGGGTCCGGCAGCTTCTCGCTGCGGATGGCACAGATGGCGCGACTGACATCGCTGGGCGTCGGCGCCTCGATGCCTTCGGCCTGCAGGCGCTGGCGCACCGGGCCGTAGTCCAAGTGCAACCGTGCCTGGCGACTCAGGGCGAAACGCACGCGCAGGATCAGCCAGCGCCCCGGCTGCTGCTTGAACAGGCTGTCACGGTAGGCAAAGGAGCACTCCTCCAGCGCGAACTCACGCAGCTCGCCACTGTGGCGGTCCAGCGCCGTCAGCCCGGCGAACACATCCTTGATCTCCACGCCGTAGGCGCCGATGTTCTGCATCGGTGCAGCGCCGACGGTGCCGGGGATCAGGCTGAGATTCTCCAGCCCAGCCAGGCCCTGCTCCAGGCTCCATAGCACGAAGGGATGCCAGGGCTCGCCGGCCTCAGCCTCGACCAGCACTCGCACGCCATCGTCTTCAACAATGCGCAGGCCGCGACTGGCCATACGCAGCACCAGGGCATCGATATCGCCGGTCAGCAGCAGGTTGCTGCCACCACCAACCGGCAGCAGCGGCAGGCCACGCTGCTCGGCCAGGGCCAAGGCCTCGCGCACTTCGGCGTCGCTGTGCGCCTCGGCGAACAGCCGGCCCCGCACATCGACACCGAAGGTATTGAAGGGCTTGAGGGAAACCGCCTCTTGCAAGCGCAGGCTCACAGGCGCCCCCTGATCTCGGCGAGCAGCGCATCGCTGGCCTGCTCGATCAGGTCGAGGACCTGCTCGAAGCCGTCGGCGCCGCCGTAATAGGGATCGGGCACCTCGTCCAGCGCCAGCTGATAGCGGCGCAGCAGCAGGTCCAGCTCGGCGCCGCCAGCGCTAGGCCGCAAGGCCTGCAGGCGAGCCAGGTTGTCGTGATCCATGGCCAGGATCAGGTCGAAACGCTGGAAGTCCTCGCGCTGCACCTGGCGCGCACGCAGGCTCGACAGGTCGTAACCGCGGCCCAAGGCCGCCTGGCTGGAGCGGCCATCCGGGGCCTTGCCCACGTGCCAGTCGCCGGTGCCGGCGGAGTCCACCGTCACCCGCTCATGCAGGCCGGCCTGCAGCAGGCGATGGCGGAACACGCCCTCGGCCGTCGGCGAGCGGCAGATATTGCCCATGCAGACGAACAGAACGCGCATCAGGCACCCAGCAGGCGACGAACCCGCTCCAGGTCTTCCGGGGTATCGACGCCGGCGGCCGGCGCTTCCAGGGCATCGGCCACGTGGATGCGCACGCCATGCCAGAGCGCGCGCAGCTGCTCCAGGCACTCGGTGTCTTCCAGCCAGCACGGGCCCCAGGACACGAAGTCATGCAGGAAACCGGCGCGGTAGGCGTAGATGCCGATATGGCGGCGATAGGGCACGCCCTCCGGCAGCACGTCGCGGCTCTTGGCGAAGGCATCGCGGGCCCAGGCCAGCGGCGCGCGACTGAAGGTCAGGGCCAGACCGGTCTTGTCCGTCACCACCTTGACCACATTGGGATTGAACAGCGCGGTGACGTCCTCGATCGGCTCGGCCAGGGTGGCGATGCCGGCCTGAGGATTGGCGGCCAGGTTGGCGGCCACCTGGTCGATGATGCTCGGCGGAATCAGCGGCTCGTCGCCCTGCACGTTGACCACGATGGCGTCGTTGGCCAGGCCCAGCTGAGCGGCCACTTCGGCCAGGCGGTCGGTGCCGGAGTTGTGGTCGACGCGGGTCATCAGCACTTCGGCGCCGAACCCCTGGCAGGCCTCGAGAATGCGCGCATCGTCGGTAGCCACCACCACACGGGTGGCACTGCTCTTCTTGGCCTGCTCCCAGACGTGCTGGACCATGGGCTTGCCGGCGATGTCCTGCAGCGGCTTGCCGGGCAGACGGCTGGAGGCATAGCGGGCGGGGATTACAACGGTGAAGGCAGTCATCTACTTGTCCAGGCGCTCGTCTGTGGTCAGGGTGCGCGCTTCACTCTCCAGCATCACCGGGATGCCGTCGCGAATCGGATAGGCCAGGCCGGCGCCCTTGCTGATCAGCTCGGTCTTGTCTTCGGAGAGCTGCAGCGGGCCCTTGCATACCGGACAGGCCAGGATGTCGAGCAGTTTGGTATCCATCAGGGAATCCTCGGAGAGGTGGGAAAACGCGAAAACTCAGGGCCGGGCGGACGGCAGGCGATCCAGGCGCGCATCGAACCAGGCGACGAAAGCCGCCGACGGCGCCGCATCCACCGCCAAGTACCACCAGTCGGCAGCGGCGAAGGCCCGGCATTTCACCGCATCCTTCTCGGTCATCAGCAGCGGCAGCGGCGGGCTGAATTGCAGGGCCTCGGGGCTGTAGCTGGCGTGGTCGGCGAAGGGATGCGCGATCGGCCGCCAGTTTAGCGCTTCGAGGGTATTGAAGAAACGCTGCGGATTGCCGATGCCGGCTACCGCATGGACCTGCTGGCCGGGCGCGAAATGCTCAAGTCCGACCCTCTCGCCGCTGAGCAGGTTGACCAAGGCGGTCGGCCGCAGCTGCAGGGCGTAGCCCTCCTCGGCGTCCGAGCCGGCGCCATTGCGCAACACGGCATCGACTTCGGCCAGGCGCTCCGCCGGCTCGCGCAGGGGACCGGCCGGCAAGCAGCGGCGATTGCCGAGGCCACGCGCGGCATCGATCAGCACCAGTTCGATATCGCGGGCCAGGCGGTAATGCTGCAGGCCGTCGTCACTGAGGATCAGATCCAGCTCTTCCTGTTCCAGCAGGGCCTGCACGGCGCGAGCGCGCTGCGGGTCGATCACCAGCGGCACGCCACTGCGCTGCACGATCAGCAGCGGCTCGTCGCCGGCGTGACTGGCCGGATCGTCGGCCCGCACTCGCCAGGGCAACTGCGGCGGCGTGGCACCATAGCCACGGCTGACCACGCCGACGCGCAAACCACGGGCGCGGCAATGCTCGATCAGCCAGAGAATCATGGGGGTCTTGCCGGTACCGCCAACGGTGACGTTGCCGACTACCAGCACCGGCACGGGTGCGCGATAGATGTCGCCCTCGCCGGCCAGGAAGGCGCGGCGCTTGCCCTGCACCACCCGCCGGTACAACCACTCCAGCGGGCGCAGCAGGATCAGGGCCGGATGGCCGTGGTACCAGGCGGCGGTCAGCCGGTCGGCCAGGCTCAAGGCTTGGCCTCGGCCTCGACCGTGGTGATGCGCAGGTGGGAGAAGCCCATCTTGCCGGCGGCGTCCATGGCGGTGATCACCGCCTGGTGCGGGGTCTTGGCGTCGGCACTGATGGACAGCGGCAGGCTGTTGTCACCGCCGGACTCCTTGCCCAGCGCCGCCATCAGGCCGTCCAGATCGCTCTTGAGCAGCGCCTGGCCATTCAGCGAGTAGCTGCCCTCGGCACTGATCAGCACTTCCATCTGCTTCAGCGCGGTGTCTTCCGGCGGCGTGCCGCTGGCGGCTTCGGGCAAGTCGACCTTGAGCTGGGTCTCACGGGTGAAGGTGGTGGTGACCACGAAGAACAGCAGCAGGATGAACACCACGTCGATCAACGACGCCAGGTTGATCTCGACATTGTTCTCCCGCTGTTTGCGCCGGAACTTCACGCCTTCTTGCCCTCTTTGCGGGCTTCCTTCGGCGCGGGGGCGCTGCCGTTGCCCAGGTCGACGTCACGGTCGCCCTGCACCACTTCCACCAGCTTGATCGCCTCCTGCTCCATACCGACCACCAGTTCGTCGACGCGGCGCACCAGGAAGCGGTGGAAGAACAGCGCCGGAATGGCCACGAACAGGCCGGCCGCAGTGGTGATCAGGGCTTTGGCGATACCACCGGCGAGTACCGAGGCATTGGCCATGTTGGAACCGGTGAAGGCGCTGAAGATGTCGATCATGCCCAGCACGGTGCCGAGCAGGCCGAGCAGCGGCGCGACACCGGCGATGGTGCCGAGGGTATTAAGGTAGCGCTCCAGATCATGGATGACGCGACCGGCAGCCTCCTCGATGCACTCCTTCATGATCTCGCGACCATGCTTGGAGTTGGCCAGGCCGGCGGCGAGAATCTGCCCCAGCGGCGAGTTGGCGCGCAGCTCCTTGAGCTTGTCGTTGGTGAGCTTCTTTTCCTTGATCCACAGCCACACCTGGCCCAGCAGATGGGGCGGAGCGATACGGCTGGCGCGCAGGGTCCAGAGACGTTCGGCAGTGATGCCGGCGGCAACGATAGAACTCAGAATGATCGGCAGCATCATCCAGCCACCAGATTTGACCAGCTCCCACACGGCAGTGCATCCCCACTCGGAAAAGTGGCGCCACTCTAGCATAGGGTCGAGTCGGCGCAGACCACCCCGGTTCTCATTTTTCCCGCCAGAAACGCGGACGCTCGCGCCAGCTGGAAACGCCTTCGTCCGAGCCCAGCAGCAGGCGCACGGCGCCACGCTCGGCGCTGTCATAGAGAGTGATGTCGCGCTCACGATAACGCGCCAGCACACCCGGATGCGGATGACCGAAGGGGTTGTGCCAGCCTCGCGACAGCAACGCAGCCCGCGGCGCCACCGCATCGAGAAACGCCGCCGACGACGAGCTGCGGCTGCCATGGTGCGGTACCTGCAGCCACTCGGCGCGCAGATCGCGACCGACCGCCAGCAGCGCCGTCTCCGTCGCCTCATCTATATCGCCGCTCAGCAGCAGCCGCTCGCCTGCTGCCTCGACCTTGAGCAGACAGGACGCCGGGTTGCCCTCTCCCGCCCCAGCCCAGCGCCAGGTGGTGAAACGCACGCCATCCCAGCTCCAGCTCGCCCCATCGATGCAAGGCTGCGCCGCCAAGTGCGCCGGCAATACAGCCGCCTCGCCACTCAGTACGCGGTCGATCGGCAGACCACGCGCCAGCGCCTCGGCGCCTCCGGCATGATCGCTGTCGGCGTGGCTGAGCAGCATCAGATCGACTCGAGACACACCCAGCTGGCGCAGCGACGGCAGCACGACTCGCTCACCCAGGTCGAAATCGCCGAAACGCGGCCCGGCGTCGTACAGCAGTGCATGCTCGCGGGTGCGCACCAGCACGGCCAGACCCTGACCGACATCCAACTGCCAGACCTCCGCCTGCCCCGGCGGAATTCGTTCACGCGGCGGTGCAACGAACGCCAGCAGCATCGCCAAGCCCAACGCCCGCAGCGGCACGCCGGCCGGTGCGAGGCACAACAGCACGCCCAGACTGCCGATCAGCCAGCACCAGAGCGGCAGCGCGGTGGGCACCCAGGCCGGTAGCAACGACGCAATCCAGGCCAGCGACTGGAACAGGATTTCCAGCAGACCGCCGGCCAGCCACAGCAGCCCCTCACCCAACCAGGGCACCGGCAACAGCAGGGTGCCGAGCAGCGCCAACGGCACCACCAGCAGACTGACCCAGGGCACCGCGATCAGGTTGGCCAGCGGGCCGCTCAGGCTCAACGGCAGACCGAGGGCGAAGAACAGCGGCAGCATGCCCAGCGCCAGCGTCCACTGCGCGCGCCACCAGACCCGCCACCAGGGCCACGCGCCGAGCCGCCCGCCGAATACCCAGACCAGAACCGCCACCGCGCCGAACGACAACCAGAAGCCTGCCTGCAGGCTGGCCAGAGGTTCGACCAGCAGCACCAGAATGAACGCCAGCGCCAACGGCCACCACAGCCCTAGATGCCGGAAGCGCAGACGCCAGAGCAACACCAGCGCCACCATCACACAGGCGCGCCGTACCGGCACCTCGAAACCGGCCAGCAGGCCATAACCCAGCGCCCCGGCGAAGGCCAGGCCGCAGGCCCAGGGCAACCATGGCAGCAGGCGCGGCCACAGACCGAGCCGAGCCAGTCCAGCGACCAGGCCATAGAGCACGGCGGCGAGCAGCGCCACGTGCTGGCCGGAGATCACCAGCAGGTGCACGGTACCGGTGTCCTGCAGCGTGCGCCAATCGGCTCGACTTAGCCCGGAGTCATCACCGAGCACCAGCGCCGCCAACCCGCCGGCACGGCCGTGCGCCTCGACGCTGAGAAGGCGCTGACGCAGCTGGTCGCGCCAGGCCGAAGGTCCCGACGCCTCGCTCAGCCGCTCACCCTGCTTGATGGTGCCGGTAGCGCCGATGCGCTGAGCCAGCAGCCAAGCCTCGTAATCGAAGCCCTGCGGATTGACCAGGCCACGCGGGCGCTTGAGCTTGACCGCCAGGCGCCAGCGCTCGCCGGCTAGCAGCGGCGGGCGGTCATACCAGGACAGGCGCAGCCGCTGCGGCAATTGATGCTCACGAGCCGTCGCGCCTTCCAGCTGAAAGCGCACCACACCCTCACCAACCTCCGGCAGACCACTTACCCGCCCTTCCAGCCACAGGGTGCGACCATCCAGTTCGGGGAGCAGGCGATCATCCAGCGCCACCTGAGCGCTATAGCAGGCCCAGACGAAACCGAACAGAAAGAAGGAGACGGGATAGCTGCGCCAGGGCAACAGCATCAGCGCGATAGGCAGCAGCGCCAGCAACAGCCAGGTCGGCGGCAGCTCCGGCAGTAACGGCAGGCAGGCCAGGCCTGCGCCCAGCGCGAGCATCCCTGTGCGCATCGTTTCCCATCCTGGGTTATCGGTTGTCACAATGCGGCCAAGCCTGCCTGCGACCATCGGTGCATAATAGCCGCTCGTTTTTCCCGAGACTGCCCATGCCTCGTCGTCTGTTCAAACGCTACATGCCCAATCCGGAGACGATCCGGGAACACAAGTCACTGCGCTTCCTCGGCGCCTTGCTGCACGACCCCAACCTCTGGCACCTGAACCGCCATTCGGTGGCGCGTGCCATGGCTGCCGGCCTGTTCGCCGCGTTCATCCCGGCGCCTGCGCAGATGCTGATCGCCGCCTGCCTGGCGATTCCGATCCGCGCCAACCTGCCGATCTCGGTGGGCCTGGTCTGGCTGACCAACCCCTTCACCATGCCGCCGATCTTCTACTGCACCTACAAGATGGGCAGCTGGCTGCTCGGCATTCCGCCGATGGAACTGCCGGACGAGCTGACCTGGGAATGGATCAGCGGCGAGCTGGCCATCGTCTGGAAACCCTTCCTGCTCGGCTCGGTGGTCACCGGCGCACTGCTGGGCTCGCTGGGCTACGGGGTGACCATGCTGTACTGGCGTTGGTGGGTGGCGCACAGCTGGCGCAAGCGCGCTGAGCGCCGTCGCCAAGCTGCCAACTGAATGAAAAACGCCGCGATGATCGCGGCGTTTTTTTCTTCACTCGTAGCGCAGCGCTTCGGCCGGCTGGGTGCGTGAGGCACGCCAGGACGGGTACAGCGTGGCGAGGAAGCTCATGCTCAGCGCCGCGCCGCAGATCAGCAACACGTCCAGGCCGCGCAGGTCGGACGGCAGGCTGCTGATGAAGTACACGTCCGAGCTGAAGATGTGCGCGCCGCTCACCTGCTCCAGCCAGGCCACCCAGCTGCTGACATTGAGCGCGACGATCACGCCCAGCACGCCACCGATCAGGGTGCCGATGCTGCCGATCACCGTGCCCTGGACCATGAAGGTGGCCATGATCTGCCCCGGCGTGGCACCCAGGGTACGCAGGATGGCGATGTCGGCACGCTTGTCGGCGACCACCATGATCAGCGTGGCGATGATGTTGAAGGCGGCCACCGCGATGATCAGCAGCAGGAGCAGGCCGATCATGGTCTTCTCCATCTGCATGGCGCTGAACAGGCTGCCCTGGGTACGGGTCCAGTCGATCGACTTGAAGCCGGCGCCCAGCTCCTTGGCGATGGAGGAAGACACCTGCGGCGCCTGGTACAGGTCCCTGAGGGCGATGCGCACGCTTTGCACCTGCCCTTCGCTCATACGCTGGATGCTGGAGGCGTCGGCGATATTGATCAGCGCCAGGCTGCCATCCAGCTCGGCACCGACCTTGAACACGCCGACCACGGACAGGCGCAGCATGCGGGGCGTGATGCCGCCGGCGGCGTTGCTCAGCTCCGGGACGATCAGGGTCAGCTTGTCGCCGACATTGAGACGGAAGCGCCGCGCGCTGATCTCGCCGAGCACTACACCGAACTCGCCCGGCTTGAGGTCTTCCAGGCGGCCCTGGACCATATGCCGGCCAATGATCGAGACCTTTTGCTCCTCGGCCGGATCGATGCCATTGATCTGGATCGGCTGCATGGTGCCCTTGTAGGAGAACATGCCTTCCAGTTCGGCGAAGGGCGCAGCGCCGGTCACCTGCTTGTGCTTCATGGCAGCGGCGGCCACCGCCTGCCAGTCATCCAGCGGCTGCTCCGCGGACAGGGTGGCGTGCGGCACCATGCCGAGGATGCGCGAGCTCATTTCCTTCTGGAAGCCGTTCATCACCGACAACACCACGATCATCGCCAGCACGCCAAGCGCCAGGCCGATCATCGAGGTCAGCGAGATGAAGGAGATGTAATGATTGCGCCGCTTGGCCCGGGTGTAACGGGCGCCGACGAAGATCGCGAGTGGCCGGAACATATCAGGCAGCCACCAGCTTGCCGTCTTCCAGGCGCAGCACGCGATCCATCTGCCCTGCCAGTTGCGGGTCATGGGTCACCACCAGGAAGGCGGTCTGCGACGAGGAGCTGAGCTCGCGCATCAGGTCCTGGATACCCTGGGCGGTGTGCTGGTCGAGGTTGCCGGTCGGCTCGTCGAGCAGTACCAGCGCCGGGTTGTTGACCAGGGCGCGGGCAATGGCCACGCGCTGGCGTTCGCCACCGGACAGCTCGGCCGGCTTGTGTGACAGGCGATGCCCGAGGCCGACCCGCTCCAGCAGCGCGGTGGCACGCTGGCGTGCTTCCGGTATCGGGGTCTTGCCGATCAGCAGCGGCATGCACACGTTTTCCAGCGCGGTGAATTCCGGCAGCAGGTGGTGGAATTGGTAGACGAAGCCCAGCGCGCGGTTGCGCAGCAGGCCGCGGGCTTTTTCGTTGAGCGCAGAGAGTTCCTCGCCGGCCAGCCAGACGCTGCCCTTGCTCGGCGTATCCAGGCCGCCGAGCATGTTCAGCAGCGTGCTCTTGCCCGAGCCGGAGGAACCGACGATGGCCACGCGCTCGCCGGGCAGCAACTCCAGCTCGACATTGGCCAGCACCTCGACCGTCTGCGGGCCTTCCTCGTAGCTCTTGCCCAGGTTGCGGCAACTCAGGACGGACTTGTCACTCATAACGCAAAGCCTCCGCTGGCTGGGTGCGCGCCGCACGCCAGGCCGGGTAAAGGGTGGCAAGGAAACTCAGGACCAGGGCGGCACCGCAGACCAGCGCCACATCCGAGCCCTGCACCTGCGAGGGCAGGTAATCGATGAAGTACACCTCGGCATTGAGGAACTGGATGCCGAGCAGATTTTCCAGGCCCTTGATCGCCCCGCTGACGTTGAGCGCGGCGAGCACGCCGAGCACGCCGCCGACCAGGGTACCGACGATGCCAATCACCGAGCCCTGGACCATGAAGGTCAGCATGATCTGCCGCGGCGTGGCGCCGAGGGTACGCAGGATGGCGATGTCGGACTTCTTGTCGGTCACCACCATCACCAGGGTGGAGATGATGTTGAAGGCGGCCACTGCGACGATCAGCAGCAGCAGCAGGCCGATCATGGTCTTCTCCATACGGATGGCCTGGTACAGGTTGCCGTGGGTGCGGGTCCAGTCGCGGGCGTAGAAGTCCTGCTCGCGCAACAGGGTGGCCAGTTCCCAGGCCACCTGGGGCGCCTGGAACAGGTCATGCAATTTCAGGCGGATGCCCTGCACCTCGCCCGGCTTGAGGCGCAGCAGGCGGCCGGCGTCCTGTACGTGGGTCATCACCACATGGCCGTCGATCTCGCCGGCGCCGACATGGAAGATGCCGACCACGGTAAAGCGCTTCATGCGCGGGAACATGCCGGCGGGCGTCACGGCCACCTCGGGCGCGACGAAGGTGACCTTGTCGCCGATCTTCAGACCGAGCTTCTTCGCCGCCAGGTCGCCGATGACGATGCCGAAGCCGCCGGCCTTGAGCGAATCGAGCGCGCCCTGATCCTTGAGGAAGTAGTCGCCAATGATCGACACCTTGCCTTCCTCGACCGGGTCGATGGCGTTGACCAGCACCTTCTGCACCTGGCCGTTGTGGGTCAGCAGGCCCTGCATCTGAGTGAAGGGAGCAATGGCGGCCACCTGCGGGTGACGCAGCAGGCCTTCGCCGATGGTGCGCCAGTCCTTGATCGGCGTGGGGCTGTCGAGGGTGGCGTGGGGCACCATGCCCAGAACGCGGTCGCGCATCTCGCGGTCGAAACCGTTCATGACCGACAGCACGACGATCATCACCAGCACGCCAAGGGCCAGGCCGATGATGGAGGTGAGGGAGATGAAGGAGACAAACAGGCTGCGGCGCCGGGCCTGCGTATAACGCACGCCGATAAAGAACGGCAGGGGTCTGAACATGAGTGAAGGGTTCGCTGGCGGAAAGAGAGAAACGTCCTTGTGGCGGGGCTTGGCGCGCGGCTTTACACTCAGACCACCACTGCTGCCATGGGTTCGCCATGTCGATTCAAGACGCCGATGATCGCCGCGAATACTACCGTATCGAGGATACGATCGCACTGGATTTCAGCCTGCTCTCCAGGGCCGAAGCTCACGCCAGTGACCCGCTGCACGATAATTCTCCGCTGTTCAATTTGCTCAGCGAACTGCACCTGATGGACTTCGAGTCGCAGCACCTGCTGCGGCATATCAGCGAGCGCGACCGCACCCTGGCCAATTACCTCAAGGTGATGAACAAGCGCATCGACCTGCTCGGCCAGGCCGTGGCGCAGAGCCTGCTGCGCGACATCGGTGCGCCGCGGCGGGTGTCCATCTCCGAGGGCGGCATCAGCTTCAATCACGGCCAGGTGATACCGGCTGGCAGCCATCTGGCGATCAAGATGGTGCTGATGCCCCAGGCCCTCGGCCTGCTGCTGCGCGCCAAGGTCGTGCACTGCCACAATCGAGACGATGGCCAGTTCGAGATCGGCACCGAGTTCGAGGCACTGACAGACGCCCAGCGACAGCTGCTGGCGCGCCACATCCTGCAGAAGCAGGCACTGGAGCGCCGCCAGGCGCGGGGGCAGGACTGATGCGCGCCCTGCCACTGATGCTCGCCCTGCTGTTGCCGTTGCCGACACTGGCGGAAACCATCGAGATTCCCGTCGGCCAACAGGGCGACGCGGTCGCCGGCCTGCCCAAGCTGGGCGAATCCAGAAGCTCGGTGCTGGCGCGCTTCGGCCTGGCCGACGAGGAACATCCGCCGGTGGGCCAGCCACCGATCACCCGCTGGGACTACCGCACCTTCAGCGTCTATTTCGAGTATGACCACGTGGTGAACAGTGTGCTTCACCACCAGCCCCGCCATCCCATCAAGGAACAACAGTGACCCTTATCTACGGCCACCGCGGCGCCAAGGGCGAAGCACCGGAAAACACTCTCGCCAGCTTCCAGCAATGCCTTGCACATGGCGTCACCCGCTGCGAGCTGGATCTGCATCTGTCACGCGATGGCGAGCTGATGGTGATCCACGACCCGACCCTCAAGCGCACCACCGGCCGCCGCGGCAAAGTGGTGGAGCATGATGCCGAGGAGCTAACGAATCTGGATGCACGCCTGGGCGGCCCGGGCTGGAAGACGCTCTGCCCCATTCCCAAGCTGGAAACCCTGTTCGAGCAGTGCCCCTTCGAGCACTGGCAGCTGGAAGTCAAAAGCGCCTCGCGGGTGCGTGCCGCGCGTACCGTGCTGGCCATCCAGGCCTTGGCCGAACGCTTCGGCATCAAGGACAAGGTCACCGTCACCAGCAGCTCGCGCGAAGTGCTGCGCGCCCTGCGCCGCCTGACTCCGGAACTGTCGCGCGGCCTGGTCGCCGAGTACAACTGGCTCGACCCGCTCAAGGTCGCCGCCCACCACGAGTGCTCGATGCTCGCGCTGAACTGGACCCTGTGCACCCCGGAACGCCTGCTCAAAGCGCAGAAGGCCGGCCTGCATGTGTCGGTCTGGACGGTCAACGAGCCGGCCCTGATGCGCCGCCTGGCCGACTTCGGCGCGGACAGCATCATCACCGACTTCCCGGGGCTGGCGGTCGATACGCTCAAGCGCTGAGCGCACTTCTCAAGGACAAAAAGAAACCGGCCCGAGGGCCGGTTTTTTTTGCAGCAGCGCGCCTGGTCAGAAACTCTCCCGATTCGGCCAGCGCCAGGTGCGGGAGTCGCTGAGGGGATCCCCGACCGGCTCAGGCCACCGGTCGGAGCCGCTCAGAAAAGCCGGTTGAGACCGTCGAACGCCGCCACCCGATAGGCCTCGGCCATGGTCGGATAGTTGAAGGTGGTGTTGACGAAGTACTTGATGCTGTTCGCCTCGCCCTTCTGGTTCATGATCGCCTGACCGATATGCACGATCTCCGAGGCCTGGTAGCCGAAGCAGTGCACGCCAAGGATTTCCAGGGTCTCGCGGTGGAACAGAATCTTCAGCATGCCCACCGGCTCGTGGGAGATCTGTGCCCGCGCCATGCCCTTGAAGAAGGCCTTGCCGACCTCGTAGGGAATCTTGGCCTGAGTCAGTTCCTTCTCGTTCTTGCCGATCGAGCTGATCTCCGGAATGGTGTAGATGCCGGTCGGCACGTCGTCGACGAAGCGCCAGCTGTCGTTCTCCACCGCGCTGCCGGCGGCCGAACGCCCCTGGTCGTAGGCGGCGCTGGCCAGGCTAGGCCAGCCGATCACGTCACCGGCGGCGAAGATGTTGCTGATCTGCGTGCGGTACTGCTGGTCGACCTCGATCTGGCCGCGACTGTTGACCTTGATGCCGATGTTCTCCAGGCCCAGCCGGTCAGTGTTGCCGGTACGGCCGTTGCACCACAGCAGGCAGTCGGCCTTGATCTTCTTGCCCGACTTGAGGTGCAGGATCACGCCGTTTTCCAGACCCTCGATGCGCTCGTACTCTTCGTTGTGGCGAATCAGCACGTTGTTGGTACGCAGGTGGTAGCTGAGCGCGTCGGAAATCTCGTCGTCGAGGAAGCTCAGCAACTGGTCGCGGTTGTCGATCAGGTCGACCAGCACACCCAGGCCGCTGAAGATCGAGGCGTACTCGGAGCCGATCACGCCGGCGCCGTAGATGATGATGCGTCGCGGGGTGTGGGTCAGGCTGAGGATGGTGTCGCTGTCGTAGA
Source organism: Pseudomonas sp. PDM15 (assembly GCF_014851565.1). Lineage (GTDB taxonomy): Bacteria > Pseudomonadota > Gammaproteobacteria > Pseudomonadales > Pseudomonadaceae > Aquipseudomonas. The sequence continues at coordinate 65,291 of NZ_JACVAA010000002.1, forward strand.
TGCGCGGGTGGTGGAAGTCCACGTCCGCCGGGCGATAGGGGCGCGAGCCGGTGGCGATGACCACTTGCTTGGCCACCAGCTTCTCGACCACGCCGCTGTTGCACACCACTTCCACGGTCTGCTCGTCGGCGAAGCTGGCGGTGCCGAAGAACACGTCGATGCGGTTGCGCGCGTAGTAGCTGGTGCGCGAGGCGACCTGCTTGGAGATCACCCGCTCGGCGCTCTTCAGCACGTCGGGGAAGGAGAACCAGCGTGGTTCGCCGATCTGGCGGAACAGCGGGTTGGTGTTGTACTGCATGATCTGCCGCACCGAGTGGCGCAGCGCCTTGGACGGGATGGTGCCGAGGTGGGTGCAGTTGCCGCCCACCAGCGGACGGTTGTCGACCACCGCCACCTTGCGCCCGGCCTTGGCCGCGTTCATTGCCGCGCCCTCGCCCGCCGGACCGGAACCCAGCACCACCACGTCGTAGTTGTAGACCGCCATGCTTACTCCTCATCGCGCACCGGGCCGCTCGATACAGATCGGCAAGGCCCGGATCGACCGCGCCCCCATGGCCGCGGCTCTCGAAACTCTTTACACAGCTTAGCCGTGCAATTTTGCCCGGCACATTAGCGCTTGGTCGCGGCGTAGGCGAGCTTTCTCTCCACTACATGCCCGCGTCAGGCGCCTGCGGCTCGCCGAAGCGGCGCACGAAAGCCGTGCTCGCCCGGGTGACGAAGCGCTCCCCGTCGCGCCGGATAAACAGCGCGGCGACACCCTCGCGTTCGGCGTAGGCCATGCCCGCCTCGGGACCCAGCACCATCAGAGCGGTCGACAGGCCATCGGCACGCAGCACCGAGGCATCCACCACGCTGACCGAGGCCAGGTCGTGGCTGACCGGCCGCCCCGTGCGCGGGTCGAAGGTATGCGAATAGCGCTGGCCGCCGGCCTCGAAGTAATTGCGGTAGTCACCGGAGGTGGATGCGCCAAGACCATCCAGAGCCAGGCGCAGCTGCTCTTCGCGCCCCTCGTCGAGCGGCGCCTCGATGGCCACCGTCCAGGGCGAACCGTCCGGCTTGCGCCCGACCGCCTTCAGCTCGCCGGTGATCTCCAGCAGGAAGCTGCGCACACCCAATTCGTTCAGGCGTGCGGCGATGCGGTCCACCGCCGCGCCGGCGGCGATGGCGTCGAGATCGACGCGCAGGAACACATCCTTGCACAGCCGCTCGCCGTCGATGCGCAGGTGGCGCTGGCCGATCGCGGGCAGCACCGCGGCAATCTCCTCCGCGGCCGGCACGCGACGACCGCGCGATTGCGCGCCGAACCCCCAGAGGTCCATCAGCGGTTGCACGGTGAAATCGAAGGCGCCCTCACTGCCGGCGGATAGCTGGGCACCGAAGCGCACCAGCTGCAGCACCGGCTCGGGCATGGCCATGCATGCGCCCGCCGGCAGCTGGTTGAAACGCGACAGGTCTGAGTCCGCGCGCCAGGTCGACATCTGTCGGTCGATCTCGACCAGCATGCCCTCCACCTCGGCCTGCAAACGCTCGCGCGGCGGCGCGCCTTCGGCCTGCACATATTTCAGCGAGTAATGGCTGCCCATGGTCGGCCCGCCGAACTCCTGCAGCGCATCGCCACAGCCGTTCAGCAACAGGATCAGGAACAGCACAGAGAATCTGGCCACAAGGGAATTCCGTTGCAATCAGGCGCAAGCCTAGGCGCAGAAAACGAAAACGGGAGCCGAAGCTCCCGTTTTGCGTATTACCCGGCGCTTAGCGCGGGAAGGCCGGCGGGTTGACCCCAGCCATCTCTTCCATCACGCGCACCACCTGGCAGCTATAGCCGAACTCGTTGTCGTACCACACGTACAGCACGACGCGGTTGTCGTTGCAGATGGTGGCTTCGGCGTCGACCACACCGGCGTGGCGCGAGCCGACGAAGTCGGTGGACACCACTTCCTGGGACTGGACGAAGTCGATCTGCTTCTGCAGGTCCGAGTGCATGGCCATCTGGCGCAGGTACTCGTTGATCTCTTCGCGAGTAGTGGCCTTCTCCAGGTTCAGGTTGAGGATGGCCATGGAGACGTTCGGCGTCGGTACGCGAATGGCGTTGCCGGTCAGCTTGCCTTTCAGGACCGGCAGGGCCTTGGCGGCTGCAGTGGCGGCACCGGTCTCGGTGATCACCATGTTCAGCGGGGCGCTGCGGCCACGGCGATCGCCCTTGTGGAAATTGTCGATCAGGTTCTGGTCGTTGGTGTACGAGTGAACGGTTTCGACGTGACCGTTGACGATGCCGTATTGATCGTTGACGGCTTTCAGCACCGGCACGATGGCGTTGGTGGTGCAGGAAGCAGCCGAGATGATCTTGTCGTCAGCGGTGATTTCGCTGTGGTTGATGCCGTGCACGATGTTCTTCAGCGCGCCCTTGCCCGGTGCGGTCAGGACGACGCGGTCGACACCCGGGCAGGCCAGGTGCTGGCCCAGGCCATCGGCATCGCGCCATACGCCGGTGTTGTCGACCAGCAGGGCATTCTTGATGCCGTACTGGGTGTAGTCGACTTCGGTCGGCGACTTGGCGTAGATCACCTGGATCAGGTTGCCGTTGGCGGTCAGGGTGTTGTTTTCCTCGTCGATGGTGATGGTGCCATCGAACTTGCCGTGCACCGAGTCACGGCGCAGCAGGCTGGCGCGCTTGACCAGATCATTGCTGGAACCCTTGCGCACGACAATGGCGCGCAGGCGCAGGCCGTCGCCGCCACCGGTTTTCTCGATCAGGATGCGCGCCAGCAGGCGGCCGATGCGGCCGAAACCGTACAGAACCACGTCGGTGCCTTCGCGGGCAGCGCCGTTCTGCTTGCCAACCACGTCAGCCAGCTCGTCCTTGACGAACTGCTCGACGGCACGGCCGTTGCCTTCGGTCTTGAACTTGCTGGCCATCTTGCCCAGGTCCACGGAGGCGGCGCCGAGCTTGAGGTCGCTCATAGCCTTGAGGATCGGGAAGGTATCGTGAACCGACAGCTCGCTGCCTTCGTCAGCCAGGCGGTGACGGGCGAAGCGATGGGCTTTGAGGATGTCGATCACCGAACGGTTGATCAGACCACGGCCGTAGATCGAGGTCACCACGCTGTTGTTGCGGTAGAGCTGACCGATCATAGGAATCATCGCTTCTGCGAGGGCTTCACGATCAATCCACTCACCGAGACACTGGTCGGGCTTCTGGGTCACGGGCAATTACCTTCCACATGTAGGGGCTGAAAAAAGGGGCTACATTATGACGGCGCCCACTGCACTGAGCAATGTGCGCCCGTCGTAACTGACAGTAGATACCTCCGCTCGTTACAATCGCCCCCTTCTTTTCGCCTGGGGCCGTGACACCCGTGTCCGTACTGCACTTGCCGAAACTGCCGGGCGCCGCCGGCAAACAGCACTGGGGCAACCTGCCCGGGGCCGCGCTGAGCCTGGCTGTCGCCGAGGCAGCCAGCGCCGCCAAACGCTTCACCCTGCTGCTGACTGCCGACAGCCAGAGCGCCGAGCGCCTGCAGGAAGAGCTGGCGTTCTTCGCCCCGGACCTGCCGGTGCTGCACTTCCCGGACTGGGAAACCCTGCCCTACGACGTGTTCTCGCCGCACCAGGACATCATTTCCCAGCGCATCGCCACCCTCTATCGCCTGCCGGAGATCAAGCACGGCGTGTTGGTGGTGCCGATCGCCACCGCCCTGCACCGCCTGGCGCCGACCCGCTTCCTGCTCGGCTCCGGCCTGCTGCTGGACGTCGGCCAGAAGCTCGATGTGGAAGAAATGCGCGCCCGCCTGGAAGCCGCCGGCTACCGCTGCGTGGATACCGTCTACGAGCATGGCGAGTTCGCCGTGCGCGGCGCGCTGATCGACCTGTTCCCCATGGGCAGCGATACGCCCTACCGCATTGACCTGTTCGACGACGAGATCGAGACCCTGCGCACCTTCGACCCGGAGACCCAGCGCTCGGTGGACAAGGTGGAGTCGATCCGCCTGCTGCCGGCCCGCGAGTTTCCGCTGGAGAAGAAAGCCGTCACCGACTTCCGCGGGCGCTTCCGTGAACGTTTCGACGTCGACTTCCGCCGCTGCCCGATCTACCAGGACCTCGCCTCCGGCATCACCCCGGCCGGCATCGAGTACTACCTGCCGCTGTTCTTCGAGGAGACCGGGACTCTGTTCGACTACCTGCCGGGCGACACCCAGGTGTTCTCTCTGCCGGGCATCGAGCAGGCCGCCGAGCAGTTCTGGACCGACGCACGCAACCGCTACGAGGATCGCCGCGTCGACCCCGAACGCCCGCTGCTGCCGCCGGCCGACATCTTCCTGCCGGTGGAGGACTGCTTCGCCCGCCTGAAGAACTGGCCGCGCGTGGTAGTCAGCCAGGAGGACGTGGACGTCGGCGTCGGCCGCGAGCGTTTCGACGCCCGCGCCCTACCCGACCTGGCGATCCAGGCCAAGGCCAGCGAGCCGTTGGCCGCACTGCGTCGCTTTATCGAGGAATACCCGGGCCGTGTGCTGTTTAGCGCCGAGTCTGCCGGTCGCCGCGAAGTGCTGCTGGAGCTACTGGCGCGCCTCAAGCTGAAACCGGTGGAAGTGGCCGGCTGGAAGGAATTTACCGACAGCAGCGAGCGCCTGGCCATTTGCATCGCCCCGCTGGACGAGGGCCTGCTGCTCGACAAGATCGCCCTGGTCGCCGAGAGTCCGCTGTTCGGCCAGCGGGTGATGCAGCGCCGCCGCCGCGAGAAATCACGCGACGGTGGCGACAACGTGATCAAGAACCTCACCGAGCTGCGCGAAGGCGCGCCGGTGGTGCATATCGACCATGGCGTCGGCCGCTACCTGGGCCTGGTGACCATGGAGTTTGACGGCCAGGCCGCCGAATTCCTCGCCCTGATGTACGCCGAGGAAGCCAAGCTCTACGTGCCGGTGGCCAGCCTGCACCTGATCGCCCGCTACACCGGCAGCGACGACGCCCTGGCCCCGCTGCACCGCCTGGGCTCGGAGACCTGGCAGAAGGCCAAGCGCAAGGCCGCCGAGCAGGTGCGCGACGTAGCCGCCGAGCTGCTCGACATCTACGCCCGCCGCGCCGCCCGCGAAGGCTATGCGTTCAAGGACCCGGCCGCCGACTACGCCACCTTCAGTGCCGGCTTCCCCTTCGAGGAGACCCCGGACCAGCAAAACGCCATCGACGCGGTGCGCGAGGACATGCTGGCGGCCAAGCCGATGGACCGCCTGGTGTGCGGCGACGTCGGCTTCGGCAAGACCGAGGTGGCCATGCGCGCCGCCTTTATCGCCGTGCACAGCGGCCGTCAGGTGGCAGTGCTGGTGCCCACCACCCTGCTCGCCCAGCAGCACTACAACAGCTTCCGCGACCGCTTCGCCGACTGGCCGGTGACGGTCGAGGTGATGAGCCGCTTCAAGAGCGCCAAGGAGGTCAACGAGGCCGTGGCCAAGCTGGCCGAGGGCAAGATCGATATCGTCATCGGCACCCACAAGCTGCTGCAGGACGATGTGCGCTTCAAGGACCTGGGTCTGTGCATCATCGACGAGGAGCACCGCTTCGGCGTCCGTCAGAAGGAGCAGCTCAAGGCCCTGCGCAGCGAAGTCGACATCCTCACCCTGACCGCCACACCGATCCCGCGCACGCTGAACATGGCGGTGTCGGGCATGCGCGACCTGTCGATCATCGCCACCCCGCCGGCACGCCGCCTGTCGGTGCGCACCTTCGTCATGGAGCAGAACAACCCCACGATCAAGGAGGCGCTGCTACGCGAACTGCTGCGCGGCGGCCAGGTGTACTACCTGCACAACGACGTGAAGACCATCGAGAAGTGCGCCGCCGACCTGGCCGCACTGGTGCCCGAGGCACGCATCGGCATCGGCCACGGGCAGATGCACGAGCGCGACCTGGAGCGGGTGATGAGCGACTTCTACCACAAGCGCTTCAACGTGCTGGTGGCCTCGACCATCATCGAGACCGGCATCGACGTGCCGAGCGCCAACACCATCCTCATCGAGCGCGCCGACAAGTTCGGCCTGGCCCAGCTGCACCAGTTGCGCGGCCGCGTCGGCCGTAGCCACCACCAGGCCTACGCCTACCTGCTCACCCCGCCACGCAAGGGCATGACCGAGGATGCGCAGAAGCGCCTGGAAGCCATAGCCAACGCCCAAGACCTGGGCGCGGGCTTCGTCCTGGCCACCCACGATCTGGAAATCCGCGGCGCCGGCGAGCTGCTCGGCGACGGCCAGAGCGGGCAGATCCAGGCCGTCGGCTTCACGCTCTACATGGAGATGCTCGAGCGCGCGGTCAAGGCCATCCGCAAGGGCGAGCAGCCGAACCTGGAGCAACCGCTGGGCGGCGGCGCCGAGATCAACCTGCGGGTGCCGGCGCTGATCCCCGACGATTACCTGCCGGATGTGCACAGCCGCCTGATCCTCTACAAGCGCATCGCTTCGGCCGCCGACGAAGAAGGCCTAAAGGAGCTGCAGGTGGAGATGATCGACCGCTTCGGCCTGCTGCCGGAGGCGAGCAAGAACCTGATGCGCCTGACCCTGCTCAAGCTGCAGGCGGAAAAGCTCGGCATCAAGAAGATCGACGCCGGCCCTCAGGGCGGCCGCATCGAATTCGCCGCCGACACCTGCGTCGACCCGCTGGTGCTGATCAAGCTGATCCAGAGCGCCCCGAACCGCTACAAGTTCGAAGGCGCCACGCTGTTCAAATTCCAGGTGCCGATGGAGCGCCCGGAAGAACGCTTCAATACCCTGGAGGCGCTGCTGGAGCGCCTCGCCCCGCAATCCGCCTGAAAGGACTGACCCAATGCGCGCGTTTCGCCACCTCACCCTGCTGCTCTGCCTGCTGGCCCCCCAGGCCTTCGCCGACGGCCTGTTCCAGATCGAAGTGCTGGTCTTCCGCCAGGGCGGCGAAGCCCTCTCCTCCAGCCAGCCGGCGCCGGATGACTGGGCCGTGGGCGCCGCGCCCATCGCCGGTAACGAGCGCGGCACCGCGCTGAACGACGAGGCCGCCAAGCTCAACCCGGGCAATGGCTACGAAGTGCTGCTGCACAAGGCCTGGGCGCAGAACCTGGCAGCCGTGCCGACCAAGTCCGCGCTGAGCACCGGCAACGAGCAGTTCGGCCACTTCCCGGTGGAAGGCGTGGTGTCCTTGAGCGAACAACAGCGCCTGATCGACCTGGAAGCGGACTTCTGGATCAACCGCTTCGACACCGACGGCCTGCTCAGCGGCAGCGAGCGCGTGCGGCAGAAGACCCGCCTCAAGCTGGGCGAGCTGACCTACCTGGACAACGGCAGCCTGGGTGTACTGGTGAAAGTTACCCAGCCCTGATCCTTGCTGCATAAATGAAAAAGCCCCGCGATGCGGGGCTTTTTTGTTTCTGGTCGGCAGGCTCAGGCGCTCAATACATGCCCCAGCACAGCGCGCACCTTGTCGATACCGCGGGCCAACTCCGCCTCGATCTCGGCCATAGTGATGATGCCGCTGGACTTGCCGGCCGCCGGGTTCACCACCAGCGCCAGGCAGGCGTAGGGCAGCTCCAGCTCGCGGGCCAGGGCGGCTTCGGGCATGCCGGTCATGCCGACGATGTCGCAGCCATCGCGCTCCATGCGGGCGATCTCCGACACCGTCTCCAGGCGCGGGCCCTGGGTAGCGCCATACACGCCGTGGCTGCTATGTGGGTAACCGAGCTTCTGAAGGGCAGCGATCAGCCGGCCACGCAGTTCCTCGTCGTAGGGGTAGCTGAAATCGATATGGGTGACGTGGTCGATCTCGCCCTCGAAGAAGGTATGCGCCCTGCCCCAGGTGTAATCGATGATCTGGTGCGCCACGCACAAGTGGCCGCTGCCCATCGCTGCATGGATTCCGCCAACTGCGTTGACCGCCAGGATCGCCTCTGCGCCAGCCTGCTTCAGCGCCCACAGGTTGGCGCGGTAGTTCACCTGGTGCGGCGGGATGCGGTGCGGGTGCCCGTGGCGTGCGAGGAACAGCACCTCGTGGCCGGCGTACTCGCCGCTCAGCACCGGGGCCGAAGGCGCCCCGTAGGGCGTATCGATGGTTTGCGCCTGCTTGAGGGTGAGGCCTTCCAGCTGAGTGAGGCCGGTGCCGCCGATGATGGCGTAGGTGGTCATACGGTGTTTCCTTAATCAGTCGATCAGCTGCGCCGCGCGCAGGGCGGCGATAGCCTGCAGCCAGCGCGGCTGCTCGCGGTAATCGGTACGAGCGAAGCCGCGGCCGCGCATGCGCGCCATGCCCTTGGGCGGCTGCACCTTGAGGCGCTGCAGGGCCCCGAGGGCCAGCTCGGCGGAGGCGCGGTCGTTACACACCAGGCCCATGGCGCAGCCGGCGTTCAGTGCCGCCTCGATACGGCTGGCGGCATCGCCCACCACATGGGCACCGGCCATGGACAGGTCGTCGCTGAAGATCACCCCATCGAAGCCCAACTCGCCCCGCAGGATCTCCTGCAGCCAGCGCCGCGAGAAGCCGGCCGGGCCGGAGTCCACCTGCGGGTAGATGACATGAGCAGGCATCACCGCCGCCAGCTGCTGGCTCAGGCGCTGGAACGGGATCAGGTCCTTGGCGCGAATCTCATCCAGGCTGCGCTCATCCACCGGGATGGCCACATGGGAGTCGGCCTCGGCCCAGCCGTGGCCGGGGAAATGCTTGCCGGTGGCAGCCATGCCCGCCGCATCCATGCCGCGGATGAAGGCACCGGCCAGACGAGTGGCCAGCTCGGCGTCGCCTTCGAAGCTGCGGCTACCGACCACGGCGCTGCGCTGGTGATCCAGGTCCAGCACCGGGGCAAAGCTCAAATCCAGGCCCACGGCCAGCACCTCGGTGGCCATCAGCCAACCGCAGTGCTCAGCCAGCTGCTCGGCGTCGTTGTTATCGGCCAGGGCACGCATGGCTGGCAGGCGCACGAAGCCGTTGCGCAGGCGCTGCACGCGGCCGCCTTCCTGGTCCACCGCCAGCAGCAGGTCCGGGCGCATGGCGCGAATGGAGGCACACAGCTCGCGCACCTGGCGCGGGTCTTCGATATTGCGGGCGAACAGGATCAGGCCACCGACTTCCGGCTGGCGCAGGATGCGGCGGTCTTCGGCGGTCAGCCAGGTGCCCTGGATGTCCAGCATCAGGGAGCCGTAGAGAGGTGTAGTCACGAAGAGTCCTTAACAGAGTTCGGCGGTGGCCCATTCGGGGCGCGGCGCCTCGTCGATCAGCACCGCACAGTGCGGCGGTACACGGGGAAAGAGATCCAGCAGGTCGGCGTTGCGCAGGCGCACGCAGCCGTGGGACAGCGGCACGCCCATGGGCTGATTGTCCGGCGTGCCATGCAGGTAGATGTAGCGACGGAAAGTATCGACCTTGCCCAGGCGATTGATGCCCGGCTCGCAACCGCTGAGCCAGAGGATGCGGGTGAGAATCCAGTCGCGACCGGGGAACTGCACATCCAGCGCCTCGGACCAGACCTCGCCGGTCCAGCGCCGCCCGCGCAATACCGCGCCAAGCGGCAGACCATCACCAATCTTCGCCCGCACCTGATGGCGCCCACGCGGCGTGCAATTGGAGCCGCTTTGCTCGCCGGCACCATTGAGCGCGGTGGAAACCGGCAGACGCAGGCACAGCTGCCCGTCGGCGAAGCCGTACAGGCACTGGTCGGCAATGGAGATATGCAGGAAATCGAGCGGACGCATGGGCGGCTAGCTTAGCCCATCGCCCCGCTCGGGCACAGCATCAGACGGCCTTGGCGGCGACCTGCGCTTTGCTGCGCGGCTTGAACTGGGCAGTGGCCAGCACCTCGTCGTTCAGCCCGCTCTCGGCACGCATGCCGGCGGCGAGGAACGGCACCATCAGGCGCATCACCTGCTCGATCGAGGTATCCACGCCGAAGTCGTTCTCGGCGATGGCACGCAAGGCCTTGATACCGGACATGCTGAACGCCGCCGCGCCGAGCATGAAGTGCACGCGCCAGAAGATCTCCAGCGGCGGCAGCTTGGGTGCAGCCTCATTGAGCAGCAGCATGTAGCGGCGGAAGACCTTGCCGTACACCTCTTCCAGGTACTTGCGCAGGTGGCCCTGGCTCTGGCTGAAGGCCAGACCGAGCAGACGCATGAAGATGGACAGGTCGTTACCACTGCGCGGCTTCACCGCTAGGGCCTGCTCCACCAGCATCTCCAGCAGCTCTTCGAGACTGGTCTTGGCATCCGGCTTGGCCAGGCGACGATCCAGCTCACGCTCGAGACTGATGCAGAATGGACCGAGGAAGCGCGAGAACACCGCCTGGATCAGCGCCTTCTTGGAGCCGAAGTGATAGTTGACCGCCGCCAGGTTGACCCCGGCCTTGCTGGTAATCAGGCGCAGAGAAGTCTCGGCGAAGCCCTTTTCCGCGAACAGCTGCTCGGCAGCATCCAAAATGCGCTCAACAGTTTCTGATTGAGCCATGACATCCCCACCTGACAAACACTTGTTTGAAACATACGTTTCAGGCTGGCGCCCTGTCAAGTCTGACAAGACCTTTCATGGCTGCTCGGTCACGCATTTAACCATAGGTGAAATAAGGGAAAGCCAGAGCCGCTCCGCTGGACGGCAGAAATGGCCATTTCACCCTCGAAACGAAACAGGGGTTGCCAGCATCGAATCACTGTATATAATCACAGCAACTGTATAAACAGACAGACCGCCAGCATGCTCAAACTGACGCCGCGCCAATCCGAAATTCTCGCCTTCATCAAACGCTGCCTGGAAGACAACGGCTATCCGCCAACCCGCGCGGAGATCGCTCAGGAACTGGGCTTCAAGTCGCCCAACGCCGCCGAAGAGCATCTCAAGGCCCTCGCCCGCAAAGGTGCGATCGAGATGACCCCGGGCGCCTCTCGTGGCATCCGTATCCCCGGCTTCGAACCGGCTGCGGCGGAAGAAGAAGGCATTCCGGTGATCGGGCGGGTCGCCGCCGGTGCGCCAATCCTGGCCCAGCAGAACGTTGAAGATTCCTGCAAGATCAATCCGGAATTCTTCCACCCCAAGGCCGACTATCTGCTGCGCGTGCGTGGCATGAGCATGAAGGACATCGGCATCCTCGACGGCGATCTGCTGGCCGTGCACACCACCCGCGAAGCCCGCAACGGCCAGATCGTGGTGGCACGCATCGATGACGAGGTGACCGTCAAGCGCTTCCAGCGCAATGGCAGCAAGGTCCTGCTGATCGCCGAAAACCCGGAGTTCGCCCCTATCGAGGTGAACCTGGAAGAGCAGGACCTGGTGATCGAAGGTTTGAGTGTCGGCGTGATTCGCCGCTGAGAATTAGGAGAGCTTCATGCAGTTCCCGCAGTCGCTGAATCGTTCGCAACTTCCGCTGTTTGAAGCCTTTCTCGGCAATGCACTGACACCGCTGCTCGACGATGTCGTGGAAAACCCCTGGCTCGACGAACCCGAGCCGTTCAGCGAGCTGCGCCTGTCCGGCTCGCTCGGCAACTGCCGCCATCTGCTGGGGCCGGTGTTGCGTGAGCTCAGCCTGAATCAGGATGCTCGCTGGCTGACCCTAATCGCCCCACCCGCCTCCATCACCACGGCCTGGCTGCGCAGCGTCGGCCTCAATCTCGATCGCCTGCTGGTACTGCAACCCAGCACCGGCCAGGAAGCGCTGGACCTAGCTCGTGAAGCTCTGCGCCTGGGCCGTAGCCACACCGTGGTGAGCTGGATCAGCCTGCAGCCCAATCAGCGGGCGAGCCTGACCAGTGCTGCACGCCTGGGCAGCGCACAGAGTCTGAATATTCGTCTGGATTAAGGGTTGCGGAAGGCGCAATAGGATAGCGCCTTTGAATCGAGCGCCCCTTGCGGGCGCTCGATAATCAATGCAGCACGCGCGGCTGCTCGTCCTGCTCGATCTCACCTTCGGCCAGTCGGCCGGCCATCTGCACACCGACATTGAGCATGGCCTTGGCCACCTCGACATGATGTCCCTGCAGGAAAGCCTTGGCATCCGCCGAGAAGTCCAGGGTCACCAGCACTTCCTCATCCTCGGCACGGCGCAGAATGATGCGGCCGTCGGGCAATTCGACAATTTCGAGGAAGGAAGTGGGCATAACATCGATCTCCTGGCGGGCTGCCAGTGTAACAGCCCTGACTTGCCGGCCCTAGTCCAGCGACGGCCGTAGAACCTATTTACGATCTCGGAACTAGAGCGAGACAAGGCAAAAACAGTTGAGGAAGCGCAGTTTACGAATAGTAAATGAGCATTCTGAAGCTGTTTTTAACGCCGTATCGCCGACACGCAGCAGATCGTAAGTAGGTTCTCAGCACTCGCTGAGCGACTCGCGGTAACGCAGCACCAGTTGCTTGAGCTGCTGACGCCAGCTTTCCAGCTCGTCACGGCTCAGGGGGGCAACCTTTTCCTCGACACTGACCGCTGCGATCAATGGCAGGGTCGGATCGACCTTGGCGGTTTTCGGCGCCTGCGGGGGCAGAAACAGCGCGGCATAGGCGGCCAGCAGGCGGGCGAGCCAGCTTTCCGGCTGCTGGGCGATCTCCACCATTTCCGCCAGCTCGGGAGTCGGAGAGGACTGCAGCACCGCCTGGTTCAACAGTAGCTCCACACGCGGTGCATTGGCCTCGGCCAGCTTGTAGTAGCCGGCAACCTCATGGCACAGGCCGAGCACCGCTCCATACAGGTGGAACAGCGCCGCCTCGCGCTCGGCATGGACCAGCGCCTGGGCATTCGCCGCCTCGCCGGCTTCGGCCTTGCGCAGGCTTTCCAGTGCCAGACCGGCGAAGAAGATCTTCTGATTGGTACGGGTATAGAGTTCGTGAGCCATGACAACGCCTCGCAAGCCGTCTTGCTGATACTCGAAGATGGGTCAGCCGGCGCACCCTCAGGTGCGCGACTGGAACGCGATCAGCGCTTGTCTTCCACCTTCCACTTGCCGCCATCGAAGAAGGCGCGCCAGCCGGTGGGTTTGCCGTCCACCTCGCTCTGCACATACTGCTCCTTGGTCTTGCGGCTGTAGCGGATCACCGCCGGACGGCCTTCCGGATCCTTCTTCGGCGCCTCCAGCAGGAAGTGGTATTTGGGATCGATCTCGTCCTTGTGCGGGATCAATTCCAGCACCAACGGCGCGCGGGTTTCGCGGTTCTTGGGGAAGCCGCTGGCGGCGAGGAACAGGCCCGAGGCACCATCACGCAGCACGTAGGTGTCGTCGACCTTCTCGCACTTGAGCTCCGGCATCTTCACCGCATCCATCTTGGGCGGCGCTGCCTCGCCGCTCTTGAGCAGCTTGCGGGTGTTCTTGCAGCTGGCATTGGTGCACCCGAAGAACTTGCCGAAGCGGCCGGTCTTCAGCTGCATCTCGCTTCCACACTTGTCGCACTCCAGGCTGGGACCCTCGTAGCCTTTGATGCGGTACTGGCCTTGTTCGATCTCGTAGCCGGTGCAATCCGGATTATTGCCGCAGATATGCAGCTTGCGAGTCTCGTCCAGCAGGTAGGCATCCATCGCCGTGGCGCAGATTGGGCAGCGATGCTTGTTCAGCAGCACGCGCGACTCGGACTCGCCCTCGTCGTCTGCGGCGATCTCGTCACCCGGAATCAGGTTGATGGTGGCCTTGCAGCGCTCTTTCGGCGGCAGGGCGTAGCCGGAGCAACCGAGGAATACGCCAGTGGAGGCGGTGCGGATCATCATCGGCCGGCCACAATCGCGGCAGGCGATATCGGTCGGGGTCGGCTGGTTGGCACGCATGCCCTTGTCAGCTTCGCCGGCCACTTCCAGTTTCTTCTTGAAGTCGCCGTAGAATTCGTCGAGCAGGTGCTTCCAGTCGCGCTCGCCCTGGGCCACATCGTCCAGATGCTCTTCCATGGCGGCGGTGAAGCCGTAGTCCATCAGGTTGGCGAAGCTCTCGTCGAGGCGCTCGGTGACGATGTCGCCCATCTTCTCGGCGTAGAAGCGGCGGTTCTGCACCGCTACATAGCCACGCTCCTGGATGGTGGAGATGATTGCCGCGTAGGTGGACGGGCGACCGATCCCACGCTTCTCCAGCTCCTTGACCAGGCTGGCTTCGGAGAAACGCGCCGGCGGCTTGGTGAAGTGCTGGCTGGGGTCGAGCTTCAGCAACTTGAGCGCCTCGCCCTCCTTCATCTCCGGCAGCACGTCGTCATCGCCCGGCTTGCCCTGCTGTGGCAGGACCTTGGTGTAGCCGTCGAACTTCAGAATGCGGCCCTTGGCGCGCAGCTCGAAGCCACTGGCAGCCACGCTCACGCTGGTGGACAGGTATTCGGCTGGCGGCATCTGGCAGGCCACGAACTGACGCCAGATCAGTTCGTACAGGCGCTCGGCATCACGCTCCATGCCGGACAGCTGGGTCGGACGCAGGTTGACGTCGGACGGGCGAATCGCCTCGTGCGCTTCCTGGGCGCCTTCCTTGCTCGAATAGAAGTTCGGCTTGGCCGGCAGGTACTTCTTGCCGAACTCGCTGTCGATGAAGCCGCGCACCATGTCGATGGCGTCGTTCGACAGGTTGGTCGAGTCGGTACGCATATAGGTGATGTAGCCGGCCTCGTAGAGACGCTGGGCCATCATCATGGTCTTCTTCACGCCGAAGCCGAGGCGGTTGCTCGCCGCCTGCTGCAGGGTGGAGGTAATGAAAGGCGCGGTCGGCTTGCTCGAGGTCGGCTTGTCCTCGCGCTTGACCACGCTGTAGCTGGAGTCCTTGAGCTTGGCCAGGGCAGCCATGGCCTGGGCCTCGTTCAGCGGCTTGAACGCCTCGCCGTTCTCGCGGACCACTTCGAAGCGCACCTTGTCGCTCTTGGCGGTGCCCAGGTCGGCGTGGACTTCCCAGTACTCTTCCGGCACGAAGGCGCGGATTTCCTTCTCGCGCTCCACCACCAGCTTCACCGCCACCGACTGCACGCGACCAGCGGACAGGCCGCGGGCGATCTTGGCCCATAGCAGCGGCGAGACCATGTAGCCCACCACGCGGTCGAGGAAACGGCGCGCCTGCTGGGCATTGACGCGGTTGATATCCAGCTCGCCGGGCTGCGAGAAGGCCTCCTGGATGGCCTTCTTGGTGATCTCGTTGAACACCACGCGCTTGTAGCGGCTGTCATCACCACCGATGGCCTCGCGCAGGTGCCAGGCGATGGCTTCCCCCTCGCGATCCAAGTCGGTTGCGAGATAGATGGTGTCGGCATCCTTGGCCAGACGGCGCAGTTCCTCGATCACCTTTTCCTTGCCGGGCAGGATCTCGTACTTGGCCTTCCAGCCATGCTCGGGATCGACACCCATGCGCGAGAACAGCTGACGCTTGGCCTTCTCCTTAGGCGACAGGGCCGGAGCTTCGGCGGCAGCGGCCTTGCCGCGCTTGACCGGCTCCTTGCTGGCGCTGGCGGAACCGCTGGTGGGCAGGTCACGAATATGGCCGATGCTCGACTTCACCACGTACTGGTTGCCCAGGTACTTGTTGATGGTCTTGGCCTTGGCCGGGGATTCCACGATGACCAGCGATTTGCCCATGGACTGGAGAATTCCTGAATACGAAAAAGAGAGAATAAAAGGCAGGAGCCTATAAAGGCACCGCTATATATAGTGGCTGTCGAGTCGCGGTCAAGCGCGACTCCCTGCCGCCTCCTGCCCGATCACCGCCGGTTCGGCCTCGATCAGAGCAAAGCGCGGGACCGTCTCGCCGTCCAGTTCGACCGTGCCGCAGAACATCTCCAGCGGGCGCACCCACAGGCCAAACTCGCCATAGAGCGCCTGGTATACCACCACCCACTCTTCGGTTTCAGAGTGCCGCGCCGTGCCGAATACGCGGTACTGCGGCCCCTTGTAGTGGCGATAGAGTCCTGGTTGCAGCTGCATGTTTGCACTCCTGAAAAACAAAAACCGGGGCACCAGGCCCCGGTCTTCACACCCGCGAACGCTTAGACGCGTTCGAAGATGGTGGTGATGCCCTGGCCGAGACCCACGCACATGGTGGACACGCCCAGAGTACCGCCGTTCTGCTTCATCACGTTCAGCAGGGTGCCGGAGATACGCGCACCGGAGCAGCCGAACGGGTGACCCAGAGCGATGGCGCCGCCGTGCAGGTTGACCTTCTGCTCCATCTTGTCGAGGAGTTTCAGGTCCTTCAGCACCGGCAGAGCCTGGGCGGCGAAGGCTTCGTTCAGCTCGACGAAGTCGATGTCATCCATGCTCAGGCCGGCACGCTTGAGCGCCTTCTGAGTGGACGGCACCGGACCGTAGCCCATGATCGCCGGGTCGACACCGGCCACCGCCATGGCACGAACCACGGCCATCGGCTGGATGCCCAGGTCCTGGGCGCGCTGGGCGCTCATGACGATCATGCAGGAAGCACCATCGGTGATCTGCGAGGAAGTACCTGCAGTCACGGTGCCGCCTTTCGGGTTGAAGGCAGGCTTCAGGGCAGCCAGGCTTTCCAGGGTGGTCTCCGGACGAATGGTTTCGTCGAAGTCGAACACCTTGAGGAAGCCGTTCTCGTCGTAGCCTTGCATCGGGATGATTTCATCCTTGAACTTGCCTTCGACGGTGGCCTTGTGCGCCAGACGGTGAGAACGCTCACCGAAGGCGTCCTGCTGCTCGCGGCTGATGCCATGCATCTTGCCCAGCATTTCGGCGGTCAGACCCATCATGCCCGACGCCTTGGCGGCGTAAAGGGACAGGTGCGGGTTCGGATCGACGCCATGCATCATGCCGACGTGGCCCATGTGCTCCACACCACCGACGACGAATACGTCGCCGTTGCCGGTCTGGATGGCCTGCACGGCAGTGTGCAGGGCGCTCATGGAAGAACCACACAGGCGGCTGACGGTCTGGCCGGCAGAGGTGTGCGGGATCTGGGTCATCAGCGACGCCATGCGCGCGATGTTCCAGCCCTGTTCCAGGGTCTGGTTTACGCAGCCCCAGATCACGTCTTCTACTTCAGCCGGGTCCAGCTTGGTGTTACGCGCCAGGACGCCGCTGATCAGGTGTGCCGACATGGTCTCGGCACGGGTGTTGCGGTGCATGCCGCCCTTGGAACGACCCATCGGCGTACGGCCGAAGTCGACAATGACTGCGTCTCTCGGATTCAGGCTCATATCTCTACTCTCGCTCTGATCGTTGCGCGATTAACCGAAAAACTTCTGGCCATTTTTGGCCATTTCGCGAAGTTTGGCGGTCGGCTGGTACAGCGCGCCCAGTTCGGCGTACTTGTCCGCCAGGGCAACGAATTCGGCTACACCGATGGAATCGATGTAACGCAGTGCACCGCCGCGGAAGGGAGGGAAGCCGATACCGTAGATCAGGCCCATATCGGCCTCAGCTGCGGTTTCGACAATGCCGTCTTCCAGGCAACGAACGGTTTCCAGGCACAGCGGGATCATCATGAAGTTGATGATGTCTTCGTCGGTCAGCTCGCGCTGCTCGGTGACGATGGACTTCAGCAGCTCGTAGGCGACCGGGTCGGAGACTTTCTTCGGCTTGCCGCGCTTGTCGGTCTCGTAGGCGTAGAAGCCCTTGCCGTTCTTCTGGCCCAGGCGATCGGCTTCGTACATCACGTCGACGGCGGTCTTGCCTTCAACGGCCATACGATCCGGGAAGCCTTCGGCCATCACGTCACGGCCGTGGTGGCCGGTGTCGATGCCGACTACGTCGGACAGGTATGCCGGGCCCATGGGCCAGCCGAACTTCTCCATGACCTTGTCGATGCGCACGAAGTCGACACCGAAGCCCAGCAGCTTGGAGAAGCCGCCGAAGTACGGGAACAGCACGCGATTGACCAGGAAGCCCGGGCAGTCGTTGACCACGATCGGGTTCTTGCCCATCTTCTTGGCGTAAGCCACGGTGGTGGCAACGGCCACGTCGCTGGACTTCTCGCCACGGATCACTTCTACCAGCGGCATCATGTGCACCGGGTTAAAGAAGTGCATGCCGACGAAGTTTTCCGGACGCTTCAGGGCCTTGGCCAGCAGGTTGATGGAGATGGTGGAGGTGTTGGATGCGAGGATCGCATCGTCCTTCACCACGCCTTCAACTTCGGCCAGAACGATCTGCTTGACCTTCGGGTTCTCGACCACGGCTTCGACGACGATGTCGACGGCACCGAAGTCGCCATAGGACATGGTCGGGCGAATGGCGTTGAGGGCTTCGGCCATCTTGGCCGGAGTCATGCGGCCTTTCTCGACGCGCTTGCCGAGCAGCTTGGAGGCCTCGTTCAGCCCCATCTGGATACCCTCTTCGCGGATATCCTTCATCAGGATCGGAGTGCCTTTGGAGGCCGACTGGTAGGCGATGCCGCCGCCCATGATGCCGGCGCCGAGTACGGCAGCCAGTTTCACGTCGCGAGCGATCTCGTCGTACTGCTTGGCCTTCTTCTTCAGCTCCTGGTCATTCAGGAACAGGCCGACCAGGCTCTCGGCAACGGAGGTCTTGGCCAGCTTGACGAAGCCGGCGGCTTCCACTTCCAGGGCCTTGTCGCGACCGAAGTTGGCGGCTTTCTGGATGGTCTTGATGGCTTCTACCGGGGCCGGGTAGTTCGGGCCGGCCTGGCCAGCGACGAAACCTTTGGCGGTTTCGAAGGCCATCATCTGCTCGATGGCGTTGAGCTTGATCTTTTCCAGCTTGGGCTGACGCTTGGCCTTGTAGTCCAGCTCGCCGGAGATGGCGCGCTTGACCAGGTCCAGAGCGGCGTCCTTGAGCTTGGCGGGAGCGACGACGGCGTCGACCGCACCCACTTTCAGGGCGTCGACGGCCTTGCTTTCCTTACCGGAAGCGATCCATTCGATGGCATTGTCGGTACCGATCACGCGCGGCAGGCGCACGGTGCCACCGAAGCCCGGGTAGATGCCCAGTTTGACTTCCGGCAGGCCGATCTTGGCGCTCTCGGAGGCAACACGGTAATCACCAGCCAGGCACATTTCGAAACCGCCGCCCAGGGCGATGCCGTTGATGGCGATGACGGTCGGAACGGCCAGGTCTTCGAAATCACTGAAGATCTTGTTGGCTTCGAGGTTGCCGGCAACCAGCTCTTCGTCGGGCAGCTTGAAGTTGTCGACGAATTCGGTGATGTCGGCGCCGACGATGAACACGTCTTTGCCGCTGGTGACGATTACGCCCTTGATCGAACCGTCGGCCTTGATGGCGTCGACCGACTGGCGCAGCTCGCTCAGGGTCAGACGGTTGAACTTGTTAACGGACTCACCCTTGAGGTCGAAATTCAATTCGACGATGCCGCCCTCAAGAGCCTTAACCGTGATGGCTTTACCTTCGTAAATCATCAACTGATCTCCACGGTATGGAAGCTGAACTGTACACGTCGGAGCTAACCTGCCTGGGGCACCCGCGGCACAGGCCGTCGAGCATAGTCCCAATCGGTGCAGCACACCCACCAACGCGATAATCGGGCTGTAAAGGCGCTGCCACCGAGGGCAGAGCGCTCAATTCATACGCCCGTTTGATTTGGGTGGGCGTACATTCAGTGAAAACCCGACAATTGTCAATTGCCCGTCGCAGGCGCCCCGAATGGGTGCAACGTCACAGAATGACCGAAGAGGGGAGCATTGCTCAGAAAACCCGCCTAAACCCAGACGCCAGAGCGGTTCATGCGAGCAAGCGGCTGATGGAATCAGGCCACCGCCGCCAGCACTTCGGCGACCCGTCGCAGCTCCTCTTCGCCGCCGCGCTCCCCCCAGTACAGCGCCACCATCTGTGGCCCGGCCTCGACCTTGTAGACATCGGCCGGCAGGCCTTGCAGGCGTTCGAGCATGACCGCATCGGTGCAGGGCTCGCGCCACTGGTTGCACCACTGCCCCGGCGCGACCTGCCAGTACAGCCAACTGTCATCGCGGCCGGGGCGGCGAGCGCGGTGATATTGCGCGCAGCTGCCCGGCGGGGAACCGGTCAGCCAGTGCGGCCAGTCCTGCTGGCTGAGCTGCATGCCCAAGCCCAGGCGCCGCGCGGCCAGGCGCAGCTCCATCTGCCCGCGCTGGCGCGGCGAAGGACGCAGCCACACCAGCGGACTGAGCGCCGCACCAACAAGTAGAAGCACAATCCACCAGGTCATATCTATCACTTGCAGAGAAAGCCTGTGTTATGAAGTGAGCAAAGCCATACTGCAAGCATGACCACTCAGTGGAGGAGACTCAGATGCCCTACCAGCACATCCTGATCGCCGTGGACCTGACCGAGGAATGCCACCCGGTAGCCGAACGGGCCTTGGCCATCGCCGCCAGCGGCGCAGCCAGGGCCTCGCTGGTCCATGTCGTCGAGCCAATGGCCATGGCCTTCGGCGGCGACGTGCCGATGGACCTGTCGATGCTCCAGCAGCAGCAGTTCGACCAGGCCCGCGAGCGCCTGGAGAGCTTCGCCGGCCGCTACCCGCAACTGGGCGAAGAGCAGCGCCACCTGACTTACGGTCAGCCACGCCAGGAAATTCACCGCCTGGCCGAGGAACAGGGTTGCGATCTGATCGTGGTCGGCAGCCATGGCCGCCACGGCCTGGCGCTGCTGCTCGGCTCCACCGCCAATGACGTGCTGCACGGTGCCCCGTGCGACGTACTGGCGGTGCGCCTGAAGAAACCCAAGGAGTAAAGCGAGGGCCCAGCGACAGGCCCCGTCATTTATTCCTGAGCGTCGCCCGCGCTCATCACCAGCGGGCGAATCTTCTGCAGCTGGGTCTCCATGGACACGGTCAGGCTCGACGACATGGAGAAGAAGGTGAGGAAGGCCTTGAGGTTGGAATCACCCTCGCAGACGTCGAGGATGCGCTGCCAGAACGCCTGATTGACCAGCTGCAACTGCTGGAACTGCTTGACCAGCCCCTTCAGCTCCCAGTCTGGACGGCGCCCTTCGCGGAAGTTGAAGTACTGCCGGGTCAGGTACAGCGAGATGGTACGCAGGATGAATTCCTGGCTGCTGGCGAACGGCAGGTGGTTCTGTGCCATCGGCTTCAGCCGGCCGAGTACCGGGCAGGCGCTGGTGGCCATGATCACCCCGAGCAGCGACCGCAGGCCCTCTTCCAGACCGACCTGCTTGTTGTACTCACGCTCCGGGGTACGCACCCACACCTGCGCCTTCTTGATCGCCGGCAGGCCCTGGAAGTCCTCGATCACCTTGTGCAGGTCGACCGCCGCCGGGCAGCGGCTGAATTCGTCTTTCTTCAGTGGGCAGTTGCTGCACTGATTGTGTTCGAGGCGCGTCCACTTCGGCGTCGCCTCGGCACCCTGGGGGTCGTACTGACGGTCCAGCTCTATCCTGTAGCTGAACTGATGGTTGTCATCCAGGGTGATGCGGTACTCAATCGCCATGCATGTCTCCGACAGGCTTCTCAGGCTTCCAATTCGGCCCAACGCTCCAGCAGTTGGTCCAGTTCTTCTTGCAGGCGTTGCAGGCGTTCCAGGGCGGCGCCGGTGATGGCCGGGGCTTGCTGGTAGAAGGCCGGTTCGGCGATCTGTGCCTGCAGTTGTGCCAGCTGGACCTCCAGGGCGTCGATCTGCCCGGGGATGGCTTCCAGCTCACGCTGCAGCTTGTAGCTGAGCTTCTTCGCGGCGGCCGGAGCCGCCTCCTTCACTGTTTCTGTCACCGGCGCAGCGGGTGCCACTGCGCTCAGTTCCGCTTTACCCGACTTGCTCTCGCCAACGCCCAGCAGGCGTGGCGAGCCGCCCTGGCGCAACCAGTCCTGGTAGCCGCCGACGTATTCGCGCACCTTGCCCTCGCCCTCGAAGACCAGCGTGCTGGTCACCACGTTGTCGAGGAAGGCCCGGTCGTGGCTGACCATCAACACGGTGCCGGGGAAGTTCAGCAGGACTTCTTCGAGCAGCTCGAGGGTTTCCACGTCCAGGTCGTTGGTCGGCTCGTCCAGCACCAGCAGGTTGGCAGGCTTGCTGAACAGCTTAGCCAGCAACAGGCGCGCCCTCTCCCCTCCGGACAATGCCTTGACCGGCGTGCGCGCACGTTGCGGACTGAACAGGAAATCCCCGAGATAGCTCAGCACGTGACGGCTCTGGCCATCGATCGTGATGAAGTCGCGCCCCTCTGCGACGTTGTCGATTACCGTTTTTTCCGGCTCCAGCTGATGGCGCAGCTGATCGAAGTACGCCACTTCCAACTTGGTCCCTGCCACTATCGTGCCACTATTTGGCTGCAGATCGCCAAGCAGCAGTTTGAGCAGGGTGGTCTTGCCGGTGCCATTGGCCCCGAGCAGGCCTATGCGGTCGCCGCGCTGCAGCACCAGCGAGCAATCGCTGATCAGTGCAGGTCCCCCTGCGTGCGCAAAACTGACATTTTCCGCCACTATCACCTGCTTGCCGGATTTCTCCGCCGCATCCAGCTGGATGCTCGCCTTGCCCTGGCGTTCGCGTCGCTCGCTGCGCTCCTGGCGCATGGCCTTGAGCGCGCGCACGCGGCCCTCGTTGCGAGTACGACGGGCCTTGATGCCCTGGCGAATCCACACTTCCTCCTGGGCCAGACGTTTGTCGAACAGCGCGTTGGCTGACTCCTCGGCGGCCAGTTGCTGCTCCTTGTGCACCAGGAAGCTGGCGTAGTCGCCGTTCCAGTCGATCAGCCCGCCGCGGTCCAGCTCGAGGATGCGGGTGGCCAGGTTCTGCAGGAAGGAACGGTCGTGGGTGATGAACAGTACGGCGCCGCCGAAGTCCTTCAGCGCTTCTTCCAGCCAGGCGATGGCACCGATGTCCAGATGGTTGGTCGGCTCATCAAGCAGCAGCAGATCCGGCTCGGAGACCAACGCCTGGGCCAGCAGCACACGACGGCGCCAGCCACCGGAGAGCTCGGCCAGGGTCTTGTCGGCCGGCAGCTGCAAGCGGCTCAGGGTGCTGTCCACCAGCTGCTGCAGGCGCCAGCCGTCCTTCGCTTCCAGTTCCTGCTGCACGTGCATCAGCTGGTTGAGGTCTTCGTCGTTGTGGATGTTTTGGCTCAGGTGGTGATAACGGGCGAGCAGCTCGCCCACGCCGGCCAGACCCTCGGCGACCACGTCGAACACGGTCCGCTCGTCGGCACGCGGCAGTTCCTGAGGCAATTCTCCGATTTTCAGCGCAGGAGCGCGCCAAATCTCGCCGTCGTCGGGCATCTGGTCACCCTTGACCAGGCGCAGCATGCTCGACTTGCCAGTGCCGTTGCGGCCGATGATGCATACCCGCTCCCCCCGGGCGATCTGCCAGGACACATTGTCCAGCAGGGGCATGGCGCCGTAGGCCAGGGAAACTTCGGAAAACTTGAGCAGGGTCATGACTACCACCTTGGAAAACAGGCGCGCATTCTAACCGAGTTGAGCTGGCCCAATGCTGGCGCGTTTGTCGCAGGAGCCCCGGCATTCTCGTGCCACGCGCAACAGGCTAAGCTAGGCGCATTTTTTGGAAGCACCTCGCTCCATTTCGTTCCCTTTGCCCGGATGTGTCATGCGCCGCCCTCTGTTTTGCCTGCTTTCCGCGATCCTCTCCTGCACCCTCGGCCTGTCCAGCGTCCAGGCCGCCAGCCTGGCCCAGCAGCGGCAGATGTACGACGAAGCCAAGCGTGCCCTGGCCAAGGGCGACAAGGGCCCCTACCAGCGCTATGCCAATGCACTGCGCGACTACCCGCTGACGCCCTACCTGGCCTATGACGAGCTGACCGCCCGCCTTAAATGGGCCAGCAACGACGAGATCGAAGCCTTCCTCACCGAGCACGGCGACCTGCCCCAGGCTGGCTGGATGAAGCTGCGCTGGCTGCGCTGGCTGACCGAGCGCGGCGAGTGGCAGACCTTCGCCAACCATTACGATCCCAAGCTCAACTTCACCGAGCTGGACTGTCTCTACGGTCAGTACCTGTATAAGCAGGGCATGAAGGCGGAGGCCCGCGTCGCCGCGGAGAAGCTGTGGCTGATGGGCAAGTCCCAGCCCGAGGCCTGCGACACCCTGTTCGGGCTGTGGCGCGCCGATGGCCAGCTCACCGAGGAGAATCGCTGGAAGCGCGCCAAGCTGGCCGCCGAGGCTCGTAACTATGGCCTGGCCAGCTACCTGGTGAAGGGACTGCCGACCTACGCCAAACAGGGCCAGCTGATGATCGAAGCGGCGCAGAAGCCGCAGATGATGAGCCAGACCGCCCGCTTCACCCCCGCCGACCGCCACATGGCCGACGCCGCCGGCCTCGGCCTGCGCCGCCTGGCCCGCCAGGATCCGGAGAAGGCCCTGAGCCTGCTCGAGATCTACGCCAGCAAACTGCCCTTCTCCGCCGAGGAGAAAGTCGCCATCGCCCGCGAGATCGGCCTGACCCTGGCCAAGCGCTTCGACGTGCGCGCCCTGCAGATCATGGCCCAGTACGACCCGGAGCTGCGCGACAACACCGTATCCGAATGGCGCGCCCGCCTGCTGCTGCGCCATGGCCGCTGGGACGAGGCCTACCAGCTGACCAGCCGCCTGCCGGCGGACCTGGCCACCACCAGCCGCTGGCGCTACTGGCACGCCCGCAGCCTGCAACTGGCCCAGCCGCAGGACCAGCAGGCGATCGCCCTGTATCAGCCGCTGGCCAAGGAGCGCGACTTCTACGGCTTCCTCGCCGCCGACCGCATCCAGGCGCCCTACAGCCTGAACAACAAGCCGATGGTCCTCGACCCGCAGCTGGTGCAGAAGGTGCGCAACACCGCCGGCATCCGCCGCGCACTGGAATTCCACGACCGCGGCCAGATCGTCGACGGCCGCCGAGAGTGGTACCACGTCAGCCGCCTGTTCAGCCGCGAGGAATTGGTGGCCCAGGCCAAGCTGGCCTACGACAAGCAGTGGTACTTCCCGGCCATCCGCACCATCAGCCAGGCCAAGTACTGGGACGACCTGGATATCCGCTTCCCCATGGCGCACAAGAGCAGCCTGACCCAGCAGGCCAAGCTGCGCGGCCTGCATTCCAGCTGGGTGTTCGCCATCACCCGCCAGGAGAGCGCATTCATGGCTGACGCCCGCTCGCCGGTCGGCGCCATGGGCCTGATGCAGCTGATGCCGGGTACCGCCAAGGAAACCGCACGCAAGTTCGGCATTCCCCTGGGCGATCCCAAACAGGCCTTGGTGCCGGACAAGAACATCCAGCTCGGCGCCGCCTACCTGAGCCAGGTGCATGGCCAGTTCAACGGCAACCGCGTGCTCGCCTCCGCCGCCTACAACGCTGGCCCGGGGCGCGTGCGCCAGTGGCTGAAGGGCGCCGACCACCTGGCCTTCGACGTGTGGGTGGAGAATATTCCGTTCGACGAGACCCGCCAGTACGTACAGAACGTGCTGTCCTACTCAGTGATCTACGGCCAGAAGCTCGGCGCGCCACAGCCACTTGTGGACTGGCATGAGCGGTTCTTCGACGATCAGTAACCGGCCTTCGCCGCACCAAAAGAAAGGGCGCCCATGGGCGCCCTTCTCGTTTCTGCTACGGCCCTACTCCAGCACTTCCACCGACATGCCCACGCGCAGCTCACCCACGCCGCGCGGCAACAGGTTCTGCCCGAAGTACACCTCGCCATTGCGCTCACGGTAGGTCTTGAGGGTGGTCAGCGGCTCGCGGTCGGCGTTGCGCTCACCGGTCTGGGGGTCGATGGTGGTGAGAATGCAACGGCTGCAACCCTTGGCCACCTCGAACTCCAGCTCACCGATGCGAATGCGCTTCCAGCCGTCCTCGGCATAGGGCGCGCTGCCCTCGATCACCAGGTTGGGACGAAAACGCAGCATCTCCAGCGGCCTGCCGACCCGCGCGGACAGGTCCTCCAGCGACGCCTGGCCAATCAGCAGCAAGGGGAAACCGTCGGAAAACGCCACCTTGTCGCCAGGCTGGGCGTGGCCGGTGTCGACCTGCCGCGCCCGCGCCTCGGGCACCTGCACCAGGCGGCAGGGCCGACCGATAAAGGCGCTCAGCCACTCGGCAGCCGCCTCGCCGGCATCCGGCACGCGCAGGCTGTCGCGCCACACGGTCACCCCGCGCAGGCCCTCCTCCGGGTCCGGCAACGGCACATCCAGACTACCGAAGCCCGGTGCGCTCAGGCTCAGCCCGCCCTCGGCGTTGTAGAGCGCGCTGAGCTGGCTCATCTGCGGCAGCAGGCGCTGGGTGAGGAAGCGCCCGCTCTCCGGCTCCACCAGCATCCAGCGGCGATCGCCGCGCAGGCCCAACGCCTCCAGCGGCGAACTGCTCAGACTTTCACCGCGGGCGGATTTGAGTGGGTAGCGATAGAGGGCGGACAGCTGCATGAAAGCCTCGCGTAGGAAGAAAGGATTAATCGCTCGTTCAACCGAAGGAGCGATGTGCTCGGCGTCACACTTTTTGCAACCATGCCCGCGCGAGTTCAAGCCACATAAAACCAATAACAGTGCTGCAGGTGTACTCATGCCCGCCCATCAGATTGCCGCCATTCCGGCCGAGCCGGCCCGTTCCACCATCCCCGGTGCCTACCCGCTGCAGGTGTTCTGCCAGCTGTTTCTGATCGCCGCGGTGCTGACCCAGGCGGACAACGGCCTGCGCCTGGTCGCGCTGGCCATGGCCCTGCCGATCTTCATCCTCGGCTGGCGCCTGCATAAGGCGCAACGAGTGAACATACTGAGCGAGCGCCTTGCCGCAATCAATGGCAGCCTGATCGACCTGACCGGCCATGCCGCTGCGGAGTCGCCGGACGGCAGCGCACAGGTCCTGCAGAGCCTGACCGGACGCCTGCGCGACAACATCGCGCGGCTGCAGCAAAACAGCCTGCAGGTCGCCGCCACGTCGGCCGGCAGCCGCCTGCAATCGGAGCGCGCGGCGCAGGATGCGCAGCAGCAACAGAATCTCTCCGAACTGATCTTCCAGGCCAGCGAGCAGACCACCGGCGCCCTGCAGGACATTTCTGCGCGCACCGGCAGCATCACCGAGATGAACAGCCGCAACCTGGACCTGGCGCGCCAGTCGCAAAGCCAGCTCGGCGACGCCTGCCGGCACATGCAGGCGATCAGCCAGACCATGGACGGCTTTCAGCACAACATCGCGGCGCTGGAGAACACCTCCACGCGGGTGCGGGAAATCCTCACCACGGTGCAGGACTTCTCCGCGCAGACCAACATGCTGGCGCTCAACGCTGCCATTGAGGCGGCGCGGGCCGGCGAACAGGGCCGCGGCTTCGCCGTGGTCGCCGACGAGGTACGCAATCTCTCGCTCAAGGTCGGCAGCGCGGCCCAGCAGATCGGGCAACTGATGGAGCAGATGGCCAGCGCCATGTCCGGTGCCGAACGCCAGACCCGGGACATGCACGAACAGAGCACCACCGCAGGCGCGGCGGTCGGCGTCGCCGCCGACCAGTTCGCCACCATGGTCGAGGACTTCCAGCGCGCCAACGACGACCTGCTGATGGTCAGCAGCGCCCTCGAGGAGCTGACCGCGACCAATGCCGAGACCCACCAGCACAGTAGCCGCATACGCGACCTCAGCCTGACCATCAGCGCCTGCATGCAGCAGAGCTTCACCCAGGCCGACCGTACCCGCGACAGCGCCAACCTGCTGTTGCAGGACCTCAGCGGCTTCCGCCTGGGCCACGGTCGCCTGGAGGCGATCGTCGACATGCTCATGCTGCGGCGCGCCGATATCGAGGCTCGACTGGACGCGCTGCAAACCTCCGGCGTCGACCTGTTCGATCACAACTACAAGGCGATCGCCAACAGCAACCCGCCCAAGCACAACGTGAGCTGGGCGGAACCCTATCGTCGGCAGATCCAGCCTCTGCTGGACCAGTGGGATACCGGCGGCAAGGACGGCGTGCTGTACATCGTGCCGGTCAATGACCGTGGCTACCTGGCCGCCGCCCGCAGCGCGGCCTCGCAGGAGCCCTGCGGCGATCCGGCCATCGATGCGGCGAAGAGCACGCACCTGCGCTTCTTCGGCTCGGCGGTGGAGCACGAGAACATGCGCAAGTGCAGCCATGTGAGCATGGGAACCTTCGTGCTACCGGGCACCACGACCGTGATCTTCGTGATGTACGTGCCGCTCATGGTCGGCGGGCGCCGCTGGGGCACCATGAGCGCAGGCGTATTGCCGGCAGCGATTGGCGTGTGAAAGATACGGCAGAGCGTCGAGCGCGCCCTGCCGGAACACGTCAGGCGTCGAGCTCCAGACGCTGGCGGATCACGTCGACCAGCTTGTCCGGCTGGAACTTGGAGAGGAAGTTGTCGCAGCCGACCTTCTTCACCATCGCTTCGTTGAAGCTGCCGGACAGCGAGGTGTGCAGCACCACGTAGAGATCCTTGAGGCGCGGGTCGTTGCGGATCTCGGTGGTCAGGCGATAGCCGTCCATCTCCGGCATCTCCGCGTCGGTGAAGATCATCAGCAGCTTGTCGGTCATCACCTCGCCGGTGTCGGCCCACTTCTTCAGCTGCTGCAGGCCCTTGAGGCCGTCGCTGGCGCTGTGGGTCTTGATGCCCAGCTGCGACAGGGTCTCGCGCAGCTGATTGAGGGCCACGCTGGAGTCGTCCACCAGCAGCACCTCGCGGCCCACGGCCTTGGCCAGCAGCGGGTCGGCCAGCTTCTCGTCGGAGACCTTGGTGCTCATAGGCGCAATTTCCGCCAGCACCTTCTCCACGTCGATGATCTCGACGATCTGGTCGTCGACCTTGGTGATCGCCGTCAGGTAGTGCTGGCGCCCTGCCCCGCCCGGCGGCGGCAAGATGGATTCCCAGTTGAGGTTGAGGATGCGGTCCACGCCACCGACCAGGAAGGCCTGCACCGAGCGGTTGTACTCGGTGACGATGATGGTGCTGTTCTCGCTCGGCGTGATCGGGCGCATGCCGATGGCCTGGGACAGGTCGATCACCGGCAGGGTCTGGCCACGCAAGTTGACCACCCCGCAGACGTAGGGGTGGCGGTGCGGCATCAGGGTCAGCTTGGGCAGTTGCAGGACTTCCTGCACCTTGAACACGTTGATCGCGAACAGCTGGCGCCCGGCCAGGCGGAACATGAGGATTTCCAGACGGTTCTCGCCCACCAGTTGGGTGCGTTGATCCACCGTATCGAGAATGCCGGCCATCGCCTACTCCTGTTGTGTTTCATCAGTCTAGCCGAGCCCTGCGCTAGGGGCTCTGCCAGATATCGGCCGACCGCAGCGAGACTGAAGGCGGCCGAATGCCATCATGCCAGCGACTGCTTGGTCATACCAGACACGCGCATCGGAGCCACCCTTAGGGGCGTCTAGGGGAAGCCCCGATTTCGTCGATGCATCTGCGCTTCTATCGTTCGCAGCATCCAGTCGACCACCCCGAGGCCTCCGCCCAGTGCTTGCCTATTGCCTACTCTGGTTCGGCCTGGCGCTCGCCAGCGCCGGCACCCTGTTCACCCAACCGTGGCTGGCCGGAGCCGGCCTCCTGCTCGGTGCCGGGGCCGCTCTTCCATTGAGACCCAGGCTCAGCGCAATCACCCCCGCAGATACCGCGCCGATACCCGTGCAGGCCGAACCGCCCGCTTATCCACCGCTGCTGCAGGTGGTGCTGCCCGCCTGGGCCGACAATCTCGGCCAGGTTCGCCACGTATTGCAGGACAACATCGGCCGCCTGTTCGAACGCTTCGCCAGCCTGAGCCAGCGCCTCGAGCACACCCTCGGGCACTCCGAGAGCGTGATCGGCGGGGGCGGCATCACCGAAGGATTGCGCCACGCCAATCAGCGCCTCGACGAGGTATCCGAGGCTTTCCATACCGCCGGCGAGCGCAAACGCCAGTTGCTCGCCACCATCGGCAGCCTCAACCAGTACGCCAGTGAGCTGCAGACCATGTCCAAGCACGTGCAGGACATCGCCAGCCAGACCAACCTGCTGGCCCTCAACGCCGCTATCGAGGCGGCTCGGGCCGGCGAATATGGCCGCGGCTTTTCGGTGGTCGCCGACGAAGTGCGCAAGCTGTCGAGCCTGTCCGCCGAAACCGGCCAGCGCATGGTCGAGAAGGTCGGCGAGATCAATGGCGCGATCCGCGGCACCGTCACCGCCGCCGAGGAACTATCCGGCAGCGAAGAAGGCAACCTGCGCTACCTCGACCAAGTCACCGGCGAGCTGATGCAGGGCCTGACCGGCAGCCTCGACGAGCTCACCGAAACCACCCGCCGGCTGCAGCAGGACGTGCGAGTGACTCAGGCCGACATCCAGGAAATCGTCGTCAGCCTGCAGTTCCAGGACCGCGCGGACCAGATGCTGGACCACCTCCAGGCCGATCTCGGCCGGCTGCAGCGAACCGCCCAGGAAGACCAGCCAGACCTCCATCCCGAGCGCTGGCTGGCTGACCTGCGCCGCCAGTTCACCACCGCCGAGGAGCGCCACGGGCGCCGCGGCGCGACGGCGGCAAGGCAAGACGACATCACCTTCTTCTGAGCATTCCCCTTTTCCGAGAGACCACCATGAGCAAGACCATTCTGATCGTCGACGACTCCACGTCCATGCGCCAACTGGTGAAGATGACCCTCACCAATGCCGGGCATCAGGTCATCGAGGCAGTCGACGGCCGCGACGCCCTGAGCAAACTCAACGGCCAGAAGATCAACCTGATCATCAGTGACGTGAACATGCCCAACCTCGACGGCATCGGCCTGGTCAAGGAGATCAAGACCCGCAACGAGTACCGCTTCACCCCCATCGTCATGCTCACCACCGAGAGCGAACAGGGCAAGAAGGCCGAAGGCCAGGCTGCCGGCGCCAAGGCCTGGATCGTCAAGCCGTTCCAGCCCCAGCAGTTGCTCTCGGCCGTCGAGAAACTGGCCAGCTGAGATGTTTGACCTGAGCCAGCCCGCCCCCGCCCGCCTGAACCTCGGCGGCAGCCTGACCATCTACGAGGTGGCCGAGGCGCGCGATGCCCTGCTCTCCGCCTTTGCCGGCGGCCGCGATGACACCTGGCAGCTGGACCTGACCGCGCTACAGGAAATCGACAGCGCTGGCGCGCAGCTGCTCCTGGCGGCACATCGGCACCTGCGTGCGGCGGGTGGCGACCTGCGCCTGGCAGAGCCCACCGAGCCGGTACGCGAGCTGTTGGGCCTGCTGCGCCTGGACGACCTCTTGCCGGTGGGAGAAGACCATGTTCGATGAAGAGCAGTGGAGCCAGTTGCTGCGCGGCTTCATCGAGGAAGGCCGCGACCTGGCCAAGCAAGCCGAGGAGTACCTGCTGGTGTTGGATCAGGCGCCGGACGACCAGCAGGCCATCAACGGACTGTTCCGCGCCATGCACACGCTCAAGGGGTCGGCGGGGCTGTTCACCCTCACCCCACTGGTGAACTTCACTCACCACCTGGAGAACCTGCTGATGGCGGTGCGCGACGGCCAGCGCCAACTGACCCCGCCGATGGTCTCGCTGATGTTGCGCTGCCTCGACGAGATCAGCTCGATGCTTGAGCTGATCGACCCGGACAGCGGCGAGCTGCCGGTGGACGAAGCGCACCAGGGCCAGTTGCTCGCTGCCCTGGCCGAGCAGACCGATACCCCATTACTGATCGCCACCCGCGACAGCGATGACGATTGCGCAAGCCGCGGCAGCCTGGAGCGCTGCGCCACCTGCGACTCCGCCGGGGCCTGGCACATCTCCCTGCGTTTCCACGCGGATTTGCTGCGCAACGGCTTCGACCCTGCCTCCTTCGTCCGTTACCTGGGCCGACTGGGCGAGATCCTGCACCTGGAGACACTCGCCGAGCAGATGCCCGATCTGGCCGAAATGGACCCGGAAAGCTGCTACCTGGGCCTGGAGATCGCCCTGTGCAGCTCGGCCAGCAAGGCCGAGATCGAGGACGTCTTCGAGTTCATCCGCGACTTCTGCACCCTGCGCATCCTGCCGCCAGAAAGCGCGCTGGACGAATACATCCAGCTGATCCAGGACCTGCCGGAAACCGACGAGCGCATCGGCCGCATCCTCATCGCCGGTGGCCTGCTCACCGAACATGAACTGGCCGAAGGTCTGAGCCTGCAGAACGACGTGCAGGACGGGCTCAAGTCACCGCTTGGCTCAGTGCTGGTCGAAACCGGCATGGTGCCACCCAAGGCGGTCAATGCCGCGCTCGCCAAGCAGCAGTCGGCGCGCGAAAAGGCGCCACGCGAGAGCAGCCATATCCGCGTCGCCGCCAACAAGCTGGACGAGCTGATCAACCTGGTCGGCGAGCTGGTGATCAGCGCCGCCGGCGCCCAACTGCAGGCGCAACTACAGGGCAGCACCGACTGCATCGAGAGCAGCCAGACGGTCAACCAGCATGTGGAAGCCATCCGCGAGGCGGCGCTGAAGCTGCGCATGATCGAGATCGGCGACACCTTCAACCGCTTCCACCGAGTGGTGCGCGATGTCAGCCAGCAACTTGGCAAGCAGATCCGCCTGGAGATCCACGGTGCCGACACAGAACTGGACCGCTCGGTCATCGACAAACTGGCCGATCCCCTCACCCACCTGGTGCGCAATGCCATCGACCACGGCATCGAATCCGCCGAGCAGCGCCTGGCCGCCGGCAAATCGGCCGAAGGTCGCCTGAGCCTCAATGCCTACCACGACTCCGGCATGATCGTGATCGAGGTGGAGGATGACGGTCGTGGCCTGAATACCGAACGCATCCGCGAGAAGGCCATCGAACGCGGTCTGCTCGACCCGCAGACCAGCCTCAGCGAAGCGGACACCCACATGCTGATCTTCGCCGCTGGCTTCTCCACTGCCGATGCGGTGTCCGATCTGTCCGGCCGCGGAGTCGGGATGGACGTGGTACGCAGCGCTATCGACGCCTTGCGCGGCAGCATCGAGATCGAATCTCGCCCAGGCCTGGGCTGCACCTTCCGCATCCGCCTGCCGCTGACCTTGGCGATCATCGACGGCTTCCTGGTCGGCATCGGCGATGAGCACTTCGTCATTCCGCTGGAACTGGTCACCGAATGCCTGGAGCTGGACGTCACTCTCGACGGCCGCTACGGCTACCTCAACCTGCGCGGCAAACCGCTGCCATGCATCGACCTGGCCGCCCACTTCGAGTTGCCATCGCCCGCCCACGGCCGACGCAACATTCTGGTGGTCAGTCTGGGTAGGCATCAGGCCGGGCTGATCGTCGACCGCCTGCACGGCGAGCTGCAGACCGTGATCAAACCGCTTGGCCTGCTGTTCCAGCATCTGCAGGGCATCAGCGGCTCGACCATCCTCGGCTCCGGGCAGATCGCCCTGATCCTCGATATACCCAGCCTGCTGCGCCAGTTGCAACAGCACATCGAAAGCGAATTCCGTTCCCCCCAACCGCGACCCGACCTGATGGGGTCGTAGGAGATCCACCATGCAATTCATCCGCAATATGAAGATCGGCGTACGGCTGATCGCCGGATTCACCCTGGTGGTGCTCCTCACCGCCCTGGTCGGCGCACTCGGCATCATCAACCTGGCCAAGGTCAACGAGCTGTCGGACAGGATGTACAGTCGCGAGATGCAGGCGCTGGACAGCATGATGAGCGCCAACATGGACCTCATCTACCTGGGCCGCCACCTGCGCAGCAACCTGCTGGCCACCTCGCTGCCGGAGCGCGAGAGCACAGCCGCGCAAGTGCACGAAGCGATCAAGGCACTGCACATGAATCTGGACAAGGCACGAGCCAGCTTCAACAGCGAGCAATCGCTGGCCAGACTGGCGGAGCTCGACACCCAGCTCAGTGAATACGAAAAAACCGCGCTACAGATACTGGAAGCCAACAAGAATACTGACCTGACCCAGAACAGCGCCTTCACTGCCCTGATGCCGCAGCTGCGCGCTCATGGCAGTGCGGCCGACGCGACCATCGCCGAACTGGTAGGCCAGAAGAAGGCCCGCGCCAAGGAGGCCAACGACAGCATCACCGAAATCTACACTGGCTCGCGCACCCAGATGATCGTGCTGATCCTGATCGCTGCCGGCCTCGGCTTCACCATCGGCATACTGGTCACCCGCTCCATCACCCGTCCGTTGAACCGCGCCGTGAGCGTCGCCGACAGTCTGGCCGAAGGCGACCTGAGCGTGACGGTAGAAGCCGACAGCCGCGACGAAACCGGCCGTCTGCTGGCCTCGATGAAGCATATGACCGAGCGCCTGCGCAGCGTCATGGCCGATGTACGCAGCGCTGCCGACTCGTTGTCCTCGGCTTCCGAGGAAGTCAGCGCCACCTCGCAGTCGCTAAGCCAGGCTGCCACCGAACAGGCCGCCAGTGTCGAGGAGACCAGCGCCTCGGTCGAGCAGATGTCCGCCTCCATCGCCCAGAACACCGACAGCGCGCGGGTTACCGATGGCATCGCCGGCAAGGCCGCCAACGATGCCGTGCAGGGTGGCAACGCCGTGCGCGAGATGGTCCAGGCGATGAAGCAGATCGCCGACAAGATCGGCATCATCGACGACATCGCCTACCAGACCAATCTGCTGGCGCTCAACGCCGCCATCGAGGCCGCCCGCGCCGGCGACCATGGCAAGGGCTTCGCGGTGGTCGCCGCCGAGGTGCGCAAGCTGGCCGAGCGCAGCCAGATCGCCGCCCAGGAGATCGGCGGCGTGGCCGGTAGCAGCGTGCATCTGGCCGAGCAGGCCGGTGCCCTGCTCGACGAAATCGTACCGAACATCCAGAAGACCTCGGACCTGGTCCAGGAAATCACCGCCGCCTCGCAGGAGCAGAGCAGCGGCGCGGCGCAGATCAACATTGCCATGGGCCAGATGAACCAGATCACCCAGCAGAACGCCTCCGCCTCCGAGGAGCTGGCCGCTACCGCCGAGGAAATGAACTCCCAGGCCGGTCAATTGCTGGAACTGATCGGCTACTTCCGCCTGGACAACCAACCCGCCGGCTTCGCATCGCGCCGCGCCGAGCCGCCGCGACCGAGCAACCTGCGCGAACTGCGCCGCCCCGAGCGCCGTCCGCAGCAGGCACTGCCGGACGAAGGCCAGTTCGTCAGCTTCAACTGATGGGGGTTGCATGAACGCCATCACCGCTACCCGCAGCAACGAGGTACTGGACGACAGTGTCCAGCACCTTTCATTCCGCGTGCGCCAGGCGCGCTATGCCCTGCCGATCGAACTGGTGCGGGAGATCATCGAATACGGCCAGGTCACGGCCGTACCGATGATGCCCGCCTTCATCCACGGCGTGATCAACCTGCGCGGCAACGTGGTGCCGGTGCTCGACCTGGCAGCGCGCTTTGGCCTCGACCTGACCGAGCCGGGCAAGCGCACCTGCATCGTCATCATCGAGCTGGAGCTAGATGGCAACGGCCAGGCCCAGCGCATCGGCCTGGTGGTCGATGCGGTGGACGCCGTGCTCGATATCGACCCACGCGACGTGGAGCAGGCTCCGCCGTTCGGCACCGGCATTCGCACCGACTTCATCGCCGGTATGGCTCGCGACGAGCAGGGTTTCACCATTATCGTCGACGTGCGCCGGGTGCTGTCGCTGGACGACATCCGTCAGCTGAGCCTGGCGCAACAGGCGGGCTAATGGTCCATCGGCACCTGCCCAAGCTGTCCGACGACGAGTTCCGCTACCTGCAGCAGATGATGGTGGAGGTTTCCGGCATCCACATGGCCGATAGCAAGCGCATGCTGGTGGCCGGACGCCTGATGTCGCGCCTGCGCGAGCTGGACCAGGGCGACTTCTACGAGTACGTCAACTTCCTGCGCCAGCCGGCCAACCAGAGCGAACGCCGGTTGGTGATCGACCTGCTGACCACCAACGAGACCTACTTCTTCCGCGAGCCCAAGCACTTCGACTTCCTTGGCGAATGGGTCGCCAGCCAGCGCGGCCCGATCCACCTGTGGAGCGCTGCCAGCTCTTCCGGCGAGGAGGCCTACAGCATGGCTATGACTCTTGCCGAACACGCTCGCACCCCGCACTGGTCGATCTTCGCCAGCGATCTCAGCCAGCGCGTGCTGGAGCGCGCTCGCCAGGCCATCTACCCACTGGACCAGTCCGCCCAGTTCCCTGCCGGCTGGCTGCAACGCCACTGCCTGCGAGGGGTCGGCGGCCACGAGGGTAGCTTTCGCATCGGCCAGCCGCTGCGCCATCGGGTGGCCTTCGCCGAACTCAACCTGATGCGCGACCTGCCGTCGGAAGTCGGACCCTTCAACGTGATTTTCCTGCGCAACGTGCTGATCTACTTCAGCAACCCGGACAAGCGCGCCATCGTCGAACGCCTGGTCGGTCGACTGCGCCCCGGAGGCCTGCTGTTCATCGGCCATGCCGAGAGCCTGCACGGCTTCCAGCTGCCGCTGCGCAACGTTCGCCCTTCCGTGTTCGAGCGCACCTGAGGCTGCCATGATCAAGGTCTTCATCGTCGACGACTCGGCCCTGGTCCGTCAGGTGCTCACCGCCTGCATCGACGGCCACCCGGGCATGTGCGTGAGCGGCCAGGCCGCCGATCCGCTGTTCGCCCTGGAAAAGATGAACAGGGATTGGCCCGACGTGCTGGTGCTGGACGTGGAGATGCCGCGCATGGACGGCATTACCTTCCTGCGCAAGATCATGGCCGAGCGCCCGACGCCGGCGATCATCTGCTCCACGCTCACCGAGGCTGGCGCCAATATCACCCTGGAGGCGCTGGCCGCCGGCGCGGTTGGCGTATTCACCAAAGCCCGCCTGGGCCTGAAAGACAGCCTGCAACAGATTTCCGGCGACCTGATCAAGCAGATCGAAACCGCCGCCCGCTGCCATCCGCGCGCCATGCCCCGGACCTCGGCGGTACCGACCAGTACCGCAGTAGCCCCAGCGCCGGGAACAGCCAAGGCTGAACGCAGCGGCAGCGTCGGCTTCGCCACCACCGACCGGGTGGTCGCCCTCGGCACGTCCACAGGGGGCACCCAGGCTCTGGAGGTACTGCTGCGCCAGTTGCCGGTGGACTGCCCGGGCATCGTCATCGTCCAGCACATGCCGGAGAAGTTCACCGCCGCGTTCGCCCAGCGTCTCGACAGTATCTGTCGCATCGAGGTGCGCGAGGCCAAGCACATGGACCGGGTGCGCATCGGCCTGGCCCTGGTAGCGCCAGGCGGCCGCCACATGCAGATCAAGCGCAGCGGCGCGCAGTACTTCGTCGAAGTGCTCGACGGGCCACCAGTGAACCGGCACAAGCCGTCGGTGGACGTGCTGTTCCGTTCCGTCGCCCGCCACGCCGGGCCAAACGCCCTGGGCGTGATCATGACCGGCATGGGCGACGACGGCGCCCGCGGTCTGCTGGCCATGCGCGAGGCCGGCGCCCGCACCGTCGCCCAGGACGAAGCCAGCTGCGTGGTTTTCGGCATGCCCAAGGAGGCTCTGCGCCTGGGCGCAGCGCAGAGCAGCGAGGCGCTGCAGAGCCTGCCGGCGCTGATCGTCCAGTACGGACGGACATGACCGTAGGTCTTTTCGGCAGAACCTTGACCAATCGGACGAATCCTTAGCTAGAGTGAAATCACCTAGCCCCGACGTCGACCTCTGGTCGACGCCCTGTCGGAAAACGGGGCAGAACGGGAGGGAACCGAACGATGCTTTCCCCTTTTGCGCCTTGCGCAGCCTGCTACAGAGCAACCGTTGGGGCGCGGCCATGAGCTGCCGCGTCCTCCTCGCGGACGACCACGCGCTGATCCGAATCGGTGTGCGCGCAATGGTGGATGAATTACCCGGCTTCGAGATCGTCGGTGAGGCCGAGGACGGTCAGCAGGTGGTCGAACAGGCCCGCGAACTGAAACCGGACATCATCCTGCTCGATATCTCGATGAAGGACGTCAGTGGCCTGGACGCCATCAAGCCGCTGGCCGAGGTCGCGCCCACCAGCAAGGTGTTGATGCTCTCCATGCACAACGAAGCCGGAGTGGTACTCGACGCCTTGCGCCGCGGCGCCCATGGCTATCTGCTGAAGGACGCAGCCATGGCCGAGCTGCACCTGGCGCTCTGCGCCATCGGTCGCGGCGAACGCTACCTGAGTTCGGCCATCGCTCAACCGGTGATCGAACAGGCGCTGTCCAACGAACAGCCCTCGAGCGACCATGGCTTGACCCAGCGTCAGGTGGAGATCCTGCGCCTGATCACGCGCGGCACCTCGACCCGCGCCATTGCCGAGGGCCTCAATCTCAGCGTGAAGACGGTGGAAGCGCACCGCGCACAGATCATGAAGCGCCTGGATATCCACGACGTGCCGGGGCTGGTGCTGTACGCCCTGCGCGAGGGCATCATCCGCGCCGACGACTAGCCTAGCTGCCCTGCAGCAGGGGAGAGATATCAGGCAGGTGTAGGCGCAGTGCGCCCGAGCGCGCGGAGAAGCGCAGACGCTGGCCTTCCATGGGCTCGCCGTCCAGATTGATGTCCAGCCCTTCCGGTGCCTCCACGTCCAGCCACGGCAAACGCGCGCTGATCGACACCGACTCCAGTCCGAGGATGCCACCGGACAGCAGCGTGCCCAGGGTACCGACCACGTCCTGTGGCGCCGGCACTATGCAGATATCCAGCAAACCATCATTGATCTGCGCCTGCGGGCACATCACGTGGCCGCCGCCGGCCTGGCGCCCGTTGCCGATGCCGAGGGCGAGGAAATCCCCCTCCCAGGTGAAGCCGGGCCCACTGAAGCGGCCGAAAGCGGAATGCACCTCGGGAAAGCGCGTCAGCCCGGTGAGGAAATACGCGGCGCCACCGAGCATCTTCTTCAGCTCTTCCGAGGTATTGGCGGTGACCTTGGAGCCAAAGCCGCCAGTGGCCATGTTGAGGAACAACTGCCCGTCCACCTCGCCCAGATCGATCGAACGCGGCTCGAACTCCAGCAGAGACAAGGCCTCCGCCGGAGGCAGCGGAATCCCGGCGGCGCGGCAGAAGTCATTGGCGGTGCCCAGCGGCAGCAAGGCCAGGGAAGCGTCGCTACCCGCCAGCGCCATGGCCTCGGCCACCTCGCGCAGGGTGCCGTCGCCGCCTCCGGCGATCAGAGTCGGATAGCCGGCGGCCAGCGCCTCATCCACCAGCCGGGCGGCATCGCCGCCTTCCCAGGTCAGGCGCACGGCCAGCTCCCAGCCGTTCTCGCGCAGCGCCATCACCGCGGCCCTCACCTCCTCGTTCTGCGCCTGCTTGCCATGCAGGATCAGCAGCGCCTTGCGCTCTACAGCCATGAACTCCCTCCCGTTGCTCCGAATAAAGCAGACTGCTGCCATTAACTGAAAGTGCCGTTCGCGGAGCCTAGCGGGCCTCAGCCCAGATAGTACGCAGCCTCTCCACTCAGCCAAGGAAGCAGTGACAGCAGAAATAAGCCAGCGCAAGGCAGCAAGCCCCGCCAGCCACGACTGTGTATCAAGTAAACCGGCAGGACCAACGGCCAAAGGAAGAACAGGAAGGCGCCAAACTCGTAGGGAGGGTGGTAACCACGCCGTTTGGCGTCAGCCAGGCACCAGTAGGCCAGCGTCAGGGCGAAGGCCCAGGCCATCAGGTTCTCCGCCTCACGCGAGGGGTAGTCGCCTGCATAGCCCATCACTGTGTAATGCAGGATCGAAATCCCGATCACCAATCCCCATACGATCTTCATGCACATCCCTGTCGTCAGCTATGCCCCGGCAGTTTCCACCGCCGCGCTGCGCTTAGGCAATGGCTATGCGGGATACCCGGTGATCTCGCGAATGCTGCCGTAGAGCGGCTTGAGCTGCTTGTACATGCGCAGGTAGACCTCGCGGTACAGCCGCTCGTAGACCGCCACCGCCTGCGGGTTGGGCTGGAACACCTTGCCGACGCGGGTCATGGCGGCAATGGCCGTGGGGAAGTCCGGGTGCAGGCCGAGGCCGACGGCGCAGTCGATGGCCGCGCCCAGGCCGGAGGTCTCGTACAGGTGCGGGCGCTCGGCCGGTAGGTTGAAGATATCGGCGGTCAGCTGCATGGCCGCATCGCTCTGCGAGCCGCCACCGGAGATACGCAGGCGTTCGATACGGGTGCCGGAGCGCTTCTCGATGCGCTCGCGGCCCTGGCGCAGGGCGTAGGCCAGGCCTTCGAGGATCGCCCGGTACAGGTGCGCGCGGGTGTGTACATCGCCGAAGCCGATGATCGAGCCCTTGGCCTCCAGCCCCGGCTCGCGGATGCCCGGCGACCAGAACGGCTGCAGGGTCAGGCCCATGGAGCCCGGCGGCACGCTGTTGACCAGCTCGTCGAACAGCGTCTCGGCCTCCACGCCCAGCTCCAGGCCACGCTGGCGCTCGGCATGGCCGAACTGTTCCTTGAACCAGCTAACCATCCAGAAGCCACGGAAGATCATGACCTCGGTGTTGAAATGATCGGGAATCGCCGCCGGGTATGGCGGAATCAGCGGGATGGTCTCTAGGTATTTGGCACGGGTGGTGTTGATGGTCGCCGTGGTGCCGTAGGACAGGCACGCCGTGCTCGGCTCTACGCCACCGGCGCCGATCACCTCGCAAGCCTTGTCCGAGGCCGCGGCGATCAGCGGCAACCCTTCGGGGATGCCGGTATGGGCGCTGGCCTCGGCGGTAATGCTGCCGATGCGCTCGCCCGGCTTGACCAGCTCCGGCAGCATGTCCGGGCGCACCGGGATGGCCTGCCACTTCCAGTCGCTGGGCTTGGCCCAGCACAGGCGCTTGTAGTCGAACGGCAGGTAGGCCACGCAACTGCCCACCGAGTCGACGAAACGCCCGCTCAGGCGGTGGGTGAGGAAGCCCGAGAGCAGCAGGAACTTGTGGGTGCGCGCCCAGATGTCCGGCTGCTGTTGAGCGACCCAGTTAGCCTCGGCCTGAGCGCGGAAGTAGTCCACCGTCGCCTCTTCGCGGATCAGCTTGAACAGCCAGCCCCAGGGCCCGGTGATGCTGCCCTCCACCTCGGCGCGACGCTGGTCCAGCCAGAGAATGGCCGGGCGCAGCG
Organism: Pseudomonas sp. PDM15; assembly: GCF_014851565.1. GTDB lineage: Bacteria > Pseudomonadota > Gammaproteobacteria > Pseudomonadales > Pseudomonadaceae > Aquipseudomonas. Next base: position 106,055 of record NZ_JACVAA010000002.1, read on the forward strand.
GCTTGCCGGCCTCATCCACGTTGATCAGGGTGCCGCGCTGGGTGGTGACCGAAACGCCGGCGATCTGGCTTCTGTCGATCTCGACGCTGGCCCACAGCCGCCGACAGGCCTCGCCGAGACTGGCCCAGTAGTACTCCGGGTCCTGCTCGGCCCAGCCGGGATGCTCGGAATAGTAGGGCTCGAGCTCCACCTTGCCCTTGCCGACCAAGTTGCCGGCCAGGTCGAAGAGCAGCGCGCGTACGCTTTGGGTGCCGTTGTCGATGGCCAGCAGGTAGCGTTGTTCGGTCACGTCGGTTTCCAGGCAGTTCAAGGCAGGCTGTAGCAGCTATGCCACAGCGCCAGATAGCGTTGTTGTTCTTCGTCCCAGCGCGCATCGCTCCAGCCCAGGCGCGGCTGGCACAGCTCGCGGATGCGCGGCAGCTCGTCCACGGCACCGCCCGCTAGCAGCAGGCCGATACGGGTGCGGCGCAGCAGCAGGTCATCCAGGTGCAGCACCAGCTCCTCGTCGCAGGCAAGGGCCAGTTCGGCCCACAGCGTGTTGCTGGCACCGATGCAGGCATTGCCAAGTTCGTCGATCATCCGCGCCAGGCGCGGCAGTGCAGCACCATGGCGACCGGTCAGGCGGCGCTGCTGGGCCATACCCAGACCCGCTAGCACCTGAGGCTTAGCGCTACGGAACACCTGCTGACCGGCATCCGTCACCTCGCGGCCAACCATGGGCGCGCAGGCGCGCAACACTTCCAGGGCCAGCAGGCGGAAGGTGGTCAGCTTGCCGCCGGCCAGGGTCACGCAGCCAGGCTCGCTCCACAGGGCGTGCTCGCGCTTCTCGTCCGAGGGCTTGCGCCCGGTGCTCTCCCCTTCGCTGACCACCGGGCGCACGCCGGCCCAGGTGGACAGCACATCGGCGCGTCCGATGCCGGCATGCGGAAACACGCTGGCGCAGGCCGCCAGCAGGTAATCCACTTCTTCGGCGCTGATGCACGCATCCTGGCCCAGCGACTCGCCGTGGTCCAGGTCGGTAGTGCCGACCACCGTGGCGCCTTCCCAGGGAAAGACGAACACCGGGCGCTTGTCGTCGGCGTGCATAAAGCTGATGGCCTGGGCCACCGGCAGACGCCAGGCAGGCAGCAGCAGATGGCTGCCGCGCAGCGGGCGGATATGTTCCAGGCCGGTCTTCTGCCGCAGCTCGTCGGCCCAGGCACCGGTGGCCTGGGCCACGGCGCGGGCGCGGAAGGCAACGTGCTGGCCGCTCTCCACATCCTCGGCCACCAACCCGACCACCCGGCCGTTGTCGCGACTCAGCTCGACCACCCGCATGCCATTGAGCGCCTCGCCGCCATCGGCACGCGCCTCGCCCAGCACACGCATGACCAGGCGCGCATCGTCGGTGACCGCATCGGTGAAGCGGGTCGCACCGAGCAGCGTCTGCTCCTGCAGGCCCGGCGCTAGATAGCGCAGCTCGGCCAGCGGGTGATAGCGGTGCAGGCGCTGGCCGGCCAGGGCGTCGTACACACCGAGCAGGCCGCCAAACACCTTGGGACCGGGGAAGCGGCCACGGTAATGCGGGAATAGAAACGGCAGCGGGTCGACCAGGCCCGGCGCCTCGCCGAGCAGGCGCTGGCGCTCGCGCACCGAGTCGCGGGTCAGCGCCAGCTGGCCCTTGGCGATGTAGCGCAGGCCGCCGTGGACCATCTTTGACGAACGACTGGAGGTGCCCCAGGCGAAATCGCGTTGCTCCAACAGCAGGCAGCTCCAGCCACGTCGGGCCGCCTCGCGCAGGATGCCGGCACCGGTGATGCCGCCGCCGACCACGATCAGGTCCCAGTCACGCGCCGCCAGCTCCGGCAGCGCGGTTTCACGCCAGGTGGCGTTCCAGCTCTGCATTATCGAAACCCTTGAAGAAGCCTCGAGCGCCCCGAGAGCAAGGCGGAGGGAGCGCAGCGGCGAGACATATTAAGGCGATAGGCGAGGAGCGAGCACCGCCTCACAGCCGCTTGCGGCTGAACTGCCGCAGGCAGGCCCGCAGGGCGAGCGTAGCGAGTCACGCCACTCTCGGGGTGCGCAGCGGGCTTATTCATGGGTTTTCAGCAGAACGCCAGGGGCCAGACGCTGCTCGGGGTCGAAGTGCTGGGCCATGGCCTTGAGCGCCGCCATGCCCAGCTCGCCCTTCTCCGCCGCCAGATACGGCGCGTGGTCGCGACCGACGCCGTGCTGGTGGCTGATAGTGCCGCGGTTGCCGGCAATGGTCTGGCAGGCCGCGTGCTTGAGCTTGCTCCAGCGCACCAGGGTCTGCTCGTAGCTGCTGCCCGGGCGGAACACGTAGGTGGTGTAGATGCTCGAGCCCTCGCCATAGACGTGGGACAGGTGGGTGAACACGTGGACCTGCTCGCCCTCGTCCGCCAGGCCCTGACGCAGGCTGGCCTCAACCTTGTTCAGCAGGTTGTCGACGTTGCTCCAGTCGGTCGCCGTCTCCAGGGTGTCCACCGCGTAGCCGGCCTCCCACAGGCCATGGCGCAGGTAGGGGAAACGGAAACGGTTTTCCGCCCACTTCTTGCCCAGCAGGGTGCCGGTGAACACGCCGCCCTCGGCGCGCAGGATGCGCTTGGCCTGCTTGACCGACAGGGCGTTCTGCGCGCGATTGCCGGTGACGCCGAAGGTCAGCATGCACTTGCCGACGCGGGCGCCACGCAAGGCCAGGTATTTCTCAAGCCAAGCGATCTGCTCCGGATGGCCGGCCAGGGCCAGCTGGGTCTCGGTCTCGATGGCGTTGGAAAGGCGCAGCATCGACAGCGGCACGCGCGCCTGGGCCAGAGCACGGATACCGGCGAGGGCCTGCTGCCAACTGGGCAGGAACACAGCGAAGAACTTCTCTTGCTCGGCCAGCTTGGTCACCCGCACGCGCACTTCGGAGATCACCCCAAAGCGTCCTTCGCTGCCGAGGATCAACTCGCGCAGGTCCGGACCGGCGGCCGATGCCGGGAAGGTCGGAATCTCCAGGGTGCCGGCGAAGGTCTCGACCTTGCCGCCGGCAAACAGCTGCTCGATGCGCCCGTAGCGCAGCGACTGCTGGCCGCTGGAGCGGCTGGCCACCCAGCCGCCGAGCGTGGACAGCTCCCAGGACTGCGGGAAGTGGCCGAGGGTGTAGCCGCGAGCGCGCAGCTGCGCCTCCACCTGCGGGCCGCTAGCGCCAGGGCCGAAGGTGGCGATCTGGCTCTGCTCGTCGAGGTCGAGCAGCTGGGTCATGCGCTCCAGCGACAGGGTCAGTACCGGCTTGTCGCCGGCCGCCGGATTGATGTGACCGGCCACCGAGGTGCCACCGCCGTAGGGGATGACGATGGCGTCCTGCTGCTGCGCCCAGACCAGCAGCTCGCGGATCTGCGCCGCGGTTTCCGGAAGGGCCACGCCATCGGGGAACACGCCGAAATCGCCGGAGCGCATGGCCAGCCAGTCCGGCAGGCTCTGGCCACGGGCATGGCGCACGCGCACCTCCGCATCGATGCTGACCAGCGGATGGCGGGTGACCAGGCGCGACTGCGGTACGCGCGCCAGCACCTGCTCCAGGCTGGCGTCCGCCAGGCGCTGGCCGGCGCCGACGCGCTCGGCAAGGAAGGCGCCGCCATGGGCCGGCAGTTCTACCTGGGTGGCTTCGTCGCCCCATCCGTTCCAACGTCGCATCCGTCCTTTCCTCACAGTTCCGCTGATGATCGATGGCTGCCTATACTAGCCAGCCGCCCGCTCCGGTCACTGTCGAATCGGGACAGCGGCTGTCGCCAATCAAGACAAGCAGAACAACAAGAATCGACCATGCTGACCCTCGGCTATACCTCGGTCCCCGCCCTGCTCAAGTACCTGCGCCACGCCGAACATCTCGGCCTGGACGTTGAGAATGCTCGCGCCGTCGCCGGCATCAGCGCCGAGGACCTGGCGGACAACGGCAAGCGCCTGCCCAGCGAGGTCCACGAGCGCCTGCTGGAGCACCTGATGCAGGTTTCCGGGGACCCGCTGTTCGGCCTGCATGCCGCGCGCTACGTGCAACCCGGCTCATGGAGCGTGCTCGGCTACATCACCATGAACTGCGCCACCCTCGGCGAGGCGATGAGCCGCATCGTGCCCTACGAGAAACTGGTCGGCGACATGGGTACTAGCCAGTTGGAGCTGGCCGGCGACCATGTGCGGCTGATCTGGAACTGCCGCCACGAGCACCCGGGCATCCGCCGGCACATGGTGGAGAACGTGCTGGCGTCGTGGATGCTCTACGCCCGCTGGATCGCCGACATGGACCGCTCGCCGCGCGAAGTCTGGTTCGAACACGCGCGCCCTGACGAGGCGCCGCAGGCGGACTACGAAGAGGTATTTGGCTGCCCGGTGCTGTTCAGCCAACCGAGCAATGCCCTGCTGGTGCCACTGGACTACCTGAGCATTCCCCTGCGCCAGGCCGACGCCAACCTGCTGCGCACCCTGGAAGAACACGCGCTGACTATGATGGCCGGGCTGGACGACAACGAGCCGCTACCGCAACGGGTGAAGAACGCCCTGCGCCTGCTGCTCAAGGACGGTCTGCCGCGCAAGGAAAAGGTCGCCGAGAAATTCCATATGACGGTGCGCACCCTGCAGCGCCATCTGCAGCAGGCCGGCACCAGCTACCAGGAAATCCTCGACCAGCTGCGCCAGGAGCTTGCCGAGCACTACCTGCTGCGCAGCGACCTGGCGATCCAAGATATTGCCAGCTACCTGGGCTTCACCGAGTCGCGCTCGTTCCACCGCAGCTTCAAGGCGTGGACCGGGATGACGCCGGGCGAATACCGCGAAAGCCGCAAGGGCGCGCCGCTCTAGAGCAGCGCGCTCAAGCTCAGGCCAGCAGCTCGCCCAGTGGGATGAAGCGCAGCGAGTCGCCTTCGGCATAGGTACGGTCTTCCAGCACCTCTACCAGGCCATCGGCCCAGGCGGCGCTGCGCAGCACACCGGAGCTCTGGTTCGGGTAGAGCACGGCGCGACCATCCTCGATGCGTGCACGCAAGTATTCGCGACGCTTACCCGCCGAGTTCCAGGCGAAGCCGGCCGGCACCTGAAACGCCAACGGTTCGACCCGCTGCACGCCGAGGCGACGCAGCAGATAGGGACGCGCCAGCAGGCCGAAGGTCACCAGAGTCGAGGCCGGATTGCCCGGCAACCCCAGCACCGGCACACCACGGAAGTGGCCGCAGGTCAGTGGCTTGCCCGGCTTGATCGCCAGCTTCCACAGGGCCAGCTCACCCTCCTCGTGCAAGACCTGGCCGAGGTAGTCGGCCTCGCCCACCGACACGCCGCCGGTGGACAGGATCAGGTCGGCATCACCCAGCGCCGCCAGCGCTTCGCGGGTGCGCTGCGCATCGTCCGGCAGGATGCCGGCATCGCGCACCTCGCAGCCCAGGCGTTGCAGCCAGGCGCAGAGCAGGCTGCGATTGCTGTTGTAGATCTGCCCCGGACCCAGCGGGTGGCCGGGCTCGATCAACTCGTCCCCCGTGGAGATCACCGCCACTCGCGGCTTGCGCCGCACCGCCAGAACAGCGCTGCCGAGCGACGCGGCCAGACCCAACACGACCGGGCCCAGGCGGGTGCCGGCGTGCAGCAGCATTTCGCCGGCGCGGGTCTCCTGGCCTTGAGGGCGGACGTTCTGCCCGGCCTTGAGCGGCTCGCGGAAATGCACTCGGCCATCGGCCAGCAGCTCGACGTTCTCCTGCATCTCCACTGTGTCGGCCCCAGCCGGCATGGGTGCACCGGTGAAGATGCGCGCACAGGTGCCGGGTTGCAGTGGCTCGGAAGCCTGGCCGGCGAGGATGCGCTGACTGATCGGCAGCGGCCCGCCCTGGCCATCGGCCAGGCGGAGGGCGTAGCCGTCCATGGCGCTGTTCGGCCAGGGCGGCAGGTCGAGGCCGGCCACCAGATCGGTGGCTAGCACACGACCGTCGGCGGCGGCCAGCGCGACTATTTCTCGACCATGAATGGGCGTGGCCTCGGCCAGCGTGAGCAGGCGCTGCAGCGCCTCTTCAACAGGCAGCAGGCTCATCCGCGGCTCTCGCAGGCGGAAGCCTGCTTCAGATGCGGGACGAAATTGCAGGGGCGGTGGCGGTTGTCCAGCTGCTCGCCGAGGATGCCGTCCCAGGCGGTCCGGCAAGCGTTGGTCGAACCCGGCAGGCAGCACACCAGGGTGCCGTTGGCCAAGCCGGCCAGGGCGCGTGACTGAATGGTGGAGGTACCGATATCGGCCACGGATATCTGCCGGAACAGCTCGCCGAAGCCATCCACCTGCTTGTCCAGCAGGCAGCGCACCGCCTCCGGGGTGCTATCGCGGCCGGTAAAGCCCGTACCGCCGGTGATCAGCACCACCTGCACCTCGTCGTCGGCGATCCATTGCGCCACCTGGGCGCGAATGCGGTACAGATCGTCCTTCAGCAGCACCCGCGCAGCAAGGTGATGGCCTGCAGCGGTGAGGCGATCGACGAACAGCTGGCCAGAGGTGTCGGTTTCCAGCGAGCGGGTATCGCTGACGGTAAGAACGGCGATGTTCAGCGGCACGAAAGCCGCCTCGGCCTTGTGACTCATGGCGTGATCCGGTTGTGGCGAAAACTGGCCGGTGTTATATCACAGGCCCCGACCCAGAGCGCCGCCATGACTACTGCCCTGCCCCCCTGTTCCATCCTGCTACTGGCCGGCGGCCGCGGGCAGCGCATGGGAGGCCAGGACAAGGGACTGCTGGAATGGCGCGGCCAACCGCTGATCGCCCACCTGCATGAGCGGGTTCGGCCGCTGACCGATGACCTGATCATCTCCTGCAACCGCAACGCCGAGCGCTATGCGGCTTTCGCCGACCAACTGGTGAGCGACGCCGAACCGGGCTTTCCCGGCCCCCTGGCCGGCCTGCTGAGCGGCCTTGCCGCCGCGCGTCACGAACTGCTGCTGGTACTACCTTGTGATGCGCCTTTGGCGGATGAAAGCCTTCTGGCGGAGCTGCGCTGTCGGGCTCGAGAGTGCCCCGGCAAGCCGGTGATGGTGCGCCAGGGCGAACAGTGGCAACCGTTGTTCTGCCTGGTGCCACGCCGCCTGCTGCAACCGCTGCAGCAGATCTGGCAGAACGGCGAGCGCAGCCCGTTGCGCGCGATACTGCAGCTCGATCCGAGGGAGCTCCTCTGCGAACCGGGAGACACACGCCTCGCCAATTTCAATACGCCGGAACTGCTGCGCGGCTGATCGGGAACCGCAGCGGCAAATCCTCGTCTTACGTACCCCCATGACTCCCGGAGGTACCCATGACCCAACGGACCCTGACCGCCCTGCTCGCCACCGGCTTGCTGGCACTGGCCGGCTGCTCGACGCCCAGCGTCATCACCCTCAATGACGGCACCCAGATTCAGACTACGGACGTGCCCGAGTTCGATGAGGAATCCGGCTTCTACGAATTCGAACAACTCGATGGCAAACCGACACGGGTGAACAAGGACCAGGTCATTACCGTCAAAGAGCTCTGAGTGCACCGCGCCACAGGGAATCGTGGCTGCAAAAATCTTCCAGCTAACCCCTTGTGCCGCAAAACTTTTTCGGTAAAATGCGCGCCATCCTTCGGAGCGTAGCGCAGCTTGGTAGCGCGTCTCGTTCGGGACGAGAAGGTCGCTGGTTCGAATCCAGTCGCTCCGACCAAATCCCGAATCGACAGCAAAGTCGATTATAAGAACCGGCCCTAGCGGCCGGTTTTTTATTTCTGCCTCATGAAAAAGCCCGCATGCTTTTGGCTTGCGGGCTTTTCTATGTATGGCGTCCCAGAGAGGGGTCGAACCTCCAACCTTCCCCTTAGGAGGGGGATGCTCTATCCAATTGAGCTACTGGGACAGCGATCGCTCTGCGACGGGGCGGCATGTTAACGGGCAGAGGCCTGTTTGTCATGCCATTCGCCCTCTTCTGACCAGCCAAACAAACCAATCACCGCACAACGTTCCCTAGTCGCCAGCGACGGCCGGAGATACTGTCGAGATCCGAGCCATCTGAATGACCGGCAATCAGGAAGCCGCTCTATCTAGGGCATTACAGGCTATTCATATACTGACCAGTGCACCAGTTTTGCTTAGCTGTACGCATTTCGGACAATTGGTGCTGGCAATGCGCCTGTATTCGGACCACAATTACGTCGCGTAATTGGCGTCAAATAGTCGACCGATCAAAAACCGAACCGATGCTGTCACCGGCTGAACGGCTAGCGCCTAACATGGTCAAAGCAGCGACAATGTGTAGCTGATTGCCAGCATCGCTTTCCTGAACTAACCGGTTTAATGTATACGCCCTATGAAACAGGCCATCTATTCCAGCCGTACGGCTGACAAGTTTGTAGTCCGCCTGCCCGACGGTATGCGTGAGCGCATCGCCGACGTGGCGCGTAACCATCACCGCAGCATGAACTCGGAAATCATTGCGCGCCTGGAACAGAGCCTGTTCCAGGAAGGCTCTCTGGGCGACGAGCTGAATCTGCACATGGATAGTCCGGAACTATCCCTGCACGAACGCGAACTGCTGCAACGCTTCCGTCAGCTGTCGCGACGCCAGCAGAACGCTCTGGTCGCACTGATCGCTCACGATGCAGAGCTGGCTAGCGAAGAGGCCTGAATTCCTCCGCACCATCTCCAATAAAAAAGCCGGCTAACGCCGGCTTTTTTGTGTCTGCCGATCAGAGCAGGAACAGCGTAGCCAGTCCCAGGAAGATGAAGAATCCACCACTGTCAGTCATGGCGGTGATCATCACACTGGCACCCATGGCCGGATCACGCCCCATGCGCACCAGTGTCATGGGGATCAGAACCCCCATCAACGCAGCCAGCAACAGGTTAAGCGTCATGGCACCAGTCATCACTAGGCCCAACGACCAGCTGTCGTAGAGCCAGAAGGCGACCACACCGATGACTCCACCCCAGACCACGCCATTGATCAGGGCCACCCCCAACTCCTTGCGCACCAGGCGCGCGGTATTGCCGGTACCAACCTGATCCAGCGCCATGGCGCGCACGATCATGGTGATAGTCTGGTTGCCCGAATTGCCACCGATGCCAGCCACGATCGGCATCAGGGCCGCCAGAGCCACCAGCTTCTCGATCGAGCCCTCGAACAGGCCGATCACACGCGACGCCAGGAAGGCGGTAATCAGGTTAATGGCCAGCCAGGCCCAGCGGTTGCCGAGAGACTTCCACACCGAGGCGAAGATATCTTCCTCCTCGCGCAAACCAGCCATATTCAGCACTTCGCTCTCGCTTTCCTCACGGATCAGGTCGACCATCTCGTCGATGGTCAGACGCCCGATGAGACGGCCCTCCTTGTCTACTACCGGGGCGGAAATCAGGTCGTAGCGCTCGAACGCCTGCGCCGCGTCATGCGCATCCTCGTTCGGCTGGAAACTTACCGGATCGCTGGCCATGACCTCGCCGACCTGCTTGTCCGGATCGTTGACCAGCAGACGCTTGATCGGCAGCACGCCCTTGAGCACGCCGTCGTAATCGACCACGAACAGCTTGTCGGTATGCCCCGGCAGCTCTTTCAGTCGCCGCAAATAGCGCAACACCACTTCCAGGCTGACGTCTTCGCGGATGGTGACCATTTCGAAGTCCATCAGCGCACCAACCTGGTCGTCCTCGTAGGACAGCGCCGAACGCACACGCTCACGCTGCTGGGCGTCCAGGGACTCCATCAGCTCGAGCACTACATCGCGCGGCAACTCGGGGGCTAGGTCAGCGAGCTCATCCGCATCCATGTCCTTGGCGGCGGCGAGAATTTCATGGTCATCCATGTCCGCGATCAGAGATTCGCGGACCGCGTCGGAGACTTCGAGAAGGATATCGCCGTCGCGCTCGGCCTTGACCAGCTGCCAGACTGTCAGGCGATCGCCAAGCGGGAGGGCTTCGAGGATATGGGCAACGTCTGCGGAGTGCAGCTCATCGAGCTTGCGCTGCAGTTCGGCGAGGTTCTGCCGATGGACCAGGTTTTCCACCAGATCCTGGTGCTGGCCCTCCTGACGATGAGTCAGGCTTTCGACCAGCTTGTGGCGGTGCAGCAGTTCGACCACCTGAGCGAGGCGGTCCTGCAGGCTTTCTTGCGGCTTTTTGGCTTCTACTTCAGTCATACGGCACGCTCCACCCCAGCAGCAGGGCGCGCCACGGGGGTCAATCAGTCAAAACGCGATTGGGCGAAAAATAAGTTGAGTAACTACTGGGTAAGTCCATGGTGGTTTTCCACAAGCCCCGGCGGGGCTGACCCTGCAATGATAGCACTGCACTCCGTTTCGACGCGACAAAATCAGGTCTAGAACAAGCGCTTGCAGCGCTTTTCTAGACGCTCGCACAACCTGTTTCTTCGACGCATGCGCTGCGTCACAAGGCACGCTGGCGAGACCAGGAGGACGGTCTAGGCTGGGGAAGGCAACCGTCAAGGAGGATGAGTCATGCTGCGACTGATCTGCGCAGGAATTTGCGCATCCCTGCTCTACCCCACCACCCACTCCCAAGCCTCCACCGTATTCCGCTGCGAAGACGACAAAGGCCACATCACCTACACCCTGCACGGCTGCCCGGAAGAGGCCAGCCAGGATCTACAGGAGGCTTACAACCCCACGCCAGGCAAAGGCAAAGCCGTGCCGCTTGCCAAGAGTCAAAAGACGCGAGCCAAAGCAAAAGGCAAGAAGAAGGTTGACGAGCAGCTCGTGGTGGTCGGCACCAAGCAAGATGGCTGCGGCAACAAGCTCACCAACAGCGAACGGCGGCGCGCCGTCATCCGCCAGCAGATACGTGGCGGCATGACCCAACGCGATGTAGAGAGCAGCCTGGGCGAGCCGGACAAGGTCACCAGCAACGACGGTCAGACCCGCTATCACTACGCCGACGACAAGGGCAACAAACGCCAGGTGACCTTCGACGAGTACGGCTGCGTGAAGGAGAAAGGCAAACGCTGAAAAGACAAAAGGCCCGCATCGCTGCGAGCCTTTTGCTGTATGGCGCACTCAGGAGGATTCGAACCTCCGACCGCCCGGTTCGTAGCCGGGTACTCTATCCAGCTGAGCTATGAGTGCGTATGGCGCTTTTAGACCAGATCACCGCTGGCTGAAACAAAATGGCTTGCATCGCTGCAAGCCATTTCAATATGGCGCACTCAGGAGGATTCGAACCTCCGACCGCCCGGTTCGTAGCCGGGTACTCTATCCAGCTGAGCTATGAGTGCGTGGGTTGCGCATTTTAGTGATCTCAACCATTAGGTCAAGCACTTTTCCGAATAAGTTCAATAACTTATCGGACTTAGCACAAACACAACCGAGGTTGTGAATATGGCGGAGAAGGGGGGATTCGAACCCCCGACACCCTTTTGAGGTGTACTCCCTTAGCAGGGGAGCGCCTTCGGCCACTCGGCCACCTCTCCGCAACACGGGGCGCATGATAACCATGTTTTCCCCGTTTGCAAAGCCAAAATTTCGAGAAAAATTAGTGGCTTGGTTCGTCGCCTTTCTCTTTTTGGATGCGCTGGTAAATCTCTTCGCGGTGCACGGCAACTTCCTTGGGAGCATTGACGCCAATGCGCACCTGATTACCTTTCACGCCCAACACGGTGACGGTGACATCATCACCCACCATCAGGGTCTCTCCGACCCGGCGAGTCAGAATCAGCATTCCTTTCTCCTTACGGATTCAATTACGGGACAACAGTCTGCAAGAAATAAAATGGTGGCAGCATCGCCTATATCAAGTGCGACGCCTTCACCCAAGTATTGACCAGCCCCGACAAAAGAAAAGTCCCCTGCCAAACCGACCAAAAAAGCGAAGGCGCGGATAACCGCGCCTTTCAGTAGATCGTCACTCGGCCTGTCGGGCCGGCGCATCCAAGTCGAAGGCAGTGTGCAGGGCGCGCACGGCCAACTCCAGGTACTTCTCCTCAATGACCACGGACACTTTGATTTCCGAGGTGGAGATCATCTGGATATTGATTGTTTCCTTGGCCAGCGCCTCAAACATGCGGCTGGCCACGCCCGCGTGGGAGCGCATGCCGACTCCGACGATGGACACCTTGGCGATGTTGGTGTCGCCGATCACTTCACGGGCACCCAACTCACGCGCGGTGTTTTCCAGCACGCCCATGGCGCTCTGGTAGTCGTTGCGGTGCACGGTGAAGGTGAAATCGGTGGTGTTATCGTGCGCCACGTTCTGCACGATCATGTCCACTTCGATGTTAGCGGCACTGATCGGACCGAGGATCTTGAAGGCCACGCCGGGGATATCCGGTACGCCACGGATGGTCAGCTTGGCTTCGTCGCGATTGAAGGCGATGCCGGAGATGATCGGCTGTTCCATGGATTCCTCTTCGTCAAGGGTAATGAGGGTGCCCGGACCCTCCTGGAAGCTGTGCAGCACGCGCAGCGGGACGTTGTACTTGCCGGCGAATTCCACCGAGCGGATCTGCAGCACCTTGGAACCGAGGCTGGCCATTTCCAGCATCTCTTCGAAGGTGATCTTGTCCAGACGCTGGGCCTTGGCCACCACGCGCGGATCGGTGGTGTAGACGCCATCGACGTCGGTGTAGATCTGGCATTCGTCAGCTTTCAGCGCCGCAGCCAGGGCCACGCCGGTGGTGTCGGAACCACCGCGACCGAGGGTAGTGATGTTGCCCTCCTCGTCCACGCCCTGGAAGCCGGCGACCACCACCACGCGACCGGCCTTGAGGTCGGCACGGATCTTCTGGTCGTCGATCTGCAGAATGCGCGCCTTGGTATGGGCGTTGTCGGTGAGGATGCGCACCTGGTTACCGGTGTAGGACACCGCCGGCACGCCGCGCTGAATCAGGGCCATGGCCAGCAGGGCGATGGTCACCTGCTCGCCGGTGGAGACCATCACGTCCAGTTCGCGCGGCACCGGCTGGCCGTCGCTGACCTGCTTGGCCAGGTCGATCAGGCGGTTGGTTTCGCCGCTCATGGCGGAAACCACGACAACGATATCGTCGCCGCCTTCGCGGAATTTCTTCACCTTGTCGGCTACCTGCTGGATACGCTCCACGGTACCGACTGAGGTGCCCCCAAACTTCTGTACGATCAACGCCATGTCAAAAAGCCGCCTGATTCCTCGAAGGGCGCCCATTAAACCCGCATCGGGTCACACTGCCAAGGCCTGCCGGACGCACTGCAGGCCTCGGTTTCGCCGTATTTAGGCGCCTTGTTCGACGAAAGTCGCCGCCAGAGCCAGCGCCTCGTCCAGCTTGCCGGCATCCACGCCGCCGCCCTGAGCCATGTCCGGACGACCACCGCCCTTGCCACCCACGGCAGCAGCAGCCTGACGCATCAGGTCACCGGCCTTGAGCTTGGCGGTCAGGTCCTGGGTCACACCGGCGACCAGCACGACCTTGTCGTCCTGCACGCCGCCGAGCAGGATCACCGCGCTGCCCAACTTGTTCTTCAACTGGTCGACCATCGCCAGCAGGGCCTTGCCGTCCAGGCCGTCGAGTCGCGAAGCCAGCACCTTGATGCCTTTGACATCCACAGCCGAACCGGCCAGGTCGTTGCCGGCAGCGCTGGCGGCCTTGGCCTTGAGCTGTTCCAGCTCTTTTTCCAGCTGACGGTTGCGTTCGATCAGACCGGACAGCTTGTCCAGCACATTGTCGCGACTGCCCTTGACCAGCGCGGCGGCTTCTTTCAGCTGCTCTTCCGCGCCATTCAGCCAGGCCAGTGCCGCGGCGCCGGTGACGCCTTCGATGCGGCGCACGCCGGCGGCCACACCGCCTTCGCTGGTGATCTTGAACAGACCGATGTCGCCGGTGCGCGACACGTGGGTACCGCCACACAGCTCGACGGAGAAGCCGCCGCCCATGGTCAGCACGCGCACGTCATCGCCGTACTTCTCGCCGAACAGCGCCATGGCGCCCTTGGCCTTGGCGGTTTCGATGTCTGTTTCTTCAGTCTCGACCGCGGAGTTCTTGCGGATCTCGGCGTTGACCAGTTCTTCCAGCTGTTTCAGCTGCTCGGGCTTGATCGCCTCGAAATGGCTGAAGTCGAAACGCAGGCGCTGGCTGTCGACCAGCGAGCCTTTCTGCTGCACGTGCTCACCGAGTACCTGGCGCAGCGCGGCGTGCAGCAGGTGAGTAGCGGAGTGGTTCAGCGCGGTAGCCTGACGTACCGAGGCGTCGACCTCGGCCTGCAGCTCGGCGCCAACCTTGATGCCGCCCTGGGCGACGATGCCGTGGTGAAGGAAAGCACCGCCGACCTTGGTAGTGTCACGCACATCGAAGCGCGCACCGGCAGCGGAGAGATAGCCGCTATCACCGACCTGGCCGCCGGATTCGGCATAGAACGGGGTCTGGTCGAGGACGATCACGCCCTCCTCGCCTTCGCCCAGGCTGTCGACAGCAGCGCCGTCCTTGAACAGGGCAACGACATTGCCGCTACCGGCGGTGCCAGCGTAGCCGAGGAAGACGGTGTCGCTGTCGACCTTGACCAGGCTGTTGTAGTCCATACCGAACGAGCTGGCGGAGCGGGCGCGCACGCGTTGGGCTTCCATCTCGCGCTCGAAGCCTTCCTCGTCGAGGGTCAGCTCGCGCTCGCGGGCGATGTCGCCGGTCAGGTCGACCGGGAAACCGTAGGTGTCGTACAGCTTGAACACCACGTCCCCCGGGATAACGCTGCCTTTCAACTCGGCCAGGTCCTGCTCAAGGATCTTCAGGCCCTGCTCCAGAGTCTTGGCGAACTGTTCTTCTTCGGTCTTCAGCACGCGCTCGATGTGCGCCTGCTGCTGTTTCAGCTCGGGGAAGGCTTCGCCCATCTCGGCCACCAGCGCGGCGACGATCTGGTAGAAGAAGCTGCCCTTGGCACCCAGCTTATTGCCGTGGCGGCAGGCGCGACGCACGATGCGGCGCAGCACGTAGCCGCGACCTTCGTTGGATGGAGTGACGCCGTCGGCGATCAGGAAACCGCAGGAACGGATATGGTCGGCCACCACTTTCAGCGAGGCCTGACCCTCGTTGGCGCAACCGATGGCCTTGGCCGCGGCGTTCAGCAGACTCTGGAACAGGTCGATCTCGTAGTTCGAGTTGACGTGCTGCAGCACGGCACTGATGCGCTCCAGGCCCATGCCGGTGTCCACGCTCGGCGCCGGCAGCGGGTGCAGCACGCCGTCCGCGGTGCGGTTGAACTGCATGAACACGTTGTTCCAGATCTCGATGTAGCGGTCGCCGTCCTCTTCCGGCGAGCCGGGCGGGCCGCCCCAGATGTGCTCGCCGTGGTCGAAGAAGATCTCGGTGCACGGGCCGCACGGGCCGGTATCGCCCATGGCCCAGAAGTTGTCGGAAGCGTACGGCGCACCCTTGTTGTCACCGATGCGGATCATGCGCTCGGCCGGGATGCCGACTTCCTTGTGCCAGATGTCGTAGGCCTCGTCGTCGGTGGCGTAGACAGTGACCCAGAGCTTCTCCTTAGGCAGATTCAGCCACTTGTCGCTGGTCAGGAATTCCCAGGCGTAGGCGATGGCGTCGCGCTTGAAGTAGTCACCGAAGCTGAAGTTGCCCAACATCTCGAAGAAGGTGTGGTGGCGTGCGGTGTAGCCGACGTTTTCCAGGTCGTTGTGCTTGCCGCCGGCACGTACGCACTTCTGGCTGGTGGTGGCGCGGGTGTAGGCGCGCTTTTCCAGGCCGAGGAAGCAGTCCTTGAACTGGTTCATGCCGGCGTTGGTGAACAGCAGGGTCGGATCGTTCGCCGGGATCAGCGAACTGGAAGCGACGCGGGTGTGCCCCTTCTCTTCGAAGAAGCGGAGGAAGGCTTCACGGATTTCTGCGCTTTTCATCTATTTCATCCAGGCAAACGGCGGCCACGGCAAAAGCCGGCAAAGGGCCGCATTATATCGGCCTCGCGCGGCAGGGACAGCCCGTTTGCGGGGAATTTGGATAGAAAGCCTCTATCGGGCCACGGAGTGACCCGAATCGAGAGCAAAGAACCGGATCAGAGCTCGGTAGGAACGATCAAGATGCCGGCGCGCAGGCCGTTCTTGACCTTGGGATTGGGGAAGATGATGCGGGCGCCCTGCTCTTCCACCAGCCAACGGGTGCCGGCGATGTCCTCGGCCAGCAGGAAACCAGGCTCGAGCTCGGTAAAGTTCTCGATATCGGCCGGCAGGTGCAGCTTGAAGGCGTCGCTATGCTTGATCACCTCACGAGACACGGCGAACAGCTGCAGGCCATCCAGCGACTCGCTTTCCGGCTCGCAGTTCTCCACCAGCTCGCGCAGGCGCTTCTCCAGCAGGTCGAGGTTGACCAGCTCGTTCTGCCCGAACGGCCGTGCCTTGCCCAGCTCCAGGGTGAAGGCCTCGGCGCCGAGGCGTGCGTAGGTGTAAGAGCTGAAGGTAATGCCGGTCTTGCGCTGCAGCAGCACCGCATCGATGCCGGCGGCGCGCAGGCGGGCCAGCTCGGCGCGCGAGTGCTCGCGACCTTCGACGTAGGGATAGAGAGCGAACTGTTCGATCTTCGAGCCACGGATCGCCGTGTGCAGGTCGTAGTGCAGACGCGCGCGGCCTTCCTTGCTGAAGAAGGCCGCGGCGTGACGCTCCAGCTCATTGGCGCGCAGCGCCTCGAAGCCACTGCTTTGGGCATGACGGCCGTCGAACAGGCGGTTGATGTCCTGCTCGATGTAGCGCTCACCGCGGCGCATGGCCTCGGGATTGCCGTAGAGGAACAACATGCGCACCTTGGGCAGCAACTGGCCGGAGGCGATGGCCTGCAGCAGCCGGTCGAGCAGTTCGATCGGCGCCGTTTCGTTGCCGTGGATGCCAGCCGACAGCAGCAGGTCAAGCCCGCTGTCGTCGTGGGCGGTCGGCGTCACTTCCAGCACGCCCTCGCCCAGCCAGTGCAGGCGTGCGCCCTCGCGGGTCAGCTGAATCTTCTCGGTCGGCTCGCGGCCGGCCAGGGTGAGTTCAAGCAGTTTGCCGAGGGCGAGCATGGGGATTACCTCAGTCTTTACGGTCCGGCTCAGTGCTTGCAGTCGGGACCGTGTACATGATCCTCGTCGTCACCGGACAGGTCGGCCGGCTCCATTTCCAGCTGCAGGCCGACCAGGTTGGTGGCCTGCGGGCGCAGCAGCAGGTTGGCGTACTCGGTGTCGCCCTCCTCCACGTCCACGCCGATCAGCAGCTGGTCGCCAACGGCCTGGATCCACACTTCCTTGCCCTGCCAGATCACGGCGAAGCGGGTGCAGGACGTCTCCAGCTGGGTGCCGTCGGTATCTTCGAGGATAAGTTGCAGGGCGTCGGACATGTTCAGTGCTCTCAGGCGAGTTGGAAGGGATAGACGGAGCCCAGTTTAAGGATCTGCGTCAGTTCATCCAATGCCGCACGGCATTCGATCAGCAATTGCGGGTCAGCCAGGTCGCTTTCCGCCAGGCGGTCGCGATAGTGCTTGTCGACCCAGGCGTTGAGGGTGTCGAACAGCGCGGGGGTCATCACCACGCCCGGATTCACCGCCGCCAGCTCGTGCTCCTTGAGCGCCACGCGCAGGCGCAGGCAGGCGGGGCCGCCACCATTCTGCATGCTCTGTTTGAGGTCGAACACCTTGACCTCGCGGATCGGGCCGCTACCGCTGGTCAGTTGCTGCAGGTAGGCCCAGACGTTGGCGTTGTTGCGGCATTCCTCCGGCACGATCAGCAGCATGCTGCCGTCGGCGCGGGTCAGCAACTGGCTGTTGAACAGGTAAGAACGCACGGCATCGTCGACGCTCACGGCATCACGCGGCACCAGTACGCCTTGGAAATCGCCGCCACGGCGACCGAGCTTGTCGCTCAACTCGGCCAGCACCTTGTCGGTGTCGAGGAAGGCGTCCTGGTGATAGAACAGCACCTCGCCGTTGCCCACCGAGATCACGTCGTTGTGGAACACACCCTGATCGATCACCGCCGGGTTCTGCTGGGCGTAGACCACACCCTCGTCGCCCAGGCCGTGCAGACGGGCGACCGCCTGGCAGGCTTCCAGGGTCTGCCGCGCCGGATAACGCTGCGGCGCCGGGAAGCGACCGTCGAAGGCGCTGCGACCGAACACGAAGAACTCCACGCCGGCCTCGCCATAGCTCTTGCAGAAGCGCGTATGGTTGGCCGCCCCCTCGTCGCCGAACTGGCCCACGGCTGGCAGCGCGGCATGGTGGGCGAAGTGCTGTTCGCTGTCGAACATCGCACGCAGCACGCGGCTGGTGGTCGGGTGCTCGATGCTGCGGTGGAACTTGCAGTTGAGGTTGGCGGCGGTGAAGTGCACGCGGCCGTCCGCAGTGTCGGCACTGGGGCTGACGGTGCAGGAGTTGGCCGTCCACATGCTGGACGCCGAGCTGACGGCGGCCAGCAACGGCATGGACTGCTTGGCGACCTTGGCGATCACTTCGGCGTCAGTGCCGCTGAACCCCAGGCCACGCAGCGCGGCGACGTCCTGGCGTTCCTGCGGGGCGAACACGCCCTGCTTGAAGCCCATGTCCATCAGCGCCTTCATCTTGCCCAAGCCCTGCTTGGCCGCTTCCTTCGGATTGGAAGTCGCCTGGCTGTTGCTCTGCGACGCCACGTTGCCGTACGACAGGCCGCCGTAGTTGTGGGTCGGGCCGACCAGGCCATCGAAGTTCATTTCATAGGCGGACATCACAGACTCACTCCCGGGGTCAGGGTGGCGGGCAGGCTCAGGGTGGCGCTCTCCAGCGAGGCGACCGGGTACGCGCAGTAGTCGGCGGCGTAGTAGGCACTGGCGCGATGGTTGCCGGAGGCACCTACACCGCCGAACGGCGCGCTGCTGGCGGCGCCGGTCAGCTGCTTGTTCCAGTTGACGATGCCGGCGCGGCTCTCGATCAGGAACTGCTGGTAGCGCTCGGCGCTATCCGACAGCAGGCCGGCGGCCAGGCCGTACTGGGTGTTGTTGGCCTCGGCGATGGCGGCGTCGAAATCGGCGTAGCGGATCACCTGCAGCAGTGGGCCGAAGAACTCCTCATCAATACGCTCGGCAACGCCGGTCACGTCAAGAATGCCCGGGGTCAGCAGCGCGGCGTTGGGTACCGGCTGAATCATTTCCAGCAGCACCTGGGCGCCGTTGTCGAGCAGATGGCGCTGGGCCTTGAGCAGATGCTCGGCAGCGGCCAGGGAGATCACCGAGCCCATGAACGGTGCCGGCTGTTCGTCGAAGGCACCGACCTTGATGGTCGAGGCCACCGCCACCAGGCGCGCCAGCAGGGCATCACCCCAGGCGCCGGCCGGCACCAGCAGGCGGCGCGCACAGGTGCAGCGCTGGCCGGCGGAGATGAAGGCGGACTGGATGATGGTGTAGACGGCGGCGTCGACGTCCTGCACCTGGTCCACCACCAGCGGGTTGTTGCCGCCCATCTCCAGCGCCAGGATCTTGTCCGGGCGACCGGCGAACTGGCTGTGCAGCAGGTTGCCGGTGCGGCTGGAGCCAGTGAAGAACAGGCCGTCGATGCCCGGGTTGCCGGCCAGGGCCACGCCAGTCTCGCGGGCACCCTGCACCAGGTTGAGCACGCCAGCCGGCAGACCGGCCTCGATCCAGCACTTCACGGTCAGCTCGGCGACCTTGGGGGTCAGCTCGCTGGGCTTGAACACCACCGCGTTGCCGGCAAGCAGCGCCGGCACGATGTGGCCGTTGGGCAGGTGGCCGGGGAAGTTGTACGGGCCGAACACGGCGACCACGCCATGTGGCTTGTGGCGCAGCACGGCGGTGGCATCGGCCAGCGGGCCGCTTTTCTCGCCAGTACGCTCGCGGTAGCTCTGGATGGAGATGGCGACCTTGTTGACCATGCTGGTCACTTCGGTGGCGGACTCCCAAAGCGGCTTGCCGGTTTCCTCACCGATGGCGCGGGCCAGCTCGTCGGCATGCGCCTTGAGGGTGGCGGCAAACTGCTCCAGCACAGCGATGCGCTCGTCCAGCGGGCGGCGCGCCCAGGCCGGGAAAGCGGAGCGGGCGGCAGCAATGGCCTGCTCGACCTGCGAGGCGCTGGCGCCCTGGCCGCTCCACACGGCCTCCTGGGTTACCGGATTGAGCGAATCGAAGGCCTCGCCCTGCCCGGCCTGCCAGTTGCCGGCGATGTAATGCGTGGTCATTGCTTGCTCTCCTTGGCCGACAGCGGCACGGCGCGCACATTGGCGCCGGCACTGAGCTGCAGGCGCTTGGCGGTCAGCGGGTCGACCACCAGGGTGCCGGCGGCGGCACGCGCCGGCGCGGCGGCGATACGGCAGTCTTCGCGCTTGCGGTTGTGGATCAGATAGGGAATGGCGTCGTCACCCGGCGTGCCCACGGCCAGCACCAGGTTCTGGCTGTCGCGCACCGCGCGGATCTTGTCGGTCTCAACCTCGATGGCCGGGCCGGCGTCGAAGATGTCGACGAAGCCCTGATAGCTGAAGCCTTCGCCCTTGAGCATGGCCAGCGCCGGCTCGGTGTCCGGGTGCACGCGCCCGATGACGCTGCGCGCCTCTTCGGAGAGGAAGCATGTGTAGAGCGGGAACTTGGGCATCAGCTCGGCGATGAAGGCCTTGTTGCCGACACCGGTGAGGTAGTCGGCCTGGCTGAACTCCATCTTGAAGAAATGCCGGCCCAGGCTCTCCCAGAACGGCGAGCGGCCGGCCTCGTCGGACATGCCGCGCATCTCGGCGATCACCTTGTTGCCGAACAGCTCGCGGAACTCGGCCATGAACAGGAAGCGTGCCTTGGACAGCAGGCGGCCATTGAGACCGGTACGGTAGCCGGCATGCAGGAACAGCGAGCACAGCTCGGAGTTGCCGGTCATGTCGTTGGCCAGGAACAGGGTGGGGATCTCGCGGTGGATCTTCAATTCCTGGGAGGCGCTGACAGTGAGGCCGACCCGGTAGTTGTACCAGGGCTCACGCAAGCCTACAGCACCCGCGACGGCGGAGATGCCAACGACTTGGCCGTTGTCGTCCTCGAGCACGAACAGGTAGTCGGCGTCGGCGCGCTCGGCCTCGCCACGGAAGGCCTTCTCCGCCCAGCCGACCCGGTGCGCCAGGCGTTCCTCGTTGGCCGGCAAGGTGGTCAGGCCGGTGCCGGTGCTGCGGGCCAGGTCGATCAGCGCCGACAGGTCGGTGCTACGGACGGGACGAACGATCATATTGCCTCCAGAATTCTCTCCCCTCTCCTTCCGGGAGAGGGGCCGGGGTTGAGGGAAGCTCCCTCATCCGGCCCTAAGGGCCACCTTCTCCCTGAAGGAGAAGGGTCAATGCATCAAACCGCCACCAGCCGAACGCTGGCACCCTCGCCCACACCCAGCGCCTCGGCCGCCTCGGCGCTCAGGGTCACCGGCTTGCCGGGCACCCAGTCGAGGTCGGCGACGATGGCGCGGAAATCCTGCAGCTGGCCGTTGCTGACCAGGTACTGGCGCCCGCCCTTGCTCGGCTCGCCGACGCGGACCGGCACCATGCGGCTCTGGGCGATGGAGCGGATGCCCGAGGTGCGCGCGTGCAGGGTCGGGCCGCCGTCGAAGATATCGATGTAGTGGTCGGTCTCGAAGCCTTCGCGCATCAGGATGTCGAAGGTCACCTGGGCGCGACTGTAGACCTGGCCCATGGCTTCCTGGGCGCTGTCCGGCAGCAGCGGCACATAGATCGGGTAGTGCGGCATCAGCTCGGCGAGGAAGGTGCGGCTCTTCAGGCCGCACAGGCGCTCGGCCTCGGTGTAGCTCATGTCGAAGAAGTTGCGGCCGACCGCGTCCCAGAACGGCGAGTCGCCCTGCTCGTCGCTGTAGCCGACGATTTCCACCACCACCGCATCGGCGAAACGCTCGGGATGGGTGGCCATGAACAGCAGGCGGCCGCGCGAGTTGAGCTCGGCGAACGGGCTGTCGACCAGGTCGCGCTGCACGTAGAAGCTGGTCAGCAGGCTGTTGCCGGTGAGGTCGTGGCACAGCGAGAGGACGTGAATCTTGTTGTGGATCTTCAACTCGCGCGAGGCGTGCACGAAGGTCTCGTTGCGGAAGCTGTAGAAAGGTTCCGAGTAGCCGGCGGAAGCGACGATGGCCGAGCAGCCGAGCAGCTTGCCGCTGCTGCTGTCTTCGAGCACGAAGAAATAGCTCTCCTCGCCGTTGAAGATCACTTCGGCGGCGAAGGACGCCTCGGACGCGGCGATCTTGTCCCTCAGGCGACCGGCGTCGTCCGGCAGCGAAGTAACACCCACCGGACTGTCCGCAGCCAGACGCTGCACCTCGGCAAGGTCGGACATCTGCGCGGGGCGCATCACCAGCATGGCGTTACTCCTTTGAACGGCCTTCCGCCTGGGCGGAACGGTTTTCGAATAAAAACCCCAGAAGGCTCAGGGCCTACTGGAGAAAGATCGGAGATTCCGATCACACATGGAGCGGTTCGTCCTGAAGAAACCGGCGGCGCAACCCTGCACCGCCGCCACTGATCGCGGATCAGCCCTGGACCAGCTTGGCCACGGCGCGCTCGAAGCGGTCCAGGCCCTCGTTGATGTCAGCGTCTTCCACCACCAGGCTAGGGGCAAAGCGCACCGTATCCGGACCGGCCTGCAGCACCATCACGCCTTCGGCGGTGGCCGCGTCCAGCACGCTCTTGGCCTTGCCCTTCCAGGCATCGGTCAGGGCGCAGCCGAGCAGCAGGCCGAGGCCGCGGATCTCGCTGAAGATGCCGTATTTCTCGCCGATCGCCTGCAGGCGCTGCTTGAACTGGGCATGCTTGGCCTTGACGCCATTCAGCACTTCCGGGGTGTTGACGATATCCAGCACCGCCTCGCCCACTGCGCAGGCCAGCGGGTTGCCGCCGTAGGTGGTGCCATGGGTGCCGACGGCCAGGTGCTTGGCCAGGTCGGTGGTGGTCAGCATGGCGCCGATGGGGAAACCGCCGCCCAGGCTCTTGGCGCTGGAGAGGATGTCCGGGGTCACGCCGTAGTGCATGTAGGCGAACAGCTCGCCGGTACGGCCCATGCCGCTCTGCACTTCGTCGAAGATCAGCAGCGCGTTGTGCTCGTCGCACAGCTTGCGAGCGCCTTCCAGGTATGCCTGGTCGGCCGGCAGCACGCCGCCCTCGCCCTGGATCGGTTCGATCACCACGGCGCAGGTCTTGTCGGAGATGGCCGCTTTCAGCGCGTCCAGGTCGTTGTACGGGATATGGCTGATGCCCTGGATCTTCGGACCGAAGCCGTCGGAATACTTGGGCTGGCCACCGACGCTGACGGTGAACAGGGTGCGGCCGTGAAAGCTGTTGAGTGCGGCGATGATCTCGCACTTCTCCGGACCGAAACGGTCATGGCCGACGCGACGGGCCAGCTTGAATGCAGCCTCGTTGGCCTCGGCGCCGGAGTTGCAGAAGAACACGCGCTCGGCGAAAGTCGCGTCGACCAGCTTGTGGGCCAGACGCAGGGTCGGCTCGTTGGTGAACACGTTGGAGATGTGCCACAGGGTATTGGCCTGCTCGGTCAGCGCCTTGACCAGCGCCGGATGGCAGTGGCCCAGGGAGTTGACGGCGATGCCACCGGCGAAATCGATCAGCTCGCGACCGCTCTGATCCCAGACTCGGGAGCCCTGGCCGCGCACCGGAATGAAGGCAGCGGGGGCATAGTTGGGGACCAGATACTGATCGAAATCGGCGCGTTGCACCGGATCGTGCTGAACGGACATCGGGGCTCTCCTGAATAAGGAACACCGCACAAATGGCAGGTGATGAAAGGATTGTAGGGACTGCCCACGGGCCCGCATTGCCGCCATGCGACAACTTCTTACAGCGGCAACCCGCGGTTTTCCTGGGCTTTCGGCAATGCGACAGAAAGCTCCGGAATTGCGCAGTTTAAACGCTGCGCGACGGCATCGGCGGTGCCGAGAGGAAAAAAGCGCGAGGCACAATGGGCATCGCTCTGCGCGCCGGTAAACACGCAATCCGCGCGGACGGCCTGCGCGGGGATCTTGGTCATTGCCAGCCGCACAGGCCGGACTTGGCATTGCTCCGACCGAGGCCTAAGCGCTGCTCAGGCAAACCCGATTGCGTCCTTCCTGCTTGGCCCGATAGAGCGCCGCATCTGCCGCGCCAACCAGCGCCACCAGCTCATCGCGAGCAGGCGAACCAGGAATCGCCGATGCCAGGCCGATGCTGGCGGTGACCTTGATCACTTCGCCAACCAGCGGGATATCGAGTTCAGCCAGCGCCTGGCGAATGCTCTCTGCGACCAGTTGGGCACCCTCCAAGGTGGTGTCCGGCAGAATCACCATGAACTCTTCACCGCCATAACGGCACACCACATCGGCCTTGCGCTTGGCAAAGCCCTTGATAAGCGTCGCGACCGTCTTGAGCACGGCATCACCCGATTGGTGCCCGTGGTTGTCATTGATGCGCTTGAAATGGTCGATATCGACCATCAGCACGGACAGCGGGCCCTTCTGCCGGCAGGCCCGCGCCCACTCTGTCGCGAGCACTTCTTCCTGATGGGCGCGGTTGTACACCCCGGTCAATCCGTCGATCGTGCTCAGCTCGCTGAGCTGGCGGTTCTTGTCGCCGAGTTCGAGCAAGGCACTGTTGAGTTCTTCGGTGCGCTCCAGCACACGCTGCTCGAGCAACGCCCGGGCCTCCTGCTCGATACGCAGGTTTTCCTGCTTCAGCAGGCGCATGCGGTCGGCCAGCGCCACCACCAGCAGGATCATCTGCAGTGCAGAGCCGATCTGCAGGGCGTACTCGGTGATATATGTGCCCGGCAGCACATGGAAGGTCTTCAGCGCATACAGCACCATGCCCAGCAGCAGAACGGTGAATGCCAGCAGGAAGAAACGCGACTGGCGATAACCGGCCCAGAAGATCCGCACCGCCACCGCAAACACCACCAGCGGGGAAATCACCACCGACGCGGTGCTCAGGCGGATGGCCCAGTCGTAGGGCATGAACAGGCACGCCAGCGCCAGGGCGACATACAGGCGCTGCACCAGCAACAATAGGCGATCGATACGCGGCGCCAGCGTGCGGGTCTGCAGGAACGAGCGCGTCAGCAAGATCAGGGTGAGCGTGGCCACCGTGATCGACAGCGGCAGCATGCGGTTGCTCCAGCCTGGATACTGGGGCCACAGATATTCAAAGGACAGGCCATTGAGCGTCAGCTGGAACAACGCGTAGGCAGCGATGTAGGCAATGTAATAGAGATGGCTGGCGTCCCTGACCGACAGATAGGTCAGCAGGGTGTACAGCAGCATCGACAGCAAAGCTCCGTAGTAGAGCCCCAGCAGGTAGTACTCGGTACGACTGGTGGACACATAGTGGTGGGCGCTCGAGAGTACCGCGGGCATCTGCAGCGATCCCTCGGTCTGCACCGCCACATACAGCCAGACCGGTTCACCGAGCGGCAATGGCAACTCCACCGTGAAGTGCCGACTCTTGATCATGCGCTGGTCAAACGGGCGCCGATCACCGCCATGCTCGGCGACCAGCATCTCGCCGTGCTGGTCGAGCAGGAACACGTCGATGTTGTCCAGGGGTGGATAGCCGAACTCCAGGAACCAGTTTTCATCGCTGGTCACCTGCAGCAGCTGGGTGCGGAACCAGTAGCGCTGCTCGGTGAAACCGAAGTTCGGCGCTCCGCCGGAGTGGCGGGAGAAGCGCTGGTCGGGCAGTCGACTGATGGCATGGACATCCGCGACGAAGCTCGGATCGGCGAGAAATTCGAGATGGCTATCGAGCTCGACGCGCGGATTCTTTTCATCCAGCAACAGCAACGGATCGCTCTCGGCCGCAGCAACAGTGACCGCACCGAAACTCATCCAGCAGCACAGCAGCATTCTTAGTAGGCGCATCGTCTCGTTGTTCGGCTCGCACCGCACTGAGCATAGTGCCGGTTTAGGGGGCCAACAAAGCGGAGCGGGCCGTGTGCTGCCGTGAACGCCAGCTCATGCCCGCCAGGTCATTGCGCAACACCAGGCGCGGCATTGCAGCTACCGAGTCTCATCGCAATGGCGCAATAGCACCGATAAACGGCGAACCAGAGCTATCCGCGCTCGACGGAAGCCGGCGCGATCTCGAAGGGGCTGGCGCTGCGGCGCTGGTTGCGATCTTCCCGCGGCGTGGCGCCGAAGAAGTTGCGGTAGGCGCTGGAGAAATGCGGGCCGGAGGAGAAGCCGCAGGACAGGCCGATCTGGATGATCGATTTGCTGGTCTGCATCAGCAGCTGACGCGCCTTGTTCAGGCGCAGCTCCAGATAGTACTGGCTGGGCACACGATTGAGGTACTGCTTGAAGATGCGCTCCAGCTGGCGACGCGACACGCACACGTGCTGAGCGATCTCGTCGGTGGTCAGCGGCTCCTCGATGTTGGCTTCCATCAGCAGCACCGCCTGGGTCAGCTTGGGGTGGCTGGAGCCGATGCGGTTCTGCAGCGGGATGCGCTGGCGCTCGCCGCCTTCGCGGATGCGCTCGACCACCAGCTCTTCGCTCACCGCACCGGCCAGCTCGGCGCCATGGTCGCGAGCCAGCACGGCCAGCAGCAGGTCGAGCACGGCCAGGCCACCACAGGCACTGAGGCGGTCACGGTCCCAGTCGAACAGATGGCTGGTGGCGATGACCTTGGGGAAGCGCTCGGTGAAATCGTCCTGCCAGCGCCAGTGCACGGCGGCGCGATAGCCGTCGAGCAGGCCGAGCTGGGCCAGCGGGTATACCCCGGCGGACAGGCCGCCGATGGCGATACCGGCACGCGCCAGTTGCTTCAGCGCCGAGGACAGCGCCGGCGCCACTTGCGCGGGCGGCTCGTCGGCCAGCAGGAACAGCTTGCTGCAACCCTCCAGGCGACCGGCCCAGGGCTCGCCCGGCATCTGCCAGGCTCCCGCGCTGGGCGTATCGGCCTGCAGGAAACGCAGTTCGTAGGACACTTCCGGATGAACGCGCTGTGCCACACGCACAGCCTCCTCGGCCAGGGCCAGGGTCATGGGCCTGGTTTCTGGCCAGATCAGGAAGGCAATGCAGTGGGCAGTCGAGGTCATGGAGGCAGTCTAGTGCTTACTTCAGGCTGCCGGAAAGGAACTGCTTCAGGCGCTCGGATTGCGGATTGGCCAGCACCTCTTTCGGGCAGCCGGTTTCTTCCACCAGCCCCTTGTGCAGGAAGATCAGCTGGTTGGACACCTCGCGGGCGAAGCCCATCTCGTGGGTCACCACCACCATGGTGCGGCCTTCCTGGGCCAGGTCCTGCATCACCTTGAGCACTTCGCCCACCAGCTCCGGGTCGAGGGCCGAGGTCGGCTCGTCGAACAGCATGACCTCCGGCTCCATGGCCAGGGCACGGGCGATGGCCACGCGCTGCTGCTCACCACCGGACATATGGGCCGGATAGGCGTCCTTGCGGTGCGCCACGCCGACCTTGGCCAGGTAGTGCTCGGCCTTCTCGATGGCTTCCTTCTTCGGCACGCCGAGCACGTGCACGGGCGCCTCGATGACGTTCTCCAGGGCGCTCATGTGCGACCACAGGTTGAAGTGCTGGAACACCATGGACAGGCGCGAGCGCATGCGCTGCAGCTGCTTGGCATCGGCGGCCTTGAGCGCGCCGTCCTTGTTGGCCACCAGCTTGAGCTCTTCGCCGTTGAGCAGGATCTTGCCGCCGCGGGGCTGCTCGAGCATGTTGATACAGCGCAGGAAGGTGCTCTTGCCCGAGCCGGAGGAGCCGATGATGCTGATCACGTCGCCAGCCTTGGCCGCCAGGGACACGCCTTTCAGCACTTCGTGGTCGCCGTAGCGTTTGTGCAGATCCTGAACTTCGAGTTTGTACATGGTTGGGCTCTCGTATGGCTCAGTCGCTCAGCAGGCGACCCTGACGAATGGGTTGATGACCGGCCACCTTGGCCAGCCAGAGTCCGGGTTGGGCGAAGCGCAGGCGCTCGCGCACGTAGAGCACGCCGGAGGTGGAAGCGCGCACGATGCTGTGGCGATCCTCCAGCGGGTCGATGACTTCGAACAGCGGATCGCCAGCCACCACCCAGGCGCCGACCGGCTGCAGGAAGCTGACCACGCCGGCGTGCGGCGCGTAGGCGTACTCGGCGCCGGCAAAGGGCGTAGCCACGCAGCTCGGGGCGGGCGCCACCGGCCAGTCGCCGTCGATCAGGCCGTGTTCGGCGAGGCAGGCGAGGATGGCCTCGGCACTGGCCTCGGCGCGCTCGCGTTCGGTATCCAGCATGCCGCCCAGCTCCACCGTCGCCGCCTGGCAGGCCAGCGGTACAGCCGCCCGCGGGAAGCTGCGCGAAAGGCGCAGCCAGGCCATGGAGCAGGCCTCGTCGAAAGAGCTGCCACCGGTGTCCTCGGCCACCAGCACGGCACCTGCCTGCAGGCGTGCAGCCAGGCTGGCGAAGGCCTCGGTCTGCTGCGGAATCATGTACAGGTGCGCCACCGCATCGAAGTCGCAATGCAGGTCGAGCACCAGATCGGCATCGCAGGCGTGGCGCAGCAGCAGGCGCTGCAGGCCCTGCAGTTCGGAGCCGGCGCCCGGCAGCGCATCCAGGCCGTCGAGCATGGACTGGCGAATCAGCCGCACATTGGCCTGGGCATCATCGCCCAGACGGCCCTGCAGCTGCGGCGACACCAGCGCGGCCAGGTCGGTGAAGTCACGGTTGAAGTTCTTGCCGCTGCCCAGCTCGAAACGCCCCTGGCTGGTGGCCTGGAACATCTGGCCGAGGCCGATGGGATTGGCCACCGGCACCAGTTCGACCACGCCCTGCAGGCGACCCTGCCCTTCCAGCTCGGCCAGGCGACGCTTGAGCTCCACCGCCACGCGCATGCCCGGCAGCTCGTCGGCGTGCAGGCTGGCCTGGATATAGGCCTTGCGCTCACCCGCGCCGAAACGAAACACGCTCAGCGTGCGTTCGGTGCCGGGGCAGCCCCAGGGCAGGCGGTGGTCGATGCGTTGCATGGCGTCGGTCTCAGTGCTTGCGCGGGGCCAGGTAGGCCAGCCAGCGGCGCTCGGCCAGCTTGAACAGGCGCACCAGGATGAAGGTCAGGCACAGGTAGAACACGCCGGCAGTGATGTAGGCCTCGAACGGCAGGTAGTACTGCGAGTTGACGGTCTTGGCCGCACCGGTGATGTCGATCAGGGTCACCACCGAGGCCAGGCTGGTGGTGTGCAGCATCATGATCACCTCGTTGCTGTACTGCGGCAGTGCACGGCGCAGGGCGGACGGCAGGAGGATGCGGCGATACAGCTTGCCACGCGACATGCCCATGGCCTTGGCCGCCTCGATCTCACCATAAGGCGTGGCTTTGAGGCTGCCAGCGAGGATCTCGGCGCTGTAGGCGCTGGTGTTGATGGCGAATGCCAGGCACGCGCAGAAGGTGGCGTTGGACAGGTAGGGCCACATGAAGCTCTCACGCACCGCCTCGAACTGGGCCAGGCCGTAGTACAGCAGGTACAGCTGCACCAGCATGGGGGTGCCACGGATCACATAGGTATAGAGCCAGGCCGGGAAGTTGATCGCGGCCTGCTTGGACACGCGCATCATGGCCAGCGGCACGGCTGCCAGCAGGCCAACGGCCAGGGAAATCACCAGCAGCTTGAGGGTGACCAGCACGCCGCCGAAGTACAGCGGCAGGCTGTCGAGTACCACGTTGTAGTCGAAAAGCATGACAACTCCCTCAGATTTCGGCCGTCTTCACGCCGACCGAATAGCGGCGTTCGAGGTAGCGCAACACCACCAGCGACACGCTGGTCAGCGCCAGATAGATGGCTGCCGCCAGAAGGATGTAGGTAAAGGGCTCGCGGGTCGCGTCGCCGGCGCTCTTGGCGCGGGCCATCATGTCCTGCAGGCCGACCAGGGAAATCAGCGCGGTGGCCTTGACCAGCACCAACCAGCTGTTGGTCACGCCGGGAATGGCCAGGCGGATCATCTGCGGCACCAGGATGCGGAAGAACACTCGCAGCGGGCTCATGCCGTAGGCCATGCCCGCCTCGCCCTGGCCCTTGGGGATAGCCATGAAGGCACCACGGAAGGTCTCGGACAGGTAGGCGCCATAGATGAAGCCCAGGGTACCGACACCGGCAATGAACGGATTGATGTCGATGTAATCATCGAAGCCCACCAGCGGGGCGATACGATTCACCAGATCCTGGCCGCCATAGAAGATCAGCAGGATCAGTACCAGATCGGGAATGCCGCGAATCACGGTGGCGTAGGCATCGCCCATCAGGGCCAGCCACTTCATGGGCGACAGGCGACAGGCCGCACCGAACAGACCGAGCACGATGGCCACCGCCATCGATAGCGCGGCCAGCTGCACGGTGAGCCAAGCGCCATCGAGAATGGTCGAGCCGTAGCCGTTGAACATGGAATCTATCCTCTGGATACACAGGAGGAGGCCCTTGCTAGGGCGGGGCTGGGTGAGTCCGGCAGAGCTGCGCGCTCACCCGGCCCGCGCACCACCCTCCCCGGCACGGGAAGGGTGAGCGCTGCGGCGTTACTCGCCGTAGACGTTGAACTGGAAGTACTTGTCCTGCACTTCCTTGTATTTGCCGTTGGCGCGGATCGCCAGGATGGCGGCGCTGATCTTGTCGGCCAGGGCCTTGTCGCCCTTGCGTACGGCGATGCCGGCACCGTTGCCGAAGTATTTCTCTTCGGTGTAGTCCGGGCCTACCAGGGCGAAGCCCTTGCCGGCGTCGGTCTTGAGGAAGCCGTCATCGATGTTGACGACGTCGGCCAGGGTGGCGTCCAGACGACCCGAGGCCAGGTCGAGGAAGATCTCGTTCTGCGAGCTGTAGCGCACCACTTCGACGCCGGCCGGGGCGAAGACTTCGGTGGCGTAGCGGTCGTAGATGGAAGCGCGCTGCACGCCAACCTTCTTGCCTTTCAGGTCCACCAGCGGGTCTTTCAGCTCGGTACCGGCCTTCATCGCCAGCTTGGCGGGGGTGTGGTAGTACTTGCCGGTGAAGTCCACGGACTTCTTGCGCTCTTCGGTGATGGACATGGACGACAGCACGGCGTCGAACTTGCGCACCTTGAGGGCCGGGATCAGGCCGTCGAACTCCTGCTCGATCCACTGGCACTTGACCTTCATCTCTTCACACAGGGCGTTGCCGATGTCGTAGTCGAAGCCGGTGATGCTGCCGTCGGGCTGCTTGAAGGCGAAGGGTGGGTAGGCCGCCTCGATACCAATGCGCAGCGGTTTGTCTTCTGCCTGGACCAGCGCACTGAAAGCGGTCAGCGCCAGTGCGCCGAGAAGTACGATCTTCTTCATCTTGTGCTCCTTCGAATGGGTACAGCGTTTGGCAGAATGAGGTTCGCCATGGCCATTGGTGAATTGTAGAAAGTGTCGCCATGTTTGCCGGCACAGAATGTGCGGCAACAGGCTCGGCCAAGTGGGCGGCATTCTATCGACCGGGGATAGGTCGATATTTCTTCAAAGCGACAACAAATTACAGAAGGGCAGGACGGGCGCGCGGCGCGTATTGACAGGTCAACCGAAACGTGACCGGCAGGACATAAAAATACAACCCGGTATTCAGGCAATAAGCACGCCAGCTCTGGCCAACCCGCGGAATTCAAGGGGTGCGATGCCCTCCCCCGGTTTTCCTGGCCCACCGGAGGGCCGCGGGTGTTCCCGGCCGCCCCGAATCGGCGCACGGCGTTACACCGGGCGTTACACCTTAATCGGGAAAAATCGGTATTCGACGGCGCAAAAAACAAACCCCGGCTTGTGGCCGGGGTTCTGCACGTCAGCGCAACCGCCCGATCAGGCGGCCTGCATGGTGCGATGGGTGTCGATGAGGTGTTGCACCACGCCGGGGTCGGCCAGCGTGGAGATGTCGCCGAGGGCATCGTATTCGGCGGTGGCGATCTTGCGCAGGATACGGCGCATGATCTTGCCCGAGCGGGTCTTCGGCAGTCCCGGAGCCCACTGGATGACGTCAGGCGAGGCGATCGGGCCGATCTCCTTGCGCACCCAGTTCTTCAGTTCCTGACGCAGCTGCTCGGACGGTTCCTCGCCTGCGTTCAGGGTCACGTACACGTAGATGCCCTGCCCCTTGATGTCGTGCGGCACGCCAACCACGGCGGCCTCGGCGACTTTCGGGTGAGCGACCATGGCGCTCTCGATCTCGGCGGTGCCCATGCGGTGGCCGGAAACGTTGAGCACATCGTCGACGCGACCGGTGATCCACCAGTAGCCGTCTTCGTCACGACGGGCGCCGTCGCCGGTGAAGTACATGCCCTTGAAGGTCTTGAAGTAAGTGTCGACGAAACGGTCGTGGTCGCCGTACAGGGTCCGCGCCTGGCCCGGCCAGGAGTCGATGATCACCAGGTTGCCTTCGGCGGCGCCCTCGATCAGGTTGCCCAGGTTGTCCACCAGCGCCGGCTGCACGCCGAAGAACGGACGGGTCGCCGAACCCGGCTTGAGCGCGGTGGCGCCCGGCAGCGGGCTGATCAGCACGCCACCGGTTTCGGTCTGCCACCAGGTATCGACGATCGGGCAGCGCTCGCGGCCGACGTTCTCGTGGTACCAGTGCCAGGCTTCCGGGTTGATCGGCTCGCCCACCGAGCCGAGCAGGCGCAGGCTGGAGCCATCGGCGCCCTCCACGGCCGCCTTGCCCTCGGCCATCATGGCGCGAATGGCGGTCGGCGCGGTGTAGAGAATGTTGACCTTGTGCTTGTCGATGATCTTGGCGACGCGGGTCACGTCCGGGTAGTTCGGCACGCCCTCGAACAGCAGCGTGGTGGCGCCGTTGGCCAGCGGGCCGTAGACGATGTAGCTGTGGCCGGTGACCCAGCCCACGTCGGCGGTGCACCAGTAGACCTCGCCCGGCTTGTAGTCGAATACGCGCTCGTGGGTCAGCGCGGCGTACACCAGGTAGCCGCCGGTGGTGTGCAGTACACCCTTGGGCTTGCCGGTACTACCCGACGTATAGAGGATGAACAGCGCCTCCTCGGCGCCCATTTCCTTCGGCGCGCAGACGCTGCCGGCCACTTTCATCAGGTCCTCGAACCAGATGTCGCGGTGCTGGTTCCACTTGATGTCGGAACCGGTGCGCTTGACCACGATGACCTTCTGGATGCTGCGGGTCTCGGGGTTGGTCAGGGCGTCGTCGACGTTGGCCTTCAGCGGGACCTTCTTGCCACCGCGCAGGCCCTCGTCGGCGGTGATCACCACCTTCGACTGGCAGTCGATGATGCGACCGGCCAGGGCCTCCGGCGAGAAGCCGCCGAACACCACGGAGTGGATGGCGCCGATGCGCGCGCAGGCCAGCATGGCGACCACCGCCTCGGGGATCATCGGCATGTAGATGGTCACCACGTCGCCGCGGTGCACGTCCTGGCCACGCAGGGCGTTGGCGAACTTGCAGACTTGCTCGTGCAGCTCGCGGTAGGTGATTTCCTTGTGCTCGGACGGGTTGTCGCCTTCCCAGATGATCGCGAGCTGGTCGCCGCGCTCGGCCAGGTGCCGGTCCAGGCAGTTGGCCGAGACGTTGAGGGTGCCGTCGGCGAACCACTTGATGTCGACATGGTGGTCGTCGAACGAGGTCTGCTTGACCTTGGTGAAGGGCTTGATCCAGTCGATGCGCTTGGCCTGCTCGCGCCAGAAACCGTCCGGGTTGATCACCGACTGCTGGTACATCGCCTTGTAGGTGGCTTCGTCGGTCAGCGTGTTGGCGGCCACCTCGGGGCGGACCGGATAGAGAGAAGCAGCAGTCATGTGGATACCTCGGCGGCGCGGTTGTTTTTGTATGCCGCCTTTTGTATCCCCCGCCCTTTCGTGGGGCCATTCGACCATGGTCTTACCGCTCTACGACCATAGTCTCGAACGATTTTTGCGGACAAAAAAAAGGCGACCCACCAGGGCCGCCGCCAATTCATTCCGGGGAGGAATGTCAGAAACGCAGTCCGATTCGCAGGAGTCGGACGAGTGACTTTTTACCTGCCTGTCACTTCTTCAGCCATTGCACCAAGGTCGTAGTCCCGCCTTGACGCTAAGTAGCCCGGACTTCAGTCCGGGGGCGCAGGTAACTGCCCCGGACTGAAGTCCGGGCTACGTCTTGTCCCGCCCCTACTCTTTGCCCAGTCCATGCTGACGCAGCTTGTTGGCGATGGTGGTGTGCGACACGCCGAGGCGCTTGCCCAGTTGGCGGCTGCTCGGATGCTCGGCATACAGGCGCTCCAGCACCGCCTTCTCGAAGCGGCCGAGGATGGTGTCCAGATCGCCCTCGACGGAGAACTCGCCCAGCGGCTGTGGCGCGCCATAGTCCGGCAGGCGGATATGCTCGGCCTTGACCGTACCGCCGTCGCACAACGACACGGCCTGGAACAGCACGTTCTCCAGCTGGCGCACGTTACCGGGCCAGTGGTAGTGGACCATGCGTTCGAAGGCCGGTGCCGCCAGCTTGGGCAGCGGGCAGCCGATCTGCCGACTGGCCGAGTCGAGGAAGTGCTCCACCAGCGGCGCCAGGCCATCCAGACACTCGCGCAGCGGCGGAATATGTAGGCTGAGCACGTTGAGGCGGTGGTACAGGTCCTGGCGGAACTCACCCTTGGCGCACAGCTCGGACAGGTCGACCTGAGTAGCGCAGATCACCCGCACATCCAGGTACACCTCCTCGTCGCTGCCGACGCGGCGGAAGCAGCCGTCCTGCAGAAAGCGCAGCAGCTTGGCCTGCAGGCGCGGGCTCATCTCGCCGACGCCGTCGAGAAACAGCGTGCCGCCGGCGGTCAGCTCCAGCAGGCCGAGCTTGCCTTCCGGCCGCGCACCCTCGAAGGCGCCTGGGCCATAGCCGAACAGCTCGGTTTCGGCCATGGACTCGGGCAGACCGGCGCAGTTGAGCGCCATGAACGGCGACTGCCCGCGCGGGCTGGCCAGGTGGCAAGCGCGGGCCAGCAGCTCCTTGCCGGTACCGGTCTCACCCTCGATCAGCAGTGGCGCGTCCAGCGGCGCCATGCGCCGAGCCTCGCGCACCACGGCGGCCATCACTTTCGAGCTCTGGAAGATCGAGTCGAAGCCGCGCAGCTCCTGTTTGCGCACGTGGTAGATGCGCTCGCCGACGCGGTCGGCGCGGTGCAGGGTGAGCACAGCGCCGGCCAGCGCCTCGCTCTCGTCATGCTCGGACTGCAGCGGGGCGATGTCGGCGAGGAAGATGTCGCCCTTCACCTTCACCCGCAGGCCGTTGACCCGCGACTTGTTGGCGCGCACCAGCTCGGGCAGGTCGAAGTCCTCGATATAGCGCGACAGCGCCATGCCCGGCACCTCGTCCACGCGCACGCCGAGCAACTGGGCGGCGCTGCGATTGGCGGCGACGATGCTGCCGCCCATGTCGATGGACAGCACCGGGAAATCCAGCGCGCCGAGCAGCGCATTGAGCTCCAGATGGCGGCGCTCGCTGGGCATCAAGCCGACGCGCTTGACCCCGAACACGCCGGCGATGGCCTCCAGCTTGGGCCGCAGGGCCTGGAACTGCAGGTTGATCAGGTTCGGGCAGTGCAGGTAGATGGCGTTGCCCTGCTCGCCACCGACTTCGCCGCGGGCGACGTTGATGCCGTAATCGACCAGCAGTTCGAGAATGTCGCGCAGGATGCCGACACGGTTCTGGCAATGGACTTTGATACGCATGGCGGGTTCTCGGCTCTTGTGATCGGCCTCTTGCGTCAAGAATACGTGACGATAAGACGAATAGTCTCGCGAAGGACCGCACGAAACCCGGCAAAACGTAATCTTTCCATTACACCGCACCCGGCATTCGCCGGCTAACCTCCTAGGGGTCGAGCCACCGGCTAGGAACGCATGAGCATCTACGTCATCAACGACCTGATCCACTTCGACAGCGAGGCTTTCACTCTCTATCGCGCGGATGCGCCCGCCGAGCCGCTGCGCATCGGCGCCATCGCCAGTCGCTGCCTGGGCCTGCTGTTGCAGGCCAATGGAGAGATCGTCGGCAAGCGCGAGCTGATGGCCGGAGCCTGGGGCGCGTTCGGCCTGGAGGTGACGGAGAACAGCCTGGCCCAGGTGGTGCGCCAGTTGCGCGTGGCGTTGGACAAGCTGCAGCCGGGTCAGGAGTTGATCCTCACCGTGCCGCGCATCGGCTACCGCATCAACGAGCGAGTACAGCTGCTCGACGCCGCACCGCCCGAGGCCCCGGCTGAACCGATTCCCGCACCCACTTTGCCGGTGCAGCCTGCGCCCGCCCCGGCACAGTCATCTCACTCACCGCGCCACAGCGACTGGCCGGGCCGCCTGACCCTGGCCGCTGTCGTGCTGGCCTGCTGGGTGCTGTTGTTCAAACTGCCGGGGCTGCTCTATCCCATCCCCCTGTCCGAACGGCCATTCGTGGAGGCCGACATGCGGCGCCTGGACGGCGTCACCCTGCATCTGGAGAACATGCCGGCGGCGGCGCTGCGCCCGGATAACGAAGAACTCGCCGCCCGCGCCCGGCAGCTCGGCCAGGCCCTTGCGCTGGACGATCTGCATGTCTACCGCTTCGCCGGCCAGGATCGCAGCCTGAACCTGCTGTGCAGCGGCGAGCTGCAGCCGGGCGACAGTCACTGCCTGGGGTTGCAGGTCGATGAATAGCCTTGCGCGGCGTCATCTGCTCTGGCTGTTCCTGGCCGGCAGCCTGCTGAGCCTGGGCGCCGGGGTGCTGCTGGGACGGCCCCAGGCGCCGCTCGACCTGGAATGCGGCGGCCGCTCGGCCCTGCTCCTGCCTGGCAACGAGAGCCAGCAATGGCTGGTGGTGCGCTATGACCTGGACCTGCGGGCGGAGGGCCTGGGCGATTTCAAGGCCCGCTTGCGCCTGCTCGACGTGGCCAGTGGTCAGGATAGCGGCTACCAGCACCGCGCCACCCGCTTCAGCCATCAGCGCCGGGACCAGCGCCTGCTGCTGCAGGTTCTGCACAGCGGCAGCAGCCAGACGGGCGACCTGGCACCGGAGAAGCTGGCCGGCCTGGGCCTGTTCCTGTTCAACGAGCAACTGCACCTGAGCTACCCGCTACGCAGGATTGGTCCGGACAGCCTGCTGATCGATACCGGCCAGGGCGGCGCGGTGTTCTGCACACGCCACCCGTCGCGCAGCTGAGCCTCAGGCGCTGCGCACGGCAGCCTGGCCGTCGAGCAGCGTGGCGCAAGGCAATGTCAGCAGCAGGCAGGTGGTGTTGCGACTGTCGTCCACCTGCAGTTCCAGGGTGCCGCCCTGGGCCTGCGCCAGCGTCTTCGCCGAATAAGTCCCCAGGCCGGTGCCACCCTGCTTGCCGTGGCTGCTGTATTTGTCGAAGAACACCGAACGGAAGCCCTCCGGCACCGCCGGCTGGTTCTCCATGCGCAGGCTCAGGCGCTCGCCCAGCTCCAGCTGGAGGCGCACGCGGGTACGCTCCGGCGCCGCCTCGCAGGCATTCTTCAGCAGGTTACCGAGCAGCGAATAGCACAGCGTGGCATCGCCCCAGGCCAGCAACGGGGTGTCCTGCACGTTGTCCGGCAGGCACAGCTCGATCACCAGTTCCTTGGCCTGGTACGTGCTGCGCGCGCCCTCCACCAGCCGGCCGAGCATGGTCGCCAGCTCCACCTCCACCGGTTGCAGCACGAAACGGCCGGTCTCGATGCGGTACAGCTGCGCTGACAGGTTGACCAGGTCGAGCAGCTGCTGGCCGCCCTCCTCCAGCAGATTGACCATGCGCCGCTGCCCGGGCAGCAGGTTGCCGCCGTCGAGCAGGCCACGGGCGAGGCCGAGCATGGCGCTGACCGGCGCCTTCAGGTCATGCCGGCCGATCTGCTCGATCTCCTCGCGCAGGCGCGCCAGCTCCAGCAGGTCGTCGTATTCGGCCTGGGTCCGCCGGTGCCGCTCGACATGGGTGAGCAGGTTGCCGACCTGGCGCTGCAGCAGCTGCGGCTCGATCGGCTTGTGCACGAAGTCCACCGCGCCCAGCTCTAGGCCACGCTCGCGGGCCTCCGGCTCGGTCATGGCGGTGATGAAGATCAGCGGGATATGGCTGGCCCGCGGGTGGCTGCGCAGCCGCCCGGCCAGCTCGAAGCCGTCCATGTCCGGCATCATCACGTCGAGCAGGATCAGGTCCGGCGGGTCATCCGAGGTACAGATGGCCAGAGCTGCCTCGCCGCTGTTGGCCAGGCGCACCCGGTAGTCGCGCATGAACAGGCCGGAGACCAGCCGCAGATTGTCCGGCATGTCGTCCACCACCAGCAGGGTGGCGCGCTTGTGCTTCTGCTTGGCCGCCGGGGTCGCCTCGGTCCTGCTCGCCAGCACAGCCTGGGCCTGCGGCAGAATCCGCGGTTTGTGGCGCATGGCCCGCGCCAGATGCTGGGCCAGGTGCTGCGTGTTGTAAGGCTTGACCAGGATGCTGCTGACACCGTTGGCGATCAACTGGCGGACCTGCTCTCGCTCGCAATCGGCGGTGATCATGATGAATGGCAGGTGTGCCAGACGCTCGTCACCGCGCACCTTGAGTAGCAGCTCGAATCCCGTCATCACCGGCATATTCCAGTCGCAGAGGATTACGTCCACCCGACGTGACTCCAGAATCCGCAAGGCCTCCAGACCATTGTTGGCCAGCAGTATCTGGCGCGCGCCCAGCGAGCTCAGCTGGTTGCTGTTGATCCTGCGCATGGAGTCCATGTCATCGACGACAAGGAATACGGTTTGCTCGGTAATCATCAATTGCCTCCCACGATGGCGGCCGGGCTCAAGCCGTCTTCGCCAGCTCCACATTCATCTGCTGGACCTTGGCCTGCAGGCTTTCGTCGGTATCGGCATAGCGCCGCGCAATGTCCCGGAACTCCTCCTCCAAGCTCAGGAAGGCCTCCACCACAGCCGGGTCGAAGTGACTGCCGCAACCCTCGCGAATGATCGCCACGGCCTTCTCGTGGGGCATCTCCGGTTTGTACACACGACGGCTGATCACCGCGTCGTACACGTCGGCGATGGCCATCAATCGGGCGCTGAGGGGGATCGCCTCGCCGTGCAGGCCTTGGGGATAGCCGCTGCCATCCCATTTCTCGTGGTGGCACAGGGCGATTTCCTTGGCGATGCGCAGGAACGGCACCGGCGCGCCGAGCATTTCCTCGGCCTTCAGCAGGGCCTGATGCCCCATACGCGGGTGCTGCTTCATCACCTCGAACTCGTGGGGCTCGAAGCGCCCCGGCTTGAGCAGGATATGGTCGGGGATGCCGACCTTGCCGATGTCGTGCAACGGCGCCGACTTGTACAGCAGCTCGATGGCCTGGTCGTCCAGCTGGGCGGCGAAGCGCGGCTGCTCGCGCAGCTTCAGGGCCAGCGTGCGGACATAGTTCTGTGTGCGGCGTAGATGGTTGCCGGTCTCGTTGTCGCGAGTCTCGGCCAGCGAGGCCAGGGCCAGAATGGTGACGTCGTGCACCGCCTGCAGTTCATGGGTGCGCTGCTCCACTTCCCGGTCAAGCTCGGCGTTGCGCGCACGCAGCTGGTCGGCAGCGGCCTTCAGACGCAGCTGGCTGCGCACCCGCGCCAGCAGCACGGTGGGCTCGAAGGGCTTGCCCAGATAATCAGTGGCGCCCAGCTCCAGGCCGTGGCTCTCGTCCTCGGCCTGGTCCTTGGCGGTGAGGAAGAGGATCGGCGTGTCGACGGTGCGCGGATCCTCCTTCAGGCGGCGGCACACCTCATAGCCGTCCATGTCCGGCATCATCACATCCAGCAGTATCAGGTCCGGCGGACTGCGTCGCGCAATCTGCAGTGCCTTCTCGCCACCCGAGGCCACCCGCAGGTGATAGTGCGGGCGCAGCAGCTCGCTCATCAGCAGCAGGTTCTCGGGGACATCATCGACCACCAGCAGGGTGGCCTTGCGTTCGTTGCTGTTCATGTCGTCACCTCACATCGGTGCACAGGTTGGATGTCGCCATTGAGGCACGTTGCCTGCCGTGCCGCTCTGAATTGCCCTGAATCGCGCTGAAATCCTCTGAAACCCTCATGCAGCTGCCTCCGCCAGACTGCCGACGGCCTCATCCAGGCAGGCCTGCGCCAGGTCGAAGTCGAATGCCTGCAGCGCCGCCGACAGGCGTGGGGCCTGTGTCGGGAAGGCTGCACGCAGCAGCGGGCCGTGCTCGGCGAAACAGCCCAGGGCCTCGGCGTCGCAATCCGCCAGCAACTCGTGGAGCTGCTCGCAGACTTGTCGCAGCAGCGTCTCGTCGACCTCGGCGGCGACTTCGACGACGGGCTCCTGCAGCTGGCGCAGGCAGTGCAGCAGTGGCAGCAGTTCGCCTGCCAGCGCCTGAATCAGCGACGTGCAGACGGAAGCATCGCCACCCTGGCGCAGCTGTTGCTCCAAGTCCGCCGCGGCACGTGCTACAGCATTTGCGCCGAGAGTGGCGGCGACGCCCTTGCAGCCATGGGCCAGGCGCTCGGCGGTGGCCAGCTCGCCGCCATCCAGGGCCTCGTCCAGCCGCTCCAGCAGCCTCTCCTGGCTGACCAGAAACTGCTCGAGCAATTGCCGATACAGCACCTCGTTACCGAGCACCCGGCGCAGGCCGGCGGCCACGTCCACGCCGTCCAACTGCAGGGTCTGCAGCGGCTCGGAGGCCTGCGGTTGGTGGAAGCCATCGCCGAGCCAGCGCTGCAGTACGCCGTGCAGGGTCTGCGGCTCGAAGGGCTTGCTGATGAAGTCGTTCATGCCGGAGGCCTGGCAGGCTTCACGATCCTCGCGCATGGCATTTGCGGTCATCGCCACCACCGGCAGCTCGGCCAGTTGCGGGCGCAGACGTAGCTCGCGGGTGGCGGCCAGGCCGTCCAGCACCGGCATCTGCATGTCCATGAACACCAGGTCATAGCGCCGCTCTTCGAGCTTATCCAGGGCCTCGCGACCGTTGCCGGCGATATCGACCTGGCAACCCATGGCACGCAGCAGCTCCGCGGCCACCTGCTGGTTCAGCTCGTTGTCCTCTACCAGCAGCACCTGGCCGCCCAACACCTGGCTGCGGCCCAGGACCACTTCGGCACTGGGTTGCTCGTGCAGCGGCGCATGGGCCAGCTGCATCCGCGCGGAAAAGCTGAAGGTACTTCCCTCGCCAAGCACGCTACGCACGGCCACGTCGCCGCCCATCAGCAGCGCCAGTTGCTTGGCGATGGCCAGGCCGAGGCCGGTGCCGCCGTATCGGCGGGTGGTCGAGGCATCCGCCTGCTGGAAGCTGGCGAACAGCTTGGCGCACTGCTGCTCGCTGAGGCCGATGCCGGTGTCGCTGACGGCGAACTCCAGGCACAGCTCATCTCCACGCGCTTCGCGCAGCGCCACCGAAACCCCGATATGACCGCGCTCGGTGAACTTGACCGCGTTGCTCAGGTAGTTGAGCAGCACCTGACGCAGGCGCAGCGGGTCGCCGTGCAGCTGGTCCGGCACCTGCGCCGCCACTTCCACGCTCAACGCCAGACCCTTGCCGTGGATGCGCTCCTGCAGCAGGTCGGTGGTCTCGCGCAGCAGGCGCTGCAGGCTGAAGTCCTGGGTGTCGAGCTGCAGCTTGCCGGCCTCGATCTTGGAGAAGTCGAGGATATCGTCGAGCACCCCGAGCAAGTGGCGGCTGGAGCTCTTCACCTTGTCCAAGTAGTCGCGCTGGCGCTCGTCCAGCTCGGTGGCCATGACCAGGTGGGTCATGCCGATGATGGCGTTCATCGGCGTGCGGATCTCATGGCTCATGTTGGCCAGGAACTCGGCCTTGACCTTGGCCGCCTGCTCGGCCAGTTCGCGGGCCTCGCGCATGTCCCTAACCGCAGCACGCTGCAGCGAGACGTCCTGAACGACCCAGATCGAGCCATGGGAAAGGTCGCCCGGTATCACCGCCCGCGCGCTGACCGCGCCCCAGAACAGACTGCCGTCCTTGCGTCGCAGGTGTAGCTCGCGGCGGTAGGTTTCACCCTCATGCAGCAGACGGCGGATCTCGGAAACGCTGTCCGGCAGCGTGCTGGCTTCGAGCCAGATGATCGGCGACTGTCCCAGCAGCTCGCCCTCGGCGTAGCCGAACACTTCGTGCAGGCTTGAGTTGGCCTGCACGATGACCTCGCCATTGATGAAGGCGATGCCATTGGGCGCGGCCATGAGAATCGCCCGCTGCTGCTCGTGGGCCAGTTGCAGCCCGCGTTCATGCTGTTTGCGCAGGCTGAGGTCGCGGATCACCACGCACAGCGACAAGCTATCGTCGCCCAGCGACGGCAGTGCCGACAGACGTACTTCCACGGGGAATTCGCTGCCATCGCGGCGTCGGGCCACGCCCTCGCCCATATGGATAGTATCGGGGGCAGCATGGAATGCGCGCAGCAGTTCCACGAAGGGCTCGCGCCACCCGTCCGGTAGCAATTGGCGGAAGCGCACTCCAAGCATGCCGCCTAGGGGATAGCCGAAAATGCGCTCGCTCTCCAGGTTGGCCAGCACTATCCGGCCCGGCTCGTCGAACACCAGCATGCAGTCCGGCGCCGCCTCGACTATGCCGCGGAACCAGCGCTCGGTGGCCGCCAAGGCGCCCTGCTGGGACTCCAGCTGGCTTGCCTGCTCGCACGCCTGGTGCAGCAGCTCCAGCTTGTACTCTCGCTGCAGCAGCAGGCCCCACCAGGCGCAGATGGGCTCGTGCATGGCATCCAGCAACTCCAGCTGGCGAGCGTCCGGCAGCTGATTCAGGTGAATGTCGATCACGCCCTGCTGCTGACCGTCGAGCAGCAGCGGCAGGCGGAAATGTCGGCCGCCGCCAACGTGCGGTACATCAAACTCCTGCTCATGGAAATCGATGTCGGCGTCCGGCAGCCACTGGTGCAGCAGTTCGCTGAGGCAGGCGACGAACGCCTCACGATCCGAGCAGGACTGCAGCTCGAGAGCCAGTTCACCCAGCCGATCCTTGGCCCACTGCTGGGACAGGATCTGCTGGTTGACCTGTCGATAGGCGTCCAGCGCGACGGCCAGGGAACCTAGCTCGTCGCCCGAACGGCAGTATGCCAGCGGGCCGGTGTCTTCCCCGGCCTGCAGGCGGCGGGTCTGTTCGGTGAGCAAGCGCAGAGGCACAAGCAGGCGGCGACGCAGAAACAGCATGACGACCAACGCCACATAGATCACCGCGCAGCCCAGCATCACCGCCGCCAGGGCCTGACTATTGACGGCCCGCTCGTTGGCCTCGAGTACTTGCAGGTTTTTCCGCGTATAGACCCGCTCGCTGAAGTCCTCCAGCAGCGAGGCAAGTTCCTGCTCGCTGTAAACGTAGTCCTCCTGCTCCAGGCGCGGACGGCTGTCGGGAAGCTGTCTTTGGGCGATGACTCGCTGCTCGATGGATACCTGAAAATCGTTCATTTCAGCGGCTTGCCTCAGCAAGCGCAGCTCCAGAGGCAAAAGCTGCTTCGTCCGCAACTCCTCGAGTGCCTTGCCGAAATCGTTGGCTTCTCGGATCTGACGATAATGCTCGAGATAGGCCTCGTCTCCCGAGTTCATGTACATACGGGCGAACTGGCTCAGCTGGCGACTGCCAGTGAACAGCCGCGAGGTCAGCATGGTGATCTCGAAGCGTTGCTGGGTCAGGGACAGGCTTTGCTGGTAATGCTGGCCAGCCTGCCAGACGCTGGCCAGACTCAGGCTGCCAATAACCAGCATGCCAGCCGCCAGCCATTTGCTGAGTCGATCGAGGCTCATGGGTCGTTCCTCAGGTGATGGAGCGGAGCGCCGAATCCGACTCTCCCGTTGCCAGGATTGAGTCACGGGCGCCGCGGGGGCGCTCTGAAATCCCCTGAAAAGTCCTGAATGAGCCGCTGAAATGTGCTGAGAGGCCCGTGCCATGGGCATCGCAGATTTTTCTGGTAAGCGCCGATCTTTCGCATCGCCAGCGCAGATAGATGTCAAGAAAACGCTACAGACACTCATGACAAAGCGACCACGCTCATTGGTCTCGCCGCATCCGTAAGCATTTTTTTACGAGTCGACGACTCGGATGACTGCCCGCACCCGTCGCAGCCGCTACAACCGCCCGCGCCCCTGGGTTACTCCTAGGGCAACACAACAACACTCCGCGGCATGCACCGCAGATGAGGAGGCGAGGCGATGAAAACCACGCAGTACGTGGCCCGGCAACCGGACGAACAGGGCTTCATCCACTATTCGGACACCGAGCATCAGGTGTGGAACACCCTGATCACCCGGCAGATGAAGGTGCTGGAGGGCCGCGCCTGCCAGGAGTACTTCGATGGCATCGAACAGCTCGGCCTGCCGCATGACCGTATTCCTCAGCTCGGCGAGATCAACAAGGTGCTCGGCGCCACCACCGGCTGGAGCGTGGCCCAGGTGCCGGCGCTGATTCCCTTCCAGACCTTCTTCGAGCTGCTCGCCAGCAAGCGCTTCCCGGTGGCCACCTTCATCCGTACCCCGGAAGAGCTGGACTACCTGCAGGAACCGGACATCTTCCACGAGATCTTCGGCCACTGCCCGCTACTGACCAACCCCTGGTTCGCCGAATTCACCCACACCTACGGCAAGCTCGGCCTGGCCGCCAGCAAGGAGCAGCGCGTGTACCTGGCGCGGCTGTACTGGATGACCATCGAGTTCGGCCTGGTCGACACGCCCCAGGGC
The DNA here is from genome assembly GCF_014851565.1 of Pseudomonas sp. PDM15. Taxonomy (GTDB): domain Bacteria; phylum Pseudomonadota; class Gammaproteobacteria; order Pseudomonadales; family Pseudomonadaceae; genus Aquipseudomonas. The sequence goes on from NZ_JACVAA010000002.1 coordinate 150,559, forward strand.
CGGCGCATCTACGGCGGCGGCATCCTCTCCTCGCCGAAGGAGACGGTCTACAGCCTGTCCGGCGAGCCCGAGCACCAGATGTTCGACCCGCTGGAGGCGATGCGCACGCCCTATCGCATCGACATCCTGCAGCCGCTGTACTTCGTCCTGCCCCAGCTCAAGAGCCTGTTCGAGCTGGCCCATCAGGACATCATGGGCATGGTGCAACGGGCCACCGCGCTGGGCCTGCACGCACCGAAGTTTCCGCCCAAGGCCGCGTGAGCCGGCGGAACCCGTCCTAAGCTTGCAACCTCTACGTTAAAACACCCTTTGCTCCAGGAGCCCAGAATGTCCCTCGCCCAAGCCCAATGCGAAGCCTGCCGCGCCGACGCGCCCCACGTCTCCGACGAGGAGCTGGCCACGCTGATCCGCGAGATCCCGGACTGGAACATCGAAACCCGCGACGGCCACATGGAGCTGGAGCGCGTCTACCTGTTCAAGAACTTCCGCCACGCCCTCGCCTTCACCAACGCGGTGGGCGCCATCGCCGAGGAAGTCGGCCATCACCCGGCCCTGCTCACCGAATGGGGCAAGGTCACCGTCACCTGGTGGAGCCACGAGATGAAAGGCCTGCACCGCAACGACTTCATCATGGCCGCCCGCACCGACGTGTTGGCCGCCAGCGCCGAGGGCCGCAAGTGAGCCACTTCGCCGCCATCGACCGGGTACCGGGCGATCCCATCCTCGGCCTGCTCGACGCCTATCGCGTCGACAGCAACCCGGCCAAGCTGGACCTGGGCGTGGGCGTGTACAAGGACGCCCTCGGCATCACCCCGATCCCCTACGCGGTGAAGCTGGCCGAGCGGCAGCTGGTGGAACACGAACCGACCAAGAGCTACATCGGCGGCCACGGCGACGCGGCCTTCGGCGAGCAGCTGCTGCGTCTGGTGCTGGGCGCGGACAACGCACTGCTGAGCGCTGGCCTGGCCGGCGCCACCCAGACTCCGGGCGGCACCGGTGCCCTGCGCCTGGCCGGCGACTTCATCGCCGCCAACCTGCCGGGCCGTGGCGTCTGGCTGAGCGCGCCGACCTGGCCGATCCACGAAAGCATCTTCGCCACCTGCGGCCTGCGGGTGGAGCATTACCCCTACGTCGGCGCCGACAATCGCCTGGACGTGGAAGCCATGCTCGACGCCCTGCAACGAGTGCCGGCCGGCGATGTGGTGCTGCTGCACGCCTGCTGCCACAACCCCACCGGCTTCGACCTCGGCCCGCGCGACTGGAAACGCGTGCTGGAAGTGGTCAAGGCCCGCGAACTGCTCCCGCTGATCGACTTCGCCTACCAAGGCTTCGGCGACGGCCTGGAGCAGGACGCCTGGGCCGTGCGCCTGTTCGCCGCCGAGCTGCCGGAACTGCTGATCACCAGTTCCTGCTCGAAGAACTTCGGCCTGTATCGCGAGCGTACCGGTGCGCTGATCGTGCGCGCGGACAACGTCGAGAAGCTGATCGACATCCGCAGCCAGCTGGCCTTCCTCGCCCGCAACCTGTGGTCCACCCCACCGGCCCATGGTGCTGCGGTGGTCGCCACCATCCTTGCCGATCAGGAGCTGCGCCGGCTGTGGGCCGAGGAAGTGGAAGCCATGCGCCTGCGCATCGCCAATCTGCGCAGCGGTCTGGTGACCGCACTGGCGCCGCACGGCCTGGCCGAACACTTCGCCCACATCGCCATGCAGCGCGGCATGTTCTCCTACACCGGCCTTACGGCCTCCCAGGTGCAGCGTCTGCGCCAGGAGTTCAGCGTGTACCTGGTCAGCAGCGGCCGCGCCAACGTGGCGGGCATGAGCGAACGGCGCCTGGACTACCTGGCAGAGGCCATCGCGCGAGTCTGCGGCTAAGCCGCTTTCCTAGCCCGGATGCAATCCGGGGTTGCTTGGCTCGTGCTTCCCCGGATTGCATCCGGGCTATGAGCTGAACGAAAACGCCGCCCGAGGGCGGCGTTTTTCTTGCCGATCGCGATCAGTCCAGCTGGTCGTCGCGAATCAGCACATAGCTGCGGTCGGCCTGGTCGTAGACGTAATACATCTCCACCTTCATGCCGCGCACGACCGCCACGTAGTCGCCGGGCTCGGCAACGAACCAGTCGTTGCTGTCGGCCTTGGCCGGACTCTCGATCTGCGCGGTGAAGAACAGTGCCGGATCGCTGCCATCGAAATAGTCCTCGCGCTCGGCGGCGTCCCACTCGGCCGGGGCCGCGAAGGCGCCCTCGAACAGCACATGGCCGTCGCCCAGCTCCAGTTCCTCGGCATCCGGATCGTTCTCGTCCGGGCGATACAGGGTGCAGTCCAGGGCGTCCGGATGGTCTTTAAGTTTCATGTCTTGCTCCGTTGTGCGCGCTGGCGCAGATAGTCCAGTACGGCCGACTGTTCGCCGGCGAATTCGATGCGCGCGGACTTGCTCTCGCGCTGATAGACGTACATTGGGTCGTAGTACTCGTTCAGCAGGCCCTCGATCCAGCCGCGGTGCAACTCCACCGCGCCGTTGCGCGCCTGCTCGTCCAGCGCCTGCTGCAGGAGGTCGCGCAGCCGCGCATGGCGCTCGCCGCCCAGGCGCTTCTGGATATTGTCCATGCTCTGCAGCATGCGCGCGGCGAACAGGGCGAAACCCTGCTCTTCGCCGTGCACGGCAAGGAACTCGGCGGAGAGACCGATCACGTAGTCCTTGAGGATGCGCTCGACACGCCCCTCGACGCTGTCCTCCAGCCAAACCATGGGGTAGTGCTGCATGCCCTGATGCAAGGACAGCGGCAGCGAGCAGGTGCCGATCAGGCGGCTCTCGTCCTCCAGCACGAATTGCTGCTGGCCGCGCGCGCGGCGCTTGAGCAGGTCCACGGCCAGCCGGTTCTCGAAGTCGATCTGCGACGGCTGGCCGGTAGCGCGCTTGCCGAAGCTGGAGCCGCGGTGATTGGCGTGGCCTTCCAGGTCAATGCTGTTGTCCAGGGCGGCCACCACCTCGGTCTTGCCGGTACCGGTCATGCCGCCGACGATGACGAAGTCGCACTCGGCCACGGCGCTGTCCAGCGTCTCGATCAGGAAGGTACGCATGGCCTTGTAGCCACCGATCACCCGGGGGTATTCGACGCCGGCCTCCGCAAGCCACTGCTGGACGATCTGCGAGCGCAGGCCGCCGCGGAAGCAGTACAGGTAGCCGTTCGGGTTGGCCTTGGCGAACGCGGCCCAGGCCTCGACCCGCTCGGCCTTGATCTTGCCCGAGACCAACTGGTGGCCCAGTTCGATGGCCGCCTGCTGGCCGTGCTGCTTGTAGCAGGTGCCGACCTTCTGCCGCTCGATATCGGTCATCAACGGCAGGCTGACGGTGTGCGGGAAGGCGCCCTTGGTGTATTCCACCGGGGCGCGCATATCCATCATCGGCACGTCGTCGAGGAACAGTTGGCGGTAGTCGGTGGTGTTGTCGCGCATCACAGCACCTCTACCGCGTGACGCTGTCGCTCGACCAGCTGGCCGATGGGCGTCAGCTGCAGGCCCAGCTCGGCGGCCACGGCGAGGAACTCGGCCTCACCCTCCGGCGCCACGGCCACCAGCAGGCCGCCACTGGTCTGCGGATCGCACAGCAGGTGCTGCTGCGCCTCGGAAATCGGCGCGATCTTCTCGCCGTAGCTGTCGAAGTTGCGCAGGGTGCCGCCAGGCACGCAGCCCTCGGCCAGGTAGTAATCCACGCCCGGCAGGCGCGGCACGGCGGCGTAGTCCAACTGTGCTGTGAGATTGGCGCCGTCGGCCATCTCCACCAGGTGGCCGAGCAGGCCGAAGCCGGTGACGTCGGTCATGGCGCGCACGCCGGCCAGCTTGCCGAAGCGGCTGCCAGGCTTGTTCAGGGTGCACATCCAGTCACGCGCCAGGCCCACGTCCTGCTCGCGCAGCTTGGCCTTCTTCTCGGCGGTGGTGAGGATGCCGATGCCCAGCGGCTTGGTCAGGTACAGCCGGCAGCCGGCGCTGGCGGTGTCGTTGCGCTTCATATGCTTCTTCTCGACCACGCCGGTCACGGCCAGGCCGAAGATCGGCTCCGGCGCATCGATCGAGTGGCCGCCGGCCAGCGGAATGCCGGCGGCGTCGCACACGGCGCGACCGCCGCAGATCACTTCGCGGGCCACTTCGGCCGGTAGCAGGTTCACCGGCCAGCCGAGGATGGCGATGGCCATCAGCGGGTCACCGCCCATGGCGTAGATGTCGCTGATGGCGTTGGTCGCGGCGATGCGGCCGAAGTCGAATGGATCATCGACGATGGGCATGAAGAAGTCGGTGGTAGACACCACGCCGCGCTCCTCATCCAGCGCATAGACCGCTGCATCGTCCTTGGAAGCATTGCCGACCCAGAGTTTCGGATCGAGGTTCTGCGCGCCACTGCCGGCGAGGATCACTTCCAGCACCTTGGGGGATATCTTGCAGCCGCAGCCTGCACCGTGGCTGTACTGGGTCAAACGGATCGGCTCGCTCATCGACAACGCTCTCGGCAAATCGGAAAACAGGCCGCGGATTCTAGCAAAGCTGACCAGCCGCCAATCGCTCTCTATAATCGCGCAGCTTTCAACGAACCCTCGGGGGACTTGCGAGCGGCTGAAGGGCAAGGCGCCAGGAGCGCAGCAACCGGAGTGGGCTCGAGCCCATGAAGATTGCGAGCACCGCGCAACGCAGCCATTCTGTCGCGCAGCTGTCCCAACAAGCCTTTTCCGCTATTGAACCGGAGAATCCTTATGCTCAAGCGTACTCTGGCGCTCGCCGCCGGCTTTGCCCTGTCCCTTTCCGCCACCCTGAGTCACGCCGCCGACGTGCTGAAGGTCAGCGCCATCCCCGACGAGGCCCCCACCGAGCTGCTGCGCAAGTTCAAGCCACTGGGCGAGTACCTGGAGCAGCAATTGAGCATGAAGGTCGAGTTCGTTCCGGTCGCCGACTACCCGGCGGTGGTCGAGGCCCTGGCCACCGACCGTCTGGACCTGGCCTGGCTCGGCGGCTTCACCTTCGTCCAGGTGCGCCTGAAGACCGGCAACGCCATCCCGCTGGTGCAGCGCGAGCAGGATGCGCAGTTCACCAGCAAGTTCATCACCGCCAACCCGGACGTGAAGTCGCTGGCCGACCTCAAGGGCAAGACCTTCGCCTTCGGCTCCATCTCCTCCACCTCCGGCAGTCTGATGCCGCGCTACTTCATGCTGAAAGACGGCATCAAGCCGGAAACCTACTTCAGCCGCATCGGCTTCTCCGGCGCGCATGACGCCACCGCCGCCTGGGTGCAGGCCGGCAAGGTCGACGGCGGCGTGCTCAACGCCAGCGTGTGGGACAAGCTGGTCGCCGCCGGCAAGGTCGACACCAATAAGGTGAAAGTCTTCGCCACCACCCCGGCCTACTACGACTACAACTGGACCGTACGTGGCACCCTCGACCCGGCCCTGGCCGAGAAGATCAAGCAGGCCTTCCTCGCCCTCGACCCGGCCAACCCGGAGCACAAGGCGATCCTCGATCTGCAGGCCGCCAGCCGCTTCATCGAGACCAAGCCGGAGAACTACAAGGGCATCGAGGACGCCGCCCGCGCCGCCGATCTGCTGAAATGAGCCTGCGCCTCACCGGCGCTGACCTGCAGCACGGCAATGGGGTCCACGCCCTGCGCGACGTGGACCTGGCCATCGCGGCCGGCGAGCGAGTCGCCATCATCGGCCCGTCCGGCGCCGGCAAGTCCAGTCTGCTGACCCTGCTGGCCAGCGCCCTGCAACCCGGCGGCGGCAGCGTGGAGGTGCTGGGGAGCAATCCCTGGCAACTCTCCGCCAGCGCCCGCCAACGCCTGCGCGCACGCATCGGCCTGATCCACCAGGCGCCGCCGCTGCCACCGCGGCAGCGGGTGGTCACCGCCGTGCTGGCCGGCAAGCTCGGCCAGTGGGGCCTGGGCAGGAGCCTGCTCAACCTGCTGCATCCGGTCGACATTCCTGGCGCCAGGGACGTCCTCGCCCGCCTGGACCTGACCGACAAGCTGTTCGCCCAGTGCCAGCAGCTGTCCGGCGGCCAGCTGCAGCGCGTCGGCATCGCCCGCGCGCTGTACCAGGACCCCGAGCTGCTGCTGGCCGACGAGCCGGTGTCGGCCATGGACCCGGTGCTCGCCGACCACACCCTCAGCGTGCTGTGCCGGCATGCCGAGGCGCGCGGCGTGACCCTGGTCGCCAGCCTGCACGCGGTGGACCTGGCGCTGGCGCACTTCCCACGCATCATCGGCGTACGCGAGGGTCGCATCGCCTTCGACCGCCCGGCAGGCGAAGTCACCCAGGAGCTGCTCGATGCTCTCTACGCCAACGAGCAACTGGTCTCGCCGCAGGCACCGGCGGTGGCCCTGACCCTGCAGATTCCGCGATGCTGAGTGCGGACAGCCGCGACCCCGCTGCCCTGCCCCGCCTGCTGCTGACGGTGCTGGCCGTGGCATTACTGTGGCCGGGCATCCAGCTCGCCGAGCTCAAACCGGGCGTGCTGCTGCAGGCCGACAGCCAGAGCGAGATGGGCCGCTTCGTCGCCGCCTTCTGGCCGCCGGTGCACACCCCGGACTTCCTCCAGCTGCTGCTCGACGCCACCCTGCAGACCCTGGCGATCGCCACCGCTGGCATGGCCCTGGCGCTGCTGGTGGCGATTCCCGCCGGTCTGGCCGCCAGCCGCGCGCTGTCGCTGTCGGCGGCCTCGCGGGGTGGGCGGCCGAGTCCGCTGGGCCAGGCTCTGCGCTGGCCGGTACGCGGCCTGCTCATCTTCCTGCGCAGCGTGCCGGAGATCGTCTGGGCGCTGCTGTTCGTCCGCGCCGTCGGCCTCGGCCCCACCGCCGGGGTGCTGGCCATCGCCATCACCTACGCCGGCATGCTCGGTAAGGTCTACGCGGAAATCCTCGAGTCGGTCGACCAGCGCCCGATGCACGCCCTGCTGCAGGGCGGCAGCGGCCGGTTCGCCGCCTTCGTGTACGGCCTGCTGCCGAATGCCGCCGCCGAACTGACCTCCTACACCGTGTACCGCTGGGAATGCGCGATCCGCGCCTCGGTGGTGATGGGCTTCGTCGGCGCCGGCGGCCTGGGCCAGCAGATCGATCTGTCGCTGCGCATGTTCGCCGGCGGCGAGGTGGCCAGCATGCTACTGACCTTCCTCCTGCTGGTGCTGCTGGCCGACGCGCTGAGCCGCGTGCTGCGCGGGAGGCTGGCATGAACCGGCTGGTCAACCTCGCCCTGCTGTTGGCGATCCTCGCCGCTGTCGCGGCCTCTTTCGCCTATCTGGGCCTGGAGCTTGCCGCACTGGGGCAAACGGACAACCTGCGGCACATGGCCGATTACGCCGCGCGCTTCCTGCAGCCGGACCTTAGCGGCGGGCATCTGCTGGCCATTGGCCGTGGCGCGCTGGAGACCCTGGCCATGTCGGCCCTCGGCACGCTGCTCGCCGCCCTGCTCGGCCTGGTTCTGGCGTTGCCGGCGGCCGGCCGCTTCGGCGGTGTCGCCCAGGGCCTGGTGCGCCTGCTGCTCAACGGCCTGCGGGCGATTCCGGAACTGGTGTGGGCGGCGCTGATGGTGCTGGCCGCCGGCCTCGGCCCCAACGCCGGTACTTTGGCCCTGGCCCTGCATACGGCGGGCGTGCTGGGCCGATTGTTCGCCGAGGCGCTGGAGAACACGCCCACGGCACCGGCCGAGGCGATCCGCCTGCAGGGCGGCGGCCAAGTCGCCGCCTTCTGCTACGGCACCCTGCCCAACCTGTGGCCGCAGCTGCTGGCCTACACACTGTACCGTTGGGAAAACAACATTCGCATGGCCAGCGTGCTCGGCTTCGTCGGCGCCGGCGGCCTGGGGCAGATGCTCTACGTCAGCCTCAGCCTGTTCCAGGAGGCGCAGGCCAGCACGGTGATCCTGGCCATGCTGGTGCTGGTGTTCGCGGTGGATGCATTGAGTGGCTGGACGCGGCAGCGCTGGGTGCGGGCTTAACACCAGCGTATCCGGCGCGCGCTTACGGGCGTGGAGCTATTGGTGAGCTCTGCTGGTGGGCTGTCGCTTCGCTCCGAGACCACCCCACACCGCACCAAGCTGCCTGCTCGCTAGCCGGTAGTCCGGATGTAATACGGGGCAGAGCCGCCTGCCCTCCCGGATTGCATCCGGGCTACGCAGAGCGCTGCCTGGAAGCAACCGAGTCTCAGGCCTGGCAGGCGCCCGTCTCGCCACTCCCACAATGCCCGTGCAGCAGGCGATCACGGCCCTGCTGCTTGGCCTGGTAAAGCAGACGGTCCACCGCCTCGATAAAGGCCAGCGGCGTGTCGTGGGGCTCGGGAATGATGGTGCCGACGCCCAGGCTGACCGTGACCAGCTGCGCCACGTTGGACTGCTCGTGGGCGATCTGCTCCTTGCGGACCAGCTTGCGGCAGCGCTCGGCGATCTTCTTCGCCGATTCGCCATCAGTCTCCGGCAGCACCAGTACGAACTCCTCGCCGCCGAAGCGCGCCACGCAGTCGCGCGGCCGCGCCGCGGCGCCCTGCAGGGCCTGGCCGATGCGCTTGAGGCAGTCGTCGCCACGGATATGCCCGTAGTGGTCGTTGAACTGCTTGAAGAAGTCGATATCCAGCAGGATCAGCGATAGAGGCCGGCGCGTGCGCTGGGCGTTGCCCCATTCGATGTCGAGGATCGAGTCGAACATGCGCCGGTTGTTGATGCCGGTCAGGCCATCCTTGTAGGAGTACTCCTCCAGCTGCTTCTGCAGGGCCAGCAGCTGCTCCTCGGTCTTCTTGCGCTCGCTGATGTCGAACATGAAGCCAACCAGCGCCTCGGTCTCGCCGTTGGCGTCACGCATCACATGCACCACATCGCGAATCCACACGTAGTCGCCGTCCTTGGTCAGCGCCCGGTAGTCGGCCTCGTGATCTATCCCGCACTGGGACTGGGCGATGCAGAAGTTGACCACCCGCTCGCGGTCTTCCTCGTGGATGCGCTCGGCCCAGTCGTTGGCGCTGATCCAGCTCTGCTGGGTCCAACCCAGCAGCGCCTCGATCTGCGGGCCGATGTAGGCGAAGGTCATGCTCTTCCAGTCGATCTTCCAGGGGATGGCCTTGGTCGACTCGAGCAGGGTCTTGTAGACGGCGTGGTCGTCCGGCTGGGGCTGGATGGGATCGAGCATGGCGGCATTTCCGAGGGCAATAGCGCAGAAACTATGCCGGTTTGCCTCAGTAGTCCACCTTGCCGCGGCCAGCCTTGATCGCCCCGCGCTTGCTCTTGCCTTCCAGGCGACGCTTCTTCGAGCCCAGGGTCGGCTTGGTCGGGCGGCGCGCCTTCTCGGTCTTGCCGGCACTGCGGATCAGCTCGGCCAGGCGCTCCAGGGCGTCGGCACGGTTCTGTTCCTGGGTGCGGTACTGCTGGGCCTTGATGATCACCACGCCGCCTTCGGTGATGCGGCTGTCGCGCAGCTCCAGCAGGCGTTCCTTGTAGAACGGCGGCAGGGACGAGGCCTGGCTATCGAAGCGCAGGTGCACGGCGCTGGAGACCTTGTTGACGTTCTGCCCGCCGGCACCCTGGGCGCGGATGGCGGTTAGCTCGACTTCGTCGTCAGGCAAGTGGACGCTGTTGGATATCACCAGCATGGATGGGGCCAAAACGGCTTAGGGGCGCTCAGGATAACCCGGCGCCCCGGCGCATGCTTACAGCCAGCGGAAATCCTCGGTGCGCTCGGCGGCTTCCATAGCCGCCTTGAGCCCGGGCGGCGGCGCGGTGACCTTGCGCGTTTCCAGGCTGAACCAGGCGGCGCTGGTGACCACCCGCGCGCACAGCTCGCCCTTGGGATTGAGCACCTCGTTGACCATGGTGAACTTGGCGCCGTCCTCGGTCAGCGCGCTGACCTTCATGCCCACGCTGAAGTGCTGCAGCAGGCGCAGCTCCTTGCGATACTCGACGCGATCCTCGAACACCACCGGGCCCATGCGTGCCTCGGCGAAGGCCTTGGGGGGTGAAGCCGGCCTCGGCCAGGAACAGGAAGCGCGCCTGGGCGGCGTAGTCCAGGTAGCGGGAATTCTTCAAGTGGGCATTGGAGTCCAGGTCGGCCCAGGTCACCTGGAAATCGAAGGCAGTCATCGCGGCGCTCCTCATGGTTGATGAGATCATGCTAGGCGCAGCGGCAAGCAGGCGTGAGGGACAAATGGGACATACAAGCGGGGCAAACGGGACATCCGCGGTACGCACCGCCATCCTGTGCCTGGACAACACCCTGGCCAGCACCGTGTTCGGCCCGCTGGACATCCTCAGCCAGGCCGGCCAGCTGTGGAACGCCCTGTGTCGGCGCAACCCGGAGCCGACCTTCGAGGTACACCTGGTCTCACTGGACGGTGCGCCGGTGCGCAGCCTCAACGGCCCGCCGATTACGGTTGAAGGCGCGCTGAGCGACGGCGACTGGCAACTGGTGCTGCTCTCCGCCGCGCATGTGGCGCCCTCAGCCGCCGACAACAGTGCGCTGTCCGCCGCTCTGCGCCAGCAGTATCAGCGCGGCGCGGTACTGGCGAGCATCTGTACCGGCGCCTTCGCCCTGGCCGAAGCCGGTCTGCTCGATGGCCGCGAGGCCACCACCCACTGGGGCTTCGTCGAGCTGTTCCGTCGCCGCTTCCCCCAGGTGGTGCTGCAACCGGAGCTACTTGTGACCCACAGCGAGCGGCTGTTCTGTTCCGGCGGTTTCCATGCCTACCAGGACCTGTGCCTGCGCCTGATCGAGCACTTCTGCGACTTCGAACGCGCCGAGCAGACTGCCCGCGCCCTGGTGCTGCAGGGCGAGCGCCCGTCGCAGCTGCCATACAAGCGCTTCGACCTGCACAAGCAGCATCAGGACGCGGCGATCCGCAAGGTGCAAGAACATATCGAGGCGCACTATGCCCAGGCCCTGGGCAACGCCAAGCTGGCCGAGCTCGCCCACTTGAGCGAGCGCCAGTTCAAGCGGCGCTTCCAGGCGGCCGTGGGGGAAACCGCGCCGCAATACTTGCAGCGGGTACGGGTGGAGATGGCCAAGCAGGAGCTGCACAGCTCCCGCGAGCCGGTGGAGCGCATCGCCGACCGCGTCGGCTACAGCGACGCGGCCTTCTTCCGCCAGGTGTTCCGCCGCCACACCGGGCTGATCCCGCTGGACTACCGGCGCAAGATGCAGCGCAGCGCCTGATACATCAGCCCAGGTCGATCAGCCCCTCGTGGCGCCTCAGGCCGGCACCTGACAATCACCGGAGAAGTTGATCATCCATGGCACGCCGAAGCGGTCGGTGAGCATGGCGAAGCCCTCGGCCCAGAAGGTCTTCTGCAGCTCCATCTGCACCGAGCCCTGGGCCGACAGTTCGCGGTACAGGCGCTCGGCATGCGCCATGTCGTCGGCCTGGATCGAGATGTGGCAGCCCTTGATGCCGTCATAGGGGTCGCCCGGCATGGTGTCCGAACCCATCAGCAACTGGCCGTCGCGATTGAGGCTGGCGTGCATGGTGCGGCCCAGGTGTTCCGGGGCCACATCGGCGCAGGCCGGGCTGCCCTCGAAGGGCATGATCAGCAGCTCGCCGCCCAGTACCTCGGCGTAGAAGCGGAAGGCATCGGCGCACTGGCCGTCGAAAATCAGGTAGGCGTGAATGTTCATCTGGATCTCCTTATTCGGCGGCCATCCGGGCGCGCAGGCGTTCTTCCTGCTCGCGCAGCTCCGGGGTGAATTCCTCGCCGAAGTCCTCGGCCGAGAATATCTGGCGGATCTCGATCTCGCTGTCGCCCGGCATCGGGTTGGGGCAGCGCTTGACCCACTCGATGCACTCATGCAGCGAAGCCACCTCCCACAGCCAGAAGCCGGCGATCAGCTCCTTGGTCTCGGCGAACGGACCGTCGATCACACTGCGGTTGGCCCCCGAGAAGCGCACGCGCGCGCCCTTGCTGCTCGGGTGCAGGCCCTCGCCGGCCTTCATCACGCCGGCCGCCACCAGTTCCTCGTTGTACTTGCCCATGGCCGCCAGCAGTTCCTCGCTGGGCATCACACCGGCTTCCGAATCGGCAGTGGCCTTGACTATCACCATGAAACGCATCGTCCTTCTCCTCGTCTTGGTGGGTAACGCCGGCATGGCGCCCCTAGCTGGATCGCGAACCCTCACGGCGGGTTCTGTCCTCTAGTCGAGCGGCATTTCGGCAATTCGACAGCCCGCTGAAAATTTTTTCAGAGGCCGGTAGTTCGGCTGTAATCCGGGCTACGGACTCCAGTGCACCTGCAGCGGCGGGCGCAGTAGCGCCCGGATCGGCAGCGCCTCCGCCGAACCAGGCTGCAGGGCGAGCTCAAGCGTAGCCAGCTTGGTCGATCCCTGGATGGTCAACAGCTGCAGATGTGCGCCAGTCAACGCTGGCAGGGTCAGGCTGAGGCGCTGGTGTGGCGCGCCCGGCGCCTGCATCGCCAGCACCCGTTGCGGGCAAGCCGGGTCAAGCGCCGCAGGCAGATTGGCGCTGGCGGGAAACAGCGAGGCCGTGTGGCCGTCGTCGCCCATGCCCAGCACCAGCACATCGATAGGTGGCAGCCCGGCCACGGACTGCTCGGCCAGACGCGCGGCCTCGTCCAGATTCTCCGCCGGGTGGTACAGGCCAAGCATGGTCGCCTGGGACGCTGGCCCCTGCAGCAGGTGGCGCCGCACCAGCGCCTCGTTGCTGTCGGCATGGCTAGGCGGCACCCAGCGCTCGTCGGCCAGGCTCACCTGGACCTTGCCCCAGGGCAGCTCCTGGCGCGCCAGGCATTCGAAGAAAGGCACCGGGCTGCGCCCGCCGGAGACCACCAGCAGCGCCCGGCCCCGCTCACTCACCGCTCCACGCAACGCCTCGGCCACCTGTAGCGCCAGAGCCTCGGCCATCTGCGCCGGCGTCTCGTACTGGTAGCCCGGCACGCCGAGCGGCATCCGCAGCGAGGCCAGGCTCATCGCAAGGCGCTCAGGCTGGCGGTGAAGGCGCTGGCACCCTGCTCCGCCGGGCTGAAGGCGGCGCGCATGAAGGCGAATAGCTCGCGGCCGCAGCCGATTTCCGCCGGTGGCGGCGCGGCCAGCTCGCGGGCTTCCCATTCGGCTGCATCGACCAGCACCTGCAGTTCGCCGCTGCGGCCGTCGATGCGGATGCGGTCGCCGTCGCGCACCTTGGCCAGCGGGCCACCGTCGAAGGCCTCGGGGCAGATATGGATGGCCGCCGGCACCTTGCCGGAAGCGCCGGACATGCGCCCGTCGGTGACCAGCGCCACCTTGTACCCGCGATCCTGCAGCACGCCGAGGAACGGCGTGAGCTTGTGCAGCTCGGGCATGCCGTTGCAGCGCGGGCCCTGGAAGCGCACCACGGCGACGACGTCGCAATCCAGCTGGCCGGCCTGGAAGGCGTCGGCCAGTTGCTGCTGGTCATGGAACACCCGCGCCGGCGCCTCGATCACATGGCGTTCCGGCGCCACTGCGGAGAGTTTCATCACCCCGCGCCCCAGGTTGCCCTGCAGCAGACTGAGGCCGCCCTCGGCGGAGAACGGCTGCGCCACCGGGCGGAGGATGCTGGTGTCCAGGCTGACCGCGGCACCTTCGCGCCAGACCAGGCGCTCGCCGTCGAGGAACGGCTCCTGGGTGTAGCGCCGCAGACCGCGACCGGCCACGGTGGCGACATCCTCGTGCAGCAGGCCGGCGTCGAGCAGCTCGCGGATCAGCACGGCGGTGCCGCCGGCGGCGTGGAAGTGATTGATGTCGGCCTTGCCGTTGGGATAAACGTGGGCCAGGGTCGGCACCACCTCGGACAGCTCGGCCATGTCCTGCCAGGTCAGCTGGATGCCGGCCGCCTGAGCGATGGCCGGCAGGTGCAGGGTGTGGTTGGTCGAGCCGCCGGTGGCGTGCAGCGCCACCACCGAGTTGATCAGCGCACGCTCGTCGATGATCTCGCCGAGCGGCAGGAACTGCCCGCCCTGGCGGGTCAGGCGCACCACCTGCTGCGCCGCCTCGCGGGTCAGGGCATCGCGCAGCGGCGTGTTTGGGTTGACGAAGGAGGCGCCGGGCAGGTGCAGGCCCATGATCTCCATCAGCATCTGGTTGGTGTTGGCGGTGCCGTAGAAGGTGCAGGTGCCGGGACTGTGGTAGGCGGCCATTTCCGAGGCGAGCAGCTCGTCGCGGGTCGCCTTGCCCTCGGCGTAGCGCTCGCGCACCTCGGCCTTCTCCTTGTTGGACAGGCCCGAGGGCATCGGCCCGGCCGGCACGAAGATGGTCGGCAGATGGCCGAAGCGCAGCGCGCCGATCAGCAGGCCGGGGACGATCTTGTCGCATACGCCCAGGCACAGGGCGGCATCGAACATGTTGTGCGACAGCGCCACGGCGGTGGACATGGCGATGGTCTCGCGGCTGGCGATGCCGATCTCCATGCCCGGCTCGCCCTGGGTCACGCCATCGCACATGGCCGGCACGCCTCCGGCCACCTGGCCGACCGAGCCGACTTCGTGCAGCGCCGCCTTGATCCGCTGAGGGTAATCCTCATAGGGCTGATGCGCCGAGAGCATGTCGTTGTAGGCGGTGACGATGGCCACGTTGGCCGCATCCGGCAGGCGCAGGGTCTGCTTGTCCGCGCCGCTGCAGCCGGCCACGCCGTGGGCAAAGTTGGCGCACTGCAGCTTGCCGCGCTGCGGGCCCTGGTCGGCGGCCGCGGCGATCATCGCCAGGTAGCGCCGGCGGGTAGCGCGGCTGCGCTCGATCAGGCGCTCGGTGACTTCGAGGACGCGCGGATGCATGGGCAGGACTCCTGGGGGCTTTGCAATACCGACACTGTAACCCCGCCTGCAGTTGAAATCTTTCGTCGGAATTTCCCGGCTGCCTCTCGCCGCGCCCGGCGCTAAGTTAGCCGCCTGGTTTTCCTTGCGAGAAGGCTCATGGACTCGATCACCCAGGCGGTACTCGGCGCCAGCATCCAGGGTGCCTTGCTCGGCCGCTGGCAGGGCCGCCGCGCCCTGCTCTACGGCGCCATGCTCGGCACCCTGCCCGACCTCGACGTGATCATCGACTACGGCGATGCCGTGGCCGACATGACCTACCACCGCGGTTTCAGCCACTCGCTGCTGGTGCTGAGCATCCTCGCCGTGCTGTTCACCGCCCTCGCCCGCTGGCTCAGGCCCAACCCGGCCTATTCGACGCGCCGGCTGTTCCTCGCCATCTGGCTGGCGCTGATCACCCATCCGCTGCTGGACGCCTTCACCAGCTATGGCACCCAGCTGTTCTGGCCGTTGCAGACACCGCCGGTGGCCTGGTCCTCGGTGTTCATCATCGATCCGCTGTATACCGTGCCGCTGCTGGTGGCGGTGATCGTCGGCCTGGTGCGTGGCCTGCGTGACAAGCCACAGTGGCTGGCAATCACCGCCCTGGGCCTGTCCAGCGTTTATCTGGCCAGCACCCTGGCCGGCAAGTGGATGGCCGAGCAGCGGGTGCAGGACGTACTGGCCGAGCGCGGCATCCAGGCCGACACCCTGTTCAGCACGCCGACGCCATTCAACAGCCTGCTGTGGCGGGTCACCGTGGTCGACGGCAGTGACTACCACGAGGCGCTGGTGAGCTGGTTCGACGACCGCCCGCCCCGGCTCGAACGCATCCCGCGCGGCGCGCAGCTGGCTGAGCTGCTGGAGAGTTCGCCGCAGCACCAGCGCCTGCAGTGGTTCACCCACGGCGTGCTGCGCTACGACCGGATCGGCAACGAGCTGATCGTCACCGACCTGCGCCTGGGCATGACCGGCTACCACCCGTTCCGCTTCATCTTCGCCGAGCACCGGGGCGGCCGCTGGCGACCTCTGCCGGTGGTGGATCGTCTGCCGTTCAACCGTGGCGAGCCCGAGCGCCTGCTGGTGCTCTGGCGCAGAATCTGGGACCAGGCCGAGCCAGTGGAACTACTGAGCTGGGCCAGCGCTCTGCAAGGAAAACCCTGAGCACGTCGGCCGCTGTCCCTGGACTAGGCTTGACGGAAAGCCGGCAGTGGGAGACAGCAGCATGAACATCCGCCAGAAAATGATCGCCTGCGGCGCCATCAGCGTGGTCGCCGCCGCCCTGCTCGGCGGCGTCGGTTACTGGGGGCAGATGCGCCTGGCCGAGGTGATCGCCAGCAGCGAGCTGAGCGTCAGCGCCCTGCGCAACCACCTGGAAGGCGACATGATGCACGACGCCCTGCGCGCCGACGTGCTCGCCGCCTTCTACGCCCCGCCCGGCGACACGGCCGCCGCCGACCAGGTACGCGCCGACCTGCGCGAACACAGCCAGTGGTTCCAGCGCACCATGGCGGCCAACGCCGAGCTGCCCCTGAGCGAGGAGATCCGCCACGCCATCGGCCAGTCGCAGCCGGCGCTCAATGCCTATATCGCCCAGGCCGAACGCATTGTCGGCCTGGCCCTGCAGGACCCGCAGGCGGCGCGCGCCGAGATGCCGGCCTTCGAGCAGAGCTTTGGCGAACTGGAGGAGAAGAACGAGGCGCTCAGCGAGCTGATCGAGCAGCACGCCAGCCAGGTGCGTACCGATAGCAGCGCGGCCACCGAAACAGCGGCGTGGCTGCTGATCGCCGGCATCCTGCTGGTGTGCCTGCTGCTCGGCCTGCTCACCAGTCATCTGATGAAGATCGTGCTGCGCCCGCTGGGCAAGACCATCGCCGTGGCCCGCGCCATCGCCCAGGGCAATCTGCGCAGCAGCATCCAGATCGAGAGCGACGACGAGGCCGGCCAGCTGCAGCAGTCCCTGGCCGACATGCAGAACTACCTGCGGAAGATGATCGAGACCATCCGCCGCGAGAGCGAGCAACTGCAGAGCACCGCGCAGCACCTGAGCGGCGCCTCGCAGAGCATCGTGCACAGCTCGCGCGAGGAGTCGGAAAACGCCACCAGCATGGCCGCGGCCATGGAGCAGATGATCCAGAACATCGCGCAGATCGCTGACCACGCACGCAACGCCCAGGACATCTCGTCCCAGTCCGAGCAGTTGGCCAGTAGCGGCGGCCAGGTGATTCTCGGCGTGGTGGACGGCATGAGCCGCATCTCCGAGGCGGTCAACGAGTCGTCCAACACCATCACCGCCCTGGGCCAGTCATCCGAGGAGATCCACTCGATCATCCAGGTGATCAACAGCATTGCCGAACAGACCAACCTCCTGGCGCTGAACGCCGCCATCGAAGCGGCGCGGGCCGGCGAGGCCGGGCGCGGCTTCGCCGTGGTGGCCGACGAGGTGCGCAACCTGGCCGCGCGCACGGCGCAGTCGACCCAGGAGATCACCGGCATGATCGAGCGCATCCGCAACAGCACGGCCCAGGCGGTGAACAGCATGCAGGCCGGGGTGACGCGGGTGAACGACGGGGTCAACCTGGCGCGCCAGGCCGGCGAGTCGATCAGCGAGATTCGCGGCGGCGCCCAGCGCGCGGCCTCGGTGGTCGAGGAGATCTCCCACACCATCGGCGAGCAGAGCAAGGCGTCCAGCGAGGTAGCCCAGCGCGTCGAGCAGATCGCCCGTATGTCGCAGCAGAACAGCCAGACGGTGGGCGAACTGGCCGCCGCCGCCCAGCGCCTGGACAGCGTGGCGCGCAGCATGCAGAACTCGGTACTGCAGTTCCAGACCTGAACAGCGGGCCCTGACAACCACGCTACTGTAGGAGCGAGCTCTGCTCGCAAAGTTTCTATGCTGCTTGGTTCGCGAGCAGAGCTCGCTCCTACAAGTGCAGCCTATGTGCGCAGAGCGAAGACGCCCACCAAGAAAAAGCCCGGCCGAAGCCGGGCTTTTTCATGCCACCAGGATCAACCCTGAGTGGCGACGGGCGCCGAACCGGCCGCCAGCTTGATGCGGTAGCAGGCCCAGAGGAACAGCAGCCAGAACGGGATGGCGTACACCGAGACCTTGATGCCGGGGATCATCAGCATCACGCCGAGGATGAACAGCACGAAGGCCAGGCACAGGTAGTTGGCGAAGGGGAACCAGAAGGCCTTGAAGCTTGGCTGCACGCCCTTGGCGACCATGGCCTTGCGGAACTTCAGGTGGGCCAGGCTGATCATCGCCCAGTTGATCACCAGGGACGCCACCACCAGCGACATCAGCAGCTCCAGCGCGCTCTTGGGCGCCAGGTAGTTGACCAGCACGCAGAGCAGGGTCACCAGGGCCGACAGGCCGATGGCCAGCACCGGCACGCCACGGGAGTTGACCTTCATCAGCGCCTTCGGTGCATCGCCCTGCTCGGCCAGGCCGTAGAGCATGCGGCTGTTGCAGTACACGCCGCTGTTGTAGACCGACAGCGCCGCGGTGAGCACCACGAAGTTGAGGATGTGCGCAGCAGTGTCTTCGCCGATCAACGAGAAGATCTGCACGAAGGGGCTGCTGCCGTAGGAGTCGCCACCGGCGGTGAGGGTCTGCACCAGGCTGTCCCAGGGGTACAACGACAGCAGGATGGTCAGCGCGCCGATGTAGAAGATCAGGATACGCCAGACCACCTGGTTGATCGCCTTGGGGATCACGGTCTTCGGCTGGTCGGCCTCGGCGGCGGTGATACCCACCAGCTCCAGGCCGCCGAAGCTGAACATGATGATCGCCATCATCATCACCAGCCCGGACACCCCATTGGGGAAGAAGCCGCCGTGGCTCCACAGGTTGCTGACGCTGGCCTGCTCGCCGCCGGTGCCGCTGAGCAGCAGCCAGCCACCGAGCAGGATCATGCCGATGATCGCCACCACCTTGATGATGGCGAACCAGAACTCGGTCTCGCCGAAGGCCTTCACGTTGACCAGGTTGATCAGGTTGATCAGCACGAAGAACGCCGCCGCCGTGGTCCAGGTGGGAATGTCCGGGTACCAGTACTGCACGTACTTGCCCACCGCCGTGAGCTCGGCCATGCCCACCAGCACGTAGAGCACCCAGTAGTTCCAGCCGGACAGGAAGCCGGCGAACGGGCCCCAGTAGCTATGGGCGAAATGGCTGAAGGAGCCGGCGACCGGCTCCTCGACGATCATTTCGCCGAGCTGGCGCATGATCAGGAAGGCGATGAAGCCGCCTATCGCATAGCCCAGGATCATCGACGGCCCGGCGCTCTGCAGCACTCCGGCCGAGCCGAGGAACAGGCCGGTGCCGATGGCGCCGCCGAGGGCGATCAGCTGGATATGGCGATTCTTCAGGCCACGCTTGAGCGGGCCGGTGTGCAGCTGCTCGGACATCAGCGAGCGCTCCGCAGGGAAAGGCAAGGCATGGGATCACCTGTCTGTCGAAGTATGCCGCCGGGCTCGTGGTCCGGCGACAGGGGTCGTGGCTATTGGCCGTGGCCCGCAGGCCTTGGGCGCCGGGGCGCGGCGAGTATACACCCAGGGTCTGAGGGCGGCTTGCCAGTGCATGGCGCAAAACCTGCTGTGGGCCTGCGAGCTAGAGAAAAACAAGGCGAAAGCGGCTGAGGAAGCGGAGTTTACGAATAGTAAATGAGCATTCCGCAGTCGCTTTCAACGCAGTTTTTCCGACGCGCAGCAGGCCCACAGCAGGTTCTTAGCGGCCCAGGCGCTCGCGCGCCATTTGATCGGCAATGGCCGAGGTAGTGGCACCCTCGGCCTTGGAGCGCTGGAAGATCTCGTCCAGGGTCGCCTCGATGCCCTCGATATGCGTCTTCAACTGCTCGGCGCTGCCGCCGGTGCGCTCGTAGCACACGTCGATGATGCCGCCGGCGTTGATCGCGTAGTCCGGCGCGTACAGGCAGTCGCGACGGCGCAGCTGCTCGGCAAGTTCGGCGCTGGCCAACTGGTTGTTGGCGGCGCCGGCGATGATCGGCGCGCGCAGCGCCTCCAGGGTCTGCGGGTTGACGATGGCGCCCAGGGCGCAAGGGGCGAACACGTCCACGTCGAGACCGAAGATGTCGTGCTGGCCCACGGCGCGGGCGCCCAGCTGCTCCACGGCGCGACGCTGATTGGCCTCGAAGATGTCGGTCACCCACAGCTCGGCGCCGGCGTCCTTGAGGTGCCGGGCCAGGCTGAAGCCGACCTCGCCGACGCCCTGGATGGCCACGCGCAGGCCCTTGAGGTCGTCGCGGCCGAGGCGGTGACGCACCGCCGCGCGGATGCCGACGAACACCCCGTAGGCGGTGGATGGCGAGGGATTGCCGTCGCGACTGCCGCCATCGAAGGCCTCGCGCTGACCGGCGCCGGCCACGTGGCGGGTGCGCTGGGCCATGATCTGCATCTCGGCCACGCCGGTGCCCGAGTCGGCGGCGGTGATGTAGCGCCCGCCGAGCTTGTCGACGAAGTCGCCCATGGCCTGGAACAGCGCCTCGCTCTTGCCGCTGCGCGGGTCGCCGATGATCACCGCCTTGCCGCCGCCCAGCGGCAGGCGCGCCAGCGCGGACTTGTAGGTCATGCCGCGGGACAGGCGCAGCACGTCGCGCAGGGCCTCCTCGTCGCTGGCGTAGTTCCACATGCGGCAGCCGCCGAGGGCCGGGCCGAGAGTGGTGTCGTGCACGGCGATGATGGCCTTGAGGCCGCTGGCCGGGTCGTGGCCGAAGACCACCTGTTCGTGGTGGTCGAAGTCGATATGGGTGAAGACGGGCATGCTGTTTCCTCGATTCTCGGGATGTAAAAGGCCGCCCTCTCCCGCCAGGGGAAAGGGAGAGGACGGCAAGGGGTGACTGGGGTTAGGCGGCCGGTTCGAACAGCTGGACGGCGGCGATCTCGCTGACCAGCAGACGGGCCTTGAGCTGCTTGGCCTGCTCGCGAGCCTTGGCCAGGGCGTGTTCCTTGACGTGACCGTAGCCGCGGATCTGCTCCGGTAGCTCGGCCAGGGCCACTGCGGTGCGGTAGTTGTCCGGACGCTGCTCTTTCAGCAGCAGCTCGACCAGCTCCTCGTACTCGCCGATCAGCTCGCGCTCGACCTTGCGCTCGGCGCTGTGGCCGAACGGGTCGATCACACTGCCTCGCAGGAACTTGAAGCGCGCCAGCACGGCGAAGGCCTTGAGCATCCACGGCCCGAACGTGCGTTTGATCGGCGCACCAGTACGTGGATCGGGCTTGGCCAGCCAGCTCGGCGCCAGGTGGAACTGCAGGCGATAATCACCCTCGAACTGCGCATCCAGGCGTTGGCGGAAGGCCGGCTCGCTGTACAAGCGCGCCACCTCATACTCGTCCTTGTAGGCCAGCAGCTTGAAGTAGTAGCGCGCCACCGCGCGGCTCAGGGCCTGGTCGGCACCGCTGTCGGTCTGGCGCACACGGGTCACCAGGTCGAGGTAGCGCTGGGCGTAGGCGGCATCCTGGTAGGCGGTGAGGCGGGCCATACGGTCGGCGACTATCTCGTCGAAGCTCTCGCAGCGCGGCGCCTCGGGGTTCTTCGGCTTGGCCAGCTGCTCCACGGCGGCCAGGTCATGGGCCGCGCGACGGCCCCAGAGGAAGGCCTGCTGATTGAGCTTGATGGACACCCCGTTGAGCTCGATGGCCTTGTCGATGGCCTCGGCCGACACCGGCACCAGGCCCTTCTGATACGCGTACCCGAGCATGAACAGGTTGCTGGCGATGGTATCGCCGAGCAGCGCGGTGGCCAGGCGGGTGGCGTCGACGAAGTGGGTCTTGCCCTCGCCCACAGCCTCCACCAGTGCCTCGCGCATGGCCGCGCCGGGCACCTGGGCGTCCGGGTTGCGGGTGAACTCGGCGGTGGCTGCCTCGTGGCTGTTGACCACGGCGTTGGCGATCTTGTCGTTGAGCTTGGCCAGGGATTCCTCGCCGGCCGCCACCACCAGGTCGCAGGCCAGCAGCAGGTCGGTCTCGCCGGCGGCGATGCGCACGGCGTAGATGTCGTCCTGCTTGGCAGCGATGCGGATATGGCTGATCACCGGGCCGAACTTCTGCGCCAGGCCGGCCTGGTCGAGCACGGTGCAACCCTTGCCTTCCAGGTGCGCGGCCATGCCCAGCAGGGCGCCGACGGTGGTCACGCCGCTGCCGCCGACACCCGGCAGGAGGATGTTCCAGGGCCGCAATAGCTCCGGC
This sequence comes from Pseudomonas sp. PDM15, assembly GCF_014851565.1. Lineage (GTDB taxonomy): Bacteria > Pseudomonadota > Gammaproteobacteria > Pseudomonadales > Pseudomonadaceae > Aquipseudomonas. The sequence goes on from NZ_JACVAA010000002.1 coordinate 172,539, forward strand.
TGGCGCGGCTCCGGCAGGGCCACGAACAGCGCCTTGGCGCCCAGTGCCTCGGGCTTGCGCAGGCCACCACCGTGCACGGTGACAAAGCTCGGGCAGAAGCCCTCGACGCAGGAGAAGTCCTTGTTGCAGGCGTTCTGGTCGATCTCGCGCTTGCGTCCCAGCTCGGTCTCCAGCGGCAGCACGGAGAGGCAGTTGGACTTCACGCTGCAATCGCCGCAACCCTCGCACACGGCCGGGTTGATGAAGGCCCGCTTGGCCGGGTCGACCAGCTTGCCGCGCTTGCGGCGGCGACGCTTCTCGGTAGCGCAGGTCTGGTCGTAGAGGATCACCGAGGTGCCCTTGATCTCGCGCAGCTCGCGCTGCACGGCGTCCAGTTCACGGCGATGGTGGAAGGTGACGATGGGCGCAAAGGTGGCGCGGGTCGGATATTTGTCCGGCTCGTCAGAAACCAGGGCGATGCGTTTCACGCCCTCGGCGTAGACCTGCTGGCTGAGCTGGTCGATGCGCAGCTCGCCGTCGATCGGCTGGCCACCGGTCATGGCCACCGCGTCGTTGTAGAGGATCTTGTAGGTGATGTTCACCCCGGAGGCCACGGCCGCGCGCAGGGCCAGTTGGCCGGAGTGGAAGTAGGTGCCGTCGCCCAGGTTCTGGAACACGTGCTGGGTGTCGGTGAACGGCGCCTGACCGATCCAGGTAGCGCCCTCGCCACCCATCTGGGTGAAGGTGTCGGTACGACGGTCCATCCACTGGGTCATGTAGTGGCAACCGATACCGCCAAGGGCGCGGCTGCCTTCCGGCAGCTGGGTGGAGCTGTTGTGCGGGCAGCCGGAGCAGAAGTGCGGGGTGCGCTTGGTGTCGTGCTTGGGTGCGGCCAGCGCGGCCTCTTTCGCCGCGAGGAAGGCCAGGCGCTCGTCGATGGTGGCGCTGGTGTAGATCGGCGCCAGGCGCTTGGCAATCACCCGCGCGATCATCGCCGGGGTCAGTTCGGCCAGGTTCGGCAGCAGGGAAACGCCCTCCTCGTCGAACTCGCCGACCACCCGTGGACGCTTGCCGACCGGCCAGTTGTACAGCTGGCCGGTGAGCTGGTCTTCGATGATGCTGCGCTTCTCCTCGACCACCAGGATCTCGTCCAGGCCCTCGGCGAACTGGTGCACGGATACCGGCTCCAGCGGCCAGCTCATGCCGACCTTGAGCACGCGCAGACCTACCTTGGCGCATAGCTCCTCGTCCAGGCCGAGATCATCGAGGGCCTGGCGCACATCGAGGTAGGACTTGCCGGTGGTGATGATGCCCAGGCGCGGGTTGGGCGAGTCGAGCTTGATCTGGTTAAGGTTGTTGGCCAGGGCGAAGGCCCGGGCGGCGTAGATCTTGAATTGGTTGAGGCGCTTTTCCTGGGCCAGAGGCGGGTCCGGCCAGCGGATGTGCACGCCGTCTTCCGGCAGCTGGAAGTCGGTCGGCAGCTTGATCTCGATGCGCAGCGGGTCTACGTCGACCACGGCCGAGGAGTCGACGTTCTCGGCGATGGTCTTCAGCGCCACCCAGCAACCGCTGTAGCGCGACAGCTCCCAGCCGATGATGCCGTAGTCGAGGATTTCCTGGACGTTGGCCGGGTTGAGCACCGGAATCGACGCGGCGATGAAGGCGTGCTCGCTCTGGTGCGCGATGGTCGAAGACTTGCAGCCGTGGTCGTCGCCGGCCAGCAGCAGCACGCCGCCCTTCTCGGCCACACCGGCCGAGTTGCCGTGCTTGAATACATCGCCGCAGCGGTCCACGCCCGGCCCCTTGCCGTACCACATGGCGAACACGCCGTCGTAGCGCGCGCCCGGGAACAGATTGGCCTGCTGGCTACCCCACACGGCAGTAGCGCCCAGCTCTTCGTTGACGCCGGGCTGGAAGTGGATGTGGTTTTCCTGGAGGAACTGCTTGGCCTCCCACAGGCTCTTGTCCAGGTTGCCCAGGGGTGAACCCCGGTATCCGGAGATGAAGCAGGCGGTGTTGAGACCAAAGGCGGTATCGCGCTGCTTCTGCAGCATCGGCAGGCGGGTCAGGGCCTGGGTACCGGTGAGGTACAGCTTACCTGTGGCTACACGGTACTTGTCGTCCAGGCGGATTTCGGCCAGAGACATGGTGCGCTCCTTTTATTCTTGTGTGAGCGGCGCGACCTTTCTTGGAGGTCGCCGATTAACCCTGCCACGGGATCACCGCAGCGGGTCGTATGACCAAGACTATGACCGAGGGGTTCTGGGATTTTCTTTCTTTTTTCGGGCTACAAGCGGGATACTGCGCATGAGTTATTCCGCCATGAGCAATAAAGAGAAAAAATCATGCAGGAAAATCTGAGCCCCATCGACCGGCGCATTCTTCGCCTGCTGCAGCACAACGCCGACCTCTCCGCCGCCGAGATCGCCGAGAAGGTGGAATTGTCGCAATCACCCTGCTGGCGACGCATCCACCGCATGCAGGAAGAAGGGCTGATCGAGCGCAAGGTCGCCCTGCTCAACCCGAAGAAGCTTGGCTTGGGCATCACCGTGTTCGTCGACATCAAGCTTTCGGCCCACGGCCGCAGCAATCTGGAAGAATTCGAGCAGGCGGTGGTCGGCTACCCCCAGGTGCTGGAGTGCCACACCATGGCCGGCGGCTCGGACTACCTGCTCAAGGTGGTGGCCAAGGACATCGCCGACTACGAACGCTTCCTGCGCGACCACCTGCTACAACGCCCGCATGTGCACGAGGCGCACTCGCATATTGCGATGAGCGAGGTGAAGAGGACTACGGAGTTGCCGTTGGATTGACTATGAAAACACTGGAGAGCTGTGAGTTTTTACAACTTCGCGGGGTGATCCAGTCAGGCGGATGATTCAGTAGAAAACCATGCCCCCTCCATCTCTTCGGAGTAGTCCTCAGCAAAAGAAAGCCATGCCTGCCCATGCGCCCCTGGAGTGATCAGCATATCTGCAGAGCCGGGAATACTTTCGACTCGAAAATCGACCAAATCAAATTGAACAGGAATCTTGCAAAGCTCCTGTTCAAACAACGTAAACACCAGCGTCTTAACCCCAGATAAAGATACCTTTTCGGCCGGAAGCATTTTCTTATGCGGCTCAAGCCTCATTGTTAACGAATTAGCGGCTTGCTGTTTATCGCCGCGTAAAAGCGAGAACGCAGTGTTTATATTGTTCAACTCTTCGCGCGATAATGAAAACTCAGCAGGAACGGAAATAGCAGAATCAGTAGCTCTAGCAATAAGATGAATTTTACCCAGCACATGCGCCAAATGCAGAAACTCCACCACAGGCTCTTGAAACTCCCTTGGAAGCGGTAGAAATATTCGCTGGCCTGAGAATTCCATCTCTATAGAAAATCCTTGGCGATTAAGCGCTTGTTCTGCCCACAAATGAAGATTACTTAAATAATCCGCACCCCTTATTGGCCCTTGAGACATCAGCAGTGTTCTAAAACTGATTTTTGCGCTAGGCGTAGAACTAAAATTCTCACCAACCAAAAAACGAATACAAACATCCAGAACACTAGGCTTTCTTTCATTCGTTACTGCAAACCCTTTCCACCCGGAGAATAGCTCAGCATCAATCACCAACTCTGCGGATGTAACCGCGCGCTTCCCCCCTGGAATGAGACAGATTTTTCCCGCAGTGAAATTTACAGGGTCCACAGTCAACTCGCCCTGACCAAACCCTCCTGAATAGCCATCAGGAATTGGTAGACCAGAGATATTAAATTGCTCAACTGCAAATTTTCCAGGCAAGCCGAAGTAAAAAACGTCTTTGAGTTTATTGATATTTTCCACATCTCGAACTGGCGTAAAGCTCAGCTCCGCCAGAAGACTTTCTGGAAAGTCAGACTCAGAATTCAAGCTCTCATTTTCTTGAGCAGCCACCCCCGAAAAACTGTGAAGAATTTCAGGAGGCTGGATCTGCGCCCTCTGATCAACCGAGCATAAAATCGGCTTTAAATACTTTTCAAATTGGACCCGATTATTAAGACACTGCCCTCTATCAAAATCGACGCTAACATAACCCTTACCCAAAAGCCTTGATTCATTCATGCAAGCCCATGCCTGAGCATGCAGCCAATAGACCTCACTATCAGAAGTTACCCGCACCAGAAAAACGGGAACAATAGATTCCGCATACTGGCGAAGCCTGCTCTTAGATACAGAGGCTCGAATTGCTCCTTTTTTCGTTGACTTCGCGGTACCCTTAACCTGAACTAAAAATCTGCCGCCTTTATAAACATCGTGGGATGGAGCAACAAAAAGATCATATCCAATGTCAACCTGATCACGCCCTACATTCCAACTCCACGAAACAAAAAGCTGCGCCACGGCCATCTCGGACAACACACCAGTTCTTTGTGTGAGCGGATAGTTCATTAAATAAAGCCAACCTGTGAAATACGTGCAACTACAATGATTTGTAGATAGTTTTACCAGACGCCAACAAAAAAAAGACAGCTTTATTTCCTAAACCACCGCACTGAGCGAGCCGTCCCTTTTCGCCCTTACGGCGAGTCACTTTCTCTTGTCTGGCCAAGAGAAAGTAACCAAAGAGAAGGCCACCCCGACATCCGGGTCTGGCCTGCGGCCAGACTTCCCTCCCTCCGGTGCCGCTCCGGGGGCCGGCTTGCAAGGGCCATCCATGGCCCTTCAAGCCTCTCGCCGCATCCATGCGGCTCGTCCCCCTGCGCAACACCTCCACTCGGCCTCCTGACGGGGACTCGGGCTCCGAGTTGCCTGATGGTTCCTCTAAGCACTGCGAGTCCGAACGGTGTTAGCAGGCTCGCCTTCGTAGGGTGGTCTCGCCGAAGGCAGCCCACCACACCGGAACGATGTACTGCTTACAGAAGTCGCACCAACCTTCAGGCAGCGCCAAACGCCCCTTCAGGAGGGTGAGCGGAATCGTTGTATAGAGGGGTGAGCCGCATGGATGCGGCGAAAGGCTTAAAGGGCCATGGATGGCCCTTGTAAGCCGACCCTCGGTGCAACGATGGAGCGAACGAACCCGGAGCGAAGCGTAGGGCCGGATGGCGGGGCAAGACCTTTTGGTTCCTTTTGGGGCGACTGCCAAAAGGGACCCGCCCAGCAGGGCGGAACCAATGCCTCAACAGATACGAAAATAGGTAGCGGCACGAACAAAAGAGGGTGGATAACGCTACGCGGTTATCCACCCTACAGGCAGGAACGTCAGGAGCAGCACATCTGCCCTCTCCCTAACCCTCTCCCGTAAACGGGAGAGGGGACTAGAGCACTGCGTCTGACTGGGCTTCGGGGGCAGCGGCCTTGAAGGCGTCCAACGCTTGGCACCGGTCTTCCATCTCCAGCAGTCTTGGGAAAGCATCCAGCGAACAGGCAAAACGCCGCGCGTTGTACAGCTGCGGAATCACGCAGGCCTCCAGATACCCCGGCCGGTTGCCCAGCGACAGGCCACCCTTGAGCCCACCCAACCCCTGCTCCACCGCCGCCAACCCCTTCCCCACCCAATGCCGATACCAGGTGTTCTTCGCCTCATCGTCGACGCCCAGCTCGGCGCTGAGGTACTGCAGCACGCGCAGGTTGTTTAGCGGATGGATATCGCAGGCGATATGCAGGGCCAAGGCACGTACCTGGGCGCGATGCACCGGGTCGGCTGGCAGCAGCGCCGGCACCGGGAATACTTCGTCCAGGTATTCGAGGATCGCCAGAGACTGGGCGATGCGCGCGCCGCCGTTGGCATCATCCACCAGCAGCGGCACCAGCTCCTGCGGGTTCAGCTCACGATACTCGGCCGCGTGCTGCTGGCCGCCATCCTTGACCAGATGCACCGACTCCTGGCGGTAGGCCAGGCCCTTGAGGTTGAGGGCGATGCGCACCCGGTAGGCGGCGCTGGAGCGCCAGTAGCCGTAGAGCGTCAGCTCACTGCTCATAGCGCTCCACCGCCTGGTCGATGGCGCCGAAAATGCTCTGGCCGGCGGCGTCGAACATCTCGATGCGCACCCGGTCGCCGAACTTGAGGAACGGCGTCTTGGCCTCGCCCTGCTCGATGATTTCCAGCATGCGTTTCTCGGCCAGGCAGCTGGAGCCGGCGCTGCGGTCGTAGTTGGACACGGTGCCGGAGCCGATTATGGTGCCGGCGCCCAGCGGGCGGGTCTTGGCGGCGTGGGCCACCAGGATCGGGAAGTTGAAGGTCATGTCCACGCCGGCGTTGGGCTGGCCGAACAGCGCGCCGTTGATATGCGAGACCAGCGGCCGGTGCACTTTGCCGTCCTTCCAGGTCTCGCCCAGTTCGTCCGGGGTCACCGCCACCGGCGAGAAGCTCGACGACGGTTTGCTCTGGTAGAAGCCGAAGCCCTTGGCCAGCTCGCCGGGGATCAGGTTGCGCAGCGAGACGTCGTTGACCAGCAGCAGCAGGCGGATATGTTCGCCGGCCTCGGCGGCCGTGGCGCCCATCGGCACGTCGTCGGTGATCACCGCGATCTCCGCTTCCAGGTCGATGCCCCAGGCCTCGTCGGCCATCTGGATCGGTGCATGCGGAGGGATGAAGCTGTCGGCGCCGCCCTGGTACATCAGCGGGTCGTGCCAGAAGGATTCCGGCATCTCCGCGCCGCGGGCCTTGCGCACCAGTTCGACATGATTGACGTAGGCGCTGCCATCCGCCCAGTGATAGGCGCGCGGCAACGGGCTGTGGCAATCGGCCTGGTCGAAGACGAAAGACTCGTCGATCAGCCCGTCGTTGAGGCGCTGGTAGACCGACTCCAGCAGCGGGCGCTTGACCTCCCAGTCGTCCAGCGCGGCCTGCAGGGTGGCGGCGATCTGCGGCACCTTCACGGCGCGGGTCAGGTCGCGGGAGACAACGATCAGCTCGCCGTCGCGGCCCAGGTTCAGTGATGCGAGTTTCATGCTTCAGCCTCATTAGGCGCGCCGTGCGCGCCAGGGAATTTGTTCAGTGCGTGCGGCCAGACGGCCACGCACTTTTACTTCAACCCCGGCGCACGCCAGGAGTTCACGTATTCGGGCACGTCCACGGCGGCGGCAACCTCGGCCACCTCAAGCGCGCGGCGGGTGTCGATCATCACCGCCACTTCCTCGGCGAAGGTGGCCGGGTCTTCCTGGGCCTTCTTCAGCGCCTTGGGGTGCGGGCCGTGGGGGAAGCCACAGGGGTGCAACGTCACCATCCCAGCCTCGATGTTGTCGCGGCTGAAGAAGTTGCCACGGTGGTAGAACAACACCTCGTCGTAGTCGTCGTTGTTGTGGAAGAACGGCACCTTGAGCGCGCCTGGGTCGCTCTCGACCGGACGCGGGGTGAAGGTGCAGACCACGAAGCCGTTGGCGACGAAGGTGGTGTGCGCCGACGGCGGCAGGTGGTAGCGATGGCTCATCAGCGGGCGGATATCGCGCCAGTTCAGGCGCACCACGGTGTTGTCGCCGTGCCAGCCCACCGCATCCAGCGGGTTGAACGGATAGGTCACGGTGCTGATCTGGTTGCGCCGCTTGATGCGGATCTGCCAGGTCTGCTCGTCCTGCTGGGCCTTGAAGGCGTCGTCGATATGCGGGTGGTCGAGCACCGCCGGGTCGAAGATCGCCTGCGGGCCGAGCAGGCCCTTGTCCGGCAGCTGGTAGGCGCCGTCGGTGTTCTCGATCAGCAGGAAGTGGCTGGGCGCAGTCGGTTCGATGCGCCAGGCGGTGCCACGCGGGATCAGCAGGTAGTCGCCGTCACGGTATTCCAGGTGGCCGAAGTCGCAGTAGAAGTGCCCGGCGCCGTCGTGCACGAACAGCAGCTCGTCGCCGTCGCTGTTGCGCACCAGGTGGCGCATGGCGCCGTGGGTCTTCCATACACGCAACTTCACGTCGGCGTTGTGCAGGGTCAGCGGCGCCTCCAGCGGGCAATCACGCTCGCTGGATATCTTGTTGAAGTTGAAGGCGTGCGGGCGCAGCGGCCCTTCCCAGTCGATCCAGCCGGTGGGCGGATGCTTGTGGTGCAGGTGGGTCACCGGACCGAAGAAGCCCTCGCGGCCCATCTCCCGCTCGTAGGTGCCGTCGGGGAAATCGCAGTGGGCCTGGCGCGAGTGCTCGCCCTCGCGCAGGGGGAAGCTGATCCATTTGCGGCTCATTGCATTACTCCTCAGAGATCACGCCACGACGCAACTGATCCTCTTCAATCGATTCGAACAGCGCCTTGAAGTTACCCTCACCGAAACCCTGGTTGCCCTTGCGCTGGATGATCTCGAAGAAGATCGGACCGATCACCGTGTTGGTGAAGATCTGCAGCAGGATACCGTCGTCGCCCGGCGCGCCGTCGATCAGGATGTTCAGATCGCGCAGGGTGGCGGTGGGCTCGCCATGGCCGGCGACGCGGCTGTCGACCTTCTCGTAGTAGGTGTCCGGGGTGGTCATGAAGTCCACGCCATTGGCGCGCAGCTGGCGCACGGTGGCGTAGATATCATCGGTGCTCATGGCGATGTGCTGGATACCTTCGCCGTGGTACTCGCGGATGAATTCCTCGATCTGCGACTTGTCGTCGGCCGACTCGTTGATCGGGATGCGGATCTTGCCGCACGGCGCGGTCATGGCGCGGGAGAACAGGCCGGTGAGCTTGCCCTCGATGTCGAAGTAGCGGATCTCGCGGAAGTTGGCGATGCGCTCGTAGAAACCGGACCACACATCCATCTGCCCGCGCTTGACGTTGTGGGTCAGGTGGTCGATCTGCTGCAGGCCGACGGCCTTGTCATTGGCCGAACGGCCCTCGATGTATTCGAAGTCGACGTCGTAAATGGTCTTGTCGCCATAGCGGTCGACCAGGTACAGCAGCGAGCCACCAATACCTGCCACGCAGGGGATGTTCAGTTCGCCGAAGTTGGCGTGGCTGCCGACCAGGGTAGCGCCCTGGGATTCGACGTAGGCGGCGGCCTGGGCCGCGTTCTTTACCCGGAAGGCCATGGCGCAGGCGCTCGGCCCATGCTTCTCGCCGAAGGCGCGCACATGCCCGGTGGGATTGCCGTTGAGGACGATGTTGATGTCGTTCTGCTGGAACAGCCAGACCTGCTTGGAGCGGTGCTTGGCGGTTTCGGTGAAGCCCATGGCGCCGAACAGCTGGCGCAACTGCTCGATGCCCTCGGCGGTGGGCGCGGTGAATTCGACGAACTCGAAGCCGTCGGTTCCGATGGGGTTATGCTGTTCGATCTTGGCCACGGTGTTCATCCGGCCTCCATGATTGTTGTTGTGGGCAGTCGCACACCGTTGCGGCGGTGCGGGTGGATTGCCTCATCACAACGCCTGCCCCGGTGCCGGGCAAGCCGCCTGCCTGCGTTGGAGGCGGGGCTGACGCCCTCGGTTCGGCAAATATTCCTTACACCATCCCGGCTCGTTGAATGTGCTGCCCGCAACCCTCGCCAGGCGTAACGTTTTCTTGCCAATGTGGTTCAGCCGGCTGCCAGTCCTACCGCGGTTTGCGCCTCCGGGGTGGCCAGCAGGCTGGCAAAGGGTTGCGGCTTGCCCAGGTGGTAGCCCTGGGCGAAGTCCACGCCGAGTTCGCGCAGGGCCTCCAGCACCTCGGCCGTCTCGACGAATTCGGCGATGGTGCGCTTGCCCATGACGTGGCCGATCTGGTTGATCATCTCGACCATGGCTCGGTCGATGGGGTCGTCGAGCAAATCGCGGACGAAGCTGCCGTCGATCTTCAGGTAATCCACCGGCAGATGCTTGAGGTACATGAACGACGACATGCCGGCGCAGAAGTCGTCCAGCGAGAAACGGCAGCCGAGTGCTTTCAGTTCGTTGATGAAATGGGTGGCGTCGACCAGGTTGGCGATGGCCGCCGTCTCGGTGATCTCGAAACAGATGGCCTGTGGCACCATCGACTGGCTGGCCAGCTGCTCGCGGATGAAGGCGAGGAAATCGCGGTCGCCGATGCTGGCGCCGGACAGGTTGATGGCGCAGTGCAGCGCCGGCGCATGCGGGTGCTCGGCATGGAAGTGCGCCAGGGCCTGCAGGGTATGCTGCACTACCCAGCGGTCGATCTGCGGCATCAGGCCGTAGCGCTCGGCAGCCGGGATGAAGGTGCCGGGGGCGATCAGCTCGCCCGCCTCGTCCTGCAGGCGCAGGAGGATTTCCACATGACCGCCATCCTCGCCACTGCGCAGCGGCACTATGGGCTGGGCGTAGAGGAAGAAGCGGTTCTCCTCCAAGGCGCGGTGGATACGCTGCACCCAGCTCATCTCGCCAACCCGCAGAGACAGCTCGGAATCATCCGGCTGGTAGGCATGCACCCGGTTGCGCCCGCGCTCCTTGGCCGAGTAGCAGGCCAGGTCGGCGGTGCGCAGCAGCTCCACCAGGCTGGTCTGCCCCGGCGGAATCTGCACCAGGCCGATGCTGGCGCCGACCGAGAACAAGCGCCCGCCCCAGGCGAAGCGCAGCTCCTGCACCGACTTGCGCAACGCCTCGGCGACACGCAGGGCGGCTTCGGTCGGGCAGTTCTCCAGGATCACGCCGAACTCGTCGCCGCCCAGGCGGGCCAGGGTGTCGCCCTCGCGCAGGTGCAGCTGCAGTTCCTGGCAGACCTTGCGCAGCAGCTCGTCGCCGGCGGCGTGGCCGCAGGTGTCGTTGACCAACTTGAACTGGTCCAGATCGATGAACATCAGCGCGTGCCGGCCCGCCTGCCGCAGCATGCGCGCCAGCAGCTGGGCCAGGCGGTACTCGAACTCGCGGCGGTTGGCCAGGCCGGTCAGGGCGTCGTGACTGGCCTGCCAGGACAGGCTGGCGACGAACTGGCGCTCGCGGGTCATGTCGTGCAGCACCATGACCACGCCGCTGACCAGGCCGCGTTCCTGGATCGGCGTGCCGACCAGGTTGACCGCCACCGTGCTGCCATCCGGACGCACGATCAGCTTGGCGTAGTCGCCGCCGTCCTGGCCGGCAAGGATCTGCTGCATGGGCGAGCCACCGGCAGTCTCGGCATGCTCGTCGACGATGGAGAACAGCTGCTCGAACGGCGTGCCCTGAGCCTGGGCCATGCTGCAGCAGGTAAGCTGCTCGGCCGCCGCGTTCATGTAGGCGATGCGACCTTCGCGGTCGAGGCTGATCACCGCATCGCCGATCGAGGCAAGAATGGTCTGCGCGCGCTGCTTCACCGCCTCCAGGGCGCGATCGGCCGTGTCGCGCTCCAGCAGCAGGTGGCGTGTGCGCAGCAGGGCCAGGCTGATCAGCAGCAGGGCGGTGGCCAGGTTGCCTAGCACCAGTATCCACAACACCGTTCGCGAGGCTTCGCCGAGAACCTGCGAGAAGACTTCAGCGGCCCGCGTGCCACCCAGGTTGATCTGTTCGATGCGTTCGCGCCAGACGCTCTGCTGGGCCGGCCGGGGAGCGAACGCGCTGGCCTGCTCGATTTCACCAGCGAGCAGGGTGAGCTCGAACACGTAGCGGTCGCCCAGCGCCCACTGCTCGATGGCCCGTTGCAGGTAGCTGAATGAGCGAAAGTTGCGGTACAGCCAGATCATGGCATCAATGTCGGCGGGATGATTGCGCCCCAGCAGGATGCCATCCCGGGCTCGCTCGATATCCGGTTGCGGCAGGTCCAGGGCGACGCGGAACTCATGGTCGCCGAGCGGCACCTCGATGGCCTCGTGGTATTTGCGCAGGTGGTTGTATGAGCCGCTCTGCACATACAGGTCGAGATAGCGGACGGCGTCCTTGAGCCCCTTGGACCAAAGGCTCTCCCCCGCCACATAACCGCGCACCGCCGAGTGCAGATAGAGGCTGCCCCCGGCCAACAGCGACTGCAGCACCACCACCAGCACAAAGGGCCAGACCAGCCGCAACAGCTGCGAAGCGATGCGCGCCCGCGGCGCGTCCGTCTCCTGACTCATCTATCCCTGTCTCCCCGGGGCAAAGCTGGCAGGCACGCCAGGCCCCGCAATACGTGACTGGCGTACCAGTCAGGTATAGATGGCTTTTTGCCGGGTCGCAGAGCCGCCGGCTTTCTCGCGCCAGATGGGCGCCGAGCGGCTCTCCTCAGACGCCGACGAACTGCAGGTTGGCGTCATTGAGCTGGTCCGCCACCACGCCCAGCACGAACACCCGACTCTGGCTGTCCAGGGTGATCAGAGCGCCGCTGTTCTCTGCGGAGATGGCACCTACCTGTGCGCTCAACCGGTGCGGCGATGGTCCCAGCTCTGGGCGCCCCAAGGAATGGCTCCGCCAAGCATCTGATACGGTTTTTCTCGATAAACCTGAGCCTGTTATCCAAACAGTCCGACGCGCACAGTTCGCTCAGCCTGATTAGAAGCCCGAGAGGCCCACCATGAGCGAGCGCATACCGGCGCAGATCATCGAAATCATCGACCCGCGCCAACCCCTCCGCCTGACCCCGTCGCAAGCCGGCGGGCCGATCCACACCCGCAGTTTCAGCGGCCGCTTCCGCAACCTGCGCCTGTATGGTGCGGGTCTGCTGTTCCTGATTTTCTTCGGCACCGCCTGGCTGGACTGGGACGGTCGCCAGGCCGTGCTGTGGAACCTGGCTGAGCACCGCTACTACATCTTCGGCGCCACCTTCTGGCCGCAGGACTTCATCCTGCTCTCGGCGCTGCTGATCATCTGCGCCTTCGGCCTGTTCACCATCACCGTGTTCGCCGGCCGCGTGTGGTGCGGCTACAGCTGCCCGCAGAGCGTATGGACCTGGGTGTTCATGTGGGTGGAAAAGGTGACCGAGGGCGAGCGCCACCAGCGCATCAAGCTCGATGCCGCACCCTGGGGCCCGGCCAAGCTGTTACGGCGTGGCGCCAAGCACGGCCTGTGGCTGGCGGTAAGCCTGTTCACCGCGCTGACCTTCGTCGGCTACTTCACGCCGATCCGCCCGCTGGCGCTGGAGCTGTTCGGCGGTGAGCTGGAGGGCGCCGCGCTGTTCTGGATCCTGTTCTTCACCGCCGCCACCTACCTCAACGCCGGCTGGCTGCGCGAGAAGGTCTGCGTGTACATGTGCCCCTACGCGCGCTTCCAGGGGGTGATGTTCGACAAGGACACCCTGATCGTCTCCTACGACGCCGCCCGCGGCGAAGGCCGTGGTCCGCGCAGGAAGGACAGCGACTACAAGGCCGAGGGCCTGGGCGACTGCATCGACTGCACTGTGTGCGTGCAGGTCTGCCCCACCGGCATCGACATCCGCGACGGCCTGCAGGTGGACTGCATCGGCTGCGCCGCCTGTATCGACGCCTGCGACAGCATCATGGACCGCATGGGCTACGAGCGCGGCCTGATCCGCTATGGCTCCGAGCGCGAGATGCAGGGCGGCCGCACCCACCTGCTGCGGCCGCGCCTGGTCGGCTATGCAGTGGCGCTTGCATTGATGATCGGCGCCTTCGCCTGGGCCTTGCAGGCCCGCTCGCTGGTGTCGCTGGACGTAGCCAAGGACCGCGGCATGTACCGCGAGAACGCTGCCGGGCAGATCGAGAACGTCTACCGCCTCAAGCTGATCAACAAGACCCAGCAGCCGCAGCGCTACCACCTGCGCCTGGTCGATGGCCAACCGTTCAGCCTCAGCGGCCCCGGCGACCTCAACCTGGCCGCCGGCGAGATTCTCGAAGTACCGGTCAGCGTAATCCTTGTGCACGAGCCGCTGGCCCATAGCCCGGCGCCGGTGCAGTTCGAGGTGGTCAACCAGGCGGATGCCAGCGAGCGCAAAGTGGCGAGCAGCACCTTTATCGCGCCGAGCGGGCGCTGATGGCCGACGCCCGCTCACTGCCCGTAGACTGTGACGCACCTGCGGCCACAGTCACGGACAAGATGAAGCGCTACGAGCAATTCGCCGACCAGATCGCCGAGCTGATCCGCTCCGGCGTGCTCGCCCCCGGCGAGCGGGTGCCCTCGGTGCGCCAGGCCCGCCACACCTACGGGGTCAGCCCGTCCACCATTTTCCAGGCGTACTACCTGCTGGAGGATCGCGGCCTGATCCAGGCCCGCGCGCGCTCCGGCTACTTCGTCCGGGAGCTGGCTCACCAGCCGCTGGCCGAGCCGCAGATCAGCACCACACCGCCCACCAGTACCGAGGTGGACGTCAGCGAGCTGGTGTTCTCCGTGCTCGGCTCGCTGAAAGACCCGCACACCGTGCCCTTCGGCTCGGCCTTCCCCAGCCCGGAGCTGTTCCCGCTGCCGCGCCTGGCGCGCTCCATGACCCACGCCCTGCGCGACATGCCGAGCCACGCGGTGATCGCCGACATGACCGCTGGCAACCCCGACCTGCGCCGACAGATCGCCCTGCGCTACATGGTCGCCGGCGTGCGCCTGCCGCTGGAGGAACTGGTGATCACCAACGGCGCCCTGGAAGCACTGAACCTGTGCCTGCAGACGGTGACCCAGCCGGGCGAACTGGTAGCCATCGAGGCGCCGGCCTTCTACGCCACCCTGCAGGTGCTCGAACGCCTCAAGCTCAAGGCCGTGGAAATCCCCGTGCACCCGCGCACGGGCATCGACCTCGGCGTGCTGGCCGAGCGCCTGGAAAGCCTGCCGATAAAAGCCTGCTGGTTCATGAGCAGCCTGCAAAACCCCATCGGCGCCAGCCTCAGCGTGGCGAAAAAGAGCGAGCTGTACGCCCTGCTGCAACGGCACCAGGTGCCGCTGATCGAGGACGACGTCTACGCCGAGCTGTACTACGGCGCACAGCCGCCGCGGCCGGTGAAGAGCTGCGACGATGGCGGTCTGGTGATGCATTGCGGCTCCTTCTCAAAGAGCCTGGCGCCGGGCTACCGGGTCGGCTGGGTGGCCGGCGGGCGCTACGCCGAGCAGATCAGCCGGCTTAAGCTGATGACCACCATCTCGCCGTCGGTGCCAGCCCAGGCGGCCATCGCCGACTACTTGCAGCACGGCGGCTACGACCGCCACCTGCGCAAGCTGCGCATCGCCCTGGAGACCCAGCAGGCGGCCATGCTCGCCTCCGCCGCGCGGCACTTCCCGGCCGAGACGCGGGTCACCCGGCCCAGCGGCGGCTACTTCCTGTGGTTCGAGTTTCCCGAGCGGGTCGACTCGCTGCAGCTGTTCCAGCTCGCCCTGGCCCAGGGCATCAGCCTGGCGCCGGGGCCGATCTTTTCCGCCACCCGCCGCTTCCGCCATTGCGCGCGACTGAACCATGGCCACCCCTGGGATGCCCAAAGCGAGAGGGCGATGGAGGTGCTCGGGCGCATCCTCGCCTCGTTCTAGAGCCCCGCAGCTATGCTGCGGATAGGCAGCAGGCCCGCCATCAGCGATACTGGCCACGCGCCATCAAGACAAGGACAGACGCATGAGCAGCGACACCGAAGCCGTCAGCACCGACGAGCTCCTCACCGACCAGCAACGCATCGAGAAGCTGGAGAAGGCCGGCAAGCTCAATCGCCTGCTGATTTTTGGCCTGGCCGGCGCGCTGTTGCTGACCCTGCTGAGCTGGCTGCTGGTGGCCCTGCTCTCCTCCTCCGCCGAGGAGGAAAAGGAAGACCAGGCCCAGCTGGCCAGCCTGGCCAGCGTCGAGGCCCTGCAGAAGGAACTCGGCGTGCTGCAACTGCAGATCGCCCCGCTGCAACAGCAGATCAAGGATCAACAGAAGCTGATCCTGCTGCAGGCCCAGCAGCAGATTGCCCCTCCGACCGAGGCAGAAGCCCCGGCCAACGCCACCGAGCCCCGCGAGCAGGACCGCGAGAACGTGCGCATGCTGGCGCGCACCCTGATCGGCCAGGAGCACAACTACCAACACACGCTCAACGCGCTGAAGGAAGGTATGCGCGAGCTGGCCGGCATGACGCCGGGCTCGCGCAGCTGGCTGGATTTCTACGAGGAGTCGCTGGCCAAGCCGATGGCCGACAGCCAGGCGCGGGTCAAGGCGCTGCAGAAGTGGTCCGCCGACGCCCAGTGAGCCGCGCCTGAATCAGTCGCGCGGGTGGTCGTCGAGCTCGCGTTCCTCATGGTTGGCGAAGGCCTTGTCCAGCCCCAGCGCCCCGGCGATGGCAGCCGGCGTGCTGGCCACCACGGCCATCGCCTTGGCCAGGCCGCTGGTCTCGTCGGAACGGGCGGCCGCCGAAGTAGCCGCGCCGTGGCCCTGTCCCTTGCCCTGACCCACGCCGGGCGCCCGACCCGGACCATGGCCGAGCCCCGGGCCGTGATCGCCGCCGGCCAGACCATGGCCCTGGCCACCACCGACACCACCACCGTGGCCGCCGCCATTGCCGCCGCCACGCCCGCCACCGTTTCCGCCACCATTGCCACCGCCGCCATCGCGGGCGTAAGCGGAGTCGATCAGTGGATTGAGGTCGGGCGGAACGGCCGCCGCCAGCATCAGTACGCTAGCCGGTATGGCCAGCAGAGTGCCTAGTCTCAACATGGGAACCTCCCGAGGAGCTCCTCAGACAGTTTCAGTCTAGGGCGGCCAGCGACGCGGCAGAAACCACCCGACACAAGGTTGAGACAAGCGCAGCGCGGCTTAGTGCTGAAGGTGGCCGTACAGCTTGGCGTAGAGACCACCCTCGGCGATCAGCTGCTGGTGGTCGCCGTCCTCGGCGATGCTGCCGCCATCGAACACCAGCACCCGGTCGGCCTGCTTCACCGCGGAGAGGCGGTGCGCCACGATCAGCGTGGTGCGACCGTTGAGGAAACGCCCCAGGGCCTCGTGCAGGGCGTACTCGGTGGCGGCATCCAGGGCCGAGGTGGCTTCGTCGAGAATCACCACCTTGGGCTCGGCCAGCACCATGCGGGCAATCGCCAGGCGCTGACGCTGGCCACCTGAGAGACGCACGCCGGAGCGACCGACCATGCTGTCCAGGCCATCCGGCAAGGTGCGGATGGTGGCTGCCAGCTGAGCGATCTCCAGCGCCTGCCAGCACGCCTCGTCGCTACGTTCGCGGCCCATGCACAGGTTGGCGCGCACCGTGTCGTTGAACAGCGCCGGATGCTGCAGCACCACCGCCACGTGTTCGCGCACCCGCTCCAGGCCGATCTCTTCCAGGCTCGAACCGCCGAAGCGGATACTCCCGGCCTGGGCCGTGTAGAGGCCGAGCAGCAACTGCACCAGAGTGCTCTTGCCGCCACCGCTGGCGCCGACCAAGGCGACTTTCTCGCCAGGGGCAATGCTCAGGTCGAGGTCGTGCAGCACCGGATCGTCGCGGTAGGCGAAGCTCAGTCCGCGTACCTCGATGCCGACCGTGTCGCGCCCCTTGAACGGGTCGACCACACCCTGGTGCTGCGGCTCGTCGGCACGCGCCAGCAGCTCGTTGATCCGTGTCATCGCGCCGCCGGCGGCGTAGTAGGCGTATTGCATATTGAGCAGTTGCTCGACCGGGCCGATCATGTACCAGAGGTAGCTGAACACGGCGAGCATCTGGCCGATGGACAGGTCGGAGAACAGCACGGTGAGCATGGCCGCGGCGCGGAAGATGTCGATGCCGAACTGGAACAGCAGGCCGCTGGTGCGCCCCGCCGCGTCGCTCTTCCACTGCGAAGCCACCGCGTAATCGCGCACCTCGCGGGCGCGCAGGCCGAGGCGGCCGAGGAAATAGCCCTGGCGATTGCCGGCGCGCACTTCCTGGATCGCCTCCAGGGTCTCGGTCAGGGCCTGGGTGAAGCGCGAGGTGCTGTCGTTCTCCAGCTTCTTCAGGTGCTTAACCTGCTTGCCCAGCTGCACGGTGGCGAAGATCACCAGCGGGTTGAACAGCAGGATCAGCAGGGCCAGCTGCCAGTGCATCCAGATCAGCACGGCGGCGGTGCCGGTCAGGGTCAGCAACGCCACCAGCACCTTGCTCAGGGTCTCGCCGATGAACTTGTCGAGGGTGTCCAGATCGGTGACCAGGTGCGCGCTGACGGTGCCGCCGCCGAGGTTCTCGTACTCGCCCAGGGCGATGCGCTTGAGGCGTTCGATCAGACGCACTCGCAGGCGATAGATCACGTCCTTGGACAGGCGCGCGAACAGGCGCGCCTGCAGCACGTTGCTGACCAGCGCACCCAGGCGCAGCACCAGGGTCAGCACCAGCATCAGGCCGATGTAGCCGGCGGCGCTCTCCCAACCGGCAGGCAGGAAGCGGTCCATGACCTTGAGCGCGGCGTCGCCCTGCTTGAGCAGCACCTCGTCAACCAGCAGCGGCAGCAGCAGCGGAATCGGCACGCTGCACAGGGTGGCGACGAAGGCGATCAGGTTGGCCAGGATCAGGCCCTTGCGATGCCGCAGCGCGAGACGGCGAATCTCCGCCCAGGTCAAACGATCAGGCATGCGCACGCTGCTCCAGCCAGCGCCCCAGCAGCGGCGCCAGTGCCTCCAGCGGCTGGTAGCCGTTGGTCAGCAGGGCCAGGCGGCCATCGCGCTCGGCCAGCAGAGTCGGGAAGCCGGAGATGCCGAGGTCCTGCACCCAGGTGAAGTCGGCGGCGGTGGCTTCGGCGGCCTCCACGCTGTCGAAGGCGGCGGCGAACTCGATGCGCGGGATACCGGCGCGCTCGGCCAGCTCCACCAGCACCTGGGCTCGGGTGACGTCGCGGCCCTCGGCGTAGAAGGCTTCCTGGATCAGCTCCAGCAGCGGCCAGACGCTCTGCTCGTCCAGGCCACGGGCGGTGACCAGGGCGCGGCAGGCCGGCTCGGTGTCGTAGACGAAGCCTTCGGGCAGCGCGTCGTTGAAGTTGAACAGCTGGCCGGTGCTGGCGTTGACCGCCTGCCAGTGGGAGAGGATGCGCACGCGCGCAGCCGGGTCCAGCGCCGCACGCTCGCGGCGCAGGCCGCCGAGTACCAGCTGCAGCGGCACGCCGGCCGCCGCGGCCTGCTCGGCCAGGGCCTGCACTACCGGGGCGAAGCCCCAGCACCAGGAACACATGGGGTCCATCACGTAGAGCAGGCGGTCTGGGCGCACGACGCGGTCCTTAGTCGGCAGGCGACGAGGTGGGAATGGCTGCAGTGTACGTACAGAGCAGCCATTTGGGGCAGCGGTTCAGCCTTCCTGCAGCGCCTTGTAGTTGAAGCCGATCGGGTGCGGCAGGTTACGTGCCTGGGCGATCTCGATCTGCTTCTGGCGTTCGCGGGCCGCCTCGCGGGTCTTCTCCGGCAGCGAATCCCAGCAGTGCGGACAACTGATGCCGGGCGAGTAGTGCTGGCTCTGGCGGTCCTCGACGGAGATCGGATTGCGACAGGCGTGGCACTGGTCGTAGTCGCCCTCGGAGAGGTCATGGCGCACGGTCACCCGGTTATCGAAGACGAAGCAGTCGCCCTGCCACTTGGTCTGCTCCTGCGGCACCTCTTCGAGGTACTTGAGGATGCCGCCCTTGAGGTGGAAGACCTCCTCGAAACCTTCGCCGAGCATGTAGCTGGAAGCCTTCTCGCAACGGATGCCGCCGGTGCAGAACATGGCGACCTTCTTGTGCTTGCTCGGGTCGTAATGAGCCTTGATGTAGTCGGGGAATTCGCGGAATGACTTGGTCTTCGGGTCGATGGCGCCCTCGAAGGTACCGATGGCTACTTCGTAGTCGTTGCGGGTATCGATCAGCAGCACCTCGGGGTCGCTGATCAGGGCGTTCCAGTCCCGCGGCTCGACGTACGTACCGACGCGCTGGTTGGGGTCCACGCCCGGCACGCCGAGGGTGACGATTTCCTTCTTCAGCTTGACCTTGGTGCGATAGAACGGCTGCTCGTCGCAGTAGGATTCCTTGTGGTCGACATCGGCCAGGCGCGGGTCCTGGCGGAACCAGGCGAACAGCGCATCGATGCCGGCGCGGCTGGCGGAAACGGTGCCGTTGATGCCTTCCTCGGCCAGCAGCAGGGTGCCTTTGACATCGTTGTCGAGCAGGGTTTGCAGCAGGGGTTCACGCAGCGCTTGGTAGTCCGGCAGGGAGACGAACTTGTACAGCGCCGCGACGACGATCTTGTCGGTCATGCGGACTCTCTCCAGTGGTCGCCCTCGCAAAGGGCGGACCGGGGATGAAATGAAAGCGCCGGCTGGGGCCGGCGCGGGGACATTCTAACTTAGCTGAGCGGCGGCGGTCAGCCGGGCTGGATCAACGGTGGGAGCGGTTGGGCGGCACTCCGATTGGCCGCGAGCGTTTCTCGCAACCCAACCGCGGCCAAGGCCGCTCCCACGGATCAGTGGTCGTGTTTGCTGCCGCCGCGGCAGGTCGGCGAATCCGGCGCCATGCCCTGCTGCGCCCACTCCTCGGGGGTGTAGGTATGCAGCGCCAGGGCGTGGAACTGGCCCATCAGCTCGCCGAGGGTGGCGTAGACCTTCTGATGGCGCTTGACCGCATTGAGACCCGCGAACGCCGGGCTGACGATCACCGCCTTGTAGTGGGTCTCCTGGCCACGGCTGTGCATGTGGCTCTCGTCCAGCACATCCAGGTGCTCGGGCTGCAGGTCGCTCAGGGCCTGCTGGATCTTGTCGCGCATGCTCATGTCCGGCACTCCTTACTGCTTCGCAGGTTGCAGTTCGGCGGTCATCTCGCCGAGCAGCTTGTCCACTTCCGGCACGGCCTGCTGCAGGCGCTCCTGGGTCAGCTGGGCGGCGTGGGCCATCAGCTGCGGCATCTGCTCCAATACCTTGCGCCCGACCGGAGTCTGGTAGAAGGCCAACAGCTCCTTCAACTCGGCCTCGGTGAACGCATCGGTGTAAAGGTTGACCAGTTCGGATTCCAGCTTGCCCTTGCCGACCACCCTCTCGATGGCCGCATCGGCCTGGGCCTGGTAGCGCTCCAGCACAGCCTTCTTCGCCTCGCTGCCACCGGCCTGGGCGAAACGCTGGGCGAACATCTGGCGCACCTGCATGTGCGCTGGTACGGCCAGCCTGTCGGCGCGGCTCATCTCGATGAAGCGCTTGGCCTCGGCGGCGTGGCTGGCAGCGTCGGCCAGCAGCGGGCCGCTGGCGACCAGCAGCAGGCAGGAAAACAGGGCGCGCAGGCGGGTCATGGGAAATCCTCGGGCAGAAAAGCGGGCGGCCATTCTGCGCGTCCGGCCGGCGCCGCTCAAGCGCGCCGCGGCCGGGCAAAAAGCCAGCACTTGCCTCATGCCCCTGCAAATGTGCATGCTTACCATTCTCCCAAGACCCTGTTCGGGAATCTCGCGGGCTAGCCAGGCTGTCTCAACGACGCATGGCCAGGCGCAGCGGATCGCCAACAGGTTCTGAGGCCGCACCCGCGCTCGCGGCCCCACACACGGACGTGTCTGATGAACAGCTTCACCAATCCGCTCGCCCCTCTTTCCCAGCCGCTGTGCGACGCCCGCGGCCGTCTGGCCGAAGGTGCCGTCGGCTGGTCGCCGCGGCCGCGCGTGCACTGCGCCCTGCCCGGCAACCGTGGGCGGCGCAAGCGCTGGAACCACTGGTGCATCACCACACCGGACTGGATGCTGGCGCTGACCTTCGCCGACCTCGATTACCTGGGCTACGGCGCCGCCTATTTCCTCGACCTGCACAGCGGCAAGTCCGCCAGCCACACCCAGCTACGCCCGTTCGGCCTGGGCTGCGACCTGCCCGACTCGCCGCTGGATAGCCACGAGTTCAGCCACAGCCACCTGCAGCTGCGCGCCGACGATCGCGGCAGTTCGATCCGCCTCACCGTGGTGGCGCCGGACATCGGCGGCCAGCCGCTGCAGGTCGCTCTGGACATCCAGCGCCCCCCGCACCTGGATTCGGTCAACCTGGTCTGCCCCATGGGCCGTCGCACCTTCCACGCCACCAGCCGCCAGCTCGGCCTGCCGGTCAGCGGCAACCTGCAGCTGGGTAGGCAGCAGTACCTGTGCACGCCGGGGCAGAGCTTCGCCTCATTGGATTTCGCCCGTGGCGTGTGGCCGTTGAACAGCCACTGGACCCGCGCCGCATTTGCCGCGCCCGGCGGCATCGCCGGCAACTTCGGTAGCGGCTGGTGCGACTATAGCGGCCTGTCGGAGAACGCCCTGTGGTTTGGCGGTGAGCTGCTGCACCTGGAAGAGCGCGTAGAAATCGCCCAAGGTTCGTCGAACTCGCTGGAGCCCTGGCGCCTGTCCAGTCCCAGCGGCCAGGTCGACCTGTGTTTCACCCCGCGTCAGCTGCACCAGGCATGCCCCAAGTTCGGCCCTTTCTATGCCGACACCCGCCAGTGGTTCGGCCGTTTCGACGGTCTGCTGCGTGGCCCACAGGGCGAAAAAGTGCCCGTCAGCAGCGCTTATGGCTGGCTGGGCGCGACCCACGCCCGCTGGTAATCCCCGGTCAGGGAACCCGCCTCGGTAGCGGCGGCCTAAACTGCCGGAAACAATCCGGAGAGAGTTCATGAGCCGCATCGAAACCGACAGCCTAGGCGCCATCGAAGTACCCGAGGACGCCTACTGGGGCGCCCAGACCCAACGCTCGCTGATCAACTTCGCCATCGGCGAGCAGCGCATGCCCCTGGCCGTGGTGCACGCCCTGGCGCTGATCAAGAAGGCCGCGGCGCGGGTCAACAACCGCATCGGCGAGCTGCCGCCGGAGGTCGCCCGCCTGATCGAACAGGCCGCCGACGAGATACTGGCCGGCCAGCACGACGCGCAGTTCCCCCTGGTGGTGTGGCAGACCGGCAGCGGCACGCAGAGCAACATGAACGTCAACGAGGTGATCGCCGGCCGCGCCAACGAGCTGGCCGGCCAGGGTCGCGGCGGCAAGAGCCCGGTGCACCCCAACGATCACGTCAACCGCGCGCAGAGCTCCAACGACAGCTTCCCCACCGCCATGCACATCGCCGCCGTGCAGGCCGTGCAGCAACAGCTGCTGCCGGCCATCGCCGAGCTGTCCGGCGCGCTGGCGGACCAATCGACCCGCCACATGCATCTGGTCAAGACCGGCCGCACCCACCTGATGGACGCCACGCCGGTGACCTTCGGCCAGGAGCTGTCGGCCTTCGTCGCCCAGCTCGAATATGCAGACCGCGCCATTCGCGCCGCCCTGCCGGCGGTGTGCGAGCTGGCCCAGGGCGGCACAGCCGTGGGCACCGGGCTCAACGCGCCGAAGGGCTTCGCCGAGGCCATGGCCGCGGAACTGGCCGCGCTGGCCGGGCTGCCCTTCATCTCGGCGCCGAACAAGTTCGCTGCCCTGGCCGGCCACGAGCCGCTCACCGCGCTATCAGGTGCGCTGAAGACCCTGGCCGTGGCGCTGATGAAGATCGCCAACGACCTGCGCCTGCTCGGCTCCGGCCCGCGCGCCGGCTTCGCCGAGGTCAAGCTGCCGGCCAACGAGCCGGGCAGTTCGATCATGCCCGGCAAGGTCAACCCGACCCAGTGCGAGGCGCTGTCCATGCTGGCCTGCCAGGTGCTGGGCAACGACGCCACCATCGCCTTCGCCGCGAGCCAGGGCCACCTGCAGCTCAACGTTTTCAAGCCGGTGATCATCCACAACCTGCTGCAGTCCACGCGCCTGCTGGCCGACGGTTGCCGCAACTTCGCACAGCACTGCGTGGCGGGAATGGAACCGGATGCCCGGCAGATGGCCGAGCACCTGGAGCGCGGCCTGATGCTGGTCACCGCGCTGAACCCGCACATCGGCTACGACAAGGCCGCGGAGATCGCCAAGAAGGCCTATGCCGAGGGTCTCAGCCTGCGCGAGGCGGCCCTGCAGCTGGGCCATCTGAGCAACGAAGAATTCGACGCCTGGGTGCGCCCGGAAAACATGCTGGAGTCCGGACAACATGGCTGAAGAAGCGAAGAGTGGCGCCACCCCGCTGGAAGGCGACGGCAAGCGCATCCTGATGATCCTCGGCACCTCAAAGAGCGACAGCCTGTGCCACGCCATCGCCGAGGCCTACAGCAGCGGTGCCCGCGGCGAGGGCCATGTGGTGCGCCAACTGAAGCTCGGCGAGCTGCAGTTCGACCCTATCCTGCGCGAGGGCTACGGCCAGCACCAGACGCTGGAGCCGGACCTGCTGGAGGCCCAGCGGCAGATCCACTGGGCCGAGCACCTGGTGTTCGTCTACCCGGTCTGGTGGGGCGGTGTGCCGGCGCTGCTCAAGGGCTTCTTCGACCGCACCTTCCTGCCCGGCTTCGCCTTCAAGTACCGCAACCGCTCGCAGCTGTGGGACAAGCTGCTGACCGGACGCACTGCCGACCTGCTGGTGACCCTGGACACGCCGCCCTGGTATTTCCGCTGGATCTACGGCGCGCCGGCGCATCGGCAGATGGTGCGCACCATCCTCGGCTTCTGCGGCATCAAGACCCGCCGCCTGACCGAGTTCGCACCGGTACGCCCCTCCTCCGAGGAGCAGCGCCAGGGCTGGCTGCGCAAGGCCGAAAATCTGGGCGTCAGGGTCTGACGTCGGCGTTTACCTGAGGGCCAGGCGCGCGCGCCGCGCACGCCAGCCGGTCAGCAGCGACGGGCCCAGCGCGGTCAGCGCCGAGCCCAGTACCACCCGCAGCGCACCACCGTAGCCGAGCAGATTGATCTGCTCCGGCTGCACGTGGTCCGGCCACCAGACGGCGGCCAGCGCGACGGCGACGAAGGTCACCAGCGGGGTGATCGACAGGGTCGCGCTGACCCGTGACGCCTCCCAGTGCGCCAGGGCCTCGGCGAAGGCGCCATAGGCCACCAGGGTGTTCAGGCAACAGGCCAGCAGCAGCCAGAACTGTAGCGGGCTGAGCTGCAGCACCTGCAGTGGATGGGCCCAGGGCGACAGCAACAGCGCGCAGGCCAGGTAGATCACCATCATGATCTGCGGCGAGCTCCACTGGGTCAGCAGCTGCTTCTGCGCCAGGCCGTAGAACACCCAGAGAAAGGCTGCCAGCAGGATAACCAGCACCCCGGTGGTGTAGGCAGTCAGTGAGGTCAGCAGCTCTTCCAGGCGCTGGTTGAAGAACAGGCCGAAGCCCAGCAGCAGGATGGCCATGCCGATGCCCTGGCCAATACTAAAGGACTCGCGGAACACAAGCAGGCTGGCCACCAGGAACAGGATCGGCGCCATCTGAATCACCAACTGGGTGGTGCCGGGGCTGAGCATGTTGAGGCCGATCAGGTACAGCACGTAGTTGCTGGTCAGCCCGGCGATGGCCAGCGCCAGCAGGCCCTGACCACGGCGGCCCAGCGGGGCGAAACGCGGCAGGCGGCGGGTGGCGCCCAGCCAGATCAGCAACAGCAGGCCGGAGACCAGCAGGCGATACCAGGTGACGGTGACCGGGTCCATCACCTGCAGCACTTCCTTGAGCTTGATCGGCAGGATGCCCCAGAGCACGGCGGTGGTCAGGGCGAGCAGCAGGCCGAACAGCCAGCGGCCGGAGGAAACGTGCATGACAGCCTCGACAGCGCAACAGCGAAATAGCCCACCATTCTAGGCCGTGGCCCGCAGCTGCGTCAGCCACAGTTGACCAATCGGACAGTATGCAACTGTGCTGCGCATGCCCCAATATGGCTAAAAAATGACCACTTGTCGCGCGCCCCGTCTCGCCTGAGGCCAGCCACTACACTCACAACAGTGCACGCTGCTGCAGGAGGCTTCGCCATGTTCGGTCAACGCCATATCGACCCCACGCCCGGCACCCATTACCGGAGCGAGAGGGTCAGCGCGGTCAACGGTCAGTACTTCTTCTCCACCCGCGAAGGCACCCTCGAAGGCCCGTACTTCACACGCGTCGATGCCGAGCGGGAAATCGCCCTCTACATCCGCCGCATGCGCCAGGCCAACGACATCATCGAGAGTCGCGCCTTCTAGTCAGTCCTCGGCGAAGGCCCGCTCCAGGGCCTCGTTGATCGTGCGCAGCACTTTCACCCGGGCGAAGCGCTTGTCGTTGGCCTCTACCAGCGTCCAGGGCGCAATCGAGGTGCTGGTGCGGTCGACCATGTCACCCACCGCATCGCGGTAATCGCCCCACTTGTCGCGGTTGCGCCAGTCTTCCTCGGTGATCTTGAAGCGCTTGAAGGCGATCTCCTCGCGCTCCTGGAAGCGCTTGAACTGCTCGTCCTGGTCGATGGCCAGCCAGAACTTCACCAGCACCACGCCGGCATTGCTCAGTTGTTCCTCGAAGTCGTTGATCTCACCGTAGGCGCGCAGCCAGTCGGTCGGCTCGCAGAAGCCCTCCACCCGCTCGACCAGCACCCGGCCGTACCAGGAACGGTCGAACACGGTGAACTTGCCGCGCGCCGGAATATGCCGCCAGAAGCGCCACAGGTAGGGCTGGGCGCGTTCCTCTTCTGTGGGCGCGGCGATCGGCACGATGCGGTACTGGCGCGGGTCCAGCGCCGCCGCCACCCGGCGGATTGCGCCGCCCTTGCCGGCCGCGTCGTTGCCCTCGAACACCGCCACCAGTGCATGCCGGCGCATGCGCTTGTCGCGCATCAGCATGGCCAGGCGCGCCTGCTCGACGGCGAGGATGTCCTTGTACTCCTCCTTCTCCAGGCTCTGCGACAGGTCCAGGCAGTCCAGCAGGCCACGGTTGTCCAGGCTGGCGATCAGCGGTGCCACATGCGGCAGTGCGGTGCGCGGGCCGGTGTTCTTCAGGGCGGCCTGCAGGCCGTCGAGCAGGATGCGCCCCACCGTCAGGCTGCGGTAGCACTCGTCGCTGCCCTCCACCACGTACCAGGGCGCGAAGTCGCGGCTGCTGCGGCGCAGTACCCGCTCGCCGTGGCGCACGAACTTGTCGTAGGTCTTCGACTGCTGCCAGTCCAGCGGGCTGATGCGCCAGGCGCGTTGCGGGTCGTCCTGCAGCTCCTTGAGGCGCGTCTTCATGCGTTTCTTGGACAGGTGGAACCAGAACTTGAAGATCAGCGCCCCCTCGTTGCAGAGCATCTGCTCCAGGGCCAGGGCACTGTCGATGGCCTGGTCCAGCACCGCATCCTTGAAGTGACCGTGGACCCTGCCCTGCAGCATCTGGCTATACCAGTTGCCGAAGAAGATGCCGATCCTCCCCTTGGGTGGTAGCTGGCGCCAGAAACGCCAGGCCGGCGGGCGCGCCAGCTCTTCGTCGGTCTGCACGTCGAAGGTGCTGACCTGGATCAGCCGCGGGTCCATCCACTCGTTGAGCAGCTTGACCGTCTCGCCCTTGCCGGCGCCCTCGATGCCGTTGATCAGGATGATCACCGGGAAACGCCCCTGCTGCTTCAGCTCGAACTGCGCCTCCAGCAGCGCCTCGCGCAGCGCCGGCACCTCCTTGTCGAAGGTCTCTTCGTCGATCGCATGTCCCAATTCGGCGGACTCGAACATATCCATCTCCCTGCCAAGAATCCGCTCAGCCTAGCGGATTCCCAGCGCCCCCGGCCATGTCGTTACAATGCGCCACCTTGCATACGGATGCGCGCATGACCGATTTCCATCACGCCCAGCTCGACTGGGACGACCAGGGCCAGCCCCGCTCGCGCCAGTTCGACGATATCTACTTCGCCAGCCAGGACGGGCTCGGCGAGACCCACCACGTGTTCATCGAAGGCACCGACCTGGCGGCCCGCTGCGCCGCCCTGCCCGCCGGCGGACGCCTGGTGATCGGCGAGACTGGATTCGGCACCGGCACCAACTTCCTCTGCGCCTGGCGCCAGTTCGAGCGCAGCGCGCCGCCTGATGCCCAGCTGCACTTCGTCAGCGTCGAGAAATACCCGCTGGCCGCCGCCGACCTGCACCGCGCCCTGGCCCTGTGGCCGGAACTGGCGCCCTGGTCCGCGCCGCTGCTAGAGCAGTACCTGGCCATCCACCCCGGCTTCCAGCGCCTGGTGCTGGGCGGCGGCCGTGTGATCCTCACCCTGCTGGTCGGCGATGCGCTGCAGATGCTGCCGCAGCTGGATGCGCGCATCGATGTGTGGTTCCTCGACGGTTTCGCCCCGGCCAAGAATCCGGAGATGTGGACGCCGCCGCTGTTCCAGCAACTGGCGCGGCTGTCCGCCCCCGGCGCCAGCCTGGCTACCTTCACCAGCACCGGCTATGTGCGCCGCGCACTGAACGAGGCCGGCTTCGTCATGCGCCGCACACCGGGTTACGGCAAGAAATGGGAGATCCTGCGCGGCCAGTTCGAGGGCGCCCCGGCGCCGGCGGAAAAGCCCTGGTACGCGCGACCAGCACAGCAGGAGCGGCGCCAGGCCCTGGTGATCGGCGCCGGCCTGGCCGGTTGCGCCACGGCCGCCAGCCTGGCCAGCAGGGGCTGGCAGGTCACCCTACTGGAACGCCACGACTCGGTGGCCCGCGAGGCCTCGGGCAATCCCCAGGGCGTGCTCTACCTCAAGCTCTCCTCCCATGGCACCGCGCTGTCGCAACTGGTACTGGCCGGATTCGGCCATACCCGGCGCCTGCTGCAACGCCTGCAGCCCGGCGACTGGGCGGCCTGCGGCGTGCTGCAGCTGGCCTTCGACGCCAAGGAAGCCGAGCGCCAGGCCAAACTGGCCGGGGCCTTCCCCGCCGATCTGCTGCGTAACCTGGATCGCCAGCAGGCCGAGGCCATCGCCGGGGTCGAGCTGCCGGCGGGCGGCCTGTTCTATCCCGAGGCCGGCTGGGTGCATCCACCCGCCCTGTGCCAGTTGCTGGCCGACCATCCGAGCATCCGCCTGCTGCCGCATAGCGAAGCCCTCGACCTGCGCCGCCTCGACGGCAGCTGGCAGGCCATGGCCGGCGAGCGCCTGCTGGCCGAGGCACCGGTGGCGGTACTGGCCGGCGCCGCCGAAGTGCAGCGCTTCGCCGAGTTGCCGCTCAAGCGCATCCGCGGGCAGATCAGCCGCCTGCCGCAAACCGAGGCCAGCGCCGCGCTGGGCTGCGTGCTGTGCGCAGAGGGTTACGTGGCGCCACCGCGCGCCGGCGAGCACACCCTCGGCGCCAGCTTCGACTTCCACGCCGAGGACCTGGCGCCGACTGCTGCCGAGCACGCCGGCAACCTTGATCTGCTGCGGGAAATATCTACCGACCTGGCCGCACGCCTGGGTGCGGAACATCTCGACCCCGCGCAACTGGCAGGCCGCGCCGCGTTCCGCTGCACCAGCCCGGACTACCTGCCGATAGTCGGACCACTGGCCGATCCGGCCGCCTTCGCCGAGGCCTACGCGGTGCTCGGCAAGGACGCGCGCCAGGTGCCGGATGCGCCCTGCCCCTGGCTGGACGGTCTGTACGTCAACAGTGGCCACGGTTCGCGCGGGCTGATCAGCGCGCCGCTGTGCGGCGAACTGCTGGCCGCCTGGCTCAGCGACGAGCCGCTGCCACTGCCGCGCGCGGTCGCCGAGGCCTGCCATCCCAACCGTTTCATGCTGCGCCGACTGATCCGCGGCTAGGCCGCCAGGCCGTGATGGCATTGGCCTGCATATAACCAAATGGACTAGACCTTTCCGGGAATACGCCTGTCGGAAGCTGTGCCCCTGCCCTTGGCAGGGGCATCCCCAACGGCAAAACCGGTAAGGAATCATGTGCGGAATAGCTGGAGAATTACGTTTCGATCACCAACCGGCCGACCTGGCCGCCCTAGCCCGAATTACCCACCATCTGGCCCCACGCGGCCCCGATGCCTGCGGCTTCCATAGCAGCGGCTCACTGGGCTTGGGCCACCGCCGCCTGAAGGTCATGGACCTGGCACCGGCCTCCGGCCAGCCGATGGTCGACCAGCAGCTCGGCCTGGCCATGGTGTTCAACGGCGCCATCTACAACTACCCGGAACTGCGCGACGAACTGCGCGCCCTGGGCTACCAGTTCCACTCCGAAGGCGACACCGAGGTACTGCTCAAGGGCTATCACGCCTGGGGCGAAGACGTGCTGCCGAAACTCAACGGCATGTTCGCCTTCGCCATCTGGGAGCGCGACACCGAGCGCCTGTTCCTCGCCCGCGACCGCCTCGGCGTCAAGCCGCTGTACCTCAGCGACGACGGTACTCGCCTGCGCTTCGCCTCCACTCTGCCGGCCCTGCTGCAGGGCCGCGACCTCGACTCGTCATTGGACCCCGTCGCGCTCGACCATTACCTCAACTTCCACGCCGTGGTGCCGGCACCGCGCACCCTGCTGGCCGGCGTGCAGAAGCTGCCACCGGCCACCTGGCTGCGCATCGAGCGCGACGGCCGGCGCGTCGAACGCCGCTGGTGGCAGCTGGACTTCGGCCCGCGTGCCGACGAGACCGGCCTGCAGCTGGAGGACTGGAGCGAACGGGTGCTGGATGGTTTGCGCCAGGCCGTGCAGGTGCGCCAGCGCGCGGCGCTGGATGTCGGTGTGCTGCTTTCCGGCGGGCTCGATTCCAGCCTGCTGGTCGGCCTGCTGCACGAGGCCGGCGTGGCCAACCTGGCGACCTTTTCCATCGGCTTCGAGGATGCCGGCGGCGAGCGCGGCGACGAGTTCTTCTACTCGGACCTGATCGCCCGCCACTACGGCACCCGCCACCAGCAGCTGCGCATCGCCGAGGCGGAAATCCTCGATGAGCTGCCGGCGGCCTTCCGCGCCATGAGCGAGCCGATGGTCAGCCACGACTGCATCGCCTTCTACCTGCTAGGCCGTGAAGTGGCCAGGCACTGCACCGTGGTGCAGTGCGGCCAGGGCGCCGACGAACTGTTCGCTGGCTACCACTGGTACCCGCAGGTGGATGGCGCCGGGGACCCGCAAGCCGCTTACCGCGCCGCCTTCTTCGACCGCTCCCGCGAGGAGACCCTGGCCACCCTGCGCCCGCAATGGCACGGTCCGGACTGGGCCGGCGAATTCCTCCGCGAACACTTCGCCATGCCCGGCGCCGACGCGGCGGTGGACAAGGCCCTGCGCCTGGACAGCACGGTGATGCTGGTCGACGACCCGGTGAAACGGGTCGACAACATGACCATGGCCTGGGGCCTGGAGGCCCGCACACCGTTCCTCGACTACCGCCTGGTGGAGCTGTCCGCACGCATTCCGGCGCGCTTCAAGCTGCCAGACGGCGGCAAATACGTGCTCAAGGAAGCCGGGCGCAAGGTCATCCCGCATGCGGTGATCGACCGGCCCAAGGGCTACTTCCCGGTGCCCGGTCTCAAGCACCTGCAGGGCGCGACCCTGGACTGGGTGCAGGAGCTGCTGCTCGATCCCAGCCAGGACCGTGGCCTGTTCGAACCGGCCGTGCTCGACCGCCTGCTCAGCGAGCCGGATGGCCAACTCACCCCCCTAGGCGGCTCCAAGCTCTGGCAGCTGGCCGCACTCAATCTGTGGCTCAGTGAACAGGGCCTGTGAACGACACAAGGAGCTTCACCATGCGTGCATCCGCCTACAACCAACGCCTGCAGCGCGGCCAGCCACCCTCCTACCAGCGCCTGCAGGCGCATCTGGCCAAGGACGGAATGGAGCAGCCGGAACCGCAGAGCGTGCGCTGCGGCTGGGGCCGCCTGCTGCTGGGCCACACCTACCCGGACGCCGAGGCCCTGGCCAAGGCGCTGCAGGAAGAGCGCCCGGGTGAGCGTGACATCGCCCTGTACGTGGCCGCGCCGCACCAGGTGCTGGCGCAGGCGCCGCAACAGCTGTTCCTCGACCCCTCCGACACCCTGCGCCTGTGGTTCACCGATTACCGTCCGGCGCGCGACAGCTTCCGCGGATTTCGCATCCGTCGGGTACACAACGAGCAGGACTGGGAGGGCATCAACGGCCTCTACCTGCAGCGCGGCATGCTGCCGATCGACACCGCGCAGCTGACCCCGCGCGAGGCCGGCGGGCCCGACTACTGGCTGGCAGAGGACGAGGTGGACGGCCGGGTGGTCGGCGCCGTGATGGGCCTCAACCATCGCGAAGCCTTCACCGACCCCGAGGGAGGCAGCAGCCTGTGGTGCCTGGCCGTGGCGCCGAACTGCCAGCGCCCCGGTGTTGGCGAAGCCTTGGTGCGGCACCTGGTCGAGCACTTCATGGGCCGCGGTCTGAACTACCTGGACCTGTCGGTGCTGCACGATAACGACAGCGCCAAGAGCCTGTACGCCAAGCTCGGCTTCCGCGAACTGCCGACCTTCGCGGTGAAACGCCGCAACGGCATCAATCAGGCGCTGTTCCTCGGTCCGGGGCCGGAGGCGGAGCTCAACCCCTACGCGCGGATCATCGTCGACGAAGCCCGCCGCCGGGGTATCGAGGTGCGCGTGGACGATGCCGAAGGCGGCCTGTTCACGCTCGCCCAGGGTGGCCGGCGCATCCGCTGCCGCGAGTCGCTGTCCGACCTGACCACGGCGGTGAGCATGACCCTGTGCCAGGACAAACGCCTGACTCATCGCGCCCTGGAGCGCGCGGGCCTGCGTCAGCCGGCCCAGCGTCTGGCCGGCAGCAGCGAGGACAACGCCGCCTTTCTCGCCGAACACGGCAGCATCGTGGTCAAGCCGGTGGACGGCGAACAGGGCCAGGGCGTGGCCGTCGACCTGCGCACGCCGCAGGCGGTGCAGGAAGCCATCGAGCGGGCCCGACGCTTCGACCAGCGCGTGCTGCTGGAGAGCTACCACCGTGGTCAGGACCTGCGCATCGTGGTGATCGGCTACCAGATGGTGGCCGCGGCCATCCGTCATCCGGCGGAGGTGATCGGCGACGGCGTACACACCATCGGCGCGCTGATCGAGGCGCAGAGTCGTCGGCGCCAGGCCGCCACTGGCGGCGAGAGCCGCATCCCGCTGGACGCCGAGACCCAGCGCACCCTGCACGACGCCGGCTACGACTACTCCAGCGTGCTGCCCGCTGGCACCCGCCTGGCCGTGCGCAAGACCGCCAACCTGCACACCGGCGGCATCCTCGAAGACGTTACCGAGCGTCTGCACCCGACCCTGCGCAAGGCCGCTGAGCAGGCGGCGCGCGCCCTGGACATCCCGGTGGTGGGCCTGGACCTGTTGGTGGAATCCGCCGAGAGCGAGGACTACGTGCTGATCGAGGCCAACGAGCGAGTCGGCCTGGCCAACCACCAGCCGCAGCCGACGGCCGAGCGCTTCATCGACCTGCTGTTCCCGCTAAGCCGCCGCCATCCGTGACCCGAGGAGGCCCTATGCATCGCCTGCCCGAACCCGACCTGGCCTACCTGCGCCAGGTGCTGCTGGAGCTGCTGGCCATTCCCAGCCCCACCGGCTTCACCGACACCGTGGTGCGCTACGTGGCCGAGCGCCTGGAAGAGCTCGGCATCCCCTTCGAGCTGACCCGCCGCGGCACCATCCGCGCCACGCTCAAGGGTCGCCAGTCCAGCCCGGATCGGGCGGTGTCGGCGCACCTGGACACCATCGGCGCCATCGTCCGCGAGATCAAAGACAGCGGCCGCCCGGCCCTGGCCCCGGTGGGCTGCTGGTCCAGCCGCTTCGCCGAGGGCAGCCGGGTCAGCCTGTTCACCGACAACGGCGTGCTGCGTGGCAGCGTGCTGCCGCTGATGGCCTCCGGGCACGCCTTCAACACCCAGGTCGACAGCCTGCCGGTGAGCTGGGAGCACATCGAGCTGCGTCTCGATGCCGCCTGCACCAGCCGCGCCGAGTGCGAGGCGCTGGGCGTCTCGGTGGGCGACTTCGTCGCCTTCGACCCGCTGCCCGAGTTCACCGAGAGCGGCCATATCAGCGCCCGCCACCTGGACGACAAGGCTGGCGTGGCGGCGCTGCTGGCGGCGCTCAAGGCGGTGACCGAGAGTGGCCTGGAGCCGCAGATCGACTGCCATCCACTGTTCACCATCACCGAGGAAGTCGGCTCCGGCGCCGCCGCCGCCCTGCCCTGGGACGTCAGCGAGTTCGTCGGCATCGACATCGCCCCGGTCGCCCCCGGCCAGCAGTCCAGCGAGCACGCGGTAAGCGTGGCCTTGCAGGATTCCGGCGGCCCCTACGACTATCACCTGTCGCGCCACCTGCTGCGTCTGGCCACCGAGGACGACATCCCGGTGCGCCGCGATCTGTTCCGCTACTACCACAGCGACGCCCAGTCGGCCGTGACCGCCGGCCATGACATCCGTGTCGCCCTGCTCGCCTTCGGCTGCGACGCCACCCATGGCTACGAACGCACCCATATCGACAGCCTGGCCGCCCTCACCCGCCTGATCGGCGCCTACCTGCTCAGCCCGCCGGTATTCGCCAGCGACGCCCAGCCGGCCCGCGAGCACTCGCTGGAACGCTTCAGCCATCAGATCGAGCACGACGCGCAGATGGCCAGCGACACCCAGGTGCCCACCGTCGAGAGCGTGCTCGGAGCACGCGGCGAATCTTCCGACTAAGCTTCAGCGCAGGGCCGCGCAGGCTCTGCAATGCTCTCTTGATGCCTGGGCGGCAACTAGGCAAAGTGCAGGCAATAACCAATAAGAAGCATGAGGTTGCGGATGCCTCGCGTGTGTCTGGCTGTGCTGTTGCTCTGCCTGAGCGGGCCGCTGTGGGCACTCTCCCCGGCCCCCCTGGACCGCGACGAGCTGCGCCTGTCGCTGGCGCCCTACATGGGCTACTACCAGGACCGTGACGGCACGCTTGATGCCGAAGCCGTGCAACGCCTGCCCGACAATGCCTTCGAACGAGTTCACGGCGACCACGCCAACCTGGGCAAGAATGCCTCGGTGTGGTGGTTCAAGGTACGCCTGGTCAACGGCCGCCCGCAGCCGCTGAATGGCTACCTGGAAGTCAACTACGCGCTGCTCGATCACATCGACGTCTACCTGCAGGACAGCGAGGGTCGCCTGCAGCGCCAGTCCAGCGGCGACAGCTTCGCCTTCGCCCAGCGCCCGGTGCAGGTGCGCCACTTCTGGTTCCCCATGACCCTGCCCCATGGCAGCAACACCCTGCTACTGCGGGTGGAGAGCACCAGCACCATCTTCGTGCCACTGTTCTTCAGCACCTATGGTGCCAGCGCGGCGGCCCAGGAAAACCTGATGGGCATCAACGGCGCCTTCTACGGCGTGCTGTTCGCCATGTTCATCTACAACCTGTTCCTGTTCATCTCGCTGCGCGAGCGAGCCTACTTCTGGTACCTGGTGTACAACGTCAACGTCGGCCTGTTCGCCGCCTGCTTCGACGGCATGCTGTTCAAGCTGCTGCCCAACAGCGTGGGCCTGCAGTCGGTGAGCATCTACGTGCTGATGTTCCTGCACTGCCTCACCGCCGCCCAGTTCAGCCGCCACTTCCTGCACATCCCGCAGCATTTCCCGCGCCTGGACAAGGGCCTGCGCCTGCTGATGCTGGGCGTCGTCGGCTGCCTGCTGTCGGTGCCGCTGATCGGCCTGGCCGCCTGGAACATCCTGGCCAGCGTGGCGGTGCTCGGCATGTCGCTGATCCTACTGCTCACCGGCATCTACGCCTGGCGCCGCGGCGTGCGCCACGGCTCCTACTACGTGCTGGCCTGGAGCGTGCTGCTGGTGGCCTTCATGCTGGTCACCAGCGGCTCGCTGGGCCTGGAGATCTTCGGCATCTACGGCTCGGCGGTGGTCAAGATGGGCGTGACCATCGAGCTGCTCAGCCTGTCCATCGGCCTGGCCGACCGCATCAACCTGCTCAAAGAGGAAGGCTTCCGCTCGCGCCAGGCCGCCGAGCAGGCCGAGTACGAGAACCAGGCCAAGGGCCGCTTCCTGGCCAAGATGAGCCACGAGATCCGCACCCCGCTCAACGGCGTGCTGGGCATGCTGCAGCTGCTGCGCGAGACGCCGCTGGAGCGCAACCAGCGCTTCTACGTGGACACCATCAGCAGCTCCGGCAGCTCGCTGATGGCGGTGATCAACGACATCCTCGACTACGCCCGCATCGAGTCCGGCAAGCTCAGCCTGGAAGAGATCGAGTTCGACCTGGAGCAGATGGTTTCCGAGACCCTGGCGCTGTTCACCGCCCAGGCGTTGGAAAAACGCCTGCGCCTCTACGTCAGCCTGGAAGGCGGCGTGCCGCGCCGGGTACGGGGCGACCCGACCCGCCTCAAGCAGGTGCTGATGAACCTGCTGGGCAACGCGCTGAAGTTCACCCAGGAGGGCAATGTGGCGCTGACCCTCAGCCGCCGCAGCGACAGCCAGGGCCAGCAGCACCTGGTGTTCGCCGTCAGCGACAGTGGCATCGGCATCCACGACGACTCCCTCACTCAGCTGTTCAAGTCCTTCGCCCAGGGCGACTCCAGCACCACCCGCCGCTATGGCGGCAGCGGCCTGGGCCTGGCCATCAGCAAGGAGCTGGTGGAGATGATGGGCGGCCGCATCGAGGTGCAGAGCACGCCGGGCCAGGGCTCGCGCTTCGCCTTCGATATCCCCCTGCGCGCCGCAGCCGCCGGCGAGGACGAGCTGGCCACCTTGCTGGAGAACCGCATCGCCCTGCTCTGCTCGCTGGACGGCCAGGGCCTCGATTGCCTGGGCCATCTGCTCGGCCGCTGGGGCATGCGCACCCAGCGCTGCCAGGACCCGGAGCGCCTGCAGGACTACCTGGAAGACTTCACCACGCCGCCGCTGCTGGTGCTGATGTCGCCCTGGCCGGGAAGCAGCGGACACTGGCTGGACAGCCTGCGCCCGCACCTGGAACAGGGCCAGCGCGTGCTACTGCTGAGCCCGCCGGAGCAGCATCAACAGCTGCCGGAAAGCCTGGGCCTGCGCCTGCTGCATCTGGCCCTACCGCTGTCGGTCACCGGCCTGCGCTATACCCTGCAGGAGCTGTACAGCGAGCGGCGCCAGGAATCGCCGGCGCAGCCTCCCGTGCTGGACCAGCGCAGCGGCAACACACCATGCATCCTGGTGGCCGAGGACAACCGGGTGAACCAGATGGTGGTGCAGGGCTTCCTGCGCAAGCGCGGTTACTCGGTGCGCATGGTTGCCGACGGGCAGAGCGCGGTGGACGAATACCGCCGCGATCCAAACGCCATCCAGCTGATCCTGATGGACTGCGAAATGCCCGAACTGGACGGTTTCGAGGCCACTCGGCAGATCCGCCGTCTGGAGGCCAGCCGGCACCTATCGGCCGTGCCGATAGTCGCCCTCACCGCACACATTCTCGACGAGCATCGCGATCGCGGCATGGCCGCCGGCATGAACGAGTTCCTCGGCAAGCCGCTGGACTGCCAGCAGCTCTACGCCCTGCTCGACCGCTATCTGCTCGCCCAGGCGCGCGTGACCGATTAGCATGGCCGCCCACCGCCGAGTCTGTTGAAAGGCCCGCGCAGAAACTGGCCCAGGAGCCACCATGCTGATCCCCCACCAGATGCTCGAAGCCGAGACCCTGACCCGCCTGCTGGAAGACTTCGTCACCCGCGAAGGCACCGACAACGGCGACGAAACGCCGCTGGATACCCGCGTCGAGCGGGCCCGCCGCGCGCTGGAAAAAGGCCAGGCGGTGATCGCCTTCGACCCGGACAGCCAGCAGTGCCAGCTGATGCTGCGCGAGGAAGTGCCGAAGGAGTGGCTGGAGGACTAGCGGCCCGGGTGACCGCTACTGACTGGTGAAGCGCGGGCCGAACAGGATGACGCCGGCCCCGATCAGACACAGCAGCGCGCCCAGCCAGTCCGACGCCAGCGGCCGGGTGCGCTCGATCACCCCCAGCCAGAGCAGCGAAGCCACCACGTAGACCCCGCCATAAGCGGCATAGGCACGCCCGGCATAGGCCGCCTCGACGCGGGTCAGCAGCAGGGCGAACAGGGTCAGGCTCAGCAGGCCGGGGGCGATCCACCAGGCGCTCTTGCCCAGACGCAGCCACATCCAGAAGGCGTAGCAGCCACCGATCTCGAACAGCGCAGCAAGAAAGAACCAGAAATAGTTGGGCATGGCGTTGTCCGTCAGCCGCGCAGGCTGCCCTCGCGCTCCCACACGCAGCGCATGCGCAGGTCTTCTTCCTGGGGGCTGTGGAAGCCGCTCTCGGACTCCCAGCGGAAGGTGTGCAGGCCGTTCAGCTCGGTTTCCAGGTGCACCACGGCGCTGGCCCAGTACAGGCGCTTGAGCAGCGCCTCGAACTCCTTGACCCACAGCGCCCACTCGTACTCGATGGCCTGGTAGCTGGCGCCGAAGTGGATCACCTGGGTCTGGTACAGGCCCTCGCCCTCGGTGCCGCAGAAGGAGAACATCTCGCGGCCGAGGAACGGCCAGGCGTCGCCGTCGGGCAGCTGCTGCAGCACCCGGCGATTGGTGCCACGGCGCAACTGGCGTTGCTCGCGGTCACCGGACGGCCAGTCGCGGATGCAGCCATAGACGATGGATTCGGACTCCACGCGGGTACTCCAGAAAGTGCAGGCTGCCTTCTAACACAGGGCATCGGCCCTGCAAAGGAACCAGTGCGCCGCTTGCGGAAAAACCGCGGCGCCGGCCCTAGGCCGGACGCTTCGGCGTACGAAGGGCCCAGGCGATGACGGTCATCAACACGCCCAGGCCGATCAGCACCATGAACGGCGCCTGGTAGTGGCCGGCCAGGTCGCGACCGAGGCCGGCCAGGATCGGCGCCAGGCAGGCCATGCAGTAGCCGGCGCAGAGCATCATCGCGGTCCAGCGGCTGACCGCCAGCGGCGTATGCACCTCGTACAGTGGCAGCACCAGCGACAGGGCGAAGGAGCCGCTGAGGGCGAAGCCCATCAGCACCGCCCAAACCTCGGGCAGCAGGGTCGGCTGGAAGGTGATCATGGTCAGGCACAAGGTCAGGCTCAGGCCGCAGGCCACCAGCAGCGGCTGCCGAATATCGAAGCGCTGGGCCAGCCAGGGCATCAGCCAGGAACTGGGCAGGCCGACCAGCATGAACAGGCTGAACAGACCGTTGCTGTACAGCAGACTCAGCCCGGCCTCGTGGTAGCGCGCCACCAGCCAGGTGGCCATGGTGTAGAAGAAGCCGGCCTGAATGGCGAAGAAGCCGGTCACCAGCCAGGCCCGTGGTTCGCGCCAGGGCAGGCCCTGGCCATCGCTGGCGACGGCCTCTTCGGTGCGGTTCGGCAGGCGCAGCCAGAGCAGGCCGGCGAGCAGGGCCGGCAGGAACCAGGCGGCCAGGCCCAGACTCCAGTCATCGCCCAGGTTCTGGGTCAGCGGCACGGTGAGCACCGCACCGCCGGCACCACCGATGGCCATGCTGAAGGAATACCAGCCGACCACCTGGCCGACATGATCCCGGAAGTGCCGCTTGATGAAGCCGGACAACAGCGGCCCGGCCACGGCGATGCCGGCGCCGAGCAGCACGGCGCTGCCGATCAGCAGCACGCTGGCGTGGCCGCCGATGCGCAGTAGCAGGGCCAGCATGATCAGCCCCAGGCAGCAGGTGATGGTGCGTTCCAGGCCGAAGCGCACGGCCAGGCGCGGCGCCAGTGGCGCCAGCAGGCCCATGCACAGGACCGGCAAGGCGGTGGTCAGGCTGATCAGGCCGCGACTCAGCGACAGCTCGGCGGCGATGCGTTCGATCAGCGGGGCGAAGGAGGTGATGCCGGGGCGCAGGTTGATCGCCGCCAACACCAGCGCCAGCATCAGCAGAGCCCGGGATACAGGTTTCACGGTACATCCAACAGCATGGCGGCCGGTCCGGCCGGGGCAGCAACCCTACTCCCCGGCGGACGCCTCAGGCAAGACTTGGGGCGGAAAAATCTGACCGCCCAGACAGCATCAATGGAACGGGAAGATGTAGTTCATCCACGCCGCCATGCGCAGCAGGATCTTGCGCATCACCGCCACATGGTGGAAGTGCTCACTATAGAGCGCCGCCTGGCCATAGGCGCCACCCGGCACCAGGGCGCGGTACTTCTCGAAGTCGGGATCGTCGATCTCGATCTGCACCGGTACCCGTCCTGGAGGCGGCGAGCCGGTGAAGCCGACCAGATTACCGGAGGGCTGTACTTGGCCCTCCGCGATCACCCCGACCACCGTCTTGACCTTGCCGCTGAAGACCTCGCCGGGAATGCCGTCGAAGGCCACTTCGGCCTCGTCGCCCACGGTCAGGCGCAGCTGGCTGTTCTGGCGCATCCACGCGACGAAGTAATGACTTTCAGCCGGCACGAACACCATCGAAGGCCGCAGCGGCAACCTGGCCGCATACATGCCCGGACGCAGCGAGACGTGGGTGACGAAGCCGTCCGACGGGGCGCGAACCGTGGTGTTGTCCAGCTCGTACTGGGCGATGTTGATCTGCCCCTGCAGGTCATCCACCCGTGCGGTGGCGATATCCAGGTCGCGGCGATTGCCGACGTTGCGCTTGACCAGCTCGCTGGCACGGAACTGATCGGCCTTGGCCGAGACCATCTGCGCTTTCAGCGACTTCAGTTTGTTCTCGAACGGGATCGGGTCCAGGCGGAACAGCACATCACCTTTCTTCAGCGCCTGGTTGCCCTGCACCGGCACTTCGATCACGCGGCCACTGACAACCGGGATCACTGGCGTCGAAACGAAATACATCCGGCTCACTTCCGAGTACGGATGGTTGTAGTTCATGAGGAAGATCAGTGCGCCAATCAGCACTATCCCACCCAGGGCGGCGGTGGGTACCGACCATTTGTTCAGCGGGATGCGGAAGATCTTGAAGATGGCAACGCAAATGGCGGTGTAGGTCAGTATCAGTAGAAGATCCATGGCTTACACCTCCTGTACCGGTGCGGATTCGACCGGCGGCTCGCCAGCGCCCTGGCGCTGTTCCAGTACTTGCAGACGCTCACGCAGTTCGGCGACCTGCTGCTCCAGGCCCGCCACATGGCTCTCGGTGGACTTGCCATCGCTGAAGCCCCAGCCACGGTCGGGGCGATAGAGCGTGGCCCAGATCCACAGGAACGGCCACAGCGCATGCAGGGTGAACAGGCTGACCCAGCCGGTGGCGTGGATCGCATCCTGGTGCGGATGCTTGCGGTGCACCGCGATCTCGTAAGGGATGTCGTGAATCACGATGATGCCGTAGAACAGCACCAGCCCCACGAACACCAGCAGGCCAAGCGCAAAATAGTCGAGCATGTGGATCTCCCCAGAAACAACCAAATCGGTTGAAAGGCTAGCCAGAATCGGTCAAGCGTCGAGTGGCATAGCGTTTCGCCAGCTTTTTCCCGCTAACGCAGAGCATACGAGGCGTGAAGCGGTGAAAAAGAGCCTGAACTCGCCTCGAACAATGCCGGTTCGCTGTATATAGTGCTAGCTCATGTAACCAAGCATTTCCCTGCTCCAGTTCCATTAATAAGAAAGCTGCCGCCAACAGCCCGGAATGTCGACGATGAAAACAACTAAAGACAAAGACGCAGATTCTACCGTTTCCGAACCACGCACCGTTGCACATACCGAGATCGAAGCCCTGCCCCTGCCGGTCAGCAATTCCCTGCAGGTCGGTGGCGAGCAGTACATGTATTTCACCGAGCGCGACATCGACCGCATCCTAGAGAATCTGGACGGCTTGCGCGAGCGAGTATTTCCCAAGCTGCACGGCGAAGACGCCCTCGATGCGCTCCACGCCCAGCACTTCCCATCGGTGTGCCTGATCGGCCTCGGCCGCTGCGGCTCCAACATTGCCCTGGACGTGGCCTCGCTGGTGTACAACGCGCGTCGCTTCTACCTCAACGAATTCAGCAACCAGGAAAAGAACGGCGGCGAGCAGCGCCCGGCCGGCTGGCTGCGCAGCAACCTGCGCCTGTCCGGCAGCCGCGCCGCCAAGCCGGTATTCCTGATCGAGCCGCTGGTGATGCTGGGCGACCTGGACAAGGACATCGAGGGACGCATCCGCTTCTCGCGCAAGGCAGAGACCAGCGGCTTCCTCGACGACTACAGCAAGATGAAGATCATGGACCTGTCCGAGGTCCACGCCGGTGGCGCCGGTAACGCGCCGATCCTCGGCCAGTACCTGGCCAAGATCATCCTCAACAAGGATACCCAGCGCTTCTCCAACGCCGACTGGAAGTTCATCCACAGCTACCTGATCGACTCCTGCGGCATCAAGGCCAACCAGTCGCGCCTGTACTTCTACATCTTCAGCGCTGGCGGCGGCACCGGCTCGGGCATGGCCTCGGAATTCGGCCTGGCCCAGCAGTTCGCCTACATGAGCAAGACCTTCGAGACCAAGCAGGAGAGCAGCAGCGAGGATAACCGCGGCCACTCCTTCGTCTTCGAGCCGATCTTCACCAGCGGCATCTGCATCCTGCCGAACATCTCCGATCAGCGCATCGAGATGTCCGAGGCCCTGCACATCAACGCCGGCCGCCTGTTGTGCAAGTACCTCGCCGAAGAGTGGGACTTCTCCTACAACTTCGACAGCGAGGAAACCGGTGAAGAAAGCGTGATGCGCCGCATCCGCCCATGGAACGCCATGATGCTGATCTCCAACGACATCATGCGCTACGCCGAGGAGAGCGACGGCGGCAACGTGCAGAACATCGACGTGAACGCCATGGAACGCCACGCCAACCAGTACATCTCGCAGCAGATCTTCAACATCCTCACCGCCCAGGCGGTGACCACCGACTACGACCAGAACTACTTCCGCCGTGCCGGCATCGACATCGGCGAGACCATTCGCCTCGACGCCAACGACCTGTTCATGAGCCTGGCCGGCCCGGTGGCCGTGGCCTATGCAGAATCCGTGGTGGCCGAGCAGACACCGCCGACCACCACCGAGAAGTTCAAGGTATTCGAGAAGGAGCAGCCCAAGCTCAACATCGACGACCTGTTCTTCCGCTCTATCGATCTACCGCACTTCAACAAGGTGACCCAGGCCATCGAGGGCATCAGCCTGCTGCCGATCGAGGCCAAGCGCTACCGCGCGGCCCTGGAGCAGTACAAGAAGTCCAACTTCGACGCCAGCGCCCTGAGCGACCTGCACTTCTTCAAGAACTGCTCCTCGGTGGTGTCGATCGTCTCTCTGCCGAAGGACTACAAGCTGTCCTACATGGACCTGAACCGACTCAAGACCCACCTCAACAGCCTGTTCCCCAACACCACCCTGAAGCGCTACGCCCTGGTGATCGGCGCCTCGGCCAACCTGTCGCTGACCACGCTGATCGTCAAGAGCCCGTGCCTGTCGGACGACTTCCTGACCCTGATCGTGGCCTTCATCAAGCGCTGCTTCGCCCGCGACCAGTACCGCTACGACGAGAGCCTGGACAACGCCATGCTCGACTTCATCGTCTCCGAGGAGTTCGACGAGGCGCGAATCGAGGCCATGCTCAACGAGTACGAAAACCCGGCGAAGATCCTCGACACCAACTGGTACGCGATCAAGCCGATGTACGAGAAGAAGTACCGCGAACTGATCCACGACCAGGACAAGTTCGTCTCGATCAACGACATCCGCCTGTCCCGCGACAGCGTGAAGAAAGCCATCAAGTACCTGCGCGAGATCTACCGCCACCGCGTCGGCAAGACCCGGGTCATTTCGCTTAATGACTATGAAGGGTGCAAGGACTGACGCTGGGATCGGAGCTAATAAAAAGGCCTGCTGTTGCAGGCCTTTTTTGTTCCCAGCTAGTCAACCGGAAGTCGGTACACGCTCCGGTTTCTGTACCCCGAGCAATATGCCAACCGGGAACCAGAGCACCACCCAGTAAGGACTAGGGCGATGGAAGACGGCATAGATGTCGGTGACCATCGCCACGATGGCAAACACCAGCAGAGCGCCACCGAGACGCGCTAGGGGCTGCTGGCGGCATTGCCAAGCCTTCCACAACAGACTGACCAAGAATGCCGCAAAAAGACTTATGCCCACGATACCCAGCTCGAACCAGAGCTGGAGATAGAGGCTGTGGGCATGAATGACCTTATAGGCCTCAGAGAAACGATAGAAGAGCTCGGCGCCAATGCCGCTGCCCCATAGCCAGAAGTCGGGTAGATGAGCATACCAATTGGCCCAGATCTGATCGCGGTTGCTCAAACCGACACTCCGTTCGGCCTGAATCTCCGGCCAGAGCAAGAACAGAATCAGCACCAGAGAAATCGCCCCCAATGCCAGCAGTGATCTGGCCTTCAGATTGGGAGTAAATACCAATAGAACGAATAGACCGGCAGCCAGCGAGAACCATGCCCCACGAGAAAAGGTAAACAATACATATAGCAACAGCCCCAACATTCCAACACCCATGAGGACCGCCTGCCAGTAGCTGACCGGACGACTGACAAATAACCAGCAGAGAGTGATAGCAAAAACCGAATAGTACAGGCCGGCTACGATTGGATGATCAAGATCGGCAAATTCGCGCCACCCCAGTTCATACAGGCGAAACAGGCGCACTTCCGGATAACTCAAGGGGTGATCCAGAACACCATATTGGTAGTACAAGGTTGCCCAAGCAAAAAAAGCAACGACGGTCACAGCAGCCAAGATGGCGCGCCTTAGCAATGCCTCTTTTTCCACCAGCATGGATAGCGCAGAGATGTACAAAAATAGCAAAAATACGACCTTGGCCCACTGCCCAAGACCACTCTGCGAGCCGGGATTAAGTCCAGCCTGCAGCAACACCCAGCTGAATAAGACCAGTAGAATGATGGCCGACGGCTGCCACCACAGACGCATAGTCGCCGGCTTGCTGAGCAGCATAATCAATGAGGGGAGGAAAAGAGAAAAGTACAGCTGCGTAGCATAGCGACTACTGTCGTAATTAAACGCCAAGCCTGCTAGCTGGACAAAGACCCCTGTCGCTATAAGCCATAAAGCAATAGTTCTCCAGGATCCTTTCTTGCGAGCACCAATAACGTCCAACTCCAGTCTCCCTCAACAGCAGAAATACTACGGCTTATGCTTTATAGCCTGCCCATAAAAAAGCCCGATGCCTTAAGCATAGGGCCTTCAACCCGCGATTAAATGGTGATCACTCAATAGGCATTGCG
The DNA here is from genome assembly GCF_014851565.1 of Pseudomonas sp. PDM15. Classification (GTDB taxonomy): domain Bacteria; phylum Pseudomonadota; class Gammaproteobacteria; order Pseudomonadales; family Pseudomonadaceae; genus Aquipseudomonas. The sequence goes on from NZ_JACVAA010000002.1 coordinate 217,023, forward strand.
ACCAGCAAAGCCCTTATAAAGGGTTTCGAATATGATTCGAAGGTCCAGACCAAGTGACCAATTATCTATATACCAAAGGTCGTGCTCGACTCTCTTCTGCATCTTATCAAGGGTATCGGTCTCACCACGAAACCCATTCACCTGTGCCCAGCCTGTAATTCCCGGCTTGACCTTGTGCCTCTGCATATAAGACTCAACTAAATCCTTGTAAAATTCATTGTGCGCCAGCGCATGAGGGCGAGGTCCAACAATCGACATGCGCCCTTGCAAAACATTATAAAACTGCGGCAATTCATCGAGACTGGTGCGCCGAAGAAAAGCACCAAGCTTGGTAATTCGTACGTCGCCCTTAACTGCTTGGGTCACCTGTTCCATGGACTCTTGGTGCACGACCATGGAGCGAAATTTATAAACCTTGAATTTCTGGCCATTGATGCCCGTACGATATTGTTTGAACAGTACTGGTCCAGGAGATGAAAACTTAATCGCCAACCCAATAGCGACGCAGACAGGCAGGACCAGAAGAGCTATTAGCGTGCCAAGCAAAAGATCTTCTATTCTCTTCACAATTCGGGCGGAGCCATCCATCGGACTACAACTCAAGTCCAAGGAGTAAAGGCCGGCAATATTACTAACCCGGTGGTTGAGCAAGGGTATATCCCCCCACTCAGGAATGAATCTGACTTCAATCATATGATGCCGCAAAGCATAAAGTACCGCCTTGATCGTGGCGCCTTCCGTCAGCGGCAAACACAACCAAACCTCATGCGGGCGCTTCTGTTCTATGGTATCTACCAACAGATCCAACCACTCGCTATCTGGTGCGAAAGGCAGAACGCGGGCAACGAAATAGCCATGTTCCTGCAGAGCCTGGCGCTGATTCAGCTGATGAGCTGCACGCCCTCCTGCATCAACCAAAACCACCGTTTTCAGATTATGTCCGCTCGAGCGTAGTCCCTTTAAGAGCCGGTGCAGGGCAAAACGCGCCAAAGTACAACCAAGCCCTCCCAGCGCTAGCACCATGAAAAACCATTGCCGAGAGTAAACTTGAGACTCCTTCAGCACCGATGCCAAGGTGAAGGCAATCCCAATGGCTGCCAACCATCCGCCATACAAGCTGCCCATCTGACGGGCAAAAGACTTGCCTCGCCAAGAGCGATACATGCCGCACAACCACAGACTGAGCATCACCACGAGGGCAAATAGGAATGTCGTCAGCGTATAGCGCCCGTCCATGGCCAAACTGTCGAAACGCCATAGATGGGACAGATAACCCGCAGCCACAACGACCAGAAAATCCACCATGGCCGCTAACGTAGCGATCGGATAGCGTTCAGCGAAAGTGGGCTGATAGCGGGGATATAAGGGCATAAAGTAAATACTGCTCCCAGCAGCAAATCATCAAAAGTGGGCAATCCTAGCAGATAGTGCGGGCCGTCCGCTCAGCGCTTGCAGTCCGCAAGGGACGTCGCGAGTCAGAAATGCCCCCCCACTTTCGAGTGCCAATCGCTCAGCAGTGCATCGTACTCGGTAAGAATCTGAGGCCACGTGAAGTGCCCCTCGAAACGCCCCCGACTGGCCGCACGCATCCCCGCAGTTGCAGTCTCATCAGCCAACAGGCGATCAAACAGCAGGCCACACTCCACTTCATTCGCAAAATAAGCAGCCCCATCACCTGCAACCCAGCGATTGAATTGGTTGTCGTGAGCAATCACAGCACAACCTGCACCTAAAGCCTCAACCAGCGACGGATTGGTACCTCCTACCCGGTGCCCATGCAAGTAAAAACGGCTGTACAAACGTAAGGCGTTTACGACGCGGGCATCGTAGATGGCACCAGGGAAGACAACCTCGTGGCCAGCAGCCTGCATCACCTGTCGATGATATTCATTTCGATCAGGCTGGAAATGGCCGAGCACCACCAACTTATGAAAGCGAGGCTTCTGGCTGAAAGCTCGCACCATCTCGATGAGCGAGTTCTCCGGCTCGGGACGGGCAATAATGACGGAGAAGTCTCCTGGCTCGAGGCCATGACTTGCCAACGCGGTTACATCAGCTTGCATGACCGCCTCTCCTCCATAAGGGATCATCGTAATCTTCTGCTCGCTCACGCGAGTCGCCAAGTGCGCCTTAATATTCGGGTGGTCCGCAACTAGATGGTTACCCACCCAGCAACCGATACGCTCGTTAAGCCAGAACCATGTCTTGGCGACGATACCCCACTTGTCCCGACGCCATTCAATACCATCCATATTAATGACATTGACCTGTCCCTTCAGACGCTGCAGTAAGTTGAAGATGGCGGTATTGTAACCCAATGTCAGGAAAAGTCCCTCTGCAGACAATGCATGTACTGTCGCCTTCCAATCAAAAATTATGGTACCAAGAGCGCCATCTCTGCTAACAGGTATATGAATGCAACGAATACCCAGCCACTGGTCTTCCCAGATTGCTCCATCACCTTCCTCTTGGCAGTATACTGTAACGCACCACTCATTCTGAACGAGGAAGCACGCTAACTTTTCCGCGAACGTTTCAAAGCCCCCATGTCGAGCAGGTATACCGCGCGTACCTAGAATATTAATCTTACGCTTCATTATTAGAGAACCATCTCTCAAGAAAAATAGTAAGAGAGCTAAAAACAAAAAAAACGAAAACAGCCGGAAGCACAGCAAGCATTGCAAAAAAACCAACCATCCTGCGCCCAAGACTCATTGCAGGTTGCGCAACTTGCTGAAGTAGAGAGTCTGTAAATTTTCTCCAATAAAAGCCACCGGCGAGCTCCGCCATAGACTTGCGCATTGCCGCCAATGTGCCTTGATCCTTACTAAGACGGTAAATGCCCTCAGCCAAAGAGGATTGATCAGCAATCACTCCACCACCAGAAGCCCGAAGTCGCTCACCCCACTCGTCATCGTAATTCTGAATTATCGGTAAACTCAGCGTCAGGCAATCAAAATTACGAGTCCTTGAAGCATAATCATTCTCGTACCCTCCCCCCCCCCACACCAGCGACAAATCAAAACCAGACCAATACTGGAAACGTCTAGAAAAATCCACCCAAGGGAGAAATATGATGTTGTCCCTAGCTGCAGGCGCAACATATTCAAGGAGCTCTTCTCTATAGGCTTTATCAACCCCAAAAAATATAAGCTTTATCTGAGAGTTACGACAAATTGCTTCTGAGGCAGCTCGCAAAGGGAGTTCAAGATCAAACCAGCCATAGGTTCCTCCGAGCCAACCAACCAAGAAATCATCATCACCTAATTTAACTCCTCCCAACTCAGACATAAGCCTCCGCCCATCAGCCCTTGAGCAGTTACGAGACTCTTCGCATCCAAATGGGATAACCGAAACACGGGAAAAATCTCGGGTCAACTGGAAAGGAAACATCATCCCTCGGTGCAAATCCAGCTGTCGCTTATTGGCCACAATAATGAAATCAAAGAGCAGCCCAGCAGAAAAACATCTAACTGCATTGAAATATGTCTTCACTAATAATTTCAGCTTAAGCGAGAGTCCGGAACTCCCTGCCATTGCATCAAGCTCAATCCAGTGCGGCACATAGCTATCAAGCACAATTTTTCGCCCACAAAGAGCTGATATGAATGCAAAAGCCAAAACAACAGGGCCACCACCATGAAGAACAATTACATCAGCGTTCAAAAATGCTCTCAGCAAACGAAAGACTCTTGAAACAGCAACAAACTGAACCGCATCAGAGATACTATCACCACCAGCTTTCCCGCAGATGACCACCTCGTGCCCTGATGAAATCAGTTGATCAGCAACAGCAACATAGCGCATTTCTGGCCCGCGCAGAGTACCATTATAATGCCCCTTATAAAGCAACAAGAACCTCATCTCCCCTCCCGCAAATAATTCAATCTAAATCTCTACGCCCTGAAAAATAATCAATTGTCTCTTTCGCAAACAGAGAGGCACAACGACGGGACTCTTCCTCTATATCCAACAACCGTTTCTTGAGCAAATGAACTGTATCCCTTGCCTCTGGCAGATCATTAATTCCATATGCAATACCATATCTATCCTCAGCCCGCGGGTGCCATCTCAATTTATCGACACCTTGATCGGGAATAACAATTGAATCGGTACCGCATATGGCCGCAAATACTGAGAAGGCGGTATAGGAGTCGTAAGAAATAAAAGTCCGAACTCGCTTGAACACCTCAGCAATTTCTGCATGAGACATTCCATCTATTTTTATTCCTTCGTCTATTAGATGCAACCCGGTCTTATCCTCGCCCTTTCGAACACAGTAAGCAACCCCCTTCCTCTCACCAGCGGGAAGTGCACAATTCTCATTGTAAATTTCAAATGGGAAATGTGTAATCATTAGCCTCAACTCCGAAATCATCGCCCCTGGATACTGAAAGCCTCGCGCAAAATCATTGAAATCAAAATGCAACTCTCCTTGGCCGTAGTAAACAACCCCTGTATGAAATCCTGGCCGATGCAAAAACCATCTGACAACATTCTTTGCCTTTAGAGGGTTGCCAAAAACAATTTCCGGGTACACGACCACAAAGTCATCTGTAACCTTACCGCGATACACCGGTGTGTCCAGTGCAGGATTGGTCAGGTAGCGCTTAAAGCCTCTAACATAATCAGCAACCAAACCAAGAAGCTGACGCCAGAAACCCATACGGCTTATTTCAAAATTAATGAAAGACGGATATAGATAACTTTCATACCCTAAAGAATTCAACAACGAACAGAGCTTATGCAAGACAATAGCACCGCCCACATTCGCATCGTATGCAGGCGCAAAAATAAGAAACTTCTTCATACTATTGCCGTCACCCACTCTTCCTATTACTCAAAACAAACGAGACCATCGATACCAGCAACACCGCAGCGCCGACAAGCATTGCTTGAATCAAAGCCTCACTCTGCCCATTCGCAATAGGCAAGAGCACCGAGATACCCCACCCACTCAAAGTAGCAGGCAAGATAATTATCAATATATCCTTCCATATCCAACGCAAATGAAAGCCTGGCAACCATTTCCAATGAACATATGCACCCCAGGTTATCAAGTATATAAAATTCAAGGCAACCCAAACCCTACCAGCCCCAAGCGCACCAAACTCTTTAGAAAAAACAACCACCATTGGAACCAAGAATACAAGCATGAAAACATTCCCCCACAGATGCAATTTCAAATCACCCCGCGCATACTGCAGATAATATGGAAAAGCAGCAAAAGCCAAAAATAAATTCCCCAAAGAGTATAACTCCAAAATGGAGGACGCCTCTCTTGCCACTGCAGCATCTCCCGTCCAAGCGTAAACAATCAAATGCGAAAAAAAATACAAATAAACAGTTAAAGATCCTGCCAGCGCACTAACTAGGCGAGTAGCTCCACGGTAGAGGTACCCTAATTTTTCGTCATTACCCTCTGCATGCAAAAAGGCAAGTCTAGGCATAAGCGCCCCTCCCACAGGCGCACTAATCATAGTTACAACCCCCGCCATTAGCACAGCCAAGGAAAAGTAACCATACTCTATTAATGGAAGAATTCCCGACAGGACTAATTTATCTAGGTGAGTCAGACAAATAGAAATCGATGAGGTAAAAGCAATCACAACAGAGAATTTTAAGACAGGTGCAATATCCCGAATTGACCACCACCCGTGAGATACACTTTCTTTAGAAACAAAAGAACGAGCCTTCCAATAAAGAAATATTAACTCAACAAGAGAAACCAGAAGCTGGTGTAAAAAGAAAATCTTCGGTGTGAATCCAAACAGCCACATACTAACGAAAACCAGAATCGAACGACAGGTTGCAGCCACCACACCAAACGAACTCAGCCAAACCAATTGTTCTGCACCGTTAATTACTCCGCGATACAGCCCTCCCATCCACCGCAGCATAGTAGTTACGACCATTACTTGCACAGCAAGCAGCACTTCCGAGCGCGATAAATCACCAACATTCAGCCATTGGTAGGCAATATCATCTGAAAGTAGCCATAATCCACCACCACCACAAAAGCCACCGACCAGGAACATCATCTGTAAAGTGTGAAATAATCCCTGAAACTGCTGATCTGATAAAGCGCCACTGCGATAGCGGGACGTCTCCCTGCTAATTGTTGGCACAAGCCCTAAGTCCAGCAGAGCGGACCATGCCAATAGCATAGTAAAAAAGCCTATCAAGCCATAAGCTTCTGCACCTAGTGACTTCATATATAATGGCAACATAAGCACACTTACTGCCATTGAATATATCTGAGCGACGTAACCTGCTATTACATTTCTTTTTAAGGACACGTTAAACGCCCACGCAAATCCCAATCAATCAAAAATATCACTCTGCACTCTGCACTCTGAGCAACTGCTCCAACTGAACAAAATTCTTCTTGCGCTCCTTTATAAATCTTGCAGGCGTCCCGGAATAAACCCCATAGTCCTGACAACTTTTTGTCACCAAACTGAGCGCACCAACAACAACACCTTGCCCTAAAATAACACCCGGAAGAATAACGCTCCCGGCCCCAATAATTGCATGCCTGCCAATGGTAACGTCCGCATGCTGGACATTAGTAAATTCCTCTGGCACCGTCGGATTCGTCATGCTTTGACCGCTATAGTCATCATTACTGCTATAAACAGAAACACGCGAAGAAATTCCGCAAAAGTCTTCTAAGACAATCTTACCCGCACCAATTAGAGAGCTATAAACACCCAAATGAATATAGTTCCCAATTTCAATCCCCCCCTCTCCCGCAGATAGGACGCAGAAATCGTCCACACGCACATTATCCCCAATTGAAATTCTTGCGCATCCATATAACGATGCCCGATCAGAGACAAGTACATTTAGCCCAAGCTTCGCGAAGCCCAGATCCATTAGATCATCTCTCGATAAAAAGCCCATAACTATCCTTCCTGAATCACACGAACAATTCGCTGAAGATCTTCATCGCCAAGAGCTGGATAAATAGGCAAACACAAGACGCTATCGGATATAGCGCTTGCTACTGGTAAGTTGCCACGTTGCGCAGACTGCATACCACGATACATCGGAAAATCACTAATCAGAGGATAGAAATATCGGCGAGCATATATACCCTGACACTTCAACTTCTCATAAAGCTGATCGCGACTCAAAGAATATTGGGCTCCAACCAGAATCGGAAAATATGAATAATTAGCACTATCCGCCCCACCGTTACCGAGCAGACAAACTCCCTTAACACCACCAAGCATTTCTCGATAGTAGGTATCAATCTCTTTTCGGCGAGCGACAATTCGGCTCATGTGCTGCAGTTGTAGCAAGCCAAAGGCCGCGTTTATTTCACTCATCTTTCCATTAATTCCCGGCGCAACCACCGTAACCTCATCAACAAAGCCGAAGTTTTTGAGCTGATCGACTCGTTTTTTGGTATTAGCATCGGGACAAACTATAGCCCCTCCCTCAAAAGTATTAAAAACCTTTGTCGCATGAAAACTTAAAACACTTAAATCACCATGGCGAAGTATACTTCCACCAGTATCACGCACCCCGAAAGCATGTGCCGCATCATAAATTATTTTTAAATTATAATTATCAGCAATACCCTGCAGGTCCTCAACAGCGCATGGATTCCCATAGCAATGTACCGGCATGATTGCAGTGGTTTGCGGAGTGATTGCAGCCTCAACCTTACCGGGATCAATATTAAGAGTCTGAGGATCTATATCAACAAATACCGGCCTTATTCCATTCCACAATAGAGAATGCGCAGTAGCAACAAACGAATATGGTGTTGTGATTACTTCACCAGTGATGCGCATGGTCTGCAGGGCAGTCAGCAATGCAATAGTGCCATTATTGAACAGCGCAATATGCTCCACACCAAGATGTTCGCAAAGCGCCGCCTCTAGGCGTTGATGCATCGGCCCACCATTTGTTAGTGTTTTATTACTCCAAATCTCCTCCAAATAAGGCAGAAATTCTGCCAACGGAGGAAGATACGGCTGTGTTACATATACCGAACGTTTACTCATAGAAAGAAACCACCTGCATCACCCTAAGAATAAAACACAACCACTCAGAATCTATGATATTCAACGACAGCAAAATCAGCCATTATTACAACCACGAACCTGCGGCCATTCTCGCCACGTGGACAACCACTGCAGACTCTTATGCATATTGACTGGCTTATACTCGGCCGACATCCAATCATCGTAACCAATCTCTCGCAGAGCGCGAACAGCAGAGAATAGATCCAGCTCCCCACTTCCTGGCTCCCCTCGCCCTGGACAATCTGCAAACTGTACGTGCTTTATATATCTCTTGAGTGTGCGAATTTCGGAATCCACATCAAAACCCTGCCGCGCAAGATGGTAGATATCAAGCTGTGCCCCGCAATTTGGATGATCAACCCTCTTAAGCAAATCATCTAAACCCATTGGAGTATCAATTAGATATCCTGGCACATCTAGCGTATTGATCATCTCAACCAACACTTGGATTCCCAGCGGTTCAAATATCTCTGCGGCTTTCCGCACGTTAACCGCTAGCTGATCAGTAGCAGTCTCTCTGCATAGGCCGTGACCAATACGACCTGCAAGAACGTTTACATATCTAGGGCGCGCCACCTCGGCATACTTTAGAGCTTGCTCTAAAGCACTATTAAACTCTATTTGTTTGCTTGGAATAGCCGATAGACCTGCGCCGCCATTTATAAAATCGCCTGCAGGCAAATTGATTAGTACCAGAGGCATGTTGCATCTAGCAAGTTCAGCATTGAGCGTTCTGGCTGGCACCTCGTAGGGAAATTGAATTTCGACACCATCAAAGCCTGCAGAAGCGGCCGCATCTATTCGATCGATTAGTGGCAACTCAGTGAACAGCATAGAGAGGTTAGCGGCTATTCTCATGCTTCTCCCGGTAAAGCTGCACCAAGGTGGATGGATCTTGCTCAAGTCCTTTGTCACTTCCATGCATACGCAACAACTGAGTGGCCAAACTGCTCATCGGTACTGCCATACCTTGCTCTCGGGATAGCCCCCCAGCTGCATCCAAGTCTTTCAATAAAGTTCGGATATGCCATTTGACCGGTTCAAATACACTGTTGGCCATCTGGGGAGCAAGTATTTGTAGAGGCAGAGAGTCGGCAAATCCGCCCGCTAAGGCAGGGCCTAACAAACGAGCATCAACACCCGCCTTTTCAGCAAGAGCAACCATTTCAGCGATCACTAGCACATTGCTGGCAACAATCATTTGATTACAAATCTTTGTTACCTGCCCCGCCCCTATTTCCCCCATTCGCGTAACTCGTTGGCTCAAGTGAGCAAGTAGAGAACGCAACATGTCAATATCCTCAACATGTCCGCCAGCCATAACCACAAGTGTTCCAGCCTCCGCGCCCACTACCCCACCGGACACTGGAGCATCAACCCAACGCATGCCACTGAGTAGCTCCAGCTCTTTAGCCATCTCACGGGTTGCTTTAGGCTCTAAGCTGGAGAAATCGACTAGCAGCTTCTTAGCGCTGGCCTCATGCACAATGCCTTCTGCACCAAAAACCACTTCGCGAACTGCATCGGTGTCAGCAAGGCACATCATTACGATATCAGCCCCTAGACAGAGCTTGGCTGGGGTTAACGCGACATGCGCCCCAGCTTGCTCAAGCTCCCTGCACTTTTCGGGCGTGCGATTCCACACCCGCAGCGGGTACCCTGCAGCCAGAATGCGACGGCACATCGGCAGGCCCATCAGGCCAATCCCTGCAAAGGCAACTGAGGGCAAGAGAGACATGAGGAACTCCATCAAAACCAGTCGGCATTTTACCTCTTACGCCCTGACTTGCCGACGCAAAAAAGAAAAAGCCGGTCTAAGACCGGCCTTCTTCACAAACAAATTTAAGCTAGTTAAGGCTTATTCTATCGCGATTCTTTTCTAGAGTTGCGGCGCCTATGCCCTTCACCTCCAGCAGTTCATCGACAGAAGCAAATGGACCGTTCGCATTGCGATGATCAACAATCGCCTGCGCTTTCACTTTACCGATCCCGATCAATACACTCTGCAGCGTCTCCGCATCAGCTGTGTTGAGATTGACTACAGAAACTTGGCTCTCTGAGGCTGGAGCCGCTTGAGAATGATCGACGGCTTTGCTCGACTCAGCAGCCGAAACTGCAAATGGAAGGCTGGCTAGGCAGGAGAATACGAGTACAGCAATTTTCTTTTTCAGCATGGTTAGTCCCTTTTCATGGATTGGAGCGCCACTTTCCGTATGCGCACAATCAACTTAGAACCATGTCCAGCAATGTCAAGTCGACAGTATCATAATTCTGTGCGCTGCTGCACATGAATCCAATCGACTATTTCTCCTTCAGGACTGTACCCACTGACCGTTTCACGGAGTAATTGCCTAATGTGGTCGTAATCATCCCTATTAAGAGAATCTAGCAACATCCCCAACACCGTACAGAGCGCTTCCCATGGCAGATGCTCTTCACTGGCACGCATGATCATTGAGTGCTCAGTTGGCATGGCCCCCTCACCGATCAGCAGCTCCTCGTAAAGTTTCTCGCCTGGACGCAAACCAGTGAACTCGATAGAAATGTCACCCTGTGGGCTGCGATCTGAGCGGACACTCAAGCCAGATAGATGGATCATCTTTTCTGCCAGATTGAGGATTTTTACAGGCCCCCCCATATCGAGTACGAATACATCTCCTCCATACCCCATGGCCCCCGCCTGGATCACCAGCTGGGCTGCCTCGGGAATGGTCATGAAGTAACGAGTTATAGCCGGATGAGTCACTGTGACCGGACCACCACGCCTGATCTGCTCACGAAACAAAGGGATTACCGAGCCAGACGAGCCTAAAACGTTGCCGAAGCGCACCATGCTGAATCGCGTTTTGTTGACCCGATGCAAGCCTGCCAAATCCCCAAATAACACAGGAGCAGGCTCATGGCTTAGCGCCTGAAGAACCATCTCCGCAAGCCGCTTGGTACTTCCCATGATATTGGTCGGACGCACTGCCTTGTCCGTGGAGATCAAAACGAAATTTTCTACACCGCTACAAAGTGCAGCCTGGGCAGCATAGAGGGTGCCCATCACGTTATTGAGAACACCCTCGGCTATGTTGTGTTCCACCAACGGCACGTGCTTATAAGCTGCTGCATGGTAGACAGTATTAACGCCCCAACCATGCATCAGATCCTGCAACCGTTCCTGGGAGCGGACTGAACCCAGGATTGGAACCAGACGCCCCGGCAGAGACTCTCGGCGCATCCGGGCTTCCAGCTCGGCATGGATGCTGTACAGGTTGAATTCGCTGTGATCAAGCAATAGCAGGGTTCTCGGCAGGCAACCTAGGATCTGCCGACTCAACTCAGCGCCGATCGAGCCTCCAGCTCCGGTTACCAGCACCACCTTTCCACGAATGCAGCGCTCAAAAAGCGCCATTTGAGGTGGTACAGCGTCACGCCCGAGCAAGTCCGCGATATCGACTTCCTGGATATCCTCTACCCGCACCTTGCCACTGGCCAAATCCATGAAATCGGGAACTGATCGAATATGTAATGGAAAGCTTTCCAGATACTGCAGGATCTCCTTGCGCCTGGCCCGTGTAGCTGAGGGAATAGCCAGCAGGATTTCCTGAGCACCGGTTTCGTTGATCAACTGCTGAATGTGCTTGGGCTTATAGACCTTCAAGCCCGCGATGACACGAAAAGAGATACTGGGATCATCATCGATGAATGCCACGGGGCGCATGACCCTGCCCGACCTCAAGGCGGCGGCCAACTGGTTGCCTGCGGTTCCTGCGCCATATATAGCCACCTTCAGCAGGCCATCGCCGCGCCCCATGAACGCCATGGCGCTGCGCACATGAAACCAGTCCCCCATGAAGTATTGCCGCATCAGTAGACGAAGACCGCCTACCAGCAACAGATTCAGCCACCAGTAGTTGAGAACCAGGGAGCGAGGAACGACTGCAGGCGCCCACTGATTCCAGTAAACGAGCAACGCCAGAAACAGGGAGGACACCGTTACCGCTCGAAAGATGGTCAACAGTGCATCGTTACCCAGATAACGCAGGACAGCCCGATACAGCCCCAAGCGGATATAAATGGGAATAGCCACCAGAGGAGCCGTTAGAAACAGCCAGAAATGATCTCCAAACGGATCCACCAGCCGCTCCGAACCAAGCCGAACCCAGAATGCCAGCCACAGCGAAACCCAGGTAATGACAATATCGGCCGATACCTGAACCAAGCGTTTGTAACGACGGGGCCAGCCAAGCAGCCAGGTGCGAATATCCGGGAAATCCATGAGAGAGTCGTTCTTATTAGGAGGCGACCCCAATTTAACAGGCTCTGCCTACTCGGCAAGCCCCGCTCGGAACTTAACTGCCAAAGCAACCAGCGGAGCGTATGCCAATAGGGTGATGGCAAAGCCGTCTCCTCCAAACACTATCCATAGCGAGAGTGGAAGCAACCAGCAGATATTGATGAGCGCAACGGTCAAAGTGACGGGTAAATGCGCACCAAACTTCCGGGAGGCGAATTGGTATGCATGGCTCCGATGCGCCTGATGGGGCGACTCTCCGCGAAGTATGCGACGCAGCAAGGTCAAACTGGCATCGACCACAAATACTCCGAGCATGACCAACCATGCCCAGAACAGTTGAGGCTTTAGCATGGCAGCTTGCAATGAAAGCAATCCCAGCAGTATTCCTAGATAGCCACTGCCAGCATCGCCCATAAAAATGCGCGCTGGTGGAAAATTCCAGATCAGGAACCCCACGCAAGACAGCGCCAGCACCATAGGAAGCAGGGCCAGATACCACGCTCCAAGAAAGGCATAGAACAACGCCCCTGCCGAGCAAACGCTGACCGCCTCGACGGCAGCTATGCCATCAATGCCATCCATGAAGTTATACAGATTGAGCAGCCAAACCAGATACAACGCCCCCAAAGGCACCCCGAGCCAACCCAATTCAACATGCTCACCGAATACAGATAGCTCTGGCAGGCCTCCCAGCCAGAACAATCCCCAGGCAGCAGCTATAAAGTGAGCTAACAGGCGCCAACGCGCCGCAACAGGACGATGATCATCGAGAAAGCCAACTAGCGCCACCAGCCCGCCGGCTCCCAACATTGCCCATAGATGGCTTGGAGCCAGCCAGCCTAAGGTTGCCAGCACGAGCATCGCGAGACTGCAACTGATCACAATGGCCATACCGCCACCGCGAGGGACCGGAGCCTTGTGCGAACTGCGGACATTCGGCACATCCAGCACGTTGCGTGCAAGCGCGTAGCGACGCAAGCACCAAGTCATAAGCCAGGAGCAGAATAGAACCAGCAGTAAACCAAAGGCCGTTAGCATGATTTCATTTCAAAGGCCTTGGCTTTCAATCCTGCATATACAGGAGTGGCACTTAGGCACAGAACAACGGTGCGCTAGAATCAAGAACATTATTAGCAGATCAAACGGAAGTGCCGGACTGCTGGCTAGGCAACTGTCGGCGCAAATCTCTGATTTCCCGCTGCTGCTTTGCAACCCGCAGGCTCATACGTCCCAGTAGCCAAAAATTAAGCACCAGACAAATCGCCACACCCAACAAGAAGGCCAGCACTAGCAACACAGAGAGAGGTGCCTGGGGAGTAGACCATCCCAGAAACACCAGATGGGATGATTGGGGGTTTTCCAGAACCAGCAGAAACGCTGCAATTCCAGACAGCGAAAGCATAACAACGAATAGAAGCCACTTAAGATTGCTCAGCATATTCAGCTCCTTGCGAGCGGTACCGGGCAAGCTCACTCATCCTCATTGACGCGGTCACGCAATTCCTTGCCGGGTTTGAAGTGCGGCACGAACTTGCCGTCCAAGCGCACGGACTCGCCGGTTTTGGGATTACGTCCCACGCGAGGTGCACGGTAGTGCAGAGAGAAACTGCCGAAGCCGCGGATCTCGATGCGATCGCCGGTCGCCAGAGCCTGGGACATCTGCTCCAGCATGGTCTTGATCGCCAGCTCCACATCCTTGGAGGACAGCAGTCCCTGGTGGGTGACTATGCGCTCGATCAACTCCGACTTGGTCATGGTTTTCCCTTCTTTTTCAAGCGGCTAGATCATCTAGTAGGGTGTTTTTAGCACGCCTGCCAGTGTTTTGGTAGCCCGAATGTCAAGAGGGGAAATACGAATCTTTAGGAAATGAAAAAGGGCGACCGAAGTCGCCCTTTTTCCAGAAGCACCGGAACTTAGTTCTGGTTCATCTGCGCACGGATCAGATCACCAATGGTGGTCGGGCCGGTGCTTTCGCTTTCCTGCTTGGTACGCAGCTCTTTCATCGCGTCCTTTTCGTCTTCGACGTCTTTGGACTTGACAGAGAGGCTGATCACACGGGACTTGCGGTCGATGCTGATGATCTTGGCTTCGACTTCGTCGCCTTCTTTCAGCACGTTACGGGCGTCTTCAACGCGGTCACGGCTGATTTCGGAGGCTTTCAGGATGCCTTCGATGTCACCGCCCAGGCTGATTACAGCGCCCTTGGCGTCCACTTCCTTGACGGTACCGCGCACGATGGTGCCTTTCTCGTTCAGGGAGGCGTAGTTGGAGAACGGATCGTCTTCCAGCTGCTTGATGCCCAGGGAGATGCGCTCGCGCTCCGGATCAACGGAGAGGATGACGGTTTCCAGTTCGTCGCCCTTCTTGAAACGACGTACGGCCTCTTCGCCCACTTCGTTCCAGGAGATGTCGGACAGGTGAACCAGACCGTCGATGCCGCCGTCCAGGCCGATGAAGATACCGAAATCGGTGATCGACTTGATGGTGCCGGAGATCTTGTCGCCCTTGTTGAACTGGCCGGAGAAGTCTTCCCACGGGTTCGACTTGCACTGCTTGATGCCCAGGGAGATACGACGGCGCTCTTCGTCGATGTCGAGAACCTGAACTTCCACTTCGTCGCCAACCTGAACGACTTTGGACGGGTGGATGTTCTTGTTGGTCCAGTCCATCTCGGACACGTGCACCAGGCCTTCCACGCCCTCTTCCAGCTCGGCGAAGCAGCCGTAATCGGTCAGGTTGGTGACTTTGGCGGTAACACGGGTACCTTCCGGGTAGCGCGCCTTGATGGCGACCCATGGATCTTCGCCCAGCTGCTTCAGACCCAGGGAGACGCGGTTGCGCTCGCGGTCGTACTTCAGGACCTTGACGTCGATCTCGTCGCCAACGTTGACGATCTCGGACGGGTGCTTGATGCGCTTCCAGGCCATGTCGGTGATGTGCAGCAGACCATCTACGCCGCCCAGGTCAACGAACGCACCGTAGTCGGTGAGGTTCTTGACGATACCTTTGACCTGCTGGCCTTCCTGCAGGGATTCCAGCAGAGCTTCGCGCTCGGCGCTGTTCTCGGCTTCCAGCACGCTGCGACGGGAAACGACAACGTTGTTGCGCTTCTGGTCCAGCTTGATGACCTTGAACTCCAGCTCTTTGCCTTCCAGGTGAGTGGTATCACGCACCGGACGTACATCGACCAGGGAGCCCGGCAGGAACGCGCGGATGCCGTTGACGTCAACGGTGAAGCCGCCTTTGACCTTGCCGTTGATAACGCCCTTGACCACTTCCTCAGCATTGAAAGCGGCTTCCAGAACCAGCCAGGACTCGGCACGCTTGGCTTTCTCGCGGGACAGCTTGGTTTCACCGAAGCCGTCTTCCACAGCGTCCAGCGCAACGTGGACTTCGTCACCGACCTTGATGGTCAGCTCGCCTTGTTCGTTGAAGAACTGGTCGAGCGGGATGACGCCCTCGGACTTCAGGCCGGCATGTACAGTGACCCAGTCACCGTCGATGTCGACCACGATGCCGGTGATGATTGCACCCGGCTGCATGTCGAGGGATTTCAGGCTTTCTTCAAAAAGTTCTGCAAAGCTTTCGCTCATGTTGATTCCTGTTGATCAAGGGCGGGGATTCGCCCAAACCACACTCCAGACAATGTGGGTTCGTTCATGTAAAAAGAGGCCTGCGGGACTATGACTGGTCTCCCGCATGCCTCCTTGCGAGCCTTTCGACTTAAGACAGCCGCGGCTCAGTTACCCGCGAGATCGCGACTGGCGACCTCGCTGAGAATTCTTTCCATCACCTGCTCGATGCTCAGCTCGGTGGAGTCCAGTTGAATGGCATCGACTGCCGGCTTCAACGGAGCCACCGCACGCTGCATGTCGCGCTCGTCGCGCGCACGAATCTCGTCTAGCAGACTCGGCAGGCTAACACCTTCGACCTTGCCTTTCAACTGCAGGTAGCGACGACGGGCGCGCTCCTCCGCACTGGCAGTCAGGTAGATCTTCAGCGGCGCCTCGGGGAACACCACGGTGCCCATGTCACGACCGTCAGCGACCAGGCCCGGCGCCTCGCGGAAAGCACGCTGGCGTTGCAGCAGCGCTTCGCGCACCGCAGGCAGGGAAGCGACCATGGAGGCACCGGCACCGACCTGCTCGTTGCGGATGTCGTCGGTGACCTCGTCACCTTCGAGGATGATGCGCTTGCCGATGAACTGCACATCCAGGTGCGCCGCCAGAGTCTTCAGCGCTTCCTCGTTGGTCAGATCGATGCCGTGATTGCCGGCGGCGAAGGCCAGCAGGCGATAGAGGGCGCCGGAATCCAGCAGGTTCCAGCCGAGCTTGGTGGCCAGCAGGCCGGCCACGGTGCCCTTGCCCGAGCCGCTTGGCCCGTCGATGGTGATGACTACGGCGTTCATGCCTTGCCCTCCTCCGCTATCCGGATACCGACCTGCGCCGCCAGCCCGAGAAAATTGGGGAAGGAGGTGGCGACGTTGGCGCAGTCGTGAATACGGATGGCGCCGCCGGCGCGCAGCGAGGCCACGCTGAAGGACATGGCGATGCGGTGATCGCCATGGCTCCACACCTCACCACCACCGAAGGCACCGCCCTCGATGATGATGCCGTCCGGAGTCGGCTCGACTTTCACGCCCAAGGCGATCAGGCCGTCGGCCATGACCTGGATGCGATCGGATTCCTTGACCCGCAGCTCCTCGGCACCGCGTAGCACGGTGCGTCCTTCGGCGCAGGCGGCGGCGACGAACAGCACCGGGAATTCATCGATGGCCAGCGGCACCAGGTCCTCCGGGATGTCGATGCCCTTGAGCTTGGCGGCACGCACGCGGATATCAGCGACCGGCTCACCGCCGACTTCGCGTTGGTTTTCCAGGGTCAGATCGGCGCCCATCAGCTTGAGGATGTCGATCACGCCGGTGCGGGTCGGATTGATGCCGACGTGCTCCAGCACCAGCTCCGAACCCTCGGCAATGCTGGCGGCGACCAGGAAGAAGGCGGCCGAGGAGATATCGGCGGGCACTTCGATATGAGTGGCACTGAGCTTGTGGCCGGACTCGACGGTGGCGACATTGCCGTCCACGCTCACCGGATAACCGAAGCCACGCAGCATGCGCTCGGTGTGGTCGCGGGTCGGCGCCGGCTCGGTCACAGAGGTCTCGCCGGCGGCGTACAGGCCGGCCAGCAACAGGCAGGATTTGACCTGGGCACTGGCCATCGGCATCTCGTAGCTCATGCCGGTCAAACGCTGGCCACCTTTGATGTGCATCGGCGGACGACCTTCCGGACCGGTCTCGATCACTGCACCCATCTCGCGCAGCGGCTTGGCCACGCGATTCATCGGGCGCTTGGACAGCGAGGCGTCGCCGGTCAGCACGGTATCGAACGGCTGCGCCGCCAGCAGACCGGAGAGCAGGCGCATGGAGGTGCCGGAGTTACCCAGGTACAGCGGGCCGGGCGGCGGCTTCAGGCCATTCAGACCCACGCCATGAATGGTCACCTTGCCGTGATGCGGCCCCTCGATCACCACGCCCATGTCACGGAACGCCTGCAGAGTGGCCAGAGCGTCTTCGCCCTCGAGGAAGCCTTCCACCTGAGTGGTGCCCTCGGCCAGCGAGCCGAGCATGATCGAGCGGTGCGAGATGGACTTGTCGCCCGGCACGCGGATGCGGCCGGAGAGAGAACCACCAGGATTGGCGAGGTAGATCAGATCATTCGAGTGCATGGCGTCCACATAGGCCCTACGGGCCAGGATTTTGCTGAAATGCTCGCGGGCATGCCGGGCGCGGGTGAACACGCCCAGCAACTGATGCCCGTCCCCAGCGTCGACCGCACCGCGCAGGGCGTCGAGGTCGTCGCGAAATGCGTCTAGCGTGCGCAACACCGCCTCGCGGTTGGCGAGGAAGATGTCATGCCACATCACCGGATCGCTGCCGGCAATCCGCGTGAAGTCGCGGAAACCTCCGGCGGCGTAACGGAAGATCTCCAGGTTCTCGCTGCGTTTGGCCAGCGAGTCGACCAGGGTAAAGGCCAGCAGGTGCGGCAGATGGCTGGTGGCGGCCAGCACCTGGTCGTGATGCTCCACCTCCATGTGCTCCACATCGGCACCCAGGGCGCGCCACAGGCCATCGACCAGCGCCAGCGCCTCGGCATCGGTGCAGGCCTGCGGCGTGAGGATCACCTTGTGGCGACGGAACAGCTCGACATTGGAGGCTTCCACCCCACTCTGCTCGGAGCCGGCGATGGGATGCCCCGGAACGAAACGCGCGACATCGCCACCGAAGGCCGAACGCGCGGCGCGCACCACATTGCCCTTGGCGCTACCCACATCGGTGAGCACAGCATTGCCCAGATCGAGGCGCGCCAACTGGGCCAGGACTTTTTCCATGGCTAGGATAGGCACCGCCAGCTGGATCACCGCGGCGCCCTGACAGGCGGCGGCCAGCTCGGTCTCGCAGCGGTCGACCACGCCTAGCTCCACCGCCAGGCGACGCGACTCTGCGTCGAGATCCACACCCACCACTTCGCTGAACAGTCCTTTCTCGCGAATCCCCTTAGCGAAGGAGCCGCCGATCAGGCCGAGCCCCACCACCACCAGGCGGCCGAGTCTGCGCGAAGCTTGTTGCAACGGCATTGCATCAGCCACGGAGGATCTGCTCCAGCGCCTCGAGGAAGCGGGCGTTCTCCTGCTCGGTGCCGATGGACACGCGCAGGAAGGTCGGCATGCCGTAACCAGCCACCGGACGCACGATGACACCAGCCTGCAGCAGCGCCTGATTGATCGGCGCAGCGTCGCGCGCGAAGTCGACCGCGATGAAGTTGCCCTTGGAGGCAATCCAGCTCAGCCCAAGACGGCGGAAGCCGTCTTCCAGCTGCGCCATGCCGGCATCGTTTGTGCGGCGGCTGGCCGCCAGGTAGTCGGCATCGTCCAGCGCCGCACAGGCGGCTGCCAGGGCCAGGCTGTTGACGTTGAACGGCGCACGTACGCGATTGAGCGCATCGGCCACCTGCGGCGAACTCAGCGCATAGCCAACACGCAGCGAAGCCAGACCATAGGCCTTGGAGAAGGTGCGCGAGACCAGCAGGTTCGGGTAGCGCGCCAGGTAGTCGAGGCCATCCGGCAGCTCGTCGCCCTCGGTATACTCGATATAGGCCTCGTCCAGCACCACCAGCACGCTTTCCGGCACGCGGGCGAGGAAGGACTCCAGCGCAGCCGGGCCGAACCAGGTGCCGGTCGGGTTGTTCGGGTTGGCGATGAAGACCACGCGGGTATTGGCGTCGATGGCCGCCAGCATGGCTTCCAGGTCGTGACCATGCTCCTTGGCCGGTACCGCCTTGCCCTGGGCGCCGACCGCCTGAGTGGCGATCGGGTACACGGCGAAGGCGTACTGGCTGAACACGGCGTTCAGCCCAGGCGCGAGCCAAGCGCGCGCGACCAGGTCGAGAATATCGTTGGAACCGTTGCCTAGGGTCACCTGAGCTACAGTCACGCCGCAGCGGGCAGCCAGTTTGGTTTTCAGCTCGAAACCGTTGCCGTCCGGGTAGCGGGTCAGCTCGGCCAGCTCGGCGCGGATCGCTTCCAGCGCCTTGGGCGATGGGCCCAACGGGTTCTCGTTGCTGGCCAGCTTGACGATACCAGCCGGGTCGAGATTCAGCTCACGGGCCAGCTCATCGACCGGTTTGCCCGGCACATAGGGCGAAAGTTTCTGCACGCCCGGCACGGCCTGGGCGAGGAAATCGCAACTCATGAGCTCTCCTCAGACACTCACGCGGCTCAGAGAACCGCTTTCGGGTAGGAACCCAGCACTTTCAGGGCGACGGCTTCGCCGTTGATCTTTTCCAGCACGTCCTTGATCAGCGGGTCCTGGTGGTGGCCGACGAAGTCGATGAAGAACACGTAGGTCCACTTGCCGCTGCGCGACGGGCGGGTCTCGATGCGGGTCAGGTCGATGCCGTTGGTGTGGAACGGCACCAGCAGCTCGTGCAGCGCGCCCGGCTTGTTACGCATGGAGACGATGACCGAAGTCTTGTCGTCGCTGGTCGGCGGCACTTCCTGGCTGCCGATGATGAGGAAGCGCGTGGAGTTGTCCGGACGATCCTCGATCTTCTCCTGCAGCTTGGTCAGACCATAGAGGTTGGCCGCCATATCGCCGGCAATCGCCGCCGAGTTCCACTCGCTCTTCACCCGCTTGGCCGCGTCGGCGTTGCTGGGCACCGCCACGCGTTCGACGTTCGGGTAGTGCGCGTCCAGCCACTTGCGGCACTGGGCCAGGGACTGGGCGTGGGAATAGATGCGGGTGATCTTGTCGGTCTTGGTGGTGTCGCCGACCAGCAGGTGATGGTGGATGCGCAACTCCACCTCGCCGCAGATGACCATGTCGTGCTCGAGGAAGCTATCCAAGGTGTGGTTGACTGCACCCTCGGTGGAGTTCTCCACCGGCACTACACCGAAGTTGACCGCACCGGCCGCCACTTCGCGGAACACCTCGTCGATCGCCGCCATCGGCTGGCTGATCACCGCATGACCGAAATGCTTGAGCGCCGCGGCCTGGGAGAAGGTGCCTTCCGGGCCCAGGTAGGCGATCTTCAGCGGCTGCTCAAGAGCGAGGCAGGAGGACATGATTTCGCGGAACAGCCGCGCCATTTCCTCGTTATCCAGCGGGCCCTTGTTCAGCTCCATGATGTGCTTGAGCACCCAGGCTTCGCGCTCGGGGCGATAGAAGACCGGCTTCTCGCCCGCCGGCAGGGAGGCCATCTTCACCCGCGCCACGTCCTGGGCGCAGCGCGCGCGCTCGCTGATCAGATCGAGAATCTTCTCGTCGAGGCTGTCGATGCGTACCCGCAGTGCCTTGAGCTGATCGGCGTCACTCATCAGGCGTGCTCCTTCTCGAACTCCGCCATATAGGCAACCAGGGCCTCGACCGCATCCAGACCGGTGGCGTTATAGATGGAGGCACGCATGCCGCCCACCGAACGGTGACCCTTGAGGTTGAGCAGACCGCGCGTGTCTGCGCCAGCCAGGAAGGCCTTGTCCAGCTTCTCGTCGGCCAGGCGGAACGGCACGTTCATCCAGGAGCGGGCGCTCGGCTGGATCGGGTTGCTGTAGAAGTCGCTGGCGTCGATGGCCTTGTACAGCAGGTCCTTCTTGGCCTTGTTGCGCTGCTCCATCGCGGCGACACCGCCCTGCTCCTTCAGCCACTCGAAGACCAGGCCGGAGAGGTACCAGGAATAGGTCGCTGGCGTGTTGTACATGGAGCCGTTATCGGCGGCGATCTTGTAGTTGAGCATGGTCGGGCAGACGCTGCGGGCGCGACCCAGCAGGTCTTCGCGGATGATGGCGACGACCAGGCCGCTCGGGCCGATGTTCTTCTGCGCGCCGGCGTAGATCAGACCGAACTTGGACACGTCGACTTCGCGGGAGAGGATGTCCGAGGACATGTCCACCACCAGCGGGGTGTCGCCCACCTCGGGAATCCAGTCGAACTGCAGGCCGCCGATGGTCTCGTTGCTGGCGTAGTGCACGTAGGCGGCGTCTTGCGACAGCTGCCACTCGTTCTGCCCGGGGATGGCGAAGTAGTCGTAGCCCTTGGCGCTGGCGGCGACATTGACGTTGCCGTAGCGACGCGCTTCCTCGATGGCCTTCTTCGACCAGATGCCGGTTTCGATGTAGTCGGCGGTACCGTCTTCCGGCAGCAGATTCAGCGGAATCTCGGCGAACTGCTGGCTGGCGCCGCCCTGCAGGAACAGCACCTTGTAGTCGGTCGGGATGCTCAGCAGGTCGCGCAGATCCTGCTCGGCCTTCTCGGCGATAGCCACGTACTCGTCGCTGCGGTGACTCATCTCCATCACGGAGAGGCCGCGGCCCTGCCAGTCGAGCATCTCCGCCTGGGCGCGTTGCAGTACGGCGGTAGGCAGCGCGGCCGGGCCGGCGCAGAAGTTATGGGCGCGTTTGCTCACGTCAATCTCACTCTTCGTCGCTTGGGGCGTCTACCGGGGTCTCACCCTCGTCCGCCACTTCCACTGGTTCGGTCTCGGCGCCTTCGGCAAGCACTTCGCCTTCGATGTCGTCGTCATCCGAGCCGGACGGTTCCTGGACCCGCTCAAGGCCAACCAGGGTCTCGTCGTCGGCCAGCTTGATCAGGATCACGCCTTGGGTGTTACGGCCGGCGCCGCGGACTTCATCGACACGGGTACGCACCAGGGTGCCCTGGTCGGAAATCAGCATGATTTCCTCGCCATCCAGCACCTGCACGGCGCCGACCAGCTTGCCATTACGCTCGTTGATCACCATGGCGATCACGCCCTGGCCACCACGACCGCGACGTGGGTAATCGGCCAGCGGGGTGCGCTTGCCGTAGCCACGCGCGGAGGCGGAGAGGATCTGCGCGCCGGCTTCCGGGATCAGCATGGAGATGATGCGCTGATCAGCTGCCAGGCGCATACCGCGCACGCCTCGAGCGATACGGCTCATGGTGCGCACCTTGCTTTCCTTGAAGCGGATCACCTTGCCGGCGTCGGAGAACATCATCACGTCCTTCGAACCGTCGGTGATGGCGGCGGCGATCAGCGAGTCGCCCTCTTCCAGCTTCAGGGCGATCAGGCCGTTGGAGCGCGGCTTGGTGAACTGGATCAGCGGAGTCTTCTTCACCGTGCCGTAGGCGGTCGCCATAAAGATGTAGGCGCCGGTCGGCTCGTCCTGGCTGAAGTCGGATTCGTCACCTTCTTCGGCTTCCTCCACCTCGACCACTTCGCCGACCTGCTCGGCAACCACGTCGTCATCATCGCTCTCTTCGTCGGCGAAGCGCGCACGCACGGCCTCGAGGTCGATCTGCAGCATGGCGGTGATGCGCTCACCCTCGTCCAGCGGCAGCAGGTTGACCAGCGGGCGACCACGCGCGGTACGCGAGGCTTCCGGGATCTCGAAGGTACGCAGCCAGTAGACCTTGCCCTTGCTGGAGAACAGCAGCAGGGTGGCGTGGCTGTTGGCGACCAGCAGGTGTTCGATGTAGTCCTCGTCCTTCACCCCGGTGGCCGACTTGCCTTTGCCGCCACGACGCTGGGCTTGGTAGGCGGCCAGCGGCTGGGACTTGGCGTAGCCGCCGTGGGAGATGGTGACGACGCGCTCTTCCTCGGTGATCAGGTCGGCGATGGTCAGGTCCATCTGCGAGGCCATGATCTCGGTGCGACGCACGTCGCCGAACTCGGCCTTGACCTTCTCCAGCTCCTCGCGGATGACCTCCATCAGGCGCTCGGGGCTGGTCAGGATGCGGATCAGCTCGCCGATCTGGGTGAGGATCTCCTGGTATTCGGCCAGCAGCTTCTCGTGTTCCAGACCGGTCAGACGGTGCAGGCGCAGCTCGAGGATGGCCTGGGCCTGCTCGGGCGACAGGTAGTACTTGCCGTCACGCAGGCCGTACTGCGGGTCCAGGTCTTCCGGACGGCAGGAGTCGGCACCGGCGCGCTCGACCATCGCTTCCACGGCGCTGGAGGCCCAGGCGGTGGCGATCAGGCGCTCCTTGGCGTCGGCCGGAGTCGGCGAGGTCTTGATCAGCTCAATGACCGGGTCGATGTTCGACAGGGCGACGGCCTGGCCTTCGAGGATGTGGCCACGCTCGCGGGCCTTGCGCAGTTCGTAGACGGTCCGGCGGGTCACCACTTCGCGGCGGTGGCGGACGAATACTTCGAGCATGTCCTTGAGGTTCAGCGTGCGCGGCTGGCCATCGACCAGGGCCACGACGTTGATGCCGAACACACTCTGCATCTGGGTCTGGGCGTAGAGGTTGTTCAGCACCACCTCGCCGACTTCGCCACGACGCAGCTCGATGACCACGCGCATGCCGTCCTTGTCGGATTCGTCGCGCAGCTCGGTGATACCCTCGATCTTCTTCTCTTTGACCAGCTCGGCGATCTTCTCGATCAGACGCGCCTTGTTCAGCTGGTACGGCAGTTCGGTGACGATGATCTGCTGGCGATTGCCGCCCTTCTCCATATCCTCGATCGTCGCACGGGCACGCATGTAGATGCGGCCACGGCCGGTGCGATAGGCCTCGATGATGCCCGCGCGACCGTTGATGATGCCGGCGGTGGGGAAGTCCGGGCCGGGTATGAACTGCATCAGCTCGTCGACGGTCAGCTCGGGGTTGTCGATCAGCGCCAGGCAGCCGTCGATCACCTCGGTCAGGTTGTGCGGCGGAATGTTGGTCGCCATGCCCACGGCGATACCGCTTGATCCGTTGACCAGCAGGTTGGGGATCTTGGTCGGCATGACAGCCGGGATCTGCTCGGTGCCGTCGTAGTTGGGTACCCAGTCGACGGTTTCCTTGTCCAGGTCGGCCAGCAGCTCGTGGGCCAGCTTGGCCATGCGCACTTCGGTGTATCGCATGGCTGCGGCGTTGTCGCCGTCCACCGAACCGAAGTTGCCCTGGCCGTCGACCAGCATGTAGCGCAGGGAGAAAGGCTGGGCCATACGCACGATGGTGTCGTAGACAGCCGTGTCGCCATGCGGATGGTACTTACCGATCACATCACCGACCACACGGGCGGACTTCTTGTAGGCCTTGTTCCAGTCGTTGCCCAACTCGCTCATCGCGTAGAGCACGCGACGGTGCACAGGCTTCAAGCCGTCGCGCGCATCCGGCAGCGCACGCCCGACGATCACGCTCATGGCGTAGTCGAGGTAGGACTGTTTCAGCTCGTCTTCGATATTGACCGGGAGGATTTCTTTGGCCAGTTCGCCCATGAGAAGCCTGGTTCCTTATTCTGGTGAAACCCCGTCACACCCTTCCTGGGCAAGACCGGAGTCCGCCGTAGTCGCCCCTGCTGGGCGGCGACTCACGACAAATCAACGAGTTAGGTCGGTTATTGGCGCTATTGGAATGGCCCGCACAGGGCCACCCGAGAACTGCCGGAGCTTACCACAGTCACCCGGGCAGACCTACCCCGACGGACACCCAGGCCGCCGGCCTCAATGCAGGCGCTTGCGACACATGAGCTGCGCCATTTTCGCCGCATCCGGCCGCTCGACCACGCCCTTTTCGGTAACGATCGCGTCGATCAGGTCGGCCGGGGTCACGTCGAACACCGGATTGACCGCATGCACATCGGCGGCGATGCGCTGGCCGCCGACATCCAGCAGCTCGCGGCCGTCGCGCTCCTCGATCGGGATGTCTTCGCCGTCTTCCAGGTTCATGTCGATGGTCGAACTGGGTGCCACCACCATGAAGCGCACGCCGTGGTGCATGGCGTTGACCGCCAGCTGGTAGGTGCCGATCTTGTTGGCCACGTCGCCATTGGCGGTGATGCGGTCGGCCCCGACTATGACCCAGGTGATGCCCTCGGTCTTCATCAGGTGCGCGGCGGCGGAATCGGCATTCAAGCTGACCGGCACGCCTTCGCCCGCCAGCTCCCAGGCGGTCAGGCGCGAGCCCTGCAGCCAGGGCCGGGTCTCGTCGGCGAACACTCGCTCCACCAGCCCGCCCAGGTGCGCAGCGCGGATAACGCCTAGGGCGGTGCCGAAGCCGCCGGTGGCCAGGGCGCCGGTATTGCAGTGGGTCAACAGCTTCTGCGGACTGTCCTGGTGCTTGCGGATCAGCTCCATGCCCAGCTGGGCCATGGTCAGATTGGCCTCGCGGTCGCTGTCGAAGATGCCCACCGCCTCTGCCTCCAGCGCCGCCAGGGCGTTTTCGCCGTCCTTCAGGCGCTGCAGACGCTCGCGCATGCGATCCAGGGCCCAGAACAGGTTGACCGCGGTCGGCCGCGACTCGGCCAGCACCTTGAAGTCATCCTCCAACGCCGCCTGCCAGTCGCCACCAGTAGCCAGACGCGCCCGCGCGCCCAGCACCAGGCCGAAGGCGGCAGCGATACCGATGGCCGGCGCGCCGCGCACCACCATGCTGCGGATGGCCTCGGCCACGCCGGTGGCCGAATCGTAGGCCAGCCAGGCTTCCTCGCGCGGCAGTACGCGCTGATCCAGCAGATACAATGTGCCTTCGCGCCACTCGATGGCTTTTACCTTCTCTGCCGCCAACAGTTCGTCGCGCATGACATCCCCACAAGGTGAAACGAAAAGCCGCGGATTATAGCGAGCCGCCTGTTACATGGCTCAGTTATACTGCCGCCACCTCGTTATTGCCCGGATAAATGCCATGCCCGAACCGCGCCAGCCGCTCGATCTGCTGCTCCTGCCCACCTGGCTGGTGCCGGTCGAACCCGCTGGCGTGGTACTGCGCGATCACGGCCTAGGCATCCGCGACGGGCGCATCGCCCTGATCGCGCCGCGCGCCGAGGCCCTGCGCCATCCGGCCACGGAAGTGCGCGAGCTGCCGGACTGTGTGCTCACCCCGGGCCTGGTCAACGCCCACGGCCACGCGGCCATGACGCTGTTCCGCGGCCTGGCCGACGATCTGCCGCTGATGAGCTGGCTGCAGGACCATATCTGGCCGGCCGAGGCCAAGTGGGTCGACGAGGAGTTCGTGCGCGACGGCACCGAACTGGCCATTGCCGAGCAGCTCAAGGGCGGCATCAGCTGCTTCTCCGACATGTACTTCTTCCCGGAAGTGGCCTGCGAGCTGGTGCACAAGAGCGGCATCCGCGCCCAGGTGACCATCCCGGTGCTGGACTTCCCCACCCCCGGCGCCCGTGACGCCGAGGAAGCCCTGCGCAAGGGCCTGCGCCTGTTCGACGACCTCAAGCAGCACCCTCGCATCAAGGTCGCCTTCGGCCCCCATGCACCCTACTCCGTCAGCGACGACAAGCTGAAGAACGTGCTGATGCTGGCCGAGGAGCTGGACGCCGGCATCCACATGCACGTCCACGAGACCGCCTTCGAAGTGCAGCAAAGCCTGGAGCTGCACGGCGTGCGTCCGCTGCAGCGCCTGGCCAGCCTGGGCCTGCTCGGACCGCGCTTCCAGGCCGTGCACATGACCCAGATCAGCGACGAAGACATCGCCCTGCTGGTAGAAAGCAACAGCAGCGTGATCCATTGCCCCGAGTCCAACCTCAAGCTGGCCAGCGGCTTCTGCCCGGTGGAGAAGCTCTGGCAGGCCGGGGTCAACGTCGCCATCGGCACCGACGGCGCCGCCAGCAACAATGACTTGGACCTGCTCGGCGAGACTCGTACCGCCGCCCTGCTGGCCAAGGCCGTGGCCGGCAGCGCCACCGCCCTCAGCGCCCACAGCGCCCTGCGCATGGCCACCCTGAACGGCGCCCGCGCCCTGGGCCTGGACGACTGCACCGGCTCGCTGGAGCTGGGCAAGCTGGCTGACCTGGCCGCCTTCGACCTTTCCGGTCTGGCCCAGCAGCCGGTCTACGACCCGGTGTCGCAACTGATCTACGCCGGTAGCCGCAGCTGCGTGAAGCACCTGTGGGTCGGCGGCAAGCAACTGCTCGATGACGGCCGCCTGACGCGCCTGGACGAGCAGCGCATCGTCGCCAACGCCCGCACCTGGGGCGAGCGCATTGCCGGCAAACACTGAATTCGTTTTCGAAACTTTTAAGAGCACGCCATGAGCAACGTCGATCACGCCGAAATCGCCAAATTCGAGGCCCTCGCCCACCGCTGGTGGGACCGCGAGAGCGAGTTCAAGCCACTGCACGACATCAACCCGCTGCGCGTCAACTGGATCGACGAGCGCGTCGGCCTGGCCGGCAAGAAGGTGCTGGACGTTGGTTGCGGCGGCGGCATCCTCAGCGAGTCCATGGCCCAGCGCGGCGCCAACGTCACCGGTATCGACATGGGCGAGGCTCCACTGGCCGTAGCCCAGCTGCACCAGCTGGAATCCGGAGTGAACGTTGAGTACCGGCAGATCACCGCCGAGGCGCTGGCCGAGGAGATGCCCGGCCAGTTCGACGTGGTCACCTGCCTGGAGATGCTCGAGCACGTGCCCGACCCGTCATCGGTGATCCGCGCCTGCTACAGGATGGTCAAGCCCGGCGGCCAGGTGTTCTTCTCCACCATCAACCGCAATCCCAAGGCCTACCTGTTCGCCATCGTCGGCGCCGAATACGTGATGCGCCTGCTGCCGCGCGGCACCCACGACTTCAAGAAGTTCATCCGCCCCTCCGAACTGGGTGCCTGGAGCCGCGCCGCCGGCCTGCAGGTCAAGGACATCATTGGGCTGACCTACAACCCGCTGACCAAGCACTACAAGCTGGAAGCGGACGTCGACGTCAACTACATGATCCAGACCCTGCGCGAGGAGTAAGGCGCATGGCCCTGCGAGCGGTTCTCTTCGACATGGACGGCACCCTGCTGGACACCGCGCCGGACTTCGTCGCCGTGTGCCAGGCCATGCGCGCCGCGCGCGGCTTGGCCCCGGTGGACGAGCAGCTGATCCGCGACGTGGTTTCCGGCGGCGCCCGCGCCATGGTCTCCGCCACCTTTGATATAGAGATCGGTGCGGAGGGCTTCGAAGCCCTGCGCCTGGAGTTCCTCGAACGCTACCAGCAGCATTGCGCAATACTCAGCAAGCCGTTCGACGGCATGCTCGAACTGCTCGGCGACATCGAGGCCTCGCGCCTGATCTGGGGCGTGGCCACCAACAAGCCGGTGACCTTCGCCGAGCCGATCATGCAGCAGCTTGGCCTGAATGGGCGCTCGGCCGTGCTGGTCTGCCCGGACCACGTGCCGCGCAGCAAGCCGGCGCCGGACATGCTCCTGCTGGCCTGCGAGAAGATCGGCGTGGCTCCCGCCGACGTGCTGTTCGTCGGTGACGACGCCCGCGACATCGAGGCCGGCCGCGCCGCCGGCTGCAAGACCGCTGCCGTCACCTACGGCTACATCCATCCCGAAGACAATCCGCGCCACTGGGGCGCCGATGTGGTGGTGGACCATCCCCTGGAGCTGCGCGCCGTGCTCGACCGCGCCCTGTGCAGTTGCTGACCCTATTCACGCAATAACGAGATTTCCCCCATGTTTGACTACAGCGCCCGCCCCGACCTGCTCAAGGGTCGCGTGATCCTGGTCACCGGTGCCGGCCGCGGCATCGGCGCCGCCGCCGCCAAGACCTACGCCGCCCACGGCGCCACCGTGCTACTGCTGGGCAAGACCGAGGGCAACCTGAACCAGCTGTATGACGAGATCGAGGCCGCCGGTCATCCGCAGCCGGTGGTGATTCCGTTCAACCTGGAAACTGCCCTGCCGCACCAGTACGACGAGCTGGCCGCCACCATCGAAGCCGAGTTCGGGCGCCTCGACGGCCTGCTGCACAATGCCGCCATCGTCGGGCCGCGCACGCCGCTGGAACAACTGTCCGGCGACAACTTCATGCGCGTCATGCAGGTCAACGTCAACGCCATGTTCATGCTGACCAGCACCCTGCTGCCGCTGCTCAAGCTGTCGGAAGACGCCTCGGTGGTGTTCACCTCCAGCAGCGTCGGCCGCAAGGGTCGCGCCTACTGGGGCGCCTATGGCGTGTCCAAGTTCGCCACCGAGGGCCTGATGCAGACCCTGGCCGACGAAGTCGAGGGTATCGCAAACGTCCGCTCCAACAGCATCAACCCCGGCGCCACCCGCACCGGCATGCGCGCCCAGGCCTACCCCGGCGAGAACCCGGCCAACAATCCGCTGCCGGAAGACATCATGCCGGTCTACCTGTACCTGATGGGTCCGGACAGCCAGGGCGTCAACGGCCAGGCATTCGACGCGCAATAAAAGCAGCTGGCTGCCGGTTTTCCGTCGCAACCGGCGACGAGGCATCAAATTGCCAGCACCGGCGTCAATAGAGCGGCAACGGATTGCCGCTCTATTTGCCAAAAATAGCTCAAGCCACTGAAATTAAAGCACTTTATAAAAGTGGCACAGAATTCGCTCTACCTCCGTCAATAAGGCGCTCAAGCGCCAGAGGTCGAGCACTATGGTTCCGCACAACCCCTCCAACACCATCGATTTCGATGCTGCCAAGCTGCAGCGCCTGGGCTATGCCAGTCGCAATCAGCCGCTGCTCAAGCCGGTCAGCCTGGCCCAGCTGCGTCAGCAACTGAACCTGCAGCTGCAGACCTCCCTGGAATTCGACCGCATCCTCGGTCTGTTCTTCCAGGAAGTGCAGCGCCTGGTGCCGCTGAGCGCGCTGAGCTATCAGCTGGCCGCCTGCGATCTGCGCTTGGAACTGGGTGAGCGCGCCAACCATTCGGCCAGCTACCGCCTCAGCCATCAGGGCGAATACCTGGGTGAGCTGACCTTCCGCCGCAGCCAGCGCTTCAGCGACGACGAACTGGGCCAGCTGGAGTCGCTACTGGCCAGCCTGCTGTTCCCGCTGCGCAATGCCCTGCTCTACCGCGCGGCCCTGCAGAGCGCGCTGCGCGACCCGCTGACCGACACCGGCAATCGCATTGCCATGAACCAGGCCATGCAGCGCGAAGTCGACCTCGCCCGCCGCAGCCTGCAGCCGCTGTCGGTGCTGATGCTGGATATCGACCACTTCAAGAGCATCAACGACCGCTTCGGCCATGCCACCGGCGACGAGGTTCTGAAAGCCGTGGCCGCGGCCCTGAAGGGCAGCCTGCGCAACATCGACATGGTGTTCCGCTACGGCGGCGAGGAGTTCTTGGTGCTGCTGTCCAACACCAGCCGCGAGGCAGCACAGATCATCGGCGAACGCCTGCGCCTGGCGGTTATGGGCCTGCAGTACCTGGAAGAAGGCCGCGCCCTGGAGCTGTCCATCAGCCTGGGCTGCGCCACCCTACTGCCGGGCGAGTCATCGGAGAGCCTGCAGCGCCGCGCCGACAGCGCCCTGTATGTATCCAAGCGCGAAGGCCGCAATCGCCTGTCCATGGCCGGCTGAGAAACGCCAGCCAACAAAAAGGGGCTCCTGGGAGCCCCTTTTTCATTTTCAGAACCTGTTTACGATCTCGCGAGCTAGAGATAAACGGTGGTGAAAATGGCCGAGGACGCGCAGTTTACGAATGGTAAATGAGCAGTCCGAGACGCCGCGTCCCGGGCTGTTTTCAACGCCGTTTAGCCGACGCGCAGCAGATCGTGGGCAGGTTCTCAGCGCTTGCGGCCGAAGCCTGGACGCTGACCGTCACCACTCGGCGGCCGCTTATTGCCGCTCGGCGCAGCCGGACGCGGCTTGCGGGCCGGACGCTCGGCAGCGTCGCCAGCCGGACGTGGAGTGCGCTTCTTGTTCACATCGGCGGGACGCTCGGCCACCGGCGTGCCACGACCGCCTTCACGACGCTCGCCACTCGGCTTGCGCGGCGCGCGCTGCGGACGCTCTTCGCCACGCGGGGCGCGGGCCGGACGCTGTTCGCTCGTCTCCGCGGCACCATCCTGAGCCGGACGCAGCACGCGCTTGGGCCGCTCATTGCGGCTCATCGGCCGAGCCGCCTTGCGCTGCAGGCGGTCGAGCTTGTCACGCATCTTCTCGTTCATCGCCGGCAGGGCCATGGGCTTGAGGCCGACTTCCTCGCTGAGGATGTCCAGCTCGCGCTGACCCATCTCGCGCCAGCGGCCCATCGGCAGGTCGGAGGTCATGAACACCGGACCGAAGCGCACGCGCTTCAGGCGGCTGACCACCACGCCCTGGGACTCCCATAGGCGACGTACTTCGCGGTTGCGACCTTCCATCACTACGCAATGGAACCAGCGGTTGAAGCCTTCGCCGCCGGGCGCTTCCTTGATGTCGGTAAACTTGGCCGGGCCGTCTTCCAGCATCACGCCGGCCTTGAGCTGCTCGAGCATTTCCTCGGTGACTTCGCCTCGCACGCGCACGGCGTACTCGCGGTCCATCTCGAAGGAGGGGTGCATCAGGCGGTTGGCCAGCTCACCGTCGGTGGTGAACAGCAGCAGGCCGGTGGTGTTGATATCCAGGCGGCCGATGTTGATCCAGCGGCCTTCTTTCGGCCGCGGCAGGCGATCGAACACGGTCGGACGACCTTCCGGGTCGTCGCGGGTGCAGATCTCGCCTTCCGGCTTGTTGTAGATCAGCACACGGCGCACGGTCTGCTGGATGTCTTCGCGCTTGAGCAGCTGGCCGTCGACGCTGATGGCGTCGCGCAGTTCGACGCGGGCGCCGAGGGTGGCAACGGCACCGTTGACCTTGACGCGACCGTCGGTGATCCACTGCTCGATATCACGGCGCGAGCCGAGGCCGGCGCGGGCCAGGACTTTCTGCAATTTCTCGCCGCTGGGACGGGGATCTAGTTCGGACTCACTCATCTGGGCACCTCCCGGTGTAACTGAGGATGAAAAAGGTCGCGCATCATACGCGGATCGCCGGTGCTGCGCACGGCTGACTATAGACCGCTCAGCGGGTCTTGCGCCGGCCGGTCGCCTGGAAGGCCAAGAGCCGCAGGTCGGCCTCGGCCAGCAGGGCGAAGCGCTCGTGCTTGTCGAGTTTCTTCCAGGCCTTGATCTCGCGCTTGCTGCGCCCGCAGCCGACGCAGATGTCGGCGTCGAACTCGCAGACCTTGATGCAGGGATTCTTGCTCATGGCGGCACCTGTAGGGGGAAGGCGCCGCCAGCATAGGGCGGAAGCGGATCAGGCCGGGATTGAAAGTCTCAATGCCCTCGATGGCCAGTTCCTCAGTGCAGAGAGTCGCCGGCGCCCAGGGTTTCGTTCTGATCCTCTTCGACAGCAACCTCTTCTTCGCTCCGGGCCAAGTCGTCGAAGTCGGTCTTCAGGCCCTGCTCCATCTCGTCCAGCTCGACCAGCAGGCTGCGGAAGCTGGTTTCCTCGCGCGGCTCGGTCGGCGCGTCTTCGCCCAGTTCGGCGTCGACCCGCGCCTGCAGGCCGGCCGGTACCGGCATGTCGTCGTCCAGGGCCAGCATCGGCTCCGGTTCCAGCTCGCGCAGGGCGGCCAGCGGGGGCAGTTCTTCCAGGCTCTTCAGGTTGAAGTAGTCGAGGAACACCTTGGTGGTGGCCAGCATGGCCGGCTTGCCGGGCACGTCGCGATAGCCGACCACGCGAATCCAGTCGCGCTCCTGCAGGGTCTTGATGATCTGGCTGTTGACCGCCACGCCGCGGATATCCTCGATCTCGCCGCGGGTGATCGGTTGGCGGTAGGCGATCAGCGCCAGGGTCTCGAGCATGGCACGCGAATAACGCTGCGGGCGCTCCTCCCACAGCCGACCGACCCAAGGGGCGAACTTCTCGCGCACCTGCAGGCGATAGCCGCTGGCGACCTCCTTCAGTTCGAAGGCGCGGTCCTCGCAGGACAGTCGCAGCACTTCAAGTGCCTCGCGAATCTGCGCCGGTTCCGGACGTTCACCTTCCTCGAACAGCTCGCCCAGGCGCTCCAGCGACAACGGCCGGCCCAGGGCCAGTAGCCAGGCTTCGAGCAGGGAGGCGAGTTCTTGCGGGTCGGACAGGTTCATCTATTCGGCTCGGGCACGGACATGGATAGGCGCGAAGGGCTCATTCTGCACCAGTTCCACCAGTTGTTCCTTGATCAGTTCGAGCACCGCCATGAAGGTGACGACCACCCCCAGGCGCCCCTCCTCCACCGTGAACAGAGTGACGAAAGGTACGAAGCCATTGCCCTTGAGGCGCTCCAGCACCTCGCTCATGCGCTCGCGGGTGGACAGCGCCTCGCGCGTTACCTGGTGACTTTCGAACATGTCGGCGCGGCGCAGCACCTCGGCCATGGACAGCAAAACTTCCTCCAGACTGACGTCCGGCAGCAGCTTGCGCGCCCGCGCCTCGGGGGCGTCCAGGCGTGGCACGCTGAGGTCGCGGCCAAGGCGCGGGATCTCGTCCAGGCCTTCGGCCGCAGCCTTGTAGCGCTCGTATTCCTGCAGGCGGCGGATCAGCTCGGCGCGCGGGTCGTCTTCCTCTTCCTCTGCCTCGGCGGAGCGCGGCAGCAACATGCGCGACTTGATCTCGGCCAGCATGGCAGCCATCACCAGATACTCGGCGGCCAGTTCCAGGCGCACCGACTTCATCAGCTCGACGTAGCCCATGTACTGCTTGGTGATCTCGGCCACCGGGATGTCGAGGATGTCGATGTTCTGCTTGCGGATCAGGTACAGCAGCAGGTCGAGCGGGCCCTCGAAGGCTTCGAGGAAGACCTCCAGGGCGTCCGGCGGGATGTACAGGTCGATCGGCAGCTCGGTGACGGCCTGACCGTAGACCAGAGCAAAGGGTAACTCCTGTTGTGCGCCGGCCTGGCTGTCGACCTGCTCGCTCACGCCTCTTCCCCCTGGAAGGGAGTCGGGTCGCCGCAGCCAACGCGGATCACCTCCGGCTCGCCCTCGGCCAGGTTGATCACGGTGGACGCCTCCAGACCGCCGTAGCCGCCATCGATGATCAGATCCACCTGGTGCTCGAGGAGCTGACGCATCTCGTAGGGGTCGCTCATCGGCAGGTCTTCACCGGGCATGATCAGGCTCACACTCATCAGCGGCTCGCCCAGCTGCTCGGCCAGGGCCAGGGCGATGGGATGGGCCGGTACGCGCAGGCCGATGGTACGGCGCTTGGGGTGCAACAGCATGCGCGGCACTTCGCGGGTGGCGCTGAGAATGAAGGTATAGGGCCCCGGCGTGTGCGCCTTGAGCAGGCGGAAGGCGCCGGTGTCGACCTTGGCGAACAGGCCGATCTGCGACAGGTCGCTGCACACCAGGGTGAAGTTGTGCTTGTCGTCCAGCTGGCGCAGGCGGCGGATGCGCTCGACCGCGCCCTTGTCGCCGATTAGGCAGCCGATGGCGTAGGAGGAGTCGGTCGGATAGACGATCACCCCACCGCTACGCAGGATTTCCACCGCCTGCTTGATCAGACGCGGCTGCGGATTCTCCGGGTGGACCTGGAAGAACTGACTCATGAACTCTCCCTGCTCAGGCGGTAATAGCGCGTGCATGGTCGAAGCGCTCCCATAGAGGAGACAGGTCTTCCGGCAACGGACGGTACATGCCCAGCTCCGACCAGTCGCCCGGGGCGTGAAAATCGCTGCCAACACTGGCCAGCATGCCAAATTCACGGGCCAGGATGGCCAGGCCGCCGACCTGCTCAGCCGGCTGCAAACCATTCACCACTTCCAGGGCGTGGCCACCGGCGGCGATAAAGTCGGCCACCAGGCGCCGCCGCTTGCTGCGGGTGAAGTCGTACTGCCAGGGATGCGCCAGGCTGATCCAGGCACCGGCGGCCTTGAGCGTGCCGACCGCCTGTTCCAGCGTCGGCCAGTGCTGTTTCACGTCACCCAGCTTGCCCGAGCCCAGCCACTTGCGGAACGCCTCGGCGTGGTCACGCACATGCCCCGCGCGCACCAGGAACTCGGCGAAGTGCGGCCGCGCCGGCGCGTTGCCGCTGTCGCCCAGACCCTGCTGGATCGCCCGCGCACCTTCCAGGGCTCCGGGCATGCCCTTGGCCGCCAGGCGCCGGTCGATTTCCTCGGCGCGCAGCCAGCGCCCCTGATGCAGCTCGGCGATGGCCTGGGCCAGGGCCGGCGCATCGCTGGCGAAGGCGTAGCCGAGCACATGGATGGTCGCGCCACCCCAGGTACAGGACAGCTCGATGCCGTTGACCAGGCGCAGGCCCAGTTCGCCGGCTGTGCGGCGCGCCTCGTCCAGCCCTTCGAGGGTGTCGTGGTCGGTCAGCGCCAGCAGCTGCACGCCCCTTTCGTGGGCGCGAGTGACCACAGCGGCAGGCGCGAGAACGCCGTCCGAAGCGGTGCTGTGGCAGTGCAGATCGACCTTCATGGCGCGTCTTTCGTTAATGGGGTTGTTTGTTATTATGCCGCCACATCCCGCTTCTGGCTGCCGCCGTGAAACAATTCATCGATTTCATCCCGCTTATTCTGTTCTTCATCGTCTACAAGCTCGATCCTCGCACCGTCGAACTGGCCGGCCACAGCGTCGAGCTGGGCGGCATCTTCAGCGCCACCGCGGTGCTGATCATCAGTTCGATCCTGGTCTATGGCGTCCTGTTCCTTCTGCAGCGCAAGCTGGAGAAAAGCCAGTGGCTGACCCTGATCGCCTGCCTGGTGTTCGGCAGCCTGACCCTGGCCTTCCACAGCGAGACCTTCCTCAAGTGGAAGGCTCCGGTGGTCAACTGGCTGTTCGCCGCCGGCTTCCTCGGTAGCCACTTCATCGGCGACAAGGTGCTGATCCAGCGCGTCATGGGCCACGCGGTACAGCTGCCGCAGCAAATCTGGACGCGCCTGAACCTGGCCTGGGTGGCCTTCTTCATCTTCAGCGGTTGCGCCAACCTGTTCGTCGCCTTCACCTTCCACGACATCTGGGTCGACTTCAAAGTCTTCGGCAGCCTCGGCATGACCGTGCTGTTCCTGGTCGCTCAGGGCGTCTACCTGGCGCGCCACATCCACGACGAAACCCCGCAGCAAAGCAAGGACTGACATGCTCTACGCCATCATTGCCAGCGATGCCCCCGAGTCCCTGGAGAAGCGCCTGGCTACCCGCCCCGCCCACCTGGCCCGCCTGGAACAGCTGAAGAACGAAGGCCGCCTGGTGCTGGCCGGCCCGCACCCGGCGGTGGACAGCGTCGACCCCGGCCCGGCCGGCTTTTCCGGCAGCCTGATCGTCGCCGAGTTCGAATCCCTGACCGCCGCCCAGAGCTGGGCCGACGCCGACCCTTACCGTACCGCCGGCGTCTATGCCAGCGTGCTGGTCAAGCCTTTCAAGCAGGTGCTGCCCTAACCCCACACACGACGCAGGCCCATAACAATAATTCGAAAACTGGAGTCCCTCATGCGCCAAGGCCCGCTCTACCTGTTGCTCACCGCTCTCTGCGTCATCCCCGCGCTGCACGCCGAAGAATCCCAACCGCTGGCCCTCAACCCGACGCCGGCCAGCGCCCCGGTCGCTGCACCGGCCAGCGACAGCACCGCGCAGATCGCCGCCCTGCAGCAGCAACTGGCGGAGAGCGAGCGCCAGCGCAGCGAACTGCAGGCCGCCACCTCCGGCGAGCGCGAGACCGCGCAGATCGGCCGCCTGCGCCAGGACAACCAACGCCTCAAGCTGCAGCTCAAGCAGGCCCAGGCCGAGCAACCGCCGCGCCTGTTCAGCGAGCAGCAGCTGTGGTTCGCCATCGGCGCCGGTACCGCCCTGCTGGCCTTCATCGTCGGTCGCCTGAGCGCCGGCGGCCGGAACAAACGCCGCAGCGAGTGGGTCTGACCGCTCCACCTGAAGAACCGACGCCACCATGACCGACCTGCTGCTGATCGACGACGACCGCGAACTCTGCGAGCTGCTGGCCAGCTGGCTGCAGCAGGAAGGCTTCAACGTGCGCGCCAGCCATGACGGCGTCAGCGCCCGCGCCGCGCTGGCCGAACAGAGCCCGGCGGCGGTGATCCTCGACGTGATGCTGCCCGACGGCAGCGGCCTGGAACTGCTCAAGCAGTTGCGCAGCGAACACGCCGAACTGCCGGTGCTGATGCTCTCGGCCCGCGGCGAGCCGCTGGACCGCATCCTCGGCCTGGAGCTGGGCGCCGACGACTACCTGGCCAAGCCTTGCGACCCGCGCGAACTGACCGCCCGCCTGCGCGCCGTGCTACGCCGCAGCCTGCCGGTGGCCACGCCCACCCGCGTCGAGCTGGGCGACATCAGCTACAGCCCGCAACGCGGTGTGGCCAGCCTCGGCGAGCATGAGATCACCCTGACCCTGTCCGAGGGCCGCATCCTCGAGGCGCTGCTGCAGCAACCCGGCGAGCCGCTGGACAAGCAGGCCCTGGCGCAACTGGCGCTGGGCCGCAAGCTGACCCTCTACGACCGCAGCCTGGACATGCACGTCAGCAACCTGCGCAAGAAGCTCGGCCCGCATCCAGACGGCCGCCCACGCATCGTCGCCCTGCGCAGCCGCGGCTACTACTACGCGCCCTGAGCCGCATTTACTCAGCCTTTACCCTGAGCTGACTGCGCTTGACCTTGCCCTCCCTAGACTGGGCTCATCCGGTAACCCGCCGGTTTCGAGACAAGGAGACACATCATGCGCAAGACCCTCACCGCCCTGCTCCTGGCCGCCAGCCTGCCGACCATCGCCCTGGCCATGCCCGAGGGCGCACCCGGCGAGCCGGGGCACTGCAACAAGGCCATGCACGGCGAGCATCGCGGCCACGGCATGCGGATGCTCAAGGACCTCGACCTCAGCGCCGAACAGCGCGAGCAGATGGGCAAGCTGATGCACGAGCGCAAGAGCGATCCGCGCGAAATCACCCAGAAGTACCTGAGCAAGCTGCCGCAGGCCGATCAGGATGCCCTGAAGAAGGAACTGGAAACCGCCCGCCTGGAGCATGACAAGGCCTTCCGTGCCATCCTCACGCCGGAGCAGCAGAAGACCTTCGACGCGCGCAAGGTGGAGATGGACAAACGCCGCGCCGAGCGTGCCGAGTTCGAGGCCTGGAAGGCCGAGAAGGACAAGCAAGCCCAGTAAACCAGCGTTATCCGGCCCGGCTCCATGAGCCGGGCTTTGCTATTTGAGGAGTTCCCATGCGTTCACTGTTCTGGCGCATCTTCGCCAGCTTCTGGTTGGCCGTCGCCCTGGTCGCCGGCCTGTCCATGCTGCTGGGCCGTGCGCTGGACCAGGACTCCTGGGTACTCGGCCGCCATCCGGCACTCAAGGATGTCGCCGAACTGTGGAGCCAGCTCTACGAACGCAATGGCCCGGAGGCCGCCCAGCAGTTTCTGGAGAAGCGCAAGCAACGCTACCGGGTGAACATCCAGGTCCTCAACGAAGAAGGCCAGGCCCTGGTCTACGGCACCTTCCCTCCGCGCGCGGCGGCCTTCGAGGCCCGTCACGACAACCCCAAACGCCTGCCCTGGCGCCGCATCACCGAGGAATACCACAGCCCGACCACAGGCGAGACCTACCTGTTCATCTACCGCATTCCCCACCCGGAGATGATGGCCTGGCACCGCGAGAGCCTGTTCTGGCCGCTCAGCGCCCTAGCCATCGCCCTGGTGGTGCTGACCGCCATCAGCCTGCTGCTGACCCTGTCCATCACCCGCCCGCTCGGCCGCCTGCGTGGCGCCGTGTACGACCTCGGCCAGACCGCTTACCAGCAGAACAGCCTGGCGCGCCTGGCCGACCGCGGCGACGAATTCGGCGTACTGGCCCGCGACTTCAACCGCATGGGCTCACGTTTGCAGGACCTGATCGGCAGCCAGCGCCAGTTGCTGCGCGACGTGTCCCACGAGCTGCGCTCACCGCTGGCGCGTCTGCGCGTGGCCCTGGCCCTGACCGAGCGCGCCGAGCCAGCCCAGCGCGACCAGCTGTGGGGCCGCCTGACCCAGGAATGCGATCGCCTGGAGGCGCTGATCGCCGAGATCCTCGCCCTCGCCCGTCTGGATGCCGACCCCGGCACCCCGCAGCCGGTGGATCTGCGCCGGTTGCTCGACGGCCTGCTGGAAGATGTCGCCCTGGCCGCGCCCGAGCAGCGTCTGCAGGTACGCATGGACAGCCGCCCGATTGCCCTGCAGGGCTGGCCGGACATGCTCGGCCGCGCGCTGGACAACCTGCTGCGCAACGCCCTGCGCTTCAACCCGGTGGAGCAGCCGATCGAGATAGAGGTGAGCCAGCAGGATGGCCAGCTGCGCATCGCCGTACGCGACCATGGCCCTGGCGCCCCGGCAGACATCATCGAGCGCCTGGGCGAACCGTTCTTCCGCGCCCCGCAGCAGAGCGCGCCGGGTCACGGTCTGGGCCTGGCCATCGCCCGCCGTGCGGCGGAGCGCCATGAGGGGCGGCTGTTGCTGGCCAATCATCCAGAGGGGGGATTTGTCGCCACCCTGGAGTTGCCGACAAGCTGCTGACTGGTCACACCACCCCAATCGATACCCGAGGAACACGGATGCTCAGAGGTTTCAGAAAACTACTTTTCTTTTCCCTAATGTTGACCGGCATGGCTCTATTGATGGGCCAGAACTGGAACTATTGGGGAGCGTATTCAATGGCGCTAGCCATGGCTATTGACGTTCTATTTAGCTTTTATACGCGTGAGGTTTTCGGACAAGGCGGCTGGTTTTCGCTGAGCGAGCAACCGCTTGTCTACTGGGTAAGCGTTATTAGCTATGCCGGATGCAGCGTATTCGGGTTCTACTGGGCACTCACGAGACTGCAGTAGCCATCCGTCAAACTCAAAAAATTAACCCTGCCAGGCGCTGACGAACTGCACTGGCTCCAGCGCCGGTGGCGTGCGGCGCTCGCCTTCGAAACTGCCAACATAGACGAAGCCGACGATCCGCTCGCTGGCGTGCAGGCCGAGCCCGGCCAGCACCCGCGGGTGGTGGGCCAGGGCGCCGGTGCGCCAGATGGCGCCGAAGCCCAGTTCCTGGGCCGCCAGCAGCAGGCTGTGGGCGGCGCAGCCGGCGGACAGCACCTGTTCTTCCTGCGGCACCTTGGGGTGTTCGCTCAGGCGGGCGACCACCACGATCAGCAACGGCGCGCGCAGCGGCATGGCGCGGGCCTTGTC
The DNA here is from genome assembly GCF_014851565.1 of Pseudomonas sp. PDM15. Taxonomy (GTDB): domain Bacteria; phylum Pseudomonadota; class Gammaproteobacteria; order Pseudomonadales; family Pseudomonadaceae; genus Aquipseudomonas. Next base: position 257,702 of record NZ_JACVAA010000002.1, read on the forward strand.
CAGTGCCTCGGCCTTGTTCGCCGGATCGCTGGCCATGGCCGTGGCGAACAGTTCGCCGAGGCGCACACGGGCATCGCCCTCGATGGTGAGGAAGCGCCAGGGGCGCAGCTGGCCATGGTCCGGCGCGCGCAGGGCGGCGCGGAACATCAGCTCGCGCTGGGCGGCATCGGGCGCCGGCTCCAGCAGGCGGCCGACGGATACGCGATTGAGCAGCAGATCGAGGGCTTGCATGGCCATCTCCAAGGGAAGCAGGCGGGCATTCTAGCCGAAGTGTTCAGGCGTCAGCGGCGGCAGACCATAGGCGGCACGCGCCGCATCACAATGCGGGTTGTGCTGGCCATCTTCCCAGCTGGCGGTGAACTCGCGGCAGGTGCTGGAACGCTGCTCATACACAGTGCAGCGGGTGCCGCAGCCCACCTCGCCCTGCAGGCCGATGCAGCGCACCGGCTTGGCGGTAGTGCCGAGCATGGCCACATGGTAGGGGCCGATCTGCTCGACCAGATGATCGGGCACTGTGCCGCCGGCGGACTGGCATTCGCCCCAGTAGAAGGACACACGGAAGTTGGCGCAGCAGGCGCCGCAGGCGAGACAAGGATGGTTGGCGGACATGGCGAGAACACGGTGAGCCGAACATGCGCCGGCGAATGGAGCCGTATTCTATGAATCGGCCGGCCGCTGTGAAGCCCCACACGGCGGATTTACAGGGCATGGCGCCAAGGTAGAATGGCGCCCCACCGCAGCCTCGCCGGCTCCCGCAATGCCGGCGCACTAGACTCAAGGCAACCACGAAAGGAACCCGATGTCTCTGCCTACCCTACGCATCCTCGCCTTCATCAACGGCATCTTCCTGATCACCCTGGCCGTGAGCATGCTGGTGCCGGTCGGTACCCTGCTGGTGTTCGAGCAGCCGCGAGGCATCAACGCCTTCCTCTGGTCCAGCCTGATCACCTTCGTTGCCGGCATCGTGATGATCGCCCAGGGCCGCCCGCAGCATGGCCAGCTGCGCCCGCGTGACATGTACATGCTGACCGTGTCCAGCTGGGTACTGGTGTCGCTGTTCGCCACCCTGCCGTTCATCTTCACCCAGCACGCCAGCTTCACCGACGCCTACTTCGAGAGCATGTCCGGCATCACCGCCACCGGGGCCACCATCTTCACCGGGCTGGACAGCATGTCGCCGGGCATCCTGATCTGGCGCTCGCTGTTGCACTGGCTGGGCGGCATCGGCTTCATCGCCATGGCCGTGGCGATTCTGCCGATGCTGCGCATCGGTGGTATGCGTCTGTTCCAGACCGAGTCCTCGGACCGCTCGGACAAGGTCATGCCGCGCTCGCACATGGTCGCCAAGTACATGGTGGTGGCCTACGTCGGACTCAGCGCCCTGGCGGTGCTGGGCTTCTGGCTGGCCGGGATGAACCTGTTCGACGCGATCAACCACGCCATGTCGGCAATCTCCACCGGCGGCTTCTCCACCTCCGACGCCTCGCTGGCCAAGTGGCAGCAGCCGGCCGTGCACTGGGTGGCGGTGGTGGTGATGATCCTCGGCAGCCTGCCGTTCGTGCTCTACGTCTCCACCCTGCGTGGCAACTATCGGGCGCTGATCCGCGACGAGCAGGTGCGCGGCTTCATGTTCGTGTTGCTCGGCAGCTGGCTGGTGCTGGCCACCTGGTACACCCTGACCACCCAGCTGCACTGGTTCGAGGCGCTGCGCCACGTGGCGGTGAACACCACCTCGATCATGACCACCACCGGCTTCGCCCTCGGCGACTACAGCTTGTGGGGCGGCTTCTCGACCATGCTGTTCTTCTACCTGGGCTTTATCGGCGGCTGCTCCGGCTCCACCGCCGGTGGTTTGAAAGTGTTCCGCTTCCAGGTCGCCTTCATCCTGCTCAAGGCCAACCTGATGCAGCTGGTGCACCCGCGCGCGGTGATCAAGCAGCAGTACAACCGCCATCGCCTGGACGAGGACATCGTCCGCTCGATCCTGGCCTTCTCGTTCTTCTTCACCATCACCATCGCCGCCCTGGCACTGGCCCTGAGCCTGTGCGGGCTGGACTGGATCACCGCGCTGTCCGGCGCGGCCAGCACGGTGTCCGGCGTGGGTCCGGGGATGGGACCGATCATCGGCCCGGCCGGCAACTTCTCCAGCCTGCCGGACACGGCCAAGTGGCTGCTGAGCGCCGGTATGCTGCTGGGCAGGCTGGAAATCCTCACCGTACTGGTACTGCTGCTCCCCGCCTTCTGGCGCCACTGATGCACAGCGTGGCCAAGCTACTGCGCGTCCCGCTGGCGTCGTTGCGTCCTCGCTCAAGGCTCGCCTAGCAGACGCTATGTCTCGCCTTTCGCTGCGGCGCGCCTAGCCAGCAGACCGCTCGCTACGCTTGGCCACGCTGCGCACACCGAGCCGCCTGCTGGCCTCACAACCGTGCGCGGTACTCGCCCGGCGTGGCATCGAACCAGCGGCGGAAGGCGCGGAAGAAGTTGCTGGGGTCGGCGAAGCCGAGCAGGTAGGCGACTTCCAGCAGGGTCAGGTTGGGCTGGGCCAGGTACTGCTCGGCCAGCTCGCGGCGTGTGTCGTCGAGCAGCTGCTGATAGCTGGTGCCCTCCTCCTGCAGGCGACGCTGCAAGGTGCGCTCGGACAGCAGCAGCGCCTGGGCCACCGCCTCGCGCTTGGGCTCGCCCTGGGGCAGCAGGCGGCACAGCACCTGGCGCACCTGGTGGGTCACCCGGCTCTCGGAGAAGCGCGCCAGGTACTCGCCGGCGAAGCGGTCGTGCAGCTGCGCCAGTGCCTCGTTGGCCGAAGGCAGCGGAGTCTCCAGATCGGCGCGGGCGTAAAGCAACGAGTAGTGCTCAGCATTGAATTTCAAGGGTGCCTGGAACACCTGCTGGTACAGCTCCAGATTGGCCGGCGCCGGGCCCTGGAAGCTGACCAGCAGCGGCGTGATCGGCTTGCCAGTGAGCCAGCGGCAGAACGCCAGGGAATAGGCCAGCGACGCCTCGGAACTCTGCCGCGCCGGCGGCAGGCGATCACCGTGGATCGCCTGGATCAGTTCGTAACCCTCGGGCGAGGGCCGCAGGCACAGGTCCGAGCCCTCGGCGATGATGCGCTGGTAGCGCACCAGGCGATTGAAGCCCTCCAGCAGGTTGCGGCTGGACATCAGCGCATAGCCCACCACATGGAAGGACGCCGGCCTGACCACCTTGGCCATGTTCAGGCCGATGGCCGAGTTGCCGGAAGCCTCCACTGCCAGGTGCCAGAGACGGGTCATGGCGTCCTGCGGGAAGCGCGCGTCCGGGTCGGTCAGGGCCGCGTAGTCGAGCCCCAGCCGGACGAACAGCGCACGGCAGTCGACGCCGCCCAGCTCCAGGGCCTGGACGATGCCGGAAGCCCAGCTGGAGGAAGTGGTACGTTCGCTCATGGTTTGTTCTTATCGTTGGTCAGCACGGCCGGTCTGGCGCCAAGAGGATACTAAACTGGCCCTGTATGTCACTGGCCGCGGAAGACAGTCCGCATAGACTGGCGTCGACAATGACAGGAGGTACGCCATGAGCGCCGAAACCACCGATCGCTTCAACAGCTTCGCCGAGTTTTACCCCTATTACCTGCAGGAGCACAGCAACGATGTGTGCCGCCGCCTGCACTATGTCGGCAGCCTGCTGGTGCTGAGCATCCTCGGCTACGCCCTGTTCACTCAGCAATGGCTGTGGCTGCTGGCCATTCCCCTGGCAGGTTACGGCTTCGCCTGGGTCGGCCACTTCGTGTTCGAGAAGAACAAGCCGGCCACCTTCAAGTACCCGCTGTACAGCCTGATGGGCGACTGGGTGATGCTCAAGGACGCCTTTACCGGTCGTATCCGCTTCTGAGGCCGTCGCCATGTCCGTACACGCCCGCTTCACCCATATGGAAGACGGCACGGCAGACGACTGGGCCATCATCGCCAAGGATTTCGCCCAGTACGCCACCCGGCTCCCCGACCGCATCCTCAGCCATCTGCGCCTGCTCGACGGCGACTTCGGCGGCTTTCCCATCGACCGCCTGAGCCACTCGCTGCAGACCGCCACCCTCGCCTATCGCGATGGCCGCGATGAGGAGTACGTGGTCTGCGCCCTGCTCCACGACATCGGCGACACACTCGGCACCTACAACCATCCGGACATCGCCGCGGCCATGCTCAAGCCGTTCGTCAGCGCCGAGAACCACTGGATGGTCGAGAAGCACGGCATCTTCCAGGGCTATTACTTCTTCCATCACCTGGGCATGGATCGCCATCTGCGCGAGCAGTTCAAGGACCACCCGCAGTACCAGGCGACCATCGAGTTCTGCGCTCGCTACGACGCCGCCGCCTTCGATCCGCAAGGCGAGGCGCTACCGCTGGAGTTCTTCGAGCCCATGCTGCGCCGGGTGTTCGCCCAGCCCAGGCAGTCGCTGTACAAGGCCGCCATGCAGCGCCAGCCGGCGTGATCGCATTCTGCCATTCGGCGGTCGCGCTTGGCCGCCGGATGGCAGCTGGTTATGATCCCTCACCCGCCATAGCCTTGGCTCAGGTCTTGCAGCCGTTCAGGCGCTCGTCAGAAGCGCCAGAAAAACATCAGGGATCGCTCCATCCATGAAGTCCAACGTCCAGGAAACACCCAGGGCGCAGCCTGCCCCCTTGCTCCGCGAATACTACTCGCGGGTACTGGCCTACATCGCCCCCGCTGCTGCCATCGCCGCCGGTACCTATAGCAACCACTTCGGCTACAACATCCTGTGGATGGTGCCGTACGCCCTGCTCTACCCGCACCTGGCCTACCACCTGGGCAACCGCTTCAAGCGCGATCATCCGCAACAGACCAACCTGGTCCTGCTGTTCCTCGACGCCATCCATGCCGGTGCCGCCGGCGTACTGATGGGCTTCTCCATCGTGCCCACGCTGATGTTCCTGCTGACCCTGGCATTCAGTTCGCTGATCGCCGGCGGCCTTCGCAACATGGGCCTGGCCCTGCTCATCGCCGTCGGCAGCATGGCGCTGAACACCGCGCTGATCCATCCGGAAATCAATATCTCCACACCCAGCCTGGTGGCGACGACCAGCATCCTGCTGACCACCCTGTATATCTGCATCACCGCCTTCTTCGTTCACGAGCAGGGCATGCGCCTGACCCAGGCGCGCATCGAGATCAAACGCGAGCAGGAAAAGGCCGCGCGCCTGGCGCGAAACCTGGCCAAGTACCTGTCGCCGCAGGTCTGGGAAATGATCTTCAGCGGCAAGAAGCACGTGCGCCTGGAGACCCAGCGCAAGAAGCTCACCGTGTTCTTCTCCGACATCAAGGGCTTCAGCGAGCTGGCCGAAGAGCTGGAAGCCGAGCAGCTCACCGACCTGCTCAACACCTATCTCAACGAGATGTCGAAGATCGCCCTCAAGTACGGCGGCACCATCGACAAGTTCGTCGGCGACAGCGTGCTGGTGTTCTTCGGCGACCCCTCCAGCCAGGGCGCCAAGAAGGACGCGGTGAACGCCGTGTCCATGGCCATCGCCATGCGCAAACACATGAAGGTGCTGCGCCAGCAGTGGCGCGCCCAGGGCATCACCAAGCCGCTGGAGATCCGCATGGGCCTCAACACCGGCTACTGCACCGTGGGCAACTTCGGCGCCGACACGCGCATGGACTACACCATCATCGGTCGCGAAGTGAACCTGGCCAGCCGCCTGGAAAGCTCCTCGGAAGCCGGCGAGATCCTTATCTCCCACGAGACCTACTCGCTGATCAAGGACGTGATCATGTGCCGCGACAAGGGCCAGATCGCAGTCAAGGGCTTCAGCCGTCCGGTGCAGATCTACCAGGTGGTGGACTTCCGCCGCGACCTGGGCGCCCGCTCCAGCTACGTCGAGCACGAGCTGCCGGGCTTCTCCATGTACCTGGATACCAACGGCATCCAGAACTACGACAAGGAGAAGGTCATCCAGGCGCTCAACCAGGCCGCCGAAAAGCTACGCGACAAAATCATCCTGTAGAACCTGTTTACGATCTTGCGAGCTAGAGAAAAACAAGGCCTAGGCGGCCCCGCAGAAGTGGCTGAGAAAGCGGACTGGGCTCGCACGCGAGTTTACATAGCGTAAATGAGCATTCCGAAGCCACTTTCAACGCAGTTTTTCCGACGCGCAGCAGATCGTAAATAGGTTCTACGGAGCGGCCTGCGCTTCGATCATCCAACAGGCCGCCTCGAACTCCACCCGCCCGCCCCGCACGAAAGGCGCGAACGCCCCGCACAAGCGCTCGACCAGCGCCGCCCTGGCGCCCTCCTCCAGCTCCTGCAGCGCGATGCCGACCGGGCCCAGCCGGCTCAGGTAAGGCACCAGCGCAGACTCCGGCATGCTCAGAGGCACATCCAGCGGGCTTATCTCCACGCCGCCCCAGCCGCTTGCCGCCAACAGCTCCCGCACCCGCTGCGTCTCGGCGAAGGCGAACTGCCCCGGCGAGCCCGGGCGACGCACCGGCAGCTGCGGCAGCCAGGGAGCGGCCGTGCGCTCGGCCAGGGTCATGAAGGGATTCTCCGCGGCGCTGCGCCAGACGATCAGGCGCAGCTTCGCCCCGTCACTGGCGGCGCGGCGCAGGTTGGCGAAGGCGGCCTGGGGATCGGCAAAGAACATCACGCCGAAGCGCGAGATCAGCCGGTCGAAACTGGCGGGGTCGAACACATGGCTCTGCGCGTCGGCGCAGACGAATCGCGCCTGGCTGCCCTCGCGCTCGGATCGCGCCTGGGCCAGGGCCAGCATCGGTGCGGAGACATCGACGCCGACGCAGTCGGCATCCTGCCGACGCGCCGCGGCCAGGGTGGTGGCGCCGGTGCCGCAGCCGATATCCAGCACCCGCTCGTGGGCCTGCAGGCCGTCGATCAGCACCGGCTCGAAGGGCGCAAAAAGCTCGTCGAGCAGCGCCTGGGAGTCCACCCAGGCTTGCCCGCCGGCACCATTCCACAGTCGGCTTTGCTCCTCGGACAGCGATTGCAGCGTACTCATGTCGTGCTCCTCACGATGGTAATCGTCAGGAGTACTCTGCCAGTTCAAGTCGACTTGAGGTCAAGCGCCTTTTTGCGGAGAGCTCGCAGAACCTCAGGTGCTCGGCAGCGCGTCCGGCTCACCGCACGGCTCGCCGTCCAGCAACGGCTGCGCCGCCAGGAACTCCAGCGCCGAGGCGCGCCAGGACTGGCGCGCGGCATGTTCGGCGCACACCGCCCTATCCAGCTGCAGCGCCGCCCGACAGGCCTGGCCCAGGTCCTCGTCCATCACCCCGGTCACGCCCTGCTCCAGCACATCCAGCGGCCCGGCCACCGGGAAGGCCGCCACCGGCGTACCACAGGCCAGCGCCTCGAGCATCACCAGGCCAAAGGTGTCGGTACGCGAGGGGAACACCAGCACGCTGGCTCCCGCGAAGGACTGCGCCAGCGCCTCGCCCTGCTGGAAGCCGAGGAAACGTGCCTGCGGGTAATCGTGCTCCAGCACCGTCCGCTCCGGGCCATCGCCGACCACGCGTTTCTCGCCCGGCAGCTCCAGATCGAGGAAGGCACGCAGGTTCTTCTCCGCAGCCAGGCGACCGACGTAGAGAAACACCGGCGCGACCGGAGCCTGCAGTTGCGGGCGGAAGCGCGCGCCGTCGACACCTTTGCGCCACAAGCGCAGCCGGCCGAGGCCCTGGGCGGCGAACTCCTCGCGCAGGCGCTCGGTGCTCACCAGCACCGCCTGGCTGGGCCGATGGAAGCGGCGCAGGTAGGCATAGCCCCAGCTCAGCGGCAGCCACGACCAGCGGGTATGCACGTACTCGGGGAAGCGGGTGTGGATGGCGCTGGAGAATACCAGCCCGCGCCGCATCAGCCAGCGCCGCGCGGCCCAGCCCAACGGGCCTTCGGTGGCCAGGTGCACACAGTCCGGACGAAAGTCGCGGATCGCCGGGCCGACCCGCCACAGGTCCCAGGTCAGGGGAATCTCCGGGTAGCTCGGGCATGGCAGGTGGTTGAAGTCCTGCGGCGACAGCACCTTGACCAGGTGGCCGAGGCTGCGCAGCTCGCCAACCAGTGCCTGCAGGCTGGTGACCACGCCATTGACCTGGGGATGCCAGGCATCGCTGACGATGAGAATCCTCATGCCGCCTGCCCGAGGGTCGCCAGCGCGTCGGCCTGTGCCTGCTCATCGGCCAGCCGGTAGAGCTGGATACTGCCGTCCAGGTGCTCGATCAGCGCCGTGCACGACTCCACCCAGTCGCCGCAATTCATGTACTCGACCCCTCCGACCCGGCGGATCTCGGCGTGGTGGATATGGCCGCAGACGGCGCCGTCCAACCCGCGCTTGACGCACTCGTGGGCGATGGACTCCTCGAAGTCACTGATGAAGTTCACCGCCGTCTTGACCTTGTGCTTGAGAAACGCCGACAGCGACCAGTAGCCGTAGCCCCAGCGCTCGCGCCAGTGGTTGAGCCAGCGGTTGAGGGTCAGTGTGAACTCGTAGGCCGAGTCGCCGAGGAAGGCCAGCCACTTGTGGTAACGGGTGATCACGTCGAACTGGTCGCCATGGATCACCAGCAGCTGGCGGCCGTCGGCCGTGGTATGCACCGCCTCGTCAACTAGCTGGATATTGCCGAGCATCAGCGTGGAATAGCGACGCAGGAATTCGTCGTGGTTGCCGGTGACGTAGATCACCTCCGTGCCGCGCTTGCTCATGGTCAGCAGGCGGCGGATCACGTTGGTGTGCGCCTGCGGCCAGTAGATGCCGCCGCGCAGCTTCCAGCCGTCGATGATGTCGCCGACCAGGTAGATACGGTCGGCCTGGTAGCGCTTGAGGAACCCGGCCAGGCGCTCGGCCTGGCAATCGCGGGTGCCTAGGTGAACATCGGAAATCCACAAGGTGCGGACATGCTGCTTGCGACTGGGCTTGCTGCGCTCGGCGATGCTCATGGGCGGCCTCCGGCTGGGTTTAGCCGAGATTGCGCGCCCGCGGTGAAATGACCATGACAGGAAAATGGCGATTACATGACGACCAGCGCGGCTGTTCCGGCATGTACACTGACCGCTCGATCAGGAGTTCGCCATGCAGCAGCTGCTCTCCCTGCGCCACTACCACCACGAACAGATTGCCCACAGCCACGAGCATGCCCAGCTGGTATTCGGCCTCAGCGGCCAGCTGGACTTCGAAGTGGGCGGGCGCGGCTGCCAGGTCTCCAGCCTGAGCCTGGCCGTGGTGCCGCCGGGCGCTCACCACGCTTGCGCCAGCCCCCGGGGCAGCCAGTGCCTGGTGCTCGACGTTCCGATGGATGGCTGGCTGCAGCAGCGTCTCGGCCACCACGCCGATGCCAGCCGCCGCCTGCTGGACAGGCCCGGCCGACTGCAGCTCGACCCGGCCCAGGGCCAGTTGGTCAACTGGCTGGCAGCCAGCCCGATCAACGATGAAGTGATCGGCCAGCAAGGCGCCGCCCTGCTCCTGGCCAGCCTGAGCAACACCGCCGCGCCCGCACCGATCACCCTCGGCCTGCCGCTGGCCAGGATCGAGGCCTATATCGAGCGCCACTGCGCCCATCCGCTGCAGGTGGCCGACCTGGCGCGCCTGTGTGGTCTGTCGGCGGCGCGCTTTCATGCGCGTTTCCTCGCCGAAACCGGCCACACGCCGATGGAGCATGTCCGCGCCCTGCGCCTGCAACTGGGGCGCCGGTGGCTGCTGCACAGCCGCCTGCCGGTGGGCGAGATCGCCGCGCGGGTCGGCTACGCCTCGCAGAGTGCCTTTACCGCGGCGCTGGTCCGCGAGTTCGGCCTGACGCCACGCCAGCTGCGCACGAGCGCCTGACGCGAGTCGCGCGACAAAGCCCGCGAGTCCTGCGACAGACCACCGTGCGCTGCACGCCTAGACTCTGCCGATCATCAGGAGAGTTGCCGTCATGCAGACCATCGAATGGCAGGACTTCGAGCGCGTGGAACTGCGCGTCGGCACCCTGCTCAACGCCTACCCCAACGCCAAGGCGATCAAGCCGGCCTATGTGCTGGAGGTCGACCTGGGCGAGCTCGGGGTAAAGACCTCCAGCGCCCAGCTCACCGCCCACTATGGCGCCGCGGAGCTGATCGGCCGCCAGGTGCTGTGCGTGTGCAACTTCGCACCGAAGCGGATCGCCGGCGTGCGCTCCGAAGTGCTGGTGACCGGCGTCTACGATCAAGACGGCAAGGTGGTACTGGCCAGCTTCGACAGGCCTCTACCCAATGGCGCGCGACTGGCCTGAGCCTGTTCCGCGTCAGCTTTACTCCGTTTCCCGCAGCCTGGAAAAATCATGCAACACCGCACTGCCCTCTTCGCCCTGCACCTGGGCGCACTGTTCTTCGGCCTGTCCGGCATCTTCGGCAAGCTGGCGCTGGCCGCACCGCTGGTGATCGTGTTCGGCCGCGCGCTGTTCGCCGTGGCCGCCCTCGGCGTATTCGCCCGTCTGGGCGAGCCGCTGGCGACCATCAGCTGGCGCCGGCGCCTGGCCCTGGCCGGCGCCGGTCTGCTGCTGGGCGGGCACTGGTGGGCGTTCTTCATCGCGGTGAAAGTCTCGGGCGTGGCAGTGGCCACCCTCGGCTTCGCCAGTTTCCCGGCCTTCACCGTGCTGCTGGAGGGGCTGCTATTCCGCGAGAAGGTGCGCCTGGCCGAATGGGGCGTGGTGGCGCTGGTCAGCCTCGGCCTGGTGCTGGTGACCCCGCACTTCGACCTGGGCAGCGACGCCACCATCGGCCTGGCCTGGGCGATCTTCTCCGGCCTACTGTTCGCCCTGGTCTCGGTGTCCAACCGCGCCACCACGGCCGGGGTGAAGCCGGCCCAGGCCGCCCTGTGGCAGAACCTGGCGATCCTGCTGGTGACCTTGCCGCTGGCCTGGTCGGCCCTACCCGAGGTACGCGCGCTGGACTGGCTGTGGATCGGCCTGCTCGGCCTGCTGTGCACGGCGCTGGCGCACAGCCTGTTCGTCGCCAGCCTGCGCGTGCTCAACGCGCGCAGCGCCTCGGTGGTGTTCGCCCTGGAGCCGGTCTACGGCATCGCCTTCGCCTGGTGGCTGTTCAACGAGCAGCCCGGCGTGCGCATGCTGTTCGGCGGCGCGCTGATCCTGCTGGCCACGGTGATCTCGGCACGCCTGAGCAAGCATGCGGCCAGCGTCGAGGATGTGGCCTAGCGGTCGTTGTGGCCCAGGTCGCGCTCGGGATCGATCAGGTCGCGCAGGCGCTGCTTGAGTACCTTGGCCTCGGGAAAGCCTCCATCGGCCTTGCGCTCCCACAGCTGCACCCCGTCGCAGACGATGCGGAACACCCCGCCGGTGCCCGGCTGCAGGCTGACCATGCCGAGCTCGTCGGCGAAGGTGCTGAGCAGCTCCTGGGCCAGCCAGGCGGCACGCAGCAGCCATTGGCACTGGGTGCAGTAAGTGATCACCACCTCGGGTTTGCTGGTCATGCGGCGGCTCCTGGCCTGAATCGGGGCGCCATGATAGCGCCGTAGAAAGGACAACGCCGTGGTCATGCCACGGCGTCGGCCTTCCCGCCCTTGATCATGCGATCTTCGCCAACAGCTCCCGGGCGCGCTCGCGCTCTTCCTCATCACCCTCGCTGATCACCTCGTTGAGGATGTCGCAGGCGCTGCCAATATCGCCCTGCTCGATATAGGCCAGCGCCAGGTTCAACTTGACCAGATGCTCGCGGTTCCCAGCCAGGTGATCCAGGTCGCTGTGCAGCGGCCCCTGGCGCTCCTTGGTCGGCTCCGGCGACAAGTCGTCGTCCAGCACCTGCTCCTGGGGCAGCTCGGCGAAGGACTCCAGCACCTCCATCTCCAGCACTTCCGGCAGCTCCTGCAGGTTGGAGCGGAAATGCGGATCGGGCGCCTGCTCCTGCGCGGTCCGCGCCCGCACTGACTGCTCGGGCCGGAACGGGCTGACCAGATCCCAGTCGGCGTCCAGCGACAGGTCGTCGAGATTGAGCTGGAACTCGTCCGGCGCCACCACGACCGGCTCCGGCTCGTCCAGCTGCAGCACCGCGTCGGCCAGCGGCACCTCCTGCTGTGGGCGTTGCAGCGCAGCGTAGCGCGCACGTATCTGGTCAACCTGCACATGACTGGCGCCCAGCTCGCGCAGCCGGCGCTCCTGCTCGAAGAAGGCGGCGGCATCGCCCAGCTCGCCGTACACCTCGAACAGACGCAGGCGCAGGTCGAGCCGCTCGGGATGCTGGATCAACGCCTTGCGCAGGACATTACCGGCATCGGCGAAGCGGCCATACGCGATATAGATATTGGCCCCCTCCAGCGGGTCGGCGGCACTGGCGGGCAGTCGCTGTGCGGGCGGCGGAGCCATTACTGTCTGAAGCTCCTCCTCGTCGACCTGCAGCGGCGGCTCCGGGGCCGCCGCCGGCTGCGGCGTGGCCAGCACACGCAACTCCGGCCTGGGCTCGGGAGTGATCGGCCGGCTCTGTGGCTCGGGCTCGCGCAACGGACGCCGGCGGCCGAGCAGCCAGGCACTCGCCAGCAGGATGAGGATCAGCAAGAGGCTGCCCAGCCACAGCGCCCAATCCCAGCCGCGTTCGGCCGGTGCAGGCACGAGCGGGCGGGAGGGCTGCGCCACCGGTTGCGGCTCGGCCACCGCGGGCGCGGGCGCCGACTGGCGCTGTTGCAGGTCATCGCGAATCTGCTGCAGCTGGCGATCCTTCTCGGCCATCTGCGCCTGCAGCTGGACCAGCTGGCTCTGCAGAGCGTCCACGGCGCTGCGCAGCTCCTGGTTCTGTGCGGTGACGCCGGCCAGCTCGGCATCCCGCCGCTCGACCTCAAGCGGTGCTACGGCGGCCGGCTGCTCGGCGGGCTGGTCGATCGGTTGTGCGACCGGCGCATTGCTAACGACTGGCGCGGCCGATGCCGAGTCGGGCAACAACAGCTCAGCCTCGGCGCGCAGGCGATTGCGATCACCGCCGCTGAACGCGTCTGGGTTGAGCGCATGCAGGTCGGCCATTAGCGCTTCGCGGCTGCTCGTACTGCCACCGGCCTGCAGGCGCCCGGCGATGCTCCACAGGCTGTCGCCAGGCTGCACCCGGTAACGCTCACCACGGCTGGCCAGCGGCATTGCCCGCGGCGGCGCGGTCGGGCGCACCGGCGGAGCCTCAGCTTCCTGGGGCTGCGGCTCCAGGCTTACCTGCGGACTGAAAGCGGCCGAGCCTGGCGGGTCAATCAGCACCGTGTATTCACGCAGCAGGCTGCCCCCCGGGCGCGCCACCTCGATGATGAAGTTCAGGTACGGCTCGCGCACCGGCTTGCTGGACGCCACCCGGATCAGGTTGCGTCCGCCACCCAGTACCGGGGTGAAGCGCAGGTCGTTGAGAAAGTAGAAGCGATCGACGCCAGCGCGATTGAAATCTTCGACGCTGGCCAGGCGGACCTTGATCTCGTCGGCGCTCAGGTCGCCGACTTCGAGCAGCTCGATCTGCGCGTCCAGCGGCTGGTTCAGTGCCGAATGCAGACTGATTTCACCCAGCCCCAGGGCGGGCACCAGGCCGGAGTAGAAGGCAGACCCGGAAACGAGGGTCAGCAGCAGGTGACGGATGCGAGCCATAGGCTCCTCCCCGACACGGCCTGACCGGCATATCCCTGGGCGTAATGATTTATCCCCGGCGGGTCTGGCGTGTGCTCAGCACTTGTCGGGCAGGCGTTCCCTTGCGGCCCGGCAAGCCCGCCCAGAGAGGTGGTATTTGAGTACCGAACTGGCGGGCATAAGGGCAGCTTAAGAAAGCACCGAAACAAACGCCAACGGCGATTTATGCTAAATCGCGATAGGAAAAGGCCTGGATGTAGCGGAAAGACCCAAGGATCAAGTCTTTTCCAGGTTGCCCAGAATGCGTGCGTGGACGCTCTGGCACAGGCGCTGCTCCTCCTCGCTGACGCCGGCGAACAGCTCCTTGCGCAGCTGCAGGGCAATGCTCTCGATCTGCTCGATCAGGGGCCGCGCCTTGGCGCTGAGCACCACCTTCTTGGCCCGGCGGTCTTCCGGCACGGCGATGCGCCGCACCAGCTCCTGGGACTCCAGGCCATCGAGCAGGCGGGCCAGGGTCGGGCCCTCCACCCCCACGGTCTGCGCCAGCTCGCGCTGGGTCGGCGCTTCCTTGAGCAGAGCCAGGTGCAGGAGCACCAGCCAGCGTGCCTGGGACAGGCCGAGGCCGGAGAGACGGCGGTCCAGCTCGGCGCGCCAGGCGCGGGAAAGCTGGGCCAGCTGCATACCGAAACTGTGGTGCGCGAAGTTGTGCATAGAAGACTCTCACTGGTCCCTGCCGCCGCCCACTCCCCGAATCGTGTGGACAGCAGAAAAACCTAATTATTAGTCAACTAACCATAACCCCGGGAACGGCCTTCGCCAAGCCCGCCGTCACCATTTGACATACTGATCCTCGACGAAACCCCACAGGTTGTCGATCACCAGCGGCGCCCTGCCCGGCGGGCGCAGGGTACCCTGGAAGCAGCCGAACACCTGCTTGAAGTTGCTGGCCAGCACGCCCAGGTTCAGTTGCTCGCGGTGCAGACCGTGGCCACGGAAGTTCAGCTCCACCTGGCCATCACCGGAAACGATGCGCCAGGGCTTGAGCGGGTCGTCGCGATCGAACTGGAAGTGCACGCCGCCGACCGGCATCAGGGCGCCGTCCAGCCAATAGCAGTTTTCGCTGAAGCTGGTCTCGTTGACCCCGCAGGACAGGTTCAGCCCGACCCGCGCGCCGTTCACCTCGCCGGACAGGCAGGCCCAGTTCCAGAAGGTCTCCGGGCGCATGTAGCCGGCCGACCAGTCGTGGTGGGCGAAGGCGTTCAGCGCCTGCAGGTCGAAGTCCCCCAACTCGCTGCGCACACTGCCCCGGCAGCGCACGCCGGCGACCTTCTGCGCGTAGACCCAGCCGTTCACCGCCGTCGGCGTACAGATGCACATGGGTTCGAACTGCTGCTCGGAGAAGCTCGCCTCGATGCGCGTGTCGTCGTCCAGCTCCACTAGCAGGTGCTTCTCGCTGCCGCGGTTGTCCAGACGCAGCAGGTTGGCACCGCTGCGCAGCTCGCAGACGCCGTCGTTGGGCTGCTGCGAAAACGAGGTGCCATGCCCCAGCGGCCGCTTGAACTCGCGCTCGATCATGCGCCCGCTGGCCGGGTGGAACAGATAGACGAAGCCCGCCGTGAGCAGGCTGATGTCGGCCAGGGCGCAGCCACCAATCAACTCGTCACTGACGATGCCGAAGTACTGGAACTGATGAAAGCGCCGCCACTTGGCCAGGGTGCCGAGGCGCCGCCCCATGGGCGAGCGGAAGTCGAAGTCGCGCCAGTTCACCTGCCCCGGTGCGGCCGGGAAGATTCCGTAATGAGGTTGGCCGTTGGCCTGGATCAGTCGTTCCATGATTACTGCCGGCAGAGGAAAGCGCCGATGCTAGCAGCCATGCCGGACGCTGCCAGGGACGATTCACGCCAGCGCGGGGGGCGCTTCAGGTCACCACCTGGTTGCGGCCGAAGGCCTTGGCCTCGTAAAGCGCGCGGTCGGCATGCTCGAACAGGCTGTCCATGGCCAGGTCCGTCGCCGGTTGCAGACAGCACACGCCGGCCGAGAGCGTCAGCACCTTCGCCGTCTGCGAGCCCGCGTGCTCGATGGCGCGGGCCTCCAGGCTCTGGCGCAGGGTTTCGGCGCGCTGCTTGGCCTCACTCGCCGAGATGTCGTACAGCAGCACCGCGAACTCTTCGCCGCCCAGGCGCGCTGCCATGTCCAGCGGGCGCCGCGCCGCCTGCAGCAACACCTCGCCGACCTGCTGCAAGGCGCGGTCGCCGGCCTGGTGACCGTAGTGATCGTTGTAGGCCTTGAAGTGATCGACATCGCACAGCAACAGCGCCAGCGAGCGCTCCTCACGCTGCGCCTGGCGCCACAGGCGGCCCAGCTCGCGATAGAAGCTGCGCCGGTTGTGCAGGCCGGTCAGGCCGTCCTGGTCGGCCAGGACGCGCAGCAGGCCACTGACCAGAAAGTGCTCGCGCGACTTCAGCTCCAGCTGGTAGCAGCCGATCGCGCCGATCAGGTTGCCGGCCAGCAGGAACAGCAGGTTGTTGAACAGCCGCTCCGGCGCCAGGCCGCCGAGCCACTCGAACAGGCCGTAGGCGAGCAGCACCAGGAACGAGGTGGTGACCGCCTCGATCAGGCGCAGGCCGACCAGAAAGTAGGCGGCGATGCACACCAGCAGCAGCCCCTCGTAAGGGAAGGACGGGTCCTGGCCATGCCCAAGGGCGATGATGGCCGCCGCGCCCAGGCCCATGGCGCCGATGCCGGCGATGCCCAGCGGTGCCGCCAGCTTCGGATGGCGACGACTGAGGATCACCCGTCCGCAGGCCAGCAACAGCAGCGCCACACCGGCGCGGATGGCCAGCAGGGCTGCCAGCAGCGGCCCCTCGATCATCCAGATGTCGACACCGGCGAAGGCCAGCCACACCAGCAGGGCATAGACCACCGCAACCCGCTTCAGCTCCAGGGTGTCGCGCAGCATGTAGGCGCGATATTCCCGTTCGAGAGACGGGGCGAAACGCAACAGGCGGTAGCCGCGAGACAGTTGCTCGGCGTAGGGATTGGGCGGGACCTCGCCCAGCCAGTCGGGATGCAGCGACACCAGGACCTCGCTTATCGATCGCTTGGGCTTACCCTAGCGTTTTGAGAAACACGTCACAAGTTTGTCGCCAACGAATTGGCGTAAAGAATCGTTATCGCCGCGACATCAGACCTCGAACTCGGCCTGCAGCGCCGCGCGCACGCAGTGCAGCACCCCTTCCGGCACCTGTCCGGCGAACTGCTCGGCGATGCCGGCCACCGGCGGCAGTTCGCCCTCGCCATCGAGGAAGGCATCCTGG
Organism: Pseudomonas sp. PDM15; assembly: GCF_014851565.1. Classification (GTDB taxonomy): domain Bacteria; phylum Pseudomonadota; class Gammaproteobacteria; order Pseudomonadales; family Pseudomonadaceae; genus Aquipseudomonas. Next base: position 274,567 of record NZ_JACVAA010000002.1, read on the forward strand.
ATCTCGCCGAGCAGTTCCTCCGGCAGATCCAGCGCCTGCTCCAGCGACAGCTGCTGGCCAGCGATGGCCTCGGCCAGCAGGTTGTACACGCTCTTCTCGCCGCAGTTCAGCTGGCTGGCGATCTGCGCCGGGGTCATGCCGGCGCGGGCCAGGCTGACCAGCTCGTGGCGCAGGTCGGTGACCACTTTGGGCGCCTCGGCAGACTCGCCGCCGTTGAGCACTTCGAGGAAGGCCTCGCCATAACGTTCCAGTTTGCGTGCGCCAACGCCGCTGACCTGGGCCATTTCGGACAGGTTGCGCGGCTGGCTGCGCAGCATTTCCAGCAGGGTCGAGTCGGGGAAGATGACATAGGGCGGCACGCTGTGCTCTTCGGCCAGCTTGCGGCGCAGGGTGCGCAGGGCCTCCCACTGCTCGCGCTCCTCGCCACGCACAAGCTGGCTGGCGCTGCTGCCGCTGGCCTTGGCCGCCTGTTGCGGCTTGAGGTCGCGACGCAGCTCGAGCGTCACCTCACCGCGCAGCAGCGGGCGGCAGGCGTCGCTCAGGCGCAGACCGCCGTAACCGTCCAGATCGACGTCGGCCAGGCCGCGCGCCACCAGCTGGCGGAACAGGGTGCGCCAGTCGCCTTCGGCCAGTGCCTTGCCGATACCGAACACCGGCAGATGCTGATGGCCGGAGGCGCGGATCTTGTCGTTCTCGCGACCGAGCAGGATGTCGACCAGATGGCCGACGCCATAGCGCTGGCCGCTGCGGTAGATGGTCGACAGGGCCTGACGCGCCGGCTCGGTGGCGTCCCAGGTCTGCACGTTGTCGACGCAGGTGTCGCAATGACCGCAGGGTTTCTCTAGCACTTCGTCGAAGTAGGCCAGCAAGGCCTGGCGTCGGCAGCGGGTCTCCTCGCAGAGCGCGAGCATGGCGTCGAGCTTGTGCTGCTCGATGCGCTTGTGGCGTTCATCGCCCTCGGAGTTGGCCAGCATCTGCTTGAGGAACACCACGTCCTGCAGGCCGTAGGCCATCCAGGCATCCGCCGGCAGACCGTCGCGGCCGGCGCGGCCGGTTTCCTGGTAATAGGCTTCCAACGATTTGGGCAGGTCCATGTGGCAGACGAAGCGCACGTTGGGCTTGTCGATGCCCATGCCGAAGGCGATGGTCGCCACCATGATCAGGCCTTCCTCGTTGAGGAAGCGTTTCTGGTGATAGGCGCGCAGGTCGTTGGGCAGGCCGGCGTGGTAAGGCAGCGCCGGGAAGCCCTGGGCGCTGAGGAAGTCGGCCACTTCCTCGACCTTCTTGCGCGACAGGCAATAGACGATGCCGGCATCGCCCTTGCGCGCGGCGAGGAAGGCCAGCAGCTGTTTGCGCGGCTGATCCTTGGGCTGGATACGGTAGAAGATGTTCGGCCGGTCGAAACTGGAGAGGAAACGCTCGGCCTGCTCCAGGTGCAGGCGCTGGACGATCTCCTCGCGGGTACGCATGTCCGCCGTGGCGGTCAGGGCGATGCGTGGCACTTGGGGGAAGAGTTCGGCCAGCTGACCCAGCTGCAGGTATTCCGGGCGGAAGTCGTGGCCCCACTGGGACACGCAGTGCGCTTCGTCGATGGCGAACAGGGCGAGTTGTGGCAGACGCTGCAAAAAGTCCAGCATGCGCGGCTGTACCAGACGCTCGGGGGCCACGTAGAGGAACTTGATCTCGCCGCGGCGAATGCGCTCGGCGATATCGCGCTGCTCCTCGGCACTCAGGGTGGAGTTGAGCGCCACGGCGGCCACGCCCAGCTCGTCGAGGGTGGAAACCTGGTCTTCCATCAGCGCGATCAATGGCGAGACCACCACCGCCAGACCTTCGCGCAGCAGCGCCGGTACCTGGAAGCACAACGACTTGCCGCCGCCGGTGGGCATCAGCACCAGCGCATCGCCGCCCGAGGCCACGCGTTCGATGATCGCCGCCTGCTTGCCGCGGAAGGCGTCGTAGCCGAAAACGTCTTTGAGGATGCGCAGTGCCTGGGGATTGGTTGCCTGGTCGAGCATGCCGTGCCGGTCTCCATTGGAAGCGGCGCAGTATACGCGAGCGATGACGGCGGCAGGCCATCGCCCGTCGGCCGTGCTTTTGCGGGCCTGGGCGGCTAGAATCCCGATGTTTACTCACTCAAGGTAGTCCCACGATGTCCTTCGCCGAGCAATTGTCCCGCCTGCAAGCCTTCCTCGATGCCGATGATCTGCACGAAGAAGCTCTGGACTACGTGGCCGCCCATGGCTACCTGACCGCCCTCTGCATCTGCCCCGACCATGTACCGGAACGCGAGTGGATCGATGCCCTGTTCGCCGAGCCGCCGCACTACCGCAGCGAGGCCGAGCGCGAAGAGATCGAAGCCACCCTGCAACTGCTCAAGGCACACATCGCCCGCCAGCTGGCCAGCGACGACGAGCCGGAAATCCCCTGCGACATCGACCTCGGCGACGAGCCGGACGACTCCGACCTGCGCGGCTGGTGCATCGGCTTCATGGAAGGCGTGTTCCTGCGCGAGGCCGTGTGGTTCGAAGACTCCGAAGACGAAGTCAGCGAGCTGCTGCTGCCGATCATGGTCGCCTCCGGCCTGTTCGACGAGCAGCCGGAATTCGCCGAGATCGCCCGCGACCGCCAACTGGTGGACAGCATGGTCGACCAGATTCCCGAACTGCTCACCGCCCTGTTCCTGCTGTGCCAGGCGCCGGAAGAGAAGCCTGCCCTTCTCAAACCCCGCCACCACTAAGCCGCGCCCATGGCGCATAGCGATATCCAGCAGAGCCGCCACCGCAGCGTGCGTTACGCGCTGCTGGCGATCGGCTGGCTGAGCGTGGTACTCGGGGTGATCGGCATCTTCGTGCCGGTGCTGCCCACCACGCCCTTCCTGCTGCTAGCGGCGGCCTGCTTCGTGCGCAGCTCCAGGCGTTTCTACCTGTGGCTGGTCAACCACCCGCGCCTCGGCCCGTGGATTCGTGATTACCTGGAAGGCAACGGCATTCCACTCAAGGGCAAGGTCTACGCCCTGGGCCTGATGTGGGCCAGCATCGGCCTGTCCTGCTACTTGGTGCCGCTAGTCTGGGCGCGTGCCTTCATGCTCACCAGCGCGGTGCTGGTGAGCCTCTACATCCTGCGTCAGAAGACCCTGCCCAGCCGCGGCTGAAGCGCACCGCGAAAGCGGAAAAAATGTGACGCGCTGCCTACACTTTCTCCACCTCTCGTGGAGACATTTTCATGCCGTTGCGGCCGAGCACTCAGGGACGAGCCAAGCGCCTGCCGACAGGCCGGCTGCTACTCGGCGCCCTGCTCGGCCTGCTGCTGGCGATGGTGGCGCGCGCCAACTGGGACTTCGGTCTGATCCTGCAGAATGCCGAGCAGCGCTACGGCAACCTCGGCGTCGCCAAGGGCCGCATCGAGGCCTGGGACGAGCTGATCATCGCCAGTACCAACCTCCCTGAAAACGAGAAGCTGGCCGCGGTCAATCGCTTCTTCAATCGCCAGTTCCGCTTCTCCGACGACAGCCGCAACTGGCGGCAAAATGATTACTGGGCCACGCCGGTCGAGGCGCTGATCAAGGGCGCCGGCGACTGCGAGGACTACTCCATCGCCAAGTACTTCACCCTGCGCCGTCTGGGCGTGCCCAGCGACAAGCTGCGCATCACGTACGTCAAGGCACTGCGCTACAACCAGGCGCACATGGTGCTCACCTATTACGCCAGCCCCGGCGCAGAACCCCTGGTGCTGGACAATCTGATCGGGGAGATCCGCCCCGCATCCCAGCGCAAGGACCTGCTGCCGGTCTACGCCTTCAATGCCGAGGGCCTGTATCTGCCAGGCCAGACCGGCAGGAAGAGCGACACCAAGAAACTGTCGCGCTGGCAGGATCTGTTGAAAAAGATGCGAGCCGAAGGCTTCGACATCGGAGAGGGTTAGGAGAGGCCTATGTCCCTGTTGAAACAACTGTTCCTCGCCATCTGCCTGTTCCTCGTGGTGGCCTTCACCGGCAGCTTCATCGCCGGCGTGGAGTCCTCGCGCGAACAGCTGCTCAGCCAGTTGCGCTCGCATGCCCAGGACGCCGCCACCGCGCTGGGCCTGTCGATGACGCCGCACGTGGACGACCCGGCAATGATCGAGCTGATGGTCAGCTCAATCTTCGACAGCGGCTACTTCGCCACCATCCGCGTGGTGCGCATTCCCGGCGAGGAAGTGATAGTCGAGCGACGCACCACAACCACCTCGGACAAGGTGCCGGCCTGGTTCGTCGACCTGGTCGACCTCGACCCGCAGGGTGGCGATGCACTGATCATGCGCGGCTGGGAGCAGGCGGCACGGGTCGAAGTACTCAGCCATCCGCAGTTCGCCCTGGCCAAGCTGTGGGACAGCGCCATCGGCAGCCTGGTCTGGCTGCTGCTGTGCGGCGTGGTCAGCGCCATCCTCGGCGGCTGGCTGCTACGCACCCAGCTGCGCCCGCTGGACAACATGGTCAGCCAGGCCCAGGCCATCACCCGCCGCGAATTCCTCACCCTGCCCCGCGTGCCGCGTACCCCCGAACTCAAACGCGTGGTGCTGGCGATGAACCAGATGGTCGAGAAGCTCAAGCAGCTGTTCGCCGAGGAAGCCGCGCGCAGCGAAAAGCTGCGCGAAGAGGCCTACCTGGACAGCCTCACCGGCCTGGCCAACCGCCGCCTGTTCGAGATCAAGCTGGCCAACCAGCTGGCGGTGACCGAGCAGAATGCCTCCGGCTACCTGATGTTCCTGCGCGTCAACGATCTCGGCGGTCTCAACCAGCGCATGGGCGGCCAGCGTACCGACTCGCTGATCTACAGCATCGGTGAGCTGCTCAAGCGTCTGCTGGAACAGCGCGGTGCACCGGACTGGCTGGCCTCACGCAGCCGCGGCGGCGAGTTCACCCTGCTCGCCCCGGGCCTGGTCGCCGAGGACGCCGACCGCCTCGCCCAGGAACTGGCAGACGGGCTGGAGAGCCTGCGCCAGACCGGCGCCAGCGACTGCACGCCGGTGGCGCACCTTGGCATCGCCGCATTCCGCCCCGGTGAGGAAGTGGCCAATGTGATCGGCCGCGCCGATCAGGCTCTGGCCCAGGCACAGAGCAATGCGGGCAAGTCCTGGGAGCGCCTGGACGACTACCAGGCCACCAATGGCCACGGCCTGCACGACTGGCGACGCTGGATCGACGATGCGCTCAACCAGAGCATGCTGCAGTTGTACTTCCAACCGGTGGCGGCCTGCGCGGACACCAGCCAGGTACTGCACCAGAAGGTCCTGGCACGCCTGCTCGACCCACAAGGCGAGGCCGTGGCCGCCGGCCGTTTCCTGCCGTGGATCGAACGCCTGGGCTGGGCCGCACGCTTCGACCTGGCCATGCTCGAACACAGTCTGGCGCACCTGGCCAAGTACCCGCAGCCGCTCGCCCTCAGCCTGTCCGCTGCCACGCTGCGTGACGCTGGCAGCCTGGAGAAGCTGCTGAACCTGCTCAGGGAACATCCGCAGCAGAGCGAGCTGATGACCCTGGAGCTGGACGAGCGATACCTGCCGCCACCAGCGGAACTGGAGAAACTCAGCCAACAAGTGCGCGAGGCAGGCTACCACCTGGGCCTGCAGCACTTCGGCGGGCGCTTCAGCCTGATCGGCAACCTGACCCACCTGGGCCTGGCCTACCTGAAGATCGACGGCAGCTACATCCGCGCCATCGACAAGGAAAATGACAAGCGCGTGTTCATCGAGGCGATCTTCCGCGCCACCAACAGCATCGACCTGCCGCTGATCGCCGAGATGGTGGAAACCGAAGGCGAGCTGAATGTACTCAAGGAAATGGGCATCTACGGCGCCATGGGTCGCCTGATCGGCGCGCCGGCACCCTGGCAGGGCTGAGCCAAGCTTTCCGATGTAATGCAAAGCCCGCCATGACGGCGGGCTTTTGCGTGCTGGTCTGCGTCAGATCAGCTGGTGATCATCGTCACCCAGCAGACCACTGAGGCCCTCGATCTGGGCACGGGTCACAGCGCGCCTATCCAGCTTGCGCCGTGCTGCTTCCGGCAGATCGGTGTAGCGGATAACGCCCTTCGCCACCAGCACGCCGACCACATCCTCCAGCACCCGCACCAGTTCCAGGTCGGAGTCCTTCAGGCTGGTCAGGCGCTCCTTGACCTCTTCACGGGCCGCCAGCCAGTTGTGCAGCTCTTCGCTCTCGACCGCCAGCGTCTCCGTCATGCCCTCGAACGCATCATGCTCCACCCGCAGCAAACGCCCCTCGGCATCCCTTTGCACGTACACCATGTGGCTTCCTCCAGGCATAAAAAAGGCCCGCTACCCCAGAAGGGTAGCGGGCCGATCATATAAGCGCCCGTTCAGCAGTGTCGACTCACCGGGCGCCTCGCTGGTTATGCCACGTCAACCTTGAGCGTACCGTCTCCCAACATGCCAAGGATGGTGCCACTCTCGGTGCCGCCGTAGAGGCTCACGAGGTTGACGTCCTGCAGCACGATGGTCTGCTCGGTCGAGGTCGCCGGATCGGCGGTGGAGGTGTCGCTGACCTTGATCACCGTATCCAGCGCCGCACCTCCTCCCAGGTTGGCTGTACTGATGTCGATGAAGCTCAGCAAGTTGCCGATATCACCCGCCTGCCCGTGTTCACCGGTCAGCAGTTGCGACAGATCGAGCCGGTCGCCCTGGGCGTTGCCGTTGAAGTTGTTAACGAAGCCCTGCACCGTGTCGGTGCCGGTGTTTCCGGCAGTCCACCGGTAGGTGTCGTTATCGGCACCACCGATCAGCAGGTCATTGCCAAGACCACCGATCAGTACATCGTCCCCGGCCAGGCCGGACAGTGTGTCGTTGCCGGTGCTGCCCTGGATCACGTCAGCCAGTGCAGTGCCGGTGAAGGTGTTGCCGGCCTCGATGGTGACATGCAGGTTCACACTCGAAGTGGCATCGTTGTCGGCGTCCTGCACCGCCACCTGGAAGTCCAGCTCCGCATCCACGGTCGTGGTCTGGGTCTTGATGAAGCCGATATCGGAGACCTTGACCACGTCGTTGTCGGTCTGATTATTGAAGTTGGTGGTCAGGGTCGAGCCCCCCGATTCACCGAAGTCATTGTCATAGTTGATCGCCGTCGAGGTCGTGATGCCCTCCACTGTCGTCAGTATCTGAGCACCGTAGATCTGCCAGCTCTCACCTGCGCCGTTGAAGTCATTGTTCTCGATGACGATCGCACCGTCGTTGTTATCCAGCGTAATGCCATACACCGCCAGGGCGGCCAGCGCCGTGGCGCCGCTGCTGTTGCGGTAGATGTCGCTGTTGTTGATCACCAGTGCTTTGGTCGTGGTCACTCCGCCCGGGCCGATCAGCTTCAGGACGACCACCAGATCCTCGCTGTTGATGCCGTCGAACTTCAGGAAGATGCCATCGGCGCGACCTGTCGGGGTTACGGCAAGATTGCCGGTCGGGCTGGAGGTATAGAAGTTCAGGTCCAGCACCTCGCCCTGGCCGATGGTATCTCCAGCTACACCGTTGGAGGTATTGGACAGGGTCACATACGAACTGGCCTGACTGAACAGCTCGCCGTTGACGAAGATGTTGGTGTTGGCCCCGCCAGTCTGCAGGTTATTACCGCCAGTACCAGCCCCAGGCTCCGCGTAACCCCGGAACTGCACGAAGAAGTCACTGGCCAGCTGGGAAACCGCCACGTCCGGGTTGGTGTTGTCCACCGTGCTGCTGCCCGGCACATAGCCGACGATTCCCAGGTTCGCGCTGGTCTTCAGCACCTGGAAGCCCTCGATCGGCCCATCCAGCGTCACCGTGTAGGTGCCGTTGACCTTGTCGAAGGTCAGGGTACCTGCGGCTTCCTCCTTGACGCTCGGGTTGGATGGGTTAGGTGCGTACTCGAACTCGACATCGAAGGTCGCCGTCGTGGCGCTCTCCGATACCCAGGTGACCGACTGCGAGCTGATCGCCACACCACCCACGGAGCCGGTCAGGGTGATGGACTTGAAGTCCGAGTCGGAGGCACTGAACGGCCCAGTGTCGCGGGTATCGGCGCCGGTGCTGTAGTCGAACACACCAGTGGCGCCACCCGGGTTGTTGCTGTTGGAGTACACCAGGTTGGAGGTGGACTGGATAACCGGCACATCGTCCTCGACCTGCACGATGAAGTCGCGAATCAACGGGACGTTGGTTGCCCCTTCCTTGGCCACGATGATGCTGGAGAGGTCCAGATCCTTCAGTTCCTGATCGTCGCCATTGGCCGTGGCATGGTCGATGGCCCCCAGCAGGTTGAAGGTGTAGTTGCCATTGGCCTGCAGCACCAGAGTGAAGATGTTCACCGTACCGGCCTTGGCGGTCAGGGTGTCGGAGGTCGGCCCATCGACCACGCTGTAGGTGATAGGCACACCATCGGCAGTCAGCGCCGGAAGGCCGGCAACGCTACCCAGGCTGAAGGTCACACCGGCGCTGTCTACCACGGCGCCGGCCAGAGTGCCCGACACGCTGGTGACGTTGGAGCCCGGATCCGGCAGGCCGTTGGGCAGGCCGTCCTCGTACACGTTGGCAACGATCGGGCTGGTATCCAGAACGCTGATATTCAGGTTGGCGCTGGACTGGTCGCCATCCTTGTCGACGATGGTGTAAGTGAACACCTCCTGACTATCGACCAGCACATCATTTGGCGGTGTATAGCTGTAGGAACCGTTGGCGTTGACCACCAGGGTACCGCCCAGTGGAGTGGTGATCGGGCCAGTGGTGCCGCCCTGTACCAGGAAGGTCACCACATTGCCGACGACGCTGTCGGCCACCCCGATGTAGGCCGCCGGGTTGGCTGCGACAAAGCTGATCTGGGTCACCGTCACCGGTACATCCGCACCACTGGTATCGACACCAGCTACCGGGTCAACATCGGTCACCATATTGCCCATGGTCGGCTGCGGCACAGTGGCCTGCAGGGTCGCATCCAGGTCATAGGGGTCGTCGATCAGGGTGACGGCATCACCATGATCCTCGACCAGACCCAGTTGCGCGATCGCCCCGGCATTGCTGCTGACGCTGAGGCCAACCGCATACACCTCGGCGCCGCTGGCATTGATGAAGGATGTCCATCCGGCAGGCACGTTGCCTACATTGGGCTGGCCGTCGGACAGGAAGTACACCTTGTGCTCGTAGTCCGGCAGGTTGACCAGGTCGGCGGTCAGCTGATTCTGTGCCAGGACCAGCGGTGCGTTGTAGTTGGTGTTGCCGCCGTCGGTAGCCAGGTTCTGGATGTTGAGCTTGGCCACATCCGGGTCGGTGGTCTGCGGAATCAGCAGGGCACCGGTGGCGAAGTCGATCACCGTGATCGCCAGATCCACGCCAAGGGCGGCATAGCTGTCGATCATGTTGGACAGCGCTTCCTTGGCCAGCTCCAGGCGGTTGGGCGAACCCTGGGTGTTGCCGCCGATCTCGTACAGCATGCTTCCGGAAGTATCCACCACCAGGATCAGATTAAACGGTGGCACCCCGCCTTCGGTCACGCTAATGCTGTTGTCCTTGGCGGTCGGGCTGTCGTCGTCGACGGAGATGCCCAGGCTGCCATTGGCTGTCGAGCCGTCATCGTCCTTGACCGTGTAGCTGAAGTTCAGGTTGATGTTGTTCTCGTCACTGGTAACCGGGGAGACAGGTGCCGAGTGATCCAGCGGCAGCAGCAGCTTGAACTCGTAGGCTCCTGTCGCGACATCGGTGACCTTGACGGTGAAGACGGTTGCGCCGCCTCCCACCTTGGCCGCCGTCAGGGTCAGGCCGTCGGCGCTCACCGAGTAGGTCAGCGCGCTGCCACCGGAGGTCAGTGCCGGCAGACCTCCCGTACTCCAGGTGAAGGCTCCAGTGGGCGCGGCACCGTCGGCACCGAAGCTATAGCCCAGGTTGCCGGTAACCGTGGTATCGGCCCCCGCTGCATCGTTGGGGCCACCGGCTACGCCGTTGGCCAGCCCGTCTTCATCCACCGCGTTGTTCGCCGTACCTCCCGTGGGCTTGGCCGCATCGGTGATGTTGATGGTCATGCTATCGGTCACGGTGTCCTGATCGTAGTCACGCACCCGCACCGAGAAGCTCTGGCTGTTGATGACATCCTGATCCAGACCGTTGGCGGCCTGGAAGCTCCAGGTACCGTTGCTGTTGACCCGCAATGTGCCGGTCGCCAGGGCGATATCGGCGTCCAGGTTGTACTCGTTGGCGCCTATCAGCACCTGGATGCTGCCGGAACCATCGGCGCCATAACCGCTGGTCCAGGTGCCGCTGTTGTAGCTGGTGCCCTCGGCCACATTGACCGGTGCATCCGGCAACAGATTGACCGCCGGGCTGTCGTCGTCGACGGAGATGCCCAGGCTGCCGTTGGCGGTCGAACCATCATCGTCCTTCACGGTGTAGCTGAAGCTGAGGCCGATGTTGTTCTCGTCGCTGCCGGTCGGTGAAGCCGGGGCCTGATGATCCAGCGGCAATAGCAGCTTGAACTCGTAGGCGCCCGTCGCGACATCGGTGACCTTGACGGTGAAGACGGTTGCGCCGCCCCCCACCTTGGCCGCTGTCAGGGTCAGGCCATCGGCACTCACCGAATAGGTCAGCGCGGTGCCGCCAGAGGCCAGCGCCGGCAGCCCCGCCGTGCTCCAGGTGAAGGCTCCCACGGGTGCCGCGCCATCCGGACCGAAGCTGTAGCCCAGGCTACCGGTGACCGTGGTATCGATACCCGCAGCATCATTGGGACCGCCGGTGATGCCGTTGCTCAGTCCTTCCTCGTCTACAGCGTTGTTCGCCGTACCTCCCGAGGGTTTGGCCGCATCGGTGATGTTGATGGTCACGCTATCGATCACGGTGTCCTGGTCGTAGTCACGCACCTGCACCGAGAAGCTCTGGCTGTTGTAGACATCCTGATCCAGGCCATTGGCGGCCTGGAAGCTCCAGGTACCGTTGCTGTTGACGCGCAGAATGCCGGTATCCAGGGCAATGTTGGTATTGAGGTTGTACTCGTTGGCCCCCACCAGCACCTTGGCGCTACCGCCGCCGTCGGCACCGTAACCACCGGTCCAGGTACCGCTGCTGTAGGTAGTGCCTTCGGCCACATTGACCGGTGCATCCGGCAGCAGATTGACCGTCGGGCTGTCGTCGTCGACGGAGATGCCCAGGCTGCCATTGGCGGTCGAGCCGTCATCGTCCTTGACCGTGTATGCGAAGCTCAGGTCGATATTGTTCTCGTCGCTGCCGGTCGGTGAAACCGGGGCCGGATGATCCAGCGGCTGCAGCAGCTTGAACTCGTAGGCGCCGGTCGAGGCATTGGTGACCTTGACGGTGAAGACGGTTGCCCCGCCTCCCACCTTGGCCGCCGTCAGGGTCAGGCCATCGGCGCTCACCGAATAGGTCAGCGCAGTGCCGCCTGAGGTCAGCGCCGGCAGACCTGCCGTGCTCCAAGTGAAGGCACCCACGGGTGCCGCACCGTCCGGGCCGAAGCTGTAGCCCAGGTTGCCGGTGACCGTAGTGCCGGTACCCGCCGCATCATTGGGACCGCCGGTGATGCCGCCGGAGAGCCCCTCTTCATCCACCGCATTGCTGGTCTGCCCGCCAGTGGGAGAACCGGCATCGGTGATGCGGATGGTGAAGCTGTCGGTCGCGGTGTCCTGATCGTAGTCACGCACCCGCACCGAGAAGGTCTGGCTGTTGATCACATCCTGATCCAGCCCGCTGCCAGCCTGGAAGCTCCAGGTGCCATCGCTGTTGACGCGCAGCGTGCCGCTCGCCAGCGAGATGTTGGTATCCAGGTTGTACTCGTTGGGGCCTACCAGCACCTTGATGCTGCCGGCGCCATCGCCGCCCGTACCATGGGTCCAGGTACCGTCATAGGTCGAACCTTCGGCCACGCTCGCTGCCGAGTTGGGCAGGATGTCGACCACCGGCACATCGTCCTCGACGTGGATGAGGAAGGCTCCGGCCAGGTCGACAGGGGCGCCACCGGCACTTTCAGCCTCGAGCACGCTGGCGAAGTTGAGGGTCAGCTGCTCGTTATCGTCACCGTTGCCCAGCGGATGATCCAAGGCACGATCCAGGGTAAAGGTATAGCTACCGCTAGGATCGACCTGCAGGGTGAAGACCGTCGGGCCGGCCGGGCCGGCGGTGGCGGTGAGCACGTTGCTGCTGATCGAGTAGACCAGCGCGACGCCGCCCGAGGTTGCGCCCGTCAGGCCACCAATACCGCCGGGATTGAGGCTGAAGACCGCCGTATCGGGGCCAACTGCCAAAGAGGCGACACTGCCGCTGACCGAGGCCGTCAGGCCATCGCCATCCGGTATACCGCCGGCAACGCGGTCGTCGGTAACCGTAGCTTCGACCGGGCTGCCGTCCTCAACGTAGATGTTCAGGGTGGCGGTAGATGGGTCGCCGTCATTATCGACGATGGTGTAGGTGAAGGTCTCGGTCTTGTCACCGGCCACGTTGGCCGGAGCCTGATAGCTCCAGGCGCCAGTGGAGAAGTTGAAGCTCAGCTTGCCGCCTTCGGCCGTAGCGATGTCGGTCAGTTGCTGATCGCCATCGGCGGTGCCGTCCCAGGTGTAGGTAGTGCCATTGATCTCGATGGAGAGAATCTGGCCGCGGCCATCGGCACCGAAGGCATCGTCGTCACCACCGCCCACGGCATTGTCATTGCCCAGCAAGACATTGCCACCCACAAGGCCACCGATCACTTGATCCACCAGGGTATCGACCAGGTCGTCGAAATCATCGACACGCAGCGGATCGTTGTTCGCCCCGGCGTCCACATCGACGTCTTCCAGACGCGGGTCGTCGATGTTATCGCCGATGCCGATGGTGGTGACGTTGATGCCATTGTTGTCGACGAAATTGTTCCAGTCGGTCGCCGTCGGCTCGGTCAACGAAGGCGCGCCACCAGGGCCGGTCTGCTCGTTGGGGTTGCCGTCGCTGATAAAGATGACCTGGTTAGTCCACCCCGGCAGCGGGGTGTACGCAGCCATGGTCTCCTGGATCGCATCGGTGAAGTCGGTGAGGCCAGAGAGCGGCCGATCACCACCCGGCTCCTGCGGGTTGAGCGAGTTCACCAAATCGGTGAAGTCCGCGATGTTGTCGATCGTCGGGAAAGAAATCGAGGTACCCGAGAATGCCACGATCTGAATCTGAACTGCGCCGGTAGCCGTATTGAACAACTCCTGTCCAGCCGCTCGCACGGCATCGAGCATGGCGTTCAGCTCGGTGTTGTCGATGCTGCCGCTGAAGTCCAGCACGAACACCAGGTTAATGTTCTGGGCCTGGCCAGACAGAACGGTGGCATTGTCGTTCTGCGCCTCCGGCACATCGTCCTCAACATTGATCACGAAGCTGCCATCGGCGAAGCCATCCACCGGGTCGCCGTCGCCATCGGTGGCGGTCAGCACGCCGGAGAAGTCGATTGGCAGACCAAGCAGCTGGTCGTCATCGGTGCTGCCAGGCAATGGATGATCCAGCGGCCCCTGCAGCTCGAAGCTGTAGCTGCCATCGGCATTCACCGTAAGGGTGAACACCGGGTTGCCACCGGCGGTGGCGGTGAGCACGTTGCCCACCACCGAGTAGCTGAGCGCAATGGAGTCCGAGGTCAGGCCCTGGGCCTCCAGGGTGGCAATGTCGGCCGGATCGTCGCTCAGGCCGAAGTCGCCGGGGCCATCCGCACCGAAGTTGACCAGAGCATTCAGGGTGCCAGCAGGGCCGGATACAGAAGTGCCCTCGCTGTCGCCGTCACCGATGCCATTCGTCAACTCATCCTCGTCCACCTGGCCCGAGACCAGCGGGATGGGGTTCTGCTCGTTGTCGTACTGCAGCGGTACCGCCACGGGGATGTCGTCTTCCACCCGAATCACGAAGCTGCCCGGGTTCAGGCCGCTCAGCGGATCTCCGTCGCCATCGGTTGCGGTGATCACCGACGAGAAGTCGATGCCCGAACCGAGCATCTCGTTGTCGCCAGCCGGGGTGCCGTCGGCCACCGGATGATCCAGCGGGCCGGACAGGGTGAAGGTGTAGCTGCCGTCGCCGTTCACCTGCAGGGTGAAGATGGTGTCACCACCGGCAGTGGCGGTCAGCAGATTGCCGACCACGGTGAAGCTCAGCGCCACACCGCCCGAGGTCAGGCCCTGGGCCTCCAGGGCACCGATCGCTGCCGGGCTGCCGGTCATGCCGATCGTTCCAGGGCCGTCGGCACCAAAGTTGATGGCGGCGTATAGCGCACCGGCCGCGCCATTGGCCACGTTGGTAACGCCATCGCCATCGGTGATGCCACCGGGCAGCTCATCCTCGTCGACCTGGTTGCTGACCCACGGCCGCTGGCTGAACTCGCGGGCCACCGGCACGTCGTCCTCGACGTCGATGGCGAAGCTGCCGTTGGGCAGACTCACGGAGAGCGGGTCGCCATCACCGTCGGTCGCGGTGATCATTTGTGAGAAATCGATGCCCAGACCAGCCAGGGTTTCGTCGTCCAGTGCACTGTCCGCGATCGGATGATCCAGCGGGCCGCTCAGCACGAACTCGTAGCCGCCATCGGCATCCACCGTCAGGGTGAAGATGGTGTTGCCATTGGCGGTTGCGGTCAGCACGTTGCCGATCACGCTATAGGACAGCTCGGTACCTTCGGACATCAGGTCCTGTGCATCCAGCGAGCTGGTGTCGCTGGACAGGCCCACGGTGCCGGGACCGTCGGCGCCGAAGTCGATCAGCGCGAAAAGATCGCCCGGATCGCCCGAGGCGACGGTGGTCTGGCCACCCTCATCGTTCCCCTCGTAGGGCGCGCCGTCGACCAGGTTCAAGGCATCTTCCTGCACCTCTTGACGAATTGCCGTCTGCTCGTTGCCGTCAGGCCGCGGTACGTCGTCCTCGACGTTGACGGTGAAGCTGCCGGTCGGGAAGCCGCCGGCCAGCGGGTCGCCATCACCATCCGTGACGGTCAGTACCCCGGAGAAGTCGATACCCAGGCCAGGCAGCAACTCGCCATCCAGGCTGCCGTCGGCGACCGGATGATCCAGCGGCCCTTCCAGCACGAATTCCCAGCTGCCATCGGCATTCACGGTCAGGGTGAAGATGGTTTCGCCGCCCGCGGTGGCAGTCAGCACATTGCCGACCACTGCATAGCTCAGCGCATCGCCATCGGAGGTCAGACCCTGCAGGTCCATGGAGCTGACATCGCTGGAGAGACCGAAGTCGCCAGGGCCATCGGCACCGAAGCTGACCAGGCCGCTGAGCGAGCCACTGGTGGCACTGCCCACGATGGTGGTCTGGCCGCCTTCCGGGTTGCCCTCGTAGGGAGCCCCGCCGCCTATGGTCAGCGCGTCCTCATGAACCACGCCGGAGATTTCGTTGCCCTCTTCGCCACCGGCCACTACCGGCACGTCGTCCTCGATGTCGACGGCGAAGCTGCCAGGCGGGAAGCCGCCTACCAGCGGGTCGCCGTCACCATCGGTCGCGGTGAGGATGCCGGAGAAGTCGACGCCCAGGCCGGGTAGATCTTCGGAATCGAAGGAGCCATCCGCGATGGGATGGTCGATCGGGCCCTGCAGCACGAACTCCCAGCTGCCATCGGCATTCACGGTCAGAGTGAAGATGGTTTCGCCGCCCGCGCTGGCGGTCAGCACGTTGCCGACCACTTCATAGGTCAACGGATCGCCACCGGAAGTCAGCCCCTGCAGATCCATGGAGCTGACGTCGCTGGAGAGACCGAAGTCGCCAGGACCGTCGGCACCGAAGTCGACCAGGGCCGACAGCGAACCGGCCAGACCAGACACCGTGGTGGTCTGCCCACCTTCCGGGTTGCCGTCATGGGGTGCACCGCCACCAGCGGTCAATGCATCCTCGTGTACGAGCTCGGTGACCCGCGGGAAGAACTGTTCTTCGCCCTCGCCACGGCTACCGGCCCACTGCGGAACATCGTCTTCCACGTCGATGACGAAACTGCCGCCAGTGAAGGTGCCAACCGAGTCGCCGTCGCCATCGACGGCAGTCAGTACACCGGAGAAATCGATCGGCAGATCGAGCAGTTCGTCATCATTGCCATCGGGAGTCGGGTGATCCAGCTGGCCGACCAGGGTGAAGGTGAAGCTGCCATCGGCGCCCACCTGCAAGGTGAAAATGGTTTCGCCGCCTGCCGATGCGGTCAGCACGTTGCCTGCGACGCTGTAGCTGAGGGCGGTACCGCCGGAGGTCAGGCCCTGGGCCTCCAGGCTGGAAATGGCAGTAGCGCTGCCAGACAAGCCGAAGCCGCCGATACCATCGGCGCCGAAGTTGACCAGCGCGTTCAGGGTGCCGGGGCCACCGGCGGCCACGTTGGTGACCGAGTCGCCATCGGTGATGCCATCGGAGGTTTCGTCCTCGTCGACGATGGCGGCTACCTGGGCGCCCTCGCCTTCGGTGAGGATGGGCGCGTCGTCATTGACCAGCACGTTCAGTTGCACGGTCGGCGATACATCGCCGTCCAGATCGAATACCCGCACCGGGAAGCTTTCGCCGACCTGGTCGGCAGCGCCGGACGCACCGGCGTTGGGATGATCGAGGGTGTTGTCGGTCAGGGTGTAGGTCCAGTTGCCGGCGGCATCCACGGTCAGGGTGCCGTACTGGCCGACCACCACACCGCCGTTCGTGACGTCCACCCAAACGCCGTCGAAGCCCTGGATCTGCAGCGAAGCAACGCCATCCGGCGAGGTGATGATGATGTTGCCGCTGGCCTGCTCTGCGCCGCTGCCGGGGTTGGTACCGTCGGCCAGTGCCTCCTCATCGACAATGGCCGGGCCTACCGAGATATTGCCATTACCGTCCTCGTACTCGATCTCGATCGAGGGAGTGAAGTCCGCTGCTGGCTCGTCGGTAACGATGGGCTCGGGATCGGGGAACTCGGGACCGGTGTTCAGCCCCTCGGTCGGGAAGCCGATGACGGGATCCAGCGCACCGCCCACTTCACCCAGCAATACGAAGCTGTGGCCACCACCGATACCGCCAGCACCACCGGCACCACCACCAGCCCCAGGACCGGCGGCAGTCGCCTCACCAGCCTGGGTCGGGTCGACGCCGGCCTCGATCGCGGCTTGCAGTTGTTCGACGTCAGTCAGATCGCCGTCGGTGGGAGTGGCGGGCGCCTGCTCCTGGGGCTGGACCGTCTGGCCATCGTAGCCCGCCAGCATCTGTTCGTTGAGACCCAGGCTGCTGTCGCGCCCGAGGGTAAGGACCTCACCATTGGTGAGAGTGACTGCGACCGCGCCAGCGGCGCCGGTTTCCAATTGTTCGCCGGCATAAACCCGATCGCCTTCGACTAACGGTCGACGCGTTCCATCGCCGGCTACCGCAAAGACCTCGCCGACAACCTGGCTGACGACACCAATCAAAGTAGCCATGATCCTTCCTCCGCACTACAGCTGCCGACCACCGTCGACACGTTTCAAAAGGGCCAAATCACCTTTCGAACTCGGGGATTGCATGCGAAGAAAGTTGAGAAAGTGGAGCGGCGCAAGGAACCCAATTTGAAATGCGACAAAAAAGTGTCGCCCCAACTGCACCGAACCTACCCATCAGAAACATTCCCGCCCCTTATGCTCCAAACTGCGCTTGACCGTCTGCTTTAACTGCGAAAAGGCCTGAAGGCCCCGTTTTTCGCGGCTTACGGGAGAAACAATGTGCCGTATCTCACACAGTGCATAAGACTTTTTTCTCATAAATCTTGTGACGAATTTTTCTTAGCTACTCTGGAAGATGTTCTTAGCTGTGATGTTACAGGCCTGAAACGCTCTTTCAGGCGAAAATCGTCAGCATTTTGACGACAGGAACCGAGCATATAAATAAGGAGAAAAAGATCATGCCCTCACTAAAACCGCTCTACGGTGGCATTTTGCTGGCCATAGCCTGTTTTCAGGCGCAGGCCATGACACTCTCGGAAGCCATCCAGAGCACCATCGACAATCATCCCGAGCTGCATGCCAGCATGAATGATCGTCTGTCTGCGGATGAGGAAGTGAAAATTGCCAAGGGCGGCTATCTACCTACCGTTGATCTGCTTCTGGGTTACGGCCGTGAGCAGACCGACAGCCCCAGTACCCGAGCACTGGGTGATCACAATAAGGAAACCCTGACTTATAACGACGCCGAACTGCGCCTGCGGCAGATGCTGTTCGACGGCTTCAACACGCCCAACGAAGTGGCGCGCACCAAGTCGGTGGTCGACTCCCGTGCCTACTATGTACAAGGCACCTCCGAGAGCCTGGCCCTGCGTACCGTCGAGGTTTACCTCGAAGTGCTCAAGCGCCGTGAGATGGTGACCCTGGCGCAGAACAACCTGCAGGCCCACCAGCGCATCAATGACCAGATCGGCCTGCGCAGCGAGCGCGGCGTTGGCAGTACTGCCGACCTGGACCAATCGGTAGCCCGTCTGGCCCTGGCCGAGAACAACCTCTATACCGAGCAGGTCAACCTGGCAGACGCCGAAGCCAACTTCTTCAGCGCCACCGGTCGTATGCCGGACGAGCTGGAGCAACCCGCCTCGATCAAGGGCGAGATGCCGGAAGACGTCAACGTCGCCCGGCAGACGGTGATGGACAACAACCCCTTCCTCAAGTCCGCCCAGGCCGACGTCAACGCCGCCGAGAAACAGTACGAAGTGGCCAAGGCGCCCTTCTACCCGCGCTTCGACCTCGAACTGGCCACCACCGCCGACGATAACGTGCAAGGCGACGAGGGCCACTACAACACCTGGCGCGCAGCCGTGGTGATGAACTACAACCTGTTCAACGGCATGCGCGACAAGGCGCGTCTGCAGTCGGCGGCTCACCAGATCAACCAGTCCATGGATATCCGCAACAACGCCCTGCGCGTGGTCAACGAGAACCTCTCGCTGGCCTGGAACGCCATGGAGAACGCCCGCCTGCAGACGCCCAAGGCCCGCGACTATGCGGACTACACCTCGCGCGTGCGTGAGGCCTACCAGCAACAGTTCAGCCTCGGCCAGCGCACCCTGCTCGACCTGCTGGACAGTGACAACGAACTCTTCACCGCCAACCGCCGCTACACCGAGGTTCGTTACACCGAAGAGTTTTCCATGTACCGCGTCATCGCAGCCATGGGCGAATTGTTGAAGAAACAGAACGTCGTAGTTCCGGTCGAAGCTGTAGCCCTCACCGAAGTGAAGAGCGAGGCCCGCCTGCCGGAAATGAAGTAGTCCCGGCGCAGACGTCGCCCGCGCGATAAACGCCGGGCGACTTCTCAGGAGTAGTGACCTTTGACCACCATGGAACGGAGACCTTCCGACGACCAGCGGCAGAGTCATGACGACCCGCTGCTGGACGGACTCCTCATTCTCTGCAACCTGCATGACTGCTCGGCCAGCCGCGCCAGCCTGACTGCCGGTCTGCCGATGCCCGAACAACGCCTCAGTGCCGAGCTGCTGCCCCGGGCCGCCGCGCGCGCCGGTCTGCAGGGGCGCATCCTGCGCCGCGAGCTGGGCGCCATCTCGCCGCTCAACCTGCCAGTCCTGTTGCTGCTCAAGGACGGCCGTAGCGCCGTGCTGCGCAAGATGGGCCCGAAGAACCAGATGCAGATCCTGCCCTGCGAGGCCGATGGCGGCGAGCAGTGGGTCAACCGCGATCACCTGGCGCTGGAATACAGCGGCCAGGCCTTCTTCGCCAAGCCGCAGCACGAACTGGAAGACTCCCGCACGCCGCTGGTGCCACGGGTCGAGGCCTGGTTCCGCGACACGCTGAAACTGTCGCGCTGGCTCTACACCGACGCCGTCCTGGCCAGCCTGCTGATCAACCTGCTGGGGCTGATGGTCCCGCTCTTCGTCATGCAGACCTACGACCGGGTAGTGCCCAACCAGGCCATATCCACACTCTGGGTACTGGTCATCGGCCTGTTCATCGGCACCGGCTTCGAACTGCTGCTGCGCGTGCTGCGCGCCTACCTGCTGGACGTGGCCGGCAAGAAGACCGACGTGGTGCTGTCCGCCACCCTGTTCGAACGCATCACCGGCATGTCGATGACGGCCAGACCCACCACGATCGGCGGCTTCGCGCAGAGCATCCATGACTTCCAGGGCCTGCGCGAATTCCTCACCGCGGTGACCCTGACCAGTCTGATCGACCTGCCCTTCGCGCTGCTGATGATCCTGGTCATCGGCCTGCTGGGCGGCTGGCTGGTGGTGATCCCGCTGCTGGCTTTCCCCATCACCGCGGTGTTCGCTCTGATCATCCAGGCGCGCCTGCGCGATACAGTGCAGAAGAGCCTGACCCTGGGCGCCGAACGCCAGGCCCTGCTGATCGAGACCCTCGGCGGCCTGGAAACGCTCAAGGCCTGCAGCGCCGAGAGCGAACGCCAGCATCGCTGGGAAAAGACCCACGGCGCCCTCACCCGCCTGGACAGCCATGCGCGCTTCCTCGCCTCCCTGGCCACCAACGGCACCATGTTCCTGCAGCAGTTCGCCGGCATGGCCACCATCGTTGCCGGGGTCTACATCATCATCGCCGGCAATCTCAGCGTCGGCGCCCTGGTGGCCAGCTACATGCTCGGCAGCCGTGTACTGGCGCCGCTTGGGCAGATCGCCGGGCTGATCACCCGTTACCAGCAGGCGCGCCTGACCATGACCAGCACCGACGCGCTGATGGCCCTGCCGCAGGAGCGCCAGGCCAACCAGCGGCCGCTGGAGCGCACCCACCTCAAGGGCGCGCTGGACCTGCGCCAGATCAGCTTCAGCTACCCCGGCCAGGACACCCCGGCACTGAGCAAGGTCAGCCTGCACATGGCCGCAGGCGAACGGGTCGGCATCATCGGTCGCAGCGGCTCGGGCAAGAGCACCCTGGCGCGCCTGGTGATGAACTTCTACACCCCGAGCGAGGGGCAGATCCTGCTCGACAACCTCGACCTGCGCCAGCTGGACGTGGCCGACCTGCGCCACCAGATCGGCTATGTCGCCCATGACCTGCCGCTGCTGGCCGGCAGCCTGCGTGACAACCTCACCCTCGGCGCACGCTACGTCAGCGACGCGCGCATGCTCGAAGTGGCGGAACTGACCGGCGTCACCGACCTGGCCCGGCAACACCCCCAAGGCTTCGATCGCCCGGTGGGCGAGCGCGGCCAGCTGCTGTCCGGCGGCCAGCGCCAGGCGGTGCTGTTGGCCCGCGCGCTGCTGCTCGACCCGCCGATCCTGCTGCTGGACGAACCCACCAGCGCCATGGACAACACCAGCGAAGACATTCTGCGCAACCGTTTGCAGACCTGGTCCCAGGGCAAGACCCTGCTGCTGATCACCCACCGCAGCTCGATGCTCAGCCTGGTCGATCGCCTGATCGTGCTGGACTACGGCCACGTGGTGGCGGACGGGCCCAAGGAAGCGGTGATCGATGCCCTGCGTCGCGGCCGCGTCGGCCCGGCAGCGGTTTAGCGGAGGTATGGCGTGGAACTGACCCAATCGCTGCGCGACTACTTCGGCAGCCTGCAACGCAAGAAGCAGGACACCGAGTTCATGCCCGAGGTGGACGGCGCCATTCTGGAGGATTCGCCCTGGCTGGCGCGGGCCACCGTGTGGTCGGTCAGCGCTTGCCTGATCGTAGCGCTGATCTGGGCCAAGTTCGCCGTGCTGGAGGAAGTCACCACCGGCGAAGGCAAGGCCATTCCCTCGAGCAAGGTGCAGGTCATCCAGAACCTGGAAGGCGGCATCGTCACCGAGATCTTCGTGCGTGAAGGCCAGGTGGTGAACAAAGGTGATGTGCTGCTGCGCCTGGACGCCACCCGCTTCATCTCCAACAAGGGCGAGACCGAGGCCGATCGCCTGGCCCTGCTGGCCCGCGTCGAGCGCCTCAGCGCCGAGGCCGAGGGCCGGCCATTGGCGCTGGCGGACGAACTGGTCAAGGAAGCGCCACAGTTGGTCGAGGACGAGATGGCCCTGTACCGCTCGCGCCAGCAGCGCCTGGAAAGCGAGCAGAACACCCTCAAGGAACAGCTGCGGCAGAAGACCCAGGAGCTGGCCGAATTCCGCGCCAAGGCCCAGCAGTACCGCTCCAGCCTGGGCCTGGTGCAGCAGGAGTTGAGCATGTCGCAGCCGCTGGTGGCCGCCGGCGCCATTTCCGAAGTGGAAATCCTCCGCCTGCGCCGCAGCGCCGTGGAGATGCGTGGCTCGCTGGAGGCCACCAACCTGGCCATTCCCAGGGCCGAGTCGGCCATGCAGGAGATCGAGAGCAAGCTCAACGAGTCGACCCTGACCTTCCGCACCGAGGCCCTGAAGGAGCTCAACGAAGTCCGCACCGAGCTGAAGAAGATCACCTCCACCAGCGTCGCCATCCAGGACCGGGTCAGCCGTACCACGGTGAACTCGCCGGTGTACGGGGTGATCAAGCTGCTCAAGGTCAACACCATCGGCGGCGTGGTGCAGCCCGGCGATCCCATGGTCGAGGTGGTACCGCTGGAAGACAACCTGCTGATCGAAGCACGCATCCGCCCGCAGGACGTAGCCTTCCTGCATCCCGGGCAGAAGGCCATGGTCAAATTCACCGCCTATGACTACACCATCTACGGCGGGCTCAAGGCCAAGCTGGAGCTGATCAGCGCCGACACCATCACCGACGAGGAAGGCAACAGCTTCTATCTGATCCAGGTGCGCACCGACAAAAGCCACCTGGGCAACGACGATCACCCGCTGCTGATCATTCCCGGCATGGTCGCCACGGTGGACATCGTCACCGGCGAGAAGAGCGTGCTGGACTACCTGCTCAAGCCGGTACTCAAGGCGCGCTCCGAGGCGATGCGCGAGCGCTAGTCGGGCGCTTGCCAGTGCGCGCCGGGCCCTTCCGCCGCCAGCTGGTCGCCCGGGTTGCGTAGCGGGCAGGCTTCCAGCGACAGGCAGCCACAGCCGATGCAGCCATCCAGCTGATCACGCAGCATCTGCAGCTTGGCGATCCGCTGATCCAGATCCTCGCGCCAACGTGCCGACAATCCCGCCCAGTCTGCCGCCATCGGATTGCGTCCCTGGGGCAGCTCGCTCAGCGCAGCCGCAATCTCCGCCAACGGGATGCCCACCCGCTGCGCCACCTTGATCACTGCCACCCGGCGCAGGGTCTCGCGCGGGTAGCGCCGCTGGTTACCGGCATTGCGGTTGCTGGCGATCAGACCCTTGGTCTCGTAGAAATGCAGGGCCGATACCGCGACGCCGCTGCGCCTGGCCAGCTCGCCAACACTCAGGTCGCGCGGTGGTTGTGAAGGCTTGTTCATGGCTCTTGACCTCAAGCTAAGTTGAGGTTTTACCCTCGCCCGGTGTTCGAGTTCAAGCCCAGGAAGCCAATGCCATGCTCATGCCCAGTGCCCATAGCGAAATTGCAGACGACAACCACCAGGCCCGCTTCGCCCTGCTGATCGATATCGAAGTGAACAGCGCGCACCGCGCGGAGATCATCCAGCGCTTCCACGACTACCTGCAGCAACTGCGCCAGCTGTTCCAGGACGGCAGCGGTTACCTGGGCGCGGAGCTGCATGCCAGCGGCGAGCACCACCTGCTCGGCCGCCTGCACTGGCGCCGCCGCGAGGACTGGGAAGCCGCCTGGGATTGCCAGCGCACCCGCAACCAGCTGTTCGCCGACAGCCTGCTGCACCTGGGCGCCCGGAGCATCCAGTTCGACAGCGTGCTGCTCGACGAGAATCGCTGAAGCGCTAGCCGCCGTGGTAGCGCTGGTAGGTATCGGCGCCCATCGCGGCGATCTGCCCTTCGATCAGTGCCTCGAATGGCCGCAACAGTTCGTCGAAGCGCTGCGGCGCCTCCTGCAGATCGAGGGCCATGGCGATTGCCTCGATGGTCGCCAGCGCGCCCTCGGCGGGCGCCTTGCGCAGGCGGTAGCGCGAGCTCAGGCCTGATGGCAGACACACGCGCGGCAACTCGGCCAGCCAGGAATTGAGGTGCAGCAGCTTGCGTGCCTTGCGCCAGGTGCCGTCGGGCACCACCAGCAACAGCGGACGATCGTCGCTTGGCAGCGGCGCCAGCGGCAGCGCTTGCGCGGTTTCGCCGGGGAACAGCAGGCAGGCGCGATAGGCCGGGTCCAGCTGCAGGCCGGCGAAGTTCTCACCCACCAGCAGCTCGGCATTTTCCAGGCCCAGGGCGGCCAGGCGTGCGGTGTTCAGCGCGTGGCCGACCTCATCCGGGTGCTGCAGAATCAGCACCCGCGTGCGGCTCGGCAGGCGTGGGATCAGATGACAGAGACAGTGGCTCTGCGGGCGGGCACAGCGTTCGCAGCGCACTCGGGACATGGCGGGTTCCTCCGGCCGCGCAGTGTGCCACAGCGACCGGAGCCACGCCGCCAGCAGGACGCTGGCGGCGCACTACGCTAGTGGTTGAAACGCTCGGCCAGGCTGTGCAGGTAGGCGGCCATCTGCTCCAGCTCCTGGCTGATGCCGACACTCTGCTGGGCCTGCCCGGCACTGTGGTCGGAGAGCTGGGCGATGCGGGTGATCTGCCGGCTGATGTCCTCCGCCACATGGCTCTGCTGCTCGGACGCGGTGGCCATCTGCTGACTCATTCCGGTGATGCGCGTCACCGCCTGGCTGATGCCGTCCAGCGCCTCACGCACCGCCTCGACGCTGCGCACGCTGTCGCGGGAGATCTCCTCACCACGGCTGGCGGTGTTCACCGCCTTGTCCGCGCCGCTGCGCAGGGACGAGATGATCTGGTGGATCTGCTCGGTGGACTCGCGGGTGCGCCCGGCCAAGGCGCGCACCTCGTCGGCCACCACGGCGAAACCGCGGCCCTGCTCGCCCGCCCTCGCTGCCTCGATGGCGGCGTTGAGCGCCAGCAGGTTGGTCTGTTCGGCGATGGAGGTGATCACATCGGCCACGCTGCCGATGGACTGGGTCGATTCGGCCAGCTCGTTCACCGCCTGACCGATCTCCTGCACCGCACCGGCCATCTGCTGCATGGCCTGCAGGCTGCCACCGGCCAGATCGCGCCCATGCAGGGCCAGGCGGTCGGCCTCTTCCGCCGCATGCGAGGTGTTCTGCACGTTGTGCGCGACTTCCTGGATAGTCGAGGCCATCTGGTTGATCGCGGTGGCCGACTGGTCTGTCTCGCTACGCTGCTGCTCCAGAAGCTCGGCCCCGGAGCGCGACAGTTCGGCGGATTGCGCGGCACGCTTGCGCACGCTCTCGCCAGCATCTTCCAGGCGAGTCAGCGCCGTTTGCAGGCGTGCCTCCTCACTGATCATCGCCATGTCGAGCAACGCCTGGGCACCGCGGCTGTCGCTGTAGGTCAGGGCCACCAGGGCGCTGGTGAAGGCCTTGGGATGCTCGGCCAGAGTGCGGCGAATCATCTGCCGCTTGCTGTACAGCTGGAAGGAACCGAGGCCGAACATCACCGCAGCGATGAAGCCCAGCAGCCAGGGCCCGTTGAGGAACGCATGGCCGGCGAGTATGACCAGGGTAGCGATGATCAGCGGCCAGCTGCGCAGGATGTCGTAGGTCCAGTATTCGATCCGCGACACCGGCGGCTTGCCGGCCCGCAGGCGTGCGTACAACGCTTCGGCGCGGCGCTTCTGCGCCTCGCTGGGCACCGAGCGTACCGACTCGTAGCCGGCCATTTTGCCGTTTTCGTAGATGGGCGTGACGTAAGCGCTGACCCAGTAGTGATCGCCGTTCTTGCAGCGATTCTTGACGATGCCCATCCACGGCTTGCCCAGCTTGATGGTCTCCCACATGTGGGCGAAGACTCCGGGCGGCATGTCCGGATGGCGCACCAGGTTGTGCGGCTGGCCGATCAGCTCTTCACGGCTGAAGCCGCTGATCTCGACGAAGGCGTCGTTGACGTAGGTGATCTTGCTGCTGAGGTCGGTAGTGGAAATCAGGCGATCGGCATCGGTAAAGGTGCGCTCACGCTGGGTCACGGGAAGGTTCTGACGCATATGCGCACCGTCCTTGGGAAATGTGGGGAGACTTCCTGGCCTTGCACCATTGGTTCTAGCACAGCCGTACCAAACCGGCATTTGGCCAGCATCCACCTCACATTTCCCTGACGAACGGTAGGGGATTACTCCCTAGGCGGCACGCCGCCCATTCATGCGATCAGGTCGGCCTTGCGCCGATAGGGGAACACGTCGATGACCTTTCCGGCACGGATCGCGTTCTGCAGTCCCTTCCAGTAGTCGGCCTCGTAGAGATCGCCATGCAACTGGCTGAACAGCCGGCGCTGGCCGATATCGACGAACAGGAAGCGCGGGAATTCCTCGGGGAACACATCGTTCGGCCCCACCGAATACCAGGGCTCGCTGGACATTTCGTCCTCCTCGTAGCGCGGCGGCGGGATGCGACGGAAATTCACCTCGGTCAGGTAGCTGATCTCGTCGTAGTCGTAGAACACCACGCGGCCGTGGCGGGTGACGCCGAAGTTCTTCAACAGCATGTCGCCGGGGAAGATATTGGCGGCGGCCAGCTGCTTGATGGCCAGGCCGTAGTCCTCCAGCGCCTCCTTCACCTGGGCCTCGTTGGCGTGCTCCAGGTAGATGTTCAGCGGGGTCATGCGCCGTTCGGTCCAGCAGTGGCGGATCAGCACGGTATCGCCGTTCTCGACTTCCACGGTGGACGGTGCCACTTCCAGCAGCTCGGCCAGGCATTCCGGATCGAACTTGGACAGCGGGAAGCGGAAGTCGGAGAACTCCTGGGTATCGGCCATGCGCCCGACCCGGTCGACGCTCTTCACCAGGCGGTACTTCTCGATCACCGTGCTGCGGTCGACGTTCTTCGACGGCGAGAAGCGATCCTTGATGATCTTGAACACGGTGTTGAAGCCCGGCAGGGTGAACACGCTCATCACCATGCCGCGCACGCCGGGGGCCATGATGAATTTGTCGTCGCTGCCGGCCAGATGGTTGATCAGCGCCCGGTAGAACTCCGACTTGCCGTGCTTGTAGAAGCCGATCGAGGTGTACAGCTCGGCGATGTGCTTGCCCGGCAGGATGCGCTTGAGGAAGCCGATGAACTCCGCCGGAATCTCCACCCGCACCATGAAATAGGAACGGGTGAAGGAGAAGATGATCGAGACTTCCGCCTCGTCAGTGATCAGGGTATCGACCAGCACGCCCTGCCCTTCGCGGTGCAGCAGCGGGAACACCAGCGGCCACTGTTCGTCCGGGGTGAAGATGCGCCCCACCAGGTAGGCGCCCTTGTTGCGGTACAGGGTCGAGGAAAACAGCTCAATGGTCAGGTCCTGGTCCTTGCACACCCAGTCCGGCAGATTGCTGCGCAGCTGCTGTTCGAGCTTGGCTAGGTCGCGGTCCAGGTCCTCGAACGGGGCGTTGTAGCTGTAGTCGGTGAATATCTGCCGCAGGGCCTGGTTGAGGTCGCCGCGCGGCTGGTAGCTGCGGGTCTGCGGCGTGCGCTCGTGGGGGCGCAGCGAGGGCCGGGTGGTGTGGATGAACATGCAGCCGTCGCTGATCTGGTCATGGCTGAACAGGCCGCAGAAGATCGAGTTGTACCAGGTCTCGGCCAGCTCATCGTCGTTGCGCAGGTCGATCAGGCCGATATAGGCGCTCTTGGCCAGCGGCCACAGATCGATGTCCAGCAGCTGCTCGTCGGCGAAGGTCGTGCGCAGGCGCCCGGTGACTTCCGCCACCTTCTCCTCGTAGAGGTTGATGCGCGCTGCCGAGGCGAGCTGCGCCTCCTGCCACTGGGCCTGTTCGAAGCGGGCGCGGGCGCCGTTGGTGATCTCGCGGAAGTGCGCGCGATAGTCGTCGAAACCGTCGAGGATCAATCGGGCGATATCGGCGGCCGGCCGTTGCTGCGACATGGGAAAGCCTCTGCTGCATGTGCGGAACCGCGAGCTTAGCCACAGCTGGCGCCGAGGAAAAGCCGCAGCGTCCAAGAGTCCGGGTGGTCAGATTGCGAACGGGCAAAAAAGAGGCGATGCCGGGGTGGACATCGCCTAAAGGCTCTCGGGTCGAGCAGAACGGTCAGATCAGTGCGGGCTGGCTGCCGGCGTGATCGAAAATGCGGGCGTCATCGGTGCAGGAGAAAATGCTGCGAACGGCTAAACCAAGGGAGGCAGGAAGACTGGGCAGGCAGTGGCTGGCGCCATGCCGCAGCAGCAGGGCTTCGGCTTGGCGGGGCGCAGAGACGCGCGATGGGTTCGACATGGCATCCGTTCCAGAGTCGTTACGCAGGCGGCATTTATGCCCTGCGCCGCCCCGCTTGGCTCGCGCCATGTCACCAGGCTGTGAAGCCGATCAAACAAATGTTCACTGAAATAAAAAAAGCCCGCCGGGAGGGGCGGGCCAGGAGAGACCGCCCGCAAAGCGGGCGGTGAGAAAGCGATCAGACGATATCGGCGCTGGCTGGCAATTGGCTCTTGCCACCGCTGGCCAGCTGGCGCTGCAGGGTGTCCTCGTCCAGCTGCTTGCACCACTTGGCGACTACGATGGTGGCCACGCCGTTGCCGACCAGGTTGGTCAGGGCACGGGCCTCGGACATGAAGCGGTCGATGCCGAGGATCAGCGCCAGGCCAGCCACCGGCAGATGGCCGACCGCCGAGAGCGTGGCGGCCAGCACGATAAAGCCCGAGCCGGTGACGCCCGCGGCGCCCTTGGAGGCGATCAGCAGCACGGCCAGCAGGGTCAGCTGGTGGGTGATGTCCATCGGCGTGTCGGTGGCCTGGGCGATGAACACCGCGGCCATGGTCAGGTAGATCGAGGTGCCGTCCAGGTTGAACGAGTAACCGGTCGGGATCACCAGGCCGACCACGTTCTTCTTCGCGCCGAGCTTCTCCATCTTGTCCAGCATACGCGGCAGAGCTGACTCCGAGGACGAGGTGCCGAGCACGATCAGCAGCTCCTCGCGGATGTACTTGATGAACTTGAGGATGCTGAAGCCATGGGCGCGAGCAATGCCGCCGAGCACCACCAGCACGAAGAACACGCAGGTGATGTAGAAGCACAGCATCAGCTGGCCCAGCTGCACCAGCGAGCCGACGCCGTACTGGCCGATGGTGAAGGCCATGGCGCCGAAGGCACCGATGGGCGCGACCTTCATGATCATGTTGATGATGCCGAACATCACTTGGGCGATGCGGTCGATGAACTCCAGCACCGGCTTGCCGTAGTCGCCCATGCGCTGCAGGGCGAAGGCGAAGATCACCGAGAAGAACAGCACCTGCAGGATGTCGCCGGTGGCGAAGGCGCCGACGATGGTCGCCGGGATCACGTTGAGCAGGAAGGCCACGGTGCTCTGCGCCTCACCGGCCTTGGCATAGGCGGCGATACCGCTGGCATCCAGGGTGCTCGGGTCAACATGCATGCCCACGCCCGGCTGCACCACGTTGACCACCACCAGGCCGATGACCAGGGCCAGGGTGGAGACGATCTCGAAATACAGCAGCGCGTAGCCGCCGGTCTTGCCCACCGCCTTCATGTCCTGCATGCCGGCGATGCCGCTGACCACGGTGCAGAAGATGATCGGCGCGATGGCCATCTTGATCAGCTTGACGAAGCCGTCGCCGAGCGGCTTCAGCGCCACGCCGGTCTCGGGATAGAAGTGGCCGAGCAGGATGCCGATGGCGATCGCCACCAGGACCTGGACATACAGGCTCTTGTAGAAGGGTTTGCGGGTCATGGCAGTTCCTCGCTCGCTGCCGCCGGACCGCCTTCCCTGGGTGATCATGCGACTGCTCAAAAGTGCTAACCCTCCTGCTCTGGAGGGATTTGTTGTTGGTGCCCGACTGCGGGGCTGCAGCACTTATCGCAAGCGTTATGCCAGACCTTTAAATATTGAAAATTCCTTAATTAACAATTACTTATTATTCATCACCACTTAGCAAAAACACACACTTTGGCGGATTTCCGCCAAGGCCGCGGCGGGATTTCGCCCGCTCAGTACACGTCGCGCAGATAGCGTTTGGCCTCGGCCAGGCCGCGAATGAACTCGGCGGCCTTTTCATCGCTCAGGCCGCCGTGGTCGCGGGCGACTTCGCGCAGGGCCATGTCGACATCCTTGGCCATGCGACTGGCATCGCCGCAGACATACACCTGGGCGCCCTCCTCCAGCCAGCGCCACAGCTCGGCGCCCTGCTCGCGGATGCGATCCTGCACGTAGATCTTCTCGGCCTGGTCGCGGGAGAAAGCCAGGCTCATCTGGGTCAGCAGGCCGTCACGCTGCATCGCCTGCAGCTCGTCGCGGTAGTAGAAGTCGGTCGCCGCGTGCTGCTCGCCGAAGAACAGCCAGTTCTTGCCGGCGTCGCCACGGGCGCGGCGCTCGTGGAGAAAGCCACGGAACGGCGCCACCCCGGTGCCTGGGCCGATCATGATGATCGGCACGTCGCCGTCCTGCGGCACGCGGAAGTGCCTGCTGGTCTGCACGAACAGCGGCACCTCGCCGCCCTCGACTCGGTCGGCGAGGAAGGTCGACGCCACGCCCTTGCGCTTGCCGTAGCGCACCGCCGACACGGTCAGGTGCACCTCGCCGGCATGTGCCTTGGGGCTGGAGGAAATCGAGTACAGCCGCGGCTGAAGGCGCTTGAGGCTGCCCAGGAGTTCACCGGCAGCGTGTTGACTGGGGAACGCCTGCAGTACATCGGCCAGCTGGCGGCCCCACAGCCAGTCCTGCAGCTGCTCCTTGCTGTCGAGCAGGCCTCGCAGTTCCGTGCTCCCACTGCGTTCGGCGATCAGCGCCAGCGCCTCGTTGCTCGGCCGGGCAATCTCGTAGTGGCTGGCCAGCGCCTCGCGCAGCGGCAGTTCGCCGACCTTGGCCACGCTGACCGGCTGCTCGCCATCCAGGCGCGCCAGCTGCAGCACTTCCTCGACCAGCTCCGGGCAGTTGCGCGGCCACACGCCGAGGGCGTCGCCGGCCTCGTAGGCCAGGCCCGAATCGCCAATGGCGAAACCAAACTGACGGGTGTCCTTGCTGGATTCGGCCGCGTTCAGGCGCAGGTTGATTACCTGGCGTGCGGTGGCGGGGCATTCCTTGCTGACCTTCGCTGGCGGGGCGACGGGAGCTGTCGTCACCTCGGGCTGGCTGACCGGACCAAGTAACGGCAGCAGCTCGCTGAGCCAGGCGGCCGCCGGCGCGTCGAAATCGGTGTCGCAGTCCAGACGCGCGCGCAGCGGCGTGGCGCCCAGCTCTGCCAGGCGGGTGTCGAGGTTCTTGCCGTGCTGGCAGAACTGGTCGTAGTTGGGGTCACCCAGGGCCAGCACCGCGTAGCGCAGGTTGTCCAGGCGCGCCTGGCTGCTGCGCAGGTCATTCCAGAAGCCCTGGCCGCTGTCCGGCGCATCGCCGTCGCCGAAGGTGCTGCTGAGCAGTAGCAGGTTGCTCACGCCGGCCAGCCTGTCCATGGGGTAGCCGGCCATGGCCGCCAGCTCCACGGCGCAGCCGGCTTCCTCGAGCTGGCCGGCGAAGCGTTCGGCCAAGGCCTCGGCATTGCCGGTCTGCGAGGCCCACAACAGGGTCACCGGGGTCTTCGCGGCGGGCTCGGGCAGCGCAACCACAGCTGCACCGCCCTGTGGCAGCGGCGCGCGATTGAACATGCCGGCCAGCAGCCCATCCAGCCACAGGCGGGTCGGCTCGGCCAGCGGCGCCTGAGGCGGCAGGCTGGGTACGCCGCCGCCCGGGTTGGCGCGCAGGCCGCCGATAAAGCCGGCCATGTAGGTGCGTTCGCTGTCGCTCAATGGCGGCGGTGCGCCCTCGGGCACGCCGAGCAGGCGGGCGAATGCGTCGATATGCGACATATCGAGTTCCTCGGACAAATGTTCAGAAAGGGTTTCGCAAGGGGGGGCGACGCTCGCCGCGGCGGGCGTCTGCAGGAACTGGTGGTCGATCAGCTCGACGCGGCGCAGGCTGACGGCGCAGAACTTGAATTCCGGCTGCTGCGAAATGAGGTCGACGGCGTCGCTGGTGATGGCGTTGATCGCCAGGTTGTCGCCGTACAGGTCGTTCCAGTGGAACGGCGCGAAACAGCCGCCGGGCAGCACGCGGTCGGTGACCAACACCGGCAGCACGGCATGGCCACGGCGCGAGCGGATCTCCAGGTGATCCTTGTCGCGCACGCCGAGGTTCTCGGCATCTTCCGGGTGCACTTCGACGAAGGGCCCCGGGTTGAGCTTGTTCAGGGTGGCGACCTTGCCGGTCTTGGTCAGCGTGTGCCACTGGTGCTGCAGGCGCCCGGTGTTGAGCACGAAGGGGAAGTCGGCATCCGGCATCTCCGCCGGGTCGAGGTGCGGGCGGGCGAAGAACTGCGCCTTGCCGCTGGGCGTGGCGAAGGCGATGGCCGGAGCGCTGCCATCCTCGGCCAGCTTGAGCTGCTGGCTGACGCCGTCATTGAGGTAGCGAATCGGGGCGCGGTCGGCGCCCGCCTCGCTCGCACAGGGCCACTGCAGCGGCGTCTCGCGCAGGCGCGCATGGCTGGCGCCGCGCAAGTCGTAGCCGGTCTTGGGATTGTGGAAGCGCTTGATCTCCTCGAACACCTCGGCCGCCGAGGCGTAGCTGAAGGCCCCGGCAAAACCCATCTCGCAGGCGACCTCGGCGATAATCTGCCAGTCGGCCATGGCCTCGCCGGGCGGCGACACGACCTGCGGCATCAGGGTCAGATTGCGCTCGGAGTTGATCATCACCCCTTCGGCCTCAGCCCAAAGCGCGCCGGGCAGGAGGATGTCGGCGTAGCGGTTGGTCTCGGTATCGAGGAAGGCATCCTGGGCGATCACCAGTTCGGCGGCCTTCAAGCCCTCGATTACCTTGCCGCGGTTGGCCATGCTGGCCACCGGGTTGGTGCAGATGATCCAGCAGGCCTTGACCTTGCCCGCCGCCATATCCTCGAACAGGCCGACGGTGCCGCCGCCCAGGCGGCTATGCAGGGTGCCGGCTGGCACGCCCCAGGCGTTTTCGACGAAGGAGCGGTCCTCCTCGCTCAGCACCGTGCGCTGGCCCGGCAGGCCTGGGCCCATATAGCCCATATCTCGGCCACCCATGGCGTTGGGCTGGCCGGTCAGGGAGAACGGCCCGCTGCCGGGGCGGCAGATCTTGCCGGTGGCCAGGTGCAGATTACAGATGGCGTTGGTGTTCCAGGTGCCGTGGGTGCTCTGATTGAGGCCCATGGTCCAGCAGCTCATCCACTCCCCTGCTTCGCCAATCCACTGGGCGGCCTGGCGGATGGCAGCCTCGGGCAGGCCGGTCAGTTCGGCGACCCGCTCGGGCGTGTATTCGGCGAGGAACTCAGGCATCACCTCCCAGCCTTCGGTGAAGCGCTCGATAAAGGCCGGATCGCTATGGCCATTTATATGCAGCAAATGCAGCAGGCCGTTGAGCAGCGCCAGGTCGGTGCCGGGCCTGATCTGCAGAAACAGATCGGCCTTGTCCGCCGTGGCGCTGCGCCGGGGGTCAACGACTATCAGTCTGGCCCCAGCCTTGACCCTATCCATCATGCGCAGGAACAGGATCGGGTGGCAGTCGGCCATGTTGGCGCCGATGACGAAGAACAGATCGGCCTGGTCGAAGTCCTGATACGAGCCGGGCGGGCCGTCGGCGCCCAGCGACAGCTTATAGCCGCTGCCGGCACTGGCCATGCACAGGCGCGAGTTGGACTCGATCTGGTTGCTGCCCAGGTAGCCCTTGACCAGCTTGTTGGCCAGGTACTGCGCCTCCAGCGACAGCTGCCCGGAGACATATAAAGCGATGGCGTCCGGCCCATGCTCGTCGAGAATCGCGCGCAGGCGCCGGGCGGCGCTGGCGATGGCCTCGGCCATCGGCGTACGCGCAGGCTCGTGCGAGCGCTCGCTGCGCAGGTAGGCATGCTGCATGCGCCCGGACTCGGCCAGAGGTAAATGGCTGGAGCTGCCCTTGGTGCACAGGCGGCCGAAGTTGCTCGGGTGCTGCTTGTCCCCCGTCACCTTGACCACGCGCCCGTCCGCAACCTGCATGACGATGCCGCAGCCAACGCCGCAGTAGGGGCACACGCTCCGTATCGTCTTGTCCGCCATACCTGCCCATCGCCAGAAAGACAAAGGCGCCATGCCGCCCTTCGCTTCGAGCGAGAGCAACACGGCGCCTTTGTCGTGAATCGGCAATCGACTGTGATTGCCCGTCCCCCCGTCATAGCAAGGCACGCGCCAGCCCCGGCCCAGAGCGCGCCGGCGCACGCGCCACGCGGCCTGGCGGGCAATCCGGCAGATAAACAGTCATGCCAGCGCGATTCACAATAGGGCAACGCAGCCGCCGGACGCATCCTTTTGGGTCTCGGCAGATCACTCATCGAAGCCTCTGTCCCAGCGAAAATCCCCCATAAACAGCGGGCTGCAGGCCGACTGAAGAAAACTGGCACAGCCGCTGCATAGTCCCCTCCGAGCCCGCTACATCCGGGCCGTCCATTCGATCAAAGGCGATCGACAGCCAACGCTGGCAATGGGCATTACGGCGCCCTCGCTGGCGTCGGACAGAACAGGCAAAGGCGCCTGAGACCGAGAGGTTTCAGGCGCCTTTTTATTTGCCGGGGAAAAACCTGATGAGCTTTGGCCGGGAAACGCTATGAACAGCACAGACGCTACCACTGACAAGCAACGACTGATCGTCGTCGGCAACGGCATGGTCGGCCACAACTGCGTCGAGCAACTGCTCGCGGGCGGCGCCCTGGCGCACTATCGCATCGAGGTATTCGGCGAGGAGGCGCAGCGCGCCTACGACCGCGTGCACCTGTCCGAATACTTCGGCGGCCGCGATGCCGAGTCCCTGGCCATGAGCGCCGCCTCTCTCTATGAAGCAGAAGGCCTGACCCTACACCTCAGTGCCCAGGTACTGGAGATCGACCGCGCCAAGCGCGAAGTGGTCACCGCCAAGGGCCGCTTCGGCTACGACAAGCTGGTGCTGGCCACCGGCTCCTACCCCTTCGTGCCGCCGATCGAAGGCGCCGAAGGTGATTCGCGCCTGGTCTACCGCACCCTCGACGACCTCGACGGCATCCGCGCCGCCGCCAACGGCAAGCGCCGTGGCGTGGTGGTCGGCGGCGGCCTGCTCGGCCTGGAAGCGGCCAACGCGCTGAAGTCCCTGGGCCTCGAAGCCCACGTGGTGGAATTCGCCCCGCGCCTGATGCCGGTACAGCTGGACGATTTCGGTGGCGCCGCGCTGAAGCAGCGCATCGAAGACCTGGGCGTGGGCGTGCACCTGTCCAAGGCCACCCAGTCGATCAGCGCCGGCAGCGAGTACCGCTACCGCATGAACTTCGCCGGTGACGACTTCCTCGAGACCGACCTGATCGTGTTCTCCGCCGGCATCCGCCCGCAGGACGCCCTGGCCCGCGCCTGCGGCCTGGAGCTGGGTCCGCGCGGCGGCATCAACATCAACGACCAGTGCCTGACCAGCGACGAGAACATCTTCGCCATCGGTGAGTGCGCGGCGTGGAACGGCAGCATCTTCGGCCTGGTCGCCCCCGGCTACCAGATGGCCCGCCTGGTGGCGGCCCAGCTGTGCGGCCAGGAGGGCTCGCCCTTCCTCGGCGCGGACATGTCGACCAAGCTCAAGCTGCTCGGCGTGGACGTCGGCTCCATCGGCGACGCCCACGGCGCCATGCCCGGTGCCAAGAGCTACCGCTACATCGACGAGGCCACCTCCAGCTACCGCCGCCTGGTGGTTTCCGCCGACGGCAAGCAGGTGCTCGGCGCCGTGCTGGTCGGCGACAACAGCTATTACGACACCCTGCTGCAGTACGCGCAGAACGGCATCAAGCTGCCGGAAGACCCGGCCAGCCTGATCATGCCGGCCGGCGAAGGCGCCCCGGCGCTGGGTGCCGACGCCCTGCCGGACACCGCCACCATCTGCTCCTGCCACAACGTCAGCAAGGGCGCGATCTGCTCGGCCATCGACGGCGGCTGCAGCGACATCGCCGGGGTCAAGGCCTGCACCAAGGCAGCCACCGGCTGCGGCGGCTGCGCGGCGCTGCTCAAGCAGGTGGTCGAGCACGAACTCACCGCCCGCGGCGTGGAAGTCGACAAGAGCCTGTGCGAGCACTTCGCCTACACCCGCCAGGAGCTCTACCACTTCGTGCGCGTCGAGGGTCACGAGACTTTCGAATCGCTGCTGGCCAAGCATGGCAGGGGCCACGTCGGCTGCGACATCTGCAAGCCGGCCGTGGGTTCGATCCTCGCCTCCTGCTGGAACAAGCCGATCATGAACCCGGCGCTGGTGCCGCTGCAGGACACCAACGACACCTTCATGGCCAACATGCAGAAGAACGGCACCTACTCGGTGGTACCGCGCATCCCCGGTGGCGAGATAACCCCGGACGGCCTGATCGCCATCGGCGCGGTGGCGAAGAAGTACGACCTCTACACCAAGATCACTGGCGGCCAGCGCATCGACCTGTTCGGCGCCCAGCTGCACGAGCTGCCGGAGATCTGGGGCGAGCTGATCGCCGCCGGCTTCGAAACCGGCCACGCCTACGGCAAGTCGCTACGCACCGTGAAGAGCTGCGTCGGCAGCACCTGGTGCCGCTACGGCGTGCAGGACAGCGTGGGCATGGCGCTGCTGCTGGAGGACCGCTACAAGGGCCTGCGCTCGCCGCACAAGATCAAGTTCGCCGTCTCCGGCTGCACCCGCGAATGCGCCGAGGCGCAGAGCAAGGACATCGGCGTGATCGCCACCGAGAACGGCTGGAACCTCTACGTCTGCGGCAACGGCGGCATGCGTCCGCGCCACGCCGAGCTGTTCGCCACCGACCTGGATGACGCCACCCTGGTGCGCTACATCGACCGCGTGCTGATGTTCTACATCCGCACCGCCGACAAGCTGCAGCGCACCTCCGTATGGCGCGAATCCCTGGAAGGCGGCCTGGACTACCTCAAGGACGTGGTCATCCACGACAGCCTGGGCCTGAACGCCGAGCTGGAAGCGCAGATGCAGCTGGTGGTCGACCGCTACGAATGCGAATGGGCCAACGCGCTGAAGGACGAGGAGAAGCTCAAGCGCTTCCGCACCTTCGTCAACGAAGGCGGCGGCGACCCGGACATCCACTTCGTCCGCGAACGCGGCCAGCGCCGCCCGGCGCGTGACAACGAACTCGAACTGATTCCCGTGACCATGGAGCCCGTCTGATGAGCACAGCAACCCAACTCGAAAACGCCTGGCAACCGCTGTGCAGTACTGCCGACCTGGTGGCCAACTCCGGGGTGGTGGCCCTGGCCGGCGGTGAACAGGTCGCCCTGTTCTACCTGCCGGACACCGAGCAGAAAGTCTTCGCCATCGGCAACCGCGACCCCAAGTCCGGGGCCAACGTGATCGGCCGCGGCATCATCGGCCACCTCGGCGGCGACCTGGTGATCGCCTCGCCGCTGTACAAGCAGCACTACCGCCTGAGCGACGGCGGCTGCCTGGAATACCCCGAGCAGCAGCTGCCGGTGTGGCCGGTGCGCCTGCACGGCGAGCGGGTAGAAATTCTCCGCTGAGCCCCGGCGCCGCCCGCACGGCGGCGCCCTCCCCATTTCCGACAGAGAACACTGCCATGTCCTATCTGGTCCCTGCCGAGTTCGCCACCAAGATGGTCGATGCCGGCGAATCGAAGATCTACATGTCCACCCGCGACACCCTGATCCGCGCCTTCATGGCCGGCGCCATTCTCGCCCTGGCGGCCGTGTTCGCCGTCAGCATCAGTGTGCAGACCGGCTCGCCGTTGCTCGGCGCCGTGCTGTTCCCGGTCGGCTTCGTGATGCTCTACCTGATGGGCTTCGACCTGCTCACCGGGGTGTTCGTCCTCACCCCGTTGGCCCTGCTGGACAAGCGCCCCGGCGTCACCGTCGGCGGCGTGCTGAAGAACTGGGGCCTGGTGTTCACCGGCAACTTCGCCGGCGCCCTGACGGTGGCCTTCATGATGGCCTTCGTCTTCACCTACGGCTTCTCCACCGAGCCCGGGGTGATCGGCGAGAAGATCTCGCACATCGGCGAGGCCCGCACCCTGGGCTACGCCGAGTACGGCGTGGCAGGATGGCTGACCATCTTCCTGCGCGGCATGCTGTGCAACTGGATGGTGTCCATGGGCGTGGTCGGCGCGATGATCTCCACCACCGTCAGCGGCAAGACCATCGCCATGTGGATGCCGATCATGCTGTTCTTCTACATGGGCTTCGAGCACTCGGTGGTGAACATGTTCCTGTTCCCCTCGGCGATGATCATGGGCGGCGACTTCTCGGTGATGGACTACATGCTGTGGAACGAGATACCCACCGCCCTGGGCAACCTGGTCGGCGGCCTGGCCTTCACCGGCCTGACGCTCTACGCCACCCATGTGAAGACCGCGCTGAAGCGCTCCTTCGTCTGAGCCCCGCGGCCCCGCCAGCCGGCGGGGCCCACGTGCGCATCGCATGAGCAATCAGCTGCGGATTTCCGTCGGCCAGCACTCCGACAAGGGGCGCAAGGAGGTCAACCAGGACTTCCACGGCCTGTGCATTCCCGATGAGCCCCAGCTCTCCACCAAGGGCATCGCCATCGCCCTGGCCGACGGCATCGGCAGCAGCTCGGTCAGCCATGTGGCCAGCGAGGCGGCGGTCAGCAGCTTCCTCGAAGACTACTACTGCACCTCCGACGCCTGGTCGGTGAAGAAATCCGCCTGGCGCGTGCTGATGGCGGCCAACTCCTGGCTGCATGCACAGACGCGGCAGAGCCAGTACCGCTACGACATGGACCGCGGCTACGTCTGCACCCTCAGCGCCCTGGTACTCAAGGCCACCACCGCACACCTGTTCCACGCCGGCGACACACGCATCCAGCGCCTGCGCGACGGCGCCCTGGAACGCCTGACCGAGGACCACCGCCTGTGGGTCTCGCGCGACACCAGCTATCTCAGCCGCGCCCTCGGCGTGGGCCCGCATCTGGAGCTGGATTACCGCCAACTGGCCCTGGAGCCGGGCGACATCTTCCTGCTGACCAGCGATGGCGTGCACGAATACCTTGAACCAGCCGCCATGGCCGCCCTGATCCGTGCCTATGGCGACGACCTGGACGGGGCCGCCCGCACTCTGGTGCAACAGGCCTACTCGCGCGGCAGCGACGACAACCTCACCGTGCAGCTGGTGCGCATCGACCAGCTGCCACGCCAGGATGCCGGCGAGCTGCAGCAACGGGTCGGCGACCTGGCCCTGCCGCCGCTGCTGCAGGCGCGCATGGAGTTCGACGGCTACCGCATCGTGCGCGAGATCCACGCCAGCAGCCGCAGCCATGTGTACCTGGCACTGGACGGCAAGACGCCGGTGGCGCTCAAGGCCCCAGCCACCGAACTGCAGCACGACCGCGCCCACCTGGAGCGCCTGCTGACCGAGGAATGGATCGCCCGCCGCATCGACAGCGCCCACGTGCTCAAGGCCCCGGCGCAAACGCGGCGGCGCAGCTACCTGTACAGCGTCACCGAGTACATCGAGGGGCAGACCCTGCGCCAGTGGATGGTCGACAATCCCCGGCCGGGCATAGAGAAGGTGCGCGCCCTGGTCGAGCAGATCGCCCGTGGCCTGCAGGCCTTCCACCGCCTGGAGATGCTGCACCAGGACCTGCGCCCGGATAACCTGCTGATCGACGCCACCGGCACCGTCCGGCTGATCGACTTCGGCTCGGCGCGGGTCGCCGGCCTCAGCGAGCAGGCACCGCAGCGCGTGCAGAACCCGCTGCCGGGCACCCTGCAGTACATGGCCCCGGAATACTTCATCGGCGAGGCCGGCTCGCCTCGCTCGGACCTGTTCTCCCTGGCCGTGATCACCTACCAGTTGCTCAGCGGCCGCCTGCCCTACGGCGCGGAAGTCGCCAAGTGCCGCAATCGCGCCGAGCAGCTGCGCCTGGTCTACCACTCGGTGCAGGACGCCGAGCGCAGCATCCCGCCCTGGATCGACGAGGTGCTGCGCAAGGCCCTGCATCCCGACCCGAACCGGCGCCACGCCGAGCTCTCCGAGTTCATCCACGACCTGCGCCAGCCCAGCGCCGAATACCTCGATCGCACCCGCCCGCCGCTGCTGGAACGCAACCCGCTGCTGTTCTGGCGTGGCGCCAGCCTGATCCTGGCTGCCCTGCTTGCCTGGCAATTGCTCAACTAAGGCTGCACTGCGGAAACCCCATCGCCCATGGCCGGAGCGACGCTTGTTCCACTCCGCCATGCCGCCTTACCATCCGGGCACCTTCACGCCGAGCCACGCCATGCGCGAACGCACCATCGCCAGCCACTTCGTCCGCGCCGCTCTGCGCGGCGCCGACCGCCAGGGCTACGACTACGCCGCCCTGCTGCGCGAAGTGGGCATCCAGCCGGCGCTGCTCGACGAACCGCGTGCTCGCCTGGCTCCCGAACAGTTCACCCGCCTGCTGCAAGGCCTGTGGGCGCTGCTCGACGACGAGTACATGGGTTTCGGCGCCATACCCAGCAAGCGCGGCACCTTCGCCATGATGTGCCACGCCATCATCCACTGTCACAGCCTGGAGAAGGCCCTGGTCCGCGGCATGCTGTTCTACGGCCTGTTCCCCGACGCGCCTCGGGTACAGCTGCAGCGCGAAGGCGAATGGGTGCGCCTGACCCTGGACAGCTCGGCCCTGTGGGACCCGGACCACTTCCTGACCGAAAGCCTGCTGGTGATCTGGCACCGCCTCGGCAGCTGGCTGATTGGCCAGCGCATCCGCCTGGAAGAAGCCAGCTTCGTCCACCCCGAGCCGCCGCACAGCGCCGAGTACGATCTGCTCTTCCCCTGTCCGCGCCGCTTCGACGCAGATTGCACCAGCCTGCTGTTCCACAGCCGCTACCTGGCCATGCCGCTGCTGCAGGACGAACGCACGCTCAAGCAGTTCCTCGAACACTCGCCAGCCGACCTGCTGGCCCGCCCGGATGGCGGCGACAGCCTGACCAGCCGCATCCGCCGCCTGCTCGGCCGTGACTGCGCCCACTGGCCGGACCTGGAGAGCGTCGCCATGCAGCTGCACATCAGCCCGCAGACCCTGCGCCGCCACCTGCGCGAGGAAGGCAGCAGCTTCCAGGAACTCAAGGACCACCTGCGCCGCGACCTGGCCATCTACCACCTGGGCCGCGACGAACTGTCCATTCAGGACCTGGCCGAGCAGCTCGGGTTCTCCGAACCTTCGGCCTTCCACCGAGCGTTCAAGAAGTGGACCGGACTGACACCAGGCGCCTATCGAGCGCAGGAAGGCTGATTCGCCGCAGACCCGATCTCGCCAGACCAACCGCTCCAGAGCAACCCCGTCCTTCAGCACCAAATCAACCGATGACCAAAGCCCTGCAGTTCGACCGCAACACCGGCCACGTGCACGTCGCGGGCAGCCTTATCACCCCCGCCACCACGCCTGAGCAACTGGGCCCCATCTTCCAGGTCGGTGATTCGCGCCCGGTGCTGATCGGCGACCGCGAGGCACTCTGCCGCTTCGCCCACATCAGCCTGCAGGAAGGCCGCCTGGGCATAGACCTGAGCCTGCGCTTCGAGTCGGAGCAACTGGTCAGCCTGTTCATCGCACTGGCCGACCCGAGCATCCCAAGCGATTCCGACGACGACTTCTACGCCTCCATCCCGCTGCGGGAAAAACTGCACCAACGCTGGCTGAACGAGCAGCTGGGCAAACTGGACGGTACACTCGCCCACTTCCCCTGGGGCACCGCCGGCGTCGCCCGCGACAAGAGCGAGAACGTCTTCATCTACCTGCATAATCGCAACAACAGTTGGGCGTTCAGCGGTTGAACCCCTGATACAACACCGCATGGATGCGCGATGAAATGAGCAAACCCCGCAAACGCCATCTGCTTCTGGCCCTGTTGCTGGCCTGGCTGATCGCCCCCGAATGGCTGCGCGTGCCAGTACAGGGCGCCACCGCCCGCGACTGGAGCCAGCAGAGCTTCTGGTTCGAACCCTGGGGCCGCTCCGGCGTGCACAAAGGCATCGACATATTCGCCCGCACCGGCACGCCAGTGATCGCCCCCACCTATGGCATCGTGCTGTTCCGCAGCGAAATCGACATGGGCGGCAAGGTAGTACTGATGCTCGGCCCCAAATGGCGCCTGCACTACTTCGCCCACCTCGACGACTACAGCGCCCTGCCTGGCCAACCGGTACTAGCCGGCAGCCGCATCGGCAGCGTCGGCGACACCGGCAACGCCCGCGGCAAACCACCCCACTTGCACTACACCATCCTCAGCCTGCTGCCCGATCCGTGGCGTTGGGATAGCAGCACTCAGGGCTGGAAGAAGATGTTCTACCTCGACCCAAACGAGGCCTTGGGTGGTGCGCGTGAAGCACCATAGACAGCTGCAAAACAAGTTAGTAGCGTCGGCTGCAAGTCAGCAGACTGCTGGCATCTGGTCTTGCCGCCCTCGTGTCGCTTTTCCACCCAACTGCTGTCGCGTTTGGCGAGGTGGTAGGGTGAAGAAACAAGGACTTGCAAGGCGACAAGGAACGTTATCCGACATTCGTTCGGATGTTATGCGACAGCGATGGCGCCTAATAATAGTTAGGCAATCCATGAAGCCACCAAATCCAACAAACCAGCTAACGCACCTGCTCGGTAAAATTGGCCTTATCGGTCTAGTGGGTGCAATGACCTTCTCTTTATTCTTCTTTGACCCCAAGAGCCTTGAAGCACTACCCAAAGATCAACTAGCCATCATGCGTGTAAGCTCAAAACCATCCGCAGCTGGGAAGCAAGTCGAAATTTTCTTCCTGATACCTTGGCCGCTAAACTCTTTGCAGCCAGTTGAGTTAATTGAGAGGACACCTTCCCCAAGAGAACTAACCATCAGGCACTTCCTATTGTCAGTTCTCGTGCTATCTCTCTATTTTTTTCTAGTGCTTCTTCTTGGCTTCACAACTATCAAATCGCTTCTATCCAAAGGAAGCCGAAATGCCTAACAAGTGGTTCAAGCCGCTTGCTTCGCTCGCTGCGGGACCGGCTAAAGCCGGCCCCTTAACCAAACGTTAGGCACTGCATGAAAGCTGCGATCTCGATACTTATTAGTTTAGACATTCACCGGGACGGTGGGTCACTCAGCGCTACATTTGTACGCCCGCCCGATGTACAACACACACTCATGCTCCCTGTTAAAGTCCGAAAATCCGGGGGTGAGCTTGAGATCTATGGCTATGCGCAACCAGTACTGGAAAGCCACGAAAAAACACCTAGGACTAATCCGGTTACCGGCATAGTCAGTTATGAAGTCAGTCGCCAAGAGCAGAGCATTCCGTGGAATGAGGCCAGAAACATAATTAGCCAACTTGAAAGGCTCTTACATCAAGTGAGCCCTGATG
This sequence comes from Pseudomonas sp. PDM15, assembly GCF_014851565.1. Lineage (GTDB taxonomy): Bacteria > Pseudomonadota > Gammaproteobacteria > Pseudomonadales > Pseudomonadaceae > Aquipseudomonas. Next base: position 317,790 of record NZ_JACVAA010000002.1, read on the forward strand.
ATGCCTTCATCCATTCTGCAATGGTAAAGGCCTCAATCTCAGATGGACGCATTGAGGTTGAGGCCTAACAATGCGCTCAAAGCGCTCACTCCGTTCGCTGGGACCGGCGAAGCCGGCCCCTTAGCTTAATCGTTAGGAACCACAAATGGAATTTGACCTAGAACTGACACTAAACCTTCTAGGAATGTCAGCATGCACGGTAGCAGCAGGCTATATGCTCCTAACAGGCCACAAGAAGGCAGCAACACTTCTGCTGATTGGCTTCACTCTTCATCTTCAGTCAGCTGTGTACATGACGTTCACAGATAATCCTGGAGACGACGGGGGCTGCTGGCTTGAAAAGAGCTTCTATCAATGCTTGCCCTTAGGGCAAAAAATCTCTATCCATGCAGCTCAGGTTGGGCACTACCTTATTGCTCTTGGCGTATTTCTACTTGCCATCTCAGCAAAGCAAAAGCGTGCAAGTGTTTCCTAACAATGCGCTCAAAGCGCTCACTCCGTTCGCTGGGACCGGCGAAGCCGGCCCCTTAGCTTAATCGTTATGCGCACTATAGACCAATGAATCCAATTGAATATGCGAGTCTTCGACGAGACTCGAAAAGAGAATCCGAAACTTTAAAATGGCTAAGGACGCTTGATGAATACTCAAAATTTGAATTCATCTGGCGTGTTCTCAGAGCAAGTTCAAGCCTCGGCTTACCGTTAGTAAAAAGAGGCCAGCTAAAGCATGTTCACCTTGAGGTGATATTAGAATACGGACTGGTTTATGGTGACGCTAGTAGCGTTCGCTGGTGGTATGAGTCAACAGTTGAGGGGCTTGGCGAGAAAAAGGCTATCCAGCTAATCTCCAACCATGTTGATGATGCGCCGCTCATAGTTGAAAAAATGCTTTACTGGCTACGACCGCAAGACAACCAGCTAAAGCAAATGGTAGAAGACCTAAGAGCAGAATTTGCAAATAAACATCCGAATTTCAAGTCGACACGCAGTACCGGCATACATGGAACAAGCGCATAACAAATGGTTCAAGCCGTTCTCTTCGCTAACGCGGGACCGGCTAAAGCCGGCCCCTTAACCAAACGTTATATTTCGCCTGCTATCCAGGCCCGAACACATGACTGATGAAATAGTACACAACTACCAGTTCGAGAGATTGCTTGACGCAGTCCTTAATGAGCCGGAAAAAGTGCCGGCGATTGTGGCTGAGGACAGAAGTATTCTGGAAGAGGAAAACTGTTGCGGTGAAACAGCGCTCCACTGGCTAGCAGTCGAAAACAACGCAAATGGCGTAATACTACTGCGGAGTCTTGGAGCAAAGATTTCACCTTGGGCTATCGCTCACGCAATCGAAGTTGGAAGCCTAGAAGTTGTCGCACTACTTTTGGAGCTCGGTGGCATCCCAGAACTATCCGTGTGCAAAAACTATATGAGCAATCCGTTTTTGGAAGCTCACAACGAAACAAAAACGGCTTATTCGCAGCTACTTTAAGCAGTATGGTTATGAAATATAACAATGCGCTCAAATCGCTCGCTTCACTCGCTGGGACCGGCGAAGCCGGCCCCTTAGCTTAATCGTTAGGCGCAAGGGCAAAATTGGTTATTCAGCACCGAGCCAGGAAACATAATCACCGCATCAGCGCGGTGCTCCTGAATCGAATGGTCGCCTGGCAGTAGAGGCCGTTATTTGTGGCCAGCAAAGGAGTTGCTTTCAAAGAATGTGCACATCACAAATAACTTCCGAGGTCACAACCGACACGCCGTGCGCACCGTCGGTCAAGCGCAGCGCTGGCCTCACTTGCAGCGTACGGCTGGGCAATCTAACAATTGGCTCAAGTCGCTCGCTTCGCTCACTCGGGACCGGCGAAGCCGGCCCCTTAGCCAAACGTTAGGCAAAATATGCGCACATTAATAATCATCATCAGCATACTTTTCTCACACGCTTCTTTAGCATGCTACGCACCAAGGGCCGGGCAAGAATTTGATGATCTAATAAAACTTGAAAAGCTTTCCGGCCTAAACAAATATAGAGTTACCGTCCCGCGTAAGCTGGAAGATCTAAATGATCCAGAAATAGCTATCGCCTATACCAAGAACGGCGTCACCACCTATGAAGACGATGAAGTCCTTGTTCCAAGCTTCACGCCTGCGACTGCTAGTGCAGAGTTCACATTAGAGCAAAATGGAAAGGGCAAACCCTATATCTCCGTAAGTTGGTCACCCAAAGAGTGCTGCCCTTGCGGTATACATGCAAAAACCAAATACATCAATATTGAGTAATGTATTTTTACGCAACGGACAAAATGCTTAACAAGGCGCTGAAATCGCTCATTCCATTCGCTGGGACGGCGTTCCGCCGCCCCTTAGCTTAATCGTTATGCATCAAGAAGAAACGAAACATGAGACTCTACGCACTTGCTTTACTTTTGGTTTCACTACCCGGGTGTTCTATATGGACACCAGGGGAAGATCCTAAAGGAAGAGATATTACAGCCAGTGCCAACAATATCTTATCGGCTATTAATTCCTTCCATTCGGAAAACAAAGGCTACCTACATCACTCGCAGAGCTATACCCTAAATATCTGGGCCACCCATCAAATAGCTCAGAAGTGCTATATCTCCCTGAGAGAGGCAGTATCTTTACAACCTACTCTCCCACATGGCCACAGACTGGAAAAATATCTTGCAGTGGAGAGCTTGGACAGCAACATCTAACGTGCATTGGGCACTGGTGAGCACAATGCATAACAATTGGTTCAAGTCGCTCGCTTCGCTAACTGCGGGACCAGCTAAAGCCGTCCCTTTAGGTAAACGTTAGGTCAAACATGGATACACCTAAACCAGAGCAAGAAAAACAAACCCTTGGAATATTGATCTCATGGTTCTGCATAATTTTTGGAGCATCAGCAATTGCCACCCCAGCTGTCTATGCGGCTTTTGGCGTGCAAAGCGGTCAATTTATGAGCATTTACTACCTAGCTCTGGGCATAGCTTCACTATTCCTTGGCTACTTCGGCTTAAAATCTAAGCCCACAGCCTTCTTCCTGATCGTCCTACTTTTTCTCCCGCAAATCATTGCCTTTACCACCCCTGAATCAAGCTACAACTTCATAGGTCCAATCCAGATCGGCTACGGGTTTGGCAATACCCCGAAATTTTATTTGCATATTAATCTTCTGGCGATCTTGGTGTGCGCACTGTCGGCAGCTACTGTTTTCAAACTTACTAAAAAAGCAGGTAAACAAGCGAGCAATACAGCCTAACAAATGGCTTAATTCGTTCGCTTCGCCCACTCGGGACTGGCCAAAACCGGCCCTCAGCCAAACGTTATGCGAGGAAATCATGAAACACCTGGCAATGCTCTTTTTAATCGCCCTGCTATCTGGCTGTACGATTTATTACAAGCCGGCTTCAGAGTGGGAAGAGAAAGCCATGAAAGAGGCAAAATTCAATATCTTCCCTAGAGATGTCTCTAGCAATATAATTCACACAAAAGCTCAAACGTTGCTTGGGCCGGAATAATCAAAAACTACAAAATCGACAATTCAACACAACCTCCGCAAGTAGAATTCACCCTCGAGCACCATTATTTCTCTTGGGCTATTGATGGTACAACAAATAAATTTTGGTTGTCGCCCAGAGGCGAGGGGATCTTCACCGCGAGGTGGCCATTTCAAAATGACTGGACCGAAGATATCGTTCGTAAAAACATTAAGAATGATGATCTAATGATTACCTATGGCACCCCTAAAGCAATAACAGCGGACAACCTTATTGACCTTGGGGAGGCCTTTTACATGAGACTTTTTCCTCGCGACTCATATAGAACAGATGTTATTGACTATGGCCGCCCCGAAGAAGCCACGAAGTCGCTAGGCCTTGGCCTCTAACACTCACATAACAATGATCTTAACTTTCACTGACTTTCGCTAACGGAACAGCAAAAAGCTGCGCTTTTGTCTGCCCGCTAGCTTAATCGCGAGGTAGCTTATTCATGCAATTCATTCGCACCAGTAAAGCAACAGACTGGGAGCGGCCATCCCCTTCAATCGTTCAGCGCTTCGCGAGAGCACTTCTTGGTTTTATCCCAAGATCCAATCCTGACTATGAATCAAAACTTCATCTAGTGCATGAATGGCTAATAGAGTTTGACGAAAGAGGTTTACCGCATCGTGAAATTGGTATAACCAAAAATGGCAAACCAGTCATCGCAGGACCAAACAAAGAAAATTATGGCTTCTGGCTTGACACCAATATGAGCATTGCAGATTTTTGCGATGCCCCACTTACCAGGGATGAATTTGAAACGACTTGGAAAGAAGCAGTAGAGAAGCTAAAACTCTGAGCCACCCAGCTAGTGGTTCAGGTCGCTCGCTTCGCGAGCTCAATACCGGCTAATGCCGCCCTCTCACCAAACCCAAGGGCTCACACCTCATGCACATACCAGCCCTGATCATCATTGATATGCAGCGTGGCATGCTCAAGCCTTCCGCAGGCGCTCGCAACAACCCGAGAGCGGAGGACGCAATCGCAACGACGCTCAAGGCGTGGCGGGAGGCGAAGGTGCCTGTTGTGCATGTGCGTCATATCTCGCGCACACCCGGCTCTCCGTTCTGGCCGGGACAATCTGGCGTCGAGTTCCAGAAGCAACTGCAGCCACTGGATACCGAGCATGTGGTTGAGAAGAATGTCCCGGATGCGTTCATCAACTCCGGGCTTGAGCGTTGGCTTCGCGCCAGAGGTATCGAGGCCGTTGCAATCGTGGGGGTCAGCACCAACAACTCGGTCGAGGCTACGGCTCGTACGGCAGGCAACCTCGGCTTCGCTACATACGTCGCTGCCGATGCGACGTTTGCCTTCGCCAAAGCCGACTACAACGGCGTTATGCGCAGCGCCGAGGACGTACATGCCATGGCTCTGGCAAACCTCAGCGGTGGGTACGCCACGGTGGTCACCTCCAGCGAACTACGAGATTTGCTCCAGCATGAGTGAGCAAGCGACTCTCGACATCTTCGGCCCCGAGTCCGCGACTTGGGCCTTAAAGTCTTTACCCAGAACCCGGCCAAGCGACGATGATGCACATCGAGAACCTGATCAGCACAGGCAACAAAACCCTAGCGATCAGGGCCTACCGAGAAGTGCATGGCGTCAGCCTGAACAAAGCAAAAGAAGTCGTTGAAAAGATCAGCGCCACATGACAGCACTCCCAGTGCTACTCACCAGCCAATCGGAACAGGTCTTACCCATGAATGGCGGCACTCAGGGAAGCAGCAACCACACCAGGCCGATTTCCGTGGGCGACTCAGTATTGATCATGGCAATCCCAGGATGGCTCACCCATGACTTACCTGAAGAAGAGGTACAGCGCCTCCTGCAATGCGAAGGTACGGTGACGCAGGTGCTTGAAATAGATAGCTACGGTTATCTCTGGTTTGGCGCGAACGATGAAGGTCGCTGGTTCTGCCTTACCCGCAATGAGGTCGAGAAGGTGGAGTCACCTTCTCTCTGAAAACCAGGAGAGTAGCCCTGAATCACCATCCTGATCGCCCCACCCTGTTCCTCATCAAGATCGCCCTCAGCCTGCCCATCGCTTACGGCCTGGCTTACCCCTTCCTCCACCCAGAGGCAGGTGGCGGCATCCTCAAGGAAGTGGAGATGCTCGGCCCGTTCGGCAGCCTGATCGCGGTGTTGCTGTTCCTGATCTTGGTGGCGCTCTACTGCCGCGATCTGCAGCGTGCGCTGGCGCTGGTGCGGCCCGAGGCGCGCAAGGCGCGGCCGCGCAGCGTGTGGCTGATGTTCCTGTTGCCGTACAACTTCATCGAGGATTTCTTCATAGTCGCCAACGTGATGGCCTCGTTACGCGCAGAGGCTCGCCACGATCCGCGGCTAAGTCTGCCGCGCGACGCAGGGCTGGTCAGCGGTTGGGGCTGGTGCGCGGCGCAGGTGGTCTCGCTGATTCCCCATCCGCTCGGGTCGGCGGCCGGCCTGCTGGCGATTGTGCTGTGGGTGGTGCATTGGCGCTTCGTGCGCAGCGCCAATGCCAGACTAGCGGCGCAGCAGCCACACCACGGCGAATAACCAGCGCTGCCAACCCACCTCCGCCGAGGGGATGACCCGTTGCGCGGCGGCGTAGCGCCAGGCCCAGTGCAGCGCCTCTTTGAAGCTGCGCAGCGGGCTGCTCTTGTCGCGGTACACCACTTCCGCCAGCAGACCCATGGCCTGCGCATTGCCTGCCTGGGCCGCTTGCAGCAGGTAGTCCTCGGCCAGCTCCCACTCCGGAGCAGCGCTGCTCAATAGCACCTCGCCTACGAACGCCTGCAGCGCTGCCGCCGATGCTCGGGGCGCGGTCTCGCCGTGGTATTCGAGGAACTGCAGGGCGTGGTGCAGCGCTTCCTCCCATAGCGCAGCCGCCGCATCGGCCTCGTCCAGCTGTTCCGCCTCGGCGGCCAGCAGCCGTACCAGTGACTCGGTCGCGGCCGCATGGCCGTCGGCCGAGGCGCTGCGCCACAGTTCACGGGCACGCGTGGTGTCCGCGGTGCAGCCCAGCCCCTGCTGCCAGCATTGACCCAGCAGGTACAGGCTTTCGGCATGCTCGGGCTGGTGGTGGCCGCTGTACAGCTGCACTCGCTCCAGCGCCTCGAAGGCGCTCTTGGCATCGGGTTCACCGGCCGCCGGATCGAGCCACAGACGGCCCATGCAGAGCAGCAAACGCCCGGTCTCATCGAGCTCCGAATCGGCGGCCAAACCCTGCTCGACCCAGTTGCGCGCCTGCCGCAGATCACCGTTCCCCTGCAGCGCCAGCTCGACCAGGTGCAGCCAGGCCGCGGCAGAGGGTTGGCCCGCGACCTCGCCCAGACCACAGGCGTTGCGCGCCCACTGATAGGCCTGCTCGGCCTCGCGGCTATGCCGCGACAATGCCAGGGCGGCGCCCAGGTCGCCCTGGCGATAGCGGCGCTGCCACTCCGGCTGCGCCTCGACGAGGGGCTGGCCCGGAACGATGGACGCCACTCGTGCAGGGCCTGCGCCAGTCGTGACCAGAGCCTCGACCGCCTCGCCGCGGCCCCAGGCCGCCTGCAGTTCCTCGCGCTGGCTGCTCCAGAGATGCGCGTAATACAGCTCGGTTTCGCCCAGCAGGCCGATGCAGCGCTCGGCAAACGCCGGCTGACCGTCGGCGCTCCACAACCGCAGGTTGAACCTGTCGGCTATCCCCTCCTCCTCGGCGAAGCTCAGCAGCACGGGCCGGCCGCAGACATGCAGCACGTCGACTCCGGCATGCCAGCCCGGCAGCGCGGGCATGCGCCGTGCGACGTCCCACAGCTGGTAGCGCTCCTGCTCATCCTGCAGGAGCAGCCAATACAGATTGCCGTTGCCGATGGGCTCGATCTGCCACGGGCCTGGCGGCACCATCTGTCGCCCTGCCTCGTCGATCACCGCGCAGCCCTGGGCGCTGTGTACACGGATCAGCAGGCGCGACTGCTGCGCATCGCCAGCGGCCACGTAGCTGGCCAGGTCGCCCTCTTCCGGCTCGGCACCATGGCGCAACTCGTCTTCCGGCAGAGGCGCCGCGCCAGGGCCGACGCCCAACGGCTCGATATCGTCGTAGTCGCAGGCGATGCGCCAGTCGCCCTGGCTGGGCAGCAGGCCCTGGCGACCATCGAGCACGACCCGATAGATGCCTTCGGCGGCGCAGGCGTGCTGGTAAGGCTCGTAGCAGTCCACCTCGTCCCACTCGCAGGCCACCGCCAGCACGCCGGCGGCGTTGACCCAGCCCTGCCGGCCAGCCTGCCACACGCGCCAGCCGCGTTGATCGTGCTCCTCACGAAACTCGACACGCTCGAATACACAGGGCTGCAGCGGGCGACAGGCGCTGTCGATAAGGCCCCAGCGGCCCTGCTCGACCACCCAGGCCACGCCCGGTGCGTCGAACAGCCCAGCGCTGCCGAATGGGCGTGTCTGCTGGTAGCGCGGTGGCTGCAGCACGCCGCCGCGGTCATCGAGGTAGCCCAGCAACGCGCCTTCGCGCACGCGCAGCAGGCCGTTGCATTCGCGGCGCAGCTCCTGGTGCACGGGCGGCACGCGCCAGTCGCGCGCCTCGATATCCAGCAGGCCGTGGCGCCCGTTGAGGCTGGCCACACAGAAATCGTCCGCCGCCGAATCGACCACGGCATCGAACTGCGGCGCGAACAGCAGCTCGGCCTGCGGCTCGATCTGCAGCAGCCCCCACAGATCACCCTGCCTGACCCAGACCCGCACGTAGCTGTGGGCGTCGGGGCGAATTTCCTGCCACTGCGGCGGCACGTGCCAGCGGCCGTCCTCAGCCAGCATGCCCACCAGCCCGTCGTGCTCATGGGCGCGGAAATTGTGCTGCTGCCAGGGATCGTATGGTTCCGCTTCTGCTTCACGGAAGTCGGCAAAGGACGTGGCCTGCGCGGCGAACTCATCGGCACGGGCCAGCTCTTGGAAATACGGGTGGTCGAAGCTGTCCAGGCCGAAGCCGCGGCACCAGTCCTGCACGTCTTCGAAATCCACCACCAGGGTGATCTCGTGCAGTTCGAGCGGGTCGCCGGCCTGTACCAGGTCCAGGCGCGAATCGGCGTTCCAGCGCCAGAACTCGATGCGCGATGGCACGTTCTGGTCGAACGGCCCGGACAGGGCATCCAGATCGCCCTGCAGCCACATCTCCGCCAGCGGGCGATCGAACTGTTGCGCGACCTGCTCGATGTACTCGGCCACCGCCGCCAGGTGCACGCCGAGCGCCGGCACCCGGTGGAACTGCGGATGTTCGGCAATGAATGCGCAGAACAGCTGCCAATGGTCCAGCGCACGATCCAGGGCGACCCGCAGGCCCTGCCGCGGTGTCTCGACACCCACCTCCGGCGCGGTGATCGCCGGCACCACCGCGGCCCTGGCCAGGAGCAGGCACCAGAGCGGCGAGACCCGGCCCTGTCGGTCGAGAACCATCGAGCCGTCGTCCGAGCCGAGGTGCAGCCAGGCGGTGCTGGCTGCTGCAGAATCCATTGCGTTCATGACGTCCATCGCTGCGGAGAAACCAGCGCCGATTCTAGCCTTGCCCGCCGAGGCGAAACGGACCCATCCGACAGCTTCGTGCTCTGCCCAGCCGAGGCGGTGGCAGACATGCCCACGGCGCCGACAGGACACTCATCGCCGCAGACTGCGAGCGCCGCCCTGCACAAGAGCGGCGCTTTGCAATAGCCTTGGCGTGCCTTCGCCACGGACTCCCGCCATGTTCAAGAACAGCTTCCACTCCATCGCCACCACCTGGCTGGCCGGCCTGCTCGCACTGTTGCCGCTGGCCTTGTCGCTGGCCCTGCTGGGCTGGGTGGTAAGCCTGCTGAATGGCCTGGTAGGCCCCTCCAGCATGGTCGGCAAACTGTTCGCCGAGCTCGGTCAGCCCTTTGTCACCAGCCAGGAACTGGCCTGGCTGCTCGGCACTCTGGTGCTGCTGGTGGCACTCTACCCGCTCGGCCTGGCCGTGCAGCTCGGCCTCAAGGGCCCGCTGAGTCGGCTGTTCGGCTACACCGTGCGGCGAATCCCGCTGATCGGCCCGTTGTACGGCATGGCCGACCGCTTCGTCGGCCTGCTCGACAAGAAGGAAGACGCCGACCTGGCGGCCATGAGCCCGGTCTGGTGCTTCTTCGGCGGCGACGGCACCGCCGTGCTGGCCCTGCTGCCCAACCCGCAGCCCATCGAGATCGACGGCCGCGCCTACCACGCCATCCTGGTGCCCACCGCGCCGGTGCCGGTGGGCGGCGGCCTGCTCTACGTGCCGGTGGAATGGGTCAAGCCGGCGGAGATGGGCATGGACAGGTTCACCAGCATCTACGTCTCGATGGGCATCACCCCGCCGGGCCCGAGCAAGGCGGCAACTGCCTGATGACCATGCGCGTCGCCCTGGTTGGCGATGGCTCGCTGCTGACGCCCGCGCAGGCCGATGAGCCCTTGCCCTGGTGGAGTTTCGGCAAGACGGTGATCGCGGCCGCCGCCCTGTCCCTGGTGCGCGACGGTCTGCTGGAGCTGGACGAGGCAGTCGCCGAAGGTCCCTTCACCCTGCGCCAGCTGCTGCGCCACGAGGCCGGCCTGGCGGACTACGGCGAGCTCGCCGACTACCACACCGCCGTCGCCCATAACGAGGTGCCCTGGCCGGTCGAGGAGCTGCTGCAGCGTCTCGACGCCAGCCGCCTGCGCTACCCGCCGGGCACCGGCTGGCGCTACTCGAACGTCGGCTATCTGTACGTGACGCGGCTGATCGAGCGCGCCACCGGCCTGCCCCTCGGCGAGGCTCTGCAGCAGCGCGTGCTGGCGCCGCTGGGCGTGCCCCAGGTGCGCCTGGCCCGGACACGCGCCGACTGGGGCGTGGGCGCACCGCCCGCCTACGACCCCGCCTGGGTCTATCACGGCCTGCTGGTCGGCCCGCTGGACCAGGCGGCGCTACTACTGGAACGCCTGCTGGGCGGCGATTTCCTGCCCGCGCCACTGCTTGCGCAGATGCAGACGCCACATCTGCTCGGCGGCCCGCTCGCCGGCCGGCCCTGGGTCGCGCCCGGCTACGGCCTGGGCCTGATGCAGGGCCCGGAGGCCAGTGGCCTGTACCTGCACGGTCATACCGGCGGCGGCCCGGGCAGCGTGGTGGCGGTATACCGCAGCGCCACGGCCAGTTGCGCCGTCTTCGCCGAAGGCAGCGACCAGGGCGCCATCGAGGCCGAGGTGGTGCGCCAGTTGCGAGCCAGCGCAAACCGGTAAGCCGGCAGGCCAGAACCGCCGCCCCTGCTCCGCGGTTGATGCACAACCGATCCGGGCTGGCTAGGCTTGTCCTTCCCCACTTTTCAGGAGATTCCCATGCGCACCTTGCTGACCGCTCTGCTGCTGTGTTGCAGCCCCCTCGCCCTGGCCGCCGTGCAGACTAAGGAGATTTCCTACACCAGCGCCGATGGCACGCGCCTGATCGGTTACCACGCCTGGGATGACGCCATCGAGGGCAAGCGTCCCGGAGTGATCGTGGTGCATGAATGGTGGGGCCTGAACGACTACGCCAAGCGCCGCGCCCGCGACCTCGCCGCCCTCGGCTACAGCGCCCTGGCCGTGGACATGTATGGCGAGGGCAAGCACACCCAGCATCCCAAGGACGCCGGTGCCTTCATGCAGACGGTGATGGCCGACCCGGCCACGCCGCGCGCGCGCTTCCAGGCCGGGCTGGACCTGCTCAAGGCGCAGCCGCAGACCGACGCCCAGCGGATCGCCGCCATCGGCTACTGCTTCGGTGGTCGCGTGGTGCTGGACATGGCCCGCCAGGGTATGCCGCTGGCCGCCGTGGTGAGCTTCCACGGTGCGCTGGTCACCGACACCCCGGCCAAGCCCGGCAGCGTCAAGGCCAAGGTGCTGGTGGAGCATGGCGCGGCGGACAGCTTCATCACGCCGGAGCAGATCGCCGCGTTCAAGGCCGAGATGGACCAGGCCGGCGCCGACTACCGCTTCGTCGAGCTGCCCGGCGCCAAGCACGGTTTCAGCAACCCGGACGCCGACGCACACAAGGGTCATGGCCTCGACCTCGGCTACCAGAAAGAGGCTGACGAGCGCTCCTGGGCCGATATGCAGCAGTTGCTGAAACAGGTTTTCTGAGCAAAAAAAACGGGAGTCGCGAAGGACTCCCGCACTCGATCAGTAGAGTAAAACCACGGTGGCGACACGCCTGCCGTGGCTACAACCTCACCAGCGTTCATAGGGAACGCATGGCGCATTCTTACCAAAAACAAGCGCTTGCTCTGTAGCGCTTCGTTATCGCTGTGCAAAGAAATGTAAACGGCTGGCCCGACCACCCCGGCCACGGCAGAATGCCGGCCATGACTTCGCACATCCCGCCCTTCTGCCAGCTGCCACTGGAACCCGCGCCGCTACAGCTGCCCGGCGCCCGCCTGGTGCGCGCCAGCTTCGATCCTGCACGGCTGGCAGCCGAGGATTTCCAACGCTGCGCCATCGAGCCGGTGCGCGGCGTGGCCAAGCGCCAAGGCGAATACCTGGCCGGACGTCTGTGCGCCCGCGAGGCCCTGCGCCAGCTGTGCGGCCAAGCGCTGGTGCCAGGCCGCGACGAGGACGGCGTGCCGATCTGGCCGGCCGGTGTGATCGGCTCGATCACCCATGGCGCCGGACAGGCCGCCGCCATGGTCGCCTCGCGTCAGGATTGGCAAGGCCTGGGTCTGGACCTGGAGAAGCAGCTGAGCGCCGAGCGCGCGGCCAAGCTGGCCGGCGAGATTCTCACCCCCGCCGAGCTGCAGCGCGCCGAAGGTCTGGACCCGCAGGCCTTCGCCCGCCTGGTCACCTTGACCTTCTCGCTCAAGGAGAGCCTGTTCAAGGCCCTCTACCCGCTGGTGTTGCAACGCTTCTACTTCCACGACGCCGAGCTGCTCGGCCGTGACGATGAGGACCACGCCGAGCTGCGCCTGCTGATCGACCTCAGTGCAGACTGGACGGCAGGCGCCAAGCTGAACGGCCAGTTCGCCGAGTTCGACGGCTACCTGCTCAGCCTGGTGGCCATCGCCGCCAAACCGGCAGGCCTGTAGCCCGGGCGCAATCCGGGTTGGCCACAGCGACGAACTGCGCTCCCGGATTGCATCCGGGCTACCTACTGCTGGCAGTTGCCGCCCGCTAGACGTACGCCTGATCGCCGAAGCCGCGAGGCAGGCGCTGCCGGCCCGGCAGGCCGCTGAGGCGCTGCATCCAGGCAGTCCGCCAGTCCGTGCTGGCCCGCTCGCTCTTGTCTCTACGGGCGGCCCGGCGGGCGGCGTTGCGGCTGGTGCGGCGCGCTTCGGTGAAGGCTTCCGTCTTGCGACAGTTGCGGCACTTCACCTTGGCCAGGTCAGTGGTGGAAGGCAGCTTGGCGCCGTGGGAGCCACAGGCGAGGTGGCCGGAGACCTTGTAGTGCATGACCATCGGGGCATCTCCTGCGTTCGGGCGCGCCGGCCCGATCGACCGACGCGGTATCCCTGCAAGAATTCCGACTCCCGCAGCGCCGTTACGGTTCAGGCTGAATGCCCGGATGGCCTGGGCTGCAGCTCATCCGTCGGTGGGCGAAGGCGCAAAAACGCCGGGGCGGGACGCGACACCTGCGTGCCCCACCCCACCTGTTCAGCGGTCTAGATCAGGCCAGCTCGGCGCGTAGCTGACGCGCCGCCGCCACCATGTTGACCAGCGCCGCTTCGGTCTCCGGCCAGCCGCGGGTCTTCAGGCCGCAGTCCGGGTTGACCCACAGCCGCTCGGCCGGCACGCGCTGCGCGGCCTTGCGCATCAGGCGGACCATCTCGGCGCTGTCCGGCACGCGGGGCGAGTGGATGTCGTACACGCCCGGGCCGATCTCGTTGGGGTACTCGAAGCGCTCGAAGGCATCCAGCAGCTCCATGTCCGAGCGCGAGGTCTCGATGGTGATCACGTCGGCGTCCATGGCGGCGATGGACTCGATCACGTCGTTGAACTCGCTGTAGCACATGTGGGTGTGGATCTGGGTTTCGTCACGCACACCGCTGGCCGTCAGACGGAACGCCTCGGTGGCCCAGTCGAGATAACCCTGCCACTGCGCGCGACGTAGCGGTAGGCCCTCGCGGAAGGCGGCCTCGTCGATCTGGATGACCTTGATGCCAGCGGCTTCCAGGTCCACCACCTCGTCGCGGATCGCCAGGGCCAGCTGGCGCGCCTGCTGCTCGCGGGAGATATCGTCGCGCGGGAAGGACCACATCAGCATGGTCACCGGGCCGGTCAGCATGCCCTTCATCAGCTTGTCGGTGCAGCGCTGGGCGTACTCGATCCAGGACACCGTCATCGGCCGCGGACGGCTCAGGTCGCCGAAGATTACCGCCGGTTTCACGCAGCGCGAGCCATAGCTCTGCACCCAGCCGAAGCGGGTGAAGGCGTAGCCGTCGAGCTGCTCGGCGAAGTACTCGACCATGTCGTTGCGCTCGGCCTCGCCATGCACCAGCACGTCCAGGCCCAGCTGTTCCTGGATGCTCACCGCGTGGCGGATTTCGCTGTGCATGGCCTCGGTGTATTCGGCGGCGGACAGCTTGCCAGCCTTGAACGACTGGCGCGCCAGGCGAATGGCCGAGGTCTGCGGGAAGGAACCGATGGTGGTGGTGGGGAACGGCGGCAGGTCGAGCAGCGCACGCTGCTTGGCGATGCGCTCGGCGAACGGCGACTGGCGCTGGCTGTCGGCGGCAGTGATCGACGCCAGACGAGCCTGCACCGCCGGTTTGTGGATACGCGGCGACTGCGCACGGCTGGCCTGCACCTTACTGCTCTCGGCCAGCGCGGCCTGCACCTCGGCTGCCTGCGGCTCGCGCAGAGCCTGGGCCAGCACGGCGACCTCCTGGCACTTCTGCACGGCAAAGGCCAGCCAGCTCGCAAGCTCCGCATCCAGCTTGTCTTCACGGGCCAGGTCGACCGGGCTGTGCAGCAGCGAGCAGCTCGGCGCCACCCACAGACGCGAGCCCAGGCGCTCATGGGCCTGCTGCAACACCTCCAGCGCGCCCTGCAGATCGGTGCGCCAGATGTTGCGGCCGTTGACCACGCCCAGAGACAGCACCTTGTAGGACGGCAAGCGATCGAGGATGGCCGGGAACTGCTCCGGTGCACGCACCAGGTCGATGTGCAGGCCGTCGACCGGCAGGCCGGCGGCCAGGCCGAGGTTGTCTTCCAGACCGGCGAAGTAGGTGGCGATCAGCCTCTTGCCCGGCTCTTTCTGCAGCAGGTTGTAGGCGCGCTCGAAGGCGTTCTTCCAGGCCTGCGGCAGGTCGAGGGCGAGGATCGGCTCGTCGATCTGCACCCACTCGATGCCCTGAGCAGCCAGGCGCTGGAGAATCTCGCCGTAGACCGGCAGCAGGCGCTCGAGCAGGTCGAGACGATTGAAGTCGTCCCCTTTCTCCTTGCCCAGCCACAGGTAGGTCAGCGGGCCGATCAGCACCGGCTTGAGGTTGTGGCCCAGGGCCTTGCCCTCCTCCACTTCCTCGAACAACTGCTCCCAGCTCAGGGCGAACTGCTGGTCGGCACTGAATTCAGGGACCAGGTAGTGGTAGTTGGTATCGAACCATTTGGTTAGCTCTTGTGCGAGAAGGGGTTGCGCATGCGCGCCGCCGCAACAGGTGTTGTGGCTGCTCTTGTTTCCAGAAACCCCACGCGCCATGCCGAACAAGGTGTCCAGGGTCGGCTTGCCGCCGTGAACGTGGAAGCGCTCGGGAATCACGCCGAAGGTCAGTGAGTGGGTCAGTACCTGGTCGTACCAGGCGAAGTCACCGACCGGCAGCAGCTCGATGCCGGCGTCCTTCTGCAGCTGCCAGTGGGCGGCACGCAGCTCGCGGCCGACGGCGCGCAGACCAGCTTCGTCCAGTTCGCCCTTCCAGTAGGCCTCCAGAGCCCTCTTCAGTTCGCGGTCGCGGCCGATTCGCGGGAAGCCGAGGTTGTGTGCCAATGCCATTTGTCCATCTCCAGTGTTCGTCAATGGCGCACATTCTCGACAGAGAGCGCTGCATGAGACAAACTCAACATATTCGTGATGATCACAAGTTTAATTCATTGAGATTCGCTCATGTTGGAATTGCGCCACCTCAAGACCCTGCACGCCCTGCGTGAGACCGACAGCCTGGTGGAGGCCGCCGAGCGCCTGCACCTGACGCAGTCGGCCCTGTCCCACCAGTTCAAGGAACTGGAGGAGCGCTTAGGAATGCAGCTGTTCGTGCGCAAGACCAAGCCGGTGCGCTTCACCAGCGCCGGCCTGCGCCTGCTGCAACTGGCCGATAGCCTGTTGCCGCAGCTGCGCGCGGCGGAACGCGACATGGCGCGCCTGGCCGGCGGCACCGCTGGGCGCCTGCATATGGCCATCGAATGCCACAGTTGCTTCCAGTGGCTGATGCCGACCATCGACCAGTTCCGCGACGCCTGGCCGGAAGTCGAGCTGGACCTCGCCTCGGGCTTCTCCTTCGCCCCGCTGCCAGCCCTGGCCCGCGGCGACCTGGACCTGGTGGTGACGTCCGACCCGGTGGACCTGCCCGGCATCACCTACGTGCCGCTGTTCACCTACGAGGCGCTGCTGGCAGTGGCCAACCAGCACGCGCTGGCCAGCCGCTCCTACATCGTTGCCGAGGACCTGGAGAAGGAAACCCTGATCACCTATCCGGTGGAGCGCGACCGCCTGGACATCTTCACCCGCTTCCTCGAGCCGGCCGACGTCGAGCCGGCCCAGGTACGCACCTCGGAGCTGACAGTGATGATGATGCAGCTGGTGGCCAGCGGCCGCGGCGTGTGCAGCCTGCCCAACTGGGCGCTGCACGAATACAGCTCGCGCGGCTACGTCACCGCCAAGCGCCTGGGCGAGCGCGGCCTGTTCGCCACCCTGCAGGCCGGCATCCGCAGCGACATGCTCGATGCGCCCTTCATGCGCGACTTTCTGCTTACCGCCAAGGACACCTCCTTCGCCACCCTGGCTGGCGTTAGCGCCGCGCGCGGTTGAAGCGAGGCGGCAGGACGGCGCCGCTGACGCTACCCTTGCCTGGCCGCACCAGCCATAAGGAAGTCCCATGAGTCTGTCGCTGCTGAACCGCTATGCCTTCTTCGCGTTCTGTGTGTTGTTCACCCTGCTCAGCCTGCCCTTTCTCGGCGCCCATGAGTGGCTGTGGGCGCTGACCCTGCTCGGCGGCGTGCTCAGCCTGGTCGGCATCAACGACCTGCTGCAGACGCGCCAGGCGGTGCGGCGCAACTACCCAATCCTCGGCAACATCCGCTACCTGGTGGAGAGCATCCGCCCGGAGATCCGCCAGTACCTGCTGGAAGCGGACGGCGACAAGCTGCCGTTCTCCCGGGCACAGCGTTCGCTGGTGTATGCGCGGGCCAAGAACGAGGGGGCCGACAAGCCGTTCGGTACCCTGAGCGACGTGTACCAAAGCGGCTTCGAATTCATCGGCCACTCCATGCTGCCGGCCGATCACTGCGACCCCGCCACCTTCCGCGTCACCATCGGCGGGCCCCAGTGCCGCCAGCCCTACTCCGCCTCGGTGTTCAACATTTCGGCGATGAGCTTCGGCTCGCTCAGCGCCAACGCCATTCGCGCACTGAACCAGGGCGCTCAGCTCGGCGGCTTCTACCACGACACCGGCGAAGGCAGCATCAGCCCCTACCACCGCGAGCATGGCGGCGACCTGGTGTGGGAGCTGGGCAGCGGCTACTTCGGCTGCCGTGGCGAGGACGGCCGCTTCGACCCCGCGCGCTTCGCCGAACAGGCCGCCAGCGCCCAGGTGAAGATGATCGAGATCAAGCTGTCCCAGGGCGCCAAGCCAGGCCATGGCGGCATCCTGCCCAAGCACAAGGTGACCGAGGAAATCTCCCTGACCCGTGGCGTGCCGATGGGCGTGGACTGCATCTCGCCAGCGCGTCACAGCGCGTTCGCCACGCCGATCGAGCTGCTGCAGTTCATCGCCCAGCTACGCGAGCTCTCGGGCGGCAAGCCGGTGGGCTTCAAGCTGTGCCTGGGGCATCCCTGGGAATTCATGAGCATCGCCAAGGCCATGCTGCAGACCGGCATCCTGCCCGACTTCATCGTCATCGACGGCAAGGAAGGCGGCACCGGCGCGGCGCCGCTGGAGTTCACCGACCATATCGGCGTGCCCCTGCGCGAGGGCCTGCTGTTCGTGCACAACACCCTGGTCGGCATCAACCTGCGCGACAAGATCCGCCTCGGCGCCAGCGGCAAGATCGTCAGCGCCTTCGACATTGCCAGCGTCATGGCCCTGGGCGCCGACTGGGCCAACTCGGCGCGCGGCTTCATGTTCGCCATCGGCTGCATCCAGTCGCAGAGCTGCCACACCAACAAGTGCCCGACCGGCGTGGCCACCCAGGACCGCCTGCGCCAGCGCGCCCTGGTGGTGCCGGACAAGGCCCAGCGGGTGCACAACTTCCACCGCAACACCATGAAGGGCCTGGCCGAGATGATTGCCGCCGCCGGGCTCAGCCACCCTTCGCAGATTGAGGCCAAGCACCTGGTGCGGCGCATGTCGGCCAGCGAGATCAAGCTGTACTCGCAGCTGCACGTGTTCCTCAAGCCCGGCGAGCTGCTCGATGGCCGCATCGACGGCGAGTTCTACCGGCGCATGTGGGCCATGGCGAGGGCCGACAGCTTCGAGCCGAGCGCGACTTCGTAGTCAGCTGGCGGTTCATTACACTGCGGCCCTTCCTCCCGCGAAAGGCCGCAGCCCATGCGCACCCTGTACCAGTTCCCGATCTCCCACTATTGCGAGAAGACCCGCTGGCACCTGGACCACAAGGGTCTCGACTACCGGGTGGATAACCTCTTCCCCGGCTTCCATCGCCTGAAGAGCAAGCGCCTGGCCGACATCGTCACGCTGCCGATCCTGCGTGACGGCGAGCAGGTGGTGGGCGACTCTACCGCCATCGCCCTGCACCTGGAGCAGCGCTACCCCGAGCGATCGCTGTTGCCGCCGGATGCCGAGCAGCGCGCGCAGATCCTGGAACTGGAAGAACGTTTCGACCGCCTCGGTGTGCACGTGCGCCGCTGGCTGTATGGCCAGATCGAGGACTGGAGCACGGTGATGCACGCCATGCTCAAGGTCTACCGGCCCTGGTTCGGCCTGCGCGACCTGATGAAGCCGCTGCTGATCGACGGCGTGAAGAAGCTCTACGGCATCCGTCCGGACCGGGTGGCCAAGTCCCGCGAGGAACTGCTGGCCGGCCTCGACCTGATCGAGCAGCTCACCGGCGGCGACCCGGCGCGCTACCTGGTCGGCGACCAGCTGAGCCTGGCGGACGTGGCGGCTGCCGCGCTGTACGGCCCGCTGTTCACCCCGGCCGGCACCCCCTGGGAGCACATCGCCGGGCATGGCCAGCAGACCCAGGCCTTCCTCGACCAGCTGTTCGCCCGCCCGGCCGGGCAATGGGTGCTGCGGCGCTACGCCGAAGACCGCCAGCGTCGAGTCTGAAACCTACTCGCTCCAGGGGTCGTAGCTGCCCACGCTCCACAGCTGACCTTCGAGATCACGGCAGGTGAAGCCGCGGCCGCCATACTCCTCATCCTTGATCGGGATAAGTATCTCGCCGCCGGCGCGCTGCACCCGGTCGTACGCGCCGTCTACATCCTCCAGCACCAGGTAAATCCCTTGGGTATTGCCGCCGACCTGGCGCGGATCGCGCAGGTTTCCGGCGTAGTCGCCGTCGCGCAGCGTACCGAGCATCAGCATGCCGTTGCCGTGCAGCAGCTGGGCGTGGTGGATGCTGCCGTCCTCGCCCGGCACGCGCAGCTGCTCGCGCAGGCCGAACACCTCGCCCAGCCAGGCGATGGCGGCCGGGGCGTCGCGATACAGCACGCAGGGAATCAGGCTGGAACCCTTGTCCATGGTCGTTCTCCTTGAGGGGGTTGCCGCGACAGTCAAGCAGGGTTGACCGTGCCGCGCCGTCGCCCGTTCGCGCCAGCCGACGAACAGCCGCCGGCAGGGCGGAAAACGCTCTGGAATGGGCGATAAAAAGCCGTGCGGCGCTCTGCGGCGGACTACGCTTGAAACTAGAGCAGGCATCCTTGAGCAGCCAGGCCAGTCGATCATGGGCGCACTTTGGCAATCGGACGCACCCCAGACTGCGCTCCCCGTGAGCGACCCGGAAGCGCTTTACACCCAGAATCCCCCGCCGCGCCGGCGCAAGCTGAAAAACCTGCTCTGGATAGGCCTGCTCGGCGGGGTTGTACTGCTCGGCCTGGCCATCTACCGCGAGATCGAAACTGCCTATTTCCAGTCCCGCCAGTTCAGCCAGTTCGCCAGCGAGCTGAGCTACAGCCTGCAACCCGGCCCCAGCGAAGACATCGCCTTCCCCAGCGACGGGCCGTTCGACAAGCGCCTGGGCTACGCCCATCTGCCGCTGCTGCTGGAGCGCCTGCAACAGCGGCATTTCCTGATCACCGCCCAGGCCCAGCAGTCTCCGGCCCTGCTGGCTTATGGCGAGCACGGCTTCTTCCCGCCGTTCAGCGAAAAGGTCCAGGCCGGCCTGGCCATCAGCGACTGCCGTGGCGAGCCGCTGTACCTGTTCCACTATCCGCAGCAGCTGTATCCGAGCTTCGCCGACATCCCGCCGCTGGTGGTCAATAGCCTGCTGTTCATCGAGAACCGCCATCTGCTCGACCAGGACCAGCCGCGCGCCAACCCGGCGGTGGACTGGCCGCGTTTCGCCAAGGCGGCGCTGTCGCAGGTGGGCAAGAGCTTCGCCATCCAGGAGCAGTCGGCCGGCGGCAGCACCCTGGCCACCCAGCTGGAGAAATACCGTCACTCGCCGGACGGCCTGACCCTGTCGGCCATGGAGAAGCTGCGCCAGATGATCTCCGCCAGCGTGCGCGCCTATCGCGCGGGGCCGCAGACCTTCGCCGCGCGCCAGCAGATAGTGCGCGACTACCTCAACAGCGTGCCGCTCTCCGCCGCCCCCGGCCACGGTGAGGTGCACGGCCTGGCCGATGGCCTGCGGGTGTGGTTCGGCGCCGATTTCGCGCGGGTCAACGCCCTGCTCGACCCGGCGCGCACGCCGGTGGCCAGCAGCGCCGAGCGTGGCCTGGCGCTGCGCCAGGTGCTGGCGCTGATGATCGCCCAGCGCCGCCCCTCCTATTACCTGGCCCAGGGCCGCAAGGAGCTGGAGGCGCTGACCGACAGCCACATCCGCGTGCTGGCCAATGGCGGCGTGATCAGCTGGGCCCTGCGCGACGCAGCGCTGGCGCAGAAGCTGCGCTTCCGCGATCTGGAGCAGCACCCGGCGATCCAGCCGGTACAGGGCAACAAGGGCATCAGCGTGGCCCGCTCGCGCCTGTCCAGCCTGCTCAACATGCCGCTGTACGACCTCGACCGCCTTGACCTGGCCGCCAGCAGCACCCTCAACGGACCGCTGCAGGACCAGGTCAGCGCGTACCTGCGGCGCCTGGCCGACCCCGAGTTCGCCGGGCAGATCGGCCTGTATGGCGAGCGCCTGCTGTCGCCGGAAAAGACCGCCGACGTGCGCTACAGCTTCACCCTGTTCGAGCGCAGCCCGGATGGTGCGCGGGTGCGGGTGCAGACCGACAGCACCGACCAGCCCTTCGACATCAACGAGGGCAGCAAGCTGGAACTGGGCTCCACCGCCAAGCTGCGGGTGCTGACAACCTACCTGGAAGTGATCGCGGAGCTGCATGCCCGCTACGCCGGGAAGAGCCCCGAGGCGCTGCGCAAGGTCGAGGTGGCACCGCAGGACCACCTGAGCCGCTGGATGCTCGACCAACTGATCGCCAAGCCCGAGCAGAACCTGCGCGACACCCTGGAGGCGGCGCTGGAGCGCAAGTATTCGGCCAGCCCCTACGAGACCTTCTTCACCGGCGGCGGCGCGCACACCTTCGGCAACTTCAAGCGCGAGGACAACGCACGCATCCCCACCCTGCGCGAGGCCCTGCGCGAATCGATCAACCTGCCCTTCATCCGCCTGCTGCGCGACCTGGTGCGTTACAGCACCTACCACGGCGAGAGCAGCAGCGCCGCCCTGCTGCAGGACGACAAACACCCGCTGCGCGAGGGCTACCTCAAACGCTTCGCCGACCGCGAGGGCACCACCTTCCTCCTGCGCTTCTGGCGCAAGTACCAGGGCCAGAGCGCCCAGGAGCGCCTGGACACCTTCCTCGAAGGGTTGCGTCCCACCGCCGTGCGCCTGGCCGCCGTGCATCGCTACCTGATGCCGGAGGTGGACGAGACGACCTTCGCCGCGTTCATCCGCGCCCACGCCAACGTCAAGACCGAGAAGCTGACCGAGAAGAAGCTGCACAGCCTGTACCTGGACTACGGCCCCGGTGCCTGGAGCCTGCCGGACCAAGGCTACATCGCCCGCGTGCACCCGCTGGAGCTGTGGCTGCTGGGCTACCTGATCGAACAGCCGCAGGCGACCTTCAAGGACGCCGTGGCGGCCAGCGCCGAGGAGCGCCAGGAAGTCTACGGCTGGCTGTTCAAGACTCGCCACAAGAGCGCCCGCGACAGCCGCATCCGCACCCTGCTGG
Source organism: Pseudomonas sp. PDM15 (assembly GCF_014851565.1). Lineage (GTDB taxonomy): Bacteria > Pseudomonadota > Gammaproteobacteria > Pseudomonadales > Pseudomonadaceae > Aquipseudomonas. The sequence goes on from NZ_JACVAA010000002.1 coordinate 339,843, forward strand.
AAGTCGAGGCGTTCCTCGATATCCACCAGCGCTGGCAGCGCCTGGGCTATCCGTTCGAACACCTGGTGCCGTCGCTGGCCACCGCCATCGGCAGCTCCGGCGACCGTCCGGCGGCGCTGGCCGAGCTGATGGGCATCATCCAGAACGACGGCATCCGCCAGCCCAGCGTGCGTATCGACCGCCTGCATTTCGCCGCAGACACGCCCTACGAGACGCTGCTGAAGCAGAACAGCCAGCGCGGTGAGCGGGTACTGCCCTCGGAAGTGGCGGCGGCGCTGCGTGGCGCCCTGTCCCAGGTGGTCGAGGCCGGCACCGCACGGCGCCTGCATGGCAGCTTCCAGCTGGCCGACGGCACGCCGCTGGTGCTCGGTGGCAAGACCGGTACCGGCGACAACCGTATAGAGAGCACCACCCGCGGCGGCCATGTGCTGAGTTCGCGGGCGATGAACCGCACGGCGACCTTCGTCTTCTACCTGGGCCCGCGCCACTTCGGCACCCTCACCGCCTTCGTGCCGGGCCGGGCGGCGGAAGGCTTCCGCTTCACCTCGGCGCTGCCGGTACAGGTACTCAAGGGCATGGCGCCGATTCTCACCCCCTACCTGGAGCCGGCCAGCCATACCGGCTGCGGCGTGCCGCCGGCTGCCGTGCAGGTGCGCCGGCTATAGCCTCACTGCGGCAGGCACTGCTCGTTCAAGGTATGGGTTTCGCGCTCGCTGCAATGGGCCAGCCCGGCCTCGCTGCACTCGCGGCCGATCACCAGTTGCTCGCCCTGCAGCGCCCAGCTCGCCTCCGGCAGCTCGATTCGCGCCAGCTGCGCACAGCTGCTGGTGTCGTAGAAGGTCAGCTCGCCAGCGGAACCGCTAAAGCTCTGCACCAGCAGGCGCTGCTCGCTGGCGTCCAGCAGCACGGCGTTGCGCAGCCAGATGCCGCCATCCACCTCGCAGGCCTTGCCGCCCTGCACGGGGCGGATACGCAGAGGCGGCTCGGGGAAGCTGTCCACCTCGCCGTCCAGCTTGTAGTTGTCGAACTCGACGCGCATCCGCACGCCGGCGCCGACGTACAGCGCGGGCGTCTGCGCCTGCACCTCCACGGCGCGGTAATTACAGTCGGCCAGGGCCGGCGCGGCCACCAGCAACGCCAGGGCCGACACCAGGGTCTTCTTCATCCTTGAATCCTCGGGCACAAAAAAGCCGATGCGGTGGCATCGGCTTCGGGGGAACGACTCGGCTTATTCGGCCTTGGCCTTCTCGGCGGCGTCCTTGATCAGGGTCTGCAGCTCACCCTTCTCGAACATCTCGGTCATGATGTCGCTGCCGCCGACTAGCTCACCGGCCACCCACAGCTGCGGGAAGGTCGGCCAGTTGGCGTACTTGGGCAGGTTGGCGCGGATTTCCGGGTTCTGCAGGATGTCCACGTAGGCGAACTTCTCGCCGCATGCCATCACCACCTGCGCGGCGCGGGACGAGAAACCGCACTGCGGCGCGTTCGGCGAGCCTTTCATGTACAGCAGGATGGTGTTATTGGCGATCTGCTCTTTGATGGTATCGATAATATCCACGACTCACCTCATCTGAACTTCCCCGGACCAGCGCCGGGCGGGATGGCGCGATTGTAACCGAAAGGATCTGCAATGCCGATTGCATGATGTGATTCAGCTGTCCGCTGCGGCGCGGGCTTGCTCAAATAGACCTACATGCTTCGCCAGCTTGGCATCGTCGCAATGCCTACATAGGATCGGCTTCCCTCTCCCAGTAACCATGACCATGGACCTCTCTCCGCAGGAAGCACATGGCGAGTAGCCGGACTCAGATAGGTCTAGGTAGGGCTGGAACCACTGACACTCGGTGTTTGGAAGCTTCGAAGATAGCCAGGCGTACTCGTCATAGGGTAGGCGCCCACCAATGCCTAAGCTCTTCAGGTTAGTGAGCGGCTCGAGAGCACGCAGGGATTTCACATTGGAAGTATCAACACAAAGCGAGGATAGCCAGGTCATCTGCGCAAACGGTTCGAGGCTGGCTACGGCTTGCTTGCTCCACATGCTGCCTGAAACGGATAGGTGACGAAGTGAGCGAAGGTCAACCAATGGCGAGAAGTCAGTGATCAATTTGAAGTTCTCAATTTCGAGAAGCTCCAGGGATTGCAGCGCAGTCAGCGGGGCAATTGACTCGACGCGTGTTGAGCTGCCGATTGATAGAGCCTTAAGAGCGGATAGGTTCCGGATCGCGTCCAAACGGCTGACATTGCTCCACTTGATTTGAAGCACTTCAAGGTTGCTCAGCTTACAAATCGCATCAAAGAGAGGCTGAGTCACGTGCGACCAAACGCGCAGATGTGTGATGTGGGAAAGCAAGGGCAGCGCCTTTACCCAGGCGGCAATAACTTTTTTCTTCTCTGAATCAGAGATATCACCTAGATCCCAACAGAGGCTAAGCGTGGTTCCCGATTCGTATTGGTCGGGATGTGCGATCGACTTTGGCCAATGACTGGTATGAAACGGGTTATCCATAACCATGCTTTCACCTAGAAAGGGATGGGAAACGAGTTGCGGCGATTGAGCAGAATCCCAAAGCGCAGCTTGGGGCGATCCTTTTGACGGAATGGCTATGCCATGTTTTCAACGCCTTCACCTGCTGAACCTTAGGAGAATCAGGCGCGCCAGCAGCAAAAGTGCGGTGCCATATGTCCGTGCAATACGCCCGCGCCGTGTTTGATTCTCACCATGGAAGGTGACGGCCAGTTCCCAGCGTATGGGCTTGGCGTCCGACGTCTTAGTGATTCTTGAAAGTCGCCGCTCTGCGTCGCGGTCTAACGGATCAACTGACTTATCTCGTGCGTACACGACGGCGGGTGTGAAGTGCGCGCTCTTACCCAACACGTCGACCTGAACAGCGCCGGGAAGACTGGCGCCGTTTTTGAGGCGATAGGTTGCTGCGACGAGGTAGCTTCCAAACGTACCGAGAGCGAGTGGCTCGTTGCATGGAGCTAAGTGTGATTCATCCACTTCCTCGCCACCCTCCGCATCTGCGTGGAAGCGCCATACCGGGTTGGCCATCAGGTCGGCGGCGGAGAGTTTGTTGGCGGAGATTAAGCCACTGCTGGTCATGTGCTACCTAACGGAAAAGTTCAGCGGCCGGCAGCTGAAATGGAGTCTCAGGCGCTATGTGCGAATGTACTTTTTGCGCTTAGATGGCCTGCTAGAGCCCTAGCAGCTTGAGCGTTGAGCTTTGGCCATGCCATATCAAGGCTAGGGCGACTGCCATGAAAGTTACAAACACCCAAATAATGGCCCCATTCTATCGCTTGCTCTTTGCAACGAAGGAATCGGCATTGGCCGCGTACTCCAGACTTTTGGTGTTTTGCGCCATGGCTCGCTCATTCATCTCTGCAATACGTGTCATGAGCTTGTTCTGCTCTGCCAGCAAATCGCGAATCTCAATGAGCAAGCCTTCGTTGTCCATGACATCCCCTGTAGCGCTTGGATCAGCGCAGTGACGAACTTGAAATCGTTATTGGAATATCCCCCCAGATAGCCACAAAGCAAACAGACCTGTCCACACGGCAGCGATAATCCATAACCAAAAACTCAGCAGCGACCCCGGGGATGGCGCGGCGGCTCCCTGGCGAGCCGCCGGGTGGCTAGACTGGATGGCAGCGGGCAGGAGTCGGGGACGATGCAGTGAAGTGGCTGATCAAGGCGATGAGCATGTTGTGCCTGTACGGCTGCGCGCAGGGCACTGTCGCCGAGACCTTCAGGGTGGGCTTCTACGACTATCCGCCGATGATGATCGAGGACGGCCGGCGCGGCATCTACCAGGACATCCTCGATGAACTGGCCAAGCTCACCGGCGACCGTTTCGACGTGCAGTACTACCCCTATCCGCGCATCGGCCTGCTGTTCAACGAAGGACAGCTGGACCTGGAGCCGGGCGTCTATCCCGGCTGGGTGCAGAACCAGGCGACGCCGGGTGTATTCTCGGCGCCGTTCGGCAAGGTGGTGGATGTGCTGGCGTTCGCCCCGCACAAGGCCTTTCCGGTCAAGCAACCCGAGGACCTGCGCGGCAAATCGGTGGGCATGGTGCGCGGCTACGCCTATCCCGAGCTGGCGGCGCTGATCGCTTCGGGGCAGATCGACCGGCGCAACGGCCTGAACGAACAGCAGCTACTGAGCATGCTGGCCAAGTCGCGCTTCGATCAGATCATCGTCAACAAGGCCATCGCCCAGTACCACATGCGCGAGGTGCCGGAGTACCGCCGCCTCGAGATCGGCGACGTGATCAGCTCATACGACGTGAGCATGCGCGTCCACCCCAGACATGCGGCCTGGCTGAACAAGCTGGACGCAGCGATCGTCCAGCTCAAGCAGCAAGGCATCATCGACGAGATCTACGCCCGCTACGGCGTGCATCTCTGACCCACGCCAGCGCTAGGCAGCCTCCACCCGCACCGGCACCCCATTCAACGCCGCGTTGCCGGACACCGCATCCAGCTGGCGATCATCGGTCAGGTCGTTGGCGCTGGCGCCCGGCTGGGCACTGGCGATGCCCATCTGCACGCCGGGACGGGCATGGCCCCAGCCGTGCGGCAGGCTGACCACGCCGGGCATCATCTCGTCGCTGGCCACGGCCTCCACCTCGATCATGCCAACCCGCGACTGCACGCGCACGCATTGACCATCACTCAGACCTCTGCCGGCCATATCCTGTGGGTGCATCAGCAACTGGTGACGCGGCTTGCCCTTCACCAGGCGATGGTAGTTGTGCATCCAGGAGTTGTTGCTGCGCACGTGGCGACGGCCGATCAGCACCAGCTCGCCGTCGGCCGGCAACGGCTCGGCGGCGAAGCGCGCCAGATCCGCCACCAGCAATTCGGGAGCAGCCTCGATGGCCTTGGATTCGGTCTTCAGCCGCGCCGCCAGGTTCGGCTGCAGCGGGCCCAGGTCGATGCCGTGCGGGGCCTCGCGCAGCGTCGACAGGCTGAGCTTGTGTTCGGACTTGTCGCCGTAGGGACCGAAGCGCAGGCCCATGTCGATCATCTGCTGCGGCGGCATGGTCGGCTTGAGCTCGGTACCATTCCTCGCGGCGAAGGCCTTGGCCAGGCCGACGAAGATTTCCCAGTCGTCCAGCGCGCCAGCTGGCTTGGCCAGCACCGGCTCGTTGAAGCGGGTTACGTTGCGCACGGCGAACACGTTGAAAGTGGTGTCGTAGTGATCGTGTTCCAGCGGCGCGGTGGGCGGCAGGATCAGGTCGGCGTGGCGGGTGGTCTCGTTGATATAGAGGTCCACCGAAACCATGAAGTCCAGGCCATCCAGCGCCTGCTCCAACTGACGGCCGTTGGGCGTGGACAGCACCGGGTTGCCGGCCACGGTGACCAGCGCGCGAATCTGCCCCTCGCCGGGGGTGAGCATTTCCTCGGCCAGCGCCGCCACCGGCAGCTCGCCGCCGTATTCCGGCAGGCCGGAGACGCGGCTCTGCCAGACATTGAAGTGGCCGCCCGAAGTGGTCGCCACCAGGTCCAGCGCCGGGCTGGTGCACAGCGCGCCGCCGACCCGGTCGAGGTTACCGGTGACCAGGTTGATCAGCTGGATCAGCCAATGGCACAGGCTGCCGAAGGCCTGGGTGGACACGCCCATGCGTCCGTAGCACACCGCCGACTCGGCAGCGGCGAAGTCGCGGGCCAGCTGGCGGATGTTCTGCGCCGGCACGCCGCAGCGGCCACTCATGGCTTCAGCGGTGAATGGCGCGATGGCCTCCTTTACCTGATCCAGGCCATTGACCGGCAGCGCGCTGGCGCGGGTCAAGCCCTCGTCGAACAGGGTGTTGAGCAGGCCCAGCAGCAGCGCCGCGTCGTTGCCCGGACGCACGAACAGGTGCTGGTCGGCCATGGCTGCCGTCTCGCTGCGCCGCGGGTCGACCACCACCAGCTTGCCGCCACGGGCCTTGAGCGCCTTGAGGCGCTTCTCCACATCCGGCACGGTCATGATGCTGCCGTTGGAGGCCAGCGGGTTGCCGCCGAGGATCAGCATGAACTGGGTGTGGTCGATATCCGGGATCGGCAGCAGCAGGCCGTGGCCGTACATCAGGTAGCTGGTCAGGTGATGCGGCAGCTGGTCCACCGAGGTGGCGGAGAAGCGGTTGCGCGTCTTCAGCTGGCCGAGGAAGTAGTTACTGTGGGTCATCAACCCGTAGTTGTGCACGCTGGGATTGCCCTGGTACACAGCGACGGCGTTCTTGCCGTGCTCGGCCTGGATCGCCGCGAAGCGCTCGGCGACCAGCTCGAAGGCCTCATCCCAGGCGATCGGCCGCCACTGGCCATCAACTTTGCGCAGCGGCTGGCGCACGCGATCCGGGTCGTTCTGGATGTCCTGCAACGCCACCGCTTTCGGGCAGATATGGCCACGGCTGAAGGTATCCAGGGCATCGCCCTTGATCGAGAGGATCTGGCGGCTGCCGTCGTCGCGGTCTTCGGTTTCGATGGTCAGGCCGCAGATGGCCTCACACAGGTGACAGGCACGGTGATGGAGGGTCTTGGTCATGGCCTAGCCTCTATTGTTCTGATCGAGACGACCGGTCTAGTCGCATGGACCTGACTATGGAGGCTGCAGCCGGGCTTGGCCAGGGTTCTCAGCCTCATGAATCGACGAGCATCATGGCCGCGGATTCAGCCGGCTCGGCCGATCGGGCTTGCTGGCTCATCTTCGCTCACGCGCAGCCACCGTCACGTCTGCCAACCGGCTTCCAGCGATCGCTTCAGCGCGATGCTGCTTGGCCGGGTAACCCCGGCCGCTCTGCGGTACAGATCGACCGCCGCCCTCACGGTCCCCAGCTCTGCCGGCGTCGCCCCGAGCACCTGCATGGCCACATACAGCAGCTCGTCGCAGCGCTGCCGCGTGATCGGCACGGGCCGGCCATCGACGGTCAGCGACAGGTATTCGCATAGTTGGTCGTGCATGACATAGGCCTGGCCCAGTTTGCCCCAAGGCGACACCATGTTCTGCACCAGGCGCGGAATGGAGCCGCCATCGCTGAGCATACCGGCCGGCACATGCACCCACTGCCGCTCGCTCAGCATCAGCCTGAACGGCACCAGGACGCGCCAGTGATCCTTGCCCAGCTTGTCGCTGGCCTGCCAGTCGTAGCGGGTATCCAGCGGATGATCGAAGAATGGGTATCGACTCATGTTGCCTCCGGCGGCGATCGTCTCGGTGCCGCCAGCTCAACAGATCGACGCTCGACATTGGCGAGGGAAGCGCCTCCCTGGGCGTCGCCTCATGGCGCTCACTGACAGCACCGCACTCGAGAAGCTGGCCCACAGCAAGCGGTTCAGAATTGATGCAGCCGATCTGAGTGCCATCTGTCGATCTAGTCCCTTGCTGGCACGCCGCGACATTTCCTTATAAGATCGCGCCTCCCCCATTTGTCGCCCTCTCGCGGCTCCAGCCGTTGTGTGGGCTGCTTTTCCCCAAAAACGGGGCCGCGACAGTTGTCGAATTAAGGTAGTGAACAAGATGAGCGCCAGGCACTTTCTCTCGTTGATGGACTTCAGCCCGCTGGAACTGAGCGGCCTGATTCGTCGAGCCATCGAGCTGAAGGACCTGCGCCAGCGCGGGGTGCTGTTCGAGCCGCTGAAGAGCCGGGTGCTCGGCATGATCTTCGAGAAGGCCTCCACCCGTACCCGCCTGTCGTTCGAGGCCGGCATGATCCAGCTCGGCGGCCAGGCCATCTTCCTCTCCCCGCGCGACACCCAGCTGGGCCGTGGCGAGCCGATCGGCGACACCGCCATCGTCATGTCCAGCATGCTCGACGTGGTGATGATCCGTACCTACGCCCACAGCAACCTCACCGAGTTCGCCGCGCACAGCAGCGTGCCTGTGATCAACGGCCTGTCCGATGACCTGCACCCGTGCCAGCTGCTGGCCGACATGCAGACCTTCGAGGAAGCCCGCGGCAGCATCAAGGGCAAGACCGTGGCCTGGGTCGGCGACGGCAACAACATGTGTAACACCTACCTGGAAGCGGCCGTGCAGTTCGACTTCCAGCTGCGCATCGCCTGCCCCGAGGGTTACGAGCCTAAGGCCGAGTTCCTCAAGGCCGCCGGCGACCGCGTGCGCATCGTCCGCGATCCGAAGGAAGCGGTGGCCGGCGCCCACCTGGTCAGCACCGACGTATGGACCTCCATGGGCCAGGAAGAGGAAAGCGCCAAGCGCCTCAAGCTGTTCGCCCCCTACCAGGTCAACCGCGCCCTACTCGATGCCGCCGATCCGAGCGTGATCTTCCTGCACTGCCTGCCCGCCCACCGTGGCGAGGAGATCAGTGAAGATCTGCTTGACGACCCGCGCTCGCTGGCCTGGCAGCAGGCCGAGAACCGCCTGCATGCACAGAAGGCGCTGATGGAAGTGCTGGTCGCCCCGGGTTGCCGCCCGGCATGAGCGAACTGCTGCTGTCGCTGCGCGACCTGGCCTGCGGTTACCACGAACACCGCATCGTGCAGTCGCTCGACCTGCACCTGAACGCCGGCGACATCGGCTGCCTGCTCGGCCCCTCGGGCTGCGGCAAGACCACCACTCTGCGCGCCATCGCCGGTTTCGAGACGGTGCTGCAGGGCGAGATCGAGCTGGGCGGCGAAGTGATCTCCCGCGCCGGCTTCACCCTGGCCCCGGAAAAGCGCCGCATCGGCATGGTGTTCCAGGACTACGCCCTGTTCCCGCACCTGTCGGTGGCGGACAACGTGGCCTTCGGCATCCGCAAGCACCCGCAGCGCGACAAGATCACCGCCGAGCTGCTGGAGCTGGTCAAGCTCAGCCAGCTGGGCAAGCGCTTCCCCCACGAGCTGTCCGGCGGCCAGCAGCAACGCGTGGCCCTGGCACGCGCGCTGGCGCCGGAGCCGCAGCTGCTGCTGCTCGACGAGCCCTTCTCCAACCTCGACGGCGAACTGCGCCGGCGCCTCAGCCACGAGGTGCGCGACATCCTCAAGGCCCGCGGCACCAGCGCCATCCTGGTCACCCACGACCAGGAAGAGGCCTTCGCCGTCAGCGACCATGTCGGGGTCTTTCACGAAGGCCGGCTGCAGCAGTGGGACACGCCCTACAACCTGTACCACGAGCCGCTGACGCCCTTCGTCGCCAGCTTCGTCGGCCAGGGCTACTTCATTCGTGGCCAGCTGCAGAGCCCGGACACGGTGCAGACCGAGCTGGGCAGCATCCGCGGCAACCGCGCCTACACCCTGGCACCCGGCAGCGCGGTGGATGTGCTGCTGCGCCCGGACGATATCGTCTATGCCCCCGCCAGCGCCCTGCAGGCACAGATCGTCGGCAAGACCTTCCTCGGCGCCGCTACCCTGTATCGCCTGCAACTGCCCACCGGCACTCAGCTGGAAGCGATCTTCCCCAGCCATGCCGACCATGCACCCGGCCAGCAGGTGGGTATCCGCGTCGCCGCCGATCACCTGGTGGTGTTCGCCGCCCAGGGCAGCGTGGCCGCGCAGGTCAGCCTGGGTGAGTCCGGCGTACGCCGCCACAGCAGCAGCTGATCGGCGAATCCGCTTTTTCGAACACAATCAGCAGACGACCGTAGGGCGGGTGAAACCCGCGCTTAGGGTGATGATGCTCGCGGGCTACGCCCGCCTATTCAGGCTTAAAGAAACAGCTTGCCGCTGGCCACCAGCACGGCCTGGCCGGCGATCTTCACCCGCTCGCCTTCCAGCCGGCAGTGCAGCTCGCCACCACGGGCCGAGCACTGGTAGGCGCTCAGCTCACTCTTACCCAGGCGCTCGGCCCAGTACGGCGCGAGAATGCAGTGGGTGGAACCGGTGACCGGGTCCTCGTCGATGCCGATGTCCGGGGCGAAGTAGCGCGAAACGAAGTCGTGCTCGCGGCCCGGTGCCGTGACGATCACACCGAGGCCCGGCAGTTTCGCCAGCGCCGCCAGGTCCGGCTGGCACTCGCGCACCGCCTGCTCCGACTCCAGCACCGCCAGCAGCTCCTTGCCGCCCTGCACCGCCAGTACCTTCTGCCCGAGAATGGCCGCCACCTCGGCCGCCATCTCCACCGGTTCCAGCCACATGGCCGGGAAATCCAGCACCAGCCAGCCGCTCTCGCGGCTCACCGCCAGCGCACCGGACATGCACACGAACTGCAGCCGCTCGCCCGGCTCACCATACAGCGCGAACAGCGCATGGGCGGTGGCCAGGGTGGCGTGGCCGCACAGCGGCACTTCGCATGCCGGGGTGAACCAGCGAATCCGCCAGGCCGCACCTTCGCGCACGGTGAAGGCCGTCTCGGCCTGGTTGTGCTCGGCGGCGATGCGCTGCATCAGCTCGTCCTCCAGCCAGGCGTCGAGCCGATAGACCACGGCCGGGTTGCCGCGAAACGGTCGGTCGGTGAAGGCGTCGATCTGGTGAAATTCGAGTGGCATGGCTGCGCTCCCTGGCATTGGTCTTGAGGCCGCCAGCATGCCGCGCACCAGGCCCGGCGGCCCGATACAGTCGTGGCCGATTGCGCCATTACAGCTGCACTGTCTCAAGGCGTCGCGGGCGAGCGCGGTGCAGGCGCGTTATCGCAAAAGGCTCTAAATCGTCACTAATTCTTAATAAATCAGTAACTTGCCAATCCTGGCATGCCGCCTGCTATGGCAGGCCCCGGTCAGCACAACGGCGTGTCTGCCAACTCAACCGACAACGACGTCACGGAACCCCCACCCCTCTCATGGGAGCGTGGGAGCTGTGGCGTTTTTTTTTGCGTTAATTGGCTAACAGGAAAGACCACCCATGTGCATGAAACCGACCCTGCTGTCGCTCGCCATCGCCTCCGCCACCCTCGCCCAAGGCGCCTTCGCCTCCGAAGACTTCAGCAACCTGCTCACCCAGGGCAAGCCGATTCTCGATGCGCGCTACCGCTTCGAGAATGTCGACCAGGAGAACGCGCTGCGTGACGCCAACGCCCAGACCCTGCGTACCCGCGCCGGCTTCCAGAGCGGCAAGTGGTACGGCCTGTCCGGCCTGATCGAGGTGGACAACGTCAGCCGCATCGGTGACGACGCCTACAACAGCACCCGCAACGGCCAGACGGAATATTCGGTGGTCGCCGACCCGGACGGCACCGAGGTCAACCAGGCCCTGCTGCGCTACGACCACAAGCTCGGCAGCGCCGTGCTCGGTCGCCAGCGCATCAACCTCGACAACCAGCGTTTCATCGGCAGCGTGGCCTGGCGCCAGAACGAGCAGACCTACGACGGCGCCCTGACCCAGCTCAAGCCGATCGACGGCCTGACCCTGAGCTACGCCTACATCGACCAGGTCAACACCATCTGGGGCCCGGACAACGGTCGCTACGACAACCGCACCAACCCGGCCAACATCGATGGCCACAGCCACCTGATCAACGCCCAGTACGTGTTCATGCCGCAGCTGACGGCCACCGCCTACAGCTACCTGCTGGACCTCGACAACATCGCCGTGGCGCCCACCGCCGCCGAGGGCACGCTGTCCAGCCAGACCAGCGGCCTGCGCCTGAACGGTGCCGTCGCCGGCATCAGCTACGTGCTCGAGTACGCCCAGCAGAAGGACTACGGCGACAACCCGCTGGACCTGGACAGCGAGTACTACCTGGCCGAACTCGGTTACACCCTCAAGGGCGTGCAGCTGAAGGCCGGCTACGAAGTGCTGGGCGGCGACGGTGGCACCGGCAACCGCGCCTTCCAGACCCCGCTGGCGACCAAACATGCCTTCCAGGGCTGGGCCGACCAGTTCCTCACCACCCCGGCCGACGGCATCGAGGACGCCTACTTCGGCGTCACCGCGCCGCTGTTCGGCGGCACCCTGCAGGCCTGGTACCACGACTTTGCCACCGAGCAGGGCAGCGATGACTACGGCGACGAGATCGACCTGTCCTACGCCCACCCGATTCCCGGAGTGAAAGGCCTGGTCGGCCTGGTCAAGTACGCCACCTACGACTCCGCGGACGAGGCCCGCACCGTGGATACCGACAAGGTCTGGCTGCAGCTGCAGTACACCTACTGATCCGCCTCGCGGTCTTCACCGGCGGCCCCGCAACGGGGCCATTCCAGCGCGCGGCCCGGCCGCGCGCCTTCGGAGGTATCCATGATGAGTCGTCTTGCCATTCTGTTCGGCCTCGCCTGCGCCCTGCTCTGCCCGTCCGCCGGCGCGGCCATCGGCGATGCCGAAGCGATGAACCTGTCCGGCATGCAGCGCATGCTCAGCCAGCGCATCGCCAAGAGTTACCTGATGATCGGCACCGACGTGCGCAGCGACCAGGCCGTGCAGCAACTGGACCAGAGCGTGGCGCGCTTCGAAAGCAACTACCAGGCGCTCAGCGAATACGCTCCCAGCGCCGAAATCACCACGGCGCTGGAGCAGGTCGGGCTGACCTGGCAACGCTACCGCGAGCTGGCCCTGTCGCGCCCCGAACCGCAGCAGGCGCTGAGCCTGCTGCAGCTCAGCGACCAGTTGCTGGCGCAGAGCGAGGCGCTGGTACAACTGATCGAGGCCCATACCGGCAATGCCGGCGCGCGCCTGGTCAACCGCAGCGGGCGCCAGCGCATGCTCAGCCAGCGCATCGCCAAGCTCTACCTGGCGCTGAGCTGGCAACTGCCGGCCGAGGGTTTGGAGCAGCAGCTGCAACAGGCCACCACGGAATTCGAGGCAGCCCAGCAGGAGCTGCTGGCCGCCGAGCAGAACACCCCGCAGATCGCCGCCGCGCTGAAGAAGGTCGAGGCCCAGTGGCGCTTCGCCCGCGCCGGCTTCCAGCTGTCTGCCGACTCGCGCTATGTGCCGACGGTAATCACTACCACCACCGAAACCCTGTTGTGGCAGATGAACGAGCTGACCAGCGCCTATGAGCAGGTGATGCAGCGCGAGTCCTAGCGCTCCTCGACGCCATAGGCCTTGAGCAAGGCCTGCAGACGACCGTCGGCGCGGTAGCGCTGCAGGCCGTGTTCGAACAGCTCGACATAGCGGGCGCTGTCCGCGCGGGTTGGCGAGAAGGCCAGGTAGATGGGCACATCCGGCTCGCGACAGCCGGCCTCGCGCAGCTCACCGCTGCGGCCGAGATCGGCCAGGCGCGACTGGATCACCCAGCTGTTTTCCACCAGGGCGTCCAGCCGGCCATGGCGCAGCTTGGTCAGGTTGAGATCGAGGGCGTTGTCGCCGGCGGCCACCTGCACCCGATCACCGTCGCGATGGGCGGCCACGTAGGCATTGAGCGGCTCGCCATAGCTGTAGTCGTTGATCACGCCCAGGCGCACGGGGGCCAGCGAATCGACGCCGCTGAAGCGCCAGGTGGAGTCCTGGCGGGTATAGAAGCAGTTGCGCGACATGGCCACTGGCGTGCGGGTGAACAGGAAGTCCGGGGCGTCCTCGTGGCCGGCGCCCACCGCCGCGTTGAGTTCGCCGCGGCGCACCTCCTGCAGCACCCGCGCCCAGTTGCGCGTCTCGTAGCGCACGGCGACACCGGCCTCGGCGAAGATGTCGCGCGCCAGTTCGACGAAGATGCCCGGCCGAGCCGCATCGGCCGCGCAGTTCACCGGGCACCAGAGATCGGCGGCGATGACCAGCGTTTCGTCAAGCGCGCTGCCCGCCGGCGCAGGGCCGGCGAGCAAACACAGGGCGAAAGCAAGGAGCGGCAGGCGACGGCGCGGCTGCATGCGGCGACCTCAAGGGGAAATTGGCACCCTTGTACCACCTCAGCCCTCGCTGCGCACCCTCTTCACCGCGTCCAGCCAGCCGGCGTAGAGCTTGCCGCGATGGACATCGGCCATGCGCGGGGCGAAGCGCTGCTGGCGGTGCCAGTGGCTGGCCACTTCATCCAGATCGCGGTATAGCCCGGCCTGCAGGCCGGCCAGGTAGGCCACGCCCAGGGCCGTGGTCTCGGTGACCACCGGGCGCTCCACCGGCACGCCCAGAATGTCGGCGAGGAACTGCATGACCCAGTTGTTCACCACCATGCCGCCGTCCACGCGCAGCGCGCTGGGCTCGGCCGCGCCATCCTGGCGCATGGCCTCGAGCAGGTCACGGGTCTGGTAGCACACCGACTGCAGGCCGGCGGTGACGATCTCCTTGATCCCGGTGTCGCGGGTCAGACCGAAGATCGCGCCGCGTGCCTTGGGGTCCCAGTACGGCGCGCCGAGGCCGGTGAAGGCCGGCACCAGGTACACGCCGCAGGCATCGCCGGTCTGCTCGGCGAGCAGCTCGGTGTCGCGAGCGTCGCTGATCAGCTTGATGCCGTCGCGCAGCCACTGCACGGCGGCGCCGGCGACGAAGATGCTGCCCTCCACCGCGTAGGTGACCTTGCCATTGAGACGGTAGCCCACGGTGGTCAGCAGGCGGTTCTTCGACACCACCGGCTTGTCGCCGGTGTTCTGGATCATGAAGCAGCCGGTGCCGTAAGTGCTCTTGACCATGCCGGGCTCGAAGCAGGTCTGGCCGATCAGCGCGGCCTGCTGGTCGCCGGCCATGCCCAGCACGGGAATGCCGGCGCCAAGCAGCGCCGGCTCGGTGACGCCGAAATCGGCGGCGCAATCCAGCACTTCCGGCAGCAGACTGCGCGGGATGTCGAACAGCTGCAGCAGCTCGTCGTCCCACTGCTGGCTGTGGATGTTGAACAGCAAGGTGCGTGAGGCGTTGCTGGCATCGGTGCGGTGCGACTTGCCGTCGGTCAGGCGCCACAGCAGGAAGCAGTCCACGGTGCCGAAGCGCAGCTCGCCACGCTCGGCGCGCTCGCGGGCTCCGGGCACGTTGTCGAGGATCCAGCGCAGCTTGGTCGCGGAGAAATACGGGTCGATCAGCAGGCCGGTCTTGTCGGACACCTTGGCCTCGTGCCCCTCGGCCTTGAGCCCGGCGCAGTAGTCGGCGGTGCGCCGATCCTGCCAGACGATCGCCGGGTGGATCGGCGAGCCGCTGACCGCATCCCACACCACGGTGGTCTCGCGCTGGTTGGTGATGCCGATGGCCAGCACCTCGTCGGCGTTCAGGCCCTTGCTGGCCAAAGCCTCGCGGCAGACCTTGAGGGTGGTCAGCCAGATCTCCTCGGCGTCGTGCTCGACCCAACCGTCCTTGGGAAAGTACTGCTTGAACTCCTGCTGGGCGCTGGCCAGCGGCAAGCCCTGTGCACTGAAGACGATGGCGCGGGAGCTGGTGGTGCCCTGGTCGATGGCAAGCAGGTATTGGGACATGCGCGTTTCCTTGTTGTTATGCGTGAGCTCCGCTCGGGAGCCGGATCATTCCCTGCCGATGGCGGCGAAGGTGCCCTGGGTGTGCAGGGCCAGCACCTCGGCCGCCAGCTCCACTTCCAGGCCACGGCGGCCGGCGCTGACATGAATGGTCGGGTGCTGGCGTGCGGATTCGTCGATAAAGGTGCGCAGGCGCTTCTTCTGCCCCAGCGGGCTGATCCCGCCGACCAGATAGCCGGTACTGCGCTGGGCCTGCTGCGGGTCGGCCATGTCGGCCTTCTTCGCTCCGGCGGCATGGGCCAGGGCCTTGAGGTCGAGACTGCCGGCCACCGGCACCACCGCCACCAGCAGCTCGCCCTTCTCGGTGGCGGCGAGCAGCGTCTTGAATACCCGCGCCGGCTCCAGGCCGAGCTTCTCGGCGGCCTCCAGGCCATAGGACGGCGCCTTGGGGTCGTGGTGGTAGCTGTGCACCTGGTGCTCGGCCTTGGCCTTTTTCAGCAGATCGATGGCAGGAGTCATGTTCGAATGTGAAAATCCCTGACGAAGGCGCGTACCTTAGCGGAAAAAACCTGGCGGAGCAGCCCTCGCTGTCGCACAGGGTGGCCGCCGCGGATGGCTGGTCATAAAAGTCGCCAGCAGGCGGCACCTCGCTATAATCCGCCGGCCGATAAAAAAGGAAAGCCCATGAGCCTCCCACCCCGCCAGCAGAGCATCCTCGAACGCGCCCGCGAGCGCGGCTACGTCAGTATCGAAGAGCTGGCCCAGGCCTTCGCCGTCACCCCGCAGACCATCCGCCGCGACATCAACCAGCTGGCCGAACAGGGCCTGCTGCGACGCACCCATGGCGGCGCGGCAAGCGAGGCATCGAGCATCCAGAACACCGCCTACGCCATGCGCGCCGGGCAGATGCGCGACGAGAAGCAGCGCATCGCCGAAGCCATCGCCGCGCAGATCCCCGACTACGCCTCGCTGTTCATCAGCATCGGCACCACCACCGAGGCCATCGCCCGCGCCCTGCTCGGGCGCAAGCACCTCAAGGTGATCACCAACAACCTGCACGTGGCCGCCACCCTGGCCGACAAGGCCGACTTCGAAGTGCTGGTGGCCGGCGGCAGCGTGCGCAGCGATGGCGGCGTGGTCGGCCAGGCGGCGGCGGACTTCATCCAGCAGTTCAAGGTCGACTTCGCCATCATGGGCATCAGCGGCATCGACGAGGACGGCAGTCTGCTGGACTTCGACTACCAGGAAGTACGCGTCTCCCAGGCCATCATCGACAACGCCCGCCAGGTGCTGCTGGCCGCCGACTCCAGCAAGTTCGGGCGCAATGCCGTGGTGCGCCTGGGCTCCATCGCCCTGGTCGACCACATCTTCACCGACGCCCCGCCCTCCGCCGGGCTGAGCCGCCTGCTGACCGAGCAGAAGATCCAGCTGCATATCGTCTGATCCCGCGCCGGGCTACGCGCAACCTCTCGTAACCCACGCTGCGCTTGTGCGAGCCATCTCGCCTTTCTGATGGTCGGCCGCCCTTCGGGCTGGCGGAAGCGCGCCTGCTCGGCTAGCATATTTTCGAAATCGAACATTCATAAGTTCACATTACAACTTACGGTGCCTTGCCATGTCGCTCAGTCAGCCCCCCCCCATCGCTGAAATCTACGACCTGGCCGTGGTCGGTGGCGGCATCAACGGTGCCGGCATCGCCGCCGATGCGGCCGGCCGCGGCCTCTCTGTGTTCCTTTGCGAACGCGACGACCTAGCCCAGCACACCTCCTCCGCCAGCAGCAAACTGATCCATGGCGGCCTGCGCTACCTCGAACACTACGAATTCCGCCTGGTCCGCGAGGCACTAGCCGAGCGCGAAGTGCTGCTGGCCAAGGCCCCGCATATCGTTAAACCGATGCGCTTCATCCTGCCGCACCGTCCGCACCTGCGCCCGGCGTGGATGATCCGCGCCGGCCTGTTCCTCTACGACCACCTGGGCAAGCGCGAGAAGCTGCCGGGCTCCAACGGCGTGCGTTTCGGTGCCGGTAGCCCGCTCAAGGCCGAGATGGCGCGCGGCTTCGAGTACTCCGACTGCTGGGTGGACGACGCGCGCCTGGTGGTGCTCAACCTGATGGCCGCCCGCGAGCGCCATGCGCACATCCACACCCGCACCCGTTGCGTCAGCGCGCGGCGCAGCAAGGGCCTGTGGCACCTGCACCTGGAGCGCGCCGATGGCAGCCTGTTCTCGATCCGCGCCCGCGCCCTGGTCAACGCCGCCGGCCCGTGGGTGGCGCGCTTCATCCAGGACGACCTGAAGCAGAAGTCGCCCTACGGCATCCGCCTGATCCAGGGCAGCCACATCGTGGTGCCGCGCATCCATGACGGCGAGCAGGCCTACATCCTGCAGAACGAGGACCAGCGCATCGTCTTCGTCATCCCCTGGCTGGAACGCTTCAGCCTGATCGGCACCACCGACCGCGAGTACCAGGGCGACCCGGCCCAGGTGCGCATCAGCGAGGAAGAAACCGACTACCTGCTCAAGGTGGTCAATGCCCACTTCAAGCAGCAGCTGCAGCGCAGCGACATCCTGCACACCTACTCCGGCGTGCGCCCGCTGTGCGACGACGAATCCGACGAGCCCTCGGCCGTGACCCGCGACTACACCCTGTCGCTGTCCGGGGCGCCGGGCGAGGCGCCGCTGCTGTCGGTGTTCGGCGGCAAGCTGACCACCTACCGCAAGCTGGCCGAGTCGGCCATGAGCCAGCTCGCCCCCTACTTCCCGCGCCTGTGCCCGGCCTGGACCGACCAGGCGCCACTGCCGGGTGGCGAGAACATGGACAGCCGCGAGGCGCTGGTGAACAAGCTGATCGCCCGCTTCGGCTGGCTAGACCGCGAACTGGCCCAGCGCTGGGCCAGCACCTACGGCAGCCGCACCTGGCGCCTGCTGGACGGCCTGCAGTGGCAGAACGAACTGGGCGAACACCTGGGCGCTGGCCTGTACACCCGAGAAGTGGATTACCTGCGCCGCGAGGAATGGGCCGTGGAAGCCGAGGACATCCTCTGGCGCCGAACCAAGCTCGGTCTGTTCATGACGCCCGGCCAGCAGGCCAAGCTGCGGGACTACCTACAGGCCAGCCGCCAGCCACAGCCCCTGGCCAGCGCTCGCGCGGTCTGATCAGAGCGGCGACTGCGCCCCGCTCTCCTGGCGCTGGGCCAGCTGTGTGTCGTCCAGGCGATGGGCGCGCAGGTGCGGCAGCACGGCGGCCAGCAACGGCTCCTTGAACGCCGCCTGGAAGCGATGAGCCAGGCCCGGAATCAGCTTCAGCTCACTGCCCTTTATATGGGCCGCCACGTGTACTCCATGCATCACCGGCAACAGCGGGTCGGCGGTGCCGTGCACCACCAGGGTCGGGACCTGCAAGCGATTGAGCAGCTCCACCCGACTAGGCTCGGTGAGTATCGCCAGGATCTGCCGCTGCACGCCCTGGGGATTGAAGGCCCGGTCGTAGCTGTGCTCGGCCTCCACCAGCAACTGCGCGCGATCCACCGCCAGGCTCGGACTGCCGAGCGCGGCCAGCAGGTCGGCCTGCTGCTCGATGGCCGCAGCGCGATCCGGCGCCTCGCGCCGCGCCAGCTGCTGCAGCAGCCGTGCATTCGGTGCCGGCAGGCCAGGCGCGCTGGAGCTGGTCATCAGCAGGGTCAGGCTCTCCACCCGCCGCGGCGCCAGGTCGGCCATGTGCTGGGCGATCATCCCGCCCATGCTGGCGCCCAGCACATGGAAACGCTGGACGCCCAGCACATCCATCAGCCCCAGGGCATCGCCGGCCATGTCGCGCAGCGAATAGGGGGCGGCGGCGCCGAGCCCCACCTGATAGCTGAGCAGCTCATAGCCCAGGTTCACCTCGGGAGCGGCACCCAGCCAGGTCGATAAGCCAACGTCGCGGTTGTCGAAACGGATCACCCGGAAGCCCTGCTCGCACAGGCGCGAGAGCACCTCATCGGGCCAGTGGATCAACTGGCCGCCGAGCCCCATGACCAGCAGCAGCGCCGGATCGCTGTCGCGGCCGATGCTCTGATAGGCCAGGCGCACCTCGCCGACATCCGCCATGGCGGTCGGCACCTGCAGATCACAGCGAGAAGCCGCAAAGGACGGCAAGCCGCACAGCAGCGCGACGAAGAAGAGCAACGCACGCATCGAGAACACCCAGAACGCAGAACCCCAGTGAAGCGCGAGTCTGCGGATGTTCGTGCGTTGGCGCTGCCACAGTTCGATGACAATTTGATGAAGGGTGCCGAACGGTAGTGACTCGCCCGAAGAGCCTGTTCCAAGGCTGCGAGCTAGAGGCATGCAAGGCAAAAACAGGCGAAGAAGCGCAGTTTACGAAAGTAAATGAGCATTCTGAGTCTGTTTTTAACGCAGCAGGCCCGACGCGCAGCAGCCTTGGAATAGGCTCTCAGAGCGGTTCCGTCGTCGCCGGCTGCTCGCGCGGCCACACCAGGCTGAAGTGGGCGCCGCCGAGGTTGGCGCTGCGGCCGACGTGGGCGCGGCCGGCGTGCCAGTAGATGATCCGGCGCACGATGGACAGGCCCAGGCCGTGGCCGCCGGAGGCGCGGGTGCGGCTGTCGTCAAGGCGCAGGAAGGGCGTGAAGATGCGCTCCCAGGCGTCCTCGGGTACGCCGGGGCCGTCGTCCTCCACATCCACCCGGCAGCGCTCCGGGCCGATGTGGTAGGTCAGGCGCACGCGGGCATCGGCATGGCGCATGGCATTGCTCACCAGGTTCTGCAGGGCGCGGTGCAGGTAGCGCGGCTCGGCTTCCACCAGGGCGCTGCCATCCGGGGCATCGCGGCACTGGCCGCGGTCGACGCGGATATCGGCGCGCAGCGGCGCCAGCTCCTTGATCACCTGGTCGAGCAGCGCGCGCAGGTCCACCTGCTGATAGATCAGCTCCGGCGAACCCTGCTCCAGGCGGGCGTAGACCAGCATCTCGTCGACCAGCTTGTCCAGTTCCTGGATGTCGCCGTCCATGCCGTCCATGTACTTGCGCCGCGCCTCGTCGCTGTCGGCGTCACCGACCATCTCCAGGCCGAAGCGCAGCCGCGCTACCGGTGTGCGCAGCTCGTGGGACACGGCGCGCACCATTTCGCGCTGCACATTGAGCAGGCGCTGCAACTGCTCGGCCATGGCGTTGAAGGTGGCGGCCAGGCGTCCCACCGAGTCGGCGCCCTGGGTCGGCGCGCGGGCATCCAGGCGGCCGCTGGCCAGATGCGAGGCGGCGTTTTCCAGGGCCAGCAGACGACGTTCCAGGCGCCGTACCAATAGATAGAGGATCAATCCGGTGAGGGTCAGGCCGAGCACGCCGATCAGCACCAGCAGCTCGGTCGGGTAGGGATTCATCTGGTAGATCGGGCCGACTTCCAGCACCCAGGGCGTACCGACCATGCCGGCGATCACGCGGATCGAGTCGCCGCCCTTACCCAGCGCCAGCACCGTGTCACCTTCGTCCACCCGACGCTGCTGGTCCTCGTCCAGGTCGACCTTCTCCAGGGTCACCAGGCGCAGGTCGAAGCCGAACTGTTTCTCCTCCTTGAGCGCGGCCAGACGCTTGGGCTGCTCGACGATGGGGTAGCGCACCAGTTCGTCCATCAGCAGGTAGACGGTGGCGCGCGCCAATTGCTCGCTGATCTGCTCGACCTCGGTGGTCAGCACCAGCTGCTGCTCGGCACTAACCAGCGCGTAGACCCGCGCCGCGTGTGGGCCGGTCTGCTCCACCAGCACCTGGCCGCGCAACAGACGCCCGCGTGCGCGGCCATCCAGCGGCTCGGCGGTCAGTTGCTGCAGTTCCAGCGAAACGCCGATCAGCCGGCTCCAGGTCACCAGCGCCCGGCGCCGGTCCACCTCGCCCATCGGCTGCAGGCTGTCCGCCATCAGGCGAAAGGTGCCGCGCGCCAGCTGCTCGCGGTATTGGTCGCTACGCACCTCGTTGGTCAGCTGCAGGGCGCCGACGCCGAGCAGTGCGACCAGCACCAGGGCGGCGATGATGCCGCCATAGATGCGCAGGAAAATGGTGTTCATTGCAGCGCGCTGGCGGCCTCGGCGACGAACAGGTAGCCCTTGCTGCGCACCGTCTTGATCAGGCGCGGGTGCATCGGGTCATCGCCGATCTTCGGGCGGATGCGCGAGATGCGCACGTCGATGGAACGGTCCTGGCCGTCGTACTCGATGCCGCGCAGGGCGGTGAAGATCTCCTCGCGGGACAGAATCCGACCGGCATTGGCCACCAGCAGCCAGAGCAGGTCGAACTCGGCGCTGGTCAGTTCGATACCCTCGCCGCGCAACCAGGCCTCGCGCATGGCGCTGTCGATCACCAGCGGGCCGAACTCCAGGCGCCGCTGGTTTTCCGCCGTCGGCGCCTCGGCCACGCCCTCGCTGCGCCGCAACAGGGCACGGATGCGCGCCAGCAGCACACGCGGGCGCACCGGCTTGCACACATAGTCGTCGGCGCCCATCTCCAGGCCGAGCACCTCGTCCATGTCATCGGTACGCGCGGTGAGCATCAGGATCGGCCCGGCGAACTGGCCACGCACCTTGCGGCAGATGGACAGGCCATCCTCGCCCGGCAGCATCAGGTCGAGCACCACCAGGTCCGGCTGCTCCTTGAGGATACGCGCCGCGGCCCGAGCGCCATCGGATTCGATCGCCACCTGCAGGCCGTTGCCTTGCAGGTACTCCTGGGTCAACTCCGCCAGCCGCTGATCGTCCTCGACGATCAGGATCTGCCAGGCCTCTTGTTCCACGACTTCTCTCCAGCGGAAACGCCATTGGTGGCGGCATTGTAACAACCGAAACCGGTTAGCACAGCGCATGCCAGAAACACTAGATATTGTGTTAGCTTCCACGCCCGCAGAATACTTTTCCCGGCCGGCAAACCGGCTCACCAAGGTCGACGAACGGTAGAAGCCAGGGTTCATGGGGCCTGCCGCGATTCTGGCGAATTTCACCCACAATTCACCCACAAGTTATCCACAGAATTGCCCTCCACCCTTCCCTTGCAATGCCCCGGTTAGCGCATTATCTTGTATCCCCATCGCGCCTCACACCTACATATGGTGTTTTTACGAGGCACCGGACACTAAGAAAAAAGAATGCAGAGGGGCCCGATCCGCTCGCTACCGGTAGCACTTCACACACATCCGCCGCAGCGGTGGATGGTCGCGGCACGGACAGCGCAGCAAGCCCCCCAGATTCGCTGAACAGGTACGACGCCACAGGCACCGACCACTACACCTAGTGGTTACAGCCACCGGTATCGTTACCGACTTTGGAGCCAGGAAGGCGCTTGAAGTCCGCGCCATTACTGCCCCAAAGACTGCTTTTCTCGATGCCTGGCTGGAACGCCGGATATCGTGACGTTTTTCAATGGAATGAACACAAGGCACCTCGAGTGTCCAAACCAATTAGAAGTGGAGAACCTCATGCACACCGACACAACTCGCGAGAACCCGCAGGCCGTGGCGCCGCAGGCAGCCGAATCCAGTCAGGATCTGGCCGCCACCGCCCCGGGCCAGCTGCGCGTGATCAAGCGCAACGGCACCGTCGTCCCCTACACCGACGACAAGATCACCGTGGCCATCACCAAGGCGTTCCTCGCAGTTGAAGGTGGCAATGCCGCCGCCTCGTCGCGTATCCATGAGACCGTCGCGCGCCTGACCGAGCAGGTCACCGCCACCTTCAAGCGCCGCATGCCGTCCGGCGGCACCATCCACATCGAAGAGATCCAGGACCAGGTCGAACTATCCCTGATGCGCGCCGGCGAGCAAAAAGTCGCCCGCGACTACGTGATCTACCGCGAAGCCCAGGCCAACAAGCGCAAGAGCGCCAGCGACGACGTCGCCCAACCGCACCCGAGCATCCGCGTCACCAAGGCCGACGGCAGCGTGCAGCCGCTGGACATGGGCCGCCTGCAGACCATCATCCGCGAAGCCTGCGAAGGCCTGGCAGAAGTCGACGGCTCGCTGATCGAGTCCGAAACCCTGAAGAACCTGTACGACGGCGTGGCCGAGAAGGACGTCAACACCGCCCTGGTGATGACCGCCCGTACCCTGGTCGAGCGCGAGCCGAACTACTCCTACGTCACCGCCCGCCTGCTGATGGACAACATCCGCGCCGAGGCCCTGGGCTTCCTCGGCATCGCCAGCAGCGCCACTCACCACGAGATGGCCGACCTCTACGCCAAGGCCCTGCCGGCCTACGTCGAGAAGGGTTCCGAGTTCGAGCTGATCGACGCCAAGCTGAAAGAGTACGACCTGGAGAAACTGGGCCGCGCCATCAACCACGAGCGCGACCAGCAGTTCACCTACCTGGGCCTGCAGACCCTGTACGACCGCTACTTCATCCACAAGGACGGCATCCGCTTCGAACTGCCGCAGGTGTTCTTCATGCGCGTGGCCATGGGCCTGGCCATCGAAGAGCCGAAGAGCCGTGAAGAACGCGCCATCGAGTTCTACAACCTGCTGTCCTCGTTCGACTACATGGCGTCGACCCCGACCCTGTTCAACGCCGGCACCCTGCGTCCGCAGCTGTCCTCGTGCTACCTGACCACCGTGCCGGATGACCTGTCGGGCATCTACGGCGCCATCCACGACAACGCCATGCTGTCGAAATTCGCCGGCGGCCTGGGCAACGACTGGACTCCGGTGCGCGCGCTGGGCTCCTACATCAAAGGCACCAACGGCAAATCCCAGGGCGTTGTGCCCTTCCTGAAAGTGGTCAACGACACCGCCGTGGCCGTGAACCAGGGCGGCAAGCGCAAGGGCGCCGTCTGCGCCTACCTGGAAACCTGGCACCTGGACATCGAGGAATTCCTCGAGCTGCGCAAGAACACCGGTGACGACCGCCGCCGTACCCACGACATGAACACCGCGAACTGGATTCCGGACCTGTTCATGAAGCGCGTGTTCGACGACGGCCAGTGGACCCTGTTCTCCCCGTCCGAAGTACCGGACCTGCACGACCTGACCGGCAAGGCCTTCGAGGAGCGCTACGAGTACTACGAAGCCCTGATCCAGTACGGCAAGATCAAGGTCTTCAAGACCATCGCCGCCAAAGACCTGTGGCGCAAGATGCTGTCCATGCTGTTCGAAACCGGCCACCCGTGGCTGACCTTCAAGGACCCGTGCAACCTGCGCAGCCCGCAGCAGCACGTAGGCGTGGTGCACAGCTCCAACCTGTGCACCGAGATCACCCTGAACACCAACAAGGACGAGATCGCAGTCTGCAACCTGGGCTCGATCAACCTGGTCAACCACATCGTCGACGGCAAGCTGGATACCGAGAAACTCGGCCGCACCGTGAAGACCGCTGTGCGCATGCTCGATAACGTCATCGACATCAACTACTACTCGGTACCGCAGGCGCGCAACTCCAACCTCAAGCACCGTCCGGTCGGCCTCGGCCTGATGGGCTTCCAGGACGCCCTGTACCTGCAACACATCGCCTACGGCTCCGACGCGGCCATCGAGTTCGCCGACAAGTCTATGGAAGCGATCAGCTACTACGCGATCCAGGCTTCCTGTGACCTGGCCGACGAGCGTGGCGCCTACTCCACCTTCGAAGGTTCGCTGTGGTCCAAGGGCATCCTGCCGCTGGACTCCCAGCAGATCCTGATCGAGGCCCGTGGCCAGAAGTACATCGACGTCGACCTCTCCGAGTCGCTTGACTGGGCCCCGATCCGCGAGCGCGTGAAGAAAGGCATCCGCAACTCCAACATCATGGCCATCGCGCCGACCGCGACCATCTCCAACATCATTGGCGTGTCGCAGTCGATCGAACCGACCTACCAGAACCTGTACGTGAAATCGAACCTCTCCGGCGAGTTCACCGTGATCAACCCCTACCTGGTTCGCGACCTGAAGAACCGCGGCCTGTGGGACAGCGTCATGGTCAACGACCTGAAGTACTACGACGGCTCCGTACAGCAGATCGAGCGCATCCCGCAGGACCTGAAAGACCTGTACGCCACCGCGTTCGAAGTGGAAACCAAGTGGATCGTCGACGCCGCCAGCCGCCGCCAGAAGTGGATCGACCAGGCCCAGTCGCTGAACCTGTACATCGCCGGCGCCTCGGGCAAGAAGCTGGACGTGACCTACCGCATGGCCTGGTTCCGTGGTCTGAAAACCACCTACTACCTCCGTGCCCTGGCCGCTACCAGCACCGAGAAATCCACCATCAACACCGGCAAGCTCAACGCCGTGTCCAGTGGTGCGATCGACGAGGGCAACTTCGCTGCTCCGGCCGGCCCAGCCCCTGTACCAAAGGCGTGCGCCATCGACCAGCCCGACTGCGAAGCCTGTCAGTAAGTCGCGGCTCGCAGAGCGGACCGCGCGTTGTTGCCCGGCAGGGCGGCCCCCATCACGTGCACCAGCACGCTCAGGGGCTCCACCCTTCCGGGCGCCTAGCGCTGCCTCGCTCTGCAAACCGCTCGCACCGAGTTGCCGAGGTAGAAAGCCAAAGCAGCTCGGTTTCCCCTTCGGGGACAGGGGCCCAGCCCCAAGGACATCTCCCCTCGCCTGCCTTGCAGGCCTGGGCGCCACCAGATAGGTGGCACGGTTTTACCCTTGCGTGCAGATCGCAACGGAACATAATCAGAATTACTGGACATTCATACAGGCCGAACAGAAACCCGGCCCGATGACCAAGCAGGAGACCACCATGCTCAGCTGGGACGAATTCGATAAGGAAGACGCCACCGAGGCGGCCGCCAAGCCCGCCGCTCCCGTAGTCGGCGCCGCCATCGACAAACTGGACGACGAAGCCGCCGGCTCCGTGGAAGACGCCCGCGCCGTATCGGCCGACGACTCCGACGCCGTGGCCCGCGCCAAGAAGGCCCTGAACGACCTGGACATCCAGGAAGGCCTCGACGACCTGGAAGGCGCCAGCGCCCGCGTACACGTCGGCGACAAGCAGATGATCAACGCCCGCGCCGACCTCAACCAGCTCGTACCCTTCAAGTACGACTGGGCCTGGCAGAAGTATCTGGATGGTTGCGCCAACCACTGGATGCCGCAGGAAGTGAACATGAACGCCGACATCGCTCTGTGGAAGAGCAAGGACGGCCTCAGCGACGACGAGCGCCGCATCGTCATGCGTAACCTCGGCTTCTTCTCCACCGCCGACAGCCTGGTTGCCAACAACCTGGTGCTGGCCGTGTACCGCCTGATCACCAACCCCGAGTGCCGCCAGTACATCCTGCGCCAGGCCTTCGAGGAAGCGATCCACACCCACGCCTACCAGTACTGCATCGAGTCGCTGGGCATGGATGAAGGCGAGATCTTCAACATGTACCACGAGATCCCGAGCGTCGCGAAGAAGGCCTCCTGGGGCCTCAAGTACACCCGCTCGATCTCCGACCCGCAGTTCCAGACCGGCACCCCGGAGACCGATCGCCAGTTCCTGCGCAACCTGATCGCCTACTACTGCGTACTGGAAGGCATCTTCTTCTACTGCGGCTTCACCCAGATCCTCTCCATGGGCCGCCGCAACAAGATGACCGGCACCGCCGAGCAGTTCCAATACATCCTGCGCGACGAGTCCATGCACCTGAACTTCGGTATCGACGTGATCAACCAGATCAAGATCGAGAACCCGCATCTGTGGGACGCCCAGATGAAGGACGAAGCGACCCAGATGATCCTGCAGGGCACCCAGCTGGAGATCGAATACGCGCGTGACACCATGCCGCGCGGCGTACTGGGCATGAACGCCGCGATGATGGAGGACTACCTCAAGTTCATCGCCAACCGCCGCCTGACCCAGATCGGCCTGAAGGAAGAGTACCCGGGCACCAGCAACCCGTTCCCGTGGATGTCGGAGATCATGGACCTGAAGAAGGAGAAGAACTTCTTCGAGACTCGCGTCATCGAGTATCAGACTGGTGGTGCGTTGAGCTGGGATTGATTCCTGGGTCTAGACTGTTAGGACAAATTAGAAGCGCTTACCTGAGTACGGATGTTCGGGGTAGCGAGAGAAACTAAAAGCCCCGCCTAGTGCGGGGCTTTTTTATATTGAGAAAGATATGTCTCTACAAGTAACTCAGATCAAAAAGAAGATAAAAGAGCTTTATGAGCCCCACCTCAATCTGAGCGATATCGGCTTACAAGATAAAGATAGGGAAAACAAAATATTAAGCAGATGCCTTGCGGCACTTGCTGTACAAATAAACACCAACGCCACCCCTAAAGAAGCTGCCGAAGCAGTAATAGACGACGGGGACGACAATGGCATTGATGCTATTTATTTCGACCCGACTGAAAAAGAAGTGATCCTAGCCCAAGCTAAATGGATCAACTCTGGCTCGGGAGAACCCGAGGCAAAAGACGTTAGCAATTTTATAGATGGCATAAAAGACATTATTGAAAACAACCAAGAACCATTCAGAAAAGAAATTCATCCCAAAATCGAGGGGATTTGGGAAAAAATTAGCACCCCCGGCGTCCTGTTAAAGATAGTTCTAGCAACAACAGGATCGAGCACCTTAGCAAAACACAGCACACAAAAACTAGAGCGGCTAGAGAGCGAGCTAAATAGCGTAGACAGCGCCATAGCATCACATGTCGTTATAGGACTCTCTGAAACCTATAACTTCCTATCCAAAGATCTATCTGCCGCTGTAGAGTTCACTGCGACTATAGAAAACTGGCACTCAATTGACACTCCCAATACTGCTTACTACGGTACCATTGATGGTTTGCAGCTAAAAAAAATCTGGTCAGGAACAAACGGCAGGATCATATCAGCCAACATTAGAGGCGCCCTCGGCGACACCGAGGTAAATAATAAAATCCGGAAAACCGCACTCGAAGAACCGCATCTCTTCTGGTACTACAATAACGGTGTAACATTTACCGCCTCAAACATAGATCGCGCCGCGGCCAACACCACAACAAAAACTTACGGGACTTTCAAACTAACAAACCCATCCGTCGTCAACGGGGCACAAACAATAAGCACACTTAGCAAAATAGATGATGACGCAGCACTGGAAAGACTTAGAGTCTCCGTGCGCTTCATATCATTAGAAGGCGCCCATGATGATTTTGGCAGCACGATAACCAGAAGCAACAACTTCCAAAACCGCATCGAGGGGCGGGACTTTGTTGCACAAGACACAGAGCAACATCGAATCCAAAAAGAAATGTACATGGAGGGAATAGAGTACAAATTCATAAGAGACTCGGAAGAATCAACAATCACTGAAACTTCATGCACGCTTATTGAAGCAACCATTTCTTTAGCCTGCGCCTCAGGAGACTCAAATCTTGCAGTAGCAGCCAAAACAGGCACAGGCAGATTCTTTATTGACCTAACAAAGGCTCCTTACAAAGCAATCTTCAACCCGCAAACAAACGGCTCGTATACTTTTAACACCATTACAACCTTACGATCTATTGACAACTGGATAAAACAGAAGATAAAAGATCTTCCCAAAAAAAGCGGCTCCGCCTATGGCACACTAGTTCATGGCAACAGAATAATAGCTGCCGCAGCAATGAACAAACTTGGAAAAGAATATTTCAAGAAAACAATCACTGACTTCAAATCTTCTTTTGACGAGCCTGCCCTACACACGATACTAGGCGACGTACATCAAAAGATCACAGACGAAATCAACAACAAGTTCCAAGGGAAGTTTCTTGCTGTACTTTTCAAGAGCCCAGGCAATAGCAAAATAATTTATGAGGCAGCAAGAAATTAATAAATCTAAAGAAATCTGATTTATTTCCAGACCAACATGCTGATCGTAACCTCCCCTTTCGCCCTTACGGCGAGTCACTTTCTCTTGCGTGCCCAAGAGAAAGTAACCAAAGAGAAGGGCACCCCGACATCCGGGTCTCGCTGCGCTCGACTTCCCTCCCTCCGGTGCCGCTCCGGGGGCCGGCTTGCAAGGGCCATCCATGGCCCTTCAAGCCTCTCGCCGCATCCATGCGGCTCGTCCCCCTGCGCAACACCTCCACTCGGCCTCCTGACGGGGACTCGGGCTCCGAGTTGCTTGATGGTTCGCCTAAGCGCTGCGCGCCCGACCGGAGTTAGCAGACTCGCTTTCGTAGGGTGGTCTCGCCGCAGGCAGCCCACCACACCGGAACGGTGTACTGCCCTTCGGGCGAGTAACACCCTACAGAAGCGTCATCGCGCCCTCAGGCAACTCCCCGCCCCCTTCAGAAGGCCGAACGGAATCGTTGCGTAAGGGGTTGAGCGGCATGGATGCCGCGAGAGCCGCGATGGGCCACGGATGGCCCTTCGCGGCGGGCCCCTGGAGCAACGATGGAGTGAGGGAAGTCGAGCGCAGCGAGACCCGGATGGCGGGGGCAAGACCTTTTGGTTCCTTTTGGGGCGTTTGCCAAAAGGGACCCGCCCGGCAGGGCGGAACCACTGCATCACCCAACGAAGAAATTAGCAGCGGCACGAAAAATCCAGAATCAGGCCGAGCCGCCAAAGCGATCTCGGCCTGAATACACCGCCGTCAGCCAGCCCTAACCAGCGCCATCGTCGCCCTCCGCACCAGCGGCAACACCAGCAACAACACGGGAAACGCAATCACCCACGACAGCCCCCAGGCGGCAAGCCACTTGAGCGCAAACTGCGGCGACCAGCCAATGCCCTTGAGCGTACTGATCAAGGACACGATGCAAGTCATGAAGATGGACAGCAGCAGCGGCATCACCCATGCACCATAACGCGCGGGAAGCTTGGGAATGCCGAAGACGATGGTGGGCTTGGTAGAAGCGTTCATGGAGTGATCTCCTGATCCGGTCAAGCAAAGGCGCCTTTCGCCCAGCGATGGGCAAACAGCCCCGGCAATGCCGGAGTTGATGGGGCGCGTTGGTTGACGTGAACGCTTACGGTCGACGCGGAACCGCGTGGACGGGGCGATGCTAAACCGCCCAGCGAACGACTGGCAAGACGAACGATGCCGTCTAGCAGGCAGCCTGGAAATCCCGGCGGAAAACGCTTTGCGGTTTTCCCCCAATGCGGGCCGAGTTATAGGGCGGATAAGCCTGAGCATTCCCACGCAGGGCGCGGGAACGCAACCCTCGACACTCCAGCTGCCAAGTGCCAGAGCCTTGCTATCAGGTCTTGTCGACGCCTTTTTTGATCGCGTCCTTGACGTCGCCTTTGACCTGCTGGACTTTGCCCTTCACCTGCTGAGCATCCCCCTCGCCCTCAAGACGAGGGTTATCGGTAGCCTTGCCGACACCCTCTTTGACTTTACCGATGGCTTCGTTGGCGTTGCCTTTGATCTTGTCTGTCGTGCTGCTCATGTGGCACCTCATTTCCGATGGGTTACGGAGAGTGGAGCCCGTTTGGCCTCAATCGTTTCGTATTTCTTTTGCTCGCTCACCCGCTTCGCGGGGCGATTGGGGTGGCCGGCAAGGCAGCGAAGCCGTCCTGCACGGCCGGCCTATAGCGTGCAAAGCCCACCCGGCACGGCCATCACCCAATCCCGCACCGCCCGAATGGCCGGATCGTCCCGCCGGCTCTCCGGGTACACCAGAAAGAACGGCTTACCCTCCACCTCCGGCCCGAACGGCTGCATCAACCGCCCTTCCCTCAGCTCATCTTCGATCAGCTGCCGGCTCATCAGCGCCACCCCCTGCCCACCGATGGCGGCCGAGATCGCGTGGGTCTCGTCGGAGAACACCAGCCCGGCGCTGACATCCAGCCCCGCCACCTTGGCCTGCTTCTGCCACAACGCCCAATCCAGCGGCGACGAGACGACGGCCTGGTTACGGAAGTGGATCAGCGTGTGCCTGGGCAACTCCGCCACATCCTGCAGGCCGAGACGCGGGCTGCAGGTCGGGATGAAGGTGTTGTCGAACAGCTTCTCCGCCACCAGCCCCGGCCAGCGACCGTCGCCGTAGCGGATGGCGATGTCCGCGGTGACGCCATCCAGCGCCACCGGCTCGTGCGAGGCGTGGATGCGCAGGTCGATATCCGGATGGGATTCGCGCAGCAGGCAGACCCAGGACAGCAACCAGCGCACCGCCACCGCCGGTGTGGTGCTGAGGGTGATGGCCTGGCGGCAGGGCCGCGCGTTGAGGCGCATGGCCGTAGCGCTGATGCTGTCGAAGGCGGCTTCCAGCGTCTGCTGTAGCTCGCGGCCCTGGGCGGTCAGTTCGAGCTGGCGCGGCTTGCGCAGGAACAGCGCCACGCCGAGTGATTCTTCCAGGGCGCGAATCTGGTGGCTGATCGCCGTGGCGGTCACCGACAGTTCTTCCGCGGCCTGCTTGGCGCTCTCGTGGCGAGCGGCGGCCTCGAAGGCGCGCAGGGCCGAGAGCGAGGGTAACCAGCGCTGACTCATGGATGAATTCACCTCAGGCGTAGCGAAAAATAATCATCGTTTGTCGCCGCTACCTGGCGGCCATAGCCTGAGTCTGCTGCGAAATACAGATGAGCACAACTTCAAGCAGGAGACTCGACATGCCGCACATACTGCACCTGGATGCCAGCGCCCGCCCCAGCTTCGCCGGCAAGGATCTGCACGGCTCGCACAGCCGTAACCTGAGCCAGCGTTTCGTCAGCCAGTGGCTGGCCCGCCGCGCGCAGGACGGCCTCACCTACCGCGACATCGGCCAGAACCCGCCAACCATCATCGACCACGACTGGATCGCCGCCGCCTTCACCGCGGATGAACAGCGCGAACCGTGGATGCACGACACGCTGCAGGAGAGCGAGCTGCTGATCGACGAGCTGCTGGCGGCGGACGTGCTGGTGATCGGCACGCCGCTGTACAACTTCAGCATGCCGGCCGCGCTCAAGGCGTGGATCGACCAGATCGTGCGCACCGACCGCACCGTGGCGTTCGACGCCAGCAAACCGCTCGATCCGTACATCCCGCTGCTGGCCGACCGGCCCCGGCACGCGGTAATACTCACTGCCCGCGGCGGCGTGGGCTTCGACGCAGGCGGTGCGATGGCGCACATGAACCATCTGGAGTCCAGCCTGATCACCGCCCTCGGCTTCATCGGCATCACCCGCGTGCACCAGATCGCCATCGAGGGCCAGGAAGTCGGCGGCGAGCTGCTGGCCGCGTCGGTGGCCCAGGCGCTGAGCCAGGTCGATGCGTTGGTGGAGCATTTGCAGCGGGAGCTGCAGGCGCAGCGGACGCCGGAGCCGGCCTGATACCTGCTGCTTGATGCGGAAGCCGCCGGTCACGGCGGCCAACGCCGCCCCCAGCAAGCAGCCCGTTCTCTAGGTGGAAACGCCGCCTGTTTTCCACCACACATGCTGTTGTTCAAGCAAGACTTCCCCGCAGGCCGGCTACGCCCCCAAAACACAACTTCCCTTCCCGCACGCAATCGCTAGAATGGCGCCCGCCCAAAAAGTGGCACATCGCCTCCATGAACAAGGACGCTCAATGAAGACCCTGCATTACGTTGCAGCAGCCCTGCTCAGCCTGAGCCTCACCGGCTGCGTCTCCTTCAATCCCGCCGGCCCCATCGGCGAACCTGCACAAAAAGCAAGCACACCCCGCCAACAGGCCGTGATGGTCGATAGCGTGGTGGTGTCGGACAGCAGCATCGACGCCGAAGTGCGCAAGAACCTGGGCAGCCAGTTCACCGCACAGCTGAACAAACGCATCGAGCGCGGCGAGTACTTCCGCGAAGTAATCAGCTTCCCGGCCACGCTCGGCGAGCAGGATGTCCTGCTCAAGCTGGAATTCAATTCGCTGAAAGGCAAGCGCACGCCACATCCGGGCTATTTCCCCGGCGCCATCCTTACCCTGACCGGCTGGATCTGGTTCAACGGCCCGATCTATGTCGACAAGTACGACCTGAGCGGCACCCTGACCTTCGAGGACACCCAGGGCAGAACGCTCGCCAGCAGCCAGAAGACGCTGCAGCTCAAGCAGAACACCGGGCTGTGGGATGACGACTACTTCAACCTTGCCCTCGGCGCTACCCAGCTCAACGAACTGGTCGAAGACCTGCTGCAGGACAGCCTCCAGCAACTGGCCAACCAACCTCAAGGACGCACTCAATGAACCGGATTCTCACCCTTCTACTGGCCACGCTGTTGCTCAGCCTTACCGGCTGCGCCACCTACTCCCATGACGATCTGACCCTGGTCAAACAGTGGCCACCAGTAGCCACCAGCAGCGACAAGCCCAGCCTCTACCTGAAGGTGGAAGGCCAGCACCTGTTCAATGGCAATCCCACCGGTGCCAACTTGAACCAGGCCAAGCTGGCGGAGTTCGTGCTCAAGGAGTACCAGAGCAGCGAGCAGTTCGAGCGAGTCACTCTCGAACAGCAGACCTCCGATATCTACGCCACCGTGCAAATCACCAACCACGAGCGCGGCAGCATGGTCGGTGCCTTCATCACCGGCTTCACCCTGTTCGTCATCCCGGGCAAGTACGACAACACGCTGACCATGGAAACCGTGTTCAAGGATGGCCAAGGCAAGGTGCTGGGCCGCGTCGAAAAAGAGGAAACCACCACCACCTGGATGCAGCTGCTGCTGATCTTTGCCCTGCCTTTCAACGAATCGCTGAACAACGTACTGACGCAACTCGCGCGCAGCAGCCTGGAAGACGCCGTGCAGCAGGGTCTGCTCACCGCGCGCTAAGTCTGGGCACCCAGTCGGTCGGCATGGTCTTACAATGCCATGCCGCCGATCGAACCTGCCCGGAGCCCCCCTCCCGATGTTCACCCTCACCCACCTGACCAACCCGCCGCCCGAGTCGCTGAAGAGCCAGGTGCTGCAGATGGTGGTCGACTACTTCAGCGACATCAGCCCCGCCCCGCTGACGCCCAGCAATCCGCTGTACCAGCTGTACCAGTACGTGATCGGCTTCGAGGTGCACCTGTACCTGCAGGCCATGGGCAGCGAGCCGGAGAGCAGCGCCCGGCTGATCCTCGCCCTCGACGACCAGGACCCATCCCAGGTGCTGGGCTTCGCCCTCTACCTGCCCAGCGCGGATGATCCGGATGCCTGCACCCTGGCCTATATGGCCGTGCAGGCCAGCCACCGCCGCCAGGGTATCGCCCGCGCCATGCTGCAGCAGATACAGCTGCTCCACCCGCACGCAGCCCTGGCCTGCGTGGCCAGCCGCGTGCCTACCTTCGAAGCCATGGGCTTCCGGGTGCTGGGCGCGCGCGGACCGCAGGTGCTGATGAACACCCGCGACCACGCCTCGGACGGCCTGGTCGCGGTGCAGGACCTGGTGCCGATCTTCCAGTCCAAGGAGGTCGGGCAGATCCACGCCTACCTGGTCAAACAGCACGGCCAGAGGGCCATGCGCGACGCCGAGAAGCAGCGTGACCGCCTGCTCGATCAGCTGGCCCGCCAGGCCGAGACGGTGGTCGAGGAACGCCGCAGCACGCGCCTGCACTGATCAGCACCGGGCACTAGACTGTTCGCAGAACCGCATAGGAGCCCCATATGCACGGAATCACCATCACTCTGTTGCTCGCCCTCTCCTTGGCCGGCTGCGCCAGTGGCGGTGGCTCCGGCGACCATGTCCAGGTCAAGCTGGCCGGCACCGCCAAGAACTCTGGCCGAATCGGCCAGGCGACTCTCTCGCCCCGCGGTGAGCTGACCGACATGTCGGCCTTCGTCAGCGGCGTGCCCTTCGGCGTGACACTGCCGGTACGCCTGCTGGCCTTCATCTACCCGGGCAGCTGCCAGCAGCTCGGCGCGCAACCGGCCTACGAGCTCAACGACACGCTGCTGACCCAGCACAGGGGCTCGGCCGATGGCTGGCGTCTGTCGCGCACCGCCAAGGTACCTCTGGCAACGCTGCGCGCCGCGCCTCATGCGCTGGTGCTGCGCACGTCAGCGTCCGACGGTGACCAGGACATCTTCTGCGGCGACATCCCCTGAGCGGCACCGCTGATGCCTCCGTATTACGCCTCAGAGGCGCCGGCCCGTGCAGGGTTCACAGTTGAACGAAGCGGCGCGGGGCACGAGGAACCTTCCTCTGCCACGGAGCCCTAACGCCTCTTTGCAGTCAACACAGGATCCGACCATGCACACCCTCGCCCGCCTCTGCCTGCTCAGCGCCGCCGCCCTCTCCCTCGGCGCCTGCTTCGACCAGGAGCAGAACGAAGCCCAGAGCAAGATCTGCATCTACAACACCGACCCTCAGGCCGAACGCTGCAAGGCCGGGCAGATGGCCTGGTTCCGCCCGGATGACGGCCAGCTGATCAGCGAGCAGATGGCCCTGAGCGTCGCCGCTGCCTACTGCGACTTCGACCACCAGGTGATGCACAACCGCGCCGGCGTAGTGTGCGTGTTCACCGATCAGCGCCTCGGCAACGTGCAGTAACCCCGCTTTCCCGGCCCGCCCCACGGGCCGCCCGCCGCAACCACCCGGCACCTCGGGGTGCCACCCTCCCCTCGCCCCGCTACAATGCGCGCCTTGCCGTGTCACGCCGATAAAGAAGAAACACCATGTCCCTGCCCAAGAACCATCTGGAACTGCTCAGCCCTGCCCGCGATGTGACCATCGCCCGGGAGGCCATCCTGCATGGGGCCGATGCCGTGTACATCGGCGGGCCGAGCTTCGGTGCGCGGCACAACGCCTGCAACGAGGTCAGCGATATCGCCGAGCTGGTGAAGTTCGCCCGCCGCTACCACGCGCGGGTGTTCACCACCCTCAACACCATCTTCCACGACGACGAGCTGGAGCAGGTGCGCACGCTGATCCACCAGCTGTACGACGCCGGCGTCGATGCGCTGATCGTGCAGGACATGGGCGTGATGGAGCTGGATATTCCGCCGATCGAGCTGCATGCCAGCACCCAGACCGACATCCGCACGCTGGACCGGGCCAAGTTCCTCGACCAGGCCGGTTTCTCCCAACTGGTACTGGCGCGCGAGCTGAATCTGCAGGAAATCCGCGCCATCGCCGACGCCACCGAAGCCTCCATCGAGTTCTTCATCCACGGCGCGCTGTGCGTGGCCTTCTCCGGCCAATGCAACATCTCCCACGCGCAGACCGGGCGCAGCGCCAACCGTGGCGACTGCTCGCAGGCCTGTCGCCTGCCGTACACCCTGAAGGACGACCAGGGCCGCGTGGTGGCCTTCGAAAAACACCTGCTATCGATGAAGGACAACAACCAGAGCGCCAACCTGCGCGCGCTGGTCGAGGCCGGCGTGCGCTCGTTCAAGATCGAGGGGCGCTACAAGGACATGGGCTACGTGAAGAACATCACCGCCCACTACCGCAAGGAACTCGACGCGATCCTCGAAGACCGCCCGGACCTGGCACGCGCCTCCAGCGGCCGCACCGCGCACTTCTTCCTGCCAGATCCGGACAAGACCTTCCACCGCGGCAGCACCGACTACTTCGTCACCGACCGCAAGGTCGACATCGGTGCCTTCGACTCGCCGACTTTCACCGGCCTGGCCGTGGGCAATGTGGAGAAGGTCAACAAGCGCGACCTGATCGCCGTCACTCATGAGCCGCTGTCCAATGGCGACGGCCTCAACGTGCTGGTCAAGCGCGAGGTGGTGGGCTTCCGCGCCAACATCGCCGAGCTGAAAAACGAATTCGAGGAAGACGGCGAGAAGCGCTACCGCTACCGCGTCGAACCCAATGAAATGCCCGAGGGCTTGTTCCGTTTGCGCCCCAACCATCCGCTGTCGCGCAACCTCGACCACAACTGGCAGCAGGCGCTGCTCAAGACCAGCGCCGAGCGCCGTATCGGTGTGAGCTGGAAGGCCGTTCTGCGTGAAGAACGCCTGCAGCTCACTGCCACCAGCGAGGAAGGCATCAGCGCCCAGGCAGAGCTGCCCGGCCCGTTTGGCGTGGCCAACAAGCCGGAGCAGGCGCTCGACGGCCTGCGCGACCTGCTGACCCAGCTCGGCACCACCGAATATCACGCGCTGGACGTGGCGCTGGACGCCCCGCAGGCGTTCTTCGTGCCCAACTCGCAGCTCAAGGCGCTGCGCCGCGAGGCCATCGAAAAGCTCACCGAGGCGCGCGTCGCCGCTCACCCACGCGGCAGCCGCAAGGCCGAGACCAGCCCGCCGCCGGTGTACCCGGAGTCGCACCTGAGCTTCCTGGCCAACGTCTACAACCAGAAGGCCCGCGACTTCTACCACCGCCACGGCGTGCAGCTGATCGACGCGGCCTACGAGGCCCACGAGGAAGAAGGCGAAGTGCCGGTGATGATCACCAAGCACTGCCTGCGCTTCTCCTTCAACCTCTGCCCCAAGCAGGCCAAGGGCGTCACCGGCGTGCGTACCAAGGTGCAGCCGATGCAGCTGATCCAGGGCGACGAGGTGCTGACCCTGAAGTTCGACTGCAAGCCGTGCGAGATGCACATCATCGGCAAGATGAAGGGCCATATCCTCCACCAGCCACAACCGGGCAGCGCAGCCCACAGCAAGATGGTCGCCAGCATCAGCCCGGAAGACCTGCTGAAGACCATCCGCAACAAGCCAACCGGCTATAGCCACTGACCACAGGCGCTTTAGTAGGGTGGGTCACGCTCCATCGACCCACCAAGCGGAGCCCAGGCTTCCACACCCTGGTCAGAGCAGCACTAGCAGCCACCCCGCCAGGTACAGGCCAGCGCCAAATACCAGATGGGTGAGCAGCGCCCGCATGCGGACCTGCCAGGGGTTCGCCGTACGCGAGGCGGCGATGCCCATGCCGAACGCCGGCTGCATCAGCAACAGCGGCGCGGCCACGGTCAGCGCACCGAACGCCAGCGCCGGCCATAGCGTCGGCCGCTGCAGCCATTCGCCGCCTACCCGCGCCAGAAACGCCCCGGCGAAGACCAGCCCGGTCAGATAGTGAAAGAACCAGCCCATCAGCCGCTCGCCGCGTACCGACGGCGCCTTGCCGATGGCCGCGTGGCGAAAGCGGCCGTGGCGCATATGCCCCAGCCAACGTCCGACCAGTCCGTAGTCCAGCGCAGGCACGCCGAAGAAGCGTTTGCGCGCCAGCGCCCACAGGTCCATCACCAGCGTCGCGCCGATACCCAGAACGATTGCCTGCACGATCATCTCGACTGCCATACCCACCTCCATCTACCCTGTCTGAAAAGCCTGCAAAGCAAGGCTGCCAGTTGAAGTCGACTTGAGGTCAAGTGATGAAAGAGATGGATATCGGCAAGGTCGCGCGCTGGTCCGGTCTGCCGGCCTCAACCCTGCGCTACTACGAGGAAAAGGGGCTGATCCGCTCCATCGGCCGCAACGGCCTGAAACGGGTGTTCGGCGAGTCGGTGCTGCAGCGTCTGTCGCTGATCGCCCTGGGCCGCACCGCCGGGTTCTCGCTGGACGATATCGCCGAGATGCTGGCGGCCGAGAATGGCCCGGCCATCGACCGGCAGTTACTGGAAGACAAGGCCGATCAGCTGGACCTGACCATCAGACGCCTGTCCGCCATCCGCGACGGCCTGCGCCACGCCGCAGTCTGTCCGGCCGAGAACCACCTGGCCTGCCCCAAGTTCCAGCGCCTGATGGGCATCGCCGCCAGGCAGGCGGCGAAGAGCAAGCACGCACCCACACCGCCGGAAAAGGCTTAGAACCTATTTACGATCTCCTGGCCGTCGGCCATACGGCGTTAAAAACAGTCCGGGACGCGGCGTCTCGGAATGCTCATTTACAGCTCGTAAACTCCGCTTCCTCGGCTGTTTTTGCGGGGCCGCCTTGGCCTTGTCTCGCTCTAGTCCAGAAGCTCGTAAACAGGTTCTTAGGCGCTGAGCATCTCGATCTCGCGGATCTCGAAGTCGCGGCGCAGGTAATCCATGCGCCGCTCGCTGAACTCGCGCATATGCGGCAAGGCCGTGTGCTCTGCGAATGCCTCCCGCGACGCCCACACCTCGAAGAAGATGAACAGCGTTGGATCGGCCGCATCGCGCAGCATGTGGTACTGCACGCAGCCGGCCTCGGCGCGGCTGGGCTCGACATAGGCGCGGAACAGCTGCTCGAAGGCCGCGGCCTGTTCGGGCTTGGTGTAAGCGTTAAGGATAAAGCCGTACATGGTGCGCTCCGGGATGAGTGGTGGGCACACCCTAGCGCAATAGCGTCCTTGGCATTCATGACTTGTCAGCAACAATCATTTGCCCCGTAGCGGCTGTTTCCAACGGGAGCGCCTGCGTAACCTGCCGGCCATTCGATATGCCCGGAGGCTCCCATGAAGAAGATCCTGCTCCTCAACGGCGGCAAGCAGTTCGCCCATTCCGACGGCCGCTA
Source organism: Pseudomonas sp. PDM15 (assembly GCF_014851565.1). Classification (GTDB taxonomy): domain Bacteria; phylum Pseudomonadota; class Gammaproteobacteria; order Pseudomonadales; family Pseudomonadaceae; genus Aquipseudomonas. Next base: position 379,207 of record NZ_JACVAA010000002.1, read on the forward strand.
CAACGCCACCCTGCATGACGCGGCAGTGGCCTACCTCGACCGCGCCGGCTTCGACGTGAAGACCACCTTTATCGACGGCGGCTACGATGCCGAAGAGGAGGTGCAGAAGATCCTCTGGGCCGACCTGGTGATCTATCAGATGCCCGGCTGGTGGATGGGCGCGCCCTGGACCGTTAAGAAGTACCTCGACGAGGTGTTCACCGCCGGCCACGGCAGCCTCTACGCCAACGACGGCCGCACCCGCTCGGATGCCTCGCAGAAGTACGGCAGCGGCGGCCTGATCCACGGCAAGAAGTACATGCTGTCGCTGACCTGGAATGCCCCGCAGCAGGCCTTCGACGACCCCACCGACTTCTTCGAGGCCAAGGGCGTGGACGCGGTGTACTTCCCGTTCCACAAGGCCAACCAGTTCCTCGGCATGAGCGCCCTGCCGACCTTCCTCAGCACCGACGTGATGAAAATGCCGAACATCGAGCGCGACATTGCCCGCTACGAGCAGCACCTGGCCGAGGTGGTAAAGGCGCTGTGACGGCTCGCTGGCGGGCCAGCGCCAGGCGATTACTGGCTCAAGGCGCGCCGAACAGCGCCGTCCAGTAGATGCCGGCGTCGCTCTTCGGGTCTACCGCGTAGGCGGCGCCCAGCTCGCTGAGTTCGGGGCTCATCAGGTTCGCGCAGTGGCCGGGACTGGCCAGCCAGCCGTCAACCACGTTGCGTGCGGTATCGCGCCCGGCAGCGATGTTCTCGCCGATGCGCTGGCCGGAGTAACCAGCCAGTTCGGCGCGGTCGCCGGGCGTGCGGCCGTCGCGGTCGCGGTGGTCGAAAAAGTTGCCGTTGGCCATGGCCCGGCTATGCGCCTCGGCCGTGCTGCCCAGCACGTCGTTCCAGGCCAGCGGCGCGGCGGCGGCGAAGGGCTGCTCGCCACAATTGCGCGCCTGGCCGCGGGCCACGTTGATCTCCGCCAGCAGCTTCTTGCCTTCGGTCTGCCAGTCGCCCAGGCGTCCGCCCAGCAGCGGCCGCGCCAGCACGATGCGCCAGTCGCGGTCGGCGCGGCTCACGCCGACATCGACGAACTGCGGGTCGAGCACCACCTGGCAGAAGCTCTCGCGCAGCGCCTGCATGGCCGCGGCCGCATCGCGCGGGCCCGACAGGGTGATGGCCTGCACGTTGACCATCGGGTAACCGGCGCGGGCCAGGGCGTCCTGCAGATCGGTCCCGCCGGTAGCCGGCAGCACCAGGCGGATATCCGCGGTCAGCGGCGGCAGCTCCGGCGACGCCTGCTCCGCGCAACGCTGCACCTGGCTGCGGTAGGCGTTGATCGCCTCGATCAACTGGGCTTCGTCGGCGGCCTGTGCGGTGCTGGCCAGCAGACCGAGCGCCAGAAGGATGGAGCGCAGTACGGACGACATCGAGTGCATTGGATTCCCCCAGGTTCTTATGGCCTCATCATGCCGCTTATGGCGGCGGCAGGAAATGCCGGGCTTGCCCCGATGCAGACCAGGCGGCTACCGTCGCGTTCCCGAGCAAAGGAGTGCCGCCATGGATGATTCCCTCGAGCCGAACTCTCTCGACCTGAACAGGGCCAACTGGAACGAGCGGGCGGGCCTGCATGCTGCCTCGCCGGACTACGAGGCGGAGACCTTCGTCGCCACTCCCGAGCACCTCTCTGCCGTGGTGCGCTTCGATCTGCCGCGCCTGGGCGATATCGCCGGGCTGCGCGCGGTGCACCTGCAGTGCCATATCGGCACCGATACCCTGTCGCTGGCCCGCCTCGGCGCGCACATGAGCGGCCTGGACTTCTCCCCCGCCTCGTTGCAGCAGGCGCGCCGCCTGGCGGCGCGTTGCGGCACCGCCATCGACTACGTCGAGTCCTCGGTCTACGACGCCGCCACGGCGTTGCCGCGGGCCAGCTTCGATCTGGTCTACACCGGCATCGGCGCGCTGAACTGGCTGCCGCGTATCGACGACTGGGCGCGCAACGTGGCTGCCCTGCTCAAGCCCGGCGGGCGCCTGTCCTGCGCGAGGGCCACCCGCTGCTGCTCTCCCTGGACGAGGACTGCCAGGACCCGTTGGTGATCCGCCATCCCTACTTCGAACAGACGCAGCCCATGGTGTGGGACGACCACAGCACCTATGTGCAGACCGACAGACGCTGAGCGCCAGCGTTACCCACGAATGGAACCACGGGCTCGGCGAGATCATCTCGGCGTTGTTGCGCCACGGCCTGGACATCAGCGGGCTGGAGGAGCACGACAGCATCCCCTGGGAGGCCCCGGGCAGATGATCCTCGGCGAGGACGGTGAATGGCGACTGCGCAGCGGGCGGGAGCGCGTACCGCTGAGCTACACGCTGCAGGCGATCAGACGTAGATGCTGATGCCGCCCTTCTCCTGCAACCAGTCGCGGTAGGTGGTCAGCGAGTCGGTACTCTTGTCACCGTTGGTGCCGGTGAAGGCCTTGCTGTCGCCCAGGCCGGCGTCGATCAGCTTGTTCACTTGCGCCAGCAGCTTGGCGGCGTCCTCGCGATCCAGCGCGGCGACATCTGGCAGCGCGATCTGGGCGCTGTCGTCCTGCAGATTGGGGTTCAGCGAGGCGCGATCGCTGGCCAGCTGCGGGCCGCTGCCGCCATGCAGCGCACGCAACAGGCCGCCCTCGCTGCGAGCGACCATCTGCCGGGCCAGGCTGCGCAGCTCGGCAATCGGGTCCTTGGTGCTCTCGGCAGGCTTTTCCTGGCTGGCCGGCGTGGCGGCGGTGGCGGCTTTACCACCGCTGGCGAGGTAGCTGGCCAGCGGCGAGTTGTTGCTGATGGTGGTGGTCATGGCAGATCCCTGCTGAAGTCCGTCGCCCCTTCGTTAGCAGGATGCGGGCCAGCCTGCTGCAGGCCCCATGTTTACTGGCTTCGACTGATTTTCCCGCACGCTGGACAGGAAAGACCTTGCCGTCGCGGGCAAGGCCTTGCCGCCTGAACCGACTTATGACATTGCGAGCTAGAGCCAAACGGGGGCGAAAGAGATCGAGAAGCGGAGTTTACGAGAGGTAAATAAGCATTCTGAGAGAGCTTTCAACCCCGTTTGGCCGACGCGCAGCAGGTCGTAAGCCGGTTCTCAGCCGGGATGGCCATCCACCCGCGCCGTCCAGAACATCGCCGCGTAGTGACGCAGGAACAGGGCGAACGCCAGGCACCAGCCGGCGGCGGCCAGCCAGAGGCCGTAGACGCTGAAGCCAGCCAGCAGCACACGGCAGAGCGTCGCCCCGTGCAGCAGGGCGAAGGCCCAGGCGATGGCTGGCGGTGGCGTCAAAGGCCGGCCGGTATGACCGAGGCTGACCCGCGCCAGCATGGCCAGGATCAATCCACCCATGGCGCCCACTGCCAGCGCATGGCTGGCCAGGCTCGGCTGCTGCAACAGGCCCAGGTGCCACAGGGCCATGCCGAGCGCCGCCACGGCCATCCATGCATAGGCCAGGTGCAGTGACCAGAGCAGAGGCACGCGCCAGATACCCGGTTCGTACCAGCGCCAAATGCGCAGGCCATGCAGAGCAGTCACCAACAGGAACAACGGCGCCAGCAGTGGCCGCGGCTGCAGGTTCAGCCCGGCGGCGGTGAGCGCGGCGATGGCCAGCGAACCGCCGAGCAGACTCCACATCAGCCAGGGGCTCATTGACACCTGACTGGCCAGGCCCAGACCGCGCTGGGTAAAAAACGGAATCACCCGTCCACCGATGATGCCCATCAGCGCCGCCACCAGCCACAGCGCAGCCAGGGTGCCGCGACGTTGCAGGGCATCGTCGCCCAGGGCCACTCCATACAGGGTCAGGGCCTGACAGGCGGCGAGCAGTGCGAGTACCAGGACGATGGGCGCGTTGTGCTTCTGCCGCGCCTTGTACACCAGACGGCCAAAGGCCCACAGCAGGGCCACGGCGAAGGCCAGTTCGATAGCCGCCAGCACCAGCATGGGCAGCGGCAGGAACCAGGCCAGGCGCGCAACCGCCCAACAGGCGAACAGCGCGATCAGCGGACGCCCGGACAGGCTGGGCAGCCCGGTCCAGGTCTGCACGGCGGTGAGCAGGAAGCCGGCGATGATCGCCAGGCCGAAGCCGAACAGCATCTCGTGGCGATGCCAGGCCAGCAGGCCACCCAGCGGTTGCAGGCCGGCGTGGCCGGACAGCGCCGCGCCCCACAGGGCCACGGCGACCAGGGCAAACAGCGCCCCCCCGAGGAAGAAGGGCCGGAATCCCAGGCGCCAGAGCGGTGCGATGGCCAGGGCGGCGTGGCGATCAAGCAACTGCACAGTTCGCCTCCCAGCCAGCCTTGCGCATGTAGTGCTGGCCGATAAGGCGCATCACATAGCCGATCTTCAGCATGGTCGGGCCGATCACCACGCCGGAGTGGGCGATCACTAGCGCGGGAATGCTGAGCTGGCCCTCCATGCCGTAGCCGGCGCCAATGCCTGCCAGCAGGATCACCAAACCGGCAACCAGCAGTTGAGTGGATACACGCAGAACGTTTTTCGGGCAGCTGAGGAACTCGATCATGGCGATGTCTCCCTGGAGAGCGGGGGCGGTAGGTCCCCTTTGCCATGGATATATCAGGAAGCGTGCCAGTATTTTTCTCAATAATTTCATACACTTGAGAATAGTAGAGTTGAAATGACACACATCGAATAGAAGTCAATATGACTCCTCGCTGTCATTCTGACTGCAACACAAGCAACGCTGAACGCACTCTGAGCCCGTTCCAGAGGAACTTACCAACGCCAGGCGGACCCCAATTCCAGGTAGCCCACTCAACGAGGCCCAAGCCATGGCCGACGAAGAAGCCACACCGACCCCAGCAACCGAGCCAGACTCCAGCGCCGAGGAACTACCCGAGGAAGTGCTGGAGAACCTCGAGGAAGTCGCCCCGCTGCCCGCCCCCATCCCCGAACCGGGACCGTTGTAGCGCCGCTGCGCTTGCCGCGCTGCCGCTTCGCTAGATCGACCGGCGGTATATCCGCTCGTCCCTGATCGCTTAAACCGCCGTGGCCGATGCCGATAATCCGCTCGCGTGCCGAATCGCTGCTATTGCAGCGGCCTCTCGCGAGCGGAGCTCGATGCCGCCTGGATTGCCCATTCGTGGGCGCTGTATGACTGCACTCCGGGATCGCCATGACCAAACGATTTGTCCACCGCCACCGCCGCCTGCTCGGTGGTATTTCGCTCTGTATCGCCCTGCTCGCCATGGTCGCCGTCGGCTACTGGCAGTCGATCCGCCCGACCACCCCGCCGCCGGGCGATATTTCGGCCGTGATGCTCAGCGAACTGCAGCGCTCCACCGCGCCCTGGACCGCCAACCGCCGCGACCTCTCCACCCTGGTCGGCGACATGCGTGGCGGACGCATCGCTAGCGCCGCCCTGAGCGACGAGGCGGTGTACGTCTCCACCCATGACGGTCGGCGCTACTGGCTGGCCGACCAGTCCGGGCGCGTCGGCGAGATGATCCTGCGCGGCTACGGCAGCGGCGCCGCGCTGTTCCCCATCGGCCTGTTCGATACCGACGGCGAGGCGCCCTGGTACCGTGAACTGCAGAGCCAGTGGCCGTTCATCCTGCTGCTATTGCTCGGCGCCGGGTTCGGCGTGTGGAAGCTGCGCCCGCAGCAGGCGCTGAAGCACAACACCGGCATCCGCTTCGCCGACGTGATCGGCGCCAGCGAGGCCAAGCAGGCCCTGCAGGACGTCACCAGCTACCTGCGCGACCCGGCCGCCTTCGCCGCCCTTGGCGCGCGGCCGCCCAAGGGCGTGCTGCTGACTGGCGAGCCCGGCACCGGCAAGACCCAGCTGGCCAAGGCCCTGGCCGGCGAATGCGGCGCGCACTTCATCCAGGTCACCGGCAGCGACTTCTCGTCGATGTACTTCGGCGTCGGCATCCACAAGGTCAAGACGCTGTTCCGCACTGCGCGCAAACATGCGCCGTGCATCGTGTTCATCGACGAGATCGACGGCATCGGCCGCCGTGGCGAACAGAGCCGCGCCAGCGACGCCGAGGCCAACCGCATCGTCAACCAGTTCCTCACCGAGATGGACGGTTTCGCCGCCGACAGCGGCGTGCTGGTGCTCGGCGCCACCAACTTCCCCAACTCGCTGGACCCGGCCCTGCTGCGCGAGGGGCGCTTCGACCGCAACATCGCCGTGGGCCTGCCCAGCCTGGCCGATCGCGAGCAGCTGTTCCGCCTGTATGCCGGCAAGGTCAAGGCCGCCGACGATATCGACCATGCCCTGCTGGCGCGCAACAGCGTCGGCCTGACCCCGGCAGCCATCGCCTACATCGTCAACCACGCCGCCTTGCTGGCCGCTCGCGCTCGCTCCGCCCAGGTCAGCATGCGCCACTGCGTGGACGCCCTGGAGACCTGCCGCATCGGCGAGCAGCCGCTGGGTGTCAGCGCCCTGTCGGAGGCCGAGCGCACGCGCATCGCCGTGCACGAGGCCGGCCACGCCATCGTCGCCGCCGCGCTCAACTGTGGACGGGTGGAAAAGGTCACCATCCTGCCGCGCGGCCAGGCCCTGGGCGTGACCCTGGTCACCCCGGTGGAGGACAAGCGCCTGCACCTGGAATCCGAGCTGCGCGCACGCATCCAGATGCTGCTGGCCGGCCGCGGCGCCGAGCGCCTGCATTTCGCCGAGATTTCCTCCGGCGCCGGCCAGGACCTGCACGAGGCCAGCAAGCTGGCGCTGTCCATGGTCGCCGCCCTGGGCATGGGCCCGAACGGCTCGCTGCTGAGCCTGCAGGCGGTGCGCGAGGCGCATCTGGACAGCGACCCGCGCGAAGCGCTGGCGGCAGCCGACCAGTTGCTGCAGGAACTCGACCGCGATTGCCTGGCCCTGCTGCAACGCCTGCGCCCGGCGCTGGAACACATCACCCGGCGCCTGCTGGAAGAGGAAACGGTGGCCGGCGAGGAAGTGCTGGAGGCGGTGCGCGAACTGCTCGACGATCCGCTCGCCACGCCGCGCCCGCACCCCGCCCGCCCATGCCATCTGGAGCGCGTCGCCGCCAGCCCGATGGCCGATCTCGATCCGTTCTTCGACCTGGCGGTGGAGGAGCCGCAACCCGGCCCAGGCATGGCCTGATGCGCTCGGCAACCTGGCGCCGCGCGGCGCCAGGCGTGCCATGCGGGGGCGGTTTGCGTTAGGCTCTGCGCCTCTTCAACTGGAGGTAATTCCCATGGCCCGCGCCACTGCCCGTCACATCCTGGTTTCCAGCGAAGCCAAGTGCAATGAACTGAAAGCCGCCATCGAAGGCGGTGCCGACTTCGCCCAGGTGGCCAAGGAGAACTCCACCTGCCCGTCCAGCCGCGACGGCGGCAACCTCGGCACCTTCGGCCCCGGCCAGATGGTTCGCGAGTTCGACCAGGTGGTGTTCAGCGCCCCGGTCGGCGAGGTCCAGGGCCCGGTCAAGACCCAGTTCGGCTTCCACCTGGTGGAAGTCACCGCGCGTCAGGACTGATGCATCCGGCGGAGGCTAGTCCTCCGCCATCCTCCACAACGTCGGCCACTCGCCCGGGTTGCCCGACGCACAGCGCGACATCAGCTGATACGACTGCACCCGGAAGCGCTCGCCATCGAAGCGCCAGCTGCCGGCCTCGCCGCAATCCCCCACGCCCCGCGCCTTCACCCGATACTGCAGAATCCCCGTCTGCGGATCGTAACCGACCCAACCGGTCGGCTCGCTGCCCTGCAGCGGCAGCGGATCCAGGCGCAACTCCACTTCCTCGTAGGGCGGCTTGCGCTGCAGCCGGTACAGCGAGTACTCGCAGTTGTAGGCCGCGCACCAGGTACGCACCAGCACCAGCGCCTCGCTCGCGCTCAAGGCAAAGGCATCGCCCACGGGAGCCTCGCCCATTTCCTCTTCCTGCTGCGGATCGCGGTTCGCCTGCAATACCGCCTGCACGATGCGGTCGGCCTCTTCGGCCGGCATAGGCGCGGTTGCGGGATAGGCAGGCAGCTTCGCCACAGGCGGTGGCGGCGGCACCTCGGCGTCCGCACGGGCGCCAGGACGGTAGAGCGCGCCACGGGTACCCAGGCGGTCCTGCACCGAGTCCATCAGCAGCAACGCCGCGGACAGGCCACTCAGCGACACCGCCACGTCCTCGTCGCCATCCACCGCCATGCGCAGCCGATCGGCGTTGCGCAGCTCGGCCAGCAGACCGCGTACCGCCTCGCCTTGGGCTTGCAGAATCAGCTCGTTCTCGGCCGGCACCAGCTGCAGGGCATTGGTCAGCGCATCGGGCAGTGGCCGCTCGTCCGCCAGCAGCGGGAAGTACTGAGTCTGCCCGGCGTAGACCAGGCGCAGCCGCGGCTGGCCCGCCGGACCGGCATTGCGCTGCAGCAGCAGGCGCAGCGCGCTGTAGTCGCTGGTCTGCCCCGCACTGATGGCCTGGCAACTGCGCTGGTTGTCACAGGCCACCACCCAGTCCTTGATCTCGCGGTACAGCGGTACCTCCTCGGGTTCGGGCTCGGGCGTGGCCTGGGCAACGCAGGCCAGCAGGCACAGGGGTAACAGACGTAACGAAGCGGGCATGGCGGCTCCTTGCACATGGCCTGATGCAGCAGCTTGGCACAGCCGGGGCGAAAACTGGTTGAGCGTTCCGCCCGCTTCGCCGGTCGCAAGTTAGGAAGTACCTTGCCGAGGACTCTTCCATGACTCGCCGACTGCCCTGCATCTCCGCCCTGCTACTCGCCATCTGCGCCCCGCTGTACGCCGCCGACGAACCGCTCGACAGCACTGGCCAGATCAAGGACGACCAGTACCACGCCATCCTGGCCGGCGACTGGCGTTCCCCCGAGCATCGCCTGCGCGACCCAGATCGCCGACCGATGGAAACCTTGCGCTTCTTCGACCTGTCGCCGACCCAGACCCTGATCGAAGTCGGCCCCGGCGATGGCTGGTACAGCGAGATCCTCGCCCCGCTGCTGCGCGAGCGAGGCCAGTACAGTGCGGCATTGCCCAGCGGCGGCGATGCCGAGCAGCGCGAAGCCACCAGCGCGCTGCGCAACAAGTTCGAGCAGGACGCCAAGCGCTACGACAAGGCGCGCATCATCGAATTCGACCCGCAGGCGCCCAAGCTGGGCGAGCCGGAGTCGGTCGACCTGGTGGTGAGCTTCGACGACCTGCACAACTGGCAAGAGGCCGGCAGCGAGAAGGCGATGTTCAGCGCCATCTACCAGGTGCTCAAACCCGGCGGCAAACTCGGCATCACCGCCTACCGTGCGGCCAAGAACGCCACCCTGGAACAGACCAAGGGCACCGGCTACCTGCCCACCGACCACGTGATCGGCCGAGCCAAGGATGCCGGCTTCGTCCTCGCCACCATCGAACAGATGCACTCAAACCCGCGCGACACCCGCGACCACCCCAACGGCGTCTGGAGCCTGCCGCCCCACCTCAAGGGCGGCGCCGAGGAGCGCAGCAAGTACGAGAAGATCGGCGAGCCCGACCGCATGACCCTGCTGTTCGTCAAACCGAGCGGGCCGCGACCCTGAGGGGTCAACGCGCCGAGAAGCGCTGATTCAGCCCCTGGGCGCGGAACTGCTCGACCAGGAAGTCGATGAACACCCGGGTCTTGTGCGGCAGCAGTTTCTGCGCGGCGAAGTGGATGGAGATGATGCCGGTGTCCACGAACCAGTCCGGCAGCACCCGCTGCAAGGTGCCGGCCTGCAGGTGCGGCAGTGCGTGGGGCATGGCCACCAGGCAGATGCCGAGGTGCATGAGTGCGGCCTGGCAGGCCGCCTCCGGGTCGCCCATGACCAGCCGCGGGCGCAGCTCGATGCCGGCTTGCTGGCCCTCGCGATTGCGCAGCAGCATGGAGCGGATGCGTCCGGTCTGCGCAGCGCGGATCAGAATGCCGTCGTGTTCTGCCAGCTCGCTCGGTTCGCGCGGCTGGCCGCGTTCGGCCAGGTAGGCCGGGGAAGCCAGCAGCACCCGGTGTGCCGGCGCCAGTTCGCGCGCCACCACACCCGGCGCCTGCTCGAAGCCGCCGCCGATAGCCGCGTCGAAGCCTTCGGCAATCAGGTCCACCGGGCGGTTGTCGAAGTGGAAATCCGGCTGCACGCCGGGATAGCGGGTAAGGAATTCCGGCAGCAGCGGCATCACGTAGTAGCGGCCGAATGCATTGCCCATGCTCACCTTCAATACCCCGGCAGGCTGGCCCTGACGGCTGGCCAGATTGGCCATGGCCGCCTTCAGGTCGTTCAACCCGCCTGCCGACTCGCTCAGGAAGCGCTCGCCGGCCTCGGTCAGCGACAGACTGCGGGTGCTGCGCTGGAACAGCCGCACCTTCAGCTCCGCCTCCAGGCGCGCCACGTTCTTGCCCACCGCCGCCGGCGTCAGACCTAGGCGCCGCGCGGCCTCGGCAAAGCTGCCGGCCTCCGCGCTGCGAACGAAACATTCGATGCAATTGAGCGTATCCATGCTCCGACTATAAACCTTTGGTATCGAAAGAAACGCAGAAATATCGACTAATCATAATCCAATCCGCAGCAGATACTCGTCTCCAGCAACCCCACTTCACTCGGAGACACAGCCATGAACCAGACTCTCAACCTGCAAGACAAAGTCGCCTTCATCCAGGGCGGTTCCCGCGGCATCGGCGCCGCCATCGTCAAACGCCTGGCCCGCGACGGCGCCGCCGTAGCCTTCACTTACAGCCAGTCCGTCGCCAGCGCCAACGCGCTGGTCGCCGAAGTCGAAGCCGCCGGCGGCCGCGCCCTGGCGATCCGCGCCGACAGCGCCAGCGAACAGGAAATCCGCGGCGCCATCGGCGAAGCGGTGCGCACCTTCGGCCGCCTCGACATCCTGGTCAACAACGCCGGCGTACTGGCCATCGCCCCCATCGAGGAGTTCAGCATCGACGACCTCGACCGCACTCTGGCCATCAACGTGCGCAGCGTGGTGATCGCCAGCCAGGAAGCCGCCCGGCACATGGGCGACGGCGGCCGCATCATCAGCATCGGCAGCACCAATGCCGATCGCATGCCCTTCGCCGGCGGCGCCGTCTACGCCATGAGCAAGTCAGCCCTGGTCGGCCTGACCAAGGGCCTGGCCCGCGATCTCGGTCCGCGCGGCATCACGGTGAACAACGTGCAGCCGGGCCCGGTGGACACCGACATGAACCCGGACAACACCGACTTCGCCACCTCGCTGAAACCGATGATGGCCGTAGGGCGCTACGGCCAGGTCGAGGAAATCGCCAGCTTCGTCGCCTACCTGGCCGGCCCGGAAGCTGGCTACATCACCGGCGCCAACCTGCTGATCGACGGCGGCTTCGCCGCCTGATCCATCAGCCAACAACCCCGTGCCGGCCTGCCGTGCACGGGGTTTTCTTTTGCCTGGCCAGTGGCGAAACTGCGCGCCCTCCTCCCCTGCCAGGAAACGCCCGCATGGACCGCGCCGCACCAGCTCCCCGCTCGAAACTGAAAGTCGCCCTCTCGCTTCTACTCCTGCTGGCCGCCACAGCACTAGCCTATGCGCAGTGGCAGGCGCTGCCGCATTTCGCCGAGATGTTCGCAATGTTCGGGCCCGACATGCCCGGCTTCAGCGTCTGGGTAGTCGGCCATCCGCAACGTGTGGGAATCTGCTTGGGCAGTCTTCTTGCCTACAACATGACCTGGCTTGCTCTCTGGCTGTTCTTACGTCAGCGCTGGTCTTCGATCGGCCTGAGCCTGGCCACCGCGCTAACTTGGCTATTCCTGGCGCTGGTGATGATCGCGTTCTACCTGCCGCTGCTCACCATCGCCGTCTAGCGACGAAGTCGCTAGAATCGCCTCCTTCAGTTCGCCCCGCCATACGGGGCTCCGTCAGACGCAACCCGCGAGAACACCGCCATGGGCGCACAGTGGAAAGCCAAACCTAAAGAAGCCGCAGCCAACGCCAGGGGCAAGATTTTCGGTCGCCTGGTCAAGGAGATCATGGTCGCCGCCCGTAACGGCGCCGATCCGGACACCAATGCCAAGCTGCGCGTCGCCGTCCACGCGGCCAAGAAAGCCTCGATGCCCAAGGACACCCTGGAGCGCGCGATCAAGAAAGGCGCCGGCCTGCTGGGTGAGACCGTCAACTTCGAGCGCACCACCTACGAAGGCTTCGCCCCGCACCAGGTGCCGGTGATCGTCGAGTGCCTGACCGACAACCTGAACCGTACTGTGGCGGAAATCCGCGTGCTGTTCCGCAAGGGCCAAATGGGCGCATCCGGCTCGGTGAGCTGGGACTTCAGCCATGTCGGCATGATCGAAGCCTCTACCGATAGCGGTGCCGATCCTGAGTTGGCCGCCATCGAAGCCGGTGCCCAGGACTTCGAGCCGGCCGAGGAAGGCGACACCCTGTTCATCACCGAGATGACCGACCTCGACGCCGTGTGCAAGGCCCTGCCGGAGCATGGTTTCACCGTCAACTCGGCGAAGATCGGCTACATCCCGAAAAACCCGGTGAGCGGCCTGAGCGACGCGCAGATGGAAGAAGTCGAAGCGTTCCTCGAAGCCCTCGACAACCACGACGACGTGCAGAACGTCTATGTCGGCCTCGCCGGCTAATTCGCCGCGCGTGAGCCGCAGCCAGTTCCACCAGCAACATGCCGCCCGCGCCGAGGTCGAAGCCCGGCGCCTACTGGCAGAGCGCGCCAACCTCGGTGCGCGCTGGCTGGACTGGGTGGCGGCCGAGCTGTACCGCCTCAACCCACCCGAATATACCGCCATGGTGCGCCGTGAGCTGCAGCACCTGAATACTCCGTAAACCTCACGCATGTTGCCGCATACAGCTGCCTGAGCCCTCTGGCGCCCAGCGGCAAAGCCTAGCGACGCATGACCGAACCACATGTGCACTTCGCGACTATCCTCTAAGCAGTGTACAGATCAGGCTGGCGCAGCCTGGGAGGTGGAAATGACCGTCGAACCATGCCATTCAAACTGAATCGCCATTTTCGGAGGACTCCACCATGAGCAAAGGTCTGGATAGACACAAAGAGGCGAAGAAAAAGCCTCTCAAGACCTCCCAGGAAAAACGCATGGCCAAGCGCAGCAAGAAATCCGGAACCACCCTGCTGGGCAGCCACGCCCCATCCAGCTAACCCTTCTCGCACCCGGCCAGCGCCGGGTGCTTCGTTTCAGCCCCGCAGAAAGTCTGATGGCCACCAGGCAGAGGCCTGGCCAGGCGCCAGTACCCATTCGTCCAGAATCAAGCGCAACGCTGAACTTCCCGGCGTAGACGGGTCGGAACCCCGACCGTTACGTTTACTGCAAGGGGGACCCGATGCTCGACCTGACTACCTGGAACTTGACCATTCCCGCCACCGAATCGGCCACGGTGATTACTACCGAACGCCTCAAAAAGGGCTACAGCAGCCAGTACTTCCGCCCGCAGAACAGCAGCGTGCGCTTCTGGGTGCCGGTCACCGGCTCCTCCACCGAGAACTCCCGCTACCCACGCAGCGAGCTGCGCGAAACCTGGCCCAACGGCGAGCTGCGCAACTGGCACCACGGCGACGCCGACAACCTGCTCAGCGCCGAGCTGACGGTCAACCAGGTGCCGAGCAAGAACAAGCTGGTGATCGGCCAGATCCACAGCATCAACCGCCCCGGCGATGTCGGCGAGCCGCTGGTGAAGCTGCAATATCACTACCGCCCCGAGCTCAACAGCGGCAGCGTCGAGGCTCTGGTGCGCAAGCATCCCGACGATGAGCACGTGCAGAACGTCATGCTGGTGAACGATGTGACGCTCGACGAGCGCTTCGCCTATCGCCTGCGCCTCACTCCTAGCGGCCGCCTGGCCATCGCCGTGTACAGCGACGAGGACAATGGTGCCTACCACCGGCAAATCGCCTCCAGCTGGAGCAGACAGCTTCTTTACTTCAAGGCCGGCACCTATGCCCAGGACAACTCCGGAAGCAGCGCCGAGGGGGGCCGCGCGACCTTCTACCACCTCGATATCGAGCACCGGAAGCCGTAACCGCGGTATCGGGCTTGATCCAGAGCAAGGCGCCGCCGCGACCATTGGCTAGGATGGCCGGCAAAAAAATAGCGGCAGCTCCTTGCGCGCAATCCTCGACAACATCCACAGGAGGTTTGCATGAGCATCACATCGTCCACCATCTGCGCCGCCGCCGAAGCCCTGCAGGGCCTGGTCGGCTACAACGCCAAGAGCGACCAGCACATCGTGCGCTTCAGCGAGGACTCCTTCGGCCTCGACGTGACCGAAGAGAGCATCCAGCCCTGCGCCGAGTTCGTCTGGCAACCGCTCAAGGGCGCGCTGATGACCCTCAGCCGCGAGCGACTTGGTCTACTCCTGGAACAGCGCATCGACGAGCGCTTGAATATCTCAGAGCCACTGCTGGTGTACCTGCGCCGCAGCGACCTGCCGGAGATCATCGCCGAGCGCCGCCGCACTTGAGCGGCGGCACGGCACACTGAAGTCGGCGTGCGCCACCCGGGCTGGCATAATGCGCGCACCATAAGGATGCGCCGGCGCGCATCGTCCACGATTGAAAGGATTGCAATCGATGCCTGTGCGGCGTCTGACCTGGCTGCTGACCCTGCTGCTGTGCGTCGCACCCTGCCTGGCCGCGGAAGGCGTGCTGCGCTACCCGCGCGCACCAGTCGGCGACGAGTTCCGCTCAGCCTATCCGCTGGCGCAGCTGCAGCTGGCCCTGGACAAGGTCGGCAGCAGCCTGCGCATCGTGCCCTCACAGCACCACATGGAACAGCAGCGCGCCCTGCTCAGCCTGGAACAGGGCGAGGCGGTGGACGTGGTCTGGACCATGACCAGCCTGGAGCGCGAGCGACATCTGCTGCCGGTTCGCATTCCGCTGGACAAGGGCCTGTATGGCTGGCGCATCGCCCTCCTGCGGGCGGACCAACCGAACCTGCTGCAAGGCGTACACAACCTGAGCGATTTGGGCCGCCTGCGCGCCGGCCAGGGCCATGACTGGCCGGATACCGCCATCCTGCGCGGCCAAGGCCTGCGGGTGGAAGTCAGCTCCAGTTACGAGAGCCTGTTCCTGATGCTGGAAGCCAGGCGTTTCGACTATTTCCCACGGGCCGTGCTGGAGGTGGAGGATGAGCTGAGGCACAACCGGCAGCGCCCACTGGTGGCCGACAGGTACCTGGTGCTGCACTACCCCACCGCGCTGTATTTCTTCTTCTCGCCGAACGATCCGCAGCTGGCGGAAATCGTGCGCCAGGGCCTGGAACTGGCCCTGGCCGATGGCTCGTTCGAGCGAGTGTTCCAGCAGTATCACGGCGCCGACCTGCGCCGCGTTGCACTTGAGCAGCGCCAGATCATCGAGCTGGATAATCCGCTGCTGCCGCCGCAGACCCCGCTGCAGCGCCGCGAGCTGTGGTATCGCCCCTGACGCCTACTGCTTGGGCACAATGCCGCTGAGCGCATTGCGGCTGTGCGCACCGAAGTGGCGGAACAGCTGCACCAGCAGCGTCTCAAGGGCCGGATCGGGCTCCACCGCCTGCAGACGATTGCTCTCGCTGAAGCCCTTGGCGGTATCACCGCGAGCCATCCAGTCGCCGATCAGCGTATCGAGCTCGCCGGCGCGCTCATGCGACTCCGCCGCCACCACCTGGGCCGCGTAATCCACGTCGAAGGCCGGGTAACCGGCATCGCCATCGCGTTCGGCATAGGCCGTCAGCAACGGATGCTGCGCCTGGCCCGCCGTCAGCAACGCCTGCATGCGGTCGAACTGGTACTGCTCGATGGCGGTGTGACGGTCAGCCACGCGCTTGATCGCTGCCTCGCGGTCCTCGGGGTAACCGGCCTCGGCCTTGGCCGCGATCAGCACCATGCCGGCGGTATCCACGCCCGGCAGCACGCTGGAGTGGTACGGCTGGGTGAGGTCCTGCAGGTAGTGCATGGCCCAGCCGAGGAAGCGATAGCCCCAGTACGGATGGCCGCTGGCAAAGGCCAGGCGCGCCAGGCCGCTGTACTGGTATACGCGCCAGTGCGGCAGGGTCTGCCCCAGGTAGGGCGCGGCGGCGAAGATCAGCGCCGACTCGTGGTAGTAGCCGATATGGAACGGCGCCTGGGAGGAGTACTCGAAGCGCGCATCGCCGAACGGCTGCGGGCCGAAGTTGTAGCGCTGGCCAACGGCTCCGGGGTTGTCGCTGAACAGGTTGATGTCATGGCCGTAGTCCGGCTCATCCGCGGCGCTGGCCACTACCTGCAGTGCCGCGACCTTTTCACCATCCTTCAACCCCAGGTAGCGCCAGTGGGTCCAGGGGCCGACCTTGTGGAACACCAGCACATCCTCGCCACTCAGCAGTGGTCGGCCGCCGGCATCCTGCCCTGGCAGCTGCTGGATGAAACTGGCCAGCTTGATCTCCGGGTTGACGCGCAGGGCCTGGAGGAACGCAGCGCGCCGATCGCCACCACCGGCCGCCTGCCAGCGCAGCTCGTCCGGGCGCGCCGGGTAGTAGGAGAAATGCTCGCGGGCGTAGCTTTCCTGCTCGTCCAGCAGGCGCTCGATGGCCGGCGCCTGGTCGGCGAGGAAGGCCTCCAGCGGCTCTATCGCTACCTCCTGGCGCAGCTCAGGCATCTCGCGCAGGGCCAGCAGGCTGCCCAGCGAGTGGTTGGACCAGGCCAGGGCATGGGTGGACAGACCAGCCAGCAGGCCGGCGCAGGACAGCAGAACGAGTGACTTCACGGCTACTCCGATGCGTGAGGCGAATCGGCCAAGGCTAACCCCGCCAGCGTCGCCAGGCACTGTCAGGCTGCGCCAGCGGCACTCACCGATCGGGCATCAGAGCAGCGCGGCAGCGGCCAGCCCACCGACGATCAGCAGCACGCCGATCACCAGGGCGACGCGCAGCGCCCCGCTACCGCTTTTGGTGGCGGGCGCCGGGGCGGCCTGGGCGCGTGCGGCGGCGCGCAGCGGGTTGGCGGTGGGGACCGCACTGCTCGCCGGCCGCGCCTGGGGCTTGGCCTTGGGCGCGGGCAGGTCGACGGCACGCACGAATACCGTGGCGTCTTCGCTCTCCTCCGCCACCTCGTGTGTATCCACCTTCGGCCCTATCACCAGCAGGATCACCGAGCCCATGCGCACCTGGTCGCCCGGTTTGAGCACGGCGGCGGCGCTCTTCTCGCCGTTGATCAGCACGCCGTTGGACGAGGCCAGGTCCTTGACCTCCAGCACGTCGTCGCGCAGGAAGAACTCGCAATGGCGGCGCGACAACTGGGCATCGCTGAAGCACAGCTCGCACTTGACTGAGCGGCCGAAGGTCATCGAACCGCTGACATGGAATTTCTTGCCCTCGTGCTCACCCTGGATCACCTGGAGGAACCAGCGCTGACTGGCCTCAGCATGCGACTTGGCCTTGCCTGGATCGACCAGCAGCAGCTCGACCTCGCCCAGGCGAACACGATCCTCGGAACGCAGCTGGTAGCGGCTGCCGATGCGTTCGTCGTTGACGAAGGTGCCCAGCTCGCTGTCGCAGTCGCTGATGTAGTAGAGGCCGCCGTCCTGGCGGATTTCCGCATGGAAGGCGTTGATCCCGGCATCCTCCAGGACCAGGTTGTTGCGCCGGTCCTGGCCCAGGGTGAAGCGTTCCTCCACCAGCCAGACCGGGGCCTGGCGACTGTCTTTGAAGTGCAGCTTGAGCATGTCTGGGTCCTACTGGCCGAAGATGTTGTTCCAGGCCCGCTTGATCGGGTTGCTGTTGCGCTCGCGCTCGGCCTGGGCCGCGGCGGCGCGTGTTCGGGCGGCACGAGCCTCACCGAGCAGTTGTTCGTGTTCGCCGCGCATCTGCAGCAGCTCGGCGTTCTGCGGCTCCACTTCCAGGCCGCGCTCGATCATCGCCAGGGCGCCGGGGAAGTCGCTGCGCCGGTAGGCGGCACTGGCCAGGTCGCGGTACAGCTGCGCCACGTGGCTGAGTCCGGCCAGGGCGTCGGCATTGTCTGGCGCCCAGCCGAGGATCTGCCGGTAGTAGTACACCGCGCTGTCCTCCTCGGGCAGCAGCAGGCGCTTGTCGGCAATGCTCTGCTCGGCCAACTGCAGGTAGCGGGCGATGCGCGCGTCCAGCACAAGCTGCAGACCGGCCAGCGTGGTGGCGTGCTGCGGGTCGATGGCCAGGGCCTGACGATAGTAGTAGTCGGCGCTGTCTTCGGCAGGCTCGGTCAGCAGGCCGTCGGCCAGGCGCTGCTCGGCCAGGTCGGTGAACACCTTGATCCGCGCCTCGCGGATGCGCAGCAGGCCGGCCTGGGCCTCGTCGCTGTCTTCATCAAGCGCCAGCACCTGGTTGAAATAGTGCTCGGCGCTGTCCTGCGCCGGCTCGATCAGCTGGCCGGCGGCGAAACGCTGCTCGGCCTCGGCCAGCAGCGCGCCGATCTGCCGCTGCTCCTTGATGTACAGGCCCGCCGAGGTCAGCGTGCCGATCAGCACCAGTACGCTCAACGTCACCAGCAGCGGCATGGCCGAACGGCGCTTGCGCGGCACTGGGGCTTCCACGACCACCGGCTCGCTGACCGGCAGGGCCGGGCGCAGCTGGGTCTCCTCCAGGTCACTCAGTTCCGTCTCGTCCAGTGCGGCGAGCAGCGCGCGGCAGTCGGCGAAGCGCTCGTCCGGCTTTTTCGCCAGCATGCGCGCCAGCAGGCCGCGAAAGGCACCGAGGCTGTCGGGCAGCGGTGGCGGCTCCATCTGCACGTGGTTGACCACGGTCTGGGTGTAGTTGCCGCCGCGATAGGGATTGCTGCCGGTGAGCAGCTCCAGAAGGATCACGCCCAGGCTGTAGATGTCGCTGCGCGCGTCCAGCGGCTGGCACTGGGCCTGTTCGGGGCTGCTGTAGGCCGGGCTGCCAACGGCGACGCCGAACTGGGTCAGCTCGCTGTCGATGTCCAGGTCCTTGGCCACGCCGAAGTCGGTGAGCACCGCCGTGCCGTTGCTGCGGAACAGTACGTTGGCCGGCTTCACGTCGCGGTGCACCAGACCCTTGTCGTGCACCACCGCCAGGCCGCTGGCGATCTCACGGATGATCTGCAGGGCGCGCTCCGGGGCGAACAGCTCGCCCTTGTGCCGCGCCAGGTCGCCGCCGGGGAGAAACTCCATGGCCAGGTAGTAGCGACCATCGGCCAGGCGGTCGATGTCATGGATGGTGATGATCGACGGGTGATTGAGCGAGGCGACTATGTGCGCCTCCTGGATGAAGCGCTTACTGAAGGCCTCATCCTCGGCACTGCGCAGGACCTTGATCGCCACCTTGCGGCTCAGCGACTCCTGGGTAGCCAGGAAGACTTCGGCCATGCCGCCTTTGCCCAACTGGCCGTGCACCCGGTAGCCGGGGATTTCAAGCAGAGTGGTGCTCATGGATGTGCGTCGATCATTCAGTGCTTGCGGGAATGGAGCCAACGGCTGAGGAAGTTGCGGGGCTTGGCGTCGATCTCGGTCGATTCGGCCATGCTGCGCCCCAGCACGATGCAGGAGATATTGTCCTTGCCGCCCAGCTGATTGGCCAGCCCTATCAGCTGTTCGACCAGATCATCGAGGGTCGCCGCCCCAGCACAGACCTCCTGGATCTGCTCATCGTTCAGCTCGCCGGTCAGGCCGTCGCTGCACAGCAGCAGCAGTTCGCCGGGCGCCAGGCTGCCCTGCACCCGGCCGACTTCGAGGGCCTGTTCGTTCTGCCCCAGGCACTGGGTGACGATGTTGCGGCGTGGATGCTGACGGGCTTCCTCCACGCTCAGCTCGCCGGCGTCGATCATCGCCTGCACCCAGCTGTGGTCGCGGGTCAGACGGGCAATGCCGTCCAGGCTGATGCGGTAGGCGCGGCTGTCGCCGATCCATGCCACCTCGAACTCGCTATCGAAGAAGCGCGCGGCCACCACCGTACTGCCCATGCGCCGGCCGCCGTCTTCCTGCACCGCATCGAGGATCGCCTGGTTGGCCGCGTGGATCGCCGCCTCCAGGTCGCCGCCTGCGGAAATGGCCTGGCGCAGAGTGTCCAGGGCCATGGCGCTGGCCACTTCGCCGCACTCGTGGCCACCCATGCCATCGGCCACTGCCCACAGACCGAGCTCGGGGAGGCAGAGCACGGCGTCTTCGTTATGCCCTCGAACCCGACCCGAGACGCTCTGCGCCGCGAACCCCAGGGACTGCATCGACATGACTGCTGGCTACCTTCTGAATCTGCACTGCCGTGCATGATGCTGCGCCGAACCGAGACTGTCAGCCCGAAGCGCGCGAACTGTTAAGCAGTCGTCAGCGGCTGCGCTGTACTTCGTAGCTGTTCTGCCCCGGATACCGCTGCACCTCGATGCCACCGGGGTACTCGATGCTCTGTCGAATGCCGCCGCTCTGCTGCACACTCGAGCCGCCTTGGATGATCTGCACCTGGCGGCCATAGCCCTGGCTAGGCACTGCATGGCCTCCATAGACGTCGTAGCTCTGGCTGCGACTGGAAGAGCTGACGCTGCCGGAGGCACCGGGGCTGACGTACTCGATGGGAATCTCGCGGCGCACCGGCTCGGCGCCCAGCGCCGCGCCACTGAGTGCGGCGGCCAGTAGCAACAGAATGGTTCGCATGAGGTTTCTCCTCGTCGATCGATAGCCTCGATGCTACGCCCCAAGGCTTCCGGCGAGTAGCCCTGGCCAGCGCCGTGCCACGATTGGCAGGCACTTCCTGATCGGTATGATGCGGCGCTTTTTCTGGGATGTCGTACCCATGCCCACGCGCTTTACCCTGCTGTTGCTCGTCTGCTGTCTCGCCCTGCCCGCCCTCGCCGCGCCACCACGCACCTTCAGCGAAGCCAAGAAAATTGCCTGGCAGCTGTACGCCCAGCAGTCGGTGGAGTTCTATTGCGGCTGTCGCTACAGCGGTAATCGGGTGGATCTGAAGAGCTGCGGCTACCAGCCACGCAAGAATCCCCAGCGCGCGGCACGCATCGAGTGGGAGCACCTGGTGCCGGCATGGGTGATCGGCCACCAGCGACGTTGCTGGCAGCAAGGCGGACGCAAGCACTGCGCGCGCAGCGACGAGACCTATCGCCGCGCCGAAGCCGACCTGTTCAATCTGGTGCCGAGCATCGGCGAACTTAACGGTGATCGCAGCAACCTGCCCTTCGCCTGGCTGCCACAGCAGCCGGACCAGTACGGCGCCTGCCCGATGGTGGTGGACTTCCAGGCGCGCAAGGCGATGCCGCGCCCCAAGGTACGCGGCATGATCGCCCGCACCTACTTCTACATGAGCCAGCGCTATTGCCTGCAGCTGTCGCGCCAGGAGCGCCGCCTGTTCGAGGCCTGGAGCCGGAACTACCCGATAGAAACCTGGGAACGCCAGCGCAACCAGCGTATCGCCTGCGTGATGGGCTGGAGCAACCCCTTCGTCGGCGCGGCCGATCTGCGCCGTTGCCCGGCGCCGTTTACCGGAAAAGGCAGAAATGATTAGGTAAATCAGCGCAGTGCCTGTAAGGTGGCGGGACTGTGCTGCATGTGTCACCGCAAATCGACCGGTTTAGATCTCGGTCCAACCCCCCTCGGTTTCTTTACTCTTTGCACTCAGTCATGGCCTGGGCTGTTCCAGCGCCGTGTTAACTTTGTTCAAGGAGATTTTCCATGTCCGCACGTCAAACCGGCACCGTCAAGTGGTTCAACGACGAGAAAGGCTTCGGCTTCATCACTCCGGAAAGTGGTGCCGACCTGTTCGTTCACTACCGTTCGATCCAGAGCACCGGCTTCAAGAGCCTGCAGGAAGGCCAGAAGGTTTCCTTCATCGCCGTCCAAGGCCAGAAAGGCATGCAAGCTGACGAAGTCCAGGTCATCTGATCTGCACGACGTCCAAAAGAACCGGCCTTCGGGCCGGTTTTTTTATCCCTGCTACTTCGCTGCGCCCCGCGTAGCCAATCATTCCTCGAGGGGGAACCATGCGAGTCAAGAAGTCCACCCAGCAGCCCAAGCCGCAGCCGGCTTCGGAAACCAGCGAATCCCTCGAAGCCCAAGTCGCCGCCTTCCTCAACTCCGGCGGCGAGATCCAGCAGATCGCCAAGGGCGTAAGCGGACAATCCTGGGCTCCTAGCCGCCAGATCAGCCTGGGCAAGAAGTAACTTCCGCGGCAATTCAGTAAGCGCATCGATACTGGCACTTTGCCTAACAGTTCCTTGCCGATACGAGCAAAGCCCTGCATCCTTGGCCCATAACAATGAAATGGGCCATGAGCCAGAGAGCCGCGCTGATGTTCAAGCGACTGCGCAACGACTTCCAGCTGTCCATCATCACCCTGATGGGCATCATCGGCGTGCTCGGCATTTCACCCTATGCGGTCTATCGCCTGCTGCACGGCAATCTCCTGGTCGGCATCGCCGATGCCGTGATCGTGCTCTCCACCCTGTCCGCCGTGGTTTATGCCTGGCGCACCGGTGACACGGAGAAGCCCGGCCTGTACCTGGCCGGCGTGTTTTCCGTGGGCTCCACGCTGATCGCCATCAACCTCGGCGTCAACGGCCTGTTCTGGATCTATCCGCTGATCCTCTTCAACTTCTTCATGGTCTCGCCCGGCAAGGCCATCGCTGCCACCCTGCTGGTACTCTCCGGCCTGGTAGGCCACGCGCTGTGGGTCCCCGGCAGCGTGTTCGAAAGCCACTACCAGATGATCTCCTTCCTGGTCACCAATGCCATGGCCGGAGTGCTGACCTTCATCTTCGCCTATCGCACCCGCATCCAGCGCGAGCAGCTGCAGCTGCTGGCCATCCAGGACCCGCTGACCGGCGCACGCAACCGCCGGGCCATGAACGAGGAACTGAAGATCGCCGTGTCCAGCAAGCGCCGCCACGGCCGCAACTACGGCGCACTGGCCATGGACCTGGACCACTTCAAGCAGATCAACGACCTCTACGGCCACCAGGCCGGCGACCAGGTGCTGATCGACTACGTGAGGCTGATCAAGGCCTGCTCGCGCCAGGGCGACCGGCTGTTCCGCTTCGGCGGCGAGGAATTCCTCCTGCTGCTCCCGGACACCGATGCGGAAGGCCTGGAGTCGGCAGCAGAGAACCTGCTGGCGACGGTCCGCGACAACCTGCGCGGGCCCGGTGGGCCGGTCACCATGTCCATCGGCGGCGCGCTGCTGCGCGACGACGAACCCTGGAGCCACTGGCTGCAGCGCGCCGATCAATGCCTGTATCAGGCCAAGAGCAGCGGCCGTGACCGCACCATCATCGACCGCCCGACGGTCAACCTCGCTCCCAGCCATTGACTAAAATGTAACCAGGTCAACGTCGACCTGAGCACCGGCCGGCCGGGGGACCGCCAAGCAAAAGGTGGGAGGTATGCCATGAACCGGCACTACTACATCAGTGACAACCTGGACGATCTGGAGAACCTGGAAGGCGAGCTGGAGGCTCGCGGCATCAATACCGAGCAGATCCACGTGCTGAGCGAGCAGGATGCGGCGCTGGAACAGCACCAGCACCTGCACGAGGTGCCATCGATCCTCAAACAGGACGTGGTCCACTCCGGCTCGATCGGCAGCCTGATAGGAATCGCCCTGGCCGTACTGGTACTGCTGCTGGCCTGGCTGAATGACTGGGCCTCGACCCCGGCGGGCTGGATCCCGTTCGTCTTCCTTGCCGTGGTACTGCTCGGCTTCAGCATCTGGGAAGGCAGCTTGTTCGGCATGCAGCAGCCCAACAGCGCGTTCCGCCGTTTCGCCGACCGTCTGCACGAAGGCAAGCATCTGTTCTTCGTCGACGTCAGCTCGGCCCAAGAGCCGATACTCAGCCAGGTGGTGGCGCACCACCCAGGCTTGGAGCTCGCCGGCACCGGACCGGCCAGCCCAAGCTGGGCAGTTGGCTTGCAGCACCGCTGGCATCAGTTCCGCCGCCTGATGTGACAGGGCAGGCGGGCCGCTGCGGCCCGCCACCTCATGCTGGGCTAGAATAGGTTGGCGGCCGCCCCGGCCGCGCATGACCCAAGGCCCCTGCGCGCCCATGATGATCCGCCTGCTTCTGCCGCTGGCCAGCGGTCTGCTGTTCGGCAGCCTGGCCAACGCCGCCTCGATCAGGCTGGTGACCGGCGACGAATACGCCCCCTTCACCGGGCAGAACCTGCCCAATGGCGGCATGCTCACCGAGTTGGTGCAACAGGTGCTTAACCAGGCGGGTCATCAGACGAGTCTGACCTGGCTGCCCTGGAAGCGCGGCTACCAGGCGACGCTCAAGGGTCAGTTCGACGCCACCTACCCCTATCTGCCGACGATCGAGCGCCAGGCGGACTATCTGTTCTCCGCGAAACTATACGAAACCACCCAGCGCCTGTTCAGCAGAGCCGGGCAACCGCTGGAACCAGGAGATTTGCAACAGCTGGC
Source organism: Pseudomonas sp. PDM15 (assembly GCF_014851565.1). Taxonomy (GTDB): domain Bacteria; phylum Pseudomonadota; class Gammaproteobacteria; order Pseudomonadales; family Pseudomonadaceae; genus Aquipseudomonas. The sequence goes on from NZ_JACVAA010000002.1 coordinate 403,512, forward strand.
AGGCAAGCGCATGTGCCTGCCGCTGGGCTGGCAGCCCCCTCCCCGTCTCGCGTCGCTGCTGGCGGCAGGCAAGCTGCAACGGCACGAACCTCAGGACCTCACCACCTGCGCACGCCTGATCGACCTCGGCCGCGATGACTTCTTCGTCGCCGACAGCCTGCTCGGTGAGCGCGCCATTCATCGCTCCGGGCTGGCCGCCGAACGCTTCAGCGAGTCGCAGGGTGTGGTCGGCAGCAACACCCTGCACTTCCTGGTGCCGCGCAACCGGCCGGGAGCTCAGCAGCTGATCGAGGAGTTCGACAAGGGCCTGCGCCTGCTGCAGGAGAACGGCGAATACGCGCGGATCCTGCGCACCCACCGCCAGCACGCGCTGAACGCAGAGTGATCCTCAGCCGCGAACGGACGCGGCCAGAATCAGCTGCTTCATCTCGGCCACCGCACCCTTGAAGCCGACGAACAAGGCGTGAGCGACGATGGCGTGGCCGATATTCAACTCGTGCACGCCGGCAATCGCCGCCACCGGCTCGACGTTGTGATAGTGCAGGCCATGGCCGGCATTAACGATCAGTCCATGGGCCAGGCCGCAGGCCACGCCATCACGGATGCGCGCCAGCTCCCGAGCGGCCTCTTCCGGGGTATGGGCGTCCGAATAACGGCCAGTGTGCAGCTCGATGGCTGGTGCACCGATGCGGCGGGCCGCTTCGATCTGCCGCTCCTCGGCATCGATGAACAGCGACACCTCGCAGCCCAGCTTGGCCAGGCGCTGTACTGCGGCCTTGATTCGCTCTTCCTGACCGACGACATCCAGGCCCCCTTCGGTGGTCAGCTCCTGGCGGGTTTCCGGCACCAGGCAGACGTGCTCGGGACGAATGCTCTCGGCGAAGTCGAGCATGAGCTCGGTGACGCCCATCTCGAAGTTCATGCGTGTCTGTAGCACGTCCTTGAGCAGCCGCACATCGCGCTCCTGAATATGCCGACGATCCTCACGCAGATGCACAGTGATGCCGTCGGCGCCAGCCTCTTCGGCATCCAGCGCGGCCTTGACCGGGTCCGGGTAACGGGTGCCGCGAGCCTGGCGCAGGGTCGCGACATGGTCGATGTTGATGCCGAGGAGGATGCGATTGGCTTCAGTCACGAGCGGGTTCCTTGAGATTCATGAAGAGTTCGCGGCTGACCAGCGGTCGACCGCCCAGATGGGGAGCGAGGGCCTGGCGCATCAGGCGCTTGGCCGCCGCCAGGGCGCCAGGCGAAGACCAGTCGGCCTCGGCCATGGCCAACAGATCGGCGCCCTGAAACAGACCCGGCTGCAGTTGCGCCACCGCCTCCAGACCAGCGTCCGGGCGCAGACGGTAGAGGCCATCGACGGCTATCGGCTGGCCGGCAATATCGATATCCAGGGCGAAACCATAGCCCAGCTCGTCCAGCAGGCGCCATTCAAAGGCACGCAGCAGCGGCTCCAGCGGCGGGTTTGCAGCCAGGGCCTGGAGCGTCAGGGCGTAATGTTCGAACAGCGCGGGATGCGGGTCTTCGGCGGGCAGCAGGCGCAGGAGGAGCTCGTTGAGGTACATGCCGCTGTAGAGCGTTTGCCCTTGCAGCCAGTGCGCAATGCCACTGGCTTCGAGGCGGCCGACATTCTTCAGCTCACCCCGCCCGCGCAACTCCAGCTCCAGCGGCGCGAACGGTCGCGCCAGGCTGCCGGCCTTGCCACGGGCGCCACGCAGCACCGCGCGCAACCGACCTTCGGGAGTGAGGAAATCGACCAGTGCGCTGGTTTCCTTGTAGGGCCGACTGTGCAGGACGAAGGCCGGAAGCGCGCTGACGAGCATGTATCAGAAGTCGGTGTAGCCCAGGGAGCGCAGCGCACGCTCGTCATCGGACCAGCCACCCTTCACCTTGACCCAGAGATTGAGCATGACCTTGGAGTCGAACAGCACCTCCATGTCCTTGCGCGCATCTTGGCCGATGCGCTTGATGCGCTCGCCCTTGTCACCGATGATAATCTTCTTCTGGCCATCGCGCTCCACCAGGATCAGGCCGTGAATGTGCAGCACGCGCCCCTCCTGCTTGAACTCCTCGATCTCCACGGTGATCTGGTACGGCAGCTCGGCGCCGAGCTGACGCATGATCTTCTCGCGGATCAGTTCGGCGGCGAGGAAGCGACTGGAACGGTCGGTGATCTGGTCTTCCGGGAAGAAGTGCTCGGACTCCGGCAGGTTCTCCGCCACCAGGCGCTCCAGGGTGTCGAGATTCTGTCCATGCAGGGCGGAAATCGGCACCACCTCGGCCTGCGGCAGCTGGGTGGCGAGCCACTCCAGATGCGGCAGCAGCTCGCTCTTGTCGTCCAGCCGGTCGGCCTTGTTCACCGCCAGCAGGATCGGGCATTTCACGTACTGGACCTTCTCCAGCACCATCTGGTCTTCGTCTGTCCAGCGGGTACGATCGACCACGAACACCACCACATCGACGTCCTTGAGGGCCGTGGATGCACTGCGGTTCATGTAGCGGTTGAGCGCCTTGTCGTTGTGCTTGTGCAGGCCCGGTGTATCGACGTAAACGGCCTGCACATCACCCTCGGTCTTGATGCCGAGCATGTTGTGGCGGGTGGTCTGTGGCTTGCGCGAGGTGATCGCCAGCTTCTGCCCGAGGATATGGTTGAGCAGCGTCGACTTGCCCACATTGGGCCGGCCGACGATGGCCACATAGCCACAACGGGTCACGGGTGCATCAGTCATGGCTATTCTCCACGCCCAGCGCCACCAGCGCGGCGGCGGCGGCGACCTGCTCGGCAATGCGCCGACTGGCGCCATGCCCCTGGGTCTTGTCGGTCAGCAGCGCCACTTCGCACTGCACGAAAAAGGTACGGCAATGGGGCTCGCCCTGGATATCAACCACCTCGTAGCGCGGCAGCTCAGCGGCGCGCGACTGGAGGAACTCCTGCAGGCGAGTCTTGGGATCTTTGTTGGTATCCACCAGAGTCAGACTGTCCAGCTCGTTGGTCAGCCAGGCCAGCACTCGCTCACGAGCCACATCCATGCCGGCGTCCAGGTAGATGGCTCCGATCAGCGCCTCTAGGGCGTCGGCGAGAATCGACTCGCGGCGAAAACCGCCACTCTTCAGCTCACCGGAGCCCAAACGCAGATACTCACCCAGCTCGAAGCCACGGGCCAGTATGGCCAGGGTCTCACCTTTCACCAACCGCGCACGCAGACGCGACAGCTGGCCTTCGCGAGCCTGAGGAAAGCGCTCGAACAGTGCCTCTCCAGCGACGAAGTTGAGTATCGCATCGCCAAGAAACTCAAGACGTTCGTTATTGCGTCCGGCGAAGCTACGGTGAGTCAGCGCCAGGAGCATCAGCTCCTGGTTCTGGAAGGTATGGCCGAGCTGGCGCTCGAGGCGAGGAAGGGAATAGCTCACTGGGCGCGGATTCGGAATTCTTTGTCGAACTTGGCAACGAGGTCGAGATTCTCGATCAACGACTCGCGTTTCTCATACTTGAGATGAACAAAGAATTCATTATTCTCAAGTTTGATTTGTAGCGCCTCTTCTAAATCAAGATCGCGAATACCATTCACAGTCATTCCTTTCTCAACGTGTTCGTAGAAGTCGCGAACAGTAGAAACGCCAAGGCTTGGCTCAGTCTCCACCTTTGTAATCATGCCCTCGAGAGCCATGTAATCCATGTAGTGCGGAAACATCTTGAAGCCGGTGCTGGCAAAAAAAGCCACCAGAGCAAGAACCACCATCCACCCCAGCAGAGACATGCCCTTCTGCGAACGTGCAAACATCATGATCGACCCCAGTTGAGTGTTGTTGTAAGGCGATGACTATATATAAGCAGGCGATGCTCGATTGAACAGCGCCTCGCAATTTCGGCGTGTCAGTGGATCAGGCCGACCCGGGAGAAGTTCGGCAGGCTGCGCAGCTTGGGATCGGGCCAGCTAAGCCATACGGCGAAGGCCTTGCCCACGATATTGCGATCGGGAACCATGCCCCACAGCTCCTTGGGAATCGCACCATCATTCCAGTAGCGGCTGTCGTTGGAGTCATCGCGGTTGTCGCCCATCATGAAGTAATGCCCTTGCGGCACTACCCACTCGTCACCCGGGCGTACATTGCGATGCAGCTGCTTACGGATCAGATGCTCGGCCTCGCCCAACTTCTCGCGATAGACCAGTGTACGACCCAGGGAACGCGGTTCCTCACCCAGCAGCTCCTCGGCAACCGACAAGCCATTGACCAGCAGACGCTTGTCCTGGGTATAGGCGATGCGGTCCCCCGGCAGTCCTACTACGCGCTTGATGTAGTTGATACTAGGGTTGCTCGGATAGCGAAACACCATCACATCGCCACGCTGCGGATCACCCACCTCGACAACCTTGGTATCCACCACGGGCAAGCGAATGCCGTAGGCAAACTTGTTGACCAGGATGAAGTCACCCACTTCCAGGGTAGGCTTCATCGAGCCCGACGGAATCTGGAAGGGCTCCAGCAGGAAGGAGCGCAGAATCAAGACAATCGCCAGAACCGGGAAGAAGGACTTGCCGTACTCGACCAGCAGCGGCTCCTTGTTAAGGCGCTGCAGCACCAGTTCGTCCGGCTGACCGACCTGACCTTCGTAGGCCGCGATCGCCATCCGGCGCCGTGGCGCCAGCAGCAACAGGTCGAGCAATGCCAAGGCGCCGCAAACCGCAACGGCAATCACCAGAATCAGCGGGAAGTTGAACGACATAGGTCTTAGCTATCCACTTTGAGTACGGCGAGGAAGGCTTCCTGCGGGATTTCCACGCTGCCTACCTGTTTCATCCGCTTCTTACCGGCCTTCTGCTTCTCCAGCAGTTTCTTCTTACGGCTGACGTCGCCACCGTAGCACTTGGCCAATACGTTCTTGCGCAGCGCCTTGACCGTGGTCCGAGCGATGATCTGCCCGCCGATGGCTGCCTGAATCGCCACGTCGAACATCTGTCGCGGGATCAGTTCCTTCATCTTCTCGGTCAGCACCCGGCCCTTTTGGTGGGCACGGTCACGGTGCACGATGAGCGCCAGGGCGTCGACCTTCTCGCCGTTGATCATCACATCCAGGCGCACCAGGTTGGCCGACTGGAAGCGGTCGAAACTGTAATCCAGCGAGGCATAGCCACGGCTCACCGACTTCAGGCGGTCGAAAAAGTCGAGCACCACCTCGTTCATCGGCAGGTCATAGGAAACCTGTACCTGGCTGCTGAGGAACTGCAGGTCGCGCTGCACGCCGCGTTTCTCGATGCACAGGGTGATGACGTTACCCAGATGCTCCTGCGGCACCAGGATATTGGCCCGCACGATCGGCTCGCGCATATCGAGGATGCCGGCCGGATCGGGCAGCTTGGACGGGTTGTCGACGGACAGCGTCTCGCCGTTCTTCATCTCGACTTCGAAGATTACCGTCGGTGCGGTGGTGATCAGATCCAGGTCGTACTCGCGCTCCAGGCGCTCCTGGATGATCTCCATGTGCAGCATGCCGAGGAAGCCGATACGGAAGCCGAAGCCCAGGGCGTCGGAGCTCTCAGGCTCGTACTGCAGCGCAGCATCGTTCAGGGTCAGCTTCTGCAGGGCTTCGCGGAAGTCCTCGAAGTCGTCGGAGCTGACCGGGAACAGACCGGCGTAGACCTGCGGCTTGATGCGCTTGAAGCCCGGCAGTACATCCACGTCCGGGGTGTTGGACAGGGTCAGGGTGTCGCCCACCGGAGCACCGTGGATGTCCTTGATACCGGCGATCACGAAGCCCACTTCACCGGCCTTGAGGTCGGCGGTCTCGGTGTGCTTCGGAGTGAACACGCCGACGCTGTCGATCTGGTGCGTCTTGCCGGTGGACTTGACCAGGATCTTGTCGCCCTTCTTCATCCGGCCATGCTTGACGCGAACCAAGGAGACAATACCCAGGTAGTTGTCGAACCAGGAGTCGATGATCAGGGCCTGCAGCGGCGCCTCGATGTCGCCTTCCGGCGGCGGGATCACCTGGACCAGGCGTTCCAGCACATCGATCACGCCCATGCCGCTCTTGGCGCTGCACGGCACTGCGTCGGTGGCATCGATGCCGATGATATGTTCGATCTCGTCCTTGACCCGCTCCGGCTCGGCCTGAGGCAGGTCCATCTTGTTCAGCACCGGCATGACCTCGAGGCCCTGCTCGATGGCGGTGTAGCAGTTGGCCACGGACTGGGCTTCGACGCCCTGACCGGCATCGACCACCAGGATCGCGCCTTCGCAGGCAGCCAGGGACCGGCTGACCTCGTAGGTGAAATCGACATGACCGGGGGTATCGATGAAGTTCAGCTGGTAGGTCTTACCATCCTGCGCCGGATAGTGCAGGGTTACGCTGTGAGCCTTGATGGTGATGCCACGCTCACGCTCAAGATCCATGGAGTCGAGGACCTGGGCCTCCATCTCGCGATCGGACAAGCCGCCACATATCTGGATGAAGCGGTCGGCCAGGGTCGACTTGCCATGATCGATGTGGGCGATGATGGAGAAATTGCGGATATGACTCAGATCACTCACGGATCAACACTCGAATAAAGCCGCAGGCAGGCTGCCCGCCGAAAAATAGCCGGGGATTCTACCCGATCAGCGACCGACCCGTCACGCAAACCACAGGGCCGCCGGCCACAAAAAAGAGCGGCAGATGCCGCCCCTTTTCGCTTCCAACTACGCCTATTCGGCCAGTTTGAACGTAATGAAGCTGGCCCGCCCCTGGCGCAGCACGCGCATGGACACCGAGCGATTGACCGGCAACTCCTTGGCCACCTGTGCAAAAGTCTTGGCCGAATCGATAGCCTGGTTGTTCAAATGAGTGATGACATCGCCGGGACGCAGACCGATCAGCGCCGCCGGGCCGCTTTGCACTTCCTTGATGACCACTCCACCGCGCAGGTCGAAAGCCTTCTTCTGCTCGGCGCTCAACTCCGCCACCGATACCCCCAGGCGATTGCTGCTGCGTTCGACACCCGCCTCACCGGCCACCGGCATCTCCTCGCCCTCTTCCGGCAGGGCACCGATGCTCAGCGTAATACGCTTGCGCTCGCCCTCGCGTACCACCTCCAGATCCGCCTGGCTGCCCGGCTTAAGCGCCCCGACCAGATGCGGCAAATCGGCCGACATGATGATTGGCTGGCCATTTAGGCTGAGGATCACGTCTCCAACCTGGAGGCCGCCCTTGGCAGCCGGCCCCTCTTCCAGCACCTGAGCCACCAGCGCACCGGCCGGCTTGTCCAGACCAAAGGATTCCGCCAGGTCCTTGTTCACTTCCTGAATCACCACACCCAGCCAGCCGCGGCTGACCTTGCCCTCGGACTTCAGCTGGTTGGCGACATCCATGGCCACATCGATGGGAATGGCGAACGAGAGGCCCATGAAGCCACCGGAGCGGGTGAATATCTGCGAGTTGATACCAACTACTTCGCCGTCTAGGTTGAACAGCGGGCCGCCGGAGTTACCCGGATTGATCGCCACGTCGGTCTGAATGAACGGCACGTAGCTCTCGTTCGGCAGGCTGCGCCCCTTCGCAGAGACGATACCAGCGGTCACCGAATGATCGAAGCCGAAGGGCGAGCCGATGGCCAACACCCACTCGCCTACCTTCAGCGCCTGCGACTTGCCCAGCTTGACGGTCGGCAGGCCCTTACCCTCGACCTTGAGCAGAGCCACATCGGTGCGCGGATCGGCACCAATCAGCTTGGCCTCCAGCTCGCTGCGGTCGGACAGACGCACGATGATCTCGTCGGCATCCGCTATCACATGATTGTTAGTCAGTACGTAGCCGTCATCGGAAATGATGAAGCCTGAACCCAAGGACTGCGCCTCGCGCTGGCGACCGCCACCCGGGCCGCGCGGCATCTGCGGAATGTTGCGCTCGAAGAACTCGCGAAACATCGGCGGCAGGCCCTCGAGATCCGGTACCTGCCCTTGAGCAGCCACCTCGCGCTGCGGCAGGTTCTGCCGGGTGCTGATGTTCACCACGGCCGGCGAGGCCTCCTCCACCAATTCGGTGAATTCAGGCAACTCGGCACGCGCCAGAGACATCTGCCCCAGCAACAGCAGGGCACACAGACCGGACAGCGAGGATTTCAGGCTAAGCATCGACTTCAGCTCCATCCACTTAGAAGACAGGAATTTTCACGATCATTACAGCAGATGCAACGAGGCCGACTCGGAGCCAGAAAACACTCCGAATCGGCCCATGCCGCACAAGATCACTGGGCAGAGCTCTCGACAGCCGTCGCAGTCTGCATCGACAAGGCCACGCGCTCGGCGGTACCCAGAGGAATCTCCCCCACCACGGTGACCATCATGTCGCCATCGGTGGTACTCATGCGGCGTGACACAACCGCCGTCGGCCCCAACTGGCTACGGGCGTCCTCCGCTCCAGCCCCACGCAGGGGCTCGAGGAACACCGTGAAGCGCGCCAGACCATCGCCGTACAGCAGGCAGGCAACCGGCTCGGACGAGGCAGGACTGGTGCGCTGCAGCGCCTGATTCAACTCGAATCCCGGCGGCACCCAACCCGCCTTCCAGGACTGCGGCAACTCGGCCACCTTGCTCAGGCTGACCGGCTTGCACGACTCTCCAGGCTTGAGCGCGGCGTCATCGACATTCGCGGCCAGGTCCAGGTTGACGAACTGGAAGCGCTCCAGCAGCTGCCCCTTCTCGCTGATCAGCAGTGACTTCAAAGGCAGCGCGGTTTCGTCGTCGAGGTGCAATTCGAAGGCATAGCGATGCTGATCGCGGGGGATCAGCGCCAGCACGGTGGCGGAGCGCCCGGCCACCCGGGAACGCCCCAGCACGCGCATGTCGTAGCGCTGCTCCAATTGTTTCGCATCGAGTTCACGTGCCGGCCACTGTGCATCGACCACCTGCTCGGCCAACGCGCCACTCATGCACTGCGGCTTGCCATCGACCCGCAGCACTTCCTGTGCGGGCCCATCGAGCTGCAGCAAGCGCTCACTAACACCGGATTCGCTCCCCCTGTGCCAGATGCCGTGGGTGGAGAAGCTGCCATTGCGCTCGTAAATGAAAGTGCCTTGAAAGCTTTGCCGGTCGGACTGAGCCAACCGTTGCAACCAACTCTCGGCAGCCTGTGCGGGTAGAGCCAGACAGCTGCCGAGTAGAGCTATAAGGGGGATGACGCGCATGTACCCTCTCAGCGATTTTCCAGGCTGGCGGCTCGGGCGTAAGGCAGCGCGGCGTCAGCACCGGTGGCGGCAGCCTGTTGTGCATGCTGACGCAGGTAAGCAGGCAGACGCTGTTCGTGCCAACCCGAACTGGACTGTTCGGCATTCTGTTGCAACGGCGACGCCGCCTCAGTATAGCCAGCCAGCACAGCGGGGCCTTGCACCTGCGGCAGAGTCAGGCTGGGCTGCACGCCCTGCTGCGCCAATTGGGCACCGGCCAGCTCATCTTGATTGTAGAAGCGTACGCCGGCCAATACGGCCAAGGTCACCGAGGCAGCTACCGCTACTCGTCCAACCATGCGCCACGGACCACGAGCAGTCGCAGTCGGCATTGCCTCCTCGGCAAGCGCCGCGGAAACGGCGGCCGCGATATCGAGACGCGGCTCGAACAACTCTTTGTGCATGACTGCACGAGCAATCTGGTAACGCGACCAGGTGCCACGCAGCTCGGCATCGTCGCCGGCAGCCGCCAGCACTCGACGCAGTTCCAGTTCGTCCGCTTCGTTATCCATCACCGCGGACAGCGATTCCTGCAGGGCTTCACGACTCATGGTGTTTCCTCTCTTGGCTGTCGCCGCTGTCTCACATTCAGGCTTCCTGCAGCAAAGGCTGCAGGGCTTTGTCGATGGCCTCGCGAGCCCGGAAGATCCGCGAGCGCACGGTACCAACTGGACACTGCATGACGCTGGCAATGTCCTCGTAGCTCAATCCATCGAACTCGCGCAGGGTCAACGCCGTGCGCAGATCCTCCGGTAATTGCTGGATTGTCCGATGCACCGTGGCCTCGATCTCATCCCGCAACATGGCACGCTCGGGCGATTCTATGTCCTTGAGCGCGTGATCTCCGTCGTAGAACTCCGCATCCTCTGAGCTGACGTCACTGTCTGGCGGACGCCGCCCCCGCGAGACCAGATAATTCTTCGCCGTGTTGATGGCGATGCGGTACAGCCAGGTATAGAACGCGCTGTCACCGCGGAAATTACCAAGTGCCCGGTAGGCCTTGATGAAGGCCTCCTGGGCGACATCCTGGGCCTCATGACTGTCGTGGACGAAGCGCACCACCAGGCCGAGAATCTTGTGCTGGTACTTAAGTACCAGCAGATCGAAGGCCCGCTTGTCGCCGCGCTGCACCCGCTCGACCAGCTGCTGATCGTCTTCCTGGGCTAGCATGAATACTCCTCGTGCGTTCCGGAGGAGATCCGCGCCGGCCAGCCTTTCCGTCTGCCAAGATAGACTCGGGCGTTGCGCAAAAGTTCTCCCCTCCGAAGAAGCTTTGCTCGGCTCTCGATGGCCTTGCAAAGCGTTACAGCATCGTCGATTCGACTACTGCATGAATAACCTGGCCAATCAGGCCGCCGCTCCAATACGACAGGCACATTTGGCAACTGTCGTTGGAACTTGAACGACTAAGAAAGTTCCAGAGTGTTCTTCTACGTCATAAGCCCAGCTATTGTGCCGGCCACCCCGTCTATATACTAGGCGGCGCCATTTCGATCCCTGCGGAATCAGCAGTAAATGAGCCAACATCATCAGCACGACGTTCTGGTCATCGGCAGCGGCGCTGCCGGCCTGACCCTCGCCTTGACCCTGCCCGAGCACCTGCGCATCGCCGTGTTGAGCAAGGGTGACCTGGCCAACGGCTCCACCTACTGGGCCCAGGGCGGTGTTGCCGCGGTGCTGGACGACGCCGACACCGTGGAGTCCCACGTCAGCGACACCCTCAACGCGGGCGGCGGCCTGTGCCGCGAGGACGCCGTGCGCTTTACCGTAGAGCACAGCCGCGAAGCCATCCAGTGGCTGATCGAACAGGGCGTGCCCTTTACCCGCGACGAAGAACAGGATCGCGAGGACGGCGGTTTCGAATTCCACCTCACCCGCGAGGGCGGCCACAGCCATCGGCGCATCATCCATGCCGCTGATGCCACCGGCGCGGCCATCTTCAACACTCTGCTGCAACAGACCCGCCAGCGTGCAAACATCGAACTGCAGGAGCAGCGGGTGGCGGTGGACCTGATCACCGAGCGCAAGCTCGGCCTACCCGGCCAGCGCTGCGTCGGTGCCTATGTGCTCAACCGCACAAGCGGCGAGGTCGACACCTACCACGCGCGCTTCGTGATCCTCGCCACCGGCGGCGCAGCCAAGGTCTACCTCTATACCAGCAACCCGGACGGGGCCAGCGGCGACGGCATCGCCATGGCCTGGCGCGCCGGCTGCCGGGTCGGCAACCTTGAATTCAACCAGTTCCATCCGACCTGCCTGTACCACCCGCAGGCCAAGAGCTTCCTGGTCACCGAGGCCCTGCGCGGCGAAGGGGCCCATCTAAAGCTGCCCAACGGCGAGCGTTTCATGGCGCGCTTCGATGCGCGCGAAGAACTGGCCCCGCGCGACATAGTCGCCCGCGCCATCGACCACGAGATGAAGCGCCTGGGTATCGACTGCGTGTACCTGGATATCAGCCACAAGCCAGCCGAATTTGTGAAGGCGCACTTCCCCACCGTGTATGAACGCTGCCTGGCGTTCGGCATCGACATCACCCGTCAGCCCATCCCGGTGGTGCCAGCGGCGCACTACACCTGTGGCGGCGTACTGGTCGACCAACATGGTCATACCGACGTGCCCGGCCTGTACGCCATCGGCGAGACCAGCTTCACCGGTCTGCATGGCGCCAACCGCATGGCCAGCAACTCGCTGCTGGAATGCTTCGTCTATGCCCGCTCGGCAGTCGAGGACATCGTCGCGCAGCTCGACCAGGTGCCGATGCCCCAGGCACTACCAGCCTGGGACGCCAGCCAGGTGACCGACTCGGACGAGGATGTGATCATCGCGCACAACTGGGACGAGCTGCGGCGGTTCATGTGGGACTACGTCGGTATCGTGCGCACCAACAAGCGCCTGCAGCGCGCCCAGCACCGGGTGCGCCTGCTGCTCGACGAGATCGACGAGTTCTATAGCAACTACAAGGTCAGCCGCGACTTGATCGAGCTGCGCAATCTGGCCCAGGTCGCCGAGCTGATGATCGAATCCGCCATGCTGCGCCGCGAGAGCCGCGGCCTGCACTACACCCTGGACTATCCGGACATGCTGCCGGAGGCCCGCGACACTATCCTGGCGCCGCCCACCTACGCCGGCTGAACTTCAGGCGCACGCGCAGGCGCCGGTGCGCCTCGCGCGGCAACGCATCACACGGGATGCACAGGCCACGTACCCACCGCTCACCGGCCAGACGATAACGCAACACCACGACCAACGGCAGCGCCAGGCTGTCCGGACGCAACTGCACCGGCTGCCAGCCATCGCGCGTATTGAACAATTGCCAGCCCTCCTCGTCGCGACGCAATCCGGTAAAGGCCGCCGGATAACGCAGCAGGATCTGCCGCGGCAACACCCAGGCGGCGCGCAGCAGGCAAGCACAGGCACCGAGCAGGGATGCCCAGAGCGGCAATTCGACGACGAACAGGGTAATCAGCGCCAGGGCCAGCGCCGACAGATAGGCTGCCAGCAGCAGGCGCGAGGCCTGCCAATGGCATTCGAAGACGTCACTTCGGCTGGACACGATCCAGGATCATGCGAACCATGCGACGCAGATCGGGGTCTTCCGGCTCGCCGCGCTGCATGAACCAGCCGAACATGTCCTGATCCTCGCACTCCAGCAGCTTGCGGTAGCGCGCCTGATCCTCGGCATCCAGGCTGGCGTAGACCTCCTTGACGAAGGGCACCAGCAGCACGTCCAGTTCCAGCATGCCGCGGCGGCTGTGCCAGAAGAGTCGATTGAGTTCGGTAGCGTCGGCCATGCAGCGGCTCCTGTGCAAAGGAGCGGCAGTATACCGGCGCCGCACGCACTCGGCACGCTGACAAGGCTCCGGGGGGCCTCTATGATGACGCCCTTGTCTTTTGCAACCAGCGATCGCCCATGGCCGACTCCGCCTTCTTCACCCTGCTGAACCACGAAGCCCTGCTCGCCGTGCGCGGCCCCGACGCCGCCAAGTTCCTCCAGGGCCAGCTCACCTGCAACCTGAATTATCTCGACGAACGCACCTCCAGCCTGGGCGCGCGCTGCACGCCCAAGGGCCGCATGACCTCCAGCTTCCGCATCCTGCAGGATGGCGACGGCTACCTGCTGGCCATGGCCGGCGAACTGCTGGAGGCGCAGTTGGCGGACCTGAAGAAGTACGCGGTGTTCTCCAAGTCGAGCCTGGCCGATGAATCCGCCGCCTGGGTACGCTTCGGCCTGGACGGAGGCGACAGCGCACTGCTCGCCCTCGGTCTGGACCTGCCGCAACAGGCTGACGCCGTAGCACGCGCCAACGGCCTGACCGCCATTCGCCTGCCCGGCGGCCGCGCCGAGCTGTGGGCGCCGGCGGACCAAGTTGAGAGCCTGCGCAGCCGCCTGGCCGCGCAACTGCGCGAGGCGCCGCTCAACGACTGGTTGCTCGGCCAGGTGCGCGCCGGCGTCGGCCAGGTGTTCGGTGCCACCCGCGAGCTGTTCATCCCGCAGATGATCAATCTGCAGGCGGTCGGCGGCGTCAGCTTCAAGAAAGGCTGCTATACCGGCCAGGAAATCGTCGCGCGCATGCAGTACCTCGGCAAGCTCAAGCGGCGTCTACAACGTCTGAGCCTGGCCCAGGGCGAACTGCCGGTCGTAGGCAGCGAGCTGTTCTCGCCAGTCCACGGTTCCAGCGTCGGCGAAGTGGTACTGGCCGCCACCACCGAAGGCGGCGCCGAGCTGCTGGCGGTGCTACAGGAAGATGCGGTCGCCGATGGTCGAATCCACCTCGGCAGCGCCGACGGCCCTGGCCTGAAGCTGCTGGAACTGCCGTACCAACTGGACGCGGATCGCGAAATCCAGCGCTAGGTAAAAAAGCTGATGCATGACCCCGGGCAAACGCGGTACAAACCCCGACATCCCTGAACGAAGTCCGCTTCAATGCCTAAACTGAAGCGGTCGAGTGCCCCGAGAATCGAGATGAGCAAGCTTGCCGAGAAAGTCCAGGAAGAACTGATCCAGGCCATTGAAAACGATGAGCTGGTGCTGCCGACCCTGCCCGAAGTGGCATTGAAGGTGCGCGAGGCGGCGGAAGACCCGAACATCAGTATCCCCGCCCTGAGCAAGGTGATCGGCAACGACGCGGCGCTGACCGCGCGCATCATCAAGGTGGTGAACAGCCCGCTGCTGCGCACCAGCAAGGAAATCACCGACCTGCAGATGGCCGTTGGCCGCCTCGGCATCAACTACACCTGCAACCTCGCCACCGGCCTGGCCATGGAGCAGATGTTCCAGGCCACCAGCGACGTGGTCGACCGCAAGATGCGCGAAGTGTGGAACAAGAGCACCGAGATCGCCGGCATCTGCCACGTCCTGTGCCGCCACTACACCCGCCTGATGCCCGACCAGGCCACCCTGGCCGGCCTGGTACACCAGATCGGCGTGCTGCCGATCCTCACCTACGCGGAAGAGAACAACGCTCTGCTGGCCGACTCGATCAGCCTCAACCACGTGATCGAGAAGATCCACCCGATCATCGGCGACAAGATCCTGCGCGCCTGGGAGTTCCCCGAGCCGATCGCCATCGTGCCCAGCCAGCACTTGGACTTCAGCCGCAACTCGGCGAAGGCCGATTACGTCGACATCGTTCAGGTAGCCACCCTGCAGAGCTACCTGGGCAGTGAGCATCCCTACACCCAGCTGGACTGGAGCCAGATCCCGGCCTTCGCCAAGCTCGGTCTCGACCCGAACGTCGACATGCAGGCCGACGAAGACCTCTCCGCGGCCATGGAAGCCGCCGCCAGCATGCTGCAGTAAGCCGAGCGGGCGACGCTTGGTCGCCCGTCTCCGCAGGCCACGCATATCCTGACTAGACTGCAAGCAAGCCCGGCTCATCCCGGGCGGCGATAAAGCCGTACGCCACGGAAGCGAAGGACTCGCTTCCGTCCCGCTCAGCTCAGGTAAGGAAACGTGCCATGCGCCTGCTGTCGTTGCTGTTCGCCCTGCTCCTCCCGCTGGCCGCCTCGGCCGACGACGTACGCCTGACCAACGGCGAATGGAGTCCCTATCTCGGCCAGAACCTGCCCCACCACGGCGTCGCCTCACGCATCGTCGAGGAAGCCTTCGCCCTGGAAGGAATACAGGTGAAATGGGAGTTCTATCCCTGGGCCCGCGCCCTGCGCAGCGCCGAGCGTGGCAACAGCGACGGCAGCGCCGTATGGCTGCGCAGCCCCGAGCGCGAACAAGCCTTCTTCATCAGCGAACCGGTGGTGGACAGCGGTTACTACCTGTTCCACCGCAAGGACCACCCGATCGAGTGGAAGGAGGTCGCCGACCTCAAGCCGCTGCGCGTCGGCGGCGCCATCGACTATGACTACGGCCAGGCGTTCCAGCAGGCCGAGCGCGACGGCACGCTCAAGGTCAAGCGTCTGAGCAACGAGGAACAGGGCCTGCGCATGCTGCTGGCCGGGCGCCTGGACGTGTTCCCGATGGACAAGGTGGTGGCCTTCGACCTGCTGCACAGCCGGTTCAGCCGCGCGGCGCGCGGCCAGCTGAGCTTCCACCCGCAACCGCTGCGCAGCGACAGCCTGCACCTGCTGCTATCGAAGAAAGTGCCCGGCAACGAACAGCGCATGGCGCAGTTCAACCGCGGCCTGAAATCCCTGCAGGGCAGCGGCAAGGTGTCCCAGTACCTGCTGGAAATCCAGCAGCCTCTGAGCCTCGCTTACTGAGCCGGCGGAAAGCTCACCCGCACCAGCAAGCCACCCAGCTCGCCCTGCGCCAGTTCGATCTCGGCGCGGTGGGCGCGGCAGATCTCGCCGACTATCGCCAGCCCCAACCCAGCACCGCTGCCCTGCGGATTGCGCCGGTAGAAGCGCTCGAACACCCGCTCGCGTTCCTCGGCGGGAATGCCCGGGCCGTCATCCTCCACCTCCAGCACGGCGGGGCTCAGCACCCGCAGCACCACATTGCCGCCAACCGGCGTGTGGGCCAGGGCGTTGTCGACCAGGTTGTAGATCAGCTCGTGCAGCAGCATCGGCTCGCCACGCAGCGGCACTTCCGCCTCGGCCTCCAGGGCCAGGGCAATACCTCGCTGGTGCGCCAGCGGCGCCAGGGCCAGGCCCAGCTCGCGGGCCAGCTGGGCCAGCTCCACCCGTTCCGCGCCGCCCTCCTCGATGGCGCGGGCGGCCCGCTCAATGCGTGCGAGGGACAGCAGCTGGTTGGCCAGATGGGTGAGGCGATCGGTGCTCTGCGCCGCCTTCTCCAGGGTGCTGTGCCACAGCGCAGGCTCGCGCTCGCGCAGGCCCAGTTCGATACGCGCCTTGAGCGCGGCCAGGGGTGTGCGCAGCTCGTGGGAGGCATCGGTGATGAACTGGGCCTGGCGCTCGAACTGCTGGCGCAGGCGTTCGGTGAAGTGGTTGAGGGAAGCCACCAGCGGGCGCAACTCGTCCTGCGCCTCGACCAGCGGTAGTGGGCGCAGATCATCCGGCTGACGCTCTTCCACCGCCGCGCGCAGGCGCTCCAGCGGCCGCAGCGCGGCGCTCACCGCCAGCCACACCAGGGCCAGGCTGATCAGCGCCAGCAGGCCCATGCGCCACAGGGTGTCGAGCAGCAGGCCGCGGGCCATGCGCACGCGGGCCACGTCGGTCTCGGCCACACGGATCTCCGCCATGCCGTTCATCCCCGGTTCGCTGACCGGCTGAAGCAGGCTGACCACACGCACGCCAGCGCCATCGAATTCGCCGTCGTAGAAGCGCGCCAGCGCCGGGTAATCATCGGTACGTGGCGTGGCCGGCGGCGGCGCTGGCAGCCCGTCGTAGCCGGACACCAGTTTCCCCTGCAGGTCGCTGACCTGATAGAAGATGCGCCCCTCCAGGTCGTAGGCGAAGGGGTCCAGCGCCACGTAGGGCACATCGGCGCGCAGCAAGCCATCCTCGGTGTACAGGCCGTCGGCAATCGCCCGCGCCGAGGCCAGCAGGGTGCGGTCGTAGGCGGCGTCGGCGGCCTCGCGACCGTTCCAGTAGGCGCTCAGGCTGCCGATCAGCAGCGGGATGGCCAGCAGCGCCGCCAGGCGCCGTAGCAACCGGCCACGCAGGCTGCCGGCGCTGGCCTCACTCACCCGTGGACTCCAACAGGTAGCCGAGGCCGCGGAAGGTGACGATGCGCACCGCGTTGCCCTCCAGCTTCTTGCGCAGGCGGTGGATATAGATCTCGATGGCGTCCGGGCTGGCGTCCTCGTCCAGGCCGAACACCTGGTCGGCCAGCTGCTCCTTGCTCATCACCCTTCCCGGCCGGGCGATCAGCGCCTCCAGCACCGCCTGCTCGCGGGACGTCAGGTTGAGCAGCTGCTCGCCCAGGGTGAATCGCCGCGTGCCCAGGTCATAGACCAGCGCGCCGCAGCGCTGCTGCTGCTCGCCACCGAGCACGCTACGGCGCAGCAGCGCTTTGACCCGCGCCTCCAGCTCGGTCAGCTCGAAGGGCTTGGCCAGATAATCGTCGGCGCCCAGGTTGAGGCCGTGGACGCGATCCTTGACCTCGCCGCGGGCAGTCAGCATCAGCACCGGCAGGGTCTTGCCGCGCCCGCGCACACGGGCCAGCACCTCGAAACCGTCGAGGCGCGGCAGGCCCACATCGAGCACCGCCAGGGCGTAGTCCTCGCTGGCCAGGGCATGTTCGGCGGCCACCCCGTCGTGCAGCACATCGACGGTCAGGCCCGCTCCACGCAGGGCCTGGGCCACGCTTTCGGCCAGGGGCAGATGGTCCTCGACCAGCAGGATTCGCACGTCGGCACACTCCAAAAATCTTGTCGTTATGCGCCGAGTGTAACCAGCGCCGGCGGCCTGTGAAGGCCGCCGCAGCTTTCTTTCACCCTGAAAGCCTGGCGAAAGTTTCGCCCCCTAGGATCGCGAACAGGGTGGCGAGAACCACCCATAAAACGCCGGGTGCGTGGTTGCTCCGGTGTGACAAGAACAACAATCGGAGACCACATGATGCGATCTGCCCATCGGCAGGCCTCGGCGCCTGTCCGTCGCTTCAGCCTCAGCCTGCTCGCCTGCGCCCTGGCGCCTGCCGCCGCGCACGCCGCCTTCGTCGAAGACAGCAGCGCCACCCTCATCACCACCAACATTTACCTCAACCGCGACTTCCGCGAAGGCGATGGCCAGAACAAGCGCGAGGAATGGGGCCTGGGCTTCCTGCTCGATATCCAGTCCGGCTACACCGAAGGCTCCGTCGGCTTCGGCCTCGACGCCCTCGGCATGCTAGGCGTCAAGCTCGACTCCGGCGGCGGCCGCACCGGCACCGACCTGCTGCCCGTGCAGGACGATGGCGGCACCCCGGACGAATTCGGCCGCCTGGGCCTGACCGGCAAGGTCAAGCTCTCCAAGACCGAGCTCCGCTACGGCTCGCATATCCCCGAGCTGCCGGTGGTCAAGGCCAGCGACAGCCGCCTGTTGCCACAGGTGTTCGAGGGCGGTCTGCTGAGCTCCAGCGAGTTCGACAACCTGAGCCTGCTCGGCGGGCGCTTCGACAAGGTCATCGACCGCGCCTCGACCAACTCCGAGGACATCATCCTCAACAGCAAAAATGGGCGCTTTGCCAGTGGCGTGACCGCCGAGCACATGGACCTGGCCGGCCTCGACTGGACCTTCGCCAAGGGCCTGACCGCGCGCTACTACTACGCCGACGTCGAAGACATCTACCGCCAGCACTTCCTCGGCCTGCTGGCCAGCCAGCCGCTGGGCGGCGGCAGCCTGAGCGCCGACCTGCGCGTGTCGATCAGCGACGACAGCGGCTCGGCCAAGGCCGGCAAGGTCGACAACAACGCCTGGAACGGTCTGGTCTCCTACGCCCACAGCGGGCACAAGGTCGGCCTCGGCTACCAGCACCTGACGGGCGACACCGGCTTCGCCTACATCGATGGCAGCGACCCGTTCCTGGTCAACTTCGTGCAGATCAACGACTTCGCCAACGCCGAGGAGCGCTCCTGGCAGGCGCGCTACGACTTCGACTTCGCCACCCTCGGCGTACCCGGCCTGAGCTTCATGACCCGCTACATCAAGGGCGACAACGCCCAGGTCGCCGGCAGCACCGAAGAAGGCCGCGAGTGGGAGCGCAACACCGAGGTCAAGTACGTGGTGCAGAGCGGCCCGCTCAAGGATCTCTACGTGCGCCTGCGTAACGCCAGCTTCCGTTCCAGCTTCGCCCGCGACGCGGACGAGAACCGTGTGATCGTCGGCTACTCGCTGCCGATCTGGTAAGCCACAATAAAACTCCACAGGAGAAGATGATGAACACTGCCCTGTCCCGTATCGCCCTGGCCTTCGGTGTCCTGGCCCTGTCCAGCCAGCTGCTGGCCGAACCCAAGCGCCCCGAATGCATCGCCCCGGCCAAGCCCGGCGGCGGTTTCGACCTGACCTGCAAGCTGGCCCAGAGCGGCCTGAAGGACAACGGCCTGCTCAAGGCCCCGATGCGCGTCACCTACATGCCCGGAGGCGTCGGCGCCGTGGCCTACAACGCGGTGGTCGCCCAACGACCGAAGGACGCCGGCACCATCACCGCGTTCTCCTCCGGTTCGCTGCTCAACCTGGCCCAGGGCAAGTTCGGTCGCTACGACGAGAACGCCGTGCGCTGGCTGGCCGGCATCGGCACCGACTACGGCGCCATCAGCGTACGCGCCGACTCGCCCTACAAGACCCTCGACGACCTGGTCCAGGCCCTGAAAAAGGACCCGGGCAGCATCGTCTTCGGCGCCGGCGCCACCATCGGCGGCCAGGACTGGATGCAGACCGCACTGATCGCCCGCGCCGCCGGCATCGACCCGAAGGCGCTGCGCTACGTTGCCTTCGAGGGCGGCGGCGAGACCCTCACCGCCATGCTCGGCGGCCATGTGCAGGTCACCTCCAGCGGCCTCGGTGAAGTTACCCCGCAACTGGCGGCGAACAAGATCCGCGTCATCGCCGTGCTCTCCGACCAGCGCTTGCCGGGCAAGCTGGCCAACCTGCCGACCGCCAAGGAGCAGGGCTACGACATCACCTGGCCGGTGATCCGTGGCTTCTACATGGGCCCGGAGGTGAGCGATGCGGACTACGCCTGGTGGAAGGGCCAGTTCGACACCCTGCTGGCCAGCCCCGAGTTCGCCAAGCTGCGCGAGCAGCGCGACCTGTTCCCCCTGAGCATGACCGGCGACGAGCTGAAGGCCTACGTGTTCAAGCAGGTGCAGGACTACAAGGCCCTGGCCGGCGAATTCGGCCTGGTTCAGTAGGGAAGCTGCTGCGCCAGGAAAGGCTGTGTTGGAAGGCGGCTCGGTCATTGGGTTAACCCAACTCCCTCGCCTCGCCGCGTTCCACCTTGCCTTTCCGTCGCTCCCGACGCTTCCCCCCTACCCCCTATCCTGAGGGACTCCTCATGTACGTCCGCCTGTTTGCCGCGGTGTGGCTGCTCGTCTGCGCCTTTCTCGCCGTGGTCGCCTGGGGCTTCCAGGCACCCTTCTCGTATGACCCGGTCGGCCCCCGTGCCTACCCGCTGCTGCTGCTGACCCTGATGGCCGCCTCGGCCCTGTGGCTGCTGTGCAAACCCAGCGGCGAGCCGACCCTGCCGATTTCCTGGGCCCTGGCGCGCAAGGTGGCGCTGTGCATCGGCGCCCTGCTCGCCTACGCCCTGCTGTTCGAGCCCTTGGGCTTCATCCTCAGTACCGCTCTGGCGGGCTTCTCCCTCGGCCTGCTGTTCGGCGGCCGCCCGCTGCTCAGCGCCATCAGCGGCGCCCTAATGGGCGTGCTGCTGTACCTGCTGTTCGACTATCTGCTGGACGTGCCGCTACCACTGGGCCTGTTCGCCGCTTTCCTGGAGAGCTGAGATGGAAACGCTGAATTTCTTGATGCAGGGCTTTGATGTCGCCACCCGCCCGGTCAACCTGCTGGTGGCGCTGTTCGGCGCCTTCGTCGGCACTGTGGTCGGCCTGCTGCCGGGCCTTGGCCCGATCAACGGCGTGGCCATCCTGCTGCCGCTGGCCTTCGCCCTCGGCCTGCCGCCGGAGACCGCGCTGATCCTGCTGGCCGCCGTGTACCTGGGCTGCGAGTACGGCGGGCGCATCTCCGCCATCCTGCTCAACGTGCCGGGCGACGCCGCGGCGATCATGACCACCCTCGACGGCTACCCGCTGGCGCGCCAGGGCAAGGGCGGCATCGCCCTGTCGCTGTCGGCCATGAGCTCGTTCATCGGCAGCACCATCGCCACCATCGGCGTGGTGCTGTTCGCGCCGATCCTGGCCAACTGGGCGGTGGCCTTCGGCCCGGCCGAGTACTTCGTGCTGATGGTGTTCGCCATCGCCTGCCTGGGTGGCATGGTCGGTGACAAACCGGTCAAAACCCTGCTCGCCGCGCTGATCGGCCTGGGCCTGGCCACGGTCGGGGTCGACGCCACCACTGGCGTGTACCGCTTCACCTTCGACAGCGTCGGCCTGTCCGACGGCATCCAGTTCGTCATCGTGGTGATCGGCCTGTTCAGCGTCAGCGAGGTGCTGCTGATGCTCGAACACACCGCCACCGGCCAGCAGGCGGCCAAGGCCAGCGGGCGCATGCTGTTCAACGCCAAGGAATTCGCCTTCACCTGGTGGAGCAGCGTGCGCAGCTCGCTTGCCGGCTTCGTCATCGGCGTGCTGCCGGGTGCCGGGGCGACCATCGCCAGCGCCATCACCTACATGAGCGAGAAGCGTCTGGCCGGTGCCAGCAGCCGCTTTGGCGAAGGCGACCTGCGTGGCGTGGCGGCGCCGGAGGCGGCCAACAACGCCTCGGCCTGCGGCTCGCTGATCCCCATGCTGACCCTCGGCGTACCGGGCTCGGGCACCACGGCGGTAATGATCGGCGCCCTGACCCTGTACAACATCACCCCCGGCCCGCTGCTGTTCGAGCAGCAGCCGGACGTGGTCTGGGGGCTTATCGCCTCGCTGTTCATCGGCAACGTCATCCTGCTGGTGATGAACATCCCGCTGGTCGGCCTGTTCGCCCGCATGCTCAGTGTGCCGACCTGGATCCTGGTGCCGGCCATCACCATCATCTCGGTGGTGGGCGTGTACGCCGTGCACAGCACCACCTTCGATCTGGTGCTGATGGCCGCGCTTGGCCTGTTCGGCTACCTGCTGCGCAAGATGGATTTTCCGCTGTCGTCGCTGATCCTCGGCTTCGTCCTCGGCGAGATGATGGAATCCAACCTGCGCCGCGCCCTGTCGATCAGCAACGGCGACCTGGCGATCCTCTGGTCCAGCCCGATCACCGTCGCGCTCTGGGGTCTGGCCATCCTGATGCTGGCCCTGCCCGGCATCCGCTGGTGGCGCAACCGGCGCAAGCTGCAGGCAGCGCATGCCTAACTGGCTGCTCACCCCTGTCGCCGGCGCCGCCGGCGGCTACCTGGCCAGCCTGGTGGGCTGGCCTTTGCCGTGGATGGTCGGCTCCCTGCTGGCGGTCATGCTGCTGCGCTGTCTCGGCGGCCTGGAACTGGGCGAGGTGCCTGGTGCACGCAAGCTGGGCCAGTGGCTGGTCGGCACCGGCATCGGCTTGCACTTCAGCCCGGCGGTGCTCGAGCAGGTACTCGCTCACGGCGGCGTACTGCTGGCCGGCGCGCTCGCCACCAGCCTGACCTGCCTGATCGGCATCGCCCTGCTGCGCCGCTCCGGCGTCGACCGCGCCACGGCGTTCTTCGCCAGCATGCCCGGCGGCGCCAGCGAGATGGTCAACCTCGGCCAGCGCAATGGCGCGCAGACCGGTGAAGTGGCGGCCGGGCAAAGCGTGCGCCTGCTGCTGGTGGTGCTCTGCGTGCCGGCGCTGTTCCAGTGGTGGCTGGGCGCCGCTCCCGCACTGGCGCATGCCGGCGGCGCCAGCGACCTGCCGACCCTGAGCGCGCTGCTGGCCGGCGGCGCCCTGTTCGCCCTGCTCTGGCAACGCCTGCGCCAACCCAACCCCTGGCTGCTCGGGCCAATCCTGTTCTCCGCCGTCGGCGCGGTATGGCTGGATCGCCCGCTGAGCCTGCCCGGCGGCACCAGCGAAGTCGGCCAGTGGCTGATCGGCAGCGCCCTGGGCTGCCATTTCAACCGCGAATTCTTCCGTCGCGCGCCGCGCTTTATCGGCCTGGTGCTGGTGGCTACCGGGCTGGCCATGCTCGCCGCCGCGCTGGTAGCCGAGGCGCTGAGCTGGCTGGGCGCGCTGGATCACCGTTCGCTGATGCTCGGCATGATGCCCGGCGGCATCGCCGAGCTAAGCCTGACCGCCGAGGCGCTGGCCCTGTCGGTACCGCTGATCACCGGCCTGCAGGTGCTGCGCCTGATGTGCGTGCTGTTCTTCGCCGAGCCAGCCTTCCGCCTGTGGCAACGACGAGGCTAGACCCACGTTTAGGCCCGCCGCGTGCGGGCCTCTTTTTTAACAGGCAAAAAAATGGGCGACCGAAGTCGCCCTAAATGCCTTGCGTGCACTGGTTCGGAAGGATCACTCGGCCTTGGCGATTGCCTTGGCTTTCTTGTGCGAATCCTTCCAGATGAAGAGACCGACGCCGCCGAAGAAGGCGACCATCAGGGCGACTGTGCCGATGCCGGCGAGAACTACGGTATCGAGGAACATGGCTGCCTCCTGAGCTGTGCCGTGTCGTGATGGGCTCAGATTAGAGGAGGCGTGGCGGCGGGAATTGATCCGGATCAATGTCCGGTGAGGTGGGCGCCGCGACAGGGCGCCGCAGGCGGGTGGCTACTGGCGTGTGCGGACGCTCAGCGCTTCTTCTTCGGCTTGGATTTACCCTTGCCCTTAAGCGGCATGGCCTGCTCGAAGGCCTGGCGCATATCGTCCAGCTTCTTGTCATGCAGGTCGTGGATGCGCTTGCCGCGCTCGGCGGTGAAGTCGATCAGCTTGTCGTCGCTCATGGTCGGGACCGGATCAGGCGGAAAGTAAGGTTGATGCGTGGCGCCACCGGCTTGCGGGTTTTCGCCACCTGATGCTGCCAATGATGCTGCGTTGCGCCGGCCATGACCAGCAGCGAACCGCTATCGAGTTGCAGAGAATGCTCGATGCGCCCGCTGCCCTTGCGCCGCAGGTCGAAACGGCGTGGCCCACCAAGGTTGAGCGAGGCGACCAGCGGATTGCGCCCGAGCTCGGGTTCGTCGTCGCTGTGCCAGCCCATGGAGTCGTTGCCGTCGCGGTAGTAGTTGAGCAGCACGCCGTTGAGCGGCTGGCCAGCCACCTCTTCCACCCGTGCGCGGATGTCGGCCAGCAGCGGCGTCCAAGGCAGTGGCTGGTGGATCAGGCCGGAATAGCGGTAGCTGGCCTCGGGGTCGCCATACCAGGCCAGCAAGCGCGGCACGGGGAAATGCTGACCGTGGATCAGCAGCTGTGGCTGCTCCCAGGGCGTCTCGGCGGCCAGCTGCTGCAGCCATTGTTCGGCGACAGTCGCATCCAGCCAGTGCGGGCGGAAATCCAGCTCGGCGTCTGGCAGTTCCAGTACTGGGGAATCGAACAGATCCACGCGGGTCAGACTTCCACGTCCACCCACAGGCCCTGGCGCGGCAGCTCCTCCAGCAGCTTTTCCTCCTCGGGGTTGTGGGCCTCCAGCTCGGCCAGCTCCTCCGGGGTGTAGCCACGGCGCTGGCGCCGGCGCTGCTCCTCGCGCAGCAGCTCCTCGGCTTCCTGCGGGTGCCGTTTGTCCAGTTCCACCGCGCTCTCGTTGGAGCTCTCGTTGGTCGGCGTCACCGGCGGAATGTCCGGGCGCGGCTTGATCACGTCCTGTTGGGCGGTGACCGGGACCAGGCTATGGGGAATGGGCGGCAGCATCGGTGCTCTCCGTGGTTAACCCAACTGTCGGCCGGATGGACTCCAACTTGAACCGGCGCTCGCTACACTTTCGACTCAGGCCGCACGCATTGATTCAGCCACGGGCGTCGCTCTCGACGCGGCGTTCCGCTAACATACGCCGCTTTTTTCGCAGCTGGGGCATTTCATGGCAAGTAGTGGCATTGTGCAGTACCAACCGGGGCAACGCTGGATCAGCGACAGCGAGGCGGAACTCGGCCTGGGCACCATCCTCACTTCCGACGGCCGTCTGCTCACCGTGCTCTATCCGGCCACCGGCGAAACTCGCCAGTACGCCCTGCGCAACGCCCCACTGACCCGCGTGCGCTTCGCCCCGGGTGACGAGATTACCCACTTCGAGGGCTGGAAGCTGACCGTGCAGGAAGTCGAGGACGTCGACGGCCTGCTGGTCTACCACGGCTTCGATGCCCAGCACGCACCCTACAGCCTGCCGGAAACCCAGCTGTCCAACTTCATCCAGTTCCGCCTAGCCAGCGACCGCCTGTTCGCCGGGCAGATCGACCCGCTGAACTGGTTCGCCCTGCGCTACCACACCCTGGAACACCAGAGCCGCCTGCTGCAGTCCAGCCTGTGGGGCCTGGGCGGCGCCCGCGCCCAGCCGATCGCCCACCAGCTGCACATCGCCCGCGAAGTCGCCGACCGCATGGCCCCGCGCGTCCTGCTGGCCGACGAAGTGGGCCTGGGCAAGACCATCGAGGCCGGTCTGGTAATCCACCGCCAGCTGCTCTCCGGCCGCGCCAGCCGCGTGCTGATCCTGGTTCCAGAAAACCTGCAGCACCAGTGGCTGGTGGAGATGCGCCGCCGCTTCAACCTGCAGGTCGCCCTATTCGATGCCGAGCGCTTCGCCGAGAGCGATGCCAGCAACCCGTTCGAGGACACCCAGCTGGCGCTGGTCTCCTTGGAATGGCTGAAGGACAGCGAGAAGGCCCAGGACGCCGCCTTCGCCGCCGGCTGGGACCTGCTGGTGGTCGACGAGGCGCACCACCTGGTCTGGCACACGGAAAAGGCCAGCGACGAATATCGCCTGGTCGAACAGCTGGCCGAGACCATCCCCGGCGTGCTGCTGCTCACTGCCACCCCGGAACAGCTGGGCCTGGAAAGTCACTTCGCGCGCCTGCGCCTGCTAGACCCGGACCGCTTCCATGATCTGGATGCCTTCCGCGCCGAAAGCGCCAACTACAAGCCGATCGCCGAGGCGGTGCAGGAGCTGCTCGATGAGGGCCGCCTGTCCGAGAAGGCCCATGCCACCATCAGCGGCTTCCTCGGCAACGAGGGCGAGGCGCTGCTGGCCGCCGTCACCGATGGCGACAGCGACGCCGCCGCGCGCCTGATCCGCGAGCTGCTCGACCGCCACGGCACCGGCCGCCTGCTGTTCCGCAACACCCGCGCCGCCGTGCAGGGCTTCCCCCAGCGCGAACTGCACCCCTACCCGCTGGCCAACCCGGTGGAGTACATGGAGCTGCCGCTGGGCGAGCACGCCGACCTCTACCCGGAAGTCAGCTACCAGGCCCAGGACAGCAGCGAAGACACCCGCTGGTGGAAATTCGACCCGCGTGTGGACTGGCTGATCGACACCCTGAAGATGCTCAAGCGCGTGAAGGTGCTGGTGATCTGCGCCCACGCCGAAACCGCGATGGACCTGGAAGACGCCCTGCGTGTGCGCTCCGGTATTCCGGCCACGGTGTTCCACGAGGGCATGAACATCCTCGAGCGCGACCGCGCCGCCGCCTACTTCGCCGACGAGGAATTCGGCGCCCAGGTGCTGATCTGCTCCGAGATCGGCTCCGAAGGCCGCAACTTCCAGTTCAGCCACCATCTGGTGCTGTTCGACCTGCCGGCCCATCCGGACCTGCTCGAGCAGCGTATCGGCCGCCTCGACCGCATCGGCCAAAAGCACGTCATCCAGCTGCACGTGCCGTACCTGGAGAACAGCCCGCAGGAGCGTCTGTTCCAGTGGTACCACCAGGCGCTGAACGCCTTCCTCAATACCTGCCCGACCGGCAACGCCCTGCAGCACCAGTTCGGCCCGCGCCTGCTGCCACTGCTGGAAGACAGCGACGACGGCCTCTGGCAGACCCTGCTGGACGAGGCCAAGGCCGAGCGCGAGCGCCTGGAAGGCGAGCTGCACAGCGGCCGTGACCGTCTGCTGGAACTCAACTCCGGTGGCGCCGGCAACGGCCAGCAGTTGGTCGAGGATATCCATGAGCAAGACGACCAGTTCGCCCTGCCGATCTACATGGAAGAGCTGTTCGACGCCTTCGGCATCGACAGCGAGGACCACTCCGAGAACGCCTTGGTGCTGCGCCCAAGCGAGAAGATGCTCGACGCCAGCTTCCCGCTCGGCGACGACGAGGCGGTGACCGTCACCTACGACCGCAACCAGGCCCTGGCCCGCGAGGACATGCAGTTCCTCACCTGGGAACATCCCATGGTGCAGGGCGGCATGGACCTGGTGCTGTCCGGCTCGATGGGCAACACCGCCGTGGCGCTGATCAAGAACAAGGCGCTGAAACCTGGCACTGTGCTGCTCGAGCTGCTCTACGTCAGCGAAGTGGTGGCGCCCAAGGCCCTGCAGCTGAGTCGCTTCCTGCCGCCGGTAGCCCTGCGCAGCCTGCTCGACCCCAACGGCAACGACCTGGCCAGCAAGGTCGCCTTCGACACCCTCAACGACCAGCTGGAGACGGTACCGCGCGCCAGCGCCAACAAGTTCGTGCAGGCCCAGCGCGACGTGCTGGCCAAGCAGATCAACGCCGCCGAGGCGAAGATCGCACCGCGCCACAACGAGCGGGTGAGCGAGGCGCGCCAGCGCTTCACCGCGACCCTGGATGAGGAAATCGCCCGCATGACCGCCCTGCAGGCGGTCAACCCGACGGTGCGCAGCAGCGAGATCGAGGCCCTGCGCAAGCAGCGCGAGAGCGGCCTGGCCTTCCTCGACAAGGCGGCCCTGCGTCTGGAGGCGATCCGGGTGCTGGTGGCCGGCTGACCTGTTCGGCAAAACAAAAAAGGCAGCCTCGGCTGCCCTTTTTCATTGCCGCGCGACTCAGGCGCCGCCGATCTTGGCGCGCATCTTCTCGCACATCTTGGTCATCTCGTCGTAGATGACCTGCGGCTGCTGGCGCTTGATGGCCCAGGCCATACGGCCCTGCTCGTGGGGCAGAATCATGAACTCGCCCTTGGCCACTTCGTCGTAGACATAGGCGGCGATGTCCGCGGCGCTGATCGGGCTGCCTTCCAGCAGCTTGCCGACCTGCTGCTTCATCTCCGGGGTCGGGCCACGGAACGAGTCCAGCAGGTTGGTCTGGAAGAACGACGGGCAGACCACGTGCACCGCCACTTCCTCGGGCTTGAGTTCGATCAGCAGGCTCTCCGAGAGCGCCACCACGCCGGCCTTGGCCACGTTGTAGTTGCTCATCGCCGGGCCTTGCATCAGCGCCGCCATGGAGGCGATGTTGATGATCTTGCCCTTGCTGGCGCGCAGCAGCGGCAGGAAGGCCTTGCAGCCCTTGATCACGCCCATCAGGTTGATCGACAGCTGCCAGTCCCAGTCTTCCAGGCTGAGGTCGGCGAAGAAGCCACCGGCCGCCACACCGGCATTGTTGACCAGCACGTCCAGACCGCCGAAGCGCTCCTCGCAGGCCTGGGCCACGGCAGTCAGCTGGCTGTAGTCGCGCACGTCGCAGCGCAGGGTGAAGCCATCGCCACCAGCCTCGCGCACCAGCTTGAGGGTTTCCGCCAGGCCGGGTTCGTTGACGTCGCACAGCGCCAGGCGCCAGCCTTCACGGGCCCAACGCAGGGCGATCTCGCGTCCCAGACCGGAGCCAGCGCCGGTGATCATCATGCGGTTCTGCATACTGCTTTGCCTTTTGTTCTGTGGTGAAGTTGGGCCGAGTGTAGCCAAGGCATCCCGCGCGGCGGCACTGAATCAGGCGGCTGAATGACGGGCCACAAGTGCCGCCAGAACCTGTCCATGTAGAGCCAGACAAGGCAAAAACGGTCGAGGAAGCGCAGTTTACGAGTGGTAAATGAGCATTCCGAGACCGCTTTTAACGCCGTATGGCCGACAGCCAGGAGATCGTGGACAGGTTCTCATTGCCCTGCCCCGTCGAGGCGCTGAGTCACCGCCAGAATCAGGCTGGCGGTGAGCTTGCTGCGCTCCACCGTGCCCATGAAGAAGCCCTCGGCATTGACCACCGGCAGGCTGTCGGTGCGCAGCTGCTCCATACGCTCCAGCGCCTCACGCCGCGAAGTGCTGCTGGCCACCGCCGACTGCACGCCAACGAAGCCCGGCAGTTTGCTCAGCTCGTCCCAACTGGCCGCGTCGCTGCTGTTGAGCAGGCGCTCGAACTGCTGGTAGCCGGAGTCGCCAGCCACCCGCAGGTAGCCAATCAGATTGGCCGCATTGAACATGCCGAACAGCTTGCCGTCCGGCCGGTTGACCACCACCACACGCAGGTAGGAACTGCCGGACAGCGACTCCAGATAGGTCTTCAGTGCCTCGCCGTAGTAGCCGCCATGGCCCAGGCGCAGCTCCAGGGCCTCGATGCGCTTTTCGATCAGCACCCGCAGCTCGTTGATGCCGCCCTTGCCGGCCATCTGCATCACCTGCACGGCATCCTGCACGGTCAGCTGCTTGGCCGGCGCCACCTGCTCCTTGATCTTGCCTTGGGCGGCATCGGCCAGCAGCTCGCTGAGGTCGGCCTTGACCCCGAACATGTCGATGCCCTTGAGCTTGCCGGTGGCCAGCGCCACCACCAGCAGCGGGATGACCAGGAACACCAGGTCGATGGTCTTGATCTCGTACTTGCCGGCGGAGAACACCCGCAGCAATAGCGAACAGGCCACTAGCACCGCGCCGGCGATCAGTAGAAAGAGGATGGTTGAGGCTTGCATGGCACGCGCTCCTTGCCGATCCGGGGATCAACCCGCACCCGACACGCCCCTCCGGCGCGCCACGGCAAGTGCAAAACGGGTACCGCAGTTCTAAAGCTAGGCCCGCGGAACCCTTGTGTTAGAGCAGTTCGCGATAACCGCTCCGCTCAGCGCCGCGGCAGGCGCCGAAGCAGCCACAGGTAGACCGGCACGTTGATCGCCGCCACCACCGCGCCGAGCCACAGCTGGATCTGCGGCGTCAGCCCGGCCGGGTAGATCAGCGGGATCAGATAGTGTTCGACGAAGCCGCCGTCATAGCCGGCCTGCCCCGCCGCCTGGCGCAGCCGGTTCTCCAGCGGCGTCAGCGGGCAATACAGGTGCAGCAGCTCCACCGCCACGCCCCACGCCGCCGCCGGCAGATGCAACAGCGCTAGACGCGGCCAGCGCAGCACCAGCAGGCCGCCGCCGAGCACGAAGAGGATGAACAACAGGTGCACCACCACGACCGCATCCGCGGCCAATCGCAACAGCATTGCATTCTCTCCGGCAGCGCGCGGCGCTCATCTCTTGAATTATTTCACGGCAAACTCGGCGCCATTAAACAGCCACCCAACGTTTATCGCCATATATCAATGAGTTAGCGCCAAAACGCGGAAGCTAAACATTCTTATTTATATTAATTTTTATATATAATTCAACGACTTATATTTGACCAAAAACAACTTACGGCGCAGACTTCTGCACTATCCAGCCGTATTCATTAACACCACTCAGGGCGAGGCGAATCATGAAAGGCGACAAGAAGGTCATTCAGCATCTGAACAAAATCCTCGGCAATGAGTTGGTGGCGATCAACCAGTACTTCCTGCACGCGCGCATGTACGAAGACTGGGGCCTGAAGAAACTCGGCGAGCACGAATACAAAGAATCCATCGACGAGATGAAGCATGCGGACAAGCTGATCAAGCGCATCCTCTTCCTCGAAGGCCTGCCCAACCTGCAGGACCTCGGCAAGCTGATGATCGGCGAGAAAACCAAGGAAATGCTGACCTGCGACCTCCGGCTGGAACAATCCGCAGTACCGGACCTGAAGGCCGCCATCGCCTACTGCGAGAGCGTCGGCGACTACGGTACTCGCGAGCTACTGGAAGACATCCTCGAATCCGAGGAAGAGCACATCGACTGGCTGGAAACCCAGCTGGGCCTGATCGACAAGGTCGGCCTGGAGAACTACCTGCAGTCGCAGATGGACGAATGATCCATCCGTGATGAAATAAGCCCCGCCAGTGCGGGGCTTTTTACTAGCCGAGAAGCGACTGTAATAGCACCTTTCCCTCTGCCCACTCACCCAAGCCACTGTCGCCATTGATATGGCCGCAGGCACCGACGTTGTGCCAGCGACTTCCCCATCGAGTGGCGGCGCCATGGGCGTGTTCCAGGCTGCTGTAGGGATCGTCGCTGCTGGCCACCACCAGGCTCGGGAAGGCCAGTGGCAGGTCGGGCACCGGCACGAAGCCCTGGATGTTCAGCTCCTTGGCTGGCCCTTCCGGGTCGGGCGGGGCGACCAGCATGGCGGCGCGGATGCGCTGGCGGGTCTGCGCGGCCCAATGGGCGACCAGGCCACAACCGAGGCTGTGCGCGACCAGCACGGTCTGCGGCCCGCTGGCCGCCACGGCTTGCTCCAGGATCTCGACCCATTCCGCGCAGACCGGATTCCACCAGTCGCGCTGCTCGACCCGACGAAAACGCGGATCCTGGCGTTGCCACAGGCTCTGCCAGTGCTCGGGACCGGAGTCGCCATAGCCGGGGATGATCAGAAAGGTCGTATCCATCGCGTTGACTGCCTTGTCGAAAAACCTGCGCACACCATGCAGCAAGCACGGCGCAGGCTCAAGCGCGGGCTCAGCCGGCGCGAGACTGGAAGTAGAACACCCGCCAGCGCCCTTCCCCATCGCGGCGCAGCTCAACCGTCATCAGGCAGGGGCTCTTCTCGAAACGCAGTTTGACGCTGGGCATTTCCACCTCGTGGCCCGCCAGCCCGCGGCGCAGGCGATTGCCATTGGACTGGGGCGGATGCGGCTGCCCTACCAGAGGCAGATGCTCCGCCGAACATAGCTGGCGAGCAGCAAAGGGCTGGAACTCCGCCAGGTCGCGCCCCACGAAGCTCTGCCTCTTGAGCGTCAACTCGTAGGCCTGCTGCAGATGTCCCTCCTGCAGCAGCGTGAGGAACTCGCGGGCCACGCCAGCCGCCGCCGAATGGGCATAAGGCGCCTTCAGCCAGGCATAGCCGCCCGCCCCTACCGTCAGTAGCGCAACCAATCCGAGCAGCACCGCCGTACGCCGCTTCATAGATCCACCCCGTCCACGTCACGGAACAGCCGGCCGAGCTGGCGCAGCAGCCACAGCAGCAGGTTCACCGGCAATTCGACCAGCAGCTCCAGCACATCGAACCAGGGGCTGTCCGCCTGCCGATTGCGCGGCCACAGCCAATAGGCCAGCAGGAAGCACAGCGCCATGCCGAGCAGACAGGGCCACAGCGGCCCGCCCGACAGGCCATGCACCAGGCAGGCAATGCCGGCGAGAAACACCAGCGTCGCCAGGAGCGCGCGCAGCGTCTCCATCAGCCGATCACTCGCGAATGACGAACAGCTTGACCACGAACCACTCCGCGCCCTTGTACAGGTAGCCCAACGGCCCGTAGATAGTGGCCGGTTTCGGCGGTACCTGCTGCTCCAGCGAGACCCGGATGGTGGACATCTGGATCTGGTCCTTGAGGACGCGCATGCGCGCCTCCATCGAGTCGATCTCCGACTGGATGCGATTGAGCTCCGCCTCGATCAGCAGGATGTCCTTGACGTCCTTGGCCTTGGCCAGCAGGTCGCGGAAGCGGTCGCGCAGGGCCAGGTTGTTCTTCAGGCGGGTTTCCACGTCGACGTACTGTTCGGTGACGTCCTCGCCCTTGACGTGGCGGCGCTGCACGGTGCCGCTGCGCTCGACGTCACCCAGCGCCTCATTGAAGGCGTCCTTGGGCACGCGGTAGACGAAGCTCTGGCTCTGGCTGCCGTAGTCACTCTTCTCCTCCACATAGCCGCCGAGGGCGATCATGCGCGCGCTCAGCTGCTCGGCGGACTTGGCGAGGTCGACCACTTCCACGGAAAAGTCGGCGGTCCATACCAGCAGGCGGCCGCTGGTCTTGCCCTGTGTGGGCGCATAACCGGCATTCACCGGCTCGGCACCTGCGCCGCCGACATCGCCGCCCTTTGAGGAGCAGCCCATCAGCAGGCTCAGGCAGACAGTCAGGGCAATGGCGCCCCAACGGCAGAAAAACGTGTTCATCCTTGAGAGTCCTCGGTTCATCCATGCGAATGGGCGGCGATCATACAGTCGCCCATAAAAAAGGGCAGCCCGAAGGCTGCCCAGTCACACGGAGATATTGCTCAGTGAGCCGAGGCACCGCTGGCGCCGAGGCCGGTCTGCGAGCGCACGAACTGCGGGTAGAAGCGTGCACGCTCCTCGTCTGCAGCGCTGGACTTGTCGGTGATGGAGAAGAACCAGATACCGATGAAGGCCACGGCGATGGAGAACAGCGCCGGATACTCATAGGGGTAGATCGGCGCGGCATTGCCGAGGATCTGCACCCAGATGGTCGGGCCGAGGATCATCAGGCCCACCGCGGTGATCAGGCCCAGCCAGCCGCCGATCATGGCGCCACGGGTGGTCAGCTTCTTCCAGTACATGGAGAGGATCAGCACCGGGAAGTTGCAGCTCGCCGCGATGGAGAAGGCCAGGCCGACCATGAAGGCGATGTTCTGCTTCTCGAAGGCGATGCCCAGGCCGATGGCCAGCACACCGAGGATCACGGTGGTGATCTTCGACACGCGCAGCTCATCCTTCTCGTTGGCCTTGCCCTTCTTGATCACGCTGGCATACAGGTCGTGGGACACCGCCGAGGCGCCGGACAGGGTCAGGCCGGCAACCACGGCGAGGATGGTGGCGAAGGCCACGGCCGAGATGAAGCCGAGGAACAGGCTGCCACCCACGGCATTGGCCAGGTGCACCGCCGCCATGTTGTTGCCGCCGATCAGCAGGCCGGAGGCGTCCTTGAAGTCCGGGTTGGTGCCGACCAGCAGGATCGCGCCGAAGCCGATGATGAAGGTCAGGATGTAGAAGTAGCCGATGAAGCCGGTGGCATAAAATACCGATTTGCGGGCTTCCTTGGCGTCCGAGACGGTGAAGAAGCGCATCAGGATGTGCGGCAGGCCGGCGGTACCGAACATCAGCGCCAGGCCCAGGGAGATCGCCGAGATCGGGTCCTTCACCAGGCCGCCGGGGCTCATGATCGCCTCGCCTTTCGGGTGAGCCTTGACTGCCTCACTGAACAGGGTGCCGAAGTCGAAGCCGACGTGCTTCATCACCATCAGCGCCATGAACGAGGCGCCGGACAGCAGCAGCACCGCCTTGATGATCTGTACCCAGGTGGTGGCCAGCATGCCGCCGAACAGCACGTAGCAGACCATCAGGATGCCGACCAACACGACCGCCACGTGGTAGTCGAGGCCGAACAGCAGCTCGATCAGCTTGCCGGCGCCGACCATCTGCGCGATCAGGTAGAAGGCCACCACCACCAGCGAACCGCAGGCGGACAGGGTGCGGATTTCCTTCTGCTTGAGACGGAACGAGGCAACGTCGGCAAAGGTGTACTTGCCCAGGTTGCGCAGGCGCTCGGCGATCAGGAACAGGATGATCGGCCAGCCGACCAGAAAGCCGATCGAGTAGATCAGGCCGTCGTAGCCGGAGGCGAATACCAGGGCGGAAATACCCAGGAAGGACGCCGCCGACATGTAGTCACCGGCAATCGCCAGGCCGTTCTGGAAGCCGGTGATGCCGCCACCGGCGGTGTAGAAGTCGGCCGCCGACTTGCTGCGCTTGGAGGCCCAGTAGGTGATGTAGAGGGTGAAGCCGACGAAGGCGACGAACATGACGATGGCCGCCATGTTCAGCGGCTGACGCTGCACCTCGCCTTCGAGGGCGCCGGCGGCCCACAAGGCCGGGGCGGCGACCATCAGGCCGATGGCGGTGAGGAGACGCGCGATCATTTCTGCACCTCGTCCAGGATTTCCTGGGTCATGCGGTCGAATTCGCCGTTGGCGCGCTTGACGTAGATGCCGGTCAGCACGAAGGCCGAGAGGATCAGGCCGACACCCAGCGGAATGCCCAGGGTCATCGGCGAGTCGTCACTGATGCGGGTGCCGAGTAATTGCGGATCGAAGGCGATCAGCAGGATGAAGGCCACATAGAGGCCGAGCATGATGGCGGAGAGAGTCCAGGCGAAGCGGTCGCGGGTGGCGACCAGCTCCTGGAAGCGCGGACTCTGCTCGATCCGCTTGTAGACGCTGTCGTTCATTGTTGTTGTCCTCCACAGCACGAGTTACTGGTGAGGCCACTCTGCGAGCGACTGGCGAGGCGAGACAGACGACCTTAGTCGTAACCTCCGACCGTTTGCGACCAAAGTCTTAGCACCGCCGCGACACGCTTGGCATTTGGTACGAACGTCTATACTCACGGCTTCCCAAGCCTGTAGTTTCCTCCTTGCACCCTGTCCGTGAGGTCGCCTGCTATGGATTGGCTAGGTCTGCGTTTTCTTACCAGCAAGCCCGAAGGGGCACAGATTCTGCTCGACTGCAGCCACACCCCATCGCTGGTGGTGCTGGCCTATCTGCTCGCCTGCGTCGCCGGCTACGCCACGCTCAGCTTCGCCGAACGGGCCGGCCATGCCGAACGCGCCGAGGCGCGGCGCAACTGGTGCGCGGTGGGCGCCCTAAGCCTGGGCGGCGGCGTGGGGGGTATGCACTTCATTGCCATGCTCGCCTTCCAGGCGCCGGTTACAGTGCGCTACGACCTGCCGACCACGGTGTTCTCCCTGCTCATCGTGATCCTCGCCGCCCTGCTGGCCATGCCCGGCCTGGCCAAGGACCAGCCCAGCCTGCGCCAGCGCCTGCAGGCGGCGCTGTGCATCGGCTTCGGTATCGGTCTGATGCACTACAGCGGCATGGCCGCCATGCGCTCGGAGGCGCAGCTGTACTACCGTCCGGGACTGTTCGCCCTGTCCCTGGTGATTGCCGTGGTCGCCAGCCTGGCGGCTCTGCAGCTGTCGCTGTTCTTCCGCGGCCGCGAGGGCTTCCTCCATCAGCTGCTGCGCATCATCGCCAGCCTGGTGATGGGTGGCGCCATCGTCTCCATGCACTTCACCGGCATGTGGGCCCTGGAGATGGTCGTACCACTGGGCACGCCGCTGCAGTTGCAGAGCCCGGCCAATGCCCTGCAGCTAGGCCTGAGCATCGCCCTGATCGCCCTCCTCGCCATCGGTGGCGGACTCGGCGCGGCCTGGGCCGACCGCAAGCTGCAGCGCAAGGAACACGACCTGCTGCGGGTCAACTCGCTGCTCAGCCAGCTCAACCAGGCCCGGGCCTCGCTGCAACAGGCCGCCCATTACGACCCACTGACCAACCTGCTCAACCGCCGCTCGTTCAACGAAGTGTTCGCCGAGAAACTGAGCAGCCATGCCGCTCAGGGCAAGGCCCTGGCGCTGATGTTCCTGGATATCGACCACTTCAAGCGGATCAATGACAGCCTCGGCCACGACGCCGGCGACCAGTTGCTCAAGGAAGTGGCCGAGCGCATCCGCCACACCGTGCGCGACCAGGACGTGATGGCGCGCTTCGGCGGCGACGAATTCTGCATCCTGGTCAGCCTCAGCAATATCGAGGAGGCCCGCGCCCTGGCGCGGCGGATCATGGCGCGGATGAAGAAGCCGATCACCCTGGCCCGCCGGCATATGGTGATGACCACCAGCGTCGGTATCGCCATTTACCCGCGCGACGGCGAGACCTGCGAGGAACTGCTCAAGCACGCCGACCTGGCCCTCTACCAATCCAAGGGCAGCGGCCGCAACGCCGTGCACTTCTTCAGCGAGCACCTGCGCAACAAGGCGAGCATGGAGCTGGAGTTGGAAGAAGAGTTGCGCCAGGCGCTGAAGAAGGACCGCGGCCTGCTGCTGCACTATCAACCGATCCTCGACCTCGGCAGCGGGCGCGTCGGCAAACTGGAGGCCCTGGTGCGTTGGGAACATCCGCGCCTGGGCCTGCTCAGCCCCGACCGCTTCATCGGCATCGCCGAGGCCAACGGCTTCATCGGCGAACTGGATGCCTGGGTACTGCGCCGCGCCTGCCAGGACCTGCGCCAGCTCAGCCAGAAACATGCGCACCACGACCTGCGCGTGGCGGTGAACTGCTCGGCGCTCAACCTCAGCCACGACGACCTGCCGGACGAAGTGGCGCGCGCCCTGAAAGCCTCCGGCCTGCGCGCCCAGCGCCTGGAGCTGGAGGTGACCGAGAACGCCCTGATGAGCAACGTCAACCAGGCCCTCACCCTACTGCAGCGCATCCGCGACCTGGGCGTCGGCATCTCCATTGACGATTTCGGCACCGGCTACTCGTCGCTCGCCTACCTCAAGCGCCTGCCCCTGGACACCCTGAAGGTCGACCGCTCGTTCATGCTCGAACTGCCCAGCGCCAATGCCGACCGGCAGATCGTCCAGGCCATCGTCGGCATGGCCCACACCCTCAACCTTCAGGTAGTCGCCGAAGGCGTGGAGAACGCCGAGCAGCTGACCTTCCTGCGCCAGCTGGGTTGCGACTATATCCAAGGCTATCTGCTCAGCAAGCCGCGGCCCCTGGAAAGCCTGGCGCAGTTTCTGACCGACTTCGAAACCGGCCGGGCCGGCACCGAGGTGCTGCCGGTCGAGGAGCGCGCGGAGAAAATCGATCTGCTTAAATCGATATAGCTTGACTATCAAGACCATGGGCAAGGCCGATTTCCCTGCGTCGGCAGCCACCGCTAAGGTTCACCTCAACAAAGAACAATTCTCATTCATCGAGGTGCGCCATGCTCAAGACAGTGACCTTCACCCTCATGCACTTCTGCATCGCCTTCAGCGTGGCCTACGCACTGACCGGCAGCGTCACGGTGGGCGGGCTGGTGGCGGTGGTCGAGCCGCTGTGCAACTCGGTGGGCTTCTACTTCCACGAGAAGTTCTGGCAGCGCTTCGAGAAGCCGGGCCAATCGCGCGATGCGATTCCCAAGCACGCCTGGTTGCATCATCACGCCTGACACCACATTGCGCCCGAACTGTCCGCGGGCGTCCGGCTTCCGCTAAGATGCGCGGCTTTGCCACCTCGCAGCAGCAGCCGACA
Organism: Pseudomonas sp. PDM15; assembly: GCF_014851565.1. Lineage (GTDB taxonomy): Bacteria > Pseudomonadota > Gammaproteobacteria > Pseudomonadales > Pseudomonadaceae > Aquipseudomonas. The sequence goes on from NZ_JACVAA010000002.1 coordinate 441,664, forward strand.
TGACCTCCAGCCCACGCGCCACTCTCCTGCCCTACCTGTTCGCCCTTCTGCTCGCCCTCGCGGCTCTCGGCGCCGCCTGGTACGGAGTCGGCCGCCCCGTGCAGCTGGCCGATGCCGCTACCCCGACGCACAAGCTGCAGTGCGCCTCCTACACACCGTTCGGCAAAGACCAGTCGCCCTTCGACCAGCCGCTGCAGATCCGCCGCGAACAGGTGGAAATCGACTTCGCACAACTGGCCACGCGCTTCGAGTGCGTGCGTACCTACTCGCAGATCGGCCTGGAGGCGCTGCCCGAACTGGCCCGCAAGCATGGCCTGAAACTGCTGGCCGGCGCTTGGGTGAGCAGCAACCCGGTGGACACCGAGCTGGAAATCAAGGCACTGATCGCCAACGCCAAGGCCAACCCAGACGTGATCCAGGCCGTGATCGTCGGCAACGAGGCCCTGCTGCGCAAGGAAGTCACCGGCGGCCAACTGGTCAAGCTGATCGAGCGGGTCAAGGCCGAGGTCGAGCAACCGGTGACCTACGCCGACGTCTGGGAGTTCTGGCTGCAGTACCCGGAAGTAGCGCCGGCGGTGGACTTCATCACCATCCACCTGCTGCCCTACTGGGAAGACGATCCCACCGGCATCGACGCCGCGCTGACCCAGGTCGCCAGTGTGCGCCGCACCTTCGGCAACGCCTACGCGCCCAAGGACATCCTGATCGGCGAGACCGGCTGGCCCAGCGAGGGCCGCCAGCGCGAGACGGCGCTGCCGAGCCGGGTCAACGAGGCGCTGTTCATCCGTGGCTTCGTCAAGCTGGCCGAGGAAAACAACTGGCACTACAACCTGATCGAGGCCTTCGACCAGCCCTGGAAACGCGACAGCGAAGGCGCCGTCGGTGGCTACTGGGGCTTGTTCGACGCAGACCGCCAGGACAAGGGCATTCTCGCCGGCCCGGTATCCAACCTGCCGCACTGGCCGCTGTGGCTGGGCGCCAGTGGCCTGCTGCTGCTCGCCGCGCTGATTCTTGCTGGTCGCCCGACATCCACCCGCGCCGCCCTGCTGCTGCCGCTTACCGCCGCCTTCGGTGCCGCCTGCGCCTTGGGCTGGAGCGAACTGGCGCTGATCACCAGCCGCTACTGGAGCGAGTGGCTGTGGGCCGCCGCCCTGCTCGGCCTCAACCTGCTGGTGCTGGCCCATGCTGTGCTGGCCCTGTCGGCACGCGGCGGCTGGCGCGAACGCGCCTTTGCCTGGCTTGAGGCTCGCGGCGGCTGGTGGCTGGCCGCGGCCGGGTTCGCCGGTGCGGTGCTGATGCTCGGCCTGGTATTCGATTCGCGCTACCGCAGCTTCCCCAGCCTGGCCCTGCTGCTGCCGGCACTGGCCTATCTGTGCCGCCCGGTACGTGCGCCGCGCCGCGAGATCGCCCTGCTGACCATCATCGTCGGCGCCGGCATCGCCCCGCAGCTGTATCAGGAAGGTCTGCACAACCTGCAGGCCATCGGCTGGGCGCTGACCAGCACGCTGCTGGTTGGCGCCCTGTGGCGCAGCCTGCGCCTGTCGCGCGGCTGAAGGACGGGGCAAGGATGCCCAGACTGCTGCTCGTAACGCTTATGGCCTTGGGCCTGGGCGCCTGCGTACCCTACCCCGCCTACCGCACCACCCAGCCCGAGGCCGAGCTGCGGGTGCTGGACGAGCAGGGCCTACCTCTGGTTGGCGCCAGCGTCACGCTGATCGGCCGCGCCCACCCGACGCCTATCGAGCAATCGCGCGAAACCCGTCTGACCGATGCCGACGGCATCGCTCGCTTTGCCAGCCGACATGCGTGGCAGAGCGAAGTGCTGTTCCTGCACGGCCGCCTGGATTACTACTGGGAGTGGTGTGTGACGGCGCCGGGAAGCGGCACCGTGCTCGCGCCCTATCACGCGCCGCGGCAGGTGGTGCAGCTGCGGCCTGGTGTTGCCGAGCCCTGCCCGGCGCCCCGACGCTAGAGGGGAATCAGGCAGCGCGCGGCGCCCGTACCAGGCGCAATCCGGCCAGCACCAGGGCGAACACCGCCAGGCTGGCGCTGTACAGGACCAGCGCCGGAATGCCGACGAACAGGGCCAGGCCCGCCAGCACGCGACCGACCTTGCCCGGCGCGATGAAGCCCAGCACGGCCAGCACCAGTGACGTCCAGGCGATCACCCGGAAGTGGATCAGGTAGCCGAGCCCGGCCCGGGCCTGGCATTCCCAGCGCGCTGCCTGCTCCACGCAGGTGCCCACCCACTGGCCATCCTCCATCAGGGCGAAGCGCACGCCGTAGCTGGCCGCCAGCCACAGTGGCAACACCAGCAGCAACAGCAGAAGGGGAAAATGGCGGGACATCTTGGCGCTCCGGTGGTCCGAAAAAGGCGCCCAGCTTAATCCGCTCGCGCCCGAGCGCAAGACCGAAACACTAGAATTGCCCTCATGAACGCCCGCCGCCTGCTATTCACCCTGCTCCTGCTGACTGCCCTGGCGCTCGGCTGGCAGTGGCTGCGCCCGTCTCCCGAGCCGCCAGTGGCCACGCCGGACGGCGTGATCCGCGTCAACGGCCACACCATCACACCACTGCAGCCGTTCCAGCTGGAGGCCTTGGTGCTGGGCCGCGAGAACTATCGCTTCGACCGCGGCGCGCGGGTATCGCCCACCGACCTGGCCCTGGGCTGGGGGCCGATGGCCGACCCGCAGGTGCTGGCGCGCATCGACATCAGCCAGGGCAACCGCTGGTACCGCTGGCGCACCGACGACTTCCCCATCCCGCGGCGCGACATCGAGACCCACAGCGCCAACATGCACCTGATCCCGGCAGACGCAACCGTGGCCCATGCGCTGGAACGGGTCGAGCCGGGCCAGCGCATCAGCCTGGCCGGGCAGCTGGTAAGGGTGGATGGCGATGATGGCTTCCACTGGCTCAGCTCGCTGAGCCGCGACGATATCGGCGAAGGCGCCTGCGAGCTGATCTGGGTAGAGAGCCTCAGTTCACTCGATTAAACGAAACGGCACTCCCGGTGCTTGCACTTGTCATAAGCCCGGTATTCACTGCAGCAGTCCTTCGCCAAGGAATTCGGCCATGCCTCGCCTTCCCCTCCTTGCCGCCCTGTTCGGCGGTCTGTTGTTCGGTGCGCCCGCGCTGGCAGCCGATGTTCCTCTCGCCGGCTACGGCTACCCGCTGGACAACCCCTTCGAGGCGACCATCGCCAGCACGCCGCCGGAATTGCGCCCGGAGCTGCCCAGCGACGATGACATCGACCAGGCCGACTACGACCTCAAGCTGCGCCCCGAGCGGGAGTTCGAGCTGCCGGATAACTTCTGGCCGGTGAAGAAGCTGCGCTACCGCCTGGCCGAGCAGGACGGCCGCGCGCCGCTGATCTTCATCATCTCCGGCACCGGCGCCAGCTACGCCAGCGGCAAGACCGAGGAGCTCAAGCGCCTGTTCTACAGCGCCGGTTACCATGTGGTGCAGCTGTCCTCGCCGACCAGCTACGACTTCATGAGCGCCGCCTCGCGCACCGCCACTCCCGGCCTGTCGCGCCAGGACGCCGAGGACCTGTACCGGGTGATGATGGCCGTGCGCGCCCAGCACCCGAAGCTGGACGTCAGCGAATACCACCTCACCGGCTACAGCCTCGGCGCGCTCAACGCGGCCTTCGTCAGCGAGCTGGACGAGCGCCTGCGCAGCTTCAACTTCAAGCGCGTGCTGCTGCTCAACCCGCCGGTCAACTTGTACACCTCGGTGACCAACTTGGACCGCCTGGTGCAGACCAAGGTCGCCGGCATCGACAACAGCACCACCTACTTCGAACTGGTACTGAGCAAGCTGACCCGCTACTTCGAGGAGCAGGGCCACATCGACCTGAACGACGCGCTGCTCTACGACTTCCAGCAGTCGGGGCAGAAGCTGAGCAACGAGCAGCTGGCCATGCTGATCGGCAGCTCGTTCCGCTTCTCGGTGTCGGACATGGCCTTCACCGCCGACCTGATCAACCGCCGCGGCCTGATCACCCCGCCGCACTATCCGATCAAGGAAGGCACCAGCCTCACCCCGTTCTTCAAGCGCGCCCTGCAGTGCGATTTCGACTGCTACATCGTCGAGCAACTGATGCCCTACTGGCGCGAGAAGTACGACGGCGGCAGCCTGCCGCAGCTGGTCGACGAGGTCAGCCTGTACGCCCTGGAGAGCTACCTGAAGAAGAGCTCCAAGGTGGCGGTGATGCACAACGCCGATGACCTGATTCTCGGCCCCGGCGACATCGGTTTCCTGCGCCGCACCTTCGGCGAGCGCCTGACCCTGTACCCGCGCGGCGGGCATTGCGGCAACCTCAACTACCGCGTCAACAGCGACGCCATGCTGGAGTTCTTCCGTGGCTAGAAAATGGACTCTCTCGCTCGCCCTGCTGCTCGCCAGCGGCCTGGCCCAAGCCGATACCGCGGTGGATGAAGACGGCTTCACCAATCCCCTCGACCAGCTGCAGTTCAACCCCTACCTGGACCAGCGCGAGTTCGAGCGCTCCACCACCAGCGCGCTGCATGTCTACGACCCCTGGGAGCCATGGAACCGCCGGGTCTACCACTTCAACTACCGCTTCGACGAGTGGGTGTTCCTGCCGGTGGTGCGCGGCTATCGCTATGTCACCCCGGGCTTCGTGCGCAGCGGCGTGAGCAACTTCTTCGGCAACCTGGGCGATGTGCCCAACCTGCTCAACAGCCTGCTGCAGTTCAAGGGCAAACGCTCGCTGCAGACCACCGGGCGCCTGCTGGTCAACACCACGGTCGGCGTCGTCGGCCTGTGGGACCCGGCCACCCGTATCGGCCTGCCCAAGCAGAGCGAGGACTTCGGCCAGACCCTGGGCTTCTACGGCGTGCCGGACGGCCCCTACGTCATGCTGCCGCTGCTCGGCCCGTCCAACCTGCGCGACACCGGCGGCAAGGTGTTCGACTTCGTCGCCGAGAGCCAGATCAACTACCTCAACGTGGCCGAGGTCAGCAGCGATCATCCGGAAATCACCGCCCTGCGCGTGGTGGACCTGCGCAACACCACCAACTTCCGCTACGGCCAGCTGAACAGCCCCTTCGAGTACGAGAAGGTGCGCTACGTGTACCGGGAGGCGCGCAAGCTGCAGATTGCAGAATGATCCATTCCATAGATATATAAGCGGCAAATTTCGCAACCATCCATTCAATTCATGGCGATAGCATGGGCGCATTCCATAGATGGAGGTGCCCCATGACCCAGTTTCGCCAAGTGATCACCCAGCACATCGGCCAGCCCGCCTCGGACGGCGCCGGCGTACGCCTGACCCGCGTGTTCGGCGGTGCCGGCATCGAGCGCTTCGATCCCTTCCTGATGCTCGACGAATTCGGCTCGGAGAACCCGGACGACTACATCGCCGGCTTCCCGCCGCACCCGCACCGCGGCTTCGAGACCATCACCTACATGCTCGAAGGGCGCATGCGCCACGAGGATCACCTAGGCAACGTCGGTCTGCTGGAAAGCGGCGGCGTGCAATGGATGACCGCCGCCCGCGGCATCATCCACAGCGAGATGCCGGAGCAGGAACAAGGCGTGATGCGCGGTTTCCAGCTCTGGCTCAACCTGCCAGCCAAGGACAAGCTGGGCGACGCCGGCTACCGCGACTATTCCCCGCAGGAAATCCCGCGCCTGACCACCGAGGGCGGCGTGGGCGTGACGGTGATCGCCGGCCGTTTCGACGATGGCCAGGTGCAACAGGATGGCGCCGTGCAGCGTCCGCATACCGCGCCGCAACTGTTCGACCTGCACCTGCCGGCGGGCAGCCGCCTCTCGCCGCGTCTGGCCGATGGCCAGAGGGTGATGCTCTACGTCTATGAGGGCGAGCTGGCGGTCAATGGCCACACCATCGGCCAGAGCCGCCTGGCGCGCCTGTCCGACGCCGGCGCCATCGAGATGGGCAGCGTCGGTGGTGCGAGAGTGCTGCTGATCGCCGGCACGCCGCTCAACGAGCCGATCGTGCAGTACGGGCCCTTCGTGATGAACAGTCGCGAGGAGATCGAGCAGGCCTTGCGCGACTTCCGCGATGATCGCCTGACTGCTTAGCTCACAGACGCCGCTGCAGCCTCCGCCGCCTCTTCGGCTACGCCGAGGAAGCGGCATAAGGCACCCTTCTGCGCCATGGCGTCCTGGTAGCCCAGCTCGATCAGCTCGTTGCAGTAGCCCGGCTCGAACAGCAGGTAGCTGAGCACGCCGGCACCGCTGGCACGGGTGGCGCCCGGGCCGCGCAGGAAGAAGCGCATGGCCTTGGGCAGCTCGTGGCGGTGGCGGGCGGCGATCTGGTCCAGCGGCTGGCTCGGCGAAATCACCAGCACTTCCACCGGCTTCAGGCCAAGGCCGCGCGGGTGCAAGCCGGACGGCACCAGGCCGCTCATGTGGTTGAGCCGTTCCAAGGTCTCGATATCGCCTTCCAGGCTGTCGATGAAGGTGCTGTTGAGCATATGCCCGCTGATTTGCGCCAGGGTCGGCGGCAGGCCGCTGCGCGGACGCACCACCTGCTGGTTGGCGCCCTTGCCCAGCGGGTTGCCGCTCACCCCCACCACCAGCACCCGGTTGGCGCCCAGGTGCAGCGCCGGGCTGATCGGCGCCGACTGGCGTACCGCGCCATCGCCGAAGTATTCGCGGTTGACCTTCACCGGCGGGAAGATCAGCGGGATCGCTGCGCTGGCCAGCAGGTGTTCCAGGCTCAGACGCGTGGGTACGCCAACACGGCGATGGCGGAACCAGGGGTCGATGGTCGCGCGGCCCTGGTAGAAGGTCACTGCCTGCCCGCTCTCGTAACCGAAGGCCGTCACCGCTACCGCGCGCAGCTGGCGCATGCGCACCGCCGCGGCGATGCCGGAGAAGTCCAGCTCGCGGCCGAGCAGGCCACCCAGCGGCGAGCTGTCGAGCAGCGCCACCGGCAGGTCCTTGCCCATGCCCAGCAGGCTGTGACCGAAGAAGCGACTGGCCTGGCGCAACACGCCGGACCAGTCGCTGCGATACACGTCGCCACAGTGGAAGGCCTGCCAGACCTCGGTCAGCCGGCGCACCGCGCTGGCGAAATGCAGGGCGCCGCAGGCCAGGCCGACAGCGTTGATGGCGCCGGCGGAGGTACCGACGATCACGGGGAAGGGATTGCGGCAGGATTCGCCGAGCAGGTCGGCGATGGCACCCAGCACGCCCACCTGATAGGCCGCTCGGGCTCCGCCGCCGGAGAGGATCAGCCCGGTGACGGGCCGCGCTGCTTCTACTGCTTGGGTCATGGGGCGTTTCCGCTTTTTTTAGCGAGTATAGGGGCCCGCTACTTGCCGCGCTTGCGATACAGCTTGGGCTCGCCTGGCGGACGCGTCTTGAAGCGCCGGTGGGCCCACAGGTACTGCTCGGGGTGCTGGCTGACCGCCTGCTCGATCCACTGGTTGATGCGCAGGCAGTCGGCCTCCTCACTCTCGCCGGGGAAATTCTCCAACGGCGGGTGGATCACCAGGCGGTAGCCGGCGCCGTCGGCCAGGCGCTCCTGGGTGAAGGGCACCACCAGCGCCTTGCCCAGGCGGGCGAACTTAGTGGTGGCGGTGACGGTGGCGGCCTGGATGCCGAATAGCGGCACGAAGATGCTCTGCTTGGGGCCGTAGTCCTGGTCCGGCGCATACCAGATGGCACGGCCGGCGCGCAGCACCTTGAGCATGGCACGGATGTCCTCGCGCTCGATGGCGGTGGCGTCCAGGTTGTGGCGCTCGCGGCCGCGGCGCTGGATGTAGTCGAACAGCGGGTTCTTGTGCTCGCGGTACATGCCGTCGATGGTCTGCACCCGCCCCAGCAGCGCCGCGCCGAGTTCCAGGGTGGTGAAGTGCAGCGCCATGAGGATCACCCCCTGCCCCTGCCTCTGGATCTCCTGCAGGTGCTCCAGTCCCTCGATGCGTCCCAGGCTGGCCAGGCGCGGCTTGGCCCACCACCAGCCCATGGCCGTCTCGAAGAAGGCGATGCCGGTGGAGGCGAAGTTCTCCTTCAGCAGGCGCTCGCGCTCATCAGCACTCAATTGAGGGAAGCACAGCTCCAGATTGCGCGCGGCGATATGCCGACGCGAGCCGGCCACCCGGTACATCACGGCACCCAGCGCCCGGCCCAGTACCAGCAGCACCCGGTACGGCAGCTGGGCGATCAGCCACAGCAGCCCCAGGCCCAACCACAGTGGCCAGAAGCGCGGATGGAGGAAATAGGCGCGAAATTGCGGGCGATCCATGGTGATTCCGAGCGAGCGACAAAGCCCGGCATTCTACAGAACTCCTCTCGGCTTGCGGCGCTGCGGCCTTCTCGTTATAAGTCGTGCCCATTCAATGCAGTGGGCGAACCATGAGCCAAGCCGATCTCCTCGACCAAGACCCCGTGTTCCAGCTCAAGGGCAGCATGCTCGCCATCACCGTGCTGGAACTGGCGCACAACGATCTGGAGCGCCTGGACCGGCAGCTGGCCGACAAAGTGGCCCAGGCCCCCAACTTCTTCCAGAACATCCCCCTGGTGCTGGCCCTGGACAAGCTGCCGGATGGCGAAGGCGAGCTTGACCTAAGCAAGCTGATGCAGGTCTGCCGTCAGCACGGTCTGCGTACCCTGGCCATCCGCGCCAGCCGCGAGGACGACATCAAAGCCGCCGAGGCCCTAGACATTCCCGTGCTGCCGCCCTCCGGCGCTCGCGAGAAACTGGTCGAGCCGGTGGAAGCGCGCAAAAAGGAAGTGAAGCCGGCCGAGCCGCAGTACAAGCCGACCAGGATCATCACCACGCCGGTGCGCGGCGGCCAGCAGATCTACGCCCAGGGCGGCGACCTGGTCGTGATGGCGCCGGTCAGTGCCGGCGCGGAACTTCTCGCCGACGGCAATATCCATGTGTACGGTCCGCTGCGCGGACGCGCCCTGGCCGGCGTCAAGGGCGATGCCAAGGCGCGGATCTTCTGCCAGCAGATGGGCGCCGAGATGCTCTCGGTCGCCGGCCAGTACAAGACCGCCGAGGACCTGCGCCGCGACCCTTTGTGGGGACAATCGGTACAGGTCAGCCTGTCGGGTGACGTGTTGAACATCACCCGCCTTTAACGGATACTGCGGCCCAATTTCAGGGACCAAAAGGGGCATTCGGAAGCCAGTTTACCGGCGCCGGATTTCCCGATTTTTCATATATTTGGGGTGAATCACCTTGGCCAAGATCCTCGTAGTGACTTCCGGCAAGGGCGGCGTGGGCAAAACCACCACCAGTGCCGCCATCGGCACCGGCCTCGCCCTGCGCGGCCACAAGACCGTCATCGTCGACTTCGACGTGGGCCTGCGTAACCTGGACCTGATCATGGGTTGCGAGCGCCGCGTGGTGTACGACTTCGTCAACGTCATCAACGGCGAAGCGACACTGACCCAGGCCCTGATCAAGGACAAACGCCTGGAGAACCTGTACGTGCTGGCCGCCAGCCAGACCCGCGACAAGGACGCCCTGACCAAGGAAGGCGTCGGCAAGGTCATCGACGAGCTGTCCCAGAACTTCGAATACGTCATCTGCGACTCCCCGGCCGGCATCGAGACTGGCGCCCACCTGGCCATGTACTTTGCCGACGAAGCCATCGTCGTGACCAATCCGGAAGTCTCCTCGGTACGCGACTCCGACCGCATGCTCGGCCTGCTGGCCAGCAAGTCCCGTCGCGCCGAACAGGGCCTGGAGCCGATCAAGGAGCGCCTGCTGCTGACCCGCTACAACCCCGAGCGCGTTACCAAGGGCGAAATGCTCGGCGTAGAAGACGTCGAGGAAATCCTCGCCATCAACCTGCTGGGCGTGATCCCGGAATCCCAGGCAGTGCTGAAGGCCTCCAACCAGGGCGTACCGGTCATCCTCGATGACCAGAGCGACGCCGGTCAGGCCTACGGCGATGCCGTCGACCGTCTGCTGGGCAAGGATGTGCCCCATCGCTTCCTCGATGTGCAGAAGAAAGGACTCATGCAACGCCTGTTTGGAGCGCGCTAATGAACATTTTCGACTTCTTTCGTGAACGCAAGAAAGAAACCCCTGCGTCGATCGCGAAAGAGCGTCTGTCGATCATCGTCGCCCACGAGCGCGGCCAGCGCAGCCAGCCGGACTACCTGCCGGCCCTGCAGAAGGAACTGGTCGAGGTGATCCGCAAGTACGTCAAGATCGAGCAGGATCAGGTGCACGTGGCGCTGGAAAACCAGGGCAGCTGCTCGATTCTGGAACTCAACATCACCCTGCCGGATCGCTGATCCGTCCGTGGTGAACGACGGCGGCCCTGGCCGCCGTTGTCATTTGTGGAATGCCCATGCCGCTGTCGAACATCGAGATTCTCCACCAGGACGCTGCCCTGCTGGTGATCAACAAGCCCACCCTGCTGCTCTCGGTGCCCGGCCGCGCGGAAGACAACCGCGATTGCCTGGTGACCCGCCTGCAGGAAAATGGCTACCCGGAAGCGCGCATCGTCCACCGTCTGGACTGGGAAACCAGCGGCATCATCGTCCTGGCCCGCGACGCTGACAGCCACCGCGAGCTATCCCGCCAGTTCCACGACCGCGAGACCGAGAAGGCCTACACCGCCCTGTGCTGGGGCCAGCCGGAACTGGACAGCGGCAGCATCGACCTGCCCCTGCGCTACGACCCGCCGACCAAGCCGCGCCATGTGGTCGACCATGAACAGGGCAAGCACGCCCTGACCTTCTGGCGCGTGCTGGAACGCTGCGGCGATTGGGCCCGCGTGGAACTGACGCCGATCACCGGTCGCTCGCACCAGCTGCGCGTGCACATGCTGTCCATCGGCCACCCGCTGCTCGGCGACGGGCTGTACGCCCACGAACAGGCCCTGGCCGCCTGGCCGCGCCTGTGCCTGCACGCCAGCATGCTCAGCCTGACCCACCCAACCAGCGGCGAGCGCCTGCGCTTCGAATGCCCGGCGCCGTTCTGACGCGATAGCTGACCAGCCCGTAGGGTGGATGACGCTCTTTTCATCCACCCCCACGCCGCTCGGTGGATCGATAAAGCGCGATCCACCCTACAGACTGAGCCTTTCCCGTGGCCCGGATGCAATCCGGGAAACAGGCAGCTCCGCCCCCGGATTGCGTCCGGGCTGCAGCTCCTGCCCGCCCAGGCCGCGAGCACACCTGGGGTGAACGCCGCCAGTGCGATAAACTCGGGCCATCGCTGTCCGGAGTCCGTTATGCGCGCTGAGCTGAATCAAGGCCTGATCGAGTTCCTCAAGGCCTCGCCCACCCCCTTCCACGCCACCCGCAGCCTGGCCCAGCGCCTGCACAGTGCCGGCTTCCGCCCGCTGGACGAGCGCGAGCCCTGGCACACCGAGCCGGGCGGGCGTTACTACGTGACGCGCAACGACTCCTCGATCATCGCCTTCCGCCTCGGCAACCGCGCGCCGCTAGAAGGCGGCCTGCGCCTGGTCGGCGCGCACACCGACAGCCCCTGCCTGCGCGTCAAGCCGCAGCCGGAGCTGCAGCGCCAGGGCTTCTTCCAGCTCGGCGTGGAAGTCTACGGCGGTGCTCTGCTCGCCCCCTGGTTCGACCGTGACCTGTCGCTGGCCGGCCGCGTGACCTTCCGCGAAGGAGGCAAGGTACAAAGCCAGCTGATCGACTTCGAGCAACCGATCGCGGTGATCCCCAACCTGGCCATCCACCTCAACCGCGAAGCCAACCAGGGCTGGCCGATCAACGCACAGAACGAGCTGCCGCCGATCCTCGCTCAGTTGGCCGGCGACGAGCGCGGCGACTTCCGCGCACTGCTCGCCGACCGCCTGGCCAGCGAACACGGTATCGCCGCCGACGCGGTGCTGGATTATGAGCTGAGCTTCTACGACACCCAGGGGGCCGCGGTGATCGGCCTCAACCAGGATTTCATCGCCGGCGCGCGCCTGGACAACCTGCTGTCCTGCTATGCCGGCCTGCAGGCGTTGCTGGCGGCCGAGGGCGACGAGAGCTGCGTGCTGGTGTGCACCGACCACGAGGAGATCGGCTCCTGCTCGGCCTGCGGCGCCGACGGCCCGTTCCTCGAACAGGTGCTGCGCCGCGTGCTGCCTGAAGGCGACGCCTTCGTCCGCACCATCCAGAAATCGCTGCTGGTGTCGGCCGACAACGCCCACGGCGTGCATCCCAACTACGCCGACAAGCACGACGCCAACCACGGCCCGAAGCTCAACGCCGGCCCGGTGATCAAGGTCAACAGCAACCAGCGCTACGCGACCAACAGCGAGACCGCCGGCTTCTTCCGCCACCTGTGCCTGGCCGAGGAAGTGCCAGTGCAGAGCTTCGTGGTACGTAGCGACATGGGCTGCGGATCGACCATCGGCCCGATCACCGCCAGTCAGCTGGGCGTGCGTACCGTGGACATCGGCCTGCCGACCTTCGCCATGCACTCGATCCGCGAACTGGCCGGCAGCCACGATCTGGCCCACCTGGTACGGGTGCTGACCGCCTTCTACGGCAGCTCTGAGTTGGCTTGAACTCCCTCTCCCATAGGGAGAGAGGGACAGCCCCCACCACCCTCCAGCCCCTTACTCCGGTACTTCGACACTGACCCGCACCGCATCGTGGCGCCAGTACTCCACGTCGCAGTCGATGATTCGTCCGCGCTGGTCGCGGTTGACCCGGGTGATGCATAGGGCCGGGCTGCCCGGCGTCACCTTGAGGTTGAAGGCGGCGTCCACCGGCAGCGCGGTGGGCAGGATGTCGAAGGCCACCCGGCCATAGCGGATGTCGTAACGACTGGCGTACAGCTCGGTCAACGACGCGGTCAGGTCGGCATCGAGAATGCCGGGGAAGTAGGCCGGGTTGAGATAGTGTTCGACATACAGCACCAGCCGTTCGTCGATGCGCCGCACCCTACGAATCTGCAGCACCGCCGACAGCGCCGGCAGCTCCAGGCGTTCGCAGATATCCACCGGTGCCGGCATCAGCCGCGCACTCAGCACCTCGGTCGACGGCACCCGGCCCTGCTCGCGCACCATCGCGTGGAAGTGGCTACGCACCAGCGGGTTGTAGGCCAGCCGCCGGGGCGAGACGAACCAGCCACGGCGCTCCTCGCGATAGATCAGCCCTTCCGCCTCCAGCTGGCCCAGCGCCTCGCGCAGGGTAATGCGGGTGGTCTCGAACAATTCGCTCAGTTTGCGCTCGGCCGGCAGCTTGCCGCCCTGGGGCAGCAGGCCGTGGTCGATCTGCTCCTGCAGGGCGCGGCAGATGGCGGTAACGGTACGGGGCGCTTCTTCGCGCATGCATTTCTCCCATCTGGCATAGACCAGCACCAAGCCGGTGCAGGCGCCGGTCATGCTAGGCAGCCTAGATGACTGTCCGATGACAGCCAGCCTTTCGTGCCAACGACCTGCACGCCGCATGCCAGTTACTTCCTGGCAACTCTGACAAATCAGCCACTTAGCCATGGTCTACGCTTTCCAGCGCGTGCCTGGGTGCGCGGCATCGCCATAAAAGCGTCATACAAAGCCTCTAGATTTGGCCTGGGTCTTGCTGATCTAGACCAAACTTTCACCCTGACAAGGAGCTCCACATGAAACGCCTGCTGCTGGCTTCACTGCTGGGATCGGCCATCGTTCTGGGCAACCAGGCCATGGCCAACGAGGACTTGAAAGCATTGGAACAAGCCGCCCGCACCGAGGGCGAAGTCAACAGCGTCGGCATGCCCGATAGCTGGGCCAACTGGAAGGACACTTGGGCCGATCTGAACAAGCTGTATGGCCTCAAGCACCTGGACACCGACATGAGCTCCGCTCAGGAGATCGCCAAGTTCGATGCCGAGAAGGACAACGCTACCGCCGACATCGGCGACGTCGGCGCCGCCTTCGGCCCCATCGCCGTGCAGAAGGGCGTGACCCAGCCCTACAAGCCAAGCACCTGGGAACAGATACCGACCTGGGCCAAGGATGCGGACGGTCACTGGATGCTGGCCTACACCGGCTCCATCGCCTTCATCGTCAACAAGCAGCTGGTCAAGGACGTTCCCAAGTCCTGGGCCGACCTGAAGCAGGGCAAATACAAGGTCGCCATCGGTGATGTCAGCGCCGCCGCCCAGGCGGTCAACGGCGTGCTGGCCGCGGCCATCGCCAACGGCGGTGACGAGAAGAACATCCAGCCGGGCCTGGACTTCTTCGCCGAGATCGCCAAGCAGGGTCGCCTGTCGCTGTCCAACCCGACCATCCAGACCCTGGAAAAAGGTGAAGTGGAAGTCGGCGTGGTGTGGGACTTCAACGGCCTGTCCTACCGCGACCAGATCGACGTCAACCGCTTCGAGGTGCTGATCCCGTCCGACGGTTCGGTGATCTCCGGCTATACCACCATCATCAACAAGTACGCCAAGCACCCGAATGCGGCCAAGCTGGCGCGCGAGTACATCCTCTCCGACGCCGGCCAGATCAACCTGGCCAAGGGCAACGCCCGGCCGATCCGCGCCGAGCACCTGACCCTGCCGGCGGAAGTGCAGGCCAAGCTGCTGCCCAACGAGCAATACGCCAAGGTCCAGCCGATCAAGGATGCGGCCGCTTGGGAAGCCACGTCCAAGGCCCTGCCGCAGCAGTGGCAGGAAAACGTGATCATCGAAATGCAGTAAGCCCTCCTTGTGGGAGCGGCCTTGGCCGCGATGCAGGTTTGGTGCCGCTCGCGGCCAAGGCCGCTCCCACTGCATATCTCAAGAGGGACTCTTGATGAAACACAAAGTCATCCTGGTCCTGCTGGACGGCCTCAACTACGAGGTTGCCCGGCATGCCCTGGGCCATCTGCAGGCCTACTGCGCCGCCGGCCGCGCCGCGCTGTACAAGCTCGAATGCGAGCTGCCGGCACTGTCGCGCCCGCTCTATGAATGCATCCTCACCGGCGTCACGCCGATCAACAGCGGCGTGGTGCACAACGACGTGGTGCGCCTGTCGAAGGAGCGCAGCATCTTCCACTACGCCCGTGACGCCGGTCTCTCCACCGCCGCCGCGGCCTACCACTGGATGAGCGAGCTGTATAACCGGGCGCCCTTCGTCGCCGCCCGCGACCGCCATACCAGCAATGAGGCCCTGCCGATCCAGCACGGCCACTTCTATTACGCCGACCATTACCCGGATTCGCACCTGTTCGCCGATGCCGAGAGCCTGCGCCTCAAATACGCGCCGGATTTCCTGCTGGTGCACCCGATGAACATCGACGACGCCGGCCATGGCTATGGCCTGGATTCGCCGCAATACCGCAACGCCGCACGGCGCGCCGACGTGGTCCTCGCCGACTACCTGCAGGACTGGCTCGACGCCGGTTATCAGGTGCTGGTAACCGCCGACCACGGCATGAACAACGACCGCTCGCACAACGGCCTGCTGGCCGAGGAGCGCGAGGTCCCGCTGCTGGTCCTGGGCGAGGCCTTCAGCCTCGACGCCAGCGCCCGTCCGCGGCAGACCGAACTGTGCGGTACCGTCTGCACCCTGCTCGGCGCCGCCCACGACAAACCTCTGTGCAAGGATCTGCTCAAGTGAGAGCCGTACTCCGCGGCAAATGGCCGGCGCTGTTGTGCCTGCTGCCGTTCGCCGTGTTCTTCTTCGCCTTCCAGGTCGCCCCGCTGCTGTGGGTCGCCATCAACAGCCTGGTGGTTGGCGATGCCTGGGGGCTGGGCAATTTCCAGAAGATCTTCGCCTCCAAGTTCTACCTGCAGGCGATCAAGCACAGCTTGCAGATCGCCTTCTGGTCGAGCCTGTTCGGCATCGCCATCGCCATCCTCGGCAGCTACTCGCTGCGCCAGGTGGATTCGAAGCTGCGCGACTTCGTCATGGCCTTCTCCAACATGACCAGCAACTTCGCCGGCGTGCCACTGGCCTTCGCCTTCATCATCCTGCTCGGCTTCAACGGCGCACTGACCCTGCTGCTCAAGCAGGCCGGGCTGATCGAGGACTTCAACCTCTACTCCAAGACCGGCCTGATAGTGCTCTACACCTACTTCCAGATTCCCCTCGGCGTGCTGCTGCTCTACCCGGCCTTCGACGCCCTGCGCCAGGACTGGCGCGAGTCGGCCCAGCTGCTCGGCGCCAGTACCTGGGACTTCTGGCGGCACATCGGCCTGCCGGTGCTGACCCCGGCGCTGCTCGGCACCTTCGTCATCCTGCTGGCCAACGCCCTAGGCGCCTATGCCACCGTGTATTACCTGACCACCGGCAACTTCAACGTGATGCCGATCCGCATCGCCGGCCTGGTGGCCGGCGACATCAGCCTCGACCCCAACCTGGCCAGCGCACTGGCCATGGTGTTGGTCGGCCTGATGGCGCTGATCACCGTGGTCCACCAGTGGCTGCTGCGCAGGAGTTATCACGATGCGCGCTGATACCAAGCCCGCCGCCCTCTACCACCGCGTGGTGGTTTGGCTGCTGTTCCTGATCCTGCTGCTGCCGCTGGCGGCCACCCTGCTCTACTCGCTGTCCACCAGTTGGTCGGCGACCATCCTGCCGGACGGCCTGACCTTCAAGTGGTACCTGGCGCTGTGGAGCGACAGCCGCTTCCTCGCCGCCTTCGGCCAGTCGCTGCTGGTATGCGTCGGTGCACTGTTGCTGGCGGCGCTGCTGATCCTGCCGCTGCTGTTCGTGGTGCACTACCACTTCCCCAGGCTCGACGGACTGATGAACATCTTCATCCTGCTGCCCTTCGCCGTGCCGCCGGTGGTGTCGTCGGTGGGCCTGCTGCAGGTCTACGGCTCCGGACCGCTGGCGATGGTCGGCACGCCGTGGATCCTGATCGGCTGCTACTTCACCGTGGCGCTGCCGTTCATGTACCGCGCCATCACCAACAACCTGCAGGCGATCAATCTGCGCGACCTGATGGACGCGGCCCACCTGCTCGGAGCCAGCACCTGGAAGGCCGCCTTCCTGGTGGTGCTGCCCAACCTGCGCAACGGCCTGATGGTCTCGCTGTTCCTCTCCTTCAGTTTCCTGTTCGGCGAGTTCGTGTTCGCCAACCTGCTGGTGGGCACCCGCTACGAGACCCTTCAGGTGTACCTGAACAACATGCGCAACAGCAGCGGCCACTTCAACAGCGCGCTGGTGATCTCCTACTTCTTCTTCGTACTGGTCTTCACCTGGGCGGCCACCCGCCTGAACAAGGACAAGCCGTAGGCTGCGCGCGAGCGCAGCGAGTCGAAGCCTACAAGGACCCATTCATGAGTTACCTTTCCATCCGCAATCTGCACAAGAGCTACGGCGCCACCCCTATCTTCAGCGACATCCAGTGCGAGATCGGCCAGGGCGAGTTCGTCACCCTGCTCGGCCCCTCCGGCTGCGGCAAGTCCACCCTGCTACGCTGCATCGCCGGCCTCACCGAGGTGGACGGCGGGCAGATTCTGCTCGACGGCCAGGACCTGGTGCCGCTGTCGCCGCAGAAGCGCGGCATCGGCATGGTGTTCCAGAGCTACGCACTGTTCCCCAACATGACCGTGCAGCAGAACGTCGCCTTCGGCCTGCGCATGCAGAAGGTCGGCAAGGACGAGAGCGCCCAGCGCGTCGACGAGGTACTGCGCCTGGTCGAACTCACCGACTACGCCGCGCGCTACCCGCACCTGCTCTCTGGCGGCCAGTGCCAACGCGTAGCCCTGGCCCGCTCGCTGGTCACCCGCCCGCGCCTGCTGCTGCTCGACGAGCCGCTGTCGGCCCTCGACGCACGCATCCGCAAGCACCTGCGCGAGCAGATCCGCGCCATCCAGCAGGAGCTGGGCCTGACCACCATCTTCGTCACCCACGACCAGGAAGAAGCGCTGACCATGAGCGACCGCATCTTCCTGATGAACGCCGGCAAGATCGTCCAGAGCGGCGACGCCGAATCCCTCTACACCTCGCCGGTGGATGCCTTCGCCGCCGGCTTTATCGGCAACTACAACCTGCTCGATGCCGACACCGCCAGCCGCCTGCTGCTGCGCCCGGTGAGCAGCCGCATCGCTATCCGCCCCGAGGCCATCCGCCTGGAGGACAGCGGCGCCATCGCCGCCGAGGTGCTCGGCCACAGCCTGCTAGGCAACGTGATCCGCTACCGGGTGCAGGCCAACGGCGTGGAGCTGCTGGTGGACGTGCTCAACCGCAGCGAGGGTGCCCTGATCGGCAAGGGCCAGTGCATCGGCCTGTCCATCGACGCCAACGCAATCCGGGAGGTGGCCTGATGGCCCTGGCAATCTTCGATCTCGACGAGACCCTGATCCACGGCGACTGCGCCTCGCTCTGGGCCCAGCACATGGCCGATATCCAGTGGGTCGACCGCGACTCCTTCGTGCCGCGCGAGCAGGAACTGATGGCCCTCTACTCCCAGGGCAAGCTGGCGATGGAGGACTACATGACCTTCACCCTGGGGCCGCTGGTGGGGCGCACACCGGAGGAGGTCGAGTTCGTCGTCGGGCCCTTCGTCGAGGACGTGATCGAGCCGATCATCTTCAGCGACGCCATGCGCTGCCTGGCCGCCCATCGCGGCGCCGGCGACCGCCTGCTGGTGATCTCCGCCTCGGCGCATTTCCTCGTCAGCGCCATCGCCGAGCGCCTGGGCATAGAGGAAGTGCTGGCCATCGACTGCGAGCGGCAGCACGGCTGCTACAGCGGCAACACCGTCGGTGTGCTGACCTACCGTGAGGGCAAGGTCACCCGCCTGCAGGCCTGGCTGGAGGCGGAGGGCGAAACCCTGGACGGTGCGCACTTCTACTCGGACTCGCGCAACGACCTGCCGCTGCTGCAGCAGGTACCGCACGCCCATGCGGTCAACCCGGACCCGACCCTGCGCGCCCATGCCGAGCAGGCCGGCTGGGACATCCTCGCCTGGAAATAGGTCTAGGTCAGGCTCTCGTCGAGCAGCAACACCAGCTTGCCGGCCACCTGGTTGCTGGCCAGCGCGGCGAAGGCCGCCTCGGCATCCTTGCGGGCGAAGCTGCGCTCCAGTTGCGGCTTCAGCCGGCCCTCGGCGAACAGCGGCCAGACATGCAGATGCAGGTCGGCCATCAGCTCGGCCTTGAACTGCTCGTCACGGTTGCGCAGTGTCGAGCCGGTCAGCTGGATGCGCTTGCCGAGCAGCAGCGCCATGTCCAGCTGCGCCTTGGTGCCGCCCATCAGGCCGATGTTCACCCAGCGCCCATCGCGCGCCAGCAGCTGCAGGTTGAGCTCGGCGTAGCTGGCGCCCACCGGGTCGAGAATCACGTCGAACGGGCCGAGGTCACGCAAGCTCTCCAGCGCCTCGCCACGAATCGCGCCGCCTTGGGCGCCCAGGCCCTCGCAATAGGCCAGGCGTTCCGCCGAGCCGACACTGACCCAGCACGGATTGCCGAACGCCTTGCACAGCTGGATCGCCGCCGAACCCACGCCGCTGGCGCCGGCATGCAGCAGCACCTTCTCGCCAGGCTTGAGCGCGGCCAGCTGGAACAGGTTGAGCCAGGCAGTGGCATATACCTCAGGCAACGCCGCGGCCTCGGCCAGCGACAGCCCTTCCGGCACCGGCAGCACATGGCGTGCGTCCACCACCACTTCTTCGGCCATGCCACCGCCGGCCAGCAGCGCGCAAACCCGCTCGCCGACCTGCCACTGGCTGCCGGGACCGACTTCGGCGATCACCCCGGAACACTCCAGGCCGAGGATATCGCTGGCCCCCGGCGGCGGTGGGTAATGGCCGGCACGCTGCAGCAGATCGGCGCGATTGAGCCCCGCCGCGGCCACTCGAATGCGGACCTGGCCCACATCGCAGACCGGAGAGGCGCGCTCGGCCCATTCCAACTGCCCCTCGACGCCTTGCAATGCCTTCATGCTGCCTCCATAGTGAGTGAGACCCCGGCATAGACAGCACGCGGCTTTGCGCCTGATGCCGGGCTTTTGCATTTTGCCGCCGGGATAGATGGAACCCGGCGCTCTACCAGACGGCCTAATATGCGTTATCACCTGCCTTCGCGTCGAACCAACATGCAGCGTTTCCTTCCCGCAACAGCCCTGGCCTTGCTTCTCGGTCTGCACGCCCTGCCCGCCGCCGCCAAGGCCGCCGCGGAGAACTGGGCCTACCTGCAACCGGACCGCGAGCAGGTAATCGCCAGCCTCAACGTGGTCGAACTGCTCAAGCGCCATCACTACAACAAGCCGCCGCTCAACGACGAGCGCTCGGCGAAGATCTACGACGGCTACCTGAAGATGCTCGACCCCGCGCGCAGCTACTTCACCGCCGCCGACATCGCCCAGTTCAACCGCTGGCAGGGCAAGTTCGACGACCTGCTCAAGAGCGGCGATCTGGAGCCCGGCTTCATCATCTACCGCACCTACCTGCAGCGCGCCGAGGAACGCCTCGACCATGCCCAGGCCCTGCTCGAAGCCGGCGTCGACAAGTTCGACTTCAGCGTCGACGAGAGCCTGTTGGTGGACCGCGAGAAGGCGCCCTGGGCCAAGGACAAGGCGGAGCTGGACGACCTCTGGCGCAAGCGTGTGAAGGACGAGGTCCTCCGCCTGAAGATCGCCGGCAAGGAGCCCAAGGACATCCAGGAACTGCTGCTCAAGCGCTACAAGAACCAGCGCAAGCGTCTCGAGCAGACCCGTGGCGAAGACGTGTTCCAGGCCTACATCAACGCCTTCGCGCAGACCTACGACCCGCACACCAACTATCTCTCCCCGGATAACGCGGAGAACTTCGACATCAACATGAGCCTGTCGCTGGAAGGCATCGGCGCTGTGCTGCAGACCGACAACGAGTATGTGAAGGTCGTGCGCCTGGTACCGGCCGGCCCGGCCGAGAAGAGCAAGCAGATCGTCCCCGCCGACAAGATCGTCGGCGTCGCCCAGGGCGACAAGGACATGGTCGACGTGATCGGCTGGCGCCTGGACGAAGTGGTCAAGCTGATCCGCGGGCCCAAGGGCTCCAAGGTGCGCCTGGAAGTCATCCCGGCCAGCAACGCACCAAGCGACCAGACCAGCAAGGTGGTCACCATCGTGCGCGAGGCGGTCAAGCTGGAAGAACAGGCCGCGCAGAAGTCCGTGCTCAAGCTGCAGCACGAGGGCCGCGAGTACAAGCTCGGGGTGATCAAGGTTCCGGCCTTCTACCTCGACTTCAAGGCCTACCGTGCCCAGGACCCCAACTACAAGAGCACTACCCGCGACGTGAAGCGTCTGCTGGGCGAGCTGAAGAAGGACAAGGTCGACGGCGTAGTCATCGACCTGCGCGACAACGGCGGCGGCTCCCTGCAGGAAGCCACCGAGCTGACCGGCCTGTTCATCGACCAGGGCCCGACCGTGCTGGTACGCAACAGCGACGGCCGCGTCGACGTGCTGGCCGACGAGGAGCCGGGCGTGTTCTACGACGGCCCGCTGGCCGTGCTGGTGGATCGTCTCTCGGCCTCCGCCTCGGAGATCTTCGCCGGCGCCATGCAGGACTATCACCGCGCGCTGATCCTCGGCGGACAGACCTTCGGCAAGGGCACGGTGCAGACCATCCAGCCGCTCAACCATGGTGAGCTGAAGCTGACCCTGGCCAAGTTCTACCGCGTTTCCGGGCAGAGCACCCAGCACCAGGGCGTGCTGCCGGACATCGCCTACCCGGACATCGTCGACACCCAGGAAATCGGCGAGAGCGCCCTGCCCGAGGCCATGCCATGGGACAGCATCAACCCGGCGCTGAAACCGGACAGCAACCCCTACAAGCCGTTCCTCGCCGAGCTGAAGTCGCGCCACGAATCGCGCACCGCGGGCAACCCGGACTTCGTCTTCACCCGCGAGCGCCTGGCGCTGGCGCAGAAGCTGATGGCCGAGACCAGCGTCAGCCTCAACGAGCAGGCGCGCCGCACTCAGCACGCCGACATCGAGGCCAAGCAACTGGCGCTGGAAAACACCAAGCGCAAGGCCAAGGGCGAGGAACTGCTCAAGGAGATCAAGGACGAGGATGAAGACGCCGCCCCGGCCGAGCCCGAGAAGACCAAACCGGAAGACGACGCCTACCTGACCGAGAGCGGGCGCATCCTGCTCGACTACCTCGGCCTGGAAGCCACTCTGGCCAAGCACTGACCCAGGCGTAATCAAACAGTCATCGTTCTGTCGTGAAATAAGGGGCCGGTAGCGATATCGGCCCTTTTCTTTTCCGGCAGACCGAGACACCTCCCATGACCGTCACCGAGCAGTTGAGCGCGCTGGAATCCATCCTCGCTCACGGCGACCTTCACAGCCTGTTCCAGCCCATCGTCAGCCTGTCCGAGCGACGCATTCTCGGTTACGAGGCGCTGACCCGCGGCCCTTCCAACAGCTCGCTGCATGCGCCTCTGGCGCTGTTCAGCGTGGCGCGCAATGTCGGCCGCCTGAGCGAGCTCGAACTGCTGGCACGCAAGAGCGCCTGCCGCCGCTTCCGCGACCAGCAGCTGGGCGGCAAGCTGTTCCTCAATGTGTCCCCGGAGTCGCTGCTGGAGCCCAGCCACCAGCCCGGCCGTACCCTCAAGCTGCTGCAGGACTTCGGCATCCCGCCGGATCAGGTGGTGATCGAGCTGACCGAGCAGGCGCCGATCGATGACTTCCAGCTGCTCGACACCGCACTGCACCACTACCGCGCCATGGGCTTCTCCATTGCCCTGGACGATCTCGGAGCCGGCTATTCCAGCCTGCGCCTGTGGTCCGAGCTGCGCCCCGACTACGTGAAGATCGACCGCCACTTCATCGACGGCATCCACCAGGACGCCGTGAAGCGCGAATTCGTCGATTCCATCCTGAAAATGGCCAAGGCCTCCCGCGCCCAGGTGATCGCCGAAGGCATTGAGCTGGTGGAAGAGCTGGCGATCCTGATCGAGATGGGCGTCGACCTGGTCCAGGGCTACCTGCTGTGCCGCCCCCAGGAACAACCGCCACGCGATGCGCAGAAACTGCTGCCGCGTCTGGAGAGCGTGGCGCCATCTCTGGGTGAAGACAGCGGAGACCTCTCCGCGCTGCTCAACGAGCAGCCCGCGGTGGCCCAGGACACCGCCATCGCCGTGGTTCTGGAGGCCTTCCGCGCCCAGGCCAATCTCAACTCCCTAGCGGTGCTGGACAGCCAGGAACAGCCGGTCGGTATCGTCCATCGCCACTCGCTATCCGATGCGCTGCTCAAGCCCTTCGCCACCGACCTGTTCGCGCGCAAACCGATCAGCCGCCTGATGAGCACCGACTTCCTTGCCGTGGACGTCGGCCAGTCGCTGCAGCAGGTCAGCCGCCTGCTCACCAGCCGTGCGCGCCAGCGCATGGAAGAAGACTTCATCATCACCCAGCAGGGCCGTTACCGCGGTCTGGGCCGGGTGATCGACGTGCTCAAGCTGATTACCGAGCTGAAGATCCAACAGGCCCGCCACGCCAACCCGCTGACCCTGTTGCCGGGCAACGTGCCGATTCAGCAGTGCCTCGGCCGCCTGCTGCAGCAAGGCCGCGAGGCGGTGGTGTGCTATGTGGATATCGACAGCTTCAAGCCGTTCAACGACCTTTACGGCTACGCCCGCGGTGACGAGATATTGCTGTGCCTGGCACAATGCCTAAACGAGAGGGTCGACCCCAGCCGCGACTTCGTCGGCCATATCGGTGGCGATGATTTTCTGCTAGTACTCGGCCCGGGCAACTGGCGCGAGCGGCTCAACCAGCTGCTGGAGGATTTCCAGGCCCAGTGCCGACGCTTCTATCGTGAGGAACACCTGCAGGCCGGCTGCTTCGTCAGCCACAACCGCCAGGGCAAGCGCGAGGAATTCCCCCTGCTATCACTGTCTATCGGTGTGGTGTATCTGCATCCGCAGAACTGCCCGCAGCTGGATGCCAGCCAGTTGGCCGGCCTGGCCTCGGAAGCCAAGCGTCACGCCAAGGCGGTGCCGGGCTACAGCCTGCATATCCTCGATACGCTCAGCCTCTCGGCCTGAAGCCCAGCTCTTCGGCGCGCCGGGCATAGCGCTCGGCCTGCAGCGCATCCGCCGCGAGACCGGGGCCGCCATCTCGATAGAGCTGGGACAGGCGCTGCGCCGCCAGCGGATGGGCAAGCGCGGCGGCTCGCTCCCACCAGCGCGCCGCCTCGACCGCATCCGGAGCCTGGCGGCTGTCGCCGGTGAGGTATTGCACGCCGAGCTGATAGGCCGCCTTGCCGTCACCACCCTCGGCCGCCAGACGCAGCAGACGCAGGCCCTCCTCGCGCGCGCCGAAGCCCTGACCGCGAAACAGCAGCAGATGCCCGTAGAAGCTTTGCGCCGGCGTATCACCGAGCGCGGCCATGCGCGCAAACTGGCCCTGCATCCAGTTCCAGGCGCGCGGCTGTTGCATCAGCCAGCGCCAGTGGAACAGGCGCCGCGCCACCCAGTAGCCCAGGCGGGCACGCAGGCGCCAGAGCATCAGGGCTCCTCGGGGTAGCTGAACTCGAAGACCCGCGCCACTTCGGCCGCATGCCAGGAGGCGGCGGCGATGCCGTCGGAGGGGCCGGAGAAACGTCCGAGACGGTTCACGCACTCGAAGAAGCCGGTGCGCGGCAGGCGGCTGGCGCCCTGGCTGATCACCAGCGCGCTGCGCAGGGGGCGCTCGGCGCGGGCATCGAGGGCCGCCAGGTGTTCCAGGGCGGCGGTCAGGGTCTGCATGGCTGGCGTAGGCAGCTGCAGACGCTCGACCAGCGCACGGTAGGTCAGCAGATGGCGCTGACGACGCGCATCTTCCAGCTCACCTAGCAGGGCCTGCCAGTGTTGCCGATGGATACGCACACTCAAGACGACTGCTCCCAGTCGCTCACGCCCAGCACCCGCCCCAGCGAGCGCAGAATGGCGCCGTCCGGCGCACGCTCACCGGTCTCGAACAGATTCAGATAATGCGGGCTGATGCCCACCGCACGCGCCAGATCGGCCTGGGACATGCCCTTGGCCTCTCGCAGGCTGGCCAACTGATCGAGCCCGGAGCCGGTTGGCACCGGTGCGGCGCTGGCAACGGATGCGGAGGCCTGGCCGACGGCCTTGAGCAGGGCCTGATATTCGGCCCAGGGCAGCACGGCGTACTCCGCCTCGCCGTCGCGCGTGATCACTTGCACACTCATACAACTCTCCGTGGACCGCAGTGCCGAAACGCTCGACACCTCCCTTCAGGCGCCTATGTTAAACGCCCGGTTGCCCCAAGAGCGTGACCTATACTGACCCAGCAGACAAGAGTCGGCGCCGTCGACACAGCGCGAATGCTCGGCAAGTCGCATGCAGTTCATAGCTGGTGCTGATCGTGATAGGCGAGTGGCTTCGAGCAGAGGGGTTCGTCTCGCAGCGCGGGCAGCTAGATGTGGGATGAGCGCCTGACATCGTGCGAGCGACATTGCGCCAGCACACGCCTAGTCGTTACGCCGAGCCTTCTTCGTCCAGCCCCGGCAATGCCTCGACCCGACGCAGCACCTCGGGCGCCTGTGCATCGCGCCACACTCGATAGGCCTGCAGCTCCGTTTCCCAGGTACGCAGCACCCACGCCAGCACGGCCAGATCATCCAGCAGGCCGACACCGAGCAGCCAATCCGGCACCATGTCCAGTGGCATCAGGAAATACACCAGCGCGGCGACCACGGCCACCAGCGCCTGGCTACCGATGGCGCGGTACTCGCCACGCCACCAGGCCGCACACAGCCCCTGCAGCAATTTCAGATCGCCGCGCAGACGAGCGAAACGCGCGCCGCCCTCGCCCTTGCGGGTCACCGCCAGCAACAAGGCAGGTAGTCGGCCACGGGCCAACACACGCTGCGCCAACCTGAGGTAACGCATGGAATTGAACGGGGGATTCATGGCCAATCTCCGCGATGACGCATGCCTGCTGGGCTCCGCCTGGTTATCCACCGAAGCTGTGGATAACCCTGTGAACAGTTGTTTGATGACTCGATCAAACGCCCGTACCACGGGGCCTCTCCACAGATCGGATGTTTTTTGCTCACGAGCAAAAAACAATATAAATCAGCTAGTTACGATACGAGCATTGCTCATGAAACACGCAACGGGCCTGGCAAGTCTGGTAACCGGCGCAATGTGCATAACCGTAACACCACAACCGGCGTTACCCTCGTTCAGACCGACAGGTCGCCTGCCGGTTCGGCAAAAGAAAACGCCCCGGCAAGCGGGGCGTTCTCTGTAACCGAGGACTGTTACTGGGCAGCGCCAGCAGCGGCCGGATCCTTGATGGCCAGCAGTTCCAGCTCGAACACCAACACCGAGTTGGCCGGAATGGCCGGGCTCGGGCTCTGGGCGCCGTAGGCCAGCTCGCTGGGAATGTACAGCTTGTACTTCTCGCCAACGTGCATCAGTTGCAGGCCTTCGACCCAGCCCGGGATCACGCCGCTCACCGGCAGATCGATGGGACTGCCACGCTCGACGGAGCTGTCGAATACGCTGCCGTCGGTCAGCTTGCCCTCGTAGTGCACGGTAACCACGTCGGTCGGCTTCGGCTGGGCACCTTCGGCTTTCTTGATCACTTCGTACTGCAGACCGGAGGCGGTGGTGACCACGCCATCCTTCTTGCCGTTTTCCTCGAGGAACTTCTTGCCGGCCTGGGCCGATTCCTCGTTGAGCTTGGTCATGCGCTCTTCGGCACGCTTCTGCAGGAAGGCGAAGGCCTCGGCCAGCTCCTCGTCCTTCAGCTTCTGCTCTTTCTTGCCGATGGCGTCTTCGATGCCCATGGCTACGGCCTTGGAGTCCAGGTCAGACAGGCCTTCCTGCGACAGGCTCTTGCCCATGTTCAGGCCGATGCCGTAGGAAGCCTTCTGCGCCGGGGTCTTGAGTTCCACTTCGCTGGTCTGCGCATCGCAGCCGGCCAGTACCAGGCCGACCAGGGCAACCGCCGCCGCTAGACGATGTTGTTTCATGCTTGTTCCTTGTTATAGCCGCAGGGGCCGGAGAGAGACGCGAGCTTAGCAGCCTGCGGCAAGCACTGGCTACGGCACTGTAGGAGCCGCAGAAAGCGGATAAGTTCAGCCACCCTGGCCTCGCCGGGCACGCCCTGCGCACTGGATGGAAATCACGGGCAAAAAAAAACGACCTTTCGGTCGTTTCTTCCAGTCTTGGTCTTCAGTCTAACCAAGGCTTATGTATGGCGCAGCGGACGGGACTCGAACCCGCGACCCCCGGCGTGACAGGCCGGTATTCTAACCGACTGAACTACCGCTGCGCGTAACTGCGAGATGGTGGGTGATGACGGGATCGAACCGCCGACCCTCTGCTTGTAAGGCAGATGCTCTCCCGGCTGAGCTAATCACCCTTCACTCTCGAAGTGGGGCGCATTCTAGAGAGCGACCCTGGCCTTGGCAAGCTCTTTTTTAAAAAAAATCTGCAATTGTTCCAAAGGCTTAGCGATGGGTTGGCCAATCCGCCCCGGCGGAGAATAATGCGCGCTTTGCGTAATTGGAGAGTCAACCCCCATGTGGTTCCGCAACCTGCTCGTTTATCGCCTGACCCAGGACGTGCCCTTCGACGCCGAAGCCCTGGAAGCGGCACTGGCCGCCAAGGCCGCGCGCCCCTGCGCCAGCCAGGAGCTGACCACCTACGGCTTCATGGCCCCGTTCGGCAAGGGTGGCGATGCGCCGCTGGTGCATGTCAGCGGTGACTTCCTGCTGATCTCCGCGCGCAAGGAAGAACGCATCCTGCCCGGCAGCGTGGTTCGCGATGCGCTGAAGGACAAGGTCGACGAGATCGAGGCGCAGCAGATGCGCAAGGTCTACAAGAAGGAGCGCGACCAGCTCAAGGACGAGATCGTCATGAGCTTCCTGCCGCGCGCCTTTATCCGTCGTTCCAGCACCTTCGCCGCCATCGCACCGAAGCTCGGCCTGATCCTGGTCGACAGCGCCAGCGCCAAAAAGGCCGAAGACCTGCTGTCGACCCTGCGCGAGGCCATCGGCTCGCTGCCGGTGCGTCCGCTGAGCGTGAAGATGGCGCCGACCGCCACCCTCACAGACTGGGTCAAGACCCAAGCCGCCGCGCCGGACTTCTTCGTGCTCGACGAGTGCGAGCTGCGCGACACCAGCGAGGACGGCGGCGTGGTGCGTTGCAAGCGCCAGGACCTGACCAGCGAGGAAATCCAGCTGCACCTGTCCGCCGGCAAGCTGGTCACCCAGCTGTCCCTGGCCTGGCAGGACAAGCTGTCCTTCGTGCTGGACGACAAGCTGGCGGTCAAGCGCCTGCGCTTCGAGGACCTGCTGCAGGACCAGGCCGCTCAGGATGGCGGTGAAGATGCACCGGGGCAGCTGGATGCCAGCTTCACTCTGATGATGCTGACCTTCGCCGACTTCCTGCCGGCCCTGTTCGAGGCACTCGGCGGCGAAGAGATCCCGGAAGGCATCTGACCTTCCGGACAACTTCCGCAACAACTCACAGGGTCCGCCCGTCCTCTCGGGCTTGCCCTGTGCAGCGCCCTGTGCAGAATAGCGAACGACGCGAGGACGACCTCGTGGCTCCTTTCGAGTGATCATCCGGGACGGCCCGTCGCCTTTTCAGCAGTACGGAGCTACCACCATGTCCTGGATCATCCTGTTGTTCGCCGGCCTCTTCGAGGTGTGCTGGGCCATCGGCCTCAAGTACACCGACGGCTTCACCCGCCCCCTCCCCACCGTGCTCACCGTTGGCGCCATGATCGTCAGCCTAGCCCTGCTCGGCCTGGCCATGAAGGAGCTTCCGCTGGGCACCGCCTACGCCATCTGGACCGGCGTTGGCGCCGTCGGCACGGTGATCGCCGGCATCGTCCTGTTCGGCGAATCCATGGCGCTGATGCGCCTGGGCAGCGTGGCGCTGATCATCATCGGCCTAGTCGGCCTCAAGCTCAGCCACTGAGTGCGCCGCCATAAAAAAGCCCGCCGATTGGCGGGCTTTTTTGTGGGCATCGAGCTTAGCGCTGGTCGCCACGCAGCAGGCTTACCTGCTCCTGCAGCGCCAAGCGTCCGGTGTCCGCCGGCAGCGCCGTGCCGGCGACTATGTTGACTCGCGACCAGAAGCGCTTGAACAGCCCCTTGTGCGGCGCGCGGCTGAAGAAGCTGCCCCACAGGCCCTGCAGCGCCAGTGGAATCACCGGCACCGGATTGGCGGCGAGAATGCGCTCGACCCCGGCCTTGAACTCGTCGATATCGCCGCTGGTGGTCAGCTTGCCCTCGGGGAAGATGCACACCACCTCCCCCTCGGCGAGATACTGGGCGATACGCGCGAAGGCCCGCTCGAACACTTCCGGGTCCTCGTTGCGCCCGGCGATCGGCACGGTGCCGGCGGTGCGGAAGATGAAGTTGAGCACTGGCAGGTTGTAGATCTTGTAGTACATGACGAAACGCACCGGCCGGCGTACCGCGCCACCGATCAGCAATGCATCGACGAAGGACACGTGGTTGCACACCAGCACTGCCGCGCCCTCCTCCGGGATCACTTCCAGGTTCTGGTGGCGCACCCGGTACATCGAGTGGCTGAGCATCCAGATCAGGAAGCGCATGGTGAACTCGGGGACGATCTTGAAGATGTAGGCGTTGACCGCCAGGTTCATCAGCGAGATGGCCAGGAACAGCTGCGGGATCGACAGCCCGGCGACGCTGAGGAAGAGGATCGACACCAGCGCCGCCGCCACCATGAACAGCGCGTTGAGGATATTGTTGGCGGCGATCACCCGCGCCCGCTCGTGCGCCTCGGTACGCGACTGGATCAGCGCGTACAGCGGCACGATGTAGAAGCCACCGAAGACGCCCAGGCCGAGGATCGAGGCCAGCACCCACCAGGCCTCGCCCATCTGCAGCAGACCCAGCCAGTCGTGCGCCGCGGCCGCCTGCGGGAAGCTGCTGGAGGTGGCCCACAGCAGGATGCCGAACAGCGACAGGCCGAACGAGCCGAACGGCACCAGGCCGATCTCCACCTTGTGCCCGCTCATGCGCTCGCAGAGCATCGAGCCCAGCGCGATGCCCACCGAGAATACGGTGAGGATCAGCGTCACCACGCTCTCGTCGCCGTGCAGCAGATCCTTGGCAAAGGTCGGAATCTGCGTCAGGTAGATCGCCCCGAGGAACCAGAACCACGAGCTGCCGATCAGCGAGCGCGACACCGCCGGGCGCTGGCCCAGGCCCAGATGCATGATCTGCCAGGACTGGCGGAAGATGTTCCAGTCCAGCTGCAGCTGCGGCAGCGCCGCGGCGAAGTGCGGGATGCTGCGACTGGCCAGGTAGCCAGCCACGGCGGTGCCGACGATGGCGATGCCCACCGCCACGCGATAGCCCTCACCGGACATCAGCAGGCCCGCGCCGATGGTGCCGGCGAGGATGGCGAGGAAAGTGCCCATCTCCACCAGGGCGTTGCCGCCCACCAGCTCCTGCTCGCGCAGCGCCGCCGGCAGGATCGAGTACTTCACCGGGCCGAACAGCGCCGAGTGAGTGCCCATGGCGAACAGCGCCGCCAGCATCAGGTAGAGATTGTCGAGCAGGAAGCCGATTGCGCCGACCGCCATGATCGCGATCTCGGCCAGCTTGATCGCGCGGATCAGCGCGTCCTTGGCGAACTTCTCGCCAAACTGGCCTCCGAGGGCAGAGAACAGGAAGAACGGCAGGATGAACAGCAGTGCGCAGAGGTTGACCAGCAGATCGCGGTCGGCACTGACGCTGAGCTTGAACAGGATGGCGAGGATCAGCGACTGCTTGAAGATGTTGTCGTTGAACGCGCCGAGCAGCTGGGTCACGAAGAACGGCAGGAAACGCCGGGTGCCAAGCAGGGCGAATTGCGAATTCTGGGTCATCGTCCTTGTACCTGTGAGAGGCCGAGCGGGCCGTCCGATATTGGACAGCATCTGCCCCAGGCAAAGCCACACCTGCGTTGCGCTTTCGTGCCTTGCTCCCACGCCCTTTGGGAGAGGGGCCGGGGGTAAGGGGCTTCCAGGCTATTCCGTGTCGCCGATAGCGCCGTAGCCCGGACTTCAGTCCGGGACTGGTTGAGGTTTCCCGGACTGAAGTCCGGGCTGCGGCTGATTATCGAAACTCGCTACGAATCAGATAGGCATCTGCCCCAGCCACCAGCGCAGCAGGAAGAACACCAGCAGCCCACCGCCAATGGTCGCCAGCAGATGGCGAGTCACCGCGGCGATGGCAATGGTCGCCAGGCCGGCCAGCAGGTAGGCGTTGTCCAGGCTCAGCGCCCAGGTCTTGCCATCCGGCAGCAGCATGCCGGGCACCACGATGGCGGTGAGCACGGCGGTCGGCACGTAGTGCAGGCCCTGGCGAATCAGTGGTGGGAAGCGCAGGTCGGGGAAGGCGAACAGGCTATAGCGGGTGGTGAAGGTGATCACCAGCATACCGAGGATCAGGATCCAGTTTTCCATCAGAACACCTCGTCCTGCAGCAGGCGGTAGCGACGCTCCAGCAGCACTCCGACGACGATGCCGGCGAAGGCAGCGGCCATCAGGCCGAGCTTGTAGGGCAGGCCGTGGCAGGCCAGCGCCACCGCGCCGGCCACCAGCGCCGCCGCCACCTGCGGACGATTGCGCAGCATGGGCACGACGATGCCGATGAAGGTGGCGAGCATGGCGAAGTCCAGTCCCCAGTCACCGATGTTCGGCACCGCCTGGCCGAACACCAGACCGACCAGTGTGCAGGCCAGCCAGTTGACGTACATGGCCAGCGCCGCGCCGAGGAAGTGCCAGTGCTTGTGCGGCGAAGCGTCGCTCTCGGCATAACGGTGCTGGACCACGGCGAAGGCCTCGTCGGTCAGCCAGAAGGCCAGCGGCACCCGCCAACGCTTGGGCAGGTGACGCACGAAGGGTTGCAGGCTAGCGCTGTACAAGGCGTGGCGCAGGTTGACCACCAGCGTGGTCAGCCACAGCACGGCCAGGGTCGCGCCACCGCCCAGCAGGCTGATGGCGATGAACTGAGCCGAGCCGGCGAACACCAGCACCGACATGCCGATGGTCTGCCAGGGCGTGAGCCCGGCAGCGCCGGCCAGGCTGCCGTAGATGATGCCGAAGGGCATGGCGCCGAGCAGCATCGGCAGCATGTCGCGAGTGCCTTGCAGGAATTCGTGATGACGGGACATGGAACCTCCTTGAACCGAGGAGGCTAGCCGGGCGCCGCGGGCGGTGTCTTGAACGATCTTGCGCGTCTATCTCAGAAATCGGCACAGGCGCGGCGATACTCGCCGGGGCTGACGCCATAACTCTGCTTGAACTGTCGATTCAGATGGCTCTGATCGGAGAAGCCCAGCTGCATGGCCACTTGCAGTGGTGCGCAGCCGGAACGCAGCAGCGCCCTCGCCTGCTCCAGGCGCCGCTGCTTGAGCCAGGCATGCGGTGGCAGGCCGGTGGCTCGGCGGAACACGCGGGCAAAGTGGAAGGGCGAGAGATTGACCAGCGACGCCAGCTCCTCCAGCGAGGGCGGCTCACCCAGGCGCGCGGCCAGCAGATCCTTGGCCAGAGCCACGGCGCGTGGCTCACGACCGGGCTCGGCAGGTTGGGATATCCGCGCGTGGCGCTGGAATAGCAGCAGGATCGCCTCGCGCCAGGCCGTCTGCTGCTGCAGCGCATCGGCGTCGCTATCGAGCATGCGGTGCAGATGGCCGAAGGCCTGGTGCAGGTCGAGGTCCTGCAGCACGCTGACGCCGAACGACGGCATGCCGCCACCGGCCAGACCCAACTCCTCCAGCACACCCTGGACCTGCGCCGGTGCCGGGTAGAAGGCGCGGTACCACCAGCCCTGCTCGTGAGCCTTGGAACCGGTGTGCACTTCATCCGGGTTGATCAGCACCATGCTGCCGACCGGAGCCAGGTGATCGCTACCGCGATGACGGAAGCGCTGGGCGCCGCCCTCGATCACGGTAAACACGAAGCCTTCGTGCACATGCGGAGCGAAGCGCTGCTCGATATAGCGCGCGTGCAGCAGTTCCACGCCGGTCAGAGCCTGGCTCTCCCAGAAACGGGTCTGCTCGCCGTCGGCCATCGCGATCAGGCGCCGAAGCGCGCCTCCAGGCCGGCCTTGACCTGCGGCCACTCGCTGTCGGTGATGCTGTACATCACCGTGTGATCGAGGCGGCCGTCGGCCAGGCGCCGGTGGTTGCGCAGCAGCCCCTCGCGCTGGGCGCCGAGCTTCTCGATGGCGCGCTGGGAGCGCAGGTTGCTCGCGGCGGTCTTCAGCTGCACGCGCACCAACTGCCACTCCTCGAAGGCGTGGCGCAGCATCAGGTACTTGATCATGCCGTTGAGGCCGGTGCCGTGCTGGCGGGCATCCAGCCAGGTCGCGCCGATCTCGGCGGCCGGCAGCACCGGATTGAAGTCGAAGAAACTGGTGGTGCCGACCAGCTCGCCGGCCAGGCGAATGGCGAAGACCACCTCACGGCCCTCGCGCTGATCGGCCAGGGCGTTGCGGTACCAGTCCGGGCGCGTGGTGCCGCTCATGTACTGCTGGGATTCGCGGTTGGCCTCGGCCAATTGCAGCAGGCCAGGCAGGTCACCCTCGCTCAGCGGATCGAGGCGCAGCGCACCCTGCTGCAGGGTGACAGGTTGAGGCTTGAACATGACACGAACTCCGGCAAGGCGACCACGGCCGATCACGCTAGCAGGCGCCTGGCGGCGACTCAAGCTGGTTGCGACCTTGGTCGGCCTGACGATTGCGGCGCCGCGTGCGAGACTAAACCCATAGTCAATGGTCTTGCTGACCATGCCCCATACGCGGAGTTCGCATGTCGCTGTCCGGCGGATTGATCGCCTTCGTCGCCCTGGCCTACATGGCCATCCTGTTTGCCATCGCCTTCTATGGCGACCGCCGCCGCACGCCGCTCAAGCCGCGCCTGCGTGCCTGGGTCTTCAGCCTGTCGCTGGCGGTGTACTGCACCAGTTGGACCTTCTTCGGCGCGGTCGGCCAGGCGGCCGGCCAGTTGTGGTCGTTCCTGCCGATCTACCTGGGGCCGATCATCGTCCTGCTGTTCGCCCCCTGGGTGCTGGAAAAGATGGTGGCCATCAGCAAGCGCGAGAACATCACCTCGATCGCCGACTTCATCGCCGCGCGCTACGGCAAGTCGCAGAGCCTGGCGGTGGTGGTGGCGCTGATCTGCCTGGTCGGCGTGCTGCCCTATATCGCCCTGCAGCTGAAAGGCATCGTGCTCGGCGTCAACCTGCTGATCGGCACCACGCCCAGCCCCACTCGCAGCCAGGACACGGCGCTGATCGTGTCGCTGATCCTGGCCCTGTTCACCGTGCTGTTCGGCACCCGCAGCCTGGATGTCACCGAGCACCACCGCGGCATGGTGCTGGCAATTGCCTTCGAGTCGCTGGTCAAGCTGCTGGCCTTCCTCGCCGTCGGCGTGTTCGTCACCTGGGGCCTGTTCGGCGGCTTCGGCGACCTTCTCGAACGGGCCAGCCAAGCCCCGGCGCTGGAAGGCTACTGGTCGCAGACCGTGAGCTGGCCGGCGATGCTGGTGCAGACCGGCCTGGCGATGACCGCGATCATCTGCCTGCCGCGTCAGTTCCACGTCAGCGTGGTGGAGAACATCGAGCCGGCCGACCTGCGCCTGGTGCGCTGGGTGTTCCCCGCCTACCTGCTGCTGGCCGCGCTGTTCGTGGTGCCCATCGCCCTCGCCGGCCAGTTGCTGCTGCCGGCCGGCGTGCAGCCGGACTCCTTCGTGATCAGCCTGCCGCTGGCCGAGGCGCATCCGGCGCTGGCGATGCTGGCCTTCATCGGCGGCGCCTCGGCCGCCACCGGCATGGTGATCGTCGAGGCCGTGGCGCTGTCGACCATGGTCAGCAACGACATGCTGCTGCCGGCCCTGCTGCGCCGGCAGAACACCGAGCGACCGTTCGAGGCCTTCCGCCAGTGGATGCTCAGCGCGCGGCGCCTGAGCATCCTGATCATCCTGCTGCTGGCCTACGTCTGCTATCGCCTGCTCGGCACCAACGCCAGCCTGGCCACCATTGGCCAGCTGTCGTTCGCCGCCATCGGCCAGCTGGCACCGGCCATGCTCGGCGCGTTGGTGTGGAAACAGGCCAACCGCCGCGGCGTGTTCGCCGGCCTCGCCGCCGGCTGCGCCCTGTGGCTGTACACCCTGGCCCTGCCGCTGGCCGCGGGCGGCCTGCGCTGGTCACTGGACCGCTTCCCGCTGCTGCCGGAGCTGCTCTATTACCCGATCGGCATCGAGGTTGACCCCCTGACCCGCGGCGTGCTGCTGTCGCTGGCCGGCAACTTCCTGCTGTTCGCCCTGGTCTCCTGGCTCTCCCGCTCGCGGGTCTCCGAGCACTGGCAGGCCGGCCGCTTCATCGGCCTGGATACCGGCGCCAAGTCCAGCGGGCGCAACCTGCTGGCCGTGCAGGTGGCCGACCTGATGACCCTGGCCGCGCGCTTCGTCGGCGAGGAACGCGCACGCCAGAGCTTCGTGCGCTTCGCCTACCAGCAGGATCGCCCGTTCATCCCGACGCAGAATGCCGACCCCGAGTGGATCGCCCATACCGAACGCCTGCTGGCCGGCGTGCTCGGCGCATCCAGTACCCGCGCCGTGGTACGCGCCGCCATCGAAGGCCGCGACATGCAGGTCGAGGACGTGGTGCGCATCGTCGACGAGGCGTCCGAGGTGCTGCAGTTCAACCGCGCCCTGCTGCAGGGGGCGATCGAGAACATCAACCAGGGCATCAGCGTGGTCGACCAGAACCTGCACCTGGTGGCCTGGAACCGTCGCTACCTGGAACTGTTCGAGTACCCGGACGGGCTGATCGGCGTCGGCCGGCCGATTGCCGAGATCATCCGCTACAACGCCGAGCGCGGCCTGTGCGGCCCCGGTGACGTGGAAGAGCACGTGACCAAGCGCCTGTACTGGATGCGCCAGGGCAAGGCGCACACCTCGGAGCGGCTGTTCCCCAACGGCCGGGTCATAGAGCTGATCGGCAACCCGATGCCCGGCGGCGGTTTCGTCATGAGCTTCACCGACATCACCGCGTTCCGCCAGGCCGAGCAGGCGTTGCTGGAGGCCAACGAAGGGCTGGAGCAGCGGGTCGAGGCACGCACCCACGAGCTGTCGCAACTTAACCAGGCACTGGGCGAGGCCAAGG
Organism: Pseudomonas sp. PDM15; assembly: GCF_014851565.1. Classification (GTDB taxonomy): domain Bacteria; phylum Pseudomonadota; class Gammaproteobacteria; order Pseudomonadales; family Pseudomonadaceae; genus Aquipseudomonas. Next base: position 477,645 of record NZ_JACVAA010000002.1, read on the forward strand.
GCAACGCCGAGTCGGCCAACCAGTCGAAGACCCGCTTCCTCGCCGCCGTCAGCCACGATCTGATGCAACCGCTGAACGCCGCGCGGCTGTTCTCCGCCTCTCTCTCCCACCAGCAGGACGCCCTGCCCCAGGAAGCCCAGGAACTGGTGCGCCACCTGGACAGCTCGCTGCGCTCGGCGGAAGACCTGATCACCGACCTGCTGGACATCTCGCGCCTGGAGAACGGCCGCATCACCCCGGAGCGCAGCCATTTCCCCCTCGGCCAGCTGTTCGACGCCCTCGGCGCCGAATTCCGCGTGCTGGCCCAGGAGCAGCGCGTGGACTTCCACCTGGTGCCCAGCAAACTGCGCATCGACAGCGACCCCAAGCTGCTGCGCCGGGTGCTGCAGAACTTCCTCACCAACGCCTTCCGCTATGCCCGCGGCCACGTGCTGCTCGGCGCCCGCCGCGACGGCGAATTCCTGCGCCTGGAGGTCTGGGACCGCGGCCCAGGCATTCCCGAGGACAAGCGCAAGGTGATCTTCGAGGAATTCAAGCGCCTGGACAGCCACCAGACCCGCGCCGAGAAAGGCCTGGGCCTGGGCCTGGCGATCGCTGATGGTCTGTGCCGAGTGCTCGACCATCGCCTGGAAGTGCGCTCCTGGCCGGGCAAAGGCAGCGTGTTCAGCGTGCGCGTGCCACTGGTGCGCGGCGCCGCACCGCAGGCCAAGCCGGCGAGCATCGAGCTCAACGGCCACACCCTGGGCGGCGCCCAGGTGCTGTGCATCGACAACGAGGACAGCATCCTCACCGGCATGCACAGCCTGCTGTCGCGCTGGGGCTGCCAGGTATGGACGGCACGCAATCGCCTGGAGTGCGAGCACCTGCTCGACGAGGACGTGCGCCCGCAACTGGCGCTGATCGACTATCACCTGGACGAAGGCGACACCGGCACCGAGCTGATGGCCTGGCTGCGCACGCGTCTGGGCCAGCCGCTGCCCGGCGTGGTGATCAGCGCCGACGGCCGCCCCGAGCTGGTGGCCGAGGTGCACGCCGCCGGCCTCGACTACCTGGCCAAGCCGGTCAAGCCGGCGGCGCTGCGGGCGCTAATCAGCCGGCACCTGACCTTAGCCTGAATCATTGATTTAATCGATAGGAAGTAGCGGTTTTTTGCGCTTTTTATCAATACATCCTCGATAGATGATGCTCGCCATTCCTGCAGCGCAATACGGCGTTGCAGCCACGGAGTCATCACCATGATCGACGTACGCCCGTTCGCCTCCCTCGGCCATGCCCACCACGGCTGGCTGAACGCCCGTCACCACTTCTCCTTCGCCGAGTACCACGATGCGCAGCGCACCAACTGGGGCCGCCTGCGCGTGTGGAACGACGACGAGATCGCTGCAGGTTCGGGCTTCCCGCCGCACCCGCACCATGACATGGAGATCATCACCTACGTCCGCGAAGGCGCCATCACGCACCGCGACAACCTGGGCAACCAGGGCCGCACCGAGGCCGGCGACGTACAAGTGATGAGCGCCGGCACCGGCATCGCCCACTCGGAGTTCAACCTGGAAGATGTCACCACCAAGATCTTCCAGATCTGGATCATCCCGGACCAGCAAGGCGAAGCGCCGTCCTGGGGCGCCAAGCCCTTCCCGCAAGGCGAGCGCGCCGGCCAGTTCGTGATACTGGCCAGCGGCCACGACAGCGACGAGGAGGCCCTGCGCATCCGCGCCGATGCCCGCCTGGCTGCCGCCACTCTGAGCGCAGGGCAAAGCGCCGAGTACCCGCTGGGCCGCCTGCGCAAGGGCTACCTGGTAGCGGCCAAGGGCCGTATCGAGGTCAACGGCGTGCAGGCACTGGAGCGCGACGGCGTGGCCATCGCACAGGAAGAAGTGGTGCGGGTCACCGCGCTGGAAGACAGCGAGGTGATTCTGGTCGACGTGGCCTGAACCGCGAGCGCGCGAGTTACTCGCCCGCCTCGTCCAGCAGCGGCATGCCGGCGGCGCGCTCGATGAGATCCGCCGGCAGGCTCTTGCTGGCGCGGGCACCGAGCAGCTTGAGATTCTCGACCCGATTGATCAGGTTGCCGCGGCCCTCGCACAGCTTGTTGCGCGCTGCGTCATAGGCCTTGTCCAGCTGCTTGAGGCGGCTGCCCATCTCGTCCAGGTCGGCGATGAAGGCGACGAACTTGTCGTACAGCTGGCCGGCACGCTCTGCGATATCCCGAGCGTTCTGGCTCTGCCGTTCCTGACGCCACAGGCTGTCGATCACCCGCAGCGTGGCCAGCAGCGTGGTCGGGCTGACGATCACCACATGCTGCTCGAAGGCCTCCTGGAACAGGCCAGGGTCGGCCTGCAAGGCGGCGGCGAAGGCCGCTTCGATAGGTACGAACAGCAGGACGAAGTCCAAGCTGTGCAAGCCTTCCAGACGCTGGTAGTCCTTCACCGCCAGCCCCTTGAGGTGGCTACGCAGGCTCAGAACATGCTGCTTCAGGGCATGGGTGCGGACGACCTCGTCCTCGGCGACGATCATCGCCTGGTAGGCGGTGAGGCTGACCTTGGCGTCGACGATCACCTGCTTGTCGCCGGGCAGCTGGATCAGCACGTCTGGCTGGAAGCGCTCGCCATCGGCGCCCTTGAGGCTGACCTGGGTGTGGTACTCGCGGCCCTTCTCCAGGCCGGCATGCTCCAGCACCCGCTCCAGCACCAGCTCCCCCCAGTTGCCCTGGGTCTTCTGGCCCTTGAGCGCGCGGGTCAGGTTGGTCGCCTCGTCGCCCAGGCGCTGGTTGAGCAGTTGCAGACGCTCCAGTTCCTTGGCCAGGGAGAAGCGCTCGCGCGCCTCGTTCTGGTAGCTCTCCTCCACCCGCTTCTCGAACGCCTGGATGCGCTCCTTGAGCGGATCGAGCAACTGGCCGAGGCGCTGCTGGCTGGTCTCGGCAAAGCGCTGTTCGCGCTCGTCGAAGATCTTGCCAGCCAGCTCGGCGAACTGCGCACGCAGCTCGTCGCGAGCGGCCTGCAGATCGGTCAGGCGCTGCTGGTGATGTTCCTGCTGCTCGCGCAGTTCGGCGGCGAGACCGGCACGCTGGCTCTCCAGCTGGCGCAGCTGACCTTCCTTGTTCTCACGCTCGCGCGCCCATTCCTGAGCAGCCGCCTGAGCGGCCTCGCGCTCGCGGCCGAGCAGCTCGCTCTCGCGACGCAGGGCAGCCAGCTCGGCCTGCTGGCGAGCGCCCTCCTGCTGCTGGCTGCGCAGATCATCGTTGGCGCCATCGAGCTGGGCACTCAGGCCTTCCTGAGCCAGGCGCGCCTGGCTCAGGCGCTCTTCCAGTAACAGACGCTCGGCCGCCTGGCTCGCCAGCCCGCGCTGCTGGCGCCACAGCAGCACGGCCAGTGGCACGGCGCCGAGCAACAGGCCGAGCAGCAGATTGGGCAGATCGAGAACGAAGGAAACGGGCACGGGCGGACTCGCTGGCGGGAAAGGAATGCCCGGCAGTATACCCGCGTCGATCAGTGATCGAGACGCTGCAGCAGGCGCGCGGCCTCGTGGGAGCCTTGGGCCGCCGCCAGTTCCAGCCAGTGCCTGGCCTGCAGCGGCTCGCGCTGACGCGGCTGGCAATAGAGGCGGCCGAGTTCCAGCTGGGCGCGCAGGTCGCCGGCGCGGGCCGCCTGACGCAGCAGCTCCTGGCCGATGCGGCGATCACGCGCGTTGCCGCAGTCACGACACAGCAATTGACCGAGGCGGCTCTGCGCCGCGACTAAGCCCTTGCGGGCCGGCTGCTTGAGCAGGCCGCCGGCGAAGCGTTTGATGGTGGAGTGATGCCCCAGGCGGGGGCGATCGAGCAGCCAGAAGGCCAGACGAACCGGCAGACGATTACCCATGTCGGGCTGGTGCTGGGCGGCGGACAGAACGCGAGACTTCATGTAAGCAACGGCTGGCTTCGGGGCGCGCCACTCTACTCTCTTTTCTCGCCCGGTAAAGACTTGCCAAACGCGCAAAACCGCGCTCTAGAGCAACTACTCGGACAATCCACAGAAGCTGTGGATAACTACGTGGACAACTTGGTGGAAACCTTTCTCACCGCCCACGGTCTGGGGCCTTGGCTCAAACTGATGCTTTTTTCACCAATGAAAAAATCCCTTATTTTTCATTGACTTGAAAAATGATCATGGAGAATCAAGCGATTACGACGCTTTGTGACAGAAGCTTGACAAGCTGCTTCGCCAATGTGCACAAGTGCGCCGCCCTCGCCCTCTTTCAGCGCAGGCGCGGGCCTTAGGCGGGCTGCGGCAGGTGGCCGTCGACCAGGTACAGCTCCAGGCCGAACAGGCGTGGAATATCCGGCGCCTGGGCACTCTTGAAAGCCACATATCCGGAGGTGGTTTCGCACAGCCAGGGTTGCAGGTTGCGCGGGCGCTTCTCGCTGAACGCGGCAGGTGCATAGAGGGCGACATTGGTGCCGCTTAACGGACAACGCGCCGAGGGATACTCGAACGCCTCCACCCCTGCCTCGCGCATGGCGCTGCCCAGTTCGTGGGTAGCCTGGTAGTCGCTGCGATGAGTGAGCGCCTGGCGGTACCGATCAAACGGCGGCAGCTGCAGGCGAATGCCGCGCTGCACCTGATAGCGCGCTTCAAAGGAGGAATGCTCGGAGAGGATGCGCCCACTCGGCGGCGGCTCGGCCATGCCATACCAGAGCACGAAACGGTAGAACGCCGTCTCGGCCATGGCCGTCTCCAGCTGGCAGGCAGCGTAGAACAGGCTCGGCTCATGGCGCCGACCGAAGCGCGAGCCCCAGCGCAGCGGCGGGTAACGGAACGGCGTGTGTAATAGGTAGTGCAAGGGCTCGTCGCCGGGCGGCAGTGGCGGTTTGCTGCTCTCCAGCAGCTGCTCGAGCAGGGCCTGCTCTTCCAGGGTATCCACCAGCTGCAGGGTGGCCACCTGCTCTTGGTTCTCCACCAGGCGTACCAGCCGGCCGCGTAATGGAGTCAGCTGTTCTGCGCCGGCACAGGCCTGCCAGATATCCATATCGGAAACTCGCTTAGCCCCACCATGGCGGGGCGTCGGGAAAGGAAGTCAGACCTTGCCGCGGATCGCGTCGAGGTACTCCACCACACGCACCAGCCCCTGCACCTGGCCCATCTGCTCCAGCGGCACGCCGGCCAGATGGCGATTCTCGGTGCGCAGGAAGTGGCGCATGTCATCGAGATTGCCGCCAAACAGAGCAAACAGGGCGCGGTAGATACGGATCAGCAGCAGCGCCAGTTCGCCGGTCTTGCTCTGCGGACGCAGGCCACCGCTATCGCCCCAGCGGCTGATGGCGGAACGGTTGACCCCGACTATCTCCGCCAGCTCCTGCTGGGTGAGACCCAACTGCTCACGAGTACTGAGCAGGGCCTTGAGCAATACCGCATCGGCATCGACGCCGGGTTTGCTGAGCGCACTCATTATCGCCTCCAGATGTTCGTTTGAAACAAACATAGCAAACTAATTGCAAAACAAACACTAGAGAAGTTATTTGGAGATACGAGCCTAGATGCTAAACAGGAGCTGCAGGCGACTTTTCCATACCCCAGAAACGCAAAAACCCCTGAAGTCCGAGGACTCCAGGGGTTTTGCACTTTGTATGGCGGGAAGATAGGGATTTGAACCCTAGGTGCCATTGCTGACACAACGGATTTCGAATCCGTCCCGTTCGACCACTCCGGCATCTTCCCAAAGCGGTGCGCATGATATCAGCTGAGCGCCGTTAGTCCAGCAATTTTTCTTGTGCGATCAGGCGCTTGCGGCAGGCATGAAAAAGGGAGCCCATGGCTCCCTCCTTCTTCCGCGGTGCGACTCAGCTGGTCAGCCGGGTCAGTGCCTCGCGGTATTTGTCGGCGGTCTTCTGCGCTACTTCGGCCGGTACGGCCGGTGCCGGCGGCTCCTTGTTCCAGCCGGTGGACTCCAGCCAGTCACGCACGAACTGCTTGTCGAAGCTCGGCGGGTTGCTGCCTTCGGCATAGCTGTCGGCCGGCCAGAAGCGGCTGGAGTCCGGGGTCAGCGCCTCGTCCATCAGGGTCAAGGTGCCGTCTTCGTCCAGGCCGAACTCGAACTTGGTGTCAGCGATGATGATGCCTCGGGTGGCCGCGTACTCGACTGCGGCGCTGTACAGGGCGATGGCGGTATCACGCACCTTGGCCGCCAGTTCTGCACCGATGATGGCCTCGCACTGCTCGAAGCTGATGTTCTCGTCGTGGTCGCCAACGGCAGCCTTGGTCGAGGGGGTGAAGATCGGCTGCGGTAGCTTGGCCGCTTCCTTCAGGCCGGCCGGCAGCTGGATGCCGCAGACGGTGCCGCTCTTCTGATATTCCTTCCAGCCCGAACCGACGATATAGCCACGCACGATGGCTTCCACTGCGACCGGCTGGAGGCGCTTGGCGACCACCGCACGGCCTTCCACCAGCGGCAGCTCGGCAGCCGGCACCACGTCCTCAACCCTGTCGCCGGTGAAGTGGTTGGGCACCACGTCCTTGAGCTTGTCGAACCAGAAGTTGGAAATGGCGGTGAGGATCTTGCCCTTCTCCGGGATCGGCTCGTCGAGGATCACGTCGAAGGCCGAAAGGCGATCGGTAGCGACCATCAGCATGCGCTTGGCATCGATCTCGTAGAGGTCGCGGACTTTGCCGGAGTAGATCTTCTTCAGGCTCAGGGTGGTGGGAGTGGTCATGTCGAAGTTTCCGCCTGGTTTAAACGAAACAGGCGAAACCCACCGGGTTTCGCCTATCGATTCGCTGCAGGCCCGGCAGCCGCCGGGCCGGGATCAGCCGAGGTTTTCCTGGATCAGGGTCAGCACACGGCGGGCCACGTCTTCCGGGGCCACGGTGTTGATGTCCTTCTCCACGGTGACCTGCACGTCGCCACCGGCGCTGCTGGTCAGGCGCACCTGATAGCGCTCGGCGCGGGCATCGATCTCTTCCTGGGTCGGCTCGCTGCCGAACAGGCCGCTGATGAAGCCCTTCTCTTCTTCCGGCTTCTTGGCGCCCTCAGCCAGGTTGACGTAGTACACGCCCAGGCTGCGGTTGATGTCGTCGACGCGCACGTCGCCCAGCTCCAGAGCGCGACCGACGCTGGACCAGGCACGGTCGAAGTCGGTGCTGAGGTTCAGTACCGGGTTGCCGGCGCCGTCCTGGGTCAGGTTGATGCGGCTGGGGGCGTCGTAGTTGCGCGCAGCCAGCAGGGATACCGAGCCATGCTCGGCGGTGCTGCTGAGGTCGGCGAGCATGCCGTCGAGCAGCGAGGCCTCGAGGCTGGCGTTGCCGGTACGGGCCGGGAAGGCCACGTCGGCAGTGCTGCCTTCCTCACGCTCGGCGCTGACCACGAACACTTCGCTGGTATTGCGCACCACGCCCGGCTCGATGCGCACACGCACGCGAACCTGGTTGTCGGTATCGGCCATCAGGCTGCCCACGCGACGGCCCATGGACGGCGCCAGGTCCTCAACGCCCTGCCACTCGGTGATAAACTCGCCGGTCTGCGGGCGCTCTTCGGCAATGCGGAAACCGCTGTTCTCGAAGTAGGAGCGAGCCACCGGCCAGACTTCCGCCGGAGCACGCTGGGCCACCAGCCAGCGCGAGTCGCCGCTCTTCTGCAGGCTGAATTCACTGGCCTCGCCGGTCGTGCCGAGGGCTTGCGGGCGCGGCACTTCAAAGCTCTGCGGGGTCTCGGAGCTGGTGGCGACATGCGCTGGCACCGGCAGCAGCGGGTCAATGCGCTTGGCGTCGACGTTCGGCGGCATCTGCATGGGAGCAGTCTGGCGCGCATCCAGATAGTCGGTGGAGCGGTCACGGAAGTAGCCTTCATCGCCCCACAGCCAGCCGCAGCCGCTGGTGGTGGAGATGATCAGGGCAAGGGCAGAGAGTCCAGCCAGTCGCTTCATGCGCAAGTATTCCTCGATTAAGCCAGGACGCCGGACTGGCGCATGGCCTGACGCAGCGGTTCGTGACAGCGCGGGCTGAGCCAGGTCAGCGGCAGACGAATGCCGTCCTGCATCATGCCCATTTCCTGCAGGGCCCATTTCACCGGAATCGGGTTGGATTCGATGAACAGGTTCTTGTGCAGCGGCATCAGGCGCTCGTTGATAGCGCGCGAGGTAGCGGCATCGCCGGCCATCGCGGCGGCGCAGAGCTCGGCCATGGCACGCGGGGCGACGTTGGCGGTCACGGAAATGTTGCCCTTGCCGCCCATGAGCATCAGCTCGACGGCGGTGGCGTCATCGCCGGAATAGACCAGGAAGTCGGAACTGACGCGGTCGAGGATGTCCTGAGCGCGCTGCAGGTCGCCGGTGGCTTCCTTGATACCGATGATGTTGGCGACCTTGGACAGGCGCTCGACGGTCTCCGGCAGCATGTCACAGGCGGTGCGGCCCGGCACGTTGTAGAGAATCTGCGGAATGGCCACGCTCTCGGCGATGTGGCGGAAGTGCTGGTACAAGCCTTCCTGGGTCGGCTTGTTGTAGTAGGGGGTGACCAGCAGGCAGGCATCAGCGCCGACGCTCTTGGCGTTCTGGGTCAACTCGATGGCTTCGCGGGTGCTGTTGGCGCCGGTACCGGCGATCACCGGGATACGACCGGCAACCTGGTCGACCACGCGGCGGATGACTTCGACGTGCTCGTTGACATCCAGAGTGGCGGATTCGCCAGTGGTGCCGACGGCGACTATGGCGTTGGTGCCTTCCTGCAGGTGGAAGTCGACCAGCCTGCTCAGAGCAGCCCAGTCCAGACCACCCTGTGCGTCCATGGGCGTGACCAGTGCCACCATACTGCCCGAAATCATGCAACCGCTCCTGCCGGAAAAAGAGAGCGGTAATGGTACTGGCGCCACCTGTGTTGCACAAGCGAACGGGACCCAGGCCAGCATTCCCCTGAGCGGCGCTTTTCGCTACCCTTCCCTCTTTGTTTGGCGCCTCATCGCGCCAGCCCTCTTCGTTTCAGGAAAGCTGAATGTCCACCCCCCAGGTTCGCGAACAATTCCTTGTCATCAGTGCCCTTGGCGCCAACCCCATGGAGCTGACCAGCGTGCTCTGCCGCGCCACCCAGGAAAACCGCTGCGGCGTGGTCAGCAGCCGCCTCACCCGGCACGGCGAATACAGCTCGCTGACTTTGCAGGTCAGCGGCAGCTGGGACGCCCTGGCCCGCCTGGAAGGCGTTCTGCCGCCCCTGGCCAAGCGTCACAGTTTCAGCGTCAACATGATCCGCAGCGGCGCCCTCGAGGCTCGCCCCAATTCGCTGCCTTATGTGGCCTATGTCAGCTGCGCCTACCGCCCGGACATCCTCAACGAGCTGTGCCAGTTCTTCAGCGACCACCGCGTGGAGCTGGAAAGCATCACCTGCGATACCTACCAGGCCCCGCAGACCGGCGGCACCCTGCTCAACGCCACGCTGACCGTGACGCTGCCACCGGGCACCCAGATCAGTTGGCTGCGCGACCAGTTCCTCGACTTCTCCGACGCCCTCAACCTGGACGCGCTGATCGAACCCTGGCGCCCGCAGAACCCATAAGGAATCCGAGATGGCCGTTTCCCTCGACCAGCCGGTCGCCGATTTCAGCGCCGCCGCCACCAGCGGCCAACAGGTCAGCCTCAGCGCCCTCAAGGGCCAACAGGTAGTGATCTACTTCTACCCCAAGGACAGCACCCCGGGCTGCACCACCGAAGGCCAGGGCTTCCGCGACCAGTATCCGGCTTTCCAGGCTGCCAACACCCTGGTCTTCGGGGTATCGCGTGACGGCTTGAAGTCCCACGAAAACTTCAAGTGCAAGCAGGAATTTCCCTTCGAGCTGATCAGCGACAAGGACGAGACCGTTTGCCAGCTGTTCGACGTGATCAAGCTGAAGAAGCTGTACGGCAAGGAATACCTGGGCATCGACCGCAGCACCTTCCTGATAGACGCCGACGGCGTGCTGCGCCGCGAGTGGCGCGGCGTGAAGGTGCCGGGCCATGTGGATGAAGTACTGGCGGCGGCTCAGGCCCTGCACAAGGGCTGATTACGCCGAAATGAAAAGGGCCGCTGATGCGGCCCTTTTCATCGCGCTCGCTTCAGGCCTTCTTCAGCCAGTAGCGGAACACCCCACCCTCTTCCTCCTCGCGCAGCAGCTCATGGCCGGCCAGCCGGGCGAAGGCGCGAAAGTCGCGCTGCGAGCCGGCGTCGGTGGCGGTCACCTTGAGCACCGCACCGCTGGCCAGGCGATTGAGCTCCAGCTTGGCCTTGAGCAAGGGCAGCGGGCAGCTCAGGCCACTGGCGTCCAGCTCGGCGTCGCAGGCGGGGAAATCGGTCATGCAGTCTCTCCTAGAAGGCCGGCAAGGATACCGCACAACCCTGGCCAGCAGAGCGGCGAGGCGGCTACAGTAAGGCCTTCGTTTGCCAAGAGCCCCGTGCATGACTCTTCTGCGCCCCTCCCTGCTCGCCCTCGCCTGCCTGGTGCTACCCGCCTTCGCCAGCGACCTGCCGTCGCTCGGTGACTCCAGCTCGTCCATCGTCTCGCCGGAGCAGGAACACCGCCTCGGCCGCGCCTGGCTTAGCGTGCTGCGCGGCCAGGTCGACCAGCTCTCCGATCCGCTGCTCAAGGACTACGTGGAGACCAGCGTCTACCGCCTGGCCGAGACCAGCCAGCTGGAGGATCGGCGCCTGGAGTTCGTCCTGCTCAACAGCCCGCAGATCAACGCCTTCGCCGCGCCCGGCGGCATAGTCGGGGTCAACGGCGGCCTGCTGCTGCACGCCCAGACCGAGGCCGAATACGCCTCGGTGATGGCCCACGAACTGGCGCACCTGTCGCAACGCCACTTCGCCCGCGGCATCGAGGCCCAGCAACGCATGCAGGTACCGGTAATGGCCGCCATGCTCGCCGGCATCGTAGCCGCCGCAGCCGGTGCAGGCGATGCCGGCATCGCTACCATCATGGGCGCCCAGGCTGCGGCCATTCAGGAGCAGCGGCGCTTCTCCCGGCAGAACGAACAGGAAGCCGACCGCATCGGCCTGCTCAATCTGGAGAAGGCCGGGTACGACCCACGTGCCATGCCGAGCATGTTCGAGCGCCTGATGCGCCAGTATCGTTACGACTCCAGACCACCGGAATTCCTGCTCACCCACCCGGTGACCGAGTCGCGTATCGCCGACACCCGCAACCGCGCCGAGCAGTATCCGCCCAAGGGGGTCGAAGACAGCCTGCGTTACCAACTGATGCGCGCCCGCACCCAGCTGATGTTCGAGGAGACACCGGGCATCGCCGCCAAACGCTTCCGCTCCATGCTCGACGGCAACCCCAAGCTGGACGCCGCCCGCTACGGCCTGGCCCTGGCGCAGATCAAGGCCGGTCGCTCCGAAGAGGCACGCAAGGACCTCAACGACCTGCTGGCCAAGGCACCCGACGAGCTGATCTACAACCTGGCCATGATCGACCTGGACGAGAACGCCAACCGCCTGGGCGACGCCCGCCAGCGTATCGAGCGCATGCGCAACCTGTACCCGGATAGCTACCCGCTGGAGCAGGCACGCATCGACCTGATGCTCAAGCAGAATCAGACCAAGGAGGCCGAGACCGCCCTTGACCAGCTGCTCAAGCAGCGCGGCAACGACCCGGACGTCTGGTACCAGGTCGCCGAGGTGCGCGGCCTGACGCGCAACATCATCGGCCTGCACCAGGCCCGCGCCGAGTTCTTCGCCCTGGTCGGCGATTACGACCAGGCGCTGGAACAGCTCGATCTGGCCAAGCGCCGCGCCAGCAGCAACTTCCCCCTGGCCTCGCGCATAGACGCCCGCCAGCAGGAGCTGATGGAAGAGAAACGCGCACTGGACAAGATGATGCGCTGAACCCCGCCATAAAAAAGCCCGGCAATCGCCGGGCTTTTTTCTGCGCGCTAAAAACTCAGGCGTTACCCGCCAGCTTCAGTCGAGCAGCCTGGGTGAAATCGAGCATGCGCTTGAGCGGTTTGATCGCCCGCGGAATCAGTGCCGGCTCCACCAGGATTTCGTTGCTGCCCTCGCGCAGGCACTGCAAGGTGCGCTGCAGGGTGTTCATAGCCATCCACGGGCAATGCGCGCAGCTGCGGCAGGCCGCGCCGTTGCCGGCGGTGGGAGCCTCGACGAAGACCTTGTCCGGGCACAGCTGCTGCATCTTGTAGAAGATGCCGCGGTCGGTGGCGACGATGAAGGTCTTGTTCGGCAGGGTCTGCGCGGCCTTGATCAGTTGGCTGGTGGAGCCCACTGCATCGGCCAGCTCAATCACCGCCTCGGGCGACTCGGGATGGACCAGGATGGCCGCCTCCGGATAGAGCGCCTTCATGTCCTCCAGCTGCTTGGCCTTGAATTCCTCGTGGACGATGCAGGCGCCATCCCACAGCAGCATGTCGGCGCCGGTCTCGCGTTGGATGTAGCGCCCCAGATGCTGGTCCGGCGCCCAGAGAATCTTCTCGCCGTTGTCCATCAGGCTCTCGACGATCTCCAGCGCGCAGCTGGAGGTCACCACCCAGTCGGCACGCGCCTTCACCGCCGCCGAGGTGTTGGCGTACACCACCACGGTACGGTCCGGATGCTGGTCGCAGAACGCCGAGAATTCATCCACCGGGCAGCCCAGGTCGAGCGAGCAGGTGGCCTCCAGGGTCGGCATCAGCACGCGCTTTTCCGGGTTGAGGATCTTCGCCGTCTCGCCCATGAACTTGACCCCGGCCACCACCACGGTCTGCGCCGCGTGCTGATTGCCGAAACGGGCCATTTCCAGGGAGTCGGAGACGCAGCCGCCGGTTTCCTCGGCCAGGGCCTGGATCACCGGGTCGCAGTAATAGTGGGCCACCAGCACGGCGTTCTGCTTCTTCAGCTCGGCGGCGATCTCGCTGCGGTAGAAGGCTTCTTCGTCCGGCGTCAGCGGCTTGGGCTGTTTGGCGTCGAGGTGAGCCTGAACCAACAGGCGTTCGGAAATCTGGGTCATGTCATCAGGCTCTGAATATGCTTTCAGTGCAGTCGATTATACCCACCAGGAGTTCTGGCGAGAGCGTTCTGATGGGGAGTATGCGAAGAGGTGACGCGAAGGAGGGAGTGGTGGGTCGTGTAGGATTCGAACCTACGACCAATTGGTTAAAAGCCAACTGCTCTACCGACTGAGCTAACGACCCAACGCGGAGCGCATGATACTGATTTGATTCAGGAAATCAACACTCCACGAAAAATTTTAGGCGTAACGGGTCGGGTCCGCCACTCCAGCCGCGGTAAAACCGGCGGCGCGCAGGCGACAGCTGTCGCACTTGCCACAGGCGCGGCCGTCGTCGTCAGCCTGGTAACAGGACACCGTCAGCCCATAGTCCACGCCATGCTGCAGGCCGATCTGCACGATCTGCGCCTTGCTCAGATTCTGCAGCGGCGCCTGGATGCGGAAGCCACTGCCCTCCACGCCCTCGCGAGTCGCCAGATTGGCCACCCGCTCGAAGGCGGCGATAAACTCGGGGCGGCAATCCGGGTAACCCGAGTAGTCCACTGCGTTGACGCCGATGAAGATGTCATGGGCGCCCAGCACTTCCGCCCAGCCCAAGGCCAGGGAAAGGAACACGGTGTTACGTGCCGGCACGTAGGTGATCGGGATGCCTTCGGTCGGGCCCTCGGGCACGGCGATGGAGCTGTCGGTCAGCGCCGAACCGCCAATGCCGTTGAGGTTGAGACCGATCACCTTGTGCTCGACCACGCCCAGCTGGCGCGCCACGCGCTCGGCGGCCTGCAGCTCCGCGCGGTGGCGCTGGCCATAGTCGAAGCTCACGCTGTAGCAGGCAAACCCGGCAGCCTTGGCCTGGGCGAGAATGGTGGCCGAATCGAGGCCGCCCGAGAGCAGCACCACGGCTTTCTTGTCTGTCATATCAGTGTCCCGGCTCGTCGTTCCAGAGAATCTTGTGCAGCTGCAGCTGGAAGCGCACCGGCAGGTTGTCGGCGATGATCCAGTCGGCCAGGTCGCGTGCGCTCACCTGCTGGTGGCTGGGCGAGAACAGCACTTCGCCGGCACGCTCGTCCAGGCGGTACTCGATCAACTTGCTCACGGCCCAGTCGTAGTCCTCGCGCGAGCAGATGACGAACTTGACCTGATCGTTGCGGGTCAGCTCGGCCATGTTGCTGTAGAGGTTGCGCGAGACCTCCTGGGAGCCAGGCGTCTTCAGATCGACCACCCGACTGACGCGCTTGTCGGTCGGGGCGATATCGATGGCGCCGCTGGTCTCCAGGGATACCTGGTAGCCGGCATCGCACAGACGCTGCAGCAGCGGAACGCAGTTGGGCTGAGCCAGCGGCTCGCCACCGGTCACACAGACATAGCGCGGCTTGTAGCTGGCTACACGCTCGAGGATGGCGTCCAGACTGGTGATCTCGCCTCCACTGAAAGCGTAGGCGGTGTCGCAGTACTGGCAGCGCAGCGGGCAGCCGGTGAGGCGGACGAAAACCGTGGGCAGCCCACTGGTGAGCGTCTCGCCCTGCAACGAGTAGAAAATCTCGGTAATGCGCAGGGTTTCTTGCATATGAGCACCGGGCGTGACGGCTAAACAGGCCATCCGCCTCCGTTGCGAGTGATTCGGGCGGCGATTCTAAACAAAAAAATTTCCGGGAGAAATTTTTAACGTCGCGCAGGCGACGACCCGCAGGGTAGCTGCCAGGGATGGCAGCCATAAAAAACCCGCGACTAGCGCGGGTTTTCTGACCAGCAGGGCTGGCGAATCAGGGCAGGCGTTGCAGGTCGCGCTGAGCCAGCTGGGCCGCCGAAGAGCCGGGGTACTGGGCGATCAGCTGCTGCAGGATGCCCTTGGCGCGGTCGGTGTTACCCATGCGCTGCTCGACATCGGCCAGCTTGAACAGCGAATCCGGCACCTTGGCGTGGGTCGGGTAATTGGCCGCGACCAGAGCGAAGGCCTTGCCGGCTTCCTGCAGGTTTCGATTGGTCAGATTGATCTCGCCCAGCCAGTACTGGGCGTTGCCGGCGTACTGACTCTGTGGGTACTTGCGCAGGAAGGCATTGAAGGCCTGAGCGGCCCTGTCGAAATCCTTGGCCTTGATCAGGTCGAAGGCAGCGTCGTAATACAGCTTTTCCTTCGCCGGGTCGGCCGGCTCGTTGCTGGCCGCCGGAGCCTGCTGGGCAGGAGCGGCGGGGTTGCCGGTGGCGTTGATCGCGCCATCGGCCGGGGGATTCTGTGCGGGCGCTTGCGCACCGGCGGCACCGCCTTGCAGGCGGCTGTCGATGTCCTGATAACGGGCATCGCCTTCTTGCTTGAGACGCTGGATCTCGTTCTGTTGCTCTTCGAGCATGCCACGCAGTTGGGCTATCTCGTCCTGCATCTGCTGCAGCTGCATGAACAGCTGGCCCTGCGCCGTGGCCGGGGCTTGCGCCCCGCCCCCGGCATAGGCGCCACTCGTACCATAACCCACCGGCGGATAGCTGCTACCGGAGCTGCCATCCACCACGGGAACCTCGGCCATGGCCGCGAGCGGCAGGGCGAGCACCAGAGAGGTCAGGATACGAGGGCACTTACGCATGGCGAATTACTTGCGCAGTTCGACGCGGCGGTTCTGAGCCCAGGAGGACTCGTCGCTGCCGGTAGCAACCGGACGCTCTTCACCGTAGGAAACCAGTTCCAGCTGAGCCGGGGAAACGCCCTGCAGTACCAGGTAGCGCTGAACGGCCTTGGAACGACGCTCGCCCAGAGCCATGTTGTACTCGCGGGTACCGCGCTCGTCGGTGTGGCCTTCCAGAACGACGCGAGCGCCGTTGCCTTTCAGGTCCTTGGCGTGTACGTCCAGAGCGCGCATGGCTTCCGGCTTCAGGTCGGAGCTGTCGTACTCGAAGTAGAAGGTGGTGATGGCGCGCAGAGCGGCTTCTTCGCTCAGAGCACCGTCAACGCCGCTGCCGTTGGCGTTGTAGCCAGCGTTCGGGTCAACAGCGCCTTCGCCGGAAGCGTCGCCGCCTTTGGACGAGCAACCAACAGCCACGGCCAGAGCCAGGCTCAGAGCGGCAAATTTGCCAAATTTCAGCATTTCCATGGTGTAGCTCCTAATGATTTCTAGGTGTGTTTACAGCAGAAAGTGTTTTACCGCATCAGTTCAGGAAAGGAGACCAGGACGGTTCCCGGACATCACCTTGAGCGGTGGGAATCGGGAGCCTGACACGCCCGTTGGTGGACACGAGCATCAGCACTCCCCGGCCCTGCTGGCGGGTGGCGTAGATTAGCATGGTGCCATTGGGCGCAACAGTGGGCGAGTCGTCCAGGCTGGTCTCGGAGAGAATGCGCAGGCGGCTGGTCACCAGGTCCTGGGCGGCCACCTTGAAGTTGGTGAAACCGTCCTGGCGATGGATCATCACCAGGGTCTTCTCGTCAGCCGACAGCTTCGGGTTGGCGTTGTAGTTTCCAGTGAAGGTCACACGCTGAGCAGCGCCACCGTGGATGCTCTGCTTGTAGATCTGCGGCTTGCCGGCGCGGTCGCTGGTGAAGTACAGGGTCTGCCCGTCCTTGCCCCAGAACGGCTCGGTCTCGATCGAGCCGGAATTGGTCACGCGCTGGATATTGCGCGAGCCCAGGTCCATCACATAGATCTCCGGGTTGCCGTCCTTGGACAGCACGAAGGCCAGGCGATTGCCATCCGGCGAGAAGGCCGGGGCGCCATTGAGGCCTTCGAAGTTGGTGAGCTGCTCGCGGCGGCCGGTGTCGATGTGCTGCAGGAAGATGCGCGGACGACGCTGCTCGAACGACACATAGGCGATGCGGCGGCCGTCCGGTGCATAACGCGGCGACAGGATCGGCTCACGCGACTGCAGCAGGGTCACGCCACGGGCGCCGTCGTAGTCGGAGCGCTGCAGGGTGTAACGGGTGTTGTTCACGCCGAAACGCTCGGCGGTGACGTAGAGCATCTTGGTGGAGAACGCGCCCTTGATCCCGGTGAGCTTCTCGAAGGCCTGATCGGCGACATGGTGCGCCATGTCGCGCAGCTGGTCCGGAGTACCGCCAACGGTGCCGGCCACCACCTGCTGCTGGGTCGCCACGTTGAACAGGGCGAACTGCACCTGCAGGCGACCGCCGTTCGGCACGATGCTGCCGACCATCACGTACTGGGCACCCAGGGCCTGCCAGTCGCGGTAGATGATCTCGGCCGCCGAGGTCGGCAGGCTGATCATGTTCTGCCGCGGGATCGGCTCGTACATGCCACTGTTGCGCAGGTCGTTGCCGATGACGGTGGACATGTCCTCGGGCAGCACGGTGCCGCCCTGCCAGCCGAAGGGCACCACGGCGATGGGGATGGCACGGTCGCTACCACTGGTTACTACCAATGGGTCCGCTGCCTGCACGCTGCCAACCAGCAACGCCAGACCCAGCAGGGCGATACGAATCAAGGTATTCACAGAGACAAATCCTCCGGTTTGAAAATCATCCGCCGCTGACGGTACATGGCGTTAAAGGTTGCACTATCCAGCTGTTGCATCTCGGGAATACGAACAACGTTCTTGACTGCAGCCACAGCAGAACTGTCGAAAGGCGCGTCGCCACTGGAACGGGTGACAGAAGCATTGACGATAGTGCCATCGGGCAGCATCTGAATCAGAACCTCGACACTCATGCCGTTGCGCGCCGACGGTGGACGCTGCCACTGCTCGCTGACCAGCTTGATGATCAGGTCGTCGAGACTGCCGGCAACCTCATCACCCACTTCGTCCGCCATCGCTCGCTGACGCTCGGTGGTATCACCCAGCAACTCAGCAAGCGCCTGGGCCTTCTTGTCGTCAACGGCCTTGCGCGCAGCTTCCTGGGCTTTTTTCTTCTTAGCAGCCTCGGCAGCCGCCTTTTTCTTCTTGGCGTCTTCGGCAGCTTTCTTCTTCGCCTGCTCGGCGGCCTTCTTACGAGCCTCCTCGGCAGCAGCTTTTTTCTTCTCTTCTTCGGACTTCTTCTTGGCGATATCTGCCTGCTTCTTCTGCTCGGCCTTCTTCGCTTCTTCAGCCTTTTTGGCCTCGGTCTGCTTCTTCGCCTCAGCCTGTTTGGCCGCCTCGACTTTCTTTTGTTCCGCCGCTTCCTGCTTCTGCTGCTCTTCCTTCTTGGTCTCCAGCTGCTCCACTTCGTACTGGCGGGCCTTGGTCTTCTCAGCCTCACCAGCAATCTTCTGAGTGGTCTGAGTAGTGGCAGGACTCTTCGAATTAAGCCGGTACAACGTTGCCTCGACAATAGGTCGAGCCGGCGGCAACTCAGGGGCAAAGTGGAAGCTGACAAACAGCATGGCGAACATCAGGGCGTGCAGAGCCACGGCCCAGACGGTCGGCCAGAAGTAACTTTCCGATGAGGAGCGAACGCTCTGCTGCTGCATCAAGGTGCCTCGGTGATCAGCCCGACGTTGCCAACGCCGGCCTCTTGCAGACCGCCCATCACGGCCATCACCGAGCCATAGTCGACCGCCTTGTCGCCACGCACGAAGACCTGGACCTTCTTACCCTGGCCGGCGTTCTGGCTCATGATCGCGGTCACCGTCTGCACCAGGGCCGGCAACGCGGTAGCGGTTTCGCTGGCCTTGCTCTGGTCCGGATCGACCTCGTCGCCCATGTTCCAGTAGTAGGTCTTGTCGGCCTTGATCGAGATGGTCAGCACGCGGGAGTTATTGTCCTGCGGCAGCACCTCGCTGGAGACCTTGGGCAGGTCGACCTTGACGCCCTGGTTGAGCATCGGCGCGGTCACCATGAAGATCACCAGCAGCACCAGCATCACGTCGATATATGGCACGACGTTCATCTCGGCGACCGGCTTGCGTCTGTTGCGAATTCTGGCCATGGGCTGAGCCTCAGTCCTCGCTGGTGTGCACTTTGCGGTGCAGGATCGCCTGGAACTCGTCGGCAAAGGTGTAGTAACGGCTGATCAGGCGATCGCCTTGCGCCGAGAAGCGGTTGTAGGCGATGACCGCGGGGATCGCAGCGAACAGACCGATAGCCGTAGCAATCAGCGCCTCGGCGATGCCCGGTGCCACGGTGGCCAGGGTGGCCTGCTGCACCTGAGCCAGGCCGCGGAAGGAGTTCATGATGCCCCACACGGTACCGAACAGACCGATATAGGGGCTGGTGGAGCCGACGGTGGCGAGGAACGGCAGGCTGGTTTCCAGCTTCTCTTCCTCACGCGAAATAGCAACGCGCATGGCACGAGCCACGCCGTCCATCACCGCGTCCGGATCGACGCCAGACTGCTGGCGCAGGCGGGAAAACTCCTTGAAGCCGGCGCGGAAGATCTGCTCGACGCCGCAATCCGGGTCCGGATTGCTGCCGGCCTGGCGATACAGCTTGGACAGGTCGATGCCGGACCAGAAGCGTTCCTCGAACACTTCCAGCGACTTCTTCGCCGCTCGCAGCATGGTGCTGCGCTGGAAGATCATGATCCAAGACACCACCGAGGCGGCCACCAGGGTCAGCATGACCAGCTGCACCACGAAACTGGCGTTGCTGATCAGGCTCCACATCGACATATGGTCAACGGCGTTGGCTGTTGCTTCCACGCTACTCTCCTGCTGTGACTTGACCCATGCCGGCGAAGGCTGCGCGCAGCGCTTCGGGAATGGCACGGGGCTTCAAATTGTCGGTGCGCACACAGGCCACCACGAACTGCCCCTCGCAGAGCAGTGCCTCATCCGTTGCCCGCCGTACCTGTTGACGAAAGCGCAGGCTGGCACGGTTTAACTCGATTACCTCGGCAGTGATAAAAAGTTCGTCATCCAGCTTGGCAGGCGCGTGATAGCGCGCCTCGGCGGAATGCACGACGAACAACAGGTTCTCGCCAGCGAGCTGCGACTGGGCAAAACCCAGACTGCGCAGGCACTCGGTACGAGCCCGCTCCATAAACTTGAGGTAATTGACGTAGTAGACGATGCCGCCGGCGTCGGTGTCCTCGTAATACACCCGACACTTGAGGGCAAAAGGCTGGGCCTCGTTTTGCGCGCGCATACTCTAGTGTTTACTCCTGGCGTTGCCAATCCGGGCAAGCCCTTGTTTTGCAACTATTCGTCGCTGCCGGTGAAAAGGTCGGCAGTGGGTGGTTCGGACAGGCGCTTGGGCAGATTGAGCCCGAAATGCAGATAGGCATGTCGGGTCACCACCCTACCCCGTGGGGTACGCATGATATAGCCCTGCTGGATCAGGTACGGCTCGAGCACGTCCTCGATGGTGCCGCGCTCCTCGCCAATGGCGGCAGCCAGATTGTCGATACCGACCGGGCCGCCGTCGAACTTGTCGATCATCGCCAGCAGTAGACGTCGGTCCTGGTGGTCGAAGCCACGCTCATCGACATCCAGCATGTTCAGCGCCTGGTCGGCGATGCCACGACTGATCTGACCACCGGCACGCACCTCGGCGAAGTCGCGCACCCGGCGCAGCAAGCGGTTAGCGATACGCGGCGTTCCACGGGCACGGCGAGCGATCTCGAATGCGCCTTCCGCATCGATATGCAGGCCGAGAATACCGGCCGAGCGGCTAACGATGGTGGCCAGGTCTTGGCTGGAGTAGAACTCCAGGCGCTGGACGATACCGAAGCGATCGCGCAGCGGGTTGGTCAACATGCCGGCGCGAGTGGTAGCGCCGACCAGGGTGAACGGTGGCAGGTCGAGCTTGATCGAACGGGCCGCAGGACCCTCGCCGATCATGATGTCGAGCTGGAAGTCCTCCATGGCCGGATACAGCACTTCCTCGACCACGGGCGAGAGGCGGTGGATCTCGTCGACGAACAGCACGTCGCCGGCTTCCAGATTGGTCAACAGCGCGGCCAGATCGCCCGGGCGCTCCAGCACCGGGCCGGAAGTACTCTTGATCGATACGCCCATCTCCTGGGCGATAATGTTGGCCAGGGTGGTCTTGCCCAGGCCGGGCGGGCCAAAGATCAGCGTATGGTCCAGCGCTTCCTGGCGGTTCTTGGCGGCCTGAATGAACAGCTCCATCTGCTCGCGCACCACTGGCTGGCCGACGTACTCGGCCAGCTTGAGCGGGCGAATGGCGCGGTCCTGCTGCTCGTCGCGGTCGCGACTGCTGGCAGTTATCAGGCGGTCGGCGTCTATCACTTCTTACACCATTCCTTTCAGGGCACGACGGATCAGCTCTTCGCTGGAAAGCCCTTCTTCCTGCACGGCCGCCACGGCCTTGCTGGCCTCCTGCGGCTTGAAGCCGAGGGATATCAGCGCGCTCACGGCGTCGCTCTCGGCGCTTGAGACTGCCACGCCGGCACGAGGTTCCACCACCAGCGGCGCGATGGACGGCATGCTTTCCCAGGCCTTGAAGCGATCCTTGAGCTCCACCAGCAGACGCTCGGCGGTCTTCTTGCCGACACCCGGGATCTTCACCAGGGTCGAAGTGTCCTGAGCCTGTACGCAGCGCACCAGCTCGTCCACCTCCAGGCCGGACATCAGCGCCAAGGCCAGTTTGGGGCCGACACCATTGAGCCGAATCAACTCACGGAACAGCTCTCGCTCGCGCTTCTCGGCGAAGCCGTAGAGCAGATGAGCGTCCTCGCGCACCACCAGGTGGGTATGCAGCGTCACCGGTTGGCCCAGGGCCGGCAGGCGATAGAGGGTGGTCATCGGCACTTCCAGCTCGTAGCCGACACCGTTGACGTCGAGGATCAGGTGCGGCGGCTGCTTCTCCGCCAGGGTGCCCTTCAGGCGTCCGATCACGAATTGGTTTCCTTCTGGTTACAGGCGCAGCCGCCCGCTGCGCCGCTTGGCGCCGAGCAGGCCGTGGGGAATCAGGCTCTGCCGGTGGTGAGCATGGCAGAGGGCGATGGCCAGGGCGTCGGAGGCGTCGATCTGCGGTTTCTGCGTCAGCTTGAGCAGGTGCATCACCATCATCATCACCTGCTGCTTGTCGGCGCCGCCGGTTCCGGCGATGGCCTGCTTGACCTGGCTGGCGGTGTACTCGTTGACGTCCAGCCCCGCCTCGATACTGGCGACTATGGCTGCGCCGCGGGCCTGGCCGAGCTTGAGCGCGGAGTCGGCGTTCTTCGCCATGAACACCTGCTCGATGCCCATGGTCACCGGGCCATGCAGGCGAATCACCTCGCTGACACCGCGAAATACCACCTGCAGGCGCTCGGCGAGTGAGCCATCACCCGTACGGATACAACCGGAGGCGACGTACTCGCAGCCGCGCCCGGTATCGCGCACCACACCGTAGCCGGTGATGCGCGAGCCGGGGTCGATGCCAAGGATCAGGGTCATGCAGCGTTGCGCTCCGCGAGCCGGCCGAGCCGACACACTGTCTATTTATCCAGCCGCGAGTATACGGAGCGGCGCACATATAAAAAAGCCGGAAGCGCGCGAGGCGACTTCCGGCTTTGGCCGATGGATCGGAATCAGTCCAACTGCTCCATGATCTCGTCGGAGATTTCCGCGTTGTGGTAGACGTTCTGCACGTCGTCCAGGTCCTCGAGCATGTCGATCAGCTTGAGCACCTTCTTGGCGGTCTCCAGGTCGGCGATCGGCGCCATGATCGAGGGAATCATCGCCACCTCGGCCTCCTCGCCCTTGAAGCCCGCAGCGGTCAGCGCCTCGTTGACCGCGAGGAAGTCGGCGAAGCTGGTCGACACCATGGCCGAGCCATCTTCACCCATCTCCACGTCGTCGGCGCCGGCCTCGAGGGCCGCCTCCATCAGCGCATCCTCGCTCACGCCTGGGGCGAAGCTGATCTGCCCCTTGCGCTCGAACATGTAGGCCACCGAACCATCGGTGCCCAGGTTGCCACCGCACTTGGTGAAGGCGTGGCGCACTTCGGCGGCGGTGCGATTGCGGTTGTCGGTCATGGCCTCGACGATGATCGCCACGCCACTGGGCGCGTAACCCTCGTAGCTCAGCTCGATCATGTTGTCGGCTTCGGTGTTGCCGGCGCCGCGGGCGATGGCACGGTCAATCACGTCACGCGACATATTGGCCGTAAGAGCTTTATCGACCGCCAGGCGCAGGCGCGGGTTGTCCGCCGGCACGCCACCGCCATGCTTGGCGGCCACGGTCAGCTCACGAATTAGCTTGGTGAAGATCTTGCCGCGCTTGGCGTCCTGGCGACCCTTGCGGTGCTTGATGTTGGCCCATTTGGAATGACCGGCCATAACTCACTCCGTTTCTTTCGGTTTTGTAGTGCCTGAAATGCAAGGAGCCTGGCATGCCAGGCTCCTGTTGCTACCGCTTACTCAGCCTTGGGTTGTTCGCGCAGGCGGATATGCAGCTCGCGCAGCGCCTTGGCATCGACGATGCCCGGGGCCTGGGTCATGACGCAGGCCGCGCTCTGGGTTTTCGGGAAGGCGATCACTTCACGAATCGAGCTGGCGCCAGTCATCAGCATCACCAGGCGATCCAGGCCGAAGGCCAGGCCACCATGGGGCGGAGCACCGAACTTGAGGGCGTCGAGCAGGAAGCCGAACTTCTCCTGCTGCTCGTCTTCGCTGATGCCGAGCACGCGGAACACGGTCTGCTGCATGGCCTTGTCGTGGATACGGATGGAACCGCCACCCAGCTCGGTACCGTTGAGCACCATGTCGTAGGCACGGGACAGCGCGGCAGCCGGGTTGGCCTCCAGCTCTTCCGGGGTGCACTTCGGCGCGGTAAACGGGTGGTGCATGGCGGTCAGGCTGCCGTCGTCGTTTTCCTCGAACATCGGGAAGTCGACGACCCACAGCGGCGCCCACTCGCAGGTGAGCAGGTTGAGGTCGTGGCCGACCTTGATGCGCAGCGCACCAAGAGCATCGCAGACGATCTTGGCCTTGTCGGCGCCGAAGAACACGATGTCGCCATCGACGGCGCCAACGCGGTCGAGGATGACCTTGAGGTTGTCTTCCGGGATGAACTTGACGATCGGCGACTGCAGGCCCTCGACGCCCTTGGCGCGCTCGTTGACCTTGATGTAGGCCAGGCCCTTGGCGCCGTAGTTGCCGACGAACTTGGTGTAGTCGTCGATCTGGCTACGCGGCATGGAAGCAGCACCCGGCACGCGCAGGGCAGCGACGCGGCCCTTCGGATCGTTGGCCGGGCCGGAGAACACCTTGAACTCGACGCCCTGCAGCTGATCGGCGACGTCTACCAGCTCCAGCGGAATACGCAGGTCCGGCTTGTCGGAACCGAAGCGACGCATGGCTTCGGCCAGAGTCATATGCGGCAGCTCGCCGAATTCCAGGCCCAGCACTTCCTTGAACAGGTTGCGGATCATGGTCTCGGTGATGCCCATGATGTCGCTTTCATCGAGGAAGCTGGTCTCGATGTCGATCTGGGTGAATTCCGGCTGACGGTCGGCACGCAGATCTTCGTCGCGGAAGCACTTGGCGATCTGGTAGTAGCGGTCGAAGCCGGCCACCATCAGCAGCTGCTTGAACAGCTGCGGCGACTGCGGCAGAGCGAAGAAGCTGCCGGCGTGGGTGCGGCTTGGCACCAGGTAGTCGCGCGCGCCTTCCGGAGTGGCACGAGTGAGGATCGGGGTTTCGACGTCGAGGAAGCCGTTGTCGTCGAGGTAGCGGCGGATGCTGCTGGTGATGCGCGAACGCAGCTTCAACTTCTCGGCCATTTCCGGACGACGCAGGTCGATGAAGCGATAGCGCAGGCGGGTTTCCTCGCCCACGTCGGTGTATTCGTTGAGCGGGAACGGCGGGGTTTCCGCCTCGTTGAGCACCTGCAGCTCGTAGCCCAGCACCTCGATGGCACCGGACGCCATGTTGGCGTTGCGCGCGCCCTCGGGACGCAGACGCACCTTGCCGGTGATCTTCACCACGTATTCGCTGCGGACGCGGTCGGCTTTGGCGAAGGTCTCGGCACGATCCGGGTCGAATACCACCTGGGCCAGGCCTTCACGGTCGCGGATGTCGAGGAAGATCACACCACCATGGTCGCGACGGCGGTGAACCCAGCCGCAAAGGGTGATTTCCTGGCCGTCCAGGCTCTCGTTCAACTGGCCGCAATAGTGGCTGCGCATCATGGTCGTGGTTCGCTTCTCTAGATCAGTCTTGAATTCGTACCCGGCCGGCCCGGGCATGTTTCCGCCGGATAGCGGCGGACATTTTCTTCAATTCGGAGGGGAAACCGCAGGAAAACGCGATCAAAGGCGCTACAGCGCCGCGATCGATGCGCTTCCGCATCCGGAGACAAGGGGCGCGATTATATAGGGTTAATCGCCCCCTTGCAGCCCACCGCCCGCGGCCTTTCTATACTGAGAGTCCAGCCCAGCGGAGACCGTCCCATGGCCTTAGCCCGCCCCGCCGATGTTCCCAGTGATCTGCTGGAGGAATTTCGCCTCGATACCGCCGATCACCTGCCGCGCTGCGAGCAGCTGTTGATCGAACTGGAACGCCACCCACAGGACGGTACGCGCCTGCGCGAACTGTTTCGCCTGGTGCACACCATTAAGGGCAGTCTCGGCCTGGTGGAGCTGAACCACCTGCTTCCGCTGCCGCAGGCCATGGAGGATGTGCTCGACCGTCTGCGTGAAGGCAGCCTGCAATTCGACAGTCTGCTCGGCGACATCCTGCTGCTCAGTCTGGACCAGCTGCGCAACCTGATCGAGGCCGCCCTGGGCCGGGCTGCGAACCCTGATCCGGGGCAGATCGCCAGCCAGTGCCAGGCCCTCCAGGCCCTGGCCGCCGCTCCCGCGTCGCGGCAGACCGAGATTCGCCACACACTGCTGCAGCACCTGGCACCGGAGACCCGCCTGCAGCCGGTCGAAGTTGGCCACGGGCAGATTCCGCAACTGCTCGCCGACTACAGAATAGAAGTAGACGCCGACCTGCTGTTCTTCATCGAGCTGATGACCACCAGCGAGCACCGCTCGCCATTCTGGCACGGCCGCGGACTGCGCCTGCTCGACCTGGCGCTGGGCATGAACGAGGTTGCCGACCGGCCGGTGGAGCCCGCACAACTGGCTGCGGCGGTATGCCTGCACGACCTCGGCATGGCCTTTCTACCGCTCGACCTGCTGCACAAGGAAAGCGAGCTGAGCCGCGAGGAGCGGCGGCAGATGCAATCCCACCCACGCCAGGCCTGCGAGCTGCTCAAGCGCATGCCGGCCTGGAACACGGCGAGCGAGATCATCCTGCAGCATCAGGAGCATGCCGACGGCAGCGGCTACCCCAAAGGCCTGCGCGAGACGGAAATCCACCCCGGCGCCCTGCTGCTGAACATCGCCGACACCTTCGACGCCCGCACCCACGAGCGCGCCCACCAGACCATGAGCAAGCGCCCGCGCCTGCGCGCCATCCTGGAGATCAACAACCTGTCGGGCATGCAGTTCAGCGGCTACTGGGTCGAAGTATTCAACCGCACCCTGCAACTGCATCCGGAACTAGCACACCGGTAACAGACGGAACCGCCAGCGCGCTCATAGTCTCCAAGCATCGCCTTCATTGACATAGAACGGACGGGCAAACGCGGCCCCTGTGATAGGCTCGGAACCATCACGGGGAACGTCTACCCCGGCCACCTGAGAGGAGTAAAGGTATGGAAATCAATATTGGCATCGCCGAACAGGACCGCGCCGCTATCGCCGAAGGACTGTCGCGCCTGCTGGCGGACACCTACACCCTGTATCTGAAGACCCACAACTTCCACTGGAACGTCACCGGCCCGATGTTCAACACCCTGCACCTGATGTTCGAGGCGCAGTACACCGAACTGGCACTGGCCGTGGACTCCATCGCCGAACGTATCCGCGCCCTCGGCTTCCCGGCGCCCGGCACTTACGCCGCCTATGCCCGCCTGTCCTCGATAAAAGAAGAGGAAGGCGTGCCGAGCGCCGAGGACATGATCAAGCTGCTGGTCCAGGGCCAGGAAGCGGTGGTGCGCACCGCCCGCGGCATCTTCCCGCTGCTGGACAAGGTCAGCGACGAGCCAACCGCAGACCTGCTGACCCAGCGCATGCAGGTGCACGAAAAAACCGCCTGGATGCTGCGCAGCCTGCTGGCCGCCTGATCGCCCATACGCAAAAAAGGCCCGGCTAGACCGGGCCTTTTGCTAGGCGAAGCGCCCACAGCTACTCTATCCTTTGCCTTTCCCCATACCCCAGTGACGCGCATGAGCCAGCAGCCGAAAGCCCCCTCCATTCTCGAGCTTTACCCCGAAGAGACTCGCGAGGCCGCCGATCTGCTCAAGCAGGCCGTGCCACACATGGTGCGTCACGACATTCCGCCGAACCCGGTGCACTACGCACTCTGGTACAGCTACTGCAAAGGCTCCGACCCCGAGCTGAACCGACGGCTGGAAAAGGCCATCAAGGACTTCTCCAGCTTTCCGCCCGAGACGGCGGTCAAGCTGTTCCGCGACTTCATCATCCGCGGTGAACTGGAAGACGCCCGCGCCGGCCAGCATCAGGTCATCGAGCTGGTGGACGATATCGAGGGTGACGTGCAGCGCAGCGTCAGCGGCAGCCAGCACTATCAGGCCAGCCTGTCCCAGGGGCTTGCGGCCCTGCAGGAGCCGATAGTCGACGACCTGCCCAGCGTGCTCAACGAACTGCAACTGAGCACCCAACAGATGCAGGACCAGCAGGAAAAATTCCTCTACCGCCTGCGCTCGGCCCAGGCCGAAATCCAGAACCTGCGCGGCCAACTGGAGCGCGCCCAGGCCGCCGCGACTCTGGACAGCCTGACCCATGTTTTCAATCGCCACGCCTTCACCCGTCTGCTGGAACAGGCCCTAGCCGGAGACATCAAGGGCCTGGCCCTGGTCATGCTGGATATCGACCACTTCAAGCAGTTCAACGACCAGTACGGACATCCTCTGGGTGATCGCGTGCTGCAGCATGTCGGTCAGTTGCTGCGCGAATTGCTGCCGGCACGCGGCGTGGCCGCACGCTATGGCGGCGAAGAGTTCTGCGTGATCCTGCAGGACTGCTTCGACCTTGGCACCGCTGGCGACTTCGCCGAGCAGCTGCGCCTGAAGATCCAGGCCCTGCGCGTCAAGGTGCGCAGCACCGACAAGGTGCTCGACACCATCACCGCCTCATTCGGCTTGGCCTTGGCCGAGATGGGCGACACCTTCGACAGCCTGGTCACCCGGGCAGACGATGCGCTCTACCAGGCCAAACGCAACGGCCGCAACCAGATCCACCCGCCCACCCCGGAAGCAGCTCTAAGCGCTTGATTTGAGCCGACATCCTCTTTGCGGTTAAATACTCGCCGTGCCGCATTGCTGCGGCATAGGCGAAGCGCGTTGCCCATCCACCGGGCTTGCGACTCCGCTCCTCTGATAGCCATTTCGAACAAGCGAGTTCATTGACCATGTTGAAAATCGTTCACCTGATAACAGGCGGCGGCGCCCTGCTGCTGTCCTTCGCCCCCAGCCTGCGCAGCGAAACGCTGCCCTACCTGCAACAACCCGACGCGATTTATCTGGCACTGTTCGGCCTGACCAACCTGCTGCTGGCGCCCCTGCTGCCGGTGCGCCATGACGGTGTCCGCAACCAGCTGCAAGCCCTGGTATCGGCCCTGCTGGTATTTGCCAGCGTACTGCAAGGACTGATCCTGCTCGCTCCGCTGGCACAGATCGGCAATCAACCCGCCGTTTCGCTGAGCCTGGCCACCCTGCTGGCTGCCGCCCTGCTGCATCTGGCCATCAACCTGGGCGAACGCAGCCCGCGTAGCGCCATGCCCCGTCGCGACCTCGACGACAGCCGCGAGACCGGCACCGTCAAGTGGTTCAACACTTCCAAGGGCTTCGGCTTCATTTCCCGTGACATCGGCGACGACATCTTCGTGCACTTCCGCGCCATTCGCGGCGAAGGCCACCGCGTCCTGGTCGAAGGCCAGCGCGTGGAGTTCTCGGTGATGCAACGCGACAAGGGCCTGCAGGCCGAAGACGTGATAGTCGCCCTGCCCGGCCAACGCTGAATAAAGGCGCATGAAAAAGCCCTCTGATGCGGGCTTTTTTATTGAGTTCAGTAATGGGGCGGGGGCGCATCGCCCTCGGCGATGCCGAACTGGCCGACCATTTCCTCCTGGCGACGGGCCAACACGGCAATCTGCTGCTGCAAGCGCTCGATATCCCGCTGCTGCGCCACCACTACGTCATTCAGTGCCGCAATGGTGTCGTCCTGGAAGGCCAGCCGGCTCTCCAGTTCGATGACACGCTGCTCCAGCTCCATCGCTCAAGCCTCCGCAAACTGGAAATCGTTGGTGAGCACCAGTCGCAGGCGCTCGCGGATCGAGGCTATTTCGTCAGCCTCATAGGCACGCGCCGGATGCCGCCCCCAGACGGGAGCCGGCCACGCCTGATCCTCGCGGCGACGCACGATCACATGCATATGCAGTTGGCTGACTACGTTCCCCAGCGTGGCGACATTCATCTTGTCGGCGACGAAGGCATCCTTGAGGGTCTCCGCCAGGCGCGTGGTTTCCAACCAGAGCTGCTGCTGATCGACAGTATCCAACTGGAACAGCTCGCTGACCGCCTCGCGACGCGGCACCAGAATGAACCAGGGGTAATTGGCATCATTCATTAACAGCAGGCGGCAGAGTGGGAAATCCCCCATGACCAGGGTGTCCTGCTGTAAACGGGAATCAAGGCTGAACATCTGAATTTCCTCCGGACCAGGCCCAACGACCGCGCAGCATAGCGGGATGCCCCGAGCAATTCACCTCGGTAGCTCGCGCGCGCCAAAAGGATGCGAGACCGCCCCCGAAGCAAGAAGAGATGACAGCCTAAAGTATGGCCAAGCCACGATAAGCAAGAAGGTCGCGGGACCACGCTTCAAAAACGGGCGCCATCAAATTGGCAGCGCCCACAAATTGAACAAGCGCACAGGCAAAAACGTTACCGACGAGTAAATTCCACCTTGCAGCAATGGATCACGGTAACGCTCGGACGCCCGCTCGACATGGGAAATGCCCCTATCGAGAGCAGACTCACCTGCTGGAAGGCCCCATGAAAAGGGACTTGCAGCCGTGAGACCGCACCGAAGAGAGCAAACGAAAGAAACTTTCCATAGCCGATTAGCGTTTTGTGCATGGAAGTTGCTTTATGAGCAGCACCGTCAGCGTCGGCGAGTTCCGAGCCGCCTGCAAAGCCCTAAGCGATTGGATTTGCAGTCTTTTCAGAACAAGCCGGAGCGCAGGACTGGAGACGACAAAACCTACAAAATTGCGACGTCGAAAATGCAGATTTGCGACGCTCACAGAGAGAACTTGTAGGGAATCAATGATATCTGTCGCCAACTTAAGTCACCGTGCTATAAGTTAGCGCCGACACAAAAAGAAAGAGCCGCCCAGAAAACAAAACAATGGGCAGCACAACTCTTCTAAACCAAAGGAGCAATCACAATGCAAGTGATGAAGTGGAGCGCACTGGCTCTGGCCGTGACCGCCGGTACCACCCAACTGGCTTTCGCCAGCGCACAGTCCGAGTCCAAGGGCTTTGTTGAAGACAGCAGCTTCGACATCTTCAACCGCGTTCTGTACATGAACCGCGATTTCCGCAATGGCGCATCTAACGGCAATAGCACTTCGGCCAATCCAGCCGGCTATCGCGAAGAAACCGGCCTGGGCATCCGTCTGCTGTTCGAATCCGGCTTCACCCAAGGCACTGTCGGTGTCGGCGTTGATGCTCACTCCCTCTCCAGCATCAAGCTCGACAGCGGCCGCGGCAAATACGGTAATGGCCTGTTCGGCCAGACCGATGACGGCCGTGGCGATGACACCCAGACTGAAGTAGGTGGCGCCGTTAAATTCCGCGTTTCCGACACCGTTCTGAAATACGGCAATCAGTTTGTAGCAAGCCCGGTATTCTCCACCGACGACAGCCGCATCCTCCCGGAAGTCGCAACCGGTACTTACCTGGTTAGCAATGAGATTGAAGGGCTTGAACTCAGCGCTGGTCGATTCACCGCGATGAACTCGCAGGCAAACACCGACCGTGACAGCTTGACCCAGAGCGGCCAAACCCTGAGGTCGGCCAACATCGTTGGCGCCAGCTACGCCTTCACCGACAACCTCAGCGCAGCGTTCCACGCGTCTGACGTTGAAGATTTCTGGAAGAAGAAATACATCAACGTTAACTACACCCTGCCCCTGGCCGACGAGCAGTCTCTGAACTTCGACCTCAACGCTTATAAGAGCGATGATGACGGCGCAGCCTATGGCGGCGAGCTGGATAACAAGGTTTGGAGCCTGGCGGCCGCCTATAACGTAGGCGCTCACAAGTTCACCGTAGCGTACCAGAAGTCCTCCGGCGACACCGGCTACAACTATGGCATCGATGGCGGCGGCACCGTCTGGCTGAACAACTCCGTTCAGTACTCCGACTTCGTCGGCGAAGACGAGAAGTCCTACCAGGCTCGCTATGACCTGGACATGACTTCCTACGGCGTGCCTGGCCTGAGCTTCATGACTCGCTACATCTACGGTGAAGACATCACTGTCGAAGGCTTCGAGGAAGAAGGCAAAGAGCACGAGTGGAACTTCGAGACCAAGTACGTGATCCAGGAAGGCGCCGCTAAAGACCTGTCCTTCCGTCTGCGTCACGCCATCTGGCGCGCCAACGATGCCTACAACAGCGCTTACGGCGACGACCTGAACGACACCCGCCTGATCGTGGAGTACCCGCTGGACGTGCTGTAAGTCCTAGCGATACCGCATCAGTGCAAAAAGAACCCGGCCTAGGCCGGGTTCTTTTTTATCTGCAGCAGTTGTCACTGAGGCAAGGCGTAGGTCCCGGTGACATGCGCCACCAGCTCACCCTCCTCGCCTTGAGAGTAGAGCTGCACCTCGCATACGGCCTGGCGCCGCGACAGGCGCAGAATGCGTGCCTCGGCAATCAGATCCACGGGCTTGGGCCGAGCCAGGAAGTTGATATTGAGATTGGCCGTCACCGCCATCTCCACTCGCCCCAATCGCCCCAGCACCACCGCATACATGGCCGCATCGGCCAGCGACATGATGGTCGGCCCCGACAGTGTTCCACCCGGTCGCACCAGCTTGCCTTGGAAGGGCACCCGCGCCACTGCCAGATCGGCATCGAGACGGTCGATGCACAGGTCGATATCCTCGGCCATCGGCACTCCAGCGCGGATCAGCGCCTGCACCTGGCCAGCTGTCAGCTCCGCCATCCCCAACTCCCGGTCTGTCCTGTACGCCACATGGCTGGCACCGTACAATGCCGAGTCATTATTTGCCCTCGCAACCGACATAACGGCCAAACATGCGTACCAGTCAGTACCTGCTCTCGACCCTAAAGGAAACCCCCTCAGACGCAGTAGTGATCAGCCACCAGCTGATGCTGCGTGCCGGCATGACCCGCAAGCTCGCCTCCGGCCTGTACACCTGGCTGCCTATGGGGCTGCGCGTACTGCGCAAGGCCGAGGCCATCGTGCGCGAAGAGATGAATGCCGCCGGCGCCCTGGAAGTGCTGATGCCAGCGGTTCAGCCGGCCGAGTTGTGGCAGGAGTCGGGACGCTGGGAGCAATACGGCCCCGAGCTGCTGCGCATCAAGGATCGCCACGACCGCGAGTTCTGCGTCGGTCCGACCCACGAGGAAGTCATTACCGATCTGGCACGCAACGAGCTGAACAGCTACAAGCAGCTGCCGATCAACATGTACCAGATCCAGACCAAGTTCCGTGACGAGATCCGTCCGCGCTTCGGCCTGATGCGTGGGCGCGAGTTCCTGATGAAGGACGCCTACTCCTTCCATGCGGACCAGGCCTCACTGCAGGAAACCTACGACCGCATGCACCAGGCCTACTGCAACGTGTTCACCCGCCTGGGCCTGAACTTCCGCCCAGTGCAGGCCGATACCGGCTCCATCGGCGGTACCGGCTCCCACGAATTCCACGTGCTGGCTGAATCCGGTGAAGACGATATCGCCTTCAGCGACACCTCCGACTACGCCGCCAACATCGAGAAGGCCGAAGCCATTCCGCGCGAGAAAGCGCGTGGAGCGGCCACCGAAGAACTGCGCCTGGTCGATACGCCGAACGCCAAGACCATCGACGAGCTGGTCGAGCAGTTCGGCCTGGCCATCGACAAGACCGTGAAGACCCTGGTGGTGCATGCCGCCGAGGAAGGCAAGCTGATAGCCCTGATCGTTCGCGGCGACCACGAGCTGAACGAGATCAAGGCCGCCAACCACGAGCTGGTCGCCAGCCCGCTGGTCTTCGCCTCCGAAGCAGAAATTCGCGCCGCCATCGGTGCCGGCCCCGGCTCGCTGGGCCCTCTGAATCTGCCGATCACCTGCGTAATCGACCGCAGTGTCGCCCTGATGAGCGATTTCGGTGCCGGCGCCAACGTCGACGACAAGCACTACTTCGGCATCAACTGGGAGCGCGACCTGCCGCTGCCGGCGATCGCCGACCTGCGCAACGTGGTCGAGGGCGACCCCAGCCCGGATGGCCAGGGCACCCTGGTGATCAAGCGCGGCATCGAAGTCGGGCATATCTTCCAGCTCGGCACCAAGTACAGCGAGGCCATGGGCTGCAAGGTACTGGGCGAGAACGGCAAGCCGGTGACCCTGACCATGGGCTGCTACGGCATCGGCGTATCGCGCGTCGTGGCCGCAGCCATCGAGCAGAACTACGACGAGCGCGGCATTCTCTGGACCGACGCCCTGGCGCCCTTCCAGGTCGCCATCGTGCCGATGAAGTACGAGAACGAAGCGGTGCGCGAAGCCACCGACAAGCTCTACGCCGAACTGACCGCCGCCGGCTACGAAGTGCTGCTGGACGACCGCGACAAGAAGACCAGCCCCGGCGTGAAGTTCGCCGACATGGAACTGATCGGAATCCCGCACCGCATCGTGGTCAGCGAGCGTGGCCTGGCCGAGGGCAACCTCGAGTACAAGCACCGCCGCGATAGCGAAAGCCAGCCACTGCCGGCTGCCGAGGTGCTGTCCTTCCTGGCAAACCGCATCCCCCGCTGAGTACCGAGGCCGCATGTTCCAGCGACACACCCTCAGTACCGGCGCCACCCTGCTCGGCGTCCTCCTCCTAGGCGGCTGCGCCAACCAGCTGCCGCAGCGCAGCGAGCACGAGGAGCGCTTCGAGCGCCGCCTGCTCGATCACAGCCTGCAGATCGACGTGGGCGAGCCGCGGGTGCTGGAGCTGCCGCAGCGCCGGGTACGCATTCACGAGCAGAAGACCTTCGAAGTGACCGAGTTCGAGGTCACCCGCCGCTACGACCGCTACACCCCCTACCAGCCCTGGCGCGAGCTCTACGAAGTGCCGCTGGGCGCGGTGGCGGTGGTCGCCGGCGTCGGTGCCAACGTGGTCAACGTGATCGCACTCGGCCGCCTGCCGGATAGCGTGACCAAGGACTGGATCAGCTACGGCGTGGCTGGTCTCAACCCTGCGATGAACGTCGAGTCCAACGGCCGCTCCCAGCAGAACCTGGCGGCCATTGAGGAAAAGCAGCACGACAAGCGCATGGAGTATTCCAGCCTGCCCTGGGCGGAACGCCCGGTGCTAGTCAAGGCCGGTCGCGAGACCCACGAACTGACCAGCGACCGCAGTGGCGTTTTACGTCTGAACCTGCTCGACGGCCCCTTTGCCGAGCATGACGCCAGCCAGGTCGGCACCCTGTTGCTGAGCGTTGAGGACCCGCAGGACGGCGCTCGCGCCGAAGCCACCCTGCTGGTCAGCCGCAACCTTCGCGGCAAGCTGCGCGAAGCCCACGCCCTGATCTACGACGATCTGGAAGACGACGAAGTGTCCCACTGGGTGCACCGGGTCAAGCGCCTGTCCGACCTGGGCCTGGAGGAAGAAGCCAGCGAGCTGGAGCAGAGCCTGATCGAGCTGACCCGCAACGACCCGGAACTGCAGCAGGAATTCCTCAAGGCCCTGATGAAGGACGCCGGCCGCCTCGCGGCTGATCCGGGCGAAGACTGATCAGCGCCTGACGACGAAGCCGGTGACGCCTTGCACCGGCTGCTGCTCCAGCTCCAGCACATCCACCCGCGCCGCTTGCGGACCATGCCCGAGCCAGCTTTCCAGCTCGCGCACCGCAGACTCCTCACCCTCGACCAGCACCTCGACCCGACCATCGGCCAGGTTGCGCACCCAGCCGTTCAGATCGAGACGCTCGGCCTCCTCCTGAGTGCGCTGGCGAAAGCTCACTCCCTGCACCTTGCCGCTGACGAAACCGTGCAAGCAGATCTGCATTTGCCTTAATCCTCCGCCTGCCAGTGAGCCAGCCGCGCCT
Source organism: Pseudomonas sp. PDM15 (assembly GCF_014851565.1). Taxonomy (GTDB): domain Bacteria; phylum Pseudomonadota; class Gammaproteobacteria; order Pseudomonadales; family Pseudomonadaceae; genus Aquipseudomonas. The sequence continues at coordinate 512,776 of NZ_JACVAA010000002.1, forward strand.
GCAGGCCGGCGGCGGTCTGTTCGCCGACCAGGCGCTCGCGCAGCCTGCCATCGGCATCGATGATATAGGTGACCGGCAACACATCGTTGCGCGGCAGTTCCAGGCGCGGCGCCGGGTCCTGCGCCAGTACGGTGAAGCGGATAGCGAATGCCTCAGCAGCCTTGCTCAGAGCCTCGCCCTGCAGCGCATCGAAGTTGACGCCGAGCACCTGGGCACCCTTGTCGCGCACCCCCTCGTTGAGCCTGTTCAGCTCCGGAATCTCGGTGCGACAGGGCTTGCACCACTCGGCCCAGTAATTGATCACCAACCACTGGCCTTCCAGTTGTTCAGCCGTTACCTTTCGTCCATGCTGATCGACGCCCCAGTCCTCGGCGCAGCCGGCCAGAAGAAGCCCGGCAACGACACCTATCATCATCTGGAGTGGCCTTCCCATGGATTCGCTCCTCGTGCACGCGGGGTTGATATGACGCTGGATGCTCTGCACCTGGAAGTGCCAGACATCCTCGAAGAGGATGCCACGCCACTCGCCGACCTCATGTCCGAGCTCGCCGGCGCGCGCCAGCAGCCCCGTGAGGATGGCCTGCAGCAAGTGCTGAACCTGCTGTTCCGCCTCAATCGCTGCGCCATGACCTTACTGGAAAGGCAGCGGGCCCTGCAAAGCTTCTGCGAAGAGTACCGCCACTACTGCCAGCCGCTGCGCGACGGCGCCATGCCCAGCGCGCTGTTCGTCCACCTGTGTGACGAGCTGGCTGCCGGCTTCAAACGCCTGCTGCTGCAGATACTCCAGGGCCGCCAGCCCTCGCGTCCGCACCTGGCCTGGTGCCTGTACATGGCCGAGCACTTCCTCGCCCAGAGCCTGTTGCGCCACTACCAGCTATACCAGGAGCCGCCGGCCTCGCTGTGGAGCGACAGCCACCTGCTGTACTGGATCGGCGAGCACCAGGGCTGTCTCGACGAACATGTCGCAGCGCCGTTCCAGCCCGCCCCGGCCGGATCGTTGCGCGGCCTGTACCAGCAGATGCTGGTGCTGGCCCTGAGCAATCCCTTCCACCTGGCTGAAGGCGAGTGCGCTGCGCTGTTCGGCGCCCTCACGCCCCTGGCCGACCTGGCTCGCCTGCTGCCTTGGGATGAAGACGAAGAAGGCGAAGGCCCGCTGATCGACCTCAGCCAGGCCCAACCCTGCCTGCCCTACGACGCCGAGGTGCACGGCTCGCCCGAATATCTGCGCCGCCTGGAGCTCGGCGCCCTGCTGGTAGCCCTGCATGAGCCGGCACCGCTGCAGAGCCCGCGCGAGCGCGAACTGCTGGAGCGGGTTCGGCAGAACTGGCTCGGCCGCCAGCAGCGCCGCCATCCGCGCGCCGATTTCAGCGCCGATTGCAGCCTGGTGATCGGCCTGCCGGCCATCCACGCGCAACTGCTGGAGAAGCGTCCCACCAGCTGCGCCGCGCAGATGCTTGACGCCAGCCCTGGCGGCGCGCGCCTGCTCTGCCATGCCGACCAGGCGGTGCAGCTGCCAGTCGGGCAACTGGCGCTGGTGCTGACCCACAGCGGCACGCCGACCCTGGCTCTGGTACGTTGGCGCCACCTCAATCAGCAAGGTCTGCATCTTGGGCTGCGCTATCTCAAGGGCTTGCCCCGCCCGGTCTGGCTGCGCCGCGCACCCAGTGCCCAGACTCACCCCGGCGTGCTACAGAGCACCCCGGAACCCGGCGCTGGCTGGCATCACGGCCTTTGGCTACCGTGTGGGCAATTCGTCGAAGGCGAGAACGTCTGGCTGCAACTGGCGAACGTCAACAACCAGGCCGTGCTGCCGCTGCCCGAAGCCAATCTCAGCACTCCCACGGTGATTCGCCACCCCCTGCGCCTGGCCTGATCCTTCAGCCAGGTTCTGCGACGAAAGTCTCAGCCAGCGGAGCCTCAGTGCACAGTTTCGCCGCGGGCCCCACGCCTATAATCCGCCCATTCCTATACCAACGAGTTCTGCCCGGAGCCTTCCCATGTCCCAAGCCAACGACAAGCTGATCGGCCCAGTCCCTGCCAGCATCGTCAATAGCGCGCGCCTGAGCGTAACGCCCTATGAGGGCCGGGTCGGGGAGTTCAACGTCGCGGTCTGGCTGCACCTGCCGGGGCTGGCCAACCTGCCGGTATCGCTGATGGTGCGCTACCGTGACGGCAGCCAGGTGCGTGAAGCGGCGGTGGATCATGGCAAGGTCAACGGGCACAACAAGGTCATGCTCTCGGGCATCGCCCGCCTGCCAATGAAACAGAAGATCGAGGACATGCAGGTGCGCTTGCGCTCGGCGGTACCGGCGCAAACGCTGATCGTCGAGGAACTGTTCGTGCAAGCCGTGGAGATGCTGGACGCCGCCTCCCGCCAGGCGCTGGCCTGACGCTTCCGACTCTTACCACCCCCGCCTCGGCGGGGGTTTTGTTTTTCAGGGGTTCAGAAAACCCCGAAACGCACCACACTGCTGGGCTTCGGCGGCTCAGCTTCTTCCGCTGCCTGGCGAGCCAGTGCCGCCAGCGACTCGGGCCAGCGCGAGAAACGCAGGCCGGTGATACGGTTGAGTCGCTCCAGCGCCTCCTCCGTGTCCCGGGGCTGCAACGGCACTATCTTGTTCTTGCTACTGCTCATTCACTCGACTTCCCTGAGTCATTCAGGCCGCTAGCAGTGTGCCAGCATGTAGCTGGGTAGTTGCCAGAAGCGTGCCAGCCTTCCTGGGCCGGTGGTTTCCGCGCCTCAGCGCACTTGCAGTCTCACGCGACAGACTGCACATCGCCTTAAACTGACTTTTTTCGTCACTTCTGGCAAGCCTATTCCTTGGCCCTTAGCCACTGCGCGAGGCTGCCCTCGAACAGCGTCGCCTGCTGCTCATGCAGTTGCGCCAATGCCTGGCGCAACGCCGGATACCAGGCCTCGTCCAGTTGCTCCGGCAGCTGACCCGGTCGCGGCAGCGGCCAGGGGCTATGGCCGAGCAGGCGGTGCAGGCTGTAATGCTCCAGATCGCGACACAGCACCCAGCCCCCGCCGCTGGTGCGACAGATCAGCTGTTCGCGCTCGAGGAAGTCGAGGATTTCCTCCCACTCGTCCTCCGGCAGCAACCAGCCTTCGCGCTGCACATCGAGATGGCGCACCGGCCGCCCCCGCTGCTGACGATCATGGAATACCCGCAGTACACCGAGCAGCACCAGCAGGCGTGGTAATGCGCGGCGACGCCAGATGCGCGAGGACGACAGGTTGCATACCAGTTCGGCACCGAACAGCACGATCAGCCAGGACAGATAGACCCACAGCAGGAACAACGGCACGGTGGCGAAAGCGCCGTAAATCAACTGATAACCGGGGAACAGACTGACGAACAGGCCGAAGATGCCCTTGGCTATTTCCACCAGTACCGCGGCAAACAGCCCTCCGGTCAATGCATGCGCCAGCGGCACGCGGGTATTGGGCACCGCCGAATAGATCAGGGTGAACGCCGCCGTGCTGAACAGCAGCGGCGCGAAACCCAGCAGGGTCTTGGCCCCGATCAGCGCATCCGGCCCGGACAGCAGCGACAACGAGGCGATGTAGGTGGTGACGGCGAAACCGGCGCCCAGCAGCAACGGCCCCAGACTGAGAATGGCCCAGTACAGCAGGAAGCTGGAGATACCGCGACGCGGCTGGCGCACCCGCCAGATCGCGTTGAAGGTCTTCTCGATGGTTACCAGCATGAAGAACGCGGTGACCGCCAGCAACGCCACGCCGGCCCAGGTCAGGTGACGCGCCTGGGTGGTGAACTCGCGCAAGTACTGCTGCACCGTCTCGCCGGACGACGGCACGAAGTTGCGGAAGATGAAACTCTGGATCTGTTCGCCGGTGTCCTGAAACGCCGGCACGGCCGAGAGCGTGGCGAAGGTCACGGTCATCACCGGCACCACGGCGAACAGCGTGGTGTAGGTCAGCGCGGCAGCGCTGTTGATGGCGCGGTCGGCGAGGAAACGGTGCAACAGGAAACGCCAGAACTCCACCACATCATCCAGCCGCTGTCGCATGCCCACTCCTTAGAACCCGTTTCTTGCTCGACGCGGCTAGAATAGCGCCCTCATTCGCCAATGGGCACCCGCCATGACCGATCTGACCCTCTACCACAACCCGCGCTGCTCCAAGTCCCGCGGCGCGCTGGAGCTGCTCGAAGCCCGCGGCCTCACACCGCAAGTGGTGCGCTACCTGGAAACGCCGCCCAGCGCCGCCGAACTGCGCGAGCTGCTGAGCAAGCTGGGCATCGGGGCCCGCGCGCTGCTGCGCAGTGGCGAGGATGAATACAAGGAGCTCGGCCTGGCCGATGCCAGCCTCAGCGATGAACAACTGATCGCCGCCATGGCCGCCCATCCCAAGCTGATCGAGCGGCCGATCCTGGTCGCTGGCAAACACGCCGTGATCGGTCGCCCGCCGGAGAAGGTGCTGGAGCTGCTGGCATGAGTTCGCCCTACATCCTGGTGCTCTACTACAGCCGCCACGGCGCCACCGCCGAGATGGCCCGGCAGATTGCCCGCGGCGTCGAACTGGGCGGCCTGGAGGCGCGCCTGCGCACGGTGCCGGCGGTGTCCAGCGAATGCGAGGCCGTGGCCCCGGCCATCCCCGACGAAGGCGCGCTGTACGTCAGCATCGACGACCTCAAGCACTGCGCCGGCCTCGCCCTGGGCAGCCCGACCCGCTTCGGCAACATGGCCGCACCGATGAAGTACTTCATCGACGGCACCAGCAGCCTGTGGCTGACCGGCGAACTGGTCGGCAAACCGGCCGGCGTATTCACCTCCACCTCCAGCCTGCATGGCGGCCAGGAAAGCACCCTGCTGTCGATGATGCTGCCACTGCTGCACCACGGCATGCTGGTCTGCGGCCTGCCCTACAGCGAAGGCGCCCTGCTCGACACCCGCGGCGGCGGCACGCCTTACGGCCCCAGCCACCATGCCGGCGCCGACGGCAAACGCAGCCTCGACGAACACGAAATCGCCCTGTGCCGCGCACTCGGCCAGCGCCTGGCGAACACCGCCGCGAAACTGGAGACCACCCGTGGCTAAAACGCCCAAGCCCCTGCCCAGCCTCGAGTGGCTGGCCCCGCGCCTGAAGATCAGCCGCGCCCTCAGCCTGTTCAGCTTCACCGCCCTGCTGGTCCTGCTGCTGGTGTGGAACCTGGCCTTCGCCGACCTGCACGGTGCGCGCACCTGGGTGGTGCTGAGCATCCAGTTGCTGCCGCTGTTGCTGCTCGCCCCCGGCCTGCTGCTGGGCAACGCCCGCGCCCACGCCTGGGCGTGCTTCGTGGTGAACATTTACTTCATCCAGGGAGTGCTGGCCGCCATCGACCCGAACCGCGCCCTGTTTGGCGCGCTGGAGACGGTGATCAGCCTGCTGCTGTTCTGCAGCGCCCTGCTCTACGTGCGCTGGAAGTTTCAGTACGACCGCAAAGTGGCAGGAGAATAAGGGAAGTACATCTTGGGCCTTACCAGCCCAGGGTTTCCTTGAGGAACGGGATGGTCAGCTTGCGCTGAGCCTGCAGCGAGGCCTGGTCGAGGCGTTCCAGCAGCTCGAACAGCGCGCTCATGCTGCGCTCACCGCGGGTAAGGATGAAGCGGCCGACTTCGTCGGTGAGGTGCAGGCCACGACGTGAAGCACGCAGCTGCAGGGCACGCAGCTTGTCTTCGTCGGAAAGCGAATGCAGCTGAAACACCAGCGCCAGGGTCAGGCGCGATTGCAGGTCGGGCAGCTGGATCGGCAGTTCGCGCGGCGACACGGTGGCCGCCAGCAGCAGGCGGCGGCCGGAATCACGCAGGCGATTGAACAGGTGGAACAGCGCCTCTTCCCAGTCAGAACGACCGGCCACGGCATCGAGATCGTCCAGACAGACCAGCTCGGCCTGATCCAGGCCATCCAGCAGCTCGGGGCCGTAATCCGCCACTTCGGCCAACGGCAGGTACACGGCCTGCTCGCCACGCTGCTCAAAGCGCAGGCAGGCCGCCTGCAGCAGATGGCTGCGCCCAACGCCCTCACCTCCCCAGAGATAAATCAGGCTCTCGGTCCAGCCGGCATCGGCCTCGCACAGGCGCTCGACATAGCCGAGGGCGGCCGCGTTGGCGCCGGGGTAGTAGTTGGCAAAGGTGGCGTCGTCACGCAGACGCACGCCGAGGGGCAGTTGTACAGGTTTCATGCACTGGGCGGCGATTCTTGCGAATCGCCGGAAGACTCTCCGTAAAGTGCGGAAAGTTTATAGAAATCATGCGCATGGCGCAGCAATACCATGATCACCGCCGCCACCGGCAGGGCCAGCAGTACGCCGGTGAAGCCGAATAGCTGACCGCCGGCGAGTATGGCGAAGATCACGGCAACCGGGTGCAGGCCGATACGATCGCCGACCAGCATGGGCGTCAGCACCATGCCTTCGAGCAGTTGGCCGATGCTGAACACCACGGCGATGCCGATCAGCGGGTACAGATCGAAGCCGGCGTACTGGAACAGCGCGGCCACCACGGCGGCGCCGAAACCGACGATGAAGCCCATGTACGGCACGATGCTGGCCAGGCCAGCAAGCAGGCCTATCAGCAGACCCAGCTCCAGGCCGACTGTCATCAGGCCAATCGAATAGATGGCGGCCAGGGCCAGCATCACCAGCAACTGACCGCGCATGAAGGCACCGAGCACTTCATGGCATTCGCCGACCAGGCGCACCACCAGACCCTCGCGAGCCCGCGGCAACAGGTTCTGCAGCTTGGCCATCATCAGGTCCCAGTCGCGCAGCAGGTAGAAGGCCACCACCGGGATCAGGAACAGGTTGCCCAGCCAGCCGAGCAGCGCCAGGCTCGACGCGGTGGCCTGGGCCAGCAGGCCGCCGACGATGTCGGTGGTCTTGCCCAGGTGTCCGGACAGCGCCTGCTTGACCTGTTCGAAGCGCCAGAAGCCCTCGGCCAGACCGAGTTGCGCCTGCACCCACGGCAGCGCCTGGTGCTGGGCCCAATCCAGGCCCTGCGGCGCCAGCTCGTAGAGACGCACCAGCTGGCGGCCGAGCATGGGAATCAGCACCAGCAGCATGATCAGCAACAGCAGGCTGAACAGCCCGAAGACAATGACCACGCTCCAGGTACGGGACAGGCCACGCTTCTCCAGGCGATCCACCAGCGGATCGCCCATGTAGGCCAGCAGCATCGCCACCAGAAACGGCGACAGGATCGGGGTGAGCAGGTAGATAAGCCAGCCACACAGGAACAGTCCGGCCAGCCATAGCCAACGCCGCGAATCGGTCATCTCAGGCACTCCGCCTCTGGTGATGGAACCTGCACGCCCACCGGGCAGTGCACCTATCAGTCCTTGAACGGCTAACCGCGGTTACCAGCGGAAGCGCATGAGATTGGCCGGCGCCGGAGCGGGTGCAGCCTGCGGATCGCTGCTGGCATCCAGCGGCGCGGTATCGGCCGGCACTTCCTGCAGGCCAGCCAGGCCCAACTGGGCGCGCAGCTGTTCGGCGCTGGCGTTGACCTGCCAGACCATCTGATCACCCTTGATCCGCACCAGGCGCGCGGCAAAGGGTTCGAGCAGACGCTCCAGCTCGGCGTAGCGACCCAGGTCGGCGCCCTGGATTTCCAAGGTCAGGGCGCTGGCGGCGCCCGGCTTGACCAGGAAACGAGGGGCCAGACGCTCGCTCACGGCCAGCAGCACGGCATCGGCCAGCGCCTTCTGGTCAGCGCCCTGGGCCCTGCCCTGCTCACGGGCGTCGCCCAGCCACAGGCGCCACTCGGCCTGCCACTGGCCACCCTCTTCACGGGCCTGCACGGCCAGCAAGGCATCGGCGCCGTAGCGCTCGGAGGCCGGTTGCAGCGCGTCCGGCTGACTGGCGGCGAGGTTTTCCGGAGTAGCGACCAGCTGTTCCTCTAGATCGGCCAGCGGCAGGCGCAGCGGCAAGCCGCGATGCTGGGCGGCCTGTTGCAGCGGCGCGGCCGCTTCCTGGCCATCGCCAACCAGGCTGACACCTTCGGCGCCGCTGTTCAGCCACCAGGCCAGAATGGCCGGGCGATTGGCGCCCCACAGCGCCAGGCCAGCCTGGCGCAGCTTGTTCTCGGTGGTCAGCGGGTCGAAGTCCACCACCAGGGTCTCGCCCTCGTAGACGTATTGGCTAACCAGCTGTTGCGGGTCCTGGCGCACTCCTTCCAGCGCCGGGCTCTGCACCGCCTTGGCGTCGCCGGTCAGGCGCAGCACCAGGGTCTCCAGGGCGCGATTGAGGGCGGCCGTGCGTTCCTCCGGTTGCTGGCTGGTGACCGGCTCGCGCACCTGGTAGAGGCCGCTGACCGTCTCGGCCAGGGCCGGCAGGCTGAGCAGCGAGAGGCAAAGTGCAAACAGGCGGGCGGACAGGCGCATCGATAGGGTCTCGGTTGGGGAGGATGTGCCCGGGCGGCACACGAAGGGCTATACCTTAAACAGCCGCCTGTCCCCCGGCAACCGTCGCGCCAGGTGGCCGCTGGCGGGCAAGCCTGATAAAATCGCGCGCCTTCGCGGACCGGCCCGCGCCAATGCCGGTCGCCCACAGCATTCCCCCTTCTAAAGGCCTGAACCCATGAGCAAGCAACCCTCCATCAGCTATAAGGATGCAGGTGTCGACATCGACGCCGGCGAAGCCCTGGTCGAGCGCATCAAAGGCGTGGCCAAGCGCACCGCGCGTCCGGAAGTCATGGGTGGCCTGGGTGGTTTCGGCGCCCTTTGCGAAATTCCCGCCGGCTACAAGCAACCGGTACTGGTGTCCGGCACCGACGGCGTCGGCACCAAGCTGCGCCTGGCGCTGAACCTGAACAAGCACGACAGCATCGGCCAGGATCTGGTCGCCATGTGCGTCAACGATCTGGTCGTCTGCGGCGCCGAGCCGCTGTTCTTCCTCGACTACTACGCTACCGGCAAGCTGAATGTCGACGTGGCCGCCACCGTGGTCACCGGCATCGGCGCCGGCTGCGAACTGGCCGGCTGCTCCCTGGTCGGTGGTGAAACCGCCGAAATGCCGGGCATGTACGAAGGCGAAGACTACGACCTGGCCGGCTTCTGCGTCGGCGTGGTGGAGAAGGCCGAGATCATCGACGGCTCGAAAGTGGTCACCGGCGACGCACTGATCGCCCTGCCCTCCTCCGGCCCGCACTCCAACGGCTACTCGCTGATCCGCAAAATTCTTGAAGTCAGTGGCACCGATATCGAAGCCACCGAGCTGAACGGTAGCAAGCTGGCCGACCTGCTGATGGCGCCGACCCGCATCTACGTCAAGCCGCTGCTGAAACTGATCAAGGACACCGGCGCGGTCAAGGCCATGGCCCACATCACCGGCGGCGGCCTGCTCGACAACATCCCGCGCGTGCTGCCGCAAGGCGCCCAGGCGGTGATCGACGTGGCCAGCTGGAGCCGCCCGGCCGTGTTCGACTTCTTGCAGGAAAAAGGCAACGTCGACGAGCACGAGATGCATCGCGTGCTGAACTGCGGCGTCGGCATGGTCATCTGCGTCGCCCAGGATCAGGTCGAGGCCACCCTGGCCAGCCTGCGCGCCTCGGGTGAAACCCCGTGGGTGATCGGCCAGATCGCCCAGGCCGCCGAAGGTGCCGAGCTGGTCGTGCTGAACAACCTGAAAGCCCACTAATGGCCGACTGCAATGTCGTGGTGCTGATCTCGGGGTCCGGCAGCAACCTGCAGGCCCTGATCGACAGCATCGCCAATGACGGCAATCCGGCGCGCATCGCCGCGGTGATTTCCAACCGCGCCGATGCCTACGGCCTGGAACGGGCCAAGCAGGCCGGCATCGCCACCCGTGTGCTGGACCACAAGCAGTTCGACGGCCGCGAGGCCTTCGACGCCGCGCTGGTCGAGGCCATCGATGGCTTCGACCCGCAGCTGGTGATACTGGCCGGCTTTATGCGCATCCTCACGCCCGGGTTCGTCAACCACTACACCGGTCGTTTACTGAACATCCATCCCTCGCTGCTGCCCAAGTACAAGGGCCTGCACACCCACCAGCGTGCGCTGGAGGCCGGTGACAGCGAGCATGGCTGCAGCGTGCACTTCGTCACCGAGGAACTCGATGGCGGGCCTCTGGTCGTACAGGCGGTGGTGCCGGTAGAGTCTGGCGATACGCCGGAAAGCCTGGCCCAGCGCGTGCATTCCCAGGAGCACCACATCTATCCTCTGGCGATGCGCTGGTTCGCCGAAGGCCGCCTGCAACTGGGCGCCAGCGGCGCTCAACTGGACGGCAAGGACCTGCCGGCCACCGGACACCTGATCCGCACATAGGAGATTCCATGCCCCGCGTTCTGCTGATGCTGCTCGCCCTCCTGGCCCTGCCGGTGCAGGCCGCCCTGGAGCTCAAGCCCTTCTCCGCCAGCTACACCGCCGACTGGAAGCAGGTGCCGATCAGCGGCACCGCCAGCCGCAGCCTGGAGGCGCTGGACAACGGCCGCTGGGAGTTGAACTTTGAGGCCTCGATGCTGGTGGCCAGTCTCAACGAGACCAGCACCTTCCGCATGGAGAACGACGCCTTCCTGCCGCTGACCTATCGCTTCGACCGCAGCGGCCTGGGCAAGGCCAAGCAGATCGAGCTGGACTTCGACTGGACCGAGAAGCAGGTGCTGGGCAACGACCGGGGCGACCCGGTGCGTTTCCCGCTCAATCGCGGCATCCAGGACAAGTCGACCTACCAGCTGGTGCTGCAACACGACGTGGCTGATGGCAAGCAGAGCATGAGCTACCAGGTGATCGATGGCGACGAGGTCGAGACCTACGACTTCCGCGTGCTCGGCGAGGAACGCGTGCGCACCAAGGCCGGCCTGATCGACGCGATCAAGGTCGAGCGCGTGCGCGATCCTACCCAAAGCAGCCGCAAGACCGTGCTGTGGTTCGCCAAGGACTGGAACTACCTGCTGGTGCGCCTGCACCAGGTGGAGAAGGACGGCAAGGAATACCAGATCATGCTCAAGGACGGCCAGGTCGACGGCCGTACCGTCGAGGGCATCGCCGAGTAATACTCGCGCACACGAAGAAAGCCGGGCACTGCCCGGCTTTTTTCTGCCCGGCGATCAACCTAGCCTGTACCCATCACCCCAGGGGGAAAGCACCATGAGCGACTACCAGCCGATTTCCTGCAGCCTCTACGATCATCTCGAAGTGGCCTGCCTGCAGCATTACCGCCTAGCCATCGAGCTGCGCGACGGCACCCGCCTCGAGGCCGAGGCCCTCACCACCGAGACCGATGCGCAGAAGCAGGAATTCCTCGTGGTGCGCGACGCTCAGGGCCTGCACCGGCTGCGTCTGGATCACCTGCTGGCGATCACGCCACTGACTGCCAACGCCCGCTTCGGACGAGTCGAACTGGGCCCGCGCTGCTGAATCAGCCCTGCCCCGCCGCCATCACTTGGTTGCGACCCGCCTTCTTCGCCGCATACAGCGCGTTGTCGGCGCAGAGGATCAGGCTCTCGCTGTCGCGCCCATCGTCCGGATACAGGGCATAGCCGGCGGAGAAGCTGAAGTGGCGTTGCGGCGCCACGTCCAGCGGCGCCAGTTCGCTGAATTCCTGGCGCAACTGTTCCACGCGCTGAGCCAACGCCGCCTGGTTGATGCGCGGCAATACTAGGAGAAACTCCTCGCCGCCCCAGCGACAGAGAATGTCGCCAGCCCGGGCATGGCCGCGCAGCAGGTCGGCCAAGGCCAGCAGTACCTGATCGCCGGCCGAGTGACCGTAGGTGTCGTTGACCAGCTTGAAGTAGTCGGCGTCGATCAGCACCAGCCCCACGCCATAGCCTTCGCGTTCGGCGCGGGCGATCTCCAGCGGCAGGCTGGCGTAGAGATAGCGGCGGTTGTACAGGTTGGTCAGCGGGTCGCGCTCGGCGGCGAAGCGCAACTGATCCTGCAGTTGCTGGTTCTCGCGCAGACGCTCGGTCAGCGCCAGATTGCTCAGGCGCAACGAACGACTCAGGCGATAGAAGCGCCGTGCCACCCAGGCCACCAGCAACAGGCCGGCGAGGATTACCAAGCTGGCCCAGTTGAGCATGCGACTGCCCAGCGGCTGCGGCACCTGGTAGATCAGGCCGTCGACGCTCGCCCCCGGCGGCAGCATGCCCAGCTCCTGGTACACCTCGGCGATGCTCTGCCAGCGTCCCTGATGCTGGTAGCCCATCTCGATCAGGTCGGGAAATACCAGACGGCGCATCTGCTCGGCCTCGAAACGCAGCTTGCCCTCGCTCAGCTCGGGGGCGTAGCGCTGGCGAATCAGCGCAATGCTGCCCTCGACATCGGCAAACGCCTCGCGCCAGCCACGCAGGCTAGCGGCGCGGAAGGCCTCGACCAGCGCCGGATCGCCGCGCAGCAGACGTTGGCTGACGAACAGCGCGTCGCCGTAGAAGTCGATGCCCGCCGCCCGCGGCGTCATCTCGATATAGTCGAAGCCCTGCTGCTGCAGCACATAGGCCTCGTCGGTGGAGTAGCCGGAAATCACGTCGACCCGCCCCTCCAGCAGGGCCTGCAGCTGGTTGTCCATGGGCGGCACGCGGACCAGGCTGTCGCGGGCGATGCCTTCGTGCTGCAGGTAGGCGAAGGGTTCGGCCTCTGCGTCATGCAGCACAACGCGCTTGCCCGGCAGGTCATGCACGCTGCCGATGCCGGCGGCGCGGCGGGCGAACAGCACGGCCGGGGAATGCTGGAAGATCACCGCCAGGCTCACCAGCGGCCGGCCCTGCGCATGGGCCAGGACCAGCTCCGAGCCGGCGATGCCGAAGTCGGCGCGCTCGGCCTGCACCTCCTCCATGGCATCGACGCTCGGGCGCCAGGGCAGGATGCGCAGATCGATGCCGGCCTCGCGGTAGTAGCCACGCTCCAGCGCCAGGTAATAGCCGGCGAACTGGAACTGGTGGCGCCACTTCAGCTGCAGACTGACCGGACGCAGCTCCTCGGCCTGAACCGGCAAAACCAGCGCCAGGCAGATCAGCCAGAGGCCGCTCAGGAGGCCGCCGAAACGGCCGCGGCGCGATGCGGGATGAACAAGGGACAAGGAGGCGTAACCTCGCGCGAGATCGCTTCTGTAGGTCTAGCAGAAGCGCAGCGGGAATGAAAAACGCCGCATTCCGGCGGAAGGCGGCGTCTGTTTCAGGCGTGGCGAACAATCACCACATCAGGTCGTCCGGCACCTGGTAGGCGGCGTACGGGTCGTCGGCGTCCGGCGCCTCGGTCTGGGTGTTGAGCAACAGCACGCGGGCCGGGTCGCGTTCCTGGATCTTCAGCGCCGCTTCGCGCGGGATCACCTCGTAGGCGCCGCCGAGGCGGACGATGGCCAGCGAGCCGCGGCTGAGCTTGTCGCGCATCAGGGCGTTGACCGAAAGACGCTTGACCTTCTTGTCGTCGACGAAGTTGTAGTAGTCCTCGGTGGTCAGCTTGGGCAGGCGACTGGTCTCGATCAGCTGCTTGATCTGCGCGGCGATGGCCTTCTGCTCGGCCTTCTCCTGCTGCTGACGATTCAGCTCCTGGTCCTTGGCAGCCTTCTCGGCCTTGGCCTGCAACGCGGCCTGCTTCTGCGAGTCGTCCACCTCGACCTGGTTCTTCTTCTCGAGGCGTTGCTGCTTCTGCTTCTGCTTGCCGGCCTGCTTGGCCTGCTTTTCATTGACCAGGCCGGCTTTGAGCAGCTGGTCGCGGAGGGAAAGACTCATATTCGATCTCGACAGTCAGCAGCTGGGCTGCAGTTTTTCCAGTTTCTTGGCTTCGCCCCACAGGGCATCCAGCTCTTCCAGGCTGCAATTCTCGATGGGGCGACCGGCGTCGCGCAATGCCTGTTCGATGTAGTGGAAGCGCCGCTCGAACTTGTTGTTGGCCGCACGCAGGGCCGTTTCCGGATCGACCTTGAGGTGCCGCGCCAGATTGACTGCAACGAACAGCAGATCGCCGACCTCTTCGGCGATGGCCTCAGCGTCGTTTTCGCTCATGGCCTCCAGCACTTCGTCCAGCTCCTCGCGCAGCTTGTCCACCACCGGCAGCGCCTCGGGCCAGTCGAAACCGACCTGGGCCGCACGCTTCTGCAGCTTGGCCGCACGGCTCAGGGCCGGCAACGCCTGGGGCACATCGTCGAGCAGCGACAGCTGCTGCGGAACGGCGGCCTTCTCGGCGCGCTCCTCGGCCTTGATCTCTTCCCAGCGCTGCTTGATCGCCGCCTCTTCCAGGCGGGCCATGTCCGGCGCGCCGTACAGGTCGCCATCGGGGAACACATGGGGATGGCGGCGGATCAGCTTGCGGGTAATGCCATCGACCACCTGGGCGAACTCGAAGCGCCCCTCCTCCCTCGCCAGCTGGCTGTAGTAGACGACCTGGAACAGCAGGTCGCCGAGCTCGCCGGGCAGGTGGTCGAAGTCGCCGCGCTCGATGGCGTCGGCCACCTCATAGGCCTCCTCGATGGTGTGCGGGACTATGGTCGCGTAGCTCTGCTTGAGGTCCCAGGGGCAACCGTGCTGCGGGTCGCGCAGGCGGGCCATCAGGTGCAGCAGGTCGTCGAGTTGGTACATGGGTTTACCTGGTTCTCGCGGGGTTCACCCGCCCTACTTAACAGGGTGTTGAGCGTCGCGAGCGAAGGGCTGGCTAGGCAGCCTCCCACTCACGACAGAGGCTGCCTTCGCTACGATCACAACGCCAGACCGAGCGCAGCAGCTCAACCGCCGCTGCGATTGCGCCGCGCCTCGATGATATTCGGCAGCTGGCTGATCCGCGCCAGCAGCCGGGCCAGGGCATCCAGGCCAGGAATCTCGATGGTCAGCAGCATGGAGGCGGTGTTGTCCTCCTTGTTCGAGCGGGTGTTCACCGCCAGCACATTGATGCGGTCGTTGAGCAGCACCTGGGTCACGTCACGCAGCAGGCCCGAGCGGTCGTAGGCGCGGATGACGATATCCACCGGATAGGTCTGTACCGGCACCGGACCCCAGCTGACCTGGATGATCCGCTCCGGCTCGCGCCCGGCCAGCTGCAGCACCGAGGCGCAGTCCTGGCGATGGATGCTGACGCCACGACCGACAGTGATGTAGCCGACGATCGGATCGCCCGGCAGCGGCTGGCAGCAGCCGGCCATCTGCGTCAGTAGGTTGCCGACGCCCTCGATCTGGATGTCGCCGCGGCGGCCGGGACGTGGCGAAGTCGCGCGCCGCGGGATCAGTTCCAGCTGCTCGTTGCCACGTTCAGGCTCCACCTGCTGCTGGGCCAGGTTGACCGCGTGGGCCAGGCGCAGATCGCCGGCGCCGAGGGCAGCGTACATGTCCTCGACCGTCTTCAGATTGCACTTCTCGGCCAGCTTGGCGAAGTCCACGGCCGGCAGCGCCAGGCGCGACAGGTCGCGCTCGAGCATGACCTTGCCGGCAGCGACGTTCTGCTCGCGGTCCTGCAGCTTGAACCAGTGGACGATCTTCGCCCGCGCCCGCGAGGTGGTGATGTAGCCCAGGTTGGGGTTGAGCCAGTCGCGGCTCGGCGCGCCCTGCTTGGAGGTGATGATCTCCACCTGCTCGCCGGTCTGCAGGCTGTAGGTCAGCGGCACGATGCGCCCGTTGACCTTGGAGCCACGACAGTTGTGGCCGATCTGGGTGTGCACGCGGTAGGCGAAGTCCAGCGGCGTGGCGCCCTTGGGCAGGTCGATGGCGTGGCCGTCCGGGGTGAACACATAGACCCGGTCCGGCTCGATATCCACACGCAGCTGCTCGGCCAGGCCGCCGATGTCGCCCAGCTCCTCGTGCCACTCGAGCACCTGCCGCAGCCAGGAGATCTTCTCCTCGTAATGGTCGGAGTTGCCCTTGACGTCGGTGCCCTTGTACTTCCAGTGCGCGCAGACGCCCAGCTCGGCTTCCTCGTGCATGGTCTGGGTGCGGATCTGCACTTCCAGCACCTTGCCGTCCGGGCCGATCACCGCCGTGTGCAGGGAGCGGTAGCCGTTCTCCTTGGGGTTGGCGATGTAGTCGTCGAATTCCTTGGGGATGTGCCGCCACAGGCTGTGCACGATGCCCAGCGCGGTGTAGCAGTCGCGCACCTCCGGCACCAGCACGCGCACGGCGCGCACGTCGTAGATCTGGCTGAACTGCAGACCCTTGCGCTGCATCTTCCGCCAGATCGAATAGATGTGCTTGGCGCGGCCGCTGATGTCCGGCTTGATGCCGGTGGCGGTCAGTTCGTCGCGCAGCTGCTGCATCACCTCGGCGATGTACTGCTCGCGGTCGAGGCGGCGCTCGTGCAGCAGCTTGGCGATCTGCTTGTACTGCTCGGGCTCCAGGTAGCGGAAGGAGATGTCCTCCAGCTCCCACTTGATATGGCCGATGCCCAGGCGATGGGCCAGCGGCGCATAGATGTCGAACACCTCGCGGGCCACGCGCAGGCGCTTCTCGTCATCGGCATGCTTGACCGCGCGGATAGCGCAGGTGCGCTCGGCCAGCTTGATCAGGGCCACGCGCACGTCGTCGACCATGGCCACCAGCATCTTGCGCAGGTTTTCCACCTGGGCCTGGGAGCCGAGCACCAGGGAGTCGCGCGGGTTGAGCGAGGCGCTGATGGCGGCCATGCGCAGCACGCCTTCGATCAGCTTGGCCACCACCGGGCCGAACTTGTCCTGCACCGCCTTGAGGCTGACCTTGCCCTCGCGCACGGCGCGGTAGATCACGGCGGCCACCAGGCTGTCCTGGTCCAGCTTGAGGTCGGCGAGGATCTCGGCGATCTCCAGGCCGGTCTGGAAGCTGGAGTTGCCTTCCGCCCACAGGTTCTGCGCGGCGTTGGCCTGCTGCTCCACCTCGCGGGCGAACTCGCAGGCCGCCTTCAGTGCCGCGCGGTCCAGCGCCGGGTCGACGCTCAGCGTATGGTCCAGCCAGGCCTCGAGGTTGATGCTGCCGTCGAGGTTGATCGGCTGGTGTGCTCTCACCTGTACCATCTTCTGCCTTCCCTACGGCGGGTCGCAGCCCACCGGATTATCGCCGGCCTTCTGTGAGCCGGTCGGATTGCGCCGGCATCCTAGCCAGCCTCGAATAACGCCATCGCCTCCACATGCGCCGTCTGCGGGAACATGTCGAGAATCCCGGCCCGCTTCAGCCGGAAGCCCTGCTTGACCAGTTCGGCGGTGTCGCGCGCCAGGGTCGCAGGGTTGCACGAAACATATACCAGGCGCCGCGCGCCCAGTTCGCCGATCTGCTTGACCACCTCGAAGGCGCCGTCGCGCGGCGGGTCCAGCAGGATCGCATCGAAGCCCGCGGCGGCCCAGGGTGCCCCGGCCAGCGGGTTCGACAGGTCGGCCTGGAAAAAGTGCAGATTGCCCAGGCCGTTGGCCACGGCATTGGCCCGCGCCCGCTCGACCATGGCCTGCACACCCTCCACCGCCACCACCTCGCGCACCTTCTGCGCCAGCGGCAGGGCGAAGTTGCCCAGGCCGCAGAACAGATCCAGTACGCGCTCGCCAGTCTGCGGCGCCAACCAGTCTAGCGCCTGTTCGACCATGGCCTGATTGACCGCACCGTTGACCTGGACGAAATCGCCCGGGCGGTACTGCAGTTCCAGGTTCCAGGGCTCCAGGCGGTAGCCCAGGGTTTGCCCAGATTGGTCTGCCTCGGGCTCGCCGGCACCGTGCAGCCACAGCTGCGCCTCGTGCTCGGCACAGAACTCGCGCAGGCGCTGCAGATCGGCTTCGCCCAGCGGCGCCGTGTGGCGCAGCAGCACGGCCGACTGAGTGCCGTGGAACAGCTCGACGTGCCCCAGAGCTTGCGGCTTGTCCAGGCTACGCAACAGCTGCGGCAAAGCACGCATGATCGGCTGCAAGGGCTGTACCAGCACCGGGCAGTCGGCGATGGCGACGATGTCCTGGCTGGCGGCGGCGCGGAAACCGACGTCCAGGCGCTTGGCCTTGACGTCCCAGCGCACGGCGATGCGCGCGCGGCGGCGGTAGGCGAATTCGGGGCCGGTCAGCGGTGCCACCCACTCATCCGGCTGCACGCCAGCGAGACGCTGCAGCTGTTCGGCCAGGGTGCGCTGTTTCAGGGCGAGCTGCTCGGCATGGGGAAAGTGCTGCAGGGTGCAGCCGCCACAGCTGCCGGCGTGGGCGCAGGGCGCTTCGCGGCGCAGTTCCACGGCGCGCAGCACGCGTTCGGTGCGCGCCTCCACCACCTGGCTGCGGGCGTTGAGTACGCGAGCTTCCACTTCCTCGCCCGGCAGGCCGCCGGCGACGAACCAGCTGCGGCCGTCGACGAAGGCGATGCCGCGGCCGTCATTGGCCAGGCGCTCGATCAGCAGCTTCTGCTTCTTGCCTACCGGCACCTGCGCCTTGCGCTCGCCACCGGCGGGCTGGAAGCGCAGCGATCTGTGCTTGCTCATGGTCAGCGGTTGAACAGGCCGGACGACAGGTAGCGGTCGCCACGGTCGCAGATGATCGCCACCATCACGGCGTTCTCCACTTCCTGGGCCAGCTTGAGCATGGCCGCCACCGCGCCGCCGGAGGAAACGCCGCAGAAGATGCCCTCCTCGCGCGCCATGCGCCGCATCATATCCTCGGCCTCGGCCTGGGTGATGTCCAACACGCGGTCCACCCGGCTGGCGTCGTAGATGCTCGGCAGGTATTCCTGTGGCCAGCGGCGGATGCCGGGGATGGCCGAGCCGTCCTGCGGCTGCAGGCCGATGATCTCGATGGCCGGGTTCTGCTCCTTGAGGTAGCGCGAGGTGCCCATGATGGTGCCGGTGGTGCCCATGGAGCTGATGAAATGGGTGATGCCGCCGCCGGTCTGCTGCCAGATCTCCGGGCCGGTGCCGCGGTAGTGGGCCTCCGGATTGTCGCCGTTGGCGAACTGGTCGAGCACCTTGCCCTTGCCCTCGGCCTGCATGGCCAGGGCCAGGTCGCGCGCCACTTCCATGTTGTCCACCAGGATCAGCTCGGCACCGTAGGCGGTCATGGCCGCCTTGCGTTCGTCGGTGGAGTTGTCCGGCATGATCAGGACCATCTGGTAACCCTTGATCGCCGCTGCCATCGCCAGGGCGATGCCGGTGTTGCCGCTGGTGGCCTCGATCAGGATGTCGCCGGGCTGGATGTCGCCGCGCTGCTCTGCGCGGGTGATCATCGACAGCGCCGGGCGGTCCTTCACCGAACCGGCCGGGTTGTTGCCTTCCAGCTTCACCAGCAGGGTATTGGAGGTGTTGCCGGGCAGGCGTTGCAGGCGGACCAGCGGAGTGTTGCCGATGCAGTCGGCGATGGTGGGAAACTGCAGGGTCATGGCGAGACGGCTATCCGTTCACGAAACAGGTGCGCCATGATACCGGCAAACCGCCGCCGGCCATATCGGCATGACCGGCCGAGATCACGCCGCTGCTCCGCGCCGCTGTCCGCTCATCGGCTCAGCCGCTAAACTCGCGAAACATCGGATCGCTGGAGAACCCCGTGTTCAAGGACCTCGGCATCAAGGGCCGCGTGCTGCTGCTCACCCTACTGCCCACCAGCCTGCTGGCCCTGGTACTGGGTGGCTACTTCACCTGGATGCAGCTGGCCGACCTGCGCAGCCAGCTGCAGCAGCGTGGCGAAACGGCGGTGCAGCACCTTGCGCCCCTGGCCGCCCAGGCCCTGGCCCGGGGCGATGCGGCGCAGCTGGAACGCCTGGCCGAGGAGGCGCTGAACCAGCAGGACGTGCGCGCCGTTAGCTTCCTCTCCGCCGAGCGGCAGAGCCTGGCCCAGGCCGGGCCGGACATGCTCAACCCACCGCCACAGGCGACGGTCGAACCGCTGGCCACCAGCAGCAGCCAGGACGCCACGCGCTTCCTGATGCCGGTATTCGGCCGCCATCAGAGCCTCGCCGGCCCCGCCGAGGCGGACAGCGCCGACCGACTGCTGGGCTGGGTCGAGCTGGAGCTGTCGCACCACCGCACCCTGCTGCAGGGCTATCGCAGCCTGTTCGCCAGCCTGCTGCTGATCGTCGCCGGCCTCACCGTCACCGCCCTGCTCGCCCTGCGCATGAGCCGGGCGATCAACGATCCGCTGCGCACCATCAAGCAGGGCGTGATCCAGCTCAAGGACGGCCAGCTGGAGACCCGCCTGCCGCCGCTGGGCAACCATGAGATGGACGAACTGGCCGCCGGTATCAACCGCATGGCCGAGTCGCTGCAGAACGCCCAGGAGGAGTTGCAGCACAGCATCGACCAGGCCACCGAGGACGTGCGGCAGAACCTGGAGACCATCGAGATCCAGAACATCGAGCTGGACCTGGCGCGCAAGGAGGCCCTGGAGGCCAGCCGCATCAAGTCCGAGTTCCTGGCCAACATGAGCCACGAGATCCGCACCCCGCTCAACGGCATCCTCGGCTTCACCGGCCTGCTGCAGAAGAGCGACCTGACCCCGCGCCAGCAGGACTACCTGGGCACCATCGAAAAGTCCGCCGAGAGCCTGCTGGGGATCATCAACGAGGTGCTCGACTTCTCCAAGATCGAGGCCGGCAAGCTGGTGCTGGAAAACATCCCGTTCAACCTGCGCGATCTGATCCAGGACTGCCTGACCATCCTCGCGCCGTCCGCCCACCAGAAGCAGCTGGAGCTGGTCAGCCTGATCTACCGTGACACCCCGCTGTCGCTGCAAGGCGACCCGCAGCGCCTCAAGCAGGTGCTGACCAACCTGGTGAGCAACGCGATCAAGTTCACCCGCGAAGGCACCATCGCCGTGCGCGCCATGGTCGAGGACGAGAGCGACGACCGCGCCCAGCTACGCATCAGCGTGCAGGACACCGGCGTCGGCCTCTCCGACGAGGACCTGCGCGCCCTGTTCCAGGCCTTCAGCCAGGCCGACAACTCGCTGAGCCGCCAGGCCGGCGGCACCGGCCTCGGCCTGGTGATTTCCAAGCGCCTGATCGAACAGATGGGCGGCGAGATCGGCGTCGACAGCAACCCCGGCACCGGCTCGGAATTCTGGATCAGCCTGACCCTGCCCAAGGCCCGCGACGACGGCGACGACCTGCCGCGCGCGCCGCTGCAGGGCCGCCGCGTGGCCATGCTGGAAAACCACGAACTGACCCGCCAGGCCCTGCTGCACCAGCTGGAAGACTGCAGCCTGCAGGTACTGGAATTCACCAGCCTCGACCAGCTGCTGGAGCAGGTGACCCGCCAGCGCGAGGCCGGCCAACCGATCGACCTAGCGGTGCTCGGCGTTAGTATCCAGGAACTGCCGCCGGAACAGCTCGGCCAGCGCCTGTGGGACCTCGACCGCCTCGGCTGCAAGGCCCTGGTGCTGTGCCCTACCACCGAACAGTCGCTGTACCACGAGGCGCTGCCGGAGACCCATCTGCAGCTGCAGGCCAAGCCGGCCTGCACGCGCAAGCTGCTGCGCGCCCTGAGCGAGCTGATCAGCCCGCGCCAGATTAAAGCCGAGACCAGCGCGCCGCTGACCAGCCGCCCGCCGCGCCTGCTGTGTGTCGACGACAACCCGGCCAATCTGCTGCTGGTGCAGACCCTGCTCGACGACATGGGCGCCGACGTTACCGCCGTGGACAGTGGTTACGCCGCCGTGCAGGCCGTGCAGCAACAGGCCTTCGACCTGGTGTTCATGGACGTGCAGATGCCCGGCATGGACGGTCGCCAGGCCACCGAGGCGATCCGCCAGTGGGAACAGGAGCGCGAACGCAGCCCGCTGCCCATCGTCGCCCTCACCGCCCACGCCCTGGCCAACGAGAAACGCGCGCTGCTGCAAGGCGGCATGGACGACTACCTGACCAAGCCGATCAACGAGCGCCAGCTGGCCCAGGTAGTGCTCAAGTGGACCGGCCTGGCCCTGCGCAACCATCCGCAGCCGGCCGCGTCCAGCGCTCCGGCAATCAGCGCCAGCCTGCGCGTGCTCGACGCCGAGGAAGGCCTGCGTCTGGCCGCTGGCAAGGCCGACCTGGCCAGCGACATGCTCAGCATGCTGCTGGCCGGCCTGCCCGCCGACCGTCAGGCCATTCGCCAGGCCCGCGACAGTGGCGAGCGCAATGCGCTGATCGAGCGGGTCCATCGTCTGCACGGCGCCACCCGCTACTGCGGCGTGCCGCAGCTGCGCGCCGCCTGCCAGCGCAGCGAGACCCTGCTCAAGCAGGACGATCCGAACGCGCAGAACGCCCTGGATGAACTGGACGCGGCCATCGCCCGGCTGGCCGAGGAGGCCGCGATCAGCGCCTGAGGAGCCTCGATGAAGATCATCCTGTTCAGCAGCAAGCCCTACGACCAGGCCAGCTTCGCGGCCTGCACGCTGCCGGCCGGCTGGCGGCTGCAGTTCCAAGACAGCCTGCTGACGCCGGACACCGCGGCCCTGGCCGAAGGCTGCGAGGTAGTCTGCGCCTTTATCAACGACGACCTGTCCGCGCCGGTGCTGGAGCGCCTGGCCGCCGGCGGTACGCGCCTGATCGCCCTGCGCTCAGCCGGCTACAACCATGTCGATCTGGCCGCCGCCGAGCGCCTGGGCCTGGTCGTGGTGAGGGTGCCGGCCTATTCGCCGCATGCGGTGGCTGAGCACGCGGTGGCGCTGATCCTGGCGCTCAACCGGCGCATCCACCGGGCCTTCAACCGCACCCGCGAAGGTGACTTCAGCCTGCATGGCCTGACCGGTTTCGACCTGCACGGCAAGACGGTGGGGGTGATAGGTGCCGGCAAGATCGGCCAGGCCTTCGCCGGCATCATGGCCGGCTTCGGCTGCAGGGTACTGGTCTACGACCCCTACCCGGTGGCCGAGCTGGCCCGCTTCGGCGGCCATCAGGTGACCCTCAACCATCTGATCGGCGAGAGCGACATCATCAGCCTGCACTGCCCGCTGACCGAGACCAGCCGGCACCTGATCGACAATGCGCGGCTGGCGCAGATGAAGCGCGGCGCCATGCTTATCAACACCGGTCGCGGTGCGCTGGTCGATACGCCCGCGCTGATCGGCGCACTGAAGAGCGGCCAGCTCGGCTACCTGGGCCTGGACGTCTATGAAGAAGAGGCCGAGCTGTTCTTCGAGGATCGCTCCGACCAGCCACTGCAGGACGATGTGCTGGCGCGCCTGCTGACCTTCCCCAATGTGATCGTCACCGCGCACCAGGCCTTCCTGACCCACGAAGCCCTGGCCGCCATCGCCGGCACCACCCTGGAGAATATCGCCGCCTGGGCCGCCGGCGCAGCGGTCAACCGGGTGACATCTGCCGCGTGATAGCATCCCGCCCAGCTCAGGAGGCTTCATGACCACCCACGATTTCCGCTACACGCTGCTCAACCCGCAACACACCCTCACCGAGTGCCGCGCCCTGGCACCGGGCCGCTACCAGGTCACCGGCAACGGCGGCGCCATCCAGGCCGGCGACACTCTGCTGGTGACCCTCAAGGGCAGCAAGGAGTTGTCCATGAGCCTGGCCGTGGAAAAGGTCCGCCACCTGATCAACCCGCCCGGCCAGTGGCTGGCGGTGGCCAGCGGCCCGGCCTTCCGCGAACTGGCGATCCACAACTGGCAGGTGGATTGCGATGGCTGCGCCAAGCGCATCGACCTGGAATTCGCCGTCGACGCCTCGCTCGGCACCAAAGCCCAGCAGCCCGCCGCAGAGGCACGCCTGCTCGAACTGGGCTGGGCCAGCCGCGGCGGCAAACACTTCTGCCCCGCCTGCACGGAGAAAAGCGCATGAAACACGCCCTGGCTCCCGCTCTGCTCGCCGCCGCCCTGAGCGGCTGCGCCAGCGACCCGGTACAGCTGGAAAGCGACAAGACCTACCAGGTGGAATGGATCGGCGAGCGCCCGCTGGTCGAGCGCAGCCACCTGACCATCACCCTGGGCGAAGACGGCCGCGCCTACGGCAACGCAGGTTGCAACCACTGGTTTGCCAGCTACAGCCGCGATGGCGACAAGCTGAACTTCGGCCAGGCCGGCGCCACCCGCAAGATGTGCGCCCCGGAGCTGATGGAGCAGGAGCAGCGCTTCCTCGAGGCCCTGGGCCGGGTGCAGCGCTGGGATGTTTCGGGCACCGACCAGCTGCGCCTGTGGCCGGCCGAGGGCAAGCCGATTCGCCTGTCTCCGGAAGAAGGCTGAGCAGCCCTTCTCGGTGTGTCACCGCTGTAGCCCGGATGCAATCCGGGACACCCGGCAACTTCGCCCCGGATTACATCCGGGCTACTCCGCGACATCCCCTCTCCCGTTTACGGAAGAGGGCTAGGGAGAGGGTCGGCCAACTCCCTCTCCCCCGACCTCTCTCCCACAAGCGGGAGAGGTGAGCCGCCTACTCGAACAACTCCAGCTGTTCGTGCCGACCACGCAGATCCAGCAGGCGCACACCTACCCCGAGCAGACGCACAGGTTTGTTGCCGCGGGCGAAGGCCGCGCTCATCAACAGCTGATAGCTGTCCAGGTCGCGGCGTGCGCCGGCCTGCTCCAAGGTGGTCTGACTGAAGTCGTGGAACTTGATCTTCACGAACGGCTTGTCCGGCCGGTAGCTGGCGTCCAGACGCGCCATGCGCATATCGAGCTGCTGCAACAGCTCCGGCAGCTGCTTGAGGCAGGCCGCCAGGTCCGGCAGGTCCTGGTCGAAGGTGTTCTCCACGCTCACCGACTGACGCCGGCTATCCACCTGCACCACGCGCTCGTCGATGCCGCGCGCCAGGTTCCACAGGCGCTCGCCGAAACTGCCGAACTCGCGCGCCAGGGCCAGCTTGCTCCACTCGCGCAGGTCCAGACAGCTAATGATGCCCAGCCGCTCCATCTTGCTCGCCGTGACCTTGCCCACCCCGTGCAGCTTGCTGACTGGCAGCGCGGCGACGAATTCCTCGATCTGATCCGGGGTGATCACGAACAGCCCGTTGGGCTTGCGCCAGTCGCTGGCGATCTTGGCCAGGAACTTGTTCGGCGCCACACCGGCCGACACGGTGATATGCAGCTCCTGGGACACCCGCCGGCGAATGTCCTGGGCGATGCGCGTGGCGCTGCCCTCGAAATGCGGGCTGTCGGAGACGTCCAGGTAGGCCTCGTCCAACGACAGCGGCTCGATGATTTCGGTGTAGTCGCGGAAGATCGCGTGGATTTCCCGCGACACAGCCTTGTAGGCGTCCATGCGCGGGCGCACCACTTGCAGGTCCGGGCACAGCTTGAGCGCCTGGCCCATGGGCATGGCCGAGCGCACGCCCCAGGCCCGCGCCTCGTAGTTGCAGGTCGCGACCACCCCGCGCCGATCCGCCGCCCCGCCCACCGCCAGCGGCCTGCCGGCCAGGCGCGGATCGTCGCGCATCTCGATGGCGGCGTAGAAACAGTCGCAGTCGATGTGGATGATCTTGCGCACGCCAAGCCCCGTACGGCCTGCCCTGGGACCCGAAGTCTACCATTCGTCCCGCGCTAAGCATCTGAGAAAAAACAGCTTTTTCTAAATCAGTGGTTGACACAAAAGCTTTCGCCGCTAGAATGGCCGCCGCGGGATGGAGCAGTCTGGTAGCTCGTCGGGCTCATAACCCGAAGGTCGTCGGTTCAAATCCGGCTCCCGCAACCAGATTCAGAAGAAGGCCACTCAAACGAGTGGCCTTTTTTCTTGCCTACGATTTATGTAATTGATTAAAAAGCAAAAATCGATTGACACATACCCATCCTTGAGTAGAATGGCCGGCGCGGGATGGAGCAGTCTGGTAGCTCGTCGGGCTCATAACCCGAAGGTCGTCGGTTCAAATCCGGCTCCCGCAACCAGATTAAGAACGCCTCGATGGGGAAACCCATCGAGGCGTTTTCTTTTGTGCGGCGTATTTGCCGGCGGCGCCCGCAACTGACTAGAGTGACAACTTTCCACTCCGGTCCGCCCACATGCTGCGCCAAGCCCTCGCCCGCTTTCCCCGCCTCGAACTGATCCCCAGCGCCACGCCGCTGGAACACCTGCCACGCCTCTCCCGGCACCTGGGGCGCGATATCTGGATTAAGCGCGACGACCTCACCCCGCTGGCCCTGGGCGGCAACAAGGCACGCAAGCTGGAATTCCTCGCCGCCGACGCCTTGGCCCAGGGCGCCGATGTGCTGGTCACGGCCGGCGCCATCCAGTCCAACCATGTGCGCCAGACCGCCGCCATCGCCGCCCGGCTCGGCCTGGGCTGCCTGGCCCTGCTGGAAAACCCGATCGACACCGCCGACAGCAACTATCTGAGCAATGGCAACCGCCTGCTGCTAGACCTGTTCGGCGCCGAAATCGAGCCGGTGGCCAACCTGGACAATGCCGACCAGTTGCTGGCCGATGCCTGCGAGTGCCTGCGCGCCGCCGGCCGCAAGCCCTACCTGGTGCCCATCGGCGGCTCCAACGCCTTCGGCGCCCTCGGTTACGTGCGCGCCGGCCTGGAACTCGCCGAGCAGATGCAGCGCAGCAGCCAGGAGTTCGCCGCCGTGCTGCTGGCCTCCGGCAGCGCCGGCACCCACGCCGGCCTGGCCCTGGCGCTGGAACATGCGCTGCCCGGCACCCGCGTGGTCGGCGTCACCGTGTCGCGCCTGGACGCGACCCAGCGCCCCAAGGTCGAAGGCCTGCTGCAGCGCACCGCTGAGCTGCTCAAGGTGAATGTGCCGAACACTCTGAGCATCGAACTCTGGGACCAGTATTTCGCCCCGCGCTACGGCGAGCCGAACGCCGGCACCCTGGAGGCGATCCAACTGCTGGCCCGTCTGGAGGGCGTGCTGCTCGATCCGGTCTATACCGGCAAGGCCTTCGCCGGCCTGCTCGACGGTATCGCCCGAGGCGCCTTCCCCGGCAAAGGGCCGCTGCTGTTCCTGCACACCGGCGGTGCACCGGCGCTGTTCGCCTATCATCCTGCTAAAACCACATGAAACCTGGAAACAAGCACAGGAATAAGCAGATAATTTTTAATTATTTTATCGAATAAAAATTAAACCCTAGAGTTGCCCGACTTTCCGCCCACTGCATAAGAGGCATCCCATGAAATTCACTACTCTGCGTCGTCACTTCCTTCTCGGCAGCCTGAGCCTGCTGCTCGGTGCCAGCCTGGCCACCCCCAGCTTCGCCGCCGACCTGCTGGACGAGGTCAAGGCCAATGGCGCGCTCAAGGTCGGCCTAGAAGGCACCTATCCGCCCTTCAACTACCAGGACGAGAACGGCAAGCTCACCGGCTTCGAAGTCGAGCTGGCCGAGGCCCTGGCCAAGGAACTAGGCGTCAGCGCCGAATTCCAGCCGACCAAGTGGGACGGCATCCTCGCCGCCCTGGAGTCCAAGCGTCTGGACGTGGTGATCAACCAGGTGACCATCTCCGACGAGCGCAAGAAGAAGTACGACTTCTCCGCCCCCTACACCGTCTCCGGCATCCAGGCGCTGACCCGCAAAGCCGATGGCGACAGCATCAAGAGCGCCGCCGACCTGGCCGGCAAGAAGGTCGGTGTGGGCCTGGGCACCAACTATGAGCAGTGGCTGAAGGAAAACGTGCCGCAGGCCGACATCCGCACCTACGACGATGACCCGACCAAATTCCAGGACCTCAACGTCGGCCGCATCGATGTGATCCTGGTCGACCGCCTGGCCGCCTTCGAGATGGTCGAGAAAACCGGTGGCCGGCTGGCCGTGGCTGGCGACGCCTTCTCCCGCCAGGAGGCCGGCATCGCCCTGCGCAAGGGCAACCCGCAGCTGCTGGCCGCCATCGACAAGGCGCTGGCCAAGCTGAAGGCCGACGGCACCCTCAAGCAACTCTCCGAGAAATGGTTCAAGGCTGACGTCACCCAATGATCGAAACCAGCCTGCAGCTTGCGCTGGACTCCCTGCCCTTTCTGCTGAAGGGCACCCTGTGGACGGTGGTACTGAGCCTGGGCGGCATGTTCTTCGGACTGCTGCTCGGCTTTACCCTGGCCCTGCTGCGGCTGTACGGCTACTGGCCGTTGCAGTGGCTGTCGCGGATCTACGTATCGTTCTTCCGCGGCACGCCGCTGCTGGTCCAGCTGTTCATGATCTATTACGGTCTGCCCCAGCTGGGCATCCAGCTGGAGCCGCTGACCGCCGCCCTGATCGGTTTCTCGCTGAACATGGGCGCCTATACCTCCGAGATTCTGCGTGCCGCCATCGCCTCCATCGACCGTGGTCAGTGGGAAGCGGCGGCGAGCATCGGCATGAGCCGGGCACAGACCCTGTACCGCGCCATCCTGCCCCAGGCCGCGCGCACCGCGCTGCCGCCGCTGGGCAACAGCTTTATCTCGCTGGTCAAGGACACCGCGCTGGCCGCCACCATCCAGGTGCCGGAGCTGTTCCGCCAAGCGCAGCTGATCACTGCGCGCACCTTCGAGATCTTCACCATGTACCTGGCCGCCGCGCTGATCTACTGGGTGCTGGCCAGCATCCTGGCGCACTTCCAGGCGCGCCTCGAGGCGCGGGTCAACCGCCACGAGCAGGACTCCTGATGATTTCCGTGCGCAACCTCAGAAAGGCCTTCAAGGGCCAGGAAGTACTCAAGGGCATCGACCTGGACGTCGCTCCCGGCGAGGTGGTGGCCATCATCGGCCCCAGCGGCTCGGGCAAGACCACCCTGCTGCGCTGCCTCAACCTGCTGGAAGAACCCAGCGGCGGGCAGATCAGCGTCGGCAGCATCGCCATCGACGCCGACCAGCCACTCAAGGCCCAGCAGGGCCTGGTACGCAAGCTGCGCCAGCATGTCGGCTTCGTGTTCCAGAACTTCAACCTGTTCCCCCACCGCACCGCCTTGGAGAACGTTATCGAGGGTCCGGTGCAGGTGAAGAAGGAGCCACGCACCCAGGCCATCGAACGCGGCCGCGCCCTGTTGGCCAAGGTCGGTTTAAGCGGCAAGGAGGACGCTTATCCCAAGCGCCTCTCCGGCGGCCAGCAGCAGCGCGTGGCCGTCGCCCGCGCACTGGCCATGCAGCCGGACGTGATCCTGTTCGACGAGCCTACCTCGGCACTCGACCCGGAGCTGGTCGGCGAAGTGCTGGCGACCATCCGCGGCCTCGCCGAGGAGAAGCGCACCATGGTCATCGTCACCCACGAGATGAGCTTCGCCCGCGACGTGGCCAACCGGGCGATCTTTATCGACCAGGGTGTGATAGTCGAACAGGGCGAGGCCAAGACGCTGTTCAGCGCACCGAAGGAAGAACGCACCCGGCAGTTCCTCAGCAAGTTTCTGCTCGACCGCCAGGGCTGATCAGATCTCCACCTGGGTACCCAGTTCGATCACCCGGTTCAGCGGCAGCTTGAAGAAGCGCAGGTTGCTGTTGGCGTTGCGCAGCAGGAAGGCGAACAGCGCCTCGCGCCAGCGCGCCATGCCGAAGCGCTTGCTGGCCACCACCGTCTCGCGGCTGAGGAACCAGGTGGTGCTCATCGGGCTGAAGTCCAGCTCGTTGAGATGGCACAGGCGCAGCGCTTCCGGCACGTCCGGCTCCTCCATGAAGCCGAAGTGCAGGATCACCCGGAAGAAGCCATCGCCATAGGCCTCCACCTCGAAGCGCCGCTCCGGCAGCACCCGCGGCAGGTCTTCGCTGGCCACCGTGAGCAGCACTATCTGTTCGTGCAACACCTGGTTGTGCAGCAGGTTATGCAGCAGCGCGTGGGGCACGGCGTCGGAGCGCGCGGTGAGGAACACCGCCGTGCCGCGCACCCGCAGCGGCGGCTGGCCGCGCAGGCTGGAGATGAAGATCGGCAGCGGCAAGGCGTTGTCGTCCAGACGCTCCACCAGCAGGTGACGGCCGCGCTTCCAGGTGGTCATCAGGGCGAACACCGCCAACCCGGCGATCACCGGGAAGGCTCCGCCCTGGAAGATCTTCGGTACGTTGGCGGCGAAGAACAGCGAATCCACCAGGAAGAACACCAGCAACAGCGGAATGGCGAACCAGCGCGGCGCCTTCCATAGCAACAGCACCACGGCCGCCGACAGCAGCGTGGTGATCAGCATGGTGCCGGTCACCGCCACCCCATAGGCTGCGGCCAGGGCATCGGACGACTCGAAGCCCAGCACCAGCACCACCACGGCGACCATCAGCGCCCAGTTCACCGCAGCGATATAGATCTGCCCCTGCTCCGCATCTGAGGTGTGCTGGATGTGCATGCGCGGGATGTAGCCGAGCTGGATGGCCTGGCGGGTCAGCGAGAAGGCGCCGGAGATCACCGCCTGGGACGCGACGATGGTGGCAAAAGTGGCCAGCCCCACCAGCGGCAGCAGCGCCCAGCCCGGCGCCAATAGATAGAAGGGATTGCGCGCTGCCTCCGGGTTGTCCAGCAGCATCGCCCCCTGGCCGAAGTAGTTCAGCACCAGCCCCGGCAGCACCAGCAGGAACCAGGCGCGGGCGATGGGCTGGCGGCCGAAATGGCCCATGTCGGCATACAACGCCTCGGCGCCGGTCAGCGCCAGCACCACCGCGCCGAGAATGGCCACACCAATGCCCGGGTGGGCGATGAAGAAGTGAATACACCAGTACGGGTTGAGCGCCTGCAGCACCTGCGGCTGATGAACGATACCGTACACGCCCAGTGCGCCCAGAGTGACGAACCACAGCAGCATCACCGGCCCGAACAGAATGCCGATGCGCGCGGTGCCGTGCTTCTGAATCAGGAACAGTCCCACCAGCAGGATCAGCGCCAGCGGCACCACCCAGTGCTCCAGCCCGGCGAAGGCGATCTCCAGGCCCTCCACCGCCGACAGTACCGAGATGGCCGGGGTGATCATGCTGTCGCCATAGAACAGCCCGGCGCCGAACAGGCCGAGCAGCACCAGTACCACCCGCAACCGCGGATAGGGCGAGGCCGCACGCCGGGCCAGCGCGGTCAGCGCCATCACCCCGCCCTCGCCCTGGTTGTCCGCGCGCAGCACGAACAGCACGTACTTGATCGACACCACCCAGATCAGCGACCAGAAGATCAGCGACAGCACGCCGAGCACGCCCTCGTGATTCACCTGCACGCCATAGCCGCCGTTGAACACCTCCTTGAGGGTGTACAGCGGGCTGGTGCCGATATCGCCGTAGACCACGCCCACCGCGCCAATCAGCAAGCCGATGGAGGACGAGGCATGGGGCGACTTAGTGTGCTCGGCGACGACTTCGCTCATGGGCGGCTCCATCCGGACGAGTGGGCAGCGCGACCTGAAACACGCCGCTCAGCCCGATCCAGGGCTGTCGCGGCTCGCTGCAGACGGCCAGGCTGAGCATAGATCAGTTGTCCCGTCAGGCTGTTCAAGCACGCAAGCTGCCGCTAGAATTGCGCACTTTTTGATCAGAGGCGCCCTTCCGAGCGCCCGTTTGAGGTTAGCCCCCGATGTCCACCGCCACGCCCAAAGTCGGATTCGTCTCCCTAGGTTGCCCCAAGGCCACCGTCGACTCCGAACGCATCCTCACCCAGCTGCGCATGGAAGGGTACGAGATCGTCCCGACCTACCAGGATGCCGACGTGGTGGTGGTCAACACCTGCGGCTTCATCGACAGCGCCAAGGCCGAATCGCTGGACACCATCGGCGAAGCCATCGCCGAGAACGGCAAGGTGATCGTCACCGGCTGCATGGGCGTGTCCGAGAACGCCATCCGTGATGTGCACCCGAGCGTGCTGGCCGTCACCGGCCCGCAGCAGTACGAGCAGGTGGTCAACGCCGTGCACGAGGTGATCCCACCCAAGGCCGACCACAACCCCTATGTCGACCTGGTGCCGCCGCAGGGCATCAAGCTCACCCCGCGTCACTACGCCTACCTGAAGATTTCCGAGGGCTGCAACCACAGCTGCGCCTTCTGCATCATCCCGTCCATGCGCGGCAAGCTGGTCAGCCGCCCGGTGGGTGACGTGCTCTCCGAAGCACAGCGCCTGGTCAAGGCCGGCGTCAAAGAGCTGCTGGTGATCAGCCAGGACACCAGCGCCTACGGTGTTGACCTCAAGTACAAGACCGATTTCTGGGAAGGCCAGCCGGTCAAGACGCGCATGAAGGAGCTGTGCGAAGCGCTCTCCAGCATGGGCGTGTGGGTGCGCCTGCACTACGTCTACCCGTACCCGAACGTCGATGACGTGATCCCGCTGATGGCCGCCGGCAAGCTGCTGCCGTACCTGGACATCCCCTTCCAGCACGCCAGCCCGAAAGTGCTCAAGTCCATGAAGCGCCCGGCCTTCGAAGACAAGACCCTGGCGCGCATCAAGTCCTGGCGCGAAATCTGCCCGGAACTGACCATCCGCTCCACCTTCATCGTCGGCTTCCCCGGCGAGACCGAGGAAGACTTCCAGTACCTGCTGGATTGGCTGACCGAAGCCCAGCTCGACCGCGTCGGCTGCTTCCAATACAGCCCTGTGGACGGCGCCCCAGCCAACGACCTGGGCCTGGAGCCGGTACCGGATGACGTCAAGCAGGATCGCTGGGATCGTTTCATGGCGCACCAGCAGGCGATTTCCGCCGCGCGCCTGCAGCGCAAGGTCGGCACCGAGATCGAAGTGCTGATCGACGAAGTCGACCACGAAGGTGCCGTCGCCCGCTCCTGGGCCGACGCCCCGGAGATCGACGGCAGCGTGTTCATCGACTCCACCAGCGTGCAGCCGGGCGACAAGGTCCGCGTGCGCATCGTCGACGCCGACGAGTACGACCTCTGGGCCGAGCTGGTCTGATAGCCTCTCCGCGCCGCAATGAAAAAGCCCCGCCAATGCGGGGCTTTTTTATGCCCGATCCAGTGGGCTGATTACTCCCAAGCCTCCGCGATTGAGCACATGGGTGTAGATCTGCGTGGTCTTCACATCGGAGTGGCCGAGCAACTCCTGTACGGTACGAATGTCCTGCCCACTCTCCAGCAGATGCGTGGCAAAGGAGTGGCGAAAGGTATGCGGCGTGGCCGGCTTATGCAGCCCGACCCGCCGCACTGCGTTACGGATCGCGCGCTGGATAGTCTTCTCGTGCAGATGGTGACGGAAGATGCCGCCAGAGCGCGGGTCCGCGGATCGGTTAATTGACGGAAACACGAACTGCCAGCCCCACTCTGCCGCCGCGTTCGGATACTTGCGCGCTAGCGCATGGGGCAAGTTCGCCCGACCGTAACCTTCCTGCAGGTCCTGATCATGCAGGGCTCGCACCCGCTGCAAATGCAGTTGCAGGGGCGCCGCCAGCTTACGCGGCAGCATAGTCACCCTGTCCTTCTGCCCCTTGCCATCCCGAATCAGGATTTCCAAGCGAGCAAACTCCACATCCTTAACGCGCAAACGCAGCACTTCCATCAAGCGCATACCGGAGCCATATAGCAGGCTGGCTATCAACCACAGCGTGCCATCCAGCTGTGCCAGCACACTCGCCACCTCCTCCCGCGTCAGCACAACCGGCAGACGCTGCGGACGGCGCGCCCTAATCACGCCATCCATCCACGGCAGTTCGATCTGCAACACCTGCTTGTAGAGGAAGAGAATCGCCGACAACGCCTGGTTTTGCGTAGAGGCCGAAACATCCCGGCGCACTGCAAGATCACTTAGAAAAGCCTCGACCTCCGGGCCCCCCATCTCTTGCGGATGACGATACTTGTGAAAGCGGATATAGCGCTTGACCCACTCCAGATAGACAGCTTCGGTGCGAATCGAATAGTGTCGAAGGCGAATTTGCTCGCGTACCTGATCGAGCAGCTTGGGCTTGTCATCCATGTCGCAATTGCTCCCTGATTCATGTCGCATCTCCTGATGCCATCTGCAGGCTAGACAAGGACTTAGCGGACGACAAGGAATGTTATGCGACACATGTGGCGGAAAATATTACGCCACTTGTGTCGTCTACTTATAGTTAGGCGCCTCTCACCATAGCCCATATGAAAACATTCGACTTGTATGCCACCAAAGTCACATCAATTGATGAAATTAAGAGCAGGCTAGAAGCAATTCTCAGTGTAAAGTTTTTCTTGCACGACAGCTCTTTTTGGGGAGCCTACTATCGCTCTGACAATGAATACGCCGAAAGCATACGAATACTGCCAAATTTCAATGGAAAAGAATTGCTATTTGAGGAATTAGAGGAATGGCCAGTCATAGTTGAGGTCAACTCCCCAGAAGACCCCTCGCAGATTATTTCCCATACAGAGACATCGCTCGAACACATTCATCGAACGGAGGTTCAAACAGGAGAGTGGGCGAAAAAATATCTATATGTAGACGGCAAGCTTACTCTTATACTGGAGCGAAGCCTAATATGAGCCAAAGCACCTAACAATGCGCTCAAATCGCTCACTTCGTTCGCTGGGACCGGCTAAAGCCGGCCCCTTAGCTTAATCGTTAGGCCATCATGAAAAGCAGCGAAAACCTAGTTATCCAGCCTGGCAAAGGCGTACTACCAATAGTCTTTGGAATGAAACCAAGTGAGGTAGCAGAGCTTTTTGAAACTAGCCCTTATAGATCTAGGCTTAACAGAAACAAAGAGAGGGAAGAGTTCTGGGAGTGTAACGGCAAGCACTTATCTGTAACCTACAACTCACAAGACGATGAAGTTATCGAAATTACTTTATATCCAGGCTTAGAGGCATGGATAGGAACAGTAAAGATATTAGGCACTGGCGCTGTAAATCCTATTCAATATTTACGTTGGCTTGACGACAGCCCTTTGGAAGGAGTCGGGGTAATGCTATTCAAAAAAATTGGCATCTCTACATCAGGCTTCCATGACAACGACAAATCGCAAGAGTCAATAACTGTAGCCGCCCCTGGCAGATTTGACTCTATTCTTCATCTTCTAACCCCGTGCAAAGCCTAACAATTGGTTCAAATCGCTCACTCCGTTCGCTGGGACCGGCGAAGCCGGCCCCTTAACCAAACGTTAGGCTCCATGAAAAATAATCTTGCATCCCTAATCTCCCACGCAACAGCTGGCGTTGATCCCGTTAGTCTCGACTATTCGGAAAGCTTCCCAGACCCTGCCGCTATCGCCAGACGATGCAATGCCCAAGACACGATCGATGTCATTGCAACAATAGATTCAATATTTGGGGAGCGTGCAAAAGCAGAGCTTTCGGGAGAGGTAAATTGCGATGAGCTGGATGACTACTTTCGCATGATGCAACGCTATGCAACCTTGCTTCCTCACCTCGTAGCTAGATTCCCTAATCAAGTAATTTCGGGCCTTGAGTCCCAGAGCCGAAGCACGAGACTCTTTGTCGCTGATGCACTCACTAAGTCACCTGTTCCTCAAGCCGTTCAACCGCTTCAGGTTGCGCTGGCGTCCGAAACGTTTGACCATATTCGTCGCACACTTGAGGCGGCTATCGTGCGTTGCCAGTCCGCAAAAGCACCAAAGCGGTCCTTATGGACTCGCATACGCGGCAAAGGGGCCTAACAACTGGTTCAAGCCACTCGCTTCGCTCGTTCGGGACCGCGTTCCGCGGCCCCTTAACCAAACGTTAGTCGCATAAGGAAATAAGGTGCAATCAAACATGAATAAGGCTATCGCCGTCACCTCTGCTCTTGCACTTCCATTTTCTGCTTATGCCGCAGAAGCCGCATCAAAATCGGCAATCGAAAACCTTATAATTGCAGCAGCCCCTGTTGTTCTAATTTTCTTCCTAATGTGGGCAGCCATCCGCCTGGGCGCCAAAAAGACAAACGCAGTCAATGAACGAATCGTTGAATCAAACGAGCGCATAGCCAAAAGCCTTGAAGAGCTTGTTGCCATACTCCGCAAAAAAGAGCAGGAGTAATGCGTCTAACAATTGGTTCAAATCGTTCGCTGCGCTCACTGGGACCGGCGAAGCCGGCCCCTTAACCAAACGTTAGGCAGAACATGAAACCGATCCCATTGAACAGTCCAACGAGTAATCGTCGCCACAAAGCAGTTATGGTTGTATTGCTAACCCTTTCTTCGTTTCTAGTTACGGAGCCCAAAACAGCAATCGGGGTGGCAATTACACTAGTTACTGTGCCATTTATTCTTATCGGATTACTCAATTTTCGATGGTGGTGGCATATACGTTTTGGCGGCAGCAAATTTCTTACGCTGGTATTCATTGCAATTATTCTGTGCATTGGACTGTCCTTTACCTACGTAGTAGAACTAATCAATCCATATATAGGTGAGCACTTCGCCTAACAAATGGTTCAAACCGTTCGCTACGCTCACTGGGACGGGCTAAAGCCCGCCCCTTAACCATACGTTAGAACACATCTTTAAATTCTTTGGAGGGGCCAATAAATGAAGGAAGAAAAAACATACAAAGGCCATACCGGCGCCCACCAAAATCCTGACGGAACATGGGTTTGCGGCGGGGCTCATACAGGTGCGCACCAGAATCCTAATGGCACCTGGGTATGCGGTGGCGCACATACAGGAGCTCACCAAAACCCAAACGGCACTTGGGTATGCGGCGGAGCGCATACAGGAGCCCATCAAAATCCCAACGGAACCTGGGTGTGCGGCGGAGAACACACGGGAGCCCACCAGAACCCGGATGGCACATGGGTAGTTGGTGGCGCACACACTGGCGCACATCAAAATCCGAACGGCAAATGGGTATGTGCATAGCTGTGTTCTAACAATGCGCTCAACTGCCGCTCACTTCGTTCGCTGGACAGCCAAAAGCTGCGCTTTTGTCTGCCCGTTAGCTTAATCGTTAGGCCTACATGCATCATGTCTAAGCAACTCGAATCTAAAAGCAAATTTCTGAGCCTTGTTCTACGCCATAAACCAGAAGAAATAGGGCTTACGCTCGATGCAGAAGGATGGGCGAGTTTCGAAGAGCTCATTCAGCTTTCCACCACTAAAAACATATCTCTGACTAAAGAAATAATCCAAGAAATCGTCGCCACGAGTGAAAAGAAGCGTTTTTCCATTGACGCATCTGGTGAGAAAATCCGAGCTAATCAAGGGCATTCCATTGCCGTAGATCTAAAACTCACCCGGCTTGCTCCACCAACCACACTATTCCACGGTACAGCCACGAGATTTATTCCTTCAATTCAGGCCAGTGGCCTTATCCCTGGCTCTAGGCAGCACGTGCATCTATCGGCTGCAGTGACTACGGCCGTTGAAGTAGGTGCCCGTCACGGAAAGCCGGCTATTTTGAAAGTTCGCGCTTCCGATATGCATCAGGATGGGTACGAGTTTTATCAATCTGAGAATGGGGTCTGGCTGACAAAAGCTGTCCCACCACCCTATCTTGAGTTTCCCGACGAGGCCTAACAACTGGTTCAAGTCGTTCGCTTCGCTCACTCGGGACCGGCTAAAGCCGGCCCCTTAACCAAACGTTAGCGGCCAGGGAGGTTACATTGACAATTCGGAGTTTCATCAATACCCGAGTAAGGGTATCAAACGCCGCCATTTATGGAGGCATGCTAGTCAGCGCTGGCTTGGCTCAATACCAGATCAACCAAGGTCAGCAACCCACCGCTTGGTCTCTTGTGGGCTTCTTCATTGGTTTCGCGGCAATGCTAGCGATAAAACTCTCAACAAAATGCCCATCGTGTAAAGGCAATGTCGGGCCAACACTAATGAACAGTGGCCACTTTATTTCATTGCCAAAGAAAATAAAATATTGTCCTTTATGCGGCATAAATATAGACACCAAATAATGCGCTATCCGCTAACAATTCGCTCAAAGCGCTCACTTCGTGAGCTGGGACCGGCGAAGCCGGCCCCTTAGCTTAATCGTTAGGTTACATTTCAAAATGTCCAGCATCGTCTACGGCCACATTCACTGTCTTAGCAGGGAAAAAGAAGCTGAAAATCATAACCGGCGAGTTCTGGAAGGTTTAGGGAACTCTAAGGCACTAATAATTAGCCCCATGTTCAGCCTGCTCGAAAACTCACAAGGGCACTGCTATTACGGACACCTAATGCACTTTGCAGCCTACTACAAAGATTTTTGGTGTCTTGATGATGACTGGATATTCCAATATGAAAAAGTTTTAGAAAGTCTCTATTGGGACAGCTCCGAACTCATACACGCTTACTCCGGCGAGCGTTACACTTGGAGCTCGGCCGGGTCAGACAACAACCCCCAGATAAGTGGGTTGAAAATACAGTCTAAAAGCGCATTCGCCTCTTATCATGTGCAAAATGCAACCTAACAATGCGCTCAAAGCGCTCACTTCGTTCGCTGGGACCGGCGAAGCCGGCCCCTTAGCTTAATCGTTAGGTCTTAAAAAAAGGTAACACTGTGGCCATAGTTATAGCTTGGGAGCCCGGAACAATAGGGCACTACTTGGGCGCCCTCAAAACCTGGTTCCGACGCTTAATGCGACACCGAATTTTTGACGCCATTGAGCGTGGCGACGATGCTCTTGCCCTTAAATTTGCGCAAAAAAAGAGAACATTAAGAGCCAAAGATGAGTGGGGGCGATTTCCGCTGCC
Source organism: Pseudomonas sp. PDM15 (assembly GCF_014851565.1). Taxonomy (GTDB): domain Bacteria; phylum Pseudomonadota; class Gammaproteobacteria; order Pseudomonadales; family Pseudomonadaceae; genus Aquipseudomonas. Next base: position 551,012 of record NZ_JACVAA010000002.1, read on the forward strand.
AGCAAGTATTCTTCGTAAACGTAGTCACCTTGCGTGCCAACTAATTGAGATTGGGGCGTATCAAACAGGAGACAACTCAGTTATTCATGCCGCCATGTGCAACGATCTACTTGTGGTCAATAAGCTCATTGAGGCTGGGGCGACATTAGACGAACTTGATGCAGAACACCATGGTTGGAGCGCCTTAATGTGGGCTACTAACCGGCACCACTTCGAAATCATGAAGGCACTTTTATCTGCAGGCGCAAATATTGATTCCATCGGCTCAGACGGCTCCACCGCTATTATTTTCACACGCGCAGGGCGCGAAAATGACCTAGTAGCCCTAGAAATACTATGTGCTTACCAGCCCAAACTAACTGTTAAAGACTGCCGTGGAAGAACGATCATTGATGAAGCTAGGGATCGTGAGCGCTTCAGCGGGAAGCCCGCAATGAAAGAAATTCTAATAAAGCACTACCCTGAAATATTCTCGTGAGACCTAACAATGCGCTCAAAGCGCTCACTCCGTTCGCTGGGACCGGCGAAGCCGGCCCCTTAGCTTAATCGTTATACGCCACGAGGTAATTATGGAGCTTGGAATTATTGATCGTTTGGTGCACTCCACAGTAAGAATCGAGTGCGAAAACGATAAAGGCGAAAAGTCTTCAGGAACTGGATTCTTCTTCGGCTTCCTGAAAAATGGCGATCAATGTATTCCCGCAATTATTACCAACAAACATGTTATAGCCGGGGCTGTTAAGGGTAAATTCCACATGACCTTACGGGACGAGAATGGATTTCCCAAGGTCGGCGAGCACTTAGGCATTACCTTTGACAACTTTGAGAGTCAATGCATAAAACATCCAGACCCCAACATTGATCTAGCAATTTTTCTAGCAGGCCCACTTTTAAATCAGGCAAAAGAAATGGGCTCTGATTTTTTCTACGTCATCCTTGATGAGTCAATAATTCCAACAACTGCAATTCGTACATCATTAACCTCAATGGAAGACATAGTGATGATCGGTTACCCAAATGGAATTTGGGATGAGAAAAATAACCTGCCTCTTATCCGAAAAGGCATAACCTCAACGCATCCAAATATTGAATTCAATGGGGCTCCTGAATTTCTGATTGATGCCGCTTGCTTTCCAGGGTCAAGTGGATCGCCTGTATTTCTAGCAAACATCGGCAGTTACACAGATAAAAAAGGCAATACGATAATAGGAACGCGAGTTGGGCTATTAGGCGTTCTCTATGCCGGCCCACAACATACCGCGCAAGGAAATATCGTCATTCAACCAGTCCCAACAAGCCAAAGGGCCATAGCCCTTTCCTCTATACCCAACAATCTGGGAATAGTTATACAGTCAAGCAAGATTAAAGACTTTGAGCCAATAATTAGAAACATAACCGGGCAGTGACGTATAACAATTGGTTCAAATCACTCGCTACGCTCGCTGGGACCGGCTAAAGCCGGCCCCTTAACCAAACGTTAGAAACCAAAGATGGACAGGTGTCAGTCCCTAAAACGCAAGAAATGACAGTGACCGTCAAAGTAGAAGCTGGTGAGTCAATTGAGGTTGCGCTCCGCAAACTCAAGAAAAAGTTAAAGCACGAGACAGATCGGCGCTGGTACAAGCGAAGATTTGGCTATTACGAAAAACCATCCATATTGAAGCGCAAGGCAAAAAAGATGAAAGAGCTTTCAATACAGTCAGGTGGTAATTTGTGGTTGAAAATTGGCCTTAAGGAGCAATTTTCTAAAAGTGGCAATTCAGCTGCGGGGCGCTAGTCGTGCAATTGTTTTCTAACAATGCGCTCAAAGCGCTCACTTCGTTCGCTGGGACCGCGTTCCGCGGCCCCTTAGCTTAATCGTTAGGTTCCATATGCAATCCGAGATCGAAAAAAAGATTTGGGAGACTATCCGAGAGTTAGAGCCAAAAGCAGAGGCTGGCGATGCTGATGCTCAACATCATCTATTTGTACTGCTGCACTCAGAAGCAATGTCCACATATGACACAAGCCTTTTTGAAAAAGCAGAGACTTACCTATTTCAATCAGCCAAGAGCGGATTTCCGGATGCTATTGAATCACTCCAAAATCACGAGGCAAGGAAACATGGCTTCACGCAAAGAGTTAAGCGCAGAAGTGAAACCTAACTAGTGGTTCAAGTCGTTCGCTACGCTCACTCGGGACCGGCTAAAGCCGGCCCCTTAATCAAACGTTAGGTAACCATGGACAGACCTAAGCCGCCCGCCATTCAAGACTCCGCAAAGGTAATAGCCTTTGCCATAGTTGATGAATCTGTTACCTATACAGGCAGAATTTCCACATACGTAGATGGAAACCTTATAGGGCCGGTACCAAAACTCTCTATATGCCAGAACCCAGGAGAGGACGACTATCTCCTTTTCTATTGCAATGAGCAGTGGGAGGTCCTTGCCGCTGGTGGCGGAGACTCAATTGAACAGGTTAAGAACACAGCAGAAAAAGCATATTCCGGCATTTCTAGTAGGTGGCAATGGTTCAACTACTGGTTCAAGCCGCTCGCTTCGCTCACTCGGGACCGGCTAAAGCCGGCCCCTTAACCAAACGTTAGCCCCTCCACCCGATTCGCTGCAAGCTAAGCTCCTCCTCCCACCCATTCGGATACCGCGCATGTTCTCCCACGTCTTCCTTGGCATTGGCGACTTCGAACGAGCCCTGGCGTTCTATCAGCCGTTGATGAACGCGCTGGGCAATCAGCTGCGCTTCAGCGATGCGTCGCGGCCCTGGGCCGGCTGGCAGCCGATGCAGGCCGAACCGCGCCCCTTGTTTCTGATTGGCAGACCTTATAACGGGCAGCCGCATGCAGGTGGCAACGGGCAGATGGTGGCCTTCGCGGCACCCAGCCGAGCCGTGGTCGACAGTGCCTATGCCGTCGCCCTGGCCCATGGCGGCAAGTGCGAGGGCGAACCGGGGTTGCGCCCCGAGTACCATGAGCACTATTACGGCGCCTACTTCCGCGACCCGGACGGTAACAAGCTGTGCGTGGTCTGCCACGACGCGCAGGACTGAGCCATGGACATTCTCTGGTCCGACTCACTCGAAGGCATTGACTGGGACGAGCTTTCCGCCCTGTACCTGGCCGCGCCGCTGGGAAACAAGAGCCCGGATTGGCTACGCACCGCCTTCGGCAATAGCCTGTTGCGCTGCCTGGCGTATGTCGACGGCAGGCTGGTGGGTGCCGGTCGCGCGCTGGCCGATGGGGTCGATTGCTCCTACATTTGCGACGTCGCTGTGTTGCCCGAGTATCAGGGCAGCGGCCTCGGCCGCGAGATCGTGACGCGGCTGGTGGCGGCCTCGCGCGGGCATCGCAAGATCATTCTCTATGCAGTACCGGGCAAGGAGGACTTCTATCGTCGCCTCGGCTTCCGCCGTATGAGCACGGCCATGGCGATCTTCGAGGACGAGGCGCAGGCACTGCGCCAGGGCTACATCAGCGAAAGCTGATCCAGTTCAGCGAGGGTTTCACATGTACAACGGAAGTTGCCTATGCGGGGCGGTGCATTACGAGATTCGCGGCGAGCTCGGCCCGGGGTTCTTCTGCCACTGCTCGCGCTGCCGCAAGGCTGGCGGTTCGGCCTTCGCCTCCAACGTGCTGGTTGCCACCACGGATTTCGTCGTCACCGCCGGAGAGGATGCGCTGAAGGACTTCTGCACTGCCGAGGGCAGCCACCGGGTGTTCTGCAGCCACTGCGGCTCGCCCATCTACAGCCGCCGCGAGCAGATGCCGGAGATCGTACGGGTGCGCATGGGCAGCCTCGATACCCCAGTCGAACAGGGCCCTGGCGCGCATATCTTCGTCGCGTCCAAGGCGCCGTGGCTGGAGATCTGCGACCAGCTCCCGCAATACCCGGAGCGCCCACCGGTGGCCCCGGCCAAGCCCTGAGGATCGCGCCATGCTCTGCGAACACCTGCGCGCACTGGAACAGGCTCTGCTGCACAACGGCGCCGAGGAGACGTTTCGCGGCCAGGCCTGGTCGGAGAACTGCCGCGAGTGGGTGTACTTCGATGTGCGCCGGGACCTGAGCGCGCTGCAGCGGCGTTTCGCCCTACCCGCCTGCGTACAGCCCCACGAGAACGCAGACCCACACTCCGGCCAGGAACGAGGGCTGGTCTGCACGCAATGCCACAATGCGGTGATGGGGCTGTTCACTAGCGACAAAGTGTTTCGATGAAGACTATGGATGCGCGCGGTACTGCGAGCAACTCCGCCCAACCGGCCACCCTAGCGAGCGCGGAGTCATGACCGAGCTGCTGATCAATCTGGACGTGCCGGACCTGGAACAGGCCGTGGCCTTCTACGAGCAGGCCGCCGGCCTGCGTCTGCGCCGCTATCTGTTCGACGGCAGCGTTGCCGAACTGGAGGGCGCGCCGGTGCCGGTCTACCTGCTGCACAAGGAGCCCGGCAGCGCTCCGGTCGCCAATCGTGTCCTGCGCCGCGATTACGCAGCCCACTGGACGCCGCTGCATCTGGACCTAGTTGTGGCGGATCTGGACAGCGCACTGGCTCGCGCCCTGGCCGCCGGTGCCCGCCTGGAGCGCGGCCCGATTGACGAGGCTTGGGGGCGTCTGGCCGGCCTGCGCGATCCGTTCGGCCATGGTCTCTGCCTGCTGCAATGGCGCGGCCGTGGCTACGACGAGGTGGCCGACTGAGGCGAGCGCTCGCTACCATGGGCGGGTTTCCCGCCACGCGTGCCGCCATGTCTCATTCCGTCAGCCCCATCGGTTTCCTGCGCTCCTGCTTCAAGGAGAAGTTCGCCATTCCCCGTCAGCCGCAACTGGCCCCGGCCGCTCGCGGCGTGCTGGAGCTGGTAGCGCCGTTCGATCGCGCCGAGGCGGTCGAGGGGCTGGAGCAGGTCAGTCACGTGTGGCTGCTGTTCCTCTTCCACCAAGCCCTGGAGGACAAGCCGCGGCTCAAGGTGCGGCCGCCGCGCCTGGGCGGCAACGCCTCGCTGGGGGTGTTCGCCACCCGCGCAACGCACCGCCCCAATGGCATCGGCCAATCGGTGGTGAAGCTGGAGAAGGTCGAGCCGGGGCGGCTGTGGTTGTCCGGCATCGACCTGCTGGACGGCACGCCGGTGCTGGATATCAAACCCTATGTACCCTATGCCGATGGCGTGCCCGGCGCGTCCAATCGCATCGCCGATGCGCCGCCGACGCCGATCAAACTGACCTGGAGTGACGAGGCGCTGCAACAGGCACGGCAACACGCCCTGCGCCTGGGCGAGCCACTGGTCGAACTGATCGAGCAATGCCTGGCCCAGGATCCGCGACCCGCCTACCAGGTTCCGGAGCCCGAGCGCCGCTACGGCGTGCTGCTGTGGGATGTGCAGGTGCGCTGGCACTACCCCGAGCCGGGGCGTATCTGCGTGCTGGAAGTGGTGCCGGGCTAATCCATCATCCAGAAACGACAAACCCGCCAATGGCGGGTTTGTGTTTGCGGCGGCTGGCGCTTACTTCTCGACGAAGGCACGCTCGATCAGGTAGTCGCCCGGCTCACGCATGCGCGGGGAGATCTTCAGGCCGAAGCTGTCGAGCACTTCGCTAGTCTCGTCGAGCATGCTCGGGCTGCCGCAGATCATCGCGCGGTCGTCCTGCGGGTTGATCGGCGGCAGGCCGATGTCCTCGAACAGTTTGCCGCTGCGCATCAGGTCGGTCAGGCGGCCCTGGTTCTCGAACGGCTCGCGGGTCACAGTCGGGTAGTAGATCAGCTTGTTCTTCAGCGCATCGCCGAAGAACTCGTTCTTCGGCAGGTGCTCGGTGATGAACTCGCGGTAGGCGACTTCGTTCACGTAGCGCACGCCGTGGACCAGGATGACCTTCTCGAAGCGCTCGTAGGTTTCCGGGTCCTGAATCACGCTCATGAACGGCGCCAGGCCGGTGCCGGTGCTGAGCAGGTACAGGTGCTTGCCGGGGTTGAGGTCATCGAGAACCAGCGTGCCGGTGGGCTTCTTGCTGATGATGATCTCGTCGCCTTCCTTGAGGTGCTGCAGCTGCGAGGTCAGCGGGCCGTCCGGCACCTTGATGCTGAAGAACTCCAGGTGCTCTTCCCAGTTCGGGCTGGCGATGGAATATGCGCGCATCAGCGGGCGGCCATTGGGCTGCTGCAGGCCGATCATGACGAACTGGCCGTTCTCGAAGCGCAGGCCCGGGTCGCGGGTGCACTTGAAGCTGAACAGGGTGTCGTTCCAGTGGTGCACACTGACGACGCGTTCCGAGTTCATGTTGCTCATGCGGGTGTCCTCAAAAGTCTCGGTTTTCAGATTGCCGGAAAACACCCTCGACCCATTTGCGTCAGGTCAATGTCAGGTGATTACGCACACAATCGTCTGCCGGGGCCGGCAGCGTTGCGCGCCATTCTAATGAGAGCCACAATATCTGTTAAGCGAATTATCGCGATATAGATTATTGGTTATATAGATATGCGATTCACGCTCAGACAATTGGAAGTCTTCGTCGCCGTGGCCAAGCAGGAAAGCGTATCCCGCGCGGCGGAATCTCTGGCCCTCTCCCAGTCCGCCGCCAGCACCTCGCTCAGTGAACTGGAGCGGCAGTCCGACTGCCAGCTGTTCGATCGCGCTGGCAAACGCCTCTCGCTCAATGCCCTCGGTCGCCAGTTGCTGCCCCAGGCGGTGGCGCTGCTTGACCAGGCCAAGGAGATCGAGCGCCTGCTCAGCGGCAAGACCGGCTTCGGCCTGCTGGAGCTAGGGGCCACCCTCACCGTGGGAAACTATCTGGCCACCCTGCTGATCGGCAATTTCATGCAGCGCCATCCGGAATGCCGTCTCAAGCTACACGTACAAAACACCGCCAACGTGGTGCAGCGGGTAGCCCACTACGAACTGGACCTGGGCCTGATCGAGGGCGATTGCCAGCACCCGGACATCGAAGTACAGCCCTGGGTCGAGGACGAACTGGTGGTGTTCTGCGCCCCGCGCCACCCGCTGGCCGAACGCGGCACGGCGACGCTGGAAGAGCTGAGCCGAGAGGCCTGGATCTTGCGCGAGCAAGGCTCCGGCACGCGGCTGACCTTCGACCAGGCCATGCGCCATCACCCGGCGCAACTGAATATCCGTCTGGAGCTGGAGCACACCGAAGCGATCAAGCGCGCCGTGGAGTCCGGCCTGGGCATCGGCTGCATCTCACGCCTGGCCCTGCGTGACGCCTTCCGCCGCGGCAGCCTGGTGCCGGTGGAAACCCCGGAGCTGGACCTCACCCGCCAGTTCTATTTCATCTGGCACCGGCAGAAGTACCAGACCGCCGCCATGCGCGAGTTTCTCGAACTGTGCCGGGAGATGACTGCGGGCATCCGTCGTAGCGACGAGATCGTGCTGCAGCCGATCGCCTGAGCGGAGGCCCGGGCGATCAGATAGGGAAGCGAGTCAGTCAGGCCGAGGCGGCCAGGGGATGAAAGCTGAAGTAGCTGCGCAGGGCGTCGACCATCTCGACGTATTCGACCGGCGGCGCGACCAGCGAGAAGCCCGAGTCGTAGGTGCCGGGAGTGACATCTTCGCGGCTCCACTGGCAGCAGGCGGCGAAGTCGACATTGTGCACACGACCATCGCGGCCGGGGATCTTGAGGCGCATGTCGAAGCGCGCATTGACCAGCATGGGGTACTGGCTGATCAGCATCAGGCCATCCAGCGAGACATTGCCGATGTAGCCCATGGGTTTGTCGGTGATGCGGTTGAACACCTTCAAGTAGTACGGCAGCTGGTGGCGTTCGATGTGGCGCTGAATGTGCATGGTGGCCAATCGCTATGGATGGAGTTCGAGTATGGCTGTTGCGCTGGGACTCGACCAGACTCAGCCGCACCGCTCGGCGATACGAGACGACAGACGGCTGCGCGCAGCCTCTACTTCCGCCTCGTCGATATAGCTGCGTTCGCCGTTGGCATCGGTGGTGAAGTAACGGCCACCGCGCTGAATCTGCGCCAGATTGCTGCGTAGCTCGCTGCATTCCTTGTTGCGCTCGGCACGGGCCGCGGAGGCACGAGCCTGAGACTGGGCCTTCTCGTCGCGACGCGCATCGAAGTACTGCTGGGTGCGCTGCTCACGCTCACGAGTGGCATCGTCGCGCTCGACGACCTGAGGCTTCACCTCTACCTGCTCGGCGCCTTTTCCGGCGGGCTTCTCGCTGAAATGCACGCGCCCCTGGGCGTCCGTCCAGCGGTAGATCTCCGCGCTGGCGAGTGCCGGCACGAGCAAGGCGATGAATATGAAATGACGCATGCGGGCTTCCCTCCTTCGGCGCAGCTTAACGCCACGCTTCGCTTCCTGCGGACCAGCCGACTGACGGCCGCATCAGAGGGATGCGGCGGATGCCTTGGCCGGCTCTCCCGCCTGATGATGCCCGAGCTGACGCAATGTCTCCAGCCTTGCGCGAGCGCGATAGGCGTATTCGCTGGCCGGGTAGCGGGTGACGATGAACTCGTAGGTCTGTGCCGCGTCGACGAACAGGTTCTGCCGCTCCAGGCATTGGCCTCGCAGCAGGGAGATTTCCGGCTGCATGTAGCTGCGCGAGCGACTGCTGCGCTCGGCACGCGACAGGTCGAGCAGGGCCTTGTCGCAATCGCCTTCGGTGTAGTGCCGATAGGCTTCGTCCAGGTGACGGTCCAGGGACAGGCGATTGCAGCCGACGAGACTGGTCAGGGTGAGAATCAGGATCAGGGTTCGCATGGTCAATTCCTCCGCTGTGCAGTGTATCGGCGTGCGCGGCGATTTCTGCAGAGACAAGGTAGTGCAGGCGAACAATGACTACAGTGAAAGGCCGTAGTAGCCTCGCCGCACGCTATGCAAACTGGAGTTACCGCATGACCCTGCGCCGCACCAAAATCGTCGCCACCCTCGGCCCCGCCAGCAATTCCCCGGAGGTTCTCGAACAGCTGATAGTTGCCGGCATCGACGTTGCCCGCCTGAACTTCTCCCACGGCAGCGCCGACGATCACAAGGCTCGCGCCGCGCTGGTCCGCGAGCTGGCCGCCAAGCACGGCCGCCACGTGGCGCTGCTCGGCGACCTGCAGGGTCCGAAGATACGCATCGCCAAATTCGCCAACAAGCGCATCGAGCTCAAGGAAGGCGACCTGTTCCGCCTGTCCGCCAGCCATTCGCGCACCGAGGGCAACCAGGAAGTGGTCGGCATCGACTATCCAGCTCTGATCCAAGACTGCGACGTAGGCGACGATCTGCTGCTGGACGACGGCCGCGTGGTCATGCGCGTCGAGCTCAAGGGCGCCGACGAGCTGCACTGCCGCGTGGTGATCGGCGGCCCGCTGTCCGACAACAAGGGCATCAATCGCCGCGGCGGCGGCCTGACCGCGCCGGCCCTGACCGAGAAGGACAAGGTCGACATCAAGCTGGCCGCCGAGATGGACCTGGACTACGTCGCCGTATCCTTCCCGCGTGACGCTGCCGATATGGACTACGCCCGCCGCCTGCTCACCGAGGCCGGCGGCAACGCCTGGCTGGTGGCCAAGATCGAGCGCGCCGAGGCAGTGGCTGACGACGCCGCACTGGACGGCCTGATCCGCGCCAGCGACGCGGTGATGGTGGCCCGTGGTGACCTGGCCGTGGAGATCGGCGATGCCGAGCTGGTCGGTATCCAGAAGAAGATCATTGCCCACGCCCGCCGCTACAACAAAGCGGTGATCACCGCGACCCAGATGATGGAGTCGATGATCCACAGCCCCATGCCGACCCGCGCGGAAGTCTCCGACGTAGCCAACGCCGCACTGGACTACACCGACGCGGTGATGCTCTCGGCCGAAAGCGCCGCCGGCGAGTACCCGGTGGAAGCCGTGGAAGCCATGACTCGCGTGTGCCTGGGCGCCGAGAAACACCCGACCAGCCAGAAATCCAGCCACCGCATCGGCCGCACCTTCGAGCGCTGCGACGAGAGCATCGCCCTGGCCACCATGTACACCGCCAACCACTTCCCGGGCGTCAAGGCCATCATCAGCCTGACCGAGAGCGGCTACAGCCCGCTGATCATGTCGCGCATCCGCTCGTCGATCCCGATCTTCGCCTTCACCCCGCACCGCGAGGCCCAGGCCCGGGTTGCCCTGTTCCGCGGTGTCTACACAGTGCCGTTCGACCCGACCTCCATGCCGGCGAACAAGGTCAGCCAGGCGGCGGTGGACGAGCTGCTCAAGCGCGGCTTCGTGCAGCCCGGCGACTGGGTGATCCTGACCAAGGGCGACAGCTACCACGGCACCGGCGGCACCAACACCATGAAGATCCTCCATGTGGGCGATCCGCTGGTCTGAGTGTGCCGCCCATGAAAAAGGCCGCTCGATGAGCGGCCTTTTTTATTTCTCCCTCTCCCCTGGGTGGCTGGGTGAGGGATCGGCAGCGAGTCGCTTACTGAACCCTTGCCCCTTCCCCTCTCCCGGCAGGAGAGGGCACCAACAGTCAAGCGAACTTGGAGAAGTCCGGCTTTCTGCGCTGCATAAAGGCCGACAGCGCCTCGATGGCCTCCGGCGAGCGCAGGCGCTGGCCGAACAGGGCGCCCTCCTCCTCGATCACCTTGCGCAGCTCCTCGCGCCCCGGCGCGCGCATCAGGCGCTTGCTGTCGGCCACCGCGGAAGGCGCCAGCTCGAGGAAGCGCAGGGCCATTTCGCGGGCCTTGGCCACCGTACTCGGACCATCCTCAAGGGCACCGCTGGCGATGCCCCACTCGGCCGCCTGGGCGCCGGTGAAGGCCTCGCCCAGCAGCAGTACTTCAGCCGCCTTGGCCTGACCGAGCAGGCGCGGCAGCAGCAGGCTGGAGCCGAATTCCGGGCACAGGCCGAGATTGACGAAGGGGGTGCGCAGCTTGGCGTCACGGCTGACGTAGACCAGGTCGCAATGCAGCAGCAGGGTGGTGCCGATGCCCACCGCCGGACCGGCGACGGCGGCCACCACCGGTTTGCTGAAGTCGAACAGCGCGCGCATGAACTGGAACACCGGGCTGTCCATGCCGGTGGGCGGCGCCTGCAGGAAATCGGCCACGTCGTTGCCGCTGGTGAAGCACTCGGCCCCGCCGGTGATCAGCACCGCGCGCACCGCGCGATCTTCGTTGGCCGCGTCCAGCACCTCGGCCATCCGGCTGTACATGGCGCGGGTCAGCGCGTTCATTTTGTCCGGGCGGTTCAGGCGCAGGGTCAGCAGACCGCCTTCGCGCTCGACCAATACATGTTCGCTCATTGCAACTCCAGGGCAGTGCCCCGGTTATGCATGGGGCAGAAAAAGATCGGCCAGCACCTGGTTGCGCGGCACGCCGATCAGATAGAGGCGGCGGGCGAAGGCTTCCACGCTGGCGGGAGAGCCGCAGAGTAAGGCGACGGTCTGTCGCGAAACAAGCCGCAGTTCCGCCAAAACCACCGCCAGCTCGGACGCGGTCACCAGCTGCAATTGCAGCTGTGGATGGCTCGCAGCCAGCGCCTGCAGCGACTCGGCCAGATAGTGGCCGGCGGCGTCATGGGCCAGGTGAATGACCCGTAGCGGGCCCTGGTGATGCTGGCGCAATGCCTCGCGTAACACTCCCCAAAGTGGCGCCAGGCCGGTGCCGGCGGTCAGCAACCAGAGCGGCCGCTCGCTCCAGGCCGGGTCGTAATGCAGGGCGCCGCCGCGCAGTTCGCCCAGACGCAGCACATCGCCCGCCTGCAGCTGGCGGGCGGCATCGCTGAAGGCGCCGTTCTGACGGCAGTCCAGGTGGAACTCCAGCCAGGGCTCCTCGCCCGGCAGGCTGGCCAGCGAATAGGGCCGCGCCAAGCCGTCGGCCGTCCACAGCACCAGATGCTGACCGGCGGCGTAGCGCAGCGGTTTCTCCGGCAACAGGCGCAGGCGCAGTACCGACGGGCTCAGCCAGTCGAGCGAGTGCACGCGTGCCGGTAGGCCATCGCGGGAAGGATCGAACAGCTGCACCTCCAGATCGTCCACCACCCGGCACTGGCAGGCCAGGCGCCAGCCCTGTTCACGGCGTGCCTCGCTGAGCGCCTCGGGTTGCTCGTCCAGCACCTCACCGCGCACGCAACGCACCAGGCAGGCATGGCAGCTACCAGAGCGGCAGCTATAGGGCACGCGCAGGCCGGCACTGTTGAGGGCATCGAGCAGATTGCTGCCGGCGGGTACCGACCAGGCCTGGCCGGCGGCTTTCAGTTCAGGCACCGGCGCCCTCCCAGGCCGCGTCACAGCGGTTGCGGCCGCCGCGCTTGGCCCGATACAGGGCCTGGTCGGCCCGCTGCAGGGCCTCGTCGAGATCATCGCCTTCGTTGAGCAGGGTCATCCCGGCGGACAGGCTCAGATTGCTCACCTGCACGCCGACCGGCTCGGCATTGGCGAATGCCTCGCGCAGCCGCTCGCAGCAACTGGTGAACTGGTCGGCGTCGGTGTTGGGCAGCAGCAGCACGAACTCCTCGCCACCGTAGCGGGCCAGTACATCGCCGTCGCGCAGGCAGGCGCGGGCCACGGCAGCGAAAGTTTGCAGCACGCGGTCGCCGGCGGCATGGCCGTGCACATCGTTGATCCGTTTGAAGTGGTCCAGGTCGATCAGCGCCAGGCCGTGCTGGCGGCCGTGGCCGAGGTTGTCCAGCTCACGCAGGGCCAGGCGCAGGAAGTGGCGGCGATTGAACAGCCCGGTCAGCTCGTCGGTGGCCACGAGGTCTTCGAGCTGGCGCATCATGCCGCGCAGGGTGTCCTGGTGCGCCTGCAGCGCATAGCGGCGTTGGCGCATGCGCTGGCGCAGGGCCTGCACGTAGCTGGCGAACAGGCTCTGCCAAGTCAGGCCGATAAACAGCGCGCAACATTGCAGCAGGGCCTGACCCGGATCATCCAGGCGCATCTGGTAGCCTTCCAGGAGGTTGAGCCCGGCGAAGGAGAAGAAGGCAACGGCGGCGCAGCGCACGAACACCCGTGGGCGCAGCTGGAACACGCCGAACATCAGGATGATCAGGTAGAACATCAGCAGGCTGCCGCGGGCGCTGTCGAGCTGGACCAGCAAGGCAGTGTGCAGGGCAAGGCCGACGAGGATCTGCGCCTCGGTCAGGCTGGGGTCGGCGAAGTGCAGGTTACGCCCGCTGCGGAACAGGGCGTAGAAGGCCAGCTGGCTGAGCGCCACCAGGCCGGTGCAGAACAAGGCGAAGGAGACGGTGCCGTTATAGATGCCTACCCACAGCGCCACCCACATCAGCAGAAGCACCAGGGCATAGCTCGCTACCGCCATGCCGAAGCGCTTCAGCAAAAGGCTTTGCAGACCGCGCTTTGTCACCCCTGGACTACTCGTACTCATGGGTTCCGTCCCGTACTGGCACCTTGCCCAACTCTACCCCCGTAATAGTGAAATTGATAGCGCGCCCGCGACCATCGGCCAGCCCGCGCGGCTGTGCCGGTCCCTGCCAGCGCGCTATACTGCGCCGCCGTTTTTTGTGGCCCGCCATCCGTGGCAGCCACCCTGCGGGCCGTCGCGGAACGACGTCAAAAGTCGTTCCGGACGACTTTTTGCCGTTGCGCCGGGTCGTGGTCCGGCGTTTCCTTATAGATGTTCCCTGATAGAGGAGCGCCCAAATGACCGTGATCAAGCAGGACGACCTGATTCAGAGCGTCGCCGACGCCCTGCAGTTCATCTCCTATTACCACCCCGTCGACTTCATCCAGGCCATGCATGAGGCCTATCTGAAGGAAGAGTCCCCGGCCGCGCGCGACTCCATGGCGCAGATCCTGATCAACTCGCGCATGTGCGCCACCGGCCACCGTCCGATCTGCCAGGACACCGGCATCGTCACCGTGTTCGTCAAGGTCGGCATGGACGTGCGCTGGGACGGCGCCACCATGAGCGTCGACGACATGATCAACGAGGGCGTGCGCCGCGCCTACAACCTGCCGGAGAATGTCCTGCGCGCCTCCATCCTGGCCGACCCGGCCGGCGCGCGTAAGAACACCAAGGACAACACCCCGGCGGTGATCCACTACTCCATCGTCCCCGGCGACAAGGTGGAAGTGGACGTCGCGGCCAAGGGCGGCGGCTCCGAGAACAAGTCGAAGATGGCCATGCTCAACCCGTCCGACTCGATCGTCGACTGGGTACTCAAGACCGTACCGACCATGGGCGCCGGCTGGTGCCCGCCGGGCATGCTCGGCATCGGCATCGGCGGTACCGCCGAGAAGGCCGCAGTGATGGCCAAGGAAGTGCTGATGGAGCACATCGACATCCACGAGCTGAAGGCTCGCGGTGCGCAGAACAAGATCGAGGAAATGCGCCTCGAGCTGTTCGACAAGGTCAATCAGCTGGGCATCGGCGCCCAGGGCCTGGGCGGCCTGACCACCGTACTCGACGTCAAGATCATGGACTACCCGACCCACGCCGCCTCGCTGCCGGTGTGCATGATCCCCAACTGCGCCGCCACCCGTCACGCCCACTTCGTGCTCGACGGTTCTGGCCCGGCCGAGCTGGAAGCGCCGGACCTGTCCGCCTACCCGGAAATCGTCTGGGAAGCCGGCCCGAGCGCGCGCCGCGTCAACCTCGACACCATCACCCCGGAAGAAGTGCAGAGCTGGAAGCCGGGCGAAACCGTGCTGCTCAACGGCAAGATGCTCACCGGCCGCGACGCTGCGCACAAGCGCATGGTCGACATGCTGAACAAGGGCGAAGAGCTGCCGGTGGACCTGAAAGGCCGCTTCATCTACTACGTCGGCCCGGTCGATCCGGTCGGTGACGAAGTGGTGGGCCCGGCCGGTCCGACCACCGCCACCCGCATGGACAAGTTCACCCGCCAGATCCTCGAAAGCACCGGCCTGCTGGGCATGATCGGCAAGTCCGAGCGCGGCCCGATCGCCATCGACGCGATCCGCGACAACAAGGCCGTGTACCTCATGGCCGTCGGCGGCGCCGCCTACCTGGTCGCCCAGGCAATCAAGAAGTCCAAGGTGCTGGCCTTCGCCGAGCTGGGCATGGAAGCGATCTACGAGTTCGAAGTGAAAGACATGCCGGTTACCGTGGCGGTCGACACCCAGGGCGAATCGGTGCACATCACCGGCCCGGCGATCTGGAACAAGAAGATCGCTGAAAGCCTGGCGGTGGAAGTGAAGTAAGCGCCCCTGCGCTACGAAGAAGCCCGGCCCAGTGCCGGGCTTTTTCTTTTGCCAGCCTTATTGGCCGAATGCCCCTCTGCGTATCTCTAGCCATCCAGCATAAATGGCAATAACATTGACCTAATTCTATGTTCCGCCATCACCCCGGCGGGCCATACCGCGCACCGCCCTACCCGGGCCGCGCCTGTCGCTGTGGAGATACACGATGTCTACCGATCCGGTCACCATGCTGGTGGCACGCCGCGTTCCGCGCGAGTGCTTCCAGGATTTCCGCGCCTGGCTGCACGAAGGCCAGCAACTCGCCGCCGACTTCCCCGGCTACCTCGGCTCCGGCGTCCTCGCCCCACCGCCCGAGGACGACGAGTTCCAGATCATCTTCCGCTTCACCGATGCCGCCACCCTCGCCGCCTGGGAGCATTCCGCCTCGCGCCGCGCCTGGCTGCAGCGCGGCAGTGGCCTGTTCGCTCAGCCCCACGAGCGGCGCGTCAGCGGCCTGGACGCCTGGTTCGGCAATGCCTTGCGCCGCCCGCCGCGCTGGAAGCAGAGCGTGGCCATCTGGCTGGCGTTCTTCCCGGTGTCACTGGCGTTCAACCTGCTGTTCGGCGGCTTCATGGCCGAGTGGCCGCTGGTGCTGCGCGTGCTGCTCAGTACCCTGCTGCTCACGCCGCTGATGACCTACTGGTTCATCCCCCTCTCCACCCATCTGCTCGATCCCTGGCTGCAAGGCCGCCGCGCACGCCAGGCGGACGAAGTGCTGCAGACACCCTGAAGCGGCGCTTTCCCCCACGCCGCGCATGGTTGTAGCGCAGCGGGGGCTGGGGTTTACTTGGCCGATCCAGTCCGATCGACGAGCCCCGCAATGACCGCCCCCGCTGCCCCCATCCTGATCACCGGTGCCGGCCAACGCCTCGGCCTGCACTGCGCCGAGCGTCTGCTCGACGACGGCCAGCCGGTGATCTTCAGCTACCGCAGCGAGCGCGAAGGCGTGCAGCGCCTGCGTGAGCGCGGCGCCACAGCCCTGCAGGCGGACTTCTCCAGCGAGGCCGGCATCTTGGCCTTTATCGAGCAGCTCAAAGGTCGCACCGACAGCCTGCGCGCCATCGTGCACAACGCCTCGGACTGGGAGGCGGAAACTCCGGGCCACGAAGCCGAGGTGTTCCAGCGCATGGTCAGTGTGCACATGCTGGCGCCCTATCTGATCAACCTGCACTGCGAGGAACTGCTGCGCCAAGGCGGTCCGGCGGATATCGTCCACCTGGGCGACGACGTGTCGCGCAAGGGCAGCGCCAAGCGCCCGGCCTACTGCGCCAGCAAAGCCGGGCTGGACAGCCTGACCCAGTCCTTCGCCGCGCGCTTTGCCCCGGCGATCAAGGTCAACGGCATCGCCCCGGCGCTGATCCAGTTCAATAACGGCGACAGCGCCGAGTACCGCGCCAGACGCCTGGCCGAGACGCCGCTGGGCTTCGAGCCGGGCGCCGAGGTGATCTACCAGAGCCTGCGCTACCTGCTGGACAACCCCTACGTCACCGGCACCACCCTGACCGTAAACGGTGGCCGCCATCTGGCCTGAGGACCGCGCCATGAACCTGCCGCAGCATTACCGCGAGATCCTCCTGGGCCTGGGCGAAGACCCGCAGCGCGAAGGCCTGCGCGACACCCCCGAGCGCGCCGCCAAGGCCATGCAGTACCTCTGTCACGGCTACGCCCAGTCGCTGGAGGAGATCGTCAACGGCGCCCTGTTCGCCTCAGCCAGCGACGAGGTGGTGATCGTCCGCGACATCGAGTTGTACTCGCTGTGCGAGCATCACCTGCTGCCCTTCATCGGCAAGGCCCATGTCGCCTATATCCCCACCGGCAAGGTGCTGGGGCTGTCCAAGGTGGCGCGCATCGTCGACATGTACGCGCGCCGCCTGCAGATCCAGGAGAGTCTGACCCGGCAGATCGCCGAAGCCATCCAGAGCGTCACCAACGCCGCCGGCGTGGCCGTGGTGATCGAGGCGCAGCATATGTGCATGATGATGCGCGGGGTGGAAAAGCAGAACTCGCAGATGCTCACCTCGGTTATGCTGGGCGCCTTCCGCGAGTCCAGCAACACTCGCCAGGAATTCCTGCAACTGATCGGACGGAGCAAGTAAATGCCGCGACTGGAACCTGGGATGGCGCGCATCCGGGTCAAGGACCTGCGCCTGCGCACCTTCATCGGCATCAAGGAGGAGGAGATCAACAACAAGCAGGACGTGTTGATCAACCTGACCATCCTCTACCCGGCCGACGAGGCCGTGCGTGACAACGACATCGACCACGCGCTGAACTACCGCACCATCACCAAGGCGGTGATCCGCCACGTCGAGGAAAACCGCTTCGCCCTGCTCGAGCGTCTGACCCAGGAGATTCTCGACCTGGTCATGGCCAACCCGGCCGTGCGCTACGCCGAGGTGGAAGTGGACAAGCTGCACGCCCTGCGCTTCGCCGAGTCGGTGTCCATCACCCTCGCCGCCCACCGCTGAGAAGCGGCCCAAAGTCTGCTGCGCTTCGGCCATGCGTCGTTGGAAAAGGGCCTCGGGTGCTCATTTACGTCATGTAAACTCCGCGCCCTCGCCCCTTTGCCGCCTAGCCCGGCTCTAGCTCGCGAGACTTTGAATCTGCTTCCGATGACAAGGAGCCTGTATGACCGAACAACAACGCCTCGAACTGGAGGCCGCCGCCTTCCGCCGCCTGGTCGAGCACCTGCGTGAACGCACCGATGTGCAGAACATCGACCTGATGAACCTCGCCGGCTTCTGCCGCAACTGCCTGTCCAAGTGGTACAAGGCCGCCGCCGATGAGCAGGGCGTGGCCGTCGACATGGAG
Source organism: Pseudomonas sp. PDM15 (assembly GCF_014851565.1). GTDB lineage: Bacteria > Pseudomonadota > Gammaproteobacteria > Pseudomonadales > Pseudomonadaceae > Aquipseudomonas. The sequence continues at coordinate 568,958 of NZ_JACVAA010000002.1, forward strand.
CAGGCCCGCGAAGTCGTCTACGGCATGCCCTACGCCGAGTGGAAAGCCCAATACCAGAAGGAAGCCACTGCCGAGCAGCAGGCCGCCTTCGACAAAGGAAACCAGCACTGATGAGCCTGCAAGACTTCCGCGCCCGCCTGCACGGCGAGCAATTCCAGTTCGCCGAGACCCTGGCCTTCGTCGCCGAGCACTACGACTACCAGCCCAGCGCCTTCCGCAACGGCGCGGTGGAAAGCGCCGCCGGGCAGAACGAGGGCTCCTGCAAGACCCTTGGCCTGGCGCTGCTCGAAGGCCTCAGCCTGGAAGAGACCCTGCGCGCCTTCGGCGAACACTACCGCTCCGTGCTGGCCACCCCCGAAGGCAACGACCACGCCAACATCCGCGCCCTGCAGGACACCGGCCTGGGCGGCGTGCAGTTCGCCCAGCAACCGCTCAAGCGCAAGGGCTGAGTTGCGCAACAAGCTGCGCATCTGTCGGCTTTGGCTGACAGACAGCGCGCGGTTGGCGCCGTATGCTCTTTCTCATCTAGCGCGGCAGGATGCCGGCGCACCTTGAGCGGAGGAGTGCAAGGATGCAACAAAGCCTGGTCTGGAAGCCCTGGACCAACCCCGGCGTCGAACACCTCAACCTGGATATCGCCAGCGACGGGGTGAATGCCAGCAGCCACCTGATGCAGAGCATTCGTGGCAACAGCATCGTCGCCACCTATACCCTCAAGTACGACGAACGCTGGCGCTTCCGCCGCCTGTGACTGAAGGTGGACAACCACGGCCAGCGCAGCCTCGATCTGCATCGCGACATCCGCGGCAACTGGTTCCTCGATGGCCACCTACGCGAAGACCTCGCCGAGTGCCAGCAGGTGATGCTGTCCGCCTCACCCTTCACCCACACGCCGCTGCTGCAGCAAGGTGCCCTCGCCGTCGGCGACAGCGAGCGTGTCTCGGTGGCCCATGTCGACCTGCTCAGCCTGCGGGTCGAGGCGCGCCAGCAGCGCTACCAATGCCTGCACCGCCAGGCCAGTCATGCCGTGTACCTGTGCGAAGCCGAGGGCCATGCCCCCTGCGAGCTGACCCTGGACGACGGCGACCTGCTGGTCCAGGCCATCGGCCAGTTCGTGCGCGTCAGCCAGAACATCCTGCGCCAGGCGGACTGCGCCTAGCGCATCGCCGACATGAAAAAGCCCCGCCTAGGCGGGGCTTTTTACATCTGCGCCACTTAGCGGCTGTTGAGCTGCTGCTGCAGGTTCTGCACCTGGGCCTGCAGGCCGTTGATGTTGCGGGTGACCTGGGCGCGGAAGGCATCGAACTCGGCGGTGTTGTTGCTCGGCGCCGGACGGTTCTCCAGCTCGCTGCGCAGCACCAGCAGGTCCTGCTCCAGGCTGCGCACGGCCTGGCTCTGATCGCCCCTCTTCTTCAGCGCCTCGATATCGGCGGCCTGGCTCTTGAGCTGCTCCTGCAGCTTGCCGACACCGGCCAGGCCGCTCTTCTGCTCGCTGGCCAGCTTGTCCAGGCGGCCATCAAACTGGCCGGTGGCGCCCTGCTGGGTCTTCAGATCGGCAGCCAGCTGGTCGATGCGCTTGCCCTGCCCGCTCTGCTGGCCGGCCACGTTCTGCTGCTGCTTGCTCAGCTCGGCCAGCTTGCTCTCCAGCTGCTTGACTCGCAGCTTGAGGGCCTCGCTGCCGCTGGTGACGTTGGATTCGGTGGCCACCACCTTGCCGGAGATGTCCTGAATACGTCCGGCTGCTTCCTCGGTAATTCTGTCAAAGCTCTCCTGGGTCGCCACCAGTTGCGCCTGCATCTGCGCGATCTGCTGATAGCTCCACCAGCTCAAGCCGCCCAGGGCAATGACCAGTGCGCCGATCAACGCCCACAGAGGCCCGGTGCCGAAACCACGGCGCCGCTCCACCTGCGGGTAGCTCGACACGTTGCTGCGGGACGCATGGCCCTGAGCGGGCGCCTGGTAGCCGACCTGATAGTCGTCACGGTCGCGCGGATCGGTGGTCAGGCTGGGCACGTGGTCCAGTTCGTCGTGGGCGTCGTTGCGCATAGAAACCTTCAGAAATACGGAAAGGCAGAACGGATGGCGGCCAGTATACCCGGTTCGCTGGCCCGTCTTCAGCGGGCGCCAGACCAGTGCAACCTGCACCAGCGCCGGGCAACCGGCCGCCTATGGACCTGTGAACGACCGCACAGTTCGCGACTCTGGCGTTCTGGTACGCGCCTTGCTTTGGCCTGAACGTGGGTCTTCGCGCCGAGCAACCGATACGAGGGAGCCGTCATGGAACTGAACAAAGCCGTTCTCGATTGCATGCAGTCGCTGCGCCGCCGCCTGCGCGAGGAATTGTCCGTGGACATCCGCCTGAGCCAGCCGGACGCGGTCGAGGCCATGCTCCTCGCCTGCCTGCGTTCGAGCGATCAGGACACCCGCAGACTGGGCATCCGCCTGGCCGAGCTGAGCGACAGCGCCGCAGCAGCCCCCGCACCGGCCCATCCGGCGCGCCAGTACCGCGGCCACGAGCTGCCGGAACAGCAGAGCACAGCCCAGGACAACGACGCCGAACAGCGCGGCCACTCGGTGCGCATGTACCGCGGCCAGCGCGTCTACGCCTGATCTGCGCGCGGAAAGTGACTGGACGAGCCGAGCCGGACGGGCAATAGTCTGCTCACGCGTCTCGTCACGGAGAACCGCATGACCGCTCGCCCCGCCTGGCTGACCTGTGTGGAATCGGACCCGCCTGCCCTGCTGCAGGCGGCCCTGTGCATCGCCGCCGAGCATGAGCCGACCCTGCAGCAGGAGCTGGTGCTGCGCGAATTCGCCAACCTGCGCCAGCAGGTAGCCGCCGGCCTGCCCAACCTGGCCGGCCCGGACCTGGCCCAACCGCTGCTGCGGCGCCTGGGCGAGCTGGACTTCCACGAAGACGACGACCTGCCGCTGCGCCCACGCGCCGCACTGCTGCACCAGGTGCTGCAGCGCAGGCGCGGTCAGCCGCTGTCGCTGGCGCTGATCGCCCTGGAACTGGCCCAGCGTCTGGATATTCCGCTACAGGCGGTGAATTTCCCCGGGCACCTGCTGCTGCGCGTGCCCGGCGCCGACCACCTGCTCGACCCGTGCAACGGCCGCCGCCTGTATACCCGCGACTGCCGCGAACTGCTGGCGCGTGTTGCCGGCCCGGACGCCCAACTGGGCGCCAGCCACTTCCAGGTCTGCGACGGACGCGCGCTGTTGCTGCGCCTGTCGCGCAACCTCTGCCATCTGCACGGCGCCGCCGGCGATCACATGGCCGCGCTCAAGGACGCCGAGCGCATCATCCTGCTGGCACCGCCGAACAGCAGCGACCACCTGTTGCGTGCCGCCATCTATCACGAGCTGGAGTGCCCGCAGGCCGAACGCTTCGACCTGGAGCGCGCCCTGCTGCTGTGCGACGACGAGCATGACCGGCTGCGCCTGGGCCAGCGCCTCGACGAGCTGGGGCGCATGGGGCGTACGCCAGCCCTGCATTGACAGCACAGCACGCGCTCTGCCTAATTAGTCCCGCCCCAAAACACTAATAACAACATTCGGGACACCCACCATGCGCAAGCTATTCGTGCTTTGCCTGCTGTGCTTTTCCTCGCTTGTCCACGCCGCCCCTGGCGTTTTCCCCGACTCCACCTTCAACAACCTCGACTACGGCCTGTACTGGTTCGGCCATGGCGATACCTGGCAAAAAGCCGTGCCCGGGCAAAGCAACGCCTACTTCGGCGCCAGCAAACCCACGGTGATCTACATCCATGGCTGGCAGAACGGTGCCACCGCCCGCAAGGACCGCGAAACCTTCAACCGCGAAGGCGCCGGCGGCCCGAGCCTGGACCTGGCCTCCGCCTGGCTCAGTGCCGGCTACAACGTCGGCGTGCTGTATTGGAACCAGTTCGCCGACGAGGGCGAAGTCACCGATGCCGAGGCCAAGATCTGGAGCACCAGTGGCCCGCGTGCCATGCGTTGGCGCAACGCCAGCGGCGTCTACAGCACAGGCCCGACCCAGTCCGCCAGCGATCTGCTGTTCAAGAGCTACAAGGACAACATGAGCGGCTATACCGGCAGCAACATCCGCATCCTCGGCCATTCCCTGGGCAACCAGATGGCCATCGTGCTGAGCAAGAAGATCAGCGATGCGGTCACCGCCGGCACCCTCAACAGCAAGCTGCTGCCCAAGCGCGTGGCCCTGCTCGACCCCTTCTACTCCAACAACGCCAAGGGCTGGCTCGGCAACCAGTGGACCGGCGCGGTATGCCGCACCTATGTCAGCGAGCTGAAGGGTAAGGGCGTGATCTTCGAGGCTTACCGCACCTCGGCCGTCACCAGCACCATCTTCGTCGGCGACGAGAACAAGGGGCTGATGAACATGACTGCCTTCAGCGAGCTGAAGCCCTGGTACTTCAACGCCACACAGATCACCGAGAAACACAACGCGGCGGTGTGGCACTACCTCTGGTCCTACAGCTTCAACCCGCCCCTGGTGACCGGCACCAGCAACCAGGCTGCCTCGGCCAAGACCGCCGATAGCCGCATTGCCACCCTGATGAACGGCACGCAGAAACTGGTGCATGACCAGGGCGCCTACACCAAGGAACCCTCGGACGACAACTTCAAGCTGCAAGCGCGTTAACTGCCGGGAGCAGGCCATCCCGGGGCAACCAGGCCTGCTACTCGGCAAAATCCCCGTGCCGTCCCGCACCTGCAGAAAAGCGCAGGGCGCCGGCACGGGTCTCCCCGCTCTGCACCACCGCCATGCCACCACGAAATTCTTCCTGCAACGCCTCGTCCAGCGACAGCTGCCACTGGCCGTAGGCGCTGGCGCGGTCGGCCAACATGCAGCGTTGCGGGAAGCCGGCGATCTCCAGCGCCAGGGCCTCGGCCACCGCTCGCGCCTGTCCTGGCTGCGTGACCCGATTGACCAGGCCCATCTGCAGCGCCTCCTCGGCGTGCACCGGGCGACCGGTAAGGATCAGATCCAGCGCCCTGCCCTGGCCGATGATGCGCGGCAGGCGCACGGTGCCGCCGTCGATCAGCGGCACGCCGAAGCGTCGACAGAACACGCCAAGCACCGCATCGTCGGCCATCACCCGCAGGTCCGCCAGTAGCGCCAGCTCCAGGCCGCCGGCCACCGCATGGCCCTCGATGGCGGCGATCAGCGGCTTGCTCAGCTGCATGCGGCTCGGCCCCATGGGACCGTCGCCCTGCTCGTCCAGCCTATTGCTGCGCTCGCCACCCTCGACCACCGCACCCAGATCGGCGCCGGCGCAGAAGGCGCCGCCGCTGCCGGTGAGCACCGCCACCCGCGCCGAGTCATCAGCCTCGAACGCACGCAAGGCTGCGGCCAGGGCATCCGCCGTGGGCCGGTCCACCGCATTGCGCACCTGCGGCCGATCCAGGGTGAGGACGGTGACCGGGCCGTTGTGTTCGACGATCAGGCTCATGACAGGCTCCAGAAGACGGAAACGAAAAAGGCCGGCATCGCTGCCGGCCTTCAACTTAAACCTGCTCGGGGTCGATTGCAGCCTGCTGGCCGAATCCCCCGTGTCGCTGGCGGATCAGCCCGCGTGCTTCTGCAGGTTGGCCATCATCTCGCGCAGAGCGGTGACGTTGTCGTCCGGGTGCGCCGCGCCTTCGAAGTCGCCGATCTGCTTCCAGCTGTCGGCCACGTCTTCCGGGCTGAAGCCGGTCTTCGGATCGAAGCCGGCGCCCAGGCTGCGCTCCCAGCGCACCTTGCCCATCCAGCCGCCGCCGACTTCGTAGAGGCCGCCGGTGTCCTGGCACTGGTTGCTGCCCAGGTACACCACCAGCGGGCTGACCAGCTCGGGCTTGAGCTGCTCGAACACCTGCGGCGGGATCAGGCCTTCGGTCATGCGCGTGCCGCCGGTGGGGGCTATGGCGTTGACCAGCACGTTGTTCTTGCGGCCCTCGATGGCCAGGGTCCGGGTCAGGCCGTACAGGCCCAGCTTGGCCATGCCGTAGTTAGACTGGCCGAAGTTGCCGTAGATGCCGGAGGTGGACGCGGTGAAGATCACGCGGCCGTACTGCTGCTCGCGCAGGTGTTCCCAGGCGGCGCGGGTGACCTTGTAGGCGCCCTCGACATGGACCTTGTAGACCAGGTCCCAGTCGGCGTCTTCCATCTTGTGGAAGGACTTGTCGCGCAGGATGCCGGCGTTGTTCACCACCACGTCGATGCCGCCGAAGCTGTCCAGCGCACACTGCACGATCTTGCTGCCGTCGGTCACCGAATCATGATTGGCCACGGCCTCGCCACCGGCGGCGCGAATCTCGGCCACCACCTTGTCCGCCGCCGAGGCATTGGCGCCCTCACCGTTGGTGCTGCCCCCCAGATCGTTGACCACCACCTTGGCGCCATGCTTGGCGAACAGCAGCGCGTGGGCGCGGCCCAGGCCACCGCCGGCGCCGGTGACTATGACCACTTGATCTTGAAAACGGATGGCGTCGCTCATGAGGGCTCCTCGGCAGTGTGCAAAAGAGCCCGAGTGTCAGGCACAGGCCGCCCGGCGCACAAGGCGCGCGAGCGGTCTGAATGACGGCCGATAATGCGACCTTATGCGTGGTTACTGACCGCCACCGGCCGCGCCACCACCCGCAGCGCCGCCGCCAGTACTGCCACCACCAGTGGCTCCACCACCGGTGCTACCGCCCGAGGTACCGCCGCCGGTGGTGCCACCACCCGTGGTGCCGCCAGTGCTGCTGCCGGTACCGGTGCCAGTCCCGGTGCCGGTACTGCCGGGCGCAGTGCTGCCCGAGCCGGTACCAGTACCGATACCCGTGCCAGTGCCAGTGCCAGTGCCAGTGCCGGTACCATTACCGATTCCGCTGTCAGTGCCGGTCCCGGTACCGGTTCCGCTGTCATTACCCAGGCCTGTGCCATTGCCAGTGCCCGGACCGTTCATGCCCGGAGCGTCGTTACCCAGGCCGCTGTCATTGCCGACGCCATTGTCGGTTCCGGTCGGCGAGCCGGGGGTGAAGGTGCCGGTATCGTTGCCATTGGGCGAAGTGGCACCCGGCACCTCCGCCGGTGTGGGCGAAGTCGAGCCGGGTACGGTCGGGCCGGTCGAATCGGTTTCGGCCAGGGCAGGCAGGGAAAGGCCGGTCAGCATGGCGCTGAACAGCAACGCGGAAAGCGGGTTCTTGTTCATGGGTATCACCTCGAAGATGGAGTGCATACCCTGAAAACGACTGCGCCGCCTGCGCCGATGTTCGACTCGTTGGATCAACGGTCGTCAGGCGAGACGGCGCTTGCAGGCCTCTGGAACGCTGAAATCAGGCCGGCCGGATCAGACTCAGGTGGTTGTACAGGTGCATCACATGAGCCTGGGCGTATTCCGCATGGTCGAGGGCGCCGTAGGCGAAGTGCGGCTTGAGCTCGCCCTGGTGCGCGGCGAAACGCTCGAAGGCCAGCTGCAGGCGCTGCAGCGCCAGTTCCTGGCCGGCCGGCTCGGCCAGCGGGGCGGCGCCGGGAATGGCTTCGGTCAGCGGATGACGCATGGCGCCGCGGGCGCTGAACACGGCGAAGGCGGCAGGGCCGACGCTGTGACGGAACCAGGCCGGCTTCAGCTCGGGGTAGCCGTCGAGCGAATACTCGATGCTCTGCGCGCAGTGGTTGAACACCTCGGTCGGGGTCCAGCCCTGGATGCTGGTCAGCGCCTGGCCCTTGAGGCCGGCCAGTACCTGACGCGCGCCATCCAGGCTCAACGCCGCCGGTGCGGCGCCGCTGGGCAATGCCCAGAACCCGGCGCCCAGCGCCACGACACCGCCCACGGCGGCGCCTTTCAACAGAGTGCGTCTTTGCATACCTTCGCCTCCCAGCGTTCACGGAATTCCAGATAGTGGGCGAGCACCTCTGCAGGCGCCTCGGTCTGCGGATAGTGGCCTATGGCCTCCAGCAAAACCGTGTCCGGGTTGGCGATCAGCTCGCGATAGCGCGCCACCATGTGCGCCCCGGAGATCGGATCGAGCGCGCCGTCGATCACGCGCAGCGGCACCGTCGTCTCCTGCATCGCCGCCACCCAGCGCTCGCGATTGACGCGGCGGTCGAGGATGTAGCGGATCAACCGGTGCATCACCGCCGGGCCGTCGTTGTGCGCAATCAGCGCCCAGAACGCGTCCAGCTCGCTCTCGCTGGGTGGCGTCTGCGGGCCGAACACCTTGGTCAGATTGGCCTTCAGCTTGCTGCGCGAGAACAGCCTGCCGAGCAGCGGCCCGAGCGGGCTGAGCAGCAGTTTCTGGGTCAGCACCGGGCGGTGGGTCTCGGGGAACAACCCGCCGTTGAGGAACACACAGCTGGCCAATTGCAGGCGGCCTTCCTGATGACGGGCGATCAGCTCCTGGGCCACGCTGTCGCCGTAGTCATGGGCCAGCACATGCACCGGTCCGCCGATGCCCAGATGGGCTAGCAGCGCCTGCTGCAGGTCGGCCTGCTCCAGCAGGCTGTAGACATGCTCGCGCGGTTTGGCCGAGTAGCCGAAGCCGAGCATGTCGCAGGCGATCACCCGGTACTTGGCCGCCAGCGGCTGCCACAGGTAGTGCCAGTCCCAGCTGGCGGTGGGGAAGCCGTGGATCAGCAACAGCGGCTCGCCCTCGCCCGCCGTCCAGTAGCGGATGGCCTGGCCGTTGAAACTGAAGCCGCGCCCCTGCGCCCGCCAGTCGGCCAGGGCAATGCCCGGCAGGGCCGTCACTGGTCGTAACCCGGCATCTGCGCATCGAGCTTGCGCAGCAGCGCCGGCCAGGGCAACGCGCCGCCCATCCCCGTGGGGCTCTTCATCACGCCGGCGATCATCGCGCGGGCGCCATCGAGGATCTGCTGCGGAATATGGATCAGCTCCGTGCCGCCACTCTGCGCCATGACCTGGATCTCGCAGGCGCGCTGCAGGGTGAACATGCCGAGGAAGGCGTCGGCGATGCTGCCGAAGGCGGTGAGCAGGCCGTGGTTGGGCAGGATCATGAAGTTCTTGTCGCCCAGGTCATGCTGCAGGCGGCTCTTCTCGTCGTGGTTGAGCGCCACCCCTTCGTAGCCGTGGTAGGCCAGGCTGGCCAGGACGAACAGCGACTGTTGCGACAGCGGCAGCAGGCCCTGCTTCTGCGCGGAAACGGCGATGCCGGCGGCGGTGTGGATGTGCAGCACGCAGGCCACGTCGTGGCGCACCTCGTGCACGGCGCTGTGGATGGTGTAGCCGGCCGGGTTGATGTCGTAGGGGCTGTCCATCAGCTTCTTGCCGGCCAGGTCGATCTTCACCAGGCTCGACGCGGTGATCTCGTGGAACATCAGGCCATAGGGGTTGATCAGGAACTCGTCGCTGCCCGGGATCTTCGCCGAGATATGGGTAAAGATCAGGTCGTCCCAGCCATACAGGGCGATCAGGCGGTAGCAGGCGGCCAGGTCGACGCGGGTATGCCATTCGGCAGCGGAAACCTGACTCTTCACATCGGGGAGATTGAGCGGAGCGTTCACGGCGGGTACCTCGGCATTTGTCGTTGTGCCGAGGAGTCTAGCGAGCAACGGGCCGCCCACCAGTCGCCTTGCAGGCCAGCCTAGTGGCCGAGCGGGTCAAAGCAGCTCGGGATAGTCGCCCGCCAGGCGCGGCCACAGCGCCAACGCCGCCGCATCGTCGGCCAGCAGGCGAAAGCCGTCGAAGCGAAACTCCGGCGCCACCGTGCAGCCCACCAGGGTGAAATCGCCCAGGCTGCGCGCGGCCTGCCAGGCCTGCGCCGGCACCACCCGCTGCGGCAGTTGGTCGATTGTCACGGGGCCGAGCCGCTCGCGGCGCACCTGGTCCGGCGTCTGCGCGACCAGCAACTCCAGCGGCGCGCCCTCGTGGTAATGCCACAGCTCGTCCGCGTCGACCCGATGCCAGCGACTGACCACGCCGCCCGGCAGCAGGAACACGATGGCGCTGGACGCGGCACGACCGTCGGCATCGCGCACCGCGGAGGTGAACAGGCGTCGGTAGTAGCCGCCTTCGGGATGCGCGGCCAGCTGCAGCTCGCGGATCAGCTCGGCGGCGCGTGGGTGCATCAGCCCCTCAGCGCCTGAGCCAGTTCTGCCAGCCAGGGCATGGCGTCCTCTTCCGGCGTCACCGACTCGCTGGAGTCCAGGCGCAGCATCGGCAGCGCCTCGCGCACGCCCAGCTCCAGCAGCAGTTCGCGCATCTGCTCGCCACCGCCGCAGAACACGTCGTAGCTGGAGTCACCCAGAGCGATCACCGCGCCGGCCAGGCCGCTCCAGGCCGGGAAACGGTCACGGATGGCGTAGTAGAGGTTCTGGATATTGCCGGGCAGCTCGCCCATGCCGGTGGTGGACGTCACCACCAGAATCGCCTCGGGAGCGAAGGCCAGCACCTCATCGAGCGCCACGCCGGGCTTGTGCCAGGCCTCGAAACCGGCACCTTCCAGCACCTCAACGGCGCGACGGGCGACTTCTTCGGCGGCCCCGTAGACCGAACCGGACAAAATGGCGACTTTCATGCAGCACTCCGCAGATTCCAGAAAAAACGCCGCGCATTATGCCGCATGTCGCCTGCCGGGGAACTCGCTCGGCATGCAGCCGTCCCACCCCATGTGTTCGTCCGCCTCCAGAAGGCGCATTTCTTGCTTGCAGTAATCTGGCAAGCAGCCCTCGGAGGGGCCCCCATGTCCGAGCAACCCACCCTGTCCAGCGAAGAGCTGAATTTCATCAGGGAAGTTTTCAATAGCCAATTGATTGGCAAGCCTTTGCCCATTCCCGCCTTCAAGGTGGACGGCGGCCCACAGGCCAACGCCCTGCTCTCCCGCCTGGGCTGCCACGCCAGGCTCAGCCTGGAGGCGCAGATGGACGATTGCCGGATGACCTTCCCGCTGCAGCTGGTGGAAGACGAACTGCATGGCTTGCAGCTGGAAATGGGGGCGCCAAGCATCTTCGAGGATGGCGCTGTCCGCCGCCCATGGCGCCTGGAACTTGACGAACCACTGGCCCTGCGTGACGCCAGCGGTGCGGAAAGCGGCATGCTGGTGTATGAATTGGCGCCCACCAGCCTGGTGCTGGGCTCGCCGATGCGGGAGCCGCCGGAGAAATTCAGCCTGTGGCTGCCGCTGCCGGGTCGCGATAGCCTGCCGATCAAGGGCCAGTGCATTCGCCGCATCGGCCGCCATCGCGCGGCCTATGGCCTGCAGGTGCAGCATGGCGAACATGCCGAGCGCATCCGCCAATACATCTTCGAGCAGTACCGCCAGCGGCATCCGCAATTGCAGATCGCCGGATGAGCGTCATAGATCACTGCCACTCTTTAGATATAGGCACATAGACCAAACCAATCGTCTTGATGCCTTCATTCAATTTAGCGATTACGGATACTGCGGTTAGTATGCGCAGCATCAAGTTACCAACCCCAACAGGAGTTCACTCAATGTCCCTGATCAACACCCAGGTTCAGCCGTTCAAGACCACCGCTTTCCACAATGGCGAGTTCGTCGAAGTCACCGAGCAGAGCCTGAAAGGCAAGTGGTCCGTACTGATCTTCATGCCGGCTGCCTTCACCTTCAACTGCCCGACCGAGATCGAAGACGCCGCCAACAACTACGCCGAGTTCCAGAAGGCCGGTGCCGAGGTGTACATCGTCACCACCGACACCCACTTCTCGCACAAGGTCTGGCACGAGACTTCCCCGGCCGTTGGCAAAGCCAAGTTCCCGCTGATCGGTGACCCGACCCACCAGCTGACCAACGCTTTCGGCGTGCACATCGCCGAAGAAGGCCTGGCTCTGCGCGGCACCTTCGTGATCAACCCGGAAGGCGTGATCAAGACCCTGGAAATCCACTCCAACGAAATCGCTCGCGACGTCTCCGAGACCCTGCGCAAGCTGAAAGCCGCCCAATACACCGCTGCCAACCCGGGTCAGGTTTGCCCGGCCAAGTGGAAAGAAGGCGAGAAGACCCTGGCTCCGTCGCTGGACCTGGTCGGCAAGATCTAAGTATCTGCCCGGGGCCGTCCTGGCCCCAACCGTCTTGCGCTTTGCGGGCTGAGATCCAGCCCTCCAAGTGCCCGAACGCCCGGGCGCGATCCGCCCGGGCGTTTGTTTGTCCGAAATTCGTCAAAGGAACCCCGTCATGTTGGATGCCACTCTTAAAACCCAGTTGCAGGCCTACCTCGAGAAGGTCACCCAGCCGTTCGAGATCGTCGCCTCCCTCGATGACGGCGAGAAGTCCCAGGAACTGCTCGGACTGCTGCAAGACATCGTCGGCCTGACCGACAAGATCACCCTCAAGACCGATGGCAGCGATGCGCGCCGTCCGTCCTTCGCCCTGGTTCGTCCGGGCGCCGATATCGGCGTCGCTTTCGCCGGCATCCCCATGGGCCACGAGTTCACCTCGCTGGTGCTGGCCCTGCTGCAGGTCGGCGGCCATCCGTCGAAACTGGACGCCGAGACCATCGCGCAGATCCAGGCCATCGAAGGCACCTTCGAGTTCGAGACCTACTTCTCGCTGTCCTGCCAGAACTGCCCGGACGTGGTCCAGGCGCTGAATCTGATGGCCGTACTCAACCCCAACATCCGCAACGTCTCCATCGACGGCGCGCTGTTCCAGGAAGAAGTCGAGCGCCGCCAGATCATGGCCGTGCCGAGCATCTACCTGAACGGTGAAGTGTTCGCCTCCGGCCGCATGGAGGTGAAGGAAATCCTCGCCAAGATCGACACCAAGGCCGGTAGCCGCGATGCCGAGAAGATGAGTGCCAAGGAAGCCTTCGACGTACTGGTCATCGGTGGTGGCCCGGCCGGCGCCGCGGCGGCCATCTACGCCGCGCGCAAGGGCATCCGCACCGGCGTCGCCGCCGAGCGCTTCGGTGGCCAGGTGCTGGACACCATGGCCATCGAGAACTTCATCTCGGTCAAGGAAACCGAAGGGCCGAAGCTGGTCCGCGCCTTGGAAGAACACGTCAAGGAATACGAAGTCGACATCATGAACCTGCAGCGCGCCAGCGCCCTGGTGCCGGCCAGTAGCGAAGGCGGCCTGCATGAAGTGCAGTTCGACAACGGCGCATCGCTCAAGGCCAAGACCGTGATCCTCTCCACCGGCGCCCGCTGGCGCGAGATGGGCGTGCCCGGCGAGCAGGAATACAAGGCCAAGGGCGTGTGCTTCTGCCCGCACTGCGACGGCCCGCTGTTCAAGGGCAAGCGCGTGGCGGTAATTGGCGGCGGCAACTCCGGCGTGGAAGCGGCCATCGACCTGGCCGGCCTGGTTGCCCACGTCACCCTGCTGGAATTCGCGGACACCCTGCGTGCCGACGCCGTGCTGCAGAAGAAGCTGTACAGCCTGCCCAATGTCACCGTGATCAAGAGCGCACAGACCACCGAGGTCAAGGGCGATGGGCAGAAGGTCACCGGTCTGGTCTACAAGGACCGCACCAGCGACGCCGTGCATACCGTCGAGCTGGAAGGCATCTTCGTGCAGATAGGCCTGCTGCCCAACAGCGACTGGCTGAAAGGCACCGTGGAGCTGAGCCGCTTCGGCGAGATCGTGGTCGACGCCAAGGGCGCCACCAACATCCCCGGCGTGTTCGCCGCCGGCGACGTAACCACCGTGCCGTACAAGCAGATCGTCATCGCCATGGGCGAAGGCTCCAAGGCCTCGCTGAGCGCCTTCGACCACCTGATCCGCACCAGCTGATCGCTGCGCTGCAAAGACAAAGGGCCCTTCGCGGCCCTTTTTCATGGCCGCCGCTCAGGGCAAACTGGCGCCCTACTCCGCACCCGGCGCGCTCATGAATCCCGAAGACCTCCTCCTGCTGGTCACCCGCACCATGCCCTTCGGCAACTACCAGGGCCGGCTGATCGCCGACCTGCCGGGCAACTACCTTAACTGGTTCGCCCGCGAAGGCTTTCCCAAGGGCGAGATCGGCCGCCTGCTGGCGCTGATGCAGGAGATCGACCACAACGGCCTCAAGCCGCTGCTGGAGCCGCTGCGCCAGGGCAAACGCTGATGCCCCGGCATTTGCGCCGGCTATAAGCGCCGCGTCCGCCGGCCGCCTCGTTTAGGGTACGGGCTCGTCCCATCACCTTCGAGGAATCGCCATGCATCCCTATTTCAGCCTGCAGGGCCGCACCGCCCTGGTCACCGGCGGCAGCCGCGGCATCGGCCGGATGATCGCCCAGGGCCTGCTCGAAGCCGGCGCCCGGGTATTCATCTGCGCGCGTGACGGCGCCGCCTGCATCCAGGCTGCCGAGGAGCTGTCAGTGCATGGCGAATGCATTGGCCTGGCCGCCGACCTGTCCGGTGAAGAAGGCGCCCGCGCCCTGGCCGAGGAGCTTGGGCGTCGCGTGGAGCAGCTCGATATCCTGGTCAACAACGCCGGCACCACCTGGGGCGCTCCGCTGGAAAGCTACCCGGTAAAAGGTTGGGAGAAGGTCATGCAGCTCAACGTCACCGCCGTGTTCAGCTGCATCCAGCAACTGCTGCCGCTGCTGCGCAAGGCTGGCAACGCGCAGAACCCGGCGCGGGTGATCAACATCGGCTCGGTGGCCGGCATCAGCTCGTTCGGCGAACAGGCCTACGCCTATGGCCCGAGCAAGGCGGCGCTGCACCAGCTGTCGCGCATGCTGGCCAAGGAGCTGGTGAGCGAGCACATCAACGTCAACGTGATCGCCCCTGGGCGCTTCCCGAGCAAGATGACCCGGCACATCGCCGGCGACGAAGCGGCCATGGCCGAGGACGTGGCGCATATCCCGATGCAACGCTGGGGGCGCGAGGAAGAGATGGCCGCCCTGGCCATCAGCCTGTGCAGCGCAGCCGGCGCCTACATGACCGGCACCATCATCCCCATCGACGGCGGCTTCAGCCTCTAGCCCTTTCCGCTCAGATCACCGGTACCGTCGGCCACTGCAGGTCGCGGCCCCCGGCGAAGGGTTCGCGCATTTCCAACGCCTGCTCGTGGGGCACGCCCAGCGCTATGGCGCTGGCGGTGCTGAGACGCTCGAACTGCTCGTCGCTCAGGTTCACCTGCAAGGCGCCGAGGGTGCCATCGAACTGCTCGCGGGTACGCGAACCCAGGATCGGGATCAGCGTGGTGCTGGAGCGACGCGCCTTGTGCAGCAGCCAGGCGATGGCCACCTGGGTGGCGCTGCTGCCCTGCTCCTCGGCCACGCCGAGCAGCGCATCGAGGATGGCGGTTTCCCGGGCACTCTTCTCGCCGTGCACCAGCATGCCCAGTTTGGTCGCGCGGCTGTCGTCGTTGCCGGCGCGGTACTTACCGGTGAGGAAACCTCCGCCCAGCGGCGACCACTGGGTGACGCCCAGGCCCAGGGCCTCGGCCATCGGCAGCAGCTCGCGGTCGGCGCTGCGCTCGGCCAGGCTGTATTCCAGCTGGATGCCCACCAGCGGCGCCCAGCCACGCAGCTCGGCCAGCAGATCGGCACGGGCGATGCGCCAGGCCGGGAAATTGGACAGCCCGGCGTAGTGGATCTTGCCGGCGCTGACCAGGTCGTCGAAGCCGCGCAGTATTTCGTCGATGGGCGTCATGCCGTCGGTGATGTGCGCCCACAGCAGGTCGAGGTGATCGGTGTTGAGCCGCTTCAGGCTCTCCTCCACTGCGCGCACCAGGTTCTTGCGGTTGTTGCCGGTGTGGGCGATGCCGGCGCCGGGCGCGGTGCCCAGGCCGTACTTGGTGGCCAGCACGAAGTCGTCGCGCTGGCTGCCGAGGAACTCGCCGAGCAGCACTTCGGCCTGGCCGGCCTGATAGCCGTTGGCCGTGTCGAAGAAGTTGCCGCCGGCCTCGACATAGCCATCGAAGATCCGCCGCGCCTCGTCGCGCTCGGCGCCGTGGCCCCAGCCGGTGCCGAAGTTGCCGGTGCCCAGGGCCAGTTCGGAAACACGCAGGCCGCTGCGGCGGCCGAAGGTGGTGTAGCGCATGTCTGTTCTCCCGTGGAGGGTCGAAGCACTCAGGCCAGGGCGGCGGTGACTTCGGCGGTGGTGAGGATGGCGTGGGCGTAGGTCGGCCCGTTGATTTCATGGGCGGCGTGCAGCGCCTCTTCGGAGAAGGCCGCCGTGGCATCGCGCACCAGGGTCACGTGGTAGCCCAGCTCGGCGGCGAAGCGCGAGGTGGCCTCGATGCAGGTATTGGCCAGCAGGCCGATGACGATCACCCGGCGCACGCCGTGCTGCTTGAGCTGCAGGTCCAGATCGGTATTGGCGAAGCCGCTGCCGCCCCAGTGCTCCTGCACCACCACGTCATCGTCGTGGGGCTGGAAGTCCGGGTGCCATTCGCCGCCCCAGCTGCCGGCGGCGAATACCTGGGCCTTTGCGGCGCCCAGCTGGTACGGACTGGGATGCAGCCAGCTCTGCAGGTCGCCGGGCCGCGCCCGATGGTGCGGCACGTAGAACACGCGGATACCGGCCTGGCGTGCGGCGGCCACCACGGCGCGCAGGTTGGCCAGGGTGCCGACGCGGTCGGCCACCGGCTTGGCTCGCGCGGTGAGCTTGCCGCCCTCGCTGAGGAAGTCGTTGTAGGGGTCGACCAGCAGCAGGCCGGTGTCCTGTTTCGAGTAGCCCATGGTGCACTCCTTGGAAAGAAGCGGCGCCGGTTGGGCGCCGCGTAGCACGTCACTTGTCGGTGACTTTCCAGGTGGCCGGCAGGGTCAGGTCGCCGGAAGCCACATCCCACACGCTGGACACGCACAGCAGCGGGTTGTGCAGATCGGCGTTGACCTGCAGCGCAGCGCTCACCCCGTCGTAATTGAAGCTCTCGGGGAAGCCCACCGCCTTGAGCGGCACGTGAATCTGCGCGGCATCGCCCTTGAGGCTGAGGTCGTATCCGGGCGAATCGATGTAGATCGCAGCGCCCGGCCAGGTCGGCGGCAGCTTGGGCTTGGCACCTTCGGGAATGTCACGCACCTTGAGCCCGGAGGGGCCGCAGGTGGCGTCCTTGGTCAGCACCACCCAGTGCGAATGCCAGAGGCCGCCGTCGTTGTCCTTCTTGCCGTCGCCGTTCTCGTCCAGCTGCGGGGTGTCGTCGAAATCCGGGTGCGAGGTCAGCGCCAGGGCGAGAATGCCCGAACCGGGTTCGAAGCCGACGCTGCCGCTGTCCAGGCTGGTCGGCCAGACGTAGCTGTACACCTCGGCGCCGGCGAAGCTGCCCTTGGCCGTCGGCGTGCGACTGCCGGCCTCGCCGTCCACCAGCTGCTCGAAGACCAGCATCTCGCCGTCCTTGGATACCCGGGTGTGCACCAGGTCGAAGGCGGCCTCGGCCTTGGCGGTCTTTTCGCTATGGATGCCTCCGGCTTCGTGGGCCAGGCTGGCCTGGGCCAGGGCGGCCAGCACGCCCAGGGTCACGGCGCCGAGGCGCCAGTGGCGGGGAAAACGCGGGATCTTAGGAATGTTCGAACTGTCCACGGGCTTGCTCCTGTTGGCTCGTCTCTATCAGCGCGGCGGCGAAAGCTCGAGCAACGGCACTCGGTAGGCCCGGTCACTGGTGGGCGCAGGAGCAGGCTCGATGGCGGCTGCGGGGCCCGGCTGAGCCAGGCTGTAGCCATGGTCGCGCGGCGCCGCGAACGGCACCATCAGACCGCGGTTCAGCCAGCTCATGCCTTGGTATAGGTCAGGGCAGACAGCTGCCGGCGCCGCTCAGAGCCAGCGCCACGCAGCTCAGCAGCTGCTCGGCGGCGAAGGGTTTGCACAGCAGACAGACCGCGCCACTGGCGCCGGCGCGGGCGAGCAGTTCGCGCTCGGTGCGGGCGGTCATGAGGATGATTCGCGCGGCGGCATCGCCGGCCAGCAGCCGGTCGGTCAGGTCGATACCGCTCATGCCGGGCATCTGGATATCGCTGACCACGCAGGCGAAGCGCGCGGCGTCGCCGGCCAGGAAGTCCTCGGCGCTGGCGAACAGTTCGGTGCGATAACCCTCGGAGCGCAGCAGGCTGGCGGTGGCCAGGCGCACCGATTCGTCGTCGTCGATGATGGAAATCAGCGGAGCTTCGGACACAGGCTCATCCCGGCAGGCCAACGCGGCGGAGGGTCGCGTGTCAGTTGCGTGCAGCTTGGCGCGAACCTGACGGTTTGCAAATCATACGGAAGTTCATGTGCGCGCCGTGCCGTCGCGTTCCAGCTGCAGCACACCGGCCATCTTCACCAGCTCGGCCAGCGAACGCGCCTGCATCTTCTGCATAGCATGGCCACGGTGGATCTTCACGGTGATCTCGCTCAGGCCCAGCTCGGCCGCCACCTGCTTGTTCAGCTTGCCGGTGGTTACCAGCGCCATCACCTGGCGCTCGCGCGGGCTGAGGCTGGCGAAGCGTTCGTGCACGCCGGCCACGTCGCGGTTCTGGGCGCGGCGCTGGCGGTCACGGTCCAGGGCGGTGGCCACCGCGTCGAGCATGTCCTGGTCGCGAAAAGGCTTGGTCAGGAAGTCCACGGCGCCGGCCTTCATGCTGCGCACCGACATGGAGATATCACCATGGCCGGTCATGAACACCACCGGGATGGGGTTCTTCAGCTCCAGCAGCTCGCTCTGGAAATCCAGGCCGCTACGCCCCGGCAGGCGCACGTCGAGCACCAGGCAGGCGGGCTGTTCGGGCAGTTCTGCATCGAGGAACTCCTGAGCCGAGCCGTATTGCCGGGTGGCCAGGCCGACCGAGCGGAACAGGCTGTCCAGCGCGGCGCGCAGGGACGCATCGTCATCGACTATGTGGACCAGCCCCACGGCTTCCGGCATCGCGCCCTCCTCGCTCGACGACCCCGACGGCAGGGTCGCCGTGGATTCTAGCCGCGATGCACGCGCAGCGTCTGCGCCACCCATACCAACGTATGAGCGCAGCACACCACGCCGTCCGGGCACGGCGCGACGATCTGCCGCTCGGCTCATACCTAGATATGCCCGGCACGCCCCTTCGTAGAATGGTGGCGCCAGTGCCGGCCTTCTTATAGTCCGCAGCACGGGCCGGCAGTGTGGCCCACGACGGCATCCCACCGTGCAGTAGCCTCAGGCAGACGGCGACGCCCATGCGGTTCACCTGCTGGAGGTCTGACCATGGCCAACCCGCTATCCACCCTGGGCATTGTGCACACTGCCCTCAGCCTGGTGCCGGTGCTCGCCGGCCTCTACGCCTTCGCCCGCCACGGCCGTATTCCGCC
The DNA here is from genome assembly GCF_014851565.1 of Pseudomonas sp. PDM15. GTDB lineage: Bacteria > Pseudomonadota > Gammaproteobacteria > Pseudomonadales > Pseudomonadaceae > Aquipseudomonas. The sequence goes on from NZ_JACVAA010000002.1 coordinate 588,089, forward strand.
CCACGGCGCGCTGGGCAACAGCTACTGGTACGGCATGCTCGGCTCGGTACTGACCGCCTTCGGCCTGTCCAGCACCGGTGGCTTCAACAGCGGCCACGCCATCGGCATCCTCGCCGTGGCGGTCATCCTGCTCGCCCGCCAGGCCATGCGCCTGCAGCGCCTGGGCAATGCTCGTGCCTACCTGGAAACCGCCTGCATGAGCTTCAGCTTCCTGCTGCTGATGATCCCTGGGCTCAACGAATCCCTGTCGCGCCTGCCGCCGTCCGCACCCATCGGCAACGGCCCCGATTCCCCTGAGGTGAAGCTGGCCATCCTGGCCGCGCTGCTCCTCTTCCTGGTCGGCCTCGGCTACCAGTGCCTGCGCCTGCGCGCGCGGCACGCCGGGCTGGGCCAACCGCAGTGCAACCATCCATAAAGGAGCATCCCGCATGAGCACCATCACTACCCGCGACGGCGTCGAGATCTACTACAAGGACTGGGGCAGCGGTCAGCCCATTCTGTTCAGCCACGGCTGGCCGCTGAATGGCGACAGCTGGGAGTCGCAGATGCTGTTCCTGGCCAACCACGGCTACCGCGTCATCGCCCACGACCGCCGCGGCCACGGGCGCTCCAGCCAGCCGTGGGACGGCAACGACATGGACCACTACGCCGACGACCTGGCCGAGCTGATCGAGACCCTCGACCTGCATGACGCGGTCCTGTTCGGCTTCTCCACCGGCGGCGGCGAAGTGGCGCGCTACATCGGCCGCCACGGCACCAAGCGGGTGGCCAAGCTTGGCCTGATCTCCGCCGTACCGCCGCTGATGCTGAAGACCGAAAGCAACCCGGACGGCCTGCCCATCGAGGTATTCGACGGCATCCGCGCCGGCTCCATCGCCGATCGCTCGCAGCTGTACAAGGACATCGCCGGCGGCCCGTTCTACGGCTACAACCGCCCGGGCGCCAAGCCGTCCCAGGGCATCATCGATGCCTTCTGGATGCAGGGCATGATGGCCGGACACAAGAGCGCCTACGACTGCATCGCCGCCTTCTCCGCCACCGACTTCCGCGACGACCTGAAGAAGTTCGACGTGCCGACCCTGGTGCTGCATGGCGACGACGACCAGATCGTGCCGATCGGCGCCGCCGCCCTGGCCTCGGCCAAGCTGATCGCCGACGCCAAGCTGGTGGTCTACCCCGGCGCGCCCCACGGCCTGGCCGACACCCACAAGGACCAGCTCAACGCCGACCTGCTGGCATTCCTGCGCAGCTGAGTGCTCATGCGCCCGCCGAATCCCCGGCGGGCCACAACGAAAAGGAGAACGCAATGAGCGGCAAGCAAGCATTGATCGTGGTGGACATCCAGAACGACTACTTCCCCGGCGGGCTGTGGACCCTGAGCAAGGTCGAAGCAGCTGCCGCCAAGGCGGCCCAGGTCATCGCAGCGTTCCGCGAACGGGGCGACCTGGTGGTGCATATCCGCCACGAGTTCACCAGTCAGGACGCGCCCTTCTTCCGCCCGCACAGCGAGGGCGCGCAGCTGCACCCGAGCGTGATCAACAAAGCGGGCGAACCGGTGGTGCTCAAGCACTACATCAACTCGTTCCGTGAAACCGAGCTGAAGCAGGTGCTCGACGATCACGGCGTGAGCGAGGTGGTTGTGGTCGGCAACATGAGCCACATGTGCGTGGACGGCATCACCCGCGCCGCCGTCGACTTCGGCTACCGAACCACCGTGCTGCACGACGCCTGCGCCACCCTCGACCTGGAGTTCAACGGCGTGAAGGTGCCGGCCGAGCAGGTGCATGCGGCCTTCATGGCCGCGCTGAGCTTCGGCTATGCGCCGGTCATCTCCACCGCCGAGTACCTCGGCCAGGCCAGAAACGCTGCATGAGAAGCCGCAGCTGAGCGGACCGCGGGCAAGTCATCGGGTTGATCCTAGGCTTGCCCGCCATCGCACCGTGTTCCAGCCGTCATTGCCATTCGAAGGAGCAAACAATGAAGAAGCTCACTACCGCCGCCGGCACCCCCGTCGTCGACAACCAGAATATCCAGACCTCCGGCCCGCGCGGCCCGGCGCTGCTGCAGGACGTGTGGTTCCTGGAGAAGCTCGCCCACTTCGACCGCGAGGTGATCCCCGAGCGGCGCATGCACGCCAAGGGCTCGGGCGCCTACGGCACCTTCACGGTCACCCACGACATCAGCCGCTACACCCGCGCGGCGCTGTTCTCCCAAGTGGGCAAGCAGACAGAGATCTTCGTGCGCTTCTCCACCGTCGCCGGCGAGCGCGGCGCGGCGGATGCCGAGCGCGATATCCGCGGCTTCGCCATCAAGTTCTACACCGAGCAGGGCAACTGGGACCTGGTGGGCAACAACACGCCGGTGTTCTTCCTGCGCGACCCGCTCAAGTTCCCCGACCTTAACCACGCGGTGAAGCGCGACCCGCGCACCGGCATGCGCAGCGCGCAGAACAACTGGGACTTCTGGACCAACCTGCCGGAGGCGCTGCACCAGGTCACCATCGTCATGAGCGACCGCGGCGTGCCCGACGGCTATCGGCACATGCACGGCTTCGGCAGCCACACCTTCAGCTTCATCAACGCCGCCAACCAGCGGCACTGGGTCAAGTTCACCTGGAAGACCCAGCAGGGCATCCGCAACCTAAGCGACGCCGAGGCCGGGCAAGTGGTGGCCGGTGACCGCGAGAGCAGCCAGCGCGACCTCTACGACAACATCGAGCAGGGCAACTTCCCGCGCTGGACCTTTTACGTGCAGGTGATGCCGGAGCAGGACGCCGCCACATACGGCATCAACCCCTTCGACCTGACCAAGGTCTGGCCGCACAAGGACTACCCGCTGATCGAGGTCGGCCAGCTGGAGCTCAACCGCAACCCGGAGAACGTCTTCGCCGAGGTCGAACAGGCCGCGTTCAACCCGGCCAACGTGGTGCCCGGCATCGGCTTCTCGCCGGACAAGATGCTGCAGGGACGGCTGTTCTCCTACGGCGACGCGCAGCGCTACCGGCTCGGCGTCAACCACACGCACATACCGGTCAACACGCCGCGCTGTCCGTTCCACAGCTACCACCGCGACGGCCAGATGCGCGTCGACGGCAACCAGGGCGCGCGCCTGGCCTACGAGCCGAACAGCTTCGGCGAATGGGCCGAGCAGCCGGAGTACGCCGAGCCACCGCTGAGCCTGGAGGGCGCTGCCGACCACTGGAACCACCGCGTCGACGAGGATTACTACTCGCAGCCGCGCGCCCTGTTCCAGCTGATGTCGCCGGCCCAGCAGCAGGCGCTGTTCGACAACACCGCGCGGGCTATCCGGGGAGCCAGCCAGGAAGTCATCGAGCGGCACATCGGCAACTGCAGCAAGGCCGACCCGGCCTATGGCGCCGGCGTGCGCGAGGCTATCGTTCGCCTGCACCAGTAAGCCCCGGAGCCGGGCGGCTTCGGCCGCCCGGCACGCCGCTGCCGCCGCCCGCTGGGCGGTGCACGCCTTAGACTAAAGTCTTACAAGACGGCCCTCTGCCAACCGCTACGCTTAGATGTTGCGGTGTGGCGCACACGCCATGCCCAGGCGATCGATCTGTCGGCATTGGCCAGTGGCGCCGGCGCGGGAGGAGCAAATGCAAGGGCACGACTACGGCGCCTCGGCCGAGCTCGACGAGGCCCGCACAACAACGGACGCCATGCTCGGCGTGGACCTGCTGGAGCTGGTCGACGAGAGCATCTTCCTGCGCGACCTGAGCGGCCGCATCCGCTACTGGAACAAGGCCTCCGAGGAACTCTACGGCTGGAGCAGCGCCGAGGCGCTCGGCCAGCCGGCCCATGAGCTGCTGCGCTGCCAGCACACCGAAGCATTGACCTGCCTGAACCAGAAGGTGCTCGACGACGGCCGCTGGAGTGGCGAGCTGAGCCGACGCAGCGCCGATGGCCGCGAACTGCTGATCGAGACGCGCTGGTCACTGCGCCGCGACGCCAGCGGCGCGCCCCAGGCCATCGTCGAGAGCGGCCGCGACATCACCGCACGCAAGGCCACGGATCTGGTCCTGGCGGAGAGTGAGTACCGCTACCGCAACCTGTTCCAAGCCATGGCCGCGTCGTTCTGGGAGCTCGACTTCACCGCCGTCGGCGCCATGGTGCGCAGCCTGTTCAAGAGCGGCATCACCGACCTGCGCACGCACTTCCGCCAGCACCCCGAGCTGGTGCGCGAGATGATGCGCGCCACCCGCGTGCTCGACGTCAACGAGCAGACCGTGCACCTGTTCGGTCGCGGCACCAAGGCCGAGCTGCTGACCACGGTGGAACCGTTCTGGCCGCAAGCCAGCTCCACGGTATTCGCCGAAAGCATCATCGCCGCCGTGACCAAGGCGCCCAGCTACGTCAAGGAAACCCGCCTGCGCACCATCGACGGCAAAGAATTCGATGTGCTGTTCACCGCCTCCTTCCCGCCGGAGAACATGCAGAAAGGCATCCTCATGGTCGGCGTCATCGATCTCTCCGCGCGCAACCAGGCCTACGCCGCCCTGGAGCAGAGCGAGTCCCGTTACCGCAACCTGTTCGAGGTGATGGCGGTGTCGTTCTGGCAGCTCGACTCCAGCGGCACCAACCGCCTGTTCGCCGAGCTGCGCGAACAGGGAGTGAGCGACCTACCCGCCTATATCGACCAGCACCCCGAGTTCGTCCGCCGGGCCATGGACGCGACCCTGGCCATCGACGTCAACCAGCGCACCCTGGAGCTGTACGGCGCCCGCGAGCGCGGCGAGATGCTCGGCTCGGTCAGCCGCTTCTGGATACCGGGGCACGACGAGGCCTTCCGCCACAGCCTGGAAGCCGCCTGGCGCCGCGAGCCCGGCTACCTGGCGGAAACCAAGACGCGCACCCTGGATGGCCGCGAGCTGGACGTGCTGTTCTTCGTCACCGCGCCGCCGGAGATGCGCGAGCGCGGCATGGTGCTGGTGGGCAACATCGACATCAGCGAACTGGTGGCCTCGCGCAACGCCCTGCAGCGCATGCAGTCCGACCTGACCCATGCCGCGCGCATCTCCATGCTCGGCGAGCTGACCGCCTCCATCGCCCATGAGGTAAACCAGCCACTGGCGGCCATCGCCACCTATGGCGAGGCCGGCCTGCGCTGGCTGGGCCGCCCACAACCGGACCTCGACGAAGTGCGCGACCTGACCCAGCGCATGGTCGGCGACGCCCGCCGCGCCGCCGAGATCATCGCGCGCATCCGCGGCATGGCGCGCCAGCAGAGCCCGGAGCCGCAGATGCTGTCGCTCAATGCGCTGGCCAAGGAGGCGGCCGCCTTCCTGCGCCATGAGCTGCAGAGCCAGGGCGTGACCCTGCGCCTGGACCTGGAGACCGGTCTGCCGCGCCTGCGTGGCGACCGTACCCTGCTGCAACAGGTGCTGGTCAACCTGCTGGTCAACGCCCTGCAGGCCATGGCCCAGGCCGAGTGCGCCCTGCGCAGCATCGTGCTGACGACGCGGCGCCTGGACGAGCAGCTGCAACTGCGGGTGGAAGACAGCGGGCCGGGCATCGCCGCCGAGCACGTCGAGCGCCTGTTCGACAGCTTCTTCACCACCAAGCGCAACGGCATGGGCATGGGCCTGCCGATCTGCCGCAGCATCGTCGAGAACTGCGGCGGCAGCATCGAGGCCGAAGCGCGCCCCGCCGGCCAGGGCGCCTGCTTCGTCATCCGCCTACCGCTGCCGAGCACCTGAGGCAATTTGCCACGAGGCTGCCGAGGATGAATCTTCTTAGAGTGAACACAGAAGATTGATCTTGGAGCCGTGCACATGGATAGCGAAGGCTGTGTTCTCTCCCGGGATTACCGGCGGATCCACCAGGAAGCGACGGTACTGGCCGGCGCACTCACCGATCTGGGCCAGCGCGCCTCGGTCTACCACCACTTGTACGAGGACTCCGGCGGGCGCAGCGTGTTCCCGCTGATCGCCGCCCACGGCGCGCTGTGGGGCGCCGGCTACTTCGCCCTGGGCCTGAAGATGGGCGCCCTGCTCTCCGCTCAATTCCTGTTCACCCCGGCAGTGCGCCGCGACAAGCTGCGCCAGCTGCACGCCTTCGCCGATGCCTTCCGCGAGATCAACCGGCAGGTCTGCGTCGAGGCCTACACGGCCTATCACTTCAGCAAGCTGCATGGCTGCACGCCCGGTGCCGAGCGCTACCTGCAGCCGCGCCTGCTGGCCGCACTGAACCGCTGCCACCGCGCCCAGGCGCTGCACGAGCCGCTGCCGCAACCGGCACGCCGCGAGCTGTTCGAGGCGTTCTTCCTGTGGGAGCAGGAGGTCATAGTCGGCCCGGCCGTGGAGCGGGCGCTGGCGGCGCTGGACTGGCCGCTGATCCGCCGCGTGGCGCTGCGCCCGCGCATCCGCTTCGCCTATTTCGCCAGCAGCCGCGACATGGGCTTCGCCGACTTCGCCAGCACGGCCGAGCGCATCGAGAAAGGCCTGCGGGCCTATGAGCTGGCCGAACAGGCCGGGCTGCCGCAGGTGGAGGCCGCGCTGAAACGCTACGGCATCCTGCCGGGCGCCTTCTTCAAGGGTTCCGCCCTGTACTTCCAGGCCATGCGCGAGCGCTTGCACGCCGCGGCGAACCTGTCTTCCAGCTAGACCTGCCGCGCCTCGCAGGCCGGAGCGGCCACTATCGGCTGCCCCGGCTCGCCGAGGAGTTCGTGCCTTCAGCAGCGAGCCCCCGAGTGTCCCGGCATGGCGAGCCGACGCCCACGCCACCCTGCCCCATGGCAAGAAGCATGAACCTTACCGACTGGCGCTCTCACTAACGCATAAGAGCCGGCGATCCGTCGTCTCGTGCAGTGGGTTTTCCGTCCAAGCAAGGATAAAAAAACATGATCACCACACCCGATCTTGCTGCAACTGCCCTGGATGAATCCGCCAATACCTCTGGTGTTTCCTGGGCCGCGATCTTCGCCGGCGCCATCGCCGCGGCGGCGTTGTCGCTGATTCTGATCCTGCTCGGCTTCGGCCTCGGTTTCAGTGCGGTCTCGCCCTGGAGCAACGAAGGCATCAGCGCCGAGGGGTTGGGCATCTCCACGATCATCTGGCTGGCCCTGACCCAGCTGATCGCGGCGGGCATGGGCGGCTACCTCGCCGGTCGCCTGCGCGTGAAGTGGACCGCCCTGCACGGTGACGAGGTGTTCTTCCGCGATACCGCGCATGGCTTCCTGGCCTGGGCCGTGGCGACCCTTCTTACCGCCACCGTGCTGGTGGGCTCGGTGAGCGGCATCGTCGGTGCCGGCGTGCAAGCCAGCGCCCAGGTTGCCTCCGGCGCGGCGCCAACGGCGCTGGCCAGTGCCGAAGAGGAATACGGCTATTACATAGACGGCCTGTTCCGTGACAATCGCCCGGCGCCCAGCGCGGACGATGCGGCCCATGGTGTGGTCGCGCGCATCCTCGCGCGCAACCTGGACAACGACGGCGAGCTCGCCCCCGCCGACCGCGCCTACCTGATCCAGCTGGTCTCGCAACGCACCAACCTGTCGCCCACCGAGGCCCAGGCCCGTGTCGACGAGATCTATGCCCAGGCTCGCGAGAGCGTGGTGCAGGCCAAACAGGCCGCCGATGAAGCCCGCAAGGCGGCCGCGCACGCCACCCTGTGGATGTTCGTCGCACTACTGATCGGCGCCTTCGTCGGCAGCTTCGCCGCCACCCTCGGTGGTCGCAGCCGTGACGCCGTGGTGCTGGTAGTCGACGACTACCGCTCCACCGCCCCGCTTACCTGAAAACAAGGAGAACGGACATGCGCTCACTTCTGCTGTGGTTCCTCGGTGTACCGATCCCGGTGATCATCCTGATCGCCCTGGTGACCTGATCGTCAGCCAGAAAAAAGGCCGCTCCCCTCAATCGGGAAGCGGCCTTTTTCATGGCTAGCGCCGCGCGGCGCCGCCACTCACTCTTCCTGGGCAGCCTTCAGCGCCTCGTAGGCCGGGGCGGCGTAGATGCCGACCTCGACCGCGAGCTCCAGCACCCGCGGCAGGTCGCTGGTGTAGACGAGCACGCACTGCAGCTCGTCATCCAGCGGCTCGCTGAGGTCTACCAGCACGTAGCCGCCCTTTTCCTTGTACAGCGCCGAAAGTTGTACCTGGATGCGGTTCAGCGCCTTGAGCGGCTCGACCTTCTGCAGCTGCTTGGGCTTGATGTTGAAGCTGACCTGCGGGCCGAAGGAATCGATGATCTGCTGCAGCAGCTCCTCGTAGCTGTCCGCCTGGAACAGCACGGTCTCCGGCAGGCTGCCGATCACCACCCACTCGCCCAGCGGAATGGGGAAATCGTCGTCGTAGTTGATGTCCGGATTGGCGGCAAGGAAGGCCTGCGGGTCGGCGTAGGCCTGGGCGGCCTCGTCGGCGATGCGGGCGATCTCCTCGTCGGTCATGCAGCCGGAGCTGATCAGAGTGATGAGTTCGAGGAGCTGGGCTTGCATCGGGCGGTCCTGCAGAGGGTTCGGGGGCGCACAGGATAGCGCGTCACGGCGCGTGCTTCACCGCCAACGGGGTGAGCTGCGCCTCGCCTTTCAGTCGTGGTGTACGTTCAGCTGCGTGAACTGCACCTCGCCCACATCGTCGTCGCCGTCCTCGTCGTCGTCCTGCACGTAGGCGCCGGCCTTGAAGTAGAACGGCACCTCGCGCCAGGCCGCATCCTCCTTGTAGAAGTCATGCTGGATGCGCTCGCCGTTGACCTCCACCGTCAGCACACCGTCCTGCACCTCGATGACATAGGAGAACAGATCGTTGCCCACCGGCGTGGCGAAGACATGGCTGATGTCCTTGTTGCTGCCCTTGGGGTGGCGCTTGATCAGCGACTTGAGCTTGCCCTTCTCCCACTGCAGCTTGATCAGCGGGCGGGCGTCGAAGCCATGGATCTGCCCGACGACGATCTTCTGCGTACTCGGCGCGCGCAGCACCCGGGCGCTTGCCTTGAGCTGGTGGAAGCCGGCGCCGGTCCAGTTGCGATTGTCGTCGGCCGGATCGAGCAGCTCGCGCAGCTCGGCACGTGGATAGTCGGAGTTCTTGGTGGTACCGGCGCCGGCCGGGGCCATAAAGACCATCGCGCCGTTGTCGGCCAGGTGGAAGTAGCGCGAGGCGTAGCCGCCCTTCAGCTCGTCGCTGCGCACCTCGCTAGCCTCATCATCGGGCAGGGTCAGCTTCCAGTGGGTCAGGTCGTAGTTGTCGGCCGGCGACTGATAGTCGCCCGGCTCGTCGTGGCTACAGCCGGCAACCAGCAGCAGGCTGGCCAGGCAGAGTAGTGATCGATGCATTGGTTCGCTCCCAATGGCTATTCAGACGTCCCATACGGACTCTGTGCAGACAGCGCGATCAGTATCCAGGTTTCACATGACGGGCAATCTTCGCCATGGTATCTGGATCGCCACCTCGGCTCGGGGCCCGCGGCACCTGGTCAGCTCATTCATCCGACAAAACTGGTCGGTGGCGGCCAACGGCCATTTGCAGTCTCCTGAGAGGTAGCAACTACGAAGCGGCGCCGATCCGGGCATATTGCCTGACGCTTTCTCCACGTTCACTTAAACTGAATTGCCAAGCACCTGCCGTGTTCCGCGTTGCCCTCGACCAGTGAAATATCTAATGACTGACGATATCCCGCCTGACGGCGGTAGCTCGCACACCCGCTCAAGCGTAGCGCTGACTCGGACTTCCTTTTTCAAGTTCGTCGGCCTGTTGACAGGCATATTTGTACTCGCCGGCTATTTGCTCATCTACCTAGCCCATGACCTGAACCATACGGAAGAGCTCAAGGGCGCCTTTTATACGGAGAAGGCAGTCCAATCGCTGGAAAAGTCGCTGCGCTCGACGGTCAGGGATTACGCGTTCTGGGGCGATGCCTATCGCCACCTGCACCATGAAGTGGACGCCGACTGGGCATATGTGAGGCAGAACATTGGACCAACCCTGTATGGCGACTTTGGCCTGCAAGGTCTATTTGTCGTGAATGACACGGATCACACGGTGTACTCGGTGATCAGGGGTCAATTTCAGTCCACACCGGCATCGAGTTGGCTTGGGCAATCGCTGGCTTCGGTGCTTACCCAAGCGCGCGCTGGAGCGGAGGAAGAAGAGCCCGTCACCACTCTCATCAGCATTGACGGGCAGCCGGCCGTTGTCGCGGCGGCAGCCATCACGCCGGGAACGGATCCGACCGTGCAGCCCGATGGAAGGCAGCCTTCGGTACTCATCTTTGTCCGCGTTCTGGACCCGCCTAGCCTTGAGCAACTAGGCAAGGAGTACGGTATCGCGGGGTTACGCACGGCAACAGCTGTTCAGCACGGTCCTGTTTTTGCCCTGGGAGAGAATGGTGCGGCAGGGAGTTTGCGATGGGATCCGGAAAGGCCGGGCCAGCATTTGTTGGGAGTAGGTTTCTCGCTGCTGGGCATCACCGCGTTGCTGGTGTGCCTGCTCGCCTGGGCGTTGTGGCGCCGCACCGCTGCCAGCGCTCAAGCCTTGGATGCAAGTTATCTGTCGTTGCAACGAAGCCAGGATGCTCTGGCAGTCAGCGAGGCCCGTTTTCGCGACATCGTGGAAATCAGTTCCGACTGGATATGGGAGATCGACAGTCAGTGGCGTTTTACCTACCTGTCCGAGCGGTTCGAGGCGGTCACTGGGCTACCCAGAGACGCCTGGATCGGCACGCCGATCGATGAGTTGATGTCCACGGAGCACGGTCCCCTGTCTCATTGGTTAAGCGTCGCCAGTCGCCGTGTGGAGAACAGCATTCATTGTCGCTATATGGGCAGCAGCGGTCAGGAGCATGTGACCCGCGTTTCAGCGCGCGCGATGCCGGACCAAGGCTTTCGCGGCACAGCAACCGATGTCACCGGGGAAGTCGAAGCGCGGCGACAAATCGAGTTTCTGTCACAGCATGACGCCCTGACCGGGCTTGCAAATCGAACGCGGCTTCAGGAGTTCCTCGACGCCAAACTGAAAGCAGGGCCGACTAGTGAACAACCGCTGGTCATGCTTTGCATGGATCTAGATCGCTTTAAACCAATCAACGATCTGCTCGGCCATGCCGCAGGTGATCAGGTGCTAAACGCGGTGTCCAAGCGCTTGGCCGAGTGCGTTCGAAATGAGGACTTGGTCGCCAGAATAGGTGGTGACGAGTTTGTCCTGATCCTTTCCCAAATCGGCTCGCAAAGTAACGTCGAAGCCCTGTGCCAACGCCTGCTGAGCTCCATCGAGCGGCCCATGGAGATCGACGGACATCAAACTTATGTCAGCGCCAGTATCGGCATCGCCATGGCACCCAACGATGCTCTGGAGTCCAGCGAGCTGCTTCGCTATGCGGACATTGCGCTGTATGAAGCAAAGGTCGGGGGACGTGCCACCTGGCGATTCTATTCAGGCGAGATGAACAACAAGATCATCGAACGACGCCGCCTGGAAACCGACCTGCGTTCCGCGATCGAGCATGGCGAACTACGGCTGTATTACCAACCACGCTACCGGCTCGCCGACGGGCAGATGGTTGGCGCAGAAGCCCTGGTTCGCTGGCAACACCCTGAGCGCGGGCTTGTATCACCGGACACCTTTATCCCAATTGCCGAACAGACTGGGCTAGTCATCCCGTTGAGCAATTGGGTAATCAGTACGGCCTGCCAGCAGGCGACGCAGTGGCCTGCGGATCTGTTCCTCTCGATCAATCTATCCACCATTGAGTTCAAAGGCGGGAATCTGGTCGAGCGGATCGAGAAGGCACTGGTCGATTCGCGCATTAGGCCTTCCCGAGTGGAGCTGGAGATTACCGAAAGCGTCATGCTCGAAGACGCCGCAGGCGCGCTGGCGCAGATGCACGCACTCAAGGCGCTCGGCGTTCGCCTGGCGATGGACGACTTCGGAACAGGGTATTCGTCGCTGAGTTATCTGCGCACCTTTCCCTTCGATGGTTTGAAAATTGACCGAAGCTTCCTCAGTCGAATGGAGGGGGTTGAGGAAGACAAAGCGATCATCCTCGCCATCGTGGATATGGGGCGCACCTTGTCGCTCACCGTTACTGCGGAAGGCATTGAAACTGCCGAACAGCTCGACATGCTTAAAGCAATCTCATGCGATGAAGGGCAAGGCTACTTCCTGAGCAAGCCGCTTGATGTCGAGGCCTTTACGGAATTGCTAAGTGCAACGCCTGTAAAAGGCTGAGAGGAACGGCGTTGCGCGCATGCAACCGAGACCACATCAGTAACCACCAGTTGCTATAAGCTGCGCGGCTCACTAACACCAGGTAAACAAGCTCCCGGCTTTCTGCGTTCTCTAATCTGCAGCGACAGTCTTCTTTCGGCCAAAATCGGACACTGACAGCCCTTCTTTGTCCAAGAAGCTCGGCTATGGCCTCTATTCCGGCAGCCTGATATGCCGAGAGGAAACCTGCCTAGGCTGCGCCACAGACCAAGGAGGTGTTCCTTCTCTACCACGCGACCGTAGGAACGCAGGAGCAGGCCAAGACTCACATGTACGGCACCGTTCATTAGCGGCGTATAGTTTTGCTCACCTATTGAGAGAATCGAAAATGCATAACTCATCGATACCGCGCCAGAATCACCTGCTGGCGGCTCTCTCAAGCGACGTGCAGGAGCGCTTGCTCCCTCACCTGGAGCATGTTTCTCTGCCTTTGGGGAAAGTGCTCTATGAGTCCGGCGACACCATGCGCCATGTCTACTTTCCTACCGACTCGATCATCTCGCTGCTCTACGTGATGGAAAGCGGCGCATCGGCGGAAATATCGGTGGTCGGCAACGAGGGGCTGGTCGGCATAGCTCTGTTCATGGGCGGTGAAAGCACCCCCAGCCGAGCCATCGTGCAAAGTGGCGGCTCCGCCTATCGGTTGCCAGGTCAGCGCCTCAAGGATGAATTCAATCGGCATGGCGAATTGCTGGTACTGATGCTCCGTTATACCCAGGCGTTGATTACCCAGATGTCGCAGACCGCAGTGTGCAATCGCCACCACTCGATCGATCAGCAGCTATGCCGCTGGCTGCTACTGTCACTGGACCGCCTGCCTGGCAACCAGCTGACCATGACCCAGGAGCTGATCGCCAATATGCTCGGCGTGCGTCGCGAAGGTGTAACCGAGGCGGCCGGCAAGCTGCAGCGCCAGGGGGTGATCGAGTACAGCCGCGGGCATATCACCGTGCTCGACCGACACAAGCTCGAACAACTGAGCTGCGAGTGCTACGCCGTGGTAAAAAAGGAAACCGACCGTCTGCTGCCATATGTCCTGCGCAACACCGATATAGAGCACACCTGATGGCCTCATGGCACAGGCAAGAGGATAAAGGCGTCGCACCGTGCTGTAGCGAACAGAGCCGTGCGGCGCACTGGAGCAGACTGCGACAGCGGGATCGCCAGGCACCTTTCCCTCGCCCCGTCGGCTCGCTCCGTGCTGCTGGACATCATCATGCCGGCTCCCAATCCGCCGCCCATCGTCAATCTTCTGCTGAATAACCTGCCCCACAAGGAGCAACGGCGAGTCCTGTTGCACTGCGAGCCGGTGGAGCTGGTCTTCGGGACCATCCTCTGCGAGACCACTCAGCCCTTCCGCTACCTTTACTTCCCTGTCCGCAGCTTCATTTCCCTCGTCACTACTCTGGAACAGCATCGTCCCTTAGAGCTGGGTCTGATCGGCAACGAGGGCATGCTGGGCGCTACTCTGTCCCTGGGCATTGCGGCCGCTCCGAGTCGCGCCGTGGTGCAAGGCAGCGGCAGCGCGCTGCGCATCAGCGCCACGAACCTGCGTCGGGTACTGCGCGATTGTCCGAAACTGCAGCGCACCCTGCAGCGCTATCTCTATGTAACGCTGACCCAGCTAACGCAGAACGCCGCCTGTGGACACTTCCACGAACTCGAGCCACGCCTGGCCCGATGGCTGCTGATGACCCATGACCGGGCCCATGCGGATCACTTCTACCTGACCCATGAATACCTGGCGGAGATGCTGGGGGTACGCCGCAGTGGCGTCACCACTGCCGCCGGTGCGCTGCAGCTGCGCCGATTAATTCACTACAGCCGCGGGCAGATCACCATCCTTGACCGCAGCGGCCTGGAAGCCGCCGCCTGTGAGTGTTACGCCGCGCTCAACGAAGGCTACGCACGGCTGCTTGAGGCACCGCGCCCAGCTATAACCTAGCCTCTGACTCCGACGCCGCGTTCACCGGCATCCCGCATTTTCTCGCCTGCAACAACACGGTGAATGGCTCGCTCGCCACGCCATGGCTGAACAGGTAGCCCTGCCCCTCCTGGCACAGCTCGCCCTGGAGAAAGGCCAGCTGCGTATCGTTTTCCACGCCTTCGGCGACGACCTGATAGCTGAGGCTGGCGCACATGGCGATCACTGCGCTGACGATGGCACCATCGCCGGCACCGATGGAGTGCACGAAGGACTTGTCGATCTTCAGCACATCGATAGGAAATTTCAGCAGGTAGCTCAGGCTGGAGTAACCGGTACCGAAATCATCCATGGCGAGTTGCACCCCGATATCCTTGAGCTGGCGCAGGATCTCGGCGCTGGAATCGGCATCGCGCATCAGTACGCTTTCCGTGATTTCCAGCTGCAGACAGGCTGGCGGCAACCCGCTCTCGTCGAGAATGGCCTGCACACCGGCGACGAAGTCCGGATGACGAAATTCCAGCGCGCAGAAATTCACCGATATTGTGGGCAGCTCAAACCCCTTCTCCCGCCAGCACGCAGCCTGCAGACAAGCCTCGCGCAGCACCCAGCGACCAATCGGCACGATCAAACCGCACTCCTCGGCAATGGCCACGAAGCGCTCCGGCAGGGTCACTCCCCATTGCGGGTGCAGCCAGCGCAACAGCGCCTCGGCACCAGTGATGACGCCTGTTGCCAGGTTGACCTTGGGCTGGTAATGCAGCATGAACTCACGGCGATCCAGGGCCTGCCACAGGTTGCTTTCGATGACCTGCCGCTCCACGGCGCGCACGTTCATCGCATGCTTGAAGAACTGGTAGTTATTCCGCCCCACCTCCTTGGCGTGGTACATCGCGGTATCCGCGTTCTTCAGCAACCCCTCGGCACTGTCGGCATCTGCCGGGTAAACGCTGATGCCGATGCTGCAGGTCATGTGCAGCTCGTGCTGGTCGATGGAGTACGGAGCAGACAGCGCCGCGATGATCTTGTGCGCGATGACGCTGGCATCCTGCATGTCACGCCCCTCCGCCAGAAGTACCACGAACTCGTCCCCACCATTGCGGCTCACCGTATCGGTGCTACGCACGCAGGCCGATAGCCGCTGCGCCACTATTTGCAACAGCTGATCCCCCGCCGCATGGCCGAGGGAGTCATTGATGTGCTTGAAGTGATCCAGATCGAGGAACATCAGTGCAATGGCATTGCCACTGCGCTCCGCCAGGCTGATCGCCTGGGCGATACGGTCGCTCAACAGCACGCGGTTGGGCAGCCGGGTGAGGGGGTCGTGCTGGGCCAGATAGGCCATACGCATAGCCATGGCACGCGCCTCGGACACATCGTGGAACACCACCACGGCCCCGCTGATCTGGCCGCCGGGGTCGAGAATCGGCGCGGCGGAATCCTCAATCGCCACGTTGCTGCCATCGCGCCGCACCAGCATGCTCCCGGCCGTCATCCCCATCGGCTGCTTCTGCTCGAGCACCAGGCGCACCGGGTTGACGGCAGCCGCAGCCGTTTCGCCATCGACCATGTACATCACCTGGTCGATGGGCTGGCCATGAGCGTCGTCACGCGGCCAGCCGGTCATGTTTTCCGCCGCCGTATTCAGGTAGTCGACATTGCCCTGCAGATCCGTACCGATAACGGCATCGCTGATCGAGTTGAGGGTGAGTTCCGCACGGACCTTCTCAACGCCGAAATGCGTCTCCATCGTCTGGCGCTGAATGATGTGGCTAAGCGACTGCGCCACCAGGTAACTGGCGAACAATCCCTTCAACAGATACCCCTGGGCGCCGCATTCCAGCGCCTGCAGCGCCAGGGTCTCGTCCTCCGGCACGCACAGGGTCATGATCGGCACCTTTGGTGCCACCGCAAATAGTTTCTTGAAGGTATCGATCCCCTGGCTGTCGGGTAGCGCCAGATCGAGCAACACCGCATCGATGCCGCCCTCCTGCACGCGCCCCAATGCAGCGGACAATGTCTTGACCTGCTCGCTGTTGAAGGGGCCATCCGCCGCTTCGCCGAGCATGCCCAGCAGCCCACGGCAATCGACGGCATCCGCGGTGACAATCAGTATCCGGTAGGTCATCACCCGTCTCCGTTGAGTACTGTTAGGTGTGAGGTGGTACGGAGAAGCACCTCGCCGCGCAAGCGAACTCATGGCTGTCCCGGTTCGCCTTCATCCTCATCCGCAGTCGATTCCAGATGGATGTATTGCCGCTCGTCCGCCGGATTGCGTACGGGTGGTTGGTCGATCTCGGGTTGCCGCGGGATCTGTGGTTCGTGGATCTCGTTGGGCAACGGCGCGTACTCGGGAACGCGTTCCGTCGATTCGATATCGCTGCCCGGAGCATCCGGCTCGATTGGCTTGTTCATGCTGACCTCCAATGCAGACCCTCTCTCACACTGAAGGCGGAGCTCGGGCAGGTAGACCATGACAGCCATGTCCGAGTCTGTCCGTACGCTAACGCACATAGGTGGTAGAGCCTTCGGAGCAGGCCCGCAGGCGTTACCGTCGGTGGTTCGCTAGCGTACAGACCGGCGTCCGACAGCCGCACAGAATGGTGGCAACCAGGGCAGCCAGCAGATCGCGCCATGCACGGAATGACAGAGTCACATCTAGTCAGCCACATCAATGCACAGTGCCATCCGCTGCTGCGCTACCTGCACAAGTTGAGCGGCGTGCACTACTCCGCCACCTATGAGCCCCCCTTCGGCTACGAACTCAACCCACTGCACGGTCGCAGCCGACACGCCACCGTGGAGGAGCTGGCTAATGCCGAGGTCTGGCAGCTGCTGCCGTAGGCGAACCGAGCGAAGAGCCTGGCGCTTCTGCGCCGGGCTTGTGCACGCAGCTGCAACCCCCGCACGTCATCATCTCAGGAGGTATTGCTATGAGCAGTTTCAGCATCGAAGGTTGGCGCAAAGCCAATGGGGCAGACAGATCCACGCCGATGGAACATATCGACTTCTATCTGAACGGCGTCGACCACCTGCACTTGGAACAGGCAGAGGAATACCTGCAGAAGAGCCACCAGCGCGAGACCACGGTCGATGTCGATCTGGGGACACTGAACCTTAGCTTGCCGGACGAATGCGGAGCGCTGGGGGACTGCAATCTGCGGGTCTATCTGCGACCAGACGATCAGCGTGGCCAGTTCCATCTGGTCGGTCACCTGCTCAGCGATGGCAGCCTGATCTATAGCAACGCGATTCTGATCGACCAGCTGATGTAGCCGTAACCAGCCCTCCATGCCTGCCTGGCCGGAGATCCCTGAAGCATGTGCAAACGGATCGCCACGCCAGCCGTTCTAGCGGCGGCGTGATGATCCCGCAGCAATGCGCTGCGTTAAAACACCAGTTCCTTGGACTGCACGCTCCTCACGCCACGTACGTTCTGCGCCAGCTCGATGGCTAGGTCGTGCTCGGCGCCGTTGCTGACCCTGCCCCTGAGGCTGACGATGCCCTTGTTGGTGGTCACATCGATGGCCGAGCCAGACACGTTGCTGGAGTAGAGCAGAGTCGATTTGACCTTGGTGGTGATCCAGCTGTCGGAGAGATCGGCGCCCGCTTCGTCGGCCATACTCTTGCCGTTTTCAGTGACCGTCGGCTGCAGGGCATTGACCTTGATCTGGTTGTCCACCGCGACCACTCCCTGGGTGTTCATTGCCATACGGCCAGCGAGATCACGCTCGGCGGCACTCTGCGCCGTGCCGCGCAGGGTCACCCGACCGTACTTGGTATCCACATTGGTGGACATGCCGTCGGTGTTCTTGCCCCACATCAGCTTCGACTTGATCTTCGCGGTGATGCCGGCGTCATCGATGGTGTCGCCAAAGCTGCGCTCGGCGCCGGGTTTGGCCGGCTGGTAGTCGGCGTTGACGACAATCCGGTTATCGACTTCGGTGATGCCTTGGACGCCCAGGGCAATCTCCCTGGCCAGATCCTTGTTGACCTCTTCGGCGACATTGCCGGTCAAGGTGGCCTTGCCGTTTTCCACCGAGACCTTGAGGTCGTTGGCGCGCAGATACGGACTCAGCGCATAGGTGGTCCAGATCTGGGTTTCCTGGCGGGCATTGGTGACCTCCTGTGCTTCCGTAGCAGCAATGGCTCCGCCACTGGCGGTGCTGGCGGCAAGGGCAATGGCGGAAGCCAGGCACAAGATGCGCGATTGTTTTTTCATGGTGACCTCTGAAGAGCCACAGCACACACGATTGCGTGATTGCGGGTAGAGGACATTGGCAGGCGCTGCGCCGCTCGTCGGTGCGCTAGCGCGCATAGAGCCGATAGACCTGCCGGGCTATGTGCGCTAGCGGACAGACCGCGCCAACCACTCTGCGCAGACTTGCCTCCTAAGCTACGCCATCCCGTTGCCCCACTGCGCGCTCCCGCAGGTCGCCGAAAACAGACGTGGCAGGTCAAGGAAACAATGCCCAGCACATGGCTCCGCAACTCGTCGCGCCTGCGCAGTACGCCTCGTAAGTTTGCCTACGAGCCCGTCTTGCGTGCCGAACTGTTCAGCGCAGAGCAAATGGCAAGCCACGGCCACCTTCTGGCCAGGCAGCACCAGCTCAGCCCACGCTCGGCCTCCGCGGCTTTGCTGGTACGCCTCGACGACAACGAGGCGCTGCTGGTGCACAGCTGCGCCATGCTCGGCGAGGTACCGCCGGCCACACGCCGCGCCACCCCGGCGGCGGAATGGCTGCTGGACAACTTCTACCTGATCGAGGAGCAGATCCGTACCGCGCGCCAGCACCTGCCCAAGGGCTATAGCCGCGAGCTGCCACGCCTGGCAGGTGGCCCGTCGAGCGGTCTGCCGCGGGTCTACGACATTGCCCTGGAAACCATCTCGCATGGCGACGGCCGGGTCGACAGCGAGAGCCTGAGTCGCTTCATCGTGTCCTACCAGTCCGTCACGCCGCTGACCCTCGGCGAGCTGTGGGCGATTCCGATCATGCTGCGCCTGGCGCTGATCGAGAACCTGCGCCGTGTGGCCTCGCGGGTAATGGCCAACTGGGACGACCGCAACCTGGCCAACGACTGGGCCGACCGTCTGCACGAAACCGCCGAGCACGACGCCAAGAGCGTGCTGCTGACCGTCGCCGACATGGCCCGTTCGCAACCGCCGCTGACCAGCTCGTTCGTCGCCGAGCTGGCCAGGCGCCTGCAGGGGCAGAGCGCGGCGCTGATCCTGCCGCTGACCTGGATAGAACAGACGCTCGGCGAAAGCGGCCTGAACATCGAGCGCCTGGTGCAGCTGGATGCCCAGCAGCAGGCCGCCGAACAGGTGTCCATCAGCAACAGCATCAACAGCCTGCGCAAGTTGTCCGCCATCGACTGGCGCAGCTTCGTCGAGAGCATGAGCCGGGCAGAACAGGTGCTGCACGAAGACCCGGCGCAGATCTACCCGCACATGGACTTCGCCACCCGCGACCATTACCGCCATGTGATCGAACGCCTGGCCAAGCACTGCGCGCATAGCGAGGAGACGGTAGCCCGCACCGCCATCGAGCTGGCCGCCAATGCCAGCGCAGGGGTCTGCAGCCACGTCGGCTTCTATCTGCTGGGCCCAGGCCTGGGCGAACTGGAGCGCCGGATCGAGGCCCGTGTACCGCTGACCGAGGCCTGGCAGCGCCTGCTGCGCAGTGCGCCGCTGACCTTTTTCCTCACCCCGGTGTTCACCCTCAGCCTGCTTCTGGCCTGGCCCTTCCTCGCCAGCGCCCAGGCCAACGGCGTGAGCGACGGCCTGCTGGCCCTGCTCGGCGTGCCGGCCCTGCTGATGACCAGCTGCCTGGCCCTGGGCCTGGTCAACTGGCTGGTGACCCTGACCGTGGCGCCGCACATCCTGCCGCGCCTGGACTACAGCGGCGGGATTCCCGACCAGGCGCGCACCCTGGTGGTGGTACCCACCCTGATGGGCTGCGCGCGGGATATCGAGGAACTGGTCGAAGGCCTGGAAGTACGCTTCCTGGCCAACCGCGACGCCAATCTGCACTTCGCCCTGCTCACCGACTTCATGGATGCACCGAGCGAGGTGCTGGAACAGGATGCCGCCCTGCTCGTGCTGGCCCGCCAGCTGATCGAGGCGCTCAACCACAAGTACCCGCCAGTCAGCGCCGAACGCTTCTACCTGCTGCATCGCCCGCGCCGCTGGAACCCCGCCGAAGGCGTGTGGATGGGCCATGAACGCAAGCGCGGCAAGCTCGCCGCGCTGAATGCCCTGCTGCGCGGCCAGGGCCAGGAACAGTTCGCCCTGATCGTCGGCGACATCGCCGCCCTGCCGCCGGTGCAGTACGTGATCAGCCTGGACACCGACACCCAGCTGCCGCGCGATGTCGCCCGGCAACTGGTCGGCG
Organism: Pseudomonas sp. PDM15; assembly: GCF_014851565.1. Lineage (GTDB taxonomy): Bacteria > Pseudomonadota > Gammaproteobacteria > Pseudomonadales > Pseudomonadaceae > Aquipseudomonas. The sequence goes on from NZ_JACVAA010000002.1 coordinate 608,615, forward strand.
CCCTTGCCCACCCGCTCAACCAGGCGGTGTTCGACCCGGTGCGGCGCCGCATCAGTAGCGGTTACGCCATCCTCCAGCCACGGGTCGGCATCAGCCTGCCGAGCACCGCGCGCTCGGCCTATGCCCAGCTGTTCGGCAGCGACGCCGGAGTCGACCCCTATACCCGCGCCGTCTCCGACGTGTACCAGGACCTGTTCCAGCACGGCTCGTTCATCGGCAAGGGCATCTACGCGGTGGATGCCTTCGAGCAGGCGCTGGAAGGCTGCTTCCCGGACAACCGCATCCTCAGCCACGACCTGATCGAAGGCTGCTACGCCCGCTCCGGCCTGCTCAGCGACGTGCAGCTGTACGAGGAACACCCGGCCCGCTACAGCGCCGACTGCAAGCGCCGGCACCGCTGGATCCGCGGCGACTGGCAGTTGCTGCCCTGGCTGCTGCCGTGGACGCCGAAGCCCGCGGGTGGCCTGCAGCGCAATCGCCTCGGCGCGCTGGCGCGCTGGAAGATTCTCGACAACCTGCGCCGCAGCCTGGAGCCGGCGGCCTTTCTCGCCATGCTGCTGTGGGGCTGGTTCGCTATCGACCAGGCACTGCTGTGGACCCTGGCGGTGCTCGCCCTGGTGCTGACCCAACCCTTGCTCGGCACATTGCTGGAACTGCTGCGCAAACCCCATGACACGTCCTTCGGCCAGCACCTGCAGGCCGTCGCGCGCATGGCCGCGCTGCATTTCGGCCGCGCCATGCTGGCGCTGGTATGGCTGCCCTTCGAGGCCCTGTTCAGCCTGGACGCCATCGCCCGCACCCTGTGGCGCATGTTGCTCAGCCGGCGCCACCTGCTGCAGTGGAGCCCCTCGCGCGAGGTGGAGCGCAGCAGCCGCAACGATCTACCCGGTCTGTACCGGCTGATGTGGGTCGCCCCCACGCTGGCGCTGGCCTGCGCCGCACTGCTGGTGTCCAGGCCCACGGTCCTGGCGCTGGCCAGCCCCCTGCTGTTGCTGTGGCTGGCCAGCCCGGCGATCGCCTGGTGGCTGAGCCGCCCCAGGGCCCGCGCGAGCTTCGCGCCTTCCGCCGAGGAGCTGCGCTTTCTGCGCAACCTGACGCGCAAGACCTGGGCCTTCTTCGACCAGCATGTCGGCCCGCTGGACAACTGGCTGCCGCCCGACAATATCCAGGAGCAGCCGAGCCTGGTGATCGCCCACCGCACCTCGCCCACCAACATAGGCATGGCCCTGCTCTCGCACCTGGCCGCCTACGATTTCGGCTACCTCAGCGCCGGCCGCCTGCTGGCGCGTCTGGAGCAGTCGCTGAGCAGCATGGCCAGCCTGGAACGCCATCGCCGGCACTTCTTCAACTGGTACGACACCCAGACCCTCAAGCCACTGCCACCGCATTATGTGTCGACGGTGGACAGCGGCAACCTGGCCGGCCTGCTGCTGACCCTGCGCCCCGGCCTGCTGGAGCTGGCGGACCAGCCCCTGTTCACACCCCAGCTGTTTACCGGCCTCGTCGACACCCTCTCGCTACTGCGCGAGGCGGTGGTCGACGCGCAACTCGACGAACGTGTCCTGCGCGACGTTCAGGGCGAACTCGATAGCGCACTGGCGGCGCCGCCACAGAGCCTGGAGGCGGCCGCCCTGCACCTGCAACGGCTGCTCGAGTGCAGCCGCCTGCTGCGCCAGACCCTGCACCCGGCGCAGGGCGGCGCTGGCGAACGCTGGCTGCAGGCTCTGGTGGCGCACTGTGAAGACCTGCATGACGAGCTGCAGCAGTTCCGCCTGCCGCCACTCGGCAGCGGCCAACAGCCGGCGCAGGCGACCTGGCAGCAGCTGACGCAGCTGGACAGCACCCAGTGGCCCGCCGCCGACCAACCCCGCGTGCAAGCGGTACAGCGCTGCGCCGGCGAGCGCATCGCCTGCGCCGAGCGCCTCGCCTGGCAAGCCGGCGATCTGGCAAAGATGGACTTCGGCTTTCTCTACGATCCGCAGCGCGACTTGTTCGCCATCGGCTACAACGCCGAAGAAAACCGCCTGGACGCCGCCTACTACGACCTGCTGGCCTCCGAGGCGCGGCTGACCAACTTCGTGGTGATCGCCCAGGGCCAGCTGCCCCAGGAAGGCTGGTTCACCCTCGGCCGCCTGCTCACCAGCAACGCCGGCGTGCCGGTCCTGCTGTCCTGGTCCGGCTCGATGTTCGAGTACCTGATGCCCATGCTGGTGATGCCCAACTATCCCGGCACCCTGCTCGACCAGACCTGCCGCGCCGCCGTGGCCCGGCAGATCCAGCATGGCAACCAGCTGGGCCTGCCGTGGGGCGTGTCCGAGTCCGGCTACAACACCCAGGATGCCCACTTCAACTACCAGTACCGCGCCTTCGGCGTCCCCGGCCTGGGCCTCAAGCGCGGGCTCGGCGAGGACATGGTGGTCGCTCCCTACGCCTCGGTCCTGGCCCTGATGGTCGACCCGCAAGCCGCCTGCCGGAATCTGCAGCGCCTGGCCACCGAAGGGCTGGCCGGCACCTTCGGGCTGTACGAGGCAGTCGACTACACCCCGTCACGCCTGCCACGCGGGCAGAGCGCCGCGGTGATCCACTCGTTCATGGCCCACCACCAGGGCATGAGCCTGCTGGCGCTGGCCCATGTGCTGCTGGACCGGCCGATGCAGCGACGTTTCGAGTCCGACCCGCAGTTCCAGGCCACCGCCCTGCTGCTGCAGGAACGCATCCCGAAAACCGCCGCGCAGTACCTGCATGCCGCCCACTCGCCTGCCGCCGACGCGGCCGCACGGGTCAGCGAGACCAAGCTTCGGGTATTCACCGACCCGGATCGCCGCCGCCTGGCCGTGCAGCTGCTGTCCAACGGCCGCTACCACGTGATGCTTAGCAGCGCCGGCGGTGGCTACAGCCGCTGCGACGGTACCGCCGTGACGCGCTGGCAGGAGGACACCAGCCGCGACCACTGGGGCATGTTCTGCTACCTGCGCGATGTCGCCAGCGGCGATTTCTGGTCCGCCGCGCACCAGCCGACCCTGCGCCGCACGGCCGGCTACGAGGCGATCTTCACCGATGCCCGCGCCGAGTTCCGCGTGCGCGAGCGCGACTTCGACAGCCATACCGAAATCGTCGTCTCGCCCGAGGACGACATCGAACTGCGCCGCCTGCACCTGACCAACCGTGCCCGCGTACGGCGCAGCCTGGAGCTGACCAGCTACGCCGAAGTGGTGCTCGCCCCGGCCATCGCCGATGCCCTGCACCCGGCCTTCAGCAAGCTGTTCGTGCAGACCGAGCTGGTGCCGGAGCTGCAGGCGATCCTCTGTTCGCGCCGGCCACGCTCGAGCCATGAGAGCGTGCCCTGGATGTGCCACCTGCTGGCCGCCCACGGTGTGGACATCGACACGATGTCCTACGAGACCGATCGCGCGCGCTTCATCGGCCGCGGCCGCAGCGCGGCCCGCCCGGCTGCGCTCGACATCGGCGTCGACAACCTGTCCGGCAGCGCCGGCTCGGTGCTCGACCCGATCGTGGCGATTCGCTGCCGGATCAGTCTGGAGCCCGGCCAGACCGCGATCATCGACCTGGTCAGCGGCATCGCCGAAACGCGCGAAGCCTGCCTGCAACTGGTCAACAAGTACCGCGACCGCCACCTGGCCGACCGCGTGTTCGGCCTGGCCTGGACTCACAGCCAAGTGCTGCTGCGCCAACTCAACGCCTCGCAGGCCGATGCCCGACTGTTCGAGCAGATGGCCGCCTCGATCCTCTATGCCAACGCCGCGCTGCGCGCCGATGCCGGCGTGCTGCTCGGCAACCAGCGCAACCAGTCCGACCTCTGGGGCCAGGCGATTTCCGGCGACCTGCCGATCGTCCTGGTGCAGATCGCCGACCCGGCCAATATCGAACTGGTCCGCCAACTGGTGCAGGCCCACGCCTACTGGCGGCAGAAAGGCCTGGCGCTGGACCTGGTGATCTGGAACGAGGACCAGGCCGGCTATCGCCAGCAGCTGCAGGACCAGATCATGGCGCTGGTCACCTCCGGCAGCGAGGCCAGCCTGGTCGACCGACCGGGCGGCATCTTCGTCCGTCCGGCCCAGCAGCTGTCCACCGAGGACCGCGTGCTGATGCTCGCCGTGGCGCGCCTGGTACTCAGCGACAGCAATGGCAGCCTGGCCGAGCAGGTGCACCGACGCGCCAGCGAGCAGGCCCTGCCGCGCTTCAATGCGGAGCTGATGCGCACGCCCCGGCGCCTGCCGGCCGGCCCGCCACCCGGCAACCCGACGCTGTTGCTGGGCAACCCCTACGGCGGTTTCAGCGCCGATGGCAGCGAGTATGTGATCCATCTGGGCCAGGGCGTCAGCACCCCGGCGCCCTGGTCCAACGTGCTGGCCAACCCGCAGTTCGGCACGGTGATCAGCGAGAGCGGCGGTGCCTATACCTGGAGCGAGAACGCCCATGAATACCGCCTGACACCCTGGCACAACGACCCGGTCGGCGATGCCAGCGACGAGGCCCTGTACCTGCGCGACGACGACAGCGGCCACTACTGGTCGCCCACTCCGCTGCCACGCCCCGGCACGGGGGGCTACACCACCCGCCACGGCTTCGGCTACAGCGTCTTCGAGCATGACGAGGACGGCATCCACAGCGAGCTGTGGGTGTACGTGGCGCTGGATGCCTCGCTCAAGTTCTCGCGCCTGAAGGTGCGCAACCTCTCGGGTCGCCAGCGACGCCTGTCGGCGACCGGCTACGTGGCCTGGGTGCTCGGCGACCTGCGCGAGAAATCGGCCCTGCACGTGGTCACCGAGCAGGACCCGGTCAGCGGCGTGCTGTTCGCGCGCAACGCCTACTCCATCGAGTTTCCCGGCCGCGTGGCGTTCTTCGATGTCGACTCGCCGGCGCGCAGCGTCAGCGGCGATCGCAGCGAATTCCTCGGCCGCAACGGCAACCTGAATGCTCCGGCGGCGCTGGCCAAGCCGCGCCTGTCGGGGCGCACCGGCAGCGGCCTCGACCCGTGCGCGGCGATCCAGGTGGCCTTCGAGTTGGCCGACGGCGACAGCCGGGAGATCGTCTTCCGCCTCGGCGCCGGCCACGACGCCAAGACGGCCGCGCACCTAGCCCTGCGCTTTCGCGGCGACAGCGCGGCCAGCACCGTACTCGACCAGGTGCGCAGCCACTGGCGCACGACCCTGGGGGCGATCCGGATCAGCACGCCCGAGCCGGCCGTCGATGTGCTGGTCAATGGCTGGCTGATGTACCAGGTGATCGCCAGCCGCTTCTGGGCCCGCAGCGGCTATTACCAGTCCGGTGGCGCCTACGGCTTCCGCGACCAGCTGCAGGACAGCATGGCGATGATCCATGCCAGCCCGGCCGCCAGCCGCCAGCATTTGCTGCTGTGCGCCGCCCATCAGTTCAGCGAGGGCGATGTACAGCACTGGTGGCATCCACCACTGGATCGTGGCGTTCGCACCGCCTGCTCCGACGACTACCTGTGGCTGCCCCTGGCCACCAGCCGCTATGTACGCATCAGCGGCGACCACCGCGTGCTCGACGAGCCAGTGGGATATATCGAGGGCCGCGCCCTGAATGCCGGTGAAGAGTCCTACTACGACCTGCCGCAACGCTCGTCCCTGCAGGAAAGCCTGTACCAGCACTGCGTGCGCGCCATCGAGCACGGCATGGCCCGCGGCGCGCACGGCCTGCCGCTGATCGGCTGTGGCGACTGGAACGACGGCATGAACCGCGTCGGCGAACAGGGCCAGGGCGAAAGCGTGTGGCTGGGCTTCTTCCTCTACGAGGTATTGCAGCAGTTCTCCGCCACCGCGCTCACCCGGGGCGACGCGGCGTTCGCTCAACGCTGCATGGAGCAGACCGCGCTGCTGCGCAGCAGCCTGGAGGAGCATGGTTGGGACGGCGCCTGGTACCGCCGCGCCTACTTCGACGACGGCACCCCGCTGGGCTCGGCGAGCAATGAAGAATGCCGCATCGACTCCATTGCCCAGAGTTGGTCGGTGCTCTCCGGTGCGGCTGCGCCAGAGCGCCAGCGCAGCGCCATGGACGCGCTGGAGAAACATCTGCTGCGCCGCGACCTGGGCCTGGTGCAACTGCTTGATCCTCCCTTCGACAAAGGCGCGCTCGACCCCGGCTACATCAAGGGCTATGTGCCCGGCGTGCGCGAGAATGGCGGCCAGTACACCCACGCCGCCGTGTGGGCGAGCATGGCCTTCGCCGGCCTGGGCGACAGCGTGCGCGCCTGGGAACTGCTGCGCCTGATCAACCCGGTCAATCACGGTAACGCGACGACCATCGAGCAGTACAAGGTCGAACCCTATGTGCTGTCCGCCGATGTCTATGGCGTGGCGCCGCACGCCGGGCGCGGCGGCTGGAGCTGGTACACCGGCGCGGCGGGCTGGATGTACCGGCTGATTGTCGAGTCGCTGCTCGGCCTGCAGCGCAACGCCAGCAGCCTGCATCTGCAACCGGTGCTGCCGGCCGATTGGCCGGGGTTCAGCCTTGACTACCGCTTCGGCACCACGCTGTACCGCATAACGGTGGTGCAGCAGGCCGATGTCGTCCCGTCGCTGTATCTGGATGGCGTGCTGCTCGGGGGTATTGAATGTCCGCTGGTGGACGATGGCCATGAGCACCACGTCGAGCTGCGCTGCCGGCCAAGCTAAGCGCCGCAGCCACGATATAGGACTGTCTGCCCCGCTACGTTGGTGATCGCACAGACAGCAGACACTGGACTGGCCAGGCTGGAGTCTCGACCGTCGCGTACGGTTGCCAATCAGGAACAGCACCATGCATAGCTACCAACGCGACATCGCAGGACTCTTCGTTCGGCGCGAATTCGCCGAAACCGCCCAGTCCAAGCTCATGCAAAAGGGCCTGCGCAGCGATCAGTTGCAGATCACGGCCATCAACAACCACAGCCCACCCGCTGCCGATGCTCTGCAGGTCAGCCGCGGCAGCCAGATCAACTTCATGCTCTATACCGTCATCGGCGCGAGTGTCGGTTTTGCCATCGGGCTGCTGGTGGAGTTCGTGCTGCTGGTAAGCGACACCATCCCATTGAATATCTTCTCGGTCACCAGCCCTGCGATGTTTGTTGGGTGGTGCATTCTAGCCGGCACGTTTCTTGGCTGCGCCGCAGGTACGGCAAATCTTTGGCAACCCTTTCAGAGCGAAGATGAACGGGATGTGATGCTGGTGGCGAAGACCCATACCGAGGGAGAAACCGCTATCGCCCGTGAAGTGATCAAGGCCTCGGCGGATCTGTACAAGGAAACCGACATGAGTCTCGAGAGACAAGCCGAGGTTGCTAGGTAACTCGGTGCGACAACTGCGCTCATCCCGCGTCACCTGACCGATCGCTATCGCTCCCCGGCCTGTGTCGTGGCGATCAGGCTCAGAAACGGAAGCCTGTTCGGCGGGGATGCAGGTCAACAATTTCCAAGCGCCTGGCTACCAGACCATAAGGAGGCCCGACCTCTTCCGCGACACCATCTCGGGTTTCGAACAGGTCGCGTCTATGCAGGCTCAATGCATAGGCTTCCCAGGCCCTGGCTTGCTGGCGCGCTGCCGCCAGCTCCCGAGACGAAAGGTCCAGCGCCGCTACCAGGGCGGTTACCGCCAGCATCGCCAGGGCTAAACCGAAGGCGAGCATTGGCGCGCGGGAGTGTGCGTTCATAAATTCGCTCCGACTAACCAATCGCTAGAAGGCGCGGCACAGGCTGCCGCGGCACATACCGATAAGTTGAAAATCAACACCCGTAAGTCAGTACCGACTCCACGCTCAGCATTGACCTACACATAACCCTCAGCGCGCCCAGACAGCAGGCCGAGAGGCGCCGCCCAATCCTTCAATCAACGAGGGGCTCGACCAGTTCAACCCAGGCGCCGCCTAGCTCGAACCGGTAGCTCCGTATGTGCGGCAGCACGATGCATGGGCTCTCTTGGATCGGCTTAGCTATCCATCAAGTCATCCTGCGGATCGCGAGTGGCCCGCTCTCGCCTATCACGCGTGAGGGGGGGCGATTCGTGCAGCTCGCCTGGTAGCGGCAGGCGGGTGGACTCGTCGCTACTTGGCTGCGTGGTATCGGACTCAGGGGTATGCGGCTGGTCATCTGGGTTTCGCGGCCGCCCTGGTTCTCGGGGCTCGTACATAGTCACCTCCAATGAGTGCTCCGTGGGTACGCAAGGACGCACCCTGGGCAAGGACGGTGACAGCAAATAGAGCGCCCGTCCGTACGCTAGCGCGCATAGGTCATGCGCCCAACAGCGTTGGCTATCGCACAGACAGTCAGGTCGCAGGCAGCCCAGGCTGTGCGCTTCAATACCGGCCTATTCGCCGACCAGCCACAGGAGCTAACCATGCAAGCGCAAAACCAATTGCCCAAATCGGGCAACAGTAGCGACAAGTCCGCAACCACCGCCCCCATGCTCGCGCAGTCCGGAGTTTCCCGTGACTTTCACAATCTGCTCGCAGACATCGAGGATCTGATCAAGGGGGCTACTTCACTTACCGGCGAGGAGCTGACCGAGGCCAGAAACAAACTCAATACCCGCATCGCCCAAGCTCGAGCGGCGGCTCAGGACATGAGCGACAGCGTGGTGCAGCGGGCACGTCAGACAGCCACCGTGGCCAACGAGTATGTTCATGAACAGCCTTGGAAAGCGCTTGGCGCGGGCATCGCCATCGCCTTTCTGCTCGGCTTCGTGATGGCGCGACGTGGGTAGACTGCCGTGAGAGAGTGGAGGCAATGTGCGAGAGCCCACCATGGCACCGCAATCGCTACCTGACAGCCTGGCACTCGAGCTAGTGTTTCAACCTGCGACTGCCCCGGGCAATGGGTGCTGCAATGCCTTCAACCAGCTTTCGAGGTTACTGGAAACACGCTGCGGCTGCTCCAAGGGTGTCAAATGACCTGCCTCCTCGATTTGCGCCAGTTGCGCCCCCACAATTGCCGACTGCATTTCAACATGCAGCGCGGGCGGCGTGATGGCGTCCTCTAGACCACACAGCAACAGCGTGGGACATACGATCTGCCCCAGGCTAGCACGGCTATCCATACGCCCGAGCATGGCCAGTTGCTGACGAATGAAGACTTCGGGGCCAAGGCTTTCGGCCATCGCCGTGACCACCTGCACCAGTGCAGCATCCTGCTGGTGCAGGGGGTGCAGCAACCTGGGCGGCAAGCTGGCAACGAACGCGGAAAAGTCCTGTTCGGCCTGGCACATCGCCTTCACCCTGGCCCGCTTGCTCTCGGAGTCGTCGGCGTGCGCGCTGGTATCCAGCAGGGCCAGCGCGAGCACCCGCTGCGGAGCCTGGCGCATGATCTCCAGGGCGACATAGCCACCGAGGGAAAAACCCGCCAGGACAAAACTCTGCCCCTGCACCTGAGCCAATGCGTCCTGCGCCAATTCCTCCATGGAATCGGCCTGGCTCAGATCGACCACAGCGACATGCGCCACGTCTGCCAACGCAGCAACCTGGTGCTGCCACAGGCGGGCGTCACACAGCAGCCCCGGCAAGAGAAGAAGATGCGGCTTGTTCATGGCGTACCTCAAGGAGTTAGCGAACCTCCGCCGCGGCGAAGGCGATGAGCACTACTTTCCCCCGGCTATGCCCCAGACACCGTTCGCTAGCGCACGCTATGCCGGCAGTGTTGGCGAACGTACAGACGAAATATCGAGAGCTCTCTAACCTGCAGCCTCGACCAACACTGATGAATGGCCCCAAGGAGCAGCACATGCACAACTACCAGCACAGTGTCTCAGGCGCCTTCTCTCGGCGTGATCTCGCGGAAAGCGCACTGTCCCAGCTGATTCGACGAGGCCTGCGCAGCGAGCATCTGCACATCATTGCCGTCGACGCTACGGATACGGCAAAGGCAGGGGCACTGGTCAGTCACCACGCCGCGCTGTTGCGCTTGCTGCGCTATGGCATAGTCGGCACGGCCGTTGGTGTCGCTTGCAGTGTGCTGTTGGAGGTGGCGCTATTGCTCGGCGACTCTAACCCATTGCAGGCTTGGCTGCTGCTCGGCCCCGCGATGCTGATCGGCTGGGGTGCGCTTCTGGGCGCACTAGTGGGCTGTGCGGTCGGTGCGGCAATCATCTGGCAGCCGCTGCAGAGCAGTGCCGATGAAGACGTGCTGCTGGTGGCACAGACACACAGCGTGCAAGAAACCTCTATCGCCCGCAAAGTGCTCAAGGCCGCTGCCGGTCGCTGCCAGGATGTCGATATCTACACCACCCGTAGCGGTGGAGCTGTTGGTTCAAATGAGCCCGAGAAACAGTAGGGCCAGCATGACAATCACCATGACTCCCAGCCCACCACTCGGCCAGTAACCCCAGGTGCGACTGTATGGCCAGTTGGGGATGACGCTCATCAGCAAGCCGAACAGTAGAAGCAGTAAAAGGACACTCAGGTTCATGGAGTTCCCCTTGCGGTGGAGGGATGGGTTAGCTGCCGTCCGGTCCTTGGGCCGCAACTCCTCATGCATCAGCATGAACGCATGCACCTGGCCAATCTGTACGCAAGCGCACGCAGGGACGCCTTCTCTCTGCGGAGCAGTGCAGCTGGTCGCGTGGGTTTTGCGCTGATGAGGACGAAAGCTCATTCGCATGCTGCGCTCGATGGCCAAGGTGCACCGACAGCGCGAAGCAGGAGGGACAGGTACCGCGGTAGCCAAAAGCCACACCGACGCCCAGACGAACGACGGTGCAGGTCATGGGATAGGGTCTTGTAGAAAACAGCTTGTGCTCTAGCCCCTGCGACAGATCCAGGTCGACGAGCTAGAAGTCTCCCGACGAGACTGACCCACTATCCTTGCTGGTGTCGGCGCTCATTGGTTCTGGCTGGACTCAGGAGTTCTTCGATTTCTCACTAGAGCCTTGGACTTCGCCCTGGGCAAGCTTCTTCTCCTCCCGCTCGCCCTTGGCACTAGGCTGCGGAGCATTCTGCTTCTGCGGCCCCTGGTTGGCTCTGTACTGCTGACTGTTGCCAGAAGCCCCTCCGGAGCTTTTTTCCAGCGTCTTGGGACTGCGTGGCTCGTTCGGCTTGTTCATGGTGACCTCGGTTGGAGCATGGTGCCTGCGATATGCCGGCACCGAGGGAGGACGATGACAGTCCGGACCGTAGCGGTCGGTGCGCTAACGCGCTTAACACCACAAACGTTAGCGCTCACTGAGCGTCAGCAGGATGTCCGCATACCAGGTGCAGTTGAGTCACAGCGCCTCGCCCTGGATACGGTCGCGGCTGCCCAGGTCAATACATGCTGAGTGGATACCGAGCAACAGCCATGGCAACTCACCCAGGCCATTGCGTGCTACAGGCGCCCGCATCACTACCGGCGCGCCACTGGTGCCACGGTGTGTACGCGCAGCGGTAAGGAAGTAGCCCTAGCCCTGAAAGCTCAGACCGAAAGACGAAGCAAGCACTGCATGGCGAACCACGGGCATGTGATGCAGGTTGTCGTGGAAGCCCAGCGGGAAGCCCACTACCAGCAGCGTGCTGCCTACTTCGACAGGAGCGCCAGACCATTGAAGATGCGCAGGCGTATCTCGACCAATGCCACATCGATGGCACCTGCCGCGTCCAGCCCTTCGCGCCACAGGCTCTGGCCATCACGATACAGCGGTACAGAGAAAGCGCAGGAGCCCCCCATGTCATCTGGGTCGCTGTGCACGTCGATCTCTATGCGTTCAGGGAAATGCCGGCTCGACTCACCCATCAGCATGCCGATTGGTTACCAAGAACAGTGCTGGTCGCGGGCGAAGAAGAAGCCGCTGGCATTGGTCAGCAATGCGCTCCCCCGCGTAGGTGCAGATGCGCACGCTGCCGAGCAGCAGGGGCTCGATCACTGGCATGGCGCTGCCCCTTCCCTGTCGCGCCGCCGATACCACTGCATCAGCGGCCTGACCGACGCCCCATGCAGCAGGATCGAGGCGGCCACGGTGAGCAGCGTCAAGCTGATTAGCTGCTCTGCCAGCTCACCCGAGACCCCCGTGTTCAAGGCGAACATCAGGTAGAAGAGCGATCCGATACCACGAATGCCGAACCAACAGATCATGCTGCGCTGATGTCCAGCCAGCGGCTCACCAAGCGTGCCTAACACCACCGCAATTGCACGCATAGGCACGAACAGCAGCGCAATCAACCAGAATGCGTCCAGGCTGGGACGGGTGTAGGCCAGCATCACACCGATCAGCAGTACCAGTGCCAGCTCGGCGAGGCTTTCCAGACGATCGTTGAAGCCTTGCACGGCGTGACTCATCGCCGCGCTTGCATGATGAGAGTGAACGGCTAACTCGCCTTCCCCATGCTCAGCCAGGTCCGGTCCCATACCGAGCGATTTGCTGCCGGCGCGAGGCTGCTCCTTGACCCGCTGTAGTGCCAGCCCTGCAGCAAACACGGCGAGGAATCCTGAAGCCAGAGACAGTTGCGCTGCACCGTAGGCCATTGCGATCAGCCCCAGCGAGAGGAACTCATCCAGACCGACGGCAAGGTGATGGCGGGTGCGCAGATAGACCACAAGCTTGCCGATCGACGCCCCCGCCAATGCGCCAATAAGCAGGCCTCCAAAAGTGGCCCAAGCCAGATCGACCAGCCACCAACGCCAACCTCCGACGCCCAGTTCGTGTAAACCCAACAGGCCAAGGCCGAGCATGACGAAGGGGAAAGCCGTGCCATCGTTCAGTCCGCCCTCTCCAGAGAGGCTGAAGCGCAACCGATCCTGGTTGTTGCTGAGCGTGGTCTGTACGCCTGAGGCCAAGACCGGGTCGGTAGGCGCCAGAATGCCACCGAGCAGCACCGCAGCGCCCAGCGGCATGTCCAGCAGGTAGACGCCAACTAGCGTCACCAACCCAACGGTGAGCGCCATGGAAACGAGCGCCAGACGCAACGGCAGCCCCCAACGCTTGTCGCGCAGCGGCACCGCCCCCATGTTCAGCCCCACTGCGAACAGGGAAATAAGCAGCGCTATCTCAGCGCCCCACAGGAGCGCTGAGACATGGAGTGCTGGATCCAACTGAACAATGTCCAGCCCGAAAGGGCCGAAGGCGAACCCGACAGCCATGTAGATCATGGCACTGCTCAGCAGCAAGCGGGCCAATAGTGTCCCCGCCAAAACCATGGTGATAAGGAGGATGCCAAGCAACAACGACCAAAAGGCGACAGACATGGGGTTGGCTCTGGGGGAATGGAGCAAATCTGTCTTGAGCATCCGCCTAGTTGGCCGGCTTGGCTATCGCTGCTTGCGGCGGACCACGGGCTCGGCTTGGCGCATGCAGTACAAGCTTGTGTGATGAGAGGCTGGCCTAGGTGGTGTAGCGCACCGACAGGCGCAGTCGCCGCTGACATGCTGACTACATCCATCCGCATGCAGGCAATCACGCCTGGCCAGATCAGGAGAGACACGAATGAACAGCACCCCTGCAGAGATCATTCGGATGAACTGGGGGCACGTGGCCCGCTATGCACACATAGCCTGGGATCAACTGACGCTTTATGAACTGGCGCGGACCCAGGGCGATGCCCAACAACTGACGGACCTGGTGCAAAGCCGCTATGACATGCCGCGCGAGGATGCCCAGAAGCAGGTAATGAGCTTCTTCGAACGACACCGCAACGCCTGACTAGCAACAACACGCCGGAAACCCGGCCAGAGGGTATCAGCATGCTTTTTTCCTACTTTGCCGTGTCACGTGATTCGGGCAACATTATCCACATCACCATGCGCAGCAGTCCGCCAGCCGATACGCGCACCGTGCGCTACTGCTATGCCTCGATCGCCAACGTAAATCGCTACCACACACTGCACAACTCGGGGCAGGATCTCATCAGCCTCAAGAACGTAGCCTGACTCAGATGTTCAGGGCGCAGCGCCAGCACTAGTGTTCCCTGTGCATGAGTATTCGCATCGGCTCCGACGCTAATTCGCATGCGTGATTCGCGTTCAAAATCGACACTACCACTGCTTTCAAATCGCCAGTCAATCGCACGACTCCGACAGCCAGTCGCATTCCCGACACCTACCGCGTCCTCCGACAGCAGTTCGCATCCTCGACAGCCTGCTTTGCCCGCTCCTAGGACAGCCAATCTTCAAGCGATGCGGGGTTCATTCCACAGTTCCCAGAAGCGGACGTAGGCGAAAGGTAGCTACCGGCCAAAAGCGGACTGTCAGGGGGACGGTACGACCAGTGCCAATTAGCACTGGTCGCTTACCATCGCTGGATCAACCGGCCGTAACGGTCATGCCTCCGTCTGCCATGACGACCGATCCGACGATGAAGCTGGCCCGGTCTGAGGCGAGAAATGCCACGACCTCGGCAATCTCCTCCGGTTGAGCCGCGCGGCCGATGGGGGCGGCCTCGCCATGCTGCGCCAGGAACCCTGGGCCATCCTCGACCACGTCGTTGAGGATGTTGGTGATGACGTCGCCGACGCCGATGGCGTTGACCCGGATGCCGTACTCGATGGCCTCGAGTGCCAGGGTGCGAGTCAGCTGAGCCAGCGCACCCTTGGAGGCGGTGTACGCAGCAATGGTCGGGAAGGCGAAGTAGGAGGCATACGAGGCGATGTTGATGATGGCGCCCGACTTGTTGGGCATCATTGCCTTGACCGCCTCGCGGGAATGCAGGAAGGCCGCGGTGGCGTTCACCGCCTGGATACGCTCCCAGTCTTCGCGCGTCATGTCGATCACCAGCTTGTTGATGATGATGCCGGCGTTGTTGACCAGGATGTCGAGCCGGCCGAACTTCTCCACAGCCAGCCCGACGGCACGCTCGGCGGCCCCGTCAGCCGTGATGTCGGCCACCAGCGGCACCAGCCCTGGGCGAGCGAGTTCCTCTACGGCGGGATTCAGGTCTTCGGCAATGACCTTGGCACCCCTCGTGTGCAGCATCAGTGCGATGGCCTTGCCGATGCCGCTGGCTGCACCGGTCACCAGTGCAACCTTGCCTGCGACTTCTTGAATAACGCTGTGGTTGATAACAGTCATGGTGATCTCCTTCGTCACGAGCCGGCGAGAAATTCGCGGCCCAGCACCCCTAGGCGCTGTCGTTTTCGACGGGCTCACTGTCTCGCACTGCAATGAGTCGAGCTTTAGCGTAATTGCCTGCGATGTCGGAGTTTTGCGCTGAACTGCTCCTGTCGCAGAAGGGCTGCTGCGCCTGCCTGTCACCTGCGGTGCCAAGCGAGTGTTCATGGCTTGTCGACGAGTCCGGGATAAGATGGGCTAAACGTTCGAGGGAATAGAAATGATTGCAGAGCCGGGCACCCCTACGCTGGACCAGTTGCGCGTATTTCTTACCGTGGTAAACGAGGGCAGCTTCGCAGGCGCCGCGCGCAAGTTGCATCGAGCGACTTCGGTGGTGAGCTATTCAATTGCCAATCTGGAAATGCAGCTCGGCGTCAGCCTGTTCGATCGCAAGACCACCCGCAAACCTCAGCTGACAGACGCAGGGCGTACAGTTCTCGCCGAGGCGAGGACCATCTACAACGGCATCGATGGATTACGGGCCAAGGTGCGCGGCCTCCTGCACGGATTGGAAGCCGAGGTGCACCTGGTCCTCGACGTGATGTTGCCCAACGAGCGAGTCGTGGACGCGCTCAAGGCGTTTCGCGAAGAGTTTCCGACGGTGGCGCTGCACCTGCACATCGAGGCCCTGGGCGCGGTGACTCAGCGTGTACTCGAGCGCAGGGCAACGCTCGGAGTCAGCGGTCCATTGGCCACCAGCATCAGTGGTATCGAACGGGTCGCGGTGGGCAAGGTAGCCCTGGTTCCGGTGGCTGCCCCCAGCCACCCGTTGGCTCAGCAGAGCACAAACCAACCCGGGGCGGGGCGCTCGCATGTGCAGCTGGTCCTCACCGATCGCTCAAGACTCACCGAGGACCAAGAATTCGCCGTGGTGGCAACGCACACCTGGCGCCTGGCCGACCTGGGCGCCAAGCATCTACTGCTGCGCGAAGGCATCGGCTGGGGGAACATGCCGATCGACCGGGTACGCGACGACCTCGAGAGCGGGCGGCTGGTGCAACTTGACCTCCCCGACTGCCCTGGCGGCGACTACGTGTTCGATGTCATCTACCGAACCGACACCCCTCCAGGCCCCGCGGCCAGGTGGTTGATCGAGCGCTTCAAAGGCCAGGCAGCCGACACCTGACTGTTCCAGAAAATAGAACCTAAACCCCAGAATTAGCTATCTATTGTTGAATGATTGGCCGTGCGAGATTGGCTCCATCGCAGCCCACACGCTGCTCTTCACATCAATGGAGGCTCTCATGGCTAAGGTTCTGGTTCTTTACTACTCCTCTTACGGTCACCTGGAGACGATGGCCCATGCGGTGGCCGAAGGCGCCCGCGCGGGCGGTGCTCAGGTGGACGTAAAGCGCGTGCCGGAAACGGTTCCCGACGACATCGCCAAGGCAGCGCATTTCAAGCTGGATCAAGCCGCGCCAGTGGCTACAGTCGCCGAGCTCGAACACTACGATGCAATCATCGTGGGTACTGGCACCAGCTTCGGTCGTATCAGCAGCCAGATGGCAGCCTTTCTAGATCAGGCCGGTGGTCTCTGGGCCCGTGGTGCACTCAACGGCAAGGTCGGGGGAGCTTTCACCGCCAGCGCGACCCAGCACGGCGGCCAGGAAACCACGCTGTTTTCGATCATCACCAACCTGCTGCACTTCGGCATGACTGTCGTAGGTTTGCCCTATAGCCACCAAGGGCAGATGAGTGTTGCGGAGGTGGTCGGTGGCGCACCCTATGGCGCAACCACCATCACCGGCGGCGACGGCTCGCGCCAGCCTAGCGAAATCGAACTGGATGGCGCCCGGCATCAAGGCGAGCTCATCGCCAAGACCGCCATCAAGCTGTTCGGTTGATCACACCTGACCCTTTGCCTTAAGCGAGCGCCCGCCATGACAGCCGAACAGCTGCTGCATTTGCACTTCGAAACTTTTGTTGACGATCATGAGCGCTGGAAAACGCTGATCGCCGACGACCTGGTCTGGGAGCTGCCATTCGCCCCGGCGCTTGGTCACCCGGCCCGCCTGGTCGGCCGCGAGCGGGTACTCGACCATGTGGGCTGGTTCGTTGGCGCGGTGGAAAACTTCCGCTTCCATGACCTGCAGATACACCCGGGCGCCAACGCTGCTGAGGCGAGCGCTGAGGTCAAGGCTGAAGGGCTCATCAAGCCGACGGGACGTATCTACCAACAGGATTATGTGCTGTTCGTGCGTGTCGAAAACGGCAAGCTGGCTTTCATCCGCGAATACTTCGATCCAGTCCGGGCTGCGCTCGCCTTGGACGCGCCCATCGTTGGGCTTGCCGACTGACCGCGGCAACCTGCTCGGAAACATCGCGCTGCGTTACCCTAACGGTGCCGCCCCTCCGCGGGGCATTGCCGATGGAGAACCTGTGGGCCCTCCCGAGTCTGACGAGCGCGCTGCCCGCGGTCACCAACGCATCGCCGCCGAATCGATGCCGCAGCACCTACCGGGCCAGCCTCGCCTGGTGCCGGCGCGCCCGCATTTGCAGGACGCCGTGATGCAACTGTACAGCCATCACACCGTTACCGAGCCGGTACTGGTGCCTGCGGTTGTGGAGCCATTACTGGTGCTGGTCTTGACAGGATCAGCCAGGGTCGAGGAGCGCTCACTCGGTGGGCAATGGCAGGCGGCAGAGGTGCAGGCCGGAGATTTCTTCCTGACCAGCACCAGCGAACCCTATGAGATGCGCTGGCAAACCCACGGCGCTGACTGCTTCGAGGTGATGCACCTCTACCTGGGCCTGCCGCTGATCGAGCTGGCCGCCCGCGAGGTGCTGGGTGATCAGGAAAGGTCAGTAAGGTTTGTCGATATCTCCGGTGCCCGCGATGAGCGGGTGACCAGCATGCTGCAGCAGATTTGCACAGAGCTGGTCGACCAACCCCAACCCAGTCCTTTGCTGGTGAACTGCCTGGCGCAGGCGTTGGCGGTGCATCTGGTGCGCAATTACCTGGACCCGCTTAGCCAAACGCGTAGAGCCAATGCGCTGCAGGCGTACAAGCTTCGCCGTGTGGTCGAGGCGATGCACGAGCTCCTTGCCGAGGATTTCAGCCTGGCTCACCTGGCGCGGATCGCGGACCTCAGCGAATACCACTTCAGCCGGATGTTCAAACGCGCCACCGGCCTTTCACCCTCCCAGTATTTCATCCGTCTGCGCATGAACCGCGCCCGGAGTCTGCTGCTCGAGACCGACCGGAGCGTCATCGACATCGGCCTGGAGGTCGGGTATTCGAGCCCGAGCCACTTCTCGCAAGTGTTTCGCCGGGAGGTGGGCGTCACCCCCAGCGCCTATCGGCAAACCTGAGCCACGCCAGAAACCTCAGAGATTCTGCGGCAAGAATCGCTCACTCAAATCGAGGGTTCGACCGGCAACGCGGAACTGTCCTTGCCCTTGGTAGTGCAAGGTGGCCGGCTCGGTGACGTTCGAGGCTACATGCCCCTTCAATACTTCCCAGATGAACAGACCGTACTCAGCAATCTGGCTGTCGTCGACCAAGCGGCACTCGAAGCTCGCGTAGCATTCCTCGATGAGGGGCGCCTTCACCCGCGTCGCAGGCACCGCCGTCAGCCCACAGACTTCGAACTTGTCCCTGGATCTGCCCGAACTGTTGCCCACGGCGACGACGGACTCGACCAGCTCGGCGGTCGGCACGTTGATCACACATTCTCGGCTGCGGCGGATCAGCTCATAGCTATGGTTGCCTTCCCAGATGTAGCAGCCGAATAGCGCAGGCCGGAACTGCATCATCATGTGCCAACCCATGGTCATGATGTTGCGGTCACCTCGCCAGCTGGAGGTGACCAGGACTATTGGTCCCGTTTCGAGATGGCGTCGGGTTTCGACCAGCGGAAAGTCGGTTTTTTGGTAGCTGCGCATGCTCGGCTTCTCTACTTGAAAATGGAGAGCCAGACTCCCACCGTGCCTCCGTCTTTTCTGTCGCGGGCCTGCCCGGCCTGTCGGGAAATTGCGGGCAAAAAGAAGCCGGGCGTCTGCCCGGCTTGTGCCCTTCTGGGTTTGGATCGGATCAGTGACGCGCGTCGAGAACCAGCTTGCCGCGCGTATGCCGCGCCCAGCTTTTGCGCAGTGCGCCTTCCGCTTGAGACAACGGCAGAACCTCGATCTCGATCATCAGCTCACCGGAGTCGAATTGCTCAGCGATCTGTTGCAGCTGGGCTCCATCCGAACGCGTAGCGAAATGCTTGCCGGAGGCACCCAGCGCCTCGGCTTGCCTGGCGTCGGGCTGGCTCACCGGGGATACCAGCACACCACCTGGTTTCAGCACGGACCATGAGCGCGTCTGGGTGTCACCACCGACCAGGTCTAACACCACGTCCACGGCGTCGACCACGGACTCGAATGACGACTGGTTGTAGTCGATCACTTGCGAGGCGCCCAGCGAACGCAGGTAGGGATGGTTGCCGGCTGATGCGGTGGCAATCACGTTGGCCCCGGCGTTTCGCGCCATCTGCACGGCCATGCTCCCGACACCACCCGCTGCACCGTGAATCAGAATCCGCTGCCCAGCCGATAACCGGGCATGCTCGTGCAGCGCCTGCCAGGCGGTAAGCGCGGCGGCTGGAACGCCGCTGGCCTGCAGGGAGGACAATCGGTTCGGTTTACGGGCCAGACGATCGGCGCTGGCGACCACCTCCGTGGCGTAACCACCGGCGATTCCAATGAAGCCGAACACCTCGTCACCCACGGAGAAGCTAGTAACGCCCTCACCGATAGCCGCCACACGACCTGCGACTTCCACGCCTGGCGTGTAGGGCAACTGCAGCGGAATGAAGGCCTTCATAGCGCCGGAAAGCACCTTCCAGTCGATGGGGTTCACGCCGCTGCCAGCCACTTCGATCAGCACTTCGCCCGGGCCGGGAACTGGCGAAGGAGTTTCTTGGAACAGCAAACCTTCCGGTTGACCGTATTGCGCTACGCGAATCGCTTTCATGTGTCACCTCGGGAGTGGGATTGAGCTACCGGGCTTGCAGCCGCCGCGGTTGCCGGGGTGAGGAAAGTCTGTGCGCAATCGTCTTTTCAAAAAAGACGTCTAATTTCGACGAATATATTCAGCTATTTAGAAAAGCCGCTCCGTGATGCATACATGGCGGGCGCGACCAAGTGGAGCAGCTGTCAGGTCAATGAATCTTGAGGTTCGCCGCCAGGAAGTCCATGAACACTCGGACACGCGTAGGCAATCGCCCCCCTTGCCCCACGTAGACAGCATGGACCTCGGTTTTCCCCGCGGGCATGTAATCCTCCAGCACCGGCAGAAGGCGACCTGCCGCCAGATCCTGCGCGACCTGACAGAAGCCAACGCGCGCAACGCCGAGCCCCAGGAGCGCCAGGTCGCGAACGCCGTTGCCATCACTGACTCGAGCGTTGCCCGCTACTGGCACAGAGATCGCCTCGCCATTCTTGTTCCTGAAGCTCCACTCCATCGAAGGCTGGCTGAATGTGAACCCCAGGCAGTTGTGAGCCGCCAGCTCCGCTGGCACCTGCGGGATGCCGTGCGCGTCGAGATAGCTGGGTGATGCCACGACCAGGGTTCGAGTCTCGCCCAAACGCCTGGCCACTAGGTTCGAGTTCTTGAGCGGGCCACTACGGATCGCCACGTCCACCCGGGAGCTGATGAGGTCGACCACCTCATCGCTGAGGAAGACCTCTATTGACACCCCCGGGTGGTGCTCGAGAAACACGTTCAGCAGCGGCAGCAGATACAGGCGACCAATGTCCACGTTGCAGTTGATCCGCACGGTGCCCTGAGGCGCCGAACTGGCTGCTGCCTCCTGCTCCGCCTCATCGAGCGCGGCCAAAATGGTCAGGCTGCGCTCGTAGAAGGCAGCCCCTTCGGGAGTCAGCAGTTGCCGACGGGTCGAGCGATTCAGCAGGCGAGCCCCAAGCCTGTTCTCCAAGCGAGAGATCAATTTGCTCACCGCAGAGGGGCTCATCGCGCAGCTTTTGGCCGCTGCCGTGTAACCGCCGTCCTCGACGACCCTGACGAAGACGCTCATTTCGGCGAAGCAGTTGATGTCTAGCCGTCTCATATGAATTCAAGTCACAAATTGTATGCCTGAGGACCGGCTATATCGGCCGGATCATCGCTCTTACGCTGTTTCCCAGAGCCCGAGCTGAGCCTAGAAATTCAGCAACAGACGTGCCACCGCAAGCGGAAATGTGTCGGGAGGATGAGATGAACTGCAAGGTAAAACTGGTCCTGATTTACGAAAGCAACGATGAAGAAGCGATCGCCCCTGTGCTGGCCAGATGGGCCTCGGCGGTTATAGCGCAACGCGCCGAATTCGAATGCTGCCTGCTCGATACCTCTCTGCGACGAGCAGCACTTCCCCATCTCACCCGAGCCGATGCCTTCCTGATTTTCGCGTCGGAGCAAAGCCATGGTTACTCCGCCGACCTGAAGGCCTTCATCGACCAGGTAGCGATTCGCTGGCAGGCCAGGCCGGTGGCCTTCATTGGCTATGGCGGTGAATCGGGAGGCATCCACGCTATCGGTCAGCTTCGCCAGGTCCTGGCGGGGCAGCACGCCGTGCCCATCTGCAGCGCAGTGACACTGGCCAATCCGTGGACGCTATTGGATGAGGATGGACTTTGGCGCGAGGCGGATCAGGCAAGAATCCCCATGGCACGCATGTTGGTCCAGCTGAACTGGTGGGCCAGAGCGCTTAGGTCTGCGCGGGAGCAAAAGCCCTATGAGCTGGTGAGCCAGTGACAGCAGCTCTGCAGGATTAGGCAAGTGGTGTGCAGTAATCGATTAATGGTTGCCAGTCCCTTAACCCTAATCTTTTTCCAGGCCCACTTGCGGGTGAACAGTGAAGCGGACAGGAAAAGACCATGATGAACATCGAAGGCAAAGTCATCGTAATTACCGGCGCCAGCAGCGGCATTGGTGAAGCCACTGCACGGCTGTTGGCCAGCCGCGGAGCGAAGGTGATGCTGGGTGCTCGGCGCACCGACCGCCTTGAGAAAATTGCAGATGATATTCAGGGCGCCGGTGGTAGCGCAGCGTTTCGCGCCCTCGACGTGACCAGCAGACAAGACGTCCAGAACTTCGTTGACTTCACCGTCACTCGTTTCGGTCGAGTCGATGTCCTGATCAACAACGCCGGTGTGATGCCGCTCTCCAAACTGGAAGCGCTCAAGGTGGACGAGTGGGATCGCATGATCGATGTCAACATCCGCGGGGTGTTGCACGGTATCGCCGCGACCCTTCCGCTGATGCAGCAACAACGCGCCGGGCAGATCATCAATATCGCCTCGATTGGTGCATACGCCGTCAGTCCGACCGCGGCTGTTTACTGCGCTACCAAGTACGCCGTGCGAGCCATTTCGGAGGGCCTCCGGCAGGAGGTCGGCGGAGACATCCGAGTAACCGTCATCGCACCTGGCGTAACCGAATCCGAGCTAGCTGAAAGCATCTCCGATGAAGGCGGTCGCGCCGAAATGGTGGCGTTCCGCAAGATCGCCATTCCGGCCGAGGCCATAGCCCGAGCGATTGCCTATGCCGTGGAACAGCCCGCAAACGTGGATGTAAGCGAGCTGATCGTGCGTCCCACGGCAAGCCCTTTCTGACTGTTGTGCAACCACGCTACTGGCCTTGTAACAGGCCAGCGAGCGCTATTGCCTAGACCAGCTGAGACAGACAAAGCAGAGGATGAAAAATGGCGAAACCGTCGGGAGATCAGAACAAGTACGTGGGCATGTGGGTTACCGCAGATGGCCGCATTCGTCATGAGTTGCTGGCTGGTGGACGCTATGACGAAGCCCGTGGCAAGAAGAAAAGTGCCTACCAGGGGCGCTACTGGCTTGAGGGCGACCATGTCGAATACGTGGACGATACCGGCTTCACCGCTGATGGCGAGTTCCGCGATGGTGTTCTTTACCACGCTGGGATGGTTCTCTATCGCGAAGAAGTCGAGCCCTCCATGTAATGCTTGGCGCTGCTGCCTGACCGACCGCTCTGGCCGAAAGCAGCCTGTCACCGGCGTTCGCTACCGGCCAGAAGCGGACGCTCTGGCCGTTAGTACGGATAGAGCCTTAGAGCAACGGGGGCTATTCACCCACCAACTGGATTACCGTCTTGCCCTTGCCGCGACCCTCCGCGACCTGGCGAAACGCCTCATTGACTCCACTCAGCGCAAAGCGCTGCTGATCGACCCGGATCGCCAACTGGCCTGTATTGGCCAGCGCGGCGGCCTCGCGCAGTATGGCCCCGTGATGTTCGCGGCCCTTGCCGGTAAGCAGCGGCGTCAGGGTGAAGACCCCCGAATAGGTGGCACTTTTGAACGATAGCGGCGCAAGGCTGTGCTGGCCCCAGCCGAGGCAGCTCAGGACATGCCCGGTATAAGGCTTCACGGCCTGAAAGGACGCATCCAGTGTGCTGCCGCCAACGGTGTCGTAGACGATATCGAAGCCCTCGCCGGCCGTGTATTGCGCGACATAGGCCTCCACGCTCTGCGCCTGGTAGTCGATAGCCGTGGCACCTAGCGAGCGAATGAAGTCCAGGCTCGCCGCCGAACCGGTGGCGTAGACTTCGGCACCGCGCGCCTTGGCCAGCTGTACCGCCACCTGGCCGACACCCCCGGCGCCGCCGTGGATCAGCACACGCTGACCTGTGCGCACATTGGCGCGATCCACCAGACCCTCCCACGCCGTGATGAACACCAATGGCAAGGCGGCCGCCTCACGCATGCTCAGCGTTTGCGGTTTGGGTGCGATCAGCCGGGCATCCACGGCGATGTATTCGGCCAGGGTGCCCTGGGCGCCGCCGATACCGCCGGCCATGCCGAAGACCTCCTGGCCAGTGATAAAGCCCTCGACCGCCTCGCCCAGCTCGACGACCGTGCCGGCCAGATCCAGGCCGAGCACCGCCGGCAGCGCCTGACGGGCATGAGCACCTGCGCCGGTGGCAATCTTGGTATCGAGCGGGTTGACACCCGCGGCGTGGACCCTGACCAGGACCTGCCCCTTGCCGAGAACAGGGCGGGCGACGTGGCGCACGGCCAGCGGGGCCTGGGCGGACTCGGCGATAGCGGCAAGCATCTGGTGTTTCATGATGGGAACCTCTCTGAAGTGGACGCTTACAGGTTGCCCCGCCTCATCCATTCCGATAAGAAGCTAAATTTTCATATTATTTATTCCCCACAGAGGCCGAATGGCGATGGATCTGTTCGACAACATGCGCATCTTCGTGCGCGTCGTGGAGCGTGGATCGTTTTCTGCCGTAGCTCGCGAGCTGAACATGGGCCAGCCTGCAGTAAGCAAGCAGGTCCGCGCCCTGGAGCAATATCTCGGCGGCCCCGTGTTCGCCCGCAGCACCCGGCACCTGGCGCTGACCGACCAGGGGCAACGCTTCTACAGCCACTGCCAGGACATTCTCGGCCAGCTCGAAAGCGCCACGCGCAGCTTCGCCAGCGGCCAGGAGCAGATCGCCGGCCCCATGCGCATCGCCGCACCGGTCAGCTACGGGAGATTGTGCATTGCGCCTCTGCTCGGGACCTTTCTGCAGCGCCACCCCGATGTGCGGATCGACCTGCGGCTAAGCGATCACAACGAAGACCTGCTCATGGAAAACATCGATCTGGCCATCCGCATCGGAGTGGTGAAAAGCGAGGGCCTGGTGGCCGTGTCCCTGGGCACCAGCGCGCGGCGTGTGTATGCCTCCCCCGCCTATCTGGATCGACACGGCCAGCCACGCGAGCCAGCTGAACTGGCAGGCCACAACTGCATCGGCTTCACCTTGCTGGAGCACTACGACCGCTGGCGCTTCACGCGCGGGAAGGACGCGAGCGATGTCGCCATCAAAGGCAACGTCACCAGCAACAGCAGCGAGGCCATTCGTGAAATGGTCCTCGGCGGTCTGGGCATCTCCCTCTCTCCAGAATGGCTGTTCGCCGCAGATCTCGAACAAGGCAGCGTGCGTAGCCTGCTCGACGATTATCAGACCACCGCGCTGCCCGTCAGCGCCGTGTTCAATCGTGAGCGACGTCGTTCGGCACGGACGATGGCGTTCGTCGATTTTCTCCGGGAGCACTTATAAGTCTCGGGCGCCGGCGCTGCGAATGGCACACACCTCTGCCAGGCATCACGCCGTGTTGTGCTGGAGCCACTCCGTGGGACTTGCCCCCACCTTGCGACGAAAGGTGCGGGCCAGCGCAGATGGACTTTCGTAACCGACCTCATCGGCAATCAGGGCGATGGGGCGGCCCTCTCGCAAGCGCTTCTGCGTCAGACTGATGCGCCAGTTCGCCAGGTAGTCCGCAGGGGTTATGCCTATGACGGTGCGAAAGTGCGCGGCAAAGCTCGCGCGCGACATGCCCGAGCGCTCAGCCAGTTCCGCCACCGACCAGTTGCGCTGGGGTTCGTTGTGAATGCCCACCAGGGCGCGGGAGAGCTGAGCGTTAGCCAGGCCGGCCATCATCCCCGAGGCAATACTGCGGTTGGCGATGAGGTGGCGCAGCAGCTGAATCACCATCAGCTCGAATAGCCGGTTGAGGATGACATCCCGACCACATTCGTCGCCGAAGGCTTCTTCGAACAGCCAGTCGAGGGTGCCATCGAGGCCCTGCAATTCGCGCAGCGGCTTGATGATGAAGTCCGGCAAGGCCAGGGTCAGCGGATTGTTGGCTCCGCCATCGAATTGCAAGGTGGCACACACCAACTCCGCTGCATCCGCTTCCGTCGCCAGCAACTGATGCTCCTGCGGGCGCACAGCCAGTATCAGGCTGGGCTCCGTCAGTTCGATCAGTCGGTTGCGTTTGTCCCTGAAGGCCAGGCGCCCCGAGCGCAACAAATGGGCGTGGCCGAAACTGTGCTGCCCATAAAGGCGGGTGGTGCCGCAGAACCCACCTTGGTGAAACGTGGAAGCGTGCAGGTTGAAGTGCTTGAGCAATGTCGAGAGCCGGTCCATGTCGCACCCACATTTAGACGATCTGTTGCATAACTTCGACGATCTGAATCCGAAAGGAAAGCCTCCGTCCCTAGCATGAACTCCAAGCTTGATCGACAAGCCGGTTAATCAACCTACTGGAGAACTACCATGACTCGTATCGCCGCTCTCTCGCTGGACCAGGCCCCTGCTGGCTCACGCGCTGCCCTTGAAGGCATTCAGAAAGGCCTCGGTTTCATTCCCAACGCATTCAAGACCCTGGCTCACTCGCCGGCCGCCCTGAACGGCTATCTGGGCCTCGCCCAGGCCATGGGTAAAAGCTCGCTGAGCCCCGCCGAGCGTGAAGTCGTTGCCCTGGCCACCTCGGAAATCAACGGTTGCGACTACTGCCTCGCCGCCCACACCTTCTTTGGCGCCAAGGCTGGCTTGAGCGATGAGGCCATCAGCCAAGCCCGTAGCGGCACACTCGGCGCGATAGCAGCGCTGGCGCACCAGATCACCGCAAGCCGCGGCCAACTGAGTGATGAGCAAATTGCTGCGGCACGTGCGGCCGGTCTCACCGACAGCAAGATCGTGGAGGTGGTTGCGCAGGTCACGCTGCTCACCCTGACCAATTACCTGAACAACATCGCTGCGACCGATATCGACTTCCCACCGTCGCCACGCTAGGGGGTAACCGCCATGAGCCAAGTGACTATCTACACCACCCGACACTGTCCCTACTGCGTCAGCGCCAAGCGGCTGCTATCGAGCAAGGGCATCACCCCCCACGAAATCGACGTTGAGGAATCACCACGGCATCTGACGGAAATGTTGCAGCGATCCCGGCGCAGAACCGTCCCGCAGATCTTTGTTGGTGATGTGCATGTCGGTGGCTTTGATGACCTGGCGAGCCTCGATCACAAGGGCGGGCTCGATGCACTGTTGCTCACCTGATGCACGAGAGTGCTCCGGAATGCGGTCCCATCCGGAGCACTCGTTATTTCCGCTCGACACCCAGATTCAAGTGCAGGCAGCGCTGTGTTTATCCACAAGCGACTCTGCCTTGCCTGGTCTCCTGTTCTGGCGGGTGCCTTGCCGCTCGCCCTTTCAGCCAATCAAGCCATATCGCTCTGACTGAACTCCTCGGCGAGGAAGTCGATCAGCGTGCGCACCGAAGGCAGCAGCCCGCGGCGTGAAGGGAAGATGGCGTGGACGATGCCGCAGCGGGGCGTCCAGCCCGGCAGCATCTCCACCAGCCGGCCGTCTGCCAGTTCCTCGCGCACCGATACCCGCGGCAGGTGGGCGATGCCCACGCCGGCCAGCGCGGCGTTGCGCAGGGCGAGCAGATCGTCGGTGACCATGCGCGGCCGGTGCGGGATTACCAGCCTGGCCTCGTCCTGCAGCAGCTCCCACTGGTAGTCGCGCTGCGTGCCGCCCCAGTGCAGGCTCGGCAGCCGGCCCAGATCCTCCGGCTGGAAGCCTGCCGGCAGGCTGGCCAGGTGATCCGGGTGGCCAACCAGGCATTGGGTACTGGCGCCCAGCACCTTCATCACCATGTCGGTGTTTTCCAGCGGCGGGAAGCGTACCCGCAGGGCGATGTCGAAGCCTTCGTGAAGCAGGTCGACCCGGCGGTTGGTGCTCTCGATGTACAGCTCCACCAGCGGGTACCTGAGCATGTAGCGGCTGAGCATCGGCCCGACCCAGGAGTTCAGCAGCGTGGTGGGGCAAGCCAGGCGCACCAGGCCGCGCGGCTCGGCGCGGTTGCGCTCGACCACCTCGGCCGCGCCCTCCGCCTCCACGCGCATCGCCAGACAGCGCCGGTAGTACTCCTGGCCGATCTCGGTGAGTGACAGGTGCCGGCTGGTGCGGTTCAGCAGGCGCACGCCGAGGCGCTCCTCGAGCTGGGCGATACGCCGGCTGAGCTTGGACTTGGGCATGTCCAGCGCGCGCCCGGCAGCGGCGAAGCCGCCGTGCTCAACCACCTGGGTGAAGTAATAGAGGCTGTTGAGGTCTTCCATGATCGTTCTCCAAACAGAACGCTAGAGGCAATTTTTGCAGTCTACCGCACCAATGGGTCCGAATTTAATCTTTCCTCCATGCAGTCAGCACTGCACGGCACCACCCAAACACACCCGCCGGCTCATTCGGCACCCAACTGCAACGCGAGGAACGCAACCATGACTACTTCTTTCAAATACAACCGTCTGGACAAAGATAACGCCGCCGTTCTGC
Organism: Pseudomonas sp. PDM15; assembly: GCF_014851565.1. Classification (GTDB taxonomy): domain Bacteria; phylum Pseudomonadota; class Gammaproteobacteria; order Pseudomonadales; family Pseudomonadaceae; genus Aquipseudomonas. The sequence goes on from NZ_JACVAA010000002.1 coordinate 636,764, forward strand.
TGGTCGACCACCAAGCCGGCTTGCTGTCCCTGGTGCGCGACATCGAGCCCGACAAGTTCAAGAACAATGTCCTGGCCCTGGCCGACCTCGCCAAGTTCTTCAACCTGCCGACCATCCTCACCACCAGCTTCGAAACCGGCCCCAACGGCCCGCTGGTTCCCGAGCTGAAGGAGATGTTCCCAGACGCGCCGTACATCGCCCGTCCCGGCCAGATCAACGCCTGGGACAACGAAGACTTCGTCAAGGCAATCAAGGCCACCGGCAAGAAGCAGCTGATCATCGCCGGCGTGGTCACCGAGGTGTGCGTAGCGTTCCCGGCACTGTCGGCCATCGAGGAAGGCTTCGATGTGTTCGTGGTCACCGATGCCTCCGGCACCTTCAACCAGATCACCCGCGACTCCGCCTGGAGCCGCATGACCCAGGCAGGCGCGCAGCTGATGAACTGGTTCGCCGTGGCCTGCGAACTGCACCGCGACTGGCGCAACGATGTGGAAGGCCTGGCCAAGATCTGCTCCGACCACATCCCGGACTACCGCAACCTGATCACCAGCTACAGCGCCCTGACCGCAGCCAAGTGATGCATCCATAAACAAAAACCGGAGCCTGTATCGGGCTCCGGTTTTTTGTGTTGCGCTCAACCTGCGCAGGCGCTGCATCTATTGCGGCAGCTTGGCGATCACCTTGATCTCGAAGTCGAAACCGGACAGCCAGGTCACGCCGATGGCGGTGACCGTCGGGTAGGGCGCTTCGCCCCAGTACTCGGCGGCTACCTCCCAGATGGTCTCGAATTTCGAGTCGGGATCGACCATGAAGATGGTCGTGTCGACCACGTCATCGAAACTGCTGCCGGCCTCGGCCAGGATCGCATTGAGATTGGCAAAGGCCAGGCGCACTTGGGCGGCGAGGTCCGGTTCGGCCGAGCCATCCTTGCGGCTGCCCACCTGTCCGGAGACGAACAGGAAACCATTGGAGCGAATCGCCGGCGAGTAGCGGTGAAGCTCGTACAGGGCGTGGCGGTCTGGCGGGAATACGACATCACGTTTGCTGCTCATGGCATACCTCCAGTGGGGCCATCGCGGCCCGCTATTGACGATGGAGCCACTGTAGAAAGGCGGCCGGCCTGGATAAACGAGCAACTCTGGTCATGACTGTTTGTAGAATCCAAACTATCCAGACCCGAGTGAGACGTGAAATGGACCGTTTCAACGCGATGCAGGCCTTTGCCCGAGTGGTGGAAACTGGCAGCTTCACCAAGGCGGCCGCCACCCTGAACATGAGCAAGACCAGCGTGACCCAGCTGGTCCAGCAGCTGGAGGCCAGGCTGCGCGTGCGCCTGCTCAACCGCACGACACGCAAGGTCAACGTCACCGCCGATGGCGCGGTCTACTACGAGCGCGTCGTCCGTCTGCTGGCCGATCTGGACGACGCCGAGACCAGCCTGTCCAGCGCCACGATGGCACCGCGCGGGCGGCTCCGGGTGGACGTGCCCAGCCCGCTGGCGCGCATGCAGTTGATACCGGCCTTGCCCGGATTCTATGCACGCTACCCGGAAATCCAGCTGACCATGGGCGTGAGCGATCGCATCGTCGATATCATCGGCGAGAACGTCGACTGCGTGGTGCGTGGCGGCGAGATCACCGACCAGTCCCTGGTGGCGCGGCATGTGGGCGACCTGCAACTCGGTGTCTATGCCGCGCCGAGTTACCTGCAGCGCGCCGGACAGCCAGCGCACCCGCGCGAGCTGGAAGAGGGTCGCCACACCACCGTCGGCTATCTCTGGTTTCGCACCGGCAAGGCCCTGCCCATTGCGATGCAGCGCGGCGAGGAACGCATCGAGGCCCAGGGGCGCGCGCTGCTGACGGTCGACGATGGCAACGCGTATCTCGCCGCGGGTCTCGCCGGGCTGGGCATGCTCTGGTTGCCGCATTACATGGCCAAGCCGCACCTGGCCAGCGGCGAGTTGCTGCCGCTGTTCGAGGACTGGCGCATGGCACCGATGCCCATGTACCTGGCATTTCCGCCGAATCGCCATGTCAGCGCCAAGCTGCGCGTATTCATCGACTGGGTCATCGAATTGCTGGCCGAGCATGCGCCGATAACGGGGCGGGATTGATGCGGCGATCACGTCACTGGTCGGTCGCCGCCTGATTAACCTGCTTCAAACGACGGCATGGGATAACCTTGCATCTCGAATCAACCATGAGCCGTGAATTGAACGATGGGTTTTGAGCAACTAGCTGAGCTACGTGACCGCCTGCGGGCCGAAAAAGAGCAGGTGAAAACCGATAGCGCGAAACCGCGCAAGCGGAAGTCATCCCAGCCAACCAAGCCTCGCGAGCAGGATCCTGCAGTGGAAGCGATCTGGCGATTGCAGATGCACTTCCCGCTGGCCTTCCCGGTCAATCCGGCGCCCAAGGTGCCGCTCAAGGAGGGCATCCTCAAGGATGCCGAGCAACACCTGGAGCTGCTCGGCATCACCGCCGAACAGCTCAAGCTGGGCCTCGCCACCTGGTGCCGTGGCAGCCGCTACTGGACCAGCATGACGGAGAACGCGCCGCGTCTGGACCTGCAAGGCCAGGCAGTTGGCACGGTGACGGCGACTCAGGCGCAACATGCGAAGCAACAGGCCAAGCGCCAGCGCATGCAGGCACGGCGTAATCAGTCGAAGCCGAAAGAGCCTGCTCAGGCTCCCGCCGCCGACACCACGGCGGAACAGGCCGCGGACTAACCACTCGCGCTTGACGTCGGGTCGCCTCACCAAACCCGTCACCGGCAAGCAGCGCGAATGCTGCTTGCCGTCGCTCCCATGGTGCGAGGGTGATGATGTGGCGACTCGAAGACCTGCTGGGCAATCCCTGCCGACCTGATTTCAGCGCCTCAGCGAGAAGAGCCGAGGGCGGCGCCGGCCACTCCCGCGTGGTCGGCGCGCTGGCTCGAACCTGCCCTCAAGAGCGCTGCAGCCAGCTGAGGAATTTGCCCTTCTTGATCGTCACCGGCTTCTGCTCCAGCAGCGAGGCACTGGCCTGCTGACGGAAGCTTTGCAACTTGGCCAGCGCGCTGCCCACTTCGCTGCGTTGCTCCAGGCAGGCGTCCAGCGCTTCCTTGTCGAGGCTGTAGAGCACCCCCGAACTGAGCGCGGTGAAGCGCGCCTCGGACGGCGTGCCGAAGGTGACGCCCTGCTCACCCATGACCTCGCCCGGGCCCATGCGTCCGGCCTCGATCATGTCGCTGCCATTGGGCACGGCGGCCGATATGACACCGGTACCGATCAGCAGCAGCTGCTCGCTGACTTCGCCGACTTCCAGCACCACCTGGCCCTTGCTGAAGGTATGGGCCACCAGCAGTTCGGCCAATCGATCCTTGTCCTCGGCATCCAGCGCACGGAAAATTTTCACGTCGTCGAGCAGGACACGCTGGCGGCTGCGCGGCACATCGACATGCTCGGTGCCGCGCAGAATGCCAGCGGCCTGCAGATGTCGGTGAGCGAGGTCGAACAGCTGATTGCGCACCTCGCTCGAGCTGCTGCCGGCGGCCACGAATGCACTCATCTCGTACTCCACCATGCTCAGGTCGGAGCTCTTGACCGACACCTTCGGCTTGGGCTTCTGCAGCAGCGCACTGACGCCTTGCAGGGCGCGATTGAGGGCGTCGAGCACCAGGACTGGTCGCACCTGCACCGGCACGCTGATGCTCAGTTTGACGTTATCGATATCGGTGGAGCGATTGAGGTTGAGAACCTTGGTCTTGGCGGCCACCGAGTTGGGGATTACCACAGTGCTGCCCTGGCTGGTGCGCAGGTGCGTGGCGCGCCAGTCGATCTCGATCACCTTGCCTTCGATGCCGTCGATCGATACCCAGTCATCCAGGCGATAGGGTTTGGTGGTGTTCAGCACGATGCCGGAGAACACGTCGCCCAGGGTGTTCTGCAGCGCCAGGCCGATGACGATGGCGACTACCCCGGAGGTGGCCAGCAGGCCCTTGACCGGCAGCTGCATGATGTAGGCCGCCGCCGCGACTATGGCCGCCAGGAAGATCACCGCGCCCAGCACGTCCTGTAGCAGGCGACCGGTGTGGCCGCTGCGCGGCATCAGCAGCACGCCGAGCACCACGGTCAGGGTGCGCGCAAAGAGCAGCCACCAGGCGATACCCAAGGCGGAGCCGAGCATGCTCAGCGCCGGCTCGCTCCACGGCGGCGGCTGCAGCGGGCTCATCCCGGCACTGATGATGGCCAGGCTGTAGGCAATGAAGATCCCCAGGCGCAGCAGCACCCGCAAGACCTTGGCCTCGGCCGGCAACAGGCGCCAGCACGCAAGGTCGGCGAGCAGCAGGACGACGCCGATGGTGAGTGGGTGTTGGGCGATCAGTGCAAACATGGAGGGTTCCACTGCAGGAAAAGGAACAGACACCAAGCATGACTGGATTGCCGGCAAAGATGAATGGACCGCGACCACATCTTCGACGCCAACCGCGGCCGAACCTGCCATCCAGGAGCTGGCTTGCCGACTGCCGTGGAGGACTGCCGCAGGCGAAGTGCTGCGGAGCAAAATCACGGCGCACCGACATGCAGCTGACAGCCATCCGCCCTGGCCATTAGGCTACGGCCAGGCGCTGCAGCGATGGCGGCCCAATCCACTCGGCAAACTGGCGGTGAGCGTGGACAGGTTTCAGGAAATGAAAGTGCTGCTGGCCGTGACGGAAGCGCAGAGCTTTGCCGGCGGCGCCAAGCTGCTGGGCATGTCGCCGCCGAGCGTGACCCGGGCGATTGCGGCGCTGGAAAACCGCCTCGGCACCCTGCTGCTGGCACGCAGCACGCGCAGCCTGCGCCTGACCGAGGCCGGCCGGCGCTATGTGGAAGACTGCCGGCGCATTCTGCTGGAACTGGAGGAAGCCGAAGAACTCGCTGCCGGCGCCAGCGTGCGGGTGCGCGGTACTCTGACCGTTACCGCGCCGGTGATGTTCGGCGAGCTGCATGTCATCCCGCTGATCAGCGATTTTCTCGCCGCGCACGCGGAGCTGAACATCAACGCGCTGCTGGTGGATCGCCCGGTCAACATGGCCGAGGAAGGCGTGGATGTGGCCATCCGCATTGGTCGCCTGCCGGAGGGTGACTACCATGCGCTGAAGGTGGGCGAAGTGCGTTCGGTGATCTGCGCATCGCCCAGTTACCTGGACCAGGTGGCCAGACCGCAAACCCCGGACGACCTGTTGACCGCGCAGATCATCATGACTTCCGCCAGCGCCGCGATGACCCAGTGGCAACTGATGGGCCCCACCGGCCTGATCACCCTGCCCCTGAAACCACGCCTGACCGTCAGCTCCAACCAGGCGGCGATCCTTGCCGCGAGCCTGGGCGGCGGCTTCGCCCGCGTGCTCTCGTACCAGGCCGCCGAAGCCCTGGGCAAAGGTGAACTGGAACTGGTACTGGAAGACTTCGCCCCCCCACCGCTGCCGATTCATGTGGTCTACCTCGGCTCGCGGCCATCGGCCAAGGTGCGCAGCTTCGTCGATTACTGCGTGGCGCGTTTCCAACAGAACCCTGCGCTGAACGCCGCCACGGCCCCATGAACCGCTTTCGTGAAATGCAGGTGTTTCTCGCCGTGGCCGAGGCTGGCAGCCTGGCCGCGGCCGCGCGGGCCGTGGGCTTATCCATCGCCACCGTCATGCGCACCCTCGCCACGCTGGAGGCACGCCTGAATGCCCCCCTGCTACTGCGCGGCGCACGCGGCACGGGACTGAGCCCGGCCGGCATGCGGTTCGCCGCCAGCTGCCGGCAGATACTCGCGGGCGTGGAACAGGCCGAATGCTCCGCGATTGGCCAGCATGCGCATCCTGCCGGGCAGCTGACGCTCTCGGCACCGCTGCTGATGAGCCATCAGGTGCTCACCCCTGTGGTGCTGGACTATCTGGCGGCGTATCCCGAGGTCAGCATCGTCACCGAAACCCGCGAAGACCTGCCGCGCCTGGTGGAGGATGGCATCGATGTGGCACTGGTGGTGGGCCACCTGCCTGACTCCAGCGGCTTTGCCATTGCCGTCGGCGCCGTAGCGCCTATCGTCTGCGCGGCGCCGGCCTATCTGCAGCAGTGGGGCCGGCCGCTGAGCCCGGACGATCTCGCTGCCCACCAGACCATCGTCACCAGCAGCACCGGCCATGTGGCCGAGTGGCGTTTTCGCGGTGAGCACGGCGTGCGCCTGGTGCGCCCTGCTCCGCGCCTGAACTGCACCACCCAGCAGGCGGCGATCCGCGCGGCGGTCAGCGGCCTGGGCCTGGTGCGCTGCATGAGCCACGAGGCCCACCGGGAGCTGCAGAGTGGCCTGCTGGTGCCGGTACTGAGCGACTTCGCCTTGCCCAGCCTGCCCGCTCACCTGATCTACCGGGAAGGCCGCCGAGCGGCGGCGCGCACGCGTACCTTCATCGACTTCAGCGTGCCGCTGCTGCGCGCCCATCCCGCCCTGCGCGGAGCCTGAAGCCCCGCCTCAGCGAAGCTGCTGCGCCTGCACAATTTCATAAATCGCAATTATCGATTGCGTTTTATGGTGATTCCGCCATCGAGTGCATTGACTCAATCTACAGCCATCGACGCGAACCCACCCCCCACGCTTCGGTTTCGATCACTCTCACGCAAGGAATCACGCCATGTCCCGCACCCCGATCAAGCTCTACCACTTCCCGCTGTCCGGCCACGCTCACCGCGTCCAACTGATGCTGTCGCTGCTGCAACTGCCCACCGAGCTCGTCTTCGTCGACCTGGCCAAGGGCGAGCACAAGCAGGAGCGTTTCCTGGCCATCAACGCCTTCGGCCAGGTGCCCGTGATCGACGACAACGGCGTGATCCTCAGCGACTCCAACGCCATCCTGGTGTACCTGGCCAAGCAGTACGGCGCAGGCCGCTGGCTGTCCGAAGAGCCGGCTGCCGCAGCCCAGGTGCAGCGCTGGTTGTCGGTAGCTGCCGGGCAGCTCGCCTTTGGCCCGGCAGCGGCCCGCTTGATCACCGTGTTCGGCGCCAAGTTCAATGCCGAAGAAGTGATCAACCGCGCCCATGCCCTGCTCACCCTGATGGAAGGCGAACTCGATGCCGCGCCCTTCCTGACCGGCTCGACGCCGACCATCGCCGATGTCGCCAACTACAGTTACATCGCCCATGCCCCGGAAGGAAACGTGTCGCTGGAGGCCTACCCGAACGTGCGGGCCTGGCTGCAGCGCATCGAAGCACTGCCCGGTTTCGTGGCCATGCCGCGCACCGCTGCGGGTCTGCAAGCCAACTGAGTGTCGACCAGGCTGCCGGGTTTCCCGGCAGCCCTCTCAAGGAGCGCGTTATGGACCATCTACCCAAGCACCGCAAATCGCCCTGGCATGCCGGCGAACGCCAGCTGCAGGAAGCCGTGCACGCCACCGAGCGCATGGAAGTGATCGGGCAGAAGGTCATCCGCGACTACATGCCCGACCAGCACCGCGAGTTCTACCACCAGCTGCCGTTCATGGTGGTCGGCGCGGTAGATGCAGACGGCCGCCCCTGGGCCACCCTGCTCGAAGGGCCGGAAGGCTTCGTCACCTCAGCCGACCCGCAGCACCTGTTCCTTGCCACTCAGCCCGACTCGCAAGACCCGGCAGCCGCCGGACTGCAGGCAGGCAACTCTATCGGCATGCTCGGCATCGAGCTGCATACCCGCCGGCGCAACCGCATCAACGGCGTGATCCAGCAGGCTTCGGCCGCCGGCTTCGCGGTGGAGGTCGAGCATTCCTACGGCAACTGCCCCAAGTACATCCAGGAACGCTCCTACACCCGCGTCACCGTGCCGACAGGTGGCAAGCCGCCGCGCCAGGACTTCGCCGGCCTGGACGCCTACAGCAGCGAGCTGATCCGCGCCGCCGACACTTTCTTCATCGCCAGCTACATCGAGCATGACGACCACAGCCGTTCGGTGGACGTCTCCCATCGCGGCGGCCGCGCCGGTTTTGTCAGGGTCGAGGGCAACCGCCTGACCATTCCCGACTACGCCGGCAACCTGTTCTTCAACACCCTGGGCAACCTGCAGGCCAACCCCATCGCCGGCCTGCTGTTCGTCGACTTCGCCAGTGGCGACATGCTGCAAGTCAGCGGGCGCACCGAGCTGCTGCTCGACAGCCCGCTGACCAAGTCCTTCGAGGGCGCCGAGCGGCTGTGGACGGTCGAGGTTGAGCACGTGGTGCTGCGCCCGGCCGCCTTGGGCATCCGCTGGCAGTTCCACGACTACGCGCCGACCAGCCTGGCCACCGGCACCTGGGCGGAGACCGAGGAGCGCGTGCGCCAGTACGAGCAACGCCGGCAGTGGCAGCAATGGCGCGTGGCGCGGGTGCAGCAGGAGAGCAGCGACATCCGCTCGCTGTTCCTCGTCCCGCAGGACAACGCCAACGTGCCCTTCGCCGCCGGCCAGCACCTGCCGATGCGCCTGCAGGCCGGCGACGAGGCCCTGGTCAGGACCTACAGCGTCTCCAGCGCACCGTCCGACGGCCACATCCGCATCAGCGTGAAACTGCAGGGCAAGGCCTCGCGCCACCTGCACGAAAACGTCCAGGTCGGCGATCTGCTGGAAGTACGCGCACCGCTGGGTAGCTTCACCCTGGTCGATGAAACCGATCGGCCGGTGGTGCTGATCGGCGCCGGCGTCGGCATCACCCCGATGGTGTCCATGGCCCGCGAGCTGGTGGCGCAGAACCGCCAGCACCAGCGCGAGCGGCACATCCATCTGTTCCACAGTGCCCGCAGCCTGGCCGACCTGCCCTTCCGCGAGGAGCTGACGGCGCTGCAACAGCGGGCGTCCGGCCTGCTGCATATCCACCGCGCGCTGAGCAGCCCAGACACAGATGCACAGCTCGAACGCGACTACCAACTGGCTGGCCGCCTGAGCTTCGCCCAGGTCAAGGCACGCCTGCCGCTGGACGACTACGACTTCTACCTGTGCGGCCCCAGCGGTTTCCTGCAGGACATGTACGACGGCCTGCGCGGCCTCAACATTCCCGACCAGCGCATCCACGCCGAGGCCTTCGGCCCGTCCGCCCTGCGCCGTTCGCAGAGCGAGCAGCCGCCGAGCCTGGAGCAGCCACCGGCGGCCACGGTGCCGGTGCCGGTGTACTTCTCCGCCTCGGCCGCCGAGGCGCGCTGGAAGCCCGACAGCGGCAGCCTGCTGGAGTTGGCCGAAAGCCGGGGCCTGAGTCCCGAATTCAGCTGCCGCGGCGGCTCCTGCGGCACCTGCGCCGCCCGGCTGGTCAGCGGCGCCGTGCACTACCCCAATCCGCCAGCGCAGTTGCCGGACGGCGACAACGTGCTGATCTGCTGCGCCGTGCCGGCGCATACCGAAGGCAACACCCAACCCCTGGTGCTGGATATCTGACGAGGAGACCGCGAGATGAACAGAAGCGATCTGCAAAACTGGGATATGCAGCCACCCGTGCAGTGGCCCGATACACCCACATCGTTCTCGGCAAACCGTGACGCCATGGAATGGGAGGCGAACCTGCTGCTGCCACAGATGGCCGCGGCACTCGAACATCCCTGCTCCGCCGCGTCGACCAATCGCCTGGTCAGCCTGTGGCGAGCACTGCGCACCGGCATTCGCCAGCCACAAGCCAGCGCCACGCATCACTGAGCAACCCGCCCCCTTCACCTTCGCCAACAGGAGCAAGCCCATGTCCACGCCCGAAATCCGCCAACCGGTGCCGCCCTTCACCCGCGAGACTGCCATCCTCAAGGTCCGCCTGGCCGAGGACGGCTGGAACAGCCGCGATGCCGGCAAGGTGGCCCTGGCCTATACCCCCGATACCAGGTGGCGCAACCGCGCCGAGTTCGCCACCAGCCGCGCCGAGGCCGAGGCCTTTCTGCGGCGCAAGTGGAACAAGGAGCTGGAGTACCGCCTGATCAAGGAGCTGTGGGCATTCACCGACAACCGCATCGCCGTGCGCTACGCCTACGAGTGGCGCGACGACTCCGGCAACTGGTTCCGCTCGTACGGCAACGAGAACTGGGAGTTCGCCGAGAACGGCCTGATGGCCCATCGCTTCGCCTGCATCAACGACCTGCCGATCAGCGAGGCCGAGCGCAAATTCCGCTGGCCGCTGGGGCGGCGACCGGATGAGCATCCGGGGCTGTCGGAGCTGGGTTTGTAACGACGCCAGGTGTCCCGCTTCCGGGCGGAAGCGGGCATGCCCGGATGGCGTGAGCGCGCGTCATCAGCGCAGTTTTTCCATCATCTGGTAGTACCACATGCCGGCAGCCAGCATCGGGTTGCCGAACACATCGCCCATCGGCACTTTGATGTGCTTGCAGGCGGCGAAGGTGTCGTAGTGGCCGAGGGTGCCGGTCAGGGCGTTGGCCATGATCTCGCCCATGATATGGGTGGTGGCGATGCCGTGGCCGGAGTAGCCCTGGCAGTACCAGACGTTCTGCGACAGCTTGCCCAGCTGCGGGATGCGGTTCATCACGATGCCCATGGCGCAGCTCCACTGGAACTCGATCTCCACGCCCTTGAGCTGGGGGAAGGTGCGTTCGATGCACGGGCGCAGCTCGCCGGCGATATCGCGCGAGTCGCGGCCTGAGTAGTTGGCGCCACCGCCGAACAGCAGGCGGCCGTCGTTGGTCATGCGGTAGTAGTCGAGCACGAAGCGGCAGTCGTACACGGCCAGGGTCTGCGGGTTGAGCTCCTTGGCCAGCTCGCCCAGCGGCGCAGTGGTGACGATGCCGCCCATGGCCGGGAAGATCATGCCCTTGAGCTGCTTGCGCGCCAGCTTGTGGTAGACGTCGCCGGCCAGCAGCACCTGCTTGGCGTCGATGCGGCCCTGGGCGGTGATCACCGCCGGGTTGGCGCCCTGGACGATGTCCAGCACCTCGGAATGCTCGAAGATCAGCGCGCCCAGGCTCGCGGCGGCCTTGGCCTCGCCGATGCAAAGGTTGAGCGGGTGCAGGTGCATGTTGCGGGTGTTCTTGATCGCACCCAGGTAGATGTCGCTGGCCAGGTGTTCGCGCACGCCGGCGGCATCGAGCAGGCTCACGTCGTCACCCATACCGCGCTCGATGGCCTCGGCGTAGGAGGCGCGCAGCTCGTCCATGTGCGCAGGCTTCATCGCCGCGTGCAGGTGGCCGTGGCGCAGATCGCACTGGATGCCGTACTTGGCCACGCGGTTTTTGATGATCTCGTGGCCGCGCCAGCGCAGATGCCAGATGAAGTCGTCGACTTCCTCGCCCAGGGTATTGCGCATCTGCTTGCGCATGGCCGCATCGCCCGACAGGCTGCCGGTGACCTGGCCGCCGTTGCGCCCGGTGGCGCCCCAGCCGATCTTGTGGGTCTCGACGATGGCCACCTTGAGGCCGCGCTCGGCCAGCTCCACCGCGGTGGCGACGCCGGTGAAGCCGCCGCCGATGATGGCGACATCGACGCTGACCTGGCCCTGCAGGGTCGGGTAGTTGGTCTCCTCGTTCAGCGTGGCGCTGTAGTAGGACTTGGCCCGCTCGGCTGCGGCGATAACGGGTTGGGTGGCGGCGTTCATCGTTGCTTTCCTCTGTGGCCGGCCCAGCGCGCGGGTCGGCTGTTCTTGTTCTGTATCAGGGTGCTGGTCCGGCGCCTGCTCGCCTCGTCTAGCTGACGGTGCACGCGGATCGAGCGGGACGCATCGCTATCCAAGGCATGCAAAAACGCGTGTTCAGCAGATAAGTGTTCCGGACCAGGGCGTCCGCGCATATGCGCGAGGAATTGCTCAAGGGGCGAGCGGGCGATCCGGTGGGCGGGCGTGGCGACAGTGCCAGAGGGCCCAGAAGGCGAGGATTTCGGGGAGCAGCGCGACGCTGTCGCCAACCCTGGATAGGCAAGGACTGGACACAAGGCTGGAACGGCGGCTGGGCGAACTCATGAAGGCGAGACTCGCACGGCGGCTAATCCGGGTTAAATCCGATTCTTTGCACGCTCAGTTCATCGCTTGCTAAACAATTTGGACTCATGGCTGATACTGGAACGGCCGCCCTAGGCCCTCCTCTATCTGCCCGGAGAGGTACCAGACGCCGGCCAGCACACCGCGGTCCGGGCTGCTCAGCAGTGCCCTGGACTCCTGGTCGAGCGCCACCGCCAGGCTGTGCCGCAGCTGCGCCTCGCTCTCCGGGCGGGCGGCGTCACGGCTGATCAGGGTGAAGATGGTCGCGCCCAGGGACAGCGCCGTACCGGCCACCCTGCCAACCATGGCGGCCACCGCGCTGACCGCGCCACTGGTGGTCATCTCGTCGACCAGGCGCTCGCTGGTGCGCTGGGCCACCAGGGAGATGCCGGGGTCGGCCGACCAGTCGCCGCCGGGCACGGCGCCCACCCGTTCGAGCAGTGCGGCATAGGCCGGCAGGCGCTCCAGCGGGTCGGCGTGGATCAGTTGGTAGAGGCTGGCGCCTGGCTCGCCGGAGATCACCGGCAGCGCGGCCAGGCGCTGGTCGAACTGATCCTGGGGGACGCCGTGACGCCCGGGGATGGTCTGCAGACGCATGTCCAGCTGGCGCACATAGATGCGGGTGGAGGCATGCAGGATGCGCTCGGGCGAGACCTCCTCGGCCACCGGCTCGAGCACCAGCTCCTGGTATTCCTCCTGCAGGTAGGCGGCGAGGCGCCGCACCGTAGGATCGTCCTCGTCGGCGCCGAGCTTGTACCAGGACACCTTGAAGCTCAGCCACTGTTGGGTCCAGTAGCCGTAGAACCAGGGAATGAACTCCTCGTCGGTCTGCCGCTGCACCAGCGCCAGCCAGCGCTGCATGGCCTCCAGCGCGTGCTGGCGGGCCTGGTCCTCGGCACTGCGCGAGGCGGCGGCGATGTCCTGGTCGACCTGGCGCCAGGTGCTCGCGGAGACATGCACGGGCGGATCGCTGGCGCAGCCGACCAGCAACCCGGCCAGCAGCGGGATGCAAAGGCGCCGGCGCGCGGCGACCAGCCATGCGGTGCTCATGTGATATCGCCTGCCCGCCGCTGCGGCGAGCCGCCCTTCCCTTTCCCGACAGGTCGCAGGTCAAGCCCCGCTACCCGCCCGGCCCCCGCTCCAACGGAACGTCCAGCACGCCCGACCCTGGTGGTTTCAGTATAGGAGCCGGCGCCTCGGCGGAGCGCAGAAACGACAACCGCCCGAGAGGGCGGTTGTGTTGATCGCGACAATGGAGGCGCGGGTTATTCGCGTTGCAGGTCGTCCTGCTTGGCCAGGAATTCCTCTTCCAACAGGGCATCGGTGAGCAGCACGTCGCCGGCTTCGACGAAGCGGCCGGTGGAGAGAGTTTTGCCCTCCAGGCGCCCGGTCAGGTGTTCCAGGGCATGGCGCATCTTCTCGGCGGCGCCGTCGATGGCCAGGCCCATGGCCTCGGCCTTGTGCGTCACGGAGATGGGCTGATGGCCCTTGGGCCGGGCCTCGATCTGGCAGCGCTTGTCGTCGCCGCCGGACTTGTGCGCGTTCTCATCGCTGATGTGGACGACCACCCGGGTCAGCAGCTCGTCGAAATGTTCGAGCCTGTCCATCACCTCCGCGCTTACCCATTCCTGAAGCCGAGCACTACCTTCGATCTGATTGGTGCGAACTTGAACTTGCATGGGGCTTCCTCGTTTTCCTGGGGTGTTCCGAGGTACTGCGGCTGCGGGGTCAGGCGGGTGAAGCATCTCCTCTGGTGTGCCTGCGAAGCGCCGTGCGCCGACCATCGGCGCACCACTCCCCTTGCTGGGCCACACAACTTCGAATGGACCGAGGCGTCTGCCACGGTCCGGATGAATCTCTGGCTCCAGTCTTACTACAGGCGCTGCCGGTGAGCAAATCCAGGATGGCGCACCCCCGTCGCACGAGTGTTGCAGCAGATTGCGCTAGTCGGCCTGCCGCGCCCGCAGGCTGGCCATCATGCGCTCGGCGTTCTCGTTGCACAGCATGCCCTCGGGCTTGTTCTCGATATCGGCGATGGTGGCCAGCAGCTGTGCCTTGTTCTGCGCCAGACGCGCCTGCATCACCTCGATTTCCTCGACCTTGCGCTTGAGCGCGGCGAGCAGCTCGTCGTGGGGCCAGCTCTGCGCCACCGGGTCGGGCAGCAGGCGGCGGATCTCCTCCAGACTGAAGCCCGACTGCTGGGCGCGAGTGATCACCGCCAGGACCTGCTCGGTCTGTGCCGGGTATTCGCGATAGCCGTTGGCCTGACGCTGGGCGGCGATCAGCCCGCTGGCCTCGTAGAAGCGGATGCGCGAGGCGGCCAGGCCGGTGCGTTTCGCCAGTTCACCGATCTTCATGAAATGCTCCGTGGGGTATTGACCTTGAAGTTAACTTTAATCTTAGGCTTCACCCATCGTCCACCGGGAGAACCCTTCATGAGCCCCTTCCAGCCCCTGCAACTGCCCAACGGCACCAGCATTCCCAACCGCATTGCCAAGGCCGCCATGGAAGAGAACATGGCCAGCATCGACCAGGGCCCCTCCGCCGAGCTGCTGCGCCTGTACCGGGCCTGGGCCGAGGGTGGTGCCGGGCTGCTGCTGACCGGCAACGTGATGATCGACCGCCACGCCATGACCGGCCCTGGCGGCGTGGTGCTGGAAGACGACAGCCTGCTGCAGCGCTTCCGCGAATGGGCCAAGGTCGGCCGCGCCAAGGGCGCGCAGTTCTGGATGCAGCTCAACCACCCGGGGCGGCAGATGCAGGCCAACCTCGGCCAGCCGACCGTGGCGCCCTCCGCCGTGCCCCTGGAGCTGGGCAGCTTCTCCAAGATGTTCCCGCTGCCCAAGGCGCTGGACGACGCGGAAATCGGCGCGCTGATCCAGCGCTTCGCCAACAGCGCCGAGCTCGCCGAACGCGCCGGCTTCAGCGGTGTGCAGGTTCACGCTGCCCACGGTTACCTGCTCAGCCAGTTCCTCTCGCCACTGTCCAACCAGCGCACGGACCGCTGGGGCGGGCCGCTGGAAAACCGTGCCCGCCTGCTGCTGGAAGTGGTCAAGGCGGTGCGAGCGCGCGTTTCGCCGGGCTTCTGCGTGGCGGTCAAGCTCAACTCGGCGGACTTCCAGCGCGGCGGTTTCGACGCCGCCGACGCCAAGCGCGTGGTGGAGATGCTCAATGAGCTGGACGTCGACCTGGTCGAACTGTCCGGCGGCAGCTACGAGGCCCCGGCCATGCAAGGCGACGCCCGCGACGGCCGCACCCTGGCGCGCGAGGCCTACTTCCTCGAATTCGCCGGCGAGATCGCCTCCGTGGCGCGCATGCCGGTGATGGTTACCGGCGGCATCCGTCGCCTGCCGGTGGTGGAGAAAGTGCTGGAAAGCGGCGTGGCCATGGCCGGCATCGCCACCGCCCTGGCCATCGACCCGGCGCTGCCCGAGCACTGGCGCCAGGGCCGCGAGCGTCGTGCCGAACTGGCGCCGATCGCCTGGAAACGCAAGGCCCTGGCCTCGCTGGCCTACATGGCGGCGGTGAAGTTCCAGCTGCGCCGTCTTAGCCAGGGCCACCAGCCCAACCCGGACGTGTCGCCACTGCGCGCCCTGATCGGCGAGCAGCTGCGTATCGCCCGCCGCGCCCGCCAGTACAAGCGCTGGATCGCCAGCCGCGCCGGCTAACGCAGGCCGTCCAGGGCCTGGCGGCTGCGTTCGAACCAGCCCAGCAGGTAGTCCGCCAGGGCCTGGGTGCGGCGCGGCAGGGTGCCCTGCCAGGGATGCACGAGGAACACCGGCGTACTGCGGGTCTGGTGATCGCGCAGCAGCCAGACCAGACGGCCGTCGCCAAGTTCGTCCTGCACCATGTAGGACGGCAGGCGCGCCACGCCGGCGCCGCTCAGCGCCGCCTTCTTCAACAGGCTGTAGTGATTGCTGGCCAGGTTGCCGGACACCCGCACCCGCTCCAGCTGATGCTGGCGGTGGTACAGCCACTCCTCGAAACCGCTGTAGTGGGTGTTCAGCAGGCACTGGTGCGCGCCCAGCTCGGCCGGCGTCTGCGGTTTGCCGTGGCGTGCCAGGTAGGCCGGCGCGGCGCAGGTGATTTCCTGCAGGGCGAACAGCGGCTTGGCCACCAGGCGCTCGTCCGGACTTACGCCGGAACGGATGGCCAGGTCGAAGCCGTCCGCCACCAGGTCGCGATAGACATTGGCCAGGTCCAGCTCGACCCGCACTTGCGGGTAGCGGCTGGCGAAGTCCAGCAACAACGCATCGAAGAAGGTCTCGCCGAGGGACACCGGCACGGTCAGACGCACCGTACCGCTGACCTCCTCCTGCAGGCTGCGCACCACCTGGCGCGCGCGCTGGGCCTGGGCCTGCAGCGCCTGGGCCTCGGGCAGCAGGGCGGCGCCGGCGGCGGTCAGGTGCAGCCGGCGCGTGGTGCGGTGCAGCAGCTGGCTGCCGAGGCTGCGTTCCAGGCCGCTGATACGTTTGGACAGCTGGCCCTTGCTGCAGCCCAGACGCTCGGCCGCGGCGGTGAAGCTGCCGGCTTCCACCAGCAGAGCGAAGGCGGCCAGGTCTTCCAGTTCGCTCATGGCGTGGCGCTCATTGTTTCCTGATGAGAACCAAAGGTTTCACATTGCCAGGATTATTGGCAACAGCGCAGCGCCTAAGCTGGCCCCGTCACTCACCAGTACGGAGCCACTCCATGAAAATCATCCTGATCGGCGCCAGCGGCACCATTGGCCGCGCCATCGACCACGAACTCAAGGACCGCCATCAGATCGTCCGCGTCGGCCGCAACAGCGGCGAGCTGCAGGTGGACATCACCGACCCGGCCTCGATCCGCCGCCTGTTCGAGCAGACCGGCCGGTTCGACGCCCTGATCAGCGCCGCCGGCAACGGCCACTTCGGCCCGCTGGAAGAACTCACCGCCAAGGAGTTCGCCGTGGGCCTGGACGACAAGCTGATGGGCCAGGTCAACCTGGTGCTGATCGGCCGCGAGTTCGCCAACGACGGCGCCTCCTTCACCCTCACCTCCGGCGTGCTCAGCGAAGACCCGATCCGCTTCGGCAGCGCCCTGAGCATGGTCAACGCGGCGGTCGACGGTTTCGTCCGTGGCGCCGCCATCGAGCTGCCGCGCGGCCTGCGCATCAACAGCGTGAGCCCGACCGTGCTGGAAGAGTCGCTGCCCAACTACGGCCCCTACTTCCGCGGCTTCAAGGCGGTACCTGCAGCCACAGTGGCGCTGGCCTACGCCAAGAGCGCGGAAGGCCGGCAGACCGGGCAGGTCTATCGCGTACTGTGATCCCGGCGGTTGCCTGAGCGTGCCAGCGGTGGCACCGTGGTGGGGTGTTTCAGACAAGGACGCCCCTCATGACCCGATCACTGCAACTCTCCGCCCTGCTCGCCTGTGCGCTGCTGGCCGCCTGTTCCTCCAGCCCGGACAAACCGGCCGCCGCGAGCAAGGGCGATGGCCGCTGCAACGCCGAGGCTGTGCAACATCTGGTGGAAAAGCGCATCACCACCGAGATGGCCGAGGAAGCTCGCGCAGAAGCCGGCGCCGAGCACCTGCGGGTGACCCAGCCGAACCAGCCGGTGACCATGGACTACAACCCGCAGCGCCTGAACATCGACATCGACGAAGACGACACCATCATCCGCCTGAGCTGCGGCTGATGCGCGCGCTGCTCTGCAGCCTGCTCGCCACCTGCGTGGTCGGCCAGGCCACGGCGCTGGGCCGGGAAGTCAGCTACGGCGAGGCTCGCGAGCAGTTCGCCAGCCTGCGCCAGGTGCTCGACTGCGGCAGCTGGAAGCTTGGCGAAAACCACGGTGACCTGCGCCTGCTGCGCTACTCGCGATACGGCCAAGACCTGATCTTCGTCGACCGCATCGCCCCGGATCAGGCAGGTGCGCTGTGGCGGGTGGAACAGGGCTACGGCTTCGCCGAGGTCAACAACGACCACGCCGAACTGAGCTTCGCCCAGCTCAGCTGCGCCAGCGATGGCGCCACCCGGGTGACGGTGGAGGGCCTGGCCGAGAATGGCCACGAGCAGAGCCACTGGAAGGTCCGCATCGATCTGAACCTCGAAAGCGGCACCTACAGCTACGACGCCAGCCCCGCCGAATAATCCTCGACGCGCATCTCCATGCGCCGGATCAGGCCACTTTCCACCAGGCGGCCGAGCAGCTGCATGTGCGGCAGTTGCAGGTGCGCCTGCAGCGCCTGCTCGGAAGCCCACTGCCCGCACAGCTGCCACTCCTCGGGGCACTGCTGGTCATGCAGCAGCTCGCAGCCATGGCAGGCGGCATCGCGCCTGGCCCGCAGCAACAACTCGCACAGACGCAGGCCGAGCTCCTCGCCGTGGCCTTCCCGGGCCTGGAAGCGCGCCAGGCTGGTGATTGCTTGATTCATTGCATGTCTCCCGCAAGAGCCGCCCCCTGTGGGGCGGCGTATCGTTCCAGACGGGTCGTCTCGGAAAGACCCTCTCAATAGGCGCTGGAGGTGGGACGGATCACCAGCTCGCTGACATCCACCGCAGCCGGCTGGCCGATGGCATAGGCGATGGCTTCGGCGATGGCACTGGCCGGAATCGCGTCGCGGCGGAACTCGCGGATCATCTCCAGGGTGGCGCCGTCGGAGATGGTCTCGGCCAGGTCCGACTCGGTGACGCCGGGCGATACCACGGTGACGCGGATATCGGCGCCCACTTCCTGGCGCAGCGCCTCGGACAGCGACACCACCGCCGCCTTGGTCGCGCAGTACACGGCGCCGGTGACGATCGGCTTGTAGGCGCCGATGGAGGCGACGTTGATGATCTGCCCGGCGCGGCGCTGCTGCATGCTGGGCAGCACGGCGGCGATGCCGTGCAGCACGCCGCGGATATTGACGTCGATCATCCGGTTCCACTCGCCGACCTTCAGCGCTGCCAGGGGCGACAGCGGCATCACGCCGGCGTTGTTGACCAGCACATCGACCCGGCCGAAGCGCTCCAAGGCCAGGTCGACCAGCGCCTGCACCTCTTCCTCGCGGACCACATCGGTGGTGCGGTACTCGGCCGTGCCGCCCTGGTTGCGGATATCCGCGGCCAGCGCCTCCAGGCGCTCGCTGCGGCGGGCGCCGAGTACGACGCGGGCGCCCTGGCTGGCCAGCAGGCGGGCGGTTGCTTCGCCGATGCCACTGCTGGAACCGGTGATGACGATGACTTTCTCTGCGATCTGCGACATGAGCTGTTCCTCGGCAAGCGGCGCGGAAGTGGCGCCGGGACGAGGCAGAGATTGCGCGTCAGGATGCGCGGGACGTTAGCCGGAAACTGCTGACGACTTGCCTGATCCTGCAAACCATCCACGAACAAGCACTACGCTTAGCAGACTATGACAAGTCGGTTTGCACAAAACTGCCGTGCTCTTGCCTGATCCTGCCGATAGCAGCCGAACCGTCACACGCTGCGCGTATGCTTGCGGCAACCGAGGAGACCCGCGCCATGCCCAACGTCGAGAATGCCGAACAGAACCTGGAAGGTCAGCGCTGCGAGCTGGCCGGGCTGATTGCCCAATACTGTGCCGGCGAAGGCATAGTCGAGACGGCGATCCCCGGCCTGGCGCTGTACCGCGCTACCGAGCCGTCGCCCATCGTCCACACCCTGTACCGCCCGGCCCTGTGCATCATGGCCCAGGGGCAGAAGGTGGTGCGCCTGGAGGGCGAGGTATATTGCTACGATCCGCTGCATTACCTGGTGGCCTCGGTGACCCTGCCGGTCACCGGCGAAGTCACGGTGGCTGCGGTGGAGCAGCCGTACCTGAGCCTGCGCCTGGATATCGACCCGGCCGAGCTGGCCAGCCTGATCGCCAGCGCCGGGCCCATCGGCGTGCCCAACCAGGGCAGCGGACGCGGCCTGCATGTCGACCGCCTCGACGCCCCGCTGCTGGACGCCGTGCTGCGTCTGGTGCGCCTGCTCGACAACCCGCGCGACATCGCCATGCTCGCCCCGCTGGTGCAGCGCGAGATTCTCTACCGCCTGCTGCACAGCCCCCAGGGCCAGTTGCTGCGAGATATCGCCACGGCGGACAGCCAGGCGCATCGGGTCAACCGCGCCATCGAATGGCTCAACCAGCACTATGGCGAGCCGCTGCGCATCGAAGAACTGGCCAAGGTGGCCAACCTCAGCACCTCCACCCTGCACCACCGCTTCAAGGCGCTGACCGCCATGAGCCCGCTGCAGTACCAGAAGCAGCTGCGCCTGCAGGAAGCGCGGCGCCTGATGCTGTGCGAGAACCTGGATGTGTCGAGCGCCGGCTACCGGGTCGGCTACGAGAGCCCGTCGCAGTTCAGCCGCGAATACAGCCGCCTGTTCGGCCAGCCGCCGGTGCGCGATCTGGCTCGGTTGCGCAACGCGGTCTGATTACCAGTCCAGCTTGATACCGCTCTGGAAGCCCCGTGCCTCACCGCTCAGCGGGTCGGCGAACTCCAGGCTGTGGGCCAGCAGCTTGAGCGGGCGGGTGAAGTCGTCCACGCCCTTCTCATCGTTGAGCTGCGGATAGAAGGTGTCGTTGCAGATCGGCGCGCCCAGCGCGGCCATGTGCACGCGCAGCTGGTGCTGCTTGCCGGTGACCGGGAACAGCCGGTAGCGCCACAGCTCGCCGTTGCGCTCCAGCACTTCCAGCAGGGTCTCGCTGTTCGGCGTGCCGTCTACTTCGCACATGCGGAAGAACGGCTCGCCCTTTTCCAGACGGCTGTGCCGACGCAGCGGAAATTCATACTGCGGCAGCGCCGGGGCGATGGCCTGGTAGCGCTTGTCGATGCGCCGCTCGCGGAACAGTGCCTGGTAGGCGCCGCGGCTGGCGGGCTCGGCGGAGAACAGCACCAGCCCGGCGGTGTGCCGGTCGATACGGTGCAGCGGCGCCAGGTGCGGATTGCCGGTCTCGCGCACCAGGCGGGTGAGCAGGGTTTCCTCGGCGTAGTCGCCGGCCGGCATCACCGGCAGGAAGTGCGGCTTGTCCGCCACCAGCAGGTGCTGGTCCTGGTAGACGATATGGGCCTGGAACGGGATCTTCCGCTCGTTCTCGATCTCGCGGAAATACTGCACCCGCAGCGCCTCGCGGTAAGCCGCCTCGGGACCCAGCGGGCGATCCTGGTCGTCCAGCACCAGGCCGCGGGCCATGCGTTGCAGCCAGGTATCGCGAGAAATCTGCGGGAAGCGCGCGCACAGGCAGTCGAGCACGGTGTGCCAGTTGCCGGCCGGCAGGTGCAGGTAGCTGGGGCGAACGTTGAGCGGGCGCGAGGACATGGCAGGGAGCTTGGCAACGAGGCTGCGCATTATTCCTCAGACCGGGGAAAAACGCCGCCCCACTCGTCTGCGCCGACTAGGCTGTTGGGCGACCATCACAGGGAGGCTCCACCATGCTCAAGACCTACCACGGCAGCTGCCACTGCAAGCAGGTGCGCTTCAGCGCGCAGATCGACCTGGCCAACGGCACCGGCAAGTGCAACTGCAGTTTCTGCGTCAAGGCACGCAACTGGAGCGTGCTGCTCAAGCCCGATGCCCTGCAACTGGAGAGCGGCGAGGACGCGCTGAGCGGCTACCAGTTCAACACCTTCAGCACCCACCACCTGTTCTGCAAGCACTGCGGCATCCGCGTGTTCAGCCGCGGCAACATCCCGGAGATCGGCGGCGCCTTCGCCTCCGTGAGCCTGGCCAGCCTGGACGACCTCAGCCCGGACGAACTGCTGGCCGCACCCGTGCACTACGCCGACGGCCTGCACAACAACTGGATGGAGACACCCGCCGAGATCCGCCATCTGTAGGGCTCGATCAGAGCGCCGCTGTAGCTGCCCGTGCCCGCCGCGGCAGCGCAGGATAGTCGTTCGATACCCGAGGAATCCTGATGAAGACCATAGGCATGATCGGCGGCATGAGCTGGGAGTCCACCCTGCCCTACTACCGCCACGTCAACGAAGCGATCAAGGCACGCCTGGGCGGCCTGCATTCGGCGCGGCTGGTGCTGTACAGCCTGGACTTCCATGAGATCGAGCAACTGCAGCGCAGCGGCGACTGGCAGCGCGCCGGCGCCCTGCTGGGCGAGGCGGCCGTGTCCCTGGAACGGGCCGGAGCGGAGTTCCTGGTGCTCTGTACCAACACCATGCACAAGGTCGCCGATGCCATCGAGCAGGCGGTGGGCATTCCGCTGCTGCATATCGCCGACCCGACCGCCGAAGCTATCCGCGCTTCCGGCCTGCAGCGGGTCGGCCTGCTCGGCACCCGCTTCACCATGGAGCAGCCGTTCTACCGAGAGCGCCTGGAGAGCCGGCACGGCATCCAGGTGCTGGTGCCGGACGAGGCCGACCGCCTGCTGGTGCACCGGGTGATCTACGAGGAGCTGTGCATGGGCACGGTGCGCGAGGAATCGCGCCAGGCCTATCGCGAGGTGATCGCCCGGCTGGTGGCGCAGGGCGCCCAGGCGGTGATCCTCGGCTGCACTGAGATCGGCCTGCTGGTGGGGGATGCGGATGCCGCGGTGCCGCTGTTCGACACCACCCTGCTGCATGCGCGGGCGGCAGCCGACCAGGCGCTGGGCTAGCCGATCAGCTGTTCGACCGTACCGTCGTACAGCACCACGCGGTCGCGGCCGGCCGCCTTGGCCGCGTACAGCGCCTTGTCGGCGCCCTGGATCAGGCGCTCCGGCCCACTCTCGGCGGCCATGTCAGGGGTCGGCTGGCAGACATTCACGCCCGCGCTCAGGCTCAGCCGGCGCCAGGGCGAGCCGGCGTGCGCCATGCCCAGCTCCTCCAGCGCCACGCGCGCCTGCTCGGCGACCTGCAGCGCGCCTTGGGCGTCGGTCTCCGGCAGCAGCAGGCAGAACTCCTCGCCGCCGTAGCGCACCGCCAGGTCCGCCGGGCGCTTCTGCCCACCACGGATCACCTCGGCCACGGCGCGCAGGCATTCGTCGCCGGCGGAATGGCCGTAGATATCGTTGTACTGCTTGAAGTAGTCGACATCGAACATCACCAGCGCCAGCGGCTTCTGGCTGCGCGCGGCGCGGGCGAACTCGTCGCTGAGGGCGCGGATGAAACGGCGGCGGTTGGCCAGGCGCGTCAGTTCGTCCTCCAGCGCCTGCTGTTCAAGGCGCCGGTTGAAGGCACGCAGGGCGTCGCGGGTGGCCATCAGCTCGATCTCGGTCTTCTGGCCCTGCTTGATCAGGCGCAGCAGGTAGAAGCCGAACAGCGCCAGCAGCGCGGCGAGCAGCATCACCACCACCAGCTGGCGCGAGGTGTCGGCGCGCCAGTCGGCGAGGATGTCCTGCTCGGCCAGGGCGGCGATCACCACCAGCGGGTAACCCTGGATCTGCCGGTAGCTGAACATGCGCTCCACGCCATCGATCACCGACGGCAACATCGCGGTGCCGGTGGGGCTCTGCGGCAGCAGGGTCTTGAAGATCTGTCCGCCGGCGATGCTGGCGCCGATCAGATCCTCGCGGTAGGGGTTGCGCACCAGCAGGGTGCCGTCGTTGAGCACCAGGTTGATGCTGCCGTGTTCGCGGATATCGAAAGTGGCATAGAACTGGCGGAAGAAGTCGATGGAAATGGTGGCCAGGGCCACCCCGGCGAAGTTGCCCTGGGCATCCTCCACCCGTCGCGACAGCGGGATGATCCAGTCACCGGTGGTGCGGCTGCGCACCGGCGTGCCGACATGCGCGCCGTGGTCGTCCGGGTACTGGAGGTGATAGCGGAAGTACTCGCGGTCGGCATTGTTGGCGCCCGGCGGCACCTCGCCGAAGGAGTTGACCAGCCAGTTGCCGTCGCGGTCGTAGGCGAACAGGCCGTGCAGCTCAGGCTGCTCGTACACGTGCTGGCGCATCAGGCCCTGCAGGCGCTGCAGCTGCTGCGGCTGCATGCCGTCCACCTGCAGGCGCTCGACCAGATCGAGCAGCACGGTATCGGCCTTCTTCAGGGTATCGCTGGCCTGGCGCGCCAGAGCGGAGGCCAGATTGGAGGTTTCGATCTCGGCATCGCGCAGCTGTACCTGGCGGGCGTTCCACATCAGCCAACCATCGGTGGCCACCAGCGACACGCAGACCAGTATCACGAACACCCTGGCCAGCGGCACCAGGGTCGGCCGCTGCCACCAGCGGTGATCCGCGCTATCCGTATCTGCGTTCTGACTCATCGAATCCTGCTGCTCCAGCCACTGTGTTTCAAATATAGAAAAGCCTGGTTCGGGTCAATAAAGACCGCGTAACAGATGCACCGCCAGGCCCACGGCGGCGCTGGCCAGCAGCACCTGGATCACCCCGCGGCGCAGCACGAACAGGGCCAGCGCCGCCCCAAGGGCGATCAACGCCGCCGGCCAGTCGAAGGTTCCGGCAAAGCCCTGGGGCCATAACACATGGTAGGCAAAGAACAGCGCGAGGTTGACGATCACCCCGACCACCGCCGCGGTGATGGCGGTCAGCGGAGCGGTGAACTTCAGCTCGCCGTGGGTCGACTCCACCAGCGGGCCGCCGGCGAGAATGAACAGGAACGACGGCAGGAAGGTGAACCAGGTGACCAGGCAGGCCGCCAGAGCACCGCTGGCGAAGGCCGAATCGGTGCCGAACACCGGCTGCCCGTAGGCACCGACGAAAGCGACGAAGGCCACCACCATGATCAGCGGCCCCGGCGTGGTCTCGCCCAGAGCCAGGCCGTCGATCATCTGCGTCGGGCTCAACCAGCCGTAGTGATCGACCGCGCCCTGATAGACATAGGGCAGCACCGCGTAGGCACCGCCGAACGTAAGCAGCGCGGCCTTGGTGAAGAACCAGCCCATCTGGGTCAGGCTGCCCTGCCAGCCGAACGCCAGGGTCAGCAGCCCCATGGGCAGCAGCCACAGCAGCGCACCGATCAGCAGCAGGAGCAGCAGGCGCGAGGCGCGAAAGCGTGCGTGCGCCGGCGGCGGCGTGTCCTCGTCGATCAGCGCCGGACCGTAGGACTTCGCCGCCGCGCCATGCCCGCCGCCGACCGCGAAATGCTGCGGCGCCAGGCGCCCGCCCAGATAGCCGACCAGCGCCGCCGCCAGCACGATCAGCGGGAACGCCAGGTTGAGGGCGAAGATGGCGACGAACGCGGCCCCCGCGATGCCCCATAGCCAGCCGTTGTTCAGCACCCGCGAACCGATGCGGTGGGCGGCCTGCAGCACGATGGCAGTCACCGCCGGCTTGATCCCGTAGAAGATGCCCGCCACCAGCGGCAGGTGGCCGAAGGCGACATACAGCCACGACAGCAGGATCAGGATCAGCAGCGACGGCAGCACGAACAGCCCCCCGGCGACTATGCCGCCCCAGGTGCGGTGCTGCAGCCAGCCGATATAGGTGGCCAGTTGCTGGGCCTCGGGGCCGGGCAGCAACATGCAGTAGTTGAGGGCATGCAGGAAACGCCGCTCGGAGATCCAGCGCCGGCGCTCCACCAGTTCCTGGTGCATGATGGCGATCTGTCCGGCCGGCCCGCCGAAGCTGATGAAGCCCAGCTTGAGCCAGAACAGCAGCGCCTCGCGCCAGCTCAGCGGCTGCGGTGCAGCCAGTTTTTTCTCCGTGTGCATGTCCCTGCCCCCCAATACCTGGGGCAATGCTGCCACAGACACTGCGACAACGGCATGGCGATTGGCATCTTCGGCCGGGACTTGGACCGTGCGGATGCATACACTAGCGACCACTTTCCTTGTGCCGAGAGCCCGCCATGACCGACGCTGCATCCTCCATCGCCATCATCATCGGTGCCGGCCACGCCGGCGGCGAACTGGCCATCGCCCTGCGCAACGAGGGCTGGGAGGGCCACATCCTGCTGCTCGGCGAGGAGGCGCACCTGCCCTACCACCGCCCGCCGCTGTCCAAGGCCTACCTGGCCGGCAGCGTGGAGAAGAGCAGCCTATCGATCCGCCCGCAGATGGCCTACGACAAGGCCAATGTCGAGTTCTTCGGCGGCGTGCGGGTGCTGCGCATCGACCGCGCCAACAAGCGCCTGGAACTGGCCGACGGCAAGCAGCTGGCCTACGACAAGCTGGCCATCGCCACCGGCGGCCGCCCGCGCCCGCTGAGCGTGCCGAATGCCGCGGCCGCCGAGCGCTGCGCCAACTTCCACTACCTGCGCACCCTCGACGACGTGGAGCTGATCCGTGCCCAGATGGCGGCCGGCAAGCGCCTGGCCATCGTCGGTGGCGGCTACATAGGCCTGGAGGTGGCGGCCGCGGCCGTCGCCCAGGGCCTGCAGGTCACCGTTCTGGAAGCCCTGCCTCGAGTGTTGCAGCGGGTCACTGCCGCCGAGCTGTCGGCCTACTACGAACGCAAGCACCGCGAGGCCGGCGTGGATATCCGCACCAATGTGCAGGTGGCCGATCTAGAGGTGACTGGCGAGACGGTCAGCGCGGTGATCTGCGCCGACGGCAGCCGTCTGGAGACCGACCTGGTGGTGGTCGGCATCGGCCTGATCGCCAACACCGAACTGGCCGCCGAGGCCGGGCTCGAGGTAGACAACGGCATCCTGGTCAACGAGTACGCCCAGACCAGCGATCCTGACATCCACGCCGCCGGTGACTGCACCAACCACCCCAACCCGCTGCTCGGCCGCCGTCTGCGTCTGGAGTCGGTGCCCAACGCCCTGGAACAGTCGCGCGTGGCGGCCGCCGGCATGGCCGGCAAGCTCAAGGCCTACGCCTCGGTGCCCTGGTTCTGGTCCGACCAGTACGAGCTGAAGCTGAAGATGGTCGGCCTGTCCGAAGGCTTCGAACGCCTGGTGCTGCGCGGCGAGCCGCAGACCGACAGTTTCAGCGCCTTCTATCTCAAGGATGGCAAGGTCCTGGCGGCCGACACGGTCAACCGCCCGCAGGACTTCATCGCCGCCAAGCGCCTGGTGGCCGAGGGCATCGCCGTGACCGCCGAACAGCTGGCCGATGACAGCCGGCCGCTGAAGGAGCTGCTGCCGGCACCAGCGGCCTGACCGACAGCCTGCCCCGTCAAACGAAAACACCGGCCGAGGCCGGTGTTTTTATTCGTAGTCCGGATGCAATCCGGGGACCGAGCTGTCTGCATGTCCCCTCTCCCGGAGGGAGAGGGGACTAGAGCAGCGCCTCGCCCGCCATCACGGAATCCACGACCACAGCTCGACGTCGATGAAGCGGAAGATCGCCCGGGTAAAGGCCTTCCAAACCGGCAGGGTCTCGCCGGCGGACTTGGCGTAGCCGGTCATGCCGGACTTCAGCTCGCCAGCCGGGTTGTCGATGATGGTGAGTACCTTGACGTACTTGCCGGCGGTCTTCTCCACCACGTTGGCATCGATCTGCGTCACGGTGCCGTCGAACAGCCGGTCGGAATAGGCCAGCGGCTTGACCTTGAGCACCGCGCCCGGCTGCACGTAGCCGATCTCGGTTTCCGGCACCTCTATCTCGGCGAACACCCGGTCGGCCTTCTCCACCACGGCGAAGGGCTCGCCCGGCGGCTGGAACTTACCGACCTTCTGCTTGAGCAGCAGGGTGATCAGCTTGCCGTCCATCGGCGCGCGCAGCTGCGAGCGCTCGATCTTCGCCAGGTACAGGTCGCGCTCGCTCTGCCAGCGCTGCACCTGGGCCTCGGCGGCGGCCACGGAATCCGCGGTGGCCCCAGCCTTGGAAAGTGCCAGGTTGGCCTCGGCCACCTTGACCGCCATCAGTTCCACTTCGTACTGGCGACGGGCCTGGTCGGCCTGCTGGGCAGACACCCCGCCCTTGGCCAGCAGGGTGACATGGCGCTGATGGTTGGACTGGCTGAACTGGGTCTGGGTGCGCGCCATGTCCAGGCTGCGCGTGGCCACTTCCACCTCTTCCGCACGGGGCCGTGCCTTCAGCTCGGCGACTATGGCCTGCTCCTCGGCAATGCGCGCCTCGGCGATCTTCACCTGGGCGGCGTAGTCACCGGTGGCCAGGCGCGCCAGCACCTGGCCGGCCTTGACCTGCTCGCCGCCTTCCACCAGCACCTCGGTGACGATGCCGCCGATGTCGCTGGCCACCTGCTGCTGCTCGGTCGGCAGGATCACGAAGGAGCCACCGGGCTCGTAGGGATAGGGCAGGAACAGGCAGATCAGCAGCGACAGGGCGAACACCCGCCCGGTGTAGCGGGCCAGCTTGTTGGTCGCCTGCACGCCGACCTTCTGCTCGACGTTCTCCGGCAGGCGCCGACGCTTCCAGCGCTCGTACTGCACGGTGCGCTCGTACATTTCGTTGGCCGACTTGAACTTGCGGTAGGTCAGCACGCTCAGGTAGCCGATCAGCACCACGCTGGCCAGCACACCGGTGCCGCCGAAGTTGACCTTGAGCCAGCTGCCCACCAGCAGCAGGGCAATGACGAACAGCAGCACGGAATACAGGATCGAGGCCAGGCCGTAGGCCATCAGCGCCGTGTCGTTGGCCTCGCGGTAGGCGTTGCCCTTTATGCGCCCGAACAGCGCCTTGAATGCCTTGCCGCGCAGGTGCGGCTCATCCACCAGCACGGCGATCAGGTGATAGCCGCTGCTCTTCGACAGCGGGTTGAGGGTCAGCAGCAGGGCCGCCGCACTGGTGATCGCCAGGGCCAGGCCAGCGGCCGGCAGCACGCCGTTGGAGGCGCGGGTCATATACCAGGTGAATACGCCGAGGCTGAACAGCGCCAGGCGCATCAGCACCGGCCCGCCATGCAGCCACAGGCGCTCGCGACGGCTCAGGCCGATCAGATGGCGGATGCGCGGCATGAAGCGCGGAAGGAAGCCGAGCATGAAGGCGATCGACAGGCTGTATACCGTGCCACGATATTTCTGCGCGGTCAGCGCCAGGGTCAGGGTGCACAGCAGGTTGACGGTGAACAGGCTGAAGAACACCTGGCCGATGGCGCCCATGCCGGACAGCATGGTGGTGGCATCCAGGTGCGCCTGGGAAAAGTTGTTGAGGACGATGCCCAGCGCCAGGCCGAACAACAGCGGCAGGACGAACACCCCGTACTTCAGCGGCTCGGTCCAGCTTTGCATGGACTTGAGCAGGCGGTGCGGGTTGAACAGGTGCAGTACCGGGATCTGCAGAGTGTCATCCATCCCTGCCGAACCGCGCACGCCAGCCTGCAAATGGTCGGCATCGGCCCCATCGTTGGAGGCACTGGGCGCGGCGCGTGGCGCGGGCGCGGCAGACTGCATCGGCGCTGCGCTGATCGGTGCGGGAGCTGATGCCTCACGGCGCCCCGGCGGCGTGGCCTTGTCGCGGAAGCGCGCGACCTTCTCTTCCAGCAGGCGCTGCAGGTCTTCCTGCAATTGCTCGCGGTACTGCGCCACCAGCGGGTGGGCGGCCGCCGCCATGCCGAGCAGGCGCTGGTCGATCAGATTGACCAGCAGCGAGTCCAGGTGGCCGCGAGTGAGCACCTGCGAGAAACGCCGCTCGTAACTGGCGGCAACCGCGACGAACTCCTCGTCTACCTGGAGCATTTCCAGGACGAAGAACTGCTGCGTTTCAAGCTCCCATTGCAGCTGGCTGGACGGGTCGATGACCACGTACAGCGGCTCCTGCCGGCCGTTGCGCAGGAACACTTGCAGCCCCTTGCGCAGCAGCAGCGGCGTGGCGATCTTGCGGGCATCGCCGAGATCGGACTCTTTCTTCGCGGAGATATTGCCGTTCATAGCACGGGGCTTCCTTTGGACCGGTCACGGATACCGGCGCTGGGTGCGGCCGAGGTCATCTGTTTGCGCGGGGCGAAGAACACTTCGCAGCCGCCGCGCGGATTGTCGATATAACGGTCCCCGCCCAGCGGCCAGACCCTGGGACCGAAGGGGTTGGCGGCGCCGAGGAACAGGCCGTAGGGCGAGGAAACGATGGTGCGCATGCCGATGTTGTAGGGGTTGCCCATGCCGTCGGTGGTCACCGGCACCCAGTTTTCGCCGTCGTAGCTGCGGTACAGGTCGAAGCCCGACTGGCGCTCGAAGATGAATTTCTCGCCGACGCTGTTGACGATGTTGAGGAAAGGCTCCGGCCAGCTGTCGCGCCGGGCGTAGCCGAGCAGGCCGCTCCAGTCGAAGGTCGACAGGTACAGCCAGCCCTCGTGCTCGGCCATGCGCCAGAAGTAGCCGTTGAAGAAGTTGTCGAAGCCGGCCATGTAGCCGGACAGCGGCTCCTTCCAGCCCTGCTCGGTCATGCGGGCGTCGCCCACCAGCAGGTCCCAGCTGTTGTCCGGGCGGATGCGGATCAGCTCGGGTGGCGCCGGGCCCACGCCGTTCTGCCGGTCGATGCCGCCGCCCTGGATGGCACTGCCGACATACAGCGCGCCCTTGAACGGGTACATGCTCAGCACCGACTGGTTGAGCGGGCCGCGGCCGGCGCCGTCGGCGATCACCTGTTCCCAGTGATAGGGCTTGGTCTCGCAGGTGCTGCGCCAGACCTGATAACCCTTGAGATTGAAGGTGCCGATATAGAGGTGGTCGCCGAACGGGCACATTTCGAAGATGGTCTTGTTGCCCTCGTCGCCGAAGCCGAAATCGCTGACCGCCTCCCAGCCGCCCTCCTCCGGTGCCGCGCTCTCATAGACGATAGAGTGCGAGGAGACGTTGGGGTTGCCACCGCGCGAACCGGCCGGCGTGGTGTACATGCGCCCCTTGAAGCTGACCATGGTGCGGATGGTGGTTACCGGCAGGCCCATCAGGCCCGGCTCGCAGGTGGGTGTGAAGTTCAGCCCGTCCTCGCTGCGCAGCAGCAGCGGACCCGGGCCCTTGGCCGGCGACCAGGTGCTGACGAACAGCCCCGGCTTGCGCCCGGCGCTGCCCGGATACACACACATGCCGCGGAAGCCCAGCTCGCGGGGAATCTTCGAACCGTCGCTACCGATGATGGTGGGCGCCTTGAACACCCGTTTCCATTCGTCCTTGCGCGGGTTGTAGCGCCAGATCTCGGCATGCAGGTCGAGGTCGAACGGGTTGGCCGGGCACTCCACCGGCCAGGGATCCATGCTGATCGGCAGGCGCGCCTTCATCAGCGGGAAGTTGCCGCGGGTGGTACCGACGTACAGATGGTCGTTGAACCAGGCCATGGCGTGGGCATAGGCGTTGACCCCGTCACCGAAACCGTTGCGGGCGATCAGGTGGAAGTCGTCCTCGCTGAGCCCGGCCGGCACTCGCACCTTGCTCGGCAGGTTGAACATCGAGCCGGCCTGGAGCTTGCGCGCCAGCACCTCGGCGATGAAGGCATTGAGGTGGTCGAGGGCATCGTCGAAGGCGATGAACGGACCCTGCTCCTTGCCCTCGCGGGTGGCGTAGAACCACTGCTCGCCACGGCTGTAGATACGGTCGCTGCGGAAGAACGGCTTGGCCTCGGCGTCGTCGGCCCGGCCCTGACGCTGGTTGCTGGCGCGCCGCAGGAAGAACTCGAAGGAGCGGATCAGCTTCTGCGGCCGCGAGGCCGGGAAGAAGTGCCCGGCGCCGCGCACCAGGCGGAAGTCCGCCCGCGGCCAGACGGTGAGCAGCAGCTCGCCGGTGGTCACCGCCTGGGAGCGTTCGCCGTAGATCGCCAGCAGGGGGAAATCCAGCTGGCGCAGGCGCTCCACCACAAGGCCGTCGTCGCCCATCAGCTCTTGCTGGGCGGCTGTGCTCTCCAGCAGTTTCACCCACTGGTCGGCGGTGCGTTTGCCGGAGCTGCCCATCAGCGGATTGATCAGCTCGCGCAGGGCTTCCGGCAACTCGCGCTGGTTCAGTTGCAGGGTCGCCGCCTCCTTGAGCAGGCGGTAACCAAAATAGGGTTCGCGGGTGTTCAGCGGTATGCCGTTGTCATCCAGGATGCGCTGGATATGGTCGGCATAGCGCCAGTCGGCACCCACGTTGCGAATCGCAGCGATGTGCGTATCGGCGATGGTCAGGCTGCGAAAGCGCTGGGATTGCTCGCACGCCAGGTTCAGCGCGATGGTGCCGCCGAAACTGTGGGCGATGAAATGCGCCCGGCCGATGCCCAGGTGATCGAGCAACTGACGCAGGTCCTCGGCCTGCGCGGCCGGGGTGTAACCCTGCTGCGGCATGCTCGAACGACCATGTCCGCGCAGGTCGTACATGGTCACCCGATAGTGCCTGGCCAGGGCATGGCCGATCTGCATGTACCAGAACGCCAGGTTGGCGGCGAGGCCGTGGATCAGTACCACGTCCTCGATCTCGCCTTCCGTGCGTTCACAGGACAGCTGTTGATAGTGCAGCCGGACTCCGTTGACCTCGGCCATCGCCATCTCGCGTTACTCCATGTAGCCGAGCATCTGCAGTTGGGCCATCAGCTTGTCCTTCTCGTCGTCGGCCATGCCCTCGGCGTTGGCGTCCTTGTTCACCCCGCGGGTGGCTTCGCCGATGCGGATCGGGTTCTGGTTCAGCCACGGCTTGATGAACATGTCGTTGGCCACCTTGCCCTCGAAGTCGCCAGGCACTTCCAGGCCCTGGCTGTAGAGCAGGGTCGCGCCGACGTCGCAGATGTGCCGACGCTCGATCTGTACGCCCTTGCGAATGCCTGGGCCGCAGGCGATGAAGATGCCGTCCGGGTGGTGGGTACCGGCCGGCTCTTCACGCGGCTCGACGATCGGCAGCTTGTTCTTGATCGAGACGAAGCCGAAGTCGCGCAGCACCAGCAGCAGGTCCGGCGCGTCCATCATCGCCGGGCCGGCGAAGACTTCCTCGCGCAGGTGGATTTCGGCGACGATGCTCTCGCCGGTCACCGGGTCCTTGAGCGCCTTGATGTCGAGGATCAGTTGCTCGCGGAAGGCCTCGTAGTCTTCCGGCTTGATCCCGGTCTCGCCCGGATTGCGCGCCACGCGGATATTGATGCCGTTGCTCGACGGAGTGCGGCAGTAGGCGGTGGTCTTGGTCCAGTCGAGGTTGGCGAACATGCTGTCCTCGCGACGCTTGGCGGCCTCGGAGTCCGGATCGAGCACTTCCTTCCAGTGCAGGTAGCCCTTCTCGAACAGCCAGGCGTTGATCCGCACCACCTCGGTGGTGGCGGTGAAGCCGTGGTCGGAGGCCATGAACACCTGCACGTCCGGACCGGCCATGGTCACCAGTTCCTCGATGAAGCCATCGAGCTGGCGGAAGTAGTCCAGGCACAGCTTGCGCATGCGCTTGTGGTAGTCGCTGACACCGTCGTGCTGCAGGGCCGGGTCGAGGAACAGCCAGGCCTGGTGCTGCAGCTTGTCGACACCGTCGAACATCACCGCCATCAGCTCGGGCGCCTCTTCCTTGAGCAGGAACTTGGCGATCTCGAACCACTGCTTCTCGCGCGGCAGGTGGTAGCGCACCCAGTTCTCGCGATCTTCGTCGGTGAGGTCGTTGACCGCCTGCTTCTCCTGCTCGAAGTCCCAGGCCAGTTCCTTGGGATCGAAGCCCGGCAGGTCCTGCTTGAGGCGGTCATAGAAGTTGGCCGGCACGGTGTTGCGACGCAGGTGCCGCCACGGGATGAAGCCCGGCACCATGAAACCGTTGAGGTCCTTGGGTGGCGGCGCGGTGAACGGCAGGTTGAGCACGGCGACGCGGCGATCCTGGCGGCTGGCGATCGACCAGATGGTCTCGGCGCGGTTGTCACGCGAATCGTAGAGGGTGAAGAACACGTCCCCGTTCTTCTCCTCGGCGCGGATGAAATCCAGCAGGCCGTGGTTGCCCGGGCTGCGCCCGGTCATCAGCGAGACCCAGGCCGGCGGGGTCAGCGGGTTGGGCGTCGAGCGCAGCTTGGCGCGGGTACCGCGGGCCATGAGGCCGCCGAGGAAGGGCATCACGGCCGGCTGGCCGTCCTTCTCCACGCAGAGGTCATCGAGGATGGTGAAGGTGCAGCCATCCATGCCGATGAAGAGGGTACGAGTGGTCATGCCGGCACTCCTGTGAGTTTTTCGTGGACGAAATCGATCAGCTGCCCGATGGAGAGATCGTCGACGTAACTGCCGTCGTTCATCAGCAGATCCTGGAAGCCCATTTTCGGGCGGTTGTAGTGCTCTTCGATGGCGACGATCAGCTGGATGATGTCGACCGAGGCGAACTCCATGTCCGCCACCAGCCGGGTCTCGGCACTCAGCGGCGCGTCCAGCTCGATACCCCAGTCCTGGGTCAGGTCGGCAGCGATGTGGATCAGGGTTTGCTCGATTGCGCTCTTGCTCTCAGCCATTGGCCACTCCGTATTCCGCTACTTCTAGTTCGGCCCCGGCCAGGGCGATCAGCCGATCGCCGTGTACCTCGAAGACCACACTCACACATGCCGGCGCCAGGCTGGCGTCTCCGGCGAAACTCACTTCGGCCAGGTCACCGGTCTCGGCGAACTGCACCTCGAAATCCTGCGGCGCACCGCGCAGACCACAGCCCAGGTACTTGGCGGCAGCCTCCTTGGCGCACCAGGTACGCAGGGTCAGCTCGCCCTGCCAGGCCGGATCGACCGCGGCCAGCACTTGCTGCTCGTAAGCGGTGAACGAGCCGGCCACCAACTCCGGGTGTTGCAGGCGACCCAGGCGCTCGGCGTCCACGCCCACGGCGCCGACCGGCAGCAGGGCGGCCAGGCAAACATCGCGGTCGTGGCTCAGCGACACGGCCGGCGCAGCCAGCCAGGGGCCGTTCCACCAGCCGTCAACGAACGGCGCGCCCAGCGCGTCGTGATGCACGCTCACATCCGCCGGACAGAGCAGCTCGCCGGTCTGCTGGTAGATGAAGTAGCGGGTCGCTTCCTTCAGGCACAGGCGACCATGCAGCCACTCGCGGGCACGGCGGGTCTGGCGTACGGCTTCCCACTCCTCGCGCTCGTCCAAGGCCAGCACGGCGTGGGCGAGAATGCGCAGGAAGATCGCCGCCGACTGCTTGCAGAAGTCCTCGGGCAGCTGCTCCAGCTGCCACAGCAGAACCCCGGGCGCGCTAGTGGCCAGCGGCGCGCCGAGCCAGCCGTTCATGGGCTCGCGACGCAGCTGGTAGAAGGCGTTGGGCACCGGGAAGAACAGGTTGGCGAAACCGCTGGCATGCAGCAGCAGGCGGCCCTCGTGCAGGCAGTCGAAAGTCCAGGTGCGCGGTGCATCCAGGCCGGCGTTGGCCGCATCGACCGGGCGCTGGCGACCACGCAGCCAGGCGCCGGACAGGTCGGCCGGGGCCGGCGCGTGCAGTTCGATACGGGCGATATGCGAGGGGAAGCTGTTGAAATCGGTACCAACCTGCTGCGCCAGCCAATAGGCGGCCAGCTGGCCGAGGGCGTCCAGCAGAACCGGGTTGAGTACCAGGGCACAGGGCTCGCCGTCATGTACGAAGCCGTCCAGCGAGCAGTTGGCGAGCTGGGCGTCGATGCCCTCCTCCGCCCAGGCATGGATACCGGCAATGCTCTGGAACAGCGGGCCGTGGAACATGCCGGTGCTGTACAGCTCGTGGTCCGGCCAGCGGTAGCCGATGCCGCCCTGCAGCTCGGCCAGCGGGGTGCCGGTGAGCGCTGCGGCAAAGCGGAACTCGGCGCTCATCACCAGGCTGCCGGCGTTGTGCAGCTCGGCCCGGTAGTGGTTGTCGGCGACGCGTTCGGCCTGCACCTGCAAGGTCAGCTCGCCGCGATCCAGAGCCACCCAGTCGAAGGCGCGCACGTTCTCGATCAGGTTGATCGCCACGCTGCCGGCCAGCAGCGCGCAGGCCTCGGCCATGATCTCCAGACTGGCCATCATCGCCACGCAGGCCAGGCCCCGCAGCTCGGACTGATGGTAGGAACTGGGGCCGGACAGCACGTGGTCGGAGAGGAAGCGGTCGGTGGACCACAGGGGGCACTGGGCGCTGAGCCGCTCGCCCTGGCGCTGGATATCCACCAGCAGCGGCGCCATCGGGCTCGCAGCCAGCGGTTGCGCAGGCACGGCCGGCTGGAACAGTTCTCGCAGCAACTCGCCGAGCGCTTCGTTCACATGCACCACCGGCATGGTGTTCTTCACCAGCATGCCGCGCTTGGGCTGCGGCAACGGCTGGTCGAGGTCGAGCACGCGGCAGGCGATGCCGCGATAGAGCTTGCCGAGGTCCACTGCCTTGCCGTTGGCGAACAGGCTGCCAAGCAGGTTGAACAGCTGCTCCACGCCGCTGCGCTTGCGTGCGTTGGAGGCGATGGCCAGGTACTCCTCGCCGCCGAGGATGTCGTTGACGAAGCCGGTCAGGTTGCCCGAAGGGCCGACCTCGACGAAGTAGCGCACACCATCGCGATGCATGTTGGCGATGGTTTCGCGGAAGCGCACGGTGTTCGACCACTGCGCCGCGGCCAGCTCGCACACCGCCGCCGGGTCGGCCGGGAACAGGTCGGCGCTGGCGCAGGAATACAGCGCGGTCTTCGGCACCTGCAGGCCGACATCCTGGTAGTAGCGATGGAAGGCCGTGGTCACCGCGGCGAACAGCGGCGTGTGGTAGGCGCGGTCGAACGGCAGGATCGAGCAGATGCCACCCTCTTCGCCGAGCAGCTGCAGCAGGGACTCGATGGTGGCGCGGTCGGAGAACAGCACCAGCTGGTTCTGGCAGTTGTCCATGGCCACCACCACCGGTTCGCTGCGGGCGGCGATATGGCGATCCACCACCTCGCGCTTGAGCGCGCCGACGGTAAGCAGCGCGCCGGTGGCAATGCCACCGCCGTCCAGCACGCCGCGGTAGACCTTGTTCAGTTCGCGGATGAAATCGGCCAGTTGCTCTCTATTGGTGAAGGCGATGGCACCGCTGGCGGCCAGGGCCGAGGACTCGCCGGTGCTGTGGCCGAGCATGGCATCCGGCTCCACGCCCAGGGCGCCGAGCAAACTGAACAGGGCCTGACTGGCGACGAACACCGCCTCGGAGCCCACGTCCATGTCGAACAGGCGCGCCTCCAGGCGCTGGCGCAGCTCGTCATCCAGCTCGCTGGCCGGCGGGAACAGCATGTCGGTGCGGGTCGAGCCAGGTTGTTCGTCGTACAGGCCCTGCCAGAAGTCGAACCACTCGCGCACTTCGGGGAACTGCTGGGCCAGGTCGGCCAGCATGTTCAGGTATTGCGAGCCTTCGCCGGGGAACAGGAAGGCCAGCTTGCCCTGCAGCGGCTGGCTGCTGAATACCAGCCCGGTGCGGGTCATCCAGCGCGGGCTCTTGGCCTCGGCAATCTTCTTCGCCGCTTGTTGCAGCTTCTTCGCCAGCTCGGCCACATCGCCGGCCAGCACGGCCAGGCGCACCGGCTTTTCGGCGCTGTCACGGGCGGCCAGGGTGGCGGCCAGATCCAGCAGCGCCACGCCGGGATTGTTCTCTATATAACCCTGTACCTGCTGCAACTGGGCCAGCAGTGCAGCCTCGTCGGCGGCGGCGAACACGCACAGTTCGCACTCGCGGCGGGCGAAGCTCAATGGGCGCTGGGCGGCGGCTGGCGCCTCTTCCACCACCGCGTGGGTATTGATGCCGCCGAAGCCGAACGAGTTGATGCCAGCGCGGCGCGGATTCTGCGGCTTGGCGATCCAGGGCTTGCTGGCGGTGTTGACGTAAAGCGGCGTGGCATCGATGCCCAGGGCCGGATTGACCGTGCCGCACAGGGTCGGCGGCAGCACCTTGTGGTGCAGGGCCAGGCTGGTCTTGATCAGGCCGGCGATGCCGGCGGCGGGGATGCAGTGGCTGATCATCGACTTCACCGAGCCGATGGCCACGCTGCCGAGCAGGCCCTGGCGCTCGCCGAGCACGCTGCGCAGGGCGGCGATTTCGGTCTTGTCGCCGAGCGGGATACCGGTGCCGTGGGCTTCGATAAGAGAGATGCTGGCCGGATCTACACCGCTGCTCTCATAGGCACGGCGGATCGACAGGGCCTCGCCCTCCTCGCTCGGTGCCAGCAGGCCGGTGCCGCGGCCATCGCTGGCCTGGCCGATGCCACGCAGCACGGCATAGATGCGGTCGCCGTCGGCCAGGGCGTCATCCAGGCGCTTGAGTACCACCATGCCCAGGCCTTCGCCGAGCAGGGTGCCGTCGCTGCCCTGCTCGAACGGGCGCACCTTGCCACGACCACTGAGGGCGCCGAGCTGGGTGAAGATCACCGACACCTCGGCCGGCAGCGAGGCGTTGACCCCGCCGGCGATCATCAGACGGCTGCGCCCGCTGCGCAGCTCGTCCATGGCGGCGTTGACCGCCAGCAGCGAGGACGAACAGGCGGCGTCGACTATGTAGTTCGGCCCCTTGAGATTGAGGCGGTTGGCGATGCGCCCGGTCATCACGTTGGGCACCAGGCCCGGGGCAATGTCGGTGTTGGACGGCGGCAGCTGTTTTTGCAGCGCAGCGCGCAGGCGCGCCAGGTCGTCCGCGCCCAGGCTCGGCTGGGCGGCTTTGAGCAGCTCCAGGGTCTGGTCGAGAACGATGTGATTCTGGATGTGGCTGACCTGGCCACGGTGCAGGTAGGTGCTGTGGCCGAGGATGATGCCGGTGTCGCGATGGTCAACGCCGTCGTCCGCATAGCCGGCATCCTGCAGGGCATCGAAGGCCACCTTGAGGGCGAGGAACTGGTCCGGCTCACCGCCGTCCACCGAGTTGGGCATGATGCCGAACTCGCGCGGGTCGAAGCGGTACAGGTCGTTCAGGTAGCCGCCGTGTTGGGTGTTGATGCGCCCCGAGTCCAGGTAGCGCTGCGCCTCCCACTCGTTCTGCGGCTCGCCGACGGCATCAAGGCCGGCCAGGATGTTGCGCCAGAAGCCGGCCAGGTCCGGGGCCTGCGGGAAGATGCAGGCCATGCCGATGATGGCGATAGGCGCGTTGCTCATCACTCGGTTTCCTTGCGCAGGTGGGTGCCACCCAGGCGATTGAGGCGCGCATCGACGATGCATTGCAGGTCTTCGATCAGCAGCAGCAGGCGGCCCTCGTCGTCGCTGAAGAACACGTTGGCGCGCACCTGCTGGGCTTCGCCGGGCAGGCACTGGAAGTCCATGTGGAAGCGCTCGGGCAACTGCTCGACGTAGCGAATCACCCGGCCGAACTGGGCCGGCAGCGCCGATCCGTCGTGGAAGGTGCGGGCCCAGAGCAGGGCCATCTGCGGCGCGGCGTCGAGCACCGCCGGGTCGATGATCCACTGTTGTTCGGCGCGCCCGCCGGCCAGCCACTGCTGCGGCGAGCTGGGGCACATCAGCGCCGCCGCACCCTGGCTGGACAGGCCGCTGATGCCACGGATGACCTGGAAGCGCGGGCCGTGGAACAGCCACTCCTGGTAGGCCTTGGCCACCGGCAGCTCGCGCTCGCGGTACTCGCCGATCGAGTGGCGCGGTGCATCGGGCAGCTGCTGGGCCATCTTCACTGCGGCGCGGTAGTGCATGCGCTGCTGCTTGCCGCTGCCAGAACGAATGCTGAAACTGGCGTCGAAGCCTTCGCTGCTGGCATAGGTCGGCGGGTTGATCAGCAGCGACAGGGCCTGGGTCGGCTCACTCAGCTGCACACCCTTGAGCAGGCGCAGCTCGGCCACTTCGGCGACTATCCAGCCCGGCCACATCAGGGTGGCAGCTTCGGCGATGATCTCCAGAGCCACGGCGGCCGGCAGTACCGGGATGCCATCGATGCAGTGCTCCTGCAGGTAACCGTGGCTCGCGTCCAGTTTGAAGTGCAGGACCTGAGTGCCCTTCTCGCCATCCTCGATGCGGCACTGGGTCAGCAGCGGTTGGCGGGCGGTCTGCAGGGCGGCGCCGGCATCTTCCTGCCAGCGGCCGACCTCCGCCTCGTGGCGCTCCCAGGGACCGTCGCCGGCCACCACTTCCACCGCGTGCCCGGCCTTCAGACGCAAGGCCTCGTCGAACAGGCGACGGCCCTGAGCAGCACCGACCAGGGCCACGCCCTTGTCGGCGAATTTCTTCTCGGTCTCGGCAGTGACCATGCCGGCGCCGAACAGGGTCGGCCCCCAGGGGCCCCAGTTCAGCGACAGCAGCTTGACCTGGTTGTCCCACAGGCTCTGCAGCTGACTGCACAGGCGGCTCATCAGCTCGTTGGCGGTGGCGTAGTCGAGCTGACCGCTGTTGCCGTAGCGCCCGGCCACCGAACTGAACACGCAGAAGAACTGCAGTTCTTCGACGCGCACCAGCTTCTGCAGCAGGAGCATGCCCAGCACCTTGGTGCCGACCACGCGCATCCAGCTGTCGGGGGTCTTGTCTTCCAGCAGTTTGTCTTCGATCACCCCGGCGCCGTGCACCACGCCACTGAGCTTGCCATGACGCTGGCGGATGCCGTCGATGGCGGCAGCCAGGGCTGCCTCGTCAGTGGCGTCCACCGCCAGGTACTCGACCGTCGCGCCACGGGCGCGCAGGTCGGCGATATTGCTGTGCATCTCGCGCAGGCCGATCAGCGCAGTGATCCGGCGCTGCATCTCGGCTGGGGTCAGCTTGAGGCGGCCGGCGCGCACCTCGCCGATGAAGTGCTGGCGCAGCTGTTGCTCGCCCTGCAATGCCGAGGTGTCGGCGCTCTCTTCCTGCAACGGGCTGCGCCCGGTCAGCACCAGCACATTGCCGGTGCGGGCGATTTCGCGCAGCACCTCGGCGGTGATGCCGCGGGCACCACCGGTGGCCAGCACCACGGCGTTTTCCAGGTTGGGCAGCAGGCTTTCGGCGGGCACCTGCTCGGCCTGGGTGCGGAACACGGTACGGCGGCCGGCCGGATAGCCAACCTCCTGGCGCCCGCCGACCAGCTGCAGCTCGGAGGTGATGATGGCCAGCTGTTCGGCGTCGCTCAGCGTCGGGTCCAGGTCGATTGCGCGGGTGCGCAGGGCTGGCCGCTCCTCGCGTATCGACTTGACCAGGCCGCTGCCACCACCCTGCAGGCTGAGGCTCTGCCGTTGTTCATTGGCGCCACGGGCGAACAACCCGCCGAGGGCGCTGAGGGCGACCACATGGGCATCACTGCGCAGCTGCGCGGCGAGCGAGTGAAGGATCAGGTACAACGACTTCTCGTTGACCAGCAGCTCGCGCTGCCAGGCCTCCAGCCCGGCGTCCAGCGCCAGGGCCTGGGCGCCCAAGGCAGCCAGGTGGACGATACCGGCGACCTGCTTGTCCGGGTTGGCTGCCGTCTCGCGACACCAGCTGGCCAGCGCCGCCTCGTCGGCCAGCAGGCCGGGGCTCAGCAGGGACACCGTGCAGCCGCGCTGCTCCAGCCATTCCTGCAGGCGCAGGGCCAGGCCGTGGTCGTCGGCGGTGAGAATGAAGTAGCCAGGCTCGAACTGGCGCAGGGCCTGCTCGGGGATGGCTTCCTCCTCAGGTACCACGATATGCCGAGGCGAGTGGCTGGCCGCAACCGGCACAGTCTTCAGGCTCGCCTCGGCAGACTCAAAAGGGACGGCTACCTCACCGACCTTGAGACCTTCGAGCATCTTCAGCATGTCGGCCAGGGTCGCTCGGGTATTGAGCTGGCTGCGGGCCTCGCCCAGGGCGCTGCCGTAGGCCGGCGGCAGGGTCTGCAGCAGGGCACCGACGATTTCCACGCGCTTGATCGAGTCGATGCCGAGATCGGCTTCCAGATTCTGCTCCAGGCCGACCATGTCGCTCGGGTAGCCGGTGCGTTCCTCGACGATGGACAGCAGGATGTCCTTGATCTTGCCGCCATCCACCTGGGCCGCCGGCGCAGCCGCAGGGGCCGGCGCGGCAACGGGTGCTGCAGCGGCAACCACCGGAGCTGCAACAGGTGCCGGTGCAACAGCAACCGGCGCTGGCGCGGCAACAGGGGCCGGAGCCACACGAGCGGCGGGCGCGGCAGCCACCGGACGGCGCGGCGCCGGTGCAGCGGCAGGCATGCTGCGCGGCATGGCAGCCGGCAGAGCACCGCCGGCCATAAAGGCGTTGAGCACGCGCTCCTGGGTTTCCAGGAACTGGCGCATGGTGGCGAAGTATTCCGCCATCACCGATGACATTTCGTCACCTTGGATTGCCGTGGGTTCGGACATGACCAGCCTCTCCTTGTGTCGCGGTGCAGCCGGGGCTGCGCTATGGGACAGGGTTGCGGGATTGCGATTGAGCGGAACCACCACCGGGTGTAGCTCCGTGACGGAACTGGAAACGGGCAGTACCTCGCCTTGCAGCACGCCGATCTGCCGCGGCGCCTCGCTGGCACGGCGGGCGCCGCTGCCATTGAGCAGCCAGGCCTGCTTGGGCAGGCTGGCGTCGCGCCACAATCCTTCGAGACGGCCGTTGGCGCTGGGTTGGCAGGCGCGACCGGCGAACAGACGCTGGGGCTGGAAAGCCACGCCGAGGCCATGCAGACGCGCCAGGGCCAGCAGCAGGCTGGCGAGGCCACCACCGCGCTCGTCCAAGGCCACGGCCTGGTGCGGTTTACCATCGAGAATGCGACCGACCAGGCGACTGAGCACGGCCTTGGGCCCGACCTCGACGAATACCCGGGCACCAGCCGCATACATGGCCTCGATCTGAGCGACGAACTCCACCGGCTTGACCAAGTGCTCGGCCATGGCCTGCTTGACGCGTGCCGGCTCGGCGGCATGCAAAGCGGCGCTGGCGTTGGAGTAGACCGGCAGGCGCCCGGCCTGCCAGGGCGCGGCCTCGATGGCGGCAGCCAGCAGGCCCTGGGCCGGGGCAACGAAGGGCGAATGGAAGGCAGCGGCTACCGGAATCGGGCTGGCATTGATGCCGGCCTGCTGCAGCACTTCCAAGGCCTGGGCGATGCCGGCGCTGGAGCCGCTGATGATGCTCTGCTCCGGCGCATTGTGATTAGCCACCAGCAGTTGCGGAATGGCGGCGATGGCCTGCTCGACCTGGGCGCGCGGCGCCTGGACCATGGCCATGCTGCCCAGCTCGCTACCGGCGCTGGCGGCGGCCTCGACGATGAAGCGGCCACGAGCCTCGGACAGGCTCATCAAGGTCGCGAAGTCGATCTGCCCGGCCGCGAACAGGGCGACGAACTCGCCGTAGCTATGGCCGGCAAGCATATCGCCGGACACACCCAGCTCACCCAGCAGGCGCAGCAGGCCGGCTTCTACTGCACCGAGGGCCGGTTGGGCCACGTCGGTGCTGGTCAGCGCGGCGCTCGCCGCCTGGCGGGAAGCTTCGTCATAGCAGGCGCGCGGGTGGATGAACTGGCTCAGCGGCTTGCTGGCGAAACGCTCGGTGCCGGCGGCCAGCAGGCTGTCGGCCTCGGCCAGGGTGTCGGCGACGACCGGGAAGAGCACGGCCAGCTCGCGCAGCATGTTGATGTTCTGCGAGCCCTGGCCAGGGAACAGCAGGGCTACCTGGCCCGGTTCAACGCGGCTGTCGCCGAGGACGATGGTCGGATCGATCAGCACCTCGCCGGCCAGACGCTGCTGGGCCTTGGCCAGTTTGTCGGCCAGCTCGTCCAGGCTGCCGACCACCAGCGCCAGGCTGTGCTCGCCCTGGCCGAGGTTGTCGCTCAGGTAGCAGGCGATATCGCGCAACGCCACCTTGCCCGGCGCCGCCAGCTGCGCCTGCAGCTGGGCCACCTGGCTCTGCAATTGTTCACGGGTACCGGCACGCCACAGCAGCAGCTCGGCGCTCCAGGCGTCGCTGACACTCTGGGTCAGCCAGGGGCGGTACTCGCCGGCATACTCCTCAAGCACCGCATGGAAGTTGGTGCCGCCGAAGCCAAAGGCACTGACTGCGGCACGGCGCGGCTGCTGAGCGACGGCCAGCCAGGGCTGCGCCTCGTCGAGTACGCAGAGCGGGCTGTCGTCCTTTTTCAGCACGGCGTTGGGCGACTGCACGCCCAGGTGCGGCGGCAGCACCTTGTGGTGCAGCGCCAGAGCCGCCTTGATCATGCCGGCTACGCCGGCGGTTGCCTTGGTGTGGCCGATCATGGTCTTCACCGAGCCGACCACTGCCTGGGACGGCCGGCTGCCAACCTCGCGCAGCAGCGAGGTGGTGCTGTCCAGCTCGGCGGTGTCGCCTGCCACGGTACCGGTGCCGTGGGCCTCGAACAGGCCGACGCTGTCCGGACCGAAACCAGCCTGTTGGTAGGCACGGCGCATAGCGCGCAACTGACCAGCGGGCAGTGGCGCGGTAAGGCCCTTGGCCTTGCCATCGCTGCTGCCGGCCATGCCCTTGATCACCGCGTAGACGCGGTCGCCATCGCGCTCGGCATCGCTCAGACGCTTGAGCGCCAGCATGGCGATGCCTTCGGAAATCACGATGCCATCGGCCGATTCGTCGAAGGTGCGGCAGCGGCCGCGCGGCGACAGGGCCTGGGTCTTGCTGAAGCACAGGTAGCCGAATGGGCCTTGCACGGTATCCACGCCGCCGGCGATGACCAGGTCGCTGCGCCCGGAGAGCAGCTCGTTGATGCCCTGGTAGATGGCCGCCAGGGACGAGGCGCAGGCCGCATCGGTGGCGAAGTTGACGCCGCCGAAGTCCAGCCGGTTGGCGATGCGCCCGGCCATCACGTTGATGAGGATGCCGGCGAAGGTGTCTTCGGTCCATTGCGGCAGGCGCCCGGCGATCTCGCCCGGCAGGTCGCCCTTGAAGCGCGGCAGCTCCGAGCGCAGGCCGTACTGCATGCCGACGTCGC
This sequence comes from Pseudomonas sp. PDM15, assembly GCF_014851565.1. Lineage (GTDB taxonomy): Bacteria > Pseudomonadota > Gammaproteobacteria > Pseudomonadales > Pseudomonadaceae > Aquipseudomonas. The sequence continues at coordinate 681,086 of NZ_JACVAA010000002.1, forward strand.
CGGCGCCACCGCTGGCACCGATGATCACAGAGGCCTTCTCGCGGTTGAAGCCGCGCTGCTCGTAACCGGCGTCGGCCAGGGTCTGGCGGGCGATATCCAGGGCCATCAGCTGCATCGGGTCGACCGACTCGATGGACTTGGGCGGCATGCCGTAGCGGGTCGGGTCGAACACCAGGTCGTCGAGGAAGCCGCCCCAGCGCGAGTAGATCTTGTCCGGCGCGCTGCGGTTTTCGTCGAAGTACAGGCGCCAGTCCCAGCGGTGCGAGGGGATCTCGGTGATCGCGTCGACCTTGGCCAGGATGTTCTGCCAGTACTCGCGGGTAGTGCTGGAGCCGGGCAGGATCGAGCCCATGCCGATGATGGCGATGTCGGCCGGCTCGCTAGGCTCGACAGCTGTTTCGAGCTGGGCCTGCTGGTAGTCCTCCAGCAGGGCCAGGGAGTCCTCGGTGACACTGCGGTGCAGGCTGGCGACGTCGGTGATGGCGTCACGCAGGGTAGCGACCTGACCGATCATGTACATGCCGTCGGCCACCTGCTCGGCGACAGAAAACTCCTTGAGCGTGCCCTCCTCGCCCACCCGCATGCTGCCCTTGGAGGCCAGGCGCAGGCGACCGAGGATCAGGTCGTCGAGCTGCTCGCGGGCCTCGTCGGCCGGCACCGCCTGCTGCTTGAGTTCATTGCGCCGCGCGAAGAAGGCGGCGGCAAAGGGCGTGTAGGCGCAGCGGCTGGCATGGCCGGTACCCGATTCCAGGTTGACCGTGCGCGCGCACTCGATGGCCTGCTGCTGGAAGCCCTCGACGATGGCGCCGGCACCGACGATTTCGCGGGTGAACAGGTAGGCACTGCCCATCAGCATGCCGACCTTGACGCCCTTGGCCAGCAATGGCGCCGCCATGGTCTGGACCATCGCCGACGAGCGTGCATCGTGAATGCCGCCGGCGAACAGCACCTGGATTTCCTCTGCCGGCACGCCCAGGCCGATCTCCTCCAGCAGGCGGTCGATCATGCTGCTCCACAGCACGAAGCTGCTTAGCGGACCGACGTGACCACCACACTCGCGGCCCTCGAAGATGAAGCGACGGGCGCCTTCCTTGAGAAACATCGGGATCAGGTTGGACGAAGGAACGTGGAGGAAGGACGGGATGCCCGACTGTTCCAGGCGCACCGCCTGGTCCGGGCGCCCACCGGCAATGATGGCGTAACTCGGCTGGTGCGGCTTGGCGGCGGCGATCTGTTCGTCCAGCAGGGTCTGCGGGGCGAAGCCGAGCAGGCCGATACCCCAGGGCCGACCAGCCAGCAGCTCGGCGGTCTTCTCCAGCAGGCCAGCCAGCGGCTTGCCCTTGAGCAGAGCCAGGGCGAGCATCGGCAGCGCACCACCCTCGGCCACCGCGGCAGCGAATTCGGCCTTGTCAGAGACCCGACTCATCGGCCCCTGCACCAGCGGCAGCGGCAGGCCCAGGGCCTCGGCCAGCGGCGCCTGCTGGCTGCGCATGGCGCGAGCGCTCAGGGCGATCTGCGGATTGTGCCGCACAGCCGAATCCATGGCCTGGAACAACTGGGCGACGCTGCCGTACTGCTTCTGCCAGGCGGCGGCGAAGGCCACGTCCTGCCCCAAGGGCAGCAGGCCGGCGGATGGGTTGCGCCACTCCACCTCGGCCAGCAGGCGCTCGCGCAGCTGCGCGGGCGCAAGGGATTCGGCATCGGCGACGAAGGCCCTGGCGCGCGCGAAGCCCGGGCGCGAAAGGATGCGGCAGTAGCAGCCGAACTCACCATTGCCGGCGGCGACCGTCTCGCTGCCGGACAGGTTGCGCAGATGCGGTTGCAGGTCTGCAGCGACCGGCGACTCCTGCAGCAGCAGGACCTGGCTATCCAGCGCCACGCCAGCGAAACCGGCCAGGGCAGCGGCAGCAGCGGTGTGCGGGGTGATGCCACCGCGCAGGTACAGCGGCAGATCGCTGTGAGTACGCCAATGCTGGGCGAGGATGAAGCTGCTGCTCTCGCCGACGAAGCCGGCGGCCTCGTAGCCCTTGAGCAGGAGGCCATCGATACGCGAAGCGATGGCGGATTCGAGGGGGTCGTTGTCGCTCAGCTCGAGCAGCAGGGCCGGGCCATCGGCTGACAAATCCGCCAACCAGGCCTGCCAGGCGACCCACTGCTCGCGACCAAGAATCAGCAGGCGCAGACCGTTGCCGGCGTGTGCGAGGAGATGCTCGGCCAGGGCCGCATCGAAGCCCCCCAGGCGTACGCCGAAGCCATGCTCGCCAGCATGACGGCTCAGCAGCTCCAGCTGCCCGATGGCCGGTGCAGCGCTCAGCTCCAGATCCAGCACCCCGAGGCCACCGGCACGGGAGGCGGCAATCGCCAATGCAGGATGCTCCAGACCAGCAGGAGACAGCAGCAGTTTGCGCAGACCGGCGCGATCGAGGATGCCTTGCATGACGTAGCCCTTTACGAGGCCAAGAAACCCCGTGCGGCGGATGGTCCGCTCACGCTCGGGGGCCAATTAGCTAGCAGCGACTACCTGTTGAGCATCGGATGCAAGAAGCGGGCGAAAACCCGAAAAGGCACTTTGACGGCTCGACTGTCCCTACCCTGCAATCCTTTGCATTCAGCCTCGCCACGCTCATGGACGAGCGTCACTCCAGCAGCACGCCGTGACAGAAGCGTGACGCGAAGGCATGAACACAGATTTTTATTTATAGAAATTATCGCAAATCTGAACCGGTACAGTGCACGCCGCACCGCAACGAAACAGAAACTCTTGTGATGGCTATTTACTACCAACCACTGAATAATGTCAAAATTACATCTCGGAGCACAACAGCAATATTCAATCGTCAAAATTACATCGGCGATGAAATCAGTACTGGAGTGTTTTGGCCCCCACCACTGGGAGGGGGTGCGGGGAAATAACAACAGGGACACTCAGTCCCGCCACGAACATCGGCACGGTTGATGCAGCCTGTCGGGAGTCGATTGCTCGGCTCCAGGCTAGCACCAAGACCGTCCCGACCAAGGAGCAAGGTATGGATGCCCGACCGCCGTACAACCGTCCCCTGGCCCGCCAGGTGGTTGCCTAGCCCACTCCTGTCTCGTCCGCTTGTGGCGGCGACTGCCGCTGACCATCAACCCTTTGCATCGCTCCAGAGAGGACAACCCCATGAGTGCGCCCATCAACCACATCGTCTTCATCATCATGGACAGCTGCCGCTACGACTCCTGCATGGCAGCCAGCACGCCGAACATCGAGCGCGTCGGCCAGGTGGAGAAGCGTTATTCCTATGCCTCCTGGACCGCGCCGTCGCACTACGCCTTCACCATGGGCATGCTGCCGCACAGCACGCCGCGCGAGGTGTATGCCTCCGAGGTGTACAAGGAAGAGTTCGTCCAGTGGGTGGAGCGAACCGGCATCGCCGACGTGTCGTTCCGCGACTTCATCCCGGAACTGTCGCTGCCCAAGGTCCTGGGCCAGCTGGGCTATCGCACCGTGGCAAGGGTGTCGATGCCGGTGCTCAACCAGCAGACAGCGATCAATCAGCACTTCGATGACTACAAGCTGATGGACAACCACAACGACTTCGCCGGCATGGTCGCGGAGATGACCTTCCCCGAGGACGAGCCGCACTACTACTTCCTCAACCTGGGCGAGACCCACTACCCCTACATGCTCAAGGACGAGAACCTGCCGCGGATTTCCGGCGTGCACGGGGTATTCAAGAGCCTCGGCGGCGAGGCCCAGCACAACGCCGCGGACAGCGACGCGTTCTTCGACCAGGAGCAGATGGAGATGCTGCGCCAGCAACAGGTCCGTTGCGTAGAGTACGTCGATGGTCTGATCGGCAAGCTGATGGAGAAAGCACCGGAAAATACCTGGTTCATCATCACCGCCGACCACGGCGAGCTATTTGGCGAGGATGGCTACTTCGGCCACGGCCCGATCATGCACGAGAAGTGCTTCGAGGTGCCTTTCGTCGAAGGCTTCGCAGGCAAGGCCTGATGCGCCAGCCGCTGTTCATCCTGGCGCTGCCGCGGTCCTACACCTCGCTGATCGCCGGCATGCTCGGCCAGCATCCGCAGGCCTATGGTCTGCCGGAGCTGAACCTCTTCACGGTCGAGCACCTGATCGAGATGTGGCAGGACGGCGAGAACAAGACCGAGATGTCTCGCTTTCAGCGCCACGGCATCCTGCGCGCGGTGGCGGAGATCTATGCCGGCGAGCAGAGCAGCAGCGCGGTGGTGATGGCTAATCACTGGGTGGCCGCGCGGCAGAACCGCAGCGGCATGCAGGTATTTCGCGAGATAGTCGACGCGGTGTCGCCGCTGATGGCCATCGACAAGAGCCCGGCGCATGTGGTCAGCCCGGTGTACCTGCAACGCATCTACGAGGCCTACCCGGACGCCTTCTATCTGCACCTGACCCGTCACCCGACCAACCAGGGCAATTCGGTGATGAAGATCCAGGATGGCGGCTATGCGCTGTCGGTCAACTCCATCGACTATTGCGACGGCGAAGCCGTCATCGACCCGCAGATCGCCTGGCACGACATCAACCTGAACATCATGGAACTGCTGGAGAAGATCCCCGCCCGGCAGAAGATGCACGTGCGCGGCGAGGATGTGATGGCCGAACCGCTGCAGTGCCTGCCACGCATCTGCCGCTGGCTGGGCCTGCGCGACGACTTCGAGGCGCTGGAGGACATGCTGCACCCCGAGCTGTCGCCCTTCGCCACCGTCGGGCCGATCAACGCCCTGTTCGGCAACGACCCAAACTACCTGCGCGACCCCGTGTTCGAGCCGCACCAACCCAAGCAACCACCGCTGCGCGCCCCGTTACCCTGGCGCATGGATGGTGCCTGCCTGAAACCCGAAGTACAGCGCCTGGCGCTGGAATTCGGCTACTCACATTGAGCGAGAAGAGCCATGCCAACCCGCGACCGGCTGGGCAACATCAGTACGCCGAGCGACTTGCTCCCCGAGCTGCCTCCGCACCTGCAAGTCCTGCGCGACGACCTGCAGCGGCGCGTGCAGGCCAGCCGCGTGCGTCATTACCTGGACCGCGAGCTGTCGCACCTCAGCGGCAATCGCGAAATAGCCGCCAGCGTGCGCCTGCTGTTCGATGGCCAGGGTCGGCCCGCGGAGAATCTCAGCCTCAGGGAAATCGTCAAGTTTCGGCGAAAGATCGAGACCGATATCCAGTGGCTGGAAGCGGTACTGATCGAGCTACGCAGTGACCTCTGCGTGGTCCGCGAGCTGGAGGATGCGGCCATGGACGTGGCCCATGTCCAGCGCGCGGAAGAAGACTATTAAGGAGAAAGCCAGCATGCGCCTCACTTCCCTTATCGCCCTTGGCCTGACGCTGTTCGCCGGAAACGCCCTGGCCGCCGAAGGCCAGCTGTACCAGATGAACGCCGGCGGTAGCGAGCGCAGCTACAAGCTGTTCGTGCCGAACGGAGCCGCGGATGGCCCGCTGCCACTGATGATCGTGATGCACGGCGGGCTGGGCAATGCCGACGAGACGGAACGCACCACCGGCATGAACAAGGTGGCCCAGGCCAACCAGTTTCTGGTGGTCTACCCCAACGGCACCGGGGCGCGCCTGATGAAGAATCGGCGCACCTGGAACGCCGGCAAGTGCTGCGGCCAGGCCGTGGAACGCCAGATCGACGACGTCGGCTTCATCCATGCGATGCTCACCGATATCGCTGCCCATCATCAGGTGGATCGCTCACGCGTCTACGCCACCGGTATCTCCAACGGTGCGATGATGGCCTACCGCCTGGCCTGCGAGCTGCCAAACGACATCGCCGCGATAGTCCCGATCTCCGGCACCCTGGCGCTCAATAACTGCCCCGGGGCCAAGAGCGTACCCGTGCTGCACATCCACGGCGGCAAGGACAGCAACGTGCCCTACAACGGCGGCATGGGCGAGAACGCCATCGCCGGGGTGGCCCATCGCTCGGTACCCGATACCATGCAGATGATCGCCAACGCCCACGGCTGCGCCGCCGGCTCCAGCGAGAAGGACCTGCCCGACGGTTCCGAGCTGACCAGCTGGAACTGCCAGGGCAAGGCGCCGCTGCAGCTACGCCTGATCCCCAATGGCGAGCATGTCTGGCCCGGCGGCGACAGCCGGCGCAACCGCAAACTGTACGGCGGTGATTTCTCCGCCAGCCAGGCGGCCTGGGATTTCGCCAAGCAGTTCAAGAAGAGCAACTGAGCCCACCAGGACGAGAAACAGCGGCGGCATTTGCCGCCCTTACGCAGTACTGCCTCCGACCGCGGCCCTGTCGCCTTATCCCGGCGGCCGATAAGCTGCGCACCATTGACCTGCAGTACCGTTATCGACGAGGCACTCGAAAATGCCCCTTACCCATCTAGAACGCCTGGAAGCGGAAAGCATCGACATCTTCCGCGAAGCGGTTTCCGAGGCGGAAAACCCGGTGATGCTCTACTCCATCGGCAAGGACAGCGCGGTAATGCTGCACCTGGCGCGCAAGGCCTTCTTTCCCTCGCGCCCGCCCTTCCCGCTGCTGCACGTGGACACCACCTGGAAGTTCCGCGCCATGTACGACATGCGCGAGCGCATGGCGCGCGAGTCCGGCATGGAACTGCTGATCCACCACAACCAGGACGCGCTGGCGCGCGGCATCAACCCCTTCACCCACGGCTCGGCCCTGCACACCGATCTGTGGAAGACCGAGGGGCTGAAGCAGGCCCTGGACAAATACGGCTTCGATCTGGCGTTCGGCGGTGCCCGCCGCGATGAAGAAAAGTCGCGGGCCAAGGAGCGCGTGTTCTCCTTCCGCAGCGCCCAGCACCGCTGGGAACCCAAGGCCCAGCGCCCCGAGCTGTGGCGCCTGTACAACGCGCGCAAGCTGCCCGGCGAGAGCATCCGCGCCTTCCCCCTGTCCAACTGGACCGAGCTGGATATCTGGCAGTACATCTATCTGGAGCAGATCCCGATCGTGCCGCTGTACTTCGCCGAGAAGCGCCCCGTGGTACAGCGCGACGGCGTGCTGATCATGGTCGACGACGAGCGTATGCCGCTGCGCGCGGACGAGACACCCGAACTGAAGAGCGTGCGCTTCCGCACCCTGGGCTGCTATCCGTTGACGGGCGCGGTGGAATCCGAGGCCGACAGCCTGCCGGCGATCATTCGCGAGATGCTCCTGTCCACCACCAGCGAGCGCCAGGGTCGGGTGATCGATCACGACAGCGCCGGTTCAATGGAGAAGAAGAAAGTCGAGGGGTACTTCTGATGAACGCTCATACCCAGCTCATCGAAGAGGATATCGAGCAGTACCTCAAGGCGCACCAGCACAAGACTCTGCTGCGTTTCATCACCTGCGGCAGTGTCGACGACGGCAAGAGCACGCTGATCGGCCGCCTGCTGTACGAGGCCAAGGCCCTGCTCGAAGACCAGCTCAGCGCCCTGGAGTCGGACTCGAAGAAACACGGCACTCAAGGCGGCGAGCTGGACTTCGCCCTGCTGGTAGACGGCCTGTCCGCCGAGCGCGAACAGGGCATCACCATCGATGTGGCCTACCGCTTCTTCGCCACCGAGAAACGCAAGTTCATCGTCGCCGACACTCCCGGCCACGAGCAGTACACCCGCAACATGATCACCGGTGCCTCCACTGCAGACGTGGCGGTGATCCTGATCGACGCACGCAAGGGCATGCTGACCCAGACCCGCCGGCACAGCTATCTGGTGTCGCTGATCGGCATCCGCCAGGTGGTGCTGGCGATCAACAAACTGGACATGGTTGATTACTCGCAGGAGGTGTTCGAGCAGATCGACGCCGACTACCGTGCCTTCGCCAGCAAACTCGGCATCGAGCATATCCAGAGCATCCCGCTGTCGGCCCTGCGCGGCGACAATATCACCGAGCCCAGCCCGAACACCCCTTGGTACCAGGGGCCGAGCCTCATGCAGTTCCTTGAGACGGTGGAGCTGGAACAGATGCGCGAGGACGCGCCGCTGCGCATGCCGGTGCAGTGGGTGAATCGCCCGAACCTGGACTTCCGTGGCTTTTCCGGGCGCATCCTTGGCGGCAGCGTGCGCCCCGGCGATGCGATCCGCGTGCTGCCCTCCGGCAAGACCAGCAAGGTCGAGCGCATCGTCACCCTGGGCGGCGATCTGGCGCAGGCGGTCACCGGCCAGTCGGTGACCCTGACCCTGAGCGACGAGATCGACATCAGCCGCGGCGACGTGATCGCGGCGGCTGATGCGCCGCCAGCGGTGGCCGACCAGTTCGAGGCCACGCTGGTGTGGATGAGCGAGGAAGCCATGCTTCCCAGCCGCCCCTACCTGATCAAGCTGGGCGCCAGCAGCACCGGTGGTGCTCTCGGTCAGCCCAAGTACCAGATCGACGTCAACAGCCTCGACCAGTTGCCGGCCAAGACGCTGGGACTCAACGAAATCGGCGTTTGCACCCTGAGCCTGGATCGCCCCGTACCGTTCGATGCCTATGCCGACAACCGCGACATGGGCAGCTTCATCGTCATCGACCGCTATACGCACCAGACGGTTGGCGCAGGCATGCTGCACTTCGCCCTGCGGCGCTCGCAAAACATCCACTGGCAGGCCGTGGAAGTAGACAAGGCTGCACGTACTCGCCTGAATGGCCACAAGCCCTGCGTGATCTGGTTGACCGGCCTGTCTGGCGCGGGCAAGTCGACCATCGCCAACCTGCTGGAGCGGCGCCTGCATGCTCTGGGCGTACACACCTATCTGCTGGATGGCGATAACGTGCGCCACGGTCTGAACAAGGACTTGGGCTTCACCGCGGCCGACCGAGTCGAGAACATCCGCCGCATCGGAGAAGTCTCCAAGCTGATGGTGGACGCCGGCCTGATGGTGGTCACCGCCTTCATCTCGCCGTTCCGCTCGGAACGCCAGCTAGCCCGTGATCTGGTGGCCGAGGGCGAGTTCATCGAGGTGTTCGTCGACACGCCGCTGGCAGAAGTGGAGAAGCGCGACCCCAAGGGCCTGTACAAGAAGGCCAGGCGCGGCGAACTGAAGAACTTCACCGGCATCGACTCGCCCTACGAGGCACCGGAGAGCCCGGAAATTCATATCGAGACGCTCAAGCACGGTGCCGAAGAGGCCGCCGACCTGGTTGTCGCGCAGCTACGCGAACTGGGCCTGGTGGTTTGATGAGCAGGCCGGGGCATCCTCGCCCCGGTCATCTCACAGTTCGATCATCTCGAAATCGGCCTTGGTCGCACCGCAGTCGGGGCAAAGCCAGTCCACCGGAACGTCCTCCCAGCGAATCCCGGGTGCGATGCCGTCGTCCGGCCAGCCCAGGGCTTCGTCATAGATGAAGCCGCAGATGACGCATTGCCATTTCTTCATATCAGCCTCCCGCCGCTCTCTCAGCATAGAAAGTTACCGAGATAAATCGGCGGAAAAAGTTGGCGATAGAGGAGAAGAATATTCCCTGAACTCAGCGTGCGACCTGTCCTCCAAAAAAGAGGACAAGCGATAGTGATGCTCTGGAATTGATAGAACCAGTCGCTATAATCGCCCGCGCTTTTACTTATTCAACTTCAGTACTAATACTTAAAGCTGCGAATAGAATTCCGCAGCCTCATATCTGGTGAACATGTGACGAAAGACGAACTGCGCACCGAACTGGAGCGCCAGGCGCAACGTTACAAGGATGTTTATGGCGGCGAGGTGATTACCTACGCGGCCCAACCGGACCCCGAGCGCAAGCCCTGGCGCAAGAAACAGAGCCTGCTGGATCAGGCGTTCCAACAGGAACTGCAAAAGATCGAGCGGGCCCGCGAAGCGGAATAAGCGATATCCGCCGTTCAGACTAAGCCTGAACGGCGGCGCCACTATTCAGCGACGTCGACTCCCACCCAACAGGGACCCCATCAAACCGCGCACCAGTTGCCGGCCGATCTGATTGGCAGCCTGGCGTACCGCGGTTTTCATTACCTGGCTGGCAAGACTGCCCAGCAGCTCTCCAGCCATGCCACCCAACCCGCCCTCCTCCACCTGGGTCTCCTTGCCGGCTTTACCGACAGGGGCCTCTGCTGGCGCCTGGGCGGCACGGGCCATAAGCAGCTCATAAGCCGACTCGCGATCCATCGGCCGATCATAGCGACCCGCCTGGGGCGAGGTGCGCAACAGCTCTGCCCGTTCGGGCTCGTTCAGCGGGCCGATACGCGATTGCGGCGGAGCGATGGCCACACGCTGGACCACGGCCGGCGTGCCCTTCTCTTCCAGAGTTCCGACCAGCGCCTCGCCGATGCCCAGCTCGGTGAGCACGCTCAGGCTGTCGAACGCCGGGTTGGGGCGGAAGCCGTCGGCCACGGCACGCAGGGATTTTTGCTCCTTGGCGGTGAAGGCGCGCAGGCCGTGCTGGATGCGCAGGCCGAGCTGGGCCAGCACCTGATCCGGCAGATCGCTGGGCGACTGGGTGACGAAGTAGACGCCGACGCCCTTGGAGCGAATCAGGCGTACCACCTGTTCCAGGCGCTCCTGCAAGGCCTTGGGCGTATCGGCGAAGAGCAGGTGCGCCTCGTCGAAGAACAGCGCCAGCACCGGTTTGTCGGCATCGCCACGCTCCGGCAACTGCTCGAACAGCTCGGCCAGCAGCCACAACAGGAAGGTCGCGTAGACCTTGGGCGCCTCATGCACCAGACGGCTGGCGTCCAGCAGATGGATGCGCCCACGGCCGTCGCGATCGGGATGCAGTATGTCTTCCAGCTGCAGCGCCGGCTCGCCAAACAACGCCTCGGCGCCTTGCTGCTCGAGGGTCGCCAGGCGGCGCAACAGCGCCTGGGAGGAAGCGCCGGCAAACAGCGCGCGATCCTCGCCGAGCATCTCGGGATGGTCTTTGAGGTGATTGAGCAGGGCCTTGAGATCTTTCAGGTCGAGCAGCAGCAGGCCTTCGCGATCGGCCACCTGGAAGGCAGCATACAGGGCAGCCTGCTGGCTGTCGGTCAGCTCCAGCAGGTTGCCCAGCAACAGCGGCCCCATCTCGCTCAGGGTGGTGCGCAGGGGATGGCCGCTCTTGCCCGCCACGTCCCACAGGGTCACCGGGTAGGACCGGGGGCTGTGGTTCAGCCAGGGCATGCCGGCGATTCGCTCGGCCACCTTGCCTTGGGGGTTGCCCGGCGCCCCTAGACCACACAGATCGCCTTTTATATCGGCAGCGAACACCGCCACACCGGCATCGCTGAACGCCTCGGCCAGGCGTTGCAGGGTCACCGTCTTGCCGGTACCCGTCGCGCCTGCGACTAGGCCGTGACGGTTGGCCAGGCGCAGCGCCTGGGCAATCGGCTGGCCCTGAGGGTCCGCGCCAAGAACAAAAGAATCGACTACCGGCATCTTGCCATCCCTCGGGCTAAAGCTTTACTGCAGTTATGTCGCTATAGGTGGTGTAACTAAGCGCTCGTGCGTCTTCGCACAGCCACCCAATAAGACTGCTGCCAGACATTACCGGACGCAAGTGACCATGACCCAGAATCTGAAGTTCAGCCACAAGATCCTGCTTGCCGCCTCACTGGTGGTGATTGCCGCCTTCTCCCTGTTCACCCTGTACAACGACTACTTGCAACGCAATGCCATCCGCGCGGACCTGGAAGACGAGTTGCGTAGCCTGGGCGAAGTGACGGCAAGCAACATTCAGAACTGGCTGTCCGGTCGCATCCTGCTGGTGGAGAACGTCGCCCAGAGCGTGCAGGACGACACTCCCGAGACGCTGGCCCGTACCCTGGAACGCAAGGCGCCGGCCGCGACTTTCGACTTCACCTACCTGGGCTCGGCAGACGGCACCTTCACCATGCGCCCGGAAAGCGAGATGCCGGCCGACTACGACCCGCGCACCCGCCCCTGGTACAAGGACGCCATGACTGCTGGCGGTTCGACCCTGACCGAACCCTACATGGACGCCGCCACCGGCAAGCTGATCATGACCATCGCAACCCCGGCGGGCAGCAGTGGCGTGGTCGGCGGCGACCTGAGCCTGGATACCCTGGTGCAGATCATCAACTCGCTGGACTTCGGCGGCCTGGGCTATGCCTTCCTGGTCAGCGCCGACGGCAAGATCCTGGTCCACTCCAACAAAGACCTGGTGATGAAGACCCTGCGCGAGGTCTATCCGCAGAACACCCCGCAGATCCGCAGCGAGCTGTCCGAGGCCGAACTGGACGGCGTCGAGCGCCTGCTCACCTTCACCCAGGTCAAGGGCCTGCCCTCGGTGACCTGGTACGTCGGCCTGTCCATCGACAAGGACAAGGCCTACGCCACCCTGCACGAATTCCGCGCCTCGGCGATCATCGCCACCATCATCGCCGTGGTCATCATCATGTTCCTGCTGGGCATGCTGATCCGCGTGCTGATGCAGCCGCTGCTGGTGATGGGCAAGGCCATGCGCGATATCGCCCAGGGCGAGGGAGACCTGACCAAACGCCTGAGCGTGCAGAGTCGCGACGAATTCGGCGAGCTGGCCACCTCCTTCAACCAGTTCGTCGAGCGCATTCATGGCTCGATCCGCGAGGTGTCCTCGGCCACCCAGCAGCTCAACGAAGTGGCCAAGCTGGTGGTCAACGCCTCCAACTCTTCGATGGCCAACTCCGACGAGCAGGCCAGCCGCACCAACAGCGTGGCCGCGGCGATCAACGAGCTGGGCGCCGCCGCCCAGGAGATCGCGCGCAACGCCGCCGACGCCTCGCACCAGGCCTCCGATGCCCGCCATCTGGCCGAGGACGGCAGCCAGGTACTGCAGAAGACCATCGTGGCGATGAACGAGCTGTCGGAAAAAATCAGCGCCTCCTGCCGCAACATCGAGACGCTGAACAGCAAGACAGTGGATATCGGCCAGATCCTCGAAGTGATCAAGAGCATCTCCGAGCAGACCAACCTGCTGGCGCTCAATGCCGCCATCGAGGCCGCACGTGCCGGCGAGGCCGGGCGTGGCTTCGCCGTGGTGGCGGACGAGGTGCGTAACCTGGCCCATCGCACCCAGGAGTCGGCCCAGGAAATCCAGAAGATGATCGAAGGCCTGCAGGTGGACGCCCGCGACTCGGTGTCGACCATGACCGAGAGCCAGCGCTACAGCGAGGAGAGCGTTACCATCGCCAATCAGGCCGGCGAGCGCCTGGGCAGCGTGACCCAGCGCATCGGCGAGATCGACGGCATGAACCAGTCAGTGGCCACCGCCACCGAGGAGCAGACAGCCGTGGTCGACTCGCTGAACATGGACATTACCGAGATCAACACCCTCAACCAGGAAGGTGTGGAGAACCTGCAGGCCACCCTGCGCGCCTGCGGCGACCTGGAGCAACAGGCCTCGCGCCTGAAGCAGCTTGTCGACAGCTTCCGTATCTGATCAGTCCGGCGCGGGAATCTCCTGCGCCGATTCATCTTCACCCTCCGGCGCCTGTTGCAGGCGCTGCCAGAGTTCGGCGGCATCGGGAAACTCGGTGCCGTCGGTTTCTCTCAAGGCATCGGGATCGTAACGCTGCAGACAGCCCTCCCCCAAGGTGGGCGGCGGCGTAGCCGTACCTCGTTTCATCCTTGCCTCCTGACGGTCAGTCGAAGACTACCGTCTTGTTGTCATGCACCAGCACCCGGTCTTCCAGGTGATAACGCAGGCCACGGGCAAGCGCCATCTTCTCCACGTCCTTGCCCAGGCGCACCATGTCTTCGATGCTGTCGCGATGGGTCACCCGCACCACGTCCTGCTCGATGATAGGGCCGGCATCCAGCTCTTCGGTGACATAGTGACAGGTGGCGCCGATCAGCTTGACGCCACGCAGCGAGGCCTGGTGGTAAGGCTTGGCGCCGACGAAGGACGGCAGGAAGCTGTGGTGGATGTTGATTACCCTCCCGGCGTATTCCTGGCACAGCTGCGGCGGCAGAATCTGCATGTAGCGGGCAAGCACCACCACGTCGGCCCGGTACTCGCCGACCAGGCGCGAGACCTCGGCAAAGGCGGGGGCCTTGTCCCTGGGATCGACCGGCACATGGTGGAAAGGAATGCCATGCCACTCGACCATGCTGCGCAGGTCGTTGTGGTTGGAGATCACGCAGGGAATCTCGCAGTCCAGCTCATCGCTGTGCCAGCGGTGCAGGAGGTCGGCCAGGCAGTGCGACTCGCGACTGGCCATCAGCACCACGCGTTTCTTCTGCGCGGAATCGGTGATCCGCCACTCCATGGAGAATTCACGGGCGATGGGACCGAATGCCTGACGAAAACCTTCCAGGTCGAAAGGCAGAGAGTCGGCGCGAATCTCGTGACGCATGAAGAACCAACCACTCTGGTTATCCGAGTGGTGGCTGGCTTCGGTGATCCAGCCATTGTAGGTAGCCAGAAAATTACTGACCTTGGCGACGATGCCAACGCGGTCCGGGCAGGCGATCACCAGCCGAAAAGTGCGCATGTGGGGAACTCCAGAACTTTGCGAGGCGCCATTCTAGCCGCAGCCGGGTGAACTTTCAGTACTTACCTCGCCGGCATAGCACCAGTCGACTGAGCCATAACTTGCGCAGCGGTCACTATTGCCGGGCGCCATGTTGATGGTCACGTGGCTGCACAAATGATGAAACAAACTAGCGTTATTTGCCGCTGCAGCACATTGATCGAATAGATACCCGCAGATAATTCCCGCAAAACTTTTCCGACTTGTTTACTTGCCCATTACCGCTGTCTATTATTGCCCTACTGACTACTGCAACTGGCCATTGGGAAAACAACATGTCTCTGATCAACGAATACCGCGCTACTGAAGAAGCCATCAAAGAGCTGCAAGAGCGTCTGAAGAATCTGTCGCAAGACGACAAGCTGAAGAAAGAGCTGGAGTTCGAAGGCAAACTGCGCACTCTGATGGGCGAATACCAGAAGTCCCTGCGCGACATCATCGCCCTGCTCGATCCGGAGGGTGCCAAAGGCGGCAAGACCGCTCGCCCAGCCAAGCCGACTGGCGGCAAACGCGCCCGCAAGGTCAAGCAATACAAGAACCCGAACACCGGTGAAGTGATCGAAACCAAAGGTGGCAACCACAAGACTCTGAAAGAGTGGAAAGCCAAGTGGGGCGCCGACACCGTTGAAAGCTGGGCCACCCTGCTCGGTTAATTTCGACGAAAACCAAAAAATGCCGGCAATTGCCGGCATTTTTTATTCCTCTCTCTTTTTCTAGCCCACAACGCAATAGCGCTCACCCAGCAGCCGGGCATGTTCCTGCCAGGCCTGCAGCACCTGTTGCTGTGCTGGCGACGACAATGGCAACTCCGCTTGCAACGCCAGTTCGAAGTTGGCCAAGGTATTCGGTGCACCCATCGCGCTATTGCTCAACCGATCACGACAGAACTCTCGCCAGCGCTGCTGCTCGGCACTAGTCAATGAGACCGGGAAATTCCGCGCGCGATAGCGAAACAGCAACTCGGGCAATCGCTCATCACTGAATGCCCAGTTATCCCGGGCCAATTGCTCAGCAGAGGAGTGGCGTACTTGCTCGCACAGTCGACGATCGCGATCACCGAGAAAACCCGCGTACAGTTGCTGTTCCGGGTCATGCAGCGGCTCGAAGTCGTCCGCCGCATACAGATCGGCCAACTTGTTCTGCCACAACGCCTGCTGCTCACCAAGTGCGGAAGTCCGCTGCTCGCATTGCGCCAAGTCGATCTGCAGGCGTTCGATGTCGGCAGGGCGTAGCACCTTAAGCGGCGCCACTACTGGGCACTTGTTGATATGCAGAAGCTTGAGCGGCACCGGCAGCTCACCCTCGGCCAACTCGTCACGCCGGGTGTAAAGGCGTCTGCGCAAGCCATCGGCATCCAGGTCGAACAGAGGCTGCGGATCGGACTGCAGATCGCAGACGATCAGCGCATTGCGATTGCGCGGATGCCAGGCCAGCGGTAGCACCACTGCCAGGTAATGCCGACTGCCGGCAAAGCGCCCGGAAACATGCACCAGCGGTTGCAACAGACGAATCTGCTCGGCCACCTTGGCCTTGCTGCGCAGCTGATAGAGGAAGTCGTATAGGCGCGGCTGCCTGTCTCTGAGCAGGCGTGCCAGACCTATGGTCGCACGCACGTCGGACAACGCGTCGTGAGCCTGGCCATGAGCGATGCCATTGGCCACAGTGAGCCGCTCCAGCTTGAGCGAGACCCTACCCTCTTCGTCCTGCGGCCACTCAATGCCCTCCGGACGCAAAGCATACGCCGCCCGCACCAGATCTATCAGATCCCAGCGACTGTTGCCGCCTTGCCACTCACGGGCATAGGGGTCGTAGAAGTTGCGGTATAGGCTGTAGCGGGTCACCTCATCATCGAAACGCAGACTGTTGTAGCCCGCGCCGCAGGTTCCAGGCAGCGCCAGCTCGGCATGCACCCGGGCCATGAACTCCGCTTCCACCAGGCCTTTTTCGGCCAGTATCTGTGGAGTGATTCCGGTAATACGGCAAGCCGCCGGGTGCGGCAGGATGTCATCAGATGGCCTGCAATAGATATTGAGCGGCTCGCCGACTTCATTGAGCTGCTCATCGGTACGGATGCCCGCCACCTGTAGAGGGCGATCACAGCGCGGGTTGATACCGGTGGTTTCGTAGTCGTACCAGAAGATGCTCGAAGACAAGATGCTTTCCCCGGAAATATCGCCGCGGCAGTCTAGCATCCGTCCGAATCCAACCAGCCGCCGCGAAAGCTTGAAATCGCTCACGCTGCCCGACTTGTCGCTGACCCGGTGCGCCTATAGGATGACCGGATCAGGAATTTCCCACCCACAAGGACAGTAGTCATGAGTGAATCCACCGCTCCCAACCCCTACGCCGCGCCGAGCAGCAACCTGCAGGAAGCTCACAGCGGTCAGGTGCCGACCATCGCCGAAGCGCTCAGCCGTGGCTATGACTTCAATATCGGCGATCTGCTCAGCGAAGCCTGGCAGCGTGTCAAAGGCACCAAAGGCATCATCATCGGCGGTTTCATCGTCTTCTACGTTGCCCTGTTCGCCGCCACCGCGGTACTCGGCTTCATCTTTGGTGGCCTGGCGAGCGAAGACAACATCGCCGGCATCATCATCGCCCAGCTGATCATCACCGTACTGGCCTCAGCTCTGTCCTATCCGTTCCTAGCCGGTCTCAACATGGTCGGCATCCGCCGAGCTGCCGACCAGCCGGTCAGCTTCAACGAGATCTTCAGCCACTTCGGTCGCCTGGTGCCGCTGCTGATCACTGCCGTCGTGATGATGATTCTGGTCTACGTCGGCATGCTCCTGCTGATCATCCCCGGCATCTACCTGAGCGTCGCCTACATGCTGGCCATCCCCCTGGTGGTTGAGCGCGGCCTGTCGCCCTGGCAGGCACTGGAAACCTCGCGCAAGGCCATCAGCCAGCACTGGTTCAAGGTCTTCGGCCTGTTCCTGCTGCTCGGCATCATCATGGGCCTGAGCATGATCCCGGTCGGCATCGGCCTGATCTGGACCATCCCGCTGTTCATCATCAGCATGGGCGTGCTGTACCGCACCATCTTCGGCGTACTGCCGCCGGCCAACTGATCCAGTCCAGAAGTTCGGGCCGCCTCTGGCGGCCCGATTGCTTTAGCGTCCTGCTGCTGGCTAGCATCAGGCTTTCTTCGATGCAGTCGACCGATGCAGCCTAATCGCCCCCAGCCGGAACTCCCCGACTTCCCCCTTCTGGATACCCGCCGCCTGGTGGAAACGCCGGAAGGCATCGATTTGATCCTCCGACCCGCCGGCCTGATGCCGCGTGCCCTGGCCTTCGGCATCGACCTGCTGATCCGCGGCGCCATTCTGGTGGCCGCCTTCGTCATTCTCGGTATCCTCGGCCAATTCGGCGCGGGCCTGGGCACCATCCTTTATTTCCTGGTCAATTGGTGGTACCCGGTGCTGTTCGAAGTGCTGAATCAGGGCCGCACCCCCGGCAAGAAAGCCATGGGCCTGCGCGTGGTGCACGACGACGGCACCCCGGTTGGCTGGGCGGCATCGCTGACCCGCAACTTGCTACGAGCCGTGGACATGTTGCCGTTCGCCTATTGCGTCGGCGCCGTCAGCAGCCTCAGCCATCCGAGCTTCAAGCGTCTTGGCGACCTCGCCGCCGGCACCCTGGTGGTCTACCGCGACGAGGAACTGAAACGCCCACAGATTCCCGAGGCGGATGCCGAGCGTGCTCCCTTCCCCCTCAACCTGGCGGAGCAACGCGCCGTGCTGGACTTCGCCGAGCGCCGCGCCAGCCTCTCCAGCGCGCGCCGCGCCGAACTGGCCGGCATCCTCGCTGAGCCCCTGGAAAGCCTGCCGGAACATGCCGAAACGCGCCTGCACGGCATCGCCCGCGGCCTGGTGGGCTCGACATGAAACAGCACCTGTTCGAACAACGCCATAACGGCGACTGGCAACGCTTCGAGGCGCGTCTGAGCAGTCTGGAAAAAGGCAAGGTCGAGCGTCAGGATTGCGAGAGCTTCGCCGCCGACTATCGCCATCTATGCCAGCACCTGGCCCTCGCCCAGGAGCGCGGCTACAGCAGCCATCTGATCGACCAGCTGCAGCAGTTGGCCATGCGCGGCCACCAGCAGTTCTACCGTCACCGCAGCCACTTGGGCGCGCAGATCATCGGTTTCGTCATCGCCGGTTTTCCGCAGCTGGTACGCCGCGAATGGCGCGCCGTGCTGGCCGGCGCCCTGCTGTTCTTCGGCGCGCTGATCGGCATGGGCCTGCTCACCTGGCTGTTCCCGGACATGATCTATAGCGTGATGGATCCCGAGCAGGTGCGGGAGATGGAGAAGATGTACGACCCGGCCGCCCGGCGCATCGGCCGCTTCGCCGAACGCGACTCCGGCGACGACTGGATGATGTTCGGCTTCTACATCATGAACAACATCGGCATCGCCTTTCAGACCTTCGCCAGTGGCCTGATCTTCGGCCTCGGCAGCCTGTTCTTCCTGCTCTACAACGGCCTGGTGATCGGCGCCGTTGCCGGCCACCTGACCCGCATCGGCTACAGCGAGACCTTCTGGTCCTTCGTCATCGGCCACGGTGCCTTCGAGCTCACCGCGATCGCCTTCGCCGGCGCCGCCGGCCTCAAGCTCGGCTGGGCCCTGCTCGCCCCCGGCCGTCTCGGCCGCGGCGAAGCCCTGCGTCAGGCCGCCGGCAAGGCCATCCAGCTGGTCGCCGGGGTCATACTGTTCCTGCTGATCGCCGCCTTCGTCGAGGCCTACTGGTCGTCCATGACCTACGCCACGCCCGCCACCAAATACGGGGTCGGGGCCGGTTTATGGTCGCTGGTGATCGCCTACTTCCTGTTCGCCGGACGGACCCGCCATGCGCCTGACTGACGCCAGCGTCGCCATCCGCCCGCGTACTGCCTGGGAGGCCATCGACCTCGGCGTGCTCCTGGCTCGTCGCCATGCCGGCCTGCTGATGGCCAGCTGGGCCGCCGTGACCCTGCCGCTGTTCGTCCTGCTCACCGCCCTGCTCTGGCAGTACCCGACCATCGCCGCCTTGCTGTTCTGGTGGCTGAAGCCGGCCTGGGAGCGCCTGCCGCTGCATATCCTGTCGCGCTCGCTGTTCGGCGACACACCGACTCTGAAGGAGTCGCTCAAAGCCCTGCCGCGCCTGCTCAAGCCCCAGCTGCTCGCCAGCCTGACCTGGCGCCGCTTCAGCCCGACCCGCAGCTTCGATCTGCCGGTACTGCAACTCGAAGGCCTCGGCGGCGATGCCCGCAGCAAGCGCCTGACCGTGCTCGGCCAGCGCCACTCGGGCGGTGCCGCCTGGCTGACCATCCTCGGCGTCCATCTGGAGATGCTGTTGTGGATGGGCATGGCCACGCTGATCTGGCTCATGGTGCCGCAACAGATTGAGACCCAGCTGGACTGGGACACCCTGATCCAGGCCAGCAGCGGCAAATGGCTGTGGCTGGAGCATGTCTCCAACCTGGTCTACGCCCTGATTCTGGTGTTCTGGGAACCGATCTACGTCGCCTGCGGCTTCACCCTCTACCTCAACCGGCGCACCGACCTGGAAGCCTGGGACATCGAGCTGACCTTCCGCCGCCTGCGCCAGCGCCTGATCGGCAGCGCCTACGCCCTGTTGCTGGCCTGCGCCACCCTGACCCTGATGCTGCCGGCCGGGGATGCCCTGGCCGACGAGCCCACCGGCACCTGCCCGGTGCCCTTCGACGACCCCATGGGCCCCGACGCCGAACGCCTGCTCAATCAGCCGCTGAGCAGCCAGGCCGCCCGGGACAGCATCACCAAGCTGCTGGACGCTGCCCCCTTCGAGAACCGCGAGACCGTTACTCGCTGGCGCTTCGGCGACGAGAAGAAGGCCGAGGAGCCTTCAGAGGAAGACGCGAAGAGCTTCGCCGAGCTGATCAAGAAGCTGTTCAAGCTCGGCGAATGGTGGCGCAAGCTCGACGTGGTCGCCCTGGCCTTCGAGGTCGTGCTCTGGGCCCTGCTGGTCCTGGCCATTGCCCTGCTACTGTGGCGCTACCGCGAGTGGCTGGAAACCTTCGTCGGCCGCCTCGGCCTGCCGCAGCGCCGCGTGCGCGAGATGCCCAGCCAGCTGTTCGGCCTGGAGCTCGCCCCGGAAAGCCTGCCCGACGATGTGGCCGGCGAGGCCGAGCGACTCTGGGCTGAACAACCGCGCGAGGCCCTCGGCCTGCTCTACCGTGCCCTGCTCAGCCGCCTGTTGCATGATTTCCGCCTGCCGCTGAAGGGCTCGCACACCGAGGGCGAAGTGCTGCAACTGGTCGAGCGCCTGGAGCGCGAGGAGCTGAGCCGTTTCAGCCAGGTACTGACCCGCCACTGGCAAAACCTCGCCTACGGTCACCGCCTGCCGCCGGAGAATCTCAAGCGCGGCCTCTGCGAGGGCTGGCGCCGCCTGTTCGCCCAGAGGGCCGCCGCATGAGCCGCCCGCTGAAGATTGCCCTCGGTGGCATCCTGCTGATCGCACTCGGCTGGCTCGCCCTGCTCGCCGTGCAGCAACTGCAGCCCTACGAGGAAACCCTCGAACACG
Organism: Pseudomonas sp. PDM15; assembly: GCF_014851565.1. GTDB lineage: Bacteria > Pseudomonadota > Gammaproteobacteria > Pseudomonadales > Pseudomonadaceae > Aquipseudomonas. Next base: position 702,073 of record NZ_JACVAA010000002.1, read on the forward strand.
GCCCCGCTCCCGAGGCCCGCGCCAACGATTACCTGGCCGCGGAGATGTTCCTGCGCCAGCAGAAGATCAGCGTCAAACGCGCCGACGGCCTGGATGCGCTCAACGGCCTGCCCTCGGCCGGGCAGACCCTGATGCTGCTCGGCCCACGCCACAACATGACGCCACGCCAGACCAAGCTGGTGCTGGACTGGGCGGCCAAGGGCGGTCACCTGGTGTTCGTCGCCGAGGAAGTCTGGGACGAGGAAGAGGGTCGCAGTGGCGACCTGCTGCTGGACAGCCTCGGTGTGCAGCAGAGCAGCACCTACGAAGAAGAGGAAGACGAGGACAGCGAGGACGCCGAAGCCAGCGATGAAGCTTCTGTCGACGACGAGGAACTGGATGTCGAAGCCGACGCCGAAGTCGAACTGGAAAACGATGTCGATGCCGCCGATGACGAGCAGTCCGAACAGTCCGAAGCCCGCGAAGAAGAGACCGAGGAAAATCGCTACCCCGAGCTGACCAAGATCTACCTGGAGAACGAGGAAGCGCCGGCCTACGTCGAGTTCGACAGCAGCTTCCACCTGCTGGACACCGAGAACCGCGCCTATGCCTGGGCCAACAGTGGCGACGCCACCCACATGCTGCAACTGGAGCATGGTGAGGGCCTGGTCACCGTGGTGACGGATGCCTGGCTGTGGCAGAACCACAGCATCGGCGACTACGACAACGCCTGGCTGCTCTGGTACCTGAGCCAGGACAGCGCCGTGACCCTGGTCTACAGTACCGAGCGCGCCGACCTGTTCAGCCAGTTGCTCAAGCACTACCCCGCCACCCTCGCCGCCCTGGCCCTGCTGATCGCCCTGCTGCTGTGGCATGTCGGCATGCGCCATGGCCCGCTGCTGGCTGCCCCCACCCATACCCGCCGCCAGCTCGAAGAACACCTGCGCGCCGCCGCCGACTTCCTGCTGCGACGCGCCGGCCAGCAACACCTGCTGAGCAACTTGCAACGCGACATCCTGCGCCGCGCGCGCCATCGCCATCCCAGCTTCGAACGCCTGCCCGTCGCCGAACAGTGGCAGGTGCTCGGTCGTCTCACCCGTCTACCTAGCGGCGCCATCAGCGCAGCCATGCGCCCGCTGCCGACACAGCGCCTGTCCGCCGCCGACTTCACCCGCCAGGTCGCCAACCTGCAAACTCTCAGGAATGCCCTATGAGCGAAATTCCGCAGCAACCCAGCACCAATCCCGAAGCCCCCGCCGCTCCGGTCGAGGCCCCTGTCACACCGGCCGTAGCCGCCGCGGCTCCCGCCAACTCTGCCGGCCAGCAGCGCCAGCGCGCCAGCCAGATGCTCCAGGCCCTGCGCCTGGAGCTGCAGAAGGCCGTGGTTGGCCAGCGCGCGGTGGTGGACGACGTGCTCACCGCGCTGATCGCCGGCGGCCACGTGCTGGTCGAGGGCGTGCCCGGCCTGGGCAAGACCCTGCTGGTGCGCGCCCTGGCCAAGTGCTTCGGTGGCGAGTTCGCACGCATCCAGTTCACCCCCGACCTGATGCCAAGCGACGTCACCGGCCACGCCGTGTACGACCTGCAGAGCGAGCAGTTCAAGCTGCGCAAGGGCCCAGCCTTCACCAACCTGCTGCTGGCGGACGAGATCAACCGCGCGCCGGCCAAGACCCAGGCCGCCCTGCTGGAAGTGATGCAGGAGCGCCAGATCACTCTGGAGGGCCGCGCCATGCCGGTGCCCCAGCCGTTCCTGGTGCTGGCCACGCAGAACCCCATCGAGCAGGAAGGCACCTACCCGCTGCCGGAAGCCGAGCTGGACCGCTTCATGCTCAAGCTGCGCATGGACTATCCGCAGGCCGACGAGGAGCTGAGCCTGGTACGCCAGGTGACCCGCTCGGCCAAGGCCGACATGCTCGAAGTGGCGCCATTGCGTACCCTGCTGTCGGCCAAGGACGTGCTGGCCCTGCAGAAGATCGCCAGCGATCTGCCGATCGACGACCAGGTGCTCGACTACGCCGTACGCCTGGCCCGCGCCACCCGCAGCTGGCCAGGCCTGGCCATGGGCGCCGGCCCACGCGCCTCGATCGCTCTGGTACGCGGTGGCCGCGCCCGCGCCCTGCTGCGCGGCGGCGACTTCGTGGTCCCGGACGACGTCAAGGCCTGCGCCCTAGCCGTGCTGCGCCACCGCGTGCGCCTGGCGCCGGAGCTGGACATCGAGGGACTGTCGCTGGATCAGGTGCTGCAGCAACTGCTCGACCAGGTTCCGGCGCCGCGCCTGTGATCGCTCACGCATGAAGCCATCCCGCCTGTTCCTCGGCCTGCTCGGCGCCCTGCTGGCCCTGGCCATTGTCCTCGGCAGCCTGCCACAGCTCAGCATCAAGCTGCCGCAGACCCTGCAGCCGCTGTGGTGGGGCCTGCTGCTGGCGCTGCTGCTGATCGCCGGCCTGGACGCCGCCTGGCTGCGCCGCCTACCGTCGCCGCGCCTGGAGCGCCAGCTGCCCGGTAACCTGCCACTGGGCCGCTGGAGCGAGGTGCGCCTGACCCTGCACCACGACTATCGCCAGCCGCTGGCCGTGCAGGCCTTCGATCATTTGCCCGAGCACATGGACTTCGAGTTCCTGCCACAGCAGGTGGAGCTGCATCCGGGCGAGCAGACCGAGTTCGGTTACCGGGTACGCCCGCTCAAGCGCGGGCACTTCCGCTTCCCGCGCTGCGAACTGCTGCTACCCAGCCCGTTGCGCCTGTGGCAGTCGCGCCGCTTCATCGACCAGGTCAGCGAGACCCGCGTCTACCCGGACTTCGCCCGTCTCTACGGCGCCCAGCTGATGGCGGTGGACGACTGGCTCAGCCAGATGGGCGTGCGCCAGCGCCAGCGCCGTGGCCTCGGCCTGGAGTTCCATCAACTGCGCGAATTCCGTGATGGCGACACCCTGCGCCAGATCGACTGGAAAGCCACCGCGCGCAAGCGCACACCAATCGCCCGCGAGTATCAGGACGAGCGCGACCAGCAGATCGTCTTCCTGATCGACTGCGGCCGGCGCATGCGTAGCCAGGACGACGAGCTGTCGCACTTCGACCACGCCCTCAACGCCTGCCTGCTGCTCAGCTACGTGGCCCTACGCCAGGGCCACGCGGTGGGTCTGGCGACCTTTGCCGGCGATCAGGACCAGTACGTCGCACCGGTCAAGGGTCAGGCCCATATCAGCAGCCTGCTCAACGCCGTGTACGCCCTCGATAGCACCCGACGCCCGGCCGACTACGCGGCGGCGATCAACGCCCTGCTCGCCCGCCAGCGCCGCCGCGCCCTTGTAGTGCTGGTGACCAACCTGCGCGACGAGGACGATGAGGAGCTGCTCGGTGCAGTCAAGCGCCTGGGCCGCCAGCATCGCGTGCTGATCGCCAGCCTGCGCGAAGAAGTGCTGGATCGCCTGCGCCACACCCAGGTGCAGGACTACGAGCAGGCCTTGGCCTACTGCGGCACGATCGATTACCTGAATGCCCGCGCCGGCCTGCACGAGCGCCTGCTGGCTCACGGCGTGCCGGTGCTGGATGCCAGGCCGAACGAGCTGGGGCCGGAACTGGTCGGGCGTTATCTGGCCTGGAAGAAGGCCGGGGTTCTGTAGCCCGGACCAGGGCGGAGATCGGCCTCAGCCGATCAGAATGATCGCCCAGACCAGGGTGATCACCGCCAGGGAGGTGAGCTGCGCGGCGCTACCCATGTCCTTGGCGTTCTTAGACAACGGATGGCGGTCCAGGGAGATGCGGTCGATAGCCGCCTCGATCGCCGAATTGAGCAGCTCGACGATCAGCGAGAGCATGCTCACCGCCACCATCAGCGCCCGTTCCACGGGGCTCACGTCGAGCCAGAAGGCCAGCGGCACCAGTACCACGTTGAGCAGTACCAGCTGGCGGAAGGCGGCTTCGCCGATGAAGGCCGCGCGCAGGCCGTCGAAGGAATAGCCGGCGGCGTTGAGGATACGTTTTAGGCCGGTCTGGCCCTTGAATGGCGACATGAAGAACTACTGTCCTGTGCAATGAAGGTCGGCACCTTAGAGGCCGCGCCGTCAAAAATGCGTGAAGGGCTATTGCCCGGGAATCGATTCCATCTGCTGCAGCAACAGCGCCGCCTGGGTGCGGGTACGTACGCCCAGCTTGCGGAAGATGGCGGTGACGTGAGCCTTGATGGTGGCCTCCGACACGCTCAGCTCGAAGGCGATCTGCTTGTTCAGCAGCCCCTCGCAGACCATGGTCAGTACGCGGAACTGCTGCGGCGTCAGGCTGGCCAGGCCGGCGCTGGCCGCCTTGGCCTCCGCCGACACGCTGACCGCGGCGAACGCCTGCGGCGGCCACCAGGCATCGCCGTTGAGCACCTGGCGCACGGCCTGCTGAATGGTCTCCAGCGAACTCGACTTGGGGATGAAGCCACTGGCGCCGAACTCGCGGGAGCGCGCCACCACGGCCGCTTCTTCCTGGGCCGAGATCATCACCACCGGGATCTGCGGGTACTGGCCACGCAGCAGCACCAGCCCGGAAAAGCCGTAGGCGCCCGGCATGTTCAGATCGAGCAGGACCAGGTCCCAGTCGCTCTTCTCACCCAGGCAGGCTTCCAGTTCGGCGATGCTGGCCGCCTCGACCAGACGTACCTCGGGACCAAGGCCCAGGGTCAGCGCCTGCTGCAGGGCGCTGCGAAACAGGGGATGGTCGTCGGCGATGAGAATCTCGTAAGCGGCCATGTGCTTTCCTGTTGTTGTTGTCGAGCGGGCTAGCGAGGCGGCGCCCAGCATGCCGAGCCGTGACGGGGTGGTCAAGTTCCGTGCTTTGCGGCAAAGTCGCCAGCTTTTCCTGCCGAGATGCACCATGCGAAGCCAAGCCCTGCGCGCCGATCTGTTGATGCTGCTGACCGCGATGATCTGGGGCTCCGCCTTCGTCGCCCAGCGCCTGGGCATGGATGCCATCGGCCCCTTCCTCTATACCGGCCTGCGCTTCACCCTCGCCACCCTGGCCCTGCTGCCGCTGGTGCTCTGGCTGGGCAGCCGCGATAGCGCCCACAAGCCCGCCCCGCTCAATCGAGGCCTGCTGCTCGGCGGCCTGGCCATGGGCCTGGCGCTGTCGCTGGGGATCAACCTGCAGCAGGTCGGCCTGCTGTTCACCAGCGTCACCAATTCCGGCTTCATCACCGGACTCTACGTCATCGTGGTGCCGCTGCTCGGTCTGTTCATCGGCCATCGCACCGGCACCGGTACCTGGCTGGGGGCCGGCCTGGCGGTGGCGGGCATGTTTCTGCTCAGCGTCGGCGAAGGTTTCCAGGTGGCTTCCGGCGACTGGCTGCAACTGGCCGGCGCCTTCGTCTGGGGTGTGCACGTACTGCTGGTGAGCTTCTTCGCCAGTCGGCATGACTCGCTGCGCCTGGCCCTGCTGCAGTTCGCCACCTGCGCGGTACTCAGTCTGATCCTGGCGGTGGTGTTCGAGGAAATCCGCCTGGACGCGATTCTCGCCGCCGGCCCGGCCATCCTCTATGGCGGCCTGCTCGGCGTGGCCGTCGGCTTCACCCTGCAGGTGGTGGCGCAGAAGCACGCGATCGCCTCCCACGCCGCCATCATCCTCTCGCTGGAGGCAGTGTTCGCCGCCATCGCCGGCGCCCTGCTGCTCGGCGAGGCGCTGGCGCTGAAGGGCTACTTCGGCTGCGCGCTGATGTTCGCCGGCATGCTGCTCGCCCAGCTGTGGCCAAAAAGGGCCTGAGAACCTTCCAAGGCCTGCTGCGCGTCGGCCATGCGTTGTTGGAGAATGGCTCGGGCGCTCGTTTACCCTATGTAAACTCCGCGTCCTCGTCCCTTCTCCACCTAGCCTGGCTCTAGCTCGCGAGGCCTTACAGGTCCGAGGGTTCTACAGGAAGGGCTTGAGCGCCTGGTGTGCCGGGCTCTGCTCGTCCAGCACGCGGCGGTGCTTGGCACCCAGGTAGTGCTCGGTAAACAGGTCCAGCCAGGAATCCAGCGCCACCGCTGCCTGCGGCTCGCCGGCGAGTTCCAGACACAGCGCGGCCACCTCGGCGGTGCACAGGTGCTCCTCGCGCTTGGAGCGGCGCAGGCGATAGCGCGACAGCTGTTCCGGCCTCAGGCTGAGCACCGGGAAACGGTTCAGGTAGGGACTCTTGCGGAACATCTTGCGCGCCTCGGTCCAGGTGGCGTCGAGCAGGATGAACAGCGGCCGCTTGCCTGTCGCCAGCGGCGGCAACTCCTCGATCACCCGCTCGGGTTCGGCGTACTCGCCGGGAAACACCACGCAGGGTGCGTACTGCGGATCGTCCAGCAACGCCAGCAGACGCGGATCGACCGCGGTGCGCTGCCAGCCAAAAGCATGAGTGTCGGCCACCAGATCGGCTATCAGCCAGCCGGTATTGCTCGGCTTCAACGCCTCCACGTCGTACATCAACAGGCACACACCGGCCTGCACCTCGACCTTGGGCCGCCAGGCACACAGGCAGTAGCTGGGGATCACCCGGCAGCCGGGGCAACGCTCGGAGCGCGAGCCACGGGACACGAAGGGCTTGAGGCTTCGCGCCAGGCGCTCGGCGCGCAGGCGGGCGACGGCATGGCTCATGACGGACTCCACGGGAAAGGCGCGCAGTCTACTCTCGCCGTCGGCACGGGGTAAGATGGGCGCCTGCTGAACCGGGGCAAGGAGCGCCGGTCGAAGGCAGCATCGTTTATCTGGAGATCACCATGCCCCGCCTTATCGCCCTGTTCGCCCTCGCCGCTTTCCTGCCCGCCGCCCAAGCCGCCTCGCTGCAGGAACACGAGCTGACCAAGATGCTCGAGCAGGTGGCCAAAGAGAGCAGCGCCGGCACGCCACGGGCGATCAACGAGGACATCCTCGACCAGGGCTATACGGTGGAAGGCAACGAACTGGTCAACCATCTCAGCGTGCGCCAGGGCCACGCCCAGCAGATGCGCGCGAATCCGGACACGGTGCGCCAGCAACTGGCAGCCAGCGTGTGCAACAACCAGGGCTACCTGCGCCTGCTGGGCAGTGGTGCGGTCCTGCGCTACCAGTTCAGCGAATACAAGAGCAACCGCCCGGTCGCCGTCGAGCGTTTCGCCAAGGCCGACTGCGGCCTGCAGTAACCTCAGCCCTTGCTGCGCCGCTGCTCGCCGTCGGCCCTGAGCTCGGCCAACAGCGCCTGCATATAGCTGGAGCGGCGCACACCGCCCTCCAGTCGTCGCAAGCATTCCTCCTCCAGGCTCAGATCGTTGGTTTGCGCCGCCCGCACCAGCATGCGGTACAGCTCCAGATCCACCTCCAGCGTCAGCTTGGGCATACCTGCCTCTCCCCTTTCCAGGCGCCGTACCCGGCGCATGCATCGCTACCTGCAAGTAAATCAGAGGCGCATCGCCGCTCACTCTCAACGGACGAACGGCGCCACGCGCTTTGCCCGTCAAAGCGTCATGCCACGGGCCATACTCTCAGCAGGGCCTTGCGCCACAGGGAGTAGCAGCGGGCCTGCCTCAGCAGAAGGAGATGTCTATGCCTTATGAACCGGATGACTACCTGTCCCGGCACTTCCATACCAGCGGTATCGACCTGACCAGCAAAGTGGAGGAGCTGGCCGCCCTCGTGGTTCCCGCGAACAGTCCCAACCTGCCCCTCTACCAGGAGATGCTCACCACCGTGATCCGCATGGCCCAGGCCGATCGCAATAGATGGGACGCCAAGATCATGCTGCAGACCCTGCGCGAGATGGAGCTGGCCTTCAGCACCCTCGAACAGTTCAAGCGCCGCCGCAAGGTCACGGTCTTCGGCTCGGCCCGCACACCGACCGACCACCCCGTCTACACCCTGGCCCGCGATCTGGGCCGCACCCTGGCACGCCTCGACCTGATGGTGGTCACCGGTGCCGGTGGCGGCGTGATGGCCGCCGCCCATGAAGGCGCCGGGCTGGAAAACAGCCTGGGCTTCAACATCACCCTGCCGTTCGAGCAGGGCGCCAACGCCACCGTGCATGGCACCGGCAACCTGCTGTCGTTCCACTTCTTCTTCCTGCGCAAGCTGTTCTTCGTCAAGGAAGCCGACGCCCTGGTGCTCTGCCCCGGCGGCTTCGGCACTTTGGACGAAGCGCTGGAAGTGATGACCCTGGTGCAGACCGGCAAGAGCCCGCTGGTGCCCATCGTTCTGCTCGACGAGCCGGACAGCAATTACTGGGGCGAGCTGCTGCGCGTCATCCGCGACCAGCTGCAGGAGCGCCACTACATCCTGCCCAGCGACATGCATCTGGTGCGCCTGGTGCACAGCGCCGAAGAGGCCGGCCAGGAGATCGCCCGTTTCTACCGCAACTATCACTCCTCGCGCTGGCTCAAGGGCCAGTTCGTGATCCGCATGAACCACCCACTTAGCGAAGCCGCCATGCGGGTGCTGAACAAGGAGTTCGCCGATCTGTGCCTAAGTGGTGATTACCAGCAGCAGACGGCCAGTGAGAAGGAGCGCGACGAGCCGGAACTGTTCGACCTGCGCCGCCTGGCGTTCCACTTCAACGCCCGCGACCATGGGCGCCTGCGCGAGCTGGTGGACTTCATCAACCTGCCACAGAACTGGGCCCAGAACGGCTGAACGAAAAAACGGAGCCCGGAGAGGGGAAAACTCCGGGCTCAAGGGGAAGTCAGTCGAGACTGGCGCCGCGTAGCAGGCGACCAATCTGTTCCTGGGAGAAACCACGGTAGGCGAGAAAGCGCGCCTGCTTGGCCTTCTCGCGCATATCCACCGGCAGTTGGCCGGCGAACTTGCGCTGCCACAGCTCACGCAGCTGCTCGCCCCAATCGACACCGGTCTCGCTCAGCGCCTGCTCGATATCGGGCCTGGGCAGGCCGCGCTGAGCCAGCTCCTCGCGGATGCGCAGTGGGCCGTAACCGGCGCGGCCACGGCTGGCGACGAAACTCTCCAGATAGCGGGCCTCTGACAGCAATCCCTCCTCCGTCAGACGGTCGAGGGCGCTGTCGATCAGCTCCTGCGGCGCGCCGCGCTGGCGCAACTTGCGCACCAGCTCGACCCGCCCATGCTCCCGGCGGGCCAGCAGGTCCATGGCGACCCGGCGCACGGCGACCGGGTTATCGAGCATGCCACTCACGGAGCGTTCCATGACTCAGACGAGCCTGATCAGGCGTCCAGGTCAGCCGTTTCGTCGGCATCCGCCTCGACCGCGCCACGGGCGGCGGAATCGACCAGCAGCTTCTCGCGGATGATCTTCTCGATGGCGCCGCCCACTTCCGGATTGTCTTCCAGGTACTTGGCGGCATTGGCCTTGCCCTGGCCAATCTTGTTGCCCTGGTAGCTGTACCAGGCACCGGACTTCTCCACCAGACCGAGCTGCACGCCCAGGTCGATGATCTCGCCGGTGCGGTAGATGCCCTTGCCGTACATGATCTGGAATTCGGCCTGACGGAACGGCGGAGCCACCTTGTTCTTCACCACTTTGACGCGAGTCTCGCTGCCGACCACCTCGTCGCCTTCCTTCACCGCGCCGGTACGGCGGATATCCAGGCGCACGGAGGCGTAGAACTTCAGGGCGTTACCGCCGGTGGTGGTTTCCGGGTTGCCGAACATCACACCGATCTTCATGCGGATCTGGTTGATGAAGATGACCAGGCAGTTGGCGTTCTTGATGTTGCCGGTGATCTTGCGCAGCGCCTGGCTCATCAGGCGGGCCTGCAGGCCGACGTGGGCATCGCCCATCTCGCCTTCGATCTCGGCCTTGGGCACCAGGGCAGCCACGGAGTCGACGATGATCACGTCAACCGCGTTGGAGCGCACCAGCATGTCGGTGATTTCCAGAGCCTGCTCGCCGGTGTCCGGCTGCGAGACCAGCAGGTCGTCGACATTGACGCCCAGCTTGCCGGCGTAGTCCGGGTCCAGCGCGTGTTCGGCGTCGACGAAGGCGCAGGTGGCGCCGGCCTTCTGGGCCTCGGCGATGACCGACAGGGTCAGTGTGGTCTTACCCGAGGATTCCGGACCGTAGATCTCGACGATACGGCCCTTCGGCAGACCGCCGATGCCGAGCGCGATGTCCAGGCCGAGGGAGCCGGTGGAAATGGCTGGAATCGCCTGGCGCTCGTGGTCGCCCATGCGCATCACGGCACCCTTGCCGAACTGCTTCTCGATCTGACCCAGGGCTGCCGCCAACGCGCGCTTCTTGTTCTCGTCCATTTCCATCCTCACGTGATCAAAGGGAGCCGTTCGCTCGCCAACAACTGTATAAGTAGACAGTAGTATTCCATAAGGCAAGTCGCTCGCCTACCCCCGCTCGGGATTTTCTCCTGCCGCCAGTCGGAGCAATCCCTCCAGGGCCCATTGCACCGTCTGCCGCCTCACGGACTCGCGGTCACCGGTGAACTGGCAGCGCTCGGCGAAGCACCGTTCACCATCGGCCCAGGCCAGCCACACGGTACCGACCGGTTTCTCCGGCGAACCGCCACCGGGGCCGGCAACACCGCTGACCGCCACCGCAAAACGCGCACCGCTGCGCTGCCGGGCGCCAGCGGCCATGGCCTCCACCACTTCGCGGCTTACCGCGCCAACGCGCACGAACAACTCCGGCGAGACGCCCAGCTGCGCGGTCTTCTGCGTATTGGAATAGGTGATGTAGCCGGCCTCGAACCAGGCCGAGCTGCCGGCAATGCGGGTGATAGCCTCGGCGATGCCGCCACCGGTACAGGACTCGGCGGTGCTCACTTGAGCTCTCAGCCCTTGCAGCGCTGCGCCCAGCCGCTCGGCCAACTGCGTGATGGAATCCATATGTTCTCCGGGGTGAAACGGGCAAGGGCGATACCCTACACTACGCGCTTTTGCGATTTCAGCCGGACCGAACAGCATGAGCGATTTGTCAGCCCACACACCGATGATGCAGCAATACTGGAAGCTGAAGAACCAGCACCCGGACATGCTGATGTTCTACCGCATGGGCGACTTCTACGAGCTGTTCTACGAGGACGCCAAGAAGGCCGCGGCCCTGCTCGACATCACCCTCACCGCCCGCGGCCAGTCGGCCGGCCAGGCGATCCCCATGGCTGGCATCCCCTTCCACTCGGCCGAAGGCTACCTGGCTCGTCTGGTGAAGTTCGGCGAGGCGGTGGCGATCTGTGAGCAGATCGGCGACCCAGCCGCCAGCAAGGGGCCGGTTGAACGCCAGGTGGTGCGCATCATCACCCCCGGCACCATCAGCGACGAGGCCTTCCTCGACGAGCGCCGCGACAACCTGGTCGGCGCCATCCTCGGCGACGAGAAGCTGTTCGGCCTGGCCGTGCTGGACATCACCAGCGGCCGTTTCAGCGTGCAGGAGATGAAAGGCTGGGAGAACCTGCTGGCCGAACTGGAGCGCCTGAGCCCGGCCGAGCTGCTGATCCCCGACGACTGGCCCCAGGGCCTGCCGATCGAGAAGCGTCGCGGCGTACGCCGTCGTGCGCCCTGGGACTTCGAGCGTGACAGCGCGCGCAAGAGCCTGTGCCAACAGTTCGGAGTGCAGGACCTCAAGGGCTTCGGTTGCGAAGGCCTGACCCTGGCCATCGGCGCCGCCGGCTGCCTGCTGGTCTACGCCAAGGAGACCCAGCGCACCGCCCTGCCACACCTGCGCAACCTGCGCCATGAGCGTCTGGACGATACCGTCATCCTCGACGGCGCCAGCCGGCGCAACCTGGAGCTGGACACCAACCTCGCCGGTGGCCGCGACAATACCCTGCAGTCGGTGGTCGATCGCTGCCAGACCGCCATGGGCTCGCGCCTGCTGACCCGCTGGCTGAATCGTCCGCTTCGCGACCGTTACGTGCTGGAAGCGCGTCAGGAAGCTATCGCCTGCTTGCTCGACCGCTATCGCTTCGAACTGCTGCAGCCGCAACTCAAGGACATCGGTGACGTCGAGCGCATCCTAGCCCGCATCGGCCTGCGCAACGCCCGCCCACGCGACCTGGCACGTCTACGTGACGCCCTCGCTGCGCTGCCGCAACTGCAAAGCGCGATGGCCGAACTGGATGCCCCGCACCTGACCGAGCTGGCGGTGAACATCCGCACCTACCCGGAACTGGCCGACCTGCTGGCCCGCGCCATCATCGACAACCCGCCGGCGGTGATCCGCGACGGCGGCGTGCTCAAGACCGGCTACGACGCCGAGCTGGACGAGCTGCAGTCGATCAGCGAGAACGCCGGCCAGTATCTGATGGACCTGGAGGCGCGCGAGAAGGAGCGCACCGGCCTGGCCAACCTCAAGGTCGGCTACAACCGCGTGCACGGCTACTTCATCGAGCTGCCCAGCAAGCAGGCCGAGTCGGCCCCGGCCGACTACATCCGCCGCCAGACTCTGAAGGGCGCCGAGCGCTTCATCACCCCGGAGCTGAAGACCTTCGAGGACAAGGCGCTGTCGGCCAAGAGCCGCGCCCTGGCCCGCGAGAAGCAGCTGTACGAGGAGCTGCTGGAGCTGCTGATCGCCCAACTGGCGCCGCTGCAGGACACCGCCGGCGCACTGGCCGAACTGGATGTGCTGGCCAACCTGGCAGAGCGCGCCCTGAATCTCGACCTCAATCGCCCACGCTTCGTCGATGAGCCCTGCATGCGCATCGACCAGGGCCGTCACCCGGTGGTCGAGCAGGTGCTGGAGACGCCGTTCGTCGCCAACGACCTCGGCCTCGACGACGGCACCCGCATGCTGATCATCACTGGCCCGAACATGGGCGGTAAGTCCACCTACATGCGCCAGACCGCCCTGATCGTACTGCTGGCCCATATCGGCAGCTACGTGCCGGCGGCCGCTTGCGAGCTGTCGCTGGTGGACCGCATCTTCACCCGTATCGGCTCCAGCGACGACCTGGCCGGTGGACGCTCCACCTTCATGGTGGAGATGAGCGAGACTGCCAACATCCTGCACAACGCCACAGACCGCAGCCTGGTGCTGATGGACGAAGTGGGCCGCGGCACCAGTACCTTCGACGGCCTGTCGCTGGCTTGGTCGGCCGCCGAGCACCTGGCCAAGCTGCGCGCCTGGACGCTGTTCGCCACCCACTACTTCGAGCTGACCGTACTGCCGGAAAGCGAGCCGGTGGTGGCCAACGTGCATCTGAACGCCACCGAGCACAACGAGCGCATCGTCTTCCTCCACCACGTACTGCCTGGCCCGGCCAGCCAGAGCTACGGCCTGGCAGTGGCACAACTGGCCGGCGTACCCGGCCCTGTGATCCAGCGCGCCCGCCAGCATCTGGCTCGTCTGGAGACCACCAGCCTGCCCCACGAATTACCACGCAGCGAACCCGGCCAACCAGGCGCACCGATGCAGAGCGACATGTTCGCCGCCCTACCCCACCCGGTTCTGGAGGAATTGGGCAAGATCAATCCCGATGATCTGACACCGCGCCGCGCCCTGGAGCTGATATATACATGGAAGACGCGCAGCTAACGCCCGCCGGCTCAAGCTGTTAGAATCGCGCGCATTTTTACGACTGCCCGGTTTACAGCCTGAGCCGCGGCCAATACCGAGCGCCTGCAAACCCGCACAGATTGGGTCAGGCCGCCGCCCGAGGAGAGAATCAGAGATGACCTTCGTCGTTACCGACAACTGCATCAAGTGCAAATACACCGACTGCGTGGAAGTCTGCCCGGTAGACTGCTTCTATGAAGGCCCGAACTTTCTGGTGATCCATCCGGACGAGTGCATCGACTGCGCCTTGTGCGAGCCGGAATGCCCGGCCCAGGCCATCTTCTCCGAGGACGAGGTACCGGAGAACATGCAGGAGTTCATCGAGCTCAACGCCGAGCTGGCGGAAGTCTGGCCGAACATCACCGAGAGAAAGGAAGCGCTGCCGGACGCCGAGGAATGGGATGGCGTGAAGGACAAGCTGCCGCAACTGGAGCGCTAAGCCCCAGAACGCAAAAGGCCCGCTGCATGCGGGCCTTTTCGTTTCTGCCTTTTCTACAGGCAAAAAAAGGGGCGGTGATTAGCCGCCCGCTCTTTCTTCCCTACTCCCTGAGAATCCTTTCATCATCCTGATGAACTGCATCCTGCAGTGGCTCCCTGGTCGCCGTCCTGGCTCCCGTGCCTTCTCCCTAGGCACGGCTTCATATTAGCGTTTCACCGCAGCCGAGCAAGGCCTCCCTCGGCCAGCAAACACCCTCGCCATAGCTCAGAATAAAATTTTAAACGCTTTAAAATCAGTAGCTTAGCCAGAATCCACAGATAAGAATGCATCGCAACCAATGCATTTTTCCTGCTATCTCTTACACGCCATGTAAGCAATGACTTACATGGGCAAGCAATAAAAAGCCCGGCTGGTGCCGGGCTTGTTGGTGCAGGGAATCCGCTTCGCTGAACTATTGGAACAAAGCGTCGCTGGACAGGCCATTCTTTTCCAGGATTTCGCGCAAGCGCTTGAGAGCCTCGACCTGTATCTGCCGTACCCGCTCGCGAGTCAGGCCGATCTCCTGGCCGACTTCCTCCAGCGTGCAGCTCTCATGGCCGCGCAGGCCGAAACGCCGCACCACCACTTCGCGCTGCTTGTCGGTCAGCTCGGATAGCCACTGATCGATGCTTTCGGACAGATCATCGTCCTGCAGCAGATCGCAAGGATCGCTGGGGCGGTCATCGGTGAGGGTATCGAGCAGAGTCTTATCAGAGTCCGGGCCGAGGGACACATCCACCGAAGTGACTCGCTCGTTGAGGCCGAGCATGCGCTTGACCTCATCCACCGGTTTCTCCAGCAGATTGGCGATCTCTTCGGCCGAAGGCTCGTGATCCAGTTTCTGAGTCAGCTCGCGAGCGGCGCGCAGGTAGACGTTGAGCTCCTTCACCACATGAATCGGCAGACGAATCGTGCGGGTCTGGTTCATGATCGCCCGCTCGATGGTCTGACGAATCCACCAGGTGGCGTAGGTGGAGAAACGGAAGCCGCGCTCGGGATCGAACTTCTCTACGGCGCGGATCAGGCCGAGATTGCCCTCTTCGATCAAATCCAGCAGGGAAAGTCCGCGATTGACGTAGCGTCGGGCGATTTTCACCACCAGGCGCAGGTTGCTTTCGATCATGCGCTTGCGCCCGGCAGGGTCGCCCTTCTGCGCTAGGCGCGCGAAGTGCACTTCTTCCTGAGGGGTCAGCAGGGGGGAGAAACCTATCTCGTTGAGGTACAGCTGGGTCGCGTCGAGCGCCCGGGTGTAATCGATGTACTTGTGCTGTTTGAGAGTAGTGGTCGAGTTCTTGGATTTGGCGCTGGAAAGAGACAGCTCGGCTTCCTCTGTCATGTCTTCCAGGACGATGCCGGGCTCCATCAGGAGAACCTCATCGTCGACGTCAAACTCCGGCGCTTCTTTGCTGAGTGCCATTGTTGTTGTCCTGTGCTGAGTTCGACAACAAGCCTTGGCGGCACCCAATCCAGTTCCGCATCAGGGAGAACCGGCCCCCCAAGTCAGCACAAAGCTGACCTGCCGCCGATTCATGGCGCACCTGATGAATAGCTGGATGACTCCCTGGCAACACCAAAGCCCGCTCCTCCCACGCATGGAACAGGATGGTGGCAGAGTCAACGACGAGGCAGATATTGCAGGGGGTCTACCGGTTTGCCCTGGCGGCGAATCTCGAAATGGAGCTTCACCCGATCAGTGCCCGTGGATCCCATCTCGGCGATATGCTGTCCGACTTTGACCTGCTGTCCCTCCCGCACCAGCAACCTGCGGTTATGTCCGTAGGCGCTTACGTAGGCATCGCTGTGCTTGATGATCACCAGTTCGCCGTAGCCCCGTAAACCACTTCCGGCGTACACCACGGAACCATCAGACGCAGCTAAAACAGGCTGGCCCAATTCCCCAGCGATATCAATTCCTTTATTCAAACTCCCGTTTGACGAGAATTTGCCGATCAGCACGCCCGCAGAAGGCCAGGCCCAGCCCTTCGCCGAACGCGGTACCTGCTGCACTTTGCCGGGTGTTGCCGGTGTGCCGCTGGTGGCTACGGGTGGCTGGCTGACAGGCTGCTGCGGCGGAGACGCGATCACCACCGGAGGTTGCGTGGTAACCGGCGGACGCGAAGCGGTCTGCGCTGGAGTGTTCGGCACGCGGGTTACCGGTGGCCGGCTCGGCTGCGCCACCACTGGCGCACTGCCCTGCTGCGGCAGATCGAAACGCACGCGCTGCCCCGGGCGAATGGTGTAGGGCGGGGGAATATTGTTGCGCGCGGCCAGGGCTTTCCAGTCCCAGCCAAAGCGGAAGGCGATCGAGTAGAGAGTGTCGCCACGCTGCACCACATACTGACCAGCAGTGGTCTGCGGGCGCGCCGGTACGGTGCTGCCGCCCCCGTGGGTGCGGTCCACCACCTGCGGCGATGTAGAAGGCGAGCTGCTGCAGCCCGACAGTATTGCTGCGAAGACTGCTGCCCCCAGGCCGAGGCCTGCCAGGCGCTTTCGCTGCTGTCCGCTCGTGAGACTCACCCCGTGCTCCCCTGCCGGTGTTTCTTGTAGATAGATGCCGCGCATTGTGCCGGAATTATCCGGCATCGCCAGTGTTCGCGCTGGCACTGTGCCGCAACAACGCGCCGAGCCTCAGGCCAGAAGGCCGTTGAGCAGCGGTACGAAGCGCACCAGATCGAGTACGTGGCGGGAATAACCGTCCTCTTCGCGCACGATCAACAGCAGTTCCTGGGTTTCCCCGGCGCCCACCGGAATGACCAGGCGGCCGCCAACGGCCAGCTGATCCAGCAGCGCCTGCGGCACCTCGGCGGCAGCGGCGGTCACGATGATGCCGTTGTAAGGGCCGAGGGCGTTCCAGCCTTCCCAGCCATCGCCCCAGCGGAACACCACGTTGCGCAGCTTGAGCTCGACGAGGCGCTCCTTGGCGCGGTCCTGCAGGGACTGAATGCGCTCCACCGAGAATACCCGCTCCACCAGCTGCGCCAGTACGGCGGTCTGGTAGCCGGAGCCGGTGCCGATCTCCAGCACCTTGTCCAGCGGGCCACCGGCCAGCAGCAGCTCGGTCATGCGCCCGACTATATAAGGTTGGGAAATCGTCTGGTTGTGGCCGATGGGCAGCGCGGTGTCTTCGTAGGCGCGGTGCGCCAGAGCCTCGTCAACGAACAGGTGGCGCGGCGTACGGCGGATGACTTCCAGCACGTGCGGGTTGGACAGACCTTCCTCGTACAGCCGCTCGATCAGGCGTTCGCGAGTGCGCTGCGAGGTCATGCCGACGCCCTGGCGCTGCAGATGATCCTGGCCGCGCATCAGACCAGTCCCTCCAGCCAACCGCCGATACCCTCGAACGCCTCGTGCAGGGTGCGATCGAGCTGCAGCGGGGTGATCGACACATAGCCCTGCATCACCGCATGGAAATCGGTACCCGGCCCACCGTCCTCGGCATCGCCGGAGACGGAGATCCAGTAGCCTTCCTTGCCTCGCGGATTGACCATCTTCACCGGCGCGGCGGCGCGGGCGCGATGACCAAGACGAGTCAGCTGGATGCCACGGATATGTTCCAGCGGCAGGTTGGGCACGTTGACGTTGAGCACGGTGCGCGGCGGCAGGTCGAGCCGTTCGTGCGCCTCCACCAGCTTGAGCGCGAAGTAAGCGGCGGTAGCTAGGTTGTCGGTACGCCGCGACACCAGCGAGAAGGCGAACGCAGGCTTGGCCAGGAAACGCCCTTCCAGCGCGGCGGCGACGGTGCCGGAATACAGCACGTCGTCACCCAGGTTGGCGCCCAGGTTGATGCCCGACACCACCATGTCCGGCACCTGCTCCAGCAGGCCGTTGAGGCCCAGGTGCACGCAATCGGTCGGCGTGCCGTTGAGGCCGATATAGCCGTTGGGCATGGTCGCCGGATGCAGCGGGCGGTCCAGGGTCAGCGAGCTGCTGGCACCGCTTTTGTCTTCGGTGGGCGCGACGATGGTGCACTCGGCATAGTCCTGCAGCGCGCCATGCAGCGCGGCGATACCGGGTGCCATCACCCCGTCGTCGTTGGAGATCAGAATTCGCATGGGGAGTCCGTGTGCCCCGCCGGCAGCAGATCGACCAGTTCGCGCACCACCGCGGTGGCGAAGCATCCGGCCGGCAGGACGAATTGCAGTTGCACTATCTCAGGCTCCGGATAATGCCACGTCAGCCCGGCGATGGGGAGGCGCAGGATGCGCCGTTCGTGCGCCATGCCCGCCTTCGCCAGCCAGGCGACCAACGCCGGTTCGGCGGCGGCCAGTTTCTGCTCCAACGCCTGCGCGGCGCCCTCGGCCGACGATACGCCTTCGCCCCACAGCGGGCCGGTCGGATGCAGGTCGAGAATCGCCAGGCGCGGGTCGCTGCATTCGCTCTCCCCAGCCATAAAGAAGCTACGGCTGTCGGTGAAGGCCAGCAGGTCGCCGACCCGCACCTGGTTCCAGCTGCCGTCGGCCACGCGCGCCGCTAGGGCCCGGTTGAACAGGTAGCTGCGCGCCGACGAGAGCAGGCGCGAACGGGTATTGCGTTGCTCTGGCAACTCGCTGCGCTCGGCGAAGGCACGTGCATCGCCGACGTTGCCGCCCTGCCAGCCAAAGCGCTGCAGGCCGTAGTAGTTGGGCACACCCTGCTCGCGAATGCGCTGCAGGCGTTGCTCCAGCGCCTCACGGTCGGCATGCAGGCCGGTCAGGCGCAGGGTGAAGCCGTTGGCCGAGTGAGCACCGCGCTGCAATTTGCGCGAGTGACGAACCCTCTTGAGGATGACCAGGGTCTCGCCCTCGGCGGCGGACAGGTCGGGATCGGCCTTGCCCGGCAGGTGCAGGCTGAACCACTGGCGGGTCAGCGCCTGGCGGTCCTTAAGTCCGGCGTAGCTGATACTGCGCTGCGACACCCCGGCCGCACGGGCCAGACGGCGCGCCGCCTCCTCGGTATTGAGGCCACGCTTCTCCACCCACAGCCACAGATGCTCACCAGTGCCGGACAACGGAATGTCCAGCACCTCGTCGACCTGGAAGTCCTCGGCGGTAGCCTTGAGCACGGCCTGGCCGCAGGCATCTCCATGGGCACGTGGGCCCAGCAGTTCCAGCTCGGTCATGCTTTTACCAGCAGGGCCACGGCGTGAACCGCGATGCCTTCCTCGCGGCCGGTGAAACCAAGCTTCTCGGTGGTGGTGGCTTTGACGTTGACCGCATCCAGGTCCACCTGCAGGTCCTCGGCGATCAACCCGCGCATGGTGTCGATGTGCGGCGCCATCTTCGGCGCCTGGGCGACGATGGTGGCGTCGACGTTGCCGACCACATAGCCCTTGGCCTGAACCAAGCCGACCACATGGCGCAGTAACGCGCGGCTGTCGGCGCCCTTGAAGGTCGGGTCGGTATCGGGGAAGTGCTTGCCAATATCGCCCAGCGCGCAGGCACCGAGCAGCGCATCGCTCAAGGCATGCAGCAGCACATCACCGTCAGAGTGAGCGACCAGGCCGAACTCGTGCGGGATGCGCACGCCGCCGAGGGTGATGAAGTCGCCCTCGCCGAAGCGATGAACGTCGTAGCCGTGACCGATACGCATAGGGCTGCTCATGAAAAACCGGGCCTAGAGAAAAATCAGGGCGCGATTCTACCGCAGGCCGGCACCCCGCGAACCCTTCTCATCCAGCCCTCAGTCGTCGGCGGAATCGTCGAAGGCACGGTACCCGGCAAAGCCCTTCGCCTCACCCAGCACCAGCGGCCCCGAGTGATCATCCGTCTGCGCCACGCGCCGTGCCCGGCGCGCAGTGAAGAACAGCGGCCCGCCGACGCCGATCAGCACCAGGATGACGAAAAGCCAGCCCCGACTCAGCCACCAGGCAAAGGGCAGTAACGCCACTCCGGCCAGCAGCAGAACCAGGCCTAGGCCTTCACGCAGATTCATCAGGCCAGCGCCGCCGCGTGATGGCGCAGATGGTCATCGATGAAACTGGCGATGAAGTAGTAGCTGTGGTCGTAGCCCGGCTGCATACGCAAGGTCAGCGGATGCTCGGCTGCCTTGGCCGCGGCCTGCAGGGCCTGGGGCTTGAGCTGGACTTCGAGGAAGTCGTCGCGGTCGCCCTGGTCCACCAGGATCGGCAGCTTCTCCGTGGCCTCGGCCAGCAGCACGCAGGCATCCCACTCGCGCCAGCGCGAACGGTCATCGCCCAGGTAGTTGGAGAACGCCTTCTCGCCCCAAGGACAGTTGAGCGGGTTGGTGATCGGCGAGAACGCCGAAACCGACTGGTAGCGCCCCGGATTCTTCAGCGCGCAGATCAGCGCACCGTGGCCACCCATGGAGTGGCCGGCGATGCCGCGCTTGTCGGTGATCGGGAAGTTGGCCTCAATCAGCGCCGGCAACTCCTGCACCACGTAGTCGTACATGCGGTAGTGGCGCGCCCAGGGTTCCTGGGTGGCGTTGAGGTAGAAGCCGGCACCGAGGCCGAAGTCCCAGGCCTTGTTCACATCATCCGGCACGCCTTCGCCACGCGGGCTGGTGTCCGGGGCGATGATGATCAGGCCGAGCTCGGCGGCCAGCTTCTGCGCGCCGGCCTTCTGCATGAAGTTCTCGTCGGTGCAGGTCAGGCCGCTCAGCCAGTACAGCACCGGCAGCTTGGCGCCCTGCTCCGCCTGCGGCGGCAGGTACACGGCGAACACCATGTCGCAGTTGAGCGCAGTGGAACGGTGGCGGTAGCGCTTGTGCCAGCCGCCGCAGCTTTTATTGCTGGAAACGATTTCCAAGGTCAAGTGAACTCCTCCCCACGTAGGGTGGAAAACCGCGAAGCGTTTTCCACCAGCCAAGGTGGACAAGCGACCGGGACGGCCGCGTTGTCCACCCTACGACTCAGTAGTGGATAACGGTGCGGATGCTCTTGCCTTCGTGCATCAGATCGAAGGCGGTATTGATCTCGTCCAGGCCCATGGTGTGGGTGATGAAGGTGTCCAGCGGGATCTCGCCCTTCTGCGACTTCTCCACATAGCTCGGCAGCTCGGTACGGCCCTTGACGCCGCCGAACGCCGAACCGCGCCAGACGCGCCCGGTCACCAGCTGGAACGGGCGTGTGCTGATGTCCTCGCCGGCACCGGCCACGCCGATGATCACGCTCTCGCCCCAGCCCTTGTGCGCGCACTCCAGCGCCGCGCGCATCAGCTGCACATTGCCGACGCACTCGAAGCTGTAGTCGACGCCGCCATCGGTCATCTCGACGATCACGTCCTGAATCGGCTTGGCATGGTCCTTCGGATTGACGAAATCGGTCGCGCCCAGCTCGCGGGCCACGTCGAACTTGGCCGGGTTGATGTCGATGGCGATGATGCGCGAGGCCTTGGCCATCTTGGCGCCGATGATCGCCGCCAGGCCGATGCCACCCAGGCCGAAGATGGCCACGGTGGCGCCCTCTTCCACCTTGGCGGTTTTGAGCACGGCGCCGATGCCGGTGGTGACGCCGCAGCCGAGCAGGCAGACCTTCTCCAGCGGCGCGTCTTTCGGGATCACCGCCAGAGAGATTTCCGGCAGCACGGTGTACTCGGAGAAGGTCGAGCAGCCCATGTAGTGGTAGATCGGCTCGCCGTTGTAGCTGAAGCGGCTGGTGCCATCCGGCATCAGGCCTTTGCCCTGGGTGGCGCGCACCTTCTGGCACAGGTTGGTCTTGCCGGATTTGCAGAATTTGCACTCGCGGCACTCGGCCGTGTACAGCGGGATCACGTGGTCGCCGACCTGCACCGAGGTCACGCCCTCACCCACTGCCTCGACGATGCCGCCGCCTTCATGGCCGAGGATCGATGGGAACACGCCTTCGGAGTCGGCACCGGACAGGGTGTAGGCGTCGGTGTGGCACACACCGGTGGCGACGATGCGTACCAGCACCTCGCCGGCCTTAGGCGGAGCAACGTCCACTTCAACGATCTGCAGCGGCTGGTTGGGGCCGAACGCGACGGCGGCACGGGACTTGATCATGGGCGCTCTCCAGCGAGTAAAAAGTGCCGAGAGTGTAGACCCCCGCGTTTTTCTGGATAATCCAGGCAATCAGCAAAACATTATTGCCAACTAGGGATAATCGATGAGCAACTGGGAAGGCCTGGACGAGTTCGTCGCCGTCGCCGAATGCGGCCGTTTCGCCGCCGCCGCGCAGCGTCTGGGGCTATCTACCTCGCAGGTCAGCCGCCAGGTGGCGCGCCTCGAGGAACGCCTGCAGACCCGCCTGTTCTA
This sequence comes from Pseudomonas sp. PDM15, assembly GCF_014851565.1. GTDB lineage: Bacteria > Pseudomonadota > Gammaproteobacteria > Pseudomonadales > Pseudomonadaceae > Aquipseudomonas. The sequence continues at coordinate 724,188 of NZ_JACVAA010000002.1, forward strand.
CCGCAGTACGCGCAAGGTGACGCTGACCGAGGCCGGGCAGACCTTTCTGCAGCACTGCCAGCGCCTGCAGGACGCCCGCGAGGAAGCCCTGCGCGCCATCGGCGACCTCAACGACGAGCCCAAGGGCCTGCTGCGCATGACCTGTGCGGTGGCCTATGGCGAGCGCTTCATCGTGCCGCTGGTCAACCAGTTCATGGCGCGCCACCCGCAGCTGCGCGTGGAAATCGAACTTAGCAACCAGACCCTCGACCTGCTGCACAGCAGCATGGACCTGGCGATTCGCCTCGGCCGCCTGCAGGACTCGCGACTGGTCGCTACCCGCCTGGCACCACGGGTCATGCACCTGTGCGCGGCGCCCGCCTACCTCGAACGCTATGGCCGGCCGCACTCGCTGTCCGAACTGGGCCGGCACAACTGCCTGGTTGGCAGCAGCGATCAGTGGAGTTTCCAGCAGGACGGCCGCGAGTTGAGCCAACGGGTGCAGGGCAACTGGCGCTGCAACAGCGGCGAGGCGGTACTCGACGCCGCACTACGCGGCTTCGGCCTGTGCCAGCTGCCGGACTACTACGTGCAACCGTACCTGCGCAGCGGCGCGCTGGCCGACCTACTGCCGCAACAGCGCCCACCACACACCGCCGTATGGGCGCTGTACCCACAGCAGCGCCACCTCTCGCCCAAGGTGCGCCTGCTGGTGGAGCTATTAAAGGAAGGCCTGGCCCAACGCCCGGAATACCACGAAGCCAGCGCCCCCACCCCGTAGGCTGGACTCAGGAGCGTAGCGAACAGTCCACCATCCACTCCCTGGTGCCGATCCCGCCTAACCCGGAGTAAGACACTCCGGCCCCTCGAAGGCAGGATCGTTGATCAGCGTACTCAGCCCCCGCTCGCGCAGCTGCGGCTGCGGCGCCACCAACACTGCCTGCAGCTGCTCGATCGATGCCTGCGGATCGAGCCAGACACGGGTAGCGGCCTGGTCGAGCAACACCGGGCGGCGCAGGTAATTGGCCGGCGAGGTGACCATCGCCACGCTGAGGTAGGTTTGCCCCGCCGTCGGGTAGGCCTCCCACAGACCGGCGAAGTACAGTAGCCCTTCGCTGCTCATCCAGTACGGACGCTTGTGGTTGGCCTGCCCGCGCCATTCATAGAAGCCGTTGGCCGGCAGCAGGCAGCGACGCTGACGGAAGGCCTCGCGGAACATCGGCTGCTCGGCCAGCGTCTCGGCGCGAGCATGGGCCGGCGCCTTGCTGAAGTCATCGAGCCAGGCCGGCGTCAGCCCCCAGCGCCCGGCCGCCGCCTGCAGCTCACCTTCAGGCTGATGAATGAACAGCACCTGAGCGCCGGGCGACAGATTCCAGCGCTGCGGAAAGCTTTCGGGAAAGCCCGGCAGGCTCGACACGGCCTGGGGCCAACGAAACAGGGCGTAGCGTCCACTCATGGGTAGCGGTGTTTCCAGTAACAGAAGAAGGCGACGGAACAGTCAGCAGAGCAGCACGCCGGGAAAACCCTCGGGCTCTTCACCCGGCAGTGGCGCGGCGGCATTGTACGCGGCGATCAGCCGACGCGCGTGCTCAGCATCGTCGTCCTCCACCAGCAGCCCCAGCAGGCCCAGCGCCGGCAGCTCCCCCACCGCACCGAGCAAATGCCGCCCGGCCAGATGCGCCTCCACCCCCTCGCTGGCCAGCACTCCGACCAGCAGCTCGGCTTCTAGCAAATCCTGCGGCTCGTAGATTCGCTGCATCAGTCGTTCTCCGTGCGCACATCCAGCGACCATTCCTCACCATCGGTGCGCAGGTCGAAAACAATCGGCCGGCAACACACCGGGCAATCCTCGACATACTCCTGGTCCCCGGCGGAGAGGTCGAGCAAGGCCTCGGCCTGTTCCCAGCAATAGGGGCACTGGTACAGCTGTGATTCCAGCATTGCGGCCTCCAAATGACTTGCCGTTATGGGGCCTTGGCCGCCATAAAGTCTAAAAATCTCTCAATTTTCAACGCCTTATGAATCCAAAACCCCAGAAAACCTAACAATGACTCAAGGAATTTAATCCGCTGTAGTCATCCCTCTTGATGCTAGCTCGTCTTCCTTTGACAACGCAGTGGCACGATGCCACCCCATGTGCTTCTTTATATGGTGTTAGCTGCACAATAGTCGTTCTGTTAAGGCCGAAACTCTCTCCACCATCCAAGTTGACAGGGAAGCCACTATGCAAAAGTACCCACTATTATTAATAGTATTATCCACGACACTTAATGCCACACCTATTCCTACTCAGGATAGATTTTCAGTCATCCAAGAAATTAAGGATGGCTGCCTAAAATCTCAAATTAACGCCCCAGAAAATGGTGACGTACCGCTGGCGGTAATCCATCAGTACTGCGATTGCACTTCGGAAAACGCAGCGAACAGCCTCACTGCTGAAGATGTAGATGCGATGAACTCAGGTAACCCATCGCCAGGCGCACAAAAAATAGCACAGGCATATGCATATTGCCGATGAGTGTCCATTCATTCAATCACCATAAAATGATGCAAGCCACTGAAATACCACACCAGTAAAAGCACTAGACAATCAACTAATATGAGGCGCACCAATGGCCACTTCCACTTGCCCTAAATGCACCGGCACCACTTTTGAAATGAAGGAAAATGGAAGCGTCCGCAACGCTGCATACAAGATAATGTTCATTCAATGCACAAGCTGTGGCGCAGTTGTAGGTACAACTGACTACTTCAACGTACCTAGCTTGTTAGAAAAGCTCGCAAAGAAAATGGGCTTTAACATACACCAATAACACCAAGAGACTGCACAAACGATGCAGTCTCATTCACTATAAATGGCAGCTCATAATTCATTTAAAACAACAGACCATTCCGATCAGGAAAACAGTAATGGGAAGATCCAAAGAAGACTGGATGACTCGTGAAGCACTGCAAGACATGCACGAATGGATTGACGAAAACTACGGCGAAGGCGCAATAGAAGAAGGGTCAAAAGAATGGAGCGAAGCCGCACGCGCTTATGAGGAATACTGCGACAACATGCAGCAACAGCACGAAGATGATCTCTCACGAGAAGAATATGAATATTACTTATTCATGAATTCGAAAGAGGCTGACGCGACATTCTATAGAGACATATTAGAACTTAAGGTCATGCTCAATAGCATTAGCAACATGACATACAACCAAACCTTCTTAAAAATGGTTTTTGCTCATGCAGTAACAATTCTAGAAGTATACCTGGAAGACGCCACCAAATCCCTGATACTTTCCAGCAATACCTATCTTTCAAACACAATAAAAAACGTCAAGCCGTTCTCAGACTCCACATTTAAATTAAGCGAAATCGCACTTGAGGCCGATGGAATAAAAAAATTTGTAATAAACAAGATGTCGGATAATTTATTTCACAACATTCCTAAAGCCTTAAACACACTGAGCGGAATATTAGACAGAAAAATCAATGTAGCATCTGCGGATGTGTGCCTCATTACAAGCATCCGCCACGACGTAGTTCATCGAAATGGAAAGAACAAAGATGGCGCACAAATAGAAATCACCTTTTCTTTTGTCGATAACGCGCTAGAGAAAATTGAAAAATTTGTTAGCGCATTAGATCAAGAAATAGCTGATCCCCTTTAGAATTTTGGCTGCGAACTGACTCTTTTTTTTGTCGCCCTGCATCTACTGACTCTTTCCAAGTAATTCAGCTCACCCATATCCTGCGCCATACCTTCGCCTCTCACTTCGTCATGGCGGGCGGTGACCTTCGTACCCTCAAAGACATCTCGGCCACGCCGATATCACCACCACGATGATCTATGCGCATCTTGCGCCTGAGCACTTGGATAAGGCCTCATCTCTCAATACCCTATCACTCTCGTCTAGCGGAAATCGCTGAGCTACGACATGGATGGCGCTCATATGCATTACAGAACCTTTCTATCTTTCCTTGGCGCGGCGCTCCTGGGTGCGGCATTGGCGGCTGCAGTTAAAACGGGCTTCATCCTGCCTGGCGTGCTGCCCATGACACACCTATTCATGTTCATCCTGGAGTCACCGCTCGGAAAGCTTGCTCTATCTATGCATGGTAGTGAGGGAGGTATGTTGATCGCCATTCCCCTTCGCGCTTTTGCTTACAGCGTTGTGATTGGTGCTGTAGCAGGGGTGATGGTCCGAAAGCTCAGATTCAAGCGTGTCTTTTGCTATTCGGCACTTTGGCTGCCCTTGGCCGATTTTGTTATGGGCTATCTTCAGGCATCTGACGCTGCCAGCACCTATGCCGAGCAACTGGCGATAATGCAGAAGAACATTGGCTTGGCCATCTGGGCTGATCTGTGGATTTACGGCTGGTATTTCTTAGCGCTGTATCTCTCTTTTATCATTGCCAACCGCATAAAGCCGCTTCCTGCCAAGCTTGTAAAAGAGTCCCCGCAACCCGTTTAGCCCTGCGCGATGAATCACAGGGAGGCGGGGCCAGTAGTCATTGTGTAGGCATTAGATAGTCAATCGATGACTCGATCACGCCTAACGAGTCCGGCACTCGGGCCTTTCGCCGCCTCCATGTGACTTGCCGTTATAATCGCCGGTCTATTGCAGGCCCGCGCACGGGCATTCCGAGCAGCCTAACCACGAGAACATGATGGGCGAATTCGATTCCATCCGACCCTACGCCGACCACGAAGTCCCTGCCGTGCTGGCACGCTTGCTGAGCGACGACACCTTTCTCGGCGCTCTTACCCGCTTTCGCTTCCCGCGCCTCGCCGGGCCATTTGGCTGGCTGCTCAAGCCGCTCATTGCCTATCGCCTGCGCCACGAGACGGCCGGCATCGATTCGGTGGATGCCCTGCAGGCGCGCATCGAGCCGTATATCGACCGTACCGTGGAGCGCGCCACCGATGGCATTAGCTTCGCCGGGCTGGAACGGCTGCAGGCGGGCACGCCTTATCTGTTCCTGGCCAACCATCGCGATATCGTGATGGACCCGGCCTTCGTCAACTACGCGGTGTTCCATGCCGAGCTGCCGACGCCGCGCATCGCCATCGGCGACAACCTGCTGCAGCGCCCCTTCGTCAGCGACCTGATGCGTCTGAACAAGAGCTTCATCGTGCACCGCAGCGTGACCGGTCGGCGCGAGAAGCTGGCGGCCTTCCAGCTGCTGTCGGCGTACATCAATCATTCGATTCGCGAGGAAGGCCAGTCGATCTGGATCGCCCAGGCCGAGGGCCGGGCCAAGGACGGCGACGACCGTACCGATTCGGCGATCCTCAAGATGTTCCACATGAGCCGCAAGGACGAGCCGTTCGCCGAGGCCCTGGCCGCACTGAACCTGGTGCCGGTGTCGATCAGTTACGAGTACGACCCCTGCGACCAGGCCAAGGCCCGTGAACTGCAACTGCGCGCCAGCACCGGCAGCTACGAGAAGGCGCCAGGCGAGGACGATGCCAGCATTGCCCTGGGCATTACCGGCTACAAGGGCCGCGTGCATGTGCAGTTCGGCGAGCCGGTGCGCACAGGCTTCGAGGATGCCAAGCAGCTGGCGGCACTGATTGATCAACATATCCTCGGCGGCTACCGGCTGTTCCCGGTGCACTACCTGGCCTACGCCCAGTGGGACGAGCGCGATGCCGACTTGCAGGTGCCTGCGGCCGAGCAGCTGTTCCCCGCTGCCGAGCTGGCCAAGGCCCGCGCCGAATGGCAGCGCCGCCTGGATGCCTGCCCCGCCGAGCAGCGCCCCTGGCTTATCCGCCAGTACGCCACGCCGGTGCGCAACCAGTACCGGATCAAGGCTGGTTTGCCGCTGTAAGCGAGTCTCCGAAGCAAAACGGCAGCCATCAGGCTGCCGTTTTTGTTTACGCGGAAGGGTTTCAAAAACCGGTGCTAATCCACGACAGCACCAGCGCCGCACCCAGAGCGGCGCCACCAAAACCGTAGAAGAAGCGGTTGATACGCTGGGTCGGCTCGTCCAGCAACGAGGTCTCCCCGTCGATCTCGTCCAGTTCGCTGTCGGCCGCCAGGTGGGCAACCGCACGCTGCTCACGCAGACGGGTGGCCAACAGCAGCCAGCTGCCGGCGAAGGCAAAGAATAGCGCCAGGCCGTTGAGCACTTGCCCGGGATAGGTCGAGAACAGGGTCCAGAGGTACTGCAGGGACACGCGAATCACCTCAGCAGGAGAAAGATGCACCATCGGCAGGAGATACAGGCACCAGAAGCGGGCAAGGTGGCTCGCCCGGCTCTGGCGTGAGCCTCGTGGCCATTCGTCGGAGCACCAGAAACAGGCGAAGCCGTCGTCGGCAAGGCTACAGGGCCCGCATTTGGCGGGCGGCAGTCTACTGGAACCCGTCTGGTTATGAACTACGTTCCGACGAACGTTGGTGCTTATCACCAAATTGTCTGAAAACGGTCATCGAACTGGCCTAGGGTTTGTTTCTCCATCCGTGACCATCCAGTCACAGTGGTGACGGAGCGAAATCCATAACAGCGGAGGACCCGCCATGCTCAACCCGCAACCTGTTGATCGCGACTATCTCATCGACTCGCTGGACGAAGTGGAAGCCGTGGTAGATGAACTCTCCTTCAATGTGCAGGACTACCACTGGCTGGTGTATTGCGCCCTCGGCGGCCACGAGCACTACGATCTGCCTGACATCGACGAACGCACCGGCTTCAGCCTGCCGGAGCTGTATGCCGAAGCGGCCTGACCAGACGGCCTGACCCGAACATGAAAAAGCCCGGCATTGCCGGGCTTTTTCGTTGCGCAGAGTGCCTTATTGCTGGCCGAGCATCTGGCCGATGGTCGGGTCCTTGAAGGTACGGGTCAGGGCGTCGCTGAGTACGTCGCTGATCAGCTTGGTGTTGGTTTCCTGGTTCGGCGCCATACCGAAGCGCTGGTTCAGCGAGGCACCGTAGCGGCCGCTGTAGCGACGGGCGCTGTTCTGCACATCGGCGCGGAAGGTGGCGCTGATGTCGGCCTCGGTGACGTACATGCCTTCCTTCGGCGACTGGTACTTCAGCTCGGCCAGGGTCAGGGTCAGCTGCGGCGCGTTGTAGGCGTTCTGGCTCGGCGTGAAGCCGAGCAGGCGGACGGCCGCCTCGGCCTCGGCCTGCAGGCGCGGCAGGATGTCCTGGCCTTGCACGCTGATGGCGCTGGTTTCCGGATACAGGCCGCCACGAGTGCCGAGTACCGGCGACGGGCGACCGTCCGCAACGCGCACCACGACCGGCTGGCCCTGGCCGACGGCCACCAGCGCGGCGTTGAGTTTGGGCTGCGGGCGCAGCTGCTGCGGGCTGTGGGCGCAGCCGACGAGGGCGACGCCGAGAGCGCCTAGCAGACCGAACAACAGGTGTTTCTTCATGAGCGATCTCCAGAAGGTGGCTGCGGAAAATGGCCGGCAGTATACCCACCGCTCCGCTGGGCCGACAGCTGTGTTTCAGACCGCCGCCGAGGCCGGGCGGTTCCTGTCATCGCCCTGTCACCGCCACATGCGATAAGACTCCGGCACCCGAAGGAGAATCGCTCGATGATGAGTCTATGGTCCCTGCTTACCCCGCGCGCCAGGATGCGCCGGTTCGCGCTGCTGGATGCCACTGGCACCTGCCGCGCCTTGCGCAAGGCACGCGAAATGCCAGCCGAGGCCGGCTGGGTGGAAGTGCGCGAACTGCGCAATCAGTGGCTGGGCCAGATGCTACCGCTGGAGGCCATGGTCGCGCCGCGACACATCGGCATGCGCCCGCGCCCTGCCCTCGCCGCCTGATCCCAGGCATGAAAAAAGCCGCCCGAGGGGCGGCTTTTTCGTTAGCGCTACAGCATCAGGCGAGCTGCAGGGCCTTGTCGCTCTGCTCACTGACCGACCGGTACAGCGCGGCATCTTCTTCCAGCACCTTCTCGCGGGCCGGGAAGATCTCCTTGAGCTTGGCAGCCCAGGCATCGCTACCGGCCTGTGCGGCGAAACAGCGCTCGATCAGGTTGAGCATGATCGATACGGTGACCGAAGCACCCGGCGAGGCGCCCAGCAGGGCTGCGATGGTGCCGTCCTCGGCCGCTACCAGTTCGGTACCGAACTGCAGGATGCCGCCCTTCTTGGCGTCCTTCTTGATGATCTGCACGCGCTGGCCGGCGATCTCGAGGCGCCAGTCGGCCGGATTCAGGTTCGGGTAGAACTTGCGCAGCGATTCCAGGCGTTGTTCCGGCGACTGCAGCACTTCCTTGATCAGGTAGCGGGTCAGGTCGAAGTTGTCGCGAGCCACGGCGAGCATCGGGCCGATGTTGCTCGGACGTACCGACAGCGGCAGGTCGAGGAACGAGCCGTACTTGAGGAACTTGGTGGTGAAGCCGGCGTAGGGGCCGAACAGCAGCGAGGTCTTGCCGTCTACCACGCGGGTGTCCAGGTGCGGCACGGACATGGGCGGTGCGCCCACTTCGGCCTGGCTGTAGACCTTGGCCTGGTGCTGCTTGACCACTTCCGGGTTGTCGCAACGCAGCCACTGGCCGCTCACCGGGAAGCCGCCGAAGCCCTTGCCTTCCGGAATGCCGGACATCTGCAGCAGCGGCAGTGCGCCGCCACCGGCGCCGAGGAACACGAACTTGGCCTTGATCTCGCGCTGCTCGCCGCTCTTGGTGTTCTTGACCTCGGCACTCCAGCCGTCGGCAGTGCGCTTGAGGCCGGTGACTTTCTGGCTGTAGCTGACGGTGGTACCACCCTGCTGGGCCAGGTATTGCAGCAGCTGGTTGGTCAGGGCGCCGAAGTTGACGTCGGTGCCGTTCAGCGAGCGGGTCGCGGCGATGCGCTCGTTGGCATCGCGGCCCTGCATCATCAGCGGCATCCACTCGGCCATGGCGGCCTTGTCTTCGGTGTACTCCATGCTGGCGAACGCATGGTGCTGGGTCAGCGCGGCATGGCGGGTCTTGAGGAAGACGACATCCTTCTCGCCGCGTACGAAGCTCAGGTGCGGCACTGGATTGATGAAGTTCTTCGGCGAGCCGAAGGCGCTCTTGCCGCACAGGTACGACCAGAACTGCTTGGAAACCTCGAACTGGGTGTTGATTTGCACCGCCTTCTTGATGTCCACCGAACCATCCGCCGCCTGCGGCGTGTAGTTCAGCTCACAGAGGCCGGCGTGGCCGGTACCCGCGTTGTTCCACGGGTTGGAGCTTTCGATGGCGCCGGAGGAACGCAGTTCGGCGATCTCCAGCTTGAGGGTGGGGTCCAGCTCCTTGAGCAGCACCGCCAGGGTGGCGCTCATGATGCCGGCCCCGACCAGCAGCACATCCACAGTTTCGTGATTGACTTGCGTCATTAACGCTTCTCCAAGATCTGCAGTACCAAGCCGCTGACATCGGCCTTTTGAGCCGCGCACCGACGTCTAATCACTGGCAGCCAGACGGGTGTCTGGAGCTTCGGAGGGCTCGCACCGTGGCCGATGATTTGGCCTGACCGATCCCGAGCAACCTCGTCCGGCGCGCACCGCCTGTGGGCGATCCGCGCGTTCAATTCTTCACTTCCCGGCAGAGCTCTAACGCTCTGCAACGACCTTCAGCGGAGCGCGCAAGACACGCGCCAGACCAGCTGCCGCGCCGGCTCGGGAGATTTACGGCGCGCACAATACCACTATTGCCGCGGGCTCAGTCGCAAAAAATGCACGAACCCCGGCGGACGGTCATTTTTTCTACGGCTGTCAGGCTTTTGCCGCTTTAACGGCTTCCACATAGGGCTCGGCCAGGCGCTGATCCTGAATCAGGGCGATGAAATCCTGGCCCTGGGCGTCCTTGGCGTCGAGGTCGTAGCCGGCAGCCTTGAAGAAGGTCAGGAATTTCTCGAAGTCGTCGATGCGCAGGCCGCGGTAGGCCTTGACCAGCTTGTGCAGGGACGGCGGGGTGTCATCCGCCGGCTCGACGTCGAGGAACAGCTTGATCGAGTCGTCGCTGATCTCTTCGCCAATCACCTGTTTCTTGTCTTTACGCATCACGCACTCCAGCAGCGGGCATCACGGGGGCCGGCAGTTTACCCTTGCCCCGTGCGCCGCTCAACGCGACTAAAGACTGCAGACGGGAGTCCCGCGGACCGCGACTAGACCGGTGAGTCGCCGAGCGGCTGGAACTGCGCACGCATCCAGGCCAGGTAATCGACTACCCCTGGCTCGCCCTCGCGCGGCGCCCAGGCGGCCTGCTCGGCCTCAACCAACGGGCGATAGGGCCCGGCCTTGCACTCGAAGAGGATGCTGTCGGCGCTCAGCACAACCAGGGCGTGGAACTGGCCAGGGGCGAGATCGACGCCCTGACAGTCGCCGCCGGCTTCGAGCAGGCGGGTCTGCTGCAGACCGCCATCCTCGGTGAACAGCAGCAGGCCGATGCGCCCCTGCAACACCAGCAGGGTCTCGGCCTTGTCGGCGCAGAGATGACGATGGGGAGGAATATAGGTATCGGGCTGCAGCCCCACCGCCAGGCGATGGCAGGGCTCGCTCATGTCATGCAGGTTGTGGTGGGCGCGCCGGCGTGGGGCCTCGGCCGCCTTGCCCGCCAGCTCGGCGAACAGGGCACGATCGAGAAAGACCGGCACGCGCACTTACAGGCCTTTTACCGCGTAGATGCCCGCGGCGTTGCGCCAGTAGCCCTTGTAGTCCATGCCGTAGCCGAAGATGAAGCGGTCCTCGCACGGCAGGCCGACGTAATCGGCCTTGAGGTCCGGGCGGGCCTTGCGGTCGTGGGTCTTGTCGATCAGTACGGCGGTGTGCACGGCGCTGGCGCCGGCGTGCTTGCAGAACTCGATGATGGCCGAGAGGGTGTGCCCCTCGTCGAGGATGTCATCGATGATCAGCACTTCGCGGTCGATGAAGGAGATTTCCGGCTTGGCCTTCCAGAACAGCTCTCCGCCGGTAGTCTCGCTGCGGTAGCGGGTGGCGTGCAGGTAGGACAGCTCCAGCGGGAAGCCCAGCTTGGGCAGCAGCTTGCCGGCGAAGATCAGGCCGCCGTTCATCACACAGAACACCACCGGGTTGCGCTCGGCCAGTTCGCCGTTGATGGCCGCGGCCACCTGGTCGATGGCGGCCTCCACTTGGGCCTCGTTGAACAGGCAATCGGCTTCAGCCATGACTTGGCGGATGTGGGCGAGATCGGCGGACATGGCGTGCTCCGGATAAGTAGAAAGAGGGCTGGTAAAAAATTGCCGGGAGCAATTTTTCACGTCGCGCCAGCGACGGCCCGAAGGGCGACCGCCAAGGATGGTAGGTCATAAAAAATGGCCGGCAAAGGTACTCAGATGGGCGCAGGAGGGCAAGTCCGGCAGCATATTTTCTGACCAATCGAACAGCTAAACCGTTAAACTGCGCGGCTTCTAGACGGCATTACCAGTGCTTTACTCTAGCCAGAATTTTTTGCCCGCCCCGGAGACCCCTGCATGCCCATTCGTGAGATCCGCCATCCGCTGATCCGCCACAAGATCGGTCTGATGCGCCGCGCCGACATCAGCACCAAGAACTTCCGCGAACTGGCCCAGGAAGTGGGCGCCCTGCTCACCTATGAGGCAACCAACGACCTGCCGCTGGAAAACTACGAAATCCAGGGCTGGGCCGGGCCGGTGCAGGTGGAGAAGATCGCCGGCAAGAAGATCACCGTAGTGCCGATCCTGCGCGCCGGCATCGGCATGCTCGACGGCGTGCTCAGCCTGGTGCCGGGCGCCAAGGTCAGCGCGGTGGGCATCGCGCGTAACGAAGAGACTCTTCAGGCGCACACCTACCTGGAGAAGCTGGCGCCGGAAATCGACGAGCGCCTGGCGCTGATCGTCGACCCGATGCTCGCCACCGGCGGCTCCATGGTCGCCACCATCGACCTGCTGAAGAAGGCCGGCTGCAAAGAAATCCGCGCCATGGTGCTGGTCGCCGCCCCCGAGGGCATCAAGAAGGTCGAGGACGCCCATCCGGACGTGACCATCTTCACCGCCTCCATAGACCAGCGCCTCAACGAACACGGCTATATCATTCCCGGCCTGGGTGATGCCGGCGACAAGATCTTCGGCACCAAGCAGAAGGACGCCTGAGCATGAGCCAGCAGTTCAACGACCCGCTCTACCGCCAGGTGCTGTCCGGCGCGCAAATGCTCTTCGTCGCCTTCGGCGCGCTGGTGCTGATGCCGCTGATCACCGGCATGGACCCGAACGTGGCGCTGTTCACCGCCGGCGTCGGCACCCTGCTGTTCCAGCTGGCCACCGGGCGCCAGGTGCCGGTGTTCCTGGCATCGAGCTTCGCCTTCATCGCGCCGATCATCGCCGCCAAGGGTGAGTTCGGCCTGCCGGCGGTGCTCGGCGGCGTGGTCGCCGCCGGCTTCGTCTACACCTTCCTCGGCCTGGCCGTGAAGCTGAAGGGCCCGGGCTTCATCGACCGCGTCCTGCCGCCGGTGGTGATCGGACCGGTGATCATCGCCATCGGCCTGGCCCTGTCGCCGGTCGCGGTGAACATGGCCATGGGCAAGACCGGCGATGGCGCCGCCGAGCTGGTGCCCTACCAGACAGCCATGTTCATCTCCATGCCCGCGCTGGTCACCACCCTGCTGGTGGCGGTGCTGGGCCGCGGGCTGTTCCGCCTGGTGCCGATCCTCGCCGGCATCGCCGTGGGCTGCACCCTCTCGGCCTTCTTCGGCGTGTTCGCTACCGCCGGCATCGCCGCGGCGCCGTGGCTGGCCCTGCCCAACTTCGTCGCCCCCGAGTTCCACCTGGGCGCCATCCTGTACATGGTGCCGGTCGCCCTGGCGCCGGCCATCGAACACATCGGCGGGGTGATCGCGGTCGGTACCGTCACCGGCAAGGACTTCGTGCGCAAACCGGGCCTGCACCGCACTCTGCTCGGCGACGGCCTGGCCACCTCGGCCGCCGGCCTGTTCGGCGGCCCGCCCAACACCACCTACGCTGAAGTCACCGGCGCGGTGATGCTGACCAAGAGTTTCAACCCCAAGGTGATGACCTGGGCGGCGATCTTCGCCATCACCCTGGCCTTCATCGGCAAGTTCGGCGCGGCGCTGCAGGCCATCCCGGTACCGGTAATGGGCGGCATCCTCTGTCTGCTGTTCGGCTCCATCGCGGTGGTTGGCCTGAACACCCTGATCCGCCACCAGGTGGACCTGTCCGAGGCGCGCAACCTGATCATCGTCTCGGTGACCCTGGTGTTCGGCATCGGCGGCATGGTCATCGGCGGCAAGGAGTTCGCCCTCTCCGGCATCTCCCTGTGCGCCATCAGCGCCCTGGCGCTGAATCTGCTGCTGCCGGGCGGCAGCGCTTGGCACAAGCATCCGCCGATCGATCCGGAGATCTGAATGAAAAAGCCCCGCACTGGCGGGGCTTTTTCATGTAGCTCATGCAGGACTATTAGAACGGCTCGGCGATGTACTTGAACGGATAGTTGGCCGCCTTGTACTTGCCAATCTTGCGCTTCGGTAGCTTGACCTTGGGCTGTTCCACCGGCTGGTAGGGAATCTGCCCTAGCAGGTGGCTGATCAGGTTCAGCCTCACCCGCTTCTTGTCTTCCGAACGCGCCACGAACCAGGGCGCCCAGGGCGTGTCGGTGGACTCGAACATCTCGTCGCGGGCCTGGGTGTAGTCGTCCCAGCGGTTGAAGGACTTGATGTCCATCGGCGACAGCTTCCAGGTCTTGCGCCCATCGTCGATGCGCGCGTGCAGGCGCCGCTCCTGTTCTTCCGGGCTGACCTCCAGCCAGTACTTGAGCAGGATGACGCCCGACTCCACCACAGTGCGCTCGAACATCGGCGCCTGGGCGAGAAACTTCTGCACCTGGCTCTCGCTGCAGAAGCCCATCACCCGCTCCACCCCGGCGCGGTTGTACCAGCTGCGGTCGAAGATCACGACCTCACCCGCCGCCGGCATCTGCGTCAGGTAGCGCTGGATATACATCTGGCTCTTCTCCCGCTCGGTGGGCGCCGGCAGCGCCACCACGCGGAACACCCGCGGGCTGACCCGCTCGGTCAGCGCCTTGATGGTGCCGCCCTTGCCGGCGCCATCTCGCCCCTCGAACACGATCACCACCTTGGCGCCGCTGGCCACCACCCACTGCTGCAGCTTGACCAGTTCGACGTGCAGCTTGTGCAGTTGCTCCTCATAGTCCTTGCGCGAGAGTTTTGCGTCCGCTGCCTTGGCGGAGACCTCGGCCTTTCCCTGTGCTGACTTCTTCTGTTTGCTCATGTCGAACCCGTTGTTGATGACTACCTCCGACGAGCCTAGATCGCCATACGCAGGCTTGCCACGTGCCGAGCACACACCACGGCCGCTAGCAGTGCGTGGCAGTGCGCGCTATGGTCTGCAGCCACTCAAAGCCGCCAGCGGATGACAGCCATGTTCGACACACTTTCCCGCGTCTTCGGCTTCTCCCAGCTGCGTCCCGGCCAGGAGCGCGTGGTCAATGCCGTGCTCGGCGGGCGCTCGGCGGCAGCGATCTTCCCCACCGGCTCGGGCAAGTCGCTGTGCTACCAGTTGCCGGCCCTGCACCTGCCGCACCTGACCCTGGTGGTGTCGCCGCTGCTGGCGCTGATGCAGGATCAGCTGGCCTTCCTCCACGCCCGCGGCATCAGCGCGGCGAGCATCGATTCGGCGCAGAGCCGCGAGCAGAGCGCCGAGACCATGGCCCGCGCCAAGAGCGGCGAACTGAAGATCCTGATGATCTCGGTCGAGCGCCTGAAGAACGAGCGCTTCCGCAATTTCATCAGCCAGGTGCCGATCTCCCTGCTGGTGGTCGACGAGGCACACTGCATCTCAGAGTGGGGCCACAACTTCCGTCCCGACTACCTCAAGCTACCCGACTACCAGCGCCAGTTCGGCATTCCCCAGGTGCTGCTGCTCACCGCCACGGCAACGCCGCCGGTGATCGCCGACATGCAGAAGAAGTTCGCCATCGCCGCGGACGATGTGGTCACCACCGGCTTCTACCGGCCCAACCTCAACCTGCTGGTGGAGCCGGTGGCCGGGCGCGACAAGCCGCTTCGCCTGGTCGAATGGCTGGGCGCCAAGGCCGGTGAGCCGAGCATCGTCTACGTCACTCAACAAAAGACCTCTGAACAGGTGGCCGAGCAGCTCAGCCAACGAGGCATCGCCGCCAGCGCCTACCACGCCGGCATGCCGCATGAGGCTCGCGAGGCGATCCAGCGCCAGTTCATGGATGGGCGGATCAACTGCATCGTCGCCACCATCGCCTTCGGCATGGGCATCGACAAGAGCGACATCCGCAACGTGGTGCACTTCGACCTGCCCAAGTCGATAGAAAACTACAGCCAGGAAATCGGCCGCGCCGGGCGCGACGGCCAGCCGTCCGACTGCCTGGTGCTGGCCAACCGCGACAGCCTCAACGTGCTGGAGAACTTCGTCTACGGCGACACGCCCGAGCTGGGCGGCATCCGCCGCGTGCTCGACGAGTTGCTGGCCAGCGCGGCGGATGGCCAGTGGGAGCTGATGCTCAACCAGCTCTCCGAGCACAGCAACATCCGCCAGCTGCCACTCAAAACGCTGCTGGTGCAGCTGGAGCTGCGCGGCATCATCGCCCCGCGCTACGCCTACTTCGCCGAGTATCGCTTCAAGTACCTGGTCGAGCCCGAGGTGCTGCTGGCCAAGTTCGAGGGCGAGCGCCGGCAGTTCGTCGAGGCCATAGTCGCCAGCTCCAGCCGGGCGCGCACCTGGTGCACCGTGGATTTCGACGCCCTGTACAACCAGCACCAGGCCGAGCGCGGCCGGGTGGTCAAGGCGCTGGACTTCTTCCAGGAGCGCGGCTGGATCGAGCTGGAAAGCAAGCAGATGACCGAGGTCTACGCGCTGCTCGACCCGCGCTTCGATGCGCAGCAGCTGAGCGCCGAACTGCACGCCTACTTCAAGCAGCAAGAAGCCAGCGAGATCCGCCGCATCCACGCCATGCTCGATCTGTTCGCCACCGACCAGTGCCTGAGCCAGCGTCTGGCCGCCTACTTCGGCGACAGCAACGCACCGCAGCGCTGCGGACATTGCTCGGTGTGCCACGGCCAGGTCGCCCGCTTGCCTGCAGCACCGACGCTGCGCCCACTGGCCGAGCAGAACCTGAACGCCCTGTGCGCCAGCTTCAGTCAGCGCCATCGGGAATACAGCGGCGAAGCGCCGAGCAGCGAATGCCTGACGCGCTTTCTCTGCGGCATCAGCGTGCCGCTGTTCACCAAGCTCAAGGCGCGGCAGATTCCCGGTTTCGCCGCGCTGGAGGACTATCCGTACGCCGAGGTACGCGATTGGGCCGAGCGCCACGCCTAGCGCGACAGGCTCACCCGATAGGCCCCATCCGCATCGATCTCCCCTACCCCGCCGGGCGTGCCGAGCAGCAGCTCATTGCCCACCTGCACCACGCTGCTGAAGCTGGGCAGTGTGCTGCCCGGCGAGGCCTGCAGGCTTTCCAGCACCCGGCCCTCGCCATCGAAGCGGAACACGTGCGGATAACGGCTGGGCCGCGCCAGCAGCGCCGGCGGCAGGCGCGAGGCGACCTTGCGCAGGAACGGCCAGGGCCCCAAGGCATCGAGCACGGCCTTGCGTGGCGAGAAGAACGAGCACCAGTAACTGCCATCCGGGGCGATGGACAGGTCGCCAGGGAAACCCGGCAGGTTGTCCACCAGCACCTCGCGCTGGCCGGCCCGTGCCCCGCCTATCCACAGGCGAGTGATGCGATAGGCACCGGTTTCCGCCACCAGCAGGTAGGACTCGTCGGGACTCAGCACCACACCATTGGCGAACTGCAGGCCGTCCATCACCCGTTCGATGCGCCCGTCCGGGTAACGCACGAAAACGCCACCGTCACCGCCGTGCTCCAGCAGCGAGCGCTTGTTGTCGGCCAGGCCCCAGCGGCTGGAAGCCTCGGTGAAGAACAGGCGGCCATCGCGGGCCATGAACACGTCGTTGAGGAAGGTGAAGCGCTGCTGCGCAGCGCTCTGCACCAGCACCTGCGCCTGGCCGTCGGGCGTGATGCGCCAGACCTTGGCATTGGCCTCGTCGGCCGCGTACAGGCTGCCGTCCGGACCGAAGTTCATGCCTACCGGGCGCCCATCCAGAGTGACAAAGGTCTGTGCCGCCGCCCCGGCAGCCCAACGCAGGATGCGCCCATCGCCGATGCCGCTGTAGCGGCGACCCTGGCCATCCACTACCACCGTGTCCGGGCCGTCCAGGCCTGACTGCTCCAGCACCGCGCCATCCAGCCGTGTGTTGGGTGCCCACACGCCTTCGGCCCTGGGCAGCGGGCCGGGCTGCCAGGCCCGCGGCTGCAACTCTGTGGGCCAGAACAGCAGATAGAAGCAGCCAGCCAGCACGAGAAATAGCAGCGCTCTACGCATGAGGAGAATCCCTGTTGATCTTGTTGGCAGCCTACTTTCATGGGCCAACCGACAGCCTTGCCTGCAAGGCCAAAGCACTGGCCTTGCAGGCATGCCGATCGGGCCGTCAGAAATTGAAGGCGAGATCGGCGCCGAGGTACCAGTTACGCCCCGGCGCCGGTTCGTAATAGCGGCCATTGCCCTCGGCCACGATGACCGAGCCGATGTAGTCGCGATCCAGCAGGTTATCCAGGCGCAGGGTCTGGCCGAAGGTCCATTGCTGCAAGGTCTGCTCATGGCGCACGCGCCAGTTGAACACGGCATAGCCCGGTGCCGGGCGTTGCTGGTTGCTGTCCTCGACATACACCTTGCTGCGATACAGGCCCTCGATGGCCGTGGATAGCCTGTCGCTGGGGCGCCAGAGCAGCTCGCCGTACAGGGTCGTGGCCGGCACACCAGGCAATCGATTGCCCGCCTCGATCTGCCGCCCGGCGCTGCTGAAGTGCTGGTCGTAGGTCGCCTGCAGGTAGGTGTAGGCCAAGCTGGCCTGCCACTGCTCGCCCCACTGCTGTTCCAGACTCAGCTCGACGCCACGGCGCAAGGTCTGGGCGGCATTCTGGTAGGTGCTGCGCCCGGAGGATGAGCCGGCCACGACCAGTTCGTCGTCAGTCTCGATCTGGAACAGCGCGGCATTCAGCCGCGCCCCTTCGCCCAGCAGGGCCTTGAGGCCCAGCTCGTACTGGATGCTGGTTGCCGCATCGAGCTGCAGGTTGAAGCCGCCGGCAGCGGGCGAATAGGCCAGTTCGCTCAGGGTTGGCGTTTCGAAGCCCTGACCGACGCTGAAATAGCCGTGCAGCTCGGGGCTGAAGGCATACAGCACGCCAAAGGCCGGCGTGCTCTGCTGGTAGGTGCGGCTGCCGCTGTCGTCGCCATTGCTGCGGTAGTGATCGTCGACCTCCACCTCGACGCGGTTGTGCCGCACGCCCGCCTGCAGGGTCCAATCACCCAGGCGCCAGTTGGCCTGCAGATAGGGATCGAGGCTGGTGACCCGGTCGAGCTCGTCGCGACGCAGCTGGCCCTTCACGCCCAACTGGCTGCCGACGAAATTCTCGTAGCCCTGACGGTCATCCTCACTCTGGTCGTAATCGAGCCCGAGCACCCACTCGAACTCGCCGGGCAACGCCTCCACCGGTTGCAGCCAGCGCAGGCTGCCGCCGTGGAACTCGCGGTCGAAGTCGATCACCCCGCCGGCTTGTTTCGGGTTGCCCTGCACGGCGACGGGAATCGACTGATACTGCACCACCCGCCGCGTTCCCGCATACAGAGTGGCCTGCAGGCTGGCCGCGCCGAACTGACGCTCGACGTTCAGGCCCAGCTGCTGCTGATCGATGCTCTTGCGTGTGTCGAACAGCTCGGCCACCGCCGGCGCCGAGCGCGGATCGGCCCGGTAGGCGTCCCAGGTCAGCCCCAGCGGATCGTCGCTCTGCTGGTTGAAGTCGCTGAAGCTCAGGGCCAGGCGCGTGTCGTCGTCCGGATGCAGGCTGAGCTTGGCGAAGGTCTGTTCGCGCAGGGCCGCGCTGTGGTCGCGGTAGCCGTCGGTATCCAGCCGTGAGCTGTCGACGAGGAAGCCGCCCCACTGAGTGCCGCCCTCGGCGCTCAGCCGCTGCCGGCTCAGCTGGTCGCTGCCCCAGGCCGAACCGGCAGACACCTGTGGCGGCCCCTCGCCGTCACGGGAGAACAGCTGGATCACGCCGCCCGCGTTGCTGCCGTACAGGGTTGCCATCGGCCCGCGCAGCACCTCGATGCGCTCGGCGCTGTCGAGATCGAAGGTGGCCAGCTGGCCCTGGCCATCCGGCGTGCTGGCCGGAATGCCGTCAACCAGCAGCTTGATGCCGCGCACGCCGAAGGTGGCACGGGAGCCGAAACCACGCGACGACACCTGCAGGTCCTGGGCGTAGTTCTGCCGGTTCTGCACCACCAGCCCCGGCACCCGCTGCAGCACCTCGGAGGCATTGATGCCCAGCTGCCCCTCGCTGATGGTGCGCCGATCCAGGCTATCGACCGAGAACGGCAGGTCGAAGCTGCGCTCGGCGCTGCGCGAGCCACTGATCACCGAGGGATCGAGCTGCACGGTCTCACCGGCCAGCAGCGGGCCGGGCAGCAGCAGCGCGAACAGTGCGGGGAGGCGCCGCGACACCCGCCTACTCACTCGCCTTGGCGCTGACGCGCCAGATCAGGTTGCCGACATCGTCCGCCACCAGTAGCGCGCCCCGGTCATCGACCACCACGCCCACCGGGCGGCCCATGGCCTGTTCCTCGCCATCGAGGAAGCCGCTCAGCACATCCTGCGGCATGCCACTGGGTTTGCCGTCCTTGAAGGGTACGAAGATCACCTTGTAACCGCTGTGCGGCTTGCGGTTCCACGAGCCGTGCTGACCGATGAACATGCCCTCCTTGAAGGGTGGCAGCTTTGCCTGGTCGGCAAAGGCGATGCCCAGCGAGGCGGTGTGCGCGCCGAGGGCGTAATCGGGAACGATGGCCTGGGCCACCAGCTCGGGCTTCTGCGGTTGCACCCGGGCATCGACATGCTGGCCGAAGTAGCTGTAGGGCCAGCCATAGAAGCCGCCGTCCTGCACCGAGGTGATGTAGTCCGGCACCAGGTCATCGCCGATCTCGTCGCGCTCGTTGACCGAGGTCCACAGCTTGCCGCTCACCGGCTCCCAGGCCAGGCCGTTGGGGTTGCGCAGGCCGCTGGCGAACAGGCGCTTGTGGCCGTTGGCCGGGTCGACTTCCCAGATCGCCGCACGCCCCTTCTCGATCTCCATGCCGTTCTCGCCGACATTGCTGTTGGAGCCGACGGTGACGTACAGCTTGCTGCCATCGCGGTTGGCGATGACGTTCTTGGTCCAGTGGTGATTGATCCCGGCCGGCAAGTCGGTGACCTTTTCGCCGTCGGCCTCGATACTTGTCTGGCCGGCCTTATAAGGGAAGCGCAGCAAGGCATCGGCATTGGCCACATACAGCTGATCGCCCACCAGCGCCATGCCGAATGGCGAGTGCAGCTGGTCGAGGAACACGGTGCGCATCTCGGCGACGCCATCGTGGTCGGCATCGCGCAGCAGGCTGATGCGATCCGCGCTGGGCACCCCGGCGCCTGCCTTCGCCATCACCTTGCCGGCGATCCAGTCTTTCAGACCGCTACTTTCACGCGCCGGCGCATTGCTCTCGGCCACCAGCACATCGCCGTTGGGCAGCACATACAGCCAGCGCGGATGGTCCAGGCC
Source organism: Pseudomonas sp. PDM15 (assembly GCF_014851565.1). Lineage (GTDB taxonomy): Bacteria > Pseudomonadota > Gammaproteobacteria > Pseudomonadales > Pseudomonadaceae > Aquipseudomonas. The sequence goes on from NZ_JACVAA010000002.1 coordinate 744,781, forward strand.
AGAGGCGAACGCGTTGACCTGCGTGCCGGGGGCAGCCACAGGCTTGCCACCATCGGGCCAGCCCACGGCAGGGGCGATATTGACGGTGGGCAGCAGCCCCTCGCTCGGCGCCGGCAGTTGCGGTTTCGGGCCGTAGCCCTGCTCAATCGCCAGGTTCGAACCATCGCTACAGCCGGCAAGCGAAACCGCTACCAGCAGGCCGGGCAGAAGTGAACGTGCGTGCATGGCGTACTTCCTTTGTTGTTGTGCTCTGGCGTTGACCACCGCCTGCTGCGGGGATTCCGCTTGTCGATTCGGCACAACACTACCAGCACGCAACCGCCATCGGCGGCGAAATCACCACAGATCGTTTCTCACCTACCTACATGGCGCGTCAGGCGATCAGGTCCCGAGTTTCCTGATAGGTGGTGATGGCCTCGATGGCTGTCCGCGTGGTCACCGTCTGCTGCGGGCCGAAGGTCAGCTGGTTGGCCTCGGCCCGCTGCTGGGTCAGGTTCTGCGGCGTCAGCGGATCGTCCTGCTCAGCAGGCTGCTGCAGCTGATCGGCCCGTTGGGCCTCCAGTACCCGCTCCACCTGCTGCTGACGCAGTCGATCCTGCAGGTTGCTGGTGGCTTCGTCTGCGGCCAGCCGAGCCTGCTCGGCAAGCTCTTCACGCAGCAGCTGCCGCCGCTCCTCGGCCAGCTCCTGCTGGCGCGCGGAACGCTCGGCGGCCCGTTCCCGCACCAACGCCAGACGGTCCTGCAGCCGCTCGCTGCTGATGGGGTTCAGCTCCGTGTCGAACCGGTTACGCACGGGGCCCAATGCGGTCTCGCTGTCATCGATCGCCCGCAACGGGCGCGGCTCGTAGAGATTGCTGCCAATGGGGTTGATGGCGATAGCCATAGGGTGCTCCCTGGATTTCGGCCTGGGAACCTTATTCTATGGCCTCGCCAGCGCTGGCTTTAGGCGGATGGGACATAAGGCGCGAGCGCAGATGTTCTAGCACTTTTTTCGGCGTTGTCGGTCGCGCCGCTAATGGGCAATCCGCTTCAGCCATCGCCAGCGCCCATGGCAGAGGCGCTGGCGCACGGTGCACCGCTGCGCCTGCGCAATGCCCGACCTAGAGCCTTCGCGCCTCGCTTGCACATCGCCTGAGTGGAAGAGAACACGACGAACGGTAGGATTCAGGCCTGGTCCAGGGCCTGGATCTGCTCGACCAGCCACTGCAGGGACGTGTCGCGGCGGCGCAGATCGAGGCTGACGATCTCCAGATGGAACGGCCCCAGCTCGAACGGCAGGTCGAACAGCTGCAGCGGCAGCAATCCGGCGAAATAGCGCGCCAGTCGCGTGGGCAGTACCGCCACCAGCTCGCCACTGGCGGCGATGTGCGCAGCCTGCAGATAGTTCGGCGTGGTGTAGACGATCTCGCGGCTCAGGCCCTGCTCGCCCAGCCACTGCTCGACCATGCCGCGGGTCTGCCCGCCGTGCACCCAGAGGTGGCGCAGCTTGAGGAACGCCTGCAGATCCAGCCCACGCGCCAGCAGCGGATGGTCGCGACGCGCCACCAGCTGCAGGGTCTCGCTCATCCAGCGCACGCCATTGAAGCGCGGCGGCAAGGCCTCGAAGCGGCCCAGGGCGAGGTCGATCTCGCCCTTCTCCAGCGCCTCGGCCGGCAGCCGTGGCGACAGGTGGCGCACGTCGATGCGGATGCCCGGCGCCTGCTCGGCCAGGCGCGCCAGCAGACGCGGCATCAGCAGCATCTCGGCGTAGTCGGTCAGGGCGATGGTGAAGCGCTGACGGCTGCGCGCCGGGTCGAAGCGGCTGCCCTCACTGAGGCTCTCCTCGATCTGCCGCAGCGCGGCACGGATCGGTGCCTCCAGCTCCAGGGCCCGTGGCGTGGGCTGCATGGCGCGACCGACGCGCACCAGCAGCGGGTCGTCGAGCAGGTCGCGCAGGCGCCCCAGCGCATTGCTCACCGCCGGCTGGCTGAGCGCCAGGTGCTCGGCGGCACGCGACACGTTGCGCTCGCGCAGCAGGGCATCGAGTACGCGCAGCAGGTTGAGGTCGAAGGTCGATATATTCACGAGCGGAATTCAACTTATCACAAGTCAAAATTTCTCAAATAGTACAGCGGTACTTAAGGTGCGTCAGTTTTCGCTATCGCGTTCGAGGAAAGGCTATGAGCAATAACTACAAGATCGAGCAGGCCGCCGTGATCGGCGCCGGCACCATGGGCCGCGGCATCGTCATCAGCCTGGCCAACGCGGGCATCCCGGTGCTCTGGCTGGACAACAACCCGGAGATGGTCGAGGCCGGCCTGAAGATGGCCGAGGACACTTGGGCGCAGAACGTCGCCAAGGGCCGCATCAGCACCGGTGAAGCCAGCCTGCGCCTGTCGCGCATCCAGGCGGTGAACGACTACGCCGACCTGGCCGAGGTCGATCTGGTGATCGAGGCCGTCTACGAGAACCTCGAGCTCAAGCAGGAAATCTTCCGCACCCTCGACCGCATCGTGAAGCAGGGAGCCATCCTCGCCAGCAACACCTCGGCGCTGGACATCGACGCCATCGCCGCCGTCACCGCCCGCCCGCAGGACGTGCTCGGCCTGCACTTCTTCAGCCCGGCGCACATCATGAAGCTGCTGGAGATCGTGCGTGGCGCGCAGACCGCGCCGGCCGTGCTGGATGCCGCCGTGGCCCTGGGCCAGCGCATCGGCAAGATCAGCGTGGTGGCCGGCAACTGCGACGGCTTCATCGGCAACCGCATGCTGCACACCTACGTATTCGAGGCGCGCAGCATGCTCCTCGAAGGCGCCTACCCGCACCAGGTCGACAGCGCCCTGCAGGGCTTCGGCTTCGCCATGGGCCCGTTCCGCATGTACGACGTGGTCGGCATCGACCTGGAATGGCGCGCCCGCGAACTGGCCGGCAAGGGCCAGGACGTGGCCCAGGTACAGGTCGACAACCGCCTGTGCGAACTCGGCCGCTTCGGCCAGAAGGCCGGCAAGGGCTACTACAGCTACGCGCCGGGCAGCCGCCAGGCCGAGCATGACCCGGAAGTGGACGCCCTGGTGCAGCGCGAGGCCGAGCGTCTCGGCTATCAGCGCCGCAATGTCGGCCCCGAGGAAATCCTCGAGCGCTGCCTGCTGGCCCTGGTCAACGAGGGCGCGAAAATCCTCGAGGAGAACATCGCCGCCAACGCCCATGACATCGACCTGGTGTATCTGAACGGCTACGGCTTCCCCGCCGACAAGGGCGGGCCGATGGCCTGGGCCGACGCCCAGGGTGTGGCCGCCATCCGCGAGCACCTGCTGCAACTGACCGAGCGCTTCGGCGCGCACTGGCAGCCGGCCGGGCTGATCGACCGCCTGGTGGCGGACGGCAAGCGCTTCGCCGACGTACAGGAGGGCCGCGCATGAGCTATCAAGCCCCCCTGCGCGACATGCGCTTCGTCCTGCATGAACTGTTCGATGTCGCCGGCCACTGCGAGCGCCTGGGCAACGGCCTCGACCGCGAGCTGATCGACGGCGTGCTGGAAGAGGCCGCGGCCTTCACCGGCAACGAGATCGCCCCGCTCAACCGCAACAGCGACGAGGAAGGCTGCCGCCTGGAAAACGGCAAGGTCACCACGCCCAAGGGCTTCCGCGCCGCCTACCAGCAGTACGTGGACAACGGCTGGGCGAGCATGACCGGGCCGACCGATTTCGGCGGCCAGGGCTTCCCGCAGCTGGTGGCCTTCGCCTTCCACGAGATGCTGATGGGCGCCTCGCTATCCTTCCGCATCTATTCCGGCCTCACCGAGGGCGCGGTGCTGGCGCTCGACAAGCACGGCAGCGACGAGCTCAAGCGTGACTACCTGGGCAAGATGGTCAGCGGCCAGTGGACCGGCACCATGTGCCTGACCGAGCCCCAGGCCGGCACCGACCTGGCCCTGCTGCGCACCCGCGCCGAACCCCAGGCCGACGGTAGCTATCGCGTCACCGGCAACAAGATCTTCATCAGCGGCGGCGAGCAGGATTTCTCCGAGAACATCGTGCACCTGGTGCTGGCGCGCCTGCCGGATGCCCCGGCCGGGGTGAAGGGCATCAGCCTGCTACTGGTACCCAAGTTCATCGCCAACGCCGACGGCACGCCGGGGGCGAAGAACGCGCTGAGCTGCGGCGCCATCGAGCACAAGATGGGCATCAAGGGCGCCTCCACCTGCGTGATGAACTTCGACGGCGCCACCGGCTGGCTGGTTGGCGAGGCCAACCAGGGCCTGGCGTGCATGTTCACCATGATGAACGACGCGCGCTTCCAGGTCGGCCTGCAGGGCCTGGGCATCGGCGAGGCGGCCTTCCAGGGTGCCCTGCGCTATGCCCGCGAACGCCTGCAGTCGCGTGGCCTGACCGGCGCCGTCGCGCCCGAGAAGGCGGCCGACCCGATCATCGTGCACCCGGACGTGCGGCGCATGCTGCTGACCCAGAAGACCCTGGTCGAAGGCTGCCGCATGCTCGCCGCCTACACCGCGCGCCAGCTCGACCTGGAGCATGGCGCCGAAGAACCAGCCGCGCGCAAGGCCGCCGGCAAACGCGCCGCGCTGTTGATCCCGATCGTCAAAGCCTTCTTCACCGACATGGGCCAGGAAGTCGCAAGCCATGCGGTGCAGGTCTACGGCGGCCACGGTTTCATCCGCGAGTGGGGCATGGAACAGCTGATGCGCGACAGCCGCATCACCCAGCTCTATGAAGGCACCAACGGCATCCAGGCCCTCGACCTGATCCGCCGCAAGCTGCTGGGCGACGGCGGCGCCGAACTCAACGCGCTGATCGACGAACTGGCCGCCCACGCCCGCGACGCCGCCGCACAACCGGCCTTGACCGAATCCGCACGCCTGGTCGAGCAGCGCCTGCAGCAATGGCGCGAGCTGGCTGCCCAGGTGATCGCCAACAGCCAGGCCGATGCCCAGGAAATCGGCGCGGCTTCGGTGGACTTCCTGCAGTACTCGGCCTATGTGTTGCTGGCCGGCTTCTGGCTGCAGGCCGCCGCCACCGCGCAGCAGGCGCTGGACGCTGGCACTGGCGAGGCGGCCTTCTACCAGGCCAAGCTGCACAGCGCGGACTTCTACCTGCGCCGCGTGCTGCCACGCGCCAGCAGCCACCGCGAGGCCCTGCTGGGCGGCGCGGACTGCCTGATGGCGATGGCCGAAGAGAGCTTCGCGTTCTGAAGCCGCTGTGAAATTGGCGTTGCGCGCGGCGCTGCCCTGCGGGTTTCTGCATGGGCATCCCCGCGCTCACCCCAACCTTGATTCCACCAAGAGGCACGCATGAGAAAAACAACAAGAGTGCTGACCCTGATTCTGCTACCGCTCGCCGCGCTGCTGGCCGGGCTGTATCTGTACTTCCTCTACACGCCGGCGCCGACCGTGCCGGAGCTGAGCAGCGAACTTCGCCACGACCGTATTGCCGTTGGCGAGCGCCAGCGCGACTTCGCCTTCTACCGCCCAGCCAAGCTGCCGGCCAAGGCGCCACTGCTGTTCGTGCTGCACGGTTCGCTGCAGAGCATCGCCGACATCCGCACCTACAGCGCCTACGCATTCGAGCGACTGGCCGATGAGCACGGCTTCATCGTGGTCTACCCCCAGGGCTTCAAGAACAACTGGAACGACTGCCGCCGCGCCGCCGACTACCCGGCGCGCACCCGCAACATCGACGATCTCGGCCTGCTCGCCGCCCTGGTGCAGCGCTTCGCCGCCGAGCACGGCGCCGACCCGCAGCGCGCCTTCCTGGTCGGCTACTCCAACGGTGGCCAGCTGGGCCTGCGCGCGGCGCTGGAGCGTCCGCAACTGCTGGCTGGTGTCGCCGCCGTGGCGGCCAACCTGCCGACCGACGCCAACCTGGATTGCGCGCCCTCCGGCCAGGCCGTATCGGTGCTGCTGATGAACGGTACCCGCGATCCGATCAACCCTTACAACGGCGGCCCGGTCAGCCTGTTCGGCTTCGGTGACCGTGGCAACGTGCGCTCGGCCTACGAGTCGGCGCTGTACTTCGCCAATCTCGCTGGCTACCCGCGCGATGCCGTGCGCAGCAGCACGGCCTGGAACGATCCAACCGATCCGGCGCAGCGCGTCAGCCTCGACCAGTGGCAGGCCGAGGGTCGCGCCGAGGTCGCCCTGTACGGGGTGATCGGCGGCGGCCATCTGCTGCCCCAGGCCGGCTTCCGCGCGCCACGCCTGCTCGGCCCCACCCTTTCCGGTTTCGACGGCCCGCGCGCCATCTGGGACTTCTTCGCCCGCCAGCGCCCGACGCCGGCGCAGCCCTGACCTTCGGAGGATTCGTCATGCAACCCTTCAGCTTCGCCACCACCGCGCAGATCCTCTGCGAATCCGGCGCCGCCGCGCGCCTCGCCAGCCTGTGCCAGGAGCGCGGTGCCCAACGCGTGATGCTGGTCACCGACCCCGGCATCACCCGCTTCGGCCTGCTCGACGGCGTACTGCCCGGCTTCGCCCAGGCCGGCGTGGCCGTGGAAGTGTTCGACCAGGTGATCGCCGACCCACCCGAGGCCATCGTGCTCAATGCCGTGGAGCGCGCACGCGCACTGGGCGCCGACCTGGTGGTCGGCTTCGGCGGCGGCAGCTCGATGGACGTGGCCAAGCTGGTCGCCCTGCTCGCCCACCCCAACTGCCAGCAGGCGCTGAAGGACATCTACGGCGTGGGCAACGCCCGCGGCCAGCGTCTGCCGCTGATCCAGGTGCCGACCACCGCCGGCACCGGTTCGGAGGTCACGCCGATCTCCATCGTCACCACCGGTGAAACCACCAAGATGGGCGTGGTCTCGCCGCTGCTGCTGCCGGACCTGGCGCTGCTCGACGCCGAGCTGACCCTCGGCCTGCCGCCGGCAGTAACCGCTGCCACCGGCATCGACGCCATGGTCCACGCCATCGAGGCCTACACCACCAAGCTGAAGAAGAACCCGCTGTCCGATCTGCTGGCCCGCGAGGCCCTGCGCCTGCTGGCCGCCAACCTCGATCAGGCGGTGCACAACGGGCAGAACCGCGAGGCGCGCCAGGCCATGCTGCTGGGCGCCTGCCTGGCCGGCCAGGCCTTCGCCAACGCGCCGGTGGCGGCGGTACACGCCCTGGCTTATCCGTTGGGCGGGCATTTCCATATTCCCCATGGCCTGTCCAACGCCCTGGTGTTGCCGCATGTGCTGCGCTTCAACGCGCCGGCGGCCACGCCGCTATACGCCGAACTGGCGCCACTGCTGCTCGGCGAGCGCTTCAAGGGCGGCAGTGCCGAACAGTGCGCCGCCGAGTTCATCAACGAACTGGCCGCGCTGAACCAGCGCTGCGGGTTGCCCAGCCGCCTGCGTGATGCCGGCGTGCCGGAGGCCATGCTGCCGACCCTGGCCAGCGACGCCATGCTGCAGCAGCGCCTGCTGGTGAACAATCCGCGCGAGGTCAGCGAGGCCGATGCGCTGGCCATCTACCAGGCGGCGTATTGAATGGCTCCCTCTCTCTCCGGGAGAGGGCTGGGGTGAGGGTGCTGCAGGCGACTCGGGGCAGTTGTAGGGTGGATCGGCGCGCGTAGCGGTCGCTTTGTACATCCACCATCGGCCCCACCCGGTGGATCGATAAAGCGCGATCCACCCTACGAATGACGACTCACCATCGATAAGGGCCAATACAGCCCACGAATCAAAGTATCCCGCGCACCACCCAGGCCTTAGGGTGGTACGCAAGCACGAGGACCGAGCATGAACCCACCGCAGCACCTGCGCGGCGACTACGCCCACTTCCAGCCGATCACCACGCGCTGGCACGACAACGACGTCTACGGTCACGTCAACAACGTCGTCTACTACGGCTTCTTCGACAGCGCGGTGAACACCTACCTGATCGAGGTCGGTGGCCTGGATATCCACGAGGGCGAGGTGATCGGCTTCGTGGTCAGCTCGTCGTGCGACTACTTTGCCTCCATCGCCTTCCCCGAGCGCATCGAAGTCGGCCTGCGCGTCGGCAAGCTGGGCAACAGCTCGGTGCAGTACGAGCTGGCCATCTTCAAGGCCGGCGAAGACGAAGCCTGCGCCGCCGGACGCTTCGTCCATGTGTTCGTCGACCGCGCCAGCAACCGGCCGGTGCCGATTCCCGAAAACCTGCGTACGGCGCTCGCCCGCCTGCTGCGCGACTGATAAAGAGCCACAACAGAGGATTCCGCCATGCAAGACGCCGTCATCGTCTCCACCGCCCGCACGCCGATCGCCAAGGCCTTCCGCGGCGCCTTCAACGACCTCAAGTCGCCGTCCATGGCCGCCGTCGCCCTGCGCGCCGCCGTCGAGCGTGCCGGCATCGAGGCTGCCGAGATCGAGGACGTGGTGATGGGTACCGCCATGCAGGGCGGCACCGCCTCTACCAACCTCGGCCGCCTGTCGCTGCTGGCCGCCGGCCTGCCGCTGTCGGTCAGCGGCCAGACCATCGACCGTCAGTGCGCCTCGGGCCTGATGGCCATCTCCATCGCCGCCAAGCAGATCATGGTCGACGGCATGGCCGTCACTATCGGCGCCGGCCAGGAGCAGATCAGCCTGGTGCAGAACACCCACATGAAGTGGACCGCCACCGACTACGACCCGGCCGTGGTGAAGATGGCCGAGCACGCCTACATGCCGATGCTGCAGACCGCCGAGCTGGTCGCCAAGCGCTACGGCATCAGCCGCGAAGCGCAGGACGCCTACTCCCTGCAGTCGCAGCAGCGCACCGCCGCGGCCCAGGCCGCCGGCCTGTTCGCGGGCGAGATCGTCCCGGTCACTGCCCGCAAGAAGCTGGTGGATAAAGAAACCGGCGCGGTCAGCTTCGAGGACGTCACCCTCAGCCTGGACGAGGGCAACCGCCCGCAGACCGTGCTGGACGACCTGACCAAGCTCAAGCCGGTCATCGAGGGCGGCTGCATCACCGCCGGCAACGCCAGCCAGCTGTCCGACGGCGCCAGCGCCAGCGTGCTGATGAGCGGCACCCTGGCCGCCCAGCGCGGCATCCAGCCCCTGGGCCTGTACCGCGGCATCGCCGTGGCCGGCCTGGCCCCGGAAGAGATGGGCATCGGCCCGGTGTTCGCCGTGCCCAAGCTGCTCAAGCAGCACGGCCTCACCGTCGACGACATCGGCCTGTGGGAACTCAACGAAGCCTTCGCCTGCCAGGTGCTGTACAGCGCACAGAAGCTCGGCATCGACCCGGCCAAACTCAACGTCAACGGCGGCGCCATCTCCATCGGCCACCCCTACGGCATGAGCGGCGCTCGCATGGTCGGCCACGCCCTGCTGGAAGGTAAGCGTCGCGGCGTGAAGTACGTGGTGATCACCATGTGCGTCGGCGGCGGTATGGGTGCGGCGGGGCTGTTCGAAGTACTGTAAAGCCCTGGTTGTTCGCAGGTTGAGAACGGAGGCTTCGGCCTCCGTTTCTCTTTTCGTCTAGGACAGTTCAACCACGTAAAAAAGGCATAGACAGCCCATATACCGGTCAGTATGTTCCCGTCGCCAGTGCCACCAGTGCGCCGACTACAAGGAACGTTAAATGAAACATCTTTTCATCGTGCTGCTAGCTTTCATGATTGCTGGCTGCATTACACCGTCCTACAAGCCCCAGAACATAGAAGTCGGTGGTGCCTATACCCAGGTCGGCACCGGAATTACCTTCCCTCCCTCTTCCGGCATCTTCCGACGTGTTCAGTTGGTCAGTTTCAACCAGCAAGCTAGCCACATGTATGTTGGCTACAACTCCGAACTGATTGCCCAACCCATTACCGTATCGGCATACGTTTACCCTGGGCCGGCGATCAGCTCCTTCGGTTCGCCTCCTGAAGTGATCGCTACCGCGCGGCAGAAGCTATGGAGCGATCATCAGGAGCAGCAAAAACAGGAGATTCTCCTAGCCCACCCTGGTGGACAGCTCATAGCCGAAAGCGCCGTAACACTTCCATACCGAGGCCAAAGCGTGTCCGGTCTCCGGGTTGACTATGAATTCCAAGAGCCCTTCCAGGGTGAAGTGCAAAAGATCAATTCCACGCTCTATCTCTTCGACTTGGGCGACAACATTCTCAAGTTCCGCGTTTCGTCCCCGATTAGCGTGGACAGCGAAGCTCCGGTCGCCAAACTGATGGCCGAGCTCATGAATACCGCCAGCTGATCGGACCAGGAAATATCCCCTACCCTCAAATGCATTCGCCGGTTATGAACGGAGGCTACGGCCTCCGTTCTTGTTTGTATTTGCCCTGCTCTGCCGAGTCAGTCGCTCTCCAGCAGCGATTGCAGCGGCGCTGGGGCATATAGCGCGCTCTGGAAATTCGGCACGTATTCGTACTTCACCATCTCGCCCAGATCCAGGGCCTTGATGTAAGTCGACAGGCTGCCATCGCTGAGTCCCAGCTTCACCGAATCTTCATCGGTGCTGGAGGCGTGGCTCAACTGGCGTGACAGCGCGTAGCCATAGGTCAGCTCGCCGTTGTGGCCGATATTGGTGAAGCTGTTGGTGATCAGATCGGCTTCATCGGAAAGCTCGCTCAGCTTGTCCGTCTCCAGCGTGACGTCGACTTTCCCCGTCTGGCTGTCGATGATCTCGAAGACCACCGATTGGTCGTTTTCCTTGAAGTGGATCCCGGTCAGCCACTTGGGCAGGTTGTAGCCGACCACGCCCCTGACCCTGGCGAGTTCCGTGTTGACCGGAAGTTTGAGCACATAGCCCCAGAAGTCCTTCGACATCGACTGGCCGACCAGGGAGATCGGACCCAGGTTGGAGTCTCCGGGCTTGTTGGTAACGATGGACAGCGAGATCTCGTTGTAGCTGTCGTTGTCGCAGTATTCATAGACGTAGCCGGTCAACGCGACCAGGCCCCTGCCCGGCCACACCTGCAGCGGCTGCACCTGCTCCAGCACCTGCGCGGGCATCAGCGACTTCAGCTTGTCCAGGTCAGCGGTGAAGACCGCCGTGACCTTGCTGTTCTTGTAATAGAAGTTGGGCGAATAGGACTCGAAGCCCATGTCGACCTTGGTCTTCTTGAGTTCCCTGAACCAGCTCAGGTCGATATCCGGCGCTTCGGCCGCGATAACGGAGAGCGGGGGATTGGAGTGGTAGCGGTCGTACAACCCGCCCGCCGGCACCGGGATGCTGTGGCCGGCGATAACGGTGGTTGCGGTCTCTGCCTGCTGGGTAGACGGCGCATCCGCCGCCCATGAAGAAATTGCGATGGCATTCAGGAAGACTCCTGCCGCTAATGCAACCCTGGTGAATTTCATGTCTGTTGGTTCTCCGTGTCGTGGTGGGGTTCTTGCCTGCTGAACCCGGGTTTGCGCCTCTGGGTCAGGACCTCGAGGGGCGGGGCACGGAAACCCTAACTTTAAACTTAACTTTAAGGTCAAGCGCGACATGCACGGCTTATCAGCGGCCATAGAGGCTGCGCCGACCGATTGGATTTACCAACGGGTATGTCGTCTCAGGGGCGCAACCAGAAGCGGTTGTCCGTAGCCGGAAGGCCTTCCGGCAGATCGCTCTGCAGAATCAGCAGACGCCGCTGCGCCAGCTTGCTGCGCCGCAGCTGCTCGCCGAAATGGCGCAGGAACAACTCGCGAAAGCTGCCATCGGCCTGGATCAGCGTCAGGCCTTCCTCGAAACGCTGACGCAGCTCCGGCTCAGCGCGGTTGAAGGTGAAATACACCGGCAGCGGGTAGACCAGCGCCAGGCCAGGCTCCACCATCAGCTCGGGGTACCGCTCGGGATGGTCGCCCACCTCGTCCCAGGCCTCGTGCAGCGCACGGTGGTAATAGTCGAACCGGCGCTCGGCAAGCATGGCCAGAAGGTTTTCCGGGTGCGCGCTACCGACCACCGGCAGACGATTGAGGGCGAACAACGGATAGTCGCTCCACTGGCTGCCGAAACCACCTCGCAGGCGACGCAGGTCGTCCAGGGTTTTGACCCGGGCGAAGCGCGGTGCATCTTGGCGATGGATCAGCAGCAAGCGGTAGCCGAGCATGCCGGCATGCAGATCGAAGGGGATCATGCGCAGGTCGCGAAGACGCTCGGCATTGGGCGGCACATAGGCCAGGTCGACCATGCCGGCGCGCAGTTGCGCCAGGCAACGCTCCTGCGGCGGGTCCACGCCATCCGCCGGAGCCACGTGCAGCGCGCCGTGGGTCACTTCCGTGCGCTCGAGAATCAGTCGAGTCAGCTCGAGGCGGTAAGCATAACGGCTGGCATCATGCTGGCAGACGCGCAGCTCGGCCGCCTGCAGGCTGCCGCAGAGCAACAGAGCGGTCAGCAGCCAGCGCGACGGAGTCACGGTCACAGCTCCTGCGGTGCACGCTCGCAGAGGATTTTCAGCGCCTCGACCCACTGCGGGTGATCGTTCAGGCACGGCACCAGCACCAGCTGTTCGCCACCTGCTTCCTGGAACTGTTCACGGCCGCGATCGCCGATCTCCTCCAGGGTCTCGATACAGTCGGCGACGAAGGCCGGGCACATCACCAGCAGCTTCTTCACCCCGGCCTTGGCCAGTTCGTCCAGCCGCGTCTCGGTGTAGGGCTCGATCCACTTGGCGCGGCCCAGGCGTGACTGGAACGACACCGACCACTTGCCCGCCGGCAGCCCGGCGCGTTCGGCGAACAGCTCGGCACTGCGCAGGCACTGAGCGCGATAGCAGTGAGCGAGCACCTGGGGCGAAGCGGTACGGCAGCAGTCGGCGCCCTTCAGGCAATGGCCGCTCGGGTCGAGCTTGTGCAGATGGCGCTCGGGCAGACCGTGGAAGCTCAGCAGCAGATGATCGAAATCCTGCTGCAGGTGCGGCCTGGCGCTGGCCACCAGGGCGTCGAGGTATTCCGGCTCGGCGTAGAACGGTGGCAGCTCGGCGAACTGCAGCGACAGGTTCTGTTCGCGCACTACCCGGCGCACTTCCTCCAGCGCGGTGGTGGTGGTGCTGTCGGCGAACTGCGGGTAGAGCGGCGCCAGGGTCACCTTGCGCACACCCTGGGCCACCAGCCGCTTGAGCGTCGTCTCGATGGACGGCTCGCCGTAGCGCATGGCGAGCTCCACCGGGCCGTGCGACCAGTGCGGCTGCATGGCCTGCTGCAGGCGACGACTGAGCACGATCAGCGGCGAACCGCCCTCCCACCAGATCGACGAGTAGGCATGGGCCGATTGCTCGGGGCGCTTGATCAGGATCAGCGACACCAGCAGCCGGCGCAGCGGCCAGGGCAGGTCGACCACATAGGGGTCCATGAGGAACTGGTTGAGATAGCGACGCACGTCGGCAACCTCCGTGGAGGCCGGCGAACCCAGATTGATCAACAGCAGGGCATGATCGGTCATGCGGTGTCCTTGAACAGGTCGGCCAGGGCCGAGTCGAGATCGGTGAAACGGAATTCGTAGCCGGCGGCCAGGGCGCGCTGCGGCAGCGCCTTCTGCCCGCCGAGCAGCAGCCCGGACATCTCGCCCAGGCCCAGCCTGAGCAGCGGACCGGGCAGCGGCAACAGTGCCGGGCGACCCAGCGCACGGCCGAGGGCGCGGGCGAAGGCCTTGTTCCTGGCCGGCTGCGGCGCGCAGGCATTATAGGGACCGCGGGCGTCTTCCCGCTGCAAGAGAAAATCGATCAGGCCGATTTCATCCTGCAGATGGATCCACGGCATCCACTGCCGACCATTGCCGATCGGCCCACCCAGCCCCAGGCGGAACGGCGGCAGCATGCGTTTGAGGAAGCCACCGTCGCCGGCCAGGACCAGCCCGGTGCGCAGCAGCACCACGCGGGTGCCCTGCTCCTCGGCGCGCTGCGCCGTCTCCTCCCAGGCGCCGCACAGCTGAGCGGCGAAGTCCTCGACCACCGGCGGGCTGTCCTCGTGCAACTCTCGCTCGCCGCCATCGCCATACCAGCCTACGGCGGAACCGGAGATCAGCAGCCGCGGTTTATGGTCGCGGCTCTCCAGCCAGGCCAGCAGCTGCTCGGTCAGCGTCACGCGGCTGGCCCACAGCAACGCCTTGCGCCTGTGCGTCCAGGGCCGGTCGGCGATGGGCGCGCCGGCCAGGTTGATCACCGCATCCAGCGGACCGTCGCCGTAGTCCTCTAGCCGGCCGATGCCACGCACGGCGGCGCCGCACAGCGCGGCGACCCTGTCCGGCGTGCGACTCCACACCGTCAGCTGGTGTCCCTGCCGCAACCACTGGCGACACAGGGCACGTCCGATCAGACCTGTACCGCCGGTCAGCAATATGTGCATGGCATCCTCCTCGCATGGCGTTAACCACCTGTCACGCCCTAGTCTGAATCATGACGCCGCAACGTGCCTTTTTTCACCGAGGCCGCCGTCCCAGTTTCAGCAGGCTCACGCAGCGAATTGCGTGAGACGGTTACAACCAATATTCGTCCACCCGTGTCCAACATGTAGCCGGCAGTAACATCGCTCCGAGAAGCGACCGGTTAGGAAACGAGGCTCACAATGAACGCACCCATCGCGATTATCGGTACCGGCCTGGCGGGCCTCTCCGCCGCCCAGGCCCTGCATGCGGCAGGGCTGGAGGTCGAGCTGTTCGACAAGAGCCGCGGCAGCGGCGGACGCATGGCCAGCAAGCGCAGCGACGCCGGCTCGCTGGACCTCGGCGCCCAGTACTTCACCGCCCGCGACCGCCGCTTCGTCGAAGTGGTACAGCAGTGGCAGGCCCGAGGCTGGGTCGCCGAGTGGAACCCGCAGCTCTACCACTACAACGAGAACGGTCTGCGGCCCTCGCCGGACGAGCAGGTGCGCTGGGTCGGTACGCCGCGCATGAGCGCCGTCAGCCGCGCGCTGCTCGGCGCCCTGCCGGTGCACTTCGCCTGCCGTATCACCGAGGTGTTCCGCGGCGAGCAGCACTGGAGCCTGCAGGACGCCGAGGGCAACAGCCACGGCCCCTACAGCAGTGTGATCATCGCCACCCCGGCGCCGCAGGCCACCAACCTGCTGGCCGCCGCGCCCAAGCTGGCCGGCGCCGCCGCCAGCGTGATCATGGAACCGACCTGGGCCGTGGCCCTGGGCTTCGAGCAGCCTCTGGATACCCGCGTCGAGGCCTGCTTCGTGCAGGGCGGCGCGCTGGACTGGCTGGCCCGCAGCCGCAGCAAGCCAGGCCGCGATGGCAGCGTCGACACCTGGGTGCTGCACGCCAGCAGCGTCTGGAGCAAGCAGCACCTGGACCTGCCTAAGGAGGCGGTGATCGAGCAGCTGCACGGCGCCTTCGCCGAGCTGATCGGCTGCGCCCTGCCCGCCCCGACCGTCTCCCTGGCCCATCGCTGGCTCTATGCACGCCCGGCCAGCGCCCACGAGTGGGGCGCCCTGGCCTACGCCGACCTGGGCCTGTACGCCTGCGGCGACTGGTGCCTGTCCGGCCGGGTGGAAGGCGCCTGGCTCAGCGGCCAGGAGGTGGCGCGACGGCTGCTGGAGCACCGACAGTGACGCCCGAGCGCATCAACCCGCGCAAGCTGCTGCTGTCGAAATGGACCGCGCGCCAGCCACGCCAGCGCGAGAAGCATTTCCTCGTGATCGAACTGCACCGCGACGAGGAAGGCAACGTGCTGGCCGTGGAGCTGCAGGCCGTGCTGACGCGGCGCAGCGAGCGCATCGACTGGCACCAGCTAGAAGATGGCGAGCACTGGCAGATGGGCTGGATATAGCCCCTGTGGGACAATGCCGCCCCCACCCGCCGAAACCTCCACCATGCGCCAGAAAGCTCACCCGCCCCGCCAGCCCAAAGCCGTCGTCAAAGGCCAATTGCACCCACGCAACCGCCACCAAGGGCGCTACGACTTTCCCAAGCTGATCGAGGCCAGCCCCGAGCTGGGCCGCTTCGTCATCCTCAACCCCTACGGCAAGCAGAGCATCGACTTCGCCGATCCCGAGGCGGTGAAGGTGTTCAACCGCGCGTTGATGCGCCAGCTGTACGGCATCGCCCACTGGGACATTCCGCCGGGTTACCTGTGCCCGCCGATTCCCGGCCGCGCCGACTATCTGCACGGCCTGGCCGACCTGCTAGCCGAGAGTAACGACGGCGCCATTCCGCGCGGAAAGGCGGTGCGCTCGTTGGACGTCGGCACCGGCGCCAACTGCATCTACCCGCTGCTCGGCCACAGCGACTATGGCTGGCGCTTCCTCGGTTCGGACATCGACCCGGTGGCCCTGGCCGCCGCCCGCGTCATCGTCCAGGCCAACGGCCTGGCCGAGGTCATCGAACTGCGCCAGCAGAGCGAGCCGCAGCACATCTTCCAAGGCCTGCTGGCCAGCGGCGAGCGCTTCACCCTGACCCTGTGCAATCCACCCTTCCACGCTTCCGCCGCCGAGGCGGTGAGCGGCAGCACGCGCAAGTGGAAGAACCTCGGCAAGCTCGATCCCAAGCGCAAGCTGCCGGTGCTGAACTTCGGCGGGCAGAGCAACGAGCTGTGGTGCGAGGGTGGCGAGGCGGCCTTCCTGCGGCGCATGGCGCGCGAGAGCGCGGAGGTGGCCGGCCAGGTGCTGTGGTTCAGCAGCCTGGTGTCCAAGGCCAGCAACCTGCCCGGCCTGGAAGCGGCGCTGAAGAAGGCCGGCGCGCTGGAAGTGCGCCAGCTGGACATGGCCCAGGGCAACAAGCAGAGCCGCTTCGTCGCCTGGACCTTCCATGAGGTCGGGGCGCGACGCGCCTGGCTGAACGGTAGCATCGCCGACAGCGCCAACTGACTATGCTGAAGGGGCAACAGCCTCCGGGAGTCCGGGAGTCCCCATGCGCTGGAAAACCCTGCTGACGATCTGCTGTCTGTCCTGGTGCCTGACCACCCAGGCGGAACCGCGCGAGCTGCAGATCAGCGTCGGCGACTGGCCACCCTACCTGTCCCAGGAATTGCGCCACAGCGGCGTGATCGCCCACATCATCAGCGACCTGTTCGCCGAAGAAGGCTACAAGGTCAGCTTTCGTTTCCTGCCCTGGCCACGCGCCTACTCGGCGGCCGCCGCCGGCAAGTTCGACGCTACCGGCGTGTGGATGCACAAGGGCGAGCGCGAGGCGGACTTCCTGTTCAGCGCACCACTGCTGGACGAACGCTTCGTGTTCTTCCACCTCAAGTCGCAACCTTTCGACTGGCACAGTTTCGACGACCTCGCCGGCATGACCCTGGGCGGCGGTCTGGAATACAGCTACGGCCCCGACTTCGACGCCTTCCTGGCCAAGGGCAAGGTGCACATGGAGCGGGTCTCCAGCGACCAGCAGAACTTCGAGAAACTGCTCAAGGAGCGGGTGGTGCTCTACCCCCAGGAGATCAACGTCGGCTACGCCGCGCTGAGCCGCCACTTCACCCCGGCGGAACGCGCCCGGGTCACTCACCACCCTCGGCCGCTGCTGATCAACCGCAGCTACCTGATGCTGCCCAGGAGCCTGGCCGGCAGCGAGGACCTGCTGCTGCGCTTCAACCAGCGCCTGCAGGCGTTCCGCGACAGCGGGCGCTACGACCGTTACTTCCAGGACCTGCAGGCAGGCAAGTACATGCTCACCGAGGAAGAGGCGACTCAGGCGTCGACCGAATAGGCGGCAGCTTGCGCGCTACATCGCCCACTCGTTGACCACCATGTGCGTCTTCACCCGCTGCATGCCGGGGAAGCTCTCGATCACCCCGCGGATCTCGGCCAGACGCGCCATGCTCGCCGCTTCCACCTGCACCAGCATGTCGGTCTCGCCGCTGATGCCGCAGCACTGGCGGATCTCCGGGTAGGCACGCATGCGCTCGACGTAGTCCTGGCAGCGGCCGTCCTTGTAGAACAGCTCGAGGAAGGCCTTGACCCCGCCGTCGCCAGACTCGGCCACCTGGGCGTGGTAGCCGCGGATCACCCCGCTCTGCTCCAGCTGGCGAATGCGCTCGCCGACGGCCGAACGGGACAGGCTGATTTCGCGGGCGATCTGGCTGACGGAGGTACGCGCATCCTGGCGCAGCAGGGCGATGATCTGGCGATCGAACTTGTCCACGGTGGTTCTCGGCAGCAGGCAGTTTGACGGTGGATTCCGCCAGTTTGCCGGTGAACGGCGGCGACCTGCCCGAGGCGGCGCGCTTAACATGGCGGGATCGAAAGGAAGGAGCGAGCATACATCATGAGCCGGCTGAACAAGGAACTGGGCCTGCTGCAGGGCATCGCCCTGCTCAGTACCTCGCTGCTGGGCACCGGCATCTTCGTGGTGCCGGCGCTGGCCGCCACCGCCGCCGGCAGCGCCTCGCTCTGGGCCTGGCTGATCCTGATCGCCCTGGTGCTGCCGGTAGCCTTCACCTTCGCCCAGTTGGGCAAGCGCTTCCCCCATGCTGGCGGCGCGCCGCACCTGATCGGACGCGCCTTCGGCGGGCGCATGGAGCGGCTGATCGCCTTCCTGTTCCTCGCCGTGCTGCCGGTCGGCCTGCCCGCCGCGCTGAACATCGCCACCGGCTTCTGGCAGGCGGTGTTGCCGATTGGCAAGGGCGAGGCGCTGCTGATCCAGTTCGTCACCCTCGGCGCCATGCTCCTGCTCGGCCAGCGCCCGGCCCGCGCCAGCGGCGTTGTGCAGGGGCTGATCGCCCTGGCGATCCTTGGCACGGTCGGCCTGGTGTGGTGGGTCGGCGACCTGCCGCTGGCCAGCCAGCCGCTGCTGCCAGAGATCGACGGTTCCTGGCAGCTGATCCCTGCAGCGCTGGGCGTGATGTTCTGGTGCTTCGTCGGCATCGAGGCCTTCACCCACCTGGGCGAGGAGTTCAAGCACCCGCAGCGCGACTTCCCCCTGGCCCTGCTGCTCGGCGTGCTGCTGGCCGGCCTGGTGTACTGGGGCTTCTCGGTGGCGGTACTGAGCTTTGGGGTGTACGGCGACGTGCACAGCGACGCCACCTCGCTGCCGCGGCTGATGCACATGCTGCTCGGTGATGAGGCGCGCTGGCTGGTGGCGGCGGTGGGCTACCTGGCCTGCTTCGCCTCGATGAACGTCTATGTGCAGGGCTTCGCCCGGTTGATCTGGAGCCTGGCCGACGAAGGCAAGCTGCCCTCCTCCCTCGCCCCGCTCAACCGTCACGGCGTACCGGCGCGCGCCCTGCTGGTGGTGGTGCTGATCTGCTGCCTGTGCGCCACCCTGGCCGCGGTAATGCAGCTGTCGGTGGACGACCTGATCCGCTACGCCAACGGCAACTTCATCGTCGTCTACCTGCTCAGCATGGCCGCCGGCTGGGTGCTGCTGCGCGGCCTCTGGCGCTGGATCGCCGGTTTCAGCACGCTGCTCTGCTGCCTGGTGCTGGTGGCCCTGGGCGTGGAGGCGCTGTATGCCCTCGGCTTGCTGGTGCTGCTGGCCGCGCTGGGTTACTGGCACGATCGCCGCGGATCGGTTCTCGCCTCGCGCGGCTGAACGGTGAGCGAGTGGCCCGGGCCGGCTATCCTCTGCCAGGGATAGCCACAAGGACCGACCATGCGCCGCATTCTCCGCGACCTGAAAATCCTCATCCTCGCCAACCTGTGGATAGTGCCGGTACTCGCCGGCCTGGTCGGCGCGCTGTTCTATTTCGTCGCCCCGCCGCCGCCCATGCATGCGCGCATGGCCACCGGTGCGCCGGGTGGCGGCTACCACGCCTTCGCCGAACGCCTGCGGGCCGAGCTGGAGCAGCAGGGCTTCGAGCTGGAGCTGGTGCAGAGCCAGGGCTCGCGCGACAACCTGGCCAAGTTGGGCGAAGGCTCCGTCGAACTGGCCCTGGTGCAGAGCGGCCAGGAGCTTGCGCTGGACCAGGAGGAGCGGGACAAGCTGGCCGGCCTCGGGGTGATGTACCGCGAGCCGCTGTGGCTGTTCACCGGGCGCAAAGTGAAGTTCGAGCGCCTGGCCGACCTGATGAAGCTGCGCCTGGCCATCGGCTCGGAAGACAGCGGCACCCAGGCGGTGACCGCCGCCCTGTTCGCCGCCAACCGCATCGAGCCTGGCGCCTATCCCAAACAGTGGCAGGCACTGGGCGGCAGCCGCGCCGCCGATGCGCTGGTGAAGGGTGAGCTGGACGCCGCGTTCTTCGTCGGCCCGGCGGAGAACCCGCTGATCCAACGCCTGGCCGCCGAGCCCAAGCTGCGCCTGGTCAGCCTGCGCCGCACCGAGGCCTACCTGGCGCGCCTGCCCTACCTGAGCCGCCTGGAAGTCGGCGAAGGCATGCTGGACATGGCGCGCAACACCCCGGAGCGCGACATCGTCACCCTCGGCCCTGTGGCCACCCTGGTGGCCGGCGAGAGCTTCCATCCCTCGCTGACCCCGCTGATCCTGGAAGCAGCCAAGACGGTGCTGAAGAACGGCAGCCTGCTCGACCCGGCCGGCAGCTATCCGGTGCGCCCGCCGCTGTCACTGCAGACCCTGAGCGAGGCCGACTATTACTACGACAAGGGCCTGCCGATCCTGCAGCGCTACCTGCCGTTCCGCATCGCCTCGCTGGCCGACCGCTACATCATCCTGGCCATCCCGCTGCTGGTACTGCTGTTCCCGCTGTTCAAGGCCATCGGCCCGATCTACCAGTGGCGCATCCGCGCGCGCATCTACCGCTGGTACAAGCACCTGCGCGAGATCGACCAGCAGCTGTACAAGGGCAAGCTCAATGGCGATATCGGCGCCGAGATCGAGCGCCTGGAGAAGCTGGAGGACGAGCTGGCGCGGGTGGAAGTGCCGCTGTCCTACTCCAGCGAACTGTACGAGCTGCACATGCACCTGCGCTACATGATCGAGCGCCTGCATGCAGTGCAGCACCGTCAGGCGTCAGCAGCGGTGCAATAAAAAGCCCCGCCGCGGCGAACCGTGGCGGGGCTCTTGTCAGCAGGCGTGGATCACTTGATCCAGTGCTTGCCCCAGTGGGTGATGTCGTAGGCCTGGGCGGCGCGCTTCAGGCTCGGGCCCGCTGCCTTGCCGGCCTCGATCTCGTCATCGATCGCCTTGGTGGAATGCGACAGCCAGCTGGTGACGAACGCCATGGCGTCGCCGTTGATCTCCAGCGCACGCATGTCGATGTTGCCCAGGTTGTCGCAAGCCGCGTGGTAGCAAGGGTCGAGGGCGATGCCGGCAGTGCCGCCGTAACGCGCGGCCTGCTCCTCGGTCTTCAGCTCCTCGGCGCCGGTGAACAGGCCGCCGAAGGCGATGCCGTCGGTGAAGAACTGCGCGTAGTCGGAGCGGAAGGTGATTTCGTCACCCTCGAATGGCAGGCCCCGCAGCTTGTAGTACTCCTCGAACAGCTTCTCGATGGCCGCGGAACCGGGTGGGCCTTCCAGGCCGAAGGCGGAACCGTCACCGTCATAGATGAAGTAGCCGAAGTTCGGCGAGGCGATCATGTCGAAGTTCAGGTAGGCCTTGATCTTCGCCTTCTCCTCCGGCGGCAGCTGGGTCACATAGTAGGTCGAACCCACCAGCCCCGACTCCTCGGCACCCCACCAGGCGAAGCGCAGCTTGTTGGTCGGCCGCACCTTGCGCAGCTGCACGGCCAGCTCCAGCAGCGCCGCGCTGCCCGAACCGTTGTCGTTGATGCCCGCACCCTCGAATACCGAGTCCAGGTGCGCACCGGCCATCACCACGTTGTTCGGGTTGCCATGCTTCGATTCGGCCACCAGGTTCTGGGTCTGGGTGCGCTCGCGCACCACGTCGGTGACCATGCGCAGCTGAAGCTCGGCCGTCTGGGCCAGGCCAACACCCACGTCATAGGTGGTGAACAGCACCGGAATGCCACCGGCATAGGCGTCGCCCAGGGTGGCGTTGATCAGACCCTTGCGGTCCTCGGTGTCGCCCTGGTTGAACACCACCACGCCGACGGCGCCGGCGTTGGCAGCGTTCTCGGCCTTGATCGCGAAGTTGCAGCTACCGCGTTGCAGCAGGGCGATGGAGCCCGCCGGGAAGCCGGTGAAGTCGGCCTCCTCGCAGCCGCTGCTGGACGTGTTGCCGGCACCGAGTGCGATGTCCACCGGCACCACGGTGCTGGTGACATCACCGGCATCGGTCTGCGACAGGTAGGTGAAGTCCACCTCCCATTCGAAGGTTTCCGGGCTCGGCGCCACGGCCTGCAGCGTGCCCGGCCCTTGCGGGTAGAAGGCGCTGAACGGGAAGGCCTGCAGCGTGACCCGGTATCCGGCGCGCTCCAGGGTTTCCTTCACATAGTTCAGCGAGCCGTCGTAACCCGGCAGGCCGGCGGCACGATTGCCGCCGTTGGCCAGGGCCACGTCGTGCAGCATCTGCAGGTGCTGCTGGGTGTTTTCCGCCTGCATGCAGCGCGGCAGCAACAGCGGTGAGCTGTTGAGGAGGCCGGCGCGGCACTCCAGCGGGCCGAGGCGAGTCGGGCTCCAGAGTTTGTCGAAGACTTGCGAGAGATCCTGAGGTCCGGCGGCGAGCGCCGGGGCGGCCGCGGAGGCCAGAAGAGAAGCAAACAGCAGCTTTTTCTTGTAATGCATGGGTCTTTCTCCAATCCGTATTTGGAGCAAATGGATGCGGCGGCGCTTGTGGCGCCGCCGCGGGCCGTCCCTTTACTGCGTCGTGTGGACGAAAAAACAGTAGACGTACATTTCCTGGGAAGCGAAGCGGGGTAGCGACTTTTATCCGAAATATTGCGGTGGATCACCGAAGATAGCGGCACTAAGCCATCACCCGACTGGCCAGAGACCCGCCACGGGCCGTTGTCGGGTAGACTCCTCGCCCTGTTCCGAACCACCGAAGACCGATACCCATGCCGATCCGCCACTGCATCGTCCACCTGATCGACAAGAAGCCCGACGGCTCGCCGGCCGTGCTGCACGCACGCGACTCCGAGCTCGCCGCGTCGCAGGCCATGGAGAATCTGCTGGCTGATCTCAACGAGAGCTACAACGCCAAGCAGGGCAAGGCCTGGGGCCTGTTCCACGAGGAATCCGGCGCCTACCCGTTCAGCGGCTGGCTGAAGGCCTACCTGGATGGCGAGCGCGACTTCACCGCCTTCAGCCGCCAGGCCGTGGAGCAGCTGCAGAAGCTGATGGAGGAGTCCAACCTGTCCACCGGCGGCCACGTGCTGCTGGCCCACTACCAGCAGGGCATGACCGACTACCTGGCCATCGCCCTGCTGCACCACAGCGAAGGCGTGACTGTGACCGAGGCGCTGGACGTGGCACCGGCCAAGCACCTGGACCTGAGCCAGCTGCACCTGGCCGCGCGCATCAACATCTCCGAGTGGCGCAACAACGCCAACTCCAAGCAGTACATCTCGTTCATCAAGGGTAAGAACGGCAAGAAGGTCTCGGACTATTTCCGCGACTTCATCGGCTGCCAGGAAGGCGTCGATGCGCCGAGCGAGACCCGCACCCTGCTCAAGGCCTTCAGCGACTTCGTCGAGAGTGAGGACATGGCCGAGGAGCAGGCCCGCGCCAAGACCGAGACACTGGTCGACTACGCCACCAGTCAGGCCAAGATCGGCGAGCCGATCACCCTCGACGAGCTTTCCGGACTGATCGACGAGGACCGCCCGCGCGCCTTCTTCGAGCACATCCGCAACAAGGATTACGGCATGGCCCCGGAATTCCCGGCGGACAAGCGCACCCTCAACCAGTTCCGCCGCTTCACCGGCCGCGCCGAGGGCCTGTCGATCAGCTTCGAGGCCCACCTGCTGGGCTCGAAGATCGAGTACGACGAGGCGCGCGACATGCTGATCATTCGCCAGGTGCCGACGCAGCTGAAGGATCAGTTGAAACGGCGCAAGGACTAATCGCCGCCCATGAAAAAGCCCGGCCAATGCCGGGCTTTTAATTGCCGCGCAGTCAGAGCGCTTCGATACGGAAGCCCAGGCGCGGGAAGTGCACATGCACCACGCCCGCGCGCTCGTCCTCGCGGCGCAGGATCAGCTCCTCGGCGCCGGCGAACAACAGCTCGCCCTCCACCGGATCGACACCATAGTCGGTGGCGGCGATCTTCACCCGCTGGCCAGCCTGGAAGCCGTTGGGCTCGGCGAACTGCTCATCCGGCAGAGCCGCCGGGGTGGCTGCACGGGCGATCTCGATGGCCTCGGCGGAACTCAGCTCGCTGGCCGCACCGTGGCCGAAGCCGAGTACACGGCCGAGCCAGGCACTGACATTTGGGTAGGCGTCGACCAGCGGCGCGGTGACCGGGGTGCCCTTGAGGAACCACAGGCAGTGGGCCAGGGAGAAGTCGGCCAGCGACGGCTCGCCGAACAGGAAATCACCCTCCTCACGCGCCAGTTGCTGCTCGACGCGGGCCATGATGCCCGGCCAGTTATGCTTGGCCACGTCGGCCGGGATGCGGGTCGCAGTGCCGCCACTGAACAGTCCGGCGCGGTCGGCGATAAAGGCCTTGACCGCCTCTGGCGGCAGCTTGGCGAAGCGCAGTGCCACGGATTCGGGCTGGAACACCAGGCTCACCGCATGCTGGAACACCACCGAGTCGACCCACTGGGCGAAGCTGGCGACGACGAATTCCTGGCCCTCCGGGAACAGCGCCGGAACACTCTTCTCGGCCTCCAGGCGACGGGCGATCAGCGCGGTGTCGCAATAGATGTCGGCGCCGATCTGCAGCACCGGGGTCTTGCGGTAACCGCCGGTAAGGGCCAGCAGATCGGGCTTGGGCATCACCGCCGGAATCATCACCGAGCGCCAGGACAACTGCTTGAAGCCCAGCAGCAGGCGGCCCTTTTCGGCGAACGGCGAGGTCGGATAGTGGTGCAGGATCAACTCGTGCATGACGGGCTCCGTGTCTATGTGATGAGCCAGCTTAACTCCACGGTCGGCGCCGGCCTACCCACTCAGACTGATAGGGCGCTATCAGCTTCTTCCATGATGAAGGCGGCAACCAGGCGCTCCTTGGCGGTCTTGGCCAGTGCCTTGATCGCTCGCTCGCGACGCAGCGCAGCGCTCTTGTCCTTGCAGCGCTCGATGTACACCAGCGCCTGCGCCGGGCTGGAGTGGAAGAAGCGTGCGCCCTTGCCGCTGCGGTGCTGTTCGAAGCGCCGCCGCGGATCGTCGCTGATGCCGCAGTACAGCGCGCCGTTCTCGGCACGCACCAGGTAGACGGACCAGGGCTTGGGTGAAGGAGTATCGGTCATGGCTCGGCAGCGCAGTGCGGGGCCGCCGAGCTTACGCCAGTCAGCGCCCGGCCTGCCAGGCGCGCAGCCCGCCCATGGCCTGCTTGCGGATGGCGTTCTGTACCGGCGCCAGCCAGCCGAGCAAAACACCCTTGGCGCCCAGCGCCTGGCGGGACCAGCGCCACAGGTCGAAGCGGTCGCGATGCTCGACGATATTGCCGCCCTCGAAGCGGAAGCTGGCCTCGATATGGTTCTCCACCATGCGCCCGGTCTGACTGAACAGGTAGGTCGCCACCCAACGCGCGCGGCCCTGCTGGTCGTCCGCTTCGAGCACTTCGTAGGTCAGGGAAAACTGCTTGGCGCGGGCGCAGAGCATGCGCCACATGTCGCCGGCGTCTCGGCCCTTGAGGTCACGGAATACCGGGTCGGAGAACTCGACATTGTCCGCGTAGCAGGCGGCCATGGCCTCGGCATCCTGGCGCTGGAAGGCCTGATAGAAACGGTCGATCAGTTCGGCATTGGGGTGGGCCATGGCAACGCTGCTCCGGGTTGTGATGGGCAGAGTATGGTCGCGCAGACTGCAACCGGCGATTGGCGATAAAGACAACTTTGTGTCAATAATCGCCATATGATCCGTATCGCCCTCTACACCTGCGCACAGACCGCGCTCTCCAGCCTGAGCATGGCCGACGACGCCTTCCGCCTGGCCAACCAGTTGGCCGGCGAGCAGTTGTTCGAGCTGCAGCGGGTCAGCGCCGATGGCCAGCCGGTGCAGCTGGGTTATGCGCAGCTGCGCGTGGATGGCGACCTGCGCCTGGCCGAGCAGGCCGACCTGTTGCTGATCCCCGCCACCGGCAGCGCACTCGATCGAACGCTGGAACACAACGCCACCTTGCTCGCCTGGCTGGCCGCCCGACCACAGCACCAGCAACTGGCCAGCCTGTGCAGCAGTGCCTGCCTGCTGGCCGCCGCAGGCCAGCTGGACGGCCGCCGCGCCACGACCCACTGGGCCCTGGCGGACAACTTCCGCCAGCGCTTCCCCAGGGTGCGCCTGCAGATCGACCAGCTGTTCACCGAAGACGACAACCGCTTCTGCTCCGGCGGCGCCCAGGCCGGCCTCGACCTGTGCCTGCACCTGATCGCCGTGCATGGTGGCGACTGGCTGGCCCAGCGCGTGGCCGGCGCCCTGGTGGTGGAGCGCGAGCGCAGCGGACAGAGACGCTTCGCCCCACTGCTGCCGATGGCCGGGCAGGACGATCCGCTGATCGCCCCGCTGTTGCGCTGGCTGCAGCAGCACCATGCCCAGGCCATCGACCTGCCGCTGCTGGCCGAGCGCGCCAATTGCTCTACGCGCACCCTGCTGCGGCGCTTCAAGGCGGCCACCGGCCTGACGCCCAACGACTACCTGCAGCGCCTGCGCATCAGCGCCGCGCAGAGCGCCCTGCGTAATCCGGCGCGCTCGCTGGAACAGGTCGCCGCCCAGGTCGGCTACGCCGACCGCGCCACCTTCGCCAAGCTGTTCAAGCAGCTGTGCGGCGAGACGCCCGGCGCCTTCCGCAAGCGCCTGCGCCAGACGCTCGCCGAATAGCGGACAAAGAAAAAGGAGCCCGAGGGCTCCTTTCTTTTTAGCGCGACACGGATCAGTGCAGGATCTGGCCGAGGAACAGCTTGGTCCGCTCGTTCTGCGGGTTGTCGAAGAACGCATTGGGCTCGTTCTGTTCGACGATCTCGCCGCGGTCCATGAAGATCACCCGATCAGCCACGGTGCGGGCAAAGCCCATCTCGTGAGTCACGCAGAGCATGGTCATGCCGTCCTGGGCCAGGCCAACCATGGTATCCAGCACCTCCTTGACCATTTCCGGGTCGAGGGCCGAGGTCGGCTCGTCGAACAGCATGATCTTGGGCTTCATGCACAGGGCGCGGGCGATGGCTACGCGCTGCTGCTGGCCGCCGGAGAGCTGGCCCGGATACTTGTGCGCCTGCTCGGGAATACGCACGCGCTCGAGGAAGTGCATGGCGATCTCTTCGGCCTTGCGCTTGGGCATCTTGCGTACCCACATCGGCGCCAGGGTGCAGTTCTGCAGCACGGTCAGGTGCGGGAACAGGTTGAAGTGCTGGAACACCATGCCCACTTCGCTGCGGATCGCCTCGATGTGCTTGATGTCGCTGGTCAGCTCGGTACCATCGACGACGATGCGCCCCTGCTGGTGCTCTTCCAGGCGGTTGATGCAGCGGATGGTGGTGGACTTGCCGGAACCCGACGGGCCGCAGAGGACGATACGCTCGCCCTGCTGCACGTTGAGGTTGATGTCCTTGAGCACGTGGAACTGGCCGTACCACTTGTTCACGCCTTGCAGCTGAATGATCGGCTCGGCAGCGGTTTCTTTCTTAACTTCGGTCATGGTCTATGACTCCTAACGCTTGTGGCCGGTGTCCAGCTTGCGCTCCAAACGCATGGAGTAGCGGGACATGCCGAAACAGAAAATCCAGAACACCAGGGCGGCGAACACGTAGCCCTCGGTAGCCATGCCCAGCCAGGCCGGATCGGTGGTCGCCTGCTTGATGCTGTTGAGCAGGTCGAACAGGCCGATGATGATCACCAGGCTGGTGTCCTTGAACAGGGCGATGAAGGTGTTGACGATGCCCGGGATCACCAGCTTGAGCGCCTGCGGCAGGATCACCAGCCCCATGGTCCGCCAGTAGCCCAGGCCCATCGCCGCGGCCGCCTCGTACTGTCCCTTGGGGATGGCCTGCAGGCCGCCACGCACCACTTCGGCGATATAGGCAGACTGGAACAGGATCACCCCGATCAGGGCGCGCAGCAGCTTGTCGAAGGACAGGCCTTCGGGCAGGAACAGCGGCAGCATCACCGAGGACATGAACAGCACGGTGATCAGCGGCACGCCGCGCCAGAACTCGATGAAGGTCACGCAGATCACGCGGATCGCCGGCATCTTCGAGCGCCGGCCGAGGGCCAGCAAGATGCCCAGCGGCAGCGCGCCGGCGATACCGACGGCGGCGATCACCAGGGTCAGCATCAGGCCACCCCACTGGCTGGTCTCCACCTCGGTCAGGCCGAGGAAGCCACCGTGCAGCAGCCAGAAAGCCAGCAGCGGGTAGACGACCAGGAACAGCAGCCCGTAGCTGGCCTTGCGCGGCATCGCCGGGATGAACAACGGCGCCGCGCCGATCACCGCCAGCCATACGGTCAGATCCACGCGCCAGCGCAGCTCTTCCGGGTAGAAGCCGTACATGAACTGGCTGAAGCGCTCCTTGATGAACACCCAGCAGGCGCCCTCGCTGGTGCAGTCGGCACGGGTAGTGCCGGTCCAGTCGGCCTGGAACACCGCCCACTTCAGCAGCGGCGGCACGATCAGCCAGACCAAGTAGATGGCCAGCAGGGTCAACAGGGTGTTGAACCAGCTGGAGAACAGATTGGACCGCAGCCAACCGACCACCCCCACGCTCATGCGGGGCGGCGGCAGGCTGGGGCGAAACTGATGAACTTCCATGCGCTTCTCCTTACCGCTCGATCAGCGCGATGCGCTTGTTGTACCAGTTCATCAGTATCGAGATGCTGATGCTGATGGCCAGGTACACACTCATGGTGATGGCGATGACCTCGATGGCCTGGCCGGTCTGATTCAGGGTCGTACCGGCGAACAGCGAGACCATGTCCGGGTAGCCGATGCCGGCCGCCAGCGACGAGTTCTTCACGATGTTCAGGTACTGGCTGGTCAGTGGCGGAATGATCACCCGCAGTGCCTGCGGCACGATCACCAGACGCAGGGTCTTGCCGGCCGGCAGGCCCAGGGACCGGGCCGCCTCGGTCTGACCGTGGCTGACCGCCTTGATCCCGGAGCGCACGATTTCGGCGATGAAGGCCGCGGTGTACACGGTCAGCGCCAGGGTCAGTGCCATCAGTTCGGGAATCAGCACCCAGCCTCCACGGAAGTTGAAGCCCTTGAGCTCCGGCACCGTCCAGTGGAAGGGATCACCGAACACCAGCGAGGCCAGGCTCGGCAGCCCCACTATCAGGACCAGGCTGACAATCAGGGTCGGGAAGCCCTTGCCCGTGGCCTCGAAGCGCTGGCGCGCCCATCGGGCGAGGAACCAGACGGCGACCAGCGCCACGACCACGGCGATGAGGAAGGGCCAGAAGCCTTCGGCCATCGCTGGCGACGGCATGTTCAGACCGCGGTTGCTGAGAAAGAAGGTGTCACCGAGGCTGACGCTCTGCCTTGGGCCGGGCAGCGGCAGGAACACGGCGAAATACCAGAAGAAGATCTGCAGCAACGGCGGGATGTTGCGGAAGGTCTCGATATAAACGGTGGCCAGCTTGCTGATCATCCAGTTGGGCGACAGTCGCGCCACGCCGAGGATGAAGCCGAGGATGGTGGCGAACACGATGCCGATGCCGGCGACCAGCAGGGTATTGAGCAGGCCGATGACGAAGACGCGGCCGTAGCTGTCGCTCTCCGTGTAATCGATCAGATGCTGGGAGATGCCGAAGCCGGCGCTCTGCTCCAGGAAGCCGAAGCCCGACAGGATGCCGCGCTGGGCCAGGTTGTGCTGGGTGTTGTGGAACAGGTACCAGCCGATCGCCACGACGGCGATGACTGCGATGATCTGGAATAGCCAGCCGCGCACCTGTGGATCGGTCCAGACCGACCCGCGTGGGCGCGAAATATTGGCGGGATTTTGCATAGCGGCCCTCATACAAACTCCGCGCCCGTGGATTGCGGCGCGGAGTTCACGAAATCAGGAACACCATCGCCCCACGAGGGGGCGATGGCAAAGGGGATCAGCGCACCGGCGGTGCGTACTGCATGCCACCCTTGTTCCACAGGGCATTGAGACCACGCTCGATCTTCAGCTCGCTGCCGGCACCGACGTTGCGATCGAAGATTTCGGCGTAGTTACCGACTTGCTTGACGATCTGTACGGCCCAGTCCTTCGGCAGCTTTAGATCCTTGCCGAAATCACCCTCTGCGCCCAACAGGCGAGCGATGTCCGGGTTCTTGGTGGTCTTGGCCATTTCTTCCACGTTGGCGGAAGTCACGCCCAGTTCCTCGGCGTTGAGCTGTGCGTACAGGCTCCAGCGCACGATGTCGAACCACTCCTCGTCACCCTGACGTACGGACGGGCCGAGCGGCTCCTTGGAGATAACTTCCGGCAGTACGACGTAATCGTCCGGCGCGGCCAGCTTGATGCGCTGGGCGTACAGCTGCGACTGGTCGGAGGTCAGCACGTCGCAACGGCCGGACTCCAGCGACTTGGCGCTCTCGTCGGAGGTGTCATAGGTAATGGGGGTGTACTTCAGGCCGTTGGCGCGGAAGTAGTCGGCCAGGTTCAGCTCGGTGGTGGTACCGGCCTGGATGCACACGGTGGCGCCGTCCAGTTCTTTGGCGCTGGAAACGCCGAGCTTCTTGTTCACCAGGAAGCCTTGACCGTCGTAGTAGGTCACGCCGGTGAAGTTCAGGCCCATGGCTGCATCACGCGAGCTGGTCCAGGTGGTGTTGCGCGACAGCACGTCGACTTCGCCGGATTGCAGCGCGGTGAAGCGCTCCTTGGCGGTCAGTGGGCTAAATTTCACTTTGGAGGCGTCACCGAATACGGCGGCAGCCACGGCACGGCAGATATCCACGTCGATACCCAGGTAGTTACCCTTGGCGTCGGCGTAGGAGAAACCGGGCAAACCATCGCTGATACCGCACTGCACGTAGCCTTTCTTCTTCACCGCATCCAGGGTCGCACCTGCATGAGCGAAACCGCTCACACCGAGCACCGCAGCCGTGGTCAGTACTGCCAGGGTGGATTTCACCATCTTCATCAAAACCTCCAAGTGTTCTTGTTTGGTCGAGTCTCGGTCCTGCCGCCGTACCCTTGTGAGGCACGTTCGATCCCGCCACCATGGCAGGATCAACCGGGGTGCGAACCTGAAGGGAGTCTAGATGCCGATCCGCAGACCGGCGAATGACCCTTTCATCTCCGTAGGTCTTACGGGAAAGAGACGCAGCAGATTTGTCCGGCTTCCCGCTCTAGAACGGCCCCCGCCGGACCCGCTTCTTACAGCAAGGTGCGTACCAATTCCGTGACCGGACGGTATTGATTGCAGGTCAAGAGGCAAACTTTTGCCGTTGCGACATCTTATTAAGTGATTCAACGAACCGAAAAAAGCATGGCGCACCAAAAATGCCCACGCGCACCACAATGGAGCAAACATGCAAGAAGCCCTGCTACTGGAGCCCGCAATCGCGGCCGATTCCTGCGTCATCTGGTTACACGGCCTGGGCGCCGACCGTTACGACTTTGAGCCGGTGGCGAAGATGCTGCAGCAGCAACTGCCTGCCACGCGCTTCGTGCTGCCGCAGGCGCCTACACGGCCGGTCACCATCAACGGCGGCTGGGCCATGCCCAGCTGGTACGACATTCTGGCCATGAGCCCGGCACGGGCGATCGACAAGGAACAGATGGAAACCTCGGCGCAGACGGTGATCTCACTGATCGAAGCCCAGCGCGACAGCGGCATCGACCCGGCGCGGATCGTCCTGGCCGGTTTCTCCCAGGGCGGCGCAGTGGTCTATCACACCGCCTTCCTGCGCTGGCAGGGCCCGCTGGGCGGGTTGCTGGCGCTGTCCACCTACGCCCCAACCTTCCCCGAGGAGCTGCAGGTGGACGCTGCGCGCCGCCAGCTGCCGGTACTGTGCCTGCACGGCAGCCACGACGACGTGGTGCCCTCGTTCATGGGCCGCACCGCCCACGACGCACTAAAGGCCCAGGGCGTGCCAGTTGCCTGGCGGGAGTATCCGATGGGCCACGAAGTGATGGCGGAGGAAATCCAGGACATCGGCGCCTGGCTGAAACAGGTGCTGAAAGTCGGATAAACGCGTCAAGGCTCCGTCGAGAAGTTCCGGCAACGCGCTAAGTGGGCGTCGAAAGGTCAAGCAGCCGCCGGGGCGGGGTAACCCCGTCCACCGCTTGCGACCGCTGGTCGGACCGCTCTAGTCCGAGCATTGCGTAGGTAATATTGCGGAGCATAAGGTCACTCCTAGGTGTTCGCCCTACGACAGGGAGTGTTTAGCGATGCCCACCCGCAGCAGCCAGACAGGTTATTCATTCTTGCGATGAAAAACGCCAACTGGCAGCAGGATCTCCAGCAGATCAGCCAATTACGACTGTTCCAGAACGTCGCTGCCAGCAGCCTGAAACAGCTGCTGCAGGAATTTCGTGCTTGCGAATTGGAGGCCAGCGAGATCCTGCTGTCGCCGTTCAATCGCAATCAACATCTCTATTTGCTGCTTGAAGGTGAGCTGAAGGTCTACCTCGGCTCCCTCGACAACCAGGCCGTGAGCACCCTGACCCCGGGTGATTGTGCCGGCGAAATCAGCTTCATCGACAACGACTGCCCCTCCGCCTATGTGGTTGCCACCCAGCCGTCGCTGGTCCTGCGCCTGCACCGAGAGTCGCTGATCAAGCTGTTCGACCAGTCGCCGGAACTGATGCAGAACCTGCTGGAACTGCTCTGCGACCGGGTACGCAAGGGCAACCGGATCATTCTCGACAGCGAGCAGAACGCCAACGTCGACATCCTCACCGGCTGCTTCAACCGCCGCTGGCTGGAACACGTCTACGAGCGCGAAAGCACCCGCTGCGCCTTCAGCAACCAGCCGATGAGCATGCTCATGCTCGATGTCGACCACTTCAAGGCGTACAACGACCAGCATGGCCATCTGGCCGGCGACTACGCCCTGTGCCTGGTGGCGCATACCCTGCGCAACCAGCTGCGGCCGAAGGACAGCATGGTGCGTTATGGCGGCGAGGAGTTCGTCATTCTCCTGCCGGAACTGGACGCCAACGAGTCGCGCACCATTGGCGAGCGCCTGCGCCAGAGCCTGGAGCAGATCAGCTCGTTCTATTCGCCGGTAGGCATCCTGCCTGGCGTCACGGTGTCCATCGGCATGGCCCAGATGCAGGACAAGGACGGCCTGGAAAGCCTGATCGCGCGGGCCGACGCGGCTCTGTACAAGGCCAAGCAGCAGGGCCGCAATCGCCTGTTCGGCTGAGCAGGCTGCCTCGCCAAATCCCCCAGCGAAACCGCCAGCCCATCGCCACCCGCTGGCGCGTCTTGTTAGAGTCCGGCGCATAACAACAATGATCGGATGCTCCCATGCGCAAGCTGCTGCTCGTCCTGCTGATCCTCGTGCCGGTTGGGGCGGGTATCTTCTTCACCATCCCTACCCTGCTCGACCGTCAGGCAAACAGCGTGGCCACGCCCGCGCCCTACCCCGCCAGCGACACCGCTGAAAAGCTGCACCAGACCCTGTTCGTCGCCGACCTGCACGACGACGCCCTGCTCTGGCAGCGCGACCTGCTGGAGCGCCACGACTACGGCCATTCGGATCTGCCGCGCCTGCTCGAAGGCAGCGTCGGCCTGCAGGTGTTCTCCACCGTCACCAAGACCCCACGCGGCATCAACTACGAGAGCAACGGCGCCGACAGCGACAACATCACCCTGCTGGCCATGGCTCAGCGCTGGCCGCGGGAGACCTGGAGCAGCCTGCTGGCCCGCGCCCTGTACCAGGCCGACAAGCTGAAGCAGGCGGCAGCGGCCAGCGATGGCCGCCTGATTGTGGTGCACAACCGCAGCGAGTTGAATGCCTACCTGCAGGCCTGGCACCGCGACCCGCAGCGCCTGGCCACCGTGCTGGCCACCGAGGGCCTGCAGCCCATCGAGGGCAAACTGGAAAACCTCGACCGCCTGTACGACGCCGGTTTCCGCATCGCCGGCTTGACCCACTTCTTCGACAACGAGGTGGGCGGCTCGGCCCACGGCCTGGAAAAGGGCGGCCTGACTCCGCTGGGCCGCCAGGTGATCGCCCGCCTGGAGGAGAAGCGCATGCTGATCGACCTGGCCCACGCCTCCAAATCGCTGATCGACGATGTGCTGGCCATAGCCACGCGCCCCGTGCTGGTGTCGCACACCGGCGTCGCCGGCACCTGCCCCGGCCCACGCAACCTCACCGATGACCACCTGCAACGCATCGCCGCCACCGGCGGGGTGATCGGCATCGGCTACTGGGACGCCGCCGTTTGCGAGACCTCGGTCGGCGCCATCGTTCGCGCTATCCGCTATGCCGCGGACAAGGTCGGCGTCGCTCATGTGGCCCTGGGGTCGGACTTCAACGGCACGGTGCACGCACCCTTCGACAGCACCGGCCTGGCGCAGATCACCGAGGGCCTGCAGCGCGCCGGCTTCAGCGACGCCGATATCGCCGCGATCATGGGCAGCAATGTGCGCGACCTGCTCCTGGCCAACCTGCCCAATTGACCGGCCGCTGCCCGCGCAGCATTTCGCCGCGCGGGCTTCTTGCTTTACACTGGCGGCCGTTCATTCCTTGACCAATACGAGACGGCCGTGCTCAAAGCACTCAAGAAAATTTTCAGCAAGGGCGAAGCCGAACAGCCCGCCAGCGTCACTCCCGCCAGCACTCCCAGCGCCCCCGCCAAACCGAGCGCCCCGCGCAATATGCAAGCAAAGGCGGATGCCGAATCCAACGCGCCGCGCGAGGCCAAGAAGCCACGCGCCGACAAGCCGCGCCGCGAGCGCCCGGCCAAACCGGTGGACACCTGGAAGCTGGAAGACTTCGTGGTCGAACCGCAGGAAGGCAAGACCCGCTTCCATGATTTCCGCCTGGCGCCAGAGCTGATGCACGCCATCCACGACCTTGGCTTCCCCTATTGCACGCCGATCCAGGCCCAGGTCCTCGGCCACACCCTGAAGGGCAAAGACGCCATCGGCCGCGCCCAGACCGGTACCGGCAAGACCGCCGCCTTCCTCATCTCCACCATCACCCAGCTGCTGCAGACCCAGGCGCCGAAAGAGCGCTACATGGGCGAGCCGCGCGCGTTGATCATCGCGCCGACCCGTGAGCTGGTGGTGCAGATCGCCAAGGACGCCGAGGCACTGACCAAGTACACCGGCCTCAACGTCATGCAGTTCGTCGGCGGCATGGACTTCGACAAGCAGCTCAAGCAGCTCGAGTCGCGCTACTGCGACATTCTGGTCGCCACTCCCGGCCGCCTGCTGGACTTCAACCAGCGCGGCGAAGTGCACCTCGACATGGTCGAGGTGATGGTGCTGGACGAAGCCGACCGCATGCTCGACATGGGCTTCATCCCGCAAGTCCGCCAGATCATCCGCCAGACCCCGATGAAGGGCGATCGCCAGACCCTGCTGTTCTCCGCCACCTTTACCGAGGACGTAATGAACCTGGCCCGGCAGTGGACGGTGAACCCGGCCATTGTCGAGATCGAGCCGGAGAACGTCGCCAGCGATACCGTCGAACAGCACGTCTACGCCGTGTCCAGCAAGGACAAGTACAAGCTGCTGTACAACCTGGTGACGCAGAACGACTGGCAGCGGGTGATGGTGTTCGCCAACCGCCGCGACGAGGTGCGCCGCATCGAGGAGAAGCTGATCCGTGACGGCGTCAGCGCCGCGCAGATGTCCGGCGACGTGCCGCAGCACAAGCGGATCAAGACCCTGGAAGGCTTCCGCGAAGGCAAGATCCGCGTGATGGTCGCCACCGACGTGGCCGGCCGCGGCATCCACGTCGACGGCATCAGCCACGTGATCAACTTCACCCTGCCGGAAGTGCCGGACGACTACGTGCACCGCATCGGTCGTACCGGCCGCGCCGGCGCCAGCGGCACCTCGATCAGCTTCGCCGGCGAGGACGACGCCTTCGCCCTGCCGCCGATCGAAGAGCTGCTGGGCCGCAAGATCAATTGCGAGATGCCGCCGGAAGAGCTGCTCAAGCCGGTACCGCGCAAGCACTGATTGGCTGCCACAAAAAAAGCCCGCTCGACGCGGGCTTTTTTATGGGCGCTCACTAACGCGACTGCACCAGACTGAGCACCTCGGCACTCTGCTGCGGGCGCTGCGCCAGGAAGCGGGTGCAGCTGACGCGCAGGAACGAGGCGAAGTTGACCACCTCGCCCCGATAGTCCATGACCTCCTCGTACAGCTTGGTGATCAACTGATTGGTGGTCATGCCATCGACTTCGGCGATCTCGCGCAGGATGTCCCAGAACTGGTTCTCCAGGCGCAGGGTGGTGACTACCCCACGGATGCGCAGGGAGCGCGAGCGCGACTCATAGAGGATGGGGTCTGCCTTCACATAGAGTTCGCACATCGCACTCTCCTCCTCTCTCAGCCCAGTACTTTCAGGAACGCCGCCAGCCAGGCCGGATGCGCCGGCCAAGCGGGAGCTGTGACCAGGTTGCCGTCGACGTGCACACCATCCATCGGCACCTCCACGTACTCGCCACCGGCCAGGCGCACTTCCGGCGCGCAGGCCGGGTAGGCGCTGCAGCCACGACCCTTGAGCACGTCGGCAGCGGCCAGCAGCTGGGCGCCGTGGCACACGGCGGCAATCGGCTTGGCGGCCTTGGCGAAGGCCTGCACCAGGGCGATCACCTCGGCGTTCAGGCGCAGGTATTCGGGGGCACGACCGCCGGGAATCAGCAGGCCGTCATAGGCGCTCTCGGAGACCTTAGCGAAGTCGAAGTTGAGGGCGAAGTTATGCCCCGGCTTCTCGCTGTAGGTCTGGTCGCCCTCGAAGTCGTGGATCGCGGTACGCACGGTCTGCCCGGCGCTCTTGCCGGGACATACCGCATGCACGGTATGGCCGACCATCTGCAGGGCCTGAAACGGCACCATGGTCTCGTAGTCTTCGACGTAGTCGCCGACCAGCATCAGGATCTTCTTCGCCGCCATGGCAGTTACCTCCTCTAGGTGAATGTGGCGCCAGTCTGCGCCGCCTCGCCCACTTCAGGGTAACAGCTGGCTACTACAGGGCCATGCCCGCCCATGAAAAAGCCCCGCACTGGGCGGGGCTCTTCATTGCAGCAATGCCTTACAGCGGCTTGCCGCGATTGCCGTGGGCAGCGACGAACTGCTGCACGGTCTGCAGGTCGTTGGCCAGCACGGTGCAACGCTCGTCGCGCTGGAACAGGTCGGCCAGGTGCGGCGGCAGGGCCGGCACCGCGTCGATCCCAGCCTTCTCCACCGCTTCCGGGAACTTGACCGGGTGCGCGGTACCCAGGGTGACCATCGGCACCGCCAGGCTGCGGCGGCACTCGCGCGCGGCACGCACGCCGATGGCGGTGTGCGGGTCGAGCAGCTCGCCGCACTCCTGGTACACCTCGGCGATGGTCTCGCAGGTCTGCTCGTCGTTGACGGCCAGGGAGTCGAACAGCTTGCGCGCCTCGGTCCAGCGGTCTTCCTCGACGCTGAAGCCGCCGCCCTGCTTGAAGGTGTCCATCAGGCCGGCGATGGCGGCGCCGTTGCGACCGTGCAGGTCGAACAGCAGGCGCTCGAAGTTGGACGAGACCATGATGTCCATCGACGGCGACAGGGTCGGGTGCAGAGTGTCCTTGACGTACTGATTGCCGCTCATGAAGCGGTGCAGGATGTCGTTGCGGTTGGTGGCGACGATCAGTTGGCTGATCGGCAGGCCCATGTTGCGCGCCAGGTAGCCGGCGAAGATGTCACCGAAGTTGCCGGTCGGTACCGAGAACGCGATGGAGCGCGCCGGACCACCCAGCTGCAGGGCTGCGTGGAAGTAGTAGACGATCTGGGCCATGATCCGCGCCCAGTTGATCGAGTTGACCGCTACCAGGCGGGTGCCCTTGAGGAAGCCCTGGTCGGCGAAGCTGGCCTTGACCATCTCCTGGCAGTCGTCGAAGTTGCCTTCGATGGCGATGTTGTGAATGTTCTCGCCGAGGATGGTGGTCATCTGCCGGCGCTGCACCTCGGACACGCGGTTGTGCGGGTGCATGATGAAGATGTCGACGTGCTCGCAGGCCTTGCAGCCTTCGATAGCGGCCGAACCGGTATCACCGGAGGTGGCGCCCATGATCACCACGCGCTCGCCGCGCTTGCTCAGCACGTGGTCGAGCAGGCGACCGAGCAGCTGCAGGGCGAAGTCCTTGAAGGCCAGGGTCGGGCCGTGGAACAGCTCCAGCACCCACTCGTTGCCGTTGAGCTGGCGCAGCGGCGCCACGGCGTTGTGGGCGAACACGCCGTAAGTCTCTTCAAGGATCTTCTTGAAATCGGCGTCGGCGATGCTGCCGGTAACGAACGGGCGCATCACACGGAAGGCCAGCTCGTGGTACGGCAGGCCGGCCCAGGAAGCGATCTCCTCCTGGGTGAAGCGCGGCAGGTTTTCCGGCACGTAGAGGCCACCGTCGCTGGCCAGACCGGCGAGCAGGACGTCTTCGAAGTTGAGAGCCGGGGCCTGGCCGCGGGTGCTGATATAACGCATGACTTTCTACCTCAGACCAGTTGCTCGACGCGGATACGCACGACTTTGCCGACCACATCAGCCAGCCCCTCGAGGGCGGCGATGGCGTCGTCGATACGCGATTCGACGACCCGGTGGGTGACCAGGATCATCGGCACCAGACCGTCGTGCTCTTCGGCCTCTTTCTGCATGATCGATTCGATGTTGATGCCGCGCTCGGAGAGGATGCTCGCCACCTGGGCCAGCACGCCCGGATGGTCCTTGGCCTGGATACGCAGGTAGTAGGCGCTCTCGCACTCGGCGATCGGCAGGATCGGGTGGTCGGACAGCGAATCCGGCTGGAAGGCCAGGTGCGGCACGCGATTGGTCGGATCGCTGGTCATGGCGCGAACCACGTCGACCAGATCGGCGACCACGGACGAGGCGGTCGGTTCCATGCCGGCGCCGGCACCATAGAACAGGGTGCTGCCGGCAGCGTCGCCGTTGACCATCACCGCGTTCATCACGCCGTTGACGTTGGCGATCAGGCGGTCCGCCGGAATCAGGGTCGGGTGTACGCGCAGCTCGATGCCGGCCTCGGTGCGACGGGCCACGCCGAGGTGCTTGATGCGATAGCCCAGGGCCTCGGCGTAGTTCACGTCGGCGCTGGTCAGCTTGCTGATGCCCTCGGTGTAGGCTTTGTCGAACTGCAGCGGGATGCCGAAGGCGATGGACGCCAGGATGGTCAGCTTATGAGCAGCATCGATGCCTTCCACGTCGAAGGTCGGATCGGCTTCGGCGTAGCCGAGGACCTGGGCTTCCTTGAGCACGTCGGCGAAGGCACGGCCTTTCTCGCGCATCTCGGTGAGGATGAAGTTGCCGGTGCCGTTGATGATACCGGCCAGCCAGTTGATGCGGTTGGCGGCCAGGCCCTCGCGGATCGCCTTGATCACCGGGATGCCGCCGGCCACGGCGGCTTCGAAGGCGACGATGACGCCCTTCTCGCGCGCTTTGGCGAAGATCTCGTTGCCGTGCACGGCGATCAGCGCCTTGTTGGCGGTGACCACGTGCTTGCCGTTCTCGATGGCCTTGAGCACCAGCTCGTGGGCCAGGGTATAGCCACCGATCAGCTCGATGACCACGTCGATTTCCGGGTTGTTGGCCACGTCGAAGATGTCGGCGGTGATGGGGGTGGCACCGGTTTCACACTTCGGGTTGGGGCGACGAGCGGCAATCTGCGCGACTTCGATTCCACGCCCGGCACGGCGGGCAATCTCCTCGGCGTTGCGTTTGAGTACATTGAAGGTACCGCCACCGACGGTACCCAACCCACAGATGCCCACTTTCACCGGTTTCACGTTGTTTTCCCCATCTGCCTACACGAAACGGCCGGGGCGAGCCCCGGCCGCACAAAAGAGCCGCACTTTACGAAGCGCCAGACCCCAGGTCAATCGGGCCGAGGGCCCGATTACTTGGCCTCCAGGGCAGCTTTCGCCAGTTCTGGAGCCGGCTGGTAGCCCGGAATCAGCTCGCCGTTGCCCATGACGATGGCCGGAGTGCCATTGACGCCGATCATCTGACCCAACTCGTACTGCTTGGCCACCGGGTTGTCACAGGTAGCCGCCGGCAGCTCCTGGCGGGATTTGGCCTGGTTCATAGCGGCCTGGCGGTCCTTGGCGCACCAGACGCTGACCAGCGTGTTGTAGCCGTGGCTCTCGAGACCCTGGCGCGGGAAGGCCACGTAGCGCACCTCGATGCCACGGCGATTGAGCTCCGGTACTTCGCTGTGCAGCTTCTGGCAGTAGCCGCAGTCGGTATCGGTGAACACGGTGATATGCGCCTTGGCTGGCTCCTTGGGCGAGAACACCACCATCTCGCTAGTGGGGATGCTGTTGATTTCCTTGGCCACGCCCTTGCTCTCGGCCTGGCGGGTCAGGTTGACGGCATCGTTGCCCTTGAACTGATAGAGATTGCCCTGCATCAGGAACTGACCGTCGGCACTGGCGTAGAGCAGGCGACCGCCTTTCAGATGGACCTGATACAGACCGGTCATCGGGCTCTCGGCGATGGCCTCGATGGGCATATTGGGTTGCAGCTTGGTCAGGGTGGCACGAATCGCCTGGTCAGGATCATCGGCGAAGGCGATAGAAGCGGCGAGACCCAGAACGGCACCGCCCAGAACACGAATAACAGACATGGAACACTCCTATGACAGTGCTCCCAGCCTACCACAGCACATCTGCGCAGCCGACCGCAGACGCTGGGCGGACATCCCAGGCGGATGGGCGCGTAGAAACTCGCACTACGCAGTATTCAGCAACCGTGATGACATCCCTGTCGAGATACCGAGACACCGCCAATCCCCGGCCCGGCCATCCATGGGCAGTCGTTCGTCTTTGCGACGCAGCGCGTCGCAAGAGGCTCACCCC
The DNA here is from genome assembly GCF_014851565.1 of Pseudomonas sp. PDM15. Lineage (GTDB taxonomy): Bacteria > Pseudomonadota > Gammaproteobacteria > Pseudomonadales > Pseudomonadaceae > Aquipseudomonas. The sequence continues at coordinate 785,485 of NZ_JACVAA010000002.1, forward strand.
CTGGGGTGATGCTGGGCATGCAGCTCCTGCAACCGCGCACGAGCGATATGGGTGTAGATCTGCGTGGTCGACAGATCGCTATGCCCCAACAGCATCTGCACCACCCGCAGGTCGGCGCCGTGATTGAGCAGATGGGTGGCGAAGGCATGGCGCAGGGTATGCGGCGACAACGGCTTGAGAATGCCGGCGACCTTGGCCTGATGCTTGATGCGATACCAGAAGGTCTGGCGAGTCATCTGCTCGCCACGCAGGCTGGGAAACAGCACGTCGCTGGGCCGGCCATCCAGCAGCAACGGTCGCGCCTCACGCACATAGCGCTCGATCCAGACAATCGCTTCCTCGCCCAGAGGTACCAGGCGCTCCTTGCTGCCCTTGCCGAATACGCGCAGCACGCCCTGGCGCAGGTTGACCTGCTCCAGGGTCAGCGACACCAGTTCGGTGACCCGCAAGCCACAGGCATACAGCACCTCGAGCATGGCGCGGTCGCGCAAGCCGATCGGATCCTCCAGCTCCGGCGCCGCCAACAATGCCTCCACATCGGCCTCGGACAGCGACTTGGGCAACGGCCGGCCGAGTTGAGGCAGATCCACCTGCAGCGTCGGGTCTTCGCCGATCAGGCCGTCGCGCAGCAGGTAGCGGTAGAAACCGCGCAGGCCGGAGAGCAGACGCGCCGTCGAGCGGGCCTTGTAGCCCTGCTCCAGGCGCCAGGCCAGGTGATCGAGAATGACCTCGCGTACGGCGCTTTCCAGCGCCAGCCCACGCTCCTGCAGCCAGGCATGGTAATGACCGAGATCGCTGCGATAGGCGGAGCGGGTATGCGGCGACAGGCCCTTCTCCAGCCACAGGGCGTCGAGGAAACGGTCGATCAGGTGATGATCCAGAACGGGCATGGTACGGCAGAAGGTCTCGAAGACAGGACCAGGGCAGTCTTCCATATCCATCAACGTGGCGACCAGTCGGCCCGAAAAGAAAAAGGCGCCCGTAGGCGCCTTTCTCATGCGAAGTCCGGCAGCACCGGTACCGGCTTCTTGTCCTCGCCGATGGCGACGAAGCTGAATACGCCGGTGATGGCCTTCTCCCGACCGCCGCAGTACATGCCCTCGACGAATACCTCGACCTCGACCTTGAGGCTGGTGTTGCCGGCCTTGATCACCCGACCGACCAGCTCGACGATGGAGCCGGCGGGAATGGCGTGCTTGAAGTCGATGCGATCACTGGACACGGTCACCAGCGGCAGGCGGCAGAAGCGCGTGGCGGCGATGAACGACACCTCGTCCATCCAGGCCAGGGCGGTGCCGCCGAACAGGGTGTTGTGATGGTTGGTACTGGGCGGAAACACCGCCTTGGTCACGCGGGTTTCCGACAGCTCGGTACGGCGCTGGATCTCTTGTTCTCTCGGGGTCATGCCACTACTGCTCTGCTGAAGAATGTGGCTGCCTCGTGCTGCGCTGTTGTGCTTGTTGTCACGCTGCCCGTGTGGCAGAAACGCTGAGCCCGTCGATCAACGAACCCATAAACGAAAAAAGCAGCCCGCAGGCTGCTTTCTTCAGGTCGGAAGACCGTCCGATCAGGACAGTTTTTCCTTGATGCGAGCTGCCTTGCCGGACAGGTCGCGGAGGTAGTACAGCTTGGCCTTGCGCACGTCGCCGCGGCGCTTGACGCTCAGGCTGTCGATCAGCGGGCTGTAGGTCTGGAAGGTACGCTCTACGCCAACGCCGTTGGAGATCTTGCGTACGGTGAAGGCGCTGTTCAGACCGCGGTTACGCTTGCCGATGACTACGCCTTCGAAGGCCTGCAGACGGGAACGATCGCCTTCCTTCACTTTCACCTGAACGATGACGGTGTCACCTGGGGCGAAGGCCGGGATTTCTTTGTTCATCTGCTCGGCTTCGAGCATCTGGATAATTTTGTTGGTCATGCTGTGCTCCTAAGACAAACCAGGGTTTGCCATCGATACGTTAACTATCGTCCCGCTGGCGGATGTATTCCTCCAGCAGCTTCTTCTCTTCTCCAGAAAGCGAGCGGCTATCCAGAAGATCGACTCGGCGCTCCCAGGTCCGACCAAGGGACTGTTGGAGGCGCCAGCGCCGGATGTGTTCATGGTTGCCACTAAGCAACACATCGGGAACACGTTTGCCCTCGTACACCTCGGGTCGGGTGTAGTGCGGGCAATCGAGGAGGCCATCGCTGAACGAGTCCTCCTCGGCGGAATCTGCATGCCCGAGCGCACCCGGCAGCAACCGCGTTACAGCATCGATCAGCACCATCGCCGGAAGCTCACCGCCGGAGAGGACGTAATCGCCAATCGACCATTCCTCATCGACATGCGCCTCGATGAAGCGCTCGTCGATGCCTTCGTAGCGGCCGGCGATGAGAATCAGCGCCTGCTCGCTAGCCAGTTCACGAACCCCCTGCTGAGTCAGCTGGCGGCCCTGCGGCGACAGGTAGATCACCTTCGCGGCTTCCCCGGCATCGGCCTTGGCAGCAGCCAGGGCATCTTCCAGGGGCTTGATCTTCATCACCATGCCGGGGCCGCCACCGAAAGGGCGATCATCCACGGTCTGATGACGGTCGTCGGTGTAATCGCGCAACTGCCGGCAGTTCAACTGCAGCAGCCCCTGCTTCACCGCACGACTGGTAATGCCGTACTGACTGATGGCGGCGAACATCTCCGGGAAGATGCTGATGACTTCGACACGCATGGCACTCGCTCAGGCAAGAGCCAGGGGCTCAGAAATCCGCGTCCCAGTCCACCCGCATCTCGCCGGCGGCCAGGTCGACCTGCTGCACGCACTGCTCGGTATAGGGCAGCAGGCGCTCGCGATCATCCAGGCTGCCCGGACAGGGCTTGACCACCATCACATCGTTGGCGCCGGTCTCCAGCAAATGATCGAGGCGCCCGAGCAGTTGCCCTTGCAGATCGATCACCTTCAGTCCTTCCAGCTGGTGCCAGTAGAACTCGCCGTCCTCCAGGTCGGGCAGCAGTGCGCGTGGCACGCAAATGTCGAAACCCGCGAAGGTACGTGCTACCTCGCGGTCATCGAGCCCCTTGAGCTTGGCCACCAGGACTTTGCCCTGGAGGCGACCGCTGACCAGCTCCACCTGCTTGACCTCACCCTCGCGCTTGAGCGTCCAGGGGCTGTAATCGAGCAGGTTGTCGATCGGGTCGGTGAAGGAATAGATCTTCACTTCCCCACGCACGCCGTGCACCGAAGTGATCTTGCCGAGGACGATCAGGTCCTCAGCGGACGGCGTAGCGCTCATATTGCTTAGGCAGCAGCCTTGGCAGCTTCCTTCAGCAGCTGAGCAACACGCTCAGACGGCTGGGCGCCCTGGCTCAGCCAGTAGGTAGCGCGCTCTTGGTTCACGGAGAGCTTCACTTCGGCACCGGTGGCGACCGGGTTGAAGAAACCGATGCGCTCAACAAAGCGACCATCGCGCGCATTGCGGCTGTTGGTCACGGTCAGGTGGTAGAAGGGGCGCTTCTTGGAGCCGCCACGAGCAAGACGGATGGTTACCATTGAACTTCGTTCCTGTAATCGGTGCTAACTAAAAGGCACACACTTTAATGGGCCTAGGCCCGAAAGGCCGCATATTCTAAGGATTATCCGGCTATTTGCAAATCTCTTTTTCGGGCCACCCATCGGCCCCGGGCTTACAGCTTCGGTAGCCCGCCCGGCATCATGCCGCCGAGGCCGCGCATCATCTTGGCCATGCCACCCTTGGCGGTGAATTTCTTCATCATCTTCTGCATCTGCTTGTGCTGCTTGATCAAGCGACCGACGTCCTGCACCTGAGTGCCGGAACCGAGGGCGATGCGGCGTTTGCGCGAGCCACTGATGATTTCCGGATCGCGGCGTTCGGACGGCGTCATGGAGTCGATGATCGCCTCCATCTGCTTGAACTGCTTCTCGGCCGCGCCCTGGGCGCCGCCCATCTGCGACAGGTTGACCCCGCCGATGGACGGCAGCTTGTCCATCAGGCCACCGAGGCCGCCCATGTTCTTCATCTGCTGCAGCTGGTCACGGAAGTCTTCGAGGTCGAAGCCCTTGCCCTTCTTCAGCTTCTTGGTGAGCTTCTCGGCCTTCTCGCGATCGAGGGTCTGTTCGGCCTGCTCGATCAGGCTGAGCACGTCGCCCATGCCGAGGATGCGCGAGGCGATACGGTCCGGATGGAAAGGCTCCAGGGCCTCGCTCTTCTCGCCCATACCGATGAACTTGATCGGCTTGCCGGTGATGTGGCGCACGGACAGCGCGGCACCGCCACGGGCATCACCGTCGACCTTGGTCAACACCACGCCGGTCAGCGGCAAGGCATCGCCGAAGGCCTTGGCGGTATTGGCGGCGTCCTGGCCGGTCATGGCGTCGACCACGAACAGCGTCTCGGCCGGGTTGATCGCGGCGTGCACGGCCTGGATCTCGGCCATCATCTCGGCATCAATCGCCAGGCGGCCGGCGGTGTCGACGATGACCACGTCGATGAACTTTAGCTTGGCCTCGGCAATCGCCGCCTGGGCAATGGCCACCGGCTTCTGGCTGATGTCGGACGGGAAGAAGGTTACGCCGATGTCGCTGGCCAGGGTCTCAAGCTGCTTGATCGCGGCCGGACGGTAGACGTCCGCGGAGACCACCATCACGCTCTTCTTCTTGCGCTCCTTGAGGAAGCGCGCCAGCTTGCCGGCGGTGGTGGTCTTACCGGCACCTTGCAGACCGGCCATCAGCACCACGGCCGGAGGGGTGACGGCCAGGCTGAGGTCTTCGTTGGCCGCACCCATCAGCTCTTCCAGCTCGGCGCGCACGATCTTCACGAATGCCTGGCCCGGCGTCAGGCTCTTCGACACCTCGGTGCCGACCGCACGCTCCTTGACCTTGTTAACGAAGTCCTTGACCACCGGCAGGGCGACGTCGGCCTCGAGCAGGGCCATGCGCACCTCGCGCAGGGTGTCCTTGATGTTGTCCTCGGTCAGCTTGGCCTTGCCGGTGACATGGCGCAGCGTCTGTGACAGGCGGTCGGTTAGGTTCTCGAACATGCGCGATCCTTTGAGCGGGGTGCTTGCAGCAAGCGGCGGAGTATAACGAACTGACCGAGCCGCCGACACCGCCGGCAGTCTTTCGTGAAATGCGTCTTGTGTGCCACACTCACGGCCTTTCGGGCCCCGCCATACACGGATTTATGCACCCTCTGCTGCCCAGTCTCGCCGCCGCCGGCCTCTATGTCGGCGCCACTCTATACCAGGGATTGCGCTTCTCCCGCCGTCAGGCGCCGGACAAGCGCCTTCTGGGCCTGCTCGGCGTACTTGCGCTGATCGCCCATGCCTTCAGCCTCAGCCTGCAGCTGCTGCCAGGCGCCGGCCTCAACCTGGACTTCTTCAACGCCTCCAGCCTGATCGCCTGCGCGGTCATCGCGCTGATCCTGATCGGCACCACGCGCATCCCGGTGGAGAACCTGCTGCTGCCGCTGTTCCCGCTGGGCGCGCTGACCGTCCTGCTGGCCCAGCTGGTGCCGGCCGGCACCAGCCAGCCGATCAACGAGGAACCGGGCATTCTCGCCCACATCCTGCTGTCGATCCTGGCCTACGGCCTGCTGACCATCGCCATGTTCCAGTCGCTGCTGCTGTCGCTGCAGGACCACCAGCTCAAGCACAAGCACCCGTCGGGACTGATCCGCAACTTCCCGCCGCTGCAGACCATGGAGAGCCTGCTGTTCGGCTTCCTCTGGGCCGGCTGGCTGCTGCTGTCGCTGTCGCTGCTGTCCGGCTGGGTGTTCTTCGAGGACCTGTTCGCCCAGCACCTGGTGCACAAGACCGTGCTGTCGTGTATCGCCTGGGTGGTGTTCGCCGTGCTCCTGTGGGGCCGCCACCAGCTCGGCTGGCGCGGGCACAAGGCGATCCGCTGGACCCTGGCCGGCTTCTGCCTGCTGATGCTGGCCTACTTCGGCAGCAAGCTGGTCCGCGAATTCATCCTGCACATCTGAGCCCATGACTCTCGCCCCCTACGAGTGGTGGCTGGGCACGCTGATCCTGTTGATCGGCGGCCTGTTGCTGCTGCGCGAACGCAACCTGCTGCCATTGCCCTTGCGCCGCACCAGCCGCGAGGCTCGCGCCGCCGGCGCACCGCGTCATGAGCGCCGCCGCGCACCACGCAACGGCGATGCCCAGGAAGAACGACAGCAGCGCCAGCGTGCACTGCTGCAACTGCTGGAGCTGGAAAAGGTCACGGTGGACGACATCATGATCCCGCGCAGTGAAGTCACCGGCATCGACCTGGACGACGAGTTGCCGCAACTGATCGAGCAGTTGCGTGGCGTCAGCCATACCCGCCTGCCGGTGTACCGCGGCGACATCAACCAGATCCAGGGCATCGTGCACATGCGCCGCCTGGCCGTGCTGCTGACGCAAAACCGCCTGAGCCACGCCACCCTGCTGGCCTGCTGCCAACCACCCTACTTCGTGCCCGAGGGCACGCCACTGGCGACCCAGCTGGTGAACTTCCAGAAGGAGAAGCGCCGCCTCGGCCTGGTGGTGGACGAGTACGGCGACGTGCAGGGCATCGTCACCCTGGAAGACCTGCTGGACGAGATCATCGGTGACTTCAGCCATGCAGAAGGCGCCGGCAACCCGGACATCCTGCCTCAGGAAGACGGTTCGCAGATCATCGATGGCGCGGCCAACATCCGCGAGATCAACAAGGCCCTGGGCTGGCACCTGCCCAGCGAGGGGCCCAAGACCCTCAACGGCCTGGTCACCGAGGCGCTGGAAACCATTCCGGACAGCCCGGTGTGCCTGAAGATCGGCCCCTATCGCCTGGAAATTCTCGAATCCAGCGAGAATCGGGTGAAGAGCGTGCGCCTGTGGCAGACACGCCTCAGGCCGAGCGAGTGATCAGCTCGGCCAGCCCCTCGCCCCAGACCCGATAGCCCAGCGCCGACGGGTGATAACCGTCCCGCGCCAGATAATCATCGGCAAACCGCAGCTTGAGCCGCGCATATTGCGCCCGCTCCTGCGCGCTGATGCGGCGCAACTCGCTGTCCAGCAGACCGGCGCGCAGGCCGAGCAGGCGCCGTAGCAGCCAGGGTAAGGCGCTGAAGTGCTGGATCGGTGGCACTCCGGTGAACACCACGCGGCAGCCATGGGCGGTCATGCGCTGGCTCAGGGCCCGCAGTGCACCTTCCCAGCGACTCAATGAGCTTAGATGGGTGGTGTCGTTGACGCCGAACACCAGCAGCACCAGGTCCGCCGGCTCGCTCAGGGCCAGCGGCAGCAGGCGCTCACAGGCTTCATTGGCGGTGATGCCGTTCTCGCCGCAGGCGCGCCAAGCCACCGGACGCCCCAGGCGTGCTGACAGCGCCCGGGCCAGTTGACCGGCCAGCGCGACTTCCTGGGCTTCTACACCGACACCGGCCACCGTCGACTCACCGATCAGCAGCAGACGCAGTGGCTCACCCGCCCGCTCGACACCGGCAACGCCACTCTGCGCGCCCGAGGCCTCCGGCAGACGCAGCGCCGTGCGCCGGGTCCATAGGGCCTGCGGCAGGGCAATCGGCGCCAGGGCCAGCAGCAGCCCCCACCACAGCCCGGCGCGCAGACGGCTCACAGCTCGACCTTGACCGCCTCGGACGCCCGCACGGCTTTGGCTCGCGCCGCCTCGATGCTCTCGTCGCGAGCCAGGGTCACGCCCATGCGCCGCTGACCATCCACCTCCGGTTTGCCGAACAGGCGCAGCGCGGTGTCCGGTTCGGCCAGGGCCGCGCCCAGATTGGCAAAGGCCACCTGTTGCGAACGACCTTCGACCAGGATCACCGAGGAAGCCGACGGGCCAAACTGGCGAATGCTCGGGATCGGCAGGCCGAGGATGGCCCGCGCATGCAGGGCGAACTCGGACAGGTCCTGGGAGATAAGGGTGACCAGGCCGGTGTCGTGCGGACGCGGCGACACCTCGCTGAACCACACCTGATCGCCCTTGATGAACAGCTCCACGCCGAACAGGCCACGACCACCGAGGGCCTCGGTGGCCGCCAGGGCCACGCGCTCGGACTCGGCCAGGGCCTTGGCGCTCATCGCCTGCGGCTGCCAGGACTCGTGGTAGTCGCCCTTGACCTGGCGGTGGCCGACCGGCGCGCAGAAAGAGGTTCCGCCGATGTGGCGCACGGTGAGCAGGGTGATCTCGTAGTCGAAGTCGATGAAGCCCTCAACAATGACTCGACCCTTGCCGGCGCGGCCGCCTTCCTGGGCGTAATCCCAGGAAGCCTGCAGGTCGGCGTCGCTCTTCAGCACGCTCTGGCCCTTGCCCGAGGAGCTCATGATCGGCTTGACCACGCAGGGATAGCCAACCGACTTCACCGCCTCGGCATAGGCATCAAAGGTATCGGCGAAGTGGTACGGCGAGGTCGGCAGCCCCAGCTCTTCGGCGGCCAGGCGACGGATGCCCTCGCGGTTCATGGTCAGCTTGGCGGCGCGCGCGGTGGGCACCACGGTGAAGCCTTCGGCTTCCAGCTCGACCAGGGTGTCGGTGGCGATGGCCTCGATCTCCGGCACGATGTAGTGCGGTTTCTCTGCCACGATCACCGCGCGCAGGGCGGCACCGTCGAGCATGCTGATCACATGACTGCGGTGCGCCACCTGCATGGCCGGGGCGTCGGCGTAGCGGTCGACGGCGATCACCTCGCAACCCAGGCGCTGCAGCTCGATCACCACTTCCTTGCCCAGCTCGCCGGAGCCACAGAGCAGGACGCGGGTCGCAGTGGGCGACAAGGGGGTACCGATACGGGGCATGCGGATGTCCTCGGAAAAGGGAGAAAGGGAATTCAGGGGCGTGCAGGCTGCTGCAGGAACTGCCCCGCGGTGCGGGTGCGCTCGATGCAGTGCTGCAGCACTTCGCGGCGCTCGTCGTTGCTCATGCGGCCCCAGCGGGTGATCTCGTCCGCCGTGCGCTGGCAGCCGATGCAGATATCGTGGTCGTCCAGCGCGCAGATGCTGACGCAGGGCGACTTGACCGGGCGCTCATCGCTCACGCCTCGTCCTCGACCAGGTCGCGAGCGTAGCGCTGGGCGTTGTGCACATAGTGGGCGGCGCTGCCTTCGAGCATCTTCTTCTGCTGCTCGGTGAGCTCGCGCACCACCTTGCCCGGGCTGCCCATCACCAGGCTGCCGTCGGGAATCACCTTGCCCTCGGGGATCAGGCTGTTGGCGCCGATGATGCAGTACTTGCCGATCTTGGCGCCGTTGAGGATCACCGCGTTGATGCCGATCAGGCTGTAATCGTCCACCGTGCAGCCGTGCATCATCACGTTGTGGCCGACGGTGACGCCCGTGCCGAGCGTCAACGGAAAGCCCATGTCGGTGTGCATCACCGTACCGTCCTGCACGTTGCTGTTCTCGCCGATATGGATCAGCTCGTTGTCGCCACGCAGCACGGCGCCGAACCAGACGCTGGCGCCCTTGTCCAGGCGCACCTTGCCGACTACCGCGGCAGTCGGGGCGATCCAGCTTTCGGGGTGGGCCTCCACGCGGGCATCGCCCAGGCGGTATTTCATCGGTAATTCCTCAGAGCCTGTTTAGGATCTCGCGAGCTAGAGCCAGGCTAGGCAAAAAACTGGCGAGGAAGCAGAGTTTACAAACAGTAAATGAGCATTCCGAGCCTGTTTTTAACGACGCATGGCCGACGCGCAGCAGATCATAGACAGGTTCTTACAGGCGGATGATCTTTACCGAGGGCTGCGGCGGCTGCTCCAGGTCGATGCCGGCGTCGAACGCGACATTCAGCAACTCGACGATCATCACCGCCGTCAGGCCCCAGATCTTGTAGCTCTCGTAGTGGTAGCAGGGCACGTACCAGCTGCGCCCCTCGTAATCGATGCGATGAGTGACCTCGCGCGGGGTCTCGAGGAAGAAGCGCAACGGCACGGCGAAGACCGCGGCGATCTCGCTGTCGTTGGGCCGGTATTCGACGTAGTCCGGCACCACACCGACCCAGGGCGTGACGCGGATGCCGAAGCGCGACACCAGCGGGCTGAGCGGGCCGACCATCTCCACCAGGCCGGGCGGCAGGCCGACTTCTTCCTCTGCCTCACGCAGGGCGGTGAAGGCCAGGTCGGGATCGGTGGCGTCGCGGCGGCCACCGGGGAAGGCCACTTCGCCACCGTGGGTGGACAGGCCGCTGGCGCGCAGGGTCAGCACCAGTTCCGGATCGTCGCCGCGGGTCAGCGGCACCAGCACGGCCGCCTCGGGGTGGCGCTGGTCGGTCTCCAGGATGCGCGGACTATGGTCGCGCACGCGCTGCAGGAGCTCGTCGAGCATGATTGTTCTCGGTTCTTTTCGTCTGCCGGGCATCATGGCATGAAGGCGTCTCCCGCGCATCCTCGCCCCGGCTTGCCGCCACCATGCTTCTGGCGCCAACATGGGCGATGACCCAGGAGAGACCGGCATGAAATTCTGCAGCCAGTGCGGCGGTTCGGTGGAGCAGCGCATCCCCACGGGCGACAATCGCCTGCGCTTCGTCTGCCCGCAGTGCGAGACCATCCACTACCAGAACCCGCGCATCGTCGCCGGCTGCCTGCCGGTGTGGGGCGAGCAGGTGCTGCTGTGCCGCCGCGCCATCGAGCCGCGCCGTGGCTACTGGACGCTGCCGGCCGGCTTCATGGAGAACGGCGAGACCATGGCCGAGGCGGCCATGCGCGAAACCGACGAAGAGGCCTGCGCGCGGGTGCGCGACTTGCACCTCTATACCCTGTTCGACCTGCCGCACATCAGCCAGCTCTACGTGTTCTTCCGCGCCGAGCTGATCGACCTGGACTTCTGCGCCGGCGAGGAGAGCCTGGAGGTCCAGCTGTTCCATGAGCGCGATATCCCGTGGAACGAGCTAGCCTTCCCTACGGTCGGACGTACTCTGGAATGCTATTTCGCCGACCGTCGCGATCAGCTTTTTCCGGTGCGCAACGAGGGGCTGGCTCCGCTCCGCCCTCGTCAGTAACCACTCACCCGAAGGGAGCATTGCCATGGATACCAGCAACCACCACAGCCTGCGCACCCTGTTCGAACAGCTCGGCCTGCCGTCCAGCAACGAGGAGATCGCGGCCTTCATCCGCGACCATCAGCTGTCCAATGGCGAAAAGCTGGCCAAGGCGCCGTTCTGGACCGAGGCCCAGGCCAACTTCCTCGCCGAATCGCTCAAGGGTGACTCCGATTGGGCGATCCAGGTCGACGAGCTGGCCGTGTCACTGACCCAGAAGCCCTGACAAAGACAGATGCAGCAGGCTGGCCGCCGTCGCCGGGTCATCCGCGTCGGTGACCAGCAGAAGGTCGCCCGCTTCATCCAGCGCAATGCCCTCCACCTTCCAGCGACCTTCCAGCTCAGCCAGGCGACGCACTCGGCCGTCACGCTCCACCAGCCCGATCACGGCGCCCAGGCAGGCGCCGTCGTAGTAGCTGTCTGCCGTGTTCTCCGCCGCCGCGCTGAACAACCAGCGGCCGTCGGCCAGCGCCGCGCCATCGGTGAGGCCCAGTGCCACGCCGCCCAGCTCGCCCAGTTCGACCGGATGGATGATCGGCGGCGTCGGCAGCGGGCCATCGCCCAGCAGCCAGTCGCGCAGCTCGGTCCAGCGATAATGCACGGCGGCGTTGGTTGCCTGGCCCTGGTTGCCACGCTGCAACAGAAGGAATTCCTCGCCGAGCAGGAAGCCGCCCTCGATGTTCAGGTCGCTGAAGTATTCGTGCAGCGGCTGGTACAGCGGCGCCAGATCGAGCTGCCGCGGCAGCGCGCCCTCCTCCAGGCCCAGCAGCACCGCGCGCTGGCGATTGGCCTTGGAGCCGGAGCCCAGCGCCAGCAGCGCACCCTGGGCGTGGCCGGGCAATGCCGGCAGCAGGGCCAGGGCCTCCAGGTCCGGCTTGGCCGCCTTGCGTTCGGCCTTCGGCGCCGGCAGCTCGCCTTCGAACAGGCGAACCAGCCGGCCGGGGTCCTCGTCAGCGAGGCTGAACAGGCCAAGGTGCAGCTCGTCGTCGGCCACCACATACAGACGCTCGCCGACCCGCACCAGCGCGCTGGCGGCACTGAGGTGCGCCTGGCCGAGGGGATGAGCGGCCGGGTCGAGGACCAGGGCACGCAGCAGCTTGGGTTGGGGCATTGCCTACTCCATGGGCGGATTGTTCTGAGGGGCTGATCCTACCCAGCCCACCATCCGACTGGCGAGGATTGAACATCATCCTCGGCATAGGCAGACTCTCGCGCTATAACACCTGAATCATCAGGGCCAACACTGAAACACCTCGGAACATCGCAATGCGCTGGTTGCTCGCCTTACTCTGCATTACCTCCATCGGCCTCGCCCAAGCCTCCACCGCCCCGACTCTGCGCGGCAAGGCGATCGACAAGGTGCTGGTGGTCAAATCCGAGCGCAAGCTGCACCTGATGGGGCGCGGCGAGGTGCTCAAGTCCTATCGCATCTCGCTCGGCAAGGCCCCCGATGGCGCCAAGGTGCGCGAGGGCGACCTGAAGACCCCGGAAGGCTTCTACTGGATCGACTGGCGCAAGACCAGCGACAAATACAACCTGTCCATGCACATCTCCTACCCCAACGCCCGCGACGCGGCCAACGCACGCAAGAAAGGCGTCTCGGCGGGCGGCATGATCATGATCCACGGCACGCCGCTGGACGACGAGTACCCCGAGTGGTTCTTCAGCACTCTGGACTGGACTGAAGGCTGCATCGCCATGCGCAATGCCGACATGCGCGAGGTCTGGGATCTGGTCAAGGACGGCACGCTGATCGAGATCCGCCCCTGAGGCTTTGCGGCGCCTAGCTCGCTAAAAGACTCAGAAATTCTGCAAGGCGCCCCAGCGGCGCCTTTTTCATATCCGCCGATCAAAATTTGCTCAATGTTAGTTGGCGCGATAAATTGTTGCGCAGATATCGAGTGGAGGCCCCACCATGAAACAGCCGCAATCCTGCGCCGCCCTGCAGCTGGACAACCAGCTGTGCTTCGCCCTGCACTCCACCTCGCTGTTGATGACCAAGGCGTACAAGCCGATGCTGCAGAGCATCGGCCTGACCTACCCGCAGTACCTAGCCATGCTGGTGCTTTGGGAAGGTGACGGCATCACAGTCGGCGACATCAGCGCGCGCCTGCTCACCGATCCCGGCTCGCTGACGCCGCTGCTCAAGCGGCTCGAAGCCGAGGGCTTCATCACCCGCACCCGCAGCAGCGCCGACGAGCGTGTGGTGGAGCTGCGCCTGACCGAGCACGGCCGCGCCCTGCAGCAGCAGGCCGAGCAGTTTCCCGCCTGCATCCTCGAAGCCAGTGGCCTGACCCTGGAACAGATCGGCGCCCTCAAGAACCAGATAGTCGCCCTGCGCGACCAGTTGCAGCAGTCGCTCTGACCGTTACGCCACCCGCACTGGGTGGCGCCTCGTTTTTCCCGCCCGAAGCCGCTCTAGCCCGCACTTATTCCACAAGAGCAGATCGCTCAGATGGAAAATCTATAAAAATTATCTTGCGCGCAAAATTAAATGCGGCTAACTTCTGCCTCACGCACTTACTTAGCGCGCAAAATTTTAGCCAACAAATCAATAGGAAAATCGCCATGCAAACCATCAAAGCCCTCTACACCGCCACCGCTACCGCCACCGGAGGCCGCGACGGCCGTGCCGTTTCCTCCGACGGCTTCCTCGACGTCAAGCTCACCACCCCGCGTGAACTGGGCGGCCAGGGCGGCGAAGCCACCAACCCGGAACAGCTTTTCGCCGCCGGCTACTCGGCCTGCTTCATCGGCGCCCTGAAGTTCGTCGCCAGCCAGAAGAAGCAAGCCTTCCCGGCTGACGCCTCGATCACCGGCAAGGTCGGCATCGGCCAGATTCCAGGCGGCTTCGGTCTGGAAGTGGAGCTCACCATCAGCCTGCCGGGCATCGAGCGCACCGTCGCCGAAGAACTGGTCGCCGCCGCCCACCAGGTCTGCCCGTACTCCAACGCCACACGCGGCAACATCGACGTCCGCCTGATCGTGGCCTGAGCCCAGCTAGACAAGAGGAGAAAGCCGATGAAAAACCGCCGCATGTTTGCCAGCGCGCTTGCCGCGCTGGCCCTGATCACCACCTCGGCGAGCTTTGCCGAACAACCGGTCAGCCAGCAGTACCGCTACGGCCAGCAGCTGGATGTGGCGGAGGTGATCAGCCTGCACGAAGCCACCAGCGCGGGCTGCAGCGTGGTCGAGGCACAGATGATCTACCGTGACTCGACGGGTGAATTGCAGTCCGTCACCTACCTTAAGCAAGCCGACAACTGCCATAACCAGGGCTGAGGCCCTGGTTGTCCCAACCCAAATCGCCAGGAGAATCATGATGAACATCAAGCAACTCGTTGGAAGCGGCCTGCTCACCTTGGCCATCGGTAACGCCTTCGCCGCCGGCAGCCCCGGTGTGGAACACAACACTCAGTCCTTCCTCCAGGCCCTGGAAGCCGGTGGTGGCAAGCCGCTGGAAACCCTCAGTCCCAAAGATGCCCGCGCCGTACTGGTCGGTGCCCAGGCCTCGGTCAAGGTCGATCTGTCCGGCGTGAGCGTGTCGGAGAAGACCATCCAGGCCGGCGGCCAGTCGATCCCGCTGACCATCGTCCGCCCCGAAGGCGTGAAGGGCGAGCTGCCGGTGTTCATGTTCTTCCACGGCGGCGGCTGGGTGCTCGGCGACTACCCGACCCATGCCCGCCTGATCCGCGACCTGGTGGTGAACTCCGGCGCTGTGGCCGTCTATGTCGGCTACACGCCGT
>NZ_JACVAA010000030.1 GCF_014851565.1 Pseudomonas sp. PDM15
GGCTAGTTTGTCTTTCCCGAAGAATCCGCTCCGGCCCCCGGGGAAGTGCGTTAGCGAAGACCCTTGGCGGAGAACTCCATGATCGTCTCGGCATCGGCGGGGCGAACAATGCCCTGCCCCGTGTCAATGTCGGACGGGGCGAGCCCGAAAGTCTTGGCGAGATAGACCTGCATGACTGGCATGAAGCCCTGCATGTAGGGCTGCTGATCGACCTGAACCTGGACGTAGCCGGTCTGCATCTGCTGAACGACTTCCGGCACGAGGTCGAAGCCCCCTAGCAGCACCTTGCCCGGCTCGACGCCGCGATCCTTCAGCACCCGTGCGACCGCCGCATGCCAAAAGCCAGTGTCGAAATAGGCCGTGGTGTCGGGGTGGGCATTAAGATAGGCGCCAACACGATCGGCCGTAATCGCAAGATCAGTGCCGCTATCGATTCGCTCCCAGG
>NZ_JACVAA010000031.1 GCF_014851565.1 Pseudomonas sp. PDM15
GTTCAAGACGCCGTTCGACCGTGGCACCGCCATCGATCCGCGTACCAACAGGCCGCTGGATATCCCGCGTACCCGCCGGCTGGACGAGCCGTTCAACATCACCGAAGGCCGCTCCGACCTGAGCCGCCTGGATATCGAACACCGTCTCGACGATGCCTGGAAGGCGCACCTCGCCTACGGCTGGACCCGCGAGACCTACGACGACAACCAGGCGCGGGTGACCAAGGTGAACAGCAACGGCACCGTGACCCGCCGCGTCGACGGCACCCACGGCGCGGTGAGCAGCGACAGTTTCGCCACCGCCAGCCTGAACGGCGACCTGCAACTGGGTGGCTTTCGCCACGAGCTGGTGGTCGGCATCGACAGCGAGAAGCGCAAGATCTACCGCGCCGACCTGATCCGCGACACCAAGAACACCACCCTGAACTACCT
>NZ_JACVAA010000032.1 GCF_014851565.1 Pseudomonas sp. PDM15
TTGGCGCGGATCTCGGTCTTGCGGTCTTGGTGGGTGGTGCGGTGCTCCTCGGCCTTGAGCTCGGTGTAGCTATTGGCCTCGACGGTGTCGTGGCGCTCGTGGCCGATGCGGATCTTCTGGTCGTGCTCGACGTTCTCGTCCCAGTCCTTCTGGGCGTGGATATAGATCTGCTCCTGGCCCTTGCGGTCTTCGATGCGCAGCTCGTTGTAGCCGCCTCCGCCCGGACTGCTGAGGGTTTTGAATACGCTGCGGGTCTTGTTCGCTGGCAGGTCGTAGGGAACGACATGCTCCTTGTGGTACAGGCAGCCGGTGACCAGCGGCTGGTCGGGGTCGCCCTCGAGGAAGGTGACCAGCACCTCCATGCCGATGCGCGGGATGGCGATGCCGCCGTAGCGGTCGCCGGCCCAGC
>NZ_JACVAA010000033.1 GCF_014851565.1 Pseudomonas sp. PDM15
CCAGTGGAACTGCCATGAAAACAACAACAATGCGTTATGGGCGGCACATGCCTCTCAGTGCTATCGCGGCGGCTATTGCAGTGATCAGCGCGCCTACTGCTCAAGCAGTTACGTTCAACATTGGAGAAATTCAGGGCCAGCTCGACAGCAGCCTATCTGTCGGTGCTAGCTGGTCACTGCGCAGCCCTGATCGCGACATGATCGGTGATAACAACGGAGGCCGAGGCTCTTCCTCCACCGGTGACGATGGCCGCCTGAACTTCAAAAAGGGCGAGACCATCTCGAAGATCTTCAAAGGCATCCATGACCTAGAGCTGAAGTACGGCGAGACCGGCATCTTCCTGCGCGGGAAGTACTGGTATGACTTCG
>NZ_JACVAA010000034.1 GCF_014851565.1 Pseudomonas sp. PDM15
ATCGGAGAACCTGTCGGCGGAGCTGTTCTACCAGTTGGAGTGGGATCAAACCGTGCTCGACAACTGCGGAACATTTTTCGCAGGAGCAGACTTTGTCGCCGATGGCTGCACCCAAGGGCTTAGCGTTGCTGGCACCGACTTCAATCGTGATGATCCGAGCTATATCTACGTCCCGCGCCGTGGTGACAACGACGCCCGCAACTCGGGGCAGTATGGCGTGGCCCTACGCTGGTTTGCTGAGGAGTTGAACAGCACCGAGTTCGGCTTGTACGCGATGAAGTATCACAGCCGAAATCCCTTCACCAGCATGTACACCACTACGGCCAATCCGCTGGCAGCTCCGGCATTCGGGGCCGCCGACA
>NZ_JACVAA010000035.1 GCF_014851565.1 Pseudomonas sp. PDM15
CAGCGATGACGTTGGTGTACTCAAGGTTGGCGCGAAGTCGATAGCCCCAAGAGTTCTGGGTGTAGAAACCGTCGTCGTTGCAGTTTTCCACCTGAGGGTTGAGCAACGTTTCGCAGATGCTTGATCCGAGCAGCGAGGGCTGCGTGTATTCGCCAGAGCCAAATACCGAGTCACGCCCGAAGCGGGCCTCATCACCACTGCCTTCACCGATATCGGCAATGTGGTTGTAGCCCACCTCGCCGATTACAGTAAGACGCGTTGCCTTCAGCACCTGGTCAAAGGTCTGCGTCAGCGACACCTGCGCCTGAGTCACTGGCTTGCGCTGATAGCCCTGGATGTACTCGTTGG
>NZ_JACVAA010000036.1 GCF_014851565.1 Pseudomonas sp. PDM15
CCGTACTGGTCGGTGCCCAGGCCTCGGTCAAGGTCGATCTGTCCGGCGTGAGCGTGTCGGAGAAGACCATCCAGGCCGGCGGCCAGTCGATCCCGCTGACCATCGTCCGCCCCGAAGGCGTGAAGGGTGAACTGCCGGTGTTCATGTTCTTCCACGGCGGCGGCTGGGTGCTCGGCGACTACCCGACCCATGCCCGCCTGATCCGCGACCTGGTGGTGAACTCCGGCGCTGTGGCCGTCTATGTCGGCTACACGCCGT
>NZ_JACVAA010000037.1 GCF_014851565.1 Pseudomonas sp. PDM15
TCTATGACCTGATCGCTGGGCGCTACATCGCATCCGGAATGATCAACGAAAGCAGCAAGCCTTATGACTTCACCTTCAAGGCGTCGAAGAAAGATTTCCTGCCAGCGACGCTGCGCACCATGGGCATTCGGTAAGGCTCGCTCTGAGCCGCCATTGTCGTGGCGTTCAGAGCCCATTGATCGACCGGTGCCTATGTGACCTGCCTGTGCGTAGGCACCACTCCCGTCGACGGCGAAAGCCCGAGACCCTTAGCCG
>NZ_JACVAA010000038.1 GCF_014851565.1 Pseudomonas sp. PDM15
GCCGCTCCCAGTCCAACACTTGCCCACGAGGAATCTCGCGACCGCCAATGAAGGTTCTGATGTTGATAGTCACGATAGATAGCTCCTGCAGTAACCAACGCACACGCGCCAGTGATCCGGCCAGCTCTCTGTTTCGCAGCTGAGTGGGCTGCGTAGAGAGGACTGGCATGCGATAAAAAAAGCCGCCGAAGCGGCTAAGGGTCTCGGGCTTTCGCCGTCGACGGGAGTGGTGCCTACGCACAGGCAGGTCACATA
>NZ_JACVAA010000039.1 GCF_014851565.1 Pseudomonas sp. PDM15
TCTGTATGTCGCCGGCATCCTTCGGTAAGCCGCCTTGCCACTCAGGAATCGAGCCGTCAGCATTGCCTGCTTTCTCGGCACCTAGCGGAGTCAATGAGCTTCCCAGCCGAGCAGCTTGTTCTTCTGGGACAGCGGCAAAAGCAGGGGTGGAAAGAGCGCAGCAGAGCGCCACACTCGATGCGAGTCTGGTTAGAGTGATCATCAGTTTGACCTTTAAAAATTGGCGCCGACGGTGACGGACAGGAAGTCGCGGTC
>NZ_JACVAA010000003.1 GCF_014851565.1 Pseudomonas sp. PDM15
CCGAATTGCTTGACGACCATAGAGCGTTGGAACCACCTGATCCCTTCCCGAACTCAGTAGTGAAACGACGCATCGCCGATGGTAGTGTGGGGTTTCCCCATGTGAGAGTAGGTCATCGTCAAGCTCCCATCCCCAAACCCCCATCCGCGTAAGCGGGTGGGGGTTTGGCTTTTTAGGCGAAGAAGTTCCTGAGCGATGGCTGGCGTATGTGGCGAGCAGAGCTTGCTGCCGAGGCGGGAGCAGGGCCCTGCTGGATGCCTGAGTCGCACACCTTTAGGTGGTTTCTTTGCTTTTGCATCGCAGCGACGATGTGTCTCGATTGCGCGCTTAGTACCGATAATGCCGGCATCTGCTGATGCCTCAAACTGAGCCCACAAAAAAGCCACCTATCGAGGTGGCTTTTTTATTCTCCGAAGAAGCGATCAGTCGCCCCGGTACTCGCAACCACTGGTGCAGGTTTCATGTACTCGAATGCGGGACAGCTCTGGTAGCAGCGGCTTGAGTTCCAGCCAGATCCACTTGGCAAGGTTCTCGCTGGTGGGGTTTTCCAGTCCGGGGATGTCGTTCAGGTAGTTGTGATCGAGGCGCTCGTAGATAGGTTTGAAGATCGCCTTGATCTCGGCGAAGTCGCGGATCCAACCGGTATGGGGATCAACCTCACCCTCGATGTAGATGGCCGCACGGAAAGAGTGGCCATGCAGACGGCCGCATTTGTGGCCCGCTGGCACATGCGGCAGGAGATGGGCAGACTCGAAGGTGAATTCTTTGAACAGTTCCAAGGTAAACGCTCTGCTGGATAGGCCGCGAAGCGGCGTGAAGCTCGTATCGCAGTTTACCAGTTAGAGCCTTTACTGCGCCTGCCGCAAGCGAGTCAGCTCGGTGTTGAGCCAATCGGCAGAAGGCTGCAATTGACCCCGGCAGTTCACCTGATAAGGCTCGCCACTCATGCTGCTCTCGGTCGCTGCGAGGGCGATAAAGTCCTCGGGCGAGTCGACTTTGCCCTTGTCTTCCAGATAGTCGAGCTTCTTCTGCAGGTGTTTGCGCGCATCTGCAGGCTGATGCTCGCTACCGTTGCGGATAAACAGACAGCCGCTGCTTTCGACAAAAGCCAGCAGAGCCTCAACTTCTCTTTTCCCCTCTTCATTGAGAGCGGCCTGACTGCTGCCGCAGACGAGCAGCGTGGAGAGGGCGAGAGTTCTGGTAAGGGACATTTATTGCTTCCTTGCAGTATGCGATCAGAGAGGTTGCAGGCGTTCGCCGAGGCGTCCGCTGTCGGCCAGTTCGAGGAACTCGTCGCCCAAACGCTGGCTTTCGTCCATGGCCTTGCGCCAATAGCGCTCGCGACCTGCATCGTCGCCCAAGTAGCGTTTGAAGTCGCTACGATCCGGCAGCTTGCCGTGGGGAAGTCCTGTCAGGTATTCGCGCGATGGTGCCAGCAGCAACACATCCTGCAGACGTTCGCTGTCGCCGCGTCGCCAGGGAAGGCTCTTGTCGAACCAGCCGGGGACGACCCTGTCGGTGAAGTGTGGATAGAGCACCACGCCTTCACTCTGATAGGGCAGGTCGAGGTGATAGTCGAGCAGGCCGCCGTCGCGATAGGCGCCTGGCTCCAGGCCAGGAATCTCGCGGATTGCCTCCATCACCATGGGGATCGAGCCGGAGGCGAGCAGGGCGTGACGCAGATTGCCTTCGGCCAGCGTGTGGAAGTGCGAGCGGAAGTCGTTCAACGCGGCGAGCGGCGGCGCGAGGCGCGCATCGTGCAGGATCACCCGGTCGAAGTGTCGGCCCAGGCGACTGCGGCTCAGCAGATTGTTGCCGATCACCGAGGATAGTCCCAGGCCTAGCTTGCCGCGATGGTCGTGCTGCAGCAGCCCGTGGCTGCGCACCACAACGATGTTCAGGCGATACAGCGGGTTGCTCAGCACCGCGGCATCCTGGTCTTCGAACAGATCGTCGAGCAGCTGCACGCAGCTACGGGAGACCTCGGCCATGCTCACGCCTTTGGCGAAGCGCTGGCTGGTATACAGATCGCCTAGGCGCTTGATACCGGCACAAGCATCGGGCAGGCAGGCGCTGGCGAAGCGCCAGGAGCCGATTGATGCACCGATCAGGGTTCGCTCGCGCGGCGCGCGTGGCAGCCAGTCGCCGAACAGGGCCAGGTCCAGGCCTTGAATGCCCAGGCCTTTGGGGCCGCCCGCAGCGCCCGGCAAGATACCGACGTCGGCTGGCTGCAAACCCTGCTCGCGGATACGCGCAAGCGCGCGCTTGCCGGCGCGCAGGCTGAGGGCGGGGGATTTGATCTGGATAGCGGTCATGCTCGGCTCCACACTGCAAGCCAGCGATTATAGTGGCCTAGCCTGGCAGGCCAAGCGGCTTCAGGACGTGAATGACGTGGCAGTTGTGAGCTACAGCCGACATCGGGACAATTCAGCTTCAATTAAGTCGGCTTGAGTATCTTGGGCACCGTAGACACAGGCACCCCCGAGGAGAACACCATGAACAAGCTGACCAGCCTCTTTGCCATCACCGCCCTGGCCGCCACCGCCGGTATCGCTCAGGCCCGCGACCTGGGTCCGGACGAGGCGCTGAAACTGCGTGATGCCGGCACCATCCAGAGCTTCGAGAAGCTCAACGCTGCGGCCCTGGCCAAGTACCCGGGCGGCAAGGTCGAGGATACCGAACTCGAGCAGGAACATGGCCGCTACGTCTATCAGGTCGAAGTGCGCGACGCTCAAGGCGTGCAATGGGATGTGGAACTGGACGCCGCCAACGGCCAAATCCTGAAAGAGCACCGGGATGACTGATGAAATTCGTTGCACGCTATAGCGGCATAATCGCCCTGATCCTGGCGGTGCTTGCGCTCGATGTGCAGGCCCGCGACCTGGACCAAGACGAGGCCCTGAAACTGCGCCGAGAAGGCGTGATTCAGCCGTTGGAAATGCTGATGGAGCCGGCCCTGGGGCGACACCCCGGGGCCGTGTTGCTGGAGGCGGAACTGGAAGAGGAAGACGATGTGCTGGTCTACGAGGTCGAGTTGCTGACCGCCGACGGCACCGTTCGCGAACTGGAACTGGATGCCCGTGACGGTCGCGTCCTCAAGGACGAAGTGGAGGACTGATGCGTCTGTTGCTGGTGGAAGACCATGTGCCCCTGGCCGACGAGCTGGTTGCCGGCCTGAGTCGCCAGGGTTATGCGGTGGATTGGTTGGCGGATGGCCGCGACGCGGTATACCAGGGCGCCAGCGAGCCTTACGACCTGATCATTCTCGACCTCGGTCTGCCCGGCAAACCTGGGCTTGAGGTGTTGCGCGAATGGCGTGCGGGTGGCCTGGCCACACCAGTGCTGATCCTCACCGCGCGCGGCTCCTGGGCCGAGCGCATCGACGGCCTCAAGGCCGGCGCCGACGACTACCTGACCAAACCCTTTCACCCCGAGGAGCTGGCCCTGCGCATCCAGGCGTTGCTGCGCCGTGCCCACGGCCTGGCCAACCAGCCACAGCTGGAGGCGGCCGGCCTGCAGCTGGACGAGAGTCGGCAGTGTGTATGTCGAGACGGCAAAGAGGTCGAGCTGACTTCCGCCGAGTTCCGTCTGCTGCGCTATTTCATGCTGCATCCGGGGCAGATCCTCTCCAAGAGCCAGCTGGCCGAGCACCTGTACGACGGAGAGACAGAGCGTGATTCCAACGTGCTGGAAGTCCACGTCAATCGCCTGCGCGGCAAGCTCGGCCGGGAGGTGATAGAGACCCGCCGTGGCCAGGGTTACCGCTATGCCGGGGTCAGCGCTTGAGGTCGATCCAGCGCCGCCTCAGCCTGGGCCTGGCCGGTGTGCTGGTCGCCGTGGGGCTGATCCTGGCGCAGAGCAGCCTGTGGCTGTTCGACCACAGCCTGCGCCGTTACCTGCAGGAAGACCTGAAGGACGAGACGCAGAGCCTGTTGATCGCCCTGGTGCGCGGTCAGAGCGGAGTCCAGCTGGACGAGCGCCGCCTCGATCCGACGTTCCAGCGGCCGTTTTCCGGGCACTACTTCCGTATCGATTTTGCCGGCGAGACCTGGCGCTCGCGCTCCCTGTGGGATCGCGACCTGCAGCAACCTCCAGCAGAGGGGCTGCAGGACGGCTTGGGCGATGGTCCGCATGGGCAGCGTTTGCTGGTGTTCCGGGCGGACTACCAGCGTTTCGGCCAGGCCTTCTCCATCAGCGTGGCCCAGGACTACACGCCAATCCTGCAGGGCTTCCGTCGCCTGCAGTGGTTCGGTCTGGGGCTGGGTGGTGCGGCGCTGTTGCTGATCCTGCTGGCCCAGCGCTATACGGTGCGCACGGCGTTGCGCCCGCTGGAACGGGTTCGCGGACAGATCGCCCAGCTGCAGCAGGGCCAGCGCAGCGAATTGGACACCCGCGTGCCGCAGGAGCTGGAGCCGCTGGTGGGGCAGGTCAACCACCTGCTGACCCACACGGAAGACACCCTCAGGCGTTCACGCAACGCGCTGGGCAACCTCGGCCATGCCCTGAAGACCCCCCTGGCCGTGCTGGTCAGCCTCAGCGAGCGGGAGGACCTGCGTGCCCAACCGGAACTGCAAGCCACCCTGCGCGAACAACTGGCGCAGATCCAGCAGCGCCTGGAGCGCGAGCTCGGCCGCGCGCGCCTGGCGGGCGAGGCCTTGCCTGGGGCGCACTTCGACTGTGCGGCGGAGCTGCCGGGACTGTTCTCCACCTTGGGCATGATCCACAGCCACGGACTCGAACTGGACTGGCAGGCCGAACCCGGCCTGTGTCTGCCCTGGGACCGCGAGGACCTGCTGGAGTTGCTCGGCAACCTGTTGGACAACGCCTGCAAGTGGGCGGATGCCCAGGTGCGCCTGAGCCTGGCGGAAGAGGCGGACGGTTATCGCCTGTGCATCGACGACGATGGCCCGGGTATCGCGGCGGAGCGGCGCGATGAAGTCATGGGCCGTGGTACTCGCCTTGACGAGCAGGTGGCCGGCCACGGCCTGGGCCTTGGCATAGTGCGCGACATAGTCGATGCCTGGGATGGCACTCTGCGCCTGGAAGACAGCCCGCTGGGCGGGCTGCGAGTGGATATACGGCTGCCGAAGCGGCGCTGATCACATGCCGTTGGTGAACGAGGGGTTGCTCAGGTCGATACTCGCGCGCACCGGCTTGAGCGCCTCGGCGTACTTGCCGAGGATGTCCAGGGCGTAGTCGGCACGCTTGCGGATGCGCAGGTCGTCCTCGTTGGCGGCTTCGCCCTCGTTCAGCACTGCTTCCACGTGACGCACGATCAGATGCTCGGGCAGGTAGCCGATGCGGCAGTTCTTGTAGCCTGAGGCGCGCAGCTCGCTGATCGGGTAGGCGCCGCCAATCCCCGAGGAGACGCCCACCAGCAGCGCCGGCTTGTGCGCCAGCTCGGCCTTGCTGGCATAGAGGAAGAAATTCTTCACCGCCGGGCAGGCCATGCCGTTCCATTCCGGGGCGATCACCACCAGCGCGTCGGCGGCAGCCAGCTGTTGCTGGTATTCGGCCCAGGGCCCCTTGTCGTCGGCCGGCCACAGCGGCAGGGCACGCTCGCCCAGATCGATCAGGCTGCTCTGCTCGGCGCTGGTCAGATCCAGGTCGATCAGGCGTTGGCGCAGGTAGCGAGCTACCTTGGCGGATTGGCTGCCGGTGCGGCTGGAGCCGGCGATCAGGGCGATATTGAGCATCTTCGGGACCTCTTGCGAATGATGGCGCAGGCTACCGGCCGCTCTGCAACGGGGCAAGTGAGCGAACGCCAGGATGGCTGGCGGATGGCGCCAAGCAAACGCCCGGCAAGGCCCGGCGTTGTCATGTGGGGCCGCTTCAGACGCGGAACTGATCCATCAAGCCCTGCTGGTGGTTGGCCAGGCTGTTGAGGGTCTGGCTGACCCGCGCCGACTCGTCGGCCTGGCCGGACAGCGCCTCGGTGACGTCGCGGATGCTCGCCACGTTGCGGTTCACTTCCTCGGCTACCGCGCTCTGCTCCTCGGCGGCGGAGGCGATCTGCAGGTTCATGTCGTTGATCACGGTGACCGCGTCGCCGATGCGGCGTAGCGAGTTGACCGCCTGCTCGACCAGCTCGACGCTGCCCTGGGCCTGCTTGTGGCTGCTGTGCATGGAGCCGACCACGTCGCGGGTGCCGTTCTGCAGGTTCTCGATCACCTGGCGGATTTCTTCCACCGAGTCCTGGGTGCGTTTGGCCAGGTTGCGCACCTCATCGGCGACCACGGCGAAGCCGCGTCCTGCCTCGCCAGCTCGGGCGGCTTCGATGGCGGCGTTGAGGGCGAGGAGGTTGGTCTGTTCGGCGATGGCGCGGATCACCTCCAGCACCGAGCCGATCTGTTCGCTGCTGCTCGCCAGGCTTTCCACTTCCTGCATGGCGGCGTTCAGCTCGTTGGCCAGTTGCTCGATGGACAGTGTGGTGCGGTCGATCACCGCCAGGCCCTCGCGGGCGGCGGCATCGGCGCCACGGGCGGCGTCGGCTGCCTGGGAGGCGTTGTTGGCCACGTCGTGGGCGGTGGCGCTCATCTCCTGGGAGGCGGTGGCCACCTGGTCCACTTCGCGGAACTGCTGCTGCATGCCGGCACTGGTCTGGCTAGCGATGGCGGCGGACTGGTCGGCGGTGCTGCGCGCGTCCTGCACCGAGCGTTTCACGTCGGCGATGATCGGCTGCAGCTTGTCGAGGAAGCGATTGAACCAGCCGGCCAGCTCGCCCAGCTCGTCTTGCCTGGCGTAGTCCAGGCGCTTGGTCAGGTCGCCTTCGCCGCTGGCGATGTTCTTCAGCATGCTGGCCACGCCGAGGATCGGGCGCGTGACGCCGAGGGCGGTCAGCCACATCAGGGCGATGCCGATGAGGATGGCGATGAGTGCCAGCACCACGGAGAAGGTGGTGTCACTGATGCGGCGCTCGTCCAGCTGCTTCTCAAGGGCCAGCGCCGGGCCGAGCAGGGTGGCTTTGGGCACCTCCAGCAGCACGCCCCAGGACTTGGCTTCGGGAATCGGCAACAGCGGCTCGAACACCCGCAGGTCGCCCTCCAGTTCGAGGAACTGGGCCTGGCCGCCGCTCAGCATCTGCGCGATCTGGCCGCCCTGGTTGGGGAAGGCGCTGGCCAGCGGCTTGCCCAGTTGGCCGGGGTCGCGGCTATGCCCGGCCAGCAGGCCGGCGGCGCTGATGATACTGACGTGGGCCTGGCCGTCGTACAGCTCGCTGCTGGCCTTCTGGCTGAGCTGCTGCAGGTTCTCCAGGCTAATGTCCAGGCCCATCACGCCGATCACCTTGCCGTCCTGTTCCAGCGGGAAGGCGATGCTGGTCATCAATACCTGCTTGCCGTCGACATCGTCGAAGTAGGGGTCGAGCACGCAGGCGCGCATGCTGTCGCGTGGGCAGGTGTACCAGCTGTTGTAGGGCATGCCGGTGGGGCCGGTGGAGGTGTCGCCCAGCTGCGCCTCGTCCATCGCCTCGGACTCCAGGGTGCCCGGCGTGCTCTGCGACCAGTAGAGGGAGAAGCGACCCTTGTCGTTGCCGCCAACCTCGGCGATGCCGGTGAACAGTTCGTCCTTGCCGTCCAGGCCGTTGGGTTCGAACACCAGGTACAGGCCGAGCAGATTGGGGTTGGCCTCCAGCGCCGAGCGCGCCTGGCGGGTCATGTCCTCACGCAGATCGAAGGCATCGAGGAAGCGCTTCTCGGCCTGCTCCTTGAGGAACAGCACCTGGCGCGAGAAGCCCTTGCCGTACTGGTAGGCGTCCATGAAGTAGCGCTGGATGCGGATGGCCTGCAGCTCGCCGCGGGCGGCCATGCGTAAGCGGGCGGACTCCTCCAGCATCTGGCTGCTGGAGTCTTTCACCAGCACGGCGCTGTGCGTGGATTGATACAGCGAGGCTCCCACCAGCATGGTCACGATGGCCAGCAGACAGAGGCCGGCGAGTAGGGTGATTTTCCACTGGATGGACAGGCGCGACAGCATGGAGGGGGTCCTTTCAAAAGTCAGACTTGCTGGTCATCTATCGGTATTTCCGTCAATAACTTGACCGGTGCCAGCCGATTTAATGAGCCACTTGAGCTTTTTCGGTGAAGCGTCTGAATGATAGGCAAGAACTGTGCTCAGCCCTCGGCTTCCGCGGATCGCCTGCGTTTTGACAGAGCCTGACCGATCGGGCAGAGTTCGCGCCCTTTCCCGGGCGCGGCGCGTGTCGGGCAGCCTCTTTATCGTAGTTGGAGCTACTCATGAACGCAGTCGTTGCCGCAGTCGGCATCATGCTGATCCTCAGCCTGTGCCGGGTGCACGTGGTGGTCGCACTCATCGTCGGTGCCCTGGCGGGTGGGTTGCTGGGAGGCCTTGGCATCGAGGGCTCGCTGGCCGCCTTCAACAAGGGCCTGGGGGCCGGCGCCACGGTGGCTCTCTCCTATGCATTGCTCGGTGCCTTCGCCGTGGCCATTGCCAAGTCCGGCCTGGCCCATGCGC
This sequence comes from Pseudomonas sp. PDM15, assembly GCF_014851565.1. Taxonomy (GTDB): domain Bacteria; phylum Pseudomonadota; class Gammaproteobacteria; order Pseudomonadales; family Pseudomonadaceae; genus Aquipseudomonas. Next base: position 8,473 of record NZ_JACVAA010000003.1, read on the forward strand.
TGGCCGACAGGGCCCTGGCCCTGGTCGGGCGCCAGGAAGAGCGGGGCGGTAGTGCCCTGAAGTGGCTGATGATCGGCCTGCTGCTGGTGGTGGCGGTGTCCTCGCAGAACATCCTGCCGATCCATATTGCCTTCATTCCGCTGTTGGTTCCGCCACTGCTCTATGTGCTGACCAAGCTGCAGATCGATCGCCGCCTCATCGCCTGTGTGATCACCTTCGGCCTGATCACCCCTTACATGTTCCTGCCGGTCGGCTTCGGCAACATCTTCCTCAATGACATCCTGTTGCCCAATGTGGTCAAGGGTGGGGTCGATGTCCAAGGCGTCAACGTCACCGAGGCCATGTTGATTCCCGCCATCGGCATGTTGGTGGGCCTGCTGATTGCCGTGTTCTTCAGCTACCGCAAGCGTCGTAGCTACGACCTGGAGAAAATCGTCGACACCGAGCAGGTCAGCATCGCCTACAACCGCAAGAGCTTGCTGGTGGCTGGCGTGGCGGTTGCGGTGGCCTTTGGCATGCAGCTGTGGCTGGACTCGATGATCATCGGCGCGCTGCTCGGCTTCGTGATCTTCTCGGTGTCCGGTGTGGTGCGCTGGCGGGAGGCCGACGACCTGTTCACCGAAGGCATGAAGATGATGGCCATGATCGGCTTCATCATGATCGCGGCCCAGGGCTTCGCCGAAGTGATGAGCGCCACCGGCCAGGTCAAGAGCCTGGTGGATGCATCCGCCTCGTGGATCGGCAATAGCAAGGCCATGGGCGCGCTGCTGATGCTGCTGGTTGGCCTGCTGGTGACCATGGGCATCGGCTCGTCCTTCTCGACCGTGCCAATCATCGCTGCCATCTTCGTGCCGCTGGGCGTACAGCTGGGCTTCAGCCCGCTGGCCATCGTCAGCATCATTGGCACCGCCGGCGCCCTGGGCGACGCAGGTTCGCCGGCCTCCGATTCGACGCTCGGGCCCACCTCGGGCCTCAATGTGGACGGCCAGCACAACCACATCTGGGACACCGTGGTGCCGACCTTCCTGCACTACAACCTGCCGCTGCTGGCGTTTGGCTGGATCGCGGCGATGGTGCTGTAATAACTGCAGACAGGACTTCAGGCTGAAACGGGGTTGCCGATAACACGGCAACCCCGTTTTGCTTTTTGCGGACCCGCTCAAAAGGAAGGGAACATGCGTCTTACCCTGAAAACCAAAGTGCTGCTGCTGGCTCTGGTGCCGGTCATCCTCTTCGCCCTGGTGCTGAGTGGCGCGGCGGCGAAGATTCTTACCGATCTGGCCGAGGACGAAGTCGCCCAGACCCGCGAGCGTCTGGTGGAGGAAAACCGCCAGGAGCTGAAGAACTACATGCAGATCGCCCTCGGTTCGGTACAGAGCCTTTACGACGGCGCTACCCAGGGCGACATGGCCAGCCGCGAGCAGGCCATCGTCATCCTGTCCAAGATCAAGTACGGCAAGGACGGCTACTTCTTCGGCCACGACTCCAGCGTGGTGCGCCTGTTCCGCGGTGACAGCCCGGTGGACGTGGGCAAGAACCTGTCCGACCGCAAGGACCCCAACGGCGTCTACGTCAATCGCGAGCTGGTGCGGGTGGCGAAGGACGGCTCCAACTACGTGGAATACAGCTCGCCGCTGCCCACCGACGAGAGCGTGCTGGTACCCAAGCTAGCGTACAGCTACTACCTGCCGAAGTGGGACCTGGCGTTGGGTACGGCGGTCAACCTGGACGGCGTCGCGGCCCAGGTGGCCGAGGTCGAGGCAGCCATCGACGAGCGCGTGAACACCATCCTCACCAGCATCCTGGTGATCGCCGCGATCATGCTGCTGGTGTTCGGCGTGGCCGGCCTGGCCCTGAGCAACGCCTTCCTGCGGCCGCTGCAGCTGATCAAGGAAAACCTGGACGATATCGCCGCCGGTGAGGGTGACCTGACCCGCCGTCTGCCGGTGGCCAGTGACGATGAGCTGGGCCAGCTGGCCGGCTCGTTCAACCGCTTCGTCGAGAAGATCCACGGTCTGGTGCGGCAGATCGCCGAGATGACCACCCAACTCACCGGCCTGGTCGGCGAGGTGGCGGCCCAGGCGCAGCGCTCCGAGCAGGCCATGGAGCGCCAGCGCCACGAGACCGACCAGGTGGCCACGGCGATCAACGAGATGTCCGCCGCCGCCCATGAGGTGGCCAAGAGCGCCCAGGGCGCCGCCGAGGCCGCGCAGCAGACCGACCACGAGGGCCAGGCCGCGAAGAAGGTGGTCGACGGCAGCATTACCCGCATCCACGCCCTGGTCGGCGACATCCGCGAGAGCGGCCAGTCGCTGGATAGCCTGCAGCAGGACGTGCAGTCCATCGTCAGCGTGCTGGGGGTGATCCGCTCCATCGCCGAGCAGACCAACCTGCTCGCGCTCAACGCGGCCATCGAGGCGGCCCGTGCCGGCGAGGCCGGGCGTGGCTTCGCCGTGGTGGCCGACGAAGTACGCGCGCTGGCCAGCCGCACGCAGCAGAGCACCCAGGAAATCCAGGGCATGATCGACCGCCTGCAGCAGGGTACCCAGGCCTCGGTCACCGCCATGCGTCGTTCCAGCGATGCCGGCGAGATCACCAGCGAGCAGGCCAACCAGGCCGGCTCCTCGCTGGATGCCATCGCCGGGCTGATCGGCACCATCAACGCGATGAACGCCCAGATCGCCAGCGCCGCCGAGGAGCAGACCGCAGTGGCCGAGGAGATCAACCGCAGCGTGCACCAGATCGCCGTGGCAGTGGACAGCGTGGCGGATGAGACCCGCCATGGCGCTGCCACTGCGCGCAGCCTGTCCGGCCTGGGCGAACGCCTGGGCAGCCTGGTGCGGCAGTTCCGCATCTGAGCCAGTGCTGTGAAAGAAGGCGCTACGGCGCCTTTTTTCATGGCCGCGCCAAGGCAAAAAGGCCGCACTTTGCCGTCGCGTTGGGGGACTAAGCAGGAACAGCCCTGTCAGGCGGTCGCCCAATGCCTTCATCCCGCGTCGAACACAAAGCCTTTCTCGCCCTGCTGGTGATCGTGACCCTGGCCTTCGGCTGGATCCTCCTGCCGTTCTATGGCGCGCTGTTCTGGGCCGTGGTGCTGGCCGTGCTGTTCGCCCCGTTGCAGCGCCGCCTGGCCCTGCGCATCGGCGGTCGCGGCAACCTGTCGGCGCTGATTACCCTGTGCGTGTGCCTGCTGGTGGCGATCCTGCCGGTGATCGTCATCACCCTGATGCTGGTGAACGAGGGGGCGGCGGTGTACGAGCGTATCGAGGCTGGCGAACTGGATGTCGGCGCCTTCGTCGCCCAGGGCAAGGACATGCTGCCGCAGGCCATCCAGCGCCAGCTCGACCGCCTCGGCATGGGTAATTTCGATGGCTTGCGCGACCGCGTCGCCCGTGGTGCGCTGGAGGGCAGTCAGTTCCTCGCGACCAAGGCGTTCGCCATTGGCCAGAACACCTTCGAGTTCGTGGTCGGCTTCTTCGTCATGCTCTACCTGCTGTACTTCTTCCTGCGTGACGGTCCGGAACTGGTGCGTACCGTGCGCAGCGCCGTGCCGCTGGCCGAGGGCCTCAAGCGCCGCCTGCAGATCAAGTTCACCCGGGTGGTGCGCGCCACGGTCAAGGGCAATATTGCCGTGGCGCTGGTGCAAGGCGCGCTGGGTGGATTGATCTTCTGGGTACTGGGCATCAGCAGCCCACTGTTGTGGGGAGTGCTGATGGCCTTCCTCTCGCTGTTGCCAGCGGTGGGCTGCGGGCTGGTCTGGGGGCCGGTGGCGCTGTACCTGCTGGCGCGTGGCGAGCTGTGGCAGGGCGTGACTCTGATCCTGTTCGGCGTGCTGGTGATCGGCCTGGTGGACAACCTGCTGCGGCCGATCCTGGTGGGCAAGGACACGCGCATGCCGGACTACCTGGTGCTGATCTCCACCCTGGGGGGGCTGACCCTGTTCGGTCTCAACGGCTTCGTTATCGGCCCGCTGATCGCCGCGCTGTTCATCGCCAGCTGGGATATCTACCACAGCGGCAGCCAGGCGCCCCGCCTGCCCTGAAATTCAGAAAGAATCAGCCCGGCAGCCTGCTTGGCCTCAAGGGCTCCGTGCTTGCCCTGAATCGCAGGCAGAAAAAACCCGGCGAGCGCCGGGTTTTTCATTGCTGCTGACCTCAGTGGGCCACGGCCACCAGGCCGGCGTGCTGCACCAGCTCCAGCAGCGGCTGCGGGTAGACGCCGAGGAAGAAGGCGAGCAGGGCGACGAACAGCAGCATGACGCCGCCGGCGCGCTGGCCCCAGTTGAACGGTGCGTCGTGGCGCTTGAGGTTCGGCTCCTGCAGGAACAGGGTGACCATCACCCGCAGGTAGTAGAACACGCCGATGGCGCTGCCCAGGATCAGCGCGCCGAGCAGCCACCACTGTTGCGATTGCACGCCGGCAGCGACCACGTAGAACTTGCCGATGAAGCCGGCGGTCAGCGGAATGCCGGCCAGCGACAGCATCATCACGGTGAGCACGGCGGTCAGGTACGGACGGCGCCAGAACAGGCCACGGTACTCGTACAGGGCGTCGGCGTCACGGCCACTGTAGGGCGTGGACATCAGGGTGATCACGCCGAACGCGCCCAGGCTGGTCAGTACGTAGGTGGCCAGGTACACGCCGATGGCTTCCTCGGCCAGGCCCTTGCTGGCGATCAAGGCGATCAGCAGGTAGCCGAAGTGGGCGATCGACGAGTAACCGAGCAGACGCTTGAGGTTGCTCTGCAGCAGCGCCAGCAGGTTACCGAACAGGATCGAGGCGATGGCCAGCACGGTGAGCAGCTCGTTCAGCCAGCCACCGGCGGCAACCGGAGAGATCTGGTACAGGCGCAGCAGCACGGCGAACACCGCCACCTTGCTGGCGGTGGCCAGGAAGGCGGCGACCGGTGCCGGGGCGCCCTCGTAGACGTCCGGAGTCCACAGGTGGAAGGGTACCAGCGACAGCTTGAAGGCCAGGCCGATCAGCATCATGCCGAAGCCGGCCTGGGCGATCAGGCTCGGCAGGCCGTCGGCGGCCAGCTTGGCGCCGATGCCGGCGAAGCTCAGGCTGCCGGATTCGGCGTAGAGCAGGGCCATGCCGAACAGCAGGAAGGCCGAACCGGCAGCGGACAGCACCATGTACTTGATGCCGGCTTCCAGCGAACGCTTGTTGAAGAAGGCGTAGGCGATCATGCCGTAGGTCGGCACCGACAGCAGTTCCAGGCCGATGAACAGCCCCGCCAGGTGCTGCGCGCTGACCAGCACCAGTCCGCCAGCGGCGGACAGCAGCATCAGCAGGTACAGCTCTTCGCGGTTGCCGGGGTAGCCCAGCTTGCCCGATTCACCGCCCAGGTAGGCGTGGATCAGGGTGGTGCAGGCCAGCGTGGCGGCCAGCACCAGCGCCATGTAGTAGCAGGCGAACTTGTCCACCAGCAGCAGTGGGGTGACCTGGATCGGCGTCACGCTCACGGCCGGGATCACCGATAGCAGGGCCAGGTTGAGGCCCAGCACGGAGAGGATGAAGGTCCAGGCGTGGTTGCGCTTCCAGGCGATGGCCAGCATCACCACCACGACGGTGGCGCTGGTGATCAGCAGCGGCAGTAGCGCGATGAAGTGTTGAGTCGTCAGTTCCATAGCGCTTGATTACCGGACCGAGGCGAGTTGAGTGAGGGCACCGCTGAACCACTGCTGCACGCCGTGCATGCTGGCGGCGGAGGTGTCGAGCACCGGTTGCGGGTAGACGCCGAGCAGGATCAGCAGCACCGCCAGACCCAGCACCATGTACAGCTCGCGAGCCTTCAAGGCCTGCAGCGGAGCTTCGGACTTGGCCGGGCCGAAGTAGGCGCGGTGGATCATCGCCAGCGAGTACACCGAGCCCAGTACCAGGCCGCAGGCGGCCAGCACCACGACCCATGGCGCGGCCGGGAAGCTGCCGATCAGGATCAGGAACTCGCCGACGAAGTTGCCGGTGCCCGGCAGGCCCAGCGCGGCGGCGGCGAAGAACAGGCTCACCGCTGGCAGCCACGGCAGGCGCGCCCAGATGCCGCCCATCTCGCGCATGTCGCGGGTGTGCAAGCGCTCGTAGAGCTGGCCGCAGAGGATGAACAGGGCGGCGGCGGATAGGCCGTGGGCCATCATCTGCACCACCGCGCCCTGCAGGGCGATCTGGCTGCCGGAGTAGATGGCGATCAGCACGAAGCCCATGTGCGAGACGCTGGAGTAGGCCACCAGGCGCTTGATGTCGGTCTGGGCGAACGACAGGAAGGCACCGTAGGCGATGGCGAACACACCGAGCCACATGGCGATCGGCGCGAACTCGGCCGAGGCGTTGGGGAACAGCGGCAGGGCGAAGCGCATCAGGCCGTAGGCGGCGGTCTTCAGCAGAATGCCGGCAAGGTCCACGGAGCCGGCGGTCGGCGCCTGGGCGTGAGCATCCGGCAGCCAGGAGTGCACCGGTACTACCGGGAACTTCACGGCGAAGGCGGCGAAGAAGCCGAGCATCAGCAGGTACTCGGTACCGGCCGGCAGGTCGGTCTTCAGCAGGTCGGCGTAGTTGAAGGTCAGCACGCCGGTGGCGTTGTAGTTGATCAGCACCAGGGCGAGGATCGCCACCAGCATGATCAGGCCGCTGGCCTGGGTGAAGATGAAGAACTTGGTGGCGGCGTTGATCCGCGAATGCCCCTTGCTGCCGCTATGACCCCAGAGCGCGATGAGGAAGTACATCGGCACCAGCATCATTTCCCAGAAGAAGAAGAACAGGAACAGGTCGATGGCGAGGAACACGCCGACCACGCCGCCGAGGATCCACATCAGGTTGAGGTGGAAGAAGCCTACGCGGTTTTGGATCTCGTTCCACGAGCACAGCACGGACAGCACGCCGAGCAGGCCGGTGAGGCAGATCATCAGCACCGACAGGCCGTCGAGGCCGAGGTGGATGCTGATGCCGAGACGCTCGATCCACTGCACCTTGAACTCGGCAGCCCAGACCGGATCGGCACCGGGGGCCGGGGCCAGGCTGAAGTCGGCGGTGGCCCACAGCCACAGGCTGAGGCCGAACAGCAAGCCCATGGTCAGCAGGGCGATCCAGCGCGGCAGGGTGTTGCCGAGGCGATCGCCCTGCCAGCACAGCAGGCCGCCGATGAAGGGAATCAGGATTAGCCAGGGGAGAATCATCAGGCTGTTTTCCTTAACTCAGAAAAATGAGGACGGCGAGTACCAGCACGGCACCCCCGGCAATCGAAGTGGCGTACCAGCGCACCTGACCGGTCTGGGCGCGGGCCAGCAGACCGTTGCCACCACGGGCCAGACGCGGCACCAGGCCGATGCTCTGGTCGATCGGGTCACGGCCGAGCAGGCGGCAGATCAGCAGGTAGGGCTGCACGAAGACCTTGTCGTAGAGCCAGTCGAAGCCCCAGGCGGCGAACCACCAGGCCGACAGGAAGCGGCCCGGAGCGCTGGCGGCGACGGCGCTGACGAAGCGACGCTGACCGAGGAACAGCAGGGCGGCCAGGAGGATGCCGGCCAGGGCGATGGCGCCCGAGGCGATCTCCAGACCGTGCTTGGCCTCACCACCGGCATGGCCGATGCTCTGCGGCAGCACACCATGCAACGGCGGAGTGATCAGCGCGCCGACGAAGGTCGACAGCACGATCAGGGTGGCCAGCGGCAGGTTGTGGGCAATGCCGTGACCGGCATGGGCCTCGGTCTGCTGCTCGCCGTGGAAGGCGATGAAGATCAGGCGGAAGGTGTAGATCGAGGTCAGGAAGGCACCGGCCAGGCCTGCGTAGAGCAGCTCGCTGTGGCCGCTGGCGAAGGCTTCCCAGAGGATCTCGTCCTTGGAGTAGAAGCCGGCGGTGACCAGCGGCAGCGCTGCCAGGGCCGCGCCACCGACGATGAAGCTCGCATAGGCCAGCGGCAGCTTCTTCCACAGGCCGCCCATCTTGAAGATGTTCTGCTCGTGGTGGCAGGCGTGGATCACCGCACCGGAAGCGAGGAACAGCAGGGCCTTGAAGAAGGCGTGGGTCATCAGGTGGAAGATCGCCGCATCCCAGGCCTGTACGCCGAGGGCGAGGAACATGTAGCCGATCTGGCTCATGGTCGAGTAGGCGAGGATGCGCTTGATGTCGGTCTGTACCAGGGCGGCGAAACCGGCCAGTACCAGGGTCACGGCGCCGACGATGCCGACCAGCTCGAGAATCTCCGGGGTCAGCAGGAACAGGCCGTGGGTACGGGCGATCAGGTAGACGCCCGCGGTCACCATGGTAGCGGCGTGGATCAGCGCCGAGACCGGGGTCGGGCCCGCCATCGCGTCGGCCAGCCAGGTCTGCAGCGGCAGCTGGGCGGACTTGCCGACCGCACCGCCGAGCAGCATCAGGGTGGCGACCCACAGCCAAGTATCACCGGCCACGTACTTCTGCGGAGCCAGAACCATCAGCTCTTGGATGTTCAGGGTGCCGAGGTTGAGGAACAGCAGGAACAGGCCGATCATCAGGAACACGTCGCCGATACGGGTGACGATGAACGCCTTGAGCGCCGCGTTACCGTTGGGCACGTGCTTGTAGTAGAAGCCGATCAGCAGGTACGAGCACAGGCCCACGCCTTCCCAGCCGAAGAACAGCACCAGCAGGTTGTCGCCGAGAACCAGCAGCAACATGCTGAAGATGAACAGGTTGGTGTAGGCGAAGAAGCGCGAGTAGCCCTCTTCACCGCGCATGTACCAGCTGGCGAACAGGTGGATCAGGAAGCCGACACCGGTGACCACGCCGAGCATGGTGGCCGATAGGCCGTCCAGGTGCAGGGTGAAGCTCGGCGCGAGGCCCGCAACGTTCATCCACTGCCACAGCGTCTGGGTGTACACGCCGTTGGCCGGTTCGGCGGCGAGGAACTGGAATACGACCCAGGCGGCGCTTAGTGCGGCCAGGCCGACCGAACCGACGCCGATCAGGGCTGCGGTGTTTTCCGAGAGTCGCCCACGGGAGAAGGCCAGCAGGAACCAGCCGAGCAGCGGGAAAAGGAGGGTGAGGAATAGAAGGTTCATCCGCGCATCTCGCTGGCAGCGTCGACATCGAGGGTGTTGAAGCGGCGATACAGCTGCAGCAGGATCGCCAGGCCGATACTGGCCTCGGCGGCTGCCAGGGTGATCACCAGAATGAACATCACCTGGCCGTCGGCTTGTACCCAGCGACTGCCGGCGACGACGAAGGCGAGGGCGGTGGCGTTCATCATCACTTCCAGGCTCATCAGCACGAAGAGGATGTTACGGCGCACCATCAGGCCGATCAGGCCCAGGCTGAACAACACGGCGGCCAGGGCCAGGCCGTGCTCCAGAGGAACGGCATTCATACGGTCGGCTCCTTGGCTTCGTGGCGGCCCAGATGGTAGGCGGCGACCAGGGCAGCGAGCAGCAGCATGGAGGCCAGCTCAACTACCAGCAGGTAGGGGCCGAACAGGCTGATGCCGACAGCCTTGGCGTCTACGGTCTCGAGACCGATGGCGGCGCCGCTGGGGCTGGCGAACAGGGCATACAACAGCTGGCCCAGCAGCAGCAGGGAGAGAATGGCGGGTCCGGTCCAGATGCCGGGTTTCAGCCACTGTTTCTCCTGCTCGGCGGCAGCCGGGCCGAGGTTGAGCATCATCACCACGAAGACGAACAGGACCATGATGGCGCCGGCGTAGACGATGATCTCCAGGGCGCCGGCGAACGGCGCGCCGAGGGCGAAGAAGGTCGAGGCCACGGCCAGCAGCGAGACGATCAGGTTGAGCAGGGCATGCACCGGGTTGGTCCCGGTAATGACCATCACTGTAGAAGCCACGGCAACGCCCGCGGCGAGGTAGAAAGCAAATTCCATCATCCCCTCCTTAGGGCAGCAGGCCTTTGACGTTGATCGGCTCGGCCTCGTTCTGCGCGGCACCTTTCGGCTTGCCGGCGATGGCCATGCCGGCGACGCGGTAGAAGTTGTAGTCCGGGTTCTTGCCCGGACCGCTGATCAGCAGGTCTTCCTTCTCGTAGACCAGATCCTGGCGCTTGTACTCGCCCATCTCGAAATCCGGCGTCAGCTGGATCGCGGTGGTCGGACAGGCTTCCTCGCACAGGCCGCAGAAGATGCAGCGCGAGAAGTTGATGCGGAAGAACTCCGGATACCAGCGACCGTCTTCGGTCTCGGCCTTCTGCAGCGAGATGCAGCCGACCGGGCAGGCCACGGCGCACAGGTTGCAGGCTACGCAGCGTTCCTCGCCATCGGGGTCGCGGGTCAGCACGATGCGGCCGCGGTAGCGCGGCGGCAGGTACACCGGCTCTTCCGGGTATTGCAGGGTGTCACGCTTGCGGAAGCCATGGCCGAAGACCATGACCAGGCTGCGCAGCTGGGTCCAGGTGCCGTGCACCACATCCCATATGTACTTGAGCATTGCGTGTTTCTCCTTACTGGGCCGAGGCCAGCACGAGCGCGCCGGTCACCAGCAGGTTGATCAGAGTCAGCGGCAGGCAGAACTTCCAGCTGAACGCCATGACCTGGTCATACCGCGGGCGCGGAATCGACGCGCGCAGCAGGATGAAGATCATGATGAAGAAGCAGGTCTTGGCCGCGAACCAGATGAAGGGGATCTGCGGCAGGATGCCGAACGGGCCGTGCCAGCCACCGAAGAACAGGGTCACCAGCAGCGCCGAGATGGTCACGATGCCGATGTACTCGCCGACGAAGAACATGCCCCATTTCATGCCGGCATATTCGATGTGGTAACCGTCGGCCAGCTCCTGCTCCGCTTCCGGCTGGTCGAACGGGTGACGGTGAGTCACGGCGACGCCGGCGATGAAGAAGGTACAGAAGCCGAAGAACTGCGGAATGATGAACCACAGATTTTCGGCCTGGTAGTCGACGATGTCGCGCATGTTGAACGAGCCGACCTGCGCCACCACGCCCATCAGTGCCAGGGCCAGGAACACCTCGTAGGAGATAGTCTGGGCCGAGGCACGCAGGCTGCCGAGCAGGGCGAACTTGTTGTTGCTCGACCAGCCGGCGAACAGCACGGCGTACACCGACAGACCGGCCATGGCGAAGAAGAACAGGATGCCGATGTTCAGGTCCGCCACGCCCCAGGTTGGGGTGACCGGGATGATGGCGAAGGCCATCAGCATGGCGGCGAAGGCGATCATCGGTGCCAGCATGAAGATGAACTTGTCGGCGAACGGCGGCGTCCAGTCTTCCTTGAAGAACATCTTCAGCATGTCCGCAGCGATCTGGAACATGCCGAACGGGCCGACGCGGTTCGGACCGTAACGGTCCTGCCACCAGCCCAGCAGACGGCGTTCGACGAAGCTCAGCAGCGCGCCGCAGACCACCACCACCAGCAGGATGACGATGGCCTTGAGGACGGCGATGAAGACGTCGAGCAGTTCGGGCGTCAGCCAGCTCATTGCGCGGCCTCCTGCAGTCCGGTTGCAGTGGCGCCGGCGATGGCCGCCGGGATGCCGGCGAAGCCGGCCGGCAGGCCGACCAGGCCCAGGGCCAGGTCTTCGCTGACTTTCACCGGCAGGCGCAGAGTCTGGCCGGCGACGGTCAGGCTGAGCAGCGCGCCGTCGTTGACGCCCAGGCGATCGGCCTCGGCCTTGGCCAGGGCGACGTAGGCGGGCTGGATGCGCTCCTGCACCGGCGCGGCGCGTGAGGAGTTTTCCTCGCTGCCGAACAGGTGGTGGAACGGCACGACCTGCCAGGTGCCCTGGGCCGGGGCGAAGGCGCCCGGCACGGCGAACCAGGCCAGGGTCTTGCCCTGGGACTCGAACAGACGCACACCCGGATCACCGGCGCGCAGATGGCCACCGACTTCATCCTGGAACTTGTTCCAGGCCTGTGGCGAGTTCCACCCCGGCGACCAGGCGAACGGAATCTGCTGACGGTCTTCCTTGCTGCCCGAGTAGCCTTCCATGGAGAAGGCGAAGGCGGAGTCCTGGTCCTGCGGCTGACGCGGCTCGTGCACGCTGATGTTGGCGCGCATGGCAGTACGGCCGCTGTAACGCAGCGGTTCGCGCGCCAGCTTGAGGCCCTTGATGCGGAACGAGGCGTTTGGCGCTGCGTCCCTGACCGCGGCCAGCACGGAACTGCTGGCGGCCACGGCTTCGGTGACCTGGTCCAGCTGGGTCCAGTCCACGGCCTTGCCCTGCAGGGTGCTGTGCAGCGCGTGCATCCAGCGCCAGCCTTCGCGGACCAGGATGTTGCTGTCGTAGTAGCTCGGCTCGAACACCTGGAAGAAGCGCTGGGCGCGACCTTCCTGGCTGACCAGGGTGCCATCGCCTTCGGCGAAGCTGGCGGCAGACAGCACCAGGTTGGCCTTGGCGGTAGTGGCGGTCTGCTGGTGGTCGGCGACGATCACTGCCTTGGCGGCGGCCAGCGCAGCATCAACCTTGGCGGTGTCGGCGCGGCGGTACAGATCGTTCTCCAGCACCACCACGGCGTCGGCCTGGCCAGAGGTCAGGGCCTCAAGCGCGGCGTCTACCGATTTCCCACCGAACTCTTCACCCAGAAGCAGCGCCAGGCCCATGCTGTTGGCTTCCGGCACCACCAGGCTGATGGAGGCGTTCTTCTCGCGGTTCTTCAGGGCCTGGGCGATGTTCGCCGCGGCCTCGACGATGCTCTTCTCGCCCAGCGAGGCGCCACTGACGATCAGCGGACGCTTACCGGCCAGCAGGGCATCGGCGATCAGTTGCACCAGTTCGACGGCCTCGTCGTCCAGGCCGGTGACGGCCGGGGCGCTCGGGTCGATGGCGTGGGCCACGGCGAAGCCAATGCGCGCCAGGTCGGCGGGCGCGGCATGCACGCAGGCTTCGGCGACGTCGTCCAGGCGGGTGGCGTCGACGCTGGCAATGAACAGCGGATGGAGGGCGTCCTGGGCGACGTTCTGCACGGCGGCCATGTGCCAGTCCTGGATCTTCATCGAGGCGGCGATTTCGGTGGCCTTGCCCTTGACCGACTGGCGCAGGGCCAGGGCGACGCGCGCGGCGGTCTGGGTTAGGTCTTCACCGAGGACGAACACAGCGTCGTGATCTTCGATCTCGCGCAGCGACGGCACCGGCAGCGGGCCGTTCTGCAGCACGTCGCGGATCAGGCGGATGTTTTCCAGCTCGACGGCGGCGATGCCGCTGTAGAAGTTGGCTTCGCCGACCAGCTCGCGCAGGGCGTAGTTGCCTTCCAGGCTGGCGCGCGGCGAACCGATGCCGATCACGCGCTTGCCCTTGAGCAGCTCGGCGGCCTTGTCCAGCGCGGCGTCGATGCCGAGCTTCTGGCTACCCAGCAGCGGTTGGCGCGGCCGGTCTTCGCGGTTGGTGTAGCCGTAGCCGAAGCGGCCACGGTCGCACAGGAAGTAGTGGTTCACCGAGCCGTTGAAGCGGTTCTCGATGCGGCGGATCTCGCCGTAGCGCTCACCGGGGCTGATGTTGCAGCCGCTGGAGCAGCCATGGCAGATGCTCGGGGCGAACTGCATGTCCCACTTGCGGTTGTAGCGCTCGGAGTGGGTCTTGTCGGTGAACACACCGGTCGGGCAGACCTCGGTGAGGTTGCCGGAGAACTCGCTCTCCAGCACGCCGTCTTCGACGCGGCCGAAGTACACGTTGTCGTGCGCGCCGTAGACGCCCAGGTCGGTGCCGCCGGCGTAGTCCTTGTAGTAGCGCACGCAGCGGTAGCAGGCGATGCAGCGGTTCATCTCGTGGGAGATGAACGGGCCGAGCTGCTGGTTCTGGTGGGTGCGCTTGGTGAAGCGGTACCGGCGCTGGTTGTGGCCGGTCATCACCGTCATGTCCTGCAGGTGGCAGTGACCGCCTTCCTCGCACACCGGGCAGTCGTGCGGGTGGTTGGTCATCAGCCACTCGACGACGCTGGCGCGGAACGCCTTGGACTCTTCGTCGTCGATGCTGATCCAGGTGTTGTCGGTCGCCGGCGTCATGCAGGACATGACGATGCGGCCGCGCTTGTCGTTCTCATCGGTGTACTGCTTCACCGCGCATTGGCGGCAGGCGCCGACGCTACCGAGCGCCGGGTGCCAGCAGAAGTAGGGGATGTCGAGCCCGAGGGAGAGACAGGCCTGCAGCAGGTTGTCCGCCCCATCGACTTCGAAATCTTTGCCGTCTACGTGGATAGTGGCCATGGTTCAGGTTTCTTCTTTACCCGCCAAAGCGGGCTTGGCTAATGGAATCACGGTTGCATCGCGGCCTTGGCCGCGACGCCAATGCTTCAGGCCGGCGCGAACTGCGCGGCGGCCGGCGCCGGAATGGCCGAGCTGGATACGCCAGCCTCGAACTCCGGACGGAAATACTTGATCGCACTACCCAGCGGTTCGACGGCGCCCGGTGCATGGGCGCAGAAGGTCTTGCCGGGGCCGAGGAAGTTGACCAGACCGAGCAGGGTATCGATGTCCTGCTGGGTGCCTTGTTTGCGTTCCAGGGCACGGAGGATCTTCACGCTCCACGGCAGACCGTCACGGCAGGGGGTACACCAGCCGCACGACTCGCGGGCGAAGAACTCTTCCATGTTGCGCAGCAGCGAGACCATGTTGACCGAGTCATCCACCGCCAGGGCCAGGCCGGTACCCATACGGGTGCCGACCTTGGCGATGCCGCCGGCGAACATGGCCGCGTCCAGGTGCTCGGGCAGCAGGAAGCCGGTACCGGCGCCGCCGGGCTGCCAGCATTTCAGCTTGTAGCCGTCACGCATGCCGCCGGCGTAGTCCTCGAACAGCTCGCGGGCCGGTATGCCGAACGGCAGTTCCCACAGGCCGGGGTTCTTCACCTTGCCGGAGAAGCCCATGAGCTTGGTGCCCATGTCTTCGCTGCCCGGGCGGGCCAGGGTCTTGTACCAGTCCACGCCGTTGGCGACGATCGCCGGCACGTTGCACAGGGTCTCGACGTTGTTCACGCAGGTCGGCTTGCCCCACACGCCGACAGCGGCGGGGAAGGGCGGCTTGGAACGCGGGTTGGCGCGGCGACCTTCCAGGGAGTTGATCAGCGCGGTTTCTTCACCGCAGATGTAGCGACCGGCACCGGTGTGGACGAACAGCTCGAAATCGAAGCCGCTGCCGAGGATGTTCTTGCCCAGCAGGCCGGCGGCCTTGGCCTCGGCGATGGCGCGATTCAGGTTGGCGGCCGCGTCGACGTACTCGCCGCGCAGAAAGATGTAGCCGCGGTAGGCCTTGAGCGCGCGCGCGGAGATCAGCATGCCTTCCACCAGCAGGTGCGGCAGCTGCTCCATGAGCATGCGATCCTTCCAGGTGTTCGGCTCCATTTCGTCCGCGTTGCACAGCAGGTAGCGGATGTTCATGGATTCGTCGGCCGGCATCAGGCCCCACTTCACGCCGGTGGGGAAGCCCGCACCGCCGCGGCCTTTGAGGCCGGAGTCCTTGACCGTCTGCACGATGTCGGCCTGAGCCATTTCGCCCAAGGCCTTGCGTGCGGCGGCGTAGCCGTTCTTCGCCTGGTATTCCTCCAGCCATACCGGCTGGGCGTCGTCACGCAGGCGCCAGGTCAGCGGATGGGTCTCTTCGCTGCGGGCGATGCTGTTGATCGGGCCTACGGAAGTCAGCGTTTTCATGCGTAGGACTCCAGCAGCTGGGCGATACCGTTGGCGTCGAGGTTGCCGTAGGTGTCGTCGTCGATCATCACGGCCGGGGCCTTGTCGCAGTTACCCAGGCAGCACACCGGCAGCAGGGTGAAGCGGCCGTCGGCGGTGGTCTGGCCGGGGACGATGCCGAGCTTGTCCTTGAGGCTGCCGAGCAGATTCTCGTGGCCGCCGATGAAGCAGGTCATGCTGTCGCACACGCGGATCACGTGGCGGCCTACCGGCACGCGGAAGATCTGGCTGTAGAAGGTGGCCACGCCCTCGACGTCGCTTGCGGGGATGCCAAGGATGTCGGCGATGGCGTAGATGGCACCGTCCGGCACCCAGCCACGCTGCTTCTGCACGATCTTCAGGGCTTCGATGGACGCCGCGCGCGGGTCCTCGTAGTGGTGCATTTCGTGTTCGATGGCGTCGTACTCGGCCTGGCTGAGTTCGAAGCGGTCGGTTTGGATCATGCTTTGCGAAGAAACAGTAGTCTGGCTCATGTGATTAACGGTCCACGTCGGCCATAACGAAGTCGATGCTACCCAGGTAGGCGATCAGGTCCGCGATCATGCTGCCGCGGATCACCGAAGGGATCTGCTGCAGGTGCGGGAAGCTGGGCGTCCGGATGCGCGTGCGGTAGCTCATGGTGCTGCCGTCGCTCGTCAGGTAATAGCTGTTGATGCCCTTGGTCGCCTCGATCATCTGGAAGCTCTCGTTGGCCGGCATGACCGGGCCCCACGAGACTTGCAGGAAGTGGGTGATCAGGGTCTCGATGTGCTGCAGGGTGCGCTCTTTCGGCGGCGGCGTGGTCAGCGGGTGATCCGCCTTGTACGGGCCTTCCGGCATGTTGCGCAGGCACTGGTCGATGATGCAGATGCTCTGGCGCATCTCCTCGACACGGACCATGCAGCGGTCGTAGGCGTCGCCGTTGTGGGCCAGCGGCACTTCGAATTCGAAGTTCTCGTAGCCGGAGTACGGGCGCGCCTTGCGCAGGTCGAAGTCCAGGCCGGTGGAGCGCAGGCCGGCGCCGGTGACGCCCCATTCCAGCGCTTCCTTGGTGTTGTACTGGGCGACGCCGATGGTACGGCCCTTGAGGATGCTGTTCTGCAGGGCGGCCTTGGTGTACTCGTCGAGGCGCTTGGGCAGCCAGTCGACGAATTCCTTGACCAGCTTGTCCCAGCCGCGCGGCAGATCGTGGGCGACGCCGCCGATGCGGTACCAGGCCGGGTGCAGGCGGAAGCCGGTGATGGCCTCGATCACCTTGTAGGCGCGCTGGCGGTCGGTGAAGGTGAAGAACACCGGGGTCATGGCGCCGACGTCCTGGATATAGGTACCCAGGAACAGCAGGTGGCTGGTGATACGGAAGAACTCGGCCAGCATCACGCGGATGAAGTCGACGCGGTCCGGGACCTTGATCCCGGCCAGCTTCTCGACCGACAGCACGTAGGGCAGGTTGTTCATCACCCCGCCGAGATAGTCGATACGGTCGGTGTAGGGGATGAAGCTGTGCCAAGACTGACGCTCGGCCATCTTCTCGGCGCCACGGTGGTGGTAACCGATGTCCGGAACGCAGTCGATGATCTCTTCACCGTCCAGCTGCAGAATGATGCGGAATGCACCGTGGGCGGACGGGTGGTTCGGGCCGAGGTTGAGGAACATGTAGTCCTCGTGCTCGCCGTGGCGCTTCATGCCCCAGTCTTCCGGCTTGAAGCGCGCGGCTTCTTCTTCCAGCTGCTGTTTGGCCAGGGTCAGGCTGAAGGGATCGAATTCGGTGGCGCGCGCCGGATAGTCCTTGCGCAGCGGGTGACCTTCCCAGGTCGGCGGCATCATGATGCGGGTCAGGTGCGGGTGGCCCTGGAAGGTGATGCCGTACAGATCCCAGACCTCACGCTCGTACCAGTTGGCGTTGGGCCAAATACCGGTGACGGTGGGGACGTTGAGATCGCCTTCCTTGAGGGCGACCTTGATCATGATGTCGCTGTTACGCTCGACCGACATCAGGTGATAGAACACGGTGAAGTCGGCGCCCGGCAGGCCGCGGCGCTGGGTGCGCAGACGCTCGTCGATGCCATGCAGGTCGTACAGCATGACGTAGGGGCGCGGCAGGTTGCGCAGGAAGGTCAGCACGTTGATCAAGCGATCACGGGCGACCCAAAGCACCGGCATGCCGGTACGGGTGCTCTGGACGGTGAAGGTCTCGGCACCAAAACGGGAATTCAGCTCGATGACCACATCTTGGTCATCGGCCTTGTACGGTGGAACGGACAGAATGCTGTCTGCAGTCATGGTCTCGGTCGCTATCGGCGGTGTACGGCGTCAGTGAGCAGGCGAAAGGGCCGGCTCACACTTCGTCGGGGCTGCGCAGGTTGGTCACAGCGATGCGCTGCTCGCGGCGCTGCTCCTTTTGCGAAGGCATTTCGGCACGGTAGATGCCTTGGTCGCCGACGACCCAGGACAGCGGACGACGCTCCTGACCGATGGATTCCTGCAGCAGCATCAGGCCTTGCAGGAATGCCTCGGGCCGGGGCGGGCAGCCGGGAATGTAGACGTCCACCGGGAGGAACTTGTCGACACCCTGAACGACCGAGTAGATGTCGTACATGCCGCCGGAATTCGCACAGGCGCCCATGGAGATCACCCACTTGGGCTCCAGCATCTGCTCGTACAGGCGCTGGATGACCGGGGCCATCTTGATGAAGCAGGTGCCGGCGATGACCATGAAGTCGGCCTGGCGCGGGGACGCACGAATCACTTCCGCACCGAAGCGAGCGATATCGTGGGGCGCAGTGAAGGCCGTGGTCATTTCCACGTAGCAGCAGGACAAACCGAAGTTGTACGGCCACAGGGAGTTCTTGCGACCCCAGTTCACCGCACCGTTAAGAACATCTTCGAGCTTGCCCATGAAGATGTTCTTGTGGACTTCATCCTCCAGCAGTGGATCGGCTACGGTCTCCCGCTCGCCGATCGGGTACTGCTCGTTGGGAGCGTCCGGATCGATCCGAGTAAGTTTGTATTGCATCGCCAAAGCCTCATTGTTTTAGCTTCGCCTGCCGATTGCGACGGCCTTCGGGCGCCCAGTCGAGCGCGCCTATACGCCAAAGATAGACAAGACCAGCCAACAGAATTGCTATGAAAACTGTAGCTTCGATCAGGCCGGCCCAGCCGCTTTCGCGTACCGAGACTGCCCAAGCGAAGAGAAAGAGGGCTTCAACGTCGAAGATCACGAAGAGCATCGCGACCAGATAGAACTTCGCTGATAGGCGCAGGCGCGCACTACCGACCGGCAGCATGCCCGACTCGAACGGATCGTTCTTGCTACGCCCCCAGGCCTTGCTTCCGAGCAAGCTGGACAGGCCGAGCATGAAGGCGATGAGTCCGAAGACTCCGAGCAGGAATACAGCAAAAGCCCAGTTATGGGACATGGTCGTTACCGCATCAGGCATGCCGGGGCTCCTTGGGTAAAGGGGCGGCTTTTTAATAATGGTAGAGCAACCTGATGGTGGTTGCCCTGCAGAGTAGTGGCGGCAATTTTATGCGCGCATGGCGCGTTAAGTAAATTTTTCCGAATAAAAAAATGAACGGCCGTTCCGTTCTGTTTGTTCGTCTATTGGCGTCACGCCCCGTGTGACGGGGCCTGCGCGAGGCTCTACGGCTTTGGTCTTATGGTATTTCGATATTCGGATGACGCTTTTTCGAAAGAGTCTGTCGGGAATTGTTTACATCTGCGGGCTTAATTGATGCGTGAATGGAGCGCAGCGTTGTTATTTTGCCGGCAGAACTTCTATTTTCGTTGGCTGATATAGCTCGGCGAGCTGCGCCGAGTGTCTACGGCGAAGATCAATGCGCCGCCGCGCAACGCGGCAACGGCCTGGTCGCGATCGGCTTCGGCCAGCACTAGGCAGCCATGGCTGCGGCCGGCCACGCCGTGGCGCCGGACGAAATCCTCCTCCATGTAATCGCGAGCGTGCAGCACGATGGCGCGACGCTCGGCGTTGGCATTGCTATCGCTCAGGCCCAGCAGGCGCATGGATAGCCCATGACCGGGCTCTTCGCTGACATACAGGGTGCTGGTGCGAAACACGCCGAGCGAGCTGGCGTGGCTACCTTCGGCATCGGAAAAGGAGTCGGCATAGCCGTCGTGGTCGGGATCGGAGCCGCGCCCGTGGGCCACCCGGTAGCTGTCTACCAGGCGCAGGCTGTCTCGTTCGAACAGCAGGAAGCGCGGCTGACTGGAGTGGCGGGCGTAGTCGATCACGGCGAAGTGCTGGTGCCGGTCGTCCTTCAACTGTTCGAGGATGCCACTGGCCGTGGTAGCGGGGAGCAGGTGCTGCAGATCGTTGGCGGCTGCGCCGCTGCTGCAGAGGGCGAGCAGGCAGATTGTCAGAAGGTTGCGCATGACCGCTTCATCGAGGGGGTGCCGTCTTGGTACGCCAGCGGAGGCATCTTTGGCAAGGCGGAAACGACGAAGCCCCGGCACTACTGCCGGGGCTTCGTCTGATAACACCTTGCGGCTAGGCCGCAGGGCCGGTTCCTGTTAGTGGAACTGGTTCATGGTGTTGTCTTTACCGCTGGCCTTCAGAGCAGCTTCGCCAGCGAAGTACTCCTTGTGGTTGTCGCCGATGTCGGAGCCAGCCATGTTCTGGTGCTTGACGCAGGCGATACCCTGACGCAGTTCCTGACGCTGAACACCTTTCACGTAGGCCAGCATGCCCTGGTCGGCGAAGTAGCCTTTGGCCAGGTTGTCGGTGGACAGCGCGGCGGTGTGGTAGGTCGGCAGGGTGATCAGGTGGTGGAAGATGCCGGCCTGAGCCGAACCGTCGCGCTGGAAGGTACGGATCTTCTCGTCGGCAACCTGGGCCAGCTCGGTCTCGTCGTACTCGACGCTCATCAGCTTGGCGCGGTCGTAGGCGGAGACGTCTTTACCTTCGGCAACGAAAGCGTCGAACACCTGCTGACGGAAGTTCAGGGTCCAGTTGAAGGACGGGCTGTTGTTGTACACCAGCTTGGCGTTCGGGATGACCTGACGGATGCGGTCAACCATGCCCTTGATCTGGCCAACGTGCGGCTTCTCGGTTTCGATCCACAGCATGTCGGCGCCGTTCTGCAGCGAGGTGATGCAGTCGAGTACGCAGCGGTCTTCGCCGGTGCCGGCGCGGAACTGGAACAGGTTGGACGGCAGACGCTTCGGACGCAGCAGCTTGCCTTCGCGGTTCAGAACCACGTCGCCGTTGTTCAGGTCGGCGGCGGAGACTTCTTCGCAATCCAGGAAGGAGTTGTACTGGTCGCCCAGGTCGCCCGGAGCGTTGGTAACGGCGATCTGCTTGGTCAGGCCGGCACCCAGGGAGTCGGTACGAGCAACGATCACGCCGTTGTCGATGCCCAGTTCCAGGAATGCGTAGCGAACGGCAGCGATCTTGGCGAGGAAGTCGGCGTGCGGAACGGTCACTTTGCCGTCCTGGTGGCCGCACTGCTTCTCGTCGGAAACCTGGTTCTCGATCTGGATGCAGCAAGCGCCTGCTTCGATCATGCGCTTGGCCAGCAGGTAGGTGGCTTCCGGGTTACCGAAGCCAGCGTCGATGTCGGCGATGATCGGTACGATGTGGGTTTCGTAGTTGTCGATCTGAGCTTGCAGCTCGGCTTCCTTGGCCTTGTCGCCAGCGGCGCGGGCGGCGTCAACGGCGGTGAACAGCAGGTCCAGTTCGCGGCTGTCGGCCTGGCGCAGGAAGGTGTACAGCTCTTCGATCAGGTCGGAGACGGCGGTCTTCTCATGCATCGACTGGTCCGGCAGCGGGCCGAAGTCGGAGCGCAGGGCAGCAACCATCCAGCCGGACAGGTAGAGGTAGCGCTTGTTGGTGGTCTTCAGGTGCTTCTTGATGGCGATCAGCTTCTGCTGACCGATAAAGCCATGCCAGCAGCCCAGGGACTGGGTGTACTTGGACGAGTCGGCGTCGTACTCGGCCATGTCTTTGCGCATGATGTCAGCGGTGTACTGGGCGATTTCCAGGCCGGTTTTGAAGCGGTTCTGAGCGCGCATGCGAGCGACGGATTCGGGGTTGATCGCGCTCCAGCTGCTGCCTGCGGCTTCTTTCAGAGCGGCAACGGCTTTGATGTCGTTTTGATAAGCTGACATGGTCAATCCTTCAAAGTATGAGTTTGGTTGAGCACCGACTTCCCACCCAAAACCAACGTGCAAACAAAGCTTGCAGTGTTGCGGGCGACACAGGACGTACTTCGAGATATTGACGGGGACGAGAGTGTTGCGGAGAGGAGGAGAGGACGAAACGAGACAGGTCGGGAGCAGATTCGCGGCTTGCCGGCTCGTGGAAACCGTTGGGCGATGCGGGTCTGGTCAAACGATCTGGCTAATAACGCTAAGGCTTCCCCGTCCCTCAGGACAACTTACGTTCCAGTCGCAACCTCGTCGAAACGCCTTGTGGGCTGTTAGAACACGGACCGACCCGAATGGTGTTACGGGATCGATCTGGAGGCTCTGCAACAGAGCCCCTGGCTAGCGGGAGCGGGGCAATGATGCGCTTTCAAACGGGCGTTCGTCAATCGCTTTGTAGTGCTTTTTCTGAGCAACTACATATTGGCGGTGGCCTCAGTCGAGGGCTTCGACTTTGATGCGCATGCTCATGTCGTTGGCGCCGCGGGTGGATTGCTGGCGCAGGAAGCCCGAATCATCGCCCTCGCTCGACTGGCTGACGCCGCCCAGAGGAATCCACTCGCCGAGGCGACCGCTGACCCGGGTATCGGTGCTCTGCACGTCGATCACGCCAGGCTGGTAACGATTCACCCGGTCGTTGTTGCTGCTGATGCTGACATGCACCACGTCGCCGGTGAGGCTGGCGGTGACGTAGAAGCCCTGGGTGACATTGCGGTACTCGGTGTTCTGGTAGACCTGGCCGTAGGGGCCGACGCTGGTGTTGGTCAGTGGCACGCTCTGGCCGACCTGGATCAGCGCCGGATAGCCTTCGGTCGCCTGCACCTGCTGAGTGCCGCCGCTGCGGCTGTCGGTAGAACGGCGGATCACGCGCACCTGGTCGCGGCCGTGCACCTCACCGCGTCCGGCTATCACTTCGGCGTCACCGGCGCTGACACTGCCATCGACGCGATAGCCATCGCGGTCCTGAAAGCTGCTCTCGTTGGTGTCGACGCTGATCAGCAGGCGCCGCGGCGCGGTATCCAGTTGCTGCAGCAGGTCGCGCACCTCCTGGATCTTCTCCGGCGAGGCGTTGATCACCAGCTGGTTGCCGTAGGGACTGACTTTGCCCTGGCCATCGAGCGCCGATTGCACCACCGGCAGTACGTCCTCGGCGGTGCGGTAGTTGAGCTGGATCAGCTCGGTGGCGGCCTGCAGCGGCAGGCTGAGGCCAAGCGACAGGGCGAGCAGGCAGGCACGCAGGGTCATAGCAGGAAACTCCGCAGGTCGGGGTCGAGAACGCTGATGTCCCAGGCCTGGTCGAACTGCGCCTGACGCTGGCGCACGCGGCCGGGATCGTTGTACAGGGCATAGCCGGCATATTGCTCCGGCAGCTCGCGCAGCAGCAGGCCGCGGTCGTCGGCCAGCAGGTAGGCGCTTTCGTCGCTGGGATGGTCCGGGTTGATCTTGCGGATATGCAGGTTGCTGGTGATGCGTTGGGCCAGGTTGAGCAGGCGATGGCCCTGCTTGACCGGTTTGCCGGCGTCGCGCACCAGGATGCGCAGACGGTTCTTCGGGCTGGCCAGGAGGAATCGGGTGCAGGCCTCCTGCACGCTGCTGTGGCTGTAGAGCCAGGACTCCAGGTCCGGGCTGTAGATGCACAGGCTATGACGAGCCTGCTGCAGCAGGGCCAGGGCGTGAGACTGAGCCTGTTCTGGGCGGCTGAAGCGCTGCAGGTCAGTCTGCTGGCCGAGCTGGTAGGGCGCCGGCTCGCGCGGCTCGGCGGTTGCTGCCGGGAAGCTGTCCGGGTTGTGCACGACAAAACGCCCCGGCGACTGGAAATCGATGGCCGGCAGGTCCGGTTCGTTCGCGTCGAGCGGGGCGTCTTCTTCGTGCATGAGCTCTGTCCTAGTCGCTGTGGCGCACCATCAGTACGTGGGGGATGCCGGCCTCGAGATATTCGCCGCCTTCGACCTGAAAGCCCAGGCGTTCGTAGAACGCGGTGGCGTGTACCTGGGCGCTGAGCTTCTGCTCGCGCTGGCCGCGCTCCTCGGCGGCCTCGATGGCGGCGCGCATCAGTGCGTCGCCAACCTTCAGGCCGCGCCAGTCCTTGAGCACCGAAACCCGGCCGATCTGGCCGTCCGCCAGCAGGCGAGCGGTGCCAATCGGATAGTCGCCTTCGCAGGCGAGGAAGTGCACGGCCTCGATGTCCTCGTCATCCCACTCGAGTTCTGCCGGCACGGCCTGTTCCGCGACGAACACCGCTTCGCGAATGCGCCGCAGATCGGCATTGTCCTTCTGCCAGTGGGCGAGGCGGACGTGTATCTCACTCATCAGCAAACTCCAAACTTCCTTGCTGGACCAGTTCTTTCACCAGTGTACGCCCGTCGTCGTCGGCCAACCAAGGCGCCAGGTTGTCGCTGTGCAGCGCCTCGGCGGCGCAGACCAGGCGCAGCAGCTCCTTGAGGTGGGCCGGCAGCAGGCGGCTCTGACCGCTGGCGAACAGCACCAGGCCGACATCTACCTCGCTCCAGGCCAGGCGTGCGCTGGGGTTGCGCACCAGCACGGCGCCGTCTTCGAGGGCGGCGAGGAAGTCTTCTTCTTCGATTTCCGGGCCGGCGACCAGCTCGGGGTAGCGCGGCTCGGTCATGAACTGGCCGAACCAGGTGAGCAGCAGGCGCTCGTCGCTCATGTGCTCGGTCAGCAGCTTCTTCAGGCGGTCGAGGGCGTCCTGCTGGATCTGGTGCGGATCGCTGATCGGCGCCATACCGGCGTCGCTGTAGCGCTCTTCGTCCGGCAGGAACTGGGCGAGGAAGTCGGTGAAGTGGGTCAGCACCTCGGCGGCACTCGGCGCGCGGAAGCCGACCGAGTAGGTCATGCAGTCGTCTTCGGCGATGCCGTAGTGGGCCAGGCGCGGTGGCAGGTAGAGCATGTCGCCCGGTTCCAGCACCCATTCGTCGGTCTGCTCGAAGTCGGCCAGGATGCGCAGGTCGGCGTGTTGCAGCAGCTTGCTGTCGGCGTCGCACATCTGGCCGATCTTCCAGCGGCGCTGGCCTTCGGCCTGCAGCAGGAATACGTCGTAGTTGTCGAAGTGCGGGCCGACGCTGCCGCCGGGTGCGGCGAAGCTGATCATCAGGTCGTCGATACGCCAGCTGGGCAGGAAGCCGAAGTCCTTGAGCACCTCGGCCACTTCCGGCACGAATTGGTCGACGGCCTGCACCAGCAGGGTCCAGTCGCGCTCCGGCAGCTGGCTGAAGGCGTCCTCGGCGAACGGGCCGCGGCGCAGTTCCCACGGGTGTGCGCCGTGCTCCAGCACCAGGCGCGATTCGACTTCTTCCTCGAGCGCCAAGCCCGCCAGCTCGTCACCGGTGATCGGGCTCTCGAAGCCGGGGATCGCCTGGCGAATCAGTAGGGGCTTCTGTTGCCAGTAGTCACGCAGAAACTCGCGAGGAGTGAGGCCGCCCAGCAGCTGCAGAGGAGTATCAGGATTCATGGCTAAGCCTTTGAAAGAGATGAAATGGCTAAAATAAAAACGCCCGGCTCAGCCGGGCGTCGATAAGGCTGGTGCCGCTCAGACGCGCTTGGCCTGCGCGATAGCGTTGCCGATGTAGCCCGCCGGGGTCAGCTGCTTGAGCTCCTCCTTGGCGGCGGCCGGCATGTCCAGGCCATTGATGAAGGACAGCAGGGCCTCCGGGCTGATGCCCTTGCCGCGGGTCAGCTCCTTGAGCTTCTCGTAGGGGTTCTCGATGGCGTAGCGGCGCATCACGGTCTGGATCGGCTCGGCGAGGACTTCCCAGCAGGCGTCCAGATCGGCGGCGATGCGTTGCTCGTTCAGCTCCAGCTTGCCGATGCCCTTGAGGCTGGCTTCGTAGGCGATGACGCTGTGGGCGAAGCCGACGCCCAGGTTGCGCAGCACAGTGGAGTCGGTCAGGTCGCGCTGCCAGCGGGAGATGGGCAGCTTACTGGCCAGGTGCTGGAAGATCGCGTTGGCGATGCCCAGGTTGCCTTCGGAGTTCTCGAAGTCGATCGGGTTGACCTTGTGCGGCATGGTCGAGGAGCCGATCTCGCCGGCCACGGTCTTCTGCTTGAAATAGCCGAGGGAGATGTAGCCCCAGACGTCGCGGTCGAAGTCGATGAGGATGGTGTTGAAGCGGGCGATGGCGTCGAACAGCTCGGCGATGTAGTCGTGCGGCTCGATCTGCGTGGTGTAGGGGTTGAACTGCAGGCCCAGGTCCCCTTCGATGAACTGCTTGGCGTTGGCCTCCCAGTCGATCTGCGGGTAGGCGGACAGGTGGGCGTTGTAGTTGCCCACGGCGCCATTGATCTTGCCCAGCAGCGGCACGGCAGCTACCTGGGCGATCTGGCGCTCCAGGCGGTAGACGACGTTGGCCAGTTCCTTGCCGAGGGTGGTCGGCGAGGCGGGTTGGCCGTGGGTGCGCGACAGCATCGGCACGCCGGCGAACTTCACCGCCAGCTCGCGGATGGCGCCGGCGATCTGCTTCATCAGCGGCAGCAGCACGGTGTCACGGCCTTCGCGCAGCATCAGGGCGTGGGACAGGTTGTTGATGTCCTCGCTGGTGCAGGCGAAGTGGATGAATTCGCTCACTGCGGCCAGTTCCGGCAGCTTGGCGGCCTGCTCCTTGAGCAAGTATTCCACGGCTTTGACGTCGTGGTTGGTGGTGCGCTCGATCTCTTTCACGCGCTCGGCGTGTTCGACGGCGAAGTTCTCGGCCAGCTCGTTGAGCAGGGCGTTGGCTTCGGCGGAGAAGGGCGCCACTTCGGCGACGCCTTCATGGGCGGCCAGGCGTTGCAGCCAGCGGACTTCGACCATCACGCGGAAACGGATCAGACCGTATTCGCTGAAGATCGGGCGCAGGGAGCTGGTTTTGCCGGCGTAGCGGCCATCGACGGGGGAAACCGCGGTGAGCGAGGAGAGCTGCATGGAGGCGTTCTCGGACAGGTCGGTCAACGAAAAGGGCGCACATCATACATGAAGTCGCCCGGACTGGTCCGTCCGGTTAGCGGACGGCGGGTCGGCGAGCGATGGACAGCAGGCTGGCGCCGAAGATCAGCGCCGCGCCGATCAGTGATGTGAGGTCCGGCATCTCGCCCCAGCGCAGCCAGGCGACGATGCCGGCAAAGACGATGGCCAGGTAGGCGAAGGGGCCGATGAGGCCGGGGGGCGCCAGGCCATAGGCCTTGGACATAACGATCTGGCTGACGGTGGCGAGCAGGCCGATCACCAGCAGCAGACCGAGCTGATGTGAATCCAGTGGCTGCCAGGCCCAGGTTAGCGGCACCGCGGAAATCAGCGCGCTGAACAGCGAGAAGTAGAAGACGATGCGAAAGGCCGGCTCGGTATCGCTCATCTCGCGAATGGAGACGAAGGCGAAGGCGGCCAGGATGCTGGCGGCCATGCCGACCAGGGCCTGGCTGTCGAGCAGCGCTTCGCTGGGCTTGGCCACCAGCAGCACGCCGACCAGGCCGATGGCGGTGGTCAGCAGCATGCGCTTGGTCAGCGGTTCCTTGAGCAGCCACCAGGCGAGTACGGGTGTGAACACCGGGGCCGAGTAGGTGAAGAGCATGGCGTCGGCCAGCGGCAGGTGGGCGATGGCGTAGAAGAAGCAGTACATCGCCGCCAGGCCGTAGGTGGTGCGCCACATATGCGACCTGATGCGCCCGGTCTTCAGCGGGCCGGTGCCCTTGAGCAGTACCAGCGGCAGGAAGAACAGCACGCCGACCAGGTTGCGAAAGAACACTACCGATTCGTTGTTGACCCCGCTGGACACCTCGCGGATGCCCACACCCATCAGCGAGAACAGCAGGGCGGAGAGCGCCAGGAGCAGGGCGCCCTGGACCGGCTTCACGCTGCGGCTGGGGATGTCCACGGCTCAGCTCTGCAGCAGCGGGTAGAGTTCCTTGAGCAGCTTGCCGCGGCTGAACACCAGCTGCCAGCGATGGCCGCCGAGCTGGCGCCACAGGCGCGCCGAACGAATGCCAGTGAGCAGCAGGGCACGTACCTTGGAGGCTACGGCCGGTTGCTGCAGAAAGCGCATGTCGCCATGCACCTGGATGCGCTGGCGGAAGGTGCTGATGGTGTCCTGGTACAGCCCGCCGCAGGCGGCCACCACGTTGTCGTGGGTCAGGCCGAAGTGCTCGACCTGATTCTGGATCTGATCGAGGCGGCTGCCGACGGTCTGCAGCATGTCGTCACGCTTGGCCAGTTGACGCTCGAGGCCGAGCAGGGCCAGGGCATAGCGCAGTGGCTCGCGCTGCAGGCTGGCCGGGTTGCGCTCCAGGGCGCTGACCAGGGCCTTGTAGCCCTCGCGCAGATTGAGGTCGTCGCCGCCGTAGACTTCCAGCGTACTCTTCGGATCGCGCACCAGCAGGCTGCCGAGCAGGCAGCCAAGCTGAGCATCGCTGACCTGGCCGGTGCGGGCCAGCTTGTCCACCAGGCTGGCGGCCTGGAACACAGCGGAGAGGGCGAGCAGTTGTTCCTGAGTGGGGCTCATGCCAGGCCGGCTCCCTCGAACCAGGGTTCGGCTGTCTCGATCACGCCGCCGCCCAGACAGATTTCACCGTCGTAGAACACCACGGACTGACCAGGAGTGACGGCGCGTTGCGGCTCGTCGAACACGGCGCGGTAGCCGTTCTCGGTCTTCTCCAGGGTGCAGGCCTGATCGGCCTGGCGATAGCGCACCTTGGCGGTCAGGCGGCGTGGGATGTGCAGCTCGACCGGGTTGACCCAGTAGATATCGGAGGCGAGCAGCGCGCGGGAGAACAGCCAGGGGTGATCGTTGCCCTGGCCGACCACCAGCACGTTGCGCGTCAGGTCCTTGGCCAGCACATACCAGGGATCGTCGCCGGCGTTCTTCAGGCCGCCGATACCCAGGCCCTGGCGTTGGCCGATGGTGTGGTACATCAGGCCGACATGGCGGCCGATCACCTCGCCCTCGGTGGTCTCGATGTCACCCGGCTGAGCCGGCAGGTACTGCTTGAGGAAGTCGCTGAAACGGCGTTCGCCGATGAAGCAGATGCCGGTGGAGTCCTTCTTCTTGGCGGTCGCCAGCTCGTACTTCTCGGCAATGGCGCGCACCTGCGGCTTTTCCAGTTCACCGACCGGGAACAGGGTGCGACCGATCTGCTCGCCGCCAACGGCGTGCAGGAAGTAGCTCTGGTCCTTGTTCGGGTCGAGGCCCTTGAGCAGCTCGCTACGACCGTCGACATCGCGGCGGCGTACGTAGTGGCCGGTGGCGATCAGGTCGGCGCCGAGGCTCAGTGCGTAGTCGAGGAAGGCTTTGAACTTGATCTCGCGGTTGCACAGGATGTCCGGGTTCGGCGTGCGTCCGGCCTTGTATTCGGCGAGGAAGTGCTCGAACACGTTGTCCCAGTATTCCGCCGCGAAGTTGGCGGTGTGCAGCTTGATGCCGATGCGGTCGCACACGGCCTGGGCGTCGGCCAGGTCATCCATGGCGGTGCAGTATTCGGTGCCGTCGTCCTCTTCCCAGTTCTTCATGAACAGACCTTCCACCTGGTAGCCCTGCTCGAGTAGCAGGAGGGCGGAAACGGATGAGTCGACGCCGCCGGACATGCCGACGATCACTCGGGTATTGGCTGGTTCGCGCATGGGAATTCGAAGAAGGCTGACTGCAGAGAGTGAGCGATTCTATCAGGAGCGGGCGGTGCGCGGCGAATCAGGCCGGGCCGCGATAGGCCGGGTCGCGGATCAGACTCAGGGAGTGGCGTTCGCCGGCCAGGTAGTCGTCGATGCAGCGCAGCACCAGCTCGCTGCGCCAGCGTTCGGGCTGTGCGGCCAACTCGTCGCGGGTCAGCCATTGCGGGCCGATGATGCCTTCGTCCAGCGGCGAATCCGGCAGGTGGCGCAGCGGCTTGGCGGCGAAGCACACGCGCTGGTAGGTCACGCCATTGCTCGGCGCGGTGTACAGGTAAATGCCGGTGACGGCGGTCAGCTCAACCTGCCAGCCGGTTTCTTCCAGCGTTTCGCGCAGGGCTGCCTCGATCAGACTTTCGTCGGCTTCCAGATGGCCGGCAGGCTGGTTAAATACCGCCTGGCCGCCGCTCAGCTCCTCGACCAGCAGGAAACGGCCCTGATCCTCGACGATGGTGGCGACTGTGACATGGGGGGTAAAGCGCATTGCGGAAACCTCTGCGAAGCGGCTGACTAACTGTCGGCTGAGACCGGAGTCAAAGCATTCTGGAGCCGAGCTGCTAGGATTGAAAACGTCCTCGCGGGACATTCTGTAGCGCATCTGTAGTTTGACTACACGGACGGCGCCGAGCCAGGATCCAAGCAGTCTAGGCTGTCACCAGGCTGTCAGTAAATGTCGAAAAGTGCGTGACTTTCTGTAGAAAAACTACAAGAATGCGGCACCTTTCCGAGACCCAAAGTATCGTCCGTCGCACCACCCGTTCGACGGATTGTCAGACCACGAAAACAAACGGAGTCCAGCATGGGATACCAGAAGATCCAGGTGCCTGCGAACGGCGACAAAATCACCGTCAACGCCGACATGTCCCTGAACGTGCCGAACAACCCGATCATCCCCTTCATCGAAGGTGATGGCATCGGTGTCGACATCAGCCCGGTGATGATCAAGGTCGTCGACGCTGCCGTCCAGAAAGCCTACGGCGGCGAGCGCAAGATCGCCTGGATGGAGGTCTACGCCGGCGAGAAAGCCACCCAAGTCTACGATCAGGACACCTGGCTGCCGAAAGAAACTCTGGAAGCCGTGCGCGACTACGTCGTGTCCATCAAGGGCCCCCTGACCACTCCGGTTGGCGGCGGTATCCGTTCGCTGAACGTTGCCCTGCGTCAGGAGCTCGACCTGTACGTCTGCCTGCGCCCGGTGCGCTGGTTCGAAGGCGTGCCGAGCCCGGTCAAGAAGCCAGGCGACGTCGACATGACCATCTTCCGTGAGAACTCGGAAGACATTTACGCCGGTATTGAGTGGAAGGCCGGTTCGCCAGAAGCGACCAAGGTCATCAAGTTCCTGAAAGAAGAAATGGGCGTCACCAAGATCCGTTTCGACCAAGACTGCGGTATCGGCGTCAAGCCGGTGTCCAAAGAAGGCACCAAGCGTCTGGTGCGCAAGGCTCTGCAGTACATCGTCGACAACGACCGTGACTCGCTGACCATCGTGCACAAAGGCAACATCATGAAGTTCACCGAAGGTGCCTTCAAAGATTGGGGCTACGAAGTTGCGCGTGACGAGTTCGGTGCCGAGCTGCTGGATGGCGGCCCGTGGATGCAGTTCAAGAACCCGAACACCGGCAAGAACGTCGTGGTGAAAGACGCCATCGCCGACGCCATGCTGCAGCAGATCCTGCTGCGTCCGGCCGAGTACGACGTGATCGCCACCCTGAACCTGAACGGTGACTACCTGTCCGACGCCCTGGCGGCTGAAGTGGGCGGTATCGGTATCGCTCCGGGCGCCAACCTGTCCGACAGCGTGGCCATGTTCGAAGCTACTCACGGCACCGCGCCGAAGTACGCTGGTCAGGACAAGGTCAACCCGGGTTCGGTCATCCTCTCTGCCGAGATGATGCTGCGCCACATGGGCTGGCTGGAAGCTGCCGACCTGATCATCAAGGGCACCAACGGCGCCATCGCCGCGAAGACCGTGACTTACGACTTCGAGCGTCTGATGGATGGCGCCAAGCTGCTGTCCTGCTCCGAGTTCGGCGACGCTCTCATCGCCCACATGTAAGCGACGAGTGGTAAACAAAAAGGCCGGTCATTGACCGGCCTTTTTTATTTAAGCTCTCTTTATCAGGCTTCTACCGAAGTGCTTTGCGGCGAGCTAATGGTCGCCGGGGATTCACTGGTTGCCAGAATCGGGCCGATATTGACTGCATGCAGGCCCTTGGGACCTTGCACAATATCGAACTTGACCGCTTGGCCGGCCTTGAGAGTCTTGTAGCCGTCCATCTGGATAGCCGAGTAATGGGCGAACAGGTCCTCATCTCGGCCGTCGGCCACGATGAATCCGTAGCCCTTGGCGTTGTTGAACCACTTGACCTTACCGCTGAGCATGCTGACATCCCTCTGCAAAGGACTCCATCACTGGAGTATCATCCACTTCAGCTCCACGTCCGACTTCGGCCGTAAAGGGCGCTAGCCGCGGAACCCCGATACCCGAGAAGGGTATTCACTGTTTGTAACACCGTTTTGCCTTTAGTCAAGGTGCTAGGGCGGCCGGCTGAGAAACCGATCAAACTCCGTCTAGCATCAACCTCCGACCGGTCACGAGACCATTAGTTCAGCATGCATTCACGCAGCCAGTTTCGACTAACATTCAATCAAGATCGTCCGAGTGAGCACGAGGACGATTCGACCGGCCTGGCAGTGCAGGAAGCGAAGCCGGCACTGCAAGCACCGCCTCTGTATAAGG
Source organism: Pseudomonas sp. PDM15 (assembly GCF_014851565.1). Taxonomy (GTDB): domain Bacteria; phylum Pseudomonadota; class Gammaproteobacteria; order Pseudomonadales; family Pseudomonadaceae; genus Aquipseudomonas. Next base: position 40,610 of record NZ_JACVAA010000003.1, read on the forward strand.
TGCTGATGTTCAACGACGATTACACTCCGATGGATTTTGTGGTCGAAGTACTAGAGCTGTTCTTTGGTATGAACCGGGAGCTGGCCACCAAGGTCATGCTTACTGTGCATACGGAAGGAAAGGCAATCTGCGGGGTGTTTACTCGCGATATCGCAGAGACCAAGGCGATGCAGGTCAACCAGTACGCCAAGGAAAGCCAGCATCCGCTACTCTGTGAGATAGAAAAGGACGGTTGAGCCGTCCCGCTTGGGCAAGAGGTGAAGCTATGTTGAATCGAGAGCTGGAAGTCACCCTCAATCTGGCCTTCAAGGAGGCACGTGCCAAGCGCCATGAGTTCATGACGGTCGAGCACCTGCTTCTCGCCTTGCTGGATAATGAGGCTGCAGCAACCGTACTGCGCGCCTGTGGCGCCAACCTGGACAAGCTCCGGCATGATCTGCAGGAGTTCATCGACTCCACCACCCCACTGATTCCGCAGCACGACGAAGAGCGTGAGACCCAGCCCACTCTGGGCTTCCAGCGTGTGCTGCAGCGTGCCGTGTTCCACGTGCAGAGCTCCGGCAAGCGTGAAGTCACCGGCGCCAACGTGCTGGTCGCGATCTTCAGCGAGCAGGAAAGCCAGGCGGTGTTCCTGCTCAAGCAGCAGAGCGTCGCCCGTATCGATGTGGTCAACTACATCGCCCATGGTATCTCCAAGGTGCCGGGCCATGCCGACCATCACGAGAGCGAGCAGGAGATGCAGGACGAGGAGGGCGGCGAGTCCGCAGCCTCGGGCAATCCGCTGGATGCCTATGCCAGCAACCTCAACGAGCTGTCGCGCCTGGGTCGTATCGATCCGCTGGTAGGGCGTGAGCATGAGGTCGAGCGTGTGGCACAGATCCTCGCGCGCCGACGCAAGAACAACCCGCTGCTGGTCGGTGAGGCCGGGGTCGGCAAGACCGCCATCGCCGAAGGCCTGGCCAAGCGCATCGTCGATGGCCAGGTGCCTGATCTGCTGTCCGAGAGCGTGGTTTACTCCCTCGATCTCGGCGCGCTGCTGGCCGGCACCAAGTACCGCGGCGACTTCGAGAAGCGTTTCAAGGCGCTGCTCAACGAGCTGCGCAAGCGCCCGCACGCCATCCTGTTCATCGACGAGATCCACACCATCATCGGTGCCGGTGCGGCTTCGGGTGGCGTGATGGATGCCTCCAACCTGCTCAAGCCGTTGCTGTCGTCCGGCGAGATCCGCTGCATCGGCTCCACCACCTTCCAGGAATTCCGCGGCATCTTCGAGAAGGATCGGGCTCTGGCTCGACGCTTCCAGAAGGTCGATGTCACCGAGCCGTCGGTCGAGGATACCGTGGGCATCCTCAAGGGGCTCAAAGCGCGCTTCGAGCAGCACCACCACATCGAGTACAGCGACGAGGCCCTGCGTGCCGCGGCCGAGCTGGCAGCGCGCTACATCAATGACCGGCACATGCCGGACAAGGCCATCGACGTGATCGACGAGGCGGGTGCCTACCAGCGTCTGCAGCCGGAAGAGAAGCGCGCCAAGCGCATCGAGGTGGCCCAGGTCGAGGACATCGTCGCGAAGATCGCGCGGATTCCGCCGAAGCATGTCAGCAGCTCGGACAAGGAGCTGCTGCGCAACCTGGAGCGCGACCTCAAGCTGACCGTGTTCGGCCAGGATGCGGCGATCGACTCGCTGTCCACCGCCATCAAGCTGTCTCGTGCCGGCCTCAAGGCGCCGGACAAGCCAGTGGGGTCCTTCCTGTTCGCCGGCCCCACCGGTGTAGGCAAGACCGAGGCCGCTCGCCAGTTGGCCAAGGCCATGGGCATCGAGCTGGTGCGCTTCGATATGTCCGAGTACATGGAGCGTCACACTGTGTCGCGCCTGATCGGTGCTCCGCCCGGTTACGTCGGTTTCGATCAGGGTGGTCTGCTGACCGAGGCCATCACCAAGCAGCCGCATTGCGTGCTGCTGCTGGACGAGATCGAGAAGGCGCACCCGGAAGTCTTCAACCTGCTGTTGCAGGTGATGGACCACGGCACGTTGACCGACAACAACGGGCGCAAGGCGGACTTCCGCAACGTGATCCTGATCATGACCACCAACGCCGGGGCGGAAACCGCGGCGCGTGCATCGATCGGCTTCACCCTGCAGGACCACTCGTCCGATGCCATGGAAGTGATCAAGAAGAGCTTCACGCCGGAGTTCCGCAACCGCCTGGACACCATCATCCAGTTCGGTCGCCTGACCCACGAAGTGATCAAGAGCATCGTCGACAAGTTCCTCACCGAACTGCAGGCGCAGCTGGAGGACAAGCGGGTGCAGCTGGTGGTCAGCGACGCGGCGCGTGGCTGGCTGGCGGAAGGTGGCTACGACGTGCAGATGGGCGCACGCCCGATGGCGCGGCTGATTCAGGACAAGATCAAGCGGCCGTTGGCCGAGGAGATCCTGTTCGGCGAGCTGGCCGAGCATGGCGGCGTGGTGCATATCGACCTGGAAGGTGGCGAGTTGCACTTCGAGTTCGAGACCACGGCCGAGCCGGCCTGATATTCGTAGGCAAACGAAAACGCCCGGCGATGCCGGGCGTTTTTGTATTCGTACTTATCTGGCGGAATCCGCTAGTGCGAAATCAGCGGGCGCGGTAGGTGATGCGGCCTTTGCTCAGGTCATACGGCGTCAGTTCGACACGGACCTTGTCGCCAGTCAGAATGCGGATGTAGTTCTTGCGCATCTTGCCGGAGATGTGCGCGGTAACGACGTGCCCGTTTTCCAACTCCACACGGAACATGGTGTTGGGCAGGGTGTCGACGACAGTACCTTCCAATTCGAAGCTGTCTTCTTTCGACATGCAGTAAAGCCCTCGGTATCCAAAGATTGGCCCGGTGCAATGGCGCCCAGGCAAAAGCGGCGTGCATTGTGCCCGAAAAGGGTAAGGGCCGCCAAGTGGCTGGAGAGTCGGGAAATGGCCGTGGTCGTTGCGCTCAGGTCAGTACGACCCAGCGCTGGTTGACGAACAGCTCGATGGGGCGGTACTGGGTCTTGTAGCTCATCTTCCGGCAATTCTTGATCCAGTAGCCGAGATAGACCGCCTGCAGCCCCAAACGTGCAGCTTCGCCGATCTGCCAGAGAATCGCGAAACGGCCGAGGCTGCGGCGTTCCTCGGCAGGGTCGTAGAAGGTGTAGACCGCCGACAGCCCGTTGGGCAGTACGTCGGTTACGGCCACCGCGACTAGTGTTTCCGCCAGGCGGAATTCATAGAAGCGAGCAAATGGCAGGTCGCGAACCAGGAAGGTGCTGAACTGGTCGCGGCTGGGCGGATACATGTCGCCGTCGGCGTGGCGCTGCTCGATATAGCGCACGTAGAGGGCGTAGTACTCTTCGCTGAAGGCCGGGCGCACGGCGCGGACCTGGACGTCGGCGTTGCGCTTGAGGATGCGTTTCTGCTGGCGGCTAGGGATGAACTGGTCGGCGGGGATACGCGCCGGCACGCAGGCGGTGCAGCGTTGGCAGTGCGGGCGGTAGAGATGATCACCGCTGCGGCGGAAACCCATCTCCGACAGCTCGGCATAGACCTGCACATCCATGGGCTGACTGGGATCGAGGAACAGGGTAGTGGCCTGTTCTTCGGGCAGGTAGCTGCATGGATGTGGCTGAGTGGCGTAGAACTTGAGGCGAGCCAGCTCGGTCATGGTCAACCCTCGGGAAACCCCTGGGATAAGTGTATGTCAGCCTACTGACTGCTACCACAGGCCCGCTTCACGGCTGCCAGTCGGCGGTGCTGGGCTGGTCCAGGTAATGCTGCAGGTAGTAGGCGAATTCCTCGCGTGCGATGGCGCGCGCGCCGAAGCTGTGCAGGTGCTGGGTCGGCATCTGGCAGTCGATCAGGGCGAAGCTCCAGTCGCGCAGCTTGCCGACCAGAGTGGCGAAGCCGACCTTGGAGGCGTTGTCGGCGCGGCTGAACATCGACTCACCGAAGAACAGGCGGCCCATGGCAAGGCCGTAGAGTCCGCCAATCAGCAGCTCGCCGTCCCACACTTCCACCGAGTGGGCAAAACCGCGGTTGTGCAGCTCCAGGTAGGCGGCGCGCATCGAATCGGTAATCCAGGTGCCGTCGGCATAACCGCGTGGGCCGGCGCAGCCCTGGATAACGGCGGCAAAGTCCTGATCGAAGGTCACGCGATAGCGCTGCTGGCGGATCAGCTTGGCCAGGCTGCGTGACAGGTGGAATTCGTCGGGGATCAGCACGGTGCGCGGATCGGGCGACCACCAGAGCAGTGGCTGGCCCTCCGAGAACCAGGGGAAGCAGCCGTGCCGGTAGGCGGCGATCAGGCGTTGCGCGGATAGATCGCCACCGGCGGCGAGCAGGCCATTGGGCTCGCGCAGGGCCTTGCCCAGCGGCGGAAAGTCCAGCGAGTCGCGCTGTAGCCAGGTCAGCATACGCAGGAGGAGGGCAGGGCGGGCGTCAGGCGCCCGCCCATGGGCTCAGGCGTCTAGGTATTTCTCGGCGTCCAGCGCGGCCATGCAGCCGGCGCCTGCCGAGGTGATGGCCTGGCGGTAGACGTGGTCGGCCACGTCCCCAGCGGCGAATACGCCTTCGATGCTGGTGGCGGTGGCATTACCTTCGCTACCGCCCTGGATCAGCAGATAGCCGTCACGCATTTCCAGCTGGCCCTGGAACAGCTCGGTGTTGGGCTTGTGGCCGATGGCGATGAACACGCCGGCCAGCTGCAATTCCTTGGTGCTGCCGTCGGCGGTGCTCTTCAGGCGTACGCCGGTGACGCCGGTGTTGTCGCCCAGCACTTCGTCCAGGGTGTGGTTCCAGTGCAGGCGCACGTTGCCGTTGGCGGCTTTCTCGAACAGCTTGTCCTGCAGGATCTTCTCCGAGCGCAGCTTGTCGCGGCGGTGGATCAGGTGGACTTCCTTGGCGATGTTCGACAGGTATAGCGCTTCCTCGACGGCGGTGTTGCCGCCGCCGATCACGCAGACCACTTGATTGCGGTAGAAGAAGCCGTCGCAGGTGGCGCAGGCGGACACACCCTTGCCGGCGAAGGCTTCCTCGGACGGCAGGCCGAGGTACTGGGCACTGGCGCCGGTGGCGATGATCAGGGCGTCACAGGTGTAGGTGCCGCTGTCGCCCTTGAGGGTGAAGGGCTTGCTCTGCAACTCGGCGGTGTGGATGTGGTCGTAGACGATCTCGGTGTCAAAGCGCTCGGCGTGTTCCTGCATGCGCTGCATCAGTGCCGGGCCGGTCAGGCCGTGAACGTCACCTGGCCAGTTGTCGACTTCGGTGGTGGTGGTGAGCTGGCCGCCGGGCTGAATTCCGGTGATCACGACAGGCTTGAGGTTGGCGCGGGCGGCGTAGACGGCAGCGGTGTAGCCGGCCGGGCCGGAGCCCAGGATGATCAGGCGTGAATGCTTGACTTCGCTCATAAAAAGACCCCATAAGCCTTTGTCACAAAAGAGAATGCATGCTCCAATTGAGCCGCACGTAAGAGATAGCCGGGTATGCTACACCGAAGCAGGATAAGCCGGCAAAACGGCCCAGCGGCCTGGCACGATACCTGTAAATTTGTACAATGGTCGCCACTTTGCGTGTTCCACCGATCGTCAGTCGCGCCCCGAGCGCAGGAATGACAGCGTTTTGAAGAATTCCAGCACAGCAGCTCAGGCCCCGGTCTGGCGCCAGCAATTGCAGTACCGCCTCAAGGAAGGTGCCCTGATCGCGCTCGGCGCGCTCTGCCTGATCCTGTGGATGGCGTTGCTGACCTATGACCAGAACGATCCGGGCTGGAGCCATACCAGCAGCACCCAGCAGGTGCAGAACGCCGCCGGGCGTGCCGGTGCCTGGTTCGCCGACGTCCTGTTCATGGCCCTGGGCTATTTCGCCTACCTGTTCCCGCTGCTGCTGGCGGTAAAAACCTGGCAGGTGTTCCGCAATCGCAACCAGCCCTGGCAATGGAGCGGCTGGCTGTTCTCCTGGCGCCTGATCGGCCTGGTATTCCTGGTGCTGGCCGGTGCCGGCCTGGCGCACATTCAGTTCCAGTCTGCCCCCGGTTTGCCCGCCTCGGCGGGCGGCGCGCTGGGCGAGAGCCTCGGCCAACTGGCCAAGGATGCGCTCAACGTGCAGGGCAGCACGCTGATGTTCCTGGCCCTGTTCCTGTTTGGCCTGACCGTGTTTGCCGATCTGTCGTGGTTCAAGCTGATGGACCTGACCGGCAAGATCACCCTCGACCTGATTGAGCTGGTGAACAGCCTGATCACCCGCTGGTGGGAAGCCCGTTTGCAACGCAAGCAGCTTGTGGCTCAGCTGCGCGAGGTGGATGCTCGCGTCGCCGAGGTGGCCGCGCCCGTGGTGTCGGATCGTCGCGAGCAGGCCAAGGTCAAGGAGCGCCTGATCGAGCGCGAGGAAACCCTGGCCAAGCACATGGTCGAGCGCGAGACCCGCGTCGCTCCCGTTATCGCGCCGCCGCCACCGCCTAAGGCCGCCGAGCCGAGCAAGCGCGTGCTGAAAGAGAAACAGGTTTCCCTGTTCGAGGATTCCGCTGTAGCCGGTACCCTGCCGCCGATTTCCATCCTCGATGTGGCGGAGAAGAAACAGAAGAGCTTCTCGCCCGAGTCGCTGGAGGCCATGTCGCGCCTGCTGGAGATCAAGCTGAAGGAGTTCGGTGTCGAGGTGGTGGTGGAGTCCGTGCACCCGGGCCCGGTGATCACCCGCTTCGAGATCCAGCCGGGTATCGGCGTCAAGGTCAGCCGCATCTCCAACCTGGCCAAGGATCTGGCGCGTTCGCTGGCGGTGATCAGCGTGCGCGTGGTCGAGGTCATTCCGGGCAAGACCACCGTCGGCATCGAGATTCCCAACGAAGACCGCCAGATCGTGCGTTTCTCCGAGGTACTGTCCTCGCCTGAATACGACGACGCCAAGTCGCCCGTTACCCTGGCCCTGGGTCACGATATCGGCGGCAAGCCGGTGATCACTGACCTGGCCAAGATGCCGCACCTGCTGGTGGCCGGTACCACCGGCTCCGGTAAGTCGGTGGGCGTCAACGCCATGATCCTGTCGATCCTGTTCAAATCCGGCCCGGAAGACGCGCGGATGATCATGATCGACCCGAAGATGCTCGAGCTGTCGATCTACGAGGGCATCCCGCACCTGCTGTGCCCGGTAGTGACCGACATGAAGGAGGCCGCCAACGCCCTGCGCTGGTCGGTGGCCGAGATGGAGCGCCGTTACAAGCTGATGGCGGCCATGGGTGTGCGCAACCTGGCCGGCTTCAACCGCAAGGTGAAGGACGCCGAGGAAGCCGGCACGCCGTTGTCCGACCCGCTGTACAAGCGCCAGTCGATGGAGGACGAGGCGCCGCTGCTGAAGACCCTGCCGACCATTGTGGTGGTCGTCGACGAATTCGCCGACATGATGATGATCGTCGGCAAGAAGGTCGAAGAGCTGATCGCGCGTATCGCGCAGAAGGCGCGTGCCGCCGGTATCCACCTGATCCTCGCTACCCAGCGTCCGTCGGTGGACGTGATCACCGGCCTGATCAAGGCCAACATCCCGACCCGTATGGCCTTCCAGGTTTCCAGCAAGATCGATTCGCGGACCATCCTCGACCAGGGTGGCGCCGAACAGCTGCTGGGCCACGGTGACATGCTCTACCTGCCGCCGGGCACCGGCCTGCCGATTCGCGTACACGGCGCCTTCGTCTCCGACGATGAAGTGCACCGCGTGGTCGAGGCCTGGAAACAGCGCGGCGCGCCGGATTACATAGAAGACATCCTGGCCGGCGTCGAAGAGGCCGGCAGCGGCTTCGAAGGTGGCGGCAGCGGCGAAGGCGGCGAGGGAAGCGAGGAAGACCCGCTGTACGACGAGGCCGTCAACTTCGTCTTGGAGAGCCGCCGCGCCTCGATTTCCGCCGTGCAGCGCAAGCTGAAGATCGGCTACAACCGCGCCGCGCGCATGATCGAGGCCATGGAAATGGCCGGCGTCGTGACCGCGATGAACACCAACGGCTCGCGCGAAGTCATAGCGCCGGGGCCGTCCCGAGACTGACCAAGAGGATTTCCATGCGCCTGATCCGCATGCTGCTGCTGGCCGCCCTGGCTTGCAGCCCCGTTTTTGCCCATGCCGACGACGAGGCCGCGGTGAAGCGCCTGACCGGCCTGCTCGACCGCGCCCAGACTCTAACCGGGCGCTTCTCCCAGCTGACCCTCGACGGCAGCGGCACCCAGCTGCAGGAAACCTCCGGCCAGCTGGCGCTGCAGCGTCCAGGCCTGTTCCGCTGGCACACCGATGCGCCGCAGGAGCAATTGCTGGTGTCCAACGGCCAGAAAGTCTGGCTGTACGATCCGGACCTGATGCAGGTGACCATCCAGACCCTCGACCAGCGCCTGACCCACACCCCGGCGCTGCTGCTGTCCGGTGACGTGTCGAAGATCCGCGAGAATTTCGAGATCACCTTCAAGGAAGGTGGTGACGTGGTCGACTTCATCCTCAAGCCCAAGGCCAAGGACACGCTGTTCGACAACCTGCGTCTGTCCTTCCGCAAGGGCATGATCAACGACATGCAGCTGATCGACAGCATCGGCCAGCGCACCAACATCCTGTTCCTCGGCGTGAAGATGAACGAGAAGCTGGACGCCGCGCAGTTCGACTTCCAGGTGCCGGAAGGCGCCGACGTCATCCAGGAATAACGAGGCCGCCGCACACCGTGGATCTGTTTCGCTCCGCCCCTGTCGCCCAGCCCCTGGCGGCGCGCCTGCGCGCCACCAGTCTGGACGAGTACGCCGGGCAGGAGCATGTGCTGGGCCCCGGCAAGCCGCTGCGTGAGGCGCTGGAGCAGGGCGCGCTGCACTCGATGATCTTCTGGGGCCCGCCAGGGGTCGGCAAGACCACCTTGGCCAAGCTGCTGGCCCAGGTCTCCGATGCGCACTTCGAGACGATTTCTGCCGTGCTGTCCGGGGTGAAGGAAATCCGCCAGTCGGTGGAAGTGGCCAAGCAGCAGGCTGCTCAGTACGGCCGGCGCACCATCCTCTTCGTCGACGAGGTGCACCGCTTCAACAAGAGCCAGCAGGATGCCTTCCTGCCCTATGTGGAAGACGGCACGCTGATCTTTATCGGCGCCACTACAGAAAACCCCTCGTTCGAGCTGAATAACGCGCTGCTCTCGCGGGCCCGCGTCTATGTGCTGAAGAGCCTGGACGAAGCGGCCATGCGCAAGCTGGTGCAGCGCGCCCTGAGCGAAGAGAAGGGCCTGGGCAAGCAGAATCTGAGCCTGCCGGAAGAAAGCTTCCAGGTTCTCCTGGCCGCCGCCGACGGCGACGGCCGCCGCCTGCTCAACCTGCTGGAGAACGCCGCCGACCTGATGGAAGACGGCGGTGAGATCGGCATCGAGCTGCTGCAGAACCTGCTGGGCGACAGCCGCCGGCGTTTCGACAAGGGCGGCGAGGCCTTCTATGACCAGATATCCGCGCTGCACAAGTCGGTGCGCGGCTCCAATCCCGACGGCGCGCTGTACTGGTACGCGCGCATGCTCGATGGTGGTTGCGATCCGCTGTACCTGGCCCGGCGTGTGGTGCGCATGGCCAGCGAGGACATCGGCAACGCCGACCCGCGTGCCCTGACCTTGTGCCTCAATGCCTGGGACGTGCAGGAACGCCTCGGCAGTCCCGAGGGTGAGCTGGCGGTGGCCCAGGCCATCGTCTATCTCGCCTGCGCGCCGAAGAGCAATGCGGTGTACACGGGCTTCAAGGCGGCTATGCGCGAGGCCGCCGAGCACGGTTCGCTGGAGGTGCCGCTGCACCTGCGCAACGCGCCGACCAAGCTGATGAAGGAGTTGGGCTATGGCGAGGAATACCGCTACGCCCACGACGAGCCGGACGCCTATGCCGCCGGTGAGGACTATTTCCCCGAGGAACTGGAGCCGCGCCGCTACTACGAGCCGGTGCCACGCGGCCTCGAACTGAAGATTCGCGACAAGCTGGCCCACCTGGCCAGCCTGGATGCAGCCAGCCCACGGCGGAGACGCAAGCCATGATCGGCGTGGTGTTCGCCGTCGCTCTGGGCGGTATGATCGGTACCCTCGTGCGCTATGCGACCGGCAATTGGGTCACCAGCCACTTTCCCCAGCATTTCTACAGCGCTACCCTGGCGGTCAATCTGGTTGGCTGTCTGATGATCGGCTATCTGTACGGGCTGTTCCTCATGCGCCCGGAAGTGCCGGACGCGCTACGCGCCGGGTTGATGGTCGGCTTCCTCGGCGGTCTGACCACTTTTTCATCCTTTTCCCTCGACACGCTGCGCCTGCTGGAAAACGGCCAGGCACCGGTAGCCATCGGCTATGCGGCTATCAGCGTGTTGGGCGGCCTGCTTGCTACCTGGGCCGGCCTGACATTAACCAAGCTCTGAACGAGAACCTCCCATGCTCGACTCCAAACTGGTCCGTACCCAACTGCAGGACATCGCGGATCGCCTGGCAACCCGTGGCTTCCAACTGGACGTGGCGCGCTTCGACGCGCTCGAGTCCCAGCGCAAGTCGGTGCAGATGCGCACCGAACAGCTGCAGGCCGAGCGTAACGCCCGCTCCAAGTCCATCGGCCAGGCCAAGGCCCGTGGCGAGGACATCGCGCCGCTGCTGGCGGAAGTCGACAAGATGGGCAGCGACTTGGAAGAGGGCAAGCGCGAGCTGGACGGCATCCAGAGCGAGCTGGACAACCTGCTGCTGAACATCCCCAACCTGCCGCATGAGTCCGTACCGGTGGGCGCCGACGAAGACGGCAACGTCGAAGTGGCACGCTGGGGCACCCCGCGAAGCTTCGATTTCGAGATCAAGGACCACGTCGCCCTCGGCGAACAGCACGGCTGGCTGGACTTCGAGACCGCCGCCAAGCTTTCCGGCGCGCGTTTCGCCCTGCTGCGCGGCCCCATCGCCCGCATGCACCGTGCCCTGGCCCAGTTCATGATCAACCTGCACACCGGCGAGCACGGCTACGAGGAGGCCTACACCCCGTACCTGGTGCAGGCCCCGGCCCTGCAGGGCACCGGCCAGCTGCCGAAGTTCGAGGAAGACCTGTTCAAGATCAGCCGCGAAGGCGAGGCGGACTTCTACCTGATCCCGACCGCCGAGGTGTCGCTGACCAACATCGTCTCCGGCGAAATCCTCGACGCCAAGCAGCTGCCGCTGAAGTTCGTCGCCCACACCCCGTGTTTCCGCAGCGAGGCGGGCGCCTCCGGTCGCGATACCCGCGGCATGATCCGCCAGCACCAGTTCGATAAGGTCGAGATGGTGCAGATCGTCGATCCGGCCACCTCCTTCGAGGCTCTGGAAGGCATGACCGCCAACGCCGAACGCGTGCTGCAGCTGCTCGAGTTGCCTTACCGCAAGCTGGCCCTGTGCACCGGCGACATGGGCTTCTCCGCGGTGAAGACCTACGACCTGGAAGTCTGGGTGCCGAGCCAGGACAAATACCGCGAGATTTCCTCCTGCTCCAACTGCGGCGACTTCCAGGCCCGCCGTATGCAGGCGCGTTTCCGCAACCCGGAAACCGGCAAGCCGGAGCTGGTGCATACCCTCAACGGCTCCGGCCTGGCGGTGGGCCGTACCCTAGTGGCGGTGTTGGAGAACTATCAGCAGGCCGACGGCAGCATCCGCGTGCCGGACGTACTCAAGCCCTATATGGGCGGCATCGAAGTTATCGGCTAGGTCGATAGCGAATGCACAATAGCGGGGTGGCGATGGCCACCCCGTTTTTTTACCTCCGGTGAGAGTGAGTCATGGATTTCCTTCCGCTGTTCCACAAGCTTCAGGGGCGTGTCGTGCTGGTCGTCGGTGGTGGCGAGGTGGCGCTGCGCAAGGCGCGCCTGCTCAGCGATGCAGGTGCGCAGCTGCGCGTGGTTGCGCCGGAGATTCGTGGCGACCTGCGCGAGCTGGCGGGTGAAGGGGCGACCTCCCTGCGTGGCTACGAGTCCGCGGACCTGCAGGGCGTGGCCCTGGTGATCGCCGCTACCGACGACGAGCCGCTCAATGCGCGCATCTCCGCCGAGGCTCAGGCCCTAGGCATTCCGGTCAACGTGGTGGACGCCCCGGCCCTGTGCAGCGTGATCTTCCCGGCCATCGTTGATCGCTCGCCGCTGATCGTCGCCGTCACCAGCGGCGGCGACGCGCCGGTGCTGGCGCGACTGATCCGCGCCAAGATCGAGACCTGGATTCCCGCCACCTATGGGCAATTGGCGGGGCTGGCCAAGCGTTTCCGTGACCGGGTCAAGCAGCTGTTCCCCGATGTGCAGCAGCGCCGGGTATTCTGGGAAGACGTGTTCCAGGGACAGATTGCCGAGAGCGTGTTCGCCGGCAAGCTGGGCGAGGCCGAGCGCCTGCTCGACGCCAAGGTCGCGGGCGCTGCGCCGCGTGCGTTGGGCGAGGTGTATCTGGTCGGCGCCGGTCCGGGCGACCCCGACCTGCTGACCTTTCGCGCCCTGCGCCTGATGCAGCAGGCCGATGTGGTGCTCTACGACCGTCTGGTGGCACCGGCCATCATCGAGCTGTGCCGCCGCGATGCCGAGCGTATCTACGTCGGCAAACGCCGCTCCAAGCATGCGGTGCCGCAGGAGGAGATCAACCAGCTGCTGGTGGACCTGGCCAAGCAGGGCAAGCGCGTGCTGCGCCTGAAGGGCGGTGATCCGTTCATCTTCGGCCGGGGTGGCGAGGAGATCGAGCAGCTGGCGGCCGAGGGCATCCAGTTCCAGGTGGTGCCGGGCATTACCGCGGCTTCCGGTTGCGCGGCCTACGCCGGCATCCCGCTGACCCACCGTGATCATGCTCAGTCCGTGCGCTTCGTAACCGGTCACCTCAAAGACGGCAGCACAGATCTGCCGTGGGGCGATCTGGTGGCACCGGGGCAGACCCTGGTGTTCTACATGGGCCTGGTCGGCCTGCCGAGCATCTGCCAGGAGCTGATCGCCCACGGCCGCGCCGCCGACACGCCGGCGGCGCTGGTGCAGCAGGGCACCACGCAGAACCAGCGGGTGTTCACCGGCACCCTGGCCGACCTGCCCCAGCTGGTGGCCGAGCACGAGGTGCATGCCCCGACTCTGGTGATAGTTGGCGAAGTGGTCACCCTGCGCGAGAAGCTGGCCTGGTTCGACAAGGCCCAGTAAGTCTTCAGCGCCTCATCCTTTGCGGGCGATGCCGCGCCCGCTCAGATGCTCGCGCCCATGAGGGCCGTCGAAGCTCTGCTGCGGGCCCAGTGGCACGATGCCGGTCGGGTTGATGGTGCGGTGGCTGGCGTAGTAGTGGTGCTTGATGTGCTGGAAGTCCACGGTCTGCGCCACGCCCGGAAACTGGTACAGCTCGCGTAGCCAGCCGCTGAGGTTCGGGTAGTCCGCCAGGCGCCGCAGGTTGCACTTGAAGTGGCCGTGGTACGCCGCGTCGAAGCGGATCAGCGTGGTGAACAGGCGGATGTCGGCTTCGGTCAGGTGCTCGCCGGTCAGGTAGCGGCGCTCACCCAGTAGCTGCTCAAGGCGATCCAGTTCGTCGAACAGCGTGCCAAAAGCCTCCTCGTAGGCTTCCTGGGTGGTGGCGAAGCCGGCGCGGTACACGCCGTTGTTTATCGCCGGGTAGATGCGTGCGTTGAGTTCGTCGATCTCGCCGCGCAGCACCTCGGGGTAGAGGTCCAGGTCATTGCCGGCGATGTCGTCGAAGGCCGAGTTGAACATGCGGATGATCTCCGCCGACTCGTTGCTGACGATGCGCTGTTGTTGCTTGTCCCACAGCATCGGCACGGTCACCCGGCCGGTGTAGTGCGCATCGTCCAGGGTGTAGCGCTGGTGCAGATACTGCAGGCCGTCCAGGGCGTCGCCGCTGGAGCCGGTGGCAGGATCGAAGGTCCAGCCCTGTTCACGCATCAGCCAGCTGACCACCGAGACGTCGATCAGCTCGCTCAGTCCCTTGAGCTGGCGATAGATCAGCGTGCGATGGGCCCAAGGGCAGGCCAGCGATACAAACAGGTGATAGCGGCCGGCCTCGGCGCGGAAGCCGCCTTCGCCGCTAGGGCCGGGCTTGCCATCGTGGGTGATCCAGTTGCGCCGTTGTGCGTTCTCGCGCTGGAAACGGCCGTCCTTGCCGTTCTCGTACCACTGGTCATGCCATTGACCTGCAATGAGCTGTCCCATGACTGGCTCCCTCATGAATGAATAGGGGGACAGTCTATTGATTTGCGCTCGATGAATAAGTGCAAAAATAAGGCTTAAATTATCGGTCAATCCGATAGTTGGCGTGCATCCCAGCGCTTGCGGGCCTCGGCGAAGGCAGTCTGGCGATCATGACCCAGCGCGTGGAGCGCCAATGCCATGGTGCTGTGCACCGCCAGCTCGCCGTAGCTGTCCTCCCGCTCGCCGCGCCAGAAGGCCAGCAGCTGCTGCGGGTCCAGGCTCTCTGGCTTGACGTGGCGCTGAGCGGAAAGGGCGGGCCATTCCTCGTCCCAGCTCTCGCCGTTCTCGGTGCCGTACAGGTGGCAGATGCCGTCCGGGTTGACCTCGATCTCTCCGCCTTCGCCCTTGACCACAATGGCGTGGTCGCCGAGCAGCTGGCTGGCCTCGCGGTGCACCGCCTGGTAGCCGGGGTGGAAGATGCTCTGCAGGCCGACGCGTGCGCCCAGTGGGTTGAGGATGCGCGCCAGTGAGTGGATCGGCGAGCGCAAGCCCAGGGTGTTGCGTAGGTCGATCATCCGCTGCAGCTGCGGCGCCCAGGCGCCCAGGGGGGTGAAGGCCAGGTTGTGGCGGTCCAGCGTCTCGCCGACTTCGCTCCAGTTGCTGCACAGCGGAATCTCCAGCGCCTGTAGCAACTGCTCGCTGTACAGGCGCCCGGCGGTATGCGCGCCGCCGCCGTGGACCAGGATGCGCAGGCCGCTGCTGGCCAGTGCCTTGATCGCCAGCAGGAACCAGGGCAGATGGCGCTTCTTGCCGGCATAGGTCGGCCAGTCGATGTCCACGGCGATCTGCGGCGCATTCAGGCGCTCGCGGATGGCCTCGGTGAAGCCGGCTAGCTCCTCGGCGCTTTCCTCCTTGTGCCGCAGCAGCATGAGGAAGGCGCCCAGCTGGGTGTCCTCGACCTTGCCGTCGAGCAGCATGCCCATGGCCTCGCGTGCTTCCTCGCGGGTCATATTGCGCGCGCCGCGCTTGCCTTTGCCGAGGATGCGCACGAACTGGGCGAAGGGATGTTCCGGCGGGGCGACGAGATTCATGGCGAGGCTTTCACAGGCAATTCGTGGGTTTCGGCAGGCCGGCCAGCTTGGCGGCGAGCTTGGCTGGCGTGCCCTTGAACAGGCGGTTGAGGTGCAGGCTGTTGCCTTTCTCCGGGCCCAGCTTGAGGGCCACGTATTTGATCAGCGGGCGGGTGGCCGGCGACAGCTGGAATTCGGCGTAGAAGCCGCGCAGCAGTTCGAGAACCTCCCAGTGCTCGCTGGATAGCTGTATCTCCTCGCTGGCTGCCAAGGCCTCCGCGGTGGCTGGCGACCAGTCGGCCAGGTCCGCCAGGTAGCCGTCCTGGTCCAGAGCAATCTCGCGGCCTTCGATCTGCAGGATGCTCATAGCCAGCTGTTGACCTTGGCATAGCGGCCGCAAAGTTCGACGAACGCCGGGTAGTCGATGGCCTGGGCGCGAGCAGGAGCTTGCAGAGCGCGGGCTTGCAGGTCTTCTTCCAGTGCGTACAGGGCGATGCCGGCGGGCATCAGCTGCAGCGCCTGCAGCTGGGCGGTGCCGGGTTGCAGGGCGTACACGGCGTCGCCGGTCAGCAGCAGGCCATCTTCAGGGCCGAGCAGGCGCAGGCAGCTGCTCAGGCGGCTATCGCTGAAGGGCGAGTGGGAAAGCAGGTGCAGGGTGGCCATCAGATCGTCACTACCAGATCGAAACGCTCGAGAAGCAGGGTGAGGGCGGTGTCGTCCAGGCGTTCGGCGGGCAGCGCCAGTGTTGCTTCATCCAGGCCGCGTTCGGCGAGGCTGCGGCTGGACACGAACAGCTCCTCCACGCCGAACAGTGGTAGCGCCTGCAGGTTGGCGCTCAGGTCCTTCTGCTGCAGTGCGCCGGGCTGTTGGCCGGTGGCCAGCTGGAACACCCCGTCGTCGAGAAACAGCAGGCCCAGCGGCAGGTCGAAGGCGCCGCCGGCCAGGGCGATATCCAGCGCCTCACGGGCGGACGGGCCGGCCCAGGGCGCCTGGCGGCTGATGATCAGCATCGATTTGCTCATCAGTGGCCTCCGAAGCAGACCAGACGGTCCGCCATCTGCGCCGCTTCGTGCAGCTGGCCAAGGCCGGACAGCTCCCAAGGTGCGTCCAGATTGGCGGCCGGCTTGTTGTAGCGCTGCGCTTCCTCGGCGTTAAGCACGCCACGGCGCAGGGCGGCGGCGATGCACACCACGGCGTCGAGCTGGTGCTGCTGCACGAAAGTGCGCCATTCGCCGGAGAGGTCGAGCTCGTCCTGCGCGCTGGCGATGTTGCCGGAGGCGCTGTGCACACCGTCTTGATAGAAGAACAGGCGGGCGATCTCGTGGCCGCCGTCCAGCGCCGCCTGGGCGAAGCGCAGGGCGCGGCGCGAGGAGGGGGCGTGGCTCGGGGCGAACAGGGCAATGGCGAACTTCATGGCGAGTCTGCGGCTACTTGCGGATGTCGCCATGATAAACGCCGAGGCATGAAAAAGCCCGCCGAAGCGGGCTCGTTCAACGGTGCGGCGAATCAGTCGTCGCTGCCCATGATGCCGAAGATCTGCAGCAGGCTGACGAACAGGTTGTAGATCGACACGTACAGGCTGATGGTAGCCATCACGTAGTTGCGCTCGCCGCCGTGGATGATTTCGCTGGTCTGATACAGGATGCAGGCCGAGGCGAACAGCACGAAGCCGGCGCTGATGGCCAGTTGCAGGCCGCTGATCTGGAAGAAGAAGCCGGCCACCATGGCGCCCAGCAGGACGAAGCAGCCCGCGGTGATGAAGCCGCCGAGGAAGCTCATGTCCTTGCGGGTGGTCAGCACATAGGCGGACAGGCCGAAGAACACCAGAGCGGTCATGCCCAGTGCGCTGACGATCAGCTCGCCACCGTTGGCCATGCCGGCATAGATGTTGAGGATCGGGCCCAGCACGTAGCCCATGAAGCCGGTCAGGGCGAAGGCACAGAGCAGGCCCCAGCCGCTGTTGCGCAGCTTGGCGGTGAGGAAGAACAGGCCGTAGAAACCGACCAGGGTGATGAGGAAGCCCGGGTGTGGCAGATTCAGTTGTGCGCTGAAGAAGGCGCAGAGCGCGCTGAACACCAGAGTCATGGCCAGCAGGCCATAGGTGTTGCGCAGGACTTTGCTGGTTTCCAACTGGTCCGTCTGCGCGTGGGCGAGTGCGTAGTCCTGTTCGTGCATGGCATCCCTCCTGAGGGGGTAAAAATCCGTGGTCGGGTCGATCATAACAGAGCAGGTCCGCCTGCCAATTGCGAGAGTTTGACAGTGTGTTGCGTTCGGGTAGTATGGCGGCCCGCTACGCGGAGGGTTGGCAGAGCGGTTGAATGCAACGGTCTTGAAAACCGTCGAACGTGAAAGCGTTCCCAGGGTTCGAATCCCTGGCCCTCCACCAAATTGACAATCAAGGGTCTAGACGGCGTCTAGGCCCTTTTTTGTGCCTGCAGAAACTGCTCGCGGCGACACCTAATTGGCGAGAGCCGGGCAACTGCCCTGCAGGCTGTCGTCGAAGCCGCTGATCTGCGGCAGCGCCTTGCCATCGGCTCCGGCATTGCAGGCGAGATGGTAGATGGTGTTCTGGCTGTAGGGCAGCTCCCAGGAATGGTAGGTCTTGGACAGGTCGGCATCGGTGCCGGAGCGGCCCAGCACTATACGGGGGAAGTCAGTGCCGTCGTGGATGCAGATCTGGTTGCCCTGAACGGCCAGCCGGTCCGACTGCAGCGCGCCGGGCGCCGGGATGTAGCACCAGGCCACGCTCACGTTGTGGCTGCAGTTGTTGATCAAGGTGATGACGTTGGGGCCGCCGCTGGCGATCTGGATGCAGGTGTTGACGGTCTCGGCGCCGGGCTGCGGGGCAGGTGGGGGCAGCGGTTTCGCCGCGGGGCGTGCCTTGCCGACGCGGGCCAGCTGCGCGGCGAGACGGTCTAGGCCTCTGTCGATGGCAACGCTGCGCTCCGCTGTCGGCCTGCCCGCGATGAAGCGGGCATGACGCGCTGCCTGGTCGGCATAGACCGCTGCCAGGGTGGCTTCGCCTAGCTCGGCATATTGATCGCGTCTGGTCTCGGCAATGCGCATTTGCTCCCGCGCATCGTCGCTCGGCGAACCGGCAGCCGTTTTGGCCTGCACCTGTTTCACTCTGGCTAATCGCTTGCGCAGCCGACCGGCCTCGTCGGCATAGCCACGTTGCCTGGCGAAATCGAGGGCCAGCTGGGGATAGAGATTGCCGTCCTCCACGTACTGGCCGGAGAGGCCGAACAGGTAGAGCCGCATGGTCAGGTTCGGGCTGCGCAAGGCCTCGGAGCGACTGGCGGCCTTGACCAGCTCCAGGCCCGGGCCGCCGTAGAGCATGCGGACGTCGCCCTGTTTCGCCAGAAGGGCACGGTAGTGCTCGACGGCCTTGTCCTTATCGCGCTTTAGCCAGTACTCGGCCAGGCGTCCCTCGACCCGGCTGACGGCGCCACCTTCTCGTGGGCTGCGGTCCAGGCTTTCCTCGGGCTGCTCCCAGGCCCGCAGCGCGGCGCGCTGGCCCTCCATCAGGGCCGACAGCTCGCGCTCGGGCAGGCCGCTCTGCCTGTAGTTGTCCGCCGCCATGACGTAGTAGGACACCGCGCTGCTCCAAAACTGCTGCCGCTCGCTACGGTGGGCATCGGCCAGGTTGAGTTCTGCCGCTTCACGGTAACGGCCGGCCTGGGTCAGGTCTGCGCTGGTGGGTGACTTGAGGGGGGGCGAGCAGCCGATCAGCAGCATGGATAGACCGAGCATTCCTACGGTTCTAGTCATTGTCATGTCCGGTTTCCTGGAGGTGCTGTGCTGGGGGCTTTCGTCTCACGTCTGTGTGTCGATGCTTCTGCACCTGCATGAGTTCCCGTTGCGGCTACGGGGGAGTGGGATGAGTTCGGGATGAATTTGCGGCGCTGTCGCAACTTAATTGACTTGGTGGCAATTAAGTTGTTGATATTTATATAAATTTGTTTTTGGTTTTGGCGTGCCAAAAGTGCCGCTGCGCTTTGCTGGTGAGGTTCGATGCGTGTAACATTCGTGGCCTCTGCTACGCCGATTTCAGGACGAAATCGGGGGCGTTGATGCAGCGAATCGCAATCTCTGGGAGAGCTGGCTAGCGCCGCTTTTTCGTATCGAATTTCCTGCCAAGTACGGTTTTCTGGCGTTTGCTTTCTGGCGCAGATGCGCCAAGCTAAGTTCGTTGATTGCTGTGTTGCGACAAAGGTGCAGCGAGGTGTCGCTTGATTAAGGTGCTGGTGGTCGACGACCACGATCTGGTTAGAACGGGTATCACCCGCATGTTGGCCGACATCGACGGCCTGCAGGTGATCGGCCAGGCCGACTCCGGTGAGGAAGCGCTGAAGAAGGTGCGCGAGGTGCGTCCGGACGTGGTCCTGATGGACGTCAAGATGCCCGGCATCGGCGGCCTCGAAGCCACCCGCAAGCTGCTGCGCAGCCATCCTGATCTGAAGGTCGTCGCGGTCACCGCCTGTGAGGACGATCTGTTTCCCACCCGCCTGCTGCAGGCCGGCGCCGCCGGTTACCTGACCAAGGGGGCGGCATTGGAGGAAATGGTCCAGGCCATCCGCATGGCCTTCGCCGGCCAGCGCTACCTCAGTCCGCAGATCGCCCAGCAGCTGGCGCTGAAGTCCTTCCAACCCAACAGCGGCGGCTCTCCGTTCGACCTGCTCTCCGAGCGCGAGATCCAGATCGCCCTGATGATCGCCAACTGCCAGAAGGTGCAGACCATTTCCGACAAGCTGTGCCTGTCGCCGAAAACCGTGAATACTTACCGCTATCGCATCTACGAGAAGCTCTCGATCACCAGTGACGTGGAGCTGGCCCTGCTGGCCGTGCGCCACGGCATGGTCGATGCCGTCAGCTGAGAGCCTTAGGCAAGGCCGGGAAGAGGACGTAAACTGCGTCCTCTTCGTCTTTTCAGCCTGCCGATTTCGATGACTTCCACGCCCGCCACTCCTTTCGATCCAAGCGCCTTCCTCGCAACCTGCAGCGGGCGGCCGGGCGTGTATCGAATGTTCGACGAGACGGGCAAGCTGCTCTATGTCGGTAAGGCTTCCAATCTGAAGAAGCGTCTGGCCAGCTATTTTCGCAAGACCGGCCTGGCGCCCAAGACCGCGGCCCTGGTGGCGCGTATCGCTCAGGTCGAGACCACCATTGTCGCCAACGAGACCGAGGCGCTGCTGCTGGAGCAGACGCTGATCAAAGAGTGGCGGCCGCCGTACAACATCCTGCTGCGCGACGACAAATCCTACCCCTACGTGCTGCTTTCCGACGGTGAGTATCCGCGGCTGGGCATTCATCGCGGCGCGAAGTCGGCGAAGGGGCGCTACTTCGGTCCCTATCCCAGTGCCGGCGCCATCCGCGAGAGCCTGGCCCTGTTGCAGAAGACCTTCCTGGTGCGCCAGTGCGAGGACAGCTACTTCAAGAACCGTACCCGGCCTTGCCTGCAGTACCAGATCAAGCGTTGCAAGGGACCTTGTGTCGGCCTGGTGGATCCGCAGGAGTACGCCGAAGACGTGCGTCACTCGGTGATGTTCCTGGAAGGACGCAGCAGCGCGCTGACCGATGAACTGTCCGCGGCCATGGAGAAGGCGGCGACGGGGCTGGAGTTCGAGCTGGCCGCCGAGCTGCGCGACCAGATTTCCCAGCTGCGTCGGGTGCAGGATCAACAGAGCATGGAGGGCGGCAGCGGCGATGTGGATGTGGTGGCCGCCATCGTCAATCCGGGCGGCGCCTGCGTGCACCTGATCAGCGTGCGTGGCGGGCGGGTGCTGGGCAGCAAGAACTTCTTCCCGCAGGTGGGCATCGAGGAGGAGGGCGGTGCGGTGATGTCGGCCTTCCTGGCGCAGTATTACCTGTCCAGCCACGAGCGCGATCTGCCGGGCGAGCTGATCGTCAACGTCGACCATGAGGATCTGCCGACAGTGGCCGCCGCCATCGCCGAGTTGCGCGGCCGCGAGGTCGGCATCAGTCTTCGTGTGCGTGGCACGCGCGCGCGCTGGCAGCAGTTGTCAGTGACCAATGCCGAGCAGGCCCTGAGCGCACGCCTGGCCAATCGTCAGCACGTGGCCGCGCGCTTCGAGGCGCTGGCCGATGCTCTGGATCTGGATGAGCCGCCGCAGCGCCTGGAGTGTTACGACATCAGCCACTCCAGCGGCGAGGCAACCGTCGCCTCCTGCGTGGTGTTCGGCCCGGAAGGGCCGCTGAAGTCCGATTACCGCCGTTACAACATCGAGGGTGTCACCGCCGGCGACGACTACGCGGCCATGCATCAGGCGCTGACCCGGCGCTTCAGCAAGCTCAAGGATGGCGAGGGCAAGCTGCCGGATATCCTCCTGGTCGACGGCGGCAAGGGGCAACTGGCCATGGCACGCGAGGTGCTCCAGGAACTGGCGGTGCCGGAACTGATCCTGCTTGGTGTGGCCAAGGGAGTGACCCGCAAGCCGGGACTGGAAACCCTCTATCTGAACGATGCCGATCACGAGTTCACCCTGCCGGCCGATTCGCCAGCGTTGCACCTGATCCAGCAGATCCGCGACGAGGCGCACCGCTTCGCCATTACCGGCCACCGCGCCCGGCGCGGCAAGGCGCGGCGCACCTCCAGCTTGGAGGATGTGGCAGGCATCGGACCCAAGCGCCGCCGCGAGCTGCTCAAGCACTTCGGTGGGCTGCAGGAGCTGAATCGCGCCAGTGTCGAAGAAATCGCCAAGGCACCGGGTATCAGTAAAAAGCTCGCCGAGTCGATTTATGCGGCCCTGCACAGCGAGTAGAATGCGCGCTCAACTCGCTGGCCAGTGGTCCCGATGAACATCCCGAACCTGCTCACCGTACTGCGCGTCGCCCTGATTCCGGTCTTTATCCTGTTTTTCTATCTGCCGTTCGCCTGGAGCTACTGGGCGGCCAGCGCGGTATTCGCCCTGGCGGCAGTGACCGACTGGTTCGACGGCTACCTGGCCCGTCGCTGGGAGCAGAGCACTCCATTCGGCGCCTTCCTCGATCCGGTGGCCGACAAGCTGATGGTGGCGGTGGCCCTGGTGTTGCTGGTGGAGGAGCACGCCAATCTATGGCTGACCCTGCCGGCGGTGATCATCATCGGTCGCGAGATCGTCGTATCGGCACTGCGCGAATGGATGGCCGAGCTGGGCGCGCGCGCCCATGTGGCCGTATCCAACCTGGGTAAATGGAAGACGGCGGCGCAGATGGTGGCGCTGGTGATCCTGCTGGGTAACCCGCCGCAGCTGACCATCTGGGTCGGCGGTGGCTATGTGCTGTTGATAATCGCGGCCGGCCTGACCCTGTGGTCCATGCTGCAGTACCTGCTGGCCGCCTGGCCGCACCTCAGCATTGATGCCGAAAAGAAATAAAGTTTTTTGAATCAAGGGGTTGACGCGGCGTTTCGAATCTATAGAATTGCGCCCGTCACCAAGACGCGGGAATAGCTCAGTTGGTAGAGCACGACCTTGCCAAGGTCGGGGTCGCGAGTTCGAGTCTCGTTTCCCGCTCCAATTTGTTGACGTTGACGCCGCTTTTGCGGCGTCTTCGTTTGAGGCCGATTAGCAGAGTGGTTATGCAGCGGATTGCAAATCCGCGTACATCGGTTCGATTCCGGTATCGGCCTCCACTATAGAAAAGCCCCGTAGATCATTGATCTACGGGGCTTTTTCTTTGCAGTACCGGCAGTTCTACAATCTTGCCGGGCTGGCGTGGGCTGTATATAGTCCAGCCCTCGCTTCACAGTGCTACCGCCCGAATGGCGAAATCGGTAGACGCAGGGGACTTAAAATCCCTCGCCAGCAATGGCATGCCGGTTCGAGTCCGGCTTCGGGCACCATCTTTTCCTGGACACCTCAGCTTTCATGCTGCCGAGCTGCTTCGGCTCCCGCCGCGGTCAGTTTGAAGGGATCGCTCCAGTCCGCTTCCGCTTTCCTGTCCTGAATCAGCCCGCGCGCCTGTAGCTCGACAAGGGCCTCGGCGACCACGCGCTCGCCGCGATAGTTGTCGAGAATCTCCTTGCCCAGGCCGCCAGGCCCGGCGTGTAGCAGGCGGGTCAGTATTTCTTGCTCAAGTTCCTGATCGATTGCCATGGTTCACCTCGCAAGGGTTTGCCGTGAACGGGCACGCCGCGTCCAGCGATGGCCAGATTTATGCGCCCGGATGCACTACTGACTCGCCGTTGGCGTCGATGATTCCAGCAATCTGCTGTCGGGCAAGGAGGAGGGGCTTTGGGGCGGTCACCCCGGCTGGCGCGCCGCTGGACGTTTGCCAGGCAAAAGAAACCCGGCGCTAGGCCGGGTTAGAAATGGCATTCATGGAGTATCACGACGCCACTCTGTGCCTCTCGATGTGAAAAGAATGTGAAGGGAAAAGCTCGGTTGAAAACCCTGAGTGTGATTGCTTGGTGTGGCTCTGCAATTTAGGTGCAACCCGCGCCAAGCCAAGCGGCTCCAAACAGAACGGCGCCGCCGTATGCTACAGCTGATGTGCGGCCACGTGGCCGAAGGAGAGAAGAATGAGCATTCCGTTCTGGTGTGTCTTTATCGCTGCTTTGCTGATCTACGCTGCCAAGCTGCCCGTCGCTCGGGCAATGAACGCCGAGTCCGGCGGTTACGACAATCACAACCCACGGGCCCAGCAGGCGCGTCTCACTGGCCTGGGGGCCCGCGCGTATGCGGCGCATCTCAATAGCATCGAGATGTTCCCGCTGTTCGCCGCCGGGGTGCTGATGGCCCATACCACCGAGGTGTTCGGTTGGTGGGTGGACCTGCTGGCGATCCTGTTCATCGTTACCCGCGTGCTCTATCTGTTGTTCTACTGGCGCGATCTGGCCTGGCAGCGCTCCATGGTCTGGACCGTCGGCCTGGTCTGCTGCCTGTTGCTGATGCTCAGCCCGGCGATACGCTGGCTGCTGGTGATGCCCTGAAACGAACAAGGCCCGCATTGCGGGCCTTGTGCTGAAACGCTGGAGAGCTTACTGACCGTCGACGGCGTCCTTGGCCTCGTCACCGGCATCCTGGATGGCTTCGCCCGCGTCATCAGCGGCTTCCTGTAGCTTCTCGCCGGTGGTGGGCTCATGGCCGGTGGCCTGGTCGACCTTCTTCTCCATGGCCTCGCCAGTGTCTTCGGCGGCATCACCGAGCGACTCCATGGCTTCGGACACGTTTTCCTTGGCGGATTCCATCTTGTCTTCTGGCGTCTTCTCGCAGGCGCTCAGGCCGAGGGCCAGGGCAAGAAGCAGGGCATAGGTGAGGGGCTTTTGCACGGTTGGATCTCCTTGTCGATGCGGATGCTGTAGTACTGCATCCGTATCGCTTGGAGCGGAGCGGCGCGCCTAAGTTCCTGGCGCACCGATGCCTGCGGGCGAGCCGCAGGCATCGGGCAAGCGTTATTGCTGTTGCTGGCCAGCGGGCGGCGGAGCAGGAATGGTGGGCTGTGTCGGAGCGGCCTCGTTGTTTTCCTCGGCGCGTTCCTGCGCTGCCTCTTCCGCCGCGCGGGCGGCGTCGTTGCTATGCTCGGCGGCGTCGTTCATCGACTCCTGGGCTTCAGACTGGGCTTCGCGGGCCTCTTCGGCCTTGTCCTCCGACGGTTTGTCGCAGGCGGCGAGACCGAGCGTGGCGGCGAGCATGAGCGCATAGGCGAGTGATTTCTGCATGAGCTGTTTCTCCTCGTGGATGAAGGCCATCACTGCTTCGAGGCGCAGCCGTTGGCGATGGTTCAGACTGTTTTTTACCGCGGCCGGCAGCGACGCTATCATGCGTGGCTTTTCCGCATCGCCACGAGGTACCGACGATGAGTGATAACCCTGTTCTTGAGCGCGCCCAGCGCTTCCTGTCGGCCCTGCGCCACTGCCAGGTCCTGGGCCTGAGCGTGCATCAGGCCAAGCCTGAGGGACTGACCCTGCGCCTGCCGTACAGCACGCAGATCATCGGCAACCCAGAGTCCGGCGTGATCCACGGCGGTGCCATCACCACGCTGATGGACACCACCTGCGGCATCTCCACCGTCTGCGTGCTGCCGGAATTCGAGATCTGCCCAACCCTCGACCTGCGCATCGACTACATGCGCCCGGCCGCGCCGCACAAGGACGTCTACGGCTTCGCCGAATGCTACCGGGTCACCGAGAACGTCATCTTCACCCGTGGTTATGCCTACCAGGACAACCCTGACGAGCCGATCGCTCATGTGGTCGGTGCCTTCATGCGCATGGGCAAGCCGACCGATCTCAAGGCCGGCGCCAAGGGAGGTGCCTGATGACCGCGCTCAATCTGAATACCCTGGTGCGCCAGGCGCACGAGAAGAACGACTACGACGCGCTGCTCAGCCTGATTCCCTACGCCAAGCTGATCGGCATCGAGTGTCTGCGCCTGGGCGACGACATGGTGTTCCGCTTGCCGGCGAACAAGGACAACATCGGCAACCCGACCCTGCCGGCGCTACACGGCGGAGTGATCGCTGGCTTCATGGAACATGCCGCCATGCTCCATTTGCTGATGTTCATGGGTATTCCACATTTGCCGAAAATCATCGACTTCTCGATAGATTACCTGCGCGCCGGTCATTATCGTGACACCTACGCCCAGTGCCAGGTCTGGCGTCAGGGCCGGCGGGTGGCCAACGTCGCCATCACGGCCTGGCAGACCAGCCAGAGCGAACCCATCGCCACGGCCCGTGCGCACTTCAAGGTCGACGAACCCTGAGGGCGCGGCGGGTCATCGCATAACAACAAGGAATACCGAATGGATGCGCTGTTGATCCTCGGCGGCCTGCTGCTGATTCTCGCCGGCCTGGTCTGGCTGGTGATGCGAGCCTTCTCCACCAGCCTGCTGTGGGGCTGGGGCAGCCTGATCCCGCCGATCACCCTGATCTATGTGCTGCGCCACTGGCGTACCGCGCGCAAGGCCGTCGGCCTGGTGGCGCTGGGGGTGATCCCGCTGGTGGTGGGCATGGTGCTGATGGCCAGCCAGGACGCGGCGCGCCTGGAAGCGATCCTCAGCCTGCGCTGGCTCAAGGAGCAACCCAAGGCCCCGGCCGAACTGGCGATCCGCCTGCACGGCGAGCTTGACGGCCAGCCGTTCAACCCGCAGTACGCCGAGTTGATCGATGGCGTGCTGAGCCTGCGCGAAGGCGAGGACTTCTTCGCCCGCCGCGAGGTGACCATTCGCCTGCCGCAGGCGCAGAAGGCGCCGATCAAGCTGGATGTGCTGCCGGAAGATGCCGGCCGGCTGCCGGAAGTGGAGATCAGCTGGCTGTTGCCTGAGCAGGACCTGCCCGAGGCCCGCCGCCTGAGCAAGGGCTACACCCTCCACCTGGACCTGCAGGCGCTGCCGCCCAACAAGCTGCAGGGCGACTTCCACCTGGTTCTACCGCCGGCATTCAAGACCAGCCTGAGCGGCAATTTGGAGCTATTTTCCGATCGCCTGCGCTACAAGGACGGCCGCCTGGACGCCCAGTTCGACTCGCGCGAGACCCTGGCCAAGGTGATCGACGATTACCTGCAACGCCGCTTCGCCACTCGCCTGGTACAACTGGCCGAGTTGCCGGAGGTGACCTTCCCGGCCAGCGTTATTCCGCTGGCGGTGCAGGCGCGGGTCAATGGCGAGGCGCAGAACCTGGAGCTGGTGCTGGAGAAGGGCGCCCGTGGCTGGCAGGTGCAGGGCGATCATTACCCGGCGCTGGCCGAGCCGCGTGCCGCCGAGCCGGCCAAGCCGGCGCCCGAGGCCGAACCTGAGGTGGCGCAGACCGGCCGGCCGGCGCTGGATCGTCGCCAGCGTTTCTCCCTGCCGCGGTTGCAACGCAATCCGGAGCAGTACCGCAACCTCAGCATGCGCGTGAGCAAGGCCGCTGGCGGTACGGTGGAAGGGCGCTTCGTCGGCGTGGACGGCGACGGCAGCATTCGCCTGAGCCAGCAGCTGGGCGGAGGCGGTGGCCAGGCCAGCTTCAGTTTCAAGCCGGACGAGATCGGCAAAATCGAATTGCTTGAGCCGTAGTTGTAAACCTAGCCCCTTGAAATCCCTCACGAACTCCCCATCTGTATGACATCCGCCGCAATGGTGCGGCCTGTCATGCATGTGGAGTTCGACGACCATGAGTGTGGAAACTCAAAAAGAAACCCTGGGCTTCCAGACCGAAGTGAAGCAACTGCTTCACTTGATGATCCATTCCTTGTATTCCAACAAGGAAATCTTCCTCCGTGAGCTGATCTCCAACGCCTCCGACGCTGCCGACAAGCTGCGCTTCGAGGCGCTGGCCAAGCCGGAGCTGCTGGAAGGCGGCGCCGAGCTGAAGATCCGACTCAGCTTCGACAAGGACGCCAAGACCGTCACCCTCGAAGACAACGGCATCGGCATGAGCCGCGAGGAAGTGATCGCGCACCTCGGCACCATCGCCAAGTCCGGCACCGCCGACTTCATGAAGAACCTCACCGGTGACCAGAAGAAGGACTCGCACCTGATCGGTCAGTTCGGCGTGGGCTTCTATTCGGCCTTTATCGTCGCCGACCAGGTCGACGTATTCACCCGTCGTGCCGGCAGCCCGGCCAGCGAAGGCGTGCACTGGTCGTCGAAGGGTGAGGGCGACTTCGAGGTCGCCACCATCGACAAGGCCGAGCGCGGCACCCGTATCGTCCTGCACTTGAAGAGTGGCGAAGAAGAGTTCGCCGACGGCTGGCGCCTGCGCAACGTGGTCAAGAAGTACTCTGACCACATCGCCCTGCCGATCGAACTGCCCAAGGAATTTCACGGCGAGGAGAAAGACAAGCCGGCCGAGCCCGAGTGGGAGACCGTCAACCGCGCCAGCGCGCTGTGGACCCGCGCCCGCACCGAGGTCAAGGACGAGGAGTATCAGGAGTTCTACAAGCACGTCGCCCATGACTTCGAGAACCCGCTGAGCTGGAGCCACAACAAGGTTGAGGGCAAGCTGGAATACACCTCGCTGCTCTACGTGCCGGGCCGCGCGCCGTTCGACCTGTATCAGCGTGAAGCGCCGAAGGGCCTGAAGCTGTATGTGCAGCGCGTATTCATCATGGACCAGGCCGACGAGTTCCTGCCGCTGTACCTGCGCTTCATCAAGGGCGTGGTCGACTCCAACGACCTGTCGCTGAACGTCTCCCGCGAGATCCTGCAGAAGGACCCGGTGATCGACTCGATGAAGTCGGCGCTGACCAAGCGCGTGCTGGACATGCTGGAGAAGCTGGCGAAGAACGAGCCCGAGCAGTACAAGCAGTTCTGGAAAGCCTTCGGCCAGGTTCTCAAGGAAGGTCCGGCGGAAGACTTCGCCAACAAGGAGAAGATCGCCGGCCTGCTGCGCTTCGCCTCCACTCAGGGCGACGACGGCGAGCAGACCGTGGGCCTGGCCGAGTACATCGGGCGCATGAAGGAAGGCCAGGACAAGATCTATTTCCTCACCGGCGAGACCTTCGCGCAGATCAAGAACAGCCCGCACCTGGAGGTCTTCCGCAAGAAAGGCATCGAGGTACTGCTGCTCACCGATCGCATCGACGAGTGGCTGATGAGCTACCTGACCGAGTTTGACGGCAAGCACTTCGTCGACGTGGCGCGTGGCGACCTGGATTTGGGCAAGCTGGACTCGGAAGAGGACAAGAAGGCCCAGGAAGAAGTGGCCAAGGCCAAGGAAGGGTTGCTGGAGCGCCTCAAGGGCGCGCTGGGCGAGCAGGTCGCCGAGGTGCGCGTGTCGCATCGCCTGACCGACTCGCCGGCGATCCTCGCCATCGGCGAACAGGACCTGGGCCTGCAGATGCGGCAGATCCTCGAGGCCAGCGGGCAGAAAGTGCCGGACGCTAAGCCGATCTTCGAGATCAACCCGCAGCACCCGCTGATCGAGAAGCTGGATGGCGAGGCCGACGAAGACCGTTTCGCCGACCTGTCGCACATCCTCTTCGACCAGGCCGCCCTGGCCGCCGGCGACAGCCTGAAGGACCCGGCCGCCTATGTGCAGCGCCTGAACAAGCTGCTGGTCGAGCTTTCCGCCTGATTCGCAGTGGTGACGAAAAGCCCGCTTCGGCGGGCTTTTTCATGCCTGCCATCCGGCGGGAGGCAGTAGAAAGCGCTGGAGCTTGGGTGATGGTGGCTATTTAATGGCCATCTAAAGAGCTGCGGCCCAGCGCCGATATGCTTCTGCCTGCCTAACTTGCCGTTGCCGCCCCGCATGTCGTATCTGACCAGCCTTTTCCTGCTCGACGCCGATCCCAGCCTGCTTCTGTATGGCAGCCACAATCCCTGGCTGGTGGGGCTATCGCTGGCCATCGCCATGTTCACGTCGGGCATGGCCCTGCAGGTGGCAGGCATGGCGCGCCTCAGCGACAACCGCCTGTATCGCCAGGTGGCGCTGGTCACCGGTTCGCTGGCCCTGGGCGGTGGCGTCTGGGCGATGCATTTCATCGGCATGCTGGCATTCCAGCTCTGCGCCCGGGTCGACTACGCCCCCGGCCTCACACTGCTGTCGCTGCTGCCGAGCCTGGGCGCCTCCTGGGTGGCCCTGCAGTTGCTGGTGCGCCGCACGATCAGCCGCGTCCAGCTGGTCAGCAGTGGAGTACTGGTGGGCGCCGGTATCGGCGCCATGCACTACAGCGGCATGGCGGCCATGCAGATGGCGCCATTGCTGCGCTACGACCCTTACTGGTTCGCGCTGTCCATCCTAGTCGCGGTGGTCCTGGCGATTCTCGCCCTGTGGGTCCGCTTCGGCCTGCGCGGGCGCCTGTCGTCGGGCAAGGCAATCATGGCCAGCGGCGTGGTCATGGGACTGGCCATCGCCGGCATGCACTACACCGGCATGGCGGCGGCGCGCTTCATCGGTGTTGCCGAGCCGCTGGATCAGCAGAGCAACGCGGACAGCGTCTACATCGCCCTGGCCGTGGCCCTGATCACGGTGACCTTGACCGTGTTCGTCGCCGCCACCAATGGCCTGTTGCGCTACCGCCAGCTGTTCCGGCAGATGCAGGGGAGCGAGTCGCGCCTGCGCGCGATCCTGGAAACCGCGGTGGACGGCATCGTCATCATCGACGAACAGGGGCTGATCGAGGGCACCAACCCGGCGGCCGAGCGCCTGTACGGCTGGAGCAAGGGCGAACTGATCGGGCGGCACATCAACACGGTGATTCCCGAGAGCTACCACAAGGGTGTCCTGGACTATCTGCCCCGGCTGATGCGCGAAGGAAGGAGCGAAGTCATCGGCGGCAGCCGCGAAGTCGAGGCGCTCTGCAAGGATGGCAGCTTGCTGCCGATCCGCCTGGCCATCGGCCTGGTCAACCTGCCGGGCAAGACCCTGTATGTCGGCTTCGTCAGCGATATCAGCGCGCGCAAGAGCATGGAGCAGGCCCTGCGCGAGAGCGAACAGCAGTACCGCTCGCTGATCGGCAATATTCCCGGCGTGTCGTTCCGCTGCCTGCTGGACGAAGACTGGACCATGCTGTTCATCAGCGACGCGGTGGAGAAGCTGACCGGCTGGACCGCGGACGACTTCATGAGCCAGCGCAAGTCGATCAGCAGCCTGTACCACCCCGAGGATTTCCAGCGTGTGGCGGAGGAGGTGCTGGCGGCCGTCGGCCAGGGGCGCAACTACACGGTCGAATACCGCTTGTATGACCGCCAGGGCGTCGAGCACTGGATCTGGGAAAGCGGCAGCGCGGTGCTCGATGAGCACGGCGAGCCGAAGTGGATCGACGGCGTGCTGCTCGACATCACCGATAGCAAGCTGCGCAACGCCGAGTTCGAGAGTACGGTGACCGCCATCCGCCGGGCGCTGCTGGTGATCGAGTTCGACCTGCAGGGCAATATCCTCGACGCCAACCAGAATTTCCTCGACCTGATGGGCTACCGCCTGGAGGAAATCCAGGGCCGGCATCACCGCATGTTCTGCGCCCCGGACTATGTCGAGAGCCAGGAATACGCCGACTTCTGGGCGCAGCTTGGGCGTGGCGAGCTGGAGGCCGGCGAGTACCGGCGTCTGGCCAAGGGTGGGCGCGAGGTGTGGATCCAGGCGTCCTACAACCCGATCTTCGACGCCGACGGCAAGCCGTTCAAGGTCATCAAGTTCGCCACCGACCTCAGTCAGCGCCGCGAAATGGAAGAGGCCCTGCGCGACGCCAAGGAAGTGGCCGAGCTGGCGGCGGCGGCCAAGACCACTTTCCTGGCCAACATGAGCCACGAGATCCGCACGCCGATGAACGCCGTCATCGGCTTCACCGAGCTGCTGCTGGACAGCGTGCTCAACGAACAGCAGCGCCGCCACCTGGGCACTGTACGCCAGGCCGCGCGCTCGCTGCTCGGCCTGCTCAACGACATCCTCGACACCGCCAAGCTGGAGCGCGGTGCGGTGGAACTGGAGAGTCGCGACCTGTCCCTGCGCGAGCTGTGCGCGCAGGTCTGCGACTCCCTGCGTCTGGGCGCGGAAGCCAAGGGCCTGAGCCTGTGCCTGGACTACCAGGAGAGCCTGGGAGACTACTTCAAGGGCGACCCGCTGCGAATCCAGCAGGTACTGACCAACCTGGTGGGCAACGCGGTGAAGTTCACCGAGACCGGCTGGGTACGCCTGGAAGTCAGCGGCGTGCCGGGGCAGGTGCACTTCGCCGTGCGCGACAGCGGCATCGGCATCGCCGAGGACCGCCTGCAACACATCTTCGATCCCTTCGCCCAGGCCGATGCCTCCATGAGCCGGCGCTTTGGCGGCACCGGCCTGGGCACCACCATCGCCCGCCAGCTGACCGAACTGATGGGCGGCAGCATCACGGTGGAGAGCCGCCTGGGGGCGGGCAGCGTGTTCCATGTGCAGTTGCCGCTGCAGGCCGGCGTGGAGCAGCTGGGCGAACGTAGCGGCGGCGCGCGACTTTTGCCGACGTTGAATATCCTGGCCGCGGACGACGTGGCGCAGAACATCGAGCTGCTCAGCCTGACTCTGGGTGCCCTGGGCCATCAGGTGACTACCGCCGGCGACGGCGAGCAGGCCCTGGCCGCCTTCGTCGGGGGGCGCTTCGACGTGCTGCTGATGGATGTGCAGATGCCGCGCATGGACGGTCTGGAGGCCACCCGGCGCATCCGCCGTCACGAGCAGGATCACGGCCTGCGTGCCACGCCGATCATCGCCCTGACCGCCAGCGTGCTTGAGCAGGATCGCCGCGCCGCGCGCGAGGCGGGCATGGACGGCTTCGCCTCCAAGCCACTGGAGATGGACAAGCTGCTGGCCGAGATCGCACGCGTGATCGGCCTGGCGCCGGCCGCCGAGCAGTCCGCCGCGCTGGACGTGCCGGCTGACCTGGCTATCGACTGGCCACGCGGCATTCATCTGTGGGGCAGTCAGCAGGCCATGGCCGCTGCGATCCGCCGCTTCCTCGACGAGCATGCGGGCAGTTGCGCCGAAGTCGCGCGTCTATTGCAGGACAACCGGCGGGAGGCGGCCATCGAACTGGTGCATCGCCTGCGCGGCGCTGCCGGCAACCTGGCGCTGCTGCGTGCCAGTCGCCTGGCCGGGCAGCTGGAGCACGCCCTCAAGGGCGCCATCCCGGCCTCGGTGGATGAGTTGCTGGCGGCGCTGCAGGCTGCGCTCGCCGCCCTGCCGGTCGAACTGCCGGCGCCGGCTAAAGTGGAAGAGGGCGGTACGGCAGCGATGCCGGCGGCTGAGCTGGCCGAACTGGTCGAGCACGCCCGCGCGGCCCTGCAGCACGGCGAGCTGGCCGAGGATGCATTACAGCGCCTGAGCGCCGCATTGCCGGCCCATCAGGCCCAGGCCCTGGAAGGCGCCATCAACGATTTCGACTTCGAGCGCGCCGACGCGCTGCTGGCCGAGCTGCTCGGCCGTGGAGACATGCCGCAATGATCAGACCCGCCGATGCTCGCCCCAAGCTGTTGCTGGTGGATGACGAGCCGACCAACCTGCAGGTGCTGCGGCAGATCCTGCAGGATGACTATCGCCTGCTGTTCGCCAAGGACGGCGACAAGGCACTGGAGCTGGCCGAGCGCGAGAGCCCGGCGCTGATCCTGCTCGACGTGATGATGCCGGGCATGACCGGCCACGAGGTGTGCACCCGGCTCAAGGCCCAGCCGGCCACGGCGGGCATCCCGGTGATCTTCGTCACCGCCCTGGCCGACGTCGAGGACGAGGCGAGGGGCTTCGAGGTCGGCGCGGTGGACTACATCACCAAACCGGTCAGCCCGGCCATCGTGCGTGCTCGGGTACGCACCCACCTGTCGCTGGTGCGGGTCGACGAGCTGCACGAGACGCGCCTGCAGATCGTCCAGCGTCTGGGCCTGGCCTCCGAGTACAAGGACAACGAGACCGGCCTGCACGTGATCCGCATGAGCCACTACACCCATATCCTGGCCAAGGCCGCCGGTTTCAGCGAGCACGAGGCGGACGACCTGCTCAACGCCGCACCCATGCATGACGTGGGCAAGATCGGCATTCCCGACGCCATTCTGCAGAAGAACGGCAAACTCGACGATGCCGAGTGGCAGGTGATGCGCAGCCATGCGCAGATTGGCGCGGAGATCATCGGCGAACACGACTCCGGCCTGCTCAGGACCGCCCGCATCATCGCCCTGACTCACCACGAGAAGTGGGACGGCAGCGGTTACCCCAACGGCCTCAAGGGTGAGGAGATTCCCCTGGCAGGACGCATCGTCGCCATCGCTGACGTGTTCGACGCGCTGACCAGCGTGCGCCCCTACAAGCCGGCCTGGCCGGTGCAGGAGGCGGTGGACTTCCTGCGTCGTGAGAGCGGCCGGCACTTCGATCCGGAGCTGGTCGAGCTGTTCCTGGCCCAGCTGCCGGCGATTCTCGAAGTTAAGGAGCGCTGGGCGGAAACGGACTAGGGCACAATGCCGGCCTCTGCCGCCTGGAGGCCATCATGAGTCTGCCCACCTGGGAACTGCTGTCCTACATCGTCACCGTGGTGGCGTTGCCGTTTGCCATCGGCGTATTCCTCTTTGAGCAGCGCAAGGAGCGCGAGAACGAGGAAGAGGCCATCTGGCAGCAGATATCCGATGCCTATATCGCCTTTCTCGAAGTGGTGTTGGCCAACCCCGATCTGCGCCTGCGCAGCCAGGCCGCTACCCCCGACCTCAGCGACGAACAGCGCGAGCGCATGTGGGTGATCTTCGACATGCTGATCTCGCTGTTCGAGCGTGCCTACCTGCTGGCCTACGAAGACGACATGAGCGAAAAGCAGCGCCGTCGCTGGCACTCCTGGGAGGATTACATGCGCGAATGGAGCCGCCGCGAGGATTTCCGCGAGCGCCTACCGCACCTGCTGCGTGGCGAGGACCCGGGCTTCGCCGCCTATATCCAGGGCCTGGCCGACGAAGAAGTGCGCAATCCTCAAGACTGACTAGTCTTGTCGCTTTGCGGCGGCAGTTGCCCGCCGCCGGGCCGAGAGGAGGCAGCATGAGCCAGATCGTCAACCGTACCCTTCGCTATGAAATCGATGGCCAGCCGTTCGAGGGCCAGTTGCTGTACGACGAGTCGCATGCACGGCCGAGGCCGGGCCTGCTGCTGGCGCCGAACTGGATGGGGGTATCCGCTGGCGCCATCGAGATCGCTAGCCAGGTGGCCGAGCGTGGCTACGTGGTGCTGGTGGCGGACGTCTACGGTGTTGGCATACGCCCGCAGAACCATGATGAAGCCGCCGCGGCGATGATGTCGGTGAAGGGCAAGCCGATCCTGCGCCAGCGCCTGCAGGCCTCGCTCGCTACGCTCAAGGCCCAGCCTGGCACGGCGCTGGACCCCAACCGGCTGGCGGTGTTCGGCTTCTGCTTCGGCGGCCATTGCGCGCTAGAGCTGGCCCGCGACGGTGCGCCGGTGAAGGCCGCGGTGTCTTTCCACGGCACCCTTGATACGCCCAACCCGGCCGATGCGCAGAATATCCGTGGCGCCGTGCTGGTGCTGGATGGCGCCGCCGATCCGCTGGTGCCACGCGAACAACTGACCGGCTTTATCGAGGAAATGAGCGCCGCCAATGTCGACTGGCAGCTGACCACCTACGGCGGCGCGGCACACTCCTTCACCGACAAGCAGGCCAACATCCCCGGCAAGATGCAGTACAACGCCAAGGTGGCGCGCCGCGCCTTCGCCGCGATGCACGACCTGTTCGAGGAAGTCTTCGCCTGATCCGACCGGCTAGGGTGCGCCGGCCTTCTTGGCGATGGCCAGCGGATAGTCGATCAGCACTTCCTCGGCCGAATACAGCGGTGTGGCCAGTCCCGGATCGGTCAGGACCGCGCGCACTCGGTAGCGCCCCGGTGCCAGCTGGGGGAAGAAGGGCACATAGGCATCCTGCTGCTGTTCGTCCGCGTGGTAGATGACGAACTGGCCGTGCTGCCGCTCAATGTAGTTGTCGTCGAGCAGGTAGCCTTCGCCGGGCTTGAGTTCGATCTGGTGGTTGGCGGCATACAGGCGATGGCTACTCTGTGTGCCGTTCTCGGCGGTGAACAACAGGTGCACCTCGGCATGCTCCAGCTGTAAAGGCCGGTCGCCGTCGAGGCCCAGGTTGAACAGCGGCGAGGACGCATCGGAGAAGTCGCTCATGCTCAGGCGCAGGCCGTCCGGATGTGCCGCCGCGCTGTAGCGCTGGTGCAAGTCGTAAGCCTGGTCGAGCGAGATCCAGCGCTCCAGCGGGCCCTTCTTCGATGCGTAGCGAATCAGCAGCCACTGCTCCTTGCGCGCCAGTACCTCGCACACATCACCCTGGATCAGATAGGCCTTGCTGCGGCTGGCCTCGTTCGGTTGCTGGTGCAGATAAAGGCGCGCTGTCGGCACCGTCCAGGTCTGCGGCTGGTCATCGTCGTTCATGGCGCGGCTGGCCACTACGTTGCCCTGGGTGTCGAAGGTCTTCTCGAACAGCGGGAAGAACACATAGGGGTAATCGGGGCTGTAGTCGTCCTGCACTTGCAGAGTCTTGTACAGCCACGGTTGGCCCTGGGCGTCGAAGCGGAAGGCGTCGTAGTACCAGCGCGGGCCGCTGCGGCAATTGCTGTACAGGGCACGCTCCTCGACCTTGCGCGCCAGCCCGAAGAAGCTCGAGCAATTGACACAGTCGATCAGCGTCTCCGGCATTGCCAGGAACTCATAGCGGCGCAGAGAAGGGCGGTACAGATAGAGGTGGTAGTTCTCGTTGACCATGCCGGCGGCGACGCTGATCGCCAGATCGGCATGGCCATCGAAGTCGTAGTCGGCGACCTCGAAGCGTGGTTCGGTTTCGTTGGCCTCGGGAATCTGCAGCTCCATCCAGCTGCCGTCCGGCTGCTGCAGCCGATAGTTTTCACCTTTCTGCTCAACACGGGCCTTTAGCCCGAGCTCGGGTTGCAGTGTTGGCAGGTCGGCGTGGGCGAGTAGCGGCGAGGTCAGCAGGGCGGTGGCGAACAGGCGAAGAGCGAGGGACACGGCAGCAATCCTTTGCGGGCGGAGATCGCCATGTTACTGCCGGACCGACAGTCCGGCACGTGATGGGCGCGGCATTATGTGCCGGGCAGGGTGATGCGCTCGGTCTCGCCGGGCACCCGCGGCCAGTCCCAGGCCGCCCAGTTCTGCTTGGCTTTTTCCAGCAAGGCGGCATCGCTGGCGACGAAGTTCCAGTACATGCGCCGCGGCCCCAACGGCTCGCCGCCGATCAGGGCCAAGTGGCACTCGCCACAGGCGGTCAGCAGCAGCTCCTCGCCCTCCGGCAGCACGGCCATGCCGCGCAGGGGCAGGTCGTTACCCTCCAGCTGGGTTTCGCCGTCGATCAGGTACAGCGCGCGTTCGCGGTGTTCGGCGGGAATCAGCAGACTGGCGCCGGCCGCGAGCTTCAGCTCGGCATAGAGTGTGGGTGAGTGCATGGGCACCGGCGATTCGAGGCAGAAGCCGCTGCCGGCGATCAGGGTGATCTGCACGCCCATCGCCTCGCTGCGCGGCAGGCTGGCGGCCGGGTGGTGGCTGTAGCTCGGTTCACCTTCTTCCAGTTCCTGCGGCAGGGCCAACCATACCTGCAGGCCGTGCAGGCGCGAGCCGCTTTGCCACAGGTGTTGCGGAGTGCGTTCGACATGGGCCACGGCGCGGCCGGCGGTCATCCAGCTGACGTCACCGGGCTGCACCAACTGGTCCGAGCCGAGGCTGTCCTTGTGCTGCAGTTCGCCCTCGAACAGATAGGTAAGGGTGGAAAGGCCGATGTGCGGGTGCTGGTTGATGTTCATGCCGCTGCCGGCCGGATAGGCCTTTTCCAGCATGTGATCGAAGAACACGAAAGGGCCGACGCTGCGGCATTTGGCCGAAGGCAGCGGGCGCAGGATCGGTTGCCCGGCGATGTCCTCGGCCTTGGGGCGGATCAGCAGCGGCTCGCTCATGCGCCGCCGCCCAGCTGGGTTGTCACCTGCACCTCGGCGCTGGTCATCAGCTTGTGCACCGGGCACTTGTCGGCGATGCGCAGCAGTTGCTGGCGCTGGGCATCGTCCAGCGCACCGTGCAGCTGCAGTTCGACGTTGAGGCGGTAGATGCCCTGGCGCTCCTCGCTGTCGTCGCGTTGTACCTGCACGTCGAGGCTTTCCAGCGGCAGGCCCTTCTGCTTGGCATAAAGCATCAGCGTCAGGGCCTTGCAGGCACCCAGGGCGGCATCGAACAGGTCGTGTGGCTCAGGGCCGGAGGCGGTGCCACCGAAGGATTCGGGCACGTCGGTGTGCAGCAGGTGTTCGCCGATCTCGATGCTATGGCGCAGGCCGGACTCGGTGCTGATACGGATCATGGTGGCTCCCAGGCTAGATTGGATGGCCCAGCCTAGCCCAAGGGCGCGAGCGCAGACCAGCCTGGCGAGGCATCGGTTGCGGCCAAGTGCGGGCCACGGCGGGCCAGACGCTACCGGGCCGTGCTCGGCCGGAACCAGAGTTCCTGGCGTTGGTGGGGCGTCTGCGGTGGCTGATCGGGGTTTTCCAGTTCAATTACCTGGCGGCGCTCCAGCCCGGCGCGCTTGATGGTTGCGCCGTGGTACTGCTGGAACAGGGCATCGAAGCTGCCGTCAGCGATCATCGCTTCCAGGCCGCGCTCGATGTGGCCGGCCAGGTCGGCGCGGGCGCGCGAAGTGAAGAAGTAGAAGGCGCTGGGGTAGTGGATGACGATGTGCTCGTCGACTTCCAGGTTGAGGCCTTGCTTGGCGGCTTGCGCCTGCTCGTCCCAGGCCACCACCACTTCGCGCGGGAACAGATCGAAGCGGCCCGCGTCGAGCATGCGGAACAGGCTGTCGTAGCTCTGGCTGGTGATCACCTGCAGGCCGTTGCTACGCAGGATGCGGGTGTCCGGCCAGTCGGCGCGCTGGCCGATGCGCAGCGGTTTGAGGTCCGCCGCGCT
This sequence comes from Pseudomonas sp. PDM15, assembly GCF_014851565.1. Classification (GTDB taxonomy): domain Bacteria; phylum Pseudomonadota; class Gammaproteobacteria; order Pseudomonadales; family Pseudomonadaceae; genus Aquipseudomonas. The sequence goes on from NZ_JACVAA010000003.1 coordinate 79,137, forward strand.
GTGCACCTTGGCCAGCCAGTCCTTGTCCTCGCGCCGCACCAGGGGCACGCGCCAGCCGATCAGGCCCTTGTAGATCGGGATGCGGATCGGCAGCAGGCTTTCCTCGCGGGCCTTGGTGGTCATGGTCCACATCAGTTGCACGCTGCCATCGTTCTGCTCCAGCGATTGTTCCGCGCGGCTCTGCGCCATGGGCCGGTGCGACGGCCGCAGCTGGTAGTCGCCACCGCTCTTGGCCAGGGCCTGGCGCAGCAGCTCGACCACATAGGCCTCGGGATCGGCGCCATTGGAATGCAGCGGATAGGTCAGCGGTTCGGCGGCCAGCGGTGTGACGCAGAACAACAGGACGAGCAGGGCGGCGAGGCGGGCGATGGACATGCGCAGGGTTCGCAACGAGAGATGCATCATGATGGCCTTTCGCACGCATGCTCGCCAGTGAACGGCACGGGAGGGATGGCGGTCTACTCTTGCTCGAAACGCCAGGGAGTCATGCCTTTGTCCGTCCGCCGCCTGTTGTGCGCCGCCTTTTGCGGCCTGCTGGCCCTGCCAGCCAGTGCCCGCGACTATCGCTTCAGCGATGCCCATCTGCACTATGTCGACTTCTTCCAGGAGAGCGAGGGCATGACCCCGCTGCTGGAGGCCATGGCCGCCGGCAACATCGACCACGCGATGATCAGCGGCATCCCGGTGGCGAAGAAATGGCACGAGGACGAGCCCAAGCGCCCGCGCTACTACGCCGGCGACGATGCCGGGGCGTACTGGTACAGCGCCACCGATGTGCTGCTGGCCGACGCCCTGCGGCGCCTGCCAGCCGAGCAGCGCCAACGCTTCCACCCCTTCCTCAGCGGCTTCAATCCCGCCGACAAGAACTCCGACGCGCATATCCGCCGCATGCTGGAGCTGGACCCCGGCCTGTGGCAGGGCCTGGGTGAAGTATTTACCCGCCACGACGACCTCACTGCGCTGACCTACGGCGACACGCCACGGGCCAACAACGAGGCCATGACCCGCATCTATCACCTGGCAGCCGAGTACGACCTGCCGGTACTGGTGCACAGCAACATCACCTCCAAGCGCGAGCGCAACCCGCTGTACCTGGAGGAGATCGAGGAGCCGCTGCGCAACCACCCGCATGTACGCTTCATCTGGGCCCATGCCGGCACCAGCCTGGAGATCCATCGTCACCAGGAGAAGCTGGATTTCCTCCTGCCGACCCTGCAGCGCATGCTCGGCGAATACCCCAACCTGTATATCGACCTGTCCTGGAGCGTGCTGCGGCCTTATCTGCTGGATGCCGAGGGTCGGCCCGACCCGCGCTGGGTGAAGCTGGTCAGCAGCTATCCGGCGCGCTTCATGCTCGGCTCCGACGTGGTCGGACGTTTCGACGATCTGGGGCAGTACATGGCCGATTTCCGGCCGTTCCTCGATGCCCTGCCGGAAGACGTGGCGCACAAGGTGGCGCGAGACAACTTCCTTGCCGTGCTGCCGCGCAAGCACCAGGCGCAACTGCGCGACTGACTGTCATCAGCCTGTAACCGCCGCGTCATAGCCTCGCGCCAACTTTCCACAAGGAGCGCGAGATGAAACTGTTCAGCCTGTCTGCCCTGGCCCTGTCGCTGGGCCTGTTTTCCCACCTGGCCCTGGCCGATGTGCAGGTGCAGGGCCCTGTCGAGTACGGCGTGTTCGCCAGCGCGCCGATCAAGGACCCGCAGCCGGGCGAGCGCATCCTCAGTCGCGCCAACCAGCCGATCGAGCAGACCGAGGTGGTGCCGGCGCGCCTCGGTACCAAGTTCGGCGTGCGTTATCAGCTGACTGGCAAAGCCGAGACCGAAAAACCGCTGACCCTGATGTACTTCACCCCCGGCCTGATCGGCCCGGACGGCAAGCGCCAGGACAAGATCGAGTTGCAGCAGAAATTGGTGGTCGGCGCGCCGCAGGACGTGATGGCCTTCGAGTTCACCGAGCACCACGAGGTGGTGCCGGGCGAATGGCAGTTCATGGTCTTCCAGGGTGACCGCAAGCTGCTGGAACAGCGCTTCACCGTGCGTTGATCGTCAGGCGGCTATCCGCCGCCCCGCTGGCGTTTGGGGTGTCTGTTTGCTTGGCTTATCAGTCTATGGACCAAGCCAAGGACGCCGCCATGTTCCTTCGCAATCTGAAAATTGCCCCACGCGCCGGACTGGGTTTTGCCTCGCTGGCGCTGCTGATGCTGATCCTCGGTATGTTCTCGCTGCTGCAGATGGGCGAGATGCAGCGGCAGTCGGCCGACGTCAACGACAACTGGTTGCCGAGCATCCAGTCGGTCAACGAGATGAGCCAGAACATCCTGCGTATTCGCGCCTTGACCCTGCGCCTGATGGTCGACCGAGACCCGCAGAGCCTGAGCCAGAACGAGCAGCGCCTGCAGGACCTCAAGGGCGACCTGCTCACGATTCAGCAGCGTTACGAGAAGCTGATCAGCAGTGATCAAGAGCGTGCCGCATACCAGACCTTCGAGCAGGCCGAGAGCAATTATCTGCGCGAGCAGGAGCGGGTCATGGCGCATTCGCGCCAGGATCAGCTGGACGATGCGCTGGCGCTGGTTAACGGCCCGCTCGGTCAGCATGCCGAAGCAATGGCTAGTGCCCTGGATTCGCTGATCGACATCAACCAGCGTGGCGCCGAAACGGCTGCCGACGAGAGCGACGCCGCCTACGGCAGCGCCGTGCGCATGGTGCTCGGCATGCTGCTGGTGGCTGCGCTGGTGACCCTGGTGCTGGCCGTGATGCTCACGCGCAGTATCGTGCGGCCGCTGGTACAGGCGGTGGAGGTGGCCGAAGTGGTGGCCTCCGGCGATCTCAGTCGCGAGTTCGCCATCGACGGCAGTGACGAGCCCGCACAGCTGCTGACGGCGCTGAAGAATATGCAGCGCAACCTGCGCGAGACCATCCAGCACATCTCCGACTCCTCGCGGCAGCTGGCCTCGGCCTCCGAGGAACTGACGGCGGTGACCGAGGGTTCCACCCGCGGCCTGCATCAGCAGAATGCCGAGATCGAACAGGCGGCCACCGCGGTGAACCAGATGACCTCGGCTGTGGAGGAGGTGGCGCGCAATGCGGTGAGCACCTCGGAGGCCTCGCGCGAGTCGGATCGCAGCGCCCAGCATGGTCGCGAGCAGGTGCGCCAAACGGTGGACTCGATCGGCCAGCTGGCCGGCGATGTGACCGAGACCTCCACGCAGATCGGTCGTCTGGCCGAGCAGGTGCGCAGCATCAGCCAGGTGCTCGACGTGATCCGCTCCATCGCCGAGCAGACCAATTTGCTGGCGCTCAACGCCGCCATCGAAGCGGCGCGGGCAGGCGAGGCCGGGCGCGGTTTTGCCGTGGTGGCCGACGAGGTGCGCGCGCTGGCCCATCGCACCCAGCAGAGCACTCAGGAAATCGAGCAGATGATCGGTGGCATTCAGCAGGGCACGGAGCGGGCGGTCAGCGCCATGCACAACAGCACCCAGCGCACCGGCTCGACCCTGGCCCTGGCCCAGTCGGCCGGGCGCGCCCTGGACGAAATTGCCGAGGCCATCACCTCGATCAATGAACGTAACCTGGTGATCGCCAGCGCCTCGGAGGAACAGGCCCAGGTGGCTCGCGAGGTGGATCGCAATCTGGTGAACATCCGCGACCTGTCGCTGCAGACCTCAGCCGGCGCGAATCAGACCAGCGCCGCCAGCCAGGAGCTGTCGCGTCTGGCGGTCGGCCTCAATGGTCTGGTGGCGCGTTTCCGTATTTGAGCCGGTTGAAACGAAAACGGCGCCCGAGGGCGCCGTTTTTTCATGGCAGCTGCAATCAGCCCTTGTAGCGTTGCAGCACCAGGGTGGCGTTGGTGCCGCCGAAGCCGAAGCTGTTGCTCATCACGGTGTTGAGCTGGGCATCGCGGGTTTCGCGCAGGATCGGCATGTCGGCGACCTCCGTGTCCAGCTCGTCGATGTTGGCCGAGCCGGCGATGAAGCCGCCTTCCATCATCAGCATGCAGTAGATCGCTTCCTGCACGCCAGCGGCGCCCAGACTGTGCCCGGACAGGCTCTTGGTCGAGCTGATGGCCGGTGCCTTGTCGCCGAACACTTCGCGCACGCCGCGGATCTCCGCCACGTCGCCGACCGGGGTCGAGGTGCCGTGGGTGTTCAGGTAGTCAATCGGCGCATCGACGGTGGCCAGGGCCTGCTGCATGCAGCGGATGGCGCCTTCGCCGCTCGGTGCGACCATGTCGTAGCCGTCGCTCGTTGCGCCATAACCGACGATTTCCGCATAGATCTTGGCACCGCGCTTGAGGGCGTGCTCCAGTTCCTCGACCACCACCATGCCCCCGCCGCCGGCGATGACGAAGCCGTCACGTTTGGCGTCGTAGGCGCGCGAGGCTTTCTCGGGGGTCTCGTTGTACTGGGTGGAGAGGGCGCCCATGGCGTCGAACAGGCAGCTCTGGCTCCAGTGTTCTTCCTCGCCTCCGCCGGCGAAGACCACGTCCTGCTTGCCCAGCTGGATCTGTTCCATGGCCTGGCCGATGCAGTGCGCGCTGGTGGCGCAGGCCGAGGAGATGGAGAAGTTCACGCCCTTGATCTGGAAGGGGGTGGCCAGGCAGGCCGACACGGTGCTGCCCATAGTGCGGGTGACGCGGTATGGGCCGATGCGCTTGACGCCTTTCTCGCGCAGGGTGTCGATGGCTTCCATCTGGTTCAGCGTGGAGGCACCGCCGGAGCCGGCGATGAGGCCGGTGCGCGGGTTGGAGATCTGCTCCGGGGTCAGGCCGGAGTCGGCGATGGCTTTTTCCATCGACAGGTAGGCGTAGGCCGCGGCGTCGCCCATGAAACGCAGCACCTTGCGGTCGATCAGCTCTTCAAGGTTGAGGTCGATCGAGCCGGAAACGTGGCTGCGCAGACCCATCTCGGCGTAGGCCGGGTTGAAACGGATGCCCGCCTTGCCGGCACGCAGGCTGGCGGAGACGGTGTCTTTGTCATTGCCCAGGCAGGAAACGATGCCCAGACCGGTGATCACGACGCGACGCATGCGGATAACCCTTAGAAATTGTCAGTGGAGGTGAACAGGCCGACGCGCAAGCCTTCGGCACTGTAGATTTCGCGACCATCGACGCTGACGCTGCCATCGGCGATGGCCAGGATCAGCGAGCGGTTGATGGTGCGCTTGATGTGGATGTTGTAGGTGACTTTCTTCGCAGTGGGCAGCACCTGGCCAAAGAACTTCACTTCTCCCGAGCCCAGCGCGCGGCCGCGGCCGGGATTGCCCTGCCAGCCTAGGTGGAAGCCCACCAGTTGCCACATGGCGTCGAGGCCCAGGCAGCCCGGCATGACTGGGTCGCCTTCGAAGTGGCAGGCGAAGAACCAGAGGTCCGGATTGATGTCGAGTTCGGCGACGATCTCGCCCTTGCCGTACTTGCCGCCCGTGTCGCTGATATGAACGATGCGATCGATCATCAGCATGTTGGGGGCGGGCAACTGCGCATTACCTGGACCAAACAGTTCGCCGCGGCTGCAGGCGAGCAATTCTTCCCGGGTATAGGCGTTTTGCTGGGTCATGCGAACTCCTCAAATGGTCCCCTCGGTGGGGCTAAAGCTGTGCCGCGAATGTTCTTGTGTAGCGGCAGACTAGTCATAGACTGTTGCGTCCTGGTGAAAGTCACAGCCTGTTGTGAACACTTGTATACCGGATGAGTCTGACGCAAATCGTCCACGCTTAGTTCGCTGGGCCGATTCTAGTACTCCTGCTGCAGCGTCTGGTTGCGCTTGCCCAGCCAGCGCAGCAATACCCGTTCCAGGTCTGCACGCTTGAACGGCTTGGCCAGGTAATCGTTCATACCGGCCTGCAGGCAGGCCTCACGATCACCCTGCAGGGCATTGGCGGTCAATGCGATGATCGGAGTACTGCATTGCGGCGTCTGGCGGCGGATCTGCCGGGTGGCTTCGTACCCATCCATGACCGGCAGGCGGCAGTCCATCAGCACGGCGACGAAGCGCTGCGGGTCGAAATGCTGCACCGCCTGGGCGCCATCGCCGACCAGCTCGACCCGATAGCCCAGGCTGCGCAGCATGGCCTCGATCACCGTCTGGTTGACCGGGTTGTCTTCCACCAGCAGCACTTCCTGGCCTTCGCCGGACGGATGCTCGCTGCGCTCCTGTGGCTCGAGGCTGGGGCTGCTCAGGCAGAACGGCAGGGGAATCTCCAGGGTGAACACCGAGCCGCTGCCTTCCAGGCTGGTGGCATGTAGGGTGCCGCCCATGCGCTCGGCCAGGGTGCGGGCGATGGACAGGCCCAGGCCGGTACCGCCATAGCGCCGGGAGATCGAGGTGTCGGCCTGCTGGAAGGCATCGAACATATGCTCCAGGCGCTGCGGGGCGATGCCGATGCCGCTGTCGTGCACGGCGCAGGTGAACCACAGCACCTCATTATCCAGCGGCTGCCAGTGGGTCTCGATGCGGATGCCGCCTTCCTCGGTGAACTTCAGCGCATTGCCCAGCAGGTTGACCAGAATCTGGCGGATGCGCGTAGGGTCGCCCTGCACCTCGAACTTTTCCAGCCCCGGAGGGGTGTCCAGACGCAGGTAGAGGCCACGCTGGTGGGCGCTGTGCTGGAACACCTGGATCGAGCCCTGCAGCAGCTCCTGCAGGTTGAAGGGGATGCGCTCCAGCTCCAGGGCGCCGCGTTCGATGCGCGAGAAGTCGAGGATGTCGTTGATCACCTTGAGCAGGTGCTCGGTGGATTCGGTGGCCAGGGCCGCGTACTCCGCCTGCTCCTGGGTCATCTCGGTGGTTTCCAGCAGCTGCAGCATGCCCAGCACGCCATTCATCGGGGTGCGCAGCTCGTGGCTCATCATCGCCAGGAAGTCCGACTTGGCGCGGCTGGCCTGTTCGGCCTCCTCGCGGGTCTGGATCAACTGCTGCATGGCCTCGCGCTGCTCGCGGCTGGCGTTGTCCAGCTCCACCGCCAGGTTGTTGATGTGCCGGGCCAGGTCGCCCAGTTCACCGGTATCGCTCTCCGGCAGCTGGGTCTGGTAGTCGCCGGCCTTGATTGCCTCCACAGCCTCGCCCATGGCGCTGATCGGCTGGGCCAGACGCCGCGCCAGCTGGCGCGCGAGGAAGAAGGTCAGCAGCAGGGCGACCAGGGCCAGCACCGTGGCCTTGAGCAGGATTGCCTGCTGGCGACTGGTGAAGGCCTCGTCGGACATGCCGACCACCACCCGGCCCAAGTAGCCGTCAGGCTCGACGCCGTTCTCCTGACGGATCGGCGCATGGAAGATGCCGACTCGCGAGGCGCTCTGCTCGTTGTGCTGCTCGACGTAGACCAGAATGTTCTCGGCTCGGTCGCGCACCTCGAGGAAGCGCACGTTGGGGGTCTGCAGGGTGGCGCGTAGCAGGTTCTCCAGCACCTTGGTATCGCCGGCTGCGACGCCATGCACCGAGGCTGGCGCCAGCTGGTTGGCCATCAGCTGGCCGGCGTGGTTGATCTCCTGGCGCAGGTCTTCCAGGCGCGAATGGGTGAAGAAACCGGTCAGCAGCAGGGTCAGCAGCAGGGCCGGGCCGACGCTGATCAGCTGGGTGCGGGTGTGGATGTCCCAATTACGCCCGAACATCGGCCCACTCGTGCAGTCGCAGATAGAAGCCTGCCACGTCGACAGACTCGGGAGTTGCGCGCCGCGCGGCCCGGCAGTGTGGGCGCGGAAGTCGGCGGGGAAGGGATGTGAGCACGGAACGGCCTTGTTCTCTGGGCATGACTGCCGCATGTTAACCGAGAAGCCGAGCTTTGCCAGCGCACGCTCTGCGCGGCGGGTCACGCTGGGGACTGGTCGGTCGGCCGGGGCTTCGTGATAATGCGGCTTTCGCCATCTGGATGGCCTGTTTGGAACTCTTATGACCGAGCAACAACCTGTTGCAGTACTGGGCGGCGGCAGCTTCGGCACCGCCATCGCCAACCTCCTGGCCGCCAATGGCCAGCGCGTCCTGCAATGGATGCGCGACCCGGAGCAGGCCGAGGCGATGCGCACCCAGCGCGAGAACCCGCGCTACCTCAAGGGCATCAAGCTGCTGCCCGGCATTGAGCCGGTCACCGACCTGCCGGCCACCCTGGCGGCCTGTGAGCTGGTCTTCGTCGCCGTGCCTTCGTCGGCCCTGCGCAAGGTACTGCAGCCGATCGCTGACTCCCTGGCCGGCAAGCTGCTGGTCAGCACCACCAAGGGCATCGAGGCCGACGGCTTCAAACTGATGAGCCAGATCCTCGCCGAAGTGGCACCCCAGGCACGTATCGGTGTGCTGTCCGGCCCCAACCTGGCCCGTGAGATCGCCGAACACGCGCTGACCGCCTCGGTGATCGCTAGCGAGGACGATGAGCTCTGCCAGCGCGTTCAATCGGCCCTGCACGGCCGTACCTTCCGCGTTTATGCCAGCCGCGACAGCTTCGGCGTGGAGCTGGGCGGCGCACTGAAGAACGTCTACGCCATCATCGCCGGCATGGCCGCGGCCATGGGCATGGGCGAGAACACCAAGAGCATGCTGATCACCCGCGCCCTGGCGGAGATGACCCGCTTCGCCGTCAAGCTCGGCGCCAACCCCATGACCTTCCTCGGTCTGGCCGGGGTCGGTGACCTGATCGTCACCTGCTCCTCGCCGAAGAGCCGCAACTACCAGGTCGGCTATGCCCTGGGCGAGGGCCTCAGCCTGGAAGACGCGGTGGCGCGCCTGGGCGAGGTGGCCGAGGGCGTCAATACGCTCAAGGTGCTGAAGACCAAGGCCGAAGAGCTGCAGGTGTACATGCCGCTAGTGGCTGGGTTGCATGCCATTCTGTTCGAGGGCCGCACCCTGGCCCAGGTCATCGAGGCGCTGATGCGCGGCGAGCCGAAGACCGACGTGGATTTCATTTCCCCCAGCGGTTTCTGACCATCCAAGGAGAGCACCATGAGCGAACCGAACAAGGAACTGGAGCGCGAGTCCATCGCCCTGCGCATTCTGTGGATGGTGATCTTCGCCATCGTCTGGCAGCTGGCGGAGATCATTCTCGGCGGCGTGGTCCTGCTGCAGATTGGCTATCGCCTGTTCTACGGCGCGCCCAACGGCACTCTGCAGGGCTTTGGCGACAGCCTCAGCCAGTATCTGCAGCAGATCGGCCGCTTCGGCACCTTCAATAGCGAGGAGAAGCCCTGGCCATTCGCCGACTGGCCGACTCCACGTGCCCCGGAAGGCATCGAGCCGCACAGCATTCCGCCGGCGCCGCACCCCGTGCGCGACGAAGAGCCCAAGCTGTGACCCTCTGGCTGCTGCGCCACGGCGAGGCCGAACCGCGTGCGCGTAGCGACGCGGAGCGGGCCCTCACCGAGCGCGGCCGCAAGGAAGTGCGCAAGATCGCCGAGCACCTGCGTGGCCGGCAGCTGGCGCACATTCTGGTCAGTCCCTACCTGCGTGCCCAGCAGACGGCAGAGCTAGTGCGCGAGACCCTCGGCCTCACGCTGCCGCTGACCACGGTGGACTGGGCCACGCCGGATGACTCTCCGCGCTCGGCCGCCGACCGCTTCGAGCATTACCCAGGCGAGTGCCTGCTGGTCAGCCACAATCCGCTGCTCGGCAGCCTCTCCGGCTTTCTGCTGCATGGCAATCTGCAGCAACCCCTCGGTCTGCACACCGCCAGCCTGGTCGCCCTCGACGGCGACATCGTGCCTGGCCTGATGCACCTGGCTGGTCTGCATCACCCGCACTAGAGGGGTCCTGCGCTCCTGTAACATTTCTTCACTTGCCGCACCTCCTGACGCATGGAATATTCGACCAAGCAAGTGCTTGGTTGCTCCCTGTGACAAAAACAACAAACAAGGAGGCCCCGTGGCCAGTGCAGTCCGTTTGCCGCTCGAAGCGTTTTTCGAGCGCGAGTCGCGTCATCCCAACAAGACCTACCTGATCCAGCCTCTGGGCGGTGGTCGGGTGGAACAGCTGACCTGGGCCGAAGTCGGCGAGCAGGCGCGGCGTACTGCCAGCTGGCTGCGCAGCCTGGAGCTGCCGCAGGGCAGCAAGATATCGATCATTTCCAAGAACAGCGCGCACTGGATAGTCACCGATCTGGCCATCTGGATGGCCGGGCACGTCTCGGTGCCGCTGTATCCCAACCTCACCGCCGACTCGGTGCGCCAGGTGCTGGAGCATGCGGAAACGAAAGTGGTCTTTATCGGCAAGCTCGACGACTGGCCGGGGATGGCTCCCGGCGTGCCCGAGGGGGTCATCACCGTGGCTCTGCCGCTGCACGCCGAAGGCAGCTTCGACAAACAGTGGAGCGATCTGCAGGCCTGTGCGCCGATCCAGGACCAGCCGCGCAGCCAGCCCGACCAGCTCGCCACCATCATCTACACCTCCGGCACCACCGGCATGCCCAAGGGCGTCATGCACAACTTCGCCAACTTCGGTTTCACCGCCAGCCATGCCACCGAGCTGTTCGGTGTCGGCGAGCAGGACCGCGCGCTGTCCTACCTGCCGCTGTGCCACGTGGCCGAGCGCATGTTCGTCGAGCTCAACTCGCTGTACAGCGGCATGAGCGTGTTCTTCGCCGAGAGCCTCGACACCTTCCTCGACGACCTGCGCCGCGCGCGGCCGACGGTGTTCTTCGGCGTGCCGCGGATCTGGACCAAGTTCCAGATGGGCGTCTACTCGAAGATGCCGGCCCAGCGCCTCGATTTCCTCCTGTCCATCCCGCTGCTCGGTCGCCTGTTCGGGCGCAAGGTCCTGCGCGGGCTGGGGCTGGATGCGGTGCAGTTCGCCCTGTCCGGCGCCGCGCCGGTGCCCGACGCGCTGCTGGCCTGGTACCGCCGCCTGGGCCTGGAGCTGCAGGAGGTCTACGGCATGACCGAGAACTGCGGTTACTCGCACGTGTGCCGTCCCGGCAAGTTCAAGAAGGGCTGGATCGGCCAGAACAACCCGGGCACCGAGGTGCGCATCAGCGAGGAGGGCGAGGTGCTGGTGCGCAGCGGCTCGACCATGCAGGGCTATTACAAGGAGCCGGGCAAGACCGCCGAGGTGCTGACCGAGGACGGCTTCCTGCGCACTGGCGACAAGGGCGAGCAGGATGCCGAGGGCAACCTGCGCCTGACCGGGCGGATCAAGGAAATCTTCAAGACCAGCAAGGGTAAGTACGTGGCCCCGGCGCCGATCGAGAACCGCCTGGCCGTGCACAGCCATATCGAGCAGGTCTGCGTGGTCGGTGACGGCCTGCCGCAGCCGCTGGCCTTGTGCGTGCTGTCCGAGGCCGGGCGCAAGGAATCCCGCGAGCAGCTGGAGGGCAGCCTCAAGCGCCTGCTGGAGGAAACCAACCAAGTGCTGGACAAGCACGAGCAGCTCAACGGCCTGGTGTTGGTGCCAGAGGTGTGGGCGGTGGACAACGGCTTCCTGACGCCGACCCTGAAGATCAAGCGCGCCTCGGTGGAAACCGCCTACAGCCCCCACTTCGATGCCTGGGGCGAGCGCCGCGAAGGCGTGGTCTGGCACCAGCAGGTCGGCTAGTCACCTGCGCAGCTGGCGATCATCCAAGCCCGGTCATTGACCGGGCTTTTTTGTGGGAGCGCGATCCGGCATCGACAGGCCATGGCCGGTGCGCGCGCAAAAAAAAGCCCGGCCAAACCGGCCGGGCTAAGCACTACTCCGCAGGAGCGAAGGGGATCAGGCAATCTCTGCCAAAGCTTGAATCTGTTGCTGTGCAGCCACTTCGCCGATCACCAGGATCGCCGGGCTTTTCAGCTGGAAGTCATGGGCCGCCTGCTGCATGCCGGCCAGGGTGCTGCGACACTCGCGTTGCTGCGGCAGGGAGGCGTTCTCGATCATCGCCACCGGCATGTCGGCGCGCATGCCACCGGCCAGCAGGCTGTCGCGCACCTCGGGGAGCTTGGCCACGCCCATGTACACCACCAGGGTGGTGCCGCCCTGGGCCAGGGCCTGCCAGTTGAGACTGCTGTCGTCCTGGGTGTGGGCGGTGACCAGGGTCACGCCGCGGGCCACGCCGCGCAGGGTCAGGGGGATGCCGCAGTTGGTGGCACCGGCCAGGCCGGCGGTGATGCCATTGACCATCTCCACCTCGACGCCGTGTTCGGCCAGCCAGTCGGCTTCCTCGCTGCCGCGACCGAAGATGCACGGGTCGCCACCTTTCAGGCGCACCACACACTTGCCCTGGCGCGCATAGCGCAGCATCAGGCGGTGGATGAAGGCCTGCGGGGTAGAGCGGCAGCCGCCGCGCTTGCCCACCGGCACGACGCGGGCGTCCGGGCAGTGTTCCAGCACCGCCGGGTTGACCAGGTCGTCGATCATCACGATATCGGCCTGTTGCAGAGCCTTGACCGCCTTGAGAGTCAGCAATTCCGGATCGCCAGGGCCTGCGCCCACCAGCCAGACTTTTGCATTCATGGTTCTACTCCTCAGGCTTCCACGGCGACGGCGGCCACGTGGGTGACCAGCAGTCGTTTGATTTCCGGCACGCACGAGCCGCAGCTGGTGCCGCATTTCAGCTCGCGCTTGAGCCCGTCCAGGTCCAGGCCGCGCTCGATACCGGCGCACACCGCGTCCTGGCTGACGTTCATGCAGTTGCACAGCACCTTGCTGGCCTTCATGCCGCCACCCGGCGGGGTGGCCAGCGGGGCGAGCAGCCAGCGCCGCAGGTCGGCATCGGTGCTGCCCTGTTCCCACAGGCCCTTGAGCCAGTCGCGGGCGGCGGTCTCTCCGGCCAGCCGCACGGCGACGATGCGTCCGTCCTCGATGCGCACGCGCTTGCCCACGCGGCGCTTGGCGTCGTCATAGGCCAGCACCGGGCCGTGGTCGACGCCGAGCAGGCTGTCGATCTCGGCCAGCAACTCGGCATCCGGCGCCGCCTCGGCAGCAGCCTTGATCAGCAGGGCCGGGCGCTGCTCGCGGCCGGTCGGCGTCAGGCTGGCGTAGGCGAACTGCTCGAACAGCGGGCGCAGGGCCTCGAAGCGGCTCTGCACATCGCCTTCGATCAGGGCGAAGAACTGCCAGGGCAGCTCGGCCCTGGCCACGTCGACGCCGCTGATCTTCAGTTCCGGCTGCTTGGACAGCGGGTCGAACGCTGGCTGGGTCAGCACGTTGGTGCCCAGGCCCTTGAGGAAGCGGTCGCCCCAGTGCATCGGCAGATAAGCCTGACCAGGCTGCAGGGCTTCGTCGGCCTGCACCGGCAGGATCAGGCCGCCGCGGCGGCTGCGCAGGTGGATCAGCTCCCCGGCGTGCAGGCCACGGCGCTTGAGCTCGTCCGGATGCAGGCCGAGCACCGCTTCCGGCGCGTGGCCGAACAGCCGTGCGGCGGTGCCGGTGCGGCTCATGCCGTGCCATTGGTCACGCAGGCGCCCGGTATTGAGCAGCAGCGGGAAGTCGCTCTCCTGGCGTTCCCTGGCCGGTACGAACGGATCGGCGACGAAGCGTGCGCGGCCGCTGGCGGTGGGGAAGATGCCGTTCCCGTACAGACGCGCGGTGCCCTGCTGGGCACCGGCCGGGAAGGGCCATTGTTGTGGACCTTGGTTGTCCAGGATCGCGTAGCTGAGACCGGAGAGGTCCAGGTCGCGGCCCTGGGTCAGGTGCTTGTATTCCTCGAACAGCGCTTGCGCGCTGGCGAAGTCGAACAGGCTTGGCAGGCCGGGGCGGAGCTGTTGTTCCAGGCGGCGGGCGAAGTCACAGACGATCGCCCAATCCGGCCGCGCCTCTGCGGGCGCTGGCACGGCGCGGCGCACGTGGGTCACGCGCCGCTCGGAGTTGGTCACGCTGCCTTCTTTTTCTCCCCAGCTGGCGGCTGGGAGCAGGAGGTCGGCGTAGTGGCAGGTTTCGGTGGTGAAGAAGGCCTCCTGCACCACCACGAAGGGGCAGGCGGCCAGGGCCTCGTGGACCTTCTGCTGGTCCGGCAGGGATTGGGCCGGGTTGGTGCAGGCGATCCACAGGGCCTTGATCTTGCCGACGCGCACCGCCTCGAAGAGTTCGATGGCGGAGAGGCCGGTGCTCTCCGGCAAGCCGTCGACGCCCCAGTAACGGGCGACTTCGGCGCGGTGCTCGGCATTGCCGGCCTCGCGGTGGCCCGGCAGCAGGTTGCTCAGGCTGCCGGTCTCGCGGCCGCCCATGGCATTGGGCTGGCCGGTGAGAGAGAAGGGCCCGGCGCCGACCTTGCCGATCTGGCCGGTGGCCAGGTGCAGGTTGATCAGCGCGCTGTTCTTGGCGCTGCCTGCCGTGGACTGGTTGAGGCCCATGCACCATAGCGAGAGGAAGGCCGGCGAACGGCCGATCAGTGCGGCGGCGCGGCGCAGGTCGGCCTCGTCGATGCCGCACAGACGCGCCACTTCGCTCGGCGGGTAGTCGGCGGCCAGCTCGCGCAGGGCTTCGAAGCCTTCGGTGTGAGCCTCGATATAGGTGAGGTCATAGTCGCCATTGATCAGCAGCAGGTGCAGCAGGCCATGGAACAGCGCCACGTCTGTGCCCGGTGCGATCGCCAGGTGCAGGTCGGCCAGGTCGCAGGTATCGGTGCGCCGCGGGTCGACGACGATGATCTGCATCTCCGGCCGCGCGGCCTTGGCTGCCTCCAGGCGACGGAACAGGATCGGATGGGCGTAGGCCATGTTGCTGCCGGCGATCAGCAGGCAGTCGGCCTGTTCGATGTCTTCGTAGCTGCAGGGCGGGGCATCGGCGCCCAGGCTGCGCTTGTAGCCGACCACGGCCGAGCTCATGCACAGGCGCGAGTTGCTGTCGATGTTGTTGGTGCCGACCAGGGCGCGCGCCAGCTTGTTGAAGGCGTAGTAGTCCTCGGTCAGCAACTGGCCGGAGATATAGAAGGCGACGCTGTCCGGGCCGTGCTCGCGGATGGTTTCGGCGAACACATTGGCGGCGTGGTCGAGGGCGCTGTCCCAGCTGCTGCGGGCGCGGGCCAGGCCCTTGCCCAGGCGCAGCTCGGGGTACAGGGCGCGGGCATCCAGGTCGCCGGTCAGGTGAAGGGTCGAGCCCTTGCTGCACAGTTTCCCGTGATTCGCCGGATGGCTGGGGTCACCCTGCACGCCGAGGATCTTCGTACCGTCGTGCTCGATCAGCACGCCACAGCCCACGCCGCAGTAGCAGCAGGTGGCCGCGGTAATCTGGGTGGCGGATTGCAGGGCAGCTTCAGGCACGGGCGGCACCTTCGCTCGCGCTCAGACCGGCCGCACGGATGCCCGCCGCTTCGATACTGGCCTTGCCGAACATCAGGTGATCGCGCACGCCACTGATGTCGGCGCCGCCGCAGATCTGCTGGAAGTACCAGCTGCCGTCCAGGGTGTCGCCGTACAGGCAGCCGCCGACCAGCACGTCGTCCTTGATCACCAGCTTCTTGTACACGCTGCCGATGGGGTCGGAGAGGGTGATGGTCTCGGTGTCATCACCGCCCATGAAATCGCCGGCGGAGAACAGATCGATGCCGGTGACCTTGAGCTTGGTGGAAATCACCGAGCCCTGGTAGCGGGCGGTGCCGAGCATGGCCAGGTGGTTGGCGCAGACCTTGGCCTGCTCGAACAGCGGGGCGACCAGGCCGTAGGCGATGCCACGATGGTTGGCGCACTCGCCGACCGCGTAGACGCGCGGGTCGTAGGTCTGCAGGCAGTCGTCGACCTGGATGCCGCGGTTGCAGGGAATGCCCGCCTTTTCCGCCAGCTCGGTGTTGGGGCGCACGCCGGCGGCCATCACCACCAGGTCGGCGGGAATCACGTCTCCACCCTTGAACTGCACGGCACAGACGCGGCCGGTGCCGTAGTCGAGCAGCTCGTCGGTCTGCTCGCTGAGGCGGAAGCGGATGCCGCGGGCTTCCAGCGCCTGCTTCAGCAGCTCGCCAGCGGTCTTGTCCAACTGGCGCTCGAGCAGCCAGTCGGCCAGGTGCACCACGGTCACGTCCATGCCGCGCTGGCGCAGGCCATTGGCCGCCTCAAGGCCAAGCAGGCCGCCACCGATGACCACCGCGTGGCTGTGGGTGCGGGCGGCCTGCATCATTTGTTCGGTGTCGGCGATGTCGCGGTAGGCGATCACGCCCTCCAGGCGGTTGCCCGGTACCGGCAGGATGAAGGGATTGGAGCCGGTGGCCAGGATCAGGCGGTCGTACTGGGCGCTGCTGCCGTCGTCGGCGATCACCACACGCTTCTTGCGGTCGATGCTCACGACCTTGCGCCCCAGACGCAGGTCGATGCCGTGCTGTTCGTACCAGTCGAGGCCGTTGAGCACGATATCGTCGAAGCTCTGCTCGCCGGCCAGAACCGGGGACAGCAGGATGCGGTTGTAGTTGGGGTGCGGCTCGGCGCCGAACACGGTGATCTCGTACAGGTCGGGGGCGAGCTTGAGCAGCTCCTCGAGGGTTCTGACGCCGGCCATGCCGTTGCCTACCATCACCAGCTTGAGTTTGTTCATGCCGGTTCTCTCCTGTTGATCACGGAAAATTGTCCGGGGCATGCCCCGCGACGACTCGAACATTGGCGGCTGCCGTGGGCAGGCCATAAAGCAAAAAAGGCGTCCCGCTAGTTGCCTAGCGAGGACGCCTTTGTCCTGGTCCCGATCTGCCGGGAAGCACTGCCTTCTACGTTGACGGCGATGCTTTTATGTAATGTCGATTTCTCTTTTGCAGGGCGCGTGCCAACTCTGCGGAGGCTGTGTTTTCTGGGATTCTTGCCGGGTTTTGACGGTTATTTGGGCCTTGTGCGCACCCGATTAAAGCGGTGCTGCGTCGTTGTGGTGCGGTTTGCTGATGAAACCGAATTGTGGGAGCGGCTGCACCGGCTCTACAGCAGGGCCACCAGCAGGATCAGGTTGAGCAGCAGTGAACCCAGCGCCACGCCACGCCAGACCTTCAGCGGTTCGCGCTCCAGCAGCGGACGTGGGCGTACGTTGAGCGCCTGGCGTTCGCCCTGTTCCAGGCTGAGCAGCCACTCTTCGGCGGTCTCGAAGCGCTCCTGCGGGTTGGCCGCCACCGCGCGCAGCAGGCAGTCGTCGAGCCAGCTCGGCAGGTCCGGGCGGTAGCGGCTGGGCGCGGCGGGGGTGCCGAAGCGCGGATGCTGGAACGCCTCGATCTCGCCGTACGGATAGTGGCCGGTGAGCAGGCGGTAGAGGGTGACGCCGGCGGAGTAGAGATCCTGCTGGCGATCCGGGGCGATGCCGGCGAAGGCTTCCGGGGCGATGTAGCTGGGCGTGCCAGGCAGGGCGTGCTGCTCGTCACGGGACAGGCCGGGGCAGTAGGCCAGACCGAAGTCGAGCAGGCGCAGCTCGCCGTCGTCGCACCACAGCAGGTTCTCCGGCTTGATGTCGCGGTGCAGGATGTTGCGACGGTGCAGCAGGCCCAGAGCCTTGAGCAGGCGCGGCGCCAGGTCCAGCCATTCCGGCAGGCCCAGCGGGCCGCTCAGGCGCAGGTGTTCAGCCAGGGTCTGGCCGGCGTATTCGCGCTGCACGTAGTAGAGATGCTGGCGCTGCGGCAGCGGATGGACCTCGGGGAAGTGGCGCCCGGCCACGCGGCGCAGGAACCATTCCTCCAGCAGCAGGGCCGGGCCGGCCTGGGTTTCGTCATGGCGGCTGTTCGGCAGGGTCTTGAGCAGCCAGCGTCGTGCCTGGCCATCTCGCACCCGGTACACCAGAGACTGGCGCGACTCGGCCAGCACGCGCTCGATCTGCCAGCCCTCGAACTCCTGGCCCTCGCGCAACTTGGGTGGCATCGGCCACTGCTGGAGCTGAGCCAGGGTGTCGGCCAGGTCGTTGTCCGGCAGCTCGTCGACCTGCACCAGCACGGCGCTGGCATTGTCCTGGCTACCGGCCAGATGGGCGGCGGCCACCAGCGCTTGGCAGGCGGCGGTGGCATCGCTTTCGTCCTGAAGCAGGCTGCGGATGCCGGAGTCGCCGAGGGTCGACCACACCCCGTCGCTGACCAGCAGGTAGCGCTCGCCCTCGCGCAGCTCGCCCTCCAGGTAGTCCACTACCAAATGCTGATCCAGGCCCATGGCGCGCTTGAGCACGTGCTGCATGCCCGGCTGTTCCCATACATGGTCCTCGCTGAGGCGCTCCAGCTGGCCGGAGTGGAAGCGATAGACGCGGCAGTCGCCGACATGCGCGAGGGTGAAACGACGCCCGCGCAAGACCAGAGCGGAGAGGGTGGTGAGCAGCGGTTGGCCGCCACCATTGGCCTGCAGCCAGCGGTTGTGCGCCACCAGCAGGCGATCCAGCGATTGCGCCACGGCCCAGGTTTCCGGCGTGGCGTAGTAATCCAGCGCCAGGGCCTGCAGGGTGGCGCGGGCCGCCAGGCCGCCATCGGCGCACTGGCTGACGCCATCGGCCAGGGCGAACAGGAAGCCCTTGCTGGCCGCAAGGGTCGGCGCCGGAGTGACTACGCGGATGGCGTCCTGATTCTCCGTGCGCGGGCCGGTGGCGGTGGCTTCGCCGAAGCTCAGTTGCAGGGCCATCGGGCGCTCCTGTGGCGGGACATGATGAAGGGCGCCGTGGCGCCCCTTGGGTATTCAAGTCGGTTGAGACAAAGGCTGAGCCGGCGCGGCTCCCAGGAGTGTTGCCACTCCACCTTTCCTGACCAGTGCGAGGAGTCTGTTGCCAGCCCCGCCTTTGTCGCAACCGTCCTGCGCAAACGCCGGGCGCACGAGGCGCCCGGCGGGTGGATCAGACGCGGGCGGCGGTGACTGCTGCTGAGCCCCAGGTGGTGCGCCAGCGCAGCTTGACGCCATGCAGGCCGAACCAGGCCAGCACGCCGAGGCTGGCGAACAGCCACAGGCCCAGCTGGTAGTCGCCGGTGGCCTGCTTGATGGCGCCGAGGCCCGCGGTCAGGCAGAAGCCGCCGATGCCGCCGGCCATGCCGATCAGTCCGGTCATCACGCCGATCTCCTTGCGGAAGCGCTGCGGCACCAGTTGGAACACCGCACCGTTGCCGGCGCCCAGGCTGAGCATGGCGGCCACGAACAGGCCGAGGGCGGCGTAGGCGCTGGGCAGGTTGAAGCCGACCGCGGCGATGCAGATAGAGGCGCAGGTGTACATCACCAGCAACGAGCGGATGCCGCCGATGCGGTCAGCCAGGGCGCCGCCCAGCGGGCGCATCATGCTGCCGGCGAATACGCAGGCGGCGGTGTAATAGCCGGCTTTCACCGGATCGAAGCCGTACTGGTCGTGGAAGTAGCCGGGCAGGGTGCTGGCCAGGCCGAGGAAACCACCGAAGGTGATGCTGTAGAAGAACATGAACCACCAGCTGTCGCGGTCGCCGAGTGCCTTGAGGTAGTCGGCCATGGACTTGGGCGTCGGGCGCTCGGGAGCGT
Source organism: Pseudomonas sp. PDM15 (assembly GCF_014851565.1). Lineage (GTDB taxonomy): Bacteria > Pseudomonadota > Gammaproteobacteria > Pseudomonadales > Pseudomonadaceae > Aquipseudomonas. The sequence goes on from NZ_JACVAA010000003.1 coordinate 98,436, forward strand.
TCTTGGCCACGCTGGCGAAGATGATCAGGGTCAGCACCAGCGGGATCAGCGCCAGTCCGAACACGTTGCCCCAGCCGAAGGCAGCGGCCAGGCCTGGCGCGAACAGGGCGGTGAGCACGGTGCCGGAGTTGCCGGCACCGGCGATGCCCATGGCCTTGCCCTGGTGTTGCGGCGGGTACCACTGGGACGCCAGCGGCAGGGCCACGGCGAAGGAGGCGCCGGCGAAGCCGAGGAACAGGCCGAGCAGCAGGGCCTGCTCGTAGCTATGGATGCCCATCTGCCAGGCGACGGCGAGAGCGGCGATGACAATCACCTGGCCGATCAGGCCGGCGGTCTTCGGCGAGGTGCGGTCGGCCAGCAGGCCCATAATGAAGCGCAGCACGGCGCCAGCCAGGATCGGCGTGGCCACCATCATGGCGCGTTGTTGGGTGGTCAGGCCCAGGTCGGTGGCGATCTGCACGCCCAGCGGGCCGAGCACGTACCAGATCATGAAGCTCAGGTCGAAATAGAGGAACGCGGCGAACAGCGTCGGTGCGTGGCCGGCTTTCCAGAAACTTGTATTCATCCAACACCTCATCATCGAGAAAGAGTCCCGCGGGTTGCGCGGCGCCGTGATCGTGGGCACCTTGCCGAACAACCCTTGGGAGAAGCCCGGAGCTTGTGGCGCCAGGCCCCGTGGCCGAAGCCACAGACAGGTTGAGAGAGTTACCGGCTGGCGCCCGGATCGCGGCCCGCCAACCGCCCCATTCGCTGGGGCTGAAACGCAAAAAGCGCCGCACCACTGACCGCCTGAGCGGAAGAGGTGCGACGCCTTTGTCGTATCGGTGGCAACCGCCGTTGGATGCCTGTGACAGGGCTTGAGCAAGACTCGGGCCAAGCCTCTGGAAACATGGAAATTAGTGGTTCAGGCGGATGTATGGTCAGGCTGGTGGATCATTGCGGTGCGAAGAGGAAGTTATGCGCACTGACTTGAGGCGAGGTTGCCTGCGCAAAGGGGCAACATCATCGATCTGCTAGAGAGTCCCACCAAACGACTCTCTAGGAGAGTGATATCGTGCACCTCCAAAGCTACTATGGCCACGTATAGCGCCCCAACAATTGAGCTGTTTATGTACAAGCAATCAACCGGCTCAGCGGCCATTTCCAGAGTAATCCAGGTTTCTTGGCTGCGGGCAATGATGGGGCTGAAGTCAGAGTCCCGGGGCACGCGGCTGGGATACTTGTGGTGGATCATTGAGCCGGCGATGCATCTGGCGGTCTACTATCTCGCCTTCGGGGTGCTGCTTAAGCATGGTGGCGATGATTACGTCGCCTTTCTGTTGATTGGAGTCGTGCACTGGCTCTGGTTCTCCAAGAGCATCATGAATGCCAGCCAGTCGATTCTGGTTGGCCGCGGCCTGATACTCCAGCTACCGCTTCACACCAGCATCTTCCCACTGGCCGAAGTTTTTAGAGATCTGATCAAGCAGATTCTGGTCGTAGTGATCTTGATGCTGATCCTCAGCATCATGGGCTATTTTCCGACGGCGTACTGGCTCTGCTATCCAGCTCTTTTCTTGCTGCAGGCTATGCTGATTCTCCCCTGCGCGGGGCTTGTCGCCGCGCTCATGCCCTTCATTCCGGACCTGCGGGTGATAGTTCCTGCGTGTCTGCAGCTCGCCATGTTCCTCTCGGGTGTGTTCTTTTCGGGCGACCTAGTCCCGGAAAGCTTCCACTGGGCTCTGAACTTCAATCCTGTTTATCTGCTGCTTGAGGCCTACAGGGATATTCTGATCAGACAGCAACAGCCCGAATGGTACATGTTGGCTAACCTCCTTGCAGCGCTCCTGTTGTTCAATGTGCTCGTGATGGCGCTGTTCGGGCGCTACAACCGGCAGTACGCCCGAATCATTCAGGAGTGAGGATGGGTCACTTGTTGTTGGAAATGCACGACGTGCATCTGGCGTACCGTTTACGCAAATCGTTTTTTCAAAGTGATTACCACCCGGTTATCAACGGCGTCAGCTTGCAGATTCATCAGGGCCAGCGCCTGGGCATCATGGGTCACAATGGGGCTGGTAAATCGACTCTGCTGAGATTGATGGCGGGTATCTATGCGCCGGATCGTGGCCGGGTGAGCAACTTCGGTGCGCGCATATCCTTGCTATCACTCCAGGCCGGCTTCGACCCGCGACTGAATGGCTGGGACAATGCCCTTCTCAGTGGTGTCCTGATGGGTATGAGTCGCAAAGAAGTCAGGCTTCGGCTCAAGGGAATCCACGAATTCTGCGAGCTCGGCGAGCAGATGAATGATGTGCTCGGCACCTATTCGTCTGGCATGCGGGCTCGACTTGGTTTTGCAGTCGCATTAGCCATGGAAGTTGACCTTCTGCTGATCGATGAAGTGCTATCGGTCGGGGATCAGGATTTTCAGGAGAAGTCGGAAAAGGCTGTGCGGCATGCCGTCGAGCAAGGTTGTGCCATGGTTCTAGTGTCCCATTCGCCGGCCAAGCTCAAGAAATGGACAGATACCGTCCTTGTCTTTGAGAAGGGCATGATCCGCTCTTCCACCTCGGAAAAGGCCCTGTCTGCACCATGATTAGCTACGCACAAAACTTCGAGGACGTAATTCTTGAGCGCTTGTTCAAGAGCAGGAAGACTGGCTTTTATGTCGACATAGGTGCGTGTCATCCGATTTATGACTCGGTTACCCATCACTTCTATCTGAAGGGCTGGAGCGGTATCAACGTCGAGCCACAGCCAAAGCTGTTCACTGAGCTTCAAGCCGCTCGTGAGCGAGATATCAATCTTCAGTGCTGCGTCGGGGCGCAGGCCGACACCCGAACGTTCTACATCACAAAGGATATAGGCACTTCGACGCTCAACCAGGTAATTGCGGAGCACTACCGCGAGGAAAGGAGCATTGATCAGGAACTGACCGTCGAGTTGGTTACTCTGAACCAAATTTGGTCCGAGCATGTGGGAAATCGACAAGTCGATTTCATGAAGATCGATGTTGAGGGTTGCGAGGGGGACGTGCTTTTCGGAGCGGATTTTTCCGTAGTAGCTCCATCCGTTCTGGTTATAGAGGCCACCGTTCCGAACTCCCAAGAGCTCAGCCACGAGCAATGGGAGGAGCTTGTCCTAGATCACTATCAGCTCATCTATTTCGATGGCCTGAACCGATTCTATGCCCGCAAGGGCTCGCAGTTCGGCACAAGCATCGAAATTATTCCGCCGAACGTCTTTGATCATTTCAAACCATATTCCCTTGAGCTGCTCGAACAGGCCAATGAGAGTCTTACCCTCGACAACGAGATGCAGAGACAACAGATTCAGACCCTCATCACGCAGCTGTCACAAAAGGACGCGGCCTTGAACGATGCTGCTCATGCATATGAAAACCTATTGAGGGCATACGAACAGAAGGAGAGAGACCTTCAGAACGCGTTCGCTGCTTTTCAAGCGAGAGAAGAAGAGTTGCGAAATACGCAGAAGAAGCTCAATGCTATCGAGATTGTTCCGCCGAACGATTTCAAACCATATCCCCATGAGCTGCTCGAACAGGCCAACGAGAGCCTTACCCTCGACAACAAGGCGTTGAAGCAACAGATTCAGACTATCCTGACGCAGGTATCGCACAAGGACGCGGCTTTGGACGATGCTGGCCACGCATATGAGAACCTGTTGAAGGCGTACGAACAGAAGGAGAGAGACCTCCAGAACACGCTCGTTGCTCTTCAAGCGAAAGAGGAAGAGCTGCGAAGCAGGTAGAAAGAATGCAGCGCTGCGGGTGCCGCTCGACTTCTACCCCCCTTAGTGCGGGCACTTTCGAGTATGCTTGCAGAGGGCTTAAGGATTGCTCGTTTTCTAGATGTGAATCAACGGTGGGTTGTTCTAGAAATAGCGTTCGGCGAGCCTGATCGCGCAAATCGAGCACAAGGATGACATCCAGTGGTTTCTGCCAGAGATTAACGAGACTCTCGATGGACAAGCCAGTGGCTCGGAGCTCCATGAGGTCTTGGGGCCGGTGCAACTGAAACCAGTAGATATCTGTCATCGCTTCAACGGGCAATTTATGAGTCAACCCTTCGACCATGACGTTTGTATTTTTACCGTCGTCTCCAACAACTATCTGCATTTTGCCAACACCCTCTTCGAAAGTCTGAGAGAGCACTGCCCCGACGCTGATCTTTTCTTGGGGCTATGCGATAGGAGGGTGGCAGATACCTGCTGCCCAGTTGCCGAGATCATCGATATTACCGATCTGGATATTCCAGAGCTGGGCACCTTCATCTATCAGTATTCGATCCTGGAGCTGAACACCGCGATCAAGCCCTATGTTGTCGAATTGCTGATGAACCGTGGATACAAGAAGGTCATCTATTTCGACCCCGATATCCTCATTTGTAGCACTCTGGACCCCATGCTTGGATTGCTGGGCGAACACAATGTGCTGCTGACCCCGCACCTCACCGATTTGCTGGATGACGGCCGGTGGCCAACTGAACTCAGTATTCTTCAGGCAGGCTCATACAATCTCGGCTACATCGCACTGCGTACCTGCGACGAGACTCGCAAGCTGGTGAGGTGGTGGCAAGGTAAGCTTTACAAGGAATGTGTGGTAGACCTGCCGCGAAACCTGTTTGTCGACCAGAAATGGATGGATTTCGTGCCGTCGATGTTCTCTGGGGTGTATATCAACCGAGACACCAGCTGGAATATCGCATACTGGAATCTCAGCCAACGAAACCTGGGGCTGGCCAGTGACGGAAACTTCGAGGTCGATGACAAGCCGCTGGTATTCTTCCATTTCTCGGGTTTTTCCATCGAGGCAAATACTCTCAGCAAGCACCAGAATCGCTTCGACAAGGGTTCTCGCGGGACACCCCTGCGCGAATTGTGCACTCGCTATGAGGAGGGGCTGGCGCGCAACGGTTTGCAGCGTTTCAAGAGTATACCTTACGCCTTCAGCCATTTTGCAGATGGTACCCAGGTTCCTGACAGTGCACGTCGCCTGATTCGCACCAGTGATGCCTTTAGCGGAGTCGACTTTTTCGATGAAGAACAGTGTCCCCTTATTCACGAAGAACTCAATCGCCTCGTGCATTCCAAGAAGGGCGGCATCAGCCTGACGGCCTTGTCGCTGGCGCTGTGGGATTCCCGTGCCGATTTGCGTGACGCCTTCCCTGCCGTGGAGAGCGTCGACAGCATCAGATTCGCAGAATGGCTCCTAGATACCGCACCCCGCGAAGCAGGCTTCAGCGAGCGCTATCTGGCACCGGTTCGCGAGCAGCTGGAGCGAGCCCGCAACGCAGAGGCGGCGCAGCCCAAGACCCTCGGTGACACACTGAAGAGCAAGCTATTCCGGATAGTCTGGCAGCAGCGTCGCCGTGTCCCGCTGAAGATGCGCATCGCGCTGGCCCCATATGCCGGATGGGCGCTGAAGCATGCCTATCCACGCCTCCAGCAGCTGCCGCCCGAGCGTAGCAATGAGACTGGGATCAACCTCATCGGCTATCTCCACGCAGAAAGCGGTGTCGGGGAGGCGGCACGTGCGTCCTTGCGTGCATTGCGCCATTCGGGCCTGCCGTTCTCGCTGGTGGACTACCGACTCGGCAATGTCTCTCGCATGGGGGAGACGGTGCATGGCCTTGGTGGCACGCTTCGCTATCCGATCAATCTCGTTCATGTGAACGCGGACCAGAGCAAGATCGCCAGAGACCATCTGGGAAGCGAACTCTTCCATGACCGCTACACCATCGGCTACTGGTACTGGGAGCTGCCGGTCTTTCCGGCGTTTTTGCATTTCGCCTATGACCAGGTAGACGAGATCTGGGTCTCGACCGAATACAATCGGGTTGCCATTTCCCGATATACGTGCAAGCCGGTGACCCTGATTCCACCCGCAATCGAGGTGGTCATCGAGAAGCCTCTGAGCCGCAGGGAGCTTCACCTAGACGAGCGCGCGTTTCTGTTCCTGCATATGTCGGACACGCTCAGCATGCCCGAGCGCAAGAACCCGATCGGCGTAATCAAGGCGTTCCAGAGTGCCTTCCGCGACAAGCCTGAAGCCAACGTCAGACTGGTCATCAAGCTATCCAATCTCGAGCGGCAACCGGCATTGGCGGCAGAGGTCTATACCGCCATGGAACTGGATACCCGCATCCAGTTGATCGGCGACTATCTGGACCGCAACACGCTGAACAACCTGATCAACGCTTGCGATTGTTACGTCAGCCTGCATCGCGCCGAAGGCTTTGGCCTGCCGATCGCGGAAGCCATGTATCTGGGCAAGCCGGTCATTGCCACGCACTGGTCCGGCAATGCCGACTTCATGAACGATGGGAATTCTCTGCCGGTGCGCTACAAGCTGGTGGAGCTCGAGCAGGACATTGGTCCCTATCAGAAGGGGCAGATCTGGGCTGAGCCAGATATCGAGGACGCGGCCGAAAAGATGCTCCGTATCCTCCAAAATAGAGCGCTATCACTTCAGTTGGGGCGAGCAGCGTTCGAGACTATCCGAAACGATTTCAGCCCGAGTCGCAGCGCCCAGCTAATCAATGCGCGTGCGGCCGATATCAATCTCGCGATCAACTGAACCTATGAGTACCGATTTGCTGTCTTTTGAGGTCCACAGCATAGAACGTTCCGCGCTGCCGATAGAGGTGGAAGGTTTTAGCCTCGATGCGCCTAAAGCAAATACCACGAATGCAGGACACAGCCTGCCTATTGCAGGCTGGGCTGTTGGCCGCGCTCCCTATCTGGTGCCTTCCATCGAGATCATGAATGGGGAAACTCTTCTCAAGCGCATCCCTGTTCACGTCCCCAGGCCGGACGTGGCTGCACATCTTCAGAAAGAAGAGTCTGCCGGAAGCAAGTTTGGATTTCACAGCTTTATCGGCACCTTAGGCCTTCTTAAAACCACGCGCTTGGAGATCGTTCTCAACTTATATGACCCGCGCGATCAGAGCCGCAGAAAAGAAAAGGTGGCGGTCATTCATGGGCGAGCGCGCAACAATATCCTGACGGACAGTAAGTACCAGCCGCTCATGCTCACTGCCATCGGCCGTAGTGGCACGACACTGGTCATGCAGATACTTAGTGAGCATCGCCAAGTCCTGACCGCTAATTTCTACCCCTACGAGGTGAAGCAGTCCGCCTATTGGATGCACCTGCTGAAAGTCCTTAATGATCCCGCTGACTTCGATAATTCTTCGCATCCGGACAAGTTCGAAAGCAATCTCGGCCTGATCGGGCATAATCCGTACAACCATCAGGAGTCCATGCGTCAATTTCAGACTCCTGAGCGCTTTCGGGACTACTACGACAATCGGCTCCCGCGATCACTTATCGATTTTTCCGTTAGGCGGACGGATGAGTTCTATGAGCTCATCGCGGCCAGTGAAAAAAAACATGATGCCGTTTACTTTGCCGAGAAGTTTTTGCCGACACACCTGCAGTCGATTTTCAACGATGTTTACAGATCGCCACGGGAAATCATCCTCACCAGAGACTTCCGCGACATGATCTGCTCAGCGCTGTCATTCAACGAGAAGCGCAACCGTCAGTCTTTTGGACGAGAGCGTGCAACCGATGATTTTGATTGGGTGCACCGGGTCTTCAGTACAGGGGCCAGGAGGGTTGTAGAGGCTTGGAATGACAGGAAGAGTTCTGTCTTGCATGTCAGATACGAGGATGTCGTTCTGGATCCCGTGGGCCAGATGCAGAGGATTTTTAACTATCTCGAGATTGATGGCTCTGATCGTTTGATGAAGGCCATCCAGCAGAAAGTATTGAGCTCGTCTGCGAGCGAGCATCACAAAACCTCGGAAAGCTCGGAGCGATCCATCGGGCGATGGCGAGTCGACATGCCGGAGGACTTGCTGGAGTACTGCAACACAAAACTGGCGAATGAGCTCAAGGCGTTCGGGTACGAGTAAGGCTTAGCTCGAGCGGAGACCGAACTTCAGTCAACACCCAGGTGATTGAGCTGACTGCCTACTTCGCAGTTCCCAGGCGTTGTTCGAATAGTTCGAGAGCTCCTACGTACAGCTCAAGGTCAGCCGGCACCAGTTGCTCAATGAGCGATCTCAGATCAGGCGTCACCCTCACCGCTTCTATAGGGCGGTAGTTGCCTTCGCATTCGATCAAGTCGGACAGGACCATCTTGCGGCTTATCGAGCGAGGCACAGGGATGCCGAGGCAAGCGAAGATTAGCCCGACCGATTCCTCGTACCGTTCCATGACACCAAAGGCTGCCAAGCCGGAAAGTCGTTCGAGGGCCTCCCTCCCAGCACCAGACATGTCGCGCGCAGGTCTCCGCTCGGCAATGGTTGGCCATGCCTCCATGGGTAGCGAATCAACCAGTGTGCGGGTCATTCCATCCCTGATGTAGGGATGGTTCATCACGAGGGGATGCTGGAAAAAATCTGCAGCGCCGAGGTCGGATGCGAGCCTTGCAAGTGTCCACTCATTGCGTTCGACCACATCCGGGCGATGTGCTTTCAGAAAGTTGTATAGCGAGATGAGGCGCGACACGGGCTCGCGCAGGAAGGTCACTATCTGTTTTTCACCTGGTATGAGCTGGCAGGAAACCAGATCGTAATGGCCGGAGAAAAGGCGATAGTGGGCGAGCATTCCTGCCGGATGATTCTTGAGGCCATTGAATCTCTCCGGGCAGACCCTGCCTTCGGCATACAGGTTGGCTAAAAGATCATGGAAAGTCGTTCCCCCGGTCTTCGGGCTATGCACGAAAACCAGGCGAGGGGCGCTCAGATCCTCCCATCTCGGAAATGGAATACCTGACGTATCGGCTGCCGTGTGCGGATATAGGGCAGTGAACTCTGCGGATTCCAGCAGAGCCTTCCTGAACACGGAAAGGCTTTCATGTTGACGGTGATGCTCGATGACGCTCTCGCTCTCGGGTTGGCGCCCGAGAATCATCGAATATCCAGCAATCACATCTTCACGCGAAATCACCCGGTCAGGCCTCTCACTCAACACGCCTCAATATATTCGTTATGGGGTCTGCCTCGGTCCAGGCGGCGAGGCTCAAGACTCGTTTGCAGTATCACAGTTATACTCGCCGCGCATGAATGACGGCGCACGCAGTTTTCTGTGTCGAGTCGCGCCGGATCCGAGTTTATCCATGCTCCGTCGACCTATGAGGTGCAACGGTAGCTTACCCATTCTAGAAAGCGTTGGAGCCGTATGCAGGCAGTTGGGGAGGGGAGAGGGCCTCTAGTGGAGGTGGCTACATCGAAAACCTTCCATGGTTCACGGCGCCGGGATCTGGCGATCTGCTTGCTGCTTGGGCTCGCCTTTTTCCTGATCTACAACGCCAATCTGAGATCCATCGGTGGTGGCGATACCTATCCAGCGCGTTACCTTCCGCTTTCAATCTGGAAGCACCACAGTCTGACGCTTGACCCCATCGCACCGCTGGTCGCACAAGGCCGACCGGTTCCCACCGGGCAGGGCCAGTCGAGCGCCGCATTCTGGGTGATCAAGAGCCCTGAAGGCAGCATCGTCTCGCTCTATCCCGTCGTGACTCCCGTAGTGATTGCGCCACTATACCTGCCGGCGGTGGCCTGTCTCGACGTCAAGGGCTGGGACCCACAGCGAGTTGATCATGTCGCGCGGATCATGGAGAAGTTCTGTGCCTCGCTCTTGGCAACGCTCTCGGCGATGCTGCTTTACCTGCTGTTGCGTCGGCGTGGCCCGCCGGCTGTCGCGGCGCTGCTCACCGTCGCATATGCGTTGGGCACCACGACATGGGTTATCAGCAGTCAGGCCTTGTGGTTGCACGGGCTCGGCGGACTGCTGGTTGTCGCGCTGCTTTACCTGCTTACCGGGCCTTGCACGCTGCTTCGTGCGCTTTGGGCTGGCCTCTTCTGCGCGCTACTAGCCTGTAATCGACAGCCAGACGCAATCCTCGCGGCCGGCTTCGCGCTCTATGCAATCCGCTGGGCGGGGAGCCGTTTCCCGCTATTTCTTGTTTCGGCCTTAGTGCCGGTCGGGCTCTTACTGGCCTACAACCTCTTCGTGGTGGGGCACATCTTCGGTGGCTATGGTTTGATGCCGACGCTGGACAGCAGAGTCGCGCAGTTCGGTGACGACGCACTCTTCGGCGCCGGTGTGATGCTGTTCAGCCCGGTCTACGGCCTTTTCGTCTTCTCGCCATTCCTGCTGTTCGTGCCGCTCTTCCTGGCTTCGCTGCTGCGCGACCGGAATTCGCGCAGCTTCATTCTGGTGATTGGCGGCGCTCTACTGTTGCAGGTGCTCTTCTATGGCGCGACGCATTGGGTGCAGGGCCAGAGTTGGGGGCCTCGCTATCTCACCGAGTCGCTGCCGATCCTGGTATGGATGCTGGTGCCAGTCTTCGAGCGCTTACGCATAGCGGGCCGAGCGATGTTCATCTTTGCATGCATTGTCTCCGTGGCTATCCAGGCGATAGGGGCCTTCTGCTATACGGGCCAGGCCCTTGGGGCTGCGGTGGCTGCCAAGGGGGCGGTGGTGAACCGCGATACATGGAAGCAACTGGTCTGGGATATCGACAACCTGCCTTTTGTCGCTGAGCTGAGGCACGGGCGAGCCGCCCCTGATTTCGGCATGCTGCGGGGGAGTATCGATCTTGCCGAGGTGCGCGACGAGGGAGACGGCAGGCGTATGGTTGTCGCCGGATGGTCGCTCATGGATGGCCGCACGCCCTCGGATGTCACGCTGATGGTGAATGGCCGCGTGGTCGCTGGCACTGATAGCTTCTTCGAGCGCTCTGACGTTGTGCGTGCGCTCGGTGAGCCTGCCCCCAGCGGTTGGCAGATGACATTTGCCGTAGATGCTCTGGCACCCGGAAAACATGTGGTGACAGCGCTCGTGCGCGCCAATCCCGGCGGCCAGCATCGCCTGTTGGGAGCTCGCGAATTCATCATCGAGAACATCGATGCGAATCTCGCGGGAGCAGCACGACGTGCGGCTGCGATTCTCGTCGAGCGCCAGGATCGCGCCGGCTTCTGGCTCAGCGAGTACTCCAAGACAACACGGTTCGTGCCGCAAGGGCAGGAGCTGAATCTATTTACTAACGCCGCCCTGATCGAGGCCATGGAGCCGGTGGCGCAGCAGAGCGGTTTCACCGGTCCGCTGGAGCGGGCGCGCCAGTTCCTCATGAATCAGATCGAGGACGATGGCCTCGTGCGCTATCACGGTCGCCCGGACCTGCCGACGATGGGTGTGATGGGCTGCGTTATCACCCCAGACTCCGACGATACGGCGCTCGCATGGCGAATCGCTCCGAGTGCCCGCCCGGAATTGCTGGCGCAGGCACTGTCCACGCTCAAGCAGTACCGCTCGCCGGACGGTCTCTATCAGACCTGGCTGGCGCCAAGGGCGCATTTCAGGTGCATCGACCCGGGCAAGGATCCGAACCCGCCCGATATTGGCATCCAATTGCACGTCTATCTGCTGTTGGTGCAGGAGGACCCGCCCGCAGCCCGTGCGCTGTGCACCGCACTGCAGAAGCGCTCAGCCGATGAATCGTTGTGGGTTTACTATCGCCTTGCGCCACCAGTCGTCCTGCTGCGTCTGAATCGGGTGAGCAAGGCGGGTTGCCCGCTGCAGCTGCCGGCGGCGCGGTTGCAGACCGCAGTCGCGGGCCAGGGTATCTGGATCGAGCTTCTGAACCATCTTGCGCACTTCGAGACAGGGGGTGAGCCTGCCGCAGGCCAGCTTGAAGCCGTAGAACTCTTACTGAACAGGCTTGCCACCAACAACTTCTCTGCGCTGAAGGGTGAGCCTCCGCTGCTCTACCACAACGATCTGAGCGCCTCCGTGAGCCGGTACTATTGGTCCGAGTCGTTTGGCTATGCGCTCTGGCTCAGACTCTATTACGAGAGCGAGCGTGCACGATCTGCGGCTAAAGCGGTGGGCGGCGCCGCGCATGACTCCGAGAAGGACCGCGTCGGGCTATGAGCAATATCGCCACCACCAATCTTCGCTTTCAGTCGGTGCGGCAGTTGTTGCGGTTACTGTCCGCCATTCGCCTCGACGAAGTCTTGGTGTTGCAAGGTACTCCGCTGATAGGCGCGATCCTGGCACTCGATAGCCTGACTGTCGCCGACTGCATCAGGGCTGTCGTGTTCGGTTTGGGGAGCCTGTGCCTGGTGGGGCACGTGTTCGTAATAAACGATTGGGCCGGTATCGATGGCGACCTCAGGGACCCGCACCGCGCTACCCGAACATTCGCCGCGCAGGGCGTGAGCCGCAGCGCCGTCGGACTCCTTGCTGCGGCGCTGCTGGGCGTGACGCTGCTGTTGTTCGCGCTGCTGGGGGCGGCCTCGTTTGCCTTGGCGTTGGCCATCCTGGGGCTGAGCGCGCTCTATTCCGCGCCTATGATTCATATGAAGGGGCGCCCGGTTCTGAGCTCCGGTCTCCATCTCGTGGGGGGCACGCTGCATTTCCTGCTCGGTTACGCGACCTTTTCCACAATCGATGCAGGCAGCATCGTCACCGGTTGCTTCTTCGGGTTGATCTTCGCTGCCGGCCATCTCATGCACGAGACCCGTGGCTACGAAGGCGACCGGCTCAATGGCATCCGTACCAACGCGGTCGCTTTCGGTCGGATGAGCAGCTTCGTCGTGGGTATGATCTTGTTTACTGTGGCCTATGGGCTGCTGATCGCTCTTGCTGTGTCCGGCCAGCTGCCGCGCCTGCTCGTGTTTGCCGTCGTGCTCTATCCGGTGCATCTGTATGCGTCCTGGCGAGCCGTGCGCGCCGGCCTCAGTGTCGACAGCCTTCTCACCTACCAGAAATGCTATAGAGTGCTCTACGCCCTCATCGGCGCCATGCTGGTCGGGTCGGTTCTATTTGATTGGGTGAGTTAGCCTTTCGGCCTTTGGGCCCGTTGTGATTTCACTTTCATGTTCTTCTACATCACCCCATGAGCACATGCAGCGCACTCCCCCCAAGCTTGTCGTAGTGACTCCGGTCTTCGAAGACGCAGAGGCTTCTGCCCGCCTATTCGAAGAGCTGTCTGCGGCTTTCGGCCAGCAGGTATATGTGGTGGCAGTGGACGACGGTTCGGTGCGACAGCCGGTCGACCTTGCGAAGCTGGATGCTGCCGGACTTTGCGGTACGGTCATTCGGCTGCGTCGTAATGTCGGCCACCAGCGCGCCATCGCGCTCGGCATCAGTTATGTGGCGGAGCACATGGGCACCGCGCATGTCGTGGTCATGGATTCTGACGGAGAGGATCTGCCCGCATCTATTCCGGAGCTGCTCAATGCACTGGACTCGCCCGATGTGGATCTGGTCGTCGCCCAGCGCAAGGCCCGCGTCGAGACGCTGCGTTTCAAGGCTTTCTATTTCTTCTACAAGTGGCTGTTCAAGGTGCTGACCGGGCGCCAGATCAGCTTTGGCAATTTCATGGCACTCAAGCCGGCGGCCGTGAAGCGGCTCGCTGCCATGCAGGAGCTCTGGATCCACGTCGCCAGCTGCGTGCTGGGTTCACGCCTGCGGATTCGTACCTGTGCACTAAATCGCGGCCCGCGCTATGCCGGCCAGAGCAAGATGGATTTCGTGGGGCTCGTGTTGCACGGCTTTCGCGGTGTGATGGTCTTTGCCGAAGACGTGCTGGTGCGCGTCGGAATCGCCTCGGCGCTGATCGCCATGCTGGCATTGGTCGCAGGTCTGGCGACCGTCGTTCTCAAGGTGTCGGGATTCGCGACCCCGGGCTGGTTCTCGGTAGCGCTTGGCATCCTGGCGCTGATGTTCCTCCAGACAGGCTCCCTGGCGCTGATCAGCCTCATGCTCACCGGGGTCAGCAAGTCCGGGGCGCTTGCGCATATTACCTATGCACAGTTTATCGAATGCATCGAACACAGTGCCTTATCGCAGGCACGCAAAGACGGCGACCAATGAGCACAGAGTCACGTTCCGCCGAGGTTGGTCGTTTCGTCATAAACGGCCTGTTCGCCACCACAGTTCATTACGCCGTCTTTAGCTTCAATCTGCGGGTGCTTGAGATGCCTTCGGCAGGCCTGGCCAATTTCTTGGCTGCGTGGTTCGGCATTGCAGCGTCCTTCATCGGCAGCCGCTATTTCGTTTTTCGCTGCGTGGGTGGGCCATTGGGGCAGCAGTCCGTGCGCTTTCTCACATCCTACGCTGCGATTGCTTGCCTGCACGGGCTTTTGCTCTATGCCTGGACCGATCAACTGCATCTGGACTACACCGTCGGCCTTATCATCCCTGCGATGATGCAGGCCGTGCTGAGCTACCTCGGTAATAGACTATTGGTTTTCAAGGCAGCATGAAGAACGCACGATTCCTCGCCGCTTCCCTGGTTTTTCTGTCGCTCACTTGCCTGATCTACTGGATCCATGCCGCCTTCTTCAGGGTCGATGTGGTTTTCTACAGCGCACTCTTCGATGGTGTGCTTGCAGTTGTGATCGCCGGTCTCGCCATCTGGCGTTTGCATGTATTCGCCATCTTCGGCTCCTTCGAGAAGCTGCAGATGGTGCTCATCTGGCTGCTGACAGCCTATGGGCTAGCCATCTCGGTACCTACCGTGCTCGATCGGTCATTATCGTTCTACGTTCTCGAGAAGCTGCAGCAGCGCGGAGGTGGTATTCAGCAGAGCCGCTTCGCCGAAGTCTTCACGCAGGAGTATCTCAAGGAGCATCGGTTGGTCGACGTACGTCTAACCGAGCAGCTTCAGTCGGGCACGATCCGCATCGAGAACGGTTGTGTTCATCTGACGCCCATAGGTGACAGGCTGGCGAGTTTCAGCCGCTTCTTCCGTGCCCATCTGTTATCCAAGCAGAGACTCCTGCTCGACAGCTATGGCGACGATCTTGTCGATCCATTCCGGCACAGCAACACCGCTGTCGACTACCTGTGTCGGTGAGCCGAGCTGGGCGAATGATTGGTCAAGTCCGAAACCCGACGGGCTTGTCTCCTGTATGAGCGCAGGCTCTGAGGTAGTGGCTGGCAGTCGCCGGTCTTGTTGGGGCGGAACCAGCTGGAGCTTGGCGCAATGAACTGCAAGTAGGCGGCGCCGGCGGGATGTCTGCTGCCGAATCCGCTAGTCCAGCCAATTCACATCCGGAAACGTCGCGCGAAACTCTTCCGGCATCTGCACCACCTTGTTCTGCTGGTAGTCGAAGAACACGAAGCCGGACTTGGCCAGGGCGATCAGGGTGTCGTCCGCGGGGCGGGTGATGCGGAAGATGATGTCGCCGCCGTAGCGGTTGAAGTCCATCACGCCGACCTCGAACAGCAACTGGTCACGGGCGTGCGATTCGGCGCGGTACATGGTGGCCAGGTCGGTGACGATGATGCCGTGCTGCTGGTCTGCCTCGCGGATGCCGAAGTCGAACAGGAAGCGCGCACGGGCCTCCGAGATCATCGAGATCATGGCGTCGTTGCCCAGGTGGTTGCTGGCATTGATGTCGGTACTGCGTACCGTCATGTGGGTGCTGTAGCAGAACTGCTGCTGGGAGAAATTGAGCTGGAGACGGGCCATGACTGCTGCCTGGTCGGAAATGGGGGCGACAGTCTAACCTCGGCGCTGCGGAACGAAATCATTGCCGTCATGAATGAGGGGAGCCCATGGCGTTGAACATGACCCTGCAGGCCGGCCTGTGGGGCTGGCTGGCGGCCAGCAGCCTGTTGTTGGGCGTGGCGATCGGTTTGCTGTGCAAGCTGTCGCGCAAGGTGGTTGCGTCGATCATGGCCTATGGCAGCGGCGTGCTGATCGCCGCTATCTGCTTCGAACAGTTGCCCGATGCGCTGCGCCTGGGCGGGCATCTGGCGACCCTGGGTGGAATGTTCTGTGGAGGCGTGGTGTTCGTCCTTGCCAGCCGCTGGCTTGAGCGTCTGCAGGGTAGCGGGAAGGGCGCGCTGGTGGGGCTGCTGATCGCCGCTGGCGCCTTTCTCGATGGCATTCCCGAATCGCTGGGCCTCGGTCTGGGCCTGCTTGACGGCGGTCAGGTCAGCCTGGTGATGCTGGCGGCGATCTTTCTTTCCAACCTGCCGGAAGGCCTGGCCAGCGCCGCCAGCCTGCGCGACGAGGGGCGCAGCCGGGCCTGGGTGTTCGGCCTGTGGGGCGCGATCGTGCTGCTCTCGGGCCTGGCGGCCATGGCCGGGCCGGGGTTGTTCGCCGGCTTGCCGGATACCTGGCTGGCCTTCGTTCTCGGCTTCTCTGCCGGCGCCGTGCTGTGCATGCTGGTGGACAGCATGATTCCCGAGGCTTTCGCCGAGACCCACGCGTTGACCGGTTTGATCACCCTGAGCGGGTTCATGACCGCGCTGGCGCTGGACAAGGTGATCTGACCGCGGTGGGCGGCTTCCGCTACAATGCCGCGGTTTTCGATTCCTGCGAGCCCGCCATGTCCTGCCAGACCCCGATCATCGTTGCCCTCGACTTCCCCTCCCGTGACGCCGCCATGGCCCTGGCCGAGCGGCTGGACCCGCAGCTGTGCCGGGTCAAGGTCGGCAAGGAGCTGTTCACCCGCAGCGGCCCTGCGGTGGTCGAGGCCCTGCAGGCCAAGGGTTTCGAGGTGTTCCTCGACCTGAAATTCCACGACATCCCCAACACCACGGCGATGGCGGTCAAGGCCGCGGCCGAGATGGGCGTATGGATGGTCAACGTGCACTGCTCCGGCGGCCTGCGCATGATGGCAGCCTGCCGCGAGGAGCTGGACAAGCTGGCCGGCGCCAAGCCGCTGCTGATCGGCGTGACCGTGCTGACCAGCATGGAGCAATCGGACCTGGCCGGCATCGGCCTGGACGTGGCCCCCCAGGAGCAGGTGCTGCGCCTGGCCGCCTTGGCCGCCGAGGCGCGCCTGGATGGCCTGGTGTGCTCCGCCCAGGAAGCCCCGGCGCTGAAGATCGCCCAGCCGTCCCTGCAGCTGGTCACTCCGGGTATTCGTCCGGCCGGCAGCGCTGCCGACGACCAGAAGCGCATCCTCACTCCGGCCAAGGCCATGGCTGCCGGCTCCGACTTCTTGGTAATCGGTCGACCGATCAGCCAGGCCGCCAATCCTGGTAAGGCCCTGGCGGACATCGTCGCCGAGCTGGGCTGACCCGCTTTGCATCCAGAGGAGTGATAGAAGGTATGAGCCCTTCATCATTCCTTTGGATGATCCTGCACATCGCCCCCTGATAGTGCTGCTCGCCGTCGTCGGCGCTGGCTAGACTGCGCTCACTTCAACTCCTGCGAGGATGTAGAAATGAGTATGACCTTCTCCGGCAAAGTAGCCCTGGTGACTGGCGGTGCCGCCGGCATCGGCCGCGCCACCGCCCAGGCCTTCGCGGCCGAGGGCCTGCAGGTGGTGGTGTCCGACGTCGACGTGAGCGGCGGCGAAGGCACCGTGCAGCTGATTCGCGATGCCGGCGGCGAAGCGGTGTTCGTGCGTTGCGACGTGACCCGCGATGCCGAGGTCAAGGCGCTGATGGAGCAGGTGATCGCCAGTTTCGGTCGCCTCGACTACGCCTTCAACAACGCCGGCATCGAGATCGAGAAGGGCAAGCTGGCCGACGGCGACGAGGCCGAGTTCGACGCCATCATGGGCGTCAACGTCAAGGGCGTGTGGCTGTGCATGAAGCACCAGCTGCCGCTGCTGCTGGCCCAGGGTGGCGGCGCCATCGTCAACACTGCCTCGGTCGCTGGCCTCGGCGCCGCGCCGAAGATGAGCATCTACGCCGCCTCCAAGCACGCGGTGATCGGCCTGACCAAGTCCGCCGCCGTCGAGTACGGCAAGAAGAAGATTCGCGTCAACGCGGTGTGCCCGGCGGTGATCGACACCGACATGTGGCGCCGTGCTGCCGAATCCGACCCGAAGAAGGCCGAGTTCGTCGCCGGCATGCACCCGGTCGGGCGCATCGGCAAGGTCGAGGAGATCGCCGCGGCGGTGCTTTACCTGTGCAGTGATGCGGCTGCCTTCACCACCGGCCACTCACTGGCCGTGGATGGCGGGGCTACCGCGATCTGATGAGAAAGGGCGCCGCGAGGCGCCCTTTTTGCATTCTGTAACGACATCCCCGGCCTTTGGCTTAAAAAGCCAGTTACAAGGCCTGCCGGCTCGTCAAGAATCGCAGGGCTAGTTCGTTCTGGAGAACAATAACAATGACAGCAAGTGCCTTGACCACCACCTTCCTCCCCATTGCCCTGGGCATCATAATGCTCGGCCTGGGGTTGTCGCTGACCCTGGCGGACTTCGCCCGGGTGGTGAAATTCCCCAAACCCGTGCTGATCGGCCTCGGCTGCCAGCTGCTCCTGTTGCCGCTGGTGTGCTTCCTGATCGCCAAGGGTTTTGGCCTGGCGCCGGCCCTGGCTGTCGGTCTGATGCTGCTGGCCGCCTCCCCCGGCGGCACCTCGGCCAACCTCTACAGCCACCTGGCCCACGGTGACGTGGCGCTGAACGTGACGCTGACTGCGGTGAACTCGGTGGTGGCCATTCTGACCATGCCCTTCATCGTCAACCTGTCGCTGGCCTACTTCATGGAAGGCGACCAGGCCATTCCATTGCAGTTCGCCAAGGTGGTGCAGGTGTTCGCCATCGTCCTCGGCCCAGTGGCCATCGGCATGGTCATCCGCAAGCTGGCGCCGGGCTTCGCCAACGCCATGGAGAAGCCGGTGAAGATCATCTCCGCGCTGTTCCTGCTGCTGGTGATCGTGCTGGCCTTCGTCAAGGATTGGCAGACGGTGGTGGACTACGCCCCGGTGGTGGGCATGGCCGCACTGCTGTTCAACCTGATCAGCCTGGCCGTCGGTTATGGCGTGCCGCGCCTGATGAAGCTGCCGCGTCGGCAGGCAGTGGCCATCGGCATGGAGATCGGCATCCACAACGGCACCCTGGCCATCGCCCTGGCGCTGAGCCCGATGCTGCTGAACAACGCGACCATGGCGGTGCCGGCGGCGATCTACAGCTTCATCATGTTCTTCACCGCCGCCGCCTTCGGCTGGTGGGTCAACTTCGCCCACGGCAAGGAGCTGGCGGCCGAGGAAGTCCAGGCGGCCTGAGCCTGTGAGGTTGTAACAACGCCGCGCGATTGCGCGGCGTTGTCGTTTCTGTAGGAGCGAGCTCTGCTCGCGAAGCGCTTGGGGACCCAATTCGCGAGCAGAGCTCGCTCCTACGTTACAGCTCTGTGGCGCACGGGGCAGACACTACTTCTTCCAGTTGAGGATCAGCAGGGTGACGGCGCCGCCGACCAGGCCCCAGAAGGCCGAGCCGATACCCAGCAGGCTCATGCCCGAAGCGGTGATCATGAAGGTGATCAGCGCGGCGTCGCGCTCGGCCGGGGCGTTCATCGCCTGGGCCAGGCCATTGCCGATGGAGCCGAGCAGGGCCAGCGCGGCGATGGACAGGATCAGGGCACTGGGCAGGGTGGTGAACAGCGCGGCCAGGGTGGCGGCGAAGATCCCGGCGATGCCGCAGAACACCCCGTTCCACAGCGCTGCCGTGTAGCGCTTGCGCTTGTCCTCGTGGGCTTCGGCACCGGTGCAGATGGCCGCGCTGATGGCGGCCAGGTTGATGCCGTGGGAGCCGAACGGCGCCAGCAGCAGCGAGGCGATGCCGGTGGTGGCGATCAGCGGCGAGGGCGGCACGTCATAGCCGTCGGCACGCAGCACGGCCAGGCCGGGGATGTTCTGCGAGGCCATGGCCACCACGAACAGCGGCAGGCCGATGCTGATGGCTGCGCCCAGGGAGAAGCTTGGCGTGGTCCACACCGGCACCGCCACTTCCAGCTTGAGGTGGCTGAAATCCAGCATGCCCAGCGCCGCGGCCATCACGGCGCCGACCAGCAGCGCGGCGAGCACTGCATAGCGGGGCGCCAGGCGCTTGCCGAGCAGGAAGGTGAAGAACATCGCCAGCACCAGCGCGGTGCTGGTCTGCGTGGCGACGAAGATCTCGCTGCCGATGCGGAACAGAATGCCGGCCAGCAAGGCCGCTGCCAGCGAGCCGGGCAGGTAGCGCATGACTCGTTCGAAGGCGCCGGACAGGCCGACCAGGCTGAGCAGCAGGGCGCATACCACAAAGGCGCCGACCGCCTCCGGATAGCTCACGCCGGGCATGCTGGTGATCAGCAGGGCGGCACCCGGCGTCGACCAAGCCACCACGACGGGCGTGCGATAGCGCAGCGACAGGGCGATGGTGCAGATGGCCATGCCGATCGACAGCGCCCACAACCAGGAGGAAATCTGCGCGGCGCTGAGCCCGGCGGCCTGGCCGGCCTGGAACATCAGCACCAGCGAGCTGGTGTAGCCGGTGAGGGCCGAGACGAAGCCGGCCACCACGGCCGAGGGCGCGGAGTCGGCGAGGGGGCGCAGACGACGCGAGGTATCCATGGCTTCCGTGACGTTGCTCATCAGAAGGTTCCCTTGACGTCGATCAGGATAGGGTAGAGCGAGGCCACCAGCAGCAGGGCCATGCCGATGTTGAAGGCGCGCAGCACGCGCGGCTTGTCCAGCCAACGGCGCAGCAGGCTGCCGGCGACCGTCCACAGGCCCACGCTGGGGCAATTGACCAGGGCGAACAGCGCGGCGATCAGCAGCACGTTGAGCAGGAAGCCGTCCTGCGGGGTGTAGGTGGTGATGGCGCCGATGGCCATGATCCAGGCTTTGGGGTTCACACACTGGAAGGCGGCGGCCTGGAGGAAGGTGAACGGCTTGCCGGCGGCCTTGCCGCTCGCATCCGGCGCGCTGGAACCGGCGATCTTCCAGGCCAGGTACAGCAGGTAAGCAGCGCCGGCGTAGCGCAGCGCGGCGTACAGCGGCGGAAACTGTTCGAACAGTTGGCCGAGACCCAGGCCCACGGCCGCCACCAGCACCATGAAGCCAAGGCTGATGCCGAGCATGTGCGGCACGCTGCGGCGCACGCCGAAATTCACCCCCGAGGCGAGCAGCATCATGTTGTTGGGGCCGGGTGTCACCGAGGTGACGAAGGCGAAGAGGACGAAGGCGATCAGCAGTTCCGGGGTCATGGCGGTTCTCCGTGGATGCTGGCAGCCTATGCGCAGCCCACCCGGGCGTCGCGATACAGCGGCACCGACAATCGCCGGTACAGTTTTGAATGGCTGTTCGGGCGAAGGAGACTGTTCCATTACTAAGGAAATTGCCATGGACCCGAACAATCCCTATGCGGCGCCGCAGGTGGCGCTGGTCGATGCCCAAGCGCCACAGCAGCTTTCGGGCTGGAGCCCCGGCCAGCTGCGGGTACTCGGTTGGCTCAACCTGGTCTATCTGGTTGCCACCCTGGTGGTGGTCGGCCTGGCCTTCGTCGAGAGCCTGGTGACGCTGGGGGACTGGCTGAGCGTGGCGGCGACCCTGCTCGGCGCCTACCTGGTGTTGCGCCTCAAGGCCTTCCTGGTGGCGCGCTTCGCTGCGCGCGGTCTGGACTGGCCGGTGTGGCTGAGCGTGGTGCTCAGTGTGGCGCTGGAGCTGGCGCAGCTGTACTGGGGTGACCCCGCGCTGGCGGAGTTCGGCGTGCCCTCGTTCATCTACTTCGGCGGCCTGGCAGTGCTCGGCCTGGTCATCCTGTGGCTGGGTATCGTGCTGCTCAAGGTGGAGAACGCTTATCCCTCGTTGCGCACTCTGGCCTGGCTCAACGTGGCCAGCGGTGTGCTGGTGGCCTCGGTGATTCTGCTGGTGATCGGCATATTGCCGATGCTGGCAGCCATGGTCGTTTCGGCGCTGGTGTTCTTCCAGGGCGCCAAGGAGCTCGAAGGCAGCCAGGCGGCCTGATCAGTCCTCGCCGCCCGCCTGGCGAGCCTTGCCCAGGGCCTGGTTGATCGCCAGCCAGGCCTGCACGGCCGGCTCGCCGGCTTCCTTGAATACCTTCGCCAGCAGCCGCGACTGCTCGTGGCGCAGCGCCTGCTCCAGCTTGGCGCCCTCGACGGTAAGGCCGAGCTGGCGTTTGCGCTTGTCGTCGCTTGCGGCCACGCTCTCCACCATCGACATTTCCTGCAGCTGCCGCAGCGGCGTGTTCAGCGCCTGCTTGGTCACGCCCAGGTAGCCGAGCAGCTCTTTCACGCTCAGGCCGGGGTGGCGGGCGATGAAGAACAGGATGCGGTGGTGCACGCGGGACAGGCCGCGGCGCGCGAGCATCTCGTCGGGCTTGGCGGTGAAGGCCTGGTAGCCGAAGAAGAAGGCTTCCATGGCGGCTTGCTGGGAACTCGGCTTTTTCAGGTCAAGCATATTGACGTATCCGTCCTGGCCGTCGTAGTTTCGGTCAAACAGTTTGACCCAATTTATCCTGCCTGTGCTACCGGTGACTCCCATGGCCTTCTCCGAACGCGTTGCCCGCCTGAAAAGCTCCCTGATTCGTGAAATCCTCGCTGCGGCGCAACGTCCGGAAGTGATGTCCTTCGCCGGTGGCCTGCCGGCCGAACCGATGCTGCCGAAGGTGGACTGGAGCGAGATGCCGACCTCCATCGGCCAGTACGGCATGAGCGAGGGCGAGCCGGCGCTGCGCGAGGCCATCGCCGCCGAGGCCAACAAGCTGGGGGTGAAGTGCGACGCCAGCCAGGTGTTGATCGTCTGCGGCTCGCAGCAGACCCTGGACCTGGCCAGCAAGCTGTTCATCGATCCGGGTACGGAAATTCTCGTTGAGGCGCCGACCTACCTGGCCGCGCTGCAGTCTTTCCAGCTGTTCGGCGCCGACTGCATCACCGTGCCGCAAGAAGCTGATGGCCCGGAACTGGAGGCCCTGCGCGAGCGCCTGCAACAGCACAAGCCGGCCTTCGCCTACCTGATTCCGACTTTCCAGAACCCGTCCGCCGTACGCTACAGCGAGGCCAAGCGCGACGCCGTGGCGGCGCTGCTCGACGAGTTCAACGTCACCCTGATCGAAGACGAGCCTTATCGTGAGCTGGTGTTCGATGCCGGCAGTGCCACGCCCATCGTCAGCCGCCTGCAGCGCACCAGCTGGATCTACACCGGCACAGTGTCCAAGACCCTGCTGCCGGGCCTGCGCGTCGGTTTCCTGATCGCCAGTCCGGACCTGTTCCCGCATCTGCTGCGTCTGAAGCAGGCCGCCGACCTGCACACCAACCGCATCGGCCAGTGGCAGGCGCTGCAGTGGATCGGTACCGACAAGTACCAGTCCCACCTGGCCGAGCTGCGCGATTTCTACCGCGTACGCCGCGACGCCATGCAGGTGGCGCTGGAGGAGCATTTCGGTGATCTGGCCACCTGGCAGGTGCCGCAGGGTGGCCTGTTCTTCTGGCTGACCCTGAACAACAAGCTGGATACCCGCACGCTGCTGCAACCGGCAATGGCGCAGAACGTGGCGTTCATGCCGGGCGAGCCATTCTTCACCGAGCCGGACGCCAACCCCGGCCATCTGCGACTCAACTTCAGCCATGTACCGCCGGAAAAGCTGGGCGAAGGCCTGCGCCGTCTGGCGACCGTTGTCCGCGAAGCGCAAGGCGCTCTCGAAGCTCAGGGAGGTCAGTAGTCATGCTCAAGGTCTATGGCGATTACCGTTCCGGCAACTGCTACAAGGTCAAGCTGATGCTCAATCTGCTCGGCCACCAGTATCAGTGGCTGCCGATCGACATCCTCAAGGGCGAGACCCAGACCGCGGAATTCCTGTCCAAGAATCCCAACGGCAAGATTCCGGTACTGGAACTGGAGGATGGCACCTTCCTCTGGGAGTCCAACGCCATCCTCAACTTCCTGGCCGATGGTAGCGCGTTCATCCCCACGGAGCCGCGCCTGCGCACGCAGATGCTGCAGTGGCAGTTCTTCGAGCAGTACAGCCACGAGCCCTATGTGGCGGTGGCGCGCTTCATCCAGCTCTACCAAGGCCTGCCGGAGGCGCGCCGCGCCGAGTACGAAGAGTGCCACGTGCGCGGCCACAAGGCCTTCAAGGTGATGGAACAACAGCTGCAGCGCACGCCGTATCTGGTGGGCGAGCAGTACACCCTGGCCGACATCGCCCTGTACGCCTACACCCACGTGGCGGACGAGGGCGGCTTCGACCTGTCTGCCTACCCGGCGATCAATGCTTGGCTCGATCGCGTGGCCAGCCATCCGCAGCATGTGAGCATGTTCGGCTGACGAGCGAGTGAGGGGTGGGCAGCAACTGCCCGTCCCGAGCCATCACTGGGCGGCGAAGCGTTCGTTCAGGTAGGCGCCGATGGCCTTGGACTCATACAGCCAGCGCACTTCGCCCGACTCCTCGATACGCAGGCAGGGCACCTGCACCTTGCCACCCTGTTCCAGCAGCTCCTGACGGCGCACCGCGTCGTTCTTCGCGTCGCGCAGCACCACCGGCACGTTCAGTCGGTGCAGGGTGCGGCGGGTTTTCACGCAGAACGGGCAGGCGTGGAACTGGTACAGCGCCAGGCCGGCGGCTGCGTTCTCGACCTGGGCCTGTTCCTGCGGGCTGCGCTTGAGCTTGCGCGGGCGGGTGATGAAGTCGAGAAAGATGATGATCTGGCCGAGGCCGATCCGCAGTGCCTTGATAAGCATCGCCGGTCATTCCTGGTAGTGGATAAAAGGGGCGGCAGGGTACCCGAGTTGCTCGGCCTTGGCAGCGCCGGATATCGCTTCGCCGGTGTTTTTCTCCGCTAGTGCTGGCGAGCGGGGTGGCGGCGAACTAGCTTGCAGTCCTGTCCAAATCGCACGGGAGTGCCAGCCATGAGTCACCAGGGGAGTTGCCACTGCGGCAAGATCAGTTTCAGCGTGAGCGGCGAGATCGACAGCCTGACCGAGTGCAACTGCTCGCTGTGCAGCAAGCGTGGCGGGCTGCTGTGGTTCGTTGGTCGCGACCAACTGCAGCTGAAGTCGCCGCAGGGCGAGCTGCCGACCTATCGCTTCAACACGCGCAAGATCGCCCATCACTTCTGCGATGTTTGCGGCTGCTCGCCGTTCAGCGAGGCGCCGGGACCGGATGGGCGTCTGATGGCGGCGGTCAATGCGCGCTGCCTGGACGATGTCGATCTGTCGCCGTTCAAGATCGTGCCGTGGAATGGGCGTGATCACTGATGCATGAAAAAGCCGGCGCAAGGCCGGCTTCGTTCACTGCGACGTCGCTCAGCTCTTGATCAGGCTGAGGAACTCGCTGCGGGTGGCGGCGTTCTCGCGGAACTCGCCGAGCATCACCGAGGTGACCATGGAGGAGTTCTGCTTCTCCACGCCGCGCATCATCATGCACATGTGCTGCGCCTCGATCACCACGGCAACGCCCAGGGCGCCGGTGACCTGCTGGATGGCCTCGGCGATCTGCCGGCTGAGATTTTCCTGGATCTGCAGGCGGCGGGCGTACATGTCGACGATGCGCGCCACCTTGGACAGGCCCAGCACCTTGCCGCTGGGGATGTAGGCCACGTGGGCCTTGCCGATGAAGGGCAGCAGGTGGTGTTCGCACAGCGAATACAGCTCGATGTTCTTCACCAGCACCATTTCGCTGTTGTCGGAGCTGAACAGGGCGCCGTTGGTGACTTCCTCGAGGGTCTGCTCATAGCCACGGCAGAGGTACTGCATGGCTTTGGCGGCGCGCTTCGGGGTGTCGAGCAGGCCTTCACGGGATACGTCCTCGCCGAGTTGGCCGAGAATCGCGGTGTAGTGCTGTTCCAGGGACATGGGTCTTCCTGTGGGTGGTAATGCTCAGGGGCGCAGGGTAGGGCGGAGCAGGGGCGCTGGCAAGGGCGGAGTGCGCCACATGGGGCTACTTTTCCGGCCGTGCGGGTAGCTGCGCGGCCCAGCTTTCGGCCCATACCGCCAGCGGCAGGCAGCGCTGCACCAGCTCCAGCCCCAAGGTGGAAAGCTGGTAGCCGCGCTCGCCGTTTTCCAACAGCTGGGCTTCGCGCAGCTCGCCCAGGCGGGTGTTCAGCACCGACGGCGATACGCCTTCACAACGCGCTTGCAGCTCGCGAAAGCTGGCTGGCGCCTGGTGCAGCTCCCACAGCACGCGCAGGGTCCAGCGCCGGCCGATCAGGTCGAGCAGCGCCATGATCGGCTTGCCGCTGGATGAACCGCGGACAGGATCACCGGGTTGGGGAAAGCTCATGCAAACTCCTTGCTTCTTTTTTAGTAGCAGTGATAGGTTTCGCTTGCTACTTATTTCGTAGCATGACAGGAGTCCACTCTATGAACCAGCCTCGCGTACAACCCCTGAACCCTCCCTACAGCGCCGACATCCAGGCGGCCTTCGACCGGGTCATGCCTCCCGGCATGCCGCCGCTCAAGCTGTTCCGCAGCATGGCCCACAACCCACGCGTGCTGCAGCGCATGCTCGCCGGCGGTTTGCTGGACCACGGCAGCATCGAGCTGCGCGAGCGCGAACTGCTGATCCTGCGGGCCACCGCGCTGTGCGGGGCGGAATACGAGTGGGGTGTGCATGTGGCGGCCTTTGCAGGCAAGGCCGGTTTCAGCGCCCAACAGATCGCCGATACCTGCAGTGGACGGATCGATCCGACCCTGTGGAGCCAGGCGGACCAGACCCTGCTGGAGCTGGCGGACAGCCTGCATGCCAGCTCCACCGTCGGCGAGGGGCTGTGGCAGCGGCTGGGCACGCACTTTAGCGACGAACAACTGATCGAATGCCTGCTGCTGGTCGGCTTCTACCACGCGGTGTCCTTCGTGGTGAACGGTCTGCGGGTGGAGCTGGAGGATTACGCGCCGCGCTTCACTGCCTAGTCTTCGTCGCGGCCGTCGAGCATGGTGCGCTTGAGCAGCACGTACACCGCGCCGGGACCGCCGTGCTTGGCGATGCAGGAGGTGAAGCCCAGCACCTGCGGGTGCTGGCGCAGCCAGGTGTTGACGTGGCTCTTGATCATCGGTCGCTTGCCGTCGGTGCGCGCGGCCTTGCCGTGGGTGATGCGCACGCAGCGCACTTCCATGCGCGTGGCCTCGTCGAAGAAGCTCCACAGGGTTTCGCGGGCCCGCTCCACGTTCATGCCGTGCAGGTCCAGGCTGCCTTCGAAGGACACCTGACCGGCCTTGAGCTTGCGCATCTGGCCGTCCTGTACGCCGTCGCGGGCCCAGTAGAGCTCGTCTTCGGCAGCCACGTCGATGACGAACTGGTCGGACAGGCCATCCACCTTGACCTGGTCGACCTTCACCGTCGCTGCCTGACGCAGCGTGCTGATGCGCTGGCGATCAGTCTTGGGCTTGCCGGTGTCGGCGCGGTCATGGCTGATCGGCTTGACCCCGCGCACGGCGGACTGGAACAGGGAAAAATCGTCGTCTTGCATGAAAGGCCTCCGTGGATGAGGCCAGTTTACCGGCTTCAGCCGCGCTTTTTCAGCAGGCCTGGCGACAGGCTCAGCTCGTCACCGTGGCTGCGGCGCATGCGCCGCCGACAGCGGCGCCAGACGTTGATGCCGCCCCACAGCAGGAACAGGCCGAACAGCAGCAGGACGATGGCCGCACCAATGCTGTCGTTCAGCGGGCCGAGGGCCGGTGGGCGGCCGAGCAGGGTGGCCGCGCCGGCCATGCTCAGCATCACGCCGAAGGCGGCGAACAGGGCGGCCAGAGCGGCGAGGCAGCGCCAGCGCCAGCCGGATGTGCCGCGGGGACGCAGGCGGCGGGCATCGAATCCATCTTCAGACAACTTCATCCCGATTTTCCTCTGGAGTATCGGCGCTATGACCGGTCCTACCCGCCTGGGTTCCGGCCGAGAAGTCGTTCTGCCCGATCAGATCAGTGCGCGGGCCTGTGGCACCACCATCGCATAGTTGTCGGCCAGGGCCGCCAGGGTCATGCGGTGCAGGGCGCGCGCCGGAATCAGTTCACCGTCGTAGGGCAGATCGCGGGTGGCGCAGGCGGCGTCCACCAATGTGCAGCGGTAACCATAGTCCTTCGCCGCGCGCACGGTGGTGCTGACGCTGGAATGGGTCATGAAACCGCAGATGATCAGGTCCAGATGACCGAGCTGTTGTAGACGCTCGTGCAGGTCGGTTCCGGCGAAGGCATTGGGCAGGCGTTTTTCCACCACTGGCTCGCCGGCCTGTGGCGCCAGGCCGTCGATGAAGTGGCCGCGCGGGCCTTGCGGGTCGAGCAGGCCGCCGGGAATGCCCAGGTGGCGCACATGCAGCACCGGCGCACCGAGGCTGCGGGCGGCGCCGAGCAGGGTGGCGATTTCCGCGATGGCGGATTCCACGTCCGGCAGCTGCAGGGTGCCGCTGCGGTACTCCTCCTGCGCGTCGATCACCAGCAGGGTGGCCTTGCCAAGGATGGCAGGGGCATAACCGCGTCCGAGCAGTTGGAACAGGGTTTTCGGATCGGACATGGGAGGGCTCCTGTGGCGGCGATGTGTCTATTCTCCGCTCGCCAGCGCGATCTGTGAACCTTTAGTGCGTATCGAGGGTGTCTGGACGGCCCCGCGATGTGGCCCAACGCGCGCTTTGTCTGGTGTTGCGCCGGGCAGGGCAGTTTTGTCGCAGCCTGTTAGAATCGCGCACCGCTTTTCGAGGTCAGAACCGTGTCCCCATCCCGCCTGCGCACAGTGCGCGACCATATCCGCTGGGCCGTCAGCCGCTTCCATGAGGCCGGGCTGTTCTTCGGCCACGGCACCGATAACGCCTGGGACGACGCCCGCCAACTGGTGCTGGGCGCCCTGCACTTGCCATTCGAGATCGCTGACGGCTACCTGGATTGCCGGCTGGAGGAAGACGAGCAACAGCATCTGCTGGAGCTGATTCGTCGGCGCGTCGAGGAGCGCGTGCCCACCGCCTACCTGCTCGGCGAAGCCTGGTTCTGCGGCCTGCCGTTCCTGGTTGACGAGCGCGTGCTGGTGCCGCGCTCGCCCATTGCCGAGCTGATCTCCAACCAGTTCGCCCCCTGGCTACCGGCCACGCCGGCGCGCATCCTCGACCTGTGCACCGGCTCCGGCTGCATCGGCATCGCCTGCGCCTACGCCTTCCCCGACGCCGAGGTGGTGCTAGGCGATCTGTCCTTCGATGCGCTGGAAGTGGCCAACCACAATATCGAGCGGCATGAACTGGAGGAGCGGGTCTACACCGTGCAGGGCGACGGCTTCGCCGGGCTGCCGGGACAGCGCTTCGACCTGATCGTGTCCAATCCGCCCTACGTGGATGCCGAGGACTTCGCCGACATGCCGGCCGAGTACCAGCATGAGCCGGAGCTGGGCCTGGCCTGTGGCGACGATGGCCTGGACCTGGTGCGACGCATGCTGGCCGAGGCCGCCGACCACCTCACCGAGAAGGGCCTGCTGATCGTCGAAGTGGGCAACAGCCAGGTGCACGTTGAGGCGCTGTACCCGGAAGTCGACTTCACCTGGCTGGAATTCGAACAGGGCGGTCACGGCGTGTTCCTGCTGGCAGCGGCCCAGTGCCGCGAGTATCAGAAGCTGTTCCGTTCGCGGGCCAAGGGCTGAGGCCGGGGCAGGGCCTGTAGCCCGGATGCAATCCGGGGCTGGAGCTGTCTGCTTTCCCGGATTGCATCCGGGTTACGGGTGATTCCTCAGATCCGGGCTGCTGCCGGCACGCCGCTGCTTAGCGCGTGGCAATCCAGATCAGCAGGCCGGCCTGGAACAGCGCCAGCGCCACCAGGCAGGCAATGGTGAAGCGCAGGCCGCTGTCCTCGCGTTTGAACACGTCGATGCGTCGTTCCAGCTTGCTGATCTTCACCTGTTGCTCGTGCAGGTTGTGGTCGGCCTGCTGCAGCATGGCACCGCAGTCGAGCAGGTCGATGATCTGCACCCGCTCCTGATTCCACTCCGGATTGAGCACGCTGACCCGGCTGGCGGCGTAGCTGGCCTTGACCTGTGCCAGGTCCTGGTAGCTCACCTCGAAACCCTGGACGCGCAGGAAGTGGTCGCGGCGCAGGCGGGCGTCCTCGCTGAGGATGTCCTTTGCCGCCAGTGCAGCGCCTTCCACCGTGTAGCTGCCCCAGCGCTGGCGTGCCCAGACGATGCCCTGGGCCAGCAGGAAGCGGCCCAGGCCGCGGTTCTGCGGCTCGATCTGCAGACCCTTCTCGGCGCCGAAGCGCACTTCGCGGCTGCGATGGTCGACCCACACCTCCAGCAGGTTCTGTTCGCGGCGCAGGCGCTGGCCGGGAATGTCCACCGACAGGCGCAGCAGGCTCTGCTCGTTGCTGTGGCGCTCGGCGCGGCCGAACCGTACGAAACGCAGGGGGCGCAGGCCGGTGCTGCGGTCGGTCGGCAGTGGCGCCAGGCGCAGCAGCTGGAAATGCTCCGCCTCCAGTCCTTCCCACGGATGGGGCTGCGGGGTCTGTTCGGCCTGTTCTTGGGGTTGCTGGGCGTCGGTATCGCTCATCGCGGCGTCCTTGGGCATGCGTAGAGGCATTATCGGCAACTTTCGGTACAACTGCAGGCTGGCCAACTGCCATTTGCCGGAATCACGCCCGTTTCGCAGGTGAACTGACCGGACACCGGCGGTATACTCGCCGACCTTTGTTCGAGGCAGATTTCGCGGAGCGCCCTGCATGTCCGGCAACACCTACGGCAAGCTGTTCACCGTCACCACCGCTGGCGAGAGCCATGGCCCGGCGCTGGTCGCCATCGTCGACGGTTGCCCGCCGGGCATCGAGCTGTCCCTGGAAGATCTGCAGCGCGACCTCGACCGCCGCAAGCCGGGCACCAGCCGCCATACCACCCAGCGCCAGGAAGACGACGAAGTCGAAATCCTCTCCGGGGTATTCGAGGGCAAGACCACCGGATGTCCGATCGGCCTGCTGATCCGCAATACCGACCAGAAGTCCAAGGACTACTCGGCGATCAAGGACCTGTTCCGCCCGGCCCACGCCGACTACACCTACCACCACAAGTACGGCATCCGCGACTATCGTGGCGGCGGCCGCAGCTCGGCCCGTGAGACCGCCATGCGCGTCGCCGCCGGTGCCGTAGCCAAGAAGGTGCTGGCCGGCCTGGGCATCCAGGTGCGTGGCTACATGAGCCAGCTCGGCCCGATCGAGATTCCATTCAAGACCTGGGACAGCGTCGAGCAGAACGCCTTCTTCAGTCCCGACCCGGACAAGGTGCCGGAGCTGGAAGCCTACATGGACCAGCTGCGCCGCGACCAGGACTCGGTGGGCGCCAAGATCACTGTGGTCGCCGAAGGCGTGATGCCGGGCCTAGGCGAGCCGATCTTCGATCGTCTGGACGCCGATCTGGCCCACGCGCTGATGAGCATCAACGCGGTCAAGGGCGTGGAAATCGGTGCCGGTTTCGCCTGCGTGGCCCAGCGCGGCACCGAGCACCGCGACGAGCTGACCCCCGAAGGCTTCCTCAGCAACAACGCCGGCGGCATCCTCGGCGGCATTTCCAGCGGCCAGCCGATCGTCGCCCACCTGGCACTCAAACCGACCTCCAGCATTACCACCCCGGGCCGCTCCATCGACGTCGACGGCAACCCGGTGGACGTGATCACCAAGGGGCGCCACGATCCCTGCGTGGGCATCCGCGCCACGCCGATCGCCGAGGCGATGATGGCCATCGTGCTGCTCGACCACCTGCTGCGCCACCGCGCACAGAACGCCGACGTACGGGTCAACACCCCGGTACTGCCGCAGCTGTGACCGGCCAGCCGCTGCCGTACTGGCGGCTGTCCGCGTTCTACTTCTTCTACTTCGCCATGCTGGGCGCCACCGCGCCCTTCCTGCCGTTGTACTTCCAGCACCTGGGTTTCTCGCCGGCACGCATCGGCGAGCTGGTGGCCATTCCCATGCTGATGCGCTGCCTGGCGCCCAACCTGTGGGGCTGGCTGGGCGACCGTAGTGGCCAGCGCCTGCGCATCGTGCGCTTCGGCGCGCTGTGCACGCTGCTCAGCTTCGCCCTGATCTTCGTCGACCAGAGTTACGCCTGGCTGGCCCTGGTGATGGCGCTGCACGCGTTCTTCTGGCACGCGGTGCTGCCGCAGTTCGAGGTGATCACCCTGGCCCACCTGCAGGAGCAGACGGCGCGCTACTCACAGATCCGCCTGTGGGGCTCGATCGGCTTCATCATCGCGGTGATCGGCCTCGGCTGGCTGTTCGAGCATTTCAGTCCCGCACTGTTTCCGGGCATGGTGGTGCTGATCCTCGCCGGCATCCTGGTTGGCACCCTGTGGGTACCCAATGCGCTGCCGCAGGCGCGGGCCGGGCAGGTCGGCGAGGGCGGCTTCCTGGCCCAGCTGCTGCGCCCAGGCGTGCCGGCGTTCTTTCTCTGCGTATGCCTGATGCAGCTGTCGCATGGTCCGTACTACACCTTCCTCACCCTGCACCTGGAGGGGCTCGGCTACGAGCGCGGCTTCATCGGCCAGATGTGGGCGTTGGGCGTGGTGGCGGAGATCGTGCTGTTTCTGTTCATGGCGCGCATCCTCACGCGCTTCTCGGTGCGCTGGGTGCTGGCGGCCAGCTTCCTGTTGGCGTCGCTGCGCTGGCTGCTGCTGGGCAACTTGGCCGATCACCTGGGCGTGCTGCTGTTCGCCCAACTGCTCCATGCCGCCACCTTCGGCAGCTTCCATGCTGCCGCCATTCACTTCGTCCAGCGCAGCTTCGGCCCCAACCAGCAGGGCCAGGGACAGGCGCTGTACGCGGCGCTGGCTGGTACCGGCGGCGCACTGGGCGCGCTGTACGCCGGCTACAGCTGGGTCGATCTCGGCCCGAGCTGGACCTTCGCCATAGCCAGCTTGGTCGCCCTGGCTGCGGCCTTTATCATTGCCATCCGTTTGCATGAGGAGCGGGCATGAACCGTGAACAACTGACCCGCCAGATCATCGAGGCCGGGCGCTTCCTGTACGGCCGCGGCTGGTCGCCGGCCACCAGCAGCAACTATTCGGCACGCCTTGCTGCCGACCAGGCGCTGCTGACCGTCTCCGGCAAGCACAAGGGCGAGCTGGGCGAGGACGACGTGCTGGCCACCGACCTCGACGGCAACAGCCTGGAGCCGGGCAAGAAGCCCTCGGCCGAGACCCTGCTGCACACCCAGCTGTACCGCTGGAAACCGGAGATCGGCGCCGTGCTGCACACCCACTCGGTGAACGCCACCGTGCTGTCGCGCCTGACCCTGGCCGATTCCCTGGTGTTCGCCGACTATGAGCTGCAGAAGGCCTTCAGCGGCGTCAGCACCCACGAGTGCCAGGTGCTGGTGCCGATCTTCGACAACGACCAGGACATCGCCCGCCTGGCCAGCCAGGTGCAGCCCTGGCTGGACGAGCATGCGGACTGCGTCGGCTACCTGATCCGCGGCCACGGTCTGTACACCTGGGGCAAGACCATGGCTGACTGCCTGCGCCAGGTCGAGGCCTTCGAGTTCCTGTTCGAGTGCGAGCTGAAGGTGCGCGCGCTGCAACGTTGAATACCTGGGGTGCGCCCGGCGTGCCCTGCACAGAAGAATCCAGCCACAGCACGAGCTGAGCGACCCACCCGCGAGGACGCCGCCGATGAGCAGCCTGACCGTCTACCACCAATCCAGCCCCGACGTGCCGAACAAGGTGCTAACCCACCTCGAGGACATCGCCAGCACCCTGGCCGCCGTCGGCGTGCACTTCGAGCGCTGGCAGGCCAGCGCGCCGATCCAGCCCGGCGCCGGCCAGGAAGAGGTGATCGCCGCCTACCGCCCGCAGATCGACAAGCTGATGAGCGAGCGCGGCTACGTCACCGTCGACGTGGTCAGCCTGAACAAGGATCACCCGCAGAAGGACGAGCTGCGCGCCAAGTTCCTCGACGAGCACCGCCACGGCGAAGACGAGGTGCGTTTCTTCGTCGCCGGCCGCGGCCTGTTCACCCTGCATATCGACGACTACGTGTACGCCGTGCTCTGCGAGAAGAACGATCTGATCTCGGTGCCGGCCGGCACCCGCCACTGGTTCGACATGGGCGAGTTCCCGCACTTCGTGGCGATTCGACTGTTCAACAACCCGGAAGGCTGGGTGGCCAACTTCACCGGCGACGATATCGCCAGTCGCTTCCCGCGCCTGGAAGACTGACACCATGCCGATCAAAGCCATCCTCACCGATATCGAAGGCACCACCAGCGCGGTGAGCTTCGTCTATGACGTGCTGTTCCCGTTTGCCGCGGAGCACCTGCCGCAGTTCGTCATCGAGCATGCCGGCGAGGCCGAGGTAGCGCTGCAGCTGGACGCCGTGCGCGCGCTGAGCGGCGAGACCGAGGCGGACCTGATCCGGGTGATCGAGATCCTCCTGCAGTGGATCGCCGAGGACCGCAAAGCCACGCCGCTCAAGGCCCTGCAGGGCATGATCTGGCAGCAGGGCTATGCGGCCGGGCAGCTCAAGGGCCACGTCTACCCGGATGCGGTGGAGGCGCTCAAGCGCTGGCACCAGGAGGGCTACGCCCTGTACGTGTATTCCTCCGGTTCGGTGCAGGCGCAGAAGCTGATCTTCGGCTGCTCCGAGGCCGGCGATCTGAGCCCGCTGTTCAGCGGCTACTTCGACTCCACCAGCGGCCCCAAGCGCGAAGCCCAGTCCTACCTCAACATCGCCGCAGATATTGGTCTGCCGGGCGAGGAAATCCTGTTCCTCTCCGACATCGTCCAGGAACTGGACGCTGCCCAGCAGGCGGGCATGCAAACGGTCGGCCTGGCCCGCGACGGCGGCACGCTGGCCGGCCACGACACGGTGGCCAGCTTCGCGGTGATCGACCTCGACCGTTTGGGTTGAACCCCGGCCCGGCGGCGCGACCCTAACAGGGAACCGCTGCCGGAGATTGCCGATGTTCGAACCCCTGATGCGCCTGCCGGACTGGCTGTTCTACGGCGTGCCGGCGCTGCTCTATCTGCTGCTGACGCTCTGGGCGCTGTGGCATGTGCAGGGCAGCATCAGCCGGCGCCCGCAGAAGCTGCTGTGGACGGCGCTGCTGCTGTTGTTCCCGCTGCTCGGACTGTTCAACTGGCTGATCATGGGGCCGCGTCGTGCGCGCGGCGCGCCACGTTGATCAGTGTGTTTGCTGGGCGTCGTTGCGCTGGTGGCGGTACACGCTGACGGCTTCGTACACCGCCTTGCGCAGGCGGTTGATGCCGCCAATAGGGCGATGCTCGGGCAGGGCGTGCCAGGGATTGAAGGAGAGGTTGTCGCAGGCGACGTTCTTCTCGCGGCTGTCGAAGTCCTGGGCTGGCACCTTGATCGTCGCCACCGTCTCGAACGGCGAGATGTCCTCGCTCCACTCCACGCTGGTGTCCTCGATGGGCATGTAGTAGTTGGCGTTCTGCCGCTGCACCTGCAGGGCGAAGCAGGCCGGCACCCGGTCCAGCGACAGCTGCTGGTACAGGGCGTTGCGCAGGAAGTTGGGCAGATCGGTGTTCTGCTCCGGCAGCTCGTAGGCTGGGCAGCTCGCAGGGTCGGGGATCACCCGGTACTTGATGTTGTGCGGGCCGAGTTTGAACGGCGCGATGGAGTTGTAGGTGGCGGCCACCGGGCTGTCCGGCGCCGGCGCCAGGGTCTTCAGGGCGATGATCAGGTGGCGGACTTCCCAGGTGCGTGGGTCCAGGCTGGGGAAGAACGCCTGGATCTTCTGCCCGCTGGCCTGGGCGGCGAAGTTCTGCTTGTACTCGGCCACGTCGCGCACGAAGAACACCGGATGGTTGAACATCACGAAGTCCTGGTTGCCGGCCGTGGCCTTGCTGCTCAGCAACTTCTCGCCGGGCACGTCGAGCAGCTTGATCGCCATGCCACGGGCGTCGCGGGCACTGTCGAACTGCGGATAGGCGTTGCCGTTGGACAGGCGCATCCAGGCTTGCCAGGTCTTGCCCGGCTCGGCCAGCACGCCGTGGCGCAGACTCTGGTCGAGGTCCGGCAGCACGGTGAACTGCGCCTTCACGCAGCCATGGGCCTTGGCGTGGGCGTCGCGCAGCACGCGGGTGTTGTCGCGGTGCTGTTCGACGATGCGGATGGCGTCCTCGATGATGCCCTGGGTCAGGGCCGCCTCGTCCTTGGGAATCTCTTCCTCGGCGGATACCGGGCCGGAGAATTTCCAGGCGTAGTAAGCGGCGCCCAGGCCCCAGCCGAGAGCACCGACGACCAGGAGAATCAGCAGCAGACGGCCGAGCAGGCGACCGAGCCAGAGCCAGAAGCGTTTGAGCATGGTGGCTTTCCTTTAGTTGTTGTTCTGGCAGCTGGGGCCGGGAGTCCAGGGGCGGCTCTCGGCGGGCTTGAGCTGGCTTTCCAGGCGCTCGTCGCCCATCACCTTGAGGTATTCGATCAGGGCGAAGCGTTCCTCCGGCTCGAGGAAGCGGCCGATCACCCCTTCGTTGCGGCAACCGTCGCGGAATTCATGACCGCGATTGCCGTTGCCGGTAACGCTGGTGTCGAACAGGAAGCCGCCGTCGAACTTGCCGGTGAGGAAGCCGGCGCGCTTGGGGTCGTACTCGAAATTGCCGACCCAGAAGCGGGTGTCTCGCTCGACCACCGGCGACAGCACCTGGAACAGATTCGGCACCGAGCCGTTGTGCAGGAACGGTGGGGTGGCCCAGATGCCGTGCAGCGGGCGGGCCTTGTAGCCGCGTTTTTCCTGCACGCCGATGGACAGACCGTAGCCGTCCATGCGCCAGCGTTCCCGGGGCTGGATGCCGGCGTCGCGGTAGGCGCGGTCTTCCACGTAGGCGGTGACGTAGGCCAGGCCCTTGGCGCTGGAGATGCTGGCGAAATCGACCTCGTCCAGGCTGGCTCCGAACAGTTTGACGTCGAGCTTGGCGAGTTCGGCCTTCTGCCAGCCCAGCTTGCTGATGTCGAAACGGTGGTCGGCGATGTTGTCGGCGGTGGTCGGGTCGGTGCCGACGATGCGGGTCGGCACGATGCGCAGGTGCCATTCCGGATCGCGCGCCGGTGCCAGACGCTGGTCACGCGGAACCGGATCGGGGGCGTGGCAGTAGGCGCAGTTCTCGGCGAACAGGGCGCGGCCCTGGCTGGCCAGCTCCAGGTCGACCTTGCCGAAGATCTCTTCCGGCCAGGTCGGCGGTTTCAGCTGCTTGAGGGTTTCTTCCAGGGTGTAGAGGTCGCGCAGGCGTACGCTGGAAGGGTAGCGCTGGCTCTCCGGCAACTTGCTGCCGTTCTCGTCGAACAGGTGCAGGGTGGCGCCGACGCCGAGTGCCTCGCCGATGTTGCGCGCCATCGGCTGCATGGCTGAGCCGTTCCACTGTACCCAGTCAAACTTCCAGATGTCCCATACCTGCGGGTAGCTGACTGGCGCGTTGGCCACCCGGTAGTTGCTCTCGTCAATGGCGTCACCGAACACGCTGTTGGCGATGCGGCCGAAGGCATCGGTGCGGCCGAAACCTTCCTCGGTGGGGTAGAGGCCGCGGTGCCAGTCGTTCATCGCAGTGCCGAGCAGGCGGTCGAGCACGGCCTTGAAGTCTTCGCGCAGCTGGCTCTTGTCCCGGTCGTAGCTGTCGCCCAGCACGGTCTTGGCGAAACGGTTGAACTTGATCGGGTTGTAGTAGGTGAACGCCATGCTCATGCCCAGCGCCTGGCCGAAACTGCCGCCCCTGAGCGTGGGCACGGTGGAGGCCAGGGAATGCAGGGCGGCGCCGCCGTCGATGCGCACGGCCTGGCCCTTGTAGCGCAGCTCGCCGGTGTGGCAGGCGGCGCAGGTGATATCCAGGTACTGGATGCCGGTCTCGTCGTCCGGGTGGCGGGCGAAGCCTACCGGCAGGTTGCCGGGGTTGAGTTCGCTGGCCTGCTGGCGCGGATCGGTCAGGAAGCCGAAGCGCGCCATGTAGTCGGGCTTGGCGAACTTGTCTTGGGAGAAGGGCAGTTCCAGCGCGGTGAACCACTCATAGCGCAGGCCTTTCACCGTGGTGCCCTGGGGCGTGTAGTAGTAGGTCTGGCGTGCCTGCTCGTCCCACTGGCCGAGGTAGTTGACCTGCTCCGGCTTGTCGAACACCGGCAGGTTGGGGCGGGCGATGTAGTAGAGGACGACCGCGAGGGCGGCGAGAGCGAGCAACAGGACGACGATCAGGGCACGGCGCAGCAATCGCATGTCATCAACATCCGTGTGGTGATTTTTTATTGGGTACGTTTATGCCAATACGCAGGGACGATGGCAAGCGGCCATAACACTTGGGAAGGTGCGCAAATCTCTGCCGTTTTTATAGAGAAACGTTCCTAGAGGCCCGCGATCCGCTTGCTAGGGTTCAATTATCCGCGCCAAGCGATTGTTTTACCTGGATATTTCAAAATATTGGCGCCAAGGATTGGTAGAGTGCGAACCCAGGTAACTACGCCCCGGCGCCTTTTGGTCGTCGATCCCTGTATCGAATGTGAGCGCTTGCTGCCGCAATTGCAGGCCGGCGGCTGGCAGGTGCAGAGCTGCAGCCTGGCGGAGGCCCAGGACCAGGCCTGCGATGTCGGCTTGGTGCGCCTGGCGCCCGAGCATCTGGATAATCCCCAGTACCTGAAGCGCCTGATCAGCCTCAGCGGAACCGAATGGATCGCGGTGCTCAGCCCCGAAACCCTGCAGGTGCCCGACGCCGGCAATTTCATCGGCGAGTGGTTCTTCGACTATCACACCCTGCCGTTCGACCTGGACCGGGTCGGCGTGGCCCTCGGGCGCGCCTTCGGCATGGCGCGCCTGCGCGGCAAGGTCGCCGCCGGCGAAGCCGGGCAACACGAACTGCTGGGCAACAGCCGCAGCGTGGCCGAACTGCGCCACCTGCTGGCCAAGCTGGCACCGCTGAGCGCGCCGGTGTTGATCCGCGGCGAGAGCGGCAGCGGCAAGGAGCTGGTGGCGAACACTCTGCACCGCCTGTCCGTGCGTGCCACTGGGGTGCTGATCCATGTCTGCAGCGGCGCGCTGGACGAGCAGGAGCTGTTCGGCTCGGAGCGCATGCCGGGGCTGATAGAGCAGGCCGACGGCGGCACTTTGGTGTTCGACGAAATCACCGAGCTGCCCCAGCGCCTGCAGGCGCGACTGCTGCGTGTGCTGCAGGAGATGTGCGTGGAGCGCGGCGGCCAGGCGGTGCCGCTGAATGTACGGGTGCTGGCCACCAGCCGCTTCGATCTGGAGGCGGCCGTGGAGAGCGGCGCCTTCCGCGAAGACCTCTACTACCTGCTCAGCGCGCTGCAGGTGCGCACCACGCCGCTGCGCGAGCGACGCGAGGACATATCCTGCCTGGCAGGCTATTTCGCCCGACGCTATGCGGTGGAGGTCGGCCGACGCCCGCGCAGCTTCAGCGACCAGGCCATTCGCGCCCTGGCCGATCACGACTGGCCCGGCAACGTACGCGAGCTGGCCACTCGGGTACGGCGTGGCACGGTGCTGACCGAGCAGCGGCAGATCGATGCCGAGGACTTGGGGCTGGTCGCCGGGGAGGGTACGGAGGGGGTGTTCAGCAGCCTGGCCGACTATATCCGCCGAGCCGAGCGTCAGGCTCTGCATGACGTGCTGTTGCGCCATGCCGGCAACATGAGCCACGCGGCAAAGGTGCTGGGTATCTCGCGGCCGACCTTCTACCGGCTACTGCACAAGCACCAGATGCGTTGAGCGCTCGTACTTGCGAGGCTTGATCTGGATTAACAGCCCAGGCTGTCGGACTGCCGGTAAAGCGCCAGCAGCTTGCGCGTGATGCTCTGCTGGATGTCGTCGCGCTCGAATGACGACAGGCGGGTGAGCTTCTGTACCTGCAGGCGGTGCAGGTGGATGTAGGGCATCTTCTGGTCGAATTCGCGCAGGTCGCCCTTCATCAGGATCGGCAGGAAGACGTCGTTGATCTTCTTCTGGTTGCTGATGATCTGCGCCAGGGCCTGCTTGAACGGCATGGTCTTGGGCGCCGGGCCGCCGTCTTTCATCTGCGTGGTCAGTAGCAGGCCGGGCTTGCCCAGCACCACGCCGGGCAGCACGCAGAGGCCGGTCTTGCGCACGGCCAGCGGGTCGATGCCGTGCAGGGTGTCATGGAAGGCGTAGGGGTTGGGCAGCACCACCATCTTGCGCCCGTAGTCGGTGGGGAAGTGCAGGTTGTAGTTGGTGTACAGCTGGCGGGTCGACTCGGAGTACACGCACAGGCGGTTCTCGAATAGCTTGATGAAGCGCTCGGCCAGCTCGCGGCGAGCGATGCTGTCCAGATCCCAGATCAGGTCCTGGTTCTGCTGCTGGCCGAGGTTGACCTCTTGGTGCTCCATACTGCTCATCGCCACCTCATACACGGAATTGACCCAACAAGCGGTTCAGCTGCCCGGCCAATTCGCCGAGGTGGCGGCTGGCCTCACTGGAGTGATCGGCCGCCAGGGCATTCTCATGCGCCAGCGTAGCTGCCTGGGTGACATTGTGGTTGATATCGTCCACCACATGCGACTGTTGCAGGGTGGCACTGGCGATGGAAGCATTCAAGCCTGTCAGGTTGCGCAGGGAGGCGGCGATCTGGCTGAGGCTCTCACCGGCCTGGCGCGCCTGCTCGACGGTCTGTTGTGAGGCCTGGCTGCTGGCGTTGATGACCTTGACCGCTGCCTCGGAGTTGCCCTGCAGGCGCTCGATCATGCCCTGGATCTCGGCCGTGGACTGCTGGGTGCGCTGGGCCAGCATGCGCACTTCGTCGGCCACCACGGCAAAACCCCGGCCCTGCTCGCCGGCCCGCGCTGCTTCGATGGCCGCGTTGAGCGCCAAGAGATTGGTCTGCTCGGCAATGGAGCGGATCACCTCCAGCACGCTGCCGATCTGGGTGCTCTCCTGGGCCAGGTTCTGCATCACCTGCACGGCCTGGTCGATGGTCGCCGACAGCTGGTCGATCTGGCGCAGGCTGCCCTCTATGTTCTGCTGGCCCTGCAGCGCCTGCTGCTCGGCCAGGCGCACCTCGCTGGCCGCGTGCTCGGCGTTCTTCGCCACGTCCTGCACGGCGTAGGACACCTCGTTGATCGCGGTGGCCACCAGCTCCATCTGCTGCGACTGCTGCTGGCTGTGCTGCTGGGCGTTGCCGGCGATCTCGCCGAGGGATTGCGAGGCCTGGTTCAGGCTGCCGGCGGCCTGCAGCGATTCGCCGATCACCCCGCGCAGCTTGCCGGTGAAGGCATTGAAGTG
This sequence comes from Pseudomonas sp. PDM15, assembly GCF_014851565.1. Taxonomy (GTDB): domain Bacteria; phylum Pseudomonadota; class Gammaproteobacteria; order Pseudomonadales; family Pseudomonadaceae; genus Aquipseudomonas. The sequence goes on from NZ_JACVAA010000003.1 coordinate 139,346, forward strand.
GCCGCCCAGGGCAGTCAGCTCGTCGCGGCCGTGGTTGTCCAGGCTGCGTGTCAGGTCGGCCTCGCCGCTGGCGATGTTGGCCATGGCGCTGACCGCTTCGTCCAGCGGCCGGGCGATGCTGCGGGCGATCAGCGTGACCAGCGCCGCCAGCAGCAGGGCGATGACCACCAGGATGCCGACGGCGCGCAGGGCTTGCTCACGGAACTCGGTCTGCACGTCGTCGACATAGATGCCGGAGCCGAGGATCCAGCCCCAGGGCTGGAACAGTTCGACGTAGGAGATTTTCGGTACCGGCTCGTCCGAGCCCGGCTTGGGCCAGCGGTAGTCGACCTGGCCGGAGCCGCTCTTCTTCGCCAGGGCGACCATCTCGTTGAACAGGAACTTGCCGTCCGGATCCTTCAGGCCGGAGAGGTTCTGGCCCTCCAGCTTGGGATTGGTCGGGTGCATGACCATCACCGGGGTCATGTCGTTGATCCAGAAGTAGTCGTCCTGGTCGTAGCGCAGGCCGCGGATCACCTCCATCGCCTGCTTCTGCGCCTCCTCGCGGGCCAGGCCGCCGCTCTCCAGGCCTTGGAAGTGCTTGATCACACCCATGGCGCTTTCCACCACGTGGCGGGTCTTCAGTGCCTTGGCCTTGTACAGGTCGCCGTGGATCTGCTGCAGCATCAGCCCGGCCAGGACCAGCAGCATGACAATGGATGAAAGCAGGATCAGCCACAGGCGGCGGCTGATGGGGAGGGTGCGCAGACTGCTCATGGAAGGACGACTCCGGTTTCTTGTTATTGCTGCTAGCTAATAGCCAGTCTAGAAGCTGCGCCATTAACCGTTGGCCAGGCAGCGCGACAAGGGCCCATCTGGTAGCATGCCCGCCGTTTTCTGCCTGCACGTCAGGCGCCAACCCTGTTATCGGCCGATGCGACGAAAAGGCCAGCCCGAGGTAATTCATGGATTTGTGGACAGCCCTGCAGGTACTGATTCTAGGCATCGTGGAGGGGCTGACCGAGTTCCTGCCGATCTCCAGTACCGGCCACCAGATTGTCGTCGCCGACCTGCTCGGCTTCGCTGGCGAGCGGGCGATGGCCTTCAACATCATCATCCAGCTCGGCGCGATCCTGGCCGTGATGTGGGAATACCGCCGCAAGATCCTCATCACCGTGTTTAACGTGCCGCGCCAGCGCGAGGCCCAGCGCTTCACCGCCAACCTGCTGATCGCCTTCCTGCCGGCAGTGGTGATCGGCGTAGCCTTCGCCGATCTGATCCACGAGTACCTGTTCAACCCCATCACCGTGGCCGCGGCCCTAGTGATCGGCGGCGTGGTGATGCTCTGGGCCGAGCAGCGCAAGCATGAGGTCCATGTCGAAGAAGTGGACGACATGACCTGGAAGGAGGCCCTGAAGATCGGCTTCGCCCAGTGCTTGGCGATGATCCCCGGCACCTCGCGCTCGGCCTCCACCATCATCGGCGGGCTGTTGTTCGGCCTGTCGCGCCGCGCCGCCACCGAGTTCTCCTTCTTCCTGGCCATGCCCACCATGGTCGGGGCCGCCGTGTACTCCGGCTACAAGTACCGCGACCTGTTCCAGCCCGGCGACCTGCCGGTGTTCGCCCTGGGCTTCGTGGTGTCGTTCGTGTTCGCCATGATCGCCGTGCGCGGCTTGCTCAAGTTCATTGCCAACCACAGCTACGCGCTGTTCGCCTGGTACCGCATCGGCTTCGGCCTGCTGATCCTGGCCACCTGGCAGTTCAGCCTGATCGACTGGAGCAGCGCCCAGGCGCACTGAGGCCCGATATGGAGCGGCGTGGCACGCTGAAGAGCTGGGACGACGGCAAGGGCTTCGGCTTTATCCAACCCGAGGGCGGTGGCGAGCAGCTGTTCGTACATATCTCCGCCATGCGTGGCGATAGCCGGCCGCAGGTCGGCGACGCGGTGGTCTATGTCGCCGGTAGCGATGCTCAGGGTCGGCCGCGTGCCCAGCACATGCGCCACGCCGGGCTGAGCCTGGATCGACCGGCGATTCGCCGCAAGCCGACGGAGTCGGCCAAGCCCTCCAGAACTGCCGCTGCGAAGAGCGCCCGTGCGGCGCGCGGCGAGCGTCCGCCGCAGCCGGGCATTCAGCAGTTGTCGCTCAAGCTGCTGGTGCTGGCGGCTCTGTGCGTGCTGCCGGTCTGGGGCGCCCTGGTGCTGCTGGAGCGAGGGCTGGTCTGGGTGCTGCTGGCCTATCCGCTGGTCAGCCTGTTCAGCTTCTGCCAGTACTGGCTGGACAAGCAATCCGCGCAGAAGGGCCGCTGGCGCACTCCGGAGAACAGCCTGCATATCGCCGAGCTGCTCGGCGGCTGGCCCGGCGCCCTGGTGGCGCAGCAGGTGTTCCGCCACAAGACGCGCAAGGCGTCCTTCCAACTGGTGTTCTGGGCCATCGTCGCGCTGCACCAGGCTTTCTGGATCGACCAGTTGACGCTGGGCGGCCGCCATCTAGGCCATCTGCTGCCGCTCTAGTCGAGCAGCAAACCCAGCTGGCGAATCTTCGGCAGCTTGCGCATCACCAACTGGTGGGAGCGCCGCAGGCATTCGCGCAGCTCCTCGTCACCGAGGGGGAAGGGCGGCGCCATGCTGATCCAGTGGGCGCGCGCCAGATATGGAGCGGGGTGGATGCCCGGCCGGTCGACGTAGCCGAGGAACAGCTCCGCCTCGACCTTGAACGCCAGCCGTTCACCCATGAAGTCGAGAATGGCGAACATTTTATTGCCGGCTATTGAGAACACCCGGTTGCTGCCCCATTTAAGATCCTCGCGGGCGCCGGGCAGGCTCAGGCAGTACGCGGCGATCTGTTCGTTGGTCATCAGGCTTCATCTCTCTGGCTGAACCGCGGCTACCCTAGCAGAGTCGCGCCGCCTCTACCCAAAGGAGTTCCCCCATGTCGCTGTCCCTCTACCAGGCCTCCGTGCCGCAATTCGTGCGCATGTTCGGCAACCTGTCGGCCATCCTCGACAAGGCCGTGGCCTATGCCGAAGCCAAGAAGATCGACCCCAACGTGCTGCTCAACGCGCGCCTGGCACCGGACATGCACCCGCTGACCCGCCAGGTGCAGATCGCCAGCGACGCGGTCAAGGGCTGCGCCGCGCGCCTGGCCGGGGTGGACGTGCCGAGCTTCGCGGACACCGAGAGCAGCTTCGCCGATCTGCAGGCACGCATCGCCAAGACGCTGGACTTCGTGAAGAGCCTGACGCCGGAGCAGATCGACAGCGGTGCCGGGCGCGAGATCGTCATGAAATTCCCCGGTGCCGAGCTGAAGTTCACCGCCGAGGACTACCTGCTGCACTTTGTGCTGCCCAACTTCTACTTCCACGTCACCACGGCCTACGCCATCCTGCGCCATAACGGCCTGGACGTCGGCAAGATGGATTACCTGGGCCGCGTCTGATCCGCCCAGCAATAAAAAGCCCCGCATTGCGGGGCTTTTTCGTTACAGGGCCGGCGTCAGACGAAGATGCCCTGGCTGCGCAGGTAATCGTCGTAGGTGCCGCTGAAGTCGGTCACGCCGTTCTCGGAAAGCTCGATGATGCGGGTGGCCAGGGAGCCGACGAACTCGCGGTCGTGGCTGACGAAGATAAGCGTGCCCGGGTAGTTCTCCAGCGCCAGGTTGAGCGCCTCGATGGATTCCATGTCGAGGTGGTTGGTCGGCTCGTCCATCACCAGCACGTTGGGCTTCTGCAGGATCAGCTTGCCGAACAGCATGCGGCCCTGTTCACCACCGGAAATCACCTTGACCGACTTCTGGATCTCGTCGTTGCTGAACAGCATGCGCCCCAGGGTGCCGCGGATGGTCTGCTCGCCCTGGGTCCACTGGCCCATCCAGTCGAACAGGCTGACGTCGTCCTCGAAGTCGTGGGCGTGGTCCTGTGCGTAGTAGCCGACCTCGGCGCTCTCGGTCCACTTCACTTCGCCGGCATCCGGGGCGAGTTCGCCGACCAAGGTGCGCAGCAGGGTGGTCTTGCCGATGCCGTTGGGGCCGATGATGGCCACGCGCTCGCCGGCCTCGACCTGGAAGCTGAAGTTCTTGAACAGCACCTTGTCGTCGAAGGCCTTGGACAGCTTCTCGATGGTTACGGCCTGGCGGTGCAGCTTCTTGTTCTGGTCGAAGCGGATGAACGGGCTGACGCGGCTGGACGGCTTGACCTCGGCCAGCTGGATCTTGTCGATCTGCTTGGCGCGCGAAGTGGCCTGCTTGGCCTTGGAGGCGTTGGCCGAGAAGCGGCTGACGAACGTCTGCAGCTCGGCGATCTGCGCCTTCTTCTTGGCGTTGTCGGCCAGCAGCTGCTCGCGCGACTGGGTCGCGGCGGTCATGTACTCGTCGTAGTTGCCCGGGAACAGGCGCAGCTCGCCGTAGTCCAGGTCGGCCATGTGGGTGCAGACCGAGTTCAGGAAGTGGCGGTCGTGGGAGATGATGATCATGGTGCTGTTACGCGCCGTGAGGATGTTTTCCAGCCAGCGGATGGTGTTGATATCCAGGTGGTTGGTCGGCTCGTCCAGCAGCAGCACCTCCGGATCGGAGAACAGCGCCTGGGCCAGCAGCACGCGCAGCTTCCAGCCGGGAGCGACTTCGCTCATCGGGCCGAAGTGCTGCTCCAGCGGGATACCCAGGCCGAGCAGCAGCTCACCGGCGCGGGATTCGGCGGTGTAGCCGTCCATCTCGGCGAACTCGCCTTCCAGCTCGCCCACCTTCATGCCGTCTTCTTCGCTCATCTCCGGCAGCGAGTAGATGCGGTCGCGCTCGGCCTTGACCTTGTACAGCTCCTCGTGGCCCATGATCACGGTGTCGATCACGGTGAATTCTTCATAGGCGAACTGGTCCTGGCGCAGCTTGCCCAGACGCACGTTCGGCTCCAGCATCACCTGGCCGCCGGAAGGCTCCAGATCGCCGCCGAGGATTTTCATGAAGGTCGACTTGCCGCAACCATTGGCGCCGATCAGACCGTAGCGGTTGCCGTTGCCGAACTTGACGGAAACGTTCTCGAACAGCGGCTTGGCACCGAACTGCATGGTGATGTTAGCGGTGGAGATCAAAGGGATTACCTATCAATAACTTAGAGATGGCTGGAGTCGCCTGATACCGATTTGATGCCAATATTCAGTTTTCCAACTCGCTCCAATCGGAGCTTGAGTTAATCCAGCGGGCGTACGTAGACCGCAGCACCTGCACTCTATGGCCGAGCTGCTGGGATATGAAAGCGGGGGCATGCGCATATTGTCGCATAGGTGTGGCGGCAGTTGTACGGCGGCCGATAACGAACACTCAGTGCCTTCAGTACCGGTCGCCACTGATGGTGCAGGTCCTAGATCTGCTAGGAGGGAAGACATAGGGCGTTTCGGTTACCTTTCCCACCCCAGATCTGCGGCGCTCTGCATAAGCCTTGGCGAATTCCAGGGCATGCATGACTCTTTCATTAAGCACGACGAATCGGTCGCCACCGGTTTGGTGCGCTCTTCCATGACGCCTAGCGCGACCGTACGGCAAACGTGAGCAACGCGTTTCGTCATGTCGACAGCGTCCCAGCGCAACGCCAATGCTTCGGATAGCTGCATCGCAGCGCCCTCTAGCACTATGTCGATGCCATTGCCGATGAGCAAGCGCAGCTCCTTAAAGGCAGTACCTCCGGATTCGCTTGGCATGTGGAACAAGGCGTAATCCGACTGATAGTCTGAAGCTGTCCGCTCGAACGTAATGGGCGTAACGCATGGCCACATACTCGTGCTTGCTTGAAACTCCCTCTGTTCACACATACCAGGCCCTTCGCCTTGGCTCAGGACTGAGTGAGAAGACTACTGAAGCTGCGATACGGGGGTTGCCCAACACCCTCTTCGCTGTCCAAATTCTTCATGGCTCGCAACCGGTGGGAATGGGGCGAGTCGTAGGCGATGGTGGGTGCTTCTATCAAGTTGTGGACATTGCTGTCCTCAAGGAGCATCAGGGCAACGGCTTGGGGAAGCGCATCATGGGGGAAATATTGAGATACATCGAAGCCAATGTCCCTGAGAGCGGCTACGTGAGCTTGATCGCAGATGGTCAAGCACAGGACTTGTACGCACAGTTTGGCTTTGTGCATACAGCGCCGCGCTCTGTTGGCATGGCTTACAGGAAGCTCGGGGCGGCATCCGAGGATGCCGTTTCCAGAGGCCTGGGGACGACGGGACACCGCTTTGGGCGGTGAATCGCCGCTCACGACCGCCTGACCTTTTTTCGGAAGCCTATGAGAGACGGCGCAGTCGTTCGATGCAAACAAAAGCAGGGGCGAATAGTCGCCGCCGATTGCTAATGGCTCTCCGTCAGTTCTGTAAGTAGCTCCTCACGCAATCTTTGCAGTTCCCGCGAGTTGCGCTCCCGCGGGTGCGGCAGGTCGACCTTGACTTCGTGGCCGATACGTCCCGGGCGGGCGTCCATGACGATCACGCGATCACCCAGGTAGAGCGCTTCTTCTACGTCATGAGTGACCATGATCATGGTGCTGCGCTGTTGCACCCAGATGCGCTGCAGCTCGTGTTGCAGATGCACGCGAGTGAGGGCATCGAGGGCGCCGAAGGGTTCGTCGAGCAGCAGCACCTTGGGGCGGGTGATCAGCGCGCGGGCGATGGCTGCGCGCTGGGCCATGCCGCCGGAGAGCTGGTGCGGGTAGGCCTGTTCGAAGCCGTTCAGGCCGACGAGGGCCACATGCTCGGCCACCAGGTCGGCCTTTTCCTTCTTGCTCAGGCGCTGGTTCCTGAGGGCCAGGGCGATGTTCTGTTCGACGGTCTTCCAGGGGAACAGGCGGTGGTCCTGGAACACGATGCCGCGGTCGAGGCTGGTGCCCGATACGGATTCGCCGTCCAGTTGGATCTGACCCTGGTAGTCGTTCTCCAGGCCTACGATCAGCCGCAGCAGCGATGACTTGCCGCAACCGCTGGCCCCGACGATGCTGACGAATTCTCCAGGCAGCACCTGCAGGTCGATGTTGTGCAGCACTGGCAGGGCCTTGCCGTCGATCTGGTAGGCCTTGTTCAGGCTGCGGATCTCCAGCGCGCCGGGCTGGCGCAGGTCGTTGCCGAGCAGTTGTGGATCGAGAATGGCTGTCATGAGGTTACCTATCGCGAAGGTTGCGCCAGCGCAGCAGGTGGCGGCTGAGGCGTGTAAACAGTTGGTTCATGGTGTAGCCGAGCAGGCCGATGCACAGCACGCCGATCACCACGACCTCCATGCGTGATCCGGTCTCGGCGTTCATCATCAGGTTGCCGAGGCCCATGCCGGTGGAGAGGAAGAGCTCGCAGCCCACCGAGCTGACCCAGGCGAAGGCCAGCGCGTGCAGCACACCGTTGGACAGGCTGGGCAGGGCGCTTGGCAGTTGCACCTGGGTGAACTGCTGCAGTGGCGTCAGGGTGTAGATGCGGCCGACCTCCTGATAGCTCTTCTCGACGTGGCTGAAGCCCTCGAAGCTGTTCAGCACCATGGGGTAGAAGGCGGCCAGGGAAACGATCAGTACCTTGGAGAACTCGCCGCTGCCGAACCACAGGGCCAGCAGCGGGATCAGGCCGAGAATCGGTACCTGGCGCAGCGTGTGGTAGAGCGGCGCGAGCAGACGCTCGGCGATGCGCGAGTGGGCCATCAGCGCGCCTACGGCGAAGCCGGCGAGTACGCCATAGAGCAGGCCGAGGCAGGTGCGTTCGAGGCTGGCCGCTACGCTCAGCCACAGCTCGCCACTGGCCAGCAGCTCGTCCAGACCTGCGCCGATCTTGCTCAGCGGCACGAAGGCGTAGGCCTGGCTGGCGCCCTGGCGTGACATGTATTCCCAGGCGGCAATCAGCAGTAGTGGCAGGAGCAGGCCGCGCAAGGACGCGAGAAAGCGGATCAGAATCTTCATGCGCGTGGTTTCCAGCGGAACAGGTGTTTTTCCAGGAGGCGGAAGCCGTAATCGAGGGTGAAGCCGACCAGCCCAGTCACCACCACGCCGACCATCACGATGTCGATGCGCATCATCTGCCGGCTCAGTTCGATCAACTGGCCGAGGCCGCTGTCGGCGGCCAGCAACTCGGCGGCGACCAGAACCATCCAGGAACGGCTGAGGCTGATGCGCAAGCCTGTGACGATGGGCGGTGCTGCGGCGGGGAAGGCTACGTCCTTGAGCAGGCTCCACAACGGCAGGCGATATACCTCGGCCACATCAAAGTAGCTGCGCGGAATGCCCTTAACGCCCTCGCTGGTGGCCAGGGCCACCGGGAAGAACGCCGCCTTGACCACGATGAGGATCTTGAAGGTCTCTTCGACGCCGAAGAACAGGATGAACATCGGGATCAGGGCGATGGAGGGAATCTGCCGCAGGGTGTGGAACAGCGGGGCGCAGTAGGCCTCCACCTGTTTCGACAGGGCCATGGCGGTGCCGAACAGCAGGCCGCCAAGCGCGCCGAGGGAAAAGCCTATGCCCAGGCGCGACAGGCTGTTTTGCAGGTGCTCGCGCAGCTCGCCGCTGCTCAGCAGTTCGACGAAGGCCTGGTAGACATGCAGCGGCGGTACCAGCAGCTGGGTTGGGTACCAGCCGGCCTGAGCCACCAGGGCCCAGGCGACGAGCAGTGCCAGTGGCGAGGCGAACCAGCTCAGGCGGTTGAGTGAGGCGGTCAGCATGTCATCCCTCCAATACGGCAGCCGCGGGGACGCGACGTACCTTGCGCAGCCAGCAGAAGCCGGCCACCAACAGCAGCAGCGGAATCCAGGCGAGGAACAGGTTGCTCAGCCCGACCAGCTGGCTGATCACGCCGCCGAGCAGCGCGCCGGAAAAGCTGCCGAGCATGCCGGCCAGGTTGAACAGGCCGGAGATCTTGCTCTTGTCGGCGGCGTGCTCGCCGAGCTGGGCCATGTTGACCAGGTGCACCAGCGAGGCTGCCGTGCTCAACAGCACACCGCCGATGGCCAGCAGCGCGTAGCCATGTGCGCGGCCGAGCAGCAGCAGACCGAGCACCGCGGCGCTCAGCCCGGCGACGTAGGCGAAGCGGCGACCGATGCGCTCTACCAGATAGCCGAGGCCGAACAGGCCGAGTACGGCGGCCAGACCTTGCACCATCACCAGGCTGACCGCCTGGCTCTGCGAGAGCCCGGCGACATCCATGGCCAGCAGAATGATGAAGGTGCCGAACAGCGCGCCGGTGGCGCCGGATAGCATCTCGATCAGGCAGCTCTCGGCAATTTCCAGGTTCTGCAGCATGGCCAGCACCTGGCTGAACATGCTGCCGCTTTCGGCACCCACATCGAGGCTACTCGGCTCCACCTGTTCGGCTTCCCAGAAGCCCAGGCTGTAGACCGCCATCAGGCCGAAGCACAGGCCGATCACCACGAAACCGAGGGTGAAGCCGGTGCTGCCGCTGAGCCAGTTGCCCAGCAGCGGGCCGAGCAGGCCCATGCCCAGGGTCAGCGAGCCGCGGTACCAGCCGGCCTTGTCGTTGCCGATGCGCTTGAGCTGGCGCAGAAACGCGCTGTTCATGGCGACGATGCGGAACGGGATGCACAGGCCGATCAGCAGGCGCGCCGCGGCCAGCCAGATCCAGCCGCCGAACAGCGGGATGGCCAGGTTCAGCAGCATGGGCCCCAGGCTGGCGAGGAAATACACCCGGCGCGCGCCAAAGCGGGCGATGACGAAGCCGGCCGGCAGGGTCAGCAGCACCATGCCCAGCGATTCCATGGCCGAGATGATGCCGAGTTGCAGGGAATTGGCGCCGATCTCGATGGCGTACAGGGTTGTGATGATCTTGGCCATGCCGATGGTGGCGCCACTGAAGGCGGCCAGCAGCATGAAGTTGGCCAGGAAGGCGCCGGGGCGCCCGCTGGCTTCAGATCGCGACATTGACCTTCTCCAGCAGTTGTTCCAGCGGCTCGGCGGCTATCCATTGGCGCACGTCGAAAGCGTGTGGGATGAAGTCCCAGCGCTGGAGGAAATCGGTGAGGTCCTGCAGCGCGCCGATGGAACGCTCGGCCAGGTTGGTCTGCAGGCGCAGATGGGCGTCTTCGCCATAGGCGCGGGCCACCCAGTACTCGCTGCTGTTGGTCTCGCGGGCCAGGTAGCGCCGGGTCTCCTCGGGATGGGCCCAGGCCCACTGCTCGGCGCGCAGCACGGTATCGAGGATCAGCACGGCCGCCTCGGAGTGTTCATCGAGCAGGTGCTGGTCGACGGTCAGGGTACGTGGCGTGCCGATGTTGGCGCGGATCAGCGGGTCCGGGTGCGAGCCGACATCCACTACCACGCGCAAACCGAATTCGTTGGCCAGGTGCAGGCCATGAGCGCCCTTGACGAAGATCGCGTCGATATCGCCGCGTAGCAGACCGATCAGCTCGTTGTTGCGCTGCGGACGGTTGCCGCCGAGGGTGACCTGGGCGCCATGCACATGGTGCACCGGCTCATCGCTGTAGGTACCGCCGTAGGGATAGTCGACCAGCTCCACGTCGGCGACCCGCAGGCCTTCCAGCCGCAGGGCGTTTTCCAGACCGCGAATGGCCTGGGCGCGGGTGAAGTCGATCTGCACGTTGGCCCACTTGGGCACGCCGAAGCGGCGGTTGCGCAGGTCGCGGATGTCGCGGATCTGGCTGTCGTGGGTGGTGACGATCAGCTGCACCTCGTCGGCCCAGGACAGGCCGATCACCCGGGTCTCGCTGCCACGGGCGCGGGCCCAGATGGCCGGGATGTTGCCGCCATGGCGGACCGAGTTGTGCAGGTGCTGGTCGAAGTGTGCCTCGCGCACTTCGCGGTCCGAGGACTCGCGCAGTGCCTGAATGCGGGTGCCCAGCGGTCGGAAGGCCTGGGCCAGACGACCGGATTCAACGGCAATGCCGAGCCCTGTGGGTACCGGACTATGGGTGTACCAGAGGGTATCGAGGGGTGTGCTCATGAAATGTCCACGAAACGCTTGTTCGGATGTGTTCCGCACGGGCGCAGTGTTCGCCCGTGCGGAACCACGACTCAGCCGGCGCGCTGTGCCACTGCGCTGCGCAGGGTTTCCAGAGGGCGTGGGTCGATCCAGTCCTGGACCGAGAAGCTCTGCGGGATGAAGGCCCAGCGCTGGAGGAAGTCGGTGAAGTCCTGCAGGGCCACGATCGAGCGCTCGTCGAGGTTGGTGCGCAGGCGCTGGTGGGCGTCCTCGCCGTAGGCCTGGGTTACCCAGTACTCGCTGCTGTTGGTCTCGCGTGCCAGGTAGCGGCGGGTGTCGTCGGGGTGGGTCCAGGCCCATTCCTCGGCGCGCAGCACCGAGCTGAGAATGCCGACCGCAGCATCGTAGTGCTGCTCTAGCAGGTTGGAGTCGACGCTCAGGGTGCGCGGTGTGCCGTTGTTGGCGCGGATCAGTGGTTCCGGATGCGAGCCGGTGTCGATCACCGTGTGCAGGCCGAACTGTTGTGCCAACTGGGCGGCATGGGCGCCCTTGAGGAAGATCGCGTCGACTTCGCCACGCAGCAGGCCGACCAGTTCGGCGTTTTGCCCGCCGCGCCGGCGGCCGCCGAAGGTGGAGGTGCCGCTGACCGTCTCGGCCGCCTCGTCACTGAAGGTGCCGCCGTGGGTGTAGTCGACCAGCTCGACGTCCTTCACCTCCAGTCCTTCCAGCTTGAGGGCGTTCTCCAGGCCGCGGATGGCCTGGGCGCGGGTGAAGTCGATCTGTGCATTGGCCCAGTTCGGCAGGCCGAACTTGCGGCCCTTGAGATCCTTGGCGGATTTGATGCCACTGTCCGGCAGGCTGAGGATCAGCTGTACCTCGTCGGCCCAGGACAGGCCGATCACGCGGGTATCGCGGCCACTGGCGCGGGCCCAGATGGCCGGGATGTTGCCGCCGTGGCGTACCGAGTTCTGCAGGGTATGGTCGAAGTGCGATTCGCGCACGGCCTGGTTGGCCGACTCGCGCAGAGACTTGATGACCGTGCCCTGGGCCCCCAGGGTTTCTTCTAGCCAGCCTTTCTGCACGGCGATGCCGAGGCCGGTAGGTACCGGGCAGCGGGTGTACCAGAGGGTATCGAGTGGTTGACTCATGGTGCGATTCCTTTCAGTCAGGCGCTGGCTTGCAGCGCGGTGGTGGTGTGGATCTGGGCCGGTTTGGCGTGCACCAGCGGCAGGATCTCCTGGCCAATGCGCAGGGCTTCTTCGAGGTGCGGATTGCCGGCCAGGATGAAGGTCGAGAAACCGGCATCGCGGTATTCGGCGAGGCGTTCGGCGACGTTCTCGTGGCTGCCGACCAGGCCCACGGTCGGTCCCGGCTTGGCCTTGCCGAAGCCGGCCCAGAGATTCGGGCCGAGGACCAGGTCTTCGAAGCGATCGCTGTTCTGGTGGTAGGCGTTCTGCCGCGCCGCACCCACCGAGTCGGAACCGGTGGCGAAGTGTTTGATGGCGGCGCTGGTGCGCGCGTCGATGCGCTCGTACTGGCGGCGCAGTTCGCTCCAGGCGGCCTCTTCGGTCTCGCGGGCGAACAGGTCGATGCGGATGCCGAAGCGCACGCTGCGGCCCTGCTTGTCGGCCAGCTCGCGCACCCGTTCGAGGTGCGGCTTGAGCTTGTCGATCGGCTCGGCCCAGTTCAGGTAGACGTCGGCATGCTTCGCCGCCACGTCCAGGGCTGCATCGGAGAAGCCGGAGAAGTACACGCCGGGCTTGCGCTCATGCTTCAGGCCGAGCGGCAGGGAGCCGTTCTCCAGCTGGTAGATGTCGCCCTGGTAGCTGAACTGCTCGTGGTTCCACAGGCCATCGATGATGTCGAGGAACTCGCCAGTGCGCTGGTAGCGCTTGTCGTGCTCGAGGAAGTCGCCGTTGGCGCGCTGGCTGGCCGGGTTGCCGCCGGTGATGATGTTCCACTCTAGGCGACCGCGGCTGAGGTTCTGCAGGATCGCTGCCTGCTGCGCGGCATAGGCCGGCAGGGTCCAGGTGGCCTGGAAGGCGATCAGGAACTTGATCCGGCGGGTCTCGCGAGCCAGGGCGGCAGCGGCAATCCACGGCTCGGGGCCGGTCGGCAGTAGGGCGCCCTCGAAGCCGGCGAGTTCGGCGGCCTTGGCCACCTGGGCGACGTAGTCGATGTAAGTGAAGCCGTCCGGCTCACCGTTGGGCAGGCGCCCCGGAGCGATGTTGCCCGGGCGGTGCACGGCGGCGCCGCGGTTGTTCTTGTCGGTGGCCAGGTAGGGACCATCGCTACCCAGCGGTAAACGCCAGAAAAATTCGGTGCTCATGGCAGTGTTCCAGTTGCTGCGTCGAGGAGGCCCGCCGCGTGCTGCGACCGGGGTTGCAGGAGCTTGAGCAAGGCCTGTGCCGAAAGGCTGAAAGCCAGCAATGGCGGGCGATGCAGCCCGGTACGGAGAGTCTTGCCAGGGCCGATTGCTGATGCAGCAACACCTGCCCAGCACTGGCTGCTTGGGTTGCAGCAGATTCAGCTTTGAACGAAGTGGGCGATGCTTTGGCTGATATTCAAGTATTTGAAATTCAATGGTTTTTTCTTGTGGCACAAGTCCTGCTGAGAAGGGTTCAGTACCGCGCCGATCAGGCGCGGTCCCCATCATCGTTCCCCAGGAGCTTCAGCCATGACCGCCAGCCTCACCGCCATACAACTCAGCCAGCTCGAACAGGCCAAGCGTGATTTCGCCAAGGCCTTCCGCGTGCTCAAGGAAACCCGCACGCTGACCGCCACCAACACCTACCAGGCCTATGTGCGAGTGCCAGATAGCGAGCTGGTGATCGCCCTGCATGCTCCAGGCCCTTGGGCCGATGACCAGGAGATCCGCGCCGTGGTTGCCAGCTACAGCGGCCAGGTGGTGCTGGACGAGACCGCCGCTGGCAGCTCGCCGCTCAGCGGCAGCAAGGCCGGCGGCAACGGCCAGCGCTATGCCGGGGTGTTCCAGAAGCGCCCCGAGGTCAATGTGGTGATCCATGTGCACACGCCGTACCTCGGCGGTTGGGCCAGTGCCCACCGGGTGCTGCCGATCCGCTATGCGGCCTCGCAGCGCGTGACCCTGGCCCGCGAGCTGCCGATCTACATCGACCGCCGCCAGCCGGAGCACGCCTTCATCGTCGAGAAGATCGAGGAGAACCCGCACACCCCGGCGATTCTCGAGGCCAATGGTGGCGCGACCTTCTGGGGTGAGAGCGTGTTGCAGGCGTCCAAGCTGATTTTGCTGATCGAAGAGGGCGCCTACTTCCAGGGCCTCGCCGAGCTGTTCGGCGGCTCCAAGGAGTTCGGCCCCGGTGTGCTGGAGCAGCAGTGGAAGATGACCGGCCTGTGGGCCCAGGGACAGAAGCTGCTCGAAGCGGTGGCCTGATCGGAGATGGCAGGCCGCCACGGCGGCCTGTTCAAGCTACGAGCCCGAATGCGTTGCGCATTCGGGCTCGGTCTTTTCAGGAGGTAGCGAAGCTGAAGCGGCCCTCGGCTATCAGGCTCGCCAGCGGCTGGCGCTGGGTCGGCTGTTCGCGGGCGCGCAGGTCATCGGGCAGCTCGGCGGCCTCGCCACGGCGGCCGATGGCGATGGCCAACTCGACCTGATAACCGTCCGGCACGCCCAGCTCGCTACGCGCCCGCTCGCGGTCGAAGCCACCGATGGCATGGCTGCTCCAACCACTGTGCTGGGCCTGCAGGGCCAGGCTGGCCCAGGCCGCGCCGCTATCCAGGGAATGGCTGAGCAGCGGGCTGTCCTCGCTGGCGCCGGGGCGGCGGTGGTGGGTGCGCGAGATCAGTATCACCAGCGCGGCCGCCTTGGCGGCCCAGCGCCGGTTGTACTCGCCGAGCAGGTCGAACAGGCTCGCCCAGCTGGGCGAGCCATTGAGTGCATAGACGAAACGCCAGGGTTGGGCGTTGTTGGCCGAGGGTGCCCAGCGCGCGGCCTCGAAGAGGGCGAACAGCTCCTGCTCGGCGATTGCCTCGCCGGTGAAGGCGCGTGGCGACCAGCGCTCGAGGAACTGTGGATGAATGGCGTACTCGGTCTGGCGGGGTGTGCTCATGTCGCTGTCTCGTGCGGGTGAGTGAATCAGAGGCCGGCCTGTCGCTGGCGCTCGCGCAGGGCCAGGGCGGCCTCCAGGGGGCGGTGGTCGACCCAGTCATGCAGGTCGAAGTCACGTTCGAGGAAGCCATACAGCCAGAGCGCCTGCTTCTGCTCGGCGAACAGTGCCAGGCGCTCGGCGGAGAGGTCCGGATGCAGGCTGCGGTGGAAGTCGTTGCGATAGGCGGCGGCCACACCTGCGGCGCTACCGGCGGTCTCGCCCTCGAGGACGGCGTGCAGGGCGTCGGGGTTGTCGGCAGCCCAGTCGGCGGCGCGCAGGGTCTCGGCGAGGAAGCGCACCAACAGGTCGAAGTGCTGGTCGATCAGGTTCTTGTGCACGGTGATCGGCCGCGGCGTGCCGTTGTTGGTGCGCAGGTGGGCAGAGGGCAGGGCATCCAGATCGATGCCGACCACGACGCCGGCAGCACGCGCCGCATCCACCGCGGCGGCGCCTTTGACATAGACCGCGTCGACCCGGCCTGCGGCCAGCTGCTCGATGCCGGCCCACAGCTGGCGTGGTCCGTTCTGTCCGCGCTTGCCATGCCCGGAGGGCACCTCCACCAGGGTGACGTCATGCAGGCCGAGCCCGGCACTGGCCAGTACACCACGATAACCCTGCAGCGACATGCCGCGAGCGATGCTGGAGCCGCGGGCATGGCTGGGCAGTGGATGCTCGATCCACTGTGGCAGCGCCAGGCGCTTGCCGGCGAGATCGGCGGCGCTACGGATGCCGGACTCGGGGCGTACCAGGATCACCTGCCACTCGTCGATCCAGGTCAGGCCGATCAGGCGGGTCGGCGCGCCTTGGGCGCGAGCGGCGAAGGCGAGGATGTTGCCGCCCTCGCGAATCAGCTCCGGCAACTGATGGTCGTAGTGGTGCTGGCCGAGGCCGGGGTTGTCCTGCAGGGTCTCGACGGCGATACCGTCGTCGGCGAAGGCCTGTTGCAGCCAGCCGAGTCTGTACGCCAGGCCGGTGGCGGTCGGCACCGGGCAGCGGGTGAACCAGAGCTTGTCGAGACCGGTTTTGCTGGCGAGAGGCGAGGGATTGGGCATGGCGGCTCCAGGAGCTGGGCGGCGCGCCGGAGCGCGGCCGCCGCGGTGGGATTAGCGGTGACCGCGCAGTAGCGGCAGGACTTCTTCGCCGACCCGGTAGGCTTCTTCCAGGTGTGGCGTGCTGGCCAGGATGAAGGCGTCGGCGCCGAGCTGGACAAGTTCGTCCAGGCGTTCGGCCACCTGCTGGTAGCTGCCGACAATGCCGTTGGTCTGTCCGCCGCGCAGCAGGTTGAAGCCGGACCAGACGTTCGGCTCGAGGATCAGGTCGTCGAAACGGCTGACGGTCTCGGGGCGGTTGCCGGCCTGCCGGTTGGCCCCCACCGAGTCGCCACCAGGGCGCTGCGCGGCGCGTGCCAGTTCCTCGGGCGATAGCCGCTCGAAGCCCTTGCGTACCTCGCGCCAGGCTTCTTCCTCGGTGGCGCGGGCGATGATGTCGACGCGTACCGCACACTTGATCTTGCGACCCAGGGCCTCGGTGCGCTCGCGTACGCGGGCGAACTTCTCGCGCAGCTGGGCGAAGGGTTCGAGCCAGGTCAGGTAGTACTCGGCGTGTTTCGATGCAGTAGCGAGAGCCGCATCAGAAGAGCCGGAGAAGTAGATCTCGGGAAATTCCTGCTGCGCCAGCGGCAAGGCCAGACCACCATCATCGACCTGGTAGTAGCGGCCTTGGTAGCTGAACGGGCCGCCGTTCCACACGCCGCGCAGCACGTCGAGGAACTCGCTGGTGCGGTCATAACGGGCATCGTGGCCGGCGCTGTCGCCCCACCACAGCTGGGCCGGACCGCCACCACCGGTGATCACGTTGAACAGCGCGCGGCCGCCGGTGGCGCGTTGCAGGCTGGCAGTCATGCGTGCGGCGGTCAGCGGGTTCAGGAAGCCCGGCTGGAAGGCGATCATGAAGCGGAAGGTGCGTGTCTCGCGGGCCAGGAAGGCGGAGATGGCCCAGGGCTCGTCGGTCATCGGGAAGGACGGGATCAGTCCGCCCTGGAAGCCGGAGATCTCGGCGGCGCGAGCGATCTCGGCGAGGTAGTCGATATAAGTGAAACCGTCGTCGCGGGTGCTCAGCCCGCTACTGCTGGGGTTGCCGTTGCCGAAGAACCAGTCGCCGCGAAACGGCTCGCGGTTGCGGTGGGTGCTGGGCTCGCCATGGGTGGGCAGGCGCCAGAAAACATCGATGGCCATGCTGTGGATTCTCGTCAGGCGGTGTGGGCGGTGGCGCCGGCAAGGCGGGCTCGCAGGGCGGGCAGGACGTTTTCGCCGACCCGATAGGCTTCCTCCAGATGCGGCGCGGCGCCAATCAGGAAGCTGCCGATGCCGGCTCCGGCATACTCGGCTAGCCACTCGATGACCTCGGCGTAGCTGCCGATCAAGGTCGCGACGCTGTCACCCCCTGGCTGCCAGAGGCCGCTGCCACCAGGTGCAGGCAGGCCTGCCTGGGTGGCCAGGCGTTGGGCATCGGCCAGGGCCTCCGCGGCATCCTCACGGGCCAGCAGATCGAGACGCAGGCCGGCCTCCGGGGCGCGCCCATGAGCGCGGGCGATGCGGCTTAGTTCGTCGAGCAGCGGCGCCAGTTCGCTGGACGGCCGCGCGGAAAAGACGTGGACGTCGGCCTGGCGGGCAGACAGTTGCAGGGCCTCGGCATCGTCGCCGGCGAGGTAGATGGGGGGCACTCGCTGGCCCGCCAGCGGCCCCTGGAAACCACCATCGAGCACCTCGAAGAAGCGCCCCTTGAAGCTGAACGGCGCCTGGGTGATGACTCCGCGCGCCACGCCGATGAATTCGTCGATGCGTGGCAGCAGGTCGGCATCCGCGACGAAGTCGCCCTGGCGTCTGCGCGCGGCGGCATCGGTCGGGGTGCTGAGCTGCCAGGCGAAGCGCCCGCCGCTGAAGCGCTGGTAGCTGACCGCGTTCTTCGCCGCATAGACCGCCGAGCCGCGCGCCGCGTCGAACTCGGTGAGCAGGCGCAGATGGCGGGTGCTGCGTGCGACGTAGCCAGCGATGATCCAGGGCTCGTCGCCATCCGGATGGTTGCCGATGCGGATGCCGTCGAAGCCGCTGAGGTCGGCGGCGCGGGCGATCTGCTGCAGGTAGTCGAGGTAGTTGAAACGTTCGCCGCGTGGGTCGCTGATACCAGGACCGAAAGCGGTCTGGCCATGGCGCTCGCCACGCAGGTAGGCGCTGGCATCGGCGTAGCGTGAGTCGCGCCAGTTGGGCAGCTCCCAGATGAATTCGACGCTCATGGGGCTCTCCCTAAGGGTGGCTGGCCAGGTCGGCCTGGTCTTCCTGCCAGTAGTTCTCCAGCTGCAGCTCCTTCAGCCCCTGGGCGACGAACTTGGGTTCGAGCAGCGCATTGACGTCGACTTCTCCACGAATCAGCTTGGCCTTCTGGCTGTAGGCGATGCCGTCGGCGTAGTGCTGGCGCAGGGCCTGGTCATACAACGGGGTGAACTGGCCGACCCAGGACCCGCCCTCGACTTCGCGCTGCAGCACGCTGAGTGGCTGGCCGGACTGCGACAGGTAGCCCTGGTAGGTTGCGCGGTTGGCGTCCTGGGCAGTCCAGTGGGCGGCCTTCAGGTAGGCGGTGACCACCAGTTGGGTCAGCTCCGGCTGCTGGGTTACGAAGTCGCTGGCGCCCCAGAGTTCGGCGCGCATCTTCCAGTCGCGTGGTGCCTGTTTGCTGGACCAGACGATCTTGCCGACCTGCTTGTCTTCGAGCAGGAAGGCATCGCTGAGGGTGAAGAACGCATCCACCCGCCCGGCACTCAGCGCGGCGGCGCCGGCCTGGGGGTTGAGGTTGAAGATGCGGAAGTCGGAGAAGCCGAGGCCATTGGCCTCCAGCAGCTTGGCGAACGACAGCTCCCAAGGGCGGCCGCGGTGCAGGGCGATGCGCTTGCCCTTCAGATCCTTGATCGAGGTGGCGCTGGAGCCGCTGGGCACCACCAGGTAGACATTGTTGCCGCTGCCACCAGGGGCGATCAGTTTGGTGGAGACGCCGGAGGCATTGGCGATGATCGACGGCAGATCGCCGTAGAAGGCGAAGTCGATGCGCTTGTTGGCGAACTCCTCGTTGACGAAGGTGCCCACCGAGGCGGTGGCCGCCGGGACCCATTCCAGCTTGATGTTGCGCTTGGCCAGTTCCTGTTGCAGCCACTGGTCGCGATCCATCACGTAGGCCGGGCCGTTGAAGGTGATCTTGCCGGCGTTGGCGTAGGCCACGGTGGCGATGCGCACGCTCTGCGGCGCTTCCGCCGCGATGGCGTGGCTGGCCAGCACGGCGGCCGGCAGCAGGGCCAGGCGGCGCAGCAGGCGGGTGAGGGTGAATGCTTGCATGGCGATGTCCTCGCGGGAGCCCGCGGCTTTAGGCCGCGGGCGGGGTGGGTCAGAAGTCGCTGGTCACGGAAACACCAACGGTGCGTGGGTCGCCGAACATCACCGCGGCGCTCTGGAAGCCACCCGGCAAGGTGTGGTTGCGGTACTCCTTGTCGGTGAGGTTATTGACGTAGGCGGTGACGCGCGTGGTCTCGCCCGGCAGCTCGTAGGTCACCCGGGCGTTGCCCAGGGTGTAGCCGTCGGCGCGCATGCTGGCGGTCTGGTCGTTGGAGAAGAAGTACTGGCGGCTGCGGGTGTTCCAGTCGGTGCCGAGGATGATCGCGCCACCGACATTCAGCGGGATGCGGTAGTCGGCGCCGAGCACGGCCGACACGTTGGGTGCACGGACGAACTTGTTGCCGGAGAAGTCGTCGTTGCCCGAGGTGTAGTCGGTGAACTCGGTGTGCAGCAGGCCGAGGGCGAAGTTGATGTGCAGGTTCTCGACCGGAATCGCTTCCAGCTCGAACTCGGCACCGTAGGCTTCGCCCTGGGCGCCGTTGGCCAGGCGCGAGACGGTCTGGTTGTTCACCGCGGTCACGATGTTGAGCTGGATGTCCTCGTAGTCGTAGTAGAACAGCGCGGCGTTGGCGTTGAGGCGGCCGTCGAACCACTCGGACTTCAGGCCCAGCTCGTAGGAGGTCAGGTATTCCGGATCGACCGTCGCGACGGTGGCCTGGCTGGTGACCCCGGTGTTGTAGCCACCGGAGCGGAAGCCATAGGCATAGCGGAAGTACACCCGGGCATTGTCGGAGAGGCGGTACTCGGGCGTCAGGTCGTATGTCCAGTCGCTCCAGGTATTGCTTTCGTCCTGCACGGCGTTGACCACCAGCGGGGTGCTGACGCTGCCGAGATGCCACCAGTCCTCGTTGTTGAAGCCGGCCTGGCCCTGGTTCTGCAGGCGCTGCAGGTCGATGTCCTTGGTTTCGCGGGTCCAGCGCAGGCCCGCGGTGAGGTTGAAGTCCTCGGTGAAGTTGTAGGTGGTGCTGCCGAACAGGGCGTAGCTCTCGGTGCCCTGGTTGAAGGCGGTGTTGTTGTAGAAGCGCGGGATGTAGCGATTGCTCAGCGAGCCGTTGGCGCTTTCCGAGTCCAGATCCTCGTCAAAATAGTGGAAGCCCAGGACCCAGTTCAGGCGGTCTTCGCGCGGCGAGGCGAGACGGAATTCCTGCGACCACTGCTTGCTGTCGGCATAGCTGTAGCCACGCTGCAGTTCCAGCGGCGTGTTGTCGCTGTCGCTCAGGCCTTTGCGCTCGAAATGCTCGAAGGCGGTGATGGAGGTGAGCTCCAGGCTGCCCAGCTGCCAGACCAGGTTGAGGTTGGCGCCGGCCTGGTCGATGTTCACCTTGTAGTCGGCGTTGTAGTTGACCTCGCCCTTCTTCGGGTCGATCGAATAGCCGAACTGGTTGGTGCCGTTGGCGCGGGTGCCGTAGCTGACGGTGCTGTAGCCGCCGGTGTCGTGGTAGCTGCGCGCATGCAGATTCAGGTTGGCTTCCAGGTCGTCATTGATGCGCGCGAGGAACTGCAGGCGTGCGGCATCGTCTTCCAGTGCGCCTTGATCGTCGTCGTTGGCGAGATTCTCGTTGTAGCCGTCACGGCCCTGATGGCGCAGCGACAGGCGGGCGGCCAGGCGGTCATCGACCAGCGCATCGCTGACCGCACCCTCCACCACGCGATCGGCGTAGTCGCCGACGCCGACCTTGAAGTACCCGGACGGATCGAAGGTGGGCTTGCGCGAGATGAAGTTGATCGCGCCGGCCGTGGTGTTCTTGCCCCACAGCGTGCCTTGCGGGCCGCGCAGTACCTCCACCCGCTCCTGGTCGAACAGCGGGAAGCCGCTGGCGCTGATGTTGGCGATGTACACGTCGTCGACGTAGATGCCCACCGGGCTGACGGTATTGGCCCCCTGGTCGCCGGTACCCAGGCCGCGAATCCACCAGCGCGGACGGCCATGGCCTTCGGTGGTGCCCGCCGAGGCGTTGGGAATGAAGCGGGTGACTTCGTTGGCCGACTGCAACGAGGTGTCGCGCACCTTGTCGCCATTCAGCACGGAGATGGAGGAGGGTACCTCCTGCACCGTCTCCTCGCGCTTCTGCGCCGTGACGGTGACCTTGGCTAGCGTCGGGGCGCTGTCGGCCTGCTGGTCGGCAGGCGTTTGTGCCTGCTGCGTGGTCTCGGCGGCATGTGCCGCGACCAGGTTAAGGCCGGCCAGGCCCCCCAAGGCCCAGGCGATGGCAGTGGAAAGAGTGGTGCGCTTGAACATGTTGCCCCCAGTGACTGGCTTGTTTCCGGCATCGCGATGGCGATGCCGGGCGATCAGGTGTTGGCGGTGCCCATGCTCTTTTGCGGTGGTGGCTAGGCATCCGGCGGCTTGTGCAGGCCGCATTGCCCCTATCGCAACAACCGTACCGAGATATGTTTATTGCTAGTAATTTATTGATTAGTAAGGATTTGTTTTGATTTTAAGGTGACGAATCAGCGGTTGTTTCCTACTGCCTGGCCAGCAACCATTGCTGCTGGGTTGCTGCCCCAGCAGCAATTGTCTTTATATTCTTTAAGAGAATAACCAAATGAATATTTATGATTATTTGTGCATAAATTAATTGCTGCACTATCGGTGCTCTGGCCATTAACGGATTCGCCGCCATGTCGCTGCTCACTCACCCTCAGGCTCGTGAACTGACCAAGTCGGTTCGCGCCACCGTGCTGGTGTTCAAGGACCCTCGTTCGCAGGAGTTGCTCAACCGTATCGAGCGCCTGGCACCTAGCGAGGCCAACGCACTGATCATCGGCGAGACGGGTACCGGTAAAGAGCTTGTTGCCCGCCACATTCATCACCTGAGCCGGCGCGGCAAGGCGCCCTTCGTGGCGGTGAACTGCGGAGCGTTCCCGGAGACCTTGGTGGAAAGCGAGCTGTTTGGTCATGAGAAGGGCGCGTTCACCGGCGCCGCCACCAGCAAGGCCGGTTGGTTCGAGGCCGCCAACGGCGGGACCCTGTTTCTCGATGAGATCGGCGATCTGCCGTTGAACATGCAGGTCAAGCTGCTGCGTGTCCTGCAGGAGCGCGAGGTGGTGCGGCTGGGCTCGCGTACCCCGATCCCGATCAACGTGCGTCTGGTCGCGGCGACCAACGTCAACCTGGCCGATGCGGTAGTGGCCGGGCACTTTCGCGAGGACCTGTTCTACCGCCTGCACGTGGCGACCATCCGCCTGCCGCCGCTGCGCGAGCGGCCGGGCGATATCCTGCCGTTGGCCGAATTCTTCGTGAACGAGCATTGCCAGCGTCTCGGCTACCAGCGCGCCTCGCTGAGCCCGGAGGCCGAGCGCAAGCTGCTGCTGCACAGCTGGCCGGGCAACATCCGCGAGCTGGAGAACGCGATTCATCACGCGTTGCTGGTATGCCGGAATCAGCAGGTGCAGCCGAACGATCTGCAACTGGTCGAGCTGCGTCCCTCTATCGAGCGCCACGAGTTGCCAGCCGCTTCTGGTGCGGTGGCCGAGGCGAGCCTGGAAGCCGCGCTATACGCGCTATACGAGAAGAACCTGCCGGACCTTTACGAACACATCGAAGAGGCGATCTTCCGCAGCGCCTACCACTTCTGCCAGGGCAACCAACTGCAGACCGGCCGTTTACTTGGAATCAGCCGCAACATAGTGCGGGCGCGATTGGAAAAGATCGGCGAGCTGAGCAGGCCTATACGGGAGGTCGCGTGCCTTTAGAGCATTCGAGACTTTCAGTTTTACAAATCAATAATCCGATCCACGTCAGCCGGCCAGTTTTTGCAGGGTCCGGCATGCCCCGAAACGCCATCCAGAGCTGGCCCCTGATCCAGGAGCACACCGCCAAATGGGCAACGTCCTAAAAGCTGACAATCTGAAGGAAGTGCTTTGGCGCAATCCCGGCGAGGTCCTCGATCTCGGCGTGCAGTTGCGCCAGGCCCTCGACCTGCAGCGCCATGTGCCGCGTCGCGAACGTCCCGTGCTGAACCGCCGCGAGGCCGTGCTGCTGGGCCTGTTCGCCCTGACCCTGCACGGCGCTGTGTTGTACTGGCTGAGCCAACGTAGCGAGCCGGTACTGCCGGAAGTGCCGGTGGTGATTCCGCCGATGACCATCGAATTCGCCGCCCCGCCGCCTCCGCCGGAGCCGGTGATCGAGCCACCGCCACCGCCGGTGGTGGAGGAGCTGGCGGTCAATCCGCCGCCCAAGCCCGAGCCACCCAAGCCGCAGCCGCCGAAACCTAAACCGAAACCCAAGCTGGTGCCGAAACCGGTCGAGCCGCCACCGCAGCCGCCCAAGGCCGAGACGTCGCCGGCGCCGCAACCGCCCAAGCCGGCTCCGGCCCCGGTGGAAACGGCACCGTCCGCCAACGCCGCGTACCTGAAGAACCCGGCGCCGGAATACCCGAGCCTAGCCCAGCGCCGCGGCTGGGAGGGCACGGTGCTGCTACGGGTACACGTGCAGGCCAACGGCAAGCCGAGCGAGATCCAGGTGCAAAAGAGCAGCGGCCGCGAGGCCCTCGACGAGGCCGCCATCCGCGCGGTCAAGCGCTGGAGCTTCGTACCGGCCAAGCGTGGCGAGCAGACCATCGCCGGTTGGGTGACCGTGCCACTGGACTTCCGTTTGAACTAACTGACCGACCGCAGCGGCGCCCGCTGGCGCCGCCGAACAAGACTGCAATACGCCCTGCGAGGAACGCGACATGAACCTGCTTACCGACTCTCCCTTCCAATCGGTCGAACACAGCGTCATCTGGCTGCTGATAGGCTTCTCCGTCATCACCTGGGGCCTGGCCCTGATCAAGGGCATCCAGTTCGCCCGCCAGCGCTATCAGGATCGCCGCTTCCACAAGCAGTTCTGGAGCGCCACCAGCCTGGGCTCCGCCGCCGAGCAGGGCCAGCAACAGAACGGTGCGGTGGCCCGTCTGGCACAGGCCGGCTTCGCCGCCATCCAGGTACAGGACGGCCAGACCCATGATCTGGCCCAGTCGATCAACCACCAGGATCGTCTCGAGCGCTCCCTGCGCCAGCAGATCCAGCGTGAGCGCCGCTCGCTGGAGTCCGGCCTGGCGGTTCTCGCCTCGATAGGTTCGACCTCACCCTTTATCGGCCTGTTCGGCACCGTATGGGGCATCATGGAAGCGCTCAAGGGCATCAGCGCGGCGGGCAACGCCAGCCTGGAAACCGTGGCTGGGCCCATCGGTGCGGCGCTGGTCGCCACCGGTGTCGGCATCGCCGTCGCTGTGCCGGCGGTGCTGGTCTACAACTACTTCCTGCGTCGCCTCAAGCTGACCGCAGCGGACCTCGACGACTTCGCCCACGACTTCTACAGCCTGGCGCAGAAGAGCGCGTTCAAGGTCATCAGCCACCCCGGCGCGCGCAAGCCGCAGCAGCCGCAGAACGTGAAGGAGGCCGTCTGATATGGCCTTCTCCACGCAGGACAGCGACGAGGTCCTCTCCGAGATCAACGTCACCCCGCTGGTGGACGTGATGCTGGTGCTGCTGGTGGTGTTCATCGTCACCGCGCCGCTGCTGACCAACTCTATCCCGATCAACCTCCCGAAGACCGAGGCAGTGGCCCCGGCGGACCAGAAGGACCCGCTGGTGGTGAGCATCGACGGCGACGGCAAGCTGTTCATCAACAAGGACGAGATCCAGCCGGAGCTGCTGGAGAGCAGCCTGGCCGAAGCCAAGAGCAAGGACGCGGAGATCAAGGTGCAGCTGCAGGCGGATGACCAAGTCGACTACGGCGTGGTGGCCAAGGCCATGGCCAGCATCGAGCGCGCCGGCATCACCAAGCTGGCCGTGATTACCGCCCGTTAGAACGATTTCATGGGGCCGCTCTTACCAGGCAGGGGAACGGCCCCTTTTTTATTCGCCGCAGGAGACGCCCAAACCGATGTTGTACATCCCGCCGCGGGCCTGTTATCTGGCCTTGCATAAGGCCATTCACCAGCTGGCGCTGCCGCAAGTTGGGTGAACCTGCGGGTATTCCAAAAGCATGTCTGGACGGGCTGCTAATGGCTGACAGCGGACATGGTTGTCGGAAGGCAGCTGTGATCCCGCCGCGTCAGAAGCCCACTAAGCGCAGTGGCTTGCGAGCTCACAACTCGAGCGATCAGTCCGGGCACCTGACATAGTGCTTGGCGTTGTCTGTATGAGCATGAGGTTCGACCAGCATGTGGAGGGCAATAGCAGGTCCGCCTCTTCATCCCTCTTCCAAAACTCGGCCATGCGGTTCAACTGGTCGGCAGTTGCGGCCAAACCGAAGTCCAAGCTGTCCTGCAAAACGATTAGTTCGCCATTGATGAGCGTGGCGAATAGGTGCTTCAACATGAGAGATTCCCCAGCTAGATACCCCTTTGAGTGGGGGACGCCACATTGGCCTGGCTTTTCCAGTTTCCAATCATTCTGAAAACTGCAAGTCGAGGTCGGAGGTGGTTTCCGGTCGATAGGGCAGCCATGATCGGCTGGCCGGAGTCCTCTCCGGCCAGCCAACGCCTCAGTAGCGCAGCTTGGCGCTCCAGTCGTCGTACACGGCCGGCTGTTTCATCTGCACGCGGAACTGCTCGGCCTCGGCTGGGTTGCTGGTCCACAGATACAGGTGGTCCTTCCAGCTGCCGGAGGTCCAGCGCAGCAGGTAGTAGTCGCTGCCGCGCACGGTGTCGCGGTCGAGCAGGCGTACCAGGTCGCCATCGGCCAGGCAACCGCTGGGCTTGCCCGGCAGCTCGATGCGTAGCTGGTTGGAGGAGTCGCCGGCCTTGGGGTAGTAGGCATAGTTGCCGCCGCCACCGCCCAGCCACCAGTTCAGCCAGTGGCCAGGGTGGCGCACCGATTCGATCTCCAGGTAGTCGCCACTGCGGATGCAGAAACTCACCGGATAGTGCCAGTTGCGCAGGCTGAACAGGCTTTCGGCTTCGCTGCCGTCACCGGTCACGTGCAGCCAGTCGGTAGCCTTGCTGGCGCCGGCACGCAGAGTCTTGCCATTGCTCTGGCTGCGCAGGGTGACCTGGCCGTAGCGGTTTTCCCGCGGCTTGCTGGCGCGGGTCGGGGTAGTGCTATCGGCGCGGGTGAAGGCGGCGACTGGCGAATGGTCGGAATAGTCCTGGAACTGCCAAGTGGCGCCGGCCTGGGTCACGCTCCAGCGCGGCGACGGGGTGTCCAGCACCTGGTTGTGCCAGTAACTCGGCTGGCCGTGGTGACGCGAGACGAAGATGTAGTCCAGATACTCCGGTGCGTGGTTGGGGTACTGGTAGCTAGCGATGCCATTGCGCCGGGTGTCGAAGCTGGTGTCGCTGCCGGCGAAGCTGTCCGGTGCCTTCACCTGCAGGCGCTCGAGCAGGTCGTGGTATTCAGGGCTGTCGCGGATCACGTTGAAGTCGCCGCCGATGAACAGCACTTCGTCCGCAGAAATGCCTTTGCTCTCGATAAAGGTGCGCATCTCGTCGAACTGGCTGGCGCGCACCGCCGTGCCCTTGCCGTCCGGGCAGCCGGTATCCGCGGCCTGGGCGTGGGTGCCGATCACGTGCAGCGGCTGGTCGTTGCGGTCGAGGCGGGCGTAGACGAAGCCCTTGTTGGAGAAGTAGTCGGCGCCGCAGCCCTGGGCATAGACGTATTGCACGCGCTCGACAATCGGCCAGCGGCTGACGATGGCCACGCCGCCGTCTTCCGGCGTGGTATCGGAGTAGGCGCCGAGGGTGGCGTCCCAGCCATTGCGCGAGCGGCCAAGGATCGGGGTCTGGTGCGGGTACTCGTTCTTCAGTCCATCCAACAGGATGGCGGCGGCGGGATTGTCGAACAGTTCGTTGAGGATCACCGCGTCCTGGCCCTTCATGTAGTCGGCCTGGGCAATCAGCCTGGCACGGGTTTCCTGGCCCCAGCCGGGCTTGAGCGTGCTGGGCAGGAAGAACACGTTGTGGGCCAGCAGCTTGTACTGGTCGCTGGGAGCCGCCGATAGCGGCGCGGCGAGTGCGAGAAGGGTAAGGGTGCAGCAGGCGAGCGTGGTGAACTTCATCCTGAAGGCTCCTGTGGCCTTTACGGCCTCTTGTTGGTGGCATTCCCGGTCTCTGGAATAGACCAGACGCCCGAAGAATCCTGGAGCACTGTTACAGTTTTGCAAGGCGGACAAGGGAGGTCGATGACAGAGCTGTTGCACTGGTCGAGATGGTTGGCCTAGACCAAAGCTGCTTTCGTCGAGCTTCGCAGACGCTACCGGACAGGCTATAACGCAAGCCCGACAATGCTTTCGTGAGTTCCTACTTGCTCGATCATTCCGCCTACCTGGGCCTGTTTCTCTCCGCCTTTGGCGCCGCCAGCCTGTTGCCGCTGCAATCGGAGGCTGTGTTGGTCGGGCTGTTGCTCGGCGGTGGGCATTCGGTGCTCGGCCTCCTGCTGGCGGCGAGCCTCGGCAACATCCTGGGTTCCGTGCTGAACGCGGCGCTTGGACGTGGCATCGAGCGCTTTCACGGGCGCCGCTGGTTCCCGCTTAGCGAAGCGCGCCTGGAGCGGGCCAAGGCCACGTACCGGCATTACGGGCGCTGGTCGCTGCTGCTGAGCTGGGTGCCGATCATCGGCGATCCGCTGACCCTGGTGGCCGGGGTGATGCGCGAGCCTTGGTGGAGTTTTCTGCTACTGGTCGGCGTGGCCAAGGTCGGACGCTACCTGGTGCTGGCTGCCATCACGCTTGGTTGGGCCGCATCCGGCTGGAGCTGAGTAAAGGGATCACTCGCGGTAGAACACCTGGATCAGGTGGTAGCCGAACTGGGTCTTTACCGGGCCGTGCACTTCGCGCAACGGTTTCTTGAAGATCACCTGGTCCACGGCGCGGACCATCTGCCCCGGGCGAACTTCGCCCAGGTCGCCACCTTTCTTGCCCGAGGGGCAGGTGGAGTACTTCTTCGCCAGCACGTCAAAGGCCTCGCCAGCGGCGATGCGCTTCTTCAGCGCGGCAGCTTCGGCCTCGGTTTTCACCAGGATGTGGCGGGCCATTGCCTTGGGCATGATCGGTTCCTCAATTTGCGAGGACGCTATTGTGCCAGCATTCCTTGCGCCATCAGAATGGCGTCATTTTTCAGGCTGATATTGGCCGGAAACGCAGGTCGACTTGGCCTAACTTGATTACTCCACCCCGATGGAAGCGCGCCCCCATGGACCTCACCCAGATGCTGAAAATCCTGTCCAGCCAGGACGGATCCGACCTCTACCTGTCCACCGGGGCGCCGCCCTGTGCCAAGTTCAACGGGGTACTCAAGCCACTCAGCCAGGACCCGCTCAAGCCGGGTGACGTGGCTGCCATCGCCGCCGGGGTGATGGATGAGTTGCAGCGCGCCGATTTCGAGAAAGAGCTGGAGATGAACCTGGCCATTTCGGTACCCAACGTCGGCCGCTTTCGCATCAACATTTTCAAGCAGCGCAACGAGGTCTCCATCGTCGCGCGCAACATCAAGATGGAAATCCCCAAGTTCGAGGACCTCAAGCTACCCGAGGTGCTGCTCAAGACGGTAATGGAGAAGCGCGGCCTGGTGCTGTTCGTCGGTGGTACCGGCTCGGGCAAGTCCACCTCCCTGGCAGCGCTGATCGACTACCGCAACCGCAACAGCGGCGGCCACATCATCACCATCGAAGACCCGGTGGAGTACGTGCACCGGCACAAGAAATCGATCATCAACCAGCGCGAGGTGGGCGTGGACACCCGCAGCTTCCACGCCGCGCTGAAGAACACCCTACGCCAGGCGCCGGACGTGATCCTGATCGGCGAGATCCGCGACCGCGAGACCATGGAGCATGCCCTGGCCTTCGCCGACACCGGCCACCTGGCCATCTCCACCCTGCACGCCAACAACGCCAACCAGGCGCTGGACCGCATCATCAATTTCTTCCCCGAGGAGCGCCGCCCCCAGTTGCTCAATGACCTGGGCAATAACCTCAAGGCATTCGTCTCCCAGCGCCTGGTCAAGACGGTCGACGGCAAGCGTCGTGCTGCGGTGGAGGTGTTGCTCGGCACGCCGACCATCCGCGACCAGATCAAGCGCGGCGACTTTTCCGAGATCAAGGAGACCATGGAGAAGTCGAAGAACCTCGGCATGCAGACCTTCGATCAGGCGCTGATCGACCTGGTCCACGACGGCAGCATCGATGAAGAGGAAGCGGTGAAGAACGCCGACTCGGCGAACAACGTGCGCCTCAAGCTCAAGCTGTACAAGGACAACCCGGCCGCGCCCCAGGCGGCAGCCCTGGCGCCGGTTGCCGCACCCGAAGCGGCACCAGCAGCAGCCCCGGCCAACTGGGCAATGGAGCTCAAGCTGGAGGATATCGAGGAAGAGGCGCCGCCAGAGGACCCGGGGCGCCAGGGTATCTGACGGCCGCTGGGCAATAAAAAAGGGCAGACCTGGGTCTGCCCTTTTTCATGGGCGTCGATCAGTAGGGGCAGTTCTCGCGATACTCGGAGATGGCCAGGTCGCCCTCATGGTTCGGGCCGCAGAGGAACTGGCTGTAGCGGCTGTCGAAGTCGATGAAGCGCTTCATCCAGGCGATGCCGTACATGCCCAGCATGTCCTGATTCGGGTAGCCGGAGTTGGCGCAGAAGTGCGAGCCGCCGTAGATCTCGAGGAACGCCTTGGGCGTGGAGCTGGGGATCTGGTTGTAGAACGGCGAGGCATGCTGGGCCACCGGAGCCACGGTGTCGGCGCTGCAGGCCAGGATCAGCGTCGGCGTCTTGATCCCGCTGAAGGCGCTGGAGCCCAGATACCACGGCGCCTGCGGGATGATGGCGTTGATCGAGCGCTGGGTGGACAGCTTGAGCGAGCCGCCACCGCCCATGGACCAACCAATGGCGCCCAGGCGGGTGCTGTCGATCTTGTTGTAGAGCGGGCTGGACGAGCTTTTGCTCTGGGCGATCAGGTAGTCCAGCGCTTCGCTGAGCTGGCTGGCGCGGCTGTCCGGCTGGTCGTAGATGGTCTCGGTATTCATGGTCATCACCACGAAGCCGTGGGAGGCGAGGCGCGGGCCCCACCAGTCGATGCTGCTCTCGTAGGAGAGATAGCCGGGGATGACGGCGATGGCGCCCATTTTGCCGGTGGTGTTTGTTGGGTAATACACGGTGCTGTCACCGTAGCCCTTGAGGAAGCCGGACACGGAAAACTTGGCAGTGCTGAAGGGACCGGTCGAAGCCTTCAGGGCAGCGACCGTTGGCGCCGGTCCGCGGGTGCAATTGCTGCAAGGTGCGGAAGGGCCGGGAGCGGAAAAGGCATAAGTGCTGGCCAGTAGCGTGGCGGCCATCACTATCGCCTTGGCAGTCGTTACTTTGATTCCCATGTCATTACCTCGTTGGTTTTTGTTGTTGCGTCATGACGATTGGTGGGTGGGTTGTTTCAAACCGCGGCTGGAAACTAACAACGAGGTAAGTGCGCAACAACAATGAAGTCGTCTCAGTTCATACAAGAGAACGGATAACGCCTGCTGTTTATCTGATTTCGGCTGCACATCTTGAATTCTCTGGAGTTGAGCCGGGCGAGAGTTCGCCTTTTCTGTAGCTCTAGAGTATGAAAGAGAAGTGGCTTGTCACTCTTTCGGCTGCATTTGGTGAGTTGCCCGATGCGGGTTGTTAATTGGGCGGTGTGGCTGTTGACAGAAGTCGGCAATAAAACAAACTTGCAGGCTAAAGTTCAGTCCCATGTTTCTACTCGCTAAAAGAGCACTCTCGAATGCCTGCCGAGCGAAACTCATCTCCTGCGCTGGTCTATGTCTGCAATCGGCGCTACCTGTATCTGGGCCGTAGCCGCCTGCTCATTCGCGATCTGCATTCGGGGGCGGCGGCGCTGCTCGTTTGCCTGGAGGGCGAGGTGAAGTTTCGCGCGCCCGGCCACGAGCAATGGCTCAGCAGCGCCAGCGTGCTGATTCCCGCCGGCAGCCGGATCGCTATCGACAATCGCGATGCGGTCCTGGCGTCCTGCTACCTGGATGCGGGCAGGCCCGACTTCGCGTTACTGCGCCGGCAGATGGCGGCGACATGCCAGGGCATCCACTACCACCACCGGCAGGGCGACTATCTGGCGCAGGAGCTGACCCAGCTGCGCGACGAGGCGCCGGACTTTGCCGAGGCTCAGCAGCGGGTCGAACAGATACTCTATCGCGGGGCCTGCCTACCGCTGCCGGAGGTCGACCCACGGGTGACCCATGTAGTGGAGCGCCTGCGTACAAGCGCGGCGCTGAACACCTCGGTCGGTGCGTTGGCGGCTGAGGTGGGGCTGTCCGAGTCGGGGCTGATCAAGCTGTTTGCCCTGCAGGTGGGCGTGCCACTGCGCCGGCACCGGCTCTGGTATCGCCTGATCGACTTTGTCAGGCTCACCCTGGCCGGCACGCCCAGTCACGAGGCGATCAAGGTGGCGGGGTTCAGCGATGCCGCGCACCTGTCACGCTGCTACAGCGGGTTCTTCGGGGTCAATCATTCCTATGCCTTCTCGCCCAGGACCCACGTTCGCTACCTGGTGCCCGAGGAAACCGTTCCTAGGCCACTGAGTGCCGGGAGGGCAAGCCTGGCGGCAGATCCAGGCTTGCGTGCAGGCGAGGCAGGCGGCGCGCGCTGCCCCTAGGCCCGATCAGCCACGCAACTCTTCGAGATCGCGATATAGCTCCAGCGCCTGCGGATTGGCCAGGGCGTCGGTGTTCTTCACCGGTTTGCCGTGCACCACGTTGCGCACGGCCAGTTCGACGATCTTGCCGCTGATGGTGCGCGGGATGTCGGCCACGGCAACGATTCTGGCGGGTACGTGTCGCTGTGTGGTGTTGTCGCGGATCACCGCGCAGATGCGCTGCTTGAGCTCTTCGTCGAGCACCACGCCGTCACGCAGGCGCACGAACAGCACCACGCGCACATCGCTCTGCCATTCCTGGCCGATGGCGATGGACTCCAGCACTTCCTCGACCTTTTCCACCTGGCGGTAGATCTCGGCGGTGCCGATGCGCACGCCGCCGGGGTTGAGCACGGCGTCCGAGCGGCCGTGGATCACCAGGCCGCCGTGTTCGGTCTCCTCGGCGTAGTCGCCGTGGGCCCAGACGCCGGGGAAGGTGTCGAAGTAGGCGCTGCGGAATTTCTCGCCATCGGCGTCGTTCCAGAAGCCCACCGGCATCGAGGTGAAGTGCTTGGCGCAGACCAGCTCGCCTTTCTCGCCGATCACCGGCTTGCCGGCGTCGTCCCATACCTGCACGTCCATCCCCAGGCCCTTGCACTGCAGCTCGCCGCGCCACACCGGCAACACCGGGTTGCCGAGGGCGAAGCAGGAGACGATGTCTGTGCCGCCGGAGATGGAGGACAGGCAGACGTCGCTCTTGATGTCGCGGTAGACGTACTCGAAGCTCTCGTGGGCCAGTGGTGAGCCGGTCGAGAGGATGGTCTTCAGGTGGCTCAGCTTGTGCGTCTCGCGCGGCTTGGCACCGGCTTTTTCCAGGGCGGCGATGAACTTGGCGCTGGTGCCGAAGATGCTGATGTTCTCGGCGTCGATCAGGTCGATCAGGCGCTCGGCACCAGGGTGGAAAGGCGAGCCGTCGAACAGCACCAGGGTGGCGCCCAGGGCCAAACCGGAGACCAGCCAGTTCCACATCATCCAGCCGCAGGTGGTGTAGTAGAACAGGGTGTCGTCGGCGTGCAGGTCGGCGTGCAGGCCGAGCTCCTTGACGTGCTGCAGCAGGGTGCCACCGGCGCCGTGGACGATGCACTTGGGCACGCCGGTGGTGCCGCTGGAATAGAGGATGTACAGCGGCTGCTCGAAGGGTACCTGGGTGAACTGCGGCTCGCCGCCGGCCTGGTAGAAATCGCCCCACAGCGCCACAGGCGCGACTGTCTTGAAGTCGCCCGGCTTAGCGTCGGGGTTGGAGTAGGGCACTACAACCAGCTGCTGCAGGCTGGGCAGGCGCTCGAGGATTTCGTTGAGCTTGGCCGTCAGGTCGAGGTTCTTGCCCGCATAGCGGTAGCCGGCGGCGGCGATCAGTACCTTGGGCTCGATCTGGCCGAAGCGGTCGATCACGCCCTGGGTGCCGAAGTCCGGCGAGCAGCTCGACCAGGTGGCGCCGAGGCTGGCGGTGGCGAGCATGCCGACCAGGGTCTGCCAGGTGTTGGGCATAAAGGCGGCCACTCGATCACCAACCCCGACGCCAGCCGCCTGCAGGCTGCGCTGCAGGCCGGCGACATGGGCGGCCAGTTCGGCATA
Source organism: Pseudomonas sp. PDM15 (assembly GCF_014851565.1). GTDB lineage: Bacteria > Pseudomonadota > Gammaproteobacteria > Pseudomonadales > Pseudomonadaceae > Aquipseudomonas. Next base: position 172,962 of record NZ_JACVAA010000003.1, read on the forward strand.
GCTGAGTTGCTCGCGCGAGCCGTCTTCACTGATGGCGACCAGCGCCGGATGGTTGTCGCGCCGACGCAGCAGATGTTCGGCGAAGTTCAGGGTGGCGCCGGGGAACCAGTGGGCACTGGGCATGGCCGCGCCTTCGCGCAGCACGGCCTCGGGCTGGGCGGAGAAGCGCACCTCGAAGAAATCGACGATGGCCTGCCAGAACGCCTCGCGCTCGCCCACGCTCCAGGCATGCAGGGCTGGGTAGTCGGCCAATTGCAGGCCGTGGCGCTGGTTGACGAAGAGGCGGAAGGCCTCCATGCGGGTGGCGGCGATGCGTTCGGCGGAGGGGGTCCAGAGCGGTGCGGTCATCGGGTCGATCCTGACTTCTTGTATGTGTCGATTGTAGGTCACGGAGTTACTGGGCGAGCCAGCCACCGTCCATGTTCCAAGCGGCGCCGCGTACCTGTTCGGCGGCGTCGCTGCAGAGGAACAGGGCCAGGGCGCCGAGCTGTTCGGGGGTGACGAACTCAAGCGACGGCTGCTTTTCGGCCAGCAGGTTATGGCGTGCCTGATCGAGGCCGCCAGCCGCGGCGGCGCGGTCGTCGATCTGCTTCTGTACCAGCGGGGTCAGCACCCAGCCGGGGCAGATGGCGTTACAGGTGACGCCGCTGGTGGCCGTCTCGAGCGCCACGCTCTTGGTCAGGCCGACCAGGCCGTGCTTGGCCGCCACGTAGGCGCTCTTGCCGGCCGAGGCCGCCAGGCCGTGGGCCGAGGCGATGTTGATGATCCGCCCCCAGTTGCGCGCGCGCATGCCCGGCAGCGCCAGGCGCGTGGTGTGGAAGGCGGAGCTGAGGTTGATGGCGATGATCGCGTCCCAGCGCTCCGCCGGGAATTCCTCCACCGGCGCCACGTGCTGGATGCCGGCGTTGTTGACCAGGATGTCGATGGCGCCGAATTCGGCCTCGGTGGTGCGGATCAGCGCCTCGATCTCCTCCGGTTTGCTCATATCTGCCGGATGGTGAGCGACCTTGCCGCCGTGGGCGGCGACGGCGGCAACGGCCGCCTCCACGTCGCCGAAGCCGTTGAGCATCAGGTTGGCTCCGGCCTCGGCCAGCTTGAGGGCGATGCCCAGACCGATGCCGCTGGTGGAACCGGTGACCAGTGCGGTCTTGCCTTGCAGATTCATGTGCGTCTCCTTAGACGATGCCGGTGGCGTAGAACACGCCGATCACCACGAACACCGCCAGGGTCTTGATCAGGGTAATACCGAAGATGTCCTTGTACGCCTCACGGTGGGTCAGGCCGGTCACCGCCAGCAGGGTGATCACCGCGCCGTTGTGCGGCAGGGTGTCCATGCCGCCGGAGGCCATCGAGGCTACGCGGTGCAGCACTTCCAGCGGGATGTTGGCGGCGTTGGCAGCGGCGATGAAGGTATCGGACATGGCCGCCAGGGCGATGCTCATGCCGCCCGAGGCCGAGCCGGTGATGCCGGCCAGCAGGGTGACGGTGACCGCCTCGTTGACCAGCGGGTTGGGGATGCTCTTCAGCGCATCGGCCAGCACCAGGAAGCCGGGCAGGGAGGCGATCACCGCGCCGAAGCCGTATTCCGAAGCGGTGTTCATCGACGCCAGCAGCGCGCCGCCGACGGCGGTCTTGGTGCCTTCGGCGAGCTTGGCCTTGATCGCGCGGAAGCCGCAGATCAGGACCAGCAGAATGCCCAGCAGCAGCGCGGCCTGCACGGCCCAGATGCCGGTCAGCTTGGCTACTTCGCTGGTCACCGGCTGCGCCATGCCGGCCAGCTGCAGGCTGTGGGTTTTGCCGTACAGCTCGGGAATCCAGCGGGTGAACAGCAGGTTGGACAGGCCCACCAGCACCAGCGGCGACAGCGCCAGCCAGGGGTTCGGCAGGGCGATATCCTCGGCGGTTTCCGGCTCGTTGCGCAACTCGGTGCCGTAGCCTTCGCCATTGCGCTTGGCTTTGTTCAGCTGGCGGCTGAGATAGAACATGCCGACGCTGAATACGAACAGGGTGCCGATTACGCCCAGCCACGGCGCCGCCCAGGAGGTGGTGCCGAAGAAGGTGGTGGGGATGATGTTCTGGATCTGCGGGGTGCCGGGCAGGGCGTCCATGGTGAAGCTGAACGCGCCGAGGGAGATGGTGGCCGGGATCAGGCGCTTGGGAATGTCGCTCTGGCGGAACATCTCGGCGGCGAACGGGTACACGGCGAACACCACCACGAACAGCGAGACGCCGCCGTAGGTGAGCAGGGCGCACACCAGTACGATCACCAGCATGGCCTGGCTGGTGCCGAGCAGGCGGATGGCGGCGGCGACGATGGAGCGCGAGAAGCCGGACAGCTCGATCAGCTTGCCGAACACGGCGCCGAGCAGGAACACCGGGAAGTACAGCTTGATGAAGCCGACCATCTTCTCCATGAACACGCCGGTGAAGGCGGGCGCCACGGCGGACGGATCGGTGAGCAGCACGGCGCCGAGGGCGGCGATGGGGGCGAAGAGGATGACGCTGTAGCCGCGATAGGCGGCCAGCATCAGCAGGGCAAGGGCCGCGAGGGCAATGATCACGCTCATTGAGCTATCTCCTGGCGCCGCGTCGCTGCGCGGCATTCATTGTTGTTGTCGGCGACCGGAGAGGGCGCGGAGCAGAAGATAGCGACTTCCATGCCAAATACCTAACTTGTTGAAATTAAAGGATTATCTTTGATTTGGACGAGTTGGTTTGCACTGCTTTGTCTCTAGATGGAGACATCGTTGGCGCGGGTGTCAGAGAATTCGGGCGTTCGGCCTTGTCTCCACATGGAGACTGGCGTCTCCATTTCAGGACGAAAGCCCCAGGGCAAGCATCTTCTTGTACAGGGTGGAACGCCCCAGCCCCAGGTGTTTGGCGGCCTCCAGTACGTTGCCGGAGTGTTCGGCCAGGGCCTGGCGAATCAGCTCGCGTTCGTAGTTCTCGCGGGCCGCATAGAAGTTGGTGGGTGGCGAAACAGTGCTGCCTGGCGTCGCCGGGCTTTGCTCTGGCAGTGATACGAGGCGGCCGATGGCGGAGCGCAACGCGCTGGCATCCAGGATTGGCTCGTCACTGAGCAGTGCCGCACGCTCCAGAACGTTGCGCAGCTCGCGGATATTGCCCGGCCAGGCATGGCTGGCGAGCAGAGCTTGGGCCTCGGCATCCAGCTCGTGGTGGCCGGGCAGTTCGTCGAGAATCGCCTCGCACAGCGCCGGCAGGTCGTCCAGGCGCTCGCGCAGCGGCGGCAGCTGGATCGGCAGGACGTTGAGGCGGTAGTACAGGTCGGCGCGGAAGCGGCCTTCCTGCACGGCGGCCTCCAGATCCAGCGAGGTGGCGGCGATCAGGCGCACGTCGCTGCGGCGCACCTCGTTGGAGCCCACCGGCTCGAATTCCTTCTCCTGCAGCACACGCAACAGCTTGCTCTGCAGGGCCAGCGGCATGTCACCGATCTCGTCGAGGAACAGGGTGCCGCCCTGGGCGATCTGCAGCTTGCCGGGGCGGCCCTTGCGGTCGGCGCCAGTGAAGGCGCCGGGCGCGGTGCCGAAGAACTCGGCCTCCAGCAGGGTCTCCGGAATCGCCGCGCAGTTGACGCTGACGAAGGGCTTGTGGGCCCGCGGCGAGGCACTGTGGATGGCGTGGGCCAGCAGCTCCTTGCCGGTGCCGGTCTCGCCGAGCAGCAGCACCGGCGACTCGCTGGCCGCACCACGGCGGGCGCGGCGCTTGACCTCCAGGCTGGCGGCGCTGGCGCCAATGAAGTGGGCGAAGCTGTACTTGGCCTGGCGTGCCTGCAGCAGCGAGCGGGTCGAGGCCAGTTCTTCCTGGATCTGCATGAAGCGCGTGACCAGCGGCGCCAGGCTGCGCAGCTGGTCGAACAGGGCGAAGCCGATGGCGCCGATCACCGCGCCGGCATCGTCGTGCACTGGCAGACGCATCACCACCAGCGGGCCGCCGGGGGTGTCGAGCATGTCCAGCAGGATCGGCTCGCCGGTCTCCACCACCTGGCGCAGCAGGCTGGAAGGGATGACCTTCTCCACTTCCTGGCCGATGGCCTGGCTGGCGTCGTCCAGGCCATAGCGGCGGGCGTAGCGCTCGTTCATCCAGACGATGCGCGCGTCCTTGTCGACGATCACCGTGCCCTCGCTGGACTGCTCGACGATCTCGAACAGCGAGCGGATCGCCAGCAGGCGCACGTGCTGGTAGTCGCGCAGGGTAGAGGCGTCTTTCATCGGCAGTCTCGCTAGGGGGAGGAGGCAGAGCTTAGTGGGGCTCGGCCATCGGGCAATCTGACCTTGGTCGCAGCGCCGGCGTTCAGCGGGCGGCCAGACGGGCGCGGGCGACGCGCGAGCCGTTGGGCTTGTCGAGCACCTGGCAGATGCGCGCGCCGGCGTCGATCAGCTTGTCCATGTCGATGCCGGTATGGATGCCCAGGCCCTGCAGCAGGTAGAGCACGTCCTCGGTGGCGACGTTGCCGGTGGCGCCCTTGGCGTAGGGGCAGCCGCCCAGACCGGCGACCGAGCTGTCGAACACGGCGATGCCCTCCAGCAGGCTCGCATAGATGTTGGCCACGGCCTGGCCGTAGGTGTCGTGGAAGTGTCCGGCCAGCTTGTCACGCGGAATATCGCGGCCGACCACCTCGAACATGTGGCGGGTCTTGCCGGCGGTGCCGGTGCCGATGGTGTCGCCCAGCGAGATTTCGTAGCAGCCCATGGCGAACAGCTCGCGGACCACGGCCGCGACCTGCTCGGGCGCCACCTCGCCCTCGTAGGGGCAGCCGAGCACGCAGGAGACGTAGCCGCGCACGCTGATACCGTGGGCCTTGGCCGCTTCCATCACCGGGACGAAACGCTCCAGGCTCTCGGCGATGGAGCAGTTGATATTGCGCTGGGAGAAGGCCTCGGAGGCGGCGGCGAATACCGCCACTTCCTTCACCCCGGCCTCCACGGCGGCCTCGAAGCCTTTGAGATTGGGGGTCAGCGCGCCGTAGACCACGCCAGGTTTCTGCTGGATGCCGGCGAACACCTCGGCGCTGCCAGCCATTTGCGGCACCCACTTGGGCGAGACGAAGCTGCCCACTTCGATGTAGCTCAGGCCGGCGGCGCTCAGGTCATCGGTCAGACGCACCTTGTCGGCAACGTTGATCGGCTGTTTCTCGTTCTGCAGGCCATCGCGCGGGCCGACTTCGACCAGGCGGACGTGTTGCGGCAGGTTCATCGGTGTTCTCCCTGGTGGAAACGCTGCGCGGTTTCCACCCTACGTAATCGTGTGTGCTGATATGGCGGCGTAGGGCAGTAGGGTGGATGTCGCTTTCTACATCCACCAGCCTTCAGCATCGACCTGGGGTGGACATAAAAAGTGATGTCCAGCCTAAGGTTCAGCTTTGTTCCAATTCCACCAGCGCAGCGCCTTCGCCGACCATATCGCCCTCGGCGCAGTACAGCGCCTTGACCGTACCGGCGTGGGGCGCGCGGATGCTGTGTTCCATCTTCATGGCTTCCAGCACCACCAGGGCTGCGCCGGCTTCCACGGCCTGGCCAGCTTCGACCAGCACGCGCACGATACTGCCGTTCATCGGGGCCGTCAGCCCTCCGTGCTGGGCGTGGCTGGCTTCGGCCTCGGCGATCGGGTCGACGCGGCGTACCTCGTGCAGGCGACCCTGCCATTCCAGATAGAGCGCATCACCCCGGCGGATTGCCCGGTGCGCGCGGCGCAGGCTGTCCTGTTCGGTCCACAGCTGCTCGCCTTGCAGGCGCGATTGTGCCGGGCCGCGCAGGTGCACAGTATGGCGCTGCTCGCCGCTGGCGAGATGTACATCGGTTTCCGCTGCCAACCCTGCGCGCCAGCCGCTGCTGGTAGCCCAGGGCGAGTGATAGTCCTCGTGGCTGCGGCGCGGCGCTTCGCTGTGCAGCCAGGCCTCGGCGGCCAGTTGCCAAAACTCGGCAGGCAGTTCGGCCACGGCCGGCAGCAGTTGTTCCTGGTGACGAGCGATAAAGCCGGTGTCCAGCTCGGCGTTGGCGAAGGCCGGATGGGCTAGCACGCGGCGCAGGAACGGCAGGTTGCTGGCGAAGCCGCCGACGGCGGTTTCTTCCAGCATGGCCAGCAGGCGCTGGCGGGCCTGTTCGCGGTCCTCGCCCCAGGCGACCAGCTTGGCCAGCATCGGGTCGTAGAACGGCGAGACGGTATCGCCCTCGGCCACGCCGCTGTCCACGCGGCGGCCTTCGCCGGCGGACGGTTCGCGGTAGAGCTTGAGGTCGCCGGAGGCGGGCAGGAAGTCGTGATCGGTGTCCTCGGCGTACAGGCGCACCTCGATGGCGTGGCCATTCAGCGGCACCTGTTCCTGGGTGATCGGCAGCGCCTCGCCGCGGGCCACGCGGATCTGCCAGGCCACCAGGTCGAGTCCGGTGATGGCTTCGGTAACCGGGTGCTCCACCTGCAGGCGGGTGTTCATTTCCATGAAGAAGAACTGGCCTCGGGCATCGAGCAGGAACTCCACGGTGCCGGCGCCGACATAGCCGATGGCCTGGGCGGCCTTGACTGCCGCCTCACCCATGGCGCGGCGCAGTTCGGGGCTTAGGCCCGGAGCCGGCGCTTCCTCGACCACCTTCTGGTGGCGGCGCTGGATCGAGCAGTCGCGTTCGTTGAGGTACAGGCAGTTGCCGTGGCTGTCGGCGAATACCTGGATCTCCACGTGGCGCGGCTGCAGCACATACTTCTCCACCAGCATGCGCGAGTCGCCGAAGGCGGACTGGGCTTCGCGCTGGGCAGAGGCCAGGGTCTCGGCCAGCTCGGCTTCTCGCTCGACCACCTTCATGCCCTTGCCACCACCACCGGCGGCGGCCTTGAGCAGCACCGGGTAGCCGATGCGTTCGGCGGCGACGCGGAAGGTCTCCACGTCCTGGGCTTCACCGTGGTAGCCGGGCACCAGCGGCACGCCGGCGTCTTCCATCAGTGCCTTGGCCGCGGACTTGCTGCCCATGGCGTCGATGGCGGAGGCGGGCGGGCCGAGGAACACCAGGCCGGCGGCCACGATGGCGCGGGCGAAGCCGGCGTTCTCGGAGAGGAATCCGTAGCCCGGGTGGATCGCCTGGGCGCCGCTGGCCTTGGCCGCGGCGATGATCTTGTCGACCAGCAGGTAGCTGTCGGCCGGCTTGGCGCCGCCGAGATTCACCGCCATATCGGCCTCGCGCACATGCCGTGCGTTGGCGTCGATGGCGCTGTGCACGGCCACGGTCTTCAGGCCCTGGGCCTTGGCGGTGCGCATCACCCGGCAGGCGATCTCGCCGCGGTTGGCGACCAGCAGGGTGTCGATGTGCTTGTGGCTCATGCTTGCGGCTCCTGCCAGGCGGGCGTGCGTTTTTCCAGGAAGGCGTTGAGCCCCTCCTGGCCTTCCGGGCTGACGCGGATGCGGGCGATGGCGTTCTCGGTGTAGCGGCGCAGAGCCGGGGTGAGCACGCCGCTGGCCACTTCACGCAGCAGGTCCTTGCTGGCCTGCATGGCCTGCGGGCTGTTGAGCAGCAGGTTGTTCACCCAGCCTTCGACTTGGGCGTCCAGTTCGGCGGCCGGGTAGGCCTCGGCCAGCAGGCCCAGCTCGCGGGCGCGGCCGCCGGAGAAACGCTCGGCGGTCAGTGCGTAGCGGCGTGCGGCGCGTTCGCCGAGGGCCTGGACCACGAAGGGGCTGATCACTGCAGGGGCCAGGCCGATGCGCACTTCGGACAGGCTGAACAGCGCGTCGTCTGCGCCGATGGCCATATCGCAGCAGCTGACCAGCCCGACGGCGCCGCCGAAGGCCGCGCCCTGGACCACGGCCAGGGTCGGGATCTTCAGGGCGTTGAGGTTGTACATCAGCTCGGCCAGCTCGCGGGCGTCATTGAGGTTGGCGTTGTAGTCCAGCTTGGCGCTGGCCTGCATCCAGGCCAGGTCGGCGCCAGCGGAGAAGTGTTTGCCGCGCCCGCGCAGAAGCAGGAAGCGCAAGGTCTTGTCGGCGGCGATGGCGTCGATGGCGAGGATCAGCTCGCGGATCATCTCGGCGTTGAAGGCGTTGTTCTTCTCCGGGCGGTTCAGCCACAGAGTGGCGAAGCCGCGCGGGTCTTTTTCCAGCTGTACGGTGGTGAAGTCGGTCATGGCTTACATCCGGAACACGCCGAACTGGGTCGGCTCGATGGGCGCATTGAGGCTGGCGGACAGGGCCAGGCCGAGGACGTCGCGGGTCTGCGCCGGGTCGATCACGCCGTCGTCCCACAGGCGGGCGCTGGAGTAGTAGGCATGGGCCTGCTGTTCGTACTGGGCGACAATGGGCTGCTTGATGCGGGCTTCTTCCTCGTCGCTGAACGGCTGCCCGGCGCGGGTAGCTTGCTCGCGCTTGACCTGGACCAGCACGCCTGCAGCCTGTTCGGCCCCCATCACGCCGATCCGCGCGTTGGGCCACATCCATAGGAAGCGCGGGTCGTAGGCGCGGCCGCACATGCCGTAGTTACCGGCACCGAAGCTGCCGCCGATGATCACGGTGAACTTCGGCACCTTGGCGCAGGCCACGGCGGTAACCAGCTTGGCGCCGTGCTTGGCGATGCCGCCTTCTTCGTATTTCTTGCCGACCATAAAGCCGGTGATGTTCTGCAGGAACAGCAGCGGAATGCCGCGCTGGCAGGCCAGTTCGATGAAGTGCGCGCCTTTCTGCGCCGCTTCGGCAAACAGAATGCCGTTGTTCGCCAGGATGGCCACCGGGTAGCCGTGGACATGGGCGAAGCCGCAGACCAGGGTGGTGCCGAACAGCGCCTTGAATTCATCGAACTCGCTGCCATCGACCACCCGCGAAATCACTTCGCGCACATCGAAGGGCTGCTTGGCATCGGCCGGGATCACTCCGTACAGCTCGTCCGCCGAGTGCAGCGGGGCGAGCGGGGTGCGAGTCTGCAGCTGGCCGAGCTTGCGCCAGTTGAGGTTGGCGACGCAGCGCCGGGCGATGGCCAGGGCGTGCTCGTCGTCATCGGCATAGTGGTCGGCCACGCCGGAGGTCTTGCAGTGCACGTCGGCGCCGCCCAGCTCCTCGGCCGTCACCACCTCGCCGGTGGCAGCCTTCACCAGGGGCGGACCGGCCAGGAAGATGGTGGCCTGGTTGCGCACCATGATGGTCTCGTCGCTCATCGCCGGCACATAGGCGCCGCCGGCGGTGCAGGAGCCCATGACCACGGCGATCTGCGGGATGCCCTGGGCGCTCATATTGGCCTGGTTGAAGAAGATCCGGCCGAAGTGCTCGCGGTCCGGAAACACCTCTTCCTGACGCGGCAGGTTGGCGCCGCCGGAGTCCACCAGGTAGATGCACGGCAGGCGGTTCTGCTGGGCGATGGTCTGCGCGCGCAGGTGCTTCTTCACGGTCAGCGGGTAGTAGCTGCCGCCTTTCACCGTGGCGTCGTTGGCGATGATCATGCACTCGACGCCTTCCACCCGGCCGATGCCGGCGACCACGCCGGCGGCCGGTACGTCTTCGCCGTAGACCTCGTGGGCGGCCAGCTGGCCGACTTCGAGGAAGGGCGAGCCGATGTCCAGCAGGCGGTTGATGCGCTCGCGCGGCAGCAGCTTGCCGCGCGAGGTGTGGCGTTCCTGGGCCTTGGCGCCGCCGCCTTCGTGGACGCGGGCGAGCAGGGCGCGCAGGTCGTTCACCTGGGTAAGCATGGCCGCCTGGTTGGCAGCGAACTCCGGCGAACGGGTGTTGATCTGGGTATGCAGGATGGCCATCTGGCGCGCTCCGATGTGCTTTAAATCTCCCCTCTCCCGTTCACGGGAGAGGGGCCGGGGGAGAGGGCAGTGCAGGCGACCTAGAGCCCCTCTCCCTAACCCTCTCCCATAAATGGGAGAGGGATGGCTCGTGCAGGCTGGGACTACTTGGTCTCGTTGTACAGCTCGCGGCCGATCAGCATGCGGCGGATCTCGCTGGTGCCGGCGCCGATCTCGTACAGCTTGGCGTCACGCAGCAGGCGGCCGGCCGGATACTCGTTGGTGTAACCGTTGCCACCGAGCAACTGGATGGTGTCCAGGGCCATCTTGGTGGCCATTTCGGCGGTGTAGAGGATCACCGCCGCCGCGTCCTTGCGCGACTCCTCGCCACGGTCACAGGCCTTGGCCACGGTGTACAGGTAGGCCTTGGAGGCGTTCATGCCGGCATACATGTCGGCCAGCTTGCCTTGCACCAGCTGGAACTCGCCGATCGACTGCTTGAACTGCTGGCGCTCATGTACGTAGGGCAGCACTACGTCCATGCAGGCGCTCATGATTCCGGTGGGGCCGCCGGAGAGCACGGTGCGTTCGTAGTCCAGGCCGCTCATCAGCACCGCCACGCCACGGCCTTCGCCACCGAGGATGTTTTCCTCCGGTACTTCCACGTCCTCGAATACCAGTTCGCAGGTGTTCGAGCCGCGCATGCCCAGCTTGTCCAGCTTCTGGTGGCGGGAGAAGCCCTTGTAGTCGCGCTCGACGATGAAGGCGGTCATGCCGCGCGAGCCGGCGTTGATGTCGGTCTTGGCGTAGATCACGTAGGTATGGGCGTCGGGGCCGTTGGTGATCCACATCTTGTTGCCGTTGAGCACGTAGCGGTCGCCGCGCTTCTCGGCGCGCAGCTTCATCGACACCACGTCGGAGCCGGCATTCGGCTCGCTCATGGCCAGCGCGCCGATGTGCTCGCCGGAGCACAGTTTGGGCAGGTACTTGGCCTTCTGCTCGTAGGTGCCGTTCTTGCGTATCTGGTTCAGGCACAGGTTTGAATGGGCACCGTAGGACAGACCGACCGAAGCCGAGGCGCGGCTGATTTCTTCCATCGCCACCACGTGGGCCAGGTAGCCCATGTTGGTGCCGCCGTATTCCTCTTCCACGGTCATGCCGAGCAGGCCCATGTCGCCGAACTTGCGCCACATATCCATGGGGAACTCGTTGTCACGGTCGATCTGCGCCGCACGCGGGGCCAGCTCGGCCTGGGCGAACTGATGCACCGAGTCGCGCAGCATGTCGATGGTCTCGCCGAGACCGAAGTTGAGGGTTGGGTAGCTCATGGGTTCCACCTGTGAATTATTGGATTAAGTTCAGGAAGTAACACTTTGATCTGAAAGGGTTTCTGCCAGTGCGGCCAGGCAGCGCTCCTCGGCCGTGTCGAGCTCCAGCTGCATCTGTTCGATGTCCAGCAGTTGCTGCTCCAGCTGGGCGCGGCGGGCGGCGATCTTGGCCATGAAGGTCTCCAGCTGCTTGCGGTTGCCGCTGCTGGGGTCGTAGAGGTCAATCAGTTCCTTGCACTCGGCCAGCGAGAAGCCGATGCGCTTGCCGCGCAGGATCAGCTTGAGGGTCACCAGGTCCTTGGGCCGGTAGATGCGCTCCTGGCCGCGGCGCTCGGGCACCAGCATGCCTTGCTCCTCGTAGAAGCGGATGGCGCGGGTAGTGACGTCCAGCTCGCGGGCCAGATCGGAGATGGAATAGGTGATGGACATGGCGGCTCTCGTTTACCTTTACGTTAACGTAAACCTGTGCCAGTCTGACTGTCAATCTCGGGCTCCGGCCGCGGCCGCAGTGCCCGATCGACATTCATCGCTGGATGAGGAGTTGGCTTGTGCGTATCGAAGATTCCGTGTTCCTGATCACCGGCGGCGGCTCCGGCCTCGGCCTGGCTACTGCGCGCGAGCTGGTCGGTCAGGGCGCCAGGGTGCTGCTGCTGGACATCAATGCCGAAGCCGGCGCCAAGGCGGCTGCCGAACTGGGCGAGCGGGCGCGTTTCCTGCGCGCCGACATCAGCAGTGAGGCCGATGGCCGCGCCGCCGTGGACGATGCGTTGCAGGCTTTCGGCGCCGTGCACGGGCTGGTCAACTGCGCGGGGGTGGCGCCGGCCGAGAAGGTCATCGGGCGTAACGGTGCCCACGGCCTTGACAGCTTCCGCCGCACCATCGAGATAAACCTGATCGGCAGCTTCAATATGCTGCGCCTGGCCGCCGAGGCCATGGCCAAGAACCAGCCGAACGAGGGTGGCGAGCGTGGTGTGATCATCAACACCGCCTCGGTGGCGGCCTTCGATGGGCAGATGGGCCAGGCCGCCTATTCGGCGTCCAAGGGCGGCGTGGCCGCCATGACGTTGCCGGTGGCGCGCGACCTGGCGCGCTCCGGCATCCGCGTGATGTGCATCGCCCCGGGCATCTTCGAGACGCCGATGATGGCCGGCATGCCCCAGGAGGTGCAGGACTCCCTGGCCGCCAACGTGCCGTTCCCGCCGCGCCTGGGCCGCCCGGCCGAGTACGCCGCGCTGGTCCGTCATATCGTCGAGAACGCCATGCTCAACGGCGAGGTCATCCGCCTGGATGGCGCGCTGCGCATGGCGGCCAAGTGAGGTGAGCCGATGATTTCCGCCGAACAGGACATCCTGATCCGTGACATGGCCCGCCAGTTCGCCCAGGAGCGGCTGAAGCCCTTTGCCGCCGACTGGGACCGCGAGCACCGCTTCCCGGCAGAAGCCTTGAAGGAAATGGCCGACCTCGGCTTCCTCGGCATGCTGGTGCCGGAGGAGTGGGGTGGCGCGCAGACCGGCCACCTTGCCTACGCCATGGCCCTGGAGGAAATCGCCGCCGGCGACGGCGCCTGCTCCACCATCATGAGCGTGCACAATTCGGTGGGCTGCATGCCCATCCTCAAGTTCGGCAGCGCCGAGCAGAAGCAGCGCTTCCTCCAGCCCCTGGCCAGCGGCGCCATGCTTGGCGCCTTCGCCCTGACCGAGCCGCAGGCCGGCTCCGACGCCAGCGACCTGCGTACCCGCGCACGCAGTGATGGCGACCACTACGTACTGAACGGCGCCAAGCAGTTCATCACCTCCGGCAGCCATGCGGGGATGGTTATCGTGTTCGCCGTGACCGACCCGGCGGCCGGCAAGAAGGGCATCAGCGCCTTCATCGTGCCGACCGACACGCCCGGATACTCGGTGGTACGGGTCGAGGACAAGCTCGGCCAGCATGCCTCCGATACCTGCCAGATCCAGCTCGACGAGGTGCGCATTCCGGCGTCGTTGCGTTTGGGTGAGGAGGGCGAGGGCTACCGCATCGCCCTGAGCAACCTGGAAGGCGGGCGCATCGGCATCGCCGCGCAGTCGGTGGGCATGGCCCGTGCCGCGTTCGAGGCAGCGCGTGACTACGCCCATGAGCGGCAAACCTTCGGCAAACCGATCATCGAACACCAGGCCGTGGCCTTCCGCCTGGCCGATATGGCCACGCAGATCGCCGTGGCGCGGCAGATGGTGCATCACGCCGCCAGCCTGCGCGAATCCGGCCAGCCGTGCCTGACCGAGGCCTCGATGGCCAAGTTGTTCGCCTCGGAGATGGCCGAGAAGGTCTGCTCGGCGGCCATCCAGACCCTGGGCGGCTACGGCTACCTGAAGGACTTTCCGGTGGAGCGCATCTACCGCGATGTGCGGGTGTGCCAGATCTACGAAGGCACCAGCGATGTGCAGCGCATGGTGATCGCGCGCAGCTTGTAACGACTACTCCCCTTTGCGCTGGGCAGACTCGTTCCGCCTCCGACCAGCTGGCCGGTTCCCTCGAAGGCGCCGTTTATTCGTGAAGAAGGGGCCATTCGGCCCCTTCGTTTTTCAGGCCTGTTCGGCGGCCTTCTTCTCCTGGACACCGATCTGCTGGGCCAGCTCGATCAGCTGCTCGCGCATCCAGCGGTTGGCGGGGTCCTGGTCGGTGCTCTCGTGCCAGTAAAGGTGGGTTTCCAGGGCCGGCACGTCGCTCACCGGCAGCTCCACGTAATGCAGATTGTGGCGACGGGCGAAGCGCTCCGGCACGGTCATCGCCATGTCGGTGTTGTGCAGCACGGTGGAAGCCATCAGGTAATGCTGCGAGCGCAGGGCGACCTTGCGTTGCAGGCCCATCTTGCCCAGCGACAGGTCGATGTAGCCGAGGCCGCTGCGGCGGCTGGAGATCTGGATATGGGTCAGCGACAGGTATTCGTCCAGGCTGATCTTGTCCTTGGCCAGCGCATGGCCGGGGCGCAGGGCGCAGACGTAGCGGTCTTCCATCAGCTTGACGTGGCGCACCTGCGGGTCGGTGTTGAGTACCGCGTCCACGGCGAAGTCCAGGCGGCCGGCGGCCAGTTCCTTGGTGGTCTCGCGGCGCTTGGACTGGAAGCTCTCGATCTGCACCGCCGGGGCCAGGCGGCGCAGGCGCTGGAACAGCGCAGGCAGCAGGATCTGCTCGGAGAGGTCGGTCATGCTGATGCGGTAGGTCTTGTTCGCCTGCTTGGCGTCGAAGGTGCGGCTTTCCTGCACCGATACGCGCAGCAGCTGCAGCGCGTTGCGCACCGGACCGATGATGTTCTGCGCCATCGGCGTGGGCACCATGCCCTGGGCGGTACGCACGAACAGCGGGTCGTTGAAGGTCTCGCGCAGGCGGGCCAGGGCGTTGGAAACGGCGGGCTGGGTGATGCCGACGATCTGCCCGGCGCGGGTCAGGTTGGCCTCGGTATAGATGGCATCGAAGACGATGAAGAGGTTGAGGTCTACCTTGTTCAAGTTCATGGTCTCTCTCCGCGGGATCGAGCCTCATCATATATTGCTTATGAATGTTGATAAGGCAGGAAAATAGCTTAGATAAATCGTGGGTGCTGTTCTAGCATCATTTCCACATCGAAGCCAACCACAAGGTGTCCCCATGGATTTCGCCTACTCCCCCAAGGTCCAGGAACTGCGTGAGCGCGTCACCGCGTTCATGGAAGCCCACGTCTACCCGAACGAAGCCGTGTTCGAGCAACAGGTCAACGAAGGCGACCGCTGGCAGCCGACCGTGATCATGGAAGAGCTCAAGGCCAAGGCTAAGGCCGAGGGACTGTGGAACCTGTTCCTGCCGGAGTCCGAGTACGGCGCCGGCCTGACCAACATGGAATACGCGCCGCTGGCCGAGATCATGGGCCGTTCGCTGATGGGCTCCGAGCCGTTCAACTGCTCCGCGCCGGACACCGGCAACATGGAGACCCTGGTGCGCTACGCCACCGAGGCGCAGAAGAAGCAGTGGCTGGAGCCGCTGCTGGCCGGCGAAATCCGTTCCGCCTTCGCCATGACCGAACCGGGCGTGGCTTCCTCTGACGCCACCAACATGCAGGCCAACGCCGTGCGTGATGGCGACGAGTGGGTGATCAACGGCCGCAAGTGGTGGACTTCCGGCGCCTGCGACCCGCGCTGCAAGATCATGATCTTCATGGGCCTGACCAACCCGGACGCGCCGCGCCACCAGCAGCACTCGATGATCCTGGTGCCGAGCGACACCCCCGGCGTGAAGATCCTCCGCCCGCTGCCGGTGTTCGGCTACGACGATGCTCCGCACGGCCATGCCGAAGTGGTGTTCGAGAACGTGCGCGTGCCGTATGAGAACGTGCTGCTCGGCGAGGGGCGCGGCTTCGAGATCGCCCAGGGTCGCCTCGGCCCAGGCCGGATCCACCACTGCATGCGCTCCATCGGCATGGCCGAGCGTGCGCTGGAACTGATGTGCAAGCGCGCCGTCAGCCGCACCGCCTTCGGCAAGCCGCTGGCCCGCCTGGGTGGCAACATCGATCACATCGCCAACTCGCGCATCGAGATCAACCAGGCCCGCCTGTTGACCCTCAACGCCGCGTACATGATGGACACCGTGGGCAACAAGGTGGCGCAGAGCGAGATCGCCCAGATCAAGGTGGTGGCGCCCAACGTCGCCCTCAACGTGATCGACCGTGCCATCCAGATCCACGGCGGCGCCGGTGTTTCCAACGACACCCCGCTGGCCTACTTCTACGCCATGCAGCGCACCCTGCGCCTGGCCGACGGCCCGGACGAAGTGCACCGCGCCGCCATCGGCAAGTTCGAAGTGGGCAAGTACGTGCCGCGTGAGGCGATGAAAGCCAGCCGCTGATTGGTAGCTGCTGCAATGCACAAGGCCCGCGTAAAGCGGGCCTTGTCTTTTGTGCGTGGTGTAGTGCCTACGGCTGCTCCTGGTTACCGTCGTCGCGCAGCTGTTGGCGCAACCAGCTGAAGCGCTGGTGCAGCTGGGCGGCGAAGGTGCGCGCCGCCAGTTCCTCATGGAAGGTCAGGGTCCTGCGCCCCAGGCATACCAGCCACAGGGTGCGGCCTTTGCTTTCACGCAGCTCGATTCGCACATCAGGCATCAGGCCCGGTCTCCTGGTTGCGGGTCTTCAGCAACGACAGCAGCACACCGCCGGCCAACAGGCCAAAGGTTACGCCGAGCGAGAGCAGGGCGGGAATCTTGCCGATAAAGCCGTGCAGGAAGATCTTGCCACCGATGAAGATCAGTACCAGCGCCAGGGCGTATTTGAGGTAGACGAAGCGGTGCATCAGCGCCGCCAGGGCGAAGTACAGCGAGCGCAGGCCGAGGATGGCGAAGATGTTCGAGGTGTAGACGATGAACGGGTCCTGGGTGATGGCGAACACCGCCGGCACGCTGTCCACGGCGAACACCAGGTCGGCCAGCTCGATCAGCACCAGGGCGAGGAACAGCGGTGTGGCGTAGAGCAGGTGCTGGCTGGCGCCCTCCGGGCGCTTGCGGATGAAGAAATGGCCGGCGTGCAACTCGTCGGTGACCCGCATATGCCGACGAAGGAAACGCAGCATGGGGTTCTGCGACAGGTCGGGATGCTGCTCCTCGCGGCTGAACATCATCTTCACCCCGGTGAACAGCAGGAAGGCGCCGAAGATGTAGAGGATCCAGTCGAACTCCTTCACCAGCGCCGTGCCCAGGCCGATCATGATCGCCCGCAGCACGATCACCCCGATGATCCCCCAGAACAGCACCCGGTGCTGGTAGCGCCGGGGGATGCCGAAGAAGCCGAAGATCATCGCCATGACGAACACGTTGTCCATCGACAGCGATTGCTCGACCAGGAAACCGGTGTAGAACTCCAGCGCGCTCTGCGCGCCCAGCTCGTGCCAGACCCAGAGGCCGAACAGTACGCCGACGCTGAAGTAGCCGCTGTACAGCAGCAGGCTCTCGCGCATCTCGATCTCGTGCTGGTCGCGATGGAGGATGCCCAGGTCCAGCACCAGCAGGGCGACGACGATGCCGAGGAAGCTCAGCCACAGCCAGGTGGCGGTGCCGAGCAAGGGGGTATTGAGGAATTCGAGTAGCTGGCCCATCGGCCCCTCCGTCGCTGTCAGTCAGACAGTGACTCCGACATCGCGGCGAGGGTTCGCCGCCAGAGGGGCCCGGCGTCACTGAAGGCTGCGCGTGCAGCCGTCAGGAACAAGGCTAGAGCGGGTGGCGTGGTCCGGCAAATCGCCGAACGTTACAGGCGGTTGCGGCCTAGTAGACCCAGACCTCGACGCGGCGGTTCTTCAGGCGCCCGTCGTCAGCGCTGTTGGCCGCCACCGGCATCTGCTCGCCGAGGCCGGTGATCTCGCGGAAGATCACGCCGCCCTTGGACAGGTCGCGGCGCACGGCCATGGCGCGCAGCTTGGACAGCAGGGCGGCGCGCTGCGGGTCGCTCTTGGCGTCGCCGAAGCCGACCAGTACCACCTTCTGGCGTAGCTTGTCGTTGGCCTTGAGGTAGTCCAGCAGTCGGGCGATGTCGCGTTGCGCCTTGTTGTCCAGCTCGGCGCTGCCTTCCTGGAAGCGGAAGTTGACCGACAGGCGCTGGGCCTCGTCAGCCAGCTTGCGGTAGTCCGCCGGCATCTGCGCCGAGGCCTCGACCTTAACCGCCTGCACGGTCTGGGGGATGAAGCCGGTCTTGGCCACGATGGCCTGGCCGGCCGGGCTGTGGGCGAACTGCACCAGCGACTGCACCCACTCGTTGGTGGTGCCGGGCGGGTTGTACAGGAACAGCCGGCGCGACAGCGGATAGTCCTCGGTGGCGATCAGCGTGGTGCTCGGCAGCATCGGCTGCGATTCACCGTCGGCTATCGCCAGCGGTTTGCTCTGCCGCACGTAGGGCAGGCCGATGAAGCCAATGCCGCCGGGATCCTGGCTGACGCCGTCGGACAGCTGGTCGCTGGACTCGAAGCGCTTGGCCGCGCCACCCAGGCTCTTGCCGTGGGCGGCCAGGACCAGCTCCTTGAAGGTATCGAAGGTGCCCGACTTGTCGTCGCGGGCGTAGAGCTGGATCGCCCCGGGGTTGCCACCCAATGCGCTCCAGTCCTTGATCTCGCCGGCGAACACGGCCGCCAGCTGTTCGGTGGTCAGGGCGCTGACCGGGTTGCCCGGATGGACGATGATGGCCAGGCCATCGATGGCGATCACCTGTTCGGCGTTGCCGCCGCGCATATCGCCCAGGGGTTGCAAAGCCGTGGCCTCGGCATCCTTGATCGGCCGCGAGGAGGCGGCCAGGTCGGCGCTGCCTTCCTGCAGGGCGACGAAGCCGGTGCCCGAACCGTGGGCCGCCACGTTCACCTGCAGGGTACGGCCCAGTTTGTCCTCGGCCAACACGCGCTGCTCGTTTTCCGCGCCTTTTTCGATGCGTACGTTGGCAAAGCCCTGGCTCTCGTACAGGCCGCTGACCAGTGCCGGGCCAAGCTTGGCGCCGATGGTGTTGGAGCCCTGGATGCGCATCAGGGTGGTGCCGTCGGCGGCGAAGACCGACCAGGGCAGGGCGTAGCAGATGAAGCCGAGGAACAGCCATGCGTAGACATGGCCGAGGTTGTGCCGATCACTGACTGGCAGGGCGCGCGACATGTAGCAGACACCTTCTAGGGGGCTGGGAAAGTGCGCGCAGAATAAGTCGGTTAAGTTGCAGTCAGGTTACAGTGCGCCGCTCTGGCATGCGGGCTAGGCATAAAAAAGGCCACCTTGCGGGTGGCCTGGTTCGGGCTCTGCGGATCAGCTCAGCTCCAGCCAGATCGGCGCGTGGTCCGAGGGCTTTTCCATGCCGCGCAGGTCGTAATCGATGCCACCATCCTTGAAGCGCGCCTGCAGGGCGGCGGTGGCCAGGATCACGTCGATGCGCAGGCCGCGCTTGGGTTCGTCCTCGAAGCCGCGGCTGCGGTAGTCGAACCAGCTGAAGCGATCATTCACCGCCGGGTTGAGGTGGCGGAAGCTGTCCGTCAGGCCCCAGCCCTTGAGGGTGGCCAGCCACTCGCGCTCTTCCGGCAGGAAGCTGCACTTGCCGGTCTTCAGCCAGCGCAGGCGATTGGGCTCGCCGATGCCGATGTCGATGTCTTCCGGGGAGATATTGATGTCGCCCATCACCACCAGCGCCTGGCTCGGGTCGAAGCGCTCCACCAGCAGTTGCTGCAGGTCGGTATAGAAGCGCTGCTTGGCCGGGAATTTCACCGGATGGTCGCGGCTCTCGCCCTGGGGGAAGTAGCCGTTCATCACCGTCACCGGGTTGCCGTGCTGGTCGGTGAAGGTGCCATAGATGAAGCGGCGCTGGGATTCCTCGCCATCGTTGGGGAAGCCCTTGTGCAGCTCCAGCGGCGCCTGGCGCGAGAGCAGGGCGACGCCGTAGTGGCCCTTCTGGCCGTGGTAGTGCACGTGGTAGCCGAGCTGGCGGATCTCCGCTTCGGGGAACTGGTCGTCGGAGACCTTGGTTTCCTGCAGGCCGATCACGTCCGGCTGGTGTTTCTCGATCAGCGCCTGCAGCTGGTGCGGGCGGGCGCGCAGGCCGTTGATATTGAAGGAAACGATCTTCATGGAGGGCTACCGGCAGGGAAAACCGCGATGCTAGCCCAGCTCCCGCGCGGCGGCCAGCGTCTGGCGAGGGTGGGGCGGCGGTGCTACCTTGGCTGGCGACCCGTCGGATGCATAACAACAAGAAACTCCCAACAAGAGGTCAGCCTGATGCCCCACCGTACCGCCGAAGTCCGCCTGCTCGATCATGGCTACAGCCGCGAGGCCCGCTCGTTGCTGTATCACGCCTACCGCCACGACCCGACCTTCGCCTACCTGTTCGAAAGTGAGCGCCCAGGCTTCGACCAGCGCGTGCGCGCCACGGTGCGCGAGCTGGTGCAGCAGCATTTCGCCGAAGATCTGCCGGCCATCGGCCTGCTCATCGAGGAACGCCTGGTGGGCATCGCGCTGATCGCGCCGCCGATCCGCCGGCTGGGCATCACCGAGAGCTGGGGCTGGCGCCTGCGCATGCTGATGACCACCGGCTTCCGCTGCACCAAGCGCTATCTGGAATACCACGATGCAGTGCTCGCCTGCCTGCCGCCGGGGCCGTACCACGTGCTGCCGCTGCTTGGCGTGCACCCGCAGTTCCAGGGGCAGAAGCTCGGCGAGCAACTGCTCGCTGCGCTGCATGAATGGTGCGCCGAGGATGCCGGCTCGCAAGGCGTGGTGCTGGATACCGGCAACCCCCACTACTTGGAGTTCTACAAGCGCCAGGGCTACGAAGAAATCGGCGAAGTCGCGGTCGGGCCGATCCGCGAGCATGTATTCTTCCACCCCAATCCGCAGCCCGCGCAGCAGGCTGCCGGCTGACACAGCGACCATTGCTGTGTCAGTACCGGGCGGTCACACTGGCGCCCGTCTCCCCGCTGGGCGCCGAGACCCCGGCACAACACAAAGAAGGAACTCGCAATGGCACAAGTAACCCTCAAGGGCAATCCGATCCAGGTCGAAGGCCAGCTGCCGCAGGCCGGCCAGCAGGCGCCGGCGTTCAAGCTGGTGGCCAAGGATCTGTCCGATGTCAGCCTCGCCAGCCTGGCCGGCAAGCGCAAGGTGCTGAACATCTTCCCGAGCGTGGACACCCCGACCTGCGCCACTTCGGTACGCAAGTTCAACGCCGAGGCCAGCAAGCTGGCGAATACCGTGGTGCTGTGCATCTCCGCCGACCTGCCGTTCGCCCAGGCGCGCTTCTGCGGTGCCGAAGGCCTGGAGAACGTGATCAACCTGTCCACCATGCGCGGCGCCGAGTTCCTCAAGGACTACGGCGTGGCCATCGCCAACGGCCCGCTGGCCGGCGTCTCCGCCCGCGCCGTGGTGGTGCTAGACGAGCAGGACAAGGTGCTGCACAGCGAGCTGGTCGGCGAGATCGCCGATGAGCCCAACTACGCCGCCGCGATCGCCGTCCTGAAGTAATTTCCGTGTGTCACACAACGGCCTGCCATCTGCAGGCCGTTGTCGTTTCTAAATTTCCAACTTCTTGTTACGTCTAAGAAGGGTAAAAAGGCGGTAAAGACCCTTTGCCTGGCTGCTGGGAGTACTTATCGTTCACCCTCCCCAGGATAGTGATCTCGCAAATGCCCGAATCCCGCCGTTTCCCCAGACTCTCTCGCCCCTGGCTGATCGCCCTGGCCGTACTGCTCGGCGTCGTGCTGGTGTGGTGGCTGCTGCCCGGCAAGCCGGAACAGAAGAAGGAGGGCAACAGCCCCTGGGAAGGCCCGGTGCCGGTGCGCCTGACCGAGGTTGGTAGCGGCGACTTCCATATTGAGCTCAAGGCCCTGGGCACCGTCACGGCGCTGAACACCGTCAATGTGCGCTCGCGGGTGGACGGCGAGCTGGTCAAGGTGTTCTTCGAGGAGGGTCAGTTGGTCAAGGCCGGCGACCTGCTGGCGCAGATCGACCCGCGCCCGTACCAGGTGGCGCTGCAACAGGCCGAAGGCACCCTGGCGCAGAACCAGGCGCAGCTGAAGAACGCCGAGATCGACCTGGCGCGCTACCAGGGCCTGTACGCCGAGGACAGCATTGCCAAGCAGACCCTGGATACCCAGCAGGCGCTGGTCGGCCAGTACAAAGGCACGGTGAAGAGCAACCAGGCCGCTGTGGCCGATGCCCGCCTCAACCTCGACTTCACTCGGATTCGCGCGCCGATCGCCGGCCGCCTCGGGCTGCGCCAGGTGGACCTCGGCAATCTGGTGCGCAGCAGCGACACCACGCCGCTGGTGGTGATCACCCAGGTCGAGCCGATCGCCGTCAACTTCACCCTGCCCGAGAAAGACCTGCCGCCAGTGCTGGCCAAGGTACGCAGCAACCAGAAGCTGCTGGTACAAGCCTGGGACCGTGGCGAGCAGCAGCTGCTGGCCGAGGGCGAGCTGCACAGCCTGGACAACCAGATCGACGTGGCTACCGGCACCGTCAAGCTCAAGGGCCGTTTCAGCAACGCCGGCGAGCAGCTGTTCCCCAACCAGTTCGTCAACGTGCGCCTGCGCGTGGAAACCCGCCAGCAGGCCACGCTGATCCCGTCCGCCGCCGTGCAGTTCGGTGCGCGCGGCACCTTCGTCTTCGTCCTCGGCGCCGATGACAAGGTGCAGCTGCGTGATATCAAGGTCGCTGCCAGCGACGGCGCCACCAGCCTGATCGATTCCGGCGTCAAGGTCGGCGAACGTCTGGTGCTGGAAGGCACCGACAAGCTCAAGGAAGGCAGCCAGGTGCAGGTGATCGGCAACGAGCCGGGCGCCCTGGCACAGCCGCAAGGCAAGGCCGCACAGAAGCAGGGCGCATGAACGTTTCACGTCTGTTCATCCTGCGTCCGGTCGCCACCACGCTGTTGATGGTGGCGATCTTCCTCACCGGCCTGATCGCCTACCGCCTGTTGCCGGTCTCCGCGCTGCCGGAGGTGGATTACCCGACCATCCGCGTGCTCACCCTTTATCCGGGCGCCAGCCCGCAGGTGATGACCAGAGCGGTGACTGCGCCGCTGGAGCGCCAGTTCGGCCAGATGCCGGGCCTGAAGCAGATGTCCTCGACCAGCTCGGGCGGCGCCTCGGTGATCACTTTGCGCTTCACCCTGGACGTCAACCTGGACGTGGCCGAGCAGGAAGTACAGGCGGCCATCAACGCCGCCACCAACCTGCTGCCCGACGACCTGCCGGCGCCGCCGGTGTACAACAAGGTCAACCCGGCGGATACCCCGGTGCTGACCCTGGCGATCCGCTCCAATACCTTGCCGCTGACCCAGGTGCACGACCTGATCGATACGCGCATGGCGCAGAAGATCGCCCAGATCAGTGGCGTCGGCCTGGTCAGCCTGGCCGGCGGCCAGCGCCCGGCAGTGCGCATCAAGGTCGATCCCGAGGCCCTGGCCAGCCATGGCCTGAACCTGGCCGACGTGCGCGAGCTGATCGCCGCGCAGAACGTCAATCAGCCCAAGGGCAACTTCGACGGCCCGACCCGCGTCTCCCAGCTGGACGCCAACGACCAGCTCAAGTCCGCCGATGAATACCAGGACCTGATCCTCAAGTACGAGAACGGCGCGGCACTGCGGCTGCGCGACGTGGCCAAGGTGGTGGACGGCGCGGAGAACGACCGCCTGGCCGCCTGGGCCGACCGCAATGAGACCGTGCTGCTGACCATCCAGCGCCAGCCGGGTGCCAACGTTATCGAGGTGGTGGATCGCATCCAGCGCCTGCTGCCGCAGATCACCGCATCGCTGCCGGCCAGCCTGGAAGTGCAGGTGCTCACCGACCGTACCCAGACCATCCGCGCAGCGGTCAAGGACGTGCAGTTCGAGCTGGTGCTGGCCATCGGCCTAGTGGTGCTGGTGACCTTCCTGTTCCTGCGCAAGGTTTCGGCCACCATCATCCCGTCCATCGCCGTGCCGCTGTCGCTGATCGGCACCTTCGGCGTGATGTACCTGGCCGGATTCTCGATCAACAACTTGACGCTGATGGCTCTGACCATCGCCACCGGCTTCGTGGTGGACGATGCCATCGTCATGCTGGAGAACATCGCCCGCCATCTGGAAGAGGGCGAGACACCGTTCAACGCCGCGCTCAAGGGCGCCAAACAGATTGGCTTCACCCTGATCTCGCTGACCTTCTCGCTGATCGCCGTACTGATTCCGCTGCTGTTCATGGCGGATGTAGTAGGGCGGCTGTTCCGCGAATTCGCCATCACCCTGGCGGTGGCCATCCTGATTTCCCTGGTGGTGTCGCTGACCCTGACGCCGATGATGTGCGCGCGCCTGCTCAAGGCGGAGAAGGAAGAGAAGCAGGGGCGTTTTTACCGCTCGGCGGGTGCCTTTATCGATGGTCTGATCGCGCGCTATGCCGTGGGCCTGACGTGGACCCTGCGCCATCAGGGCCTGACCCTGCTGGTGGCCATCGGCACCCTGGCACTTACCGTGGTGCTGTACCTGGCCGTGCCCAAGGGCTTCTTCCCGGTGCAGGACACCGGGGTGATACAGGGTATCTCCGAGGCACCGCAGTCGATCTCCTTCAAGGCAATGAGCGAGCGCCAGCAGCGCCTGGCCAGCGTGATACTGCAGGACCCGGATGTATCGAGCCTGTCGTCCTACATTGGCGTCGACGGCGACAACCCGACCCTCAACAGCGGTCGCCTGCTGATCAATCTCAAGCCGCACCGCGAGCGTGACGCCACCGCCAGCGAGGTGATCGAGCGCCTGCGCCCCGAGCTGGCCAAGGTGCCGGGCATCGCCCTGTACCTGCAGCCGGTGCAGGACCTGACCATCGAGGACCGGGTCAGCCGTACCCAGTTCCAGTTCAGCCTGGAGTCGCCTGATGGCAAGCTGCTGGATGAGTGGACGCCCAGGCTGACCGCCGCCCTGAGCGAGCAGCCGCAGCTGCGCGACATCGCCAGCGACCTGCAGAACCAGGGCCTGCAGGTGTTCCTCAATATCGACCGCGACGCCGCTTCGCGCCTGGGCGTGAGCGTCGGCAACATCGACGATGCGCTGTACGACGCCTTCGGCCAGCGGCAGATCTCCACCATCTTCACCCAGGCCAGCCAGTATCGCGTGGTGCTGGAGAGCATGGGCGCCGGCGAGCTGGGCCCGCAGGCACTGCAACGCATCCATGTGGCCACCGCCAGCGGCGGACAGGTGCCGCTGGCCTCGCTGGCGCGGGTCGAGGAGCGTTCGGCCAGCCTGCTGGTCAACCATATCGGCCAGTTCCCGGCTGTCACCGTGTCCTTCAACCTGGCGCCGGGTGTGTCGCTGGGCGAGGCGGTCGAGGTGATCGAGCGGGTGGAGCAGGAGATCGGCCTGCCGGCCGGCATCCAGACCCAGTTCCAGGGCGCCTCGGAGGCGTTCCGCGCCTCGCTGTCGAGCACGCTGCTGCTGATCCTGGCGGCCATCGTCACCATGTACATCGTGCTCGGCGTGCTTTACGAGAGCTACATCCACCCGATCACCATCCTCTCGACGCTGCCGTCGGCGGGTGTCGGCGCGCTGCTGGCGCTGCTGCTGACCGGAAACGACCTGGGCCTGATCGCCATCATCGGCATCATCCTGCTGATCGGCATCGTCAAGAAGAACGCGATCATGATGATCGACTTCGCCCTGGAGGCCGAACGCAACCAGGGCATGGCGCCCCAGGATGCGATCTACCAGGCCGCGCTGCTGCGCTTCCGGCCGATCCTGATGACCACCCTGGCCGCGCTGTTCGGCGCCATCCCGCTGATGCTGGCCTCGGGCTCCGGCGCCGAGCTGCGCCAGCCGCTGGGCCTGGTGATGGTCGGCGGCCTGCTGCTCAGCCAGGTGCTGACCCTGTTCACCACCCCGGTGATCTACCTGGCGTTCGACCGCATGTCGCGGCGTCTGCTCGGCCGTAGCGCCTCGGGAGTGGCGCTGGCGCCATGAACCTTTCAGCGCCCTTTATCCGCCGGCCGGTAGCGACGCTGCTGCTGAGCCTGGCGATCATCCTCGCCGGGCTGGTCAGCTTCCGCCTGTTGTCGGTGGCGCCGCTGCCGAACATGGATTTCCCGGCCATCGTCATCAGCGCCACTCTGCCGGGCGCAAGCCCGCAGACCATGGCCTCCAGCGTCGCCACGCCGCTGGAGCGGGCGCTGGGCAGCATCGCCGGCATCAGCGAGATGACCAGCCGCAGCGCCCAGGGCAACACGCGGATCATCATCCTGTTCGAGATCGGGCGGAACGTGGACGCCGCCGCCCGCGAGGTACAGGCGGCGATCAACGCCTCGCGCAACCTGCTGCCCAGCGGTATGCGCAGCATGCCGACCTACGAGAAGTTCAACCCGTCGCAGGCGCCGATCATGGTGCTGTCGCTGACCTCGCCGCAGCTGGACAAGAGCCAGCTGTACGACCTGGCCTCCACCGTGATCGCGCAGAAGCTGTCGCAGGTGCAGGGTGTGGGCAAGATCGAGATCGGCGGCAGTTCGCTGCCGGCCGTGCGCGTGCAGCTGGAGCCGCGCCTGCTCGACCAGTACGGCGTGGCGCTGGACGAGGTGCGCACCGCCATCGCCGAGGCCAACCGCGACCGGCCCAAGGGCGACCTGGCCGATGCCGACCGCCACTGGCAGATCCAGGCCAACGACCAGCTGCACAAGGCGGCCGAGTACCAGAGCCTGATCATCCGCTACCAGAATAACGCCCCGGTACGCCTGAGCGACGTGGCCAAGGTCGGCGACTCGGTGGAGAACCGCTACAACTCCGGCTTCTACAACGACGAGAAGGCCGTGCTGCTGGTGGTCAACCGCCAGCCGGGGGCCAACATCATCGAGACCATCGAGGACATCCGCGCCGAGCTGCCGGCCCTGGAGGCGGTGATGCCGGCGAGCGCCACGCTTGCAGTGGCGATGGACCGCTCGCCGGTGATCCGCGCCAGCCTGCACGAGGCCGAGCGCACGTTGCTGATCGCCGTGGGCCTGGTGATCCTGGTGGTGTTCCTGTTTCTCGGCCGCTGGCGCGCCTCGCTGATCCCGGCGCTGGCGGTGCCGGTGTCGCTGGTCGGTACCTTCGCGGTGATGTACCTGCTGGACTTCTCGCTGAACAATCTGTCGCTGATGGCGCTGATCATCTGCACCGGCCTGGTGGTGGACGACGCCATCGTCGTGCTGGAGAACATCTCGCGGCATATCGAGGCCGGCGAGAAGCCCATGGCCGCGGCCTTCAAGGGCGCGGAGGAGGTGGGCTTCACCCTGCTGTCAATGAACCTGTCGCTGGTGGCGGTGTTCCTCTCCATCCTGTTCATGGGCGGCATCGTCGGCAGCCTGTTCGGCGAGTTCGCCGTGACCCTGACGGCGGCCATCCTCATCTCCCTGGCCGTGTCCCTGACCCTCACGCCGATGCTCTGCGCCCGTTGGCTCAGGGCCGAGGAAGAGGAGCACGAACCGAGCCGCCTGCAGCAGTTCGGTGCACGGGTGCAGGAGCGCGTGCTGGCCTTCTACGGGCGCAGCCTGGAGTGGGCCCTGGCGCATTCGCGGCTGACCCTGTTCATCCTGCTGCTGACCATCTTCGGCAATTTCTACCTGTTCGCCACGGTGCCGAAGAACCTGATGCCCGAGCAGGACACCGGCCAGCTGATCGGCTTCGTGCGCGGAGACGACGGCCTGTCGTTCCAGGTCATGCAGCCGAAGATGGACGCCTTCCGCGACGGCCTGCTCAAGGACCCGGCGATCCACAGCGTGGCCGGCTTCATTGGCGGCGAGAGCGGCATCAACAACGCCTTCCTGGTGGTGCGCCTGAAGCCCATCGCCGAGCGCGACATCTCCGCACGCGAGGTCATGGACCGCCTGCGCGACGAGCTGCCCAAGGTGCCCGGCGCGCGGCTGATGCTGATGTCCGACCAGGATCTGCAGTTCGGCGGCCGCCAGGGGCGCAGTTCGGAAAACGAATACGTGTTGCTGGCCAGCGAACTAGAACTGCTCAATCAGTGGATGCCCAAGGTACGCGATGCGTTGGCGGCCTTGCCCGAGCTGACCGATATCGACGCCAACGAAGGCGAGGGCGCCCAGCAGATCAACCTGGTGGTGGACCGCGCCACGGCCCAGCGCCTGGGCGTGGACATGGCGATGATCACCAGCGTGCTGAACAATGCTTTCAGCCAGCGGCAGATCTCCACCATCTACGAGACGCTCAACCAGTACAGCGTGGTGATGGAGATCGATCCGAAATACGCCCAGTACCCGGAAGCACTGGACCAGATCCAGGTGATCGCCGCCGATGGCCAGCGCGTGCCGCTGTCCGGCTTCGCCCGCTGGGAGCGCAGCCTGGAGGAGGACCGGGTCAACCACCAGGGCCAGTTCGCCGCCGAAAGCATCGGTTACAGCCTGGCGCCGGACGTGAGCCAGGACCAGGCCAACGCGGCGATCCGCCAGGCCGTGGCCGAGCTCAATTTGCCGACCGAAGTGCAGGGCGTGCTTGGCGGCACCGGTGGGCAGTTCGAGAAGGAGGCCCAGGGTCAGCCGGTGATGATCCTCATCGCCCTGCTGGTGGTGTACATCGTCCTCGGCATCCTCTACGAGAGTTACATCCACCCGCTGACCATCCTCTCCACGCTGCCCTCGGCCGGGGTCGGCGCGCTGGCAGCGATCCTACTGACCGGCAGCGAGTTCAGCATGGTCTCGCTGCTCGGCCTGTTCCTGCTGATCGGCGTGGTGAAGAAGAACGCCATCCTGATGATCGACCTGGCCCTGGAGCTGGAGCGCAACGAGCACCTGAGCCCGCAGGAGTCGATCCGTCGCGCCTGCCTGCTGCGCTTCCGGCCGATCATGATGACCACCCTGGCCGCCATGCTCGGTGCGCTGCCGCTGCTGCTCGGCCAGGCCGAGGGAGCGGAGATGCGCCAGCCGTTGGGCCTGGCCATCGTCGGCGGGCTGATCCTCAGCCAGTTGCTCACCCTCTACACCACCCCGGTGGTCTACCTGTACCTCGACCGTCTGCGCCATCGGGTCAACCGCTGGCGTGGCGTGCGCACTGACGCCGCCCTGGAAACTCCGCTATGAAGTCCACATTGCCCTGCATTTCCCTCCTGCTCGCTGCTCTGGCCATGGCTGGTTGTGCCGTCGGCCCGGATTATCTGCGCCCGGATAGCGCGCCCTCGGCCGAGTTCAAGCAGGCCGCCGGCTGGAAATCCGCCGCGCCGGCCGACACTGAGCTGCGTGGCGACTGGTGGAAGCTGTACGGCGACGCCGAGCTGGACGGCCTGATCGAGCGGCTCAATGCCAATAACCAGAACCTCGCCAGCGCCGAGGCTCAGTATCGCCAGGCACAGGCCCTGGTGCGTGGCGCGCGTGCCGGCTTCTTCCCGACAGTCGGCCTGAACACCGGCGTGACCCGCGCCGGCCAGGGTGGCGGCGACAGCACCATCGGCACCAGCGGCGGGGTCAGCGTCAGTGGTGCCAATGCTTCCACCGTCTCGAAGACCTATGAGGCCAGCCTCGGCGTGAGCTGGGAGCTGGACCTGTGGGGCAAGCTGCGCCGCCAGCTGGAATCGGAGAACGCCGGCCTCGCCGCCAGCGAGGCCGACCTGGCCGCCGTACGCCTCAGCCAGCAGTCGGAACTGGTGCAGAACTACCTGCAACTGCGGGTGCTGGACCAGCAGCAGCGCCTGCTGAACGAGACCGTCGCCGCCTACAAGCAGGCCTTCCGCATCGCCGAGAACCAGTACAAGGCCGGTATCGTGCCCAAATCCGACGTGACCCAGGCGCTGACCCAGCTCAAGGGCACCGAGGCCGAGGCGGTGGACCTGGAGTACCAGCGCGCCCAGCTGGAGCACGCCATTGCCGTGCTGATCGGTGTGGCGCCGTCCGAGTTCGAACTGGCGGTGCGTGAGGATGTGCCGGCGCTGCCGAGCGTGCCGGTGAGCCTGCCTTCGACCCTGCTGGAGCGCCGCCCTGACGTGGCCGCCGCCGAGCGCCGGGTGATGGCCGCCAACGCCGAGATCGGCGTGGCCGAGGCTGCCTACTATCCGGAGCTGAGCCTGTCCGCCACCGGCGGCTACCGCAGCGGCGGCCTGGACAACTGGATCAGCTCGCCCAATCGCTTCTGGTCCATCGGCCCGGCCTTCGCCCTCAACCTGTTCGATGGCGGCCTGATCCGCTCCCGCGTCGAGCAGGCCGAGGCCAGCTACGACCAGACCGTGGCCGATTACCGGCAGACGGTGCTGGGCAGCTTCCGCGAAGTGGAGGATTACCTGGTGCAGCTGGCCGTGCTGGAGCGCGAGGCCGTGGTGCAGCAGGAGGCGCTGGACGCCGCCCGCGAATCGCTGCGGCTGATACTCAACCAGTACCGCGCCGGTACCGTCGAGTTCACCGACGTGGTCACGGTGCAGACCACTGCGCTGTCCAACGAGCGCACCCGCCTGACTCTGCAGGGCAGCCGCCTGACCGCCAGCGTTCAGCTGGTGGCGGCGCTGGGTGGCGGCTGGCAGGGACTGCCGGTAGAAGAGTAGGGAGCTTGTGGGAGCGGCCTTGGCCGCGATATGAGCCGGCCAACAGCCATCGCGGCCAATCTGAGTGCCGCCCAGATGCGCCCGCAGCGCTCTAGGGCTGGATTGTCGCCTCGATGCGCACGATCTTCGGCTCGCCGTCGATCAGGCGCAGACTGACGGTTTCCTGCATGCCGGTGCTCATCTCGTGGCCCTGCATGCTCAGGGTTTCCTTGGTGGTGTCCTTGACCGTGGCGCTCTGGCCGTCCTGGGCGATCTCGATCGACTCGATAACCACTTCCATGCGGTAGCTGTCCAGGCCGGACCAGCCCTGCTTGAGCAGCTGGCGGTACTTGTCCGCGTCGAGCTCGATGCTGCCCTTGGCGGCGGTGATGTGGATGCGCACGTCCTCGCTCATGTGCGACAGGGTGGCGTCGATATCGCGCTTCGAAGCGTCGGCCGCTATCTGGTCGTACAGGTTGCGGATGCTGTTTTCGGTCAGCGCCGGATCGGCGTGGACCAGCGGGGCGAACAGGCAGAGTAGGGACAGCACGAGCTTTTTCATCGACCTTCCTTGTGGTGCACGGATATGGATGGCCGATGCTAGCGGCATCGCGCCGGCAAAAGGAACCCCGCCGTTGCAAGCTGTGGATCAGTCCCGGTCCGGCGCGCCCAGCGGGAAGAACGTCCGGTACGGCCGCGCCTCATCCACGGCGCGGGCGAAGGACGGTCGCTGTAGCAGGCGCTGACGATAGGCACGTACCGCGGGGAAGGCCGGGCCGATCGGCTGGGTCCAGTCGGCATAGAACAGGAAGGGCGCCGCCGCGCAATCGGCCAGGCTGAAGACTTCGCCGGCCGCCCAGGTGCGGCCCTGCAGGCGCTGCTCCAGCCAGGCGTAGGCGGTGTCCAGCATGCGCCGTGCTTCGGTCACGCCATAGGCATCGCGATCATCCGGTGCGCGCAGGGCATCGAACACACACTTCTGCTGCGGGGTGGAGATGTAGTTGTCGAACACCCGGTCCATGAAACGTATTTCCAGCGCTTGCTGGGGATCGTCCGGAATCAGCCGCACCGGCCCCGGATGGTTCAGCTGCAGGTGCTCGATGATGATGCTCGACTCCGCCACCATCTGGCCTGCATCGACCAGCAGCGGGAAACGGCGCATGGGCCACAGCTCGGCCAGCCGCTGAATATGCTGCGGCTGCTCCGGCGCCAGCAGGCGGTACTCGAAGGCAATGTCGTTCTCATAAAGGGCGATCAGCACCTTCTGACAGTAGGAGGAGAAGGGGTGGGCGTAGAGTTCCAGGGCCATGCGGTGAGTCTCCATCGAGGTGGGTTAGTCCTGGTCGAACGGCGAGCGCCTCAATCGACAGGCTGCCGGTCTTCCTGCGCGGTCTCTTCCGCCAACCAGTTGAGTAATGCCTTGATCGCCGGCTGGCGCTCGCGACCCGGCACGCACAGCGCCAGGTAGCGCGCGCCGGGCAGGCTGATATCGGCACGGTAGGGCCGGAGCAGGCCGCTGGCCAGGCTGTCGGAGACCAGCACCGAGCTGGCCAGCACCAGGCCCTGGCCGGCGATGGCCGCCTGCAGGGCGTAGTGTTCGTCGGGATAGTCGCGGCGCATGGCGCCGGCAACCCAGGGCTCGTTGGCCTCGGCTGCCCAGGTTTCCCAGGCCGGCAGGCCGGACAGTGGCGCCTCCCAGCCCACGCCGATCAGTTCCGGCCGCTGCGCTGGCAGGCGCTCCAGCAACTGCGGCGCGGCATAGGCAGCGAAGCGCTCCTCCATCAGCGCTTGCTGGAACAGTTGCGGGTAATCACCCAGGCCGCAGCGGATGGCCAAGTCGATGCTGGCGTCACGCTGCAGGTCGACCAGCTCGTTGCTGGTCTCGATGCGTACGCGGATGCCCGGATGGCGCCGATAAAAGCGGCCGAGGCGGGGAATCAGCCAGAGCGCGGCGAAGGCCGGCATGGTGCTCAGGCTCAGGCTGTGCTCGCCGGCCTGGGGGCGCAGTGCTTCCAGGCTGCGGTCGATCTCCAGCAGGGCGCCGTGCAGACTACGCCGCAAGCGCTCGCCGGCCTCGGTCAGGCGTACGCCGCGGCCCAGGCGTTCGAACAGCAGACTGCCGAGCCATTGCTCCAGGCCACGGATCTGATGCGACACGGCGGTGGGCGTGACATTCAGCTCCAGCGCCGCGGCGCGAAAGCTGGCCAGGCGCGCGGCGGATTCGAAGGTGCGCAGGGCGTTGAGAGGCAGGCGGGCGAACATGGGCGGCTCGTCGATAGGTGAGTTGTATTCATCCTGGCAAACTATAGGTCATTTGTTCCGTTGGCCGCACCTCCATAGATTCATGGCCACGACGTGCCGCCCATGGCACGGCAAAGGGTGAGGTGAACTATGCAAGGCGCAAAACGCAAGGTGGTCCAGGCGCTGCTCTACGAGCTAATCGGCGCGTTGTTCGTGTCGCCGGTGATTGCCTACGCCTTCGACGAGAGCATGGTCTACTCCGGCACCCTGGCCATGCTGCTGTCCCTGGTGGCGCTGAGCTGGAACATGCTGTTCAACGGCCTGTTCGAGTACTGGGAGGCCAGGCAGAAGCGGCGTACTCGCACCCTGGGGCGGCGTCTGCTGCATTCGCTGGGTTTCGAGGGCGGCCTGGCGCTGATGCTGGTGCCGCTGATGGCCTGGTGGCTGGATATTTCCTGGCTGCAGGCGCTGGTGGCCGATCTGGGGCTGCTGCTGTTTTTCTTCTTCTATGCCTTCGCGTTCCAGTGGGCCTTCGATCTGCTGTTCGGCGTGCCCACTTCCGCGGTCGAGGTTTGCCAGGGATGAGCTGACCGCGTGCTCCAAATGGCTGCCGGCAAGCTGTCGGCGGGTTGGCAGACGAGTTGACCGGTTGGACCGGTTCGCTGGACGTGCCGCTGTGCTGGGCTAGGGTAAAGAGGACAGCTAGCGGCAACTGGACGCCTCTATGGACAGATTTACTGTGCTGCCTTTCCGGCTAGCGGGGCAGCATCTGGCGGTACCTCTGGAAAACGTGATCCGGGTGATCCCGGCATTGCAATGCACGCCGCTGCCGGGCGCGCCGCAGACCGTTCTCGGCCTGGCCAATGTGCGTGGGCAGATTGTCCCGGTAGTGGACCTGGCACGGCGCTTCGCCTGGCCGGCGGCGCCTCTCGCGCTATGGCAGCCGTTTCTCTGGCTGCGCAGTCGCACTCGCGAACTGCTGGTACCGGTCGATGGCGTGGAGACGGCGGCCCAGTGCTCCGCCACGGATGTGGTTGATTCCGCGCAGCCCCGAGTGCCTAGCGAGATGGTGCGCGGCGTGTTGCGTACCGAGGAGGGCATGCTGCTGATCCAGGACGTCGAGCAACTACTGAGCGACGCTGACGAGCTTGAACTGCAACGCGCGCTGGATGCCAACGGAGCGGACGATGCGCCAGGCTGAGCCGACCTGTTCGCCGCGGCTGCTGGAGGTGCTGGCGAGCAAGGTGCACCAGCATCTGGGCATGGACTTCGGCGGGCCACGGCGGGCCGAGCTGCTGCGGCGCCTGCGCCAGCTGGCCGTGGAACAGGGGCGTGATCCGGCTACCTGGCTGGAGAGCCTGGCCTTCGCGGACTGGGACGATGCGCAGATCCAGGCCCTGATTCCCGCCTTCAGTGTCGGCGAAACCTACTTCCGGCGCGATGCCGAGGCCCTCGACTGGCTGGCCCGCCACCACCTGGCGCCGCTGCTGCAGCGCCGGCGCGCTGCCGGCCAGCGCTATCTGCGGGTGTGGAGCGCGGCCTGCTGCACCGGCGAGGAGGCCTACAGCCTGCTGTTCCTGCTCGACGGGCTGCTGGGCGCCGAGGCAGCGAGCTGGACGCTGGAATTGCTGGCCAGCGACATCAACGCCGGTTTCCTCGCCCGTGCCGAGCAGGGGCGCTACGGGCAGAACGCCTTTCGGCGCAACGAGGAGGCGTTCCGCACCCACTATTTCCAGGCCGACGAGCGCAGCTGGCGGGTACGCCCCGAATGGCGCGGCCGCATTCACTTCCTGCGCCACAACCTGGCCGACAAGGCGTTGCCCAATCCCGGTCGGGGACTGGCCGGGATCGATCTGATCCTCTGTCGCAATGTGCTGATGTACTTCTCCACCGAACATGCCACGGCCGCGCTGCGTCGCCTGCTGGCCTGCCTGAGCGACGACGGCATCCTGGTGCTCAGCGCCGTGGAGGCGGGCCTCGCCACCCAGGCCGGCCTGAACGGCTTCTGGGCCGGCAGCAACTACGCGCTGGCAGCGGATGCGGCCGCGCGGACCTCGCCGCCACCGCTAGCGAGAACACAGCCCATTCAGGCCCCCGTGGTGGAGTTCAAGTTCGTGCCACCGGCGCCTCCCGAACCTGTCGCCAGTGCGCCGGCGCAGGTCGAGCCCGACACCCTGTGGCGCGATGCCGAGGCGGCGTTGGCCCAGGGCCGCATGGATCGGGCACGGGAACTGCTGGATGGCTACCTGGCCCGCCCCGGTCTGGCCCTGGCCAGGCGCTATGACGCCTGCCTGCTGATGGCACGCAGCTGGGCCGATCAACAGCGCAGCGGCGAGGCCAGGGAATGGTTGCAACGCGCCCTCGATCTGGATGCCGCAGCGCTGCCTGCCTATTGGCTGCAGGCGCTGTTGGCCCGCCAGGAGGGTGACGTGACGGCGGCCCTGCAGGCCCTGCACAAGGCGCTCTACCTGGACCCTGACTGCTCGATGCTGCACTTCCAGCAGGGGCTGCTGCTGCGCGAGGCAGGCCGCCGCCAGCCCGGCGACAAGGCCCTGCGGGTCTGTTTGGGACTGCTGCAGTCCTGGGCCGCCGACGCACAGGTGCCGCTCGGCGACGGCCTCAGCGCCGGCCAGCTGCGTCGGCTCTGCGAACAATTGCTGGAGGGCCGCGCATGAACGAGACGAGCAACGTCGAGGAGCGCTGGGCGCAGTTGCGCGAGCGCCTCGCGGAGTTCGAACGGCGCATCGACCAGGAATTCTCCCCCGACCCCGGCGAGCACCAGGAGCGCCTGCAGCAACGCACCCGCGAATGGGCGCGCAACGTCGAGGAAACTCGGCCGGACAGCCTGATCGAGCTGCTCAGCTTTACCCTCGGCGAAGAGCTCTACGCGATCGAGACCCTGCATGTCGGCGCCGTGCTGCCGCTGCCGCACTTCACCCCGCTGCCGGGTACGCCACCCTTCGTGCTGGGCATCGTCAATGTGCGCGGGCACATCGTCTCGGTGCTGGACCTGCGGGTGTTCTTCGAACTGCCGATCGAGGGCCTCTCCGACAAGAACTACCTGGTGGTGCTGCGCAACCAGGACATGGAATTCGGCCTGCTGGCCGATCGCATCCGCGGTATCGAGCAGATCCCGCGCGACAGCCTGCAGGCGGGCCTGGCCAACCTGACGGGCATCCGCGCGAACTACCTGCTGGGAGTTACCGCGGAGCAGACCACGGTGCTGGATGGCACACGCCTGCTCGGTGACCCGAACCTACGCGTCCACGCCGACGACTAACGACCAAGCAAGGAGGATTCATGCTGGCAAACCTGTTGAACCTGCGTATCGGTAGCAAGCTGATGCTGGCATTCGCGGTGCTGATCCTGGGTTTCGCATTGCTGCTGTTCACCACGCTGGAGCAGTTCGTCGCCTTGCAGAAAAGCGAGGAGGAACAGTTCGCCCGACGCTATGCGCGGGTGACCGACGTCAAGGACCTGCTGATCAGCATCAACCTGCAGCGGGTGGAGATGCTCAGCGCCCTCGGCGGCGATGCCCAGGTGCTGGAGGAAAGCATTCGCGCCGGCAGCGAGCTGAATGATCGTCGCCTGGAACGCCTGCAGACCGCCGTGCAGGGTGACGAGGTGACCATCGAGCTGCTCAAGCAGATGCAAAGCCTGCGCGCCGGTTATGTGCGCAGCCGCGACAACGAACTGCTGCCGCTGCTGCAGGCTGGCAAGCTGGACGAAGTGCGGGCGTTGGTCGCCGGCCCGCAGCGGCAACGAGTGGAGCGCCTGCACGACCTGGCCGAACAACTGGTGGCACGCACCAATCAGCGCATTGCCGAGAGCACCATCCAGTCGCAACAGGCGCTGGAGGACCTGCGCAGCAGCATCTTCCAGGCCGGCCTGGCCCTGGTGCTGGGCGGCGCGCTGCTGGCCTGGCTGCTCAGCCGGCACATCGCCCAGCCGCTGGCGCGCCTGACCAACCTGGCCGAGCAGATCGGCCGTGGCGAAATTCCCCGCGAACTGCCCGGGCACACGCGCCAGGACGAGGTCGGCCGTCTCAGCCACGCGTTCTTCAACATGAGCCAGTACCTGCGCGAACTGGTCCAGGAGCTCGACGAGAGCATCTCGGTGGTGGCCAGCGCCAGCGAGGAAATTATCGCGGTGACCACCCAGGTGGCGGCCAGCACCCAGGAAACCGCCACGGCGATCAGCGAGATCGCCACCACGGTGGAGGAGGTCAAGCAGACGGCGGTGCTCGCCGGCAACAAGTCGCAGTCGGTCAGCGAGAGCACCGAGCGTACCCGCCAGGTGGTGCAGAGCGGCCGCCAGTCGGTGGAAGAAAACCTGCGCGGCATGGGCCTGATCCGCGAGCAGATGCAGGCGGTGGCCGAGAGCATCATGCGCCTGGGCGAGCAGAGCCAGACCATCGGCGAGATAGTCGCCTCGGTCAACGACCTGGCCGAACAATCCAACCTGCTCGGCGTGAATGCCTCGATCGAGGCGGTCAAGGCCGGCGAGGCGGGCAAGGGGTTCTCGGTGGTGGCGCAGGAGGTCAAGACCCTCGCTGAACAGTCCAAACAGGCCACCGCCCAGGTGCGTGGCATCCTCGGCGACATCCAGAAGGCCATGACCAAGGCGGTGATTCTCGCCGAGGAGGGCAGCAAGTCGGTGGAGGGCGGCTACCAGCGTGCCCAGGTCAGTGGCGAGGCGATCCGCACCCTGGGCAGCAGCGTGGAAGAATCCAGCGAGATCGCCCTGCAGATCGCCGCCACCAGCCAGCAGCAGATGATCGGCATGGACCAGATCGGCAGCGCCATGGAGAACATCCGCCAGGCCAGCCAGGACAATGTGGCCGGTGCGCGGCAGGTGGACATGGCGGCGCGCAATCTGCATCAGCTCGGCCTCAAGCTCAAGGGCCTGGCGGCCCGGTTCAAGCTGTGAGGCACCCGTGAGCTTCGACCGCGACGCACTCCGGCAGCGGCTGCAGGCGAGCTTCCGCGCCGAGGCGGCCGAGCGTCTGGCAATCCTCGCCGACACCCTGGCCAACTGGCGCGAGGGTGGCGCCAGCGAGCAGGGCATCGAGTCGCTGTTTCGCGAGGTGCACAGCATCAAGGGAGCATCGCGAGCCGCCGGGATCGGCGAGATCGAGCGAATCTGCCACGCCTGGGAGAGCCTGCTCGGCGCCGTGCGCCACGCCCATATCGAGCTGACGCCGGAACGGGTAGAGCTGTGCCGCCTGACCCTCAAATTGGTGCAGCGCCTGCACGCCGGTCAGGAGGTGGATGGCAACGAGCTGGCGCAGATGATCGACAGCCTCAACGACAGCACCCTGGGTCAGGAGGTGGAGCTGCCGGTGCTGGAAGCACCCAGTGCCGAGCTGCCGCAGGACCCGACCACCGTGCGCGTGGCCACCGAGCGCCTGGACGCGCTGCTGTTCCACAGCGAGGTGCTGCTGCAGCACAAGTTGGAGGCCCAGGCCCACGCGCGCAGCCTGCAGGAGCACGCGCTGGCCTTCGAGCCGCAGCGGACCAAACGCATGCTCGGCTCCGGTGCGCTCAAGCAGCTGCGCGAGAGCCTCGATGAGCTGCCCAGTAGCGCCCAGGAAGGCCTCAAGAGCGTGCTCGATTATCTCGACTGGAGCCTGTCGCAGCTCGACCGCCTGCATTTCGGGGCCGCGCGCCTGGCCAAGTCTGGAGCGCAGATGGCCCTGGGACTGGCCCAGTTGTCCGACGCGCTGACCGGCGAGATGCAGGGCGCGCTGTTGCTGTCTGGCAGCAGTCTGCTCGAAGGCGTGCCGGCCATGGTCCAGGACATCGCCAGCCAGGCCGGCAAACGCGCGGAGCTGCAGGTACGCGGCGAAAGCCTGCAGATCGACAAGCGCATCCTCGACGAGCTGCGCATCGTCCTCACCCACCTGCTGCGCAACGCCATCGACCACGGCCTGGAAACCCCGGAGCAGCGCACCGGCCAGGGCAAGAATCCGGTAGGAAAACTGCTAGTGGAACTGGCCCAGGAGTCGGCGGACCGCTTCGAACTGCGGGTCAGCGACGACGGTGCGGGCATCGATCCCGCCGGGCTGAAGGCAAAGGCCATGGCTGCCGGACTGCTCAGCGCGGAGCAGGCACAGGCCCTGGGCGAGCGCGAGGCGTTGGGGTTGATCTTCCTCTCCGGGCTGTCCACCAGCGGCATGATCACCGACATTTCCGGCCGCGGCCTAGGCATGGCCATCGTCCAGGACACGGTGGAGCGTCTCGGTGGGCGCATCGAACTGGAGTCCACGCGCAGTGCCGGCACCTGTTTCCACCTGCACCTGCCGCTGAGCCTGTCGACCTTCCGCGCGGTGATCGTGCGCAACGCCGAGCGGGTGTTCGCGGTGCCGGCCCTGGCGGTGGAACGCTGCCTGCGCCTGCCGGCGAGTGCCATCCGTACCCTGGAGAATCGCCCGTCGGTGGCCTTCGAAGGCGAGGTGCTGCCGCTCTGGCCGCTGGCCGATGTGCTCGGCCTGGCGCAGCCGCCGATCATCGCCAGCGAGCTGACTCTGCTGCTGCTCAAGGTGCGCGGCGAGCGCTTCGTGCTGCTGGTGGAGGAGCTGCTGGGCGACCAGGAAATCATCGTCAAGAACCTCGGCCGCCAGCTGCAGCGGGTGCGCAACCTGATGGGCGCCACCGTGCTAGGCGATGGCCAACTGGTGCCCATCCTGCATCCCGCCGATCTCTATCGCAGCGCATTGGAGTCGCAGGACTCCAGCCTCAGCCAGCAGGCGCAGCCGCGCCGCAGCGAGGTAGTGCAGCGCCTGCTGATCGCCGAGGACTCGTTTACTTCGCGGGGGCTGCTCAAGGCGATTCTGGAGGCGGCGGGTTACCGGGTGACCACCGCCAACGATGGCCTGGAGGCCTGGAATGCCTTGAAGCAGGGACAGTTCGACCTGCTGGTGTCCGACGTGGAAATGCCGCGTCTGGATGGCTTCACCCTGACCAGCCGCATTCGCGCCGACCGCACCCTGGCGGATCTGCCGGTGGTGCTGGTGACCGCCCTGCATTCTGCCGAGGACCGCGCACGCGGTCTGGAGGCGGGGGCCAATGCCTATCTGGCCAAGAGCGGTTTCGAGCAGGACAACCTGCTGGAAGCCATTCGCCGGCTCATCTGAGGGGGGACGGGAATGCGTGTGCTGGTAGTGGACGATTCACCGGTGAGCCGCATGCTGCTGCGTGCCGTGCTCGAGGGGGAGGGCTATGAGGTACGCGAGGCCAGCACCGGTAGCGAGGCTTTGCAGGCGCTACTCGGCGGGTTCACCCCGGACATCGTCACCATGGACGTGCACATGCCGGGCATGGATGGCTACGAGACCACTGAGCGCATTCTCGAGCACTACGCCTTGCCGGTGGTGATTCTCTCCGCCAGCGTCAACCACCAGGCCTCGGTCACGGCCATGCGCGCCCTCGAAGCCGGCGCCCTGGCGGTACTGGAGAAGCCGGCGGGGCCGACCGCCAGCGACTTCGAGGAGCGCATTGATGAGCTGCTGCGCACCCTGCGCAGCATGGTCCAGGTGAAAATCGTGCGGCGTAAGCGCCGACCCAGTGCGGCGAGCGCTGTCGATACTCCGCCGCTGGTGGCGCAGACGGCGGCGTGCGCACCGTTGCTGGTGGCGATCTCCGCATCGGCGGGTGGCCCGATGGCGATCAAGGCTTTCCTGCAATCCCTGGTGCCACCACAGCCCTGGGCCATGGTGCTGGTCCAGCACATCGCGCCAGGCTTTTTGCCGAGCTTCCGCGACTGGCTGGCGACGCTGACGCCGCTACCGATAGTGATCGCCGAGGGTGGCCAGCGCCTGACTCCTGGCGCATTGCACCTGGCGCCGGACGGTCATCATCTGGGCTTTGCCGCCAATCGCAGCGTGGTTCTCGACGATGCCCCGCCGGAAGAACACGTGCGCCCGGCCGCCAACTACCTGTTCCGCTCGGTTGCCCGTCACTTCGGCAAGCAGGCGATCGGCATCCAGATGTCCGGCATGGGCCGCGACGGCGCCCAAGGCCTGGCCGATATGTGCCAGGCCGGCGCCCTGACTCTGGTGCAGGAACCGAGTACGGCGGTGATCGACTCCATGCCCAAGGCGGCCATCGGTCTGCAGGCAGCCCGTCAGGTGCTGCCGCCCGAAGGCATCGCAGAACTGCTCAACGCAATAGCCGCCCACATGGCCGCAGTAAACGGAAGTAACGGGAGGGAATGACCATGTATGCCGACGCCGACATCTTGGTGGTGGAAGACAGCCACACCCAGGCCACCGAACTGCAGTACATGCTCGAAGCCGTTGGCTGCAAGGTGCGGGTGGCGAGCAATGGCCGCGAGGCGCTGGAGATGGTGGCGGTGCGCAAGCCGACCATCGTCATCAGCGACATCGTCATGCCGGAAATGGACGGCTATGAGCTGTGCCGTCAGCTGAAGAGTTCGGCGCTGACCCAGAGCATCCCGATCATCCTGGTCACTGCACTGGCGGACGCCCGCGATGTAGTCCATGGCCTGGCGTCGGGAGCCGACAACTTCATCGTCAAGCCCTTTGACGAAAAATACCTGATGTCGCGCATCCGCTACTTTCTGGTCAACCTGGAGCTGCGCAGCCACGAGCGGGTGCAGATGGGCGTCGAGGTCGTGCTGGAGGGCGAGCGGCACTTCATCACCGCCAGCCGCCAGCAGATCCTCGACCTGCTGATCTCCACCTACGAGCAGGGCGTACGCCTGAACAACGAGCTTCAGGCCAAACACGACGAGCTGGCCCGTACCAACTCGCTGCTCAATTGCCTGTTCCACTTCACCAGCGGCCTGACTGATGCCAAGAGCGAGCGCAACGTCATCGACGCTGCGCTGCGGCGCATCCTGGAGTTCCCCGATGCGGTCGGCGCCTGGCTGCTGCTGGCCGACGCCAACGAGCCGCACGAGCCGGCCCATGTGGCTGGCGCCCGCGCGCGTGGGCCGAACTATTCGAAGCATGATCTCGATAAATGCGCCCGCAACTGCCCGTGCCGGCATGCCTGGGTCAGCGACAAGCTGTCCCGGCCGAGCAACATCAGTGACTGCCCGGCGTTGATCGACAAGCCCGGCGACTCCATCCACGCCAGCATCCCGCTGCAGATGGGCAGCGAGATCATCGGCATGCTCAACGTGGTACAGCGCGATGCGCAGCCCTGGTCGGAAGAGTCGCTCAGCGCCCTGGCCTCGATCGGCCGCCAGCTGGCCATGGCCCTGGGCCGCGCGCGCCTGTTCGAAAGCATGGAGCAACTGGTGGAGCAGCGCACCGAGGCGCTGACCAAGAGCGAGGAGCTGTTGCGCAAGGTACTGGACAGCCTGCCGGTGGGGGTGTTCGTCACCGACCAGCAAGGCCGCCTGATCATGAGCAATCCGGAAAGCAGCCTGATCTGGGGCGGCGCCCACCCGAGCGGGGCGGAGGGTTACGGCCACTATCGCGGTTGGTGGGCGGAAACCGGCGAACGCATCACCGAGACGGACTGGTCGATGATGCGCGCCGTGCAGCACGGTCGGGTGTCGCGCAACGAGGTGGTTGACATCGAGACCTTCAAGGGCGAGCGCAAGACCATCCTCAACTCGGCGGTGCCATTTCGCGATGCCAGCCAGGTGATCCAGGGCGCCATCGTGGTGATCCAGGACATCACCGAACAGCGCCGCCGTGACCTGGACATTCGCATCCGCACCCGCGCGGTCGAGGCCAGCGTCAACGCGGTGATCATCACCGATGCCGAACATCCGGATCAGCCCATCGTCTACGCCAATCCGGCCTTCGAGCGCATCACCGGCTATGCGGTCGAGGATGTCCTGGGGCGCAACTGTCGTTTTCTGCAAGGCGACGAGCGCAATCAGGCCGGGCTGGACAACATTCGCCGCGCCCTGGTGGCGAAGGAGGAGGGTGCAGCCCTGCTGCGCAACTACCGCAAGGACGGCTCGGAATTCTGGAACGACCTGCGGGTGGCGCCGGTGGTCAACGATCGCGGCAAGGTCAGCCATTTCGTCGGCATCCTGCATGACGTCACCGAGAGCAAGCGCTATCAGGAGGAGCTGGAACACCAGGCCAACCACGACAGCCTCACCGGCCTGCCCAATCGCAACCTGCTCAATGACCGTATCGGCCAGGCCATCGCCTTCGCCAGCCGCGGCAGCGGCCAGTTCACCCTGGCGTTCATGGATGTCGACCAGTTCAAGGTGGTCAACGACAGTCTGGGCCACAGCGCCGGCGACCAGCTGCTGATCGAGATTGCCGCGCGGCTGCGTGCCAGTGTGCGTGACATCGACACAGTGGCGCGGCTGGGGGGCGACGAGTTCATCATTCTGGTGGCCGACACCGTCCAGCTCAGCGAGCAGGTCGCCCTGCTGGAGCATATCAAGGACACCATCGCCAGCCCGATGATGCTGGATGGTCAGGAAGTGGCGGTCAGCTGCAGCATCGGTTTCTGCTGCTTCCCCAGCGACGGGCGCGATGCCGGCACCCTGCTGCGCAACGCCGACACTGCCATGTACCAGGCCAAGCACCAGGGGCGTAACCGCATCTGCGCCTTCATGCCGGCGATGAACGAGCAGGTGCAGGCGCGCTTGGCCATGGAACAGCAGACTCGCCACGCCCTGCAGAACCAGGAATTCATCGTTTTCTACCAGCCGCAGCTGGACCTGCAGAGCGGCCGTCTGTGCGGTTTCGAGGCGCTGGTGCGCTGGAATCGCGGTGGCACCATCGTCTCGCCGGGCGAGTTCATTCCGCTGGCCGAGGAAACCGGCTGGATCGTCGATATCGACTTCTACGTGTTCGAGATGGTATGCAAGCAGCTGGCGATCTGGCGCGAGAGCTTCAGCCAGGACCTCAGCGTGGCGGTGAACTTCTCCGCCATCAGTTTCGCCGACGAGAACTTCATCGAACGCATCCTCAGCGTGCTGAGGAACCAGAGCATTCCCTCGCGTTGGATCAAGATCGAACTGACCGAGACCATCCTCACCAGCGACGCCGACGTGGTGCAGCGCAAGATGCAGCATCTGTGCGAGCAGGGCGTGCGCTTCTCCATCGACGATTTCGGTACCGGCTACTCGTCGCTGGGTTACCTCAAGCGCTTCCCGTTCAGCCAGCTGAAGATCGACCGCAGCTTCATCACCGACATTCTCACCGAACCGGACAGCGCCTCGCTGGCCCGCTCGATGATCTCCATCGGCCACAACCTGGGGATAAAGGTGATCGCCGAAGGGGTGGAGCAGTCGGAGCAGATGAGCTTCCTGCGCGCCGCCGGCTGCGACGAGATGCAGGGCTACTTCTACTCACCGCCGCTGCCGCCGCTGGCCTGCATGCAGTTCCTGCAGAGCGGCGCGCCGCTGAGCCTGCCGACCAATATCCTCGATGGCACCGAGCGTTATCTGCTGATCGTCGATGGCAGCACCGAGAGCCACGACGCCCTGCGCCGCCTTCTGCGTCTGGAAAGCTACAAGCTGCTCAGCGCCAGCGACGGCGCCGCCGCGCTCAACCTGATGGCGCAATACCCGGTGGACGTGGTGCTGACCGAC
Source organism: Pseudomonas sp. PDM15 (assembly GCF_014851565.1). Lineage (GTDB taxonomy): Bacteria > Pseudomonadota > Gammaproteobacteria > Pseudomonadales > Pseudomonadaceae > Aquipseudomonas. The sequence continues at coordinate 216,739 of NZ_JACVAA010000003.1, forward strand.
CTGAGCCTAGTCGACATGCACGGGGTGGAATTCCTGCGCAAGGTCCGCAGCATCTACCCGGACGCCATCCGCCTGGCCCTAAGCGACGCCGCTCGGGTCGGCAGCATCCTAAAGGCGGTCAACGAGGGCGTGATCTACCGCTTCATCACCACCCCATGGGAGCCGGAAGACCTGCGCAACCAGCTGCGCGAGGCCTTCCAGCAACGCGAACTGCACCGCGAGAACCGCCGCCTGCGCGAGCAGGTTGGCATGGCGCGCTGAGTCAGCGTCGATATAGTCGCTCGTAGCAATCCAGCAGCGGCTGGGTCGACAGGCCGTGCAACAGGATGCTCAGGGCCACCACGCTGAGCACCAGGTCGCTGGCCTCGCTGGCGGCCAGTGGGGACAGGTCGTGGTTGATGGCGTAGCTGAGGTAGTACAGGCTGCCGATGCCGCGGATGCCGAACCAGCCGACGAACAGGCGATGGCCGAGTGGCAATTGGCGCTCGCGGATCAGCAACACGGCCATGGCCGGGCGTACCAGGCAGAACAGGGCGAGCGCCAGGGGCAGGGCGCGCCAGTCCCAGTGGTAGATCAGCAGGGCGCCGAGCAGGGTCACCAGGAGGATTTCCAGAATGCGCTCGAGCAGCCCGCCGAAGGAGAGGATGTCGGCCATCAGCGCGCCGGCGGCGATCTGCGGGTGCTCTTCCGGATCGGCGCCGAACTCCACCAGCACATTGGCTTGGCCTTCCTCGCGCGGCGCCGGATTGACGTTCTTTTCTTCTGCGGGATCATCGGTGTGGCTGCTGGTCTCCACCTCGGCATGGCGCAGGCCCAGGCCGGCGGCGAAGGTGGCGAGAAAGCCCCAGGCACCGATGAACTCTGCGCAGGCGTAGGAGAGAGAGATCAGCGCCAGTGCGAGGAAGTCGTTGGCAGTCACCACCGTATCGGTGTGTCGTGCGCGCAGGTAGATCACCAGGCGCCCGGTGCCGCGGCCGAGTGCATAACCTAGCAGCAGGCCGGCGGGGACGGCCCACACCACGTCACTGAGCAGCCAGCGCATTACCTCATCAAGCTGCGGTAGCGCTTGCCCTTGGGCGATCAGCAGCAGCGCGAGCACCACGAAGGGAAAGGCGATGCCGTCATTGAGCCCGGCCTCGCCGGAGATCGCGTAACGCAGGCGGTCGACATCGCCGGCATGGCTGACCTGCACCAGGCTGGCCAGTACCGGATCGGTGGGCGAGAGGATGGCCGCCACCAGCAGCGCCAGGCCCCAGTCCAGGCCGAGGCCGAAGTGGCCGACCAGGGTCAGGCCGAGGATGGTGCCGACCAACACCGGCCCCGCCAGTAGCCAGGCCGCGCGCCATTCCGGCGAACGCAGCGGCAGGCGCAGCTTGAGCCCGCCGATGAACAGCGAGACCAGTACCGCGGCCCCGGCCAGATGTTCCAGCCAACCACTGATAGGGCCGAGGCCCTGCTGCCAGAGTTTTAGGCCGAGAGGGCCGATGGCCAGGCCGAAGGTCAGGTACAGCACCGAGGATGAGATCGGCAGCAGGCGCAGGTAGGCGGACGCCAGCGCCAGGATCAACAGCAGGGTGCCAAGTACCAGCAGCCAAAGGCTGAAGCTCATGGCGTTCTCCGTTGGCACGGTGCGGGGCAGGGCGAAGGATGCATCGGAAGACCGCCTGGTAGGTTATTCAGTTGAGACGGGGCTGCGGGCTGCGGGGTTCAAGGCGCTTTTCCGGTTGGCTGGGCTGCGGATCGATACGTCATCGGCTGCTGGCCCATGCCGTGAGTGGCCAGGACATCGGGATGCCGATCCCGATCCGGCGGCTCGGCGATTGCCTGAACTTGTACCGTCGCGCTCGGCTCCATCTAGCAGGGTCCGAGCCGGCGGAGTGGCGGATGGAAGCGAACGACGTGTGGTACGACAGCGCGGTGTCCTATCAGCTGGATGTCGCCACCTTTCATGACTCCAATGGCGATGGCATCGGCGATTTCCCCGGCCTCACCGCGCGCCTGGACTACTTGCGCCAGCTGGGCATCAACAGCCTGCTGCTGATGCCGTTCCATCCGTCATCGGAGCGCGACGACGGCTATGACGTGATCGACCACTACGGCATCGACCCCCACCTGGGCAGCTTCGGTGACTTCAGCGCCTTCATCGACGAGGCCCGGGCGCGTGGCATTCGGGTGCTCCTCGATCTGGTGGTCAACCATACCTCCAGCCAGCATCCCTGGTTCCAGGCCTCGCGCCACCCCGGCTCGCCGTTTCGCGACTACTACGTGTGGGTGGAGGAGCCGGACGACGCGCAGGCCGACCAGGTGATGTTTCCCGACCAGTACGACAGCGTGTGGACCTACGACGAGCAGGCCGGCGCCTACTACTTCCATCGCTTCCACGACTTCGAGCCGTCGCTGAACCACAGCAACCCCAAGGTGCGCCAGGAGGTGATGCGCATCCTCAGCTTCTGGCTGGCCCTGGGCGTGGACGGCTTCCGGGTGGACGCCGCGCCCTACCTGATCCTGCCCAAGGGGCCGGCACAACACTTCAGCGACCCACATGAGTACCTGCGCCAGCTGCGCCGCCACGCCAGCCGCTATGGCCACGGCGCGCTGCTGGTGGGCGAGGCCAATGTGGCGCCCGAGGAACTGGGGCAGTTCTTCGGCAATGGCGACGGGTTGAATCAGCTGTTCAACTTCATCGGCGCCGAGCGCATCTTCCTGGCCTTGGCCCGCGAGGACGGCACGCCGATTCGTGAGCTGGAATCGCTGCTGCCACCCTTGCCGCCCAGCGCCCAGTGGATGAACTTCCTGCGCCATCACGACGAGCTGAACCTGGCCATGCTGGACGAGGCGACGCGCGAGGAGCTGCTCGACGCGATCGCCCCACAGGAGCATATGCGCATCTATGGACGCGGCGCGCGCCGACGCCTGGCGCCGCTGCTGAGCGACCCGCGGCGGGTGCGCCTGGCGCTGAGCGTGTTGTTCAGCCGCAGCGGCGCGCCGCTGCTGTACTACGGCGACGAGCTGGGCATGGGCGACAAGCTGGAGCTGCCGGATCGCTTCCCAGTACGTACGCCGATGCAGTGGTCGGCTGAGCGTAACGGCGGTTTCTCCAGCGCCGATCCGCAACGCCTGATCCGGCCGATGATCGACGACGGCGAATATGGTTATGCGCGGGTCAACGCCACCGAACAGTGGTTGGATCCGCAGTCCCAGCTCAACGCCACGCGGACGCTGATCGAGACACGGCGCTCCTGTCCGGAGTTCGGCCTGGGGCGCCACGAATTCATCGAGTGCGATGGCGGGCCGGCCGTACTCGCCGAGAGCTATTTCCTCGATCGCGGCCGGGTGGTCTGTGTGCACAACCTGGCACGCAGCGCCTGCACGGTGCGCATACGCCACCCGGAGCTGGCCGACCGCGACTGCTACGAGCTGATCTCGCGCCAGGTGGCGCGGGCCGATGCCATCGGGGCACTGGAACTGCAGCTGGCGCCCTACGGCTACACCTGGTGGCGAGTCGGTTCGATCTTCTCTCCGGCCGAGAACGGCGCCAGCGTGGCTAGCGCAATTGCGGAAGCACCGAGCTAGCGAAAGCCTCGATGAAGCGCTGCTGGTGGCGGTTGACGTTGTGCAGGTAGATGCGCTCGAAACCCTGCTGCAGATCGGCTTGCAGCCAGGCGGCGTGTTGCGCCAGGTCGCTGCCGATGCGCACCTGCTCGAGCAGATCCTCGGGGCGCACCGTGCTGGCCGCCGCCTCGAACTCCTCGACGCTCTTCAGATCCTGCGTCAGCGGGCCGGGCAGCACGTTGGTGCGCCATTGCTGATGGGCCCCGGCGAGGGCTTCGGCTTCGCTCTCGGCGTAGGACAGCTTGGCCTGCAGCAGCAGGGGTTTGCCGGCGCCACCGCCGTCACGGAAGGCATCGATGATGCGTTGCTGCTGCTCCGGCGTGCTGCTGACCGTGATCATGCCGTCCGCCCAGCTCCCGGCCCAGCGCGCGGTCTGCTCCGACAGCACCGCCGCGTACAGCGCGGGCGGGCGTGACGGCAGGCTATACAGCCGCGCCCGCTCCACCTTGATCAAGCCATCGCGCGACACTTCCTCGCCGGCCCACAGGGCGCGGATGATCGCCACCGCCTCGGCCAGACGGGCATTGCGTTCCGCCTTGGGTGGCCAGCGCTCGCCGGTGATCGACTCGTTGATCGCTTCGCCGCTGCCCACTGCCAGCCAGAAGCGCCCCGGGTACATCTGCGCCAGGGTCGCGGTGGCCTGGGCGATCAGCGCCGGGTGATAGCGAAAGCACGGCGTATTGACCACGCCCAGGTCGAAGGCGGTGCCCTGCAGTGCCGCGCCCAGCCAGGACCAGGCGAAGCCGCTTTCGCCCTGGCTTTCGCTCCACGGATGGAAGTGGTCCGAGCACATGCCGGCGGCGAAGCCGGCGCGCTCGGCCTGTTGCATCAGCTGCAGCAGTTCGCCGGGCGGAAACTGTTCGTGGGAGGCGTGATAGCCGATCACTGGCATGGGGCGTACCTCAGCTAGGAGTGGTCAGGCCCGCAGCGCTCATCAGCAGGCGCAGCAGCCAGGCCAGCAGCGCCAGGCTCAGCACGCTGCCGGTCCACAGCGCCACCAGCCAGGCCAGGCGGCGCCACAACGTGGGTTCAGTGGTAGCCCTGGTCATGAGTCACCTTGCCGCGGAACACGTAGTAGCTCCACGCCGTGTAGCCGAGGATGAAGGGAATGATCAGTAGTGCGCCGACCAGGGCGAAACCCTGGCTCTGCGGCGGCGCGGCGGCGTCCCAGAAAGTGATCGAAGGCGGCACTATGTGCGGCCACAGGCTGATGCCCAGGCCGGCGTAGCCGAGGAAGATCAGCACCAGGGTCAGCACGAACGGCTTGGCGTTGTCGTAGTTGGCCACCGAGCGCAGCAGTTGCTGGAAGGTCAGCAACACCAGCAGCGGCACCGGCAGGAACCAGAACAGGTTGGGCAAGCTGAACCAGCGCTTGGCGATGGCCTCATGGGCCAGCGGCGTCCACAGGCTGACGATGCCGATCACTACCAGCAGCACCAGGGCCAGCGGGCGCGCCAGGTCGTGCATGCGCTCCTGCAGCGGGCCTTCGGTGCGCATGATCAGCCAGGTGCAGCCGAGCAGGCAGTAGGCGACCACCAGGCCCAGGCCGCAGAAGATGGGGAAGGGCGCCAGCCAGTCCAGCGAGCCGCCGGCGAACTGTCCGTCATGCACCGGCAGGCCTTCGATAAAGGCGCCGAGCACCACGCCCTGGGAAAAGGTGGCGACCAGCGAGCCGCCGATGAAGGCCTTGTCCCACACATGGCGCCAGTGTTCGGAGGCCTTGAAGCGGAACTCGAAGGCCACGCCGCGGAAGATCAGCCCGATTAGCATGAAGATCAGCGGCAGGTACACGGCCGACAGCACCACCGCATAAGCCAGCGGAAAGGCGCAGAACAGGCCGGCGCCGCCGAGCACCAGCCAGGTCTCGTTGCCGTCCCAGATCGGCGCCACCGTGTTCATCATCACGTCGCGGTCGCCGCGGTCGCGGAAGAATGGGTAGAGCATGCCGATGCCCAGGTCGAAGCCATCCATCACCACATACATCATCACGCTGAAGGCGATGATCAGGGCCCAGATCAGCGACAGTTCGATGCCCATGGCTCAGCCCTCGTCCACTCGTTCTTCCGGCGCCGACAGCGGTCGTGCCGGGGTGCGCGGCCGTCCGGCGCCACCGTCGTTGGTCTCGCGGCCCTCGTGGGGCACCGGCCCCTTGCGTACCAGGCGCAGCACATAGACCAAGCCCACGCCGAAGACGAAGAAGTACACCACCACGAAGGTCACCAGACTAATGCTCATCTGCGTGGCGCTGTGCAGCGAGACCGCGTCGCGGGTGCGCATCAGGCCATAAATTACCCAGGGCTGGCGGCCGATCTCGGTGGTGAACCAGCCGGCGAGTATCGCGATGAGGCCGCTGGGGCCCATGAGCAGGGCCAGGCGCAGGAAAGCCCGAGACTGGTACAGACGGTCGCGCCAGCGCAGCCACAGGCTCCACAGGCCGGTGAGAATCATCAGCAGGCCGAGGCCGACCATGATGCGGAAGGTCCAGAACACGATGGTGGCGTTGGGCCGATCCTCGGGCGGGAAATCCTTCAGCGCCGGAATCGGCTCGGTCAGGCTGTGGTTGAGGATCAGGCTGCCGAGCACCGGTATCTCCACGGCGAAGCGGGTTTCCTCGCGCTGCATGTCCGGCCAGCCGAACAGAATCAGCGGGGTAGGGCCTGGCTCGTCGTTGTTCCAGTGGCCCTCGATGGCGGCGATCTTCGCCGGTTGGTGCTTGAGCGTGTTGAGACCGTGGGCGTCGCCGATCAGCGCCTGCAGCGGCGCTACCAGCAGGGCCATCCACATGGCCATCGACAGCATCTTGCGCACGCCGGGATTGTCGTTGCCGCGCAGCAGATGCCAGGCCGCCGAGGCACCGACGAAGAACGCCGTGGCGAGGAAGGCGGCCACCGCCATGTGCGTCAGGCGGTAGGGGAAGGACGGGTTGAAGATCACCGCCAACCAGTCCACCGGGATCACCCGGCCATCGACGATCTCATAGCCCTGGGGCGTGTGCATCCAGCTGTTGGAGGCGAGTATCCAGAAGGTCGAGATCAGCGTGCCGATGGCCACCATCACCGTGGCGAAGAAGTGCAGGCGCGGGCCGACGCGGTTCCAGCCGAACAGCATGACGCCCAGGAAGCCGGCCTCGAGGAAGAAGGCGGTGAGCACCTCGTAGGTCAGCAGCGGCCCGGTAACGCTGCCGGCGAAGGTAGAGAAGCGGCTCCAGTTGGTGCCGAACTGATAGGCCATGACCAGCCCGGAGACCACGCCCATGCCGAAGTTGACGGCGAAGATCTTCAGCCAGAAATGGTAGAGGTCGCGATAGACCTCCTTCTTGGTCTTCAGCCAGAGCGCCTCGAGCACGGCCAGGTAGCTCGCCAGGCCGATGGTGATGGCCGGAAACAGAATGTGGAAGGAGATGGTGAAGGCGAACTGGATACGCGCCAGGTCCAGGGCTTCCATGTCGGTCTCGCGGTCAGGACAGCGGGTGCGCGCGGGTCAGCATGCGCGCCGTCTGCAGGTGATGCTTGAGCACCGGCAACTTGGCGCGGGCGAAGGCCTGCAGCTCGGCGTCGCCCTGTTCGGCCGCCTGGTTGAACAGGGCGACGCTGTTCTCGTAGCTGCGCGCCTGCAGGTCAGCGTAGAGGGCGTCGAAGTTGTCGCCACTCAGTTGCTGCAGCTGCGGCTTGCTGCGCTTCAGCAGCTCGGCATCGGCCGGCAGGTTGACCTGGCGTGCGCGCGCGAAGGTCTGCAGGTCGGCGTTTTCACGCGGATGGTGGTCGATCACCTGCTGGGCGAAGTCCTTCACATCGGCCGACTGGCTGCGGCGCAACGCCAACTGGGCGGCCTCGGTCTCGGCGATGCGGGCGACCACGGCCTGCTCGACGAAGGTCTGGGTATCGACGGTGGGCGCTGCCAGCAGCGGTGTGGTGGCGAACAGCAGCCATAGACCGGCGCTGCGCAGGATGTTTCTGGCCATGGCGAGCCTCCGAAGCCGTTGCAGAATCTAGGTGTGTGACGAGGGCGGCGGGGCAGGGTTCAAGTTTTCTCCCCGGCTCAGGAGTAGATCGCCAGGTGGTGCGGGTAGTCCCCGACCCGTGCGCCCATCACCATCTCGCTGATCCAGCTGGTGAGGATCGAGGTATAGGCACGCTGGTCGCTGTCGTTGCTCAGCGAATGGTCGGCGCCATCGACGATGCGGTGGGTCAGCGAGTGCGCCTTGACGAAGGCGGCGCGATAGCTCATCAGCGTGGTGTGCGGCACGAAATCGTCATGCTCGGACTCCACCAGCAGCACGTCGCCCTCGAACTCCGAGCAGGCGGAAAGGGCGCGGTTGCCCTGGGGCGGCACGAAAGTGCGCCGGTATTCGGCCAGGCGCTCGCGATCGAGCTGGTGCTTGGGCGCGTCCCATTCCTCGTCCCAGTACAGGGCCGGCACGCGCAGAGCCAGCCATTTGACCGGACGCAGGGTGCTGAGGATGGCCGAGAGGTAGCCACCGTAGCTGGTGCCGATCACCGCGATGGCTTCGGTATCGGTGGAGGGATGACTGGCCAGGCGGTCGTAGGCGGCGACTATGTCCGCCAGGTTCTGCTCGCGGGTCACGCTTTGCTTGCGCGACTGGGTGCGCTCATGGCCGCGCAGGTCGAAGGTCAGGCACACGCAACCAAGCCCGGCAATGCCCTTGGCACGGGCTAGGTCGCGCTGCTGGCTGCCGCCCCAGCCGTGGACGAAGAGAATTCCGGGGACCTTGGCCTGCGGCGAAACCATGGTCCCGGCTATCGTTTCGTCTTCCACCACAATCTCCACTTTTTCGCTATGCGACGTCATGCGGCTCCACCTTGACGTATTTGCTCAATCTGCCGACTTCCGGCTCCTCGCCGCTGTAGAGCTGCTGGGCATCGTCCGGCGGCTCGCTCTCGCCGTAGCACTCGAAGGTCGAGGCTCGCACGCTGCGCAATGTCGGGTCGGCGGCGAAGGCCTCCAGGGCGAAGATCTCCGCCGCACTGGCACCGCCGATGCGCCAGGACTGTTCCAGCACGCCTGAGCGTGGCTTGCCCAGGCTGTCGATACCCTGGGCCACATCGTAATTACGCCGCGAGGCGGACAAGCCGAAGGCGGCGAAGGCGGCATGCTCGTACACATGCGCCTGGGACACGGCCAGGCGGATCGCCTCGGGCATGTCCAGGCGCATCAGTTCGGCGTAGTCGCCGCGCACTATGGTCAGGTCCGAGCCACCGTAGACCTCCACGCCCGTGTTGTCGCGGGTCAGGCGCTGGCTGCCGTAGTAGCTGGCGGTGATGCCGGCGACCAGCACCTGGCCGACGCTGAAGGTCACCACGTCACTGAGGTTCTCCTCCAGCACCAGGCCCCAGGTGGCGACTTCGGCGGCGTCCTGCTCGGCCAGCAGCTCGGCCAGGCGCTGGCGATCATGGATCACTTCCTGGCCACGTCCGGCCTTGCCCAGCACCGGCTTGAGACGCACCGTGCCGTGCTGCAGCAGCTGTTCGCCGGCGCGCTGGGCATCCGCCAGGTCGAATACCGTGCGTCCACCGAGAATGGAATTGGCCGCCTGTTTGGAAAACTCGTGGGACCAGCCCGGCGGCACATGGCTGGGCTGCGCCGGCAACGGATGGCTGATGGCCTTGGTGGCCATGAACGGTTGCGCCACCACGCCACCGAAGAAGTCGTCGAGGCCGTGGATGCCCAGCTCCTGGCAACGTTCGGTGCCGATCAGCGTGTCGCTGGGAATCAGGTAGTAATTGCCGCTCGCGTGCTCCGCGGGATCACGGTCGCCGAGGAAGCGCGTGCCGAGCAGGGCGGCAATCTTGCGTCCCAGCACCTGATGTACGGCGCGTTCATGCTGGCTGACGCCGCACTCGCTTGGTAACAGCAGGACTCCATCCTTCATGCTCAGCGATCCTGCCATGCGCCACCGCCTCGCTCGCAATCCTTTCTGGCCTGGCTGCGATCGTTCAGGCCGTAGTAGTAGGTCACCACCTTGGCGTTATCCGGCACATTGAGCTCATTGGGCGGCGGGTTGCTGCTGCTCGACCGGTGGTTGGCCAGGGTTTCCTGGGTGATCGCGGCGGTACAGCTGGCCTTGTGATCGTCCGCGCACTCGGCGACCTTTTCCTTCTTGGTGCCCAGGGTTTCCTGGCTCTCGTTGCTGCACGACCAGTTGATCGTGCCCTCGGGCATGCCCTGGAACTCGTAGCAGCTCTCGGTCTCCACCGCCTCGACGCCGGGGCTGGCAGACCGGCTGAGGATGTGACAACCCTCGGCCATGGCCAGCGAGCCAAACAGGCTGCCGACCAGCAACACAGCGGTCTTGGCGATCATCTGCTACCTCCGGGTGATTCGTGGGACCTATGCCTTCTGAACCGGTCAACGACACGGGAGTTCAGACTTTCTCCCTGCAAGAAAGGTGGAACTAAGCGGGCCCGCGCGAACCCTTATCTGGAGTAATCCTGAGGAGGGAACGCCGTCATGAAGAGAGATTGGGAGCTGATCAAGGCGCTGATGCTGGAGATCGAGAGTCGCGAGCAGGGCCGCTACTTCGTCCCCGAGCCCTTTGCCGGCCACGACCTTGAATCGGTGAAATACCACCTGCACCTGCTGGATCAGGCCGGTCTGGTCGAGTGTGAGCTGGACGAGCCGTGGGACGGCGTGCCGGTGCTGATCGGGCGCAACCTGACGCTGCTCGGCCACGACCTGCTGGACAGCCTGCGCGACGACGAAGTAGCGCGTCCACGCCCGGCACCGCTGCTGGCGCACATGAGCGGTGTGGCGCGAGAAACACTGCGGCGCATCGCCTGAGGAGGTTGCCATGGCAGGGGAAGCGGAGGTTCTCGAGTTCAAGCAGAACATCCTCGCCAAGCTCAAGTACGCGGTCGGCAAGGACCCGGGCAACGCCTTCGACCACGACTGGTTCGAGGCCATCGCCCTGGCTGCCCGCGACCATGTGATCGATCGCTGGGAAGAAGCCTCGGCCCAGCTCGACCGACGCGGGCAGAAGCGCATCTACTACCTGTCGCTGGAATTCCTCATCGGCCGCCTGCTGATCGACAACCTGAGCAACCTGGGTCTGCTCGATGTCGCTCGCCAGGCCCTGGCCGAACTCAATGTGGACCTGGAGCGCATCCGCCAGGTCGAACCCGACGCGGCGCTCGGCAATGGCGGCCTCGGTCGTCTGGCCGCCTGTTTCATGGAGAGCCTGGCCACCCTCGGCCTGGCCGCCCATGGTTATGGCATCCGCTACGAGCACGGCCTGTTCCGCCAGGTGGTCGCCGATGGCTGGCAGCTGGAGCAGACCGAAACCTGGCTGGACTTCGGTAACCCCTGGGAATTCGAACGCCCGGAAGTCAGCTACAGCATCGGTTTCGGCGGCAGCGTGCACAGCTTGGCGGAGGAGGGTGAGCTGCCCCGGCATGTCTGGCAACCCACCGAGACCATTCGCGCCATCGCTTACGACACCCCGGTGATCGGCTGGCGCCGCAACGCGGTGAATACCCTGCGCCTGTGGCGCGCGCGCGCCGAGGAAGACCTGCAGCTTGACCGCTTTAACGCCGGCGACCATATCGGTGCGGTGGTGGATGTAGTGCGCGCCGAAAGCATCTCGCGGGTGCTGTATCCAGCCGACAGCACCGAGGCCGGGCAGGAGCTGCGTCTGCGCCAGGAGTTCTTCTTTGTCTCCGCCTCGCTGCAGGACCTGTTGCAGCGCCACCTGCGCGAGCAGGGCGATATCCGCAGCCTACCGCAGCACGCGGCGATCCAGCTCAACGACACCCACCCGGCCATCGCCGTGGCCGAGCTGATGCACCTGCTGGTGGATGTGCATCAGCTCAGTTGGTACGACGCCTGGCAGCTGACGGTGGCGACCCTGTCCTACACCAACCACACGCTGCTGCCCGAGGCGCTGGAGTCCTGGCCAGTCTCGCTGATGGAGCGCCTGCTGCCGCGTCACATGCAGATCATCTACCTGATCAACTCGTATCACATCGACTCGCTGCGGGCTCAGGACATCCACGATTTCACGCTGTTGCGCTCGGTGTCGCTGATCGAGGAAGACCATGGCCGGCGGGTACGCATGGGCAACCTGGCATTCCTCGGTGCGCACAGCGTCAACGGTGTGTCGGCGTTGCACACCGAGCTGATGCGCAAGACGGTATTCCGCGATTTGCACGGCCTGTACCCGACGCGAATCAACAACAAGACCAATGGCGTGACCTTCCGCCGCTGGTTGTTCCAGGTGAACCCGCAACTCACCGAGCTGCTGGTGGAGACCCTTGGGCCAGAAGTACTGGATTCGCCGGAGACCGTGCTGCGTGGTCTGGAAAAGCACGCCGACAAGAAGACCATGCACAAGCGCTTCGCCACCCTGCGCCAGCAGAACAAGGCAGCCCTGGCCGCGCTGGTGCAGGAGCGCCTGGGCGTGACCCTGGACACCAGCGCGCTGTTCGATGTGCAGGTCAAGCGTATCCACGAGTACAAGCGCCAGCTGCTCAACCTGATCCACACCGTGGCCCTGTACCAGGCGATCCGCAATGACCCGACCACCGACTGGGTGCCGCGGGTGAAGATCTTCGCCGGCAAGGCGGCGGCCAGCTATCACCAGGCCAAGCTGACCATCAAGCTGGCCAACGACATCAGCCGCACGGTCAACGACGACCCCACGGTGCGCGGCCTGCTCAAGGTGGTGTTCATCCCCAACTACAACGTCAGCCTGGCCGAGACCATCATTCCGGCGGCGGACCTGTCCGAGCAGATCTCCACCGCCGGGCTGGAGGCCTCCGGCACCAGTAACATGAAGTTCGCCCTCAACGGCGCGCTGACCATCGGCACCCTGGACGGGGCCAACGTGGAGATGAGCGAGCAGGTGGGCAACGACAACATGTTCATCTTCGGCATGACCGCGCAGCAGGTGGAACTGCGCAAACAGGCCGGCGAGCTGAACATGACCAGCGTCATCGCCGGCTCTGATCGCCTGAGCGCCGCGCTGGAGGCGATTCGCGGCGGCGTGTTCTCGCCGGACGACCCGACGCGCTACGTGGGCCTGATCGACGCCCTGGTGCACGACGACCGCTTCATGGTCTGCGCCGACTTCGACGACTACTGGGCGACTCAACGCCGGGTCGACGAACTCTGGCAAGACCCGGCCCGCTGGTGGCGCGCGGCGGTGCTCAATACGGCTCGAATGGGCTGGTTCTCTTCGGATCGGACCATTCGCGAGTACGCCAAGGAGATTTGGGGAGCGCCGGCTGTGGGGTGACGGGGTTCAGTGGCGAGCCAGGGACATCGTTGGGCCTGCCGCTGGGTTAGGGAGCAGGCTTTGGTCAATCCCACTGAGCAAAGAGAGCGGCTTGAGCCGCTTGTTAGGTATGGCTCTATACGCCTCTGATGATTGGCTCATTGCTAAAGCCGCCTTTCAAAAAAGATACGTTGATAATTGTTGAGCAACGCATACACATTGAACCTGTGAAATTTGAGTATTCCTTGGTTCCTAATTGTTGATATGAACCTAAGGTTCTTTCATCGTCGGCCTGGTCATCTGCGTCGTTATACCAATAGCATTCGTTAAGCTGGAGAAAGCCCCGATCGTTGCCGTTCAGGAGTTCCTCCACCTTCTGTTCATCGGCTAAGCCACGATAGGTTCTAACTTTGTATTCTGAAATTTGAACTTCTACTTCTATCCAGATAATTTGCAATGCCAGTAGTTATTAACTTGCCTACACCTGAGTCAAGCTGCACCGCGAAGCGGCATCGGTTTGGTCGATTAGTTGGATCCGACTGGAATCTCGCCTTCCCAAGACCAAGCGCGGTACGACGAAGGCCCGCCGTGAAGCTTGTGAATGAGCTTTGCATAGCTTGGGTTTGTCTTGCCGATGGAGGCCAGCGGACCGAATCCATAACTTGCTACTCGACCGTCGTAACCATTTTCGACGCTGGCACAAAGACGCCCAGACAAGAAGCCTTGAATTTGATCGACGGCCTCGTCCGCAATTTTTGAGTCGAAAACGGATGGCGGAAGTGGACTGTGGCAAACGCAGTGCGAGTGGAAGACCTTGGAGTACACCGTGATTTCATTCGCTGCCACGATAGTCGCACGAAGAAAGCCGACGTCTTCGCATGGCGAGGGGATGTCCAGCAGCAGCTGGCCGGACTCCGAACGGGTAATCGAATGGGGGGGAAGCTCTATTTCGGCGAGGCGCTGGAGAAATAGCGCTTCTAACGATTGCTCGGACACTTTGCGCCTTCCTGAGGAAGCAACGTTGGTAAAGGGGCGGCCGCAAGCGTAGCTTGTGCCCCGGAGTGAGAGCAGCGAACGACTTGAGCCAAGTGTTATGTTGAACTCGACAGAAGATATTTATAAGTATGTTGCAATAACAAAGTCATGGTGTTCAACAAAAAATGTAATTGCGCCTTGGTCTTCCTCGTCTCTGTGCTCAATGCAGACAGAGTTCTGGCTTATTAGACGATTCCACGGCCCCTCTTCATCTTCTGTGCTGCTGATCAAGCCATAGTACTCAATTAGATTCCAGTTTATATTTTTAATGGTTTCAGAATTGCCTGGGGGAAGTTTGCTGTAAATTTTCTCGTTAAAAATTTTTTGAATAAATTCAAAATCCACGGTCGTTTTTTGGGAGGGTTGCCCTTGTTGCTTTTCTTGAGGCATGTGCTCGTCAACTATGGATTCTAAGGTTCTTCCATTCTTTTCAATGAGGGCTGCGCCAAAAGATCTTGCATGATGCCCGATGACGCATCTTAATGCATTCAGAAAGCCATCCAATTCTAAGGCGTGAATCTCTGGCTTTAGTATTTCCAGCTTCAGGTTTCTCATGTGCTTGGATTGAAGTGTAGTTATAAATAGAAGCCAGCTGATGTATGGCGAATTGCTCAATCGGATTAAAATTATTTATAAGGCTCGGTAGCAAGCTCTAAATAGCGGCTTTCACAAAGTAAGACACCAATCTGTAAGTCTTTTTGCCAACTGGCCGTGGCCGCAGGGTAGCTTGCTACACAGTCTTGAGACAATGGTCGGCAGAGGTGTTGATCTGCTGATGAGTACTCCAAATCTGATTATTAACGCCAATCCAACAAGTCCTTCAAATAAACCCAGGCTGATGACGCTCGGCCACATAGTCCAGCGGCAGCGCCGCGGCCTTGATGAAGAAGGATGCCAGTTCGGTTTCCACCAGGGTCTGGTTGATCGATTCTAGCGGCGCCTCCAGGCGCTGGACTTCCGGGCCGTAGCTCTTTTCGTGAAGCACCAGGTTGCGCCCGGTCAGGGCACCAATGCGATAGACGCAGGGCACCCCGTCGCTCGGACGCTTGAGGGTCAGGCGCAGTTCGGGGTGTTCGTCGTTGCGCAGTTGCGTGTGCGCCTCCAGGCCATTGGCGTGGGCGTAGCGGGCGGCTTCCTCGAAGTGCAGCGCGGCGCAATCGACCAGGGCCACCAGCAGGGCGTCGCGGAAGGTTTCTTCGTTGTTCATCTATCGCTACCTCGGCTGTCGGACATTGGCTGTTCGACCGGGCGGCGTGCGGCGAGTGCCGGGCTTTTTCAGCGCAGCGGCGTGGTGAAAATCGCTAGAACCTCTGCGGAGCGACCCTCTCATAGCTAGAAGGCGCCGTTCACGGCGCAACCGTAGCCATGAGGAGAACGACATGTCAGAGAAGAAGAGCCCGAGCGAGGCGGCGGGCACCCACACTCTCGATCGCGGCAACAGCAACGCCAAGTTGGACCAGCTGGAGCGCTGGCGCGAAGACGCCAGTGGCGAGGCCCTGACCTCCAATACCGGGGTCAAGGTAGCCGACAACCAGAACACGCTGAAGGCCGGCGAGCGGGGGCCCTCGCTGCTGGAAGACTTCCTGATGCGCGAGAAGATCACCCACTTCGACCACGAGCGCATTCCCGAGCGGGTAGTGCATGCGCGTGGTTCAGCGGCACACGGCTACTTCCAGGTCTATGAGCCGCTGAGCGACCTGACCTGCGCCGACTTCCTCAACCATCCGGAAAAGAAGACCCCGGTGTTCGTGCGCTTCTCCACCGTGCAGGGCCCGCGTGGCTCCGCGGACACGGTACGCGACGTGCGCGGCTTCGCCACCAAGTTCTATACCGACGAGGGCAACTTCGACCTGGTCGGCAACAACATGCCGGTGTTCTTCATCCAGGATGCGATCAAGTTTCCCGACTTCGTCCATGCCGTGAAGCCCGAGCCGCACAACGAGATACCTACCGGCGCCTCGGCCCATGACACCTTCTGGGACTTCGTCTCGCTGCAGCCGGAGTCGGCGCACATGGTGCTGTGGGCCATGTCGGACCGCGGCATTCCGGTGGCCTACCGGGCCATGCAGGGCTTCGGCGTACACACTTTCCGCCTGGTCAACGCCGAGGGCCGCAGCGTGTTCGTCAAGTTCCACTGGCGGCCGGTGTCCGGCGTCTATTCGCTGGTCTGGGACGAGGCGCAGAAGCTGGCGGGCAAGGACCCCGACTTCAACCGCCGGCAGCTGTGGGAGGACATCGAGAGCGGCGACTATCCCGAATGGGAGCTGGGCCTGCAGGTGATCCCCGAGGAGGACGAGCACAAGTTCGACTTCGACCTGCTCGATCCGACCAAACTGGTGCCCGAGGAACTGGTACCGGTGCGTGTGGTGGGCAAGATGGTGCTCAACCGCAACCCGGATAACTTCTTCGCCGAGACCGAGCAGGCTGCGTTCCACATCGGCCATGTGGTGCCGGGCATCGACTTCAGCAACGATCCGCTGCTGCAGGGCCGGCTGTTCTCCTATACCGACACCCAGCTGCTGCGTCTGGGCGGGCCCAACTTCAACGAGATCCCGATCAACCGGCCGCTGTGCCCGTTCCACAACAACAACCGCGATGCTCCGCACCGGCAGACCATCAACAAGGGCAGGGCGGCCTACGAGCCCAACTCGATCGATGGTGGCTGGCCCAAGGAAACCCCGCCGGCGGCCAGTGGCGGCGGTTTCGCCTCCTACCCGGAGCCCATGAGCGGAGTGAAACTGCGCAAGCGTGCCGACTCGTTCGGTGATCACTTTTCCCAGGCCCGGCTGTTCTGGAACAGCATGGCGCCCCATGAGAAGGAACACATCATTGCCGCCTACAGCTTCGAGCTGGGCAAGGTGGAGCGTCGCGAAATCCGCGAGCGCCAGGTCAACGAAATCCTCGCCAATATCGACCCGACGCTGGCCACGCGAGTGGCGCAGAACCTCGGCCTGCCCGCGCCGGCCGGCAGCACCGTGGCCCCGGTGAAAACGACGCTGAAGGAGTCGCCGGCGCTGAGCCAGGCCAATCTGCTGTCGGGCAATGTCCGCTCGCGCAAGGTCGCCATCCTGGTGGCTGACGGCGCCAACGCCGATGACATCAGCCATATCATCGGTGTGCTCAACAGCGAAGGCGCCACCGCCAAGGTGATCGGCCCCAGCTCGGCGCCAGTGAAGACCAGCGATGGCAACACCCTGGTACCCGACGCCACCCTGGACGGGCTGCCCTCGATCGCGTTCGATGCGGTGTTTGTGCCCGGCGGCGCCGAGGCGGCCAAGGCGCTGCTGGCCAACGGCGCGGCACTGCACTACTTGCTGGAGGCCTACAAGCACCTCAAGGCCATCGCCTTGTGCGGCGAGGCGGCGGACCTGATGGCAGAGCTGCGGCTGGAGGCGGATGAGGGGCTGCTGAGCGCGGCCAAGGCAGAGGATCTGTGCGCCGATCTGGTCAAGGCCATGGCCCAGCACCGGGTGTGGGCGCGCGAACCGAAGGCCAAGGCGATTCCCGCCTGATGTGCTGTGTGGCACTCCGGCCTACGGGCCGGGGTGCCTCTACTCTCAACTAGCGATGGGCGAAGTGGTGCGCCGCGCGATAGGCCGGGCTCAGCACCGGGCGCGGCAGCTTCGGTCGTGGCGCCTTGCGCCGGGTGGGAATTGCCGCCGGCGGCGGCATGACGGCGCGGGGCCGGCTGTAGGCGGAATGGCGGCGGGCGATGCGCAGCATGCCCCAGAGCATGGCTGCGGCGACCAGGAACCAGGCCGAGATCATCAGCAGAATGATGCTTGCGGGTCCCATCAGCTATCTCCTTCGACGATGCGCACGCGCTCATGCACGTGCAGCGACACGGTCATTTCATCCAGTAGCCCGGCGGCGAAGCGGCGCAGGGGCAGGGCGCGGTCACCGGGCTGCACGAAGTCGGCGAACTGTAGGGTCTCGCCCGTCGGCGCCGGTGCCTCGACCAGGGTCCAGGCAATCGGGCTGGCCAGCAGGCGCTCCTGCAGATGGCTCACAGGCGCAGAGGGCTGCTGCGGGCTCTCGTCCAGCCAGGCGAAGTCGTCCACCACCAGCAGGCGCTTCACACCGGCTGTTTCCAGGCCATCCAGCATGGCGAGCAGGGCGCGGAACAGCAGAGGGAAATCGTCCCGGGCAGTGCCCGGCAACTGCTCGCCGAGCAGGCAGATGACCGCATCCATGCCGGCCACGCTGTGGCTGACGGAAAGCGCGTCGGACAGGTCGCCCCCTTTGGTACGCAGGCCTGGAATCGAGGGCAGGGCATTGAGCTGGTCGACGATGGCCATCGCCTCGTACTGGCGGTGCAACGCCTCGACCAGCACCGCGCTGCCCAGGCTGCTGCGGGCGCCGTAGAGCGCCAGCTTGTAGGCAGGAGTCTCCAGGTTTTTCATGGCTCAGGGCTGCAGGTGGTGGCCAGGGGAGGCGGCGGTCTTCTCCTTGTCGATACGGCTGGCCTGCACATCGGTGATCGCCCCAGGCCGGGCCTCGCTATGCAGGGCCTGCAGATAGAACAGCGCCTGTTCCGGCGTCAGCGTCTCGCTGTCGGCCTGCACCGTGACGGATTGCGGCTGGTTATCGAGGATGAAACTGACCAGGAAATCGTACTTCTTCGCCATGGTTGAACTCCCGTGCTGCGTGGCCTGGCGGCCTCCTGACTGATAGACCACGGGGTGGCCAAAAGGAGTTCAGGTATTTGTTGATAAAACCTTCGGCGATTGTCTGCGGTCGACAGGTTATCGGGTACCCGACGGTGGGCCGCAGGAGGAACAGATGACTTTCATGTGTTTGATCAGTGGCTGTAACTGGATCAATGGCAACACCACTCTGATGGGCAAGGAGACTCTGCTGTGCCAGTGCTGTAGCCGATGCGGCAGTTTCCGTTACCTGCCCGGAGAGAATCACTGAAACTTTGTCCGACCACGACGGGTCGGCCCATAACACTCCCAGGATGCGACTGTCATGGCTCGAGCTATCTGGAAAGGCGCTATCAGTTTCGGTCTGGTGCATATCCCGGTGGCACTGGTTTCAGCCACGTCGTCCCAGGGCGTCGACTTCGACTGGCTGGACAAACGCAGCATGGAACCGGTCGGTTACAAGCGGGTGAACAAGGTCACCGGCAAGGAAGTGACCAAGGAACACATCGTCAAGGGCGTGGCGTACGAGAAGGGCCGTTACGTGGTGCTCAGCGAGGAGGAGATCCGCGCCGCTCACCCGGAGTCGACCCAGACCATCGATATCTTCGCCTTCGTCGATAGCCCGCAGATCCCGCTGCAGAACATCGACACACCCTATTACCTGACTCCCGACCGCCGTGGTGAAAAGGTCTATGCGCTGCTGCGCGAGGCCCTGGCCAGCACCGATAAGGTGGCCCTGGCCCACGTGGTGTTGCACACCCGCCAGCACCTGGCGGCGCTGATGGCACTGGAATCGGCCCTGGTGCTGGTGAAGCTGCGCTGGCCGAGCGAGGTGCGTGGCCTGGAATCGCTGGAGCTGGGCTCCGCGGTGACCAGCCCGAAGCTGGTGAAAAGCGAACTGGACATGGCCAAGCGGCTGATCAAGGACATGAGCGCCGATTGGCAGCCAGAGGATTACCACGACAGCTTCCAGGATCGGATCATGGAACTGGTGGAGCAGAAGGCCAAGGCCGGCAAGATCGAGGAGGTTGAGCGCGTGGACGGCCAGGAAGAGCGGCGCAGCGCCGATGTCATCGACCTTACCGAATTGCTCAAGCGCAGCCTCGGCGGCAAGGCAGAGAGCAAACCATCGAAGCCCAAGGCGAAGCCGAAGGCGGCCAGCACGACCCCACGCAAGACCGCCAAGACGGCACGCAAATAAGCCAGGAAAACCGACATGGCCAGGGCGCAGAGCGAATACAACCGCAAACGCAATTTCGAGCAGACCAGCGAGCCCCGCGAAGAGCCGCGCAAGCGCACCCGCAAGGCCGGCGCCCTGCGTTTCGTGATCCAGAAGCACGATGCCCGGCGCCTGCACTATGACTTCCGTCTGGAACTGGGCGGTACCCTGAAGAGCTGGGCGGTGCCCAAGGGGCCGAGCCTGGATCCACGCGACAAACGCCTGGCGGTGCACGTGGAAGACCACCCTTTGGACTATGCCAGCTTCGAGGGCAGCATTCCCGAGGGTAACTACGGCGCCGGCGACGTGATCGTCTGGGACCATGGCATCTGGCAGCCCCATGGCGACCCGGCGGCGGGCTACGCAGCCGGCAAGCTCAAGTTCACCCTGGTCGGCGAGAAGCTGGCCGGCGACTGGACCCTGGTGCGTACCCATCTGCGTGGCAGCAGTGACAAGCAGCAGTGGTTGCTGATCAAGGAGAGTGACGACACCGCACGTTCGGCCGACGAGTACGACGTGGTCGAGGCGCAGCCGCAGAGCGTGATCAGCGGCGGGCTGGTCGGCGGGCCGAGCAAGAAGGCGGTGCGCAAGGCGGCGGAAAGCAAGAAGGTCAAGCCCAAAGCCAAGGCTGCCAGCGCCGATTTTCCGGCCAGCCTGGCGCCGCAGCTGGCCACCCTGATGGAGCGGCCTCCAGAGGGCGACTGGCTGTACGAGGTGAAGTTCGACGGCTACCGCATTCTCGCCCGCATCACTGATGGCGAGGTGCGCCTGTTCACCCGCAACGGCCACGACTGGACGGCGCGCCTGCCGCTGCAGGCCGAAGCCCTGGCCAAGTTGGGGCTGCGCGATACCTGGCTGGATGGTGAAGTGGTGGTGATGAACGACCAGGGCCTGCCGGACTTCCAGCTGCTGCAGAACGCCTTCGACATCGGTCGCAGCCACGACATCCTTTACTACCTGTTCGACGCGCCCTTCATCAATGGCGAGGACCTGCGCGAGACGCCGCTGGAGCAGCGCCGCGACCAGCTCAAACAGCTGCTGGGCAACCCGCGGCGTTCGCCCTTGCGTTTCTCGGCGGCGTTCAGCGCGCGCCATGAGGACATCATCGAAAGCGCCTGCGCCATGTCCCTGGAAGGCGTGATCGGCAAGCGCGCCGGCAGCCGCTACGTGTCACGCCGCAGCCCGGACTGGATCAAGCTCAAGTGCCGCCTGCGCCAGGAGTTCGTCATTGTCGGCCATACCAAGCCGCAGGGCAGCCGGAGCGGCTTCGGTGCATTGCTGCTGGCGGTCAACGAGGACGACGGTCTGCGCTACGCCGGGCGAGTCGGCAGCGGCTTCGGCGAGGTGGCGTTGAAGGAGCTGCATCAGCAACTGCAGAAATTGGCGCGCAGCGATTCGCCACTGGCGCACAAGCTCACTTCCGCGCAGACCCGCGGAGTCAGCTGGGTCGAGCCACAGCTGGTCGGCGAGGCGGAGTTCGCCGAGTGGACACGCGAAGGCATCGTGCGCCAGGCCACCTTCGTCGCCCTGCGCAGCGATAAACCGGCCAGCCAGATCGTACGCGAGCGTCCGCGCCCACCGGAGCAGCTCGGCGCCAAGGCCAAGCCCGTCAAGCCAAGCAAATCTGCGAGTGGCAAGGGCGCCAAGCCGGTGGTGGCCGAGGTGCCGATCAGCAATCCGCAGCGGGTGATCGACCCGGACAGCGGCACCACCAAGCTGGACCTGGCGCTGTTCTACGAAGTGATCGCCCAGTGGCTGCTGCCGTACCTGGACAATCGTCCGGTATCGCTGGTGCGAGCGCCGGACGGCGTGGGCGGCGAGCAGTTCTTCCAGAAGCACGCCGAGCGCCTGGCCATTCCCAACATCAAACACCTGGACCCGAGTCTGGACCCCGGCCACGCCAGGCTGATGGAAATCGACAGCCTGCCGGCGCTGGTTGGTGCTGTGCAGATGGGCACCATCGAGCTGCACACCTGGGGTGCCACCAGTGATCGCATCGAGACACCGGACCACTTTGTCCTTGATCTCGACCCGGACCCCGCGCTGCCCTGGCGCAGCATGCTCGAAGCCACTCGCCTGACCCTAGCCGTGCTCGATGAGCTGCATCTGGACGCCTACCTGAAAACCAGCGGCGGCAAGGGCATCCACATCATCGTGCCGCTGGCCCGGCGCGCCGACTGGGATACGGTCAAGGGCTTCGCCAAGGCCGTCGCCCAGTTCATGACCCGCCAGCTGCCGGAGCGCTTCACCGCCACCTCCGGGCCGAAGAACCGGGTCGGCAAGATCTTCATCGACTACCTGCGCAACGGCCGCGGCGCCAGCACCGTGGCCGCCTACTCGGTACGTGCCCGGCCCGGGCTACCGGTATCCGTACCGATCAGCCGCGACGAGCTGGACGGCCTGCGCAGCGCCCAGCAATGGACCATTGCCAACCTGCAGGAACGTCTCGACGGCCTGCGGGACAACCCCTGGAGCGGCTATGCCAACCGCCAACGCCTGACCCGCGCCATGTGGGACCGGCTCGGCGCCACACCGCCCGCAAGTGAATGACGAGGAAATTCCATGAGCGAGAAACAGACACTGCCAGCGCAGCACCAGGAAACCCCGCATGGCAGCGAGGCGCAGATGGACCCGCCACCGGTGTACATCGACGAGCGCTATCGCGGCGCCGGCAAGCTGGAGGGCAAGGTCGCCATCATCAGCGGTGCCGACAGCGGCATCGGCCGTGCGGTAGCCGTGCATTTCGCCGAAGAAGGTTGCGACATCGTGCTGCTGTACTTCGACCGCGATGAAGACGCCCGCCACACCCAGGCGGAGATCGAACGCCGCGGCCGCCAGGTACTACCCCTGGCCGGCGATGTGGCGGACGCCGAGTTCTGCCGCCAGGTGGTCGAGCAGGCCATCGGCAAATGGGGACACATCGATATCCTGGTCAACAATGCCGGCGAGCAGCAGCCCCAGGATGGTCTGGAAGACATCAGCGAAGAGCAGTGGGAGCAAACCTTCCGCACCAATATCTTCGGCATCTTCCAGCTGACCAAGGCCACGCTGCCGCATCTGAAGGACGGGGCGGCGATCATCAACACCACCTCGATCACCGCTTACAAGGGGCACCCCGTGCTGCTCGACTACTCGTCGACCAAGGGCGCGATCACCACTTTCACCCGCTCGCTGGCGCTGAACCTGGCCAAGCGCGGCATTCGCGTCAACGCGGTCGCGCCGGGGCCGATCTGGACACCGCTGATCACCTCGACCTTCCCGCCGGACAAGGTCGCCACCTTCGGTTCGGACACCCCCATGCAGCGCCCCGGCCAGCCCGCCGAAGTGGCACCGGCGTTCGTTTACCTGGCCAGCAACGACTCGTCCTATGTCAGCGGCCAGGTGCTGCATGTGAACGGCGGTTCTGTGGTGAATGGCTAGCGGCTGGCGCGTCGCAACCTCAGGCTGCGGCGTGCCAGTACCAGAACAGGGCGATTTCCCCAGGGGCGGCGAGGGTGCCATACAGGTGCACATCGAAGCCGCCCAGGCGGAAGCCGAAGCGCTCGTACAGCTTGCAGGCCGCCACGTTGTTGTTCTGCGTCTCCAGCATCAGGCCGGGTAAGCCGCGTCCCTTGCACCAGTCCACGGCATGGTGGAGCAGGGCGGTTGCCACGCCGGCCCGGCGCAGCTTGGCGTCGACCAGGATATTGTCGATGCGTGCATAGCCGTTCCAGGCTTCGGATAGCGCTATCGCGCCGGCTGGCCGACCCGCGAGGCGGGCGATGAATAGTTCGCCATCGCTCTCTTCGTCATCATCGTCACCGTAGGATTTCCGATAGGGCTCCACGTCGACGATGTCGTAGCCGAAACGACCGTCGATGAAATGAGGGCGCAGCTCCTGCGTCACGTCGAAGCTGGCATCCAGGCCGGCCTCGGCCAGCTCCGACAGCGAGCCCCTGTGAATGGTGATGCCGGACATCGAGAGCTCTCCTAGGTGTTCAGGCGCAGAGGCCCAGGCGAATCAGCAATGCGGAAACCAGTTCATCTGGCGTGCCGGAAACATCGAATGGCTCGCCCAGGCCGGCATTTGACTCACCTTCCAGAACCGCGCGCTCCTCGACCACCGTCTGCATCTCGAAGTCCTGTTCGTCGATGGCGCGGGCGCTCTGGCGTAGGCGAATCCGCCTGAGATTCTCGTCAAACGGCAGGACCAGGCGGAAGCAGCGTACATCTCCGTCGAGATCACTCAGCGCCTGGCGCAGCGCATCGAGTTCAGCGGCCGTGTGCCATATGTGGTTGATGACGAAGTAGCGATAGCCATGGGCTAAGTGGTGCTTGACCAGCAATGCCAGCGTCGAATGCAGGTACCCCAGCTCGTCCGCGGGAGGCGGGTTCACGGCGACCACCTGATCGCCATCGAGCATCACGCTCGCGTCCAGCCGCTCCATAAGCGCCTCGGAGAGCGTCGACTTGCCGATGCCAAGGGGGCCGTTCAACACAATGATCATCAATCTACCCGCCTTTCGTGAAATCGCCTTGGTCGATGGCCACTCGAGCGGCCTGCTCAGGGTCCGTTACTGGCACTGGGCGATGGGCATGTCCGCCTTGCCGAAGGTGGCGTACACCAGATCGATCTGGTGCGCGCGCATGACATCGCTCAGCTCTGGCGTGCAAACCAACTTCTGCCAGCGTTCCTGGCGGGCTTGATTCTCGGGGGACAGTATCTGGCTGTTCAGCTTGCCGCTCAGCTGCAACTCCGAAGGCTGCGCGGCGGCAAACGAGAGATGGAAGAGCGACCAGCTCTCGCCGGCAGCAGCTGCCTGTGCCGGGTCAACGCCATTCTTGGCGCCGAGAAACTCCAGCTTCAGGTCGGCGGATTGCGCTGCGACTGCTGTACCGACGCGAGCCAGATCCGCGATGGCGGCTTGATCGGCGGGGCTGATGCTGGAGGACGATTGCGCGCTTCCCGCCTCAGGTTGCTGATCACATCCGGCTAACGCACCGAACGCCAGGATGGAGCAGAGAAACAGGGGCTTGAATGGCTGGAGATCGATCATGTGGGCTCTCGAGATACCGGTGAACTTTCAGGTGGCCGCGTGGCAGTTGATTGTGGAGTAATGGCGGGGCAGAGAGGTCAGGCGCGACGCCCCTCCAATACCCTGGCTAGCCTTTTCATCCCAATCGCGGCGCGCTTGCGCATGATTCTGCGGGCGAGTGGCAGGAGCGTGATCCTGGCGAGGAGGCGATCATTGCGGCTGAACATCCGCCACACGACCCGACATGCGCCGGCATCGATGGAGTGGAACTCGATTTCCATCCTCGGCATCAGCGGCGGCAGCTGGCCTTCCGTGACGAACAGTTTGTTCGGCTCCGCTGCAACGGCTGTGATTGCAACCTTGCGGTTGCCGCGCATGGGGATGGCGACGGTTTCAAGGTAGGTTTTCCCGGGGGCGGCATGCGCTAGCTCGTTCGCCGACTCGATGGCTAGGACACCAGGAAACCACTCGCCGAACGTCTCCAGATTGGTGATGTATTCATACGCCACACTCACCGGGCAAGCTATCTCGGCAGTGTTTTCTGTCAGTAGATACACGCGATGCTCCTTCTATCCACGGGCCGTGGTGACCGTAGAGTGGGGGCAGGGTTGTGATTGCTCAAGGGCAATAGCCGATTGCTGCCGCTTCGAAAGGCCGGAGCGTGCCTTGGCGTAAGACCAGGTGATCAGCTCCCGAAGGTAGTCGGCCGGAACCGTCTCGACATCCACGATGGTGACCCAGCGGAACCTGGCCATATAGCGGGCCGGCTTGATGCCCGGCACGTCAGTCAACTCCAGGAAGCGCTCCGCAGAGGTGCAGATACTGAAGCGCCACTGCTCCGGCTCGCTGGTCTTGAAGTACGCGAACTTTCTGCCGCCCACGTAGTAGACAAGGATGTTGCTGGGTGCGTCGTAAAGCTTCGCAGAGACACCGGGGAGTCCACGGCAGTAGTCCTTGACGGCGGCAATATCCATAAAATCCGTGCCCTCTAGCGTGGCCAATCTGAATCATCCGCTATGTGGCGGATTCAATTCGCAGGGAATCAGCTCGGCTCTGTGTGTTGGAGTTGCATTTCTCATAAACGGGAGAATGAACTTCCCCAAGTAATTCGCGTTATTGGTTTCGATCTGCATGCAGGTCCTAGTATCTGGCTTTAAATTCACCTGCAGTTTAAAGCCAGGACTACCTGTCGATGAAACGGTAAAGGTACGACTTCCCGAGGGTAGCTTAAACTCAACTGTCTTGCTTATTCTCATGTAGGAGAGAAGCGTTTTGTCGTTATCGACAAGATTAAAGCCGCTCTCTCCTAGCTTTGCTTCCTTGGAGATTACGATCAACGTAGCAGTGCCGGCCTGCTCTGAGGCCCCAGTTGATGGTCCAGGCGTGCGTATGGTTTCATTTTGACAACCGGTCATCAAAACAACACCGAGCATTACAAGTTTTTTCAAAACATTATCCATGTACTGATTGAAAGGGCTGGCAATTCTCACTGGACTGATAGTGGCGCAGCTTGAGGTATTGTCATGTTCAGCTATTACTTATGGCTAATAATTTGTTTCATTTCAATCTCCGGCTTATCTGGCGACCCAAGTCTCCATTGGGGCAGCGGCGCTATGATTAGCGCAGCCCAGCCACCGATGGTAGTTATCTTGAAGGATCCTAACGGCACTATTTTTTGCTGATCTGTAATGGTCGAGGCACTATATGTGTCTGCGCAATGCGTTGGGATTAGCCCAAATGTAAGCACAAACAGCATCGGCTCGAAGCACTGAAATCCCTCCGGATGTAAATTCTCTTGTTTGACTAGAATGGGTGCATCTGGATTAAGCATCATTTTTGCCGCGGACGCATTATCGGTCATCTCAACTTTGTAAGTCGCACAGCCGCCTATGAACGTTAGCAAAATAGAACTGATTATTTTCTTCATAGGGTGCTGAACTGGCCAAAAGCAGACATTAGCAGAAAGGCGAATACAATGATCCCAATGCAGCACACATATGTTTCATTTCTAGACCCGCTCAGCCACTCATTCTTCGGGTATTTCCGAGCGTTGCCACTTTTACAAAAGGCCAGCCAATAGAGTAGAAAAATGAGCTCAGCAGTATTTCTGTTACGAGGTAGCCAAGAAGTCGTGCAGCGAAGCCGAGGATTTCTTCCATGTGTCACCAGCGCATAGCATTTAGTTAATCGAGCGGTTTCAACCGACCCCGAATGAGCAAGGGTTAAAAATCTAGAGCATTTTATTGAGCGGCAGGTGAGTGGGTGCGTGAGATAGTGTAGTGCGCCCAGGCAGTTGGCATGAATAAAGCTACGCTTATTGCGTATGTTTTTATGGTTCTAGCCATGTCGTGATCAGCCGGAATTGATGGGTGGTCGTTTCCGTACACAGGGCGCAAGAAATACTCTAGCGTTATCATTACTAATATTACCCGCCACAGCTGCGAAGGAAGAATGGCTGATCGATTCACGGCGTAAAGTATATTCCCCAAAGTGGTGAGTATGTATAGAAGCACAGCTGGCAATGTATATATCAAGCTTAAATCGGCGAGTATGCTGTTTGTTGCGCACAGGGCGAGCCAGATGGCGAAAATTACTGAATACACAAGCATCCACCACTTTATTCTTGGTGCCATGCGAAGGGGCGCGACTGATGATTGCGGTGGGGTGCATGGGTTATACATGTCATGCCTAAAAAATAAGGGTGTTCGCCAATTTTGCTTAGGGTGCCCAGGTGAGCGATACGAACGATTCAGAATTGTGATGCGCTACTGGCAGTGTTGGCGTGCCTCTTCTTCTGTTTTTACCTCTGTTCCGTTGCAGTGATAGCCCGGCACGGCGCAGTGAAGATATGCCTTACCTAATTGCTTAGCTTCGTACTCACTTCCAATTACTGTGGGTGCATTTCGCCCGGCAGTTGCTTTGCAAGACTCCTTTCTTGAATCTACTTTATTTATGCATTGACTTTTGCTGATGTTGAATGACTTGGTTGAGTTGTCGCACATTTTTAGCGCGGTCTCGTGCCATAGCTCAAATAAATTTTCTTGCGGGATGGGTTGGTTCTAGATGTTGCTTATGCTGTATTGATTCGTGCCGCTCGCGCTGCCTAGATAATTATTTTGTACGCATAGTACGCCGCGGCAGATAGTACGATCAGAATGATGATTTTCTTCATGTTACTTCCTTGTGATAACGATTGGCTAAGGGGCGGCCAATAGCGCAATTATTGGACGTCCCGAGTGAGCGAAGCGAACGTGTTAGGCTAGTACTGAGGTTCAGCAATGAACTGGATATCGACCCGACTATTCTCGGGACTAGATGGGTCATCCTCATTCAGGAGTTCATCTGCTCCATTGCCAACAGTATCAATGTCGAAGTCAGATGAAAGGTTCAGCGCCCTGCGGACAGAGCTTGCTCGCATATAAGAGAGGCTATACTCGTCGTCGCTAGCTGTGCAATCACTTTCGATGGTGGTGTTTTTTGTAGAAGGGATATTGGAGTTGCCGCTAATTTGTAGTGTTATTGATTCGTCACTCTCCAATGCAGATTCAATTAACTCGCCTATATTTTTTGAGATTTCACCTTCTGCTGTTTCGTTTAGACACTTACTATAATCCTGGAAGCTTTGCCCTTTTACTCTAATAAGTGCCTTTTCTGGAACTATTTCAATGTGCAATAAGCCTTTGCTTTTGACTAATTCTGAAATGGAGGTGATGGCTTTTGCGGCGGTTGAGTTTTTTGCGGCCTCTGAGTCGGCCTGCGCGAAAGCTGGGTGCAGCAAAATGGCGATAGATAAAGCGCTGTATATTGGTTTCATCGTGCGTCCTAGGTTGAGTTGATGTTGGGGTCGTGGTGTTAGCCTAACATTTGGTTAAGGGGCCGGCTTTAGCCGGTCCCGAGTGAGCGAAGCGAACGACTTGAACCATTTGTTAGGTGACGCTCTTGAGTTGGTGATATTTGCTGCTGAATTGGTGCCTTGAGTCACTTTGCTTTACATGCTCGTTAATTCCGAGCAGCCAAAACTTCGAATTCTTTTTCCAGTTGCCATGTATGTAAGTGGCGAAAAATTCGTATGGATGCCCAGCAACCGATAGCCCTTCAAGAGCTTTTTTGATCATGTCGAGGTGGCGCCAGTTATACGCCCACAAGACGTCTTCTTTTGCCTCGATGTAATGATATGGTTTTGGAAGCTCTGCATAGCTCAGGCCTTCAGCTGTAAAGCTGCACTTTGTACAGGCCAAGGTGAAGGGCTTGCTCTTCCAGGATGGACTGAGGTCTCCGACAATTACTTGATTTAGGGCTGCCTCTACATCCACTGCCTGAGCCATGTGTTTGCACTTAGGACACAAAACATGAATTTCTCTTGCTCGTTGCTTGTGGTCGTAGCGTGCGTGATTAACGTTTCCGCTGGATCTAAAGCCGTAGCGTTTTTCAACGGACTTTTTGCCACTACGAATTTCCATGGATAACCTTTGGCACCTAACGATTAAGCTAACGGGCAGGCAAAAGCGTAGCTTTTGACTGTCCAGCGAACGAAGTGGGTGGCAGTTGAGCGCATTGTTAGGCTTAACCCTTTGAGTCGTCGAATACTTCAAGCTCTATCTTTTTGCGAACCCATGATTTCACCCTGCCAACACTTATACTTGAATTATCTTCAAAAGCAATTTCTGTTCCGTCAGGATCTATTTCGTCATAAATAGGCAGCAAACTGGATAGGCCTTCAAATACCCAACGTCCTTTTCTTCCTTTGCCATCTGACCAGTCGCTTTTGTTGTCAATTCCTAAGTTGCCGTATTCGACGGCTTTATAGGCTTTCTCACGATCTTCTGCTTTGAAGATCACTGTGTTTGCAAATGCGCGGCAGCGACGCTTATCGTTTGATTTGTCTTCATCATCAAATTCAAAGCGCTCTATTAATGTGGCTACCCACCAACCGTATGGACTTATATTTCTTGTTGGGATGTCATTGCTCATTTAAGTGGGCCTAACGTTCAAGTTAAGGGGCCGCGGAACGCGGTCCCAGTGAGCGAAGCGAATGGCTTGAACTTGTTGTTAGGCTTTTGCGGTATGTTAGTAAAGAATCTCTCTGCAAGAGCTGGACACACGCGGGCCTGACCAAAATTCACAGGCGTGAGCATAAAGTCCCTATGTACCAGTTTCCGTCCAAGCCTTTTCTCTGCGCATGAGAGGCAAAGCATTCCGTCAATTCTTGGATTTATTGACTTCCAGACCTTTAGCTTGAGCATGTAATACTCTTGGCTTGCGTCTGTGTCTTTGGAGCAGTCAAGGCAAAGCCAGCGCTCTTGGCCTTGGGCGATTTTCTCTGCGTCAGTGAGCATTCAGCTTTGGCCTAACGTTTGGCTAAGGGGCCGGCTTCGCCGGTCCCGAGTGAGCGGAGCGAACGACTTGAGCCAATTGTTAGATTGCCCAGCCGTACGCTGCAAGTGAGGCAAGCGCTGCGCTTTACCGGCGGTGCGCACGGCGTGTCGGTTTTGGCCCGGACAGTTATTTGTGATGTGCACATGCTTTGAACGCAACTCCTTTGCTGGCCACAAATAACGGCCTCTACTGCCAGGCGACCATTCGATTCAGGAACACCGCGACGGTGCGGTGATTGTGTTTCCTGGCTCGGTGCTGAAGAACCAATATTGCCCTTGCGCCTAACGATTAAGCTAAGGGGCCGGCTTCGCCGGTCCCAGCGAACGGAGTGAGCGCTTTGAGCGCATTGTTAGGTGCTCTCACTGGCAATTGCCTGCTCAAGCTGCTCTACACAAGCCTTAACCTCAGGGTAAGACTCTACCCATAGACTGCCAAGATATTGCTTAACGCTCCTCGGTCCGAGGAGCTGCTTGATGCTGTGAGTATTAATAGCCTGCAGAAGATCATGCGCAAGCTCCAAAACGACTTCGCTATGGGAAGAATTGGGTTGCCCGTACTCGACGTTGTACATCCAAACCCGGTTTATCTCTTTGATTAGTTTCCCTGCAGCTTTGGAGCTTGCACTGCGGTCTCTGGGCATCCTTTGCACCTAACTATAAGTAGACGACACAAGTGGCGTAATATTTTCCGCCATATGTGTCGCATAACATTCCTTGTCGTCCGCTAAGTCCTTGTTTGGCCTGAAGAGCGCATCAGCAAATGCGCCATAGGAGGAAGGCAAAAGCGACAGGGGTTCGCAAACTCCGGCTGCTCCATCAGGAGCAGCGATTCGTTTGCGACCCTATGCGATTTGCCTTGAGGCTGTCTATCCGTTGGGACGTATAGAAAGGTCAGGCGCCTTCGGTTTTCAGGCGGCCGGCCTGTTCCGACTTTTGCCTGAGCTTCTTGGCCCGCTTCTCCAGCACCAGATAAACCACCACGGCCACCAGCAGCGGCAGCAGCAGGTAGATGGCGCGGTAGCCGATCAAGGCGGCGAGGACTGCGCCCTTGGAGGCCTGGCCTTGCAGCATGGCGATGAATACCGCCTCCAGCACGCCGAGGCCGGCGGGGATATGGGTGATGACGCCGGCGATGCTGCTGACCAGCATGATGCCGAGCACGGTGGGGTAGTCCACGCCGTCGGGCATCAGCAGGAACACCAGCAGGCTGGACAGCGACCAGTTGCACATGGACATGCCGGCCTGGGCCAGCGCCAGGCGCAGGGGGGGCAGGGTGACCTCGTGATCGCGCCAGGTCCAGGAGCGGCGACGGGCGAAGCGACAGGCCAGCAGGTAGCTGGCGGCGACCAGCAGCAGGGTGACGCCGATCATCTGCAGCGCGGTGGTACCGATCTCCCATTGTTCCGGCAGGCGCACCAGGCGCAGGGCAAACACGCCACCGGCGAGGATCAGGTAGCCCAACCAGTTGGTGATCAGGCTGAAGGTGAGGATGCGGGTCACCATGGCCACGCCCAGTCCCAGGCGCGAGTAGAGGCGGTAGCGCAGGGCGATGGCGCCGACCCAGGAGCTGAGATTGAGGTTGAACGCATAGCAGACGAAGGTCAGCGGCAATATCTGCCGTGCCGGCAGGTGGTGGCCGGTATAGATGCGCCCGAGCAGGTCATAGCTGGCGAACAGCAGGAAACTGGCGGTGGTGATCGCCACGCAGGCGGCCAGGGTTGGCCGGTCGAAGCTGCGCAGGGCCTGGACCACCTCGCTCCATTCCAGGTTTTTCACCAGCATGAATAGCAGCACAGGCACCATGATGAAGAACAGTGCCGTGAGCAGGCGCTTTCCCCAGCGAATCCAGGGGTTGGGATGTGGCTTGCTCATGGCAGCTTGCCCTGGCTGCAGAGGGCGTCATGCGTCTCGTCGGGCTCTGGGCGCAGCGATTTCAGGCGCGGCGAATGGCCGGGGAACTTGGACGCGATGGCCGGGAACAGCCGGGTGAAGTGGAAGCACAGGAAGATCAGCGGAGCACGCCACCAGTAACCGCGGATCGCGCGCTCCAGGCTGATGCGCTTGCAGTGCTCGCTGATCAGGGTTTGCAGGTGTTCGTGGAGCTGCTGGTTGAAGCGGGCGTCGCGGATGAACAGGTTGGCTTCCAGATTCAGCGCCAGGCTCAGCGGGTCGAGGTTGCTGGAGCCCACGGTGGCCCATTCGCGATCGGCCAGGGCGACCTTGCCGTGCAGCGGGCGCTGGCAGTATTCGTGGATTTCCACGCCGTCGCGCAGCAGGTAGTTGTACAGCATGCGCGAGAAGCCGCGAGCCCAGGGCATGTCCGGCTGGCCCTGGAGGATCAGGGTCACCCGCACGCCGCGGCGGGCGGCGTTGCGCAGTTCGCGCAGCAGACGATAGCCGGGGAAGAAATAGGCGTTGGCCACCACCAGGCGGTAGTTGGCCGAGCGAATGGCCAGCAGATACTGGGTTTCGATGTCCCGGCTGTGAGCGTCGTTGTCGCGCACCGTCAGCAGCATGCGGGCGTCGCCGGCGAGGCGGGTGACCGGGCGTACCTGGCTGGGCTCGTCGAGGGCAGGGCGCATCACCCGCAGACTGGCGGCATGCAGGTCGGCGACGATCGGGCCGACGACTTCCACCGCGTAGTCCTGCTTGGCCATCGGGCCGAAGTCGCCAAGGTGGTCGGCCGAATAGTTGATGCCACCGACGAAGGCACGCTCGCCGTCGATCACCACCACCTTGCGGTGCAGGCGGCGGAACAGGTTGGTACGCATGCCCAGCCGGCGCGGGCTGGGGTCGAATACATGGATATTGACCCCGGCGCTGGTCATGGCGGTGACGAACTCGCGGCTGAGGTCGGCGGTGCCGTAGCCGTCCACCGTCAGTTCGACGCGCACGCCACGCTGGGCAGCATCGATCAGCACCTGCTGCAGCTCGTTGCCAACCTTGTCCTCGAAGATGATGAAGGTCTCGATCAGTACTTCGCGCTTTGCCGCGCGAATGCATTCGAAGACTCGCGGGTAATACTCCTCGCCATTGATCAGCAGCTGGACCTGATTTCCTTCGCGCCAGTTGTAATTCATAGGTGAATCTCCACAGCCAAGGGGGCATGGTCGGAAAGGTGGGACCAGGGTCGGGTCGATAGCGCGACGGGCGCATGGCTGGTCGCGTTGCGCACGTAGATGCGGTCCAGGCGCAGCAGCGGCCAGCGCGCCGGGAAACTCTTGGCCGGCTCGCCAAATTCGCTGGTAAAGACTTCGTGCATGCCCTGTTCGGCGAGGACTGCGCTGGCGGTCTGGCGCCAGTCGTTGAAGTCGCCGGCGACTATGACCGGCTCATCCGCCGGCAGGCTCTCGACCAGGCGGCAGAGCAGGGCCAGTTGCTGGCGGCGGTGCACCTCGCGCAGGCCCAGGTGCACGCAGATGGCATGCACCTGGCGCGGGCCGGGCACATCCAGCACGCAGTGCAGCAGGCCGCGCTGCTCGACCACGCCGATCGACACATCCAGATTCACGTATTGGCTGATGGGGAATTTGCTCATCAGCGCGTTGCCATGGTCGCCGTCCGGGTACACCGCGTTGCGCCCGTAGGCGAACTGCGGCCACATGCTGTCGGCGAGGAATTCGTAGTGCGGCGTCACCGGCCAGTTGCGGTGCCGGCGGGCGTGGCGCTGATGGGTGCCGAGTACCTCCTGAAGAAACACCAGGTCGGCTCCGGTGGCGCGTACCGCCTCGCGCAGCTCGGGCAGGATGAAACGCCGGTTGAGGGCGGTGAAGCCCTTGTGGGTATTGATGGTCAGCACCTTGAGCTGATGCACGGCGGGCGCTTGCTCCACCGTGAGAATCGGACTGGGTTCGCTCATACCAGTTCTCCTTGCCGGCGCTGCGGCGAACGCCCCAGGCCTTCCAGCAGGTGGCGCGCGTCGTAGGGCGCGCGCACCTTCACGTCGTTGTCGAAGTAGCAATACAGGTCGCGCGGCCGCTTGCTCGGCTGGTGTTCGGGGTCGATCAGTCGGGCGTCATCCGGCTGCCCGCCAGCGGTCCAGGCTTCGATGCGTTCCTGCCAGCGCAGCAGCGCCTGGGGCGAATAGCCGCTGGTGTAGAGCTTTACGTCGCCGTGCAGGCGCAGGTAGAGGAAGTCGGCGGTGACGTCCTCCATATACGGCCATTTACTCGCGGTATCGGCCACCACCAGGGCCACGCCGTGCTGGCGCAACAGCTCGACGAAGGCCGGGCAGAGGAAGCTGTCGTTGCGTATCTCCACCGCATGGCGCAGCGCGCGTCCCGGCTCGGCTTCCAGATAGCCAGGCACATGCAGCCGCGCATCGGCGTGCCGCGCGCAAGCGCGTGCCTGCTCGGTGTCTTGAGGCAGCCGACCAAGGAAGTCGCCGAACAGCTGGGCATCGAAACCGAAGGTGGGTGGGAACTGCCAGAGGATCGGGCCGAGTTTGTCCTTCAGCTGCAGCGGGCCGGAGGCGAAGAAGTTGGCCAGTGGCTGGCCGACATCGCGCAGGCGGCGCACATGGGTGATGTAGCGCGGCGCCTTGACGCTGAAGACGAAGTCCTCCGGCGTGTCGGCATACCAGTTGGCGTAGCGCTGCGGATTCTGCAGGCCGTAGAAGGAGCCGTTGATCTCGATGCTGTTGACCTCCCGCGAGGCGAACTCCAGCTCCCTGCGCTGGGGCAGCCCCTTGGGATAGAAGTCGCCACGCCAGGGGGCGTAGCGCCATCCCGATATGCCGATGCGAATATCACTCATGGAACTCCCTAGGACCGCTTGGGCACCATTGTGGTCAACATGTCGCCGTTGGACGCGGGCGCTTCGATGGTCTGCTCGAGGCGGCCGCTCTTGATCTGCTCCTCGCTGCCTACGCCCAGCTGCATCTGCGGGTGCAGCTCGACCTTGATCCAGCCTTCGTCGCGGCGGTCGAACGCCTTGAAGGCTTCGATGGCATCGCTCATAGGCTTGATCTGGGTGAGGATCTTGGCCGGGTCGATGCGGTGGTTGAGTACCAGGTCGATCAGCAGCGGGATGTATTTGCGGTGATGACAGTTGCCCATGTTGATGGTCAGGTTCTTGTTCATCGCCGCGCCGATCGGGAACACCCGCGCCTGCTGCGGGTAGACGCCGATGATCGACAGGGTGCCGGCCTTGTCCAGCGCTTCCACGGCCCACTGCAGGGCCTGACTCGGCGCATTGCCGGGGTGCCAGTTGGCGCCGTCCGGGTGGGTCTTGGGCGCGACTGCGGCCATCTCTTCGCGGAACTGGCCGACTTGCTGGGAATTGGCGTGACAGGAGCACTCGGCGTCCACGCCGACAGCATCGATGGCGCGGTCCACGCCAATGCCGCTGGTCAGCCGACGCAGGGTCTGCACCGGGTCTTCCAGGTCGAAATTGATCACCTCGGCGCCTTGCTGGCGGGCCATGCGCAGGCGGTCCTCGAGGTGGTCGATGGCAAATACTCGCGAGGCGCCGAGCAGCTTGGCGCTGGCGATGGCGAACTGGCCGACGGGGCCGCAGCCGAACACCGCCACCGTATCGCCGGGCGTGATCTCGGCCATCTCGGCACCGAAGTAGCCGGTGGGGAAGATGTCCGAAAGCAGGATGGCCTGGTCGTCGCTGATCTCGCGGGGCAGCTTGACCAGGCCGATATGGGCGAAGGGAATGCGAGCCTTCTCGGCCTGCAACCCGTGGAACGGGCCGGAGGGCGAGGGGCCGCCGAAGAAGGCCGTGCCGGCCTCCTTGCCGTTGGGGTTGGCCTCGTCGCACTGGGCGTAGTAGCCAGCGCGGCAGTAGGAGCAGTTGCCGCAGGCGATGGTGGAGGGAATCACCACCCGGTCGCCGATCTGCAGGTTGCGCACATCCTCGCCCAGGGCTTCGACGATGCCGACGCCCTCGTGGCCAAGGATGGTGCCCTTGGCCATGCCGGGCACGGTGCCGCGCACGAAATGCAGGTCGGTACCGCAGATCGCCGAGGCGGTCAGGCGCACGATAGCGTCGGTGGGCTCTTGCAGGGTGGGCTCGGGCACGTCATCGAGACGGATGTCGCCCACATCATGGAATACCACGGCTTTCATGCGGTTCTCCGACTCGCTCTGCCCGCAGGCTTCAGTGGGCCTGCGCTACGCCGCGCAGCAGGGTGCTGCTGGACTTGTCGCTACGGGCGCTGGCGATGTTGCCGAGGGACACCACGCCGATCAGGCGCTTCTCGCGGCTGAGTACCGGCAGGCGACGTTTCTGGATATCCGCCATGTTCTGCGCCACGTGCTGCACGTCTTCGTCCTCGAAGCAGTAACAGACGTTGCCGCTCATCACCTGGCGTACCGGGGTGTCGCTGTTCAGGCCTTCTGCCACCGCGCGCACGGCGATGTCGCGGTCGGTGAGCATGCCCACCAGGCGGTCGTTTTCCTCGACCAGCAGCGCGCCGCTGTCGATGCGCGCCATCAGCGCGGCGGCCTCACGGATGCTTTCTTCGGGGCGCACTGTCTGCACATTGCGGGTCATGATTTCGCTGATCTTCATGTCGTCCTCCTGTGTCGAAAGTGACGGCGCCGCTTTTGCGGCGCCTACAGCTTCCGACTGGAGGGGACGGGCGCGGTTCAGGCTTTTTTCGCCGTGGATCAGTCGCCTTCCTTCTGCAGCTTGAACAGCAGCAGCGAGCGCGGCGCCACCTGGAACTGGCTGCCGAAGGCGAACTGCTCGCTGCTGCGCTGCTGTGGCTGATTACTGTCGAGCAGGCCGACCCAGGCCGAGCCTTCGGCCACCTCCGGCAGGAGGAAGTCCACGGACTCGTGGTAGGCGTTGAGGATCAGCAGCAGGGTGGCATCCGCGCCGCTGCGGCGGATGCCGGTGGGTTGGGCGCGGCCGTCCAGAAGCATGCCCATGCAGCGGGCCTCGCCGTCGTGCCAGTTTTCCTCGCTCATCTCCTCGCCATTGGGTGCCAGCCAGGTCACGTCCTTGACCCCTAGCTCTTCGTTGTAATGGCCGACGAAGAAGCGCCCGCGACGCAGGATCGGGTAGGCGCGGCGCAGGGCGATCAGGCGCCGGGTGAAGGCGATCAGGCCCTGGCCTTCCTCGTCGATGTTCCAGTCCACCCAGCTCAACTCGTTGTCCTGGCAGTAGGCGTTGTTGTTGCCCTGCTGGGTGCGGCCGAACTCGTCGCCGGCCAGCAGCATCGGCGTGCCTTGGGCGAACAGCAGGGTGGCCAGCAGGTTGCGCATCTGCCGCAGGCGCAGCTCGCGGATCTCCTGGTTGTCACTCGGCCCTTCACAGCCGTGGTTCCACGAGATGTTGTTGTCGGTGCCGTCGCGGTTGTCTTCGTCGTTGGCCTGGTTGTGCTTGTGGTCGTAGGACACCACGTCGCGCAGCGTGAAGCCGTCATGGGCGGTGATGAAGTTGACCGAGGCAAAGGGCCGTCGGCCGCGCTGGTTGAACAGGTCACCCGAGGCGGTGAGGCGGCTGGCCAGCTCCGCCAGCTGGCCGCCGTCGCCTTTCCAGAAGGCGCGGGCGTTGTCACGGAACTTGTCGTTCCATTCCGCCCAGCCGGGCGGGAAACCGCCGACCTGGTAGCCGCCGGGGCCGCAATCCCAGGGCTCGGCGATCAGTTTGACCTTGCTCAGCACCGGGTCCTGGCGGCAGGCGACCAGGAAGCTGTGGCGCTCGTCGAAACCGTCGGCGTAGCGGCCGAGGATGGTTGCCAGGTCGAAGCGGAAGCCGTCCACGCGCATCTCGGTGGCCCAGTAGCGCAGCGAGTCGGTGACCATCTGCAACACGCAGGGGTGCGACAGGTCGAGGGTGTTACCGGTGCCGGAATCGTTGATGTAGAAGCGCCGGTCGTCCGGCATCAGACGGTAGTAGCTGGCATTGTCGATGCCGCGCATGCACAGGGTCGGGCCGCGCTCGTTGCCCTCGGCGGTGTGGTTGTAGACCACGTCGAGAATCAGCTCCAGGCCGGCATCGTGCAGGTGCGCGACCATCTCCTTGAACTCGCTGACCTTGCCGCTGGCCAGGTACGCCGGGTGCGGGGCAAAGAAGCCGATGCTGTTGTAGCCCCAGTAGTTGTTCATGCCCTTTTCCAGCAGATGCTGGTCGTTGACGAAGGCATGTACTGGCAGCAGCTCGATGCTGGACACCCCGAGCGCGCGGATGTGCTTGAGCAGCTCCGGGTTCATCAACCCGGCGCAGGTGCCGCGCAGGTTCTCCGGCACGGCCGGGTGCAGCATGCTGATGCCGCGCAGGTGGGTCTCGTAGAGGATGGTGCTGTCCCACGGCACGCGGATCGGCGCCTGCTCACCCCAGGTGAAGGCCGGATCCATGACCTTGCTCTTGGGCACGAAGGCGGCGCTGTCGCGCTCGTCGAAGCTGAGGTCGGCATCCGGATGGCCGATGGTGTAGCCGAACAACGCCTCGGACCACTGCAGCTTGCCCACCAACTGCTTTGCGTAGGGGTCGATCAGCAACTTGTTGGGGTTGAAGCGGTGCCCGGCGTCCGGCTCGTACGGGCCGTATACCCGGTAGCCGTACACCTGGCCGGGATGGGCATCCGGCAGGTAGCCGTGCCAGATCTCGTCGGTGTATTCGGGCAGCTCGATGCGCTCGATTTCGGTCTTGCCCTGGTCGTCGAACAGGCATAGCTCCACTTTCGTGGCGTGGGCGGAAAACAGGGCGAAGTTGACGCCAAGACCGTCCCAGGTGGCGCCGAGGGGGAAGGGGTGGCCTTCGGCGATGCGCGAGCGCTGCTTACCCATGCTCACCTCTCAGGCCTTGGGCGTTTTGGTGGTGCTGCGCGGTGCGCGCGGCTTCTTCAGCAGTGCCGGCTGTTCGGCCTGGGCCTCCGCCTCGGCCAGCGTCACCGCCTTGGGCTTGCTGATACGCCGTGGCTTGAGCGTCGGCAGCTGCTCGGTGGCGGCTTCGGCCTCGGCCAGCTTGTAGGCCATGGCCCAGTGGCGATCTTCCTGGCCGACGGGCTTACCCTCGGATTCCCAGATCTGATAGGCGAATTCGCGGACGCGTTGTTCATCGATGCTCATGGCAATTCTCCTGGCGATGGGGTTTGAGGCAGAGCAGGTTGACCGGGAACTCCGCCAGCACCTCGGCCAGCAGCAGATGCCCGTGATTGGTCGGTGAGTGCGGCGGCAGAATGCCGGTCAGGCCCAGGCCGGCGAGCTCCGGCGGCAGCACGACGCGGGTATCGCCCCAGCGCGCGGCCGGTATGTGCGGCACCTCGCTGCTGCCCAGCAGGCCGGCGGCCAGGCGAGGCACCACGGCCACCAGGTGGGTGTCGCCGAAGCTGCGGGCGAAGGCCAGTACGCGGCTGGCCTGCTCGCCCTCGACCTCCAGTGGGCGGTAGTCGCCGCGGGCGAACAGCTGCGGGCGGGCATGCCGGATGGCCAGCAGATTGGCGATCAGCCATTGCTTGACCCGGCCATCCTGCCAGTGGGCGAGCAGCTCGCCTGGTTCGGCCAGGCCGTCCAGCGAGGCGACGCGGGCGGCGAAGTCCACCGGCCGGCGGTTGTCCGGATCGACCAGGCTGAAATCCCAATACTCGCAACCCTGGTAGAGGTCCGGCACGCCCGGCGCACTGTACTTCAGCAGGCACTGGGCCAGGCTGTTGAGGGCGCCGGCCGGAGCGATGCTGGCCACCGCAGCGACCAGCTCCAGGCGCAGCTCGCGGCCTTCCGGACGGGTCAGCAGGCGCTCGAGGAATTCCTGGCTGGCCGCTTCGTGCTCGGCGTTGGGAGCGTTCCAGCTGGTGTTCAGCTTGGCTTCGCGCAGGGCCTTCTGTTGCCAGGTGCGCATGCGCTGCAGATAGGCCTGCAGGCCTTCGCTATCGTCCGCACTCAGTTCCAGCGGCCAGCTGCCGAGCAGGGCCTGGTAGAGGATCAGTTCTTCATCGGCGCTGGGTGCGTTTTCCGGCAGGTCGCCGCGCCACAGGGCGGCCAGGGCGCGCCAGCGCTGGATCTTCTCGGCATACCAGGACGCGCGTTCGCTGAGCACGGCCAGGCGCGCGCGGCTGTCCTCGCCACGCTTGTGGTCGTGGGTGGCGGTGGCCAGCTGGTTGTATGGCAGCTTGCTGGCCCGCTCGCGGTTGCACTGGTGGAAATGTTCCAGCGGCTGGCTGAAGTGCTCGGCGTCGAAGCCCACGTCGTAGCGCGACAGCAGCACGCCGGCGCGGTAGCAGGCGGTGTCTTCCACCGCCTTGGCCGCCACCGGCGAGGTCAGCTGCTGGAAACGGCTCAGAACCCGCGCGCGCAGCTTGCGCGGACGCCCCGGCGGCAGCTCGTGCAGCGGTTGGCCGCCGAGCCAGCGGTCGAGGTGGTCGAGCAGCGGCCAGTCGGCTTCGGCCAGGGTCAGGCGCGCGCCGTCCAGGGCCTGCTGGAACACGTGCTGGTCCTGCCCGGAGCGGCCGCAGGCGTTGGCGTAGGTGCGGTACACCGGGAAATGCACGATCAGCTCGAGCAGCGCCCGGCGGATAGAGGCCAGGGTCAGGTCGCGGGTGGCGATATCGTTGCGCGCCACCTGCAGCAGGCCCTGGGCGACTTCCTCCAGATCGCCGGTCAGCGAACTGCCGAGCACCAGGCGTCGTGCCTCCAGTGCCTCCTCGGCGAACTCCTGCGGGCGCCCGCCCAGCTCGCTCCACAGCTCGCGCAGCGGCTGTTCACCGCGCGGATCGTGCTGCAGCAGGGCGAGCTGGTTCATGAACTCGTAGCCAGTGGTGCCGTCGACGTTCCAGTTGTCCGGCAGGTGCTCGCCGTAGCCGAGGATCTTCTCCACGTAGATCGGAAAATGCTGGCCGAACATCGCCTGCGGACGCTTTGCCAGCAGCAGGTCGACGCGCCGGCGCAGGCGCCGGCAATAGGCGCGCGGGTTGGCCAGGCCGTCCACATGGTCGATGCGCAGGCCGTCGACCAGGCCCTGCTCGATCAGCTGGAAGATCTTGCCGTGGGTCAGCTCGAACACTTCCGGGCGCTCCACCCGCAGGCCGCCCAGCTCGTTGATGTCGAAGAAGCGCCGCCAGTTGATGTCGTCGGCTGCCGTGCGCCAGCTGGCCACCCGGTAATGCTGGCGTTCCAGCAACTGGTGCAGGCGCTGCACGCCGGCTTCGCCGTCGCAGCGGTAGCGGGCCAGGGCGCGGCGCATGGCCTCGCCAGTCACCTCTGGGCGGCCCAGCTGGGCCAGTTCGGCGCACAGTGGCTGGCTGCTGTGCCAGGCATCGCCGTCGCTGCGCAGGGCGTCGAAGCGTTTGGCCAGCTCGGCCAGCGCCGGGTCGTCGGCGCCGCGCAGGATCTCGCCGTAGCTGGGCGGGGTGATCGGCAGACGATGTTCGAAATGCTGCGCGTAGAAGCGGCCGTGGTCCGGGTCGAAGTGCAGGGCGATGCTGCCGCCGGCCAGGGCCTCGCCATAGTCGGTACGCAGGAAAGGCACCAACAGCTGGCCGGCCAGTAGCGGGTCGTGGGAGTGCCACTGGATATCGAAGAACTTGGC
The DNA here is from genome assembly GCF_014851565.1 of Pseudomonas sp. PDM15. Classification (GTDB taxonomy): domain Bacteria; phylum Pseudomonadota; class Gammaproteobacteria; order Pseudomonadales; family Pseudomonadaceae; genus Aquipseudomonas. The sequence continues at coordinate 258,351 of NZ_JACVAA010000003.1, forward strand.
ATAGGGGCTGTCCTTGCCCCATTCCAGCAGGTCCAGCCACCAAGGGTTGGCGTCGCCGCCAACGGCCATGTGGTTGGGCACTATGTCGAGGATAAGGCCGATACCGCGGCCGTGCAGGGCCTCGACCAAACGCACCAGGCCGGGCTCGCCGCCCAGCTCGGGGTTGATCCGGGTTGGATCGACCACGTCGTAGCCGTGCATCGAGCCCGGGCGCGCGGTGAGCAGCGGCGAGGCGTACACATGGCTGATGCCCAGGCGCGCGAAGTAGGGCACCAGCTCTACCGCGTCATGCAGGGTGAAGCCCTGGTGGAATTGCAGGCGCAGGGTGGCGCGCAGATCAATCATCGATCGCCTCCTGGCGAGCCTTGGCCAGCCGGGTCAGGCGGCGTTCGGTGTCCGGCTGTTCGAGCAGCTGGCGCACCGGCAGGGTCTGACGGCGGCGCCAGTTGGGGTGGAGTTGGCCGGGGCCGGGCAGGTTGGGTTGCTGGTCGGTGCCGGTGGCGTCCTCCAGCGGCAGCAGCACCAGTGACGCCGGCGTGCCGCCGATGTAGTCGATGCTGGCCTGCAGGCAGGCTTCGGCGTCCTCGCGCGCGCCTTGCAGGCGTCCGTGCTCGGCCAGGGCATCTGCCAGCGCGGCGCTTTCCCGGGCGCGCCCGGCGCGGTCGTCGCTCTCCTGCTCGGGCCGGCTGTGGCCGGCGCGCAGGCGCCAGTCGATGTCATTGCCGGCCAGCCAACCCTTGATGCTCGGCAGGTCGTGGGTGCTGGTGGTGGCCAGGGCGTTGCGTGGCCAATGATGCGGGGCGATGAAGCGGCCGTCGTGCTGCTCGAACAGCAGTACGCGCATGCCGAGGATGTTGCGCCGCGCCAGCTCCTCGCGCAGACCCTCGGGCACGGTGCCCAGGTCTTCGCCGATGACCAGCGCACGATGGCGGTGGGACTCCAGGGCCAGCAGGCGCAGCAGGTCGGTCATCGGGTAGCGCAGGTAGGCGCCGTCCTGTGGCTCGCCGCCATGCGGGATGACCCACAGGCGCTGCAGGCCCATCACGTGGTCGATGCGAATGCCGCCGGCATGCGCCAGATTGGCCTGGAGCATCTCGATGAAGGCGCGGAAACCGTGGCGGCGCAGGCCTTCGGGAGAAAAGGCCGACACGCCCCAGTTCTGCCCGGCGCGGTTAAGGATGTCCGGCGGCGCGCCGACCGTGACCTCCTGCAGCAGTTCGTTCTGGCGGCTCCAGGCCTGGCTGCCGGCGCAGTCGGCGCCCACCGCCAGATCGGCGATCAGGCCGATGCCCATGCCGGCGCCACTGGCCACCGTCTGTGCACTCTCCAGACCGCGCGCGACCAGCCACTGGGCGAAGGCGTGGAAGCCGACGTCGTCGGCGTGCTGGCTGGCGAAACGCTGCACCGCGGCATGCCGTGGGTCGCGGAAATGCTCCGGCCAGTTGCGCCAGTCGCCGGATTCGCCGCTGCCCAGCATATGGCCGTGCAGCGCCTCGAAGCGGCAGTGCTGCAGCAGGGCATCGCCACCGGCGTCGCAGAAGGCAGTGAAGTTGCCGAGCAGCGAGCCGTCGCTCTCGCGGAAGTCGCGATACAACTCGCGCAGCAGGCATTGCCGGGCCTTGGCCACGGCGGGCCAGTCGATCAGTTCCAGCTGCTCCAGGCGCGCCCATTCTTCCTGCAGGTCGCAGGCTTCGATGGCCCATTCCACCGCTTCGCTGCCCAGCAGATTGGCCGGATCGGCGTGCAGGACGTTGAAGAACAGCCGGCTGGAGGGCGAGTAGGGGCTGTAATGTTCGGGATCGGCGGCGAACATGGCATGCATCGGGCTGATCGCCAGGGCATCGGCGCCCTGGTTGGCGGCATGCCGGGCCAGGTCTTCCAGGGCGCGGGTGTCGCCCAGGCCACCGTCGCCGGGACGACGCAGCGAATACAGCTGGGCGGTGAGGCCCCAGGCGTGGCGCTTGCCGCACAGCTCCTCGACGCTGCGGCAGGCCGGCGGCGCCACCGCCAGGGTCAGGCGCGCATCGCCGATCTCCAGGCGGTGATAGCCGGGCACGTCCTGGGCGGGCAGGCAGCCGTGGGGATCGAGTCGGCCGGACTGTACCTCGCCATCCTCGCGCGTCAGCTTGTAGGCCTGTTCCGGGGCGAAACCGCTCAGCCTTGTGGCCTGGCCCTGTTCCAGGGTCAGCAGCGGGTCGGTGGCCGGATTGGCGTGGCGTTGGCGCAGCTCGGCCAGACTGCCCTCGATCTGCTGTGGGCTCTGCGCCGGAAAGCCGAGGGATTCCAGCAGGCGCCGCTGCGCTTCGGGACTGACCCGCTGTGGGCGGCCATTGGCGTCCTGCCAGTCCACGCTTAGGCCGGCGGCGTCGGCCAGTTCGGCAAGCAGGGCATCGCTCATGGCGCCACCTCCAGCACGGCCTGGGCACTGCGTGCAGGCAGCAGGCCATGGCGATATTCCTCCTCGTTGACCCGGTGGGCGCACAGCAGCTTGCCGGCCGGCGAGCGGGCGCCGGTTTCCACGGCGAGCTCGCCCAGATTGATGTCGATGCGCAGCAGCTGGCCATTGCCGAGGCGCCAGCCGGCCGACAGCGCGCCGGGGGCCAGTACCGTGACGCCCAGCGAATGGCTGCCGTGGAGGGCCGGCACGATGTGGCTGTGGCGCAGGTGCAGCAGGCGCCGGTAGTAGTCCAGCCATTCACGCTGGCGCGGTTGGCTGTTGGGCGCCAGATCCGGCTGCGAGCGGGTGAAGGTGGCCAGGTCGTTGGGATCGGGAATGCGTTGCAGCAGCGCCGGATCGGCGAAGCGCGAGAACTCGGCGAACTCGTTGCGCCGACCATCGCGCACCGCATTGGCCAGTTCGCCCTGGTGATCGGTGAAGAACAGAAATGGCTGGATCGAACCCCATTCCTCGCCCATGAACAACAGCGGCACCATGGGCGAGAGCAGCAACAACAAGGTGGCGGCTTTCAGCGCGTCCTCGTCGGCCATGGCCGCCAGGCGTTCGCCAAAGGCGCGGTTGCCGACCTGGTCGTGGTTCTGCAGGAACAGCACGAAGGAGGTTGGTGGCAGCTGGCCGCTGGGCTCTCCACGCGGCTTGCCATGGCGATTGGCCTGGCCCTGATAGACGAAGCCCTCGGCCAGGCAGGTCGCCAGCTTGGCGGTGGCATCCTCGGCGAAGTCGGCGTAGTAGCCCTCCGTCTCGCCGGTCAGCAGCACATGCAGGGCATTGTGGCCATCGTCGTTCCATTGGGCGGTGTAGCTGCGCTCCAGCAGGCCGGCCGAGTTGTTTTCGTTCTCCAGGATCAGGTGCACGTGGCGGCCGGGTGGCACCGCGGCATATACCCGATCGGCCAGGTCGGCGAGGAAGTCGTCGTCGCCAATGGCGTGCACGGCGTCCAGGCGCAGGCCGTCAACGCGGTAATCGAGCAGCCACATGAGGGCGTTCTCGCAGAAGAAGTCACGCACCTGCGGGCGGCGGAAGTCGATGGCCGCGCCCCAGGGCGTGTGCCGGTCCTCGCGAAAGAAGGCGCTGGCGTAGTGGCCCAGGTAGTTGCCATCCGGGCCAAAGTGGTTGTAGACCACGTCGACGAACACCATCAGGCCCATGCCGTGGACGCTGTCGATCAGGTGCTTGAGCTGGTCCGGCGTGCCGTAGCTGCCGTCCGGGGCGAATGGCAGCACGCCGTCGTAGCCCCAGTTGCGCCGCCCGGGGAATTCGCCGAGCGGCATCAGTTCGATGGCCGTCACACCCAGCTCGGCCAGGTGCGGAAGCAGCGCCTCGACGCCGGCGTAGCCACCCAGTAGGCCGGCGTGCAGTTCGTAGATCACCGTCTCGTGCCAGGGTCGACCACGCCAGTTGGCGTGGCGCCACACATAGCTGCGGTGATCGACCACCCGGCTGAAGCCGTGCACGTCGCCGAATTGCCGGCGCGAGGCCGGATCGGGCACCCGCCGACTACCGTCGATGATGAAGCGGTAACTGGTGTCCGCCGGGCATTCCAGCTCGCTCTCGAACCAGCCGTGCGCCGCCTCCTGCATCGGGTGCAGCGAACCGTCCTGCAACTCCAGGGCTACCTCGCGGCAGTCCGGCGCCCACAAGGCGAAGCGGGTACGCCGCTCATCCAGCCGCGTGGCTCCGTGGCTGTACATCAAAGCGCATCCGCGGCCAGGCGAGTGGCGCCCAGCAGTTCCTGGTACAGCTCGTCATAGGGCAGCACCGACTGCCGCCAGAACAGCGGCGCGGCCATGGCCCGGCAGCGCATGGCACTGAGCAGCTCGGGGTGGCGATAGACATTGAAGGCGCGCTGCACCGCCTCCTGGTAACTCTCCAGGGTGGATTCGCGGAACAGGAAGCCGGTGACGCCATCCTCGATGGTGTCGGCCAGGCCGCCGGTGCGCCGGGCGATCGGCAGCGAGCCCAGGCGCTGGGCGTACATCTGGCTCAGACCGCAGGGTTCGAAGCGCGAGGGCATGAGCAGGAAATCGCTACCGGCGAAGATGCGCCGGGCGTCCGTCTCGTTGAAGCCGATGTGCACGCCGATGCGACCCGGATGACGGCTGCCCAGCTCGGCCATGGCCGCCTCCAGCTCCGGTTCGCCACGACCGATCACCGCCAGGCGGCCGCCCTGGGCAACGATCTGTTCGGCCACGCCAAGGGTCAGGTCGATACCTTTCTGCTGCACCAGGCGCGAGACCACGGCGAACAGCGGGCCGGAATCCGCATCCAGGCCGAGCAACTGCTCGACGTACGCAGCGTTGGCGCGCTTGCCTTGCCACTGACGCACGCCGAAGCCCTGCGCCAGGTGCGGGTCAGTGCGCGGCTCCCAACTCTCATCGATGCCGTTGACGATGCCGCTGAGCTGGCCGACGGCGACCTTGGCCTGCAGCATGCCTTCCAGGCCGCAGCCGAACGCCGGGGTGGTGATTTCCTCGGCGTAGGTGCGGCTGACCGTGGTCACATGGCTGGCATAGACGATGCCGGCCTTGAGGAACGACAGCTTGCCGTAGAACTCCATGCCGTCGCTGCCGCAGGCCTGGGCGGGAATGCCCAGCTCGGCGTTGCACTGCAGGTCGCAGAGGCCCTGGTAGGCCAGGTTGTGGATGGTCAGCACGGTGGGGCTGGCCACCTGGCGCCAGGCCATGTAGGCCGGGGCCATGGCCGCCGGCCAATCGTTGGCGTGGACCAGCTCGGGGCACCAGCGGATGCACGCGGTACCGCTGGCGATCTCGGCGGCGGCCAGGCCCAGGCGGGCGAAGCGTATATGGTTGTCCGCCCAGTCACGGCCGTGGGCGTCGCCATAGGGTGTGCCGTCGCGTTCGTAGAGTTCGGGGTTGATCAGCACGTACACGATCAGGCCGTCGGCTAGGTCCATGCGTCCGATCTTGCACGGAGGCAGGGCCGCATGGCCGCCCACTTCGCCGACCACACGAATGTTCTGGCCGCTCTCCATGACCTGGCGGTAGCCGGGAATCAGCACGCGGATATCGTGGTGGCTCGAGAGCGCGCGGGGCAGGGCGGCGGACACGTCTCCCAGACCGCCAACCTTGATCAGGTCGGCGAACTCGGAGGTGACGAAAAGAACCCGCTTTTTCTGCTCGTGCAGGCTCTCGACGTGCAATTGCGGTGGAGCTGGAAGCTGTGTCATGGCCTGTGCATCAATTCTTGCGGTCACAGCGACGTTTCCCATGTCTTTACTCCGAAATCTCAGTGAATCGCCTGCCGCTTCGCCTGGTCCGCCACACAAGGCGCCCCTGCCAAGTCGGCTCTGCTTGGCCCGACTGGCGTCGTCTGCTGATAAACCGACAACCCCATACTCTTTCCCTGACCGGAGCGCTTGGCGGAAAGTTTCGACTTTTTTGCACGCCGCCCCCGGCCGGAAAACTTGAACTTTGAGCGCCGCGCGGCCTTCCCATGGGCATAAGTCAACCCATCGGCAGAGAGGGCACACAGATGCAGAGCGTCGAGCAGGTAGTGCACTTCCTGGAGAAGTACCGTCTGACCCTGAGTACCGCCGAATCCTGTACTGGCGGCCTGATGGCATCGCTGATGGCAGAGATTTCCGGCAGCGGATCCGTGCTGGACAGCGGCTTCGTGGTTTATTCGCCGGAGGCCAAGCAGATGTGCCTGGGGGTCAACCGCATGACCATCGATCACTTCGGCCTGACCAGCGAAGAGGTGACCCGGGAGATGGCCCTGGGTGCGCTGAAGATGAGCCGCGCCGACATCGCCCTGGCCAATACCGGGCTGGCCGAAGCGGATGGGCCGATGGACGGGGTACAGTGCTTCGCCTGCGCCATGCGCATCAACGATCACCAGGGCGTGGTCAGCGAGACGCTGAAGTTCGAGGGCGAGCGCAACGACGTGCGCTATGCGGCGGCGCGCTATGCGCTTTTGCAGTTGCCGTACTACTACGAACGGCTGCGGGTGATGTGAGGCGGTATTCGCCGCAGGCGCTACGGCGTTGCGCCGTGGTGGGCTGCCTGCGGCGAGATCATCCTATAAACAGCCATTTCACACCGGCGGCTGGCGCTCCGCTTCCACCACCTGGCCGCTTGGCTGCTGCTCCACCAGATCGATGCCCGAGGCACTGCCCACCGACGCGCGCAGCTGCGGCAGGCAGCCGGGGAAATTGGCGCAGATGAAGTTCACCAGGTTCTCGCGCAGGTAGCAGCGCAGATCCCAGTTATGCGAGGAATTGGAGGAACTGACCAGTACACGCACCTGGATCGCCCGCTCGCCGGTCTCGATCAGCTGCAGCACCCGCACCCGACCGTCCCACAGATGGGTGGCCTCGTCGCACAGGCGTACCAGTTCCTCACGCAATGGCTCCAGCGGGGTGGAATAGTCGAGCCACAGCAGCACCGCGCCGGTGATGGACGAGTTGCTGCGGGTCCAGTTCTGGAACGGGTGCTCGATGAACCACTGCAGCGGCACCACCAGGCGACGGTCGTCCCAGATGCGCACCACCACGTAGCTGCCGGTGATCTCCTCGATGCGCCCCCATTCGTTCTCGACTATCACCACGTCGTCCAGGCGGATCGGCTGGGTCAGGGCGATCTGCAGGCCGGCGATAAGGTTGCCCAGCACCGGCTTGGCGGCGAAGCCCACCGCCAGGCCGGCGAGCCCGGCCGAAGCGAGCAGGCTGGCGCCGAACTGGCGCGCGGCGGGGAAGGTCATGAGCATGGTCGAGGCGCCGAAAATCACCACGAACACACTGAGCGTACGCACCAGCACCTTGGTCTGGGTCTGGATGCGCCGCGCCTGCAGGTTGTCCGCCATGTCCACCGGGTGCTTGGCGACGATGACGCGCTGGATCGCATCCGCCGCGCGCAGGCCGAGCCAGGTGAAGGCGGCGATCATCGCCAGCAGCACCAGGCGGCGGGCACCATCGATCAGCAGCAGCTGGTCCGGCGCCGAACTCAGTACCACCTGCACCCCGCACAGCGGCAGCAGCAGGCGCACCGGCGCGCGGGCGCGCTGCAGTAGCTCGCGCGCCGCCAGCAGGTTATGGGTGAGCCGGGTGAGCAGGCGCAGCAGCCAGCCGGCCACCACTTCCAGCAGCAGTGCCACCAGCAATGCGACGCCCAGGGTGCGCAGTTCGGGCCAGGGCAGCAGGTCGAGCCAGGCGTTATCCATGGGCTACCGCGGTGATGAACTTGAGATCGCTGGGGCTGGGCACCTGCAGCTCCTGCAGCGTATCGCCGAGCAGGCCAGTGGCCGGGTCGCGCTGGATGACCAGCAGATTGTCGCTGCGCTGGTTGGCCACCAGCAGGAAGCGGCCATCCGCGGCGAGCGCGAATTCGCGGGGCTCCACGCCGCCGCTGTTGCGCCGCTGCAGTTCCTCCAGCGCGCCGTTGCACGGGTCCACTGCGTAGGCCACCAGCTGGTTCTGCGCGCCGCGCCGGCTGACATAGAGGAAGCGCCCATCCACCGACAGATGCAGCGCGCCCAGGCGACGGTCCGCTGGCGGCTGCAGCGGCGGGTCGAGGTCATACAGGGTGCGCAGCCGCAGCCGCCGATCCTGATAGTCGAGCAGGGCAACCTGGTTGCTCAGTTCCAGGGTGAGATAGGCGTGCCGCCCGCTGGCGTCGAACAGCAGATGGCGTGGCCCGCTGCCTTCGGACAGCTGCAGATAGCGCGGGTTGGCCGGCGCCAGCGGATCGCCGCGCTCGGCCTGGTAGTGATAGTGGTAGAGGCGATCCGCACCCAGATCGCAGGCGAAGACATCGCGGTCATCGGGCGCCAGCACCACGCAGTGGATGTGCGATGAGGCCTGGCGCTGCGCACCGGGGCGCTCGAAAGGCTCGACCAGCAGCTGGGTCACCCGCCCCAGGCCATCGGCGCTGAGCGGCAGCACGGCCAGCGAGCCCCCGGGGAGGGCATCCGCACAGTAATGGGCGACCAGCAGGTGGCGCGCTTCCTCGCCAAGGCAGCCATGCACCGCCTCGATACCTTCGCTGGGCATACTGGCGGTGACGATGAACTGCCCATTCGCGTCGCGGCGCAGGGCGCTGACCCGACCGCCGCCCTGCACATCCTCCAGGGCGAACAGCCGCTCACCGTCGGCGGATACCACCAGCCACGAAGCCTTGCTCGCGGCGATGCGCTGCAGCGGCCGCTCTTCGAGCCGGCCGCTGGCGGCATCGAAACCCAGGCGCAGGATGCCATCGCATTCGGCGCAACCCACCAGCAGATGGTAACTAGGTTCCTGCATGCGTCACTTCATCCACTGCGCACGTAGGCTGCGCGCCTCCAGGGTACGCCCCAAGGCCTGGTTGGCCGGCAGCAGCAACAGGCCGACGACGAACCAGATCAGCAGCCGCGGCAGCAGCTGCCAGCCGTCCACGCTGACTTCCAGCAGCGCCCACAGGCTGGCAATCACCGTGACCAGCACGTACAGCACTACTGCCTCGCCCCGGCGCAGTAGAAATAGCGCACCCACCGACAACAGCAGCAGGTCGCCGAAGAACTCCTGCAGCGACGCGCTCAGGCGAATATCGCCGGCTGCCATGACCAGGCCGCCCAGCAACAGGGCGGCGCCGAGCAGGCGGATCGGCAGGATCAGGTTGAATGAGTCGAACATGGCACTTTCTCCTTTAGTCCACGCGGAAATTGGCGAACTGCCAGGGATCGTCACGATCCAGCGCCTCATCGAATAGCCGCTCCCGGTCCTGCAGGGGCGTCCAGTCGCTATACAGTCCGACCAGCTCGCCCAGGTAGGGACGGCACAGCGCAAGGATCTCCTCGTGCGGCAGCTGGTCGGGTTCGAGAATGCCTCGGTCCGGGTTGGCCATGGCCCAGATCACTCCGGCCATCACCGTCGCCGTTACCTGCAGGCTGGTGGCGCTGTTGTGCGGGCACAGCTCGCGAGCCTGCTCGATGCTCAGCCGCGAGCCGAACCAGTAGGCGTTGCGCGCATGGCCGAGCAGCAGTACGCCGAGCTCGTCGCGGCCGCCGGCTATTTCCTCGTCCAGCAGGCGCTGGCGCGATTGCGGTTGCCAGTTACGTGCGGCCAGCTCGTGCAGCGACAGCAGGGCATCGTCGCAGGGCTGGTAGGCGTAGTGCACGGTGGGGCGGTACTCGGGATGCTCGCCACGGCCGACGGTGAGGTAGTCGGCAATGGAAATCGCCTCGCTGTGGGTCACCAGAAAGCCCTGGGTGGGACCGGATGGCGTCCAGGTGCGCACGCGGGTGGCGGCGCCTGGGCGCTGTAGGTAGATCGCCGCCTGGCAGCCGAAGGCATGGCGTCGGCCGTCCATCGGCAGGCTCTTCTCGTGGCTGCCCCAGCCCAGTTCGGCAGGCTGACAGGCTTCGCTGATGAAGCCGTCCACCGACCAGGTGTTGACGAACTCGTCTTCGACCTTGCGCCGCGCGGCGTACTGCGAGTCGCGCTCGGCGATATGGATGCAGCGCACCCCAAGGCGCTGGGCCATGCTTGCCCAGCCCAGGCGGTCGAACGGGGCGGCCTGGGGTTGGCCGAGGTCGGTGGCCAGCTGCAGCAGCGCCTGCTTGACCAGATGCGAGACCAGCCCCGGGTTCGCGCCGTGGGTGATCAGCGCCGTGCTGCCGTCGGGCTCGCCACGCCGGCGCGCCAGCAGGCGTTCGCGCAGGGCATAGTTGCTGCGCTCGGAGGCCGACTGCTGGCTATCGGTATAGGCGCCGGCCCAAGGCTCGGTGCAGGTGTCCAGGTACAGAGCGTTGTGCTCCTGGCACAGGGCAATCAGCGCCGCGCTCTCCACATTCACCGAGAGATTGAGCAGGAAGTCGCCGGGGCCGAGCAGCGGTTCCAGCTCGGCGCGGTAGTTGTCCTCGGTCAGGCGCACGCTGCGCAGCTCGACCCCGTACTGCTCGGCGATCGGCCGATCGCCATCGTCGGGCGTGATGATCAGCAGCTGCGCCGGCTGCAGGTCGATATGCCGCAGCAGCAATGGCAGCACGCCACGGCCAATGCAACCGAAGCCGATCAGCAGCAGACGCCCGTCGAACGGGTAGGGGGCGTTCATATCCGCGCTCCTGGCGACAGCAGCTCCATGACTTCCAGATCGGAGACCTGGCGGAAGTCGAGATAGTGGTCGCCGACAGCGCGAAACGGCTCTGGGGTAACCAGGCAGATCAGCTCGTCCACCAGCGGCCGCAGTTTCTCCACTGCCTCGCTCGGTCCCACCGGCACGGCCAGAATCACTCGGCGCGGGCGCAGCTTGCGCAGCCCCTGCAAGGCCACCCGCGCGGTGCTGCCGGTGGCCAGGCCGTCGTCCACCAGGATTACCTCGCGGTTCTCCAGCGGCACCGGCAGGCGCGGGCCGCAATACAGGGAGCGGCGCCGCTCGATCTCGCGCAGCTGCTCGGTCACCTGCTGGGCGAACCAGCCGGGCGCCGGGTCGAACAGGCGCAGCATGTCTTCGTCCACCAGCCATTGCGGCTCCGCGCTATCCACCACGGCGCCCAGGGCGAATTCCGGCTGGCCGGGCGCGCCGATCTTGCGGACCAGCAGAATGTCCAGCGGCGCGCCCAGCTCACGCGCGATGGGATGGCCAACTGGCACGCCGCCCCGGGGCAGGGCCAGTACCACCGGCTCATGCAGCTGCAGCTCACGCAACGCGCCGGCCAGCGCCAGGCCGGCCTGGTGACGATCACTGAACTCCGCGGATTGCCCCATCTCAGACTCCAAAGGGAACGATGTCGGCGTCATGGCCCTGGGCGAAGGCTCCGCTGCTGTTCAGCGGAGTGATCGGCGAGGTGCGGGCGAACCACAGGTAGGCGTCGAACTGCTCGCCCAGCACGCTCTCGTAGTAGTGACTCTGCCGCTCGCTCTGCGGCCGGTAGACCACGCCGATGGCGCGTTGCAGCAACGGCTCGCCGAGGGCGTGACGCAGGGCGTTCTTGCCGGCGCCGCGCCAGTCGGTCAGCGAGGCGGGCAGGCCGACGCGCAGGAACAGGCTCTCCCAGCTGTCGGCGCGCGAGGGCAGCACCGATTTGATCTTCAGCTCGCCACCCCAGTCGTCGGCGGCGGCCACCTCACCGTGGTCGGTGCCCATGCCGATCAGCACCGCGTCGTCGCCCCAGCCGATGCGGCACAGCTGGCCGAGGTTGAACTCGCCCTGCCAGCCCATGGCAGTGGCGGCGGCATCGCCGATGTGCGAGTTGTGCGCCCAGACCACCGCCTTGGCCTGGCGGCCGCGATGCTTGAGCACCTGTTTGAGGGTGTCGAACATATGGTTGTCGCGTAGGTTCCAGGACGACACCGAGGCGCGGTACATCAGTCGGTAATACTGCTCGGCCGAGCGCACCACGCGTGCGTTCTGCGCCGCATCGAACAGCCCTTCGTCGCGCTCCAGGCTCTCCAGGCGAGCCCACAACAGCTCGCTGAGCTGTTCGATTACCGCCGCCTCGCAGGAGTCGCCGTCGCCCCATTCGACATGCTGGCCGTAAGCGGCGGGGTCGTCCTGCCAGGGCGTCAGACAGGCGTAGCGCTGGCGTGCCTCGGCGGCGCGAGCCGGGTCGCTGCTCTCCAGGTAGCGCAGCACGGCCTCCATGGAGGCGCGCAGGCTGTAGATGTCCAGCCCACGGAACTCGACGCGCTCGGCCGGCTCGCGGCCGACGTTATGGCCGCGCAGCCAGCGCACGAATTCCAGCGTCTCGCGGTTGCGCCACATCCAGCTGGGGAAACGGGCGAAGGCAGTCTCTTCATCGGCGCTGACTTCCACACGCCGTACGTGGCGGTCGATGCGCGCGGCGTCCGGCCAGTCGCCCTCGATGGCGACGATGTTGAAACCGTGCTGCTCGATCAGGCGCTTGGTGATGGCGACACGGGCACGATAGAACTCCGAGGTGCCATGGCTGGCCTCGCCGATCAGCACCACACGAGCGTCGCCATAGCGCGAGAAGGCCGTGGCGAATTCGGGGGCGTCGATATCCGGCAGCGGCTCGGCGCTACGCCGCAACAGGTCGATCAGTTCCTCGCTGGAACGCTCGGCATGGCGGAGGGCGGAGGAGGGCATGACGCTTACCTCGTGGTGGGACTCGCAGTATTCGAGGCGCGCAAGGCGCCGAGCGTTCGATCGATTTCGCCTGAACCGTGGGGCGTGGCTGTGGACACAACAGAAACACCACCCGCAGGAGAATCATCATGTTTGGCGAATTCACGCTTCTGTTCATTGCCCTGGCGGCGATCATCCTGTTGCTCGATGTCTGGGCCATTCTCAGCGTCTATCGCAGCGACAAGGGGGTGGAAAGCAAGGCGCTGTGGTCGCTCGGCATCGCCCTGTTCCCAGTGCTCGGCCTGGCGGTATGGGGCGTACTGGGGCCGCGTGGCCTGGCCCATCCGCCGTCCTCGCCGGAGCACAGCAAGGGTTGAGCGGGCTTGAGCCCGGGAAGCATCCCGGGCTCTGTGCCGATGATTACTCGGGCAGCTGGGAGTTGATCTGCTCGGCCATCTTCAGGTGATGCTCGAGCTTGGGCAGGGTCTGCTTGGCGAAGGCGGCGATTTCCGCATCCTCGGCATTGATGGCCTTCTGGAACAGCTCGATGGTCTCCTTGTGGGCCATGACCTGGTTGTTCATGTAGGCCTTGTCGAACGAGGCTTCACCACGCAGCTTGAGGATGAGCGCCTTGGCCTGGTTGATCAGCTCGGCGTCGGTGGACACCTCCAGCTGCTTCTTGGTAGCCAGTGCGCTGAGCTCCTTGTTGGCCGCGCTATGGTCCTCGACCATGCTCTGGGCGAATTCCTTGACGTCGGCGGTGGTGCCTTTTTCCAGGGCCAGCTTGCCGGTCTCGATCTCGGCGATGCCTTTGGCCGAAGCTTCCTCGACGAAATTGCGTGGGCTGACCTGCTCCTGGTCGGCGGGCGCTTCGTTGGCTTGCACGGCGGCACCGGCACTCAGGGCGACGGCGGCACACAGACCAAGGGTTAGTTGTTTTAGATTGCGCATGGATGACTCTCCTGTGTGAGTTGCCTGGAGTAGAAGCGGCGAAAGTCGGCGAAGTTCAGCCAATGGGATGAATGGCGCCGCTCAGGGGCGCAGCACCACCTTGCGGCAGTCGTCTTCCTTCTTGTCGAACAGGCGGTAGCCTTCGGCCGCCTGTTCCAGGTTCATGCGGTGGCTGATGATCACCTCGGGCTTCAGCTCGCCACGCTCCACATGCTCCAGCAGCATCGGCAGCAGGGCCTGCACGTGGGTCTGGCCCATCTTGAAGGTCAGGCCCTTGTCGAACGCGTCGCCGAACAGGAAGCCATGGATGAAACCGGCATACACACCCGGCACGCTGACCGTGCCGCCGCGGCGCACGGCGGCAATACACTGGCGCAGCACCTTGCCGCTGCTGGCCTCGAGCTTGAGGGTGGTGAGGATGGTTTCGGTCGGGCTGCCCTTGGCCTCGAAGCCCACCGCGTCGATGGCCGCGTCCACGCCGCGATGGCCCGCCGTCTGCTCGATGATGGCGGTGGCCGGATCGTCGATCTCGTCGAAGTTGATCGGAATGATCCCGTAGGCCTGGCGGGCGAACTCCAGGCGATACGGGTGCTCGTCGATCATGAAGATCTGCTCGGCGCCGGCCAGGCGCGCGCAGGCCGCGGCCATCAGGCCGACCGGCCCTGCGCCGTAGATGGCCACGCTGCTGCCCGGGCCGATGCCGGCGTTGAGCACGGCCTGGTAGCCGGTGGGCAGGATGTCGGTTAGGAACAGCACCTGTTCGTCGACCAGGGTGTCGGGAATCTTCATCGGCCCGACATTGGCCTTGGGCACGCGCACATACTCGGCCTGGCCGCCGGGCAGGCCGCCGTACAGATGGCTGTAGCCGAACAGCGCGGCACCGGAAGGTATCTGCTTCTTGTTGAGGATGGCGCCGCGCCCGGGGTTGGTGGTTTCGCAGGCTGCGTGCAGGTTCATGGCGCAGAAGAAGCAGGTGCCGCAGGCGATGACGAAGGGCACCACCACCCGGTCGCCCTTGCTCACGCGGGTCACCGCGCTGCCGGCCTCGACCACTTCGCCCATGAACTCGTGGCCGAAGATGTCGCCATCCTTCACCTGGGGAATCTTGCCCCGGTACAGGTGCAGGTCCGAGCCGCAGATGGCGGTGGCGGTCACCCGCAGGATGATGTCGTCGTCGGCCAGGATGACCGGGTCGGCCACCGTCTCGACGCGAACGTCGTGGCTGCCGTGGTAGGTGAGTGCGCGCATTGGGAATCTCCTCGGTGGCAAGTCCTTTATCGAGAAAGCGCCCCGCTCGGGAGTTCAGCCCGCTGGACGGGCGGTGCCGGTAATTGCTCGAACTTAGGGCGGACCCGCAGGGTCACCTTTACGTCCGCACCAGCGGTCAATCGTCCATAGCCTGGAGATAATCATGAACGCCGTAGAGCTGCTCAAACAGGACCATCAGGTGGTCAAGCAACTGCTGGAGAAACTCGTCGCCACCACCGAGCGTGGGGTGAAGACCCGGCAGGATCTGCTGCACAAACTGCACGTCGAACTGGCGGTGCACACCGATATCGAGGAACAGATTTTCTATCCCGCCTACGAGAAAGCCGGCGGCCGCGAGGAGGGGGTGATGTCTGCCGAGGCCAAGGAGGAACACCGCACGGTGGACTCCCTGGTGCTGCCGGATCTGGCCAAGACCGACCCGGCGACGATCAACTTCGCCGGCCGCGCCAAGGTGCTCAAGGAGCTGCTGGAGCACCACATCGAAGAGGAGGAGAAGGAAATGTTCCCCAAGGCACAGCAACTGCTCGGGGCGCAGAAGCTGGAAGAGCTGGGCAAGCTGATGGAGGAGCGCAAGCGCAGCCTCAAGCAGGCCCTCAACAGCCAGGCCGCCTAGGCCGGTTCGGGCTCGCTCCGCACAGAGCGGGCCCGTGTTTCATCCAGCACCTGATCGACTACCGCCGCCAGTGCCTGACGCTGGCCGATGCCGGTGCTGCGTACGCCTTCATATAGCGCCAGCTGACGCTCCGCACTGCTGCCATGACGCAGGATGCGCCGGGCCTGCTCGAACACTTCGCCATCGCCGAACGATTCGACCCAGGGGCCGATCCGCTCGCGCAGCTGTGCCAGCCAGTCCAGCGCGCGCAATGCGCTGCGGCCATCCACATCGAGAAAATGCGCCGCGCCACCCAGGCGTCGCGCACGCCAGTAGTTCTCTTCCAGCACCAGGCGCTGCAGGCTCATATCGACCGGGTCCCTGGCCTCGATGGCCCAGGCCACCAGCCCTCGGAACAGCCCCGCGATGCACAGCACGTCCGCTACCCGCGGGCAGGCGTCGGCAATGCGCAGCTCCAGAGTGGGGAAGCGCGCCGAAGGGCGGATGAACCACCACACATCGCTGCGCTTGCGGATCGACTCGGAGGCCAACAGCAGGTCGATGTAGGCCTGCAACGCCGGCTCGTCAGGCAACGCCTCGGGAATGCCCATGCGCGGCCATTCCCCGCACAAGGCGCGGCGGTAGCTGAGCAGGCCACTACGCCGACCATTCCAGAACGGCGACGAGGCGCTCAGCGCGAGCAGCAGCGGCAACCACGGCAGCACGCGGTTCATCACCCGTACGCGATCAACGTCTGCCGGCACGCCGACATGCACATGCAGGCCGGACAGCAGGCTGCGCTGGGCCACGTCGCGGTAGTCGGCGAACAGCTGGGCATAGTGTGGCGAGTCGGTGGCCAGCTGCTGACGCCAGTCAGCGAAGGGATGGGTGGCCGCGCCGTACAGGCCCAGACCGAAACCTTCCGCAATCTCGGCCAGGCGCTGGCGGCCCTCCAGCAGACAGGCACGGGCGCCAGCGAGATCGTGCAGCACCGGCGTCACCAGCTCGATCTGGCTGCGGAACATCTCCTCGGCCAGGCGCGAGCCGAAAGCTTGCCGGCAGGCTTCCACCAGGCCAACGGGCGGCTGGGCCACCACGTCGCGGCTGCGCGGGTCGACCAGGAGGAATTCCTCTTCGATGCCGAAAGTGGGGGCGGAGCGGTGGTCGGGCATGGCGTTCTACCGGGGTCAGGTCCTTCCCAAGGGACGGCCCCCGGCTTCGCCGAGTTCAAGTAACCCGCCAATCCTGTTGGTGGAATCTTTGCGGCGCACCGGTACTCCCACTGATACCAGGCATCGCGCGAGAACCCTGCCATGACTATGACCACCACCGCACCGACCCCGACTTGCCCGCTGAGCGCGGTGGATTGCCACCCGGTGCGTGATACTTACGAAGCGCTGTTGCGAGTGCCGGCGGACGCCGCCAGCCTGGCGCGCGCGGGCGACTTCCTCGACACCCAGCTGGCCATGGCCGAACGCCTGCCCTGTGACCTTCCGAGCGATCCGCAGCGCCTGCTGGAGTGGGTGAGGGCGGGGGCCAAACGCACCACCGAGGCTTACGCCGAGTACCTGCAGGCGCGCAAACGCGGCGAGCCGCGCCGCTACTTCACCGGCCGTGCCCACGCCCTGTACTTTCTGCGTGGCGTGGCGCCGACCAAGCTGGTGGACGGCGCCTGGCTCTACGGCGTGCTGCCGCACTGGCACGAGCTGCGCTTCCAGCCGCTGGTACAAACCTATGTGGAAGAGCTGGGCAGCGGCCAGCCGGCGCAGAACCACGTGCTGCTGTACCGCCGCTTGTTGGCCGAGCACGGCTGCGATGAGCTGAGCGGCTTGAGCGATGCCCACTATATCCAGGGTGTGCAGCAGCTGGCGCTCGGCTACCTGGCCGAGCGCTACCTGCCGGAGTTGATCGGCTACAACCTGGGCTACGAACAGCTGCCGCTGCACCTGCTGATCAGTACCTACGAACTCGGCGAACTGGGCATCGATCCTTATTATTTCCAGCTGCACGTGACCATCGACAACGCCGCCAGCGGCCACGCCCAGCGCGCCGTGCAGGCGCTGCTGGACAACCTGCCGGTGGTCGGCGATCGCGACGAATTCCTGCACCGCGTCAGCCTCGGCTACCGTCTCAACGAACTGGGCCGTGGCACTAATGCGGTGATCGACGAGTTCGACCTCGAGCGTGAGCTGCTGGCCATGTTCGAGCGCAAGCGCCAGGTCGCCGGGCGGGTGCATTCCGATCACTGTCGCATCGACGGTCGCACGGTCAACCAGTGGCTCGGCGCGCCGGGCCGCATGGGCGACTTCCTCGCCGCGCTGCAGGCACGAGGCTGGATTCGCCGCAATCAGGACCCGCAGGACAGTCACTTCTGGCAGCTGATCGACGGCCAGAAGGCGGCCATGTTCGGTGTGTTCAATCCTTACGAACGACAGCTGCTGCACGACTGGATCGCTGGCGAATGGCTGGAGGAAGAGGGCGCGTCGATCACTCGACGCCAGGAGGCGCCACAGGAGGCGGGCGAGGGTGACTTCGCCAGCGAGACCCGCGCCCTGCTGGCGGAACTGGAGCAGCTGTCCACCGCGCAACGCAGCGCGCGGCTGATCGAACTGATGTCGCCGGCCTTGCATCACACGCCGGCCGGCCTGCTGGCCACCCGCCTGTTCGCGGCGAGCCACCGCTGATCATGGGCCGGGTCAATCGTCATCTGTTGCGCCTCGGCCAAGCTCTGCATGCCCGCGCCTATCACTTCACCACGGTGACACCGCTAACCCACAGCCGGGTCAACGCGCGCTCGGAAAATGCCTGGGCGAATGACCTGCCCGGCGTGTTCGGCTGGAGCCGGCCGTTCCAGCGCGAGACCATCGGCGAGGAGCTGTTCGGCCTGCTGGACAGCGCCAACGCGTTGCTGGAAACGCCGGACGGCGGCTGGCTCAGCACCGTACGCTGGTCCAGCCTGGGCGACGAGCTCTACGTGCATTCGCGCTACCCGACCCAGGACGAGGATGCGGTGTTCTTCGGCCCGGACACCTATCGCTTTGCCCAGGCCATCGAACAGCACCTGCACCAACAGCCCGGCAAGCCATTGCACCGGGTCGCCGATATCGGCTGCGGTGCAGGCCCGGGCGCGCTGCTGGTGGCCCAGGCCGACAGCGCAGCGGAAGTATTCGCCCTCGATATAAATCCGCTCGCCCTGGAGTACACCGAGGTCAACGCGCGCCTGGCCGGCATCGGCAACGTGCGCGTGCTGCGCAGTGATCTGCTGGACGCCGTCAGCGGCCAGTTCGACCTGATCCTCAGCAATCCGCCCTACATGCTCGATCCGCAGCAGCGCCCCTATCGCCACGGCGGCGGTTCGCTGGGCGCGGAACTGGCCTTTACCCTGATCGACGCAGCGTTACCGCGTCTGGCACCTGGCGGCAGCCTGCTGCTGTACACCGGCGTGGCCATGGTCGCCGGGCGCGACCCGCTGCTGGAACACTGCAAGGCTTACCTGGCAGGGCAGGACTTTGTCTGGAGCTACCGCGAGATGGATCCGGACCTGTTCAGCGAACAGCTCCTGGAGCCCGGTTACGAGGCGGTCGAGCGCATCGCCGCGGTGGTACTGACTATCACCCGCAGCTGATCGAGCGGAGAAGCGAATCGATGAATGCAGACGAAGCGCGCAGCAGAACCGAGCCGGTACGTGAGGACATGCCGCTGCAGCTCAGGGCCTGGCGCATCGAGCGGATCGGCTGGTCTTGCCTGCTCGCTGTGGTCCTGTTGGCGCTGGGCGGAGTATTCGGCAAGGGACCGTTGAGTTCGGCCAAGGCCAGTAGCGCAGACGGCCGACTGCAGGTGGAGTACCAGCGCATCGCCCGCAACGGCGCGCATTCGCAGCTGCTGATCGAGGTGCAGGGGGCAGGGGAGCGCCAGGTGGAAATCGACCTGAGCGGAGATCTGTTCGATGGCGTCAGCATCGAGACGATCGAACCGCAGCCCCTGCGTAGCGCGACATTCGAGGACTCCGGCCAGCGCCTGTTGGCAGCCGCCGATGACCGGGGCAGGGTGCGCCTGCGTCTGGATATGCGCGCTGAGGGAGTTGGTCGCTACGGCGCCAGTATCGGCTCCGGCGAGCAGCGTGTCGCGCTACAACAACTGATCCTGCCCTGAGATTCGTCTATGGACGCCGTCCTTCGCGCCGCCGCCATCTACCTGGCGCTGGTTGTGCTGTTCAAGCTGGCCGGGCGCCGCTCGCTGGCCCAGCTGACCACCTTCGACTTCGTGCTGTTACTGATCATCGGCGAAGCCACCCAACAGGCCTTGCTCGGCGAAGATTTTTCGCTGACCAACGCGTTGCTGGTGATCATCACGCTGATCGTCCTCGATGTTGGCGCCTCGCTGCTCAAGCGTCATTCGCAGCGTTTCGCCGCGCTGCTCGACGGCACGCCGACCATCGTTGTGGAGAATGGCGTGCCGCTGGAAAAGCGCTTGGAAAAGTCGCGCCTGAAGCTCGACGACATCATGGAAGCGGCGCGAGAAAGCGGTATCGAGCGGGTAGAGCAGATCAAGTTCGCCATCATCGAGCGCAACGGCAAGATATCCATCATCCCCAAGAAATGACGGAGCGGGAAAAACCTTGAACTAGAGCGGAGCCGTACCAGTCAGCTGATCAATGCTGACACGTCAATCGGTGAGACCACGATGATCAAGAAATGCCTGTTTCCCGCCGCGGGCTACGGAACCCGCTTCCTTCCAGCCACCAAGTCCATGCCCAAGGAAATGCTGCCGGTGGTGGATACGCCGCTGATCCAGTACGGCGTCGAGGAAGCCTACCAGGCCGGCCTGACGCAGATCGCCATGGTCACGGGGCGCGGCAAACGCTCGCTGGAAGATCACTTCGACATCAGCTATGAGCTGGAGCACGAGATCAGCAATACCACCAAGGAAAATGCCCTGCGTGGCATTCGTCGTCTGATCGATCAATGCACCTTTTCCTATACGCGCCAGGTCGAGATGAAGGGACTCGGCCATGCGATTCTCACCGGCCGGCCGCTGATCGGCGACGAGGCCTTCGCCGTGGTGCTGGCCGATGACCTGTGCCTGAACCCAGGCGGCGATGGCGTGCTGACGCAGATGGTCAAGCTGTACAACCAGTTCCGCTGCAGCATCGTGGCCATCCAGGAAGTGCCGCCCGAGGAAGTTTCGAAATACGGGGTGATATCCGGCGAGGCCATTCGCGACGACATTTTCCGGGTTGACCGCATGGTGGAGAAACCGCGCCCGGAAGACGCGCCATCGAACCTGGCGATCATCGGCCGCTACATCCTCACACCCGACATCTTCAAGCTCATCGAACAAACCGCACCGGGCAAGGGCGGCGAGATCCAGATCACCGACGCCTTGCTCAAGCAGGCCCAGCAAGGCTGCGTGCTGGCTTACAAGTTCAAGGGCAGACGCTTCGACTGCGGCGCGGCGGAAGGCTACGTCGAGGCCACCAATTTCTGCTTCGAGCATCTGTACAAGCCCGAACACCAGAAGCCGCAGGTCCAGGTGGTGACGGAACCGGCCGAGCTGGAGGCCAGCACGGTCGCCTAAGGTTGCTGGAGCATGCTTGCTCGGGCTCAGTAGCTATCCGGTCAGACTAAAACGTGCCCGATAGCGCGAACACCGCGCGCAACGTGATGTTGCCGAGCAGTTGATTCGGCTCGGTAACATCGCTAGGCAAAGAATCACTTCAGCGCCCGTACCCACCAAGAGATCTCCGACCTGGCAAACCCGCTGCAGGAGAAGATCGCATCGCACCTGATTCGTACAGGCAAGAATGACAGCCGAGGGGAGGAGACCAATGAAAGCCAAGCAGGCAACGCTAGAGCTCTGACTTGCATTGAGCTGGCTCAGTCATATTTATCGTTTAACATAATATACATTATGCGAACTTACATGCTTCGTTTTACGAGGCTCGATGCCCAAGCTTTCAAGCTTCGCATAATGTGACTTACGTTAAGTTTCCCGCCCAGATCCCATACCTCTCGTCAGCCTGGCACAGTGACAGCATTGCGCCCCGGCTTCGCTAACCTATGGTCAAAATAGATTCATCGGCCGTATGGCCAATCGGGCTCCTGCAGTCCGCGTTTGACGCCTAGTTTTCATGGACGGAAGCAAAGCTACTTCCTCTCCGCCGCATTTGGGCCTGGACGCTCGTCTTTCCTGATTGCGCGCATCGCATTGTCCGCATCGATCCAACTTGTGCACCGAGTAGTTCCATGCCCGGTATGCGCGCCATCTTTGCATTAGGCCGGGCATCAGATTCTCTCTGAGGAGTCCAGCTCATGCCTTCCAACCTGAGTTACCCCGGCGTCTATATCGAAGAAGTACCCAGCGGCGTGCGCAGCATTACCGGCGTCGCCACCTCGATCACGGCGTTCATCGGGCGTGCATTGCGCGGACCGACCGATGATCCGGTTCGCGTCCAGAGCTTCGCGGAATATTCCCGCTTGTTCGGCGGCCTATGGCAACCGAGCACCATGAGCTACGCGGTGCTGCAGTTCTTCCAGCATGGTGGCAGCGATGCGCTGATTGTTCGCGTGGCCAACGCAGCCGTCACCGCGACGCTGGAGCTGCCCACGGCCACCGGCTCGCTGCTGCTGGAGGCCGCCAGCCCCGGAGTTTGGGGTAGCCGGCTGCAGGCAACGGTCGATCACCTGACGCGCGATACCGCAGACACGCTGTTGTTCAACCTGCTGATCGAAGAGCTGGATCGCCCTGGAGGCACTGTCACCGTGGCATCGGAGGTGTTCCGCAACCTGTCGGTAGACCCGCTGAGCCCGCGTTTCGTCGACACCGTACTCAACGAGCAATCGGCACTGGTCAACGTCCAGACCTCGGCGCCTGTCGATGAGAGCCCCACGGACGGCACAGTCACCGTCGCCAACGACGATGGCACGGCGACCGCGGCAGGCAGCCTCGGTGAGGATGGCGATCCGATCGAGGACACGAATATCACTGGCGATGAGGACGATCGCACCGGAATCTTCGCGCTGGATGCGGCGGACCTGTTCAACCTGCTGTGCATCCCTCCCCTCGAGCGCGACACCGACCTGCTCGAAGAAACCTGGGCCGATGCGGCCACTTATTGCCAGGCGCGCCGGGCGCTGCTGATCATTGACCCGCCGGCCGCCTGGACCGCGACGCCGAGCACCGCAATCGACGAAGCCGAGACCGGTGTCAATGACCTGCGAAACGCGGTGGGAAATGCGTTCGCGATCAACGCTGCAGTCTATTTCCCACGCCTGCGCATGGCCGATCCGTTGTCCGAGAATCGCCTGGCCGAGTTCGCGCCCTGCGGCGCGGTCGCCGGGATCATGGCGCGCACCGATGTACAGCGCGGCGTGTGGAAAGCCCCGGCCGGTCTGGCTGCATCCTTTTCCGGCGTACAGGGCTTCAGCTACACCATGACCGACCGGCAGAACGGCGTGCTCAACCCCGTGGGCCTGAACTGCCTGCGCACCTTCCCGGTCGCCGGCCATCTGGTCTGGGGCGCGCGCACATTGGCGGGTGCGGACTTGTTGGCCTCCGAATGGAAGTACGTACCGATCCGCCGCCTGGCTTTGTTCCTCGAGGAAAGTCTATTCCGCGGCACCCAGTGGGTCGTGTTCGAACCGAATGACGAGCCGCTGTGGGCGCAGATCCGCCTGAACATCGGCGCCTTCATGCAGGACCTGTTCCGTCAGGGTGCGTTCCAGGGCTCCAGTCCGCGTGATGCCTACTTCGTCAAATGCGACCGTGAAACCACCACGCAGAGCGACATCAACCGCGGGGTGGTGAACATCCTGGTTGGCTTCGCCCCGCTCAAACCCGCCGAGTTCGTGGTCATCAAGCTGCAGCAGATGGCCGGGCAGATCGACGTCTAGGAGAACCAGACCATGGCTCAGTTCAGCGCCAACGCACAGCGTTTCGATCCGTACAAGAACTTCAAATTCCGGGTGAAATGGGACGGCCGCTACGTGGCCGGCATCAGCAAGGTCGGCGCCCTCAAGCGTAGTACCGAAATGGTCGAGCATCGTGAAGGTGGTGATCCCTCCACCTCACGCAAATCGCCCGGTCGCACCAAGTTCGAGGCCATCACCCTGGAGCGCGGTGTTACCCACGACACCGAGTTCGAAAAGTGGGCCAACAAGGTGTGGAATTTCGGCGCAGGCCTCGGCGCTGAGGTGTCACTGAAGGACTTCCGCAAGGACCTGATCATCGAGGTGTACAACGAGGCCGGCCAACTCGCCCTCGCCTACAAGGTGTTCCGCTGCTGGGTGTCGGAGTTCCAGGCCCTGCCGGACCTGGATGCCAACGCCAACGCAGTGGCCATCCAGACCATCAAGCTGGAGAACGAGGGCTGGGAGCGTGACTACGACGTGACCGAGCCCACCGAACCCAGCTACACCGAGCCGGCCTGAGCAACATGTTGCCTCTCACCTCCTCGCGCCTGCTGGCGCTCTGGGAACACGGCGCGCCGCGCCATCCGCTCGACCGTGCGTTGTTGTTGTTCGCCCAGGCCGCGCCGGACATTCCGGCCGAACAACTGGCCGACCGGCCGCTCGGCGAATGCAACGCGGCGCTTATGCGGCTGCGCTGGAGCAGTTTTGGCAGCCGCGTGGCGCTCTGGCTGGATTGCCCGACCTGCGGCGAGCGCATGGAGTTCGAGCTGATGCCGGATCAGCTGCCAGCCATGCAGCAACCACCCGAGTCCGTCGAAGTGGCCGGGCAGCGTTTTCGTTGCCCGACCAGCCGCGATCTGGCGCGCGTTGCCCACATGGTCGATATGGAGTTGGCGGCTGACCAATTGCTGCTGGGATGTGCCGGAAATTCCGAGGTGCCCGGCATTCCACGCGAGCAGATCGAAGGCGCGCTGGAGAGTGCCGACCCCTGGGCCGACCTATCGCTAGCCTTCCAGTGCCCCGCTTGTGGCCGAGATGGCGAGGCCGGTTTCGACGTGGCGAGCTACCTGTGGGAGGAAGTCGATGTCAGCGCCCGCCAGCTGCTGAACGAGGTACATCTGCTAGCCCAGACCTATGGCTGGAGCGAGGCGGAGATCCTGGCCTTGAGCCCCGCGCGGCGAAGCGCCTATCTGGCGAGGGTGGCGCCATGAGCGGTCTATTCACCCGTCTCGCGGCGCAGGCCAGCGGAAAGCGCGCGGCGATACTGCACTCACCGGCTGCACTGCCTTATCGCGGCGCCCCCGAGAAGCCATCACTGGAATACGCCCCCATAGCGTTGCCGGAGACGCCTGGGGCGTCATTGGAACAACCTTCGAGGCCACTGGCGCCGGGTCACCAAACCATCCTCGATCAGCCGGCGATGCCAGCTGGCAGTGAAATAAATGCGCGGGATGCCATCCATGCTCGACCCTCTCCGGCGGGAGTCATCGCGCCGGAAGCACCGGCCGACATCGTCTTGCCCGACCCGTTTGCACCACTCCGGCAACCCACTTCGGGGGCAGCCGATGCATGGGCCATTCCACCGGCCGCACTCGCGCAGCCAACGCAAACCACTGAGCCTCGCGCAGATGCAGCCAAGCCCGAGCTCGCGCGCAGAGCCGAGCCGCATGCACAACTCGACATGATCGGCGCTGCAAGAGCGGATTCCCTGCAGACCGACTTCGCTTCGCAAAATGCGAGCGGCGCCCTGCCCCTGCCGGCCACCCTGCTCTCCCCGCGTACCTCACCGGTCAGGCAAGCCGCTGCTCCCACGGCGCCGAGCGCCACGCAGCCATCCCCTCAACAAGCGGATGAAGTGCACATCCATATCGGCCGAATCGAAGTCACCGCAATCCAGGAGCGCGCTCCGAGCAAGCGCGAGGCGCGCAAGGGGCCTACGCCGCTCTCGCTGGACGACTACCTTGCCAAGCGCAAGGGAGACGGACGATGAGTACCGCCCTGGCCCTGGCCGGCGTCACCGCCGTGCTGCGCGACCGGCTCAACGATGGGCTGGTCAACCACAATGTTGCCGGCATTCTCGGCAGCACGGTGACCGTCAGCGTGCTGGCGCCGGACCGCGTCGTGCCGGCCGATGGCACCGAATCGAGCCAGCTCAATCTGTTTCTCTATCAGGCGATGCCAAACGCCAGCTGGCGCAACCAGGCGCTGCCATCGCATGACGCCGGCGGTCGGCAGCGCCTGACCAACCAGCCGCTGGCCCTGGACCTGTACTACCTGATTTCCGCCTACAGCGGCGGCGACCTGCATGCCGAAATCCTGCTGGGCTACGCCATGCAACTGATGCATGAATTCCCGATCATCACCCGCGAGATGATCCGTACCGCCCTCACCCCTTCGCCAGATCTCGGTGTGGTCCTGCCTCCGGCTCTGCGGGCGCTGGCCGAGTGCGGCCTGGCCGACCAGTTCGAGTTGCTGCGCATCACCCCGCAAACGCTGAACACCGAGGAAAGCTCCAAGCTATGGTCCGCCACCCAGTCTAGCCTGCGGCCCACCGCGGCCTACCAGGTGTCGGTGGTGCTGATCGAGGCGACTCGCCCTGCCCTCGCCCCGCTACCCGTGCTGACTCGCGGAGAGGCAGACCCGCTGTCGGGGCGTGAGCGCGGCGTGATGGTTTCCCCCAGCCTGATCCCCGCTTTGCCGATCTTAGAAGCCATATTGCCCAGCGGAGCCCAACCGGTGGCGCGGCTCGGCCAGAACATCGTATTGCGCGGGCATCATCTGAACGGCAGCAATCGTGAGGTGCGTATCGGCAATCCCCGCTACGAAGTGAGCGAAGTGCTGGCGGCCAGCGGTGCAGACCTGGGCTCGCAGATGGGACTGCTGATACCGACAGCCCGCGCAGACGACTTCCCGGTGGGCGTCTACGAAGCGAATGCGCGCCTGATCCGCCCCGGCGAAAGCATCGCCCGGGAAAGCAATCGCCTGGCGTTTACCCTGGCGCCGGACATCACCAACCTGCCGCAGAACGTTGCCCGTGATGGCGACGGCGATGCCCAGGTGACCATCGAGTTCACCCCCGAACTGCGCGCCGGCCAGCGCGCGACGCTGCTGGTCGGCCAGCGTGAAGTGCCGCCTCAGAGCTTCGCCGCGCCCACGGCCAGCCTGGACTTCCTGATCGAGCAGGCCGAAGTTGGCGAACATCTGGTGCGCCTACGCATCGACGGGATCGACAGCCCGATCATCAACCACAGCACCACCCCGCCGACATTCCTCGATCTACGGCTGACCATCACATGAACGCCCCCGCCGCCCTCGATTGGTCGACCGCCAACCAGCAGTTGCTGGTGGCTGAGTTCGCTCGTTTGCGGGCGTTGCTCGAGGGCAGCGATGGCGAGGAGGCGCAAACGAGAGTCGCCGAGCTGCGTGCGACGATGAGCGTGCCACCGGCCATCGATACCCTGGCGCTGCTGTTCGAGCTGAGCGACTTCGAGCGCGATCTTCTGCTTCTGGTTGCCGGAGTCGAAATGGACGCCAGGCTGGGCCCGCTCTGCGCGCAGGCCAGTGGCCAGGCAAGCCGCCCCTGGGCGACCTTTGGCCTGGCGATGAGCGTGCTGCCGGCAGCCCACTGGGATGCCCTGGTCCCGTCGGAACCGCTGCGTCATTGGCGCCTGCTGGAGGTAGACGAGAGTGGCGGCTTGGCCAGCGGGCGCGTGCGCCTGGATGAGCGTGTGCTGCATTACCTGGCGGGTCTCAACCATCTGGACCCGCGCCTGCAACCGCTGCTGTCGCGGCTGCCCCCGCCAGGATTGATGTGCCGCGGGCACGCCGATGTCAGCGCAGAAGCCTGCTCGAGGTTGCAGCACGATGGCGGAAGTCCGCGAACCATCCTGCTATTTGGCGACGACCCGCAGGGCCAGCAGGATGTAGCCGCCGACATTGCCCGGCGCCTGGGTGTGACACTGCATTGCTTGCGCGCGGCGGATATTCCCGCAACGGCTCACGAGCAGGCGGCGCTGGCCATACTCTGGCAGCGCGAGGCGGTGCTGCTCGGCAGCGCCCTGCTGATCGAGCTACGCGATGACGAAGGCAAAACGCTGGAGCGTTTCATCGAGCGCCTCGGCGGACTGCTGATAGTTGCAGCGCGGGCACCTACAGCACTGGATGGTGAGGCTTTCGCCATTGATCGCCCCGACGTGCCCGAGCAACGCCGGCTCTGGCGCGAGGCACTGGGCCAACGCTACGACGAACTGGCGCAAACCATCGACAATCTGGCCGGGCAGTACAGGCTCGGCGCCCGCCGGATTGCCAGCATCGCCGCGCGGCTTAGTCCGGACGCCGACCTGGCCGAGCTGCACCACGCCTGCCGGGCCGATGCCCCGGGCATGAGCGAACTGGCCCAGCGCATAGAAGCGCGGGCCGACTGGGACGATCTGGTGTTACCCGAGGCGCAGCTCAGGATCCTGCAGCAGGTCGCCGTGCATACCCAGCATCGCCTCACCGTGCACCACGACTGGGGCTTTGCCGAGAAAAGCTCGCGCGGCCTGGGTATCGCCACCCTGTTCTGGGGCGACTCCGGCACCGGCAAGACCCTGGCCGCCGAGGTGCTGGCCAATACCCTGGGCCTGGCGCTCTACCGCATAGACCTGTCGGCCGTGGTCAGTAAATACATCGGCGAAACGGAGAAGAACCTGCGCAAGGTTTTCGACAGTGCCGAGGAGCTTGGCGCCATCCTGCTGTTCGATGAGGCGGACGCGCTGTTCGGCAAGCGCAGCGAGGTCAAGGACAGCCACGACCGTTACGCCAACATAGAAGTCAGCTATTTGCTGCAGCGTATGGAGGCCTATCGCGGCCTGGCGATCCTCACTACCAACCACAAGGCCGCGCTGGACTCTGCCTTCGCAAGACGCCTGCGCTTCGTCGTGCATTTCCCCTTCCCCGACCAGGTGCAGCGCGAGGCGCTCTGGCACGGCGTATTTCCGGCTGCGACACCGCTGGAACCTCTGGATTACCACAAGCTGGCGCACCTGGCCGTCCCCGGCGGCACCATCCGCAATATCGCACTTTCCGCCGCGTTCCTCGCTGCCGAGGCTGGCACCGCGATCGGCATGCGCCATCTGCTACGAGCGGCCCATATCGAGGCGGCCAAGCGCGACAAACCGATCTCCGATGCCGAAACGCGGGGGTGGGTATGAGCCGCATCGTGCTGCATATCGACCGCCTGGTGCTGCGTGGCATCGAGCCGGATGACGCCACCGCCTTTGCCGAGGCCTTGCGGGCCGAGTTGCAGCGCCAGCTCACTGCACACGGAGCCCAGACATTGCAGCGCCATGACGGACTGGCCCGTCTACGTCCAGCCCCCGTGCACATCGCACCGCGCAGCAGCAGCGAACAGCTGGGCAAAGCGGTCGCCAGTCATTTGCTACCTACCACCGAGCGAGGTGCGCCATGAGCCTCGGCAGAGTCGAACAGCTGAATCCTGCACCCGAACACTCGGGAGCACTGCTGCAGCGCAAGTGCGCTTGCGGCGGCCAGGCCTCCGAACTGACCGGAGAATGCGCCGAGTGTTCGCAGCGGCTGCAACGCAAGCTGGCTATCGGCCCAGCAGACGACCAGTACGAGCGCGAGGCCGATCGCGTTGCCGAGCAGGTAGTGGGAGGCTTGCCCGGCGACGCCCAGGTGCACCAGGCAACGACTACACCACTGCAACGCAAGTCAGACGACGGCGCGGCCAGCGGCGGTGGTGTACCGGCAGTGGTCAACCAGGCATTGAATTCGCCCGGGCAGCCGCTGGGTAGCGAAGCGCGTGCGTTCTTCGAGCCGCGCCTCGGCCACGATTTCGCCAAGGTGCGCGTGCATACCGACGCTACCGCGGCGGAGTCAGCCAGAGCGGTCAAGGCCCGAGCCTATACGGTTGGCCAGGACCTGGTATTCGCCTCCGGCCAATACTCACCGGATAGTCACGAGGGTAAGCGCCTGCTGGCCCATGAGCTGACTCACGTCACGCAACAGAGCCAGGACCTGCGCCGGGCACCGGCGGACAAGGCAGCCAAGCCGCCAGCCGACCCGCTGTGCGAGACCTTCAAATTCGATGACGCCCGCAAGGAAGTCGACAAGCAGGCAGCGCTGGCCGCAAAAAGCGATGACCTACTGCCGCTGATTCGCGCCCTCAAACCGATCCGCCGTTGCGCCACCGCCAAACAACAGACCCAGGTGAAGGACAGCCTGAGCAGCAGTCTTTCCACCGCCAAGGCCGACAAGGCCTGGGCCGCAGCCGGCACGGCATTCGGTGGCTATGTCGGCTTCTACCCAGGCTATGCCAGCGACGTCAAAACGCATCTGAACAAGCTGGGTGCCAGCGAGTCGCTGGCTTCCAACACCTTCGAGTTGTCCGAAGAAGGCAAGACGCACAAGAAGAGAGCCAAGACCGCGGCCAGCGGCGATGTCGCCGACCTCGGGCGCACCGACATCGTCTATTTCCGTGGCCACCAGTACGCCCAGTACAAGGCGCCCGGGCTATTCGCCGATGGCGATGAGACCAAGGGATTCGACCTGCGCTATGTCGAGAAGAAAGGTGGCTTCGGCAACGTCAAGCTGATGATCAGCACCAGTTGCGCAACCTTGTGCCAGGAGGCCGCTGTGGTGTTCAGCGGCCTGTTCCCCAACGCGGTGATCCTCGGCTACCGCAAATCGGCCCCCATTGACGGTGGAGCCGTGCGCGCCGACCTGACCAAGCGCATCAACGAACTCAATCGCCCCCTGCTGCTCGATCAAGCCGTCGACGTGGCCGCGATCATCTCCATCTGGAAGGCGATAGCGGAGTCGATCCACAAGGGGCAGACCGGCCCGCAACCGGGCATCTACCAGGGCGGAACCGTGACCTATTGGGATGGCTCCGCCTGGCAGACCGTCACCGCGACGGATGCGAAGAAGAACGCCTGCAGGAAGAAAGGAGACTTCAGTGATCAGTATCCCGCGCCCTGACAGGAGGTTTGCCGATGAGTGCCAGGGCTAGCCTGAGTCCACCGGCCACCTCCAATGCGGCGAAGCCTGCGCTGCAGCACAGGGGTGCCTGCAGCAATCAGCCCGCCAGCAAAGAGATAGGCAACGCGGAGTTCAGCTTCGTCCAGCCGCTGGCCAGATTGGCCGTGGGCGCCAGTGATGACCCACTTGAACAGGAAGCAGACCGGGCCGCCGCGCAGGTACTTGGCGGAATCGGCAAGGCCAGCGTTCAAAGCTCGTCGGCGCCGCATCTCAGCCGCGTTGCCGGTGGCTCCCCTGCTGCATCGGCAGCTCCGGCCAGCGTGAGCAGAACCTTGCTGGCTTCCGGCGAACCATTGTCCGGCGCCACCCGAAACTTCTTCGAGCCACGTTTGGGCCATGATTTTGCTCAAGTCCGGGTGCATCGGGACAATGCCGCCGCCAATTCCGCGCGGGATGTTGCCGCCCACGCCTACACCGTGGGCCGACATGTGGTGTTCGCTCAGGGGCGCTATTCCCCTGATAGCTCCGCCGGGCGCACATTGCTTGCCCACGAGTTGGCCCATGTCGTGCAACAGAGCGGTTCCGGATTTGGCGGTGGACTGGTGCAGCGCGCTGGCGAAGGCGATTCACCGGCCAAGCAGCCCTCTCCAACGCGCAGGATAGTCGCGCTGACCTTCGACGATGGCCCGCATATAGCTGGGTTAGGTACCGGCCGGAACAGAACCGAGAAGGTCCTCGATACCCTGCGCGACAAAGGGGCCAAGGCCGGATTCTTCATTCAGACCCATGCACTGGATGGCGAAGGAAATCCCCACCGGGGTAACACGCGCGTTGGCCGGCAGCTGATCCGCCGCATGCATGCCGAAGGCCACGCCATCGGCATCCATACCGGAGGTACCCGGGACCATGAGTCGCACGTCGCTGCCCAGGCCGCCGGGCGCCTGCGCGGCGAACTGACGAGGGCTCGCGATTTTATCCGCGACACTACGGCCACCGAGACCGAAGCCGGCGTGGACGCCACCCTGGTCAGGCCGCCCTTTGGCAGCTCGGACACGGCCGTGCGCAGCACCTATGCCTCGCTCAGCCTGACCAACCTGCTCTGGGACATAGACGGCGACCCCGGCGGCGAGGTGTCACTGGATCAGCTCAAGATCAATGTCACCAATGGTCTGAGCGCGCTGGCTGCAGGTGGCTGGCGAATGACCACGCCCTCGGCGCCGAAGATAGTCGTGCTCTACCACGACATTCGCCGCAACTCATCCACACACCTGGGCGCCGTCATGGATCACATCACCTTGGTAATGCAGCGCGACCATAACTCAACAGTTTCCTTCGAGAAACCCTGACAGCCAGCAGGCGGAAACGGACATGGGTTCATGCAGCCAATCAGCACCATGCAGCCAATGCGAAAGCTGCAAGGAGCGCTCCCACCCGACCAGTTTCAAAGGTCGGGAGCCGTCCCTGCTTAGCCATGCGCAGCGACAACGCCTGGAGACTGAGGCCGATCTGATGGCCGATCGATTCACCCGCTCTGGCTTCACTCAAGGAGCTCAGCTCCCCACTGCCTCCCGTGCCCCGCATCAGGCAGTTTTGAAGAAGGACGACGAGGAAAATGCTACGCCCGAGCAAGCTGCTTCCCAGGAGATCAAGGGCGGTGGTTCTGTCACGGAAACTGCCGAGAGCAACCTCGACGAGCCCGGCGCTGCCGATGGCGAGGTGCTTACCAAGCGTGCGGATGCGCAGATAGAGCCAGTCAGTCATGCGCCCGCCTCGACCGGAGGTGGCGCTGCCATGCCCGCTTCCGAGCGCCGCCCCTTCGAAGCCTTCTTCGGCAGGGACTTCTCCTCCGTGCGTATTCACAACGACAGCCAGGCGCACCGTTACACCCGCCAGATCAATGCGCTGGCCGCCACTCGAAGCAATCATATCTACCTGTCCGAGCGGGTTGCCGCCAGCCGCCCCAGAGCGCTGCTCGCCCACGAGCTGACCCATGTGGTGCAGCAGGGGCGCGCACCGCTGGCCGCGGCTCGTGTGGCAGCAACGGCGCATCCGGCTCGACTGCAGGATGCACCGCCGAACATCTCTCCGGCGCCCATCGGCTGGCAGCTCTACCAGGCGACCATTTGCAACGGCGAAGTCAACGAGCACCCGAGCACGCAGCCACGAGATTTTCCAGCCACCTACATCAGCAAGATCAACGTCTCGCTCACCAACCAGCGCGTGACCCTCGACTGGACCGGCCCGAGCGTCGCCGAGGCCGAACAGAACGTCAGAGATGCCACCGGCGACGGCATCATCAATTGCACCACCGGGGCGGGAGTGAACGGCCAACCCAGCTGCAACAACGTCGCCCATAGCAAGACTGCTGGTAGCTGCTGCACCCCCATAGGGACATTCACCCTGGGAGCGCAGAGCTGTGTCACATCTCGTCTTGGATTACAGAATTTCAGCGGCTTCCAGCGCGCCGGCGTGGGCTTCCACTACTACTCCAGCGTGCCCGGCCACCCGGCTTCCCATGGCTGCGTCAGGCTGCACCGAGGGGCCTCCAAGATCATCTTCGACAGCGCTCGATCGAACGTCACCACGGTCGAGGTCAGCGGCAGTTACACCGGCAGCTACAGCAGGTACAGCAGCTGCGACTAGGCAGCTGCTTCAGCGAGGGAAGGCAAAGATGAAAACAGAACTGCAGGACCAGGATGTTTGCGGGGCGCGCGCGCGATGAGCAGCCTCGCCAATTCTCCCCGCCTGATCAAAGCCGGTCTGGTCATGATCGACCCGCAAACCGCCCAAGTACGCAGGGTGATTGCCCTGCAGTACAACCCGGAAAAACTCACCCGTAGCCTGCAGGTGCAAGGTGCTGGCGATGGCGCCGAACGATCCGAGGCGCTGCGTCTGAAGGGCCCGGCGGTGGAGACTTTCCAGTTGGAGGCGGAGATCGATGCCGCCGACCAGTTGCAATACCCCGAACAGCACAAGGCCGTGGTCGATGCCGGTATCGCTCCGCAGCTGGCGGTACTGGAGTCGCTGGTCAATCCGACGGCGGCCGATCTGCTGGCCGGCAAGGCGCTGGCCGCGGCGGGCACCCTGGAGATCGCGCCGATGGAGTCATCCCTGGTGCTGTTCGTCTGGGGCGCCAAACGCATCGTGCCGGTACGGGTGACCGACTTCTCGATTGCCGAGGAGGCGTTCGATCCTCAGCTCAACCCGATCAACGCCACCTGCAACCTGGGCCTGCGCGTGCTCTCGATCGACGACCTCGGCTTCGCTCACAAGGGTGGTGGGCTGTTCATGGCCTATCTGCAGTCACGAGAGAAACTGGCCGGCAAGGCCGCAACCTTCGGCTTCGACGCACTGGGTATCGGAGGTCTGCCATGACCGATCCACTCAAGGCCTTCCTGCAGGCCAACGCCATTACCGCGCCGGCCTTCGCCCCGGACAGCCGCTACCACGGCCTGGACATCGCCCAGTGGGTGCGCGCCGATGGCGAGGTGCTCAGCTATGTGCGACGGCGCTTCGTGCCTCCGGCGGAGAACTTCGCCACCCTCGGTGAGCATCGCGTGGAGGTCGGCGACCGCCTGGACAACCTGGCCGCCCGCTACCTGGGCGACCCGCAGCAATATTGGCGGCTGTGCGATGGCAACGGCGCGCTGCGGCCGGACGAGTTGACCGAAACGGTCGGCCGCGTGCTACGCATCACCCTGCCGGAAGGCGTGCCGGGAGACGACGCATGAGCAATGCCGTCCACCTCAGCCTGCTGATCGGTCCGATCATTCCGTTGCCGGTGCCGGCGATGCTGATCGACGCCCTCGAAGAGGTCACGGTGACCAGTGCCAGCGAAGGTGCCAGCGGCTTCCAGCTGCGCTTCAAGGTCAACAGCAAGTCCGAGCTGAATACCCTGTTCCTAATCGCCGTGGGCAACAACGCCAGCCTCGGCGTGCCGCCGCTGCGGGTAGTGCTGATCGTCACCCTCGGCGGGCGCCCGCAGCCGCTGTTCGACGGCGTGCTGACCAATGTCGAGGTACAGGCCGGGCAGAACCGCCAGCCCGGCAGCATCACCATCACCGGCGAGGACCTAACCAAGGTGATGGACCTGATCGACTTCTCCGGCATGCCCTACCCGGCCATGCCGATCGAGGCTCGGGTGGCGCTGATCTGCGCCAAGTATGCGGCGTTCGGCATCATCCCCCTGCCGATTCCCTCGCTCTTCACCGATGTTCCGATCCCCATCGAACGCATCCCCGCCCAGCAGGGCACGGACCTGGCCTATATCCGCCAGCTGGCCGGCGAAGTCGGTCATGTGTTTTACATCGAGCCGGGCGAGGTGCCGCTGACCAACATCGCCTACTTCGGCCCCGAGATCAAAGTAGGGCCACCGCAGCCGGCGCTGAACATCGACATGGATGCGCACACCAACGTCGAGTCGTTGAACTTCAGCTTCGACCCGACCAAGGGTGTGCTGCCGATCGTGTTCATCCAGAACCAGATGACCCGCGTGCCCATCCCCATTCCTATCCCCAACCTCAACCCGCTGCAGCCGCCGCTGGGCGTGCTGTCCACGCCGCTGGCCAATCTCAAGATGATGAAGGAGACGGCCAAGATGAACCCGATGCAGGCCATCAGTGCCGGTCTGGCCGAAGCCAAGAAATCCCAGGACGCGGTCACCGCCAGCGGCAGCCTCGACGTGATGCGCTACGGCCGCATCCTGCGCCCGCGCAAGCTGGTCGGCGTGCGCGGTGCCGGGGTCGCCTACGACGGCCTGTACTACGTCAGCAGCGTCACCAGCACCCTGGGTCGCGGCAAGTTCACCCAGAGCTTCAACCTCAGCCGCAACGGGTTGATCTCCATCACGCCAACGGTGCCCGCATGAGCCAGCAACGCTATTACGGCAAGTACCGCGGCATGGTGCTGAACAATATCGACCCCATGCAGCAGGGCCGCCTGCAGGTGCAGGTGCCCGACGTGGCGGGGCTGATTCCTGCCAGCTGGGCCATGCCCTGCGTGCCGATCGCCGGCATCCAGAACGGCATGGTGGCGTTGCCGATGATCGGCTCCGGGGTATGGGTGGAGTTCGAGCAGGGCAACCCGGACCACCCGATCTGGGTCGGCTGCTTCTGGGGCAGCGCCGCGGAGATTCCTGCCCTGGCGCGGGCCACCCCGCCAGGCCTTTCGGCCATCACTCTGCAGACGCCGCTGCAGAACGGTCTGACCATCTCCGACCTGCCCGGCCCTACCGGCGGAATCATGCTCAAGAGCGCCACCGGGGCGACCCTGATCGTCAACGACACCGGCATTTACATCCAGAACGGCAAGGGCGCCATGCTCACCCTGGTGGGCCCGGCGGTCACCATCAACAACGGCGCGCTGACGGTGATCTAGGTCCCGCGCGGATGGCCACGATGCAGTTCCCGGAACAAGGAGGCAGGTATGGACAGACAAGTAACGCAGTGCCGTGAACGGTTGCTCCTGGTCATGGCTCAACGAGAAGGAGGCCGCTGATATGCCCGGTCCCCTCCTCCACGTCGGCGCCAGCGTGCTCTGCGCCCACGGCGGTACCGCCACGCCGACCGTGCCCAATCCGCGGGTGCTGGTCAGCGGCCAGCCAACGGTGTTGATGAGCGGCCCCTATGTGATCGCCGGTTGTCCGTTCAATGTCTCCAGCAGCCCGGTACCCTGCGTCACCGGGCAATGGGTGGTGGCCGCCACACGCGTTCTCTCCAACGGCCAGCCCGTGGTGCTGATGGACAGCCAGGCGGTCTGCGCACCCAACGGCACGCCGCTGCTGCCCGTGGCAGCACAGACGCGCGTGATCGGGAGCTGAGCATGACCCAACGACTGCACTTCCCCTATGCCTTCGATGGCCACGGCCGCAGCCGAGAAGCGGACGAAGCCACCTGGATACGTGGCCTGATCGAACAGGTGCTGTTCACCGCGCCGGGCGAGCGGGTGATGCGCCCGGACTTCGGCAGCGGCCTGCGCGAGCTGGTGTTCGCGCCCAACAGCCCGGAGCTGGCCGCCACCGTGCAGTTCCTCGTGCAGGGCGCGCTGCAGCAATGGCTGGCCGACCTGATTCTGGTCGAGTCGGTCGAGGTCAGCGCCGTCGAGTCTCGCCTGGCGGTGCAGGTGCAGTACCGCATCCGCCGCACCAACCAGCGGCGTGACGACAGCTTCGTCCAGGGAGCGGCGCCATGATCTACCACTGCTGCGAAGAGAACCGCCGAGCGCTGGTGGATGCCCACCCCAGCCTCAATGGCATCGACTACCTGGAGGTGCTCGACCTCGACGCACCACCCGGCAGCCCACGCCAGCGCACCCTGCTGGTTCGCCTGCTCAAGCCGGTGCCGGCCGGGGTCAGCGTAGACAACCTGCATATCAGCGGTGGCGAGCGCGTGCGCCGGGTGGGCATCCAGTGGCTTGGCATCGCCAGCACGCCGCCGGCCCAGGTCAGCGCCGCGGAGCAGGCCCTGTTCCTGGGTCTTACCGAGCCCGACCACGTGCTGGTGGTACGTACCGACACGGACGGCGACCACTCCACCTACCGTCTGCAGCTGCGCCAGGCCGGCTCTCTCGATCTGCCGCTGGCGAACTTCGACCCGCGCCTGTCCGCCGTGGACTTCGCCTTCAAGGTCGAATGCCCCAGCGACTTCGATTGCCGCCCGCAGCAGGACTGCGCAGAACCGTCCGCAGCCGCGCCGGACATCAACTACCTGGCCCGCGACTACGCCAGCCTGCGCCGCCTGGTGATGGATCGCCTGGCCCGGCAGATGCCCGGCTGGCGCGACCGCAGTCCGGCCGACCTGGCCACTACCCTGGGCGAGCTGATCGCCTATGTCGGCGACCTGCAGCACTATCAGCTCGACGCCGTTACCACCGAGGCCTACCTGCACACCGCGCGCAAGCGCAGCAGCCTGCGCCGCCATGCATTGCTGGTGGACTACCAGCTGCACGAAGGCTGCAACGCCCGCGCCTGGTTGCACCTGCATGTCGGCGGCGGGCCTTTCCCGATGCCGGCCGGGCTGCGCTTTTACACCCGCGTGCCGGGCGTACCGTCGCGCATCCTCGCCGACTCGCCGGAAGAACGTCAGGCTCTGCAAAGTGCGCCGCTGGTGTTCGAGCCGATGCACCAGGCCACCCTCAACGAGGCGCACAACCGGCTGTTCTTCCACACCTGGAGCGATGCCCGCTGCTGCCTGCCCAGCGGCGCCACCTCCGCCACCCTGCGCGGCCACCTGCCGGATCTGGCGGTGGGCGATGTGCTGGTATTGCAGGAAGTCCTCGGCCCGCTCACCGGAGAGGCTGCCGACGCCGATCCCGCACGTCGCCACGCGGTGCGCCTGAGCGCGGTGCGTGCCTTCGACGGCAGCGATCCGCTGCTCGATCCGCTGGACGACAGCGAGATCACCGAGATCGCCTGGCACCCCGCCGACGCCCTGCCCTTTTCCCTGTGCATCTCCAGCGAGACCGACGAGGCCCACGGCAGCCTGCAGCTGGAGGATGTGAGCGTGGCCCTGGGCAACATCATCCTGGTCGATCACGGTCGCAGCGTTATCGGCGAAGCGCTGGGCAGCGTGCCGGAGCCATTGCTGCAGTATCCGGCCAGCGGCGGTGCTTGCCAGCGTTTGGCTCCGGAGCCGCTACCGCCGCGCTATCGCCCGTTGCTGGCGGAGGGCCCGGTGACCCACCGCGGCCGCGTCCTGCGTCGGGTTAGCGAGGGTGGCCTGGTGCGGCGCGAATGGGTGCTATTCGACCCGCAGGCCTCGGCCAGCGCCGCCCTGCACTGGCGCGCCGCCGATGCGATCCCCGACCTGCGCCTGGAGAGCGGTCCGGGCGGTAGCCCGGAGCACTGGAACGTGCAACGCAACCTGCTGGACAGCAGGGCCGAGGACCGCCACTTCGTGGTCGAGGCCGAGAGCGACGGCAGCGCCCGCCTGCGCTTCGGCGACGACCGTCATGGCCGGCGCCCGGACAGCGGCATGGCCTTCCGCGCCTACTACCGGGTCGGCAACGGCCCGGCCGGCAATGTCGGCGCGGCCAGCATCGCCCATGTGGTCAGCGCCGAGGCGCGCATCGAGGCAGTGAGCAATCCGCTGCCGGCCCATGGCGGGATCGCCGCGGAGAACCAGGCCGAGCTGCGCCGCGCGGCGCCCCAGGCGTTCCGCACCCAGGAACGGGCCGTCACCCCGGCCGACTATGCCCAGGTCACCGAGCGCCTGGACGCCGTGCAACGTGCCGCCGCCGGGCTGCGCTGGACCGGCAGCTGGCACACGGTATTCGTCACCGTCGACCGCGACGGCGGTGACTCGGTCGATGCACCATTCGCCGAGAAGGTGGTCGAGCACCTGGACCGCTACCGCATGGCCGGCCACGACCTGCGCGTCAACGAGCCGCTGCACGTCTCGCTGGAGATCGACCTGC
Source organism: Pseudomonas sp. PDM15 (assembly GCF_014851565.1). GTDB lineage: Bacteria > Pseudomonadota > Gammaproteobacteria > Pseudomonadales > Pseudomonadaceae > Aquipseudomonas. Next base: position 296,943 of record NZ_JACVAA010000003.1, read on the forward strand.
TGGTGTGCGTCAAGGCCGGCTACTTCCGCAGCGATGTGCGCCACGGCCTGCTCGATGTGCTCGGCAGCCGCCAGCGCGGCGACGGTACGCGCGGGCTGTTCCACCCGGACAACTTCAGCTTCGGCCAGACCTTCTTCCTCAGCCCGCTGTACGCCGCGGCGCGCACCGTACCCGGCGTGACCTCGGTACAGGTGACGCGCTTCCAGCGCCAGGGCCAGGTCGATCCCAAGCCGCTGGCCGATGGTTTTATGGCGCTCGGCCGTCTGGAGATCGTGCGCCTCGACAACGACCCCAACTTCCCCGAGCACGGCGTGCTGCGGCTCAATCTGCATGGAGGCAAGTGATGGCCAGCAAACCCGAGTGCGACTGCTGCGCCGGCGTCGATACCGATACCCCGCGGCGCATCGACAACCCGCCTGGGTTGCCGATGATCGACTACCGCATCGGTCGCCATGGCGACTTCATGGACAGCCTGCAGGCGCGCCTGTCCAGCACCGAGCATCCAGCCCTGGCGGCCTTTACCAGCCGCGAGGCCAGCGACTTCACCCTGGCGCTCTCCGATGCCCTGGCCTGCTCGCTGGATGTGCTCGGCTTCTACACCGAGCGCTACGCTCAGGAGCATTACCTGCGCACCGCCACCGAACAGATGTCGGTGCGGCAGATGGCCCGCCTGATCGGTTACCGCCCCGCACCGGGGGTGGCCGCCTCCACTCACCTGGCCTTCACCCTGCTCAGCGCGCCGGGAATGCCCAGCGAGCCGATCGTGATTCCGCGCGGCACCAAGGTGCAAAGCGTGCCCGGGCAGGATGAACAGGCGCAGACCTTCGAGACCATCGCCCCGGCGCCGGCTCGCGCCGCCTGGAACGCCATACCGGCCCAGGCCAGCCGTGCCTGGCGGCCACGCAAGGGTGACACCGAGCTGTGGCTGGCCGGGGTCAGCCATCAGTTGCAGGTCGGCGACGCCATTCTCATCGTCGGCGACGAACGCCTGAGCGATCCCGGCAGCGAGCGCTGGGACGTGCGCGTGCTGGCAGGGGTCGCGGCAGACAGCGACAATGGGCGCACCCGCCTTTCCTGGACCCACCCGCTGGGCAGCGGCTTCCCGGCCATGAACCCGAGCGGTGCCGGCGCCCGGGTGTTCGCTCTGCGCCAGCGCACGGCGCTGTTCGGCCATAACGCGCCGGACCCGAACCTGTTCGGCTCGGACAACCCGCAGATCATCAACCAGATAGACACGACCACTAGCACCACCAACTGGCGCTGGGCCAACTTCCAGCTCGACCCGACGGCCATCGACCTGGACACCGACAACGCCAAGATCGTGGCCGGCAGCTGGTTCGCCCTGGTCTCCAACAATCCCGACTACGGCAGCGCCGATCTGCCCGGCTATGTCGAGCTGTACCGCGCCGTGCGGGTGATCCATCGCACCCGCAGCGCCTTCGCCCTGTCCGGCAAGATCACCCGCATCACTCCGGACACCGACGAGAACCTCAGCGCCAGCACCTTCCCCCTGCGCCAGACCCTGGTGCTGGCCCACAGCGAGGCGCTGGAGGTGATCGCCACGCCGCTGTTCCACCCGGCGCACGGCGATGTCCTCGAACTCGACCAGCGCGTCGACGGCCTGCAACCTGGCCAGGCACTGGCGCTCTCCGGCCGGCGCCAGCGCATCGCCCTGCAGGCCAGCGGCCTGGCCCTGCAGCTGGATCAGGGCGGCAGCGTGGCACTGGAACAGGGCGACGAGCTGTTCATGCTTGGCGCCGCCGACCGCATGTTCGGCAGCACCCCGGTGGCGCTCGGCGCCGAGGAGTTCGCCGGGCTGCTCGGCAACGCCTCGGTCAACCTGCGCCTGCAATTGCTGGATCGCGACGGACGCAGCGGCCGCCTGCAGGCCAACGCCAGCCAGGTGCGCCTGGCCAGCGGCCACAAAGATGATCCGCTGGTGCGCCAGATCGCCTTCATCGCAGACGGCGAGGACGCACTCAGCCACGACCGCGACCGTACCAGCCTCAAGCTGCAGATGGCGCTGCAGCATGTGTTCGAGCGCGCCAGCCTGCGCATCAACGCCAACGTCGCGCCGGCCAGCCATGGCGAAACGGTGGAGGCCATCCTCGGCGACGGCAATGCGGCCCAGGCCAACCAGCGCTTCCTGCTCAACCAGGCACCGCTGACCTACCTCAGCGCCAGCACGCCAAGCGGGCGCGCCTCCAGCCTGGAGGTGCGAATCAACGACGTGCTGTGGGGCGAAGTCCCGAGCCTGTACCACGTGGTGGCCAATACGCGCAGCTACGAGACCAGCCAGGATGAAGCCGGCTACACCACCCTGCAGTTCGGCGATGGCAACGAGGGCGCGCGCCTGCCCAGCGGCCACAGCAATGTGCGGGTGCGCTACCGCAAGGGCTTAGGTGGCGGCGGCAATCTGGCCGCCGGCAAGCTCACCACCCTGCTGTCGCGCCCGCTGGGCGTCAGCGAAGTGGTCAACCCGGTCCCCGCCAGCGGCGGCGAGGACGGTGAGTCGCTGACCCAGGCTCGCGCCAATGCGCCGCTGACGGTGCTGACTCTGGATCGCGCCGTGTCCATCGCCGACTACGCCAACTTCGCCCGCGCCTTCGCCGGCATCGACAAGGCCCATGCCCTGTGGATTCCCAGCGGCCCGGCGCGCGGGGTATTCCTCAGCCTGGCCGGCGCGCTGGGAGCACCCATCGCCGAGGGCGACGCCGTGTACGCCTCGCTGCGCGCTGCGCTGCTGGCCTATGGCGACCCTCTGGTACCGCTGCGCATGGTTGGCTACGCCGATGCGCGCTTCCGCTGTCGCCTGGCAGTCAAGGTGCTTGCGGAATACGAAGGCGACCTGGTGCTGCGCCAGGTGGAGGCAGCCCTGCGCGAACACTTCGGCTTCGCCCAGCGCGATTTCGGCCAGAACGTCTCGGTCGATGAACTGGCCGCGGTGGCCCACGGCGTGGCCGGCGTGCAGGCGGTGCAGGTCAGCCGCCTGTACCGCCAGGGCCAGGCGGCCGGTCTGGTGCCGCGCCTATATGCCGCGTTGCCGGTGGCCTCGCTCAGCGGCCTGCCGCAAGCGGCCGAACTGCTGACCCTGGCCGATGAGCCGCTGGAGCTGGAGGTGCTGCCATGAGCCTGGACGCACAAGCGCTGTTCGCCCTGCTGCCGGCCATCCACCGCATCCGCGATGCGGAACTGGCGCAGGCCCAAGGCTTCGAACGCGGCCCGCTGGAAGAGCTGGTGGCGCTGCTGGCGGAGCAGCTGGGCATTGCCGAGGAAGGCCTGGAGCAGCTCTACGACGACCTGTTCATCGAGACCTGTGCCGACTGGGTGGTGCCCTATATCGGCGACCTGATCGGCTACCAGGGCCTGCACCAGGTGGTGCCCAAGGTCGCCAGTCCGCGTGCCGAGGTGGCCCATACCATTGCCCTGCGCCGGCGCAAGGGTACCGCCACCGTACTGGAGCAGCTGGCCCGTGACGTCACCGGCTGGGACGCCCGCGCCGTGGAGTACTTCCAGCGCCTGTGCGCCACCCAGTACATGAACCATCCGCGCCCGCAGGCGCTGCAGGCTCCCGATCTGCGCCAGGAGCAGGCGCTGGAGTGGCTGGGCACGGCCTTCGAAACGGCCAACCGCAGCGTGGACGTGCGCCGCATCGAATCCGGGCGCGGTCGTCACAACATTGCCAACGTCGGCCTGCACCTATGGCGCATCCAGGCCTATTCGCGCACTCAGGCGCCCTGCCTGCGTGCCGGCCCGCGGCGCTACCGGGCCAGCCCGCTGGGCCACGACCTGGCGCTGTACAACAAGCCGCGGGTGGAAGACGACATCGGCCATCTGGCCGAACCGGACAACGTGCCCTGGCCGCTATCGCGCCGGCGCCTGGAAGCGCACCTGGCGCGGCACTACGGCGTACGCGCCGCAGCCGGAGAACCACTGGACAACCCGGCGCCGAGCCTGGAGCTGTGGGTCGACGGCACGCTGATCGAGCGCACACAGATCTGCATCTGCCACCTCGGTGACGACGGCGCCGGCTGGGCGCACACACCGCCAGCCAACGGCACCTATTCGATCGACCCGGTGCTGGGGCGCATCGCCCTGCCCGGCGATGCCCCGGACCCGACCGAGGTGCAGCTGACCTGGCACGAGGGTTTCTCGGCCGATATCGGTGGTGGCGAGTACGAACGCGGCGCCGACCTGCCCTCACCGCCAGCCGACCGCCTGGTGATACGGGTGCCGGACGACCAGGCAAGCATTGCCGCGGCGCTGACCGAGATCGCCGGCGATGGGGTGGTGGAGATCACCGACAACGGCCGCTATGAGGAGGCACTGAGCATTCAGGTCGCCGCCGATGGTGCGGTGGAGATTCGTGCGCGCAATGGTCGGCGCCCGGTCCTGGTGCTCAGCCAGCTGGACATCAGCGGCGCGGCGGACAGCGCCTGCCTGCTCAACGGCCTGCTGATCGCCGGCGCGCCGCTGCGGGTAGCGGCCGGCGCCGGTAATGCTCTGGCCCGCCTGGAGCTGAGCCACTGCACCCTGGTACCCGGTATCGAGCTGGACGCCAACGGCCAGCCGCAGCAACCCAGCACGCCCAGCCTGCAGCTGGAGATCGCCAGTCTGTACACACGCATTTCCCGCTGCCTGGTCGGCGCCATTCGCGCCCACGAGCGTGCGACGCTGCAGGCCAGCGACAGCCTGATCGACGCCACCGCCCGCGATGGCGTGGCCTTCGCTGCCGTCGACGGCGCATCACCAGGCGCGGCGCTGTCGCTGGACGCCTGCACGCTGATCGGCAAGCTGCACACCAGCGAGGTGGGGCTGATCTCCAACAGCATCCTGTTCGCCGCCCTGGCCCCCGCCGACAGCTGGGCGGTACCAGTGCGCGCGGAGCGCAAGCAGGTCGGCTGCGTGCGCTTCAGCTGGCTGCCGTTCAATTCGATCCTACCCCGTCGCCACCGCTGCCAGCCCGACTCCAGCAGCGCCTCCCGGCACATCGCTCCACGTTTCACCTCACTGCGCTATGGCACCCCGGCCTATGGCCAGATCGCCACCTCCACCGCTGCGGAAATCCTTCAGGGCGCGGACGACGAGAGCGAGATGGGCGTATTCCACCAGCTGTATGGCGCGCAACGGGTCACCAATCTGCGCATCCGCCTCGCCGAATACCTGCGAGTCGGGCTGCACGCCGGCATCTTTCACGAATCCTGAGGGAGCATCATGAGCTTCGATCTGAGTCGAATCCGCTTCGACGCCCGCCGCGACTTCCTCGGCGTGGTCATGCAACAGGGCCGGGTCCAGCTGGACGCCGACTGGAACGAATGGGTGGCACAGCTGGCCCGACGCATCCAGGCCGGCGCGCTGGACACCTACGGCGGCAACGTGGTGCCACGCATCACCCCGGACGGCTTCCGCATCGAGGCCGGCGGTGGCAGCTTCACCATCGGTGTTGGGCGCATCTACGTGGACGGCCTGCTGGCGGAAAACCACGGCGCCGCGCCCAATATCTGGGAACCGCGCCTGGCCGAGTTGACCGGCAGCACCGCGCTGAACTACGCCAACCAGCCCTACTACCCCAACCCGCCGGCGCTGCCTCAGGGGGGGGCGCACCTGGTGTACGTCGATGTGTGGCAACGCGACGTCACCGCCGTGGAAGCCCCCGACCTGATCGAGAAGGCAGTGGGCGTGGACAGCACCGGGCGTCTGCAGACGGTTTGGCAGGTCAAGGTGCTGGCCAATGTCGGCGACAGCACCTGCGCCACCGAGGATGAAGATGTCCCGGGCTGGCAGGCGCTGATCGCGCCCTCGGCAGCGCGCCTGTCGACCGGCACCGGCGTGCCGAACTTCGAGCCTGACCCCTGCCAGGTACCGCCGGCCGCCGGCTATCGCGGCCTGGAGAACCAGCTGTACCGGGTCGAGGTGCACCGGGGCGGCACGCTCGGCACCGCTACCTTCAAATGGTCGCGGGACAATGCCACGGTGGCCTCGCGGGTCAGCCATATCAACCCGGCGCGTGATCGCATCACGGTCGAGAGCATTGGCCGCGACGACGTGCTGCGCTTCCACGATGGCGACTGGGTGGAGGTGACCGACGACTGGCGCGAGCTGCACGGCCAGCCTGGCGAGCTGCGCCGCATCCGCGTGGCTGGCGGCGTGGACGAAAGCGCGCGGACCCTGCAGTTCGACCAGTCGCTGCCCGCCGGCATGTTCCCGACCGATGCCCAGCAGGCCACCCAGGCCGTGCGCAACACCCGCGTGCGGCGCTGGGACCAGACCGGTCTGGTGCGCCGCGAGAACGGCAACCAGGTGCTGGATCTCAACGCCCCCGGCGCCGCCGGCGATATCCCGATACCCGCCGCCGGTACCCGCCTGTTCCTTGAGCACGGCATCCTGGTGGACTTCAGCCTGGCCCCGGCCGGCGGCCAGTTCCGCAGCGGCGACTACTGGGTGTTCGCCGCGCGCACCGTGGACGCCAGCATCGAGCAACTGAACCAGGCGCCGCCGCTGGGCATCCACCACCACTACGCGCGCCTGGCGATGGTCAATTTCCCCGGCGACGAGACCGACTGCCGCGTGCTCTGGCCGCCAATCGCCGAGGGCGAAGGCTGCGACTGCACCGTCTGTATCAGCGCCGAGGACCACAACAGCGGCGTCGCCACCATCCAGCAGGCCATCGATGCGATCAAGGATGTCGGCGGCACCATTTGTCTGGGCATCGGCACCTACAACCTGCGAGAGGCGCTGACGGTGGACGGCGCCAACTCGCTGCGCATCCGCGGCCAGGGCTGGGGCAGCCTGCTGGTGGCCAGCGGGCCCGGCAGCGTTCTCGACATCTCCGCCAGCAACGGCGTGGCCTTGGAGAACCTCAGCCTGATCGCCTCGGCCACCAGCGCCAATACCACGGCGGCACTGCGCGCACGCAATACGGTCGACCTGCGCGCCGAGCATATCAACGTGCTGTGCCTGGCCACCGGCGAAGGCGCCAGCGCCGCCATCGGCCTGGGCGGCAACATGCTCGGCGTGAGCATCGACGACTGTGCCCTGGTGGCCGAGCGCGGCCTGGTGCGCCTCGGCGAGCACCTGCTCAGCGCCGAGCTGCGGGTGACCCGTAACCTGTTCTTCTGCAGCCAGCGTGCGCTGAATCTGGACGGCATCAGCCTGCACTACGGCGACACGCGCATCGACGGCAACCTGATGATCACCGGCAGGCAGACTGCACTGGTGGCGACCGGCGCGGTGTTGCCGGGCTCGCCATTTACCATCGCCGACAACGTCATCTACACCCAGGGCGATGGCATTCGCGCCGGGGTGGATGGCCTGCGTATCCGCGACAACGAGATCAGCGGCACGTCCGAACGGGGCGGCGAAGGCATAGTGCTCGAAGAGGGTCTCGACCCGCAGGGACCCAGCGACGTGCGCATCGAGGGCAACCGCCTGCGCCAGCTGCAGGGCAATGCCATCGCCATCAACCAGCAGCTGGACGGCGCCAGCATCACTGGCAACCTGATCGAGGACATCGGCCTGGGCGCCCTGGTGATGGGCGAGGCAGGCGGCGCCACGAGCCTGGTAGTGAGCGGCAACCGCTGCCGCAATCTGGGCCTGGCGGCGAATGTCGAAGGTACCGCCTACGCGGCGTTCCAGTTGATCCGCATCCAGCGTGCCGACTTCTGCGACAACCTGGTCGCCGAGGTGGCGCGTGAGGCAGTGCTCGCGCCGGCCATCGCCGGCCTGCGCGCCGCCGCCATCGCCCAGTTGCGGGTGTGCGACAACCGCTTCCTCGGCATCGGACCGGACCGCAGCAGCGGCGAAGTGAGCGCCATCCAGATCATTCCGCCCTTCGATCGCAGTGTGGTCGAAGGCAACCATGTGGACCGGGTCGGCGACGACGAGCAGCAGAAGCCGGTCAATGCCATCTGGCGAGCGATCCTGATCGCCCCGGTAGCGATCGGGGCCAGCGGCCACTTCAGCGCCGCTTACCTGGTCGCCGCCACGCAAAACAACATCTACCTGCTCACTGCCAACAGTGCCTATGCGGTGGCCAACCGTCGCGCCGACCTGGCGATCCAGAACAACCAGTTGCGCGCCCACCTGACCAGCGTGTCGCTGAACCTGTGCGCCGAGCTGGACCATTGCCTGTTCGCCGGCAACCGCTGCGAAACCATCGGCGGGGCCAACACCAGCGGGGCGCAATCAGGCGATCTGCAGGCACGTACCCTCAACGCCAGCAACAACCGCCTGCTCGGCCAGGGCGACCAGGACACCCTGCACCTGCAGCCGGATGCCCAGGTCAAGCAGGCCATCGTCATCGGCAACACCAGCTCCGGCAATATCCGCGTCATCAACGGCGCGCCGGTCCCCAACGACATGGGGTTGACCAACCTCATCGGCTTCTAGGAGAGCACGACATGGCCGTCACCACCTTTCGCGGCGAAAAGAACCTCGGCGAGCTGGCCGACAAGCTGTTCCTGCGCCTCACCCCGCGCCAGCGCGAGAAGGTCGAGGGTGCACTGCTGCAGGCCAATCCGCAGCTGGAGGAACTTTCCAGCCTGCGCGCCGGCACGCTGCTCAAGGTGCCGGACCTGCCGGAGCTGCGCGCCAAGGTCAACCGCGCCGGCGGCAACCCGGACGACCAGTTGGCCGAGCATCTGAGCAACGAGCTGTCGGCCTTCGCCAGGCTGCTGGGGCCACGCTTCGCTACGGCGCAACAGGCAGTCGAACAGACTGCCGCGGTGCTGGCAGAGCCGGAGCTGAACCGGGTGATCGCCAAGGAAAAACCGCTACGCGACCTGGCGAAGAACATCGGCACGCTCAACGAGGCACGCAAGAAGGAGCTGGATGAACGCCAGCAGGCGCTGATCGCCGCCGTGAAACAGATGCAGGGTGATCTGCAGAAGCGCTGAGGCGACATGGCCTGGCGTTCAGGAATGCATTGCGTTTGCCAGGAATTATCATTTTGGCTAAAGTCGCCGGCTTCGCGCATAGCTCGGCAAGCCAAGGATTGTCCATGTTCCGACTCGATGCGGTCAGTTTCAGCCTGCCGGAACGCACCCTCCTGCATCCGCTGTCGCTCGACATCCCGCAAGGCCAGATGGTCGGCCTGATCGGCCACAACGGTTCCGGCAAGTCCACCCTGCTGAAGATGCTGGCCCGCCAGCAACCGGCCAGCGCCGGCCGCGTGCTGCTGGACGACAAGCCACTGGCCGACTGGAAGGACCGCGACTTCGCCCGCCAGGTCGCCTACCTGCCGCAGCAGCTGCCGCCTGCCGACAGCCTGACCGCCCGCGAGCTCGTCGGTTTCGGCCGCTATCCCTGGCACGGCCTGCTCGGCCGCTTTGGCAGCGAGGACCACGCCAAGGTACGCGAGGCCATGGAGCTGACCGACACCTCGCGCTTTGCCGAGCGCATGGTCGACAGCCTCTCCGGCGGCGAGCGCCAGCGCGTGTGGCTGGCCATGCTTCTGGCGCAGAACAGCCGCTACCTGCTGCTGGACGAACCGACCTCGGCCCTCGACATCGCTCACCAGGTCGACGTGCTCGGCCTGGTGCACCGGCTCAGCCAGCAGCTCGGGCTGAGCGTGATCGTGGTGCTGCACGACATCAATATGGCCAGCCGTTACTGCGACCGCCTGATCGCCCTGCACAGCGGACGCCTGCTGCTGGACGGCAGCCCGGCCGAGCTGATGACCGACAGCAACCTGGAGGCCATCTACGGCCTGCCCATGCAGGTGCTCAGCCACCCGCGCGGCCAGCAACCCATCGCCGTGGTGGTGTGATGCGCTGGCTGCTCTGCATGCTCGCCCTGCTGGCGGCAATCGCCCAGGCCGACACCCGCCAACCGCGCATCGCGGTGATTGACTGGGGCCTGACCGAGACCCTGCTCGGCCTGGGCGTGACGCCTATCGCGGTGGCGCAGACCGAAGGCTACCGACGCTGGGTGCAGGCGCCCGAGCTGCCTGAACAGGTAGTCGACCTCGGCCTGCGCATCGAGCCCAACCTCGAACTGCTCAGCCAGCTCAAGCCGGACATGATCCTGATCACCCCGCAGTTCGCCGCCAGCCGCGCGCAGCTGGAGCGCGTGGCGCCGGTGCACACCCTGGCCATTTACACCCCGGAGGCCGAAGCCTATGTCGGCGCCCAGCGGGTGACCCGCGAGCTGGCCGAGCTGCTTGGCCGACAGAGCGAAGGCGAAGCGATGATCGCGCGCATTGACAGCACCATGGCCCGAGTCAAGGAACGCCTGGCTTCACAGGCATTGCCGCCGTTTTATGTGATGACCTTCCTCGACCAGCGCCATGTGCGCCTGTTCGGCAAACAGAGCATCTACCAGGGCGTGCTGGACCGAGTCGGCCTGCGCAATGCCTGGCAGGGCCCGACCAACTACTGGGGCTTCAGCCAGCAGGGCATCGACCGCCTGGCCGAGACTCCCGAGGCCGCCCTGCTCTACCTGAAACCCATGCCGCCCGGCGTTCAGGACGGCCTGGCAGCCAGCTCCCTGTGGAACCAGCTGCCGGCGGTACGCGCGGGGCGCCTGTATGACCTACCGCCGGTATGGAGCTTCAACGGCCTGATGGCGGCCGAGCGCTTCGCCCACCTGCTGGAAGCGCGCCTGGCGCCGGAGAGTGTGCAATGAGCGATTTGCTGGCTGAGGGGCCACTGCCTGTGCGGACCCGCCGAGGCTTCTCCAGCCACCCTGCCTGGCTATGCGGCGTGCTGCTGATCCTGACGCTTGGCCTGGCACTCGCCGACCTCGGCCAGCGCCTGCCGAGCGGGCAATGGCTGCAGGCCATGTTCGCCCCGCGAGACGGCGACATGGCGCAGCTGATCCTGCACTTCAGCTGGTTGCCGCGCCTGTGCATGGCCCTGCTGTGCGGCGCCGTACTGGCCCTGGCCGGCACCCTGATGCAGCAGGTCCTGCGCAACCCGCTGGCCTCGCCGACCACCCTGGGCGTGGCCAGCGGCGCCCAACTCGGCCTGCTGGTCGCCACCCTGTGGGCGCCCTGGCTGCTGGATTTTAGCCGCGAGTGGGTAGCCCTTGCCGGTGGTGGTCTGGCCTCCCTGCTGGTGTTCGCCCTGGCCTGGCGTCGAGGACTGGCACCCCTGACGCTGATCCTCGCCGGCCTGGTGGTGACGCTGTATCTCAGCGCGCTCAACGTGACCCTGATGCTGGTCCAGCAGCAGGACCTCAACGCGGTGTTCATCTGGGGCTCCGGCTCGCTCAGCCAGAATAGCTGGAGCGGCGTGCAGTTCCTCCTGCCACGCCTGGCCGTCGGCATGCTGCTCCTGCTGCCGCTGTTGCGCCCGTTGGCCCTGCTGGAGCTGGACGACAGCGGCGTGAAGAGCCTGGGCGTGCCCCTGCGCTTCCTGCGTTTCGTCACCCTCACCCTGTCCGTGTACCTGGCCGCCTGCGTGGTCAGTACCGTTGGCGTGATCGGCTTCATCGGCCTGGCCGCGCCGGCCCTGGTACGCCTGCTCGGTGCGCGCACCTTCGCCCAGCGCCTGCGCTGGGCGCCGCTGCTCGGCGGCCTGTTGCTGAGCGTCACCGATCTGGGCATCCAGCGCCTAGCCGGCAGCCTGGCCGAACTGGTGCCCACCGGCGCCGCCACCGCCCTGCTCGGCGCACCGCTGCTGCTCTGGCTACTACCACGCCTGCGCCTGGCCGGTGGCCAACCGCACAGCGGCGACGGTCATCACTTCAGCCGTCATCCCTTCCCGGCCAGGCGCCTGCTGCCGCTGGGCGTGGTACTGGTCTGCGCACTGCTGATCGCCCTTGGTCTGGGGCGCGGCCTGGACGGTTGGCAGTGGACCCTGGGCGACGCCACCCTGCTCGATTGGCGCTGGCCACGGGTGATGGCCGCCGCTGCCGCAGGCTGCATGCTGGCCCTGGCCGGCTGCATGATCCAGCGCCTGACCGGCAACCCGATGTCCAGCCCCGAGGTGCTCGGCATCAGCGCCGGCGCTGCACTGGGTCTGATCGCCCTGCTGTTCCTGCTGCCCTACTCCGGCCCCCTGGCCCAGCTGGCGCTGGGTGGTCTGGGCGCCGGCCTGACGCTTCTGCTGCTGCTCGGTCTGTCGCGGCGCTCCGGTTTCGCGCCCGAGCGCGTGCTGCTGATCGGCATCAGCATCACCGCGCTGTTCGATGCGCTGCAGGTGATCCTGCTGGCCGGCGGCGATCCGCGCGGGCAGAACCTGCTGGGCTGGATGTCCGGCTCGACCTACTTCGTCGGTCCGCAGATGGCAGTCTGGGTGCTGGTCTGCAGCCTGGTGCTGCTGGTCGCCGCACTGCCTTTCGGTCGTTGGTTGGAGCTGTTGCCGCTGGGCGATGGCACTCCACGCGCCCTGGGCGTGCCGCTGGGACGCAGTCGCTTCTTGCTGTTGCTGCTGGCGTCGCTGCTGACGGCCGGCGCCACCTTGATCGTCGGGCCGCTGAGTTTCATCGGGCTGCTGGCGCCACACCTGGCCCGCCTGCTCGGCTTGGCTCGCGCCGTGCCGCAGATGCTTGGCGCGGCACTGCTCGGCGCACTGGTGATGGTGGCGGCGGATTGGCTGGGGCGCACGGTGCTGTTCCCGGCGCAGCTACCAGCGGGGCTGCTGGCATCGCTGCTGGGTGGAGCCTACTTCATGCTGTGCCTGTATCGGCGCTGAGGGGCTTGCTGGTGGGCTGTTCGCTGCGCTCCTGAGCCCACCCTACGTGGAGCAGAGCTGCGGATTATCCGTAGGGTGTACTTGCCGCAGGCAGTACACCAAAGGTCGCTCGCCAACCCCATAAGTTTTACTCGCAGCAGGCGGAAGACATGGGATTACTCACCGGAAAGGCGAGCATCCAAGCCATCAATCCAGTACCGCAGTTCCTTCCGCCGGAGGCTCTTCCAGCAACGGGCAGTTGTCGCACATCTCCATGCCCAGTTCGTTACGGATGCAGCACAGCTTGCGTTGCCGCCAGGGCGCGCAGCCCTCGCCCTGTGGCACATAGCTGACCGGCTCGAACAGCGGGTTGCGAGTGCCGTCCGGGCGCAGCTTGCTTTCCAGCACTTCGAAACCCTGGGCCAGCATCGGCTTGGGGAACGGCAGGCCGTCGAGGGTCGACATGAACCATTCGAAGTAGTTGCCGGCGTTGCTCCACAGCACTCGCGCGGCGATCTTGCGATGGGCGCGCAGGGCATCGATGAAGGGCAGCAGGTTGTCGTCGAGCAATCCCGCGAAGCGCTCGAAGCCGTTGGCCGGGGCCGCGCTCCAGCGTTCGCCGGCGTGCGGCAGCTTGAAGGCCTCGGGTAGGCCATCGGCGCCGACCACCACCTGGATCTCGTCGAAATCCAGCGGCAGGCGCCAGTTGAGGATGAGTCCTGCCGCCAGCACCGGCGGAATCAGGCGCAGGAAGTAGTACTTGGACCACAGCGACATCAGCGCACGCCGATCACCCTCGGCATGCTCGGGGCCGAAGCGCAGCATCTGCTCTTCGAGACGCTCGGGGCTGACGAACTCACGCCCGGACAGTGCCGGGCGTGGGTCATCCGCAAGGGTTAGAACATCGCGGTAGTGGGCGAAAGGCCCTTGAAACAGCGGGGCAATGGCCGGGATCATCGGCCCCCCGCCTGGGTCAAGCACATGCGCTGGCGACTCCTGTTGCGTGGCGCTGTCGACGGCTGTCCATCAGCGCATCGACCACTTCCTGTGAACGTATGGCCAGCACCGACAGCAACGTGTCGCTCAGGCCATGGCTGGCCTCGCAGCAACCCTGCAGGTAGATACCGGCAGTCATCTGCGGCTGGCAGCACAGACGATAGTCGCGTCCGACGCCTTCGCCCAGATGCTCGGCCAATCCGCCGAGCAAGCGCTTGTAGCCGTCACGACGATAGCCGGTGGCCAAGACTACGGCATCGTACAGGCGATCTTCCACGCCTTCCGGACCGCTCAGGGTCAGGCGAATGCCCTCGTCGCCGGCCTGCACGGCCTCGATATTGCGCTGCGGCAACAGGTTGTGCGGCGCGTGGCCGGTGACCTTCTGCAGGTACAGACGGTGATAGATGCTCTCGATCAGGTCCAGGTTGACCACCGAGTAGTTGGTCTGGGCGTTGGCCTGGATGAACGCCTCGCGCTCTTCCGGCGACTGGCCATAGACCACGTCGGTGTAGGACGGATCGAAGATCTCGTTGATGAACGGGCTGTCGTCCGCCGGGCGCAAGGCCTGGGCGCGCATCACCAGGGAGACCTCGGCGCTCGGGTAGCGGCCGCACAGATCGCTGAAGATCTCCGCTGCGCTCTGCCCGGAGCCGACCACGGCAAGGCGCTTGGGTTCGCCGCAGGCCTGGATGCGCTCCAGGTAGCTGGAAGAGTGCATCACCCGTGCGTCGCCCTTGAGCGGACGGAATGCCTCGGGCACCACCGGCTCGCCGCCGATGCTGACCACCAGGTTGCGGGTGATGCGCGCACGGGTGCGGCCGTCGGCCAGGCGCGAGATCACCTTTACCCGGGTCACGTCGCCGCCATCGAGCACCGGTTCGACACCGATGACTTCCTCGCCGTAATGCAGGCGATCGCTGAACTGGGCCGCGGCCCAGCCCAGGTAGTCGTTGTACTCCAGGCGCGACGGCGTGAAGGTGCTGATATTGATGAAGGCTTCCAGTCGGCGCTTCTCGTGCAGGTAGCTGACGAAGGTGTAGCGGCTGGACGGGTTGCGCAGGGTGGCCAGATCCTTGAGGAAGGAAATCTGCATGCGGCTGTCTTCCAAGAGCATGCCACCGTGCCACTCGAAGGCCGGTTTCTTTTCCAGGAAGCAGTATCGCAGGCCGTGCTCACGCACCCGGCGGTCTTCATCCAGGGCCACCGCAATGGCCAGGTTGGCGGGCCCGAAGCCCAGCCCGATCACATCGTATTCCAGTGTTTCTATGCTCATGTCAGGCCCCGATCCTCTGCGGATGGTTCGTGTGAAGGCCAAGTCAGCCCCTGGAGGCACTCGCCTCGCCCAACCTCATCAGTTCACGGCCACGCTCGGGCGCGGCTCTTTTGTTCTATGGGTCCACGGACAGCAACCGTGGACCTTACTGCTATGCCAGGCGGCAGCGTTCGAAGAACACTTCACGCGACTGCACCATGAGTGCCGCGCGCTTGTGCGGGAAATCGAATTCCTTCGCCTTGTGGTAACCCTGCGCCTGCATGTGACCAATCATCTTGGCGTTGTCGGCACGGGGCTCGGCGACCACCCGCTGGGTACGCGGATCGTCGAGGAACAGGTAGTGGGTCAGTGCGTTCAACCAACTGGCCACCTTGTGCGGGCCGCGATGGCTCTCTTCGCCAACCAGCATGTGGATACCGCGGTCGTAATCCGCCACGTCATAGAACGGTGCGAGACGGTCTTCCTTGGCCCAGTAGGCTTCGTAGTAGGCGAACGGTTCGTCGTCGAAGCAGCCGATCAGGGTCAGCACGCGCGGATCTGCGGCCAGCTCCTCCAGGTAGCAACGATGCTTGGTGAGGTCGCCCTCTTCCTGCCAGAACGCGGCCACGCGGGCGCTGTTCTGCCAGCGGTTGAAACGCTCGAGGTCGCTGTCGATATCCAGAGTGCGCAGGGAAATCCAGGCGCCCAGGCTGGCGTCGAAACGCCGATAGACCTCGCCCTGCGGCTTGGGTGCACGCCGCGGATGACGGCGGCCTGTGGCATGCATGACCATCTGCTGCGGATAGCCGGCGCTGCCGGTATTGCGCAGGAACGGCCCCGGCAGCTGCCAGAACAGCGAGCGCTCGATGCGCAGGCTCTCGCCTTCGCCCACCAGCAGGCCGCTGTACAACAGCGCGGGGTCGATACTTTCCAGCTGCAGACGCAGCCTCTGCAGTGCCGGATCACTGGCAAAGCACCAGTACGCCAACAGCCACAGAGCCTCGGCTTGTTCCTCGACAGCCAGCTCCAGCGGAACCAGCAACTCGCCCTGGCGACGGGCGCGCAAGAGCGCGCGCTCGTCCAGATGCAGGGCCAGGCTGACGCCGTCATCGCGGGTGACCAACCGCTGCCCATTGGGCAGCGGCAATTGTTGTAGCGGATTAGAAGTCATAACTCACACTGGCGATGACGTTGCGACGGTTGCCGTACCAGCAGTAGTACTCACAAGCCGCAACGTATTCCTTGTCGGTCAGGTTATTGGCATTGAGTTGCAGACGAATGTCCTGAATGCGGTAGCTGACCATGGCGTCGACCAGGGTGAAGGACGGCACTTCCAGGGTCTCGGTATTGTCGCCATAGGTGGAGCTGGTATGCCGCACGCCGGCACCGAAGCCCAGACCGTCGAGCAGGCCGCCATGGAACTGGTAGTTGGCCCACAGCGAAGCCATCTCGTCGGCGACGTTGGCGGGGGTCTTGTCCTTTTCCGCCTCGACGCTGGTCTTGGTGGTTTCTGGATCGAGCTTGGTGTAGCTGGCAATCAGGCTGATGTTTTCGGTGACATTAGCCTGGGCCTCCAGCTCGATACCGCGGCTGCGCACTTCGCCCAGCTGAGTGGGGACGCCGTTGCTTGTCTTAGTGACGTTTTCCTGGGTCAGCTCGAAGACCGCCGCGGTGAACATCGCATCCAGGCCTTCCGGCTGGTACTTGATACCGATTTCCTTCTGGTCTCCCTCTTGTGGCTCGAAAGGCTTACCCGTGACACGGTTTATGTCCGTCACCGGCAGGAAGAACTCGGAGTAGCTGATATACGGGGTCAGGCCATTGTCGAACACATAGGCGACACCACCGCTCCAGGTGAAGTTATCGTCACGTACGTCATGGCTGACGTTGCTGGTCTGGTTGTCGAAGTCGGTGCGCGACTTGTCGTAGCGACCACCCAACAGGAACACCCAGTTGTCGAGCTTGAGCTGCTCCTGGATGTAGTAACCGAACTGATCGGCGCGGGTGTCCTTGTCTTCCAGAGCGAAATCGCCGATTGGCGCATCGTTGCCGATCGGAATAACGCCACCCAGCGGTGTGTTGTTGCGTGGGTCGAAGATATCCAGCGGCGGGATCACGCCGAAGTTTGGATAGCCGTTGGGGCTGCGATCATTGATCTTCAGCTGCTGGTAATCGAAGCCGAGCAGCAGGGTATTTTCCCAGCGATCACCGAACCAGTTGCCGAGCAGGCGGTTGTCCACCGACAGGTTGTCCGCCTTGCCATCGTTGTAGGTCAGGCCGCGATTGATGATGCGATCGGTGAGGTTGCCGTAGAAGAATAGCTGGCGCAGTTCCAGGTCCATGTGGCCGTAGCGCAGGTTCTGCTGGAAGTCCCAGTTGTCGCTGATGCGATGGTTCAGTTCGTAGCCCAGGGTGTACTGGTCACGCTCGAAGGTCTCGTACTCGGGATTGCCCACCGCGGTGTCGGTGTCGATATCGCCATTCGGGTTATGGCTGATAGTGCCGCTAGACGGCAGGAACTGCAGCTGCGGATCGGAGCGATCCTTCTGCATGCTGGCCAGTACGGTCAGCGAAGTATCTTCGTTGAAGTTGATGGTCATCGAAGGCGCCAGCAGGATGCGCGCGGCGTCAACGTCATCGACCTGGGTACCGGTGTCGCGGCTCAGCGCCACCACGCGGTACAGCAGATTGCCCTCTTCATCCAGCTTGCCACCGACGTCGGCGTTGATCTGCTTGCGATCGAAGCTGCCGTACTGAATGCCGATCTCGTTCTTGGCATCGACTGTCGGGCGCTTGCTCTGCAGGTTGATCAGGCCGCCAGGCGGGGTCTGACCATAGAGTACGGACGAAGCGCCCTTGAGCACTTCGATGCGCTCGAGCATGTAGGGATCGATCTGCCAGCTGTAGAAGGCGCTGGAGTAGATGCGCGAACCGTCCATGAACAGACCGTTGTTGGCCTGTTTGAAGCCGCGAATGATGAACCAGTCCTGCTTGTTGTCCTCGCCATAGAAACCGGCCTGCACGCCGCCGGAATAGCGCAGAGCCTCGCTGATGGTCTGGACGTTGCGGTCCTCCATCTGCGCCTGGGTCACCACGGAAACCGAACGTGGAGTCTCGCTCAGGGGAGTGTTGATCTTGGTGGCGCTGCGGCTGTTCTTGGCCACGTAGCCCTGGTCTTCGCCGACCGGGCTGTCCAGCTCGCCGCTGATGTTGGTGGCTTCCAGCTGTACGGCTTCCTCGGCATGCAGACCGATGCTGAACGCGCCCAGCGCACAGGCCATGGCCAAGGGCAGGCGCGCCTTGGTGAAAGGTACTTTGGCCTGCTGCTTCGCTTGCTGTTCCATCAACACTCCCCAGAAATCAAATTAGAAGGATTCGCATTTATATGGCTTGCCTCTACTAGACGAGCAAGGCGCAGGAAAATTTAGCCGCCGACAGAAAATTTCTTCGGCGGCTCTCACTTCAGCTGCCCAGCAAGGCCACCAGCTCCTGAAGGACCTGCGGATGACGGACGATGCCCTGGTGATCGGTGTCGATGAGGCGGTGGCTGGCCGCCCTGCCCTGCACCTGCTCCAGGCCACTCTCCAGCAAGGCCGCCCGTCCGCCTGGCTGCGCCGCCCACCAGCAATGCGGGCGTACCTTGACCCTGGGCAGCGCGTAACCGGCGCACAGACGGCGCATGTGCTGCTCCACCGCCCAGGCGAATAGCAGCTCCTCCAGGCTCTGGCGGGTCATGCCGTCCAACGGTTGGCCGGCGAACCAGCTGCTGCAGGCCTGCGGCCAGTCCAGCGGTTCGAGCTGCAGCAGTTGTTCGAACAATCCATCCCAGGCCTTGGCAGGCAACTCCGGAGCCAGCAGTTGCAGATGCTCGAGCAGCTTGGCGCGGGCCTGCGGATGGCGCGCATCGTCGCCGGCGATCTCGGTGCCCGGCACATAGCAGTCGAGCAGGCCGAGGAAGGCCACCTCCTCGCCACGCGCCTCCAGACGCGCCGCCAGCTCCAGCGCCAGGCTGCCGCCCAGCGACCAGCCAACCAGCCGATACGGCCCCTGCGGTTGCTGCTTGAGCAGCGCGGCCAAGTAGGCATCGGCCATCTCACTCAGCGAGGCATCCCGCCAGCTCGGGTCGAGGAAGCTACGGCACTGCAGGCCGAACACCTCACGCGCACCATCGAGCCTCGCAGCCAATGGCTGGTAGCCGGTGACCCGGCCGGTGACCGGGTGCGGGCAGAACACCGGCGCGGCCGGCGCCTCCTGGCGAGTCAGGCGCAGCAAGGGCGATGGTCCTTGCACGGCCTGGCCGCGCGCCAGCTCCAGCAAGCCAAGCAGTTCCCGGCGATAGTCTGCAGCCAGAGCCTCGATGGTCTCGGCACGGTACTGATTGGCCGCGTATTCCCAGGACAGCTGCAACTGGCCGTCGAACACCTGGCCATTGACCGCCAGGCGCGCGGCCAGCGGGTTGTTCGCCGCCACCGCTGCACCACCGCCGGCCGCCGGGCGGAACCAGTCCGCCGCCGCTCCGGCCTGGTACTGGCCGAGATAGTTGAAGATCACTTCGGCGCTCGGCACGGCAGCAAGTGCCGCCTGCGCCGCAGTCGAACCCAGCCAGCGCAGCACGCCGTAGCCCTGGCCGCCATGTTCGACCTGCTGCAGGCGTTGCTGAACCTGCTGCAGGTGCTCGCTCATGTCGCTGGCCTGTGGCAATTGCAGCGGATACAGGCTGGTGAACCAGCCGACCGTGCGCGACAGATCCAGCTCGCCGGCCAACGCCTCGCGGCCGTGGCCTTCGAGGTTGACCCGCAGCCCCGGCTGGCCGCTCCAGCGGCACAGCGCGCGGGTCAACGCGGTGAGCAGCAAGGCGTCGATTCGTACACCCGATTGCGCCGGCGCCTGCAACAGGCGTTTGGTCTGGGCAGCATCCAGGGCCAGGCGCACTTCGCGCTTGTCGCCATGGGTAGCGCTAGTACCATCCAGTTCGCGAGGCAGGGGCATGGCCGGGCCACTCAGGCGGCTGCACCAGGCATCCAGCTCGACCTGCGCCGCTTCGCTGCCGGCCCAGCCTTGCAAGGCCTCGGTCCAGCGCTTGTAGGACTGACTCTTGCTCTGCAGGCGCACGGCCTGGCCGGCCTCCAACTGGCGATACGCCGCGAGGATATCTTCCAGCAGGATGCGCCAGGACACGCCGTCCACCACCAGGTGATGCACGGCCAGCAACAGGCGATCGGGCTGGCCAGTCTGCTTGAGATAGAGCGCGCGCAGCAGCGGGCCGGCGGCCAGGTCGAGGCTTTGCTGGGCCTGCTGGCAGAACGATTCGGCCTCGGCATCGCTGCCGGCTTCACGCAGCCACAGCAGTGGCTGCTCGATATTCACGTCGGCATAGTGCTGGCGCCAGGCGCCCTGCTCCAGGTTGAAGCGCAGGCGCAGGCCGTCGTGATGGGCCACCAGCGCCTGCAGCGCCTGCTCCAGCAGCTGCGGTTCGAGCGGACGCTGCAGCTCCAGATTCAGCGCCTGGTTCCAGTGCGCCGGCTCGGCCTGATCCATGGCGAAGAAGTGCGCCTGGATCGGTGCCAGCGGCAGTTCGCCGCTTACCGGTTCCTGTTGCTCCTCCGCCCCGGCCAGGCGTGCGACCTTGGCCAGCTCGGCCAAGCGCGGGAACTGGAACAGCTCGCGCGGCGCCAGTTGCAGCCCTTGCTGGCGCACGCGACTGACTACCTGCAACGCGACTATGGAGTCGCCGCCCAGCTCGAAGAAGTGGTCCTGGCGCCCGACCCGCTCCACACCCAGCACCTCGGCCCAGATGGCGGCAAGGATGCGTTCGTTGTCGGTTTGCGGCGCCTCATAGGACTGGCTGTGCCAGGTCGGCTCCGGCAGCGCGGCACGGTCCAGCTTGCCGGCTGGGGTCAGCGGCAGCTTGGCCAGGGCGATGATCTGCGTCGGAACCATATAGTCCGGCAGCACCTTGGCCAGCTCGGCTTTGAGCTGCGTGGTGTCGCTGGCCTCTTTGGCCACGACGTAGCCCACCAGCTGCTTGCCGGTCGGCGTCTCGCGGGCGATCACCGCCGCTTCTTGCACACCTTCCAGGGCCAACAACTGGCTCTCGATCTCGCCCAGCTCGATACGGAAGCCGCGAATCTTCACCTGATGATCCACCCGGCCCAGATAGTCCAGGGTGCCGTCTGCGCGCCAGCGCACCAGGTCGCCGGTGCGGTACATGCGCTCGCCGGCTGCGCCAAATGGATCGGGCAGGAAGCGTTCGGCGGTCAGCTCCGGACGCTGGAAGTAGCCACGAGCCAGACCGACTTCACCGCCGATATACAGCTCGCCAGCCACGCCGATGGGCAGCAAGTTCAGCTCGGCATCCAGCACATAGAGGCTGCGTGGCCCCACCGGGTTGCCGATCGGCGCGTAGGCGGCTTCGAAACTGTCACCAGGGAAGGCTTCCCAGATCAGCGGCGTGACCACCGTCTCGGTCGGGCCGTAGCCGTTGATGATGCGTTTTGGCTGCAAGACTTTCTGCAGGCGCTCGTAGGTCTCGCGGGTAAAGGCCTCGCCACCCAGGGTCCAGGAACGGACCGGCAGTTTCAGGTTCTGGCTTTCCACCCAATCCAGCAATTGCTGGGCATAGCTGGGCGGCAGGCAGGAGATGGTCACGCCTTCATCAGCGATCACCTGGCAGGTCTTCTCCGCGCTCCACAGCTCCTGATCGCGGATCACCAGGCGACTGCCGAAGGCCAGCGGCACGGTCCAGCGCTCCAGGGCGCCATCGAAGCTGATCGAGGCGAAGTGCAATTCCACATCGTCCTGGGTCATGCCGTAGCGCTGGCCGATGGTCTGCACATGCATGCTCAGACCGAGATGATTCACCGCCACGCCTTTCGGCTGGCCGGTGGAGCCGGAGGTGTAGATCAGGTAGGCCAGATTCAGCGGGTGCAGCTGTACCGCAGGCGCTGACGAATCAAAAGCGGACAGATCCAGCTGATCCAGATACAGCGGTTCAACCGAAGAGGACAGCGGCAGGCGCTTGGCCAGATCGGACGAGGTGATCAGCCATTTAAGGCCCGAGTCCTCGACCATGTAGGACAGGCGCTCGCGCGGGTAATCCGGATCCAGCGGCACAAAGGCGCCACCGGATTTCAGCACCGCCAGCATGGCCACGATCATTGCGTTGCCGCGCTCCAGCGACACACCGACGCGGGACTCCGGGCGCACGCCTTGAGCGACCAGTAAATTGGCCAGGCGATTGGCTTTGGCTTCCAGCTCGGCAAAGGCAATTCGCTCGGTGCCATGTACCAGGGCGATGGCTTCGGGGCGCAAGCGTGCCTGCTCGGCAATCAGCTCCGGCAGCAGACTCGTAGCATCGAAGTCCTGGCGCGGAGTGTTCCACTCAGCCAGCCGTGCCAGGTCGCCGGCATCCAGTAGTTGTAGGCGCACCAGGGGCTGATCCGGCGCGGCACTGACCTGCTCCAGCAGACCCAGCAGGTGCGCGGTCATCTGCTGCATCTGCCCATCGTCCAGGCGCTCGCGAGCCCAGGTCAGGGTCAGTCGCAGTTGGCCAGCGCTGTCTTCCAGGCTGTCCAGGGCCAGGTCGAACAGCGCATGCGGTACGCCCTGGGCCAGCGGCTCCAGGCGCAGGCCGGGCAGCTGCAAGGCGTCGAGGTCGCGTTTCTGGTGATTGAACAGCACCTGGAACAGCGGCGTCTGACCCAGGCTGCGCTCGGGCGCCAAGGCTTCCACCAGTTGGTCGAACGGCAGATCCTGCTGATCCTGGGCATCCAGGGCGTGGCGACGCACGTCGGCCAACAACTGGCGGAAGCTCATGTCGCTACTCAACTCGGCACGCAGCACCTGGGTGTTGACGAAGAAACCCACCAGCGGCGCGGTCTCGGCGCGCTGGCGGTTGGCTACCGGCACACCGACGCGGATATCGCGCTGGTTGCTGTAGCGCGCCAGCAGCAGCTGGAAGGCGGCCAGTAGCAGCATGAACAGGGTCGCGCCTTCGCCCTGGGCCAGCTGGCGCAGGCGCTCGGCCAGGGCCTGAGGCACCTCGATGGCTTGACGTGCAGCATGCCGTTGGCCGGACGCATCCAGCTTGTAGGGCAAGGCCAGCACCGGCTGCTCGCTGCCCAGGCGCTCGCGCCAGTAGCCGAGCTGGCGTTCGCGCTCGCCGGCCTCCAGCCAGGCGCGTTGCCACTGGGCATAGTCGGTGTACTGGATTGGCAGTTCGGTTAGTTGCGGAGTCTGCCCCAGGCGCAGCGCGGCATAGGCGCGACCCAGTTCCTCGGCGAACACACCGATGGACCAGCCATCCGAGACGATGTGGTGGCAGACGATCTGCAGGCGCCACTGCTGCTCGGCCAGACGCAGCAGCTGCACGCGCAGCAGCGGCCCTTCGATCAGGTCGAAGGTGCGCGCCGCATGGGCATCGGCCAGGGCCTGCAACTGCTCCGGCTCGCCGCGCAGGTCGCATTCCTCCAAGGCCAGCGGGCTTGGCGGGTCGATGCGTTGGCAAAGCTGACCAGCGTGCTCATAGAAACGGGTACGCAGCGCCTCATGACGCTCGACAATCAGTTCCAGCGCCGCCAGCAGCGCGCCGCGATCCAACTCGCCCTCCAGGGCGAAGGCGCCAACCATGTGGTAGGCGCTGCTATCGGGCTCCATCTGCGCCACCAGCCACAGGCGTTGCTGGGCATGCGAGGCCGGCAGGTGTTCGCCGCGCGGCGCCGGTACCAGCGGCAGGCGGTCGAAACGAATGCCTTTGGTTGCCAGCAGCTCGAGGAAGCGCTTCTGTTCGGTCGGCCCGAGGGCGAGGAAACGGCGCGCCAGGGCGGCCTTGTCGATGGGCGCGGTCACAGGGCCTCCAGTTCGTCGAGCAGCGCGGCCATGTCGCGCAGGTCTTGGTCTTCTTCCTCGGCAGCGGCCGGAGCCAGGCCGTCGAGGGAGGTGGCCAGGGTGGCCAGGTCTTGCGCCTCGAAGAAGGCCCGCAGCGGCAACTCCAACCCCAGGCGCTGGCGCAACAACGCCACGGCCTGGGTGGCCAGCAGCGAATGGCCGCCGAGTTCGAAGAAGTTGTCGTCGAGGCCGACCTGGGCTACTTCCAGCACTTCCTGCCAGATGCTCGCCAGGGCGATTTCCAGCACGGACTGCGGCGCTCGGTAGCTGCGCGCCTGCCATACCGGCTCGGGCAGCGCACGGCGCTCCAGCTTGCCGTTGGGCGACAGCGGCATACGGTCGAGGCGCATCAGGATCGACGGCACCATATGTTCGGGCAGCTCGACCTTCAGCGCCGCCTTGATGCCGCTGAGCCAGCTGGCTTCATCCGCCGGCAGCGGATCGGCCACTACATAGCCAACCAGCTGCTTGCCGATCTGGCTGTCGCGGGCCACCACCACGGCCTCGGCAACACCCGGCTGGGCACCGAGCTGGGCTTCGATCTCGCCCAGCTCGACGCGGAAGCCGCGAATCTTCACCTGATGGTCGATGCGCCCCAGGTAGTCGATGGCGCCATCGGCGCGCCAGCGCACCAGGTCACCGGTGCGGTACATGCGCGAGCCGGCTGGGCCGAACGGATCGGGCAGGAAGCGCTCGGCGGTCAGCTCCGGACGACGGTGGTAGCCACGCGCCAGGCCGATGCCAGCGATATACAGCTCGCCGGGCACGCCTTGTGGCACCAGGTTGAGCTGGGCATCGAGGATATGCAGGCGCAGGTTGGCGATCGGCCGGCCGATCGGCACGGCATGACGCCCCTCCTCCACGCAGGTCCAGTGACTGACGTCGATGGCCGCCTCGGTCGGGCCGTACAGGTTGTACAGACCAGCCTGCGGCAGGCGCTGGAAGGTCCGCACCAGCAGCTCGGCCGGCAGCGCCTCGCCACTGCAGATGACGCGGGTCAGGCTTTGGCACTGCTCCACATCCGGGTGCAGCAGGAACGCCTGCAGCATGGACGGCACGAAGTGCAGCGTGGTGACGCGATGGCGCTGGATCAGCTCCACCAGCTTCTGCGGATCGCGGTGGTCGCCCGGTGCGGCCACGGCCAGGCAGGCGCCGGTTACCAGCGGCCAGAAGAACTCCCACACCGAAACATCGAAGCTGAACGGAGTCTTCTGCAGCACCACGTCGCCGGCACCGATCTGGTAGGCCTCCTGCGTCCACAAGATGCGGTTGGCCAGGGCCTCGTGGCTGTTGCCGGCGCCCTTGGGCTTGCCGGTGGAGCCGGAGGTGTAGATGACGTAGGCCAGATCGTTGCCCTGCAGCCTGACTGCTGGCGGCGTGACCGGCTCGTCGCTGCAGTCCTCGCGATCCAGGCCCAGTGCCTTGAGGCCGGCCGGCAGCGGCAGACGCTCGACCAGCTGGCTGTGCGACAGCAGCAGGTCGACGCCGGAATCCTCCAGCAGATAGGCCAGGCGCTCCAGCGGATATTCCGGGTCGAGCGGCACATAGGCGCCACCGGCGCGGACGATGGCGTGCAGACCGATCACCAGCTCCAGCGAGCGCTCCAGGCTGATGCCAACCAGGCTACCGCGCTGCACGCCGAGGCTGCGCAGGCGGTTGGCCAATTGGTTGATGCGCTGTTCCAGCTCGACATAGCTCAGCGTCTGCTCGCCGAATACCAGGGCCGGGGCCTGCGGGGTGCGCGCGGCCTGCTGGCTGATGCGCTCGCTGAGGTTGACCAGCGGGCCGTAGTCCTGGGTCGTGTCGTTCCAGGTGGCGAGCTGGGCCTGCTCGTCCTCGTCCAGCAACGGCAGCAGGCCGATGGGCCGGCTCGGGTCGGCGCAGATGCCTTCCAGCAGACGCACGAAGTGCCGCGCCAGGCGCGCGATGGTGCGCGCCTCGAACAGCTCGCCGGCGTAGCTGACGAAACCGCTGAGGCTGCCGTCGGCGGCTTCCTCGGTATCCAGCGCCAGGTCGAACTGGGCACCGGCGGCGCCCGGGTCATGCGGCTGCACGCGTAGGTCCGGCAGGTTGCCGAGGGCGCCGAAGTCCACCTGCTGGTGGTTGAACGCCACCTGGAACAGCGGGTGATGGCTCAGGCTACGCGTCGGTTGCAGCGCTTCAACCAGTTGATCGAACGGCAGCTCCTGATTGGCCAGGGCGTCGCGGCTGGCCTCGACCAGTTCGCCGAGCAGCTCGCGGAAGGGTTTCAGCCCGGCCGGCTCGCCACGCAGTACCAGGGTGTTGATGAAGCAACCGAGCACACCGTCCATTTCCGCCAGGCTACGCCCGGCCACCGGCACGCCGACGCGGATGTCTTCCTGGCCGCTGTAGCGGTGCAGCAATGTCTGCCAGGCCGCCAGCAACAGGCTGAACAGCGTGCTGCCTTCGCGCTGGGCCAGGGCACGCAGCTGTGCGGTGAGCGTCGAGGACAGCTCGAAACGCCAGCGCAGGCCCTGACGGCTGCCATGGGCTGGGCGAGGATGGTCGGTGGGCAGCTCCAGTAGCGGCTGGTGTTCACCCAGGCGGGCCTTCCAGTAGTCCAGCTGGCGCGTGGCCTCGCTGGATTTCAGCCAGTCGCGTTGCCACTGGGCATAGTCGGCGTATTGCAGCGGCAGCGGCGCGAACTGCGTAGCGCGGCCCTCGGCGAAGGCCGCGTAGGCGGCGGCGAACTCGCCGATAAAGCGCTGCATCGACCAGCCATCGGAGACGATGTGGTGCTGAATCAGCAGCAGACGGTATTCCTGGTCGCCCAGGCGCAGCACGCTGACCCGCAGCAGCGGTTCGCTGGCCAGGTTGAACGGACGCTTGAGCAGCTTCTGCGCGTAATCGCGGGCCTCGGCTTCGCGCTCGTTGGCAGCCAGCTCACGCAGGTCGACCCAGTCAATACGCTGACCCTGGGCCGGCAGAATGCGCTGACGCGCCTCGCCGTTGACCTCGACGAAGCGGGTACGCAGCGCCTCGTGGCGCGCCTCCAGCTGGTCGAAAGCGGCCTGCAGCGCCTGGCGATCCAGGCGGCCCTGCAGATCGAGACCGGCCGGCATATGGTAGGCGCCGTTGTTCGGGTCCAGACGATTGAGGAACCACAGGCGCTGCTGGGCATGCGACAGCGGCAGATCGCCGCCACGCGGCAGCGCGCGCAGTACCGGTGCATCCGCAGCTTCGCGTTGCAGGGCGACGGCGCAATCGGCCAGGCGGCTCTGCTCGAACAGCGCCTTGAGCGGCAGCTGCAAACCCTGTTGGCGGATGCGGCTGACTACCTTGAGCGCGACGATGGAGTCACCACCCAGTTCGAAGAAGTGGTCCTGGCGCCCTACCCGCTCGACACCCAGCACTTCGGCCCAGATGGCGGCGAGGATGCGTTCGTTGTCGGTCTGCGGTGCCTCGTAGGACTGACTCTGCCAGGTCGGCTCCGGCAGCGCGGCGCGGTCCAGCTTGCCGGCCGGGGTTAGCGGCAGTTTTTCCAGGGCGATGATCTGCGCGGGGACCATATAGTCCGGCAGTACTTTGGCAAGCTCGGCTTTGAGCTGCATGGTGTCGCTGGCCTCTTTGGCCACGACGTAGCTCACCAGCTGCTTGCCGGTAGGCGTCTCACGGGCAATTACCGCCGCCTCTTGGATTCCATCGAGAGCCAGCAGTTGGCTCTCGATCTCGCCCAGTTCGATACGGAAACCACGAATCTTCACCTGATGATCGACGCGTCCCAGGTAATCCAGGGTGCCGTCTGCGCGCCAGCGCACCAGATCGCCGGTGCGGTACATGCGCTCGCCTGCCTGGCCGAACGGGTCGGGCAGGAAGCGTTCGGCGGTCAGCTCGGGACGCTGGAAGTAGCCACGGGCCAGGCCCACCTCACCGCCGATATACAGCTCGCCAGCCACACCGATGGGCAGCAGGTTCAGCTCGGCATCCAGCACGTAGAGGCTGCGTGGGCCGACCGGATTGCCAATGGGCGCGTAGGCGGCCTCGAAGGTGTCACCGGGGTAGGCTTCCCAGATCAGCGGCGTTACCACCGTCTCGGTCGGGCCATAGCCGTTGATGATCCGTTGCGGCTGCAACACCTTCTGCAGGCGCTCGTAGGTTTCACGGGTAAAGGCTTCGCCACCCAGCGTCCAGGAACGCACCGGCAGCTTCAGGTCTTGGGACTCGACCCAGTCCAGCAGCTGCTGGGCATAGCTCGGCGGCAGGCAGGAGATGGTCACGCCTTCGTCGGCGATCACCTGGCAGGTTTTCTCGGCGCTCCACAGTTCCTGATCGCGGATCACCAGACGGCTGCCGAAGGCCAGCGGCACCGTCCAGCGCTCCAGGGCGCCGTCGAAGCTGATCGAGGCGAAATGCAGCTCGACATCGTCCGGGGTCATGCCATAGCGCTGGCCGATGGTCTGCACATGCACGGTCAGACCGAGATGATTCACCGCCACGCCCTTGGGCTGGCCGGTGGAGCCGGAGGTGTAGATCAGGTAGGCGAGATTTAGCGGATGCAGCTGCACTGTAGGCGCCGATCCTTCGAAGGCCGACAGATCCAGTTGATCCAGATACAGCGGCTCTACGCCCTCGCCCAGCGGCAGGCGCTCTGCCAGATCGGAGCTGGTGATCAACCACTTCAGGCCCGAGTCCTCGACCATGTAGCTGAGGCGCTCGCGCGGATAATCCGGGTCGAGCGGCACGAAGGCGCCACCCGACTTCAGCACGGCCAGCATGGCCACGATCATCGTGTTGCCACGTTCAAGGGAGACGCCGACACGCGACTCTGGCTGCACGCCGTGGGAAACCAGCAGATTGGCCAGGCGATTGGAGCGGGCCTCTAGTTCGGCAAACGAAATTCGCTCGTCACCATGCACCAGGGCAATGGCCTCAGGACGCAGAAACGCCTGCTCGGCGATCAGCTCCGGCAGCAGGCGCGCAGCATCGAAACCTTGTTGGGGTGTATTCCACTCGTTCAGCTGCGCCTGTTCGCCGACGGAAGCCAGCGCCAGGCTGCCCAGCGCACGCGCCGGATCGCCGCACACCTGGTCCAGGGCCTGGCGCAGCAGCGCCTCGACCTGAGCGATGCCGGCGGCATCGAAGTGCGCGCGGTCGTAGGCCAGCAGCAGCTCCAGGCGGCTGCCCGGCAGCACGGCCAGGGTCATCGGGTAATGTGTGAACTCGTGGCTCTGTGGCATGCCCAGGCGCAGCTCGCCGCGCTCGGCCTGCTTTAGTGCATCACCCAGCGGGTAGTTCTCGAACACCAGCAGGCTGTCGAACAGCGCTTCGCCGGCGCTGCCGACCCAGCGCTGGATATCGTGCAGCGGGCAGTGTTCGTGCTCGCGCAGCTGCAGGTTCTGCACCTGCAGCGCGGCCAACCAGGCGCCCAGTGGCTGCTCGGCCGGCAGCTGGATCGCCACCGGCAGGCTGTTGATAAACAGGCCGAGCATCTGTTCGCTGCCGGCCAGCTCGGTCGGGCGACCGGCCACGGTGGCGCCGAAGCACAGACTGCGCTTGCCGGTCAGACGCGCCAGCAGCAAGGCCCAGGCAGCTTGCACCAGGGTGTTGAGGGTCAGGCCGTGGCGCTGGGCGAAGCCGCGAATCTGCTGTTCGGTAGCGGCGTCCAGCGGTAGCGGATGGCGGGCATGGCCCTGCTCCGGCGCGCGGCACGGCAGGCAGCCGGCGATGCGGGTGGCACCGTCCAGCGGGGCCAGCTGCTCGCGCCAGAAGGCCTGCTCGGCGTCAGCATCCTGGCCGTCGAGCCAACTGATGTAGTCGCGGAACTGGCCGCCCGGCGCCGGCAGGCGGTCGCCGTGGTAGAGGGCCAGCACTTCGGCGAATAGCAAGCCGTTGCTCCAGCCGTCCAGCAGCAGGTGGTGCAGGGTCCACGCCAGCACGAAGTCACCGGTACCGCGCTGGATCAGCGCCAGGCGCAGTAGCGGCGCTTTGTCGAGGGCAAAGCCGCGCTCACGCTCGGCACTGCAGAAGGCCTGCAGCTGCTCATCGAAATCGGCGACGCCGCGCCAGTCGAGATCCTGCCAGTCCAGCTCGACCTCGGCCTGCACCAGTTGCAGCGGACGCTCGCCCAGCAGGAAGCGGCTGCGCAGCACGCCATGGCGCGCCAGCACCTGACGCCAGGCGCTCTGCAGACGCGCAGGATCGAGGCCGGTGAACGGCAGCAGCAGCTGGCTGACGTAGCTGCCGGCGCCTTCCAGCTGGCTGTGGAACAGCAGGCCCTGCTGCAGCGGCGACAACGGGTGGATGTCTTCCACACCGGGCAGCGCATCCAGCTCGGCCTGGCTCAAGCCGGCCAGCGGCACGTCGCTGGGGGTCAGGCTGGCCGGGGCTTTCTGGCAATGCTGGGCGATGGCGCGCAGCTCGTCCTGCAGGCGAGTGACGAGCCCCTCCAGGGTGGTGCGCGCCAGTTGCGCCGGGTTGAAGTCCAGGTGCAGATGCAGAGCGCCGCCACGTTGCTCGGCGTTGATTACCAGCGGTGCATCCAGCGGCGCATTGGCTTCGCGCCACAGACCACCTTCGCGAAGATGCAGGCCGTTGCCGCCCTCGTCGAACTGGCCGAGGTAGTTGAACAGCAATTGCGGGACGCGCTCGCCCAATTGCTCACGCTGGCGCAGCAGGCCGTAACCCAGGCCCAGGTCGGGCACGGCGCGCAGTTGCTCCTTGATCGCCTTGAGGCTGGCGGCCAGCTCGACTTCCGGTTGCAGGCGCACGGGGTAGAGACTGGTGAACCAACCGACGCTGCGCGACAGGTCGATATCGTCGAACAGCGGCGCGCGGCCGTGGCTTTCCAGATGCACGCACAGCGCTGGCTGCTCGCTCCAGCTGCACAGCACGCGGCTGAGGGCAGTGAGCAGAAGCTCATCGGCACGCAGGCGATAGGCCTGCTGGCCGGCCTGCAGCAAATCACGGGTAAATCCGGCGTCCAGGCTCAGTTCCAGACGCTGGCGAGTGCCTTCGCTACCAAACTCGCTGCTCAGCAGCGGCAGCTCGCCGCCGGCGGCCTGTTGGGTCTGCCAGTACGGCAGTTGCGCGTCGACGTTCCAGCCGGCCAGGCGCTCGCCCCAGGTCTTGAAGGCGCTGGTCTTGCTCGGCAGCTGTACCGCCAGGCCGCTGGCCAGTTGCAGGCAGGCACGCTGCAGGTCTTCCAGCAGCACGCGCCAGGACACGCCATCGACCACCAGGTGGTGGATGGACAGCAGCAGGCGATCGGCCTGGCCTGGTTGGGTAAGGTAGAGGCCGCGCAGGTGCGCGCCGCTGGCCGGATCGATGCTGCGCTGGATAGCGTCGTAGCGCGGCTGCGGGTCTTCGCCGGTGACCAGCTCTACCTGTTGCAGCAAAGGGACGCCTGCTACGGCGCCATGTACTTGCTGCCACTGACCATCGCGCTGCTCGAAGCGCAGGCGCAGGGCGTCATGGTGCTGAACCAGGGCTTGCAGGGCCTGTTCCAGCTGAGCAGTTGGCAACGGCTCGGCCAGTTCCAGCAGCAGGTACTGGTTGCACGGAGCCAGGCCTTCGCGCTGCAGAAGACGAGCCTGGATCGGCAGCAGCGGTGCCGCACCGATCACCGGGCCCTGATCGGCCAGCGGTGCGGCGACGCTGCGGGCAACGCCGGCCAGCTGGGTCAGGGTCTGCTGCTGGAAAAGGTCCTTCGGTGTCAGACCCAAGCCCTGCTGACGTGCACGACTGACTACCTGCAGCGCGACGATGGAGTCGCCGCCCAGCTCGAAGAAGTGGTCCTGGCGCCCTACTCGCTCGACGCCCAGCACTTCGGCCCAGATCGAGGCGAGGATGCGCTCGTTATCGGTCTGCGGCGCTTCGTAGGATTGGCTCTGCCAGGTCGGTTCCGGCAACGCCGCGCGATCCAGTTTGCCGGCGGGAGTCAGCGGCAGTTTTTCCAGGGCGATGATCTGCGCAGGGACCATATAGTCCGGCAGCACCTTGGCTAGCCCGCTGCGCAAGGCACTGGTATCAGTGTTGTCGCGAGCAACCACATAGCCCACCAGCTGCTTGCCGGCCGGCGTCTCACGGGCGATTACCGCCGCTTCCTGCACGCCTTCCAGGGCCAGCAGCTGGCTCTCGATCTCGCCCAGTTCGATACGGAAACCACGGATCTTCACCTGATGGTCGACCCGGCCCAGGTAATCCAGGGTGCCGTCTGCGCGCCAGCGCACCAGGTCGCCGGTGCGGTACATGCGCTCGCCTGCCTGGCCGAACGGGTCGGGCAGGAAGCGTTCGGCGGTCAGCTCGGGGCGTTGGAAGTAGCCACGGGCCAGGCCCACTTCACCGCCGATATACAGCTCGCCCGCCACGCCGATGGGCAGCAGGTTCAATTCGGCATCCAGCACATACAGGCTGCGAGGGCCCACCGGATTACCAATGGGCGCGTAGGCGGCCTCGAAGGTATCTCCCGGGAAGGCTTCCCAGATCAGCGGCGTGACCACCGTCTCGGTCGGGCCGTAGCCGTTGATGATCCGTTGCGGCTGCAGCACCTTCTGCAGGCGCTCGTAGGTTTCACGGGTAAAGGCCTCACCGCCCAGGGTCCAGGAGCGGACCGGCAGTTTCAGGCCTTGCGATTCGACCCAATCCAGCAGTTGCTGGGCATAGCTCGGGGGCAGGCAGGAGATGGTCACGCCTTCGTCGGCGATCACCTGGCAGGTCTTCTCGGCGCTCCACAGTTCCTGGTCACGAATGACCAGACGGCTGCCAAAGGCCAGCGGCACCGTCCAGCGCTCCAGGGCGCCGTCGAAGCTGATAGAAGCAAAGTGCAGTTCCACATCATCCGGGGTCATGCCGTAGCGCTGGCCGATGGTCTGCACATGCATGGTCAGGCCGAGATGGTTTACCGCCACGCCTTTCGGCTGGCCGGTGGAGCCGGAGGTATAGATCAGGTAGGCGAGATTTAGCGGATGCAGCTGAACAGTTGGGGCAGACGTCTCAAATGCCGACAGGTCAATCTGATCCAGATGGAGCGGCTCGATGGCCGAAGACAGCGGCAGGCGCTCGGCCAGATCGCTTGAGGTGAGCAACCACTTCAGGCCCGAGTCCTCGACCATGTAGGACAGGCGCTCGCGCGGGTAGTCCGGATCCAGCGGCACAAAGGCGCCGCCGGATTTCAGCACCGCCAGCATGGCCACGATCATCGTGTTGCCACGCTCCAGCGAGACGCCGACGCGGGACTCGGGGCCCACGCCATGGGTCACCAGCAGATTGGCCAGGCGATTGGCGCGGGCTTCCAGTTCGGCAAACGAAATTCGCTCGCTGCCATGCACCAGGGCAATGGCCTCAGGACGCAGAAACGCCTGCTCGGCGATCAGATCGGGCAACAGGCGCGACGT
This sequence comes from Pseudomonas sp. PDM15, assembly GCF_014851565.1. Taxonomy (GTDB): domain Bacteria; phylum Pseudomonadota; class Gammaproteobacteria; order Pseudomonadales; family Pseudomonadaceae; genus Aquipseudomonas. The sequence continues at coordinate 330,044 of NZ_JACVAA010000003.1, forward strand.
ATCGAAACTCTGCTGCGGAGTATTCCACTCATTCAGTTGCGCCAATTCCTGCGCCGTCACCAGCGCCACTTCAGCCAGTGCCGCCTGGGGCTGGCTGGCGAAACCGTCGAGTACCTCGAGCATGCCGGCGATCAGCCGTTCGATGCTGCTCTCGGCAAACAGGTCGGCGGCATAGGCGAAGTTGATCAGCAGCTCGTCACCACGGTCGCGCACGGCGTCCAAGGCCAGGTCGAAGGGAATCTGGCTGGACGGCAACTCTGCCAACTGGGTCTCGATGCCCGGCAGCCAGTTGGCCGCCAGCGGGTGCTGCCGACGGTAGTTGAAGGCCACCTGGAACAGCGGCTGTTGGCCCAGGCTGCGGCTCGGCGCCAGCTCTTCCACCAGGCGTTCGAAGGGCATTTCCTGGTTGGCCTGAGCCTGCTTCAGGCCGCTGCGGGCCTGCTCCAGCCACTCGGTGACCGACAGCTCGGGACGCGGCTCGGCCTTGAGCACCACGGTATTCACGAAGAAACCCACCAGGCGCTCGAAGCCCTTGGCGCGACCGGCCACCGGTACGCCAATGCGCACTTCACGCTGTCCGGACAGGCGCGCCAGCTGCAGTTGCAGGGCCGCCAGCAGCACGGTGAACAGAGTGGCGCCGTTGGCCTTGGCCAGCTCGCTTAGGCGCGCCACCAGCGCCGGCTCTACCTGCAGGGAGCGGTAGGCGGCGCGGCGCGCGGCCTGGGCGTTGTGCGGGTAATCCGGCGTCAGGCTCAGCGGCGGCTGCTCGCCGCCCAGACGCTCGCGCCAGAAGGCCATCTGCTGAGCGCCGGCCTCGCTGTCCAGCCACTCGCGCTGGCCAACGGCGTATTCGCTGTACTGCACCGGTTGCGGGGTCATGAACGGCTGGCGATTCTGCAGGCGAGCGCGATAGAACTCGGCCATCTCCTCCACCAGCACGCGCACCGACCAGGCGTCGGAGATGATGTGGTGCATGCCCACGGCCAGGGCATGGCTGTTCTCGCACAGGCGATACAGGGCACAGCGCACCAGTGGGCCACGGGTCAGATCGTAGTCGGCCTCGATGAAGGCGCGAGCCAGCGACTCGACCTGCTCGGCGCCGCCTTCCAGCTCGATGATCTCCAGCGGCATCGAACCCGTCGGCAGCACGGCCTGCTGGGCAAGGCCGTCATGTTCGCGGAACACGGTGCGCAGCGCTGCATGGCGGGAGTACACCTGATCCAGGCCATGGCGCAGGCTGTCCATGTCCAGCTGACCTTCGAAACGCAGCACGCCGCCGATGTTGTAGGCGGTGCTGCCGCTTTCCAGGCGGCTGAAGAACCACAGTCGCTGCTGGGCGAAGGACAGCGGCGCCCATTCCAGGGCAAGGTTCGACGGGACTTGTGCGTTCATGACAGTACCTCGCAAAGAGTGGCCTAGGCGCCCAGGGGCATACCGGCCGCCTCGCGCCGCAACAGGCGCGTGGCATGGAATTCGATCAGGGACAGCAATTCGTCTTCCTGGGGGCGCAGGTAGGCGTGATCGCCATCCAGCCATTCCAGGGTGAAGGGGCCGCGGGTTTCGCGGCGCCAGGCGCGCAGGTCGTCCTCGCTCAGGCAGTCGCGGCGCGCACCTAGTACATGCACCGCGCAGGGCAATGGCGCGCGGCGCTGGTAGCGGTAGCTTTCGGCTAGGGCCAAATCACTGCGCAGCACTGGCAACAGTTCGCGACGGAATAGCGGATCGGCCAGCAGCTCGCGCGGCAAACGGGCAAAGCCATTCAGGCCGGCGAACAGTTCGCCGTCGCTGCGTGTGGTCATGCGCGGAGCCTGCAGGCGGCGCGATGGCGCACGGGAGGCCGAGGCGAACAGCGCCAGCGGTGCTGCATGGCCATCGGCAATCAGCGCCTGGGCCAGCTCGAAGGCGAGCATGGCGCCCAGGCTATGGCCCCACAGCAAGTAAGGACCATTGCACTCGCGCAGCCAGGCCTGCTTGAGGTCGGCCAGCAGCGCCGGCAGTTCCTGGCAAAGCGGCTCGCTCTCACGGGCGCCGCGACCTGGCAGCTCCAACGGGCAGACTTCCAGCCAACGCGGCAGGCGCTTGCGCCAGCGTGCATAAGGCATGGCGCTGGCGCCGGCATGAGCCAGGCAGAACAGCTGCATCAGGCGTCCATGGCCTCGCGCAGGCTGCGCGGGCGCATATCGGTCCAGACGCTGGCGATATGGGCCAGGCAGGTCGGCTTGTCGCCGCGCACGCCGTCTTCGCGCCAGCCGGCGGGTACGGCCTTGTAGGCCGGCCAAATGGCGTACTGCTGCTCGTCGTTGACCACCACCAGGAAGGTGGTTTGCGGATTATCCAGACTCATTGGGTATCCCTCGTAAAAGGTGGCACGCTTTAAAGACGCACGAAGCTGCGAATAATTTTCATTTAATTCGTTTGCACGGACATGACAGTGCCCTGCCCCTGTTACCAGGGGCGAAGAAGACTGCAATCAGGCCGGGATGGAGCCGCCGATTTCCCGAACCGCGTCCTGGGTGGCGCGGTCACGGGCTTCGCCGGTGAGCTCGGACAGACGACCGCCATCCATCTTCAGCAGGCGGTCGGCCTGGTCGAAGTAGTGGTCGTCATGGGTGATGGCGAGCACGGTCTTGCCGGCGGCCTTCAGCTGCGGCAGCAGCTCGCGGTAGAACAGGCGGCGGAACAGCGGGTCCTGGTCGGCGGCCCATTCGTCGAGGATCAGGATGTCGCGGTCTTCGAGCATCGCCAGCATCAGCGCCAGGCGCTTGCGCTGACCTTGGGAGAAGCGTGTGTCGGCCAGGCGGCCGGCGGCGAACTTGACCTTGTGGCGCAGGCGCAGGCGCTCCAGCCACTGGCCGACCAGCGATTCGTCCACTTCCGTTGCCGCCGGACCAAGCAGGCGGGAGAACAGGTGGAAATCGGTGTACACGCTGGCGAACAGCTGGCGATAGGACTGCCACTGGTGCGGCTGCACGACGTGACCGTCCAGACGGATCTCGCCGCCGGCCGGGCGATGCAGGCCGGTGAGCAGGCGCGCCAGGGTCGACTTGCCGCTGCCGTTGCCGCCGACCAGGAACACCAGCTCGCCACGGCGCAGCTCCAGGTCGATGGGGCCGACATCGAAACCAGCCTCCTCGCCCTCGCCCGGATAACGGTATTCGACACCGGCCAGCTGCAAGCTTTGCCACTCGCCGAGGCCAGGCACTGCGGCGATATCGCTGGTTTCCGGCGCCAGGTCCAGCGCCTCCAGTTTGTCCAGCGAGATGCGTGCTGCCAGCAGGCTGGGCAGCGCGGCGACGGTGGCGACCATCGGCGCACGCAGGAACAGCACGGTCAGAGCGAAGGTCGCGGCGACCTCACCGGAGGCCCAGCCCAGGCCGCTGGCGCAGAAGAACACCAGGCCGATGCTGCCCAGCACCATGGCGTTGGCCCAGTTGCCGGCCAGCCCGTTGAAGATATCGGCGCGGGTGACGTTGTCGCGATAGGCACGGGCGTCGCGGTCGAACTCCTCGTCGTACAGCATGCGTGCGCGATCACGGTTGAGCGCCAGCTCCTTGCGGCCGTCGATGATCGCCTGGTAGTCCTGATACAGGTGGTCTTCCGCTTCGCGCAGCAGGCGGATGTGATGGTTGACCTTGCCGACGAAGAACCAGCCCACCAGCAGCGTGAGTCCCAGCCAGCCAGCGGTGATGCCGAACAGCGCCGGCGACAGCCAGGCCAGGTAGCTGAAGGCGGCGATGCTGAGGATCAGGCCGTAGGTCAGCTCCGGCATATAGACGAAGGCGATGGTGATGTTGCGGATGTCGCTGGACAGGCTGGCGAGGATGCGCGCGCCGCCGATCTGCTCCAGGCGCTCGATATCGGTGTCCAGTACCCGGCGCACAAGGCTGCGGCGCAGGCGGTAGACGAAACGATGGCCAAGCGTGTGCAGCGCCACCTGCCCCGCTCCCGAGCTGATCATCAGCAGCGCCAGCAGGCCGAGGAAGCTGAGCAGCGTAGTCGCCAGCTCGCCTTCCAGGCGGATCAGCTTGAGGTTGATGAAGGCGATCACGCCGACGCTGAGCACCGCGCTGCACAGGCTGAGCAGGACGATGCCGGAGAGCGGCAGGCGGTTATCGCGGAACAGCAGCTTGAGCAGTTTCATATCGGGTCCAGAACGGCGAAGGCGTCAGGCCGCCTCGGTGTCGAGGCGGCTGCGGCAATGGCTGAGAGCATCGCGCAGAAGGAAATGCACCAGGGTCGGCGAGGCGCTGAGATGGGTGGCCACCTCGCGCTGGCTGTAGCCCTCCAGCTGGCTCATGGTGAACACGGTGCGGGTGCGCTCGGGCAACTCGCCCAGGGCATGCTGCAGGCGCTGCCATTCCAGCTGGCCGATAGCGCGCTGCTCGGGACCGGACTGCGGCGCGGGCAGCTCATCGAGCGCATCCTCGTCGGCGCTGTAGCGACCTTCCAGGGCCTGGCGCCGCAGACGGTCGATGGACAGGTTGCGCACCATGCGGAACAGGTAGCGTAGTGGGTCTTCGATGGCGTGGCGGTCGCCGCTCTCCCACAGCTTGAGGAAGGCGTCGTGCACCACATCCTCGGCACGCGCGCGGCAGCCGAGCACGCCCTTGGCGGCGTCTATCAGTACACGCCGATGTGTGGCGTAGAGACTGTCCAGCCCGTTGTTCCTGATATCGGAGGCCAAGCGTACCGGTGTGCCGGCGGGCTCCCCCCAACGATGAAACGTTCCCATAGCCCGATCCTCGGCTGCAACGTGCTGCGCATCTTAATGATAATCCTTATCAATTCAAGCATTCCTTCAGGATTTTCCCCGAGAAATGCAAACGCCGCCCGAAGGCGGCGTTTTGCCAGCATGATCACGCTCTTTATGCTGGGATATTCATCACCACTCGGCCACCGGCAGGACAGGTCTCCATGAACTGGTTGGCCGCGACGAAATCCTCGAAATCGAAGGACTTGGCAATGGTCGGCTTGAGCAGGCGATCAGCCGTCAGCTGGTTGATCCGCTGCAGCGCACGTTGCACCGCCTCCTCGTCGCGCTGCAGACCCAGGTCGGGCTGGCCAGTGAAGTCCAGCACGCAGTGACGGAAGAACTGCAGATGTTTCTTGAACGCCGCACAGGCCGGGAACGCGGCATCGTTGCCACCGTTCACGCCATAGATGATCAGCTTGCCACGGGTCGCCGCGACGTCGCCGAGCAGCTTCATCTGCGGGCCGGCGCACTGGTCCAGCACCACTTCCACGCCTTTGCCGTCGGTGAAACGCTCGACTTCGAGGACCAGGTCCTGCTCTTCGGTGTCAATCACCTTGTCGGCGCCCAGCTCACGCAGGTAGGCACGGGTGGAGCCTTCGCTGGTGGCGGCGATCACCACGGCGCCCAGCGCCTTGGCCATCTGCACCGCCTGCGGCGCCAGGCAATGGGCCGCCTCGGTGACCAGTACGCGCTGGCCGGGCTGTACATCGGCCAGTTCGACCAGGGCAAAGTAAGCCAGCATATAGGGGGTGTAGTGCACCGCTGCTTCTTCCGGCGTGAGCACGTCGGGATAACGAGTCAGCGCGCTACGCGGCATCAGCACCAGATCGCCCCAGGCCGGGTACTGGTTGGGGCTGAAGGCCGGGAAGCTGGCAACCGCCACGCCAGGGGTTAGATCGTCGACGCCCGGGCCAACGGCCTCGACCACGCCGGACAGCTCGAAGCCGACACCGGCCGGCAGCTGCGCCGCCTGATCGGGCGCCAGGTTCTGCCGCCACAGTACGTCACGCCAGCCTACGCCAAGCGCCTGGGTGCGAATCAGCACCTCGCCGTGGCCGGGTTTCGGGGTCGGCAATTCCTCCAGACGCAGCACGCTGGCATCGCCGAACTGGTGGAAACGGATCATGCGGGACATCACACACCTCGCCGTGGACTCTATGGCCCCGGACTCTATATGGGCTTATCCATCGACACCACCCGCGCACATTGATAGTCACCATAAATGTGGATGATCGGGCCGGCCGAAGGCCGAGGCTGACGATAAGGTCAACCTCGCTCTTGACGTTATCTTGCCACGGCCGCACCTTTCACACACCCAACATGGAAGACAGTGATGAACCGCAACGACCTGCGCCGCGTCGATCTGAACCTGCTGATCGTATTCGAGACGCTGATGCACGAGCGCAGCGTGACGCGTGCCGCGGAGAAACTGTTCCTCGGCCAGCCGGCGATCAGCGCCGCCCTCGCCCGCCTGCGCAGCCTGTTCGACGACCCGCTGTTCGTCCGCACCGGGCGCAGCATGGAGCCCACGGCGCGGGCCACCGAGATCTTCGGCCTGCTCTCCCCGGCGCTGGACTCCATCTCCACCGCCGTCAGCCGCGCCACCGACTTCGACCCCGCCACCAGCAACGCGGTGTTCCGCATCGGCCTGTCCGACGATGTCGAGTTCGCCCTGCTGCCGCCGCTGCTGCGCCGCCTGCGCGCCGAAGCACCCGGAGTATCTATAGTGGTGCGCCGCGCCAACTACCTGTTGATGCCTAACCTGCTGGCCTCCGGCGAGATCTCAGTGGGTGTCAGCTATACCGAGGAGCTGCCGGCCAATGCCAAGCGCAAGGTGATTCGCCGTGGCGGCTCGCGCCTGCTGCGCGCCGACAGCGTGCCGGGCAACCTCAGCCTGGATGATTTCTGCGCCCGCCCGCACGCCATGGTGTCGTTCGCCGGCGGCCTGATCGGCTTCATCGACGAAACCCTGGAAAAGCTTGAGCGCAAGCGCCGCGTGGTACTGGCCGTGCCGCAGTTCAACGGCCTCGGCGCGCTGCTCGCCGGCACCGACCTGGTCGCCACCGTGCCGGACTACGCCGCCTCCGCGCTGATCGCCATCGGCGGCCTGCGCGCCGAGCCGCTGCCGTTCGAGAGCAATACTTTCGAGTTGCACATGGTCTGGCGCGGTGCCCAGGACAACGACCCCGCCGAACGCTGGCTGCGCTCGCGCCTGCAGATGTTCTGCGGCGATCCCGACACCCTCGCCTGATTGCACCAGGCGCTCTGCGACGGGCGCCACAGCCACTATTAACGCCAGAGCATGAATCATCATTCCGGATGATATTCAAATTCGGATCGTTCGATTCGTGCCTTCAAACTGCGCCGAGCAGACTCCGCCCATTCACAAATCCGACTGGCGGAGTCAAACATGGAACAGTCAAACAATATCTCCTGGCGCTTTCCCCTGGCCCTAGCGGCCATCCTGGTGTTGAGCGCCTGCGGCAAGGGTGAAGATGCCAGCCAGCAGATGCCGGCCGCCAAGGTCAGCATCGCCGAAGTCATCGAACAGCCGATCAACGAATGGGACGAGTTCACCGGCCGCCTCGAGGCGCCCGAGTCCGTCGAGATTCGCCCGCGCGTCTCCGGCTACGTCGACCGCGTCGCCTTCGACGAAGGCAGCCTGGTGAAGAAAGGCGACCTGCTGTTCCAGATCGACCCGCGTCCGTTCGAGGCCGAGGTCAAGCGCCTGCAGGCCCAGCTGCAACAGGCCCGCGCCAACTCCACCCGCACCGCCAACGAGGCCCGTCGTGGCGATCGCCTGCGCCAGAGCAACGCCATCTCCGCCGAACTGGCCGATGCCCGCAGCAGTGCGGCCGCAGCCGCCGAGGCGCATGTCGCGGCAATCCAGGCGGAACTGGAGAATGCCCAGCTCAACCTCAGCTTCACCCGCATCACCTCGCCGATCGACGGCCGCGTTAGCCGCGCCGAGATCACCGAGGGCAACCTGGTCGGCGCCGGCCAGTCGCTGCTAACCTCGGTGGTGTCCACCGACAAGGTCTACGCCTACTTCGACGCCGACGAGCGCGTGTTCCTCAAGTACATCGAGCTGGCCCGCAAGGCCGGTAGCGACGCCCGCGGCGCCAGCCCGGTGTACCTCGGCCTGTCCAGCGAGGACGGCCACCCGCACGAGGGCCAGCTGGACTTCCTCGACAACCAGGTCAATCCGCGCACCGGCACCATCCGTGGCCGCGCCGTGTTCGACAACCGCGACGGCCGCTTCACTCCGGGCCTGTACGCCCGCCTCAAGCTGGTCGGCAGCAGCACCTACGCGGCGGCGCTGATCAAGGACGAGGCGGTCGGCACCGACCTGGGCAAGAAGTTCGTCCTGGTCCTCGGCGACAAGAACACCGTGGACTACCGCGCCATCGAGCTCGGCCCGAAGCTGGAAGGCCTGCGCATCGTCCGCAGCGGCCTCTCCAAGGGCGAGAAGATCGTGGTCAACGGTCTGCAGCGCGCCATGCCCGGTGCCACGGTCGACCCGCAATCGGTGCCGATGGCCGACGAGGCCACCCTCGCCCAGCTGGCGCGCCTGCGCCAGGCCGTGGATGGCCGCGACGCCCCGCGCGTGGCCGAACAACAAGCCAAATCCAGCAACGCACCTCGCGGCTGAGGTAGAACGCCATGAACTTCTCCCAGTTCTTCATCAAGCGGCCGATCTTTGCCGCCGTGCTGTCCCTGCTGGTGCTAATCGCCGGTGCGATCTCGCTGTTCCAGCTGCCGATCAGCGAATACCCGGAAGTGGTGCCGCCCACCGTGGTCGTGCGCGCCAACTTCCCCGGCGCCAACCCCAAGGTGATCGGTGAGACCGTCGCCTCGCCGCTGGAGCAGGCCATTACCGGCGTGGAAAGCATGCTCTATATGTCGTCGCAGTCCACTGCCGACGGCAAGCTGACCCTGACCATCACCTTCGCCCTCGGCACAGACCTGGACAACGCCCAGGTGCAGGTGCAGAACCGCGTGACACGCACCATGCCGACCCTGCCCACCGAGGTGCAGCGGCTCGGCGTGACCGTGGACAAGGCCTCTCCCGACCTGACCATGGTGGTCCACCTGACCTCGCCGGATCAGCGCTACGACATGCTCTACCTGTCCAACTTCGCCGCGCTCAACGTCAAGGACGAGCTGGCGCGCCTGGACGGCGTGGGTGACGTGCAGCTGTTCGGCATGGGCAACTACTCGCTGCGCGTGTGGCTGGACCCGAACAAGGTGGCCTCGCGCAACCTCACCGCCTCAGATGTGGTCGCTGCCATCCGCGAACAGAACCGCCAGGTCGCCGCCGGCGCCCTCGGCGCACCGCCCTCGGACGCCGGCAACAGCTTCCAGCTGTCGATCAACACCCAGGGCCGCCTGGTCAGCGAGGAGGAGTTCGAGAACATCATCATCCGCGCCGGCGACGACGGCGAGATCACCCGCCTGAAGGACATCGCGCGCATCGAGCTGGGCTCCAGCCAGTACGCCCTGCGCTCGCTGCTGAACAACCAGCCGGCCGTGGCCATCCCGGTGTTCCAGCGCCCCGGCTCCAACGCCATCGAGATCTCCGACGCCGTGCGGGCTCGCATGGCCGAGCTGAAGAAGAGTTTCCCGCAGGGCGTGGACTACGAGATCGTCTATGACCCGACCATCTTCGTGCGCGGCTCCATCGAGGCGGTGGTGCACACCCTGCTCGAGGCCATCGTGCTGGTGGTGCTGGTGGTGATCCTGTTCCTGCAGACCTGGCGCGCCTCGATCATCCCGCTGGCTGCCGTGCCGGTATCGCTGATCGGTACCTTCGCCGTGATGCACCTGTTCGGCTTCTCGCTCAATGCCCTGTCGCTGTTCGGCCTGGTGCTGGCCATCGGCATCGTGGTGGACGACGCCATCGTGGTGGTGGAGAACGTCGAGCGGAACATCGGTCTGGGCAAGACGCCCATCGACGCGACCCGCCAGGCCATGAAGGAAGTGACCGGCCCCATCGTCGCCACCGCCCTGGTGCTGTGCGCCGTGTTCGTGCCGACCGCGTTCATCTCCGGCCTCACCGGGCAGTTCTACCAGCAGTTCGCGCTGACCATCGCCATCTCCACCGTGATCTCGGCGTTCAACTCGCTGACCCTGTCGCCGGCCTTGGCCGCCGTGCTGCTGAAGGATCACCACGCGCCGAAGGACCGCTTCTCCCGCGTGCTCGACAAGCTGTTCGGCGGCTGGCTGTTCAACCCCTTCAACCGATTCTTCGACCGTGCCAGCCATGGCTATGTCGGCACCGTGAAGCGCGTGCTGCGCGGCAGCTCCATCGCCCTGCTGGTTTATGGCGGCCTGCTGGTGTTCGGCTACCTGGGCTTCTCCAGCACCCCGACCGGCTTCGTGCCGCAACAGGACAAGCAGTACCTGGTCGCCTTCGCCCAGCTGCCGGACGCCGCCACCCTCGACCGTACCGAGGAGGTGATCAAGCGCATGTCGGAGATCGCCGGCAAGCATCCGGGTGTGGAGAACACCGTGGCCTTCCCGGGCCTGTCGATCAACGGCTTCACCAACAGCCCGAACAGCGGCATCGTGTTCACCCCGCTGCGGCCGTTCGACGAGCGCAAGGACCCGAGCATGTCCGCCGGCGCCATCGCCGCCGAGTTGAATGCCCAGTTCGCCGAGATCCAGGATGCCTACATCGCCATCTTCCCGCCGCCGCCCGTGCAGGGCCTCGGCACCATCGGTGGCTTCCGTCTACAGATCCAGGACCGCGGCAGCCTCGGTTACGAGGAGCTGTACAAGCAGACCCAGAACATCCTGGCCAAGGCGCGCGCGCTGCCGGAGCTGAACCCGATGTCGGTGTTCACCAGCTACCAGGTCAACGTGCCGCAGATCGATGCAAACATCGACCGAGAGAAGGCCAAGACCCACGGTGTGGCCATCAGCGACATCTTCGACACCATGCAGGTGTACCTGGGCTCGCTGTACGCCAACGACTTCAACCGCTTCGGCCGTACCTACCAGGTCAACGTCCAGGCCGAGCAGCAGTTCCGCCTGGAGCCGGAGCAGATCGGCCAGCTCAAGGTGCGCAACAACCGTGGCGAGATGATTCCGCTGTCCACCTTCGTCAAGGTCGATAGCGCCTCGGGCCCGGACCGGGTGATGCACTACAACGGCTTCCTCACCGCCGAGATCAACGGTGCCGCAGCGCCCGGCTACAGCTCCGGCCAGGCCGAGGCAGCCATCGCCAAGCTGCTCAAGGAGGAACTGCCCAACGGCATGACCTACGAGTGGACCGAGCTGACCTATCAGCAGATCCTCGCCGGCAACACCGCGATCTTCATCTTCCCGCTCTGCGTGCTGCTGGCCTTCCTGGTGCTGGCCGCCCAGTACGAGAGCTGGAGCCTGCCGCTGGCGGTGATCCTGATCGTGCCGACCGTGCTGTTCTCCGCCATCACCGGGGTGATCCTGGCCGGCGGCGACAACAACGTGTTTACCCAGATCGGTTTGATCGTGTTGGTCGGCCTGGCGTGCAAGAACGCCATCCTCATCGTCGAGTTCGCCAAGGAGAAACAGGAAGAAGGCCTCGACCGCATGGCCGCGGTGCTGGAAGCCTGCCGCCTGCGTCTGCGCCCGATCCTCATGACCTCCATCGCCTTCATCATGGGCGTGGTGCCCCTGGTGCTGTCGTCCGGCGCCGGTGCCGAGATGCGCCATGCCATGGGCGTGGCAGTGTTCAGCGGGATGATCGGTGTGACCTTCTTCGGCCTGCTGCTGACTCCGGTGTTTTATGTGCTGATCCGCGGTTTCGTGGAGAAACGCGAAGCACGCAAGGCCAACCAGATCGCTCACGAGGTGCATGCATGAAGCCGTTGATTCCCGCCCTGCTCGCCCTGGCGGTCAGTGCCTGCGCCGTCGGCCCGGACTATAAGACGCCAGAAACCCAACCAGCGCAGATCACTGCGCTGGAAGCCAGCGACTACGACCGCACCGATTTCGAATCGGCCTGGTGGCAGCAGTTCGACGACCCGACCCTGAGCCAGCTAGTCCAGCAGTCGCTCAAGGAGAACCGCGAGCTGCGCGTGGCCTTTGCCCGCCTGCGCGCCGCCCGCGCCATCCGCGATGACGTTGGCAACGACCAGATGCCGGTGATCACCAGCCGCGCCAGTGGCGAGTTCGGCAAGGCCCAGCAGCCACCGACCAGCGAGGAGCGTATCCGCCAGGAGCGCTACGATCTGGGTCTGGACATGGCCTGGGAGCTCGACCTGTTCGGCCGTATCCAGCGCACCATCGAGGCCAGCGACGCCCAGAGCGAGGCCGCCGAGGCCGAGCTGTATCAGCTGCAGGTCAGCTTGATCGCCGAGCTGGTGGACGCCTACGGCAACCTGCGTGGCGCGCAACTCAGGGAGCGGATTGCCCGCGACAACCTGAAGAACCAGAGCCAGTCGCGCGCCCTCACCGAGCAGCTGCGCGACGCCGGCATCGGCAGCGAACTGGACGTACTGCGCGCCGATGCGCGCCTGGCCGCCACCGAAGCCAGCCTGCCGCAGTTGCAGGCCGAGGAAGCACGGGCCCGCCACCGCATCGCCACCCTGCTCGGCCAACGCCCGGAACAGTTGACCGTCGACCTGTCGGCCAAGCCGCTGCCGGTGATCGCCAAGGCCCTGCCCATTGGAGATCCGGCCGAGCTGCTGCGCCGTCGCCCGGATGTACGCGTGGCCGAACGCCAGCTGGCCGCTGCCACCGCCAATGTCGGGGTGGCCACTGCCGACCTGTTCCCACGGGTCAGTCTGTCCGGCTTCCTCGGCTTTACCGCCGGCCGCGGCTCGCAGCTCGGCGCCGCCGATGCGCGAGCTTGGGGTGTGGCGCCGACCATCAGCTGGGCGGCGTTCGATCTGGGCAGCGTGCGGGCCCGCCTGCGCGGCGCAGAGGCTGACGCCGATGGCGCCCTGGCCAGCTACGAGCAGCAGGTGCTGCTCGCCCTGGAAGAGTCGGAAAACGCCTTCAGCGATTACGCCAAACGTCAGCAGCGCCTGGTCTCGCTGGTGCGCCAGTCCGAGGCCAGTCGCGCGGCGGCGGCCCAGGCCGCAGTGCGCTACCGCGAAGGCACCGAGGACTTCCTCGTGCTGCTCGATGCCGAGCGTGAGCGCCTGTCTGCCGAGGATGCCCAGGCCCAGGCCGAGATCGACCTGTACCGCGGCATCGTCGCCATCTACAAGGCGCTCGGCGGAGGTTGGCAGCCGAACGCCTGACAGATCCGGCCCGAGCACGCTCGAGCCACACCATCCCTCCTGGGCCGACCCTGCCCTTGTCGGCCATTGCGCTCCCCGCGGCTCGCTCCTGACCGCGGGGATTTTTTTGCCAGCAGAAAAGACAACGGCCGGCAAAAGCCGGCCGCAGACTCACCAGATGCCGGATCAGCTGGCGCGCGCCATGCTGCGCAGGGCCTTGATCTGGTCGTGGTTGCGGATCACACCGGCGTACTGGCGCTGGATCACTTCACGCACGTTGACTGGCAGGTTCTTCTCTTCCAGAGCCTCGGCGTAGTGCTTCTTGGCCACGTCCTCGCCGCGCTCGCACTCATTGAGGATGGCCTCGTCGCTCTTGCCGGTGATCAGCGCCTTGAGGTCGACCCAGCGGCGGTGCAGGTCACCACCCACGCTGGTGTCGGTTTCCGGCTTGCCGCCCAGTTCCAGCACCAGGCCCTGCAGTTCACCGGCCGCGGCCGCGCATTCGCGCGAACGGTTGTTGAACAGCGACTGCAGCTGCGGATCCTTGACGTCCTTGGCGCAGGTACGGAAGCCCGCCTCGCCGTCCTTGCTGGTCTCGATCAGGTTATTGAGAACCTTGATGGTGTCTTTGATGGTATCGCTCATCATTGTCTTCCTTTGCCGGCGTTGCCGGCGGCTGGTGGGATGACTGCAGAGGCGCAGTTGCTGTTGCGCCGCCTGATGGTGTCGACTCGGCCGCTTCGATCGGTGTTCCACCTAACCGATGGGCGGTAGGGCCAACAGATCAAGGACTTAGCCTTGCTCGGCGACCAGGATCAGGGCGCCCAGCGGTGGCAGGTCGAGTGGCAGTGACTGGGGCTGGCCGTGGTCGCTGTGGGCGATGGTGTGCACCTGGCCACGGCTGCCGGCGGCCGAGCCCAGATAGCACTCGTCGTCGCTATTGAGCAGCACGCGCCAGCTGCCGGCGATGGGCACGCCGACGCGGTAGTCGCCGCGCGGCACCGGGGTGTAGTTCTGCACCACCAGCAGCGGCCGCTCGCCCTCGGCGTGGCGTAGCCAGGCGAACACGCTGTTGCGCTGGTCGTCGCCGATCAGCCACTGGAAGCCTTCGGCGCGGCCATCCAGGCGATGCAACGCCGGGTAGTCGCGGTACAGGCGATTGAGGTCGCGCACGAGGTTCTGTACGCCGACGTGCTCGCCGTAGTGCAGCAGGTACCAGTCCAGCTGTTGGTCGTGATCCCACTCGCGCCACTGGCCGAACTCGCAGCCCATGAACAGCAGCTTCTTGCCCGGATGCGTCCACATGTTGGCGAGGAACAGGCGCAGGTTGGCGAACTGCTGCCAGCGGTCGCCGGGCATCTTGCCCAGCAGCGAGCCCTTGCCGTGCACCACCTCGTCATGGGAGATCGGCAGCACGAAATGCTCGGAGAAGGCGTAGATCAGGCCGAAGGTCAGCTGGTGATGGTGGAAGCTGCGGTGCACCGGGTCCTGCTGGATATAGGCCAGGCTGTCGTGCATCCAGCCCATGTTCCACTTGTAGGCGAAGCCCAGGCCGCCCTCGCCGCTCGGTCGACTGACGCCCGGCCAGGCGGTGGACTCCTCGGCGATCACCAGGGCGCCGGGCGCCTCGCTGGCGACCACCTCGTTGAGGTGACGGAGGAACTCGATGGCCTCCAGGTTCTCGCGACCGCCGTGGCGGTTGGGAATCCACTCGCCGTCCTTGCGCGAATAGTCGCGGTAGAGCATCGAGGCCACCGCATCCACGCGCAGGCCATCTATGTGGTAGGTGCGCAGCCAGTGCAGCGCCGACGCCAACATGAAGCCGTGCACCTCGGTGCGGCCGAGGTTGTAGATGAAGGTGTCCCAGTCCTGGTGGAAGCCCTCGAACGGGTGCGCGTACTCGTACAGCGCCGTGCCGTCGAAGCGCGCCAGGCCATGCTCGTCGGTGGGAAAATGCGCCGGCACCCAGTCGAGGATCACGCCGATGCCGGCGCGGTGGCAGGCATCGACGAAGGCGGCAAAATCGGCCGGCGAACCGTAGCGCGAGGTCGGCGCGAACATCGACAGCGGCTGGTAGCCCCAGGAGCCGCCGAACGGGTGCTCCATCACCGGCAGCAGTTCGATGTGGGTGAAGCCCAGGTCCTGCACGTAGGGAATCAGGCGCTCGGCCAGCTCGGCCCAGGTCGGCGGGCGTTCGTCGACGTGCTGCCAGGAGCCGGCATGCACCTCGTAGATGCTCAGGGGCCGGTCATGGCCCTGGTGCCGTTGCCGGTTGGCCAGCCAGTCCTGGTCGGTCCAGGCGAAGTCCAGCGACGCGGCGACCCGCGAGCCGGTGGCGGGCGGATGCTCGCCCTCCAACGCCAAGGGATCGGCCTTGAGCGGCAGCACGCCGTCGGCGCCGAGAATCTCGAACTTGTATACCGTGCCGGCACCCAGGCGCGGGATGAACAGCTCCCAGACCCCGCTCGGGTAGCGCAGGCGCATGGGGTGGCGGCGTCCGTCCCAGCCGTTGAAGTCTCCGACCACCGAAACCCGCCGGGCGTTGGGCGCCCATACGGCGAAGCGCACGCCCGGCACGCCGTCCTGCTGCATCAGCTGGGCGCCCAGGCAGCGGCCGAGATCGCGGTGATTGCCCTCGGCGAACAGGTACAGGTCGATATCGCCGAGCAGCGCGCCAAAGGCGTAGGGATCCTCGGTTTCCTGCTCGGCCTCGGGCCAGTGGATGCGCAGGCGATACGGCTGGGGTCGCTCCAGTCTCAGGCTGAACAGCCCTCCGGCGTCTTCCAGCTGCATGGCGCCGAGCAGCTCGCCGCTGTCGGCGGCCAGCAGCTCGACCGCCAGTGCGCCCGGCAGCCATACCCGTACCAGGCTGCCGTCGCCATCCGGTTGCGGGCCTAGAAAGGCAAAGGGGTCGCCATGCTCGGCGCGGCGCAGACGTTCCAGGTCAGTCATCAACGGTTTCCCTGCAATTGGTGAACAAGCTCCAGCAACCCGTGCAGCGGGACATCGATCCAGTCGGGTCGGTGGGCGGCTTCATAGAGAATCTCGTAGGCGGCCTTCTCGATGCTGAACAGCGCCAGCGCCGCGCCCTCTCCTTCGCGGGCCTGCCACTCATGCGGCAGATCGGCGGCGGCCAGGCGATAGGCGTCATAGAAGGCGGTGCGCGCCTCGCTGCGGTAGCGCGAGGCAATGCGCTGGCGGGCCACCGTGGCCTCGTCCGACGAATCGGAGCCCTGGGCGTTACGCAGCACCATGGCGGCGGCATAGTCGAAGGAGCGCAACATGCCGGACACGTCCTTCATCGGGCTGTGACGCTGGCGACGCTGCTCCAGTGGCCTGCTCGGCTCGCCCTCGAAGTCGATGATGTAGGCATCGCCCTGCACCACCAGCACCTGGCCCAGATGCAGGTCGCCATGCACCCGTATGCGCACGCCGCCGCCGGACAGCCGCGCCAGGTCGCTGACCAGACGCAGCAGTTCCTCACGTTGCTGCAGAAGCAAGTCGACCTGACGCTGGTCCGCCTCGCTCAGGCGTTCGCGGCTGTGATCCAGCGCGTCTAGTGCCTGCTGCAGCTGCGCACCGATGGACTCGCCCCAGCCCTGGCTGTCCGTCTCGTCGCTGGGGCGCAGGCCGAAATCGGGATCGTCGCTGGGCTTAGCCAGTACCAGATGCATCTCGCCCAGCCGCCGGCCCAGGGTGGCGGCAAAGGTCTGCAGCTCCGTCAGGGCGTCGTATTCGCTCTGCACATTGGAGATGCCGCCGCTGAGCTCGTCGCGGATGGCCCGCTGCAGGTTGTCCAGGGTCCAGCTCCAGGCATCGCCCTGATTGCTCAGGTAGCCCTGCAGGATCATCAGGGTGAAGGCCTCACCCGCTTCGTCCACTCGGCGCACTTCGCCCAGCATGGGCGCGATGTTGGCGTAGCCGTTGGCGGTGAGAAAACCGCCCATCTCCGCCTCCGGATGCACGCCCGGGAACAGGCGGCGCACCAGCTTGAGCACCATGCGCTCGCCGATGATCACCGAGCTGTTGGACTGCTCGGCGGAGATCAGCCGCGTTTCCTCGCCCGGCACCGCCGGGTAATCGGCGAAGCGGCTGCTGGCCAGGAAGTGGATCTCGCTGTCTCCCGCCTTCAGCACCTGACGGCTGTGCAGGTGGGCGAGTACCTCGTAGGTGAATTCGGGCAGGCTGAAGCCGTCGGTCAGCAGGCCCACCTGGCGACCACGGCGCAGACGCGCCAGGGCCAGTTGCTGGGCCAGCGGATTGCCGGCCGAACCTTCGTCGACGTAGGCCAAGGGCAGCTGGTAGCGCTCGCTGCCCTGGGTGATCTCGGCCAGCGCGCGCAGGTCGCCGAACGGCTGCACGTAGGCCAGCTCGGGCTTGGCGGCGCCCTCGCCCTGGGCGGAGAACCAGCGCCGCCGCCCCAGATAGCTGGCAAGCAGATCGCTCTCCAGCACGCCGCGGCTGGGCGCTCGGACCAGCTCCTGCAGATCGCGCTTGATCACCAGGGTCGGCAGCTCGGCCATGCGCTCCACCGGTGCCACGTGCCAGCTAGGCATCTGCGAGGCGTCCGCCAGGTAGAACCAGTAGAAGCCGTAGGGCGGCAGGGTCAGCAGATAGGTCATCTCGCCGATGGGCGGGAAGGACGCACCGCCGACCATCTCCACCGGTACCCGGCCGTCATAGGCGGACAGCTCCAGCTCCACCGCCTGGGCCGCACGGGACAGGTTGGCCACGCAGAGGATGCTCTCCTCGCGGCCGTCGGCGCCGCGTAGCTCACGGAGGTAGGCGAGGATGCGGCGGTTGCTCGGCGTGAGCATCTTCAGGCTGCCGCGGCCGAAGGCCTGTTGCTGCTTGCGCACCGCCAGCATGCGGCGCATCCAGTTGAGCTGCGAATGTGCGTCGCGGGCCTGGGCCTCGACGTTGACCGTCTGGTAGCCGTACAGCGGGTCCATGATCGGCGGCAGCACCAGCTTGGCCGGGTCGGCGCGGGAGAAGCCGCCGTTGCGGTCCATCGACCACTGCATGGGGGTGCGCA
Source organism: Pseudomonas sp. PDM15 (assembly GCF_014851565.1). Classification (GTDB taxonomy): domain Bacteria; phylum Pseudomonadota; class Gammaproteobacteria; order Pseudomonadales; family Pseudomonadaceae; genus Aquipseudomonas. Next base: position 348,042 of record NZ_JACVAA010000003.1, read on the forward strand.
CGCCGTCGCGGTCGCCAAGGTAGATGTTGTCGCCCATGCCGATCTCGTCGCCGTAGTACAGCACCGGGGTGCCCGGCATCGACAGCAACAGGCTGTTGAGCAGCTCGATGCGTCGGCGGTCACGCTCCACCAGCGGCGCCAGGCGGCGGCGGATACCCAGGTTGATACGCGCGCGCTGGTCGGCGGCGTAGTAGTTCCACAGGTAGTCGCGCTCGTCGTCGGTGACCATCTCCAGGGTCAGTTCATCGTGGTTGCGCAGGAAGATCGCCCACTGGCAGTTGGGTGGGATATCCGGGGTCTGGCGCAGGATGTCGGTGATCGGGTAGCGGTCCTCCTGGGCGATGGCCATGTACATGCGCGGCATCAGCGGGAAATGGAAGGCCATATGGCATTCGTCGCCCTCGCCGCCCTCCTCGCCGCCGAAGTACGGGCGGGTGTCCTCCGGCCACTGGTTGGCCTCGGCCAGCAACATGCGATCGCTGTAGCGCTCGTCCAGGGCTGCGCGGATGCGCTTGAGCACCACGTGGGTCTCGGCCAGGTTCTCGTTGTTGGTGCCATCGCGCTCGATCAGGTAGGGAATGGCGTCCAGGCGTAGGCCGTCCACGCCCATATCCAGCCAGTAGCGCATCACCCCGAGCACCGCGCGCAACACCTGCGGGTTGTCGAAGTTGAGGTCCGGCTGGTGCGAATAGAAGCGGTGCCAGAAGTATTGGCCGGCGACCGGGTCCCAGGTCCAGTTGGACTTCTCGGTGTCGAGGAAGATGATCCGCGTGCCGGTGTACTTGTCGTCCGTGTCGGACCAGACGTACCAGTCGCGCGCCTTGGAACCCTTCTTGGCACGCCGCGCGCGCTGGAACCAGGGGTGCTGGTCTGAGGTGTGGTTGATGACCAGCTCGGTGATCACCCGCAGGCCGCGCTTGTGTGCCTCGGCGATGAAGCGGCGGGCGTCGGCCAGGGTGCCGTAATCCGGGTGCACGCCCTTGTACAGGGCGATATCGTAGCCATCATCGCGGCGTGGCGAGGGGTAGAACGGCAGCAGCCAGAGGGTGTTCACGCCGAGGTCGGCGATGTAGTCGAGCTTGTCGATCAGCCCGGCGAAGTCACCGACGCCATCGTTGTCGGCGTCGAAGAACGACTTCACGTGCAGCTGGTAGATCACCGCATCCTTGTACCACTGCGGATCGTCGAGAAAGGCTTTGCTACGGGCCATGCGGTCACTCCTGTCAGCGCACCGGGCGTACGCGCCAGATGCCGAACGGCAGATGCCAGGGTTCGATGCGCATCCACTGCACCTTGCCGTGCCACGTCCAGCGGTGGCCGTTCATCAGGTCCTCCCCCTCCAGCGCGGCATCGTCGGCCAGGCCGAACTCCCACAGCGGCAGCTCGAAGCTGGCCTCCTGGGCGTTATGCGGGTCGAGGCTGACGGCGACCAGGATGAAGTTGTCGCGCTCGGCGGTGCGCTTGCCGAAGAAGAGGATGTTGTCGTTCCAGGCGTTGTAGGCCTGGAAGCCGAAGTGGCTGTGCAGGGCGCGGTTGTCGCGGCGGATCTGGTTCAGGCGGGTGATCTCGCCGACGATGTTGCCCGGCGCGTGGTAGTCGCGCGGGCGCAGCTGGTATTTCTCCGAGTCGAGGTACTCTTCCTTGCCCGGCACCGGCGCCGCCTCGCACAGCTCGAAGCCGGAATACATGCCCCACAGGCCCGACCCCATGGTCGCCAGCGCGGCGCGGATGAGAAAACCGGCGCGACCGCCGTGATGCAGGAAGTAGGGATTGATGTCCGGCGTGTTGACGAAGAAGTTCGGCCGGTAGCACTCGCGCCAGGGCGACTGGTTGAGCTCGGCGAAGTATTCCTCCAGCTCCTTCTTGCTGTTGCGCCAGGTGAAGTAGGTGTAGCTCTGGGCGAAACCGAGCTTGCCCAGACGCGCCATCATCGCCGGGCGGGTGAAGGCCTCGGAAAGGAAGATCACCTCGGGATTCGCAAGGCGCACCTCGGCGATCAGCCACTCCCAGAACGGCATCGGCTTGGTGTGTGGATTGTCCACGCGAAACAGGGTGACGCCCTGCTCCACCCAGCCCTGCACCACCTCCAGCAGTGCCATCCACAGCTCCGGCACGGCGGCCTCGGCGTAGAAGTCGACGTTGACGATGTCCTCGTACTTCTTCGGTGGGTTCTCGGCGTGGCGAATGGTGCCGTCGGGTCGCCAGCTGAACCAGCCGGGATGCTGCTTGAGCCAGGGATGGTCGGGCGAGCACTGGATGGCGAAGTCCAGTGCCACTTCCAGGCCATGGTTACGCGCGGCCTGCACCAGGTCGCGGAAGTCCTCCAGACTGCCCAGCTCGGGATGCACTGCCTCGTGCCCACCCTCGGCACTACCAATGGCGTAGGGGCTGCCGGGATCATCCGGGCCGGCCTTGAGGCTGTTGTTGGGGCCCTTGCGATGGGTGCGGCCAATGGGGTGGATGGGCGGGAAATACAGTACATCGAAGCCCATCGCGGCGATGTCCGGCAGGCGCCGCTGCACGTCGGTGAAGGTGCCGTGGCGCTGCGGATCGCCGCTTTCCGAACGCGGGAACAGTTCGTACCAGCTGGCGAACTCGGCCAGCTTGCGGTCTACATCGAGCGGAAACACTCCGCTGCGCACCAAATGCGGACGGTGCTCGGCCTGGCCCATCAGCTCGCTGGTAAGCGGGTCGAGCAGCACGGCCACGCGCTGGTCCAGCGTCTCGCAATCGGCCAGGCGCCCGAGCAGCCCGACGAATCGCTCAGCCAGCTGTGCCGGTGCCTCCGCGCCGATGCGCCGAACCAGAGCCTCGCCCTCCTGGATCTCCAGGGCCACGGGCACGCCGGCGGCGTACTTCTTCTTCAATTCGTAGTGATAGCTGGCGTAGATGTCCTGCCAGGCCTCGATGACGAACTCCGCCCGGCCGGGCGCCTCCGGCACCAGCCAGCCGCGCCAGCGATCATTACCTTGCGCCTGCAGCGGCACGCGTTGCCATTGCTGCTCGCCGGCACCACGCCAGAGCAGCGCCGCGGCGATCTGGTCATGGCCATCGGTGAAGATCACCGCGTCGACGGCCAGCGCTTGCCCTACCAGGCACTTGGCGGCGAAGCGTCCGCCTTCGACCTGCGGCATCACCGACTCGATGGCAATGCGCGGCGCGGCGGCGGCGAGACTAGCGTTGACGCGGGCTTCGGCCTGGCGAATCGCATGCATCGCAATGGGCTCCTTGACGCCCGGCGGACGTGTACTGGGAAAGAGAGGGTGGGCCGGCAGCGGCTTCCTTGAGTTCCGAGCCCGCTGCGGCGGCAAAAGTTCAGGCTGCTTACAGCGGGATACCATCGGCGTAGAGCACGCCGCGCTCGGGATGGATGTCGAGAATCGAGCGCAGCATGCGCTCCGCCGCATCCTCCGCCTCGCGCTCGCAGACGCAGCGTGGGTCAAACACCCAGAGCACTGTCACCTCGCCGCCGTAACGCTTGGGTTGGTACTCGATGAGGCCGATGAAACTGGCGCCGTTGTACATGGCATCGGTCCACGCCGTGCAATGTTCAAACTCGCGGAACATGAGATACCTCTCCGCTAGGGTGGTGGCTGCTTGGCCTCGCGTTCGAGAGCCGGCAGCGCGTGGAGGATGACCAGAGCCAGCAGCGTGGCCAGCAACGCGGTGCCTTCCCGACCAAGGCCTACGGCAATACCGATGGCGGTGCTGAACCAGAGCGAGGCCGAGGTGGTGAGTCCCTTCACTTCGCTGTCGCTGTTGCCTTTGAGAATGGTGCCGGCACAGAGGAAGCCGATACCGGCGGCAATCCCCTGGATAACCCGGCTGATGGCGTCATGCTCAGCCCCATCGAGCTCCAAAAGCATGGCGAACAGCGCCGCGCCCAGGGTCACTAGCATGTGGGTGCGCAGCCCTGCAGCCTTACCCTTTGACTCGCGTTCGAAGCCCAGCAGGCCGCCGAGCAGCGCGGCCATCAGCAGGCGCAGGCCCGCGCGCAGCATCTGCTCTGGCTGCCCGAAGTCGGCGAACTCGTCGTGCAGAGTCGCCATCAGGTAATCGCTCAGCTCCAAGGCAGCTGCCGACCAGGGCGCACACTCAGCAGCGCCTGGCGCTCTCCTGGCAACAGATAGCGCCGGGTACCGCCGCGGCTGCAGCATTCGTGCAGCAGCTCACTGCCGCACAGGCGCAGGGCGGAGGATCGATCAGGGAACCATTGGCATCCGGAAATCAGACAAAGCATGGTCATGGTGGCCACTCCGTTGGGTCTCTAGAAAGTGACTCGCAACGCAGCGGAAGGTTTGATGAAATTTCGAACTATCGAGGTCTGCCCGCTTCTCTTGAGGTGAAGCCGCACGAATGCGGTGCCAGTGGAGATGACGACCATGCCTCGCGGTAGCAAAGACAAGTACACCGACAAGCAGAAGCGCAAAGCCGAGCACATCGAGGAGAGTTACGAGTCCCGTGGCGTCTCCAAGGGTGAGGCGGAGGCACGGGCGTGGGCCACGGTGAACAAGCAATCCGGCGGCGGCGAGCGCAAAGGCGGCTCGGGCCAGAAGAAGAGCCCGGAGAAGAAGGCAGCCGCGCGCAAATCGTCAGCTCGCCGCGCGGCCGAAACTCGCGAAGGTGTGCCACGGCCAGGCTCGAAGCTGGAATCGATGACTCGCCCGGAGCTGATGGACCTGGCGCGCAAGCGTGACATCCGCGGGCGCTCGACCATGCGTAAGGCAGAACTGATCGAGGCCCTTGGCTGACCTACCCGGCTACTCGTCTTCGCCCTCGGTCACCTGGTCCGTCCAGGGCTTGCCATCCAGCGGGGCGGAACGCGCCAGCTCGGCTTCGTCGAGGCCGATGCCGCCACCGATAGCCGACTCGTCGACCACGCTCAGCTCCTTGTCGAGCGGGTGGCTGTCGCCCAGCTCGTCCGGCGAGTTGGCTCCGCTCTCATCGAACAGGGTGTCGGGGCTGAGGTCGTCCATGCTCACATTGTCCTCGTGGGCACTGTCGGTCAGCGTCTCGCCACCGGTCATGCCGGCATGCGACTCACGTTCGGCCGAGTACTCCTCGCGCACCTCGGCCTCCGGGCGTTGATCGCCGGCACGGCCCTCGCGCTCATCGTGGCGGTCATCGAAATCCAGTTCGCGGACCGAGCCCATGCGGTCCTCGATATCGTCTATCTCGTGAACGCGCGGCGTGTGCTTGTTCATGCTGCTTCTCCGGTCGGCTGGTGTTCCTCTGTCGACTGGCGGCCGCGACGATGATTCAAGCTGTTTGCCGCTACCTCAGAAGCGAATGCGCATGCTACGGCTCGGCAGCTCGTCCAGCTGCAATGCCTGGGCGGAAGACTGCTGGACGGCCTGGAGGTCATTGAACATCGGCTGCGGCGGCGATTCGAAGATGGGTGCCAGGTAGCCTGGCGATTGGTCGTAGCCGATCGGGGTGGAGTGATCGAGATTGCGCAGCAGAGGCTGTAGATCGATGACCTGGTCCATCGCTGGCGTGCGCGCGGGCACTCGGTCGAAGGATTGCCATGCGAGGAAAGTGCATAGCGGTGTGCAGATCAACAGTACGACGAGGTAATAGTCGAGAAATGATTCCCCGGGCCGATCCCGGCCAGACTCCACAGTACCCATGGCGGCTGTTCTCCCTGGTGGGTGTGCACCGACAGCCGCGAAAGCAGTGCGCACCGGATGAAATTGTCGTAACCCCTGACAGCGAGCATTGGGCAGTGATGGCCATGAGCCTGAAAACGCGGGCGACCCTTGAGCCAGAACGGATTGTCCGGCATATCGCGGAGTGATGAAGATATCTTTTGGAGATAAAAGGATATCCCTTCCGCATATCGGGTGAATAAATCGCGCCGTTATGCCTTCTAGAGCCTCTGCGGCGGGCTTTACCCGGCGAGTTATGCGTTTAAGTCATTAAAAAAGACTGAACACTTGTCGCCTCGTTCTCTCCGAGTAAGGGTGCATCGGCACATACACCAAATTACTGACGAGGATCCAAAAAATGGCTCAACATCGCGGCGGTAAGGGCAATTTCGCGGAAGACCCCCAGCGTGCTTCCGAGGCCGGCAAGAAAGGTGGCCATGTGAGTGGGGGCAACTTCAAGAACGACCCTCAGCGTGCCTCCGAGGCAGGCCGCAAAGGCGGCCAGAACAGCCACGGCGGTCGCAACTAGCAATCTGCGCAACTCGAGAGCGGCCTCCGCTCTCGAGTTCCAGCCCAACGTTTCCGCTCATCCTTGCCTTACCAGGCTAATCCGCCTGGGCGGTAGCCTCCTGCTCCTCCACATCCTCGTCGAAGGTGTTGTCCCAGATCAGTCGCGGGTCGAAGGTGACTGCGGCAATCATGGTCAGGATCACTACGGTGGCGAAGGCCGCGGCGCCCAGATTGGCCTGGATGCTGGCCAGGTTGCCGAAATTGACCACCGTCACCAGGATGGCGATGACGAAGATATCCAGCATCGACCAGCGCCCGATCCATTCGATGAAGCGGTACATAAGGATGCGCTGCTGCGCCGACATCGGCTGATGCCGTTGCACCGAGTACAGCAGCATGGCGATGCCCACCAGCTTGAAGGTCGGCACCAGGATGCTGGCGACGAACACCACCAGAGCGATCGGCAGCATGTCGGCATGGATCAGCTCCAGCACCCCGCCCATGATGGTCGACGGCGCGCCCTTGCCGAGGAAGCTGACAGTCATGATCGGCAGCACGTTGGCCGGAATATAGAGAATCGCGGCGGTGATCAGCAGGGCCCAGGTGCGCGCGATGCTGTCCGGCCGGCGTGCATGCAGGCGACCACCGCAGCGCGTGCAATGTTGTACTTCGCCTTCGCGCAGGTATTCCAGCTTGTGGCACTCCCCGCAGACGATGATGCCGGCATCAAGTGCGCGCATCGCCATCCTCCTCTTCGCTCAGCGCGTCCCATACCTGGTGCGGAGACATGGTGACCTCCAGCCAGATCTGCGCCAGCATCAGCGCGATGAAGCAGGCCAGGCCGACCCCCAGGTGCAGCTTGGCCATGTCGATCAGCTTGACGATGGATACCAGGATGCCGAACAGGTACACCTCGAGCATGCCCCACTCACGCACGTGGTGATAGATGCGATAGCAGTAGCAGGCCAGCGGCCGCAGGGCCGGCCGCGGCATGGCGATCAGCACGAACAGCTGGCAGAGCAGTTTGAGCAGCGGCACCAGCATGCTGCAGAAGAACACCACCACGGCCACGCCTTGCATGTCCGAGTGATACAGCCCCACCACCCCGCTCCATACCGTGTCCACGGCGTGCTGGCCGAGAATGCTGAGGCTCATGATCGGCAGGAAGTTGGCCGGCACGAACAGGATCAGCGCGGTCAGCACCAGGGCCAGCGAGCGGCGGCGCATATGCGATCGGTGCACCACCATCTCGTAGCCGCAGCGTGGGCAGCAAGCCTTCTGCTCTTCCCCCACACGCGGGTGGTGCATGAGCAGATCGCATTCGTGACAAGCGATCAGCTGCTCCAGCGGCGGTAGCTGTCCTCGGGTCAGGCTTTCGGATTGCACTCTCTTCCACCTCTCGACTCGGCAGCCCGTCCTCAGGCCGCAGGCTAGATATTACCCGCATTGCGCAACTTTGCCGCAGCGCCCGCAGCACGGCTTCGTGCTAGGGTGCGTAGAACCCACCCTCAAGAGGTTTGCGCATGCGCCTGAAACTGGCCCCGCTCGTTCTGCTCGCCCTGTTCAGCACCCCTGCATTCGCCCACGGCTACAGCGTCGGCGAGCTGCATATCGACCATCCCTGGTCACGCGCCCTGCCGCCCACCGCACCCAATGGCGCCGCCTATTTCGTGGTGCACAACAAGGGTACAGAGGGCGACCGCCTGCTCGGTGCCAGCACACCGCTGGCCGCCAATGCCGAGCTGCACACCCACGTGCACCTGGGCGACGTGATGAAGATGCAGAAAGTCGACTCGGTGGGCGTGCCCGCCAATGGCGAGGCCCGCTTCGAACCCGGCAGCAACCACGTCATGCTGTTCGGCCTAAAGCAGCCTCTGGTGGCCGGTGAACGCTTCCCGCTGACCCTGGAGTTCGAGAAGGCCGGCAAGGTCGAGGTGGAAGTCGCCATCGAGGCCGAGCCCCCCAAGGCCGAGCACCATCACTGATGCCCGAGGCACCTGGCGTCAGTCGCGATCCAGCAGATGAAAGCGCGGCAACGACAGGTGCCAGCGGATCGCCGCCAGGCGGGTCAGCAACACTGTCAACATGGCCACTCCTGTATCCAGCCAGTGCGGCGTTTCCAGCTCGCGCATCACGATGAACACCAGCGAGCCGAGGATGCAGGCGGTGGCGTAGATCTCCTTCTGGAAGATCAGCGGAATCTCGTTGCAGATCACGTCGCGCATCACCCCACCGGCCACGCCGGTCATCACGCCCATGATCACCGCAGTGCTGTACGGTACGTAGTGCTGCAGCGCCACCTCGGTACCGATCACGGTGAACACCGCCAGGCCGAAGGCGTCCGCGATCAGCAGGCCGCGCTCATGGATCGGCTGGGTCAAGCGCACCCAGAGCACGGTGCCGACCGCGGCAATCGACGCGATCAGAATGTAGGTGTCGTTACGGATCCAGCTGACCGGATGGTTGTCCAGGATCAGGTCACGCAAAGTGCCGCCACCCAGCGCGGTAATCACGGCGATGACCAGCACGCCGAACAGGTCCATGGATTTGCGTCCCGCCATCAGGGCGCCAGTGATGGCGAAAACGGCGACGCCGAGCAGGTCGGCAAGGTAGAAGATCTGTTGCATGGCGCCTTCAGCTGCTCACGGGGGCGCGCATGGTAACAAACTCCTCGGCGGCGGTCGGGTGGATGCCCAGGGTTTCGTCGAAGATGCGTTTGGTCGCCCCTGCCTTCAGCGCCACGGCCAGGCCCTGAACGATCTCGCCCGATTCCGGACCGACCATGTGGCAGCCGAGCACCTTGTCGCTCTTAGCGTCGACCACCAACTTCATCAGGGTGCGTTCCTGGCATTCGGTGAGGGTCAGCTTCATCGGCCGGAAGCGGCTCTCGAATACCTTTACCTCGTGGCCCTGCTCGCGCGCCTGTTCCTCGGTCAGGCCGACGGTGGCGATGTTCGGCAGGCTGAACACGGCGGTGGGAATCAGGCTGTAGTCCAGCTTGCGATACTCCTCCGGCTTGAACAGCCGACGGGCAACCGCCATGCCTTCGGCCAGCGCCACGGGGGTGAGTTGCACACGACCGATCACGTCGCCGAGGGCGAGGATCGAGGGCTCGCTGGTCTCGAACTGCTCGTTGACCTGGATGAAACCCTTGTCGTCGAGCTGCACGCCGGTGTTTTCCAGGCCCAGATTGTCCAGCATCGGTCGCCGCCCGGTGGCGTAGAACACGCAGTCGGTGGCCAGCTCGCGGCCATCGTTCAGGGTGGCCAGCAGACTGCCGTCGGCCTGGCGCTCGATACGGGTGATGTCGGTATTGAACTGCAGATCCAGGCCCCTCTTCTCCAGCTCCTCCTTGAGGTGCTTGCGTACCGCGCCGTCGAAACCGCGCAGGAACAGGTCCTTGCGATACAGCAGCGAAGTTTCGGCGCCGAGACCGTGGAAGATCGAGGCGAACTCGACGGCGATATAGCCGCCGCCCACCACGAGGACGCGCTTGGGCAGCTGTTCGAGGAAGAAGGCCTCGTTGGAGGTGATCGCCAGCTCCTTGCCGGGGATATCCGGCACCTGCGGCCAGCCACCAGTGGCGATCAGAATGTGTTTGGCGCTGTGACGCTGGCCGTTGATCTCCACCTCATGCGGGCCGGTCAGCTTGGCGTGGCCTTCCAGCAGGGTCACACCGCTGTTCACCAGCAGGTTGCGGTAGATGCCGTTGAGGCGCTGGATCTCGCGGTTCTTGTTGGCAATCAGGGTCGGCCAGTCGAACTGCGGCTCGCCCGAACTCCAGCCAAAGCCCGCGGCCTGCTCGAAGTCGTCGGCGAAATGGGCGCCGTACACCAGGAACTTCTTCGGCACGCAGCCGACGTTGACGCAGGTGCCGCCCAGATAGCGGCTTTCGGCCACGGCCACCTTGGCGCCGAAGCCGGCGGCGAAACGGGCGGCGCGCACACCGCCGGAACCGGCGCCGATCACGAACAGGTCGAATTCATAGGACATCGCAGTTCTCCTTGCAGACGACAAGCATACCGGAGAGCCCGGGGGCTGCGTGTATGCTGCCGTTAGTAGGACTAGACAAGTGCCGCCCCGGTTCGGCCAGGAGGATCGCCATGCGCCCCACTCTCACCCATGTCGCCCTGCACGTTCCCGAGCTGCAACCCTGCGTGGAGTTCTATCGCGAGTTCTGCGGCATGCGGGTGATCCACGAGCGCGCCGGCAAGGGCTCGAAGATCGTCTGGATGGCCGAGCCCGGCAAGGAACACCAGTTCATCTTCGTGATCATGCCCGGCGGCACGGAGCGCGGGCTTGCGGCAGACGACTACAACCACTTCGGCTTCGCCGTGGCCAGCCGCGAGGCGGTCGATGAGATCGCCAGACGAGCCGCCGAAGCCGGCTGCCTGGTCTGGGCGCCACGCGACGAGCCCTATCCGGTCGGCTACTACTGCGGCCTGCGCGATCCAGCCGGCAACTACGTGGAGTTCAGTTACGGCCAGCCGCTGGGGCCGGGCTCGGAGGCGATGCCCATTCTCTGAGCCTTGCACCCTGAAACGACAAAGCCACCCGCAGGTGGCTTTGGTTGACAGCAGCGGCCTATCAGTAGGCCTTGCCGGTCTTGTACAGGTTCTCGAAGCAGAAGTTGGTGGCGTCGATGTAACCCTCAGCACCGCCGCAGTCGAAACGCTTGCCCTTGAACTTGTAGGCGATCACGCAGCCATCCTGGGCCTGCTTCATCAGCGCGTCGGTGATCTGGATCTCGCCACCTTTGCCCGGCTCGGTCTTCTCTATCAGGTCGAAGATGTCCGGGGTCAGGATATAGCGGCCGATGATCGCCAGGTTGGACGGGGCGTCTTCTGGCTTCGGCTTTTCGACCATATTGTTCACGCGGTAGATATCGTCGCGAATCATCTCGCCAGCGATCACGCCGTACTTGGAGGTTTCCTCCGGCGGTACTTCCTGGATGGCAACGATGGAGCAGCGGAACTGGTTGTACAGCTTGACCATCTGCTGCAGCACGCCGTCGCCTTCGAGGTTGAAGCACAGGTCGTCGGCCAAAACCACGGCGAACGGCTCGTCACCGATCAGCGGGCGGCCGCTGAGGATGGCGTGACCGAGGCCCTTCATCTCGATCTGACGGGTGTAGGAGAAGCTGCACTCGTCGATCAGGCGACGGATGCCGACCAGGTACTTCTCCTTGTCGGTGCCTTGAATCTGATGTTCCAGCTCGTAGCTGATGTCGAAATGGTCTTCCAGCGCGCGCTTGCCACGTCCGGTGACCATGGCGATCTCGCTCAGTCCTGCTTCCAGAGCCTCCTCGACGCCGTACTGGATCAGCGGCTTGTTGACCACTGGCAGCATCTCCTTGGGCATGGCCTTGGTGGCTGGCAGGAAGCGAGTGCCGTAACCGGCCGCCGGGAACAGACATTTCTTGATCATGACAATCCTTGGTACTGCGAGGGGCTGAATTGCCGCGCAGTCTAATCAGGCTGAGTCGGCCTTACAATGCCCGTTGAGTGAAGAAATACCGGGGCTTTCGAATACTTTTGAAGCCAACAAAAAACCCGGCCTAGGCCGGGTTTTTTGCAGAGCTCAGCGCCAATTACTTGGCCTGGGCTTCTACTGCAGCTTCTACGCGACGGTTGACCGCGCGACCGGCTTCGGTGGCGTTGTCGGCAACCGGGCGGGACTCGCCGTAGCCAACCGAACCAACGCGCTCGGAACCTACACCGTACTGGTTGACCAGTACTTCACGAACGGCGTTGGCACGACGCTCGGACAGCTTCTGGTTGTAGGCGTCGGTGCCGACGGAGTCGGTGTGGCCTTCAACGGTGGTGTTGGTCTGCGGGTACTGGTTCATGAAGTCGGCCAGGTTCTTAATGTCACCGTAGCTTTCTTCTTTGACCTTGGACTTGTCGAAGTCGAACTTCACGTCCAGCTCGACGCGAACGGTCTCAGCCGGTTCCGGAGTCGGGGCGACTTCGGCAACCGGCTCGGCAACCGGCTCGGCAACCGGGGCCGGCTTGGAGCCGCTACCGAAGTTCAGGCCGATACCAACGCTCGGGGCCCACTCGGTATCGCCCTGGTCGATGTTGTACTGAGCTTCAACGCCAGCGCGGGCGTAGAAGTTCTCGGTGAAGTAGTACTTAGCACCACCGCCCAGGTTGGCGAAGGTGGAACCGTTGCGACCGCTACGACCATTCTGGCCGATGCTCTGGTCGGAGAAACCGGCGGAGACGTACGGACGCAGGCTGTCGGCGGAAGTGTTGAAGTGGTACAGAGCATCCAGGGCGGTGTTGGAGCCCTTGATGTTGCGGCCGTCCTCGGCACGAGCGTTGTGCACTTCGTCGTAACCCAGGCGCAGCTCGACATCATCGGTCAGGAAGTAACCAATGGAGCCACCGAACAGGTTGCCATCGTTCTTGAAGTCGCGAGCTTCATCGAAGTACTGCTTCTTGGCGAAGCCTTCGATTTCAACAGCGCCCTGGCCTTGAGCCAGAGTATTCAGCGAAGTGGCGGCAACCAGAGTACCGATGACGGCGCCCAAGGTGTTTTTCAGTTTCATCCGTAAATCCCCATCAAAAGACGATTAATAGTTGCCCGGCCTAAGCGACCGAGAACAACATGGCGGCGATTGTAACAAAACTACACACTGCTGTGTGGTGATATTTCGCGCACACTGCGCGTAAGAGGCTGTTCGGCTAATTAAGTTTCACTGACATTGCCGAATTTTTCGCGCAGGCGGTCGAGGGCGCGCTTATAGCGCATCTTGGTGGCGCTGAGCCCCATGTGCATGATGTCGGCGATTTCCTGGAACTCCAGTTCCGCAACAAAACGCAATACCAGGATTTCCCGGTCAATGGGATTGACGTGGACCAGCCAGCGATCCAGACCGCCCTTCTCTTCCAGCTTGGGCGCCTTTTCTTCGGATGCCTCTTCCAACGGGTCGAGGCTCAATGCATCGAGCAGACGGCGTTTGCGCCGTTCCTTGCGATACTGAGTGATGCATTCGTTATAAGTGATGCTATATAGCCATGTCTTGAACTTGGACTTGCCTTCGAAGTTCTTCAGCCCATAGAGAACTTTCAGCATAACTTCCTGGCAGACGTCATCTGCATCACGCTCGTTACCGAGGTAACGAGCACAGACATTGAACAGAGTCCGCTGGTAACGCCGCATCAGCTCTTCGTAAGCACGCGTGATATGGAACAGCTCGACATGCGCACGCTGCACCAGCTCCTCGTCCGAGAGCTCGCGTGGGTCGTACCGCGTGGGAAGCGATTGGGCCTTGTTCAAAACAACTCGTGCCGACAGTCAGGTCAGAAGGCAGCGCCAGAGCGCAACGCTAGAAGCGCTGGTCGCATACATTAGCAGGGATTGACGCGTCAGCGGCTGCTGACGCGTTGCTCGAGCAGGGTACGGTTGGCCACCGAAACCAGCTCACCCTCTTCGGTGAGTAGCACGGTCTTCACGGTACCGATCTCCTCGATCTGGCCTTCGACATCACCGATCTTCACTTGTTGCCCGACCTCATAGAGTTCGCGCACATAGATGCCGGCCAGGATCTGGCCGGCGATTTCGCGACTGCCCAGACCGAGCGCCAGGGCGACTGCCAGACCCACGGAAATCAGCACGATGGCGATCACATTGTTCAGCAGGTCGGTCTTCACCTCCAGCTGGCCGATAGCGACCGAGATGCTGATGATGATTACTAGACCCTGGGCAATGCGACCAAGGCCGGCGGCGTAATCCAGGCCGACACCTTCTGCAGCACCGCGCACCAGGCTGCTGACCAACTGAGCGAGCAGCACGCCGGACAGCATGATCACGGCCGCGCCCAGCACTTTGGGTAGATAGAGTGCCAGCACATCGAGGGTGGCGGACACGCGGTCCAACCCCAGCGATTCGGCGGCGGAAACCAGGAAGATCAGCAAAACGAACCAGTAGACGATCTTGCCGATCAGGGTCGATACCGGTACCTGGATGCCAACTTTGGAAAGCATCTTGTTCAGACCGGTGCCCGCCATCAGGCGATCCAGGCCCAGCTTGGCCAACAGCTTGGACAGCAGGGTATCGAGCAGCTTGGCCACCACGAAACCGAGCAGCACCACGACCAGAGCGCCGAAGAAACGAGGGATGAAACCCGCGACGGGAGCCCATACCGAGCTCATGGCGTTAACGAGACTTTGAGTCCAGGGATCGAATTCCATATTCAGTCAGCCTTGTCTGCGGAGCGGGTACGGCGGGAAACCGGTGCCACGTGAGCGGAACCGTTGTTGAGAGCGATCATGATGGCCTCAAGGCCTCGCCCCATGAGACCGAAGAGGTCGCCAGCGCCGACCTGGCGGTTGGCGGTCTTCAGCACGCGGCCGAGGGTCGCGTCATCATCGTGGTCACCGGGCTGCGACTTGAGCAGGTCGCGCAGGGACTCTTCAAAAGGATCGTACATGCCTACCTCGCATGGATTTGTTGCCTAGACGTGGCGACCTTGGCGCAAGTCACATCTAGAGCCAGCGCAGCCGGCGGAACACCCACCATTGCAGCCCGCCGATGCTGGCAAGAATGGCGCAGATCAGCAGGAAACCATATTTGCTCTCGGCCCCCGGGATGCCACCAACATTGATGCCGAGCAGGCCGGTGAGAAAGCTCATGGGCAGGAAAAACACGGTGGTCACGCCGAGCAGGTACATGGCGCGATTCATCTTCTCGCTCATCCGCCGGTGCTCGGACTCCAGCACCAGCCCTACCCGCTCACGAATCATCTCTAGCTCTTCCAGATAGCGGGTCAGCCGGTTGTTCAGCTCGTTCCACTGGTCGCCGTCGCCATAACCGTTGCGCGTCAGCTGGGCATAGATATCCCGCTGGGGAGCCAGAAAGCGACGCAGGCCGGCGGCGCGACGACGCACGTGCAGCACCACACCGTGATCGGGCATGAAGCGCTCATCGCTGTCGAGGCGCTCTTCCTGCCCTTCCAACTGGTCGGACAGGCCATCGATAAGCCCATCGACTTTGTCGGTAAGGTAGTGCGCCAGCTGCAATACCAGCTCAGTGCTGTCGCGCGGGCCCTGGCCCTGCTCCAGCAGGGCGATCAGCTCTTCGGTGGCGCGCAGAGGGCGTAGGCGTAGGGAAATGACCCGGCGAGCACTGGCGAAGATTCGCACCGAGACCATGTCTTCAGGATCGGCACCCGGATTCAGATTGACGCCGCGCAGGAACAGCAGCAGTTCATGCTCAGGCAGCGTCAGCAGGCGCGGCCGGGTATTTTCCTCCAGCAGCAGATCGCAGCTGAACTCGCTGAGGCCGCTGTGCTCGCGCAGCCATGCACGAGTCTGCGGATGGCCTCTGTCCCAGTGCAGCCAGAGACTCTCCTGCTCAGCAAGCTGCAGGCCCTCGAGCTGATCCCACTCCAGGCTGCGTGCGCCACCCCGCCCGTCCAGGACGAAGGCGTGCACCAGCCCCCACTGCAGATTGTCTTTCTCGTACATCCCTGCGCTCACTGTCGCCACATGGAGCTCACCATTGCGAGCTCCGTAGGGTTTACTCCGGCATTTTCAGCGGTTCGGGGGAAACGATCACGCCGTTGTTGTCGGCATAGACATAATGGCCCGGCTTGAAGGTCACGCCACCGAAGGTCACGGCCACGTTGAGATCGCCGATGTTGCGCTTGTCGGTCTTCATCGGGTGGCTGGCCAGCGCCTGCACGCCCAGGTCGGTCTGCGCCAGCACGTCGACATCGCGCACGCAGCCGTAGATCACCATGCCTTCCCAGCCATTCTTCGCCGCCTTCTCGGCGATCATGTCGCCCAGCAGCGCACGGCGCAGGGAGCCACCGCCGTCGACCACCAGCACCTTGCCCTTGCCAGGCTGATCGGCCTGAGATTTGACCAGCGAGTTGTCCTCATGGCACTTGACGGTGACGATCTCGCCACCGAAGGAGTCGCGACCACCGAAATTGGCGAACATCGGCTCGACCACCTGTACCAGCTCCGGGTAGGCGTCGCAGAGATCGGGGGTGACGTATTGCATGGGGATGCTCCTATCAGTGGGAACTCAGAGTAGGCGGCGCCTGGATTGCTCAGACGCTCCGCCGCTGCGAAGGCGGCGAATCGTGGCCGGACCGGCGAAATTCGCCACATCTTAGCCGCATGCCAGAGCGCTTGTAACCTCAATCCTGCTGCTTTTCCGTCGGCAACCGCAGTTCGCGCACCCAGTGTTCGACCAGGGGCCAGACCTCCGCTTGCGCCTCCTTGCTGACCAGCATTTCGACATGGCCGAAATCGCTGGAAAAGCCTTTCTCCTTGCTCAGCAGCAGGAAGCTGCGTGGCGCGGCACCGAACTGCTCGTACAACTTTCGGCAAGCCCAGGTCGGATCCTGAAGGTCGCCGGCGGCACTGACCGCCAGCAGGGGCACCTGCACATCGGCCATGCCCGCCCACCAGTCGCGCTCGGAGTCGCCGAAACGGCCGAATAGGCGATGCCAACGCAGACTCTCCAGCGCCAGGCCGATCGGCTCATCCTCGGGACCGCGCTTGAAGCGCGCGCCGGAGATATGGTGGAAGCCCTTGAGCAGCAGACGGCTACCCCACTCCACCGGCGGCACCTTGAGCGGCCAGTAGATGCGACTGATCTGCGCTCCGAACAGCGCCGCCGACGCCGCGCCCTCAGCATTCAGGTAGCCGCCACCCAGCGCTGCCGCCAGAGTGGTGCCGCCCAGCGAGTGACCGACCCAGTGCGGTACACGGCCAGTCTGCTCGCGCACGAAGGCGGCGATGGCAGGCAGGTCGTAGCGCGCGTAGTCGGCCACCGTGTTGTGCTTGTAGGCCTGGTTGCGCGGCGACAGGCCGTGGCCGCGCATCTCGGCGATCCACACGTCGAAGCCGGCGCGTGCCAAGTACGGCCCCAGGCCGATGGCTCGCGGCGAGTACCAGAAACGACGGTTGGAGAAACTGCCGTGCACCAGGATCACCGGATCTCCACGGTGTTCCTGGTCGGTCAGGCCCAGACGGGTCAGCGCCAGCTCGACGGAGAAGTCCGGCGAGTTACCGGGCTTCAGGCGATAGACGTCTTCGCTCAGATCACCGCGCAATTCGGCACTGATCAGGGCGACGGGGAATAATTCACTACTGCTTTGCATACTGCTTCTTGCACGAAAAATGGCGGGAGCGATTTTGGGCCGCGCCCCAGGGCAACAGCCCCAAGCGTATCTGCCATACACAAAAAAGGGCGGGATCGCTCCCGCCCTTCTGGGATGACGCTTGAATCAGCCTTGCTGACCTTCGGCCAGGAAGAACCAGGTATCCAGCACCGAGTCCGGGTTCAGCGACACGCTCTCGATGCCCTGCTCCATCAGCCACTTGGCCAAATCCGGGTGGTCCGACGGGCCCTGACCGCAGATGCCGATGTACTTGCCGGCCTTGTTGCAGGCCTGGATGGCGTTGGCCAGCAGTTTCTTGACCGCCGGATTACGTTCGTCGAACAGGTGCGCGACGATACCGGAGTCACGGTCCAGGCCCAGGGTCAGCTGGGTCAAGTCATTGGAGCCGATGGAGAAGCCGTCGAAGAACTCGAGGAACTCGTCGGCCAGCAGCGCGTTGGACGGCAGCTCGCACATCATGATGACTTTCAGGCCATTCTGACCACGAGCCAGACCGTTGCTGGCCAGCAGCTCGACCACTTGAGAAGCCTCGCCCAAGGTACGCACGAAGGGCACCATGATCTCGACGTTGGTCAGGCCCATCTCGTTGCGCACTTTCTTCAGTGCGCGACACTCCAGCTCGAAGCAGTCACGGAAGCTCTCGCTGATGTAGCGCGAGGCGCCACGGAAGCCGAGCATCGGGTTCTCTTCTTCCGGCTCGTACAGCTTGCCGCCGATCAGGTTGGCGTATTCGTTGGACTTGAAGTCCGACAGGCGCACGATGACCTTCTTCGGCCAGAAGGCCGCAGCCAGGGTGCTGATGCCCTCGACCAGCTTCTCGACATAGAAGCCGACCGGGTCGTTGTAGCCGGCAATGCGCTTCTCGACGCTATCCTTGATCTCCGCCGGCAGGCCGGCGAAGTTCAGCAGTGCTTTCGGATGCACGCCGATCATGCGGTTGATGATGAATTCCAGGCGGGCCAGGCCCACGCCCTCGTTGGGCAGCTGAGCGAAGTCGAAGGCGCGGTCCGGGTTGCCGACGTTCATCATGATCTTGAACGGCAGGTCGGGCATGGCGTCGACCGAGTTCTTGCGGATGTCGAAGCCCAGCTCGCCTTCGAAGATGAAGCCGGTGTCGCCTTCGGCGCAGGAAACGGTCACGCCCTGGCCATCCTGCAGCACCTGGGTGGCGTTGCCGCAGCCGACCACGGCCGGAATGCCCAGTTCACGGGCGATGATCGCCGCGTGGCAGGTACGGCCGCCGCGGTTGGTGACGATGGCACTGGCGCGCTTCATCACCGGCTCCCAGTCCGGGTCGGTCATGTCGGAGACCAGCACGTCGCCCGGCTGGACCTTGTCCATCTCGGATACATCGTGGATCACTCGCACGCGACCGGCGCCGATGCGCTGGCCGATGGCGCGACCTTCCACCAGAACCTTGCCCTTCTCCTTCAGCAGGTAGCGCTCCATCACAGTGGCGCTGGCACGGCTCTTCACGGTTTCCGGACGGGCCTGGACGATGTACAGCTTGCCGTCGTCGCCATCTTTGGCCCACTCGATATCCATCGGACGGCCGTAGTGTTTCTCGATGATCAGCGCCTGCTTGGCCAGCTCGCTGACTTCGGCGTCGGTGATGCAGAAACGCGCGCGCTCGGCGCGGTCGACGTCGACGGTCTTGACCGAACGACCGGCCTTGGCCTCTTCGCCATAAACCATCTTGATCGCCTTGCTGCCCAAGTTGCGGCGCAGGATGGCCGGGCGACCGGCTTCCAGGGTCTGCTTGTGTACGTAGAACTCGTCGGGGTTCACTGCGCCCTGCACCACGGTCTCGCCGAGGCCGTATGCGCCGGTGATGAACACCACGTCACGGAATCCGGACTCGGTATCCAGGGTGAACATCACGCCGGCAGTACCGGTTTCCGAACGGACCATGCGCTGCACGCCAGCGGACAGGGCGACCAGCTTGTGGTCGAAGCCCTGGTGCACGCGGTAAGCGATGGCGCGGTCATTGAACAGCGAGGCGAAGACTTCCTTGGCCGCGCGGATCACGTTGTCCACGCCGCGGATATTGAGGAAGGTCTCCTGCTGGCCGGCAAAGGAGGCGTCCGGCAGGTCTTCGGCGGTGGCGGAGGAGCGCACGGCGACGGCCATGTTGTCGTTGCCGGCGCTCATCTCAGCGAAGGCCGTGCGGATCTGCGCGTCCAGCTGGGCCGGGAACTCGGCGTCCATCACCCACTGGCGGATCTGCGCGCCGGTCTTGGCCAGGGCGTTGACGTCATCCACGTCCAGCGCGTCGAGGGCGGCGTGGATGCGGTCGTTCAGGCCGCTTTGTTCGAGAAAGTCACGGTAGGCCTGGGCGGTAGTGGCGAAACCACCCGGAACAGAGACGCCGGCGCCAGCCAGGTTGCTGATCATTTCGCCCAGGGATGCGTTTTTGCCCCCTACATGCTCCACATCGTGGACGCCGAGCTTATCGAGGGAAATTACGTACTCAACCAAGGTGAACTCTCCACTGTACGTGGCAGAGCCGGTGCAGCGCCGCCGCAGCCTGGCTTTGCCTCAAGGAAATAAGTCACAATGCCGACCAGTACGGGCCCGGCAAAGGGGGCCTATGATAGCCAAGAATCGTTCCTGACTTAAGGCCTCCGCCATCAATGAAACGAACCGCATTCTTCATTTCCGACGGCACCGGCATCACCGCGGAAACCCTCGGGCAAAGTCTGTTGGCGCAATTCGAGGCCATCAGCTTCACCAAGCTCACACGCCCCTATATAGACAGCGTGGAGAAGGCGCGGGCCATGGTACAGCAAATCAACAATGCTGCCGAGAAAGACGGCGCCCGGCCGATCATCTTCGACACCGTGGTCAACCAGGAAATCCGTGACGTCCTGGGCCAGTCCGAAGGCTTCATGATCGACATCTTCTCCACCTTCCTCGCGCCGCTGGAAGCCGAGCTGAGCGAGCACTCCTCGTACTCGGTCGGCAAGTCCCACTCCATCGCCAGCAACACCCACTACATGGAGCGCATCGAGGCGGTCAACTTCGCCCTGGACAACGACGACGGTGCCCGCACCCACTACTACGACAAGGCCGATCTGATTCTGATCGGTGTTTCGCGTTGCGGTAAGACACCCACCTGCCTGTACATGGCCATGCAGTTCGGCATCCGCGCAGCCAACTACCCGCTGACCGAAGAAGACATGGAGCGCCTGCAGCTGCCGGCTGCCCTCAAGCCCTACAAACACAAGCTGTTCGGCCTGACCATCGACCCCGACCGGCTCACCGCCATCCGCCATGAGCGCAAGCCCAACAGCCGCTACGCCAGCTACGCCCAGTGCGAGTTCGAGGTGCGCGAGGTGGAAAACCTGTTGCGCCGCGAGAACATCAACTTCATCAACTCCACCCATTTCTCGGTCGAGGAAATCTCGGCCAAGATCCTGGTGGAAAAAGGCGTCGAACGCCGCCTCAAATAACCTACGCCTCGGTGACCGTCATGACCCTGATGGACGCAGTACTGTTTGCCCCGATCGCCGCGCTGATCTCGCTCGGCCCTGGCCCCAACAACTTCTGCGCCCTCAACAACGGTATCAACTACGGCGTCCGTGCGGCTATCCTGGCCACCTTCGGACGCCTGGCCTCCTACGCCATCTTCCTGTTCATCTCCGCGGTCGGCCTCGGTGCCATGCTGCTGGCCTCGGAGACCGCCTTCACCATCATCAAGTGGGCCGGCGCCCTGTATCTGGTTTACCTCGGCATCAAGACCTGGCGCAGCACCGAGTTCAGTGGCCTGCAGCCGAGCGACGGCGAACTGGCCGAACGCGCGCCAGTACAACCGCCGATCGGCAAGCTGATGCTCAACGAATTCCTGGTCGGCATCAGCAATCCCAAGGCCATCCTGCTGTTCGCGGCGATCTTCCCGCAGTTCATCAAGCCGGATCAGCCGACGGCCGAGCAATTCCTCTACCTCGGCACCACCTACCTGCTGGCCGAACTGTGCGTCGGCTCCACCGCCTACGCCCTGTTCGGCATGCAGATTCGCCGCCTGGTGCGTAGCCGCAAGGGTGTCAGCCGCCTGAACAAGAGCACCGGTGCCTTCTTCGTCGGTGCCGGAGGCCTGATGCTGGGCGTCAATAACCACTGACTCCGGCGGGCGCTTCCTAGAAGGAATCGCTCGGTACTCGCACCCAGCCTTCCATCAGGATCCGCGCACTGCGGCTCATGATCGCCTTGGTCACCGTCCACTCGCCGCCGACCAGCTTGGCCTCGGCGCCGACCCGGAGGGTGCCGGACGGATGACCGAAGCGCACCGCCTCGCGCTCGCCACCACCAGCAGCCAGATTGACCAGGGTGCCCGGGATGGCCGCCGCCGTGCCAATCGCCACGGCACAGG
This sequence comes from Pseudomonas sp. PDM15, assembly GCF_014851565.1. GTDB lineage: Bacteria > Pseudomonadota > Gammaproteobacteria > Pseudomonadales > Pseudomonadaceae > Aquipseudomonas. The sequence goes on from NZ_JACVAA010000003.1 coordinate 369,712, forward strand.
TACCCATCATCGCGTGGTGCAGCTTGCCCATGGACAGTGCACGCACCAGCAGATCGACCTCGCCGGCCTCGACCGTTTTGCCACTCGATGCCTTGTAACTCTTTGGCTTGCTGACAAAGGCGATCTTGGGCGTGTGCTGGCGGGTCGCCGCCTCTTCCGCCGTCTTGATCAGCCCCATACGCAGCGCACCGGCCACGCGAATCTGCTCGAAGCGCGCCAGCTGCTGCGGATCACCGTTGATGGCGTCGCGCAGCTCGGTGCCCTGGTAGCCGATGTCTTCGGCATTGACGAACACGGTCGGAATGCCGGCAGTGATCATGGTCACCTTGAAAGTACCGACACCCGGCACGTCCAGGTCGTCGACCAGGTTGCCGGTGGGGAACATCGAGCCCCCCTCCTCGCCATCGTCGGACGGATCGAGGAACTCCAGCACGATCTCCGCCGCCGGGAAGGTCACCCCGTCCAGCTCGAAGTCGCCGGTTTCCTGCACCTGGCCGTTGCTGACCGGTACGTGGGCGATGATGGTCTTCTGGATATTGGCCTGCCAGATACGCACCACGCATACGCCGTTATCCGGAATACGCGCCGGATCGAGCAACCCGGCCTGAATGGCGAATGAGCCCGCGGCGGTGGACAGGTTGCCGCAGTTGCCGCTCCAGTCGACGAAGGCCTTGTCGATGGAGACCTGGCCGTAGAGGTAGTCGACGTCATGCTCTGGCTGACTGCTTTTCGACAGAATCACACACTTGCTGGTGCTGGACGTGGCACCACCCATGCCGTCGATATGTGCGGAGTACGGGTCAGGGCTGCCAATCACGCGCATGAACAGCGCATCGCGCGCCGCTCCCGGCACCTGGCAGCTGGCCGGTAGGTCCTGCAGGCGGAAAAACACGCCCTTGCTGGTGCCACCACGCATATAGGTAGCGGGGATTTTGATCTGGGGTTGATGAGCCATGGTCGCGTCCTGAAATGCTAAGGCCGCCCTTCTCCCAGTGGGAGAAGGTGCCCGAAGGGCGGATGAGGGACCGCCTCCCTCACCCCAGCCCTCTCCCAAAGGGAGAGGGAGTAAGTGCTGACCTCAGCCGGCGGTGGACTCGAGGAAGTCCTGGGCAAAACGCTGCAGCACGCCGCCGGCCTTGTACACATGGACTTCGGCGGCGGTATCCAGACGGCAGGTCACCGGCACCTTGACCACTTCGCCATTGCGGCGATTGACCACCAGGGTCAGGTCGCAGCGCGGCGAAACCTCGCCCTGGATGTCATAGGTCTCGGTGCCGTCGAGGCCCAGGGTCAGGCGGGTGGTGCCCGGCTTGAACTCGACCGGCAGCACGCCCATGCCCACCAGGTTGGTGCGGTGGATACGCTCGAAGCCTTCGGCGGCGATCACCTCCACGCCGGCCAGGCGTACGCCCTTGGCCGCCCAATCACGGGACGAGCCCTGGCCGTAGTCGGCGCCAGCAACAATGATCAGGTTCTGCTTGCGGTTCATGTAGGTTTCGATGGCTTCCCACATGCGCATGACCTTGCCTTCGGGCTCGACGCGGGCCAGCGAGCCCTTTTTCACCACACCGTCGACCACAGCCATTTCGTTGACCAGCTGCGGGTTGGCGAAAGTGGCGCGCTGAGCGGTCAGGTGGTCGCCGCGGTGGGTGGCGTAGGAGTTGAAGTCCTCCTCGGGCAGGCCCATCTTCGCCAGGTACTCACCGGCAGCCGAGTCCAGCAGGATAGCGTTGGACGGCGACAGGTGATCGGTGGTGATGTTGTCCGGCAGGATCGCCAGCGGCAGCATGCCCTTGAGCGTGCGCTCGCCGGCCAGGGCGCCTTCCCAGTAAGGCGGACGACGGATATAGGTGGACATCGGACGCCAGTCGTACAGGGGGCTGTCGGCCTCCTGCACGGTGCCCAGGTCGAACATCGGGATGTAGATCTGCTTGAACTGCTCCGGCTTCACGCTGGAGGCGACGATGGTGTCGATCTCCTCGTCGCTCGGCCACAGGTCCTTGAGGGTGATCGGGTTGCCGGCTTGGTCGGTACCCAGCACATCCTGCTCAATATCGAAGCGCACGGTACCGGCGATGGCGTAGGCCACCACCAACGGCGGCGAGGCCAGGAAGGCCTGCTTGGCGTAGGGGTGGATGCGCCCGTCGAAGTTGCGGTTACCGGACAGCACGGCGGTGGCGTACAGGTCGCGGTCGATGATTTCCTGCTGGATCACCGGGTCCAGCGCGCCGGACATGCCGTTACAGGTGGTGCAGGCATAGGCGACGATGCCGAAGCCGAGCTTCTCCAACTCCGGCAGCAGACCGGCTTCTTCCAGGTACAGCTTGGCGACTTTCGAACCCGGAGCGAACGAGGTCTTCACCCACGGCTTGCGAATCAGACCCAGTTCGTTGGCCTTCTTCGCCAGCAGGCCGGCGGCCACCACGTTGCGCGGGTTGGAGGTGTTGGTGCAGCTGGTGATGGCGGCGATGATCACCGCGCCATCCGGCAGCTGGCCAGCCGCTTCTTCGGCCTTGGCTGCGGCCAGCTTGCCTTCGTCGGCAATGCCGCGCTCCTGAAGCGCCGAAGTCGGCAGGCGCTTGTGCGGGTTGCTCGGGCCGGCCATGTTGCGCACGACGGTGGACAGATCGAAGCTCAGTACCCGCTCGTACTCGGCGGTGACCAGCGCATCGGCCCACAGACCGGTGAGCTTCGCGTATTGCTCGACCAGTTCCACCTGCTCCGGCTCGCGGCCGGTCAGCTTGAGGTAATCGATGGTCTGCTGGTCGATGTAGAACATCGCCGCAGTCGCGCCGTATTCCGGGCACATGTTGGAGATGGTTGCGCGGTCGCCGATCGAGAGGCTGTCCGCGCCCTCGCCGAAGAACTCGACGTAGGCGCCGACCACCCGCTCTTTGCGCAGGAACTCGGTGATGGCCAGCACGATGTCGGTGGCGGTTATGCCGGGCTGGCGTTTGCCGGTGAGCTCCACACCGACGATGTCGGGCAGGCGCATCATCGACGGCAGGCCGAGCATCACGGTCTCGGCTTCCAGACCGCCGACGCCGATGGCGATCACGCCCAAGGCATCCACGTGCGGGGTGTGCGAGTCGGTGCCCACGCAGGTATCCGGGAAGGCAATGCCGCCGCGCGCCTGGATCACCGGGCTCATCTTCTCCAGGTTGATCTGATGCATGATGCCGTTGCCGGCGGGGATCACATCAACGTTTTTAAAGGCCGTTTTCGTCCACTCTATAAAGTGGAAGCGGTCCTCGTTGCGACGCTCTTCCACGGCGCGGTTCTTCTCGAACGCGTCCGGGTCGAAGCCGCCGAATTCCACAGCCAGCGAGTGGTCAACGATCAGCTGGGTCGGCACCACCGGGTTGACCTTGGAAGGATCACCGCCCCTCTCAGCGATGGCATCACGCAGGCCGGCCAGGTCGACCAGCGCGGTCTGGCCGAGGATGTCGTGGCAGACCACGCGCGCCGGGTACCAGGGAAAGTCGAGGTCGCGCTTGCGTTCGATCAGCTGCTTGAGCGAAGCGGTCAGCGCCTCCGGCTCGCAGCGGCGCACCAGCTGCTCGGCCAGCACGCGGGAGGTGTACGGCAGCTTGGCGTAGGCACCTGGCTCGATGGCATCGACCGCTTCGCGGGTGTCAAAGTAGTCCAGCTGAGTGCCGGCCAGCGGCTTGCGGTATTGGCTATTCACGGTGTTATTCATAGTTATGGGCGATCCTTGAGCGGCACGAACTTCAGGTCTTCTGGGCCTGTGTAGTTGGCGCTCGGGCGGATGATCTTGCCGTCGATGCGTTGCTCGATGACGTGGCTGGACCAGCCGGAAGTGCGGGCGATGACGAACAGCGGGGTGAACATGGCGGTGGGCACGCCCATCATGTGGTAGCTGACGGCGCTGAACCAGTCGAGGTTGGGGAACATCTTCTTGATATCCCACATGATGGTTTCCAGGCGCTCGGCGATGTCGAACATCTTGGTGTTGGACTGCTCGACAGACAGCTCGCGCGCCACTTCCTTGATCACCTTGTTGCGCGGGTCAGCCACGGTGTAGACCGGGTGGCCGAAGCCGATCACCACTTCCTTCTTCTCGACGCGAGCACGGATATCGGCCTCGGCCTCGTCCGGGTTGTCGTAGCGTTTCTGGATCTCGAAGGCCACCTCGTTGGCGCCGCCATGTTTCGGGCCGCGCAGCGCGCCGATGGCGCCGGCGATGCAGGAGTACATGTCCGAACCGGTACCGGCGATCACCCGGGAAGTGAAGGTGGAGGCGTTGAACTCATGCTCGGCGTACAGATTGAGCGAGGTGTGCATGGCACGCACCCAGGACTCGCGCGGTTTCTCGCCATGCAGCAGGTGCAGGAAGTGGCCGCCGATGGAGTCATCGTCGGTTTCCACGTCGATGCGCTTGCCGTTGTGGCTGAAGTGGTACCAGTACAGCAGCGCCGAACCTAGCGAGGCCATCAACTTGTCGGCGATGTCGCGGGCACCTGGGTGATTATGGTCGTCCTTCTCCGGCGACACACAACCGAGCACGGACACGGCGGTGCGCATCACGTCCATCGGGTGGGCGGACGGCGGCAGCTGTTCCAGGGACGCCTTGAGCGCCGCCGGGATACCGCGCAGGGCCTTGAGCTTGGTTTTGTAGGCAGTCAGCTCGGCAACGTTGGGCAGCTTGCCATGCACCAGCAGGTGAGCGATCTCCTCGAACTCGCAGCGGTTGGCGAAATCGAGCACGTCATAGCCGCGGTAGTGCAGGTCGTTGCCGGTGCGGCCAACGGTACACAGGGCGGTGTTGCCGGCGGCGGTGCCGCTCAGGGCGACGGACTTCTTCGGCTTGAAGCCTGGCGTGGTGGTGTCTACGGAAGCGCTCATCGCTCTCTCCTCATCTGAATCCGGTAGTACTGCTTATTGTTGTGGCAGGCCGCGTGCGGCCTGCGGGCCGGTCACTTCTTGCCGGCGGCGAACAGCGCGTCGAGCTTCTGCTCGAAGGCGTGGTAACCGATGCGGTCGTACAGCTCGGCACGAGTCTGCATCAGCTCGATGACGTCTTTCTGATGACCGTTCTGGCGGATCGAGGTGTAGACGCTTTCCGCCGCCTTGTTGGCCGCGCGGAAGGCCGACAGCGGATACAGCTGGATGGCCACGCCGACCGAAGCCAGCTCGTCACGGGTGAACAGCGGCGTAGCCCCGAACTCGGTGATATTGGCCAGCACCGGCACGTTCAGCGCATCGACGAAGCGTTTGTAGGTCGGCAGGTCGTAGGCGGCCTCGGCGAAGATGCCATCGGCGCCCGCCTCCACGTAGCGCTGGCAGCGCTCGATGGCGGCGTCCACGCCCTCGGCCTGGATGGCGTCGGTGCGGGCGATCAGGAAGAAGTTCGGATCGGTCTTGGCATCGGCGGCGGCACGCACACGGTCAACCATTTCTTCGCAGGAGACGATTTCCTTGCCCGGACGGTGACCGCAGCGCTTGGCACCGACCTGGTCCTCGATATGGGCGGCGGCGGCGCCGGCCTTGATCAGGTTCTTGATGGTGCGCTCGATGTTGAAGGCGCTAGGACCGAAGCCCGTGTCGATATCCACCAGCAGAGGCAGGTCGCAGACATCGGTGATGCGGCGCACGTCGGTGAGCACGTCGTCCAGGGTGTTGATGCCCAGGTCCGGCAGCCCCAGAGAACCTGCGGCGACACCTCCACCGGAGAGGTAGATGGCCTGGAAGCCGGCACGCTTGGCCAGCAGCGCGTGGTTGGCGTTGATCGCGCCGATCACCTGCAGCGGCTGCTCGGCAGCGATGGCATCGCGGAAGCGCTGGCCGGGGGTTCTTGCACTCATGACTCACCTCGTGTTTTGGACGGGTTGGCGAGCGCTTCCTGGTAGTGGCGCTCGATATTGCGCTTGGATGCACCGATGTGACGGCGCATCAGCAGTTCGGCCAGTTCGCCGTCACGTTCGGCGATGGCATCGAGAATGCGATGGTGTTCGGCAAAGGCATGCCGCGGGCGATTGGGCGTGGCCGAGAACTGCAGGCGATACATGCGTACCAGCTGGTACAGCTCGCCGCAGAGCATCTGCGCCAGGGTCTTGTTGCCGCTGCCCTGAATGATCCGGTAGTGGAAGTCGAAGTCGCCTTCTTGCTGGTAGTAGCCGACGCCGGCCTGGAAGGCCGCGTCCTGCTCATGCAGGTCGAGCACGCGGCGCAGTTCGTCGATCTCGCCCTGAGTCATGCGCTCGGCCGCCAGGCGGCAGGCCATGCCCTCGAGGGATTCGCGGATCTCGTAGAGTTCGATCAGCTCGGCATGACTCAGCGACACCACCCGCGCACCTACATGGGGTACACGCACCAGCAAACGCTGGCCTTCCAGGCGGTGAATCGCCTCGCGCAGCGGGCCACGGCTGATGCCATAGGTGCGCGCCAGCTCTGGCTCGGAGATCTTGCTGCCCGGCGGGATCTCGCCCTGCACGATGGCCGCCTGGATGCGGCGAAACACGTGCTCGGCCAGGGTTTCCGAGTCATTCTGATCGCTGCTGGGGACTTCGAGAGCGTCGAGCATTATTGTCAACACAATGAGCTTCAGTTGCGGCAAAACTAAGCGTCATACCCAAGAGTGTCAACACTTTAGAATTGGATTGTCGACAATCTGCACGACAGGCGAAACGCCTCGCAACCGTGTAATCAACCTGCAGAAACGCTCATAAGCGGCTGTCGCAGCAGAAAAACCCCATGTTAGAATGCCGCCCGCATGAGCCGGCCCAGGCCATTTGTACGCCTGCTAAACTTCACCAGCCGGCTTGCGCCCTGCCGCCGCCCCGACGACGCGACCGATAAAGGATTTATGCGACTTCAGTCCCTCGCCATCATCCTCAGCTGCAGCCTGCTACCCGGCCTGAGTCTCGCCGCCGAAAAGACCGTCTATGGCCTGAACGAATACGTCAGCCTGGCCGATCTCGACCTGCAGGTCGCCGCCAAACTGGATACCGGCGCCAAGACCGCCTCCCTCAGCGCCCGCGATATCGAACGTTTCAAACGTGACGGCGAGACCTGGGTACGCTTCTATCTGGCTATCGACGAAGCACACGAACACGCGATCGAACGACCGCTGGCGCGCATCAGCAAGATCAAACGCCGCGCCGGCGACTTCGATCCCGAGGAAGGCAAGACCTATACCGCTCGCCCGGTGATCGAATTGCAGGTGTGCATGGGCAAGGCCCGTCGCACCATCGAAGTGAACCTGACCGACCGCAGCGCCTTCCAATACCCGCTGCTGATTGGCTCCGAAGCGCTCAAGCGCCTGGATGCCATGGTCGACCCCAGTCTTAAATATGCTGCCGGCAAGCCCGGCTGTACCCCTGACGCAAACTCCGCCGAGTAACCCACATGCGCTCTCTTACCCTGCATCTGAAAGTCCTTATCACCCTCCTGGTGACTGTGGGCGTTCTGGTCACGGCCTACCAGATCTTCGTTCTCGGCATCCCGGTGACCGAGGACGAGACCGACGACCTGTGGAACATCGACGCCAAGGTCGAGTTCCAGGCAAGCCCGCGCGAGCCGGTCAAGGTGCAGATGTTCGTGCCGCCGCTGAACCAGGACTATGTGAGCCTCAACGAGAGCTTCATCTCCAACAACTACGGCGTCAGCGTCAATCGTGCCGACGGCAACCGCAAGCTGACCTGGTCCGCTCGCCGCGCCGATGGCAAGCAGACCCTCTACTACCGCCTGGTACTGACCAAGCGCTACAGCGGTGAACCGGCCAAGGCCAAGGGCCCGATCTTCCGCGACAGCATCGCCGTAGAAGGCGCCGAGAAGATCGCCGCCGAAGCCCTGCTCGCCCCCATCCGCCAGCACTCGGCGGACGTCGAGACCTTCATCAGCGAGACCATCAAGCGCGCCAACAACGTGGGTGACGACAACGTCAAGCTGCTGCTCGGCGGCGACGCCTCGACTGTCAACAAGGCCAAGGTCATCGATCTGCTGCTGTCCATCGCCCACGTGCCGATGGAGCGCGTGCACACCATCCGCCTGGCCGCCGACTTGCAACAGAGCCCGGAACTGTGGCTGCGCAGCTTCAATGGCAAGGACTGGCTGTACTTCAACCCGGACACCGGTGAGCAAGGCCTGCCAAGCGACCGCGTAGTCTGGTGGACCGGCGACGAGCCGCTGATCAACATCGAAGGTGGCAAGAAGGCCCAGGTCAGCTTCACCCTGAACAACAGCGAGATGAACGCCATCCGCCTGGCCAAGCTGACCGACGAGAACACAGACGTCGACTTCCTCGAATACTCGCTGTACGGCCTGCCGCTGCAGACCCAGCAGACCTACCAGATCATGATCATGATCCCGATCGGCGTGCTGGTGATCCTGATCCTGCGCAACCTCGGCGGCCTGCAGACCCTCGGCACCTTCACCCCGGTACTGATCGCCCTGGCGTTCCGCGAAACCCAGCTGGGCTTCGGCATCGTGCTGTTCACCATCATCACCGCGCTCGGCCTATCGCTGCGCTCGTATCTCGAGCACCTCAAGTTGCAGATGCTGCCGCGCCTGTCGGTGGTACTGACGTTCGTAGTGGTACTGATCGCCGTGATCAGCCTGCTCAGCCACAAGCTGGGCCTGGAGCGCGGCCTGTCGGTCGCCCTGTTCCCGATGGTGATCCTGACCATGACCATCGAGCGCCTGTCGATCACCTGGGAAGAACGTGGCGGCACCCATGCCTTCAAGGTCGCCGTCGGTACCCTGATCGCCGCGTCCCTGGCCCACCTGCTGATGAGCATCCCGCAGCTGACCTACTTCATCTTCACCTTCCCGGCCGTACTGCTGATTCTGGTGGGCTTCATGCTGGCGATGGGTCGCTACCGCGGCTACCGCCTGACCGAGCTGTTCCGCTTCAAAGCCTTCCTGAAGGATTGAACCCATGATCGGCCTGTGGAAGACGTGGAAGGCCCTTGAAGCCAAAGGCATCATGGGTATCAACCGACGCAACGCGGACTACGTGCTGAAGTACAACAAACGGCACCTGTACCCGATCGTCGACGACAAGATCATCACCAAGGAGCGCGCGATCCAGGCCGGCATCCATGTGCCGGAGATGTACGGGATCATCTCCACCGAGAAGGAAATCGAGAAATTCGACGAGATCATCGGTGGCCGCAACGACTTCGTGATCAAGCCGGCGCAAGGCGCCGGCGGTGACGGCATCCTGGTGATCGCCGACAAGTTCGAGGGTCGCTACAAGACCGTCTCCGGCAAGATCGTCAGCCAGGAAGATATCGAGCACCAGCTGTCGAGCATCCTCACCGGCCTGTACTCCCTGGGCGGCCACCGCGACCGCGCGCTGATCGAGTACCGGGTCACCCCGGACCCGATCTTCAAGAGCATCAGCTACGAAGGCGTGCCGGACATCCGCATCATCGTGCTGATGGGCTACCCGGTGATGGCCATGCTGCGCCTGCCGACCCGCCAGTCCAACGGCAAGGCCAACCTGCACCAGGGCGCCATCGGCGTTGGCGTGGACCTGGCCACCGGCGTGACCCTCAAGGGCACCTGGCTGAACAACAAGATCAGCAAGCACCCGGACACCACCAACGCCGTGGACGGCGTGCAGCTGCCCAACTGGGACGGCTTCATGAAGCTGGCGGCCGGCTGCTACGAGCTGTGCGGCCTCGGCTATATCGGCGTGGACATGGTGCTGGACGTAGACAAGGGCCCGCTGATTCTCGAGCTCAACGCTCGCCCCGGTCTGAACATCCAGATCGCCAACGATTGCGGCTTGACCCATCGCGCCCATGCGGTGGAAGCCCGCCTGGCCGAGTTGGCGAAGAACGATGTGAAGGAAAGCGTGGAGGATCGCGTGCGCTTCTCTCAGCAGCTGTTCGGCCACGTCAAACCGAAAGAAATCTGAGCCCCGGCTCGGTGACAAGGCCCGGCGATGCCGGGCTTTTTCATTGCCTGGCGTAATCCTACAATCCGAGCCCAACCTACCGAATTCGCCGCATGAGCACCTGCCGCGTCCATCCGTTGCCCTACCAGGCCGACCCCGCCGCCTACTTCGCCCTGGTGCGCCATGCGCCGGGCGCCGTGCTGCTGGATGCGGGACGGCCCCAGGCCGAGCGCGGGCGCTTCGACCTGCTCAGCGCCTGGCCGCTGGAGCAGTTCACTCCGCAGGCAGATGAGCCCGGACAGGACTTCTTCCAGCGCCTGCGCAACGGCCTGGCCCGGCTCGGCCGGGCCGAGGCGCCGGAAGGCAGCGAATTGCCCTTCATCGGCGGGCTGATCGGCTACCTGGCCTACGACTTCGGCCGCCGCCTCGAACAGCTGCCGGAACAGACCATCGACGACCTGCAGCTGCCCGATGCCCGCTTCGGCCTCTACGGCTGGGCGCTGATCAGCGATCACCTGCTGCACACCAGTCTGCTGGTGTTTCACCCGCAACTTGAGCAAATCGAGTGCGAGCGACTGGTACAGCTGTTCGAAACGAGCACGGCGCAGGAAGCGCCGGCCTTCTCTCTGCTCAAACCATTCCAGGCCGACCTCGGCCAGGGCGAATACCGCAACGCCATCGAGCGCATCCAGGCCTATATCCAGGCCGGCGACTGCTATCAGGTCAACTTCGCCCAGCGCTTCCAGGCGCCCTGCCAGGGCGATGCCTGGAACGCCTACCGGGCATTGCGAGCGGCCTGCCCCACCCCCTTCGCCGGTTTCCAGGCGCTCGACGATGGCGGCGCCATTCTCAGCCTATCCCCGGAGCGTTTTCTTCAGGTCAGCCAGGGCCGCGTGGAAACCCGGCCGATCAAGGGCACCCGCCCTCGCGGTGCCACGCCGACCGAGGACGCCGCCAATGCCGCCGAGCTGCTGGCCAGCCCCAAGGACCGCGCCGAGAACCTGATGATCGTCGACCTGCTGCGCAACGACCTGGGTCGCAGCTGCAGCACGGGCTCGGTGCGGGTGCCCGAGCTGTTCGCGCTGGAGAGCTACCCCAACGTGCATCACCTAGTCAGCGCCGTGACCGGCGAGCTGGCCGCGGGCAAGGATGCGCTGGATCTGGTTGCCGGCAGCTTCCCCGGCGGCTCCATCACCGGAGCCCCAAAGATCCGCGCCATGCAGATCATCGACGAGCTGGAGCCGACCCGCCGCGCCCTCTACTGCGGATCTCTGCTCTATCTGGATGTACGCGGCGAGCTGGACAGTTCCATCGCCATCCGCAGCCTGCTGATCGAGGACGGCACCGTCAGTTGTTGGGGTGGCGGCGGCATCGTGGCGGACTCGGACTGGCAGGCCGAGTACCAGGAGTCCATCACCAAGGTGAAAGTGCTGCTGCAGACGCTGGAAGCGCTCTGATCCCAACAGGCGCCCACAAAAAAGGCCCGCATCTGCGGGCCTTTTTCATTGCGACGAACCTTTACAGGCTCAGCTCGCGGTTGGACGCCTTGAGGAACTCGCGCTTGAGGTCTTCATAGGTGTGCACGGCCGGGAACTGCGGGAACTCGCGGATCACGTTGTCCGGCGCGTGGAACAGGATGCCGGCGTGAGCCTCGCTGAGCATGGTGGTGTCGTTGTACGAGTCGCCTGCGGCGATCACACGGTAGTACAGGCTCTTGAAGGCGATTACCGACTGGCGCTTGGGGTCCTTCTGGCGCAGCTGGTAGCCCACCACGCGATCGGTCTCGTCGGTGATCAGCTTGTGGCACAGCAGGGCCGGGAAGCCCAGCTGACGCATCAGCGGCTGGGAGAATTCGTAGAAGGTGTCGGAGAGGATCACCACCTGGAAGCGCTCGCGCAGCCAGTCGACGAACTCCACAGCGCCTTCCAGCGGCTTGAGGGTGGCGATCACTTCCTGGATGTCGCGCAGCTTGAGGCCGTGCTCGTCGAGAATGCGCAGGCGCTGCTTCATCAGCACGTCGTAGTCGGGGATGTCGCGGGTGGTCGCCTTGAGCGCGTCGATGCCGGTTTTTTCGGCGAAGGCGATCCAGATTTCCGGAACCAGTACACCTTCGAGGTCGAGGCAGGCGATTTCCACGGGCGTCTCCTAAATGCGTTGGGCTGTTCGAGGGCCGGCACTCTAGCAGCATGGCCGGGCGCTGGTAAACCGGCCGCGCCGGTGGTTGCGGCTGCCACGGACTGGTAACATCGTCGCCCTTGAATTCACTGCCCACAGGACCGCTCAGATGACGTTCGATCTGGCCACTATCAACGCCGAACTCGGAAAAGACGCCGAAAAACTCGTGGAATGGGCCCTGAGCCTGGGCAAGACGGCGATCTGCACCACCAACTTCCGCCCCTTCGAGGCGGTCATCCTGCACATGGTCACCCGCGTCAAGCCGGACACCCAGGTGATCTGGATGGACAGCGGCTACAACACCGAGGCGACCTACAAGTTCGCCGACGAAGTGAGCAAGCAGCTCAACCTCAATCTGAAGACCTACCTGCCGCTGCGCTCGCGTGCCCATCGCGAGGCCATCGACGGGCCGGTGCCGGCGCTGGACGATCCGCGTCATGCGGCCTTCACCGAAGAAGTGAAACTGGAGCCCTTCGCCCGCGCACTGCGCGAAGCCGCGCCAGAAGTCTGGTTCACCGCACTGCGCGCCAGCGACACCGCGGTGCGTGCCCAGATGGACCCGGTGAGCGTCAACCCGGACGGCCTGATCAAGGTCGCCCCGCTGCTGCACTGGAGCTCCAAGGAGTTGTACGAGTACTTGGTAAAGCACAACCTGCCGAACAACTTCGACTACTTCGACCCGACCAAGGGCGAGGACAATCGCGAGTGCGGCCTGCACATCAGCCACTGATGTCGCAGAACGAAAAAGGGCGCCAAAAGGCGCCCTTTTTCATGCCCGCAAAAATCAGTGCACAGGCAGTTCGACACCGTCGAACAGCTCGTCCAGCTCGGCCTTGGTGTGGCACTGCACAGCCTTGGCCAGCACGTCGCGGGTCAGGTGTGGGGCGAACTTCTCGATGAAGTCGCACATGAAGCCGCGCAGGAAGGTACCGCGACGGAAGCCGATCTTGGTGATGCTGGACTCGAACAACTCGCTGGCATCGAGGATCACCAGGTCATTGTCGAGCTTGGCATCGACCGCCATGCGCGCCACGATGCCGACGCCCAAGCCCAGACGCACGTAGGTCTTGATCACGTCGGCGTCGGCCGCAGTGAACACCACCTTGGGCGTCAGACCCTTGTGGCTGAAGGCCTCGTCCAGTTTGGAGCGGCCGGTGAAACCGAACACGTAAGTGACGATCGGGTGTTCGGCCAGCGCTTCCAGCGTCAGCTTCGGCAGCTTGGTCAGCGGATGGCCCTGGGGCACGATCACGCAACGGTTCCAGCGGTAGCAAGGCATCATCACCAGGTCGTTGAACAGTTCCAGGCCTTCGGTGGCGATGGCGAAGTCCACGGTGCCGTCGGCGGCCATCTCGGCGATCTGAGTCGGCGAGCCCTGGTGCATGTGCAGGGCCACTTCCGGGTACTGCTTGATGAAACCGCTGATTACCGGAGGCAGCGCATAGCGCGCCTGGGTGTGGGTGGTAGCGATGGAAAGGGTGCCCTTTTTCTCGTTGGAGAATTCCTGGGCGATCTGCTTGATGCTCTCCACCTTGCGCAGGATTTCCCCGGCGGTGGTGATGATGCGCTCACCGGCTGGCGTGACACGGGTCAGGTGCTTGCCGCTTCGGGCGAAGACCTCGACACCTAACTCGTCTTCCAGCAAGCGGATCTGCTTGCTGATGCCGGGCTGCGAGGTATAGAGGCTCTGCGCGGTGGCAGAGACATTGAGGTCATGGTGCGCCACTTCCCAGATGTAGCGCAGTTGCTGCAGCTTCATAGATATCCCTCAAAGCAGATAGACGCTGCCCGAATTTGCCAACGCAGCGATATAACCATATTAACGGTTTAGAGATAAAACTAGACGATTTTCTGAGTTGTGCATGCCGTTCGTCTAACGGTTAGCGATAAGCCTTACTAGCGATGCTGCAGCATGGGCACCAGATAGACGGGAGTCTCCGACAGCTGCAGCAGGCGTGCCGCCGTCCTGCCCAGGGGAATCTCGTGCGCAGCGCCATGGCTGTGACTGCCTACGACCAGCAGATCGACCCCGAGTTTCCGCGCCTCGTCGAGAATCACCTGGGCCGGGTCGCCCTGCACTACCCGTACGCTGCGGACTATCTGCATGTCCTGCTGCGCCTCGCCCATCTCGTCGCGAAAACCCTCCAGCACACGCTGCTCGATGCTGGCCATCACCGTGGTCAGCCCCTTGCTGCGCAGCTCCTGCAGGGTCTTTTCATCGAGATAGGTGTTCAGCACAGATTCGGCGAACAACCCCAGCGGCTCGACGGCGTGCACCACGTGCAGCTCGGATTGGAACGCCTTGGCCAACGACAGAGCGTGCTGCAGCACATAGGGCGCATAGAGCCCGAGATCGGTGGCATAGAGAATGGAACGCAACATGCGGCCTCCCTGACTTCCTGCTAGGGCCTCTCTGAGCTTAGCAGCGCTGTCGCCAGCGTCAGGGTTGCAGTTCGTTGCTCACGCCATGCGGTACGTGGCCAGTGGCGACTACCTGGCTGGCACGCTCGCAATGGCCGGTCTGGTCGTCGAAGAACACGTCGGCGGCGAAGGCCTCAAGGAAGGCCGATTTGTCGAGGCCGCCGAGGAACAGCGACTCATCCAGACGGATGTCCCAGTTGCGCAGGGTGCGGATCACCCGCTCGTGGGCTGGCGCCGAGCGCGCAGTGACCAGCGCGGTGCGAATCGGACACTGCTCCTCGGGAAACTCGCGCTGCAGGCGATTCAGCGCCGCCAGGAAAGGCTTGAACGGCCCACCGCCGAGCAACTCGCGAGCCGAATCCTTCTCGTGCTGCTGGAACGCCTCCAGCCCAGCCTGCTGGTAGACCCGCTCGGACTCGTCGGAGAACAGCACGGCATCGCCATCGAAGGCGATGCGCAGCTCGGTACTCGCCGCACGGCGCGGACCACCGGAGAGAATGGTGGCGGCGGCGAAACCAGCGCCCAGCGCGCCGCGCACATCCTCGGCATGAGTGGAGAGGAACAGATGGCTGCCAAATGCCGCCAGATAGGGGTAAGGACTGCGACCACCAACGAACGCCGCACGGGAAATGCCCAGGCCGTGATGAGTGATGGAATTGAAGATGCGCAGCCCCGTATCGGCACTGTTGCGCGACACCAGTATCACCTCGACCCGCGCCTGGCCCAGGTTGCCGTTCAGACTCAGCAGTTTCTCCACCAGCGGGAAGGCATCGCCGGGGGCGAGGATTTCATCCTCATGGTCAATCTGGTATTGGCGATAGGCTTCGACGCCTTCGCTTTCGTAGATGCGGTGACTCTCGCGCAGATCGAACAGCGCACGCGAGGAGATCGCCAATACCAGTTTGTCACCCAGTCCCTTGCCCATAGTGGTCTCAGCTCGCGTCGAGGAAGCGCAATGCCTGGTGCAGCATGCGCATTTTCGGCAGTTCACAGCCCGCTGCCGCGGCAGCCGCCAGAGGCGCGGCGTAGATGGCCTGCAGCTCCAGCGGGCGCTTGTGCTTGAAGTCGTGGTACATGCTGGGCAAATAGTCCGGCATGCGCTCTGTCACCGCCAGCAGCTTCTGCGCGTAGCCCTCCGGCAGGACATGGCCGCAAGCCGCGGCGCCCTGCACCACTTCCTGCATCAGGTCCAGGATCAGCTCGCGGCTGTCGGCGCTGGCCATAAGGCGGGTGGTGCCGGCATCCAGCAGCACGGAGAGGCCGTTGTAGGGCACGTTCCACACCAGCTTCTGCCAGCGCGCCTGCTGCAGGTCGACCATGGCGGTGGATTCCAGGCCGGCCGAACGAAACAGCTCGGCGCCCTCCTCGACCAATGCCTGCCGGGCTTCGATCGAATCCGCCGGGCCCGAGTGATAGCCTAGGTTTACCGCACCCAGGGATTGATGCTCGATCACCCCTGGCGCAGCGCGATGGGTACAGATAAAGCACAGCCCGCCAAGCAGATGCAGCGAGTCCGGCAGCAGAGGTCGCAGCAGCTCCTCGACGGCCAAACCATTCTGCAGCAGGACCACCTTGGCGCCTGGCCCGGCCAGCTGGGCGATGACAGGAGCCAACTCCGCATTACTGGTGGTCTTGGCTCCCACCAGCAACCAATCGCAGGCCGGCATGTCGGCTGCGCTGCTCCAGGCTTGCACTGGCCGCAGATGCAGCTGGCCATGCACGGCGCTGTTCAGCCGCAGCCCCTGCTCCACGACCGCGGCATATTCGCTGCGCAGCAGAAAATGCACATCATGACCGGCGCGGGCCAGCATCAGGCCGTAGAAGCCGCCAATGGCACCGGTACCAACGATGCCGATGCGTGGGCGTTGCGGATCCGGCATCAGGGTAACTCCTCGGGTTGACGACCCAGCGCCTGCTCCAGCACTGCAGAAAGCCCGGTCGGATTGAGCTGGGATTGCAAACTGCCAAAGAATTGGCCGTCACGAATGAGAAACAGGCTTGGCAGGTGGAAAACGCCATAACGTTGGACCAAGCCGCCGTTATGGCCCGCGTCCACCCAGCACAGGCGCTCGATAGGAAGCCCCATACCAGGCAGTGCGTGACGGGCCCAGCGGCAACTGGCACAACCTATGCTGGTAAATATCAGCAGGGAGCTCCCCGGCAGATCCAGCAACTGGCGGTCTGCATCAAAATCGGTTAGCTCCAGGCTGGGCACTATACTGTTCACGTGTGATGTCAAATGGATGGCATCCGGAGTGGTCACAATGCGTCGTTTTCTGCGTCACCCGAGCGACATGCCAGTGGAACTGGTCCAGCGCAAGCATGCCTTCCTACCACGACAGAGGCTGAACAATATCAGCCTGGGCGGGGTGGCGTGCAATTCCAGCAAGGGCTTCCGCAAGGGCACGGCCGTGGAGTTGCGTATCCCGGTGCTGGGCGAACAGGCCCGCTATTCCGGGGTGGTAGCCTGGTGCCGCAAGCAGGCGGAGAACTATCTGGTGGGCATCGCCTTCATCGATGAAGACACATTGTTCCGCGCCCGCATGGTCGAGCAGGTCTGCCAGATCGAGCATTATCGTCATCAGCGCGAGCAGGAACTGGGCTCACCGCTGGAGGTGGAAACCGTCGCCCGTGAATGGATAGCCCTGCACGCCGCCGAGTTCCCCAGCACGCAAA
The DNA here is from genome assembly GCF_014851565.1 of Pseudomonas sp. PDM15. Classification (GTDB taxonomy): domain Bacteria; phylum Pseudomonadota; class Gammaproteobacteria; order Pseudomonadales; family Pseudomonadaceae; genus Aquipseudomonas. The sequence goes on from NZ_JACVAA010000003.1 coordinate 386,849, forward strand.
TCCACTGATACCGAGCGGTTCCGCCCATTGTCTAGGCGGCCTGGAAAGCGTTAAGGTGCCTGTCCCCCGCTGCGCCCCATGATTTCGCCTGAAGAGGCGCTCGGCTCCCGTGACCTGACGAGTACCACGATGGCTGATTTACCAATTGACGATCTTAACGTTTCGTCCAATGAAACCCTGATCACCCCGGCGCAGCTCAAGCGCGAAATCCCTCTCACCGAAGCCGCCCAGCGCACCGTTGCCAACGGTCGACAGGTCGTTCGCGACATTCTCGACGGCAAGGATCATCGCCTGTTCGTGGTGGTCGGCCCCTGCTCCATCCACGATATCAAGGCCGCCCATGAGTACGCCGAGCGCCTCAAAGTGTTGGCCGCGGAGGTTTCCGACAGCCTGTTCCTGGTCATGCGCGTGTACTTCGAGAAGCCGCGCACCACGGTCGGCTGGAAAGGCCTGATCAACGACCCCTACCTGGATGACTCGTTCAAGATCCAGGATGGCCTGCACATCGGCCGTCAGCTGCTGCGCGACCTGGCGGAAATGGGCCTGCCGACCGCCACCGAGGCGCTCGACCCGATCTCTCCGCAGTACCTGCAGGACCTGATCAGCTGGTCGGCCATTGGCGCTCGCACCACCGAATCCCAGACCCACCGCGAGATGGCCTCGGGCCTGTCCTCGGCTGTGGGCTTCAAGAACGGCACTGACGGCGGCCTGACTGTGGCAATCAACGCCCTGCAGTCCGTTTCCAGCCCGCACCGTTTCCTCGGCATCAACCAGGAAGGCGGCGTATCCATCGTCACTACCAAGGGCAACGCCTACGGCCATGTCGTGCTACGCGGCGGTAATGGCAAGCCCAACTATGACTCGGTCAGCGTCGCCATCTGCGAGCAGGAATTGGCCAAGGCCAAGATCAGCGCGAACATCATGGTCGACTGCAGCCACGCCAACTCCAACAAGGACCCGGCCTTGCAGCCGCTGGTCATGGAGAACGTGGCCAACCAGATTCTCGAAGGCAACAACTCGATCGTTGGCCTGATGGTGGAAAGCCATCTGGGCTGGGGTAGCCAGTCGATCCCGAAAGATCTGGGCGATCTGAAGTACGGCGTCTCCATCACCGACGCCTGCATCGACTGGGACACGACCGAGAAGACCCTGCGCAGCATGCACGCCAAGCTCAAGGATGTACTGCCCAAGCGCCAGCGCGGCTGATCTTCCGCAGAAACAAAAACGCCGGGCAATGCCCGGCGTTTTTATTTGGAAAGCGACTCAGTGCTTGAGCTGCTGGCGCTGGCGGCGCTCGAGGTAGCGCTCCACATAGGAGCAGGACGGAATCACCGTGTAGCCCATGGACTCGGCGTACTCCAGTGCCTGTTCGGTCAGCGCCGCGGCAATGCCGCGCCCGCGCAGGGCGTTCGGCACGAAGGTACGGTAGATGTCGAGCGTCTGTTTGCCCAGATCCATATAGGCCAGATAGGCGCGGTGGCCGTTGATGACGGCCTCGAACTGATGACCCGCCTGGTCATGGTGGATGGACAACCCTTGGCTCATTTCATCTCCTCAATGGGGCTCTAGAACAGAACCCTTACCTTATCGATCTTTTCAAGACGAAGAAACATCTCGGCCGACCCGGTGCCCATCTGCACGCTGAGGAACACCTTGCCATTCTCGATCTTGTGCAGCACACCCTGATAATAGGTGCCGTCATAAGTAATGAACTGTAGCCGCTTGCCAGCATGGCTGGGTAGGCTTTCCACATTCACAAACTCGTACTGCGAAACCTGTACCTGCTCATTCTCCTCCGCACGCACAAGCTCATTCGCCACCGGAATCGGCGCCGCCTGGGGATCGACCCAGGAAAAAGCCAGAGGTTCCACCGCCTGCTGATTGATCAGCACGGCCGGACGCAGCATGGCCAGCACGTCCTTGGCCTCGAAGAACTGCAGGCCATCCCAGGTCATGCCCTCGGTCGGCGCCAGTTCGACGCGCAGCGCCTGTGGATCCTTGTAATAGGCCTTCAGCGAGTCCAGCAGTGCTGGATCCAGGGCGATGCGCTGAGCACGTAGCGACTGGTCCAGATGCTCCAGCGAAGTCTGCAGATAAGCCTCATCCGACTGGCCCAGCTTGCCGGCGCAGTAGCTGCTGACCTTGCGCTGGTACTGGTTGTCATTGATTTCCACTGTAACGGTGGAGACTCGAGGCGGATTGACCCGTAGATCGCCCGGCTTCTCCGACATGTTGGCCAGGGAGAAGCTGACACGGTAATCGCCCATGTCGCGCATATCCGCAGCCAGGTTGAAGCTCAGGGTCTGCGCCCCAGGCTGGAACAGGTACGAGAACTGAGCGTCGGTTTCGAAAGTGCGATAACCCATTTCCAGCAGCTCATCGACCCCGATGCGACTGCTACTGCCGCATGCCACGCTGGTCAGCGCGGTCTCCAGATCGGATTGCTCCGGCGCCTGATGGACCATCTCCATGAAAGGGCCATGTACATCGAGCGTAAGCCCTTTGATATTTACCGCCATCTGCTCGGGGAATTTGCCCTCGGCCAGACGCTCCTTGAACGACAACAGGTCCATCAAACCCTTGAACTTGAGTTCCGCGTGGGCGATATGAAACTCGTCGTTGAACATCGGCACGTGGACCTTGATGCCTTCGACGCCAACACGGCCATCGAAGGAAGAAGTGATGCCCTGGTAACTCAAGTTCATGAAGGCAGACATCTGAGCGACCGCATCATTCATGATCGAACGCACCGACAACCACAGCGAAGCCTTGATCAGTATCGCTACGGCCACTATGGCCAACAGTCCCCACTTGATGAGTTTCGACATCTTAACGTCCTTGGAATTGTCCGGAATTGCATCCTGCCGGATACGGCGAGCGCATATTATCAATTGCACTCGCCCGGACGCCATGTGGCAGAAATGCACAGACGCCCCCACTAAAAGTGTCGAGGATTGGATTTGCAAGCCTCCTTGCGAGCACTCGAACTGCATGTTTTTTAAACAGAAAAGATTAAAACTTGAACAGATCAGGCTTTTTTTTGCTTCACTTGCTTCAGGTCGGTTTACTTACTAAAAGTAATGGGTAGTATGTAGCCCGGCTAATTTCCCGAGCTCGGGAAATTGCTTTTCATGGAAAGTCCACCTTAAGGGGAACACGATGAACAACGTTCTGAAATTCTCTGCTCTGGCTCTGGCCGCCGTTCTGGCCACCGGTTGCAGCAGCGTATCCAAAGAAACCGAAGCCCGTCTGACCGCTACCGAAGACGCCGCTGCCCGCGCTCAAGCTCGTGCAGACGAAGCCTACCGCAAGGCCGACGAGGCTCTGGCCGCTGCTCAGAAGGCTCAGCAGACCGCTGACGAAGCCAACGAGCGCGCTCTGCGTATGCTGGAAAAAGCCAGCCGCAAGTAATTCTTGCCAAGGCTTTGAAGAAGCCGATCCGGTTCGCCGGGTCGGCTTTTTTAATGCCTGCGATTTCTCGCGACAACAAAAAACCCGCCGGCATCGCTGCGGGCGGGCTCTTCGAAGTCGCGACCTAGAGCTCCAGCGGAGTGGCCTCGTGATTGGCCACCGCCTCTTGAGGTATGGCGATCTCGATCGGCATGCCATCTTCCGACGCGACTACCTCACGCACCATCTCCCAGTCCAGGCGCATGCTGCCGCCCAGTGCGTCGTTCTTCAGTAGTGCATTGATCACGGCAGTGTGCTTGTCCACTACCGACGGCGCTTCGCTGTCGGTCAGCGGCGCATGGGCCTCCAGATAGACCTTGCCGCCACTGACACCGAACTTGTACGGCTCGTTGACGATGCGTACGGAAGTCCCCACCGGGGCCATCTTGGCCAGTTCCAGCACGTTGTTGTTCAGCATGCGGAAGCAGCCGTGGCTGACGCGCATGCCAATACCGAACTTCTTGTTGGAACCGTGGATCAGGTACCCCGGCGTGCCGAGAGTGAACTTGAACGGCCCCAGCGGGTTATCCGGACCTGGCGGCACGTAGGCTGGCAGCGGATCGCCATCGGCGGCGTGCTCGGCACGGATCGATGCCGGCGGCGTCCAGCCCGGATTCGGCGTCTTGGCGGTAATGGTGGTATGCGCGATTGGCGAGCCCCAACCTTCACGACCGATTCCCAGTGGGAAGGTGTGCACCACGTTCTGCCCTTTCGGGAAGTAGTACATGCGGTACTCGGCCAGGTTGATCACGATGCCTTCGCGCGGGCCCGGCGGCAGGATATAGCGGGTCGGTAGGATGATCTCGGCGCCCTCGCCCGGCAGCCAGGGATCGACTCCCGGGTTGGCCGCGACCATCTCCAGATAGCCCAGATCGCTGGAGGTGGCGATGTCGGCGAAGGTGTCCTCGTACTTGGCCTTGACCACCTGGATCTGGCCGACGATATCTTCGCCCGGGGGCGGCAGGGGCAGCTCGAGGGCGGCAGCAGGGCCGGCCACGATCAGGCTGGTGAGGGCGACGGCAGGAACGCGCGACAACATCCGTTAATCCTTGGCAAGAATGGCTGATGGAAAGACTCGGGATTGTACACCGGCCGCAAGCGGGCCGGGAGGGTTCAGGCGTCGGGCCACAGCAGCCGTTCACCGCGGCGCTGGGCCTCCAGCGCCTCGCGGCAGGTCGGACACAAGCGCTTGTCACGCAAACCGGCCTTATCCACATCGCGCATCACCGGCAGCGCCGGCAACAGACCGCCACACAGGGTGCGATCGGCGAAGCCGCCCAACTCCAGCTGCTTGGCCACCAGATGCACCTTTGCCTCGCGGCAGGCGAACAGATCGAGCTGCTCGTCGGGCACGATCAGTTGGTAGGCGTACAGGGACCAGGCGGGACGCGGCATTCAGGGCTCCGGGGCGGGGGCGCCACGATAGCCGAAAGCCAGCAACCGGGGAAGGCTCAGAGCAACGGCTCCAGCTTCGGCCAGACGTTCTTCAGCATCTGCGGCTGGGCCACTACGGCCGGGTGGATGCCGTCGGCCTGCATCATGCCCGCCACACCGCCGACGCCCTCGAGCAGAAACGGCACTAGAGGCACCTGCTTATCCGCCGCCACATCGCTGAACACCTGAGCGAAGGCCTCGGTATAGCGCTGGCCATAGTTCGGCGGCAGACGCATACCCAACAGCAGCACTTTTGCTCCCGCAGCGGTGGACACATCCACCATGCGAGCAAGATTCTGTTGCAATTGCGCGGGGGGCTGGCCACGCAGGCCATCGTTGCCGCCGAGCTCGATGATCACTAACTGCGGCTGATGTTGTGAAAGCAGCGCCGGCAGGCGCGCCAGGCCGCCTGAGCTGGTATCGCCACTGATCGACGCATTGACCACCCGGTGCGCGAAACCACCCTCCTGCAGGCGGTTCTGCAGCAGGGACACCCAGCCCTGGCGTGTATCCAGGCCCAGAGCGGCGCTGATACTATCGCCGATGACCAGTACGGTGCCGGCCAGTGCGCCCTGAGCCCACAACATCAGCGTCAGCGCACCGCTCATCCACAATGCACGCATCGGACTCTCCATGAGCGCAAGCATTCTTACTGCGCGGCACCTTAGCAAAGTGGTTCCCAGCACGGAAGGCGAGCTGGCCATCCTCCACGATCTCTCCCTCGATCTCGCCCGCGGCGACAGCCTGGCCATCGTCGGCAGCTCCGGCTCCGGCAAATCCACCCTCCTCGGCCTGCTGGCCGGCCTCGACCTGCCCAGCGCCGGCGAAGTCGAACTGGCCGGCAATGCCCTGCAGTCGCTGGATGAGGACCGCCGGGCCCGGGTCCGTGCCGAGCATGTCGGTTTCGTCTTCCAGTCCTTCCAGCTGCTGGACAACCTCAACGCCCTGGAAAACGTCATGTTGCCGCTGGAGCTGGAAGGCCGCAGCGATGCACGCCAGCGCGCCGCCTCACTGCTGGAAAGAGTCGGCCTGGGCCAGCGCTTCGGTCACTACCCGCGCCAGCTCTCCGGAGGCGAACAACAGCGTGTGGCCATCGCCCGCGCCTTCGCCGCCGAGCCGGCGATCCTGTTCGCCGACGAACCCACCGGCAACCTCGACAGCCATACCGGCGAGCGCATTAGCGACCTGCTCTTCGAACTGAACCTGGAGCGCGGCACCACCCTGGTCCTGGTCACCCATGACGAGCGTCTGGCCCACCGTTGCCGGCGCCTGATCCGCCTGGAAGCCGGCCGCCTGGTCGACAGCGTGGAGCCCTGATGTTCGCCCGCCTGTTCGTCCTCGCCTGGCGCCAGCTGTTGCGCGATGCCCGCGCCGGCGAGCTCCGCGTGCTGTTCTTCGCCCTGCTGGTGGCGGTGGCCGCCAGCACCGCCATCGGTTACTTCGGCGCCCGCCTTAACGGCGCCATGCTGCTACGCGCCACCGAGTTTCTCGGCGCAGATCTGGTCCTGAACGGCAGCGCACCCGCCGCACCCGAACAGATCGAAGACGGCCGCAAGCTGGGCCTGCAGCACGCCCAGGTGGTCGAGTTCGCCAGCGTGATTGCCGGCGAGCAGGGCATTCAGCTGGCCAGCATCAAGGCCGCCGGCAGCGGCTACCCACTTCGTGGCGAACTGAAAAGCGCCGCCGAGCCCTATGCCGCCGACCAGCCTGGAGGCGGCCCGCAGCCCGGCGAGGCCTGGGCCGAGGCACGGCTGTTCGCGGCGCTGGACCTCAAGATCGGACAGAGCATCGAAGTCGGCAGCCGGCAACTGCGCCTGACCCGCGTGCTGACCCACGAGCCCGACCGCGCTGGCGACTTCTATAGTCTCACCCCACGAGTACTGATCAACCTGGCCGACTTGGCCTCCACCGGCGTGGTCCAGCCAGGCAGCCGGGTGCGCTACCGCGACCTCTGGCGTGGCGACACCGCGATCCTGGCCAACTATCGCGCAGAGACCGAGAAGGGCCTGGCCGCCCACCAGCGCCTAGAAGACGCCCGCGACGGCAACCGGCAGATCGGTGGCGCACTGGGTCGCGCCGAGCGCTACCTGAACCTGGCCAGCCTGGCAGCCGTGTTGCTGGCCGGCGTCGCCGTGGCGCTCTCGGCAGCCCGTTTCGCCGCACGCCGCTTCGACGCCAGCGCACTGCTGCGCTGCCTGGGCCTTTCGCGCCGCGAAGCACTGAGCCTGTTCGGCCTGCAGCTAGCCATGCTCGGCCTGCTCGCTGCCTTGGCTGGCGCCCTGGTCGGCTGGGTCGGCCAGCTGGTGCTGTTCAAGCTGCTGCAGGGCTTGCTGCCTCCTGGCGTGCCGCCTGGTGGACTGTTGCCGGCGCTGGCCGGGATGGCCACCGGACTGGTGGCGCTGGCGGGCTTCGCCCTGCCGCCCCTGGCGGCACTCGGCCGCGTGCCGCCGCTGCGCGTACTGCGCCGCGATCTGCTCCCCGTGCCGCCGAGCTCCTGGCTGGTCTACGGCGCCGCGCTGTTAGCGCTGGGCATGATCATGTGGCGCCTGAGCCTGGATCTGAAGCTCACTCTGGGCCTGCTCGGCGGCGGCCTGCTTGCTACTCTGCTGCTTGGTGGTGCCCTGCTGTTCGGCCTGAACGCCCTGCGCCGCCTGCTGGCCCGCGCCTCCCTGCCTTGGCGCCTGGGCCTGGGGCAGCTGCTGCGGCATCCGCTGGCGGCGGCCGGACAATCGCTGGCCTTCGGCCTGATCCTGCTGGCCATGAGCCTGATCGCCCTACTGCGTGGTGAGCTGCTCGACACCTGGAAGGACCAGCTACCGGCCGAAGCGCCCAACCACTTCGCCCTCAATGTGCTGCCGGACCAGCGCGAGGCCTTCGCCACCCGCCTCGCCCAACTGTCGCCGCATCCCGCGCCGCTCTACCCGATAGTCGCCGGCCGCCTGACCATGATCAACGGCGAGCCGGTGCAGGGCATCGTCAGCAAGGACAGCCAGGGCGAGCGCGCCATCCAGCGCGACCTCAGCCTGACCTGGGCGGCCGAGCTGCCCGCAGGCAATGTGCTGCTGGACGGCCAGTGGTGGCAGCCCCAGCCGGAGGGCGAGCAGCCTGGTGTGTCGGTGGAGTCGGAGCTGGCGGAAAGCCTCGGTCTCAAGCTGGGTGACGCGCTCACCTTCAGTGTCGGCGGCATGGAGAAGCAGGCTCGGGTCACCAGCCTGCGCCAGGTGAAGTGGGACAGTTTCCAGCCGAACTTCTACATGATCTTCGAGCCCGATACCCTGCAGGACCTGCCCGCCACCTACCTGACCAGCTTCTACCTGCCGCCGCAGAGCGAGAAGCGTCTGGTCGAACTGTCGCGCGAGTTTCCCGCCGTCACCTTGCTGCAGGTCGAAGCGCTGCTGGAGCAACTGCGCAGCATCATGGCCCAGGTCAGCCTGGCGATTGAGTATGTGCTGCTGTTCGTCCTGGCGGCCGGCCTGACCGTGCTGTTCGCCGGCCTGCAGGCCACCCTCGATGAACGCCTGCGCCAAGGCGCCCTGCTGCGGGCTCTCGGCGCAGAGCGACGCCTGCTGCTGCGCGCCCGCCGCGCCGAGTTCGGTCTGCTCGGCGCCGGCAGCGGTCTGCTGGCCGCCGTTGGCTGCGAGCTGGCCAGTTTCCTGCTGTACCGCTATGCGTTGGAGCTGGAATGGCAGCCGCATCCGTGGTTGCTGCTGTTGCCGGTGATCGGCGCCTTGCTGGTCGGTGGCGCCGGCGTCTGGGGCACCCGGCGGGCCCTCAACGCCTCGCCGCTGACCGTGCTGCGCGAAGTCTGAGCTTGCTAGAATCGCCCGACCTCCAGACTTTGCGAACAGCATGAGCCGCTATCGACCACCCCGCACCGCAGGCACCCCGCTGATCACCCCCGAAGGCGAGGCGCGCCTGCGCGCCGAGCTGCACGAACTGTGGCACGTACGCCGGCCGCAGGTGACCCAGGCAGTCAGCGAGGCCGCCGCCCTCGGTGATCGCTCGGAGAACGCCGAGTACATCTACGGCAAGAAGATGCTGCGCGAGATCGACAGCCGTGTGCGCTTCCTCACCAAGCGCCTGGAAAACCTGAAGGTGGTGAGCACCCCGCCGGCTGACCCGAACAAGGTGTACTTCGGCGCCTGGGTGACGCTGGAGGACGAGGACGGCAACGAGTCGCGCTACCGCATCGTCGGCCCCGACGAGCTGGACCTCAAGCTGGGGCTGATCAGCATCGACTCGCCGCTGGCCCGCGCCCTGGTGGGCAAGGCGCTGGATGCCGAGGTGCGGGTACAGACGCCCGGCGGCGAGCAGGAGTTCTACATCACCGCCATCGACTATCCGGCACTCAGCGCAGGCTGATCAGGCCCTGGCGAGCGACCCGTACCAACTGGCCAATCAGCTCGTCGTTGACCGGCTGTGCCTCGACGCCGACCACCACCAGATCGAAGGCATCTGCCGGCAGACGTGCCAGATCCTGCGCGCTGGCGCCGGAGAAACGGATCAGGAAATTGCGTGCTCCGGACCACTGCTTGGGCCAGCCTTCGAGGCTCTTGAGCAGACGCGGCTGATGGCTGCCGACCAGCAGCACATGCGGGTGGCGATTGACCGCGGTACGCGGCAAGGGGGAAAAATACAGATGGGTGCGCGGGCAGCTCATGGATGCAGTCTCAGCCTCATAGTCCTGCCGGACTGCGGTGAGAGGCGACACCGGCCAGCGCTTTAGCGGTATTCGCCCAACCGGGCAGCGCCCCGCAAGTTGCTCTTAAATCGGCGCTATGAGGTGTGATCGTAAAAATGCCGCCCAAGGCTGTCAAGGTAAGCTCATGCTGCGACTGTTCTTCGCCCTGCCCTGTCCACCCGCGATTGCCGTGGAGATCGACGCCTGGCGATCGCATCTGGCCATCTCGGGCCGACCAGTTCCGAGCGCCAACCTGCACCTGACTCTGGCCTTTCTCGGCGATCTGCCCGAGCGCGCGCTGGCGCTACTGGAAGCATTGCCGCCGCGACTGCCATTGCGCGACCTGGCCTTCGACCTGCAGCTGGACCACCTCGACTGCTGGCATGGCGGCCTGCTGCACCTGGCACCCAGCCAACCGCCCGCCGGGCTGCTGGCGCTGGCCAGCGGCCTCGCGCGCTTACTCGATGAAGCCGGACTGGCCAGCGAGCCTCGCACCTACCGTCCGCATCTGACGCTGGCGCGCGATAGTTGCCTGCCAGTGCAGATCGGCTCGCCACGCTTTGCCTGGCGTGCGGAGGAGCTGGTGCTGTACCGGTCCGAGCAGGGTCGCTATCGGTCATTGGCCACATGGCCCTTGGGCTGACCCGCCACCCCAGACAGAGCTGCCGGCAGCGGTCACCCTCCCTTGGAGGGGGAGCGCCTGTTTCCCTAGGTAACAATACTTAACCGAAGCGGCGACCTTTGAGCCATGCGGCCTGTGCCGCAAACGCCCGTTTAGAGCCTTTGTTCTAAATACGCCCTTATTGGCACAGTTCATGCCCTTCAGCTCCTGCTGCAGTACCGCATCCAGGACGGAAGCGGGTGGCTGACGCAAGGACGGATCACTGCCTATCTCACCGTTCGAGAGCACCCCATGAATAATAAGAAGACTCTGCTCGCCCTCTTTGTCGGAAGCAGCCTGCTGCTGTCCGGCCAGGCCGACGCCGGCCTGTTCGGCTCCACCGGCTACACCAAGACCAAGTACCCGATCGTGCTCACCCACGGCATGCTCGGTTTCGACAGCATCCTCGGCATCGATTACTGGTACGGCATCCCGTCGTCCCTGCGTTCGGACGGTGCCAGCGTCTACATCACCGAAGTCAGCCAACTGAATACCTCCGAGCTGCGTGGCGAAGAGCTGCTCGATCAGGTGGAAGAAATCGCCGCCATCAGCGGCAAGGGCAAGGTCAATCTGGTCGGCCACAGCCATGGCGGCCCGACCATCCGCTACGTCGCCGCCATCCGTCCGGACCTGATTGCCTCGGTCACCAGTGTCGGCGCACCGCACAAGGGCTCCGACACCGCCGACTTCCTGCGTCAGATTCCGCCGGGCTCGGCCGGTGAGGCGCTGGTCGCCGGTATCGTCAACGGCCTGGGCGCACTGATCAACTTCCTCTCCGGCAGCCCCAGCACCACCCCGCAGAATGCCCTCGGCGCCCTCGAGTCGCTCAACAGCCAGGGCGCGGCGGCATTCAACGCCAAGTACCCGCAGGGCATTCCGACCAGCTCCTGCGGCGAAGGCGCCTACAAGGTCAACGGCGTCAGCTACTACTCGTGGAGCGGCACCAGCCCGCTGACCAACATCCTGGACGTCAGCGACGTTCTGATGGGCGCCAGCTCGCTGACCTTCGACGAGGCCAACGACGGCCTGGTCGGCCGCTGCAGCTCGCACCTGGGCAAAGTGATCCGCGACAACTACCGGATGAACCACCTCGACGAGGTCAACCAGACCTTCGGCCTGACCAGCCTGTTCGAGACCGACCCGGTCACCGTGTACCGCCAGCAGGCCAACCGCCTCAAGCTGGCCGGCCTCTGAGCCATCGATCGGGGCCCGCTCGGGCCCCGATGTTTTTCTCCTGCCGAGTCTCGCCGTGAACAAGCCACTGCTATTGGCCGTGCCCCTGCTGATCGGGGCGGGCGTCGCCGCTACCCTCTACTTCAATCCGCTTGATCCACAAGGCCAGCCGCCTGCGCCGCCAACGCCCGCCGAGGCTCCCGCGCCGCTGGCGCCGCCACAACCGGAGCAGGCTGCCCAACAGCCACCGGCGCTGACCGCCGGTATTACCCCGCTGCCCCCCTCCTTCGCCGGCACCCAGGTGGACGGTCAGTTCCGCGTCGACGCCAACGGCAATCTGCTGATCAGCATCGATATCCGACGCATCTTCGATTACTTCCTCAGCGCCTATGGCGAAGAGAGCATCAAGGTCAGCATCGAGCGCCTGCAGGCCTACGTGCGCAGCCAGCTCGACGAGCCGGCGGAAGGCCAGGCCCTGGCCTTGCTGGCGCAATATCTGGACTACAAACGCCAACTGATCCAACTGGAGAAGGACCTGCCGCAGATGGCCAGCCTGAACGCCATGCGCCAGCGTGAGCAGGCGGTGCAGAACCTACGCGCCAGTCTGTTTAGCTCCGAGGCGCACCAGGCCTTCTTCGCCCAGGAAGAGGCCTACAACCAGTTCACTCTGCAGCGCCTGGCAATCCGCCACGACCAATCGCTGAACGACCAGCAGAAAGCCGAGGCCATTGACCGCCTGCGTGCCGGCCTGCCGGAAGAGCTGCAGGAAATGGTGGTACCGCAGCTGCAGGCCGAACTGCGCCAGCAGACCGCCGCCCTGCAGGCCGAAGGCGCCAGCCCGGCGCAGATCCAGCAGCTGCGCCTGCAGCTGGTCGGCGCCGAAGCCACCGCACGCCTGGAGGCGCTGGACCAGCAACGCCAGCAGTGGCAACAGCGACTCAACGGCTATCGCCAGGAAAAGGCCCGCATCGAAGCCAACAGCGGGCTCAGCGAAGCGGATAGGCAGAGCGCCATCGCCAGCCTGGCAGCTGAGCGCTTCGACGAGCGCGAACGCCTGCGCCTGGAAGCCGCCGAGCAACTGGCCGAGAGTCGGGAGAAAAAGCTCTGAACGCAAAAAGGCCCGCAATGGCGGGCCTCTTTACTGGCGGTCGGATCAGCGAGCGATGGCGCGATCCAGGGACAGCTTGCCGGCGCCTTCGATGACCAGCACGGCGCTGATCAGGCCAAGGATCATGGCGTACTCGAAGCCGTTGTTGGTGATGAAGAAGCCGTTGGCCCAGTGCACGGTCACCGCGGCAACCACCATGGAGACCAGCAGGGAAACTGCCGCCGGGCGAACCAGCAGGCCGACCACCAGAGCCAGGCCGCCGAAGAACTCGGCGCTACCGGCCAGCGCGGCCATCAGGTAGCCAGGGGTGATGCCGATGCTTTCCATCCACTGGGCGACGCCTTCCAGGCCGTAGCCACCGAACCAGCCGAACAGCTTCTGCGCGCCGTGGGCGGCGAAGGTCAGGCCGGTGACGATGCGCAGCAGGGTGATGCCGTAGCCGGCGTTGGAGGACATCAGGGTGGAGATCAGCTTGTTCATGTGCCAGTTCCTTGTGGAGGAGTTGTTTGAGTTGGTGAGGCACATATTATTCGAATTTAACGATCATGAAAGCGCAAATTTGCACTTATAAGAATCAGATAATTCGATTAATTACTGCTACTGAGCTTTTGTTTCTGCGGCTCCAGCAGAAAGCGTTCCCGATCATAGGCAAGGTAGTACTTGTTAACCGCGTTGACGTAGCTGACCACCCCCATGCCCATCTGCTCCATGGCCACCCGTTCCACCTGGAAGAACCAGCGGTTGGAGTTCAACCCGCGGCGCCGCGCCTCGGCGCGCAGCCCCTGCACGCGTTGTGGCCCCATGTTGTAGGCGGCCAGGACGAAGGCCATGCGTTCGGCCTCGGCGATCTGCCGGCTGGAGAAGAACTCGCGGCGGATGCGCGCCATATAGCGGGTGGCGGCCAGCACGTTATTGTCCAGTGCCTGGATATTGCCGACGCCCACGCTGCGCGCCGCCGCCGGGGTGATTTGCATCAGCCCGGTGGCACCCGAGGCACCACGCGCCGCCGGGTTGAGGGTGGATTCCTTGTAGGCCACGGCGGCCAGCTGCAACCAATCCAGGTCCTGCTTCTCGCCGTGCTTCTGCAGCACGCTGCGTACTCGCTCCAGGCGTTGCCGGTCGCCCCGGGTCACAATTGGGTTGCGCACCTTGTAGGAGCGCCGATAGACGCGCTGGAACGCCGAATCCTGGTCGCTCGGCGCCCGGTAGCCGGCCAGAAAACGATCGACGCTGGCGCGCAGCATGGGTGACTCGCGGCGCACGAACCAGCTCATGTCGCCCTTCTCGCCCACTACCAGTTGCCGTTCGATACGCAGCCCCGGCATGACCTTCTGCCAGCGCTCGGCGATCGGCAGCTCCACTGCCGTCCAGGGATAGATGCCGGCCTGGACCATCTCCAGCACATCCTCGACGGCCAGGCTGGAGTCGGCCCACTCCACCACTATCGGCGGCCTCTTGTGCTGGGCCAGCTGCTGATTGACCTCGCGCAGGGCATCGCTGACGGCGCTGCCGACCGGCAGCGTCAGGCTGCGCCCGGACATGTCCTGCAGATGCTTGTAGTGGCGGTTACGCCGATTACCGACCACCACCAGCGGCACGTCGCTGCGGATCGCCGCGCTGGCGCTGATGCCGAGCCCCGGGTGGGCATCGAGCAGCTCGCCGGGGGCCACCAGATCGCCCTCGCCCTTCTGCAGGGCGGCGACCAGCTGATCCTTGGGCTTGGGGATGATCTTCAAACGCAGGTCACGACCATTGCGCGCATTGCGGTTGAGGTACTGACCGAAGGCACGCAGGCGCTGGTATTCGAGGCCGATGGCCTGGCCCTTGATTTCGGCGGAACTGTTGCGGCTCTGGTTGACTAGCACACGCAGCTCACCACTCTTGCGGATCTCAGCGAGGTCGCGCTGGCTACCCGCGTGCGGCAGGTTGCCCCCGAGGCCGCTCAGACGAGCATGGGCCGGGACAATTGCCAGGCAGCAGAGCAGGAACAGCAACGCTCGCGTCATCGGGCCTCAGGGTGAAACCGGGTCAAAGCTTGGCCCAGCCGGGCGACAGATGGTTCCGCCGCGAGGGCCGCGGAGGTTGGCACAGCGGCTTTCAATCCGCCAGTCCGAGCTGGTAATAAACATTAACAAGCATACATAACCACCTGTAATTACTTGCTTTATTACGGGAAGCAAGGCTCTGGTATGCTGCCCCGCTCGGCTTGTGAGGGTAGCACCATGCAACTCATCGACATCGGCGTCAATCTGACCCACCCCAGCCTCGCTCGGGAGCGTGACGCGGTACTCGCTCGCGCCCGCGCAGCCGGCGTTTGCCAATTGGTGCTGACCGGCACCAGCCTGGAGGAAAGCGAACAGGCGCTGAATTTCTGCCGGGAGCTGGATGAAAGCGGCCTGCAGCTGTTCAGTACGGCAGGTGTGCACCCCCACGATGCCAGCCAATGGAACGCCGACAGCGCGCGCCACCTGCGCGCCCTGCTGATAGAGGCGCCAGTGCGTGCCGTGGGCGAATGCGGGCTGGACTTCAACCGTGATTTCTCACCACGGCCGCAGCAAGAAAAAGCCCTGGAGGAACAGCTGGCGCTAGCGGCGGAGTTGCAGATGCCGGTATTCCTGCATGAGCGCGAGGCCGGCGAGCGCCTCATCACCATCCTCCGCCAATTCCGCGACCGCCTGCCCGCTGCGGTGGTGCACTGTTTCACCGGCGAGAAGGCGACGCTGTACAGCTACCTGGATCTGGACCTGCACGTCGGCATCACCGGCTGGATCTGCGACGAGCGCCGCGGCACCCACCTGCACCCGCTGATGCGCGACATTCCGGCCGGACGCCTGATGCTGGAAAGCGATGCGCCCTATCTGCTGCCACGCAGCCTGCGGCCCAAGCCGAAGAGCGGGCACAACGAGCCGGCCTTCCTCACCGAGGTACTGCGCGAGGTGGCCCTGCACCGCGGCGAGAGCCAGGAGGCCCTGGCAGCGCACAGCACAGCCGCGGCCAGAGCCTTCTTCGGGCTACCGCAGATCGAGGCTTAGTCGAATACCGTGGTGGTCTGCCGGCTCAGGGCCAGCAGCTGGCCATCGGGCGTCCACAGGCGCGCGGCGATGTGGCCGTAGCCATCGAGGGCGTGTTCGATCTCGGCCCGGTACAGGCACCAGTTATGGGTGGTAAGGCTGGGGATGGGGTGCACGAACTCGATGGTCCAGGTCAGCGAGCTGCCGGGGACTGGCGTACTCAGGTGCGACAGCACCGCCGGCGGCCAGGCATCCACCAGCGCCAGCAGGTGGGCCTCGGTGACCTTGTCGTGGCTCACGTCGCTGCGCAGGCGCACCCAGCCCCCCATATGGCGCGACGGATTGTTGGTGAAGGGCATGCCGCCCTCGCCCCAGCGCATGGCCAGGAAGCGGGTGAACTCCGGGGTGACGCCGGCCAGATACGGCAGCTCCGGGCATTCTTCCACCGCCTTCATGGCTGGCGCCGCCTCGGCTTCCACATGCACGGCAGAGGCACGCGAAGCGCCGAAGCTGCCCTGGGCCATGGCCACCACTGCGCCATTCTGTACCGCGCGCCCTACCACCTGACTGACCGACTTGCCCTCACGCAGCACTTCCACCTCGAACGCCACCGGCTCGCCCATCAGCATGGGGCCGACGAAGGTGATGGACAGCGAGCGCACCGGGCGCCCGGCCGGTACCTTGAGGCGCATCGCCTCGTAGACCATGGCCGCCACCAGGCCGCCGAAGGTGGCGCGGCCCTGCCCCCACAGGCCGGGAACGACGACGTGCTGCGGATGGGTATGCACCGCGTGGATCAGTTCAGCGAAGGTCATGCGCAATCTCCTTTCATACAGACTGAAGCTTAGAGAAAAGCGCGCCGCCGCGGGAGGGACTGAGCGGCCAATTCAGCGGCGATATTGCCGGCCATTCAGCTCTGCGCCGGGGCTTCCGGGAAATGCTCCAGCAACGCCTGCAAAGCCAGATCGGCGACAGCCTCGGCCTGCTGCAGGCGTTCGCGCCAGACTTCGGCGCAGGGCGCCAGGTCCGGTTCGGTATGCAGGCGCTGCAACCATTGCCAGTGATCGTGCCAGTCGCCAAGGGCGCTCTGCGCGTAACGCAACGCCCTGAGCGCCGCGGAAGGCAGATCCGCATGTTGCGGCCATGCCTCGTTGCAATACCGCAGGCGCTTGATCAGCAGGCGCAGACGGTGCCGGTCATGCGCGGGGTCGCGCAATGCCTCGGCCAGTTGCCGGCCCTGCTTGCGCATGTACTTGGCCACCGCCTTGCCCCGAGCCTGCCACTCGCCTAGGCGCAGCGCCTGGCGCTGATCCTCGGACCAGTCGTCGAGCAGGATCAGCAGACGCTTTAACGGCAGACCCTCCAGCAGGCGGACATAGCTTTGCGCCAGATGGGCTCGCCGTCGCCGGGCAGCTAGCGGCAGGCTTTGTTTCTCCAGCTCGTTAGCCAGCACCTCCAGATCGCGCAACGGGCCACTGGCATCGCCCAAGGTTCCGGCGACCTGTTCCAAGGCTGCGCACAGTTTCTCGCTGCGTAATGGTCGCAACAGGCTGCGCAAGCGGCGCAGGGCGATGCGCAGATCGTGCAGGGCCTCGTCGTCGCTATCAGCCTGCAACCCAGACACGCAGGCATAGATACGGATATGCAGGACA
Source organism: Pseudomonas sp. PDM15 (assembly GCF_014851565.1). GTDB lineage: Bacteria > Pseudomonadota > Gammaproteobacteria > Pseudomonadales > Pseudomonadaceae > Aquipseudomonas. Next base: position 404,019 of record NZ_JACVAA010000003.1, read on the forward strand.
ATGACCTGCCGCGCCAGCTCACGCTGGAAGCCGGCCATGTCAGTGCTGCCCTCGCAGCGGGCGCCAGGGCAACTCGCGACGCAGACGGCGTAGCAAAGCCTTCAGTTGATCCGTCGACTGCGGCTGTCCCGCATAGCGCTGAGCCTCGAAGGCTTGGGCAAAGGCGGAAATCGCCCGCGCCTGCAACGGCATCAGCCCTGCCGCCCGTGCAGCAAAAGCGTGCACACCCTCTCCCTTGTCGCGACGCACACCGTGCCTCAACAGCAAGGCCTCATAGCGCTGCAACAGCCGCTGCTGCGGATCACGCTCGCGCTGCCAGGGCTTGAACAGCCAAAGCGCCAGCAGGCCAAGCAGCATGCCGCCGCCACCGACCAGCGCTATTGCCAGGCAACTCCAGTCGAGAGTGCCAAACCAGCGCTGCAGCAACCTGAGCTGTTGCTCTGTCTTATAACCCAGCACCCAGCGCTGCCAGTTGTAGTTGATGCTATCCCAACCCAAGCGCAGCTCATTGAGCCAGGCGATATCGCGATAATGCAGCGGCGAAAACGGAGAGTCCTCAAGGAATGCTTCGTCGTCGGACAACGCTTCATCCGCACCTAGCTCGATACGCTCCGGTGCCACCTGGAACGTGGGATCAACGGTGACCCAGCCCCTTCCTTCTTGCCAGTACTCCACCCAGGCATGGGCATCCAGTTGGCGTACTGACAGGTAGTTGCCGGCAGCATTCAATTCGCCGCCCTGATAACCCGCTACTACCCGTGCCGGGATACCAGCAGCACGTAAAACGAAGACCATGGCCCCGGCGTAGTGGGCACAGAAACCCTTGCGCGTCCGGAAGAGGAACTCGTCGATACTGTCGAAGCCAACCGGCGGAGGTTTCAACGTGTAGCCGTAGGGCTCGCGATTGAAGTGCCGCAGCACTGCCGCGACCAGGCTTTGGCTATCGGCATGTTCGCCTCTGAGCTGCTGCGCCCATTCACGGCTAAGCGGGTCCCCCTCTCTTGGCAACTGTAGGGTCCTCTTCGCCGCGGCAGCAGGCAGTTCGGGCTGACGCACGGCCTGAGGCCAGGATTGCACTTGGTAGAGCAGGTTCTGGAATACCGGACGATCACTTTCCAAATGGAAGTCGGCCATCTGCCGGGCTCCCGGCAATGTGGTCATACCCGTATCCAGAGCAAACAACCAAGACTGGCCACTTGGCTGCATCACAATGCTGTAGCTGATTGGCTCGCCCTGCTTTTGCCATTTCGGTGGTTCTGGTTGCCTGGCGGCCAGCGATTGCGACCAGCGGCGCCCATCGAATTGCTCGAGCGTAAGCGCACGCCAATAGAGTGCCACTCGTGGCGGAACCTCGCCCTCGAAGCTAGCGCGAAATGCGAGGGCCGAGGAACGACTGAGCTCCGCCACATCCGCAGGGGCCATGCTGTCGGACAGGCCGGTCAGCCCCTTCTGCATATTAGGCAGGCTCCACAGCGGCCCTAGGCGCGGGAAGAACAGGAACAACAGCAACATCAAGGGCACTGCCTGCAGCATCATCGATACCGCCAGCTTGAGGGTGGCCGCCGGACGCTCGGCCAGGCCGCTCTGCTGCATACCGATCAGCGCCGCCAACAGCGCCGTGACCGGCAGCAGGCTGTAAAGCGCCGACAGCAGGCCATCGTCGAACAGATAGCTGGTGACCACCACGAAGAAGCCAAGGAAGATCAGTAGCAGGGCGTCGCGCCGGCTACGCAGCTCCACTAGCTTGAGGATGAACGCAGCCACCAGTAGCAGCACACCACCATCCAGACCGATCAGGCTGCCGCTGGAGAAGAACACCGCAGCCGCCGTGGCGATCATCAACCCTGCGCGCTCTAGCCCCGAGGGGAAGCGCGCACGCATGCGGAACACCTGCACCCGCCAACCAGCGCAGGCCAGCCATAGACCGATGATCCACAGCGGCAGATGCAGCAAATGCGGCAGTATCACCAGCACCTGGGCCACCAGCAGCCAGGTCAGGGCGATACGTGGAATCGGTTGAATCGCATTCATGGCTGCTCACCATAAAGCGCCAGGGCCCGTAGGCAGGCTTCGCGATGGGGCTCACCAAAGTCTGGCGCCAGCTCCACACCCGGCAGGCGCAAGCCATAGGGCTGCTGGCGGTCATCCAGCTGCAGGACCCAGTAGCAAAGTCGCGATAGGCGCTCCTCGGCCTCGCCACCTAGGGCTTGGAAATCCAGCCACAGATCGCGCCCAGCTAGTGCGGCGAAGTCCTTGACCAACAGGCCCTGGCCCCGCGAGAAAGCCTTCCAGTGCAGACGGCGTTTCGAGTCACCCGGCTGGTAGCTGCGCAGCCCCTGATAGTCATCCGCGCCCTGCCCCGCGGCCTTGCGACCCTCATCTTCCTCATCAGCGCCACCACCGATGGCCAAGGGCAGATCGCCTTCCAGAGGGCGCGGATAGACCAGCACCGCCTGATCCAGATCGACCCAGCTCCAGGCCACCAGGATGCCGAGGGGAAAATGGCTCTCCACCCGCATGCGCTCCGGGCGCAACCAGCCACGACGTATCGCTGGCAAGCTCAGCTCGCACTCGCGCTGACCATTGGCCGGGACATCCATGATCTGCAATGGCTGCGGCGGCCAGCCAAGGCCAACGGCCTGGTGGGCGTGGCCATCGCTTTCCAGGCGCACCTTGAAACGCGCTTGCTCGCCGGCGAATACCGCCCCGCTGGCACCGGCCTTAAGAATCAGGCCGGCAAAGTTACGATAGGTATGCAGGATGGCGACCACGAATACGGCCGCCAGCAGGAAGGTCAGACCATAGGCCAGACTGTTCTCATAGTTGATGCCGGCCAACAACATCAGCACCAGAGCGAGCGAAAACGCGGCCCCCACTCGATCGGGCATGATGAAAATGCGCCGCTGGTTGAGCTGCACCTGCGACGCCGCCGGAATGCGCCGTACCACCCAGCGCCGCCAGCGGGCCTTAAGCGAAATCGGCTGCATCACACCGCCGAAACTTCGCGCAGCAGCCACTGAACTAGCGCACCGCCGCCGTGTCCCGCGGGGTCGGCGCGCTCGCGCAGACGGTGGCCGACCACCGCCGGCAGCACAGCCTGCACATCTTCGGGAATCACGTACTCACGATTGGCCAGGAAGGCCCAGGCACGCGCCGCCGCCAGCAGTGCCAGGCTGGCCCGTGGCGACAGGCCCCAGGCGAACTGCGGCTCGCTGCGGGTGGCCTCGACCAGGCGCAGCACGTAGTCGACCAGGGCATCGCTGGCGCGCACCTGAGGAATCAAGGCCTGGATCGCCGCCAGCTCGCTATGGTCGAGCAAGGGTTCCAGCTTCGGCAGCAGCTCGCGCCGTGCCTCGCCCAGCAGCAGGGCCTTTTCCGCCGCCTTGGCCGGATAGCCCAGCGACAGGCGCATGAGGAAACGGTCCAGCTGCGACTCCGGCAAGGCGAAGGTGCCGCCGGAGCTGACCGGGTTCTGCGTGGCAATGACGAAGAACGGCTCCGGCAGCGGCCGAGTCGCACCCTCGATGGTCACCTGGCCCTCCTCCATCGCCTCCAGCAGCGCGCTCTGGCTCTTCGGCGTGGCACGGTTGATCTCATCGGCCAGCACCAGTTCGGCGAAGATCGGTCCGGGGTGGAAGACGAACTGCCCGCTGTCCTTGTCGAACACCGAAGTGCCGAGGATGTCGCCGGGCAGCAGGTCGGAGGTGAACTGGATGCGCTGGAAGCTCAATCCCAGCACCCGTGCCAGAGCCTGGCTGAGGGTGGTCTTGCCCATGCCAGGCAGGTCTTCGATCAGCAAGTGTCCACGGGCCAGCAGGCAGGTCAGCGCCAGGCGCACCTGCGGTTCCTTGCCCAGCAGCACCTGATTCACCTCATGCAGCACCGCATCCAGTTTCGTCCGCATCGTTCGCTCCTGTTCGATCCGTCGATGCTACTGGTCAACACGGACCGGGCAAAGCACCGCGAAACAGTTGCTCATGAAACTGTGCGGCGAGTCAGGCCGGGCGCTGCAGATGGAATATGTCGCGAGTGTGGGTATAGCCGCTGCCGGCGAGGCGGCCGACCAGGTCGAGCCTGGCGGGATCAATACGCCCGTTGGTATCCAGTACTCCGTCGTCGATATGGGCCAGCAGCACCTCGGCGAAGATCAGGTGACAGCTCGGCGCCTGCCGTGGATAGGGCTGGATCTCCGCCACCCGGCACTCGAAGGCCACCGGTGCACCCAGCACCCTAGGCGGAGCAACCCGCTGCGACGGCTGGGTAGCGATATCGCAGTGCAGGAACTCGCTCTGCCCAGGCGCCAGGCTGGCCGATGAGGCGTTCATCGCTTCGGCCTGGGCCATACCGACCAGATGAATCACCAGCTCGCCGGTTTCCTGGGCATTGCGCAGGGTGTCCTTGAGGCTACCGTCGACACGGCTGCCGACATTGACCATCAGGGTCGGCGGCTCGTCGCTGATCACCTGGAAGAAGCTGAATGGCGCCAGGTTGTCGACGCCCTCCCGCGAGCGAGTGGAAACCCAGGCGATCGGCCGCGGGGTGACGGTGGAGGCCAGCCAGCGATAGGCCTCCAGCGGAGTCAGCGCGGTGAAGTCCAGCTGCATCTCAGCGCCCGGCGCGCGATTCGCGGATATAGAAGCGCGCCTTCTCGGCATTCTTGGTGCAACTCTCGTAGCCCTCGAACTGCTGCGAGGTCTTGGCCCCGGTCAGCAGCGTCAGTGCCTTGGAGTAGCTGACCGTGCCGGCAAAACCTTCGGCCTTGGCCAGGTCCAGTTCGCGCCAGGCGGCGTTCGATTGGCTGGCGCAGCTGTCGCGGTAGGCGGTCTTGGCCGCGCAACCGGTCAGGGCCAGCAGCAACGAGGCGATGAGGATGGTCTTTTGCATGATGTTCTCCCGAATGCTGAAACCGGCTTGGACGTCAGCGCAACGGCAAAGTGCCCTGTCACAAGGAGTCTGGATTCTAGTGCGGACGCGCGAAAATAGCCGTTCAATTCTGTCCCTGCACATGACTCCTGCACGACCAGTTCAACAAAAGCCAGCTTGGCGCCACCGCTTTGGGCGGGTATGTTCGCGGCATTGGTGGGGAGATCGGCAATGAGCAAGAGAGTGGCCCTGGTACTGGGCTCCGGTGGCGCACGGGGTTATGCGCATATCGGCGTGATCGAGGAACTGGAAGCCCGCGGCTACGAGATCGGCTGTATCGCCGGCTGCTCCATGGGCGCGGTGATCGGTGGCATCTACGCCGCCGGCAAGCTGAGCGAATACCGCGAGTGGACGGAGAGCCTGGACTACCTGGACGTGCTGCGCCTGCTCGACGTCAGCTTCCGCCTCGGTGCCATCCGCGGCGAGAAGGTATTCGGCAAGATCCACGAGATAGTCGGCGAGATCGACATCGAACAACTGGCCATTCCCTACACGGCCGTCGCCACCGACCTCACCAACCAGCAGGAAATCTGGTTCCAGGAAGGCTGCCTGCACAAGGCCATGCGTGCCTCGGCGGCCATCCCCAGCCTGTTCACCCCGGTCATCCAGGGCTCGCGCATGCTGGTCGACGGCGGCCTGCTCAACCCGTTGCCGATCGTGCCGGTGGTCTCCAGCCACTGCGACCTGATCGTTGCGGTAAACCTCAACGCCCTGAACCAGAAGCAGTACAGCCTGCCGGTGATCGAGCGGCCGGCGGCGATCAAGGGCAAGATCGACCAGCTGATGGGCTCGATCAGCGCGAAGCTGCCGTTCCTGCGGCGCGACGACGAGGACGAAGACGAACTGCAGGCCGAGCCCGCGGTGCCCAACCCCTGGCTGGACGACAGTCGCGTGCCCAAGGCCACGGAGGAAGCCGCCCCCAAGTCGGCCAGCGACTCCCGGGTGCTCGGCAATGTCGGCCCGGCCTCGTTGCTGGAGCTAGTCAACCAGAGCTTCGAGACGATGCAGACCTCGCTGGCCCAGTACAAGATCGCCGGCTATCCGCCGGACATCCTGATCAACGTGCCCAAGCGGGTCTGCCGGTTCTTCGAGTTCCACAAGGCACCGGAGCTGATCCAGCTCGGCCGGCAGATCGCCAGCGACACCCTGGACAAGTACGAGCGCGACCACGCGTGACGCGTGGTCACTGCAACTCGAGCAGGCGGTAGCCGACCCCCGCCTCGGTGACGATGAAGCGCGGCGCCGCCGGATCATCGCCGAGCTTCTGCCGCAGATGGCCGACCACCACGCGCAGGTAGTGGCTGTCCTCGACATGGGTCGGCCCCCAGATGTCCTTGAGCAGCTGTTGCTGGGTCACCACCCGCCCCAGATGCCGCGCGAGCATTGCCAGCACCGCGTACTCCTTGCGCGTCAGCGCCACCTCGACGCCCTCCAGCGTCACCCGCCGATAGGCGAAATCCACCTGCAACGGGCCGCTCTGCGCCGAGGCTTCCTGGGGTTCGCCGCCATTGCCCTGGCGCAGCAGCGCGCGCACCCGGGCGAGGAATTCCTGGATGCCGAAGGGTTTGGTCACGTAGTCGTTGGCGCCACTGTCCAACGCTTTGACCTTCTCCCCCTCACTGGCGCGGACCGAGAGCACCAGTACCGGCACCTGCGACCACTCGCGCAGTTCACTCAGCATCTGCTGGCCGTCCATGTCCGGCAGGCCGAGGTCGAGCACCACCAGGTCCGGGCGTTCCAGCGCGGCCTGGGCCAGGCCATCGCCGCCATTGCCGGCTTCCAGCACTCGATAGCCGTGGGCGCTGAGGCTGATGCGCAGGAATTTGCGGATCTGAGGTTCGTCGTCGATAACCAGGATGGTCGAGAGATTAGTGCTCATGGTCTTGGCTCGTCATTGCAAGGAGACTTGCCCCGGACTGAAGTCCGGGCTACCGAGCCCGTGCCACGTCGTAGCCCGGACTTCAGTCCGGGGTGAACTCGGCTCATACCTCTCCCTCCGCCTGCGGTTGCGCATGCAACGGCAGGTGCAGGGTCAGGGTCGCGCCGCGCCCATCAAGCCCCTCGCCCACCGTCACCTTGCCGCCATGGGCGCCGACCATGCCCTGGCAGATCGCCAGGCCCAGCCCGGTGCCCTGGCCGCCACGGTCGCCACGCGCCGCCGTGTAGAACATGTCGAAGATCTTCTCCCGCTCGGCCTGCGGAATACCGGGGCCCTGGTCGCTTACGGCGAAGCGTAGCTCGGCCTCGTCGCTGGCGATGCTCACCCGCAGGCGGCCCTGGGCCGGCGAGAAACGCGCGGCGTTTTCCAGCACGTTGACCAGCGCCTGTTCGATCAGCGCTGCGTGCACATAGAGCAGCGGCAGCTCGGCCGGCACCTGCAGTTCCACCTGCAGCGGCGCCAGCACCGGGCGCAAGCGCTGCACAGCGCTGGCGACTATGTCCGCCGGCGCCACCCAATCACGGGCCAGCTTGAGGCCGCCGTGGCCCAGGCGGGTCATATCGAGTAGGTTCTGGATATAGCGATCCAGGCGCTCGGCCTCGTCGCGCGTGCCTTCCAGCAACTCACGGCGGTCGGCCAGGGGAATCTGCTCGCCGAGGGCCAGCAGGCTGTCGATGGAGCCGCGCATGGCGGTCAGCGGCGTGCGCAGGTCGTGGGACACCGACGCCAGCAGCGCGCTGCGCAGCTCCTCGGTCTGGCCGTGCAGGCGCGCCGCCTCCAGGTCCGCCGCCAACTGGGCACGCTCCAGGGCCTGGGCAAGCGGCTGACCGAGCGCGGCGATTAGGCGGCGTTGCTCGGGACTTAGCGGCCGCTCGTTCTTCGGCGCCACGCCGAGCATCGCCAGCGGCCCCTCCTCGCCGGCCAGCGGCCACCACCACCAGCGCCCGCCCGGCAAGGTGTCGGTACCGAGCCCGGACGGCTGCAACTGCAGCCAGGACCAGTCGGCGGCGGCACGTTCCTGCTCGGTGAGCAGGCGCTGTACGCCGGCCTCGACCTTCCACACGCCGTCGCGATCACGCGACTGCAGGCTGATCTCGACGTCCTGCCACAGGCCGAGCTGCTGGGTGGCGGCGGAGAACACCGCCTGACGGTCGGTGGCTACGGTGAGCTTGCGCGACAGCTCGAGCAGCGCCGTGGTCTCCGCCTGGGTCTGGCGCAGGGCCTGCAGCTGACGACGCTGACGGCTGGCCAGGTTGCCGGTCAGCCCAGCCATCAGCAGGAAGAACAGCAGGGTCAGCACGTCCTGCTGGCGAGCGATCTTCAGCGACAACAGCGGCTCGATAAATAGCAGGTTGTAGGCCAGGAACGACAGGCCGGCGCACAGTAGCGCCGGGCCCAGGGAACTGCGCACCGCCACCACCAGCACGGCGGCGAGGAAGACCAGCGAGATATTCGGCAACTGGATGAAGTGCGCCAGGCCCAGGGCGGTACTGCTGGCCACGGCGGTGGCCAGCGCTGCCAGCAGATAGTCGCGCCAGGCCAGCGGTGCCCGTGCCCTTGGCCGCGCCGGAGCCAGCTCGGCCTCGGTGTCCAGCACGCTGATCTCCAGGCCCTTGCCGGCGGCCAGCAGGCGCTCGGCCAGACCTCGACCGACATGCCAGCGACGACGCAGGCGCTGGCGGCTGCGACCGACCAGGATCAGGCTGGCGCGGCGTTCGCGGGCATGGGCGATCAATGTGCTGGCGACCTCGCCGGCGCGCAGGTTCACCACCTCGCCGCCGAGGCGCTCGGCCAGCTGCTGCGCAGCCTGCAGATTGCCCAGGCGCTCCTCGTCACGCGGTCCACCGGTATCCACGTGCACCACCGACCAGGGCAAATGGCGCCGTTCGGCCACCCGGCTGGCGTGGCGCACCAGGCGCTCGGCCTGGCCGTCACCGTCGATGCCGACCAGCAGGCGACCGCGCACGGTCGGTGCCTCCTGGCCCTGCTGGCGATAGCGGCGATTGAGGTCAGCATCCACCCGCGCAGCGGCGGTGTGCATGGCCAGTTCGCGCAATGCGGTGAGGTTGGTCTGCGAGAAGAACGCGTCGATGGCCGCCCGGGCCTGTTCGGGCACATAGACCTTGCCCTCGCGCAGGCGCTCGAGCAGCTCGCGTGGCGGCAGGTCGATCAGCAGGATCTCGTCGGCCTCCTGCAGCACCCAGTCCGGCAGGGTCTCGCGCACCTGTACGCCGGTGATGTCGCGCACCTGGTCATTGAGCGCCTCAAGGTGCTGCACGTTGACCGTGGTGTACACGTCGATGCCGGCGCCGAGCAGCTCCTGCACGTCCTGCCAGCGCTTGGCGTGGCGGCTGCCGGGGGCGTTGCTGTGGGCCAGCTCGTCCACCAATACCAGCTGTGGCGGCTTGGCCAGGAGGCCATCGAGGTCCATTTCCTGCAGCGGCCGCTCGCGGTATTCCACACGCTTGAGTGGCTGCTGCGGCAGGCCGGCGAGCATCGCCTCGGTCTCCGCCCGGCCGTGGGTCTCGACCACACCCACACGCAGGTCGATGCCCTGGCGCAATTGCGCCTGGGCCGCCTGCAGCATGGCGTAGGTCTTGCCTACGCCAGGCGCCGCACCGAGGAAGACCTTCAGCCGGCCGCGGCCCTCGCGGGGCATCTCGGCCAGCAATGCATCGGCGCGTAGCGCATCACTCATGGGCTGTTCTCGTTCACGGCGAAGGCGCGATTGTCCGCCAGCGCCAGGTTCAGCGCCAGCACGTTGACCACGTCAGGGCCGATTGCAGAGCGCTCGGTGTGTTGTTCGATCAGCCGTTCCAGGCTGGCACTCGGCAAATGCCGGGCGGCGGCGATGCGCGCCACCTGCCAACGCGCGGCGGCCGGCGACAGGTGCGGGTCGAGACCGCTGGCCGACGTAGTGACCAGCTCCAGCGGCACCGGCGCACTGCCCTCGCCGAGCAGGCGCTGGACATCCTTGGCGATGCGTTCGGCCAGCGCCGGGTTGCTCTGCGCCAGGTTGCTGGCGCCGCTGGCCACGGTGGCAAATCCGGCGGCCGAGGGACGTGGCTGGAACCACTCGGCTCCTTCGAAGTTTTGTGCCAGCAGCGTACTGCCCCGCACCTCGCGCCGGGCGTCGCGCACCAGGCTGCCATTGGCCTCTTCGGGGAAGGCCAGCTGAGCGATGCCGGTGATGGTCAGCGGATAGATCACCCCGGTGATCAGGGTCATGAACGCCAGCACGCCGAGGGCTGGGCGGAGTTGTTTGAGCATGATGCCTCTCCAAACTTGTGTAGCCCGGATGAAATCCGGGGCGACATTCCCGGATTTCATCCGGGCTACGAACTCTTCCCCTCTCCGAGTGAGAGGGAGACAAGCGTCAGACCAAACCGACCGCCACCAGCAGCGCGTCTATCACCTTGATCCCGACAAAGGGCGCGATCAGCCCACCGAGGCCATAGATCAGCAGGTTGCGCCGCAGCAGGCTGGCCGCGTCCGCCGCCTGCACGCGCACCCCGCGCAGGGCCAGGGGGATCAGCGCGATGATGATCAGGGCGTTGAACACGATGGCCGAGAGGATCGCGCTCTGCGGGCTGTGCAGCTGCATGATGTTGAGCGTGCCGAGCTGCGGGTAGATACCGGCGAACAGCGCCGGCAGGATGGCGAAGTACTTGGCCACGTCGTTGGCCACCGAGAAGGTGGTCAGCGCGCCGCGGGTCACCAGCAACTCCTTGCCCACCTGCACCACATCCAGCAGTTTGGTCGGGTCACTATCCAGGTCCACCAGATTGGCGGCCTCGCGGGCGGCCTGGATGCCGTCGTTCATCGCCAGGCCCACGTCGGCCTGGGCCAGTGCCGGGGCGTCGTTGGCGCCATCGCCACACATGGCCACCAGCTTGCCGTCGGCCTGCTCGCTGCGGATGCGCTGCAGCTTCTTCTCCGGCGTGGCCTCGGCAATCACATCATCCACGCCCGCCTCGGCGGCGATGGCGGCCGCCGTCAGCGGGTTGTCGCCGGTGACCATCACGGTGCGGATGCCCAGCTGGCGCAGCTCGGCGAAGCGCTCGCGGATGCCTGGCTTGACCACGTCCTTGAGGTGGATGGCGCCGAGCAGGCGATTGTCTCCGGCCACCAGCAGCGGCGTGCCTCCACTCTGGGCGATCTTGTCGACCTCGCGAGCCAGGTGCTCGGGCATCTGCTCGCGGCTCATGCCCAGGTACAGCAGCACCGCGTCCACCGCGCCCTTGCGGAAGCTGCGGCCGCTCCAGTCGGCGCCGGACAGGCGCGTCTCGGCGGTGAAGGCAACGCCGCGCACCGAACCCCGCTCCGGCGCCTCGAGCGGGCTCAGGCCGCGCAGGTACTCGACGATGGACTTGCCCTCGGCCGTGTCGTCGGCCAGCGAGGCCAGCAGCGCCGCCTCGGCCAGGTCGCGACCGTTGACGCCCTGCGCCTTGACCAGCGCGCTGCAGCGGCGGTTGCCGAAGGTGATGGTGCCGGTCTTGTCCAGCAACAGGGTATGCACGTCGCCCGCCGCTTCCACGGCACGGCCGGACTTGGCGATCACGTTGAGGCGCACCAGACGATCCATGCCGGCGATACCGATGGCCGAGAGTAGCCCGCCGATGGTGGTCGGGATCAGCGTCACCAGCAGCGCCACCAGGTACACCAGCGGCAGGTCGCCGCCGGCATAGCGGGCAAACGGCTGCAGCGTGGCCACCACCAGCAGGAAGATCAGGGTCAGACCGATCAGCAGGATGTCCAGCGCCACCTCGTTCGGCGTCTTCTGCCGCTTGGCGCCTTCGACCAGAGCGATCATGCGGTCCAGGGTCGACTCGCCGGGGTTGGCGGTGATCTGCACCAGCAGCCAGTCCGACACCACGCGGGTGTTGCCGGTGACCGCCGAGCGATCGCCGCCGGACTCGCGGATCACCGGAGCGGATTCGCCGGTGATGGCCGCTTCGTTGACCGCGGCGATACCTTCGATCACCTCGCCGTCACCTGGGATCAGCTCGCCGGCCTCGACGCGGACGATATCGCCGCGCCGCAGCTGGCTGGCGGCCACCGCCTGGAACTGCTCGCCGACCTTACGCCGCGCGGTGAGGCCCTGGCTGCCGGCCTTGAGGCTGTCGGCGCGTGCCTTGCCGCGACCCTCGGCCAGGGCCTCGGCGAAGTTGGCGAAGAGCACGGTGAACCACAGCCACAGGGCGATCTGCACGGCCAGGCCGACGCTCACCTCAGGGTTGGGGATAAAGCACAGCACAGTGGTGAGAATGGCGGTCAGCTCGACCACCAGCATCACCGGCGCCCGCTTGAGCTTGCGCGGATCGAGTTTGACGAAGGCCTGCTTGAGCGCCGGTTGCCACAGCGCCTGGAAGCTGGTCTTGGAGGTTTGCGCACTGGGTACGCGAGTGGGGGCATTCATCATGGTTCTCCGTTAGAACGCCAGGTGTTCGGCCAGCGGGCCCAGGGCCAGCGCAGGCAGGAAGGTCAGGCCGCCGACCAGCAGGATGGTCAGGGTCAGCAGGGTGACGAACAGCGGGCCGTGGGTCGGGAAGCTGTTGTCGCCCAACGGCGCGCGCTTCTTCGCCGCCAGGCTGCCGGCGATGGCAAGAATCGGCAGGATGTAGCCGAAGCGCCCGAGCAGCATGGCCAGGCCGATCAGCAGGTTGTGGAGCGCCGTGTTGGCGCCGAAGCCGCCGAAGGCCGAACCGTTGTTAGCGGTGCCCGAGGTGTAGGCGTACAGCGCCTGGCTGAATCCGTGCGGGCCGGGGTTGCTGATCGAGGCCGCAGGACCCGGCAGGCTCACCGCCAGCGCGCAGAACACCAGTACGCCGACCGGCATCACCAGCAGCGTTGCCACCAGCAGGCGTACCTCACGGGCTTCCAGCTTCTTACCCAGGTATTCCGGGGTACGGCCGATCATCAGGCCGGCGAGGAACACGGCAATCAGCACGAACAGCAGCATGCCGTAGAGGCCGGCGCCGACGCCTCCGAAGATCACCTCGCCGAGCATCATGTTGAACATCGGCACCAGCCCACCGATGGCGCTGAAGCTGTCGTGCATGGCGTTGACCGAGCCATTGGACGCGGCCGTGGTGGTCACCGCCCAGAGCGCCGAGGCAGCCACGCCAAAGCGGCTCTCCTTGCCCTCCAGCGAGCCGGCCTGCTCGATCGGCAGCGCCGCCAGGGCCGGGTTCGGCTGGTGCTCGGCCCACAAGGTGACGACCAGGCCGATGGCGAACAGGATCAGCATGCAGGCGAGGATCGCGCGGCTCTGGCGCAGGTCTTTGACGTAGTGGCCGAAGCTGAACACCAGCGCCACCGGGATCAGGATGATCGGCGCCAGCTCCAGCAGGTTGCTCAGCGCCGTGGGGTTCTCGAACGGGTGCGCCGAGTTCACGCCGAAGAAGCCACCGCCGTTGGTGCCGAGCTGCTTGATGGCGATCTGGCTGGCTGCCGGGCCGAGCGGGATGGTCTGGTCGGCGCCCAGCAGGGTCTTGGCCTGGGCATAGTCCATGAAGGTCTGCGGCACGCCCTGCCAGACCAGCAGCAGCGCCAGGATCACGCAGAACGGCAGCAGGCCGTAGAGGGTGGCGCGAGTCAGGTCGACCCAGAAGTTGCCGATGCCGGCGCTGGACTTGCGCGAGATGCCGCGGGCGAAGGCCACCAGGATGGCCAGACCCACGGCCGGGCTGACGAAGTTCTGCACAGTGAGACCGATCATCTGGCTAAAGTAGCTCAGCGACGCCTCGCCGCTGTAGGCCTGCCAGTTGGTGTTGGTGACGAAGCTCACCGCCGTGTTGAACGCCAGGGTCCACTCCAGGCCCGGCAGCTGCTGCGGATTGAGCGGCAGCACGCCCTGCAGCAGCAGGATGGCGAACAGCAGTACCAGGCTGGCCATGGTGAAGGCCAGCAGCGCCAGGGCGTAGGTCTGCCAGCTCTGCTCGTGCCTCTGGTCGACACCGGCGATGCGGTAGCAGGCGCGCTCGATGGGTTGCAGCAGCGGCGTCAGCAACGTGCGCTCGCCCTCCATGACGCGGTACAGGTAACGTCCCAGCCAGGGCGCGGGCGCCAGTACCAGGACGAAGAAGGCCAGGATCAGACCGTAGTCTTGAAGTTGCATGGGGCCTCCTAGCCGCGTTCGGCGCGTAGCAGCGCCACCAGCAGGTAGATGAACAGCCCCAGGGCCAGGCCCAGGGACACCCCGTCGAGAATGCTCATGTGATCGCTCCGTGATGCGGACTGCGCCGCCGTGGGCGAATTCTTCGTCCGGCCGGCGTAAAGGAGCGATTCCGCAACGGGGTGCGGGCGATAAAGAATGCGTAAAGATCGCGGCTCGCGGGCGTGTATGGCGGCCTATACGTGGCCGGCGCTCTGCCGAGGCTTGGTTTGGCTACCCCCGCCTTTTGCTAGCCGAGCGCAAATCACAGCGGTGGCATGAGCCAGGACGAGCCGAGCAGCTCGCAGGTGATTGGAAACCTACTCAGGCTGATCAGGCCAGCGCTAGCAGCCGAGCATTTGCCTGAAAAACAAAAAAGGCCCGCATCTCCAGTGGAAATGCGGGCCTCTTGGCACCTGCGAAGGTTATTCGGCCGGAGCCTCTTCCTCGGTGACTTCTTCTTCCAGTTGCAGACCTTCCATCTCGGGCTCCTCCGCGCCCAGGTCCGCGCCGCCCATGCCACCCAGGCCGGCGCCGCTGGCGAAGGCCATGGCGACGAACTCCTCGACGGACATCTGCTTGCCGTTGAAGTCGACCTTGTCGTTGGCGTAGTGCAGGCTGGTGACGATGTTGTCACCTTCCAGCTTGGCCAGCTCTGTGGACAGGGCCATGCCGCTGGCCATCTCGGTCATCATCGATGCCTGCTGTGCAACGGCTTCCTTGTCGGTCTCGCCGCCGATAGTGGCCTGCAGGCCGATGACGTCGCCGATCATGGCCTTGGAAACGCTGACCTTGGCGTCCAGCTGAGCGATCAGCTGCTTGGCCAGTTGATCCGGCGGCAGCTCGAAGGACTCGGGCTTGTTCAGGTCAACGGCCAGGCTCAGGCTGCTCTCGCCGTTGGCGGTCTTGAACGCCAGCTTCTCCAGAGCAACGCTCGGCTTGGCGGCCAGCAGTTTATCCACGTCCACCATCAACTGGGCCTGCTGCGCTTCGCTCAGCTCCGGCAGGTTGGCCTCGTCTTCCAGGCTGGCCTGTTGCAGCTGGCCAGTGCTCTTGATGATGTCGCTGTACAGGGCGAGCATCGATTGCAGGGCAGCGGCATCGATGTTCTTCACGCTGGAGATCATTTCCAGGCCGCCGATATCGTGACCCTGGTAGCTGACCATGCCGACGTTGTAGGTGGAGCGGCCGGCCAGTTTGCCGTCGGCTTCGCTGGTTTCGTCGCGCTGTACGAAGTCTTTCAGCAGTACCGGGGCGGCTTCGCCGACCTTGACCTCGACGACCTGCAGCTTGACCTCGTTCTGGCCCAGATAGAAATCGCTGGCGCTCTTGGCGGTCTGGCTGTTCAGGGTCAGGCCCTTGAGCTCGATGGTCATCGGCTCGCCGCTGGACGGCAGCTTGGAGCTGACCTTGACGCTTTCCATCAGGCCGCTGGCGTCGATTTCCTTGGCACCGGCAGACGTATCGAAGTCGACGGTCAGGCCGCTGAAGTCCAGGTTGCTGTCTTCATCCAGGGCCAGTTGCAGCGGGTTCAGGCGCACGCTGCCTTCCACGGACTGGTCGTAGCCCAGGCTGGCCTGGCCTTCCAGCGGCGAGACGCCCTTGCTGGCGGCGAACCATTTTTCCAGGGCCGGGTTGGCTTCCAGGGCGTAGTTGCTGGTGGCCATGACCGGCATCAGCTTGAACGCCTTGAGGCGCGACAGCGGGAAGGGACCGTGCTCGATACGGTCGGTGATCACCCACTCCAGCTGCTGCGCGGTCTCGCCGTCCAGCGAGCCGTTGAACTTGACGCGATAGCGCGCGTCGCTGTTGAAGAAGTGGCGATCCAGCGAGAGCAGCTCGACGGAAACGTCGAGACCGAGTGCCGGCAGGGTCTTGGCCATGTCGGCGTTGAACTGCTTGATCGATGCGTCCAGCACCGTGGGCAGCTGGTTGCCGGTGTACCAGGCTCCGGCCGTGCCGAGGGCGCCGGCGGCCACGATGACGCCTACTGCGATACCTGCAGATTTTTTCATGGGATGACTCGCAAATTGTCCGTTGTGTTGTGTTGGTCTTTCTTCCCTGAACCGCGCGAGGCCTCTGTGGACCCGATAATCACGGTCTGAGGCGGGGCTGGTGCCCGGCTTCGGCCATGCCGGCCGAAAAGCCGCACAAGGCTATCACCGCAGCATTCCGCTCACCAAGGTCGGTGAGCAGAATTCTGCACAGGATGCCAACTACTCCCCGTCCTTGCGCTCAGCATCCACCGCGGCGACCCGCGGCGTGTTGCCGACCCAGTCGCCGAGCAGGCTGTAGGCCACGGCCAGCAGGGTCGGGCCAAGGAACAGGCCCATGAAGCCGAAGGCTAGGATGCCGCCGAACACGCCGAGCAGCACCACCACCAGCGGCAGGTTGCCGCCACGGCTGATCAGGTAGGGCTTGAGCACGTTGTCCACGCCGCTGATGACGAACATGCCCCAGATGCCGAGGAACACCGCCATGCCGTAATGCTCCTGGCTGACCAGCCAGGCGGTGGCGGGAATCCACACCAGCGGCGGGCCCATCGGGATCAGGCTGAGGATGAAGGTGATGATGCCCAGCACCAAGGCCCCGGGCACACCTGCGATGTAGAAGCCGATCATGGCCAGCAGGGCCTGGGCCGCCGCGGTGCCAATCACGCCGTTGACCACCCGCTGCACGGTGCCGGCCACCAGGCTCAGGTAGTGCTCGGCGCGGTCGCCGATCAGGCGCTCCAGCAGGCTGTGGACGAAGGCGGCCATGCGCGGGCCGTCGCGGTAGAAGAAGAATACCAGCACCAGGCTCAGGGCCAGCTCCAGCATGCCGCCGCCGATCTGCGCGCTGCGCGCCAGCAGCCAGTTGCCGACCTGGCCCAGGTAGGGCCGAACGGTGGCGAGCAGGGCCGCGCCCTCCTCGTCGATGCGCGTCCAGAGGTTGACCAGGCGATCGCCCACCAGCGGCAGGCCGCCCAGCCAGCTGGGCGGGTCCGGCAGGCCGTCGCCCTGGAAGTCCTTGAACATCTCGGTGGCGTCGCGGATATGGTCGGCCAGGTTGAAGCCCAGCCACACGAGCGGCACCGCCACCAACACCATCCAGCCAGCGGTGAGGATGGCCGCGGCGGTGTTTTCCCGGCCATTCAGGGCGCGGGTCAGCAAGCGCATCAGCGGCCAGCTGGCGAAGGCCAGCACGGCGGCCCAGAACAGCGCAGAAAAGAACGGTGCCAGCACCCAGACGCAGGCACCGAGCAGCGCCAGCAGAAGGATCTGCACCAGCAGGCGATCATTGTTCAGCATAGTTCGATATTCCCAGAACCCGGGCGGAAAGCGGCCCGGCTCGCCTCATTGTTCAGCGTAGTTGTTGCAGACTCAGGCCCGCGCCCTCGCTCGCCACCACCTGCAGACGATTGCCCCGCACGCCGCGGCGCTCCAGCTCCGTGCGCCAGGCCTCGGCTTGCGCCCCGGCCAGACCGACGCGCAGGGTGCTGTCCAGGCTCAGGGTGCGGGCCAGCAGATCGCCCCACTGCTCGTCCGGTGCGCTCAGCTGCGGCAGGCTCAGCTCGCCGCTGCTCTTGAGCTGGCGCAACAGGGTGCCGGCGGTGGGCAGCAGCGCCGGCAACGCCGTGCCGGCGTCCAGCTGCTCCACGTGCAGATAGGAACGGCGATTGCCGCGGGTGATGCCGTACAGGGCCAGCAGGCTGTCCTGTTGCGGCTCGGCCAGGCGTAGCAGCAGGTAGCTCTGCCGCTCCTCGGGACCGTACAGCTTGGCGTTGCCGAAGATAGCGTTGGCGAACAGGCTGCTGGAACCGCAGTCGCGCCCTTCGCACCAGAACAGCAGCTGGGCGCCCTGCCCCTGCAGATGCTCACGCGCGGCCGTCAGCGCCTCGCGCGGAGAATGTTCTTCCGGCAGGCGATAGGTCAGCGCGCGCAGGCGGCCCTCGGCAAGCACCTCGGTGGCGCGCAGCTGGCCGCTGATGCGGCGCAGGCTGTCCTGCGGATAGCGCTTCTCCGCAGTGGGCTGATCGCGGTAGTCGACGATTTCGGCGCGCGGGAAGCGCTGCAGGCTGTCCAGATCCTGGCTGCCGGGCAGGTCAGCGGCCAGCAGTGGCGTACAGATCAGAGTCAGGCAAAAAGCGAAATAACGCATGCGGCTCCTTAGCGTGTCAGCATGCTTTGCGCGGTTTTCACCACGCGATCATCGTCCTTGGCCCGCTCCGGTATCAGCAGGCCGCGCTGCACCGCTGGACGCGCGTCGAGCGCCGCCATCCAGCGTTGCAGATGCTCCAGGCCGTCCACCGAGACGCCGGCCCAGTCGTGCACACGCACCCAGGGATAGGTGGCGATATCGGCGATGCCGTAGTCGCCGGCCAAGTACTCGGCCTCGCCCAGGCGACTGTCGAGCACCTCGTAGAGGCGGCGGGTCTCGTTCTGGTAGCGTTCGATGGTGCCCTGCAGCTTCTCCGGGAAATAGCGGAAGAACACGTTGGCCTGGCCCTGCATGGGCCCTACTCCGCCCATCTGGAACATCAGCCACTGGATCGCCAGCGAGCGACCCTTGACGTCACTGGGCAGCAGCTTGCCGGTCTTCTCGGCCAGGTAGATGAGGATGGCGCCGGACTCGAACACGGCGAAGCCGTCGTCGACGATGGCCGGGATACGGCCGTTGGGGTTGATGCGCAGGAACTCGGGGGTCTTCTGCTCCTTCTTGTCGAAGGACAGCGCGTGCACCTGATACGGCAGGCCCAGCTCCTCCAGCGCGATGGACACCTTATGTCCGTTCGGCGTGGCGGCGGTGTACAGATCGATCATGGCAATCTCCGATACGACCTGCACAGCCTCGGCAGTTGCCGAGGCCGCGTCAAGCGCGGCGGAAGAATGGATTGAAACAGTCTGCGACCTGCTGCGCGCCAGCCTCGTCGTTGAGGTGCAGGTGATGGCCGCCAGCCAGGATGTGGGTCTCGAAGGCGGTGCCCTCGACCAAACTCTTCAGGCGCGGCTCGACATTCATCTGCCCACCCTCGGCAAGGATCAGGCTGACCGGACACTGCACGGCGCGGACGAAATGCTCGACATGGGCGAAGGTCAGGCGCATCACCGAGGGCAGCGTCAGGCGGATATCGGTGCGCCAGGTGTAGCCACCCGGCACCGGTTCCAGGCCACGCTGCGCCAGCAGCTCGGCCGCCTCGCGGCTGACCGCCACCACACCACGCATGCGCGCCTCGGCAGCCTTGTCCATGTCGGCATAGACCGGCTTCTGCTTATCGCGCACCGCGAGACGCGCACGCAGCGCATCACCCAGGCGCTTGGGCGCGCTGTCCGCCTCGGCCGTGTAAGGCACCAGACCGTCGATCAGGGCCAGGCGCTCGATGCGCTCTGGCACCGCCGCCGCCAGCAGCGTGGAGATGATGCCGCCCAGCGAATGGCCGAGCAGCGAGAAGCGCTGCCAGCCGAGCTGCTCGGCGACCAGCAGCACATCCTCCAGATACTCCCACATGCTGTAGCTGGAATTACTGGCGTAGTGGCCGGAATGCCCATGCCCGGGAAAGTCCAGGGCGACGATGCGTAGGCCTTCCAGCTTTGGCGCCAGGCGCGCGTAGGTCATGGCGTTGTCCAGCCAGCCATGCAGAGCGATGACCGGGATGCCGTCCTCGGGACCGAACAGGTGGGCCGCCAGCTCCACATGCGGCAGGCTGAAGCGGGTTTCCTCTACCTTGAGGCTCATGCGGAACGCTCCATGCCCTGCCCTTGCCAGCGACTGAACAGCTCGCGCAGCAGGCGCGCGGTGTCCTGCGGACGTTCCAGCGGGAACATGTGCCCACCGGGCAGGCTCAGATATTCGCCCTGGCGCACGCGGCTGACCTGGCGGGCATGGTGCGGCAACACCACCTTGCTATGGCGACCACGCACCACGGCTAGCGGCACGGCCAGCTGCTGCGGGCGACCCGGCACCGTGTGCGGCACGCTACGGTAGATGCTGATCTCGGTGGCCGGATCGAAACGCAGGCGCAGCCCCTTGCCATCCTCGCGCAGACCGTGACGCACATAGGCGTCCAGGCAGTCCGGGTCGAAGCGGCGGAACAGGGTCTTACCGGCGAAGTAGTCGCGGGCCTCGCTGAAATCGCCAAAGGCATCGCGGCGGCCGACGGTACGGCCGGCCGGGGTGATCTTGTCGATAAAGCCGAAGCGCTTGGCCGCACGAATCACCATGCGGTCGACACCGGTGAGCAGCGGCGAATCCAGCATCACCACACCGCGGTACAGCTCGGGCCTACGCAGCGCAGCGTGATAGTGCAGCACGCCGCCGAGGGAGTGGCCGACGCCCCATACCGGCTCGGCGCCCTGCTCCAGATGCAGGATCAGCTCATCCACCAGGTTGTTCCAGTTGTCGTCCACCGGGAAGCGCGGGTCATGCCCGTGCTGCTCCAGGTGCTGCACCTGGTAGTCCGGCGCCAGGGCGGCGAACAGCTTGCCGTAGGTGGCCGAGGGAAAGCCGTTGGCGTGGGCGAAGAAGATGGTTTGCGACATGGCTGATGGACTGCAGAGGGATTCCGGGAGATTGTCCGGCACGTCTGGCCGAGCGGCAATCGGCAGAAGATGCCAGAAGCGCCAAACAACAGGTGCAGCGCGCCAAAAGGCGCGTCGCAGAGAGTCCGGGGCCGCATTGCGCGGCCCCGACTCAGGCTCAGGCGGTCCGGGTCGCCGGCTCGCCGCGCAATCGGTCGAACACCGCCGCGACCAGCAGGGTCATCGCCACCGGCGCCAGCCAGCCCAGGCCCTCGGCGGCCATCGGCAGATGGGCGAAGACATTCGGTACCAGGCCGCTGAAGCCAGCCGCATTGAGGGCATCGGCCAGGCCGAACACCAGGGTCACGGTCATGGTCGGTACGAACACCCGTGGCGCCGAGCACCAGAAGCTGCCCAGCAGGCTGAGCGCCACCAGCACGATGGCCAGCGGATAGAGCCCTACCAGCACCGGCACCGAAACGCTGATCAGCTGGGTCAGGCCCTGGTTAGATACCACCAGGCTGAACAGACCGAACACCAGCACCATGGTCTTGTAGGAGAACGGCAGCAGCTTGCTGAAGTACTCGCCACAGGCGGTCAGCAGGCCGACGGCGGTGGTCAGGCAGGCCAGGGTGATCACCACCGCCAGCAGCAGGCTGCCATAGGTGCCGAACGTGTGCTGCACGTAGGTGGTGAGAATCTGCACGCCATTCTGTGCATCGCCGGCGATGTCCTGGCTGGTGGCGCCGAGGTAGAACAGCGCCAGGTACACCAGGGACAGGCCGGTGGCGGCGATGATGCCGGCGATCACCGAGTAGCGGGTGACCAGGCTGCTATCGCGGACACCGCGATCCCTGATGGCGGTGGCGATGACGATGCCGAACACCAGCGCGCCTAGGGTATCCATGGTCAGGTAGCCCTCCAGGAAACCCTTGACGAAAGGCGCGGCCTGGTAGGCCTCAGTGCTCTGGCCGATCTCGCCGGCCGGCGCCAGCAGCGCCGCCCCACCCAGCACCAGCAGCGCGGCGATCAGCACCGGGGTGATGAACTTGCCAATGCTGTCGACCAGCTTGCCCGGGTTGAGGGCGAGGAACAGCACGGCGGCGAAATAGGCCGCGCTGTACAGGGCCAGCGGCAGCGGCTCATTGCCAGTGAACGGAGCCACGCCCATCTCGAACGACACCACGGCGGTGCGCGGCGTGGCGAACAGCGGGCCGATAGCCAGGTATACGGCCACCGCCAGCAGGGTGCCGGCCTTGCGCCCGAGTGGCGCGGTCAGCTCGTCCATGCCGCCGCCGACGCGAGCCAGGGCCACTACGGTGAGCAGCGGCAGGCCGACGCCGGTGATCAGGAAGCCGAAGGCGGCGGACCAGACATTGTCGCCGGCGGCCATACCGGCACTGGGCGGAAAGATGATGTTGCCGGCACCGAGGAACAAGGCAAAGGTCATGAAGCCCAGGGCCAGAAGGTCGAGGCTTTTCAAACGAGTCATAGCAGGAAGTACCACAGACAGAATTTCATGGGAAAACGGCAGGGTTTCCGCTGGATTGGGAAACTCGATCACCCCGCGTTCGGGGCTATCGAAGGGCTCCCTGTCCTGCCCTTGTGGGGCTGGATGGGAAAATACTTGCGAGCCTAACGATTTTTCTCGCAGGCCGCGGCTGACAGCGGTCGATCTGTCGATACGGGGCAACTATCTGTCGCCTGGCTGCAAAGTTTCTGACCGGCAGGCCAGAAATGAAAAAGGCCACCCGAAGGTGGCCTCTTTCAGATCAAGTCAGCCTTAGGCCTTCTTGACTTCCCAGCCGGTCAGCTCGGCCAGGGCCTTGCCGATGTCGGCCAGCGAACGCACGGTTTTCACACCAGCGTCCTGCAGGGCGGCGAACTTCTCGTCCGCGGTGCCTTTACCACCAGAGATGATGGCGCCGGCGTGGCCCATGCGCTTGCCGGGCGGCGCGGTCACACCAGCGATGTAGGACACTACAGGCTTGGTGACGTTGGCCTTGATGTAGGCAGCGGCTTCTTCTTCAGCGGAACCGCCGATCTCACCGATCATGACGATCGCTTCGGTCTTCGGGTCTTCCTGGAACAGCTTCAGGATGTCGATGAAGTTGGAGCCCGGGATGGGGTCGCCACCGATGCCCACGCAGGTGGACTGGCCGAAGCCGGCGTCGGTGGTCTGCTTCACGGCTTCATAGGTCAGGGTGCCGGAACGCGACACGATGCCTACTTTGCCCGGCAGGTGGATGTGACCCGGCATGATGCCGATCTTGCACTCGCCGGGAGTGATCACGCCCGGGCAGTTCGGGCCGATCAGGCGTACGCCCAGCTCGTCACACTTGACCTTGGCGTCCAGCATGTCGAGGGTCGGGATGCCTTCGGTGATGCACACGATCAGCTTGATGCCGCCGTAGGCCGCTTCCAGGATCGAGTCCTTGCAGAACGGAGCCGGAACGTAGATCACCGAGGCGGTAGCGCCAGTAGCTTCCACGGCTTCCTTGACGGTGTTGAACACCGGCAGGCCCAGGTGAGTGGTGCCGCCTTTGCCCGGGGTCACACCGCCAACCATCTTGGTGCCGTAGGCGATGGCTTGTTCGGAGTGGAAAGTACCCTGCGAGCCGGTGAAGCCCTGGCAGATGACTTTGGTGTCTTTATTGATCAGGACGCTCATTACTTGCCCTCCGCGGCTTTGACGACCTGCTGGGCAGCGTCGGTGAGGCTGGTAGCCGCGATGATGTTCAGACCGCTGTCGGCCAGGACCTTGGCGCCCAGCTCGGCATTGTTACCTTCCAGACGAACCACGACCGGGATCTTCACGCCGACTTCTTTCACGGCGCCGATGATGCCTTCGGCGATCATGTCGCAGCGCACGATGCCGCCGAAGATGTTCACCAGTACGGCAGCCACGTTGCTGTCGGACAGGATGATCTTGAAGGCCTCGGTCACGCGCTCTTTGGTAGCGCCGCCGCCGACGTCGAGGAAGTTGGCCGGCTTGCCGCCATGCAGGTTGACGATGTCCATGGTGCCCATGGCCAGGCCAGCACCGTTGACCATGCAACCGATGTTGCCTTCCAGCGCGACGTAGTTCAGTTCCCACTTCTGCGCATGGGCTTCACGAGCGTCGTCCTGGGACGGGTCGTGCATGGCGCGCAGCTTGGGCTGACGGTACATGGCGTTGGCGTCGATGTTGATCTTGGCGTCCAGGCAGTGCAGGTTGCCGTCTTTCTTGATCACCAGCGGGTTCACTTCCAGCAGCGCCAGGTCGTAGTCCTGGAACAGCTTGGCCAGGCCAACGAAGATGTGGGTGAACTGCTTGATCTGGTCGCCCTGCAGGCCCAGCTGGAAGGCCAGCTCGCGGCCCTGGTACGGCTGAGCGCCGACCAGCGGGTCGATGGTGGCCTTGAGGATCTTCTCAGGAGTCTCGTGAGCGACTTTCTCGATGTCCACACCACCTTCGGTGGAAGCCATGAACACGATACGGCGGCTGGAACGGTCGACGACGGCGCCGAGGTACAGCTCCTTGTCGATGTCGGTGCAGGACTCGACCAGGATCTTGGTGACCGGCTGACCATTGGCGTCTGTCTGGTAGGTCACCAGACGCTTGCCCAGCCAGTTGGCGGCGAACGCCTTGGCGTCTTCCTTGTTCTTGACCAGCTTGACGCCGCCCGCTTTACCGCGGCCACCGGCGTGCACCTGGGCTTTGACAACCCACTCGCTGCCACCGATCTTTTCGCAGGCCGCAGCCGCTTCTTCCGGGGTGTCAACGGCGAAGCCAGTGGAAACCGGCAGGCCGTATTCAGCGAACAGCTGCTTACCCTGATACTCGTGAAGATTCATGCTTATCTACCGTTCTTCGTTTAGGTATTGCGCATTTCGGCGCTGCGCTCGAGGCGCCGCGCCACCTGTGACTGCACTGGTTAGCAGTCCGACGGACATTCCTGCGACTGGTCCTTGCGAACCGCCACGGGCCGTCCGCCGTGGTTTTTCCTGAAGCGCCCCACGTTTAGGCGGGGCGCGGCACGCATCAGCGCTTCTTGCGATTGGCGATGTGGATGGCGTGGCCATTCACCGCCAGGGCTGCTTCATGAAGCGCCTCGGACAGGGTCGGGTGCGAGAACACCATCATGCCCAGGTCTTCGGCACTGGTGCCGAACTCCATGCCGATGGCGCCCTGCTGGACCAGCTCGGCAGCGCTCGGGCCGATCACGTGAACGCCCAGCACGCGGTCGGTCTTGGCATCGGCGATTACCTTGACCAGACCGGCGGTGTCATTGGCAGCCATGGCGCGGCCGCTGGCGGCGAACGGGAAGGTGCCGACGTTGATCTCGACACCTTCGGCCTTGAGCTGCTGCTCGGTCTTGCCGACCCAGGCGATTTCCGGGTGTGTGTAGATGACCGACGGGATCAGGTCGTAGTTCATCTGGGCCTTGTGGCCCTTGATGCGCTCGGCAACCATGACGCCCTCTTCCGAGGCCTTGTGCGCGAGCATCGCGCCACGCACCACGTCACCGATGGCGTAAACGCCCGGCACACTGGTTTCGCACTGATCGTTGACGAAGATGAAGCCACGCTCGTCCAGGGTCACGCCACTGTCGGCGGCCAGCAGGTCGGTGGTCACCGGGCGACGGCCGACGGCGACGATCAGCTTGTCGAAGGTCAGCTTCTGCTCGCCGGTGGCGTCGGTGAAGGTCACGGTGACCTGCTTCTTCTTCACTTCGCTGCCGGTGACGCGGGCGCCCAGGCGGATGTCCAGACCCTGCTTGCCGAGGATCTTCAGGGCTTCCTTGGAAATCTGCTCGTCGGCGGAAGCGAGGAACTTGTCCATGGCTTCCAGCACAGTGACTTCGGCACCCAGGCGGGCCCAGACGGAGCCCAGCTCAAGGCCGATGACACCGGCGCCGATCACGCCCAGCTTCTTCGGCACGGCCTGGAATTCCAGGGCGCCGGTGGAGTCGACGATCACGTCCTGATCGACCGGAGCCGGCGGGATGTCGACCGGACGGGAACCGGAAGCCAGGATCACGTTGTCGGCTTCGACGATCTGGGTCTTGCCGTCCAGACCGGTGACCTCAACCTTCTTGCCGGCCAGCAGCTTGCCGTGGCCTTCCAGCAGAGTCACACCGTTGGACTTGAACAGGCCGGCGACGCCGCCGGTCAGGTTCTTGATGATGGTGTTCTTGCGCGCAACCATCTGCGGTACGTCGATGGTGACGCCTTTGGCCTCGATGCCATGGACTTTGAAGCCCTCGTGGGCCTCATGGTACTTGTAGGAGCTGTCCAGCAGCGCCTTGGACGGAATGCAGCCGACGTTCAGGCAGGTACCGCCCAGGGCGACCTTGCCATCCTTGTCCTGATACTTCTCGATGCAGGCGGTCTTCAGACCGAGTTGCGCGGCCTTGATGGCGGCCACGTAGCCCCCGGGGCCAGCGCCAATCACTACCACGTCGAATTTCTGGGTCATAACTCATTCCTTCTCGAATAAAACCGGGTGGCCCCTTGTGGGGGCCACCGCGTTGCGCAGCCGTGGGATCAGATGTCCAGCAGCAGGCGAGCCGGGTCTTCCAGCAGATTCTTGATGGTCACCAGGAAGCTCACCGCTTCCTTGCCATCGATCAGGCGGTGATCGTAGGACAGTGCCAGGTACATCATCGGGCGGATGACGACCTGGCCATTGATGGCCACCGGGCGCTGGATGATGTTGTGCATGCCGAGGATCGCGGCTTGCGGCGGATTGACGATCGGGGTCGACATCATCGAACCGAAGGTGCCGCCGTTGGTGATGGTGAAGGTGCCACCGGTCATCTCTTCGATCGACAGCTTGCCATCACGGGCCTTCTTGCCGAAGGTGGCGATGCCGTTCTCGACTTCGGCCAGGCTCATCAGCTCGGCGTTGCGCAGCACCGGAACCACCAGGCCACGGTCGCTGGATACGGCAACGCCGATATCCTGGTAGCCGTGGTAGACGATGTCGTTGCCGTCGATCGAGGCGTTGACCGCCGGGAAGCGCTTCAGCGCCTCTACAGCGGCCTTGACGAAGAAGGACATGAAGCCCAGGCGCACGCCGTTGTGGGTCTTCTCGAACAGGTCCTTGTACTTCGAACGCAGGGCCATGACTTCATGCATGTCCACTTCGTTGAAGGTGGTCAGCATTGCCATGGTGGACTGGGCTTCGACCAGACGCTCGGCAACCTTGGCACGCAGGCGGGTCATCGGTACGCGCTTCTCGACGCGGTCGCCAGCGGCGAACACCGGAGCCTCGGCAGCCGGAGCGGCCGGCTTGGCGGCAGCGGCCGGAGCGGACTTCTTGGCGGCGACGGCAGCAACGGCGTCTTCCTTGGTCACGCGGCCACCCTTGCCGGTACCGGTGATACTGTTCGGGTCGATACCGCCCTCTTCGGCGATCTTGCGCGCGGCCGGCGACAGGATGGCGTCGTCATCGGAGGCGGCAGCAGGAGCAGCGGCAGCGGCCGGTGCGGCAGCAGGAGCAGCAGCCGGTGCGGCGACGGCAGCGCCGGCGTCACCCAGTTTGCCCAGCAGTTCGCCGGAGAGGACGGTGTCGCCCTCGTTCTTGACGATTTCGGCGAGAACGCCGTCGGCTTCGGCGAGTACTTCCATCACCACCTTGTCGGTTTCGATGTCGACGATAAGCTCATCGCGCTTGACCGCATCGCCCGGCTTCTTGTGCCAGGTAGCGACGGTGCCGTCGGCAACCGATTCCGGGAAGGTTGGGGCTTTGATCTCGATAGCCATTGTGTGTGTTTCCTTAAATTCGGTTTCTTCAAGGAGGCGACGGCCCGTGCCGCCGCCTCGATACGCGAAGGCGTTAAACAGTAAAGGCGTCGTTCAGCAGTTTTTCCTGCTGTTCGGCGTGCATCGAAGCGTAACCACAGGCCGGAGCAGCCGAGGCATCGCGGCCGGCGTACTGAAGGAACAGCTCCTTCTTGTGCGCGGAAGCGACACGGCGCATGTGGTGCTGGCTGCAATACCAGGCGCCCTGGTTCATCGGCTCTTCCTGACACCAGACGATGTGCTTGAGGTTCTTGTACGGCGCCAGAATCTCGGCCAGGTCGTCTTCCGGGAACGGATAGAGCTGCTCGATACGCACGATGGCAATGTCCTCGCGACCTTCCGCACGGCGCTTGGCCAGCAGGTCGTAGTACACCTTGCCGCTGCACAGCACGAGACGTTCGACCTTCTTCGGATCGATCTGATCGATCTCGCCGATGGCAGTCTGGAACGAGCCTTCGGCCAGTTCTTCCAGGGTCGAGATGGCCAGCGGGTGGCGCAGCAGCGACTTCGGCGTCAGCACTACCAGTGGCTTGCGCAGCGGGCGAATCACCTGGCGACGCAGCATGTGGTAGACCTGCGCCGGGGTGGTCGGCACGCAGACCTGCATGTTGTGCTCGGCACACAGCTGCAGGAAGCGCTCCAGACGCGCGGAGCTGTGCTCCGGGCCCTGCCCTTCATAGCCGTGCGGCAGCAGCATGGTCAGGCCGCACAGACGGCCCCACTTGTGCTCGCCACTGGAGATGAACTGGTCGAACACCACCTGGGCGCCGTTGGCGAAGTCGCCGAACTGGGCTTCCCAGATCACCAGCGCGTTGGGCATGGTGGTGGAGTAGCCGTATTCGAAGGCCAGTACCGCTTCTTCCGAGAGGAAGGAGTCGTACAGCTGGAAGCGCGGCTGACCTTCATAGAGGTTCTGCAGCGGCAGGTAGGTGGTCGCGTCCTTCTGGTTGTGCAGCGCCGCGTGGCGGTGCGAGAAGGTGCCGCGGCCGACGTCCTGGCCGGTCATGCGCACAGGATGGCCTTCGAACAGCAGGCTCGCGTACGCCAGGTTCTCGGCGTAGCCCCAGTTGATCGGCATAGCGCCGGCGGTCATCTTGGCGCGGTCCTCCAGCACCTTGGAGACCTGACGCTGAAGGACGAAGCCTTCCGGGATCTCCAGCAGCTTGCCGGCCAGATCCTGCAGGGTCTTCAGATCGCAGCGGGTGTCGTGACGCGCAGTCCAGGCATGGCCCAGGTACGGACGCCAGTCGACGAACAGCTCCTTGTTCGGCTCCTTGACCAGGCTCTTGACCACGTGCTGGCCGTTGTCCAGCGCGCTGCGGTACTCCTCGATGCGGGCGTTCACCGCATCTTCGGCGACACGGCCGGACTGCACCAGGCTCTCGGCATACAGCTCACGGGTGGTGCGCTGCTTGGCGATCTGCTGGTACATCAGCGGCTGGGTGCCACTCGGTTCGTCGGCCTCGTTGTGGCCGCGACGGCGGTAGCAGACCAGGTCGATGACAACGTCACGCTTGAACTGCATGCGGTAGTCGACGGCCAGCTGGGTGACGAACAGCACCGCCTCCGGGTCGTCGCCGTTCACGTGCAGGATCGGCGCCTGGATCATCTTCGCCACGTCGGTGGCGTACTCGGTGGAACGCGAGTCGTCGGCACGGCTGGTGGTGAAGCCAACCTGGTTGTTGATCACGATGTGAATGGTGCCGCCGGTCTTGTAGGCACGGGTCTGCGACATCTGGAAGGTTTCCATGACCACGCCCTGACCGGCGAACGCCGCGTCACCGTGGATGGAAATCGGCAGGACCTTGTCACCGGTCGAGTCCTGACGGCGGTCCTGACGGGCACGCACCGAACCCTCGACCACCGGAGAGACGATCTCCAGGTGCGAAGGGTTGAACGCCAGCGCCAGGTGTACTTCGCCACCCGAGGTCATAACGTTGGAAGAGAAGCCCTGGTGGTACTTCACGTCACCGGAGGACAGGCCTTCGACCTGCTTGCCTTCGAACTCGTCGAACAGGTCGCGCGGGTTCTTGCCAAAGGTGTTGACCAGTACGTTGAGGCGGCCGCGGTGGGCCATGCCGATGACGATTTCCTTGGTGCCGTAGGAGCCGCAGCGCTGGATGATCTCGTCCAGCAGCGGGATCAGGCTCTCGCCACCCTCCAGACCGAAGCGCTTGGTGCCCGGGTACTTGGTACCCAGGTACTTTTCCAGGCCTTCGGCGGCGGTCAGACGCTCGAGCAGATGGCTCTGCACCTCGGCCGAATAGGCCGGGCGGCCGCGCACGCTTTCCAGACGCTGCTGGAACCACTTGCGCTGCTCGGAATCGACGATGTGGGTGAACTCGGCGCCAATGGTGCGGCAATATGTCTGCTGCAACGACTCGTGGATTTCCCGTAGAGTCGCCTCCTCCTTGCCGATGTAGAGTTCACCAGTACGGAAGGTGGTGTCGAGGTCGGCGTTGGTCAGCCCATAGTGGTGGACTGCCAGATCGGCTGGCGCAGGACGCTGCCACAGACCCAGCGGGTCGAGCGTGGAGGCCTGATGGCCGCGCATGCGATATGCCTGGATCAGGCGCAGAACTTCCACCTGCTTCTTCTCATGCTCGCTGCTCACGCTCCCGGCGGAAACCGGCTGAGCACGGCGCTGGTTCTTGGCCAGCAGCACGAAATGATCGCGGACAGTGGAGTGTGAAACGTCGGTGATGGTATTCCCATCGGCCGGCAGTTTCTGGAAGTAGGTGCGCCACTCTTCGGGCACAGCGTTGGGATCGTGCAGGTAGAGCTCATAGAGCTCTTCCACGTAGGCCGCGTTGCCACCGGATAGGTGGGCGCTGTCCCACATGCGCTGCATCACGCTTTCTTGCATGCTTGGTCACCCTCGGTAAGGGGACACCACCGGCGTAGAAGCCGTAGCTGGGCCATTCATAGTCCTGAAGCAGCGACCTGGTAAGCCACTACGGATCCCGCAGATAGTCCGGGTACCAGCCCGGATGCCCCTGCTGGTCGTCATTTTTCTTTCAAATAAGAGCCCTGGCTTTGTGAGCTGGGGCTCTGGCTTTACTGCGCCGGCGAATCGTTCCGCCGACGCAGGTGTAACGTGAAACGCTGAATCAGGTACCGCTCTGCAGCAGCATGTTACGTACGTGACCGATGGCCTTGGTCGGGTTCAGACCCTTGGGGCACACGTTCACGCAGTTCATGATGCCGCGGCAGCGGAACACGCTGAACGGGTCATCCAGGGACGCCAGACGCTCGGCGGTCTTGGTGTCGCGGCTGTCGGCCAGGAAGCGATAGGCCTGCAGCAGCGCGGCGGGACCGAGGAACTTGTCCGGGTTCCACCAGAAGGACGGGCAGCTGGTGGAGCAGCACGCGCACAGGATGCACTCGTACAGGCCGTCCAGCTTCTCGCGCTCTTCCGGGCTCTGCAGACGCTCGATGGCCGGAGCCGGCGTATCGTTCTGCAGGAACGGCTGCACCTTCTCGTACTGCTTGTAGAAGATGCTCATGTCGACGACCAGGTCACGAATGACCGGCAGACCCGGCAGCGGGCGAATGACCAGCTTGTTGCCCTTCACCACGGTGGAGATCGGGGTAATGCAGGCCAGGCCATTCTTGCCGCTGATGTTCATGCCGTCGGAACCGCACACGCCTTCACGGCAGGAACGACGGTAGGAGAAGCCTTCGTCCTGTTCCTTGATCAAGGCCAGTACGTCGAGAACCATCAGGTCCTTGCCGTCGATCTGCACCGTGAAGTCCTGCATGAACGGCGCGGCGTCTTTTTCCGGGTTGTAGCGATAAACGCTGACTTGCAAAGTGTTACCAAGAGACATGGTGGCCACCCTTAATAAGTACGTACTTTGGGTTCAAATGCAGGAACGGTCTTCGGCGCGAAGTTCACAGCGCGCTTGGCAACACGTTTCTCACCCGGGAAGTACAGGGAGTGGCACAGCCAGTTGGTGTCGTCGCGGTCCTCGTAGTCTTCGCGGGCATGGGCGCCGCGGGACTCGGTACGGGTGTCGGCGGCGATGGCAGTGGCTTCGGCCACTTCCAGCAGGTTCTGCAGCTCCAGCGCTTCGATACGCGCGGTGTTGAAGGCCTGGCTCTTGTCGGCAATCTTGACGTTGGCGATGCGCTCGCGCAGATCGGCCAGCTGAGTGATGCCCTTCTTCATGTATTCGCCGGTACGGAATACGCCGAAGTAGTTCTGCATGCACTGCTGCAGCTCTTTACGCAGCGGAGCCACATCTTCACCGCTGCTGCGCTCGTTGACGCCGGACAGGCGCTTGAGCGAAGCCTCGATGTCGGTCTCGCTGGCACCACGGACTTCCACGCCTTCTTTCAGCGCTTTTTCCAGGTGCAGGCCAGCGGCACGACCGAACACGACCAGGTCGAGCAGCGAGTTGCCGCCCAGACGGTTGGCACCGTGTACCGATACGCAGGCGACTTCACCCACGGCGAACAGACCTTCGATGATCTTGTCGTTGCCGTTGGCGTCCTGGGTGATGGCCTGGCCATGAATGTTGGTGGCAACGCCGCCCATCATGTAGTGGCAGGTCGGGATCACCGGAACCGGAGCGAGCACCGGGTCGACGTGAGCGAAAGTCTTAGACAGTTCGCAGATGCCCGGCAGACGGCTGTGCAGCACTTCTTCGCCGAGGTGGTCGAGCTTCAGCAGCACGTGGTCCTTGTCCGGGCCACAGCCGTTGCCGGCGATCACTTCCTTGACCATGGAACGGGCAACTACGTCGCGGCCGGCCAGGTCTTTGGCGTTCGGCGCGTAACGCTCCATGAAGCGCTCGCCGTGGGCGTTGATCAGGTAACCACCTTCGCCGCGGCAGCCTTCGGTAACCAGCACACCGGCGCCGGCGATGCCGGTCGGGTGGAACTGCCACATTTCGATGTCCTGCACCGGCACGCCAGCACGCAGGGCCATGCCCACGCCATCGCCGGTGTTGATCAGGGCGTTGGTGGTGGAAGCGTAGATACGACCAGCACCGCCAGTGGCCAGAACCACGGCCTTGGAGCGGATGTAGACGGTTTCGCCGGTCTCGATGCAGATGGCGATGATGCCGACGATGGCGCCGTCCTGGTTCTTCACCAGGTCGACGGCGTACCACTCGTTGAGGAACGAGGTGCCGGCCTTCAGGTTGGCCTGGTACAGGGTGTGCAGCAGAGCGTGACCGGTACGGTCAGCCGCGGCGCAGGTACGGGCAGCCTGGACGGACGGATTGTCCGGGCCCTTGGACTGGCCACCGAACGGACGCTGGTAGATGCGGCCCTGTTCGGTACGGGAGAACGGCAGGCCCATGTGCTCGAGTTCGAACACGGCCTCCGGGCCGACGGAACACATGTATTCGATCGCGTCCTGGTCACCGATGTAGTCGGAGCCCTTGACGGTGTCGTACATGTGCCAGCGCCAATCGTCGTTCGGGTCGGCCGAAGCGATGGCGCAGGTGATGCCGCCCTGGGCGGATACGGTGTGCGAACGGGTCGGGAAGACCTTGGTCACCACGGCAGTCTTGTGACCGCCCTGGGCCAGCTGCAGTGCGGCACGCATGCCTGCACCGCCGCCACCAACGATGATGGCGTCATAGGAAAGAGTACGAATGCTAGACATGGATCAGAAACCCCACAGGATCTGCACACCCCAGACGAACACGACGAACTGGAGCACGCCGCATACCGCCTGGACGAGGAAACGCACGCCGGTCGCCCAGCGGCCAATGGCCATGGGCGTCAGGTAGTCGGTGGTGATGGTCCACATACCGACCCAGGCGTGCACGATGAGAGCAACCAGAGCCAGCAGGCTGAAGATGCGCATCGCAGTGTGGGAGAACAGAGCATGCCACTCGGCGTAGCCGAGGCCCGGATGAGCTACCAGGTAGCCGATCAGGAACAGGAAATAAGCCGCGAGAACGACCGCAGATACGCGCTGGGCCATCCAGTCGTAGAGGCCCGAACGCGAGAAGTTGGTTACGTTGGTTACCATACCCAGACCCCCGCCAGAACAATGATCACCACCGAGACGGCGAGAACAATCTTCGAGCCCAGCTTGCCGCCTTCCAGCGACTCGCCGACACCCATGTCCATGATCAGATGGCGTACACCGGCCACCAGGTGATACAGCAGAGCGGACAGAAGACCCCAGACGATCAGCTTGGCCAGCGGACTGGTCAGGCACGCCTTAACTTCTGCAAAGCCTTCCTCGGAGGCCAGGGATTTATCCAGAGCGAACAGCATCAGGATGATTCCCAGGAAGAGGATGACACCGGAAATACGGTGCAGAATGGACGTATAAGCTGTGATCGGGAGTTTTATGGTCCTGAGATCTAGGTTTACAGGTCGTTGGCTATTCACGGCTTTTTTCACACTAGAGGCCCCTAACAAACAGGGCAAGTTGTCGGGAAGTGCACTGGTCAGGTACCCCTCACCAAGGGAGTGCCAGCCGTCTAATTGTAGGCCTTAAAGCCCCTGACGGCCGGGCGCAGAGTATAGACAGTTAGGTAACTAATGACAACGTAATGACCCACCCCAAAAAGCGGATTGCATGCCATTAATAAATGACGTATTAGGCCGCTCTCCCTGCCCCAAAAAAGGGCTGAAACCCCTCTGCTGTCTGGGTTCCAGTAAATTGACTTTCAGATTTATGTCTCTATAGTGTCCCGGGCCCTGCGTGGGGGGCTTCTGATGATTTCAAGCATAAACAGGAGGCCGAACATGGCTGACAAAAAAGCGCAGTTGATCATCGAGGGCAATGCCCCCGTAGAGCTGCCCGTATTGACCGGCACCGTAGGTCCCGATGTAGTTGACGTACGGGGCCTTACCGCCACGGGTCGCTTCACTTTTGATCCTGGCTTTATGTCGACCGCCTCTTGCGAGTCGAAAATCACCTACATCGACGGCGACGCCGGTGTTCTGCTGCACCGCGGCTTCCCCATCGAACAGCTGGCCGAGAAGTCCGACTACCTGGAAACCTGCTACCTGCTGCTGAACGGCGAACTGCCGACCGCAGAGCAGAAGGCCAAGTTCGTCAGCACCATCAAGAACCACACCATGGTTCACGAGCAGTTGAAGAGCTTCTTCAACGGCTTCCGCCGCGATGCCCACCCGATGGCCATCATGTGCGGCGTGGTCGGCGCCCTCTCCGCCTTCTACCACGACTCGCTGGACATCAATAACGCCCAGCACCGCGAAGTCTCGGCCATGCGCCTGATTGCCAAGATGCCGACCATCGCCGCCATGGCGTACAAGTACTCCATGGGCCAGCCCATGATGTACCCGCGTAACGACCTGAACTACGCGGAAAACTTCCTGCACATGATGTTCAACACCCCGTGCGAGATCAAACCGATCAGCCCGGTACTGGCCAAGGCGATGGACCGCATCTTCGTCCTGCACGCCGACCATGAGCAGAACGCCTCCACCTCCACCGTACGTCTGGCCGGTTCCTCCGGTGCCAACCCGTTCGCCTGTATCGCCGCCGGCATCGCCGCGCTGTGGGGCCCGGCACACGGCGGCGCCAACGAAGCCGTACTGACCATGCTGGACGAGATCGGCAGCGTCGAGAACATCGACAAGTTCATCGCCAAGGCCAAGGACAAGAACGATCCGTTCAAGCTGATGGGCTTCGGTCACCGCGTGTACAAGAACCGCGACCCGCGCGCCACCGTGATGAAGAAGACCTGCGACGAAGTGCTGGCCGAACTGGGCATCAAGAACGACCCGCAGCTGGAACTGGCCATGCGCCTGGAAGAGATCGCCCTCACCGATCCGTACTTCAAGGAACGCAACCTGTACCCGAACGTAGACTTCTACTCGGGCATCATCCTCAAGGCCATCGGCATCCCGACCAGCATGTTCACCGTGATCTTCGCCCTGTCGCGTACCGTCGGCTGGATCTCGCACTGGAAGGAAATGCTGTCCAGCCCTTACAAGATCGGCCGTCCGCGCCAGCTCTACACCGGCTACGACAAGCGCGACTACGTCAAGCTGGAAGACCGCAAGTAAGTTTTGCGGGCAAAGAAAAAGGCTGCCAATTGGCAGCCTTTTTTCATTTCCGGCCTCAGCGTTTCTCGGCCAGGTCACGCAACCCCTTCAGGGTATTGAACGGCGCATCCACCACAAAGCTGTTGGCCAGCCAGGACGGCACGCTGCCACCCGGCTCGGTGTGCACCTGGTAGATCACCTCGACCTTGCCGTCCTTCGGCACCAGGCTCCAGTAGCCCTGCAGGCTGGTGACCCGGGTGTGGTCCTGGTCGAGCGGGATGAACTTGGGCTGGCCGTCCATCTTGCGGATCAGGCTGCCATCGACGCCCTGCTCCGACACCACGTGCAGTATCGAATCCCGGGCCTCTACCGGCCAGGGCATCTCGAAGCGGGTGTAGACCCAGCTCTCGGCACCTTCATGCTTGAGTAGGCTCTGCTCGGCGCAGGCGTGAATCCAGGCACAGGAGCCCTTCACATCCTCCTGCAGCTTGCGCAATGCCGCCACATCGCTGGCGATGGTGGTCACGCCGCGATAAGCCTTGTACTTGGAGCCCGGCACCTCGCTCAGGTAGACCCTGATGCCGCCCTCGTCCTTGGCCAGCTGCCAGTCCTCGGCATGGGCCAGACCACTTGCCAGCAGGCTCAGACCACAGATGGCGGCCGCTCGACTCAATGCAATCATCATTGCTCCTTGGGGATATTGACCCGCCGGCAGCGCCGCCGGGCCTGGATTCGACTCGCTCAGGCGGTGGCTTGTTCCAGCCAGCCAATCAGGCGGATCGCCTCTTCGCGGCTGTCGCCACACACGTAGTCCGCGGCGGAAAAGGCCAAGCAAACATCCGGGCGCTCGGGGCTGCCGAAGATGGCGCAGAGGAACTCGGCAGTGAGGTGCAGGCAGCGCTCACCCGCGGCCTTGCCCTGAGGCAGACCGGGAATCGGCGAACTGATGGAAGGCGCGATGCAGCAGGCACCGCAGCCGGCACGACATTCCATGAAGACCTCTCATGCGCAGAGCGGCGGCGATCTTAACGCCTGGACGCCGTGCCTTCCATCCCCACGCCTCAGCCGCTGTGGCTTGGCCAACTGCTCACAGCTATCTAGGCTTGCTGCTTTGCCTCACGAGAACATCGCCATGCCGGTCTGGATGCAAACCGCAGCCTTGCTCACCCTGTCGAACATCTTCATGACCTTCGCCTGGTACGGCCACCTGAAGACCATGAACAGCAAGCCCTGGCTGGTCGCGGCGCTGGTCAGCTGGGGCATCGCGCTGTTCGAGTACCTGATCATGGTGCCGGCCAACCGCATCGGTTACACCGAGATGTCGGTCGGCCAACTGAAGATCATGCAGGAGGTCATCACCCTGGCGGTGTTCGTGCCCTTCAGCGTCTACGTGATGCAGCAGCCGCTGAAGCTGGACTACCTGTGGGCGGGCCTGTGCCTGTTGGGTGCGGTGTACTTCATCTTCCGTGCCTGAGGCGGGTAGCAGCTGAGCACGTCGGAACGGGCGGCGAATGACGCCAGCAAGCCCGCCCGGGGCCGGGCGGGCGGGCGCCTCAGGGACGCTGCTTGAGACGGGCGATCAGGCTGGATGTATCCCAGCGGCCGCCACCCATGGCCTGTACGTCGGAATAGAACTGGTCGACCAGCGCCGTTACCGGCAGCTGCGCGCCGTTGCGGCGGGCCTCTTCCAGCAAAATCGACAGATCCTTGCGCATCCAGTCCACGGCGAAACCGAAGTCGAACTTGCCGGCCAGCATGGTCTGGTGGCGGTTCTCCAGCTGCCAGGACTGGGCCGCGCCCTTGCTGATCACTTCCATCGCCGCATGGCCGTCGAGGCCGGCGCACTGGGCAAAATGCAGGGCCTCGGACAGGCCCTGGACCAGACCGCCGATGCAGATCTGGTTGACCATCTTGGTCAGCTGGCCGCTGCCCACCGGTCCCATCAGCTTGATCATCTTGGCGTAGGCGTCGATCACCGGCTCGGCACGCTTATAAAAGACCTCCTCGCCGCCAACCATTACCGTCAGCATGCCATTCTCAGCGCCGGCCTGGCCGCCAGACACCGGCGCATCAAGAAAGCCCAGGCCCTGCTCGGCGGCAATGGCCGCCAGCTCGCGGGCAACATTGGCAGAAGCGGTGGTGTGGTCGACCAGCACGCTACCTGCCGCCATGCCGGCGAAGGCACCGTCCGGACCGAGCAGCACGCTGCGCAGATCGTCGTCGTTACCGACGCAAGTCATCACGAACTCGGCGCCTTGCGCAGCCTCGCGCGGGGTCGGTGCCGATTCGCCGGCGAACTCGTCTTCCCACAACTGCACCTTGGCTGGCGAGCGGTTGTACACGCAGATCTCATGCCCCTCGCACGCCAGATGCCCAGCCATGGGGAAACCCATCACGCCCAGACCGATAAACGCCACCTTTGCCATGCACCACCTCCTCGCTAACTGGTGTCCAAGCATAGCCCGGATCGAGGGGCGGCCGGCCAGCACAGCTGAACGGCAAAACTGTGCACGCGGCTTTGCCCGCTGACACCGGCCCTTCCATACTGGTGAGGAGCTAAGGAGGGAACCTATGCGGCACTGGCTGATCATCGACCTGGAAGCGACCACCGAAGAAGGCGGCTGGCCGGTGGAAGACATGGAAATCATCGAGATCGGTGCCAGCCTGGTGGCGTCCGATGGCCACGAGTTGGAACACTTCCAGCGCTTCATCCGCCCCCAGCGGCGCCCGGTCCTCACCAGTTTCTGCCGCGAACTGACCCGCATCACCCAGGCGCAGGTGGATAGCGCCCCACCGTTGGGCCAGGTCTGGCCGCAGTTCGAGCGCTGGCTGGAGCCCCATCTGCCGCACCTGGCGGGCTGGGGCAGCTGGGGTGACTACGACCGCCGTCAGCTGCAGCAGGAATGGCAGCGTCACGATCTGTGCAGCTGCCTGCAGGACATCCCGCACCACAACCTCAAGCAGAGCTTCGCCGACAGTCGCCAGCTCAAGCGCGCCGTGGGCCTGCAGGGCGCGCTGCAGCTGACCGGTCTGCAGTTCCAGGGCCGCCAGCACCGGGCCCTGGAGGATGCGCGCAACACCGCCCGGCTGCTGCCGCTGATATTTGCCCCCTGAGGGCTGACTGAGGCGGGCTGGTTGGGCATACTGGCGGGCCATTTTTGACCCTTCCGAGGAGCCCGCCATGTTCAAGGTCAACGAGTACTTCGACGGCACCGTCAAATCCATCGGCTTCGCCATGAGCGAAGGCCCGGCCACCATCGGCGTCATGGCTCCGGGTGAGTACGAGTTCGGCACCGCCCAGCTGGAAGTGATGCACGTGGTCGCCGGCGCCCTGACCGTCAAGCTGCCGGGCAGCGACAATTGGGAAACCTTCGAGGCCGGCAGCAAGTTCACCGTGCCGGGTAACAGCAAGTTCCAGCTGAAGGTCGCCGTAGACACCGCCTACCTCTGCGAATACCGCTGATCTAGGCTAGGTTGAAAGAACCGGCCCCAGTGGCCGGTTTTTTATTGCGGTACCGCTCGGAATCCATCATGTCGCGCTCCACCTCCATCGCTCTGCCCATCGTCCTGCTGGTGGTCGCCATGACCTCCATCCAGAGCGGCGCCTCCCTGGCCAAGAGCCTGTTCCCGCTGATCGGCCCCGAGGGCACCACAGCCCTGCGCCTGAGCCTGGCCGCGCTGATCCTGTGCATCGTCATGCGTCCCTGGCGCAGCCGTCCCAACCTGGCTGCCTGGCGCTCGCTGCTCGGCTATGGCCTGTCGCTGGGGGCTATGAACCTGCTGTTCTACATGTCGCTGAAGAGCATTCCGCTGGGCATCGCCGTCGCCCTGGAATTCACCGGCCCATTGGCTCTGGCGCTGTTTTCGTCGCGCCGCCTGCTGGACTTCGTGTGGATCGCCCTGGCCGTGCTCGGCCTCTGGCTGCTGTTGCCGGACACCAGTGCCAGCGACCATCTCGACCCGCTGGGCATGGCCCTGGCTCTGGGCGCCGGCGTGTGCTGGGCGCTGTACATCCTGTTCGGGCAGAAGGCCGGTGCCGCCCACGGCGCGCAGACCGTGGCCTTCGGCACTGTGGTGGCGGCGTTATTGGTATTCCCGGTGGGCCTCTGGCAGGTCGGCGGCGGCCTGTTCTCCATGGACCTGCTGCCGGTGGCCCTGGCCGTGGCGGTAATGTCTTCGGCCCTGCCCTACAGCCTGGAGATGTTCGCCCTCACCCGCATGCCGGCGCGTACCTTCAGCGTATTCATGAGCCTGGAGCCGGCCATCGCTGCCCTCTCCGGCCTGATCTTCCTCAGCGAGAACCTGAGTCCGATTCAGTGGCTGGCGATCGGCGCCATCATCCTAGCTTCGGTCGGCGCTGCCGCAACCATCAGGCCCAGAAGCGAGCGTCAGATAACCAAGCCCTAGGATCGCCAACGCACCCAGAGCAATGCGACGATCTTCCAAGCCCGACCGCCATCCAAGCTCCGACCTGGCAGCAGATTGCAGCACGCCATCAGCAAATTGAAGAAGCCGAGCACTATCACCACCGGCCCGTAATAACCCAAGCGCTCGCCGAACAGCGGCAACGGCAACAAAACCAGCGCGGCCACGCCAAACTGCGCCAAAACCCCACCCCAGACCACCTTAACCTCGTCTAGGAAATCCGCCGGTTTCTGGAAAAGGCACAGGCCATGGAAAAAACCCAGCTGCACCTCGTATACGTGCAGACCCAGGCGATGGGCAACGAACGCATGCCCCCACTCGTGCAGGAGGATAATTGCGAGGTAGCAGAGCAGTGCCAGCAACCCATGCAGCCCGGCACTCCAAGACCACAACAAGCAGAGGCCAGCGAACAGGCCAACCGACCAGTGCACAAGAACGGGCGCCCCATAGATGCGTAACTTGGGCACCAACAGGTAACCGTGAATCACCCCACAGCACCGAGCTCAGGCAGCACCCTCACACCGCTAGCGATGGCCAGCCCGTCCAGCTCCGCCAGGTATTCCTCCAGCGTCAGCAAGCCCAGGCACGGCATGGCGCCACGGGCGTTCAAAGTACCAGCGGCCAGCTTGCGGGCCAGGGCGACGGCGGCCATGCAGGGGATGTTCGGGCCGTCGTTATTTTCAGCCAGCAGTTCCCAGCACAGCGTCAACGGCTGGCCTGCCTGATCGAGACCGCTCAGGCGCACGAACATGCCGCTACGGCCGTCGCCGAACGGTTCCACCGACACGGCACGACGATGCAAGAAGTCGGTCAGCGGCACGGCACTGCGTAGCAGGCCGGCGCGCACCAGCCAGGCCAGTGCCCAGGTGCCGAACTGGGTCAGGCGCAGGCCGACGCCGGCCGAAAAACGCACGCTGCGCACGCCCGGATAGCGCGCCGGAAACAGCTGCAGATCGGGGACATCGCAGTTGGCCACCCAGCGAGGGCCGAGTGGTGCGGGGAAGTCGTGACGCGCCAGGTCCTGCCAGCCGAACACCTCGCGCCAGGCGCCGTCGCGCCATTGCTGGAACGGTTTGCCACAGTAGTCCAGCACCGCCTCCAGGGTCGAAGCTCCCGGTGTTTTCTCCGAAGAGCTGATGCCGTGCCAAATATGGTCCAGGCGGGAGAAGCGCGGCAGCAGGCTGTCGATCACCCCGCCCGCAAGGGCCGGCACCGAACTGGCGCCGCCGCAGACCAGCACCCCGGCCGCTTTCGCCGCCGTATCCAGCTCGCCGATAGCGCAGACGAAGGCGCGGGCATCGGCCAGGTCGGCGTAATGCAGACCGGCCTCGATGGCGGCGCGCGCCACCCGGTAGTCCTGGCGCTGGAAGGGCCCGGCGGTCGAAATCAGCAGCTGCGCACCCAGAGCGCCCAGACGCTCGACCAGATCCGGCGCGTTCATGTCCAGCTGCAGCGCCTGGGTGCCGGTTTGCGCCGCCAGCGCCTCGGCCTTGGCCAGGTCGCGCCCGGCCACCCACACGCGCATGCCAGCGATAGCCCCCAGCTTGCGCACGATGACCTGGCCGAAGTTGCCATAGCCACCCAGCACCACCACACCGAATTCCTTGTGCACCATTGCTCCTTAACGACGCTCGGTATTGAACTGCAGCTGCGCCAGCCGTGCGTACAGCGGATTGCTCGCCACCAGCTCGGCGTGGCTGCCAATGGCCTGCAGCCGGCCGCGGTCGACCACCGCGATGCGGTCAGCATTCTGCACGGTGGCCAGACGGTGGGCGATGACCAGTGTGGTGCGCCCACGCATCAGCCCCGGCAACGCCTGCTGGATCAGGTGCTCACTCTCGGCATCCAGCGCACTGGTGGCCTCGTCGAGCAGCAGGATCGGCGCATCGGTGAGCAGCGCGCGGGCAATCGCCAGGCGCTGGCGCTGGCCGCCGGAAAGCCCCAGCCCGGCCTCGCCCAGGTGGGTCTGATAGCCCTGCGGCAGGCGCTCGATGAACTCGTGGGCATGGGCTGCACGCGCCGCGGCCCCGACCTCGGCGGCGCTGGCAT
The DNA here is from genome assembly GCF_014851565.1 of Pseudomonas sp. PDM15. Classification (GTDB taxonomy): domain Bacteria; phylum Pseudomonadota; class Gammaproteobacteria; order Pseudomonadales; family Pseudomonadaceae; genus Aquipseudomonas. The sequence goes on from NZ_JACVAA010000003.1 coordinate 445,783, forward strand.
CCGGGCGCCCATAGCGCAGGTTGTCCTCCACCGAGCCGAAGAAGAGCGCCGGGTTCTGCGACACCAGGGCGAAGCAGCGGCGCAGGTCGGCCGGATCGAGACGCTGGATCGGCACACCCTCGATCAGCACCTCGCCTTCCTGCGGATCGAAGAAGCGCAGCAGCAGATCGAAAAGGGTCGACTTGCCAGCGCCGGACGGGCCGACCAGAGCCAGGGTCTCACCGGCGCGTATCGCCAGATCGATGCCATCAATGGCCGGCTGCTCCGGCCGGGCCGGATAGAAGAAGCGCACGCCACGCAGCTCGACCGCGCCACTCACCCGCTCCGGCAGTTGCAGCAGGTTCTCGCTCGGCGCGGTGATGGCGTTGCGCGTGCGCAGCAGTTCGGCAATGCGCTCGGCGGCGCCGGCGGCGCTCTGCAGCTCGCCGATCACCTCGCTGATGGCACCGAAGGACATGCCGACGATCAGGCTGTAGAACACGAACGCCGCCAGGTCGCCGCCGCTGATACGCCCGGCGATCACATCCATGCCGCCGACCCAGAGCATGGCGCCCACGGCGCCGAGCACCAGCACGATGACCACGGTGATCAACCAGGCGCGCTGGCGGATGCGCTTGCCGGCGGTGGCGAACGCGGCCTCCACGGTGCCGGCGAAGCGCTGGCGATCCTGGGCCTGGTGGTTATAGGCCTGCACCGTCTTGATCTGGCCGAGGGTCTCGCCGATATAGCTGCCCACGTCGGCAACCCGATCCTGGGTCTGCCGGGACAGCGCGCGCACGCGGCGGCCGAAGATCAGGATCGGCGCCACCACCAGCGGCAGCGAACAGACCACGATGGCGCTGAGCTTGGCGTTGGTGACAAACAGCAGGATCACCCCGCCGATCAGCATGATGCCGTTGCGCAGGGCCATGGACAGCGACGAGCCGATCACCGTCTGCAGCAGCGTGGTATCGGCGGTCAGCCGCGACTGGATCTCCGAGGCGCGGTTGCTCTCGTAGAAGCCGGGGTGCAGGTCGATCAGGTGGTCGAACACCTTGCGCCGGATGTCGGCGACGAAACGCTCGCCGATCCAGCTGACCAGGTAGAAACGGGTGAAGGTACCGACCGCCAGGGCCAGCACCAGCACGAAGAACAGCGCGATGGAGTGATTCAGCGCGCTCTGCGACTGGGTCGCCAGGCCTTGGTCCACCAGCAGGCGGATGCCCTGCCCCATGGACAGGGTGATGGCGGCGGTGAACATCAACGCGGCCAGGGCTCCGACCAGGCGCCAGCGGTACGGCGCGACGAAGCGCCAGGCCATGCCCAGCGCCTGGCGCCGGTTATCCGAGAACAGGCTCATGGTCGCGGCTCGGCGGAGTCGAGGAAGCGTTGCTGGTGGTCGGCGTCGGGCAGCAGGCAGCTGTCGTAGCGACCGAACAGACGGTAGCGGTTCAGGGCGATGCGGTCGTAGCACCAGTCGCGCAAAACGCGCGGCAGGAAACGCAGCACGGCCAGCAGGCGCCAGGCACCGGGTAGCTGGGCGACGACGCGCAGTACGGCGTCGGAGCGCACGAACAGCGTCTCGCCTTCCACATAGGCCATGGTTTCGAAAGCGTCGGTCGGCAAACCGAACCAGGCCAGGATCGCCTGGCCCTCGGCCGACTGCACCGAGCACAGGCGAAAACGCCGCTCGTGGTCATGGCGAATCAGAAACTTCGCCCAGCCATTGCACAGCCGGCACACACCGTCGAACAGCACGACGCGATCGCCGGCCTGGATATGGGGTGGGAATGCCATCGAGACCTCCGAAAATCCTGCGGCGATGCTAACTCATTGAGCGCAGCGGTGACCTCAATCAACGAAGCGATAGTGGCCGGTGATGGCGAAGCCGAACAGGATGTCCTCCTCCCGCGTGCCACGGCCGATGTTGTGCAGCACCAGCGGCACACCAGCCGGGCTGCTGCGGTCGGAGACGATGCCGATATGGGTCAGGCCGCGCCCCAGGTCCCAGGTGACGATATCGCCGGCCTGGTAATCGGCCGGCCTGTCGCTGACCTTCAGCGCCATACCCTGGCGCTTGAACCAGGTCATCAGGTTGGGTACGCGGCGGTGGTCGATATTGCGGTCGGTGCGCTTGAGCCCCCAGTTCTTCGGGTACAGGGCGAAGTGCGCGCGCATGTCCTCGTGCACGCTCTTCTGCAGGTCCAGGCCCTGCTCGCGCAGGGCGCGGATCACCACATCCGTGCACACGCCGGTGCTCAGCGGCACGTCGCCGCCGGGGTAGTCCAGCTGGCGGTAGACCGGGTCATAGCTCAGGGTCACGCCGACCTGGCTGCGGGCATCGAGCACCAGGCGTTGCGGATCGATGCCCACCGCCCAGGCCGGGGCCAGCGCGAAGACCAGCAGAAGCAGGAGATGGCGCATGGTCATTCCTTGCGCGCGGCGTAGCGTGGCAGATCGTCGTGCAACTCCCACCAGTTGGCCTTGGAGTCGGCATATATGTGCCAGCCGGGCCGGCTCGCCACCTCGCCCTGCAGGCTGCCGACACGGATGCGCAGTACACCCGGCAGCTGGCTGGTGCGGCTGTAGATGGGTGAGCCGCAGCGCGAGCAGAATACCCGCTGCTTGCCTGGCGAGGACTCGAACGCCTGCAGGCGTTCGGCACCGCTGAGCAGATGGAATGCTGCTTCGCTGACCGGGATATTGCTGGCAAACGGCGTGCCTTGCGCCCGCCGGCACTGGCTGCAATGGCACAGCTGGATGGGTGCAAGCTCACCCTCAATCTGATAGCGAATCTCGCCGCACAGGCAGCTTCCCTGATGCATGACCTTCTCCTGTTTCAACGCAATGGGTAGAGCAATTCTTCCCGGTAGCCCGCCCACACCCGCACGGCGTCGGGGAAGGCCTCGTCCAGCGCCGGATCACCACTGTCGACCAGCAAGGGACGACCTTCCAGGGTGCCGAGCTTGCGCTTGGTGGCGATCACCCGCAGGTGGTCGAGACCGATGGCGCGCAATACACGCGGGCTGATCTGCTGGTTGCCGCGGCCGATGATATGGCCCTGGCCACCGATGGCAGTGACCAGCAGGCGCGCCGGATGACCGTCGATCAACTCGAACAGCTGCGCTTCGGTCACATCGCGGGCGATCACCGCGCCGTCTTCGATCACATCCACGCCCAACAGGGTGGTCTCCAGGCCGAGGTTCTGCGCCAGCCCATGCAGGGTCGAACCGGGGCCGAACACGTAGCGCACGCCGTCTTCCCAGCTTTCCTGCAGCCAGTCGGCCAGGTCCACCAGCACCAGCTCCTCGGATTCCATGCCGCCCTGTTTGACGTGCTGCATGAACTCGCCCTCCACCGGCACGCACATCTCGCCGTAATGACGCGCGCCCACCTTGCCCTCGCGCAGGGCCGCTTCATCTATATCGCGCACTTCGCCACTGGACAGGCGCACCAGGCCGCCCTCAATCAGGCGCAGGGCCATCTGCCCGGCGGCGCGCGGGCTGATGGCATAGACCCCGGAGTGGATCTTCACCCCGGCCGGGATACCCAGTACCGGCTGGTCCTCGCGCACCGCGCTGCACACGTCGCGCGCGGTGCCGTCGCCACCGGCGAACAGGATCAGCGCACAACCGGCGTCCTGCAGGGCGCGCACCGCGGCCTGGGTATCCGCCGCCGTGGTCGGGCTCTCGCCCAGGCTGCCGAGCACCCGGTGGGCGTAGCCCATTTCGTTCAGCAGGTCGGCGCCCATGGCGCCGGGAAAGGTGACGAACTGCAGGCGCTCGGCCACCGGCCGCAGGCACTCCAGGGTGATGCGCGTACGTTCGGCGGCGCGCGGTTCGGCGCCGCGAGCCAGGGCCTCGGCGGCCACGCCGTCGCTGCCCTTGAGCGCCGCTGGTCCGCCAAGGCCGGCCAGCGGATTGATGATCAGGCCCAGATGGAAAACACTCATACCTACTCCAATACGGCGCACCGTTGGGTGCCCCGAAAAAACCTCTCGCGCCCGCTGTCACAGCGCCTTCATCTGCCCGTCCTAGACTTTCCACATAGTCCGGAGGAAACGGTCATGAAAGCGCAACAGCAGCCCCCGCAGTCCCAGACCAAACCCGCCAACCCGCCACAACCGCTGGGCGGCGCCATCATCGATGCAGAGGGTCGGGAGATTCCCATTACCGAGCAGATGATCCAGCAGGCCTGCCGCGAGCTGGACAAGGCTTGGCAGACACCTCACCACTGGCACTGACCCACCGCCTCAGCGCGGGTGGCAACCCAGCGCCGCCGCCAGCGCCGCCAGGTGCGGTGCATCGCCCTCCAGACGCACCTGCAGACCGTCGATCTCGCGACGATAGGGATAGTGTTTACGCAAATGGTCGAAGGCCGCCTTGCGCTGAGCCGCATCGCCAACCAGGCTGCGGCGGAAATCGGCATCGTCACGGCGCGGGTCGTATACCGCACGACACAGGGTGGCCAGCGCCCAGCCGATATCGGCGTCCTCGTGCAATAACAGCTCACCCAGCCAGGCCGACGGCAGCAGGTCGGCCAGTTGCACCGTCTCCTCCAACCCCATGGCCTTGCAGTAAGCCTGATAGATCTGCGCCGTACCGCGCAGCTTGCCATCCAGGCTGTAGCCGGCGATGTGCGGGGTGGCGATCTGGCACAGCGCGGCCAGTTCGGGATCGGCCAGCGGCTCCCCCTCCCACACGTCCAGCGCCACCTGCAGGTCGGCGCCATTCTGCAGATGAGCCTTAAGCGCAGCGTTGTCCACCACCGGGCCGCGGCTGGCATTGATCAGCCAGGCGCCCGGCTTTAGTTGGCGCAGCTGCTCGGCACCGAGCAGGTGGCGGGTGCCGGCATCCAGCGGAGTGTGCAGGCTGATGGCATCGCACTCGCGCAGAATGGTGTCCAGGTCGACGAAGTCGCCGCCCTCGGCGGCCTGACGCGGCGGATCGCAGACCAACAGGTTCCAGCCCAGCCCGCGCAGCACTTCGACCAAGCGCCCACCGACCTGGCCGGCGCCGACCACGCCGTAGCGCAGCTCGGGCAGCTTGGCGCCGGTGCTTTCCGCCAGCGCCAGCAGGCAGCCCAGCACGTAGTCCACCACACCGCGGGCGTTGCAGCCGGGGGCGCTGGACCAGGCGATGCCGGCCTCGGCGAAATAGTCCAGGTCGAGATGGTCGGTACCGATGGTGCAGGTGCCAACGAAGCGCACCTTGCTGCCTTCCAGCAACGCACGGTCGACCTTGGTCACCGAGCGCACCAGCAGCACTTCGGCATCGCCCAGCGCGGCGCGGTCGATGCTGCGACCGGAATGGCGGCTGATCGGGCCGAAAGCGGCGAAGAACTCGTCGAGCAGCGGGATGTTTTCGTCGGCGACAATCTGCATGAGGCACTCCAATCACGAGCCGCCATTCTAGGCGCAGAGCGGTGCGCCGGGTAAGCCACGCTTTCCTGACCAGGCAGACAGGGCTAGACTAGCGCGCCTCCTCTGCTCCATCTCGCCGGACCATCCATGCACGCCCTCTCCCGCTCCGCCCGCACCCTGGCCGAAATTCGCGCCCTGCTGGCGCTGGCCACGCCGATCATCATCGCCCAGCTGGCATACACCTCGATGGGCTTCGTTGATACGGTGATGGCCGGCCGGGTCAGCGCGCGTGACTTGGCGGGCGTAGCCCTGGGCAACTCGTTGTGGGTGCCGGTGTTCCTGCTGATGAACGGCACCCTGCTGGCCACCACGGCCAAGGTGGCGCAACGCTTCGGCGCCGGCAAGGAGGCGGAAAACGGCCCGCTGGTGCGCCAGGCATTGTGGCTGGCCCTGGCCATCGGCGCGTTGTGCGCGGTGCTGTTGTGGAACGCCGAGCCGGTGCTGCGCCTGATGGGTGTGGACGCCGAGCTCAGTGCCCTGGCCATGGGCTACCTGCGCGGTGTGGCCTGCGGCTTCCCGGCCACTGCGCTGTATCAGGTACTGCGCTGCTTCAGTGATGGTCTCGGCCGTACCCGGCCGAGCATGGTACTGGGCATCTGCGGCCTGCTGCTGAACATCCCGCTCAACTACGTGCTGATCTATGGCCACCTGGGTTTCCCTGCTTTGGGCGGCGTCGGCTGCGGCTGGGCCACGGGCGCGGTGATGTGGTGCAGCCTGCTGGGCATGTTGTGGTGGGTGCGCTGGGCGCCGGCGTATCGCCCCAGCGAGCTGTTCAAGCACTTCGAGTGGCCGCAGTGGCCGGTGATCCGCCGCCTGCTGAGCGTCGGCCTGCCCATCGGCGTGTCCATCTTCGCCGAGTCGAGCATCTTCTCGGTGATCGCCCTGCTGATCGGCGGCCTCGGCGCCACCGTGGTGGCCGGGCACCAGATCGCCCTGAACTTCAGCTCGATGATCTTCATGATCCCCTACTCCCTGGCCATGGCCGCCACGGTACGGGTCGGCCAGTCCATCGGCCGCGGTACGCCGCGCGATGCGCGCTTCGCCGCTGGCGTGGCAATGGGCACGGCGCTGACCTACGCCTGCCTGTCGGCGAGCCTGATGCTGTTGTTGCGCGAGCAGATCGCCGCCATCTACAGCCCGGACCCGACGGTGATCGCCATGGCCGCCACCCTGCTGGTGTACTCGGCGCTGTTCCAGTTCTCCGACGCGGTGCAGGTCACCGCCGCCGGTGCCCTGCGCGGTTACCAGGACACCCGCGCGACTATGCTGATCACCCTGTTCGCCTACTGGGGCATCGGCCTGCCGGTGGGTTACGCGCTGGGGCTGTCCGACTGGCTGGGCCAGCCGTCCGGGCCCAGCGGTCTGTGGCAGGGTCTGGTGGTGGGGCTGACCTGCGCCGCCGTGCTGCTCGGTATCCGCCTGGCGCGCAGCGCGCGCCAGCGCATTCACGCTCAGTCAGCGAGCGCGACGGTGGCGGCCAGCGCCGCCCAGTAGTCGGCGGAAAGTAGCTCGCGGCCCGCCAGTAGATGGGCCAGGTAGCCGCTGCTGGGCGCCAGCCCCTCGCTGCGCCAGGCCGGATTGGCGATGTAGATCCAGGCGGAGACGGCCCCTCGCTCGGTTTCGATGCGCATGCGTTCGCGGCTGTAGTAGATCGGCGTGCCTTCGAACACATCCAGCTTGAAGATCTCGCGCTCGTCGGCCAGGCGATAGAGCACGCCTTCCACCACGCCGCCGGCCTGGTGGCGGATATTGGCGTAGGCCCGACCGGGATTGTCGTGGGCGCGCTTGTTGAAACTCAGGGCATAGCCCGGCAACCGCGCCGCCATCATCTCCTCGACGACCAGGCCGCGCGCCTGCATGCGCGCGGGATTCATGTTGGAGCCGTAGGCGAAGTAGTAAGGCATGTCGGAACTCTGGCCGCAGGGAACGGCAGCGGGTCAATCGAGCTTCTTGCGAATCCAGTACTGGTAGGTGCCGCCGTCCTCGCCCTGCTCCAGCAGCTCGTGGCCGAGGAACATGCAGAACTTGGGGATATCGCGCTTGGTCGAGGGATCGGTGGCGAGCACCTTGAGCAGGCCGCCGGCCGGCAGGTCACGCACCTTGTTGTGCAGCATCATCACCGGCTCCGGGCAGTTGAGGCCGCAGGCGTCGAGAATGGCGTCGGGTTGCAGGGACATGGGCTACTCCGAAAAACTGGCGGCTATTGTGGCGTAAAGGACAACACGCGCCCAGCACGGGAGGCCGAACGGTGGACGAGCAGCACGACTGGTGCGTTAAGCGGCTGGACGACAACGGCAATGAATTGGTCGTCGCCACCGAGCTGAACCGCGCAGAGGCCGAGCGCCTGCCGGGGAACGCCTAGCTGGGAGTACCAGGCCAGGGGCCACAAGCAGAGCTACTGGGCCTACCGCCGGGCTACAGACGACGCAGGTGGCAGGTGACTTCCTCGCGGTCGTGGTAGAGCTGCTTGCAGGCGATGGACACCTTCAGCCGGCGCGCGGCGAAGGCATCCTCCAGGCGCTGCAGCAGCTTGCACACCTCGGCGTAGCGCTGCTTCATCGGCAGCTTGAGGTTGACCACCGCCTCGCGGCAGTGCCCGCCGCCGATCCACTCCTCGACCATCGCCGTGGTGCGCGCCGGCTTCTCGACGATGTCACAGACCATCCAGTCCACCGGCTGCTTGGGCTTCCAGGTGAAGCCGTCGACCATCAGATGGGTGACCAGGCCGGTGTCCATCAGGCTTTCGGCCATGGGGCCGTTGTCGATGGCGGTCACCAGCATGCCGCGCTTCACCAGTTGGTAGGTCCAGCCACCGGGCGCGGCGCCCAGGTCGACGCCGGTCATCTCGTCCGACAGCCGCGTCTCCCACTGCTCGCGCGGGATGAAGGTGTGCCAGGCCTCTTCCAGCTTGAGGGTCGAGCGGCTCGGCGCCTCGCGCGGGAATTTCAGCCGCGGGATACCCATCGGCCAGAGCGCCTGGTTATTGGCTTCGGCGATGCCGAGGAACACCTCGCGGCCGCTCTTGAAGGTCAGCAGCAGACGCGGCTTGCTCGGGTCGTCGACCAGCTTGCCGGCCTTCTCCAGTGCCTTGCGCAGCGGGCCCTCGAACTTCTTGCAGAAGTTCGACAGCTCCTTGCCGTCGTTGGTATCGAAGACTTCCAGCCACAGGCTGCCACACGCCGGATACTCGGCCAGCGCCTGCAGCAACACGCTGATGCGGTCGGTCTCCGGCAATTGCAGGTAGCTGCCGCGCGCCCACTGGCGCGGGAAGATCAGCCTGCTGAAACGCAGCGCGCGCATCAGGCGCTCGGCGCCCTGGGGCTCGCTGCAGACGAATTCGGCATGGGCGCTGCTGGGCTTGGACTTGGCGTAGCCGGCCACTTCCAGGCGCGCGGCGTGGTCGCTGATCTCGGCGCAGACCTCGCCCTCGAAGCCGGGGCGGCAGTGCAGTAGTAGGGTGTTCATCGGCGGCTCTCCTCAGGCCGCGCATGATAGCGGAGTCGGGAGCCCCGTCGGGAACCCCAGGCGCGCCCGACCGGTCCAGTGCAGTGGCAGGAGCTGACCTGACGGTCTAGTTTCAGAAGTTCAACCGAGCAGGAGCCCGACCATGTCTTCCCTGGATAGCCTGAATTGCCGACGTGACCTGCAGGTAGGCGCCACGACCTACCGCTATTTCAGCCTGCCGGAGGCCGCCAAGCGCCTCGGTGATATTCAACGCCTGCCCATGTCGCTCAAGGTGCTGCTAGAGAACCTGCTGCGCTTCGAGGACGACCACACCGTCAGTCCGCGCGATATCCAGGCCATGGTCGACTGGCTCGACCAGCGCCGTTCTGACCACGAGATCCAGTACCGTCCGGCGCGGGTACTGATGCAGGACTTCACCGGCGTACCGGCGGTGGTCGACCTGGCCGCCATGCGCGCGGCCATGGCCCAGGCCGGTGGCGACCCGCAGAAGATCAACCCGCTATCGCCGGTGGACCTGGTGATCGACCACTCGGTGATGGTCGACAAGTACGCTTCGCCCTCCGCCTTCGGCCAGAACGTCGACATCGAAATGCAGCGCAACGGCGAGCGCTACGCCTTCCTGCGCTGGGGGCAGAACGCCTTCGCCAACTTCAGCGTGGTGCCGCCGGGCACCGGCATCTGCCACCAGGTCAACCTGGAATACCTGGCCCGCACCGTGTGGACCAAGGACGAGGACGGCGCCACCTTCGCCTTCCCCGACACCCTGGTCGGCACCGACTCGCACACCACCATGGTCAACGGCCTCGGCGTGCTCGGTTGGGGCGTGGGCGGCATCGAGGCGGAGGCGGCCATGCTCGGCCAGCCGGTATCGATGCTGATACCCGAGGTGATCGGCTTCAAGCTCAGCGGCAAGCTGAAGGAAGGCATCACCGCCACCGACCTGGTGCTGACCGTCACCCAGATGCTGCGCAAGAAGGGCGTGGTCGGCAAATTCGTCGAATTCTACGGCGACGGTTTGGCCGACCTGCCCCTGGCCGACCGCGCCACCATCGCCAACATGGCACCGGAATACGGCGCCACCTGCGGCTTCTTCCCGGTGGACGACATTACCCTCGGCTACCTGCGCCTGTCCGGACGCCCCGAGGACGTGGTGCAACTGGTCGAGGCCTACGCCAAGATCCAGGGTCTGTGGCGCCTGCCTGGCCATGAGCCGCTGTTCAGCGACAGCCTGGAACTGGACATGGGCAGCGTCGAGGCCAGCCTGGCCGGGCCCAAACGCCCGCAGGACCGGGTCGCGCTGCCGGACGTACCGGCCGCCTTCGAGGACTTTCTCGGCGTGCAGCTGAAACCGCCAGCCAAGGAGGAAGGCCGCCTGCTCAGTGAGGGTGGCGGTGGCGTGGCGGTGGGCAATGCCGATCAGGTCGCGGAGGTCGACTATGCCGACCAGGGCCAGACCTACCGGCTGAAGACCGGCGCCGTGGTGATCGCCGCCATCACTTCCTGCACCAACACCTCCAACCCCAGCGTGATGATGGCCGCCGGCCTGGTGGCGAAGAAGGCGGTGGAGAAAGGTCTGAGCCGCCGGCCCTGGGTGAAGAGCTCGCTGGCGCCCGGTTCCAAGGTGGTCACCGAATACTTCAAGGCCGCCGGCCTGACGCCCTACCTGGATCAGCTGGGCTTCGATCTGGTCGGCTACGGCTGCACCACCTGCATTGGCAACTCCGGCCCGCTGCTGGAGCCGATCGAACAGGCCATCCATCAGGCCGACCTGACGGTGGCCTCGGTGCTGTCCGGCAACCGCAACTTCGAGGGGCGCGTGCATCCGCTGGTCAAGGCCAACTGGCTGGCCTCGCCGCCGCTGGTGGTGGCCTACGCCCTGGCCGGCAACGTGCGCATCGACCTCAGCCGCGAACCGCTGGGCACCGGCAAGGATGGCCAGCCGGTGTACCTGCGCGACATCTGGCCGAGCCAGCGGGAGATCGCCGAGGCCATCGCCAAGGTCGACACCGCCATGTTCCGCAAGGAATACGCCGAGGTGTTCGCCGGCGACGCCCAGTGGCAGGCCATCGCCGTGCCTCAGGCAGCCACCTACGAATGGCAGGCCGACTCCACCTATATCCAGCATCCACCGTTCTTCCAGGACATCGCCGGCGACCCGCCGCATGTGGGCGACATCCACGGTGCGCGCATCCTCGCCCTGCTCGGCGACTCGGTGACCACCGACCACATCTCCCCCGCCGGCAACATCAAGAAGGACAGTCCGGCCGGGCGCTACCTGAGCGAGCACGGCGTGGCGCCGGTGGACTTCAACTCCTACGGCTCGCGGCGCGGCAACCACGAGGTGATGATGCGCGGCACCTTCGCCAATATCCGCATCCGCAACGAGATGCTCGGCGGCGAGGAAGGCGGCAACACCCTGCACCTGCCCGGCGGCGACAAGCTGGCGATCTACGACGCGGCCATGCGCTACCAGGCGGAGGGCGTGCCGCTGGTGATCTTCGCCGGCAAGGAGTACGGCACCGGCTCCTCCCGCGACTGGGCGGCCAAGGGCACCAACCTGCTCGGCGTGAAGGCGGTGATCGCCGAGAGCTTCGAGCGTATCCACCGCTCCAACCTGGTCGGCATGGGTGTGCTGCCGCTGCAGTTCAAGGCTGGCCAGGATCGCAAGAGCCTGGGCCTGAGCGGCCGCGAGAAGGTCAGCATCGGCGGCCTGGACGGCGTCCAGCTACGCCCGCAGATGACCCTGGTACTGGATATCCAGCGCGAGGACGGCAGCCAGCAGAAGGTCGAGGTGTTGTGTCGCATAGACACGCAGAACGAGGTGGAGTACTTCAAGGCCGGCGGCATTCTGCATTACGTGCTGCGGCAGCTGCTGAAAGGGTAGATCGCAAGGCTGAAATGGTGGGCTGCCCGCTTCGCGGGCGAGGCCACCCTACGGTAAAGCAATGCCTGAACGTAGAGTGTACTCGCCGCAGGCAGTGCACCGTGCTAGCCAGACCGAAACGAAAAGGGGCGGCCAAGTGGCCGCCCCTTTGGTTTTCCAGCGGATCTAGCCGACCGTCTCGGTCTTGACCGGGGTGCGGCCGTAGACGTCTTCCAGACGCTCGATATCGTCCTCGCCGAGGTAGCTGCCGGACTGCACCTCGATGATCTCCAGGGGGATCTTGCCGGGGTTGGCCAGGCGATGCACCGAGGCGATCGGGATGTAGGTGGACTGGTTCTCGGTGAGCAGGAACACCTTGTCGTCACAGGTCACCTGGGCCGTGCCGGAGACCACGATCCAGTGCTCGGCGCGGTGGTGGTGCATCTGCAGCGACAACTGCGCACCCGGCTTGACGGTGATGTGCTTGACCTGGTGGCGGTTGCCGTTGTCCACCGAGTCGTAGCTGCCCCAGGGGCGATACACGGCGCAATGGCTCTGGGTTTCCTGGCGGCCCTGGGCGTCCAGCACGTTGACCAGCTTCTTGACGTCCTGCACGGCGTTCTTGTGGGCGATCATCACCGCGTCCTTGGTTTCGACCACCACCACGTCGTCCATGCCGATCAGGGTCACCAGCTTGGACGTGCCGTGCACGAAGCTGTTGTGGCTGCTGTGAGTGACCACGTCGCCCTTGAGCACGTTGCCGTCGCTGTCCTTCTCATGCACGTCCCACAGCGAGGACCAGCTGCCCACATCGTTCCAGCCGGCGGCCAGGGGTACCACGCAGGCACGGCTGGTCTTTTCCATTACCGCGTAGTCGATGGAGTTGTCCGGGCAGCACTCGAAGGTACCGGCGTCGATGGTCACCACGCCCGCGTTGGCTTTGCTGCGCTCCAGAGCCAGTACGCAGGTGTCGTAGATGTCCGGCTCGTGGGCGCGCAGCTCGTCCAGGTAGCGGCTGGCGCGGAACAGGAACATGCCGCTGTTCCAGTAGTAGCCCCCGCTGCGCACGAACTCGGCGGCACGCACCGCGTCGGGTTTCTCGACGAACTGCATGACTCGGTAAGCGCCCGGGATCAGGTCGTCGCCCTCCTCGCTGCGCCCGGCCTTGATGTAACCGAAGCCGGTTTCCGGGCTGTTGGCGGGAATGCCGAACAGCACCATCTCGCCTTCCTCGGCGGCGATGCGCGCCAGCTCCAGGGCCTTGCGCAGGGCCAGCTCATCGCTGATCACATGGTCGGCCGGGAGGATCAGCATCAGCTCGTCACGCCCTTCGGCGATCAGCTGCAGAGCGGCCATCGCCACCGCCGGTGCGGTATTGCGGCCGAACGGCTCGAGCAGCATGCCCTGGGTGCTCACGCCGATCTTGCCGAGCTGCTCGTTAACGATGAAGCGGTGCTCGAGGTTGCACACCACCATCGGTTTCTGCATGCCGTCGAAGCTCAGGCGCTGCAGGGTTTGCTGGAACAGCGAGAGCTCGCCGGTGAGGGCGAGGAACTGCTTGGGGTAAAGCTTGCGGGAAAGAGGCCAGAGGCGCGAACCGCTGCCGCCAGAGAGAATTACCGGAATCATTGGTTTGTCTCCATTCATATCCATTCAAATCTGAGCCATCCCGCGCCGAATCCGGCGTGGGATGAGCGTCAGGACCAACCTCAAGGCAGTTGCCCGGAAAATAGCTGGGTGAGGTCCCCGCCAAGCCGATAAGTGCTCAGCGGCTCTATGGAACGACGCCACGCGTCCGTGCTCTCCGAACACGAATACAGCGCGCAGTACGGTTCCAGCCAGGCGAAGCGGTTATTGCTCCGCAGATCCTCCAATGTCTGCGGATAACCGGTTTTCTCTTGAAATATTCCTGGATCCTGCAAACCCGCCTGCATGCGTAGCGCCAGACGCTGAAGGGCTCCATCGTTTTCCTGGCGCAGATCCAAGTTATTGGCCTGAGAGAAGGCCGCAATCATCATCAGCGGACCCATGCTGTAGTTGTGGTAAGCAAGCGCGCGGGTCTGACGGGACAGCTCCAACGGCAGGTAGCCGTCCTTATCCACTTGCCGCATGCCATGTCGATACTGCTCAACGGCCCAATCGAAGAGATCGCGCCGGTCGAGCACCACGGCAGTGGCCATGACTGACCAGGCCGCCCAGTACTGGTGGTTGTTGCGCCGGTCCATGGGCTGGGCATCCCAGTCCTTCACGACCTGATCGGCCAACTGGCCCAGCCACTTCTCTATGGACGCAGATTGCTCGGCGTAGCCCTTGAGTGGCTGAGAGCGGGAAAACTGCAAGCGCAGATAGGCACCCGCAATGCTTCCCAGCGCCCATTTGCGAACCGACTTGCCGGTATGGTTGTAGTTCTCGCTCAGCAACGCCCCGGCCTCGGCCCAGCTGTCCAGCCAGGTGACGGCGCACTCGGCATAGGCCAGCTGGCCGGTGTCGAAGTAACGCTCGACCAGTCGATTGGTTCCTCCTTCTAGCTCGCGCACGTCACCGGTCAGGCGCTCATAGCTGGCGGCCGCCACGAGGTTGAGCTTGTCGCGGGCCGCATCGGAGCCGCTGTATTTGCTCGGGAAGTGCAGGTCACCGGTATAGGGAGTGGGCACGGGCGGACAGCTGGGCTCCTTGCCCCTCGGCTTCGCGGCACTCTTGAAGTAACCCTCCGGCGGCACCAGCGCCGCCTTGCTGTCCCAGAAGCAGCCACCAGCCAGCAGCGTTGCCACAACCAGCGCGCCACGCCATGCCATCGTCGTCAGCCGAACCACTCTCATGCCAAGGCCTCAGTCGATCTTCACGGGGCGCTTGACCCACACCGGTGAAAGGTTGCCGGCGCTGCCGGTGACATACAGGCTGACCACCTCGCCTCGCTCGACGACCAGCGGGCTGAGGTCGCTGACCTTCTGCTCGCCGGCGAACAACGCCAGACGCACCTTGACCGGATTAATCTCGCGGTCGCCTCGGCCCTTGCCGGCCACGGCCGGGATCACCTCGGTCTTGCCGTCTGCGGTCTTCAGGCTGACCGGGGTATCGGACAGATTCTGGATACGTACCAGGGCCTTCTGGCGGTTCTTGAACGCCGGGTCCTCTACCAGCTTCAGCTCGCCGCTGGGCAGCTGTACCAGGGTGTAATACTGGTCGGCCTTGAGCTCCACCGGCAGGCTCTTGCCCGCGGCACTGGCGCTGTAGCTACCGGCGGGAAGGAAGGAGAAGTCGCTGCTGCCGCGCGGCTCCACTTCCTTGATGCTGACCGTGCCCAGGCTCAGGTCCAGTTCCGAGGAGCCGGCGTTGTAGGCACGCACGAAGGCCGAGCCGGCCGGTGCGGTTGGGCCGTACAGACCAGCCTCGTCGGCCTGGACGCTGCCGACAGCGGCGGTGAAGCTCAGGCCCAGTCCCAGGGCCAGTGTGCGAATGGAGTTATGCATGGTCATCTTCCTTTTTGAAGTAGTCATTGAGCCGCCAGCGGTTTGGCGGAGCCTTTCAGGGCCAGGCGCTCGGCGGAGTCCGGACCGGCCCGGAGCTGGGCCAGCCACTGCGCATCGAACTCGGTCAGGTCGCTCGGCATCGTCAGATAGCGTTCCGGGACTTCCCACAGCACCAGCTTGAGGCCGCGGGTTTCTTCCTCGCCCTTGGCCAGCAGGCGCAGCATGGGCACCAGCGGGCCGTGACCGTTCTCGGCGTAGTTGTAGATGTCCGCGCCGAGGGCCTGGCGCAGGGCGCCGGGGAAGTTCCACTTGGGATTGGCGCTGTAGCTGGTGCCGACCAGAGCCACCTCGGGTGCGCTGTCGCCGAACAGGTCGCCACCGCCCTCGCCGCCTTGCAGCTCGGTCTGGCGCTGCTCTAGCTTCTCGCTGGGCGGTTGCATGTCGGCGAAGTACGGATCCAGCGGCAGGTAGCTGAGCAGGTCGCCCTTGTGCGACTCACTGCCGGTGACCTGGGTCGCGTAGCTGGCACTGCCACCCTGCCAGCTGCTGGCCTGGCGCAGATGCTCCGCCACCGCCTGGGCCACCACGGCGGCGCCGTGCGGGGTCCAGTGGGTGTCGGTGCGCAGGAAAACGGCGCCCTGCTGCTTGCCGTTCTGCAACGCGGCGAACAGATCCGGCCCGCGCAGGCCGAGGCTGTTCATGCGCTGTAGGGACTGGGTGTAGAGCTCCTGCTGCTGGGCCACCGGACGCTTTTCGGCGAAGTACTCGGAGTACAGGCGCGCCTTGGCCGGCAACAACACCAGTTGCAGCTCGATGCCGCGGCGTTGCAGTTCTGCCTGCACCCCGGCGATCAGCTGCCAGTTGTCATCCGCCTGCTTGGGGTCCTTCGACGGCTTGAACTCCTCGTCGGTGAACAGCCAGCCATCGCGGCCGACCACCACACCCAACCGGCCCTCGCCGAACAGGCCGTACTCCAGAGCAGCCCAGGCGTTGGTGCCGAACTCCTTGACCGGGAAGCCTTTGTCATAGTGCTTCTCGATGGCGTGGGCCAGCTTGCCGTTGAGCACGGTGGTCTCGCTGGCCGTGGAGAAGCTGAACAGGTTCGGCAGCGAAGCCAGCGACAGCGCCGCCAGCAGGGCTACGAAGATGAAGCTGTAGAGGATATTGATGGTGCGCATGTCGGCTCCTCCTCAGAACTGGAAGTACAGGAAGGGTGAAAAGCTTTGCGCCGACAGCTTCAGGATCGAGGCGGCAAACAGCAGCAGGATCAAAGTGCGGCCCAGCAACACCGCGTAGGCTGGCGTAGCCGCCACGGCGCCACCGGCGGTACCACCCGCCAGCGGTGCGGCACCGCTCGCGTCTGCCGCCTCGGCCTTGGGTGCACGCGAGGCCAACGGGTTGGCATAGAACTGGCGGATGCCGAACCAGGCAATCACCCCGTAGGCCAGCAGCAGCGTGCCGATCTGCAGGCTGGTCAGCTGGGAAACGGTCAGCTCCGACAGGCTCCACTCGGAGAAGTCGAACATGGCGGCGTACATGCGCCAGGCCACGTCGAGGTTCTCGGCGCGGAAGATCACCCAGCCCAGCACCACCAGGAGGAAGGTGAAGGCCCACTTCAGCGGATTGAGGGTACGCGGCGCGGCGTCCACACCCAAGGCGCGCTCGATGGCCAGCCACATGCCGTGCCAGGCGCCCCAGATCACGTAGGTGAAGTTGGCGCCGTGCCACAGACCGCCCAGCAACATGGTCAGGAACAGGTTGCGGTAGGTCTGGAAGGTGGTACCGCGGTTGCCGCCCAGGCTGATGTACAGGTAGTCGCGCAGCCAGGTGGACAGACTGATGTGCCAGCGCCGCCAGAACTCGGTGATCGACTGGCTGATGTAGGGCTGGTTGAAGTTCTCCATGAAGCGGAAGCCCATCATCAGACCCAGGCCGATGGCCATGCTGCTGTAGCCGGCAAAGTCGAAGTACAGCTGCGCGGTGTAGGCGAAGGCGCCGAGCCAGGCATCACCGGTGGTGGGGTTCTCCAGGGCGAAGCAGTGATCGGCGATGGGCGCCACGCTGTCGGCGATGAACACCTTCATGATGAAACCCTGCATGAAGCGTGTGCAGCCTTCGGCGAACTTGTCCACCGTATGGGTACGGTGGTTGAACTGGTCCACCAGGTCGCGGAAGCGCAACACCGGGCCGGCGATCAGGTGCGGGAAGATCGCCACGAACGCGGCGAAGTCGATCAGGTTGTGGGTGGCCGGGGTATCGCCGCGGTACACATCGATGATGTAGCTGATCGACTCGAACACGTAGAACGAGATGCCGATCGGCAACAGGATGTGCGTCAACACGAAGGGGTCCATGCCGAACGAGCTGACCACCATGTTGAAGCTCTCGACCCCGAAGTTGGCGTACTTGAAATAGCCGAGCACGCAGAGGTCGACCACCACACCGAGGATCAACCATTTCTGCGCGGCTTTAGTCCGCACTCCGGCCGCACCGATACGCAGACCGATCCAGTAGTTGAACACGGTGACGGCGGCGAACAGCGCGAGGAAGTCGATGCGCCACCAGGCGTAGAAGATGTAGCTCGCAATCAGCAACAGCAGATTGCGATAGCGATTCCCGCTCAGGTAGTACAAGCCGAGGAAGATCGGCAGGAACAGGAACAGGAACACGTTGGACGAAAAAACCATTTTATCCTCCTTGTGGCCTGCGCCAGCGGCGCAGGCCTATAGCTCAATCGGCCTGAGCCTGCATTTGGCCTGGTTGGCGCGGACAGACATTCACTTCTGCCTGGAGCCCTTTGGGCATATCCGCAGGCATGTCCAGGTCAAATGAGAGCAGCGTCTGCCCTGCCCCTTCCGCATCGTCCCGCAGGTTGAAAACGAAGCGCCCGTCGCCCTCTACTTCACGAGTGCGCTCGATCTTCAGCTGCTCCTTGGAGCCGCTCATGTACCAGACGGTACCTTTGAGCAACTTGACGCCTTGCTGGTTGAACTGGACGTCTGCCAGATAGCGCTCGCTGCGAATGGGCAGGACACCGGAATTCACCAGGATTTCATTGCGGCCCGGTTGCAGCGTCACCTTCTTGCTCAATGTGGTCGACTTGTCCTTACAGCCATCAGCCAGCATCGGCATGATCTGCCGGTAGAAGATCGGCATGGAGATGTCGTAGTAGCTGGTGATTTCCCAGATCAGGATCTTCGGCGGCCGCGCCTGAAAGTCCTGGCTGCCGAGATACTGCAGCATGGCGCTGTGGAACCCGCCGCCGCTCACCGAACGGTTGTCGATATCGACGGCGGCCTGTTCCTTCAGGAAGCCGGAGAAGTTGTATTGCGGCGTACTGAAGCTGGTGCCTGCCAGAATCACCTGCGGCAGCTCTTCGTCACCGAACAGGTCGCTCGCCTCGTCCTTGGGCTCGGTGATGAAGCGGGTCACGTATTGGTTTTCATAGCTGTAGCCACAGACCTTATGAAACGCCTGGTTGAGTGAGCCGATCTTGTAGCCCAGGCCATCCGGGCGACTGACGAACTCCTTGCGCGGGACGCTCTTGAATACTTCCGAGCGGCGAAGCTCTTCGGCAACCAGTTTGGCGGCGAACTCGGCACCGTATGGAGTCCAGTGGTGGTCGCGCTTGTAGAAGAACGGCTTGTCCGCTTCGCCATGCTCTTCCAGCATGGGCGTCAGGTCCGGCACCAGAATGCCCAGCGAACGCATCTTTTCGATGACCTTGTGATAGTTTTCCTCGGCCAGATCGAACTCGAACGTCTGACGCGTCTCGGGGCTCAGCTTGTCTGCGTTGGCCATGCCCCGGGTCGGGATATAGACAATCATCAACTGGGTGCCCATGGCCTTGAGCCGGTCGCTCAACTCCTGCAGGTGGGCATAGCCCTCGGGCGTGGTGCCCATCTGGGTCATCAGGTCGGTCTTGGTGCGGAACAGCCAGTCATCCTTGCCTTGCACCAACTTGCTGAAATCACTCATGTCGCCGGTGTAAGTGGCATCGTTGAGAGCCTGCGGGCAGATTTCACAGCACTTCTCGATGGCATATTGCGGCGCTGTCTGCTCGGCAAAGGCAGATTGAATCGCCAACATTCCGAGTGCCGCCCCAATAGCTGTCTGACTAATAAAAAACTTACGATTCATTTGATCACCTCGCCTATTGGCGTTGAGCCAGTTTCTGCAACGGCAAGACGTGCACTGCTTTCTTCTGCCGAATCATCAGGTCGAGAATCTCGCTCTTGCCCTGAGCAAGCGCACCGAACATCCCCACACCCGAATCTTTGGAGGGCATCAGCATTTCCAGGCGAGAAAGCTTCACGCTGCGGGGGGCGACAACAGAAATAGCGCCGGACTGATTACCGATCAGTCGATCACCTATCACGTTCAATGACAGGTTCATGTCGAACGGATCGAGTTGGAGATCGCGAGGCGTGTGGGTGAGGTCCTTCACATGCCCGTAGACCCCTAACAAGCCATTGGCCATGGAGATGTTTTCGAACAAGGTCACGTCATAACTGTTGCGCACGCGAATGCCGTGCCGCCCGTTATTGAAGGACTTGTTGCGCATCAGCAGATTGTCGCCGCTCTCATAGATGGTGATGCCGTCCGAGCCGTTTCGATAAACCTCGTTATTGGCCACCACGTTATTCACGCTGATCCGGTCGATCACGATGCCGGACAGGGTGTTTTCATAAGAGCGGTTGTTGATGATCCAGCTGTCGTTCACCTCGCGGGAAATGATGATTCCGTGCTTCTGCACCGTGCCATAAGCCGTGTTGCCAGCAATGATCAGTCGGCGTGAACGGTCATGCGGGTCGATGCCGTAGACCAGGTTGTTCCGATAGGTATTGTTGAGCAGCACGACATCGAAGGCCTCGTAGCAATAGAAGCCGTACCACATATCGTCGAACATGGAGTTGATCAGCCAACCGGTAGGATGGTCGCGCTTCATGATCGGATGCATCGCCGGGCTGTACTGGGAAATCGACACGCCGTAAGACTTACTCGCCGTGTAACCCAGGCTCGAGACGACACTGTTGACGATATAGGTTTCGGTTCCGCCCCAGGAGTTGAGGAACGGCCGGAAGCGCCCCTTCTTCGCGAACCAGTCCTGGCTGTTGTCCTTTTCGCGCCAGGCGGTCAGGCGGCTGTCGGTAATGAACAGCTTGCTGTCGTTGATGAGGAAGGCGCCATGATCACTCGACAGCCTGAAATCCTTGGTGCTCTTGTCGATATGAAAGGTCGCGCCTTGGTTCACCACGATCGGCCGCCGGGCGATATAGATACCGGGCTCGGTTTCCTCGAAGTACTTGGCAGGTAGTGCCTTCGCCAGATCCTTGGGAGTGACGTAACCGCCGTCGATGAATATGACTTGCGGCATTTCACCCTGACGTTTCAGCCACTCGCGGATACGTTCATCACCGCCGGTGAACTCCACCAGGGTGTTCTGCTCCAGCATGCGGCGCACGGCGATTGTCCCGGCAGGCTTGCGGACAATCTTTGCCTGCACCGCTTCGGCGGTGTAAGGGGTCAGGTCTGGAAATTTAGGTGGAGTGATTTCCAGAGACTCTGCCGGTGTGCCGGATACCTGATAGTCCTCCTGCACTTTTGCCGGGTCGAACACCAGCCCCTTTACAGGAGCGCCATCCGCTCTGGCGATGGAGCTGAGCACAACAGCTCCAAGTAGCAAGACGATTGCAACTATTGATCGACGCGCGTTCATTGCAAACCCCCTGTCTAGTAGCGCCAAATCACATCGAGAAATGCGCGATGCATTTTCGAATCGGTTTCATCTGCAAAAGCGTCCCCGGCAAAGAACAGGCCGCCGCGGAAGCGGACCAGGGCGGACTTGGCTCCCAGCCAGCCGAGGGCAGGCGGGATACGCCCTTCATCGAAGTAACGAGTCAGCACAAGATCGACCTCCTGGCCGATATCCTTCTCGCCGGGAACCATGTTTGACTGCAGGCCGCTTTTGCTATCGAAGTCATCGTCGACCCGCCAGAAGCGGTGATAGATGACACTGGCGTCGTACTCGTTATCGATATTCCAACCGGCGAACAGGCTGGCCGCCTGCAAGTTGGTCATTTCACCGCGATAGGCCTCACCGAAACGGTTGATCGAGGACTTGGTTCCCGTGAAGTTGGAGCGATTGCTCTGCAGGTCCGTTTGCAGGAACTGCTCTTCCTCGCCTCCCGATGCCCGGGTATAGGTCGTGCCCACCCGCCAGGCGTCGTCGATGTTCCAGCGCAATCCCAGGTCGAGCGCCCAAGCATCGACATCCTCACTGCGCTGCCCGGTGACCCGACGAGTACCGCCTACCGTCGAGCTGGTCAGATAGTCCAGATCGGCGTTCATCCAGGTAACGCTGGCCAAATAGCTCAGCGGATTGGTGCTGCGGTGGTTGTAGAAGTCGCCGTTGAACTCGACGCCCAGCCAGGTGGCTTGACCGTTGTAGCTCTTGTCGAGAACGCCCAGCTCTTCGCCGGCCTGGTTTAGGTCGCCGCTGTCATCGCTGTGGTGGAACTTGATTCCAGCCCAGTGACCAGGGCGCCATTGCCTGGCGATGTCGGCCATGAAATGAACACGGTCGTCATCCTGCGGAGCCAGTTCATCAAGATCGGTGCGATAGTCGCTGAAGCGCTCCGCAACCCCCACGTGGGCACTCAGCAGGGTGGTGTCGAAGGTCCAGCGCAGGGCCTCGATGTTGCTATCCCACCACAGGCCATCGGCGCTTCTGATTTTCTGCCGGCCCAAGCGCAGCGATTCACCGGGGTAGGCCGTCAAGCCGGAGTAGTCGACCCAGAACTCATGAAGAGCGAGGAACTTGTCGTCCCGCTCGCGGGCGTCGTCCGGGTCGAAGGTGTCCGACTCGCTGGTATCGGATTCGATGACGTCGGTGGCCGCAAAGGCCTCGCCGAGGACGTAACCGCTCCAGTCCCCCGAGCGATGGAAGACCCATGGGCGCAGGCTGATACCCGCTCCGTTGAAGTCACCGCCTTCACGGGTGCCCAGGTCCTGATCGTCGATACTTTGTCCGGTGATCTTTACGTTGGCCCCATAAGACAGGCCCGATGGCAACTCAGCCGCCTGCAGCGAGGCGACGGAACATCCGGAAGCCCAAATAAGCAGAGCAATTGATCGTTTGGATACTGTCATAGCATTCCCTGCGTACTGTTTGTCTTGAGGGTGGTGCTGACCTGCTCTTGACCACGCGCACGCATTTCGCCCTGGGATAGCTCCAGAGCCTTGGCGATTTCCGCCGAGTTCATGGTGGGCGCAAGACGGTCAATCAGGACCTGGCCGTATGGCAGGCCACCTTGCTTGGCCAAATTGGCAAACGAATAGGCATAGACCTTGTTGATCTTCACCCCCTGGCCGTCGCTGAAGAGCCTGGCCAGGTCAATGTCGGACTGGACATCACCCGCGCGCGCTGCGATCAGATAGTGCTCGAGCGCTTTCTCCGGCTGGATCTGGCCCAGTTGGCCGCCCGCGTACAGCTTGCCCAGGAAATAGTTGGACCTGGGCTCCAGGGGGGCCGACATCAGCAGGTATTTTTCCGCGGCGACCGGGTCGGCCGGGATGACTTTCCCGCGCAGGTAGAGACGCCCAAGCATGTAGGCCGCTCGATTGATCCCGGCATCCAGCCCTTTCTGCAGATAGGCGTGGATCTCGTCCGGGCTTTCGACGAGCTGGGGATAGCGGATCGACAGTTCCGCCAGGTCGCACCAGGCATCGGGGAAAGTCGGGGCGATCGCCACATAAAGCCCCTTCGCCGCTTCGGGGTCGGGCTGCCCGGCATCGCTGCCGACCAAAGCCTTGGCCACGTCACGCATCGCCTCCGGAGGCAGGCGGCCGGATTGGAATTCCGACTGCATGCGCTCCAGCAGCGCTGCCTGCTCGTCGCCACGCCCCTGGCTGCGATAGACCACCGCCAGCTCGGCATAACACTCGGTCACCTGGGCGAGCCAGCGCTGACAGGTCTGCTCGATCTCGGCGACGTGCTGCTGGTAATCCCCGCGGGCGCGGTACAGGAGGATCTTGCCGAGTTGAGCCTCGGCGATCCCCTGCTCCTCCCAGAGATCGAGCTGACGCTCGATCTCCGGATCCTGTGCGCCCAAGGGGCCATTCAACTTGACGCGAACCCAGGGAAGCACAGTGCTGGTGTCTCCCAACTCCAGCCCGCGACGCAGCAGCTGATCCGCCTCGTTGCGCTCCTGTATAGAACTATCCGGCTTGCTGGCCAGCCATTTGCCGAGGCGCGTAGGAGCCAAGGGGGACTTGTCCATGGCATCGCGATACATCTGCTCGCCCTTGGCCTGCTTTTCCTTGGAAGGGCTTTTGATCAGCAGATCAGCGAGCCCCACCTGCGCATCGACATAGCCGAGCTCCGCCAGGGGGCGGAAATTGGCCTCTGCCGTTTCCGTATCCCCGCGGAACTTCGCATCTTTGGCCAGCTGCAGATCCGGTGTAGAACATCCCACCAATAGACTGCAACCTAGCAGCATGACCCTGTTCATTTGCCGGCCGCCACGGTGGTGCGGGTCCACAGCCCATCGAACGGCTGAATGCGAACATCGACCGGGCGTTTGACCAGCACGTTATCCAGCGGATCATGGGGCGTGATCATGACGCGGATGTCGGAAGCCAGACCGCCGTCCTGCAGCGCCATGCTGGTAATGGTGCCGGCGCGCGGGGTCTTTTCGCCGCCGACCAGGAAGTCCACCGGGGTGCCCGGCTGCAGGTCTGCGAACGCACGGTAAGGGAAGCGCGCCTCTACACTGGCCACGCTATCCAGCGGCGCAAGGTTGAATACCGCGGTCCCTTTGGCAGCTACCTGGCCATCGCCCACCAGTTGCGCCACGACGCGGCAATCGCAAGGACTGGTCAGGGTTCCCTGAATATTCTTGCTGAACAGACGCTCCAGATTCTCCGGGGTCATTTCCGATTCCGGCAGGATGTTCTTCAGCGCATCGAGCATGGTGGCCGAATAGGTCGCGACCGGAGCCCCCTTCTTCACCACGTCACCGATCTTCACCAGGCTCTGCACGGAGCCCTCGCGAGGCATCGCCACTTCCTGACCAGGCACTACCACCTGAGCAGAGTCGGCATGGGTGATGAAGTAGATGTCGTACAGCTGGTACAGGATGTACGTGCACGCCGCGACGCCGACCAGGAAGATGCCCATGCTCAGGCTCACTGCACGCAGACGCCCAAACAGGCCGGTCGGCGCACCGTCGATGCCTTTGCGCGGCTTGGTGAAGTTTTCCCGTTGCAGGGTGCTGATCAGATCACCGGCGTTGATGAGCTCACCGCTGAGGAAAGAGCTGATCAGGTAGCGCAGCGTCGCGATCTCGCGCGGGCGCAGGTGGTGGAACTCGCAGCCGGCGCGTTTGCCGCCGAGCGAACGTACCTGGAATTCGACATCCATGTTGAAGCCGATGCCTTCGACCTCGAACATCAGTTTGCCGCGGCAATACTGCCCTTCGGTGAGCAGGTTGTTGCCAGGATGGAAGGAGAAGCCGCCGACCGACAGGTCGAGCAACTGAGCCTCGAGTTCCTGGCCCTGCTGGGTGAAGTAGCGGATCTTCGCCGGCAGCTTGAGGCGCGCGTACTGGCGCTGGGCTTCGGCTTCATGAACCACGTTGCTGTTGATGCTGGGGCTGATCACTGCGCTCATATTCGTTCCTTTATGCAATCAAGAGTCTTTGATGGGTCACGAGCTTCAGACCACCCACATCAGAGCAGCGACGAAGACGCTGCCTGCGGAGAAGGTCATGGTTCGGGACGACCAGGTGTTGAACCAGCGCTGGAAGCTGGCGAGATCGCGGTTGAGCTTGGTCTTCTGGCGCGTCCAGGACTGCTGGTCCAGGCGGAAGAACACGTACACCTTCACCAGTGCGCCGACGATCTGGTTGTAATAGAGGATCAACGGATAAGCCGGACCGATCCTGTGGCCAGAGGCCAGCAGCAGCAGGGTCAGCACCAGCCGGGTGAGGCCAATCCACAGCAGGTAAATCAGCAGGTAGGCAAAGCCGTATTTGATGCTGGCGATGATCGCCACCGAGGGCCCGAGCAGGCTGGTCCACATGGACACCCGCTGGTCGAGCATGACCACGCTGGTGAACACGCCCAGACGCCGTATGCCCAGGCCGAGCGCACGCGAGTTCTGCCGCAGGTTGTTGCCGTACCAGCGGAACATCAGCTTGCGGCTGGCCTTGATGAAGCTCTTCTCCGGAGGGTGTTCCACGGTGTGGATGGAGGCATCCGGCACGTAGAAAGTGTCGTAGCCAAGGCGCATCAGGCTGTACCAGCTGGACTTGTCGTCGCCGGTGAGGAACTTGAAACGCCCCAAGCGCC
Source organism: Pseudomonas sp. PDM15 (assembly GCF_014851565.1). Classification (GTDB taxonomy): domain Bacteria; phylum Pseudomonadota; class Gammaproteobacteria; order Pseudomonadales; family Pseudomonadaceae; genus Aquipseudomonas. Next base: position 471,335 of record NZ_JACVAA010000003.1, read on the forward strand.
AGTGCTCGAGATGGTCGTTCTCGACGTCAGCAATGAAGCCCGGATCGGTCACCACCTCGGCACGGAACACCGACATCCGCCCGGTCAGGGTCAGCACACGCTTGGACAGAGCCATCGAGCACATGTTGATGTGGCGCTGCGCGAAACGCAGCTTGTGCCACTCCTGCATGACGTAGCCGCCGCGCACCTCGCAGAACTCGTTGGTGGTGAGCCCGCCGAGATTGTCGAACAGGGTGAAGTAGGGTGCCGTCTGGCGTACCACGCCGGCGGAGAGCACGGTGTCGCCGTCAACCACCGCCACTACCGCGCGGCTGTCCGGTTGGTGCCGGGAAATGGCGCGGAAGCCCTGGGCCAGCCCGTCACGCTTGCCGGTACCAGGAATCCGCACTATGTCCAGGCGCACACGAGCCGGTGGTTCCAGGCGGTTCCACAGGTTCTTGATCAGCAGCTCGTCCGACAGCTCGACGATCGAGCACACCACGGTGCTGGGGTAGCCGCAGTCGATCGCTTCCTGGATCACCGAGCGGTATACCGCTGCGGTGGTCAGGGCGTCGATACGAAAGCTGGTCACCAGCAGGTAGACGTGCGAAGGATCGGCCGCCTCGCCCAGCCGGCGCGCCTTGCGCCGATAGTGCGGGTAGACGATGTAGAGAAAGATGAGCCCGCGAACGTAATGGATCGCGCCCATCGAGTAACGCCAGATTCCCACTGCGCCAAGTATCAGCAGGAAGTCCGTCGACTCCGGATCGAAGATGGTGTGTGGCAGCAACAAGGCCATGCCACCCAACAGCGACAAATAGAACAGCCAGCCCGCGCCATTGCGCAAGCGTCCTTGAAGACTTTCCATGGTTGCCAATCCCGTTTGGTTTACTGCTCTGCAACGGGGGCGTCCTTATTGTTGTTGTAACGCCCTGTGCACATTGACCTACAGCAGTTGCTACCAGCAGAGGCCCTCTTTGACCTCGTCGCTGCACTGGCGCATGAAACCGACCAGGTCGATCAGTTTCTTGCCGGGCGGCAGTTGCTGGACCACGGTTTCGAACAGCTCGTCGCCGTTGCCGAGGACGATCACGTCGGCATCCGCCACCACCTGGTTGAGGTCGGAGCGCAGCAGAGAAGAAACGTGGGGGATCTTCGATTCGATGTAGTCACGGTTGGCACCATGAACACGGGCGTATTCGACATTGCGATCGAAGATCTTCAGGTCGAAGCCCTTGCCGATCAGCATCTCAGCCAGCTCCACCAGCGGGCTTTCGCGCAGGTCATCGGTGCCGGCCTTGAAGCTCAGTCCGAGCAGCGCGACCTTGCGTTTGTCCTGACTGGCGATGAGGTTGTAGGCATTGCGCACCTGGGCCTCGTTGCTCGGCATCAGCGCGCTGATCAGCGGCGACTCGACGTCGAGCTGGGTGGCGCGGTAGTTCAGAGCGCGAACGTCCTTGGGCAGACAGGAGCCGCCGAAGGCGAAGCCGGGCTTCATGTAGTACTTGGACAGGTTGAGCTTGTGATCCTGGCAGATCACGTCCATCACCTCGCGGCCGTCGACCCCGACCGCCTTGGCGATGTTGCCGATCTCGTTGGCGAAGGTGATCTTGGTCGCGTGCCAGACGTTGCAGGTGTACTTGATCATCTCCGCGACCTCGACGGTCTTGCGGATGATCGGGGCGTCGAGCTCGCTGTAGATTTCCGCGAGCAGATCACCGGAGGTCTGATCCAGCTCGCCGATCACGGTCATGGCGGGGAAATCGTAGTCCTTGATCGCGGTGCTCTCGCGCAGGAACTCGGGGTTCACCGCCACGCCGAAATCCTTGCCGGCCTTGAGCCCGGAGTATTTCTCCAGGGTAGGAATCACCACGTTGCGCAGAGTACCCGGCAGCACGGTGCTACGGACCACCACGGTGTGGCGACTGGTCTTCTCGGGGAGGACCTTGGCGATCTGCTGGCAGACTTCCTCGATGTAGGACACGTCCAGGTCGCCGTTGCGTTTGCTCGGCGTCGGCGGCGCCAGGAAGGAGATATCGGTCTCCAGAATCGCCTCGCGCACGTCCAATGTGCCGCGCAACTTGCCGCTGCTCACGCCCTTCTGCAGCAGGTCTTCCAGCCCGGGCTCGACGATCGGCGAGCGACCGCTGTTGATCAGATCGATCTTCAGCGGCGAAATGTCCACACCAACGATCTGATGCCCTCTGGCCGACAGGCAACCAGCACACACAGCTCCTACATAGCCCAGCCCAAAGATGCTGATTCGCATTGGACGATCTCCTCCTTGCGTTGATCGATACAACAGCCCCATGGCTGTCGCCTACTTCGCGAGACCGGACTACAGGTACTACAAATTCCTCGGGTCTCTGTTACCACCTGGGGCCATCTTCCGTTCCAATTAAATTGATACAGAAATTGAAATGACCCCGAGCAAAACAGATGCCTTGCGAAACAACAAAGTTCCGCAGCAGGCAGGTTTAAAGTTATTTCTTTGAAAACAGTGACCTAGTTACCAGAGGTAACCGATCAAGCGCTTTGCGCGCGTCGTTTTTTTGGCACACACCCAGGGATGCGGCTCTAGGACGCAGCATACAAGGGTTGAATTAGAAAGTAACACCTAGTTTTTTGCGGCGCTTCACGAAGTAAAAATAGAAGAATATTATTCCCAACCAATCTATAGCCATTTTTCTGACGCCAACTAATCAAGCATATCTGCACGAACAAGCCATCATAAGGGCGTCAATTACCCAACAATAAGCAGCATCAATTGGCCATCACTCGATCCACAATGAAAGTGCTGCCTGACAGAATCACTTCAAATAAGTTTCATATATTTTTCCGCGCGCTTACTTATTCTGGAAATTACTTCGCATATAACAATTCCTACCCAAACGGACAGATTAAGCTCCCCTGGCCAGCCTCCGGTCGCTAAACTTTCCCGCAGCGCGGCCGATGTGCCGAGGACAGCCATCCAGTTCAAGAAGCGATTACGCATGCGAAACAACCAGCCCGTTACTCAGCGCGAACGCACCTTCCCCGCCCAGCAGCGCCTGATCTCGACCACCGACCTCAAGGGACAGATCACCTACTGCAACCAGGCCTTCATTGAGGTCAGCGGCTTCGAGCGGGAAGAATTGATGCGTGCGCCGCACAACCTGGTGCGCCATCCGGATGTGCCGCCCGCCGTGTTCGAGCACATGTGGCAGACCCTGAAGAAGGGTCGCCCGTGGATGGGCGTGGTGAAGAACCGCAGCAAGAATGGCGACCACTACTGGGTCAACGCCTATGTCACTCCGATCCTGGAGAAGGGCCAGGTGGTGGGTTATGAGTCGGTGCGGGTCAAGCCCAGCGCCGAGCAGATCCGTCGCGCCGAGGCGCTGTATGCGCGGATCAACGCCGGCAAGCCAGCCATCCCCGCCACCGATCGCTGGCTGCCGGTGCTACAAGCCTGGCTGCCATTCATCCTGATCAGCCAGATCGGCTTTCTGATCGGCCACTGGATGGGTTCGACCTGGGGCTTCCTACTGGCAGCCCTTCTCTCGGTGCCGTTGGGTTTGGCCGGCATCAGTTGGCAGACCCGTGGGGTCAAGCGCTTGCTGCGCCTGGCCGAGCAGACCACCTCCGATCCGCTGATCGCCCAGATGTACACCGACAGTCGCGGCGCCGAGGCACGCCTGGAAATGGCCATGCTCAGCCAGGAAGCGCGCCTGCGCACCTGCCTGACCCGCCTGCAGGACACCGCCGAACGTCTCACCAGCCAGGCCCAGCAGGCCGACCAACTGGCACACAACAGCTCGGCCGGGCTGGAACGCCAGCGCGTGGAAACCGAGCAGGTCGCCACCGCCATCAACGAGATGGCCGCCACCACGCTGGAAGTGGCGAGCAATGTGGCCCGCGCGGCGATCGCCACCCAGGAGGCCAACCGCCTCACAGGTGAGGGGCGCAACGTCGCCGCGGAAACCCGCGACGCCATCCAGCGCCTCTCGACCTCCGTCGGCGAGACCGGCGAGACCGTGTCGCGCCTGGCTCAGGACAGCAACGAGATCGGCGGAGTGGTCGACGTTATCAAAGGGATCGCCGACCAAACCAATCTGCTCGCGCTCAACGCCGCCATCGAGGCGGCGCGAGCCGGCGAGATGGGCCGCGGCTTCGCCGTGGTGGCCGACGAGGTTCGCTCGCTGGCCCAGCGCACGGCCGAATCTACCGGGCAGATCCACGCGCTGATCGCCAAGCTACAGCGCACCGCGGAGGAAGCGGTGATGACCATGGAGATCGGTCGCAAGCAGGCCGACGAGGGTGTGGAGCGCGTCCAGCAGGCCGACCAGGCGCTGCAGGGCATCAGCGATGCGGTGGCCAACATCACCGACATGGCCAATCAGATCGCAGCCGCTGCCGAGGAGCAGAGCGCGGTGGCCGACGAGATCAACCAGAACATCACCACCATCGCCCAGCTGGCCGACCAGACTTCCAGCGAGGCGCACAGCACCGCGCAGCTCAGCGAGGAGCTGACCTCCACCGCCAAGGATCAGTACTCGCTGGTGGAACGCTTCAACCGCTGAGTGATACAGCGGCGCCCCGATCAGGGCGCCGTCGTCAGCGCCAGTCGTCGAGCAGGAACACGCCGGGCCTGTTGTAGCCGGGCTCGTTGTCACGCTGCATGGCGATGCCCTGGATATCGGTGCGCATGCCCCGTTCGAGCATGCAGCGATAGGCCTCATGGCGCGCCGTGTTGACCCCGGCCTCCAGTCGCTCCATGCCGCGGGCGTCGGCCAGCGCCTCGCAGGCATCGAGCAGGCGCTCGAAACGCGCCAGCTCTCCCGCCCCCGATGCAACCGCGGCGAACTTGACGTAGCACTTGCCGCTCCCCGCCTCGCTGCCCGCGCCGCAGTGGCAGACGGCGAAGCCGACCAGCTCCCCTTCCTCCCGCAGCAACACGGTGTCGCCAAGCCCCTGGGCCTGGGTCGCACGAATTTCCCGAGCCACGTCCAGGCCCTGGTAGATCCGGTCGGTGAGCGACGCGCAGGCACGCAACACTTCTTCCCGCTCCGCCTCGGCAAGCGCCGAGTAGCGCTCCCAGCCGCCCTCGGCCTGGCCGGACCGCACCGGCTTGGACATGATGGCGGTGAGCGCTCGCGGCCAAAAGCCGTAGCGTTGATACAGGCCCACATGCTTGGGGCTCTGCGCGAAGGTGAACAGGCCGGCGTGGCTCACGCCCCAACACTCGAACAGGGCCATGACCGGATCCAGCAGGCGCTGGCCGAAGCCGCCGTTCCAGTAGTCGGGGTGAATCGTCAGCGGGCCGAAGAAGCCTACGCTGCCCCAGCGCGTGGCGAAGTTGGAGCCAACCAGCACGCCGCCCTGCTCGGCCACGAAGGCGGCCGCCGGGTCGGCCAGCCAGCGCGTCCTGGCGTAGTCCTGGTCGCCCCAGAAGGTCGCCGGATCCGGCGCGCCGAGGAAGGTGCCGAAGGCCAGGCCAATGATGCGACCGGCCTCCGGCAGATCGTCCTCTGTCATGGGGCGGGTGATCGTGTCCATGGTACCTCCGTTGCGTCCCTGTCGATGTGCGCATGCTTAGCAGAGCACAGGCGTCCTGTTTCGGCCATCCGCGGCGCGCTGCGCTAGCGGTTCGCCAGAAAAGCCGCCACGCCCTGCGCCGCTCGCTGCAGGTGCTGTTCATGACTGAAGCCCGAGGCCTTCAGCGGCTTCAGATCGTGGTCGGCCGCCTCTAGCCACTCCACGCGGACTGCCGAGGCCAACGCGTAGGCCTCCACCACCTGACGGTTGCCCAGAGCATCACGCTCGCCCTGGACGATCAGGGTCGGCGTGCGCAGATCGACCAGATGCGCCACCCGCGGCTTCTCCGGCTTGCCCGCGGCATAGAAGGGATAACCCAGACAGACCAGTGCATCAGCACCCAGCTCGTCCGCCACCAGGCTGGCCATGCGCCCGCCCATGGACTTGCCGCCAATGGCCAGCGGCCCGCTCACCCGCTTACGTACCTCGGCATACACCTGCCGCCAGCACTCCAGTAGCTGCGCCTGCGGATTGGGCGGGCGCTTGCCGCCCCCCGAACGCCTTTCGGCCATATAGGGAAATTCGAAGCGCAGCACGCTCACCCCGCGCGCGGCCAGCAGCGCGGCCATGCGCTGCATGAAGTCGCTGTCCATCGGCGCACCGGCGCCGTGGGCGAGGATCAGGGTGACCTGCGACATTCCGTCCGCCCCGTTCCACAGCCATCCCTGCGCTCGGCATTGATCCTCGTCAATAACCGTCAACTTGCCATTACCCATGCTTGCCCTGCTTTTCCTAACCGTGGATGGAAGCCCAACACATGAACACAACCAGCAGCACCGCCTACAACTATAAGGTGGTCCGCCAGTTCGCCATTATGACGGTGGTTTGGGGCATAGTCGGGATGGGGCTCGGCGTGTTCATCGCCGCCCAGCTGGCCTGGCCCGAACTGAACTTCAACCTGCCGTGGACCAGCTTTGGTCGATTGCGCCCGCTGCACACCAATGCGGTGATCTTCGCCTTCGGCGGCTGCGCGCTGTTTGCCACCAGCTATTACTCGCTGCAACGCACCTGCCAGACCCGACTGATCTCGGACAAGCTGGCCGCCTTCACCTTCTGGGGCTGGCAACTGGTGATCGTCCTCGCCGCCATCAGCCTGCCCTTGGGCTGGACCAGCTCCAAGGAATACGCCGAGCTGGAATGGCCGATCGACATCCTCATCACCATCGTCTGGGTCGCCTACGCCCTGGTGTTCTTCGGCACCCTGCTCAAGCGCCGGACCAAGCACATCTATGTGGGCAACTGGTTCTTCGGCGGTTTCATCCTCACCGTGGCGATCCTGCACATCGTCAACAACCTGGAGCTGCCGGTCAGCCTGACCAAGTCCTACTCGCTGTATGCCGGTGCCACCGACGCCATGGTCCAGTGGTGGTACGGCCACAACGCCGTGGGCTTCTTCCTCACCGCCGGCTTCCTGGGGATGATGTACTACTTCGTGCCCAAGCAGGCCGAACGCCCGGTGTACTCCTATCGCCTGTCCATCGTGCACTTCTGGGCGCTGATCACCCTGTACATCTGGGCCGGCCCGCACCACCTGCACTACACCGCGCTGCCGGACTGGGCGCAGAGCCTGGGCATGGTCATGTCCCTGGTGCTGCTGGCACCCAGTTGGGGCGGCATGATCAACGGCATGATGACCCTCTCGGGTGCCTGGCATAAGTTGCGCACGGACCCGATCCTGCGCTTCCTCGTGGTGTCCCTGGCCTTCTACGGCATGTCCACCTTCGAAGGCCCGATGATGGCGATCAAGACCGTCAATGCCCTGTCGCACTACACCGACTGGACCATCGGCCACGTACACGCCGGGGCCCTCGGCTGGGTGGCGATGATCTCCATCGGCTCGCTCTACCACCTGATCCCGAAAGTCTTCGGCCGCGAGCAGATGCACAGCCTGCCGCTGATCAACGCGCACTTCTGGCTCGCCACCATCGGTACCGTGCTGTACATCGCCTCCATGTGGGTCAACGGCATCACCCAGGGCCTGATGTGGCGTGCGGTGAACGACGACGGCACCCTCACCTACTCCTTCGTCGAGGCGCTCGAGGCCAGCCACCTGGGCTTCGTCATCCGCGTCGCTGGTGGCGCCATCTTCCTGCTCGGCATGTTCCTGATGGCCTGGAACACCTGGCTGACCGTACGCGCCGCCAAGCCGGCCGAGTACGACGCCGAAGCCCTGATCCCCGCGGAGGTCGCCCACTGATGAGCAGCAAGCACGAAATACTCGAGAAGAACGTCGGCCTGCTGGCCCTGATGATGGTCTTCGCCGTGAGCATCGGCGGCCTGACCCAGATCGTCCCGCTGTTCTTCCAGGACGTGGTCAACGAGCCGGTCAAGGGCATGCAGCCCTACACCGCCCTGCAGCTGGAAGGTCGTGACATCTATATCCGCGAAGGCTGCGTCGGCTGCCACTCGCAGATGATCCGCCCGTTCCGTGCCGAAACCGAGCGCTACGGCCACTACTCCGTGGCCGGCGAAAGCGTCTGGGACCACCCGTTCCTGTGGGGCTCCAAGCGTACCGGCCCCGACCTGGCCCGCGTCGGCGGGCGCTACTCGGACGACTGGCACCGTGCCCACCTGTACAACCCGCGCAACGTGGTACCGGAATCGAAGATGCCGGCCTACCCCTGGCTGGTCGAGAGCAAGCTCGACGGCAAGGACAGCGGCGCCAAGATGCAGGCCCTGCGCACCCTAGGCGTGCCCTACAGCGACGCCGACATCGCCGGCGCCCAGGCGGCCGTGAAGGACAAGAGCGAGATGGAAGCGCTGGTCGCCTACCTGCAGGTGCTCGGCACCAGCCTGAAGAACAAGAGGTAATCGGACATGACCACTTTCTGGAGCTGGTACATCACCCTGCTCACCCTGGGCAGCCTGATCGCACTGCTGTGGCTGCTGTTCGCCACCCGCAAGGGCCAGCGCCCCGGCACCACCGAAGAGACCCTGGGCCACGCCTTTGACGGCATCGAGGAATATGACAATCCGCTGCCCAAGTGGTGGTTCATGCTGTTCCTCGGCACCCTGGTGTTCGCCGGCGCCTACCTGCTGCTCTACCCAGGCCTGGGCAACTTCGCCGGCAAGCTGCCGGGTTACGAAGGCGGCTGGACCCAGGTCAAGCAATGGCAGCGCGAGATGGACAAGGCCGACAAGGAATATGGCCCGATCTACGCCAGCTACGCAAAGCTGCCGGTGGAAGCGGTCGCTCAGGACGAGCGCGCGCTGAAGATGGGCGGCCGCCTGTTCGCCTCCAACTGCTCGGTGTGCCACGGCTCCGACGCCAAGGGCGCCTATGGCTTCCCCAACCTGACCGACAAGGAATGGCGCTGGGGCGGTGACGCGCAGGCGATCAAGCAGACCATTGCCAGCGGCCGCAGCGGCATGATGCCGCCACAAGCCGCGATGATCGGCGAAGACGGCGTACGCAACGTCGCCGCCTACGTGCTTACCGAACTGGCCGGGCGCAAGCTGCCGGAAGGCGAGACTGCCGACATCGGCGCCGGCCAGAAGATCTTCGCCGGCACCTGCTTCGCTTGCCACGGCGCGGACGGCAAGGGCACGCCGAGCATGGGTGCACCGAATCTGACCAAGCCCAGCGCCTTCATCTATGGCAGCAGCTTTGCCCAGCTGCAGCAGACCATCCGCTACGGCCGCACTGGCCATATGCCGGCGCAGCTGTCGTATGTGGGCAGTGAAGACAAGGTCCACCTGCTGGCCGCCTACGTCTACAGCCTGTCGCAGAAGCCAGCAGCGGTCGAAGCGACCCTCGCCAACGAATGATCCTCCCTCCGCGGGCGCCGCTCGGCGCCCGCGACCTTCGGCTTATGCGACCCGATGTCGCACCCGGCCGACCACTGACCTACCGCTCCGCCTGAGCTGGGCTAAGCTGCCCACAGTCGCATTCGGCGACACTTTCCGCCTCCTGTTGCTTTCGTCGCATCCAGCTCGATACATCGCGGACGTCGAAAATGAGTCTCAACAAAGCCCTCGCGACAGTCTCGAAAGCCCAGCGGCAGCCCGATTTCAATGGGGTGCGGCGTTGCAATGGGTACCTCATTTCTCCATACTTGCCGCCGATTTTTTACCCCTAAGAAACTCCATTAACCGTGGTACCCCTAGCATGAGCACAGCAACAAGTCAGACTGCTTATAACTACAAGGTGGTCCGCCAGTTCGCCGTTATGACGGTAATCTGGGGGGTCATCGGGATGGGTCTCGGAGTGTTCATCGCCGCGCAACTCGTGTGGCCGGAACTCAATCTGAACCTGCCGTGGACCAGCTTCGGCCGTCTGCGCCCGCTGCACACCAACGCGGTGATCTTCGCGTTTGGCGGCTGCGCCCTGTTCGCCACGTCCTACTACGTGGTTCAGCGCACCTGCCAGGCCCGCCTGATCTCCGACAGTCTGGCCGCTTTCACCTTCTGGGGTTGGCAAGCCGTGATCGTGCTGGCCGTGATCACCCTGCCGCTGGGCTACACCTCCTCCAAGGAGTACGCCGAGCTGGAGTGGCCGATCGACATCCTCCTGGGTGTGGTCTGGATCACCTACTGCGCGGTGTTCTTCGGCACCATCATCAAGCGCAAGACCAAGCACATCTATGTGGGCAACTGGTTCTTCGGTGCCTTCATCCTGGTCACCGCCATGCTGCACATCGTCAACAGCATGGAAATGCCGGTCACCCTGTTCAAGTCCTACTCGGTCTACGCAGGCGCCACCGACGCGATGGTCCAGTGGTGGTACGGCCACAACGCCGTAGGCTTCTTCCTGACCACCGGCTTCCTGGGGATGATGTACTACTTCGTACCCAAGCAGGCCGAGCGTCCGATCTACTCCTATCGCCTGTCCATCGTGCACTTCTGGGCGCTGATCACTCTGTACATCTGGGCCGGTCCGCACCACCTGCACTACACCGCCCTGCCGGACTGGGCCCAGTCCCTCGGCATGGCCATGTCCGTCATCCTCCTGGCTCCGAGCTGGGGCGGCATGATCAACGGCATGATGAGCCTGTCCGGCGCCTGGCATAAGCTGCGCAGCGACCCCATCCTGCGCTTCCTGGTCGTCTCCCTGGCCTTCTACGGCATGTCGACCTTCGAAGGTCCGATGATGGCCATCAAGACCGTCAATGCCCTGTCGCACTACACCGACTGGACCATCGGCCACGTACACGCCGGCGCCCTCGGCTGGGTGGCGATGATCTCCATCGGCTCGCTGTACCACCTGATTCCGAAAGTGTTCGGTCGCGAGCAGATGCACAGCATCGCCCTGATCAACGCGCACTTCTGGCTCGCCACCATCGGTACCGTGCTGTACATCGCCTCCATGTGGGTCAACGGCATCACCCAGGGTCTGATGTGGCGTGCGGTCCACGAAGACGGCACCCTCATGTACTCCTTCGTCGAAGCCCTGGAAGCCAGCCACCATGGCTTCATGGTTCGCGCTCTCGGCGGTGCCTTCTTCGTTACCGGCATGCTGCTGATGGCCTACAACACCTGGCGTACCGTGCGTGCCGCTGACAAGAGCAAGTACGACGAAGCCGCCCTGATCCCTGCTGAGGTTGCGCACTGATGGCCGGTAGCAAACACGAGATATTCGAGAAGAACATCGGCCTGCTGGCCATCGGCATGGTCCTGGCCGTGAGCATCGGTGGTCTGACCCAGATCGTTCCGCTGTTCTTCCAGGACGTCACCAACACCCCGGTGGAAGGCATGAAGCCGCGCACCGCCCTGGAGCTGGAAGGTCGTGACATCTATATCCGCGAAGGCTGCGTCGGCTGCCACTCGCAGATGATCCGTCCGTTCCGTGCCGAGACCGAGCGCTACGGCCACTACTCCGTGGCCGGCGAAAGCGTCTGGGACCACCCATTCCTGTGGGGTTCCAAGCGTACCGGTCCTGACCTGGCCCGCGTCGGCGGCCGCTACTCCGATGACTGGCACCGTGCGCACCTGTACAACCCGCGCAACGTGGTACCGGAGTCGAAGATGCCGGCCTACCCGTGGCTGGTCGAGAACAAGCTCGACGGCAAGGACACCGCCGCCAAGATGGAAGCCCTGCGCGCCCTCGGCGTGCCCTACACCGACGAAGACATCGCCGGTGCTCGCGAAGCCGTCAAAGGCAAGACCGAGATGGACGCCATGGTGGCCTTCCTGCAAGGCCTGGGCACTTCTATCAAGAACAAACGGTAACGCGTGATGGATATCGGGATGATTCGCGGCATCGGCACGGCAGTGGTCTTCATCGCCTTCATCGGCGTGGTGCTCTGGGCCTACAGCAGCAGACGCAAGAGCAGCTTCGACGAAGCGGCCAACCTGCCCTTCGCCGACGACGTCCCGGCCAAAAAGCGTGACGAGCAAGATTCTGGGAGCAATAAAGAATGACTTTGTTCTGGAGTATTTACGTCAGCGTACTGAGCCTCGGCACCATCGTGGCTCTTACTGCGCTGATCTTCGGTATTCGCAAGGGCCAGCGCCCCGAGACCACCGAAGACACCGTCGGCCATGCCTTCGACGGTATCGAGGAGTTCGATAACCCGCTGCCGAAGTGGTGGTTCATGCTGTTCATCGGCACCATCATCTTCGCCCTCGGCTACCTGGTCCTGTACCCGGGCCTGGGCAACTGGAAAGGCGTACTGCCAGGCTACAACGAAGCCGGCGACGGCAAGCCCTTCGCCAACGGCGAAGCCGGCTGGACCGGCGTGCACCAGTGGGAAAAGGAAATGGTCCGCGCTGACAAGGAGTACGCGCCGATCTACGCCAAGTTCGCCGGCCAGCCGATTGAGGAAGTGGCCAAGGACCCTCAAGCACTGAAAATGGGCGCCCGCCTGTTCGCCTCCAACTGCTCCGTGTGCCACGGCTCCGATGCCAAGGGCAACTACGGCTTCCCCAACCTGACCGACAACGAGTGGCGCTGGGGCGGCAAGCCGGAAGACATCAAGCAGACCATCATCGGTGGCCGCCACGGCCAGATGCCGGCCCAGGCACCGACTATCGGCGAGGAAGGCGTGCGCAACGTCGCCGCCTACGTGCTCACCGAACTGGCCGGCCGCAAGCTGCCGGAAGGCACCAAGGCCGACGTCGCCGCCGGCAAGCAGGTGTTCGAGAGCGTCTGCTTCGCCTGCCACACCAAGGAAGGCACCGGCACCCCGAGCATGGGCGCACCGAACCTGACCAACCCGAGCGCCTTCATCTACGGCAGCAGCTACGCCCAGCTGCAGCAGACCATCCGTTACGGCCGCAGCGGCAACATGCCTGCCCAGCTGCCGTACGTGGGTAGCGAAGACAAGGTGCACCTGCTGGCCGCCTACGTGTACAGCCTGTCGCACGGCAAGGCCGACGTGGCAGTCGAGAAGTAATGCGTACCCGCCCGGGACGCGACCGCCGGTCGCACCCGGGCATCGCTCGATCAGGCGTACCATAGTGCCGTGAAATCCTGACTCCCTCGGCAAGTATCGACGGAGCACTCACCCAAGCCGTGGTACGCAACTGATGAGCGAACAGATTCCCGTCCGAAACATCACTCCTCCCCCGGCCAAGGGCGGCGATACCGTCGACCTCTACGCCAGCCGCGAAAAGATCTACACCCGCGCCTTCACCGGCCTGTTCCGCAACCTGCGTCTCGGCGGCGGAGCCTTCCTCTTCCTGCTCTACTTCGGCACCGTCTGGCTGAACTGGAACGACCGTCAGGCCGTCTGGTGGAACCTGCCGGAACGCAAATTCTTCATCTTCGGCGCCACCTTCTGGCCGCAGGACTTCATCCTGCTGTCGGCGCTGCTGATCATCGCCGCCTTCGGCCTGTTCTTCATCACCGTGTTCGCCGGCCGCGTCTGGTGCGGCTACACCTGCCCGCAGAGCGTGTGGACCTGGATCTTCATGTGGTGCGAGAAGATCACCGAAGGCGACCGCAACCAGCGCATGAAGCTGGACAAGCAGCCGATGAGCGCCGAGAAATTCGCGCGCAAGGCGGCCAAGCACAGCCTGTGGATCCTCATCGGCCTGGTGACCGGCCTGACCTTCGTCGGCTACTTCTCGCCGATCCGCGAGCTGATCCCCAACCTGCTCACCGGCGCCGCCGATGGCTGGGCCTACTTCTGGGTCGGCTTCTTTACCCTGGCCACATACGGCAACGCCGGCTGGCTGCGCGAGCAGGTATGCATCTACATGTGCCCCTACGCGCGCTTCCAGAGCGTGATGTTCGACCAGGACACCCTGATCGTTTCCTACGACCCGCGCCGTGGCGAACACCGTGGCCCGCGCAAGAAAAACGCCGACTACAAGGCCGAAGGCCTGGGTGACTGCATCGACTGCACCATGTGCGTCCAGGTCTGCCCGACCGGCATCGACATCCGTGACGGCCTGCAGGTCGAATGCATCGGCTGCGCCGCATGCATCGACGCCTGCGACAGCATCATGGACAAGATGGGCTACCCCAGGGGCCTGATCAGCTACACAACCGAACACAATCTATCCGGCCAGAAGACCCAACTGCTGCGTCCGCGCCTGATAGGCTACGCCGTCGTGCTGCTGGCCATGATGAGTCTGTTCGCCTGGGCCATCGCCAGCCGCTCGCTGGTGGAGATGGACGTGCTCAAGGACCGCGTGCTGTTCCGCGAGAACGAGCAGGGCCATATCGAGAACGTCTACACCGTGAAGCTGATGAACAAGGCCCAGCGCGACCTGACCTACCTGATCTCCGTCGAAGGCATCGACGGCCTCACCTACGAAGGCCGCAGCGAGATCAAGGCCGCCGCCGGCGAGGTGCTGTCGATTCCGGTGGAACTGTCCATCGAGCCGGAGAAGCTGCCTTCCAGCGCCAATGAAATTCTGTTCAAGGTCCAGGCCTTGGAAGATCCAACCATCCAGAGCGACGCCGACAGCCGATTCATCGGCCCCAGCGTGCGCTGAACACAGGTCCCTCCATGTCGTCGCCACAAACTCCGGTCAACCCTTGGTACAAAGAGCCCTGGGTCTGGTTCATCCTCGGCATCCTCGGCATGGCCGTGGTGCTGGGCACCAGCATGCTGGTGATCGCCACCAAGAATCCCCCGGGTCTGCTGTCGGACAACTACTACGACGTCGGCAAGGGCATCAACACCTCGCTGGAGCGCGAGGAGCTGGCCCAGCGCCTCAAGCTCAAGGCCGCCCTCACTCTGGACAACGAGCGCGGTACCGTCAGCCTGCAGCTGGAGGGTTACAGTAATCCGCCGCAGCTGGTGCTCAACCTGATCTCGCCAACCCAGCCGGAGCGCGACCGCCGCGTGGTGCTGCAGGCCCAGCCCGACGGCAGTTACGCCGGCAACCTGCTGGACGCCATCGAGGGTCGTCGCTTCATCGAGCTGATCGGCCAGGAAGGCGGCAAGGACTGGCGCCTGTTCGAGGAAGAGAAGCTGGTCAGCGGCCAGCGCTTCCAGCTCGGCGAGTGATGTTCCGACCCGCATGAGCAGCCCCCTTCCCTGCTACCACTGCGGCCTGCCGG
This sequence comes from Pseudomonas sp. PDM15, assembly GCF_014851565.1. Lineage (GTDB taxonomy): Bacteria > Pseudomonadota > Gammaproteobacteria > Pseudomonadales > Pseudomonadaceae > Aquipseudomonas. Next base: position 486,342 of record NZ_JACVAA010000003.1, read on the forward strand.
TTCCCCCCGGCAGCCGCTTCGAGGCCCGCGTCCTGGATCAGCCGCGGGCCTTCTGCTGCCCGGGCTGCCAGGCCGTGGCCGAGGCCATCGTCGCCGGCGGACTGGACAACTACTACCGCCACCGCAGCGACAGCGCGGTCAACCCGCAGAGTCTGCCCAAGGCCCTGCCCGACGAGCTGGCACTGTACGACCGCGACGAGGTGCAGCAGGGCTTCGTCCAGCACCAGGGCGAACTCAGCGAGACCAGCCTGCTGATCGAGGGCATCAGCTGCGCCGCCTGCGGCTGGCTGATCGAGAAGCACCTGCGCGGCCTTCCTGGCGTTGCCGAGGCCAACCTCAACCTGTCCAACCAGCGCCTGCAGGTGCGCTGGTCCGACAGTCAGGTGCCGCTCAGCCAACTGCTCGCCGAGCTGCGCCGTATCGGCTACGCCGGCCACCCCTGGCAAGCGGACGAGGCCAGCGAACGCCTGGCCGCCGAGAACCGCAAGGCCATGCGCCAGATTGGCATCGCCGGCCTGCTGTGGATGCAGGTGATGATGGCGGCCATGGCCACCTGGCCGGAGTTCAATGTCGACCTCTCCCCGGAGCTGGACAAGATCCTGCGCTGGACCAGCCTGTTCCTCACCACGCCTATCGTCTTCTACTGCTGCGGCCAGTTCTTCCGCGGCGCCCTGCGCGATTTGCGCACCCGCCACCTAACCATGGACGTGTCGGTATCGCTGGCCATCGGCGGCGCCTACCTGGCCGGCATCTGGTCCACCGTCACCGGCGTCGGCGAGCTGTACTTCGACGCGGTGGGCATGTTCGCCCTGTTCCTGCTCGCCGGTCGCTACCTGGAACGGCGCGCCCGCGAACGCACGGCGGCGGCCACCGCGCAGCTGGTCAGCCTGCTGCCGCCGTCCTGCCTGCGCCTGGACGACAGCGGCCAAAGCCAGCGCATCCTGTTGCGCGAACTGGCCATCGGCGATCGCGTACTGGTGCCGCCCGGCGCCCAGCTGCCGGCGGACGGACGCATCGTCAGCGGCCAGTCCAGCGTCGACGAGTCCCTGCTCACGGGCGAATACCTGCCGCTGGCCCGCAGCGAAGGCGATGCCGTCACCGCCGGCACGCTCAACGTCGAAGGCCCGCTGACCGTGCAGGTCGAGGCCCTGGGCAGCGACACCCGCCTGTCCGCCATCGTCCGCCTGCTCGAACGCGCCCAGGCCGACAAGCCGCCGATGGCCGAGATGGCCGACCGCGTGGCCCAGTGGTTCCTGCTCATCGTGCTCGGCCTGGCCGCCGTGGTCGGCCTGATCTGGTGGCAGATCGACAGCGAACGGGCGTTCTGGATCGTGCTGTCGCTGCTGGTCGCCACCTGCCCCTGCGCCCTGTCGCTGGCCACCCCCACCGCGCTGACTACCGCCACCGGCAGCCTGCACAAGCTCGGCCTGCTGCTGACCCGCGGCCATGTGCTGGAAGGCCTGAAGCAGATCGACACGGTGATCTTCGACAAGACCGGCACCCTCAGCGAGGGCCGCCTGACCCTGGAGCGCATCGAAACCCTGCGCGAGCTGGACGCCGACACCTGCCTGGCACTGGCCGCCGCTCTCGAACACGGCTCCGAGCACCCCATCGCCCGCGCCTTCGGCCACAGCCAGCGCGGCGCCGAACAGCTGGCCAGCGAACCCGGCCAGGGCCTGCAGGGCGTGGTCGACGGCCGGCGTCTGCGTATCGGCCAGCCGGCCTATGTGGCGGCACTGGCCGGCCGCGCGGCACCGGCGATTCCCGGCGAACACGGCCAGTGGCTGCTGCTCGGCGACGAGCGCGGCCCGCTGGCCTGGTTCGTCCTCGGCGATCGCCTGCGCGAGGATGCCCCTGAGCTGCTCGCCGCCTGCCGCGCCCAGGGCTGGCAGATCATCCTGCTGTCCGGCGACAGCTCGCCGATGGTCGGCGAGGTGGCGCGCCAGCTCGGCATCGACGACGCCCGTGGCGGCCTCACCCCGGACGCCAAGCTGGCGGTACTCGAAGACCTGCACGCCCAGGGCCGTCGTGTGCTGATGCTGGGCGACGGGGTCAACGACGTGCCGGTGCTGGCCGGTGCCGATATCAGCGTGGCCATGGGCAGCGCCACCGACCTGGCCAAGACCAGCGCCGACGCCGTGCTGCTGTCCAACCGCCTCGGCAGCCTGGTGCAGGCCTTCGCCCTGGCCCGCCGCACGCGGCGCATCATCATCGAGAACCTGGCCTGGGCGACTCTGTACAATGGCCTGGTGCTGCCGTTCGCCGCCCTCGGCTGGGTCACTCCGCTGTGGGCCGCGCTCGGCATGTCGGCCAGCTCGCTACTGGTGGTGCTCAACGCCCTGCGCCTGGCCCGCGTGAAACCCTGATATCGGTCGCTGCGACCTACGCCTCGCCCGTGAACCCGGAGCTCCCATGTCCGCCATCTACATCCTGATTCCGATTGCCGTGGTCCTGGTCGGCTTCGCCATCTGGCTGTTCGTCTGGGCGGTGGACAACGGCCAGTACGACGACCTGGACAGCCCCGCCCACAGCATCCTGTTCGACGACGAAGACCCGCAGCACAAAGCCGCCATCGCCGAGGCCGACAAGGCTGGCGACAAGGACGAGCCACGTGCCTGAGCTGGCACCGCTGCTGGTTTCCGCGCTGATCCTCGGCCTGCTCGGCGGTGGTCACTGCCTGGGCATGTGCGGCGGCCTGATGGGCGCGCTGACCCTGGCCATCCCGCCGGAGCAACGCGCCCGCCGCTTCCGCCTGCTGCTGGCTTACAACCTCGGGCGCATCCTCAGCTACGCCACGGCCGGCCTGCTGATCGGCCTGGCCGGCTGGGCCGTGGCCAGCAGCCCGGCGGCCATGGTGCTGCGGGTGATCGCCGCACTGCTGCTGATCGCCATGGGGCTGTATCTGGCCGGCTGGTGGAGCGGCCTGACCCGCATCGAGGCCGTCGGGCGTCACCTTTGGCGCCACCTGCAACCCATCGCCAGCCGTCTGATGCCGGTCAGCGGCCTGCCGCGTGCCCTGCTGCTCGGCGCCGTGTGGGGTTGGCTGCCCTGCGGCCTGGTCTACAGCACCCTGCTGTGGGCCTCCAGCCAGGGCTCGCCGGCGGACAGCGCACTGCTGATGCTGGCCTTCGGCCTGGGCACCTGGCCGGTGCTGCTGGCCACCGGCATGGCCGCCGAGCGCCTGACCGCCCTGCTGCGCCGACGTGGCGTGCGCATGGCCGGCGGCCTGCTGGTGATCCTGTTCGGCCTGTGGACCCTGCCCGGCCCGCACCAGCACTGGCTGATGGGGCACTAAGCAAGCGCTGCACGAACGTGCGCCAGCCTGACCCAGGTCAAGAAGCGCCGCCGCGCAATCCCTAGACTGGCCCCATCGCCAATCCAGGGATATCTCCATGCTCGATGCCATCCGCTGGGACGCCGACCTGATCCGCCGCCACGACCGGCCAGGTCCGCGCTACACCTCCTACCCCACCGCCGTGCAGTTCCACGGCGAGGTCGGCTCCTTCGACCTTTTGCACGCCCTGCGCGACAGCCGCAAGGCGCGACGACCACTGTCGCTCTACGTGCACGTGCCGTTCTGCGCCAACATCTGCTACTACTGCGCCTGCAACAAGGTGATCACCAAGGATCGCGGCCGCGCCCTGCCGTACCTGGAGCGCCTGGAGCAGGAGATCGAGCTGGTCTCGCGCCACCTGGACCAGCGCCAGGTGGTCGAGCAGCTGCACTTCGGCGGCGGCACCCCGACCTTTCTCAGCCACGACGAGCTGCGCCGGCTGATGGAACATATCCGCAAGCACTTCACCCTGCTGGACGACGACAGCGGCGACTACGGCATCGAGATCGACCCGCGCGAGGCGGACTGGTCGACCATGGGCCTGCTGCGCGAGCTGGGCTTCAACCGCGTCAGCCTCGGCGTGCAGGACCTCGACCCGGACGTGCAGCGCGCCATCAACCGCCTGCAGACCCTCGAGCAGACCCGCGCCATCGTCGATGCGGCGCATGCCCTGCAATTCCGCTCGGTGAATATCGACTTGATCTACGGCCTGCCGCGGCAGACCCCGGAAAGCTTCGCCCGCACGGTAGCCGAGGTGATCGCCCTGCAGCCGGACCGGCTGTCGGTGTTCAACTACGCGCACCTGCCGGAGCGCTTCATGCCGCAGCGACGGATCAACGATAACGAACTGCCCAGCCCGGCGGACAAGCTGGCCATGCTGCAGGGCAGCATCGAGCAGCTCACCGCCGCCGGCTACCGTTACATCGGCATGGACCACTTCGCCCTGCCCGACGACGAGCTGGCCATGGCCCAGGAAGACGGCACCCTGCAGCGCAACTTCCAGGGTTACACCACCCACGGCCACTGCGACCTGATCGGCCTGGGCGTATCCGCCATCAGCCAGGTCGGCGACCTGTACAGCCAAAACAGCAGCGACCTGGCCAACTACCAGCAGAGCCTGGGCAATAGCCAGCTGGCCACCCAGCGCGGCCTGCACTGCAACGACGACGACCGTATCCGCCGCGCCGTGATCCAGGCGCTGATCTGCCAGTTCCAACTGAGCTTCCGCGATATCGAGGAGCGCTTCGCCATAGACTTCCGCAGCTACTTCTCGGCCATCTGGCCACAGCTGCAGCAACTGGCCCGCGACGGACTGATCGAGCTGGGTGAACACGGTATCGACGTACGCCCGGCCGGCCGCCTGCTGGTGCGCTCGCTGTGCATGCTGTTCGACCACTACCTGGAGCAGCAGAACCAGCAGCGCTTCTCGCGGGTGATTTGAACAGACAGGCAGATCAGCCAGGCAGTCCGGATGCAATCCGGGGGTGAACGCTCCCGGACTTCATCCGGGCTACAGACCTTTGGGGAGTCAGGCCATCGCCAAACTGGTCGCCTGCATGCGCTGGTCGTTGCTCAGGCGTTTGTCTTTCAGCGCCTCCACCAGGCTAGCCTGGGCCGTGCTGAGGGCGCCCTGCAGCGAGGCCAGTTCGCCGCGCAACATCTCCAGACGCATCTGCTTGGCTTCCGCGTCCATCCCTGAGTCGGCCATCAGCGCCTGCAGCTCGGCCTGCTTCTCGGCGATCTGCTGGCGCAGCTCGCGGATCATCTTGAGGATTTCCTTGATGTTGTCCGGCAGGTCGGCCTCGTCGATATCGTTGTTCTTCGCCGCAGCGGCGCGCACCTTGCCCAGTTCGGACAGGGTCACCCGCAGGCCGTCGCGCACTTCCTCCTCGCTGGCCACCTCGCCGTCGGCACGCGCCGCCTGGCGCTGCACGCCGAGCGCCAGGCGCTCGACCACGCCATTCATGTCTACCCTAAGCATGGAGTTTCCCTCGACGCATTCCTCCATCGGGCTATCGGAAGGCGACGAAAAAACTTGAGCAAGCGGTCAGCCATGTTCCACCATCGAACCTATTCCCCCACCGACCTTGGTCGGCCTGGCCCATGCGCGGCTCCATGGGTTAACCTTTGTCTTTGTGTGTGATCTCCATTCAGGGAACTCCGATGTCAGAATCCATCAAGGTACACAGCCCTCACCAGGCCCATTGCAAGGACTGCAGCCTGGCCGCGCTGTGCCTGCCGCTGTCGCTGAACCTGGAGGACATGGACTCCCTGGACCGCATCGTCAAACGCGGGCGCCCGTTGAAGAAAGGTGAATTCCTGTTCCGCCAGGGCGATGCCTTCGACTCGGTGTTCGCCGTGCGCGCTGGCGCGCTGAAGACCTTTACCCTGAGCGACTCGGGCGAGGAGCAGATCACCGGGTTCCACCTGCCCAGCGAGCTGGTCGGCCTGTCCGGCGTCGACACCGAGGTCTACCCGGTGTCGGCCCAGGCCCTGGAAACCACCTCGATATGCGAGATTCCCTTCGAGCGCCTGGACGAGCTGGCCGTGCAGCTGCCGCAGCTGCGTCGCCAGCTGATGCGGGTGATGAGCCGCGAGATCCGCGACGATCAGCAGATGATGCTGCTGCTCTCCAAGAAGACCGCCGACGAGCGCATCGCCACCTTCCTGGTCAACCTCTCCGCGCGCTTCCGCGCCCGCGGCTTCTCGGCCAACCAGTTCCGCCTGGCCATGTCGCGCAACGAGGTAGGCAACTACCTGGGCCTGGCCGTGGAAACCGTGTCGCGGGTGTTCACCCGCTTCCAGCAGAACGGCCTGATCAACGCCGAAGGCAAGGAAGTGCAGATCCTCGACCCCATCGAGCTGTGTGCCCTGGCCGGCGGCAATATGCCTGACTGAGGACACGCGATGATCTTCGACGAATTCGCCATCAAATCGCTGATCCGCCCGGTGCCGGACTTCCCCAAGCCCGGCGTGGTGTTCCGCGACATCACCCCGCTGTTCCAGTCGCCACGCGCCCTGCGCATGGTGGTGGACAGCTTCATCCAGCGTTACGTCGAGACCGAGTTCAGCCATATCGCGGCGATGGATGCGCGCGGTTTCCTGTTCGGCTCGATCATGGCCTACGAGCTGAACAAGCCGCTGATCCTGTTCCGCAAGCAGGGCAAGCTGCCGGCCGAGGTGCTCGCCGAGAGCTACCAGACCGAGTACGGCGAGGCCCTGCTGGAAGTGCACGCCGACAGCCTGTGCGAAGGCGACCGGGTGCTGATCTTCGATGACCTGATCGCCACCGGTGGCACCCTGCTGGCCGCCGCGCGACTGGTCAAACGCCTCGGCGCCCAGGTGCACGAGGCCGCCGCGATCATCGACCTGCCCGAGCTGGGCGGCTCGCGCAAGCTGCAGGACATCGGCATCCCCACCTTCACCCTGACCGCCTTCGAGCTCGGCGAACGCTGACAGGCATCACCCGCCCCGCACAACGCAGGGCGGGAAGCCCGCGACACCCGCGTCAGTGCACATTGATGCGCAGCGCCACCCCGCCCACTACCTTGCCATTCTCGCGCTGCAGCAGATCGACGATAAAGCTGGCGCCGCGCTTGGCCTGCGCCGGCACCGTAACCCGTAGGCCGACCTGCTGCGCCTGCAGCGGCGCCAGACGCACCGGCAGGCGCGCCGACGCCCCCTGAGCGAAGTGCAACTCCAGTGCCCCGGAAAAGCTCTCCGCCAGCCGCGCCGGCTGTGCACTGGTCAGCAGCTCCAGCCGGTCGGCGCTGGCCAGCGGCTGGCAGGCGGCGCAGTCCAGGTGCGTGGCCTTGTCCACTGCTAGCGGTTTGGCTGCAGGCAACACCAGGGCGCCCGTGCGCAGCTTGGGCGGCACGCTGCCCTTCTCCAGCAGCAGGCTGGCCTGCAGATCATCCAGCCCCTTGGGCCGGCGCAGCTCGAACTCCACGGTGCGCGCCAGCTTCGCGCGCAGGCTCACCGCCAGCAGCGGCAGCACTATCCAGGCATTGGGCTTGAGGTCGACCACGCTGAGGTTCTTCTGCGCCAGGTTGTTCTGCTGCCACACATGGCGGCCGGCCTGGGGATGGTCGAAACGGGTGAACACTGCAGCCAGCAGGCACGGGTGGCTGCCCGGCGCCGGTACCGCACTGCGTGGCAGACGCGCCTTGAGAATGCGCGACTCGCCCGGCCCCAGCTCGAAATCCGCCGCAGCGGTGACGGCGGGCAGGAAGTCCGCCGGGTAGACGAACTGGCTGCCGGCGTACTGCTTGACGTTGAAGCTCAGCAGAAAATGCCGCGCGGTTCCCGTGGCGCTACGGTTACGCACTCGCGCGTGGATCCAGTTGTCCTGGCCGTATTCCAGGTTCTGGTGCTGCAGGCCGTCGTCGTCGCGGTTGCGCACCCACAGGTCCGGCGAATCCCAGAAGCGCCCTGCCCAATCGTCCGCACCGGGATCGCCGGCGTCGTCGCGCAGCCACAGGTCGGGTTGCGGCGATGGATCGCCCAGTCCATAGACGAAGCGCTGGAACGCATCCACGCAACTCGGGTTGCCGCCACGGGCCAGGAGGAAGCACTCCAGCTCCTCGGTCTTCACCGGGCGCGGGTAGCGTGCCTGGTAGAAGTCTTTCATCAGCGCGTTCAGCGGTGCCACACCGAGCAGCGCGGCCATGCCCTTCCAGAAGCGCTCGCCGGAGCCATAAGACGAGCCATGGGTGACGCGCACCCAGGGATTGCGCGAACACAGGGCCAGCGGCGCGTCGGCGAAGTTGAACGGCAGCGAGCCCGCCGCGCCGTTGTCGTGGTAGGTGGTCCAGGCCTCGTCGAACCAGGCATCGGGCTGGCTGGCCGGCTTCAGCCCGCGCGCCCACCAGCTGTGGAAAGTCTCGTGGCGCAGCGGCCCGGTGCCGGTGGTGGTACCGCCCTCGTACTCCATGCCGCCCTGATGGATAAAGGCGGTAAAGCGGCCGCCGTGGATATAGCGCCCCGAGCTGTTCTCGTTGTCGGCGAGGAAGCCGGCGATGGCACTGGCCTGGGTCGCCAGATTGGCGGCGTTGCTGGTCAGCTTCCAGGTGGTGATCGCCACGTTGCTGCCCGACACCGGCAGCACGGTGTTCAGCGTGCTGCTCTGCAGGCTGTCGGCGGCGCGCAGTTCCAGCAGCGGTGACAGCGCGGTGAAGCGCGCCGGGAAGTCGAGGCGCCAGTGGTTGCCGCCCAGCACGGCGAGGTTGCCATTGCTGATCGGCGTATGCGCCACGGCCGTGCCGGTCAGGCGCAGCTCCAGGCTCAGCTCGAACTGGTCGAAGATCAGATTGGCCGGTACGAAGGCCTCCAGGTAACGGCCGGCGCCCAGGTCGGTGAAACCGAAGTTGAAGGCCAGCCGCGGCCCGGTGCTCCAGACGATCTGCGGCTGGTAGGAGCCGGCCGTCGAAGCCTGCGGAATGCCCACCGAATAGGTCAGGCGCAGGCTGTGCTCGCTGCCCGCTTCCAGGCTGCGCGCCAACACCCGCAGGTTGGCGTGGCTGCCACCGCCGAAGTCGTGGTGCGCCACGTCGGCCGGCGGCACCACGGTGCCATCCAGCCACACGCCGGTGACGGTCTGACGCAGGTCGAAGATCGGGCAGCCGGCATGGCGGCCGAGGCGGAATACCAGGGTGGCGTCACCGCTGACCTGCTGGCTGGCGGCGTCGAACAGCAGGCTGGCGTCGATGCTGCGGATGTCCACGGGCACCGCCCACAGACCGTCGACCAACTTGGGCGGCGGCGCCAGGTCCAGCGTGGTGCCGGCCAGATCGGCCAGGGCCGGCAGCTGCGCCAGCAGGCCACTCAGGCCCACCGCGCACTCGCCGTCCGCGCCCACGCAGGCGCCGCCATTGCGCTTGAGAATGCCGCGCCAGCCGTAACCACGCGCCGCCTGCACATGGGCCAGCTCCTCGCTGACGAAGATCGCCCGCGCACTGGCCGCAGCGTGCCCGGCCTTGCCCAGGGCAAGGTCGAAGATCGGCTGGTTGGGCTTGCCTAGATTGCCCGGCACTTCGCTGGAAATGGTCACCAGCGCCGCCTCGATGTAACGCGACAGGTGCAGCCCATCGAGAATCGCCTGCACCGTGGCCAGCGTGGTGCCCGCGGCCTGATTGGGCAGCAGGCCCAGGCGGTAACCACGGTTCTTGAGTATCTGCAGGCAGTCCAGGGTATCGGCGTAGCGCAGGCGCACGCCGCCCGGGCCGGTGTAGGTCAGGGTGTCGCCCAGGTCGAAGAAGACCGTGGCGGGAAAGACGCCAGACATGTTCGTCCTCCTGACGGAGGTCGGGCGTCTCGCGCGCTAACTACTGCGCCTGTAGCTGAAGCTACAGCCCGACGGGTCCGTGAAAGTCAGTGTGCCGTCGATGAGGCTGTAGGCGTAGGTCACCACTTCGTCGTTGGCGGTGGACAGCGCCACCTGCCCCGCCGCCGGCACCTGCCAGCGGCCCTGGTCCCACCAGGTGAAGCCGCCGGCCGGCTCGGTGCTGCCGAAGTACAGGCCACCGTCCTCGAAGCGCAAGTGCGCGGCATAGCCGGCGGCACAGGGCGCCTGTTCGGACATGCGCCAAGTGCCCGGCAATCTGGGATCGAGATCTGCCATCAGACTCTCCTTTGCAGGCGAGATGCGGGGCCGAGGCCCCGCATCCGTTACGCCCTACTTGGCAGTGGCCAGGCGGGCAGGCTTGGGCTTGGCCCGGCTGATTTTCGGCAGGCTACCGCCGGCATCGCTGAGCAGCCGGTCGAGCTTGCCCTGCTCGGAGTTGCTCATCACCGTGTTGTCGTCCAGCAACGCAGTGGCCGCCTTGACGTCGGGCTTGCGCTTCATGAAGCGCGCGGCCAGGCGCTTGGTCTCGATGGCCGCGAAGTGCGGCTTGAGCACCGGCGACGCCAGCGCGGCCTGGATGGCATCGATGCCGTCGCTCAGGTGATCGCCACCGAACACCAGCACCAGGTGCGCATCCGGCGTGGACAGTACCTTGTGCGCGGCCTGGGCGTGGCGCTCGTCCACCGCCGCGGTGACCATCACCGAGGTAGTGCCGGAGGCATGCGCGACCATGCCCTCGACGTCCCAGTGCACATCCACCCGCACCTCATGAATGCCCGACACGCCGAACAGCGCGCCCTCGGCGCCGCGCATCAGGGTCATCGATTCCTCGATGCGCTCGCCCGGCTGAAGCACGCGGAACGGCGAGTCCTCGATGCAGTGGATGATGGTGCGGAAGGTGCGCTGATTGCCGGACGGGTCGGTCACGCTGCCGCTGACGTGCTCGCTCTTCAGGCTCAGGCTGGCTGGCACCTGGATCGGCTGTTCGCCACGGTTGACCAGCGCCACGCCGATGCGCACCGGCGCGCCCAGGGGCAGCTCGCCGAGCAGCGCATTGACCTCCAGTTGCAAGCCCAGCACTTCCGCTTCCAGATCGGTCGGGGTGATCGGCGGCGTGGCATTGGAGGCGCTGCCGAAGGCCACCGAGCCGGGGCGGATGAACGGGTCCGGGTAGTGGCGCAGCTGCTTGAGGTTGTCCGGATGGAACGACCACTGGATGTTGCTGGGGAACGGCGTGCCAGGCGTGGCGCCGGCGGCGATCACGTCGCTGGTACACATGAAGCCGAAGTCCGCCGAGTTGTGGTACAGGCCCAGGGCGTGCCCCAGTTCATGCACCGCCGTGCGGAAATACGGCGCCGCAGCGGTGCCGAAGCGCTGTCCGCTGACCGTGCCCCAACCGGGGTCGATGATCCAGTGCGAGGAGATGCCGACCCCTTCGCGCGGCACGTTGTTGGAGTCGGTGCCGCCGTTGTCGTACATGATCCCGCGCGGCGTGGAGTCGATGTTCTTCACCGCGAGTATGTGATAGCGCCACTCGGTGTCCAGGTTCACCACCGAGCGTCGCGCCAGCATGGCCGCGTGCATCTCGCCGTTGGACCAGGAATTGCCGCTGGGCTCCAGCACGTTGGTGTCGCTGAGGTTCACGCTGGTCTGGAAGCCCACCGCGTCCATCACCGTCGCCCAGGTGTGGCCCACGCCACTGTTGGTCGGCCGCTCGGAGCCGTTGACCGTATCAATCTCGATGGTGCAGCGGCGGAAGTAGGTGGACAGCCAGCCCATGGTCAGGCGCCCGACCACCGCACCGGCGGCGTTCTTCACATCGCCCTCGGCGTAGTCAGACGGCGACGGATAGCCGGCCGGCGCGGTGATGCGCACCATCTGCGCGGTCAGCGTGCTCTCCAGCGCCCAGGTGTTCGGCGCGGTGAAGCGGTACAGCTGGAAGCCCAGGCTGAAGCTGTTGCCCAGGTAGAAGTACTCCGGCAGCGAGGTGACCCGCACGTAGTAGCGGTAGTTGTTGCGCGCCAGGATCGGGATGCCCGAGGCCGGATTGGGCCCGGCCAGCAGGATCGGCTTGAGCGACAGGTTGGTCGCCGCCGTCTTGGTTTGCAGGGTCGGGAATGGCACCGGGATGGGGATTGGCAGGAAGATCACCGGACGCTGATAGAGGTCGCCGCTGGCCGTGCGGCCATCGCTGTGCGACTCGACCCGCAGAGTCCCGTCGTACGACACCAGCGAGGCACCGCTGGGCTTGTAGTTGAGCAGCCAACAACCGGCCCGCACGCTACGGAACTGCGGAATGATGATTCCGCCCGGCCCGGGCAGCGCGGCGATATTGGGGTTGATGGCGACATTGCTGAGGGTGGCGGCACTGGCAGCGACCGGGGCATCTTCCTGGCCGGGTGGAAGCAGATCTGGCAGAGGCGGGAATTGCGGATTTTCAGGCAGGCGGGACATTGCTGAACACTCCTATTCAACAAGGGGCGCACCCTGCCCGTAGAACTACCTGAATCACTGCGCGAGCTACTGCACTGGTATGGCACGTCACCCTTGGAGAGATCCATGTGGGGTTGACTCGTGCGCACAGCGCAGCGCACGACGCAGGGATTATGGAACTGTTATTCCGAACGCACAGTGCCGCCCATCTGCCGGAACGAACCGCAAGACGAGCGGATAAAAGTGGCATCGGGCCATTGGCGGCGTTCGCTCACAACCCACTCTACGAAGTCTAGGGATGCCCTCCAGACGGAGGACGCTGCGCTTGGGCGCCGCCTGATCGGAGAGTCAGAATCTGCGCTGACCAAAGCGTGCGCCGCGAGCGATGCAGGCTGTAAGCCATTTGCCATGCAGGCGTCACCAACCCTGAAACAGTCCTGCTCGCCTGGAGCGAAAATCGGCTACTGCGCGACTGAGCGCGGCGTTTTCTCTGCCGTATTTGCCGCTCGCACTCATCACTCAGCGACCTGGCTGCACGGCGGCATCGCGTGATTAGTCATCTCGTGCCTGGAGGCTATTCAGCATCTCGACAATCGTCGCCACCACCAGCTCCGGCTCGCTGAACTGGGGAAAGTGGCCGCTGCGCAGCGCCATCACCTGCCGGCCCAGCGGCGACAGGCTGGCCAGCGCCGCCTGATGCTCCGCTCGCAGCGCCAGGGCCTGCTCGGCGGTGGCCCAGGCCATCGCCGGCTTGCCGCCGCTGATAACGGTCAGCGGTATCGGCGGAAAACCGGGCGCCGCTTGCAGCTCGGCCACGGAGCGTTCCAGCTGCTGGGTTTCCGCCAGTGGGTTGGGCGGTGACAGCTTGGCGAGCAGCGCCGCCAGCACGCGCTGTAGCCGGGTGTCATGCTTGTGCAGCAGAAGCACGTCGTCGGGCGTCGATGCCTCGATGAACACCACCCCGGCCGTTTCCTGCGGGTGCAGCCGAGCGAACAGGTTGACGATCAGCCCACCCAGGGAATGCCCCACCAGCACATAGGGCGGCTGCAGCCCGGCCGCCCGCAGGGCCTGCCGTAACGAATCGACCATCTGCGCGGCCGACTGGGCCACCTGCGGCTTGGCACTGCCGCCGATACCGGGACGGTTGTAGGCGAATACCCTGGCCACTGCCGAGAGCGGCTCGAACACCTTGTGCCAGCCCTCGATCGGCCCGCCGGAGCCGTTGACCAGCACCACCGTCGCCGGCCCGCTGCCGGCCAGCACGTACTCGATGCTTTCAGCGCCGATCAGTGCTTTCTGTCTGGGAGGAAATCGATACATGAAGCGAACCTTGAATGATTAGGTGCCAGCGACCGCGCCGTACCTGCCCTTCCCGCCCTGCGCTGCACATGGCAGCAAGGGCTCGAACATGTGCGAGGGATGCGCGTGAGCCGCAAGTCGCAATCCATGCGCAAACAGGCAGCCAGCGCCGGTCGGAGTTCAAGCTACCAAAAGGCCTCATCCTCGCGCGCTCGAACAGCCCGCAAACAGTACTCGGCCAGCTGGCGCACCAACGCCTCCGGCACAGGCTCGCCATAGGGAATCTGCAGATAGTTCTTGGTGGTCCTGTGCCCCTGCAGCTCCTGCTGAAACGCTTCCAGCGCCGCCTGGCTGGGCGCGAAGTTGCAATGCGCCTTGTGCGCGGAGAAAGAGAACAGAAAACGCGGCTCCACGAAGAAGGGAGCGCCCCACTTGATGGCCTCCTGCGCCTCCGGAGCAACACTCTTGAGAATCCCGTAAAGCGTGCGCAGATGCGGCCGACTCTCGGCAGGCGCCGCCTCGATGTAATCAGCGATAGTGGCTGGAGGCTTGCCTGTCATCTCGATCTGACCTCATCGTGAATATGAGTTTGGGCGGGTTTGGCGCTGGGCTGGCCGAAAGGGAAATACACATCTCCAGCTATCCGGTGACCAGGCTAGACAACCCTCACGCATCGACTTTCAAACTGGCCAGCTCTTCAGGCTTCAAGACTCTGGGAACGACCCGCGGCACGCCAGATGCATCGAACAGGGGCGATTTCCGATAACCCCCACCGATACGGTTTGTGACCACGATCCAGATAAATCGAGCGATCACGCCGAGGAGTCCGTGTTGCTTGGGCTGCGGATTGCCCAACGCAGTGTCGGTATTCAGCACCGCAATCTCGGCCCCAAAATCCCTGTCCATGCGCTCCCGGTCCAGGCAGGCGTGAACCAAGCCGATAAAGGACACCTTGGGATCGGCCATGGTGTTGCCGATAGGCGTCGAGCAGCACGTCGTGTACCAGCGCAGCATGCCCTTGTCGCTGAGCCGCACTGCCGCCAAAAGCTCCTCGCCCTGCAAGAAGCGCAGGTGCTGCTGCGCTATCTGGACTATCTCGGTTCCGCCCTGCTTATCCAGCACAGCAGAGGGATTGCCAAGGAAACGCGCAAAAGCACGGCAATCCGTGCAATGGCAGATAAGGCGGTTGTGGGTGTTGTTGCTGTCAAGCTGGGCTTTAACGGTGCCGCACCTGCATTGAATCGGATGCATTGTTGTCACCCATCCTTGGAGAAATCGGCTCATGGAGCCGTAGCGGTTGGTTAAGGGGCCGGTTTAGCCGGTCCCAAGTGAGCAAAGCGAGCGGCGTGAACCAGTTGCTAGGCATCGCTGGCAGTGGACTCAGATTTAATGAATGCCCCGTGACGCAATGCAAATTGAAGTAGGCAATATCTGACTACCCGCTCTAGGCCAACGAGTGTTGGCGCATACTCCAGTATTTTCGAAAGATCCTTGTCGCTAATGACAGGCTTGCCAACTTGAACTTCTTTGTTTCGCCCACCCATTTGAGACGTTACCCAATTGCCGAACGGAGCCCCGGTATGCACATACTTGCTGCGAAGGTCGTAGGCAGCAGATATTGATTTTCGGAAGCTCTCGGCCTTGAGGCTTCCGATGCCGTCTCCAGCTTCAGATTTTTCGAAAAAACTTGCGTCGACAAGACCGACTATTGTTTCAACGAATCGCCTCTTGACAAGGAGTAAGCGGCCTTCGATGTGGCTTGCCACTTTTTCGCCATTGTCGAGGCTTTTACGAATACTAGCTAGATACTCTTTAGTAGTGTCGTCTAGTAGATCGAGTTTATCGAAGTCATGAAAATTTGAAAGAATTTCACCGGCCGAAATAAGGTGTAAGTAAGAAACCTCTGGATCTTTTTCAAAATTCCGTAGCGCCTGAGAGTAAAACTTGGCTGAACCCTGAAATGTATGGATAAAATCTATCGGCAGCGAGCCCCCGGATAGTAATGGAGAAAACCTTGACATTTCCGAAAGATTGAGCGGAATCTCGAAGTCTGGCCTCGGCTTGTGTGAGTTTTGCGGGAGAGATGGATTGGCCAGCGTCCCAAACTCAGAAAGCTCAGGAATATGGTAAAACCCTGAGCCTTCAACTAGACCATGGCTGTCGAAACGCTTTCCGAATAATACGCTTAGATATGCCGCGACTATCCCCCCCGTTGGAGAGTAATCGGGGAGAGGTATACCTGGACCTTTTTCTATGGCTTCGGTTTTAAAGGCAAATATATAGGCGCTTCTTGAAGCTGGACCCTCTTGCCATCGTACAGATGCAAACCTGTCATGAAATCCAGGCCACGCATGGGTCAGCAAAACACCTTCAGTTTCGTATTCTCCAACGAAGCGGCTGGGTGTTGAAAACAGCGCTTTTTGTATCTTTTCGTCTGGCCGCATTGTCATGAAAGATACCTAACGTTTGGTTAAGGGCCGGCTTAGCCGATCCCAGCGAGCAAAGTGAGCGATTTGAACCAATTGTTATGAGCCAATGACATAGAGCTCTTTAAATTTTTGCTCTATCGCTTTTCGAGTTTTCACGGCTTTGGTATTTACACTGATGCCGCGACCAATAACGTTATTAGGGTAGCCACGAAATTTATTGGCGACCGTGCCCAGTAACTTTACTCCGTGACCGGATTTTTCTTCATCAAGTGCGTGCTGCATGAATTCTCTCGTTACCCCAATAATCATATCTGACAGCTGCATTAATGTGCTGTGAGGCATGCGCGTATAAGATATTGAGTCATTAAACTTGAGAGACTCTAGGCTTCCGGACATGTAGTCAATGCCATCCTTGCTTTTTCCTTTGGAATACGCACAAGCATATTCAACATCGAAGGGCTTGGACATGCTACCGTCTGGCCAGTCCAATACAACCTCAGCCCTGTCAGGATTGCACTCTTTTATATGCTGTGAAAATCGCATAAGGCCATTGGAAAATACATGTCTTGAAAGATCTGACTTAAGGTCGACTAGTACTTTTCTGTCGCTACTGTAACCAAGAACTGCTGAAACAATAATAGTGAAGTCGATGCTTGATACAGCATCGAAAATCTCACGGCGCAAATCAAACATCTGCGTCATCATTCTTGTGTGATCCGGAGCTCTACCTTGCTCTTCATATTTTATTTTTAGATCTTTAAAGTTCCACTTTATGGGAAGTCGTTTGTTGCCAAATTTACTTTTTGCATTCTCCACTGCCTCCCGTAGTGGTCTTTCGTTCTCATGGCTTACAGCGATTCCGCCCAGTAGGATCATGTTTGGGACTTTTAGATCCTTGATGGTTCTCATGTCAGAGTCGTCTGCATACCACTTCATGCGATTTCCTTAATTGGTTCATAACGTTTGGATAGGGGGGCGGCCGCAAGCTCTGCTAGCGAACGACTTGATCCAATTGTTAGATTGCTGCGGCATACACAAAGCCAGCGATGAGAAAAGCTAAAATGGCTGCCGATTGTGCTGTGGTGAAGTAACCAAGCCAGGTTAGATTGTTGATAAGTGGTAAATACGCAATTTGTGGGTTGTTACCGTGCCTTTTCATCTTCCACTTAATCAAAAGCTTTGCCCACCAAGGTAGCGGCTTTGAGAACTCAGATAGTATTCTCTCTAGGCGGACTCCAGTTTGTATATTGATTCCCCAGAGCTCTGCGTCTTCTTGGATTTTCTGCTCTTCTCTTTCGTAGTTGATTAGATGCTCTTTAAAAGTCTCCGTGACGGCCAGGTTTGTTTGGCTGGCTACGCTTGACCTAAGCGCGGTCATTTTGGCAAGAATTCCAAATAGACAGGATGCACATAGCAGGCCGCCGCAAACTAAAAAACCATTTTTCCCTAGGATAGGAATTATTTTGTCTGAGTTGGTGATTAGGAATGAGGCTACGGCTGCGGCGCCAACGAGTAGCCATGTGGAAAGCTTTTCAATCGGCTCAATTGCGCAAGCAACAGCTCCGAACATAGAGGATACGATGGCATTCTCAGCGTTTTCACGAGCTAGCCGATTCCACTCAAGAAGTGGCTGGATTCTGGGATCTTCAGTCATAAATAATCTAACGATTAAGCTAAGGGGCCGGCTTCATCGGCCCCAGCGAGTGGAACGAGCGATTTGAGCGCATTGTTATGCAACATGCTCAGCTCGGGCGCTGAAGGCAGCTTTTGATGATTGATTCGGCGATTGAATCAGGGGATGCAACTTCAGCGTAGTGAAGTGCGAGCCGAACTTTCAATGCATCCCGAGCTTCTTTGGCTTCAAGGCCCTCGCACAGCTTGCGTGCTTCCATATGGTTTCGATCACGTCTCAATTTATCAAAGAAATCCGCCATAGACTCCTGAGCTCTCTTGGACTGTACGAAAAACAGTGCTGCTACTGCATCGACAATACCGCCGGCAATGAAGCGCGCAATTGTGGAGCTAGATTCAGCGTTCGCGTGCATAAAGGCCGCCAATACGATAATCAAGAAGCCTACAGACGCGAATACCAAGCTGAACCAGAAGCTGACTTTGGACTGCCCCAGAACTTGGGCGTAATAGTTCGCGAGTTGCTCCGTTTCAAAGGGAAGCTTCTGGGAGTCGGGTGAGCTTATTGATTTAACTATTTCGCGCGCCTCTGCCACGCCCTTAGCTGCAGCCTCAATCTCGAGCGGTCCGAATCGGACTGTGCGTAGTGCGCCCGATCTGAGCGCGGCAAGCACTGAAAACGCTACTGCCGCGAAGGCCACTGCAACAGATGCGATATCGGAGAACTGGGAGAATCTAAATAGAAGGTCATCCATTACGCGGATCGCTCTTCATGATGCATAACATTCCTTGTCGCTCCGCAAGTCGATGTTTTCCTGAGGTCATGCCAAACAGAAACGGCAGAAAGGAAAAAGCAAACACGACATGGCTACGGCAAAGCCCTGCGCCTTGATCGAGGCGCTTCGGGCGAGGCTACTAATTGGCCATCACACTGTCCAGAAGGCGCCGCTCAGAGTCCCATCTGCTTGCTGATGATCTCGTTCATCACCTCGCGCGAGCCGCCGCCGATGGAGAGGATGCGGTTGTCGCGGTACAGGCGCTCCACCAGGCTCTCGCGCATGTAGCCCATACCACCGAGGATCTGCACGGCGTCGTAGGTGATGCGGTCGGCCACGTCGGTGGCGAAGTTCTTGGCCATGGAGATTTCCTTGATCACGCTCTTGCCGGCGGCCATCTTGGCGGCCTGGCGGTAGGTGAACTCGCGGGAGACTTCCAGCTGGGTGGCCATCTCGGCCAGGCGGTGCTTGAGCACCTGGAACTTGCCGATCGGCTTGCCGAAGGCCTCGCGTTCGCGGGCCCAGGCCAGGGCCTCCTCCAATGCCATCTGCGAGGTCATGTTGGCCATCAGTGCCAGGCTCAGGCGCTCGCTCTGGAAGTTGGCCATGATGCAGGCGAAGCCCATGTTCTCCGCGCCGATCAGGTTCTCCACCGGCACCTTGCAGTCGTCGAAGAACAGCTCGGCGGTGTCCGAGGCCCACCAGCCCATCTTCTTCAGCGAGCGGCCGACGGTAAAACCGGGCGTGCCCTTCTCAATCAACAGCAGGCTGACGCCGCCGAAACCTTCGCCACCGGTGCGCACGGCCACGGTGTAGTAGTCGGCGCGCACGCCGCTGGTGATGAAGGTCTTGCTGCCGGTGACGCGATAGAAGTCGCCATCGCGCACGGCGCGGGTCTTGAGGTTGGCCACGTCGGAGCCGCCGGAAGGTTCGGTCACGGCGAGGGCCATGATCTTTTCGCCGGCCAGCACTTCGGGCACCACGCGCTCGCGCAGCGCCAGCTTGGCCCACTTGACCACCGGCGGTAGGCCGATATCCAGCGAGCCGAGGCCGGCGACCAGGCCACCGGAGCCAGAGCGCATCAGCTCTTCGCTGGCCGCTACCTTGGCGAACAGGTCGCCCTCATGACTGCCACCGTACTGTTCCGGGTAACCGATACCGAGGATGCCGGCGGCGCCGGCCTTGCGGTACAGCTCGCGGGGGAATTCCTCGGCCTCCTCCCAGTCCGCCACGTGGGGCAGGACTTCGCGCTCGATGAAGCGGCGCACCGAATCGCGGACCAGCTGATGGGATGGGTCGAAGTATTCCTGGAAGGCGGACATGTGGGTGGCTCCCGATTGTTGTTTTCGCCACCCTAACCGAGCGCTTGCTTGGTTTTCAAGCTGCTGCGGATTATTGCGCCCGCAGCGCCCGTGCCACCTGAATCTGCATGTCGTAGGCCGGCGCCTCCACGGCATTGAAGTCGTGGGTGTAGCGCTGGGCGAAGCCGGTCGAACCCCACTCGCGATACTGCTTCACGTGCCACAGCTCATGGGCCCAGAGGGCGACGTCGAGTTCGGCGTCCTCCTGGTTGCGGAATACCACCACATCGACCAGCGTCACCGCCTGGATATCCGGGTTCTGCAGCATGGTGCTGGCCACGTCCAGCTCGTCGAGTGCGCCGACGCGAAAGCGAACCGTATCCAGCAGCACGTTGTCGTAATAGGGCAGCAGCTGAGCGCGGATGCCCGGCGGAATCGGCTGGGTGCCGGAAGTCAGCGCGGTATCGCGGGACTGCAGAATCCAGCGCTCCAGCGTCACCGCCGCGGTACCGAGCACTTCCTTGCGGACCTGTTCGAACTCCGGCACGCAGATGCAGCTGTTGAAGCAGATTTCCATCTGCCCCACGGGGCAGGCGGCAGAGGCGCCAAGCGGCGCTCCCAGGACGAGGAGCAGCGCAGCGGATCGTAGAAGCGCAGAAGTCACGGATTTACCAGGAGTAGTTCGGGGGGAACGGTGGGCCGCCATCTTGGCAGCGGATGGCCGCCGACGCTATGACCGGCTTGGGCGCCGGAAAGTCCCCAGCGCTGCCATGGAGAGGAAAAATGCGCGCCATCTGGATCGCCATCTTTGCCTGCCTCCTGGCGGGCTGCGTGACCCGCCAGGACTACCAGCCCCAGGCCATTTCCGAACGCGAGGCCTATGCGGTGATCACCGAGGTGGCGGAGCAGCAGCCCGCCGCCCAGAACTCCATCTCGGCCTACCTGGACAGCCGCTACCTGGGCTTTCGCAGCGAGCACGACTCGGCCGCCGGTACGCCGCAGGACATCCGCGAGCGCATCTACTTCAACTCGCTCGATACCATTGAGCTGCGCCGCAGCGGGCTCGGCTATCGCGTGCAGTTGAATGGCCCGAATGGCGACACCCTGCGTGAGTTCCGCCTCGCCGACCGCCCGCAGGCCGAGCGCTTCGTCGACGCCCTGCACTACTACCGCGAGCACGCCCCGGCCTTCACCGGCCTCAAGTGAGCACAGCAGCTTCGGCGCGGCGCCCGGCAGAGCGCCGCGCACGCTGTTTGCGCCACCAGATGACCATGCCAGTGACGCTGAGCACCGCGATGGCCAGCCCCAGCACGGCGATCAGCACGCGCCCGGGGAAGCCGAGGATGCGCCCGCCGTGGATCGGCAGCTGCAGCTGGTAGAAGCGCTCGCCGAGCGTGCCCACGCCAGGAATCTCGCGACCGATCACGCTGCCATCCTGGCCATGCACGAAGACCCAGGCGTTGCCCTCGTCGCTGGCGTGGTCGCCGAAGCCGGCACCGAAGAAGTTGTACTCGAAGCTGTAGTACAGCTCGGTGATCGGCGCATGCAGTCCCAGGCGGTCACCCTCCTCCCGCGCCAGCGCATAGGCCTGGCGGTAATCCAGCTTCAGCTCGCCGAGCTCCTCCTTGGCCAGCCGCCCGCGTGCTTCGTAAGTACTTAGCGGCACCTCGGAGAACAGCGACACCACCGGCTTGAACACCTCGGCCGGCAGGTTCATCGCCACGCTGCTCACCGCTACCGGCGTCAGCAGCAGCCATAGCCACAGGCCGCCGGCGCGGTGCACATCGTGGTTGAGGCGCTGGCGCTTGATCTTCCAGGCCTTGCCCCACTTGCGCCAGAACGGCCGGCCGCGCGGCAGGGTCAGCCACAGCGAGACCAGGCAATCGAGGGTCCAGAGGATGGCGATGATGCCCATCAGCCAGATGCCCCAGTTGCCCGGCAGGCTGAGGTTGTAATGGAACTCGAGGATGAAGGGCACGAAGTTCTCGCGGGAGAAGCAGCAGGCACCCCACTCCCGCTCGCCCAGCACCTGGCCGTTGGCCGGGTCGAGATAGAACACCCGCGGCGCCAGCGGATAAGGCTGGCCGCTGGCCGGATCGGTGCGCGGCACGGTGGCCAGCAGCGCCGAATGGCCGGGTTCGTCCGGCTGCTCCATGTACCAGACCAGGCGCTGCGGGTGCTCGGCCTCCAGCCGCTCGATCAGACTCGGCCCGTCCATGCGCACCGTGGCGGCGTGGTCGGTCTGGTAGAACTGCGGGTTGAGCCACTCGTCCAGCTCGTGGTGGAAGGCCAGCACGCTGCCGGTGAGGCCGGCAAGGGCGAGGAAGATCGCCGTGGCCAGGCCCAGGTAGCGGTGCAGCAGAACCAGAACGTTGCGCATGATGTTTTCCCGTCTCGCAAACAGCAGAAAGCCGCCGTCTCTTGCGAGGCGGCGGCCGCTTCAGCGCATCAGAATTTCTGGGTGACGGTGGCCACCACGGTACGTTCCTCGCCCAGGTAGCAGGCATTGGCCGAGTAGCAGGAGGCCACGTAGTACTCGTCGGTGAGGTTGTTGGCGTTGACCCGCACCGAGGTGCCCTGCAGGCCGACGTTGGCCAGGTCATAGCTGACCGACGCATCGAACAGGGTGTAGGACGGCACCTGGAAGTCGTTGAGGTCGCTGCCCTCGCTCTCGCCCACGTAGCGCGCGCCGGCGCCGATGCTCAGACCGGCCAGCAGGCCATCCTTGAAGCCGTAGTCGGCCCACAGGCTGGCCATCTGCTCGGGGGTCTGGTACGGCGTGTTGCCCTTGGCATCTACCACAGTGGTGTAGCTGGAGTCGGCGAAGATGAAGTAGGACTTGCTGTACTCCACGTCGTTGTAGGTGTAGCTGCCCATCAGCTGCAGGTTGTCGGTGACCTGCACGCGGGCCTCCAGCTCCACGCCATTGGAGTCGATGCCGCCGACGCCCTTGTATTCGTAGCTGTCGGTGAAGCTGTTTTCCTTGGCGAACAGGTTCTCCATCTCGATGGTGAAGAAGGAGATGGTGTACAGGTCGTCGGTGCCCGGCGGCTGGAACTTCAGGCCGGCCTCCCACTGCTCGCCGGTGGTCGGCTTGAGGATCTGCGCGCCGTCGGAGTAGTTGGACGTGGGGTTGAACGAGGTGGAGTAGCTCAGGTACGGCGACAGGCCATTTTCGAAGGCGTAGAGCACGCCGAGGTGGCCGCTGAGCTTGTCGCCGGTGTTGGCGTCCTTGGTGCCCTGCTGGTAGTCGTCGATGGACACGTCGTACCAATCCTGACGCAGGCCGGCGGTGAAGTTCCAGCCGCCCAGTTCGATCAGGTCCTGCACGTAGAGACCAGCCTGTTTCTGCCGGCGCAGGGCATCGCTGACGGTGGCCAGATCGGCCAGGTCGTTGTTGTCGTAGACCGGGTCGAACACGTCGATCGGGCCGACGCTGGTGTAGTCGCGGTCGTAGCGCACCTTGTTCTTCGAGTACTGGTAGTCCAGGCCGGTGACGACCGTGTGCTGCGCCGCGCCGGTGGCGAATTCGGCCTGCAGCATGTTGTCGACGATCCAGGCGTGCAGGTTCTCCTCGCCGCCGCTGAAGCCGCGGGCCAGCTCGTTGCTGGTGGCGCTCACATAACCGTTGCCCCACACCTGGCTGTTGTCGCTGCTGGCGTCCAGGTAGCGGAAGTTCTGCCGCGCGCTCCAGGTGTCGTTGAAGCGGTGCTCCAGCTCGTAGCCGAGCATCTGCTGGGTGCGGGTGAACTCCTCGACGCTCGGATCGCCCTCGAAGAAGCTGCCGGAGATGCGCTCGCCATTGCGCTTGTGCAGGGTGCCGGAGGCCGGGACGCTGCCGTGGTAGCCGCCGTTCGGGTCGTGCTGCAGATAGGCGTAGAGGTTGAGCAGCGTGTCCTCGCCCAGGTTGAGCATCAGGCTGGGCATCAGCGCGTAGCGGGTTTCCTCGACATGGTCGACCTGAACGTCGGCGTCCTTGGCCAGGCCGACCAGGCGGTAGGCGATGTTGTCGTTGAGCGGGCCGGTGACGTCGAAGGCGGTCTGCTTGTAGTCGTGGCTGCCGTAGGACACGTCGATGCGCGCAGCCTGTTCGAACTCCGGACGCTTGGTGGTCAGCGCCGCCAGGCCGCCCGGGTTGCTGCGGCCGTAGAGCACCGAGGATGGGCCCTTGAGCACGTCGATGCGCTCGATGAAGTACGGGTCGATCTGCAGGCTGGTGAACGAGCCGGGATCACCCATGGACTTCAGGCCGTCGATGATGATGTTGTCCACCGAGCCGTCGTTGATCCCGCGCATGGCCAGGTAGTCGTAGCGGTGGGTGTTGCCGTAGGGGTTGGTGAGCACGCCGGCGGTGTAGCGCGTGGCCTCGGCGACGGTGCGCGAGCCCTGTTCCTCGATCTGCGCGGCAGTCACCACGGAGACGCTCTGCGAGGTCTTCACCAGCTCCTTGCTGGTCTTGGTCGCCACGCTGCTGTGGGTGGCGTTGTAGCCGTCCATGCTGCCCAGCGCGTTGCCCAGGGCGAAGCCTTCGACTTCGGTGGTTTCCAGCGACAGGCTGGCACCGCCCTCACCTGCCGCGCTCAGCGAGTAGCCGCCGCTGGCGTCGCGCACCACCTGCAGGCCGCTGCCTTGCAGCAGCTTGGCCAGGCCTTCGTCCACCGAATACTGGCCCTGCAGGCCCTGGCTCTGCTTGCCGGCGGTGAGCTGGCCATCGACCGCCAGGAGAATCTCCGCCTCGCCGGCGAACTGGCTCAGGGCGCTGGACAGCGGACCGGCGGCAATGGCGTAGCTGCGCAGGCTCTGCTCGGCTTCGGCGGCATGCGCCTGGCCAATCAGGGCCGGCTGCAGGGCGGCCAGCGGCATGGCCAGCACGGCGGCGCGAATGGCGCGGCGCAGGGTCTGAGGAGCCGGACGGTTGATGGTGCTACGCATGGAAATCCCCTGGGTCTCGTAAACAATGGCCGGGCGAAATCGCCCTTTTGCCCCTGGAGCCAGGCGAGATGAAAAAAGGGGAACCGCAAATGAAAAATATTTTCGCCTGCACTCAAACTGCAGCGGCGTTGCGTGGTTCGATGCTGATCCACCAGGGCAGCCGGCGCACCACGCGCACCGGCAGGCTGGCCTCCAGGGCGGCATAGATGCGCTCCGGCTCGGCCAGGGGGAAGGCGCCGACCAGGCGCAGATCGGCCACCTGCGGGTCACAGCCCAGGTGGCCGTGCTGATAGCGCGACAACTCGGCGATGAACTGGCCCAGCGGCATGTCGTCGGCCTGCAGGATGCCGTGGGTCCAGGCCTGCTGGCCCTGGCGCAGCGGCGCCGGGCGGTCCACCCACTGGGCATCGAAATAGGCCTGCTGCCCCGCCACCAGGCTCTGCCGGCGCGCACCGAGAATCTCCAGCGCGCCGACCTGGGTCGAGACCAGGTAGCCATCGTCCTGCTGACGCACGGCGAAACGCCCGCCCTGCACCCGCAGGCGCCCGTGGGCGGTTTCCAGCCACAGCGGGCGGGCATCGTCGGCCGCCTCGACCAGCACCTCGCCACGGTACAGCGCCAGGCGCCGCAGTTCGGCGGTGAAGTCCACGTCCAGCGCGCTGTCGGTGTTCAGCCACAGGCGGCTGCCATCGGCCAGCTGGCTGCCGAGCACCTCGCCCACCGCCGTGCGCTGGTTGGCCTGCCAGTGCTGCCAGGGCAGCGTGCGGCTAGTCAGCGCCAGCAGGCTGCCGCCACCGATGATCGACAGCACCTTGAGCGCCTGGCGCCGGTCCACGCCGCGCGCCTGCAGCGCCGAACGCGCCGCCTGGCGTTGCGGCAGACGCTCGAACTGGCCGCTGATGCTCTCCACCCGCTGCCAGGCCTGGCGATGCTGCGGCTGGGCCTCCAGCCAACGCTGCCAGGCCTGGCGGTCCAGCTCGCTGGCGCGCTCGTCGCGCAGCAGGGCGAACCAGTCAGCCGCCTGTTGCAGCACGACGAAGTCGATCGGGGAAGCGCTGCCGGCCATGATTCAGTCCTGCGCCAGGGTCAGGCAGTGCAGCATGGCCTGAGCCATGTACTTCTTCACCATGCGCTCGGACACACCGAGCTTCACGGCGATTTGCCCGTAGGTCAGGCCATCCAGCTGGGCCATCAGGAAGGCGTCGCGCACCTTGCCCGGCAGGCGGCGCAGCATGGCGTCGATCTGCAGCAGGGTGGCCATGATCAGCTCGCGCTGCTCCGGCGACGGCGCGTACTGCTCCGGTTGCAGGGCCAGGGATTCCAGGTAGGCGCGCTCGATGGCCAGGCGCCGCCAGTGGTTGACCAGCAGCGAGTGGGCGATGGTCGACAGGTAGGCGCGCGGATCGCGCAGCGGCGTGAGGTCGCGCTCCTTTCTCAGCAGACGCAGGAAGGTGTCCTGGGCCAGGTCCGCGGCGTTCTGCGCGCAGCCCATGCGCTGGCGCAGCCAGCCGTGCAACCAGCCGTGATGGTCGACATAGAGCTGTTGAAGGGCTTGCTGCTGAGAGGCCGCGCTGAGCGCCATGGAAAACGTCTGCCACTGGGCGTTGAGATGGCGCGAATGGTAATGCTTCTCAAGTGTTTTCCGCCAGCGTCGTCTGCGCTTTTTTGCCGTGCTTGCCGAATCGCTCGCGATAAGCGCTCGGTGGCAATCCCAGGTGATTGCGGAAGGCGATGCGGAAGCTCTCCACGGTGCGATAGCCGCACTGCTCGGCGATGCGCTCGACGCTCTGCGCGCCACCTTCCAGCAGCTCGCGGGCACGGGCCAGGCGCTCGTGCTGCAGCCAGGCCTTGGGCGTCATGCCGGTGGCCGCGCCGAAACGGCGCAGGAAGGTGCGCTCGCTCATCGCCACCCGCACCGCCAGCTGGCTGACCTCCAGCGGCTGGTCGAGGCGCTGGCGCACCCATTCCAGCAGGCCGGACAGGTCATGCCGCGACGAATGCGCCACCGGTGCGGGGATGAACTGGGCCTGACCGCCGGCACGCTGTGGCGCCATCACCAGGCGCTGGGCCACGCGGTTGGCCACCTGGTTGCCGAAGTCGCGCGCTACCAGGTGCAGGCAGGCATCGATGCCGGCGGCGCTGCCGGCCGAGGTGATCAGCTGGCCGGCGTCGACATACAGCACCTGCGGATCCACCTCGATGGCCGGGTAGCGCTGCGCCAGTTCATCCGTGTAGCGCCAGTGAGTGGTGGCGCGCTGGCCGTCGAGCAGGCCGCTGGCCGCCAGCACGAACACCCCGGAGCAGATCGACAGCAACCGCGCGCCGCGCCCGTGGGCCTCGCGCAGGGCATCCAGCAACGCTGGCGGCGGCAGCTCGGCACGGTCGCGCCAGCCGGGAATGATGATGGTGCGCGCCTCGGCCAAGCCTTCCAGGCCGGCATCGGCCAGCACCCGGATGCCGCCCATGGCGCGCATCGGTCCCTCGTCGAGACCGACGATGCGATGGCGATACCAAGGGAAATCGAACTCCGGCCGGGCCAGGCCGAAGATCTCCACGGCGATGCCGAATTCGAAGGTACACAGGCCGTCGTAGGCGAGAATGGCCACCAGGCCGGGGTCGTTGCGCATTGGCGGAAAATTTCCGATAGCTGTCCGAGCCGCCACTGTAGCCGAGTGGCGGCGACTCATACAGTGGCGCCATCCCCCACCACGAGGAGTTCCACCATGAGCCTGGTCAGTCAGTTCTCCGCCGCCCCTTACGCCGTCGCCCTGATGCACTTCAGCCAGCGCCTGAGCTTCGAGACCGATTGCTCGGACGTCCACCACAGCCAGCAGGAGGGCCAGGTCGACTTCGTCCTGCTCGACGTGCGCGGCGAGGCGGCCTACGCCGCCGGCCACGTACCGGGCGCGCTCAACCTGCCGCACCGCCTGATGAGCGCCGAGCGCATGGCCGAGTTCCCGCGCAACACGCTGTTCGTCGTCTACTGCGCCGGCCCGCACTGCAACGGCGTGCACCACGCGGCCGTGCGCCTGGCCAACCTCGGCTACGCGGTGAAGGAGATGATCGGCGGCGTCACCGGCTGGCTCGACGAGGGCCTGAGCCTGGTCGGCGGCGATGCCCAGCCGAGCACCGCGCCGCAGAGCGTCAGCTGCGCATGCTGAGCCCCGTGCGGGTACGTGCCGCCTGCCTGGCGGACGTGCCCATGCTGCTGACGCAGATGCGCGAACTGGCGGCGTTCGAGGACTACCTGGCGCAGTTCGCCGTGGACGAACAGGCGCTGCGCCAGCGCGCCTTCGGCCCCACCGCACAGTGCCAGGTATTCGTCGCCGAGGCCGAAGGCGAGCTGCTCGGTTATGCGCTGGCGCTGCTGATTCCGTTCACCTACGACCTGCGGCCCACGGCCCGGCTCAAGGAGCTGTACGTGCGCCCCGCCCGGCGCTCGTCAGGGCTGGGCCGGCGGTTGCTGGTAGAGCTGGCGCACTGGGCCCGCGGACAAGGCGCCGGACGCCTGCACTGGGATGTGCTGGCCGGCAATACGCGCGCCGAAAGCTTCTACCAGCGCCTGGGCGGTCGCCCGGTGCAGAAATGGATCGCCTACGAGATGGATGACGCCGCGCTGCGGATGCTGGCGCGCGGCTGAATCAGCCGGAGATCGGCCGGCGCCCGGCCAGGGCATGGGCCAGGGTACCGCCATCCACCAGCTCCAGCTCGCCACCCAGCGGCACGCCGTGGGCGATGCGCGACAGGACGATGCCCTTGCCGTTGAGCATCTGCGCGATGTAGTGGGCGGTGGCCTCGCCTTCCACCGTCGGGTTGGTGGCGAGGATCACTTCGCCGTACTGGCTGGCGCCGATATGCGCCAGCAGCTCGGGAATGCCGATGGCTTCCGGGCCCAGGCCATCCAGCGGTGACAGGTGGCCCTTGAGGACGAAGTAGCGCCCGCGATAGCCGGTCTGCTCCACCGCGAACACATCCAGCGGCCCCTCGACCACGCACAGCAGCGCGTCGTCGCGGCGCGGGTCGCTGCACTGCGGGCACAGCTCGTCCTCGCTCAGGGTACGGCAGCGCTTGCAGTGCCCAACCCCCTCCATGGCCGCCGCCAGCGCCTGCGACAGGCGCATGCCGCCGCTGCGGTCGCGCTCCAGCAACTGCAGCGCCATGCGCTGCGCTGTCTTCTGCCCGACACCGGGGAGAAGGCGCAGCGAATCGATCAGTTGGCGGATCAGCGGGCTGAAGCTCATGGATAAGTGTCGCTATGAGAAAGGAGCAGCACGGAGTAAGGGGGCGTTCAGGCGACGTGCAGGGCAAGGCGCGAAAAGGCGTGGGCACCGGAGTTTACTGGCGTAAATGAGGATGCCCGCGCCTTTGAGCAACGCAGCCATGTGCGTCGACTGGGCGGCC
Source organism: Pseudomonas sp. PDM15 (assembly GCF_014851565.1). Lineage (GTDB taxonomy): Bacteria > Pseudomonadota > Gammaproteobacteria > Pseudomonadales > Pseudomonadaceae > Aquipseudomonas. The sequence goes on from NZ_JACVAA010000003.1 coordinate 515,219, forward strand.
CGGTTTAGAACGGCATCTTGAAGCCGGGCGGGAGCTGCATACCTGCGGTCATGCCGGACATCTTCTCCTGGCTGTTCTGCTCGACCTTGCGCACGGCATCGTTCACCGCGGCGGCGATCAGGTCTTCCAGCACCTCCTTATCTTCCTGCATCAGGCTGTCGTCCAGGGTGATGCGCTTGACGTCGTGGCGACCGGTCATCACCACGCTCACCAGGCCGGCGCCGGACTGGCCGGTGACTTCGGCGTTGGCCAGCTCTTCCTGCATCTTCTGCATTTTTTCCTGCATCTGCTGCGCCTGTTTCATCAGGCCTGCCATGCCGCCTTTCATCATGATGCTGTCCTCAAGTGTTCAAGGGTTCGATGGAGTCGGCGCGGATCGACGCGCCGAACTGTTGGATCATCTGCTGCACCAGCGGGTCGTCGTGGATCGACTGCTCCGCCTGGCGCTGGCGTTCGGTGCGCTTGCGCGAAGCGGCCTGGGCCGGGGTTTCCTGTTCCGGGCGAACCAGCTCGATGCGCAGGTTGAGGGGGCGCCCCAGGTGCTGGTTCATCGCGTCGTTCAGACGACGCTGCTGAGTGGCATTGAACAGCGCGCTGTGCGCCGGGTCCAGGTGCAGCAGCCAGTCGTCGCCATTGGCTTCGATCAGGGTGCAGTTGGCGCCGATGCTGCCGGTCATGCCGGACAGCCCCAGGCGCGGGAACAGGTCGAGCCACTCGGCGGCCAGGCCGGTGGCCGGTTGCGCGGCCGGCAGCGGCTCTGCCACGGCGGCCTCCGGCTGGGCCGGCGCATCGAAATCGTAGTCGAGGCTGTCCGCATCGGGCTCGTAGTAGTCGTAGTCACCAGGTGGCGGCTCGTCGTCATCGTCGGCCTCGCTGGCGACCGGAGCGCTCGGAGCCGTATCGACCACCTGCGCCGTCGACTCGCCCAGCGGTAGCGCCACCGGCGTCTCGGCAGGAGCTTCGACGATAACAGTCTGGGGCACGGCCGGAACCTGCGTCGGAGCTACCGGCAGGCTCTCCTCGGCGGCAGTTTCCCAGGGCACATCGACGGCCACGGCAGGCTCAGCAAGCGCCTCGACCATTGCCGCCGACTCGGCCGGCGGCGCCGCGATGACGGGAGCAGGTGCAGGTACGGGCGCAGGGGCAGCAGCCACCGGAGCCGGAGCCGGAGCCGGAGCCGGAGCCGCGGCAGGCTGGGCGACGGGCGCAGGCTGCGCAGCAACCGGAGCAACCGGAGCAACGATAGCGGCCGGCGCGGCAACGGGGGCTGCGCCGGCCACCGGGGTCTTGTCGGAATCAGCTGTGGCCTTGCTGATCCCCAGATTCTTTAGCGGTGACCTTGGCGCACCATCGGCATCGGCCGGGCGGAACGCCAGCATGCGCAGCAGCACCATCTCGAAGCCACCGCGCGGCTCCGGCGCCAGCGGCAGGTCGCGGCGGCCGATCAGGCCCATCTGGTAGTAGAACTGCACGTCTTCGGCCGGCAACGCCTGGGCCAGCGCCAGCACCTTGTCGCGGTCACCCTGGCCGTTGTCCACGGCCTCCGGCAGCGCCTGGGCGATGGCCACGCGGTGCAGCACGTTGAGCATTTCCGAGAGCACGCCGTTCCAGTCCGGGCCCTGTTCGGCCAGGTGGCGCACCGCTTCGAGCAGCGCACGGGCATCGCCTTCCAGCAGCGCATGCAGCACGCCGTAGACCTGGCCGTGATCGAGGGTGCCGAGCATCGAGCGCACATCGCTCGCCACCACCTTGCCTTCGCCGAAGGCGATGGCCTGGTCGGTGAGGCTCATGGCGTCGCGCATCGAGCCATCGGCGGCGCGGCCAAGCAGCCACAGGGCGTCTTCCTCGAAAGGAATGTTCTCGGCGGTCAGCACATGGGTCAGGTGCTCGACCACCCGCTCCGGCGGCATGTTCTTCAGGGAGAACTGCAGGCAGCGCGAGAGGATGGTGACCGGCAGCTTCTGCGGGTCGGTGGTGGCGAGCAGGAACTTGACGTGGGGTGGCGGCTCTTCGAGGGTCTTGAGCAGCGCGTTGAACGAGTGCGTGGAGAGCATGTGCACTTCGTCGATCAGGTAGACCTTGTAGCGCCCGCGGCTCGGTGCGTACTGCACGTTCTCCAGCAGCTCGCGGGTGTCCTCGACCTTGGTACGGCTCGCGGCGTCGACTTCGATCAGGTCGACGAAGCGGCCCTCGTCGATCTCACGGCAGACCGAGCAGGTGCCACAAGGCGTGGAGCTGATGCCGGTTTCGCAGTTCAGGCACTTGGCGATGATCCGCGCGATGGTGGTCTTGCCCACGCCGCGGGTACCGGTGAACAGGTAGGCGTGGTGCAGACGCTGGCTGTCCAGGGCGTTGATCAGGGCCTTGAGCACATGGGTCTGGCCAACCATCTCGCGGAAGCTGCGCGGGCGCCATTTACGTGCAAGAACCTGATAACTCATGAAAAACCGTCGCGGCTGGGAAAGCGGAAGTGGCTAATCCTAGCGGAGCACCGGGTAAATTGCATCCGCCGTAGACAGCACCCCTCATCGGAGCGGACTTGTAGAGGTGCGCCTTATCAAATACTGTTTTTATATACAGTATTTTAGCGACACTGCCATGCCCACCCTCCCCACTCCTTCTTCCCGGTGCTCCTCATGAATGCATCGGTCATCGCCCTGGATCGTCTGCTCGACGAGCGCCGCGTCTGGAAGGGGCAACCCCAAGGCCAACCCAGCGGCCTGCAACCCAGTGGCCATAGCCGCCTGGACGCCGCCCTGCCCAGCGGCGGCTGGCCAGAGGCGGCGCTCAGCGAAATCCTCCTGCCCAGGCCGGGCCTGGGCGAGCTGCACCTGCTGTGGCCGACCCTGGCGCGCCTGAGCCAGGCCGGCGAGCGCCTGGTCCTGATCGCCCCCCCCTTCCTACCCTACGCGCCGGCCTGGCAGCTGGCCGGTATCGACCTGCACTGCCTGGAGATCGTGCGCACCAACGAGGAAGACGCCCTGTGGGCCGCAGAGCAGTGCCTGCGCTCCGGCAGTTGCGGCGCCGTGCTGTGCTGGCCGAGCCAGGCCAGCGACCGCGCCCTGCGCCGCCTGCAGGTAGCCGCCGAAACCGGGCAGACCCTGGGTTTCGCCTATCGTCCGGCCAGTGCCGCCCATAACCCCTCGCCCGCCGCCCTACGCCTGTTGCTGGAGGGGCCGGCGCAAGTGCGCGTGCTCAAGTGCCGCGGCGGCCTGGCGCCGGCGCGCGCCATCGCGCTCTGAGGCCGAGATGCGCTGGGCCTGCATTCTCCTGCCGCAACTGGCGCTGGACCACGCACTGCGCCAGCGCGACGATCCGCAGGCGCCGCTGGCACTGCTCAGCGGGCCGGCCAATCGCCGCGTGCTGCAGGCGCTCAACCCGGCGGCGCGCGAACTCGGCCTGCGCCCCGGCATGGCGCTGAACGCCGCCCAGCTGCTCAGTCGCGACTTCGCCACTGCCGACTACGACCTGGCCGCCGTGGAGCGCTGCCAGCAGTTCCTCGCCGCCTGGGCCTACCGTTTCAGCTCGCAGGTCAGCCTGCACTATCCGCGCGCCCTGCTGCTGGAGGTGCATTCCAGCCTGGCCCTGCTCGGCCCCTGGCCCCGCCTGGAGCAACGGCTGCGCACGGAACTGGATGCCCTGGGCTATCGCCATCGCATCGTTCTGGCGCCCAACCCGGCCGCCGCGCGGGCCCTGGCCAATGTCCACGCCGGCCTGGCCGTCGACGAGCGGCAACTGCCCCAGGCCATCGCTCAGCTGCCGGTCAACCGCGCCGGCCTGCCCGGCGAGATGGCCGGCGCTTTGGCACGCATGGGCCTGCGCCAGCTGCGCCAGGTGCTGGAGTTGCCGCGCGAAGGCCTGGCCAGGCGCTTTCCATCCCAGCTGCTGGGGCACCTGGACCAGTTGCTCGGCCACCGCCCGCTGGGGCTGGACTTCTATCTGCCGCCGGACGAGTTCAGCACGCGCATCGAGCTGAACTTCGAGGTTGCCTCGCACCAGGCCCTGCTGTTTCCGCTGCGCCGCGCGCTGGGCGACCTGGCGGCCTACCTGGCCAGCCGCGACGGTGGCGTGCAGCGTTTCAGCCTGACCCTGGAGCACCGCAGCGGCGTGGCCACCGAGCTCAAGGTCGGCCTGCTCGCGGCCGAACGCGACGCTGGCCTGCTCTTCGAGCTAACCCGCGTGCGCCTGGAGCAGCTGCAACTGCCCGCGCCGGTGCTGGCCCTGGCACTGACGGCCCGTGACCTGCCGGCCTTCGTACCCGAATGCCGCGAGCTGTTCGATCCACGCCCCCAGCAGAACCAGAGCTGGGAACAGCTGCGCGAGCGCCTGCGCGCCCGCCTCGGCGATGAGGCCCTGCACGGTCTCAACGCCCACGCCGACTCACGCCCCGAACACGCCTGGCGCCCTCTCTCCGGCAAGGCCATGCCTCTCGTCGATCGGCCGCGTCCGGGCTGGCTGCTGCACGAGCCACAACCGCTGCGCGAACCGCTGGCGCGCATCCTCGCCGGCCCCGAGCGCATCGAATCCGGCTGGTGGGACGGTGGCGACCTGCGCCGCGACTACTACCTGGTGGAAACCCGCAACGGCCAGCGCGCCTGGGTGTTCCGCAGCGTCGGCACGGACGAGCCGTTCCAGCTGCACGGGTGGTTCGCATGAGCGCTTATGCCGAGCTGCACTGCCTGTCCAACTTCAGCTTCCAGCGCGGCGCCTCCAGCGCCCTGGAACTGTTCGAGCGCGCCCGGCGCCTGGGCTATCGCGCCCTGGCGATCACCGACGAATGCAGCCTGGCCGGCATCGTGCGCGCCTGGCAGGCGGCCAAGGAAAGCGGTGTACCCCTGATCGTCGGCTGCGAGCTGCGCATCGACAACGGCCCCAAGCTGGTTCTGCTGGTGGAGAACCTGGCGGGTTACCAGCGCCTGTGCCAGCTGATCACCCGCGCCCGCCGGCGTGCCGACAAGGGCAGCTATCGCCTGCTGCGTGAGGACCTGTCGGCGCCGCTGGAGGGCCTGCTGGCGCTGTGGCTGCCCGAGCGTGACAGCACGCAGGACGGCCACTGGCTGCAGACGCTGTTCCCCCAGCGTCTGTGGCTGGGCGTGGAGCTGCACCGCGGCCCGGACGATGCCTCGCGCCTGACCGAGCTGCTGGCACTGGCCGAGCACACCGGCATTCCCGCCGTGGCCTGCGGCGATGTGCACATGCACGCCCGTGGCCGCCGCGCCCTGCAGGACTGCATGACCGCCATCCGCCACCACCTGTGCGTGGCCGAGGCCGGCCAGCATCTGTTCAGCAACGGCGAGCGCCATCTGCGCACTCCGGCGGAGCTATGCACGCTGTACCCGCCGGAGCTGCTGGAGGAAAGCCTGCGGATCGCCGAGCGCTGCCATTTCGACCTGAGCGAACTGCGCTACCAGTACCCGCACGAAGTGGTGCCCAAGGGCGAGACGCCGACCAGTTGGCTGCGCCACCTGGTCGAGCAAGGCATGCGCAAGCGCTGGCCGGATGGTGCGACACAGAAGGTCCGCGACCAGCTGGAGAAGGAGCTGCAGCTGATCGCCGAGCTGGAGTACGAGAGCTACTTCCTCACCGTGCACGACATCGTCGCCTACGCCCGCAGCCAGCACATCCTCTGCCAGGGCCGGGGCTCGGCGGCCAACTCGGCGGTGTGCTTCGTGCTCGGCATCACCGAGCTCGATCCGGGCCGCACCAACCTGCTGTTCGAGCGGTTCCTGTCGCGCGAGCGCAACGAGCCGCCGGACATCGACGTGGACTTCGAGCACGAGCGCCGCGAGGAGGTCATCCAGTACGTGTTCCGCCGTTATGGCCGCGACCGCGCCGCCCTCACCGCCGTGGTCAACACCTACCACGGCGCCGGCGCCATCCGTGACGTGGCCAAGGCCCTCGGTCTGCCGGCAGAACAACAAGGCGCCCTGGCCGACTGCTGTGGCCGCTGGACCGACCGCCTGCCGCCGCCCGAGCGCCTGCGCGAGGCCGGCTTCGACCCGGACAGTCCGGCGCTGCGCCGGGTGCTGGCGCTAACCGAGGCGCTGATCGGCTTTCCCCGCCACCTGTCGCAACACCCCGGCGGCTTCGTCATCTCCGAGCAGCCGCTGAGCGAACTGGTGCCGGTGGAAAACGCCACCATGGCCGAGCGCACGATGATCCAGTGGGACAAGGACGATCTGGACGAGGTCGGCCTGCTCAAGGTCGATGTGCTGGCCCTGGGCATGCTCACCGCCCTGCGCCGCTGCTTCGACCTGATCGCCCACTACCGCGGCCAGCGCTGGACCCTGGCCACGCTACCCCAGGAGGACCAGGCCACCTACGAGATGATCAGCCGCGCCGACACCATCGGCGTGTTCCAGATCGAATCGCGGGCGCAGATGGCCATGCTGCCGCGGCTGAAACCCGAGAAGTTCTACGACCTGGTGATCGAGGTGGCCATCGTCCGCCCAGGGCCGATCCAGGGCGACATGGTCCACCCCTACCTGCGCCGCAGAAATGGCGAAGAGGCAGTGACCTACCCCAGCGAGGAGCTGAAAAAGGTCTTCGAGCGCACCCTGGGCGTGCCGCTGTTCCAGGAGCAGGTGATGGAGCTGGCGGTGGTCGCCGCCGGCTATACCCACGGCGAGGCCGACGACCTGCGCCGCTGCATGGCCGCCTGGAAGCGCCGCGGCGGCCTGGAGCCGCACCAGCAGCGGCTAACCGAGGGCATGCTGGCGCGCGGCTACAGCGCCGAATTTGCCGCGCGCATCTTCGAGCAAATCAAGGGCTTCGGTAACTACGGCTTCCCCGAGTCCCACTCGGCCAGCTTCGCCCTGCTCACCTATGCCAGCAGCTGGCTCAAGTGCCACGAACCGGCGGCCTTCGTCTGCGCGCTGATCAACAGCTGGCCGATGGGCTTCTACAGCCCGGACCAGCTGCTGCAGAACGCTCGCCGGCATCAGGTCGAGATCCGCCCGCTGGACGTGCGCCACAGCAACTGGGATTGCAGCCTGGAGCCCGGCGCGGATGGACAACCCGCCCTGCGCCTGGGTTTGCGCCTGATCCGTGGGTTGCGCGACGAACAGGCGCAGCGCCTGGAACAGGTCCGCCAGATGCAGCCCTTCAGCGATATCGCCGATCTCTGCCTGCGCGTCGACCTCGACGACCGCTGCCGCGCCCTGCTGGCCGATGCCGGCGCCCTGCAGGGCCTGGTCGGTCATCGCCACCAGGCGCGCTGGGCGATCGCCGGTGTGGAGCGCCAGGCGCCGCTGTTCGCCGATCTGCCGGCCGCCGACGAGACGCCAGTGCAGCTACCGCAGCCGAGCCAGGGCGAGGACGTGCAGACCGACTACGCCACCATCGGCACCACCCTGGGCCCGCACCCGCTGACCCTGCTGCGCGACGACCTGCGCGCGCGGCGCTGCCGCAGTTCGCGGGAGCTGGATGGACTCAGCAACGGGCGCCTGGTCAAGGTCGCCGGCCTGGTCATCGGCCGGCAGCGGCCGCAGACCGCCAGCGGCATCACCTTCGTCACCCTGGAAGACGAGCACGGCATGCTCAACGTGGTGGTGCGCCTCGAACTGGCCGAGCGCCAGCGCCGCGTACTGGTGGGCTCGCGGCTGATGCAGGTGGACGGCCATCTGGAACAGGCCAGCGGCGTGCGCCACGTGATCGCCGGACGCCTGCACGACCTCACGCCGCTACTCGACGGCCTGGACGTGCGCAGCCGCGACTTCCACTAGCCGCGGCTGCGCACCGAGTCAGAAAATGTAGTCGGTGGTGATGAAGCCCGACTCGCGGTTGCGGATGATCTCGCTGACCAGCGCCTTGTTCTGCGGGTTGAAACGGGTCGCCACCAGGGTACGGATGGAGAACACGCGCAGGGCGTCCTGCACCGAGAGGGTGCCCTCGGCGGAGTTCTTGCGGCCGTTGAACGGGAAACTGTCCGGGCCGCGCTGGCACTGGGCGTTGATGTTGATGCGGCCGACCTGGTTGACGAAGGCATCGACCAGCCGCCCGACCTGCGCCGAATCGTTGCCGAAGATGCTCAGCTGCTGGCCGTAGTCCGAGTGCAGCACGTAGTCGATCACCTCCTCCACCTCGCGGTACGGCACCACCGGCACCAGCGGGCCGAACTGTTCCTCCTGGTACAGGCGCATGGCCGGCGTCACCGGGCTGAGCAGCGCCGGGTAGAAGAAGCTCTGCCGGTGCGCGCCACCACCGGGGTTGATCACCCGCGCCCCCTTGGCGATAGCGTCGTCGAGCAGGCCGTTGAGGTAGTCGACCTTGCCCGGCTCGGGCAGCGGGGTCAGCGCCACGCCATCCTCCCAGGGCATGCCGGGCTTGAGTGCGGCGAGCCTGGCAGTGAATTTCTCGAGAAAGGCGTCGAGCACATCCTCATGCACGAAGAGGATCTTCAGCGCCGTGCAGCGCTGGCCATTGAACGACAGCGCGCCGGTGATCGCCTCGTCCACCGCGTTGTCCAGGTCGACCTGCGACAGAACGATGCCCGGGTTCTTCGCATCCAGGCCCAGCGCGGCGCGCAGGCGGTGCGGGCGCGGGTGCAGCTTCTTCAGGTCGGCGGCGCCCTTGTGCGTGCCGATGAAGGCGAACACGTCGATCTTGCCGCTGGCCATCAGCGCGCTGACCGTATCGCGGCCGCGGCCGTAGATGATGTTGATCACCCCCGGCGGGAAGCTGTCGCGGAACGCCTCGAGCAGCGGGCGGATCAGCAGCACGCCGAATTTGGCCGGCTTGAACACCACGGTATTGCCCATGATCAGCGCCGGGATCAGCGTGGTGAAGGTCTCGTTCAGCGGGTAGTTGTACGGTCCCATGCACAGCGCCACGCCCAGCGGCACGCGGCGGATCTGGCCGAGGGTGCCCTGCTCCAGCTCGAAGCGGCTGGAGCGGCGGTCCAGCTCCTTGAGCGACTCGATGGTGTCGACGATGTAGTCGCAGGTGCGGTCGAACTCCTTCTCCGAGTCCTTGAGGTACTTGCCGATCTCCCACATCAGCAGGCGCACCACCGCCTCGCGCTGCTCGCGCATGCGCGCCAGGAAGTCCTCGACATGCTGGATGCGCTCGGCCACGCGCAGGTTCGGCCACAGCCCCTGGCCATGGTCGTAGGCCTGCACGGCGGCATCCAGGGCGATCAGCGCGGCATCGGCATCCAGCAGCGGCGTGCTGCCCAGCACCACCTGCTCATCGCCCTGCTCGCCGGCCAGGAAGATCGGGCTGCGCACGGTCGCCAGCGGGCCATCCCAGCGGCGCAGCTCGCCGTCGACCAGGTACTCGCGCTGCTCGATGGGCGCGCCCGGGCGGTAGCGTTCGGGAATCTCGGCGAGGGTGGGAAACAGGTGCTCGAGCTGGCTGGCTGTGGTCATGACGGGGCCTGGAAAAAGAGATGGGGTCAGTGTGCGGAACGGCTGGCAGGTGCATTGCCCTGCGCCGCTTCGCTGCGCGGGTTGAGCAGCTCCTGCTGCTCGGCGTAGCGCGCGCGGATATCGAAGTCGCGCGGCAGGTCCGGCTCGGCCTGCGGGTCACGTGGGGCGGTGTCTCGCTTGCTCTCGTTCATGGGCAATTCCTAGGGTTTCCTAGCGGTAGATGCAGCACCGGCCTCAGGCCAGCAACTGCAGGGCTTCGGCGCTGGCCGCCTGGATGCGCGCCCAGTCGCCCTGGCGAATCCAGTCGCGGTCCATCATCCAAGTGCCGCCCACGCACATCACGTTGGGTTGGGCCATGTAGTTGCGCACGTTGTCCGGGGTCACGCCGCCGGTGGGGCAGAAACGCACGTTGCCGAACGGCCCGCCGAGGGCCTTGAGCGCCGCCACGCCGCCGGAAATCTCCGCCGGGAACAGCTTGAAGCGGCGGTAGCCGAGGGCGTAGCCGAGCATGATTTCCGAGGCGCTGCTGATACCCGGCAGCAGCGGCAGCGGGCTGTACACGCCGGCGCGCAGCAGCTCGGCGGTGCAGCCGGGGGTGACGATGAACTGCGCCCCGGCCGCCTCGGCCTCGGCCAGCATCAGCTCGTCGAGCACCGTGCCGGCGCCGACGCACAGCTTGGGCCGCTGCTCGCGCAGGGTGCGGATGGCGCCCAGGCCGTGCTCGGAGCGCAGGGTGATTTCCAGCGTGTCCAGGCCGCCGGCGGCCAGGGCATCGGCCAGCGGCAGCACGTCTTCCTCACGCTCGATGGTGATCACCGGCAGGATGCGCGCACGGGCGCACAGGTTGTCGATCAGCTCGATCTTGTCGGCCATGTCAGGGACGGCGTCGCGCCGGCTCGCGCTGCGTTGCGGAATGCTGCTCATGGCAAGCTCCTCGGGCTCAGGGGCACCAGTAGATTTCGAGAGGTCGGCGCAGGAAGGCGCGGATCGGCATCTGTGCATCGCCTTCGGCGGCCAGGGCCTGCCGCAGGGTGTCGAGTTTGCCGCGGCCCTGTACGGCGAGCAGGGTCAGACGCGCGCCAGCCAGCAGTGCCAGCGGCATGCTCAGGCGCTGACGCGGCACGCTGGGCGCGTGCATCGGCAGGCAACGCTGGGCGCAATCGGCGCTCAGCGCCAGGTCGAGATTGCCGCTGGCGGGAAACAGCGAGGCGGTATGGCCGTCCTCGCCCATGCCCAGCACCAGCACATCGATCGGCTGCGGCAGCTCGGCCAACGCCTGGTGCGCCAGCATGGCCGCCCCCTCCAGCGTGGCGGCCGATTGATACAGGCCGATGAAGCGCGCCTTGGCTGCCGCGCCCTGCAACAGATGGCGGCGCACCAGGCCTTCATTGCTGTCGGCATGGCCGACCGGCACCCAGCGCTCATCCGCCAGGCTCACCGCCACCCGCGACCAGTCCAGTTCCTGGCGCGCCAGGCGCTCGAAGAAGGCAATCGGGCTGCGCCCGCCGGAGACCACCAGGCTGGCGGCGCCACGTGCGTCGATGGCGAGGCGCAATGCGTTGGCGACGGTCACCGCCAGTTCGCCGGCCAGCTGCTCGGCGTTGCCCAGGCCGAAGCCGAGTACCTGCGCCGGCAGTTGCAGATTAGAGATCGCCATACCAGTCCTTGCCATCACGGGTTATCAATGCAATGGAAGCCGTCGGCCCCCAGGTTCCTGCCGCATAGGGCTTGGGCGCGCTGCCCTGACGCTGCCAGCCATCGATCAGTTGATCGCACCACTGCCAGGCGTATTCGATTTCATCTTTGCGCACGAACAGGTTCTGGTTGCCCTTCATCACTTCCAGCAGCAGGCGCTCGTAGGCATCGGGGATGCGCGCACTGCGGTAGGTGTCGGAAAAACTCAGCTGCAGCGGCCCGCTGCGCAGCTGCATGCCCTTGTCCAGGCCCTGCTCCTTGGTCATCACCTGCAGGGAAATGCCCTCGTCCGGCTGCAGGCGGATGATCAGGCGATTGCTGATCATCGGCCGCTGCTCGGGGGAAAAGATGTAGTGCGGCGGCTCCTTGAAGTGGATGACGATCTGCGACAGCTTCTGCGGCATGCGCTTGCCGGTGCGCAGGTAGAACGGCACGCCGGACCAGCGCCAGTTGCGCACCTCGGCACGCAGGGCGACGAAGGTCTCGGTGTCGCTCTGGGCGTTAGAGTTCTCCTCCTCCAGGTAGCCCGGCACCGCCTTGCCCTTGATGCTGCCGGCCACGTACTGGCCGCGCACCACCTGGTGCGCCAGCTGCTCGCTGGTGATCGGCGCCAGCGCCTTGAGCACCTTGACCTTCTCGTCGCGGATGCTGTCGGCCGAGAGGTCCGAGGGCGGATCCATGGCGATCAGGCAGAGCAGCTGCAGCAGGTGGTTCTGGATCATGTCGCGCAGCTGCCCGGCCTGGTCGAAATAGCCCCAGCGCCCCTCGATGCCCACCTGCTCGGCCACGGTGATTTCCACGTGGCTGATGTGGTGCTGGTTCCACTGGGTCTCGAACAGGCTGTTGGCGAAGCGCAGCGCGATCAGGTTCTGCACCGTCTCCTTGCCCAGGTAATGGTCGATGCGATAGATGCGCCCCTCGGGGAAATGCAGGGCCACCGCCTCGTTCACCGCCCGGGACGACTCCAGGTCGTGGCCGATGGGTTTCTCCAGTACCACGCGGGTGCGCTCCGCCAGGCCGACCTCGGCCAGCCCCGCGCAGATCGCGCCGTAGACCTTGGCCGGGGTGGCGAAATAGGCGATCAGCCGCTCCGCCTTGCCGACCCGTTCGAGCAGCAGCGGATAGGCCTCGGCGCTGAGGAAATCCATGGTCAGGTGGCCGAGACGGGAGAGGAAGCGCTGCAGGGACGCCTCGTCGATTTCCTCCGCGGGCACGTAGCGTTGCAGGTGCCCTTCGATCACCAGCAGCTGTTGCGCGCCCTCGCCGCTTTCCCGGCCGAGGGCAAGGATGCGGGTGTCGGCATGCAGCAGGCCGGCGCGGTCGAGCTGGTACAGGGCGGGAAACAGCTTGCGCAGGGCCAGGTCGCCATAGGCGCCGAACAGGGCGAAGGTGCAGGGTTCAATCGCGTCAACGGTCATTTTATTTATTCTTACGTCAAACATTGGCATATGAATACACCTGCAAAAGTGATTCATCAAGACAAAATGTAGTAATAAAACTACATTTACCTAAAACCTTCATTCATCCCTGACTGCCAGCCAGATACCGGTGGCCGGACACCGGGGCGCTCAGTACGATAAGCGTCCGATTGCAGTCCCCTCCCAGGAACCGACATGGACCGCGTGAACAACCTGCTGGAGCAGATCCAGAACCGCCTTGGCGAACTCAACAAGGCCGAGCGCAAGGTCGCCGAAGTGATCCTCGCCGCCCCGCAGCAAGCCACGCGCTACAGCATCGCCACCCTGGCCCAGGAGGCCCAGGTCAGCGAGCCGACGGTCAACCGCTTCTGCCGCTCGTTCGGCGTCAGCGGCTACCCCGAGCTAAAGATGCAACTGGCGCAGAGCCTGGCCAGCGGCGCGGCCTATGTGAGCCGCGCGGTCGAGGCCGACGACGGCCCGGAGGCCTACACCAGCAAGATTTTCGGTAGCGCCATCACCTCGCTGGACAGTGCCTGCAAACAGCTCGACCCACAGCTGATCAGCCACGCCGTGGATCTGCTGATCCAGGCCCGGCAGATCCATTTCTTCGGCCTCGGCGCCTCCGCCTCGGTGGCCCTGGACGCCCAGCACAAGTTCTTCCGCTTCAACCTCGCCGTGTCCGCCCATTCCGATGTGCTGATGCAGCGCATGCTGGCGTCGGTGGCGCACACGGGTGACCTGTTCGTGATCATTTCCTACACCGGCCGCACCCGCGAGCTGGTGGAGGTGGCGCGCCTGGCGCGGCAGAACGGTGCCTCGGTGCTCGGCCTGACCGCTGCCGACTCGCCACTGGCCAAGGCCAGCACCCTGAGCCTGAACATCCCGCTGCCCGAAGACACCGACATCTACATGCCGATGACCTCGCGCATCATCCAGCTCACCGTGCTCGACGTGCTGGCCACCGGCATGACCTTGCGCCGCGGCGTGGACTTCCATCCGCACCTGCGCAAGATCAAGGAAAGCCTCAACGCCAGCCGCTTCCCCAGCGACGGCGAAGCCGACTGAACAACCCTCTGCGCACCCAGACCGACTGCGCATGATCGATAGTCAGGAGACCACCCCCGGACGCCCGGGGTTCACCCCTGCTCCAGCCTGGCGCGCAGGCTGAGCAGCGCCTCCTCGCCGGGCTGCAGGGTCCGGCTGTCGTCGCCACAGCCGGCCACCTGCACACTGAGAAAGCCCAGCGCCTCGCGCCAGGACACCTCGGCCAGCGGCCGGCCACCGGGGTGCCAGACCACGCAATTGGGGCCTGCGCCGGTATCGATGCGTAGGCGTCGCTGCCACGCCAGGTCCTGCAGGTGCAGGACTCCCGCCTGACGAAACACCCGATGGCAGGCTTCGGCCACCCGCAGCTCCCCCTCCTGCCGGCACGGCTCGCGCAACAGCAGATCGCGCCCGTGCGCCCCGTCCAGGCCGCTCAGGCTGACCCGCGACACATCGCTGACCGCCCAGTAGGCATGCAAGGCATGGCTGAGCTGGCAGGCCTCGCTGTCGCCGTGGCGGGTCATCAGCTGCAGGTCCAGATCCGCGCCAAGGCGGGCCGTCAGCTCCACCCGCCAGTCACACAGCTCCAGGCGCCACAACAGCTGCACGCCGTCCCGGTCCGCTTCGTTGCTGACCAGCCGCCAGTCATTCAGCCGCGCCCAGCCATGGTGCGGCCAGCCGCTCTCGCTGGGATGCCGACCGAACCACGGCCAGCACACCGGAACCCCGCCGCGAATGGCGCCGAGGTTGTGCCAGTGCGCCGCACACCACAGCCACGGGCGCTGCCCGCGGGGCTGGAAGTGCAGCAACTGGCCACCCTGCCGACTGAACACCGCCTGGCACAGCGGATGGTCGATCAGCAGAATGTCGCGCCCCTGATGTCTGTCCCAGCGGAACACCTGGCGCGACGGAAAACGGAACAGCGCCGCCAGCGGATGCTCCGCCAGCGCGCTGCGCCCGACAGGCGCGTGGTGTGGCTCAACGGCCACGACGACGCCACTCCTGCCCGGTCATTTCCACCAGTACTCCACCTGCACGCCGAAGTTGGAGCCGTGCAGATCGTCGCCGAACACGCCGCTGTCGGACAGGGCCGAACCCGCCGCGAGCTGGCTCGCCGAGCGCTGCGCCGCCTCGTTCCAGTTGGCATAGGTGTAATACAGGCGCACTTCCGGGCGGGTCCAGAAGCCCGGACCGGCCGGCGCCCAGGTCGGGGCGACGGTGAACTTGGTCAGCTTGCGGGTGCCGCCGGGGGCCTCCACCTGATCGCGGCCGATCTCGCCGACCAGCTTGAACTCCTCGGTGATGGCATAGCTGGCACGGCCGCCCACGGACAGCCAGTTCTGGTCGGCGCCGTCATCGCGCTTGTCCTTCTGGTACACCAGCTCGACTTGGCCACCCAGACGCGGGGTCAGCTGGAAGTCGAAGAACTCCACCGCGCGCCAACTGGTGGCGCTGCTGTCCAGGGTCGGATCGCCGGTGTAGCCGAGACCGGTGCCCGGGCCCTCGCCGTACTGCAGGGCGAAGGTGTTGACCCCACCGAGGAACTCCTTCTGCTTGTGCTGCGCGGTGACCGACCAGCCGCTGTGGGCATCGGTGCTGTCGGGCTTGTCGATGTAGCTGACGCCGACCTCCATCTCGCCATTGGGGTTGGTCTGGAACCCGGCGACGTTGAAGTCGTGGCGATTGATGTACGGCTCCTGGAAGTAGTCGTCCTTGCGCGAGAACACGTAGCTGTACTTGAGGTCGCCGATCTTCACGCTGTCCAGGCCGAAACCGGTGGCGCTCTGGTTCCAGTAGTAGAAGTCGGAGATGTGGATGTCGTTACGCTTGTAGAAACGGCGACCGGCCCACAGCGAGCCGCCATTGAGCGCCGACATGTTGCTCCACTCGGCGTACATCTGGTTCATCCGCGCGAAGCCGTAGTCACCGGTGAACTTGGGCGTGTGGCCGTACTCGTTGTACAGCTGGGCCATGCCCTCGACGCTGATCTGCGAGCCGTCGTCCAGCGTCAGCAAGTCCTGGCGCAGATCCAGCTCCGCGTACTGCTCGCACTCGTTGCCGAGGCGGTACTTGGACCGGGCACCGGGCAGCTGGAAGCAGGCCTGCGAGCCACCTTCCACGGAGCCGCCGGCACCGCTGCGCACGTAGCCGGTGAACTCCGTGCCGGGCGCCAGCTCCACACCCCAGGAAGCTCCGGGCAGCGCCAGCAGCGCGCAGGGGACCAGCCACAAACCTCTATTCGTTGCGTTCATATCCACTCCACAGGTTTTTATTGTTGTATTGCCTGGATAGCCAACCCGGCGCGCAGAGAGACGGCAGCCCGCGCCCGGGTCATTTTTCAGAACCTGTCTTGGATCTCGCAAGCTAGAGAAAAACCAGGCGAACGCGGCTGAGGAAGCGGAGTTTACGAACGGTAAATGAGCATTCCGAAGCCGCTTTCAACGCAGTTTTTCCGACGCGCAGCAGATCCAAGGCAGGTTCTCAGCGCCCGATGAAGCGCGCGACGTTTGTCGCTCGCTCACTGGCGCGGGTCTTTCCCGGCAGGCCCAGCCGCTCACCGCTTTGCGCGTCGAAGAGCAGGGTCTTGTCGGGATCGAATTGCAGGACCAGGCTGTCGCCCACCTGCGGCGCCGCATCGGGCGCCAGGCGGCAGCAGACCTTGGTCTGGTTGAGGCTGACGAACACCAGGGTGTCCGGTCCGGTCGGCTCGGTGACTTCCACCTCGGCGCGGATTGAGGGCAGCTCGCTGCCGCCGGCCAGCTGGATCTGCTCCGGGCGCACGCCGAGGATCACTTCGCGACTCTCCATGCCCTCCTCCAGCGCGCCCAGCGGCAGCTCGCAACGGGCCTGGCCGGAGTCCAGCAGGCCCCAGACCTGGCCGTCGCGACGCTGCAGGCGCAGCGGGATGAAGTTCATCGGCGGCGAACCGATGAAGCTGGCGACGAACAGGTTGGCCGGGTCGTTGTAGATCTGCTGCGGGGTGCCGAACTGCTGGATCACCCCGTCCTTCATCACCGCCACCTTGTCGCCCAGGGTCATGGCCTCGATCTGATCGTGGGTGACGTAGACCGTGGTGGTCTTCAGGCGCTGGTGCATCAGCTTGATTTCGGTGCGCATCTCCACGCGCAGCTTGGCGTCGAGGTTCGACAGCGGCTCGTCGAACAGGTAGATCTTCGGCCGCCGCGCCAGCGCCCGGCCCATGGCCACGCGCTGCTGCTGGCCACCGGACAGCTGGCCGGGCTTGCGCGTGAGCAGGTGCTCGATCTGCAGCAGCTTGGCCACCCGCGCCACCTCGGCGTCGATGTCGGCCGGCGCCATCTTGCGGATCTTCAGGCCGAAGGCGATGTTGTCGCGCACGGTCATGGTCGGGTACAGCGCGTAGGACTGGAACACCATGGCGATGTCGCGATCCTTGGGGCTCTGCCCACTGATGTCGGCACCGTCGACCAGGATCGCCCCGCCACTGATGTCCTCCAGACCGGCGATGCAATTCATCAGGGTGGATTTGCCGCAGCCGGACGGGCCGACCAGGATCAGGAACTCGCCCGAATCGATCGACAGCTCGATGTCCTTGAGGGTGTCCGCCAGGCCGCTGCCATAGCACTTGTTGACGTTGCGCAGTTCAAGGGTTGCCATGGATCGTTACCTCAGCCTTTGACGGCGCCGGCCGTGAGCCCGCGCAGGAAATATTTGCCGGCCAGCACGTAGACCAGCAGGGTGGGCAGGCCCGCGATCATCGCGGCGGCCATGTCGACGTTGTATTCCTTGGCCCCGGTGCTGGTGTTGACCAGGTTGTTGAGGGCCACGGTGATGGGCTGGCTGTCGCCGCTGGCGAACACCACGCCGAACAGGAAGTCGTTCCAGATCTGGGTGAACTGCCAGATCAGGCAGACCATGATCGTGGGCACCGACATGGGCAGCAGGATCCGCCCGAAGATGGTGAAGAACCCCGCGCCATCCAGGCGTGCCGCACGCACCAGGGCGTCCGGGATGCTGACGTAGAAGTTGCGGAAGAACAGCGTGGTGAAGGCCAGGCCGTACACCACGTGCACCAACACCAGGCCGGCGGTGGTGTTGGCCAGGCCGAACTTGCCGAGGGTGAAGGACGCCGGCAGCAGCACCACCTGGAACGGCAGGAAGCAGCCGAACAGCAGCAGGCCGAAGAACAGCTGCGAGCCCCTGAAGCGCCACATCGACAGCACGTAGCCGTTGAGCGCGCCGAGCAGCGTGGAGATCAGCACCGCCGGCACAGCGATCTTTACCGAGTTCCAGAAGTAGCCGCCGACACTGTCCCAGGCCTTGACCCAGCCGATCAGGGTGAACACGTCCGGCAGCGACAGCAGGTTGCCGGTGCGGATGTCGTCGGGCGTCTTGAAGCTGGTCAGCAGCATCACCAGCAGCGGGACCAGGTAGACCGCGCAGGCGACGATCAGGGTGGCGTAGACCGCTGCCCGGCTGAGGCTGAAAGCACGGCTAGTCATGGCGCTTGTTCCTCAGTTCGGAATACAGGTACGGCACGATGATCGCCAGCACGGCGCCGAGCATCAGCATCGCGCTCGCCGCGCCAAGGCCCATCTGGCCGCGGGTGAAGGTGTGGGCGTACATGAACATCGCCGGCAGGTCCGAGGAGTAACCGGGGCCACCGGCCGTCATCGCCGCCACCAGGTCGAAGCTCTTGATGGCAATGTGGGCGAGGATCATCAGGGCGCTGAAGAACACCGGGCGCAGGCTCGGCAGCACGATGCGCAGGTAGATGGTCGGCAGGCTGGCGCCATCGACCTGGGCGGCGCGGATGATCGACTGATCGACGCCGCGCAGACCGGCGAGGAACAGCGCCATGACGAAGCCCGAGGACTGCCACACGGCGGCAATCACCAGGCAGTAGACGACCCGGTCAGGGTCCACCAGCCAGTCCAGGCGAAAGCCTTCCCAGCCCCAGTCGCGCATCAGCTTGTCCAGGCCCAGGCCTGGGTTGAGCAGCCATTTCCAGGCCGTGCCGGTGACGATCATCGACAGCGCCATGGGGTACAGGTAGACGGTGCGGATAAAGCCTTCGCGGCGGATGCGCTGGTCCAGCAGCACCGCCAGGAGCACGCCGAGCACCAGGCTGATGGCGATGAACAAGCCACCGAACACCAGCAGGTTGTGGCTGGCTACCCACCAGCGATCGTTGTCCAGCAGGCGCTCATACTGCTGCAGGCCCACCCACTTGTAGCTGGGCATGAAGCGCGAGTTGGTGAAGGACAGCAGGAAGGTCCACAGGATGTAGCCGTAGAAGCCGACCAGCACGATCAGCACGCTCGGCGCCAGCACCAGCTTGGGTAGCCAGCGCTGCAGCGCGTCGAACGGCGACGCCTTGGCGAAAACTGCGATAGAACTCATGAATGACTCCGTGGCATGGATGCAGGGCGGGTGCAGCCCGCATCTCCATCGGTATTGCAAAACGCGGGTGACCCCGCCCTACACGGTGCGCACCGGCAGAAAATCGGCGCGACCGCTCCCACAGCGCATGCCGCGAGGCATGCACTCGGAATCGAAAACCAGGGAAACGGCGGGCCGGGCCCGCCTTACGACAGCGGCCGTCTAGGCGACGGCCGCGGGCGCCTTACTGCACCGCTTCGATGGCGGCAGCCAGTTGCTGGGCAGCCTTCTTCGGATCGGCGGCCGGATCGTTGAAGAAGTTGGTGACCACGTCGAACACCGCACCCTGCACGTAGCTGGAAGCGGCCATGCCGTGGGCCAGGCTCGGCTGCAGGCCGTCACCGGCGGCGGCCTCCTTGAAGTCCTTCATCGACTGCTGGGCGCAGCTGTCGAAGCTGCTCATGTCCTGGTCCAGGCGGACCGGGATGGAGCCCTTGTTCTGGTTGAAGAACTGCTGGAACTCCGGCGACATAACGGTGCGCGCCAGGTCGTTCTGCGCCTTGCGGTTGTCGTCGTCGCTGAGCTTGAACATGGCCAGGGAGTCGATGTTGTAGGCGAAGCTGCCCTGGGTGCCGGGGAACGGCAGGCACTGGTAATCCTGGCCGGCGACCTTGCCGGCGGCGGTCCATTCGCTCTTGGCCCAGTCGCCCATGATCTGCATGCCGGCCTTGCCGTTGATCACCAGGCCCGCGGCGGTGTTCCAGTCGCGACCGGCGGCATCGGCGTCGATATAGCCGCGCAGCTTCTTCAGGGTGGCGAAGACCTCGACCATCTTGTCGCCGGTCAGCGTCGCCTTGTCCTGCTCGACGAAGGCCTTGTGGTAGCCCTGCGGGCCGAGGATGGCGAATACCAGGTCCTCGAACACGGTGCCGTCCTGCCAGGGCTGACCGCCGTGGGCCAGCGGGATGAAACCGGCGGCCTTGAGCTTGTCGGCGGCGGCGAAGAATTCGTCGAGGGTGGTCGGCGGCGTGGCGCCGGCCTTCTTGAACACCTCGGGGTTGATCCATAGCCAGTTGACCCGGTGCACGTTGACCGGCACGGCCACGTAGTGATCGTCGTACTTCATGACGCTGGCGACCTGCTTGGGCAGCAGACTGTCCCACTTGCCTTCGCTGGCCACTTCGTCCAGCTCGGTGAGCAGGCCCAGCTCGCCCCACTCCTGGATGTCCGGCCCCTTGATCTGCGCGGCGGACGGTGGGTTGCCGGACACGGCGCGGGTCTTCAGCACGGTCATGGCGGCTTCACCACCACCACCGGCAACGGCGAAGTCTTTCCAGGTGTGGCCCTTGTCTTCGACCAGTTTCTGCAACGTATCGGCTGCGCGCTTTTCGCCACCCGAGGTCCACCAGTGCAGGACTTCGACTTCACCGGCAAGGGCGGAAAGAGGGAACAACGAGGCGAGGGAAACGACAACGGCCAGGCGGGAGATCGCGTTCATGGAAGTACCTTTATTGTTGTTATGCCCGTGCAAGTCATGGTGCTTGCGCTTGCATTGAGTCTAACCACGCCGCGTTTCGCGGCGGGTAACAAAGGGATGCGCGAACGTCACCGAACGGTTACATAAGCGCGGCATTTGTATCCGGATGGTGGCATGCCCAGATGACTTGACGACGCGCAGCACAGAACGGGCGGAGGAGCGGCCGCGCGGCAGCATCGAAGAGAGAACCGGCGGCCGCCGCCGCGGACGAGAGCAAGGCAAATCAGGCCACCAGGCGCGGCAGTCGCAGCGTCACCCGCAGGCCGCCCTCGCGCAGGTTCTGCAGGGTCACCTCGCCGCCATGGCTGTGCGCCAGGCTGCGTGCGATGCCCAGGCCCAGGCCGTAGCCCTGCTGCTGGCCGGCGAGGCGGAAATGCGGCTCGAACACCTGCTCCAGGCGCTGCTCGGGCACGCCCGGTCCTTCGTCATCGACATGCAGGACGAAGGCGGTGCGGTCGTCCTCGATATGCAGGTGCGCGCGCTGGCCGTACTTCAGCGCGTTGTCCACCAGGTTGCCGATGCAGCGCCGTAAGGCCAGCGGCTTGCCCGGGTAACTGCCTTGGGCCGCGCCCTGCAAGGTGACTTGGCCGTTGCCCAGGTAAGGCTCGATCAGGCCGTGCAGCAGGTGGTTGAGATCGACCTGCTCGATGTTCTCGTGGATGTCGGTGTCCTTCACGCACTGCAGCGCGCCCTTGACCAGCAGCTCCAAGTCGTCCAGGTCACGGCTGAACTTGGCCTGCAGGGCTTCGTCCTCGAGCAGTTCCACACGCAGGCGCAGACGCGTGATCGGCGTGCGCAGGTCATGGGAAATCGCGCTGAACAGCTGACTGCGCTCGCTCAGGTAGCGGCTGATGCGCTCACGCATGGTGTTGAAGGCACGGCTGACCTCGATCACCTCGCTGCCGCCCGCCTCCTCCACCGGCTCGACGCTGGCACCCAGCGACATTTCCCGCGCCGCCGAGGCCAGGCGCTTGAGCGGCCGGCTCTGCCATTGCACGAGGATGCCGATGAACAGCAGCAGGAAACTGCTGGTGAGGAAGATGAACCACACCTGCTGCATCGGCAGGCCTTCGTCCTCCAGGCTGACGTAGGGTGCCGGCATCAGCGAGGCCAGGTACAGCCACTCGTTCGGCGCGATCTGGATCTGCGTTACCAGTACCGGCGGGTTCAGCGGCTCCAGGCTAAGCGCGTAGTGCGCCCAGGAGCGCGGCACCTCGTCGAGCTTCAGTTCGCCATTGAAGATACGCAGGTCCTCGGGGCTGACGAACTGCACCAGCAGGTCGACATTGCGCCCCAGGTTCTGCCGCAACACGGCGTCGACCTCGGCCAGCACCGCGCGCTTGCGCGGAGTCTCCGGCAGCACCTGCATATCGAGTGGCTTGTCGTTGAGCGACACGAAGAAGCGCGTGCCGCCCATGCTGCGCAGCTGGTCCAGCACCATCGGCCGAAAGCCCAGTGGCAGCGAGCGGAAGTAGCTGACGCTGGCGGACATGGAGTGGGCCAGGCTGCGCGTGCTGGTCAGCAGGCCGTCCATCTGGCTGGCGCGCAATTGCGAGACCCAGATCAGGCTCGACAGCGCCTGAGCCACCAGCACCACCAGCAGGGTCAGCAGCAGCATGCGCCCGAGCAGCGAGCGCGGTACCGGCAGCAGCCGGCGCAGCCTAGAGCGCAGCGCCGGCATGCGCAGTGACACTGGCCGCGAGCAGGTAGCCGGAACCGCGCACGGTGCGGATCAGCCGTGGCGCCTTGCCGGTATCGCGCAAGCGCTGGCGCAGGCGGCTGACCGCCATGTCGACGATGCGCTCCAGCGGCATCACTTCGCGGCCACGGGTGGCGTTGGCAATGGTGTCGCGGTCGAGGATCTGTTGCGGGTGATCGAGGAACAGCTTGAGCAGGGCGAAGTCGGCGCCGGAGAGAATCACTTCCTCGCCATCGAGGTGGAACAGCCGGTGGCTGACCATGTCCAGGCGCCACTCGTCGAAGGCCAGCACCTCGGCCGCGCCACGCTCCTGGCCGAAACCGGCACGGCGCAGCAGCGCCTTGATCCGCGCCTGCAGCTCGCGCGGGCTGAAGGGCTTGCCCAGGTAGTCGTCGGCGCCCAGTTCCAGACCGATGACCCGGTCGGCCTCGTCGGAGCTGGCGGTGAGCATGATGATCGGCACCTGGGCGAAGCGCTGGTGCTGACGCATCCAGCGACACAGGCTGAAACCGTCCTCGTCGGGCAACATCACGTCGAGGATAACCAGATCGGCGATGACTTCGCCCAGGGCCTGGCGGAACGCAGCGCCATCGGCCACGGCGCGCACCTGGAAGCCGGCGCGGCTGAGATAGACCTGCAGCAGGTCACGGATTTCCTCGTCGTCATCGACCAGGAGGATGGATTTTCCGGCTTGGCTCACGTCCGCCGTCCTTGTTCTTGCTCTTGTTGAGGCAGTGCTGATCTTACCGGTGTTGCTGCAATGCTACGCCGGCACCTTCCAGGCCAGGATACTCGGCCGTCACCAGCCATACCGGAACACCCTCGAAGTATCCGCTCATGCAGCCCTTGCTGGACAGGGCGCGCTGGAAACCACTGCCCTGGAAGAACGCGGCGAAACGCGGCACCACGCCGCCGACTATGTACACGCCGCCGCGGGCGCCGAGGGTCAGCACGTTGTTGCCGGCCACCCGGCCGAGCCAGGCGCAGAACTGGTCCAGCACCTGCACCGCCAGGGGCTCGCCGGCCAGCGCCGCGGCGGTTATCTGCGCCGGCGAATTCAGCAGCGGCGTATGGCCGTCCACCGTGCACATGGCCAGATACAACTGCAGCAGACCATTGCCGCTGAGCACATCCTCGGCGCGCACATGCCCCAGCTGATTGAACAGTTGCTGCCACAGCTGCGCCTCGCGAGGGCTGCCGATGGGCAGGTCGACATGCCCGCCCTCGCCCGGCAACGCCTGCCAGCGACCTTCGCCCTGCGGCAGCAGCGTGCCGACGCCCAGGCCGGTGCCCGGCCCGATCACCACCGCCGGGCTGCCCGGCTCGGCCACGCCGGGGCAGATCTGTATGCGCTGGTGCTCGGCCACGCGGGTCATGCCCAGGGCCATGGCGGTGAAGTCGTTGACCAGCAGCAGCTCATCGACCTGCAGCGCCTCGCAGAACGCACCACGGCTCAGGCGCCAGTGATTGTTGGTGAAGCGGAAATGCTCGCCGCCCACCGGCCCGGCCACCGCCAGGCAGACCGAGCCGATGCTGCCCGGTGCCAGGCCGAGGTCATCGAGGTAGCGACTGATCGCCTGCTCCGGCGTGGCGAAGTCGGCAGTCGCCAGCACCCGCACCGAGGCCAGTTGCTCGTCACGCCACAAGGCGAAGCGCGCATTGGTCCCGCCGATATCCCCCACCAAAGCCAGTTTCAACGCAGCGTCTCCAGATTCGAAGTGAATGCACTGGCGCCCTGTTCGGCCGAGCTGAACGAGGCACGCATGAAGGCGAACAGCTCGCGCCCGCAGCCCACGCCTTGCCCGCCAGGCGGCGTCGCCAGCTCGCGCGCCGCCAGCTCGACGGGATCGACCAGCACCTGCAGGGTGCCGGACTCGCCATCGACGCGAATCATGTCACCGTCGCGCACCCGCGCCAACGGGCCGCCATCATAGGCCTCGGGGCAGACATGGATCGCCGCCGGCACCTTGCCCGAGGCGCCGGACATGCGCCCGTCGGTGACCAGCGCTACCTTGAAGCCGCGGTCCTGCAGCACGGCCAGGAACGGCGTCATCTTGTGCAGCTCGGGCATGCCATTGAAGCGCGGCCCCTGGAAGCGCATCACGGCCACCAGATCGCGCTCGAGCTCTCCGGCCTTGAAGGCATCGGCCAATTCCTGCTGGTCGTGGAACACCCGCGCCGGCGCCTCGACTACCTGGTGCTCGCGCGCCAGGGCGGAGACCTTCATCACCCCGCGCCCGAGATTGCCGACCATCACGCGCAGCCCGCCCTCGGCGGAGAACGGCCGCTGCAGCGGACGCAGGATGCTCTCATCCAGGCTCTCGCTGCGCCCTTCCCGCCATACCAGTTGGCCGTCCTCGAGGAACGGCTCCTGGGTGTAGCGGCGCAGGCCGCGGCCCATCACGGTGTTGACGTCTTCATGCAGCAGCCCGGCGTCCAGCAGGTGGCGAACCATGAACGCCACGCCGCCGGCAGCATGGAAATGATTGATGTCGGCCTTGCCGTTCGGGTAGACGTGGGCCAGGGTCGGCACCACCTCGGAGAGATCGGCCATGTCCTGCCAGGTCAGCTGGATACCGGCAGCCTGGGCAATCGCCGGCATGTGCAGGGTATGGTTGGTCGAGCCGCCGGTGGCGTGCAGCGCGACGATGGAGTTGACCAGCACGCGCTCGTCGATGATCTCGCCTAGCGGCAGGAAAGTGCCGCCCTGCTTGGTCAGACGGGTGACCTGGCGCGCCGCCTCGACGGTCAGGGCGTCGCGCAGCGGTGTGTTCGGGTTGACGAAGGACGAGCCCGGCAGGTGCAGGCCCATCATTTCCATCAGCATCTGGTTGGTGTTGGCAGTGCCGTAGAAGGTACAGGTGCCCGGCGCGTGGTAGGCCTTCATCTCCGACTCGAGCAGCTCATCGCGGGTCGCCTTGCCCTCGGCGTAGCGCTCGCGCACATCGGCCTTTTCCTTGTTCGACAGCCCCGATGGCATCGGCCCGGCCGGAATGAACAGCGACGGCAGGTGGCCGAAGCGCAGCGCGCCCATCAGCAGGCCGGGCACGATCTTGTCGCAGACACCGAGAAATACCGCGGCGTCGAACATGTTGTGCGACAGCGCCACCGCGGTAGACATGGCGATCACTTCGCGGCTGGCGATGCCGATCTCCATGCCCGGCTCGCCCTGGGTCACGCCATCGCACATGGCCGGCACGCCACCGGCGACCTGGCCGACCGAGCCGATGTCGCGCAAGGCCTGGCGAATCTGCTCCGGGTACAGCGCATAGGGCTGATGTGCCGAGAGCATGTCGTTGTAGGCGGTGACGATGGCGACGTTGGCCGAGTCCATCAGGCGCAGGCGCTGCTTGTCGCCGCTGCCGCAACCGGCAACCCCGTGGGCGAAGTTGGCGCACTGCAGCTTGCCGCGCACAGGCCCTTCGCTGGCGGCCGCATGGATCATCGCCAGGTAGCGCTCGCGGGTGGCGCGACTGCGCTCGATCAGACGTTCGGTGACCTCAAGAACACGCGGATGCATGGAATCAACTCCGGCTGAATATCTTGTTTTTATACAAACCGAAGCAGACTACAACAAAGACAAAGCCAGTAAAAACAGATTTATCTTGTTATTAAAACAACATAATGCGACTTTGCCTTTGCTCGGCCCGATTACGACCCCAATGGCGTAGCTATGCCACACGCACGTCATCGCCGCCATTCAGGCAGATATGAGAAGAAGGGGAAGTAGGAAGAAGTACACAATCCGAGCGGATTATGGAGGCGGCCCCACCAGCCACACCCCGGCACACGATGTCCCCGCTGTGGCTGCTTCCTTCCGGACCTGACCAGGTTGACGGGTAATCGTTGCGGGGGGACCGATGGGACCACCATAACGCAGCCCGTCAGGCTACGGGCCGAGCTATTGTACTGGCAAACCGAGAAGTTACAACCACTTAGACGCGCCCTACCGGCTCAGACGCGGAAACGCCCGACCAGCTGCGCCAGCCCGTGGGACAGTTCGGACAACCGGGCACTGGCCTGGGTGCTCTGCTCCGAAGTCTGCGCCGCCTCGTTGGACAGGTCGCGGATATCGCTGATATTGCGGGCGATCTCCTCGGTCACGCTGCTCTGCTCGTCGCAGGCGTTGGCGATCTGCGCGGCCATGTCGTTGATCCGCGCCACCGAGTCGCCGGTGGCCGACAACGCATCGTCCACCCCTGCCGCGCGCTCGACGCTGTCACGAGCCTTGGCGCTACCCGAGTGCATGGCCTTGACCGCATTCTGCACACCGGACTGCAGGCGCTCGATCATCTGCTGGATGTCCTTGGTCGAGTCCTGGGTACGCGCGGCCAGGGCGCGCACCTCGTCGGCCACCACGGCGAACCCGCGCCCCTGCTCGCCGGCCCGCGCCGCCTCGATGGCGGCATTCAGCGCAAGCAAGTTGGTCTGCTCGGCGATGCCCTTGATCACCGCCAGCACGGCGCCGATATTGGCGGTTTCCTGCTCCAGGGTCTGGATAGTGCTGGAGGCGCTCTCCACCTCATGGGCCAGTTGGCGAATCGCATGAATGGTGGCACCGACCACTTCGGCGCCCTCACGCGATTGCACCTCGGCGGTTCGCGCGGCATCCGCAGCGTTCTGCGCGTTGCGCGCCACCTCGTGCACGGCCGCGCTCATCTCGGTGGCGGCGGTACTGACCTGATCCACCGCCGCATGCTCGCTGCTGATCAGGCGATCGTTGGCCGCCGCCATTCCCGCCAGGGTCTGGGCCGAGTCGGCGACCTCGCCAGTGACCCGACCGACCTCACGGATCAGCGGCTGCAGCTTGTCGAGGAAACGGTTGAAGGCATGACTCAGCTTGCCCAGCTCGTCGCGCGACAGCACATCCAGGCGCACACGCAGGTCGCCGTCGCCATCGGCGATCTGCTCGATGCGGTGCAGCAGGTTGTGCAACGGGCGGGTCACCAGCACCGGGAAGCCCAGCACCAGCACGGCACAGATCAGCAGGCCGAACACGGTGATGCCGCCCTGCTGCCAGCTGCGCTCCTCACCCAGGGCAATGGCCACGTTGCCTTCGCTGTTGGCCTCGCCGTCCTCCAGCTCACCGAGCTTGTCGATGGCATCGCGCATGGCCTCGAACTGCGCCTCGCTGTCGCCATAGCTGAGTAGCGAGGCGGCGGCGGGATCGCTACTGGCCAGTTCCAGTACCTTGGCCGAAGTCGACTTCCACTGGGCGAAGCCGTTGTCGAACTTGTTCACCAGCGCCATCGCCTCGGCACCCGGTTGCATGTCGGCGTACTTGTGCACCCGGTCATAGGCCTGCTGGATGTTCTCCGCATGGGCCGCCCTGAGCGCATCGGCATGCTCACTGGCGGCTTCGTCGAGCAAGCTGCGCTCGGCGACGAAGGCCTGGTAGAGGTCGCGGTCGGCATTCAGCAGCAGGCTGATGGCGGGCAGGTAGCGGTTGGTCAGGCGCGTGCTGGAGTCAGCCACCTGACCGATGCCCATCACCCCGAGCATACCCATCAGTACCAGCAGCACAGCCAACAGCAGAATCGGCAGAGCGATCTTCCAGCGAAACCCGAGATCGGCGAATAGGCGCAACATGGCAATCTCCAGCGGGGTCGTCAGCAATATTGTTATGCCACCAAGCATAGACACTGCGCGCGTGACTGGCCGTAGGGGACTTCCCAGCGCGGCCGGGCCGCTAATAGCCTGCCCCGCCTCGGGGAAAGCCTGGCCCGCCGAGCGCAAGCAGCGATCGGCAAGACGCAGCCGCTTTGTGGTAGCTTGCCGGCCAAAACCAACTACCGGAGTGCCCCATGGCCATCACCAAAGACCAGCTGATTTCCGACCTCGCCGAAGCCACCGATCTGCAGAAGAGCGACGTGCGCGCCCTGCTCGACCAGCTCGGCGACATAGTCGCGGATGCCCTGGAGAACGATGGCGAGATCAGCCTGCCGGGCATCGGCAAGCTCAAGGTCAACGAGCGCCCGGCGCGAACCGGCCGCAACCCGTCCACCGGCAAGGCGATCCAGATCGCCGCCAAGAAAGCGGTCAAGCTGGTGCCGGCCAAGGCCCTGGTCGACGGCCTCAACCAGGCCTGAGCCGATCCTGCAGGCTGCTCAGGGAGTAGCCTGCAGCTTCTCGCGAGGGACCACGGCGAAGGTCTCGACCGCAGCGGCATCCTGCCCTACCCCGTCCTGGCGCAGACGGCGTATCTGCTCCACGCGTCGCAGGTTCTCCCAGGCCATCTCGAAGTGCGTCGGCGACTGGTCGATGGCGCTGCGGAAGAACTGCTCGGCGACATCCAGCTTGCCTTCGATCAGGCAGATGTAACCCACGTCATTGCTCGCCTCGGCGCGCCCTTCGACTTGCTCGAAGGTCGACAGCGCCTGCTCGTAGCGGCCCATGCGCGCCAGCAGCAGGCCGTAGTTGCGCCACAGCGGCTCGTAGCGTCCATCGAAGCTGATGCCTTGCCGGTACAGGGTTTCCGCCTCGGCCCAGTTGCCGGCGAGATACGCCGAATAGGCCTGGCTGTTGGCTACCAGCGGCGAGCGCGGCTCGATCTGCCGGGCCAGGCCGTAGTAAAGCGCCGCACGGGCGAAGTCATTGTCCAGGTCGGCCAGCACACCCAGTCCGTTGTACACCCGCAGCGGCGACGAGCCGTCCACCTTGAGCCCGCTCGGCGCCTGCGCGGCAGAACCGCCCAGGCGCTTCTGGTCGGCGGCCAGAGCCCTGTCGAGCATCTCACGGGCATCGCCAGGGCGACGCATCGCCAGCTGCAGCAGCCCCATCTCGGCCAGGGCCATGGCGTTGTCGGGCTGGTTGTGCAGTACATCGGAGAACGCCAGCTCGGCCAGGTGATTGTTACCGCGCTCTCGATGAATGCGGCCAACCCAGACCAGGGCATCGTAGCTCTCTGGGTCCAGCTCGATGGCACGCAGGTACTGGTACAGAGCCTGATCGAAGGCGCCGGCCTGGTAGGCGACTGCCCCCATGCGCATGGCCTGCTCCGGCGACTCGGCCTGCTCCTGCACCTGGTAGAGCACCGAGTTGCGGCCACTGTAGAGCGATGATTGATCGCCTCCCTGTTTCGGCCCCATGGCCTGGCAACCGGAGAGGGCAACCGAGATGACCAACAGCATTGTTTTCCTGTTCATGTCAAAGCTTCCCGAAAGTTCTGAGAACCCCGATGATCACGGGACCGATTGCCACCAGAAAGAACGAAGGCCAGAGACACAGAATCAGCGGGAATACCAGCTTGGTTCCCACCTTGGCCGCCTGCTCCTCGGCCGCCTGCGTGCGGCGGTCACGAAACTCCTCCGAATACACCCGCAGCGTGTCCGCCACGCTGGTACCGAAGCGGATGCTCTGCGCCAGTAGGCTGACCAGCCCCTGCACGTCCTCCAGCCCGGTGCGCTCCGCGAGGTGCTTGAGCGCCTGGGTACTGGGAATGCCGGCACGAATCTCCGCGTTCACCAGCGCCAGTTCCTCGGCCAACTCCGGCTGGCTGACCAGCATTTCCTCGGCCACCCTCTCCATGGCCTGGGGCAACGCAAGGCCGGACTCCACGCAGACCACCATCAGATCCAGCGCATCGGGGAAGGCCGCGCGCAGACGACGCATACGCGCCTCCTTGCGCTTGTCGACATAGATGGCCGGCACCAGCCAACCCACCGCGACAGCGCTGGCGGTAATCAATGCCCCGGTCTGCAACGACACCTTGGCCAGCAGCGGCAGCACCAGCAGGGCGACTCCGAGCATCAGCAATGGCAGCAGCAGGCGGATGGCCCAGTACACCTGCACGGCAGTGGCCGAGCGGTAGCCGGCATGGGTCAGCAGCTGCCTGGTTGGGGACTGACTACCCTGTTCGGCGCTGACGAAACGTTGACCGACCTGTTCCAGCAGCAGTTGCAGATTGCTCGGCGCATAGGCCACGCCAGCACCCCCATGCCCCCGCTTGATCATGCTCAGGCGTCGCTGCACCGGGTCCTGCAGCCCCATCAACAGCAGTGCCAGGGTGATCGCCAGCAACACCACGCTGAGGGTGATCGCGCCGATGAACAGCAGTCGAGCCAACTCTTCGTTACCAACCGCCCGATTGAGCAGCCCTAGAAGAAACTCCATGAAAGCCTCCTACACATCGATCCGAATGACCCGGCGAATCCAGAAGATGCCGAGCAGCATGGCGATGAATGCAGCTATCACCAGACGCTGGCCGAATGGGTCCTTGACCAGCATCGGCATGTAGCTGGGCGTGGTCACGGCAATCAGCCCGGCCAGCACGAACGGCACGGCCACCAGCACCCAGGCGGACATGCGCCCCTCGGCGGAAAGCGTCTTTACCTTGCGCTGGAATCTGAAGCGGCCACGAATGACCCCGCTGATGCGCTCCAGCACCTCGGTCAGATTGCCGCCGGTCTCACGGTGAATGAGGATGGTGGTGACCAGCATCATCACCGTCATGCTCGGCATGCGCTCGAGCAGGCCGAGCATGGCGCGGCGCACGTCGTTGCCGTAATTGATGTCGGCGAAGGTCTGACCGAATTCCTGGGCCACTGGCCCCTTGTGCTCCTCGGCCACCAGACGCAATGTCTCGCTGAACGGGTGACCTGCCCGTAGCGCGCGGCACATGGCATCCAGCGCATCCGGCAGGCCCTCCTCGAACGCGGCGAAGCGTCGGTTGCGATCACTGGCGATCTTCAGAAAAGGCAGGCTGGCCAGCATCACTCCGAGGGCCAGCGCGGCCCACCAGAGATTGAGCAGCAGCCACACCAGCGCGCCCCCCGTCAGCCCCAGCAACAGCGCCAGCAGAACGACACGATAGGCCCGATAGTTGTGACCGGCCTGCTCGATCAGCGCCGCCAGGCCATCGAACAGTGGCAGCTGCTCCAGCATCGCCTCGAAGGGTGACAGGCGCTTGAGGTACTTTTGCCGCAACACGGTCTGCATGTTTGGCAGGTTGTTGGCGTTCTCCAGCAGGTGCAGGCGCGAGCGGATGCGCTTGCGCATCCTGCCGGCCTCACCGAACACCGGCACTACCACACCCTGGCTGAGTAGGAACACGGCGGTGAACACCATGCCCAGGAAAGCGAAGATGTACTCGCTGGGAATCTGATTCATGACTGCAGGGCCTCCATCCAGTCGGGACGGAACAGATTCAGCGGCAGCTCGATGCCACGCTTGGTCAGCACATCGCGGAATACCGGCACCATGCCGCTCGGGCGATATTCGCCGAGCACCTCACCGTGCTCGCCGATGCCGCGGCGCTCGAAGGTGAAGATCTCGGTCATGGTGATCATCTCGCCCTCCATGCCATTGATCTCCTGCACGCTGACCAGGCGACGCTTGCCGTCCTCCTGACGCTCCAACTGGATGACCAGGTCGATGGCCGAGGCAATCTGCTGACGCAGGGCCTTGATCGGGAAGGTCGCGCCAGTCATCGACACCATGTTCTCGATTCGCCCCAGGGCATCGCGCGGGGTGTTGGCGTGGATGGTGGTCAGCGAGCCGTCGTGGCCGGTGTTCATCGCCGTCAGCATGTCCATCGCCTCGGCGCCACGCACCTCGCCAATGACGATGCGGTCCGGACGCATGCGCAGGCTGTTGCGCACCAGTTCGCGCTGATTCACCTCGCCACGCCCTTCGATGTTCGACGGCCGGGTTTCCAGGCGCACCACGTGCGGCTGCTGCAGCTGCAGCTCGGCCGAATCCTCGATGGTGACGATGCGTTCATTGTCCGGAATGAAACTGGACAGCACGTTGAGCATGGTGGTCTTGCCGGTGCCGGTACCACCAGACACCAGCACGTTCATGCGCCCGCGCACCACGGCCTTGAGCACCAGCGCGATGGCCGGCGTGATGGTGCCCGTCTGCACCAAGCTGTCGGCGCTGAGCAGGTCCACGGCGAAGCGACGGATCGACAGGCTGGGGCCGTCGATGGCCAGCGGCGGGATGATAGCGTTGACCCGCGATCCGTCCTTCAGACGAGCATCCACCAACGGCGATGATTCGTCGATGCGACGACCGAGGCTGGAGACGATGCGATCAATGATGTTCAGCAAATGCTGATCGTCCCGGAAGCGCACGTCGGTGCGCTGTAGCTTGCCGAAGCGTTCTACGTAAATAGAGGCGAAGCCGTTGACCAAGATGTCCGACACGCTGTGATCGGCCAGCAGCGGCTCCAAGGGACCGAGCCCCAGCACCTCGTCGGTGATCTGCTTGATGATCAGTTGACGGTTGGCTGCCGATACCGGTGCCGAATGCTCATCCAGCAGACGCTGGCAGATCTCGCGGATCTGCCGGGTAGCCGCGGCCGGTTCCAGCGAATCGAGCAGCGACAGATCCATGACCTTGAGCAATTGCTGGTAAATCTTCTCGCGCCACTCGCACTCCGTGGGGTTGAGCTGGGTCCGCGTCTCGTAGACTTCAGCAGGCTGCACGACCTCCCACGGCATTACGCTTGACTCGATCTCGGCAGGCGCGGCAGTGGCCTTGCTCTTCGCGGAATGCTCACGCAGGCGGTTACGGAAGTCGCTCAGCATGTCTCACCCTCCGAACAGTCGACTGACAGTGCGTTTGAACAGGCTCTGGTCAACCTCTTCGGTGCCAGCCAGCTCTTGTTTCAAGGAACGCAACGCCAGCGTGATGGGCGCCCGTGGCGCGTGCAGTTCGAGCGGCACGCCACTGTTCTGGCTTTCGCTGACCGCAGCGAAGTCGTTGGGCAGCCGTTGCAGATCGGAACAACGCAGTGCCTCGCCGATATCCTGCAGGGTGATGGGTGCCGACTTGTTGTAGCGATTCACCACCACATGCAGACGGCTGCCATGCACACCCAGATCGTTGCGCAGGATCTGGATCAGGCGGCTGGCGTCCTTCAGATGGCTGAGGCTCTGCTGCAGCAGGATGTAGCAGTGATCGGCCTGCTCCAGGGTGATACCGGTGAGGTGGTCGATCTGCCGCGGCAGGTCCACCACGACCCAGTCGTAGCTGGAACGAGCCAGCTGCAGCAGCATCTCCAGATGTTCCAGATGGACGTCCTGGGCCAAGCACAGGTCATCGGCACGCCCTCCCAGCACATGCAGCGTGGGGCTAAAATGACTGCAGAAGCCGCGCAGGGCAACGCTGTCCATGTCCTCGACCTGCTGCATCACCTCCACGTGGCTGTGTGTCGGCAGTATGTCCAGGCTGTGGGCAACGCTGCCGAACTGCAGATCGAGATCCAGCAGTAGCGTGTTGGCTCCCATGGCGCTGAGCTGATGCGCCAGATTGCAGGCCAGCATGGTGGCGCCGGAGCCACCCTTGGCATTCATCACCGCCACTACCCGCCCGCCACTCGCGGGGGACGCGTGACTCTCCCGCAGCATGCGCTGCAGAGCGCCCAACAGTTCGCTGTCCACCACCGAATCCGGCAGGAAATCGCGAGCTCCGGCCTGCATCGCCATGCGCATGCCCTCGCGTTCATCCAGCGCGCCGCACACCAGCAGCGGGGGACGCTCATGCAGCGGACGCTGCAGCAATGCCTCCAGCTCATCGCGCCACAGATGGCTGACCCAGAGCAGGAGAAAGTCGGGCAGCTCCTCCAATCCATAGAGCGGGTCGGTATGGCCATTGCTGACCAAGCGCGTCGTGATCTGCAAACCAGGCACCTCAGAGCCGATGGCTTGCATACGCGCCAGCGCCTGCGCATCGCGGCTGCTGATCAGCAGCCTGGGGCCCGAGCGCGGGCTTGCCGTGGCCGGTGTAGTGTCTCTGTGCTTCAGCATGGCGTGATCTCCGGAACCACCCCTTCCTCGGCATGCCGGCCCAGGCTTTCTCGCGGCAACGTCGCCCGGAAAGTGGGCAAAGTGATCTGCTGGCCAAGCACGGGGATCATCAGGTCGAACGTGAAATTCTCCACCCGCAGCTGTACATAGCGGATGGCGCGGAAGCCGTTGGCGCCAGTGGTATCGGAGGGTGCAGCCACCACCGAGCCGGTGCCATCAAGGTAGACCAGGGTCAGGTCGGCGGTTTCCAGGTTGCCTATCAGGCTGCTGGCACCGGCATCCTCGGCCGCGTTGAAGATGGCCCGACGCAGGATGCGTGGATCGCTGATGTCGCAGACCGACGCCAGCCTGGCACCACGGCGTACCGTCTCGTTGAGGGTATTGACGGTGAAATACAGGCGACCCATTTCGATCACCCCGAACAACAGGATGAACAGCAGCAGCCCGATGATGGCGAATTCGACCACATAGACTCCCTGCATCTGCTGCCTCATCACAGGGCCCTCATCACGACGCTGGAGGTAAGCAGCACATTGAGCGGCACCGAATCGCCGGTGAAGCTCGGCAGCACCGTCCCTATCACCGGCTGGAAGGTGTAACTGATGCTGACAACGACATGCTCGGCGCCGAGAGCCGAGACCTGCACCTGGTCGGTGGTCAGCCCCGGCACCGTGACGGCGGAGCCGGTCTGCGCCGAGGGCACACCGTACACCGCGACGTTCTTCACCCTGGCCTGCAGCTCGCCGCTCAGCTCAACCTTGCCGAGCGTGGCGTTCCACGCCTCGCTGGCTGCGTAACGACCGGCATCGCGACCGGCCTGCAGCAGGCTGTTGTACTGGAACAACATGCGCCCGAACTCGGCAATTCCGAACAGCAACAGCAGCAACAAGGGCAGCGCGATGGCGAATTCGACCATCGCCACCCCGCGCTGCCCATTTCGCTCGTTGATGCTGGCCATGATCGCCTCCTAGGAGTCCGAACTCGGCGTGCGGTTGTTGTCGATGTAGGACTTGTACAGCTGGATGATCTGCGGCCCCTGATCACTGGCAGGATCAGGCCCCGGTACGTTGTCGCCTTCGCACTCCTCGACGAACTGGCCAAATATCTGCGACTCGTTGCCCTTCTGGCTGGCCGGTTGCAGCACGAAGAAGCAACCGAAACCGAGGACCGGAACCTGGGCAGTGCCGCCGTCGGTACCGGTACATTGGCCGACCACCACGCGCAGGATGCGGCGCTGGAACACACCATTGCTCTGGCATCCGCTACCGCTGCCAGAGATGCATTCGGCGGAGCGCTGCTGCCAGTCGTTGTAATCGAACACCGCGACACCGCTGGCAGTCGTGATGTTGCCATCGGCATCCGCCGACACCGCCTCCGTGTCACCACTCTTGCCGTTGCTCTTGCCGTAAACGATGCTGCCGCTATCGCTCAGGCTGAGCGCTCCCTGGTTACCCACCTGGGTGTAGTTGGTCACCAGATCCGGCGGGTACTCACTGCCGCTCATGCCGCCGCTGTACTCGCCGAAGCGGGTGTTTAGCCCCTGTATGGACGGGCCGACGGTATTACCCGGTTTGGTCTGTACATCGTCACCCACCAGCGGGCAGATGGTGCCGCCACCGGCCATGAGCTCACGCACGGTGCTGCCACCCGAGCCGAAATCGAGCAGCTGGAAGTTGCCCGGCCCGATGCCCGAGCTGTTGTTGCTGGCCGATTTCAAGACCTCGAGATCGCCAAAGCTGTAGCCAAAGAAGGTGTTGGGCACCGACTCGCCACAGACCATCACCGGCGCCAGGTCACAAGGACTGGTCGGGCTGGGGCCGGCAGTGGCCACGGCAGCTACTGATTTGTCTGGCGTGGTGCCGTCGCCGAATACCTGTACCACGTTCCAGAAGAAGCCAGCCAGGGGATAGTCCGGCACCGAGACTCGCACATAGCGCGCATCGCTCGGCCCGGGGAAGGAAAACGGTCCGTAGACGCTGGCGGAGAGCTCCACCACGGCGAATCCGGCTACATTGCCGGCAATGGCAGTAGCCAGTTCGGCATTGCCGGTAGCCGCGGCGTTCAGGTTGAGGGTTTGCAGCGCCGCATCGCGGCTAAGCGTTGAGGCATTGAGCGTACCCATCACCTGATGAAGGGTCTTGGCACCACTCAGCGCCGCCGCATCGACCGCATTCTGCAGGCGGGTCTTGTTAACCAGCATGTGGCTGCCATCCAGAGCCAAGGCGGCCATCAACAGCATCGACAGCATGGCGATGACGATCAGCACGATCACGGCGCCCCGCTGCCGTTGTGGCAGCGCCCTGGTGCTATGCGCTAAGCGGGTGGCCATGACGTGTCCGCTCCTACTGGATGTTGATCTGGATCGGCTGCTTCACCTGCTGGGCGTCGCCGGTCTTGCCGCGATAGCCATCCATGACCTTCTCCACCAGCGGGCCGTCGGTACCGCTCGGCGATACCTCCGTGCCAGGGTTGGCAGCGACCTCCTTGTTGGCGATCTGCTCGTAGTGGGTGGCGTAGACGCTTTGCCCGAGAGTGCCGACGCGCCCCTCGTTGTATGTCATGCAGCCAGCCACGCTGGCGAGCAAGACGGACAGGACTAGTGCTTTCATCGTCTTGCCTCCTTCACTTGAGGTCGTGACCAAAGGTGCTGCCGGTCACGCCGAGACTGACCGGCACACTGCGCCCAGGGTGGTCGCTCTTGGTCTTGCCCAACAGGTAGAAATCCATGTCGCCGGGCTCGACGAACTTCTCCGTAGGCAGGCGCACCAGCTTGGCATCCACCGGCTTGGCGATATGCGGAGTAACCAGAATGACCAACTCGGTCTCGCCCTTGATGAATTCCTGGCTGCGGAACAGATGGCCGATCACCGCGATGTCGCCCAGCCCGGGGAAGCGGCTGACGAAGTCGCGGGTGGTCTCGTTGATCAGGCCGGCGATAGCGATCGTCTGACCGTCCGCCAGCTCCACGGTGGACTGGGCACTGCGCTTGGTCAGCGACGGAATGAACTGGGCAACACCGTCGCCGAGCACGCTGTCCACTCCGCTGTCGAGCAACAGTGAGTTGACGTTGGAGATCTCACTGACCTCGACATTCAGGTTGAGATTGATGCGCCCGGCATCCAGCACCACCGGCAGGAAGCGCACTCCCACGCCGAACTCCTTGTACTCGATGGTGATGCCATCGTCCTCGGTGATCGGGATGGGAAACTCGCCACCGGAAATGAACTCGGCTTCCTGCCCGGTCAGGGTGACCAGGGTCGGCTCGGCCAGCACCTTGGCCGAGCCATCATCCTTGGCTGCCTCCAGCACCATGTCGAAGAGGAAGCTTCCGGAGGCGAACTGCGCCAGCAGCCCCTTGCCGTTGCTCAGCAAGCCATCCTCGGTCAGCGCGGAACCATTGTTGAAGCCACCCAGGTCCCAGTTGCCGGCGCTGCCGATCGCCAGGAAGCGCACGCCCAGACGTTTGACCAGGTTGCGCTGCATCTCGGCGACCTTGACCTCCAGCATCACCTGCTGGCTGCCACCGACCGTCAGCAGATTGATCACCTCCAGCGACTCGGTGGCCTTGGCCTTGGCGGCCTCGCCTTCGCCCTGGACGATGCTCGCGGTCTGCGCGGCGTAGGACTTGGCTACCTTGATGGCGGTATCCATGGCGGCGGCGCTGCCGACCTGGCCACGCAGCACCAGGGAGCCCTGGGCACTGAATACCTCGATCTTCTCGTTGGGCAGCAGCTGATACAGCTTGCCCTTCAGGCCGCTGAGGTCATGCACCACTTCCAGGTCGAGACTGTCGATGAGCTTGTTGTTGCCATCCCACAGCAGCATGTTGGTGCTGCCTAGTGACCGCCCGAGCAGATAGAGCTGGGTCGGGCTAGTGATAAGGATGTCTGCGATCTCGGGATTGCCCACCGAGATGCGCTTGACCGCCGCTCGCGTGCTTAGCACCCGCGACTTGTAGATGGGCACCTGGATACCACCGCTGTTGGCGGCCGGCATCACGCTCACCGCGGGCTGCGGCTCGGCCAGCACACCGACCGGCTGCCACAGGCAGGCGGCCACGGCCAGTATTGCTCCCATCACTCGAATGCTTTGCATGTCGCGCTCCTTGCCGGCCCGTAGGGAACGACAGGTTGATGTGGACTAGAGCTGTACCTTCGCCACGTTCACTTCGGTGCCACGGATGATGGTCACCCCGGCACCACCATTGCTGCGCCTCACTACCGGCTTGGCCACTGGCTTCGGTGGCTCGACCACGGGCGCCGGCTGGGCCACGGGTGCAGGCTCCGGCTTCTTCTGGTTATCCAGGGGGTTGCGCAGCGCCAGCTGCAGCCGTCCTTCGGTCTGCGCCTTGACCAGCACCTCGGCCTCCTCGGAGGTCATCTCCAGGGTCACCGCTCGCACCACCACCGGCTGTGTCTTGTCGGTGCTGGCGGTCTGGTCGACGGCGAGTACCCGCAGGTCTTCGAGGATGGTCTTGGATTCGGCGTCATTGTTGCTGTTGCCCACGCGCTTGGTGGCCAGCACGTCGACCCGGTTACCCGGCAGAAGGAAACCGGCGACGCCCACCACATCGTCGACCCGCACCGAGACGGCGCGCTTGCTGGTGTCAATCAACGACGCCAGGGTGCTGCCGCCAAGGTGCTCGGCAACCCGCGCAGCACGGAGGATGTCGCCACGCAGCATGGAAAACGTGGCGATCTTGCCCACCACCTTCTCCGCAGAATCGAAAGAGTCATCGGGGACCGTGCCTTTGGGCATGCGCACCTGCACGACGTGCTGAGTCTCGACCATGGTGCCGAAAGGAATCTCCACCGCTGCCACCATGACGCTTTGCATGTTGTCGTCGGGCCTGGCGTTGAGTCGCCCGCTCAGCCAGTTGTTGGCCATCCAGGCAGCGCCCAAGCCGAGCACAAGGGAAAGAACCACCAGAGAGAGAGTACGGGAGCTCATGTCTGCGCCTCCTCAACCGAGAAAATCCAGCTGCACGAAGTAATTGCGCCAGGCCCATTCCAGCTCACGGGGCGAAAGGGGACCGGAACCGTCGAGATAGCGTTGACGATCGAGGGCCATGCTCAGCAGATCGCGTGGGTGACAGGGCACCAGCGGCATGCCCTCGGCCTCGTACAGCCCTTGCAACACGTAACGCAGCAAGACGGGGTCGAACGCCAATCCGAGGCGATCGCATTCCTGGTGCCAGATGCGTTCGTAGTCCTCGGGCCTGAGATAGTTGAAATGCAGCTTGTAGCCGATACGGCGCAGGAAGGCCTCGTCGGCCAGCTCCAGCGGATTGAGGTTGGTGGAGAACACCAGAATCAGGTCGAACGGCAGTTCACAGTGACGGCCACCGCCGAGGTTGAGGAAATCACGCTTCTCCTCCATCGGCACTATCCAACGGTTGAGCAGTTCGACCGGCGCCATGCGCTGGCGGCCCATGTCGTCGATGATGAACAGGCCGTTGCTGGCCTTCAGCTGCAACGGCGCCTGGTACTGGCGACTGTAGGGGTCGTAGCGGATGTCCAGCTGTTCCATGCTCAGCTCGCCGCCAGTAATCACGATCGGCCGTTTGCAGCACAGCAGGCGGCGATCGATGCCCTCGTCGAGCATCAGCGGATTCGGTTGGGCATCTTCCAGGCTCTGGTGCACCTGGGGGTCAAAGACCTCCACCACCGACTCGTTGATAGCGATGGCGTAGGGCACCCAGATGGCCTCGGCGAACAGACGGATCAGGCGCGTGCTGATGTAGGTTTTACCGGTACCCGCCGGGCCGTAGATCATGATGGCGCGGCCGGAATTCATGGCCACGCCGAGCTGGTCGAGCATGCCGTCGGTTAAGACCACGCCACTGAAGGCGCTGCGCATGTCGCGCGCTGTGATATTGCCGTGGTGGATGGTCTGCACCTTGAGCAGGGAGCGATAGGCGCTTACCGGAAATGGCGCGGCGCCGATATAGCCGCTGCGCTCCAGTGCATCGCGCGCGGAGATGCGCCCACGATCCGTCAGCCCATAGCGCAGTGCCTGCCCACCGCTCTGCCCGAGCACTTCGATGCGCCCCTGACGCCGCAGAAACTGCAACACCTCTTCCAGAACCGCGCCGGTCAGGGCCAGACGCTCGACCAGTCTGGGCAGATCCAGCACTCCAGCATCGTGCAGATGTTTGCACAGCAGGTCGCCGAGGAAATTCTCGTTGAGGCCGGTATCGCGAATGCACTTCGGCTGCGGTGCCAGTTTCTGCACCGCCTCGCGCTCACTGGGGTAGTGCCCGCTGTCGCTGATCGCGTACATGAAGCCTCCTACCTGACCAGGTGGAACCAGTACAGGCTGGCCAGAGAGCCGACCAGAATGGCG
The DNA here is from genome assembly GCF_014851565.1 of Pseudomonas sp. PDM15. GTDB lineage: Bacteria > Pseudomonadota > Gammaproteobacteria > Pseudomonadales > Pseudomonadaceae > Aquipseudomonas. Next base: position 555,436 of record NZ_JACVAA010000003.1, read on the forward strand.
ATGGAATACGGGAAAGCCTGCGCGGAAATATCTCCAGGCTCTGGCGCCAGGTAGGTACGTGCACGAGTCATGAGCAGATATCGCGCCACGGTTCTGCCCAACTGCCCGCAAAGCACGATCATCGCAAGGCCGATGAGGCTGCCGGCGATGACGCTGACGAACGCCGCCCACATGGCGCTGTATGGATCGAGAAAGAAGCCCGTGACCCCCATCAGCTTCACATCACCGGCGGCCATGCCGCCCAGCAGATACATGGGCAGAAACAGCGCGAAGCCGGTCAGCAGCCCCAGCCCACCTTCGGCCAGGCCACTCCAGCCGCCAGCGTAGGCGCGGGTAAGGATTCCCAGCAGTAGACCAGTCAGCAGCAGGTAGTTGGGAATGCGGTGGCGATGCACATCGATCGCCACCGCAGCCCCCAGCAGCCCCAGCAGGCAAAACACCACCAGCAGCTGCTCCATGGACATGGCGGCACCCTCGCGGCCGACTGTTCGCGGATCAGCAACCGGCGCCGGCAGCGCCAGCCACGGCCTGATGCAGGCAGGTGATCTCGGTGTTGACGTTGCCACCCAAAGTCACGAAGGCGGCTACCACACCGACAGTCACCAAGCCGCCTGCCACAGCGTACTCAACGATGGTCAGGCCATTCTCGTCCCGGACGAACTTCATGATCGAAGCCTTGATAGCTGCAAGTTTCATTTTGTTCACCTCACTCGAAAGTTGCGTGTTGGAAGCCGGGCCTCTCAACCCCGCTGAGGTTCACGCTAGTGGAGGCAGAATTTTGCAGTTAGGAGTTTTTTGCGCATCGCTAGGACTTTTTTGCATCCCGGCTACGCTCTGTGAAAAGTCGACACAGGCGAACAAGCGGAACCTCTCTTGGGACGGTTCTGTAAACGATTCGCAAGCGACAAGCGGAGCGCGAGGACGCCTCGAGAAATGGTCAGTTTTTAAAATAGAAAGCCCGTAAATTCAGCTACTTACATCTCATAAAACGCAACAGAACTAAGCGTGCCGGCGATATTTCGATTCCGTATTTGTACTGATGGCACATTGACAATACTCCTCACATTGGGGAGCCAGAAAAATGTGCAGAGCTAAGTGAATGAAGTCTAACTCGGCCACTAACAACAACCAGCGCAAGCCAGTGCTGCTTTGGCTGGACCTGACCCATGACCGCTCCACCGAGGAGCTCATGGAGCAGTTCCGTCTGACCTGCGATTGTCGGCTGGCCAAGGAATCCGGATTGCCAGCGCGCGAGGCCCAGCAGCCGGACATGATCTGCATGCACTTTGACCGCCCCGATGTCCTCGGGTTGAATCTGGTTCTGGAGGTCAAGCGCACCGCACCTTCTATTCCCATCACCATGTTCACCGTGCAGCACTCCGAGGAACTGGCCGTCTGGGCCATGCGCTCAGGGGTCTGGGAGTATCTGGTACTGCCACTGGGCAACCAGGAGAAGAGCCGCTACCTGCAATCGCTGGAGCACCTCTGCCAGTTGCGTTGGCAGGAAGACATCCATGCCAAGAAGCCGCAGGTCGAGCACTGCGGCAGCCTGCCGGACAGCATTCGCCTGACCAAGGAACATCAGAAGCACCATGCCCTGCAGAAGGCCATTTCCTACATCGACCAGCACTATCGCGAAGGTATCGATCAGAAGGACTTGGCCCAGCGCTGTGGCATGACGCCATTTCGCTTCTCCCGCCTGTTCAAGGAAGTACACGGCCTGGGCTTCATGGAATATGTGCTGCGCAAGCGCATGGACCTGGCCAAGGAGTTGCTCAACAACAGCCAGATGCCGGTCACCAGCATTGGCTACGAGGCCGGCTTCAAGGATCCGTCCTACTTCGCGCGAGCCTTCAAGCAGTGCCTGGGCTGCACTCCCAGCGAATACCGAGACGCCAGCCGCCCACCGCTGCCCGGACTCGCCGGCACCTCGCTGCACGATGGCAACCTGGGATTGCTAGCAAATACCTGAATAGATGCGCAGAATTTGAACCAGTCAACGCTGCGGGCAAGCGCGTTTGCTCCACGACACGTCCTTGGTTAAGGTGCCCCGAGCCCGGTATTGGGCCGGGTCGTATTAAAAAGCCAAGGATGCTACATCATGATCAAACGTATTCTGACTGCCACTGCTTTCGCCACCCTGCTGAGCGGCTGCGCCAACGGTCTGTCGCCGGTAGGTGTAGGCCTGATCACCGACGTTAAAGGCCCGATCACCGCTACCACCGCCCAAGGCGGCAAGCAGGGCACTTCCTGCGCCACCACCATCATCGGCCTGGTCAACAAGGGCGACGCTTCCATCGAAGCCGCCAAGGCCAACGGCAGCATCTCCACCGTTGCCACCGCCGACTACCACACCAAGGGCTTCTACCCCTTCTACGGCAAGACCTGCGTCAACGTCACCGGCCAGTAATGGTCAGGGCCCCGGCGTTCGCCGGGGCCTCTTAGCTCAGAGCCCGTAACCGGCCAGCAGCTGCAGAAACTCCGCTTCGTCCATCACCTTCACGCCCAGTTCACTGGCCTTCGCCAACTTTGAGCCGGCTCCCGGTCCGGCCACCACGCAGTGGGTCTTGGCCGATACCGATCCCGCCACCTTGGCGCCCAGGCCTTCCAGTTTGTCCTTGCCGACATCGCGGCTCATGGTCTCCAGCGTGCCGGTGAGCACCCAGGTCTGCCCCGCCAGCGGCAAGCCCTCGACCACCTTCTTCTCGCTTTCCCAGTGCATACCGAAGTCACGCAGCTGCTCCTCGATGCGCGCAGCGCGCTCGGCGTTGGCCGGCACATCGAAGAAGTCGCGCAGGGACTTGGCGGCCTTCTCGTTGAGACGCTCGACCTGGCGCAGATCCAGCCAATCGGCCTTGATCACCCCCTCCAGGCTGCCGAATTTGGCCGCCAGTTTCTCGGCACCAGTAGCGGCGATGAAGGGGATGTTGAGTTTGTCGATAAAGCCTGACAGGGTCGCGCAGGCGGCGAATTCGGCACTGAGCTCGCCCTCCTCCTGCAGCTCGACGCCGCGGGCCAGCAGGTCGTCGATGACCTTGAGGTTGTGCGAGTCGCCGAAGAAATTGTGGATCTCGAAAGCCACTTCCAAGCCGACGTCCGGCAGGTAGGTCAGCACTTCCGGCAGCGCCACGCGGATGCGCGCCAGGGAGCCAAGGGCGCGAGCCAGCAGCTTGGCGGTTTCCTCGCCCACATCCGGGATGCCCAGGGCATAGATGAAGCGTGCCAGGGTCGGCTTGGCGCTGGCCTTGATCGCCGCCAGCAGGTTGCGGGTCGACAGATCGGCGAAGCCTTCCAGCGCCACCACCTGCTCGTACGTCAGGGTGAACAGGTCCGCTGGCGAAGCCACCAGTCCGGTATCCACCAGTTGCTCGACGATCTTGTCGCCCAGGCCCTCGATATCCAGGGCGCGGCGCGAAGCGAAATGGATGATCGCCTGCTTCAGCTGGGCGCCGCAGGCCAGGCGGCCGACGCAGCGGTAGACCGAGCCTTCGCTGGTGGTTTGCTTGCCCTTGGCGCGCTTGACCAGTTGGGTGCGCTCAACCGCGGAGCCGCACACCGGGCACTGCTCCGGCACATGCACCGGACGCGCATCGGCGGGACGGCGCTCGGCCACCACCTGCATCACCTGGGGAATCACGTCACCGGCGCGGCGGATGATCACTGTATCGCCGATCATCAGGCCCAGGCGCGCCACTTCGTCCATGTTGTGCAGCGTGGCGTTGGCCACGGTGACGCCGGCCACCTTGACCGGCTTGAGCCGCGCCACCGGCGTGACGGCGCCGGTGCGGCCGACCTGGAACTCTACATCCAGCAGCTCGGTGAGCTCTTCCTGGGCCGGGAACTTGTGGGCCAGCGCCCAGTGTGGGGTACGCGCACGAAAGCCCAGCTGCTGCTGGTCCTCGATGTTGTTGACCTTGAACACTACGCCGTCGATGTCATAGGCCAGGCCCATGCGCCGCTCGCCGATATCGCGGTAGTAGTCCAGGCAGGCTTCCACGCCCTTTGCCAGCTTCAGCTCCCGGCTGATCGGCACGCCCCAAGCCTTGAGCTGTTGCAGCATGCCGACCTGGGTGGCCGGCAGCTCGCCACTGACCTGGCCGACACCGTAGCAGCAGAACTCCAGCGGGCGGCTGGCGGTGATGCGCGGGTCGAGCTGACGCAGGCTGCCGGCGGCGGCGTTACGCGGGTTGGCGAAGGTCTTGCCGCCGCTCTCGGCCTGGCGCGCATTGAGCTCGTCGAAGCCGGCCTTGGGCATGTATACCTCGCCGCGCACTTCCAGCAGCGCCGGCCAACCTTCGCCCTTGAGCTTCAGCGGTACGTTGCGGATGGTACGCACGTTGGCGCTGATGTCTTCACCGGTACTGCCGTCACCACGAGTGGCACCACGTACCAACTGGCCATCGCGGTACAGCAGGCTGACGGCCAGGCCATCGAGCTTGGGCTCGCAGCTGTATTCCACCTCGGCGCCACCGCCAAACAGATCCCCGCCGGAAACGCCGAGGCCGTTCTGCACGCTGCGATCGAAGGCACGCAGGTCCTCTTCCTCGAAACCGTTGCCCAGGCTGAGCATGGGCACCTCGTGGCGCACCTCGCCGAAGGCGCTCAGCGCCTCGCCCCCTACGCGCTGGGTCGGTGACTCCGGTGTCACCAGTTCGGGATGCTCCGCCTCCAGGGCCTGCAGCTCGCGGAACAGGCGGTCGTACTCGGCGTCTGGCACGCTCGGCTCGTCCAGCACGTAGTAGCGGTAGTTGTGCTCGTCCAGTTCGGCACGGAGGTCGGCAATGCGTTGATCGGCGTCGGTCATGGTGCGTGTGTCCTTGAAAACGACAAGAGCAGCCTAGGCTGCTCTTGGGATTGCATGCGGTGAAGCTGTCAGCGCTTGCCGGCGAGCTGCTTCTTGCGCTCGAACTCGACTATACGTTGACGGTAGTGCTCGATGGTCTGCGCGGTCATCACGCTGCGCTGATCGTCCTTCAGCTCGCCGTTCAGCTCGTGGGCCAGCTTGCGCGCGGCGGCGATCATAACGTCGAAGGCCTGCTTCGGATGGCGCGGGCCCGGCAGGCCGAGGAAGAAGCTCACCGCCGGGGTGTAGAACAGCTCGAAGTCGTCCAGATCGAAGGTGCCCGGCTTGACGCCGTTGGCCATGGAGAACAGCACCTCGCCGTTGCCGGCCATGCTCTCGTGGCGATGGAAGATGTCCATCTCGCCGAAGCGCAGGCCACTCTCCAGGATGTTCTGCAGCAGCGCCGGGCCCTTGAAGCCATCGGCATCGCGGGCGATCACGTTGATCACCAGCACTTCTTCCACCGGCAGCGCCTCGCGGGCCTGGGCAGGCAGCTCATCGTCATCCTCGACCGGGATCAGCAGGGTCGGTACCGGCTCGTCGGCGTCCAGCCCCAGATCGCCCTGTTTGGGTTCGAGGTTGCGCTTGCGATTGAGCTCGCTGGCGCTGACGGTGGGCATATCCGCCTCGTTGAATTCGGGCTCGCGCTTGCGATCGATGACCCGTGCCGGACCGAGCAGGTCGGGATCGGCATCGTCGTCCGGCAGGTTGCTGAAACTGTGGTCCAGCTTGAACTTCAACTTGCCACTGCCGCCCCGCATCCGACGCCAGCCATCAAACAGAATGCCGACGATGACGATGACACCAACGACGATCAGCCAATAGCGCAGCTCCATGAAACTCCTAAGCCCCTGAACGATGAAAATGTAATGAAAATAAGGGCTTCCTGCCCCTTTGGAACGCGAACAACTGTATGTTTCTACAGGTATTTTTCGCGCGTAACAAAAGTGGAGCCTAAGCTAGCACGACGAACGGTAAATGTGCACCGTCGCAAGGCATTTTGCCGCGTTTGCTGCCCTGCTTCAGGCCTCTACCAGCGTCATAGCCTCCTCGACGTCCACGGCCACCAGGCGCGAGCAACCCGGCTCGTGCATGGTCACCCCCATCAGCTGATCGGCCATTTCCATGGCGATCTTGTTGTGGGTGATATAGATGAACTGCACTGTCTCCGACATTTCCTTGACCAGCCGCGCATAGCGGCCGACGTTGGCGTCATCGAGCGGCGCATCCACTTCATCGAGCATGCAGAACGGCGCCGGGTTCAACTTGAAGATGGCGAACACCAGGGCCAGGGCCGTCAGCGCCTTCTCGCCGCCGGACAACAAGTGGATGGTGCTGTTCTTCTTGCCCGGCGGGCGCGCCATGATCGCCACCCCGGTATCCAGCAGGTCCTCGCCAGTCAGTTCCAGGTAGGCATGGCCGCCGCCGAACACCTTGGGGAACAGCGCCTGTAGGCCGGAGTTGATCTGATCGAAGGTCTCCTTGAAGCGGTTGCGGGTCTCCTTGTCGATCTTGCGGATAACGTTCTCCAGGGTCTCCAGCGCCTCCACCAGGTCGGCGTTCTGCGCATCCAGGTAGCGCTTGCGCTCGGACTGCTGCTGGTATTCGTCGATGGCCGCCAGGTTAATCGCGCCCAGGCGAGCGATACGCCCCGCCAGCTGCTCCAGCTGCTGGTCCCAGGCCGCCTCGCTGGCCTCGGCGGGCAGCGTGGCGAGTACCCCGTGCAGGTCATAGCCGTCTTCCAGCAACTGATCCTGCAGCGCCTTGCGCCGAATGTTCAGGCCCTGCCAGTCCATGCGTTGCTGTTCCAGTTGGCCACGCAGCAGTTGCGCCTGCTGCTCTGCCTGGCCGCGGCGCTTCTCGGCATCGCGCAGCTCGCGGTCGGCATCTTCCAGGGCCAGGCGGGCGAGCTTGAGCTCGTCCTCCACGCCCATCCGTCTTTCCAGCAACTCTTCGAGCTTCATGCGCAGCTCTTCCAGCGGCGCGGCGCCCTCCTCCAGATTGAGGTTGAGCTGCTCGCGGCGCTCGATGGCACGCTCGAACTGCAGTTCCAGGCGCTCCAGGGCCTGGCGCGTAGATTCGTGCTGAGCCTTGATCGAACCCAGGCGCACGGCCAGCTGATGGGCGTGATCCTTGTGCTGGCGTGCCTCCTGGCGCACCCGGTCGAGGCGCTCGCGCAGCTGGTCGCGGCTGGCCAGCAGTTGCTCGCGCTGTTCGGTGTCGATGGCCATGGCGTCCAGCGCGTCCTGCAGGACCAGGCGTGACTCGCCCAGCTGTTCCTGCTCCAGCTCGCGCTGCTCGGCGGCCTCACCCTGCTCTTCCTCCAGACGGCGGCGACGCAGCGCCAGCTGCTCGGCCTTGGCCTGGCCGGCGGAGAGTTTGGCCTTCAGCTCGCCCTGGCGACGCGCTTCGTCCTGCACCAGGCGACGCTGCTGTTCGCGCGCCTCTTCCTGCTGGCGCTGTGCGGCCTGCAGGCGCTGTAGGTTCTCCTCGAGATCGGCCAGGGCCGCCTCGCGCTCGTCACGCTCGGCCTGCAGCCGTTCCAGCTCCTGGCCGCGTGCCAGCACGCCGCTCTCCGCCTCGCTGGCACGCCGCACACGCAGGAACTGCCGGCCGACCCAGTAACCGTCGCGGCTGATCAGCGACTCGCCATCGCCCAGCTGCAGGCGCTGGGCCAGGGCCTGATCCAGGTTCTCCACCGGGCGTACCTTGCCCAGCCAGGGCGCCAGGTCGATATTCGCCTCGACCTTGTCCAGCAGGCTGCCGGCGATGCGACTGCCACCGGGCTGCGGATTGATCAGGCGCAGCTCGCCCTGATCGAAGCCGCTCAGGTTCAAGCCATTGAAATCGTCCAACAGCACGGCCTGCAGATCGGCGCCCAGCACCGTCTCCACGGCCAGTTCCCAACCGCTTTCCACACGCAGGCCTTCGGCCAGGCGCGGGCGATTGCTCAGCTGCTGTTCACGCAGCCACTCGGCGGCGCCCTTGCCGGGATTCAGCGCGGCCTGCTGCAGCGCCTCCAGCGAAGCGAGGCGGCCGTTCAGCCGCTGCAATTCGCCTTGGGCCTGTTGCTGGGCCTGGCTGGCCTGCTGCAGTTCGCCACGCAGCTGCTCGAGGCGCTCGGCCTGGCCTGCTTCGGCGGCGTGCAGCTCTTCCAGCTGCATGTCGCTGACGGCCAGCTGCTCGGCCAGTTCGAGTATGGCGGCGTCTTCGGGATCGGCGGCCAGCTGCATCAGCTCATCGCTGAGGCGGCGCTGACGCTCCACCAGGCGCTCCAGGCTCTGTTCCAGCTGGGCGATGCGCGATTGCTGCACTTCGGCCTGGCGGCGCGGCTCGGCGCTGCGCTGGTTGAAACTCTCCCACTGCTCCTGCCAGCCGTGCATGGCTCCTTCGGCCTCCTCCAGGGCGGCGGCGGACTCCTCGGCGGCGGCGCTGGTCAGTTCCTGCTCGGGTTCGAGCATGGCCAGCTCTTCACCCAGGGTGGCCAGCAGGGTGCGGTCGTGGCCCAGGTGCGACTCGGTTTCCAGGCGCGCGCGCTCGGCCTCGTTGAGATCGTCCTGCAGCTGGCGCAGGCGCTGCTGGCCGTGCTGGATGCTCTGCTCGACACGGGCGATATCACCGCCCACTGAGTAGAAGCGTGCCTGCACCTGGTTGAAGCGTTCGGACAGCTCGTGGTGGCCGTCGCGCAGACGCTCGATGCTGGCGTCGGCGCTGCGCTGCTCGGCCACCAGGGCCTCGTAGGCCACTTCCTGATCGCCGATCACCTGCTCGCGACTGCCCACCTGCAGGTTCAGCGCCTGCCAGCGCAGGGCCGACAGCTGGGCCTTGAGCTGTCGCTCCTCGGCCTTGTATTCCTGATACTTCTCAGCGGCCTGGGCCTGGCGGTGCAGGCGTTCGAGCTGGCGCTCCAGTTCTTCGCGAAGGTCGGTCAGGCGCGCCAGGTTTTCCTGGGTACGGCGGATGCGGCTCTCGGTCTCGCGGCGGCGCTCCTTGTACTTGGAGATGCCGGCGGCTTCCTCGATGAAATTCCGCAGATCCTCGGGTTTCGCCTCGATCAGCTTGGAGATCATGCCCTGCTCGATGATCGAGTAGCTGCGCGGGCCCAGGCCGGTACCGAGGAAGATGTCAGTGATATCGCGCCGGCGGCACTTGGTGCCGTTGAGGAAATAGGTGTTCTGCGAGTCGCGGGTCACCCGGCGGCGGATGGAAATCTCGGCGAAGGCGGCGTACTCGCCGACCAGGCTGCCGTCGGAGTTGTCGAAGATCAGCTCGATGGAGGCCTGAGTCACCGGCTTGCGGGTGTTGGAGCCGTTGAAGATGACATCGGTCATCGACTCGCCGCGCAGGTTCTTCGCCGAGCTCTCGCCCATCACCCAGCGCACGGCGTCGATGATGTTGGACTTGCCGCAGCCGTTGGGCCCGACCACCGCCGCCATATTGCTGGGGAAGTTGACCGTGGTGGGGTCGACGAAGGACTTGAAGCCCGCCAGCTTGATGCACTTCAGGCGCATGCCAGGGCCTCCGCGGGCGCGGATCGGGAAGACTGCAGAACGCGGCTATCCGCTGCCATGAAGCTCATGGATTTCCTTGAAAAAGGGGGCAAATCTGGGGGTCGGCGGAGTGTATCACAGGGTTTTTCGCGGCCAAGAGCCGCGGCCGCGCTATGCTGGCGGCCCCGATCATGGCGAGGTGAAGGATGCTCTCGGAAACACGCTGGCAAGCGCTCTGGCAGGAACTGGGCGGCTCGGCTCCGGCCGGCAGTTTCGCTGAACTACAGGCGGCCTATGCCTCGCCGAATCGCCACTACCACGGCAGCAGCCATATCCAGGCCTGCCTGGCCCATCTGCAACGCTGGCAGCATCTGGCCAGAGACCCAGCCTTGGTGGAGCTGGCGCTGTGGACCCACGACCTGGTCTACGACACTCGCCGCCAGGACAACGAGGCCGCCAGCGCCGAGCACGCCTGCCGATGGATGGAGGACGCGGGTCTGGGCGAACGGCCCCCCGCGCTGCGCTAGATGATCCTCGCCACCCGCCATCAGCAGGCGCCGGACGACGCCGATGCGGCGCTGGTGGTGGATATCGACCTCTCGATCCTGGCCAGCGATACGCAGGTGTATGCGGGTTACGAGGCGGCCGTACGCACCGAGTATGCCTGGGTGCCGGAGCCGCTGTTCCGCGCCGGCCGCGCCAAGCTGTTGCGCCAGTTGCTGGATGCACCGGCGCTCTATCACCACGCGCCGCTGGCGCAGCTGTGGGAGGCTCCGGCCCGGCGCAACCTCAAAGCTGCGTTGGAAGCTCTGGAGAATTAGTCGGCGATGGTACGACCGAGCCCCGCCGGCACACCGCTATTGTCGGTGGGCTGCCAGGGGCCGTTCGGGCTGCTGGCCCAGTTCCAGCCGCGATCCCAGCGGTAGTAGACGCGCTCCCGGTAATACAGCTTGGTGCTGCCCTGGATCACGTACACGCCCAGCGCCGGGTCCCAATAGGCATTGCCACCGGGTGGCGGCGCATAGCGCGGATGGCTCTGCTGCTTTTGCGCAGGCTCGCCGCCCTTGGGCGTGACGCCGGGCTGCAGGGCGCAGCCGCTCAGGGCGAGCAGCAGAGTGAGAGAAACCAGCGACTTGTTCATTGCGCTTGCTCCGGGCTGTCGATCAGCAGTTGCTGGGGCTCGCTGGTGCTGCTGGCGATCGGCTGGCCGCGACCGACCCACTCACCCTGAGTGGCCACGCCACTGCGCGAAATCCGCGCCACCAGCTGGATCTGCGGGAAGCTGGAGAGTTTGAGCTGCTCCATCATCGCATCCTTGTCGCTCAGTTCGACCTTGGCCGGCAGGTCGGCCACGGTCAGGCGCTTGACCGCCAGCGGCATGGGCGGGCCAGACGCGGCGCGGGCGAAGACGAACACCGTATCGCCCGGCTGCACCTTGGATTTGAGTGTAGGAGCCAGATCGACGCTGACGCGGATCACCGCCATGGATTTGTTCACCACTTCACCCGGTGCCGGCTGGCCGGCGGCCTGCATCTGTTCGCGGGCACGGTCGATGCCGACCTGGATCGAGGCGCGGGCCGGGTCTTCCGCCGGCATCTGCGCCGACAGGCGCTGCCAGTAGTCGATGGCGTCGGCGAAGCGCTCTTCCTCGAAGGCGGCAATGCCCAGCAGACCGAGGCTGGTGGTCTCGTTGGGATCGGCCTTGAGCGCCTCGTCGGTGAGCGCCTGCATCTGCGCGCTCCACTGCTTGTTCGCGGCGAAGTACAGGGCCTGGGCCCACAGGCCGAGCAGCTCGGGCGCGCGGCCGGCGGCGCGCACCGCGTGCTCGTAGGCCATGGCGGACTTGCCGGCATCGCCGTTGCCCATGTAGATGCGGCCCAGGTAGTACCAGGCCTCGGCGGAATCCGGGTTGTCCTTGACCGCCTGTTCCAGGCGCGCAGTCATCTGGTCGATGGTCGGCCGATCCTGCATGGCAGCCAGGTCCTGGCTGGCGCCCCAGTGCCAGTACAGGCCGAAGGTGAGGCCCGGCAGCGCCAGGGCGATCAACAGAGGCAGGGCCTTGCCCAGCAGACGGCCGCGACCATTGCCGGCACCCTCGGTGTCGGCCAGCAGCTCACGCGCGGCCTCGGCCTGGCCGGCGTCGAACTGCTCGCCAGTCAGCGTGCCGGCCTCGCGCTGGGCGGTGAGTTCGGCCAGGCGCTCCTGGTACAGGGCGACGTTGAGTGCGGTGCGGTCTTCCTCGGCCTGGGCACGACGGCCACGCAGCACGGGAATCAGCAGGAAAGCCGTGCCGACCAGCAGCAGCAGGCCGACGGCGAGCCAGAATTCGATCATCAGTCTTGGGTATCCCGGGTTTCTTTCAGCAGAGCGTCCAGGCGCTCACGTTCGGCGGCGCTCAAGGCCACCTGTGCCGGCGCCTGCTCCACCTTGCGCCGGCGCAACACCAGCACGCAGAGCGCGATGGCGCCCAGGCCCAACAGGCCGAAGGGGCCGTACCAGAGCAGCCAGGTACGGCTGTCCAACGGCGGCTTGTACATCACGAAATCGCCGTAGCGCATGACCAGGAAATCGACGATCTCCTTGTCGCTCCTGCCCTCCTCCAGCATGCGGAAGATCTCGCGGCGCAGGTCGGTGGCGATCGGCGCATTGGAGTCGGCGATGTTCTGGTTCTGGCACTTGGGGCAGCGCAGCTCTTCGGTGAGGCCACGGAAGCGCTCGCGCTCCACCTCATCCTTGAACTGGTAGGTATCGATGGCGGCGCGGGCGGCGCCGACCAGGCTCAGCCCCAGCAGGCAGGCGATCAGCAGGCGCTTCACGGCTTCTCCTCCTGCAGGGCCTGGTAACGCGGCGCCAGCTCCTTGCGCCAGACGTTCTCGTCGATGGCGCCGACGTACTTGTGGCGGATGATGCCCTGGGCGTCGATCAGGAAGGTCTCTGGCGCGCCGTACACGCCCAGGTTGATGCCCAGCGAGCCCTGCGGGTCGGCGACGTTGACCTGGTACGGGTCGAGGTAGTCCTTCAGCCACTTGCGCGCGGCCTCGCTGTCGTCCTTATAGTTGACCCCGTGGATCACCACGCCGGCCTCCGCCAGGCGATTGAGCATGTGGTGCTCGGCCTTGCAGGTAGGGCACCAGGTGGCCCAGACGTTGACCAGCGCCGGGCCCTTGAGGTCCTTCTCGGTGATCAGGCGTTGCTCGTTCTTCAGGTCCGGCAGGCTGAAGGCCGGCAGCGGCTTGTCGATCAGCGCCGAGGGCAGTTCCTGCGGGTTGAGGAACAGGCCACGGTAGAGGAACACCGCCATGGCCAGGAACAGCGCCAGCGGCAACAGCAGAATCAGGCGTTTCATGCGGTCGCCTCCGGCATGCCCAGCACGTCGCGCACGCGACTACGCACCTTGACCCGGTAGCGCGGGTCGAAGGCCGCCAGCAGGCCGCCGAGGCCCATCATCAGGCCGCCCAGCCAGATCCAGCGCACGTAGGGTTTGATATGTACGCGCACGGCCCAGGCGCCATTCTCCAGCGGCTCACCGAGGGCGACGTAGAGGTCGCGGGTCAGCCCGGCGTCGATGCCGGCCTCGGTCATCGGCATCTGCTGCACGGTGTACAGGCGCTTCTCCGGGTGCAGCACGGCGACTTCCTCGCCATCCTGCAGCACGCGCACGGTGCCCTTGTCCGAGGTGAAGTTGGGGCCCTCGAAGTGCTTGGCGCCCTCGAAGACGAATACATAGCCGCCCAGCTCCAGGGACTCGCCCGGTGCCAGACGCAGATCGCGCTCGGCGCTGCCGTGGCTGACCAGCACCACACCGATGGCGCACACGGCGATGCCCAGATGCGCCAGCTGCATGCCCCAGTAGCTGCTGGAGAGGCTGCGCATCCCCTTCAGCAGGCCCTTGTGGCGGCACTTGTCGAGCAGGTCGCGACCGCCGGCCAGCAAGACCCAGAAGGCCAGCAGGAACACCGCCAGCACGCTCCAGTGGAAATCGCCGAAAGCCCAGCTGGCGAGGAAGCCGAGCACCACGCTGCCAACCAGTACCGGGGTAAGCATGCCGAGCAGCCATTTCACCGGGGTGTCCTTCCAGCGCACCACCACGCCGACGGCCATCACCAGCATCAGCAGCGCCATCAGCGGTACGAACAGGGCGTTGAAGTAAGGCGGGCCAACCGACAGTTTGGCGCCGGACAGCGCATCCAGCACCAGCGGGTAGAGGGTGCCGAGCAGGATCATCGAGGCCGCCACCACCAGCACCAGATTGTTGGCCAGCAGCAGCGTTTCACGCGACCACAGGGCGAAGCCGACCTGGCTCTTGACCACCGGCGCACGCACGGCGAACAGCGCCAGCGAGCCGCCGACCACCACCAGCAGGAAGATCAGGATGAACACGCCTCGCGCCGGGTCGTTGGCGAAGGCATGCACCGAGGTCAGCACGCCGGAGCGGACCAGGAAGGTACCGAGCAGGCTCAGGGAGAAGGCGGCGATGGCCAACAGCACGGTCCAGCTCTTGAACACGCCACGTTTCTCGGTCACGGCCAGCGAGTGGATAAGCGCGGTGCCGACCAGCCAGGGCATGAACGAGGCGTTCTCCACCGGGTCCCAGAACCACCAGCCGCCCCAGCCCAGCTCGTAGTAAGCCCACCAGGAGCCCAGGGCGATGCCGATGCCGAGAAAGGCCCAGGCGACTATGGTCCAGGGACGCGACCAACGTGCCCAGGCGGCGTCCAGCTTGCCGCCGAGCAGCGCGGCGATGGCGAAGGCAAAGGCCACCGAGAAGCCGACGTAACCCATGTACAGCATCGGCGGATGCACGATCAGACCGAAGTCCTGCAGCAGCGGGTTGAGGTCGCGGCCGTTGAGCGGCGCGTCCGGCAGCAGACGCTCGAAGGGGTTGGAAGTGATGATCAGGAACAGCAGGAAGCCGACGCTGATCATGCCCATCACGGCCAGCACGCGGGCCAGCATCACGTCCGGCAGCTGGCGCGAGAAGATCGCCACGGCGAAGGTCCAGCCGCTGAGGATCAATGCCCACAGCAGCAACGAACCCTCGTGGGCACCCCATACGGCGCTGAACTTGTAGTACCAGGGCAAGGCGCTGTTGGAGTTGTTGGCTACGTAGGCCACGGAGAAGTCGTCGGCCATGAAGGCCCAGGTCAGGCAGGCGAAGGCGAACGCCAGCATGGCGAACTGGCCCCAGGCCGCCGGCTGGGCCAGGCCCATCCACTGGCGATCTCCCAGCCAGGCGCCGATCAGCGGCAGGGTCGCCTGCACCAGGGCCAGGCACAGGGCGAGGATCAGGGCCACATGGCCCAGCTCGGGAATCATCAGCGCGGCGTTCATTGCTTGGCCTCGCCGCCTTCCGGCAGCTTGCCGCTGTCCTTCAGGGCCTTGGTGACTTCCGGCGGCATGTAGTTCTCGTCGTGCTTGGCCAGCACCTCATCGGCCACCAGCACGCCGTCGGCGCCCAGCTTGCCGAGGGCGACTATGCCCTGCTCCTCGCGGAACAGGTCCGGCAGGATGCCGCGGTAGCGGATGGTCACGTTCTTGGCGAAGTCGGTGACCACGAATTCGACGTCCAGCGAGTCGGCGGAACGCTTGACCGAACCCTTGGCGACCATGCCGCCGGCGCGGATGCGGGTGTCCTGCGGCGCTTCGCCGTTGGCGATCTGGGTCGGGGTGTAGAACAGGTTGATGTTCTCCTGCAGCGCGCTGAGGGCCAGGCCTACCGCGGCGGAAACGCCGACGAGGATGGCCAGGACGATGTACAGGCGTTTCTTGCGGACCGCATTCACTGTTGTTTCTCCCGGCGCAAACGGCGCGCCTCGTCTTGCAGGTAACGCCGGCGCGCCATAATCGGCAGCGCGACGTTGAGGGCCAGCACCGCCAGGCTGATGCCGTAGGCCGACCACACATAGGCGCCATGGTGACCCATGGCGAGGAATTCGGCGAAGGAGGCGAAACTCATGCCCTGCCCTCCACCAGACGACCGATCTCGGCTTTCACCCAGCTGCTGCGGGCCTCGCGCTTGAGCACTTCGGTGCGCATGCGGTAGAGCAACACGGCGCCGAGGAAGCAGTAGAAGCCCAGCACGCAGAGCAGCAGCGGCAGCCACATCTCCATGCTCATGCTGGCCTTGCCGGTGACCTTGAAGGTGGCCGGCTGGTGCAGGGTGTTCCACCACTCCACCGACTTCTGGATGATCGGGATGTTCACCGCACCGACCAGCGCCAGCACGGCGCAAGCCTTGGCCGCGCTATCGCGGTTGCTGATCGCATTGCCCAGGGCGATGACGCCGAAGTAGAGGAACAGCAGGATCAGCATCGAGGTCAGGCGTGCGTCCCAGATCCAGTAGGTGCCCCAGGTCGGCTTGCCCCAGATGGCACCGGTCACCAGCGCGACGAAGCACAGCCAGGCACCGATGGGCGCGGCCTGCTGCAGGGCCACGTCGGCCAGCTTCATCTTCCACACCAGGCCGACCAGGCCGGCCACCGCCATCATCAGGTAGCAGGACTGGGCGAGGAACGCCGCCGGCACGTGGATGTAGATGATCCGGTAGCTGTTGCCCTGGTACTTCTCGGGCGGAGCGAAGGCCAGGCCCCAGACGATGCCGACGGTCAGCAGCACGATGGCGGCCGCGGCCAGCCACGGCAGCCAGCGGCCACTGCGCTCATAGAACCACTTGGGCGAACCCCACTGGTGAAACCAGGTCCATCTCATCACGGTGACTCTTTAGTTATTCGCCGACGCTGATTCGCAGTCCGGCGCCGATTGCAAAGGGTGTCAGGGTGACCGCCAGGGCGGTCAGGCTGGCCAGCCACAACAGGTGACCGGCCGCGGGCAATCCTTGCAGGGCCGCCTGTAGCGCCCCGGTGCCGAGAATCAGCACCGGGATGTACAGCGGCAGAATCAACAGCGCCAGCAGCAGCCCGCCGCGCTTGAGACCGACGGTCAACGCCGCGCCAACGGCGCCGAGCAGGCTCAGCACCGGGGTACCGAGCAGCAGCGAAGCCAGCAGTACCGGCAGGCAGCGCCCGGGCAAACCGAGCATCAAGGCCAGCAGCGGCGCCAGCAGCACCAGGGCCAACCCCGAGAACAGCCAGTGTGCCAGCACCTTGGCCAGGACCAGAAGGGGCAGCGGGTGCGACGAAAGGACCCACTGCTCCAGCGAGCCGTCCTCGAAATCACTGCGGAAAAGCCCGTCCAGCGAGAGCAGCACGGCCAACAGCGCTGCCACCCAGATCAGCCCAGGCGACAAGGTCTGTAACAGATTGGTCTCGGGACCGACCGCCAACGGGAACAGGGCGATGACGATGGCGAAGAACACCAGCGGGTTGGCCAACTCGGCCGGGCGGCGGAACAGCAGGCGGGCTTCGCGTGATAGCAGCAGGAGGAAGACGTTATTCATGCGCTGCGCCTTCCCAGGTCCAGCTCGCGGTAGCCGGCAGGCTTCTCGCTCAGCGTGTGGTGGGTGGTCAGCACCACCAGACCGCCCTGCTCGCAGTGGCGAGCCAGGTGCGCTTCGAGTTGCGCCACGCCTTGTTTATCGAGAGCGGTGAAGGGTTCGTCGAGAACCCACAGCGGCGGCGCGTCCAGATACAGGCGGGCCAGGGCCACGCGGCGCTGCTGGCCGGCGGACAGAGTGTGGCAGGGCACATCCTCGAAGCCGCGCAAGCCGACCGCCTCCAGCGCCTGCCAGATGGCATCGCGCGCGGCCGGCTGATGCAGGGCGCACAGCCAGGCCAGGTTTTCTTCGGCGGTGAGCAGGCCCTTGATACCGGCGGCGTGGCCGATCCATAGCAGGCTGCGCCCCAGCTCGCCATGCTGGCTGGCCAGCGGCTTGCCGTTCAGCAGCACCTCACCGGCTGTTGGCTGCATCAGCCCGGCCAACAGGCGCAGCAGGCTGGTCTTGCCGCTACCGTTGGGACCAGCTACCTGCAACAGGATGCCGCCGGCGAGGTCCAACTCCAGGTGCTCGAACAGCAGACGCCAGTCCCGCTCGCAGGCGAGGGCAACGGCTTGGAGTCGTGGACTGATCACTGCATGGCATCCCGGAGGGGTTCAAGTCAGAGGGGGGCTGGCCGCTATACTGTGGCAAGTTGACCGTACAGCCAGCCCGAAACGGCCGGCATTATACATGCCGGGCTTTACCCTCCGAAGCCGGCTTTTTGACAGGGTGTGACCCGGCCATGGCAGAAATCAGCAGTCCTCGCCCGCTTCCCGCGACGTCGCCGGTCGTCCGCCCCGCCACGCCCAACGCCGCCGATCTGGCGGTGAAGCTGCTGCAACCCCTGGAGGGCATGCTGGCCGCCGGCGAAACCGCCAAGGCCGAGGTGCTGGCAGCCAAGGAGGTGGCGCAAAGCTTCCAGCTGCTGCTCAAGCTGACACTGAACGGCGGCAAGCAAGCCACCCTCGAAGCCAGCAGCCCACGCCCCTTGGCCCAGGGCACCACGCTCGCCGTCACTGCGCTCTCAGAAACTCGGCTGGCCGTGGCCCTGCAGGGTGGCGACACGCGCCTGCTCACCAGCCTGGACCTGGAGCAGTTGCCGGTCGGAACCCTGCTGCAGGGCAAGGTCGAATCCCGCGAGCAAATCGCCCAGCTCAAGACCCAGCAAGCGCTCTACCGGGTAGTGGTCAATCTGCTCAATACCTCGCTGTCCGGCAGCAAGCTGAGCGTGGAAACCCCGCTGCCGCTGCCCATAGGCAGCCTGCTCACCGCCCAGGTCCAGGGCAGCCAGGCACTCAACTTCCTGCCGCTGAGCGGCCGCCTGGACCAGTTGGTGCTGGGCCAGCAGCTGGCCGCCCAGCAGAGTCGCCAGGGTTCGCTCGAAGGCCTGTTCAAGGGCATGCAGGGCATGGCCCAGCAGGACGGCCTGCCGACCGAGCTGCGCACCAGCATCGACAAGCTGCTCGGCATGCTGCCGGACGGCAAGCAGCTGGGCAGCGCCGAAGGCCTGGCCAAGGCCATGGAGCAGAGCGGCGTGTTTCTAGAAGCCAAGCTGCTCAGCGGGCAGACCCAGAACCTGCCGCAGGACCTCAAGGCCAGCCTACTGCGCCTGGTGTCGCAGTTACTGCCTACACTACCGGGCGGCGGCCCGATGCCTTCAGCCAGTGCCGGTAGTGCACTGGCTCAAGCCATGCCCGCCTTCGTGCGCAACGCCCTTGGCGCACTCGGTCAGGCCGGACTGCGCCAGCAAGCCATGAGCTTCCCCCTGCCCTCGCGCCTGCTGCAGTCGATGGACGAGGAAGCCGATCTTGAGGCCCTGCTCAAACTGGCCGCTGCCGCCGTGTCGCGTCTGCAGACGCACCAGCTGTCGAGCCTGGCCCAGTCCCAAGTGACGCCTGAAGGCAACCTGCTGACCACCTGGCAGCTGGAACTGCCGATGCGCAACCAGCACGACGTGGTGCCGTTGCAGGTCAAGCTGCAGCGCGAGGAGCCGGGCAACACGGGCAGCAAGAAGGAGCAGAAGGAAACCCTGTGGCGCATCGACCTGGCCTTCGATCTCGACCCGCTGGGCCCGCTGCAGGTACAGGCGCAGCTGCTGCGCGGCAGCCTGTCCAGCCAGCTATGGGCCGAGCGGGCGGACACCGCGCAGCTGATCGATCAGGAGCTGGACAACCTGCGCCAGCGCCTGCTCGGCGCCGGCCTGGAGGTGGGCGAGCTGAGCTGCCGCCAGGGCATGCCGCCGCAAGGCCCGAAGACCAATCTGGAACAGCGCTGGGTGGATGAAACCGCATGAAGCAGGACAAAGCCCCGCGCCAAGCCATTGCCCTCTCCTACGATGGCAGCAATGCGCCCAGCCTCACCGCCAAGGGCGATGACGAGCTGGCCGAGGCGATCCTGGCCATCGCCCGCGAGTACGAAGTACCGATCTACGAAAATGCCGAGCTGGTGCGCCTGCTGGCGCGCCTGGAGCTGGGCGACGCGATTCCCGAGCCGCTGTACCGCACCATCGCCGAGATCATCGCCTTCGCCTGGTACCTCAAGGGCAAGCGTCCGGCCGGCTTCGTCGAGGACCCGGCGGAGCGCGACGTCACTCCGCAGTCTGACCGGCCGCGGTTGGCGGCTCCCCAGCGATAAAGGCGAACAGCTCGCCCTCCTGCCCCCGGCCCAGGGGGAAGTCCAGTAGCTGCCAGGCGAAGTAACCCGAGCGGAAGTAGAAGACTTGCTGGAAGCCCCAGCCCACGGCCCGGCGTGCGGCCTCGGCACTCGCCGGGCAGACCTCGCTGTCGCAGTACAGGACGATGGGCATGTTGCGCGGCCAGTCGGGGCTGGACAGCTCGGCGAAACGCTGGTCCAGCTGCAGATGCAGCGCCCCGTGCACATGGCCCCAGCCCCATTCGCGGGCCGGGCGCACATCGATGAACAGCACGCCAAACTCGTAAAGCTGGCGCGCCTGCACGGCATTCACCGTAGTGGCGCCGCGCACCTCGAGCGGCGCCTCGCTGGCATCCACGTTCGACACGACCAGGCACAATAGCAACAACAATGCAGAACGCATGGTGGCCTCCTTAGGAAGTCAGCTCCATGTATTCAGCTTAGGCACAGGGATATCGCGCGCTTGGAACGGTTAGCGTCGCGCGATCGGAGAGTCAGAACCGAAGGATGTAAGGGAGAGGCTCAAGAACGCTGCTTTGGCGCCTTGTGCAGGCGACTGACCAACTCGGCCTCGGCCTGGGTCAGGCCGCAGGAGTGGGTCAGGTCATCGACGCTGGCGCCCATCCCCACCAGGCGGGCGGCCTGGGTGAAGGAAAGGCTGGAGGGATCGCGCTGCTCCATCTGATTCAGCTTGTCCGGCAGCGGCGCCACCACGCGGCGCAGCTCGTGCAGCTCCTCACCCATGCGGATGCTACCGGTGAGGTAGGCATCCAGGCGGCGGGCCAGCTCTTTCACGCGTTGATCGCGGAGAGCGTCCCGCTCCTTCTGCAGCTCCTCCTGCTGACGCAGTTTCAGCGACAGCTGGTAGCAGAAACCGGCAAGCAGCACGCTGAACAAGCCGAGCACGGCAACCGCGATCTCCAGCATGGGTCAGATGCTCTCCAGCTCGGACCACTCTTCCTCGCTCATCATCTTGTCCAGTTCGACCAGGATGAGCAGCTCGCCATTCTTGTTGCACACGCCCTGGATGAACTTGGCCGACTCCTCGTTGCCCACGTTCGGCGCGGTCTCGACCTCGGATTGGCGCAGGTAAACAACCTCGGCGACGCTGTCGACCAGGATGCCGACCACCTGCTTGTCCGCCTCGATGATGACGATACGGGTGTTGTCGGTGACCGGCGCTGGCGACAGGCCGAAGCGCTGGCGGGTATCGATCACGGTGACCACGTTGCCGCGCAGGTTGATGATGCCCAGCACGTAGGTCGGGGCGCCCGGAACCGGGGCGATCTCGGTGTAGCGCAGTACTTCTTGCACCTGCATCACGTTGATGCCGTAGGTCTCGTTATCCAGGCGGAAGGTTACCCACTGCAGAATCGGATCTTCGGAACCTTGCGCTGACGATTTCTTCATGTCCCTAGCCTCGGTCAAGTTCGCGGGTGTGCCCGCTTGTCGTTAACTATAGAGCCCCGCGCGGAACGGGGCGTTGTATTCAATTCGCGCGGATCGCTCCGTTGCGCGTGGCGCCACTGGCGATCAGCTCGGCCAGGGCCGAGACATCCAGCAGCGCGCACATGTGTTCGATCACCGTGCCGGCCAGCCAGGGGCGTTGCGAACGCTGGCTGCGCCATTTGATCTCGCTCGGGTCCAGGCGGATCGAGCGGCTGACCTGATGTACCGCCAGCCCCCATTCATAGCCCTGCACGGAAATCACGTACTGCAGGCCGTCGCGAAAGTCTTCACGGTAGCGCTCGGGCATCACCCAGCGCGCCGTGTCCAGCACCTTCAGATTGCAGTCCTGACCCGGCAGCAGGCCGAGGAACCAGTCCGGCTGACCGAACAGCGGCGTCAGCTCGGTGCCCGCCAGCGGGTGAATGGTGCCCAGGCATACCAGCGGCACGGCCAGCGTCAGGCCGGCCACGTCGAACAGCAGGCATTCGAAGGGTTCTTCCGCCCAGCTCGGCCGTCCTTCCAGGCTCGGTGCGGCGACCGGCGCAGGTGCCACCTGCACTTCGACTTCGGGCTCGGCCGGTGCCACGGGCACTTCGATGACCGGCGGCACTTCCGGCATGCGCAGCTCGATGGTCGGCAGCACCTGCGGCTTGGCTTCCGCCAGGGCCAGCGGCCTGGCCAGTACCGGCTTGGCCTCCACGCGACGAGCATCGCGCACCTGCTCCTCGAGCACGGCGGCCTCGAACTCGTCGAAACTCAGCTCATGTTCCAGCTCGACAGCCGCGTCCTGCAGCAGCGCATCCAGGTAGGACTGCAGGGCCTGCTGTGGGCGAGTGGCGGTGGCGGCGGTACGGCTCATAGGGAGTTCCACGAAATAGGTCTTACAGACTATCGGCAGGGCTGGCCGATGACTTGAACCGGTCTGATCAGCATAGCCTGCTCCGTCAGGCTACCTGACTGGCCGGTTGCCCCGCCAGCAGGTGCTTGAGCAGCGCGCGGTACGCGATGACGCCGCGGCTGTTGTTGTCGAACTGGGAGGGCGTCTGCCCTGCCCGGCTGGCGTCGCGTAAGCGCGTGTCCACCGGTACGTAGGCCTGCCACAGGTGCTCGGGATAGGAATTGCGCAGCACCCGCAGGGTATTCAGTGATGCCTGGGTGCGGCGGTCGAACAGGGTCGGCACGATGGTGTAGGGCAACGGCTGCTTGCGCGAGCGATTGATCATGGCCAGGGTGCTGACCATGCGCTCCAGCCCCTTCACCGCGAGGAACTCGGTCTGCACCGGGATCACCAGCTGCTGGCTCGCGGCCAGCGCGTTGACCATCAGCACGCCGAGCAGCGGCGGGCTGTCGATGATGGCGTGGTCGAACTTTTCCCACAGCTGCGCCAGGCTCTTGGCGACGACCAGGCCCAGGCCGTTCTGCCCTGGCGACTGGCGCTCCAGCGTGGCCAGTGCGGTGCTGGAAGGCAGCAGAGAAATGTTCTCGTGGCTAGTCGGCAGCAGCAGGCGCGCCGGAAGCCCCTCGGGCACCGTGCCTTGGTGCAGGAACAAGTCGAAGCTGCTGTGCTCCAGGCTATCCGGATCATGGCCGAAATAGCTGGTCATCGAACCATGCGGGTCGAGGTCAACCACGACCACACGCTTGCCGGCGTCGGCCAGCAGGCCCGCCAGGGCGATGGAGGTGGTGGTTTTGCCGACTCCACCTTTTTGATTGGCTATTGCCCAGACTTTCATCTTCTTCGTCCTCCCGGCCTGGCCGTCCCCCTGCCGAGAACTGGATGACGCCTCACGGTGCGGGCGTCGGAATATTGGCGGAACCGCTCACCGGTGCCGCCTGTGGCTGTGCCGGTGCAGGTTGCGTGCCAGCCCGCTTCAGGGCGGCATCGGGCTTGGCGTTACCGCTGCCCACGCCACTGACGCTGCGGCGCACATCCAGATTGCGCGAGATCACCAGCACCACACGACGATTGCGCGAACGACCCTCGTCAGTGGCATTGTCGGCCACCGGCTGGAATTCGCCATAGCCGACCGCCGCCAGACGTCCGGGATTGACTCCGTCCATCGCCAGCATCCGCACTATGCTGGCCGCTCGCGCCGTGGAAAGTTCCCAGTTGCTGGGGTACTGGGCGGTGCTGATCGGCAGGTTGTCGGTGAAGCCTTCGACGTGAATCGGGTTCTCGTAGGGCGCGAGAATCTTGGCCACCTTCTCGATTAGGGTGAAGGCCATCTCGTTGGGCACCGCATCACCGCTGGGGAACAGCAGGCTGGAATTCAGCTCGATCTCCACCCACAGCTCGTTACCGCGCACGGTCAGCTGTTCGGAGGCGATCAGGTCGCCAAAGGCATCGCGCATGCTGCTGGCGATCTGCTGCAGCGGATCGCTGGGGTCTTCGCTGGAGGTGCTGCTATTGGGGTTGTCTTCGATCATCGAACGATCGGGTTCGGTGGTCCGAGGCTTCTCCTCACCGATGGGAATCGGCTTGATAGCCCGTTCGGGCTCGCTGAACACACCGACCAGGCTTTCCGAGAGCACCTTGTACTTGCCCTCGTTGATCGAGGAAATCGAGTACATCACCACGAAGAAGGCGAACAGCAGGGTGATGAAGTCCGCGTAGGACACCAGCCAGCGCTCGTGATTCTCGTGTTCCTCGTGGTGGCGCCGCCGGGCCATGTCGGTCCCCTACCCCGTCAGTCCATGAAGCCTTGCAGCTTCAGCTCGATGGAGCGCGGATTCTCGCCCTCAGCGATGGAGAGGATGCCTTCCAGCAACATTTCGCGGTAGCGCGACTGGCGCGCCGCGATCGACTTGAGCTTGTTGCCGATCGGCAACAGCAGCAGGTTAGCGAAGGCCACGCCGTAGATGGTGGCGACGAACGCCACGGCGATGCCGGCGCCCAGCTTGCTAGGGTCGGCCAGATTGCCCATGACGTGGATCAGGCCCATCACCGCACCGATGATGCCGATGGTCGGCGCATAGCCGCCCATGCTCTCGAACACCTTGGCCGCCTGGATATCGCGCCCTTCCTGGGTGTAGAGGTCGACCTCGAGGATGCTGCGGATGGCTTCCGGCTCGGCGCCGTCCACCAGCAGCTGCAAGCCTTTGCGGGCATAGGGATCGGGCTCGGCATCGGCGACCGGTTCGAGGCCGAGCAGCCCTTCCTTGCGCGCTGCCATGCTCCAGCTGACCACGCTGGCAATGCCGCCGGCCAGGTCGACGCGCGGGGGGAAGACGATCCAGCGCAGGATGACCAGGGAACGCTTGAACACGCTCATCGGCGCCTGCAGGAAGGCCGCGCCGAGGGTGCCACCGATCACGATCAGCGCTGCCGGGCCGTTGAGCAGGGCCCCGGCATGGCCGCCTTCAAGGTAGTTGCCGCCCAGAATGGCGACGAATGCCAGGATGATCCCGATGAGGCTCAGTACATCCATCAGATGCAGGCCTCGGCCAGGTGCCGGCCGATATCGTCCAGGCCGTACACGGCGTCGGCCAGGTTGGCCTTCACCACCGCCATGGGCATGCCGTAGATCACGCAGCTGGCTTCGTCCTGGGCCCATACCTGGCTGCCGCCCTGCTTGAGCAGGCGCGCGCCTTCGCGGCCATCGGCGCCCATGCCGGTGAGCACTACGGCCAGCACCTTGTCATTGAACGACTTGGCGGCGGAGCCGAAGGTGATATCAACGCAGGGCTTATAGTTCAGGCGTTCGTCACCCGGGAGGATGCGCACCGAGCCGCGCGGGTCGACCATCATCTGCTTGCCGCCAGGAGCCAGCAGGGCGACGCCTGGGCGCAGCAGATCGCCGTCCTCGGCTTCCTTGACGGTAATCCGGCACAGCTTGTCCAGGCGCTCGGCAAACGCCTTGGTGAAGGCCGCCGGCATGTGCTGGATCAGCACGATGGGCGCCGGGAAATTGGCCGGCAGCTGGGTCAGCACCCGCTGCAGGGCGACCGGGCCGCCGGTGGACGTGCCGATGGCGACCAGCTTGTAGGATTTACGCTTTGGGGCACCACCACTGGGCGCCGCCGGTGCAGGCGCCGCGCTCGGCCGGCTGGTGGCCGGAGCAGGTGCGGCAGTCGCCGGGCGCGCCGAGGCGCTGGAGGTGCTGCTGGCAGGCGCCGCCGCGCTGGGCGGTACACTGAAGGTGCTGTAACGGCGGTTACTGCGCGCGATGGTATGCACCTTCTCGCACAGCATGGCCTTGACCTTCTCGGGGTTGCGCGAGATGTCTTCGAAGTTCTTCGGCAGGTAATCGACCGCACCGGCATCCAGCGCATCGAGGGTGACGCGGGCGCCTTCATGGGTCAGCGAGGAGAACATCAGTACCGGCGTCGGGCAGCGCTGCATGATGTTCCGAACGGCCGTGATGCCGTCCATCATCGGCATCTCGTAGTCCATGGTGATCACGTCCGGCTTCAGCGCCAGGGCCTGATCGATGGCCTCACGGCCGTTGGTGGCGGTACCGACCACCTGGATATCGGGGTCGGCGGAGAGGATCTCCGAGACCCGGCGGCGGAAGAAGCCGGAATCATCCACCACCAGGACCTTGACTGCCATAAACACTCCAGAGCGACTGGCACAGCCAGCCGCGATCAATCAGATACGACGCGCGTAACGCTTGAGCATGCTCGGCACGTCGAGGATCAGGGCGATGCGCCCGTCACCGGTAATGGTAGCGCCAGACATGCCGGGCGTGCCTTGCAGCATCTTGCCGAGCGGCTTGATCACCACCTCTTCCTGGCCCACCAGCTGGTCGACCACGAAGCCGATACGCTGGCTGCCCACGGTGAGGATCACCACGTGGCCCTCGCGCTGCTCCTCGTTGGATGCGCCATTGACCAACCAGCGCTTGAGGTAGAACAGAGGCAGTGCCTTGTCGCGCACGATCACCACTTCCTGGCCGTCCACCACGTTGGTGCGCGACAGGTCGAGGTGGAAGATCTCGTTGACGTTGACCAGCGGGAAGGCAAAGGCCTGGTTGGCCAGCATCACCATCAGGGTCGGCATGATCGCCAGGGTCAGCGGCACCTTGATGATGATCTTCGAGCCCTGGCCCTTGACCGAGTGCACGTTGATGATGCCGTTGAGCTGGGAGATCTTGGTCTTCACCACGTCCATGCCGACGCCGCGGCCGGACACGTCCGAGATTTCGGTCTTGGTCGAGAAGCCCGGGGCGAAGATCAGGTTGTAGCACTCGGTCTCGCTCAGGCGGTCGGCCGCGTCCTTGTCCAGCAGGCCCTTCTCCACCGCCTTGGCGCGGAGAATCTCCGGGTCCATGCCTTTACCGTCGTCGGAGATCGACAGGAGGATATGGTCGCCTTCCTGCTCGGCGGACAGCACCACTCGCCCACCGCGCGCCTTGCCGGCGGCCTCGCGCTCTTCCGGCCCCTCGATGCCGTGGTCGACGGCGTTGCGCACCAAGTGCACCAGCGGGTCGGCCAGGGCCTCGACCAGGTTCTTGTCGAGGTCGGTCTCTTCGCCGACCAGCTCCAGGTTGATCTCTTTCTTCAGGTTGCGCGCCAGATCGCGGACCAGGCGCGGGAAGCGCCCGAAGACCTTCTTGATCGGCTGCATGCGGGTCTTCATAACCGAGGTCTGCAGATCGGCGGTGACCACGTCGAGATTGGACACGGCCTTGGCCATGGCCTCGTCGCCGCTGTTCAGGCCCAAGCGCACCAGGCGGTTACGCACCAGCACCAGTTCGCCGACCATGTTCATGATCTCGTCCAGGCGCGCAGTATCGACCCGCACCGTGGTTTCCGCCTCACTGGCGGCTCCGGCTGGGGCACCACCCGCGGCAGCTGCTGGCGCTGGCGCCGCAGCAGCGGCCTTGGCTGGCTCGGGCTTGGCCGCCGGTTTGGCAGCAGGCTTGGCCGGTTCGGCCTTCTTCGGCTCCGCCTTCTTCGCGGCCGGGGCGGCTACGACAGGCTTGGCGGCCGGAGCGGCGCTCTCGTCGGGGCCGGTGAACTTGCCCTTGCCGTGCAACTGGTCGAGCAAAGCCTCGAATTCGTCGTCGGTGATCTCGTCGCCGCCACCGGTTGTCGCAGACGAGGCTGCCGTCGGCTTGGCCGCAGGCGCCGGCTCTTCGGCGGTGAACTTGCCCTTGCCGTGCAGCTGGTCGAGCAGCGCTTCGAATTCGTCGTCGGTGATCTCGTCAGCGCCGGAGGCCGGCGCAGGAGCGGCAGTCTTAACCGAAGCGGCAGGAGACTCGTCCGCAGCGAACTTACCCTTGCCGTGCAGCTGGTCGAGCAGCGCCTCGAATTCGTCGTCGGTGATTTCGTCACCGCCGGCTGCCGACGTGGGCGCTTCCGCCGGTTGATCGCCGATGGCATCCAGGAGCTGTTCGAACTCGCTGTCGGAGATATCTTCATCAGCAGCCGCTTCCGACTCCGGCTCGGCCGCGGCGGCCAGTTCTTCGGCGCTCTCCGGCTCGGCCAGGCGCGCCAGTGCGGCCAGCAATTCGGGGGATGCGGGGGTAGGTTCGACCCGCTCGCGCACCTGGCTGAACATCTCGTTCACCGAGTCCAGCGCCTGCAGCACCACGTCCATCAGCTCGGCGGTCACGCGACGCTCACCCTTGCGCAGGATGTCGAACACGTTCTCCGCAATGTGGCAGCACTCCACCAGCTCGTTCAGCTGGAGGAAGCCCGCGCCACCCTTGACGGTGTGGAAACCACGAAAAATGGCATTGAGCAGGTCCATGTCATCGGGTCGGCTTTCCAGCTCGACCAGTTGCTCGGACAGCAACTCAAGAATTTCGCCGGCCTCTACCAGGAAGTCCTGGAGGATTTCTTCATCGGCGTCGAAGCTCATCGGTGCGCTCCAAAGGCTCTGTTAGAGCCTTAAAATCCAAGGCTGGACAGCAGATCGTCGACGTCGTCCTGACTGGACGCCACGTCCTCACGCTTATCGGCATGAATCTGCGGACCTTCACCCTTGGAAGGCTCTTTTTGTTGTTCTTGCTCGGCGCGGAGCACTGCGTGATCGTGTTCGATGCCGGCGAAACGGTCGACATGGCTGGCCATGAGCACCAGCTTGAGCAGGTTGCTTTCCACTTCGGTGACCAACTGGGTCACCCGCTTTATCACTTGTCCGGTGAGGTCCTGGAAGTCCTGCGCCAGCAGGATGTCGTTCAGGTGGCCGGAGAGTTTCTGGCTGTCGCGCTCGCTGCGGGCGAGGTACAGCTCGATGCGCTTGGCCAGGTCGCGGAAGGCGTCGGCGCCCATCTCGCGGCGCATGAACTTGCCCCATTCGGCCGACAGGCTCTGCGCCTCGTCGCCCAGGCCGTTGACCAGCGGCGCGCTCTGCTCGACCAGATCCATGGTGCGGTTGGCCGCCTTCTCGGTCATGGTGACCACGTAGGACAGGCGCTCGGTGGCATCTGAAATCTGCGAGATTTCCTGGGCGCCCGGCATACGCGGGTCGATCTGGAAATTGACGATCGCGTTGTGCAACTCGCGGGTGAGCTTGCCGACTTCCTGGTACAGGCCGTGATCGCGCGCCTTGCTCAACTCATGGATCAGCTGTACCGCTTCGCCGAAACGGCCTTTCTCAAGGCTGTCGACAAGTTGGGTAGCATGTGTCTTCAGGGTCGATTCGAGTTCGCCCAGGGTGGAATCATCGTTTGCCATAGCGCCCTCGCGGCGGACATCAGCCGTTAACCCGTTCGAAGATCTTCTCGATCTTCTCCTTAAGCACCTGGGCGGTGAACGGCTTTACTACATAGCCATTCACCCCGGCCTGGGCGGCTTCGATGATCTGCTCGCGCTTGGCTTCCGCAGTCACCATCAACACCGGCAGGGTCTTCAGACGGTCATCGGCACGCACCGCACGCAACAGGTCGATGCCGGTCATGCCGGGCATGTTCCAGTCGGTCACCAGGAAATCGAAGCTGCCGCTCTGCAGCATGGGCAGAGCGGTGTTGCCGTCGTCGGCCTCCGCGGTGTTGGTGAACCCCAGATCACGCAGGAGGTTCTTGATGATCCGTCGCATCGTCGAAAAATCGTCAACGATGAGGATTTTCATGTTCTTGTCCAAGTCGACCTCCGTACAGTCCTAAACGCCCCAGCAGCCCGGCAGCGTCGCAAATCATGAAACCGGCTAGCCGTCAGCTGGCCCGCCACTCGCCCAGCCTGGACCGCAAACGCGCGGCGCACTGGCTGTGCAACTGACTGACCCGGGATTCGCTGACCCCCAGGACTTCGCCGATTTCCTTCAAATTCAGTTCTTCGTCGTAATACAGCGACAGCACCAGGCGCTCGCGCTCCGGCAGGTTGGCGATGGCATCGGCCAGGGCCGCCTGGAAGCGTTCATCTTCCAGACCATGCAGGGGCCCTCCGTGACTGCTGCTGACATCCTCGTGCAGACCACCGCTCTCGCCGTCCTGAACCAGGTCGTCGAAGCTGAACAGACGGCTGCCCAAAGTGTCGCCAAGGATGCCGTAGTAATCCTCGAGACTCAATTGGAGTTCGGCCGCAACCTCTTGATCTTTAGCGTCTCTCCCGGTGCGCGCCTCGATTGCCCGAATCGCGTCGCTGACCATGCGGGTATTGCGGTGTACCGAACGCGGTGCCCAGTCACCCTTGCGCACCTCGTCCAGCATGGCGCCGCGGATGCGGATGCCGGCGTAGGTTTCGAAGCTGGCGCCCTTGCTGCCGTCGTATTTTTTCGAAGCTTCCAGTAGACCGATCATGCCCGCCTGGATCAGGTCGTCGACCTGCACGCTGGCCGGCAAGCGCGCCAGCAGGTGATAGGCGATGCGCTTGACCAGGGGCGCGTAGCGCTCGATCAATTGGTGCTGGGAATCCTGCGCCTGCGCCTTGTTGTACATGCGTAGTCCACTGGCTGCTGTCATACGGCCGTACCCGCGATCGGTTGCTGCACCAGACGCTCGACGAAGAACTCCAGATGGCCGCGCGGGTTGGCCGGTAGCGGCCAGGTGTCGACTTTCTGGGCGATCGCCTTGAACGCCAGTGCGCATTTCGAGCGCGGGAAGGCTTCGTATACCGCGCGCTGCTTCTGCACGGCCTTGCGTACGGACTCGTCATAAGGAACAGCGCCGACGTACTGCAAAGCCACATCAAGAAAACGGTCGGTTACCTTGGTCAGCTTAGCAAACAGATTGCGCCCTTCCTGCGGCGTATGGGCCATGTTGGCCAGCACCCGGAAGCGGCTCATGCCATAGTCGCGATTGAGAAGCTTGATCAGCGCATAAGCGTCGGTGATCGAAGTCGGCTCGTCGCAGACCACCACGATGACTTCCTGCGCCGCGCGCACGAAGCTGACCACGCCGTCGCCAATGCCGGCGGCGGTGTCGATGACCAGGACATCGAGGTTATCGCTGATGTCACTGAAGGCCTGGATCAGGCCGGCGTGCTGCACCGGGGACAATTGCACCATGCTCTGCGTGCCGGACGCCGCCGGCACGATGCGCACGCCGCCAGGGCCCTGGATCAGCACATCTTTGAGATCGCACTCGCCGGCGATCACGTCGGCCAGGGTGCGTTTGGCGGTCAGGCCGAGCAGGACGTCGACGTTGGCCAGGCCCAGGTCGGCGTCCATCAGCATGACCCGGCGACCGAGGTCGGCCAGTGCCAGCGAGAGATTCACCGACACATTGGTCTTGCCGACACCGCCCTTGCCGCCTGTGACTGCGATCACCTGTACGGGATGCATACTACCCATGTTCTTCTCTTACCTTGTCTTGCCTGGACTGGGCTGGTCGGGCAACCACACCGACCCTTTCCTAACACTAGAACGCCTTGCACGCTGCCGCCTGCCTTACCCCACGCGGCGCGCCGGGTGGTGGTACAGGCCGGCGAATACATCCGCCATGGCCTCCTCGCTCGGATCTTCGGCGGTCTGCAGACTAACGGCGCGGCTCACCAGCTGATGGCTGCGCGGCACCTGCAGATCGTCCGGAATCTTCGGCCCATCTGCCAGATAGGCTACCGGTAGATGCTGGCTGATAGCCAGCCCCAGAACTTCACCCAGGTTGGCGGCTTCATCGACCTTGCTCAGGATGCACCCAGCGAGGCCGCACTGCTTGTAGCTGTGATAGGCGGCCTTGAGCACCTGAGCCTGGCTGGTAGCGGCCAGCACCAGGTAATTTTTCGATTTGACCCCACGCGCGGCCAGACTTTCCAACTGCAGACGCAGGGCCGGATCATTGCCCGGCAGGCCGGCGGTATCGATCAGTACGACCTTCTTGCGCGCCAGCGGGGCCAGGGCCTGGACCAGCGACTGGCCCGGATCGACCTGGGTTACCGGCACGTTGAGGATGCGGCCGAGGGTCTTGATCTGCTCCTGGGCACCGATACGGAAACTGTCCATGCTGACCAGAGCGATGCTCTGCGGGCCGTATTTCAGCACATAGCGCGCCGCCATCTTGGCCAGGGTGGTGGTCTTGCCCATGCCGGCCGGGCCGACCAGGGCAATCACACCGCCCTCTTCCAGCGGTTCCACTTCAGGCGTCTTGATCGCGTGAGCCAGGTGGGCCAGCAGCATGCGCCAGGCCTGGCGCGGCTCGGCGACCTTGGCCACGCGCTCCAGCAGAGCCTTGGACAGCTCGGCGGACAGGCCCATACGCTGCAGGCGACGCCACAGGTTGGCCTGTTGCGGCTTGCGATTCTGCAGCTGGCCCCAGGCGATGGAACCCAGCTGTACTTCGATCAGCTCACGCAGGCCGTGCAATTCGAAGCGCATGGCATCCAGGGCGCGCTGGTCCACCGCAGCGGCAGCCGGCTTGACTGCAGGCTGTGCGGCGGCCACTGGGCGCTGGGCCTTGACGGCAGTGGCCGGCAGCTCGGGGGCGACCAGCGATTCATTGGCGAACAGCTGGCGATCCTTGCGCTCGTCGGCCACGGCGCGAATGGTCAGTTCGGCCTGGGCATTGGCGATCTTCGCCTGGGTCTTGCGCAGCTCGGCTTCCAGAGCCGGGTTGGCCTGGCGCGCCGGGGCGGTCGGCTGGTAGTCCAGGGCAGCGGTCAGCTCCACGCCACCGGCCACACGGCGATTGCCGATGATGGAGGCATCGGCGCCCAGCTCATCACGCACCAGTTTCATGGCGGTACGCATATCGGCGGCGAAGAAGCGTTTGACTTGCATGGCTTAGAACCCTCAGTTCTGGCCGACCGTGGCAACGATCGTGACCTGCTTGTTATCCGGTATTTCCTGGTAGGCCAGTACGTGCATGGCCGGCACGGCGAGCCGCGCGAATCGCGAGAGCATCGCCCGGACCGGACCGGCGACCAGCAGGATCACCGGTTTGCCGAGCATTTCCTGGCGCTGCGCCGCTTCCACCAGGGAGCGTTGCAGCTTCTCGGCCATGCCGGGTTCGAGGAGGATGCCATCCTCGGAGCCCTGACCGGCCTTCTGCAGGCTATTCAGCAATAACTGTTCCAACCTGGGCTCCAGCGTGATCACAGGCAGCTCCGGCTCTAGTCCCACAATGCTTTGCACGATTGCGCGAGAAAGCGCGACGCGAACGGCAGCCACCATCGCGGCGGGATCTTGACTCTTGCCGGCCACATTGGAGATGGCCTCGGCGATGCTGCGGATGTCGCGCACCGGCACCTGCTCCTGCAGCAGGGTTTGCAGCACTCGCAGCAGGGTCGACAGGGAAATCATGCCCGGCACCAGCTCTTCGGCCAGCTTCGGCGAGCTCTTGGCCAGCAGCTGCATCAATTGCTGGACCTCTTCGTGGCCGAGCAGTTCATGGGCATGCTTATGCAAGACCTGGTTGAGGTGAGTGGCGACCACGGTACTGGCGTCCACCACCGTGTAACCGAGCGACTGCGCCTGGTCGCGCTGGGTCGGGTCGATCCACACCGCCTCCAGGCCGAACGCCGGATCTTTGGCGGCGATGCCGTTGAGGGTGCCGAACACCTGGCCGGGGTTGATTGCCAGCTCGCGCTCCGGATACACCTCGGCCTCGGCCACGCTGACGCCCATCAGGGTCAAACGGTAGGCGTTGGGCAGCAGGTCGAGGTTGTCGCGGATATGCACGGACGGCATCAGGAAGCCCATCTCCTGGGACAACTTCTTGCGCACGCCCTTGATCCGCGCCAGCAGCTGGCCACCCTGATTGCGGTCGACCAGGGGAATCAGGCGATAACCCACTTCCAGGCCGACCATGTCCACCGGGGTCACATCGTCCCAGCCCAGTTCCTTGACCTCCTGGGCCTTCTGCGCCGGCAGCAGCTCCTGCTGGCGCTGGACTTCCTTGACCGCATCTTCCTTGGTCCTGCGCTGCTTGTGCGCGATCCAGTAGGCCGCACCGGCGGCCACCAGACCGAGACTGATGAAGGAAAAGTGCGGCATGCCCGGCACCAGGCCCATGGCGATCATGATCGCCGCCGACACAGCCAGAGCCTTGGGCGAGTTGAACATCTGCCGGCTGACCTGGGCACCCATGTCTTCCGAGGTGGATACGCGGGTCACCATGATCGCGGCGGCGGTCGATAGCAGCAGCGACGGGATCTGCGCCACCAGGCCGTCACCGATGGTCAGCAGGGTGTAGATGCGCCCCGCCTCGGCGAATGCCAGGTCGTGCTGCAGAACACCGATGGCCATGCCACCAATCAGGTTGATGAAGAGGATCAGCAGGCCGGCGACGGCGTCACCGCGGACGAATTTCGAGGCACCGTCCATCGAACCGTAGAAGTCGGCCTCCTGGGCCACCTCGGTACGGCGCTTCTTGGCCTCGGCCTGGTCGATCAGGCCGGCGTTGAGGTCGGCGTCGATGGCCATCTGCTTACCAGGCATGGCATCCAGGGTGAAGCGGGCACTCACCTCGGAGATACGCCCGGCACCCTTGGTGACCACCACGAAGTTGATGATCATCAAGATGGCGAACACCACAGCGCCGACCACGTAGTTGCCGCCGATCACCACCTCACCGAAGGCCTGGATCACCTTGCCCGCGGCGTCGTGGCCTTCCTGGCCGTGCAACAGCACC
The DNA here is from genome assembly GCF_014851565.1 of Pseudomonas sp. PDM15. Lineage (GTDB taxonomy): Bacteria > Pseudomonadota > Gammaproteobacteria > Pseudomonadales > Pseudomonadaceae > Aquipseudomonas. Next base: position 589,258 of record NZ_JACVAA010000003.1, read on the forward strand.
ACGCGCGTCGAGGCCACGTTCAGCGCCAGGCGCAGCAGCGTCGCGGCTAGCAGCACGGTAGGGAACACGGCGAAGTCCAGCGGCCGCAGGGAGTAGATAGCGACCAACAGGACCACGATGGACAGGGCGATGCTGAAGGTGAAAAGCACGTCGAGCAGGAATGGCGGAATCGGCAGCATGACCATGGCGAGCATGACCAGCAGCAGCAACGGGATGCCCAGATTGCCGTGGCGCAACCCCGCCAGGTTGCTGCGTACATCACCGATGAGTTGCGCCCGATCCACTGCCACTTGATTACCCCAGCCAGTTCAATCTTTTGACGCAAAAAGGCGCCATGGGCAGGTCAGAGCAAGAACCCGGCCAGATTTTCCAGGCTTTTGAAAAACAAGGGCTTACATCCGAAACAGGAAACCCTGGCAGCAACTGGCAGTCACAAGTTCTCCAACCACCCATCAGGAGAACCGCCATGCGCCAATGGACCCTCGCCGCGCTGCTCGCCGCGGCCGGCAGTGTGCAGGCAGCCCCGCTCAACATTCCGCTCAACGCCGTGGATGCCAACGGCACCGGCCAGCAGGTCGGCACGGTCAAGGTCGAGCAGAGCCGCTATGGCCTAGTCTTCACCCCTACCCTATCCGGCCTGACGCCGGGCATCCATGGCTTTCACCTGCACACCAACGCGGATTGCGCGCCCGGCAGCAAGGACGGCCAGCCCTCGGCCGCCGAAATGGCTGGCGGCCACTGGGACCCGGACGGCGCCGGCAAGCATGGCACGCCATGGCAGGACGACGCCCATCGAGGCGACCTGCCGGCTCTGTATGTGGACGCAGACGGCAACTCCGGGCAACCGGTGCTGGCGCCGCGCCTGAAGAGCCTGGACGAACTCAAGGGCCATGCCCTGATGATTCACGCTGGCGGCGACAACCACGCAGACCATCCCAAGCCGCTGGGCGGAGGCGGTGTACGCGTGGCCTGTGGCGTGATCAAGTGACGCGTCACTCGTCGCGACGCAGGTCCGGCGGGATGGGCAGATTCGACAGCGGCGCCGGGCGCTTGCCCTTGCCAGAGCGGAACTGCTTGAGCTGGTAGACGTAGGCCAGTACCTGAGCCACGGCCAGGTACAGGCCCGCGGGGATCTCCTGGTCCACCTCGGTGGAGTAGAACACCGCCCGCGCCAACGCCGGCGATTCGAGCAGGGTGACCTTGTGCTCCTGGGCGATCTCGCGAATCTTCAGCGCCAGGAAGTCGCCGCCCTTGGCCAGCAGCATCGGTGCATTGCCCTTGGCCGGGTCGTACTTGAGCGCCACCGCGAAGTGGGTCGGGTTGGTGATCACCACGTCAGCCTCGGGCACCTGTTGCATCATCCGCCGCTCGGCCATCTGCCGCTGCAACTGGCGGATCTTCGACTTGACCTCGGGCTTGCCCTCGCTGTCCTTGTATTCGTCGCGGACTTCCTGCTTGGTCATCATCAGCTTCTGCTTGGTGTCCCAAAGCTGAAATGGCACATCAACGGCGGCGATCAGGATCAGCCCGCAGGCCATCCATAGCAGGCTCCAACCCGCCACCTGCATGGCATGCAGGATCGCCGACTCGACCGACTCGTTGGCGATGGCCAGCAGGTCGTCCTGGTCCGACTTCAATACCGCCAGGGCCACCATCAGGATGATCACGAACTTGGCCAGGGCCTTGAGCAGCTCCACCAAGGCCTTGGTGGAGAACATGCGCTTGAGCCCTTCCAGTGGGTTCATCCGGCTGAACTTGGGCTGCAGCGCCTCGGCGGAGAACAGCCAGCCGCCCAGAGCCACGGGGCCGACGATGGAAGCGATGAGCATGACCACGAAGAATGGCTGCAGGGCCAGCAGCGCCTCCATGCCGGTGGCCAGCAGGTGGCGCGCCATGGAGCCGTCGTCCAGCAGCACGTCGCGCGACAGGGAGAAGTTGCCGCGCATCATGTCCAGCATCGACTGGCCCATGTCGGCACCGAAGATCAGCAGCGCCGCAGCGCCGCCAAAAGTCACCGCCAGGGTGCTGAGCTCCTTGGAACGGGCTATCTGGCCTTTCTTGCGCGCCTCTTCAAGGCGCTTACTAGTGGGCTCCTCACTCTTGTCCGCGCCGCTTTCGCTCTCAGCCATCGCAGAGCCTCCTCAGCGCACGCGCGCGACTTCGCGCAATTGTTGTAAGGCCTCGCTGGTGAACACCTGGAAGTGCGCGAGGAAGTCGGAGACGCCGAGCCAGAAGATGAACAGGCCGAGCACCAGGGTCAGCGGGAAGCCGATGGAGAAGATGTTCAGCTGCGGCGCGGCGCGGGTCATCACCCCGAAGGCCAGGTTGATGATCAGCAGCGCGGTGACCACCGGTAGCGCCATCAGCAGGCCGGCGGCCATCACCCAGGTCAGCTTGCCGGCCATCGTCCAGTAGTGATCCAGAAGCATGCCCTCGCCCACCGGCAGGGTGACGAAGCTTTCCGCCAGCACTTCGAACACCACCAGGTGGCCGTTCATGGCCAGGAACAGCAGGGTCACCAGCATCAGCAGGAACTGGCCGAGCACCGGTACCGACACGCCGTTGGCCGGATCGACCATGGAGGCGAAGCCCAGGCCCATCTGCATGGCGATGATCTGCCCTGCCACGGTGAACAGATGGAAATACAGCTGCAGAACGAAGCCGAACATCACCCCGACCAGCACCTGCTCGCCGATCAGCAGCATGGACTGCAGGCTCACGGCGTCCACCTGCGGCATCGGCGGCAGGTTCGGTGCCAGCACCAGACAGATGGCCAGGGACAAGTACAGGCGCACCCGCATCGGCACCAGCTGGGTACCAATCACCGGCATCACCATCAGCATGGAAGCGATGCGGAACAGCGGCAGGAGGTACTGGCCCACCCAACCGCCGATCTGCATGTTGGTCAGCTCTAACATCAGCCGATCAACAGCGGGATGTTCTGCACCAGTGTCTGGGTGTACTCCATCAGCTCGCGCACCAGCCAGGGGCCGGCCCACATCAGCGTCAGCAGCATCACCAGCAGGCGCGGAACGAAGCTCAGGGTCTGTTCGTTGATCTGCGTGGCCGCCTGGAACATGGCCACCAGCAAACCTACGATCAGGCTCGGCAGCACCAGCAGGCCGACGATCAGGGCGGTCAGCCAGAGCGCTTCGCGGAACAGGTCGACGGCGATTTCCGGGGTCATCTGCGCGTCCTCTATAACGTGCCGAAACTACCAGCCAGGGTACCCATGATCAGCGCCCAGCCATCGATCAGGACGAACAGCATGATCTTGAACGGCAGGGAAATGATCAGTGGCGACAGCATCATCATGCCCATGGCCATGAGGATGCTCGCCACCACCATGTCGATGATCAGGAACGGGATGAAGATCATGAAGCCGATCTGGAAGGCGGTCTTCAGCTCCGAGGTGACGAAGGCCGGGATCAGGATGGTCAGCGGCGCCTGCTCCGGCGAGAGGATGTCGGTGCGCTTGGACAGGCGCACGAACAGCTCCAGGTCGGAGGCGCGGGTCTGCGCCAGCATGAACTCCTTGATCGGAACTTCGGCTTTGGCAATGGCCTGCTGCGCCGGCAGCTGCTCGTTGAGATAAGGCTGCAGGGCGTCGCGATTAATCTGCTCGAACACCGGCGCCATGATGAACATGGTCAGGAACAGCGCCAGGCCGATGAGGATCTGGTTCGACGGCGTCTGCTGCAGGCCCAGGGCCTGGCGCAGGATGGAGAACACGATGATGATCCGGGTGAAGCTGGTCATCAGCATGACGAACGCCGGGATGAAGCTCAGCGCCGTCATGATCAGCAGGATCTGCAGGCTGACCGAGTATTCCTGCTGCCCTTCGGCGTTGGTACTCAGGGTGATGGCGGGAATCGACAGCGGATTTTCGCCCTGCTGGATCAGCGCAGAAACGCCCGGCGGAGTCTCCTCGGCGAAAGCCAGCGAGGCGCCCAGACTGAGGACCAGTACCAGCAACAAACGCAGCATCAGGATTTGTCCTTCTGGTCCTTGCCGAGCAGTTCCATCAGGCGCTGGGCGAACTCGGGCGTGGCGGGCTCAGCAGCTTCGAGGCTTACCGGCTCCTTGAGTACGTGCAGTGGCGTGATACGTCCGGCAGTGAGGCCGAGCAGAACCTGCTCGCTGCCCACCTGCACCAGCAGTAGACGGTCGCGCGGGCCCAGAGCCTGACTGGCTATCAGCTTTATCGCCTGGTTGCCGCGCGGGCCGATCTGCTGCACCCGACGCATCACCCAGGCCAGGGCGAAGATCAGACCGATCACCAGCAACAAGCCGAGCAGCAGCTGCGCCAGCTGGCTGCCGATGTCGCTGCTGGCCATGGGGGTGGTCACCGCCTTGGCCGCCGGCTCGGCGGCCAGCACCGTCAGCGGGGCCAGCAGGAAGAGACTGCAGAGTGCGCGCATCATCGCCTCAACGCAGCTTCTTGATGCGTTCGCTGGGGCTGATCACATCGGTCAGGCGAATGCCGAACTTCTCGTTGACCACCACCACTTCGCCGTGGGCGATCAGAGTGCCATTGACCAGCACGTCCAATGGCTCGCCGGCCAGACGATCCAGCTCCACCACCGAACCCTGGTTGAGCTGCAGCAGGTTGCGGATGGAGATTTCGGTGCTGCCCACTTCCATGGAGATGGACACCGGGATATCGAGGATCACGTCCAGGTTCGGCCCGTCCAGCGAGACCGGTCCATTGCCCGGCTTGGGCGCGGCACCGAACTCCTCCATCGCCATGCGCGGCGCGGCTGGGGCGGCAGCACCGCCACCACCCTGGCTCATCAGCGCGTCGATGTCCGCCTGCCCGGCGTCGTCACCAGCCTCGGCGAGGGCCGCGGCCCACTCGTCGGCCAGGGCCTGCTCCTCGGGGCTGGTGCCTTCTTCGTTTTCGTCTGCCATCGCTCTACCTCGGCTGGCTGTTCATCTGAGGGTCAGTCGGACCGGAAGCGCGACTGACCGGAATATTGACCCGGGGCCCCGCGCCGTCAGCGCAGGCGCTCCACGGGTTCGAGAATCTGCAGGGCCAGGTTGCCCTTGTGGGCCCCTAGCTTGACCTTGAAGGCCGGCACGCCGTTGGCGCGCATGATCATCTGCTCCGGCAGCTCCACCGGAATCACGTCGCCGGGCTGCATGTGCAGGATGTCGCGCAGCTTGAGCTCGCGGCGCGCCAGGGTCGCCCCGAGCGGCACGCTGACGTCGAGGATGTCTTCGCGCAGGGCTTTGATCCAGCGCTCGTCCTGATCGTCCACGTCAGACTGGAAGCCGGCGTCGAGCATCTCGCGGATCGGCTCGATCATCGAATAGGGCATGGTGATATGCAGGTCGCCGCCACCGCCGTCCAGCTCGATGTGGAAGGTGGACACCACCACCACTTCGCTGGGGCTGACGATGTTGGCCAGGGCTGGGTTCACTTCCGAGTTCATGTACTCGAAGTTGACGTCCATTACCGCGTGCCAGGCTTCCTTGAGATCGATGAAGGCCTGGTCGATGACCATGCGCACCACGCGCAGCTCGGTCGGGGTGAACTCGCGGCCCTCGATCTTGGCGTGGCGGCCGTCGCCGCCGAAGAAGTTGTCCACCAGCTTGAACACCAGTTTGGCGTCGAGAATGAACAAAGCGGTACCGCGCAGCGGCTTCATCTTCACCAGGTTGAGGCTGGTCGGCACGTACAGTGAGTGCACGTACTCGCCGAACTTCATCACCTGCACACCGCCCACCGCCACGTCGGCGGAACGGCGCAGCAGGTTGAACATGCTGATACGGGTATAGCGGGCGAAACGCTCGTTGATCATCTCCAGGGTCGGCATGCGTCCGCGGACGATGCGATCCTGGCTGGTCAGGTCGTAATTCTTGACGCTGCCAGGGTCGGCATCGGCCTCGGTCTCGACCAGGCCATCGTCGACGCCATGCAGCAGCGCGTCGATCTCATCCTGTGACAGCAGATCTTGTACGGCCATGCGGGGCTCCTGCTACTGCAGCACGATGTTGGTGAACAGTACCTGTTCGACCACGGTTTTACCGGTTTCTTTCTGCGCCACTTCCTGCACCACGGCGGTCGCCTGGCTGCGCAGCATTTCCTTGCCGACCGGGGTCATCAGCGCGCCGAAGTCCTGGCCGGAGAACAGCATCACCAGGCGGTTGCGGATAAGCGGCATGTGCACCTTGAGAGCATCCAACTCGGCTTGGTTGCGCGCCATCAGCGCGACGCTGACCTGCATGTAGCGCTGCCGGCCCTGATGTTTGTAGTTGGCGATAAAGGCCGGAGCGATGCTCTCGTACAGCGCCGGCTGCTTGACCGGGGCCGCGCTTTCGCTGGTTGCTTCCTCGGTAGGTTTCTCTTCTTCCGCGCCCTTGTCTTTGCCCAGCAGGAACCAGGTGGCGCCAACGGACCCACCGATCGCCAACAGCAACACCACCACGATAATGATGATGAGTTTGAGCTTGCCCTTGCCGCCGGCCTTTTCGCCGCCTTCGGCAGCCGGTGCTTTAGGAGCTGGTTTCTTTGCCATGCCAAAAATCCGTCACTATTCAGTGTTTTGTCCCTGGTCAAGGGCTTAGGAGCAAGTGTTATGCCATCTTGTAAACAAGATAGCCGCTATCGCCCCGCCCGACACAGGCAGCCGATATACCAAGGCAACGACCGCCTGTCACCCGAAAACGACTGCGCCCGGTGCTTTATCGGCACCGGGCGCAGGATATTGCGGAGCTCGGCGAAGCGTCAGGCGTAGTAGTCCACCAAGCCACGCGGCGCGGCAGAGGATTGGCCGCGCAGCTCGCTGACGCCCGTCAGCACCTCGTCATCGCCGGAGCCGCTCATACCTCGGCCGCCGCCGTGCCGCCGCCCTTCCTCACCACCGCCCTGGGAACCACGGGCCATGGACTGGTCGGAAACGTTGACGTCCAGCTGGTTCATGCCCTGCTGGGCGAACAGCTCGCGCAGGCGGTGAACCTGGCCTTCCAACTGGTCACGCACGCTGGCGTTGGCACTGATGAAGGTGACCTGGGCCGCCTGGTCCTTGTTCAACTCGATGCGCACCTCCATGCGCCCCAGTTCGGCGGGGTCGAGCTGGATCTCGGCGGACTTGAGGTTCTGGCTGGACAGCCACATCACCTTGTCGACCACCGCCTCGCTCATGCCGGGATGGTTCACCTGCACCGGCTGGCCGGGTACTAGCGGCAGGCGCTGTACATTGTTCTGCTGATTGATGGCCTGGCTCAAGGCACTGAGCTTGCTGGCGAAGGCCTCGGCACGTGCGTCAGCCTGGCTTTCGCGAGCGGTGGACAGGGAAGTGTCCAGTCCTTCGACGAGCAGCTCGCCCTCCAGCCCCTCGGTCGATGTCTCCTCGCTGGGTACTGCATCGCCGGAGAAGGCGGCCAGGGCATTGGCGAAGCCCTGGCTGGCATTGGCCGACTTCTCGGCAGCTACCGCTCCAGGGCTCAGCTGTTGCTGTGCGGCAGCCTTCTCCTGCGCCCCCACTTCGAGCGCCAGCTTCACCGCCGGCAGGCTGTTGAGCATGTCCAGCTCGGGGTCATGGCTGGCCTCGGTCATGGTCGCCGGAGCAGCATTGGCCACAGCCGGCGTGGCTGCCTGCAAGAGAGGATCGCCACCCTCGACCGGTGCCTCGCCTTCGGCAACCAGCGGATCGACCGTCTCAGCCGCCGGTAGCTGACCGGTCATGGCCATCAGCAGCAACGGATCGACGCCCTCCTCGCTGCCCTCGGCCGACTCCTCCGGCAAGACATTGCCGCTTTCGGCAACGACCGGCTGTTCGGCGGCAGGCTCGGCCGTCACCTCATCTGCCGGCTTGGACTCCGCAGAGCGCTCCTCGGCGGCCTTGGCGTTGGCTTCCTTGCGCTCTGCGGCCTTGCTCTGGCGCTCCTTGGCGTAGACCTCAGCGAAGCTGGATGCCTCGTTGTTGCGGGGCTCCGGGGGATTGGACGGAGCCTTCGCCGCGGGTGTCTTCGGCCGCACTTCGGGCGCGGACTGAAGGAGAAAGTCGGGTGCAACGGACATGGGTACTCTCCGTTAGTGAGGGATCGTACCGGGATAGAGCAAGGGCCGGGCCAACTTTGCCCGACGCGCTCAGCGATAGCGTTGGCGCTCGGACTTGAGCAGGATGCGCACGATGGCGAACTCGCGGCCGATCTGCTCGATCAGTGCCGGCGCCTCGTCCAGCCGCTCACGCCGGGCGGCCTCCTCAAGATGCTTGCACAGGCCGGCCAGCAACGTGGCGCCCATGTTGCTGCAACTGCCCTTGAAGCTGTGCGCGGCTAGGCGCAGGGCCTGGGCGTCTTCGGCGGACATGGCCTCATGGATATGGCGCTGGCGCTCCTCCGAGTCGAGCAGGAAGGTATCCAGCAGCACGGGGTATTCCTCCCCCATGACATCCAGCAGGGAAGCCAACACGCTCTGATCGAGATGGGAATCGGACACCAGCTCACTCCATGATCGGGAAGCGCCGATTATGCCTGAGCCGCCCAGCGAAACTCCACGATGGCGCCACGCCCGTCGGACGACCACCGGCATTGGTCGGCAAGTTCGCAGATCAGGCGCAGGCCACGGCCGCTGAGGCTGCCGCAGTCGCGCTGCCGATCCAGAGCGCGGCTCACATCGAAGCCGGCGCCGCTGTCCTGCACATGGATGCGCAGGCAGCCGCCACCGGCCTCGGGCAGCAGCTCCAGGTCGAAGCGCACGAAGCCTTCCTGTAGCGACAGCAGGCGCTGGCTGCGCTCACGGTAGTACTGAGCGAAGCCCTGGGCATCAGACTTGAGCTTGGAGTCCAGGCCCAGCACACCGTGCTCCAGTGCATTGGAATACAGCTCGGCCATCACCGTGTACAGCGCCCCGCCTTGGGCGCGCAGGCCGCGCACCTCCATCAGCAACTGGAGCAGGAACGGCAGCGGGTTGAAGCGCTTGAGCGCCTCGGCGCGGAATTCGAAGCTGGCCGACCAGTCCAGCGGACTGCTCTGGCCACTGTCGGAAAAAGCCAGCGGCGGGCGACTGAGGTCGGAGTCGTCGACCATGCTCAGCTCGATCATGCTGACGTCGTCCTGGGCTTCGCCACGGAACGCCGCCAGCGCGCGCTGGATCTCGTCGAACAGGCGCTCCGGCGCATGACCACTGTCGAACACCTGCAACAGGCGCTCCTCGCCGAACAGCTGCTCGCTGGCGTCGCGGGTCTCCAGCACACCGTCGGAGAGCAGGAAGATGCGATCACCGGGCTGCAGCGGGTGAACCTCGTAGGCCTCGTTGAACGATGAAGGGTCCAGTACGCCCAGTGGCAGATGGCGCGACACCAGTGGCACCCGCTCGCCGCTGCCTACGCGCAGCAGGTGGCCATCCGGCAGACCGCCGTTCCACACCTCCACCACCCGGCGCTGGAAGCTCAGGTTGAGCATGGTGGCGCAGCAGAACACTCCGACCGGCAAGATGCGCTTGAGCTTGGCATTCATCTCGCGAAGGATTTCCGCCATGGAGAAGCCCTTGGCGGTCATGCCGTAGAACACCTCGGACAGCGGCATGGCCCCGATGGCCGCCGGCAGGCCGTGGCCGGTGAAGTCACCGAGCAGCACGTGCATGCCGCCGGAGGGCTTGAACGCGGCCAGCAGCAGGTCGCCGTTGAACAGGGCGAACGGCGATTGCAGGTAGCGGATGTTCGCCGCACTGAGGCAACCGGAGTGGGCCACCTTGTCGAACACCGCCTTGGCCACCCGCTGCTCGGTGAGCAGGTGCTCGTTGTGCTTGGCGATCAGGTCGCGCTGCTCCAGCACCGTCTTCTGCAGGCGGCGCAGGCGGTCCATGGCGGTGATCTTGGCCTGCAGGATGACCTGGTTGTAGGGCTTGGCGAGGAAGTCGTCACCGACCTCCAGGCAGCGTACCAGCGCTTCGCTCTCGGTCAGGGAGGTGAGGAAGATGATCGGCACCAGCGACTCGCCGGCCAGTTCCTTGATCCGCCGCGCCGCCTCGAAGCCGTCCATCACCGGCATCAGCGCATCCATCAGCACCAGCTGCGGGCGCTCCTGCTCGAACAGCCCGACCGCCTCCAGGCCATTGCTGGCGGTGAGCACGCGATGGCCCTGGCGGCTGACGATGGTGGACAGCAGCATCCTGTCCGCAGCGCTGTCCTCGGCGATCAGGATGGACAGGCGATTGGGCATGACAATCAGCCGATCTGGAACAGCTGTTCGAAGTTGGAGATCGAGAGAATCTTGCGCACGTCTGGATTGCAGTTCACCAGGCTGATGCGCGCATGGTCGCCGCCGGCGTGGTCACGCAGAAGCAGGAGCATGCCCAGCGCCGAGCTGTCCAGGTAGGTGGCGCCCTTGAGGTCTACCACGTAGCGCTTGGGGGTTGCGCTCACCCGCTCGTAGGCATCGCGGAATTCCTGGTGCGCAGAGAAATCGAAGCGTCCCTGGATGTGAATGGTCAGCTCCTGCCCGTCGCCCGAAGGTAGCGCGGTGATGGCCATGTAGCACTCCTTGTTGATTCTTATGCAAAGAGAAGATGTAGCACCCACAGGTGACGACGGCAACCGCGCGTCAATTCTGCTCGCGCTGCGGTAGACGTTGCGACAGCTCGTCGAGCAGCTTCTGCTCGCGCTTGTCCTCGGCCGCACGCGCCTCGTCCAGGTAGCGTTGGACGAGCTTACGCAGACCTTCCACCCGCGTATAGCGCTGCTGCCAGGCGGCTCTCGCCTTGTTGAGGTTCTGCCGGTGCCAGTTGATGCTCTGCAGCTGTTGGCCGATGGCGGTTTCCAGCTGGCTGAGGAAGCGTTGGTAGTTCATCAGCCATTGCCCGGAAACGCCTTTGCTGCCCTCGCTGATCCATTGCTGCTGGTAGTCGGCGCGGTAGCGCTCCAGCTCGCCCAGCTGCGCCTCGGCCTTGGCCAGCAGACCCTGCATGTGAGCCATCTGGCGGGCCGCTTCGCGCTCGGCGCGCTCGGCCATCTCGACAACCGGCGCCAGGCGCGCGGCGCGGCTGTTGGCCATCTATCAGGCCTGCGCCTGCGGGTTGAACACCTGGGCCAACTGGCGGACGCTCTCGGCCATGGACTCGCTCTCGCCCAGACTCTGCTTCAGGTAGCGCGCCATGGCCGGCTGGCGGGCGATGGCCAGATCGGTGTCGGGATCACCGCCCGGCACGTAGGCGCCGACGCTGATCAGGTCTCGGCTCTGCTGGTAGCGCGACCACAGCTGCTTGAAGCGCTGAGCCTGCTTGAGATGCTCCGGGCTGACCACCTGGGGCATGACCCGGCTGATCGAGGCCTCGATATCGATGGCCGGATAGTGGCCTTCCTCGGCCAGGCGGCGCGAAAGAACGAAGTGGCCGTCGAGCACGCCACGGGCAGCGTCGGCGATCGGGTCCTGCTGGTCGTCACCCTCACTGAGCACCGTGTAGAAGGCGGTGATCGAACCGCCACCCTGCTCCGCGTTGCCGGCCCGCTCCACCAGGCGTGGCAGCTTGGCGAACACCGACGGCGGATAACCCTTAGTCGCCGGTGGCTCGCCGATGGCCAGGGCGATCTCGCGCTGGGCCTGGGCGAAGCGGGTCAGCGAATCCATCAGCAGCAGGACGTTCTTGCCCTTGTCGCGGAAGTATTCGGCGATGCGCGTGCAGTACATGGCAGCGCGCAGGCGCATCAGCGGCGCATCGTCCGCCGGCGAGGCGACCACCACGGAGCGCTTGATGCCCTCCTCGCCGAGAATCTCGTCGATGAACTCCTTGACCTCGCGGCCCCGCTCGCCGATCAGGCCGACCACGATGATCTCCGCCTCGGTGAAACGGGTCATCATGCCCAGCAGCACTGACTTACCCACGCCGGTACCGGCGAACAGGCCCAGGCGCTGACCGCGGCCGACGGTGAGCAGGCCGTTGATGGAGCGGATGCCAACGTCCAGCGGCACATGAATCGGGTCGCGATTGAGCGGGTTGATGGTCGGGCCGTCCATTGGCACCCAGTCCTCGGCCTTCATCCCACCCTTGCCGTCCAGAGCGCGACCAGCACCATCCAGCACGCGGCCGAGCATGGACATGCCCATGGGCAGGCGACCGGTGTCCGGCAACGGCACCACGCGGGCGCCAGGGGCGATGCCGGCCAAGCTGCCGACCGGCATCAGGTAGATCTTGCCGGCGGAGAAGCCCATCACCTCGGCCTCGACCTGCACCGGATGGTAACTGTCGTCGTTGATCACCAGGCAGCGGCTGCCCAGCGCGGCACGCAGGCCCTCGGCCTCCAGAGTCAGGCCGACCATGCGCAGCAGGCGGCCCTCCACCACCGGCTGGGTCGGAAGCTCGACGGCCTCCTCGTAGCCGGCCATGCGTTTGGCGAAGCTGGTGCGCTCAAGGCGCATTGGGGCTCTCCAAATCGACCTGGATATCGGCCTCCGGCGGATTGGTGACCTGTGCCCGCTGCTGCTCGAACAGCTGCTTGAGGGCCATGCCCATGCGCGTCTCGACGCTGGCGTCGATGCGGCTGTGCTCGCTCTCGACCCGGCAGCCACCGGGCTGCAGGGAGTCGTCCTCGAGGATGCGCCAGCTCTCCTCGTGGCGCTCGCGCAGGGCCTTCACCAACTCGAAGTCCTGCGGATGAATATGGATGCGCACGTTGCTGGCACCCATGGGCAGCAGTTTCAACGCCTCGCGCAGCACATGGCGGATCTGGCTGGAGTCGCTGGTCAGCTCGCGCTGGATCACCTGGCGGGTCATCTGGCTGATCAGATTGACCAGCGCCTTCTCCAGCTCCTGATCCTGCTCGGCGATGGGTGCCATCAGATGGCCCATAAGCTGCTCCAGCTGCGCCAGCTTGCCGGCCAGGGCGGCATCGGCTTCCTGCTTGGCCTTGAGCTGGCCCGCGCGGAAGCCGTCTTTCTCGCCAGTGGCGAAACCTTCGTTGTAGGCGTCCTGACGAATCGCCTCGAGCTCGTCGAGAGTCAACGGCTTGACGTCTTCGACGGCCACCTCCTCCACCTGAACCGGCTCGGCCTCGACCGCAGGTGCGGGCTCCGGTTCGGGTTCGGGCGGAGTCTCGACCTCGGGATCGAAGCTGGGTATGGCCCAACGGTCGAAGCCCGCCACGTCCTTGGCGCGGATCAGCTCGCTGGGCGCTTCCTTGGGCGGCACCATGGCTTAGATCATCGCCTCGCCGCCGGCACCGCCGAGGACGATCTCGCCGGATTCGGCCATGCGTCGAGCGATGGTGAGGATTTCCTTTTGCGCCGTCTCCACTTCGCTGACGCGCACCGGGCCCTTGGCCTCCAGGTCGTCGCGCAGCAGCTCGGCGGCGCGCTTGGACATGTTCTTGAAGACTTTTTCCTTAATGCCGTCGTCGGCGCCCTTGAGGGCCAGCACCAGAATGTCCGAGGACACCTCGCGCAGCAGCGCCTGGATGCCGCGGTCGTCGACGTCGGCCAGGTTGTCGAAGACGAACATCAGATCCTCGATCTGGCTGGACAGGTCCTCGTCGACCTCGCGGATGGAGTCCATCAGCTGGCCCTCCACCGAGCTGTCGAGGAAGTTCATGATGTCCGCCGCGCGTTTCACGCCGCCCAGGTTGGCGCGGGTGGTGTTGGCGCTGCCGGAGAACTGCTTCTCGAGGATCTGGTTGAGCTCCTTGAGAGCCGCCGGCTGTACGGTGTTGAGCGAGGACACGCGCAGGATGATGTCCAGGCGCACCTTGTGGTCGAAGTGGCTGAGCACCTCGCCGGCCTGGTCCGGGTCGAGGTAGGCGACCACGATGGCCTGAATCTGCGGGTGTTCGTAGCGGATCACGTCGGCCACGGCGCGCGGCTCCATCCACTTCAGGCTGTCCAGGCCGCTGGTGCTGCCGCCGAGCAGGATGCGGTCGATCAGGTTGCCGGCCTTGTCCTCGCCCAGCGCTGCGGTGAGCATCTTGCGGATGTAGGCGTCGGAGCCCACGCCGAGGCTGGTCTGGTCGCCGACGATGTCGACGAACTCGCCCATCACCTGCTCAACCTGCTCGCGCTGCACGTTGCGCATGCCGGCCATGGCCACGCCGACCCGCTGCACTTCCTTGGGCCCGAGGTGGCGCAGCACCTGCGCCGCGTCCGTCTCGCCAAGGGACAGCAGGAGAATGGCGGCCTTGTCGACCTTGTTCAGCTTGACGGCGGTGCGATTGTCACTCATCGGCGTTGATCCACTCTTTGACTACCTGGGCGACGCGGCCCGGATCTTCCGCCACCAGACTCTTGATGGCGTTCAGTTGTGCATCATAACCCTCGGTGGGGCTTGGCAGCAGGATGCTCTGCGGGCCGCCGAGACTTACCCGATCGGAGGACAGCTCGCCCTCCAGGCCACCCATGTCGCCCAGTTCCACATCGCCCTCGCGGCCTTCGCCGGCGGCGTTCTTGCCGCCACCGGCGATGTTGTTGAGCACCGGGCGCAAAACGAACCACACCAGAAGGAAGATCAACAGTGCGGGGAAAAGTTGCTTCAGGGCGCCCATCCCCATCAGGAACAGCTCGCTCTGATACCAGGGAGTCTCGATGACTTCGCCCAGCTCGGAGGAGAACGGCGCGTTGATCACGCTGACGCTGTCGCCGCGGCTGGCATCGAAACCCACCGAGTCCTGCACCAGACGGGTGAAGCGGGCCAGATCATCGGCACCCCAGGGGCTGCTGGTGGTCTCGCCGGTTTCGGGGTTGATGCTGACCTTGTCGTCCAGCACCACGGCCACCGACAGGCGCTTGAGGCGGCCTTGCTGCTGCTTGGTATAGCTGATCGAACGGTCCAGCTCGAAGTTACGGGTGGACTGCTCGCGCTTGTCCGCCGGATACGGCGCCAGCATCGGCTGGCCGGTGGCCGGATCCATGATCTGCGCGCCGTTGGCATCCAGCAGCGGCTGGCCCGGGGCGACCGGGCCGGCCGGCGCCGGCGCTGCGGCGGCCTGTTCGGGAGCGGTGGCGGCTCCCGGCGGCTGGTTGCTCAGGGCACCCGGCACGCCTTGCGGCGGCATACTGCTGGAGCGCTGCTCGTTGACCTGCTGCTCGCTGCGCAGGGCCGGCTGGTCCGGGTTGAACATCTCAGAGGTGGATTCCACCGCACTGAAGTCGACGTCGGCAGAGACCTCGGCCTTGTAGCGGCCATTGCCCAGCACCGGCTGCAAGATGTTGTGCACGCGCTGGGTGAACAGGGTTTCCATGCGGCGGGTGTAATCGAACTGCTTGCCGGCCATGGTCAGCTCGGACAGTTCCTGCTGGTCGGACAGCAGGTTGCCCTTCTGGTCGACCACGGTGACCTGCGACTTGGTCAGCTCAGGCACGCTGGTGGCCACCAGGTTGACGATGGCCATCACCTGACTCGGCTCCAGAGTGCTGCCCGGGTACAACTCGACCAGCACCGAGGCGGTGGGCTTGCGTTCGTCACGGACGAATACCGAGCTCTTCGGGATGGCCAGGTGCACGCGGGCGCCCTTGACGTTGTTCAGGCTGGAGATGGTGCGCGCCAGCTCGCCTTCCAGGCCGCGGCGATAGCGGGTGGCCTCCATGAACTGGCTGGTGCCCAGGCTCTGCTCCTGGTCGAGAATCTCGAAGCCGACATTGCCGTCGGTCTGCGCCACGCCGGCGGCAGCCAGCTTCATACGAGCGCGGCCGAGGTCCTCGGACTTGACCAGCAGCGCGCCGGAATTGGGCTCCACGGTGTAGGCGATATCGGCGGCGTTGAGCACCTCCATCACCTGGTTGCTGTCCATACCGGCCAGGTTGCCCAGCAACGGCTTGTAGTCGGGCTGTTGCGACCACAGGACCACGGCGAAGCCGATCGCCACGCTGGCAGCCAGGCCGACCAGGAGGCCGAGTTGGCGCAGCATGGACATCTCGGAGAGGTTCTCCAGGAAGGCCAGCCCGAATAGCGGCTTCTTCGGCTCGTCGGCGCCAGTGGTGGCGGGTACGTTTGCAGCAACTGCTTCAGCCATGACTCAAATCCGCCCTGTTAAACCGGCATCTGCATGATGTCTTGATAGGCCTGAACCAGCTTGTTGCGCACCTGGGTCATGGCCTGGAAGGAAACGCTGGCCTTTTGCGAGGCGATCATCACGTCGGTGATGTCGACACCCGCCTGCCCCATCTCGAAGGCAGTGGCCAGTTGGCCGGAAACCTGCTGGGTCTCGTTCACCTTTTCCACGGCCTGGCCGAGCATATCGGCGAAGTTCGGCGCACCCGGCTCCGGCGCTGCAACCTGCGCAGGCTTGATCTTGGCCATGGCCTCCATCTGCATGGAGCGCATTTCCAACATCAGGCGATTGAATTCGACACCCTGGCTCATGACCTTTCCTCCAGCGGCCGCGGATTTTTGACGCTGCGCGGCCTATGCGGGGGTATCTGCAAGCACAGTGCCAAAAAACAAAGACCCGCGCGAGGCGGGCCAAGAGGGGACTGTTACTGCCCCGCCCGGCGAGGCCGGACGGGGCGAATGTTTAGCTGGCGTAGAGATAGGCTTCCACATCCATGCCGGCATCGCGCATCTGCGCCAGCTTGTAACGCAGGGTCCGCGGGCTGATGCCCAGGCGCTCGGCAGCCTCCTTGCGGCGGCCGCGCTCGGCGCGCAGGGTATCGATGATCACCTGGAACTCGCGACGACGCAGATCCTCACCCAGAGCGCCTGCGCCCTCCGCTGCCGGGGTTGGCTCCTCTGTCGGCAGCGGACTGCTAGTGGGCGTTCGGAGCGACGTTCCGGTCGCAGGGGCCACTGGATTGCCGGCCACCAGCCGCACGGTTGGCGCGACGCTGATCGGCGCCATGCCGATGGGCGCCGTCAGGCACAGGTCATGCGGCTGAATCAGCCCGCCCTGCTGCAGGATCAGCGCCCGCTGGATGGCGTTGTCCAGTTCGCGAACATTGCCTGGCCAGGCGTGAGCCACCAGAGCGGCACGGGCCTGCGGCGAGAGCTGCACGGCGGCATGATTCATTTTTTTGACGTGCTTGCTGAGCAGGCGTTCGGCCAACGGCAGAATGTCGGCAGGCCGCTCGCGCAGGGAGCGCCAGGCCAGCGGGAAGACCGACAGGCGATAGTAAAGGTCTTCACGGAAACGCCCGGCTGCCACTTCGCCAGCCAAATCACGGTTGGTGGTGGCCAGCACGCGGATATCCAGGTTGATCGGCTTGCGCGCCCCTACCCGCTCCACCTCGCGCTCCTGCAGCACGCGCAGCAGCTTGGCCTGCAGGCCCAGCGGCATTTCGGAAATCTCGTCGAGAAGAATGGTGCCGCCATCGGCCAGTTCGAACTTGCCCGGCTGGGCGGCGATGGCGCCAGTGAAGGCGCCCTTCTCGTGACCAAACAGGGTGGCCTCGAGCATGTTGTCAGGAATCGCCGCGCAGTTGATGGCGATGAACGGGCCATTACCCCGGTTCGACTGCTGGTGGATGTAGCGCGCCAGCACTTCCTTGCCGGTACCGGACTCGCCGGAGATCAGCACGGTGGAGTCGCTCCTGGCCACGCGGGCGGCCAGCTCCAGCAGTTGCCGGCTGGCCGGCTCGCAAGCCACCGGGCCATCGCTGTCGCTGGCCGGCAGACGACCGAGGGCATGGCGCGCCACCAGCTCCAGCAAGGTACGCGGCTCGAACGGCTTGACCAGGTAATCGGCAGCGCCCTGGCGAATCGCATCCACCGCGCGCTCTACCGCGCCATATGCCGTCATCAGCAATACTGGCAGCTGCGGATAGTTGGCACGGATCAGGCCGAGCAACTGGTGGCCGTCCATGCCGGGCATGTTGACGTCGCTGATCACCAGGCTAAAGGCCTCTTCGCCCAGCGCCTCGATGGCGTCCTCGGCGCACTCAACGGCTCGGAAGTCATGGCCGCCGAGCAGCAGGGTGTCGGCAAGCGCTTCACGCAGTGCGCGGTCGTCTTCGACCAGCAGAACCTTGGCGGTCATGGGCTTACTCCTGAATAACCGGTTGCGCCGCGCTGATCAGCGGCAATACGAGGGTGGCGCAGGTGCCGCGACCGACGCGGGAGCGCAGGCGCAGCTCGCCCTGATGGGCGCGCACCACCGCCTGAACCACCGCCAGGCCTAGACCGGTACCGGTGGTCTTGGTGGTGAAGAAAGGCTCGCCGAGGCGCGCCAGGGTGACTTCGTCTATGCCCGGACCGTTGTCGCTGACGCAAAGGCGCAGGCTGTTGTCGCGGGCATACAGATGAATCTTCAGGTTGGCTTCGCGGCCGCCGGCCTGGATGGCGTTCTCGATCAGATTGAGCACGGTGCCTACCAGGGTGTCGCGGTTGCACAGCAACTCGCCCAGGCGGACATCGCATTGCCAGCGCACATTCATGCCCAGCACATGGGGCTCGGCGGCACCGCGCAAAGCGTCGAAGAAGGCATTGGGGGCGATGCGGTCGGGCAGCGGCAGCTCGCCACGGGCGAATACCAGCATGTCGCGCACTTGGTGTTCCAGCTCGTGCAGGCGTTCCTTGATGCGGCCGGCGAAACGCTGTTGCTGCTCGAACGGCAGCTCCTGCTCGGCAAGGTGGCTGGCATACAGCAGCGCGGCCGACAACGGCGTGCGGATCTGGTGAGCCAGCGAGGCGACCATGCGCCCCAGGGACGACAGGCGCTCGTGGCGCGCCAGCTGATCCTGCAGGCGACGGGTTTCCGTCAAGTCGGTCAACAGCACCAGTTGGCCCGGCTCGCCCTGCAGGGAGCGCGTGGCAATGGACAGGCGGCGCCCGTCCTTGAGGGAAATCTCGTGACCGTCGTCTTCACGCGGGGCGAAGTTGCGTGCGATCACCTCGCGCCAGAGCATGCCCACCAGCGGCTTGGCCAGCAGGCTGCGCGCCACCGGATTGGCCTCGCGCACCACACCCTGCCCATCGATGACGATCACGCCCCCGGGCAGCAGATCGAGCAGACTCTGCAGGCGCTGGGCCAGGCGCTCCTTCTCGGCCAGCTCCTGCATGCGCTGAGCGCTAACCAGAGCCAGTTGACCCTTGAGCTCGCTGACCCGCGCCTCGAGCATGCTGTAGGAGCTGCTGAGCTGCGTGGACATCTGGTTGAACAGAGCGAAGGCCTGCTCCAGATTGGCACGGCTGGCCTGTTCGATAGGCGCAGCTGGCGCGGCGGCTTCGGGCGTAACGGGCGATGGGGCGGCTTGGCTCATGCTCTTCTCTCGGCTGGCGAACCGTCAGCAGACGGTCAGTCGAGAGTGTCTTAGCAATCCTCGTGCCTAAAAATTAGACCTTATATTTCAAGCACTTAAAAAATAAAGTCGGAGCTTGCGTCAAAGCTCCGGCTCCAATTCTTGAAAGCGAGGAGATTCAGTCCTCGTCTCCACCTTCGTCGTCACGGCGGCTCATGCCGTACTTGCGCATCTTCTCCACCAGGGTGGTGCGGCGAATGCGCAGGCGCTCGGCGGCTCGTGCCACGACGCCATTGGCATCGTGCAGTGCTTGCTGGATCAGGCCTTGTTCTAGATTACCGAGGTAATCCTTCAGATCCAGGCCCTCTGGCGGGAGCATGGCGGTGTTGGCTATGCCTGGCATGCTGGCGCCGATAGAGGCACGCTCGTCCAGCTCCTCGCGCAAGCTGATGGCCAGCTGCTCGTCCTCGTCATCGACGTGACGGAATTTCTTCGGCAGCTCACCGACGCCGATCACGCCGTAGGGATGCATGATCGCCATGCGCTCGACCAGGTTGGCGAGCTCGCGCACGTTGCCCGGCCAGTCATGACGGCACAGTGACATGATGGCAGCGGAGTTGAAGCGGATGGACCCGCGCTTCTCGAACTCCATGCGCGAGATCAGCTCGTTCATCAGCAGCGGAATGTCTTCCACGCGCTCGCGCAGTGGCGCCATCTCGATCGGGAAGACGTTCAGGCGGTAGTAGAGGTCCTCGCGGAAGGTCCCCTCCTCGATCATCTTCTCCAGGTTCTTGTGGGTGGCGGCGATGATGCGCACATCCACCGATTGGGTCTTGTTGCTCCCGACCCGCTCGAAGGTGCGTTCCTGCAGCACGCGCAACAGCTTGACCTGCATCGGCAGCGGCATGTCGCCGATCTCGTCGAGGAACAGGGTACCGCCGTTGGCCAGTTCGAAACGCCCGGCACGGCTGGTGATGGCGCCGGTAAATGCGCCCTTCTCATGGCCGAACAGTTCGCTTTCCAGCAGCTCCGCCGGAATCGCCCCGCAATTGACCGGCACGAACGGTGCTTCGCGGCGCTTGGAGTGATAGTGCAGGTTACGCGCGACCACTTCCTTGCCAGTGCCCGACTCGCCGAGGATCAGCACGCTGGCCTCGGTATCGGCCACCTGCTGCATCATCTGGCGCACCTGGTGGATGGCACGGCTGGTGCCGACCAGGCTACGGAACAGATTCGGCTCGCGCTGGCGGCCACGCTCGCGGGCCTGGTCGTACATCTCGCGATAGACCTGGGCGCGGTGCAAGGAGTCGAGCAGCTTGTTGTAGCTGGGCGGCATTTCCAGGCTGGCCAGCACGCGGCGGCGCAGATCCTCCGCCCAATCGGCCGGAACAGGCTCGCCGATCATCAGCAGCGGCAGGTTCTCGTCCCAGGCGATGATCTGCTTGAGCAGCTCCAGGGCACCGCCCTTGGCATTCACATCGCCAAGCAGGACGTTGAGTACTTCGCGGCTGGAATCGAGCTTGCCCACAGTCTCGCGCCAATCGGCGCTGCCGCAGGCCAAGTGGTCTTCGCCAAGAAAACCGAGGATCACCGCAAGGTCGCGGCGGCGCTCGGCGTTGTCGTCAATCAGCAGGATTTTGGTTTCACGCCACATCTTGTTCTGGTCTGGCTCGCGGGCTGGAAGAGGAAGTCGCCAAGCGACAACGGCAATTGGCCACTAGTAAAGTCAAAAATCAGGCGAGAGTCAAATTTATGGCGTAATTTTTTCTGCGAATCCCGAGAGCATCCGTAATTGTCTGTAGATGCCCGGGAAATTCGTAAGGAAGAGGAAACTCAGGTGAACAGCTGGTAGACCTTGGCACCCTGCTGAGACTGGTTGAGCTGTACCAACTCGCCAGCGAGGCGGCGCTGCTCGGCCTGGCAGGTCATCACCAGTTCGCGGTAGAGATCCAGCAGTGTCTGCATACGCTCACGCAGCACGCCCTCGTCACGCTCGGCCTCGACCATGGCCTCATCGACGGCATGGCGGCACTGGGCATCCAGTTCACCAATGGCAGCCCAGTCCCGGCGGGCGAGCGCATCGCGCAAGGCGTTACCGGTGGCTTCAAGAAGCTGGACGGATGAACTCATGGATACTTCCCCTTCACACTGCAGATGCTTCAGTGACTGATGGCATCCCAACCGGATTTCACGTTGCGCAACAGCTCGGCCACTTCATCGATGATAGCCACATCGTTGCCGATGTTGGCCTCGACCAGGCGCGAAACCATGTACTCGTAGAGTCTGTCGAGATTAGCGGCAATTTCGCCGCCTTGCTGCAGATCGAGACTCTCGCGCAGGCCGCCGATAATACCAATTGCCTTGCTGATCAGCTCGCCTTTCGCGGCGTGCTGGCCATGCATCATGACGCCCTTGGCCTGAGCCAAGCGGGACAGGCCACCTTCCATAAGCATCTGAATCAGTCGATGCGGGCTGGCATCGCTGACCTGGGCCTGAGTGTTGACGGTTTGATACTGCCGAAGGGCCACCATTGCGTTCATGATTGCTCCACTGAACATTGCCTGGATACAGTCTCTGTATCGGCAAAGCGGCACTCATCTTGAGGACCGAGCGAAGCAAAAAACGGATTATTCCGTAGCGGCGGCAGGCTCTACTTCGGGACCGATGCCATCCCAGGCGGACTTCAGCTGAGTCAGCAGCGCCTGCACTTCATCAAGACTACGCGGCGTATCGTCCAACGCCACGCCGGCCAGACGGCGAGTCATGTAGTCATAGAGCGCATCGAGGTTCTCGGCGATCTCGCCGCCCAGCTTCTTGTCGAGGCTGGCCTGCAGTACCCCCAGGATAGTGATGGTGCTGCCCACCGCCATGCCACGGATTTCGATGTCGCCCTCTGCCTGCGCCTGGCGCGCCAGCATAACTCGCTCCAGGGCGCCATCCAGCAACATCTGCACGGCGCGATAGGGGCTGACCTCTTGGCTGGTCTTGACCTTTTTGTAGGTATCGATCGGCTTCTTGCTCATCATCAATCCTTCTTCACGAGGCCGGGCAGGCTGGCCAACTGATTAGCCAGGCTCTCGCTGGTCTTCTGCAGACGGGAAACCAGTTGGTCCATGGCGGTGTACTGGGCGACCAGACGATCCTGAACCTTGGCGATACGCATATCGAGAGCCTCACGCTGGTCGTCGATATTGGACAGCGTGCTCTGGAGAGCCTTGGTGCGCTGATCAAGCACGCCGTCGCTCTTCAGGTAGTTATTGACATTGGCCTCCAGACGCCCCATCAGGCCGTTGTCGCCGGCCAGGTATTCGGAGACCTGCTCGAAGTTGCTGTCCAGCGCTGTGGTCAGCTTGGTGTCGTCAATCTTCAGGGTGCCATCTTTCTGGGTAGTGATACCCAGCTGGGCAAGTGCCTGAATGCCCTCGCCGCCGGCCATCTTCACTAGCTCGCTGCGCAACCCGGACACCAATCCTCTGGCGGTGACATCGCCCACTAAGGCACCGGTGACCGGATTCTCCCCCTCACCCATTGGCACCACGGCCGTCATCTGTCCCACACTGGTCATCAGGCTGTTATAGCCATCGACGAACTTTTGCAGATTGGTTTTGACCGTCGCTTTATCCACACCAATGGTCACGTCGACCGTCTTGCCGGCAGCGATGTCAGCGGAGCTCTGAATGCCGGCGAGATTCAGTGTGACGCCATCGATGGCGGAGGTGACCGAGTTGCTGTCGCTGACTACCTTGAGGCCATCGACGAACAACACGGCGGACTGAGCCTTGCTGATGATGCCGGCCGCACCGGTAGTGGAGTTTGGACCGGTAATGGTAGAGGTCGTACCCGTCGCCGGATTGAGAGTAGTCAGTGCGTTGCTGCCAACGGAACCACCGGACGAGGTAGCACTGGCAGTCAGGTCGGTGCCATTGGAGGAACTGAGCACCAGACGGGCACCGGAGGCATCGGTCTGGATAGCCGCAGAGATGCCTTGGGGATTGCCATTGATATTGATCAGGTCACGAACGTCTTCCATGGTGAAGCCATCAGGGATGGTCACGTTCAAATTGACGTCGCCTGAGGAGATGGAGATGTCGCCCCCCTGGAAGGTGGAGGTGGGACCACCCGCGAAGCTGGGTAGCTGCAGGCTCGAAGATGGCTTGAATGCTTGAGTGGTCAGCGCCACCGTGCCGGTGGTGACACCGTCTTCGGTAGCCGCAACCTCGATGTCGTTGCCTTCACCCGTCTTGCTGGAGCTCAGCACCAGGCGCGAACCCGAGGAGTCAGTGACTATGGTCGCGCTGACGCCGGCACTCTTGCCTTGGGCATTGATGGCATCACGCACGCCGGCCAGCGTGTTGTTGGCCGCAGTGACATTGACCTCGAAATTGGAAGAGCCCGTGGAGATGGTTAGCTTGCCGCTGTTGAACTTGGTCGAAGAGCTGGAATCGACCGATTGCAGGCCGACCTTGCTGCTGGAGGCCAGTTGCTGCACCTGCACACTGTACTTGCCGGCAATGGCCGAGCTGGTGGCCTTGGCGGTGAGCACCGAAGTGTTATTGGACAAGGCAGTCCGGCTATCGAAGATGGAAGCTTTGTTAAGCCCCTGAATAGCCGTCTGCAGGCCGCTCAGAGAACCCTTGAGCGTTCCGAGCGCGGAGAAGCGCGAGGTGGTGGCCTTTTCTAGGCGGTCCAGCTGCAGAGTCTTCGGCGCCTTCTCAGCGTTAACTAGCGCGGCGACGATTTCATCAATCTTGATGCCCGTTCCAACACCTAGTATTCCAGCCATATCTCACCTCGCCAAAAAAATGACTTTTAACGCCTCATGAGCGCTAACAGTCAAAAGCCGTGCCAACACTTTGGGCGTCAGGCCTCGGCCTTGAACAGCAGACTGCGCACTTCCTCCAGACTTTCCGCCAACTGCAGCGCCTCTTCGGAAGGAATCTGCCGAATGATATCCCCGGAACTGGAGTCGGTGACTTTCACCACCACCCTGCCGGACGTGTCTTCCACCGAAAAGTTGATGTTGCGTCGAACCGACTGGACGAACTCCTGGATAGTCGATACCGCAGATTCGACCTGATCCCGCGATGCCTCGGTCTGTTCGGTGGCTGCCGCCCTGCTCGCCTGCTCCTCACCGCTCGCCTCGACGGCGCCGGTTACCTGCTTGGGCTCGGATGCAGCGGGCGCCTTGCCCCCACTGGCCAGAGCCGGATTCAGCGAATTCTTGATTGAGCCGACGTCCATAAATTTCTCCTCACAATGAGGTAGCGGGGAGAAGAGCCAAGCCCTTCTCCCCGCAGTCTAGCGCCTTTGGCCTTAGCCGAGCAGGCTGAGTACAGCCTGCGGCAGCTGGTTGGCCTGGGCCAGGATTGCAGTACCGGCTTGCTGCAGGATCTGATTCTTGGTCAGTTCCGAGGTTTCGGCAGCGAAGTCAGTGTCGCGGATCCGGCTACGAGCAGCAGAAGCGTTCTCCGAGATGTTCTGCAGGTTCGAGATGGTGTTCTCGAAGCGGTTCTGCACAGCACCGAGCTGAGCGCGCTGACTGTCGATGTTGGAGATCGCCGAGCTGATGATACCCAAGGCGTTCTGCGCACCGACCGCAGTACCGATATCCACCTCGTCCACCGATTCCAGGGTGCTGTAAACGCTAGCAGCTTGGTTACCGGCATCGACAGTGTCGAAGTTCTCTACCTCGAAGGCATCCGGCGACTCGAAACGCACCTGACCGACGGTCACAGCACCATCACTGCCATCACCGGTCAGGGCAGCAACAGCGCCCACGGTATCGCTGGCATCTTCACCATCGTCTACGCCGTTGTCGCCATTGAAGGCCATGCTCTGCAGTTCAGCAGTGACGGTGGTGGCAGCGCCCAGGTCATCCACGGCAGAAGCGGTGAACTCGGTGATGCCAATATCGTCGCCGTTCTCGCTGGTCAGCTCCAAGGTGCCATCATTGAGCACAGTTGCGCTGACACCTGTGCGACCGGTCTCCTTGTTGATCGCATCGGCCAGACCGGACATATCGCTCCAATCGGTCATGTTGGCGGAGATGCTGACGCCATCGCTCTCTTCGGCATTGTTGGAGCCGTACAGGGTGAAGCTGATGGTACCGCCGGTCTGGGTATTGCTGAAGGCGCCGCCACCTGTAGCCTGCAGGCGGGCCACGGTGCGGGCATCGGCGGTCACGCCGGTGGAACCGGACACGTTGTTCACCGCGTTAGCCAGGTCACGAGCGGAAGTGCCGTCAGTCAGCGCGACCGAAGCGGTCCCCAGTTTGCCCTTGATGGTCAGACCATCGGTGTTAGCCGGGGAAGAGGCGTAGCCAACATCGGTAGAGATCACGTCGGTGTAGCCGGCGACCACGGAGGCTGCGATACCAGCCTGCGAATCAGTGCCTGCAGAGACGCTGCTGTTGAAGCGGTTTGCACCGATGCGCGAGGCGGAAGCCGCGCCGACGGATACGCTGATGGTTTCGAAGGCGTTGGCGCCGACCTGGAAGCTCTGCGAACCAAAGGTACCGTCGAGGATCTTGCGACCACCGAAGCTGGTGGTATCGGCGATACGATTCAGTTCCTGTTGCAGTTGGGACACTTCGTCCTGCAGAGCGGCACGTTCGCTGGCGCCGTTAGAGCCGTTGGCCGATTGCAGTGCCAGATCACGCATACGCTGCAGGATGCCGGTGGACTGCTGCAGGGCACCTTCAGCAGTTTGCGACAGGGAGATACCGTCGTTAGCGTTGCGGGTAGCAACGTTCAGACCGTTGATCTGGCTGGTCAGACGGTTGGAGATCTGCAGACCAGCAGCGTCGTCTTTGGCGCTGTTGATGCGGAAACCGGTGGACAGGCGCTGGAGAGAAGTATCCAGACCCTTGGACGAGGTGCCGAGGTTACGCTGAGTGTTCAGCGAGGCTACGTTTGTGTTGACTGTAAGGGCCATGGTGTTTGCCTCCAAAGGACCGTGCTACTGAGTTTGTCTGAGCCTGCGAGCTTTGGGCCTGCTTTTGCTCAGACGCCCCATAAAGTTCGCATTCGGTAATTTTATCGGCGCTACCGGCGGCAACTTTAGGTGGCTTTAGCAAGGAAAATCGATTTTTTTTATCGCTTTGAAAACAGATACTTAGAAGAAGAAAACGGTCCAGCGAGGCAGGAAAAAGAGATTTTTGACGCGCCGAACCAGGGTCAGCGCGCCATTCCCTGTGGATCAGACCCGCTTCAACCAGGCATCAGGCCAGTGGGTAATGTTCTGACTTAGGCTGCTCTCGTTGAAAAGCCAGGCTGGCTGCTCGATCACGAACTGCGGATTGGCCTTGGCGAAGTCGATGGCTGCATTGGAGGGGTTGTCGGTAGCCCAATCCTTGCCGGCACGGGGTACATCCTTCACTTCCTTCATCACGCCATCGGTAGAGACGATGTAGGAGCCCTTGGTCACCAGCGGCGAATACAGGCGCAGCTCTTCAGCCACGTGCGCATAGGTGTGGTTGGAGTCGAGGATCACCAGCACCGTCTCGCCCGGTTTGATCAGTGATTTCACCTGGGCCACGATATCGTCGGCAATCGAACTGCCCTCGATAAGGGTCAGGTAGCTGAACAGCTCATGCTCCTCAATGGCCTTGCGGTTGTGTGGGCGGATTTCGATGTCCACACCGATCACCCGCCCCTTGCCCATGGCCTTGAACAGGCTGGCGTAATAAATGAGGGAGCCGCCGTGGGCAATGCCGGTCTCGACGATCACGTCCGGCTTGACGCTGTAGATCACTTCCTGGATGCGGATCATGTCTTCCGGCAGCTGGATCACCGGGCGGCCCATCCAGGAGAAGGTATAGGGATATTTCTGGTTCCAGCCGAGGTTGACCCATTGCTGGGACAGCAGCTCGAAGGATTCGTCGGTGTACAGATCCAGCTCGCGGACGGCACCGCCCTCTTCCAGGATCAGCTTCTTGTTATCGGTATCGACTGTCAGTTTCACGTCCTGCTCCTTTCCGAGTATCAAATTCGCCCACGCCACCAGACGAGGGCATCATCCAAACCGCTATGCAGATCGAACCGCGGCTTCCAGCCGGTGGCCAGCAGGCGCTGGTTGTCGGCGATCAGCAACGGCGGATCATTGGCCGCAACCGAGATCGCACCGAATTGCAGCAGGTGTTCTGCGTCCAGCTGCCTGGCCAGGTACTCAATGACCTCGCGCAGGCGTATCGGCTGGCCGCCGCCAATATTGAATGAGCCATCAGCCTTGGTTTGCAGCAACTGCACCATGGCTGCAGCAACATCCGCCACATGCAGCAGGTCGCGCAATTGCTCGCCATGGGAGCAGCGCGCCGGCTCGCCCTTGAGCAAGGAGCCTAGTACCGCCGGGACCAGACGCCCTTGAGCCTCATACGGGCCATAGGCGTGAAAGATCCGCGCCCAGGCCACCGGCATACCGTGCAGCTGGCCGAACAGCTCGGCCAACTCGCGAGTGACATTCTTGCAACGGCCGTAGGGGGTCGCTGGCTGCAAGGGAGTTTCATACTCCCGACAGATGCCCTCACCACCCCAGTCGTATTCGGCACAGCTGCCGACCAGCACGGCATGTTCGCCACCGTGGCGCTGAAACGCTTCCAGCAGCTCCAGAGTCGACCGCACCCAGCCGAGATTGTCCGGCGAGGTCCAATACACCCCGGGCTTGGCGCACCAGGCTAGATGCAGCAAGCGCTGCGGGCGAACTCTATCGATCAGCGCAGCAGACGCACCTGGCTCAAGCAGATCGACACGGTACTGGTTGGCCACGCCATCCAGTGACTGCTGGCCGCAGGCCGCGTGCACTTCATGCCCTGCCGCCTGCAGCTGCTCGACCACCTGGCGGCCGACGAAGCCGCTGGCACCCGTGACCAGCACTCGCGCCATCAGAGGCTCCGCAGCTCGGGCACGGCCACCACGAACTGGCCCCCCCAGGATTTGACCATAGCCTGCTGCGCCATTACCTCGGCCAGAAGGTTCCATGGCAGCACCAGGACATAGTCCGGCTTCTCAGCTGCAATACGCGCCGGTTCAACGATAGGAATCCGGCTGCCCGGCAGGAACTTGCCCTGTTTATGAGGGTTGGCGTCGGCAACCCAGGCCAGCAGGTCGCCACGCACGCCGGCGTAGTTGAGCAGCGTATTACCCTTGGCAGCCGCCCCGTAACCCACGACTTTCTTGCCTTCGACCTTGGCCTTGAGCAGGAAACGCAGCAGCTCGTGCTTGATACGTTCGGCGGCCGGCGCCAAGCTGGCGTAGTAGGCAACGGTCTTGACGCCGCTCTCCTCCTCGCGCGTCAGCATCGCAGCGACTGCCGCCGATACCGGACGCTCGCCAGCGGTGTGCTGAGCAAACACCCGCAACGAACCACCGTGAGTGGGCAACTCTTCGACGTCGAACACGGCCAGGCCATTGCGCGCGCAGAGCGCCTGCACGGCCGTCAGCGACAGGTAGGAATAGTGCTCATGGTAGAGCGTGTCGAACTGATGCTCAGCCATCAGCCGCAGCAGATGGGGGAACTCGAAGGTCACCACGCCAGTCGGCTTGAGCAGCGCAGCAAAGCCTTTGAGGAAGTCATTGATGTCCGGCACATGGGCCAGCACGTTGTTGGCTACCATCAGGTCGGCGCCCCAGCCCTCTTCTGCCAGCTTGCGCCCAACCGCCTCGCCGAAGAACAGCTCGCGAATCTCCAGGCCTTTCTCCCGCGCAGCCCGTGCCGTGCTGGCAGTCGGTTCGATACCCAGACAGGGAATGCCACGCTTGGCCACGTACTGCAGCAGGTAACCATCGTTGGCGGCGATTTCCACCACCCGACTCTGCGCATTCAGGCCGAAGCGTTCGGTCATGCTCGATACATAGCGGTCAGCATGCGCTAACCAGCTGCTGGAGAAAGAGCTGAAGTAGGCGTAGTCGGCATCGAACAGGCTGTCAGCGCCGCGGTAGTCCTCGGTTTGTACCAGCCAGCAGGAGTCGCACACCTGAACCCGCAACGGCACCCACTGCTCCGCCTGGTCGAGCTGCGCGGCACTGACATAGGCATTGGACGGCGGCGCCGTACCCAGGTCGATCAACGGCAGGTGCAGGTGCGCACCACAGCCACGGCAATTCATAGACGTACTCCTTGGAAACTCTCATCCAGCAGCGGATGGCCGGCATCGCGGGCCGACAGGTTCTTGAATAGCAGCGGCCAGTCGATGGCCAGGCGTGGGTCGCTGACGGACAAGCCGCCCTCGTGGCCCGGGGTGTAGTCGGCGCTGTGCAGGTAGAGCAGCTCGGCATCGTCGCTAAGCGCCTGGAAGCCGTGGGCGAAGCCAGGTGGCAACAGCAGGCTGCGGCCGTCGCCCTCTTCCAGGCGTTCGGCATGCCAGTGCAGGAAAGTCGGCGAGCCCTGGCGCACGTCCACTGCCACATCCCACACGGCGCCGCGCAGGCAGCTGATCAGCTTGCTTTCGGCGTGCGGCGGATACTGGAAATGCAGGCCGCGCACGGTGCCACGCTCGCGGGTCAGCGACTGGTTGATCTGTCGTACATGAAATGGCTGGCCGAACAGCTGCAGGCTGCCTTCGCAGTACAGACGGGCGAAACGCCCACGCTCGTCCTTGTGTACACGGTGCTGCAGGGCGAACAGCCCGGGCAGCGGCAGCTCGATCAGCTGCAATTCGCTCATGCTTGCCCCCAGTAGCCGGCCAGCTGCGCCAGGGTTACGGCGCGCATGTCGTCGCCGCGCTGCCAGGCCAGATGCCAGTCGAGGGTCTGTTGCAGGCAGTCGTCCAGCGCCCAGCGTGGCTGCCAGCCAAGCAATTGGCGCGCGCGGCTGCTGTCCAGGCGCAACAGGCCGGCCTCGTGCAGCTCGCTCTGCTCGACCTTGAGACCAGGCGCCTGCGGCCAGCGCGCAGCAAGACGCGCCACCACCTCGCCAACATTGCAGGTATCACTATCGGCCGGCCCGAAGTTCCAGGCGCCAGCCACCGCCGTGCCCTGCTCATAAAGGCCCTGGGCCAGTTGCAGATAGCCGGCCAGCGGTTCCAGGGCGTGCTGCCAAGGACGCACAGCTTGGGGATAACGTAGGGTCACCGGTTCGCCGCGCGACCAGGCCGCCAGCACATCCGGCACCAGGCGATCGGCAGAGAAGTCGCCACCGCCCAGCACGTTACCCGCGCGCGCCGTGGCGAGGGCCAGGCCATGCTCGGCGTAACGGGAAACCGGGAAAAAGGACGATGCAAAGGACTGCGCGACCAATTCGCAGCACGCCTTGCTGCTGCTGTAGGGATCATGCCCGCCAAGCGGCTCGTTCTCCCGGTAGGCCCAGGCCCACTCATTGTTGGCGTAGACCTTATCAGTGGTCACCACCACACAGGCCTTCACACCACCGGCTTGGCGTACCGCTTCGAGCAGGTGCAGGGTGCCCATTACGTTGCTGGCATAGGTGCCCAGCGGATCGCGATAACCTTCGCGCACCAAAGGCTGAGCCGCCAGGTGCAGAACGATCTCCGGCTTAACTTCGGCCACAACCGCCAACAGCGCCGGCAGATCACGCAGATCGCCAATGCGGCTATCAATGCCCTCACCCACCCGCGCCAGCTCGAACAGGCTGGGATCGGTGGAAGGATCAAGGGCGAAGCCGGTAACCTGAGCACCCCAACTCTGCAGCCAGAGCGCCAGCCAGCCGCCCTTGAAGCCGGTATGGCCGGTCAGCAGGACGCGCTTGCCACGCCAGAACTCGCGGTTCAGCTCCACTGTTTCCAAGGTGCCTCTCCGCTCTGCCACAGCTGTTCCAGGTAGTTCTTGTCGCGCAGGGTATCCATCGGATGCCAGAAGCCTTCGTGCTGGAAGGCCATCAGCTGGCTATCGCTGGCCAGCTTGTCCAGCGGCTCGGCCTCCCAGGTGGTGGCGTCATCGGCGATGTACGGCAGCACCTTGGGCGACAGCACGAAGAAGCCGCCATTGATCCAGCCGCCGTCGCCGCGCGGCTTCTCGACGAAGCCGGTGACCTGATCCCCCTCGCGGGCCAGCGCGCCATAGCGACCTGGCGGCTGCACGGCAGTAACCGTGGCGTACTTGCCATGTTGTTTGTGGAAGGCCACCAGGGCTGCAATGTCCAGATCCGACACGCCGTCGCCGTAGGTGAAGCAGAACGCCTCGTCCTCTTCGAGGAAGCGCCCGACCCGGCGCAGGCGTCCGCCGGTCATGGTCTCTTCGCCGGTGTCGACCAGCGTCACGCGCCATGGCTCGCTGTAGTTCTGGTGCACTTCCATCTGGTTGTTACGCATGTCGAAGGTGACATCGGAGGTGTGCAGGAAGTAGTTGGCGAAGAAGTCCTTGATCGCATAGCCCTTATAGCCCAGACAGATGACGAAGTCCTGAATGCCGTGGGCCGAGTACTGCTTCATGATGTGCCAGAGAATCGGCTTGCCGCCGATCTCGATCATCGGCTTGGGCTTGAGGTGGGATTCCTCGCTGATGCGGGTCCCCAGGCCACCGGCCAGGATCACTGCCTTCATTATTGTTCTCCTTGTTCGCAGTAGCGTTGCCACATATCTCGGTAGGTTTGCTCCATGCGACGAGTGAAATCGACGGCATC
The DNA here is from genome assembly GCF_014851565.1 of Pseudomonas sp. PDM15. Taxonomy (GTDB): domain Bacteria; phylum Pseudomonadota; class Gammaproteobacteria; order Pseudomonadales; family Pseudomonadaceae; genus Aquipseudomonas. The sequence continues at coordinate 620,932 of NZ_JACVAA010000003.1, forward strand.
ACAGAGTTTTGAGGCCAGCATCTCGGCGCGCAAGCCCGAACGCAGCTTGACCAGTGCCGGTATGTCGGACCCGAGCGCTACCAGCTTATCCAGATACTCTGCTTCGCTGTCGGCTATCCATTCGTCGCGCCCAGCGCCATGCAGGATCAGCGCGCCGACCCGCCCCATAGACGGCCGATCGCGAAGGCTCACCACCGGCAGGCCCATGTACAGGCTTTCGTACAGAGTGGTCCCGGAGTTGTGCGGGAAGCAGTCCAGGGCGATATCCATCTGGGCCAGGGCGCTGGTCGCCGGCGAGGTGTAGCCCAGCAACAGACGCTCGGCGGCGATGCCCTGCTCGCCGAATAGCTCGATGTAGTGCTGCTGCAGGCTCTCGTCACTGAAAGAGCTGCTGTCCAGCATCAGGCGGGAATTCGGTACCCGCCTCAACAGCTCGGACCAGACGCGGATCACCTTGTGATTCAGGCGCACCGGGCGGGTCAAGCTGCCGAAAGTGACATAGCCATTGCGCAAAGCCGGCAGCTCGCCGATCTCCACGTCCATACGCTCCGGCGGCACATAGGCCACCGCGGGCGCCGGCATGCGCCAGAGCTGTTCGGCGAAGGAGGACTCGCAGCCCGACGGCAGCATCTGCTCGTCGGCCAGGAAGTAGTCCACTTGCTTCAGGCCGGTACCGAAGGCGAAGCCCATCCACCAGCTGACCTGTACCGGTGCCGGCTTGAGGGCGAAAACCTGCAGTCTGCTGCTGCCGGTATGACCAGCCAGGTCCACCAGTATGTCGATGCCATCGGCACGGATCTGCTCGGCGATGGCCTGATCACTGAGGCCCACGCAGTGCCGCCAGTGATCGACATGACCGATGAAGCGTTCGGTGACAGTGTCTTCGCGACGCACCAGGGAATAGGCGAAGATCTCGAACTGCTGGTGATCGTGCTGGCTCAGCAGCGGATCGATGAAGATCGCGCAGACATGGTTGCGGAAGTCCGGCGACATGTAGCCGATGCGCAACCGGCGAGCGCTGGTTCGCTCGTTCCCATACTGGAAGTAGAGCCTCCGTGGATAGCGCCGGGTGACCTCCCGATAGAGTTCGAACACCTGCTCGCCGGTCCAGTCGGCATGGTAGTTGGCGAAGAACAGCAGATTGGTGGTGGCGCCAGGAACATCGAGAGCTCCACGCAGCAGTTCGATCGATCGATCCAAGTTACCGAAATGCGACTCCACGCCCGCCAGATTGACCAGCACCGGCTCGTAATGGGGATCGAGCTCCACAGTCTTACGGAAGGCCGCCAGAGCCTCCTTCAGGCGCTTACCGCTGCTGAGGATGTTGCCCAGGTTGTTCCACAGGCTCGGCGAGTTGGGATTCAGTTCGAGGGCGACCTGCATCACCTTCTCCGCCTCGCTCAGCAGATGCCCGTCCAGATAGGTGTTAGCCAGGTTGTTCCAGGCCAACGGCTGCGATGGCGAGATGGCCAGGGCACGCATGAAGCAGCCCTCCGACTCATGCTGGCGCCCCACCGACTGATAGACCCCGCCCAGCATGTTCCAACCCGGCTGATAGTCTGGTTTGGCCTGTAGTCCCTGAGTCAGATAGCGCAGCGCCGTGTGCGGGTCCTGCTCGCTCTGGTAGGACTGCCCCAGCCAGCACAGCGCTTCATGATGCTGAGGATTCAGCTCCAGCGCGCGCTGCAGGTACTCCCGCGCCTCCGGGATCCGATCGGTCATCACCGCCGACATGCCGCGATGACACCAAGCATCCGCATCGCTCGGACAATGCTCGGTCCACTCACGCATGGCCTGCAGGTCATCCTCAAGCCGCTGGTTCTTGCGCAGGAAGTGACTAAGCCGCTGCCAGGCCAGGGAACAGTCGGGGCTATGCCGGAGCAGCTCGCGAAGGGCTGACTCGGCTAACGCCGACTCCCCTCGCCGCGCATGAACGGCCGCCAGTACCAAACGGGCTCGCCACTGGCTCGGATCGGCAGACAACACCGACTCTGCCAACCCTCGCGCACGGCCGACGTCATGATCCAGTTCAAGATCCGCCAGGGCGGAACGCAGCTCGAGGTCATCCGGCTGCTGGGCGTAAGCCACCAGCACCAGGGAATAGGCAGTTTCTCTCTGACTGAGGTGATAGCGGGCCAAGGCCTCGGCTCGACGAGTCTGCGGGGTCTGGCTCTTCAACTCCTCGGCCAGGGCCACGACCCGCTGCCACTCGCCGGCGAGATGGGCCTGCTCCAAGTGTTGCACCATGAGCTGCTGTGAGCTCTTCTCGAGGCAACACTTCTTATACTTGAGCCCACTACCACAGGGACAGGGATCATTGCGGCGCGGAGCTGCCGCAGGCAGTTGTTGAAGGATGTTCAAGCGTTCCTGCAACTGCTCCAGCAGCACCAATGCCTCATGAGCCCCGGCATGGCCTGGCTGCAGCACCAGCACCTGACTGAAGGCGGCGACGGCGGCAGGCCAATCCTGCGCCTGCAGGCTCGCTTGTCCGAGCTTCATCGCATATTCGGCGCTTTCGGGCTGCAACTCCAGCAACTGGTCGAAGGCCCGCAAGGCCGTAGCACCATCGTGACTGGCCAGTGCGGCCTCGCCCATGAGGGACCAAGCCTCCTTGTCCGTAGGGACGTGCTGGAGAACTTCCCTGCAGCTATTGCGGGTGCGGGTGTAGTCACCCTCCTCGAACCCCAGGCGCGCCTGGCGGCGAAAGAAATCCACTAACCACTCGGTATCGACTGACATGCACGGTCCCGTCAATTTTTCATCGCTATCTGTGCAAGTTAGCAATTAACAAGCCAGATGAAATCAGAAAAATCAGGGAGATGGGACCAGCGGAGATATCGCCCGCTTTACCCGGGCGAGCGATAGCCTCAATCAGCGCAGCTGGTTGAACAGATTCAGCCCGGCGATCTTCACGTAACTCTGCTGTGCGGCCTCCAGAATCACCGTCTGGAACGATAGGCGCGACAGCGCTTCGGCATAGTCCAGTTCGCGTAGGTCCGCCTGAACGGCCTTGTTGACCAGGGTGACGTCCTCGTTGTCGACTTCGGTCGAGTCGACCATGTTCAGGCGGGCACCAATTTCGGTTTGCACTTCAAGCACCTGACCAATGCCATTATCCAGATTCTTCAGGGCGATATTGACTTCGTCACGTATTGCCAGATTCCCGACGGGAGATGTGGGCGACGACTCCAAGGCTTGGCGCAATTGGGAGATCGTGTTGAGGATGCTGCGCTGTTCCTGGAACTGCGGCTTGACGCCGAATTCATCACCGGCCGCCGCCGCCCCGCTGAGGGTGAAGTCGGCGCCGAATACGTTGAAAGTCGCCGGATAGGGGCCGGGTGCTGTCCCCGAAGCGATGGGCGTACTACTTGGCCCCACGGGCTGGGCATAGACGTCAAAGTCCGAGGCGTTGGTGAAGCGCAGCACCACGCCGGAGGTGGGGAACTGGGAGTTAAATGTCGCCTGGTTGCTGATAGTGCCCCCGGCAACCACCGCCGTTGAGGCGTTGGTCGAGGAGCGAGTCACAGCGAATTCGGTTGGCGCCGCCTGCAGAGTGAAACTGTGGGTACCAATGCCTGGGGTGCCTGGCGTAGCAGTGTCGGCCAACAGAGCATCCAGATCCTGCTCGTTGTCACCCGGCTGCAGCACCACATCCAGCTGGAAACGCATGCCGCGGAAGTTGATGACGTTGCCCCCATTGGCCAGGGGATCAATCTGTCCACCGCCCGGAATTTCCGAAGTCACATCGGTGCCGGCACTGTCATAGATACGAAACTCGTTACCGCTGACGAACGCCAGTGAATAGGGCTCACCACTACGAAAGCTGTTATTGAAAGTGTCTTGATCTTCGACCAGCCCCTGGGACATGAAAACACGCTGATCCGCAGCCGGCACTGGCGGAATCGTGGTCGCCGGCAGCGGAGGTACCTGACCGGCCAGGGCCGGGTTATTGATGCCTGCGGTCTCCAGCACCCGATCTGCGTTGGTTACGTCTTCAAACAAGCGCTTGCCGTTGTCGTTGATCGCCACCGTGGTGGAACTGGCAACCTGCAGGCTGCGCTGCCCTTCATCGCCGAAGTATGAATATGTACCGTCGGGATTGCGGATGAACGGTTCTGTCTTGCCCAGGAACCCGGAGAACAGATATTCCCCGCGGGCATTGCGGCTATTCATCAGGTTGAGCAGCTCGCCCTCGCGCTCGCTAAGCTCTTTGGCAATGGACTTGCGGTCCTCCGCCGACAGGGCGCCGCCACCGGCCTGCACCGCCAGCTCGCGGATGCGCTGCAGCACGGTGTTGACCGAGTCGAGGGTGGTTTCTTCCTGGGTCAGGCTGTTCTTCGCCGCCGTCAGGTTGTCCTTGTACTGAGTCAGCAGCGCCTGCTGCTGCTCCAGTTGCAACAGACGCACCGACGCCACCGGATCGTCCGCCGGGGTCAGAATGCGCTTGCCGCTGCTGATCTGCTCCTGGGTGCGGATCACGTCGGAATAGTTGCGCCCAATGCCGTTCACACCGTTATTGAAGGCCTGGATGGAGGAGATGCGCATGACCATGATGGCTATCCGCCTTAGAAGGTGTTGATCAGGGTATCGAACAGAGTTCGCGCGACTTGAATGATCTGCGCCGACGCCTGGTAGTACTGTTCGAACTGGATGAGCTTGGCCGCCTCTTCGTCGAGGTTCACCGCCGACACCGAATCGCGGTTGTCGGTGGCCTGCTTGAGGATGGCTCCAGTTGCTTCACCATCCACCCGCGCCTGGCTGGTCAGGGTGCCGACCCGCTCCACCAGATCACCGTAGGAGTCAGTAAAACTCGTGCCGGTGGTACCAGGGAAGTTCGGGTCGATACCGATCGTCGCCTTGTTCTGCAGATCAGCCAGTTTCAAGGCGTTGCGGTTGTCCGATACGCCGTTGGTATTGAAGGCGATGGTGAAGTTGTCGCCGGTGCTCGGCCGGCCGCTGATGGTGAACTCGAAGGTGAAATCGTTGGGCGGCGTGCCGGCGGTGATCTGCTGGGTATTGTTCTGCCCCGGTACTATGGTGTTGCTGCTCAGCACGGCGCCGGTGGTATCCACCACGTCGTAACCGGTGGTCGAGGTAAATACGATGCGCAGCGGCGGCGTGGTGCGCAGGCTGTTCTCCAACGCCGCCTGGGCCACCGGGTCATAGATGTCGATCTTGGTCGTCAGGCTCGGCTGGGTGATCACACCGGTACCGATGTTGCCTGGGCTAGTTTCCGCCTTGAGCGGTGAGGCGAAGGCCAGCTCCTCTGCGTTCTTTAGATCGGCACGAATATCGTCACCAGCCGTACGGGTCGGCATCACCCGGAAGCGGTCGCCGGCGGCAAAGGTGCCTGCCGCGACATTCATCGAGAACCCCTCGAACACCAGAGGCGTACCGCTGGTGATGTCGTAAGGCGAAGGCGCTGCGACCAGCGGGGTATCCGGATCGCCATCGTCGTCATATAGCGCCGAGACCGTTTGCCCATCGGAGACCCGGCGCACTACATATTCGGTGGCGCTGGTAAATTCGACCTCGTAGTCGCTGGTGCTCAGCGCCGTGGTGTCTTCGATCAGCACATTGAGGTTGGCGGTTGTGTCGCTGTTGCCCACCCGGGCAATGCTGCGCTGGCCAATCAGCAGCGGATCGTTGATCGCGCGGAACAGCGGCTCGCCGAAGTTGCCCTTGAGATCCAGGCCCTGGCCGAGCTGGCTGTTGACCTGATCGGCAATCGAAAGTGCCAGGCGTCCCACGGCGTTCAGCGACTCGTCCAGTACATCTTCGCGGTAGCGAATCAGTCCGCCCATCTCCCCGCCAGTGATCAGCGAGGTGATGCCTTGGCGCGAGTTACCGCTGACGAACTGCACCTCGGCGCGCAGTGGGTCGGACTGCCCCGGCACCACTTCCAGGCGCGAGGCGGTGGCGCCGACCACCAGCGGCTGGCCGGAACCGATGAACAGGTTGTAGCTGCTGTCGTCCTGCGGCACCACGGTCACGCCGATGAACTCGGAAAGCTTGCGTACCGCTTCCTCGCGGGCGTCCAGCAGGTCGTTGGGCGCCTGGCCGTTGGCTGCGGCCACCGCGATGGCGTTGTTGTAGCCGGCGATGGAGGTGGCCAGTTGGTTGACCTGGTCGGTCACCGCCTCGAGCTGCTTGTTGATGAAGGCGTTCTGCTCGTACAGACGGTCGTAGATGGTATTGAAGCGCTTGGCCAGACCCTCGGCCTCGGACAGAACCAGCTGCCGTGCCGGGATATTGGCGGGGTCTTCCGCCGCAGTCTGCAGCGAGGCGAACAGCTTCTGCAGGCCGGGGGTGACGCCGGTGGTGCTGCCGGCCAGCAGCGAATCGAGCTGGTTGATCTGATCCAGATAGGCGGACACGTCGCTGTTCAGCGCCGTGCTGGTCCGCACCTGGGTCGTCAGGAATTCGTTGTAGATGCGCCGCACGTCTACCAGGGTGGTGCCCGAACCTATGTAGCCGGCCCCGCTGAACTGCGGGATGCGCGTGGCCTGCACCGTGTCCTGCCGCGAGAAGCCGGGCGTATTGACGTTGGTGATGTTGTGGCCGGTGACTGCCAGCGACGTCTTGTTCGCCGACAGGCCCGACAGGCCAATGCTCAGTAGGTCAGCCATGATCTAGCTCTCAGGTCCTTGTGGTCGGGCTGTCGACGGCGGCTACAGCCTGATAGGTCTGCATCTGCCGAGCGATCTGCGCGATCTTGCGGGCGTACTGAGGGTCGGTGGCGTAACCGGCCTCCTGCAGCTCACGCACGAAGCGTTCCGGTTTGTCGGTCACCGCCAGGGCTTCCTGGTAGCGGCCATTGCCCTGCAGGAAGCTCACGTAGTCGTTGAAGCTCTGCTGGTAGGAGTCGTAGGCACGGAACGACGCCGACTCCTTCACCGCCTCGCCGCCCTTGTATTCGGTGGTCAGCACCCGCGCCGAATCGCCTTCCCAGCCGCCGTGGGCCTTGATGCCGAAAAGGTTGTGGCTGCTGGAGCCATCGGCCTGGCGAATGATCGACTTGCCCCAGCCGGTTTCCAGGGCAGCCTGGGCCACTAGGTAGCGGGCGTCGACGCCGATCTTCTGCGCAGCCTCCTCGGCCATCGGCAGCATGGTCTCGATGAACTCGGCGGCCGAGGCGAAGGCCGACTTGCCCTTGGCCAGCGGCGGCTGGGCCACGCGGCGACCGCTAATGGCGTCGCTGTCGCCCAGGCTCAGCGGCTTGTCACCCGCCACAGCCGTGGCTTGCGCCGGCACCCAGTCGCTGCCGGCCAGCGGCTGCGCTTCGCCGGCGGCCGGTACTATGCCGGCCAGCAGACGGTCGGTGAGCTTGCTCGGCAGGCTCAGGCGACGCTGATTGAGCAGCTGCGAGTCGTCACGGGAGGCAACGCCGCCCTCGCCCGCCGGCTTGAAAGCACCGGCACGCGCCGCGCCCGCCGGTGCCTCGACCTGGGCGAACGGATTGACCCGCTTCGGCCCGCTCTTCATCTGGCTGAGCTGACGCTCCAGCACCGACGCCAGGCCGATGCCGCCATTGCTGGTCGACAGGGTCACGGCCAGTTGCTGGTCATGCATGTCCTGGTAGGTCTTGCTCTCGTTGCTGTTCATGAAGTTGCCTTCGCCGAACACTTCGTTCGCCTTGCGCATGGCCTTCATCATTTCGTTGAGGAACAGCGATTCGAATTCCTGGGCGACCTTCTTGATGTTGCTGTCGCTATCGCCGCCGACCTTGAACTGGTTGAGCCGGTTCAGGTCGGTGTAGGCGCCGCTGTCGAGGCCGGCTGCGATTCTGGAGTCCATGGTCGCCTCCGTTAGATCACGATCAGGTCGGCTTGCAAGGCGCCGGCTTGTTTCAGCGCCTCGAGGATGGCCATAAGGTCGGAAGGTGCGGCTCCCACCTGGTTAACCGCACGCACGATCTCGTCCAGGGTGGTGCCCGGGCCGAACTTGAACATCGGCTTGGCTTCCTGCTCGGCATCCACCTGGGAGCGCGGCACCACGGCGGTCTGGCCACCGGCCAGGGCGTTGGGCTGGCTGACGATGGGGTCTTCGGTGATGGTCACGGTCAGGCTGCCATGGGTCACCGCGGCCGGCTGCACCTTGACGTTCTGGCCGATGACGATGGTGCCGGTGCGCGAGTTGATGATGACCTTGGCCGCCGCCTGGCCCGACTCGATCTCGATATTCTCCAGCACCGCCAGGTAATCCACGCGCTGGTTCGGGTCCAGCGGCGCGCTGACACGCACGGAGCCGCCGTCGATGGCCTGGGCCACGCCCGGGCCGAGCAGACCGTTGATCTGGTCGACGATGTTCTTCGCCGTGGTGAAATCCGGGCGATTGAGGTTCAGGGTCAGGCTGTTGCCCTGGTCGAAACCGCTCGGCACCGGGCGCTCGACGGTGGCGCCAGCAGGAATGCGGCCGGCCGACGGCACGTTGACGGTGATGCTGGAGCCGTCGCTGCCGGTAGCGTCGAAGCCGCCTACCACCAGGTTGCCCTGGGCGATGGCGTAGACGTTGCCGTCGATACCCTTCATCGGCGTCATCAGCAGGCTGCCTCCGCGCAGACTCTTCGAGTTACCTATCGAGGAGATGGTCACGTCCAGGGTCTGGCCAGGCTTGGCAAAGGGCGGCAGCTCGGCATGCACGGACACGGCGGCGACGTTCTTCAGCTGCACGTTGCCGCCACCGGTCGGCACCTTGATCCCGAACTGGGCCAGCATGTTGTTGAAGGTCTGCAGGGTGAACGGCGTCTGGGTGGTCTGGTCGCCGGTACCATTGAGGCCCACCACCAGGCCATAGCCGATCAGCTGGTTGGTCCGCACGCCCTGGATGCTGGCCAGGTCCTTCAGGCGTTCGGCCTGCACGGCAGTGGCGGCGAGCAGCAGGCAGAGGGCGGAAAGCAGTCGCTTCATGATCGATACCTGGTCAGAACGGGAACAACGGGTTCATGAAGAACCGGTCGAACCAGCCCGGCTGGCTGGCGTCAGCGAAGGCGCCAGTGCCGGAATAGGTGATGCGGGCGTTGGCCACACGGGTCGAGGACACGGTGTTGTCGGTGGCGATATCGTCGGCGCGGATCATGCCGGCAATGCGCACCAGCTCGTCGCCGGTGTTCAGAGTCAGCCACTTCTCGCCGCGCACGGCGAGGATGCCGTTGGGCAGCACTTCGGCCACGGTCACGGTAATCGAGCCGGACAGGCTGTTGCTCTGGTCGGCCTCGCTCTCGCCATCGGTATCACGGGTACCTTCGTAGCCCACGTCCAGACTGAGGTTCTCGGCCTTGAGCGGGTTGAGGCTGGTGCTCGGGTTGTCGATGGACACGCCGCCGCCGAACAGCGAAGTCAGGCCGAGGTTGGCGCTGCTGTCCTTGGACATGCTGGAACCGGCCTTCTTGCTCGCCTGGGTGCGCTCGCTCAGGTTGATGGTGATGATGTCGCCGACCCGGTAGGCCTTGCGATCGTCATACAGGTTGGTTTCGAAGCCGGCCTGGTAGATCGAACCGTTGGTCTGCGCCGCCGGCAGCGGGGTGCGTGGCAGCACCGGCGCGTAATAGGGATCGTCCGGCTTCGGCGGAGGCGTGACGCAGCCACTCAGGACCACGCAGCCCAGCAGGGGGAGAAGAATCATCAGCCGGTTCATAACCACTACCTCACGGCGTTCGTGTTGCTAGTTGCCGGCGCCTAGGGCGCCCGCAGGATTAAAGGTTCTGCGTAATGAAGGAGAGCATCTGGTCCGAGGTGGAGATCACCTTGGAGTTCATCTCGTAGGCGCGCTGGGTGGTGATCATGTTGACCAGCTCTTCCACCACGCTGACGTTGGAGTTCTCCAGGGTGTTCTGCAGCACGGTGCCCAGGCCGGTCAGGCCGGGAGTGCCAACCTGCGGGGCACCGCTGGAGGCGGTCTCCAGGAACAAGTTGTTGCCGATGGCCTGCAGGCCCGCCGGGTTGACGAAGTCGGCGGTCTGGATGTTGCCGATCACCTGGGCGGCCGGGTTGCCGGGAGTGGTCACCGACACGGTGCCGTCTTCACCGACTGTGAACGTCTGCACCTCGGCCGGCAGGACAATGGCCGGCTCCAGGGGGAAGCCCTGGGAGGTGACGATCTGGCCGTCGGAGTCCAGGTGGAAACTGCCGTCACGGGTGTAGCCGACGGTGCCGTCCGGCATCAGGATCTGGAAGAAGCCGCGACCGTTGACCGCCATGTCCAGCGGCTGCTCGGTGGTCTGCAGGCTGCCGGCGGTGAAGATCTTCTGGGTGCCGGCGATGCGCACACCGGTACCGAGCTGCAGGCCGGTGGGCAGCTCGCTGTCCTGGCTCGACTGGCCGCCGGGCTGGCGACGGATCTGGTACAGCAGATCCTCGAACTCGGCGCGATCGCGCTTGAAGCCGGTGGTCGAGACGTTGGCCAGGTTGTTGGAAATGGTGGTCAGGTTCATGTCCTGGGCGGACAGACCGGTTTTCGCAACCCAGAGTGCAGGAAGCATATTCTTTCTCCTCGAGCGCCAGATTCATGGCGCTTCGCGTTGGTGATTAGCTGAGTTGCATGACCCGTGCCATGGCCGCCGCATCGTCTTCGGCGGTACGCATCATTTTCACGTGCAGCTCGAACTGGCGGGACAGCGAGAGGATCGCAGTCATCTCCTCGACGGCATTGACGTTGCTCGACTCGAGGAAGCCGGAGGTCACGCGCACGTTGGCATCTGTGGCGATTGGCTCGGTGGCGCCCTTGACGCGGACCAGTCCGTCGGTGCCCTTCTCCATGGTCTTGGGATCCGGATTGACCAGCTTGATGCGGTCCACCTCGGCCATCACGTTTGGCGCCTCGCCGAGGGCGCGGATGCTGATGGTGCCGTCCTGGCCGATCTCGACCTTCTGCTCCGGCGGCACGGCGATCGGCCCGCCATTGCCGAGTACCGGCAAGCCGTTGCCGGTGCGCAGCTGGCCGAAGGCATCAATCTGCAGGCTGGCGGTGCGCACGTAGGCTTCGCTGCCATCGGCCGCCTGCACGGCCATCCAGCCCTGGCCGTCGATGGCCACGTCCATGTCGCGGCCGGTCTCCTGCAACGAACCGGGGGTGAAGTCGGTGGCCGGGCGCTCGGTCATCGCGTAGACGCGAGCCGGATAGCTGTCGCCGAACACCGGCATCGAGCGCGCTTGCTCGTAGTCGCGCTGGAAGCCGCTGGTGGAAATGTTCGCCAGGTTGTTGGCGTGGGCACGCTGGGCCAGGGTGTTCTGGCTGGCGCCGGTCATGGAGATGTACAGCATCTTGTCCATGGTTTGCTCCGCAGGTCGGCAATTGCCGCTCGTAACTCAGTTACCTGCTGTACAGCAAGCCGCGTGCCAGGACTTATAAATATATCTATCTACATGATTAATAAGGATTTATTAAAAGAAAAGACTCCTTATGGAGCCTTGCTTGCAGGTCATCCGGCGGGGACTTGCCGCTGGCGGCAAGCCCCCTCCTCCCCTATCAACGCAGGTTGATGATGGTCTGGGTGATGGCGCTCTCGGTCTCGATGGTCTTGGCGTTGGCCTGGTAGTTGCGCTGGGCGACGATCAGGTTCACCAGCTGGTCCGACAGCTCGACGTTGGAGTCCTCCAGCGCACCGGCCTGCAGGGCACCCAGAGTGCCGGAGCGCGGCGTTCCGACTACCGGCTCGCCGGACTGGAAGGACTGTACCCAGGCGGTCTTGCCGACCGGGGTCAGGCCCTGCACGTTGGCGAAGTTGGCCAGTACCACCTGACCCTGGATCAACGACTGGCCGTTGGTGTAGCGCGCGAAGATCACACCGGTGTCGTCGATCTCCAGGCCAGCCAGCTCGCCGGTGGTGTAGCCGTCCTGGCTGACGGCGGTCACGGCGAAGGCACTGGAGAACTGGGTGGCATCGCGAATATCGATGGTTACCCCGGCTGCCGCCGCAGAGGCGCCGTTGGAACTCCATACTGGCGGCACCGAGTTGTCAGGGGCGGCCGGTGTCCAGTTGGTCATGGTCATCAGACCGGTAGCCGGGTCCACGGTCAGTTCCGGGGAGCTCAAGCTGGCGAGGTCGAGCTGGCCGGCGGTAGTGAAGCCCAGATTCGCGGTGAAAGGCGCAGTCGAGGTCGGATCGTTGGGGTTACGCCCGTCGATCAGCACATTCATGGTCCAGGTGTTGGCCGCCGTCTTGACGAAGTACTGGGTCATGACGTGGGCATTGCCCTGGGTGTCATAGATGTTGGTCGAGGTCGACGAGTTGTAGGTCTGCGGGTTCGTCGGGTCGAACGGCGTCACGGTCGGCACCGTGTTGGTCGAGTTCAGGTTGAAGGTCTGCTCCAGGTTCTCGGTGGCGCGTGGAGACTGGGCGGCGGTCTGAATCTGAATATCGTCGACGATACCGTTCTGCAGGTTGCCGGCCGCATCCACCGCATAGCCCTGCAGGCGGTAGCCGAAGTTGTTGACCACATAGCCATCACGATCGGTACCGAAGTAGCCGGCACGTGTATAGCTGATCTCGCCATTGTTGCTGGTAACGAAGAAGCCGTTGCCGTTGATGGCCAGGTCGAGAGCATTCTGGGTGTAGTTGATGTTGCCCTGGTTGAACAGCTGCGAAACGTCGCCCAGCAGCACGCCACTGCCCTGCGGGTTGGAGCCAGAGCCGAGCACCGAGGCGGCGTAGACGTCGGCGAACTCGGCGCGCGACTGCTTGAAGCCAGCTGTGCCGGCGTTGGCGATGTTGTTGCCGGTGACGTTGAGGTCGCTGGTGGCTGCCCGCAGACCGCTGAGACCGATGTTGAAAGCCATGGATATGCTCCTTTGCCGTTACTGCCGGCGCTTACAGCCTGGGGTTATTGACCGATTATCTGGACCTGGGACAGCGGCACTGCGCCGATGCCTGCCAGGTTGAGTTTCATTTCGCCACCGTTCTGGCCGAGGGCGACGCTGTCGACATTCGCCGGCAGCAATGTGTAGAGGCCCTTGGTGCCGTCGGCGTAGGTGGCCTGCGCTTCGAACTTGTAGGTGCCAGGCGGCATGAGATTGCCGCTCGAGTCCTTGCCGTCCCACATGAAGCTGACATTGCCGGCAGCCTGCTGGCCAAGGTTGACGCGGTTCACCGCCTTGCCGGCGCTGTCGTAGACGTTGACGTAGACGTTGCTGCTGGTGACCGGCAGAACCAGGCTGCCCTTGAAGGTCTCGCTGGTATCGACCACGGCCTTCTCGGAAGGCACGATCACCTTGCGCCCGACCAGCGACGAGGCCTGCAGGGCCTGGGAGGACTGATAGCCGGACAGCAGCGACTCCATGCGGGTGTTGAGCTGCTCGATACCCTCGACCTGGCTGAACTGCGCGAGCTGGGCGATGAACTCGCCGTTCTCCTGCGGCTCCAGCGGGTTCTGGTTGTTCAACTGCGCCACCAGCAGTTCGAGGAATTCATTCTTACCGAGCTCCTTGCTCTTACCGGTTTCCGGCTTGATCTGGTACTGGTCGAGTACGGAACTGACGCCACTGACACTCATTGTCTTGCTCCTCGTTCGCCGCTTACTGACCCAGGGTCAGCACGCGCTGCATCATCTGCTTGGCGGTGTTCATCATTTCGACGTTGGTCTGGAAGGCACGACTGGCGGAAATCATGTCGGCCATCTCCTCGACCACGTTGACATTCGGGTAGTACACGTAGCCCTTCTCGTCCGCCGCCGGATGGTTCGGCTCGTAGCGCGGGGTCAGGCTGCTCTGATCCTCGACCACACCCAGCACCTGAACACCGCGACCGGCCTGATCCTGGTCGGCGAACAGCGAACCGCGGTCGCCGCTCATGCTCGACTCGAACACGGTAGCGAACACCGGATGGCGCGCGCGGTAGGTCTGATCGATGCTCGAGGAGACGGTCTCGGCGTTGGCGATGTTGCTGGAGATGGTATTCAGGCGAGTGCTCTGGGCGCTCATGCCGGTACCGGCGATGTTGAAGACACTGGCGAGTGACATGTTCGTGATCTCCCTTATTCGCCGCGCAGGGCGCCGATCAGCCCTTTGAACTTGCTGTTGAGCATGGTGAAGCTGGCCTGGAACTGCACCGCGTTCTCGGCGTAGTTGGCCTGCTCCTGCTGCATGTCGACACTGTTCTGATCGATGGACGGATGGAACGGGGTGCGGAAGCGCAGCGCCGGATCGGCCAGCTGGATGCCGTCGACGGCAATATGCTGGCTATCGGTGCGGTTCAGGCCGAAGTGTTTGCCGTTCTGCTTCTCGTTCTGTTCGGCGAGCACGGCGGAGAAGTCCAGATCACGAGCCTTGTAATGCGGGGTATCGGCGTTGGCGATGTTGTTGGCCAGCACTTCGGCGCGCTCTGCGCGGAAGCCGAGGGCCGTTTCGTGGATGCCGAGTGCGTTTGCGAAGCTGATGCTCATGATCTGGAACCTTTGCCGTTTGGGCGTCGTGCCAGACATAAAGCAATGGCTGTGCCAGTTTTATTTTTACTTATAAATCATATGCTTATGTAAATAATTGAGTTATCCGAGAGCGGCAAGCGGCAAAGCTTTTCCGCTACGTGGCAAGGCCTTTGGCGGCACGGCAAAGCCCTTTGCCGCGCAAAAACGAAAACGGGAGGCTGTTGGCCTCCCGTTGCATTTTCCGACTTCGCCTCACTTCACCTTGTAGATGATCCCGGGGCTGCACTGAACCATCTGGTACAGATCCGGCAGGCCATTGAGCGCCTCAGAAGCACCGAGGAACAGGTAGCCGCCCGGCTTGAGGGTCGCGTGGATGCGGGTGAGGATGTCCTTCTTCACTTCGGCGGAGAAGTAGATCAACACGTTGCGGCAGAACACCACATCGAACTTGCCGAGGGCTGCATAGCTTTCCAGCAGGTTGATCGCACGGAACTCGACACGGCTCTTGATCGGCGCCTTGACCACCCAGCGCCCCGGCCCTTTGGGGTCAAAGTAGCGCTGCAGCCGCTCCTGTGACAAACCGCGGCCCATGGCAAGACTGTCGTACTCGCCGGACTTGCAGTTGGTCAGCATGGATGGCGACAGATCGGTGGCAACGATCTGCACCCCAGCCTTGAGCTGCCCCAGGTTGGCCTTCTCGAACTCGTCGATGGTCATCGACAGCGAATAAGGCTCCTGCCCCGAGGAGCAGGCCGCCGACCAGATGCGCAGACGCTGGTTGGGCGCCGCCTTTATCAGTTCGGGCAGCACCCGATTCTTCATGACCTCGAAGGGATAGGTATCGCGAAACCACAGGGTCTCGTTGGTGGTCATGGCGTCCACCACCTGCTCGCGCAACCCTCCGCGAGGCTGGGCCTGCATCTTCTGCACCAGCTCACCGAGGGTCTTGATTCCCTGCTGCTCCATCAGCTTGTTGAGGCGGCTCGACACCAGGTACTGCTTGTTGCTCCCCAGCAGAATGCCGCAGGCCTTTTCCAGAAAGGTACGGAACTGCTCGAAATCCAAATTGCCTGAAGACACTAATGCCGCCTCACCAAACATAGTTCTAACCGAGGGCAGAGCCCTCAGCCCCCATCCGCTACCCGGATACGCTCGACCACGCGGGAAGCCAGCTCGTCCGGACGGAATTTCGCGAGGAAATCGTCTGCGCCGACCTTCTTCACCATCGCCTTGTTGAACACCCCGGAGAGCGAAGTATGCAGAATCACGTGGAGGTTCTGCATCCTTGGATCGGAGCGAATCTCCGCAGTCAGGGTATAGCCATCCATCTCCGGCATCTCGATGTCGGAGATCAGCATGAGGAATTCCTCTGCCGGGGCCTTGCCCTCTTCCACTAGCTTGCGCAGGTAGTCGTAGGCTTGCCGACCGTCGTTGAGCGCCACCACCTCGACCCCGATGCTCTCCAGGCAGCGCGAGACCTGCTTGCGCGCCACGGACGAGTCGTCGCAGATGAGCACGCGCTTCGATACCGCGCGAGCCTGGGTCTCGACGTCAACCACGCCTTCGGAAATGGCCTCCGACATCGGTGCCACCTCGGCGAGGATCTTTTCCACGTCGATGATTTCCACCAGCTTGTTGTCGACACGAGTCACCGCCGTCAGGTAGTGGTCGCGGCCGGTTCCCTTGGGTGGCGGATGGATCTCTTCCCAGTTCATGTTGACGATGCGCTCGACCGAACGCACCAGGAAGCCCTGAACCTTGGTGTTGTACTCGGTGATGATCACGAAACTGTTGTTGATATCATCTAGCGCCTGCCTACCGGTGGCCAACGCCAGATCGAGGATGGGAATGGTGCCCCCGCGGATGTTCGCCACACCGCGCACCACCTGGCTGGACTTGGGCATCACGGTGAGCTTGGGGCATTGCAGCACCTCCTTCACCTTGAACACGTTGATGCCATACAGCTGCGAGCCGTCCAGACGGAACAGCAAGAGCTCGAGGCGGTTCTGCCCGACCAGTTGGGTACGCTGGTTAACCGAGTCCAATACTCCGGCCATGCCCAGACTCCTTATTGTTTATATCGTCGCGCTCCCGCTAAGCCTAGCAGGCGGCACGAGCCTTGCTTTGTGAGCTGCATGAACGCACTCACGACACTTTACCGACGCATGATGGCAAAACGCCTTCTCCTTGCCGGTGTTGTACCCGCTTTGGGCCTGCTCGGCTACAGCTCGCTGTACGCCGCGCCGCTGACCCTACCCGAAGAGCTTATCGGCGCTACCGAGGGCTTTCTTGAGTTCACCGTCGAGGACTATCTAGAGCGTAGCGAAATCCCGGCACGCCATGAGATTCAGGTGAATTCGATCGATCCGAGATTGCGCCTCGCCGCCTGTGACAGCGATTTGACGCAGAGTCTGGAAAGCCCCGCTCAGCCTGTTGGTCGAGTCACCGTCCGGGTCAGCTGTGAAGGCACAACGCCTTGGACAGTGTTCATCCCCGCTCAGGTGCGCATCTTCCGACCGGTGGCAGTACTAAAGAACCCGCTCAAACGCGACAGCATCATCGGTCCGGCGGATGTCGCCATGATCGAGCAGGACATCGGACTGCTCAACCGAGGCTATATCAGTGATCCCGAGCAGGCCATCGGCAAAAAACTGACGCGTCCGCTTCAGGCAGATCAAGTATTGACTCCTGCAACCCTCCAGCTGGCGGAAAGCGTGCGCCGCGGCGATCAGGTGGTGATCGCCGCGCGTAGTGGCGGCATTAACGTGCGTGTGCAAGGCGAGGCCTTGTCCGGTGGGTCTCTTGGCCAGCAGATCAACGTGCGCAACCTAAGTTCGCAACGCGTGGTCAGAGCCAGGGTGATAGGCCCAGGGCAGGTAGAGGTGGGGATGTAGGCACGATTCTTGTAGCGCATATCCCTGACGATTTCCTACACTGTTAAATGACGCACACAATTGCGCCCTAAAGTTTCGACGGGACCGGCCGACAACCCAGTCAAGCGTCCAGATACCGTCAGAGGTTTACAACATGGTTATCGACTTCAACCGGCTGAACAATGCCGCCAGCCCCGCCAACAGCGGGCGCACAGGCAATGCCCAGGCCAGCGGCCGTAACGAGGCTGTCAGCAGCACTCCGCAGAACGCGGCAAAGGTTGCCGACGAGCAGGCCACTGCCGGTAAGACTGGCGAATCCGTGCAGCTCAGCCGTGAAGCCCAGCAATTGCAGAAAGCCGGCGATAAGCTGCGCGACCTGCCGACCGTCGATAAAGAACGCGTCGCCAAGTTGAAGCAGGCCATTGCCGATGGCAGCTACCAGGTGGATGCCAAGCGCGTCGCCGGCAAGCTGCTCGATTTCGAATCCCAGCGCTAGTCCCAGGGCTGCGCTGGGGGTGTTGGACGCCCGATCCCCAGAGCCCGCGATGCAAAGTAACGATCTGCTGCAACTGTTCATCGAAGATATCGGCACGGCCCAGCGCCTGCTTGAGCTGATCGATGCCGAATTCCAGGCCATGGGCGAACGCGACCTGCCGCGCCTGGAACAGATCCTCGGCGAGAAACTCCCTCTCCTCACCCTGCTCGACCAGCACGGCAGCGCACGCAGCAAACTGCTCAGCGAGCAGCAACTGAGCGCCGATCGCGCCGGCCTGGAAGCCTTTGCCGCCCGCCAAGCCAACGGTGCAGAGCTACTGACGCGCAGCGATGAGCTGAACCAGCTGCTGGAAAGCTGCCGCGACGCCAACCAGCGCAATGGTCGGCTGATCCGCGCCAATCAGGCATCTCTAAAGAGCGTGCTCGGCATTCTCCGCGGCGGCGAGACGCCTGGGCTCTATGACAGCCGGGGCGGCGCCGCTAGAATCGCGCAGCAACGCCCACTCAGCCAGGCCTGAGCCATAACAACAAGCACAGGGACATACCGGCAATATGCCAGTATGCTAGTGCGGTAGTACCTGGAGATACCCGGATCGTGCCCAACCCATTCCTTGAGGACGATGGCCCACAGCCACCCAAGGTGCTTACCGCACCCTTGGAGATCTTTGCCAATCTGCGTTTGCTGCAGCAGAGCCATGATCCCCTCATTGTCATGTTCAAGGACCGCAACCTGCGGTTCCAGAGCTACCTGATCGAAATCGACCGCGATCGCGGCGTAATTGCTCTCGATGAAATGATTCCCAGCGATGGCGAGCGTTTCATGCAGAACGGCGAGCCGTTCCGTGTGGAAGGCTTTCACGATGGCGTGCGCATCGCTTGGGAGTGCGAAGACCCGGTGCAGATCGGCGAGCTGGACGGCTCGCGTTGCTACTGGAGCTACCTCCCGGAGCGGGTGACCTATCACCAGCGCCGCAACGCCTTCCGCGCAGCGCTCGGCCAGGGCCAGCTGGTCAACATCGAGCTGTCCGGCAGCAAGCTCAATCCCGGCATTAAGGGCCAGATGCTGGATATCTCCGCTACCGGCTGCCGCCTGCGCTTCGCCGGTGATGTCAGCAGCCGCCTGCAGCCCGGCCAGGTCTATGAGCGCTTCACCGCCATGTTGCCGATCGGCTCCATGACCACCGCCGGTGAACTGCGCCACGTGCACTATGCGGAGAAGGTCAACATGACCTTCGTCGGCCTGCGCTTCCACCGCATGAGCGGCCTGGAACAGCGCCAGGTGGAGCGCTTCGTCTATCAGCTACAGCGCGAGGCGCGCCGCGTCGAGCAGGAATAGCCTGCCTGCGCCAACCAGAGGCCGCCCACGGGCGGCCTCTGGCGTTTCAGGCCTGGGCTCCCAGCACCCTTCGCTCCCAGGGCGTGATCTCGTCCAGGTAGCTCATCAGCTCCATGCCCTTGCTGGCGCAATAGCCGCCGACGAATTCCTCACCAAACCACTGCCGAGCCAGCGAACTGTCCTGCAGGCGCTGCAAGGCAGCATGCATGGTGCACGGTAGGCTGAGCGCAGGCGGCACTTCGAATTCGCCCTGGACCGGCGCGCTCGGCTCCAGCCGTTGCTGCAGACCATGCAGGCCGGCGGCCAGGCTGGCAGCAATGGCCAGATAGGGATTGGCATCGGCCCCGGGCAGACGATTCTCCACCCGCCGCGCCGCAGGCCCGCTGGCCGGGATACGCAGCCCGGCGGCACGGTTGTCGTGTGACCAGCAGGCATTGTTCGGCGAGGCGTAGGGATGACACAGGCGCTGGTAGGAATTCACATGCGGCGCGAACAGCAAGGTGAAGTCCGCCAGCGCCGCCTGCTGCCCGCCGATGAAGTGGAAGAAGGCCGGCGTCGCCGTGCCATCCTCGGCACTGAAGATATTGCGTCCACTGCCCTGCTCCACCACGCTCTGGTGAATGTGCATGGAGCTGCCCGGCGTATGCGGCAGCGGCTTGGCCATGCACACCACCGCCAGACCGTGCTTGAGCCCGACCTCGCGCAGCAGATGCTTGAACAGGAAGGTCTGGTCGGCCACCTGCAGCAGGTCGCCGTGCAGCAGATTGATCTCGAACTGGCTGACGCCCATCTCGTGCATGAAGGTATCGCGCGGCAGACCAAGCGCCGCCATGCAGCGATAGACCTCCTCGAAGAATGGCCGCAGTCCGTTGCCGGACGACACGCTGAACGCCGAGCAGCCGCTCTCGCGACTGCCGTCCAGGCCCAGCGGCGGCTGGAAGGGTCGATTAGCATCGAGATGTCGCTCGAAAACGAAGAACTCCAGTTCGGTGGCCACCACCGGTTGCCAACCACGCTCGGCATAGCCAGCCAATACGCGCTTTAGCAGGCCGCGGGTGGAGAGCCCGGAGCTGCGCCCATCCAGTTCGTCGGCATCGCAGATGGCGATGGCCCGCGGTGACTCGCTCCAGGGCAGGCGGAAAACTCGCTCAGGGGAGGTGGTGAGCATCAGATCCCCGTCGTCGCTACCGTAGAAACGCGCCGGCGGATAGCCGCCCATGATGCACTGCAACAGCACTCCTCGCGCCAGCTGCAAGCGGCGGCCTTCGATAAAGCCCTCTGCAGTCATCACCTTGCCCCGCGGCACCCCGTTGAGGTCGGCGGTGACACATTCGATCTCGGTTATCCCGGACAAGCGCTCTGCGAGCGCACTACGGCCGTCGGTGCTCATGACTGCAATCCCTGTGGTTGATCCGTACAAAATACGCATCGGCCGTTCAAGATATCAAGCAGCCAAAAGAGATGGATCAGCGCAGGAAGGCTACAACCTGATCGGCGTCGAAGGGCCAGTCGAGCTCGGCGCCGTTGTCGTTGCGACGCAGCACCGGAATACGCAAACCGTATTGCTCGACCCAGTCCTCGCGCTCGGCGATGTCCACCAGTTCGACCAGCAGGCCATGTTCGACGAAGGGCATCAGCAACGCCTCGGCCACCTCGCAGAGGTGGCAGCCGAGGGTGCCGAAGAGTTGGCATTCAGGGGGCATCGCGCGCGTCTCCAATCAATCAGAGACGCAGTCTAGCACCCGCCGCTCAGGCCTCCTCGGCCGGCGCGTTCTGCAGCATGCCCTGCAGACCGTCGAGCAGGCGGCCGTTGAGTTCCTTGGCCTTCTCCAGCAGCGATCCGTCGAAACGCTCGTCGAGACTAAAGCCTCCGTCCAGCAGCTGCTCCAGGGTGCCCTTGGCATCTTCCGATACCTTGTCGGCGGTGCGCAGCGCATCGAGCAGGCCACGGGCGTAGTCGATCAGGTCGTCGTTCACCGCACTGGCCGCCTGACCACCCTGCTGGGCCACGGCGCCATAGGCATCGGTAGCCTGACGCACGCTGGTCTGGGTCAGTTGCAGCGACATCGAAGCCAGTTGCGAGCCATCCATATTCAGCTGCATGGCGCGGTCGAAGGCGCCCGCCAGATTGCCCGAATAAAAGTCGCTGGAAATGTCCTGCACCTGCTTGAACAGATCTTCCAGGGCAGCGCGCTCTTCATCGTCCAGCTCGCCTTCCACCTGCACCTGCCAGCCCCCGATCTGCATGCTGCCGGAGCTGCTGCTGGCGCTGGCCACGGAACCATTGCCGTTGCTGGCCGCAGCCGCACTGCTCTGCGACCAACTGGCGGAGGCGCTGGCGATGGAAATATTCAGGCGGTCGCCATCGCGGGTGGTGACCTGCATATCGAAGGTCTCGGCCTGAGCGGCGAAACGCTCGCTGCGCGCGGCCACGGCGACAGTGTTGCCACCACCGCTGGCGGGAGTCTTGGCGCCGTAGTCGGACTCTAGGCCTTTCAGGCCGTTCTGAATCTTGTCGTAGGTGGCATTGATGTCTTCCGCCACCTTGCCCTTGAGCACGCCCATGCCGTCGAGAATCTTGCGTGCTTCCTCGAAGCCTTTCTCCACGCCCTCACGGGCCTGGGCCAGCAGGCTTTCCAGCTTGGAAGTGTCGGCGCCGGCGGCGGCTTCGCTTTTCAGGCGCTGCTCGATGAAGCCGAGCACACGGTCCGCCACCTTATCGGGCGTGAAGTCCTCGCGCTTGCCGTCCAGTGCGCCCGGCTCCAGGCCCAGGCGATTGGCCAGGCGGTTGGCCAGCGTGCCCTGCGCATCCACATGGCCGCGCGGGTTGGCCAGGGTATTGATGCCAGTGGGGCGGGAATGCGACGGGGAAAGGGAAGCCAGAGTATTCATGATGAAGTACCAAGCAGGGTGAACTGCCTCTTTGACGGCAGGTACCCTGGAAAATTGAGGCAAAACCGACCAATGGCCACCTTGACCGAGAGCATGGACGCCCCGCTGCCGCTTCGGCATGCTCGCAGGCAATCGAAGGAGAATCGCCTTGTTCGCCGATCTGTTGATCATCCTGGCCTGCTCGCTGCTGGTCATTGCCCTGTTCCGTCGCCTGCGCCTGCCGCCGGTGCTCGGCTACCTCTGCGTCGGTCTGCTGGTGGGGCCGGCGGCGCTGAACTGGATAGGCTCGGCCCGGGACCTGCCGCGGCTGGCCGAGCTGGGCGTGGTGTTCCTGCTGTTCAGCCTCGGTCTGGAATTCTCCCTGCCGCGCATGCTGGCGTTGCGGCGTACCGTGTTCGGCCTGGGCAGTCTGCAGGTCGCCCTGTGCGGCCCGGCCCTCGGCGCCCTGCTCTATCTGGGCGGCGTGGCGCCGACCAGCGCCGCGGTGCTCGGCCTGGGCCTGGCGCTCTCCTCCACCGCCATCGTCGGCAAGGAGCTGGTCAGCCTCGGCGAGGTATTCAGCGGCCATGGCCAGAACGCCATGGGCGTGCTGCTGTTCCAGGACCTGGTGGCGGTATTGCTGCTGACCCTGGTGCCCGCCATTGCCGGGCACGGCGGCGAGCCCTGGTACCTGGCCATCCCATTGACGCTGGGCAAGACCGTGCTGCTGTTCCTCGGCCTACTGCTGGCCAGCCGCTGGTTGCTGCCAAAGCTGTTCCACGAGGTGGCGCAATCCCATTCCGCCGAGCTGTTCGTCATGCTCGCCCTGGTCATCGTCCTGCTCACCGCCTGGCTCACCCATATGCTCGGCCTGTCCATGGCCCTGGGCGCCTTCCTCGCCGGCATGCTGCTGGGCGAAAGCCACTACCGCCACCAGATCGAGGCGGATATCCGTCCGTTCCGCGACATCCTCCTCGGCCTGTTCTTCGTCTGCGTGGGCATGCTGATCGACCTCAAGCTGTTCGCCGAACAGGGCTGGGTCATCCTCGGCGCCACACTGCTGCTGCTCGCGCTCAAGGGCGGCCTGGTGGCCGTGTTGGTCAAGGTTCGCGGCGAGAGCGGCGAGACGGCCTGGCGCAGCGGCCTGGCCCTGGCCCAGGCCGGCGAGTTCTTCTTCGCCCTGGTGGCGCTGATGCGTCAGCAGCAGATGCTGGACGCACCGCTGGCCGGACTGCTGCTGGCCGCCGCGTTCTGCTCCATGGCGCTGACTCCGCTGCTGCTGCGCGCCGCGCCGCAGCTGGCCGCGCGCCTGCGCCGTACACCGGGGCGCGAGAGTCATCTGGAGGAAATCGCCAGCCACAGTGCGGAGCTGCAGGGCCATGCGGTGATCTGCGGCTACGGCCGGGTCGGCCAGTCCATCGGCCGTTTCCTGCAGCGCGAGGGCCAGGTCTTCGTTGCCCTCGACGACGACCCGGTGCGGGTCGAGGAAGCCAGCGCCGGCGAGAACAACGTGCACTACGGCGACTCGCGCCGGCGCGATCTGCTGGAGGCCGTCGGCATCGCCCGCGCGCGCCTGCTGGTGGTGGCCGTGGACAAGACCGACGTGGCCCTGGTCATCGTCGAGCAGGCGCGCCTGCATTGCCCCGATCTGCCTATCCTGGTGCGCACCCGCGACGATAGCCGGTTCGCCGAGCTGCAGGCGGCGGGCGCCAGCGAGGTGGTGCCGGAGGTGCTGGAGTCCAGCCTGATGCTGGCGTCTCACGCCCTGGTGATGCTCGGCACTCCCCAGCAGCGCGTGCAGCAGCATCTGGACGAGGTACGCAGCAATCGCTATCGCCTGCTGCACGGCTTCTACCACGGCGCCCAGGCCAATCTGGTGGACGCCCAAGGCCAGCCGCGCATGCTCCTGCATGCGGTGAACCTGCCACCGGATGCCCACGCCTGCGGCCGCTGCCCGACCGATATGCAGCTGGAGGCCCTAGGGTTGGAAGTGCAGGCGGTGCGCCGCGATGGCGTCGATCTGCCAATCGAGAAACGGCCCCAGCTGCAAGGGGGCGATACGGTGTTACTGTCCGGCCCGCTGCAGGCCATCGAAGCCGGAGAGGCGCGCCTGCTCGGCGGCGACTGAGTCAGACGCCGGCGGCGCTCAGCAACACCTCGGCCGCCGCCTTGGCCTGTAGGGCCTGGTCGCCGGGGCCCTGCACATGGGCCATGCTCAGCGCCCCTTCCAGAAGGAACTGCAGCTGCCCGGCCAATTGCTCCGCCTGGGGCGCTCGCAGCGCGTGCAACAGCTCGCGGAAATGCCCACCAAAAGCCGCCTTGAACCCCGCCGCCTGGCGATGGATCGGGTGCTCGCGGTCATGAAACTCCGCCGCCGCATGAATGAAGCTGCAGCCGCAGAAATCGCGTTCATTGATCCATGCATGCAGGCCGTCGAAGGTCAGCAGCAGCGCCTCCCGCGGCGGCCTGGCGGCGCGCAGCTGGGCCAGGTTGCCGAGAGTCTCGCGCTCGCGCTCTTCGAGCACGGCGAGGATCAGCTCATCCTTGGAGCGGAAGTGCTTGTACAGGGTCATCTTGGCCACCCCGGACTCTGCCAGGATGCGGTCGATGCCCGTGGCGTGGTAGCCCTCGCGGGCGAACAGGCCTTGGGCGGTGCTGATCAATTGTTCGCGTTTGCTCGATGCCATCGGGCCCTCCAAGTGGCGGACATTATGCGGGCGGTGATGACCGTCGCTCCAGTTCGGAAAAATCTCGCTTGAAATATACAGACCTGTCTGTCTAATATCGAGTCACATTCACCCGCGAGACTCATCCCATGCAGCTCCATGACTTCACCCTCTCCGGCAACTGCTACAAGGTCCGTCTATTCCTCGCCTTACTCGGCCGCGAAGTAGAGCTGCAGCAGACCGACTTGCTCGGCGGCGCGCAGAGGCGCCCTGAGTTCCTCGCCCTCAATCCGCGCGGCCAAGTGCCGGTGCTGGTCGACGAAGGTCAGGCGCTCTATGACTCCCAGGCCATCCTGGTGTATCTGGCCAGTCGCTATGCCGATGCCAGCTGGTATCCGCAGGACGCCCTGAGCCAGGCGCGCATCGCCAGCTGGCTGAGCTTCGCCGTCAACGAAGTGGCCAAGGGGCCGGGACAGGCCCGACTGCATGGACTGTTCCGCATGCCCGGCGACCTGCAGCAGGCCCAGCAGCGCGCCGTGCAGGTACTGGAGTTGGTGGACGCGCACCTGGCCCAGCACACCTGGCTGGCACAGGGTTCGGCTCCGAGCATCGCCGACATCGCCGTCTACCCTTATGTCGCCCTGGCTGGCGATGGCGGCCTCGACCTTGTGCCCTACGCCCATCTCGCCGCCTGGTTCGCGCGCATCCGCGCCCTGCCCGGCTACATCGGCATGCCGGGCCTCTGAGGGGCTCCGCGATCATATGCCGCCGCCCCGGCTGCGGGCGCCCTGCCGTTGGCTTTCGGCGCCGCCGTATCCCCCCCTGCACGTTGAAGGAAACTGATATGCGCTCCCTGCTCTTCGCTCTGCTGCTGGTCGCCGCCGGCACCAGCCAGGCCGCCGGCCTGCGCTTCGCCCTGGTCAAGACCGCCGAGACCGAGACCCGCGACGCCTTCACCGTCGAGGGTGGCGCCTGGACCGAAAAGGCCATCGCCAACCACGTCGCCGTGCTGATCGAGCATCACGCAGCAACCCTTTTGCTCGACACTTCCCTGGGACGCCAGGTGGACCAGCAGTTCGAATCGGAAATGCCCTGGTACGACAAGCCGCTGCTGCGCTACGGCCAGGTCACCCCGGTGCGCGACCAGCTGGACCGCGCTGGCATCCGTGTCGACCGCATCCTGCTCACCCACAGCCACTGGGACCACGCCTCGGGCCTGGCCGACTTCCCGGAGGTGCCGGTGTGGGCGCCCTACGAGGAGATCGAATTCAGCCGCATCGCCACCCCGCCGGCCGTGCTGCCCAGCCAGTTCGCCCATGCCATCCGCTGGGTGCCGTTCCAGTACGGCGAATACCCGTTCATGGGCTTCGCGCGCAGCCACGACATGTTCGGCGACGGCAGCCTGGTACTGGTGCCGCTGGAAGGCCACACGCCAGGTTCGGTCGGCCTGTTCCTGACCCTCGACAATGGTCGCCGCTTCTTCTTCACCGGCGACACCAGCTGGCGCCTGGAAGGTTTCACCGGGCCGAAGGAGAAGTTCTGGATCAGCAAGCGCATGGTCGACAACGACCCGGAGGGCACCCGTCAGCAGCTGGAGAAGGTCCACCAATTGCTGCTGGAGCAACCGCAGCTGACGGTGATACCGGCCCACGACGAAACGGTGCAGCGCCAACTCGGCTACTACCCGCACTGGATAGAGTGAGGCCCTCGACCAAGGTCTAGAAGCCGCCGCGGCGGCAAAGTGGTTTATTCCCCTCGCTGCAACCGGACCGGACAACCGGGCCGCCATCACCAGCCGAGGACAATAACAATGAGCAAGTCCCCTCTTGCCCGCGGCGTGGCCCTGGCCGCGCTGGGCACCAGCCTCACCCTGCCGACCATTAGCCAGGCTGCCTTCATCGAAGACAGCAAAGCCAGCGTGGAGCTGCGCAACTTCTACATGAACCGTGACTTCCGCCAGGAAGGTGCCGCCCAGTCCAAGGCCGAGGAATGGGCCCAGGGTTTTCTACTGCGCTACGAATCGGGCTACACCGAGGGCACCGTCGGTTTCGGCGTCGACGCCATCGGCACCCTGGGCCTGAAGCTCGACTCCAGCGCCGACGAGAGCGGCACCGGGCTACTGCAGCGCGACCGCGACACCGGCCGTGCCCAGGATGACTACGGCGATCTGGGCGTCACCGCCAAGGTCAAGGTCTCCAATAGCGTGCTCAAGGCCGGCACTCTGATGCCCAAGCTGCCGACCGTGCAGGCCAACGACTCGCGCCTGCTGCCGCAAAGCTTCCAGGGTGGCTGGATCAACTCCCAGGAGATTGCCGGGCTGACCTTCGATGCCGGCCAGCTGAGCCGGGTCAACCAGCGCGACTCCTCCGATCACGAAGCCATGACCATGACCACCGGCAACGGCCGCGGCATCACCGGCACCGGCGGTGTCACTAGCGACGAATTCAACTTCGCCGGCGCCAGCTACAAGTGGAACGACCAGCTGACCACCGCCTACCACTACGGCGCCCTGGATGAGTTCTACAAGCAGCACATCCTCAACGCCGTGCACCTGCTGCCGCTGGGCGACAAGCAGAGCCTGAAGAGCGATATCCGCTTCGCCCGCTCCACCGACGACGGCCAGACCAACGTCGACAACAAGGCCTTCGGCGCCATGTTCACCTACAGCCTGGGCGGCCACGCCTTTGGCCTCGGCTACCAGAAGATGAGCGGCGACACCGGCTACGCCTACATCGGCGGCACCGACCCGTTCCTGGTCAACTACGTGCAGATCGGCGACTTCGCCTTCAAGGACGAGAAATCCTGGCAGGCTCGCTACGACTACAACTTCGCCGCCCTCGGCATCCCCGGCCTGACCTTCATGACCCGCTATCTCTCCGGCGACAACGTCGACCGCGGCGCCGGCTTGTCCGAAGGCAAGGAGTGGGAGCGCAACACCGACATCGCCTACGTGTTCCAGGATGGCCCGCTGAAGAACTTCGGCGTCAAATGGCGCAACGCCACGACCCGCTCCAACTTCGGCAACGACCTGGACGAGAACCGTCTGATCCTCAGCTACAGCCTGTCGCTCTGGTAAATCCTGCGGCAACGAAAAAGCCCGCCAATCGGCGGGCTTCTTTTATCCAGCGCAGACTCAGTCCTGGCTGTTGGCGCCGATCTTGTGGATCGACAGGTCGGCACCGTAGTACTCCTGTTCCTGACTCAGGCGGATGCCGGTCAGGGTCTTGAGCAGGCCGTAGACCAGGAAGCCGCCGACCAGCGCCACCAGCACGCCCAGCGCGGTGCCAATCAGCTGGCTGGCCAGGCTCACGCCACCCAGGCCGCCCAGGTAGCTCTGGCCGAAGATGCCACAGGCAATACCGCCCCACACGCCGCACAGGCCGTGCAGCGGCCACACGCCGAGCACGTCGTCGATCTTCCATTTCACTTGGGTCGCGGTGAACGCCCAGACGAACAGCGCACCGGCGATGGCGCCGGTGACCAGCGCGCCGACCGGGTGCATCAGGTCAGAACCGGCGCACACCGCCACCAGGCCGGCCAGCGGGCCGTTGTGCAGGAAGCCCGGGTCATTGCGCCCGACCAGCAGCGCGGCAACGGTGCCGCCGACCATGGCCATCAGCGAGTTGACCGCCACCAGGCCGCTGATGCTGCCGAGGGTCTGGGCGCTCATCACGTTGAAGCCGAACCAGCCGATGATCAGGATCCACGAGCCCAGGGCGAGGAACGGGATGTTCGACGGCGCGAAGGCTACCAGGCGCCCCTCGCGATAGCGGCCGTCGCGACGACCGAGCAGGATCACCGCGCCGAAGGCCAACCAGCCGCCCACCGCATGCACCACCACCGAGCCGGCGAAGTCATGGAAGGCAGCGCCGAAGCGTTCGGTCAGCCAGGCCTGCAGGCCGAAGTTGCCGTTCCAGATCAGACCTTCGAAGAACGGATAGACGAAGGCGACGATCAGCAGCGTGGCGCACAGCTGCGGGCCGAACTTGGCGCGCTCGGCGATGCCCCCGGAAATGATCGCCGGGATGGCGGCGGCGAAGGTCAGCAGGAAGAAGAACTTCACCAGGGCGTAGCCGCTGCCGGCGGTCAGCTCGCTGGCCGGCGCGAAGAAGGTCACGCCATAGGCCACCCAGTAACCGACGAAGAAGTAGGCCAGGGCCGAGACGGCGAAGTCGGAGAGGATCTTCGACAGAGCGTTGACCTGGTTCTTGTGCCGCACCGTACCCACTTCGAGGAAGGCGAAGCCGGCGTGCATGGCCAGGACCATGATCGCGCCGAGCAGGATGAACAGGGTATTGGAGCCGTGAATCAGGGTTTCCACGGCGCTGTTTAGGTTTTCCATCGAATGGTTCCCCGGTCGAATAAGCACCAAAAACGATCTCGATCCCGATACGGCGCACCAAACACGAGCAATCTCTCGTCATGCACCGCTGTCGCCGCGCCCCGAATCGGAGCAGAAGCTTTCGCAAAAAATCATCAGCGATATTTTTCGCCTTTATTTTCAGCGATATACCGAAAGAGACAACAGATCCGCCGTGGACCGCGCGCGCCACCAAGGGGCGCGCCCGAAACACGGCGCACCAAGGCGAGGCAAAAGATGTGCCACACAAGGGCACGAATAAAGCCTGAACCTGGCCGGCCTGGCTCGGCTCGAACCTGAAGAGTCCGCAACCACGACCCATAGGAGGGCGCCATGCCTACCACCCCGAACTCCGACCTGTCCGGCTTCGAAACCACTGGCACCACCAGCACCACTCCGAACATCGACAAGGACGCCCACCGCCGTAATCTGCGCGATGCGCAGAATGCGTTGTCCGCCGAGTTCCAGGCCCTGATCAGCGACACCGAGAGCCTGCTGCGGCAGACCTCCGACGCGGCTGGCGCACAGGTTCAGGAGCTGCGTGCGCGTATCAGCGGCAACCTCGGCCGGGCCAAGGACATCCTCAAGGACACCGAACACACCCTGGAGCAACAGGGCCGTCTAGCGGTGGCCAAGACCGAGGAGTACGTCCAGCAGCATCCCTGGCAAACCCTCGGCGTAGCCGCTGGCGTGGGCTTCCTGCTCGGCCTGCTGGCCGGTCGTCGCTAAGCCGGAGGCCGAGCATGGATGACATGCAGTCGCAGGCGGCCAGCGAGCCGCCCAAGCCTTCCCTGAAGAAGCTGGGCGGCGCCCTGGTCGGGCTGCTGCAGGGCCATCTGGAGTTGCTCGGCATCGAGTTCCAGGAGGAGAAGTCGCGCTCGTTCCGGCTGTTCATCTTCTCCGGTCTCAGTCTGATCTTCGGTCTGCTGGTCCTGCTCGGACTGTCGACCGTGGTGCTGATCGCCTTCTGGGACACCTACCGCCTGCCCGCGGCCATCGGCCTGTGCCTGGTGTTCGCCACGGCCATGCTGCTGTGCGTGTTCAAGGCCATGCGCCTGGCACGCGACGGTGAGTCGCCGTTCCGCGCCACGGTCACCGAGCTGGCCCGCAACAAGGAGCGTCTATTGCCATGAGCGAAACACTGTCCAGCGCGGCCCGCCGCGACATGCGCAAGGAGCTGGTCCGCCTGCGCATGGAGATGCACCGCCAGCAGCTGCGCTACCACGTGCAGCCGCTGACCCATCCCTTGCAGCAGCTACGACAGATGCGCCAGGGCGAGCCGGCCAATGTGAAGACTCCGCTGATGGTCGCCGCCGGCGTGCTGCTGACTCTGTTCGGCGGCCGACTCGGCACCTTCGGCAAGCTGGCCCGCGTAGGCCTGATGCTCTACCCGGTGGTGCGTGGCGTGCAGGCCGCGCAGCGGCCGAGCGTCGAGCGGCATTACTAGGCTATCCGGCGCTCTTGCCAGATCGACCGCCTGCGTCGGATGGAGTGACGCGGTTTATCCGAGCATGAGCTGCCTTAATCAAAGGCAGCTTTCGCCATGTTGGCACCAGAGAGCGAAGCTCATCAGGACTTGGCAGCCCACAACTCGTTGCGCCTCACCCTCCTCCAACCAACTCACCCGCCATGAGCGCAACTACTGTTCAAGCGGCGGTCTCGGGTCAGATCAGGATCGGCCGGTGGAAGGGTGCCAGCTCCATGCGGTTGCGTCCGTTCTGCTTGGCCCGGTACAGCGCCTTGTCGGCGCGCTCGATCAGCGCCGGCACCGTCTCCTGCAGGTAGTACTGGGCAACGCCGATCGAGGCGGTGACGCGCACATTGGCCGGCATGCCCTCGAAGCTGACTTCGGCCAGCGCATCCTGGATGCGCTTGATGCAGTGTTGGGCCATTTCCAGCGAAGTCTGCGGCAGGAACAGGAGGAACTCCTCGCCGCCATAGCGGGCGAAGAAGTCGGTGCTGCGCAGCAGCGGCTGCACTGTATTGGCGAAGGTCCTGAGCACCTCGTCGCCGACCGGATGGCCGTAGGTGTCGTTGATCCGTTTGAAGTAGTCGAGGTCGAGGATGCACACGCAGAAGCCGGCGCCACCACGGTCGGTGCGGTTCTTCTCGTGGTGCAGCATCTCCAGCAGGTAGCGCCGGTTGTAGACCCCGGTCAGCTCGTCATGGGTGGCCAGCTCGGTAACCTGCTGCAGCACTTCCTGCAGCTGGACATTGCTGGCCATCAGCTTCTTGCGCAGGTCGCTGATATTGCCGCCGAGGATGGAAATGAATGGCAGGAAGGCGGAGAAGCTGCACCACAGCACCATCTCCACGGCCAGATTGAAGCGCTCACCGTCGATGCGCTGGATCAGCGGCAGGGTCAGGCCGTAGGCGGCGATGGTCAGCAGGCTCAGTACCAGGAGCTGCCGGGTATGCAGCTTGAAGCAGCCGAACACCATGATGATCAGCAGCACCACCAGATAGGCGCCACGTGCCTCGCCGGCATAGGTCTGGGTGAACAGCACCATGGCGATGGCCGCGACCATCTGCGCCATGGTCAGGCTGGGGTCGCGAAAACGCAGATTGAGGCCGAAGTGGAACAGCAGGAAGAAGCCGAGGTTGGTGAGCACCGCGATGACCGCCCAGACCGGCATGACCCAGGACGGCGAGATACCGTTGTACAGGGAAACGCCCTGGGGAACGCAGGCCAGAACGTACATCGCCACGCTCATCTGGAAGCGACGGATGCGTAGTTGCTGCTGCGAGTCCTTGGGTAAGGCAGCTTCTGAAATCACGTGTTTATTCTCTAATTGTTATGTACGCGATGGCACGACGATATCACTGTGATCACAAAAAACCCATGCGCCACCCTGCCGCCTGTCGCCCGCTCAGCGGTGGTGGGAGCGAAGAGTCCCGGTACTTGCAGGCATCGTCGCGAACACCGAAGCTAGGGCCATATGGCCTGGCGGAGCGCCAGGAAACCACCCCACCGGCGAGGACAGCCCTTGGATTGGCAAACCCTGCTCACCCGTGAACGTCTCGGCAAACCTGTCTATAGCTCTGACGAGCTTGGCCGCAGCCCGTTCCACAAGGATCACGACCGCATCATCTTCTCCGGCGCCTTCCGCCGCCTGGGACGCAAGACACAGGTCCACCCGGTCTCCAGCAACGATCACATCCACACCCGCCTGACCCACTCTCTGGAGGTCGGCTGCGTTGGCCGCTCGCTGGGCATGCGCGTCGGCGAGATGCTGCGCGACGCGTTGCCGAACTGGTGCGAGCCGAGCGACCTGGGCGTGATCGTGCAGTCCGCCTGCCTGGCCCACGACATCGGCAATCCTCCGTTCGGCCACTCTGGCGAAGACGCGATCCGCCACTGGTTCCAGCAGGCCAACGGGCGTGGCTGGCTGGACGACATGAGCGACGCCGAGCGCGGCGACTTTCTCAGTTTCGAGGGCAACGCCCAGGGCTTTCGCGTACTCACCCAGCTGGAATACCACCAGTTCGACGGCGGCATGCGCCTGACCTACGCGACCCTCGGCACCTACCTGAAATACCCGTGGACCGCTCGCCACGCCGAGGCCGTGGGCTACAAGAAGCACAAGTTCGGCTGCTACCAGAACGAGCTGCCGCGCCTGGAGCAGATCGCCGCCAAGCTCGGCCTGCCGCAGCTCGACGAACAGCGCTGGGCACGCCACCCATTGGTCTACCTGATGGAGGCGGCCGACGACATCTGCTACGCGCTGATCGACCTGGAAGACGGCGTGGAGATGGAGCTGCTCGACTACGCCGAAGTCGAGG
Source organism: Pseudomonas sp. PDM15 (assembly GCF_014851565.1). Classification (GTDB taxonomy): domain Bacteria; phylum Pseudomonadota; class Gammaproteobacteria; order Pseudomonadales; family Pseudomonadaceae; genus Aquipseudomonas. The sequence continues at coordinate 653,676 of NZ_JACVAA010000003.1, forward strand.
CGCTGCTGTTCGACCTGGTCGGCGATGACCTGCCGGAAACCTACCGCCAGCTCGGCGCCAGCGACTCGCGCCGACGCAAGCTGGCGATCCTGCGCGGCAAGGCCATCGAACACCTGACCAACGCCGCTGCGCGGGCCTTCGTCGAGCAACAGCCGGCGCTGCTCAGTGGCACCCTGGAAGGTGACCTGGTCGAGCACATGCACGGCCCGGCCAAGCGCTGCGTGTTGCGCGCCAAGGGCATGGCACGGGAAAAGATCTTCCAGGACAAGCGCAAGACCCTGCACGAGATCGGCGCCTACACCACCCTGGAGATCCTGCTCAACGCCTTCTGCGGCGCGGCCCTTGAACAGCACTCCGGGCGCGGCCTGTCGTTCAAGAACCGGCGCATCCTCGACCTGCTGGCGCACTACGCGCCGGAGCCAGGCTGGCCGCTGTATCTGTCGTTCCTGCGGATGATCGACTTCATCGCCGGCATGACCGACAGCTACGCCACCGAAATGGCCCGGGAGATGACCGGGCGCTCCAGCCCGGTGTGATGCGATGAGGGAGCTGCTCAAGCAGGCGATCAGCTGGCACGCGGGCCCTCCGGCCTGGGGCCCGGCGGTGATCGCCTGCCTGGGCTGTGCCCTGCCCCTGGTGCTCGGTCTTTTCAGTGGCCACCCGGGCTTCCTCTGGGCCTCGGCCGGCGCCTTCCAGGCCGCCCAGGCCAACCCGCTGCATCGCTTCGGCATGCTGCGCCTGCTGTTGCTCACCCTGCTCGGGGCCTGCAGTGCCGGCCTGGGTTTCTGGTCGGCCAGCCACCCGCTGCTCAGCCTCTGCCTGTTCGGCGCCTACGGCTTCCTCCTCGCGTGGTTACAACGCTTCGGCACCGAGGCCGGCAAGCTGGGCATCGGTCTGGCCGTGTGCCTGTGCCTCGGCCAGGGCCAGTTCGGTATCGGCGGCCTGAAGAACGCCGACGCGGTGGGCACGCTGTTCGTCCTCGGCGGGCTCTGGGTCGCCCTGCTCGCCTTCGGCCTGCGTGGCCTGCACGGCCTGCGTATGTGGCCGTACATGCCGCGCTTCATGGCCATCCTCAAGGTGCTCAAGCGCCACGCCAAGCGCCTGCCGGAGCAGCGCTGGCGCCTGCACGCCCTGGGTTGCACCCTGGGTTGCGCGGCGGCCGGCCTGATCGTACAGCTCGCGGATCTACAGCGCGGCTACTGGCTGACCCTGGCGCTGATCGCCACCCTGCAGCTGGAGATCCGCGGCAGCCTGGTGCGCGCCCTGCAGCTGAGCATGGCCAGCCTGTGCGCCGCGGCGCTGCTGATCTACTTCGGCCACAGCCTGCAGAGCCCGCCGCTGATGGTGGCCTTCATCCTGCCGCTGATTGCTCTCAGCCGCGCCTTCCAGGCCCATCACTACGGTCTGTTCGTGCTGCAGGTGACGGTCAGCTTCGTACTGCTGGCCGAGAGCCTGTCGCATGACTGGCACCTGGCTCAGGTGCGTCTGTTCAACAGCCTGATCGGTGTGGTGCTGGCCATTCTGGTGGCCCTGCTGATGCACGGCCTGGCGCAGTGGCTGAGCAGAGATCGAACGGATTCGCAGAGCTAACGAAGCGGCTATGCTTCTGGCCTGACCTGAGATGTTTGTCAAAGGAGTGAGACAATGCAGGGCAAGACTCGAGGCAAAGAGCGGCGCTTTCCACTCCACGTTCATATCAGCGTGCTGTTCACTCTGCTGCTGCTCGGCAGCGGCGTGATCCTCGGCCTGTTCAACTACTACCAGACCACCCAGGTCATCCTCTCCAGCAGCAAGCAGTTGTTCGCCCAGATGCGCGAGGAAGTGGAAGCCGACCTGCAGCACACCTACCAGCCGATCCGCCATCTGCTCGGCCTGCTTGCCCTCAACGAGCGCAACCTGTCTCGCGACAGCTACCAACGGATGAGTCTGCTGCCAATCTTCGCCCAGGCCCTGCGCGACAATCCCAAGCTGGCCTCGCTCTACCTGGGCTACGAGGATGGCGACTTCTTCATGGTGCGGCCGCTGCGCGACGAGCGGCTCAAGCAGATCTTCAATGCCCCGGCCAACGCGGCCTTCCAGGTCTGGAGCATCGACCGCAGCGGCGAGGCCCGGCCGATCTCCGAGTCGCAGTTCTTCGACGCCGAGCTCAACTGGATCAGCCGCCGGCAGAACCTCAGCGAGAAGTACGACCCCCGTACCCGCCCGTGGTACCAGAGTGCCCGTGAGCGTGGCGAACTGATCACCACCGAGCCCTATGCGTTCTTCTCCACCAAGGACGTCGGCACCACCCTCGCCCGCACCAGCAGCGGCGACACGGTGCTCGGCGCCGACCTGACCCTGGCCGACCTCTCCGCCACCCTGGCCCGGCACAAGGTCACACCCTCCACCGAGGTGGTGCTGTATCGGCCGGATGGCGCCGCCGTCGCCTATCCGGATATTGGCAAGCTGGTGGTGAGCAACGGTACCACCCACCTGGCCCAGGTCGAGCGCCTCAGCCCGGCCCTCGGCGAATTGTTCCAGCGCAGCCTGGACAAGGACCGCGAAGGTGCCATGAAACTGGCAGGCAAGCGCTGGCAAGTGTCCTACAGCCAGCTCGACGAGGGCGGCCCTAACGGACTGCGCCTGGCCCTGCTGGCGCCGGAGGAAGAACTGCTCGCCGACGCCTACCGCATTCGCTGGCAAGGCGCGATGCTGACCCTGACCATCCTGCTGTTGTGCATCCCGCTGGGCTGGCTGATGTCACGCATCCTGGTCAGACCGCTGCGCGCCCTAGTCGCCGAGGCTGAGGCGATCCGCAGCTTCAACTTCGCCCACCCGGCCAGCGGCCGCTCGCCGGTGCTGGAGATCGACCAACTGGCCGTGGCCATGGGCAAGATGAAGGACACCCTGTCCAGCTTCCTCGACATCACCGCCAGCCTGTCCGCCGAGACCCGCTTCGACGCCCTGTTGCGCCGTGTACTGAAGGAGACGGTGGACCTCAGCGAGGCCAGCGCCGGGCTGCTCTACCTGCGCGACGGTAGCAGCGGCGCCCTGGAGCCCCACGGCCTGTTCATCAACGACGAGCAGCACAGCCTGGAACAGCACCGCATCCCCGCCTATCCGGCCGGCGCGGCCAGCATCCCCGCCTGGATCCGCCAGCCCGCCGAGGGCGGCGCTACCGCCGTGGCTTCGCTGGGTTTCGACCAGGCCGAAGGCTTCCAGAGCCTGCTGCACACCCTCGACAGCCCGCGCATACATCTGGTCTGCACCGGCCTGCACAACCGCCAGGGCGAGACGGTCGGCGTGCTGATGCTGCTGCACCGCGACACAGGCGAGGAAGCCGAGCCGACCATGTTGAAGCCGCAGCGCATCGCCTACGTCGAGGCGGTGTCCGGCGTCGCCGCCCTGTGCATCGAGAGCCAGCGTCTGCTGGAGCAGCAGAAGCAGCTGCTCGACGCCTTCATCCAACTGATCGCCGGCGCCATCGACGCCAAGAGCCCCTACACCGGCGGCCACTGCCAGCGCGTGCCGGAACTGACTCTGATGCTCGCCCGCGCTGCTGCCGCCAGCGACGCCGAGCCGTTCGCCGGTTACCAGCCCAGCGACGAGGAATGGGAGGCCCTGCATATCGCCGCCTGGCTGCACGACTGCGGCAAGGTCACCACGCCGGAATACGTGGTCGACAAGGCGACCAAGCTGGAAACCATCTACGACCGCATCCACGAGGTACGCACCCGTTTCGAGGTGCTCAAGCGCGATGCCTGGATCGCCTATTGGGAGGGCGTGGCCAAGGGCGGCGCGGAGGCCGGCCTGGCCGCCCTGCGTGACGAGACCCTGGCCGCCCTGGACGACGAATTCGCCTTCATCGCCCGCTGCAACCTGGGTGGCGAAGCCATGGCCGACGCCGACCTGGAACGCCTGCGCAGCATCGGCGCTCGTACCTGGACGCGGACCCTGGACGACCGCCTCGGCGTGTCCTGGGAAGAGAACCAGCGCCAGGCCCGCAGCCCGGCGCCCGCGCTGCCGGTGCAGGAACCGCTGCTGGCCGACAAGCCCGAACACCTGCTGGAGCGCCCGGACAGCGAGTTGATCCCGACGGACAACCCCTGGGGCTTCAAGCTCGACGTGCCGCTGCACAAGCTCAACCGCGGCGAGCTGTACAACCTCGGCATCACCCGCGGCACCCTCACCGCCGAGGAGCGCTACATCATCAACAATCACATGGTGCAAACCATCCGCATGCTCGATCACCTGCCGTTCCCCAAGCACCTGGCGAACGTCTCGGAGATCGCCGGCGGGCACCACGAAAAGATGGACGGCAGCGGCTACCCGAAACGCCTGAGGCGCGAGGAAATGAGCCTGCCGGCGCGGATGATGGCGATTGCCGACATCTTCGAGGCACTCACCGCAGTGGACCGCCCATACAAGAAGGGCAAGACCCTCACCGAGTCGCTCACCATCATGGCCGGCATGTGCCGCGGCGCCCACGTCGACCCGGAGCTGTTCGGCCTGTTCGTGCGCAGCGGCATTCCGCTGGCGTACGCCGAGCGCTACCTGCGCCCCGAACAGATCGACCCGGTGGACACCGCGGCGATCCTGGCCAAGGCCGGCCTGAGCTGATCTCCGGCCACAAAAAAGCCCGGCGCTGGCCGGGCTTTTTCATTCGCGTGGTGGCCGATCAGGCCTTGTTCACCGGGTTTTCCGGATACCACACGTCCATCAGCGGGCTGAGACTGAACTCGCTCAGCTCTTTGCGGCCCCTCAGCCAGGCTTCCAGAGCAGCGCGCTGCTCCTCATTGACCGAGCCGCGCTTGGCCAGGCAGACGAAGCCGTAGTCTTCACCGCCGACATAGCCCAGACCGTTGGCGTCGATACCGTCGCGCAGGAACTCGTCAACGAACTTGTCGGCGCCTTCTTCGCTCAGGCCTTCGTTGAAGCCGAGGGTCAGCTCGCAGCCCAGTTCCTGGAATTCGTCGACGCACAGTTTCTTGCGCAGGCGGCGGGAACGGTTGGTGGCCATAAACACTCCTAGATACTCATTGATTGCAACGGGCGGCACTCTAGCAGGTTGCCGCGCGAGCTGCCCGCCCGTTCAGAAATAAAGCCCGCGCAAGCGACTGTTCGAACCCCAAGTTCTGCATGCTTGGGGCATAATGCGCGGCAAAACAGCGGTATCCGCACCTCTTTTCGCCCTTTTTTCTGCCTGGGCCCGTGCCAATGATCAGAACGTTCCGCAGTCTCGTCGTCGCTTCGCTCCTGCTTCCCATCGCTCTTCCCCTCTCCGCCGCCCAGGTCAGCAGCACGCTGCCGGCCAAGGTGCAGCAGTCGCTCAAGGCCAACAAACTGCAGGCCAGCAGCCTGTCGCTGGTGGCCCTACCACTGGATGGCAGCGGTGGCGGCATCATCCACAACGCCGATGTGTCGGTGAACCCGGCCTCGACCATGAAGCTGGTCACCACCTACGCCGCCCTCGAACTGCTCGGCCCCACCCACCAGTGGCGCACCGAGTTCTATGGCGACGGCCCACTGAAGAACGGCGTGCTCAACGGCAACCTCTACCTCAAGGGTGGCGGCGACCCCAAGCTGAACATGGAGAAGCTCTGGCTGATGATGCGCGACCTGCGCGCCAACGGCGTGCAGCGCATCACCGGCGATCTGGTGCTGGACCGCAACCACTTCCACCACCCGACCCTGCCGAGCTTCAACGACGACGGCGGCGATCCGAACAAGCCCTTCCTGGTGGGCCCCGACTCGCTGCTGGTCAACCTCAAGGCCGTGCGCATGATCGCCCGCACCAGCGGCGGCAAGGTCAGCGTGATGATGGAGCCGCCGCTGACCAACGTGCGCATCGACAATCAGGTCAAAGCCCTCGGCGCCGCCAAGTGCCCGGCCTGGCCGGACGTGCGCTACAACCCCGTCACCCAGTTCGACGGCACCACCCTGGTGGTGACCGGCAAGCTGGCCGAGGGCTGCAGCGCCCAGACCTACCTGGCCCTGCTCGACCACCCGGCCTACGCCGCGGGCGCCGTGCGCGCCATCTGGCAGGAACTGGGCGGCAGCATCATCGGCAAGGACCGCGTCGGCGACGTGCCGAAGAACGCCCAGCTGCTGGCGCGCACCTTCTCGCCGGACCTCACCGAGATCATTCGCGACATCAACAAGTACAGTAACAACACCATGGCCCAGCAGCTGTTCCTCAGCCTGGGGCAGACCTTCCGCGACCGCGCCGACCCGGACGATGCCAAGGCCGCCCAGCGGGTGATCCGCAACTGGCTGGCGAAGAAAGGCATCACCGCGCCGCATCTGGTGATCGAGAACGGCTCCGGCCTGTCGCGCGCAGAAAGGGTCAGCGCCCGCGAGATGGCCGGCATGCTGCAGGCCGCCTGGCACAGCCCCTACGCGCCGGAGTTCATCGCCTCGATGCCGCTGGTGGGCATGGACGGCACCATGCGCAAGCGCCTCAAGCGCACCGGCATGGAAGGCCAGGGCCATATCAAGACCGGCACCCTGAACAACGTGCGCGCCATCGCCGGCTTCACTCGCACGGCCAAGGGCCAGAACTGGGTGGTGGTGGCGATCCTCAACGACCCGCGCCCTTGGGGCGCCTCGGCGATCCTCGACCAGGTGCTGCTGGACATCTACCGGCGCTGAGTGCGCCGCAACGAAAAAGCCCGCCATTCGGCGGGCTTTTTCATGTCGTACATTCCCGTGCGTCACCCTTCGGGCAGCTTCGCCGTGAAAAACGGCTGTCCTGCCGTTTTTTCATGGGAGCTGCATCAGGCCTTGGCGGTCAGGCGCCAGGCCCGGTGGATCTTCGCGTTACGCGCGAAGTCCTGGTCGATGGTCTGGGCGCTGATCTCCTCCACCGCATAGCGCTCGGTCAGGCTCTCGTCGAGCTGGAACTTGCGGAAGTTGTTGGAGAAGTACAGCACGCCGCCCTTGGCCAGGCGCGCCATGGCCAGGTCGAGCAGGTGCACGTGATCGCGCTGCACGTCGAACACGCCCTCCATGCGCTTGGAGTTGGAGAAGGTCGGCGGGTCGATGAAGATCAGCTCGTACTCGCCGCGATCGGCCTCCAGCCAGGCCATCACATCGCCCTGCTCCAGGCGCTGCTTATCGGAGAAACCATTGAGCGACAGATTGCGCCGCGCCCAGTCCAGGTAGGTCTTCGACAGGTCGACGCTGGTGGTGCTGCGCGCGCCGCCCTTGGCCGCGTGCACGGTGGCCGTGGCGGTGTAGCAGAACAGGTTGAGGAAGCGCTTGCCGGCAGCCTCCTGCTGGATGCGCAGGCGCAGCGGACGGTGGTCGAGGAACAGGCCGGTGTCCAGGTAGTCGGTGAGGTTGACCAGCAGGCGCACGCCGCCTTCGCTGACTTCCATGAACTGGCCTTGCGCCGCCTGGCGCTCGTACTGCTTGCTGCCGGTCTGGCGCTCGCGGCGCTTGATCACCACCTTGTCCGGCGCCACGCCGAGGGCCACCGGGATCGCAGCCAGAGCATCGAGCAGGCGCGCCTGGGCCTTGTCCGGGTCGATGGAGCGCGGCGGTGCGTACTCCTGCACGTGCACCCAGTCGCGGTACAGGTCGATGGCCAGGGCGTACTCGGGCATGTCGGCGTCGTACAGGCGATAGCACTCGATGCCGGCCTTCTTCGCCCACTTACCCAGGCTCTTGAGGTTCTTCTGCAGGCGGTTGGCGAACATCTGCCCGCCTTCGGACAGGCGAGCCGGCTCGCTGGCCACCGGCGCCGCAGCGCCCTCCTCGCCAGCATGACGGCGCTCGCTGCGCTCACCAGTGACGAACTGCTGCGGAAGCACCTTGAACAGCAGCAGCTTGCACGGCAGCGCACCGTTCCAGAAGGCGTACTGCTTGTGGCTACGCAGACCCATGCGCTTGCCCAATTCGGGCGCGCCGGTAAACACCGCCGCCTCCCAGTTCAGGCAGCTCTGGCGCAGGCGCTCTCCGAGGTTCTGGTAGAGATACAGCAGGCTCGCCTCGTCGCCCAGGCGCTCGCCGTAGGGCGGGTTGCTGACGATCAGGCCGGTCTGGTTCTTGTCCGGGCGCGGCTCGAAGGTGGCCAGTTCGCCCTGGTACAGCTTGACCCACTCGCCGAGGCCGGCGCGCTCGATGTTGTTGCGCGCCGGCTGGATCAGTCGCGGGTCGGCCTCGTAGCCGCGAATCCACAGCGGCGGCTTGGCCAGGCCGGCGGCGGCGCGCTGCTCGGCCTCGGCGTGCAGCTTCTTCCAGATCGCCGGCACATGGCCCAGCCAGTTGCTGAAGCCCCAACGCTCGCGACGCAGGTTCGGCGCCATGTCGGCGGCCATCATCGCCGCCTCGACCAGGAAGGTACCTACGCCGCACATGGGGTCAGCCAGGGCGCCGCCCTCGGCAGCGATGCGTGGCCAGCCGGCGCGGATCAGGATGGCCGCGGCCAGATTTTCCTTGAGCGGCGCGGCGCCCTGCTGCAGGCGGTAGCCGCGCTGGTGCAGGCTGTGCCCGGCCAGATCCAGCGAAAGCACCGCCTCGCCCTTGTCCAGGCGCAAATGCACACGCACGTCCGGATCGACCTTGTCGATCGACGGCCGGGTGCCGGCCGGCGTGCGCAGCTTGTCGACGATGGCGTCCTTGACCTTAAGCGCGCCGAAGTGCGTGTTGTCGATGCCGGCGCCATGGCCGCTGAATTCGACCGCCAGGGTGCCGTCCGCCTCCAGATGCTCGGCCCAGTCCACCGCCAGTACACCCTGGTAGAGCTCCTCGGCGTTCTGCACCGGGAAACGGCGCAGCACCAGCAGCACGCGGTTGGCCAGGCGCGACCACAGGCACAGGCGGTAACCCACCTCAATGGGTGCGAAGCCGCGCACGGCGGCGGTCTGCTCGCGGGCCTCCTCCAGGCCCAGGCCGCTGGCTTCTTCGAGCAGCAGGCCTTCCAGGCTCTTGGGGCAGGTGAGGATCAGTTCGTAGCGGTCAGACATGGGGCATCCAGTAATCGGGGTGGCTGCATGGCCACCATATGTGACGGAAGGTCGCACGGCGACCCTTCGTCGGAATAAACAGCGCTCGCAGACGAGAGCAGTTCGCAATGGCAAAGCGCCTGCGTGGACAGCCGAGGTTCCCAAACGACGCGGCCCTCAGCAATCGGGCCAGCAAAAAAGGGTTGAACCTTATGGCTCCCATCCCACTCACGTTACGTCCTTATGACAAAACGATCATTCACAGGGTGGAACGCATTCGATAGAAATCAACTCAGGCCGGCACCGCAACGGTGCTGGCAGGTGGCCCGCCACGCCGGCAGCGGGCCCTACTGGCAGGAGCATTTTCTGCCTGGTCCCACCAAGGGGCCAACGGGACATAACAGTCAACAGTGAGGGCAACACCCGATGAGAAGACTTAAGCGTGATCCGTTGGAACGAGCTTTCTTGCGCGGCTATCAGCACGGCATTCATGGTAAATCCCGCGATATGTGTCCTTTCACCCACCCTACTACCCGTCAAGCCTGGATCAATGGCTGGCGCGAGGGCCGCGGTGACAACTGGGACGGACTGACCGGCACCGCCGGCATCCACAGACTCAACGAACTCCACGCCGTCGGCTGAATCAGGATCACCCCGACTTCACCAGACCGTCCCATCCGGGCGGTGGGCGAGAGCCCAAGGGCCCCTTCGGGGCCCTTTTTTATGACTTCAGTTCTTCGGCAGCGCGGCGATGGCGTCCACCGCCTCGCGGATCAGCGCCGGCCCCTTGTAGATGAACCCGGAATAAATCTGCACTAGGCTCGCGCCGGCGGCGATCTTCTCCGCCGCGTGCGCGCCCTCAGTGATGCCACCCACGGCGACGATCGGCAGACGGCCCTTCAGCTCGCCAGCCAGTACACGCACGGTGTGGGTACTCTTGTCGCGCACCGGCGCGCCGGACAGGCCACCGGCCTCGTTGCCGAACGGCAGGTTCTCCACGCCCTCACGCCCCAGCGTGGTGTTGGTGGCGATCACCGCGTCCATGCCGGTTTCCACCAGGGCCTGGGCCACCTGCACGGTTTCCTCGTCGCTCATGTCCGGGGCGATCTTGATCGCCAGCGGCACGCGTTTGCCACGCTGTGCGGCCAGGTCTTCCTGGCGCTGGCGCAGGGCTTCGAGCAGCTGCCTGAGCTGGTCACCGAACTGCAGGCTGCGCAGGCCCGGAGTGTTGGGCGAGCTGACGTTGACGGTGACGTAGCTGGCGTGGGCATAGACCTTGTCCAGACCGATCAGATAGTCGTCCACCGCGCGCTCGACCGGGGTGTCGAAGTTCTTGCCGATGTTGATGCCCAGCACGCCCTTGTACTTGGCCGCGGCGACCCGGGCCAGTAGGTGGTCGACGCCATGGTTGTTGAATCCCATGCGGTTGATGATCGCGGTGGCTTCCGGCAGGCGGAACAGGCGCGGCTTGGGGTTGCCCGGCTGCGGGCGCGGGGTCACGGTGCCGATCTCGACGAAACCGAAGCCAAGCTGGGCGAAGCCGTCAATGGCGTCGCCGTTCTTGTCCAGGCCGGCGGCCAGGCCCACGGGGTTGGGGAACTCCAGGCCCATCACCGTCACCGGCAGATTGCTTGGGGCCTTGCACACCAGGCCGTTGAGGCCCAGGCGGCCACCGGCACCGATCAGGTCGACGGACAGTTCGTGAGAAGTTTCGGGGGCAAGACGGAACAGCAGCGCGCGGGCCAGGTCGTACATGGGCGGATCGGCTCGGAGTAAGGTGGCAGTGGGAAACAGAGCGCGATTATAGCCGCCGGCACTAGCCTCAGGCGAGGCAAGGGAGTAATAAGGAGACCGTTCGAGTGCTATTGCAGTTGACGCAGGCCCAGCAGTTCCCCGGCCGCGCTGAATTCCAGCTCGAACACGCCGTGAATACCGTCATGGCGCAGGAATGGACGCAGGTGATGCGCCGGCAAGCTGACCTTGCGGCCATCGCGGCTATAGAGCAGAACCCGATTGGCGCGCCCCTGGTACACGGCCAGGAAGCGTTCCGCAGGCAAAGCGATATCCAGCACCAGGCTGGGCATGGAGGCATCCTCGAAATGATCGGCATCATTCTGCCACAGGCAGCAGCCCAATCAGCGCCCACGATGATGGGCCCGACGCATCGCTATAGTGCACCGCGCCGGCGCCTCTGCCACACTGGCACCGTAGTGCCAGGAGTATCCTTCGGGTCATGAGTCTGTCCGAATCCCCCACCAGCATCGCCTCGCGCCTGTCCGCCCTGGCCCAGCGCCTCGGCCTCAGCGGCCGTGTGCCACGCCTGGTGTTCGAGCGCGCGCGCGCCCTGCGCCTGCCGTTCAAGGCGTTGCCGGTGCCGGTGCCGAGCGTCTGGTGGCAGGCCGGCCCGCCGCTGCATCGCCTGGTGGATCTGCCGCGCGATGCCCTCTCCGGACCGGTACAGGAAGACAAGGCGGCCGCCCGCGCCGTGCTGATGGGCGTGGTGGAACGTCAGCTGGTGCACCTCGACGACTTCGACCTACGCGAGATCGACGGTCTGTGCAGCCCGCCGCCGAGCCTGGACAGCGCCCTCACCAGTTTCGAAGAGCTGGCCTCCTGCCCCCTGGGGCGTTGTGCCCGCATCATCAGCTACAAGGATTTCCTCAAGACCATCAGTCATGCCATGCCGCGCTTCCTCGCTGCCGAGGCGGTGGAGCTGCGCCAGGCCAGCTGGTATGGCGAGCGCATGTTCTGGGCCGGCGAGCAACACGGCGAGGAGTTCGCCTGCGCCATCGCCTACGCCCGCCTGCGCGGCCTGGAAGTCACTCTGCCGGCCGAGCTGACCCGCTATCGCCTGAGCGCCAGCGGCCTGGCCGAACTGCGCCGGCTGTACCACATGACCGCCATGCCGGTGCAGGCCTGGAGCGAGCCGAGCTTCATGAGCCTGCTGCTGGACAATGGCCTGCCCTACGCGCGTCTGTCGCTGCTGCGCTACCCGGACGCCCCGGAATTCCTGTTGCTGCCCAAGGATTCGCCGGAGGCCAATGCCCTGGGCGAGGGCCTGCGCCTGGCCGGCGCACCGGACGTGATCGGCTACCTCGAAGCGCTGCAACAGCGCACCGCGGCCTGATTCATTAAAGAGATAGGGAAGACAGGTACCGACCAACCCAGCGGGTTGGCCGGCATTCACAGCGCTCAGAGCCGACTGGCGACCTGAGCGTCGAGACGGACTTCCTGGGTCACGCCCCAGCCGTCCAGCACGCCGCCGAGCGGCACCACCAGAGCCTCCAGATCCTGCTCGAAATCGCCGATACCGGCGTGGGTGGCATACATCACCTTACTCACCTGCAGGTGCCAGGCGCCATCCTCGCGGATGCTCACCTGCGCGTTCATGGACTCGCCGCGAAACTGCCTGGCCGCCTCTCTGGCCCGATCCTCATTCGGGAAGATGGCGTAGAACTCGATGGGATGGACACGGGCGAAATCGAAACCGCCCTCTTTCATGCGGCGCAGAACGTTAGTGCTGACATCATCTTGGAAGGCTGTGCTCATAAACGACCTCCTCTCAGGCGATGGATCGACCGCAGCCGCCAAGGATTTGGCAGCCATGCGGCACCGCGCGGTGCCGCCCGAGAATCAGGCAGCGACTGCCTGATCTGTCATGCGCGAGCCAGAGGCCCGCGGACGGTTGGCCAGACGAAGGCTGACCGATGCCGTCGTTTTTTCAGGGTAGCGTTTAGCCGGGCACCTTGCTGCCCCTCCTATCATTCAACCGAGCTTCAGCGACGGGCGGCTCAATCGCGGCTCATCCAGCCCATCAGCAGGCGACTGATGGCCGGTGGCGAGACCTGGCCGGCGCCGTACATCAGGCGGAAAAGCCAGTGAATCGGCCGGTGCACCCTGGGCCGCTCGACCTGGCGCCACAGCGCCTGGGCGATATCCTCGGCGCGCAGCTTCACTCCCATGCGCCGCAGCGCCGGCGGCGTGAAGCGCTGGCTATCAACCATCGGCGTGGCGACGAAGGGCGGCATCAGGTCGCCGACATGGATGCCATGGCGCCGCCACTCCAGCTCCAGCGCCTCGGTCAGGCCGCGCACGGCGAACTTGGAGGCCGAGTAGCTGACCATATGCGGCGTACCGTACAGGCCGGACGCCGAGCCCATGTTGACCACCTGCGCCCCCGGCGTGCCCTTGAGGTACGGGAACGCCGCATGGGTCACCTGCAACAGGCCGAGCACGTTGATCTGCAGGATGCGCGCATGCTCCTCCAGGCTGATCTCCTCGAAATGGCCGAAGCGCAGCACGCCGGCCGAGTTGAACAGCAGGCGCAGGCGCCCGCCGTGGGCCGCGCAGAAGTCCTGCAGCGCCTCGCGCACCGCACCGGCATCGGTGACGTTGAGTCCGGCGTGCCACACCCCGCCCAGCTCGGCGGCCAGCGCGGCGAGGGCCTGATGATCGATATCCAGCAGGCCGACGCTCCAGCCGCGGGAATGGAACAGTCGGGCGGCCGCCGCGCCAATGCCGGACGCGGCTCCGGTAATCAGGATGGTGTTCATCGGCAACCTCGCTCCCCCAGGAATTCGACGATCCGGCCCATGGCCAGGTCGGCGGCGGCCAACAGGCCGCAATTGATCTGGAACACATGCCACTGGCCCGGATAGACCTCCAGGCGCAGGTCCAGGCCCGGACGCTCGCCCAGGCGCAGGCTCTGCTCCAGCAGATGCTCGTCCTCACCGACCTGCACCAGCAGCGGCGGCAGACCGTGTAGCTCGGCCCGCAGCGGTGACAGCAGCGGCTGGCTGCGCGTCTCGCTCGCCGGGCAGTAGGCGTCTATCCCCTGCTGCAGCCAACCGCGGGTGATCAGCGGATCGCCGCCCGCTGGCTCGTGCCAGACGCTGCCCGTCAGATCGGTGACCGGCGACAGGCACACCAGCGCTGCCGGCTGCGGCAGCCCCTGCTCGCGCAGGCGCAGCGCGCAGCTCAGCGCCAGATGGCCGCCAGCCGAGTCACCGGCAAGAACGATACGCTCGGCCGGCTGGCCCTGCTCCAGCAGCGCCCGGTAGGCGGCCAGCACATCGTCGGCCGCCGCCGGCCAGGGATGCTCCGGTGCCAGACGATAGTCCAGCGCGCAGACCCGCAGGCCGGCCAGTTTCGCCAAGGTGGTGGTGATGGCGCGATGGGTGCGCGGCGAACCGACCATAAAGGCGCCGCCATGCACATACAGCAGCACCCAGCCGTTGCCCCGTGGTGGCGACAGCCATTCGCAGGCAACGCCGCCGAGCATGCCCGGTTCGATGCGCACCCCGCGCGCGGCTGGCGCAATCGCGGTGGCCAGGCGCAGCACGTGGCGCTGGATGCGCGGCGTCAGGCGCGGATGCATGCCGCTGCGGAACACCAGCCAGGTGCAGGCCCGCAGCAACGCCGTGAGCAGGCGCTGGGCAAGGCCTGGCATTGGTAGCTCAACGGACCAGGTCATAGTCGCTCCACTGCGGCCGGCGGGTGTGGCGGCGATAGCTGAAGGTGAAGCCGGACCAGTTGTTGGTGTGCTTGCCGGCGGCGTTCTTGTACCAGCTGGAGCAGCCCTGCTGCCACACCGAATGCTCGATGGCCTGCTGCACCCGGCGGTTCCATTCGGCCTGCACCGGCAGGCGCACGTCCAGGTAGCGCACGCCCTCCTCCAGCTTGGCCAGGCAGTCCAGCACGTAGGGGAACTGGCTCTCGAGCATGTAGATGATCGAGTTGTGGCCCAGGTTGGTGTTCGGCCCGTAGAGGATGAACAGGTTGGGGAAGCCGGCCACGCTGATGCCCTTGTAGGCCTCGGCACCGTCCTGCCATGCCTGGTTCAGGTCCAGGCCACCGAGGCCGCGGATCTGCATCGGCGCGAGGAAATCGCTGGCGGCGAAGCCGGTACCATGGATCAGCACATCCACTTCGCGCTCCACCCCGTCGGCGGTGACGATGCCGCGCTCGCTCACCTCGCGGATCGCCTCGTTGACCACCTCCACCTGCGGCTGCACCAGGGTCGGGTAGTAGTCGTTGCTGATCAGGATGCGCTTGCAGCCCAGCGGGTAGTCCGGGGTCAGCTTCGCCCGCAGCACCGGGTCGGCCACCTCGCGGGCGATATGACGGAGGAACAGCTGGCGGTACGGCTTCATCAGCACGGGCAGCAGAAAAAAGGCCACTCCGCGGGCCTCGTGAAACAGGTACTGCCAGGCCCGGTCGAGCTTCTGCGTCCACGGCCAACGCTGCATCAGCGCCAGCTCGAAGCGGCTGTAGGAGCGATCCGGCTTGGGCAACACGTAGGCCGGCGTGCGCTGGAACAGATGCAGCTTGCTCACCTTGGCGGCGATCTGCGGCACGAACTGGATGGCGCTGGCACCGGTACCGATCACCGCCACGCGCTTGCCGGTCAGATCCACATCGTGGCGCCAGCGCGCCGAGTGGAAACTCGCCCCGGCGAAACGCTCGAGCCCGGGGATATTCGGGTACAGCGGCCGGTTGAGCTGGCCACAGGCGCTGACCAAGGCCCGCGCGCTGAAGCTGGCGCCGTCGGAGGTGGTCACCCGCCACAGCGCGGCCGACTCGTCGAACCAGGCCTCGGCCACCTCGCTGTTGCAGCGGATGCGCCGCGCCAGGTCATGGCGCGCGATGCACTGGCGCACGTAGGCGAATATCTCCGTCTGGGGTGCGTAACGGCGGGTCCAGTCGGTCTTCGGCTCGAAGGAGAACGAGTACAGGTGCGAGGGCACGTCGCAGGCGGCGCCGGGATAATCATTGTCGCGCCAGGTGCCGCCGGGCTCAGCGCCCTTCTCGAGGATCAGGAAGTCGTCCTCGCCACGCTGACGCAGGCGCATGGCCAGGCCGAGGCCGGCGAAACCTGAGCCTATGATCAGCACGCGCAGGGGCGCCTGCTGCTCGGGAGTGGTCTTATTCATTCTTATCTCCGTGAGCCGCCAGTATTGCGGATGACGGCGATGCTACCCACTCCCCCCGCCTCAGTTTATGGCATAGTCGGCCAATAAATTGTGACTTTCGGACAAGCCATGACCCGCCCACGCCGCAGTGCCGTCAGCGTGCAACTCCTCACTCAATATGGCTTGGACCTCGGCCTGAGCCTCGATGCCTGCCTGCAGAACACCGGCCTGGACTGGCGCCTGCTGGCCGACCCCGGCGCCGAGGTGGAGGCCGAGCAGGAGCTGCAGCTGGTGAGCAACCTGCTTCACGCCGCGGGTGCGCGGCCGGGCCTGGGCCTGCCGCTGGGCCGGCGCTACCGGCTCAACAGCTACGGCATCTGGGGCTTCGCCCTGCTCGCCAGCCCGACCTTCCGCGACGCCGCCGGCCTCGGCCTGCGCTACCTGGACCTGACCTATGCCTTCCACGGCATGCGCCTGGAGGAAAACGACAGCGAGGTGCACCTGTTGCTGGACGACCACGACGTGCCCGCTGATGTGCGTGACTTCCTCCTGGAACGCGACCTGTCCGGCATGCTGCAGGTGCTGCGAGAGCTGTTCCACCGCGACCTGCCGATCCTGCGGGTGGAGCTGAACCTGCCGCAGCCGGCCGATCCTCGGCCCTTTGTCGAGGAAATCGGCGTGCTGCCGCGGTTCGGCCAGGCGCATAACCGCTTCGTCTTCCCCCGCCATCTGCTCGACCTGCCGCTGGCCGGCGCCCACCCGCAGGCGGCACAGTTGTGCGAGGAGCAGTGCCAGCGCCTGCTGGCCAAGCGCAGCCAGCACAGTGGTCTGGCCGGGCGCATCCGCAGCCTGCTGCTGGAACGCCCCGGCCGCTTGCCGGACATGGAACAGGTGGCCAGCGGGCTGAACATGAGCTCGCGCACTCTGCGCCGACGCCTGGACGAGGAAGGCAGCAACTTCCGCCTGCTGCTGGATGAAGTGCGCCAGGCCCTGGCCGAAGAACTGCTGGCCACCGGCGGCCTGACCCTGGAGGAGATCGCCGAACGCCTGGGCTACGGCGAAGTGTCCAACTTCATCCACGCCTTCAAACGCTGGAACGGCAAGGCGCCGCGCCAGTTCCAACGCAGCTCAGGCGGATAGCCGCGCCAGCAGCGCCCTGGCGTGCTCGGCCAGGGCATCGCCCAGTTCTGCGGGCTGCAGCACCTCGAACGGACAGGACAGCTGGCATAGCTGGCGGGCGAACCAGCTCAGGCTCTCGGTGCGCGCCCGCAGCAGCACTCCACCTTCCACCGGCTGCAACAGCCCCACGCGGCCACCCAGCTCCAGGCCGGCCTGCTGCAGGTCGCAGCGCAGCAGCACTTCCACCGCGATGGGCCGTGGCAGGTTGGCCAGGCTCTGCTGCAGATAGGCCTCGATATCGAACCCCTCCGGCTTGCCGAAATAGGCCGGCAACGGTTCGACGGTCAGCATCCGGTCCAGGCGGAACGAGCGCAGGCCGCCGCGCAGGTGGCAGTGGCCCACCGCATACCAGCGCCCATCGCGATAGATCAATCCGTAGGGATCGAACTCACGCTGGCTGTCCTGCCCGTCGCCGCTGCGGTAGCTCAGGCGCACCCGCTGGCGTAGCTGGGCCGCCGAAGCCAGCGGCAGCAGCACCTGGTCGCCGCCTTCGGCACGGGCGGCCGGCACCGCCAGGGTGATGCTCTCGCTGAGCGCGCGCATGCGGGGCTTGAGGTCGGCCGGCATCACCCGCTCCAGCTTGGCCTGGGCGCTGGCCACCGCCGGCGCTGCCTCGGACAGCCCCAGGCGCCGCGCCGCCAGCAGGCCGAGAGCGACGGCCAGGGTCTCGTCCTGGGTGAACATGATTGGCGGCAGCTTGAAGCCGGCCACCAGGCGATAGCCGCCGTAGCGCCCGCGCTCGGCCAGCACAGGAATGCCCAGCTCCTCCAGCGCGGCGATGTAACGGCGCAGAGTGCGGCCGTCCACTTCCAGGCGCCGTGCTAACTCGCTGCCGCTGAGCTGGCCATGCGTCTGCAGCAGCTCAAGTACTGCCAACACTCGGGTGGTCGGCTTGGCCATGATTCGCCTCGAAATCTATTAGGGCGGAATATAGCCTGATTAAGCCCTAGCTTGTCCCCATTCCCAATGATGCAAGGAGACAAGCATGCAACCCATCCTCTTCTATGGCGTGCCCCAGGGCTGTTCCTTCGGCTCGATAGTGGCGCTCGAATGGCTGGACCAGCCCTACCTGCTGAATCGCATCGACATGCTCAAGCGCCCCTGGGACCCGCTCTACACCAGGATCAACCCGTTGCTGCAGACGCCCGCCCTCCTGCTCGAAGACGGCCGGGTGCTGAGCCAGAGCCTGGCGATCCTCCTGCACCTGAACGGCCGCGCCCTGCACAACGGCCTGGGCATCGCCCCCGGCACGCCGGACTACGACCGCCTGGTGCAGACCCTGGCCTTCCTGAATACCGACTTCTTCGCCGCCTTCATCCCGCTGTGGAAGGCTTACGAGCTGGAGGGCCTGAGCGAGGACAAGCAGAAGCTGCTGCGCATGCTGGGTCGCGAGGACGTGAGCAAGTGCTGCGCGCATGTGGAGCGAATGCTGACCGGCAAGCAGTGGCTGCTGGGCGAGCGCCGCAGCCTGGCCGATGCCTACCTGGCCGGTATCGGTCGCTGGGTCGACTACCTGCAGCTATTCGACCTGCAGCACGACTTCCCCAATCTGGACCGCTACCTGCGCCAGCTCGCCGACGACCCGGCCGTGGCCTACGCCTGGGCCGTCGAGCGCGGCGAGGAGGCCTACAGCGACGTCAGCGCCGGCCATATCAGCCTGGAGGCGCTGCAGCCGCGCCTGGCCGCCCTCTAGCTCACTGGCCTGCCGCCGAGCCGCGGCTGTCAGCCACGCCGGTGGTGTTGCCCAGCAGGCTCTGAGTGGCGATCTGGAGGAAGGCCTCCAGGCGCTTCTGCAGCTCCGGCTGCTCGGCGTCACCTTGCAGCACCTGGGCCTTGCGCGCGCCGAGGTCATAGCGATACAGCTTGGCCGGCAGGTCCCTGGGCTGCACCAGGATCTTCTCGCCGCTGACGATGGCCACCGTCTGGTCGCTGCCCGACGGCTTGATCACGCCGATGCCCTGGTCGCCCTCCGGCAGGCCGAGCAGGTCGCGGCCCCAGCACTGCTGGCGGGTCTTGCCGCCCAGGCGGGCCATGATGGTCGGCACCACGTCGATCTGCGTGCCGACGGTGTCGCGGCGCACGCCGAACAGCTCCTGGATGCCCGGGGCGAGCAGCAGCAGCGGCACGTTGTGGCGGAACAGGTCCATCTCGGTGAGCTGCTCCGGGCTGCCGAAGCCGTGGTCGCCGACGATCACGAACAGGGTGTCCTTGTAGTACGGCGCCTTCTTCGCCTTGTCGAAGAACTGGCCCAGCGCCCAATCCGAGTAGCGCATGGCGGTGAGGTGCTGGTTGAGCGAGCCGCGGTCGGTCACCGGCGGCATCGGCAACTGCTCCGGCAGCGCATACGGCGTGTGGTTGGACAGGGTCTGCAGCAGCGCATAGAACGGCTTGGCCGGGTCCAGCTTGTTCAGCTCCACGGCGGCGCGGTCGAACATGTCCTGGTCGGACACGCCCCAGGTCGGGTCGATGAACACCGGGTCGACGAAGTCCTCGCGACCGATGAAATTGCGCATGCCCTGGTTGCTGAAGAATCCGGACTGGTTATCCCACTGGAAGTTGCCGTTGTACACGTACAGGTCGTCGTAGCCGCGCACACTGAGTTGCTGCGGCAGGCCGGAGAACTGGTGGCTGCCTTCCGGCGTGCGCATCAGGTACTCGAAGCTCGGCAGGTTGGGGAAGCAGGCCATGGTGGCGAACATGCCCTGGTGGGTGTGCGTGCCGTTGGAGAAGAAGCGGGTGAACAGCAGCCCTTCCTGACTCAGCCGATCGAAGTTGGGGGTGATGCCAGCATCGCTGCCCAAGGCGCCGACCCAGCGCCCGGCGAAGCTCTCCATCAGGATCACCACCACGTGCTTGATCGGCAGCGTGCCCTCGGCCAGCGGCGTGGAGTCGCGGCGGATCGCGGCGCTACCCTCATCCACCAGCACGTCCTGCTCGCCGAGCAGCATCTGGCGGACCACGGCGAGCGCCTCGGCATCGGGCATGGTGGCCTTCCAGGCGTTGTCACGGTGGCTGGAGAAGCTGTTCTCGGCGGCGTCGACCAGGGTCAGCACACCGTTCAGGCCCAGGTGGTTGGCGAACATCGAATCGGTGGTGAAGGCATCGCCCCAGCGCAGCGGCGGCCCCTGCTTGAGGGTGCCGCGGGCGCAGATCACCGCCAGCAGCAGACACAGGAAGAACACGCCGAAACGCCAGTACCAGGCCAGCGCAGGCTTGGCCCGCCGCGGCCGGGTGGCGCCCTCCAGCCAGTGGAACAGCATGCCCAGCGCCAGCGTCGCCAGGGCCCAGGCCAGCAGGTAGCGGCCCACCGGGAAGCCGTGCCAGAGCATGCTCGACACGGTGGCCAGGTCCTCTTCCAGGTACTGGAACACCAGGCTGTTCAGGCGCTGGTGGAACTCGCGGTAGAAGTCCATCTCCACCACGCCGAGCAGCAGGGTCAGGCTGGCGACCAGCGTCAGCCACACCACATGAGCATTGCGCGCCGCCATGGCGCGTTGGCTGAGCAGCGACAGCAGCAGCGGCGCCACGGCGTACACCACCACCCGCAGGTCGAAACGCAGGCCGTTGAAGAAGGCCTCGAACAGATCGCCGCGGCTGACATCGGTGATCAGCTCGCTGTTGTGATGCAGTAGTGCCAGGCGCAGCGACGAATACATCAGCATCAGCACCAGCGCGCTGGCGAGGGTGAAGAGCAGGTGGCTGGCCACGCTGGGTGGCAGGGGCGCAAGGGATTGCGCAGGGGAACGGGGGGCGTCCACTGAAGGCATAACGAATGGAGTCCGGTGTTTATGAGGGCGAAAATTGTCCGCCCCGACAGGTGAAAATTCCGTCGAGGCGGCCATTTGACGCTCAGACCGCCAGAGGTTCCCTCTCGGCCACGCACAGCCGACGGTAGGCCTGGCCGGTGGTCTCGAACAGCTGGCCAGCGAGCTCGCGCTCCAGGCTGGCCCGGCGCAGGCGATCCATCACCGGCCCCTTGATGGCCGACAGGTGCAGGCGCACGCCGCGGGCGGCCAGGCTACGGCTCAACTCGCCGAGGGCGGTCAGGGCGGAGAAATCCACGCCGTTGACCGCGGACATGTCGAGCACCAGCTCCCGGGTCTCGGCCGTCACCAGATCCTCGATGCGCGCAGCCACGGCCGCCGCGTTGCCGAAGAACAGGCTGCTGTCGACCCGCAGCAACAGCAGGTGCGGCCGGGTTTCCACCGCATGGCGGCGCACATTGCGGAAGGTCTCGCCGTCGGCCATGCGCCCGAGCACGGCGATGTGCGGCCGCGCGTTGCGCGCCAGGTGACCGCCGAGCGATAGCAGCACGCCGACCAGCACGCCCTGCTCCACGCCCAGCAACAGCACGCTGCCGGCGGTGGCCAGCCATACCCCCGCCTCGCCGCGATCGAAACGCCAGGCCCGGCGCAGGCCGTCGAGGTCGAGCATGCCGAGCACCGCATAGATGATGGTCGCCGCCAGGGCCGGCAGCGGCAGCAGGCTCAGCCAACCGCCGGGCAGGAGCAAGGCCAGCGCCAGCAGCAGCGCGGTAACCACGCCGGCCAGCTGACTGCGCGCGCCGGCGGCATGATTGAGGGCCGAGCGCGACAGCCCGCCGCTCACCGGCAAGCCCGCCGTCAGCGCGCTGGCCAGGTTGGCCAGGCCCTGGCCGAGCAGCTCGCGACCATCGTCGACGCGCTCGCCGCGCCGTTGCGCCAGCATACGCGCCGAGGAATGGCCGGAAACGAACACCACGAAGGCCAGCAGCAGCGCCGACGGCAGCAGTTCGGGCCACAGCGCGGGCTGCAGGCTGAGCCCCAGCGAAGGCAGGCCCTTGGGCAACTCGCCGAGCACCCGCACCCCGGCCCGATCCAGGTCACCGAGGGCCACCAGCAGGGTGGCGAGCGCCAGCAGCAGTGCCGGCGCCAGCCGCGCCAATACCAGCGGCAGGCAGCGGCGCACGGCGTACAACGCGAGCAATGTGCCCAGGCCCAGTGCGGCCGAGGGCCAGGCCGCTGGCGCGCCGAGCAGCGTATCGACCTGCCCTGCCGCCACCAGCAAGGCGGCGCCGGCGGTGAAGCCGCCGAGCACCGGGGCGCTGAGCAAGGCACAGAGGAAACCTAGGCGCAGCAGCGCGCAGAGCACCAGCAAGGCGCCACTGAGCAGCGCCAGCTGGGCAGCCAGGACGGGGGCACCGAGCGTGGTGGTCGCGTGCAATTCGGCCAGGGCCGTGGCGGTCACCAGAGAGGTCAGCGCCATGGGTCCCACCGACAGCGTGGTGCTGCTGCCAACCAGGGCATAGGCAAGGGCCGGCACTATGCTGGCGTACAGCCCGAGCACCGGCGGCAGGCCCGCGACCATGGCGTAGGCCATGCCCTGGGGCAGCAGCATCAGCGCCACCACCAGGCCGGCGCCGAGGTCACCGCCGAGCATCTCGCGGCGGTAGCCCTTGAGCCAGTCGAGCATATTGCGCTAGCGCCCGGCGACCCGGCGCAGCTCTTCCTGCAGCTCGGCACGCTTGCGCTGCGGCCCCTTGCCGAACGGCCAGCCGATGATCGAACCGCGCTCGCCCTGGCCGACATTGCGCAGCAGGAAGTGCGACAGCGCGGGGATCAGCACCAGCGCGCCGAGCATGTTCCACAGCAGCATGAAGGTCAGCAGGATGCCCATGTCGGCCTGGAACTTGATCGGCGACCAGGCCCAGCACACCACGCCGGCGGCCAGGGTGATGCCGACCAGCGCCACCACTCGCCCGGTGAAGGCCACCGCGCTGCGGTAGGCGTCGCCCAGGCTGCGGCCCTGGCGCTGGTAGTGCAGCTGCACGCTGAGCAGGTACAGCGCGTAGTCCACGCCGATGCCCACGCCGAGGGCGATCACCGGCAGGGTCGCCACCTTCACGCCGATTCCCATGGCCACCATCAGTGCTTCGCACAGCACCGAGGTGAGCACCAGCGGCAATAGCGCCACCAGCATGGCGCGCCAGCTGCGGAAAGTGATCAGGCAGAACACCGCCACCGCCAGGTAGACGTACAGCAGCATGCTGCGGTTGGCCTCGCGCACCACGAGATTCGTCGCTGCCTCGATGCCGGCGCTGCCGGCGGCCAGCAGGAATTGGCGGTCCTCGGTGCTGTTGTCCTTGGCGAAGCGCTCGGCGATGGCCACCACACCGTCCAGGGTCTCGGCCTTGTGGTCCTTGAGGAAGGCGATCACCGGCATCAGCGAGCACTGCGTGTTGAACAGCTCGGGCGCATTCACCGAGGCCTGCTGGGCGGCGTAGTTGAGCACGTCCTGGTTGCGCTGGATGCTGGCCATCTTCGGGTTGCCCTCGAAGGAGCCGGCGGTGATCTGGCGCACCGCGTTGACCAGCGACATGGTGGTCTGCACCCCCGGATGTTGCTGCAGCTCCCAGGCCAGGCGGTCGGCCAGGACCAGGGTGCGGTAGTTCAGGCAGCCCTCGGGGCCGGTCTTGATCATCACCGCGAACAGGTCGCTGGACAGCGCGTAGTGGCTGGTGATGTAGGCGTTGTCCAGGTTGTAGCGCGAGTCGGCGCGCAGCTCCGGGGCGCCACGATCCAGGTCACCGATCTTCAGCTGCAGGCTGAAGGCAAAGCCGCCGATGCCGAGCAGCGCCGCCAGCAGCACGGTGCCGGTCGCCCACTTGGGTGTGGTGAAGCGGTTCAGGCAGTCCCAGAGGCGGCCGAAGCCACGGTGCTGCTTGCCCTGGTCATCGATGCGCAGGGCCCGCTCGGCGGCCTTGGCGCCCACGCCGACGTAGGACAGCGCCACCGGCATCAGCAGCAGGCTGGTAAACACCAGCACGGCCACGCCGATGCTGGCGGCGATGGCCAGGTCCTGGATCACCGGAATGTCGATCAGCATCAGCACGGCGAAGCCGACGGCATCGGCCAGCAGCGCGGTGACACCGGCGATGAACAGGCGGCGGAAGGTGTAGCGCGCGGCGATCAGCTTGTGGGTGCCGCGGGCGATGTCCTGCATGATGCCGTTCATCTTCTGCGCCGCGTGGGACACGCCGATGGCGAAGATCAGGAAGGGCACCAGCACCGAATAGGGGTCGATGCTGTAGCCCAGCCAGGCGACGATGCCCAGCTGCCAGACCACCGCCAGCAGCGAGCAGCCGATCACCAGCAGGGTGCTGCGCAGGCAGCGGGTGTACAGCAGGATGATGGCAAAGGCGGCGACCACCGCCAGGGCGAAGAAGGCCATGACCTGCAGCAGGCCGTCGATCAGGTCGCCGACCAGCTTGGCGAAGCCGATCACCCGCAGCTTGTAGGGGCCGTCTTCGCCCTGCGCATCGATGCTCTCGACCTTGTGCTGCAGCGCCTCCAGGCTCTTGGCGAAGGCGTAGTAGTCGATGCCGTGGCCGGTGGCCGAGTCCTTGTCCAGCAGCGGCACCACCAGCATGCTCGACTTGAAGTCATTGGCCACCAGGCTGCCGACGATGCCGGCGCGGCCGATGTTCTGCCGCAGCTGTTCGATGCTGTCGGCCTTGCCGTCGTAACCATCGGGCATCACCGCGCCGCCCTGGAAGCCCTCCTCGGTCACCTCGGTCCAGCGCACGCTGGGCGCCCACAGCGAACGCAGCCAGGCGCGGTCCACGCCGGGGGTGAGGAACAGCTCGTCATTGACCTGCTTGAGCACGGCCAGGTAGGCCGGGTCGAAGATGTCGCCGTGGCGGCTCTCCACCACCACCCGCACCGAGTTGCCCAGGCCGCGCAGCTGGTCGCGGTTGTCGAGGAAGTTGCGGATGTACGGCTGGCTCTGCGGCAGCATTTTCTCGAAGCTAGGCCGCAGCTCCAGGCGGGTCAGCGCCATGTAGGCGAACAGCAGCGAGAGCATGGCAATGACGGCGACGAACCAGGGCCGGTGGTTGAACAGCAGACGCTCGAGGAAATGCCCGCTGTTGCGGTCGAAATCGCGCAGGTCGCGGATCACCGGCATGCTGTCTTGTTTGATGTTGCCCATGATGGTTTCTCGTTGACCTCGTTATGGCAGGCGCTGGCTGCGCGCACCGCGATTGCCGACCAGCACCAGGCTGTCGTCGGCGGCGAAATCGGCGCCGGCAATCGGCACCATCACGCTCTGCGGCAACACTTCCAGGCTGCGCCCTTGCGGCAACAGGCGCAGCACGTGGCCGGCTTGGCTGAACAGATGAATGCGCCGGGAGCCGTCCCACGCGGCGGCGGTGATGCTGCTCTGCAGGCCGCTGTCCAGTGTGCTCCAGCTGGCGCCACCGTCGGCGCTGCGCAGGATGTGGCCGCGCAGGCCGTAGACCAGCAGCTCGTCGCCCAGGCCGATGACGCCGAACAGGCTGCCGGCGTAGGGAATCTGCAGGGCGACGAAGCGCTGCTGCTCGGCGTTCCAGCGCAGTAGCAGGCCCTGCTCGCCGGCGATGTAGGGCACGCCCTCGACTGCGCCGATGGCATTCAGGTGCAGGCCCTGGGGGTTGTCGGTGCGCTCGCCGAAGGGGCGCCAGTGCTGACCGCCGTCGTCGGTGCGCAGGATCAGGCCGAACACGCCGACCGCGTAGCCGAGTCGCTCATCGGCGAACCAGACATCGAGCAGCGCCTTGTCGGCGCCCTCCTCGACCATCCGCTGGGCCTCGGCCAGGCGCAGCGGCCACTCCTCGCTGGCCGGCTCGGCGGCGGCCAGCGCCGCGTAGTGCCGCTGCATCAGGGCGCCGATCTGGCGGCCGTCGAGCTGCTTGCTCCAGCTGCCGCCGGCGTCCGCGCTGTGCAGGATGACGCCGTCATGTCCCACCGCCCAGCCTTTCGCCCGCGAGGGAAAATACACGGCGGTGAGGTCGCTGCTCACCGGCACTCGGGCCTGCTGCCAGTGGCCGCCGGTGTAGTCGGAATACAGGATGTGGCCACGCTGGCCCACCGCTACCAGATTGTCTCCCGTGCGGGCGACGTCGTTCAGCGGTGCCCGCTCCGCCAGTGGACTGTGGCGCGCCGGCAGATCCAGCACGTCGATGAACTCGCCCCGGACAGCGCCGGGCAACACGCCCAGCAGCAGGCTCAGCAAGGGAAGCAGGACTCGGTAGAAATCACTCATGGTCAATCTCGGCAATAAGGTTGCGCCGCGGGCACGGGTGCCATGCCCTGCGGCGCCGGATCAATGCCCCCGCCGTGCCACGCCGGCCCCCGGATTCCGGACGGCTGACGTTCTGCCCAGGGGGACCGGGCGGCACGTATGGCGGGGTTTGCGATCCGAAACTCAGCGGATACCGGCACCCGCCAGCGACTCAGGCGCCCATTGCGCCTTGGCCAGGGCGTCGATATAGCGGATGCCGCCATACGGGCCGACCACGCCGTTGATGTTGTAGGTGCCGCCGACCAGGTCGTAGATCATGAACGGCGTGGAGTCCGGCACGGTCTTGTCGTAGCTCTGGCTGAGGAAGGCGAAGGAGCCGCGATAGAGCTGGCCACGGGCGTCGTACTGGTCCGAGGCCAGGGCCACCCAGCTGTCCTCGTCGAGATAGAAGCGGCGCTTGGCGTAGATGTGTCGCGAACCCTGCTTGAGGGTGCCCTCGACCACCCAGACGCGGTGCTTCTCCCAGCGCACCAGCTCCGGCGCCACGTGGTTGGCGGTGGTGATGGCCTTGGCCTCGGGGGCGTAGGTCAGGCGGTAGGTGTTGTAGGGCACGATCATTTCCTGCTTGCCCACCAGCTTCCAGTCGTAGCGATCCAGCGCACCGTTGAAGACGAACACGTCGTCGTAGGTGCCGGCGCCAGCGGTACCCGGATTGGGCGTGTCGTAGGCCAGGCTCGGCGCCAGCTTCACCCGGCGCACACCCGGCAGGTATTGCCAGGCGCGGCGCGGCTGCTCCAGCGGGTTGGCCGCGTCGCGCAGCATGATCGCCTCGCCGGCGCGGCGAGCCGGGCCGGTGTAGTACAGCTTCATCTGGTAGTAGGTGTCGGCCGCCCCGATCGGCTTGTTCATGTCCTGGTAGATCGGGTAGCTGATGTAGGCCTGACCAGTAGTGGCGAGGCTAGCTACGCCGGCGGCATCGACGTTCCACGAGTCGTACTTGGAGTTGATGGTCACGCCCTGGTAGCGCAGCAGGAAGTTCCACATGGCCTCGGCGCCCGACTGCGGGATCGGGAACGGCACACCGGGCAGCACGTTGTCGATGGCCTGGCCGCCCTCCAGCGCCTTGGCGCCAGTGGCGTTCTTCAGGCTGTTGTCCAGTACCGCCTGGGGCATGGCCACAGTGCGGTGGGTCGGGAACAGTTCGACGCGGAAACTGGGGAAGCGCTTGGCCAGCTCCACCGTGGTGGCGCTGAGCTGGTCCTTGTACTGCTCGACATTCTTGCCGTCGATCACCAGCAGCGGCTTTTCGCCGGCGAAGGGATCGGGACGTACGCTGTCGCCGGCCTTGAAGCTGGCCGGGGCCTGGGTGAGGCCACCTTCATAGGCGGGAATCGAGCCATCGGCGTTGCCGGCTTTTTCGGCGCCGACCGGGGTCAGGCTGGTGCCGAGCTGGGCCGCCTGCTCGGCGGAAACCGCAGCATGCGCCTGGCCGGCAACGGCCAGGGCGAGGGAAGCAGCCAATACGCTTTGCACGAATTTCATCTTGTTGTTCTCCTGCTCAGAGGGCTGGGCAATTCGTGGATCAGAAAGTGGTTTTGAAGGTCAGGTAGACCGCGCCGCGGTCTTCGCCGCTGGCACCGCCACCGGAGAAGGACGAGTAGCCGCCGGCGTAGCAGGTGTAGCGCTGGGTGAGGTCAAGGGCGTTGGGGACCGCACCATCGTTGGCGCCGTCGTCGCACTTCTCGGCGTCGCCGAAGGAGTCCACGTATTTGAGGTCGACGTAGTACTGGTTGTAGATGGCCGCGCTGACGCCCACGGAGTAGTTGCCGGTGTCCTCGGCGCCACCGGCGGCGACCGGGGAAACCCCGTCGATGCCGACGTTGATCGACAGCGGCGCGGAGAGGTCCACGCCCGGGAATACCTGGTACCAGGTCGGGGTGAAGTTGACGGCCACGCCCCAGTTGTCGCGGGTCGGCTTGTCGATGCCGTGGTAGCTGTCCTCGCCCTTGTACAGCGCCTGGTTCTTGCTATCGAGGCTCAGCAGGTTGCTGTAGTAGACCTCGCCGAGCAGGGTCGCGGCGTCGAACAGCGGCGTCTCGGGCAGGGCCACCAGGCCGTTGACCACCCAGTGCAGGGTGTCGCCGGTGGCGCTCATGCTCTCGCCTTCCTTGAGCGGGGCGTCGACGACGCCGGTGTCGGCGTTGCGCGGCGACAAGGGGCCGGCGCCGTTGACCAGCAGCGGGCTGTAGATGGCGGGAATGCTCGACAGCGGCATGCCGTGACGGATGTTCAGGTCGCTGCCGACGCTGATGCCGCCGATGTCCTTCGACAGGCTCAGGCCGTAGATATCGATGTCCTCGCCATAGGCCAGGCGATACGAGGTGGTCTCGATCGAGTTGCGCAGCCCCGGCACGCCACCGGCCAGGGTCAGGCCACGGGCGTCGAGCACGGCCTGCGGCAGGATGTCGGAGGTGTTGCGGTAGTAGAGGCCCAGGGTGCCATCCAGCCACTCCGGCGACCACTTGGCCATCACGCCCCAGTCGCCCCGATCGTCCGGGGTCAGGTCATCGCCACGGCGGATATTGGTCAGCGTGCCGTTCGGGCCGGCCAGACCCGGTCCGCCGGTGTGGCCGAGGATGAACGACTGGGCGCCCTCGCCGATCAGGTCGGAGGTGCCGTAGTAGGTGCCGGCCTCCGGCAGGCGCGCGGCGTCCCAGTTGAAGAAGTACTGGGCGCCGAAGGACCACTCGGAGTTGAGGGTGAAGCTGGTGGACAACTGGTTGCGCGGAACGAACAGCTCCTTGGCCTCGGTGCCTGGCGATGCGGCCAGCTTGGCCAGGTCCAGGCCGGACTGGCCGTAGCTGATCGAATGCACCGGATTGAGCACGGTCTCGCCCCAGAACACGTTGTGCTGGCCGGCCTTCAGGCTGAGCAGCGATTCCTCGCCGACCTCGGTGCTGTAGAACACGAAGGCATCCAGAATCTCGCCGGACGGGCCGCTGTAGTAGCGCTGGGCGTAGCGGCTCAGGTGCGAGCTGCCGAACACTTCTGGGGCGGCAGGACGGCCACCCCAGCCGGCAATGGACGAGTACGCGTCGTTACCGTTGACGAAGGGGTTGGAGCTGGAGCCGGTGTTGTCGTAAGCCTTGTCGTACCAGCTGGCGGTGCTGACGCGGAAGCCCGTGCGGTTCTGGTACACCACGTCGAGCTCGGTCAGCAGGTCGACGCGGTTGGTGATGTTGGTGCCGGCCTTGCGGAAGTTGTAGTCGCCGTCGTTGTTGTTCGGCGTGCCGAGCATGCGCGAATCGGCGCTCTCGGTGCGCAGGCCGTAGTTGTACTTGACGGTGTTGTCGAAGCGCACGGACCAGTCCGGGCTGCCGGTATCGACTTCGAAGGCCTGGGCGGCCGGCACGGCGGCCAGCATGACGGCCGTGGCCAACAGGCTTCGACGCAAGGGAAAGCGATGCTGCTTGTTATTGTTGTGCATAGCGTTGACTCCGCTTTTTAGGGCTTACGACATGCCGCGCCCGCGACGCGTCGCGAGAGCGGGTAATGGGGTGGTTGTCTTTCCTTGTTCGGTTGAAAAAAGTGCTGCTCGAGCTTCCGGCTTCAGCCCAGCAATGCCTGGATAAGCTCCTCGGCCTGCGGCCAGTCGCCATAGCCGGACGCCGGATTGAGGTGGCCGACCGCGCCCAGCTCGACCAGGGTCGCGCCCCAGTCACGCGCCATTTCGCGCACCGCCTCGAGGCTGGCCAGGTGGTCGTTGCTGCTGGCCGCGACGATGCTGGGGAACGGCAGCGGACCGCGCGGCAGCGGCGACCAGCCGTTGTCCTGCAACGTTTGCGGGCTCGGGTATTGCGGCGGCCAGGCGCTGTTCAGGTCTGGCGGAGTCGCCAGCAGCGCGCCGAGAATCGGTGCTGAACGAAGCGCGGCCCAGTGCACCGCCATCAGCACGCCGGCGCTATGGGCGACCAGCACCACCGGCCCCTCGATGCGCTCCAGCTCGCTCTGGATCGCCGCGACCCGTGCGGCCAGGCTGAGCTTGTCGGCCTGCAGCGGCGGCACCGTGCGGCAGTTGGACAGGCGTGCGGCGAGCCGGGTCTGCCAGTGGTCCGCAACGTGGTCGCGCAGGCCGGGGATGATGAGAACGGTGAAGTCTTTGCTGGCCACGCTGGGCTCCTGGACTGCCGGATCAATCGACGCGCGAGGCATCGGGTTGACCAGACAGTAGAGGCCGGGACCAGCGCAGGCTTCACATTAGGCGTCAGCCATTTCGCAATTCATGACATGGCGCGGTCGGTCATGTGTTTGGCGCAGGGCAGTCGTCCGAGGTAGCGCTGCTACGCTCAGCATGGCAACCGCGATTTTTCATTTCATGACAGCCAGGTGACCGTCGCGGCGAGCTTCGGCATCATGCGTGGCGGCCGTCAAAAGCGGCTTATGCCTGTGAAGGAACTAGAACAATGACAACACTGGTTCGCGCAGCGGTACTCACCAACTACCTGGAAGTGGCCCAGCATCTGGGACTCAATGCCCAGGCGCTGCTCAACGAAGTGGGCCTCAGCAAGAACCTGCTGCAGGACCCGGAACACCGCATTCCGATCGACGCCGCCGTGCGTCTGCTGGAGAACTCCGCAAACACCAGCAACTGCCAGACCTTCGGCCTGCGCATGGCCGAATCGCGTCAGCTCTCCGACTTCGGCGCGGTCAGCCTGCTGCTGACCCACCAGCGCACCCTGCGCGAGGCCCTGCAGGTGGTGGTGCAGTACCGCCACCTGCTCAACGACTCGCTGGCCATCTTCATCGAGGAGGCCGGCAGCATGGTGATCATCCGCGAAGAGGTGGTCACAGAATCCGGCACCGGCAGCCGCCAGGCCAACGAGTTGGCCATCGGCGTGATGTATCGCCTGTGCGCCGCCCTGCTCGGCACGCACTGGAAACCGATCAGCGTCAGCTTCACCCACGCCGCGCCGGACGACCTGCAGGTGCACCGCCGCGTGCTCGGCCACAAGCTGGAATTCAATGGCGAGTTTAACGGCATCGTCTGCCACGCCGCCGACTTCGACGTGCCCAACCCGCAAGCCGATCCGGCCATGGCGCGCTACGCCCAGCGCTTCCTCGATTCGCTGCAGGCCGAGCAAGAAACGCCGCTGGTGTTCGAAGTACGCAAGGCCATCTACCTGCTGCTGCCCATGGGCCGCGCTACCATCGAGCAGATCGCCATGGCCATGGGCATGAACGTGCGCACCCTGCAGCGCCGCCTGGAAGACCACCAGGCCACCTTCAGCGACCTGATCAATGGCGTGCGCTGCGATCTGGTGATTCGCTACCTGGAGAACCCCAGCTACTCGCTGGGGCGTATCGCCGACATGCTCGGCTATTCGATGCCCAGCTCCTTCACCCGCTGGTTCATCGGCCAGTTCGGCATGCCGCCAGCGGCCTGGCGCAACGAGCACGGCCCGCGCAAGGACAAGTGACTCAAGGCTGGCCCTGCTCCGCGGCCAGGGCTAGCTCGTCGAGATCCAGCACCGCGCGGCTCAAGTAGAACTCGGCGCCGCCACCGCCCTCGCCCCGGCCGATCCCCTGCTGCAACTGACGATGGACGAAGCGGTAGCTGCTGCGAATCCTGCCCAGCGCGGCGCCATGCTGCGTGTGCAACAGATCGAAGCGCCGCTCGATGTCCGCATCCAGGGCCTGCAGGCGCTCGGCCGGTAGGAGCCAGGCCTGCTTCTGCGGCAGCGGGTAGTGGCGTAGCTGGTAGTCCAGCAACAGCCCGGCCAGGTCGCGGCTCTGCTCGCCGAGCGGCTGCGCCGGGCCGATCCGCGCCAGTTCGCGACTGGCCGCGTCGCCCAACTGCCGGCGCTGCTCCAGCAACAGGCTGATCAGCTGCGGATAGCGCTCTCGCTCGCTGCGCGGCAAGCCATCCAGCTGGTCGAACAACTGATGCATGGCCGTCAATGGCCGGGCCAGCTCCGCTGGCTGGCCGAGCTGCTGCACGTCGGCCTCCAGGCTGTTGAGATGGTGGAACACCGCGGTGAGGATGCGCGGATCGGGGGCCCGCTCGCGGGGGTCGAAGTACAGCATGGCGCTCGCGCAGAGCAGCCGGCTGTGGCTGTCCAGGCCATACAGCTGACGCACCGCGCGGGCATCGGCCAGCGCGTCCAGACACAGCAGGCAGAGCAGGTACGGCAGAACAGTCCTTCGCATCGTCCGGTCCTCGTGGGTTCTGGGTGTCGCAATTGCCTCGGTAAAAGGTGCGCACGGCCGCTAGCGCCAGCCGTCGCACGAAGGCCGGGGCATAGACCCCGGGGGACACATCCCGCCATGGAGTGAACGGGACGTGAAACACGCTCCGCCGGCAGCTCGGCTTGAACGACCGCGCGCCCGACGGCGGATCAGGCTCAGCGCAGGATGGTGCAGCCGGTAGCGGCCTGCAGTTGGTCGAAGTCGACGCCCGGCGCCATCTCCACCAGCTCGACACCCGCCTCGGTGATGTCCAGCACCGCCAGGTCGCTGATGATGCGGTCGACCACGCCGACGCCGGTCAGCGGCAGCTCGCAGCGCTCGAGGATCTTCGGCTCGCCCTTGGCCGTGTGCTCCATCAGCACCACCACGCGGCGCACGCCGGCCACCAGGTCCATGGCGCCGCCCATGCCCTTGATCATCTTGCCGGGGATCATCCAGTTGGCCAGATCGCCCTGCTGCGACACCTGCATGGCGCCGAGCAGGGCCAGGTCGACATGCCCGCCGCGGATCATGGCGAAGCTCTCGGCACTGTCGAAGAAGCTGCTGCCAGGCAGCGTGGTGATGGTCTGCTTGCCGGCGTTGATCAGGTCCGCATCGACCTCCTCCTCGCCAGGGAACGGGCCGATGCCGAGCAGGCCGTTCTCGCTCTGCAGCCAGACCTCCATGCCCTCGGGGATGTAGTTGGCCACCAGGGTCGGCAGGCCGATGCCGAGGTTGACGTAGAAGCCGTCCTGCAGCTCGGCGGCGGCGCGTTGCGCCATTTCTTCGCGGGTCCAGGCCATGCTCAGCTCCTCGTGGTGCGCATCTCGATGCGCTTCTGTGGGTTGGCATTGAGTACCAGGCGCTGCACATAGATGCCCGGCAGGTGGATCTCGTCCGGGGCCAGCTCGCCCACTTCGACGATTTCCTCCACCTCGGCCACGCAGACCCGGCCGGCCTTGGCGCACAGCGGGTTGAAGTTGCGCGCGGTCTTGTTGAAGGTCAGGTTGCCGGCGCGATCGGCCCTGGCGCCCTTGATCAGCGCGAGGTCAGCGGTCAGGGAGCGCTCCATCACGTACCACTCGCCATCGAACTGGCGGGTCTCCTTGCCCTCGGCGATCTGCGTGCCGTAGCCGGTGCGGGTGAAGAACGCCGGGATGCCCGCGCCGCCGGCGCGCAGCTTCTCGGCCAAGGTGCCCTGGGGGGTGAACTCCAGCTGCAGCTCGCCGGCCAGGTACTGGCGCTCGAACTCCTTGTTGCCGCCGACGTAGGAGGAAATCATCTTGTCGATCTGCCGGCTGTACAGCAGCGGGCCGAGGCCGAAATCATCGACCCCGCAGTTGTTGCTGATGACGGTGAAGCCACGTTTGCCGGTTTCGCCCAGCGCCGCGATCAGCGCCTCGGGAATGCCGCACAGGCCGAAGCCGCCGGAGGCGATGCTGATGCCGTCAGCCACCAGCCCCTCGAGCGCCGCGTGGGCGTTGGGGTAGATCTTGTTCATCGACAGTCTCTCTCGGGTTGTGCCGGCGCCAGCGCCGGCGCACGGATCACAGGCCCCAGCGCAGCAACAGCAGCACCAGGATGACCAGGAAGATGGTTTCGCCGACCATCAGCAGGATCGGCTTGATGCCCACGCTGGCCAGCTCCTTGAGCTGGGTCTTCATGCCCAGGGCGGCGATGGACACCACCAGGCACCAGCGCGACAGCTCGTTGACTCCGCCCTGCACCAGCTGCGGCACCCAGCCGGTGCTGTTGACGCAGGCGAGGATCAGGAAGCCGACGGCGAACCAGGGCAGCAGCGGCGGCCGCTCGCCACCGGTTTCCACACCCTGCAGGCGGGTGACCATGGCGGCCGCGACGATCACCGGCAGCAGCATGGCCACGCGCATCAGCTTGACCACGGTGGCGGTGTCGCCGGTCTCCGGCGACATGCTGTAGCCGGCGCCGACCACCTGGGCCACGTCGTGGATGGTGGCGCCGAGGAACACCCCGGCCTCCTGCGGCGACAGGCCCAGGGCGTTGGCGATCATCGGGTAGAGGATCATCGCCAGGGTCGACAGCGCCGACACGCCGATCACGGTGAACAGCGTGGCCTTTTCCTTCTGCGGGTGGCTGGGCAGCGCGGCGGCCAGGGCCAGCGCCGCCGAGGCGCCGCAGATGGCCGTGGCGCCGCCGGTGAGCATGCCGAAGATGCGCTTGAAACCCAGCGCCTTGGCCGCCAGCACCGAGACGGAGATGGTCACCACCACCAGGATCACCACCAGCGCCAGCGGCTTCCAGCCGAGGGCGGCGATCTGTTCCAGGGTGATGCGCATGCCCAGCAGGGCCACGCCGACGCGCAGCACGGTGCGCGCGGTGAATTCGATGCCGGCTTTGCACTTGCCATCGGCGGCGAGGAAGTTGAGCCCCAGCCCCAGCAGCAGGGCGAACAGCATCACCGGCGCGCCGTAGTGCTCAGAGAGGAAGGTGGCGGCGGCGGCCACCACCAGGCTGACGGTGATGCCCGGCGCCAGCTGGCGAGCCCGGTCGTTGATCTGGGTGAGAGCGATGGCGCTCATGGCGCGAAGTCCTCGATGACGATGGTGACGCGGCCGCCCTCTTCCTCGATTGGACAGGTGGCGGCCCGGAGCGGGTTGAAGTTGGCCAGGTAGGCACTGGCGAATGCGCACGGCGCGCGCTGGCCGGCCGCCGGGCTCTGCAGGGCCGGCACGTGATGGCGGTGGGTCATGCCTGCAGTCTCCGCCGCTCCGGAAGTCCGAGGGCCTCGCGCATGCCGCGCAGCAGCAGGTCGGCCGGCTGCGCGCCGGACAGCAGCAGGCGACCGTCGAAGACGAACTGCGGCACGCTGCTGGCAGCCGTATTCGGCGCCTGGAAGGGTCGGCCATCGCGGTACAGGGCGCGGGCCATCTCCTCGCGTGGGTAGCCGCAGGTCTCGGCGATGGTCAGCAGGGTATTGGCGTCGCCGATATCCTCGCCGAGGCGAAAATGCGCGGCGA
Source organism: Pseudomonas sp. PDM15 (assembly GCF_014851565.1). Lineage (GTDB taxonomy): Bacteria > Pseudomonadota > Gammaproteobacteria > Pseudomonadales > Pseudomonadaceae > Aquipseudomonas. The sequence goes on from NZ_JACVAA010000003.1 coordinate 688,953, forward strand.
ACAGTCGCTCCAGCAGGCGATCACGCTGCTCCGGGCCACCCAGTTCCACGGCGCGGCGCAGCAGGCGATGCGCATCGGCGGTGTTGGGCATGCGGGCGATGCGCTGGAAGTCGAAGCGCAGATCGACGTCCGTACCCGCCTCCTGCACCTGGGCCTGGCGCAGGCGCACCGCGGTGTCACTGCCCAGGCGGCGGCGATAGAACTCGGCAAACGGCTCGCCAGCGGCCGGCAATTGCGGCAGCAGCTGCACGCTCTGCCAGTCGATGCTCACCACCTGGTGCGGCAGCGCCTGCTGCAGCTGCACCACGGCGCGCTTGAGCTGACGCTTGCCGATCAGGCACCAGGGGCAGACGAAGTCGAAGGCCACGTCGATGCGCAGGACGCGGCTCATGGCTGCACCTCCAGCGCTGCCGGGCCGGCCTCCTCCCGACCCTGGCCGCCACGCAGGCGGGCGATGTCCTGCAGGTAATGGCAACGGGCATAGAAGAACACCGCGGCGGCACCGATGCTGACCAGCGGCACCAGCTGGAAGGCGACCTGCAGGCCGAACAGATCGGACAGCTTGCCGGTTACGAACGGCCCCGGCGCCAGGCCCAGCAGGTTGTTGGCCAGGGTCAGGGTGGCGAAGGCGGTGCCGTGTACCGAGTAATGGGTCAGGTTGGCCACCATGGCCCCGGACGGGCCGGTGGTGCCGGCGGCGATCAGCATGCCCAGGCAGATCAGCAGCAGCTGCAACGGCCCGGCGGACAGGGCGAAGGCCAGCGACAGCAGCAGGCAGCTGCCCAGGCAGTAGGCGATGGCCAGGGCGATCTTGCGCTCCGGGGCATTGCGGCACAGACGGTCGCTGAGCATGCCGCAGAGGATCATGCCGGCGCCGCTGCACAGCACGATGATGCCGGCCAGGGCGCCGGCCTTGTCGGTGCCCATCTGGTAATAGCGATTGAGGTAGCTGGGCATCCACACGATCACCGTGCCGCCGACGAACAGCTGCAGCCCGCTGCCGACGTAGGCGGCGATCACCGAGCGGCTGCTATACAGGGTGCGCAGGGGCTTGGCGGCCTTGTCCGCCGCCTGCCGGGCGGCGTCGGCGAAGCGCTTGTGCGACACCCGCGCCTCCTTCACCACCAGCGGGTAGACCGCGGCCAGCAGCAGGCCGAACAGGGCCATGCCGCCGAACGCCCAGCGCCAGCCGAAGTTCGCCGCAATCGCACCACCCAGGGCCATGCCCAGCACTGAGCCGAACATGCCGCCGGCCATGAAGGCGCCAGTCAGGGTGGCGCGCATGTGCTTGGGAAACACCGAGAGCACCACGGCGATGCCGACGCTGCCGTAGGCGGCCTCGCCGACGCCGACCAGGAAGCGTGCCACCAGCATGTGCTCGTATTTCTGTGCCAGGCCGCAGGCCAGGGTAGCCAGGCTCCACAGCAGCGCCATCAGCGCCAGGCTGCGCACCCGGCCGAAGCGGTCGGCGAGCAGCGACAGAGGGAAGGTGAGCAGGCCGACCATCAGAGCGACGATGCCGCTGAGCAGGCCCAGCTGGCTGTCGGACAGCACCCATTCACCCTTCAGCAGCGGGAAGACCGCGTTGAGCACCTGCCGCGACATGTAGTCGGAGATCAGCAGGCCGAAGGTCAGGGCGAAGACGATCCAGGCATAGCTGCGCGGAATGCCGGCCGAGGTGTCGATTTCCTCGCCCTGGGTGCTGTGGTGAAAGGCCATGTGGCTACCTCGTTGTACTGCTACTGCTTGTTATTGTTGTAGTCGTGCAAGACGACGCTCGGCAAAGGCCTCTGGACGACCCTGTGGGGTCGCCAGCACCGCGGACGGCGCGCCCGGTTCGTGGCCCGGGCGCCGCCAGCGGCAGAGACCTTTGCCCAGCGGCGTGGCGCCTCCGACCTGCGGAGGGCGCCGTGTCACTCAACCGCGCTGGGGCAGCTGTTTCTGGCCCGGCGTGCGGTTCGGCGCGATGCCGCCTGCCAGCGGGGTTTGTGCGAGGCCGTCGAGCTGCACCGCACTCGGCAACTGCCGATCAATCACTTGCGCAGGAAGCCCTGCTGACCGCCCTTGGGATTCGGGGCGAAGCCGTTGGCGGCCAGGGTTTCCTCGACCGTGTCGTAGAACACGCCGATCTTGAGGATCTCGCGGGCTTCCTTGCCGTTGGCGACCGGGCGACCGATCTCCTTGGCAATGCGTACCAGCTGCTCGATCTGCTCGACGGAAGTCATCTTGCGCGAGCGATCCTGGGTCCAGATGTTGTCCTCGATGCCGCAGCGCACGTGCAGCCCCATCGCCATGCCCATGAGATTGACCGGCAGGGTGTTGAGCATGGTGCTCTCCACCGTGAGCATGGTGCCGTCGGGGATGGCGCGCAGGAAGTTGGCCATGCTGTAGATATGCGGCTGGTCCATGCCGCCGCCGATGGCCACCCAGTTGCACACCAGCGGCCCCTTGTAGACGCCGCGACGGATCAGGCGCTCGACCGTCTCGTAGCTGTTGATGTTGTAGAACTGGAAGGCGCTCTGGATGCCGGCGGCGGAGAGGCGCTTGATGTGCTCCTCGATGAAGCCCGGGCCGGACGGCACGATCATCTCGCGGTAGGCATCGTAGGTATCGCTACCCATGGAGGTGCCGGTGTAGTCGCGCACGTCCATCTGCTCGATGACGTTCATCTGCGTGGTGTTGACCGTCACCGTCACCTGGTCGGGCTTGGGATCGAGTTCGGCGAGCATGTGCCGGGTGTCGTCGTGCAGCCACTTCGCGGCGGCGCCGTCTTCCGGGGGCGCGAAGGAGATGGAGCCGCCGACCTGGATGACCATGTCCGGCACCGCCTCGCGTACCCCGGCGATTAGCTCGTTGAACTTGGACAAGCGCTTGGAGCCCTTGCCGTCCAGTTCACGCACGTGCAGGTGCAGAACGGAGGCGCCGGCTTCATAGCAATCGACGGCCTTCTGGATCTGCTCTTCCATGGTCACCGGAATGTCTTCCGGATAGTCCGAGGGGAACCATTCGGGGCCGTAAGGGGCTGCGGTGATGACGAGTTTGTCCTGGTTTTCAGGGAAGAGAGAACCGTCGAGGAAGTTCATGCCTGTTGCCTCAGATATTTATTAGTAGATGGCGCGAATGGGATGCTTCGAATCAGAAGGTCTTGTCGCCGATGATGCCGGCGCGCTCCATCTTGCGATGGCAAGGTGGGTAGTCCATGACCGCGTAATGCTGGGTGCTGCGGTTGTCCCAAATCGCCACGCTGTTGGGTTTCCAGCGCCAGCGCACCTGGTACTCCGGGATGTAGGCCTGGCTCACCAGATAGCGCAGCAGGTCGCTGCCGCCCATGCTGTAGTCCTGGCCGTAGCGCACATGCTCCGGTGTGTGGAAGTTGCTCAGGTGGGTGGCAAAGGCGTTGACGAACAACACCTTCTCGCCGGTCTCCGGATGGATGCGCACCACCGGGTGCTCGGCATCCGGGAACTGCGCCTTGAGCGCCAGGCGCTTCTCGATCGGCATGGCCGCACCGAAGCTGGCCTCGATGCTGTGGCGGGCACGCAGGCCGGCGATGCGTTGTTTCACTTCTTCCGGCAACTTCTCGTAGGCCAGCGCCATGTTCGCCCACATGGTGTCGCCGCCCACCGGCGGGCATTCCACGCAGCGCAGCACGCAGCCCATGGGCGGTGCCTCGCGCCAGGTGGCATCGGTGTGCCAGGCGTTCTCGTAACGGTCGTTGGGCGCATCCGGCGACTTGTAGATGCGCACCAGGCCCGGGTGCTCCGGGTCGCTGCCGGCCACCGGATGATCCTCCAGCTCGCCGAAGCGACGGGCGAAGGCCACGTGCTCGGCGCGGCTGATATCCTGGTCGCGCAGGAACAGCACCTTGTGCTTGAGCAGCAGCGCCTTGATCTCGGCGAACAGCTCATCGTCGCGGGAGGCATCACCCAGGTTGATGCCGCTCAGCTCGGCGCCGATGGCGCAGGTCAGTTGTTCGACTCGCATGACGGCCTCCTCAGATGACGAAGATCGACGACCCGGTGGTCTTGCGCGACTCCAGGTCGCGGTGCGCCTGCACCGCGTCCTGCAGGGCGTAGTGCTGGTTGATCTCGATGTGGATCTGGCCGCTGCCGACCAGGCCGAACAGCTCCTCGGCCAGTTCCGATTTCTCCTGCGGATCGGCGATGTAGTCGGCCAGGGCCGGACGGGTCATGTACAGCGAGCCCTTCATCGCCAGCAGCTGCGGATTGAAACCCTCGATCGGGCCTGAGGCGGTGCCGACGCAGACCAGCAGGCCGCGGCGCTTGAGCGAATCCAGCGAGCCCATGAAGGTGTCCTTGCCGACGCTGTCGAACACCACGTCGACGCCACGCCCGCCGGTCAGCTGGCGCACGCGCTGGGCAACATCCTCATGGCTGTAGTCGATCACGTGATCGCAGCCGTGGGCCCGTGCCACCTCGGCCTTGGCCGCGCTGGAGACGGTGCCTATCACGGTCAGGCCGAGCAGCTTGGCCCACTGCGAGACGATCAGGCCGACGCCACCGGCGGCGGCGTGCAAGAGGATGCTGTCGCCTTCGCGGAAGGCATGGATCTTCTTCATCAGGTAGGCCGAGGTCAGGCCGCGCATGGTCATGGCCGCGGCAGTCTCGAAGGCGATGGTCTCCGGCAGCTTGATCAGCGGCGCGGCCGCGATCAGGCGTTCGGTGCTGTAGGCGCCGAGGGTGTTGATGAAGCCGGTGTAGGTGACCCGGTCACCGACCGCCACGTTGTCCACCCCCTCGCCCAGCGCCACCACCACACCGGCCGCCTCGACGCCGATGCCATTGGGCAGCGGGATCGGGTAGGTGCCGTTGCGGAAATAGGTGTCGGCATAGTTCAGGCCGACGGCGACGTGGCGGATGCGCACCTGACCAGGGCCGGGTTCACCGACCTCGACGTCCTCGTAGCGCAGTACTTCCGGACCCCCGGCCTCGTAAAAACGGACGGCTTTGGCCATGCCTGTTCTCCAGTCTTGTTATTAGCCACCAATAGCGTGGATCGGACTGTAGAACCGGCCTCAGAGGGGTGCTTCTCATCGCACGACAGGGGCTTTTCATTTCATGACATCGGGCAGACAGCCCAGCACCTGCACTCTCGCGGAACTGGCCTATGCTAGGCAAAGCGCGGCGGCAGCCGCCTAAGGTTTGCGCCTGTGCGCAAGGAGAATCGCCATGCGTATGCACCCGACCCTGGGCCTGCTGGGCCTGCTCCTGGCACTGCTGGCAACGCCATTGCCCGCCGCGGACGCCGAGAGCAGCGCACCCAGCGAGCAGGTCTTCAGCAACGAAGAACTCGACCAGATGCTCGCCCCCCTGGCCCTGTACCCCGATGCCCTGCTGGCCCAGGTGCTGATGGCCGCCACCTACCCTGGCGACGTGGCCGACGCGGTGACCTGGTCCACGGAGCATCCGGACGCCAGCGGCGACGATGCCGTGCGCCAGGTGTCCGACCAGCCCTGGGACCCCAGCGTGCAATCGCTGGTGGCCTTCCCCGCCGTGCTGATCACCCTGGGCCAGGATCCCGCCTGGGTACAGAAGGTCGGCGATGCCTTCCTGGCCAGCCCCGATTCGGTGATGGACTCGGTGCAACGCCTGCGCCGCCAGGCCAAGGAGGCCGGCAACCTGGAGTCCAACGAGCAGCAGAAGGTCAGCGAACAGCCGGCCGCCGCGCCCGCCCAGGCGACCAGCACCGGCGGCAGCAGCCAGCAGACCATCATCATCGAGTCGGCCGATCCGCAGGTGGTCTACGTGCCCAGCTACAACCCCAGCGTGGTCTACGGCACCTGGCCTTACCCGACCTACCCGCCGGCCTACTACCCGCCACCACCGGGCTACTACTTCGGCTCCGCGGTGGTGGCCGGCATCGGCTTCGCCGCGGGCGTGGCGATCATCGACTCGCTGTGGGGTGACTGCGACTGGGGCGGTGGCGACATCGACATCGACGTGGACCGCTACAACAACATCAACAGCAATCGCCAGATCAACACCGGCGACAAGACCTGGAAGCACAACGCGGTGAACCGCGACGGCGTGCCCTACCGCGACCGCGCCAGCCGCGAGCAATACGGCCAGCGCCTGGCCAACGGCGAGCAGCGCCAGGAACTGCGCGGCCGCGACACGGCGCGCGTCGCCGACCGCGAACGGGCGCGGCAGAGCCTGGAGCAGCGCGGTTTCGAGAGCCCGGCCACCAGCAATCGCCAGGCCCGCGAGCGGGCCCAGACCGCCGATCGCGACATGCGCAACTCCGATCAGATGCGCCAGCGCGCCCAGTCCCGCGAACGCGGCACGGCGCAGAGCCGGCAGCAGGCCCGCCAGCAGCACGCCACCTCGCGCGGCGCCCGCGACAACGCCTTTGCCGGCGCCCGCACACCCGACCGAGAACGTGCCTATCAGCAACGCGGCCAGGCCAGCCGCGCCGCCGCCAGCCGCCCGCAGGCATCGCGCGCCAGCGGGCGGGCGGTGAGCCGCCCGGCCATGTCCTCGTCCCGCGGCGGCGCCAGACGGCGCTGATAAGGAGACCCGCCCATGCACGCGATCCAGCGTTTCGCCCTGCTCACCCTGCTGGCCCTGCCCGTGCAGGGACTGCACGCCCAGCAAGCCTTCCCCAGCCCCGAGGAAGCCGCCGCGGCCTTTGTCGCCGCCCTCGGCACCCAGCGGGCCGACGCCACGCGCCTGGCGGCGCTGCTCGGCAAGGACTGGCGCAGCTATATCCCGCGCGATGGCGTCGAGCGCGAGGACGTCGAGGCCTTCCTCGCCCTGTACCGGGAAAAACACGAGACCCGCCCCGAGGCCCGCAACCGCTCGCGCCTAGTGGTCGGCCACAGCGCCTGGGAATTGCCGCTGCCACTGGTGCGCGGCAAGGACGGCTGGTTCTTCGACACCCGGGCCGGTGGCGAGACCATCCGCCTGCGCCGCATCGGCCGCAACGAGCTGGCCACCTTGCAGGCGGTGCGCGCCTACCACGATGCACAGATGGACTACGCCGAGATCGACCGCGACGGCGATGGCGTACTGGAATACGCCCAGCAGTTCGTCAGCAGCGACGGCCAGCATGACGGCCTGTACTGGCCCGACCAGCCTGGCGTGGAAGAAAGCCCGCTGGGGCCGCTGTTCGGCGACGAGCTGCCGGACGGCGACTGGCACGGCTACCGCTACCGCATCCTCGACGCCCAGGGTACCTCGGCACCCGGCGGCGCCTACAACTACCGACTCGGCAACAACATGAGCCGCGGCTTCGCCCTCGTCGCCTGGCCCGCCGACTACGGCAACAGCGGAGTGATGAGCTTCATGATCAGCCATGAGGGCGAAGTGTTCGAGAAGGACCTCGGCCCCGAAGGTGACAAGCAGGCACTGGCCATGACCCGCTTCGACCCGGACGGCAGCTGGCAGGAGGCTTCGGAGGAAGAACTGCCCTGACCCGAGCGGGCCCCTGAATCCATCGAGGCAGCAGACATCCGCAGCGAGGCCTGCTAGGTTCTGCGGTCCCCCAATGGACCCGGCGCGTCAGCGCCCTCGATCAGGACGATTCCATGCGTGCCCTCTGCCTCCTTGCCGCCCTGCTACCCGCCCTCACCCAGGCCACCGGCCTGCAGCTGGATCAGCGTGACGGCGAGCAGCGTTTCTATCGTGGCCAGCTCGCCCTGAGCGGCGAATACAGCTACCGCCCCCACGACGAAATCAACTCGCAGCTGTGCTTCTTTCCCCAGGGCCCGAGCGCAGCCGCCATTCCCCGCGACGCGGACGACGCCCGCCTGCCCTGGTTCTGCTTCGCCAACCAGCAGCAGGCGTTCGCCCAGCTCGGCGTGCCGGCAGAGCTGCCAAGCGGCAAGTGCGTGATTGCCGGCACCGCGCGCATCCTGGTTTCTGAATACAAGGTCGACGCCCGCGCCATGGACGCGTCCGACCTCGCCCAGCTGGATGCGGTCCAACAAGTAGGCGCAGCCGAACTGCAACCCTGCGAGGAATAAGCCATGCACCAGCACCACAGCATCAATTACCTGGAAATCCCCTGCCGTGAGCCCGAGGCGAGCAAGGCCTTCTTCACTCAGGTATTCGGCTGGAGCTTCGTCGACTACGGCCCGGACTACAGCTGCTTCGTCGGCGCCGGCATCGACGGCGGCTTCTTCCGCGCGGCGCTGGACTTCGCCAGCGAGCGAGGCTGCCCGTTGATCGTGCTGTACAGCAGCGACCTCAACGCCACGCAGAATGCGGTGGAGGCGGCAGGCGGACGGATTCTCAAACCGGTGTTCGCCTTCCCCGGTGGCCGCCGCTTTCATTTCGCCGATCCCAGCGGCAACGAATACGCCGTCTGGTCGGAATAAGGCGACTTTCCTGCCTTTATGGGCGACGAAACGGCCGTTTCCGGCGCCTTGTCGCCAATTGTTCGCCGCCAGTAATTTGACTGGTTAATCTGACTGCAGGCCATGTGCCACCAGTCACGCCCAATCAGCTTCAAGTCACGACCAACTTCGCCGATACGTTCGGCAAACCAACAAGAACGGAGCCAACTCCCATGCAGCAAGGGCTGTTAGCCACACTCATGCCCCAGACCGAACAGGCCCCCAGCGACCAGCTGCTGAGCCGGATGCTGGCCTTCTTCGGCCTGTGCGGCCTCACCATCGGCCTGTACAGCGGCATCAAGTGGGCGCGCCTGGGCAACGACGCACTGGTGCAGGGCTCGCTGCTGCTGATCATCGGCATGCCGCTGGCCCTGCTGACGCTGCGCCAGGTCTGGCTGCCGGCCCGCGCGGTGGCCAATTTCGCCATGGCGCTGATCAGCAGCTACGCGATGATCCTCATCTATCAGCTCGGCGGCCTGCACTCCGCGCACATCTTCTGGCCGCTGGTGGTGATCGGCTTCGCCTACCTGCTGCTGGGCGGGCGCAGCGCGGCGTTCTGGGGGCTGCTGCAGCTGGTCTTCGTGTTCTGGCTGATCCGCCTGGACTGTTCCGGCGCCGCCCTGCCGCAGTTCGAGCTGAGCGCGCGCGATTCCATGGTCAACGAATACTCGGGCTACCTGCTGCCGGTGATCACCATGTGGCTGGCCCAGTGGTACAGCGCGCGGGTGCGCCAGCAGGCGCTGGACGGCGCCCAGCAGCACCTGCAGGAGGCCGAGCGGGTCGGCAAGGCCGCCACTGCCGGTAGCCAGCAGCTGGCCAGCCTGCTCGACGAGGTGCGCCACAGCGCCGGCGACCTGCGCCAGCTGTCGCAGCAGCTCTACCGCACCCTCGACAACATGCGCCAGCGCTGCCAGAGCATCGACGGCGACGTGCAGCAGCAGGCGGAAGCCATGCACCAGCTCGACCTGGCCGTGCATGAAGTGCTCGCCAGCCTGGCGCAGAGCACCGCGCACATGCAGCAGCTGAGCCAGGACACCCAGCACAGCAGCGGCCAGGTCAATGCCTGCGCCACGCGCATGCAGCAGGCCCAGGACAGCATGCAGGCGATCCAGGCGAGCAACCAGCGCATCGCCGAGTCCATGCAGATGATCAGCGCCATCGCCCAGCAGACCAACCTGCTGGCGCTCAACGCTGCCATCGAGGCGGCCCGCGCCGGCCAGCACGGACGTGGCTTCGCCGTGGTTGCCGACGAGGTACGCTCGCTGTCCCAGCGCAGCAACCAGACCGCCGACACGGTGCAGAGCGTGCTCGGCCAGTCCGAGAAAATCGTCAACACCGGTGCCGAGCAGGTCAGCGACGTGGGCGAGGCCCTGGCCGAGAACGCCAGCCTCACCGCCAACCTCTCCGGTGCCATCCTCGAACACAGCCAGGCGCTGGATCAGGCTCACCACCAACTGATTCAGGTGCGCGACCATAGCGCCGCACAACGCGAAGCCAGTCAGCGCCAGCGCGCCGCCAGCGCCGAGCTGCTCAGCGCTCAGGAGTCGCTGGTCAGCCTGGGCGAGCATCTGGAACAGCTGTCGCAGCAGCTGCATCAACGGGTGGAACAGCGCTGAACCAGTATCGTCACGTCGGCATGCGCCTGGCGCTGCCAGCGCTGCTGATCGGCGGAATCGCCACGGCAGCGCTGCAGATTGCCCAGTACGCAGCCGAGCCAGCGCCCGCCAGGGTCGATGCGGTGATCGTACTCGGCGCCGCCGTGTGGCAGAACCAGCCATCGCCGGTGTTCGAGGAGCGGATCAAGCATGGCATCCAGCTGATCCGCAATCAGGCCGCGGACTACCTGATCCTCACGGGTGGTATCGGCATCGCGGATTCCCACGCCGAATCCGCGGTCGCCCACCAGTACGCCCTCGCCGCCGGGGTTCCGGCCCATCGCATGCTGACCGAGGCGGTCTCCACCGTCACCGCCGAAAACCTGGCCCAGGCATGCGCCCTGATGAAACAACACGGGCTCGACAACGCGCTGATCGTCAGCGATCCCCTGCACATGAAGCGGGCGATGACGCTGGCCAAGGACATCGGCATCACCGCCTACGCTGCACCGACGCCCACCAGCCGCTATCGCAGCTGGCACACCAAGGCCGAATCGCTGGCCTACGAGACTTTCTTCTACCTCTCCCATCTGGTCATACGGCTCACACCCGCGGCACCGCGCTGCGCCGGCTAGACGCGCTTGCGACGCTCTAGACCGGAGCTGCGCGGCTCTCGCCAAGGAAACATCCGGGAACAGTGCCAGGCTTTCTCGACGGCGGGGAATTGTCCTAAAAATGCCGCATTTTCCATCGCCAGGACTCTCCCCATGCCCAGGTTGAATTCCACCCTGCTGTGCGCAGCCCTGCTGGCCAGCAGCACCGCCCTCCATGCCGCCACACCGAGCTACGGCGAACAGCTGGAAGGCTTCGATTATCCCCATCCGCTGCAACGCTTCGCGTTCCAGTCCCAGGGCCAGAGCCTGTCCATGGCCTACATGGACGTCGCCGCCACGGGCCAGGCCAACGGCCATACGGCGGTGTTGCTGCACGGCAAGAACTTCTGCGGCGCAACCTGGGAGCAGACCATCAAGACCCTGAGCGACCAGGGCTACCGGGTGATCTCACCGGACCAGGTCGGCTTCTGCGCCTCCAGCAAACCGCGCGGCTACCAGTTCAGCTTCAACCAGTTGGCGCTGAACACCCAGGCCCTGCTGGACCAGCTTGGCGTGGCCAAGGCCACGCTGATCGGCCACTCCATGGGCGGCATGCTCGCCGCGCGCTTCGCCCTCAACCATCCACACAGCGTGCAGCAGCTGGTGCTGGTCAACCCCATCGGCCTGGAGGACTGGCAAGCCGAGGGCGTGCCCTACGCCAGCATCGACCAGCTCAACCAGGGTGAGCTGAAGGCCAGCTTCGAGAGCATCAAGAACTACCAGCTGCGCTTCTATTACAACGGCCAGTGGGAGCCAGAGTACGACCGCTGGGTGGACATGCAGGTTGGCCTGTACCACGGCAAGGGCCGCGAGATCGTCGCCTGGAATCAGGCGCAGACCGCCGAGATGCTATTCAGCCAGCCGGTGATCCACGAGTTCGGCCGTATCCAGGCACCGACCCTGCTGCTGATCGGCGGCAAGGACCGTACCGCGCCAGGTGCCAATCGCGCACCCAAGGCAGTCGCCGAGCGCCTGGGCAACTACCCGGAGCTGGGCCGCAAGGCCGCCGCCGCATTGCCGAACGGCACGCTGGTGGAATTCCCCGAGCTCGGCCACTCACCGCAGGTCGAGGCGCCGGAGCGCTTCCACCAGGCGCTGCTGAAAGGCTTGATCACTCTGTAGAGCGCGCTGTCGTCACCGCGCTGACGCCCTGCCTAACTCGTGAAGAAGCCGGGATTGCCGGCTTTTGCGCCTCTGGACGACGCCTGCGCGGCCGACCATGCTTAGCGCAGTTGGGTGGGAGGGGTGAACCATGCCTGGTTGGCGCCTGTGGGCTCTGCCATTGCTGAGCAGTCTGTTGGTTTCTGCGGCGCATGCCGAGGACTGGCCGCAGCTCCGGCTGTGCTACGAAAGCCAGGATCTGTCGCCCTACACCAGCACCCCGTCCGGCGCGGCGGCGGAGCATCCCGGCCTGGTGGTGGAGCTGATCGAGCAGGCGGCGCGCAGCGCGGAGCTGCAACTGGTGCTGCATCGCCAGCCCTGGAAGCGTTGCGTCCATGAAGTGCGCCAGGGCGCCAGCGATGGCCTGTTCGTCGCCGTCTGGTGGGCCGATCGAGATGCCTGGGGACGTTTCCCGGGACGCTCTATGGATGGGCAGACACCCGTCGACCCCGGCCGCAGCCTCTGGCCAGCCGACTATCGCGTCATCGTGCGGCCCGACAGCCCGCTGCAGTGGGACGGCCAGCGTTTTCAGGGCATCATCCATGGCGTCGGCGCGCCGCTAGGCTATGCGGTCAGCCAGTACCTGCAGAGCCTGGGCGTGCTGACCCACGAATCGCTGGCGCCGGCCACCGCGCTCAAAATGGTGGTAGCGGGACGCCTGGACGGCTATGCACTGGAGACCGAGCTGGGGCTGGCCCTGATCAAGCGCGAGGGCCTGCAGGGGCAGCTGGTGCAACTGCCCACGCCCGTGGTGCAGGCCCACTGGTACCTGCCGCTCTCGCATCAGTTCTACGCGGCCCACCCCGAGCGGGCCGAACGGCTCTGGCAGGCCATTGGCGAACAGCGCGAGCAACGCGCCGACGAGCTGCGCCAGCGCTATCTGGGTCGTTAGTGCTCCTTCGATCAGCCTGCGACAGAAACGAAAAAGCCGGCATTCGCCGGCTTTATCATTTACGCATCACATCAGTCGTTGCTCGGCTTGTTCACCGCCTGCAGCACGTATTGCGGCAGGGCGAAGGCGCCCAGGTGGATTTCCGGATTGTAGTAGCGGGTGACGATGCCGCTGCCGGCGAAGCGCTGGCGCAGGGTGTCCAGCGGCAGCTTGCGGTAGCCGGCGTCAGTGCTGCCCCAGGCGAAGGTCATGCTGCCGCCGATATAGGTCGGCACGGCGGCCATATAGAAGTGCCAGTCGGCGAACAAACCGTCCATACGTCCGGCGGTGTTCTGTACGCCATCGAGCTGCATGAAGGGCGTGCCGTTCTGGGTCACCAGAATGCCGCCGTCGCTCAGGCAGCGGCGGCAGGCCTGGTAGAAGTTCTCCGAGAACAGCACCTCGCCCGGACCGATCGGGTCGGTGGAGTCGGAGATGATCACGTCGAACTTCTCGGTGGTGGTCGCCACGAAGTTCATGCCGTCGTCGATCACCAGGTTCAGCCGTGGGTCGTCATAGGCGCCGCAGCTGTGGTTGGGCAGGAACTCCTTGCACATGTCGACCACGGTGCCGTCGATCTCGACCATGGTGATGCTCTCCACGCTGTGGTGCTTGCGCACCTCGCGCAGCATGCCACCGTCGCCGCCGCCGATGATCAGCACGCGCTTGGCGTTGCCGTGGGCCAGGATCGGCACATGAGTGAGCATCTCGTGGTAGATGAACTCGTCAGCCTCAGTGGTCTGGATCACCCCGTCCAGCGCCATCACCCGGCCCATGCGGGCGTTCTCGAAGATCACCAGGTGCTGGTGCTCGGTGCGCACCTCATGCAGCAGCCGGTCCATGCGAAAGCGCTGGCCATAGCCGTCGTAGAGAGTTTCTTGGTAATCGCTCATGGGTGGTCCCCGTCGTCGCTGGTGGATTCGGACGGACCAGGCCCGCCCATGAAGAAGGCGCGCATTGTAAGGAGATACGCCCGGCGGCTCCAGCCGGGCGAGGCAACAGGATGTGTGACTAGAACTTCATGTTGCCGCGCGGCCCCATCAGCGCCCAGATGATCAGGCCGACCACCGGCAGCAGCGCGATCAGGGCCACCCAGAGCACCTTCTTCAAGGTGTCGGCATTGCTTTTCACCACGTTGATGATCGCCCAGATATCCAGGGCAAAGATAACCAGCGAGATAAGGCTGTACAGCATGGCGTCACTCCTGTGTGGGCTGCATTTCAATCTAGGATAACCAGCGCAGCGGCGCCTTCGCAAAGCTCTCGGCAGGGTGGAAAGCCCCGAAAAACGCCAACATGCGACATATTTCTATGTTTTTACGACAGGATGTGACTCCAAGGTCAGGTTTCGCCATCAACAGTTCACAGGCCGCGGCAATACGTGCTTTCGCTGGCCAGATTGCACACTGGGCATCCTTGGAGAACAGACCCATGAACACCTCGCTCCGCGTCAACGAAGCTCTGCTCATCGCCGGCCGCGCCTTCCAGCCGTTCCAGTGCGTCGCCTGGCAACCACAGGACGGCACCGGCGTGATCACCCTGGCGGTGATCGACCGCACCAACCGCCGTCTGAGCCAGGCTCAACTGGACAGCCGCACCTACGCCGACCCGGCGCAGCTGGCCGACGCACTGGCCCAGTCCCGCGAGCAGATCAGCCGCCAGGGCTATTCGCTCGACCCCTGGAGCATGCCCGAGTAACACTCCGCTCGCCCCGGCCTGCCGCCACCAGAAGCCCCCTGCGCCCTCCGGCCCAGGGGGCTTCGCTTTTCTGTACGAACCTAACGGCTGCCGCCCCGTCTACTCACTAACAGCCACAGACGGAGGCGCCGCATGAGCACCGCCCTGAGCCTCGAAGAGGCACTGCATATCGTCGAACAGGCCTTCCTGCCGCATGCCTGCCAAACCCGGGCGGATCGCGAGGACGCCAGCTTTTCCTTCCGCGTGTTCGATGACAGTGACGTCGAACTGCTTTCCCAAGCGCATGTAGCGCGCTCGCAGTATGGCGACCCGGCGCGCCTGGCCGGCCTGGTCGAACTCGCGCGCCTGGAACTGAGCAAGGACGGCTACGAGCTGGCGCCCTGGTCCATGCCCTGGAGCAACCCGCAAGTCGGTTGAGGAGGTACGCATGGAAGCTTTCGACTGGCAGCGCATGCTGCTCGATGACTTTCCCGTGGCCTTCCTTGGCGAGGTGGCGCTACGCGCGACGTTCGCCTACCTGGCCGTATTCATCTTCCTCAAGGTCTCCGGACGACGCGGCGTGCGCCAGCTGTCGCTGTTCGAACTGGTGGTGATCCTCACCCTCGGCTCGGCCGCCGGCGACATGTCGTTCTACCACGACGTACCGCTGCTACCGGTCGCCGTGGTGTTCATCACCCTGCTGGTGCTCTACAGCCTGACCACCCGTCTGATGAAGCGCAGCCCACGCTTCGGCAGCTGGGTCGAGGGCAAGCCGGTGGTGATCATTCGCGATGGCCTGTACGAGCTCGGCGCCCTGGAGACGCAGAACATCTCCAGCGACGAATTCCATATGGAGCTCCGCCGCGCCGGCGTGCAGCACCTGGGCCAGGTACGCCTGGGCATCCTCGAGGTCGACGGCGACCTCAGCCTGTACTGCTTCCCCGCCGAGGAGACCCACAGCGGCCTGTCGGTGCTGCCGGAAGAGCTCAACCCGGTCTACCAGCACATCCCCGCCGACGGCCTGTACGCCTGCAACCGCTGCGGCAACCCGCAACCGCTGCAGGCCAAGCATGATGCCACCTGCGCGCGCTGCGGCGGCGAGCTGTGGAATCAGGCCCTGGACTGGAAGCGCGAACGATGAGCGAACAGGCACCGCCGCTGGCCAGCGGCACCCGTCCACTGCCGGCCGACGAGCGCGAGGATACCGGCACCGCCCTGTGCCCTGTCCTGCCGCCGGACCTGGTATATGTCGATGACCGCCAGGCCGGGATCAGCCGCCGCAAGCTGCGCGGCCACTTCGCCTATTTCGACGTGGATGGCCAACGCATTCGCGACGCCGACGAGATCAAGCGCATCAACGCCCTGGCGATTCCGCCCGCCTACACCGACGTGTGGATCTGCCCCGACCCGCGCGGCCATCTGCAGGCCGTCGGCCGCGACGCCCGCGGGCGCAAGCAGTACCGCTACCACCCGCGCTGGCGCGAGGTGCGCGACTGCAACAAGTACGAACGCCTGCTCGACTTCGGCCGCGCCCTGCCCGGCCTGCGGCGCCAGGTGGAGGAGCATCTGGCCCTGCGCGATCTGGGTCGCGACAAGGTGATGGCCACGGTAGTCGCCCTGCTCGACTCCACCCTGATCCGCGTGGGCAACCCGCAGTACGCAAGGGACAACAAGTCCTTCGGCCTCACCACCCTACGCAACCGGCATGTCGAGGTGGCCGGCGCCGCCATCCGCTTCCACTTCCGCGGCAAGAGCGGCATCGAGCACCGCGTCAGTCTGACCCACCCGCGTTTGGCCCGGGCAGTGCGGCGCTGCATGGAGCTGCCCGGCCAGCAGCTGTTCCAGTACCTGGACGACGCCGGCGAACGCCGTGGTGTCAGCTCGGCGGACGTCAACCAGTACCTGCAGAGCCACGCCGGCAGCGATTTCACCGCCAAGGACTACCGCACCTGGGCCGGCAGCGCCCTGGCCCTGCAACGCCTGCGCGAGCTGCGCCCGAGCAGCGACAGTGAGGCCAAGAGCCAGGTGGTGGAAGTGACCCGCCAGGTATCACGCCTGCTCGGCAACACCCCGGCGATCTGCCGCAAGTGCTACATCCATCCGGCGGTGATCGATGCCTTTCTCGACGGCAGCCTGGCTACATTGCGCGCCGCCAAGCCGCGCCAGGGCCTGCGCGAGGAAGAGAGCCTGCTGCTGCGCTTTCTCGAACGCTTGTCCCAGGCCGACTGAGCGATTGGCCATATCTGTGGGTTTATTGTCCTTGTTGCCAGAAGCAGGCAGGCGCAGACTCGCCGCAAGCTTCTGGAGAACCCCATGCGCACCATCGCCAGCCTGATCTACCCCGATGTGATGAGCCTCGACGTGACCGGCCCACTGCAGGTATTCGCCTCGGCCAACGTCGAGCTGCGCCGCCTGGGCCAGGCCGAGGCGTATCGGCTGCTGGTGCTGGCCGACGAGGCCGGTGCGCTGGCCACTTCCGCCGGCTTCCGCCTGGTCGCCGACCAGGCCTGGCGCGATTGTGCGCCGGCCGAACTGGACACCCTGCTGATCCCCGGCGGCCTGGGTGAGACCGCGCAATGCGCCAATCAGCCGCTGCTGGCTTGGCTGCGCGACGCCGAGCCGCAGATCCGCCGCCTAGGCTCGGTGTGCTCCGGCGCGCTGATCCTGGCCGCCGCCGGTCTGCTCGACGGGCGCCGCGCCACCACCCACTGGGCCGACGTCGCGGCCCTGCGCTGCCACGAGGGAATCGAGGTGGACGGCGATCGCCTGCACACCTACGACCCGACCGGCCGCGACGGCGACGCCCATGTCTTCACCTCCGCCGGCGTCACTGCCGGCATCGACCTGGCCCTGGCGCTGGTCGAGGCCGACCTGGGCCGCCCGCTGGCCTTGGCCGTGGCCCGGCGCCTGGTGATGTTCCTGCGCCGCCCCGGCGGCCAGGCACAGTTCAGCGCCCTGCTCGCCCCGGACGCCAGCCGCACGCCGCGCCTGCTCAGCCTGCTGGAATGGATGGCGCAGAACCTGGCCGCCGACCTGTCGCTGGAAGCCCTGGCGCAGCAGGCCCACCTCTCGGCGCGCAGCCTGTCGCGGCTGTTCGTCCAGGAACTGGGCATGGGCCCCGGGCGCTACGTCGAACAGCTGCGCCTGGAGTCGGCGCGCCTGCTGCTGCAGGACGCCGGCGCCTCGATCAGCACCGTGGCGCGGCTGACCGGCTTCCGCCATCCGGAGAACCTGCGCCGCACCTTCCACAAACACCTGTCGGTGAGCCCCCAGGACTACGCCGAACGCTTCGCCTGAATCAATCATCCCTCGCGCCAAGGAGAACCACCATGCTGCAACTGCGCCCCGGCTGCGAATGCTGCGACCGCGACCTGCCACCCGAGTCGCTGGACGCGCGCATCTGCTCCTTCGAATGCACCTTCTGCGTCGACTGCGCGGAAGGTCGCCTGCAGGGCATCTGCCCCAACTGCGGCGGCGAACTGGTGCGCCGGCCGATCCGCCCCGCCGTCAAGCTGGCACGCTCGCCCGCCACCAGCGAACGCACCTACAAACCTGCCGGCTGTGCCCAGGGCTGACGCCATGCTGCTTATGCGCAACCCCACTCTGCTGCGTCTGTTCCTTGCCCAGGCTCTATTCTGGAGCTGCGCGATGATCGGCGTCACCCTGACCTCGCTGGTCGGCCTGCAGCTGGCACCGCTCAATGGCCTGGCCACCCTGCCCCTGGCGTTGCTGGTGCTCGGCTACCTGCTGGCGACCCAGCCGTTGTCAGCCTTCATGCAGCGCCGCGGGCGCCGCGCGGGCCTGTTGCTCGGTGCCGGCGCCGGTGTGCTCGGCGGCCTGCTCAGCGCGCTGGGCGTGTGGCTGGCGGACTTCTGGCTGTTCTGCCTTGGCGCCCTGCCCATCGGCGTGTACCAGGCCTCGGCCATGTATTACCGCTTCGCCGCCCTGGAGGCGGTGGACGACGCGCACAAGGGCCGCGCCACCGCCTGGGTGATTGGCGGCGGCCTGTGCGCGGCACTGCTGGCTCCGACGCTGACCCTGTGGGCCCGCGATGCCCTGGAGCGGCCCTTCGTCGGCGCCTATCTGCTGGTGTCGCTGCTCGCCACCCTGGCCATCGCCCTGCTTGCCGGCCTGCGCCAGGGCGCGCTGCCCCCGCCCCCCAGCCGTGGACTGGCCGCGATGCGCGGGCTGCTGGAAAGACCAACTGTGCGCAGCGCCATGCTCATCACCGCCATCGGCAACGGCCTGATGGTCCTGGTCATGAACGCCACGCCGCTGGCCATGAGCTTCTGCGGTCTGCCACTGGAAGCCGGCGCCGAGGTGATCCGCTGGCACATGGTCGGCATGTTCCTGCCGGCCTTCGTCGCCGGCCCGCTGGTGGATCGCCTGGGATGCAAGCGCGTGGCCCTGCTGGGCATCGCGCTGCTGACGGCCAGCGCCGCCATCGCCCTGAGCGGCAAGCTGCAGGCCTATTTCCTGGTTTCGTCGCTACTGCTCGGCATGGGCTGGAACCTGATGCTGGTGGCCGGCACCACCCTGCTCGGCCAGGGTCATTCCGCCGACGAGCGCGGCCAGGCCCAGGGCCTGATGGAGCTGGGCAACGGCAGCGTGGCGGCGGCCGCCTCCTTCGCCTCGGGCGCGCTGATCAGCGGACTGGGCTGGAGCCCGGTGAACCTGGCCATGCTGGGGCTGCTGGTGGTGGCGCTGCTGGCGCTGGTCGGCGGGGCCCGGCAGACGCAGGTAGCCTAGAAACCTGTAGCCATAGAGTGGGAGCGGCCTTGGCCGCGAAGCTTCTTGGCTGCTCATGGGCGTCGCGGCCAAGGCCGTTCCCACAGCAAACCTGCTGCACGCAGTTTCAGCTAGCCGCCGTGCACCGACACCTGATTGCGCCCGCCGTGCTTGGACTGGTAGAGCGCGCGGTCGGCCCATTCGATCAGTTGCTGGTGGTCCTGGCTGCTCTGCCCCAGGTCCGCCACGCCAAGGCTGATGGTGAAACGGATCTCCTGCCCCTCGTACTCCACCACCAGCGCCTCTACCAATTGGCGCAGACGCTCGGCGAACAGCCGAGCGCTGACCTTGTCGACGTCCGGCAGCAGTACCACGAACTCCTCACCGCCATAGCGCCCGGCGACGTCGGTATCGCGGATGGCCTCACGCACCACCTCGGCGACGAATTGGATCACCTTGTCTCCGGCCGGGTGGCCATAGGTGTCGTTGACCTTCTTGAAGTGGTCGATATCGAAGATCACCAGCGCCGCCATGCTGCCGTAACGGCGATGGCGCGAGTATTCGCGGCGCAGCTCCTCTTCCCAGTGCCCACGGTTGTTCAGGCCGGTGAGCCGGTCGGTGCGCGACAGATGCTTGAGCTGGCTGTTGGCCGACTGCAGCTGATGCTTGTTCACCGCCACATCGGTGACGTCGTAGATGATCAGGCAGATGTGCTCGATGCGGCTGTTGGTGGCTTGTAGCGGCAGGATGGTGGTGTTCTGGTACATGAAGTCTTCCTGCCCGGTGATGGGCTGGTAGTTCTTGAACCGTACCAGGTAAGGACGCTGCTCCCAGATGGTGAAGGCCGGGGTGCCGAGAGTGGCGACACTGTCCACCTTGTGGCGGAACCATTCCTGCTCCACTTCGGGGAACAGTTCGAAGAAGGACTTGTGCAGTACCTCTTCCGGGGTGAGCCCGGAGCGATTCTCCATGAAGCTGTTCCACACCTCGACGCTGAACTCGCGGTTCAGCACCACCACGCCCACGTCGATGCTCTGCACTATCGTCAGCAGCCAGTGGAACTCGTTGAGATCGATGTTCTCGGCCATGTTCAACCCATCATGTAGGCGAGTTTTTTGGTCAGCAGTGGCACCGAGTCCTCGGTGAACAGCAGCATCAGGTCGAAGTGGATATGGTGCCCCTCGATGCTGTAGCTGAATTCCACCGCCAGGGTCTTACGCCAGCGCTGTTGATTGAGGCGGATCAGCTCGTCGATCGGCGCATGCTGGCCGAGAATCTGCGGGTGGCCCTGGGAGAACTTGATATTGATCTGCTCGGCGATGCCACTGAGGCAAGCGCCGATCAGCACGCTGGACATGTCCAGCAGCATCTCCATGGAGGAGCTTTCGATGGCGCTGCGGTGCAGCAGCTTGGCCATGTCCGCCACTTCCGAGTCATGGAAGATCAGCAGCGCCTCGCCGGAAATGCCGCCGCCGATATAGCCCTGGCACACGGCGGTGAGGCGTTTGTCGCTCTGCGCGTCGGCCAGCGCCATGTGCAGCTCGCCGACCTCGAGGATGTTGACGTTGGGCAGTGGCAGTTGCACGAACACGCCCAGCACCCGCGCCAGCAGCGCGGCGGCGCGGCCCATGGCGACGTTGATCACCTCGCGGAAGGCATCGCGGAAATTCACCGACGGCTCGCCCAGCTCGCTCAGATCGCGCGGCGGCGAGGCGACGGCCTCGTCGAACAGGCCGAGGCGCTGCAGGGTCTCGCGGACCAGCTCGGGCTCGGCCGGTTTCTTCAGGAAGGCCAGCGCGCCCAGTTCGGTGACGCGGCGCACGGCCTCGTCCTGCACATCGCCGGAGACCACGATGACCTTGCACTGCAGCCCCTCGTCGCGCAGGCCGGCGAGCACGCCGTAGCCGTCCAGCACCGGCATGGTCAGGTCGAGCAGCAGCAGGTCGATGCCGCCCTCGCGAATCCGCTCCAGGGCCTCGGCACCATTGGTGGCCTGGCTAATCTGCACCGGCCACTCCGCCGGCAGGGCGCGCAGCAGCTGCTTGCGCGCCATGGCGGAGTCATCGCAGATCAGCAGGGAAATGGTCGCCATCGGCAATCCTCGTAACGCATGGGCCGGATCGGTACTACCAGCCTTCTTGTTAGCACTGTAGCCGCTTCGAGTCACGACGAAGCGGCTACAAAAGGGCCAATAAGGAAGCACCTTTTGCCGGCAAAAGCCATATCAATGTGCCATCACCGGCAGTCTATGTCGCCATTTGCGAAGGCGCGCACGCTTGGCCTGAAGCCTTTCCCTCTGTAGCGCCACCAGTACGGCTGAAACCATGGCTCCTGCCCCAATCCCGGGCGCCTACTACTCAGGAGTCACCGATGACCATCATCGTCACCGGCAGGAAGCTGGAGCAGAGCATCGCGGAGGATGCCTTTCGCAATGCCGGCCAGTACCTGCGCCAATCCCGCTTCGCCGCCTTCGTGCTCAACGAACTGATGACCGTACCCCAGCTGCTGCACATCGAAGTCACCGCCGGCCCGCGCGGCCGTCTCCAGGAGGCCTGGCGCCCGCCCCGCAGCAGCGAGCCCAATGGCGCCGGGCACCTGCTGTGGAACCTGGGCAGCGCCTACGGCGGCGCCGAGCAGACCGACACAGCCCCGGCGCTGGCGCTGGCCCACGAGCTCGGCCGGGCCTACTGCCATCTGGCCGGGCGGGTGGCGTACCTGCGCCACCTGAGCCAGGCGATGCGCGAGCAGCTGGACCGCCTGGATATCGGCGCCATCGACAACATCCTGGCGCTTCAGCTTCGCGACAAAACCTACCCCGGCCACCTGCGCCATTCCACCCTGCTGCCCTGAGACAAGGAGGCCACCATGCTCATTCGCACCCTGTGCTGCGCTCTCGCCCTTTCCGTCACCAGCGCCCAGGCCCTGCAGACCGGGCAGCTGCCCGAGCAGCGCCTGCGCGAACTCTCCGCCACCCTGGCCGACACGGCCGGCAGCAGCCATTGGCAGCAGCTGTGGAAGCGCAGCCGCGACGCCGGATACTTCCGCACCGACGGCACGCAGACGCGCTTCACCCTGCCCATGACCAGCATCCCCGACAAAGTGCGCGAGACCCTAGGCCAAGCCGGCAGCATCACGCCCGAGCAATCGACCCTGGCCCTGTACCGGCGCGACTTCGCCCCGCAGGTCATGGGCGTGGAAGGCGCGCAGAACCTCACCGCCATCTGCCTGCGCGTGGACTGGCGCAGCGTGCCGGATAACCCGCAGCCCGAGCAGCTGTTCGGCGCCAGCCTGCTGCTCACCTACCCCTGCCGCTGAAAGCCCGGGGCGCGGTAGTGCCGCGCCCCGGAGCCCAACTCACAACAGGCTGCCGAGCAGCTGCGCTTCCTGCTTGCGCCGGGTCGGGTAGCGATCGCCGAAGTTCGCCAGGTTGGCGCGGGCGGCGGACCAGTCGTGGGCCACCACCTGCCGCCAGAAGTTCGGCGTGCGCGAGGCCAGGTCGCCGTACTGGAAGGCCACCGAGGCAATCACCGTCTGCGCGGCGCCCGGCAGTGCGGCGAAATCGCCGCCGCTGGCCTTGCTGTAGGCGGCAGACAGGCGGTCGACGAAGGGCAGCTTGAAGGCCTCATCGATGGCCTCGGCTTCGGCGGCACTGACCGTCAATGGCTGGCGGGCCAGGCAGGCCGCCGCCTGCTGGCCGATCAGCCCCAGGTAGGGGCTCAGGCGCTGCACCAGCCCGGCCTCCAGACCCAGCTTCTGCAGGTCCGCCAGGTGGCGCTGGCCGAGATCGAAACCGGTGGCGATGGTCACTCCGCTGCGGCTGTTGGCGGCGTCCGGCACGTAGCCGCGAGTGGCCGGGCCGCCTTCGAGGCGGGCAATGAAACTGAAGTCGATGGCATAACGGGACATGGTGGTTCTCCTTGATTGAGGGAACCGCAGTCCATCACCCGCTCCGACGAAACATCAGCTTGAACAATTTCCTGACCAATCAGGGGACAAATTTCCCCATTAAACCCCAGGCCAGAGCATCCCTAGCATCCTTGTAAGTCCACAAGACCAACAAGGAGCACGACCATGGACGAAAATGACCTCAAACAGGTCGATGTCAGGCAACTGCCACACTCGCTGCAAGAACTGATCGAATGCGTCGGCCTGGAGAACGCTTACCGGCTGACCTGCTGTTTCGGTGGACGCCCCAAGTACATCCCCAAGTACCCCGCCCGCTCGACCCTCACCCTGATCCTTCCCCCGGAAGCGCTTTCCGCCCTGATCCAGCGTTACGCCGGCCTGTCCATCGAAGTGCCCAAGGCCGATCACTTCAGCCGCCAGATCCGCAACCAGCAGATCTTCCAAGAAAGCTGCGATGGCCTCTCGCGCAGCGCCCTGGCCGACAAGTACGGCCTCAGCCTGCGCCAGATCGGCAACATCCGGCGCCAGGAACACGAGACACACCGGTAAGTAGTTCCTACTGAATTCGAGGCCAACGCAGTCATAGCCTGGAATTGCGCATTTCGCGCAAATTATAAGGAGATTGACACATGTCCCAGATAGATACCGGCCTGATCGGCTCAGTTATCAATGCCCTGCCCCTCGATCGGATGATCTCCGGTCCGCTGCAGGCGATGATCACGGCCCAGGTCCAAGCCAGTAAGGCGTACGCCGACTTCCTGATGACCGTGTGTATTCAGGATGGCAAGGCGGTATCCGTACAGTTCGACTATGACGAGACGTTGGTCGATGAGAACGGGGTGTACCAGGGCACGGTGACCAAGAAGATGCGCATCCCGCTGCTGGCGGCCATCAGTCACCCGAACATCACCGTCGAAGAAGGCACCATCGACTTCGAGCTGACCATCAACCAGATGGCCGAAGACACCAGCGAGACCGCTGGCGAAGGCAGCTTCGAGGCCAAGCTGGGCTGGGGCCCGTTCAGCGTCACGGTGAAGGGCTCGGTGAGCCACAAGTCGACCCAGACCCGCAAGACCGACACCCGCGCGCGCTATGCGATCCACACCAAGATCGCACGTCAGGATCCGCCGGAAGCCCTGATGCGGGTGATCGACTTCCTCACCGACGCGGCAACCAAGCCGGTGATGCTGCCCAACACTCAGGCTGCCAGTAAGGACGCCCTGCCGACCGACGGCTTGGTGCCCGACCCGGCCAAGGCCCAGGCGGACGCCGCCGCCAAGAAGGGCGGCAAGTAAGCAGCGCAACCGACCCCGCCGCGAGGCGGGGTCACCCCACCCCGCATAAGCAAGGAGCCCCACGATGGCGCTGTTTTCCAAGAAGGAACCCATGACCGCCAGCGACCTGAGCCACATCACCCGTGGCCTGCACCAGGCGGCAGCCGCCACCCACCAGGTGATCGCCCAGCAGTACATCAAGCTGTTCGACCAGTTCTTCGACTACGACCCCAACGACCTGGGCACGCCGATGAAGGCCAAGATGGTCGAGGTGGCCCTGGACGAGGGCCATATCCTCAACATCCCGCTGATCACCCTGGTCGCCCCGCGCGGCCTGGCGCTGGCCGGCATGAAGGTCGACCTGTCGGTGAAGATGCAAGGCACCGAGCTGGAGAAGGCCCGCGACAACCTGCAGAACGGCGAGCTGCAGAGCGAGCGCTTCTTCGTCACCTTCGGCCAGGACAAGCGCAAGGGCCAGCAGCGTGATCCGGACGAGATCGCCATCAGCATGGTGTTCAAGGCCTGCGAGCCGCCGGAGGCGGTCAACCGCCTGCTGGAGGAATACACCAACCTGATCAGCCCGATCCGCACCCAGCCCGAGCCTGCGGCGATACCAACTCCGGCACCGAGCGGCGGCGAGGCGCCTGCCAGCTGAATGTTCGCCGCATTGGCTGGCCTGCTGTACGGCCTGACGACCCTCTGCTGGCTGCTGTTCTGGCACCGCGCCATGCTGGCGCCGGTGCTGCTGCGCCGTTACCCGCTGTTGCGCGCGCCCTGGCTCGGCGGCGCGCTGGTACAGCTGTTCGGTGCACTGCTGGCTTTGCAGCACGGCGCATCGCCGGGGCGCGAGTTCGAGGCCGTGCTGTTCGACGTGCTGCACAGTCGAGCGGACCTGGTGCTGTCCGCCTCGGCCAGCATCCTGGTGGTGGCCACGGTGGTCTACGGCGTCAACCAGCAGGCACCGCCGCAACCCTTTATCCGCCTGATGTCGTTCGCCCTAGTGGCGCTGCTCGGCTTCATGCTGCCGGTGGTGTGGATACCACCGCAGCACGAGGAGTGGATGAGCCTGCTGCGCCATGTGCAGACCGCCTCGCTCAACTGGGGCCTGTTCCTGATGTGCGCCGGCCTGCTGATCCTGCTGCAGGACCTGATCGAGGACAGCGCCGCGGAAGACAACCCGCGGCGCTGAAGCCAGGGTTAGTCAGATCCCAGGGTCATATTGCGGTCGCCGCTACTGGCGCTGATGCGCCAACGCTGGCCGAGGGCGTAGAACACCCCGAGGCCACCGAAGAAGGCCATGAACACCCCGCCAGCCAGCAGCACCCAGAGCTCCTTGGTTTCGCCGGGATCGGCCACCGCCGCGTGGATGATCCACAAACCCATCGCCGACAGGCACAGGCCGACGCCGACACCCAGCACGGTGCGCAAGCGGGTGGCGGCATGGCCGTGGTGCTGGTGGATCAACGCCACCAGTTGTTCCAGATCATCGGGACCGACGCCGACATCGGCGTCATCCTCGATCTGCACACCGCCATAGATCAGATGCAGACGAACGGCCTGATCCAGCCAGCCGTGGTCGCTGGTGTGCACGATGATGCGCTTGCCCATGGTATTGCTCCTTGCAGTATGAGGGAGCACCAGCCTTGCCCGACGCCGCGCGGCGCAGCAGCGGGAGCGATTTCCCGGGCAACAAAAAAGGCGCCCGCAGGCGCCTTTTCTCAGCAGCGAGGAACACTCAGTAGTAGGCGTTCTCGCGGTTGCTGTGGTCGGTCACGTCGCGCACGCCCTTGAGCTCGGGAATGCGCTCCAGCAGGGTCTTTTCGATGCCTTCCTTGAGGGTGAAGTCGGCCTGGCCGCAGCCCTGGCAGCCGCCGCCGAAACGCAGCACGGCGATGCCTTCCTCGACCACGTCGACCAGGCTCACCTGGCCGCCATGGCTGGCCAGGCCCGGGTTGATCTCGGTCTGCAGGTAGTAGTTGATGCGCTCGGTGACCGGGCTGTCCTCGTTGACCATCGGCACCTTGGCGTTCGGCGCCTTGATGGTCAGCTGTCCGCCCATGCGGTCGGTGGCGTAGTCGACCACGGCGTCTTCCAGGAAGGGCTCGCTGACGGCGTCGATCCAGGCGGTGAATTCCTTCAGCGCCAGGGCGGTGTCTTCGGCCTTCTGCTCACCCGGCTTGCAGTAGGCGATGCAGGTTTCCGCGTAGGGCGTGCCGGGCTGGGTGATGAAGACGCGGATACCGATGCCGGTGGTGTTCTGCTTCTTCAGCAGATCGGACAGATAATCGTGGGCCGCGTCGGTAATGATGATGGCGCTCATGGCAACTCCTCGCAAAACATGCGGCCAGTGTACGCCAATCGACCGGCAGGGATAAAGTCCTAGTAATTTAGTAGGAATAATTCCCAGCACCGACTCCGCTAGAATGCACACTCGATTTCCCTGAGTTAGCGCCACCATGACCGACTGGATCACCGCCCTGCCCAAGGCCGAACTGCACCTGCACCTGGAAGGTTCGCTGGAGCCCGAACTGCTGTTCGCCCTCGCCGAGCGCAACAGGATCGCCCTGCCCTGGGCCGACGTGAACAGCCTGCGCGGCGCCTACGCCTTCAACAACCTGCAGGAATTCCTCGACCTCTACTACCAGGGCGCCAACGTCCTGCGTACCGAGCAGGACTTCTACGACCTGACCTGGGCCTACCTGCTCAAGTGCCGGGAACAGGGCGTGATCCACACCGAGCCGTTCTTCGACCCGCAGACCCACACCGACCGCGGTATTCCCTTCGAAGTGGTGCTGCGCGGCATCAAGCAGGCGCTGGTCGATGGTGAGAAGCAGCTCGGCATCACCCACGGCCTGATCCTCAGCTTCCTGCGCCACCTGTCCGAGGAAGAGGCGTTCAAGACCCTGGAACAGGCCATGCCGTTCCGCGACGCCTTCGTCGCCGTCGGCCTGGACAGCTCGGAGAAGGGTTTTCCACCGCGCCTGTTCGAGCGGGTTTTCGCCAAGGCCCGCAGCGAAGGCCTGCTCACCGTCGCCCACGCCGGCGAAGAAGGCCCGCCCGAGTACATCTGGGAAGCGCTGGATCTGCTCAAGATCGAGCGCATCGACCACGGCGTGCGCGCCATCGAGGACGAGCGCCTGATGCAGCGCATCATCGACGAGCAGATCCCGCTGACCGTCTGCCCGCTGTCCAACATCAAGCTCTGCGTGTTCGACAACGTGGCCCAGCACAACATCCTGGCCATGCTGGAGCGCGGCGTGAAGGTGACGGTGAACTCCGACGACCCGGCCTACTTCGGCGGCTATGTCGGTGAGAACTTCGCTGCCCTGGAGCGCGATCTGGGCATGACCCGCGAGCAGGCCGCCCGTCTGGCCGCCAACAGCCTCGAGGCCAGGCTGGTAAAGTAGCGCGCTTTTTTCGCCTACCCAGTCAAGATTCGGAGTTGTAGATGTCCCGTTTCGCCACCGGCCTGAGCCTGGCCGCCACCCTTCTCAGCGGCCAGGCCATGGCCGCCGACCTGCTGCAATGGCAGGACAACAGCCTGACCTACCTCAACGGCATCGACTTCAAGGTCGACCCGCCCAGGCAGCAGACCCTGACCTTCGAGCATGCCAGCGGTTGGAGCTTCGGTGACCTGTTCATCTTTGTCGATGGCATCAAGTACAACACCGAGGCCACCAACGGCGCCAATGACGGCCACAGCTTCTACGGCGAGATCAGCCCACGCCTGTCGCTGGGCAAGCTCAGCGGTAGCGACCTATCGTTCGGCCCGATCAAGGACCTGCTGCTGGCGGCCACCTACGAGTTCGGCGAAGACGATGTCGACTCCTACCTGCTTGGCCCAGCCGTCGACCTGAACGTACCCGGCTTCGACTTCTTCCAGCTCAACACCTACTACCGCGAAACCGACGGCAAGCGCGACGGCAGCGGCGTGTGGCAGATCACCCCGGCCTGGAGCTACACCCTGGCCGTGGGCGACTCGGACCTGGTGATCGACGGCTTCATGGACTGGGTGGTGGACAACGACGACAGCTACCACGCCAACCTGCACTTCAACCCGCAGATCAAGTACGACATGGCCAAGGCCATGGGCTGGGGCAAGCGCTTCTACGTGGGTGTCGAGTACGACTACTGGAGCGACAAGTACGGCATCGACGATGACGGCTATGTCGGCGACGAAATCCTCGGCGGTACCGACCAGAGCGCCATCAGCCTGCTGCTGAAGGGCCACTTCTGAGCACGCGCTTGTGAAACAAAAAAGCCCGCCAATCGGCGGGCTTTTTTCATCCGGCTCAGAGGTTCTGGTAGCGGTTCATGTCCAGCACGCCCGCCTCCACCGGCTCGGTCTCCTGGATATAGGCCGAAAGGTCATGGAAGTAGCGCCAGAACTCGGGGTGGCTGCGGCGAATGCCCCAGCGCTGCACCAGCTTGTCGAACGCCGCCGGGTCGCGCGCCTGCTCCAGGGCGCCGACGAACTCCGGCACCTCGCTCGCCGGCAGGCTGAACATGAAGTTCGGGTAGCTGGTGAGCACGCCCGGATACACCGTCAGGGTATCCAGCCCCGGCTGGTAGCGCAGGGATTCGCCAGTCATGAAGGCCACGTTGCTGTGCGCACGGTTGCGCAGCAGGCTGTACACCTCGCGCTTGCCGTCGGCCAGCTCGACTCTTAGCAGAGTCGCCTCGGGCAACTGGTCGATCACCTTGAGGCCGCCGGCCGGTCGCCCGGGCAGGCGGCTCAGGGCCTGCTCGGCATCCTCCAGCTCAGCCGACAGGCCCGGGCGATGGCAGTCGGCACCCTCGCAGCGGTTGAGCGGATCGGGCCGCGCGTTGAGGTCGTCGTAGCGCGCCAGCAGCGCCTGGGCGAATGCGCCCTTGGCGCCCCGTTCCGGCAGAGTGATGCCGGTAGCGGTGTCCAGATCGGCAGCAGTGTAATCCAGCCACATCTTCAGCTTGCCGCCGTCCTGGTACCAGTCATCCAGATAGACCTGGCGCGCCTGGGGCGGCAACAGGCGGAGGAAGTTCAGCTCGGCGCCGTTGCGGATCAGGTCGAAGTACAGGCGGGTCTGCGCCTGGTGGGCGACATTGCCGAACACGTCGAAGTTGACCACCAGCTGGTAGTAGGTGCGCTCGAACAGCGGGTAGTCCATCAGCCACAGGGTCTGCGGAACCTCGCCTATCAGGCCCTTGCGCACCATGGCGCTGTCGTAGTGGCGGTAGATCGACAGCAAGGCGTTGTCGTTGCCGGCCCAGATGGTCGACCAACCCGGCACCGGCGCGTCGGCATAGGCGCCGCGACGCAGGTCTTCGTACTCGTTGCGCTTGTCGCGGTAGGCCTTCCACAGGCCGAGCAGGTCGCCGATCTCGTCGAACTGTCCGGGCATAGCCAGCAGCGGCGTGGCCTCTGCGCGGTACTCGGCATTGGTGATGTAAAGGTCGTGTTGCGGGTCCTGGAACAGCGCCCAGAAGTTGTCGCGAATCACGTCGGTGGCGATCTGTCCGCGGCACACCGGGCCACGGATGAAGGTGCGCACGAAGTACTCGGCGTTATCCAGCATGAACTGGTAGCGCGCCTGGGCCGGAATCGCGGCGAAGGTCTCGAACGGGTTGGCGCGACGCTGGGCGCCGTAGCCGGGCACGGCATCCACCGTCCAGTCGCTGGCGTAGAACAGCTCGCGGATGCGCACGAGCTTCTTGGCGCTGAGCGGATAGGTTATGTGGGTCTTGTGTACTACCACGCCCTGGATCGGCCATAGGCGGTAGTACACCTGGGCGCCCGGGTCCTCGTTGGGCCGGCGCGTGGCGATCGGATCGATCGGCTGACCGCTCGGCGTGCGCGAGCGCACCAGTTGGAAGAAGTGCCCCGCCTCGCCGCCCTCGAAGTACAGATGGGCGAGGAACAGGTGCTCGAACAGCCAGCGGTTGACCAGGCTTTCCCGCGCGCCGGGCGCATTAAGGAAGGCTTCCCACTCGGCCAGCTGCTTCTGCTCGGCGGCGGACGGCTGCAGCGCCTGCTCCTCCACCGGCGCGCCTTCCTTAAGCCATTGCTGCAGGGTGGTGTACTCGGCATCGCTCAGGCCGGTGACGGCGAAGGGCATGCCGGCATGGGCGAACTTCTTCGCATAGGCATCGAACTCGCCGGGCAGTGGACACTGGTTGTCCCGCTCGATGGAAATATCCAGGTCGGCCGGCAGCTTCGCATTGGGCTCAAGCGGATTGCTGCGCCCCAGCTCCAGCATGCGCGCCACCAGCGCGGCCTGGCCGGCCTGCGGATCCAGCACGGAGTGGAAGCCCTTGTCGCGCCAGGCCGCTTCGCCCTGGGCGTCGAAGTACAGCCGCGTGCTGGCCTGCGCCTTGGTCCGTCCGCCATCGTAAACCGGCAGCTTGTTGGCCCCGCGCAACACGCCTTCGCCGCTGCCCAGGTTGAGCTGGCACGGCGAGTCGTAGCAGGCGTGGCAGGCCACGCACTTGTTGGTCAGGATCGGCTGGACGTCACGACTGTAGGAAACCGGCTCGGCAGCGAACAACGGCGCACACAGCAGCGCCAACGGGGCGAGAAAACGACGGGGCATGGCAAGGTCCTTATGCGGCAAGCAGGCATTGTAAGGCCATGGCAGCGAAACGGCTCAATATGAGCCATTTTCATGCAGATCGTGCGGGCGTCTGAGAGCCATGCAGCTTTGCTATCATCCACGGCCTTTCTATACCGCTCATCCAGGTAGTCTCCATGTCCGACCGCAGCGCCCGCCTCCAGGCCCTTCAGCAAGCCCTGAAAGAACGCATCCTGATCCTCGACGGCGGCATGGGCACCATGATCCAGAGCTACAAGCTGGAGGAAGCGGATTACCGCGGCGCGCGCTTCGCCGACTGGCCGAGCGATGTGAAGGGCAACAACGATCTGCTGCTGCTGAGCAAGCCGGAGGTGATCGCCGAGATCGAGCGCGCCTACCTGGACGCTGGCGCCGACATCCTGGAAACCAACACCTTCAACGCCACGCGGGTCTCGCAAGCCGACTACGGCATGGAGGCGCTGGCCTACGAGTTGAACGTGGCCGGCGCCCGTGTCGCCCGCCAGGTGGCGGATGCCAAGACCCTGGAAACCCCGGACCGCCCGCGCTTCGTCGCCGGCGTCCTCGGCCCCACCAGCCGTACCTGCTCGATCTCCCCGGACGTCAACGACCCAGGCTTCCGCAACGTCACCTTCGACGAGCTGGTGGAGAACTACACCGAGGCCACCCGAGGCCTGATCGAGGGCGGCGCCGACCTGATCCTGATCGAGACCATCTTCGACACCCTCAACGCCAAGGCGGCGATCTTCGCCGTGCAGCAGGTGTTCGACGAGGACAACGTCGAGTTGCCGATCATGATCTCCGGCACCATCACCGACGCCTCCGGCCGCACCCTGTCCGGCCAGACCACCGAGGCCTTCTGGAACTCGATGCGGCATGCCCAGCCGATCTCCATCGGCCTGAACTGCGCCCTCGGTGCCAAGGAGCTGCGCCCCTACCTGGCCGAACTCGCGGCCAAGGCCGACACCCACGTCTCGGCCCACCCCAACGCCGGCCTGCCCAATGCCTTCGGCGAGTACGACGAGACCCCGGCGGAAATGGCCGCGGTGGTCGAGGAGTTCGCCGCCAGCGGCCTGCTCAACATCATCGGCGGCTGCTGCGGTACCACTCCGCCGCACATCAAGGCCATCGCCGAGGCGGTGGCCAAGTACAAGCCGCGCGCCATTCCGGAAATCGCCAAGGCCTGCCGCCTGTCCGGCCTGGAGCCGTTCACTATCGACCGCAGCTCGCTGTTCGTGAACGTCGGTGAGCGCACCAACATCACCGGTTCGGCCAAGTTCGCCCGCCTGATCCGCGAGGAGAACTACGCCGAGGCCCTGGAAGTCGCCCAGCAGCAGGTGGAAGCCGGCGCCCAGGTGATCGACATCAACATGGACGAAGGGATGCTCGACTCCCAGGCGGCCATGGTGAAATTCCTCAACCTCATCGCGTCGGAGCCGGACATCTCCCGCGTGCCGATCATGATCGACTCCTCCAAGTGGGAAGTGATCGAGGCCGGCCTCAAGTGCATCCAGGGCAAGGGCATCGTCAACTCGATCTCCATGAAGGAAGGCGTCGAACAGTTCAAGCACCACGCCAAGCTGTGCAAACGTTATGGCGCTGCTGTGGTGGTGATGGCCTTCGACGAGGTCGGCCAGGCCGACACCGCCGCGCGCAAGAAGGAAATCTGCAAGCGCTCCTACGACATCCTGGTCAACGAAGTGGGCTTCCCGCCGGAAGACATCATCTTCGACCCGAACATCTTCGCCGTGGCCACCGGCATCGAGGAGCACAACAACTACGCGGTGGACTTCATCGAGGCCTGCGCCTTCATCCGTGACGAGCTGCCCTATGCGCTCAGCTCCGGCGGCGTGTCCAACGTGTCCTTCTCGTTCCGCGGCAACAACCCGGTGCGCGAGGCGATCCACTCGGTCTTCCTCTACTACGCGATCCAGAACGGCCTGACCATGGGCATCGTCAACGCCGGCCAGCTGGAGATCTACGACGAAATTCCCAAGGAGCTGCGCGACAAGGTCGAGGACGTGGTGCTCAACCGCACGCCCGGCGGCACCGACGCCCTGTTGGCCATCGCCGACAACTACCGTGGCGGCGGCGCGGTGAAGGAAGCAGAGAGCGAGGAATGGCGCAGCTACCCGGTGGGCAAGCGCCTGGAGCATGCGCTGGTCAAGGGCATCACCACCTTCATCGTCGAAGACACTGAAGAATGCCGCCAGCAATGCGCGCGCCCCATCGAGGTGATCGAAGGCCCGCTGATGTCCGGCATGAACGTGGTCGGCGACCTGTTCGGCGCCGGCAAGATGTTCCTGCCCCAGGTAGTGAAGTCCGCTCGCGTGATGAAACAGGCCGTGGCCCACCTGATCCCCTTCATCGAAGCGGAGAAAGGCGACAAGCCGGAGGCCAAGGGCAAGATCCTCATGGCCACCGTGAAGGGCGACGTGCACGACATCGGCAAGAACATCGTGGGCGTGGTGCTCGGCTGCAACGGCTACGACATCGTCGATCTGGGCGTGATGGTGCCGGCGGAGAAGATCCTGCAGACCGCCATCGCCGAGAAGTGCGACATCATCGGCCTTTCCGGCCTGATCACCCCGTCGCTGGACGAGATGGTCCACGTCGCCCGCGAGATGCAGCGCCAGGGCTTCACCCTGCCGCTGATGATCGGCGGCGCCACCACCTCCAAGGCTCACACGGCGGTGAAGATCGAGCCCAAGTACCAGAACGACGCGGTGGTCTACGTCACCGACGCCTCGCGCGCCGTGGGCGTGGCTACCCAGCTGCTGTCGAAGGAACTCAAGGCCGACTTCGTGCAGAAGACCCGCGACGAGTACGTGGTGGTGCGTGAGCGCACCTCCGCGCGTGCCTCGCGCACCGAGCGCCTGCCGTACGCCGAGGCCCTGGCCAACAAGCTGCAGTTCGACTGGACCGGCTACCAGCCGCCAAAGCCGAGCTTCACCGGCGTGCAGGTGCTGGACGACATCGACCTGCGCGAACTGGCCGAGTACATCGACTGGACGCCGTTCTTCATTTCCTGGGACCTGGCCGGCAAGTACCCGCGCATCCTCACCGACGAAGTGGTTGGCGAGGCAGCGACTGCGCTGTTCAACGACGCCCAGGCGATGCTCAACAAACTGATCGACGAGAAGCTGATCAAGGCTCGCGCGGTGTTCGGCTTCTGGCCGGCCAACCAGGTGCGCCACGACGACATCGAGCTGTACGGCGACAACGGCAAGACCCTGGCCACCCTGCACCACCTACGCCAGCAGACCATCAAGCCGGACAGCAAGCCGAACCTGTCCCTGGCCGACTTCGTCGCGCCCAAGGAAAGCGGAAAAACGGACTATGTAGGCGGCTTCATTACCACCGCCGGCATCGGCGCCGAGGAAGTGGCCAAGGCCTATCAGGAGGCCGGCGACGACTACAACTCGATCATGGTCAAGGCCCTCGCCGACCGCCTCGCCGAAGCCTGCGCCGAGTGGCTGCACCAGCGCGTGCGCAAGCAGTACTGGGGCTATGACGCCGACGAGCAACTGGACAACGAGGCGCTGATCAAGGAGCAGTACGTCGGCATTCGCCCCGCTCCCGGCTACCCGGCTTGCCCGGATCACACCGAGAAGGCCACCCTGTTCAAGCTGCTCGATCCCGAGGCCGACGTCGGCAAGGCCGGCCGCAGCGGCGTGTTCATCACCGAGCACTACGCCATGTTCCCTGCCGCCGCCGTCAGCGGCTGGTACTTCGCCCACCCCGAGGCGCAGTACTTTGCCGTCGGCAAGGTCGACCAGGATCAGGTGGAAAGCTACTCCAAGCGCAAGGGTCAGGACCTGGCAGTCAGCGAACGCTGGTTGGCGCCGAATCTGGGGTATGACAACTAAGTATTTAATACATGCGCTTAAGTTGAGACCCGAAAACAAATGAACATCAGCTTAAGCGCAGAAATACTCTCTTGGAAAACATCTACATCCTCTGGCACTTACAGCCTTCAAGATGGATGGGATACCCCCTACAAATATTTCAATCTTGCAGAAAGCATAATAAAAACCCACAGTGATCCTTTTCAATTAATTGATGCGATATCCAATTTAAAACGGAGCATTGATCATCGCTTAAAGAAAATCTCTTCAGACTACTCCCTAAAGAAACTGAACCACTTCGGAGCTCCATCGGACACTCTCAGCAAACTTGAGGATCTTCAGATAGCCCGACCTGCGATGCTAACAACCATCCATAGCATTCGCAACCAAATCGAGCACGGTTTCCGGGAGCCACCTCAACTCCAAAGATGCTTAGAGCTAACAGACTTAACTTGGCACTTCTTAAAATCTACTGACTCTCTCTCCAGACTCATACCCGAGTCCTTCTCTCTAAACTATGAACATATATCAGGCTATGATTCAGAATTATGGCTTGAAATACATCTATCTCCGCTTAACGACTGGAAACCCCCTCAAATCAATGGATGGATAGAACCTTGGCTTCTTGCAGCAGAATCTGACTTTAGTATTCTTTGCGATCGTCTGGACGCCCATTTAAAAAAACAAGAAAACCAACAAAAACAACGACTCTACTTCTCCGGAGTTTGCACAGCGCCTAAGCACATCATTTTAGATCTCATAAGAGCTTACTTTCTTGCCGATCCATATATTTAACCGCTCTATGATTGAAAGCAGGAGCGGCTTCCTAGTATTTGCATGCGTTATATGTAACGCGCCGCGGCGCAAACTCTCATGACTCCCCTCGAAATCATCGCTTCCGCCCTCGGCATCACCTCCGTCTGGCTCACCGTGCGGCAGAACATGCTGTGCTGGCCCATCGGCCTGGTGATGGTGCTGCTCTACGCCTGGTTCTTCTTCGATGCCCGCCTGTACTCCCTGGTGCTGCTGCACGGCGTATTCGCCGCCATGCAGCTGTACGGCTGGTGGAAGTGGCGCCAGGGCGTGGATGAGAGCGGCCGGCGGCCAATCAGCAGTACCGGAACCAAAGAGGTGGCTATCGGCCTGGGTATGGCGCTGATCGGCGGCCTGCTGCTGGGCCTGGCCATGGATCGCTTCACCGAGGCCGTGTATCCCCAGATGGACGCCCTGCTCACCGCTTTCAGCCTGCTCGCCCAGCTTTGGATGGCGCTCAAGCGCTGGCAGTGCTGGGTGCTGTGGATAGTGGTCGATGTGCTCTACGTTGGCTTCTTCGCCTTCCAGGAATACTGGCTGACCGCCGGGCTGTATGGTGTGTTCACCGCTCTGGCCGTGCTCGGCCTGCGCGAATGGCGCGCCGCGCGGAGCAGCCTGGCATGAAAGTGGTGGTACTAACTGGCCCCGAATCGAGTGGCAAGACCTTTCTCGCCGAGCGCCTGCAGCAGCGCTTCGGCGGCCTGGTGGTCGGCGAGTACGTGCGCCACTTCATCGAACAGGAGCAGCGCGATACCAAACTGGCGGACATCCCCGCGATCGCCCGCGGTCAGCTGGCCTGGGAGGACGCCGCACGCGCGCAGAACCCCGATTTGCTGATCCTCGACACCCACCTGCTCAGCAATATCCTGTGGAGCCAGACGCTGTTCGGCGACTGCCCGGCCTGGCTGGAGCCGGAGCTGCTGGCCCGCCACTACGACCTGCACCTGTTGCTGTCGCCGCAGGATGTGGAGTGGGAAAGCGACGGCCAGCGCTGCCAGCCCGACCTGGCCGAGCGCCTATGCTTCCACCAAGGCTGCCGCGACTGGCTGCAGCGGCACCAGCGAGCCTGGGTCGATATCGACGGCGAGTGGGCTGCGCGCGAGCGCCAGGCCATTGAACAGGTACATCGACTGCTCGGCTGAAGCCCGCCGCCGCGCCGCCTAAACTGCCCTTCCACTCCGAGATCAGCACTGGATCATGTCGCCTATCACCTATATCCGCCTCCACCCCTCCGCCGGCCTGCTGTTCGTCCAGTTGCTCGGCGTGCTGCTGTATCCCTGGATGGAAAGCACGCAGATCGGCCGCGCACTGTTCGGTGCCTTCGGCCTGCTGGTGCTGGGCATGGCCCTGCATGTGGTCAAGCGCAGCCCGGTGCAGACCTGGGTGGCCGGCCTGCTGGCGCTGCTGGTCATAGGCCTGAACCTGCTCGACATGTTCGCCCCCAGCACACTGCTGGAAGCGTTGATCGCCATCCTGGAGGCCGCGTTCTACTTCTACGCGGCGGCCAGCCTGATCGCCTACATGAGCGCCGACCTGCACGCCAGCACCGATGAGCTATACGCGGTCGGTGCCACCTTCACCCTGCTGGCCTGGGCCTTCGCCCACCTGTTCACCTTCTGCCAGCTGCTGGCGCCCGGCAGCTTCGCCGCGGCCGTCGACCCCGAGGCGGCGCGTACCTGGATGGAGCTGCTGTTCCTTAGCTTCACCACCCTCTCCGGCGTCGGCCTGGGCGACATCATCCCGCTGACCCCGGTGGCCCGTTCACTGGTGATGATCGAGGAGTTCGCCGGGGTGATGTACCTGGCGCTGGTGGTTTCTCGACTGATCGCCATGACCGTGGCCAAGCGCTAAGAGCCAGAAAGAAAAAAGCCCGCTGATGCGGGCTTTTTCATGCATGAGGGGCGGGTTACTTCTTCACTTCGAAATCGCGGCCCCACAGGCGAATCGACTTCACTTCCGCGCTCGGCCCTTCGAAGACGAATTTCTGCCGCACGCCGGTCAGCGCCGGGATGGTTACGTCGTCCGGGTTGAGCAGGCCCGGCAGCGGCGCGCTGGAGTAGCCTTCCTGGTCGATGGCCAGCAGGGCGCCGGTCTGGCGCAGGTTGATCAGGCGCAGCGGCTTGTCGGTGGTGTTCTTGAAGCCCAGCAGTGCGCTGAGGTTACCGTCTTCGACGGTCTCGATCTTGAGCAGCTGCACGCTGACCTGGCCATCGAGCTGCTCCAGGTTGGAGACGACGATCGAGCCATCCGCGCCCTGGGCATCCACCCGACCTTCGGTGACGCCGTCCGACACACCGCCCAGCAGGTTCTTGCCGGCGGTAATCGCTGTGGACACGGCGGCCTTGGCGGAATCCTTGATGGTGCTCGTCTCGCCTGCCGCTTCCTCGGCGAAGGCAGCCTGCGTGCCCAGGGCGAGCATCAGGGCGAGGGCCAGCGGGGAAATCCTGTTCATGGTCGTACTCCTGTAATGACGACGGCTGAAAAGAGCCACAGATTGCTCGCCGGCCGCCGAAAAAGCGAGTCGGCGAACGAGGAATTGCCGGCTGGCTAACGATTCTCCTGCCCAGTGCCCCAGGAGAAAACTCGAACTCCGCGGCGACGGCTTCGCTCCAAGTACCAGGAGCCAGTCCGGCTCGCACACGGAGTGACAACATGTACAAGCACACTTTGGCGATACTGGGCCTGGCCGCCGCGGTAACCGGCTGCTCGACCATGGAGAATCCGGCGGACTACGCGACCTACCGCCACGAACCCCTGGTGCAGGATGTCCGCGACGGCATGACCAAGGACGAGGTACTCACCATCGGCGGGCCACCCTCCTCCGAGGTGCAGAACACCGTCACCGCCGGCACCTGCAACAACTACATCCTCAATGTCGACGGCAAGGAGCAACCCTACTACGTGACCTTCACCAGCGAAGGCCGCGTCGAGGGCAAGGGTTTCATGACCTGCGAGCAGCACCAGGACAACAAGCGCCGGCTCTGACAGCCGAACCGAAAAGACCCGCTGCCTTGCAGCGGGTCTTTGCATGGGGCTTAGAACAACAGCTGGAACAGGCCGATCACCACGATCAGGCCGATGATGAAGATGATGCCTACGGTCCCGCCTAGAAACTTCAACATGCTGGGCTCCTTATTTCCGGGTTCACGCAGTGTGTGACCGCCGTACCCGCCGCAACGTTTCCCCTGTTTGCCTCGCCGCTCCCGACTCGCTGGGTGGAAAACCCAGGCGAATTGCCTCGAACGGCTGTGCATAATGCGCGCATCAATGCCGACGGAAACGGATGCTCGCGCCTTGTCCCTCTCACTCCTGTTGCTCTCCTGCGCCCTGCCCGGCCTCGTCCTGCTGACCGTATTGCTGCGCCAGCACCGGCAGTTGCGACAGGCCGATGCGCTGCTGCAGGAGCTGGACCAGGGCGTGCTGCAACTGCATCGCGACGGGCGGGTTGCTCGGTACAACCGGGCGGCAGCCGAGCTGCTGGGGTGCGCCGGCCACAGCCTGCGTGGCGAGCCCGTGCAGCAGTGGCTGCCACAACCGCTCGCCGATGAAGCCCAGGTATTGGCGCGCGGTAGCGACGGCCAGCAACGCTCCCTGCGGGTAACCCGCCTGGCCAGCGGCCACCTGCTGCTGCGCCCGCTGCAGACCGAGGCTGAACGTTTTCAGCGCAGCCAGTACTTCGCCCGCATAGGCACCTGGGACTGGGATATCGACACCAATCGCCTGTACTGGTCAGAAGCCATCTACGCCATGTTTGGCCACCCGGTCGGCGCGGTCACGCCGAGCTACGAGCTGTTCTGCCAGAGCGTGCACCCGGACGATCGCGAGCACGTGCGCGCCGGCGAACTGCGTTGCATCGAGACCGGCGAGAACCACGACGAGGAGTACCGGGTGATCTGGCCGGACGGCACCGTGCGCTGGCTGCGCGAGACCGGCAACGTGATCAAGGACGCCAACGGCACGCCGGTGAAGATGATGGGCGTGGTGCGCGACATCACCGAGGAAAAGGCCTGGGCCAGCCAGATGCACCGCCTGGCCCATCACGACCCGCTGACCGGCCTGCCCAACCGCCTGGTGTTCGAGGAGCGCCTCGGCAACGCCCTGGAGCGTGCCCGCTGCAGCGACTCGCGGGTGGCGCTGGTGTTCATCGACCTCAATGGCTTCAAGGCGATCAACGACCGCCTCGGCCACCGGGCCGGCGATCAGGTGCTGGTGACGATGGCGGCACGCCTGCGCGAGGCGCTGCGCGGTTCGGACAGCGTGGCGCGGCTGGGTGGCGACGAGTTCGTCGCCATTCTCGAAGGCCTGTCGCCGGCCCATCCGCCCGAGCTAGAGGGTCAGGCCATCGCCGGCAAGCTGCTGGCCGTGCTGAGCCCGCCGGTGCCGGTGGACGACAGCCTGCAGCAGATCGGCACCAGCCTGGGCATCGCCCTGTTCCCCGAGCATGCACAGAGCATGGACCGTCTGATCCACATCGCCGACCAGGCCATGTACGCGGCCAAGCGTAGCGGCGACAACCAGTACCGCCTTGGCCAGGTACTGCCGCTACGCGCTCAGGGCGAGTGAATCAGGCGCCGGAGCGGCGCACGAACTTGATCGAGTATTCCATCTGCGGCTTGCGCGTCACGCTGATGGCGCGGCGCGTGACGGTGTCCAGGGTAATGTTCCAGAAGCCGCTGCTGGGCACAGTGATCCGCGCCGGGAACTTGTCGAAGGCACCACCGTGATAGGTATGACGGCCGCCATTGCGGTAGCTGCGGAAGTTGGCGTCGTTCATCAGACGGATATTGCAGGGCTGCGAGCAGTGAATCACGACGATGTCGTCTTCGTTGAGCTGCTCGCGCTGGTGGATGAATTTCATGCGTCGGGGTCCTGATGGGGTGAAGCGGAGCGCGACGATACCATGAGCCTGTAGCGCAGGCAGGTTCCGGCGATGGAACGTAGCTATTCATAGCCCAGCGAAGCGCTGCTACGCTGGGTTGAGCAAAACGTCCCGTCAGGAGTATTCATGCGTCTACCCGCTCTCGCGCTCGCCCTGTTCACCCTCGCCGGCTGCGCCGGTCCCGGCTACTTCGAGGCGGTGCCGCCGAGCAGTCCGGAGCAGGCCGTTGTCTACCTGTATCGCCCCGAGGCGGACAATCCGGGCCGGCAACCGCTGCGTTTCTCCTACCCGGACGTGCTGATCGACGAGCAGAGCGTCGGCACCCTGCAATTCAACTCCTACCGCCGCGTCGAACTGGCGCCGGGCCGCCACAGCCTGCGCATCACCGGCCTCACCCGCCAGGCCAAGTGGGAGCCGCGCGATATCAAGCAGAACTTCTCGGTCGCTCCGG
The DNA here is from genome assembly GCF_014851565.1 of Pseudomonas sp. PDM15. Classification (GTDB taxonomy): domain Bacteria; phylum Pseudomonadota; class Gammaproteobacteria; order Pseudomonadales; family Pseudomonadaceae; genus Aquipseudomonas. The sequence goes on from NZ_JACVAA010000003.1 coordinate 729,790, forward strand.
GCGAGGTCAAGTACCTCAAGCTCGATGTGCGCTTCAATCTGAGCGAGATGACCCTGGGCACTCCCGGCCCCAGCTACCTAATCCACGTGCGCCCGATGCGCGCCGACGACGCCGTTTACGAGATCCGCAATACCCAACCGCAAACCCCATGAGGCAAGGAGCTACCCCATGAGCACCAAGCACTTTCTCGCCCTGTCGCTGACCGCCGCGCTGATCAGCGGCTGCCAGAGCAACGCCAACGACGAGCTGAACACCGAGTACGACCGCACCGAGGCCTATACCGAAGGCGTGCCCGGCGGCGCGGTCACCGAGACCGACGAGATGCAGGCCAGCGTCACCGCCATCGACCCGGCCAAGCGCAGCTTCACCCTGAGGGATGACGACGGCAACAGCCGCACCTTCCAGGCCCCGCCGGAGATGCACAACTTCGACCAGCTCAAGGTCGGTGATCGGGTCCGCGCCGTGGTCGCTCTGGAGCGCATCGTCTACCTGCGCCAACCGGGCGAGGTGGCGACCGATGGCGCCGCCGGCGTGGCCGCTACCGCGCCGCTGGGCAGCAAGCCGGGCATGCTGGTGGCCGACACCATCGAGATCACCGCGCTGGTCAAGGGCATGGACACCACCCTGCGCACCGCCACCCTGCAGTTGCCCGACGGCAGCGAGCGCACCATCAAGGTCCGCCCGGACGTCGACATGAAGACCGAGTACCTCGGCCGTCAGGTGGTACTGCGCATGACCTCCGCCTTCGCCATCAGCGTCACGCCGCAGTAACGGCCAGCGAGAGCAACGAGGCAAGCCCATGCCACCCAGAGTGACCGGTCTGCTGCAGTCTCCCGATGGCAAGCCAGGGGAAGAGCAGTTCATTCCCCTGCTGCAGACCGGGCAACTGCGCCTGGAGCAGATCGTCTCGCGCGGCCAGGCCAGCCCCACGGGCTTCTGGTACGACCAGCCGGCACCTGAGTGGGTAGCGCTGCTAGCCGGCAGCGCCACCCTCGAATTCGACGACGGCCACCTGCCACTGGCGGCCGGCGACGCCCTGCTGATTCCCGCCCACTGCCGCCATCGGGTCGCCGAGTGCTCGCAGGATGCCATCTGGCTGGCCCTGCACTTCCAGGCCTGACCGGCAGCCCTACGCCGTATCGACGGCCAGTGATAGCATGCGCGCCCCATGCGAATCTCCGACATCCACCAGCGCCTCGCCGACCTCGGCGCCCTGCCCGCCCATAGCGGCCGGGTGATTCGCGCCTGGCTGCAGGGCAAACCGCTGAACACCGGCACCAAGCGCCAGCACACCGAGCACTTCCTGCCGCTGTCCGTGCGCAATGGCCTGCCGCAGTTGAGCGACGAACTGGAAGGCCTGGCCCGGGTACGCTCCGAGCACCCGGCTGCCGACGGCTCGGTGCGCCTGCTGGTGGAACTGGGCGACGGCCAGATGGTGGAGAGCGTGCTGCTGCCGCGCGGCGGCCTCTGCGTGTCCACCCAGGTCGGTTGCGCCGTCGGTTGCGTGTTCTGCATGACCGGCAAGAGCGGCCTGCTACGCCAGGTCAGCAGCGCCGAAATCGCCGCCCAGGTGGCGCTCGCGCGCCGCTACCGGCCGGTGAAGAAAGTGGTGTTCATGGGTATGGGCGAGCCGGCGCACAACCTGGACAACGTGCTGGAAGCCATCGACCTGCTCGGCACCGACGGCGGCATCGGCCACAAGAACCTGGTGTTTTCCACCGTCGGCGACCCACGGGTGTTCGAGCGCCTGCCGCAGCAGCGGGTCAAGCCGGCCCTGGCCCTGTCGCTGCACAGCACCGACGCAGCCCTGCGCGAGCGCCTGCTGCCCAAGGCGCCAAAGATCACCCCCGAGGAGCTGCTGACCCTCGGCGAAACCTACGCCCGCCAGGCCGGCTACCCGATCCAGTACCAGTGGACCCTGCTCAAGGGCATCAACGACAGCCAGGAGGAAATGGACGCCATCCTGCGCCTGTTCAAGGGCAAGTACGCGGTGCTCAACCTGATTCCCTACAACAGCCTGGAAATGGACGAGTACCAGCGCCCGGACGGCGAGCGCATCGTGCAGATGGTGCGCTATCTGCACAGCCGCGGCGTACTGACCAAGGTGCGCAACAGCGCCGGGCAGGACATCGACGGCGGCTGCGGCCAGCTGCGCGCCCGCGCCGAGCGCGTCAACACCAGCCGGCTGCACGGCTGATGCTGCGCCTGCTCGCCTGCTGTGCCGCCTTGGGGCTGCTCTCGCCCTGGCTGGTGACGCTGCTGGCGGATCACTCGCAGCACCTGGCCTGGCTGTTCGACCTGGCCAGTCACTGGCAGTGGCTGCACCTCGCCCTGCTGCTGGCGTGCCTGGCGCTGCTGGCGCGGCGCCGGCCGCTCTGGTTGCTCCTGCTGCCGCTGGCCATGTTGCCCTGGTTGAGCGTGGCGCCGATGCTGCCGCAGCACACCGGCGAGCCGCGTCTGGAACTGCGTCTGATCACCGCCAACCTGCAGCAGAGCGACGATGCCCGCGCCCTGCGTGCCTGGCTCGACGAGCAGCCTGCCGACCTGGTACTGCTGCAGGAGGTCACCCCAGCGCTCGCCGGGCAGCTGGCCCGCTGGCAGGACTATCCGCACCGCGTCCTTGCCCCCGCCGACTCGCCCTTCGGCCTCGCCCTGCTGTCGCGCCTGCCGCTGCAGAACGGCCGGATTCGCCGCGACAGCGACGACATCCCGAGCATCGAGGCAACCCTGCACAGCGGCGACCGGGCCGTCAGCCTGAGCCTGGTACACCCGATGCCGCCGCTGTCGCCCTACTGGCACCACAAGCGCAACCTCGGCCTGCAGCTGGCGCTGCAGCGTAATGCCGCCGCTGGCCAACCCGGCCTGCTGGCGGGCGACCTCAATGCCAGCCCCTGGTCCCAGGCCACCCGCGACCTGCACGACCTCGGCTGGTACCGCGCCAGCGACCTGCGCCCCACCTGGCCGGCCCTGGGCCAAGGCTGGCTGGGCATCGCCATCGACCAGGTGCTGGTCCACGGGTCCTGGCGGGTCCTCGAGCAGGACCTGGGCCCGGACCTCGGCGCCGATCACCTGCCGCGCCGCCTGCACCTGCAACTGCTGGAAAGCGACTGACATGCAAAGCCTGGAACAACTGCGCCGCGGCGAACTGGCCGGCATCAGCCGCCTGGACCTGGCCGCCGACCTCGATGAGTTCCCTCGCGAGATCTTCGACCTGGCCGACAGCCTGGAGGTACTCAACCTCAGCGGCAACCGCCTGCGCGCCCTGCCCCACGACCTGTCGCGGCTGCACCGGCTGAAGGTGCTGTTCTGCTCGGACAACCCCTTCGAAACCCTGCCGGAAGCGCTCGGCGACTGCCCGCAGCTGGAGATGGTCGGCTTCAAGTCCAACCAGCTGCGTGAGGTGCCCGCCGCCGCGCTGCCGGAGAAGCTGCGCTGGCTGATCCTCACCGACAACCGTATCGAGTCCCTGCCGGCCGAGCTGGGCGAGCGCCCGCGCCTGCAGAAGCTGATGCTAGCCGGCAACAGCCTGAGCGAGCTGCCGCCAAGCCTGGCCGGGCTGCACCGCCTGGAACTGCTGCGCATTGCCGCCAACCGCCTGGAGACCCTACCCGACTGGCTGTTGCAGCTGCCGCGCCTGGCCTGGCTGGCCTTCGCCGGCAATCCCGGAAGCGACCGCGCCGAGGCGGCCGCGCTGGCCAGCCACCCGCAGGCGCCCATCGCCCGCGACCAGCTGGAGCTGGGCGAGCTGCTCGGCCAGGGTGCCAGCGGCCTGATCCATCGCGCGCGCTGGGGCGAGCGCGAGGTGGCGGTGAAGCTGTTCAAGGGGCAGATGACCAGCGACGGCCTGCCGCACAGCGAGATGGCCGCCTGCCTCTCTGCCGGTCGCCACCCGCAGCTGCTGCCGGTGATAGGGCCGTTGCAAGCGCAGGCCGGCGAGCCGGATGGCCTGCTGCTGGAGCTGCTGGAGCCGCGCTTCCGCGTACTGGCGGGGCCGCCTTCGCTGGCCAGCTGTACCCGCGACTGCTACGGACCCGAGCAGCGCTTTTCCGCCGAACAGGTGCAGGCGCTAGCCCGCGGCGTGGCCGGCGCGCTGGGGCACCTGCATGGCCAGGGCATCCTGCATGGCGACCTGTACGCCCACAACCTGCTGGTCGACGGCCACGACTGTCGCCTCAGCGACTTCGGTGCCGCCTCCTTCTTCACCCCTGGCAGCGCCCAGGGCGCGGCCCTGCAACGCCTGGAGAGCCGCGCCTTCGGCATCCTGCTGGAGGAGTTGCTGCAGCGCTGCGACGCGCCACCGGCCGACCTGCAGGCGCTGGCCGAAGATTGCCAGCAGTCCGCCACGGCCCGGCGCCCGGCCTTTGCCGAGATACTCGAGCGCCTGAAATGACGAAGCCCCGGATCGGCCGGGGCTTCAAGAGCGAATGAGGACGATCAGGTACCGCTCTTGACCTTGCTCCAGATGCGCGTGCGCACCCGGTCGATCTTCAGCGGCATGGCCTCCAGGGCGTACAGCTTGCTCATCACCTCCTGCGGCGGGTAGACCTTGTTGTCGGCCTTCAGCGCCGGGTCGACCAGGCCGTCGGCCTTGGCGTTGCCATTGGCGTAATGCACGTGGTTGCTGATGGCGGCCATCACCTCCGGCTGCAGCAGATAGTTCATGAAGGCGTAGCCTGCCGCCTCGTTCGGTGCGTCGGCCGGCATGGTGACCATGTCGAACCACATGGGCGCGCCTTCCTTGGGAATCACATATTCGATCTTCACCCCGTTGCCCGCCTCGGCGGCGCGGCTGGCAGCTTGCATGATGTCGCCGGAGAAGCCGATGGCCACGCAGATGTCGCCGTTGGCCAGATCGCCGACGTACTTGGAGGAATGGAAGTAGCGCACGTTGCCGCGCATCTGCATCAGCAATGCCTCGGCCTTCTTGTAATCGTCGAGGTTCTGGCTGTGGTGTGGCAGGCCCAGCTGGTGCAGCGCGATCGGCAGCATCTCCGGGCCGTTGTCGAGAATGGCCACGCCGCACTGGGCCAGCTTGGCCATGTGCTCGGGTTTGAAGATCAGGTCCCAGGAGTCCACCGCCACGCCCTCGCCGAGCACGGCCTTGACCTTGTCGACGTTGTAGCCGATGCCGGTGGTGCCCCACAGGTAGGGGAAGCCGTGCCGGTTGCCCGGATCGTTGGTCTCCAGGGCCGTCATCAGCACCGGATTGAGGTTGCTCCAGCCAGGCAGCTTGCTGCGGTCGAGCGGCTTCAGTGCGCCGCCCTGGATCTGCCGGGCCATGAAGTGGTTGGAGGGGAACACCACGTCGTAGCCGGAACGCCCAGCCATCAGCTTGGCGTCGAGGGTCTCGTTGCTGTCGTAGACGTCGTAGTGGGCGGCCTGGCCGCTGGCCTTCTCGAAGCTCTTCAGGGTGTCCGGGGCGATGTAGTCGGTCCAGTTGTAGATGCGCACGCCATCGGCGGCCTGGCTGGCCGCTGCGATCAACATCAGCGGGAGGATCTTCTTCAGCATGGGTTACCTCGTTGATTGTTCTTGTTAGGCAGTGACGCGGGTTGCACCGATCAGAAGATCAGCACGAAGGTCTTGCGCACCGTCTCCTGGATATCCCAGATGCCGGTGGTGTTGGCCGGCATCATCAGCGCGTCGCCGGCGCGGATCTCGATCGGCTCGCCGCCGTCCGGGGTGAAGGTGCAGCGCCCGGCGATGAAGTGGCAGAACTCCTGCTGTACGATCTGCCGCCGCCAGCGCCCTGGGCTGCATTCCCACACGCCAGCCTCGACGCCATCGCTGCGCTCGACGCTGTGGGTACGGGTTACCGCATGGGGCTCGCCCAGCGGCACGGCCACCGGGTTGACCTCGTCCAGAGCCAGCTCGGCGGTGTTCTTGAAGTGGTCGATGTTCATCGGATTCTCCGCAGTCATTTCATGAAACCCTCCATAAAGCCCGCCACGCCTTGGGCCAGACGGCGGCGCCAAGGCGCGCTGTGTGGGTCGGCCAGCACCCGGTCCTCATGCACGAAGCTGCGGATGATGGCGTTGTAGCCGAGCCAGCGCAGCGGCTCGGGCTCCCAGCCGGGCAGGCGCTCCAGGCCGGAGTCGCCGTACACCCAGGGCTGGCGGGTCAGTTGGTTGTCCTGACCGAGGATCAGCGCCGCCAGCGTGCGGCCGCCCAGGTTGCTGGCGCCGACGCCCTCGCCGCCGTAGCCGCCGGACAGGGCAATGCCGTTGCGCGTATCGCGCAGCATGTGCGGGTGGAAGCGCCGGGCCATGCCCAGGTTGCCGCCCCAGGCGTGGGTCAGGCGCACGTCGCGCAGCTGCGGGAACAGCTCACCGAACAGATAACGGCGCAGCTCGCGCTCGTCCTCGGTGAGGTTGAAGTCGCTGCGCAGCTGGCCGCCGAAGCGATAGCCGCCGCGGGCGCCGAACACCAGACGGTCGTCGGCGCTGCGCTGGCCGTAGGTGACCTGGCGACTGGCCTCGCTGAAGGCCTGACCGCGCGCAAGACCGATCTCGGCCCAGGTGGCCGCCGGCAATGGCTCGGTGGCGACGATCAGGCTCTGCACCGGCAACTGGTGGTGGCCCAGCGGCGGCAGGCTGGCGGCGTAGCCTTCGACGGCCGGCACCACCCAGTCCGCGCTGACGCTGCCGCTGGCGGTACGGACCAAGCCACGTTCCCACTCGGTCACCCGGCTCTGCTCGTAGAGTTCGACGCCCATAGCCTCGACGCAGCGCGCCAGCCCGCGCACCAGCTTGGCCGGCTGGATGGTCGCGCAGTGCGGGCTGTAGAGCGCGCCATAGGGATTGGCCACGCGCAGTTGCTCGGCCAGCTCGGCCGGCTCGAGCCAACGATAGTCGTCCTCGCCCAGGCCGAGGCCGCGCAGGTGCTGTAGATGCTCCTGCAGGCCGCTCAGCTGTTCCGGATAGCGCGCCGCGCAATAGAGCACGCCACCCTTGCGCAGATCGCAGGCGATGCCCTCACGTTCGGTGACGCTCGCCACTTCATCGGGGATGCCGTGCAGCAGGTCGAAGGCCGCGCGCCGTGGCTCGGCCGGCAGGCCGGCGAGCAGACGGTCCTCGCCAAGGATATTGCCCATCAGCCAGCCGCCGTTGCGCCCGGAGGCGCCGAAACCGGCGGTCTCGGCCTCGAGCACTACGACGCGCAGCTGCGGTGCCTGGCGCTTGAGGTAGTAGGCGGTCCACAGGCCGGTGTAGCCAGCGCCGACGATCACCACATCGGCACGCAGGTCGGCCTGCAGGCTCGGCCTCGGCGTCAGCGGCTCGTCGAGCTGATCCATCCACAGGCTGATGTTGCGCCACGAGGTCATCGGGGTCTCCGTCGTCGGTTGATCGGCAGAGACTAGTGAGGTGGCTCAGGGCTTGTCTTGCGTGCGGGCCCGCGAGGAAGTTTGCTTGAGGTAGGCCTTGGGCGTCATGCCCATGCGCTCGCGGAAGCACTTGTAGAAAGCCGACAGCGAGTTGAAGCCGGCGGCGAAGGCCAGCTCGTCTACCCGCCTCGGGTCGCTGCCCGCCGCCAGGCCGTCGAGCAGATGCTGCAGGCGCGCCTGGTTGACATAGCGGTAGAAGCTCTGCCCCAGCACCTGGTTAAGCAGGTGGGAAATCTGGTTGCGGCTATAGCCGGTGGCCGCGGCCACCTGTTGCAGGTCCAGCTCCGGATCGAGAAACGGCCGGTGCTTGTGGAAGTAATCCTGCAGGTCCTGCGCCAGCAGGCTCAGCTGGCGTGCGGACAGGCCCAGGCGGCTAGTGGCCGGACGCGAACTGCCGCCCTCGCCTGCCGAACGCGCCTCGTGCACCAGCGTGGCGTACTCGTTGATCCGCCAGATCAGTCCGTCGCGCACAGTGATCGCCTCACCGGTACGGAACGACGCCAGGCGCTCGCCGCCCTGCAGGGCGAAGCGGTACTGGATGAATGCCGTGTGGCCATCGATGCGGATGCGGTCGACATGCTCCAGCAGTTCGCCGGGGCGCCGCGGCAGGTTGTTCTCGACGTACTCGCGCAGGTCGGCCAGGTGCATGGTGCGCTGCTGGAAGAAGTCGTTGTACTCGATGTCCGGGTGATACAGCGTCAGCACCGCTTCGAGGTCGCGGTGCTTCCAGCTCAGGTGGTAGCGCAGGATGGTCTCGCGAGTACGCTCGGTCTGCGCGGCGTCGTCGGGGAAGTCGCTGGTGTACATGCAGTACTCGGGTCTATGAGTCTGCTCCAGATTGCCGCACCGATCTCAACTCATCAATAACTGACCAAAACACCCTTCATCAGCTTTGGTTAGAGATATAGCCTGGATGTGATCACGAAGACTTCGCAGAAAGTAAAGTGCAATCAGAGCGACTTGAGCGCTACGCGCTCGCAGGGAGTCAGTGCCGCGGCCCAGAATGCAGAAGGCCCGGCAGATGCCGGGCCTTCTGTTTTCACTCGATAGCTATCACTGCCAGTTGGCTGCGATGACTACATCCAGTTGCTGACGTTGATCGGCAGTCAGGTTGCTCTCACCGCCAGACGGTACACCGAAGCTGGCCATGGCATTCACCAGGTTTTGCACCTGGCTAGCAGTCAGAGCACGACCATCCGCGACCTGGAGCTGCTCGACCTGATAGGAACTACTCGAATACCAGTTCTTAATGCTGACACTATCATCAGTACCAATCACTTGGAGTTTGAGGTCATTCCCCGAGCGACTCAGCCAAAGCTCTTCTGCATCGATATCGCTACCGAACTGAAGTACATCCACCGCACCGGTATGGCTACCGGTTTCGACAATGCTATCCACACCATCACCTAGGTTGAATAGGTAGGTGTCGCTCTTGTAGCTGCCGTTCAGCGTGTCGTTGCCGGTACCACCTGCCAGTACGTTGTTGTCGGAGGAGCCGGTATCCGTCCTCAGCACATCGTCACCCGCCTCACCGAACAGGCGGTTGCTGCCATCGCCACCGTCGAGGGTGTCGTTACCGGCACCACCGCGCAGTTCATCGGTACCTGCATGACCAATCAGCGTCTCATTGCCGGAACCACCCTGCTGTACCCAGCCGTTCGCAAACAGCTGCGCCCAAGTCAAAGTTGTGCCATCGGCAAACTCGACTTTCTCAATGAGCGTCGTAGAGCCCCAGGTAGCCATCACCGTGGTCGAGGTCAGTGCATTCTTCAGCACCACCTTGTCCACGCCGTTGGCATGTGCAATCACCAGATCGACACCGGAGCGCTGGAATTGCAGATCCTCCAGCTTGATGCCCTCGCCGAAGCGCAGTACATCCACTGCGCCGGTCTGAGTGCCAGTCTCGACAATGCTGTCCACACCATCGCCCAGGTTGAACAGGTAGGTGTCGCTCTTGTAGCTGCCGTTCAGGGTGTCGTTGCCGGTACCACCGGCCAGTACGTTGTTGTCGGAGGAGCCGGTATCCGTCCTCAGCACATCGTCACCCGCCTCACCAAACAACCGGTTAGTGCCATTGCCACCGTCAAGGGTGTCGTTGCCAGCGCCACCATGCAACTCGCCCAGGTTGTCCCAATCAGCTAACGAGTCGTTGTGAGCCGTGCCGTATACTGTCATTTGCTTGATATCAGCGAGGGCCCACACAGTACCGCCAGCGAAACGGATCTCTTCGAGTTTGTAGTTGCTCGCACCATTACTGTTGAAGTAATTGCTCACAGTAACTTTATCGGTCGAACCCACCAGCGACAGGATCAGATTGTCGCCCGAGCGAGTGACCTGGATGTCGCTCGGAGCGATGTCCGCCGCGAACTCGATCGCATCTACCTTACCGGTACTGCTGTCGTTATTGCTGACCGTGTCCTGGCCCCAACCACGACTGAAGCGATATACGTCGCTACCAGCATCGCCGCTCAGGCTGTCGTTGCCAGCGCCACCGTCGAGCACATCATTGCCGTTACCACCATTCAGGTTGTCGTTACCGGCATCACCACCCAACACATCATTGCCTGCCGCACCAGACAGATAGTCGTTGCCGGCACCACCATTGAACTGATCATCGCTGGCATAACCAGTCAGGTTGTCGTCGCCGCCAGTGCTACGCAGCGCCAGCTCCTTGACCTGGTCGACGCTCCAGCTCGTGCCATCGGCAAAACGAATTTCCTCCAGCTTGTAGGTGCTAGCACCATCGCTGGTGAAGTAGTTGTTCACCGTCACCTTATCGGTCGAGCCCACCAGAGACAGAACCAGATTGCTACCCGAGCGGGTAATGATGATGTCGCTCGGGGCAATGTCCGCCGCGAACTCGATCGCATCCACTTTGCCGGTGCTGGTGTCGTAGTTGTTGACCGAGTCCTGACCCCAGCCGCGAGTGAAGCGGTACACGTCGCTGCCGGCATCGCCGCTTAGGCTGTCATTGCCGACACCGCCGTCCAGCACATCATTGCCGCTGCCACCGTTGAGACTGTCGGTGCCAGCACCGCCATTGAGTGCATCGTTGCCGTTGCCACCGCTCAGGTTGTCGTTGCCCTCACCTCCATTGAGGCTGTCGTTGCCGTCATCGCCGGACAGATTGTCGTTACCGGCATCACCACCCAACACATCGTTGCCTGCCGCACCAGACAGATAGTCGTTGCCGGCACCACCATTGAGCTGATCATCGCTGGCATAACCGGTCAGTTTGTCGTCGCCGCCAGTGCTACGCAGCGCCAGCTCCTTGACCTTGTCGACGCTCCAGCTCGTGCCATCGGCAAAACGAATCTCCTCCAGCTTGTAGGTGCTAGCACCATCGCTGGTGAAGTAGTTGTTCACCGTCACCTTATCGGTCGAACCCACCAGCGACAGAACCAGATCACTACCCGAGCGGGTGATGATGATGTCGCTCGGGGCAATGTCCGCAGCGAACTCGATCGCGTCCACTTTGCCGGTGCTGGTGTCGTAGTTGTTGACCGAGTCCTGACCCCAGCCGCGGCTGAAGCGGTATACGTCATTGCCGGCATCGCCGCTTAGGCTGTCATTGCCGACACCGCCGTCCAGCACATCATTGCCGCTGCCACCGTTGAGACTGTCGGTGCCAGCACCACCATTGAGTGCGTCGTTGCCGTTGCCACCGCTCAGGTTGTCGTTGCCCTCACCCCCATTGAGGCTGTCGTTGCCGTCATCGCCGGACAGATTGTCGTTACCAGCATCACCACCCAACACATCGTTGCCTGCCGCACCAGACAGATAGTCGTTGCCGGCACCACCATTGAGCTGATCATCGCTGGCATAACCGGTCAGTTTGTCGTCGCCGCCAGTGCTACGCAGCGCCAGCTCCTTGACCTTGTCGACGCTCCAGCTCGTGCCATCGGCAAAACGAATCTCCTCCAGCTTGTAGGTGCTAGCACCATCGCTGGTGAAGTAGTTGTTCACCGTCACCTTATCGGTCGAACCCACCAGCGACAGAACCAGATCGCTACCCGAGCGGGTGATGATGATGTCACCCGGGGCAATGTCCGCAGCGAACTCGATCGCGTCCACTTTGCCGGTGCTGGTGTCGTAGTTGTTGACCGAGTCCTGACCCCAGCCACGGCTGAAACGGTATACGTCGCTACCGACATCACCACTCAGGTTGTCGTTGCCGATTCCACCATCGAGCACGTCGTCGCCGTTGCCGCCACTCAGCGTGTCATTGCCCTCTGCGCCCAGCAACTGATCTCGACCGTCCTCACCATACAACCTATCAGCACCCTCTCCACCTTTCAGCCAGTCTTTTCCGGCCCCGCCGTAGAGGGTATCGCTTCCTGCATCCCCGTCCATGAAGTCAGAGCCGGCATTTCCTTTCAGCGAGTTATTACCCGCCGAGCCGAACAGGAAGTCAGTCTGACCGCCTCCGGTAAGGTTGAGGCTATCGAGAGAAGCGAATGCCACGCTGCTGCTGGCACCGAGCTGTACCTGAAGTTCGGCATAGCGATTTGGCGTCAACTGACGAACCCAATCACCCGCAAGAGCAACCTCATTACCGCTCCATCCGGCACGGCCAGCGAGCACTGACCCAAGCTCGAGAAGGTCAACGATCGCCTTGATCGGATCGCTGGCATGTACCTGAGTAAGCTTGTCGAGAGCGCCACTGTAGTCTAGGGCCAAGCCGGACTCGGAAACCGTCAGAGATACTGCATCGCTATAGGGCTTCAGGCGCGTCTGCAACAATAACCCGTCATAGACAGACTGCATCAGGCTTTCATAGGCATTGTTCAGCAGCCTGATCTGTTCAGCATTGAAGGCGAAATCTTTCTCCGTCAGATAAACAGTCCGTACCTCAGTCAACAGCATTCTGACTGAACGGGAAATTGTGCCGGAGGCTACCTCGAAGCTGGCACTTTTCTGCCCATTTGCCTCCGTTTTGCTGGTACTGGAGAAGTTGAAGAAGTTCTGTGCGTTGAAAACCTCCAAAACACGAATCTTTTCCAACAGGCTTCGTGTGGCCAACTGCTCTGTCGTCGGACCGGAATCCCCGCCACCAAGTACAGCACTGCCGCCGGCCGTGCCGCCGCTGGCACCAGTACCGATACCATCACCAACAGGTTTCTCCCAGGAGTAGGCAAAGCGGACCTCGAGCCCTTCATTGCCCAGCTCACCGATTCGCTCATCCCAGGTACGGAAGTCCGCGGTTGCAGCCCAGGCTCGAACCAGGCCATCAAGCTTGGATAGTTGCTCCTGTCTAGTCGTCGCGGCCGAGTATGCGGACAGCGAATCGCGCAGCTCACTGCTACCCGCTGCAGCTTCGCGCAGGTCTCGTACAGCACCGGAGCCACGCATGCCAGGCAGCGTCTTGGATTGCTCATCCAACGGTACGGAGTCGGTGAACTCGCGATAAAACGGATTACTGGCCAGATCGAGGTTGGCAGCGAGGCTCTGGTTGTCGTTGACACCGCCCTCGCTGCCATCGCCACGAATGAAGGTGCCGGTGGCGCTGATCAAGTTGCCGTTGGAGTTCTGCCGGGTGGCGGTAGCATCCAGATTGATAGCAACGATATTCAACTCAGCCAGACTCTTAAGCTCGTTGGCCTGGGAGTTGCCGTCCTGGTTGAGGTCCTGCCAGACGCGCACATTAGCGAACTGAGCATCTTGAGCATCGAATACTTCATCGCTATTGCTGTCTAAATCACGCAGAGCATCAAAGCCATCGATGGCTTTCTCGCCATTAGCCTTGATGGTATCAACACCAAACAGTTCCGCACCGGTATCAATAATGCCATTGCCATTGATATCTAATGCCAAGAAGCCGTCGTCACCCTTGACCCAACCGGTGCCGGTTTTCAAACCGTCACCATTAAAGTCGAATGTAATGCCATTGTTGGTACCGACTGTTTCGATACCATCTCCATCGAGATCAAGTGCTAAAGGGTCTCGACGCTGTACAAAATTTTGTGCGGCGCTAAAATCTGTGTTAACGGAGCTGGAAACGATATTATCCCACCACCATTCGCCTGCCCACCCTCCAAATAATCCAGCTACAATTGCCGCACCAAGTGCAATTCCGCCACTAACGGGAAGAGTTGCAATAAATGCTGCAGCTATTGCACCGGCAACTATCCCCCCAAGAATTCCTGACGACACACGCCCTAGCTCGTCGTAATTTCCTTCTTTAATTGCCCAAGCCGCTTCTGCCAAATCAAGGCCATCACCAATTGGCCCCATGCTTTTAAGTACACCTGAAGCTTTATCCAAAAGAACGCCATTAATCCAGCGCTCGCTAGTAAGCCCTTCTTTTGAATGAGCCACTTCATTAAATTGATTTGACAGATTATTAAAATAATCAGCCCGAGATGCGTCACCCTCAGCTATCGCTCTTTCGGCGTATTTTTGAGCAAGCCTCTGAGCCGCCTGAAGATCGGCATAAGCCTTCCCGGCTAACTGATCATATGCCTGAGCCTCTGATTGAGCGAGATCAGAAAAATATTCTGCACTGTTTTTTGCTGTTTCATAGGCTAAGTCCTGGGAGAACTGGGTAACATCCTCTGTCAATTTTTCATTTTGATTACCGCTCATATCAAGCTCCTTCTCAGTGCCTTACTATATTTTTTCATTAAAACCTTTCAGTCCTTGACCAGCAAAATACAGGGCGCTTCCTCCTAGCGAGAATGCCACTGACACCAGAAGGCAAAGAGCTAAATTTGACTCTGCACCACCCCTAATCACGCGCATTGTCAACCCATTTCCACCGGGCATGTAGCCACCATACAGAATAAATACACCCCCATAACAGAACGTCGAAATAAGCAAGCCAAAAATCATCACCTCCCACGAACCAAAAACCTCGATTACATTTGTCTCATTGCGAAAAATGGCCAATATACAGGCCGCAAAGACAGAGGCTATCGCCGCGGCAACTACGCAATGCGCGCTACTAGCGACCGTCGGAAGAGCTTCACCTAGAGTTTGACTTTCTGGAAAAAGTAAGCAGGCCAACCAGAAGGCCAAAAAAGCCAGCATAAAACAAGTTTCAAAAACATATCTTCCGATCACTGATCCTCCTCAGATGAATCTATCTGTCTCTTAAACTTTCATCCTGATACTCCCTGAGAGGACTCAGGAAGTAATCGATCACCTTTCTCTTGTCCGTCTTCACTTCCGCCCGCACGGCCATGCCTGGCGACAGTTCGATCCTGTTCTCGCCGACCTGGATGCTGTTCTCCTTCAACTGGATGCGCG
>NZ_JACVAA010000040.1 GCF_014851565.1 Pseudomonas sp. PDM15
GCTCTCCTGGCTTGAGGGTTGCCACCACCTCCCAAACGCGATGCAGCTCATAGCGTGTGAACTCGGGATTCAGGTGCCCCGGCATGAGCAGATCTTTGATCTTGATCTTCGGAGAAGCGGCGAGATAGCTGTTGTACGGGATGTACATCTCGCGCTTACCGACCAGCTTCCACTCGTAGCGATCCGGGGAACCGTTGAAGTGCTCTAGCCCATCGGCTGTCCGCATGCCGTCAGAGGCCGTGCCTGGACCGTCGT
>NZ_JACVAA010000041.1 GCF_014851565.1 Pseudomonas sp. PDM15
CTTCGGGCGTCGGATAGCTGATCTGCGCATCGTAGAAATACTGAAGATGCGACTCTCCAACACGCCATAGGGCACCCCTGTTGTCGTAGTGATCCGCCAGCGAGATGGCCCAGGTGTCCTCGTCGATATAGATATGGCGCTTGCCGTAGATGTGGCGCTCTCCTGGCTTGAGGGTTGCCACCACCTCCCAAACGCGATGCAGCTCATAGCGTGTGAACTCGGGATTCAGGTGCCCCGGCATGAGCAGATCTTTGA
>NZ_JACVAA010000042.1 GCF_014851565.1 Pseudomonas sp. PDM15
GATCGAAAGCGGTTGAAAGAGGTGGTTGACAGCGGTTTTGAACGCTGTAGAATGCGCCTCCCGCTGACGAGAAGAAGTTCTGATCTGAAGCGCAAGCGGTTGAGAAGAAACGAAAAATTCTTCAAAAGCAGCTTGACAGATTGAAAGGCTGCTGTAGAATGCGCGGCCTCGGTTGAGACGAAAGACTTCGCCGAAACGCTCTTTAACAACTGAATCAAGCAATTCGTGTGGGTGCTTGTGATGTAAGACTGATGG
>NZ_JACVAA010000043.1 GCF_014851565.1 Pseudomonas sp. PDM15
ACAAAATTTGCCACAGGCTGAGACATAGCAAGCTCATGTTGAAGGAGCTGCCGAATTCCATTCGATCCCAATGCAATTTTTCGATCCAAAACCTGATTTCTCAGGGTCACCAGATCCTCATTGCCAGAGGGTTTCCCACCAAGTCTTTTGAGTACAACTAGCGCCCGTCGCCGCTCCCAGTCCAACACTTGCCCACGAGGAATCTCGCGACCGCCAATGAAGGTTCTGATGTTGATAGTCACGATAGATAGCTCC
>NZ_JACVAA010000004.1 GCF_014851565.1 Pseudomonas sp. PDM15
AGCACGACCAGAAGATCCGCATCGGCCACGAGCGCCACGACACCGTCGAGGCCAATAGCTACACCGAGCTCAAGGCCGAGGAGCACCGCACCACCCACCAAGACCGCAAGACCGAGATCCGCGCCAATGACCACCTGACCGTGGCCACCAACCAGCATGTGAAGCTGGGCACGGGGCAGTTTGTCGAGGCGGGCAACGAGATCCACTACTACGCCGGCAGCAAGGTAGTCATCGACGCCGGCATGGAGCTGACCGCCAAAGGCGGCGGCAGCTGGCTCAAACTCGACCCCAGCGGCGTCACCCTCAGCGGCGCGACGATCAAGATGAACTCCGGCGGTGCGCCGGGTGTGGGCAGCGGGATCGCCATCCTGCGGCCAGGTGCACTGCTGCAGGCCGATGCCGACAAGGCAGGCGCCCTGTTGACTCCGGCGCAGATCCAGACACTCAAGCGCAACGCGCCTTTCTGTGAGGAGTGCGAGAAGTGCAAGGGAGGCGCCTGTGCCATCTGAAGCGATCTCGGTTCGAGATTGGCTGGAGGCGGAGTGGCGGGAAGGACAGCGTCTCTATGTAGTGATGGGCAACGCCAGCGAAGCCAATCCGCTGCAGGCCTATTACCAACAGGACAGCGTCAGCCTGCCGCTGCCGATCTGGAGCGACACGCCCTACGCCAGCTGGCAGGAAGTCATGCCCTACCTGGGCGAGCTGCAGCCCGACAGCAGCTTTTTCGACTGGGTAGATGAAGCCCCCAGCCAGGACTGGGGCTGGCTGGCGCTCTCCGCTCATGAGCCCGACCTTGTCCTCGACCACCTGCGCAGCCTGACCCAGGTGCTGATGCCCGACGGCACCGAGGTGTTCTTCCGTCACTGGGACGGTAGCCATCTGCTGCCGATCCTGCGCTTCCTGAGCGATGCAGCGGGTGAGCTGCTGCCGGTATTTGATCAACTGCTGATCAACGGCCAGGCCCTGAGCATCGCAACCAGCACACTCCCAGTACAGCGCAACTATCCCTGGTGGCAGGTTCCGCAGGCACTGGCATCGGCCCTCACCGAGGAGAATCCCTCCACCCTGGTCGACAACCTGATGCAGTGGCTGCTGGAACAGCACGCCGAACTCTATTTCGCCGTGCCGCAAAAGAACCTGCGGCACAAGGTCGAGCGCTTCGTGCGCCGCACCCCAATCACGGAAGACAACTACAGCGGGCGGCTACGAGCCCATCTGGAATACGAGGTCACACCATGAGCTTTGTGATCGGCTCCCTGATCGGCCACTTGAACGCCAAGCAACCCAATGTTCAGGACATTCTCAAGCAGTTCCGCACCTGCCTGAACGACTATCGGGACGTCAGCGAAGCCTGGTACGGCGGCGTTCTCGACGCCGAGCAGCAGTTCAAGTTCGGCGACGAGGTCGATACCCAGGACAAGGACGACAAGGACCCAGCGACCCTCTACGCCACTTGCCCGGCGAACGGCAAGCTGACCCTGGTGCACAGCTTCGAGGCAGCGCGCTTCGTCCCGATCGGCAACACCCTGGCCCGTGTCGTGCCGGTCGAGGACGGACGCTTCTTCGGCAAGAACGAGATCGCCAAGGCCATCGACGTCACCATCGGGCCGAGCGGCATCAAGGAGGTCACCGGCTGCATTCCTCACCAGCAGTACAAGGTCACCTTCTTCCCCAACCCGACCCGCGCGCAGATCGACACCCTGTTCAACTCCTATCAGGGCGTGATCGGCCAGCTGGAAGGCTGGCTGAAAGGCCAATGGGACAGCCAGTTCCTGCCGCTGTGGCGCGCGCATGACTCGGCCAGCATGACCGGAAAGCTCCTGCAGGAACTGGAGGCGGCATGGAAGGGACTGGTCAAGGTCATCATGGGGCTGTGGGAGGACATCAAGTCGCTCTACGACCTGGTCGCCCATCCCCGCGAGAACTATCAGAAGTTGCGCAAGTTCTTCACCGAAGAAGAAATCAAGCGCATCTACAACGCCTCCAAGGAAGGGTTGGAAACCGCCCTGCTGATTGCCAGCGACGAACCCTTGTTGTGGATCTACGTCGCCGCGATCGTGGCCTGGGCCAGCATGCTACCGCCGCAGACCTGCACCGAAGTGCTGGCCGAACTGACCAGTGAAGTGCTGCTGAACATCCTGCTCGGCGTGGTGCTCACCGGTGGCATCGGCCTGGCCGTGCGCGTTGGCACCAAAGCTCTGAGCGCGGCCAAGAACGGCGGGCGTGTGCTCAAGCTGATCGAAGACTTCACCGCAATGCTGATGAAGTTCAGTCGGGGTCACGCAGCGCCGCATGCCAGCTCGTCCAAACCGCTACTGGCCCACGGCAGCGGAGCTATGCAGCCGACGCGCAAGGCCACGCTGAAGATCGATCCACCTACTCCGGCGCAAAGCGCGCAACCTCCGGCCAAACCAGCGAGACGCCGGAGCGCAGGAAAAGCCGATGAGACACGCAGCCAAACGGCATCCAGCGGCGCCGCCGGGAAGACAGGCACCCCGCAGATAGAACCGGATGCCACCGTCTATCCGCGCAAGAAGCCGAAAAGCGCCACCTCGCTCAAGCAGGTCGAGCCGGTCGACGATGTCTCCACGCCCTCCAAGACCCCCAGTGACAAGCCCGCGGACCAGGCTGACAAGACCTGCACCGACAAATGCCCCGTATCGATGGTCACGGGCGAGGAGCTGCTCACCCTCACCGACGGCACCCTGGAGGGCGTGCTGCCCTTCGCCTGGGACAGGCTGTATCGCAGCAGCGCCGCGGAACTGGATTGCGGCCTGGGTTACGGCTGGAGCCATAGCCTGGCCCAGCGCCTGGAGCTGGATGGCGAACAACTGGTCTGGACCGATCACGAGAATCGCCGCACCAGTTTCCCCATGCCCAGCGAGCAGCGCCCGGCCATCACCAATCGCCTGTCCCGCGCTGCCATCTACCTAGGCCAAGATCCCGCCGAACTGATCCTGGCACAGGCCGGCAAGACACCGCGCTTCTATCACTTCCGCCGCGATGCCCGAGGCGGCTATCTGATCGCCATCAGCGACGCCTATGGCAACCGCCTCAGCCTCAGTCGCGACCTGGTCGGCCGGCCGCAACGCCTCAGCGGCGCCGGACGCGCCCTGCTGCTGCGTTACGAGGGCAGTCATATCGTCGCTGTCGACTACCAGATCCAGCGGTCGGCCGAGAACGAGGAAGCCAGCTGGCAGAGCGTGCAGACTCTTGTCCGCTATCAGTACAACGAACGCGACCAGATGATCGCGGCCAGCAATGCCCTGGGCGAGACCGAGCACTATCGCTACGACCAGGACAACGTAATTCTCGAACGTCAGCTTGCCGGAGGGGCAGCCTTCTACTGGGAATGGCAAGGCCAGGGCAAGCAGGCGCGTTGCGTGCACCACTGGGCCAACTTCGGTCAGATGGACGCCCGCTACGTTTGGGACGACAAAGGCAGCGTCACTGTAGTCAACGCCGATGGCAGCGAAGAAACCTACGCCCACGACCAGAACGCACGCCTGGTGCGCCAGGTCGACCCGGACGGTGCCGAGACTCTCCGGGCATACGACGACAAGGGCCAGCTGGTTGCCGAGCAGAGCCCGCTAGGTGCAATCACCGAATACCGCTACGACGAGGCCGGTCGCCTGGAAACGCGAATCCCAGCGGAAGGCGAAGCGGTTCATTACAGCTACTTCGATGGCCAAGTGCGCAGCGTGCGGCGCGGCAAGGCAACCTGGAAGTACGAGCGCAACGCCCAAGGCGACATCACCGAGCAGATCGATCCGCTCGGCCAGAGCACCCACTATCGCTACGACGCCCGCGGCCGCCTGCTGGAGATCCGCCACCCGGACGGCAGTCAGCACCTGCTGGTGTGGAACGCCCAGGGCGAGCTGATCGAGGAACAGTTGCCGGGTGCAGGCATCCGCCGCTATCGCTACGACGCATTCGGCCGCCAGATCACCCGGCAGGACGAGCACGGCGCACTGACCCAGTACCAGTGGGACGCGGCCAATCGCCTGACCCAAGTGACTCTGCCCGGCGGCGCATCCCGCGCCTACAGCTACAACGCCTATGGCAAGGTCACCAGCGAACGCGACGAGCAGGGCCGCATCACCCGCTATGAGTATGCTGATGGCCTGCACCTGGTCAGCCGCCGCATCAACCCCGACGGTAGCCAGCTGCGCTATCGCTATGACAATGCACGCCTGCTGCTCACCGATATCGAGAACGAGCGCGGCGAACACTATCGCCTGGACTACCACCCCAATGGGCTGATCAGCCAGGAAACCGGCTTCGACGGGCGCAAGACGGCCTACCGCTACGACCTGGCCGGCCACCTGATCGAGAAGAAGGAGTTCGCCGAAGACGGCAGCGAGCGGATCACCGCCTACCAGCGCGACAGCGCGGGACGCCTGCTGGTCAAGACTCTGCCCGATGGCGAGCAGATCCACTACGCCTACGATGGCCTGGGCCGCCTGGTCTGTGTCGACGACGGGCAATGGCCGCTGGCCTACTCCTACGACTTGCGTGACCGCCTGATCGAGGAGCATCAGGGCTGGGCCACTCTGCGCTACGAGTACGACGCCCTCGGCCAGCTCGGCCACTGCCGCCTACCCGATGGCAGCCGCGTGGACTACCGCTACCGTCCGGGCGGTGAGCTGGAAGGCATCGACCTCAACGGCCAGCCACTGACCCGCCACCAGTTCGAGCGGGGGCGCGAGCGCTACCGGCGCCAGGGTGCGCTGCTCAGCGAATACGACTACGACGACCAGGGGCGGCTGCAGGCCCATCGGGTACGCAGCGATCATCGCCAACTGCTGCAACGCCGGTACCGTTATGACGACAGCGGCAACCTCTCTGCCATCGAGGACTCGCGCAAGGGCAATCGCAGCTTCCACTACGACCCGCTGGATCGCCTGGTGGCGGTACGCGGCGACCTGCCGGAGAGCTTCGCCCATGACCCTGCCGGCACCCTGCTGGCGCAGAACGGCGCTGCACCGGAAGGCCTAGCCAACGTCAAGGGCAATCGCCTGCTGATGCAGGGTGACAGCCACTACGACTACGACGCCTTCGGCAATCTGGTGCGCGAGCGGCGCGGCACCGGGCAGAAACTGGTCACCGAATACCACTACGACAGCCAGCACCGGCTGATCGCCGCCAGCCTGCCGGATGGTCGCCGCGTCCAGTATCGCTACGACGCCTTCGGCCGACGCATCGCCAAGACAGTGGATGGCCAGACCACCGAGTTCCTCTGGCAGGGCGAACGCCTGATCGCCGAAAGCGGCCCGACGCACTACCGCAGCTACGTCTACGAGCCCGGCACCTTCCGTCCCCTGGCACTGCTGCAGGGTGAGGGTGAAGCCGCCGAGCCCTTCTACTACCAGCTCGACCACCTGGGCACTCCACAGGAGCTGACCAGCACTGGCGGACAGATCCTCTGGTCGGTGAAGTACCGAGCCTATGGCAGCCTGGCCAAGGTAGAAGTCGCGGAAATCGACAACCCGTTGCGCTTCCAGGGTCAGTACTTCGACGTGGAGACGGGACTGCATTACAACAGGCATCGGTATTACAACCCCGGCACGGGATTGTTCCTAACACCAGATCCGATCAAGCTGGCAGGGGGGCTGAACAACTACCAGTACGTGCCCAATCCGACGGGATGGGTGGATCCCCTAGGATTAAACCGGGTACCAGGGCATTGTCCGGACGGGGAAAACCAATCCGTATTTGAGCGCTACCCCGAAAAAACCGTTATTCAAACAAAAGGAGCAGACGAGCAAGCTAAATTTCTCTCGGAGAATGTCCCTGGATTGCCAGAAGCACAAGCAAAAATCATTTTGGAAGAATCTCATTCACGAGACTCTTCGGCTGTATTCGGTGGCAGCAGAGTGCGAGGCAATCACACCGATAGCAGTGACCTCGATGTCGGCTTCGGCGGGCTCAACGCCAACCAGGCCGCAAAGTTGCTAAAGAAGCTGGAGAAAAGGTTCAGCCTAGAGCTCAACTTCCTAAAGCTCGAGCAAACGCGCATTGTTCCCGGCAACGAAACGAACTCCATTGCACGAATCCAGTCACCAGAAGAATTCTTCCAGCGCTCAGGCACCCGTGGAGCTGCAGATCCCAAGGCTGGAGAACCCTATGTACCATCGGGATCAATAACTGCAAATCCGGACGGCTCGCTCGTCATAATCCCGCCAGGAGCAGAACCATGAAATTCTTGGTCAATGAATCCCCCTTAGCCCCTGAGCTTATAACCTTCCGCGAATTGGGCTTTGGAGAAAACCTCTCAGGCGATGGTGCCCCCTACAGGATTGAATTGGACTTCGATGAGCTGACCGACACGTTTCAGCGGAAGGCTAACGACTTTATCGAGCAATGCCGGCTCGACGACCTCAGACTTGCGGAAGCAGACATACCCAAGCTTCGCGACTTGGGATATCCGTCTTTCCAAATGCTTTTGAAAGATGAATTAGAACTCTCGTCGGAGCTCATTCAGGACTACCTGTATTTCGAACTTCTCAACTGCCTCTTTACAGCAAGACCAGTTGACGCCGCGTTCGTTATAAACGACATCGGATCTGTTCAAGTTCAGGATGGCGAGATAGTTATTAGCGGCAGCGGCTTCACCAAGAAATGACGCATTACCACCTTATTGCAAGAAGGTTAGGCAAAGGTGTTCGCGATACTTCGGTTATGACTTGGCTCTCAAGAAATTCCTTTTCCTGGAGGGGGAAGGTCACGGCCTGATGGGTGCGGAGGTGAGTTATGACGAAGCCCTGGACAAATGGCAGGACATCTTTGTTGAGCTTGGCGCCGAATGGGTCATCCACCTCACCGACTTTCAGGACGAAAGCAGCTTTCTGGAGAAGTTGGCTACTCTCGGCCCCATCGAGCTAATCGCCTACTAGGCTTCTCTGGACTGCTCTGGATCAATTTCGCGCCCCTCAACTCCTGTCATTCTCTGCGCCCGCTTTTCCAACTGGGCAACTATGACCACCTTCCACGCCCCAGAGCTGCTCTCCCCAGCCGGCACCCTCAAGGCCATGCGCCATGCTTTCGCCTATGGCGCCGATGCCGTGTATGCCGGGCAGCCGCGCTACAGCCTGCGGGTGCGCAACAACGAGTTTGACCACGCCAACCTGGCCATCGGCATCGCCGAGGCGCATGCCCAGGGCAAGCGCTTCTACGTGGTGGTCAACATCGCGCCGCACAACGCCAAGCTGACCACCTTTCTCAAGGACTTGGAGCCGGTGGTGGCAATGGGGCCGAATGCGCTGATCATGTCCGACCCGGGTCTGATCATGCTGGTGCGCGAGCACTTCCCGCAGATGCCGGTGCATCTGTCGGTGCAGGCCAATGCGGTGAACTGGGCCAGCGTGGAATTCTGGCATCGCCAGGGGCTCTCCCGGGTGATCCTGTCGCGCGAGCTGGCGCTGGAGGAGATCGAGGAAATCCGCCAGCAGGTGCCCGGCATGGAGCTGGAGGTGTTCGTCCACGGCGCGCTGTGCATGGCCTATTCCGGGCGCTGCCTGCTGTCCGGCTACATCAACAAGCGTGACCCCAACCAGGGCACCTGCACCAACGCCTGCCGCTGGCAGTACCAAGCCCATGAGGGCCGGGAGAACGAGCTGGGCGGTATCGTGCGCGGCTGCCAGCCGACCCTCGGCGCGGGCGCCGCGACCGAGCGCCTGTTCCTGCTGGAAGACGAGAGCCGCCCCGGCGAGCTGATGGAGGCCTTCGAGGACGAGCACGGCACCTACATCATGAACTCCAAGGACCTGCGCGCCGTGCAGCACGTGCAGCGCCTGCTGCAGATGGGCGTGCACTCGCTGAAGATCGAGGGCCGCACCAAGAGCCACTTCTACGTGGCGCGCACCGCCCAGGTGTATCGCCGTGCCATCGACGACGCCGTGGCCGGCCGGCCTTTCGACCTGCGCCTGATGGAAGATCTCGAATCCCTGGCCAACCGTGGCTACACGGAAGGCTTCCTGCGCCGCCACGTACACGACGAATACCAGAACTACCAGCGCGGCAACTCGCTGTCCGAACGCCAGCAGTTCGTCGGCGAATTCACCGGCGTGCGTCGCGGCGAGTTGGCGGAGGTGCGGGTGAAGAACCGCTTCGCCGTCGGCGACCATCTGGAGCTGATGGCCCCGGGCGGCAACCGCAGCTTCCGGCTGAACAGCCTGGAGAAGGCCGACGGCACCGCTACGGACATCGCGCCGGGCGATGGCCATATCGTCTACCTGCCCCTAGTGGCGGAGATCGACCTGAATCACGCCCTGTTGTTGCGCTTCAATACATCTCCGCCTGCGCCCTGAGCAGCTCGGCGAAGCGCTCGGCAGGTACCGGCGGGCTGATCAGGAAGCCCTGGATCTCGTCGCAGTGCTGGGCCTTGAGGAAGTCCATCTGCGCCTGGGTCTCCACGCCCTCGGCCACCACCTTGAGCTCCAGGCCGTGGGCCATGGCGATGATCGCGCGGGTGATTGCCGCATCCTCGCCGCCAGCCGACAGGTCGCGGACGAAGGTCTGGTCGATCTTCACGTAGTCCACCGGGAAGCGCTTGAGGTAGCTGAGCGAGGAATAGCCGGTGCCGAAGTCGTCGATCGCCAGCTTCACGCCCAGGTCGCGCAGTTGCTGGAAGGTGGCGATGACGTTCTCCACGTTGTCCAGCAGCTGGCTCTCGGTCAGCTCCAGCTCCAGCAGGCGCGGCGGCAGGCCGGTCTCGTCGAGCACCTGGCGCACCAGGCCGATCAGGTTGCCCTGGCGCAGCTGGTGGACCGACAGATTGACCGACACGCGCAGGTCGGCCAGGCCCTGGCGCTGCCATTCACGCGCCTGCAGACAGGCCTGGCGCAGGACGAACTCGCCGATCGGGGCGATCAGCCCGGTCTCCTCGGCCAGCGGTATGAACTCGCCGGGCGGCACCAGGCCCAGCGCCGGATGGCGCCAGCGTACCAGCGCCTCGGCGGCGTTGAGGCTGTCGTCGACCAGGCACAGCTTGGGCTGGTAGAACACCTCCAGCTGGCCGTCCTCGATACCCTTGCGCAGCTGGGTTTCCATCTGCAGGCGCTCCAGGGTGCAGGCCTGCAGGTTGTCGGTGTAAAACTGGAAGGTGTTGCCGCCCAGGTGCTTGGCATGTTGCATGGCCATGCCGGCCTGGCTGATCAGTGCCGAGATTTCCCGCGCGTTGTCCGGCAGCAGGCTGATGCCGATCGAGGCGCTGATCACCAGCTCGTGGCCGCCCACGTCCATCGGCGTGCGCAGTTTGCTCAGCAGGCGGCTGGCGGTGCGCGCCAGGGCCGAGAGGCTGCCGTAGTCGTCGAGCAGGATGGCGAACTCATCGCCGGCCAGGCGGGCCACGGTGTCGGCCTCCGGGGCGGCCTGGATCAGCCTGCGGGCCATCTGCCGCAGCAGCTGGTCGGCCACTTCATGGCCGAGGCTGTCGTTGAGAAGCTTGAAGCGATCCAGGTCGATGTGCAGCAGGGCCAGGCGCGACTCGTCCTGGCGCGAACGCTCGCCGGCCTCGTGCAGGCGCTCGCGGAACAGGCTGCGGTTGGCCAAGCCGGTGAGTTCGTCGTAGTGCGACAGGTAGCGCAGGCGCTCCTCGGTCTGCCGGCGCTGCGACAGGTCGGAGAAGAAGCCGACGATATGGCTGACGCGACCGCGGCCATCGCGCACCACGTTCAGCTGCAGCCACTGCGGGTACAGCTCGCCGTTCTTGCGCGTCTCGGTCAGCTCACCGCGCCAGCTGCCGTGGCGCTCCAGCTCCTGGCGGATCAGCTGGTATTGGCGCCGCGCATCGCGGCTGCTGATCAGGGTCGCCACGCTGCGCCCGAGCACTTCTTCCTTGCGGTAGCCGGTGACCTCGCTGAAGGCCTGGTTGACCGATAGCAGCAGGTAGTCGGCATCGAGGATGACGATGCCTTCGCTGGTGGCCTCGAATACGGTGGCGGCCAGGCGATGCTCCTCATCCTGGCGCTTGCGCTCGGTGATGTCGCGGCGGGTGCCGAGCATGCGCGTCACCTGGCCCTGGGCGTTGCGCTCGACGGCGCGGCCACGGTCCTCGACCCACAGCCAGCGGCCGTCGGCGTGACGCACGCGGTACTCCACGCAGTAGCCGTCGGTGCGGCCTTTGAGATGCTCGACCAGGGCCCGGCGCAGCAGCGGCAGATCGTCCGGGTGCAGGCGCGGCTTGAGGTGGCTGAGCACGCCCTTCACCTCGTCCTGGCTGATGCCAAAAATGCTCTCCAGGTGGCTGTGGTGCACCTCGTCGGTCTGCAGATCCCAGTCCCACAGGCCCAGCTCGCTGGCTTCGAGGGCCAGGGCCAGGCGCGCCTGGCTCTTGCCCAGGGCATGGCTGGCGTCGTCCAGCTCCAGGGTGCGCTGGGCCACGCGAATCTCCAGATCGCCATGCGCCTTGCGCAGCTCGCGCTCGGCTCGGCGGCGCTGTTCCACTTCGCGGGCCAGTTCCTGATTGAGGCCTTCGGCACTCTCGCGGGCATGCTCCAGACGCTCGATCAGCGCCTGGTTCTGGAAGCGCCGCAGCAGGCTGCCCTGCACCAGGCGATTGACCTGCCAGGCCACCACACAGAGGCTCAGCAGCATCAGCAGGCCGAGCGCGCCCCAGGCCTGCTGGCGGGTATTGTCGCTGAGCAGGAGATAGACGATGGAAGGCACCAGGCACGGCAGGGCGAACGCCAGGAAGGCGGCGCGGCTGACCGCATAGGCCACGCTGGCGGAGAGGATGGCCGCGGCGATCAGGCCGTAGACCAGGGCCTGCAGCAGGAAGCGATCCGCAGGCACCAGGAAGATTGCTGCACAGGCCAGGGTCAGGCCGGACAGCCCGGCGCCCACCAGGAACACCCGACGCCAGTGCGGGTTGGCCTGGCGCGACGGCAGCGCGCTATTGAAGGCAGTCATCTGGATCAAACGTAGCACCGCCAGCAATACCACCCACACCAGCCAGCCGGCCAACAGCAGACCGCCCTGGGGCTGCCAGAGCAGACCGGCGCAGGCCAGGGCGCTGAGCAGCATGAAGAAGGTGGGAACCTGGGAGCCCTGATAAAGCAGACGAGTCCGCTCCACCGCGATCTCGGTGGCGAACTGCTGATGGATGGCGCGCGACTCCTCCGCCACCACGCTGGCAGAAGCGCCCCGAAGAGGCTGGGTCATAGGCGATTTTCTTGTAATGGATGCCTGACTTTTCCCGAGCATACCCGAGCTAGAGAGGCTGCCCAAGTGCGATGATGGCTTTTTACCAGCTCGCCGCGATAAATGGCGAACATTTGTTCACTGAATCTGGCAAGACCTGTCGGCGATGTCGCGAGCTAGAGCGCAGGCACGCTCTCGCCCGTCCGCCCGCGGTTTGCCGCTCCCCGGGTCGGCCCGTAGAATGCCGCGATGCAGAACAATCCCGCCTTCGACCCAGAACTCCTCCTCGCCTCCCTCAACGATGCGCAATGCCAGGCCGTGGCCGCCCCGCTCGGCCGCCAGCTGGTGCTGGCCGGCGCCGGCTCGGGCAAGACCCGCGTGCTGGTGCATCGCATCGCCTACCTCATCCAGTTTCTCGGTGCCTCGCCGTACAGCATCCTGTCGGTGACCTTCACCAACAAGGCCGCGGCCGAGATGCGCCAGCGCATCGAGCAGATGCTCGGCATGAGCCCGGCCGGCATGTGGGTCGGCACCTTCCACGGCCTGGCCCACCGCCTGCTGCGCGCGCACTGGCAGGAGGCCGGCCTGGCCGAGAACTTCCAGATCCTCGACTCCGACGACCAGCAGCGCCTGGTCAAACGGGTGATCCGCGAGCTGGGCCTGGACGAGCAGCGCTGGCCGGCCAAGCAGGCGCAGTGGTTCATCAACGGGCAGAAAGACGAGGGCATGCGGCCGAAGAACATCCAGCCCGGCGGCGACCTGTTCCTCGCCACCATGCTGAAGATCTACGAGGCCTACGAGTCCGCCTGTGCCCGCGCCGGAGTCATCGACTTCGCCGAGCTGCTGCTGCGCGCACTCGACCTGTGGCGCGACAAGCCCGACCTGCTGGCGCACTACCAGAAGCGCTTCCGCCACATCCTGGTCGACGAGTTCCAGGACACCAACGCCGTGCAGTACGCCTGGCTGCGCCTGCTGGCCAAGGGTGGCGAGAGTCTGATGGTGGTGGGCGACGACGACCAGTCGATCTACGGCTGGCGCGGCGCGCGGATCGAGAACATCCAGCAGTTCTCCAGTGACTTCGCCGACGCGCAGATGATTCGCCTGGAGCAGAACTACCGCTCCACCGCCGGCATCCTCAAGGCCGCCAACGCCCTGATCGCCAATAACAGCGGGCGCCTGGGCAAAGAGCTGTGGACCGACGGCAGCGACGGCGAGCCGATCAACCTGTACGCCGCCTTCAACGAGCACGACGAGGCCCGCTATGTGGTCGAGTCGATCGAGTCGGCGCTACGCAAGGACGGCCTGAAGCGCAGCGAAATCGCCATCCTCTACCGCTCCAACGCCCAGTCGCGGGTGCTGGAAGAGGCCCTGCTGCGCGAACGCATCCCCTACCGCATCTATGGTGGCCAGCGCTTCTTCGAGCGCGCCGAGATCAAGAACGCGGTGGCCTACTTGCGCCTGCTCGACGGCCGCCACAACGACGCCGCCCTGGAGCGGGTGATCAACGTGCCGACCCGCGGCGTTGGCGAGAAGACCGTCGAGGCCATCCGCGAACATGCGCGCCATGCCGACCTGTCGATGTGGGCGGCGATGCAGCAGCTGATCGCCAACAAGGGCCTGACCGGCCGCGCGGCCACGGCGCTGAGCGGCTTCGTCGAGCTGGTCGAGAACCTCGCCGCCAAGGTGCTCGACATGCCGCTGCACCTGATGACCCAGACCGTCATCGAGCAGAGCGGATTGATTGCCTGGCACCAGGCCGAGAAAGGCGAGAAAGCCCAGGCCCGAGTGGAGAACCTGGAGGAACTGGTCAGCGCCGCGCGCAACTTCGAGAACAACGAAGACGACGAGCTGTCGCCGCTGGCGGCCTTCCTCACCCACGCTTCCCTGGAGGCCGGCGACGCCCAGGCCGAGGAGCACGAGGACTGCGTGCAGCTGATGACCCTGCACAGCGCCAAGGGCCTGGAGTTCCCCCTGGTGTTCTTGGTCGGCATGGAAGAAGGCCTGTTCCCGCACAAGATGAGCCTGGAAGAGCCCGGCCGTCTCGAGGAAGAGCGCCGCCTGGCCTATGTCGGCGTGACCCGCGCCATGCAGAACCTGGTGCTGACCTACGCCGAGACCCGCCGCCTGTACGGCAGCGAGACCTACAACAAGGTCTCGCGCTTCGTCCGCGAAATTCCGCCGACGCTGATCCAGGAAGTGCGTCTCTCCAACAGCGTCAGCCGCCCCTATTCGGCGCCCAGCCGCAGCATGAGCGGCGGCTCGATGTTTGCCGGCGCGGCCGTGCCAGAAACGCCCTTCAGCCTCGGTCAGGCCGTGCGCCACAGCCTGTTCGGCGAGGGCGTGATCCTCAACTTCGAGGGCAGCGGCGCCCAGGCGCGGGTGCAGGTCAACTTCGCCAGCGAAGGCAGCAAGTGGCTGATGCTGGCCTACGCCAAGCTGGAAGCGCTGTAAGCAGATTCACTCACAAGGAGGAAACAGATGATTGCAAGGAAGCTGATGGCCGGGCTGTCGCTCGGCCTGTTCTGCCACGCTGCCCAGGCTGGTGAGCCGATCGCCGATCTCGACAAGTTCGAGGCGGGCTATATCGCCTGTATCGAGGATGAGAAGGCCTTTGCCGAAAGATGCCTGACCGAGCTATTCAAGCTCCACGTTCTGCCTTGGCGCGAAAACGCCATCGATCTGAAAGACGGCGAAGATTTCCTGAGCAGGTGGGTAGGTACAAAAGGGGTCTACAAGGTACACCCCATAACCCGTAAGGATGCGGCGGGCCTGTATCAGCGGCGGTGGTATCTGATCGAAAAGGAAGACGGAGGCCTGATGCAGCTGAGCATGCGCTTCCGCACCATCAAGGGGCGGTGGTACTACGTCGACATGAACCTCACTACCAATGAAGAGGCCATCGGCTCGATCACTCTGCAATCGACTTCGCCCTGGTAACTCGGGGCCGTCTGTCGCTCCAACAGAACCGAGCAGAGTGAGTGGCCATACTGTCGAGCGGAGGTACTCCGCATGCCCCGCTCGACGCCTTCCGCCGACAAGATTCTCGATACCGCTCTCGACCTGGCCGAAACCTGCGGCTGGGAACGCCTGCACCTGCATGACGTGGCCGAAGCACTGCACTGCGACCTCGCTGCCATCGCCCGTCATTACCGACAGAAGGACGACCTGGTCGAAGCCTGGCTGGACCGCGCCGACCAGGCGCTGTTCGAGCGCGCCAAGGGTGCCGATCTCGCCGCACTGAACGCCGACAAGCGTCTGGAAGAACTGCTGATGGCCTGGCTGGCCGGCATGGCTGTGCACCGCGCGCTGACCGGGCAGATGCTGTTGTACAAGTTCGAGCTCGGCCATATCCACCTGCAGGCCGGGGCCCTGCTGCGGGTCAGCCGCACCGTGCAGTGGTGGCGTGAGGCGGCGCGGCGGCACAACCTGCATCTGTCGCGGGTAGCCGAGGAGAGCCTGCTCAGTGCGGTGTTCCTGCGCACCTTCATCCACTGGCTGCGCCAGCCGCAGGCCGACGACGCCGCGCTGCGTGCCCTGTTGCGCCAACAGCTGCGCCGCGGTCCGCTGGGCTGGCTGCTGCGCTAGGCGACGGACGTCGCAAAATGACCTCACGACGGCTCGCCGGACGACCGCAGGTCAATCGCGTGCGCTACCGTCTGCAGGACCTTCCCCGGCTTGGAGGCTCGCCATGGCCATGCGCCTGTTCTCGCTACTCGTTGCCTGTATCTGCTGTCCCGCGGCCCTGGCCTGCACCCCGCAGCCACTGGATGTCGCACCCGACGACGCCGTGCGCCGCAACCTCTGCTACGGCGCCGCCACCTGGAACGAACCGACGCTGGAGGGCGAACCCTTGCTGGAGCAGGTATTCGACTACTTCCCGCTGCCTGGCGGCTCGGCCGCGCCACTGGTGATCTGGGCCCACCCCAATGGCAAGACCAAATGGCTCAAGGCCGGCAACGAGAACTACCAAGCCCTGGTGCAGCAGGCCCATGACCGGGGCTTCGCCTTCGCCTCCCTGGAGTTCCGCCATCCGGTGACCAACGAAAACATAGTGCCGGCCCCGCACCGAGATATCGCTCAGGCCATCCAGTTCATCCGCGCCAACGCCGCGTCGCTCAACATCGATCCGGATAACCTGTTCCTGGTCGGGCAGTCGCGCGGCAGCCTCGGCCTGTGGACGGCGCTGCAGAACGACGTGGCCGACCCAGAAAGCGCCGACCCGCTGCTGCGCCAGTCGATCCAGGTCAACGCGGTGTTTGCCTACCAGGGCCAGACCACCTACGACGGCCGCGAGTTCGCCGACCTTTTTCTGGTCGAGGGGCCCGGCGCGCGGCCAAGGCCAAGTGGAAGAGAGAGCACGAGCAGTACGCACTGTTCGGCAGCGCCATCAAGAGCGTCAGCGACGACGATCCGCCCGTCATGCTGCGCTACGCCGAACCCTTCGTCGGCCGCCTGCTGAGCGCCGCCGAGATGGCTGCGCATGACCCGCTGCACTACCCCGACATGGGTCCGGCCCTGTGCGCCGCCTATACCCTGGCGTTCGGCGACGACCAGCACTGCAGCGCCGAAGACAATGTGCCGGTGAGCCACGCCTTCGACGGCTACGCCCAGTTCTTCCAGCAACACCTGCGCTGAGCCACGCGCGCCCCTGTTGGATGGGCGCGCATAAATCCGGAAACATTCTGCGGCTGGCCAGGGTCCCAACACTGCGGCAGCATGGCGCGCGAATCACAACCTCAGCGGGATTACCCCTCATGCAGCGTTTTCTCAGCATCACCCTGGCCCTGTGCCTGGGTCTGACCCTCAGCCTCGACGCCAGCGCCGCCAAGCGCATGGGCGGCGGCAAATCGTTCGGCTCCGCGCCGACCCACCAGACCCGCCAGGCGGATGCGCCCAAGGCCAGCCAGCCTGCCGCCACCAACAGCACAACGGCTGCCGGACGCCCGGCCAGTGGCGCCTCGCGCTGGCTCGGTCCGCTGGCCGGCATCGCCGCCGGCGGCCTGCTCGCCTCCATGTTCATGGGTGACGGCTTCGAAGGCTTCCAGCTGTTCGACTTCCTGATCCTCGGGCTGATCGCCTTCGTCATCTTCAAGCTGTTCGCCGCCCGTCGTCAGCAGCAGGGCCGCCCAGCCATGGCCGGTGGCATGCAGCGCGAGATGCCGCAGCAGCAGGCGCCGATCTTCGGCAGCTCTGCTCCGAGCGCCGCGCCAGTGACCATCAACGCGCCAGCCTGGTTCGACGAGCAGCGCTTCGTCGAAGCCGGCCGCACCCACTTCCTGGCCCTGCAGCAGCACTGGGACGCCGCGGAAATGGACAAGATCGCCGAGTTCGTCACCCCGCAGATGCTCAGCTTCCTCAAGGAAGAGCGCGCCAGCATGGGCGACGGCTACCAGTCCACATATGTCGATGATCTCAGCGTGCAGCTGGACGGCATCGACGAGCTGGCCGACAAGACCGTGGCCACCCTGACCTTCCGTGGCGTGGCCAAGACCTCGCGCTTCGACCAGGGCGAGGCGTTCAGCGAAAGCTGGCGCATGGAGCGCGCCACTGGCGACAACCAGCCGTGGCTGGTCGCCGGTATCCGCCAGAACGGCTGATCCCAGCGCGCTGTGAAGAACCCGGGCCAGTCCCGGGTTTTTTCTGCCCGCACGGCTGCTAGAGTGCCGCCAGGCCCCGGCAAGAAAGCGACGATGCGCACCCTGTTCCTCGATACCGAATTCACCAACCTCACGGCCGACTACCGGCTGATCAGCCTGGCCCTGGTCGACCCGGGTAGCGCCGAGTTCTACGTGGAACTCATCGATGGCTGGAGCCCGGCCGACTGCTCCAGCTTCGTCCATGAGATCGTCCTGCCGCAGCTGGACCTGGCCTGCCATGGCCGCAGCCGCGCCGAGGCCGCCAGCGAGCTGCGCGCCTTTCTCGCCGGCTATGGCGCGGTGGAAATCGTCAGCGACGCCCTGGCCTGGGACTGGCCGTTGCTGCTCGAACTGCTCGGCGCGGACGACCTGCCCGAGCAGGTCTGCTGCCGCGAAGACGCCGAGCTGCTCAGCGATCTGGCCGAGGCCGCCATCCCCCATCACGCCCTGCTCGACGCGCGGCTGATGAGCGGTGCCGAGCGCCGCCGGCAGAAACGTTAACCAGCACGCACCCCGTCGATTCGCCACAACAGCGTCATCGTTCCGTCTTCTTTGCTCGCTAGCGTCATGGCTCCGCCGCAACTCCTCAGCAGAAGGAACCGACCCGTGAGCCTCGATGACCAGAACGCCGTGCTGTTTGGCAGCGGCGATGAACTCCCCAGCAACCACTCCGCCAACCCGCACATGAGCGAGCTGATCGACCAGCGCCGCCGGCAGATCCTCGCCGGTGGCGTGGCCGTCGGTGCACTGGGCTTCCTCGGCGTGCTGCCACAGGCAGTCGAGGCCGCCGAACAGAGCGCCAAGGGCGCCAGGCACGGCTGGGGCAAGCGCAATCGTCTGCCCTTCGACGCCCTGCCGGTGGGCCGCGCAGACAGCATCACGGTGCCCGCCGGCTACCTCGCCAGCGTCTGCGTGCCCTGGGGCACGCCGATCAGCGGACGCTTCCCGGCCTTCCTCGAGGACGCCAGCAACAGCGCCCAGGACCAGGCCGAGCAGGTTGGCATGCACCACGACGGCATGCACTTCTTTCCCATCGACGGCCGTCATGGTGGTGGCCGCCGTTCCAACCACGGCCTGCTGGTGTTCAACAACGAGTACATCGACGCGCCGCTGCTGCACCCCAACGGCCCGACCACGGTCAACGGCCTGCGTACCGTGGCCGAGGAAGTGCGCAAGGAAATCAACGCGCATGGCGTGACCATCGTCGAGATCCGCCGCGACCGCTTCGGCGACTGGCAGGTGGTGCCCGGCCGCTACAACCGTCGCGTCACCGCCGCCACGCCGATGCAGATGGTCGGCCCGGCGCGCGGCCACACCCTGCTCAAGACCCTGCACAGCCCCAACGGCACCGCCAGCCGCGGCACCCAGAACAACTGTGCCAACGGCTACACGCCCTGGGGCACCTACCTCACCTGCGAGGAAAACTGGGCCGGCTACTTCGCCACGCGCGATGCCGAGCTGCCACGCGAGCTCAAGCGCTACGGCCTGCGCAGCACTAGCCGCTTCGGCTGGGAGACCCTGCCCGGCGACGAGTTCCAGCGCTTCGACGCCACCCGCAAGGCGGCAGACGCCACGGGCGACTACCGCAACGAGCCCAACCACTTCGGCTGGATCGTCGAGATCGACCCCTTCGACCCGGACTCCACCCCGGTCAAGCACAGCGCCCTCGGCCGCTTCGCCCACGAGGGCCTGATCTTCGCCCCGGTACAGGCCGGACGCCCGCTGGTGTGCTACTCCGGCGACGACTCGCAGAACGAGTACATCTACAAGTACGTCAGCCGCGGCAAGTACCTGCCGCTGCTGCGCCAGCCCGGCCGCCTGCTCGACGAAGGCACCCTCTACGTGGCGCGCTTCAATGTCGACGGTAGCGGCGACTGGCTGGCCCTGGACCTCAAGGACAAGGCCTTCCAGGCCGCCTGTGCCGCCGCCGGTGTGAGCTTCGCCGACCAGGGCGAAGTGCTGATCAACACCCGCCTGGCCGCCGACATCGCCGGCGCCACCAAGATGGACCGTCCCGAGTGGGGCGCGGTCAACCCGGACAACGGCGAGGTCTACTTCACCCTCACCAACAACAGCTCGCGCACCGTGGCGGACGCCGCCAACCCGCGCGCGGCCAACCCCTACGGGCACATCATCCGCTGGCGCGAAGACCGCCGCGACCACGCCGGCAAGCGCTTCAACTGGGACATCTTCCTGCTCGCCGGACCGCAGTCCGACAGCCGTGGCCCGAACGGTGCGGCGCTGGACGACACAAACATCCTGGCCAGCCCGGACGGCCTGTGGTTCGACCCGGACGGGCGCCTGTGGATTCAGACCGACATGAGCGGCAGCCAGCTGGCCAGCGGCCCGTTCGGCCACAACCAGATGCTGGTGGCCGACCCGCGCACGGGCGAGATCAAGCGCTTCCTGATCGGCCCGATCGGCGCCGAGGTCACCGGCATCAGCGCCACGCCGGACTTCCGCACGCTGTTCGTCAACATCCAGCACCCGGGCGAAGGCTCCACCGCCGGCAACCTGCTCAGCACCTGGCCGGACGGCCCGGGACGGCGGCCGCGCTCGGCCACCGTGGTGATCACCCGCGAGGACGGCAAGCGGCTGATGTAAGGCCTTCGCTCCAGTCAGCGAACCCGGGCTTGCCCGGGTTTTCTGTTTGAAGACGGGCATGGCTGCGCTTCTACAGCCAGTCAGCTCCAGGTCGTAGCCCGGATGCAATCCGGGAAAGCCGGCAACTCCGCCCCGGATTGCATCCGGCTACTTCCCCTTGGCCGCCACACAGGGTAAAACGCGCCTCCAATCGGCTACCCTCTAGCCGAATGCCGCTTGCCAGGAGACGCACCGTGGAAGAAGTCATCGATCAGCTGCGCGAACTCAACGAGCCGGTGCCGGTACCGCTGGAGCTGCCGGAAGAGGAGACCCTGGTGGATATCCAGGAACAGCTGCTCATCCACCTGCCGTTCGAGCTGCGCGAGTACCTGCTCAAGGTCAGTGACGTGGTCTACGGCCGCCTGGAGCCGGTGACCGCCAGCGACCCGCACTCGCACACCTACCTGCCGGAAGTCGCCTCGGTGGCCTGGGACCGCGGCCTGCCGCGCGACCTGGTGCCGCTGTGCCAGGACGGCCGCGACTATTACGCGGTGGACGTGGAAGGCACCGTCTGGCTGTGGGACGGCAGCGAAGGCGAGTTGACCGACGAGAGCTGGGACTCGGTGTGGCACTGGTGCCGCGACGTGTGGCTGGAGAGCTGAGCCTGGCGCCACGCTGGCTGCTCTCCCGGTCCTGGACTTAACTGGCAGACGACATCTCTGCACAAGACCGGAACATGGCCAGCATCAAGACCCGCCTGCTTATCAGCGGCCTCGCCGCCCTCGCCATCGGCGGTGGGTTATGGCTGGGCCTGGCCGGCTCCGAGAGCAACCCTGGCGATACACCGCGACCAGCCGCGCCGGCGTCGGACGCCACGGCAGGAAACAGCGCCAGCGCTCCAATCGACCCCGCCACCCGGCAGGCGCTGCTGAACGATCCCGCCGTGCAGGGCTATCAGGCTCGCCTGCAGTTCGGCGCCGACTACCAGAGCTTTATCAAGTCCGCCGCCGGACTGAGCGAAGCCGAACGACGCCAGCGCGCGGCGGCCCTGGCCAAGGAGATCGACCGGCGCGAGGCCGCCGGCGAACTGGCACTGAGCGAGGCGTTGTTGCTGCAGGTCGGTCTGGCCCAGGCCGAGGGTGGCGACGAGGACGCGCAGAAGGCCCGGGCCGATGCCCTGGTCGCCCGCTACCAGGCGCTCAGCCAGGCGCGCGAAGCCCGCAACAAGACCTCCGATGCACGCTTCACCCAGTACAAGTCCGACGAGAAACGCATCGTCGACGAGGTGCTGAACCTGGACAGCATTCCCGACGGCCTGAGCCGCGACCAGTACCTGCGCCAGCGCCTGCAGGAGGCGCGGGAGCAGGCGTATCAGTAGGTCTACAGGAGCTGGTCGAGAATGTAGTAGAGCAGATTGAACGGCTTGGCCTTGTCCGCCGCATCGCTGCTCTCCGAGGCCGACAGCACAGTGCCGCTGCCCTCCAGCAGGTTGTTGACGAAGTGGTCGAGCTGCAGGTTCTGTTCCTGGATATCCGAGTTGGCGAACTCGATGATGCTGGTGCAGTGGCTCTCGTTCACCGCGCGATACTGCGGGAAATAACCGCCGAAGTTGCCCAGGTTGCTCAGCTGGCCGCGCAGGCGCTCGGTGTCCACCGCCCACTTGGCGTGGATCAGCGCCTCCTTGGTGGCGGCGTCCGGCGCGTTGATGATGTCCGGATGGAAGCGCTCGTAGGAGTATGACGAGTAGTTGAGGTCCTGCCAGAAGTGGGTGTGGCCCAGGCGATCACCCGGCAGGTTGGCCGACAGCGCCGAGTAGAGGCTGCCCAGGTTGGCGCCATCGAGCCCCGGCAGGCGGCTCTGCAGGTAGGGCACCGGCCCCTCGTTGAGGCCCCAGGCCGCACGGATATAGTCCTGCAGCGGCCGCGACGGGTACTGGGCGATATCGCTACCCGGCGGCGCGCTGAACACCGGTCCGGAGTCGTCGAGCAGGAAACCGCGGGTCGGCGCCATGTCCTGGCGGATGTTCACGTAGTTGGTCAGGCTACCGGCACCGCCAGCGCTGCAGCCGGTGGTGAGCAGCTGCGCCGGGCGCGGCAGGTTGTTCTTCAGCCAGGCCACCACGGCGCGGGTGTTGCGCAGGCCGTTGTGGTGCCAGATCAGCGGCGGCTTCTGGTTCTGCGGGTCCTCGTACACCGCCACCTTGTCGCCGGAGTAGATGTCGCCGGTGCAGTAGGGCACGTAGATCATGTTCCAGTTCTGCGGCTTGGTCCGCGTCCACGGGTGCAGGCGTACTACCAGCGGGCTGACCAGGCTGGCGCCGGGGTTGAGCAGGCTCATGTAGTCGTCGGGGATGCCGTCGGGGTTGCGCGCCCCGCGAATGCCGCTCTGCCCGGTGCAGCTGGCGTAGTCCCAGCAGGCGCCGCCACCTTCGAGGTAGATGATGGTGTTGGTGGTGTTGGGCACGCGGTTGACGAAGAACTTGTAGGGCGAGCCGTTGCCGCACACCGCGCCGGTCTGCGGCGCCAGCTGCACGGTCTGCCAGCCGTAGTAGTTGCCGGGCTTGAAGCCGGAGTTGAAGCCGCCGGGGTTGTTCAGTAGGGGATAGGGGCCGAGGCCCTGTTCGGGGGTGACCTTGTTGTCCGCCGGCGGCGGCATGGTCAGGTTGAGCAGGGTCTTCCAGGCGCTGTAGTCACCCAGTTCGGCGTGGGCCGGGGTGGCCAGCAGGGCCATGACGCACAGGCAGCAGGTCAGCAAGGCAGACTTCATCAGCGTGTCCTCGTCTTGTTCTTGTTGTACGAGCACGGACTACTGCCGGACGCCTCCATGCTGCGCGATGGTCCCTCTGGCGGGACGGGGTACAAGAGGCACGCTAGTACATGGCGCGGTGAAGGCCAAAAACGCTTTTATATTGATTCGGGATAGAGCGGGAAAAGATGCAAACCGCCGCGATAGCGCCGGCATCGCCGGCCATCTGTCAGGGCAGATAGATGCGGAATTCGCCGCCGCCCAGCGGCCCGCCGTTGCGCAGCTCGATGCGCCCGCGCACGCCGTTGCGCTCGTGCAGCTCGGCGATGCGCGCGGCGAAGTACAGGCCAAGGCCGGTGCTGCCGCTGCTCTGGTTGAGGCCGAGCACGTAGTCGGCCTGCTGGTCGAGCATGGCCGTCGGGTAGCCGACACCGTCGTCGTTGATGCTCAGCAGCAGCTGGCCGTCCTCCTCACGGGCGCTGATCAGCAGGGCGCTGCGCGCGTAACGGATGGAGTTGGCGATGACGTTGGCCACCACCGAGCCGAGCAGTTCCTGGTCGAAGAAGCCCATCAGGTCGAACTCCTCCACCTCGCAGCGGGCGGCGATGCTGCGGCTGTGCAGTACTTCGTCGTGGCGCGCCAGCTGGGCGCAGATGAAGTCCTCCACCTCCTGGTAGCCGGGGCGTAGCGGCAGCTGGTTGACCCCCAGCTTGTACAGGCCGAGCAACTGCACCAGCATGCCGTTGAGGCGGGCGAACTCGTACTCGATCACCCCGCGCTCGCTGCCGCCACGCAGCTCTTCCGGCAACTGCGCCAGCCAATGGGCGTGGGCCTGGCCAAGCATGGCCAGGGAGTTCTTCATGTCGTGCACGGTGGAGGCGATCACCGTGGAGAAGTCCAGCCCGCTCATTCGCCGAACACCCGACGGCGCAGCTGCTGGTAGCGCTCGTAGCGCGGGTCGCTGGGCGGAATCATGCGCACCGCATCGAGGCAGGCGCGGCATTCCTCGGCGAGCTCCGCCTGTTCACCGCCCGCGCGCAACAGCGATTGGGCGGCGTTGAGGGCGATGCTGATGTTCTTCGGCTGCAACGCCAGGGCTCGGCGGAACAGCTCCAAGGCGTCGCCGAAGCGGCTCAGCTGGTAGGCGCGCACGCCCTGGCGGTTGAGCTCGACCGCCTCCTTGGCGCTGCTGAGAATGGACGGATCGCTGGTCAACCGGGCCACGCCCTGCAGCACGGCCGGGTCGTCGCCATAGATCTCCACGCAACTCTTCAGCAGGCCTTCGCCGGCCTCGGCCTGGCCCAGTTGCTTGAGCTGGCTGGCCAGGGTCAGCGCCGCCTCGGCGGAGAAGAACTCGCCGAGCTGGCCGATACTGGCCACCGCCTGTTCGGCCAGCTGCGCGGCCCGTACCGGATCACCGGATTTGTGCAGGCTGCTGGCCTGCATCAGGCGCGAACGGACCTTGAGCGCCGGGTCGTTGGCGTACTGGTTGTCCAGCTCGGCCAGGGTCTGGTTGATCTCGGCCTGGGCGCGCTTGTCGAGGCCCTCCTCGCTGGCGCCGGCGATCAGCGCCTGGCTCAGGCCCAGATAATTTTCCGGGCTCTTGAAACGCGAGTGGCGGCCCTGCTCCATGGCGCTGCGATAGGCCTTGGAAGCGCTGGCGAAATCCTCGTTGCGCAGGGCGAGCTTGCCCAGCTGGGCCTGGCGGCGGATGGCCAGGGGCGACAGGCGCACGGCGTCCTCGAGTATTTCCTGGGCGCGCTTGGCCTCCCCCTCGGCGTCGAGCACGGCGGCCAGGCCGTCGTACAGGCCTGGCTGCATGGGAAAGGTCTGCAGCGCCTTCTCGTAGATCTGCCGCGCATGCAGGTGCTCGCCGCGCGCCAGCAGCAGCGCACCCAGCCCCTGATAGGCCCAGGGGATGGCGCGGTCGGCCAGCACCGCATTGAGCAGGCGCTCCAGCTCCTCGCTGCGGCCCAGCTCGCGCAGGGCGCCGGCCTTGTAGCGCTGGCACAGCGGCAGCAGGCGCTTGTCCTGCTGGCTGAGGCGGTCGCAGGCGGCCAGCACTTCGGCCGGGGCCTGCTTGTCCAGCGCCTGCAGCACCGGCTTGAGCAGCGCCTTGCGCTCCATCAGCTTGTCCAGGCGCTGGGCCAGGCTGGCGCGGTTGAACGGCTTGGTCAGGTAGGCGTCCGGCTCGTGTTCCAGGGCGCTGAGCACCATGGCCTGGCTGCTCTCGGCGGTGACCATGACGAAGATGCATTGGTGGCTGATCAGGCGCGCGGCGATCAGCTCCTCCAGCACCTGCTGGCCGTTCTTGCCGGCGCCCAGGTTGTAGTCGTGGAGGATGATGTCGTAGCGCTTCTGCCGGCACATGGCGATGGCTTCCTCGCCGCGGTTGGCGGTGTCCACGTCGCGCGCGCCCATCTCGCGCAGCATGGCCTTGACCGAGCTGAGGAAGTCGTTGAAGTCGTCGACGATCAGAAAGCGCTGCTGGCTGTAGTCCTGCATCGAGGGGCATTCCTTGGGCCGGGGAGATTCAGTGTAAGCCAGGAATCGGGCCTGTCTCGACCAAGACTATTGCCCAGTCGAGACAGGCGCCAGGGACCCCGTGCTCAGCGGCCGCGCGGCTGCGTGCCTTCCAGCTCAAGGAGGTTGAGGAGGAAGCGGGCGAAGTAGATCAGGTCCTGCTCGATGGCCTTGCGCGCGGCCTTGGCGTCGCCGGCCTCGATGGCGGCGAAGGCCTCCTCATGGAAGTCGTTGAGCCGCAGCGACAGGTCGGCGCCGGTGAACAGGCGATTGAAGAATGGGCCGATCTGCAGCCACAGCGACTCGATGCTGCGCAGCAGTACCGGATTGCCGCAAGCACCGTAGAGATGCAGATGGAAGCGGCTGTTCGCCTCCAGGTAGTCCTGCACCTGGCGTTGCTCGATGGCCAGGTCCATGCGCTGCACGCAGTCGCGCAGCTCGGCCATGTCGGCGGGGGGCAGGTGCGGCGTGGCCAGCTCCACGGCCAGGCCTTCGAGGCCCAGGCGCACCTGGAAGATGTTCTGGTAGCGTTCGCGGGTCATCAGCGGCACCCGCACCGAGCGCTGCGGCTCGCCCTCCAGCGCGCCCTCGGCGACCAGGCGTTGCAGCGCGGCGCGCACCGGCATCGGGCTGGTGCCCCACTGGGCGGCGAGGTCGCGGATCTTCAGGCGCTCGCCGGGCTGGAAGCGTCCCGCGAGCAGCCCTTCACGGATTCGTTGGTACAGTCTTTCCTGCAGATTATCGGCCATGATTTCAGCGGCCCCGTGGCGGTGCGGGAAGCTGGGACAGGGTGAGCAGACAGTTGCGCATGGGATTCTCCGGGGGTACTGGAATTGAACGGGGCGATTCTGCTGCAGGCGAGCGGGGCGCGGAAGTGCCAAGAACGCGGGTTGGCCGCCGCCAATGGGCATTTTCTGGCATCTACCGGCCGACGCAGTAGCATTCAGGGAGCCTTGTTCTCGATCAGGCAGTTGCCGCCGTCGACCACCAGCACCTCGCCCGTGATGTAGCTGGCCTCCGGTGACGCCAGGAAGGCCACCGCCGCGGCCACTTCCTCGGGGCGCCCGGCCCGACCGACCGGCGTGTAGGCGGCGGCATGGCGCTCCTCCTCGGTGGAAGAGCCGGTGCCGATCCAGCCCGGCGCCACGCTGTTGACCGTGATGCCCTGCCTGGCCACTTCCAGCGCCAGCCCCATCGA
Source organism: Pseudomonas sp. PDM15 (assembly GCF_014851565.1). GTDB lineage: Bacteria > Pseudomonadota > Gammaproteobacteria > Pseudomonadales > Pseudomonadaceae > Aquipseudomonas. The sequence goes on from NZ_JACVAA010000004.1 coordinate 25,828, forward strand.
CAGGCCGAGCATGCCGGCCTTGGCCGCACCGTAGGCGGACTCGCCGACATTGCTGCCACGGGTCCCGGTGGTGGAGCTGATATTGACGATGCGCCCGTAGCCACGCGCCTGCATCCCCGGCAGCACGGCGCGGGTGAGCAGGAAGGCGCTGGTCAGGTTGCGCGTGAGCGACAGCTGCCAGGTGGCCAGATCCATCTGCGCCAGCTCGGCGAACGGTTCTGGGCTGCCCTGCATGGCCATGCCGGCGTTGTTCACCAGGATATCCACCCGCCCCCACTGGGACTCGGCCCATGCGCTCAGCTCGGCGACCTGACGCTCGTCGGTGAGGTCGGCCACCCAGGCGCGTGCTTCAATACCTTCCTGACGCAGCTCGGCGGCACGCTGCTCGATACGCGCGCTACTGGCGGTCATCAGCAGCCGTACACCCGCTTTACCGAGACGGCGGGCGATGGCCATGCCGATGCCCCACTCGCTACCGGCACCGCTGACCAGCGCCACCTGCCCTTGCATGCTCATGAGTACGTCTTTGTGATCACAAATTTATTGGAACTCTAGCTTATAGTGCGTTTTAAACGAAATATTGCCATTTCTGTGATCACAAAATAGCATGTGCGGAAATTCGAACGAGGTGTGCAACATGACTGCCAGCGGTATCAGCCCGTCCGCCGTGGAGACTTTCACCGCTCGCGAGCGCGAGCGCTTCATCGCCCGCAATCCCAAGTCGGTGGCCCTGGCCGAGCGGGCGCGCAACTCCCTGTACGGCGGCGTGCCGATGCACTGGATGGCCGACTGGTCGACCCCGGTGCCGCTGTTCGTCGAGCGGGCCAAGGGCGCGCGCTTCTATGACGTCGACGGTCACGAGTACATCGACTTCTGCCTGGGCGACACCGGCACCATGTTCGGCCATTCCCCGGATCCGATCGCCAAGGCCATCGCCGAACAGGGTAACAACGGCCTGACCACCATGCTGCCGGGTGAAGACGCCGTGGTCTGTGGCGAACTGCTGGCCGAGCGCTTCGGCCTGCCATTCTGGCAGGTCACGGCCACCGCCACCGACTCCAACCGCTACGTGCTGCGCTGGGCCCGCGCGATCACCCAGCGCAAGACCCTGCTGGTGTTCGACGGCTGCTACCACGGCACGGTCGACGATGTGATGGTGCGCTACCGCGACGGCGCGACCGTGCCGCGCGCAGGATTAGTCGGCCAGGCCTACGACCTGACCCAGTACAGCCGCTCGATCCCGTTCAACGACGTCGCCGCACTGGAAGCCGCGCTGGCCCAGGGCGACGTTTGCGCCCTGCTCTGCGAGCCGGCGATGACCAATATCGGCATGGTCCTGCCCGAGCCAGGCTTTATGCAGAAGTGCCGGGAGCTCACGCGCAAATATGGTTCGTTGCTGATCATCGACGAGACTCACACCATCTCCACCGATATCGGTGGCTGCACCAAGCTGTGGGATCTCGACCCGGACTTCTTCGTGGTCGGCAAGCCGATCGCCGGCGGCGTGCCTTGCGGCATCTTCGGCTGCAGCGCGCAAATGGCCGAGGCCATGACCGAGGCGCGCCAGCGCGCCAGCGAAAGCAGCCATGGCCACGGCCACAGCGGCATGGGCACCACCCTCTCGGCCAACGCCCTGGCCATGCATTGCATGCGCGCCAACCTGGAACAGGTGATGACCCCGGCCGCCTACGCGCACATGCTGCCGCTGGCCAAGCGCCTGGCCGACGGCTTCCGCTCGCTGATCGGCAAGCACGAGCTGAAGTGGTCGGTGACCGAGCTGGGCGCGCGCAGCGAGTTCCAGTTCTGCCCGGTGTCGCCGAAGACCGGCGCCGAGGCCGAGGCGGCTTTCCACGACGAGCTGCAGATGGCCCTGCACCTGTACCTGATCAACCGCGGCATCCTGATCACCCCCTTCCACAACATGACCCTGTGCTGTCCGAGCACCACGGCGGACGATGTGGACAGCCTGATCGGCATGCTCGACCAGGCCCTGACCGAGCTGCTGGCTATCCCCGGCGCCCGCGAATAACCGAGACGACTCCATGAACTTCGCCAATATTCAGGAAGCCCGCGACTTCCTCGCCAAGCATCCGGAAGTGCGCAGCATCGAGCTGATGCTGATCGATGCCAACGGCATCCCGCGCGGGAAACTGCTGCACCGCGACGAGCTGCTGGCCATCTACGAGAACGGCCGGCCGCTGCCCAGCTCGATCCTCTCGCTGACCATCCAGGGCGAAGACGTGGAAGCCAGCGGCCTGGTCTGGGAAGTGGCCGACGCCGACTGCTGGACCTACCCGATCCCCGGCAGCCTGACCCTGCAACCCTGGCGCGCCGTGCCCACCGGCCAGCTGCAGGTGAGCATGCACCCCACCCAGGGCCTGCCGGCCACCCCCGGCGACCCACGCCATGTGCTGGCGCGCGCCATCGACGCGCTCAAGGCCGACGGCTACCACCCGGTGATGGCGGTGGAGCTGGAGTTCTACCTGCTGGATAAACAGCGTGACGCCGACGGCCGTCCGCAGCCGGCGCTGCAGATGAACGGCGTACGCCCGCACGCGCCACAGGTGTACGGCGTGTACGAGCTGGAGCAGCTGCAGCCGTTCCTCGACGACCTCTACGCCGCTTGCGAGGTGCAGGGGCTGCCGGTACGCACGGCGATCTCCGAATACGCCCCGGGCCAGGTCGAGCTGACCCTGGAGCACCGCTTCGACGCGCTGCAGGCAGTCGACGAGGGCGTGCGCTACAAGCGCCTGGTCAAGGGCGTGGCCAACAAGCACGGCCTGCAGGCCTGCTTTATGGCCAAGCCGTTTGGCGACCTGGCCGGCAGCGGCCTGCATATGCACGTGTCGCTGGCCGACGCCGAAGGCAACAACCTGATGGCGTCCGAAGATCCGCATGGCACGCCGCTGCTGAAGTATGCGATTGGCGGCATGATGGCCACGCTCAACGACGCCCTGGCGATCTTCTGCCCCAACGCCAACTCCTACCGGCGCTTCCAGGCCAACAGCTACGCGCCGCTGGCCAAGAGCTGGGGGGTGAACAACCGCACCGTGTCGTTCCGCGTACCGGGCGGCCCGGCCAAGAGCCGGCATGTCGAGCACCGCATCTGCGGCGCCGATGCCAACCCGTACCTGGCGGCCGCGGCGATCCTGGCCGGCATCCACCACGGTATCCGCAACCAGATCGATCCGGGCGAGGCGATTGTCGGTAATGGCTATGAGCAGGCCCGCGAGACGCTGCCCACCGACTGGCTGACCGCGCTGCGCAACCTGGAGCAGTCGAGCTGGGCCAGGGAAGCGTTGGGCGAGGACTTCCTGAAGATCTTCCTGGCGATCAAGTGGGAAGAATTCCGCCAGTTTGTCGGCGAGGTTGGTGAACAGGATTGGCGCTGGTATCTGACCCACGCCTGAGCCTCCGCAGCCGCGGCGGATAAGCGGAGCGTTATCCACCCTACGGGGCTTGTTGGCTCGGGTAGGGTGGGTGGCCACCCCGTGGAAAACTGCGAAGTATCTTCCACCGATGGGCTCAGGAGGCTCTGGGCGACTGAGTTCAGCGGCGCAGCGCCGCCCCGCTCACATGCCATTGCCGAACTGCGGCTCGCTCCAGTCGATGCGCTGCGGCAGGCCGCGCAGTGCCTCGGCGTACTCCAGCAGCACGTCCAGCGCCCAATCGGCCCGCGCGCGAATGCGCTGATCGTCGGCATCCGCCGCACGCGCGCCATTCAGCACCGCCTCCACCTGGCGCACGATCAGCTGCTCGGGAATGAAGCAGACGCGGCAGTTCTTGTAGCTGGAGGCGCGCAGCTCGGACAGTGGATAGACGCCGCCCTGCCCCGACGACACCCCCACCAGCAACGCCGGCTTGTGCGCCAGCTCGTTGCGGCCGGCGTAGAGGAAGAAGTTCTTCAGCGCCGGGCTGGCCATGCCGTTCCATTCCGGGCTGAGCACGATCAGCGCATCGGCGCGCCTGAGCTGCTCGGCCATGTTCGGCCAGTGACCCTGCACATCCTCCGCCGGCCATAGCGGCAGGGCGCTGTGGCCTAGGTCCAGCACCTGGGTCTGCACATCATTCTGCTGCAGGCGCGCTGCCAGATAATGGGCGACCTTGGCGGTCTGGCTGTCGGCACGGCTGGAGCCGGCGATCAAGACGACATTCAAGCTCATCGGGCCAGCTCCTTCAGTTCATCGTTCGTCACCGGCTCGGCCTTGGGCGCCTGCACCAGCGGCCAAAACAGCTCGCTCTGCCAGCTCACCGGGGCCATGTCCTCGATGCCGTACTGCTCGGGGCGACGGCGGGTGATCTTGGCGCTGCCGAACAGCACGTCCCAGAAGAACAGCAGGTTGCCGAAGTTGCCCTTGTAGTTGGTCACCCCGTCGGCGGCGTTCAGGCCGTGGTGGGCGGAATGGGTGGCGGGCGTGGAGATGGTGCGCTCGAGCAGCCACATCAGCGGGCGCAGGGCCGGGATGCGGTACAGCTTGTCGTCCCAGGCCACGCTGCTGTGGGCGCCGAAGATCACGCACATCTTGAGGATCAGGTAGACGTAATAGACCGGCGCCAGGCCCAGGTAGATCAACGCGGCGGACAGCCAGATGCCGGGCATCAGCAGGTAGTAGAAGCTGTTGTTGCGGTAGACGATGCGGATGCTCATGTACGGCGCCGAGTGGTGCGCGCGGTGCAGGTTGTAGAGGAACGGCACCTTGTGGCTGAGGCGATGCCACCAGTACTGGGTCATGTCGTCGAACAGCAGGAACAGGGCGAAGCCGGCGACGAAGGGAATCCCCGCAAGCGCGCCACGCCACTGCGGTGCCAGCTCGCCGAGGGCGAAGTTAGAGAGGAACATGATCAACGGGAAGGTCGCGCCCAGCAGCAGGCTGGAGCCGATAATCTCGATCAGCACATCACGGCGCTGGCCGCGCGGCTGGCGGAAGCAGCCCAGCACGACCTCGAGCAGGATAAAGCCGAGGAAGATCAGACTGACCACGGCGATGGGATTGTTGGCGATGGAACTGGGGTTCATGGCAACCTCTTGTTGGAAATCCCGGCCTGCCGGGTTGCCTGTATCAGATGCCAGGTCGACAGCCGCCACCATGCGCGAAACGGACAACAATCTGCCCGAAGTGGCCAATCCGCCGGCGGACTCGCCCCGCCCCAGCCCCCTGCGCTTTCACCGTGGCCCGCTGGGGCGTGTGCTGCAGCGCTTCCTCAGCCAGCACCACCCGCAGCAGGAATACAGCCTGGTGCACCTGGAGCAGCTATGGCTGCAGGCTGCCGAACTCGACCCGGCCATAGGCCTCAATCTGTTCGCCCAGTTCAGTCCCGGCGACTGGCATGTACTGCTGCACCTGGCGCAGTTCAGTGCCAGCGTCGCCGAGGCGCTGCAACACTGGCAGCGCTATGCACGGCTGGCCTCGGACATGGAGCAGGTACGCCTGCAGCGTGACGGCGAGCGCCTGGTCATCGAGCTGCAGATCGATGCGCCGGATGCCCTGGCGCGCTTCCTCGCCGAGCACTATTCGGTGATGGCCGTGAGCATGCTGCGCCTGGGCGCCGGCGAGGCCTTCCAGCTGCTCGGCGCCGATTTCCGCCACGCCCGCCCGGCCTATCACGCGCAGTACAAGCCGTGGTTCGGCCAGGTGCAGTTCGATGCCCCGTACAATCGCCTGTACCTGGATGCCGCGTGCCTGGAACTGCCCATGCACCTGCATCACCCGGTGCTGGTGGAGCTGCTCTGCGACAGCCTGGATCGGCGCCTGGTGCGCCTGCAGCAACTCAACGGCTGGGCGGCCAAGGTCGCCGAACAGGTGCGCGGCGATCTGCGCCGCGCGCAACCGCCGAGCCTGGAGGCCGCCGCCGAAGCCCTGCACCAGAGCCCGCGCACCTTGCGTCGGCGTCTGCAGGAAGAAGGCCTGGGCTTTCGCGAAGTACTCGACGCGGTGCGCGCCGAGCTGGAACAAAGCCTGGAGCTGCAGGGCCTGACTCGCAGCCGGATCGCCGAACAGCTCGGCTATGCCGACAGCGCCGCCTACCTGCATGCCCGCAAACGCTGGCAGCCAGCGGAGCCGCACTAAGCCCTTAGAACTGCGCCGTGCCGCTGGTCTTGTAGTAACGCCCACCGACACTGGTGCCGGCACCGCCGTAGGTCTGGCAGCCTTCGCCATGGGCCTCCAGCACGCGCAAGTCGACGCCGGTCCACAGCAGCTCCACGGCGCAGCCCTGATCCAGCCCGGTGTTCTGCAGGCTGAAGTGCGGACCGGCGCCGGCGATGGTGCCACTCAGCTCGCCAATGGCCGCCGGGCCGTACTCCTCGACCTGCGGACCGACCCGCAGCGGGGCGAACATCACCTCGTAGCCGCCATCCTTGCGGCGGATGTCCAGGCTGCTCCACATGCCCATGCCGGCGTAGCGCAGGTAGTGGCCCTCGACGCTGGCAGCCAGCGCCGGCAGATCCAGCGCCTGCGCTACCTTGCCCAGGTTGTGGCGGGTAGCCGAGCCGCCGAAGCCACGGTCCAGCGCCACCTCCAGCCAGGCGCGGGCCATGCCCGCATCGCCGGCCTTGAGGTTGGCCAGCATCAGGTTGTTCAGTGCCAGCTCCTCGGTGCCGCCGGCGTCGCCGTTGCTCTGCTCGGTACGGCGCAACTGGCGCTCGAAGGCCTCGATTGCCTGTGGATATAGGCCGGCCTTGTAGGCGGCGGTACCGGCCTGGTTGCAGGCGTTGGCGCTGTCGCAGGCCTGCTGCTCGGCGGTGCAGAGTGCGCCGAAAGGGAGCAGCAACAAGGGCAACAGGTGGCTTCGCATGTTCGGTCTCCTTGCGCAAAGGCCCAAGCTTAGCGCCCCGCCGGCCGTTTTGCCGGGCAGCGGCCGCGAACTTGCATGGCGCCCCGGGCTGGCACAGCGAAGTACACAGGCAGCACCTATAACAACAAGCAGACCCCGCAGGACTGCATCGCCAGCACCTTAAAACTGCCTATGAGAAACACGATGGAACTCGCAACCAGCAAACTCTCCATGACCGTGCTGATGACGCCGGACATGGCCAACTTTTCCGGCAACGTACACGGAGGCACCCTGCTCAAATACCTCGACGAGGTGGCCTATGCCTGCGCCGCCCGTTACGCCGGCTGCTACGTGGTGACCCTGTCGGTGGACCAGGTGATCTTCCGCCAGCCGATTCACGTCGGCGAGCTGGTCACCTTCCTCGCCTCGGTCAACTACACCGGGCGCACCTCGATGGAGATCGGCATCAAGGTGATCACCGAGAACATTCGCGAGAAGTCGGTGCGCCACACCAACAGCTGCTTCTTCAACATGGTGGCGGTGGACGACCAGGGCCAGCCGACCCCGGTTCCGCCCCTGCAACCGGAGAGCCCCGACGACCGCCGCCGCTACGCCCTGGCGCAGAAGCGCCGGGCGATACGCCAGGAACTGGAGCAGCGCTACCAGTCCCTGGACAGCGAGGGCTGACCACACGGGCGCACCCGCCGCGATGGCGGGTGTGCCCGGTCTCAGCCGGCGACTGCCTCGGCGCCGCGCCGGGTCAGGCGCTGGCCGAGCCAGTCCAGCAGCAGCGCCAGCAGCAGCGAGGCTCCCACCAGCGGGAACAGCAGGCCGAGGCCGAACATGATCGCCACCCCGCCCTTCCACAGCGGCAGGTCGTGACGCAGCGGCGGCACGCCGATGCGACCCTGCGGCCGGCGCTTCCACCACATCACCAGACCGCTGATCGAGCCGAGCAGGATCAGCAGGCACACGGCTAGCATCAGCAGCTGGTTGGCCAGGCCAAACATCTTGCCCTCGTGCAGCATCGCGCCGCTCTCCACCATTCGCGCCACCAGGCCGTAATCGGCCCAGCGCAGATCCGCCAGGACCTTGCCGCTGTATTGGTCCAGGTGCAGGGTGGCGTCGTTGCGCGGGTCATCGGCGAAGATGGCGACGGTGAACACGCCCTTGTCGTCCGCCGGGAAGCTGATGCTGTAACCCGGCTGCACGGCGAGGCGGCTGGCGCTGTCGACCACCTGCTGCAGACCGATGCGCGCAGCCGCGGCTGGCGCGGCGGCCGGAGCATGGCCGTTGTGCGCGGCGTGCGGGTCGGATTGCGGCAGCGGGGTGTTTTCCACCGCCCAGGCCACGGTCTGGTCGGCTGCGGTGTTGAGGCTGCGCGCCTGCAGATCGGACTGCGGCACCGCGTCCCACATGGCCGCCGGGAAGTGGTTCCAGGCACCAGCGAACTGCGCGCCCCAGAAGCCGGTCCAGGTCATGCCGGTAAGCAGCATGAACAGCAGCACGGCGCTGCCCCAGAAGCCGGTCACCGCATGCAGGTCGCGCCACAGCAGACGCCCGCGCGCGGACAGGCGTGGCCACAGCACACCGGCGCCGCCCTGCCCGCGCGGCCACCAGAGGTACAGGCCGGACACCACCAGGACAATGCCCCAGCCGGCCGCCAGCTCGATCAGGCGATCGCCGAGCGGGCCGATCATCAGTTCGCCGTGCAGGGAACGGGCGATGGCCTGCAGGTTGTTCTCTGCGTCCTGCCGGCCGAGCAGCGCGCCGCTGTAGGGATCGAGGAACAGGTTGGTCTTGCGCCCGTCGAGCTGGGCGACGAACTGCGCGCTGCTCTCGGCGGATGCCGGCGGCAGGTACTGGCTGACCTGGGCCTGCGGCAGCGCCTGCTGCAGATGTCCCAGCTGCTGGTCGGCGGACAGCGCGGTGCCCGCTGGCTGTACCTGGAGCAGCTCGGCGTACATCAGCTGGTCCAGCTGCGGTTTGAACAGATAGACGATGCCGGTCAGCGCCAGCAGGATCATGAAGGGAATGACGAACAGGCCGGCGTAGAAGTGCCAGCGCCAGGCCAGGTTGTAGAAGGAAACCTTGGGCTTGCTCACGAGGGATGCTCCGCTATGGTCGAATCGAAGGGCTCTGCGGCCCCTGTGGAAAGGATCAGACGGAGCGCTGCGGCGGTGCGCGCGGCGGCGCGTCGTGAGGGGTGACCGATTCGCCCAGCACTGTGGACAGCGCCGTGACGGGAACCATTGCAACGAAGATCGCCGCGCCATCCAGCCCCAGTAGGGTGCCGGTCAGCGCCGGGCTGGACAGCAGCAGGGTGCAGTAGCCGCACTGGGCCCATAGAGGCTGGTCATGCGGCAGCTGGTCGTGGCCACCCTCGCCGCAGGCCATCTCGCTCAGCCAGGCCGGCGTCGGCGCGGCGCTGGCCAGCCCCTGCGAGAGCAACGGCGCGGCCAGCAGCAGGAACATGGCCAGCAAGGCCAGGCGCGCGGTGCTCTGTAGGTGGCGGGTCGACGGCAAGGACGGCTATCCGTTTCGGCAAAGGAAGGGGCGCCAACGCGCCCCGGGTGCAAGCATAGCCGCTATTGCGCCGCCGGCGCAGACCAGGGCAGGCAGCGCACGCCCTGCTCGTCCTTCAGTGGGCCGGTGAAACAGTAGGCCTGGCGCTTGGCGTCCCACTTCGCGCGCTGGCCGGGTCGGTAGGGGTTGTCCGCCTCCGGCACGGCCTGGCCGAGGGCATTGAACAGCGCCAGCTTGGCGTCCAGGTCATGCAGGCGCGCCAGGTGCTTGTTGAAGTCGGGCATGGCGACGGCGCCGAGAATCGCGCCGACCGGATTGCGCATGCGGCGCCAGATGGATAGCTCCGTCCGCGTTGGCGTGCCCAGCGTACGAGCGAAGGCCGCGGTCTCCAGGCGTGAATTGGCGGCCACCCGCTGGTAGTCCGACAGCATGTCGTTGACCGTCATATGCGGCTTGTACATCAAGAGCAGCCGCCATTTGGGTACGGCAGCAGTTTCCGGACTGTCCACCAGGGTCAATAGCCCGGAGCCCACCAGGGCGAACTCGCGCTGCATGGGCGCCTCCAGTGAGCGCTCCGCCTCGCTCAGCGGCGCCTGGGCGGCGGGCGCCGGCACCAGGCCGACATGGTGTAGCGCGGCGATGGTGTCCAGGTCGCGGCCCAGCTGATTCACCAGCATCATCTTGAGGACCAGGTTGTCGGCCCGCGCCAGCCATGCGCGCAGCTGGCGCACGTCCTGCTGCAGGATGGCCAATGCCTCGTCACCGCGACCGTCCAAGGCCAGCGCCAGAGCCTGGGCGCCACGCAACCGGTTGGCGCGGTCCAGGGTGGTGAAATTGGTCAGTGGCTCGTCCATGCTCGGCTGGCTGAGGCTGCGGTAGTCGTTCAGCGCCAGGAGGTTCTCGTAGCGCCGCAGCAGCTCACCGTGACGGTTCAGCAGCTCGGCCAGCGCAGCACGATCCTGACGCAGTTGTTCCAGGCAGCCCGCCTCGCCGAGGGCGCAGAGCTCATTGCCAGGCAGCTCGATACGGTCGGCGGCGGCGGCAGGCATCGGATCGCTGAGGCTATGCGCCGCTCGCCGCTGCCGGTGCACCTGCACCAGCTGACGACCGACCTTCTGCGGGTCCTGGCCGGCGGGCGCATCCAGGCCCAGCAACTGGTAGTAGGCGGTGCTATCGGTGGGCGCCGGCTCGTCCAGCCACGCCTTGGCCTGCGGGTGCAGCGGCTCGTCCTGCCACCACAGCCAGGCGCCCCCGCCCAGCACGAGCACGGTGCCGAGCAGGACTTTCTGCCACCTCTTCATCGCCAGCCTCACTCGTGACCGATGTAGTGCAGCAACTCGCGGCGCTGCGGATGGTCCTTGAGCCAGGCGCGGACCTCGTCGGCGCGGGCTACGGCCTCGGCGCCGGCCAGGCGGGTGAAGCGTTCGCGGCGGGCCTGCTCGGCGCTTTCCTGGCGCACCCGGCGCTGCCAGGCCTCGCCGAAGATCGCCGGCATCTTGCGGCTCAGCTCCAGGGCCTTGAGCAGCTGCCACTCGCCGCCATCCAGCCAGGCCTCGTCGCAGGAGGTACACAGGTCCAGGCGATTGCCGCGGGTACCGCTGATCTGGAACTTGCTCATCAGCTTGGCGCACTTCGGGCAGGTCAGCGCCTGCGGCGTTTCGCTGGCCGGCTCGGCATGCAGCCCGGCTTCGGCCACCTCGGTGTGCAGGGCACGTTCGGCCCAGTCGCGGTAGTAGAGTAGCGCCACCAGGGCGCCGGAGCACTGCTCGCAGCCATGGGCCAGCAGGCCATCGTCGAGCTTGGTCGGTTTGAGTTGCGAGTCGCGGCAGGGGGGCAATGCATGGAAAGTCCTTTTCTCGGTGATGAAGCACTGGGCGCGACCCTAGCCAAGAAGCCCGGCCGGCTCAAGCGCGGGCTGAGCGGGGAGTCACGGATCGGTTAAGCTTGGGCTGTGACTGCCGGAGCCCCCATGATCGATCTGCTGGATGTGCTGTTGCTGATGCTGTTCGCCACCGCCTGCGCCTGGCTGTGGCGCGGCCATGGCATTCGCGAGCGCGCGCTGGCCCTGGCCAAGCAGCACTGCGCCAAGCTGGATGTCGAGCTGCTCGACGGCAACGTCGCCTTCCGTCGCCTGGCCCTGGTGCGCGATGCCCGCGGCCAGCGCCGGGTGGCGCGCATTTACGATTTCGAGTTCACCGTCACCGGCGAGCAGCGCCTGACCGGCAGCATCAGCATGTATGGCCGCCAGTTCGGCGGTATCGAGCTGCAGGCACATCCCTTCCGGGCCCCGCCCCAGCTGGACGACAAGGTGATCCAGCTCGACGACTGGCGCCGCAGCCACCCGCGCCCGGACGATCAGCGCCGGGTCGACTGAGCCGAGCCCTGCAGCTCCTGAAGGCACAGCAACACCTGTCGCCACTCCGGCTCGGCCGCGTAGGTCATCGGCTTGCGCAGCAGGCGGCAGCGCCAGCGATGCCAGCGACTCGCGCGGCGCGCCTGGTTGACCCGGCAACCGGCACCCAGCCATGTGGGGTCGAAGCCGCTCCAGACGCCCGCCGTCACCCAATGGTTGCCCCACAGCAACGGCGCGACTTCCTCCAGATAGATGGCCTGCAGCTCTGCCAGTGGCAGGGCGCTGGCGTACAGTACGCGGGCGATATGGCGGTGGTCGTTTTGGTCCAGCTGGTTGTCCAGCCACAGCTCCGACAGCGCCAGCCACACATCCTCGCGGCTGGCGCCCATCTCAGGCCTCGGACTGCAGGAAGGCCAGCACCCGAGCGGCGGTGTCGGCGGGATGCTCCTGCATGAAGCAGTGTCCACCGGGCACCTCGGCGATGCCCACCGCCGGGTTCAGCCCGCTGAGCCGCTTGGCCGACTGGCCGACGAAGGGATAGGTCTTGCTGCCGTACAGCAGCAGGGTCGGTGTGCCGATCTTGCCAAGAGACGGCCACAGGCGCCTGGGGAAGGAACTGAAGATGTCCACTTCGCGACTCGGCCGGCACTTCAATTCCACCCCGCCATCCGCCGCCTCCTTCAGCGCATGATCGACATAGGCCTGCAGCGCGGCATCGGTCCAGCCACGGAAGATGCCGCGGCCCTGCAGCAGGGCGAAGGCATTGGCGCGGTCCGGCCAGTGACGACGGCGCGCCGCCGACTTCTGCGCCATGACGTTGCGCCGGTGCAAGCCGACCAGCTCGGACAGCGCCATCACGCCCATCATCGCCTTGCTGAACAGCACCGGGTCGAGCAGCGCGGCGCGCTGGAACAGCTGCGGATGGCGCGCCAGGATCAGGCTGGTCAGCACCCCGCCGAAGCTGTGGCCGAGGGCGAAGCGCGGCACTTCGCCGAAGATCCCGCGCCCGGCCTCGAAGGCTTCCACCGCCAGCTCGGCGCTGCGGTTCCAGCCGTGGAAGCGACCGCCGTGTTCGGTGTCGCCATGGCCCTGCACATCGCACAGCCACAGGTCGAAGTGCTCGGCCAGGTCGGCCAGCATCGGCTCGTAGGTGCGCCCGCAGAAGCCATTGCCATGCAGGAAGTGCAGCAACGGCTTGCCGGAGGGCGGGCTGTGCCAGCCGGTGAGGGTGAAGCCGGCGGAGGTGACGTGGGACCAGGGGAGCAATTGCATAGAAAAAGTCGCAGCGGAAAACTGCGGCCAGTGTAGCGGCGCGGCGAGGGCGAGTCAGGTCGGCAAAGGTGCCGAATGCTCGGCGATAAAGGCCTGCAATAGCCGGTTCAGCTGCTGCGGCTGATCCAGCGGCGTGGCGTGGCCGGAATCCCCGATCACTTCCAAACGCGCGTTGTGCAGCTGGCCCAGGTAGGCGCGCTTGTAGTCCAGCGGGGTGTAATCGCGGTCGCCGCTGATCACCAGCAGCGGCACCTGCGCCCTGCCCGCGGCCGGCAGCGCCGACCAGCCGGGGATGGCGCGCATGGCATGCAGGTAGGAGGTGCGGTCGTTGCTGGCGATGCGCTCGGCGATCAGCTCGCGCAATGCCTGCTGCTCGGGCTTGGGGAACAGCTTGCCGGCCAGCACCTTCGCCAGCGTCGGCAACCCAAGCAGGCGCACCAGGCCCAGGCGCAGCCAGATCTGCCCGCGCACCTTCCAGGAGTCCACCGGAAAGCTCGGCGCGCTGTTGATCACCACTGCGGCGCGCACCAGCTCGGGCTGCTCGGCCAGCAGCTGGAAGGTCAGCATGCCGCCCATGGAGATACCCACCAGGATGCATGGCGCGATCTGCAAGGCGCGGATGAAGTCGGCGATATCGCCGGCCAGCTCGGCCATGCTCACCGGGGCACGCAGCGGCTCGCTCTGGCCATGGCCGCGCACGTCCACGGCGACCACCTCGCAATGCTGCGTCAGGTGCTCGATCTGCGGTTGCCAGTCGAGCAGCGAAGAGCCCAGCCCATGCAACAGCAACACCGCCGCACCTCGGCCCTGGCGGATGTAGGCGAAGCGGCCATTGGGCAAGTTCAGATAGTTCATGAAAAGTTCTTCCCTGCATTATTCACTGACAATAATCGACCCTTGCCACATACACTTAGGCAATTAAATAAGTTGCTCGGCCGAATAACTTTCTGGCGCCTGCTTATTGCACTCTTGCGTTATTTGCCTTGCTCTGGCAAACCCCCTAGAATCGACCTGCGCCGTATCGAGAATTGATCATGTACAGCATTGCCAGTCCCACCCAGGCACGCAGCAAGAAGGCTCTGGAACGCTTCCTGAACGTCGCTGCCGATCTGCTGGCCAACAATCATTTCGAAGAGACCGGCATCTCCCAGATCGCCCAGTTGGCCGAGTCCTCGGTCGGCACCTTCTACCGTCTGCTCGGTGACAAGGACGTACTGCTGTACGCCGTGCACGAGCGCTTCGTCGAACAGAGCCGCGCCGCCGTCGACGCCCTGGTGGCGGACCTGACACGCCAGGCGCTGCCGCTGGATGCCCAGGTGGAGGCCTTCATCCGTGGCGTGGTGCGCCTGTTCGAGGGCAGCGAAGGCCTGCTCCGCGCACTGATCCGCCGCAGCTCCATGGACCCGCAGTTCCGCGAGCGTTTCCACCAGCTCAATGCCTACATCGGCCAGGCCTTCGGTCGTATCGTGCTGGGCCATCGCGACAGCCTGCAGCACCCCGCCGCGGAACAGGCCGCCGACCTCAGCGCCCATCTGCTGCTCTCCGGACTGAACTACTTCACCATGGTCGGCAGCCTCGGCGTGACGCCCCGGGAAGTTCTTCCTGCAGAACTTTCCCGGCTGGTCTGCAACTACCTGCAAGTTGCGCAAAGTTAAACTCGCTTATATATCCGTCTAACTTAGCGACGACTGTCGCGGCGTAATTGCGCCGGGGTGAAGTCGGTCGGGCGCAGGGCGATATCGAACTGATCCGCCGGTTCTTCATTGGACAATATGCCGATCACATAGCGGCCGCCGATCAGGTCATATACGGCGTCGCCCTTGGTCCATACCAGCGGCTGGTCGTACAGGTTGATGGTGTAGGACTCGCCGAGGCGCCACAGGTTGTCGCGGTTGTCGTAGTGGTCCACCACCAGGATCTGGTAGCTGTCCTCGTCGAAGTACATGTCGCGCTGCTTGTACTGGTGGCGCTGGCCGGCCTTGAGGGTGGCGCGCACGTGCCAGACGCGGTGCAGTTCGTAGCGCAGCAGGTCCGGATTGACGTGGCCGGGTTTGACGATGTCGCTGTACTTGTTGGTCTTGGCCGCGAAGCGGTAGCTGTTGTAGGGCACGTAAAGCTCTTCCTTGCCCACCAACTGCCAGTCGTACTTGTCCGGCGCGCCGGAGAACATGTCGAAGTTGTCGGTGGTGCGCATGCCCTCGGAGGCGGTGCCGGGCGAGTCGTAGGCGACATTCGGCGTACGCCGCACGCGGCGCTGGCCGGCGGCATAGAGCCAGGCCAGGCGCGGTTCCTTGACCTGGTTGACGGTCTCGTGGACCAGCAACTCGGTGCCGGCCAGGCGCGCCGGTGCCAGCACCGACTGGCGGAAGTAGAACAGCACGTTGCCGTTGTCCTTGGCGTAGTCGCCGGCGTCCTGGTTGAACAGGAACAGGTCCTCGATCTGGGTCATGAAGTAGTCGCCGCTGGCATGCGGCACCGCCTGGGCGTAGTAGCGCTTCACGCTGTCGCCGCGGTAGCGCACCAGGTGGTTCCACAACACTTCCAGGGCCGACTGCGGCATCGGGAAGGGCGTGGCCAGCTTGAAGTCGGCGATGCCGTTGCCGTTCTCGATCAGCTTGGCGCTGGTGGCATTGCCCTTGATCGCCGCGTACACCTTGTCCGGGTAGGAGGCGGAGCGGCGGCTCGGGTAGACGTTGAGCTTCCAGCTCGCGGAATAGCGCTTGAGCATGGCCAGCTGGCCGGGGCTGAGGTTGGCGCGGTATTGCTCGGCGTTGGCGGCGCTGATACTGAACAGCGGCTGGTCGGCGGCGTAGGGGTCCTTGTAGCCGGCCTTGGCATCGAAGGCGGCGCTGTCGCGGGCCAGGCCGCCGTCCCAGGCGGGGATGGTGCCTGCCGCATTGCCGGCCTTCTCCGCGCCCAGCGGGGTGAGGTCCTGGCCGAGGCGAGCGGCCTGGTCGGCGCCAACCTGGGCCAGGGCCGGGGTGGCGGCCAGCAGGGCAGCGGCCAGCAGGGTGATTCGCAGACGCATGGCGTTCCCTCTCAGAAGCTGTATTTAACGTTGAAGGTCAGGTAGTCGCGGTCGGTGCGCTTGTTGGAGATGCCGCCGCCGCTGTAGCCGACGTACTTGGCGCCGACCGTCAGGGACTCCTGGTAGATCGCGTCCAGGCCCACCGACCAGCTCTGCGCCTCCTCGTCCAGGCCGTTGGTGAGCTGGGGCGCCACGCCGTTGATGCTGTACTGGTAGCCGAGGCTGGGCACCAGGTTCACCAGGTTGAACACGTTGGTGTAGGTCAGCTGCAGGCTGGCCTGGGCGCCATAGGCGCTGCTGGTGGCCTCGTAGTAGTCGACGTCCGACTCCAGGCCCTGCACGCGGCTGGCCACCAGCTCGGAGAACAGCGCGGCCGAGTCCGAGCCGAGCAGGCCGTTGAAGTTGTAGATGGCGGCCAGCGAGGCCTGGAACATGTCCTTCTCGCGGTAGCCGTCGATGTGGGTTCCGGTCGGCAAGCCCTGGGGATTGAGCAGGGCGATCGGCAAGTACTCGTTGAGGCCGAGGGCAATCGGCGTGTCCGGCCGGTAGCTCAGCTCGCCGGCCAGCGACAGGCCGTTGAAGATGCTGTCGCCGCCGATCGAGGTGTTGAAACTGATGCCGAACAGGTCGCGCTTTTCCAGGTATTCGGCGTAGTAGCGCGAGCTGCTGGCGTTGGGCAGCGCGCCCACCACCGGCAGGATCACCGGCTGGCCGACGGTCAGGCCGATCATCGGCACCTGCATGTTGTAGCGCAGGTAGTAGAAGCCCAGCTCGGTGTCGTTCAGTTCCGGCACGAACCAGCGCAGGGCCAGGCCGTACTGGGCCGAGTCGTCGCCGTCGATGTCCTGGGCTCGCGGGATGAAGGTGGTGGGGATATAGGAGCGCAGCAGGCCATTGACCAGCCCGGGACCGAGACTGTCGACGTAGGCCTGGGCCGCCTCCGGGCTGTCGAAGGCCATGGCCGGACCGGCCAGCCCGGTGGCCTGCTCCTGCAACGGCGAGGCGGACAGGTATTCGCAATCCTCGCCGAGCGGATCGAGGGTGGAGAAGTAGGTGCCGCAAGGGTCGATCTTCGAGGCCTCCCAGGCCTTGCCGGGTTGCCAGTAGCCTTCCACCGTGAGGTTGTCGCGCAGCTCGTAGGAGCCGTAGACCATGAAGGTCGGCATGTAGGCCTCCTTCACTTCCGAGCCGGGTGCACGCAGGGCGTTGATGTCCACCGGGTTGGTCGCGCCGATGCCGTTCTGATAGAACAGTCCCTCGCCCCAGTTGATCACCTGGCGCCCCAGGCGGGCGTTGAGGTCGCGATCATTGACCGTCCAGCTGCCGTAGACGAAGGCATCCAGCAGATCGATGCTGGAGCCGGCCTCGTCCAGGCCGCCGTCGCTGATTTCGCGATGCCGGCGCGAGTCGTCTTCCAGCTCGAAGTCGTAGAAGGCGCGGCCGCGGATGAACACGCCGTGGCGCTCCTGATAGCGCAGGTCCATCTCCGAGACGACCTTGATCATCTCGGAGAACAGGTCGCCCTTGCGGAAGTTCAGGTTGCCGTCGTCGGAGTTGATCAGCCCCGAGTTGCTGCCGCTGCCGCCATTGGCGCGGGCGATCAGCTTGTCGTCCTGGCCCTCCATGCGATAGCTGACGCCATAGGAGATGGTGGTGTCGAGCGAGGTGGTCCAGTCCCCGGAACGCACCTGAAACGCCTGCGCCACCCCGACGGGTAGCGCGCCGAGCAATACCAGGCCGGCGACCGCCAGGCCTCTTCCTTGATATGCCACGATGACCTCCAGCTGTTGTTTTTATCGGAATCGGAACATCGGTTCCGATGCAAGATAGACCCCAACCCACAATCTGGCAAGGCACACGGCGATATTTTTCTGCCGCTAGCCTTTTCATTTAGCTCCGCCACCTATCGATTGCCGGGAATATGGCGCCAATTAGTCGTGATATTCCGGATACCTGGGCGTCTACTCCCCTGCGTTCTATCGATAGCAGGAGTAGTCCATGCCTACTGCGAAAACCTCTCTCATCCTCGGCACCATCCTCCTGGCAGCTGCCAGCCTTACCACCCAGACCCAGGCAGCCTCGCGCTGCACTTCCGTAAGCGCCAGCGCCACTCAAGAAGCCAGCGTCACCTGCAGCGCCCAGACGGCATGGATCGCCTCGGGTGCTGAAGGCCAACGCAGGGTTGTGTTCCAGGTACCGAACGGTACCGCTCCGGCAGGCGGCTGGCCGGTGGCGCTGCTGTTCCATGGCTCGATGGTGCGGGTCACCAGCTTCAGCTACAGCGCCGACATGCCCTTCGGCGGCTACTACCAAGGCCTGCTGATCCGCGCGCTGCTGGACAATGGCTACGCGGTGATAGCGCCCAACGCCCTGACCGCCGCCGATGCCTGGCAAACCAACGCGCCTGAATACGCCGACAATTACGCGCAGAGCAACGATCAGCTGTTCTTCAACAACCTGTTCGCCGCCATGAATGCCGGCCGCTTCGGCAAACTGAACCCGGCTCGCTGGTACGCCACCGGCATCTCCAGCGGTGGCTACAACACCAGCCGCATGGCCGTGTCCTTTCCCGGTCGCTTCAAGGCCCTGGCCATCCAGTCGGCCTCGTACGCCACTTGCGTCGGTGCCCGCTGCCAGATCCCCCAGTCGCTACCGGCCGATCACCCGCCGACCCTGTTCATGCACGGCATGGCCGACCGCGTAGTGCCCTGGAGCAGCATGCAGCCCTACCACGATCGCCTGCTCTACCAGGGCATCGAGACGGCCATGCACAGCGAAGCCAACGGCGGCCATGAGTGGTTCGCCGCCTCTCCCGGCAAGATCCTCGACTGGTTCAAGCGCCATCCCTGATCGATCCGGCCCCGCCGAACGGCGGGGCCGCTCTAGCACGCAGAGTCGAACCCATTCCCGAGCCAACGCCACGCCAGACGCGGCTTTCAATAGCTTGACGGAATCGGAATTCCTGTTTCTATTTGAAAGGCAATGCCCCTAACAACAACGACGGAGATCACTCCCATGATCGCTTTCCGCACCCTGCTCTGCTGCCTGCTCCTGTGCTTCACATTGCCTGCCGCGATGGCCGATTCGCGCTGCAGTGAACGACCCAAGTCTCTGCTACTGCCCGCTAAGATCAGCTGTAGCCACCAGACAACCTGGATCGACTCCGGCGCGGTCGGCGCCCGCCAGGTGATCTACCAGACGCCCCTGGGCACACCGCCGAGCGGTGGTTGGCCGGTGGTGCTGATCTACCAGGGCTCGTTCTTCCCGCTGGACAACTTCACCTACTACAGCAACCAGCCGTTTGGCGGCTTCTACGAGGGCAAACTGGTACGCACACTGCTGGACAACGGCTACGCGGTGATCGCCCCCAGCGCGCCGGCCGACCTGTTCTGGCAGACCAACATCCCCGGCCTGGCCCAGGCCTACGAGCTGAGCACCGACTATGACTTCCTCGGCAACGTGCTGGCAGCCATCGCCGCCGGGCACTTCGGCCCGCTCAATGCGCAGCGCCAGTACGCCACCGGCATCTCCAGCGGCGGCTACAACACCAGCCGAATGGCCGTGTCCTTCTCCGGCCAGTTCCGCGCCCTGGCCATACAGTCCGGCTCCTACGCCACCTGTAGCGGCCCGCTGTGCGTGATACCTGAGCTGCCGAGCGATCATCCGCCGACCCTGTTCCTGCATGGCTTCGTCGATGTAGTGGTGCCCTGGTGGAGCATGGACCTGTACTACGACCGCCTGCTCCAGCAAGGCGTAGAGACCGCACGGCACACCGAGGCGCTAGGCGGCCACGAGTGGTTCGCAGCCTCGCCTGGCAAGATCCTCACCTGGTTCAACGCTCACCCCTGACCGGGAAAAATGCCTACCGCATCACACACTGGCGTTCTGCTACCATCGAGCCCGGCCGCCCGGCGGCCGGACCGATCAATCGTGGACAAGGACCACGTCTTGCAGAACCTGCGTACCTCCGACAACGGCATCTACATCGACTTTCTCCGCGACCGGCTCAACGCACAGGGCATCGAGGCCATCGCCTGCGACCTGGGCGATGAAGCGCGCGGACACCGCTACGCCCTGCTGCTGCCGCATGACGGCGACGCCCCGCGGGCCTGGCAGGCGCTCATCGAGGCGCCCAGCGAATACGATCATCATCTGCAGCTCGGCGAAGCGCGGGACAACCGCCTGATCGCCTTCTGCCGCTCGCCCGCCGTGCGCCGCTGCAGCGTCGGCCTGCTGCTCCTGGTGCTGGTCGGCGCGGGGGTGGAGGCGCTGCTCGCCGGCTAGAGCCGACACTCCGCCAATGCCGCCGCCAGCGCCGCCCCGTCCTGCGGCGCGGCGAAGATCAGCTCCAACCGCGAATCCCTGCGCCACTCGCTGACCTGCCAGTGCGGCGCCTCGCCATCCAGCGCATTGGCCGACAGCCAGCCGGCATTGCTGTGCAGCACCAGCTTGGCGCGACGCCAGGGCAACCCGGCCAGCCAGGTTTGCACGCGCATCAGCTCGAACACCTGGGACGGATGGAAGCGCCAGCCGATGCTCCAGCCCTCGGCCTGCTCCTGCACCTGGCAGATCGGCTGGCTCTGGTCGCTCCACACCTTCGCCAGCGGCGCCCTGCCCTGCGGCACGCCCAAGTCCTCCCTCGCCGGCCCCGCCTGCGCAGCGCTGCCAGGCAACTCGGCGAAGTCCAGCACGCCCTGGCTGGTCCAGCGCAGCGTCCTCGCCGGCAACTGCGCCTGCAGGCGCGCGCGCATCGACGCGTCCACTGCCTCGGCCTTGTTCAGCAGCAGCAGGCCAGCCAGTTCCAACGCTTCCCGCTGGCTCTCCGGCAGCGGCTGGCCTGCCGCCAGGGCCGCCGCGTCCAGCACCAGCACCGCCGGCTGCAGCGCCAGCACCCCGCGCCAGGGCGTCTCGCCCAGCTGGCGTAACAGCTCGGCGGGATGACCGAGGCCGGAGGGTTCGATCAGCAGCCGATCCGGCCTGGCCTGGCGCAGCAGACGGCCGAGGCCGACCTGGAAGGGCGCACCGCCCACGCAACACAGGCAGCCACCGGGGATCTCGGCCAAGCTGACGCCGTCTTGGTCGCTGGTCAGCAGGGCCTGGTCCAGGCCGATCTGGCCGAATTCGTTGATCAGCACCGCCCAGCGTTCGGCCGCCGGCTTGTGGGCCAGCAGGTGGCGGATCAGGCTGGTCTTGCCGGCGCCCAGTGGGCCGGCGATCAGGTGGGTGGGGATATTGGCGAGCATGGGCCTATGGTGCGGTTTCACGCGGCGCCGGGAAAGGCTAAAGTCGCCGCTTTGTTCGAGGAGAGAGACGATGCGCGTGATTGCCGCCCTGTTGCTGCTGGGCCTGACCGGCCAGGCCTGGGCCCAAGCCTGCGTGGTGCACAGCGAAGGCAAGCAGGTGGAAGTGAAGCTCTGCCAGCAGAACCGCAGCATCCCGACCAACCTGTTCCGCACCGGCTTCTGCGCCCCGCAGCTGCAGGGGCAGAAGGTCGAAGTGAGCTTCGTCGAGCAGTGCCCCAGCGGCGCCTTCGGCGAATGCCGCAACGCCAAGGTCCAGGGCACGCCCTACCAGCAGGACATCCACTACTACGGCGTGGCCAGCGACGCCCGCTACCTCAAGCCGGCCTGCGAACAGCAGAGCAAGGGCGTGTGGATGGCGCGCTGAGTCCGCGACATGAATGGTTTTAACGTGGAATCCTCCGCAACATGCGGATAGTTCTACCAGCCGCCACCGCCTCCTCCACCACTGCCGCCTCCCGACGAACCACCCCCCGAAGATCCACCGCTGGACGACGATGAGCTGGCCGGCGGCGTTGACGCGCTGGCACTGGCGCTGACCAGGCTGGACGCCAGGGCGCTGCCGAAGGTGGACGGCGAGCTGAAGCTGTTGCGCGCCTGGTACCAGTCCGGCTGGTACTCGCGCAGGCTCGGGTCGACCAGGCCGGCCTCCAGGGCGCTGGCGAAGCGCGCGCTCCACTGCTCCTCGACACCCAGTGCCATGGCGTAGGGCAGATGCAGCTCGTACAGCTCGATGTTCATGGCCGGCGCCCCACTGGCACGTTCCAGCACCTCGCGCTCGGCCAGCTGCAGGTAGTCGCGATACCCGACCAGCACATCCAGCAGCTGCTGGCCCTTCACCGAGGGCGCCTCCAGCCAGCGATAGAACAGCGCCACCACCAGCACATAGGCAAACAGCAGAATCGCCACCGGCACCGACGTGGTGGACAGCAGCATCCACAGGCCGATCGGCACCGGCCAGCCGAACATCAGCGCGACCAGCCCCAGGCCGATCTTCTTGCCCCAGCTCGACTGGCGCGTCGCCATGACCAGGATCACGGCCGTAGGGATACCGAAGCCCAGGCTGAACATCAGGCCCCCGATGGCCAAGCCCCACTGATCTTCGCCCTGCAGCCCGGTCAGCACGCTGAGCAGGATGCCCGGCAGGGCCAGGGCCAGACCGGTGGCCCAGGCGCCGCGGTTGTTGGCGTGCCACAGGCGGCCGTGGGTGTCCAGACCGTCGACCATGCGCGCCTTCATCTCGGCCAGGCGCGGCTGGTACTTGCTACCCAGCTCCAGCGGCGCATCACCCTTGCTGACCGGAAATAGCAGGCGCAGCCACTCGATCTCGCCAACGCGTGCCGACTCGATCGGCGTCTTGCCGCGCTGCAGGATGAAGCCATCGGCACGCGGACGATCCTCCAGGCGAATCAGCCCACGGATCGCCCAGTCGGTGAAGCACACGCCCAGGGCGCGCGCCTCGTCGAAAGCACCGCGGAAGCCGCGGTGCCAGAGGTAGCCGACCTTGGTCGGGCTGAGGTCGTCCGGCGCCTCGAAATGCACCATGTGCAGGCCCTTGCGCGGGTCGCGGCCAACGCGCCGCCAGGTGCGCAGGTAGTAGACCAGCAGCGCGATCCAGAGCAGCCCGCCTAAGGTTACGCCGGCGTTGTCGTACAGCAGGCGCAGGGTGCGTTTCATCAGGCTCGGCCGCTCGACCAGGCCACTCGGCCAGTCGACGGCCAGGGTGAAACCCTGCTGCGGAGGCAGTGCCGCAGTGGTTTCCAGATGCAGGAAACCATCGACACGCGCCACTTCCCGGTAGCCCTGGCCCTGCTCGCCACTGGCGCCGGTGTAGCCGTACACGCTATCGACACGCGCCCCGGGCGGCAGCTGCACCTTCACCGAGGCATGCAGGATGGGGAAGGCCCAGGCGTTGCCGGTGACGTTCCAGTACAGCTCGTCCTCGTCTGGTCGTTGCAGCAGCTGCGGATCGATGCGATAGCTCAGCTCGTAGCGGTAACGTCCTGGCTCTAAGTAGTGATCGGCCGAGCCCAGATAGAAGCGCTGGTAGGCGCCGATGCTTTCGCGATGCACCTGCTCGGGCACGCCGTCGCGGGTGGCGCTGAAGCTGTCGATCGGCGTCTTGCGTAGCAGGCCGCCAGGCAGGCGATAGATCACTGGGATATCGCGGTAGATGCCACGCTGGATCTTGTCGCCCTCGGCCTGCACCACGATGCGCTCGACCACGTCGAGCATGCCGTCGCTGCCGACCCGCAGCTCCACGGCGAAATCCACGATCACCTCCTGCGCCAGGCTCATGCCGGGCAACAGGCAGCACAACAGCAAGAGCAGCTTGAGCCGTCCCGGCATGGTCAGAACTCCATCTTCGGCGACTGGCCGTCGCGCGGGTCTTCCAGGGTGAAGTAGTCGGCGCAGCGAAAGCCGAAGGCGCCGGCTAGCAGGTTGCTCGGCACTGACTCGACCAGCACGTTGAGTTCACGCACGGCGCCGTTGTAGTAACGGCGGGCCATCTGGATATGGTCCTCGACCTCGCTGAGGTTGCGCTGCAGATCGAGGAACACCGCGTCTGCCTTCAGCTCGGGATAGTGCTCGGCGACGGCGAACACGCGCAGCAGCGAGGAAGACAGCTGGCCCTCGAACGCAGCGCGGTTGGCGGCGGTGTCGTCCTCGTGGGCCTGGGCTGCACCGCGGCGGCTGGTCAGCTCCTCCAAGGTGTCGCTCTCGTGGGTCATGTAGGCGCGCAGACAGGCGACCAGGGCCGGAATCAGGCTGGAGCGGCGCTTGAGCTGCACATCAATGCCGCTCCAGGCCTCGGCCACCCGCGCCCGGTTGAATACCAGACGGTTGTAGAGATGGATGCCGACTAGCAGCACCAGCACGCTGGCCGCAGCGAACAACCACCATCCGATTACCTGCATTCCTTCGCCCTCGGCCCTCTGACTGAAGCGGCAGTGTAACCGCAGACCCGGTCAGCGCGCGGGCAGGCCTCCGCAATCTTCGCCAACCCAGCGCGCCTGGCTGTTCATGGTGCTGTCGCGGCCGTCATAGACGCCCTTCACCGTGGTAGTAAAGGCGGTGTCGCTGGCGAAGCGGGTCTCTCCCTCGCCCTGGCCGTTGGGACAGGTGAAGCGGAACTTCCACAGCTCGGCGCTGCGCTCGGTGATCTCGTGGGTACAGCCCGAGTTGGGGTCCTGTAGCGGAATGTTCTGCCCCTTAGCGCTGGCCTCGCTGAGGCACAGCTGCACACCGCCGCCACTGCCCATCTGCACGCCCTTCTGCTTGAGCATCTGCTCCATCATCTGGCGCTGCTCGGCCGGCATGTTCTGCATCTGCGCCAGCAGTTCCTGCATGTCCGGCATGGCCTGGCCGCCACTCTGTACCTGGTTGGTGAACTCCCACAGGCCCGGGCGCAGCTCGGCCACGGCCAGCGCCGGCAGCAGGCATGTGCCCAGTAACAGGGTGCGGATGATGGTCATGGTGCGGCTCCTCAGGATGGTAACTGACCCAGCCAGCTTAGGTCAGCTCGACCGCCTCGGCGCCGGTTCGGCAGGCGGAAGCGGGTCACGTTTTCGCCAAAAGGGGCCGGGATTTGCCGAGCTAGTTCACAGAAGCGAACTTATAAACCCTGCCAAGTGTGAAGCAGAGCAAAGTTACCGGTAAGCATTTTCTTACACCGAAAGTTGCACTTTCCCATATATATGAATACGTACTCATAACAACTTTTAATTGGCGCCAAAACTGCTAGCCGCTCTGCCGACGAACAACTTCCAGCAATCTTCCCGCTTGTCTAACGCTTCACATTTTCCGCCTTGCCCACCTCCCATCCTGGGGCTAGGATGCCCACCGCATAAGGACGCTGTGCAAGTAGTTGCGCAAAGAGCTGCGCAGAAAGTTGCACACATGGACCAAGCAACCGCTTGCTTCTCATATATATGGGAAGTTTTTCCAAGTTGCTGGACGTATATATAGAGTCAATGGAATGACTGCACTTTCACCCCTGGCCGAGCATTATCTGCAACTGGCGAAAACACCCATTAACGATGGGAATTTCGCCGGTGAAGACATGCGTTATTCCGGCGAATTCGAAGCCTTGGAAGGCGAACTGGAAAAGGCTGCCGCCATGCACCAGACCGAGGCCATCGACTGGCACAAGGTGCGTGACCAGAGCGAGGCGCTGCTGCGCCACCAGTCCAAGGATCTGCGCGTGGCCTGCTGGCTGGTCTGGAGCCTGCACCAGCGCGAAGGCCTGAATGGTCTGCAGGCCGGCCTGGGCCTGCTGCTCGAACTCTGCCAGCAGCACTGGGGCACTCTGCATCCGCTCAAGGATCGCACCCGTGCCGCGGCCTTTACCTGGCTCACCCCGCGTCTGGAAAAAGTCCTGGGCGAAGACATCCCCGTCGCCAGCCAGCTGCCGCTGTTCCGCAATCTGGCCGAACTGCTGCGCGGCCTGGAAACCTGCCTGGCCGCACAGCTGGGCGAACAGGCGCCACTGCTGCTGCCACTGTGCCGCCGCCTGGACGAACAGATCGCCCGCGCCACCCAGGGCCAGGCCGAACCCGGCGTGGTCGGCGCCGCCCTGGCCCAGGTCAAGCAGGCCGCCGCCCAGGTGATCAATCCCACCGCACCATTGGACAACGAGCGCGACGCGCACAAGTCGCTGCGCGCCCTGCAGGACGGTGCCCGGCCGCTGTGCGCCTGGTGGCTGAAGCAGAAGGCCAGCGACCTGCGCGCCCTGCGTCTGGCGCGCACCCTGCTGTGGCTGCCGATCGACGGCCTGCCGCAGAGCAATGCCGAACAGATCACCACCCTGCGCGGCCTGCCCGCCGACAAGCTGGCCAGCTTCGCCGAGCGCTTCGCCGCCGGCCAGTACGCCGATCTGCTGGTGGAAGTGGAAGCCAGCATCGCTCGCGCGCCCTTCTGGCTGGACGGCCAGCGCCTGGTCTGGGAATGCCTGCAGGAGCTGAACGCCGAAGCCGCCATGGTCGAGGTGGAGATGCAGCTGGCGCTGTTCCTGCAGCGCGTGCCCGGCCTGGACGAGCTGCGCTTCCATGACGGCGTACCTTTCGCCGATGCCGAGACCCGCGCCTGGATCGGTTCCAGCGTGATGCCACACCTGCAGCCGCCGAGCGCCGAGCCAACCGTACAGGTCGGTGCCAGCGGCGAACTGCCGGCCTGGGAAATCGCCCTGCAAGCCGCCCTGCCACGCCTGCGCAAGGACGGCCTGAAGCCCGCCGTGCAACAGCTCAAGCAGGGCATGGCCCAGGCCCAGGGCGGCCGCGCGCGGTTCTTCTGGCAGCTCGCCCTGGCGCGCCTGTGCAGCGCGGCGAAGAAGCACGAACTGGCCAAGACCCAACTCGAATCCCTCGACCAGACGCTGCAGGCCTCCGGCCTCGGCGAGTGGGAACCCGATCTCGCCCTGGAAGTGCTGCGTCTGCTGCACAACTGCTACGAGCTGCTGCCGCAGAACCATGCGATCCGCGAGCGCAAGGAAGAGATCCACCGCAGGCTGTGCCACCTCGATCTCGAAGTGGTGCTGGATTGAGGCCGCAAGGCCTCCGCTTAACAGTAAAGGAGAACAACCATGGCCAAAGAAGGCTCGGTAGCACCCAAGGAACGCATCAACGTCACCTTCAAACCGGCGACCGGTGGTGCTCAGGAAGAGATCGAACTGCCCCTCAAGTTGATGGTTCTGGGTGATTTCACCCAGCGCGCCGACGACCGCAAGATCGAGGACCGCAAGCCGATCAGCATCGACAAGAACAACTTCGACGAAGTGCTGGGCAAGCAGGAACTCAACCTGACCTTCAGCGTGGCCAACCGCCTGCAGGATGAGCAGGGCGCCGACGAACTGCCGGTGCAGCTGCGCATCAACTCGATGAAGGACTTCAACCCCGCCGCCGTGGTCGACCAGGTTCCCGAGCTGAAGAAGCTGATGGAACTGCGCGACGCTCTGGTCGCCCTGAAAGGTCCGCTGGGCAACGCCCCGGCCTTCCGCAAGGCGATCGAAAGCGTGCTCGCCGACGACGACTCGCGTGACCGCGTGCTGAGCGAACTGGGCCTGACCCAGCAAGACGCCTGAACCCTCGACAAGGAAGCCCGAGCATGAGCACCAGTGCAGTAGTGGAAACCACCCGGAATGTCGCCGAAGCCGGCATTCTCGACCGCATCATCGCGGAAACCCGACTGACCCCGGACGACGAGGCCTATGACATCGCCAAGCGTGGCGTGTCGGCCTTTATCGAAGAGCTGCTGAAGCCGCACAACCAGAACGAGCCGGTGAAGAAGGCCATGGTCGACCGCATGATCGCGGAGATCGACGCCAAACTCAGCCGGCAGATGGACGAGATCCTCCACCACGCCGACTTCCAGGCCCTGGAATCGTCCTGGCGCGGCCTCAAGCTGCTGGTCGATCGCACCAACTTCCGCGAGAACACCAAGCTGGAAATCCTCAACGCCTCCAAGCAGGACCTGCTGGACGACTTCGAGGACAGCCCGGAAATCACCCAGTCCGGCCTGTACAAGCACATCTACACCGCCGAGTACGGCCAGTTCGGCGGCCAGCCGGTGGGCGCCATCGTCGCCAACTACTTCTTCGACCCCAGCTCGCCGGACATCAAGTGCATGCAGCACGTCGCCTCGGTGGCCTGCATGGCCCACGCGCCGTTCATTGCCGCCGCCGGCCCGAAATTCTTCGGCCTGGAAAGCTTCACCGGCCTGCCCAACCTGAAGGATCTCAAGGATCACTTCGAGGGCCCGCAGTTCGCCAAGTGGCAGAGCTTCCGCGAGCGCGAAGACGCGCGCTACGTCGGCCTGACCCTGCCGCGTTTCCTGCTGCGCAACCCCTACGATCCGGAGGAGAACCCGGTGAAGAGCTTCGTCTACAAGGAGAACGTCGCCGGCGACCACGAGCACTACCTGTGGGGCAACACCGCCTACACCTTCGCCTCCAAGCTGACCGACAGCTTCGCCAAGTTCCGCTGGTGCCCGAACATCATCGGCCCGCAGAGCGGCGGCGCGGTGGAAGACCTGCCGCTGCACCACTTCGAAAGCATGGGCGAGATCGAGACCAAGATCCCCACCGAGGTGCTGGTCTCCGACCGTCGCGAGTACGAGCTGGCCGAGGAAGGCTTTATCGCCCTGACCATGCGCAAAGGCAGCGACAACGCCGCGTTCTTCTCCGCCAACTCGACGCAGAAGCCGAAGTTCTTCGGCATCAGCGAGGAAGGCAAGACCGCCGAGCTGAACTACAAGCTCGGCACCCAGCTGCCCTACCTGTTCATCGTCAACCGCCTGGCGCACTACCTGAAGGTGCTGCAGCGCGAGCAGATCGGCGCCTGGAAAGAGCGCACCGACCTGGAGCTGGAGCTGAACAAGTGGATCCGCCAGTTCGTCGCCGACCAGGAAAACCCCAGCTCGGAAGTGCGCAGCCGCCGTCCGCTGCGCGCCGCCCAAGTGATCGTCAGCGACGTGGAAGGCGAGCCGGGCTGGTACCGCGTCAGCCTCAACGTGCGCCCGCACTTCAAGTACATGGGTGCCGACTTCACCCTGTCCTTGGTCGGCAAGCTGGACAAGGAGTAAGGGCGAATGACCGGATACGGCAGCCTGTTCGAGCGCCTCGGCGGTGACACCGTCGGCCGCGCCCGCCTCGACCACGAGGTGAGCGTGATGGCCTCGGTGGCTGCCCATCTGGCCAAGATGCTCAGCACCCGGGCGGGCAGCGTGCAGACGCTGCCCGACTACGGGTTGCCCGATCTCAATGACATGCGCCTGTCGCTGCACGACGCGTTGCAGCAGGCACGCATGGCGATCGAACGCTTCATCGAACAATACGAGCCGCGCCTGAAACAGGTGCGGGTCATTTCCCTGCCGCGCGAGCACGACCCCCTCAGCCTCAACTTCGCCATCGAAGGGCTGCTGCAGGTCGATGGCATCAAGCGCCAGGTCAGTTTCGCCGCGCAGCTGGATGGCAGCGGGCAAGTGAAGGTCAGGTAGGAGTCACAGGGATGCGCATGACCGCTATCGGCAGCCTGGATGCTGCCAGCCCGGCTTTTGGCCGGTGCCAGGGATGAGGCGCTGAAATATGTCCTTCAACCACCATTACCAGAGCGAACTCTCCGCCCTGCGCCAGCTGGGCAAGCGCTTCTCCGAGCGCAGCCCGGCGCTGGCGCCGTTCCTCGGCCAGGCCGGGCGGGATCCGGACGTGGAGCGGCTGCTGGAGGGCTTCGCCTTCCTCACCGGGCGTCTGCGGCAGAAGCTCGATGACGAGCTGCCGGAGCTGACCCATTCGCTGATGCACCTGCTGTGGCCCAACTACATGCGCCCGCTGCCGGCCTTCAGCATGCTGCAGTTCGATCCGCTCAAGCGCCCCGGTCCGGCGCTGCCGGTACCGCGGCATACGCCGGTGGAGGCGAAGGCCGTCGAGGGCGTGACCTGTCGCTTCCGCACCGCCTACGCCACCGAAGTGCTGCCGCTGGCGCTGAACGGTCTGGACTACTCGGTGAAGGGCGATGGTGCGCTGCTCAGCCTGCGCCTGGCGATGAGCGCCGATGGCCATCTAGGCGAAATCGGCCTGAGCACCCTGCGCCTGCACCTGGCCGGCGAGCGCTATATCGCCCAGCTGCTTTACCTCGGCCTGCTGCGTCACCTCGGCGGGCTGCAGCTGGTATTGCTGGATGGCGAAGGTCAACCGCTGACCGGTGAACACGGCCTGCCGTTGCCAGCCATAGCTCTGCCGGCGAACCAGGTCGAGGCGGTTGGCTTCAGCGAAGACCACGCGCTGATCCCCTACCCGCACAACACCTTCCGCGGCTATCGCCACCTGCAGGAATACTTCGCCTTCCAGGACAAGTTCCTGTTCGTCGACCTCAACGGCCTCGACGCGCTGCAGCGCCAACCGCAAGAGGTGCTGGAGCGTGCCCGCGGCCTGGAGCTGCGCTTCGACATCCGCAAGACCGGCCTGCAGCGCATCCGCCCGACCCTGGACAACGTGCGCCTGTACTGCACGCCGGTGGTCAACCTGTTCGCCCACGACGCCATCCCGATCCGCCTGGACGGCAAGCAGGACCAGTACCTGCTGCTGCCGGCCGAGCTCGATCCGCAGCACTGCGGGGTGTTCTCGGTGGACCGGGTGACCGGCTGGAAACCGGGCGGCATGGGCTACGAGGAATACGTGCCGTTCGAATCCTTCGAGCACGACACCAGCTTCGACCAGCCGCGCGCCCGTCCGCACTACAGCGTGCGCCAGCAGTCGTCGCTGCTCGGCGACGGCATGGAGACTTGGCTGAGCTTCGCCCAGCGCGGCGGCGACGTGCAGGAGACCCTGTCGATCGAGCTGACCTGCACCAACCAGAGCCTGGCGCGCCAGCTCAAACCGGGCGACATCTGCCTGCCCAGCGAGGACACCCCGGAGTTCCTCACCTTCCGCAACATCGGCACGGTGACGCCGAGCTACGCGCCGCCGCTGCACCGCGACTACCTGTGGAAGCTGATCTCCAACATGTCGCTGAACTACCTGTCGCTGGCCGACGTCGAGGCGCTCAAGGTCATCCTCGAGACCTACGACCTGCCGCGCCACTACGACCAGCACGCGCTCAAGGTCAGCCAGCGCATGCTCGGCGGCCTGAAGAAGATCGCCCACCAGCACGTCGACCGCCTGCACCGCGGGCTGCCGATTCGGGGCGTGCGCACCGAATTGACCATGGACCCGGACGGCTACCTGGGCGAAGGGGACCTGTTCCTGTTCGCCTCGGTGCTCAATGAATTCTTTGCCCTCTACGCCAGCCTCAACTCGTACCACGAGCTGCGCGTACAGAGCACACAGGGAGAGGTGTACCAATGGACGCCGCGCATGGGGCAGCAGCCCCTGCTCTGAACCGGCTCAGCCGGGGCATCCGCGAGTACAGCCTGTTCCAGGGTGTGCTGCAGGTGCTGGATCGACTGCGCATCGCCCATCCCGAGCTGGATGAGGAGGCGCTGTACGAGCGCCTGGAATTCCAGGCCAACCCCAGCCTGGGCTTCCCCGGCAGCGATACCGATCGCCTGGAGTTCTTCGAGGAACACGGCGAGCTGCGCGCGCGCCTGCGCATCAACCTGGTTGGCCTGTTCGGCTCCGGCTCGCCGCTGCCGGCGTTCTACAGCGAGCAGGCGCTGGGCGACGGCCCGGACGGCAACACCACCCGTGACTTCCTCGACCTGTTCAACGATCGCCTGCAGCGCCTGCTCCTGCCGATCTGGCGCAAGTACCGCTACTACGCGCACTACGACCAGGGCGCCCGCGACCTGTTCTCCGCGCGCCTTTTCGCCCTGATCGGCCTGGGCGGCGAACGCATCCGCGCCGCCGAGGATCTCAACTGGCGGCGCCTGCTGCCCTACCTCGGCCTGCTCAGCCTGCGTGCCCACTCGGCGGCGCTGGTCGAGTCGGTGCTGCGTTACTACTTCAAGCACGCCGACCTGCGCATCGAGCAGTGCGTCGAGCGCCGCGTCGAGATCATCGCCGAGCAGCGCAACCGCCTCGGCCTGGCCAACAGCCAGCTGGGCGAGAGCCTGGTGCTGGGCGATTCGGTACGCGACCGCGGCGGCAAGTTCCGCATCCATATCCGCCAGCTGAGCTGGGCACGTTTCCACGAATTCCTGCCGATCGGCAGCGGTTACCAGCCGCTCTGCGCGCTGGTGCGTTTCACCCTGCGCGACCCGCTCGACTACGACATCCGCCTGGCTCTGCGCCACGAGGAAATCCGCGAGCTGCGCATCGGCCAGGACAACCCCTGCCACCTCGGCTGGACCTCCTGGCTCGGCCACGAAAAGGCCGATGGCGTCGTCACCATCGGCAGCAAGACTCATTAAAGGACTGATGAAATGATCAACGTCGACCTCCAACAGCTGGTCCAGGCACTGGACGCCGAAACCCGCCGCGAGCTGGAAGCCGCCGCCGAACGCTGCCTGCAGCGCGGTGGCAGCAAGATCCTGGTCGAAGACCTGCTGCTCGGCCTGCTCGAGCGCCGCGACGGCCTGCTGGCCCGCGCCCTGCAGGACGCCGAGGTGGACGCCGGCGAGCTGGCCGCCACCCTGCAGCCGCGCGGCGAGGCCAGCGAGTCGCGCAACCCGGTGTTCTCCGCCGAGCTGGTGCAGTGGCTGCAGGACGCCCTGCTGGTGGCCAACCTGGAGCTGGGCCAGAGCCAGATCGAACAGGCCGCGCTGCTCCTCGCGCTGCTGCGCAACCCGCTGCGCTACGCCGGCACGCGTTACCAGCCAATGCTGGCGAAGATCGATGCCGAGCGCCTGCGCGACTTCGCCATCAGCCAGCAGCCGCAAGCCGCCGCCGGCAAACCGGCCGCACCCGGCGAATCCAACCTGCAGCGCTTCACCCACAACTTCACCCAGCGCGCCCGCGACGGCAAGCTCGACCCGGTGCTGTGCCGCGACGGCGCCATCCGCCAGATGATCGACATCCTCGCCCGGCGGCGGAAGAACAACCCGATCGTGGTCGGCGAGGCCGGCGTGGGCAAGACCGCGCTGGTCGAGGGCCTGGCCCTGCGCATCGCCGCCGGCGAAGTGCCGGAAGTGCTGCGCGGCGTCGAACTGCTCGGCCTGGACATGGGCCTGCTGCAGGCCGGTGCTAGCGTCAAAGGCGAGTTCGAGCGGCGCCTGCAGGGCGTAATCGACGAAGTGAAGGGCGCGGCCAAGCCGACCATCCTGTTCATCGACGAGGCCCACACCCTGATCGGCGCCGGCGCCCAGGCCGGTGGCTCGGACGCCGCCAACCTGCTCAAGCCGGCCCTGGCCCGTGGCGAGCTGCGCACCATCGCCGCCACCACCTGGAGCGAATACAAGAAGTACTTCGAGAAGGACCCGGCCCTGGCCCGGCGCTTCCAGCCGGTACAGCTGCACGAGCCGACAGTTCAGGAAGCGGTGACCATCCTGCGCGGCCTGGCGCCGGTGTATGAGCAGAGCCACGGCATCTACCTGCGCGACGACGCGGTGGTGGCCGCCGCCGAGCTGTCCGCCCGCTACCTGGCCGGGCGCCAGCTGCCGGACAAGGCGGTGGACGTGCTGGATACCGCCTGCGCCCGCGTGCGCATCAGCCTGGCCGCCGCGCCGGAAGCCCTGGAACGCCTGCGCGGCGAGCTGGCCGAAGGCGAGCGTCAGCGCCTGGCTCTGCGCCGCGATCTGCAGGCCGGCCTGGCAGTGGATGAGGTGGCGCTGGCCGCCCTGGAACAGCGCCTGACCGAGGCCGAAGCCGAACTGCAGCAGATCGACACGCGCTGGAGCGAACAGCGCCAGCTGGCCGAGCGCCTGCTGCACCTGCGCCAGCAATGCGCCCAGGCCCGCGCAGTTGATAACCAGGATGAGCTGGCCGCACTGGAAGGTCAGCTGCGGGAAGTACAGGCCGAACTGGCCACCGCCCAGAGCGCAGAGCGCCTGGTCAGCTTCGAAGTCTGCCCGCGCCTGGTGGCCGAAGTGATCAGCCACTGGACCGGCGTGCCGCTAAGTCAGCTGGCCCGCGAGCACAACGCCAAGGTGGCCAGCTTCGCCAGCGATCTGCGCGCCCGCGTGCGCGGCCAGGAGCAAGCGGTGCAGGTGCTCGACCGCGCCATGCGCGCCGCCGCCGCCGGACTGAACAAGGACGATGCGCCGGCCGGCGTATTCCTCCTGGTCGGCCCCAGCGGCGTCGGCAAGACCGAGACCGCCCTGGCCCTGGCCGACCTGCTGTACGGCGGCGAGCGCTTCCTCACCACCATCAACATGTCCGAGTTCCAGGAGAAGCACACCGTCTCCCGTCTGATCGGCGCGCCGCCCGGCTACGTCGGCTATGGCGAGGGCGGCATGCTCACCGAAGCGGTACGGCAGAAGCCCTACTCGGTGATCCTCCTCGACGAGGTGGAGAAGGCCGACCCGGACGTGATGAACGTCTTCTACCAGATCTTCGACAAGGGCGTAGCCAACGACGGCGAGGGCCGCGAGATCAACTTCCGCAACTGCCTGATCCTGCTCACCTCCAACCTGGCCAGCGACAGGATCGAAGCGCTCTGTGCGGACGAGCAACGGCCACCGGTGGAGCAGCTGGAAGAGGCGATCCGCCCGATCCTCAGCCGTCACTTCAAACCGGCCCTGCTGGCGCGCATGCGCGTGGTGCCCTACTACCCGGTGGCCGGCGCCGTGCTGCGCGAGCTGATTCAGCTCAAGCTGGAACGCCTCGGCCAGCGCCTGGGCAAACGCCGCCTGGCGTTCAGCCACAGCCCGGCCCTGCTCGAACACCTGGCCGAGCGCTGCGCCAGCGGCGAGAGCGGCGCGAGGCTGATCGACCAGCTGCTGGAACAGAGCGTGCTGCCGCGCATCGCCGACCGCCTGCTGGATGCCATGGCCAGCGGCGCCGCCATCTCCCGTGTACACGCCACCCTGGACGGTGAAGGAGCGCTGGCCTGTGAGTTCGCTTGAGCGCATCCCCGAAGCGGCACCGCTGCTGGGGCAGATCGCCCAGCCGCTGGCCTATGCCGAACAGTTGCTGCAACAGTTCACCCGCCTGTCTCGTCTGGCTGGTGCCGAACGCCTGCCGGCGGCCCTGGCCGAGGCGGCGGCCCAGCTCAGTGGCTGCCGCCTGGCCCAGCTGTACCTGTTGGACAGCACCCACACGCGCCTGACCCTGGCCGCCGAATGGCTGGACGGCCGGCTCGCCGAGCACGAGACCAGCCTGCCCAGCGACTACGACGGCGAGCAGCTGCTGCAGTACTGCCTGTGCCAGAACCGCCACCTGAGCCTGGCCAGCCTCGACCCCAGCCTGCATGAGACCAGCTTCCTGCCAGCCGCGGAAAAACCCTGGCGCAGCCTGCTGTGCCTGCCGCTGCAGGATGAGCAGGCGCGCGTCGCCGGCCTGCTGCTGGTGGCCAGCAGCGGCACCCGCGACCTCGACGGCTTCGCCGCCTCACTGGCCAGCCTGGGTGCCTTCGCCCTGGCCCAGCACCAGTTGCTGCAACGCCTGCGCGCACCCAAGGCGGCCGCGCCGGAAGCGGCCAGCCCGGCACTGCCCAGCGACTACGGCCTGATCGGCAACAGCCCGGCCATGCGCCCGGTGTACCAGTTGATCGGCAAGGTGCTGCACAACCCCACCAGCGTGCTGCTGACCGGCGAGACCGGCACCGGCAAGGAACTGGTCGCCCGCGCCATCCACGACTGCGGCTTCCGCCGCAGCAAGGCGTTCATCGTGCAGAACTGCGCCTCGCTGCCGGAAAACCTGCTGGAGAGCGAGCTGTTCGGCTACCGCAAGGGCGCCTTCACCGGCGCCGAGCGCGACCGCAAGGGCCTGTTCGACGCGGCCGACGGTGGCACCCTGTTCCTCGACGAGATCGGCGACATGCCGCTGGCCCTGCAGGCCAAGCTGCTGCGCGTGCTGCAGGAAGGGGAAGTGCGCCCGCTGGGCAGCACGCAGACCCACAAGGTCGACGTACGCATCGTCGCCGCCACCCACCGCGACCTGCGCAGCCTGGTCGAGGAAGGCCGCTTCCGCGAAGACCTGTTCTATCGCCTGTCGCACTTCCCCATCGAGCTGCCGCCGCTGCGCGCCCGCGCCGAGGACATCCTGCAACTGGCCCGGCACTTCGCCGCCAAGGCCGCCAGCTTCCTGCAGCGCGACGCCTGCCGCTGGTCCGAGGCGGCGCTGGACCACCTGGCCGGCTACGCCTTCCCCGGCAATGTGCGCGAACTGAAAGGGTTAGTAGAGCGCGCCGTACTGCTGTGCGAAGGCGGCGAGCTGCTGCCCGAGCACTTCAACCTGCACCCGACCAGCCTGGCCGACGACAGCTGCATGAACCTGCGCGAGCGCATGGAAAAGGTCGAGCGCAACCTGCTGCTCGACTGCCTGCGCAAGAACCGCGGCAACCAGAGCCAGGCCGCCCGCGAGCTGGGCCTGCCGCGCCGCACCCTGCTGTACCGCATGGACCGGCTGAACATCAGCCCGGCCGATGTCTGAGGCCGCCATGAATTCCCTATCCGTCACCGCCCGTGGAGAACCCGCGATGTCCCACCGCCTTCTGACCGCCACCCTGCTCGCCGCCCTGCTCGGCCTCGCCGGCTGCGGCGGCAACTACAAGTCCAGCGACGACGACTACCGCCCGCTGGGCGACCCGCACGCCGAACAGCAGCGCGAAGACTGAGCGCAAGGAGCCCCTACCATGGAACTGGTATTCGATATCGTCAGCGCCCAGCAGTACGCGCCGGGCCTGCTGACCAGCAAGAGCTTCAAGAAGGCCGGCGGCGCGATCGGTCGCGGCGAGGAATGCGACTGGGCCATCCCGGACAGCAAGCGCATCCTTTCCAACCGCCACGCCCAGGTCAGCTATGCCGACGGTCACTTCTACCTGACCGACATCAGCAGCAACGGCGTGACCCTCAAGGACAACGGCGCGCGCCTGCCCAAGGGCGAGCCGCAGCGCATCGAGCACGGCTGCGTGTACTGCCTCGGCGAGCTGGAGATCCGCGCCCGCGTGCTGCAGGACCCGGCCCAGTTCGAGGAGCAGATCGGCCAGCGCCAGCACGCCGGCAGCATCATCCCCGACGACGCCTTCCTCGACCTCGACCCGATCGCCGCCCTCGAGCAGCGTCCGCGCGGCTACAGCCAGCTGGACGAGTTCGCCGGCCTGGTACAGGCGCCGGAGGAAGAGCAGGCGCGCACCCAGTACGCGCGCATCGACATGGAGAGCCTGCTGGTGCCCGAGCTGGTCCGCAAACCGGAGCCGGCTCCGGTTGAAGCGCCGCGCCCGCAGGCCCGCCCGGCGCAGGTGCCGGTAGCCGCCGAGCCGCTGCCGCAAGGCTTCTGGCAGCGCTTCGGCGACGCCCTCGGGGTGAAAGTCGACGACCTCGATGCCGAGGCCCGCGAGGCCCTGGCCCTGCAGGCCGCACGCCTGCTCAAGCAGAGCGTGGCCGGCCTGCAGCAGAGCCTGCGCACCCGCAGCGAGCTGAAGAACGAACTGCGCCTGGCCCTGACCACCGTGCAGAGCGCCGGCAACAACCCGCTCAAGCAGGTCGGCGACGCCGGCGAGGCGCTCACCGCCATGCTGCGCGGCAACAAGCCCGGCCAGCTGCCGGCCGAGCAGGCCGTCGGCCGCGCCTACCGCGACCTGCAGGCACACCAGGTGGCGCTGTTCGCCGCCAGCCGCACGGCGGTGCAGGGCCTGTTCGAACAGTTCGCCCCGGAGCAGCTGACCCTGCGTTTCGAGCAGGATCGCAAGCCGCTGCTGGCCACCTCCGGCAGCCGCTGGCGCGCCTACCAGCGCCACTTCCGCGCGCTGGAGAAGGACGACGACTGGAGCCAGCGCCTGTTCGCCCGCGACTTCGCCAAGACCTACGAAGAGCAGGTCCGCCTGATCGCCACCCTCAACACCGATTACCAGCCTTCGTAAGAAGCAAGGATGAATGCCATGCGCCGTCTTATCAGCCTTAGCCTGCTCAGTCTGCTCGCCGCCCTCGGCGGCTGCTCCAGCCTGTCGCCCTACTCCGACACCACCAAGCTCGACCTGCGCCTGCAGGCCAGCGACGACCTCAACCCGGACCTGGCCGGCCGCCCCTCGCCGATCGTGGTGCGCCTGCTGGAGCTGAAGAATCCCTCGTCGTTCAACAACGCCGAATTCTTCTCCCTGTACCAGCGGCCCAAGGAGTCGCTGATGCCCGACCTGGTCAGCTTCGAGGAGATGGAAGTGCGCCCCGGCGAGGAGCGCGACCTCAAGCTCTCGGTGCAGCCGGGCAGCCGCTATGTCGGCGTGATCGCCGCCTACCGCGACCTGCCGGAAGCCAGCTGGCGCTACGTGGTGTCGCTGCAGGAAGGCGAGATCAACCAGGCCGGCGTGGTGCTCGGCAAGCGCGGCCTGGAGCCGCTCAAGGAAGAGGACTGAGCAATGGAAATGCTCAAGGTTGTCTGGCAGGAAGGGATGCTCCTGCGCCCGCAGCACTTCCAGCAGAACGATCGCTACTTCGAGCACCAGCTGAAGTCGCGCTCGCGCCTGCAGGACATCTACCCCTGGGGCTTCTTCAGCCTGGAGGTGGACCGCCAGTTCCTCGGCATGGGCAAGCTGGTGCTCAGCCAGGCCAGCGGCGTGCTGCCCGACGGCAGCCTGTTCGAACTGGACGCCAGCCGCGAGCCGCTGGCCCTGGACATCCCGCCGAACACCGCGGCCACCCCGGTGTACCTGGCCCTGCCGCTGGTCACCGGCAACCATATCGAGAGCCGCCGCAGCGAACAGCAGGATGTGCTGGCCCGCTATCGCGCCCACGAGCTGGAAGTGGCCGACTCCAACGCCGGCGACGTCACCGTCAGCCAGGTCAGCTGCGGCCGCCCGGACTTCCGCCTGCTGCTCGGCGAGCAGCAGAACGACCAGGCCTTCGTGAAGCTGAAAGTGGCGGAGATCTTCGACACCAGCCCGGACGGGGTGATCAGCCTCGACCAGGACTTCAGCCCGACCTTCCTGCATGTGCAGGCGTCAAGCTACCTGCTGTCCTGCCTCAAGGAAGTGATCAGCCTGCTCGGCCACCGCGGCGACATCCTCGCCGAACGGGTGCGCGCCGCCGGCAAGCTGGGCAATACCGAGGTCGGCGACTTCCTCATGCTGCAACTGGTCAACCGCTACGAGCCACAGCTGCGCCACTACCTCAGCCTGGAACAGATGCACCCGGAGCTGCTGTATCGCGAACTGGTCGGCCTGCTCGGTGAGCTGGCCACCTTCGCCGCCGACCACAAGCGCCCGCGCCTGGATGGCCGCTACCTGCACAACGACCAGGCCGCCAGCTTCCGCAAGCTGATGGAGGCCCTGCGCCAGGTGTTGTCCATGGTGCTGGAGCAGCACGCCATCGAGCTGCCGCTGCAGCAGCGCCAGTACGGCATTCAGGTCTCGCCGCTGCAGGACCACGCGCTACTCGGCAACGCCACCTTCGTGCTCGCCGCCGACGCCCAGTGCGAGTCCGAGGAGCTGCGCAAGCGCCTGCCGGCGCACCTGAAGATCGGCGCGGTGGAGCGCATCCGCCAGTTGGTCAACCTGCACCTGCCGGGGATCAAGGTGAAGCCGCTGCCGGTCGCGCCGCGGCAGATCCCCTTCCACGCCGGCAAGACCTATTTCGCCCTGGAGTTCAGCGCCGAGGAACTGGCGCAGCTGGAGAGCTCCGGTGGCTTTGCCTTCCACGTGTCCGGCGACTTCGCCGGGCTTGAGCTGAAATTCTGGGCGATCAGGAGCTGAACATGATCAGGGAAGCACAGGACAAGACCGTCGTCCTCAACCGCCAGGGAGAAGGCGCCGCACCGCGCGGCCCGCTCACCGACTTCGCCACGCCGCGCTTCGAGCAGCTCGAAGAGCGCATGGTCTACGCCGCGCGTATGCGTCCGGCGGAAGTCTTCAACATCAGTTTCAACCCGCTGGTGGCCGCCAGCGCGCTGCTGCTCTCGGAAGTGGTGCGGCTGAAGACCCACGCCAGCGCGGAGAACTTCGACGCGCTCAACGAGCGCCTCAACGTGGCGATCAAGCTGTTCGAGCACCGCGCCCTGCAGGAAGGCGTGGAGGGCGGCCAGGTGATGGCCGCGCGCTACGTGCTGTGCACCGTGGTTGACGAGGCCGTGGTGACCACGCCCTGGGGCAACGAGAGTGCCTGGTCGCAGATGAGCCTGCTGTCGACCTTCCACAACGAGACCTTCGGCGGCGAGAAGTTCTTCCAGCTGCTCGAACACCTGTCGCGCAACCCGGTCAAGCACCTGGCCATGCTCGAGCTGATGTACATCTGCCTGTCGCTCGGCTTCGAGGGCAAGTACCGCGTGCTGCCGCGCGGCATGCTCGAACTGGAAGCGATTCGCGACAGCCTGTACCGGCAGATCCGCCAGCTGCGCGGCGACATCCCGCGCGAGCTATCGCCGCACTGGGAGGGCCTCAAGGAAGGCCGCCGCCGGCTGGTGCGCATCGTCCCCGGCTGGCTGGTGGCGGTGGCCACGGTGGCCGGCCTGGCGCTGCTCTACGCCGGCTTCAGCTGGGTGCTGCACGAGCAGCGCGGCACCGTGTTGCAACCCTATCAGGCGGCCGAGGTTGTCCCGGCCCCCGCACAAAGCAATCAGGGATGATTTGAGATGAAGGACTTTCTCAAGAAAACCGCGGCGTTCTTCCGCAAGACCTGGGTCTGGAGTCTGTGCCTGGTATTGGTGCTGGCCCTGCTGATCTGGTTCGTCGGCCCGTTGCTGGCGGTGGCCGACTCCAAGTTCTGGGCGCCGGCGGCCAGTCGCCTGGTCAGCATCAGTATGCTGTTCCTCGCCTGGGGCCTGTTCATCGTGTTCGTCAGCTGGCGCGCCAACGTGCGCAAGAAGGCCGAGGCGGACGATGCCGACGCCCAGGAACGTCTGCGCCGCGACGGCCTGATCAGCGAGGAGCAGCTGGAGCTCAAGGGCCGCTTCAAGCAGGCCCTGCGCACCCTGAAGACCTCCAGCCTGTACCGCGGGCGCAGCGAGAAGTGGCGCAACGAGCTGCCCTGGTACCTGCTGCTCGGTCCGCAGGGCAGCGGCAAGACCAGCCTGCTGGACTTCTCCGGCCTGGACTTCCCGCTGAACAAGGGCGACGAGCGCCGCCTGACCAAGGACGTCGGCGGCACCCGCTACTGCGACTGGTACTTCGCCGACCACGCCGTGCTGCTGGACACCGCCGGCCGCTACCTGACCCAGCCCGACGTGGCGGTGGACAGCCGCGCCTGGCACACCCTGCTCAGCCTGCTGCGCAAGCGCCGCGCGCGCCCGCTGAACGGCGTGCTGGTAAGCATCCCGGTCGACACCCTGCTCTACGCCAGCGAGCTGGAGCTGGAGAACCTGGCCCGGCAGATCCGCCAGCGCCTGCACGAACTGCACGCCGAGCTGCGCGCCGAAGTGCCGGTGTACCTGGTGCTGAGCAAGGCCGACAAGGTCATCGGCTTCGACGAATTCTTCGACCAGCTCAGCCGCGAAGAGAGCGACCAGGTGCTCGGCACCAGCTTCCGCAAGGGCCAGAGCGCCACCGACGCCAGCGTGGTACGCCAGGAGTTCGAGGAGCTGCTGCGCCGCCTCAACAGCCAGGTGATCATGCGCCTGCACCAGGAGCGCGACACCCAGCGCCGCGGGCGCATCCTCGACTTCCCGCACCAGCTCGGCCAGCTCGGCGAGCGCCTGTGCCTGCTGGTGGAACTGGCCTTCAGCGGCAACCGCTACCAGCGCTCCAGCCAGCTGCGCGGCTTCTACCTGACCAGCGCACCGCAGCTGCAGGAACTGCTCGACCCAAGCACCACCGGCATCGGCCGCAACCTCGGCCTGGCCGGCAGCAGCCTGCCGACCTATCGCAGCGGCCGCGCGCGCTTCATCAACCAATTGCTCAGCAGAGTGATCTTCCCCGAGGCCGAACTGGCCGGCCTGGACGACAAGGAAGTGCGCCGCATCGACTGGCGCCAGCGTGGCCTGTACGCCGCCGCCGCCGCCTGCCTGGTGCTGTTCGGCCTGCTCTGGGGCACCAGCTATTCGGCCAACCATGGCCGCCTGGAACAGCTGCGCGAACTGGCCCTGCAGCTGGGTCGCGACGGTGAGGGCATCAGCGCCAAGGACGACGCCGA
The DNA here is from genome assembly GCF_014851565.1 of Pseudomonas sp. PDM15. Classification (GTDB taxonomy): domain Bacteria; phylum Pseudomonadota; class Gammaproteobacteria; order Pseudomonadales; family Pseudomonadaceae; genus Aquipseudomonas. The sequence continues at coordinate 67,667 of NZ_JACVAA010000004.1, forward strand.
GCGCGCCCTGCCGCTGCTCGACGGCAGCTACACCGCCACCCAGGTATTCCCCAGCACCGGCGATGCCAGCCTGCTGGAGCGCGGTGGCCTGTACCAGGGCCCGCAGGTGCAGCCGCAGGTGCATGCCGCCTACCGCCGCAGCCTGGAAAGCGAGCTGCTGCCACGCGTGGCGCGCCAGCTGGAAGGGCAGATCCGCGCCAACCGCGACGACCGCGAGCTGCTGCTCGGCAGCCTGCGCGCCTACCTGATGCTCAACCTGGAGGAGCGCCGCGATCCGGCCTTCCTGCAGGACTGGCTGGCCTCCGACTGGTCGCTGCGCTATGCCGGCGACGAGCCGACCCAGAAGCGTCTCAACGCGCACTTCCAGCGCCTGCTGGCCGAGCCGTTCGCCGCCTACCCGCTGAACGACGACCTGGTGGCCGAAGCCCGGCAGATCCTGCGCAGCGAGTCGCTGGCCAACGTGGTCTACCGCATGCTCCGCGACCAGGCCCGCAGCCTGCCCGACTACCGCATCGCCCAGGCCCTGGGTGCTCAGGCGCCGCTGCTGCTCGGCAGCGACTACGCCATCCCCGGCCTTTACACGCAGAAGGGTTACCAGCAGTTCTTCGTCGCCCAGGGTTTCGGCCTGGTGCGCGACATCCTCGAAGACAACTGGGTACTGGGCGAAGGCAACCAGCTCAGCGACCGCGACCTCGGCCGCCTGATGGTGGAACTGGAGCAGCTGTACTTCCGTGACTACGCCAACTACTGGGGTGAGGCCATCGCCCAGCTGAGCCTGGAGCCGATCGGCAACACCGCCCAGGGCATCACCGTGCTCACCGCTCTGACCGCGGCCAACTCGCCGCTGCTGCAGGTGCTGGTGGAAGTACGCGAGAACACCCGCTTCGACCTGCCGGCCGCCGCCGACCAGACCGACGACCTGGCCGCCCAGGCCAAGCTCGGCAAGAAGGGCAAGCTGGCCGCCGCCGCGGCTGGCAAGGGCCTGGACGCCATCGCCAAGAGCCTGCCGGACACCGCCCGCCGCGCCCTGCAACGGCGCTTCGAGCCGCTACACCGCCTGCTCGACGACAACAGCGGCGCCGGCCCGGAACTGGCCGCCACCCTGCAGGCGCTGGACGCCCTGCAGCTGCAACTGAGCGGCATGGCCCACGCCAGCTCGCCGGAGCAGGCCGCCTTCGAACTGGCCAAGGCGCGCATGAGCGGTCGCCCGGATGCGATCAACCAGGTCCGTGGCACCGCCGCGCGCCTGCCGCAGCCGGTGGGCAACTGGCTGACCCTGATCGCCGACGACAGCTGGCAGCTGGTGCTGAACGACGCCTACGGCTACCTGAACAAGCGCTACCGCAACGAGCTGTACGCCTTCTACAAGGAGTCGCTGTTCAAGCGCTATCCATTCAGCGCCAAGAGTGACAGCGACGTGGCCATCGCCGACTTCCGCGAGTTCTTCAAGGCCGACGGCGTGGCCGACGCCTTCGTCGACCGCTACCTCAAGGACTTCGTCAGCGACAGCGACGGCGAGTACCAGCTGCGTCGCATGGACGGCCAGGGCCTGCCGCTGTCGCCGGTGTTCCTGACCCAGATGAACCGCACCCAGGTGATCCGCCGCAGCTTTTTCGCCGAGAACCCGGCCGAGCCGCTGGTGCTGTTCAAGCTGGAGCCGTTCGCCCTCGACTACAGCCTCAACCGCGCCGACTTCCGCTTCGGCGGTCAGCAGATGGAGTACCGCCACGGCCCGATCATCGCCACCGCCTTCCGCTGGCCGGCCGAGGGCGAGAGCGAGCGCAGCAGCCTGGTGCTGGAAGAACAGGGCGGCCGCCGCGTCGGCATCGAGAAGAACAGCGGGCCCTGGGCACTGTTCCGTCTGATCGACATGATGAAGGTGGAGCAGCACAGCGGCCGCGACGTGCTGCTGCTCAAGGCCAACCTCGACGGCCTGCAGGCCAAGTACCTGCTGCACAGCCAGCGCTCGCCGAACCCGTTCGATGCCAGCCTGCTGCGCCAGTTCAAGCTGCCGGCGACTCTCTGATGAAGGTCGCCCAACGCCTCTGGTCCAGCGCCGGGCGCACCGACACCGGCAAGGTGCGCGAGCGCAACGAGGATGCCTTTCTCGACCAGCCGCAGCAGGGCCTGTGGGTGGTCGCCGACGGCATGGGCGGCCACCAGGCCGGCGACCTGGCCAGCCGCCTGATCGTCGAGAGCCTGGCCGAGCTGCCCGCGGAGCTGGATTTCGAGGACCGCCTGGACGCCCTGCGCGACTGCCTGCACCGCCTCAACCGCCACCTCAGCCTGGGCCTGACCCTGACCGAGGCCACGCCCGACCTGCTGGTCGGCAGCACGGTGGTGGCGCTGCTCGCCGAGGGCAACCGGGTGGCCTGCGTGTGGGCCGGCGACAGCCGCTGCTACCTGCTGCGCGGGCGCCAGCTGTTCCAGCTGAGCCGCGATCATTCGCTACTGCAGCAACTGGTCGAGGAACGCGGCATGAGCCCGGCGGACGCCGCGCGCCAGCCTGGCGCCCACGCCCTGACCCGGGCCATCGGCGCCGCCGAGGAACTGCAGCTGGACATCCTCGAACTGGAGAGCCTGCCCGGCGACGTGTTCCTGCTGTGCAGCGACGGTCTCTACCAGGACCTCGACCACGACGACATGACCGCCGCGCTGCTGCGCCCCAGTCCGCAGCTGGCCCTGCAACGCCTGTTCGACCTGGCCCTGCAGGGCCCGGCCCGCGACAACCTGAGCGGCGTGGTGATCAACCGATGAACGCCGAAGCCAAGGTGGTCAGCGCCGACCTCACGGTGATGGCCGGCGCCAACCCGGCGCGCGTCGCCCGCCCGCTGCCCAAGGACCTGCCCGAGCTGCTCGGCGGCCGCTACCAGATCGAGCGGCTGCTCGGCGTCGGCGGCATGGGCGCCGTGTATCGCGCCCGCGACCTGTTGCGCGAACAGTTCGGCGAACCGCAGCCCTGGGTGGCGCTGAAGACCCTCAGCGAGGACTTCGCCGAGTACCCGGACGCCAGCGCCCTGCTCTACAGCGAGTTCGCCCTCACCGCGCGGCTCAGCCACCGCAACCTGGTGCGCTTCTACAGCTTCGAGGTGGACCCGGCCTGCCAGCGCGCCTTCATCACCATGGAGCTGCTAAAGGGCAACACCCTCGACCACGTGCTGCACCAGTACCCCAGCGGCCTGCCTTGGCCCGAGGCACACCGGGTCGCCCTCAGCCTGCTCGAGGCGCTGCGCTACGCCCACGACCAGGGAGTGCTGCACGGCGACCTCAAGCCGAGCAACCTGATGCTCGGCGACGACGACATCCGCCTGTTCGACTTCGGCCTCGGCCAGGCCCGCGAGGGCTTCCTCAAGGGCCTGCCACGCCTGGCGCGCAGCCGCTTCGCCGCCTGGACGCCACGCTACGCCGCCCCCGAACTGCTCGACGGCGCCACCTTGAACGCCGCCGCCGACGTCTACGCCGTGGCCTGCGTGATCTACGAACTGTGCAGCGGCCAGCATCCTTTCCGCCGGCAAAGTGCTAAACAGGCGCTGGCAATGGAACTGCCGCTGACGGCCCCCGCGGACCTGCCCCGCGCACTGTGGCCGGCACTGCGCGCCGCGCTGGAATTCGACCCGGCCCGGCGCAGCACCCTGCCGGACCTGCTGCGCGCCTTCCGCAACCAGCGCCCTACCACTTCGCTGCTCGCGCGCTGGCTGCGCCGCCCGGCCTGACAGGCCTACCGACAAGGACGATCGCATGTTCAACCCCGCCAACCAGACCCACTTCAGCCTGCATCTCGAAGGCCTCGAGCACGACCTGCAGGTCCTCGAATTCAGCGGTCGCGAGGCCCTCGATCAGCCCTACCGCTTCGAGGTGGAACTGGTCAGCGAGAAGCCCGACCTGGACCTGGACGAGCTGCTCGGCAAACCGGCCTTCCTCGCCATCGCCCCGGACGGCAGCGGCATCCACGGCCTGATTCACGATGTCGGCCAGGGCGAATCGGGCAAGCGCCTGACCCGCTATCACCTCACCCTTAGCCCTAAGCTGACCTGGCTCGGCTATCGCACCAATCAGCGCATCTACCAGCACCTGACGGTGCCGCAGATCATCGCCCTGGTGCTGGAGGAGCACGGCATCCTCGGCGGTGCCTATCGCTTCCAGCTCGGCCCCAGCGTCTACCCCGAGCGCGAGTACTGCGTGCAGTACGACGAGACGGACCTGCACTTCATCCAGCGCCTGTGCGAGGAAGAGGGGCTGCACTACCACTTCGAACACTCGGCCAAGGGCCATGTTTTGGTATTCGGCGACGACCAGACCGGCTTCCCCAAGCTCGGCCGGCCCACCGCCTATGTGCAGGACAGCGGCCTGGTGGCCGACGAGCCGGTGATCAAGCGCTTCAACCTGCGCCTGGCCACCCGCACCAACCAGGTCAGCCGCCGCGACTACGACTTCGAGCAACCGCGCCTGCTGCTGGAAACCAGCGCCAAGGCCGACTTCCAGCCCAAGCTGGAAGACTACGACTACCCCGGCAGCTACACCGAGCGCACGCGCGGCAAGCACCTGTCGCAACGCGCGCTGGAGCGCCACCGCGCCGACTACCAGCTGGCCCAGGGCGAGAGCGACCAACCACGCCTGGTCAGCGGCCACCTCCTGGAAATCTCCGACCACCCGCGCCGCGAATGGAACGACCTCTGGCTGCTGCAGGAAGTGCTGCACGAAGGCAAGCAGCCACAGGTGTTGGAGGAATCGGTAACCAGCTTCCTCGGCGGCCAGCTCCCCTCTCCCCCTAGGAGAGGGGCCGGGGGTGAGGGTGCCCCAGGCGACTCCGACAACTTCAAGCAGGGCTACCGCAACCGCTTCAGCGCCACCCCCTGGGACGTGCTGCACCGCCCTGCCCTGCGCCATCCGAAACCCAAGGTACTGGGCAGCCAGAGCGCCGTGGTCACCGGGCCCAAGGGCGAAGAGATCCACTGCGACCAGTACGGCCGCGTGAAAGTGCAGTTCCACTGGGACCGCGAAGGCCAGGCCGACGACACCACCAGCTGCTGGCTGAGGGTGAGCTCCAGCTGGGCCGGCGACCGCTACGGCGGCATCGCCATCCCGCGCATCGGCATGGAGGTGCTGGTCACCTTCCTCGAGGGCGACCCCGACCAGCCGCTGGTCACCGGCTGCCTGTACCACAAGGAGCATGTGGTTCCCTACGACCTGCCGGCGAACAAGACCCGCACAGTGTTCAAGACCCTCAGCAGTCCGGGCGGTGGTGGCTACAACGAACTGCGCATCGAGGACCGCAAGGGCCAGGAGCAGATCTACATCCACGCCCAGAAGGACTGGGACGAGAACGTCGAGAACGACCAGAAGATCCGCATCGGCCACGAGCGCCACGACACCGTCGAGGCCAACAGCTACACCGAGCTGAAAGCCGAGGAACACCACACCACCCACGCCGAGCGCAAAGTGGAGGTGAAGGCCGAAGACCACCTGACCATCGCCCAGAACCAGCACATCAAGCTCGGCACAGCCCAGCTGACCAAAGCCGGCCGCGAGATCCACCTCAAGGCCGGGCAGAAAATGGTCATCGAAGCCGGCGTCGAACTCACCCTCAAGGCCGGCGGCAGCTTCATCAAACTCGACCCCAGCGGCATCACCCTGGTCGGCCCCCTGGCCAAGCTCAACGCCGGCGGCGCGCCGGGTTCGGGTACCGGTATCGCCATCAAACAGCCGTTGCAGTCGGGGATGGCTGACAAAGACAAGGCGGGGAATCTGCTGGATCAGGCACAAGCATGTGCCCTACTTAGCGGGTCGAAGAAACGCAAGCGGATGCTCAGCTTCTCAGGTTGAACCAGGACGCTTCACATCAAGGATTGAAAACCCATGAGCACTACCAGCCCAATCAAGAACTGGAGCCATCCCTTTAAGTCCGGTGGCAGCAATCTTGACCCCCTGCAAACCCTTACGGCCATGGCCAAAGCCAGCAGCGGCTTCTACCCGATCGGTAAAAATGGCCAATGGCATGGAGGTATCCATTTCGATGCTCATACCGCTCGGGTGTTCGACCAATCCAGCGTGCGCTGCATTGCCGATGGCGAAGTCATCGCCTATCGCATCGACACCACTTATCCACAGAGCCGCTATCTGGATGAGCGGGATAGACCACGAAACGCTCCTTTCTCGACCGGTTTCGTATTGGTCAAGCACAGGCTGGAAGCCCCACCTCTGCCAGCCGGTGCTGACACGCCACCGGGATTGACCCTCTACAGCCTCTATATGCATCTGCTGGACTGGGACGGCTACAACAAGCCGGGAGCGCCTACACCACCGGAGTTCATCAGCGAAACGCTATACAAGGTTAAGCCCGAGAAGGCCATCGACACTGTGGCCGGCCTACGGGTACGCTCTGCCCCCGGCGGGACAGTGCTAGCCATCTTGGCAAAAGGCAGCAAGGTGAAGGTCGGCGAGGCCAACGCTACCGATCCTAGATGGCGCAAACTGGTCGCCATACTCCAGGGCCGATCTCTTCCATCGATTAGCGGTCCGGAACTGGGCTGGGTCTTTACAGCGGAAATGCAGCCAGCTAGCGAGTCTGACCATTTCCTGGTGGGTGAATCCGCCAACGACGAAGAACCGACTCTCGCGCCGGAAAAGGGGTTGAATGTACGAAAGACCGGTAACGGGCGACGCAATGATCCTAAAACCGGCTTACTACCGCTAGGTACTACCTTCAGTCTGGAGCCGGGCACAGGCGCCTACCGAAAGCTGAAAGCGATCATCGAAGGCCAGAACGTAGCTCCGCTATCCCCGAACAGCGTGCAAAATATTCAGGGCTATGTTCACTTCGAATCACTGCAGACTGCGCGGGCCACACCTAAGCTCAATCAAGTCCATGTCCTGGCCAGCCCACAGCCCATCAAGGCCGGGGACCTTATCGGCCACATCGGTCAATATCAGAACCACGATGACGCATCGCCGCAGCAAATGCTGCATCTGGAAGTATTCAGCTGCGAAGACGTCCCTCGCTTTATCACCAAGAGTCGTGCTTGGGCTGCCAGGCTTCCGGCAGAACAGAAGAGCCTGCTGAAGATACATAAAGGCGCTAGCAAGTTGATCTTCCATCAAGAACGATTCAGCGCCAGCAATCCGCCCAAACTCAATGATGCAGGCACTACAGTAGGTACTGATCTGATCATTCCTCAGATCCTGCTGGATAAACTGCCCGCTGATCGCAAGCTACAGGTCAGCACCCTCATGCCTGGCACCAACAACCCTCGAGTGACGTACTGGTGGCGCCTAGAAAATCTACTAGCAGACGCCAGCGGCAATCCGATCTCCGGCTGGCTTGCAGAGCAAGAGGCAATAACCACGCGGCACAGCCCCTGGGAGTGGGTTGGCTACGATTTCATTCAGGAAACCGGCCGCCCCATTGGCAAAGTGGCTTACCTTTTCGACGTCCTTCGGCGTTTGACGGAAAAAGAGCGAGCGAACTATCGCGCCTTGGTTAATCAGGAAGACCATGGCCCTGTAAGATCTCGCTTATATGACATCATCGACAGCAACCGCGATAACAACCTCACCTCCGACGAAATTCGAAACGCTCTAAAACGCCCTTGGAATGCACAATCCATTGCCCAACTAATCACTCGTTACGAAAGCGAATGGCTACTAAATAAGGAAAAATGGGACGAATTAGACCCACTGATGGGGCATGTGCCTATGGTTGATCCGAACCACAATTGGGTTAGTGAGAAACAACGCATTGAGAAGCTGAGTTGGTGGGGAGCCCTAGCAGGTAAGCAAGGCATTAGTACGAATGGCATGGCTTGGCACTTTCAGCCAATTAATATGGCTGATTATTTCAAGAAACATAAAAGACATCCAATCATCAAGATCCATGGAGAGGATACTGAGTTAGAATTCTTAGAAATGTTTCAAGGCGGCGAAGTAAAAGATGAAGATATTAGATCGGCTGCGGCAGAGCTACGTTGCGAGCCCGGTCTTGTCTATGCAATTGCTAGACAGGAATCCGCCCATTCTTCATTTATAAATATTGACGGAGAGAAAATCCCTTCAATACTTTATGAGAGGCATCAATTCAGAAGATACTCAGGAAATCCGGCATTTGCCGAATCCCATCCAGAAATTTACGGGGCAGCTTATAAAAGAGCTAGGCAAAATCGCAGTGGGGCATACATTGAGGTAAACACTGGCACAGAGATCAGCTTACAAGATATTTATGGCCCTAGCGGTAGATTTCAATACGAGCGGCTTATGGCTGCCTACAGGTTAAATGAAGACGCAGCATTGAAGTCCTGTTCGTGGGGAAAGTTTCAAATAATGGGCTTTAATCATGAGGCCGCTGGATTTAGAACGGTAAAAGAATTCACTGCCGCGATGTCAACTGGAGATGCTGAACATATAAAGGCATTCCTAAAATTTGCCCGAAGCAACTCTATCTTACTCAATGGGCTCAGAGAGAAAAACTTTGAGAAAATTGCTGAAGGACATAATGGCTCTGGCTGGAGAGGCATAAACCCTGATTACGCCACAAACATCGAGAGATTCTATAATGAATACAATGCAAACTAGCGCATTATTCTCTTTTATTTTATTTCCCACTCTATTATTCGCCACTCCGACAACTAAAGACCATCATCTTTGTAAAGAGCAAGAGAACACAATATTCAGCTTCACAATAGCTAAAAACAATAAAATTGCTTCATTGTGCGAAGAAGAAGACGGAGCTTATCTAGCTTACAGATATGGAATCTCTGAAAAAATTGAACTTCAATATCCTGAAAGACTAGATAAAAGCTCTTGGGAAAAATTCAAACTTACCGCTTATTCAAGAGGAGGAGGTGTTGAAAATGATGCCATGGGAGACTATTCATTATCTTTCCAAAACCATGGCACTCAGTATGTAATTTCTCAGAATTGGCGCTTGGCAGAAAATGAGTATTTCATAGGCATCTTGGTCGAAGCAGATGGAAAGCGACATGTGTTACAAGGAGACAAAGAAAGTCAAATTGGGTCTCTAACAAGACTCGAGGAAAATTCAAATTTCTACAAATGAAAACCTATTTTAAAATCTTATTAACCATATCTTAGCCACAACACTCTTTGCAGCAGCAATATCTCAAGCCGAGCTACTGGAAATACCTCTCAGACTTTCGCGGATCGAGTTTAAATGCGACGGCTCAGCAAAGAAAAAGCGGGCCATAGGCCCGCTTTCTCGTTTCGCTTTCGGCTTACTCCACCGTCACACTCTTAGCCAAGTTACGCGGCTGGTCTACATCAGTGCCCTTGAGCACAGCCACGTAATAGGACAGCAGCTGCAGCGGCACGGTGTAGAGGATCGGTGCCAGCACATCATGGATGTGCGGCATGTTGATCACCTGGGTGCCTTCGCCGTTGCCCAGGCCGGCGGCTTCGTCGGCGAAGACGATCAGTTGGCCACCGCGGGCGCGGACTTCCTGCAGGTTGGACTTGAGCTTCTCCAGCAGTTCGTTGTTCGGCGCCACGGTGACCACCGGCATGCCGGCGTCGACCAGGGCCAGCGGGCCGTGCTTGAGTTCGCCGGCCGGGTAGGCCTCGGCGTGGATGTAGGAGATTTCCTTGAGCTTGAGCGCACCTTCCATGGCCACCGGGTACTGGGCGCCGCGGCCGAGGAACAGGGAGTGGTGCTTCTCGGCGAACAGCTCGGCGACCTTCTCCACCGTCTTGTCCATGGCCAAAGCTTCGCCCAGGCGAGTCGGCAGGCGGCGCAGTTCTTCCACCAGTTCGGCGGCGACACCGGCCTGCAGGGTGCCACGCACCTGGCCGAGTGCCAGGGTCAGCAGCAGCAGGGAAACCAGCTGGGTGGTGAAGGCCTTGGTCGAAGCCACACCGATCTCCGGGCCGGCCTGGGTCAGCAGGCACAGGTCGGACTCACGCACCAGGGAGCTGGTGCCGACGTTGCAGATGGTCAGGCTGGCCAGGTAGCCGGCCTGCTTCGCGTTGCGCAGGGCGGCCAGGGTGTCGGCGGTCTCGCCGGACTGGGAGATGGTGATGAACAGGCTGTCCGGCTGCACGGCCACCTGACGGTAGCGGAACTCGCTGGCCACTTCGATCTGGCAGGGAATGCCGGTCAGCGCTTCGAGCCAGTAACGGGCGACCATACCGGCGTGGTAGCTGGTACCGCAGGCGACGATTTGCACGTTGCGTACCTTGGCGAACAGCTCGGCGGCCTGCGGGCCGAAAGCCTGGACCAGCACATGGTCGCCGCCCAAGCGGCCTTCCAGGGTGCGCTGCACGACCTTGGGCTGCTCGTGGATTTCCTTGAGCATGAAGTGGCGATACTCACCTTTATCCGCCGCTTCAGCCCCTTCGTGGTACTGCACCGCTTCGCGCTGTACGGATTGGCCGGCGACGTCCCAGATCTGCACGCTGTCGCGGCGAATCTCGGCGATATCGCCCTCCTCAAGATACATAAAGCGGTCCGTCACTTGTCTCAATGCGAGCTGGTCAGAGGCAAGGAAGTTCTCGCCCAGGCCCAGGCCGATCACCAACGGGCTGCCACTGCGGGCGGCGAGGATGCGGTCCGGCTGGGCGGCGCTGATTACGGCCAGGCCGTAGGCACCATGCAGCTCGGGAATGGCGGCCTTGAGCGCAGCGGCCAAGTCACCCAGCTCGGCCAGCTTGTGGTGCAGCAGGTGGACGATGGTCTCGGTGTCGGTATCCGAGGTGAAGGCGTAGCCGAGGCCCTTGAGGCGCTCGCGCAATTCTTCGTGGTTCTCGATGATGCCGTTGTGCACCACGGCCAGCTGCTCGCCAGGCTCTTTACCAGAGAAATGCGGGTGGGCGTTGTGCTCGGTCGGCGCGCCGTGGGTGGCCCAGCGGGTGTGGGCGATACCCAGGTGACCAGTCAGCGGCTCGCCGGCCAGGGCCTGTTCCAGCTCGGCGACCTTGCCGACGCGGCGACGACGCTGCAGTTCGCCGTCTTGGGTGAAGACCGCCACGCCGGCGCTGTCATAGCCGCGGTACTCCAGGCGCTTGAGGCCTTCGACCAGGATCGGGGTGATGTTGCGTTCGGCGACGGCGCCAACGATGCCACACATAGCGGTTCTCCTCAGGAAGCGGCGGCGAGGATCAGCTGGACCCCACGCGCGCGTATCTGTTCGGCCACCTGGCTATCCAGGCGGTCGTCGGTGATCAGGGTATGGAGGCTGCTCCAGGGCAGCTCCAGGTTGGGAATACGGCGGCCGACCTTGTCGCTCTCGACCATGACGATGACTTCACGGGCCACTTCCGCCATGACCCTTGAGAGGCCCAGCAGCTCGTTGAAGGTGGTAGTGCCACGCTCCAGGTCGATGCCGTCGGCACCGATGAACAGCTGGTCGAAGTCATAGGAGCGCAGCACCTGCTCGGCGACCTGGCCCTGGAAGGATTCCGAGTGCGGATCCCAGGTGCCGCCGGTCATCAGCAGCACCGGTTCGTGCTCGATGTCGCGCAGGGTGTTGGCCACGTTCAGCGAGTTGGTCATCACCACCAGACCGGGCTGGCGGCCAAGCTGCGGAATCATCGCCGCCGTGGTGCTGCCGCTGTCGATGATGATCCGTGCGTGCTCGCGGATCAGGCCAACTGCCGCGCGGGCGATGGCCTGCTTGTGGCGGGAAATGGGCTGCGCCGGCTCGCCGATCAGTTCCTGCGGCATGGGCACGGCACCGCCGTAGCGACGCAGCAGCAGGCCGTTCTTTTCCAGCTCGGCCAGGTCCTTTCGAATCGTAACTTCGGAGGTGGCGAAATGCTGCGCCAGGGCATCCACGACTACCTCGCCCTGCTCGTTGAGCAAGGCAAGAATCGCGTGGCGCCGCTGGGGGGTGTTGCGTTTCGACATTTAAGTTTCGATTCGAAAGATAAGTGTGCGAATCAAAACCTAACGAAAGCTCTCGGTCAAGCCTGGAATCAACAAAAGGCGGCTAAGGCCGCCTTTTGTTTGCTCGCATCCAACTACTTGGGGGTCTTCTGCGGGCGCTTCCAACCTTCGATGTTGCGCTGCTTGGCACGGCCGACCGCCAGTGCCTTGGCTGGAACATCCTGAGTCACGGTGGAGCCGGCACCGGTGGTGGCGCCGTCGCCGAGGGTGACCGGGGCGACGATGGAACTGTTGGAGCCAATGAACACGTCCTCACCCATCACCGTCTTGTGCTTGTTGGCACCGTCGTAGTTGCAGGTGATGGTGCCGGCGCCGATGTTGGTTCGTGCGCCGATCTCGGCATCGCCCAGGTAGCTCAGGTGGCCGGCCTTGGCACCCTCGCCCAGCACCGCATTCTTCAGCTCGACGAAGTTGCCGACATGGGCCTTGGCACCCAGCTTGGCACCCGGCCGCAGGCGGGCAAACGGTCCGCAGTCGGCGCCCTCGCCTACTTCGGCACCTTCCAGGTGGCTGTTGGCTTTGACGATGGAGCCGCGGCGCAGGATGGAATCCTTGATCACGCAGTTGGGGCCGATCTGTACGTTGTCTTCGATGACCACCTTGCCTTCGAGGATCACGTTGATGTCGATGGTCACGTCGCGGCCTACGGTCACTTCACCACGCACATCGAAGCGATGCGGGTCAAACAGGGTCACGCCCTGGGCCATCAGTTGGCGGGCCATGCGCTGCTGGTAGTGGCATTCGAGCTGCGACAGCTGGATGCGGTCGTTGGCGCCGAGCACTTCCATCTCGTCCTGGGCTGTCTCGGTGGCCACCACCAGGCCGTCGGCCACGGCCATGGCGATCACGTCGGTGAGGTAGTACTCACCCTGGGCATTGCTGTTGGACAGCCGGCCCAGCCAATCGCCGAGGCGCTTGCCCGGTACCGCGAGGATGCCGGTGTTGCCCTCGCGGATGGCGCGCTGCGCCTCGCTGGCATCCTTGTGCTCGACGATGGCCTGCACCACGCCGTTGGCGTCACGCACGATGCGACCATAGCCGGTGGGATCGGCCAGGTTGACCGTCAGCAGTCCCAGCTGGGCATCGTTGGCCTGCTCGAGCAGGCGGGTCAGGGTTTCCACTCGAGTCAGTGGTACGTCGCCGTAGAGGATCAGCACCTTCTCCGCCTCCAGCGCCGGCAGCGCCTGGGCCACGGCGTGGCCGGTACCCAGCTGCTCGGCCTGCAGGACGAAGTTGATATCGTCGGCCGCCAGACGCTCGCGGACCAGTTCGGCGCCATGGCCGATCACCACATGGATCTTGCGCGGCGATAGCATGCGGGCGGTGTCGATGACATGGCCGAGCATGGGCTTGCCGGCAACCGGATGCAGCACCTTGGGCAGGGCCGAGCGCATGCGGGTGCCCTGGCCGGCGGCGAGGATGACGATATCGAGGGACATGGCGGAATCCTGAACGGGCACAGGCGGAATACCACCTGTGGATAAAACGGCAGAAAAGAAAAAGGGTAGCCAAGGCTACCCTTTTACTCGCTAACGCTGAAGACGGAGGACGAGCCTCAGAACTTCTTGCGCAGCTGTTGCACGGTGCGCAGCTGAGCTGCCACTTCGGCCAGGTGAGCGGCGGCGGAACCGTAGTCGAATTCCGAGCCTTTCTCGTTGAGCGCCTTCTCGGCGGCCTTGAGGGCCTCCTGGGCAGCAGCTTCGTCGATGTCACCAGCGCGGGTCACGGTGTCGGCCAGGACCTTCACCATGTTCGGCTGCACTTCGAGGAAACCACCAGAGATGTAGAACACCTCATGCTCGCCGCCCTGCTTGACCAGGCGAATCGGGCCCGGCTTCAGGTCGGTGATCAGCGGGGCGTGGCCCGGAGCGATACCGAGATCGCCCAGGTTGCCGTGCGCGATCACCATCTCGACCAGACCGGAGAAGATCTCCGCTTCGGCACTGACGATGTCGCAATGGACAGTAATGGCCATACGCTTGCCTCACGAGCGCCCGTTGCCGGGCGCACAGGGGATTACAGTTTCTTGGCTTTCTCGATGGCTTCGTCGATGCTGCCAACCATGTAGAACGCCTGCTCCGGCAGGTGATCGTAGTCACCTTTCAGGATGCCGCTGAAACCAGCGATGGTGTCCTTCAGGGAAACGTACTTGCCTGGCGAACCGGTGAAGACTTCGGCCACGAAGAACGGCTGGGACAGGAAGCGCTGGATCTTACGAGCACGGGATACCAGCTGCTTGTCGGCTTCCGACAGTTCGTCCATACCGAGGATCGCGATGATGTCCTTCAGCTCCTTGTAGCGCTGCAGAACGTACTGCACGCCACGCGCGGTCTCGTAGTGCTCCTGACCAACCACCAGCGGATCGAGCTGACGGGAGGTGGAGTCCAGCGGGTCCACGGCCGGGTAGATACCCAGGGAGGCGATGTCACGCGACAGTACGACGGTGGCGTCCAAGTGGGCGAAGGTAGTCGCCGGGCTCGGGTCGGTCAGGTCGTCCGCAGGTACGTATACGGCCTGTACCGAAGTGATCGAGCCGTTCTTGGTAGAGGTAATACGCTCCTGCAGAACGCCCATCTCTTCGGCCAGAGTCGGCTGGTAACCTACTGCGGAAGGCATACGGCCCAGCAGTGCGGATACTTCGGTACCGGCGAGGGTGTAACGGTAGATGTTGTCGACGAACAGCAGAACGTCACGACCTTCGTCACGGAACTTCTCGGCCATGGTCAGGCCGGTCAGTGCCACGCGCAGACGGTTGCCTGGCGGCTCGTTCATCTGACCGTAAACCAGGGCTACCTTGTCGAGAACGTTGGAATCCTTCATCTCGTGGTAGAAGTCGTTACCCTCACGAGTACGCTCACCCACACCAGCGAACACGGAGTAACCGCTGTGTTCCATGGCGATGTTACGGATCAGTTCCATCATGTTCACGGTCTTGCCGACGCCGGCACCACCGAACAGACCGACCTTACCGCCCTTGGCGAACGGGCAGACCAGGTCGATTACCTTGATGCCGGTTTCCAGCAGCTCGTTGCCGCCAGCTTGCTCGGCGTACGACGGCGCAGCGCGGTGGATTTCCCACTGCTCTTCTTCGCCGATCGGGCCAGCTTCGTCGATCGGGTTGCCCAGCACGTCCATGATCCGGCCCAGGGTCGCTTTACCGACCGGTACGGAGATGGCCTTGTTGGTACGGGTGACGTCCAGGCCGCGTTTCAGGCCTTCGGTCGAACCCATGGCAATGGAGCGAACCACGCCGTCGCCCAGCTGCTGCTGAACTTCGAGGGTGGTTTCGGCGCCGACTACTTTCAGCGCTTCATAAACACTCGGCACTTGATCACGCGGGAATTCCACGTCGATAACGGCGCCGATGATTTGAACGATACGTCCGCTACTCATCTTTGGTTCCTCTGAATATTTGAACCGTTCTTAAACCGCGGCAGCGCCGCCGACGATTTCCGAAATTTCCTGGGTGATCGCTGCCTGACGAGCCTTGTTGTAAATCAGCTGCAGGTCTTTGATCAGATCGCCAGCGTTGTCGGTGGCGTTCTTCATCGCGATCATCCGGGCCGCTTGTTCAGCCGCGTTGTTCTCAACCACTGCTTGGTACACCTGCGATTCCACGTAGCGCACCATCAGGCCGTCGAGCAGCTGTTTGGCGTCGGGTTCGTACAGGTAGTCCCAGTGGTGCTTGAGACCTTCATCCGGAGTCGCCACCAGGGGAACGAGCTGCTCCACTGTCGGCTTTTGCGTCATGGTATTGACGAACTTGTTCGAGACCACGGACAGACGATCGATGCGACCTTCGAGGTAAGCATCGAGCATCACCTTGACGGAACCGATCAGATCGTTGATCGACGGTTCTTCGCCCAGGTGGCTGATCGCAGCAACGACATTGCCACCAAAGTTGCGGAAGAACGCCGCACCCTTGCTGCCAATCACGCAGAGATCAACCTCTACGCCTTGCTCGCGATTGCTCGCCATGTCCTTGACCAGAGCCTTGAACAGGTTGGTATTCAGACCACCGCACAGACCACGGTCCGAACTCACCACCACGTAACCGACGCGCTTGACTTCACGCTCGATCATGAACGGATGACGATATTCCGGGTTGGCGTTGGCCAGATGACCAATCACCTGGCGGATACGCTCCGCGTAGGGACGACTAGACGCCATGCGCTGTTGAGCTCTGCGCATTTTGCTGGTCGCCACCTTTTCCATGGCGCTGGTGATCTTCTGCGTGCTTTTGATGCTCGCAATCTTGCTGCGAATCTCTTTTGCGCCTGCCATGTAACACCTATCAGGTTAGCAAGCGGGGGCCTCGCGACCCCCACTGCGGCTTACCAGGTTTGGGTGGCCTTGAACTTCTCGATACCGGCTTTCAGCTGGCCATCGATGTCGTCATTGAAGTCGCCCTTCTCGTTGATCTTCGCCATCAGTGCGGCGTTCTCACGGTTGAAGAAGGCGATCAGGGCCTGCTCGAAGCTGATGATCTTGGCGACTTCGACGTCGGCCAGGAAACCACGCTCGGCGGCGTACAGGCTTACCGACATGTCGGCGATCGACATCGGCGCGTACTGCTTCTGCTTCATCAGCTCGGTAACGCGCTGACCGTGATCCAGCTGCTTGCGGGTAGCCTCGTCCAGGTCAGAAGCGAACTGGGCAAAGGCCGCCAGTTCACGGTACTGAGCCAGAGCGGTACGGATACCACCGGACAGCTTCTTGATGATCTTGGTCTGAGCGGCACCACCCACGCGGGAAACCGAGATACCGGCGTTGACGGCCGGACGGATGCCCGAGTTGAACATGGCCGATTCCAGGAAGATCTGGCCGTCGGTGATCGAGATCACGTTGGTCGGAACGAACGCGGAAACGTCACCAGCCTGGGTTTCGATGATCGGCAGAGCGGTCAGGGAACCGGTCTTGCCAGTCACGGCGCCATTGGTGAACTTCTCGACGTACTCTTCGGAAACGCGGGAAGCGCGCTCCAGCAGACGGCTGTGGAGATAGAACACGTCGCCCGGGTAGGCTTCGCGGCCCGGCGGACGGCGCAGCAGCAGGGAGATCTGGCGGTAGGCAACGGCCTGCTTGGACAGGTCGTCGTACACGATCAGGGCGTCTTCACCGCGGTCGCGGAAGTATTCGCCCATGGTGCAACCGGCGTACGGCGCGAGGAACTGCAGGGCAGCCGACTCGGACGCGGACGCGGCGACAACGATGGTGTTGGCCAGGGCGCCAGCTTCTTCCAGCTTGCGAACCACGTTGGCGATGGTCGATTGCTTCTGACCGATGGCCACGTAGACGCAGCGGATGCCGCTGTTCTTCTGGTTGATGATGGCGTCGACGGCCAGAGCGGTCTTACCGATCTGACGGTCACCGATGATCAGCTCGCGCTGGCCACGGCCTACTGGGATCATGGCATCGACCGACTTGTAACCGGTCTGCACCGGCTGGTCGACCGACTTACGCCAGATCACGCCCGGAGCGACTTTCTCGACGGCGTCGGTGGCTTGAGCATTGATCGGGCCTTTGCCATCGATCGGGTTGCCCAGCGCGTCGACTACGCGGCCCAGCAGTTCCGGACCAACCGGGACTTCCAGGATGCGGCCGGTGCACTTGGCGCTCATGCCTTCGGCGAGGCTGGTGTATGCACCCAGCACTACGGCGCCGACGGAGTCTTGCTCCAGGTTCAGCGCCATACCGTAGACGCCGCCCGGGAACTCGATCATTTCGCCGTACATAACGTCGGCCAGACCGTAGATACGCACGATACCGTCGGAAACGGATACCACGGTACCTTCGTTGCGGGCTTGGGAAGAGACGTCGAGTTTCTCGATACGTCCCTTGATGATTTCACTAATTTCGGAAGGATTGAGTTGCTGCATTGCTCTGCTGCCCCTTCAAACTCAAGATTTCAACGCTTCGGCCAGTTTCGCGATTTTGCCGCGAACCGAGCCATCGATAACCAGGTCGCCCGCGCGGATCACGACACCACCGATGAGGGAGGAGTCTTCCGTCGCGTGCAGACGCACTTCTCGGCTGAGCCGTGCGCTGAGAACCTTGGCGAGTTTGTCTTGCTGTTCGGTGCTCAATGCGAAGGCACTGGTCACTTCCACGTCTACCGACTTCTCCTGCTCGGCCTTGTACAGCTCGAACTGGGCGGCGATTTCCGGCAACAGATCGAGACGATCGTTTTCGGAGACGACGGAAATGAAGTTACGTGCCTGGGCGTCGAACTTGTCACCACACACTTCATTGAAAGTGGTGGCCTTTTCTGTACTCGTCAGACGCGGGGCCTTGAGCACGCGCTGCATGGTGTCGTCTTGCGACACCGCTGCAGCCAGGCCGAGCATGGCTGACCAGGAGGCCAGTTGCTGGTGGGCCTGAGCGTGCTCGAAAGCTGCCTTGGCGTAAGGTCGGGCCAGCGTGGTCAGTTCTGCCATGATCGCCCTCGCTTAGATTTCGGCGGCCAGTTTGTTAACCAGCTCCGCATGCGCGTTTTGATCGATGGATGCACCCAGGATCTTCTCGGCACCGCCAACGGCCAGGGCACCCACTTGGGCGCGCAGGGCGTCTTTGACGCTGTTCAGTTCCTGTTCGATCTCGGCCTGAGCCTGAGCCTTCACACGGTCAGCTTCGACACGAGCCTGATCACGGGCTTCGTCGACGATCTGAGTACCGCGTTTCTTGGCCTGCTCGATGATTTCAGCAGCCTGGGTTTTGGCTTCACGCAGTTGCTGGGCAACTTTCTCGTGGGCCAGTTCCAGATCGCGAGCCGCACGGTTGGCGGCGTCCAGACCATCGGCGATCTTCTTTTGGCGTTCGCGCAGAGCCGTGATGACCGGAGGCCACACGAACTTCATGCAGAACAGCACGAAAATGAAGAACGCAACGGCCTGGCCAATCAGGGTTGCATTAATGTTCACGCCAGTACCTCGCTCGTTCGTTGTCTATCCAGCTAATCAACTCGAAGAGTTGATTAGGCCGGGATTTGAGCGATGAACGGGTTAGCGAAGGTGAAGAACAGAGCGATACCAACACCGATCATGGTCACGGCGTCCAGCAGACCGGCGACGATGAACATTTTCACCTGCAGCATCGGAACCATTTCCGGCTGACGAGCAGCGCCTTCCAGGAACTTGCCGCCCAGCAGACCGAAGCCAATGGCAGTACCCAGAGCGCCCAGACCGATCAGCAGGGCAACAGCAATCGCGGTGAGACCAACTACAGTTTCCATTTTTCCTCCCGACTTTTTACGTCGTATTGGTTTAGGGGTTTAAGTGAAGCGGTAAAGCGGTTTTCAGCTACCAGAGACGCGCAAGGCGCCTCTTAGTGGTTGTCTTCGTGAGCCATCGACAGGTAGACGATGGTCAACATCATGAAGATGAAGGCCTGCAGGGTGATGATCAGGATGTGGAACACCGCCCACGCCCAGTTCAGCGCCACGCCCAGAGTGCTCAGCAGGAACAGGCCGCTGCCGAACATCACGGCGATCAGGATGAAGATCAGCTCGCCGGCATACATGTTGCCGAACAGACGCAGAGCCAGAGAGATCGGCTTGGCGATCAGGGTGACGAACTCCAGCAGGAAGTTCACCGGGATCAGCAGGATCTGCACGACGATGTTCTTGCTACCGAACGGGTGCAGGGTCAGCTCGCCGAGGAAGCCGCCGATGCCCTTGACCTTGATGCTGTAGAACACAATCAAGGCGAACACCGACAGGGCCATGCCCAGGGTGGCGTTCGGGTCGGTGGTCGGGACCACGCGGAAGAACAGGTGATCGTTGCCGGTGATGGCAGCAGCAGCCATCGGCAGGAAGTCCACCGGCACCAGGTCCATCAGGTTCATCAGGAAGATCCAGACGAAGATGGTCAAGGCCAGAGGGGCGATCAGGTTGTTACGGCCGTGGAAGGTGTCCTTCACGCTGCCGTCGACGAACTCGATCAGTACTTCGACGAAGTTCTGCAGGCCGCCCGGCTGGCCGCTGGTGGCGCGCTTGGCGGCCATGCGGAACAGCAGGATGAACACCAGACCGAGCAGGACGGACCAACCCAGGGTGTCGACGTGGAAGGCCCAGAAGCCCATTTCCTTTGCTTCTTGTGCGGTGTGGGCGAAGCCCCAGTCACCGTTCGGCAGTTTCCCGAAGGTCAGGTTCTGCAGGTGGTGCTGGATATAGCCCGAAGCGGTTTGTTCTGCCATGTTTGCCTCAAACGCTCTAAGGTCTCGAAAGTCTTGTTCTCATCAGCAGCGGAGCGAACCAGCCAACGCTGAGCGCCAGCACGAAGACACCGAACAGAACCGGCGCCTCCAGTGGTTTCACCACTACAAACGTCAGTGCAAACAGCACTGCCGTCAGAATCAGCTTGCCCGCCTCGCCGGCATAAAAGGACCGGACGATGTTCTGGGCGGCCCGGGCCCCGCTGAAGCGGAATGCCTTGTGGGCGAAGTACAGGTTGGGAAGCCAGGCAATCAGCCCCCCGCAGAGTCCCGAATAGGCGCTTACCGGGCCACGCCAGCCATACAGCACGGCAGCGGCCAACAGCATCACGACCAGTTGGGCCAGCAGCACCGGAAAGACCGGTAAACGATGGAAGGGCAGGCGCTTCTGCGTGCGGGCATCCATCTTCGCTGTTCCTCTGAGTCGGCACGTTAAATCAACAACTTGGCATACTTTGTGCCGACAAAATGCGCGCAGAGTATAGGGGCGCTTCCCCACCCATTCAACTGGCCGGTAGCGAATTCCGACCGCCCGCTACATGAGCAATTGTGTCCGGATTTCAGCGGATATGAGCCAGTACGCCCTGCAGTTCATCCAGCGAGTTGTAGCGGATCACCAGTTGGCCCTTGCCCTTCTGCCCATGCTTGATCTGCACCGGGGCCCCTAGCTTCTCGGCCAGGCGCTGTTCCAGACGGTTGATGTCCGGATCGGCCTTGACCTTCTCGGCAGGTTTTTCCTTGCTGTTCAGCCACTGGCGCACCAGTGCTTCGGTTTGGCGCACGGTGAGGCCGCGTGCGACAACATGTCGCGCGCCCTCTACCTGCTGTTCCAGGGGTAGACCGAGCAAGGCGCGGGCATGGCCCATCTCCAGATCGCCATGAGCGAGCAGGGTCTTGATCTCTTCCGGCAGGGCGATCAGACGCAGCAGGTTGGTGATGGTCACCCGCGATTTGCCCACCGCATCGGCGACCTGCTGCTGGGTCAGCTCGAACTCCTGCTGCAGGCGCTGCAGGGCCACAGCTTCCTCGATCGGATTGAGGTCTTCGCGCTGGATGTTCTCGATCAGCGCCATGGCGATGGCGGCTTCGTCCGGCACTTCGCGGACCATGGCCGGAATCTTGTCCAAGCCGGCTTGCTGGCTGGCACGCCAGCGGCGTTCACCGGCGATGATCTCGAAACGACCGCCGCCGATGGGGCGCACCACGATCGGCTGCATCACACCCTGAGCCTTGATCGAGTTGGCCAGCTCTTCCAGGGCGGAAGGGTCCATGTCGCGGCGTGGCTGGTACTTGCCACGCTGGATCAGGTCCAGCGGCAGGTGCTGCAGCTCACGGCTATCGGCCTTGACCGCTTCTTCCTCGAGGACAGCGGCGGTGCTGCCGCCGAGCAGGGCGTCCAGTCCGCGGCCGAGTCCGCGCTTCTTAGTGGCCATGGGATTCCTTATGCGGTTGCGGTTTTCGCGGCGGAGCGCTGGCGGCGTACCAGTTCACCGGCCAGGGCCAGATAGGCGATGGCGCCACGCGATTGCTTGTCGTAGGCCAGTGCCGGCATGCCGAAGCTGGGCGCCTCGGCCAGGCGTACGTTGCGCGGGATGACCACGTCGTACAGCTGCTCGCCGAAGTGCTCCTTGAGCTGGGCGGATACGTCGTTGGTCAGGCTGATGCGCGGGTCGTACATGGTGCGCAGCAGGCCCTCGATCTTCAGAGTCGGGTTGAGCAGCTGGGCGATGCGCTGGATGCTGTTCATCAGGTCGGTCAGACCTTCCAGTGCGTAGTACTCGCACTGCATGGGGATGATCACGCCGTCGGCGGCGACCAGGGCGTTGACCGTCAGCATCGACAGCGCCGGCGGGCAGTCGATGAGGATGTAGTCGTAGTTCTCGCGGATCGGCGCCAGGGCGTAGCGCAGGCGACTCTCCTTCATCTTCATCTCGAGCAGGGCGACTTCGGCGGCGGTGAGGTCGCGGTTGGCCGGCAGCAGTTGGTAACCGCCATGCTCGGAGAACTGCATGGCCTCGCCGACGGTGCTCTCGCCGATCAGCACGTCGTAGATGGAGTGCTCCAAGGCCTGCTTATCCACACCGCTGCCCATGGTGGCGTTGCCCTGGGGATCGAGGTCGATCAGCAGCACGCGGCGCTTGGTCGCGACCAGCGAGGCGGCCAGATTGATGCAGGTGGTGGTCTTGCCGACCCCGCCTTTCTGATTGGCGATCGCGAATACCTTGGCCATCTGTGCTTCCCCCTAGACCGAGCGACGCAGTATCAACAGGTGACGCTGGCCTTGGCAACCGGGAACCTTGAGTACGTCGCAGCTTTGCAGACGGAAGTCCGCCGGCAGGGCCTGTAGCTCGTCGTCGGGTTGCACGCCCTTCATCGCCAGCCAGTGGGTATCGGCGTCACCCAGGTGACGAGTCCAGTTGCTGAAGTCTTCCAGCGAGCTGAAGGCACGCGAGCAGATGCCGGTGAACGGCAGCTGTGGCTGGAACTCCTCGACCCGGCTGTGGACAACTTCCAAGTTGGCCAGCTTGAGCTCCAGCTTCACCTGAGTGAGGAAGCGGGTCTTCTTGCCGTTGGAATCGAGCAGGGTGAAGCGCCGCTCGGGGAACAGGATGGCCAGCGGAATGCCAGGCATGCCGCCGCCGCTGCCGACGTCCAGCCATTTGTCGCCGTGCTGGGCGACGAAGGGCACGACACTGAGGCTGTCGAGCAGATGGCGCGAGACCATCTCGTCCGGGTTGCGCACGGCGGTGAGGTTGTAAGCCTTGTTCCACTTGATCAGCAGGGCCAGGTAACCGAGCAGCTGTTCGTGCTGTTGGGCGCTGAGCGTTACGCCGAGCGTCTGCGCGCCTTGCTCGAGTTCCTCGGCATGGCGTTGGGTGACCACGGACATCAGGCGCTGATCTCCAGGGTTTGGCCGGCGTTGCGCTTCTTCAGATGGATCAGCAACAGGGAAATGGCCGCCGGCGTGACACCGGGGATGCGGCCAGCCTGGCCGAGGGTCTCGGGGCGAGCATTACCCAGCTTGTGCTGGATCTCCTTGGACAGGCCGGAGATGCCGGCATAGTCGATATCGGCCGGCAGCTTGGTGTCCTCGCTGGCACGCAGGCGCTCGATCTCTTCCTGCTGGCGGTCGATATAGCCGGCGTACTTGGTTTTGATCTCGACCTGCTCGGCAACCTGGGTATCCACGGCTGGAGCTTCGGTCACTTCGGCCAGAGCGGCGTAATCGATCTCCGGGCGGGCCAGCAGATTGAGCAGGTTGTACTCATGGGCTAGCGGCGTGCCGAAACGCGCGACGATAGCATCGCCCTGGGGCGTCCCTGGGCGTACCCAGGTGCTCTTCAGGCGCTGTTCTTCCTGGACGATGCCCTCGCGCTTGGCCTCGAAGGTGGCCCAGCGGGTGTCGTCGACCAGGCCCAGCTCACGGCCTTTCTCGGTCAGGCGCAGGTCGGCATTATCCTCGCGCAGGATCAGCCGGTACTCGGCGCGCGAGGTGAACATGCGATAGGGCTCCTGGGTACCCAGGGTGATCAGGTCGTCGACCAGCACGCCGATATAGGCCTCGTCGCGACGCGGACACCAGCTGTCCTTGCCCTGAGCGCGCAGCGCGGCGTTGGCCCCGGCCAGCAGGCCCTGGGCGCCGGCTTCTTCGTAGCCGGTGGTGCCGTTGATCTGCCCGGCGAAGAACAGGCCGCCGATGACCTTGGTCTCCAGGCTGTACTTGAGGTCGCGCGGATCGAAGTAGTCGTACTCGATGGCGTAGCCGGGACGCACGATGTGCGCGTTTTCCATGCCACGGATCGAACGCACGATCTCCAGCTGCACATCGAACGGCAGCGAGGTAGAGATACCGTTGGGGTACAGCTCATGTGTTGTGAGCCCCTCGGGCTCGATAAAGACCTGGTGGCTGTCCTTGTCGGCGAAACGATGGATCTTGTCCTCGATCGACGGGCAGTAACGCGGGCCGATGCCTTCGATCACCCCGGAATACATCGGCGAGCGATCGAGGTTGCTGGCGATGATCTCGTGGGTGCGCGCATTGGTGTGGGTCATCCAGCAGCTGATCTGCCGCGGATGCATGTCCTTGTTACCGAGGAAGGACATCACCGGAATCGGCGTGTCGCCTGGCTGCTCGGTCATCACCGAGAAGTCCACCGAACGGCCATCGATACGCGGTGGTGTGCCGGTCTTCAGGCGACCGACGCGCAGCGGCAGCTCACGCAGGCGCTTGGCCAGGGCGATCGAGGGTGGATCACCGGCACGGCCGCCGGAGTAGTTCTGCAGACCGATGTGGATAAGTCCGCCGAGAAAGGTGCCGGTGGTCAGCACCACGTTGCCGGCCATGAAGCGCAGGCCCATCTGGGTGACCACGCCCTTGACCTGATCCTGCTCGACGATCAGGTCGTCGGCGGCCTGCTGGAATATCCACAGGTTGGGCTGGTTTTCCAGGATCTCGCGAATCGCCGCCTTGTACAGCACGCGGTCGGCCTGGGCGCGGGTGGCGCGTACGGCCGGGCCCTTGCGGCTGTTGAGCACGCGGAACTGGATGCCGCCCTTGTCGGTGGCCAGCGCCATGGCGCCGCCGAGGGCATCGATTTCCTTGACCAGATGGCTCTTGCCGATACCGCCGATGGCTGGGTTGCAGCTCATCTGGCCGAGGGTTTCCACATTGTGGGTCAGCAGCAGGGTCTTCACGCCCATGCGTGCGGCTGCCAGCGCAGCCTCGGTACCGGCATGGCCGCCGCCGATCACGATCACGTCAAAACGGGAAGGGAAGTCCACCACGCACCTCGTGCCTGTAGAGAAAGGGGGATTGGAAAAAGGGGTGGCAAGTATAGGGAGTTGGCCTCCCCGAATGAAGCCTTCTGCACAAAAAATAGCCAGGCAGGGATCTTTCAGGAAAATAGAGAATAAAAGAGAGAAATCTTATAAAGCCTAGTTTTTATGTTTATGTATGGAGAAGCGCTTTTCTGTGGATAGATATCTACAGCCTTCATATACCAAGGTCTGCAGCGATGTATAAGGCTGTGCCATTCCTGGCCCTATCCGCTGGGCAAGCTGGAGAACACCTGTGGATGAAAACGCACTTTATACACAGACGGTTTTGCCAACCCCTTATCACCAGGCTTATCGACTGGGCTCAGGCGTTGTTTTCCACAGGGCTCAGGAGGCTTATTTGCCGATGCAGAAACTGGAGAAGATGCGTCCGAGCAGGTCGTCCGAGCTGAAGGCACCGGTGATTTCACCCAAGGCCTGTTGCGCCTGACGCAGATCTTCGGCCAACAGCTCGCCGGCGCCCATCAGGGTCAGCTGGTTACGTCCATGCTCGAGGCTGGCCTGGGCCTGGCGCAGTGCTTCGAGGTGGCGACGGCGGGCGCTGAAGCCACTCTCGGCGGTCTGTTCGAAGCCCATGCAGGCCTTCAGATGCTCGCGTAGCAGGTCCAGGCCTTCCGTCGATTTGGCCGACAGGGCGATGGTCACATGACCATCCGTGCTGGTTTCCAGGGCAACGGCCTCGGCGGACAGGTCAGCCTTGTTGCGGATCAGGGTGACCCGTGCCGGATCGGGTCTGCTGTCGAGGAACTCCGGCCACAGGGCAAAGGGATCGGCCGCCTCGGGTGCAGTGGAGTCCACTACCAGCAGCACTCGATCTGCCTCGCCGATGGCCTTGAGCGCACGCTCCACGCCGATACGCTCGACCTGGTCATCGGTGTCGCGCAGGCCGGCGGTGTCCACCACGTGCAGCGGCATGCCGTCGATGTGGATATGTTCGCGCAGCACGTCGCGGGTGGTGCCGGCGATATCGGTGACGATGGCCGCCTCGCGCCCGGCCAGGGCGTTGAGCAGGCTGGACTTGCCAGCGTTGGGCCGGCCGGCGATGACCACGTTCATGCCGTCGCGCAGCAGGGCACCCTGGCCGGCTTCACGAATGACTGTGGATAAGTAGTCGCGCACACCATCGAGTTGGCTCAGTACATGGCCGTCGGCGAGGAAGTCGATCTCTTCCTCGGGGAAGTCGATGGCGGCTTCCACGTAGATGCGCAGCTGGATCAGGCGCTCGGTCAGCTCGTGCACCCGGCGAGAGAACTCGCCCTGCAGCGAGCGCAGGGCATTGCGCGCAGCCTGGGTCGAGCTGGCCTCGATCAGATCAGCGATGGCCTCGGCCTGCGCCAGGTCGAGCTTGTCGTTGAGGAAGGCGCGCTCACTGAATTCACCGGGCCGTGCTTGGCGTGCGCCGAGTTGTAGGCAACGCTGCAGCAGCATGTCCAGCACCACCGGGCCGCCATGGCCCTGTAGTTCCAGCACGTCTTCACCAGTGAAGGAATGTGGGCCGGGAAAGAACAGCAGCAGGCCCTGGTCGATCACCTGGCCATCGCCGTCGTGCCAGGCACCGTAGTGCGCGTGGCGCGGCTTGGGCTGCAGATCGCCGAGGCTGATGCCTATGGCCCGCGCCTGCGGCCCGGAGACCCGCACTATGCCGACTCCTCCGCGACCCTGGGCGGTGGCGACGGCGGCGATGGTTTCACGAGCGCTGGTCATTGCAGTTTCTCGACTGTGGATATCTTGCGGATAGCAAAACGCCCCACGAGGGGGCGTCTTGTGCAGCTTCAGCGGACTCAGGCTTTCGCCGTCGCGGCCTCGATCTGGCGGGTAATGTACCACTGCTGGGCAATGGACAGGACGTTGTTGACTACCCAGTACAGCACCAGACCGGCAGGGAACCAGAGGAAGAAGAAGGTGAAGATGATCGGCATCAGCTTCATCACCTTGGCCTGCATGGGGTCCGGCGGCGTCGGGTTCAGACGCTGCTGGATGAACATGGTGGCGCCCATGATGATCGGCAGCAGGAAGAACGGATCCTTGATCGACAGGTCGGTGATCCAGCCCAGCCACGGGGCCTGACGCATCTCGACGCTTTCCAGCAGTACCCAATAGAGGGCCAGGAACACTGGCATCTGCACCAGGATCGGCAGGCAGCCACCGAGCGGGTTGATCTTCTCCTTCTTGTACAGCTCCATCATCGCCTGGGACATCTTCTGGCGATCGTCGCCGTGCTGTTCCTTCAGCGCGGCCAGCTTCGGCGACACGGCGCGCATGCGGGCCATGGAGCGGTAGCTGGCGGCGGATAGCGGGAAGAACGCCAGTTTGATGATGATGGTCAGGACGATGATCGACCACCCCCAGTTACCGAGCAGGTTGTGGATATGTTCCAGCAGCCAGAAGATCGGTTGGGCGATGAACCACAGGATGCCGTAGTCGACGGTCAGTTCCAGGCCTGGGGACAGCTGCTTCAGGTGTTCCTGGATCTTCGGACCGGCATACAGGACGGCACCGGTTTCGGCGCTGGCACCGGCGGCGACACTCAGCTGCGGGCCGGTGAAGCCAATGATGTAATTGCCCTGGCTGTCCTTGCGGGTCTGGACGCTGTTGCTGTCGTCTTTGTCGGCGACCCAGGCGGTGACAAAGTAGTGCTGCAGCCAGGCGACCCAGCCACCCTGCACGGTTTCGCGCAGGTTCTTGTCGTCCATGTCGCCCATCTTGACCTTTTTGTAAGGCTCTTCGGCGGTCCACAGGGCGGCGCCCAGATAGGTGGCGGTGCCGGTGGCGGTGGTGGACGAAGGGTCGGCGCTGTTGTCGCGCTTCAGCTGGGCGTAGAAGTTGCCGCTCCAGGCCTGGCCACTCTGGTTGTCGACCTTGTAGGTGACGCCCAGGTCGTATTGGCCGCGCTCGAAGCTGAAGCGTTTGACGTAGTTGACGCCGGCTTCGCTGTACTTCAGCTCGACCATCAGATGGTCCTGACCTTCGGCCAGTTCATAGCTGCGCTTGTCGCTGCTCCACAGGGCACGGCCGCTGGATTTGTCCGGGGCGTTGCTGCCGATCAGACCGCTCTGTGCCAGATAGGTACGCTCGCCGCCGTTGTCGAACAGCTGGAACGGTACTTCCGGATGATCCTGACGACGCGGGTACTTCGGCAGGGTCAGCTGGACGATATCGCCACCCTTCGGATCGATGGCCAGTTCCAGGACATCGGTCTTCACGCGGATCAGTTCGTCACTGACTGCGGCCGGCGCGGCGAGCTGCGGGTTGGCCTCGCCATTGGCGGTCGGCACGTCGTCCGCGGCATTGCTGGTCGGAACGTCCGGCAGGTCCGTGGCGGGTTTGCCGCTGACGGTAGCGCTGGCACTGGCCGGAATGGCGGCCTGGCCGTAGTCCTCGTTCCACTGCAGAACCATCAGGTAGGACACGATGGCCAGGGCGACGAGCAGGATCGAGCGTTGGATATCCATGGATTACTCGGTCATCGAAGGGGAGGAAGGGGGCGGAACCGGGTCATAACCACCGGGATTCCAGGGGTGGCAGCGGCCCAGGCGACGCAGGCCGAGCCAACCGCCATGCAACACGCCATGGGTCTCGATGGCCTGTTGCATGTAGCAGGAGCAGCTGGGGTAGAAGCGACAGTGACTGGCCATCAAGGGGCTGATGGCGTAGCGGTAGAACTGGATCGGAAGGATCGCCAGTTTACGCATGGGGGCTGTCGCTTACCCCGGGAGGTGCGGCGTCGGGACGCTGTTTGGCAAGGCGTTTCCAGAGTTTGCCGAACTGCTGATGCAGTTCCGGGTTGTCCAGATCGCCAAGGCCTTTGCGTGCCACCACGACAATGTCCATACCAGCCAGCAACTCCTGGTTGAGCCGGAAGGAGTCCCGGATCAGGCGTTTCAGACGGTTGCGCTCGACGGAGAGCTTGACGCTTTTCTTGCCGATCACCAGCCCCAGGCGGGGATGGTCGAGATCGTTGGCACGCGCGAGGAGCAGGACGTTCTTGCCAGGTGCCTTGCCGCTCGGTGAGTCGAAAACTGCCTTGAAGTGCCGGGGGGTTAGCAGGCGCTTTTCCCGACTGAAGTCTCGACTCACCATCCGTTCCGGTTTATCAGACGGTCAGACGCTTGCGGCCCTTGGCGCGACGACGCGACAGGACGGCACGGCCGTTCTTGGTGGCCATGCGAGCGCGGAAACCATGGGTGCGAGCGCGCTTGAGGGTGCTGGGTTGGAAAGTGCGTTTCATGGTGATCTACCTGGATGGTTCGAAGGGGCCGGAAATGGCCCCCGTTTAAAGAGACCGGCGATTCTAGTGAAACCGAGGCCTCAGGTCAATTTCCAACCAGCCTGGAATGTATAAAGAAGATAAAAGGAAAGAAATTCTTTAAAGAGCTTGTACTGATAGAACTTAATAGAGGCCCTCCAGGCTGTGGAGAAGTCGTTGCAGGGCACGTCCGGCAAGACCTTCAGGGAAGGATAAGGCTGTCGGCAAGCGGTGCGCTGGATGTTCGCAGCAGGTGCACGGCCTGTGCAGGAAATGCTGTTTTACCCACAGATGGCTTTTCCACGGTGTTACGCCCAGGCTTTTACCCAGCCTCCAGTTACCTTTATCCACAGCTTTTCAGGGATTCATCTGGGAAGACTGGAAACATAAATAAATCCTTGATTTTACTCGGTTGAAATCGCGGATTCGTGTGGATAACTCGGGGGCTACGGGGCTACAATGCTGGCTGATTTTTAGCTTCGCCGACCGTAGCGATCCCAGGGGATATCAGTGTCCGTAGAACTTTGGCAGCAGTGTGTGGAGCTGCTTCGCGACGAGTTGCCTGCCCAACAATTCAATACCTGGATTCGCCCCTTGCAGGTGGAGTCCGCTGGCGACGAGTTGCGCGTCTATGCGCCCAACCGCTTCGTGCTCGACTGGGTCAACGAGAAGTACATGGTGCGCCTGCTTGAGCTACTGGCCGAGCGTGCCAATGGCCTGGCCCCGGCGCTCTCGCTGCTGATTGGCAGCAAGCGCAGTGCCGCTCCGCGCATGGCGGCGCCGGCGCCCTCTCCTTCTATTAATAGTGCGCCAGTGGCTGCGACTCCCGTGACGGTGATTGACGAGCCGCCGAGCAGCGACCCGCTGGCCGTTGTCGCGCCGACACCTGCCCCCAGTCGCCCGACGGAGCGCACCGTGCAGGTGGAAGGTGCGCTCAAGCACACCAGCTACCTGAACCGCACCTTCACCTTCGAGAACTTCGTCGAGGGCAAGTCCAACCAGATGGCCCGCGCCGCGGCCTGGCAGGTGGCGGACAACCTCAAGCACGGCTACAACCCGCTTTTCCTCTACGGCGGCGTCGGCCTGGGCAAGACCCACCTGATGCACGCGGTGGGCAACCACCTGCTGAAGAAGAACCCCAACGCCAAGGTCGTGTACCTGCACTCCGAGCGCTTCGTCGCCGACATGGTCAAGGCACTGCAGCTAAACGCAATCAACGAGTTCAAGCGTTTCTACCGTTCGGTGGACGCGCTGCTGATCGACGATATCCAGTTCTTCGCCAAGAAGGAGCGCTCCCAGGAGGAGTTCTTCCACACCTTCAATGCCCTGCTCGAAGGCGGCCAACAGGTGATTCTCACCAGTGACCGCTATCCGAAGGAAATCGAAGGCCTGGAAGAGCGCCTGAAGTCGCGCTTCGGCTGGGGCCTGACGGTGGCGGTCGAGCCGCCGGAACTGGAGACCCGCGTCGCTATCCTGATGAAGAAGGCCGAGCAGACCAAGGTCGATCTGCCGCATGACGCCGCCTTCTTCATTGCCCAGCGTATCCGCTCCAACGTGCGTGAGTTGGAAGGCGCGCTGAAACGGGTGATCGCTCACTCGCACTTCACCAACCAGCCGATCAGCATCGAGCTGATCCGCGAGTCGCTGAAGGATCTGCTGGCCCTGCAGGACAAGCTGGTGAGCGTGGACAATATCCAGCGCACCGTGGCCGAGTATTACAAGATCAAGATCGCCGATCTGCTCTCCAAGCGGCGCTCCCGTTCTGTGGCACGGCCACGTCAGGTGGCCATGGCGCTGTCCAAGGAACTGACCAACCACAGCCTGCCGGAAATCGGTGATGCTTTTGGCGGAAGAGACCACACCACAGTGCTGCACGCCTGTCGTAAGATTGCAGAATTGCGCGAAGCCGACGCGGATATCCGCGAGGACTACAAGAACCTGCTGCGCACCCTGACCACCTGATACGCAGCCCACAAGGCAAGGGACGAGACCATGCATTTCACCATTCAACGCGAAGCCCTGTTGAAACCCCTGCAACTGGTCGCCGGCGTCGTCGAACGCCGCCAGACCCTGCCGGTTCTGTCGAACGTGTTGCTGGTAGTGGAAGGCCAGCAGCTGTCGCTGACCGGCACCGACCTGGAAGTCGAGCTGGTTGGTCGCGTCACTCTCGAACACAGCGCCGAGCCGGGCGAGATCACCGTCCCCGCGCGCAAGCTGATGGATATCTGCAAGAGCCTGCCGAGCGATGCGTTGATCGATATCCGCGTCGACGAGCAGAAGCTGGTGGTCAAGGCCGGGCGTAGCCGTTTCACCCTGTCGACCCTGCCGGCCAATGATTTCCCCACCGTCGAGGAAGGCCCGGGTTCGCTGACCTTCAGCCTGGTGCAGAGCAAGCTGCGTCGCCTGATCGAACGTACCAGCTTCGCCATGGCCCAGCAGGACGTACGCTACTACCTCAACGGTATGCTGATCGAAGTGCAGACTGGCGTGCTGCGCGCCGTCGCCACCGACGGCCACCGCCTGGCTATGTGCGCCATGGAAGCGGCCATCGAGCATACCGAGAAGCACCAGGTCATCGTGCCGCGCAAAGGCATCCTCGAGCTGGCTCGCCTGCTCACCGAGCAGGACGGCGAAGTTTCCATTGTCCTCGGTGCGAACCACATTCGTGCCACCACCGGCGAGTTCACCTTCACCTCCAAGTTGGTGGACGGCAAGTTCCCGGACTATGAACGTGTACTGCCGCGCGGTGGTGACAAGCTGGTAGTGGGTGATCGGCAGGCCCTGCGCGAAGCCTTCAGCCGTACCGCGATCCTGTCCAACGAGAAGTACCGTGGCATTCGCCTGCAGCTTGCCAGTGGCCTGCTGAAGATCCAGGCCAACAACCCGGAGCAGGAAGAGGCCGAAGAGGAAGTGGTAGTCGACTACAACGGCGGCTCCCTGGAGATCGGTTTCAACGTCAGCTACCTGCTCGACGTGCTGGGCGTGATGACCACCGAGCAGGTGCGTCTGATTCTCTCCGATGCCAACAGCAGCGCCCTGGTGCAGGAAGCCGGTAACGACGATTCGTCTTACGTCGTCATGCCGATGCGTCTGTAATCGCCACTGAATGTCCCTCTCCCGCGTCACCGTCACCGCGGTGCGAAACCTGCACCCGGTGACGCTCTCCCCCTCCCCCCGCATCAACATCCTTCATGGCGCCAACGGCAGCGGCAAGACCAGCCTGCTCGAAGCCATTCACCTACTCGGCCTCGCCCGTTCCTTCCGCAGCAACAAGCTGCTGCCGATGATTCAGTACGAGCAACCCACCTGTACCGTATTCGGCCAGGTGCAGCGGCCGGAGGGCATGCAGAGCAACCTCGGCATTTCCCGCGACCGTCAGGGCGAGCTGCAGATTCGTATCGATGGGCAGAACGCTCGCAGCACGGCGCAACTGGCTGAGCTTTTGCCGCTGCAAGTGATCAACCCGGACAGCTTCCGCTTGCTGGAAGGTGCGCCCAAGGTGCGCCGACAGTTCCTCGATTGGGGAGTGTTCCACGTGGAACAACGCTTTCTGCCAGCCTGGCAGCGCCTGCAGAAGGCCCTGCGGCAGCGGAACTCATGGCTGCGGCATGGTACACTGGACGCCGCGTCGCAAGCGGCCTGGGACCGTGAATTGTGCCTGGCCAGCGATGAGTTGGACGGCTATCGCCGGGCCTATATTCAGGCCCTGAAGCCGGTGTTCGAGCAGGTGCTGAGCGAGCTGGTGGAACTGGAAGGGTTGTCCCTCAGCTATTACCGGGGATGGGACAAGGATAAGCCTCTGACCGATGTCCTGGCTTCTACCCTGCCCCGCGATCAGCAGCTCGGTCACACCCAGGCCGGTCCGCAACGCGCCGATCTGCGCCTGCGTTTGGGGGCTCACAATGCCGCGGAGATTCTGTCCCGCGGTCAGCAGAAGCTGGTGGTCTGTGCCTTGCGCATCGCCCAAGGGCATCTGCTGAACCAGGCCAAACAGGGCCAATGCATCTATCTGGTGGACGACCTGCCGTCGGAGCTGGATGAGCAACATCGACAGGCCTTGTGCCGACTGCTGGACGATTTGCAGTGTCAGGTGTTCATCACCTGTGTCGATCACGAATTACTGAATGATGGCTGGCGCACGGACACGCCGGTCGCCATGTTCCACGTGGAACATGGCTGTATCACCCAGACACGACCATCGGGAGTGAAGGCATGAGCGAAAACCAAACGTACGACTCCAACAGTATCAAGGTCCTCAAGGGCCTGGATGCCGTACGCAAGCGGCCAGGCATGTACATCGGCGACACCGATGACGGCAGTGGTCTGCACCACATGGTCTTCGAAGTGGTCGACAACTCGATCGACGAAGCGCTGGCCGGCTATTGCAGCGACATCAGCATCACCATCCATCCCGATGAGTCCATCACCGTGCGCGACAACGGTCGTGGCATCCCGGTGGACATGCACAAAGAAGAAGGCGTCTCTGCAGCTGAGGTCATCATGACCGTGCTGCACGCCGGCGGTAAGTTCGACGACAACAGCTACAAGGTATCCGGCGGCCTGCACGGCGTGGGTGTTTCCGTGGTCAACGCCCTGTCGAAAGAGTTGGTCCTGACCATTCGCCGCAGTGGCAAGATCTGGGAGCAGACCTACGTCCACGGTGTACCGCAGGCTCCTCTGGCTCCGGTTGGCGACAGCGATGGCACGGGTACGCAGATCCATTTCAAGCCGTCGGAAGAAACCTTCCACAACATCCATTTCAGCTGGGACATCCTGGCCAAGCGCCTGCGCGAACTATCTTTCCTCAACTCCGGTGTCGGCATCCTGCTCAAGGATGAACGCAGCGGCAAGGAAGAGCTGTTCAAGTACGAGGGAGGTCTGAAGGCATTCGTCGAATACCTGAACACCAATAAGACCATCGTCAACCAGGTGTTCCACTTCAACATCCAGCGCGAGGAAGACGGCGTCGGTGTGGAAGTCGCCCTGCAGTGGAATGACAGCTTCAACGAGAACCTGCTGTGCTTCACCAACAACATTCCGCAGCGTGACGGTGGCACCCACCTGGCGGGCTTCCGCTCTGCCCTCACCCGCCACCTGAACAACTACATCGAAAGCGAAGGTCTGGCGAAGAAGTTCAAGGTTGCCACCACTGGTGACGACGCCCGTGAAGGCCTGACTGCGATCATCTCGGTCAAGGTGCCGGATCCGAAGTTCAGCTCGCAGACCAAGGACAAGTTGGTCTCCTCCGAAGTGAAAACCGCGGTGGAACAGGAGATGGGCAAGTACTTCTCCGACTTCCTGCTGGAGAACCCCAACGAAGCCAAGGCCGTGGTCGGCAAGATGATCGACGCCGCCCGTGCTCGTGAAGCGGCGCGCAAGGCGCGTGAGATGACCCGTCGCAAGGGCGCGCTGGATATCGCCGGTCTGCCCGGTAAGCTGGCCGACTGCCAGGAAAAAGACCCGGCGCTGTCCGAGCTCTACATCGTGGAGGGTGACTCCGCGGGCGGTTCTGCCAAGCAGGGCCGTAACCGCAAGACCCAGGCGATCTTGCCGCTCAAGGGCAAGATCCTCAACGTCGAACGCGCCCGTTTCGA
Organism: Pseudomonas sp. PDM15; assembly: GCF_014851565.1. GTDB lineage: Bacteria > Pseudomonadota > Gammaproteobacteria > Pseudomonadales > Pseudomonadaceae > Aquipseudomonas. The sequence goes on from NZ_JACVAA010000004.1 coordinate 102,444, forward strand.
CCGCATGATTTCCTCCCAGGAAGTCGGCACGCTGATTACTGCCCTCGGCTGCGGTATCGGTCGCGACGAGTACAACATCGACAAGCTGCGCTACCACAACATCATCATCATGACCGACGCCGACGTCGACGGCTCGCACATCCGCACCCTGCTGCTGACCTTCTTCTTCCGTCAGCTGCCGGAGCTGGTCGAGCGTGGCTACATCTATATCGCCCAGCCGCCACTGTACAAGGTGAAGAAGGGCAAGCAGGAGCAGTACATCAAGGACGACGAGGCCATGGACGAGTACATGACCCAGTCGGCTCTCGAGGATGCCAGCCTGCACGTCAACGAGAATGCTCCTGGGATTTCCGGTGCTGCACTGGAGCAACTGGTCAACGACTATCGTGCGGTGATCAAGACCCTCTGCCGCCTGTCCCGCGTCTACCCGCAGGACATCACCGAGCATATGGTCTACCTGCCACGCGTATCGGTTGAGCAGTTGGCCGACCAGGCTGCCATGCAGGGCTGGCTGGAGGCCTTCCAGGCACGTCTGAAAGCGGCCGAGAAATCCGGCCAGACCTACACCGCCAGCCTGCGCGAGGATCGCGAGCGGCACCTGTGGCTGCCCGAGGTGGAAGTACTGGCCCACGGTCTGTCCAGCTACATCACCTTCAACCGCGATTTCTTCGCCAGCAACGACTACAAGTCGGTCACCGCTCTGGGCGACCAGCTTAATAGCCTGCTGGAAGAAGGAGCCTACGTGCAGCGCGGCGAGCGCAAGAAGGCGGTCACCACCTTCAAGGACGCGTTCGAGTGGCTGAAGGTCGAGAGCACCAAGCGCCATAGCATCCAACGCTATAAGGGACTCGGCGAGATGAACCCGGAGCAACTGTGGGAAACCACCATGGATCCGACCGTGCGCCGCATGCTCAAGGTGACCATCGAGGACGCCATCGCTGCCGACCAGATCTTCAACACGCTGATGGGCGATGCCGTGGAGCCGCGCCGCGACTTCATCGAGAGCAACGCTCTGGCGGTGTCGAACCTGGACTTCTGATTACACGGTAGTCGCTGTAAATGAAAACCCCGGCCTCAGCGCCGGGGTTTTTGTTTAGCGGTAGATTCCTGCTGTGAGTCGAATAGCCAATGGCTTACACGCCGAGGCGGAATGCTGCTCTGTTGCCATCCGGCCTGCCTGGCTAATCTACACACACCTGCCGGGAATTGGATGTCCCGGGTCAAGGAAGACAGACCGCGCCAGGATGGCAAACGACAGGATGTCGGAAGGTCATAAAGAACCCGCCTCGGCGGGTTTTTTGTTGTCTGCCATCCATGGCGACAACCCTGCGGGCCGTCGCCGGAGGCGACGTCAAAAATGGATCCCGGCCATTTTTTGTTGCCTGCGCAAAGGTGGGCCTCAGGCCCACCAGTAGCGCACGAAGTGGAAGAAGATCGGCGCGGCGAAGCACACCGAGTCCATGCGGTCGAGCATGCCTCCATGGCCTTCGATCATGTGGCCCCAGTCCTTCACGCCACGGTCGCGCTTGATCGCCGACATCACCAGGCCACCGGCAAAGCCCAGCAGGTTCACGGTCAGGGCCATCAGCGCCGCCTGCCAGAAGCTGAACGGGGTGATCCAGAACAGCGAGGCGCCAACCAGGCTGGCCAGGGCAACACCACCGACAAAGCCCTCGACGGTCTTGGATGGCGACAGCTTGGGCGCGATCTTGCGTTTGCCGGCCAGCTTGCCGCAGACGTACTGCAGCACGTCCGACAGCTGTACGACGATGATAAGCCAGGCGATCAGCAGCAGGTTGCGCCCCTCGTAGCCGGGAATGTCCAGGGTCAGCAGCGCCGGCACGGCGGACACGCAGTACACCGCGATCATCATCCCCCACTGCACTTCCGAGGCGCGCTCGAGGAAGCGCGTGGTATCGCCACCCAGTGAGGCGAGGATCGGCAGCAGAAGGAACAGGTAGACCGGGATGAAGATGGCGAACAGGCCGTACCAATCCAGGGCGATCAGCAGGTACTGCATCGGCAGTGCGAAGTAGAAGGCTGCCACCAGCGCCGGGTAGTCGCTGCGCCGCGTCGGCGTCAGAGTGAGGAATTCGCGCAGGGCGTAGAAGGATACGAAGTAGAACAGCAGGATCACGCCGTTGTTGCCAAACAGGAAGGCGATGCCGATCACCAGCACCATGGCCCACCAGGCATCGATACGCGCATTGAGGTTGTCGATCACCGCATTCTGCCCATCGCCGGCGCGACGGCGCAGGTAGCGGGCGATCAGGGTAGCCAGCAGCAGGACGACGCCTATGCCGGCGAACAGCAGGATGGTATTGCGATCCATGTCAGACGATCTCCGGGGACAGGGCCAGCAGGGCGTTGCGTGCGCGTTCGAGGAAGGCGGTCTTGTCCTCGCCGTCGAGGCGCTCCAGCGGCGCGCCGAAGCTCAGGGTGCACAGCAACGGCAATGGCAGCGCCCTGCCCTTGGGCATCACCCGGTTGAGGTTGGCGATCCACACCGGCACCAGTTCCACTTCGGGGCGCGCCTGGGCCAGGTGGAACAGGCCGCTCTTGAACGGCAGTAGCTGCTCATCGGTAAGGTTGCGCGTGCCCTCCGGGAAGATGATCAGCGAGTCGCCCTGCTCCAGGGCGTCGAGCATCGGCTGCAGCGGATTGGCATTCGGATCGCTGCGGTCGCGGTCGACCAGCACGCCGTTGAAGACGTCGCGGATCAGGAAGCGGCGTAGGTCGCCGTTCATCCAGTAGTCGGAGCCGGCCACCGGCCGGGTGCGTCGGCGCAGCTCCGGTGGCAGCGAGGCCCACAGCAGCACGAAGTCGCCGTGGCTGCTGTGGTTGGCGTAGTACAGCCGTTGCACCGGTTGGGCGGTGCAGCCCAGCCAGAGGGCGCGCGCACCGGTCAGCAGACGGGCTGCCGAGGTGATGGCGAAGGCGGTGATCGAAGCGAGCATGGATATGACTCCTTTATCCAGCCAGGGAAAGCCAGGGTGTGGCGAAAATGGTGGCCAGGGCGAGCAGCAGCTGTGCTACTAGCCAGGCAGCCTGCAGGCGCAGCAGACGCAGAGCGCCGCGGCAGCGATCGTCCCAGTCACGTGAAACAGCGGTGGTCTTCTGCAGGCCGAGCCGCAGCAGCGCCTGGTCCAGTTCGCCGGTGCGCTCCTGCAGACGTGGGGCGTCGCCGGCCAGATGGGCGAACAGATCGGCGTCCAGCGCAACGCGCAGCGCCCAGTACTTCTGGGCCAGACCGAACATCACCAGCAGGCTGCAGAGGATGCTGGCGGCAGGGCTGTGTGCGGCACCCAACAGCGGCGCCAGGCCATAGGCCAGCGCCAGCAGGGTGACGACGCCGGACAGCAGATCCAGCCCGCGACCCCGGCGCAGCAGACTCGCTATCAGGGCGAGTTGCATCTCAGAGGCCATGGGCAACCTCCAGAGTGGCGCTGGGTTGCAGCAGGCCCTGTAGCGCCAGGCGCTGGGGCTCACCGAGCACGATCTGCGGGCGCGCCGCGCGGATAAGCTCGATGGCCTGCTCCACGCTACTGGCGCGGCCACTGTGCAGCAGCCAGGCGGCGACCAGCGTGGCGCTACGCGAATAGCCGAGGGCGCAGCAGACCAGTAGCGGACCCTGTCGATGCAACTGCTCGATCAGCTGGGCGCCCTGGCGGCAGGCTTCGGTATCGGGGGCGACCAGGTCCAGCAGCGGGAGGCTGCGGTAGATCTTGCCGGGCAGGCGAACCGGCAGCTCGGCACTGAGGTCCAGCACGGCGGTGAAGGCCGCGGCTTCCTGGTCGGTCGGTACCCGTCCGAGCCACACGCCCTCCACTACCTGATCCGGCTGTGGATGCTTGCGCGTCCACAGCCGCGAGTTGATCCAGGCACCCAGCAAGTAGGGCGCGAGCAACCAGGTGCTGGCGGAGCCGAGCGCGCCGTCAGCGCGCTTCTGAAAGCCGGCCGCGCCGAACAACGCGTAGTTCAGGGCGACCAGCAACAACGATGCACAGGGCCACAACAGCCACAGCCAGGTGCCGCCGAGATTGACCGCCAGGGCCGCGCAGACGGCGCTGCCCAGCCCATAGCGCAGGGCCAGACGCCAGCGCTGCGGCTCGCGTGTCATGCGCAGCTGCTGCGACGGGCTGCGGCCCTCGACCGGCCAGAGCCATACGCACAACCAGCCGGCCAGGGCGCCGGTGGGCACGTCGATGAAGTGGTGCTGCCAGGTGGTCAGCACCGACAGGCCGATCAGCGCCATCCAGCCATGCAGCAGGCCGCGCAGCAGCGGGCCATGGGTATGCCGGGCGAACATCACCCAGATCACCACCAGCAGCGCGATGTGGAGCGAAGGCGCCTGGTTGAACGGTTTGTCGAAGCCCATCAGCACATCGAACATCCAGCCGAAGAAGCCGCTCAGCTCTGGGCGTTCGAAGGTGAAGCGCAGTGGCCAGAGCAGGAAGCAGACGACGCAGAGGATCTGCGTGCTGAGCAGGCGCAGGGCATGCCTATCCATCTCCCGGCGTGTGGCCGGAAGCAGGAAGGATAGGCCGTAGAGCAGGTCGATCGACCAGTAGGGCACGATGGTCCAGGCCCACAGCGGGGTCGCGCTTTCCCAGGCGAACACCAGGCTGCCGACATCGTCGCGCTGTGCGGTGAACCAGTTGGCGAAGCCGTAGCTGGCAAAGAACAGCGGGGCCAGCAGCAACAGCCAGAGCACCCCGCGTTTCCATAGCCCGCTTTCGCGGGCGGCGGGGGAGTCCATCAGGACACCCGCTGCGCCAGGGATACGCTGAAGATGCCCCACTCGTCGATGCGCTGCTCCAGCTTGCGGAAGCCCGCGGCGGCGACCAGCTGATCCATCTCCGCCTGGCTGCGACGGCGCATGACCCAGGGCTGGCCTTCGCGGTGGCTGGTCAGCGCACGGGCGATCAGCTCCAGCTGTGGGTGCCAGGGTTGGCCGGTGTAGACCAGGTAGCCGCCCTCCTCGACCGCCGCTGCCAGCCCGGCCAGCGAGTCGCCGACCATCTGGTTGCTGCCGAACAGTTCATAGAGACCGGAGACCACCGCCAGCGTCGGCTTGGGATCGAGTGCGGCCAGGTCGGCCTTGTCGAAGGCGTCGCCTTTGACGAAGCGGGCGATGTCACCCAGGCCCTTCTGCTCGATTAGCGCGCTGCCGTCGCGCACGTTGATATCGCTGTAGTCGCGCAGCAGGATCGCATCCGGTTTGTGCTGCATACCCTCCAGCGACTCGAGAATGTAGCGACCGTGGCCAGCGGCGATATCGACGATACGCACGCCGTTGCCCGCCTCGCGCAGCTTGCCCATGGCCAGGCGCAGCAGTTCCTCGGCGTGTACCTTGCGCTGGCGGATGCCGCGCCAACCGATGGAGTTCAGGTAGTTCTGGTCGATCAGACGGCCCAGCGCGCCCTTGCCGCTCGGCGTGTTGCGGTAGACGTAGTCCAGGGTGCTGCCGGAATCGAAGCCGGTCTCGAAGCCCAGCTTGACCCCGTCGGACAGCCCGCTGCCGAGCTTCAGTCCGGCGCGGGTGGCGCGCCAGTAAAGATCGCCGAGGGAATTCTGTGGCAGCGGCGCCGCCAGTTCCTCGGCTTCGGCGCAGGTAGCGCCGAGGCGATCGGCATCCAGCAGCGAGGGACGATTCAAGGGCTCCTCGAAGCTGCGCAGGATAAAGCGCCGCGCGCGGCTCAGGGCATGGGCGCGGTCGCGCTCGCCGAGGGTGTCGTGGAAGAAGCCGGGCAGGATGTGCTTCTCCTTGCGCAGGCTGCCCAGGCGCTCGAAGAACTGCTCCTGAGGCTGGCGGTGCACCACGAAGTCGGCGCCAGAGATCAGCAGCTGGGTCGGGATCTGGATCGCCTGGGCATCGGCCACCACGCGATCGGCGGCTTCATACAGGCCGAGCAGCATGTTCACCGAGATAGGCCGGGTGATCAGTGGATCGTTCTCGAAGGAGCGGATGCGCTCGGGATCGTGGCTGAGGAAGCGCGCCTTGACGTAGCTGTTGACGAAGAAGTTGCCGCGCCATGCGCGCAGCAGCTTGAGGCCGGGGCGGGCGAAGGGCACGTAGAGCTTGACCTTGAATGCCGGCGAGGCGAGCACCAGGCAGCGGATCTGCGGCGCGTAGTCGTGGGCCCAGGTCGACACCACCACGGCGCCGACACTCTGGGCCAGCACGGCCATATCGGCGACGGCTACTGCATGGGTGGCCGCGATATGCTCGATAAAGGTCTGCACGTCGCGCACGCTGGTGGCGAAGCTCGGGCTATCGCCGCGGGCGCCGGGCGACAGGCCATGGCCGCGGGCATCCCAGGCGAAGAAGTCGTAGTCGGGCAGATCCAGCTCGCCCGGCAGGTGGGCCAGGCGCCCGCCATGCTCGTGGCCGCGGTGGAACATCACCACCGCTTTACGCGGGCCGGCCGCAGGCGTGGTTGCCGGCCAGTGGCGATAGAGCAGCTCTACGCCGTCATGGGTGGTGAAGATGTGGTTCTGGGCTTCACGCATCGAAATTTCCTTATTCCGATTGGGAGGTTTGCGCTACCTCGGCCAGGCCTTGGCGCACGCGATTGACCAGAGTCGCCAGCAGCAGCAGGAAAATCACCGCCAGCAGCCCGTTTATCCAAGAAGACGGCAACAGGCCGGACGCCACACCGGCGCCGAGCACGCCAAAGCAGAACGCGCGGTCGCTCTTGCCCATGGGGCCGTCGTAGCGGCGCGAGGCGCCGACCATCGGGCCGAGCACGCCGGCGTACTCGCTGATCACCGCCAGCACCACCACCAGCACCACCAGGGTCGGCCAGACCCCGACCAGCAAGGCGAAGGGCAGGTACAGGGCGCTGTCGGCGACCACGTCGCTCAATTCATTGAGGTAGGCGCCGAGCTTGGACTGCTGGCCGAATTCGCGGGCCAACATGCCGTCCACGGCGTTCAGCGCCATGCGCAGCAGCATCCATAGCGGAATCAGGGCGAACAGCCAGGTGTAGTGCGGCAGCCAGGCCAGCAGCGCGCCGAGTAGCAGCGAGACCAGTGCCGCGGCCAGGGTCACCTGGTTGGCGGTGACACCACGGGCATGCAGGCGGGTGACGCCAGGGCGCAGCAGATTCTGAAAACGTGGCTTGAGCTGGTAGATGGATGGCATGAAGCGAAATTCCCTTTCACGACTACAGGTGACCTAGCTTAACCGCTTTGGCCAAGGCCCGTTCCGGCAAGACTGTGCGGCACTGCCGAATTCCCCAAGGCAGGTGGGCTGGAAAAACTTATGCCCCGCCGAGAAATTCCGACAGCTGGCAGAATATCCATATAGATCAGCTGGTTAGGGTCTATAATGGCACTGCGCCGGTATTTCTTGCACAGCTTATCCACAGGCGGCCTCAGGCCGCGCTGGAGGCCTGTTCCGGGCTCACCTGCGGTGCCACGCCGCTGATCTCCTGCTGGGTCTGGGCCACCCAGGCGAAGGCGCGCTCGTTGATCTCGGCAATGGCGCGCGGGCCTTCGCCTTCGGCGTGCATCAGCGGGCCGATCACCACCTGGATGGTGCCGGGGAATTTGGCCCAGCCCTGCTTGGGCCAGAACTCGCCGGCGTTGTGGGCGATGGGCAGCACCGGCAGGCCGGCATTCACCGCCAGAGCGGCACCTCCGCGGGAGAATTTGCCGATCTGGCCCGGCGGGATGCGCGTGCCTTCGGGGAAGATCAGCACCCAGGCGCCCTGCTGGATGCGCTCGGCGCCCTGCTTGGCCAGTTGCTTGAGGGCGGCCTTGGGGTTGCTGCGGTCGATGGCGATGGGTTTGAGCATGGCCATGGCCCAGCCGAAGAACGGCACGTACAGCAGCTCGCGCTTGACCACCTGCGACAGCGGCTCGAAGAAGGCGGAGAGGAAGAAGGTCTCCCAGGTGCTCTGGTGCTTGGCCAGGATCACGCAGGGCTGCTGCGGGATGTTTTCCAGGCCGCGCACTTCATAGCGGATGCCGACCACCACCTTGGCCAGCCAGGTGGCGCAGCGGCACCAGGTCTGGATGACGAAGCGGTAACGAGCGCGGAACGGCAGGAAAGGCGCGACGAACACGCATAGGATGCACCAGAAGAAGGAGCTGGACGACAGCAGCAGGTAGAAGAAGAAGGTTCTGATGGCCTGCACTGTCGTCATGGGGCTCGCGTTCTCTAGAGAAGAAGCTGATCGGCAACCGCCGCCAGATCATCGAATATCAGGGTTCCCGCTGGCAATGGCTTGGCCAGGGTCCGTTCGCCCTTGCCGGTTTTTACCAGTACGGGCTGGCAATGGACGGCCAGGGCGGCGTCGAGGTCACCAGCGCTGTCGCCGACGAACCACACGCCTGCCAGTTCTGTGCCGTAGTACGTCGCGATCTGCTCGAGCATCCCCGGCTTGGGCTTGCGGCAGTCGCAGCCGTCATCCGGGCCATGTGGGCAGTGCAGGATCAGGCCGACTTCGCCGCCCTGCTCGGCCACCAGCTGGCGCAGGCGCGTGTGCATGGATTCGAGGGTGGCGGCGTCGTAGTAGCCGCGCGCCAGGCCCGATTGGTTGGTGGCCACGGCCACGGTCCAGCCGGCGCGGCTCAGGCGCGCGATGGCGGCGATGGCTCCCGGGATCGGGATCCATTCGTCGAGGGATTTGATGTAGGCGTCGGAGTCTTCGTTGATGACGCCGTCGCGGTCGAGAATCAGCAGTTTCATGCAGTTACCCGAGCGACCGGGCGGCGCGGGCCGCCCGGTGCGCTCGTCAGCCCAGCAGGGAGATATCGGCGACGCCGAGGAACAGGCCGCGCAGTTGGTTGAGCAGCGCGTAGCGGTTGGCGCGCACGGCGGCATCCTCGGCATTGACCATCACCGCGTCGAAGTACGCATCCACCGGCTCGCGCAGGCTGGCCAGCTGGGCCAGGGCCTCGCGATAGCTGCGCGCGGCGGCCAGCGGTGCCACGGCCTGCTCGGCGGCGGCCACGGCGTGGGCCAGGGCCTGTTCGGCTCCCGCTTCGAGCAGCGCGGAGTTGATGCCAGCGGGCAGCTCGCCTTCGGCCTTGGCCAGGATGTTCGATACGCGCTTGTTGGCGGCAGCCAGGGCAGCGGCTTGCGGCAGCTGACGGAAGGCCTGCACCGCCTGCACGCGCTGGTCGAAGTCCAGCGGCGCGGCCGGGCTGAGTGCGCGCACGGCCTGGTACACGGCCACTTCTACGCCTTCGTCCTCGTAGCGCGCACGCAGGCGGTCGAAGATGAAGTCCAGCACCTGCTGGGCCAGGCCTGCGGCCTTGACCTTGTCGCCGTACAGGTCGATGGCGAAGGCCACGGCCTCGACCAGATTCAGGTCCAGCTGCTTCTCGATCAGGATGCGCAGCACGCCGAGGGCCGCACGGCGCAGGGCGTAGGGGTCCTTGGAGCCGGTCGGCAGCATGCCGATGCCGAAGATGCCGACCAGGGTGTCGAGCTTGTCGGCCACGGCCACGGCCGCACCGGTCAGGGTCTGCGGCAGCTCGGCGCCGGCGCCGCGCGGCATATATTGCTCGTTCAGCGCCTGGGCCACGTCGTCGGCCTCGCCGTCGTGGTTGGCATAGTAGTAGCCGGCGATGCCCTGCATCTCCGGGAACTCGCCGACCATCTCGGTGGCCAGGTCGCACTTGGACAGGATGCCGGCGCGGGTGGCGCGGCTGGCGTCACCGCCGATCTTGCCGGCGATGAAACCGGCCAGCTTCGACACGCGCTCGGCCTTGTCGAACACGCTGCCGAGCTGGGCCTGGAACACCACGTTGGCCAGGCGCTCGTTGCGCTTCTCCAGCGGCTGGCGCTTGTCCTGCTTGAAGAAGAACTCGGCGTCGGTCAGGCGAGGACGCACCACCTTCTCGTTGCCGGCGACGATCTGCGCCGGGTCTTTGCTCTCGATGTTGGCCACGGTGATGAAGCGCGGCAGTAGCTTGCCGTTACTGTCCAGCAGGCAGAAGTACTTCTGGTTGTCCTGCATGGTGGTGATCAGGGCTTCCTGCGGCACCTCGAGGAAACGCTCCTCGAACGAGCAGACCAGCGGCACCGGCCATTCGACCAGGGCGCTGACTTCATCGAGCAGGGCCGGCGGCACGATGGCGCTGCCGTTCTCGGCCTTGGCCAGCTCGGCCACGCGGGTGGCGATCAGGCTGCGGCGCTCGGCGAAATCGGCGATCACCTGGGCGGCGCGCAGGTCCGCGGCATAGCTGGCCGGGCTGGCGATGGTCACGTCACGGTTGGCATGGAAGCGATGACCACGCGAGGTGCGGCCGGCCTTCTGGGCGAGGATCTCGCAGTCGACGATCTGGTCGCCGAACAGCATCACCAGCCACTGGGTTGGACGGACGAACTCGGTCTTGCGCGCGCCCCAGCGCATGCGCTTGGAAATCGGCAGCTCGTTCAGCGAGGCTTCGACGATGCCGGCCAGCAGGCTGACGGCGGGTTGGCCGGCAATCGACTGGCTGAATTTCAGCTTCGGGCCGCTGGTGTCGATCTGGCTCAGCTCGACGCCACACTTCTTGGCGAAGCCCAGGGCGGCCTGGGTCGGGTTGCCGTCCTTGTCGAAGGCGGCCTGCACGGGGGGGCCATCGAGATTGACGGTGCGATCTGGCTGCTGCGCGGCGAGCTGCTCGACCAGCACGGCCAGGCGCCGTGGTGCGGCGTACATGCGGGCGCTGGCGTAACCCAGCCCGGCGGCCTTGAGGCCTTTCTCGACACCGGCGAGGAAGGCGTCGCCAAGATTCTTCAGCGCTTTCGGTGGCAGCTCTTCGGTGCCCAGCTCAACCAGAAAATCCTGAGCACTCATCATTCGGCCTCCTTCAGCTGAGCCAGTACTTCATCACGCAGTTCCGGGGTGGCCATCGGGAAGCCGAGCTTGGCGCGGGCCAGCAGGTAGCTCTGGGCGATGTTTCGCGACAGCGTGCGCACGCGCAGGATGTACTGCTGGCGCGCGGTCACCGAGATGGCGCGGCGGGCGTCGAGCAGGTTGAAGCTGTGCGAGGCCTTGATCACCATTTCGTAGGCCGGCAGCGGCAGCTGCAGCTCCATCAGGCGGTTGGCCTCGGACTCGTAGAAGTCGAACAGATCGAACAGCTTGTCGACGTTGGCGTGCTCGAAGTTGAAGGTGGACTGCTCCACTTCGTTCTGGTGGAACACGTCGCCGTAGGTGACCTTGCCGAACGGGCCGTCGGAGTAGACCAGGTCATACACCGAGTCGACGCCCTGCAGGTACATGGCCAGACGCTCGAGGCCGTAGGTGATCTCGCCGGTGACCGGGTAGCACTCGACGCCGCCAACCTGCTGGAAGTAGGTGAACTGGGTGACTTCCATGCCGTTCAGCCAGACTTCCCAGCCCAGGCCCCAGGCGCCGAGGGTCGGCGATTCCCAGTTGTCTTCGACGAAGCGGATGTCGTGGACCAGGGTGTCGACGCCGATGCGGCGCAGCGATTCCAGGTACAGGTCCTGGATGTTGTCCGGGTTCGGCTTGAGTACCACCTGGAACTGGTAGTAGTGCTGCAGGCGATTGGGGTTCTCGCCGTAGCGGCCGTCGGCTGGGCGGCGCGAAGGCTGCACATAGGCGGCGTTCCAGGTTTCCGGGCCGATGGCGCGCAGGAAAGTGGCGGTATGGAAGGTGCCGGCACCCATTTCCATGTCGTAGGGTTGCAGGATCACGCAGCCTTGCTCGGCCCAATAGCTTTGCAGGGCGAGGATCAGGCCTTGGAAGGTGCTTACGTCGGGCGTAGTCTGGCTCACGAATTTCACCGGTATCGAGGCGTTTGCATAAAGCCGCGCAGTATACCCGATCAACCTCAGCTGGATGTGACGGCAAGCCCGGCGCGCATGGCCGCTGCGTACCCTGTAGCATTGCTGCCCCTTGCCGGCATCGGCAGCGCTTATTCAGGCCCTTTTCATGTCAGTCGAATCCTCGCCCTCCGCCGCCACCATTGCTCGTGACGAGTTTCTCGCCCTGCTGGAAACCAGCGTGGTGCAGAACACCCTGGTGAAGCTGCTGCTGAGCAGGTACCACGGCGAGGAAGCCGAGCTGCAGCGCCTGACCATCCGCCCGGTAACGGTGAAGGGCCAGGCCTGCCTGTCGTTCGTCTCCACCTACAAGACCCGCGATATCACCAAGAACCTGCCCGTAGCCGAAGCCCTGGCGCATATCGCCAGCCTGCTGCCGGCGGCGTTCAAGAACGCCCACCTGCTGTCGCTGACCGAGGATGTGCAGCTGACCTTCGGCAAGAAGGACAAGGCGCGTCTGTTCGTTGGCAAGGCTCCCGAGCGCGAGGCGCCGGCCGCTGGCCATGACCGGGAGAAGAAGCGTTTTCTCGAACTGAGCCGGCCCTTCCTCACGGATCTGGGCGTGACCACCGCCAAGCACGAGCTGGTGCCGGCGATGGCGCGCAAGTGGAAGCAGATCAACAAGTTCATCGAGGTGTTTTCCCACGCCCTGAGCCACTCGCCGCTGCAGCAGCGCGATCCGCAGCTGCCGATCCATGCCGTCGACTTCGGTTCGGGCAAGGGCTACCTGACCTTCGCCATGCACGACTACCTGCGCAACAGCCTGGGCCTGCAGGGGCAGGTCACCGGTGTGGAACTGCGTGAAGACATGGTGCGGCTGGGCAATACAGCTGCGGCCCGTTTGGAGCAGCCGGGGCTGCGCTTCGAGCATGGCGATGTGCGCACCTACACGCCGGCCGCCATCGACGTGATGATCGCCCTGCACGCCTGCGACGTGGCCACCGACTACGCCCTGCACCTGGGCATTCGCAGCGATGCGGCGATCATCATGTGCTCGCCCTGCTGCCACAAGCAGATCCGCCCGCAGATGCACACGCCGGCCATGCTCAAGCCCATGCTGCAGTACGGCGTGCACCTGGGCCAGGAAGCCGAGATGGTCACCGACAGCCTGCGCGCCCTGCTGCTGGAAGCCTGCGGTTATGAAACCAAGGTGTTCGAGTTCGTCTCGCTGGAACACACCAACAAGAACAAGATGATTCTTGCGGTGAAACGCCCCGAGCCGGTGGCGCCGGGCGAGCTGCTGGAGAAGATCCAGGGCATCAAGCAGTTCTACGGCATCCAGGAGCATTGCCTGGAAACCCTGCTGCTGGCCGACGGGCGCTTTTAACCGGCTCTGCGCTAGAGTGCAGTACGACTTCCCCTGGACATGAACGCCATGCCGCGCTGCTTCTGGTGCAACGACGACCCCTTGTACATCGCATATCACGACCAGGAGTGGGGCGTGCCGCAGCGCGACCCGCAGTGGCTGTTCGAGATGCTGCTGCTCGAAGGTTTCCAGGCCGGCCTGTCGTGGATCACCGTGCTGAAGAAGCGCGAGCGCTATCGCCAGGTGCTGTTCGGTTTCGATGCCGAGCGCCTGGCGCTGATGAGCGACGCGGAGATCGAGGAACGCATGCAGGACCCCGGCATCATCCGTAACCGCCTCAAGCTCAAGGCGGCGCGGCAGAACGCCCAGGCCTGGCTCAAGCTGGAAGACCCGGTGACGCTGCTCTGGTCCTTCGTCGGTGGCGCGCCGAAGATCAATCACTTCGGCAGTCGCGGCGAGGTGCCGGCGGTGACGCCCGAGGCCGAGGCCATGAGCAAGGCGCTGAAGAAGCTGGGCTTCACCTTCGTCGGCCCGACCATCTGCTACGCCTACATGCAGGCGGCGGGCATGGTCATGGACCATACGACCGACTGCGATCGCTATCACGCATTGCGAGGCTGAACCCGGCGGTCACAGCCGTTACAATGCTGGCCTTTTGCGTATTCGGGAGTTGCTCGTGGAGAAATTCAAAGGCGCCCTGGTGGTCGGCTTCCTGCGCCTGTTCGCCCTGTTGCCCTGGGGCGCCGTGCAGGCGGTCGGCTCGGCCATCGGCTGGTTGATGTGGAAGCTGCCGAACAGCTCGCGCGAGGTGGTGCGCATCAACCTGGCCAAGTGCTTCCCCGAACTCGACGAGGCCGAACGCGAACAGCTGGTCGGCGCCACCCTGCGCGACATCGGCAAGATCTTCACCGAGAGCGCCTGCGCCTGGATCTGGCCGGTCGAGCGCACCCTCAAGCTGGTGCGGGAGGTCGAGGGCCTGGACGTGCTGCACGCGGCCCTGGCCTCCGGCAAGGGCGTGGTCGGCGTGGCCAGCCACCTGGGCAACTGGGAAGTGCTCAACCACTACTTCTGCTCCCAGTGCAAGCCGGTGATCTTCTATCGCCCGCCCAAGCTCAAGGCGGTCGACGAGCTGTTGCAGAAGCAGCGCGCGCAGATGGGCAACCGGGTGGCGGCCTCGACCAAGGAAGGCATCCTCAGCGTGATCAAGGAAGTACGCCGTGGTGGTGTGGTGGGCATTCCTGCCGACCCGGAGCCGAGCCGCTCCAGCGGCCTGTTCGTGCCCTTCTGTGCGATCCAGGCGCTGACCAGCAAGTTCGTGCCGGGCATGCTCGCCGGCGGCAAGGCACGTGGAGTGTTCCTCACCGCCGTGCGCCTGCCGGACAACAGCGGTTTCAAGGTGATCTTCGAGGCGGTGCCCGAGGATATGTACAGCGAGGACCCGCAGGTATCGGCCGCGGCCATGAGCCGCGAGCTGGAGCGCTACGTGCGCGCCTACCCGAGCCAGTACTTGTGGAGCATGAAGCGCTTCAAGAAGCGCCCCGAGGGCGAGAAGAAGTGGTATTGATACGGCCGGCGTAAGCCAGTACCGTCACAGCAGTTTCCCGCCCATAAGAACAGGACAGGCATGGACAACAAGCGCGATCACAAGCGTACCCCGCTGAAGGTCCAGCTGCGCATCGATCATCCGTTGCACGGCCAGATGCTGGTGACTACCCGCGATATCTCCGAGAGTGGCGTGTTCGTGGTGATCGACGATGCGCAGAAGCTGCTGCAGATCGGCGAAGTGGTCAGCGGCCAGGTTCAGGGCCTGCCGATACCGGCGCCGGTGGTGCAGATGCAGGTGGTGCGTTTCGAGCCCAGCGGCGTGGCGCTGATCTTCCAGCGCGAAGACTAGGCGCCCTCTCCCGTCGCCTTCTCCAGGCGGCGCAAAAACACCATCATTTCCTTCTCGGTCTGCTTGTCGCCACGCTTGCGCGCCACCTCGAGGCCGTTGTGCCAGGCCTGGCGTGCTTCCTCCAGCATGCCCTGGCGCTGACAGGCTTGGCCGAGCAGCTTCCACGCCGCCGAATAGTTGGGATCGAAGCCCAGGCACTTCTGCAGGTGCTCGGCCGCCGCGTCGGGCTGGTTGCCATCCAGGTAGGCCTTGCCCAGGCCGAAGCGCAGCAGGGCGTTGTCCACCCCGCGGGCCAGCAGTTTTTCCAGGGAGTCCGGCGTCGTCATGCCATGGGCCTCGGCGAATGCCTTGTCAGAAGAAAGTCAGACCGACCTGGAACAGGCGCTCCACGTCGCGGATGTACTTCTTGTCGACGAGGAACAGTATCACGTGGTCGCCGGATTCGATCACCGTGTCGTCGTGGGCGATCAGCACTTCTTCGTCGCGGATCACCGCGCCGATGGTGGTGCCCGGCGGCAGGGCGATTTCCTCGATCGTCTTGCCGACCACCTTGCTCGAGCGGGCGTCGCCATGGGCGATGGCCTCGATGGCCTCGGCTGCGCCACGACGCAGGCTGTGCACGCTCTCGATGTCGCCGCGGCGCACGTGGGTCAGCAAAGTGCCGATGGTGGCCAGCTGTGGGCTGATGGCGATGTCGATATCGCCTCCCTGGACCAGGTCGACATAGGCCGGGTTGTTGATGATGGTCATCACCTTCCGCGCACCCAGGCGCTTGGCCAGCAGCGAGGACATGATGTTGGCCTCGTCGTCGTTGGTCAGGGCCAGGAAGATGTCGGCCTCGTTGATGTTCTCTTCCACCAGCAGGTCGCGGTCGGAGGCACTGCCCTGCAGCACGATGGTGCTTTCCAGATTGTCTGAGAGGTAGCGGCAGCGCGCCGGGTTCATCTCGATGATCTTCACCTGGTAGCGGCTCTCGATGGCCTCGGCCAGGCGCTCGCCGATATGCCCGCCGCCGGCGATGACGATGCGCTTGTAGCTGTCCTCGAGGCGGCGCAGCTCGCTCATCACCGCCCTGATATGCGCTTTCGCGGCGATGAAGAACACTTCGTCGTCCGCTTCGATCACCGTGTCGCCCTGGGGCATGATCGGGCGATTGCGGCGGAAGATGGCCGCCACGCGGGTATCGACGTTGGGCATGTGTTCGCGCAGCTGGCGCAGCTGCTGGCCGACCAGCGGGCCGCCGTAGTAGGCCTTGACCGCCACCAGCTGGGCCTTGCCCTCGGCGAAGTCGATCACCTGCAGGGCGCCGGGGTATTCGATCAGGCGCTTGATGTAGTTGGTCACCACCTGTTCGGGGCTGATCAGCACGTCGACCGGGATCGCCTCGTTGTCGAACAGCGCCTCGCGGGTCAGGTAGGCCGACTCGCGCACCCGGGCGATCTTGGTCGGGGTGTGGAACAGGGTATAGGCGACCTGACAGGCGACCATATTGGTCTCGTCGCTGTTGGTCACCGCCACCAGCATGTCGGCGTCGTCGGCGCCGGCCTGGCGCAACACGGTGGGGAAAGAGCCACGGCCTACCACGGTGCGGATGTCCAGGCGGTCGCCGAGATCGCGCAGGCGGTCGGCATCGGTATCGACCACGGTGATGTCGTTGGCCTCGCTGGCCAGGTGCTCCGCCAGGGTGCCGCCGACCTGCCCTGCGCCGAGAATGATGATCTTCATCTGGTTCCTTCCTCAGCCGCGTGGTGCCGCGGCGATCTTGATCAGCTTGGCATAGTAGAAGCCGTCGTGGCCCTCGGCCTGCGGCAGCAGCTGGCGCCCGTGGGCCTGCTTGAGGCCGAAGGTGCCGGCGATATCCAGCTCGCGCGCGCCGGGGGTGCGGGCGAGGAAGGCGGCGATATTGTCGCGATTCTCTTCCGGCAGCACCGAACAGGTGGCGTAGAGCAGCACGCCGCCGACCTCCAGGGTCGGCCACAGCGCCTCGAGCAGCTCACTTTGCAGGGTGGCGAGGGCGGTGATGTCGTCGGCTTGGCGGGTCAACTTGATATCGGGGTGACGGCGGATTACGCCGGTGGCCGAGCACGGTGCGTCGAGCAGGATGCGCTGGAACGGCTTACCGTCCCACCAGGCGGCCACGGCGCGGCCGTCGGCGGCGATCAGGGTGGCCTTGAGCTTAAGGCGGTCGAGGTTCTCCTGCACCCGGGCCAGGCGTGCCGGTTCCAGGTCTAGGGCTATGGCTTCCTTGAGGCCTGGCTCGGCTTCGAGCAGATGGCAGGTCTTGCCGCCGGGCGCCGCGCAGGCGTCCAGCACACGCTGGCCGGGGGCCAGATCGAGCAGGTCGGCGGCCAGCTGGGCGGCTTCGTCCTGCACGCTGACGCGGCCTTCGGCGAACCCCGGCAGGGTTGTCACGTCGCAGGGTTGCAGCAGACGGATGCCGTCGCGGCTGAAGGCACAGGGTTCGGCCTCGATGCCGGTGGCGCGCAGCTCGGCCAGGTAGGCATCGCGGCTGCCATGGCGGCGATTGACCCGCAGCAGCAGCGGCGGGTGCTGGTTGTTGGCGGCGCAGATGGCCTGCCAGTACTCCGGCCAGTCGGCCTTCAGCCGCTTCTGCAGCCAGCGCGGGTGCGCGGTGTGCAGCACCGGGTCGCGATCCAGTTCGGCGAACAGCACCTGGTGATCGCGCTGGGCATTGCGCAGCACGCCGTTGAGCAGGCCCTTGAGCGAAGATTTCTTCAGCTTGTCGACGCAAGCTACCGTTTCGCCGATGGCGGCGTGGGCCGGGATACGGGTATGCAGCAGCTGGTACAGGCCGACCAACAGCAGGGCTTCGACATCGCGGTCGGCGGCCTTGAACGGCTTCTGCAGCAGCTTGTCGGCGAGCAGCTGGAGGCGCGGCTGCCAGCGTGCGGTGCCGAAGGCCAGGTCCTGGGCCAGGCCGCGGTCACGTGCGTCGACCCTGTCCAGCAGTGGCGGCAGGCTGCTACCCAGCGAGGCCTTGCCGTTGAGTACGGTAGCAAGGGCGCGAGCGGCGGCCAGGCGTGGATTCATTGGCCGAGCACCAGGCCGGGGTCGAACTGCTCGCGGCGGCTGTTGTACAGATCACTGAAGGCCAGCGGCTTGCCGCCGGGCAGCTGCAGGCGGGTCAGGCGCAGGGCGCCTTCGCCACAGGCGATGGTCAGGCCGTTCTTGTTGGCAGAAAGAACTATGCCTGGGGCACCTTTGCCCTCGCCCAGCTGCGCGGCCAGCACCTTGAGGGGTTCGCCGTTCAGCGTGCTATGGCAGATCGGCCAGGGGTTGAAGGCGCGCACCAGGCGCTCCAGCTCCTCGGCCGGGCGGCTCCAGTCCAGGCGCGCCTCGTCCTTGTTCAGCTTGTGCGCGTAAGTGGCCAGGCTATCGTCCTGCACTTCGCCCTTGAGTTCGCCTGCAGCGAGTTTGGTGACTGCCTCGACCACGGCCGCCGAGCCCAGCTGCGCCAGTCGATCGTGCAGGCTGCCGCCGGTGTCTTCGGCGGTGATGGTGGTGCTGGCCTTGAGCAGCATGGGGCCGGTGTCCAGGCCCGCCTCCATCTGCATCACGGTGACGCCGCTGCTGGCATCGCCGGCCTGGATCGCGCGCTGGATCGGCGCGGCACCGCGCCAGCGTGGCAGCAGCGAGGCATGGCTGTTGATGCAACCCATGCGCGGGGTGTCTAGCACCACCTGCGGCAGGATCAGGCCGTACGCCACCACCACCATCAGGTCCGGCTTGAGCGCGGCCAGCTCAGCCTGGGCGGCTGGGTCGCGCAGGGTCTGCGGCTGGTACACGGCGATGCCGTGCTGCAGCGCGAGCTGCTTGACCGGGCTGGGCATCAGTTTCTGCCCGCGGCCAGCCGGACGGTCCGGCTGGGTGTAGACGGCGACTATCTCGCGGCCCGCATCGAGCAGGGCCTGCAGATGGCTGGCGGCGAATTCCGGGGTGCCGGCAAAGATGATGCGCATGGATCACTCACTGCATGAAAAGAAAAAGGCTTGCCGGAGCAAGCCTTTGGGGTCGGAGATCAAGCCTGCTGGCGGTGCTGTTTTTCCAGCTTCTTCTTGATCCGGTCGCGCTTGAGGTTGGACAGGTAGTCGACGAAGAGCTTGCCGTTGAGGTGATCGCACTCGTGCTGGATGCACACGGCGAGCAGGCCTTCGGCGATCAGTTCGTAGTGGCTGCCGTCGCGGTCCTGGGCCTTGATCTTGACCTTCTGCGGGCGGTCGACGTTCTCGTAGAAGCCGGGCACCGACAGGCAGCCTTCCTGGTACTGGTCCATTTCCTCGGTCAGCGACTCGAACTCGGGGTTGATGAACACCCGCGGCTCGGACTTGTCCTCGGACAGATCCATCACCACCACACGCTTGTGCACGTTGATCTGCGTGGCCGCCAGACCTATGCCGGGCGCGGCATACATGGTCTCGAACATGTCATCGATCAGTTGGGAAAGAGCTGCGTCGAAGACGGTCACCGGCTTGGCGATGGTACGCAGGCGCGGATCGGGGAATTCGAGGATGTTGAGTATCGCCATGGCTGTTTGTGATGCACTTGTGGAATAAAGTAAAAAACCGCTGCTAAGATGATGAACAGCTTTGAAAAACGGCTCAAAAGCCGCGGCTTCTGCGGCTTACAGGCGCCAGCCACATAATAAAGGGATTCACCGCATGAGGAAATCACTACTCGCCCTGCTGCTGGTCGCCGCGGGCGGTCTGGTACAGAGTGGCCTGGTCCAGGCAGCCGTCCAGCTCAAGGAAGGCCATCCGGACCGCTACACCGTGGTCAAGGGTGACACCCTGTGGGACATCTCCGGCAAGTTCCTCAGCCAGCCGTGGAAGTGGCCCGAGTTGTGGCACGCCAACCCGCAGATCGAGAATCCTCACCTGATCTATCCGGGCGATACATTGAGCCTGGTATATATCGACGGTCAGCCGCGTCTGATGCTCAACCGTGGTGAGTCCCGAGGCACCATCAAGCTGTCACCCAAGGTGCGGAGCACGCCGATGGCGGAAGCAATTCCGACTATTCCGCTGGAGGCGATCAGCAGCTTCCTGTTGACCAATCGGATTGTTGATGCCGAAGAAGATTTCAATAATAAGCCATATGTGGTAGCTGGGCAGGCGGAGCGGGTGGTCGGCGGCGCCGGTGACCGCATATATGCCCGCGGCTCCTTCGATGATGACCAATCCGTATATGGCATCTTCCGCCAGGGTAAAGTCTATACCGATCCAGAGACCCAAGAGTTTCTCGGCATCAATGCCGACGATATTGGCAGCGGAGAAGTGGTTGCCGAGGAAGGTGATATCGCTACCCTTAACCTGACCCGCTCTACTCAAGAGGTACGCCTCGGAGACCGTCTTTTCCCAACTGAGGAACGGGCGGTCAATTCGATTTTCATGCCCAGCGAGCCGGCCACCGATGTAGATGGTGTGATTCTCGATGTCCCACGAGGTGTGGCACGCATCGGTCAATTTGATGTTGTCACCATCAACAAGGGCAAGGTCGATGGCCTTAATGAGGGCAATGTGCTCGCTGTCTATAAGACTGGCGAGACTGTACGTGATCGTATTACCGGTGAGTCGGTGAAGATTCCGGACGAGCGCTCCGGCCTGCTGATGGTGTTCCGCTCTTACGAGAAACTCAGCTACGGTCTGGTGCTCTATGCTTCCCGGGACCTCGCCTTGATGGATAAGGTGAAGAACCCGTAATCAACAGAACCCCCGCTCTCGCGGGGGTTCTGCTTTCTGCGCCACGATCAAGGATGATCGACATGCACGAAATCTCCCCCGCCGAGTTGGAAGCTCGTCTGCGTCTGCACCGCCTGCCAGAACTCGGTCCACGACGCTTCCGCCGTTTGCTCGAAGCCTTCGGCAGTGCCTCTGCCGCTCTCAGTGCCCCTGCTTCCGCCTGGCGCTCTCTCGGGCTGCCTACCGTCTGTGCCGAACCCAGGCGCAGTGCGGAGATCCGCCAGCACGCTACGGCAGCCTTGCGCTGGCTGGAGCAACCGGGCCAGTCGCTGCTGATGTGGGACGATCCTGCTTACCCCGGCCTGCTGGCGGAGCTGAGCGATGCGCCACCACTGTTGTTCGTTGCTGGCGAGCCGTCGCTGCTGGAGCATCCGCAGCTGGCCATGGTCGGCAGTCGCAGGGCATCGCGGCCAGGGCTGGATACCGCCGCCGCGTTCGCCCGCAGCCTTGCCGGCGGAGGCTTCGTGATCACTAGCGGCCTCGCCCTGGGCATCGACGGAGCGGCGCATCATGGCGCACTGGATGTCGATGGTGCCACGGTCGCGGTGCTCGGTACCGGGCTGCAGCACATCTATCCACAGCGCCACCTTGGGTTGGCCGCGCGCATCGTCGAGCAGGGCGGCGCACTGGTATCCGAGCTGCCGCTGGATTGCCCGCCCCAGGCCAGCAATTTTCCGCGGCGCAATCGCATCATTAGCGGCCTATCGCTGGGGGTGCTGGTGGTCGAGGCCAGTCTGTCCAGCGGCTCGCTGATCACCGCGCGTCTGGCCGCCGAGCAAGGGCGCGAGGTCTATGCGATTCCCGGGTCCATCCACCATCCCGGTGCGCGTGGCTGCCATCAATTGATCCGCGAAGGCGCTACTCTGGTGGAGAGCGTCGAGGACATCCTCCAGGCCCTACGGGGTTGGCAACGCGTCGCTCCGGTGAGCGAATCGCCTGCGCAGATCGATCACCCGCTGCTGGCGCAGCTGCGCGCCGCTCCGCAAACCAGCGAAGGTCTGGCCTTGGCCTGCGAACTGTCGATCGGCGAGGTGCTGGTAGCCCTGACCGATCTGGAGTTGCAGGGGTTGGTGGCCTGCGAAGCCGGGCGCTGGGTACACCGCGTCGTCTGAGCTGGGTAAACTCGCCGCCATGCAGAGAAAGGGGGCGAGCATGCACGGTAGTTGGCGCATACGGCGAGTGGCAAAGGTAGTACGCGAGGGCGGGGTGATCGCCTATCCCACAGAGGCCGTCTGGGGCCTGGGTTGCGACCCATGGAACGAGGCCGCGGTCGATCGCCTGCTGGCGCTCAAGGACCGTCCCGTGCGCAAGGGCGTGATTCTGGTGGCGGACAGCATCGAGCAGTTCGACTTCCTCTTGGACGACCTGCCCGAGCGCTGGATCGGCCGCCTGGCCAGCACTTGGCCGGGGCCCAACACCTGGCTGGTGCCGCACCAGAATCGCCTGCCCGAGTGGATCACCGGTCAGCACGACACCGTCGCACTGCGCGTCAGCGCTCATCCGCTGGTGCGCGATCTGTGCGCCCTCACCGGCCCGCTGGTATCCACCTCGGCCAACCCGGCGGGGCGGCCCTCGGCGCGTTCGCGTCTGCGTGTCGAGCAGTACTTCCCGCGCCAGCTGGATGCGGTGCTCGGTGGCGCCCTGGGTGGGCGCAAGAACCCCAGTCTGATTCGCGACCTGCGGACCGGCGATGTAATCCGCCCATCCTGAACACGATCTGCTGCGCGTCGGAAAAACTGCGTTGAAAGCGTCTTCGGAATTCTCATTGACCAATAGTCAACTCCGCTTCCTCAGCCGCTTCCGCCTTGTTTTTCTCTAGCTCGCGAGATCGTGGTGACTAGTTACGGAATCAGGATGGTCGAGCCGGTGGTCTGCCGGCCGCTCAGTGCATCCTGGGCCTGTGCCGCCTCGGCCAGCGCGTAGCGTCGGCCGATCTCGACCTTGATTGCGCCGCTGGTGACCAGGCCGAACAGTTCGTCAGCCATCGCCTGCAGGTTCTCCGCGTTGTTGGCGTAGTTGCCCAGGGTCGGCCGGGTGACGTAGAGCGAGCCTTTTTGTGCCAGCACGCCGAGGTTGACTCCCGTGACGGCGCCCGATGCGTTGCCGAAGCTCACCAGCAGGCCGCGCGGCGCCACGCAGTCCAGCGAGCGCTCCCAGGTGTCCTTGCCCACCGAGTCGTAGACCACCGGGCACTTGGCCCCGCCGGTCAGCTCCAGCACCCGCTGCACCACGTCCTCGCGGCTGTAGTCGATGGTCGCCCAGGCGCCGTTGGCCTTGGCCAGCGCGGCCTTCTCCGGAGACGACACGGTGCCGATCAGCTGCACGCCCAGAGCACGCGCCCACTGGCAGGCGATCAGCCCTACGCCGCCGGCCGCGGCGTGCCAGAGGATGGTCTGCCCGGCGTCGACCCGGTAGGTCTGGCGCAGCAGGTACTGTACGGTGAGGCCCTTGAGCATCAGCGCCGCGGCCTGCTCGAAGGAGATCGACTCCGGCAGTTTGACCAGATGCTGCGCCGGCAGCACATGCAGCTCGCCATAGGCGCCGAGCGGGCCGGTGCCATAGGCCACGCGGTCGCCGACCTTGAGGTGCGTCACCGCACTGCCCACCGCCTCCACCTCGCCAGCGCCCTCGCTGCCCAGGCCGGACGGCAGGCTTGGCGGCTGGTACAGACCGCTGCGGTAGTAGGTGTCGATGAAGTTCAGGCCGATGGCGCGGTTGCGTACGCGCACTTCCTGCGGACCAGGCTCGGCCGCTGGCTGGTCGACCAGCTCGAGCACGTCGCTGCCGCCGTGGCGGGAAAACTGGATGCGTTTGGCCATGTCGCGCGCTCCTCTGCAAAGGGCACCATCCAAACGCCGCTGCTGACCTCCGTCAAGCCCGGCGGGATACGACGATGGTATGCTGGCGCCCTCTTCCGAACTGCCCGGATCCATAGCCGTGAGTGAACGTACCCAGGCCGTGAAGGCCTACCTGCGCGACCTGCAGGATCGCATCTGCGCCGCCCTCGAAGCCGAAGACGGCGGTGTCCGTTTCTTCGAAGACAGCTGGGAGCGCCCCGCCGGTGGTGGTGGCCGTACCCGGGTGATCGAGAACGGCGCGCTGATCGAGAAGGGTGGCGTGAACTTCTCCCATGTATTCGGCGACAGCCTGCCGCCGTCGGCCAGTGCCCATCGCCCGGAACTGGCCGGGCGCGGCTTCGAGGCCATGGGCGTGTCCCTGGTGATCCACCCGGAAAACCCCCACATCCCCACCTCCCACGCCAACGTGCGCTTCTTCAGTGCCGAGAAGGACGGAGAGGAAGCGGTCTGGTGGTTCGGCGGCGGCTTCGACCTGACCCCTTACTACGCCGTTGAGGAAGACTGCGTGCACTGGCACCAGGTCGCCCGTGACGCCTGCGCGCCGTTCGGTGCCGAGGTCTATCCGAAGTTCAAAGAGTGGTGCGACCGCTACTTCCACCTCAAGCACCGCGGCGAGCCGCGCGGCATTGGCGGGCTGTTCTTCGACGACCTCAATCAATGGGACTTCGACACCAGCTTCGCCTTCCTGCGCGCCATCGGCGATGCCTACATCCAGGCTTACCTGCCGATCGTCCAGCGCCGCAAGGCCACCCCGTTCACCGAGGCTCAGCGCGAGTTCCAGGCCTTCCGCCGTGGCCGCTACGTCGAATTCAACCTGGTGTTCGACCGCGGTACCCTGTTCGGCCTGCAATCCGGCGGGCGCACCGAATCCATCCTCATGTCGCTGCCGCCGCACGTGCGTTGGGGTTATGACTGGAAGCCCGAGCCGGGCAGCGAAGAAGCGCGTCTGACCGAGTACTTCCTGCAGGACCGCGACTGGCTGGGCGAGGCTGCGAAGTGACTGACCGTTACGGCGTGTTCGGCAATCCCATCGGCCACAGCAAGTCGCCGCTGATCCACGGCATGTTTGCCGCGCAGACCGGCGAGCAGCTGTCCTACGAGGCGCTGCTGGCGCCGCTGGACGATTTTGCCGGCTATGCCCGCGCATTCTTCACGACCGGCCGTGGTGGCAATGTCACCGTGCCGTTCAAGGAAGAGGCCTATCGCCTGGCCGATGAACTGAGCGAGCGCGCCCGTCGCGCCGGCGCGGTGAACACCCTAAAGAAACTCGATGACGGTCGCCTGCTCGGCGACAACACCGACGGTGCCGGCCTGGTGCGCGACCTGACGGTGAACGCCGGCCTCGACCTGGCCGACAAGCGTATCCTCCTGCTTGGCGCCGGCGGCGCGGTGCGCGGTGTGTTGGAACCGCTGCTGGCCAAGCGGCCGCAGAGCCTGACCATCGCCAACCGCACGGTGGAGAAGGCCGAGCAACTGGCCCGCGAGTTCGCCGACCTGGGCCCGGTGGCCGCGGCCGGTTTCGACTGGCTCAGCGAACCGGTCGACCTGATCATCAACGGCACCTCGGCCTCGCTGGCCGGCGAGCTGCCGCCGCTCGACCCGAGCCTGATCCAGCCGGGCCACACCGTTTGCTACGACATGATGTATGCCAAGCAGCCGACCGCTTTCAACCGCTGGGCTGCCGAACATGGCGCGGCGCGCTGCATCGACGGCCTGGGCATGCTGGTGGAGCAGGCCGCCGAGGCCTTCTTCGTCTGGCGCGGCGTGCGGCCGCAGAGTGCGGCGGTACTGGCGGAACTGCGCAGCCAGCTGAGCTGACATGCGCTACCTGCTGGTCGTCACGGCCCTGTGGGCCTTCTCCTTCAGCCTGATCGGCGAGTACCTGGCCGGCCGCGTCGACAGCGACTTCGCCGTGCTGGCGCGAGTGCTGATCGCCGCGCTGGTGTTCCTGCCCTTCACCCTCTGGCGCGGCCTGCCGTGGCGGCTGCTGGCCGGCTTCTGGCTGGCCGGCGCGCTGCAGTTCGGCATCACCTACCTGTGCCTGTACCGCAGCTTCCAGGTGCTGACGGTGCCGGAGGTGCTGCTGTTCACCGTGCTCACGCCGATCTACGTGACCCTGCTCGACGATGCCCTGGCCCGGCGCTTCAGTCCCTGGGCGCTGCTCGCGGCGCTGGTGGCGGTGGGTGGCGGAGTGATCATCCGCTTCGACAAGCTGGAAGGCGACTACCTGCTCGGCTTCGCCCTGCTGCAGGTGGCCAACGCCACCTTCGCCGCCGGCCAGGTGCTGTGCCGTCGACTGCTGCTGCACTACCAGCCGGCGCAGCCGCTACACCGCTTCTTCGGCCATTTCTTCCTCGGTGCGCTGCTGCTGGTGCTGCCGTCGTTCCTGCTGTTCGGTGATCCGCAGAAGCTGCCGCAGACCACCGTGCAATGGGGCGTGCTGGTCTGGATGGGTCTGTTCGCCACGGCGCTGGGCCTGTACTGGTGGGTCAAGGGCAGCACCCGGGTGGACGCCGGCACCCTGGCGATCATGAACGAGCTGCACGTGCCGGCCGGGCTGCTGGTCAATCTGCTGATCTGGAACCGCGACTTCGACCTGCCGCGCCTGGCTGCCGGCGCCGCGGTGATCCTCCTCGCCATGGGCCTGCTGCGCCTGGGCCGCCGTAGAGCGCCCGCGCTCGCCTGAGACTGCGCTCACACTTATACTCACGCCATTCGCCGGCAGGGACCGCCTGGCTCATTCAACAGTGCGGATCCCGATAGTGAAAAAAGCCTTCTCCCTCGCCAGCCTGCTGCTGGCCTGCCTGACCCTCGCCGCCCCCCTCGTCCAGGCGGCGCCGCAGACCCAGGAACTCGCTTCCGGCAGCGCCCTGCTGGTCGACCTCAACAGCAACCAGATCCTCTACTCCAGCAACCCGGACCTGCAGGTACCGATCGCCTCGGTGACCAAGCTGATGACCGCCATGGTGGTGCTGGATGCCAAGCCCTCGCTCGATGAGCAGCTGAGCATCGTGATCAAGGACGTGGCGGAGATGCGCGGTGTGTATTCCCGCGTGCGTATCGGCAGCCAGCTGAGCCGCCGCGACATGCTGCTGCTGACCCTGATGAGCTCGGAGAACCGTGCCGCCGCCAGCCTCGCCCACCACTACCCCGGCGGCGTGCCGGCTTTCGTCGCGGCGATGAACGCCAAGGCCACGGCCCTGGGCATGAGCAACACCCGCTACCGCGAGCCTACCGGCCTGTCGGAAAAGAACCTCTCCACCGCTAACGACCTGGTCAAGCTGGTCAAGGCCGCCAGCCAGTACCCGCTGATCGGCCAGTTCAGCAGCACCCGCGAGCACGTTCAGCAGTTCGCCAAGCCGCGCTACAGCCTCGGTTTCCGCAACACCAATAGCCTGGTGCACAAGGACAACTGGAGCATCCAGCTGACCAAGACCGGCTTCACCAACGCTGCCGGCCACTGCCTGGTGATGCGCACGCAGATGGCCGGCAAACCGGTGGCCTTCGTGGTGCTGGATGCCTTCGGCAAGTACACCCACATGGCCGACGCCAACCGCCTCAAGCGCTGGCTGGAAACCGGCCAGGTGAGCAAAGTGGCGCCGGCGGCGCTGGCCTACAAGAAGCAGAAGCAGGCCGAGCGTGCCCGCACCATGCAGGCCGCGCAGTAAGGCGATAGCCATAAAAAAAGCCCAGCTCGATGCTGGGCTTTTTCATGTTCGGGATGCTGGTGCCGGAGACAGGAATCGAACCTGCGACCTTCGCGTTACGAGTGCGCTGCTCTACCGACTGAGCTACACCGGCGTGGACGGCAAATTAGCAGTTGGTTGCGAGCCGGGCAATTGCGCCTTGCTCGCTACAGGAACCAGCGATACTCCCGTGCGCTGATGTCGTGCATGAACTGCAGGTGATCCTGGCGCTTGTTCTCGCAGTAGACGAAGACGAACTCGCTGCCCAGCTTGGCCTTCACCACCTCGTGGGACTCCATGGCCGCCACCGCGGTGAGCATATCCTTGGGGAAGCCGATGCCGCTGCTGCGATCCTCGTTCAGCGAGGGGATTGGTTCGCGGGCCTGGTCCAGGCCGTGCTCCATGCCGCTGAGGATGGCCGCCAGCACCAGGTAAGGGTTGGCGTCGGCGCCGGCCAGGCGATGTTCGATGCGCAGGTTGCGGCCGTCCGACTCGGGGATGCGAATGCATGCGTCACGATCCTCGAAGCCCCAGCTGGCCTTGCTCGCCGAGTTGACCATGGCGCCGTAGCGGCGGAAGGCATTGTGGTTGGCGGAGAAGATCGGCATGCAGTGCGGCAGCAGCTCCAGGCAGCCGGCCACGGCATGGCGCAGCGGGCGCTGACCGTCGCTGTCGAGCAGGTTGTTGCCGGCCTGGTCGTACAGGCTGACGTGCACGTGCATGCCGCTGCCCGGTGCGTCCAGGTAGGGCTTGCTCATAAAGCTGGCGCGGTAGCCGTGCTGCATGGCCACGCCGCGGGTGCTGCGGCAGAACAGCGCGGCCTGGTCGGCGGCGTGCAGGCCGTCGTCGCAGTGGGCGAAGTTGATCTCGAACTGACCGGGGCCCAGTTCGGCGGTGATCACGTTAGCCTCCACGCCCTGCTCCTGGGCGGCGTCGACCATCTCGTGTAGCACATCGGAGAAGCGCGACAGGCGCTCGATGTGCATGTTCGGCTGGTCGTCCTCGTCGTCGGTCAGCGGGTCGCGCGGGAAGCGCGGCAGGCCGGCATCCAGCTTGCGGTCGAACAGGTAGAACTCCAGCTCGAAGGCCACCACCGGGCGGATGCCCTTTGCCTCCAGGCGCTTCAGTACGCGCGCCAGCACCTCGCGCGGCTCGAACTCGATCGGCGCCTCGGTGCCGTCGGAGCTGATCAGCATCTGCCCCAGCGGCTGGTTCTCCCAGCGTACCGGTTTGAGACTGCCGGGGATCAGGCGGCGCGGGGCATCCGGGTCGCCGTCGTTGAAGCAGTAGTCGCCGATCGGGTGCAGGCCGCCCTGGGCGCCGAGCAGCACACAGTTCTGCGGCACCTTTAGCGGGCCGCCGGCGGCGACCTTCTCCAGCATGTCGAGGGGGTAACGCTTGCCGTAGAAGTGCCCCGGAATGTCCAGGCAGATCAGTTCCACGTAACGCACGTCCGGATGGGCGGCGCGGAAGGCGCGCACTTCGCTGAGCAGGTCGGGGAATTTCGTTGTTCTTGTCATGGTGGTATCTGCGCGGTCAGGTGAAGACCCAGAGCACTCGGGTGGGGGAATCGGTGAGGTTGGCGTAGCGGAACTTGGCGTGGGGCGGCAGCTGGAAACTGTCTCGCGGGCCGAGGGTGACCGGCTCGGCGTCGTCGCCGTACCACACGGTTAGCTCGCCCTCCAGGACGAAGCCGCCCTGCTCGGAACTGTCGTCGAGGTGGCCGTCGCCACTGCTGGCGCCGGGTTCCAGGAAGCTCTCGAGCATGGCGAAGCCGCCAGCCATGCCGGGCGAGGCCAGTACATCGGTGATGCCGCCGGCGTAGTACAGGGTGCGGCGCTCGTCCGGGCGGGTCACCCAGCGCACCGCGCGCGGGTGGCCCGGGTTGTAGAAGTAGGTGGTGGGTACGCCCAGCGCTTCGCTGATGGCGGTGAGATCGGCCACGGTCGGGCGCGACAGGCCGCGCTCGACCTGGGACAGGAAGCCCACCGAGCGGCCGATGCATTCGGCCAGCTCGTTGAGGGTGAGGTTCTTGTGCTTGCGCAGGTCGCGCACCAGGATCGCGAGGCCTTCGATTTCTTCCTGCTTGTCCATGCTGGTTCCGTATTCCGTTGGGTTAGACGACGTCACGCAGACGGTACCAGGCCTTGCCCACCGCCTCGATCGGCGCGCGCAGCAGGTCGCCGCCGGGGAAGCCGGGGTTGCTCAGGCCCTGGTACAGACCGAGCAGCTGTTCGTCACCGAGAATCGCGTCGCTCACCGCGCGAGCAGCTGCCAGGGTCGGCAGGATGCCGTGGCCGGAGAAGCCCTGCAGCCAGAACTTGTGGTCCAGGCGGCCGACATCGGGGGTGCGGTGCATGGTGCAGTCGATATGCCCACCCCAGCCGTAATCGATCTGCACCCCGCGCAGCTGCGGGAACACCCGCTCAAGATACGGCCGGGTGGCCGCCGGCACGTCCGCCGGGATGCCGCCCAGGTAGGTGCAGCCGCCGCCGAACAGCAGGCGGTTGTCCGGGGTGACGCGGAAGTAGTCGGGGACGAACTGGTTGTCGATGGCGCAGGTGCCGCGCGGGAACAGCGAGCGCGCCAGCTCCGGATCCAGCGGCGCGGTGGCCACCTGGTACGAGCCGACCGGCAGCAGGCGCTTGGACAGCGCCGGGTCGAGGCGGTCGATATAGGCGTTGCAGGCCAGGACCAGCACATTGCCGCGCACTTCGCCGTATTCGGTACGGGCGACGAAGCCGGCGTCGGTCTCGCGGTAGTCGAGCACCTTGCTCTGTTCGAAGATGCGTCCGCCGGCCGCCTCGATGGCGCCCGCCAGGCCCTGGGCCAGCTTTAGCGGGTTGAGGTGGGCGGCGCCGGAGTCATGCAGCGCGGCCTGGTAGCGCGGGCTGGCGATCCATTGGGGCAAGTCTTGCTTGGGGATGAAGCTGAGCTGCTGATAGCCGTACTTCTCGCTGGCTTCCTCGAGGTTCTCCTGCAGCAGGCGCACCCGGCGCGGCAGCACGGCGGTGTAGATGGCGCCGGTGCGGTAGTCGATGTCGAAGCGGTGGCGCTCGGGCAGCTCGCGCATCTCCTCGGCGGCCCACACCATGCTGTCCCACAACTGTTTGGCGCGCTCGGTGCCCAGGGCTTTCTCCAGCGGCGGCATATCGCAGGACCAGCCCGGCAGTGCCTGGCCGCCGTTGCGCCCAGAGGCGGCCCAGGCCAGGCGGCTGGCTTCGAGGATCACCACCTTCTTGCCGGCCAGGGCCAGGCGCAGGCCGGTGTGCAGGCCACTAAAGCCGCCACCGATGATCAGCACGTCGCAGTCGGTATGTTCTTCCAGACGCGGGCGCAGCGGAATCGGGCCATAGGTGCCGGCGTAGTAAGTGCCTATGTGCTGCGCGGATTGCTTGAACATGACGGCCTCGTGAAATTGTTTCTTGTTAATTTCATGAAAAAATACACAAGAAAATTCATAAGGCCAAGAGCGCCCGGTCAGTTTCTGGCCCAGGCCCGCCCCGCCAGATGCTCGCCCAGGTAGTCGAGGAAGCAGGTGATACGCGCCGCCAGCGCGGTGTTGCGGTAGTACACGGCGTTGATCGGCTGGTGGCTGTCGACACGCTGCTCGGCCAGCACTTCGATCAGCGCGCCGGACTGCCGATCTTCGGCGGTCATAAAGTCCGACAGGCAGACCAGCCCCGCGCCGCTCAAGGCCAACTGGCGCAGGGTCTCGCCGCTGGAAGCGCGCAGACTAGGGCTGATGCTCAGGCCCTCGCCGAGGGCATGGCGCAGCGGCCAGACGTTGAGGCTTTCCGGTTGGGTGAAGCCGAGCAGGTCGTGGTCCTCCAGCTCGGCGACGCTGCGCGGGGTGCCGCGACTCTTCAGATAGGCCGGGCTGGCCAGCACGCGGATGCGACTGCAGCCCAGCGGCCGCGCATGCAGGCTGGAGTCGCGCAGGGGGCCGATGCGGATGGCCAGGTCGGTGCGTTGCTCCAGCAGGTCGATGATCTGGTCGTTGCTGTTCAGCTCCAGCTCGATCTGTGGAAAGCGCTCGCGGAAGCCGGCGACCAGCGGCACGAGCACATGCAGCATGAACGGCGAGGCGGCATTGACCCGCAGGCGCCCGGCCGGCACCTGGCGGCGCAGGGCCATCTGCTCCTCGGCCTCCTCAACGGCGGCGAGAATGCGCCGGGCCTGGGCGAGGAACGCCGCGCCCTCCTCGGTCAGCTCCAGGCGCCGGGTGGTGCGGCGCAGCAGGGTGACTTCGAGCTTCTCCTCCAGGCGGCCGAGGGCGCGGCTGATGCCCGAGGCGGTCTGCCCCAGCTGCTCCGCGGCGGCGGTGATGGAGCCGCCATCCACCACCTGGGTGAAGGCCTGCAGCTCGTCCAGGGTTGTCTTCATTCGTGACTCCAGGGCAATTACCTTCGGTCTTGTGCCGTCGTTTTCGCAGGAGTGTGGCGCGGACGCTGCACCTCGGCAATTGCGCCGTTGCCGAGCTGATTCTGGCTGACATCGCCAAGCTGACCGGTGAGCGGCGTAGTCCGGGCCGGCCGGCTAGACCGATAGCTAATCTGCTGCGGGCTTGGCAGGGCAGCCCTGATAGGAGTACGGGCAGCCGAACCAATAAGGCGTCGCCCGAGCCCACAAGGTATCGCCATAGTGCTGGTGCAGCAGGCGGAACGCTGCCTGCGAATAACGGGCGTGGGAGCCGTCTCGGGGGCAACCGTAACGGGTGGTGCGTACTGCTCGATGCAGGTTGGCAGCATGCTGGTTGCGGTCACTCTCGCTGCGCGTGGGTAGCCAGTCGGTAAAGCGCTCCCGCTGAATGACCTCCTCACTCAGATACTGTGGGCCGGACGGGATCTCGGCCAGGAGGTCCAGCTCAGCCTGATCGATGTGTTGAAACAGCGGATGGTTGGCCAGCAACTGTCGCTGCTTGTCCAGATAGGCCAGCACTTCGGGCTGCTGCTCAAGATTTTCGGTATCGAAGATATCGCGCAGATTGGCCGGAGCTATCTTGGCCGCATCGAACAGCCGTTTCTCCTGGCGCTCCTGATGGACGCGGCACCACCAGTTGTTGTCGTTGTGATTGATCACGTCGATGGCCATGGCGGAGCTCGGCAGGCTGTCATGCAGTGGCGACTCATAAAAGTCTGCCTGATACTCGACATAGGGCAGTGGGCGTAGGCGAGGCACTTGCAGCAGCAGTTCGACGTAGGCGTCATGATCGCGCTGTTCGCTGTAGCGCAGTACCAGCTCCCGTAGCTCCGGTTCGTGTTTGGCGAGCCTGGCCGCGTTGCGATCCAAGGTGTCCATATCCTTGCCGAGCAGAATGGCGCGGGTCAGTGTGGCTCTGGCCAGCGGTACGCGGTACGGCTTCAGGAGGTCTTCGCGATCGGCCAGTTGCTCCAGTTCCTCGAGTGGTAGCAATTGCAGCATGGCATGCCAGAGCTGTGGCGAGTTGTCGGTGCTTTCGTCGCTGTATCTGCTCTGCTGAAGTCCGGAAATCTGGGCCTCTGGCCAGTCCTGAGCCAGCAGGGTTCGCCATGCCTTGTAGCTGTTTGGGTGGCGTTTCAGCAGCATGGCCAGCCACTGGCGAGCGTCCTCGGCCTTGCCCTGATAGACCAGCCAGCGCAATGCGTTGGAGTAGGCTTCTGGAGCTGCGCTTCTGGCGTAGGGGCGATCACGGCGTAGCTGGTCATAGTCCGCGTGCTGCTCGACCAGGCGCATGGCCCCCGGTAGATCATTGCGACCCAGGCGCAGGCGAATGCTGTGCGTCCAGAGGTCGGCCAGCCAATAGCGGTACTCGGCTGTCTCTCCTTGCCACTGAGTATTCAGCCGCGCCTCACCAGCCTCCAGAATGGTCTGCGCCAGCGGGTCTTGTGGGTGTACCCGTGCGACTGCTATCTGCAGCCACTCCGCATGACCGCTGCTCTGCCAACGTTGCCATGCGTGTTCGACGATGACGCGGTTCTGCTCCCAGTAGTCTGCCTGTTGCTGGTGCAGTGCCCATAGCCAATCGCTGGCCAGCACGTTGTAGGCCTCGCGGGCCTGTAGCCAGTCCACCAATTCGTTGTCTCGGGCTTGGTGCTGAACGGCCTGCAGCAGCGGGTTGAGCGGGACGTTGGGGGTCAACCACCAATGGACTGGCAGCCCTTGTGGGCGGGCGACGAAATAGCCTGCTAGTTGTTCGGTGGCGTCTTCCAGATCCCGGCGGCTGCGACTCATGTCCGCCGCTTTCTCCGGGCTCTGCTTGATCGCTTCTAGCAGCCAGCGCAGATGACGATCGGCAAGATCAACGTCTACGTCAGGCCGATAGAGGCTGGTGAAATGCATCAGGATGAAGCGGTAGTTGGCCACTAGCTCGCGGCTGTCTAGGTCGTTTTCCTCGAGCATGTCGTTGGCTCGGGCATAGGCTTCGTCGGCGCGCCCCAGCGCCGCCAGGCTACGCAGGCTCATATAGCGCGCGAAGCCACGTAGTGGAGCCTGCTTCTGCTCGCCGACCTGCTCATAGAGCGCCAGCGCCGGCTCGTACTGGCGTTTGTAGAAATGCCAGCTGGCCAGCTGATACAGGTAGTCGCTTTGCGCGCGAGCCGGCTGCCCTTCGATCTCCGGCTCGACCGGCTCCTCACCGGCCTGCCCTGCACAGACATCCAGCACTCGCACCTGATTGGCTGCCCATAGTCTCTGGTACGGTGTCTCGGTCCCTAGCTCCCGACGAATCTGTTGCAGCACCTTGAGGGCGCTGTCGTAGTGACAATCCTCTGAGCTCCAGCTTTTTTTCTCTGCATCGGGCGAGAACAGCTGCAACTCGATCAGAGCTCGCTGCCAGAGATCCTTGGCCGTCAGTTGTTGGTCGTACCAGCCTCGGGAGATGCCGAAGTTGTGCTGTGGTAGCAAGGTTTCGCCAAAGAAACTGGGCCGTTCCGTAGCCAGCAGTTGGGGGGCGAAGAACAGGGTGAACAGCAGCGTCAGCGAAGTGGTGCGGCGCATAGGGCTTCCTTGCCAAAGTCAGATCGCTAGAGTGCAGAGCCCTTACCCGTCCTGGCAAGAGCCGGCAGTATTCATCTTCGCGTAATCGTCTTGCCGGGATGCGACAGCCTGTTACCTCGGGCATGCGCAGCAGATCAGTGCCGGCTATCCTGCCGGCTTCCCGCAATCAGGACCCCGGCCATGCAGATTCGCAGCGATTTCGACAGCGGCAACATCGAGGTGATCAACGCCGGCGACCCTAGCCGGGTGCGCCTGGCCATCCGCAAGGACTTCGCCAGCGACCACTTCCAGTGGTTCCACTTTCTCGCCGAGGGCCTGAGCGTCGGCCACAGCCACGGCTTCAGCCTGACCAACGCCGCCCAGTCCAGCTACAAGAGCGCCTGGAGCGGCTACCAGGCGGTGGCCAGCTACGACGGCGAGGACTGGTTCCGCGTACCGACGACCTTCGACGCGGACGGTCTGCACTTCAAGCTGCTGGCCGAGCGCAATTCCGCCCGCTTTGCCTACTTCGAGCCCTACAGTCGGGCCAGGCACGCGCAATTGTTGGTCAAGGCGCTGGCGCTGCCCAACGTCGAACTGCTGGCCTGTGGCAGCAGCCTGCAGGGCCGCGAGTTGCCGCTGCTGCATGTGCGTGGCACGGCCAGCACGCCGCGCAAGATCTGGCTGATCGCCCAGCAGCATCCCGGCGAGCATATGGCTGAGTGGTACATGGAGGGCCTGATCGAGCGCCTCTACCAGGATGACGCGGAGCTGCGGCAACTGCTGAGCAAGGCCGACCTGTACCTAGTGCCGCACATGAACCCGGACGGCGCCTTCCTCGGCAACCTGCGTACCAACGCCGCCGGCAAGGACCTCAATCGCGCCTGGCAGGCGCCTTCGGCCAGCGAGAGCCCGGAGGTGCTGTTCGTCCAGCAGCAGATGGCCGCCCAGGGCGTCGACTGCTTCCTGGATATCCACGGCGACGAGGAGATTCCCTATGTGTTCACCGCCGGCTGCGAGGGCAACCCCGGTTTCACCCCGCGCCTGGACGCGCTGGAGCAGGAGTTCCGCCAGCGCCTGATGGCCATCGGCGAATTCCAGGTGGAGCACGGCTACCCGCGTGACGAACCGGGTCAGGCCAATCTCGCGCTGGCCTGCAACTGGGTCGGGCAGACCTACAACTGCCTGGCCTACACGGTGGAGATGCCGTTCAAGGACCACAACCTCTCGCCCGACCCGCGCACCGGCTGGAACGGCGCCCGCTCCAAGCGCCTGGCGCGCGATGTGCTGAGCGTACTGGCGGCGATGGTCGACAAGTTGCGCTGAGGTTCACGCCGTACCCGAGCCGCTGCCCGCCCTGTGCGCAGCGGCTTTTTCATGGCGGAACATTTCATAGATGAGCAAGGAAAAACTTTCTGTTGAAATATTACATTAGTTCAAATATAAATTTGATCGTGTGTAATTAAGGCAAAGCCCACCCCATGAAAATCAACGCCAAGAGCCTGATCCTCGAGCTGCTGATGGCCAATGACGGCGAGCCGCTGCTGGCCCGTGATGCCATTGCCGCCAGCACCCTGTTCGGCATCAGCGAGAACAGCGTGCGTGTCGCCCTGGCCCGGCTGTCGGCCGAAGCCCTGGTGGAAGGTGCCGGGCGCGGCAGCTATCGCCTCGGTCCGATGGCCTTGCAGCTGTCCAGCGAACTGGCCGCCTGGCGTGGCATGGAGCGGCGTATGCGGCCTTGGAGCGGCGCCTACCTCATGGTCGCCTGCGCCGCTCTCGGGCGCGTCGACCGCAGCGCCCTGCAGCGCCGCGAGCGGGCCCTGCACATGCTTGGTTTCGTTGAGCTGGAGAAGGGCCTGTACCTGCGTCCGGACAATATCGAGGCGGACATCGATGGCGTGCGCCAGCGCCTGCACAAGCTCGGCCTGGAGCCGGAGGCCCTGCTGTTCCGTGCCGACCAGTTCGGCGCCGAGCAGGAACGGCGCATCCATGCGCTGTGGGATGGCGCCGCGCTGAGCGCCGCCTACGCCCGGCTGGAAACGCAGCTGGAGGAATGGCGCCAGCGCGCTGCCGAGCTGGAGCCGGAGACCGCCGCGCGCGAGGCCTTCCTGCTCGGCCGCCAGGCGATTCGCCAGGCGGCGTTCGATCCCCTTCTGCCCGAGCCCCTGGTCGACGCGGCCGCGCGCGCACGCTTCTTCGCCTGCGTGCAGCGCTTCGTGGAGCACGGCCACCAGATCTGGCGCGGACTGTTCGACGGCAGCCGCCCCAGCCCCAACCCAGCGCACCGGCCGGCGGCCGATCGCCTGCACTGATTCAGGAGAGACTCGCATGAACAACAAGACCAAAATCAGCGACATCCTCAGCCGCGACGAGATCAAGGCCCTTACCCAGCGCTCCGACTGGCGCGGCGCCTGGGCCGTTGGCTCGACCTGGGCGGTCGTGGCCCTGACTTTCGTGGCCCTGGCCTGGGCCGCCGAACATCTGCCCTGGTGGGCACTGATTCCCGCACTGCTGCTGGGCCTGGCGATCATCGGCGGGCGCCAGCTGTGCCTGGCCATCCTGCAGCACGATGGGGCGCACGGCACCCTGTTCAAGAGCAAGTGGGGCAACGACGTGCTGACCGACTGGCTATGCGCGCGGCCGGTGTGGAACGAGCTGCACAAGTACCGCCCCTACCACCTGGTGCACCACGCCAAGACCTCGACTGTGGATGACCCGGATCTGTCCCTGGTGGCCGGTTTCCCCACCACGCGCACCTCGCTGCAGCGCAAGCTGGCCCGTGATCTGTTCGGCGTCACCGGGCTCAAGTTCATGCTCGGTCGGGTGCTGATGGACGCCGGGGTACTCAAGTGGACGGTGGCCAATGACGTGCAGGTGCTGCCCCAGGAAGGACGGCGCTGGTGGGACTATCCGCTGACCTTCCTTGGCAACGCCGCCGGCATGCTGATCACCAATGGCCTGCTGCTGGCCGCGTGCTGGGCCAGCGGCCACGCCTGGCTGTACGGCGTGTGGGCGCTGGCCTATGTCACGCCCTTCCCGCTGTTCATCCGCATCCGCTCGATGGCCGAGCACGCCTGCCTGGAACCGAGTCGCGACACCCTGCGCAACACCCGCACCACGCGCGCCGGCTGGCTGGCCCGCGCCTTCGTCGCGCCGATCCGGGTCAACTACCACATCGAGCACCACCTGATGGCCTCGGTGCCCTACTTTCGCCTGCCACAGCTGCACGCCCTGCTACGCGAGCGCGGCCTGACCCCGGAACCGCCGAGTTACTGGCAGGTGCTGCGGCTGGTCAGTAGCCGCGCCTGAATACAAAAAAGCCGCCCGAGGGCGGCTTTTTTTCACGCCGAGGCAAACTCAGCGACGAGCGCCGCGCACGCCTTCGGCCAGCTGGGCGCACAGGTTCAGCACACCTTCGACGGCCTGTTGCGGGCTGGCGGCCTTGGCGATCTGGTCGACCAGCGCCGAGCCCACCACCACGCCCTCGGCACGGCGCGCCACCTCGGCGGCGTGCTCCGGGGTGCGGATGCCGAAGCCGATGCATACCGGCAGGTCGGTATGGCGGCGCAGGCGGGCGTGGGCTTCTTCCACCTGGTCCAGGGTGGCGGAACCGGCGCCGGTGACGCCGGCCACGGAGACGTAGTAGACGAAGCCCGAGCTGCCGTTGAGTACGGTCGGCAGGCGCTTGTCGTCAGTCGTGGGAGTCGTGAGGCGGATAAAGTCGATGCCCGCGGCCTGGGCCGGGAAGCACAGGTCGGCGTTATGTTCCGGCGGCAGGTCGACCACGATCAGGCCGTCCACGCCGGCTTCCTTGGCGTCGGCGATGAACTTGTCCACGCCGTAGTAGTGGATGGGGTTGAAGTAGCCCATCAGCACCAGCGGAGTGTTGGCTTCGCCTTGGCGGAATTCGCGGACCATCTGCAGGGTCTTGGCCAGGGTCTGCTTGGCGCCCAGGGCGCGGATGTTGGCCAGCTGGATCGACGGGCCGTCGGCCATCGGATCGGTGAAGGGCATGCCCAGCTCGATCACGTCGGCACCGGCGGCCGGCAGGCCCTTGAGGATCTGCAAGGACGTCTCATAGTCCGGGTCGCCGCCGGTGACGAAGGTGACCAGGGCGGCGCGGTTCTGCTGTTTCAGCTCGGCAAATCGGCTCTGCAGACGGCTCATCAGTTGTTCTCCGATTTGGACAGGTCGAGGTGGTGCATCACGGTCTGCATGTCCTTGTCGCCGCGGCCGGACAGGTTGACCACCATGATGTGGTCCTTGGGTAGGCTAGGTGCGCGCTTGAACACTTCGGCCAGGGCGTGGGAGCTCTCCAGGGCCGGGATGATGCCTTCCAGGCGGCAGCACTGGTGGAAGGCGGCCAGGGCTTCGTCATCGGTGATCGAGGTGTACTCGACGCGGCCGATGTCGTGCAGCCAGGCGTGCTCGGGGCCGATGCCCGGGTAGTCCAGGCCGGCGGAGATGGAGTGGGCGTCGATGATCTGGCCATCGTCGTCCTGCAGCAGGAAGGTGCGGTTGCCGTGCAGCACGCCCGGTACGCCGCCGTTTAGGCTGGCGGCGTGCTTGCCGGTCTCGATGCCGTGGCCGGCCGCTTCCACACCGACGATCTGTACCGACTGGTCATCGAGGAAGGGGTGGAACAGGCCCATGGCGTTGGAGCCGCCGCCGATGCAGGCGACCAGGGAATCGGGCAGGCGGCCTTCCTTTTCCTGCAGCTGCTCGCGGGTTTCCTTGCCGATCACCGCCTGGAAGTCGCGGACCATGGCCGGGTACGGGTGCGGGCCGGCGACGGTGCCGATCAGGTAGAAGGTGTTGTGCACGTTGGTCACCCAGTCGCGCAGCGCCTCGTTCATCGCATCCTTGAGGGTGCCGGTGCCGGCGGTGACCGGGATCACGGTGGCGCCCAGCAGCTTCATGCGGAACACGTTGGCCTGCTGCCGATCGATGTCGGTGGTGCCCATGAAGATCACGCACTCCATGCCGAAGCGCGCGGCCACGGTGGCGGTGGCCACGCCGTGCATGCCGGCGCCGGTCTCGGCGATGATGCGTTTCTTGCCCATGCGCTTGGCCAGCAGGATCTGGCCGATGCAGTTGTTGATCTTGTGCGCACCGGTGTGATTGAGCTCTTCGCGCTTGAGGTAGATCTTCGCGCCGCCGCAGTGCTCGGTCAGGCGCTCGGCGAAGTACAGCGGGCTCGGGCGGCCGACGTAGTCGCGCTGGAAGTAGGCCAGTTCCTTGGCGAACTCCGGGTCGGCCTTGGCCTTCTCGTACTCGGCGGCGAGGTCGTGGATCAGCGGCATCAGGGTCTCGGCGACATACTGGCCGCCGAAATGGCCGAACAGGCCGGTGCTATCCGGGCCGGTGCGTAAAGAAGTCATGGCGTGCTCCTGCTCTGCTGCCCTCGCGAATCGGGTCGGTGCGAGGGAGAGTGGGTGATGGCGTCATTCTATCCATCCGGGCGGACAGAAAAAGCGATTAGATTGCGCTAATGCGTGAGAAATACTCACATGTTTGTGGGGCTGAGGAGAGAGCTCCCCGCGCATTCCCCGCTGTGCCGAAGAAGACGTAGAACTCGGCACCCGGCGGCTTTGTCCCAGCAGCACACGGCCAAGCGGGCCGCTATCGATTGGAGACATGGCTATGCACAAGGTATTGGGAGCGGGTGCGCTGTTACTGACGCTGACTGGCGCCGCTCAGGCTCAGGAGGCGATGGAACTCGATGGCATCGGAGTTTCGCGTGACGTGTCGTGCAAAGGGCGGGACGTGATCATCACTGGCAATGCCAACGAATTTCGTCTGGATGGCGATTGTGGCAGGGTCGACGTGCAAGGCTCTGAGCACGTGCTGCGGTTGGGCAGCGCTGCCAGCCTGGAGGTGACCGGAGCCGAAAACCGTGTCGACGTCGGGCATATCGGTGGCCTCGCGGTCAATGGCAGCGGCCATCGTATCAACGCCGAAATACGGGGTGAGGGGCAGTCCCCAACGGTAGCCATCTATGGTGCGGAGAACATCCTGCAGCTGGATCTGGAAGGCCCGGTGAGCATAGAGGTCAACGGCATCGGTCAGCAGGTCGCCTGGGAAGGTGAGGAGCCGGAAATCTCTACCAGCGGCACGGACCATCGCATCGAGCGAAAATGAACCGGCGCGAAGTGG
The DNA here is from genome assembly GCF_014851565.1 of Pseudomonas sp. PDM15. Lineage (GTDB taxonomy): Bacteria > Pseudomonadota > Gammaproteobacteria > Pseudomonadales > Pseudomonadaceae > Aquipseudomonas. The sequence goes on from NZ_JACVAA010000004.1 coordinate 142,854, forward strand.
CGGGGCCGGCGCAAACGGATTAGATTGCCAGGACACGTCAGAAAATATCACTGGTCCATGAGTCGAGAACTGCCCCCACTGAATGCTTTGCGCGCCTTCGAGGCCGCTGCCCGTCTGCTCAGCGTCAGCCAGGCCGCGACCGAGCTGCATGTGACCCACGGGGCGGTGAGCCGGCAGATACGTGTGCTGGAGGAACAGCTCGGCGTCAGCCTGTTCGACAAGGATGGGCGCGGCGTGAAACTCACCGATGCGGGCGTGCGCCTGCGCGACGTCGCCTCCGAGACCTTCGAGCGCCTGCGCGTGACCTGTGCCGAGTTGCGTCAGCGCCAGGAGGGTGCGCCCTTCGTCCTCGGCTGCCCCGGCAGCCTGCTGGCGCGCTGGTTCATCCCCCGCCTGGACCGGCTCAACCGCGAGCTGCCGGAGTTGCGCCTGCAGCTGTCGTCCAGTGAGGGCGAGCTGGACCCGCGCCGGCCCGGTGTCGATGCCACCCTGTGCTTCGCCACCCCGCCCTGGCCGGCGGACATGCAGGTGTACGAGCTGGCGGCGGAGCGCATCGGCCCGGTGCTGAGTCCGCGTTATCAGGGGTATGCGCGCCTGAGCGGAGAGCCGGCCGCCGCCCTGCTCGGCGAACCACTGCTGCATACCGCCTCGCGACCCCAGGCCTGGCCGCAGTGGGCCGAGGCCCAGGGCCTGGAGGCGGCGCGACTGCAGCAGGGCCAGGGCTTCGAGCATCTCTACTACCTGCTGGAAGCCGCCGCCGCCGGCCTCGGTGTGGCCATCGCTCCGCAGCAGCTGGTGGCGGACGATTTGGCCGCCGGTCGCCTGGTCGCACCCTGGGGTTTTGTCGAAACCTCGGCCCGCCTTGCCCTGTGGGTGCCCGGGCGCAGCCGCGATGATCGCGCCGAGCGCCTGGCGCAGTGGCTGGGCCGCGAATTGGCGGGTTGAGTCGCGCCCCGCTTGTGCTTTCGCCCGGCTTGGCTAGCGTGAAGAAGAAGCCTGTCTGCCCAAGGAGAAGCACATGTCCGATCACCGCACCTACAAGAAAATCGAAGTCGTCGGCACCTCCAAGGTGAGCATCGAGGATGCCATCGCCAATGCCCTCGCCGAGTGCGCCAAGTCCGTGCGCAACATGGACTGGTTCGAGGTCGTCGATACCCGTGGTCATATCGTCGACGGCAAGGTGGCGCACTATCAGGTCGAACTCAAGGTCGGTTTCCGCATCAGCAACAGCTGAGCGGCGCACGGTTTCGCCCGCGCCTGTCGGCTAGTCTTGGCCGGTCCGGGGCGGGTTGCCCCGCGAGTCCACCTACGAAGGAGCGTTATCCATGAAGCAAATGATGCTGGGCCTGGCCCTGTTCACCCTGGCCGGCTCCGCCCTGGCTGCTGGCAAGCCCTGCGACGAGCTGAAGGCGGAGATCGAGGCCAAGCTCAAGGACAAGGGCGTGGCCGCCTACACCCTGGAAGTGGTCGACAAGGGTGGCGCCGGCGACAAGACCGTGGTCGGCACCTGCGAGGCCGACACCAAGGAAATCGTTTACCAGCGCGGCTGATCATCTAGCCGCGGCAACTAGGCCGGAGCCTCCGCGAGGGGCTCCGGCCTTTTTCATGGCGCGGCCGAATGGCGGCTTGCCTTTCGCCGGGGCGACCCCATAAAGCAGGTACGACCCGAGGAGGCCTTATGAGCAAGCTGTCCAACACGCCATTCTCCGTACTCGACCTGGCGCCCATGCGCGACGACGATATCGGCGCCGCGCCCGCCCTGCAGCGCTCCCTTGCTCTGGCCCGGTATGTGGAGCAGCTCGGCTTCTCGCGCATGTGGGTGGCCGAGCACCACAACATGGAGGGCATCGCCAGTTCCGCCACCGCCGTGCTGCTCGGCTACCTGGCCGCCAACACCTCCACCCTGCGCCTCGGCTCCGGCGGCATCATGCTGCCCAACCATGCGCCGCTGGTGGTGGCCGAACAGTTCGGCACCCTGGCGGCGCTCTATCCGGGCCGCATCGAGCTGGGCCTGGGCCGTGCGCCGGGTGCCGACCAGGCCACCGCCCGCGCCCTGCGCCGCGACCGCCTGGGCAGCGCCGAGGATTTCCCGCAGGACGTCGAGGAGCTGGAAACACTGCTCGGTCCGCGCCAGCCCGGGCAGTCGGTGCTGGCCGTGCCGGGCGTGGACACGAACGTGCCGATCTGGCTGCTCGGCTCCAGCCTGTTCAGTGCCCAGCTGGCGGCGCAGAAGGGCCTGCCCTATGCCTTCGCCTCGCACTTTGCGCCGCGTTATCTGCACCAGGCACTGCGCATCTACCGCGAGAACTTCCAGCCCTCGGCCGTGCTGGACAAGCCCTACGCCATGATCGGCGTACCGTTGATTGCCGCACCGAGCGACGAGGAAGCCGAGTTCCTCGCCACCACTGCCTACCAGCGGGTGCTGGCGCTGATGCGCGGGCAGAGCCTGGTGTTGCGTCCGCCGGTGGAAAGCATGGTCGGCCGCTGGCAACCCCACGAACAGCAAGCGGTCGGCGACTTCCTCGGCCTGGCGGTGATCGGCGGGCCGGAGAAGGTGCGCGCGCGTCTGGAGATCCTGCTGGAGCAGAGTGGCGCCGACGAGCTGATCTTCACCTGCGACCTGTACCAGCCCGAGCACCGCCTGCGCAGCTTCGAGATAGTCGCCGGGCTGCGATAGGACGAACTTTGCCGCCGCCGCGTTCCTCTCAACTGGGTATCCACCCATTCGAGAGGAGCAGCACATGACCATCAAGAAGACGGCTTCGGCCCACTGGCAGGGCGGCATCAAGGACGGCAAGGGTCGCATCTCCACCCAGAGCGGCGCGTTGAAGGACCAGCCCTATGGCTTCAATACCCGCTTCGAGGATCAGCCCGGTACCAACCCCGAGGAGCTGATCGGCGCCGCCCATGCCGGCTGCTTCTCCATGGCCCTGTCCAAAGAGCTGGAGGAGCGCGGCATGCTCGCCGAGAGCATCGATACCCAGGCCGAGGTGTGGCTGGAGAAAGAGGACGGCGGCTTTCGCATCAGCGCCGTGCACCTGAGCCTGCGCGCCAGGATTCCCGGCGCCGACCGCAACAAGTTCGAGGAGGCGGTGGAGACGGCCAAGACCGGTTGCCCCGTGTCCAAGCTGCTCAACGCCGAGATCAGCCTGCAGGTGACGCTGGACGCCTGAGCGGCACTCAGAAGGTGCTGCAGCGCAGTACGTCGGCGCGCGCCAGCACCTGGCGGCCCTCGCCGTACAGCCAGCCCTGGGCCTTGTACTGCAGCGGCCGGGCCTCGATACGATAACGCTGGCCAGCGGCGAAGCCGTCGTAACGGAAGCGCAGGTGGCAGGTCATCTCGACCGGCTCGCTGCTGAACTCGCCGCCACCGCCGCCACCCGCCACCTCGAACTGGAAGCGCACCTGCAGCTCGTGGGCGCCGGGCGCCACCTGGAAGTAACGGCCGTCGCGGGTCTGCTGGTCATCCAGCTTGTGCGCCATCAGGGTGTAGCCGGGGCTGGCGTACAGTTCGACCCAGGCCTGCTGCGGGTCCGCCGGTGGCAGCGGGCTGGCGCAGGCACCGACGGCGAGCAGGGGCAGCAACAGGGGCAGGCGCATGGTGGTGTCCTCGACGATGGAGAAGGCCAGCATAGCGCCGATCAGACGGCGCCGCAGCGGCCCTCACGGGCTCGCGCCAAGTCTTCGCCGCGCTCGTCCTGTAACTGCGCCCAGGGACGGAAGCCGCGACTACCGGCCTTCAGCCGATAACGCTGGCCGGCGGCGAAGTCGGCGTAGTCGAGGGTCAGCAGGCAGGTGCGCGGCAGACTCTGCTGCGCGCCGGTGTTGGCGGGCGCCACTTCGAAGCGCAGACGTACCTGCAGCTCGTGGCGGCCGGGAGAAATCTGGAAATAACGGCCGTCGTCCAGCGTTTTACCGTCTACCTGCACCGCCTCCAGGCGACCGTCCTGGCGCTCGTGCAGTTCGATCCAGGCCTGCGCTGGATCGTGAAAAGGCATCAGCAGCGAACAACCGCCGAGCAGAACGGGCAGGCAGAGCAACAGAGGTGAGCGCATGACGGGCTTCCTTGGCAGAGGGGCAATGCAATAGGCTCGCGAAATGCCTATCGCCCTACTCGACCGCCGCGCGCGGTGCCTGGTTCCGCTGTGGCTCGGCGTTCTGCTGAGCGGTTGCGCCAGCCTCGACTATTACGCCCAGCTCAGCCGTGGCCAGCTCGACCTGCTCGCCGCACGCCAGCCGGTGGCCCAGCTGCTCGCCGATCCCCAGGCCGATCCCGTGCTGCAGCGCCGCCTGGCACTGGCCCAGCAGGCGCGTGAGTTCGCCAGCGCGCACCTGGCGCTGCCGGACAACCGCAGCTATCGCCTGTATGCGGACCTGCAGCGGCCCTATGTGGTGTGGAATGTGTTCGCCACGCCGGAGCTGTCGCTGGCGCCGCTGACCCACTGCTTCCCCGTCGCCGGCTGCGTGGCCTACCGCGGCTTCTACCAGCAGGGGCGCGCCCGTGGTGCCGCCGCCTTGCTGCAGGCCGAGGGCATGGACACCTATGTGGCGGGCATCGAGGCCTATTCGACCCTGGGCTGGTTCGACGACCCGATCCTCAACACCATGCTGCGCTGGGACGACGAGCGCCTCGCCGCGGTGATCTTCCACGAGCTGGCGCACCAGCAGCTGTACGTAGCCGACGACACGGCGTTCAACGAGTCCTTCGCCAGCTTCGTCGAGCAGGAAGGCCTGCGTCAGTGGCGCGCCGCCCGTGGCCTGGCGCACGGCGATGCGCATGCAGAGCGCATGCGTCGCCAGTTCACCGAGCTGATCCTGGCCAGCCGCGAGCGCCTGCAGGCGCTCTACGCCAGCCCGCTGGACGAGGCGCAGAAGCGCGCCGGCAAGGTCGCTGAGTTCGAGCGTCTGCGCGACGAATACCGCACCTTGCGCGACGGCGAGTGGGGCGGCGATCGGCGCTACGACGCCTGGGTCGCCCAGCCACTCAATAACGCCCGGCTGCTGCCGTTCGGCCTCTACGACCAGTGGGTGGAAGCGTTCGCCACGCTGTTCCGCCAGGCCAGCGGCGACTGGGCGCAGTTCTACCGCCGCGCCGCCGCGCTGGGCGAACTGGACGCGGAACAACGCGAGCGAACCCTGGCGGCGCTGGCCGATCAGAACTAGAACTGCCTGATCCCATCCCGAGGAGCATGCGATGAAGCGCTGGTTTGCGGCCGTCATGGCCACCCTGCTGTGTGGCGGCGCCCTCGCCGCACCCAAGCCCTGCGAAGAGCTGAAGCGCGAGATCGAGGTGAAGATCCAGGCGGCCAAGGTGACCAGCTACACCCTGGAAATAGTCCCGGCCGCCGACGTGGAAGACCCCAACATGGTGGTCGGCAGCTGCGAGGGTGGCAGCCGCAAGATCATCTACCAGAAGAACGAGTGAGTCGCTCAGGCCGCCTCGGCGCGATAGATCCAGCGCAGGCCCAGCAGGGTCAGCGGCCATAGCAGGGCCAGCAGGCCGGCGCCCATGGCCACCAGCAGAGCGGGATGGAAAAGCTCGCTGCCGCGGTCGGCCAGCGCATACATCACCAGCAGGCCGGCGACCAGCAGCTGGGCCAGCATCCACACGACGAAGATCGCCAGGGCGGTCAGCAGCAGCTGCCCTGCTCTGAGCCGATGCAGGCGCGCCGGCAGCGCGCTCCAGCTGCTGGCGAACACCAGCGCGGCGCCGAGCAGTGGGGTCAGGCAGGCCAGGGCCAGCGGCAGGGCCGCGCTGTAACCCGGCACCACCTGTTTGATCAGGATGTCCAGGGTCTTCAGGCTCAGCAGTAGCACGCACAGAGCCAGCAGCGCCGCCACGCTCGTGCGCCCTACTGGTGCCGGTGTCCGGGCCTGCCGCGCGCCTAGGCGCAGGCCGAGCCACAGCGGCAGCAGGTTGGTCAGGGCGAAGGCCAGCAGGCCTAGGGGCTCGAAGACCAGCGGCTGGTAGAGCCCCACCAGACTGCCGTGCTCACTGAGCCAGCCATACAGGCCGGCGAGCAGGAAGCCGGACAGTACGCCATAGAGCAGGCCGGCCAGCACGATGGCGGCGGCAACTGCCAGCAGCACTCTGCCGGGTTTGACCAGGACCGCCGCATGGCGCTCCTGATAGCTGGCGACCAACAGGGTGGCGGCCAGCCCGCCGAGCAGGACGCTGCATAGCCAGCCCGGTAGCAGGTGCATCAGGTTGCCGAGCAGATAGTCGCTGAACTCGGCGTGGTTGAGCGCAGCCAGCAGATTGCCGACCACCAGGCTCTGCAGCATCACCAGTGCGCCCATGGCGCCGAAGGCGTAGGGCTGCTGCCAGGCCGGGCGCTCGGCGACCGGCTGGGGAACGGAAGTAGCGAAGGGGTTGGTCATCGGCAAAATCCTTTTCCAGGGCGCCCAGAGTATGTCCGGGGCCGCTTCGGGCCCAGCGCGCTAGGCAAAGGGCGTGAAGCGGTTCACCGGTCGTAGCCCTCGGCCAGGTGCAGGTCCTTGAGCTTCACGTAGTTGGCCGCGCTGTAGGCGAAGAAAGCGCGTTCCTTGTCGCTCAGCGCGCGGGCCTGCTTCACCGGGCTGCCGACGTACAGGTAGCCGCTCTCCAGCACCTTGCCCGGCGGTACCAGGCTGCCGGCGCCGATCACCACTTCATCCTCGACCACCGCGCCGTCCATCACGATGCTGCCCATGCCGACCAGGATGCGGTTGCCCAGGGTGCAGCCATGCAGGGTGACGTTGTGGCCGATGGTCACTTCGTCGCCGATCAGCAGCGGGTAGCCGTCCGGGTTGAACGGCCCGGCGTGGGTGATATGCAGCACGCTGCCGTCCTGCACGCTGCTGCGGGCGCCGATCCTGATTCGGTGCATGTCACCGCGAACCACAGCCATCGGCCAGACCGAGGCGTCTTCGCCCAGTACCACGTCGCCGATCACCACGGCGGATGCGTCGACAAAGGCGCGCGGGCCCAGCTGCGGGGCGCTGCCCTGGTAAGTTCGAATCGCCACGATAGTCTCCTTCAGGCTGCGGTTGCCGCAGATTGTAATTAACATGCCAGGCACTGCGGTTGTGAAAGGTCGTCTAAGACCCCATAACCCGATTCTGCATTCGCGTATTCAAAGGTGCCTCGCCGTGACCGCTGCCAATCCCCTGCTGCAAGACTTCGACCTGCCACCCTACTCGCTGATCAAGCCCGAGCATGTCGAGCCGGCCGTCGACCAGATTCTCGCCGACAGCCGCGTGGCCATCGCCGAGCTGCTCAAGACCCAGCAGGCCAACCCGAGCTGGGACGGCCTGGTGCTGGCGCTGGACGAGCTCAACGCGCGCCTGGGTCGTGCCTGGAGCCCGGTCAGCCACCTCAACGCGGTGTGCAACAACGCCGAGCTGCGTGCGGCCTACGAGGCCTGCCTGCCCAAGCTGTCCGAGTACTGGACCGAGATGGGCCAGAACAAGCCGCTGTTCGAGGCCTACGACGCGCTGGCCAAGAGCCCGGCTGCCGAAGGCTTCGACGTGGCGCAGAAGACCATCCTCGAACACGCCCTGCGCGACTTCCGCCTGAGCGGCATCGACCTGCCGGCCGAGCAGCAGAAGCGCTACGGCGAGATCCAGATGAAGCTGTCCGAGCTGGCCAGCAAATTCTCCAACCAGCTGCTCGACGCCACCCAGGCCTGGACCAAGCACATCACCGACGAGTCTCTGCTTGCCGGCCTCACCGACTCGGCCAAGGCGCAGATGGCCCAGGCCGCGCAGGCCAAGGAGCTGGACGGCTGGCTGATCACTTTGGAGTTCCCCAGTTACTACGCGGTGATGACCTACGCCGACGACCGCGCCCTGCGCGAAGAGGTCTACACCGCCTACTGTACCCGTGCTTCCGACCAGGGCCCGAACGCCGGGCAGAACGACAACGGCCCGGTGATGGCCGAGCTGCTCGACCTGCGCCAGGAGCTGGCGCGTCTGCTCGGCTTCGCCCACTACAGCGAGCTGAGCCTGGCCAGCAAGATGGCCGAGTCCACCGAGCAGGTGCTGCACTTCCTGCGTGACCTGGCGGTGCGCAGCAAGCCGTTTGCCGCCCAAGACCTGGAAGAGCTGAAAGCCTTCGCCGCCGAGCAAGGCGTCAACGACCTGCAGAGCTGGGACGTCGGCTACTTCAGCGAAAAGCTGCGCCAGCAGCGCTACAGCATTTCCCAGGAGGAAGTGCGCGCCTGGTTCCCGATCGACAAGGTGCTGACCGGCCTGTTCGCCATCGTGCAGAAGCTCTACGGCATCGAGATCAACGAGCTGAAAGAGTTCGACAGCTGGCACCCGGACGTGCGCCTGTTCGAGATCCGCGAGAATGGCCAACATGTCGGCCGCTTCTTCTTCGACCTCTACGCCCGCGCCAACAAGCGCGGTGGCGCCTGGATGGACGGCGCCCGCGACAAGCGTCGCGCGGCCTCCGGCAGCCTGATCGCCCCGGTGGCCAACCTGGTGTGCAACTTCACCCCCGCGGTCGGCGGCAAGCCGGCGCTGCTGACCCACGACGAAGTCACCACCCTGTTCCACGAGTTCGGCCACGGCCTGCACCACCTGCTGACCCGCGTCGAGCATGCCGGAGCCTCCGGCATCAACGGCGTGGCCTGGGATGCGGTGGAGCTGCCGAGCCAGTTCATGGAGAACTGGTGCTGGGAGCCCGAGGGCCTGGCGCTGATCTCCGGCCACTACGAGACCGGCGAGCCGCTGCCCCAGGCGCTGCTGGACAAGATGCTGGCGGCGAAGAACTTCCAGTCCGGCCTGATGATGGTGCGCCAGCTGGAGTTCAGCCTGTTCGACTTCGAACTGCACGCAACCCACGGCGACGGTCGCAGCGTGCTGCAGGTGCTGGAAGGCATCCGCGACGAGGTGGCGGTGGTGCGTCCGCCGGCCTTCAACCGCTTCGCCAACAGCTTCGCGCACATCTTCGCCGGCGGTTACGCGGCCGGTTACTACAGCTACAAGTGGGCCGAAGTGCTGTCCGCCGACGCCTTCTCCAAGTTCGAGGAAGAGGGCGTGCTCAACCCGGCCACCGGCCGCGCCTTCCGCGAGGCGATCCTGGCCCGCGGCGGCTCGCAGGAACCGATGGTGCTGTTCGTCGACTTCCGCGGTCGCGAGCCGAGCATCGACGCCCTGCTGCGTCACCTCGGCCTGAGCCAGGAGGCGGCGTGATGAGCGAGGTGAAAAAACGCTTCATCGCCGGCGCCGTGTGCCCGGCGTGCAGCGCGATGGACACCATCAAGATGTGGGACGAGGACGGCACGCCACACCGCGAATGCGTGGCCTGTGGCTATGCCGACACCCTCAACGCTCAGGGCCAGTCGGTGCCCAAGGAAGTCGGCACCCGGGTCAACCAGATTGCGCCCAAGCCGGCGGCGAGCAAGGGCCAGACCGTGCAGTTCTTCCCCAATCCCAAGCTGAAGAAGCCAGAGTAGGGCCAAGGCGAGGCAGGTCGCTCGCCTGCTGCCGCTTCAGCCATCGTCATCGACAGGGACGTCAATGAAGAGCCACTTCATCGCGCTAGCCTTGCTGGCGAGTAGCTCATTTTCCGGTGCCGCCGAAGAATTCGGCCCCTCGATCTACTCCGGCATGAATGCGCGCTTCGATCCGGCTGCCGAGGCCCGCTACCGCCAACCCGGGGCGGAGCTGCGTCTACTGCTGGCGCACCAGAATGCGAACACCGCCACCAACCATTTCTGCCTGCTGGGCTATCGCTGGGATTACGGCCTGGAGTTCGTCTCGGTGCACTGGCGCGAGGGACGGATGATCCTGCGCTGGCATGGCGAGACGGACTGGGCCGATGGTTTTCTCTCGGCGGTAGTGAGCGATGGTGTTGACCTGCAGACCGGCGTGATCGACGCCGAGGATTCGCGTGGCAGCACCTTCCTGGTCACCCGGCGCGATGCCGAGGGCACGCTCGAGGATTGTCGCAGTCACGGTCGTGAGTATGTGATCGAGCCGTTCACCGCGCCGCCGCCGGTCGAGGACGAGTAGGCGCCGCTGGCGTGGCCGGGTGAATCAGAATACTGTTCATGCATACAGTATTCTGGAGCATTGCCCATGTCCGTCACCTTGCCGCCCCGCGGCCGCGGCACCGCCAGCAACCCGCACAACCGCTTCGCCCCGACCCGCAGCCAGGTCGAGGATGACGGCTGGTTTCAGGAGGAGACGCCGCCCTGCCGCGCTACCGAGGTGCGCGCGGAGCGAGCCAAGACGGTGATCACCCGAAACCAGTCGCCGGACGTCGGTTTCGATCGCTCGGTGAATCCCTATCGCGGCTGCGAGCATGGCTGCATCTATTGTTTTGCCCGGCCCAGCCACGCCTATTGGGACATGTCGCCGGGCATCGACTTCGAGACCCGGCTGATCGCCAAGACCAACCTGGCCGAGCGCCTGGAAGAGGAGCTGAGCAAGCCCGGCTATATGCCGCAGCCGATTGCCCTGGGCATCAACACCGATGCCTACCAGCCGATAGAGCGCGAGCAGCGCCTGACCCGCCAGGCCCTGGAGATTCTGCTGCGCTTCCGCCATCCGCTGCACATCATCACCAAGAGCTCGCTGATCCTGCGCGACCTCGACCTGCTGCAGGAGCTGGCCAGCCGCAATCTGGTCAGCGTGGCGTTCAGCCTGACCACCCTGGACGACGATCTCAAGCGCATCATGGAGCCGCGTACCGCCTCGCCCGGCGCGCGCCTGCGGGCCATGCGCACTCTGGGCCAGGCCGGCGTACCGGTGACCGCGCTGGTGGCGCCGATCATCCCGATGATCAACGACATGGAGCTGGAGCGGATTCTCGAGGCGGCCCGCGACGCCGGCGCGCGCTCGGCCGGCTACGTGCTGTTGCGCCTGCCGCTGGAGATCGCCGAGCTGTTCGAGGAGTGGCTGCGCAGCCATTTCCCCGAGCGCGCCGAGCATGTGATGAGCCTGATCCGCCAGTCGCGCGGCGGCAAGAACTACGACAGCCGCTTCGGCACCCGCATGCGCGGCGAGGGCGCCTTCGCCGATCTGTTGTCGCAGCGCTTCAGCCTGGCGCGCAAACGCCTCGGCCTGACACACCGCGATGGTTTCAACCTCGATTGCAGCCAGTTCGCCCCACCCGGTCGGCAACTGGCGTTGCTGTAAACGAATTGTGACTCACCGGGGCTGGCAACTGTCCGCATGCCAGGTCGATAATCCGCACCGCGCGAAAGCGCGACGGTCCAGCACGAGGTGAGACGCCATGCCCTACAAGCACAACGCCATTCCCCTGCAGGCGCGTACCGCGCCGGAGAGCGCCGATGAGGCGCTGAACGCCATCGTTGGTGGCTTCAAGCGCTTCCGCAACGAGGTCTTCCCGCAACAGGAAGAGCTGTTCAAGGCCCTGGCCAGCGCACAGAACCCGCGCGCCATGTTCATCACCTGCGCCGACTCGCGCATCGTTCCCGAGCTGATCACCCAGAGCGCACCGGGCGACCTGTTCGTCACCCGCAACGTCGGCAACGTGGTGCCGGCCTACGGGCAGATGATGGGTGGCGTCTCCACCGCCATCGAGTACGCGGTGCTGGCCCTGGGTGTGCAGCACATCATCATCTGCGGCCACTCCGACTGCGGCGCGATGAAGGCGGTGCTGGCCCCCGAGACCCTGGAGAGCATGCCGACGGTGAAGGCCTGGCTGCGCCACAGCGAGGTGGCGCTCAAGGTGGTTGAGGCCAACTGTGGCTGCGAAGGCCACGACACCCTGGGCATCCTCACCGAGGAGAACGTGGTGGCCCAGCTCAACCACCTGTGCACCCACCCCTCGGTGGCGGCGCGCGTGGCCAGCGGCCAGCTGTTCATCCATGGCTGGGTCTACGACATCGAGACCAGCGCGATCCGTGCCTACGACGCCGAGCGCGGGAGCTTCCTGCCGCTGGATGGCGAGGTGGTGCCGATGGCCACGCCCAGGGCGCGCTACCAGTCCCAGTGAAACGACGAGGCCCGCAATCGCGGGCCTCGATGTATCTGGGGATGGCTCAGGCCGGCAGGCCCAGCTCCACGCCCAGCTGGCGCGACAGGCACGGCCAGTTCTGCCAGGCCGCCACCGTCTGCGGATTGCTCAGGCGGGCGCGGTATTCCTGCACCGAGTCCTGCTGGAACACCTGCTCGTCCAGCATCCCCTCCACCGCGTGGTGCACGGCTTCGTCCAACTGGTTGGCGAAGGGCTCGCCGATCAGCTGGTGGGCGATCACGTTGGCCACCGTGGTATCCAGCGGGATCAGCGGCTGGCCGAGGTGGGCGATATAGCGGTCGTTCACCTCCTCGACCAGGCGATGGGCGAGGTAGGCCTCGTCCAGCAGCGCATCCAGGCCCTGGTGTCCCTCCATGATGCTGGGCGGGCTGAGGAAGAACTGTTCGGCCAGCTTGAGCACCGGTTTCACCTGCGACTCGATGCCGGCCTCGCGGGCCACGGCGTTGGCGGCGTCGAGCACGTCCGGCACTTGCTCCACGTAGGCGGCGACGAAGCGTTCGAGCACGCCCCGCGCGTCGCTGGGGGGCAACTGGATGATCGGGTGCAGGCGGTCGAGCTGGCTATCGAGCTGGCGGGCCAGGTCACCGGTGGAGGTTTCGTGGACAAGGGCGCGCTGGATCTGGTCGCGCAGGGCGAGGGTATTCATGACGGCTCCGGACAGGGACATGAGGCAAGCAAACGAGAATTCACGTTAGCTGGCGAAGGACGCCGGCTAAGACCTGATTGTCATAATTATTTAATTTTTATTCGGCAACGCTATATCCCAGGCACCGCTCTGCGGCGCATCCCGCATCGCTCTAAGCCTGCACGGCAGGCGCAGAAATGGGGCGTTATTTTTCTGACTGCGTTGTGCTGACGCGGTCGCTGGCTATACTCGAAATCGCAAGGCGTTTACCTGATGGAACCGGACGGGCTTCGGCACGGAGAGGTTTCGACAAGTAGTAGCCAGCCGTTTTGGCAGTCGATCCCTTTGCCGCAGGCTTAGCCGGCGGGATAACAAGAACAACGAGGGGAACCCGCAATGATGCGACATCCACGAGTCTGGATGGGCCTCCTGCTGTGGTTGACATTTGGCTCGGCGCACGCCGAGTGGGCAGTGAATATGCTGCCGGGTGTCACCGAGGTCAGCCGTTCAGTCTTCGACCTGCACATGATCATTTTCTGGATCTGCGTCGTGATCGGCGTGGTGGTCTTCGGCGTGATGTTCTGGTCGATGCTGATCCACCGCCGCTCCACCGGCCAGCAGCCGGCGCATTTCCACGAAAGCACCACGGTAGAGATTCTCTGGACTGTCGTGCCCTTCGTCATCCTGGTGGCGATGGCCGTTCCGGCCACCAAGACGCTGATCGACATTTACGACACTTCCGAATCGGAACTGGACATCCAGGTCACCGGTTACCAGTGGAAGTGGCACTACAAGTACCTGGGCCAGGACGTCGAGTTCTTCAGCAACCTGGCTACGCCTTCCGACCAGATCTACAACAAGGCCGAGAAGGACGAGCATTACCTGCTCGAGGTCGACCAGCCGCTGGTGGTGCCCGTGGGGACCAAGGTGCGCTTCCTGATCACCGCCGCCGACGTGATCCACTCCTGGTGGGTACCGGCCCTGGCCGTGAAGAAGGACGCCATCCCCGGCTTCGTCAACGAATCCTGGACCCGCATCGAGGAACCCGGTCTCTACCGCGGTCAGTGCACCGAGCTGTGCGGCAAGGACCACGGCTTCATGCCGGTGGTGGTCGAGGCCAAGAGCAAGGAAGACTTCGCCAAGTGGCTGGCCGAGCGCAAGGAAGAGGCCGCCAAGATCAAGGAGCTGACCAGCAAGGAGTGGACCCGCGAGGAGCTGATGGCCCGCGGCGAGAAGGCCTACCAGACCAACTGCGCCTCCTGCCACCAGCCGAACGGCGAGGGTCTGCCGCCGATGTTCCCTGCGCTCAAGGGCTCGAAGATCGCCACCGGCGCAGCCGCCGACCACATCCGCATCGTGGTCGAGGGCAAGCAGGGCACCGCCATGGCCGCGTTCGGCAAGCAGCTGTCGGAAGTCGACCTCGCCGCCATCATCACCTACGAGCGCAACGCCTGGGGTAACAATGTCGGCGACATGGTCACCCCGAAGGACATCCTCGCGTTCAAACAGGCTCAGGAGTAAGGACATGAGTGCAGTGATCGATCCGGGCCATGCTGGCCACGGTCATGCCGGACATGACCATCACCATGGCCCTGCCAAGGGCCTGATGCGCTGGGTGCTGACCACCAACCACAAGGACATCGGCACGATGTACCTGTGGTTCAGCTTCGCCATGTTCCTGCTCGGCGGGTCCATGGCCATGGTGATCCGCGCGGAACTGTTCCAGCCGGGCCTGCAGATTGTCGAGCCGGCCTTCTTCAACCAGATGACCACCATGCACGGTCTGATCATGGTGTTCGGCGCCGTGATGCCGGCCTTCGTCGGCCTGGCCAACTGGATGATCCCGCTGATGGTCGGCGCGCCGGATATGGCCCTGCCGCGGATGAACAACTTCAGCTTCTGGTTGCTGCCGGCGGCCTTCGGCCTGCTGGTCAGCACTCTGTTCACCGAGGGCGGCGGGCCGAACTTCGGCTGGACCTTCTACGCGCCGCTGTCGACTACCTATGCGCCGGAGTCGGTGACCTTCTTCATCTTTGCCATCCACCTGATGGGCATCAGCTCGATCATGGGCGCGATCAACGTGATCGCCACCATCCTCAACCTGCGCGCCCCCGGCATGACCCTGATGAAGATGCCGCTGTTCGTTTGGACCTGGCTGATCACCGCCTTCCTGCTGATCGCGGTGATGCCGGTGCTGGCCGGGGTGGTGACCATGATGCTGATGGACATCCACTTCGGCACCAGCTTCTTCAGCGCGGCCGGTGGCGGTGACCCGGTGCTGTTCCAGCACGTGTTCTGGTTCTTCGGCCATCCCGAGGTGTACATCATGATCCTGCCGGCCTTCGGCGCCGTCAGCGCGATCATCCCGGCCTTCGCGCGCAAGCCGCTGTTCGGCTACACCTCGATGGTCTATGCCACCGCCTCGATCGCCTTCCTCTCGTTCATCGTCTGGGCGCACCACATGTTCACCGTCGGCATACCGCTGACCGGCGAGCTGTTCTTCATGTACGCCACCATGCTGATCGCCGTGCCCACCGGGGTGAAGGTGTTCAACTGGGTGAGCACCATGTGGCAAGGCTCGATGACTTTCGAGACGCCGATGCTGTTCGCCGTGGCCTTCGTCATCCTGTTCACCATTGGCGGCTTCTCCGGCCTGATGCTGGCCATCGCCCCGGCGGACTTCCAGTACCACGACACCTACTTCGTGGTGGCGCACTTCCACTACGTGCTGGTGCCCGGCGCGATCTTCGGCATCTTCGCCTCGGCGTATTACTGGTTGCCCAAGTGGACCGGCCACATGTACGACGAGACCCTCGGCAAGCTGCACTTCTGGATGAGCTTCATCGGCATGAACATGGCGTTCTTCCCGATGCACTTCGTCGGCCTGGCTGGCATGCCGCGGCGGATTCCGGACTACAACCTGCAGTTCGCCGACTTCAACATGATCTCGTCGATCGGTGCCTTCACCTTCGGCGCCACCCAGTTCCTCTTCCTGTTCATCGTCATCAAGTGCATCCGCAGCGGCAAACCGGCCGCGGCCAAGCCCTGGGACGGTGCCGAGGGGCTGGAGTGGACGGTGCCTTCGCCGGCGCCCTACCACACCTTCACCACTCCGCCGGAAGTGAAGTAGGAGCGCGCCCGTGAGCGAAGCCCTGGACAACCGCCGCCTGGTCCTCCGCCTGCTGGCGGTGGTGGTCGGCATGTTCGCCTTCGGCTTCCTCCTGGTGCCGATCTACGACGTGATGTGCCAGGCCTTCGGCATCAATGGCAAGACGGCCTCGGCTTACCAGGGCGAGCAGGTGGTGGACGAGGCGCGCCAGGTGCGCGTGCAGTTCCTCGCCACCAACGCCGCGGACATGGTCTGGGAGTTCCGCCCCAAGGCGGACGAGCTGACGGTGATGGCGGGAGCGAGCAACGAGATGCTGTTCGTTGCCTACAACCCGACCGAAAAGCCGATGACCGCCCAGGCCATCCCCAGCGTGGCGCCGTCCAAGGCCGCCGCCTTCTTCCACAAGACCGAATGCTTCTGCTTCACCCAGCAGGTGCTGCAACCCGGCGAGCGCATCGAGATGCCGGTGCGCTTCATCGTCGACAGAGATCTACCCAAGGATGTGAAGCACCTGACCCTGGCCTACACCCTGTTCGATATCACTGCGCGCAAACCGCCCGTCGCGCAGGCGACTCTTGCCCAGACAGCCCCTAGCCGGGCGGCTCCATAAGGAGAACAAGAAATGTCGAGTCACGAGAACTACTACGTTCCCGCCCAGAGCAAGTGGCCGATCATCGCCACCATCGGCATGCTCACCACCGTCTACGGTGTCGGCACCTGGTTCAACGACCTCAAGGCCGACCGCGCCGAATCCAACGGTCCGCTGATCTTCTTCATCGGTGGCCTGATCCTCGCCTACATGCTGTTCGGCTGGTTCGGCAACGTGATCAAGGAAAGCCGCGAGGGCCTGTACAGCCCGCAGATGGACCGCTCGTTCCGCTGGGGCATGAGCTGGTTCATCTTCTCCGAGGTGATGTTCTTCGCCGCCTTCTTCGGTGTGCTGTTCTACGTGCGCACCTGGGCAGCCCCCTGGCTAGGCGGTGAGGGCGACAAGGGCGTATCCAACATGCTGTGGCCTAACTTCGAGTACACCTGGCCGCTGCTGAACAACCCGGACCCGAAACTCTTCCCGGCGCCCAGCGGCGTGATCTCGGCCTGGGGGCTGCCGCTGCTCAACACCATTCTGCTGGTGACATCCAGCTTCACCGTGACCTTCGCCCACCACGCGCTGAAGAAGGACAACCGCAAGCAGCTGAAGATCTGGCTGGCGCTGACCGTGCTGCTCGGTATCGCCTTCCTGTTCTTCCAGGTTGAGGAGTACATCCACGCCTACAACGAGCTAGGCCTGACCCTGGGCTCGGGCATCTACGGCGCCACCTTCTTCATGCTCACCGGTTTCCACGGTGCGCACGTGACCCTCGGCGCGCTGATGCTTTCAATCATGCTGGTGCGGGTGTGGCGTGGGCACTTCAATGCCGACCAGCACTTCGCCTTCGAGGCGGCCAGCTGGTACTGGCACTTCGTCGACGTGGTGTGGATCGGCCTGTTCGTCTTCGTCTACATCCTGTAGCGGGGTTCACCAGGTGACATGAGAAACCAGCTGGCCGCTGAAGAAACCCCAGGAGATCAAGGCCAGGGTAGCGGCGGCCAGGATCACGCGGACGGTGAGGGCGTTAACCACCCGCGAACCGCGGCCCTCATCCTTGACCAGGAAGAACAGGCCGCTGAACAGGCTGACCAGGGTGGCCAGCAGTAGGAGGATGATCGCGGCCTTGAGCATGCGTGACTCCGGGGGATGGGGGAGATGGTGTGCAGTTCCAGTATAGCCAGCCGTGTCCGGGCTTTCGGGGGAAGGCCTTGAACGGCTTTCGCCCGGGCGTGTTGCCCAGCATCGTGGTGGCTCTGTTGCTGCCGCTGCTGGTCGGCCTGGGTTTCTGGCAACTGGCGCGCGCCGAGGAGAAGCGCGCCCTGCTCGCCGATTTCGAGGCGCGTCAGCACGCTGAGCCCATTGCCGTGACCGAGCTGGAGCGGCGCTCCGACCTCGCCCACCTGCGCATCCGCTTGCAGGGCCAGTTCGACGAACGCCACAGCCTGCTGCTGGACAACCGCCAGCGCGGCGGCCAGGTCGGCGTCGAGCTGTTGCAACCCTTCTACGACCAACCCAGCGGCTTGTGGCTGCTGGTCAACCGCGGCTGGCTGCCCTGGCCGGATCGGCGCAATCCTCCTTCTTTCACCACGCCCGAGCAGCCGCTGGAGCTGGTGGCGCGAGTTTATGTGCCGGTCGGCGAGGCCTTCCAGCTGCAGGCCGATCCGGTTGGCGGTGACTGGCCGCGACTGATCACCGTCGTCGAACCGGAGCGCCTGTGGCGCCAGCTCGGCCGTGGCGGCATGGCCTACGAAGTACGCCTGGAACCCGGCCCCGCCGCCTACCAGGCCGAGTGGCCGCTGGTGGCCATGGGCCCGGAGAAGCACAGCGGCTACGCCGTGCAGTGGTTCGCCCTGGCCGTCGCCCTGAGCGGCCTCTACCTCTATCTCGGCATTCACAATTCAAGACAGATCGCGCGGGAGCAACAGCATGAGCACAGCCATGAATCCGGCCCTTTCCACTCCTGAGGCGCCACCGGCGCGCGCCCGCGGGCGCTGGCAGCTGATCCTGCTGCTGCTGGTGGCGATCGGCCCGATGATCCTCGCCACCGCCATGTACCAGTGGCGCTTCTGGGTACCGGATGCGCGCAACTACCACGGCGCCCTGATCGGCGACGGCAGCCAGCTGGCCGATATCGGTGTGCAAGGCGCTGCCCAGGAACGCTGGCAACTGCTGGTGACCACGCCCGGCGATTGCGCCGACGACTGCCGCCAGCTGGTCTACACCGCCCGGCAAATCCATATCGGTCTGAATCGCGATGCCACCCGCGCCGCGCATGGCCTGGCCGTGGCCCGGCCGCTGGCGGCCGATTACGACCAGCAGTTGCAGCGCGAGTACCCGCAGCTGGGTCGTTACTCGCTGGACACTCTGCGCTACCAGAAGGCCGTGCCCGCTGGCGAAGGTGCCCAGCTGTGGATAGTCGACCCGAACGGCAACCTGGTGCTGCGCTACGACGGCAAGACCAAGGGCAAGGACATCCTCAACGACCTGCGCCTCTTGCTGAAGCTGTCGCAGATCGGCTGATCGACTCGGACTGCTGGCCCATAACAATAAGAGAGGCCCCGGATGAGTGAACGCAAGACCCTGCCCGGCTACCGCCTGGCCATGTTCGCCACCGCCCTGGCGGTGGTGGTGGTGCTGCTCGGCGCCTATACCCGGCTGACCCACGCCGGCCTCGGCTGCCCGGACTGGCCGGGCTGCTACGGCTTCATCGGCGTGCCGATGAGCGAGCACAAGCAGAGCCTGGCCGAGGAGCGCTTCCCCCATGCGCCGGTGGAGGTGGAGAAGGGCTGGAACGAGATGGTTCACCGCTACTTCGCCGGTACCCTCGGTCTGGTCATCCTCGGTCTGGCCGTGCAGGCCCTGCGCCGCCGCGCTGTCGACGGCCAGCCGTTGAAGCTGCCGTTGCTGCTGCTCGGCGTGGTCATCGCCCAGGCCGCCTTCGGCATGTGGACGGTCACCCTCAAGCTGTGGCCGCAGGTGGTCACGGGCCACCTGCTCGGCGGCTTCACTACCCTGGCCCTGTTGTTCCTGCTCAGCCTGCGCCTGTCCGGCGCGCTGCCGGTGTTGCCCGGACTTTCCCTGCGCCTGCGCGCGCTGGCCGGTGTGGCGCTGGTGCTGGCGGGCTGCCAGATCGCTCTGGGCGGCTGGGTCAGCTCCAACTACGCGGCGGTGGCCTGCGTCGATCTGCCGACCTGCCATGGTGAATGGTGGCCGGCGATGGACTTCGCCAACGGCTTCCACCTGACCCAGCACATCGGCCCCAACTACCTGGGTGGTCAACTCGACAGCGACGCCCGCACCGCCATCCATATGACCCACAGGCTCGGTGCGGTGGCGCTCAGCCTGGTTCTGCTGCTGCTGGCCTGGCGTCTGCGCGCCGCCGGCCTCGGTCGTCTGGCCGGCCTGCTGCTGCTGGCGCTGGCCGCGCAGGTCAGCCTGGGTGTGAGCAACGTGCTGCTGCACCTGCCGCTGGCCGTGGCCGTGGCGCACAACGCCGGCGGCGCCGCGCTGCTGCTGGTGCTGGTCCTGATCAACTATCGCCTGCGGGCGGTTCCCCTGGCGGCGAGCAAGCGCGTGGAGGCCGACCTGGCCGACACCCGCCTCGCTCCGCTGGGTAAATAAGCAAGGAGATACGCCATGGCTACTGTGCTGCGAGCCCACTCCGAATCCGCCAGCTGGCGCGACTACCTGGAGCTGACCAAGCCCCGGGTGGTACTGCTGATGCTGATCACCTCGCTGGTCGGCATGTTCCTCGCCACCCGCGCCGGCGTGCCCTGGACCGTGCTGTTGTTCGGCAACCTCGGCATCGGCCTGTGCGCCGGGGCTGCGGCGGCGGTCAACCATGTGGTCGACCGGCGCATCGACTCGATCATGGCGCGCACCCACAAGCGCCCGGTCACTGCCGGGCGGCTCTCGGTGCCGGCAGCGCTGGGCTTCGCCCTGCTGCTGGCGGTGGCCGGGATGGCTCTGCTGCTCAGCTTCACCAACGAGCTGGCCGCCTGGCTGACCCTGGCCTCGCTGCTCGGCTACGCAGTGCTCTACACCGGCTTTCTCAAGCGCGCCACGCCGCAGAACATCGTGATCGGCGGGTTGGCCGGCGCCGCGCCGCCGCTGCTCGGCTGGGTCGCCGTTACCGGGCATATCAGTGCCGAGCCGCTGCTGCTGGTGCTGATCATCTTCGCCTGGACCCCGCCGCACTTCTGGGCCCTGGCCATCCACCGCAAGGAGGAATACGCCAAGGCCGACATCCCCATGCTGCCGGTGACCCACGGCGAGCACTACACCAAGGTGCACATCCTGCTGTACACCGCCGTGATGCTGGCAGTGACCCTGCTGCCCTACGCCATCCACATGAGCGGGCCGCTCTATCTCGCCGCCGCGCTGGTGCTCGGCGGACGCTTCATGTTCTGGGTCTGGGTGCTGTACCGTGACAGCCGGCCGCACGCCGCGATCAACACCTTCAAGTACAGTATCTGGTACCTGTTCCTGCTGTTCATCGCCCTGCTGGCGGACCACTACCTGCTGCTCAACCTCTGAGCGCAACCCCGCAGCATCCCTGGGCGGCCGCGAGACTCGCGCGCCGCCCGCCGCTTCCAAGAGAGAGTTCATGAGTCGTACGCAGAAAACCGTCATCGTCCTCGCCGCCCTGGTCGCCCTGGTGCTGGGCCTCACCGTCAACAAGGTGCTCAACAGCAAAGGCGACGGCACCGACAAGGTGGCCTTGCTGGATGCCGGCATCGTCCTGTTGCCGCAGAGCCGCAGCCTGCCCTCGCTGGCGCTGACCGACCAGAACGGCCAGGCGCTGCAGGTCGATCAGCTGAAGGACAAATGGAGCCTGCTGTTCTTCGGTTACACCTTCTGCCCGGACATCTGCCCGGCCACCCTGGCCCAGCTGCGCCAGCTGCAGGGCATGCTGCCGGCCGAGGCCAAGGACAAGCTGCGCGTGGTGCTGGTGACGGTCGACCCGCACCGCGACACCCCGGAGCAGCTGAAGAAATACCTGGGCTTCTTCGACCCGGCCTTCCTCGGCCTGACCGGCAGCCAGGAAGACCTGCAGAAGCTGGCCGCGGCGGTGAGCATTCCCTACATCCCGGCCGACACCAGCAAGGAAAACTACACCGTCGACCACAGCGGCAACCTGGTGATCATTGGCCCGGACGGCACCCAGCGCGGCTTTATCCGCGCACCGGTGAACAACGACAAGCTGGCGGCCCAGTTGCCCTCGCTGCTGCAGATCCAGTAGCTGTCTGTGTCCCGGATTGCATCCGGGCTCAGACTGCGGCTTGCAGCCGGCCTAGCAGAAACGAAAAAGCCCGCTCTCAGAGCGGGCTTTTTATTGTGCGGCGGGCTGCGGCGATCAGAACGCCGGGACCACGGCACCCTTGTACTTGTCCGCGATGAACTGCTTCACCTCGGCGCTGTGCAGGGCCTTGGCCAGCTTCTGCAGGTCGGCGTTGTCCTTCTTCTCGGCGGTGGTCACCAGGATGTTGACGTACGGCGAGTCGGAGCCTTCGATCACCAGGGCGTCCTTGGTCGGGTTGAGGCCGGCTTCCAGGGCGTAGTTGGTGTTGATCAGGGCCAGGTCGACCTGGGCCAGAACGCGCGGCAGGGTGGCCGCTTCCAGTTCACGCACCTTGATGCCCTTCGGGTTCTCGGCGATGTCCTTGACGGTGGCGGTGATGCCGGCGTCGGCCTTCAGCTTGATCACACCGGCCTTCTGCAGCAGCAGCAGGGCACGACCGCCGTTGGTGGCGTCGTTGGGAATCACGACCTGGGCGCCTTCGCTTAGCTCGGTTAGGTTCTTGATCTTGCTGGAGTAGGCGCCGAAGGGCTCGACGTGCACGCCGGCGATGCTCACCAGCTGGGTGCCACGCGAGGCGTTGAACTCGTCCAGGTACGGCTGGTGCTGGAAGAAGTTGGCGTCCAGGCGGCCTTCGGCAACCTGCACGTTCGGCTGCACGTAGTCGGTGAAGACCTTGATCTTCAGCTCGACGCCTTCCTTGGCCAGGGCCGGTTTGACGAACTCGAGGAGCTCCGCGTGCGGCACGGCGGTGGCCGCCACGCTGATCTCGCCGGCGTGGGCGGCGGCGGAGGTGAGGGCCGCAGCGGCGGCCAGGGCGGTCAGCAGTTTCTTCATGTTCAGCTCCTTGTGGGATATGGCGCGGGGTTCGACGGGTGGCCGGTTGCCCGCTGTTCTAGGTGGTGCGAATGGGTTACTTGCGCGAGAAGTGGATGACCAGCTTGTCGCCGACCATCTGCAGGACCTGCACCAGGATCAGTAGGAGGATGACGGTCACCGCCATCACGTCCGGCTGGTAGCGCTGGTAGCCGTAGCGCACGGCCAGGTCGCCGAGACCGCCGCCGCCGATCAGGCCGCTCATGGCGGTGTAGGAAACCAGGGTGATGGCGGTCACGGTGGTGGCCGCGATCAGCCCTGGCAGCGCCTCTGGCAGCAGGGCGCGGAAGATGATCTGCAGGGTGCTGGCGCCCATCGCCTGGGTCGCCTCGATAATGCCGCGGTCGACCTCGCGCAGGGCGGTTTCCACCAGGCGGGCGAAGAAGGGCGTGGCGCCCACCACCAGCGGCGGGATGGCGCCGGCGACGCCCAGCGAGGTGCCGGTGATCATCACTGTCAGCGGGATCATCAGGATCAGCAGGATCACGAACGGCACCGAGCGCAACACGTTCACCACCAGCGACAGCACGCCGTACAGCGCGCGTTGCTCGAACATCTGCCGCGGGCCGGTGAGGAACAGCAGCACGCCGAGCGGCAGGCCGAGCAGCACGGTGAACAGGGTGGCGCCGCCGAGCATGTTGAGGGTGTCGAGACTGGCGTAGCCGATCTCCTCCCAGTCGACGTTCGGTAGCCAGTTGGCCAGCAGTTGCTCGAGCATCAGCGCAGTACCTCCAGGTGCACGTCGGCGGCGTGGAAGCGCGCCAGCGCGGCGTCGATGTCGCCGCCGGTCAGGGCCAGGGTCAGCTGGCCGTAGGGCGTGTCCTTGATGCGGTCGATGCGCCCGGCCAGGATGCTGTAGTCGACCCCGGTCTCCCGGGCTACGGTGCCGAGCAACGGCGCGTAGGTGGCCTCGCCCTGGAAGGTCAGGCGCAGGATCCTGCCGCTGACATGGGCGAAGTCATCACGCTGCTCGTTCTCGTCGATGTGCTCGTCTTCCTGCACGAAGCGGCGGGTGGTCGGGTGCTGCGGGTGGAGGAACACCTGGGCCACCGGGCCCTGCTCGACTATGGTGCCGGCGTCCATCACCGCCACCTGGTCGCAGACCCGGCGGATCACATCCATCTCGTGGGTGATGAGGACAATGGTCAGGCCCAGCTCGCGGTTGATCTCGGCCAGCAGTTGCAGGACCTGGCCGGTGGTTTGCGGGTCGAGGGCACTGGTGGCCTCGTCGCACAGCAGGATCTTCGGGCGGGTGGCCAGCGCGCGGGCAATACCGACGCGCTGCTTCTGGCCGCCGGACAGCTGCGCCGGAAACTTGTTGGCGTGATCGCTGAGGCCGACGCGGGCCAGCAGCTCGGCGACGCGCTGGGTGATCTGCTCGCGGCTCAGCTCGCCGGCCAGCTCCAGCGGCATGGCCACGTTGGCGGCGACGGTCTTCGACGACAGCAGGTTGAAGTGCTGGAAGATCATCCCGACCTGGCGGCGGAAGCGGCGCAGACCCCTGGCATCCAGCGCGGTAACGTCTTCGCCATCGATCTCGATGCGGCCGCCGCTGGGCTCTTCCAGGCGGTTGATCAGGCGCAGCAATGTGCTCTTGCCGGCGCCGGAGTGGCCGATCAGGCCGAACACCTGGCCGCGCTCGACGCGCAGGCTGGTGGGCTGCAGGGCGGGCACATCGCGCCCGGCGACCCGATAGGTCTTGTTGACGTGGTGAAACTCGATCACGGAGCGAACCTTGTGGGTACGTTGAAGGCTGTCTGCCGGCATGGAGGTGGGGCCGGCGATTTCAGCAAGCGTAGGCGGTTGGCCGAAAGCCGCGCATTTTAGCCGCTTTGTTTATGCGCTCTTAGTCTTTATTGGCCTGAATTGTTTTCAGAAGGGAATAAGAGCGAAACGGCCGCCTCGTGGGCGGCCGTGGTCACACAGTGAGGAATCAGCCGTTGCTTTGCGGGCTCAGCACCAGGCGCGGTTCCTGATCCGGCTTGAGTACCGGCGAGAACTGCGGGGCGAAGGCCGGGTCGAGCTTCTTGATCCGCGCCGAGAGCAGGGCGGCGACGAAGGGATAGTCCTTGGCCTCGCGCACTTCCAGGCGCACCGCGCAGTCGAAGGCCACCACGTCGGCCGCTACCTGGTCCAGCAGATTGCGCAGGCTTTCGCGGTCATTGGCATCGAGCATCGGCATGGGCACGCTGCTGCTGGCGGCCGCCGGATCGATCAGGCGTGCACGGGGCGCGGCGGCCACGACCGGCGCGGCGGCTTCCACCTTGGCGACTGCAGGTGCTGGGGCTGCGGCAGGTTGCGCGGCGGCGGCCTGCTGGGCTCGGGCTTCACGTTCCGCGGCGGCCTTTTCCTCGGCCAGCTTCTGCTGGCGGGCGCGCTCGGCTTCCTTCTTGGCGATGATCGCCTCGGCTTCCTGCAGGCGGCGCTCAACGTCCTCGCGACGCTCTGCGGGGTTCTCGGCGGCCACCGCCGGTTTGGCCGCGACCTTGGCCGGAGCCGGAGCCGGAGCCGGAGCTGGCTGCGCTTGCGGTTTGGCTGCGGCCACTGCTGCTGGCTTGGTACCGCTCTCGGCGGCGCTGGCGGCCAGGCTGGCCTGGTATTCCTGCTTCAGCGCCGGGGAGGCCGCGCTCAGGTGCTGCTGGCCCTGGCTCAAGGTGGCGTTGGCCGCGGCGGCGTTGCCGGCCTGCAGCTGCTGGCGGCCCTGTTTCAGGTAGGCATTGGCCAGCTCGCGCTGGTATTGGCCGATACGCACATCGTTGCTGGCGGTATGCTGGCGCAGGGTGTTGAGGCTGCTTTCGGCGGCCTGCAGCTCGCCGCGGGCGATCAGTGCGGAGACCTGGCTGAAGTCCTTTACCAGAGTATCCACGGTCCAATATTCGGCACGGGCTTCGCTCAGCAGCAGGCCGAGGCCGAGTGCGGCGAGATAACGATAGCTTCCCTTGTTCATCATGTGACCCGTTGGTTTTGGTGCGTTTTGGATTGGGCAAAAAACGCCCAATGCTAACGAGCCCGACGGGGCAGAGCAAAGCCTATGAGGAAAATTGCTGCCGCTGATACCACGATAGAAGGCCCGGCTGGCGTGTCCTGGAACCAGGAAAGGCTCAAGCCCGCGGCTACCGCGAGCATGCCGAGCAAACTGGCGCCGATCGCCATCTGTTCCGGGGTGCGCGCATGGCGCTGGGCGGCGGCGGCCGGAATGATCAGCAGCGAGGTGATCAGCAGCACCCCGACTATCTTCATGGCCACGGCGATGACCACCGCGATCAGCAGCATCAGCGCCAGGCGCAGGCTCGCCACCGGCAGGCCTTCGACCCGCGCCAGCTCCTCGTGCACGGTGATCGCCAGCAGACGCCGCCACAACGGCAGCAGCAGGGCCAGGACCAGGGCGCAGCCGCCGAGAATCCAGGCCAGGTCGGTGCTGCCGACGGCCAGCAGGTCGCCGAACAGGTAGCCCATCAGGTCGATGCGCACCTCATCCATGAAGCTCAGTACCACCAGTCCCAGCGACAGGGTGGTCGGCGCCAGGATGCCGAGCAGGGTGTCCGAGGCCAGTGCCTGGCGCTGCTGCAGGGTCACCAGCAACACGGCCAGCAGCAGGCAGCCGACGGTGACCGCCAGGGTCGGATTGAGGTCGAGCAGGAAGCCCAGGGCCACGCCGAGCAGGGCGGCGTGGGACAGGGTATCGCCGAAATAGGCCATGCGCCGCCACACCACGAAGGAGCCGAGCGGGCCGGCCACCAGGGCCAGGGCGAGGCCGGCGAGCAGGGCGTTGAGGAGGAATTCGGGCATCAGTGCTTGCACCCCGGACCGTGCACGTGGGCCGGGCCGTGAATGGTCAGGCCTGGCGCCTCGACCACCGCGCCGTGCAGGTCATGGCTGTGGTCGTGGTGGTGGTGGTAGATGGCAAGGCTCTTGGCGTCCTGGCCGAACATCTCGACGAAGGCCGGGTCGTTGCTCACCTGTTCCGGGTGGCCGGAGCAGCACACGTGGCGATTCAGGCAGACCACCTGGTCGGTGGTGCTCATCACCAGGTGCAGGTCGTGGGACACCATCAGCACGCCGCAGCCGTGGCGGTCGCGCAGGCGAGTGATCAGGCGGTACAGCTCGGCCTGGCCGGCCACGTCGACGCCCTGCACCGGCTCGTCGAGCACCAGCAGCTGCGGTTCGCGCAGCAGGGCGCGGGCCAGCAGCACGCGCTGCAGCTCGCCGCCGGAGATGCTCTGCAGCGGGCTGTCCAGCACCTGCTCGGCGCCGACTTCGGCCAGCGCGGCCATGGCGGCGGCGCGATCCACGCCCGGCACCAGGCGCAGGAAGCGCAGCACCGAGAGCGGCAGGGTCGGCTCGACGTGCAGCTTCTGCGGCATGTAGCCGATGCGCAGGCGCGCCTTGCGCTGCACGCTGCCGCGATCAGGCTTGAGCAGGCCGAGCACGGTGCGTACCAGGGTGGTCTTGCCGGCGCCGTTGGGGCCGATCAGGGTGACGATTTCGCCGGGGCGCACGGTCAGCTGCACGTCCTGCAGCACCGCCTGGCCGGAGAAGCCGACGCCGACGCCGTCGAGGCGGATCAGTGCCTCGCTCATCGCGGGCCCTGGCAGCCGGCGCAGAGGCCGACCACTTCGACGGTCTGGCTCTCCACGGTGAAGCCGACCTGGCTGGCACCGCTGACAATGGCCTGGCTGATCGACGCCTGTTCCAGCTCGATGGCGGTGTGGCAGCTGCGGCAGATCAGGAACTGGCCCTGGTGCAGCTCGCCCGGGTGCACGCAACCGATAAAGGCGTTGAGCGATGCGATGCGATGCACCAGGCCGTTTTCCAGGAGGAAATCCAGGGCGCGGTACACGGTGGGCGGCGCGGCGCGGCGGCCGTCCTCATCGCTGAGTACGCCGAGGATATCGTAGGCGCCCAGCGGCTTGTGGCTGGCCCAGACCAGTTCCAGCACGCGCTTGCGCAGCGCGGTCAGGCGCGTGCCCTGCTTGGCGCACAGTGCCTCGGCCTCGGCCAGGGCGGCGGCCACGCAGCGCGAATGGTCGTGCGGCAGGCAGGCCAGCGGGGTGTTATCGGTCAGCGGCTTGAACATGACGAGGACGTCCGGGTGAAGAGACGTTATTCTATAACTCTTTTTCTGCCGAGTCTTGCCGTCGTGTCGCGTCTGTTCGTTGTTCTCGCTTTCTCCCTGCTCAGCCTGGCCGCCCAGGCCGAGGTGCGCGTACTGACCAGCATCAAGCCGCTGCAGCTGATCGCCGCCGCCGTGCAGGGCGACCTCGGCCAGCCCGAGGTGTTGCTGCCGCCGGGGGCTTCGCCGCACCACTTCGCCCTGCGTCCGTCGGACGTGCGCCGGGTGCAGAGCGCCGACCTGCTGTACTGGATCGGCGCGGACATGGAAAGCTTCCTGCCGCGAGTGCTTAGCGGCCGCGAGCGGCCTAGCGTAGCCGTGCAGGACCTGCCGGGCCTGACCCTGCGCCACTTCGGCGAAGGTGAGCATCAGCACCATGACGAACATGGCGAGGACGAGCACGACCACGACCATCGCCCCGGCAGCCTGGATGCGCATCTGTGGCTGCTGCCGGCCAATGCGCGGGTAATCGCCGCCAAGATGGCGGCCGACCTTTCCGCTGCCGACCTGGCCAATGCCGCGCGCTACCAGGCCAACCTGCAGGCCTTCGAGCAGCGCCTGTCCGCGGCTGATGCGGCGACCAAGGCCCGCCTGGCGCCGCTGGCTAGCAAGCCGTTCTTCGTCTTCCACCAGGCCTTCGACTACTTCGAAGCCGCCTATGGCCTGCAGCACGCCGGTGTCTTCACCGCCGCCAGCGAGGTGCAGCCGGGGGCACGCCATGTGGCGGCGATGCGTGAGCGCTTGCAGGCGACCGGTCCGGCCTGCGTGTTCAGCGAGCCGCCGCTGCGCCCGCGCCTGGCGGACACCTTGTCCGCCGGCCTGCCGGTGCAGCTGGCCGAGCTGGATGCGCTGGGTGCCAAGGCCGCGAGCTACGAGCAGTTGTTGACCGACCTGGGTAGCGGCCTGGCCGGCTGCCTGGAAAGCCTCTGAGGAGTGAACATGCGCAAGGGATGGCGCTGGTCGGCGGCGACGCTGGTGATGGTGGCAGTCAGTGCACTGCTGGGATACCAGGCCGCGCGCTGGCAGGCCGGGTTGCAGGACATTCTGTGCCCCGGTGATTTCCACGATTACCGCACCGAGGTGGCTCTGCACGATGGCGGTGGCCTGCAACTGCCGGCCGGCACGCGCCTTCGTGTGCGCTTCTGCGAGTACAACGCCCAGGCGCAGCTGGAGTTGCTGATCGACAAGCACGAGTTCGAGCGGCTGCAGCCGGTGGACAATCCGCGCGGCGAGCGCTGGCTGTACAACCTGCAGCCGGCCTCAGAGGGCGAACGGTAGCGGCAGCTTGACCTGCTGGCGGTGCGCCAGACGGCGCTGGAACTCGGCCGGGTCCTTGACCAACACATCGCGGCCCTGGAAGCGGCGGGCGGCGATCAGCCTTGAGAGCCAGAAGCGCAGGCAGGCGATGCGCAGCATGGCCGGCCACAGCTCGGCCTCGGCGCGGGTGAAAGGCCGCAGCGCGGCGTAGGCGCCGAGCAGCGCGCGGCCACGGGCCAGGTCCAGATCGTCGTCGGCCTGGGAGCACCAGTCGTTGAGGGTGATCGCCAGGTCGTAGAGCATCGGCCCCGAGCAGGCGTTGTAGAAGTCGATCACTCCGGCCAGCTGATTGCCGTCGAACAGCGCGTTGTCGCGGAACAGGTCGGCATGCAGGTTGGCCCGCGGCAGGGCGAGGATACGCGCCTTCAGCTCGCCCACCTCGTGCAGGCTGTCGCGCAGCAGCGGCAACTGCTCGTCATGCAGTTCCAGCGCCAGCACCGGGCCTTCTTCCAGCATCCAGTCGAGGCCGCGGTCGCTGCGCCGTTCCAGAATATTGTCGCGAGTCGCCAGATGCAGGCGCGCCAGCCAGGTACCGACTTCCGCGCAATGATGGGCGTTAGGCTGGCTGACGTGCTTGCCGGCCAGGCGAGGCTGCAGGATGGCTGGCTTCTCGGCCAGCTCGCGCAGAGCCTCGCCGTTCTGCGTCGGCACCGCGTAGGGCACCGGCAGGCCGGCCTGGTGCAGGCGCTCGAGCAGCGCGATGAAGAATGGCATGTCGGCCCGCGGGCCACGTTCGACCAGGGTCAGGACGAACTCGCCACCATCCAGGCTGACGAAGAAGTTGCTGTTCTCGGTGCCGGCGGCGATGCCGCGGAAATCCTTCAGGCGGCCGAGCCCGTAGGGTTCGAGGAAGGTTTCCAGTTCATGGCGTTCGAGGGGCGTGAAGACGGACATGGGCGCTTACCAGCTGAAGATTTCCCAGGCGGGAATCAGCATGTCCGGCTGGTCGGAACGAATGAAGTTGCCCTCGCTGCCGTCGGCGCGCACCAGGAAGTACGGCTTGCCGTTCTTCGGCGTGACCTTGATGGCGTAGAGGAAGCCGTTCTGCCGGTATTCGGTGATGGTCTTGTCGTCTTCCTGGCGAATGGTCACGTCCGGGTCGCCGGTGACTTCTTCCTCGGCCAGGGCGAGCATCGGGCTGACTGCCAGCAGGGTGGTCAGAGTCAGGCGGGTGAGCAGGCGCATGGTAACCTTGTCCCTTTCTTCAGGTTGATGCGTACATTCTAGCGCTCGCCCCCGGCAAAAGGTTGATCTTGCGTATGTCCAACGCCCCTCTGGTTCTGGTCGACGGCTCCTCATATCTGTACCGCGCCTTCCATGCCCTGCCGCCGCTCGCCACCTCCAAGGGTCTGCAGACCGGCGCGGTGAAGGGCGTGCTGAATATGCTCAAGAGCTTGCGCAAGCAATACCCGGACAGCCCCTTCGCGGTGGTGTTCGACGCCAAGGGCGGCACGTTCCGCGACGCCATGTTCGCCGAGTACAAGGCCAACCGCCCGCCGATGCCGGAGGACCTGCGCGGCCAGGTTGAGCCGCTGCACGCCAGCGTGCGCGCCCTCGGCTACCCGCTGCTGTGCGTCGAGGGCGTGGAGGCCGACGATGTGATCGGTACCCTGGCGCGCCAGTGCGCGGCGCTCGGTCGCGACGTGGTGATCTCCACCGGCGACAAGGACATGGCCCAGCTGGTCTGCCCGCACGTCACTCTGGTCAACACCATGACAGGCAGCGTCTACGACATCGACGGGGTGAAGGCCAAGTTCGGCGTTGGCCCCGAGCTGATCATCGATTACCTGGCGCTGATGGGCGACAAGGTCGACAACATTCCCGGTGTGCCGGGCGTCGGCGAGAAGACCGCGCTGGGCCTGCTGGTGGGCGTCGGTGGTGGTCTGGACGTCCTGTACGCCAACCTCGACAAGGTGCCCGAGCTGCCGATCCGCGGTGCCAAGACCCTGCCGGCCAAGCTGGCCGAGCACAAGGACATGGCCTTCCTCTCCTATCAGCTGGCGACCATCAAGACCGACGTCGAGCTGAACATCCAGATCGATGACCTGCATCCCGGTGAGCCGGACCGCGAGGCGCTGCTGCAGCTCTACACCGAGCTGGAGTTCAAGAGCTGGCAGGATGAGCTGATGCGCGAAAAGGCCAAGAACCCGCCGGCTCCGCCGATCAGCGGCGGCCTGTTCGACGAGGGCCCGCTGAGCGAGACGCCGGCCGTGGCCAGCAACTACGAGACGGTGCTGGAGCAGGCGCAGTTCGATGCCTGGCTGAAGAAGCTGGAGCAGGCCGAGCTGATCGCCTTCGACACCGAGACCACCAGCCTCGACCCGCAGCAGGCCCAGGTGGTCGGCGTATCCTTCGCTGTCACCGCCGGCGAGGCGGCCTACGTGCCGCTGGCGCACTCCTATATGGGCGTGCCCGAGCAGCTTGATCGCGACGCGGTTCTGCGCGCGCTCAAGCCGATCCTCGAGGACCCGGCCAAGGCCAAGGTCGGCCAGCACGGCAAGTACGACATGAACGTGCTGGCCAACGCCACCACGCCCATCGAGGTGCAGGGGCTGGCCTTCGACACCATGCTCGAGTCCTATGTGCTGGATTCCACGGCGACCCGCCACGACATGGACAGCCTGGCGCTCAAGTATCTGGAGCACAGCACCATCCGTTTCGAGGACATCGCCGGCAAGGGCGCCAAGCAACTGACCTTCGACCAGATCGCCATCGAGCAGGCCGGCCCCTACGCGGCTGAGGATGCCGACGTGACCCTGCGTCTGCACCAGACCCTGTGGGCCAAACTGTCGGCGACGCCGGCGCTGGTCAAGGTGCTCAAGGAGATCGAGATGCCGCTGGTGCCGGTGTTGGCGCGCATCGAGCGCAACGGCGCGCTGGTCGACGCCAAGCTGCTCGGTCAGCAGAGCCTGGAGCTGGGCGAGAAGATGATCGGCCTGGAGCGCGAGGCCTATGCCATCGCCGAGCAGGAATTCAATCTCGGCTCGCCCAAGCAGCTCGGCGCCATCCTCTATGAAAAGCTCGGCCTGCCGGTGCTGAGCAAGACTGCCACCGGCCAGCCGTCCACCGCCGAGAACGTGCTGGCCGAGCTGGCCGAGCAGGATTACGCGCTGCCCAAGGTGATCATGCAGTACCGCTCGCTGAGCAAGCTGAAGAGCACCTACACCGACCGCCTGCCGGAGCAGATCAATCCGCGCACCGGGCGCATTCACACCAGCTACCACCAGGCGGTGGCTGCCACCGGGCGGCTGTCATCGACCGATCCGAACCTGCAGAACATCCCGATCCGCACCGCCGAGGGCCGGCGCATCCGCCAGGCTTTCGTCGCGCCCAAGGGCTACAAGCTGATGTCGGCGGATTACTCGCAGATCGAGCTACGCATCATGGCCCACCTGGCCAAGGACGAGGGCCTGCTGGATGCCTTCCGCCACGACCGCGACGTGCACCGCGCCACCGCCGCCGAAGTGTTCGGGGTCGAGCTGGAGCAGGTGACCAACGACCAGCGTCGCAGCGCCAAGGCGATCAACTTCGGCCTGATCTATGGCATGAGCGCGTTCGGTCTGGCCAAGCAGATCGGCGTCGACCGCAAGCAGTCCCAGGCCTATATCGACCGCTACTTCGCCCGCTATCCGGGGGTGCTGGCCTACATGGAGCGCACTCGCGAGCAGGCCACCCAGCAGGGCTATGTCGAGACCCTGTTCGGCCGCCGTCTGTACCTGCCGGATATCCACGCGAAGAACCCGGCGCTGCGCAAGGGCGCCGAGCGCACCGCGATCAACGCGCCGATGCAGGGCACGGCGGCGGACATCATGAAGCGCGCGATGGTCGCCGTGGACCAGTGGCTGCCGAAGTCCGGGCTGGATGCGAAAGTCATCCTGCAGGTACACGACGAACTGGTGCTGGAGGTGCGCGAGGATCAGGTGGATGCGCTCAGGGCGGGTCTGCTGCCGCTGATGAGCGGCGCCGCCGCGCTCGATGTACCGCTGGTGGTGGAAGCCGGGGTGGGCGACAACTGGGACGAGGCGCATTGAGCGGCTGCGGCATAAGGTCGCATGCCTTATGCTGTTTTTAGCCTTATTACCGAATGCTTATGGCAATGCGATTTAAGAAAAACTGAACTAACCGCCAGATTGGCCAGTCAGAGATCACGAATGGCATGCGTGCCTTTCGATGCTCCTAGCTGTGTTTTAGTGTTGGCAGATCTCTGAACCCCGCCCTAGCGGTTCAGAATTGAACCCCGGTCTTCTCCCTCCCCATACGAAGCCCGGGGTTTTTTTTGTCCGCGATTTGTACGTGGCGGCCACGCTGACCGGCGCAGCGGCGGCAAAAATTGCCCGCGATCAAGCCTCTTCGCCGGCCTCTTCTCCGTTCTCGATCAGGCCCAACCACTGGGCCAGGACCAGCTGCGCCTCTTCCACGCCCATGCGCTTGGGCGCCGAGAACAACTGGATGCTGGCGACATCGTCGCCCCACTCCTTGCGGATCTCCTGGCGCACCTTGAGCAGGGCATTCTTGGCGGCGCCGAAGGTCAGCTTGTCGGCCTTGGTCAGCAGGATGTGCAGCGGCATGCCGCTGGCCTTGGACCAGTCCAGCATCATGCTGTCGAACTCGGTCAGCGGGTGGCGGATGTCCATCATCAGCACCAGCCCGCACAGGCTCTCGCGGCTGCCCAGGTAGGCTTCAAGGTGCTTCTGCCAGTGCTGCTTGAGCGGGATCGGCACCTTGGCGTAGCCGTAGCCAGGCAGGTCGACCAGGCGGCGCTCATCGTCCAGGCGGAAGAAGTTGAGCAGCTGGGTGCGCCCCGGCGTCTTCGAGGTACGCGCCAGGCTGGCGTGGGTAAGGGTGTTCAGCGCGCTCGACTTGCCGGCGTTGGAGCGGCCGGCGAAGGCCACTTCCAGGCCCTGGTCGTCCGGACACTGGTCGACCTTGGCGGCGCTGATGAGGAAGGTTGCCTGCTGGCACAGGCCGAGAATGGGATTCTTGGATGACATGGGGAGTCCGTATGGGCGGGGAGCCGGAGCGCTCGGCGACGGCCCGGGAGGCCCCGGGGCGCGGCATGCTGTCGCTTCCGTTTCAGCGACGCCAGTATATAATGCCGCAGATTTTGTGTGCGCTTTGTCCTTCCGCCGGGAACGAGACAGAACACGCTGCGCGACTAGACGCAGGCCGTTCCCTCCCTGATGAGGTTTAGGCTATGAATAAAGTGCTGATCGTCGGCGCGGCGTTGCTGTGGTTATCGGGTGCCGCGAATGCGGCGCAGGATCCGGAAGCGGTTTATGCCAAGGCCTGTGCGGCCTGCCACAATGGTCAACTGCCGATGGCGCCCAAACGAGGCGACAAGGCATCTTGGGAACCACGCGTGGCCAAGGGTATGGACGCGCTGGTGCTGAGCGTCACCAACGGTTTGAATGCCATGCCACCCCGTGGCCTGTGCATGGATTGCAGTGCCGAGGACTACCAGGCCGTCATCAAGTTGATGAGCGAGTAGTCCCGTAAGAAACCTAATTACCTCTAGCCGTTATTGGATTAGCTGATGAACAAAGTACTCGTGAGTCTCCTGTTGAGCCTGGGTGTCTCCGTGGCAGCGCAAGCCGCCGACGCTGGCAAGATCGTCGGCGATGCCGAAGCCGGCAAGGCAAAGACGGCTGTCTGTGGTGCCTGCCACGGTGCCGACGGCAACAGCGCCGCGCCGAACTTCCCCAAGCTGGCCGGCCAGGGCGAGCGTTATCTGCTGAAGCAACTGAATGACATCAAGGGCGGCAAGCGCACCGTACTGGAGATGACCGGCCTGCTGGACAACCTCAGCGAGCAGGATCTGGCCGACATTTCCGCCTATTTTGCCAGCCAGCAGATGAGCGTCGGCGCCGCCGATCCCAAGCTGGTCGAGCGTGGCGAGGCGCTGTTCCGCGGTGGCAAGATCGCCGAGGGCATGCCGGCCTGCACTGGTTGCCACTCGCCCAATGGCGCCGGCCTGGCCGCTGCAAGCTTCCCCAAACTGGGCGGCCAGCATGCGACATACGTGGCCAAGCAGCTGACCGACTTCCGCGAAGGCAATCGCACCAACGACGGCGACGCCATGATCATGCGCGCCATCGCCGCCAAGCTGAGCAACAAGGACATCGAAGCAGTATCCAGCTACATCCAGGGCCTGCACTAAGCAGCGCTGACAAGCGGAAACAAAAGGGTGGCCACGGCCACCCTTTTTCGTTGGTGCTGCCGCTACAATGCCGGAACCCGCCGCTGCGCCGCCGGTCGAACCGAGCCGCGCCCGCCTGCGCGGTTCCCATCGTCAAGGAGTTCTGCATGCGTAACCTGATTCTCAGCGCCGCCTTCGCCAGCCTCAGCCTGCTGGGCCTGGGCGCCCAGGCAGAGAGCATCGAAGCCGGCCGCCAGTACGTCGAGCTGAGCAGCCCGGTACCGGTTTCCCAGCCGGGCCAGATCGAGGTGGTCGAGCTGTTCTGGTACGGCTGCCCGCACTGCTACCAGTTCGAGCCGACCCTCAACCCCTGGGTCGAGAAGCTGCCGGAAGACGTCAACTTCGTGCGCATCCCAGCCATGTTCGGCGGCGTGTGGGACGTGCATGGCCAGCTGTTCATCACCCTCGAGTCCATGGGTGTAGAGAAGCAGGTCCACGAAGCTGTGTTCAACGCTCTCCACAAGGAAAAGCGCAAGCTGGAAACGCCTGAAGAAATGGCCGAGTTCCTCGCTGGCCAGGGCGTGGACAAGGGCAAGTTCCTCAGCACTTTCAACTCCTTTGCCGTGAAGGGCCAGATGGCCAAGGCCAAGCAGTTGGCGAAGTCCTACCAGATCACCGGCGTACCGGTGCTGATTGTTGGCGGCAAGTATCGCTTCGACATCCGTAGCTCCGGCGGACCGCAGGAAGCGCTGCAGGTCGCCGACTTCCTGATCCAGAAAGAGCGTTCCGCCAACTGAGTATCTAACCATGCTGCGCCGCTGGAATTCCGGGCGTTCCGCGGGCCTGCGCCAGACGCAGGTCAACGGTCTTTGCGCGGACTCCGGCGGCCACTGTGGCGATGGTCGCCTGCGCCTGCTCAGCTTCAATATCCAGGTCGGCATCAGCACCGAGCGTTACCACCACTACCTGACCCGTGGCTGGCAGCATCTGCTGCCGCACCCCGGCAGGGCCGGCAATCTGCAACGGATCGGCGCACTGCTCGGCGACTACGACCTGGTCGCCCTGCAGGAAGTGGATGGCGGCAGCCTGCGCTCGGGCTACGTCAACCAGGTCGAGCGCCTGGCCGAACTGGGCGCCTTCCCCTACTGGTACCAACAGCTCAACCGCAACCTCGGCCGCCTGGCCCAGCACAGCAATGGCGTGCTCAGCCGGCTGCGTCCCGACCTGCTAGAAGACCACCCGCTACCCGGCCCGCCAGGTCGCGGCGCCGTGCTGCTGAAGTTCGGTGAGGGGGCGGATGCGCTGGTGGTGATCAACATGCATCTGGCCCTGGGGCCGCGTACCCGCACGCGCCAGCTGGCCTATGTGCGCGAGCTGATCGATGGCGCTCGCCACGTGGTGCTGATGGGCGACATGAACACCCACGCCATTGACCTGCTGCAGCACTCGCCGCTGCGCGACCTCGGCCTGGTCGCTCCGCAGATCGACGCGACCTTTCCCAGCTGGCGTCCGCAGCGCTGTCTGGATCATATTCTGCTGAGTCCGGAGCTGGTGCTGGAACGGGTCGCCGTGCTCAGCCAGCCGATCTCCGACCATTTGCCGGTGGCGGTGGACATCCGCCTGCCGACCGGCCTCAATCTGCCTATGCTGTAGTGGTTTTGCCACTGGATCGCCACCATGACCGATGATGCCCAGCGCTGGAAAGCCAAATACCTGGAGAGCCTGGAACAACAGGAGGTGCAGGAGCAGCGCTGGAACGAGCGTCTCGACCTGTTGCGTCGCGGCCTGGTGCGCAGCTCGCTGGCGGCCGAGGGCAGCGACAAGGCGGTGGACCAGTGCATGCAGGAGCTGCGTGACCTGATCCGTGGCGAGCAGATGGACAACGGCCTCTCGGCGCTGATCCCGCGCTTGGAGAAGGCGGTGCTGGACTCCGAGCAGCGCCGCCAGCTGCGCATCGAACAGAACATCGCCGGCATCACCGGGCTGACCCAGCAGTTGCTGGCCCTCGACCCGCCGCGCGAAGTGCGCAAGGCACTCAAGCAGTTCTCCAAGCGCATCGAGGAGCGCGCCAGCCAGCCGCGCGAATTGCCGGCGCTGCTGGCCGAATTGAGCAGTCTTCAGGGCAAGGCGCTGAGCGTGCTGGGCAGCGAGCCGGTGGAGCGTCCCGGCCTGCTGCAGCGCCT
Source organism: Pseudomonas sp. PDM15 (assembly GCF_014851565.1). GTDB lineage: Bacteria > Pseudomonadota > Gammaproteobacteria > Pseudomonadales > Pseudomonadaceae > Aquipseudomonas. Next base: position 180,096 of record NZ_JACVAA010000004.1, read on the forward strand.
GTTCGGCAGCGGGCGCGACGAGGCGCCCGGCGATGCACCGGTCGAACAGCCCCAGGCACAACCCGCCACCGAGCAGGACTTCGAACTCGAGGACGACGAGCCGCCAGCGCCACTTGCCGCCGCGCCGGCTCAGGCGCCTGTCGCCGAACCTGCGCCGACAGCTCCTGCCGCGAGCCAGCCGGCAGCCTCTCCCAGCCCTGTCCCCGTTGAGCAGACGGTCGCGCGAACCGATCCCGGCCAGCCGCAGCCAGCCGTTGCTCCCTTGGCATCCCGCGTCGCGCCTTCGGTTGCCAGCCTGGACAGCCTGCCGCTGGACGCACGCATCATCACCGGCGACGGCGGAGACCCCGCCTTCGCCCTGCCCGAGCGTCCGGAGCCGGGCTACAGCGCCGTGGCACCGCATATCGCCGATAGCCTGTTGGGCCTGCTCGACGAGCTGGAGCTGCCGGAGCACCACCAGCCCCAGGGCGAGGCCCTGCGCGAGCGCCTGCACGGCGGCCTGAACTGGTATGAGCTGGTGCCGCTGCTGGACGACCTGGCGGTCCTGGTGCTGGCGGTCACCGACAGCGGTCAGCGCGAGTTCGCCGGCTACCTCAAGCAACTCAACGAGCGCCTGGCCGCCTTCCTCGGCACCCTGACCGAGGCCCACGAGGGCTACAGCGAGTCGGTGGAGAGCGCGCGCAACTTCAATCAGGAGCTGCGCGAGCAGGTCAGCGGCTTGCAGGCCAGTGTGCAGGAAGCGGTCGACCTGCCCAGCCTCAAGCGCGCCCTGGAACAGCGCCTGGATGGCCTGCTCAGCACGGTGGGCGATCACCAGCGCCAGCGTGAGGGGCGCGAAGAGGAAGTAGCCGTGCGGCTGAAGGCCCTGTCACAGCGGGTCGCCGAGATGGAGCAGGAGGCCCAGGGCTTCCGCGATCACCTCGAGGAGCAGCGGCAGAAGGCCCTGACCGATCCGCTCACCGGCCTGGCCAACCGCGCCGGCTGGGCCGAGCGCCTTGACCTGGAGGTGGCCCGCTGGCGCCGCTACGGCGGCGAGCTGCTGCTGGCGGTACTCGACATCGACCACTTCAAGCGCATCAACGATGGCTATGGCCACCTGGCCGGCGACAAGGTGCTGAAGATCATTGCCGGCGAGCTGGTCAAGCGCCTGCGCAAGACCGACTTCCTCGCTCGCTTCGGCGGCGAGGAGTTCGTCCTGCTGGTGCCGAGCACGCCGCTGGAAGGTGGGCAACAGTTGCTGGAGACCCTGCGCAGTGCCGTCGAGTCCTGCCCGTTCCACTTCCGTGGCGAGCCGGTGACCATCACCCTGTCCGGCGGCCTGACCGCCTTCGTCCCTGGCGAGAGCGGCGAGACCGCCTTCGGCCGCGCCGACCAGGCGCTGTACAAGGCCAAGCGCGAGGGGCGCAACCGCGTCCTGCTGGGCTAGCGCCAAACGCGCGGTGGTCGGGCGCTAGGCGGCGCTCGGCAGATACGGCTTCCAGTCCTCGGGGATGCGCTCCAGGCGCGGATAGCCCATGGCATCCAGCTCCAAGTGTGGCAGCAGGAACGGCGTGTGCCGCAGGTGCTGCGGCACGTCGCGCAACTCCGGCAGCCAGAGGCTGATATAGGCTGCGCTGGGGTCGTATTGGCGGGCCTGGCGCAGGGCGTTGGCCAGGTGCTGGCGATGCGGGTCGCTGGCGACGCCGGCCAGGTAGGCCCAGTTACCCCAGTTGCTGGCCGGGTCGTAGTCCAGCAGATGCTCTTCGAACCAGGCGGCGCCGTGCCGCCAGTCCTGCTGCAGGTTGCCGACCAGGTAGCTGGCGACTATCTGCCGGCCGCGGTTGGACATGAAGCCGGTGGCGGCCAGCTCGCGCATGTTGGCGTCCACCAGCGGCATGCCGGTGCGGCCCTGGCACCACTGTTCGAAGCGCTCGTCCAGCTGCTGTGGCGCGCGTGCGGTGGCCTTCAGCCCGTCGGCGCGGAACAGCGCGTCGCCGTGGCGCACCAGGGTCCAGCGGAAGAACTCGCGCCAGAGCATTTCCTGCCACAGGGCGAGGGTCGAATCGTTCTGCCCGTACTGCGACTCGTGGCGGCGCAGCTCGGCCACCACCCGCCGTGGCGAGAGTGCGCCGTTGGCCAGCCAGGGTGAGAGCTTGGACGAGTACTCGCTGCCGATCATGCCGTTGCGCATCTCGCGATAGCTGCGCACGCCCTGGGTCAACCACAGGTAGTCGCGCAGGCGCGCCTGGGCCGCCGGCTCGCCGCCGGAGAAGGGAAAGGCGCTGTTCGGCACACTGAGCGGCTCGCCGAGGCCAAGCTGGGACAGGCTGGGCAAGGCGGCGAAATAAGCGCTGGCGTTGTCCGGCAGGGGCGGCAGGCGCATCGCCGCCGGGCGCGGCTGGAAAACCGGAAGGCGCTGCTCGATGCGCTCGCGGAACTGGCTGAACACCTGCGGCAGCTCGCTGGGCGCACAGGGCAGGTCGGCGGCATGCAGCAGATGGTTGCCCGGCAGTTCGCGCAGCTGCACCGGGCCAAGGGCCTGGCGCAAGGCATCGAGCTGGGCGCGTTGCTGTGGCGCGATCTCCTCCAGAGTCAGCACCTCGTCGAGGTCGAGCTGCTCGGCCAGGCGCGGGATCAGCTGCTCGGCGTGGCCCTGCAGCACCAGCAGGCCGGAGCCGCGCTGGCGCAGCTCGCCGTCAAGGGCGGCCAGGCTCTCCATCAGGAAGCGCGCCCGGTGCACGCCGAGGCGTCGGCAGCCGAGGGGGCCGGGTTGCAGCAGGTCGGGGTCGAACACGTAGAGCGGCAGTACCCGGTCGGCGTCCATGGCGGCCTGCAGGGCCGGGTGGTCGTCGAGGCGCAGATCCTGCTTGAACCAGAGCAGCACGCGGCGCATGGCGTCATCCTCGAGGAGGCATGAATTGACGATACGACTGCTATGACCGCAACGCATGGCCGTTTGTCCCCGCACCGCTTCCCTGAGTCCGAAGTGTCGAGCGATTGTGACGAATATCACGTTTTCTGGGCGCGCAGACGAGCGGGACGGTGGCGGATAAACTGTGAGCATTCCCCGAGGAGCGCTACATGGACATTTTCGGCATCGCCGTGCTGATCTTTCTGGTCACCGATCCGTTCGGCAATATCGCCATCTATCTCGCCGCGCTGAAGAACGTGGCTCCCGAGCGACGCATGCGCGTGGCCCTGCGCGAGCTGCTGCTGGCCCTGGTGCTGCTGATGGTGTTCCTCACCTTCGGTGACAAGATCCTCAGCGGCCTGGGCCTGTCGCGCGAGGCCACCGCCATCGCCGGCGGCATCATCCTGTTCGTCATCGCCATGCGCCTGATCTTCCCGCGTCCCGAGGGCGTGCTGGGCGATCTGCCGGACGGCGAACCGCTGCTGGTGCCGCTGGCCACGCCGGCGGTGGCCGGGCCCTCGGCCCTGGCCGTGCTGATGACCCTGCGCAGCACCTACGAGGGGCCGCTATGGGAGCTGTACCTGGCCGTCGGCCTGGCCTGGCTGGCCACCGCCAGCATCCTGCTGCAGGCCTCCTGGCTGCAGAAGTTCCTCGGCCCCCGTGGCCTCACCGCGGTGGAGCGCCTGACCGGCATGCTGCTGATCATGCTTAGTGTCGACATGTTGCTGGACAACCTGCAGAGCGTTCTGCACATCGCCCCCTGAGGTACACTGCCGCCCCGACCTGCCGTGCCGACCCCGATGAGACTCGCCGCCCTCGCCCTGTTCGCCCTGCTCCTCGCCGGCTGCGCCAGCGGCCCGCAGATTGACGACAGCCTGCGTGCCCAGGGCCAGAGCAGCCGCGTGCAGTACATCGTGCTGCACTACACCTCCACCGACCTGGCGCGTTCGCTGGCGCTGCTGACCCAGGGCGAAGTCAGCGCCCATTACCTGATCGACGATGGCGCCGCCAAGGTCTATCGCCTGGTCGACGAAGATCGCCGCGCCTGGCATGCCGGCGACAGCCAATGGCAAGGGCGCACCTGGCTCAACGCCAGCACCATCGGCATCGAGCTGGTCAACCAGGGCTACTACCAGGGCCCGGCCGGGCGTTACTGGCAGCCCTACGGCGAGGCGCAGATCCAGGCGCTGATCGCCCTGCTCAAGGATCTGGTCAAGCGCCACGACCTGCCGATCGACAGCATCATCGGCCACAGCGACATCGCCCCCCAGCGCAAGGTTGACCCGGGCCCGCTGTTCCCCTGGAAGCGCCTGGCCGATGCCGGCCTGATCCGCTGGCCGGAAGCCGCCGCCGTGGCCCGCGAGCAGGCGCGCTTCACCGCCGCGCTGCCCGATATCTTCTGGTTCCAGGCGCAGCTGCATGAGCTTGGCTACCAGGTGCCACGCACCGGCCTGCTCGATACGGCCACCCGCAACGTGCTGATCGCCTTCCAGATGAAGTACCGCCCGGCCCGCTATGACGGCGAGGCGGATGCCGAGAGCGCGGCCATCCTGCAAGTGCTCAACCAGCGCTGAGAACCTTCCACGATCTGCTGCGCGTCGGAAAAACTGCGTTAAAAGCGGCTTCGGAAAGCAGCTTGCTGCTAACGCGCTTTAGCGCGGCCCGGAGGGCGAGCGGAGCGAGTCATGCTCATTTACCGTCTGTAAACCCGAGTGCGGGCCCAGTCCGTTCCTCAGCCGCTTTTGCCTTGTTTTTCTCTAGCTCGCGAGATCGTGAATAGGTTCTGAGAGCGGCGTACGCCGTCTGTCGCGTGCGCTGCGCACAAGCCAGCGAAGCCGCGCCAGGCGCAGCCGCTGCGCTATACCTGAAGGGTTCCCAGCGGAGCCCCAGCCCATGTCCCTCAGCCTGCGCCGCCTGCTCTTCCGCCCCTGGCCGGCGGCGCTATTGGCAACCTGCCTCGGCGTCCTGCTGTTCGGCATGGCCGGCCTGTGGCTGGCCAACAACCAGGCCCAGCGCGCCGAGGCCGAGCGCCTGCAGGTGCAGGGCCAGCGTTTTCTGCAGCGCATCGAGCAGATCTTCGGCCAGCTCGGCGCCGCCCTCGACGAGCTGGAGCAGCAGCCCCTGCGCGGTTGCGACCTGGCCATGGTGGAGACCCTGCGCCGCGTGGTGTTCCAGCACCGCTTCGTCTACGAGGCGGCCTTTATCGGCGGCGACCAGCGCTGCTCCTCTTCGCCGCGGCGCAGCTCGCTGGGGCCGGAGCGGGCGCCGGATCTGGAGGGCGAGCGCCAGCGCTACTGGCTGAACACCACCGCCCAGCCCGACGACGACCTGGCCGCGCTGGTGGTCGGCCGCGGCTATTTCCGCCTGTCCACCTCGCGCGGGCACCTGGCCGACATGGTCGAACTGCCGGCCGGTGGCAGCCTGATGATCGTGCCGCGCAATGGTGCCAAGGCTCTGCCGATCCTCGGCGCGGCGCAGCTCTGGCCGCCGGCCACGCAATGGCCGGAGGGCCAGGAATTGCAGCTGACGCCGAGCCAGCTGATCTACCGCATGCCGACCAACAGCCCGGACTTCGACCTGGTGCTGTTCGCTGACCGAAGCCTGCTCCAGCAGCGCCTGCGCGAGGGCCTGTTCGGCTGGCTACCGGTGGCTCTGCTGCTGGCCCTGCTCGCTGGCCTGACCACCTATCACCTGGTCAGTTACCGGCAGTCCCTTGGTGGCTCGCTGACCTCGGCCCTGCGCCGGCGCGCGCTGCGCGTGCGCTACCAGCCGATCTTCGATCTGGAGAGCCGCCGCTGCGTCGGAGCTGAGGCCCTGGTGCGCTGGCGCCGGGCCGACGGCAAGCTGCTCGGCCCTGACCACTTCATTCCCATGGCCGAGAGCAGCGGGCAGATCCGCGAGATCACCGACTACATGCTGGAGCAGGTGCTGGTGCAGCTCGGCGACCTGCTGCGCCAGCAGCCGGGGTTGTACATCTCGATCAACCTGGCCGCCTGCGACATCGCCGAACCGCGCATCAGCGTGCTGGCCGCCCGCCTGCTGCTGCAGCACCGGGTCGCGGCGGGGCAGATCGCCTTCGAGGTCACCGAGTCCGGCCTGGCCGATATCCAGGCGGCCAAGGGCGTGCTGGCGCAACTGCGCGAGAGTGGCCATCGGGTGCTGATCGACGACTTCGGCACCGGCTATTCCAGCCTGGCCTACCTGCAGGAGCTGCCGGCCGACGTGCTGAAGATCGACAAGTCGTTCGTCGACGCCCTCGGCCATGACGCGGCCAGCAGCGGGGTGGCGCCGCACATCATCCAGATGGCCGCCGCATTACAGCTCAAGGTAGTGGCCGAAGGCATCGAGCACGAGGCCCAGGCGCTGTTCCTCGCCGCCCAGGGCGCCCAGTGCGGGCAAGGCTGGCTGTTCGCCAAGCCGCTGACGGCCCGGCAGTTCCGCCGGTTGCTGGAGCGTCAGTCCGGCTAGGCCGGCGGCGCCATGCAGCCGATCAGCCGCGAGTCGGCCAGGGCCGCCGTGCGGTGCACGGTGGCGGCCTGGTACTCGGCATCGTCGAGCATGCCGAGAAAAGCCCGGGGTGAGGGATAGCGCACCAGCAGCACCTCGTCCCACTGCTCGCCGGCCGGTGCGATCAGCGCCGCCCTGGCCTGGGCCAGCAGCTGCACGTTGCCACCCACGCCACGCACCTTGGTCAGCGCTGTGCGGCTGTAGCGCGCATAGGCCTCGCGGCCGCTGCAGGGTGCATGCGGGCTGTCCGCGGGGTAGCGGGCGTCGGCGTGGTAACGCAGCAGGTTGAGCATGAGGATCGGCTGGTCCGCGGGCATGTCGGCGGCGAAGGCGGCCAGTTGCTCGCGGCTGGGGTTGATGCTGGACATGGCGATCTCCGCAAATGACTGCGGCCAGCCTGGAGGGGCTGGCCGCAGCGGTCAATCGCCATCAGCGGGCCGCATGGCCCGTTATATCAGGGGCGGAAGGCGCGGGCGTCGCGGGCCCAGACATCCAGCGCCGGCTTGAGATCATCCAGGGTCAGCTGGGTGCTGCTGTTTTCCAACTGCAGGCCGTGGCCCTTGCGCACTACCCGGACCATCGGCTGGCTGGTGCGGGCATCGAGCGCCTCCAGCTCGACGTAGATATCGGTGTTGCGGTCGCGGGTGCCGGCGGCAGTGCTGGCGGCGGCGGCGACCAGGGCGATCGGGATCACCTCGTAGAACTTCAGGCCTTCGGCCGAAGTGCTCACCCCGGTGATGGCGCTGCGCAACACCAGGCTGTCGGTGTCGGGCTGGTCGACCACGGTCATGCGGCTGGACAGCTCGCGGCGCATGGCCTGCTGCAGGTAACCGGTGATCTGGTCGAGAGTGGCCTGGCTGACCTCGTCGCTGGGCTTGGGCTCGGGGTGGAACACTGGCTTCTCGATGTACACAGAGCGGTAGTTGCCGGCGTTGTAATCCGGCGAGACCCAGCGCAGCACCGGGGCGCCGCTGGCCGAGGTGGCCGGCTGCAGCTGCGAATAATCGGAGAGGAAACCGGAATACTGGGAAGGCTGGGTGGTCTTGCTGGCGCAACCGGCAAGCAGCAGACCGGCGATCAAGCCGAGGGACAGCAGGCTGGAACGATGCATCCTTGACACTCCTAAGCGGGACGGTTGGCAGCAATCCTAGTATGGATTTGTGACTCTCGCCTGACTGCTTAGAACTTATTCGTAGGCCGGCGCGCCGCTTCCCTGCGGCAACGCAGCACGCCGTTACAACGGCAAGGCCATGTAGAAGCGCGCGCCCTGCCCGGGCTGCGATTTCACCCCGATGCGCCCGCCGTGCAGCTGGACGATTTCCTGGCACAGGGCCAGACCCAGCCCGGCACCGCCCTTGCGCCGGCCGACCTGGACGAAGGGCTCGAAGATGCGCGCCTGCTGGCCCTGGGGAATACCCTCGCCATCGTCCTCGACGCTGATGAACAGGCGATCTCCCTGGCAGCGCGCCTGCAGCACGATCAGCCCGCCCGGGTGGCAATGGCGCAGGGCGTTGCCGATCAGGTTGTCCATCACCCGGTCCAGCTGCATGCAGTCCAGCTGCAGCTGCGGCAGGTCCTCGGCCAGCTCCACGCGCAGTTCCACCTGCTGCTCCTCCGCCTTGTGGGCGAAGCGTCGCGCGGCCTTCTCCAGCAGCTCGGCGGGGTTGCAGGGTTGCAGCTCGAGCTTCTGCAGGCCGCTCTGGTAGCGGGAGAAATTGAGCAGGTCGTCGATCAGCCGCAGCAGGCGGTGCATCTCCTCGCCCACCGTGTGCAGCAGGTCTGCCTCGCGGCTGTCGGGCTTGAAATGCAGGCGTTCGCGCAACAGCTCGAAGGCCATGTGCATGCCGGTGACCGGGGTGCGCAGCTCGTGGGAGGCGCGCAGGACGAACTCGCTGCGCACCCGTTCGAAGGCGCGCAGGCGGGTCACGTCGTGCAGCACCATCACCGCGGCGATGATCGTTCCGCTGTCGTCGCTGACCGATGTCAGGCTGTAGCTGAACAGGCGCTCGCCGATCTGCAGGTCCTCGCCGTGGCGCGACGGATGCTGGCCTTCCAGGGCCTGCTCCAGCTGCGCCTGCAATGCCGGTTGCGGCAGCAGCTGGCTGAGGTGCTGGCCCAATGGCAGCTCCTCCCAGCCGAGCTGGTTCTGCGCCACCGGGTTGCCGTGTTCCAGATGACCCTCGCGGTCGAGGATCAGCAGGCCGTCATCGATGCCGTCGAGCACCGCCTGCAGGCGCCGTTGCCCGGCCAGCAGGGCGGCCACGTTGCTGGCGCGGAACTGGCTCAGCGCCTCGGCCATGAAGCCGAAGCGACGGGTCAGCGAGGCCAGCTCGACCTCGCGGGTGATCGGCAGAGTGACCTGGAAATTGCCCAGGCCGATCTGGTCGGCGGCCTCGGTCAGGGCCTCGATCGGTCGGCCGAAGCGCCGGGCGATGCTGTGGGCGGTGATGAAGCCGATCAGCAGCAGGGCCACGCCGATCAGGCCGAGCAGCGCGGTGATCATCCAGGCGTGCTGACGCGACTCTTCCTGAGCCAGCTCCACCGCCTCCACATAGCGTGCCTGGGTCGCCATCAGACGGTTGCGCACGGCCTCCAGCACCAGCAGGAAGCTGTCGTCGTCGAGCAGGTGGCTGCGCACTTCATGGGGATCGTGCAGGCGCTTCTCGAAGTTCGCGTAGGCACGCTCGATCTCCTGCAGGGCTTGTCGGTCGGCGTCGTCCAGGGCGCCTTCCCCGGCGCTGGTCAGCGCCCGATGGAAGCGTCTGGAGGAGTCCGCCAGCGCCTGCTGGTCAAGCTTGTCGCGCAGGATCAATACCAGCTGGGCACCCAGTTCCTGGCGCATGGCCAGGCCGGCGTCGAGCATCTGCAGGTTGCGATCCATCGCCTCGCTCTGCGCGCGCGCCAGCATCAGCACGCTGAGCATGCCTAGCAGCAGCCCGAGCAGGGCCAGGGTGATCAGCGCGCTGATGCTGAGGAATAGCTGGTTGCGCAGCTTCATAGGCCGTATTGCTTACGCTTGCGGTACAGGGTGGAGACGTCGATGCCGAGGGTGGTGGCGGCCTGTTCCAGCGTCGGGCTATTACCCAGCACGGCGGCGATATGGGCTTTCTCCAGGTTCTCCAGGGTCATGTCCGAGCCGACGCGCGCCACGCCGCCATCGTCGCGGGTATCCAGACCGAGGTGGCTGGGCTCCACCCACTCGCCAGGACAGATGATGCTGGCCCGCTCGATCACGTTGCGCAGCTCGCGCACGTTGCCTGGCCAGTTGTAGCTGCGCAGGGCGTTCACCGAGGCCTCGCTGAAACCGCGGGCAGGGCGCGCGTAATCCTTGACGAAGCGGGCGAGGAAGCCCTCGGCCAGGGTCAGGGTGTCCTCGGCGCGCTCACGCAGGGGCGGCAGGGTCAGGGTGATGACGTTGAGGCGGTACAGCAGGTCCTCGCGGAAGGTGCCGGCGCGGACCATCTCGGCCAGGTCCAGGTTGGTAGCGGCGAGGATGCGCACATCGGCCTGGCGGGTCACCGGGTCGCCGACCCGCTCGTATTCCTTGTCCTGGATGAAGCGCAGCAGCTTGGATTGCAGCGGCAGCGGGAAGTCGCCGATCTCGTCGAGGAACAGCGTGCCGCCATCGGCCTGGTTGACCCGGCCCAGGGTGCTCTCGCTGGCGCCGGTGAAGGCGCCGCGGCTGTGGCCGAACAGCTCGCTCTCCATCAGCTCGGCGGTCAGCGACGGGCAGTTGATGGTGACGAAGGGCTTCTTCGCGCGGCGGCTGTTGCTGTGGATCAGGCGCGCCACTTCGCCCTTGCCGGTGCCGGATTCGCCGAGGATCAGCACGTTGGCGTCGGTATCGGCTACCTGGCGCGCAGTCTCCAGCACGGCTTTCAGCGCCGGGCTGTGCGAGTCCAGCTGACCCTGATTGCGCCGCGCCTCGCCTTCCAGCGCTTCCAGGCGTGCCGCCAGCTGGCGCACTTCCAGCTGCTGGCTGGCGGCCAGGCGCAGCTGGTCGGGGCTGCAGGGTTTTACCAGGTAATCGGCGGCGCCGGCCTGCATGGCGTCTACCGCCACGTCCACCTCGGAATGGGCGGTGACTACCACGACGCGCATCCATGGCACCTGGATGCGCATGCGCTCCAGCACTTCCAGGCCGTTGTCCTCGCCCAGGCGCAGGTCGAGGAAGCACAGGTCGAAGACCTGGCGCTGCAGCAGAGCGTCCGCCTGAGTCGCGCTGCTGGCGGTGGCTACCTGATAGCCCTCGTCCTCCAGGCAGTAGCGAAACGTGCGCAGGATGGCTGCTTCGTCATCCACCAGCAGGATGCGGCCGCTGTTCTGTCCAGTTGTATCCATGAGGTTCTCCAAGGCGGTAGCTCAGCTTAGGCCAGGAAAAGTCGTGCAAGTTGCACGGCTGTGGCAAGGCTTACTTGCAGATTGCAAGGTGAAAGCTCCCTGGTTTGTTGCATAAGTTGTTGAAATTAATAGCAAATATACCTTTAAAAAGACTGGCACGAGGCTTGCGATATCAGTCGCAGGAGCGGTCGGCGAATCCCTGTTTCGTGAGCCGACGCGCAGAAGGGAGAAAGTCCATGTCCAGCGAAACGGCCCACCTCAACGAGCTGATTGAGATCACTCGCGACGGCGAACAGTTCTACCGGCATGCGGCGCAGGAAGTTGGTGAGCCAAGCCTGCGCAATCTGTTCGGCGAACTGGCCCGGGCCAAGCAGCAGTTGGTCGAGGCATTGGCCCTGGCCGCTGCCGCGCAGGACGAGGAGCCGGCACGTGGCGGCACTTTACTCGGTGCGCTGCAACGCTTGTACGTCGACACCCGCGCCAGGTTCTCCCGCAACGAAGACGCCATTTACGTGGCCCAGCTGGCCGACGCCGAGGACCGCATCCTGCGGGCCTTTGCCGAAGCCCGCGCAGAAGCCACGCCGCAATTGCAACAGCTGTTGGATCGTGAACTGCCCCAGATACGCGCCTGTCATGCGCGGATGCAGGAATTGAAGAGCTCTCTGTGAGCTCGTCAGGAGGAACCAGGATGAATGTTCTCCGCTCGCCATCGCTTCGCAGCAACCTCGATCTACTCGCTCGGGCCGCCATTCTGTTCGCCCTCGGCGTAGCCACCGGCCAGGCTGGCCAGGCGCAGACTCCGCCCGCCGAACCGCAAATCCGCCAAGTGGCGGCGGACCTGCCCACCGTACGGCATTCCGAATTACAGCTGAACCAGCGCCAGCGCTGGGTGTTCTGAAGATTAACGGCCACGCCGCGGACCATTGTGGTCGCAGCACAGCCGCTTACGATCCGTGCCTTGCGGCGGGGTCCCACCAAGGAGAAACATCATGCTTAGTTGGTCCATCACCTTCCTGATCGTCGCCATCATCGCGGGCGTACTGGGCTTTGGCGGAATCGCTGGTACCGCAGCGGGAATCGCCAAGATTCTGTTCCTGGTCTTCCTGGTGATGTTCATCCTGTCCTTCATCCTCGGCCGCCGACCGCGCCCGTGATGTGATCGCCAGCGCCGGGTGGCCCGAGCACCCGGCGCTGGCGCGTGTCTGTAACAAAGCCCGGCAGGCGCTGGCCTGACGGGGGGGCGGGCGCGCTATCATCCCTGCACCTGTGGGGAGATGAAGCATGCTCAACGGCCTGTGGCTGGGGTTTTTCGTGGTGGCCGCGCTGGCCGCCCTGGTGCGCTGGATCGGCGGGGACGCCACGGTGTGGGCGTCCATGGTGGAAAGCCTGTTCACCATGGCCAAGACCTCCGTCGATGTGATGATCCTGCTGTTCGGTACACTCACGCTGTGGCTGGGCTTTCTGCGCATCGCCGAGAAGGCCGGGCTGGTCGAGGTGCTGGCGCGCCTGCTCGGCCCGCTGTTTGCCCGGCTGATGCCGGATGTGCCGCGCGGCCATCACTCGCTCGGCCTGGTCACCCTCAGCTTCACCGCCAACGGCCTGGGCCTGGACAACGCCGCCACGCCCATCGGCCTGCGGGCGATGAAGGCGCTGCAGGAGCTCAACCCCAACCCCACCTCGGCGACCAATGCCCAGGTGCTGTTCATGGTGATGAACGCCTCGTCGTTCGTCTTGCTGCCGGTGTCGATCTTCATGTACCGCGCGCAACAGGGCGCCGAAGACCCGGCCCTGGTGTTCCTGCCGATCCTCCTGGCTAACGCCGTGTCCACCCTCAGCGCCCTGCTGGCGGTAGGCGTGATGCAGCGCCTGCGGCTGTGGGACCCGGTGCTGCTGGCCTGGTTCGGTGGTGCCGCGCTGCTGATCGGCGGCTTCATGGCGATCCTCGCCGGCCTCTCCGCCACGGCGCTGACCGCGCTGTCGTCGCTGCTCGGCAACCTCACCCTGTTCGGCCTGATCCTGTGCTTCCTGCTGCTTGGCGCACTGAAACGGGTGCCGGTGTACGAGAGCTTCGTCGAGGGCGCCAAGGAAGGTTTCGAGGTGGCCAAGAACCTGCTGCCCTACCTGGTCGCCATGCTCTGCGCGGTCGGCGTGCTGCGCGCTTCGGGGGCGCTGGACGTGCTGCTCGACGGCATCCGCTGGTGCGTCGAGGGCCTGGGCTGGGACAGCCGTTTCGTCGAGGCGCTGCCCACCGGCCTGGTCAAGCCGTTCTCCGGCAGCGCAGCGCGGGCCATGCTGATCGAAACCATGCAGACCCAGGGCGTGGACAGCTTCCCGGCGCTGATCGCGGCGACCATGCAGGGCAGCACCGAGACCACCTTCTATGTGCTGGCCGTGTACTTCGGCTCGGTCGGCATCCAGCGCGCCCGTCACGCGGTGGGCTGCGCCCTGTTCGCCGACCTGGTCGGGGTGATCGCCTCGATCCTGATCTGCTACTGGTTCTTCGGCTGAGCCCCAGGCCGCGTGCGGCTTGGCTTGCTGGGTGATGGTCGGGCGCTAGACTCAAGGCACTCGTTCGGCTTCGGAGTCCGCCATGGTTCTGCGCTCAGTCAGTGTTGGATTGCGTAATTTGATCGGTTTCGGGGCGCTGACCCTGAGTCTGTTAATCACCGGCGGGGTCGCCCTCGGCCAGTTGTCCAGCCTGCGCAGCGACCTGCTGGAGGTCAAGGACGTGTGGATGCTCGGCCTCGACCTGATGGCCAAGATCAAGTCCGAGCGCCAGTCGCTGCGCCTGACCGAGTACGAGCTGATCCTCCATCCCGAGCAGGACGAGGCGCTGAGCGGCGAAGCCAGCGCGATGCGCGAGCGCGTCGCCGGCTACGACAAGGCCTACGAGGACACCATCATCCTCGATGAAGACCGCCGCCTGTACGACATCTACCACGCCAAAAGCCTGGCCTACGAGGCATCCCTGAGCAAGGTGGTAGAGAGCGTGCGCGCCGGCCAACTGGATCAGACCGCGGCGCAAGAGTCCGACTTGCGCTTCAACGAGCTGATGGCCGCGCTCAATGCGCTGATCGATCTCAACAATCAGGGCGCCGCTGACGCCGGTGCACGGGCCGAGAAGAACGCCCACAACGCCACTTGGATCTTCAGTGCAATCCTCGCCGCGAGCGTGCTGTTCACCATGCTGGCCGCCTGGCTGCTCAGCCGCAGCATCACCCAGCCGCTGGCCCAGCTGGCCGAATCGGCCCAGCGCATCGCCGGCGGCGACCTGACCCAGCCGGTGCATGCCGAAGGCGCCGACGAAGTGACCCGTGTGCAGCGTTCGCTTGGTGGCATGCAGAACACCCTGCGCGAGACGCTGCAGGGTATCCAGGGCTCGGCTACCCAGTTGGCCTCGGCGGCGGAGCAGCTGCATGCGGTGACCGAGGATTCGGCCAAGGGCATCACCCGGCAAAACGACGAGATCGAGATGGCGGCTACGGCGGTGACCGAGATGTCGGCGGCGGTGGACGAGGTGGCGCGCAACGCCAACCACACCTCGGATTCCTCCCGCGAGGCGGAGCAGACCGCTCAGGCCGGGCGCCAGCAGGTGAGCACCACGCGCAGCACCATCGAGCAGCTGAGTGCGCGACTGGAAAACACCTCTGCCACCATCGCCCGCCTGGCCGACGAGGCCATTGCCATCGGCCGCGTGCTGGAAGTGATCCGCACCATCGCCGAGCAGACCAACCTGCTGGCACTGAACGCCGCCATCGAGGCGGCGCGGGCAGGTGACCAGGGTCGTGGCTTCGCCGTGGTGGCCGACGAGGTACGCGCGCTGGCCCAGCGCACGCAAACCTCGACCCAGGAGATCGAGCGGATGATCAGCGCGATCCAGAGCGCCAGCCGTGAGTCGGTGGACGCCATGGGCGCCAGCAGCGAGTACGCCAGCCGCAGCAGCGAGATGGCCAGCGAGGCCGACAGCGCCCTGGAGCTGATCGCCCAGCGCGTCAGCCAGATCAACGAAATGAACCTGGTGATCGCCAGCGCCGCCGAGGAACAGGCCCAGGTGGCGCGCGAGGTAGACCGCAACCTGGTGGCGATCCGCGACATCGCCGCGCAGAACGCCACCGGCGCCCACCAGACCTCTGTGGCCAGTGACGAACTGGCGCGCCTGGCCAGCACCTTGAACGGCATGGTGCAGCGCTTCCGCCTATAGATGGCGGCTACTTCAGACCCAGGCGCGTCGCCAGGCGATGCAGGTTGGCGCGATCCACGCCCAGCTCGCGGGCGGCGGCCGCCCAGTTGTCCTGCTGGCGGCGCAGGGACGCCTGGATCAGCTGGCGCTGGTAGGCATCCACCGCCAGGCGCAGATCGCCCACCACTTCCTGCCCTGCTCCATTGTCTGTCTGAGCGGCGACCACCGGCATGGCCGGCGCCTGCGCCTGCGGCGTCAGATCCAGGTCACAGGCCTCGAGCGTAAGGATGCGCGGGCGTTCCGGCTGGCGCGCCAGGGCCTTGAGTGCGGCGCGGCCGAGCAGGTGCTCCAGCTCGCGCACATTGCCCGGCCAGGCGTGGCCGAGCAGCGCCGCCTGCGCCTCGCCGGCCAGGCGCAGGCCGCGCAGGTGCAGGCGCGCGCGGTTCTGTTCGAGGAAGTGCCCGGCCAGCAGCAGCACGTCGCGGCCGCGCTCGCGCAGCGGCGGCACCTGCAGCGGGTAGACGCTGAGGCGGTGGTAGAGATCGGCACGGAAGCGCCCGACGCGCACCTCCTCGGCCAGGTCGCGGTTGGTGGCGGCGAGGATGCGCACGTCCACCCGGTGCTCGCGGTCCGAACCCAGGCGCTGCAGCTGGCCGCTCTGCAGCACGCGCAGCAGTTTGGCCTGCACTGGCAGGGGCAGCTCGCCGACCTCGTCGAGGAACAGGGTGCCGCCGTCGGCCAGTTCGAACTTGCCGCTGCGCTCGCCGCTGGCCCCGGTGAAGGCACCGCGCACGTGGCCGAACAGCTCGCTCTCCACCAACTGGTCCGGCAGCGCCGCGCAGTTGATGCTGATCAGCGGCTTGCGCGCCCGCGCCGAGCGGCCGTGGATGGCCTGGGCCACCAGCTCCTTGCCGACGCCGGTCTCCCCGGCGATCAGCACGGTCAGGTCGCTACCGGCCACCGTGTCGATCTCCGCCTGCAGGCGCTTGTGCGCGGAGCTCTGACCGATCAGCTCGGCGTGCACGGCCTGGCCGGCCACCTCGCGGAAGCGCGCGGCCAGCTGGCGCTCGGCCTCGGCACGCTGAGTCAGGCTGAGCAGGCGATCATTGGCTTTCACCGAGGCGGCGGCCAGGCGGGCAAAGGCTTCCAGGTTGTCCAGGTCGCTTTGGGCAAAGCTGCCGGGCTCCATGCTGTCGAGGGTGATCAGGCCCCAGGGGCGGTCGTCGATGAACAGCGGGCAGCCCAGGCAGTCGTGCACCTCCAAGTGGCCGACGTGCTCTTCGACCAAGCCGTCGTAGGGGTCGGGCAGGTCACTGTCGGCGGCGAAGCGGGTCGGCCGGCGATCACCCAACAGCACCTCGAAGCGCGGGTGCTCCGCCAGGGCGAAACGCCGCCCCAGGGTATCGGCGCTGAGGCCGTCCACCGCGAGCGGAATCAGTTGCTCACCGTCCAGGCGCAGCAGCGCGGTGGCGTCGCAGGGAATCAGCGCGCGCAGGGCGCTGAGCAGGCGACGATAGCGCTCGTCCTCGGCCAGTTCGCGGCTGAGGTCGTCGACCAGCGGTAGCAGAGCCTGCAGCAATGGATGTGTGGTCATCATGACTCCGTGATGTCGATATGACCCGCTGTCTTATCGACACTCAAATGACTAAGTATATGATTTAGAAAGATAAAAAATCTGGCACGAATACTGATAGTTCCTCGGCAGAAAAACCCTGCGTGCAGAGGAATACCCCTATGTTGTCCAACGAACACATCGCTGTCGTCAAGGCCACCGTGCCCCTGCTGGAAAGTGGCGGCGAGGCACTGACCACCCACTTCTACCGCATGATGCTCAGCGAGTACCCGCAGGTGCGCCCTCTGTTCAACCAGGCGCACCAGGCCAGCGGCGACCAGCCGCGGGCCCTGGCCAATGGCGTGCTGATGTACGCCAAGCACATCGACCGCCTGCAGGCCCTCGGCCCTTTGGTGGGGCAGATCGTGCAGAAGCACGTGTCGCTGCAGATCCTTCCCGAGCACTACCCGATCGTCGGCAGCTGCCTGCTGCGCGCCATTCGCGAGGTGCTCGGCGCCGAAATCGCCACGGATGAAGTGATCGCCGCCTGGGCCGCCGCCTACGGCCAGCTGGCTGACCTGCTGATCGGCGCCGAGGAAGAGGTTTACTCCGCCAGCGAGCGGGCCCCCGGCGGCTGGCGCGGTGGCCGCGCCTTCCGCGTGGCGCGCAAGGTGCGCGAGAGCGAGGAGATCACTTCCTTCCACCTGCAGCCGGTCGACGGCGGCGCGATCCTCGACTTCATCCCCGGCCAGTACATCGGCCTGCGCCTCGAGCTGGAGGGCGAGGAAGTACGCCGCAACTACTCGCTGTCCGCCGGTCCCGATGGCCGCGAGTACCGCATCAGCGTCAAGCGCGAGCCGGGCGGCCGGGTGTCCAACCACCTGCACGACAGGGTTGGCGAAGGCGACGAGCTGGAGCTATTCATCCCGGCCGGCGAGTTCACCCTCAGCCCTTCGAGCAAGCCGCTGGTGCTGATCAGCGCCGGCGTCGGCATCACCCCGCTGATGACCATGCTGGAGGCGGCGGTGCACAGCGGCCGGCCGATCCGCTTCATCCACTGCGCGCGGCATGCCGGGGTGCAGGCCTTCGCCGCACGGGTGGATGAGCTGGCGGCGGCGCATCCGCAGCTGCAGCGCTTCTACTGCTTCGACGAAGCGCGCCCGGACGACGGCGCCGACGCCCATGGCCGCCTCTCCCTGGAGCGCCTGAAGGCCTGGCTGCCGGCCGAGCGCGACCTGGATGCCTACTTCCTCGGGCCCAAGCCGTTCATGGCCGCGCTCAAGCGCAACCTGCGCGAGCTGGGCGTGCCGGAGGCGCAGACACGCTACGAGTTCTTCGGACCGGCTTCCGCGCTGGAGGCGTGAGACCAGCGGTCGGCGCCATGCTTATCGGGGCATGGCGTCGACCGGCAATGCTGGCAAAACGCGGCTATGGTTCTGGTAGGCATAGCGTCTGCAGTAGGTGACCTACCATGAAGAATTGGACCATTCGGACAAGGTTGTTCGTCCTCATCGTCCTGATGATGGCGGGCAGCCTGGTTATCGGCGTCGCCGGCCTCACCGGCTTGCGCGGCGTACTCGACGGCCTCAACAGCGTTTACCTGGATCGTGTGGTGCCGTTGCGCGACCTTAAGGTGATCGCCGATCTCTACGCGGTGAACATAGTCGATGCCAGCCACAAGGCGCGCAACGGCGGTATCCCCGCCGCCGAGGCGGCCAGTCAGGTGGAGCAGGCGGAAGGCAAGATCCAGCAGATCTGGAAGGCCTACCTGGCCACCCACCTGATCGACGACGAGAAGCGTCTGATCGAGCAGATCCAGCCCCTGATGCAGAAGGCTCATGAGCCGATACAACGACTCAAGGCGATCCTGCGTGCCGACGACGGCGAGGCCCTCGCGGCGTTCACCGCCAAGGAGCTGTACCCCTATATCGATCCGCTGTCCGAGCAGTTCGGCAAGCTGATCGAGGTGCAGCTGCAAGAGTCGGAGCGACAGTACGAACAGGGCCTGGCGTTGTACCAGCGCAACTTCAACCTGGTCGCCGGGCTGCTGGTGCTGCTGCTGCTCGGCGGCGGCTTGCAGGCCTGGATGATGAGCCGCGGCATCAACCTGCGTCTCACCGAGCTGCGCGAGGTGGTGGCGCGCAACGCTGCCGGCGATCTCAGCCAGCCGGTGCAGTGCAGCGGTGGTGACGAGATCACCGAGGTGCAGGCCTCGTTCAAGCTGATGCAGGAGAACCTGCGCGATACCCTGCAGGGCATCCAGGGCGCCGCTACCCAGCTGGCTTCGGCGGCCGAGCAGCTGCACGCGGTTACCGAGCAGTCGGCCCAGGGCATCAACCGGCAGAACGACGAGATTCAGATGGCCGCCACCGCGGTCACCGAGATGTCGGCGGCGGTGGACGAGGTGGCGCGCAACGCCAACCACACCTCGGACTCTTCTCGCGAGGCGGAGCAGACCGCTCAGGCCGGGCGCCAGCAGGTGAGTACCACACGCAGCACCATCGAGCAGCTCAGCGAGCGCCTGCAGATCACCTCGGGCACCATCGCCCGCCTGGCCGACGAGGCCATCGCCATCGGCCGGGTGCTGGAGGTGATCCGCACCATCGCCGAGCAGACCAACCTGCTGGCACTGAACGCCGCCATCGAGGCGGCGCGGGCCGGCGACCAGGGTCGTGGCTTCGCCGTGGTGGCCGACGAGGTGCGGGCGCTGGCCCAGCGCACGCAGAGTTCGACCCAGGAGATCGAGCGGATGATCAGCGCGATCCAGAGCGCCAGTCAGGAGTCGGTGGACGCCATGGGTGCCAGCAGCGAGTACGCCAGCCGCAGCAGCGAGATGGCCAGCCAGGCGGACGGCGCGCTGGCGCTGATTGCCGAGCGGGTCGGGCAGATCAACGAGATGAACCTGGTGATCGCCAGCGCCGCTGAGGAACAGGCTCAGGTGGCGCGTGAGGTGGACCGCAACCTGGTGGCGATCCGCGACATCGCCGAGCAGAACTCCACCGGCGCCCAGGAAACCTCGGTGGCCAGCGACCAGCTGGCGCGCCTGGCCAGCGAGCTGAACGGCATGGTGCAGCGCTTCCGGCTGTAGCGGCTCAGTGAACTTCCTGTTCGCCGTCGTCCTCGTCGGCGAACAGGCCCTTGCCCCAGCCAACGATGGGGTCGTCGTACTGGTGCGCCTCCAGGGCGGCCAGCTTGGGGGCGATAAAGGCCTCGAACTCAGCGCCTGAGTCGAAGTAGTGACCGCCGGTGAACACGGTGAACAGTATTTTCTTGCCGATGCTGACGGAGAACATGTTGCCGATCGGCTCGCCGTCCTTGCGCAGCAGGACCAGCTTGGCGTGGCTGCCGAGCTTGCGGGTCAGCTCGATCTCTTCCTCGGTCACCCCTTCACCCAGCAACCCCAGGGCGATGCCGGCGCCCTGCAGCGAGCTGTAGCTGGCCATCAGCGCCTCTCCGGCGCTGGGGGTAAGCGACACGGTGCTGTGCAGGTAGAGGCCGCTGAGCGGCTCGGAGTCGTAGCTCAGGTCGGTGGTGCGGGTCCAGTAGGTGGTGGTCTTGCCGAAGTAGCCGGCGTCCTCGCCATAGCCGAAGTCGGCGCCGGTGAGCAGCAGCTGGCGCTCCGCCGCGCTGGGTTGCGAATCGTCGCTGCAGCCCCCCAGCAGCAGGGCCAGCAGCAGGCAGGTGATGGTTCTGAGCATGGTGCGTTCCTTGCGATGTGCCTGGGCGCAGCTTGCCCCAGCGCCCCGGCGCTGGCTAGCGACTAGTCGACGCGGAAGCGCAGCACGCCGATCTGCTGGCCGGTCTCGGTCATCACCTGCACCTGCCAGTCGCCGGCTGGTTCACCCGGGAAGTTGCGCTTGTGGGTCCAGGCCCGGTAGCCGGCCTTGCGCCCGCCGTGAATATCCAGGGCGATGCGGTCCATCTCCACACCGTCTTGTTTCCACACGTGGTAGATGCGCTCGTTGAGCCCGCGCGGCGCGCTGATCGCGGTGTAGGCGTAGAGCCCGGCGGTCTGCAGCTGGGCGGCCGAAACCTGCTCGAGGCTGCGTCCGGGTTTGCGTTCCTGCAGCTGTTCGGTAACTGCCACCTGAGTCAGCCACAGGGTCGCTGGCGGTACCCAGGGGCGCGCCAGCCAGGCGCCGGCGCCGAGGGCGGCGACCAGGCCGGCCAGGGTCGCCCAGCGCCAGCCACGCTGGATGCGCAGGCTGCTGCCGAGGCTCGGCAGGGTCACCACCAGCGCGATGCCCAGGGCCAGGCGGTAGCTTTCGGCGGTGGTCAGGTGAACGATCAGCGGCAGCGCCACCAGCAGCACGGCGAACAGCGCCAGGCTGTGGAAGCTCAGGTACAGCCAGCGCCGCGCGGCCAGCCACTTGTAGTAGAGCGGATCGATGATCGCCAGCAGCGCCGCCGCGCCGAGCAGGCCGGTGAATAGCGCCTGGCCGCTGTTCCAGGCGGTTGTGATGAAGAAGAACGGCAGGGCAAAGAACAGGCTTTCCTGGTGGATCAGCTGGGTCAGGTAGCGCAGCAGCAGTGGCGGCACCTCGATGCCCAGCCAGCGCGCCGCGCTGCGGGTCAGCAGGCCTTCCAGCAGCAGCCAGGCCCAGCTCAGCAGCATCAGCACGGCGATCACCTTGCCCACGCCCGCCTGGCGATCGACCAGGATGAAGCTGGCCACACCCGAGCAGAAGCCGAACGCGGCGATCAGGCCGGGGTAGCGTTGCAGCAGGGCGAGCAGGCGAAGCAGGTGGGGTTTCCAGTGCGGCATCGGAGGCTTGGCGGCGGGCGGTGATCGGGGGCGGCAGGATACCAGCAGGACTGCCGCCGCGCTGGCGCGACGCGATGGCCGGGTCAACACTGAGTGCTTGGATGGAGGGCAGTGGATGGCATGTTGGCGACGAATCTCGGTGTGGCGAGCGGCCTGGGGCGTTCTGGCAGCGTCGCTGGCGATGACGGGTCAGGCGGCCGAACAGCTGCCGCTGTACCTGATGGAGGTACCGCCGATCACTATCAACCAGCCCGAGCGCAAGGGCATAGTCGGCGACATCACCCTCGAGGCTCTGCAGCGTGCCGGCTATGCCTACCAGCTGGTGGTGGTGCCCAGTCCGCGCGCCCTGGCCATGGTGCCGGAGCTGCGGGACACCCTGATCATCCCCCTGGCGCGACTGCCTGAGCGCGAGGCCGACTTCACCTGGATCGCCGAGCTCATGCAGGTAGAGCGCGCCTTCTACACCCGTGCGCGCAGGCTCGGCTCCTTCGCCGAAGCGCGCGGACTGCGCAGCATCGCCGTGTCGCGTGGCTCCGCCGGGCACAGCATCCTGCTCGCCCGCGGCTTCGTGCCGGCACAGATTGTCGAGGTCAACCAGGGGCCCTCGGCGCTGCACATGGTGCGCGCCGGGCGGGTCGATGCCTGGTACAACCCAGTGCTGGAGGCCGAGCTGCTGCAGCACCAGGAGGGCGGCCTGCACCTAGTGCAGAGTGAGCTGCTCGGCTCCACTACCCAGTATCTGGCCTGCTCGCGGCGTTGCGACCCGAACCTGGTGAAGCGCCTGGGCGCGGCGGTACAGGGGATGCGCGAGGACGGCAGCCTGGAGCGGATCAAGACCGGCTATCTGAAGCACTGAGCCTCAGCCGGCCGGCGGTGCCTCGCCGTTGTCCGGATGCAGCGCGGTGCCGTTTTCCTCGTCCTGCGCGCCGTGGCTGTCGGCGCCTTCCAGCACCACATAGGCGCTGCCGCAGAACAGCGAGTTGAGGCGCTTCATGTCGGCGATCAGCTCCAGGTGCAGGGCACTGGTTTCGATGCTCTGCACCACCTGGCGGCTGAGGCGGCCGACATGGGCGTGGGCCAGCTTGCGCTCCTCGCGGCGGAAGTGGTGTTTCTCCTGCAGCAGGCGCTGGGCATTGTCGCGGTTGCCGTTGAGGAACACGTTGAGGCCCAGGCGCAGATTGTTGGCCAGCAGCTCGTGCAGGCCGCTGAGTTCCTCCAGGCCGCTGTCGGAGAAGCTGTAGTGGCGGGCGCGCTTGTGGTTGTCGAGTTTGCCGACCATCTGCTCGATCAGGTCGCCGGCATGCTCCAGGTTCACCGCCAGTTCGATGATCTCCGCCCAGCGCCGACTGTCGTGGGCCGGCAGGTCGTCACGCGGCATCTGCGCCAGGTACAGCTTGACCGCGCCGTACAGCGCGTCGACGTCGTCGTCCAGGCGGCGCACCTGCTGGCTGGCCTCGCTGGAGCCACCGCGCAGCACCTCGCGCAGGTGCACCAGCATCTGCTCCACCAGGTCGCCGATACGCAGGGTCTCGCGCACTGCATTGGCCAGTGCCAGGCTCGGCGTCTCCAGCGCGGTGCGGTCGAGATGGCGCGGCCGGGCCACGCCTTCGTCACGCGCCCGCTCCGGTAGCAGCAGAGTGCACAGGCGCGCCATCCAGCCTACCGTGGGCAACAGCAGCAGGCAGCGCAGGCTGTTGTAGGCCAGGTGGAAACCGATCACCAGGGTCGCGGCGGACCAGTCCAGCTGTTCCATCCAGTGCACCAGCGGTTCCACCACGGGCAACACCAGGAGCAGGCCGAGCAGCTTGTACAGCAGGCTGCCCACGGCCACCCGGCGCCCGGCCGCCGACTGCATGCTGCTGTTGATCAGCGCCAGCACACCGCTGCCGATATTGGCGCCGATGACCAGGCCGATGGCCACCGGCAGGCTGATCATGCCGCTGCCGGCCAGGGTGGCGGTGAGCAGCACGGCGGCCAGGCTGGAATAGGTGATCAGGGCGAACAGCGCGCCGACCAGGGCATCCAGCAGCAGGTCGCCGGTCAGCGAGGCGAATAGCGCCTCGATGCTGTGGGATTCGGCAATCGGCCGGGCGGCCTGGACGATCAGCTGCAGGGCCAGGATCAGCAGGCCGAGACCGATCGCCACCCGGCCGATCTGGCCCAGGCGGCTCTGCTTGCGCGAGAGAAACAGCACCACGCCGACGAAGATCAGCAGCGGCGACAGCCAGGACAGGTCGAGGGTCAGCACCCGCGCCATCAGCGCTGTCCCGACATCGGCGCCGAGCATGATCGCCAGGGCCGGGGCCAGCGCCATCAGGTCCTGGGCGACAAAGGAAGTGACTAGAAGTGCAGTGGCGTTGCTGCTCTGCACCAGGGCAGTGACGCCGATGCCGGCGGCGAATGCTTGCGGCCGCCGCGCCACGCTGTGGCTGAGGATGCGCCGCAGCTGCGAGCCGTACACCCGCAGGATGCCGGTGCGCACGATATGGGTGCCCCACACCAGCAGGGCGATGGCGGATAGCAGATTGAGCAGGGTAAGCATGGCGCAGCCTCGGGGCTCGCTCTTCTTCGATGGGTGCGGTTTTCCGCCGCCCTCCTGTTTAGCTTTAGTTGTAGATCGGTGAAGGCGCCAGGCGTTCAGCCTCGCTGGAGAGGATCGATTCGCCCTGCAGATTGCAGCGGCACGGAGCAGCCGAGTGGTGCTCCGTGCGCGGGTATGTCAGCGGCGCAGCTTGGCCAGCAGGCGGAGGATTTCCAGGTACAGCCAGACCAGGGTCAGCATCAGGCCAAAGGCGGCATACCACTCCATGTATTTCGGGCATTGCTGCTCGACGCCCTGCTCGATGAAGTCGAAATCCAGCACCAGATTGAGCGCGGCGATCACAACCACGAACAGGCTGAAGCAGATGCCGAGCACGCCGCTCTCGTGGATGAAGGGGATCGACAGGTCGGTGAACAGGCGCAGACCCAGGTTGACCAGGTACAGCAGAGCAATGGCCCCGGTGGCGGCGACCACGCCGAGCTTGAAGTTCTCGGTGGCGCGGATCAGTCCGCTGCGGTACGCGGCCAGCAGGCAGAACAGGGTGCCGAAGGTCAGCGCCACGGCCTGTACGACGATGCCCGGGTACTTGGCCTCATAGAAAGCCGAAATGGCGCCGACGAACACGCCCTCGACCAGCGCATGCAGCGGTGCCAGGTAGGGCGCGCTGCGCTTGGCGAAGATGATGATCAGCGACAGCAGGAAGCCGCCGATGGCGCTGCCCAGCACCCAGGGCATCAGGCCGGCGGCCGCCTCGGGATTGCTGAAATAGCTGCCCCATACCCAGGTCGCCGAGATCAGCGTCAGGGCCAGCAGCATGGCCGTCTTGTTGACGGTGCCGCCGAGGGTCATCGGGTCTGCGGATACATCGAGATTGCTGAAAGCTTTCTCGGAAAGCGAGGGGTTGCCAGATGCCATGGTGCGCTCCTTGCGTCGTTGTTATGTTGGCGCCGGCACGGTAGCAAAAAATCCGCGCCGCCGGCGCTTCTTGTTAACCTTGCCGGCAGTCCATCCGCCAGCGCCGCCCATGCTCAGCCTGTACCACGCCCCCGACCTGGAAACCCTCGGCCTGTTGGCCTGTCGGCTGCTCGCCCAGCCGCAGGCGGACGTGCTGGCGCCGGCGCGGGTGGTGGTGCCGAGCCAGGGCATCGGCCGCTGGCTGACCCTGCAGCTGGCGCGCGAGCAGGGCATCGCCATGCACCTCGAGGTGCAGCTGCCGTCCAGCTTCGTCTGGGGCCTGGCGCGCCAGGTGCTCGGTGCCCTGCCGGAGCAGTCGGCGTTCAATCCACAGGCGATGACCTGGCGCCTCTACGACTGGCTGTGCGAGCCGGCCAACCTGGCCCGTGCCGAACGCCTACAGCGTTATCTGGAAGGTGGCGACGAGCGCCGCCGCCAGGCCCTGGCGGCGAAGATCGCCGACGTGTTCGACCAATACCTGCTCTATCGCGACGACTGGCTGGCCGCCTGGGAGCGCGGCGAGTTGTGCGACCTGGGCGCGGACGAAACCTGGCAGGCGCTGCTGTGGCAGGAGCTGACCCGTGACGGCCACCCGCACCGCGCGCGCCTGCTCGGCGAGCTGCTGGCGCGCCTGCATGCGGATGCTCCCATCGCCGGGATGCCCGAGCGCCTGCTGGTGTTCGGCATCAGCTCGCTGCCGCCGCATCACCTGCGTGTGCTGGAGGGGCTGGCGCGACACGCCGACGTGGTGATCTTCGCCCTCAACCCGTGCCGCGAGGCCTGGGGCGAGATTCGCGACGTACGCGAGCTGGCCCAGTCCGAGGTCAGCCCGGACGACTGGTATCTCGACGTCGGCCACCCGCTGCTGGCCAGCCTGGGCAAGCAGGGCCGCGACTTCTTCGACAGCCTGCTCGGGCAGATCGCCGAGGAAAACGGCATCTACCCACAGGACAATGAGCTGGCCGACGACAGCCTGCTGCATGCGCTGCAGCAGGACATCCTGCGCTTGCGCACCCGCACCCCGGACGAGCGCCTGGCCCTGCGCGACGACGACCGCTCGCTGGAGCTGCATATCGCCCACTCGCCCCTGCGCGAGGTGGAGATCCTGCATGACCAGCTGCTGGCGCGCTTCGCCGCCGACCCGCAGCTGAGCCCGGATCAGGTGGTGGTGCTGACCCCGGACATCGAGCGCTACGCGCCCTATATCGAGGCCGTCTTCGCCCGCCGCGAAGGCGCGCCGCATATTCCCTACAGCCTGGCCGACCGCAGCCTGCGCGCCGAAACGCCGCTGATCGAGGCCTTCCTCGGCCTGCTCAGCCTGCCCGAGAG
Source organism: Pseudomonas sp. PDM15 (assembly GCF_014851565.1). Lineage (GTDB taxonomy): Bacteria > Pseudomonadota > Gammaproteobacteria > Pseudomonadales > Pseudomonadaceae > Aquipseudomonas. The sequence continues at coordinate 206,156 of NZ_JACVAA010000004.1, forward strand.
CCGCTTTGCCGCCGAGGAGATCCTCGCCTGGCTGGAGCAGCCGGCGATTGCCCGCCGCGCCGGCATCGAACCCGAAGACCTGCCGCTGCTGCGCGACTGGCTGCACCAGGCCGGCGTGCGTTGGGGCCGCGACGCTGGTCACCGCCAGGCGCTGGACCTGCCGGCCGACGATGCCTTCACCTGGCGCCAGGGTCTGGACCGCCTGCTGCTGGGCTTCGCCGCACCACCGCAACTGGCCGGCGACGGCGTACCGCTGCTCGGCGACAGCCTGCCACTGGATGCCCTGGAAGGTGCCCGCGGCCAGTTGCTCGGCCGCCTGTGCGCCTTCGTCGAGCTGCTCGCCGGCCTGGCCGAGCGCCTGCAGCGTGACCGCCCGCTGGCCGACTGGGCGCTGGACCTGCAGGGCCTGATCGACGTGCTGTTCGACGAACGCGAATCCGGCGACACCCTGCTCCTGCTCAGCCAGGCCTGTGCGGCGCTGGGTCGGCAGGCTCTGGACGCCGGCATCGCGCGCCCGCTGCAACTGGCGCTGGTGCGCCAGCAGCTCGGCGCGGCGCTGGAGAGCGGCAGCGGCGCTTCGGGTTTCCTCACCGGCGCGGTGACCTTCTGCACCATGGTGCCGATGCGCAGCCTGCCGTTCCGCCTGGTCTGCCTGCTCGGCCTGGACGACGGCGCCCTGCCCCGGCGCACGCCGGCCGCCGGTTTCGACCTGATTGCCAGGCGTCCGCGCCGCGGTGATCGGGCGCGGCGCCTGGATGACCGCTACCTGTTCCTCGAAACCCTGCTCAGCGCCCGCGATGGTCTGTACCTGAGCTATGTCGGCCGCGACCCGCGCGACAACGCCGAGCTGCCTCCCTCGGTGCTGGTCAGCGAACTGCTGGAGGCGGTCGATCTGACCGCCGTGGCCGGCCAGCCTAAATCAGGTGGGAGCGGCCTTGGCCGCGAATACGCCAGCGCAGAAGCTTCGCGGCCAAGGCCGCTCCCACAGGAGCAGAATGCCAGCGCGCGCATCACTGTCGAACACCCGCTGCAGCCCTTCGCTCCCGGCAACTTCGCGGCCGTCGGCGCGCGCCAGGGCTTCGCCCCCGCCTGGTTCCGCGCCGCGCGGCGCCTGGCCGAGGCGCCGCTGCTGACCCCGCCAGCCTTTATCGAGCGGCTGCCCGAGCCGGGCCCCGATAGGTCGGGCGGCGATCCGCTGGTGATCGAGCCGAGCCAGTTGCTGCAGTGCTTCCGCCATCCGGCGCGCTTTCTCCTGGAGCAACGCCTGGGCCTGCGCCTGGCCGATGCCGACGAGGCCATCGCCGCCGACGAGCCCTTCGCCCTCGAAGGCCCGGCGCGTCGTGGTCTGCGCCAGCTGGCCCTGCACGCCGTGGAGCGTGGCTGGTCGGAGGAGCAGGAGCGGCGTATTGCCCGCGCCGCTGGCTGGTTGCCGCCCGGCGAGCTGGGGCATGCCCTGTGGGGCAAGCAGCGCGGCCCGGTGCGCGCCTTCGCCCCACGCCTGTTCGAGGCACGCCCGGGGGAGACGCCGCAGCCGCTGCTGGTGGATATCCAACTGGCCGGTGTGCGCGTGCACGGCTGGCTGGACGGCGTGACCAGCCACGGCCTGTTCGACTGGCGCCTGGCCGCGCCCGGCGCCTGGGACCTGCCCGGCTTCTGGCTGCGCCACCTGCTGCTCAACTGTGCCTGGACAGCGGGCGGCGCCACCGCGGAGATCGCCCGCGAGAGCCTGCTGGTCTCGCCGGCCGGTGACTGGCAACTCGGCCCGCAGGTGGATGCCCGCGCGCTGCTGGAACCCTGGCTGCTGGCCTACCGCGAGGCCCTGAGCGCGCCGCTGCCCTTCATCACCCGCAGCAGCTACGAGTTCGCCAAGGCCCTGTGTACGCCCAGCGCCAAGAGCCGCAAGGAGCCACGCGACGCCGCCCGCGACAAGGCCGAGGCCGCCTGGCTAGGCGCCGAGTTCAGCCCTGTGCCCGGCGAGGTTCTCGATCCCTGGTACGCCCTCGCCTTCCGCGAGCGCGACCCGCTCGGCGGGCGCTTCGAGCAGCTCGCCGAGCAGTTGCTGGGCCCGGCGCTCAAGGCGCTGGCCAGTGGCGACGAGGAGGCCGAATGAACGACCTGAACCTGCAGGATTCGTCGTTCGCCGGCCGCTCGCTGATCGAGGCCAGCGCCGGTACCGGCAAGACCTGGACCCTCACCGCCCTGTATGCCCGCCTGCTGCTAGAGCAGCAACTGAGCGTGGGGCAGATCCTGGTGGTGACCTATACCACCGCTGCGACGGCCGAACTGCGGGAGCGTATCCGCGCGCGCCTGGCCGAGCTGTTGGCGCTGTATGAAGGTGGCGAGAGCGACGATGACTTCCTGATCGAGCTGCACCGTCGCCATCCCGGTGAGGCGGCGCGCCGCCGTCTGCTGCTGGCCGTGCACGGCTTCGACGAGGCGGCGATCTTCACCATCCACGGCTTCTGCCAGCGCGCCCTGCAGGACTCGGCCTTCGAGGCCGGCGGCGACTTCGATGCCGAGCTGACCCAGGACGACCGCGAGGTGCTCGACGCCCTGCTCGGCGATGCCTGGCGTCATGTGCTGGCCGAGGCCGATCCGGCCTGGGCGCGCTTCCTGGCCAAGGCCAGGATCACCCCATCGACCCTGCGGCAGGCCCTGCGCAGCCACCTGGGCAAACCCTACCTGCGGGTGGAGCCGCGCGAGGCGGCCAGCGGTGTCGAGCTGAGCGCCGCCAGCGCCGCCTGGCAGCGCGCCGCCACACTGTGGCACGACGCCGGCTACGGCTGGATCGAGACCCTGCGGGGGCACGGCGGCCTCAGCCAGACCACCCACAAGGTCTCCAAGCTGCCGCTGTGGTCGGCCGAGCTGGACGCCTACTTCGCCGACCCGGCGGCCCTGTTCGAGGCTCCGGACGGACTGCTCAAGCTAGGCGCCGCCGCACTGGGCAAGGCCTGCAAGAAGGGCTTCGACGCGCCGCAGTGCGAGCTGGCCGATGCACTCGATGTGCTGTCCGAGGCCCTGGCCGCCGCCGAGCCGGCGGGAAGGCAGAAGCTGATCGCCCTGCAGGTCGAGCTGCTCGACCGGCTCAACGTCGAGCTGCCGAAACGCAAGGCGGCCCAGCGCCTGCTGGCCTTCGACGACCTGCTCAATCGTCTGCACGAGGCGCTGCACGGGCCGGCCGGCGAGGACCTGGGCGCGCGCCTGCGTGAGCAGTACCCGCTGGCGCTGATCGACGAATTCCAGGACACCGACCCGATCCAGTACGCCATCTTCGACCGCATCTACCGCGACGGTGGTGACCTTTGCTTTGTGGGTGACCCCAAGCAGGCCATCTATGCCTTCCGCGGCGCCGACCTGGCCACCTACCTGCAGGCCCGCGACGCGGCCGAGCGACAGTACGACCTGCCTTTCAACTACCGCTCCACCCCCGAGCTGATCGCCGCGCTCAATTGCCTGTTCGCCCGCCCGCAGCCGTTCGCCGAAGACGGGCTGAACTACCCGCCGGTCAGCGCCGGCAAGAAGTCGCGGGCCACCTTGGTGCTGCCCGAGCAGGATGGCAGCGCGCCGCTGGGCCTGGTCTGGCTCGGTGACGAGGGCATAAGCAAGGCCCGCGCCGGCGAGCTGGCCGCCACGGATACGGCGCGCAGGATTGCCGCGCTGCTCGCCGCCAGTGCGCAAGGCGATGCCTATTTCGCCGAAGGCGACGACAGGAAGCCGCTGCAGGGCGGCCATATCGCCGTGCTGGTCAGCAACCATCGCGAGGCCGCCAGCGTCGCTGCCGAGCTGGCCGCGCGTGGCGTACCCAGCGTACGCCGTGGTCGCGACAGCGTGTGGCACAGCGAGGAGGCCGGCGAGCTGGCGGCGGTGCTGGCGGCCTACGCCGAGCCGGGCCGCGAAGGCGTGCTGCGCTACGCCCTGGCCACCCGCCTGCTAGGGCGCGACGCGGCGCAGATCGCCCGTTGCCAGGACGACGAACGCGCCTGGGACGAGGAGCGCGCCGCCGCCGAGCAGTACCACCAGCTGTGGCGGCAGCACGGCTTTATGCGCGTCTTTAGAGCGTGGTTGGACCAGGAGCGGGTGGCCGAACGCCTGCTGGCCGGCATCGACGGCGAGCGGCGGCTGACCAACCTGCTGCATCTGGCTGAACTGCTGCAGGCTGAGAGCCTGCAGCGTCCGGGACTGGAGGCGTTGCTCGCCTGGTTCGACGGCCAGCGCAGCAGCGAGGGCGCCGGCGAGGACGCCCTGCTGCGCCTGGAAAGCGATGCCGAGCGGGTGCAGATCGTCACCATCCACACCTCCAAGGGCCTGGAATATCCCTTGGTGTTCTGCCCCTTCCTGTGGGACGGCCGCCTGCTCGGCCAGCACACCGACAGCGCGCGCTGCCACGACGAGCACGGCCAGCCGCTGCTCGACCTGGGCAGCGCGCGCCTGGACGAGCGCCTACAGGTGGCGCGGCGCGAAAGCTTTGCCGAGAAGCTGCGCCTGACCTACGTGGCCCTGACCCGCGCCCGTGATCGCCTGTGGCTGCACTGGGGCCCGCCCGCCCTGCCCAAGCCGAAGAAGGATGGCTCGCTGCCCGACGAGGGCCTGCACAGCAGTGCCCTGGCCTGGCTGCTGCACGGCCGCGAGCTGCCAGGTACCGACGCCCTGGGCGAGCTGGCGGCGCATCTTTGCGGCCGTGAAGGCCTGGCGCTGGCTGCCGAGCTGGACGACCTGGCGCAGGCAAGCGGCAGCCTGATCGCTCGCCTGCCGCTGCTGCTGGAAGAGGCCAGCGCCGCTGGCGAGAGCCGTGCCGAGCCGCCGCAGGCTCTGCAGCATTTCGCCCGCAGCCTGCACAGCGCCTGGCGCATCGGCAGCTTCTCCGGCCTGTCCGCCGGCATGCACATGGAGGCGCCGGACCGCGACGGTCTGGCCATGCCAGACGCCAGCGAACCCGGCGCCGGCTTCTTCGCCTTCCCTCGCGGCGCCCGCGCCGGTACCTGCCTGCACGCCATCCTCGAAGACTGGATGCGCGGCAAGGGCAGCCTGGAACAACTGGTGCCGGCCGCCCTGCAGGACCACGGCATCGACGCGGCGACCTGGACCGAGACCGCCACCGCGCAGCTGCAGCGCGTGCTGGACTGTGACCTGGACGGCCAGGGCCTGAGCCTGGCCACCCTCGACCCGACCCGCCGCCTGCCCGAGCTGGGCTTTACCTTTCCGGTTGAACGCCTGGACGTGGAGCGCCTGCGCGTGCTGCTCGCCGATCCGGCGTACGGCCTGCCGGCGGCTATGCGCCAGGCTGCCGAGCGCCTGCAGTTCGACGAGCTGCAGGGCTTCCTCAAGGGCTTCATCGACCTCACCTTCGAGCACGACGGGCGCTGGTACATCCTCGACTACAAGTCCAACTGGCTCGGCCCGACCGCAGACCACTACGGCACCGAGCGTCTGGAACAGGCCATTGCCGGCGAGCATTACCACCTGCAGTACCTCATATACCTGGTGGCGCTGCGGCGCTTCCTGCGTACGCGCCTGGCCGGCTTCACCGACGCGCAGCTGGGCGGCGCCTTCTACCTGTTTCTGCGCGGCATGCCGGAGGCCGGGGTGTACTTCGCCCGCCCGGACGATGCCCTGCTGGATGCGCTGGACCGATTGTTCGCGGAGGGGCAGTAATGTGCTCAGGCAGTAGCCCGGATGCAATCCGGGGGCGGGCCTTCCCGGATTGCATCCGGGCTACGTCCGCCATAGAAGCATCGAGAAACCGTTCCCTCTCCCTTGGAGAGACGACTGCATGGATGCAGGAGGTAGGGCGACGCAGGAAGCCGAGGCCGAGGGTTGGGGGGAGGGGGACTGCGCGATGAACCTCGCCGACCTGCCCCTCGGCCCGCTGGAACGCGCCCTGCTGGCCAGCCTGCAACGGCTGGAGCCGCAGGCGGATGCGGCCGTGCTGGTCTGCGCCGCCCTGTGCAGCGAGGCTCTGGCTGCGGGCGACGTTTGCCTGCCGCTGGCGCGGGTGGCGGGACAGCGTCCCTGGGCGGAATTCGATTTCGTCCTGCCGCCGCTGAGCGAGCTGCGTACCCGCCTGCAGCGTTCTGCGCTGGTCGCCGGGCCTGGTGCCTTCGCCCCCCTGATCCTGGAGGGCGAGCGTCTGTACCTGGCGCGCTACCAGGCCTACGAAGCGCAACTGGCCGCGCAGCTACTAGCCCGCGCCGCCGACCGCCCCGAGGTGGACGAGGCGCAGCTGGCCGAGAGCCTGGCGCGGCTGTTCGCTTTCAACCAGCAACAGCCGGACTGGCAGCGCCTGGCCGCCGCCCAGGCAGTACGCCGGCGCCTGGCGGTAATTTCTGGCGGTCCCGGCACCGGCAAGACCACCACCGTGGTACGCCTGCTCGCCGCGCTACTGGAACAGCGGGGCGGCCATCCGTCTGGCGGCGACAGACTGGCCATCGGCCTGGCCGCGCCAACCGGCAAGGCGGCGGCGCGCATGGCCGAAGCGATCCGCAATGCCAAGGCCGACCTGCCGCTGGCCGATGAACTCAAGGCGCTGCTGCCGGAAGAGGCGCGCACTCTGCATCGCCTGCTCGGCAGTCGCGGCGACAGCCCGGCCGTGCGCCACGATGCGGCGCGGCCCCTGGCGCTGGATGTGCTGGTGGTGGACGAGGCGTCTATGGTCGACCTGGCGCTGATGGCCAAGCTGGTCGCCGCGCTGCCGCCGCAGGCGCGGTTGATCCTGCTCGGCGACAAGGATCAATTGGCGGCGGTGGAGGCCGGCGCCGTGTTCGCCGAGCTGTGCGAAGGCCGTGGCTTCGACGCCGCGGCCGCCGCCGAACTGCAACGCATCACCGGCCAGAGTGTGCCGGTCGAGACACCGCGCTCGGCGCTGGGCGACGCTGTGGTGTTGCTCACCCACAGCCACCGCTTCGCCGGCGACAGCGGCATCGGCCAACTGGCACGGCGAATCAATGGCGGCGATGCCGCCGGCACTTTGAACCTGTTGCGCGAAGGCCGCGCCGACCTGGCCTGGCAGGCCGAACCGAGCCAGCCCGCGCTGCTGGAGCGCCTGGAACTGGGCTATCGGCCCTACCTGCAGGCCGCGCGCAAGGGCGACCCGGCCGAAGCCTTCGCTGCCTTCAACGCCTTCCGTGCCCTCACCGCCCAGCGCGAGGGCCCCTGGGGCGTCAGCGGCCTCAACGAGGCACTGGAGGCACGCATCAAGCGCCGCTACTCGCTGGCCGAGCGCGAACGCTGGTACCCCGGCCGCGCGGTGATGGTGCGGCAGAACGACTACGCGCTGGGCCTGTTCAACGGCGATATCGGCATCTGCCTGGCCGGCGAGTATGGCCTGCGTGTCTATTTCGAAGGCGAAGACGGCTTCCGCGCCTTCGCTCCGGCACGCCTGCCCAGCCACGACAGCGCCTTCGCCATGACCGTGCACAAGAGCCAGGGCTCCGAGTTCGCCGAAGTGCTGCTGGCCCTGCCGGAAAGCCCAAGCCCGCTGCTGACCCGCGCGCTGTTCTACACCGGCATCACCCGTGCCAAGCAGAAGGTGGAAATCTGGGGCCTGCCGGCGCGCCTGAGCGAGGCAGTTAACGGCAAGGCGGAGCGGGCGGCGGGCTTGGCGCAGCGTTTGGTAGCCGGCCCGCAGACAGTCGCCAGTGAGCCAGTAGCACCTGTGGTGTCGTCGGCAACCGACCAGCTCAGTCTGTTTTGATGCTGCCAGGGCTCCCGGACTGAAGTCCGGGCTACGGGTGACGGTTCGGCGCTAGGCTGATCGGGTAGCCCGGACTTTAGTCCGGGGAAAAGTGGCTGAACAAGGAGGTTCAGGCAATGGTGCTCTACAGGCGCGCCCGGGTAGCGGGCGCCAGCTATTTCTTCACCCTGGCCCTGACGGATCGCCGCCAGGATCTGCTGACGCGCCATGTCGATCTGCTCCGCGAGTGCTTTCGCCAGGCGCAGCTGCGCCGGCCCTTTCATATCGATGCGGTGGTGATTCTGCCGGAGCACCTGCATCTGGTGATGAGCCTGCCTGCTGGCGACCAGGACTACGCGGCGCGAATCGGCCAGCTCAAGGTACTGTTCACCAGAGGCCTGCGGGCAGGCGGCATGGCGGTCGCTACCAATAGCCGGCGCGAGGCCGGGATCTGGCAACCGCGCTACTGGGAGCATGTGCTGCGTGATGAGCGGGACTTCGCCGCGCACGTCGACTACGTCCATATCAACCCGCTCAAGCATGGCCTGGTACAGCGGGTGGTCGATTGGCCCTGGTCGAGTTTTCACCGCTATGTGCGGGAAGGATTGTTGACCGCGGATTGGGCGGGCGGTGATGAGGAGCGGGTAAGTAGGGGGTGCGAATAGCGCAGGCTGTGGGGCCCTGTTTCGCACAATCATGCAGCGAGGTTGCATCTGCCCGCCCGCTCGCGAAGAATGCGCCAAGCCCTGCCGGCCGTGGCGCCGGTGCACGATGGATTGCACGCAGATCGCAAGGAGTTGTTCATGTTCAGCCGCCTCGCCAACGTCTTCAAAGGCATCCTCTCGCTGTTCATCAAGGATCTGGAGCGGAAGAACCCGGAAGCCTTGCTGGAGCTGGAGCAGGAGAACCTGCGCAAGCAGATCGCCAACTTCAACCAGGGCCTGGCTGCCCACGCCGGTCTGGCCGAGCGCCTGATGAGCCAGGTACGCAAGCAGGAGGCCGAGGAGCGTGAGCTGCATGCCCGCACTACCGCCCACCTGCGCGCCGGCAACAAGTCGGCTGCTGCGCAGAACGCCCTGCGTCTGCAGAGCCTGGCCCGCGAGCTGGAAGAGAACCGTCGCCAGCTGGCCCAGGCCGAAGAGACCTACCAGAACCTGACCAAGGCCCGCGAAGTGGCGGTGAACGCCGCGCGCGCCAAGATCGAGGCGCTCAAGGGCGCGATCAACGACATGCGCATGAAGACCGCGATGGCCGAGATGAACGAGATGGCTGCCGGCATGGTCAGCACCATCGGTGGCTCCGGCGATACCCTCAACCGCCTGCACGAGATGGTCGAGGAAGAGCGCACCAAGGCCGCCGGCCGCGCGCGCATGGCTCGCGACTCGATGGACATGAGCGAAGTGAACCTCAAGGAAGCGGAGATGGACGCCCTGGCCGACCAGGCCCTGGCCGAGTTCGCCGCCAAGGAAGGTATCGCCCTGCCCGGCGCCGAGGCGGCCGCGCCCGAGGCCAACCGCAGCATGGGCGGCAACCCGCAGTCGGAAAGCCAGTAAGCCATGGCCGCGGTTCAAGCCCCGCAGGCGCCCGCCTGGCTGGAGGAGCTGCGCCTGGCCTACGAGAGCGGCGCCCATGGCCAGTTCGTGCTGTACGGCAATGTCGCCGACCGCTTCCCGCTGGACGGCCGCCTGGTCAGCCTGACCCGCTATCTGGATGCGCGCCTGTTGGCCGCCTTCGACGTGGTCTTCCTTTACGATCCGGGCAATGGCCTTAGCCTGCTGCGCGGCGGCGAGCGCTTCGCCGAATGGCCGGCCGCGACGCAGGTGCAGCCCTGGCCGCACGAGCCGCGCGCGGCGGTGGAACTGATCAGCCGCTACCTGCGCTACCGCGCCAACCTACGCGCGCTGGGTCGCGGCGATAGCCAGCATGTGGCGGTGATACTGCGCGGCGCCGATCTGGTGCTGCCGGCCGGCCAGCCGGGCGACTTCGCCACCGCGAGCCTGGCCAGCCTGGTGCGTGACTGGGCCGCCGAGCCGCCGTTCAGCGACATGGCCTTCGCCAGTCTGCTGCTGGCCGACAACCTCAACGACCTGCATCCGCTGGTGGCAAACAACCCGCGCATCGACCGCATCCAGGTGCCGCTACCGGACGTCGACGACCTGCGCCAGTGCTTGGCGCAGCTGCGCATCGATCACCCCAAGGCTTTCGCCGCCCAGGACGACGGTGCCGAGCAGGCGCTGGCCGGAGTCAGCCTCAGTGCCCTGGCCAGCCTGGTCAAGCGCCGTGCCCACGAGGGCAAGGTGCTCGGCGCGCGCGACTGGGCCGAGGCCAAGAAGGAACTGGTGGAGGCCGATAGCGCCGGACTGGTGGAGTTCATCGAGTCCGCCCGCACCCTCGACGACTACCACGCCCAAGAGGCGCTGAAGACCTGGCTGCGCCAGGACATGGCGCTGTGGCAGGCCGCCGACCTGCGCGCGCTGCCCAAGGGCTACATCTTTTGCGGCCCGGTGGGCACCGGCAAGACCTACCTGGTCGAGTGCCTGGCCGGCGAGGCCGGTGTGCCGGTGGTCAAACTGAAGAACTTCCGCGATCGCTGGGTCGGTTCCAGCGAAGGCAACCTGGAGAAAATCTTCCGTCTGATCCGGGGCCTCGGTCGCTGCATCGTATTTATCGACGAGGCCGACCAGACCCTCGGCAAGCGCGATGGTGGCAGTGGCGACAGCGGCCTGTCCGGACGACTGTACTCGATGATCGCCCAGGAGATGGGCAGCGCCGACAACCGCGGCAAAGTCATCTGGATTCTCGCCTCCTCGCGTCCCGACCTGATCGAGGTGGATCTTAAGCGCCCCGGCCGGGTCGACGTGAAGATTCCCCTGCTGCCGACCACCAGCGTGGCGGAGAGCGCGGCATTGCTGCGGGCCCTGCTCAAGCGCTTCGACCTGCAACTGGAGCAGGCGCAGCTGGAGCAGCAGGCGCTGCCGCTGCTGCTCACGCCGGGTGCGGCCGAGGCCCTGGCGGTCAAGGTCTATCGCCAGGTACGCACCGCCCAACTGCCGGCTTTGGAGGCGCTGCAGCACTGCCTGCAGGGCTACCAGCCGCCGGTGCCTGAGCAGGTGCTGCGCCTGCAGATGCAGCTGGCCATTCGCGAGGCCACCGACATGGCCTTCGTTCCCGAAGTGCTGCGTGCCCTTGGTCAGGAGGCTGTCGACCCATGAGTGCCGGGCGTTATCTGTGGGCCGCCTTCACGGCCCGTCCGCTGGGCATGCCGCTGCCGCCGAACTGGTTTGGCCTGGCCGCCTTCGGCCTGCTCGGCTTATTCGTCAGTCCCGGCTTCTGGGTGCTCGGCGCCGGCCTGGAGCTGGCCTACCTGGGCCTGCTGGCCAGCAACAAGCGCTTCCGCACGGCGGTGGATGTTGGCGAGGTGCACATCGACCCTGCCGAGCAGCGCTACGAGGCGACGCTGGCCCTGCTCGGCGATAGCCAGCGCCAACGTCAGCAACGCATAGAGACGCGTGCCCGCGAGGTGCTGCAGCTGCTGTCGCGCTCGCCGCTGATGAGCGCCCATGCCGACAGCCTGGAGCAATTGGTGTGGCTCAATCTGCGCCTGCTGGTGGCCGGCCAGGCACTCAGCGTGGTGGTGGACACCGCCGCGGCGGATAGCGCCGAGCTGCAGCAGCAGGAAGACCAGATCGACCAGCGCCTGGCCGCCAGCGACCTGGGCGCCGAGCTGCGCCGCAGCCTGGAGCAGCAGAAGCAAGTAATCGACGCCCGCCAGGCGGCGCACGCCGAGGGGCTGCGGCGCAAGGAACATGTGGATGCCGAACTGGCGCGCATCGACCAGCAGATCGCGCTGATCCGCGAGCAAACCCTGCTGGCTACCGACGAGGAGCAGATCGGCACGGCGCTCAACGCCCTCACCTCCTCGTTCAACGAGGCCAGCCGCTGGCTCAACGACCAGCGCGATCTGCTCGGCGTGCTCGAACTCAACGAACAACAGGGCCTGCCCAGCTACGTGCTGCAGGGACAGGGCAGCAAGCCTCAGGCCGTTACCGAAAAACAATAATTCATCGACAGGGAGACAAGTCATGCACCCGAATCTTTTCCACCGTCAGCGCGGTAGCGCTGCCGGCAAGCTGATCACCATAGTGCTGGTGCTGGGCCTGCTCGGCCTGGGCGGCTGGCTGGTCAGCAAGGACATGCTCAAGGGCGGCGACAGTCCGCTGAGCAGCCTGCCCAGCAGTCTCGGTGGCGGCTCTGCCGCGCCTGAGCCGGCCGAACCGGTTACCGGCACGCCGGTGCTGCAGTCGGCAGCGCCCTACGAGATGAAGAACAACATCATCGATATCGACATCAGCGAGTACGCCGGCTACGGCGGCCTGATCGTCGCCAACGGAGGCCTGGCGCCCAACCCGAACTCGATCTTCGCCAAGCAGTACGGCTTCCAGGTGCGCCTGAACAAGGGCGAGAGCGAGGAGTGGTCGGCGCTGAACAATGGCCAGATCGCCGCCGTGGCCACCACGGCTGACGTGCTGGCTGTGCTCGGTCGCCAGTTCGAAGTCACGGTGCCGGCGCAAATCGCCTTTTCCCGTGGTGCCGACCAGGTGGTGGTGGACAGCGATATCGCCAGCATCAACCAGCTCAAGGGCAAGGTGCTCGGCGCCAGCCAGTTCAACGAAAGCGAGTTCTTCATCCGTTACCTGGCCTCCGAGGCCGGCGTGCCGGTCAAGGTGCTGCGCGACCTGAACAGCCGCCCGGCGCCCAATGAGCTGGGCCTGGTGTTCTACGAGGACGCCTTCATCGCCTGTGATGCCTACGCCGCCGAGCTGGGCGGCAATGGCCGGCTGAATGGCTGCGTGGGCTGGTCGCCGCGTACCGACGAGGTGGTGGCCGAGTCCGCCGGTGCCGCGAAGATGCTGGTGTCCAACCGCAACCTGCTGGTGGTGGCGGATATCCTGGTGGTCAACAAGGGCTTCGCCAACGCCCACCCGGACAAGGTCAAGGGCCTGGTCAACGGCCTGCTGGAAGGCAACCGCCTGCTGCGCGACGATCCCCAGGCCAATGCCGGCGTGGTCGCCCAGGCGTTCGGCTGGACCGCCCAGGAAACCCTCGATGAGCTGAGCAAGGTGCACCTGAGCAACCTGCCGGAGAACCTGGCCTTCTTCGATGGCAGCATCGACTCGGCCGGCTCCTTCCAGGGCATCTTCCAGTCCTCGGTGCTGGCTTATGGCGCGCTGATCAAGAATCCGGCCGACCCGGCACGCTTCGCCAACCTGCAGCACCTCAAGGCGCTGGATGCCGGCGGTACGTTCAAGGGCCAGACCATCTCCATCGCGCCGATCCGCACCACCGGCAAGGTGGCGCTGGAAGGCGACGCGCTGCTGAGCAAGGACATCCGCTTCTTCTTCGAGGCCAACTCGGCCGAGCTGGACAAGGATGCCAAGGCCAACCAGGACTATCTGGACACCATCAAGAAATTCCTCCAGGTCAGCCCCGGCTCCATCGTCCTGCTGCGCGGCCACGTGGACAACGCCATGGTGCCGGACTTCGAACGCCAGGGCGGCCCGGCGCTGGTCAAGAGCATGGCGCTGAAGGCCATGGAGCTGTCGCGCCAGCGCACCCAGTCGGTCAAGGATGCCCTGCTGGCCCGTCACACCGGCATCGCCGAAGACCGCATCGAGCTGGTCGGTCGCGGCTGGGAAGAGCCGATCGGCCAGGACAGCGAGCAGAACCGCCGCGTCGAAGTGCAGTGGTTCACCCTGGAGTGACGGGCTGAGGCGGTGCCTGGCTTGCAGCCAGCGCCGCACGAATAGTCAGAGCAAAAACACCGGCGCAGCGCCGGTGTTTTTCACTGTGCTGGCAGGCCGCTGTTGCCTGCGGGCCCGCGCGAAGAAGCGGCTGCAGTGGCGCAGCCGAAGTAGACGCAGGGATTGCGTGGCGCGCGCCATCGGCCTAGGATGCGCGCCTTCTCCCCCTCAACCGACAGCAAAGGAGGCACATCATGCAGCAGCTGATCACCCTTTGCAGGTCGCGTCTGGTCTGATTCTCTCCGCCGCTTTCGCTGCGGCGCGCGTCACCCGGCCCGGTCCTGCCACTCCCAACATTTTCATTTCAACCCATAGGGATTGGACCATGGGCAATTGCATCCGCAATCTGTCCGACGGCGTCATATTGATCGCCGCGGACGACACCTGGATCGAAGGAAAAGCGATCCAACAACTCGAAACCACCGCTCGCCTGCCGGGCATGCAACGGGTGGCCGGCATGCCGGACCTGCACCCGGGGCGCGGCTATCCGGTCGGCGCGGCGTTCTTTTCCATCGGTCGCTTGTACCCGGCGCTGGTCGGCAACGACATCGGCTGCGGCATGGCTCTGTGGCGTACCGATATATCGACGGCCAAGCTGCACCTGGACAAGCTCGAGAAGCGCCTGGGCAACCTAGATGCGCCGCTCGACGAGGACTGGGCCGAGGCGATTGCCGCCTTCGGCCTGCCAGCCTGCGGTCACGAGCGCTCGCTGGGCACCATCGGCGGCGGCAACCACTTCGCCGAGCTGCAGCAGCTCGACCTGAGCTATGACGATGCCGCGCTGGAGCGGCTCGGCATCGCCCTCAACCGCCTGCTTCTGCTGGTACACAGCGGCTCGCGTGGGCTGGGCGAGGCGATCCTGCGTGAGCAGGTCGACCTGTTCGGCCATGCCGGGCTGGAGGCTGGCAGCGAGGCCTGCACGCATTACCTGGCGCGCCACGACGGCGCCCTGCGTTTTGCCGAGGCCAACCGCCAACTGATCGCCCGGCGCATGCTGGAGCGCCTGCGCGCCGACGGTGAGCCGCTGCTGGACGTCAACCACAACCTGGTGTCGCCGGCGTGCATCGTCGGTCGCGACGGCTGGCTGCACCGCAAGGGCGCCACGCCATCGGACCAGGGGGTGATGATGATCCCTGGTTCGCGTGGCGACTTCAGCTACCTGGTCGAACCGCTTGCCGACGAGCGCAGCCTGCTGTCCCTGGCACACGGGGCCGGGCGCAAATGGATGCGCAGCGAGTGCAAGGAGCGCCTGGCGTCGCGCTACAGCGTCGAACAGCTGGCTCGCACGGCGCTGGGCAGCCGGGTGATCTGTGCCGACCGGACATTGATCTACGAGGAGGCGCCGGAGGCCTACAAGGCCATCGATTCGGTGGTAGGCGCCCTGCGGGAAGCCGGGCTGGTGCGGGTACTGGCGCGGCTGAAGCCGGTGCTGACCTACAAGACGCGGGGAGGGTGCTGCTGATGATCCTCCTGCAATTGTCGGCGGGCCAGGGCCCAGAGGAATGCGCGCTGGCGGTGGCCAAGGCGCTGCGCCGGCTGCTGGCGGAAGCCGAGGCGGCGCGGGTCGAGGTGCGTGTGCTGGAAGAGGAAGCCGGAGTGGCGCGCGGCACCCTGCGCTCCGTGCTGGTGGCGCTGCAGGGCGAGGAAGCCGAAGTACTGGCCGAGGCCTGGAGCGGTTCGCTGCTGTGGGTCTGTGCCAGTAGCTACCGGCCGAGCCATGGGCGCAAGAACTGGTTCTTCGGCGGGGCGTGCTTTGCCGCGCCGTCGGCCAGCCTGGAGAGCGAGATCCGCTTCGAGACACTGCGTTCGTCCGGCCCTGGTGGCCAGCACGTCAACACCACCGATTCGGCGGTGCGGGCGACTCACCTGGCCAGCGGCATCAGCGTCAAGGTGCAGAGCGAGCGCAGCCAGCATGCCAACAAGCGTCTGGCCGTGTTGCTGATCGCCCGGCGCCTGGCCGAGCGCGCTGAGGCAGCTGATGATCAGCTGCGTGCCGAGCGGCGCCTGCGCCACCATCGGCTGGAGCGCGGCAACCCGCGGCGCACCTTCCGCGGCGAGCGCTTCGTCGAGTGAAATGAAAAACGGGGCCATTCGGCCCCGTTCTTTTATGCACAGCTTCCGGTTTACTCGCCCGGCATGTCCTTGCGCAGCTTGACCGGATCTTCCTTGCGGCCGCGGGCGATGCGCATGCGGATGTTGAGCGCCTCCACGGCCAGGGAGAAGGCCATGGCGAAGTAGACGTAGCCCTTTGGTACGTGGACTTCGAAGCTCTCGGCGATCAGCACGGTACCGACCACCACCAGGAAGGACAGGGCCAGCATCTTCAGTGACGGGTGCCTTTCGATGAAGTCGCTGATGGTGCCGGCGGCCAGCATCATCACCAGCACGGCGACGATGATCGCGGCGACCATGACTGGTACGTGGGAGACCATGCCGACGGCGGTGATCACCGAGTCCAGGCTGAACACGATGTCGATGATGGCGATCTGAATGATGGTGCCGATGAAGTTGCGCGCGGCGCCGCTGGGCTGCTCGCCGGTTTCGTCCTCGCCTTCCAGGCTGTGGTACATCTCAGTGCTGCTCTTCCACAGCAGGAACAGGCCGCCGAAGAACAGGATCAGGTCACGCCCGGAGATGCCTTGGCCGAACAGTTCGAACAGGTCGTTGGTCAGGCGCATGATCCAGGTGATCGACAGCAGCAGGCCGATGCGGGTGACCATCGCCAGCGCCAGGCCGAAGAAGCGGGTGCGCGCCTGCATGTGCGGCGGCATGCGACCGACCAGGATGGCGATCATGATGATGTTGTCGATGCCGAGGACGATTTCCAGGGCCGTCAGGGTGAGAAAGGCAACCCAGATCTCCGGGTTGGTGAGCCATTCCATTATCGATTCCTTTGTACGGTGGTAGGCGAAGGCCGCGCGGGCGGCGTGATTCTATCCGGCTTTGGGTGAAAATTGCGTCTACCGTCGGCTCAGCCGCCGAACATCGGGAACACGCCGAGCAGCAACGCTGCCACCAGTATGGCCAGGCAGATCAGTACTGCCCACTTGAGGGTGAAGCGCTGGTGGTCGCCGAACTCGATCTTGGCCAGGCCAACCAGCAGGTAGGTCGAGGGTACCAGCGGGCTGAGCAGGTGCACCGGCTGGCCGACGATCGAGGCGCGGGCCATTTCCACCGGGCTGATGCCGTAGTGGCTGGCGGCCTCGGCCAGCACCGGCAGTACGCCGTAGTAGAAGGCGTCGTTGGACATGAAGAAGGTGAACGGCATGCTCACCAAGGCGGTGATCACCGCCAGGTACGGCCCCATCGCTTCGGGAATCACCGCCAGCAGGCTCTTGGACATGGCCTCGACCATGCCGGTGCCGGACAGGATGCCGGTGAAGATGCCAGCGGCGAAGATCAGCCCGACCACCGCCAGCACGTTGCCGGCGTGGGCGGCAATGCGCTCCTTCTGCTGCTGCAGGCAGGGGTAGTTGATGATCATGGCGATGCTGAAGGCGATCATGAACAGCACCGGCAGCGGCAGCAGGCCGGCGATCAGGGTCGCCATCAGCGCGGCGGTCAGTGCGCCGTTGATCCACAGCAGCTTGGGTCGACGCGCTTCCGGGTACTGCGAGACGCTGATCTCGGCGTGGTTGTCCTGCTCGTCCGGCAGGTGCAGCACGCCGAGGCGGGCGCGCTCGCGCTTGCCGTAGATCCAGGCGACACCGAACAGGGCGATGCAGCCGGCGATCATGGCCGGGATCATGGGCACGAAGATGTCCGACGGGTCGACGTGCAGGGCGCTGGCGGCGCGCGCGGTGGGGCCGCCCCAGGGCGTCATGTTCATGATGCCGCCGGCGAGGATGATCAGTCCGGCCATGATCAGCGGGCTCATGCCCAACCGGCTGTACAGCGGCAGCATGGCGGCGACGCAGATCATGTAGGTGGTGGCGCCGTCGCCGTCGAGGGAGACGATCAGGGCCAGCGCGGCGGTGCCCATCGACACCTTCAGCGGGTCGCCCTTGACCAGGCGCAGGATGGCGCGCACGGCCGGGTCGAACAGGCCGGAATCGATCATCAGGGCGAAGTAAAGAATAGCGAACATCAGCATCACCCCGGTGGGGGCGAGCTTGCCGATGCCTTCGAGCATCATCGGGCCGATGCCGGCGGCGAAACCGCCGATCAGGGCGAAGCTGATGGGGACGATGATCAGGGCGATCAGGGCGGACAGGCGTTTGCTCATGATCAGGTACATGAAGGTCATGACCATGGCGAAGCCGAGGAAAGTCAGCATGGCTATCTCCGGACGGGCGCACGGCGGCATCGCGGCGAGGCCACGGGCAGGCGGTGGCGAGGCAAGGCGGGCACCCATCTTGTTGTTGTCGGGCCATCGGTCCGGGGACGATGGTGGACGGATGCTAGGCGGCGAAGCTTTCAGGCAGCTTTCGGCGTGCTAGCTTGGCGATGAAGGGACTTTGCGGAGGGCGTCATGAGCGAGCTGCACCACGGCGGCTGCCATTGCGGGCAGCTGCGCTACAGCATCCGCGCGCCGCTGCGCGACATCGCCCACTGCCATTGCTCGGTGTGCCGGCGCACCAGCGGCGGCATAGTGGTCACCTGGCTGACGGTGCCCCGCGACAGCTTCCAGTGGACTTGCGGCAGCCCGGCGGCCTATGCCTCGTCGGCCAGCTGCACGCGCTACTTCTGCGGGCGCTGCGGCTGCCAGCTGAGCCTGTTCACCGATCGCAGTCCGAACAGCCTGGACCTGACGGTCGCCAGCCTCGACCAGCCCGAACTGGCGCCGGCCGATCGGCATATCTGGGTGAAGAGCCGCCTGCCCTGGCTGCATCTGGACGAGCAGTTGCCCGAGGAGGATGAAGAACAGCTATAGGCGGTCTGCCTACGGCAGGACCAGGCCGCCGCTGGCCTTGTGCAGCGCGCGCAGGTGCTGGCCGAGCTGTTCCAGATTGACCTCGCCGGCTTCGATCTCGGCCAACAGCTCGGGCTCCAGCAGCAGACGGACTTCGCGGTCGAGATCGTCGCTGAGCTGGCGCAGCTTCAGCTGGCGCGCGCTGCTGGCAGCTTCCAGCTGCTGCCATTCACCGGGCTGCGGCAGGCCGTAGCCGGCATCCAGCAGCTCCGCCGGGCGGCTGAGGAAGCCGCTGTTGTCGAGGATCTGCCGCAAGGTGGCATCGGCCTCGGCGAAGCGGCGTTCGCCGGGGTTGTCGCGGGCGCCCAGATAGCGCTGCTTGAGCTGTTCCTGAGCCAGCAGCAGCTGACGACGCAGCGCGGCCTGTTCCAGCAGCAGCAGGGCGGCGCTGGCGCGCAGGTCGGCTTTGGCAAACCAGGCGCGGCGCTGTTCCGGCGGCAGGGCCAGCCAGTCTTCTACCTCCTGCTGCGGCACCGCCAGGCGCTCGCGCAGGATCACGAACATGGCCTGGTAGCGGTCGCGGAACGAGTCGAAGCGATAGCCCAGACGCAGCGCCTCGCGCGGATCGGCCAACACGCTGCGGTCGGCCAGGCCGCGCGCCTCCAGCAGATCGAGCAGGCCGTTGGGCATGATGCTGTCCAGTCCCTGCAGCTCGTTGCGCCCCGTGCCGCCGCGTAGCAGCTTGAGGGTCTCCACTGCGCAGTTGTTGGAGAGGAACCAGTAGTCGCCGTCGTAACTCCAGTGCTGTTCGGCGGCGCGCGCCACCAACTGCTCGGTCTCTTCGCGCGTCAGGCGTAGGGGGATCGAGGACAGTCCGCGCAGTTCGACCTTGGTGTATTCCTCGATCACCTGGGCCAGCGGCAGGATGAACAGGCGCGAGGGATAGGCGCCGGTCAGGCCGTCCCAGCTGGACAGCTGCACGTCGCCGACGAAGGCGCGGTAGGACAGCACCAGGTGCTGGTCCAGATCCAGCCGGCAGGCCGGGCCGCGTGGTCGGCCAGGGGCGCATACCACCAGGCGCAGCATGCTGTGGCCCCAGCGGCTGGCCCACTGCTGGTTGGGTTCGGCGAGCAGGTAGTCGACCTCGTAGACCCGCTCGGGATCGAGCCGGCCCAGGGGCTGGCGGGCGAAGTCGCGACCGGCGTTGAGGTAGGCATAGTCGGCGGCGCACTCGGCCCGCTGTGCCGGCTGCCAGGCGAAGTGCTGGCGCAGGTAGCGCTGCAGGGTGGGGCGGCGGCAGGCGTAGGTCGGGTCGAGCAGGAAATACTCCATGTTCACCGCGACGAACTCGCGCGGATTGCTCAGCTCATAGGGGTCGGGGCTGCGCGCCACCTGGCCGTTGTCCTGCTCGCGGGTGCCCCGCTTGCCGACCTGCTGCTGCCAGCCCGCCAGGTCGAGCAGTTGCGGGTCGTCGCTGAGGCTGAAGCGCCGCTCAGTCTGCCCGCGGCACAGGTCGCGCTGGCCGACCAGGCCGCTGCTGGCGAATTCGTTGCGGCAGCGCCATTGCTGCAGGCGTTCGCTGGCCGGCCACAGGCGGGCGCGGTCATACAGGTGGGTCAGTTCGTGCAGCACGGTGGCCAGCAGCTCGCGGCGCAGGCTGCCGTGGGCACGCCCGCTGGCGGCCTCGGCCAGGGTGGGATCGAGCAGGCGCGGCAACAGCCGGGCGTTGAGGCTGAGGGCGTCGAGGCGGGTGGTGCGGCCGTAGACGTCGTGCGGCAGGTCAGCGGACCAGCGCACTTCCACCCGGCGATCCAGGCGCTGGACAAAGCTCGGCGGCAGCGCCGCCACGGCCTGATCCAGCAGGGCCTGGCTGGCCTGGATTTCGGCGGAGGACAGTCCCTCGTGGTCCAGGTCCAGGCGCAGCTCGGCCTGAAGGCCGGCGCTGGCGCCGGCCAGCAGCAGCGCGACCAGCCAGCGCGCGGCGCGGGGAATCACAGGGCGAGAATGGCTTCGGCAAGCACCTGGTCATCGGCCTGGCGAGCTTCCGGCAGGCGCTCGCGCAGGGTGGCGAAGGCCGCTTCCAGCTGCACGCCACGGATCTCGCCCTGGCTGGCGACGAAGCTGGCGGCATCATCACGGGCGGCGCGGACGACCTTCATGTCGCGCACCGAGGTGGTGGTGTCGGAGGTGAAGTCGAAGCTGCGATCCAGCGCGCGGACGATGATGTTGCTGGTGGCTACCAGAGTCTGCGCCTGGGCGCTGGCACCAAGGCAGAGGGTGGTGGCGAGAAGGATAGGGAATAGGCGGCGCATGGCGGCTCCAGGCAAGCGGAACGGATGGGATTGCTTATTGGACGAAATTCGGCGGCGCCAGTTCAAGCCCGCATGGCCCGGAGCGCGAGGCCGATCACGTGGTTACCGGCTGAGAATAGCTTGGGGCAGTCGCAGGTCGCTGCCCCATGAATACACAGCTGGCGTCGTTGGCCGACCATGGCTGCACCGATCGCACCAGTGTGACCACGAAACTGGTGATATGGGCCTCAGTGGTCAATAGCGTGGAGGTGAGGAGCATCAGGAGGGCAGTTTGCATTGAGTGGCTTTAGTACGAAGCACGGCTAATAGCCGAGCGCTCCGGTGGTCGTGGCTCATTTGCGATTGTGGTGTGCGCTGGAGAGCAGTCCCGACGCCAACGGCGCACACATCCCTTGTTGGATGGGATAACCAACCTTAAACTCGGGGCCGATGCTGCAGAAGAACAATTCGCCTGCCCGGCAAAAACTGGCGCTGAACCAGAACTGGAACTGCTCCTAACATTCACGCTGCTTGTGTCTTGTACAAGCTCGATATCGCAGTCACATGATAATTCTCGTCAGTTCAAAAATCACGCACAAGAACATCCAAGCCTCTCTAGGCAAACCTGAATATAGTTACTTCTTCTTGATGAAGGATTTCTTGCCCGTGCTGGAACGCATTGGGACAGTCATTCAGATCCAAGGTTTGGAAGAAGTAGACGCGCTGCACGCTGATTTCTTGGCTCAAGGCGAGCAGGTGGTGCACCTAAGTGTCAGCCCTCCGCACCAAACTCCATTGAATATTTCCTGCCCAACGGTTTGCCTTTTTGCTTGGGAGTTTGACAGCCTTCCGACTTTGGCATGGGACGCGGATCAGCATAACGATTGGCGCTATGTCTTTTCCAAGATACAGGGAGCGATCTGCACCAGCTGCGAAACTGCTCAGCTCGTTAGCGCGGCGGCTCAAGATGGTTTTCCGGTTATTTCCTTGCCGGCCCCGATTTGGGATCGCTATGCGCACCTGGGATCAAATGAAGGTTGGCCTGCTCTATTGGTAGCGCGGAGCTTCGAGTTCTCCGGCATTGTGATTGATAGTCCGCTCCTTGGGCTTTCAGCGGATGGACTGGTACGAAAGCCTGAGTCAGATATGGCTGAAATACAGCAGCCCCTATCAGATGCACCTGTTGTATCTTCCCCAGTGTTGGCAATGAATCTGAAAAGTGCCTGGCAGCTCAGCTGCGCTTTAGCGAGCGGATGGTGGCGAGAGATTCGTCATATAGATAAAGCAATTGCCCCGGCGAGTGCAACACAAGTGGACGCTGAGGCATTGCAGGCGACAATGGTTTCGCAGGAGATTGTCTACGAGCCGCAACATATTAGCGTTCGCGGAGTGGTCTACTGTACCGTTCTGAACCCTGCAGATGGCCGCAAGAACTGGGTAGATATTGTGACCGCGTTCTGTTGGGCGTTCAAGCGCACTGAAGATGCGACTCTGATTATCAAGATGACTCACCACGATCTTGAATATTATCGCATTGTTCTTATAACTCTGCTCTCACGCTTGGCGCCCTTCAAATGCCGAGTACTGGTACTGCACGGGTTTCTGGAGGATGTGCAGTACCAAGCGCTAATCGACGTTAGTACGTACTACGTCAATGCATCGACGGGCGAAGGACTATGCCTGCCGTTGATGGAGTTTTTGGCGAGCGGAAAACCTGCAATTGCGCCGGCGCATACAGCCATGGCGGATTATCTGAATAGTCAGTTGGCTTTTGTTCTACGAACCAGTTTGGAGCCCGCTTGCTGGCCTCATGATCCTACGGGCATGTTGTTCACTCATAAACATCGTTTGGACTGGCAGTCTCTGATGGAGGCCTTCCGTGACAGTTACGACGTGGCGCTCAGCAAGCCGAATCACTATCAGTGCATGTCACGCGCAGCATATAGTCACATGCGGGATTTCGCTTCGATCTCCCGGGTGGCGGGGCCGCTTGAGAGCTTTCTGAGCGATGTTGCCGCCCGCCATAGCGCTGCCCAGCAGGGGGTGCCTCTATGAAGTTCCTAGTGTACTCAGAGGTGACGGCTGCAACTATTTCCAGCAATTTGGGTTTGCCTGAATATAGTTATTACTTTGTTTTGCGGGATTTTCTACCGATACTTCGGGAGCTAGGTGAAGTTATTGTCGTGGACGACCCGCATAGTGAGGTGGATGCATATTATGCATCGGCTCAGGAGGATGGTGAACAATGTGTGTTTCTCTCCTTCTCCCCGCCCCATAAGACCCCCGTGGGTTTACGCTGTCCAACCTTGCCGGTATTTGCATGGGAGTTTGACACGGTTCCAACGGAGCATTGGCTGGATGAAGTCAACCAGGATTGGCGCAACGTCTTACGTGCTTGTGGGGCAGGGATAACTCACTCGGAACTTACAGTTCAGGCGGTAAAGCGGGTGTTGGGTGATGATTTCCCTATTCTTTCTGTTCCCTCCCCGGTTTGGGATAAATTTTCCACACTGCGCGATAATTCTTCGCACTTCCCAGGCAATTTCTTAATTCGAATATCTTCCGGCATAGTGCTGGATACTCATGATGTTGCCCTTGAGCCATATATGCCTGGGTTGGACGCAGTGGCCAAGGCTGTCGCAAATGCTCGTGCGCCATTTAAGGCGGAAACCGACTCGGTGGAAAAGGCCCCCCTCGCTGAGTCAGCTCCCGTAGAGAGTTCTCTCAGAATCACGCGGCGCTATCTGGGTGCATGGTATTTGCAGGTGCTTCGTGGCTTGCTTCCTTGGCTGCCAGGCCGTCGGCGGAAAATAACAACGGTCGTAAGCTCCGCCACGCTAATCACTGTTGAGTTGGAAAGCGAGCAGGAAAGTCAGCACTTGGAACCGCGAAATCAAGTGGAGCCATATTCTCTGCCGAAGCAAGGCGTAAAACCATCTGCGACGGAATGGGTGCCGGCTCCTTGTCACTTCGAACTAACCGGAGTGGTCTTTACCACACTATTCAATCCCTATGATGGCCGCAAGAACTGGGTTGATATGCTGACTGCGTTTTGTGCCGCATTCAGAGAAAATCCTGATGCCACCTTGGTATTCAAACTTGGACATCGTGAATATCAGGCGGCACTCAACGGAATGCTCATGTGCATTGCCAGGCTGCCAAAGTTCGAATGTCGTGTCCTCTTGGTACATGGCTATCTTGAAAAGGCGGAGTTTGACAATCTGATCGCTGCCAGCACATTTGTCGTCAACGCCTCTCATGGCGAGGGGCAGTGCCTTCCGCTAATGGAGCTGATGTCATGCGGTAAGCCAGCTATTGCTCCCCGCAATTCGGCGATGCTGGACTACATCGATGACGAAGTCGCATTTGTCGTCGATAGCTGGCTGGACGCCACGGCCTGGCCTCATGATCCGCGACTGGCTTACAGAACTTGTCGCCACCAGATCAACTGGAGTTCTTTGGTCGATCAATATCAGGCTGCATATCGCTGCTTTAAGGACAACCCAGAGCGATATCAGGAGATGTCGGCTGCGGCTGTTCGGCGTATGCGCGACCATTGTTCACAGGCCGTCGCCAAGACGCGCCTTCAGCAATTCCTGAATATTGAAGATGTGAGTTCATGAACCAATTCGAGCTATTCCGCCGCCTAGCCGGTTTGCAGGGCGACCCTCGGGACGATGAGACGATCTGGCGCGAGGCCAAGCAGGCCCCAGGCTTTGTCGACTCGCGAAACTGCGGTTTGATCGATGCGGTGCAGAGTGGCTGGTACCAGAGCCAGAGTGACGAGTTGTTCAAGGGCTTTCCCGTCGGCGCGGAAGACTCGGTGCTCGATGTCGGTTGCGGTGCGGGAGGCGCGACTCTGTTCTGCGCCAACCGCGGCGCTGCAGTTACCTTCACTGACGTTGTGGCCGAGAAGATCGAGTCGCTGCGCCAGCGGGTAGCGCGCACGCCGGCGCGCCACTCGGAGGGTTTGGTGGTCGACAGCACCCGACTTCCGCTGGCGGATGCCTGCATGACGCGGGTCATCTCCATGGAGGTGTTGGAGCATGTGGACGATCCCCAGGCCTTCATGTGCGAACTGGCCCGAGTGGGCCAGTCCGGGGCGCTGTACCTGCTTGCCGTGCCGGATCCTGTGGGAGAGCAGATGCAGCGGGGATTCGCTCCTGACTCCTATTTTCAGTCGCCGAATCATATCCATATCTTCGAGCGCGAGCAGTTCGGCCAGCTGGTCCTGAATGCAGGGCTGGAGATAGTCGAGCGCTCGTCTTTCGGCTTCTTCTGGACCGTGTGGATGTTTATGTACTGGGTTCTCGCCAAGCATGCCGGGGCTGAGCTCGAGGGGGCCTCGCACGACATCGTGCAGCCGCCTTATCCGCCGCTGTTGAACGATTGGGCCAAGCTCTGGCAAAACCTGATCCAGATGCCGGAGGCGGCCCCCATGAAACAGGCGCTGGATCAACTGCTGCCCAAGAGCCAAGTGATCATTGCACGTAAGCCCTGAGTCCATGCGCGCCACTAACCGAATCAGCGACATTGAGGTGCTGCGAGCCGTAGCGGTGCTGTTCGTGGTCTTCCAGCATCTGCGCAACCTCTTCCCCTGGCAGATACCTGGCCTCAATGAGCTCTACGGGGTGGCGGGCGGCATGTTCGGCGTCGACCTGTTCTTCGCGGTCTCCGGTTTCGTCATCGCCAGGGATCTGATACCCCGCCTGCTGGCGGCGGGCAGCTTGCCGGAGAAGGGCAGGGTCATGGCCGCTTTCTGGTTGCGGCGAGTCTGGCGCTTGTGGCCGGCTGCATGGCTGTGGCTGGCGCTGATACTGCTGGCAGTGGTGTTCCTGAACGAGAGCGGCGCCTTCGGCACGCTGGCCGCCAATCTGGATGCGACCGTTGCCGGCGTCTTCAACTTCGCCAACATCAGGTTCGCCCAGACCTTCATGCGCAGCGAGTACGGGGCCAGCTTCGTCTACTGGAGCTTGTCGCTGGAGGAGCAGTTCTACTTGCTGTTCCCGTTGCTGATCTTGCTCTTTCGCAAGCATCTCGCCTGGTTGCTCCTGGCCGTTGCGCTGCTGCAGATAGTCACGCCCAGACAGCACCCTTACCTGATGATGTTTCGTACGGATGCCCTGGCGCTGGGCATCTTGCTGGCTATCTGGAGCCAGCGTGCCTCCTGGCAGCTCGCGGCAAAATACCTGGCCCTGCTCGGACGACGTGCATGTCAGCTGATATTCCTGATCAGCGTGGCCGGTATGGCGGTGCTTAGCACGCCGGGTTCGCCGAGCCGATACGCCGTCGGCATCATCGCCATTCTTTCTGCCCTGCTAGTGCTCATCGCCGCGCATGACCGCGATCTGCTACTGCGGCCGGGACGGTCGAAGAGCCTGTTGATGTGGATCGGTGAGCGCTCCTACGCCCTGTACCTCATCCACGTTCCGGCGTTCTTTCTGGTTCGTGAGCTCTTCCATCGCATGGATCCTGGGCAGCCCTTTTCCGCCGGGCTGGCCACTGCCTATGGGGTCAGCGCCTTGCTGGTCTTGCTGGTCGTCACCGAGCTGAACTTCCGCCTGGTCGAGATGCCCCTGCGGCGTTATGGTGCGGGCTTGTCGCAGCGACTGCTTTCCTCCAACCACAGCTCGGACGGCAACCCGATTATCATGCCGCCCGCAACTCGCCATCCTGGATAAGTCTCTACATGCTGGACGCCATCAAACGCCTACTATCCGGTCCTGTGCCTGCGCAGCCTTCCAGTGCCATATCGGTTGCGCCCGCTGCGCCGGTTCTGCCGCCCGATCGCACCGAGGCCTATCTCAGCGGTTGGTTCCGTCGTGACAGCGGAGAGCTGTTCGAAGGCTTCCCCGTGAATGCCGAGGACACCGTGCTCGATATCGGCTGCGGCGACGGTCCCTTTGCCCGCTTCTGTGCCGAGCGTGGCGCAGAGGTGATATTCGCGGACATAGATCCGGCCAAGGTGGCGGCGGTGCAGGCGCTGCTTCAGGACTCCCCGGCACGCGGCGTCGTGCCGCTGGTGACCGATGCCAATCCGATACCGTTGCCGGATGGGCGCGCCAACAAGATAGTGGCCATGGAAGTTCTGGAGCACGTTGCGGACCCTGCGCAGTTCATGCGAGAACTGGTACGTGTTGCCCGTCCGGGAGCGCAGTTCCTGCTCACGGTGCCGGCCCCACTGGGCGAGAGCGTGCAACAGAAGCTGGCGCCGGCCTCCTATTTCGAGCATCCCAACCACATTCGCATCTTCAGCGCTGAGGCCTTTGAGCAACTGGTGCTGGACGCCGGTCTGATCATCGAGCGGCAGACCAGCTACGGCTTCTACTGGAGCATCTGGTGGTGCTTGTTCTGGGCTTGTAAGCAGGATCTTTCGCCGCCCTGGCATCCGTTGCTGGAGAGCTGGAGCCAGACCTGGAGTCAGCTGCTGGCCCTTCCGGATGGCCCGAGAATCAAGCAGGCCCTGGATCAGACCATGCCCAAGAGCCAGGCGATTATCGCGCGCAAGCCTCTGTAAGTAGCCAATCAAGAGAAACGGAAAGCCACATGCTGGCGGGGAACGCACCATGTTCAACCAGTTGAAACGCCTGTTTTCCGTAAGGCAGGTGCCGGAAGGTCCATCGATCGCCGAGGCAACGACGCCTCGTCCTGGAGCCTCGATGATCGGCCTCAAGGATATGGTTCTGAGTGGCTGGATGAACAAGGAAGACGGTGAGCTGATGACCGGCTTCCCTGTTGATGGCAACGATACCGTCCTGGATATCGGTTGTGGCGAGGGCGGCTATGCGCTGTTCAGTGCACGACGCGGTGCTTCCATCATCCTCGCCGACATGGACGCCCCCAAGCTCGAGACCGCGCGTCAGCGCCTGGAGAATCAGGGCGCACGGAGTGTGCAGACGCTGGTGACTGATGCTGCGCCCATTCCGTTGCCCGAAAACAGCGTTAGTCGCGTGGTGGCCATGGAAGTGCTGGAGCACGTGGACGACCCGCAGCAGTTCATCGCCGAGCTGAAGCGCGTCGCCATGCCCGGTGCCCTGCTGCTGCTGACCGTGCCGGATGAACTGAACGAGGGCATCCAGAAGAAGGTGGCGCCTCCGGTCTACTTCGAGAGGCCCAACCATATCCGGATCTTCAAGCGAGGCGAGCTGGCGGATCTGGTGACCGAGGCCGGTCTGGTCATCGAGTGCGAGACCCAGTACGGTTTTTATCACGCACTGTGGTGGTCGTTCTTCTGGGCCTGCGAGAACCAGTCGCTGTCCCCACCATGGCACCCCCTGCTGGAGCAATGGGCCGCCACCTGGGCCACCTTGCTGGAGCTGCCGGACGGGCTGCGGACCAAGCAGGCGCTGGACGAGACGCTACCGAAGAGCCAGGTCATAGTCGCTCGCAAGCCCTGATCGCGATACTTCTTCCAGCAAGGACTACTGGTCATGAACAGACTTCTGGTAACGGGATTGAGTGGCTTCGTCGGAGGCCATCTGCGCCAACGGCTGGCTGGCGGAGATACCGGTTGGACGCTGATCGAGCCGCAGCCCCATGACTTGCTCGATCCCGCGTCGCTGGATCGCTGGCTGGAAAGCGAATGTCCCGATGCGGTCATTCACCTGGCTGGACAGACATTTGTCCCCGAAGCATTCCGGAACCCGCAGCGCACGCTGGAAGTGAATCTGCTGGGAACTCTCAATATCCTCCAGGCCCTGAAGCGACAGGGGTTTACCGGTGCCTTTCTGTATGTCAGCAGTGGCGATGTATATGGCCAGGTGGCCGAAGAGGCGCTACCGATTTCCGAGGGGCTTGTAGCGCATCCCCGGAACCCCTACGCGGTCAGCAAGCTGTCCAGCGAGCTGCTGTGCGAGCAGTGGAGTTATTGTGAGGACTGGCGCATCATGACGGCCCGCCCTTTCAATCATATAGGCCCTGGCCAGGCGGACAGCTTTGTTGTCCCCGGAGTGGCCATGCAGCTGGCTCAGATCAAGCTAGGTCGCCAGGATGCAGTGCTGAACGTCGGCGATATTGATGTAACTCGTGACTTTCTCGATGTTCAGGATGTAATTTCCGCGTACCTGGCTTTGCTGGAGCATGGGCGCAGCGGGCAGACCTATAACGTCTGCTCCGGTGTAGAGCGCTCCGTACGGGAAATGATCGAGCAAATGATCGGCTTGAGCGGGTTGGATGTGGAAATTCGCCAGGACCCTGCCCGTTTCCGCAAAGCAGAACAGCGCCGTGTAGTGGGCTGTGCAAAAAAACTACATAAAGAGACTGGGTGGAATCCCGGCGTTTCAATCACGAAAACCCTGCAGGCCGTGCTGTCTGACTGGGAAGCACGAGTAGTAGAAAAATGACAAAAACTGCTTTGATCACGGGTGTAACTGGCCAGGACGGCGCTTATCTGGCCCGACTACTACTCGATAAGGGATATGAGGTCCACGGCCTGGTGGCCCGTAGAAGCAGCGATACGCGCTGGCGTCTGCGTGAACTGGGCATCGAGGGCCAGATTCGCTATCACGAGGGGGATCTTGCCGATGCCTGCTCGATCCAACGCGCGGTCATCAAGAGCAAGGCGCAGGAAGTCTATAACCTCGGTGCGCAAAGCTTCGTAGGCAGTTCCTGGGATCAGCCCGTTACCACCGGCATAGTCGATGGCCTGGGAGTGACCCACCTGCTCGAAGCCATCCGCCAGTTCAGCCCCGAGGCCCGCTTCTACCAGGCCTCTACCAGCGAGATGTTCGGCCTGATCCAAGCCGAGCGTCAGGATGAGAATACCCCCTTCTATCCGCGCAGCCCCTATGGCGTTGCCAAGCTCTATGGTCACTGGATCACTGTCAACTATCGCGAGAGCTTCAACCTGCATGCCTCCAGCGGCATTCTGTTCAACCACGAATCTCCCCTGCGCGGCATCGAGTTCGTGACCCGCAAGGTCACCGATGCAGTTGCCCGCATCAAGCTCGGCAAGCAGAAAGAGCTGCGCCTGGGCAACATCGACGCCAAGCGCGACTGGGGGTTCGCTGGTGACTACGTGGAAGCCATGTGGCTGATGCTGCAGCAGGATCGCCCCGACGATTATGTGGTCGCGACTGGCATCACCACGACGGTGCGCGACATGTGCAAGCTGGCTTTCGAGCATGTTGGCTTGAACTACGAGGATCATGTTGTCATCGATCCGCAGTTCTTCCGTCCGGCCGAAGTGGACATTCTGCTGGGCAATCCAGACAAGGCGCAGCGCCAGCTCGGCTGGAAGCCCAAGACCAGCCTGAGCGAGCTGATCCAGATGATGGTGGACGCCGACCTGCGCCGTGTCGGCCGGGAGTGAGCCAGTGACCACCATCATCCCCGTCATCATGTCGGGAGGTGCGGGCACTCGCCTGTGGCCGGTCTCCCGTGAAGGTCATCCCAAGCCCTTTATGCGCCTGCCCGACGGTCAGTCACTGTTGGGCAAGACGTACAGCCGCGCAGCCGCCCTGATTCCCCAAGGCGGGGTGATTCTCACCGTGACTAATCGCGAGCATTACTTCGCGAGCAAAGATCATTTCTCCGAGTGCAAGCTGCCGCACCACCGGTCGCATTTCCTTCTCGAGCCGGAGGGGCGCAACACCGCCCCGGCGATAGCTGCGGCGGCCATTGCCGTAGCCAAGGCACATGGCGAGGATGCGATCATGGTGGTCATGGCGGCCGACCACCTGATTGAGGATCTGACTGGTTTCAAGCAGGCCACCGAGCATGCGATTCGGCTGGCCGAACAGGGCCATCTGGTGACCTATGGCATCCGTCCGACGGCTCCCGAGACCGGTTTCGGCTACATCGAATCGGGCCGCGGCCTGGACGAAGAAGGTGGCTGCGAGGTTGCTCGTTTCGTCGAGAAGCCGGACCTGGCTACCGCCGAGGAATACCTGCGCAGTGGCCGCTTCCTGTGGAACTCCGGCATGTTCTGCTTCAGCGTCGGCAGCGTGCTGCGCGAGCTGCGCGAGCACGCGCCAGAGATCGTCCGACTCGCGGATGAGTGTGTCGAGCAGAGCCCTGCTCACGACAGCGCAGGCGTGCTCATGCAGGAGTTGCATGCCGATCTGTTTGCCGAGCTACCGGACATTTCCATCGACTATGCGGTGATGGAGCGCTCGTCCTCGGTTGCCGTGGTGCCAGCCGTTTTCGATTGGAGCGATATTGGCTCCTGGAGCGCGCTCTCCCGCCTGGTGCCGGAAGACGCCCAGCGCAACCGTGTCCAGGGCGATGCGATACTTGTCGATACCCGCAACACCTTCGTGCTGGGTGAGAGCCGCCTGGTCGCGACCGTGGGGGTCGATGACCTGATCGTCGTCGATACGGCCGATGCCATTCTGGTCGCTCATGCCGACCGGGCCCAGGAAGTACGCCAAGTCGCCAAGCAGCTCAAGCTGCAGAACCATGACGCCTATCGCCTGCATCGTACCGTGGCTCGTCCCTGGGGTACCTATACCGTCCTCGAGGAAGGCCCTCGCTTTAAGATCAAGCGCATCGTGGTCAAGCCAGGCGCTTCCTTGTCTCTGCAGATGCATCACCATCGCAGCGAACACTGGATCGTCGTGCAGGGCATGGCCAAGGTCATCAACGGCGGTGACGAGCCGCGCATGATCAACACCAACGAGTCGACCTTCATCCCGGCAGGGCATAAGCATCGCCTGGAGAACCCGGGGGTTATCGATCTGGTGATGATCGAGGTACAGAGCGGCGAATATCTCGGCGAAGACGATATCGTCCGTTTCGACGACAAGTACGGTAGGGCAGGCTGTTGATGTTGTTGTCACTTCCCCGCGCTGCCTGGCAGTTCCGAGGCTTCATTCTAGGCAGCGTGAAAAGGGAGTTTCAGGCGCGCTATCAGAACTCGCTCTTGGGGGCGCTGTGGACCATCATCAATCCGCTTGCCATGATTTTGGTATACACGCTGGTTTTCTCGCAGTTGATGAAGGCGCGCTTGCCTGGCGTCGATAATGGATTGGCATACGGCATCTACCTTTGCTCCGGTGTGCTGACATGGGGCCTTTTCGCGGAGATGCTCGGCAAAGGTCAGTCGATGTTCCTGGAGCATGCGCGGCTGCTGAAGAAGCTCAGCTTTCCGCGAATCTGCCTGCCGATTGTGGTGTTGTTCAATGCCTTGCTGAACTTCACCATCATCTTCGGGTTGTTCATCGGATTTCTCCTGCTTACTGATAACTTCCCTGGCTGGGTTGTCCTTGGGGTTATTCCGGTACTGGCCATTCAGATTCTGCTCGCCCTCGGGCTCGGTATCAGCCTGGGCGTACTGAATGTCTTCTTCCGCGACGTTGGTCATCTAACAGGAGTAGTGCTGCAGTTCTGGTTCTGGTTCACGCCAATTGTTTACCCCGTATCGGTGTTGCCAGAAAAGTTGCAGGCGTTAGTCCAGCTGAATCCGATGGCGCAGCTGGCCGGAGCGTATCAAGGTGTTTTCATCCATGGGCAGTGGCCATCGTGGCAGAGTTTCTGGCCCAGCGCTGTCTTGGCGCTGCTGTTTTGCATGATGGCTTTAGCCTTGTTTCGCAAGCGTGCTGGTGAGATGGTGGATGAGCTCTGATGGGCGAGATAGTTATTGATGGTGTAGGCAAAGCCTATAAGCAATACCCCACCCGCTGGGCTCGTCTGCGTGAGTGGATCACGCCGTTTTCCCGCCCTCGACACAGCCTCAAGTGGGTGTTGCAGGACATCAGCTTCCACGTCCGTCCGGGAGAGGCTGTAGGTGTCATTGGTGTCAACGGGGCGGGCAAGAGCACACTGCTCAAAATGATTACTGGCACCACCCAGGCGACCACCGGGCGGATAGCAGTTACCGGGAACGTCGCCGCGCTGCTCGAGTTGGGCATGGGTTTTCACCCCGAGTTTACCGGCCGACAGAATGTCTTTATGGCCGGACAGTTGCTGGGGTTGACTGTCGACGAGCTTAACCGGCTGATGCCCGAGATCGAGGCGTTTGCCGAGATTGGCGACTATATCGACCAGCAGGTGCGTACCTATTCCAGTGGCATGCAGATGCGCCTGGCGTTCAGCGTGGCTACTGCGCGGCGTCCAGATGTTCTGATCGTTGACGAGGCGCTTTCTGTTGGCGACGCCTATTTCCAGCACAAGAGTTCTGATCGTATTCGCGAGTTCCGCAAGGCCGGTACGACACTGCTGATTGTTTCTCATAGTAGAGATGCCATTCAGTCCATTTGCGACCGAGCCATATTGCTGGATCGAGGGCGTATGGCTCTGGAAGGGTCGCCGGAAGAAGTCATGGATTTCTATAGTGCAATGCTTGCGGAGCGCGCGCTGGATACCATCCGGCAGGAGCGTCTGCCAGGCGGTAAAGTGAGGACTATTTCCGGCACTAGTGAGGCCGAAGTAATAGATATCGCGCTTATTAACGCCAAGGGACAGCGCATAGAGCTTCTCGATGTCGGTATGGCGGTTACTTTAGAAATTCGCGTTGCTATCAATGTAGATATTCCACGGCTGATTCTCGGTTTTCTGATTAAGGATCGTCTGGGGCAGGCTATCTACGGTATCAATACACACCGTATCAACCAGGCGTTGGAGGATCTTAGATCTGGAGATGAGGTGGTATTTCGCTATACATTTTCAGCCAACATTGGCAAAGGTAACTACTCCATCGCAACTAGTTTGTCGCGTTTCGACTCGCATATAGATACCAATTACGAGTGGCGCGATTTCGCCTTGATTTTTCATGTGGTCAATACTCGTAAGCCTGATTTTGTAGGCAGCGCCTCCTTGGATGCGGTGTTACAGATTGATCGTATAGCCAAGGATTGAGCGTCATGCGCTTTCTGATTGAATGCACCTATGTTTATGAGCACCCCAAAGATAACTCTGGTATCCAGAGGGTTGTGCGCAATGTAATCAAACAGCTTGCGAGCATTGAGCTAGAGGTGGAGTGCGTACCGGTCATGATGAGTGGTGGGAAGCTGTATCGCGTCAACAGTCTCGCACCGCTCAAGGTTGATAAAAGAACACCGCGCCGCCATGCGCTGATTATTAAGCTTGATCATGCACGCAATCGGTATTGGTGGTGGCATTCTCGACTTATTCGCCTATGGCCCTTCCGAGCATCTAAGCAGTTGCGTCGAGTGCTCTGGGTCGGTTGCAAGGTAGCTAGCCTAGGCATCACCTTGCCATTGCGCGCATTGCTGCATTTCAACAAAAGGGCTGAGCCTGCACCTGAGCGAGCGACTCCACTGGAGGTCAAAGCAGATGACCAACTATTGTTATTGGACTCCTCGTGGCACGCCGATTTCTTTCCTTTGGCTGAGAAGTTAAAGGCTCAAGGAGTTGGCATCATCTCGGTAATTTATGACTTGATTCCGCTCACCCACCCTCAATTCTGTGACGAGGGACTGGTGAAGGTATTTGACCGGTGGTTCGAGTGGATTTCTAGGACGGCTGATGGCTTCATGGCCATCTCTCAAACTATCAGCGAGCAGGTGGAGGCCGAAGTTACTCGGCGCCTCGGCCCGCTCGAGGCGCAGAAGCGCTGGTATGGGCATTTTCATCTGGGCTCTGAACTCGATTTAATCCGCGGAAATGCTCGACTTCTACCCACGATGCTGAAGATGTTTCGAGTTTCTGCTCCGGTTTATCTTATGGTTAGCACTATTGAGCCTCGGAAGAACCACGCCTATTTGCTGGATGCTTTCGAGCTGCTTTGGCAGCAGGGCAGTTCCGCTCGCCTATGCATCATTGGAAAGATAGGTTGGAAGTGCGAGGATCTGGTTGAGAGGATCACCAAGCACCCCGAGTGGAAGAAGCGTTTGTTCATGTTCAATGGCGTTAATGATCGGAGTCTTGAATACGCATACGCCAATGCGCAGGCATTGGTATTTCCTTCATACGTTGAAGGCTTTGGCTTGCCGTTGGTCGAGGCTATGCAGCGTGGATTGCCAGCTTTCGGTAGTGATATTCCAGTCTTTCGTGAGATTGGAGGGGGCTTCATGGCTTACTTCGATCTATCACAGCCGGCTACTCTCGCTCATCTGATTAATCAGTTCGATCAAACTGGGATTTTCCCGGCTCAAGAGAATGTACGGGATTGGCGCTGGGTCAATTGGCAGCAAGCGAGCCTGCAACTGATTGAGCGCAGTTTGGATGGCGTGAGAAATGGTGCCGGGGTTCCCGTGGGCAATGCGCATAGCGCTTAATGCGAGCATTCTGCGCGCGCCACGTACGGGCATCGGCCACTATGTTGCTGAGCTCTTCAGCGCGTTGCGGAATCTCGGGGGGATAGATCTAGAGCTATTTGATGGCTGGAGTTGGCAAGAGGGTTTGCCTAGCGCATCGCTGCCGGGCTACTCAAAGCTAAGTGGGGCGGTCAAGCTACTGCTACCGAATGCTTATCAGCTTCGCCGGTTGATGCAGCAGCACCGCTTCGACCGTGGCGCTCGCCGAGTGAGTCCGGCGCTTTATCATGAACCAAGTTTGTGGCCCTTCGACTTCGATGGGCCCATGATTATGACCGTGCATGATCTGGCCCATGTACATTACCCCCAAACCCAGCCAGTTGATCGACTGCGCGAGATTGAACGGCAGGTCAACGGCGGTTTGGAGCGCGCCTCCAAGATACTGGTCGACTCGCAGTTCATTGCCAGCGAAGTCGTCCGCCACTACTCCGTGTCTGCCGACAAGGTAGTGGTCGCTCCTCTAGGCCATTCTCGCCGCTTCTATCCGCGTTCCTTCGAGCAACTGAACGTGCCACTGGCCGAGCATGCGGTGAGGCCACGGGAGTACCTGCTTTGCATCGGCACTGTGGAACCGCGCAAGAATCTGCAGCTGGTGATCGATGGCTATCTGGCGTTGCCCGAGGCGCTGCGCCGCCAATACCCACTGCTGATTGCTGGGATGCCTGGATGGCGCAATGAGCAGCTGCAAGGAAGCCTGCAGCGAGCTTTGGCCAGTGGCCAGGTGCGTTTGCTGGGATACCTGCAGGACAATGCTTTGGCCGAGTTGCTCGCTGGAGCTCGCCTGCTGCTCTTCCCTTCTCTTTATGAAGGGTTTGGTTTGCCGGTGCTGGAGGCCATGGCCAGTGGTACGCCGGTGATTCTGAGTCGTCGCGCAGCCCTGCCGGAAGTGGCCGGCGATGCTGGGCTCTACATCGACCCAGAGGATATTCACGGTTGTGCCTCGGCCCTGCAAAATCTGTTGGAGGACGAAGCGGCTTGGCAAGCGCGCCGCACTGCGGGTTTGCTGCGTGCGCAGGATTTCAGCTGGGCACGCTGTGCACAGATTACAGCGAACACCTATCGCGAACTCGTGGGCTCCTAATGCGCGTACTGCACTTCTTCAAGACCTACATGCCCGACACCATGGGAGGCATCGAGCGGGTGATCTTCCAGCTGTGTCAGAGCACATTGCCCCACGGGATCCGCGGTGAAGTCCTGACGCTCAGCAGCAACCCTTATCCGGCCGAGCTGGCGATCGCCGATCATCGGGTGCATCGCGCCAAGCTCGATCTTCACGTTGCCTCCACAGGATTGTCCTACAGCGTGATCAGGCAATTTCGCGAGCTTGCCGAGCAGGCCGACCTGATCCACTACCACTTCCCCTGGCCACTCATGGACCTGCTGCACTTCCTTGTTGGGGTGCGCAAGCCGGTGATCGTCACCTACCACTCGGATGTGGTGCGTCAGAAGTTCCTGCTGCGCCTTTACAGTCCGCTGATGCATCGCTTCCTTGCGCGTGCGGATCGCATTGTCGTCACTTCCCCCAATTACCTGGAGACCAGCGAGGTTCTGCGTCGCTATCGACACAAGGCGGTGACCATACCGATTGGCCTGGACAAGCAGGGCTATCCGCAACCCTCTCCTGAGCGCATGCAGCACTGGCGAGAGCGCTGCGGTGAGCGCTTCTTCCTGTTCGTGGGGGTGATGCGCTACTACAAGGGGCTGCATGTCCTGCTCGAAGCGGTGAAAGACAGCGACTACCCGGTGGTTATTGTTGGCTCGGGGCCGCTGGAGGCTGAGCTCAAGGCGCAGGCCGAGCGTCTGGGGCTGGGCAACGTGCAGTTTCTCGGGCAGTTGGACGACGAAGACAAGGTCGCCTTGCTGCAGTTGTGCCTGGCCGTCGCGTTCCCTTCGCACCTGCGCTCGGAGGCTTTCGGCATCTCCCTGCTGGAGGGCGCCATGTACGGCAAGCCGATGATCTCCTGCGAGATAGGTACGGGGACCAGCTACATCAACCTGCACGGCGAGACCGGGCTGGTGGTGCAGCCCAACGACGCCAAGGCCTTTCGGGCTGCCATGGATCAGCTGTGGGGCGATCCGGAGCGCTGCGCCCGCATGGGGCGCAATGCGCTCGCGCATTATGAGGAGCTGTTTACCGCCGCCCGCATGGGCCAACAAATGGCAGAGCTCTACGAAGAACTCGCCGGAAGGTAGATCGCCTACCCTGGCCTGCTGTCAGGCGAACTCTTTCCAGAAGTCCGCCGGCTTGCCGCTGTACTGCAGGAACTGCTGGATATCGTCCCTGAGTGCACCTACTACCTGTTGCCTGGTGGCGGTTTCCCACTCCAGCGGCTTGGTGAAGGGACGGCGCAAACCTAGGCGGCTGAACAGTCGATTCTGCTTCGGCACGCTGATCTTGGCCAGCTTGTAGCCGGTGAAGTTGTTGGTGCGCAGGAACCTGAGCAGGCGGGTGTCATAGAGCTTCTCGTCCCGCGAGTTGAGCTGGGCACCGGCGGAAGGGTTGTGGTACCTCGAATCGACCCCCAGGAACTCATAGCAGCGCGCCAGCTCCTGTTGCGGATTCTTCTGCAGATCCTCCAGGAACACCACGAGAATCTGCTCGTCGCGGAAGTGCTTGCGGAAACACTGCAGGCGCGTCCAGTAGTGGGAGTCCGCCAGCAATGCCGGAAGGCCCGCAATTGCATTGGCAATGCCGAAGGGGGCATTCACTGCGTAGTGCGGGCCACTATGGTGGAACTCACGATAGCTCGACTCGATGCGCTTCAGTGGATTGCGTACGCAGAAGATCAGCTTCATCTGCGGGTTTTCCACGGCCAGTCGCTCGCTGACCAGCTCGCCGAACTCCTCCGTGGAGTACATCTGCGAGCCTTCTCCCAGTAACTGACCCGCCTGCGCCTCGCGGAATAAACCCTCGTAGGCAGTGCGGTGCTCGACCACGTCTGAACGGTTGAAGTGGTGCGGCTCCTTCATTTCCGGGATAAATATCTGCGGATGCTCGCCCAGTAAATAGCAGAGCGTGGTGGTGCCGCATTTGTTGATTCCGGGAACCAGGAAGTCGATCTTCATCTAGTACTCATACCTTGGGTAGGTGCCGCAGAAGCCATTTGTGTCTGTGTGGCGTGGCTGCGGAGGAGTTCTTGTTGTATTGGGCGTGGGCGAATTTTGGCACGTGCCTGGCGGGCAAAACCAGGCGATTCGAGAAAGTCCGCTGCTCTGATCTATGGTGTGGCGTGTGGGGCCATGGACTCGAAGCCCCGCCGTGCAATGCGATAACGCTCGACCTGGGCCTGCAGGCGAATCAGCAACAGGGATGCTGCAAGACTGCCCAGGATGCTGGCTAGCACAAAGCCGCCACCGTCCTTGGCCAAGGTCAGTCCCAACAGCTTCTCGCAGCAGAAGAACACCAGGAAATGGCTGATGAAAATTGGGTAGGCCAGGCGACCCAGCAGTTCATCCAGCCGCTGCTGCCAGTCGGCAGCGCTTCTGGCGTGAAGCGATGCGCTGAGCAGCGGCAGGGCTACCACTGCTCCAAGCAACAGCTCCTGCACGCGTGGTTTGGCATAGAGACCCAGGCTCGGTGCAACCACCAACAGCATCAGCAGATAGGTCACTAGATAGGCCTGTACGATTCGGCGATAGAAGACTTCCTCACGTCGGCCATACGCCAGCCCGGCCAGGAAGAAGACCAGGACCCCGAAAATGAAGCGGTAGCCGAAGTTGTCGCTATTGAACTCTCCGGTTGCGTGAAACAGGGCGGCGATCTGGATCACGGCGGCACCTGCGGAAACCAGCGCGAAGCCCCAGCGCCCCAGTAAAAGAATCAGCGGAAGCAGCAGGTAGAAGTGGAACTCGCTGGACAGCGACCAGGCTGGCGGCACTATCGGATGCGGCAGCAGGGTGGTGATGCTCAGTGGCTCGAATACATAGTTGGCTGGAAGCAGCGCCAGGTTCAGCAGGATCTTCAGTGGCTCGACTGGCTGATTGAGGAACATCGTGTGCTGGGCGGGGCCGAGCCAGTAGATCAGCAGGAAGGTCAGCAGAACCACCACGCTGTACTGTGGCATCAGCTTGAGCAGTCGGTCGAAGTAGAAGTCTCGTATCGGCTGTGTGCTATGGCGCTGAAAGCGCTGATAGCTACGCCCCATCAGGTAGCCGCTGATGAAGTAGAACAGGATCACGGCGCTGACTCCCGGGTTCAGCGGCATGCCCAGCCCCGGAATATGGGAGAGCAGAACCATCAGGGCGAGGACGAAGCGAAGGATACCGAGCATGGGGTTGACTGGGCTGATTGGTGGTTGGGCAGTGTGACCAAGAATGCGAGGTGCGTTAATAGGCGCTCCTATAAAAAACCCGGCACTAGGCCGGGTTTTTTATAGCTTGGAAGGCGTGTTACTCGACCGCCTTGACCATATCCTCGATGACCTTCTTGGCGTCGCCGAAGACCATCATGGTCTTGTCCAGGTAGAACAGTTCGTTGTCCAGGCCGGCGTAGCCGCTGGCCATCGAGCGCTTGTTGACGATCACGGTCTTGGCTTTGTAGGCCTCGAGGATCGGCATACCGGCGATCGGTGACTTCGGATCGTTCTTCGCGGCCGGGTTGACCACGTCGTTGGCACCCAGCACCAGCACCACGTCGGCCTGGCCG
Source organism: Pseudomonas sp. PDM15 (assembly GCF_014851565.1). GTDB lineage: Bacteria > Pseudomonadota > Gammaproteobacteria > Pseudomonadales > Pseudomonadaceae > Aquipseudomonas. The sequence goes on from NZ_JACVAA010000004.1 coordinate 245,630, forward strand.
AACTCGGAGTTGATGTCTTCCATCTCGAACACCTGCTCGTAAGGCACTTCGGCCTCGGCCAGCAGGACGTTCATGTGGCCAGGCATACGACCGGCAACCGGGTGGATCGCGTACTTCACGGTCACGCCGCGGTGGGTCAGCTTCTCGGCCAGCTCCATCAGCGCGTGTTGGGCACGGGCTACCGCCAGACCGTAACCCGGAACGATGATCACGGTGTCGGCGTTGGTCAGCAGGAAGGCGGCGTCGTCGGACGAGCCGGACTTCACCGGACGGGCTTCCTGGGCGCCAGCCGGGCCGCCGGCATCTGCCGCGCCGCCGAAGCCGCCGAGGATTACGTTGAAGAACGAGCGGTTCATCGCCTTGCACATGATGTACGAGAGGATGGCGCCGCTTGAGCCGACCAGCGAACCGGCGATGATCAGCATCGAGTTGTTCAGCGAGAAGCCGATACCGGCCGCCGCCCAGCCCGAGTAGCTGTTGAGCATCGACACCACGACCGGCATGTCGGCGCCGCCGATCGGGATGATGATCAGCACGCCGATGATGAACGACAGAGCCACCAGCACGGCGAAGGCGCGGATGTCACCGGTGAAGGTGAAGTACAGGCCCAGGCCGAGGATGGCCAGGCCGAACACCAGGTTGACCAGGTGCTGGCCCTTGAACACGACCGGGGCGCCCTGGAACAGACGGAACTTGTACTTGCCGGACAGCTTGCCGAAGGCGATCACCGAACCGGAGAAGGTGATGGCACCGATGGCAGCGCCGAGGAACAGCTCCAGGCGGTTACCGGCCGGGATCGGATCGCCGAGGGTGGCGACGATGCCCAGGGACTGCGGCTCGACGACGGCGGCGATGGCGATGAACACGGCGGCCAGGCCGATCATGCTGTGCATGAAGGCGACCAGTTCCGGCATCTTGGTCATCTCGACGCGCTTGGCCATGATGGAGCCGGCGGTGCCGCCGACCAGCAGGCCGACCAGCACGAAGCCCAGGCCCTTGGCAGCGCCGCCCTCGGCCATTTCCGCGCCCAGCTTGAACACCAGGAACACGGTGGTGACCACGGCGATGGCCATGCCGACCATGCCGAAGGCGTTGCCCTGGCGGGACGAGGTCGGGTGGGACAGGCCTTTTAGCGCCTGGATGAAGCAGACGGACGCCACCAGGTACAGCAGGGTGATCAGGTTCATGCTCATCAGTGCTTCTCCGCCGCCGCCTTGGGCGCCTTCTTCTTGAACATTTCCAGCATGCGGCGGGTGACCAGGAAGCCACCGAACACGTTGACCGCGGCCAGGGCCACGGCCAGGGTGCCCATGGATTTGCCGAGCACGGTCTCGGTCAGGGCGGCGGCCAGCATGGCGCCGACGATGACGATGGCGGAAATGGCGTTGGTCACGGCCATCAGCGGGGTGTGCAGGGCCGGGGTGACGTTCCACACCACGTGGTAGCCCACGTAGATGGCCAGCACGAAGATGATCAGGTTGTAGATGCTGGGGGAAATCAGTTCCATGTCTCTACTCCTTAGCCGTTCTTGCGCACGACTTCGCCGCCTTTGCACATCAGGCAGGCTGCGACGATGTCGTCTTCGAGGTTGAGCTGGAACTGGGCTTCCTTGTCGATGACCAGCTTGAGGAAGTCCAGCAGGTTGCGGGCGTACAGGGCGGAGGCATCCGCCGGCACCAGCGCGGCCAGGTTGGTGTGGCCGACGATGGTCACGCCGTGCTTGACCACGACCTGATCGGCCTCGGTCAGCGGGCAGTTGCCACCCTGAGCGGCGGCCAGGTCGATGACCACGGAGCCCGGTTTCATCTCAGCCACTGTGCTCTCGTGAAGGAGCGTCGGGGCCTTACGGCCCGGAATCAGCGCGGTGGTGATGACGATGTCGGCCTGCTTGGCGCGCTCGTGCACGGCCTTGGCCTGGCGCTCCATCCACGAAGCCGGCATCGGGCGGGCGTAACCGCCGACACCCTGGGCGCACTCGCGCTCTTCGTCGGTCTCGAACGGCACGTCGACGAACTTGGCGCCGAGCGATTCGATCTGTTCTTTAACGGCCGGGCGTACGTCGGAGGCCTCGATCACCGCACCCAGACGCTTGGCGGTGGCGATGGCCTGCAGGCCAGCCACGCCGGCGCCGAGGATCAGCACGCGGGCGGCCTTAACGGTACCGGCGGCGGTCATCAGCATCGGCATGAAGCGCGGATAGTGGTGAGCGGCCAGCAGCACGGCCTTGTAGCCGGCGATGTTGGCCTGCGACGACAGCACGTCCAGGCTCTGCGCGCGGGAGGTACGCGGGGCGGCCTCCAGGGCGAAGGCGGTAACGCCGCGGGCATTCATGCGCGCGATGGTGTCGTTGCAGAACGGGTTGAGCATGCCGACCAGCACGGCGCCGGACTTCATGTGGGCCAGTTCGGCCTCGGTCGGGGCGACCACTTTCAATACCAGGTCGGCACCGAAGGCGGAGGCGTCGTTGCCGATGGTCGCGCCGGCGGCTTCATAGGCGCTGTCCGGAATGCTGGCGCTGACGCCGGCACCGGTCTGGACAGTCACCTGATGGCCTTGGCCAACCAGTTTCTTGACGGTTTCGGGCGTCGCGGCAACCCGCGTCTCCCCGGCGTGGGTCTCGAGAGGAACACCAATGTGCACTTCAAAATCTCCTGCGTGATCGTTCTGATGAACCGGCGCACTACGTATGGCACGCGGGTGTGTGGGATCAGCACAAAGCCGCACCGGAAGAGGGCGGGCGCGGCATTTTGCAGGCGAATGCCGAGGCCATCAAGAAATTCTGAAGCGATACTCGGTGATAACTACAAGTCATGGCGTGACTCGTAGTTCCTGTTGACGTTCGCAAACTGCCGTTGTTGCTAGGATGAGAGCGAATTTGCCGCAGATCACGGCGCAGAGCGGCATTCGGGACGTGAATGGCCGTTCGTCGATTTGCCCATGTATGGCTGGGTGCGGAAGGGGCGCGGCAGAAACGGTCGAGGAGGCGACGCCATGTAGTAGCCGGCGCTACAGGACTACGCCTGTGCGCCGGGCGTTGCGACCAGCAGATCCTATCGCGGAGGGAAGATCAGGCGATGGCCTTGGGTTGACGAATGCAGGTGGGGCCGGCGCGCTGCTCGACCGCCTCCTGCACCTCCGGGCGCAGGCCGAGCAGGAAGCCCAGTTCGGCGACCACGAACAGCGGGCCGACCACCAGGCCCATCAGGTCGTCGACGAAGGCCGGCTTGCGGCCCTCGTAGTAGTGGCCGATGAACTGGATGATCCAGCCCACCACGAAAAGGCCGAGGCCGCCGCTCAGCCATATCAGGGTGCTCTGCTGCGCCAGCGCGGCGCCGGCCCACAGGCACAGGCCGAGCAAGGCACTCATTAGCAGGCCGAAGCGCAGGTCCAGGCGCAGGTAGAAGACGCCGGCGGCCAGTGCGGTGAGCAGGGCCGGCGACAGCCACAGGCCGGCGATGTCCCAGCCCGGTCGCGACAGCAGCACGGCGACGGCGACCACGATCATCGGAATGCCGATGAAGTGGCTGAGGATATTGCGCCGGTCGCGGTGGTATTCCGCGTACTGGCCGAGATGATCGACGAGGGTTTTCATTGTTAGAGTCTCAGCAAGGCAGGGTTGGTGGCATGATCACGCCAGCCCCCAGTGCACGACTGTCAGTTAGGCGACAAAGCCATGTCCGAATCCCCCTCCCTCTATCGCCCCCTGCTGGAAAGCGGCCAGTGGTTCAGCCATCTGCCCGCTACCCTGCGCGACGAGCTGCTGGGCGAGGCGCGCCTGCTGCAACTGGAGCCGGGGCAGCGCCTTTTCCGCCGCGGCGATCCGCCCTGCGGCCTGTATGCCGTGCTGGAGGGGATGATGCGGGTCGGCGCGGTCAGCCGTGACGGCAAGGAGGCACTGCTGACCCTGGTCGAGCCGCCCTACTGGTTCGGCGAGATCTCCCTGTTCGATGGCCAGCCGCGCACCCACGACGCCTATGCCGAGGGTCCGGCGCGGCTGCTGCAGATACCGCAGGCGGCGCTGCGGGCCCTGCTCGCCCGCGAGCCCGGCCATTGGCGCGACTTCGCCCTGCTGATGAGCCAGAAGCTGCGCCTCGCCTTCATCGCCCTGGAGGAGATGAGCCTGCTCCCAGCCGCCCCGCGCCTGGCCCGGCGCCTGCTGATGATGGCCGAGGGCTACGGCGAGACCGGGCCACGGCGGGTGCTGCATCTGGCCCAGGAACAGCTGGCGCTGATGCTCGGCCTGTCGCGGCAGACCACCAACCAGATCCTCAAGGACCTGGAGGCGCGCGGTGCACTGCGTCTCACCTACGGCGAAATCGAGATCACCGATCTCGGGACTTTGCGCCAGGCCGCAGGCATGGCCTGAGCCTTGGGCTAAGCTGGCAGGAGGCCTTTCGCCAGCATTTTCCCTCCCGTTCCCAGGTCGTGTCGATGTTGTCTGTCCTCCGCCGGCTCCTGCCCCTGCTGTGCCTGCTGCTGTTCTGCGGCGCCGCGCGAGCGGAGCTGCCACTGCTCGACCTGCGCCACGCCGATATCGATACGGTGCCCGGCGTGCGCCTGCTGGAGGACGCCCCCGAGCAGCTGGCGCTGCACCAGGCCCGTGCCCGCCTGTTCACCGATGGCCACGACCTGCAGAGCATTCCCTCGCTGGGCTGGAGCGACAGCGCCTGGTGGTTCGGACTGCGTCTGCAGGGCCGCTCCGGCGAGCGCTATTACCTGTGGCTCGACCACACCTACCTCGACGACGTGCAGGTCTGGGTGTTCGTCGACGAGCGCCTGCAACTCTATCGCCAGGTCGGCGACCACCTGCCGTTCGCCCGCCGCGACGAGCCTCTGCGGGCCTTCCTGGTCCCGCTGCCGACTCTGGGCGTGGGCGCGCAGGAAGTCATCCTGCGGGTGCGCAGCACCTCCTCGATCAGTCTTCCGATCAAGCTGCTGCCGGCCGCCGACAAGGACCGCCTGCTGGCCACCACCTGGCTGAACAACGGCCTGATCGTCGGTGCGCTGCTGGTGATGGCGCTGTTCCATCTGCTCAAGTTCGCCGTCGCCCCGGACCGGCGTCTGGGCTACTACTGCGCGACGATCCTCAGCGTGGCCTGGTACAACGCCGCGATCAACGATCTGACCAACCTGCTGCTGTGGCACAACTGGCCGCCGGCCATGCAGTTCGAGACCAACCTGTTCGGCGCGCTCACGCTGATCTTCAGCACCCTGTTCATCAGCTCCTCGCTGCGCCTAGACGAAGGGCTGCCGCGGCGCCTGCGCGAGTTGCTGATTGTGATGCTGGTGGGTGTGCTGGCTTGGGTACTGCTGAGCCCGACGCACAGCCAGGCGGCGCAGGTGATGAACCTGATGATGCTGACCACCGGCCTGTTCCAGCTCGGCCTGACCCTGCTCGCCCTGCATTTGCGCCGGCCCTACGCCGGCTGGTTCGCGCTGTTCTGGAGCGCCGCCATCCTGCTCATGCTGATGCTCGCCCTCAGTCGCGCCGGCCTGGTGCCGCGCAACGCCTGGGTCGACGTGTTGCACGCCTGGCTGCCGGTGGTCTGCGTGTTCCTCTTCGGCGTGCTCAACGGTCGCCAGCTGGACGATGTGCGCCAGGCCCTGCTGGCCTCGCGCGAGCAGGCCATCGTCAACCTGGAGCAGTACCGCGGCCTGTTCCGCAATGCCGCCGAAGGCATCTTCCGCTGCAACCGCCAGGGCCTGTTGCTGGAGACCAACCCCAGCTTCCTGCGCCTGCTCGGACGCGAGGAGGCCGATGCCGAGCTGCTGCAGGCGCAGCCGATCCAGGGCCTGCTGGCGCCCGGCGACTGGCAGCGCCTGTGTGGTCAGCTCAGTGCTGCGCAGCCCACCGCCAGCGGCGAGGTGCAGCTGCAGACGGCCGACGGGCGCCACCGTTGGGTGCATCTGTCGTTGCACGAGCAGGCCAACCTGCACTGCATCGAAGGCATAGTCGTCGACCTCAGCGAACGCCGTGCCCTGGAGCAGCGCCTGGCGCGCCTGGCCGCGCACGACTCGCTGACCGGACTGGTCAACCGCCGCGAGCTGGAGCGCCTGCTGCAGGGCAGCCTGGAAGGCGGCGGGCGGCACTTCAGCCATCTGCTGTTCCTCGACCTCGACCAGTTCAAGCAGGTCAACGACCTCTGCGGCCACTCGGCCGGCGATCAGTTGCTGCGCCAGCTGGCCGGCCACCTGCTCGGCTGCCTGCCGAGCCAGGCCGAGCTGGCCCGCATCGGTGGCGACGAGTTCGCCGTGCTGCTGGCCGGCTACGACCGGCCACAGGCGCTGGAGCAGGCCGAGCGCCTGCGCCTGGCGGTGGAGCAGTTCGTGTTCAGCTACGGCGGCCGGCCGTTCCGCCTGTGCGTCAGCATCGGTGTGCTGGAGCTGGAATCCGGCGTGCGCGACTGGGAAGAGGCCCTGAACTGGGCGGACAACGCCAGCAGCATGGCCAAGGCCCAGGGGCGCAACCGCGTGCACCTGTTCAACCCGGCCGACGGCGCGCTGGTCGAGCACCAGCGCCAGCTGCAATGGATCACCCGCCTGCGCGAGGCCATCGAGCAGCAGCACTTCGAGCTGTTCTACCAGTCGGTGCGGCCGCTGCAGGGTGAGGAAGAGGGTGCGCACTACGAAGTGCTGCTGCGTTACCGCGACCCGGCTTCCGGCGAGTGGGTGGCGCCGGGGCAGTTTTTCTCCGCCGCGGAACGCTACGGCTTCCTCGCCGAGATCGACCGCTGGGTGCTGCGCCGCTACTGCGAGTGGCTGGCGGCCAATCCGCGCCACCAGACGGTTCTGGCCCAGGTCAACATCAACCTCAGCGCGCCGTCGCTGCTCGATCCGGAATTCCACGCACTGCTCGACGAACTGCTCGACACCCACTGCCTGCCGGCCGACCGCCTGTGCATCGAAATCACCGAGATGGTCGCCCTGGCCGAGCTGGGCAGCTCGGCCGGCTGGATCGAGCGTTTGCGACAGCGCGGCCTCAGGGTAGCGCTGGACGACTTCGGCAGCGGCTTCGCCTCCTACGCCTACCTGCGTCACCTGCCGCTGGACCTGCTGAAGATCGACGGCACCTTCGTCCTTGGCATCGAGCGCGACCCAATCAACCGCGCGATGGTCGGCTCCATGGTGCAGATCGCCCGCCAGCTGGGCCTGCGCACGGTGGCCGAGTTCGTCGAGAGCGAGGCGGCGCAGAACTGCCTGCGCGAGCTGGGCATCGACTACGCCCAGGGCTACTTCATCGACCGCCCGCGCCCGCTGGGTGAGCTGGCCGACGCCCTGGCCGTCGAGCAGCCGCTGGCGCGTTAGGTCAGGCTGGCGCCGATCAGCGCCTTGCTCGATTCCAGCACTTCTTCCTGGCGCTGCGGGCTGGCCAGCATGCGCGCCACCACCAGCGCGCCGACGCACTGGGCGAGGATCGCCCAGGCCAGCTGCGGGTCTTTAAGCTCCTCGGCCCAAGCCTGTTGCAGGCGCACCAGCCAGTGCTCGGCCAGTTCGCGCACGGCGATGTCGGCACGGGCGATCTCGGCGCCCAGGGTGGGAATGGCGCAGCCGCTGTCCGGCTGCTCCACGTGCTTCATGCTCAGGTAGATGGCCAGGCAGCGCTGCAGCTTGTCGCGGCTGGCCACGCCGCTGCCGAGCAGCTCCAGGCTTTGGCTCAGCTCGCGCTCGACGATGGCGGCGAACAGTTCGTCCTTGGACGAGAAGTGCCCGTAGAAGGCGCCGCCGGTCAGGCCGATGGCCTTCATCAGGCCGTCCACGCCGGTGCCGGCGAAGCCGCCGCGCTTGGCCAGCGCGCCGCTGCTGAGCAGCAGCTTCTCGCGGGTCTGGGCCTTGTGTTCGGCGGAATAGCGCATGGCAGAACTCCTGCTTGACGGATGTTCGGAGGTTAGCATAACGTCCGTTTACTAAACGAGCGTTTATCAAAGAGGTGAACGATATGAGCGACAACAAGAAGGTGGTGCTGGTGATCGGCGCCGGCGACGCCACCGGTGGCGCCATCGCCAGGCGCTTCGCCCGCGAGGGCTACATCGCCTGCGTCACCCGGCGTAGCGCCGACAAGCTGCAGCCGCTGGTGGACAGCATCCGCGCCGAGGGCTTTGATGCCCACGGTTTCGCCTCCGATGCGCGCAAGGAAGAGGAGGTGACGGCGCTGGTCGAGCAGATCGAGAGCACGATCGGTCCGATCGAGGCCTTCGTCTTCAACATCGGCGCCAACGTGCCGTGCAGCATCCTCGACGAGACCGCGCGCAAGTACTTCAAGATCTGGGAGATGGCCTGCTTCGCCGCCTTCCTCTCCGCCCAGGCCGTGGCGCGGCGCATGGTCAAGCGCGAGCGCGGAACCATCCTGTTCACCGGTGCCACCGCCGGCCTGCGCGGTGCCTCGCACTTCGCCGCCTTCGCCGGTGCCAAGCATGGTGTGCGCGCCCTGGCGCAAAGCATGGCGCGCGAGCTGGGCCCGCGGAACATCCACGTGGCCCATGTTGTAGTGGACGGCGCCATCGACACCGCCTTCATCCGAGATACCTTCCCCGACATGTACGCGCGCAAGGACCAGGACGGCATCCTCGACCCCGAGCATATCGCCGACAACTACTGGTTCCTGCACAGCCAGCCGCGCGATGCCTGGACCTTTGAACTCGACCTCCGCCCCTGGATGGAAAAGTGGTGATGTGCTCCGACCCGCTACGCGCCGCCCAGGCGTTGTTGGCGCAGCGGTGCGAAATGCTCATTGGCAGCAGCCAACTCCGCTTTCTCCCCGCTGCGCCGCCTAGCCTGAGCGCCGCTCGCAGGGTCGCGAAACCTCGTTAGAACAATCAAGAAAGAGAGAAGTCATTCATGAGCAAGACCGTCGAGTTCTACTTCGATTTCGGCAGCCCCACCACCTACCTGGCCTGGACCCAGTTGCCGGCGCTGTGTGCCGAGACGGGCGCGACCCTGGTGTACAAGCCGATGTTGCTGGGTGGCGTGTTCCAGGCCACCGGCAACGCCTCGCCGGTGACCATTCCGGCCAAGGGCCGCTTCATGATCCAGGACCTGGCGCGCTATGCCCGCCGCTACCAGGTGCCGATGCAGTTCAACCCGCATTTCCCGATCAATACCCTGCCGCTGATGCGTGCCGCCGTGGCCGTGCAGCAGCGCATGCCGGAGCGTTTCGAGGCTTTCCTCAAGCTGATCTTCGAGGCCATGTGGGTGCAGGCGCGCAATCTCGGTGACCCGGCTGTGCTGGGTGAGGTGCTGGCTGGCGGTGGTTTCGAGCCGCAGCAGCTGCTGGCGCTGATCGCCGAGCAGGAAGTGAAAGACGGCCTCAAGGCCATCACCGACGAGGCGATCAAGCGCGGCGTGTTCGGCGCGCCGGCGATGTTCGTCGGCAGCGAGCTGTTCTTTGGCCAGGACCGCCTGGACTTCGTGCGCGAGGCCCTGGAGGCCTGACTCAGCGCACGTCGGTCAGCCGCGGCATCTGCTCCAGGGTCGCGGCATCCACGTGCAGCATGCGCGCGCTCTTGTGCTCGGCCAGTGGCGCGAATGGCTGCTCGGCGTCGAGCGGCGCGGCCTGGGCGGCCAGGTTGAGCACCAGGGCCTCGCGCGAATACACGCCGCTGCCCAGCTGGTAGACCGCGGCAATCAGCTGGCGCAGTTCCAGCGGAAGGCGCCAGCGCGTGCGCAGGGCCGAGCCGAACGGCGCCGCATGCTTGTGTAGCGCCGCCTCCAGCTGCTTCTCATCGAGTGTGCCGCCGCGGCCATGCCAATCCTGCAGGGTACGCAGCAAGGCCAGGTCGCCCAGGCGGTGCAGCAGGCCGGCGGTGAAGCAGCGCTCGGCATCGGCGCCCAGGCGGCAGGCCAGCCAGTGGGCCAGCTCGGCCAGGCGCTGTGATTGCGCCCAGATCTTCAGGCCGGCGGCCACCAACAGCGGATCGTCCAGGCTGGCGCCGCGCTGCAGGGCCAGGCCCAAGGCCAGGTTGAGGCTGTGTTTGGTGCCCAGGCGATGCAGGGCCTGGGCCAGGCTCTGGCAGCCGCTGCCGCGGTGTTCGGCGGCGCTGTTGGCGGCGGCGATCAGCTGGGCGGTGAGCTGCGGATCGTCGTGGAAACGCCGCTCCAGTTCGTCCAGGTCGGGCGTCGCTGGTCCTTGCAGCAGTTCCAGGGTCTCGTGCACCTGGCTCAGCAGCGGGGCGCCGGCGGCCGTCTCGCGGGCCTTGTCCAGGTACTGGTCGAGGGACTCATGCGGGGCCAGCTCGGGCAGCGGGCAGCTGACTTCTTCGCCGGGTTGCAGCAGCACCTGGCGCAGGCGGCGCAGCAGGTCCTCGGCGTCGAATGGCTTGGCCAGGTAGGCGGTGGGCGCCAGCGGCGCTGCCGCGCGCACGCTGCTGGCGTCGATCTTCTCGGTGATCAGGAAGAACGGCAGTGGCGGCTGCGCCTTCTGGCGGCGCACTTCGCGCAGCAGGTCGAGGCCGCCGATGCCGGGCAGGCCGAAGTCGACGATCAGCAATTGCGGCGAGGTCTGGCGACACTGCTGCAGCACGCTGGCGCCGTCGCCCAGGGTGACTATGTCGGCGTCGCAGCGGGCGCTGCGTACCAGCTGACAGATCAGGTCGGCGGTCCAGCGGTCCGCTTCGCCGATGATCACGCGGGGCACCCGCTGCGACTGGGGCATGGCAAGTCTTCCCTGGGGGATGGCCGAACAGCGACCGTTACCCAAGCAGCCTAGCCCATGGCGCGGGCAAAAAAAGACCCGCCGAAGCGGGTCATGAGGGAGTCGCCCGGCCTGGTGAGACCGCGGGCGAATCTGGACCGCCCCCATGCACTAGGGACGGCACGCAGGACGTGGGCCCGCCCGCAAAGGCGGGGCCGTGACGCTTAGGCCAGTTCGTCGAAGCACTCGGCGACGATGGCGATGCCTTTTTCCAGCTGGGCGTCGGGAATGGTGACCGGCATCAGGAAGCGCAGTACGTTGTAGTAGGTGCCGCAGGACAGCAGGATCAGGCCCTTGTCGCGCGCCTTGGCGACGATCTTGCCGACCAGCTCGGCGGCCGGCTTGCTGTGGTCGCCGCCTTCGAACAGCTCGATGGCGACCATCGAACCCAGGCCACGCACGTCACCGATCACCTTGTGCTTGGCGGCGATGGCATTCAGGCCGGCCTTGAGCTTCTCGCCCACGGCCTGGCTGCGCTCCAGCAGTTTCTCTTCCTCGAACACTTCCATCACGGCCAGGGCCGCGGCGCAGGCGATCGGGCTGCCGGCATAGGTACCGCCCAGGCCGCCCGGGGCGATGCTGTCCATGATCTCGGCCTTGCCGCACACGCCGGAGATCGGGAAACCGCCGCCGACCGATTTGGCGAAGGTGGTCAGGTCCGGGACGATGCCCAACTGCTCGGTGGCAAAGAAGGTGCCGGTACGGCCGGCGCCGGTCTGCACTTCGTCGGCGATCAGCAAGATGCCGTGCTGGTCGCACAGGGCGCGCAGGCGCTGCATGAACGGCTTGGAGTTGACGTAGAAGCCACCTTCGCCCTGCACCGGCTCGATGATGATCGCGGCGATGTCTTGCGGCTGGGCGTCGTTCTTGAAGATACGCTCGATGCTGGCGATCGACTCGTCTTCGCTGATGCCGTGCAGCGGGCAGGGTGCCAGGGCGCGGAACACGCCGCCGGGCATCAGGCCCATGCCGGCGGAGTAGGGCACGACCTTGCCGGTCAGGCTCAGGGTCATCATGGTGCGGCCGTGGTAGGCACCGGTGAAGGCGATCACGCCGGCGCGGCCGGTGGCGGCACGGGCGATCTTCACGGCGTTCTCGACCGCTTCGGAGCCGGAGGTGACCAGCAGGGTCTTCTTGGCGAAGTTGCCCGGCACGCGCTTGGCGATCTGCTCGCACAGGGCGATGTAGGGCTCGTAGGCCAGCACCTGGAAGCAGGTGTGGGTCAGCTTGGTCAACTGCTCCTGCACGGCGGCGATCACCTTCGGATGCAGGTGGCCGGTGTTGAGCACGGCGATGCCGCCGGCGAAGTCGATGTACTCGCGGCCGTCGACGTCCCACACGGTGGCGTTCTCGGCGCGCTCGGCGACGATCGGGTGGATCTGACTGACGCCACGGGCCACGGCGGCCTGGCGACGTTGCAGGAGGGATTCGTTCTTACTCATGTTGTCCTCATAAGCCGCTTATGGCGGCCCGGTCCAAGGATGATGACGGGGCTGGGTGGGCGTGACAGCTAACGATGATCGAACTGTCGCCTACCCGCTGGCCGTCGGCTGGGTTAGCCGGTGCCACCACCGGAAACGCCGACGCCGGGTGACCACGACTCCTGCCTGTCACCCGACACCCACGGAATCTTTACCTGGCGGCTTATACGCCGCCCAGGCACATGTATTTGATCTCGAGGTAATCCTCGATGCCGTACTTGGAGCCTTCGCGGCCGAGGCCGGAAGCCTTCACGCCGCCGAACGGCGCCACCTCGGTGGAGATCAGGCCGGTGTTGATGCCGACCATGCCGTACTCCAGCGCTTCCGCCACGCGGAACACGCGGCCCAGGTCGCGAGCGTAGAAGTAGGAGGCCAGGCCGAACTCGGTGTCATTGGCCTTGGCGATCACTTCGGCCTCGTCCTTGAAGCGGAACAGCGGCGCCAGCGGGCCGAAGGTCTCTTCCTTGGCCACCGCGGCGTTGCTCGGCACGTCGATCAGGATAGTCGGTTCGAAGAAGCTGCCGCCCAGGGCGTGCGGCTTGCCGCCGGCGACCAGCTTGGCGCCCTTGCTGATGGCATCCTCGATGTGTTCCTGGACCTTGGCCACGGCCTTGTTGTCGATCAGCGGGCCGGTGGTGGTGCCGTCTTCCAGGCCGTTGCCGATCTTCAGCTTGGCCACGGCGGCCTTCAGTTTCTCGACGAAGGTGTCGTACACGCCGTCCTGGATGTACAGGCGGTTGGCGCACACGCAGGTCTGGCCGTTGTTGCGGTACTTGGAGATCAGCGCGCCTTCCACGGCGGCGTCCAGGTCGGCGTCGTCGAACACGATGAACGGCGCGTTGCCGCCCAGCTCCAGGGATACCTTCTTGATGTCGTGGGCGCATTCGGCCATCAGCTGGCGACCGATTTCGGTGGAGCCGGTGAAGGTCAGCTTGCGCACGATTGGGTTGCTGGTCAGCTCGCCGCCGACTTCGCCGGCGCTGCCGGTGACCACGCTGAATACGCCGGCGGGGATGCCGGCACGCTGCGCCAGCTCAGCCAGGGCCAGGGCGGAGTAGGGAGTCTGCGAGGCGGGCTTGAGCACCATGGTGCAGCCGGCGGCCAGGGCCGGGCCGGCCTTGCGGGTGATCATCGCCGCCGGGAAGTTCCACGGGGTGATGGCCGCGGTCACGCCGATCGGCTGCTTGATCACGATGATGCGCTTGTCCGGCTGGTGACCGGGGATGGTGTCGCCGTAGATGCGCTTGGCTTCCTCGGCGAACCACTCGATGAAGGACGCGGCGTAGGCGATCTCGCCCTTGGCCTCTGCCAGCGGCTTGCCCTGCTCCAGAGTCATCAGGCGGCCCAGGTCGTCCTGGTTGGCCATGATCAGGTCGAACCACTTGCGCAGCTTGCCTGCGCGCTCCTTGGCGGTCAGCGCACGCCAGGCCGGCAGGGCGCGCTCAGCAGCTTCGATGGCGCGGCGTGTCTCGGCGCGGCCCATCTTCGGCACGCTGCCGAGGATCTCGCCGGTCGCCGGGTTGTTCACGGCGAGGGTCTGGCCGCTGTCGGCGTTCAGCCACTGGCCGTCGATGAAGGCTTGCTGACGGAACAGCTGGGCGTCTTTCAGTTGCATGGTGTTCTCCAGGTGCGCGGCGCCGACGGGGCAGGCGGATCAAGCAAATAGCGGGCAGCCGATTGCGCTGTCCGGCGTTTGAAATGTCAAACGAATCCTAGGGCCGACGTCGACAAAGGGCAAGAGCTATGTTCGATAAAACCAACAAAATAACCAAAAAGAATGAATGCCGGGCGAGTCGCGGTTGTTTCGTCGGCAACCTCAAGGGAGACGAGATGGCGCGCGCGTTCCAGATGCTGGGCGCTTATTGTCAGCCGATGCTTCTTGTGTTCGATATAAAGAACGTTTGTGTCGAATGGCCTGTAGTCCTATTCGCCACGCGCTACAGGTCAGCCCTGTAGCGAATCGCGGTACTGACTGGGGCTTTGCCCGGTCCAGCGCTTGAAGGCGCGGCTGAAGCTGCTGCTGTCGGCGAAGCCGAGCAGGTAGGCGACTTCGCTGATCGAGCAGTCGGCCTCGCGCAGGTGATCGAGCGCCAGGTCGCGGCGAGTGTCGGCCAGGACCTGCTCGTAGCTGCTGCCCTCGTCGCTCAGGTGCCGTTGCAGGCTGCGCAGGCTCAGGTGCAGGCCATGGGCCAGGGCCTCGGCCGAGGGTTCGCCGTTCGGCAGGCACTGCTCCAGGGCGCGGCGCAGGCGGCGCGCCACGGTGTCCGGCTGCAGCGCTTCCAGGCGTTTGCGCAATACCGCTTCGTTGTGCGCAGCCAGCTCGGGGTTACCGTCACCCAGCGGGCGGTCGAGATCGGCCCGGGCGAAGCACAGTACGTCCTCGCTGGCGGCGAAGTGCACCGGCGCGCGGAACACTTCCTGCCAGGGGCGCGGATCAATCGGCAGCGGCCGGCGCAGGTGCACGGCCAGTGGCGCGTAGTCGCGGCCCAGGCGATTGCGGCAGGTGCGTACATAGATGGCGGCGAAGGCGTCGATGGCCTCGGGTGCCGGCGCGGGCGAGCCGGGCGGCAGGCGCAGGTGCAGCTCGCACACTTCATCCGTCTCGCGCAGCTCCAGCTCCAGGGCATCACTGACCACCTGGTGGTAGCGCACGATGCGTTCGAACACTTCGCGCAGGGTGCCGCTGGCCATCACTGCCATGCCCAGAGCGTGGAAGGTGGTCGGTGCCACGTGCCGCGAGGTGTGCAGGCCGAGGGTCGGGTCACCGCTGGCGGCCACCGCCAGTTGCCACAGGCGCGTGGTGGCGTGCAGCGGGTAGCGCGCGTTGGCGTCGTCCAGCAGTGCCGGGTCGAGGCCGGCCTCGCGGCACAGGGCGGCGCTGTCCAGGCCGAGCGCATCGAGCTGGCGGCGCAGGGCCCGGGTCCAGCTGGCCAGGGTGGAGGGTTCAGTCATGCAGGTTGGCATTCTCGGTCAACAGGTTGGCGTTGTCGGTCAGGCGGCACGGCGCTGGGGCGCGCACTCTAGCCTGGCCTGATTCCAACAACGATCCGTGGCGCCCCGCATGGCGCCGCCACAAGAGGATGCGTGCATGACCCCGACTCCTGCAACCCACCAGCAACGCTCGGCGCATATCCGCGCCGTGGTGATGGCGCGTGGTGACGAACTGCGCCAGCGCTACCCGATCCTGCAGCACCAGGATGCCCTCGGCGCCGGCATCCTGGCCTTCGCCCTGGCCGGCATGATCGGCAGTGCCTGGCTCTATGCCGAGGGCGCCATCGCCTGGTGGGCGTGCCTGCTGGCCAATGCCTTCTTCGCCTCGCTGACCCACGAGCTGGAACACGACCTGATCCACTCGATGTACTTCCGCAAGCAGCGCGTGCCGCACAACCTGATGATGGCGTTGGTGTGGATGGCGCGGCCGAGCACGATCAACCCATGGATCCGCCGTCATCTGCACCTGAACCACCACAAGGTCTCCGGTACCGAGACCGACCTCGAAGAGCGCGCCATTACCAACGGCGAGCCCTGGGGCTTCGCCCGTCTGCTGATGGTCGGCGACAACGTGATGTCCTCGCTCATCCGCTTCCTGCGTGCGCCGACCTGGGAGCGCCGCAAGATGATCGTCAGCCGCACGCTCAAGGGCTACGCGCCGCTGGGCCTGCTCAACTGGGGCACCTGGTACGTGTTCCTCGGCTTCCACCTGATCGACTTCGTGGCCTCTGTCGCTGGAGCACCGATCGCCTGGTCGACCACCACCCTGGCGGTGATGGATGGCGTGACCTTCGCCGTGGTGGTGCTGGTCGGCCCCAACGTGCTGCGCACCTTCTGCCTGCACTTCGTCAGCTCCAACATGCACTACTACGGTGACGTCGAGCTGGGCAACGTGATCCAGCAGACCCAGGTGCTCAATCCCTGGTGGCTGTGGCCGCTGCAGGCCTTCTGCTTCAACTTCGGCAGCACCCACGCGATCCACCATTTCGTGGTCAAGGAGCCGTTCTACATCCGCCAAATGACCGCGCCGCTGGCGCACCGGGTGATGCGCGAGGCTGGCGTGCGCTTCAACGACTTCGGCACCTTCACCCGCGCCAACCGCTGGGATGCGCCGAGCAAAGAGGCCGCCGCGCCCGTCCAGCAGACCGCCTGATCGTCCTCGTGAACCCCGGCGTGCCGGGGCGCCTCCGGGGCCTGCGGGCCCCGCTTTTTCTGCGGAAATCTTCATGAACATCCTGATCGTCCACGCCCATCCCGAGCCGCAGTCCTTCTGCACGGCGATGAAAGACCTGGCCGTCGCCACCCTCGGCGGCGCCGGCCACAGCGTGCAGGTCTCCGACCTGTATGCGATGAACTGGAACCCGGTGGCCTCGGCCGCCGACTTCCCGCGGCGCAGCAACCCCGATTACCTGGTCTACGCCTTGGAGCAGCGCGAGGCGGTCAAGGCCGGCGCCATCGCCGCGGACATCGCCGCCGAGCTGGACAAGCTGCTGCGGGCCGACCTGGTGATCCTCAACTTCCCGCTGTTCTGGTGCTCGGTGCCGGCCATGCTCAAGGGCTGGATCGACCGCGTGCTGGTCTCCGGCGTGTGCTACGGCGGCCTGCGTTTCTACGACCGCGGCGGCCTGGCCGGCAAGCGTGCACTGCTCAGCTTCACCCTCGGCGGACAGGCACACATGTTCGCCGACGAGGCTGCCGTGCACGGCGATTGGGAGCCGATGCTGCGGCCGTTGCAGCGCGGCACGCTGGCCTACGTCGGCATGAGCGTGCTACCGCCCTTCGCCGCCTGTCACGTGCCCTACATCAGCCAGGAAGCGCGCGAGGAGATCCTGCGCCGCTACGGCGACTACCTGCTGCAGCTGGAGTTCGCCGAGCCGCTGAGCTTCCCCTCGCTGGCCGACTTCGACCGTGGCCTGCATCCATTGCGGCAGGAGGTGCCGGCATGAAGACTTGGATCTGCATCATCTGTGGCCTGATCTATGACGAGGCCAAGGGCTGGCCGGACGACGGTATCCCCGCCGGCACGCCCTGGGCCGAAGTGCCGGACGACTGGCTGTGCCCCGACTGCGGGGTGAGCAAGGCCGACTTCGACATGCAGGAGCTCTGAGCGACAGGCCGCATGGACGCCCGCGAGGCGTATGCGTATGATTGCGCCCCGCAACGCATCCGTAGCTCAGCTGGATAGAGTACTGCCCTCCGAAGGCAGGGGTCGTGGGTTCGAATCCCGCCGGATGCGCCAAACACAGGTTTCCCTCTCCGCTGGAAACCCCGCGAAAAAGCCCGCCCTGATGCGGGCTTTGTTGTTTCTGCGTTTTGCCACCGCGCCGGCGCAAAGGCCTGCGCGCCCTCTGATCCAAGGGCTTCGAACGCCGCCGAGGGGCCAATGCCGGTGCATCCGCATGGCTCGTCAAGCAGGGCGCTTCGCTATAGGATTCCGTCACAGCAGACAGGAAATGGGCGGCGCAGAAAATGATGGGTTCGGACGAAGAACTACGCGAGGCCGAAGAGCGGCTGCAGCGCGAATCGAAGGAGCCCACCCAGGCCGACGAAGCCGGGCAGCCTGATGCGCTGAACGATATCGCGCCGTCCCTGCCGGAAGATGTGGCCAAGAAGATCCTGCGCGAAGCGTTCAAGCATTTCCCGATTCCCGGGAAAAATAAATAGCGCAGGCATCTGGATACAGCTGCCGGGAACGAAGGCCCCAAGGTGAAGACCTGGGGCCTTTTCTTTGCCTGGCGATTACCGCTGTGCATGGCCATGAGAGATCGGAAGTCAGCCGACTGAGGGCTTGGCCATAGAATCGGCTGGTCGCCGCGTGTCGCGGTCGTCGCTTCCTCCCTCAGTGAAGAGAGCCGGCATGCGTGTATTTCGCCTGTTGTTGATCGGTTGCGCCCTGGTCCTGAGCTTGCCGCTGCAAGCGCAAGGCAATGTCCAGCTGGAGCTGTTGCAGCTGCATGCCTGCCGTAGCGTCGGCAGTTTTCTGAGTCTGCGTGGCGAGGGGCTGCAGCCCGAACATCAGCAGTTGCTGCGGCGCGATACCGAGCAGCTGCAGGCCAGCTTCGCCGCTATCGATCCTGCGCAGCACGAGTCGTTGCAGCAACCCTATGCGCGCTTGCTGGTCAGCCTGGAGGAGGGTCTGAGCTACGGGCCGTCCGAGGACGATCTGCCCTGGCGCTACCCAGAGCAGCTCAGTCGCGCGCTGGTCGATCTGCTGCGAGCGGCCGACGGTCTGGACGGTGATCGGCACGATGCTCCGCTAATGAGCGCGATCAAGCTGGAGCTGCTCGCTACCCAGTACGCTGCCCAGGCCTACCTGGGCCACTTCGAGGCCACGCCGGGGGCGGACGGTTCCTACGTCAGCCAGGGTGAGCAACAGCTGTTGGCGGAGCTGGATACGTCCATGGCGCAGCTGTTGCCGCTGATGGCGGCCAGCGCCGCGGACTAGGGCCGTCGGGCGAGTGCCGACTGGCGCTACCTACGCATGGCCCTTGGCGACTTCGACCGCGCCGGCCGTGCGCGTCTGGGCCGATCAGGGCGCCCGCTGGCGCCACTGATGGTCGGCCGCCACGCGCGCGGCATGAGCGAACGCCTGGTGCGGCTGGCCGCCGCCACCGAGACGCGCTAGCGCCGCTCAGCCCAGCCAGCCCTCCGCCTTGGCTCGCGCGACGGCTTGGGTGCGGCGCTGGACGCCGAGCTTGACGTTGATCCGTCGCGCATGGGTCTTCACCGTGTGCAGGGAGATGTACAGCTGCTCGGCGATCTGCTGATTGGAGTGGCCCTGGGCGATCAGCCCGAGTACTGCCAGCTCGCGCTTGCTCAGCAGCGACTCGCTGGGCAGTTGTGCGCTACCGCCATCGGCGCCCTGCAGCAACTGTTGCGGCCAGGCCGGGTTGCCCGTAAGCCACTCCGCCTGGCGCTGTTGCAGGCTCAGCAGCGGCAGCAGTTGCTGCTGGCGTTCGGCCTCGCCAACCGCGATGCGCAGGATGGCCTCGGCCTCGGCGGCGCGGCCGCTGAGGTGCAGGGCCTCGGCCTGGCACAGGCGGGCATGGGTAGCCAGGCTGTGATGGCCGCTGCGCCGGCAGTCGTCGTGCAGCTCCTGCAGATCGTTCAGCGCCTTGGTCGTTTCGCCCAGGGCCAGTTCGGCCTGGGCCAGATACAGGCGCGCCCGTGGCAACAGGTCGTAGAAGCCGGAAGGAGCTAGCAGGCGCTCGCTCTGCAGGCGTTGGCGCACGCGCAGGAAGGCGTCGCGGGCCTGCTCGGCCTCACCCTGGCGCAACCACAGGCAGCCATGGGCCAGCTGCAGCATTTCCCGATAGCGCACCTCCGGCACATGGGACAGCTGCATCTGCCGCTCGGCACGGCGCAGCAGGTGCTGGGCGGTTTCGGCATCGCCCTGAGCACCGGCCAGTTCGGCCAGGCCGAGATAGCCATACAGCATGTAGGCGTCCTCGCAGCTCTCGGCCTCCTGGATGCCTTGCTTAAGTGCGCCCTGGGCGGCTTCGGTGTCACCACGGCTGGCCAGCAGGGTGCCGCGTAGCAGCAACAGCCTGGCCAGTACCGGGCCGCGTTGGTCGGCGCCCTGCAGCAGCTGCAGGCATTGTCCGGTCTGCTCCAGGGCGCGTTCGCGCTCGCCGAGCATGGCCAGCAGGTGGATATGGTCGACGCTGAGCAGCGACTCGAACAGCACGCTGCCGCGCAGGCGCGCCAGGCGCAGGCCTTCGTGGCTGTAGTGCTGGGCGCTGGCCAGGTCGAGCTCGGCCATGGCCTGCTGGGCCAGGGCCTGGTTGCAAAGGATGTGCTGCGACCAGGCCGACTCATGCAGTACTTCCAGGGCCTCCAGGCAGTGCTGGCGCGCGCTGGCCTGGCCGCGCTGGCGCTGCAGCACGCCGAGCACCGCCTGGTACTGGGCGATCAGCTGCTGCTGGCGGCGGGCATCGGGCTGCGGCAGGAAACGGGTCAGCTCGGCGATGCAGGCGTCCACCTCGTCCAGGCGCGCGCAGATGATCAGGGCCCAGGCCTGCAGCATGATCAGACGCGGCGTGCTGTTGAACAGCGTTGACGGCAGGCCGTCGCGCCAATGCAGGAACTGGGCGACGCTCTGGCCCATCAGCAACTGGTCCTGGCCGTAGCGTTGCAGGTAGTTGGCCGCCACGTCCGGCTGTGCGGCCCACAGGGCGTGCTCCACCGCCTCGCGCACGGCTTCGCGGGCAGCGAACCACTGGCAGGCGCGCACATGGGCCTGCAGCGGCGTCTGCCCACCCGGCATGCGCTTGAGCATGGCCGCCAGCGGGCGCCACAGGCGGAACCATTCGCCGCAGCTGTCCAGGCCATGAAGGAACAGCTGGCGCTGGCGCAACTGCTCCAGCACCTGGGCGCCGCCGTGCTCTTCCAGCAGGTGTTCGCACAGGGCGGCGGAGAAGCGCGGCATGTGCGCCAGCACGAACAGCGCGTGCTGCAGCGGCGGTGGCAACGTGGCCAGCACCTCGCGTTCGAGATACTCCAGCAGCAGCGGTGTGCCGGCGGCCAGGCGCTGGCCGAGGTTGTCGGCGTGGCCGCCGATCAGCAGCAGGCAGACACCGGCCGGCCAGCCTTCGCTGTGGTGCAGCAACTGGGCGGTGAGTTCCTCGGGCAGGGTCTGCTGGCGCTGTTGCAGCAGACGGCCGAGCTCATCCTGATCGAGGGCCAGGGCGTGCGCATCGAGCTCCTGCAGATCGCCCTGCAGAAGCAGGCGCGGCAGGTTCCAGGCCGGGCGGCGGCGTCCGCCGATCCACCAGCGCAAGGTGTGGGGGGCGCGTTCCAGCAGGCGGTCGAGACAAGCGTCGAGTTCGGCACAGGGCTGTCGTGGATAGTCGTCGAGGATGATCCACAGCGGTTGCTCGACGCGGCCGAGCAGCAGGCCGAGCTCGGCGCAGGGTTCGCCGTCACCATGAGGCAGGTGCAGGGCGGCAGCCAGGCGGGCGAGCAGCTCGGCGGGGCTATGCGGATGGCCGAGCAGGTCGAGCCAGACCACTTGGGTACCATGGGGAGCCTGGCGCGCGCATTCGTTGAGCAGCACGCTCTTGCCGAAGCCGGCGGGGGCGCAGACCAGGGTCAGTCGGCAGTCGCCGGCGAGCAGCGCCTGGGTCAGACGCGGGCGGGCGATATGGGCCGCCGGCAAGCGCGGCAGGGGGTGCTCCGGTTGACGCGTAATGGCGGCCGGATGCAGGGCGCGAACCTTGTCTTGCATGGTCGTGGCCTCGGCTTTTTGTTGTGATTGTGGGGCGTCGGGATGGGGTCGATGTTACCCAATCGCGCCGCGCAGTTGGCCGGTGCAGACAAAAAAGGCGACCACTGGGGTCGCCTCAAGTTGGAGCAGCGTTGCGATGGAACTCAGCGGACGCCGGCGTTGCGCAGAGCCGCCGGGGTGAAGTCCACCGCCGAGGCCTGGATGCCGTACTGCACGGCGCTCTTCTCTTCGTTGGCCAAGCCTACGGCGATGTAGCGGCCGGCGATGATGTCGTACAGGGCCTCGAAGGCGTACACCGGGACCTGCTGTTCGAACTGTTGGACCAGCATGGCCTGTCCTACACGCCACAGCTGGCCGCGGCCGTCATAGTGCTCGGACACGGCGATCTGCCAGGAGTCCTCGTCGACGAAGAAGCGACGCTTGGCGTAGATGTTGCGCTCGCCGGACTTCAGGGTCGCCTCGACTTCCCATACGCGGTGCAGCTCGTAGCGCGCCAGGTCCTGGTTAGTGTGACCGGCCTTGATGATGTCGTCGTATTTCACGTCCGGCGACTGCAGCTTGTAGCTGTTGTAGGGGATGTACATTTCGCGCTTGCCCACCAGCTTCCAGTCGTAGCGGTTGGGGGCGCCGTTGTACATGTCGAAGTTGTCCGAGGTACGCATGCCGTCGGCGGCGGTACCTGGGCCGTCATAGGCCACCTGCGGTGCACGGCGCACGCGGCGCTGGCCGGCGTTGTACAGCCAGGCCATGCGCGGCTCGGCGATCTGGTCCAGCGAGTCGTGCACCAGCAGCACGTTGCCGGCCAGGCGCGACGGAGCGGTCACGCGCTGCTTGAAGAACAGCAGCGCGTTCTCGGCCTTCTTCGGATCCAGGCCCTTGGTCTGGCTGGGGAACGCCACTTCGTCCTCGAAGTGCACCAGGGTGTAGGCACCATTGGTCTGCGGAGCGGCCTGCACAGTGCTGCGACGCAGGTTGCCGCCGCGGTAGCGGGTGATGTGGTTCCACACCACTTCCAGGCCGTTCTGCGGGATCGGGAAGGCGTAGTAGCGGCTGTCGGCAAAGCCTGCCAGGCCGTTGCCGCCCTCGATCAGGCTGGTGTTGGTCGCGCTCTTCTTGGCCGCCTCATAGATCTCCGCAGGCATCGCCGAGCTGCGGTGGCTGGGGTAGACCACCATCTTGTAGGTCTCGGGATAGCGCTTGAACATGGCGATCTGGCCTTCGGCCAGCTTGTCCTTGTACTGCTCGACGTTCTGCGCGGTGATGGTGAACAGCGGCTGTTCGTTGGCGAACGGGTCGCCGAGGAAACCGCCGGGCAGCACGGCCGCGGCGTTCTTGGCCAGGCCGCCGGTCCAGGCCGGGATGCTGCCGTCGGCGTTGCCGGATTTCTCCGCGCCCACCGGGGTGAGGCTGTCACCGAGCTTGGCGGCCTCTTCCGGCGACACGGCAGCGAGCACACTGCTTGCCAGCAGGGAGAGGGTGAGGGCGCTGATCAGTTGTCTTGTTGTTTTCATGGGACTGATTCTCTGTGGAGCCGAATTAGAAGTTCACGCCGACGCTGAACGCGAGGAAGTCGCGGTCTTCGATCGGGTTGTAGTCGCCACCGAAGAAGTCGGTGTAGGACAGGCTGGCGGTGTAGGTGTTGGCGTATTCGGCGTCGAGGCCGACGCTGACCGCCTTGGCGCCTTCGTTGAACACCGGACCGTAACCGTCCACGTCGTGCGACCAGGAGAGGTTCGGCTTGAGGTTGATGCCGGCGAACACGTTGCTGTAGTCCCACACCGCACGGGCGCGATAGCCCCAGGAGGTGCTGGTGTAGAAGCCGTGGTAGCCGTATTCATTGGCGGAGGCGATGTTGGAAGCGGCGGTACCGTAGGGCGAGCCGTAGATCGAGTCGCGGCCATAACGCACTTCGCTCTGACGCTCCAGACCGCCGATACGGGTGATGCCGGCTTCACCCACCAGGGTCAGGCGATCGGCGCCCATGACCTGATCAAAGAAGTGGGTCAGGGTGGTCTGCGCCTGTGTCACTTCCTTGCGGTTGTAGCCGCGGCTGATGGCATTGGCCTGGGCCAGTGCGCCAGCGAAGCCGCCTTCCGCCAGACCGCCGGATACGCTGGTGGCCAGCTTGCCGGTCATGTCGGTGGTGTTGATCTGCAGCGGCATGTTCGGGCGGTAGCTGAGCTCGCCGGACCAGGCGGTGCCGGTGGGCAGCGAGGTGGAGAAGCTCAGGCCATACAGGCGGATGTCCTCGGGGTACTCGAGGAAGTAGCTGCCACGGCCGAGCAGGATCGGCTGGGCCAGGGCGCCGCCGAGGGTGGTCAGGGCGGCGGTGATGTCCGCGGCGCTGGCGTTCTGCATGCTCAGGTTGGGCGTGCGGCTGTGGTAGTTGAGGAAGTAGGCGGCGTATTCCGCCTCGTCACCCATCCAGCGCAGCGCGGTACCGAACTGGCCGCTGTCCTTGGCGTCGCGATCACCACCGCGCGGCACGATCAGGCCCTCGTCGGTGACGTTCACCTCAGCCATGGCAGCCTGTGCGCCGGGGCCAAAGCCACCGGCCTTGGCAGCCTGGATCGAGGCGATCGAGCTTGGGCCAAGGATAGTGTAGTTGTTGTCGCAACCGTCGGCGACCACGTCGGCGCTGGCGAAGAAGGTGCCGCAGTTGTCGGCGACCGTCTGGTCCCATTCGATCTGGTAGAAGGCTTCGGCCGACAGTTGGTCGGTGAGGCTCTGCGAGACGTAGAACATGTTGACTGGAATCAGGCCTTCCTTGATCTCCGCGCCGGGGCGGCGGAAGGCGGCGGCGTCGATCGGGTTGATCGAGTTGATGCTGTTGCCGATGAAGGTGCTCTCACCCCAGCTGACCACCTGCTTGCCCGCACGCACCGAGCCCGGCAGCTCGCCGATCGAGTAGTTGTGGTAGACGAAGGCGTCGAGGATCTCGGCGCCGGAGGACTGAGCGGCCTGCTTGCGGTTGGAGTCGTCGATGTCCTTCCAAAGGCGCTGCTCGTCCTTCAGTTCGAAGTCGTACCAGTACTTGCCGCGAACGAATACGCCGGTGTCGCCGTATTTCAGTTCGAGGTCGTGGATGCCCTTGAAGATCTTCGAGAAGGTCTCGCCCTTCTTGAAGTTCAGGCGACCGTCGTCACCGGTCTGGGTGAAGCCGGTGCCGCCGTTGGCTTCACCGATGTAGTCCCGATCAGCACTGCGCATCGACCAGCTGGCGCCGACCGAGATGGACGAGTCGAGTTGGCCTTCGATCTCCCCGATGTTGAAGTTGACGGCATGCGCCGGAGCAATGGTGCCGAGGGCGATGGCCAGGGCGAGGGTGTGCGGCTGGAAGATTCCGGGCCTTGTTGTTTTTGTCATGAGGCTCTCCGTGAATGGGGGTGCAACTGGCCGCACACTACCCAGCGGATGACAGGCGCATAAGCGCACCAAGGACGTATTTGCGCTGTCGCTCGAAGGGATTAATAGGCCCCTGCAGCGGCCTTTGGCGCTGTGCAGAAGCGGGCTGAATGCAGGGTCATCAGCGAAACCCCATGGACAATGAAAAAGCCCCGCCGAGGCGGGGCTTGCGGTGTCACGCGGCGTCGCGCTTCAGGCCGGGTTCAACGACCACTGCTTCAGGCGCTGCAGGCTCTCGCGGTAGGGATGCAGGCCGCGCCATAGCAGCAGCACGGAAGCGCTCACGGCGATGCCGGTGACGATCAGCAGCGAGTAGCGCAGGGCGTTGTCGTCGGCGAACACGAAGTCGGTCACCAGGGCCACGGCGGTCGGGCCCAGGCCCAGGCCGATCAGGGTGATGACGAACAGGTACAGCGCCGAGGCCTGACCGCGCATGGAGTTGGGCATGATCTCCTGGATCGCCGCCGGCGCCACGCCGAACGGCATGCTGAGGAAGAACACGGTCGGCGCCATCAGCACGCAGGACCAGAACGCGGTATCCATCAGCGGGAACGCCAGGACGAAGGGCAGGGCGCCGATGGCGGCGTACAGGCCGACCCGCATGTTGGCGTCGCTGCGCCCGTGCTTGGCCAGCCAGTCCGCCAGGCGCCCGCCGAAGACGATGCCGAGGCAGCCGAACACGGCGACGATGGAGCCGTAGATGATACCGACCTGGCCGGCGTCCCAGCCGTAGGTGCGGATGTAGAAGGTGGGGATCCAGGCGGCGCTGCCGTAGCCGGCGAAGGCCAGGCCGGCGAAGCCGAGGTTGTGACACAGCACGGTGCGGCGGTTGCTGCGGATATAGCGGCCGACTTCGGCCAGCGGTACCGCCACGCCGGCGCCCACGCCGCGGCGGGCCGGTTCGCGCACGGCCAGCATCAGCAGGGTGAATAGCACGCCGGCAGCGCCGAGGATCAGGAATATCAGCTGCCAGGGGCGCACTTCGCCGAGCACCGGCAGATGCACGTCTCCCTGGGCCGAGGCGAACTGGATCACCAGGCCGCCGAGCAGGAAGGCGATACCTGAGCCCAGGTACACGCCCATGCCGTACACCGCCATGGCGGTGGCGCGGCGATTGGGCGGGAAGCTGTCGGCGATCAACGAATAGGCGGCCGGCGACAGCGCCGCTTCGCCGACGCCAACGCCGACGCGGCAGATGAGGAACTGCCAGTACAGCTTGGCCATGCCACAGGCGGCGGTCGCGGCGCTCCAGAACAGCACACCGATGGCGATCAGGCCACGGCGGCTCTTGGTGTCGGCCAGACGCCCGAGGGGAATGCCGCAGATGGTGTAGAACAGGGCGAAGGACAGGCCCATCAGCAGGCTCATCTGCGTGTCGCTGATCACCAGGTCGCGGCGGATCGGGCCCACCAGCAGGTTGAGGATCTGCCGGTCGATGAATGACAGCACGTAGGCGACCATCAGGATGGTCACGGTGATCCAGGCAGAAAGGCTGGAGGGATAACCGTTGTTGTTATTAGACATGGGGTCAAGGCTCTCCGCGGCGCCTTCCTGGCGCGCGTTGGGGGTGACGGGTGTGATCCCAGCTTAGGTCCGTATAAGCGCGGCTTAATATCGCTCGAAGGTGTTATCAGTGAGCTGAATCGGGCTGATGCCCTATGACGAATATCTGTGCGCCGGTGCCGTATTAAATCGGGAAAAACTGGACTAATGTGTCGCCTTCTCCACGGATTGGGCGGCAAACATGTCGGGTACATCAGGTATCGATGCCGTACGGCCAGCCAAGCTGGCCGAGCGGGTGGCCGAATCGCTGCAGCGCGACATTGCCGCCATTGGCTGGCCGGTGGGTCGGGTGTTCGGCTCCGAGGCGCAATTGATGGAGCGCTACGGGGTCTGTCGTTCCACCCTGCGCGAGGCGGTGCGTCAGCTGGAGCGCCACGGCGTGGTCAGCATGCGCCGTGGCAGCGGCGGCGGCCTGGTGATCAGTCGCCCGGCACGGGACTCGGCGGCGCTGGCGCTGGCCACCTACCTGGAGCTGACCGACGTCAGTTTCGACGAGCTGTACGAGGCACGCGAACTGGTCGAATCACAGGCGGTGATGCTGGCAGCCGAACGCCTGGACGAGCCCGAGATTCCCCGGGCGCGCCTGCTGATCGCCGAGCTGGGCGAGGAGCAGCCCGGCTGCTTCAACACCGAGCTTCAACTGTTGACCAAGGTGCGCGAGTTCATCTGCCAGGTGGCCGGCAACCCGGCCATCAGCCTGCTGTTCGAGGCCCTGCAGTGCGTCACCGTCAGTGGCCGTACGCCGCGTGATCCGCATGCCTGGCTGCGGGTGCAGGAGGTGTTCGGCCAGGTGCGGCGGCTGAAGATCCAGTTGCTGGAGGCGCTGATCGCCGGCAACGGCCTGGAAGCGCGCGAGCGGGTTTACGACAAGCTGCGGCTGACCCGTGAACTGATCATCGAGCTGCGCGGCAGCCTGCAGCGTGGCCCCACCTCGGCTATGAGCCATCTGGCGGCGGCGCCGGACTTCGCCTTCGGCAAGGTCTACGACAAGAGCGGCCACCGCCTGGCTGTGGTCATCGCGCGCAATATTGCCGCCTCCGGTCTCGGCCCCGGTTCGCGCATCGGCGCCGAGCCGGACCTGCAGGCGCTGCACGGGGTCAGCCGGGCGGTGTTGCGCGAAGCTGTGCGCACTCTCGAGCTGCACGCCATCCTGCGTAGCCGCCGTGGTCCCGGCGGCGGCTTGCTGGTGGACACGCCGGATCCCAGCTACACGGTGCGCCTGGCGGTGGAGTACCTGGGCCAGACCGACACCCTCGGCCCACACTTTCATGCGGTGTGGAAGACCCTGCAGCCGGCGGTGGCCGGTTTCGCCGCCGCGCGTCTTGACGAGGCTGGCCGGCAGCGCCTGCAGGCGGTGATGGAAGTGCTGCATTCCGCCAGTGACGCCGAGCGTCTGCGCCGCAGCGGCGAGCTGGATCGCTGCATCGCCGAGCTCAGTGGCAACCGTGCCCTAGCCCTGTTCGCCCGGGTGCTCAGCGCGGTGGCGGAGAGCTACCCCAGCGGTGACGTGGCGCAATGGATTCTGCAGCGCCTCGGCGAGCACCAGGCGCGTCTGGGCGCCGCGGTGCTGGCCGGCGATGCCAGCCTGGCGCGGCGGCGCATGCTCGACCATATCCGCCTGATCGAGACCGGCTTCGGCCTGACAGGCGATTAGGCTGCGGAGCCGACCCCGGCCGTTCTCGTCGGGGGGTCAGATCACCGCGGCGTTGCGCAGGCTGGCGATCTGCCCGTCGTCCAGACCGAGCAAGCGGCGCAGCAATGCGTCGGTATGCTCGCCGAGCAGTGGCGGAGCCAGGCGGTAGTCCACCGGGGTGGCGGACAGGCGCAGCGGGCTGGCCACCTGTGGAGTGACACTACCCATGCCGTTGCGCATGTCGATGTGCAGGCCGCGGGCCTGCACCTGCGGGTCGGCGAACACCTGGGCCAGGTCATTGATCGGCCCACACGGCACCCCGGCTTCCTCGAGTAGCGCGACCCATTCGGCGGTGCTCTTGAACACCGTGGTCTGGCGCAGCAGCGGAATCAGCTCGGCGCGGTTCGCCACGCGCGCCTTGTTGGTGGAAAAGCGCGAGTCGTCGGGCAAAGCCGGGAGTCCGGCGACCTCGCAAAACTTGCGGAACTGTCCGTCGTTGCCCACGGCGAGGATGAAATCGCCGTCGGCGGTGGGGAAGTCCTGGTACGGCACGATGTTCGGGTGGGCGTTGCCCAGGCGCTTGGGCGCGCTGCCGGTGGCCAGGTAGTTCATCGCCTGGTTGGCCAGGCAGGCCACCTGCACGTCGAGCAAGGCCACATCGATGTACTGGCCCTGGCCGCTCTGCTCGCGGGCGCTCAAAGCGGCCAGCACGCCGACGGTGGCGTACAGGCCGGTGAGGATGTCGGTCAGTGCCACGCCGACCTTCATCGGTCCGGCACCGTCCTCGCCATCGGGCTTGCCGGTCAGGCTCATCAGCCCGCCCAGGCCCTGGATCATGAAGTCGTAGCCGGCGCGCTTGGCGTAGGGGCCGTCCTGGCCGAAGCCGGTGATCGAGCAGTAGATCAGCCGTGGATTGACCGCCTTCAGCGCGTCGTGGTCGAGGCCGTAGGCGGCCAGGCCACCGACCTTGAAGTTCTCCAGCATCACGTCGCACTGCGCCGCCAACTCGCGGACCAGGCGCTGGCCCTCAGGCTGGGTGAAGTCCAGGGTCAGCGACTGCTTGTTGCGGTTGGCGCACTGGAAGTACGCCGCCTCGCGGCTGTCGTTGCCGTCGGCATCCTTGATGTAGGGCGGGCCCCAGTGGCGGGTGTCGTCGCCGCTGCCGGGACGCTCGACCTTGATCACCTCGGCGCCGAGGTCGGCGAGGATCTGCCCGGCCCAAGGGCCGGCCAGCACGCGGGAAAGGTCGAGGACGCGGATATGGGACAGGGCGCCGGGCATGGCGAAGTTCCTTTGTAGGGTGGATGGCGCTCTATCCATCCACCGGTTGTGGGGGAAAACGCTGCGCGGTTTTCCACCCTACGAACTGATAAGGATTGGTAGCTCCCTCTCCTTCCAGGAGAGGACCGTTAGGTTAGAAGAACGCCTGCAGGCCGGTCTGGGCGCGGCCGAGGATCAGCGCATGCACGTCGTGGGTACCTTCGTAGGTGTTGACCACCTCGAGGTTGACCAGGTGACGGGCCACGCCGAACTCGTCGCTGATGCCGTTGCCACCCATCATGTCGCGGGCCATACGCGCGATTTCCAGGGACTTGCCGCAGCTGTTGCGCTTCATGATCGAGGTGATTTCCACCGCGGCGGTACCTTCATCCTTCATCCGGCCCAGGCGCAGGCAGCCCTGCAGGGCCAGGGTGATCTCGGTCTGCATGTCGGCCAGCTTCTTCTGGATCAGCTGGGTCTGCGCCAGCGGGCGGCCGAACTGGGTGCGATCCAGGGTGTACTGGCGCGCGGTATGCCAGCAGAACTCGGCGGCGCCCAGGGCGCCCCAGCTGATGCCGTAGCGTGCGGAGTTGAGGCAGGTGAACGGACCTTTCAGGCCGCGCACATCGGGGAAGGCGTTCTCTTCCGGGCAGAACACGTTGTCCATAACGATCTCTCCGGTGATCGAGGCGCGCAGGCCGACCTTGCCGTGGATCGCCGGGGCGCTCAGGCCTTCCCAGCCCTTCTCCAGGACGAAGCCGCGGATCTCGCCAGCGTCATCCTTGGCCCAGACCACGAACACATCGGCGATCGGGCTGTTGGTGATCCACATCTTGCTGCCGCTGATGCGGTAGCCGCCGTCGACCTTCTTGGCGCGGGTGATCATCGAGCCCGGGTCGGAGCCGTGGTTCGGCTCGGTCAGGCCGAAGCAGCCGATGTATTCGCCGCTGGCCAGCTTGGGCAGGTACTTCTGCTTGGTAGCCTCATTGCCGAACTCGAAGATCGGCACCATCACCAGGGAGGACTGCACGCTCATCATCGAGCGATAGCCGGAGTCGATGCGCTCCACTTCGCGGGCGATCAGGCCGTAGCACACATAGTTCAGGCCGCTGCCGCCGTAGGCCTCGGGGATGGTGGCGCCGAGCAGGCCGGTCTCGCCCATCTCGCGGAAGATCGCCGGGTCGGTCTGCTCGTGGCGGAAGGCTTCCAGCACGCGGGGGGCCAGCTTGTCGGCGGCGAACTGCTGGGCGCTGTCGCGCACCATGCGCTCTTCCTCGGTCAGCTGCTGGTCCAGCAGGAGCGGGTCGATCCAGTTGAAGCTTGCCTTGGCGGCCATGGGCGGTTCCTCGAAACGGTGGGCAGTGAAAACCGGCGCTTGGCCGGGCGATGGAGAGAGACTAGGCCCAGGGACGGCTGCGGGCAAACGAGGTTTTTGCACGCTGTTGTGCGAATAACTCACTCCGAGATAGCCTGAACAGGCAATTTATTCGTTTGCGAGTGAGGTCATGGCATAGATGCGCCGCAGGATTCCCAGTACCGCCGCCCTGGTGGCGTTCGAGTCGGCCGCCCGCCACCAGAGCTTCACCAAGGCCGCCGACGAATTGGTGCTGACCCAGAGCGCGATCTGCCGGCAGATCGCCGGGCTCGAGCAATTCCTCGGTATCGAGCTGTTCCGCCGCTCGCGGCGCGGGGTCAAGCTGACCGAGGCGGGCCTGGCCTATAGTCGCAAGGTGGCGGCGCAGCTCGATGCGGTGGAACGCGACACCCTGGCCGCCATGGGCCAGCAGGGCGCGGTGGCCATCGAGCTGGCGGTGGTGCCGACCTTCGCCACCCAGTGGCTGGTGCCGCGCCTCAAGGACTTCCAGCGCCTGCATCCCGAAGTGACGGTGCATCTGACCAACCGCACCCGACCCTTCCTGTTCGCCGATACCGCCTTCGATGCGGCGATCTACTTCGGCGATGCCGAATGGTCAGGCACCGAGGCGCATTTCCTGATGCCCGAGGAGCCTGTGCCGGTGTGCAGTCCGGAGCTGCTAGACGGCCGTGGGCAGTTCGAGGCTACCGAGCTGGCCCGCCTGCCGCTGCTGCAGCAGACCACCCGGCCCTATGCCTGGCGCCAGTGGTTCGCGGCCCAAGGCCTGAGCGTGCCGCACGATCTCGGCGGGCCGCGCTACGAGCTGTTTTCCATGCTGGCCCAGGCTGCCAGCCATGGCATGGGGGTGGCGCTGATCCCGCCCTTCCTGATCCAGCGCGAGCTGGCCGAGGGGCGGCTGGTGCCGGCGTATCCGGCGGCGCTGCATAGCAGCGACAAGGCCTATTACCTGATGATTCCCGAGCGCAAGGCCGAGTCCGCCGCCCTGCGCGCGTTCCGCGACTGGCTGCTGCAGGCGGCGGGCGAATATCGCGAGGCGTGAGCGGGGCCGATTGGCGCGCATAAAAAAGCCGGGCACTGGCCCGGCTTGATAACTTGCCGTCTCGCTTACGGCGAACCGGCGACCTGGCCCAGCGACATCCACTGGCCGGTCATGGAGCGAGTGTGGCGGTCCACCGTGGTCGGCGCGAAGGCGCGGCCGGAGGTGCTGGCGAGGGCGTTGCTGCCACTGTTCATGTCCATCAGCGCGGCGCGCAGGAACTTCCAGCGGGTCTGCAGCTTGGCCACCACCGGGTTGGCCTTGCCGTCGAGGGCGCCCAGTTCCTTGTCGATCTGCGGCACCAGAACGCGCTCGTCCTGGCCAACGTAGTTGTCCGGCTGTTCACGGGCGATTTCGAAGCTGCCGATGTAGGAGCGGCTGAGGTACTGCACGGCCAGATATTCGACCTGGGCCGGCAGTTCGCCGACCGGATCGGCATTCGGAACGGCACGCGCCACGGTCAGCAGATCGCGCAGGGATTGCGCCAGATCCTGCGGATAGCTCCAGGGCATGTCGTCTTCTTTGGGGCCAAAGGAAACACCTAGGCGTAACTGGGTAACAAGTTTGGTGGTCAATCCGGGAATTTCCGAGCTGGCGCTCATGGCGGCCTGGGAGGCAGTCTCCAGATCGGCGATATCCTTCTCCAGACGAGTCAGATACTCCTCCTGGAAGCCCTCGCCACGGATCAGAAGCAGGCTGCTGGTGGCGCGGCTAGCGTACACCTGTACTTGTTCGGCCGCGGTCATGGCGGCGGCCTGAGCCACGGCTGAAACCGTCGTCAGAATCCCTAGCGTGATGGAAAAAATCAATCGAATCAAAGGATTACGATTCATCCCCGGTCGCTCCTTATTATTCTTGTCGGCGCGTATGTATGGGTTGGCCAGATGGCCGTCAGCGCAGTCGCAACAGCCTACTGCGCTTGCCATAGCAAAGGATGAGCCAAAAGAGTGATTTGCATCGCATTTTTGGCGTCGCGGAGCCGACGCGGCTCCGCCTGTGCTAGCGGGTTCAGAGGGACGGCTGCTGCTGCCAGACCTTGGGCTTGAAGTAGAGCGTCTCGCCGCGGGCCAATCCGGTAAGACTGTCGTGGTCCTTGACCACCTCGGCCTCGATCAGCTCGTCCTGGCCGTCGACCTTCAGGGTCACCCGGGTGATCGCGCCGAGCGGGCGGATGTCGCGAACCTCGGCGCTGCGGTGTTCCTCCACCGCCTGGCGCGACAGTGAGACTTCGTGCGGACGGAACAGCAGGTGCTGGTCCTCGCCGATGTGCAGGCGGTTGGAGTCGCCGAGGAAGTGGTAGACGAAGTCGCTGGCCGGCTTCTCATAGACCTCACCCGGCGAGCCGATCTGCTCGATCACGCCCTTGTTCATCACCACGATGCGGTCGGCCACTTCCATGGCTTCTTCCTGGTCGTGGGTAACGAACACGCTGGTCAGATGCACTTCTTCGTGCAGGCGTGCCAGCCAGCGGCGCAGCTCCTTGCGCACCTTGGCGTCCAGGGCGCCGAAGGGTTCGTCGAGCAGCAGCACCTTGGGCTTCACCGCCAAGGCGCGGGCCAGGGCGATGCGCTGGCGCTGGCCGCCGGACAGCTGCTCGGGGTAGCGGTCGGAGAGCCAGTCGAGCTGCACCATGTTGAGCAGCTCATGCACGCGCTCGGCGATCTCCTGCTCGCTGGGCTTTTCGCCCTTGGGCTTCATGCGCAGGCCGAAAGCGACGTTGTCGAACACGGTCATATGGCGGAACAACGCATAGTGTTGAAAGACGAAGCCGACATTGCGATCGCGCACGTCATGGCGCGACACGTCCTCGCCGTGGAACACGATATTGCCGGTGTCCGGGGTTTCCAGGCCGGCGATGATGCGCAGCAGGCTGGTCTTGCCGCAGCCGGACGGGCCGAGCAGGGCCACCAGCTCGCCGCTGTTGATGTCCAGGTTGATGTCGTTGAGCGCGCGAAAGGCGCCGAAATGCTTGCTGACGTTGCGGATTTCGATGGACATGGCTTATTCCTCGTCGGCATTCGATTTGAGGCGGGACAGACGCGCTTCGCTCCACTGCTTGAGCAGCAGGATGATCAGGGCCAGGGCCAGTAGCAGGCTGGCCACGCTGAACGCGGCGACGTGGTTGTATTCGTTGTAGAGAATCTCGACATGCAGCGGCAGGGTGTTGGTGTAGCCACGGATGTGACCGGACACCACCGACACCGCGCCGAACTCGCCCATGGCCCGAGCGGCGCACAGCACCACGCCGTAGATCAGGCCCCATTTGATGTTGGGCAGGGTCACGTGCCAAAACATCTGCCAGCCGTTGGCGCCGAGCAGGCGCGCGGCTTCCTCTTCCTGGGTGCCCTGTTCCTGCATCAGCGGGATCAGTTCGCGGGCGACGAAGGGCACGGTGACGAACACGGTGGCCAGGACGATGCCGGGCAGGGCGAAGATGATCTGGATATCACGCTCCTGCAGCCATTCGCCGAAGAAGCCCTGGGCGCCGAACAGCAGCACATAGATCAGGCCGGCGATGACCGGAGAGACCGAGAACGGCAGGTCGATCAGCGTCACCAGGATGCTCTTGCCGGTGAACTCGTACTTGCTCACGCACCAGGCGGCGGCCACGCCGAACACCAGGTTGAGCGGCACCGAGATGCCCACGGCGAGCAGGGTTAGCTTCAGGGCGCTGATCGCATCCGGCTCGATCAGCGCGGTGAAGAAGGTGCCCAGGCCGAGCTTCAGCGCCTCGTGCAGCACCACCAGAAGCGGTAGCAGCAGGAAAATCGTAAAGGCCAGCCAGGCACCGACGATCAGGGCGATGCGCCCGGCCGCGCTGCCACGCCGTGCGGCGTTGGCGGCGGCGCTGGCCGACAGGGTTGTAGTCGTCATGGCGGCCTCCTTACGGGCGTTCGATGCGGCGCTGCAGCAGATTGATCAGCAGCAGCAGGATGAAGGAGACCACCAGCATCAGCACACCGATGGTGGTGGCGCCGTGGTAGTCGTACTGGTCGAGCTTGACCATGATCAGCAGCGGCAGGATCTCGGTCTTCATCGGCATGTTGCCGGCGATGAAGATGACCGAGCCGTACTCGCCGACGCCGCGGGCGAAGGCCAGGGCGAAGCCGGTCAGCCAGGCCGGTAACAGCGCCGGCACCAGCACGTGGCGGAACACCTGCAGCGGCTTAGCACCGAGGCAGGCGGCGGCCTCTTCGACTTCGCGCGGAATGTCCGCCAGCACCGGCTGGATGGTGCGCACCACGAAGGGCAGGGTGACGAAGGTCAGTGCCAGGGTGATGCCCAGCGGGGTGTAGGCGATCTTGAAACCGAGCCAGGTGGCGATCTGCCCGACCAGGCCGGCCGGGGCGTACAGCGCGGTGAGGGCGATACCGGCGACGGCGGTGGGCAGGGCGAACGGCAGGTCGATCATGGCGTCGATCAGCTTGCGTCCGGGGAAGTCGTAGCGCACCAGCACCCAGGCCAGCAGCGTGCCGATGATGCCGTTGACAACGGCGGCGGCAAGGGCGGTGGAGAAGCTCAGTTTCAGCGCAGCGAGCACGCGCGGCGCGCTGATGATGGTCCAGATCTGCTCCCAGCTGAGCTGGGCGGCGTGGACGAACATGGCACCCAGGGGAATCAGCACCAACAGGCTGAGGTACACCAGGGTGTAGCCCAGCGTCAGCCCGAAGCCGGGTATGACGGGGGAAATGCGGCGTGACATTGTCTGTCCCTTATTCCGTTGTGAAGCGCCTTGGGGCGGAGGCCGCCCGCGTGAGCCGGTGTTGCGGTTATCACGCGGATCGCTCCGTCCTGAGCACCAGGAAGCCACAGGTCGAGGTCATCGGCCTGTGGCTGCTTTCAGCCGCTTACTGCGCCTGGTAGATCTGGTCGAAGATGCCGCCGTCGTTGAAGAACTTCGGCTGGGCTTCCTTCCAGCCGTTGAAGTCCTTGTCGATGGTCACCAGCTTCAGCTGCGGGAACTGCTTGGCGTATTCGGCGGCGACCTTCTCGTCACGTGGACGGTAGAAGTTCTTCGCGGCGATGCGCTGGCCTTCCTCGCTGTACAGGTACTGCAGGTAGGCGGTGGCTACTTCACGGGTGCCTTTCTTGTCGACGTTCTTGTCGACCACGGCCACCGGCGGCTCGGCCAGGATGGACAGGCTCGGTGCGACGATCTCGAACTGGTCGCCACCCTGTTCCTTCAGGGCCAGGAAGGCTTCGTTTTCCCAGGCCAGCAGCACGTCGCCGATCTGGTTGTTGACGAAGGTGATGGTCGAGCCGCGGGCACCGGTGTCCAGTACCGGTACGTGCTGGTACAGGTTCTTCACGTATTCCTGCGCCTTGGCATCGCTACCGTAGGTCTGCTTGGCCCAGGCCCAGGCGGCCAGGAAGTTCCAGCGTGCGCCGCCGGAGGTTTTCGGGTTCGGGGTGATGACTTCCACGCCCTCTTTGGTCAGGTCGCCCCAGTCCTTGATGCCCTTCGGGTTGCCCTTGCGCACCAGGAACACGATGGTCGAGGTGTACGGCGTGCTGGATTGCGGCAGGCGGCTCTGCCAGTCGGCGGGGATCAGCTTGCCGAGCTTGTTCAGCTCGTCGATATCGCCGGCAAGGGCCAGGGTCACCACGTCGGCCTTGAGGCCGTCGATCACGGCGCGGGCCTGTTTGCCCGAGCCGCCGTGGGATTGCTGGATGGTCACGGCTTCTTTGCCTTGGGCGGTCCAGTGCTTGTTGAAGGCGGCGTTGTACTCCTGATACAGCTCGCGGGTCGGGTCGTAGGACACGTTGAGGATTTCCGCAGCGGCGGCGGCTTGGCCGACGACCAGGACAGAGGTCAGTGCGGAGGCCAGTGCGGCCAGGGCGAAACGACGAATGGACATGGTGCAGCTCCTGAATCTCGAATGTTGTTCTGTGTTGGCTTAGGGGCGTTGCGGAGGTGCCGTGGCGCTCACTGACGCATTCGCGCTGGGCAACGACCGGGCCGCTGCATGGGCATGCTCGTGGCGGGTGTGCTGGCTTTCATGGGTGGCGCCCTCCGGTTGTCCAGTCGGGTTTCGCGGTGTTCAGGCCTGCTTGGCGTTCTGCGCCTGCAGGCGGAATTTTTCCTTGCGCTCGATCTGCACCACCTGGCCGTTGTGCACGGTGATTTCCACCGAACCGAAACGCAGGTTCTGCAGGGCTACTTGGATTTCGCGCAGGATGCCGGCTTCGTCCTGGCCTTCGACGCTTCTGAGAGTTGCGCTCATGACTCTGCTCCTTGGATGGGGCCCGGGGTTGGGCGTGGAGCGGATAGTAGGGGTGAGATATATATTCTTAAAAAGAATGTTTAATCATTTATTTATTCCTTGATGATCTATTTGGCTTCGATATACCGCAGAATCCGCTCCGGGTTCCCGCTTCCTGACTGCGGAGTCGAAATTTCTGCCACTCGTCACAACGCCCGGCTGCCACCCTCGCCAGCGGGTCGGCAGGGCGCATAGTCTTCAGTACATGAACGTGACAAGGCGACGTCCGATGGACGACAACGAGCAGGCTCCCAGCGAGCTGGAAACCCTGACCCTGGCGCTGTTGCACAGCCGGGGCGAGGTCGAGCGCCTGCGTGAGCGCGAGCTGCTGGTGAGCAGTCTGCTGGCCGGCCTCAACGCCGTGCTGTGGGCCTTCGACTGGGAGCAGCAGAAGGTGGTCTACGTCAGCCCGGCGTATGAGCAGATCTTCGGCCGCAGCGCCGCGCTGCTGCTGGCCGACTACAACGAGTGGATCAACAGCATCTATCCGGACGACATGGAGTACGCCGCGCAGAGCCTGGCGTCGGTGCTGGAAGTAGGCTCGGTGGAGCAGCGTGAGTACCGCATCATCCGTGGCGACGGCGAGGTGCGCTGGCTCAGCGACAAGTGCTTCATCAGCCCGCCCAACTTGTTCGGCGGGCAGACCCTGATCGTCGGCATCGCCGAGGACATCACCGAGAAGAAGGTGCTGCAGAGCGAGCTGCATCGCCTGGCCACCAGCGATGTGCTGACCGGCGCGAGCAACCGCCGGCATTTCTTCGAGCAGGCCGGCACGCTGTTCGACGAGGCGGTCGCCAACGGCCGGCCGCTGTCGTTCCTGCTGCTGGATATCGACGACTTCAAGAAGATCAACGACGGTCACGGCCACCAGATGGGTGACCGTGTGCTGCAGCGCGTGGCCCACTGCGGCGCCTACGTGGTGCGGCGTGACGACCTGTTCGGGCGCATCGGCGGCGAGGAGTTTGCCATCGTCTTCCCCGGCTGCGACAGCGAGCAGGCGCGCCAGGTGGCTGAGCGTCTGCAGCGCGAGGTGCAGCGCCTGCAGTTCCACAACGATGGCCAGGGCTTCGGCGTGACCATCAGCCAAGGGATTACCAGCCTGCGCGAAGGTGACGAACTGGAAGACCTGTACGCCCGCGCCGACGCCGCCATGTACCAGGCCAAGCGCCAGGGCAAGGACTGTATCGTCCTCGGCTGAGCCGCGCCTAAGGGTGCAACCAGAAGGCGAACTCGGCGAACTGCTCGTCGCGCCACCAGCCGCTCCTGCCGTTGCCATAGCGGAAGTTGCTCGCCCCTGCCTGGCTCTGCAGTGGAGCGGTAATTCGCCCAGCGCTGTCGCGACGGGCATGCAGCTCGCCCGACTCTGGCACCACCACGACGATATGTCCGGATTTGCCGTCGACCTTGCGCCGCGCCACGATCAGGCCGATGGCGCCCTGGTTGGCTTCCAGCTGCAGTTCATCCAGGTCGGCGGCGCGACGCCAGGCGAAGCCCTCGCCGAAATCGCGCAGCCAGCGGAACAGGTCGTTGGCCCGCTGCTCCTCGATGGTCTGCCCGTAGTGCGCCGCTACCGTCTCGCCATGGCCCATGCGCAGCAGCGCGCCGGCGCTCCACCAGACCCGCGGCAGATAGGCACCGGCCAGGTGGCAGTAATCGTGGGCGTACAGATTGCAGTAGGTTCGGCCGTTACCTGGCTGGTAGCGCAGGTGAATGGGCTCATCCACCGCCAGCCAGGCGATGATCGTCGCCAGTTCGGCGCGGCGTTGCTCTGCACTCTCGCCCTGGCGGCCGGGCTGGTTCTTCTCGTTCAGCGAGTGGGCGTTGGCCGCCTCGCTGCGCTTGGTCAGGCCGCCGGCCTTGCGCGGCATATGCGCCTCGGGCAGGCCCTGCGGCGCGCTCGCCGGTGGCGCCAGCACGCTGCCGTCGGGCGCCGGTTTGAGATAGCGCGCCGCTACGAAGCCCTGCAACAGGGCGCCGTTGAGCTGGGTCTGGATCTCCAGGAAACCGTTCTCCTGGCGCCTGCCCACGGCCTGCACCAGCTGGCCATCCGGCAGCGAGCCGCGTAGGTTGCTTGCCGGCCTAGCGGGTATCTCCGGGCTGGCGCGCAGGTTCAGCATGCCGCTGCTGACCTGTACCTCGAACAGCTTGCCGGCCGCACTGGGCTCGGCCACCCGCGGCAGCGGCGCCTGGCCTGGTGTCGCTGGTGTGCTCGGACCATCCGGATCGACCGTATGGCACAGGCGGATGAAGTCGAACAGCGCCTCGCCGTAGTAGCGCGTGCCGTCGAAATAGCCCTGCCGGAGGCCCTTAGACGGGGTGAAGCTGCCGCGGTTGTAGGCGATGCCCAGGGCCGCCATCTCGAAGTCGCTGAGGCTGCTTTTACCCTCCCAGCCGAGGCGGCGCAGCTTGGTGCGCAGCTCGCCGACCGCCTTGTCCAGGGCCGCGTCGAAGTCGGCGTAGCGGCGTTGCAGGAAGTAGTCCGGCTCCTGCAGGAAGAACTGCAGGTCGTACTGGAAGATGCCGAAGCCGTGGCAGAACTTGTTCGGATTGGCGGCCGCCTTGCGGTAGTCGGGTATGTGCTCGGCCATCTCCACCAGGGCCTGGCGCGCCAGGTCGAACATGGCCTGGCCGTTGGGCTTGCTCAGCAGCTCGGCCTTGGTCTGCGGGAAGGCGCGGCGCCCGGCGCTGGCGTCCAGCGTGTCGCCGACGCATAGCTGCAGCACCCGCGCCACCGGCATCTGCTTGCGCAGGCGGTTCCACAGGTAGCCGGTCTCCTGGCAGGCGATGGCGGTGAGCAAGTCGAGGGTGAAGGGCGTGCCGCGCAGCATTGGCTCGATGCGCGGGCGGAACTCTTGCTTGAACCAGGCGATGGCCGCGGCATCGGGCATGGCGGCGCCTCCTCCGTGAGTGGAAACGGTCCTACGTTGGAGTGAGCGAGCAAGACCGGAGGGCGCCACTGGAACGACATCGGGACGATGCGAACAGACTCAAGCAAAGCCGAGCATGCTGGCCGTCGCCAGGCCGTTCGGCAGACGAGTATTGGTATAAATGGAATAAGTAAATGAATTCTTATTCCTTAACTTGTAGTTCATCCCTGCCTAGACTGGCCTCCGGAACGTATCGAGGAGGCCCGTCATGGCCAGCCAGACCATCAGTTACCTGATCCTGCCAGGATGGCAGGGTTCGCCGGACGACCATTGGCAGAGTCACTGGCAGCGCAACCTGCCGCACGCCAGCCGAGTCGAACAGGCGGACTGGGACAACCCCGACCCGCACAGCTGGGTCGCCGCCATGGAACAGCAGGTGGCCGCCGCCCGCGGCCCGCTGATCCTGGTGGCGCACAGCCTCGGCTGCGTCACCGTGGCCCGCTGGGCCGCCCAGGCGCCGCTGGCATCCCTGCGCAAGGTGCGCGGCGCCTTGCTGGTGGCGCCGGCCGATGTCGAGCGTGCCGGCTGTCCCGAGGCGCTGCGCGGCTTTGCCCCGATCTCCCGCGAGCTGCTGCCGTTCCCCAGCTTGCTGGTCGGCTCGGACAACGACCACGCCGCCAGCGCACCGCGCGCCCTCGAACTGGCCCGCGCCTGGGGCGCCCAGGCCGCCATCCTGCCGGGAGTCGGGCACATCAACGTGAAGTCCGGCCACCAGCGCTGGGAGCAGGGCTTCGCCTACCTGTACCGCCTGCAACGTCAGATCGAGCAGCAGGAACGCCTGCGCGCATGAACACCGGTTGCCGTGCGCCACGAATGTGCCCGTCGCGGCGCCACGTCCAGCCCATTCCCATCTGAGCCGCCAGTCGGCGGCTCGCCGTGACAAGAGATTTCGCAATGAGCCGCCCAGACTTCCCCCAG
Source organism: Pseudomonas sp. PDM15 (assembly GCF_014851565.1). Classification (GTDB taxonomy): domain Bacteria; phylum Pseudomonadota; class Gammaproteobacteria; order Pseudomonadales; family Pseudomonadaceae; genus Aquipseudomonas. The sequence continues at coordinate 286,396 of NZ_JACVAA010000004.1, forward strand.
CAAGCCCTGCTGACCTTTGCCGACACCGAGAAGAGCCCGCTGAGCATCCGCGCCAAGGCGCTGGTGTTCGTCGACCCGCGCTCGCGCCAGCTGCGCGAGCAGGCCAATAGCCTGGCCACCGCCGAGCTGCCGGTGCTGATCCTCGGTGAAACCGGCACCGGCAAGGAGCTGCTGGCCCGCCACGTGCACCGCGAGAGCGAGCGCGGCGGCCTGTTCGTCGCCGTCAACTGCGGCGCCATCAGCCCGCAGTGGGGCGAGGCCGAGCTTTTCGGCCATGCCGCCGGCGCCTATTCCGGGGCCGCCAGCAGCCGCGCCGGCTGGTTCGGTTCGGCCAATGGCGGCACCCTCTACCTGGACGAGATCGGCGACCTGCCGCTGGCGCTGCAGGGCAAGCTGCTCAGCGCCCTGGAGACCCGCGAGGTGCAGCGCGTCGGCGGGCAGCAGGCGACGCCGGTGGACGCGCGCCTGGTGGCCGCCACCAGCATCGACCTGGCCCAGGCGGTGGCCGCTGGCAAGTTCAACGAGCGGCTGTTTCTCTACCTCAACGAGGGGCGCCTGGAGCTGCCGGCGCTACGTGAGCGGCCGGGCGACATCCTGCCGCTGGCCGAGTACTTCCTCGGCATCTACGCCCAGCGCCTGGGCCTGGATATCCCGCAGATCGGCGCGGCCGCCCAGGCGGCGCTGGAGGGCCACCCCTGGCATGGCAATACCCGTGAGCTGGAGAACGTCATCCACTTCGCCCTGCTGGTGAGCAGCGGGGCTGAGATCCTGCCGCAGCACCTCAACCTGCCGGCGGGCTCACTGCTGCAGGCCATCGAACGCCAGCTGGTGCTGCTCAGTGACGAGGAGCGCGAGCTGCTGCGCCAGCGCCTGGCGAGCTAGTCGCCGAGCTGCTCCAGCCACTGCGCTTCCAGCTCGGCGACCTTGACCACCGAGGGGCGCGCGGCGATGCGCTCGACGTAGGCCTGGATCACCGGCAGCTCCGGCACCACGCCGAAGCCGACCGTCCATTTCAGCGCCGTACCCCAGAGGATGTCGGCACTGCTCAGGCGTTCGCCGAGCAGGTATGGCCCCTGCTCCAGCTGCTGCACCAGGGTGTCGAGCATGGTGTCGAAGTCGCCATAGGGGCTCATCGACTGCGGCGGCACATGCTGTTGGGCGCGGTCGGCGATGGCCGGCTCGAAGCTCGAACCGTAGAACACCAGCCAGCGCAGCCAGGCGCCGCGCTGCGGGTCGCCCAACGGCGGGGTGAGGCCGGCTTCCGGGTACAGGTCGCTGAGGTAGATGAACACCGCGCCCTGCTCGGTGATCAGGGTGTTGCCGTGCAGAATGGCCGGCACCTTGCCCATCGGGTTGATCGCCAGGTACTCCGCCTGGCGCGTCTGCCCTTGCTTGATGCTGAGGAGGCGCGGGCGGTAATCGGCGTGCAGCTCCTGGAGCAGGATGGCGGTGCCGGTGGAGCGGCTGCGCGGCGAGTGAAAGAAGGTGATGCGGCGGTCCTGTTGCATGACAGCCTCCGGTCTGGTCGGGTAATGAACCCTAGTCCAGGCGAGGGGTGCTGTCAGGCGGGAATAAAAAACGGGAGCCGCCCTGCCTGGTAACGGCTCCCGCGAAAACAGCGATCAGGAGTACAGCGACGGCGTCGGCGCTACGCCGCTGGTCAGCCACTGGCCGATGTCGCGCACCTTGTAGTCCAGCGGGTCGTGCAGGCTGTGCACCCGCACGTTGCGCCAGAAGCGGTCGAAGCCGTAGCGCGAGGCGGTGGCGCGGGCGCCCATGGCCTCGAACACCTGGCTGGTGATCTCCAGTGCCGCACGGGCCGAAGCGACCCGTGCCTCGGCGATCAGTAGTGCCACCTCGCCGCGCTCGGCGGCGCCCAGGGCCGGTTTGTCCCAGGCCCGCTGCAGACGCTCGGCTGCCTGCTCGGCCAGCAGCAGGGCGCCGCGATAGAGCAACCAGAATTCGCCGTAGCGTTTCTGGATGAACGGGTCTTCGCGTGCCTCATCGACCCCGGCGCCGGGCCAGGGGCGCGCCTGCTCGCGGGTGTAACGCAGGGCGCCGTCCAGCGCGCCCTGAGCGTTGCCCAGGTAGAGCTGGGTGAGGATCAGTTGCGACACGCAGACCCGCAGGCTGCTACGCGGGCTCTGGCCGCCGGACACCAGCAGCTCGTCGCGGTCGACGAAGACGCTCTCGAACTGCACCGTGCCGCTGTCAGTCTGGCGCTGGCCGAAGGCATCCCAGTCATCGTTGATCGCCAGGCCTTCGCGCTGCGCCGGCAGCACCAGGAACACCCGCTCCGTGGTGCTGCTGCCGCGCGGCGCGCTGACCACCAGGGCATCGGAGCCGAGGGCGCCGGAGCAGAACGACTTGCGCCCGTTCAGCTCGAAGTGCTCCTCACGCTGCGCCAGGCTCAGGCCGAGGTCGCGGCCATTGGTGGCGTTGCCCCAGAACCAGCGCTCGCGCACCGCGCGGGTCAGCCAGTGGCGCTGCTGCTCGGCGCTGCCATGCAGGAGGATGGTCGCCACCTGCAGGTGGTTGAAGGCGAACAAGTGGGCCAGCGAGCTGTCTGCCGCGGCCAGGTGGCGGACGATGCGGTAGATCTCCGGCCAAGAGCGTTCCTGGCCATCGAAGCGCTGCGGAATGGCCAGGCTCAGCAGGCCGCTGTCGCGGATCAGCTCGCGCTCGGTGCGCGCATGGCCGCCGCGGCGGTCACGCTCCACGGCGCTTTCCGCCAGCTTGCGCGCCAGGCGTTCGACCCGCGCGGTGAGGTTGCCGAAGTCGGCGGGGAACAGCCGCGCATCCAGCAGTGGTTCGGCCTGTGGATGCAGGTGGCGGGCTTCACTGGCCATCGCGTGGCTCCGGTTGCCATATGGCCACCTGGCTGGCGTCCACGCGCTTGGGCAGCAGGCCCTCGGCGAAGAAGGCGTCGGCGATCTTCTGCTGCTCGGCCAGGCTGCCCGGCTGCACGGCGCGCACCTGATAACTGCGGCGGCCGTTGGCCTGCTGGACGATGGCCGAGTCGAGGTTGCCCCACAGCGGACGGAGGATCTTCGCCGCGTCGGCCGGGTTGGCGCGCAGCCATTCGCCGGCCTTGACCAGCTCGCCATACACGGTCCGCAGCACCTGCGGGTGCTCGGCGGCGAAGCGGTTGCTGGTCAGGTAGTAACGCTGGTAGCTGGCCAGGCCCTGGCTGTCCGTCAGGGTGCGGGTCGGCAGCTGGCGCTGGGCGGCGCTGAGGAAGGGTTCCCAGATCACCCAGGCGTCGACCTTGCCGTTCTCGAAGGCAGCGCGGCCGTCGGCCGGGGTCAGGTAGGCCGGCTGGATGTCGCTGAATTTCAGATTGGCCTTGGCCAGCGCGGCGATCAGCAGATAGTGGGCGCCGGCAGCTTTGGTCACCGCCACCTTCTTGCCCTTGAGGTCGGCCAGGGCCTGCAGCGGCGAGCCATCGCGCACCAGGATGGCCTGGGCTGCCGGCGAGGGCGCTTCCTGGGCGAAGTAGGCGAGCTTGGCGCCGGCAGCCTGGGCGAATACCGGTACGGTGTCGGCGACATCGGCGGACAGGTCGATATTGCCGACGTTGAGTGCCTCGAGCAGTGGCTGGCCGCTGGCGAACTCGTGCCAGCTGACCTTGATGTCCTGACCGGCCAGGGCTTTTTCCAGGGTGCCCTGGCTCTTCAGCAGGCTGATCAGGGTGGAGGATTTCTGGTAGCCGATGCGCAGGGCGGTTTCGGCGTGGGCGGGCAGGGCGGCGAACAGCCCGAGGCTCAGGCCGAGGCCGAGCAGGGTCCGGCGGGAGAGCAGATGACGGGACATGACAGGCCTCTTGTCAGGGCGCGTCCCGACGGTACGAGGCGGCGGAACACGGAAACTTCAAAAGAAACAGGGCGAAGTCCGGTGATCCGGTAGGGCAAAGCTAGTCGATCTAAAAAACAGCCTGCAAATACTTTTCAGGAATTAGCTTATGGGTTTGTCGGATGACGATTTATATTCTTTTTAGTTACATAAAAGTGAAAAACAGTTCTTTTTGGAGATTATGAAAATCCCCTAGATTGGCCGCCAAGCCGCCAGCGGACCACCGCACCGAGCCCGACATTCTAAGGGGCTCCTTCTGCCAACCCGAGCCCCAGACAACTAGAACAGCATCTGGAGCATCGAGCATGAACAAGTCGTCCCTGGCCCTGGCCGTCGCCCTCGGCGTGATCGCGCAGCAGGCTTCCGCCGCCGGCTTCATCGAGGACAGCAAGGCCACCATCGGCCTGCGCAATTTCTACATCAATCAGGACACCCGTAATCAGGACGCCAACACCCAGGAAGAGTGGGGGCAGGGCTTCCAGTTCAATTACATCTCCGGCTACACCGAGGGTACCGTCGGCTTCGGCGTCGACGCTCTAGGCCTGCTGGGCGTCAAGCTGGATTCCGGCAAGGGCCGTCACTACAACCCCGACTCGAGCAAGTACAGCGGCACCGTGTTCCCCACTGACGAGAATGGCCGTGCGGAAGACGAATTCAGCAGCCTTGGCCTGACTGGCAAAGTGCGCATTTCCAAGACCGAAGCCCGTATCGGCACCCTGCAACCGAAGTTGCCGGTAGTGACCTTCAACGACGGTCGTCTGCTGCCGCAGACCTTCGAGGGGGGGCAGGTCACCTCCGCAGAGATCGATAACCTGACCCTGATCGGCGGCCAGCTGGAGCACGCCAAGGGCCGCAGTTCCAGCAGCAGCGAGAGCCTGTCCATCGGTGGGGCGAACAACGCGCAAACCGGCCAGTTCAGCAACAAGTTCTATTACGGCGGCGCCGACTACAAGATCGGCAAGGATCTGTTGCTGCAGTACTACTACGGCAACCTGGAAGATTTCTACAAACAGCACTTCCTCGGCCTGACCCATAACTGGGCCATCGGTCCGGGCGCTCTGAAAACCGACCTGCGCTATTTCAACAGCAGCTCCGACGGCAAGAACGGCAGTGCAGCCGGGCGCGCCGATGGCTACGTCAGCAGCGGCTACTGGGATGCCGGCGACACCGACAAGGGCGAGGTCGACAACAATACCTGGAGCGCTCTGTTCACCTACAGCCTGGGCGGCCATGCGCTCAGCGCCGGCTACCAGCAGGTCGGCAGTGACAGCAACTTCCCGTTCCTCAACCAGGGTGACGGCGCCACCGCCTACCTGATCACCGATCGCCAGATCGGCAAGTTCCTCTCCGCCGGCGAACGCACCTGGCTGGCCGAGTACGCCTACGACTTCACCAAGGTCGGCGTACCGGGTCTGAAGGCCACCGTCACCTATCTGTCCGGCGACAACATCGATGCCGCCGACGGTGAGCGCAAGGAATGGGAACGCGACTTCCGCCTCGACTACGTGCTGCAGGACGGCGCCCTGAAGGGCCTCGGCTTCTCCTGGCGTAACGCCACCCTGCGCGGCAACACCAGCGCCGCGGACCAGGACGAGAACCGCCTGATCGTCAGCTACAGCCTGCCGATCCTCTGACCGGCAATGAGCGGGGTTGCAACCCCGCCTTCTCCTGACCCGGCCGCCAACGGCTGGGAAGGCCTCACCCCGAGTCCAAGGAGATTCCCCATGCAAAGCTTCAAGCCCCGTCATCTGCTCGCCGCCCTGCTGGCCGCCGCCCTGCCGGTCACCACGCACGCCGCCGAGCCCAAGGAAGTCCGCCTGGACTACGCCTACTACGCCCCCACCAGCCTGGTGCTGAAGGACCAGGGCATTCTGGAGAAACGCCTGGCCGCCGATGGCATCGCGGTCAGATGGGTGTTCAGCCAGGGCAGCAACCGCTCCCTCGAATACCTCAACGGCGGCAGCATCGACTTCGCCTCCACCGCCGGCCTGGCCGCCGTGCTCAGCCGCGCCAACGGCAGCCCGGTGAAGACCGTGTACATCGCCAGCCGCCCGGAGTGGACGGCCCTGGCCGTGCCCAAGGATTCGCCGATCAAGACCCTGGCCGACCTCAAGGGCAAGAAGGTCGCCGCCACCAAGGGCACCGATCCCTATTTGTTCCTGCTGCGCAGCCTGCACAGCGCCGGCCTGAGCAAGGGCGACGTGGAGATCGTCCACCTGCAGCACCCGGACGGCCGCGTGGCCCTGGAGCGCGGCGATGTGGATGCCTGGTCCGGCCTCGATCCGCACCTGGCCGCCAGCCAGCTGCAGGCCGGTTCGCGCCTGCTCTATCGCAACGTCGAGTTCAACAGCTACGGCGTGCTCAACGTCAGCGACAGCTTCCTCAAGGAGCAGCCCCAGCTGATCGGCAAGGTCATCGCCGCCTATGAAGAGGCGCGTCAGTGGACCCTGGCCCACCCACAGGCAACCGCCGCGCTGCTGGCGCGGGAGGCCAAGCTGCCGCTGGAAGTGGCTGAGCTGCAGCTGTCGCGTACCGACTTCAGCAACTCGCAGCCGGGTGCCGAACACGTGACTGCGCTCAAGGTCGCCGCGCCGATCCTGCTCGACGAGCAACTGGTCCGTCCTGGCACCGACGTGGCCGCGGTGGTCGACCAGCTGATCAGCCCGCAGGTAGCGGCTGCCATCATCGGCCAGCCGCTGGCCAAGACGGAGTAGTGAGCCATGCCCGCGAGTAGCCTGCTCGGCGCGCGCGTCAGGACCGACGCCGCGCTGATCGTCCGGCGCCCATGGCTGGGCCACTGGCGCGGACTGCTGCTGCCGCTGGCCGTGCTGGTGCTGCTGGAAGCGCTGGTGCGCGTGGGCTGGATACCGGCACACCAGCTGCCGGCGCCCAGCCAGATCGGCCAGACCCTCTGGTGGCTGGCCGCCGGTGGCGAGCTGTGGCGGCATATCGGCGTGAGCCTGGCGCGGGTTGCCGCCGGTTTCGCCATCGGCGCGGCTCTGGCCGTGCTGATCGGTGCCTGGGTGGGCCTCAGCCGGCGCGCCGAGAGCTATCTGGAGCCGACCTTTCAAGCCCTGCGGGCGATTCCCAGCCTGGCCTGGGTGCCGCTGCTGTTGCTGTGGCTGGGCATCGACGAGACGCCGAAGATCGTGCTGATCGCCCTCGGCGCGTTCTTCCCGGTGTACCTGGCGCTGCTCGCCGGCATTCGCAATGTCGACCGCAAGTTGGTCGAAGTCGGCCGCCTGCATCGCCTTTCCGGCGTCGCCTTGACCCGGCGCATTCTCCTGCCGGCGGCGTTGCCGAGCCTGTTCACCGGTCTGCGCGGGGCACTCAGCCTGAGCTGGATGTTCCTTGTTGCGGCCGAACTGATCGCCGCCACCCAGGGCCTCGGCTACCTGCTTAGCGATGGTCGCGAGACTTCGCGTCCCGACCTGGTGATCGCCGCCATCCTGCTGCTGGCCGTGCTCGGCAAGCTCAGCGACGGCCTGCTCAAACGGCTGGAAACCCGTGCGCTGCACTGGCGCGACAGCTTTGTCGGTGGGGAGGGCTGAGATGAGCGCACTGTTGGAACTACGTGGCATCCGCAAGGCCTTCGCCGGCCAGCGCGTGCTGGACAATATCGACCTGAGCCTGGCACCGGGCGAAATCGTCAGCCTGCTCGGCCCCAGCGGTTGCGGCAAGAGCACCCTGCTGCGCATCGCCGCTGGTCTGGATGAAGACTTCAGCGGTGGTCTGGCGCGCAACCCGTTGCTGGATTTCGGTGGTGGCAGCGGTATCGGCGTGGTGTTCCAGGAGCCGCGCCTGCTGCCCTGGCTGAACGTGGCGCAGAACGTCGGCTTTGCCGATGGCCGTGGTGCCGATGCGCAGTGGATCGAGCAATTGCTGGAGGATGTCGGCCTGGCCGGCCAGGGCGGCAAACTGCCCAAGCAACTCTCCGGCGGCATGGCCCAGCGCGTGGCCATCGCCCGCGGTCTGTACCAGCGCCCGCAAGTGCTGCTGCTGGACGAGCCGTTCAGCGCGGTGGACGCCTTCACCCGCATGAAACTGCAGGACCTGGTGGTGAGCCTGGCCGAGCGCTATGGCATCGCCCTGCTGCTAGTCACCCATGACCTGGACGAGGCGTTCTACCTCAGCGATCGGGTGCTGATCCTCGGCGGCAGCCCCAGCCGCATCCAGCGCGAACTCGCCGTGCCGCTACCCCACCCGCGTGATCGCCGCGCGGTGGAGCTGGCCTACCTGCGCGGTGAGGCGCTGACCGAGCTGACGCTGTAAACGAACCTCAAGGTGGAAGCTATTTCCGGGCCCGCGTGGCCCGGTTTTTTTATCAGCTACGCTGCAGCGAAGAGGCCGCCAGGCCCAGTCCGAGGGCGACCAGTACACCACCGATGGCTCGCTCGATCAGATGGCGGCTGCGGGCGACGAAGCCGCGTGCCGCCTCCGAGGACAAGCCATAGGCCACCAGGGCGAACCAGAACAGGTGGGCGGCGGACATGAACAGCCCGTAGCCGAGCTGGGTCAGGGTGGCGGTGTCCGGGCTGATCACCTGGGTGAAGAGGGCGACCACGAACAGCGTGGTCTTGGGGTTCAGTGCATTGGTCAGGAAGCCGATGCGCAGGGCCTGCCAGTCGCTCAGTTGCGGCGCGGTGACCACCTGCTGCGGGTCCGCCTTGCGGCTGCGCAGCATGCCGATGCCGAGCCAGATCAGGTAGGCGGCGCCGGCGAACTTGACCAGGTTGAACAGCAGGATCGACTGGGAGATCAGCAGGCCGATGCCAAGCATCGAGTAGGTCACGTGGACCAGCACGCCGAGGCTGATGCCCAGCGCCGTGAGCAGGCCGGCGCGGCGCGAGAGGAACATGCTGTTGCGGCTGACCATGGCGAAGTCAGCGCCGGGGCTGATCACGGCAAGCAGGGTGATGGTGACGACCGAGACGAGTTCGAGCATGGCGCAGTCCGCTTTCCTGATAGGGCGTTCAAGATGGGGGCAGGCGCGCCGGCCTGCAAGCCCGAGTCAGCTCTTGGCCAGCTGGCGCAGATATTCCGCGCTCTCTTCATCGGCCGGGAAGAAGGTCTCCAGGGCCAGTTCGGCCAGGGTCACGTCGTTGGGCGTGCCGAATACCGTGGTGGTGCTGATCATGCTCAGCACTCCGTGCTCGGTGCGGAACTGCAGCGGCATCAGCACGCTGTCCGGCATCGGCTCGGCCTTTTCGGCGGGGGCCGGGTAGCTCAGCAGTTCTTCCTGCAGGGCCATCAGCTGCGGGTCACCGCTGATGTCGATGTCGTGCTGCAGGCGCATCAGCAGGTAGGCGCGCCAGTGGGCCAGATTGAGGATGCGTGGGGCCAGGCCGTCCGGGTGCAGCGACAGGCGCAGCACATTGAGCGGCGGGCCGAGCAGCTCGGCCGGCACGCCAGCGAGGAAGGGCGCCACCGAGCCGTTGGCCGCCAGCAGGTTCCACTGACGGTCGATGGTCAGCGCCGGGTAGGGTTCGTGGGCCTTGAGCAGCTGCTCGATGGCGGCGCGGGCGGCGGCCAGGGCCGGGTCGTTCAGGCCATGCTGGCTGTACAGCGGGGCGTAGCCGGCGGCGCTGAGCAGGCGATTGCGCTCGCGCAGGGGAATCTCCAGCTGCTCGGCCAGGTGCAGCAGCATTTCGCGGCTGGGCAGGGCGCGGCCGGTCTCGATGAAGCTCAGGTGGCGGGTGGAGATGTCCGCTTCGCAGGCGAGGTCGAGCTGGCTCAGGCGGCGGCGCTGGCGCCACTGGCGCAACAGGGCGCCGACGGGGTGATTGGCTGTGTTCATGGTGCCGACGATAGCCCAGGGGCGTCATCGCGGCCATTACCTGGCAGGTAATCGACTGCCATCCCACGCAGGGAGAACTCTATGGCCAGGCGCCAATCCGGCGCTGCCAACTGGAGGTTTTGCCATGACTACCCTGAACGCTTCTCCGCTGCTGCGCCGCGCCCTGCTCGCCGATGGCCTGATGGGGATCGCCAGCGGTTCGCTGCTGATCCTGCTCAACAGCTGGTACGCCAATCTGCTGGCCCTGCCCGGTGATCTGTTGCTGGCCGCAGGGCTGACCCTGCTGCCACTCGGCCTGTTCCTCATGTGGCTGGGTAGCCAGGAGACGGTCAGTCGCCGCCTGGTGTGGGTGGTGCTGGCGATCAACGCGATGTGGGCCATCGACAGCCTGGTGCTGTTGTTCTCCGGCTGGATCTCGCCCAACCTGCTCGGCCAGATCTTCGTCATCGGCCAGGCCGCACTGGTGCTGCTGTTCCTGGAACTGGAACTGATCGGCCTGAAACGCTCGGAGCCGGTGCTGGCCTGAGGGCCAATGGAAAAGCCCGGCGCAGGCCGGGCTTTGTTTGCACGTGTGGCTTACTGAGCGGTGTAGATCTGGTCGAACACGCCGCCGTCCTTGAAGTGGGTGGCCTGCAGTTGCGGCCAGTCGCCGAAGGTCTTGGTCACGCTGAAGAAGCTGACCTTGGGGAAACGATCGGCGAATTCGGCGAGGATCTGCGGATCACGCGGGCGCAGGTAGTTGTTGGCGGCGATGCGCTGGGCTTCCGGTGACCACAGGTACTTCAGGTAGGCCTCGGCCTCGGCGCGGGTGCCTTTCTTGTCGACCACCTTGTCGACCACCGTGACCGGTGGCTCGGCTTCGGCGGAGACGCTGGGGTAGACCACCTCGAAGCTGCCGCGGCCGAATTCGCGGGCGATCATCTCGGCCTCGTTCTCGAAGGTCACCAGCACGTCGCCGATCTGGTTCTGGATGAAGGTGGTGGTGGCGGCGCGGCCGCCAGTGTCCAGCACCGGTGCCTGCTTGAACAGCTTGCCGACGAAAGCCTTGGCCTTGGTCTCGTCACCGCCGTTCTGCAGCACGTAGCCCCAGGCGGAGAGGTAGGTGTAACGGCCGTTGCCCGAGGTCTTGGGGTTCGGCACCACGACCTGCACACCATCCTTGAGCAGATCCGGCCAGTCCTTTAGCGCCTTGGGGTTGCCCTTGCGCACGATGAACACGGTGGCCGAGGTGAAGGGCGCGCTGTGGTTCGGCAGGCGCTCGGCCCAGTCCTTGGGCACTAGGCCGCCGTTGTCCGCCAGGGCGTTGATATCGGTGGCCATGTTCATGGTGATCACGTCGGCCTGCAGGCCGTCGATCACGGCGCGGGCCTGTTTGCTCGAACCGCCGTGGGACATCTGGATCTGCAGCGGCTTGCCGCCCTCGGCCTGCCAGTGCTTTTGGAAGGCGGCGTTGTAGTCCTTGTAGAAGTCGCGCATCACGTCGTAAGAGACGTTGAGCAGGCTCGCCGCCTGGGCGGAGGTGGCAAGAGCGAAGCCGGCGGCCAACAGCGAGAGGGGCAATAGGCGTTTCATCTGACGTCCTTGGAATGTAGATAGCGCCGCCGACTATAGGAAGAGATTTTTATTCTTTGAAAGAATAATTGATTAGATGCTTATGCCTTTGTGTTGCTGTCCTTTATAGCTCTATATGGAATAAATAAATCGTTATTTATTCTTTTTATTCCATTTCGTTCCTGAGCATAGTGGCTCCACGCAACGAACAGCCAAGGAGCAGCACCATGAGCATTCGCCTGGGCGACATCGCCCCCGACTTCGAGCAGGACTCCAGCGAGGGTCGCATCCGTTTCCACGACTGGCTGGGCGACAGCTGGGGCGTGCTGTTTTCCCATCCCGCCGACTTCACCCCGGTGTGCACCACCGAGCTGGGCTTCACCGCCAAGCTGAAGGATGAGTTCGCCCAGCGCGGCGTGAAGGCCATCGCCCTGTCGGTGGACCCGGTGGACTCGCACATCAAGTGGATCGACGACATCAACGAGACCCAGAGCACCAGGGTCAACTTCCCGATCCTGGCCGACGCCGACCGCAAGGTTTCCGGCCTGTACGACCTGATTCACCCGAACGCCAGCGACACCCTCACCGTGCGTTCGCTGTTCATCATCGACCCGAGCAAGAAGGTACGCCTGATCATCACCTACCCGGCCAGCACCGGACGCAACTTCCACGAGATCCTGCGGGTCATCGACTCGCTGCAGCTCACCGACCACCACAAGGTCGCCACCCCGGCCAACTGGCAGGACGGCGATGAAGTGGTGATCGTGCCGTCGCTGAAGGACGAGGAGGAAATCGCCCGCCGCTTCCCGAAAGGCTATCGCGCGGTGAAGCCCTACCTGCGTCTGACGCCGCAGCCGAACCGCTAAGGAGTCATCATGCTGGTAGTTTCCCTGGGTGGCAGCCCGAGCGCGAAATCGCGCTCCAACGGCCTGCTCGAATATGCCCGGCGGCGTCTGGAGCTGCGCGGTGTGGAGGTGATCTCCTATCAGGTACGTGACTTCCACGCCGAAGACCTGCTGCACGCCAACTTCGCCAGCCTGCAGGTACGCCAGTTCATCGAGCAGGTATCGCGTGCCGATGGCCTGCTGGTGGCGACGCCGGTGTACAAGGCCTCCTTTTCCGGGGCGCTGAAGACCCTGCTCGATCTGCTGCCCGAACGCGCCCTGCAGCACAAGGTGGCGTTGCCCATCGCCAGCGGTGGTACTCCGGCACACATGCTGGCGGTGGACTATGCGCTGAAGCCGGTACTGGCCGCACTCAAGGCTCAGGAGGTGCTGCAGGGCGTGTTCGCCGACGACAGCCAGATCCAGTACCTGGAGGAGTGCGTCCGGCTGGTGCCCGATCTGGAACAGCGCCTGAACGAATCACTGGACCAGCTGCTCGCCGCCCTGGCGCGCCGCCCCAAGCCGATCGACCCGCAACTGTTGAACGACCGGCTGGTGAATGCCCGCTGGAGTATCTGAACCAACTCGCTATATCCCGCCTTACTCGCCCGCCAACGGGCCAGCAGGTAGCCAACCAAGAAACCACAGCAAAGGAGAGCGCCATGCGCACCATTACTTTGCGTCGGAGTCTGGTCGCCCTGTTTGCCGCGGCCATCTCGTTCGGCGCCATCACTCAAGCTCAAGCCGAGACCTTGCGTATCGGTTATCAGAAATACGGCACCCTGGTGCTGCTCAAGGCCAAGGGTTCGCTGGAGAAGCGCCTGGCCGAGCAGGGCATCGAGGTGCAGTGGACCGAATTCCCCGGCGGCCCGCAGCTGCTGGAAGGGCTGAACGTCGGCTCGATCGACTTCGGCACCACCGGTGAGGCACCGCCGATCTTCGCCCAGGCCGCCGGTGCCGACCTGCTGTATGTGGCGCATGAGCCGCCAGCGCCGACCAGCGAAGCGATCCTGGTGCCCAAGGACTCGTCGCTCAAATCCGTGAGCGAGCTGAAGGGCAAGAAGATCGCCCTGAACAAGGGCTCCAACGTGCACTACCTGCTGGTGCGGGCCCTGGAAGACGCCGGCCTGAAGTACAGCGACATCCAGCCCGTGTACCTGCCACCGGCCGATGCCCGCGCCGCCTTCGAGCGCGGCAGCGTCGACGCCTGGGTGATCTGGGACCCCTTCCAGGCCGCCGCCGAACATCAGCTGCAGGCCCGCACCCTGCGCGACGGCAAGGACCTGGTCGCCAACCACCAGTTCTACCTGGCCGCCAAGCCTTACGCCGAGAAGCACCCGGAAGTGGTCAGCGTACTGGTCGAGGAAATTCGCTCGGTCGGTGGCTGGATCCGCGAGAACAGCGACGAGGCGACCCAGCAGGTAGCACCGCTGCTCGGCCTGGCACCGGAGATCACCCGCACGGCGGTCGAGCGCCAGGCCTATGGCGCCCAGTTCATCGGCGCGGACGTGATCGCGGCGCAGCAGAAGATCGCCGACACCTTCAGCGACCTCAAGCTGATTCCCAAGCGCCTGACCATCAAGGACGTGATCTGGAATCCGCCGGCTTCGGCCAAGGTGGCCCAGCAGTAACCAGAAGCCTTCCAGCCCTTCTCCTAGCTGCGCGCGGGAGAAGGGGTGGGAGCGCCGAACGATTCGAGTAGCCCGGAGCAATCCGGGAAATCCAGTCCCGGATTGCTCCGGGTTACGCCTGACCAAGGAGACCACTCCATGAGCCTCAATATCTTCTGGTTCCTGCCCACCCACGGTGACGGCAAGTACCTCGGCACCAGCGAAGGCGCACGCGCCGTCGACCACGGCTACCTGCAGCAGATCGCCCAGGCCGCCGACCGTCTCGGTTTCGGCGGCGTGCTGATCCCCACCGGGCGTTCCTGCGAGGACTCCTGGCTGGTGGCCGCCTCGCTGATCCCGGTGACGCAGAACCTGAAGTTCCTGGTCGCCCTGCGCCCCGGGATCATCTCGCCCACCGTGGCTGCGCGCCAGGCGGCGACGCTGGATCGGCTGTCGGGCGGCCGCGCGCTGTTCAACCTGGTCACCGGTGGCGATCCGGACGAGCTGGCCGGCGACGGCCTGCATCTGTCGCACGAGGAGCGCTACGAGGCCTCCGTCGAATTCACCCGCATCTGGCGCCGCGTGCTGGAGGGCGAGACCGTCGACTACGACGGCAAGCATCTGCAGGTGAAGGGCGCGAAGCTGCTCTACCCGCCGATCCAGCAACCACGTCCGCCACTGTACTTCGGCGGCTCCTCCGAGGCTGCCCAGGACCTGGCCGCCGAGCAGGTCGAGCTGTACCTGACCTGGGGCGAACCGCCAGCCGCGGTGGCCGAGAAGATCGCCGCCGTGCGCGAAAAAGCCGCTGCCCAGGGCCGCGAAGTGCGCTTCGGCATCCGCCTGCACGTGATCGTGCGCGAGACCAACGAGGAAGCCTGGGCCGCCGCCGATCGCCTGATCAGCCACCTGGACCAGGACACCATCGACCGCGCCCAGGCGTCCCTGGCGCGCTTCGACTCGGTCGGCCAGCAGCGCATGGCCGCCCTGCACGGCGGCAAGAAGGACAAGCTGGAAGTGTCACCCAACCTCTGGGCCGGCGTCGGCCTGGTGCGTGGCGGCGCCGGTACCGCGCTGGTCGGCGATGGCCCGACCGTGGCCGCGCGGGTCAAGGAATACGCCGCGCTGGGCATCGACACCTTCATCTTCTCCGGCTATCCGCACCTGGAAGAGTCGTACCGGGTCGCCGAGCTGCTGTTCCCGCACATCGACGTGGCCCAGCCGGAGCGCCCGGAGTCGCGTGGCTACGTCAGCCCATTCGGCGAAATGATCTCCAGCGACATCCTGCCCAAGGCCGCTTCGGCCAGTTGAGCCGACAACGGGGCGGCCCACCGCCCCGGTTCCCTGCAATACGAGAAGGAGCGTTGCCATGTCGACGCACACGCTACACAACATCGGTCGCCGCCTGGCGCCCTGGGCGCTACCCGTGGTTTTGCTGGCCATCTGGCAGGGCGCGGTGGTAGCCGGCTGGCTGTCCACACGCATCCTGCCGGCGCCCAGCGCGGTGATCGAAGCCGGCTGGGCATTGCTGGAAAGCGGAGAGATCTGGACCCACTTGGCCATCAGCGGCCAGCGCGCGGCCATCGGCTTCGCCATCGGTGGCGGCCTGGGCCTGCTGCTCGGCTTCATCACCGGCCTGTCCAACTGGGGCGAGCGCTTCCTCGACAGCTCTGTGCAGATGATCCGCAACGTGCCGCACCTGGCGCTGATCCCGCTGGTGATCCTGTGGTTCGGCATCGACGAGGCGGCGAAGATCTTCCTGGTCGCCCTCGGCACCCTGTTCCCGATCTACCTGAACACCTACCACGGCATCCGCAACGTCGACCCGGCCCTGGTGGAGATGGCGCGCAGCTACGGCCTGTCCGGCTTCGCCCTGTTCCGTCAGGTGATCCTGCCCGGCGCGCTGCCGTCGATCCTGGTCGGCGTGCGCTTCGCCCTCGGCTTCATGTGGCTCACGTTGATCGTGGCCGAGACGATTTCCGCCAGCAGCGGCATCGGCTACCTGGCGATGAACGCCCGCGAGTTCCTGCAGACCGATGTGGTGGTGTTGGCGATCATGCTGTACGCGGTACTCGGCAAGCTGGCCGACGTCGCCGCGCGCCTGCTCGAACGCCTGTGGCTGCGCTGGCACCCGGCCTACCAGGCCAAGGCAGGTGCGCAATGACCGCCCTGCACAGCATTCACCGCGGCGTCCCGTTGAGCATCAAGGGCATCCGCAAGGCCTTCGGCGAGCGCGAGGTGCTCAAGGGCATCGACCTGCATATCCCGGCCGGCCAATTCGTCGCCGTGGTCGGCCGCAGCGGTTGCGGCAAGAGCACCCTGTTGCGCCTGCTGGCCGGCCTCGATGCGCCCAGTAGCGGCGCGCTGCTGGCCGGCAAAGGTTCGCTGGCAGCGGTGCGCGACGACACCCGGCTGATGTTCCAGGACTCGCGTCTGCTGCCGTGGAAGCGGGTGATCGACAACGTCGGCCTCGGCCTGTCCGGCGACTGGAAGCCCAGGGCTCGCGAGGCGCTGGCCGCCGTCGGCCTGGCCGAGCGCGCCCAGGAGTGGCCGGCGGCCCTGTCAGGCGGACAGAAGCAGCGCGTGGCCCTGGCCCGCGCGTTGATCCACCAGCCGCGCCTGCTGCTGCTGGACGAACCGCTGGGCGCCCTGGACGCGCTGACCCGCATCGAGATGCAGCAGCTGATCGAGCGTCTGTGGCAGCAGTATGGCTTTACCGTGTTGTTGGTGACCCACGACGTGGCCGAGGCCGTGGCCATCGCCGACCGGGTGATCCTGATCGAGGACGGCGAGATCGGCCTCGACCTCGCCGTCGACCTGCCCCGCCCGCGTCAGCGCGGCTCGGCGCGCCTGGCCGCGCTGGAGGCCGAAGTGCTCAACCGGGTGCTGGCGCTGCCCGAGCTGCCGCCGCAACCCGAACCCCTGTCCCCTCTGCCCACGCAACTGCGCTGGGCGCTGTAAACCTGACCGTTAAACGACCAAGGAGCAACACCATGACCATCAAAGCCATCAACGTGCGCAACCAGTTCAAGGGCAACATCAAGGAGATCGTGATCGGCGACGTGCTGTCGGAAATCGACGTGCAGACCGCCGCCGGTATCGTCACCTCGGTGATCACCACCCGCTCGGTGCGCGAGCTGGACCTGCAGGTGGGCAGCGAAGTGATCGCCTTCGTTAAATCCACCGAAGTGTCGATCGCCAAGCTTTAAGTGGGCAGGGACGGACCCGCGCGCTCCGGGCAGGCGTCTGTCAGCTGCTTGCCTGGGCCGTCGCCAGCAACAGCTCCGCCGGTTGCGGGCGGCCGAACCAGTAGCCCTGGCCGAACAGGCAGCCGATCTCGCGCAGATAGGTGGCCTGCTCCTCGGTCTCGATGCCTTCGGCCAGCACGCGCAGGCCCAGGCTCTGGCCGAGGGTGATCACCGCGTGGGCGATCGCCGCGTCCTTGCTGTCCCGTGGCAGGCCGCGGACGAAGCTCTGGTCGAGCTTGAGCTTGTGCACCGGCAGGCTCTTCAGGCGCGCCATCGAGGAGTAGCCGGTACCAAAGTCGTCGATGGCCAGGCGCACGCCCAGGTGATGTAGCTGGGTGAGCAGCTCTTCGGCCCGCTGCGGATCGTCCATTACCGCGCTCTCGGTCACTTCCAGTTCAAGTTGCGCCGGGTT
Source organism: Pseudomonas sp. PDM15 (assembly GCF_014851565.1). Classification (GTDB taxonomy): domain Bacteria; phylum Pseudomonadota; class Gammaproteobacteria; order Pseudomonadales; family Pseudomonadaceae; genus Aquipseudomonas. Next base: position 303,747 of record NZ_JACVAA010000004.1, read on the forward strand.
CAGTCCGGTTTCGTGCAGTACCCGCTCCACGCGCAGGTCCAGCTCGCCGCGGCTGAACAGGCGGCTGGAGACGTTCACTGCGATGAACTCCAGTAGCAGTCCCTGGGCCTGCCAGCGGCGCATCTGATTGCAGGCCTGCTCCAGCACCCAGGCATCGATGGCGCCGATCAGCCCGCTGTCCTCGGCCACCGGAATGAATTCGCCGGGCGGCACCAGGCCGCGCTCGGGATGCTGCCAGCGCACCAGGGCCTCGGCGCCGATCATTCGCCGGTCGTCCAGGCGGTGGATCGGCTGGTAGTGCACGCACAGCTCGCCCTGCTCCAGGGCCTGGCGCAGCTCGGCCTCCAGGCGCACGCGCTGCTGGGCCTGGGCGGTCATGTCCTGGCTGTAGAAGCTGAAGGTCTGGCGGCCGCTGCTCTTGGCGCGGAATAGCGCCGAATCGGCATTGCGCAGCAGCTGCTCGACACTGTCGCCGTCGTCGGGGAACAGGCTGATGCCGATGCTGGCGCCGATGAACAGGGTCTGGCCATCGACCGTGAATGGCTGGCTGAGGCTGTCCAGCAGCTCCAGGGCCAGCTGCGAGGCCTGGTCGGCCTCGGCGCAGTCGCTGCTGAGCAGGCCGAATTCGTCGCCGCCCAGGCGCGCCAGGGTGACGTTGGCCCCGACGGCTTCGCCCAGGCGTTCGCCGATCAGCTTGAGCAACTGGTCGCCGGTGTTGTGGCCGAGGCTCTCGTTGACGATCTTGAAGTGGTCCAGGTCGAGCAGCAGCAGGGCGCCACGGCGCTGCTCGCCGCGCACGCGCTGGATGGCCTGCTCGATGCGCTCGCCGAACAGCAAGCGGTTGGGCAGGGCGGTCAGCGCGTCGTGGTGGGCCAGGTAGTCCAGCTCGTGCTGCGAGTGCTTGATCGCGCTGACGTCGGAGAACACCGCCACGTAATGGCTGAGGTTGCCGTTCTCGTCGCGGATGCTGCGGATGCACTGCCACACGGGGAACACCTCGCCGTCCTTGCGCCGGTTCCACACTTCGCCGCTCCAGGTGCCGCGGCTGTCCAGGGCGTGCCACAGGCTCTGGTAGAAGGCGTCGTCGTGGCGCCCGGACTTGAACATGCTGGGCAGCTTGCCCAACACCTCGTCGGCGCTGTAGCCGGTGATGCGGCTGAAGGCGGGGTTGACGTGGACGATGTGCTGCTCGCGGTCGGTAACCAGCACGCCTTCCTGGGTGCTGTCGAACACGGCGGCGGCCTGGCGCAGGCTGTCCTCGTCGGCGCGGCGCTGGCTGATATCACTGGCGGTGCCGATGAAGCGGCTGGGCTGGCCGGCTTCGTCCAGCAGCATCCGGCCACGGAAGTGCAGCCAGCGGTAGGCGCCGTCACGGTGGCGCAGGCGGAAGCTGCTCTCGTAGTGCGGTATGCGCTCCTCCACCAACGTCTTCAGACGCTTTCCGGCGAGGGCGCGGTCCTCGGGGTGCAGGCGCGATAGCCAGGACTCGCCGGTGGCACCGAACTCCTCGGGTGTGTAACCAAGCATGTCGCAATAGCGAGGCGAGTAGTACACCTGGCCGCTCTTCATGTCCCAGTCCCACAGACCCTCCTGGGCCGAGTCCAGGGCCAGGGCCAGACGCCCCTCGCTGTGCTTCAACGCGCTGCGTATGCGCCGCTGTTCCAGTCGGTGCTGGCTCAGCGCGCAGTACAGGACGAAACCGGTGACCAGCACGAAGGCAAAGCCCTTGAGCGTCTGATAGTTGGCCAGCGCCTCGCGGTCGAGACCCAGCCACAGCAGCAAGGCGTCGCTGCAGAGAATCCACAGGACGGCGACGATCAGATAGACGAGGGCGAGCTGCAGAGGGCTGCGCTGGAATTTCATCAGTGGGGCTGGCCATGGCGGATGTGAGCTGCCGCACATTATAGATAAGGGACCATCCAGTGCATTCTCGTCTAAGGGTGCACTGGCTTTATCTCGCGGCTTGGGGATAATGCCGGGGAGGCTGGGTTTACAGTCGTTCTCTCCCCCGCGAGGCAACACCCTTCATGTGGTACAACGGTTTTCTCGACCTGTCGCCGTGGCAACTGGTGGCAGTCACCCTGGTAATGACCCATATCACCATCGTCAGCGTCACCGTCTATCTGCACCGTTACTCGGCGCACCGCGCTCTGGAGCTGCACCCGGCGCTCAAGCACTTCTTCCGCTTCTGGTTGTGGATCAGCACCGGCCAGAACACCCGCGAGTGGACTGCCATCCACCGCAAGCACCACGCCAAATGCGAGACCGTCGACGACCCGCACAGTCCGGTGATCAAGGGCCTGGGTACCGTGCTGCGCAAAGGCGCCGAGCTGTACCAGGAAGAGGCGAAGAACGAGGAGACCCTGCGCATCTACGGCAAGAACTGCCCCGATGACTGGCTCGAGCGCAACGTCTACAGCCGCTTCCCGATGGGCGGCATCATCTTCATGGCAGTCGTCGACCTGGCCCTGTTCGGCGTGCTCGGCATGACCGTGTGGGCGGTGCAGATGATGTGGATTCCGGTGTGGGCGGCGGGCGTGATCAACGGCCTCGGCCATGCCGTCGGCTACCGCAACTTCGAGTGCCGCGACGCCGCCACCAACCTGGTGCCCTGGGGCATCCTGATCGGCGGCGAGGAGCTGCACAACAACCACCACACCTACCCCAACAGCGCCAAGCTGTCGGTGAAGAAGTGGGAGTTCGACATGGGTTGGGCCTGGATCCAGCTGTTCAGCTTCCTGCGCCTGGCCAAGGTGCAGCGCGTGGCGCCCATCGCCCACCGCGTCGAGGGTAAGCGCAGCCTGGACATGGACACCGCCATGGCCATTCTCAACAACCGTTTCCAGATCATGGCGCAGTACCGCAAGCTGGTGATCAAGCCGCTGGTCAAGCAGGAGCTGGCCAAGGCCGACGAATCGGTCCGCCACCTGTTCCGCCGCGCCAAGCGCCTGCTGTCGCGCGAGACCAGCCTGCTCGACGAAAGCCACCAGCAGCGCATCGCCGCGATGCTGGAGCAGAGCCAGGCGCTCAAGGTGATCTACGAGAAACGCATCGCCCTGCAGCAGATCTGGGTCAAGACCAGCAGCAACGGCCACGACATGCTCGAAGCGATCAAGCAGTGGGTGCACGAGGCCGAGGCCAGCGGCATCCAGTCCCTGCGCGACTTCGCCGAGCAGCTGAAGACCTACTCGCTGCGCCCGACCGCTGCCTGAGTAGCAGTCACCTGAAAAAAGCCCGCCGCTCGGCGGGCTTTTTCTTGGGCACAAAAAAGTTTGAACCGCCGGACCTGCTGGCCACGACTGAGGGGTGTCATTCACCCGGCAGGAGAGCCCGGTCATGCAACGCAACCTCAACCCCCTGTTCCTCGGCCTGCTGTTGGCCTGCAGCGGCGCCGCCAGCGCCGAAGACACCTACGCCCCCGACAACGTCACGCCGAGCACCATGCTGTCCGGCATCAAGCGGATCGAGGTCAAGCAGACCGGGCCGGTACCGGTGATCCGTGTGCAGTCCGACGGCACCAGCTACACGGCGGTCAAGCCGGGACAGCAGGTCGTCTGGCAAGCCAGCAGCCAGGTCGAGTGCCGTGGCGTGCGCAAGATCGATCGGCTGATCTGGTGGATCAACGACAACAGCCAGGTCGGCCCGCGCAGCTACCACATCCATCACCAGCGCCTGCTGCAGAAGGACTGGATCACCAGCAAGTCCAAGCACAACTCGCACAGCACCAGCGGCAGCATCAACGTGCCGGTGAGTGCCAAGCTGGCCAACGCGGCCAAGCAGGCCTGCAACAGCTACCTCAAGGCCGAGCAGGCCAAGGGCCGTGACCTCAAGCAGATCCTGGCCGAGGACAAGCGCCTGCCGGCGACCGACAAGCCGCTGCTGGCCGGCGTGGTCTACCTGCAGTGCAATGGCCTGGACGACAAGGAAGCGCACGCCTGGCAGCACGTGAAGATCGAGACGATCTGCGAGGGCTATGACTTCCCGAATGTTGCCCCGAAACCCCAGGGGCTCGATCTGGCCGCCGCCTTCGCCCTGGAGCAGCCCAAGATCAAGGTCGAGCCTACGCCCTACAGCGGCACCTGCCCGGTGACCCTCAAGGTGGAAGGCACGCTCAAGGCCAACAAGGGCCAGCAGCAGGTGCAGTACCGCTGGGCGCACAACGGCGGCCTGGGTCCGGTGTACACCACTACCCTCAACACCAGCGGCTGGCGCAGCGTCGCCATGCAGCTGAAAGACATCGGCAAGCAGGCCGGCCCCAACGCCAAGCTGGCCCTGCCGAACCAGACCAAGGGGCAGCCCGGTCTGCAGCTCAAGGGCCACGCCGCCAATGTGCACAGCGGCCAGGTGGAGCTGAAGGTGCTGGCGATGGGCGAGAGCAACTGGAGCAAGGCCAAGAGCGCCGCCGCCGCTTACCAGGTGACCTGCAAGGAGGCGCCCAAGCCTGCTCCGGATACTTTCACCGCGCCACAGCCCAAGCCGGCGCAGATCGACCTGTCCTACGCACCGGCGCTGACCATCGGCAATGCCGGCGGGCAGTGGGGCGGCAGCCTCAAGGTGGACGCCAGCCAGACCGGGCGGCAACGCGAGGGGCGCTGCGAGCTGCGCCTGGTCTACGATGTGAAGAATCTGGGCCAAGCCGCGGCGGGCGCCTTCGTCAGCCGCTTGCGCGAGGACCAGGAGCTGCTGCATAACGCCTCCTTGCCCGGCCTGGCCGGAGGGGCGCAGCACAAGGTGTCCGGCCTGATCTACCTGGGTAACGGCACGCACCTGCTGGGCCTGTCGGTCGATGACCAGCAGCAGGTTGGGGAAAGCAACGAGAGCAATAACAAAGCACGGGTCACGGTGGAAGTACGCAACTGTGGCCAAACCCAACCCGGCCGGGCGCCGCTGCGCGCTCCGGTCCTGCCCCAGTGAGTCGCTCCGGCCGCCTGTTGCGTGCGGGCGGCCGGGGTGAATGTCAGGAACAGGCCATGAACATCCTGAAGCCTATTCGTAGCTGCTGCGTCCTGCTGCTCGCGGGCCTGATCGGCCCGGTGGCAGCCGAGGAGCTGCTGAGCGCCGAGCCCGGCCAGACCCAGCTGAGTTTCAGCGTGCAGGGGCTGGAGATACTCGCCGAAGGCGATCAGTTGGCCGTCGAACTGGACGGCTACGACGTGACCGCGTTGATCAGCCGCAGCGAGAGCGAGTTCATCCTCGATATGCCTAGCCCGTTGGCGAGCGGCAAGCACCCGCTGCTGGTGATGGTGTTCCACGCCGACGGCAACGTCGCCACGCTGCTGGAGGCCGAAGTCCAGGTCAGCGGCAGCACCGATGCAGAGGTAGCGCTGGAAGGCGCTGCGGACGAGCCGGTAGCGAGCGATGCCGCTGCCGCCGACTCGGCTCTGGTGGATAGCGATTTCGTCGGCCCGCTGCCGGCGAGTGCCGAGGAGCTGGCCCAGGCGCCGGCTCCGGCGGCGCATCGCTACACCCTGTACGGCCTGCTCAGCAACAGCTACCGGGTCGACGAGAAGGATGCCGCCAGCTACACGGGGACCCCGCGCTACGCCAGTAACGGTGGCGTCAGCTATCGCGGCGAGGGCGCCGCCGGCGACTGGCAGTGGCAGGCCGAGGTGGACGCGCTGTACGACAACCTCAGCGACAACAACCCCAGCGGCCACGATTGGGAACTGCCCAACTACCGCCTGGCCGCTTCCCGTGGCAGCGGCCTGCGCCGCCAGGGCCTGGCCCTGGGCAACTACGGGGTGCTGCGCGAGGACCTGCTGTTCAGCGCCTACCAGCGCCGCGGCGCCGTGGTGACCCTGGGTGATGCGCTGGAGGGACCGCTGCAGCTGGACGTGTTCGGTCTGCAGAGCGAACCGCTGACCGACTACAACCGGCACCTGGGCTACCCCAGCAGCGGCAGCGAGCGCAGCAGCGGTGGCCTGCTGACCTTCACACCGCTGCAGGACGACCCGCAGCTGTTGCAGCTGAGCGCCGCCTATATCAGCGGCGAGACCACCGACAGCGGCACCGCCTGGTTGGCCACCGACCAGCAGACCCGCTACGGCGGCGACAGCTGGAACCTGGCGGCGGACTCGCGCTTCGGCGAGAACAGCCTTTGGCTGCACGCCGACTACGCCTGGTCGAGCTTCGACAGCGACGGCCTGGGGCGCGGCGAGGATGCCAGCAGCGATGGCTCCCACGACCTGCAGGCGCAGTTCAGCTCCGGCCAGTGGTTCCCCTCCGGCCCCTTCGATCAGTGGAACCTGACCCTGCAGCGGCGCGAGGTGGGCTTGGACTTCTTCACCCTGGGCAACCTCTCGCTGCCCGGCGACCTGCGCATGGATCGCCTCAACTGGCAGGGCTACCTGGGCAACCTGCAGATGGACGCCGAGCTGGCGCGCGAGACCAACAACCTCGACGACCAGGACGAGGTGGCCGACCAGATCGCCGAGCGACGCGTGCTCAACCTCTACTACTACCCGACGGTGGATGGCGAGGCGCTGCCCTGGCGTCTGCTCGGCATGCCCTCGCTGAACGCCGGCTTCAACGACACCCGCCGCCGGCAGGACGACGAGGACGCCCGGCGGGTCGGCTTCGATCTGGACGACCGCACGCGCGAAAGCCTGTTTGGCGTGAGCTTCTATCACGCGCGCTGGAACTGGTCGGTGCAGCATACCCTGCAGAGCACCGACGACTATTCCCGCGAAGTGGAGCAGAACGGCTACCTGATCTACGAGCCACCGTCGGATCAGCGCAACCGCTTCACTACCCTGCAGATCGGCTACATGCCGCTGGATTCGCTGAGCCTTTCCACCAGCTGGCAATGGAACAAGCTGCAGGAAACCGACGACGACAACGTCTACCGCGGCATCAGTCGTGGCCTGGATGTGGCGTGGCAGATAGTGCCTGAGCGCTGGCGGCTGAACGCCTCCTACTACCGCGGCCGCGACACCAGCCACCTCGGCGATGGCGATTTCCTCGGCGACAGCGTGTTGCAGCAGAGCGCCAATCTGCAGCTGACCTGGACCGTGGCGCAGCCGCAAGGAATGCGCCCGGGCCTCGATTGGTTCCTCAAGAGCAGTTACGCGCAGCAGGACAGCAAGCTTTACGACCAGGCGCTGGAGGACTGGCAGCTGCTGCTGGGCTTCGACCTGCGCTGGGATACCCACAATTACTGACAGGCAGCCCCGCGCAAAGGCGTGGGCGGAAGGTGAACCATGAACGCTTCATACAAGCTCATCCTGCGCGCCCTGCTGGTACTGCTGCCGGCGCTGCCCATGGCCGCCGAGGCGGTGTTGCTGAATGCCAGCGCGCAGCCGGCCCAGCGCCAGTTGCTGGCGACCCAGGACAACAACTGGGCGGTGAACTGGCGTGTCACCAGCGACTCGTCCCATAGCGGTGGCGCGGTGTCGACCCAGGCGCGGATCGTCAATCCATCCGGCGGCGCTACCCTGGCCACGGTCGGCGGCACCCTCAGCCAGGGCGGCAGCGGCCCCTTCATGTTCGGCGAATTCATCGCCCTACCCCAGGCCACCGTGCAGGCCTGGCAGGCCAGCGGCTTGCGCCGGGTGCTGCTGGTGCGCGACTTCGCCGACCTGTCCGGTGGCGGCGTGGTGCGCGGCCAGCAGGTGCTGACCATCCCGGTGGCGGGCTCCCTGCGTGCGGTGAAGATCCAGCCGGCGCAGCGCCAGCTGCTGGCCAGCCAGAACAACCCGTTGTCGCTGGCCTGGCAGGTGGTAGCCAGCGACGGCTATAGCGGCGGCGTGACCTCGGTGCAGGCACAGGTAATCGACCCGTCCAGCGGCTCGATCCTGACCAGCCTGGGCTCGCGCCTGAGCGCCTCCGGTGGTGGGCCGTTCCTGCTCAACGAGCAGCTGGAGCTGCCGGCCGGCATCGTCCAGGGCTGGTACGAGCGTGGTTTGCGGCGGCTGGTCCTGCAGCGCGAATTCATCGGTGGTGCCTCGCGCCTGCGCGGCCAGATCACCCTCAACCTGGTCAGCAGCGGCCTGCGCGCCCCACGCGAGAATCGCGCCGGCGAGCTGCTGGTGCAGCGCCTGAGCCTGAGTTTCACCGACAACCAGCGGATCAAGGTGGTGCCGCCGGGTGAGGGATTGATGGCCAAGGTGCTGCTGGCCTACAGCGGCAACGGCCTGCTCGAAGGGCGCTGGCAGGTGGCGGAGCCGGGCAGCACCGAAGGCAAGCCGATCTACCGCACCCTGACCCTGGTGCGCAGCTACCTGCGCGACGCGCAGCAGAGCACTATCAACAGCCCGCCGCTGCCCAGCGACAAGGCTGGCAAATACCGGGTGCGCTTCTGCGTGACCAATCGCGAGCTGGTGCCGGCCGATGCTCTGGTGCTGGATGCCGGATGCCCGCTCGACAGCCTGACGGTGGAGACGGTGTACGAGGTGCTCGGCGGCAGCGACCCCGCGCGCCAGCCATTGATCGAGGCCGGTCCCCAGGATGGCGATGTCGGCAGCGCCAGCCAGTTCCAATGGCAGCCGGTGGCCGGGGCGGTGGTCTATCAGCTGCAGCTGTTCACCGCCAATGCCCAGCGCACCGGCGAGAGCGAGGTGCTCGGCGAGTCGCCCAACTTCGTCGCCGGCATGTTGTTGCCCGCCAGCGTGACCCGCAGCGCACTGTCGACCCTGTTACGCAGCAAGCTGCAGCCGGGGAGTTACTATCTGTGGCGGGTCACCGCCCACGACCAGGGCGGTGCCATGATCGGCCGCAGCCAGGAATGGAGGGTGCGTTACCAGCCATGATCGACGACACGGATGTGCAGTTGCTGCAACGCATCGCTGGCGGCGACCAGCGTGCGCTGCGGCAGTTCTACGAGCGCTTCCACGGCGTGGTCTACCACTTCTCCCTGCGCACGGTGAACAACGCGGCGGATGCCGCCGAGGTGCTCAACGAGGTGATGCTGGAGGTCTGGCGCCGCGCGGCGACTTTCGCCGGCCAGTCGCAGGTACGCACCTGGCTGCTCAGCATCACCCGCTACAAGTCGGTGGACCTGCTGCGTCGCAAGCGCCCCAGCGAGATGCTGGACGAGTCCAACCTGGAGGACGAGGCGAGCGAAGAGGCCTGCCCGGCCAGCCTGGCCATCGAGCTGAGCCAGCAGAGCGAACAGGTGCGCCAGTGCCTGGACAGGCTCAAGGACGGCCACCGCCAGGTGGTCTACCTGACCTTCTTCGAGGAGCTCTCCTACCCCGAGATCGCCGCGATCATGGACATCCCCAACGGCACGGTGAAGACCCGCATGCTGCATGCCAAGCAGCAATTGCTGCAGTGCCTGCGCCGTTTGCTCGGGAGCGCGTCGGCATGAAAAGACTGAACCGCCAGCCCACCGCGGGGCGACTCAGTGGCACAGACCGCGGAGGTGAAAGATGAACACTGAAATCGACGACGGGGCGCTGCTGCAACTGCTGCCCTGGTACCTGAACGGCACCCTGGAAGGTGAAGAGCTGGCGGCGGTGGAGGCCCTGCTGCTGCGCTCGGCCGAGGCCCGCGAAGAGCTGGAAGTGCTGCGTCGCCTGGCCGCCGCCGTGCGCGAGCAGGATAAGGTGCAGTCCGCCGGACAGACGCCGCCCTTCGAGCTGGGCTGGGCTCGCCTGCAGCGCAGCCTGCAGCAGGAGCAGCCGGTGCTGCAGAAGCGTGACTGGTGGCGCCCTGGCCTGGCCGTGGCGGCCGCCCTGGTGGTGGCGCTGCAGGTGGGCATCCTCACGCGTCCGACGCAGACCGATAGCGATTGGCGCATGCTCAGTGGCGGCCAGGAGCAGGTGCTGAGCGGGGGCTACCGGGTGCAGCTGCGCTTCGTCGAGCATGCCCAGTGGCAGCAGATACGCGCCCTGCTGCTTGAGCTGGATGCCGTGCTGGTGGATGGGCCTTCCGCACTCGGCGTGGTGCAGGTGCATGTGCCGGCCAACGAGCGCTTTGCTGATGGCCAGGCCCTGTTGCGCTTGTTGCAGCAGCAGGTCGTGGTCCAGCACGCGGCGCTGCTGGCGCGGGCGCAGCCGTGAAGCGTTGGGCGCTGCTGCTGGCGCTGCTGTTGAGCCTGTCTCAGCAGGCCAGCAGCGATCCGGCCACGGCGCCCACCGTTCCCGGGGCTGCGCCGCCCTCCAGTACTGCGCCACCGGGTAGTGCTCCGCCGCCGCCAGGCAGCTCTGCCTTGCCGCCTGCAGCCCCCCCGCCGGCACCGACCGTGCCGGCGGCAACACCACCTCCATCTCTCCCGCCTGGGCAGGTGGTTCCTGCGCCGCCGCGGCGCAGTGGTGGCAGCCTGCTGGACAGGCCGACCCTGCAGGCGCCTCCGGCGCAATGGCGTGGCGTGGTGCAACCACCGGTGGACGCTCTGCCGGTGCTGCGCGAATGGCTGGTGTTCGGCCGCGACCTGCAACAGGCGGAGCAGCAGCACCAGGCCCTGCAACCCTTCGGCCTGAGCATCCTGCGGCGCCAGCGCCTGCTCAACCTGGGCCTGGTGCTCAGCGTGTTCCGCATTCCCGCCGAGGTCGATCTGCCGACGCTGGAGAGCGAGTTGCGCGGCAAATTTCCCGATTGGCAGCAGGAGCTCAACCTGCGCTATCGCCCGCTGCAGCAGCCGGATGGCGCCGAGCTGCAGCTGCGCAACTGGGGGCAACGGGCCATGGGCCGCGGCCAGCCAGCCGCCGCGGACTGCGGGCGGGGCAAGGTGCTGGCACTGCTCGACGGCCCGGTGAACACCGCCCTGGCGGAATTCAGCGGGGCCGACCTGCACTATCAAAACCTGCCACCCGAGCAGTATGCCGCGACCAGCGCCGAGGCCCGGCGGCATGGCACCGCACTAGCCGCGCTGCTGGTCGGCCGCCAGCAGGTGGCTGGCCTGCTGCCGGGGGCGCGCCTGCATGCCTTCGGCGTATTCGGCGAGGACCGCGCAGCCGGCCTGCATACCCGTAGCGACTGGGTGATCGCGGCGCTGGATCGAGTGGCCGGTGTGCAGCCACCGCCGCAGGTGGTCAACCTGAGCTTCGGTGGTTCGCGCAGCCAGCTGCTCGAGGGATTGTTCGAACGCCTCGGTGAGAACCTGACATTCATCGCCGCCGCCGGCAACGATAGCCAGGCCGGCGTGCGCTACCCGGCGGCCTATCTCGATGTGCTGGCAGTTGGCGCGGTGGATGCGCGCCTGCGCCGCATACGCCAGTCCAACTTCGGCCGCCACCTGGCGCTGGTGGCGCCGGGTGAGGACATCTGGACCCTGGACGGCGACGGCCAGGGCTTCTACGCCAGCGGCACCTCCTTCGCCGCGCCCTTTGTCACCGCCGCTCTGGTGCTGGCACCGTCCACCGAGGCTCTGCTGGCCCAGGCCCGCGATCTCGGGGAGCCTGGCCGCGACGAGCAATATGGTTCCGGCCTGCCGCGCCTGGCGGCCTGTCGCTGAGTGTGCTGCGGCCTTGCGGGCAGGTGCCGGCACGCTTTACTCAGAAAGAAAAAAATGCCGCTGAAAATTTTTTGAACCGTTGCCGGGGCTGCCAACGACAGAGGGGCGTAAGGCAACCAATCACGCCCCACCAGGAGCAACCCCATGAAAGCGTCCAACTCCATCTTCACCCTCAACACCCTCGGTCTGGCCCTGCTGCTGGCCACCGGCCAGGCCCTGGCCGTCGATGACAACCCGGCGGCCAAGGCCAGCATCAAGGCCATGCCGGATGCCAGCCAGTCGCATACCCTCAAGGTGCAGCTGGACCAGAAGGGCGAGTGGACGGTGATCCCCAGCACTACCGTGAAGATGCGCTTCCAGTACACCCACCAGTGGTCGCAGCAGCCGAACAAGCCCTGGGCGCGCATCTATGTCGGCGAGGCGAAGATTCCCAAGGGCGGCGAGAACTACTTCGAGAAGTCGCAGATGTTCGACCTGGGCGCCAGCAAGGTGCTGGCCAGCAGCGGCTACCTGAACGCCAACCTGCCGTTCAAGCTACTGGTGGCGGACGGTATCCCGGGAGCAGATATCGCCCTCTACTGCGGCTTCGAGAAGAGCAACCGGTTGAAGCAGGGCAAGGGCCTCAACCAGGTGCTGCGCCAGGGCTTCAACGTCAAGCTCAACGTGCCGCTGAAGATGGCCGGCTTTTACCAGCTGGGCGGTGGCCCGGGTACCTCGCGGCCGGCCAGCAGCCACCAGTACCACCTGTGGGACAAGACCGCGCCGGTGACCATCCAGTGCCTGGGCAACCCGGCCATCGCCGACAAGATGGCTCCGCCGAAGGGCCCGCAGGGTCTGGCGGCCGGCTTCCAGGTCAACAGCGTCGAGCTGGTCGCCCAGCCAGCCAAGCTGAAGGGCGTGTGCCCGGCCGAGATCACCCTCAAGGCCACCATCAAGGGTTCTGGCGGTGGCCAGATCAAGTACTGGCTGGAAGAAGTCGGCGGCAAGGGCGCGGCCGTGCAGATGACCAGCAACCTGCCGGGCAAGGTCGGCGAGGCTACCCAGCGGGTGATCAGCCAGAAGGTCAGCATCAAGCCCGATCCGCAACCGCAGCAGCAGGGCATCGGCGGCTTTAAGGCCAACACTCAGGGCCAGGGCACTCTGGTCAAGCGCAGCTACCGCCTCAACGTCATCGCGCCGAACAAGAAGCAGTCGAGCGTGGTGGCCGTGGAAGTGCTGTGCACCAGCACCCTCAACATCGATATCGGCGAGCAGGGCAAGCAGCTGCAGATGGACACCGTGAAGCCGGAGCCGCATCCGCAACCCAACCCGGGGATGAAACTGCAGGCCCCGCAGCCCCAGCCGAAACCGGAGATGAAGCTGCAAGCGCCGCAGACCCAACCCGAGCCGCCGAAGCCGAGCCTGCAGATCAAGGCCGTCGAGCCCAAGCCTCAACCGCCGAAGCCGCAGATGCAGCTCCAGGCCCAGTGAGGCACAACAAAAAAGCCCGCCGATTGGCGGGCTTTTTTATGGGCGGCGATCAGTGCCCTTGCGGCGCCGGCTGCTGCTGGGTGATGCAGTGGATGTTGCCGCCGCCGAGGAGGATCTCGCGGCCGGGCACCATCACCACGCGGTGCTCGGGGAACACGCGCTGGAGGATGGCGCGGGCTTCCTCGTCCTTGGCGTCGTCGAAGCTCGGCGCGACGATGCCGCCGTTGACGATCAGGAAGTTGACGTAGGAGCCGGCCAGGCGGACCTCGGGGCTACGTTCCTGGCTGCCATCGGCGGCGTCGACGCCGGCGCACTCTTCTTCAGTGGCGTGGATCGGGCCGGGGATCGGCATCTTGTGCACCACCAGCTGGCGGCCCTTGGCGTCGCGCGCCGATTCCAGCACCTTCATCGCCGCCTGGCAGCGCGGGTAGTTGGGATCGTTCACATCATCGGTCCAGGCCAGCAGCACTTCGCCTGGGCGCACGTAGCAGCAGAAATTGTCGACGTGGCCGTCGGTCTCGTCGTTGAACAGGCCGTCCGGCAGCCAGATCACCGTGTCGATGGCCAGGTGCTCATTGAGGATCTGCTCGATCTGTTCGCGGGACAGGTGCGGGTTGCGGTTCTTGTTGAGCAGGCACTCCTCGGTGGTGATCAGGGTGCCTTCGCCGTCGACGTGGATGGAGCCGCCTTCCAGGACAAAACCCTCGGTGCGGTAGCGCTCGCAGCGCTCGATCCCGAGGATCTTGCTGGCCACCTGGTCGTCGCGTTGCCACGGCCAGTACAGGCCGCCGTCGAAGCCGCCCCAGGCGTTGAAGGTCCAGTCCACGCCGCGCACTTCGCCGCTGGCGTTGATCACGAAGGTCGGCCCGGTGTCGCGCACCCAGGCGTCGTCGGTGGTGATTTCCACCAGGCGGATGCCGCTGCCTTCCAGGCGCGCGCGGGCGTTTTCATACTGGCTGGCGGAGACGCAGATGGTCACTGGTTCGAACTCGGCGATGGCTTTGGCCACGGCGGTGAAGGCGGCCTGCGCCGGCTTGCCGCCGAGGCGCCAGTTGTCCGGGCGCTCGGGCCAGACCATCCAGGTCTGGCTGTGGGGCTCCCACTCGGCGGGCATGCGGAAGCCGTCGGCGCGCGGGGTGCTGTTGAGGGTGGTCATGTCCTGCTCCTGTAACCCGGAGATGGTCCCGGGGGCGTGTGTCAGGGATTTCCGGATCACATCCGGGCTGCTGCGCCGGGCCCTTGTGGGAGCCGGCGTCGGTGAATCATTCGGAGGCCAGGTGGCCGTCGAGGGTCTTGAGCGGACCATACAGGGTCGGTCGGCGATCGCGGAAGCTGCCCCAGGCGCTGCGGATGTGTTCCAGCTGGTCGAGGTCGAAGCTGTGCACCAGCACGCCTTCCTCTGTCTCGCCCAGTTCCGCGACCTTCTTGCCGAACTGGTCGGCGATGAACGAGGAGCCGTAGAAGGTGATGTGGTAGCCGTCCTGTTCCTCGCAACCGATGCGGTTGGCGGCGATCAGCGGCATCAGGTTGGCGCCGGCGTGGCCCTGCTGCACGCGCTGCCAGTGGTCGCGCGAGCTGATGCTCGGGTCGTGCGGCTCGCTGCCGATGGCGGTCGGATAGAACAACAGCTCGGCACCGAGCAGGGCCATGCTGCGCGCGGCCTCGGGGAACCACTGATCCCAGCAGATACCCACGCCGATCGTGGCGTAGCGGGTGTTCCACACCTTGAAGCCGGTGTCGCCCGGGTTGAAGTAGTACTTCTCGTGATAGCCGGGACCATCCGGGATGTGGCTCTTGCGGTACACGCCGAGGTTGCTGCCGTCGGCGTCGAGGATCGCGATGCTGTTGAAGCGGGCGCGGCCGGCACGCTCGTAAAAGCTGATTGGCAGCACCACCTGCAACTCCTTGGCGACTTTCTGGAAGTGCAGGATCGCCGGGTTATCCTCGGTCGGGCTGGCCAGCTGCAGGTAGTCGGGGTTGGGCTTCTGGCAGAAGTAGGGCGTCTCGAACAGCTCCTGGATCAGGATGATCTGCGCCCCGTTGGCGGCTGCCTGGCGCACCAGTTTCTCGGCTGTGGCGATATTGGCGGCGCTGTCCCAGGAACAGGCCATCTGGGTGGCGGCGACGGTGACGATACGCGACATGAAGCACCTCGGTGGAGCATGCAAAGAGGTCTTCTGACACTAGCAGAGACCCCATGGCTACGCCCCGCTGCTGGGTTGGCGGGACGGTGGATGGGTCAATTTATATCCGATAAAAATCGACTTTAAAAGAAAAACAACCGATCTCTATCGGAAATTTCCCAAGCTTTGCGGATAAATATTTGGCTTAGAAAGCGCAGCCAAAGCCTGAAAGGCAGGGTGATTGCCCGCCGCAGGAGGAAATGAGCAGGCGAGAGTTGGCCGATGGATATCGGCTTATGACAGGGGCTTTTCGCGCTTGGGTAGGGCAGGCGGCAGGTACAGGGCCAGGTAGGCATCGAACACGCGCATGCCTTCCTCGGCCATGCGCGGGGTGATCTCGCCGTGCAGCTGCATGGCGCGGGCGTAGACCCGGTCGCCCAGCTCCATGGCCAGGGCGAACACGTCGATGTCGCTGGGCAATTGCGGCAGCGGGAAGTGGCGGTCGAACACCGCCTGCATCAGGCGACCGAGTTCCAAGTCGTGCTGGCGGTCCGCCTGGATCACTTCGGCCAGGCCGTGCTGGGCCAGGATCAGCTGGCGTGCGGCGCTGTCGCCGGCGTAGATCGCCAGCATGCGCTCCTCGATGACACGCGACAGGTCGCGCCAGTCGTGCAGCGAGGCGTGCTCAACCGGCTGCAGCAGGCAGTCGCGAAAGGCCGCGTGGATGTCGGCGGTCAGTGCCTCGAGCAGCGCCGGCACGCTGGCGAAGAAGTGATACACCGAGGAGGGCGGGATGTCCGCGCGCTCGGCCACCGCATAGATGGTCAGGCCGGCGAAGCCCTGGCTGCTGAGCAGGTCGCGCGCCGCCCCGAGGATCAGGTCGATGCGCGCCTGGCTGCTGGCGCGGGGCTTGCGGGGGCTTGCGGTGCGGGTCATGCCGGTCTCCTGTCCGTGGCAGGCGCTATTGGACGCCAGACGGACAGGTGAGGCAAGCCGCTCCAAGGGAGGGGCCGAGCTGGTGACCCGGCGCTCAGCTGCCGTCGCGGAAGCGGTTCCACACTTCGTCGCGCGGTGCCTTGAGCTTGTCCGGCAGCGGCACCAGGGCGAACAGGCGGCTCTTGGCGGCTTCCAGGTCGCGGTTCAGCTGCTCGCGCAGGTCCGGCTCGAGGAACTCGCGGGCGGCGACGTTGGCGCTGGGGTACAGCGTTTCGCTGGTGATCTGCGCGGCCACCTGCGGTTGCATCAGGTAGTCGATGAACTGGTGCGCCAGGTCGGCGCGACGCGCGCTGGCCGGGATCACCAGGCTGTCGATGAACAGGGTGGAGCCTTCGTCCGGCACCACGAACTGCACCGGCTGGCCGGCATCGCTGGCGCCCAGGGCGTCGCCGACCCAGGCCACGGCCATGCACAGCCTGCCCTGGTTGAGGTCCTCGATGTAGCGCTCGCTGTTCACGTAGCGCAGGTTCGGTCGCAGGTTCTGCAAGGCTTCGCCGGCGCGGCGGATGCGCCCCGGCGAGCTGTTGGAGAAGCTGCGGCCCTGGTAGCTCAGCAGGCTGTAGAGCAGCTCGTCCGGGGCATCCAGCACGCTGATGCCGCAGCTGGCCAGCCTGGCGCTCTGCGCCGGGTCGAACAGCAGACTCCAGCTGTGCGGCAGCGGGCCGCCGAAGGCCGCTTCGGCTTGCGGCGTGTTGATCGCCAGGCCGACGGCGCCCCATAGGTACGGGCTGGCGTAGCGGTTCTGCGGGTCGACGGCGGCCAGCTTGCTCAGCAGCTGCTTGTCCAGGTGCTTGCGGTTGGGCAGGCGGCTCATGTCCAGCGGCTGCAGCTTGCCGGCGGCGATCAGCGCCGGCAGCTCGTCATGCGAGGGCACGGCGACATCGATGCTCTCGCCACTGGCCAGCACCTTGTCCAGTTCCTCGTCGGTACTGAAGGTGTGGTACTCGACGGCGATGCCGGTGGCCTTGGTGAAGTCCTCCAGCACCTGCGGGGCGATGTAGTCGTTCCAGTTGTAGACCCGGATGCTGTCGGCGGCGGCCGCCAGTCCGGGAGCGAGGGCCAGCAGCAGCGGAGCAAGAACGCGAAACATGACGACCTCCTTGGCGAATGATGGGCAAGGCTTCGCCAATCCGCGCGCCGGGGCGGGCGGGCAGGCAGAACCGGGGCAGTAGAAAAAACAACGCCGGCACTGGGGCCGGCGTCGGGTGTTGCGTCAAACGGTATGCAGGTACCAGTTGTATTCGAGGTCGGAGATGGTGGTCTCGAACTCCTGCAGCTCGGCTTCCTTGCACGCGACGAAGATGTCGATGTAGTCCGGGCTGATGTACTTGTTCAGTACTTCGCTGTCGTCCAGCTCGCGCAGGGCATCGCGCAGGTTGTTCGGCAGGCTCTGCTCCAGCTGCTCGTACGAGTTGCCCTCGATCGGCTCGCCCGGCTCGACCTTATTGGTCAGGCCGTGGTGAATACCGGCGAGGATCGCCGACATCATCAGGTACGGGTTGGCATCGGCGCCGGCCACGCGGTGCTCGATGCGCACGGCATCGGCGCTGCCGGTCGGCACGCGGACGGCCACGGTGCGGTTGTCCAGGCCCCAGCTCGGCGCATTGGGAACATAGAACTGCGCGCCGAAGCGGCGGTACGAGTTGACGTTGGGGCAAAGGAAGGCCATGGACGCCGGCATGGTCTCCAGGACACCGCCGATCGCATGGCGCAGTGCGGCGTTCTCCTGGGGATCATCGCTGGTGAAGATGTTCTTGCCGGTGGTCTTGTCGAGCAGCGAGATGTGCACGTGCAGGCCGTTGCCCGCCTGGCCCGGGTAGGGCTTGGCCATGAAGGTGGTGTCCATCTCATGGTCGTAGGCGATGTTCTTGATCAGGCGCTTGAGCAGCAGCGCATGGTCGCAGGCCTTGATCGCGTCTTCGACGTGGTGCAGGTTGACCTCGAACTGCGCCGGGGCGCTTTCCTTGACGATGGCGTCGGCCGGGATGCCCTGTTCCTTGGCGGCTTCGAGCATGTCCTGCAGGCAGTCGACGTACTCGTCGAGGTCGTCGATCAGGTACACCTGGGTGGAGATCGGACGCTTGCCTGACAGCGGCGAGCGCGGCGGCTGCGGACGGCCGTTCACGTTCTCCTGGTCGATCAGGTAGAACTCCAGCTCGAAGGCGGCGCAGATGCGCAGGTTCATCTCGTCGAACTTGCTCACGATCTGCCGCAGCACTTCGCGCGGGTCGGCGAAGAACGGCTTGCCGTCCAGTTCGTGCATGGTCATCAGCAGCTGTGCGGTCGGGCGTTTTTGCCAAGGCTCGTTGCACAGGGTATTGGCGATGGGGAAGCAGATGCGGTCGGCGTCGCCGATGTCCAGGCCGAGGCCGGTGCTTTCGACAGTGGAGCCGTTGATATCAAGGGCGAACAGCGAAGCGGGCAGGTTGATGCCCTTTTCATACACCTTGTGCAGGCTGTTCCTTTCGATGCGCTTGCCGCGCACCACCCCATTCATATCTGCAATTAGAAGGTCAACGAACTGGACCTCAGGATGTTCCTTAAGGAACGCGTTCGCCTCGTTGAGCTGAACGGCACGCGGGGGTACCGACATGATGCAACACCTTTTTTGTTAAAAATTTCAATCATGTAATTGTGCAGCTGTGAGTCAATCTCAAACACCCAGGGCTGTCAATAGCGGGCCATTTTGCCCTGAAACGGGGCTCGATGGCCAGTTTTGGGGCGCTCCAGGGTTTTTCGACCCGCCGGTCAGCCTTGTGCGGCCTGCTGCTCAGTTGCCTGTGTTCAATTTTTTACAGCCCTATTGTGTAAAAAATTGAACAAGGCTAATCTCGGCCTCAACCTAACAACAGCAATAAAACAAGGTGTCCCATGTTGCGCCTGCCGTTGATCGGCGTCACCGCCTGCACCAAGCAGGTCGGACTTCACCCCAACCACATCGTCGGCGACAAATATGTCCGCGCGGTGGCGGTCGGAGCGGAGGGTCTGCCTCTGGTGATCCCCGCCCTGGGCGAACTGATCGATCAACCCACTCTACTGGCCAGCATCGACGGCCTGCTGTTCACCGGTTCGCCGTCCAATGTCGAACCTCATCATTATAGTGGCCCGGCCAGTGCGCCAGGCACAGCCCACGATATCGCTCGCGACGCCACTACGCTGCCGCTGATCCGCCAGGCCATCGCTGCCGGCATTCCGGTGCTGGGCATCTGTCGCGGCTTCCAGGAAATGAACGTGGCCTTTGGCGGCAGCCTGCACCAGCGCGTGCAGGAAGTGGCCGGGCTGATGGACCACCGCGAGCCGGCCGACGAGCCGGTCGAGGTGCAATATGCCCCCCGTCACACCGTGCGTGTGCAAGCGGGTGGGGTGCTCGCCGGCCTCGGCTTGCCGGACGAGATCAGTGTCAATTCCATTCATGGCCAGGGCGTTCAGCGTCTGGCGCCGGGCCTTCGCGTAGAAGCACTGGCGCCTGACGGGTTGATCGAAGCCTTCTCCGTCGAAGGTGCGCCAAGCTTCGCTCTCGGTGTGCAGTGGCACCCGGAGTGGCAAGTACGATCCAACCCGAATTATCTCGCCATCTTCCAGGCCTTTGGTGAGGCTTGCAGGAAGAGGGCGGGACAACGCTGAGTAGGTGAGCAACCGGTCGGTGAAACTCGGAGGTTTCGCTAGGCTTTAACCGGTCCGCAGTAGCCGCTCTACAACCCTGAGGTCTCTATGAGTACCAAGCTAGACCAGCTCACCAGCTGGCTGAAAGAACGCAAAATCACCGAAGTTGAATGCTTGATCAGCGATCTTACCGGCATTGCACGCGGTAAGATCTCGCCGACCAACAAGTTCCTCGACGAGAAGGGCATGCGCCTCCCCGAGAGTGTGCTGCTGCAGACCGTGACCGGCGACTACGTCGAGGACGACATCTATTACGAGCTGCTCGACGAGGCGGACATCGACATGTTCTGCCGTCCGGACGAGAACGCCGTGTTCCTCGTGCCCTGGGCCATCGAGCCTACTGCGATGGTGATCCACGACACCTTCGACAAGCAGGGCAACCCGATCGAGCTGTCGCCACGCAACATCCTCAAGAACATCCTTAAGCTCTACGCCGACAAGGGCTGGAAGCCGATCGTCGCGCCGGAGATGGAGTTCTACCTGACCAAGCGCAACAGCGACCCGGACTTCCCGCTGGTAGCGCCGATGGGCCGCTCCGGGCGCCCGGAAGTCGGTCGCCAGTCGTTCTCCATCGACGCGGCCAACGAATTCGACCCGCTGTTCGAAGACGTCTACGACTGGTGCGAGCTGCAGGAGCTGGACCTCGACACGCTGATCCACGAAGACGGTCCGGCGCAGATGGAAATCAACTTCCGTCACGGCGACGCCCTGCACCTGGCCGACCAGATCACCGTGTTCAAACGCACCATGCGCGAGGCCGCGCTGAAGCATGACGTGGCGGCCACCTTCATGGCCAAGCCGATCACCGATCAGCCGGGCAGCGCCATGCACATCCACCAGAGCGTGGTGGACATCAAGACCGGCAAGAACCTGTTCTCCAACGACGACGGCAGCATGAGCGAGCTATTCATGCACCACATCGGCGGCCTGCAGAAGTACATCCCCGAGGTGCTGCCGCTGTTCGCGCCGAACGTCAACTCGTTCCGCCGCTTCCTGCCCGATACCTCGGCGCCGGTGAACGTGGAATGGGGCGAGGAGAACCGCACTGTGGGCCTGCGCGTGCCGGAAGCCGGCCCGCAGAACCGCCGCGTGGAAAACCGCTTGGCCGGTGCCGACGCCAACCCCTACCTGGTGCTGGCGGCCTCGCTGCTGTGCGGCTACATCGGCATGGTCGAGGGCCTCAAGCCCAGCGCACCGGTCAAGGGGCGTGGCTACGAGCGGCGCAACCTGCGTCTGCCGGTGACCATCGAAAGCGCGCTGGAGCGCATGGAGGCCTGCAAGGCCGCCGAGAAATACCTGGGCGAGAAGTTCGTCCGCGGCTATGTCGCGGTGAAGCGCGCCGAGCACGAAAACTTTAAGCGGGTGATCAGCTCCTGGGAACGCGAGTTCCTGCTGCTCTCCGTCTGATGGGGAAGGGCGTCGGGTATCCGCCCGGCGCCCCGACCGGATGCGTAATCTGAGGTGAAGAATGACTAACCAAGCGAACAACCCGAAAACCCGCGAGTGGCAGGCCATGAGCCGTGAGCACCACCTTGCGCCGTTCAGCGACTATCAGCAGCTGCACGAGAAGGGCCCGCGCATCATCACCAAGGCCGACGGTGTCTACCTGTGGGACAGCGAAGGCAACAAGATTCTCGACGGCATGGCCGGTCTCTGGTGCGTCGCCGTCGGTTACGGCCGCGAAGAGCTGGTCGAGGCTGCTGCCGCGCAGATGCGCGAGCTGCCTTTCTATAACACCTTCTTCCAGACCGCCCACCCGCCGGCGCTGGAGTTCGCCAAGGCCATCGCCGATGTGGCGCCGGCTGGCATGAATCACGTGTTCTTCACCGGCTCCGGCTCGGAAGGCAACGACACCATGCTGCGCATGGTCCGCCACTACTGGGCGAGCAAGGGCCAGCCGAGCAAGAAGGTGATCATCAGCCGACACAACGGCTACCACGGCTCCACCGTGGCCGGCGCCAGCCTGGGCGGCATGAAGTACATGCACGAGCAAGGCGACCTGCCGATCCCCGGCATCGTGCATATCCCGCAGCCGTACTGGTTCGGCGAAGGCGGCGACATGAGCCCGGAAGAGTTCGGTCTCTGGGCCGCCGACCAGCTGGAGAAGAAGATTCTCGAAGTCGGCGAAGATAACGTCGCGGCCTTCATTGCCGAACCGATCCAGGGCGCGGGCGGCGTGATCATTCCGCCGGACAGCTACTGGCCGCGCGTCCGCGAGATCCTCGCCAAGTACGACATTCTATTTGTCGCCGACGAAGTGATCTGCGGTTTCGGCCGTACCGGCGAGTGGTTCGCCAGCGAGTTCTACGGCAACAAGCCGGACCTGATCACCATCGCCAAGGGCATGACCAGCGGCTACGTGCCCATGGGTGGCCTGATCGTCAGCGACAAGGTGTACCAGGTGATCAACGCCGGCGGTGACTTCAACCACGGCTTCACCTACTCCGGGCACCCGGTGGCCGCCGCCGTCGGCCTGGCCAATCTGCGCATTCTCAAGGAAGAGAAGATTATCGAGCGGGTGCAGAGCGAAACGGCACCCTATTTGCAGAAGCGTTTGCGTGAGCTGGCGGATCATCCGCTGGTGGGCGAAGTCCGCGGTGTGGGCATGCTCGGCGCTATTGAACTGGCGAAGAACAAGCAGACCCGCGAGCGTTTCCCGAGCGAGATGGGCGTCGGCATGATCTGCCGCGGCCATTGCTTCGAGAACGGGCTGATCATGCGCGCCGTTGGCGACACCATGATCATCGCGCCACCGCTGGTGATCAGTAAAAGCGAGATCGACGAGCTGGTCGAAAAGGCACGCAAGTGTCTCGATCTGACCGCCCGGGCAGTGCTGGTGTAAGGCTTGAGTGACGGGCCAGACCTTGCCAGACTGCGGGGTGCGTTGGCCAGGCTCACCGGAGGGTGCGTCGCTCAGGCGACGCAGCCCCGGATACTTCAAACGACAATGGAGCTAACCCGCATGATCAAGACCTTCGGCAAGACTCTCCTTGCCATGACCCTGGCAGGCGCCGTGGCCGGCGTGGCCCAGGCCGACGACAAGGTACTGCACGTCTACAACTGGTCCGACTACATCGCCCCGGAAACCCTGGAGAAGTTCACCAAGGAAACCGGCATCAAGGTCGTCTACGACGTCTTCGATAGCAACGAAGTGCTGGAAGCCAAACTGCTTGCGGGCAGCTCCGGTTACGACATCGTCGTACCGTCCAACCCCTTCCTGGCCAAGCAGATCAAGGCCGGCGTGTTCCAGAAGCTGGACAAGTCCAAGCTGCCGAACTGGAAGAACCTCGATACCAACCTGCTCAAGGCCCTCGATCCGAGCGACCCGGGCAACCAGTACTCCATCCCCTACATGTGGGGCACCATCGGCATCGGCTACAACGTCGACAAGGTCAAGGCCGTGCTGGGCGAAAACGCCCCGGTCGATTCCTGGGACCTGGTGTTCAAGCCGGAGAACATGGCCAAGCTGAAGGAATGCGGCGTGTCCTTCCTCGACTCGCCAACCGAGATCCTGCCGGCCGCCCTCAACTACCTGGGCTTCAGTCCCACCAGCGAGAAGCCGGATGAGCTGAAGAAGGCCGAGGAACTGTTCCTCTCCGTGCGCAAGGACACCGCCTACTTCCACAGCTCGAAGTACATCGGCGACCTGGCCAACGGCAACATCTGCGTGGCCATCGGCTACTCGGGCGACCTGTACCAGTCCAAGTCCCGCGCCGAAGAAGCCAAGAACGGCGTGAACATCCTGTACAGCATCCCGAAAGAAGGTGCCGGCAGCTTCTTCGACATGCTGGCCGTACCGGCCGACGCGAAGAACGTCGAGGGCGCCCATGCCTTCCTGAACTTCCTGATGAAGCCGGAAATCATGGCCGAGATCACCAACTTCGTGCAGTTCCCCAACGGCAACGCGGCGGCCACTCCGCTGGTTGACGAGGCGATCCGCAACGACCCGGGCATCTACCCGGACGCCGCGACCATGGCCAAGATCTACACCTTCCCGGATCTGCCGGCGAAAGTGCAGCGCACCATGACTCGCAGCTGGACCACCATCAAGTCCGGCAAGTAAGCCAAACAGCGACACCCTCCGGCGGGTGCTCCCGCCGGAGCCACCGCCAGGAGGTCCCATGACCCACCTCGACTACCGTTACACACGAGCCCCACACAGCTCCGTGCGCGGGCGGCTGGGCGAACGGCATGGGCGTCAGGGATAGGACAGCCAGATTTTCCACCACCCCAGGACGCATTGCGGCCTGCAAGATCAACAAGAAAGAGGACTGACGTGTGCGAATTTCTTTCCGCAGAACCCTGACCGCCGCCGCCGTGGCGCTGGGCCTGAGCGGCTTTGCCCAGGCCGAATCGACCGTGCACATCTACAACTGGAGCGACTATATCGGCGAGACCACCCTGGCCGACTTCGAGAAGGCCAGCGGCATCAAGCCGGTCTACGACGTGTTCGACTCCAACGAAACCCTGGAAGGCAAACTGCTGGCGGGCCGTTCCGGCTACGACATCGTGGTGCCGTCCAACCATTTCCTCGGCAAGCAGATCAAGGCCGGCGCGTTCCAGAAACTCGACCGTTCCCTGCTGCCCAACTGGCAGAACCTCGACCCGGCGCTGCTCAAGCAGCTCGAGGCCAACGACGCCGGTAACCTCTACTCCGTGCCCTACCTGTGGGGCACCAACGGCATCGGCTACAACGTCGAGAAGGTCAAGGCGGTGCTGGGCATCGACAAGGTCGACTCCTGGGCCGTGCTGTTCGAGCCGGAAAACCTGAAGAAGCTCAGCGCCTGTGGCGTGGCCTTCATGGACTCGCCGGACGAGATGTTCCCCTCGGTGCTCAACTACCTGGGCCTCGACCCGCGCAGCATCAACCCGGACGACTACAAGAAGGCCGAAGAGAAGCTGCTGGCGCTGCGCCCGTACGTCACCTACTTCCACAGCTCCAAGTACATCGGCGACCTGGCCAACGGCGACATCTGCGTGGCCTTCGGCTACTCCGGCGACGTGTTCCAGGCCGCTTCCCGTGCCGAAGAGGCCGGCAAGGGCATCGAGATCGCCTACAGCATCCCCAAGGAAGGCGCCAACCTGTGGTTCGACATGCTGGCCATCCCGGCCGATGCGAAGAACGTCAAGGAGGCCCACGCCTTCATCAACTACCTGCTCGACCCGGCGGTCATCGCCAAGGTCAGCGACTACGTCGGCTACGCCAATCCCAATCCCAAGGCCGGTGAGCTGATGGACCAGGAAGTGCGCAACGATCCTTCGGTCTATCCATCGCAGGCGGTATTGGACAAACTTTACGTTTCCACCGAGCTGCCGCCGAAGATTCAGCGGCTGGTCACCCGTAGCTGGGCCAAGGTCAAGTCGGGCAAGTAAGCAGTATCAGCACTACACCGTACGGCGGGCCGGGCCTGACCGTACGGGACCGCTGCGCCTGGCGCGGCAGATTATCGTTCGGGTCTCTGACCTTATTTTCCCGGGAGTTTTGGAAATGGCTGTTGCCTCCAGCGCCTACAAGAAAGCCCTAGAGGGCAACCAGCAACCCAAAGAGGTGCTGGTCAAGATCGATCGCGTGACCAAGAAGTTCGACGAGACCATCGCCGTCGACGACGTCTCGCTGACCATCAACAAGGGCGAGATCTTCGCCCTGCTCGGTGGCTCCGGTTCGGGCAAGTCGACCCTGCTGCGCATGCTGGCCGGATTCGAACGTCCCACCGAAGGGCGCATCCTGCTCGATGGCGTCGACATCACCGACATGCCGCCCTACGAGCGGCCGATCAACATGATGTTCCAGTCCTACGCCCTGTTCCCGCACATGACCGTGGCGCAGAACATCGCCTTCGGCCTCAAGCAGGACAAGCTGCCCCAGGCCGAGATCGACGAGCGCGTGGCCGAGATGCTCAAGCTGGTGCACATGACCCAGTACGCGCGCCGCAAGCCGCACCAGCTGTCCGGTGGCCAGCGTCAGCGCGTGGCCCTGGCCCGCTCGCTGGCCAAGCGTCCCAAGCTGCTGCTGCTCGACGAACCCATGGGCGCCCTGGACAAGAAGCTGCGTTCGCAGATGCAGCTGGAGCTGGTGGAGATCATCGAGCGCGTCGGCGTGACCTGCGTGATGGTGACCCACGACCAGGAAGAGGCCATGACCATGGCCCAGCGCATCGCCATCATGCACCTCGGCTGGATCGCCCAGACCGGCAGCCCGGTGGACATCTACGAGACCCCGGCCAGCCGCCTGGTCTGCGAGTTCATCGGTAGCGTCAACCTGTTCGACGGCCAGATCACCACCGACGAGACCGACCACGCCATCATCAGCTGCCCGCAGCTGGACAAGCCGATCTACATCGGCCACGGCGTCTCCACCCGGGCCGAGAGCAAGGCGGTCAGTTACGCCCTGCGCCCGGAAAAGCTGCTGATGGCCACCGCCCTGCCGGCCGACCACGAGCACCCCGAGTACAACTGGTGCAACGGCACCGTGCACGACATCGCCTACCTGGGCGGCCACTCGGTGTACCACGTCAAGCTCACCTCCGGGCAGATCGTGCAGTGCTTCATCGCCAACGCCGAGCGTCGCGGCAAGCGTCCGACCTGGGACGACGCCGTGGTGGTGTACTGGGAAGACGATAGCGGCGTGGTACTGCAATCATGAAAATCGGCAAACTGAAACGCTACCTGCCCAGCGGGCGGCATGCCGTGATCGGTGTGCCCTTCTTCTGGCTGTTCCTGTTCTTCCTGCTGCCGTTCTTCATCGTGCTGAAGATCAGCTTCGCCGAAGCCGACGTGGCGATTCCGCCCTACACCGAGATCTACAGCTGGGCCGACAATCAGCTGTCGATCGTGCTCAACCTGGGCAACTACATCTTCCTCAGCGAGGATGAGCTGTACCTGGCGGCCTATCTAGGCTCGCTGAAGATGGCCTTCGTCAGCACCCTGCTGTGCATCCTTATCGGCTACCCGATGGCCTACGCCATCGCCCGCGCCAGCAAGGAAATGCAGACCACCCTGCTGCTGCTGATCATGATGCCGACCTGGACCGCGATCCTGATCCGCGTCTACGCCTGGATGGGCATCCTCAGCAACAACGGCCTGCTCAACGGTTTCCTGCTGTCCATCGGGGTGATCAGCGAGCCGCTGCAGATCCTCAACACCAACCTGGCGGTGTACATAGGCATCGTCTATTCGTACCTGCCGTTCATGATCCTGCCGCTCTACGCCAACCTGGTGAAGCACGACATGAGCCTGCTGGAGGCGGCATCGGACCTGGGTTCGAGCAACTTCAACAACTTCTGGAAGATCACCGTGCCGCTGTCCAAGAACGGCATCATCGCCGGCAGCATGCTGGTGTTCATCCCGGTGGTGGGCGAGTTCGTGATTCCGGAACTGCTCGGCGGCCCGGAGACCCTGATGATCGGCAAGGTGCTGTGGCAGGAGTTCTTCAACAACCGCGACTGGCCGGTGGCGTCCGCCCTGGCGGTGATCATGCTGCTGATCCTCATGGGCCCGATCATCTGGTTCAACCGTAACCAGGCTAAAGAGATGGAGGGGCGCGCATGAGCATCCTCAAGCTGCCTTGCGGGGCCCTGGGTTCAACCGGCTCTCAATCCCCAAGCCGAGCCAAAGAGATGGAGGGCCGCGCATGAAAAAGCTGAATTTCTCCACCGTCATGCTGTGGCTGGGACTGACCTTCATCTACCTGCCCATGGTCATCATGGTCATCTACTCGTTCAACGCCTCCAAGCTGGTCACCGTCTGGGGTGGCTGGTCGGTCAAGTGGTATGCCGGCCTGCTCGACAACAGCCAGCTAATGGGTTCGGTGCTGCGCTCCCTGGAGATCGCCCTGTACACCGCGGTCGCCGCGGTGGCGCTGGGTACCCTGGCCGCCTTCGTGCTGACCCGCGTGACCCGCTTCAAGGGCCGCACCCTGTTCGGTGGCCTGGTCACCGCGCCGCTGGTGATGCCGGAAGTGATCACCGGTCTGTCGCTGCTGCTGTTGTTCGTGGCCATGGCTCAGCTGATCGGCTGGCCCGCCGAGCGCGGCATCATGACCATCTGGATCGCCCACACCACCTTCTGCTCGGCCTACGTGGCGGTGGTGGTGTCGGCACGCCTGCGCGAACTGGATCTGTCCATCGAGGAAGCGGCCATGGACCTGGGCGCCAAGCCGTGGAAGGTGTTCTTCCTGATCACCATTCCGATGATCGCACCGTCCCTGGCGGCCGGCGGCATGATGTCCTTCGCCCTGTCGCTGGACGACCTGGTGCTGGCCAGCTTCGTCTCCGGCCCCGGCTCCACCACCCTGCCGATGGAGGTGTTCTCCGCCGTGCGCCTGGGTGTGAAGCCGGAGATCAACGCGATCGCCAGCCTGATCCTGCTGACCGTGTCGATCTTCACCTTCTTCGCCTGGTTCTTCGCCCGCCGCGCCGAAGAGCGCCGCAAGCGTGCGATCCAGCAGGCGATGGAGTCGATGGCCGAGGAAGTCACCAGCTCCAACTGGAAACCGGCTCAGGCTGCCTGACTGTTTCCCGCTCAAGAAAAAGGCCACCCTCGGGTGGCCTTTTTCATTGCCGGCGTTGTCAGTCTGCCGGCTGTAGTTGCAGGGTGCCGCGGGTATTGGCCTGCACATCCTCGTCGCTGAAGTGCATCGGCACATACTGCCCGTCGATATAGGCCTCGGCCTGGTCGGCGTAGTGCTGGTCGAAGGGCACACCGCTCTGGCCGACCGGGTTGATGCCCAGGCCCTTGCTGGCATCGGCCATGTCGATGAGGCGGCGGGTCGAGGGGCCGTATACCACCGACCAGGGCGCCGGGCCGACCCGGTGCGACAGGTTGTTCGGCACTTCGTGGCCGCCCGGTGCGGCGAACGGGCCGACGTTGAACAGCAGGTTCAGTGGTTTCTGCGCACCCAGCGGATGTTCGTGGGTCAGGGTGTGGCCCTTGCCCCAGGTCCACTGGCTGCTGTCCGTGCCGAAGCTCTGGCGCAGATGGGTGAGGCTGGCCTGCCAGGCGGCCTTGACCGTGTCGGCGCGGCTCTCCACGGCTGCAGTGCCGCGCTTGTCCCACCAGACAGAACCGGCCTCGGCGGTCAGGCGCGGCAAAGCCACATCGAGCACGCGGGTCTGCAGCAGGCTGTCGAACAAGGCGTCGCCCAGTTCGTCGCACATGGTTTGGTTGGCCAGCTCGAAGGTCAGCTGGTTGAACAGGGTGGCGGCGGTGGACTCCAGCGGGTGGCCGCCGTCCCAGGTTGCCAGTTGTTCGACCAGGGCGCGCTCCTCGTCACTCGCTGCCGCAGCGCGTAAATCGGCGAGGATCGGCGCCAGCAGGCGCGGGCCATAGCCGGTGCCGTCGTCCAGCTGCAGGGCCTGGCTGTTCCGGGTGTCCCACTTCACGTCCGGCTGGGCCAGGCGCTGGTTCAGGCGCTCGCCGCGGTCGGCTAGGTTGTAGTAACCGGGGATGCTCACTCCGGTCGGCGAGGCTGGCTGGTAGTTGGCGGAGACGATATATCCGCGTGGCGGATTCTCTTCCTGCGGGTTGGCGCTGAACGGCAGGTAGCCGGGTTTGTCCGCCTCGCCGCTGGTGCCGTCGAGGATAAAGCTCGGGTTCACTCCGGCCGGGCGCTGCGGTAGCTTGGCTGCGGCCCACCAACCGATGTCGCCGCCGGCGTTGGCGTACATCACGTTGAGGCCCGGTGAATGGATCTTCGCGGTGGCGGCGCGGGCCTTGTCCAGGCTGTCGGCGCGGTTGAGCTGGTAGAAGGCCTCGAGGATCGGGTTCTCGGTTTCGAGGAAGGCCCACCACATGGCGATCGGTGTATTGCCAGCGTTGGCGCCGAGGGCGTCGTTGATAATCGGACCGTGGGGCGAGCGGCGCAGGGTCAGCTTGACCGGTTCGCCGCCCTTGACCTTGATGGTCTCCTCGCGGATCTGCAGATCGACCCACTGGCCGTTGATCTGCACCTGATTGGCGTTGTCGGGATTGACCTTCTCGGCGATCAGGTCGAGATCGTCGTTCTGGAACATGGTCAGGCTCCAGGCGAACTGCTGGTTGTGGCCGAGCGAGGCGTAGGGGTTGAGCGCCTGGTGGTGGCCGTATAGCTCGAAGCCCGGGTAGCCCAGCTGCGCCTCGTACCACACCGCCGGTACGGCGAAGCGGATATGCGGGTCGCCGGCCAGCAGCGGCTTGCCGCTGGCGGTGCGGCTGCCGGCCACGGCCCACGCATTGCTGCCTTCGAACTGCGGTAGGCCGGCTTCCACCAGCGCCTGCTGGCTGAGGTGGGCTAGGCCGTTGAGGGCTTGCCAGTCGGCGCCGCTGAGGTTCTGGGCGACAGCGCCGCCGGGGTGCCAGGCGAGGTCGAACACCTTCAGGTAGTCGCCCCCCAACTGGTCGCGCACATAGGTCAGCACTGGCTCGGTGCGGAAGGCGGCGGCGAAGCTGTAGGCCATGTAGCCGGCAACGGACACCGTGTCTTCGAGGGTGAACGGGCGCGGTTCTATGCCCAGCAGATCGAACTCCACCGGTGCCGGTCGGCTGTCCTGAAACTGGTTGATGCCCTCCAGATAGGCCTGCAGTGCTTTGACGGCAGGGCTGTTGTGGTCGAGGGTCTTGGCGTAGCGGTCGGCATGCTCGCGAATGCCGAGGGTACGGAACAGACGGTCGGTATCGACCAGCT
Source organism: Pseudomonas sp. PDM15 (assembly GCF_014851565.1). GTDB lineage: Bacteria > Pseudomonadota > Gammaproteobacteria > Pseudomonadales > Pseudomonadaceae > Aquipseudomonas. The sequence goes on from NZ_JACVAA010000004.1 coordinate 334,054, forward strand.
TCGGCCCGAGCACTTCCGCCAGCTCACCACGGGCCAGGCGGCGCAGCATCTCCATCTGGAACAGGCGGTCCTGGGCATGCACGAAGCCCAGGGCGCGGTACATGTCGGCTTCGTTCTGCGCCTGGATATGTGGTACGCCGCGTTCGTCGTAACGCACCGCGACGGGGGCCTGCAGGCCGGCGAGGGGCAATGTGCCGTCGCGCACGGGAAGTTTGCTCTGGCTATACCAGATGGCGCCGGCGGCAGCCGTGGCAATGGCCACGGCGAGGAAGGTCAGACTGCGTTTCATGACGCGCTCCTTGTTGTTGTGCGGCCATTCTGCGCAGCGCTTCGGTCAACGGCATTGACCGTAGACCTCGTGGCTGGAATTCTCCGGTCAAACAAGGAGCCACCATGAACCCGCTTGCCGGCGCCGCGCCGCTGACCCATTCCGCTACCCTGCGCCGCCTGCTCTATGAGGCCTTGGCCGAGCTCGGCCACGATCCGGCTGCGATCTACCGGCGCACCAACCAGCACCGGCGGCTGGTGCCGCCACCCACAGAGGGCCGTCTCAGCCACGACGAGGCACCGCTGTTCTGGTTGGGTGCGGATGCGCTGACCGGCGATGCCGACATCGGTTTGCACCTGGGTGAGGTGATGAAGCCGCGCCTGCTCGACGTGGTCGGCTACCTGCAGCTAGCCAGCCGCGATCTGCAGCAGGCCATCGACAGCTTCCTGCACTTCCAGCACATCCTGGCCGGCGGCTTCGTCGCCCAGCTGCGGGTCGAGGGCGAGCGCGCCTGCCTGGTGCTGGACCTCAACTATCGTGGCTTCGGCCCGCTGCGCCAGCAGATGGAATGCCTGGCCCTGCTGTTCATCAAGCTGCTGCGGCTGGTCACCGACGACGAGTTTCGTTTCGACGGCCTCGACTTCCGTCATGCACGGCCAACACGGGTGACCGAGCACCGCCGGCTGTTCGGCCTGCTGCCGAACTTCGCCTGCGAGCATGACGCCCTGTGGTTCCCCGCTGCGCTGCTCAAGCGCCCGTCGCGCAATGCCAACCCGAGCCTGCATCGGGTGCTCTGGCAGCACGCCGAGGTGGAGCTGGCTGCGCTGGTGGAGAACGATCTGCTCAATCGCCTGAGCTACCTGATCGGTGTGCGCCTGGGCCGCGCCGACTGTTCGCTGCAGGCCTGCGCGGCTGAGCTGGGCATGCCCGCCGCCGCCCTGCAGCGCGGCCTGGCCGCCCAGGGCAGCCACCTGCGCCAGGTGCGCGAAGCGATCCAGCAGGCCCGCGCCCACGCATTGCTGCAGGACGGCCAGGCGATCCGCGAAGTGGCGCGCGCCTGCGGCTTCGCCGAGCTATCGCCGTTCTACCGGGCCTTCCGCCGCTGGTACGGCATCGCCCCGGATGCCTATCGGGCCAAGCTGCTGCTGGAGAAGGGCGAGTAGTAGGTGTCCCACAGTCGATTGCGGAACTTGTAGCCTGGGTCGAGTCGCTGCTTGAGGGCAAAGAACTCGGGGGCGCGTGGGTAGGCGGCGAGGAACTGCTCGCGGCTGGCGTGAATCTGGTAAGGCAGGTAATAACGACCACCGCAGGCCAGTGCGGCGTCGATCAGGTCGCGGGTCCAGGCCGCGGCGCGGTTGCGGTCGGCGGCAGAGCTGCCCTGGCGATAGTAGAGCACCAGGGCGAACACTTCTTCCGGGGCCCAGGCCAGCAGGGTGCCGGGATCGGCCTTGGCGTGGCGGATCGAGATGTTGATCAGGTTGGCGTCGTGTTGCCGGGTCAGGCGTGCCAGCTCGCCGACGAAGCGTTCCAACTGGTGTGGCGGTACGAAGTACTCCTGCAGCACGAAGCTGAAGTCCGGCCCGGAGATGGGGTCCAGCTCGCGCACGTCCAGGCTGGCCTCGCGGTTGCGCCATTGCACCAGCTCGCCGCGAAACAGCAGCGGGTCCAGCGCCGCCTCGCGCAGGGCGCGGCCGGTGCGGGACGAGCTGGTCAGGCGAATGCCGGCATGCTGCAGGTAATAGCTGCGGTCGGCCGGAGTCAGACGTTGCAGTTCCGTCAGGGCCGCCTCGGTGCGTCGATAGGAAACGGCGCGGACCTTGTCGAAGGAGCCCGGATAGAGAATGGCGTTGTGCAGGACCAGATCGGTCTTGTCGCGCACCTCCTGGTCGAACCAGGCGCGGTACTCGGCGAGCGGCATGACCTTGGATTCGCGGGCGATGCGGCTGTTCTCGGCCAGGCCGAGCGTGGCCTCGACTATGACGCCCAGGCCGCCATAGCCGCCGATGGGGGCATGGAACAGTTCGCTGTTTTGGCTTGGGCTGGCGTCCACCAGGCTGCCGTCGGCAAGCACCAGGCGGATGCTGCGCACCGAGCCGATCAGCGGGCCTTCGCCGACGTAGCGGCCATGCACATTGACCGACAGCGAGCCGCCGACCGTGAAGTTGGCGTAGGACTGCATGATCTGTGGCGACAGGCCGTGTGGGTCTATGTATTCGAGGATCTCGCGCCAGGTGATGCCGGTCTGTACGCGAATCTCGCGGCGCTCGGCGGAGAATTCCAGGACCTGGTCGAAATCGCGCATGTCGATCTGCAGGGCGCCGTCCGTGGCGGTCTGGCCGCCCATGCTGAAGCGCCCGCCGCCGATGCTGATGGGGCCGGAATGCTGCTTCACCGCGGCGACTATCTGCTCCAACTCGGTAGGGGCGATGACTTGCGCGACCTCGATCGGATTGAGGCCGGTGACGTCGTTGACCGTTTCACCGGCCAGCGCTGGCAGGCCGAGAAAGATCAACAGAAGAAAGAGGGCGCGCATGAACTGTCCTTGTTCGTGCAGCGGAATCAGCTCTGGATGGTCGCCGCCGGGTTGATCACGCGGCCCAGGCCGAGGTTGCGCAGGGCCAGGTGCAGGGTGCTGTGGATGACCTGCGGATTGTCGATGGTCATCAACTGGCCGAGCAGCTCCTTGGCGCGGGTCGAGCTGATCTGGCGCAGCAGCCACTTCACCTTGGGCAGGTTGGTGGCGTTCATCGACAGGCTGTCGAAGCCCATCGCCAGCAGCAGCACGGCGGCCGCCGGGTCACCGGCCATCTCGCCGCAGATGCTCACCGGCTTGCCTTCGGCGTGGGCGCCGTCGACCACCAGCTTCAGTGCGTGCAGCACGGCCGGGTGGAGGAAGTCGTAGAGATCGGCAACCCGCGGGTTGTTGCGATCCACCGCCAGCAGGTACTGGGTCAGGTCATTCGAACCGACCGAGAGGAAGTCGACCTGGCGCGCCAAATCACGCACCTGGTAGACGGCGGCGGGAATCTCGATCATCACCCCCACCGGCGGCATGGGGATGTCCACACCCTCGTCGCGCACTTCGCCCCAGGCGCGGTGGATCAGGTGCAGCGCCTCTTCCATCTCCTGCATGCCGGAGATCATCGGCAGGAGGATGCGCAGGTTGTTCAGGCCCTCGCTGGCCTTGAGCATGGCGCGCACCTGGACCAAGAAGATTTCCGGGTGGTCGAGGGTGATGCGGATGCCGCGCCAGCCGAGGAAGGGGTTCTCTTCCTTGATCGGGAAGTAGGACAGGGCCTTGTCGCCGCCGATATCCAGGGTGCGCATGGTCACCGGCAGCGGGTGGAAGGCGGCCAGCTGTTCGCGGTAGGTGGCCAGCTGCTCCTTCTCGCTGGGGAAGCGCTCGCCATTCATGAACGGTACTTCGGTGCGGTACAGGCCTACGCCTTCGGCGCCGCGTTCCTGGGCGCGCTTCACATCGGCCAGCAGGCCGGTGTTGACCCACAGCGGCATGCGCTGGCCGTCCAGCGTCTCGCAGGGCAGCTCGCGCAGGGCATCGAGGCCCTGGGCCAGCTGGCGCTCTTCCTCGACCACCTCGGCGTACTGCTTGCGCAGCAGTTCGCTGGGGTTGGTGAAGACTTCGCCGTGGTAGCCGTCGACGATCAGCTGGATGCCATCGACCTTGGAGTAGGGCAGGTCGACCACGCCCATGACCGTGGGAATGCCCATGGCGCGCGCGAGGATGGCCACGTGGGAGTTGCCCGAGCCCTGCACCGAGATCAGGCCGACCAGCTTGCCTTCCGGCACCTGGCCGAGCATGGCTGGCGACAGCTCCTCGCTGACCAGAATGGTGTTGTCCGGGTAGACCAGGGTCTGCTTGCGTTCTTCCTGCAGGTAGGCGAGCAGGCGGCGGCCGAGGTCGCGAACGTCGCTGGCGCGCTCGCGCAGGTAGGCGTCATCCATCAGCTCGAAGCGCGAGACGTGCTCGTTGACCACCTGGCGCAGGGCGCCCTGGGCCCACTGGCCTGTCTTGATGACCTTGCGCACCTCGTTACCGAGGGCGTTGTCGTCGAGCATCATCAGGTACACGTCGAACAGCGCCAGCTCTTCCTTGCGCAACTGGCTGGCGAGTTTGGCGGACAGCTCCTGCATGTCCTCGCGTACCCATTCCAGGGCCTTGCCGAACACTTCCAGCTCGGCCCCGATGTCGTCGATGGCCTTGTCCGGCACCACGTTGAGGTCAGCCGGCGGCAGCACCACCACGGCGGTACCCACGGCTGCGCCGGGGGCGCCGGGCACGCCGACGAAGCGCGCCTCCTGGATGCCCTTGCCCTGCTTGCCCAGGCCGCGGATCGAGCCGGTGGCCTCGGCGTGGGCGATGACGCCGGCGAGCTGGGCGCTCATGGTGACCAGGAAGGCTTCTTCGCCCTCGTCGAACTGGCGGCGCTCCTTCTGCTGCACCACCAGTACGCCCATCACCCGACGGTGGTGGATGATCGGCGCGCCGAGGAAGGAGGCGTAGCGCTCCTCGCCGGTCTCGGGGAAGTACATGTAGCGCGGGTGTTCGGAGGCGTGCTCGAGGTTGAGCGGCTCCTCGCGGGTGCCCACCAGGCCGACCAGGCCTTCGTTGGGCGCCATGCTGACCTTGCCGATGGAGCGCTTGTTGAGTCCGTCGGTGGCCATCAGCACGAAGCGCTTGGTCTCGGAGTCGAGCAGGTAGACGGAGCAGACCTGGCTGCCCATGGCCTCTTTCACCCGCTGCACGATGATCGTCAGCGCCGCCTTGAGATCCTTGGCGGCGTTTACTTCCTGGACGATCTTGCGCAGGGTGTTGAGCATGGCTCGCTATCGAACTCCGTCAGTCGCGCGCCAGCAGGCGCGGGGCTAATTCCTTCAGGGCGCGACGGTAGACCTCGCGCTTGAATGTCACTACCTGGTTCAGCGGGTACCAGTAACTCACCCAGCGCCAGCCATCGAACTCCGGCTTGCCGGTCAGGTCCATGCGCACCCGGCTCTCGTCGCCGGTCAGACGCAGGAGAAACCACTTCTGCTTCTGCCCGATGCACAGTGGCTGGCTGTGGGTGCGCACCAGGCGCTGGGGCAGACGATAACGCAACCAGCCCCGGGTGCAGGCGAGAATCTTCACATCCTGCTGTTCCAGGCCGACTTCCTCGTTCAGCTCGCGGTACAGCGCCTGCTCGGCCGACTCGTTGGGGTTGATGCCGCCCTGGGGAAACTGCCAGGCGTCCTGGTTGATCCGCCGTGCCCACAGCACCTGACCAACATCGTTGGTCAGGATGATGCCGACATTAGGGCGAAAACCATCGGAATCAATCACGGCACAGCACCTCGAAAACGCATGTTTCGGCATTGTTCCACAAAGGCCGCGGGCGCAGCAAACGCGCGGCTCGGCTAATGGGCAGTGGCGGTGAAAGCGGCTATTCTGACGCCCCTCATGACCCACCGAACCAGGTAATCCCACGTGCGCCTTGCCCTCTTCGACCTCGACAACACCCTGCTCGCCGGCGACAGCGATCACAGCTGGGGCGAATTCCTCTGCGACACCGGCCGGGTCGATGCCGTCGAGTACCGCGCGCGCAACGATGCCTTCTATGCCGACTACTGCGCCGGCAAGCTGGACGTGGTGGCCTACCAGAGCTTTACCCAGGCCATCCTCAGCCGCACCGATGCCGCCGAGCTGGCGCGCTGGCAGGCCGAGTTCATGACGGAGGTGATCGAGCCGATCATCCTGGCCAAGGGCGAGGCGCTGCTGCAGCAGCACCGTGAGGCGGGTGACAAACTGGTGATCATTACCGCCACCAACCGCTTCATCACTGCGCCGATCGCCGCGCGCCTGGGGGTCGACACGCTGCTGGCCACCGAGTGCGGCATGCAGGACGGCCGCTACACCGGCCAGGTTGCCGGTGTGCCTTGCTACCAGGAGGGCAAGGTGACGCGGATAAACCAGTGGCTGGCGGAGACCGGCCTGAGCCTGGACGGCAGCTACTTCTATAGCGACTCGCGCAACGACCTGCCGCTGCTGCAGGCGGCTTCGCATCCTGTTGCGGTGGATCCGGACGACACCCTTCGCGCCATCGCCGTCGAACGCGGCTGGCCGGTGATCAGCCTGCGCGACTGATCCTCACAGCGGCTTGGCCACCATCAGCCAGAAGATGGCGATAAAGGCAATAAAGGCCGGCCAGCCCAGCACGAACCAGATGCGCATATAGCGGTTGGCCCGTTCGGGCAGCGCGCCGCCGTCGCGCAATGCCGCGGCGGCCATGTCGCGCACGCGGATCTGCAGCCACAGCACCGGCAGCCAGCACAGCCCCGCCAGCACGAACAGCCCTGCGCTCCACAGCAGCCACGACTGACTCAGCGGCCAGCCCGCGAGCTTGGCCAGGGCCAGGCCGGAGAGCGGCTGGAACACGGCGGTGGTGGCGATGAATAGCCAGTCGGCGGTGACCAGGTGGCGGAAGGTGGTGGCGATCACCTGTACCTCGCCGCTGCGCCAGGCACGCAGGGCGTAATAAGCAGAGCCCAGCCCGGTGCCGAACAGCAGGGTGGAGGAGAGGATGTGCAGGGTCTTGAGCAGCAGGTACAGACTCATCGTGATCTCGTCGTCGAAGCGGAAAGTCCCAGCAGCCAAACACTCAGCAGCAGGACCGCGAAATTCTTGCCCACCGCCATATAGGGATCGAACCAGTAGTGAGGCAGCAGCAGGCTGATCACCAGGCTGTAGACCAGCATCAGAACGATCTGAGCCTGCAGGGCACGGCTGCGCCAGCGCCGGAACAGCAGCGCCAGGCCGAGCACACCGTCCAGCAGGGCACCGCCGATCACGGCCAGGCGCGCCGGCAGACCCTCGATACCAGCCTCGGCCATGATCCGCAGGCCCCACTCATAGCCCGGCCCCAGGCAGACCGCCGCGGTCCCCAGCCAGATCAGCACGAGCACCAGCAGAACCAGGGGTTGCAGCGCCATCGCCAGGCTCTGCGCCGGTTGCGGCCAGTGCTGCAGGCGGCTCGCCAGCGGCGCTGCGCGGTAGCCGCAGGCCTGCTCCAGCGGAGCGGGGGCGGCGAGGTTGTCGTGGGCGCTCAGCCGCAGGGTCTGGCCGTTCAGTGCCTGCCAGCCCAGTCGCTCGCCCAGTGCCGCACCTAACCGCGCGAGCGGAGCCGGTACCTGGAAGTAACGAGCCGGGCGCCAACCTTGGGCCTGGCGCAGCATATCGATCAGCTCACCCTGGGTGAGTGCTTGCGGGCCCCCCAGTGGCAGTACGCTCGGCTGTGCCGGCCAGTTGCGCAGCAACGCCAGGATGGCTGCGCAGAGATCGTCGACATGCAGTGGCTGCAGCCGCGCCCGGTTGCCCAGCAGCGGTATAAGTGGCAGGGGTGACAGACGCTGCAGCCATGTGCTGCTGGTGCCACCCGGGCCGACGACCAGCGAGGGCCGCAGCACAACGGCCGGGACGCCGAGGCTCAGCAGATGCCCATCGGCCTCGGCCTTGCTGGCCAGGAAGGGAATGTCGGGATGCTCGTCGGCGCCCAGGGCGGAAATCTGCAGCACGGCGGCGCCGTGCTGTTTGGCCAGCTGGAACAGGGTGCAGGCGCCGTCGCGTTGCAGGCGCTGCATGTGGTCGCTATCGGTGGAGAGTTCGCCGCTGGCGTTGATCACCAGCTCGATGCCGTCCGGCCAGGCGAAGCTGTCGGGCCGGTCCGCCAACTGCAGCAGATCCAGCGCGCGCCACTCCACGCCAGGCAACGCGAGTCCTGCGGCCTGGCGGCGGGTGGCGACCACGGAGTGTCCGGCCAGGCTCAGGGCATCGAGCAGGTGGCGGCCGATGAAGCCGCCGGCGCCGACCAGCAGGATGCGCATCAGGCCGGCTTGGCCCCCATCAGGGCGAAGATCGCCAGCAGCAGGATCAGCACCAGCGCGGCGTAGGCGATCACGAAGCGCAGCAGTTTGACCGGCACGTTGCCTGCGGCGACGGCTGTCTGCCAGGCGCCGAGGCGGTTGTGCAGCAGCAGGCCGAGCAGCACCAGCAGGCCGAACAGCTTGGCGCTGAACAGCAGCCAGCTGGCGCCCAGCGACAGGCCCACGGTGTGCACCAGCCACCAGCCGCTGACAGGCAGGCTCAGGGTGACCAGGCCAATAGCCGGCATGCTGTACAGGCGGGTGATGCGCAGTTTGCGGGTCAGCACCACAGCATCCCCGGACTTGTTCGCCTTCCACAGCATGAAGGCGTGGGCGATGAAGCCCGCCAGGATCAGCACGGCGGGAATCAGGTGGGCGTACTTCAGCAGCTGGTAGTGTTCCATCAGCGTTCCTTAACCGAGGAAGAGCTTGTAGGCCGGGTTGTCGGTCTCGTCCCAGTAGGGATAGCCGATGGCGTCGAAGGCTGCCGGAATCTGCTCGCGCTCCTCCGCCGGCACCTGCAGGGCGGCCAGCACGCGGCCGTCGGCGGCGCCGTGGTTGCGGTAATGGAACATGGTGATGTTCCAGCGCCCGCCCAGGCGGTTGAGGAAGTTGAACAGCGCGCCCGGCCGCTCGGGGAACTCGAAGCGGAACACCACCTCGTCCGCCACGGCTGCCGCGTGGCCGCCCACGGTGTGGCGGATGTGCAGCTTGGCCAGCTCGTTGTCGGTCAGGTCCAGTACCGGGAAGCCCTGCTCGCGCAGGTTCTCCACCAGCGCCTGACGTGGGTCGTTCTCCGGGTGAGTCTGCACGCCAACGAAGATGTGCGCCTCGCGGTCGGTGTGATAGCGGTAGTTGAACTCGGTGATCTGGCGCTTGCCGATCGCCTCGCAGAAGGCCTTGAAGCTGCCTGGCCGCTCGGGGATGGTCACGGCGATGATCGCTTCGCGCTTCTCGCCCAGCTCGGAACGCTCTGCGACGTGGCGCAGGCGGTCGAAGTTGATGTTGGCGCCCGAGTCGATGCCCACCAGCACCTTGTCGCGCAGGCCTTCACGCTCCACGTACTTCTTGATCCCGGCCACGGCCAGGGCGCCGGCCGGCTCGGTGATCGAGCGGGTGTCGTCGTAGATGTCCTTGATAGCCGCGCAGATCTCGTCGGTGCTGACGGTGATCACCTCATCGACATACTGCTTGCACACGTCGAAGCAGTGCGCGCCGATCTGCGCCACGGCCACGCCGTCGGCGAACAGGCCAACGCTCGGTAGCACCACGCGCTCGCCGGCTGCCATGGCGGCCTGCAGGCAGTTGGAGTCGTCGGGCTCGACGCCGATGATCTTGATCTCCGGGCGTAGGTATTTGACGTAGGCTGCGATGCCGGCGATCAAGCCGCCGCCGCCGACCGGCACGAAGATGGCGTCCAGCTGGCCCGGCTGCTGGCGCAGGATTTCCATGGCCACGGTGCCTTGCCCGGCAATCACCAGCGGGTCGTCATAGGGATGGATGTAGGTGTAACCCTTCTCTTCCACCAGCTTGAGCGAATGCGCCAGGGCCTCGGGGAAGGCGTCGCCGTGCAGCACCACCTTGCCGCCGCGCGAGCGCACGCCCTGCACCTTGAGCTCCGGAGTGGTGCGCGGCATCACGATGGTCGCCTTCACGCCCATGTGCTTGGCCGCCAGGGCCAGACCCTGGGCATGGTTGCCAGCGGAAGCAGTGACCACACCGCGCTCCAGCTCCTCGGCGGTCAGTTGGGCCAGCTTGTTATAGGCGCCGCGAATCTTGAATGAGTACACCGGCTGCAGATCCTCGCGCTTGAGCAGAATCTGGTTACCCAGCCGCTCGGTGAGCTGGCGGGCGGGTTGCAGCGGGGTTTCCACCGCGACGTCGTAGACGCGCGAGGTGAGGATCTTCTTGACGTACTGTTCGAGCATCACGGGCTTCACTGGCGGGCTTTTCAAGGATTCTGGAGTCTACCCCAGCGCTTTGACCGACGGCCACCGACAGTCCGCGGCAAAAGCCGCATATCAGTAGGGCTGTGGCGATAAAACGCAGCCGATTGCGCCGGGCAGGAGGCTATAATTCGGCCCTTCCCGTATTCCCCAGGCGCAGAACTCCGCGATGACCCAGGATCAGCTCAAGCAGGCGGTGGCCAAGGCCGCCGTCGACCATATCCTTCCCTTCCTCGACAGCAAGAGCGTGATCGGCGTCGGCACCGGCTCCACCGCCAACTGCTTCATCGACGCCCTGGCCCAGCACAAGATGGCCTTCGACGGCGCCGTGGCCAGCTCCGAAGCCACCGCCGCGCGCCTCAAGGGGCACGGCATCCCGGTGTACGACCTGAACGCGGTGGACGGCCTGGAGTTCTACATCGACGGCGCCGACGAGAGCGACGAGCACCTCAACCTGATCAAGGGCGGCGGCGCCGCGCTGACCCGCGAAAAGATCGTCGCGGCCGTGGCCAAGACCTTCATCTGCATCGCCGACGGCAGCAAGCTGGTGCCGGTGCTAGGCGCCTTCCCGCTGCCGGTGGAAGTTATCCCCATGGCCCGCAGCCACGTGGCGCGCCAGCTGGTGAGGCTGGGCGGAGACCCGGTGTACCGCGAGGGCGTGGTCACCGACAACGGCAACATCATCCTCGACGTGCACAACATGTCGATCACTGACCCGGTGAAGCTGGAAGCCGATATCAACGCCATCGTCGGCGTGGTCACCAACGGCCTGTTCGCCGCTCGCCCGGCCGATCTGCTGCTGCTCGGCACTCCTGAAGGCGTAAAGACCCTCAAGGCCTAAGCCTGTAGCCCGGACTTCAGTCCGGGGCGCCTGCCGTGTCAGTCCCGGACTGAAGTCCGGGCTACGGCCCGAGCGTAGGGCGGGCGAACCTCGCGTGGCTCATTTGTGCGGATGACAGCCGTACTGCGAAGAAAACCCGGCAATGGCCGGGTTTTTTCTTTCGGGCAAAGCGACTCGGCGCCGCTACTCTGTCGCCTGCTTCTCGAACACATAGAACAGGTTGGGCTCGCTGACCACGTACAGCCGGCCCCGGTCGTCCGTGGCCACGCCCTCGGCTTGCGGCACGCTCTTCTCCAGGCCGTGCTGGCCGCCGATCAGCGACAGTGTGCTGATCGGTCGGCCGTCGGAGTTGATCTCGATCACCAGGTGCGACTCGTCCGACAGCGCCAGCAGGTGTCCGGTGTGGGCGTCGTAGTCGAGGCTGGAAAGATCGCGCACGAACAGACGGGCGTCGCGTTCCGGGTCGTCCACCACGTGCACGGCGAAGGGTTTGTCCGGGTTGGTATGGGGGAAGCCGTGGATCTCGTAGATGCTCACCGGATCGCGCTCCTTGGCGGCGAACAGGCGGTGGTTGGCGGCGTCGTAGGCCAGGCCCTCGAAGCCCTTGTTGCCGTTGAGGCCGATGCCTAGTGACAGCTGCTCGGAGTCGGCGGCATCGACGAAGTCGGTGTCGTCGCCCAGATGCACGCGGAACAGGCGCTGCTGGCGCTCATCGGTGATCACGTAGAGGTCGCGGCTGATGTACTCGATGGCTTCCGGGTCGCCGAAGCCGACCAGGGGCACGCGGCGCACTATCTCGCCGTCCAGCGACAGCTCGATGATCTCGGCGTTCTTGTTGGTCACGGTAAACAGGCTGCGACGGTCCGGATCGAAGGTCAGGGCCGAGACATCAGCGCTCAGGCCCTGGATCGGCTTGGCCTGCACGGTCACTCGATAGTCCGGCAGCCAGATCGACTTGTCCCGCCACTCGGCTGCATGGCGCCATTCTTGCACCACGAACCAGCCACGTTCGAGCAGGCGCCATTGCTGGGCAACCACCAGCAGGGCCACGAGAACGAGCAATGCCAGGGTGGGCAACAGAACGCGAGCTTGAGTCAGGCGGCGCATGGAAGAGGTTCCGAGTCAGAGGTGCTGCATCAAAACAGGTGCAGCTGAATTGAAGCTTAAGAAGCCTTAAGCGAAACGCCAGACGCAGTTACCGAATACCACCCCAGCGGAACGGCAGTCATGTCAGTGTTACCGGAAGAACGCATCTTGACCACCCTGCACACGGTCGCCCTGGCCGTGCAAAGTCTGCAGCGCATGGGGGTCGATGCCGAGCGGGTACTGGAAGGCAGCGACATCCCGGTCGCCGACCTGGCCAGCCCGACGCGCCTGGTCAGCCACGCCCAGGAACTGCGCGTGCTGGCCAACGCCCTGGCGGCCAGCGCCGACCCCGCCCTCGGCCTGCTGCTGGGCAAGCGCATGCATGTGTCGGCGTACGGCATGCTCGGCTACACCCTGCTGGCCAGCCGCAATCTCGGCGAGGCCCTGTGCCTGGCCATCGCGCATCCCGCGTTGCTCGGCACCTATTTCCGCCTGGAGCTGCAGGCGGTCGGCGACGAGGTCCGCCTGAGCGCCAGCGGCTATCGCTACGACCCGGCGCTGAGCCTGTTCAACACCGAGCTGTGCCTGACCTCGATGCTTACCGTGGTGCAGGACCTGCTCGGCGAGTCGGTGCGCCCGCGCCGCCTGTTGCTGGCCTACCGCGCGCCAGCGCATGCCGCCAGCTACAGCGAGAAGCTCGGCTGCCCGGTGGAGTTCGATGCCGGCTGCAACGCCCTGTGCTTCAACCCGATATTGCTGGAGCGAGCGCTGCCGCTGGCCGACCCGGTCAGCCACCAGCACGGCCTGCAGCAGTGCATGCAGCTGGAGGCGCAGCTGTACAACCGTCATGACCTGCGCGACCTGATCCGCCAGCAGCTGTCCGGCGACCTGACCGAATGCTCCACTTTGGAACGTGTCGCCACACGCCTGCACCGTTCCGAGCGCACCGTGCGCCGCCATCTGCAGCAGCTCAACACCAGCTTCCAGCACCTGCTCGACGAAGTGCGCTACGACGAGGCGCGTCAGCTGCTGCTGCACACCGATCTGCCGATCTACCTGATCGCCGAGCAGCTCGGCTACAGCGAGACGGCCAGCTTCCGCCACGCCTTCCAGCGCTGGAGTGGCCTGGCGCCGAGCGAACTGCGCCGCTGATTGACCGGGGACAAGAAGCAGCCGCCGCCGCGGTTCTAGACTGCCGCGCATTCACCTGCGCGGAGCCCATTGCATGATCCACGATGTCGCCATCATCGGCGCCGGCCCGGCCGGTCTGTGCCTGGCCCGCGCCCTGTCAGGGCACGGCCTATCCATCGTCCTGCTCGAGCGTCAGGCCGAGCAGGACCTGGCCGAGCCGGCCTTCGACGGCCGCGAGATCGCCCTGACCCACGCCTCCCAGGCGCTGCTGGAAAAACTCGGCCTGTGGCAGCGGCTGCCTGCCGACGAGGTCGCCGTGCTGCGCGATGCCCAGGTGCTCAATGGTCCCTCGCTGTTCGCTTTGAAGATTCGCGCCGAGCAGGCCGGTGCCGAGCGTCTCGGCCATCTGGTCGCCAACCGGGCGATCCGTCGTGCCGCGTTCGAGGCGCTGAGCGAGTGCGCCGAAGTGCAGCTGCGTTGCGGGGTGAAGGTAGGCGCGATTCGCCATCGTGAGCGCGAGGTAGAGCTGGAGCTGGTCGACGGCGAGGTGCTGCGCACGCGCCTGCTGGTCGCCGCCGACAGCCGCTTCTCCGAGACCCGCCGCCAGCTGGGCATCGGTGCGCGGCTCAAGGACTTCGGCAAGACCATGCTGGTGTGCCGCATGGACCACGATAAGCCGCACCGGCAGACCGCCTGGGAATGGTTCGGCTACGGCCAGACCCTGGCCCTGCTGCCGCTCAATGGCAACCAGTCCTCGGTGGTGCTGACCCTGCCGCCGCGTGAAATCGAACGCCTGCGTGGGCTGGACGAAGAGGTCTTCGCCCGCGAGATGGAACAGCGCTTCGACCGTCGCCTGGGCGCCATGCGGCTAGCCAGCGAGCGCCACGCCTATCCGCTGATAGGCACCTACGCCGAGAGGCTGGTCGGCCCGCGCTGCGTACTGATCGGCGATGCCGCCGTCGGCATGCATCCGGTCACCGCCCACGGCTTCAACTTCGGCCTGGGTAGCGTGCAGCGCCTGGCCGAGGCGGTGCTGGCCGCCCATGCCCGTCACGAAGATATCGCCGCACCGACGGTGCTGGCCCGCTACGAGCGCCAGCACCGCCTGGCGACCTGGCCGCTTTACCAGACCACCAACTTGCTGGTGGATGTGTATACCGACGATCGTTTTCCGGTGAGGCTGCTACGTGGGGCAGGGCTGCGGGTAGCTCAGGGGTTATTGCCGCTGAAGAAGGGGCTTGCGCAGCATCTCACTGGGGGAATTTGAGGTAGCGTCTTATCGCAGCTGCGATTTGGCGACTTTGGCTTCGAAGGCTTGCAGGCGCTGAACCAAGGGATCTGCGTCAATGCTCCCGTTCTCGGTGAAGTCAACCAAGGCCCCTCCTAATGAGGCCAGCTCAGCAGTCAGGCCGGCCTCTGGGCTCCAAGTTTGCCCATGCAGAGTGCCAAGACCTTTCACCCAGGTCGAGAACTGCAGCGTCGTGCCATCTAGGGCGATTGTTGAGCCTTGCGGATACCGGGTCTGCAAGAGTATGCGAGCCCACACCCGTTGAATTGCAATGGCGAACGCCGGGCTTATTTTCCGACGCGACTCCGAGATTTCGACTGCTTTGTCTTTCTTCTCATCATTGTTCTGGGCCATTGAGTACCAGAGGCTTTGCTTGGCTCGCCTGACGATGATGAGGTAATTCTTTTCTTCATCGGGAACCATCCAGTGGCCCCTATGCTTTTGCACCGCTTCCTTGGGGATTTCCTCCTGCACCACTAGGCAGCTCTCAGGAGAAAAGGATGGCCGCGCAATATACGTTGCGATACGCCCTTCTTGGCAAAGGAGCTTGTCTATTAAGGCGTCGTAGTCGCTCGATGGATAGTCGAGAGGAAGTAGGTGGTCTGGTTCCTTCGCATGCTCAGCCGTGTAGAAGCTGCTGGCATAGGCCTGCGAAGTCAGTATGGCGATGAAGATGCAGAGGTATTTCATGAGTACTTCCCTGTGCTCGTGGGTGGTGCGCAGCGTATCCGCTGGTTTAGGCGCTCACAACTTGGCCACATCTATCCCTTTTTGACCGCATCTATCGTTCTGCCGCCCGCGCCGCGCTGCCTAGAATCGATCCAGTACGCCCCTGGAGTCTTCCTGCCTCTTAATCACCAATAAAAACAATTGGTTAGGAGCTAATTGCGGATGAGCTGCGCGATCTCGATCGAAACCCTGAGCATGGAGTTCGGCACGGGGCTGAAGGCCCTGGACGAGGTCTCCCTGGAAATCCGCGATAACGAATTCTTCACCCTGCTGGGGCCGTCCGGCTGCGGCAAGACCACGCTGCTGCGCCTGATCGCCGGTTTCGAGCAACCCAGCGCCGGGGTGATCCGCCTGTACGGCGAGCCGATGCAGGACCTCCCGCCCTTCCGCCGCCCGGTCAACACCGTGTTCCAGAGCTATGCGCTGTTCCCGCACATGACGGTGGCGCAGAACATCGGCTTCGGCCTGGAGATGCAAGGCAAGCCCAAGGCAGAGATCGCCGCCACGGTCGAGCGCATGCTGGCGCTGGTGAAGCTGCCGGACGTCGGCCACCGCCGCGCCGACCAGCTGTCCGGTGGCCAGCAGCAGCGCATCGCCCTGGCCCGCGCCCTGGCCAGCCGGCCCAAGGTGCTGCTGCTCGACGAGTCGCTCTCGGCGCTGGACATGAAGCTGCGCAAGGAGATGCAGATCGAGCTCAAGCGCCTGCAGGCCGAGACCGGCATCACCTTCATCTTCGTCACCCACGACCAGGAAGAAGCGCTGACCATGTCCGACCGCATCGCGGTGATGAGCAAGGGGCGCATCCTGCAGATCGGCACGCCGAGCGAGATCTACGAGAGCCCGGTGAACCGCACCGTGGCCGATTTCATCGGCGAGACCAACTTCCTCGAAGCCCAGGCGGTTGGCGAGCGGCTGCAGCTGGCCGACGGTCAGACGCTGCCCAGCCATTGCCCGAATCAGGGCGCGGTGACCCTGGCTATCCGCCCCGAGCGGGTGGCGCTGAGCGAGTCCGGTAACCTGGCGGGCGAGGTGGAGGAGGTGGTGTATATCGGCACCGACACCCTCTACCTGCTGCGGGTCGCCGGTCAGTCGGGCTTCCGCGTGCGCCAGCAGAATCGCTGCGGGGTTCGCCAGGTGCTGGAGCGCGGCGCCCCGGTGCGCCTGGACGTGCCGGCTGCGGCCATTCGGGTGCTGAGCGAATGAGTACGCCGAGGCAACTGGCCGAGCGCCGCCAGCTGCTGCGCCGCCTCGGCCTGATCGCACCGGGCATGGCGGTGCTGGCGGTGTTCCTGGTCGCGCCGCTGGCGATCATGCTGCTGGTGTCCTTCCTGCAGCCCGGCGAGTACGGCGGGGTGAAGTGGGGCGAGTACTCGGTGGAGGCCTACGTCAGCTTCCTCTACGAGCGCGACTTCGACGACAGCCTGGTGTTCAATACCGACTACCTGGGCATCTTCCAGCGTTCCTTCTGGCTGGCCGTGGCGACCACCGCCGGCTGCCTGCTGATCGGCTTTCCCACCGCGCTGTACCTGGCGCTGCAGAGCGAGAAGAAACGCAACCTGCTGCTGTTCCTGGTGACCGTACCGTTCTGGACCAACCTGCTGGTGCGGGTCTACGCCTGGATGCTGCTGCTGCGCAACGGTGGGCTGGTGGACAGTGCGCTGGGCGTTTTTGGCGTGCCCGAGGGCAGCGTCGGCCTGCTGTACAGCAATGGCGCGGTGATGATCGGCCTGCTCTACAGCTTCCTGCCGTTCATGGTGCTGCCGATCTACACCAGCCTGGAGAAGCTCGACTGGCGCCTGGTGGAGGCGGCCTTCGACCTCGGCGCCAACCGCTGGCAGGCACTGAAAAGAGTGATCCTGCCGCTGGCTCTGCCGGGCATGTTGGCCGGCGCGACGCTGGTGTTCATCCCGGCACTGGGCAACTACATCATTCCCGAGCTGCTCGGGGGCGGTAAGGCGCTGATGATCGGCAATCTGGTGCAGCTGCAGTTCGGCTCCGGGCACAACTGGCCGCTGGGTTCGGCGCTGGCCTTCTCGCTGTTCAGCCTGGTGCTGCTGGCCCTGCTGTTCAACGGCCTGCGCCAGCGTGGCCAGGAGGTGCACGCATGAACCTGCAGGGCCCGCTGTGGCGCTTCACCGGTGTGCGTCCGGCCGCCTGGGCGTTCTTCGCCTTCCTCTACATCCCGATCCTGGTGCTGGTGGCGCTGAGCTTCAACGCCGGGCAGTCGGCTACCCTGTGGCAGGGCTTCAGCTTCAAGTGGTACGGCGTGGTGGCCAATGACCCGGAAATCCTCCGGGCGGCGAAGAACTCGCTGATCGTCGCCGTGTGCGCCACGCTGATCTCCACCTGCCTGGCCACCTTGGCGGCGCTGGGCATGCATGGCCGGCGCTTCCGCGGCCAGGGTGCGCTGCAGGGCGTGCTCGGCCTGCCGCTGCTGGTGCCGGACATCGTCTGCGCCGTGGCGATTCTGATGTTCTTCGCCTTTATCGGCCTGAAGCTGTCGCTGCTGACCATCCTGATCGCCCACGTGGTGTTCTGCACACCGTTCGCCTACCTGCCGATCCGCGCCCGCCTGCAGGGCATGGACCCGCGCTTGCTGGAAGCCGCCGCCGATCTCTACGCCTCGCCCTGGCGGGCGTTCTGGCGGATCAGCTTCCCGCTGCTGCTGCCGGGCATCCTCTCCGGTGCCATGCTCGCCTTCATCATCTCGATGGACGATTTCGTCATCACCTACTTCGTCGCCGGGGCCGGTTCGACCACCCTGCCGGTGTACATCTTCAGCTCCATCCGCATGGGCATATCGCCGAAGATCAACGCGATTTCCTCGATCATGCTCGTGCTTTCCATTCTGTTCGTCACCCTGTCGTACTACCTCGGCCAACGCAAACGCTAGGAGCCAGACCATGATCCGTCGTACCCCGCTCGCGCTATCCGTTGTTCTCGCCCTCGGCCTGTCCGGCGCCGCCCAGGCTGCCGGCAGCCTCAACTTCGCCAACTGGTCGGACTACTACCCGCCGGAGCTGCTGAAGAAGTTCGAGGCCGACACCGGCATCAAGGCCACCCTCGACGCCTACGACTCCAACGAGACCCTGCTGGCCAAGCTCAAGGCCGGTGGCGGCAACTACGACGTGGTGGTGCCGTCAGACAGCTTCATCCAGATCATGGTCCAGGAGGACCTGCTGCAGAAGTTCGACAAGAGCAAGCTGCCGAATCTGGCCAACCTGGCGCCGACCTTCCAGAAGCTCGACTTCGACCCGGGTCATGACTACAGCGTGCCCTACCTGTGGGGCACCACCGGCTACAGCTACGACGCCGCCCAGGTGCCGGGCGGCAAGCTCGACGAGAGCTGGGGGCCGTTCTTCGCCCCGCCGGCCGAGCTGAAGGGCAAGGTGGTGGCGCTCAACTCGATGGACGACCTGTTCCCGCCAGCCGCCTTCTACCTTGGCATCGACCGCTGCACCGAGGACCCGCAGGAGGTGAAGAAGATCATGGAACTGCTGAGCAAGCAGAAGGACATGCTCGCCATGTACAACAGCGACGGCACCATCGAGCGCATGGCGGCCGGCGAGGTGGCCATGCATCAGCAGTGGAACGGCGCCTTCCACCGCGCCAAGGAGCAGCGTGGTTCGCTGGTCTATGTCTATCCGAAGGAGGGCGTGTCCACCTTCATCGACAACTTCGTGATTCCCAAGGGCGCCACCAACGTCGCCGAGGCCCACGTGTTCATCAACTGGATGATGCAGCCGGAGAACATCGCCGCCGCCTCCAACTTCGCCAAGTACAACAACGCCATCGCCGGCGCCGAGAAGTTCATGGACAAGGCGCTGTTCGAGGATCCGGCGATCAACACTCCGCAGGACAAGCTGGAGCGCCTGCGTTCGTTCAAGCTCTGCTCGCCCAAGGCCCTCGCGCTGCGCAGCAAGGTCTGGACGAAACTCAAGAAGTAGGCCCGTGGCTCCCCTCCCATTGGGAGAGGGCTAAGGGGTGAGGGTGCTTCGGCCTCACCTGAACCATTTCCCGACGGGAAGATTTATCCCCCGCATTTCACGGACCCTAGCGAGTCCGGGGAGCCCCTCATGCTGACGATCTACAGCGACGACCATCACCTGCACCACGGTAAATACGAGCTGATCGACGGCCAGCTCACGCCCTGCTTCGAGAAGCCCAGCCGCGCCGACATGGTCCTGGCGCGCGCGCAGAAGGTGAAGCTGGGTGAGGTGGCGGCGCCGCGCGACTTCGGCCTGGCGCCGATCCTGCGGGTGCACGACGAGGGCTTCGTGCACTTCCTCAAAGACGCCTGGGCCGAATGGCAGGCCCTGGGCCGCGACTACGACATGCTGCCGTTCACCTGGCCCAACCGTCGTCTGCGCCAGACTATCCCGGACTGCATCGACGGCAAGTTTGGCTACTACAGTTTCGACGCCGGCGTGCCGATCACCGCCGGCACATGGCAGGCGGTGAGCAGCTCGGTGAACGTCGCGCTGACCGGCCAGGCCGAGCTGGCCAAGGGCGCGCGCGGGGTGTTCTCATTGTGCCGTCCGCCGGGCCACCACGCCGCGGCCGACTACATGGGTGGCTACTGCTATTTCAACAACGCCGCCATCGCCGCCCAGGCCATGCTCGACCAGGGCGCCAGCCGGGTGGCGATCCTCGACGTCGACTACCACCACGGCAACGGCACCCAGGACATCTTCTACGACCGCGCCGACGTGCTGTTCACCTCGATCCACGGCGACCCGCGCTTCGAGTACCCGTTCTTTCTCGGTTATGCCGACGAGAAAGGCGAGGGTGTCGGCCGCGGTTTCAACTTTAACTACCCGCTGGCCGCCGGCAGCGACTGGTCGGCCTGGAGCCTGGCCCTGGCCGCCGCCTGCCGGCAGATCGCCGCCTATGCGCCGGACGCGCTGGTCGTCTCGCTGGGTGTGGATACCTTCAAGGCAGACCCGATCTCGCAGTTCAAGCTGGACAGCCCGGACTACCTGCGCATGGGCGAAGTCATCGGCGCGCTGGGCCTGCAGACCCTGTTCGTGATGGAAGGTGGCTATGCGGTGGAGGAGATCGGCATCAATGCGATCAACGTGTTGCAGGGCTTCGACAGCGTCACCCGTTGAGGTGACGCGACCGCTTTCCTAGCCTTGAGGCGCGGTGAAGGGCTCATCCTTGCGGAACACGTAGAACAGGTTCGGCTCGCTGACCATGTAGATGGTGCCGTCCTCGTCCATGGCCACGCCCTCGGCGCGCGGGATGCGCCGGTCCAGGCCGCTCTGGCCGCCGATCAGGCTGATGAAGCTGACCGGCTCGCCGCGCTCGTCCAGTTCCAGCAGCAGGTGCGACTGGGCGGACAGGGCGAGGATATGCCCGGTGCGCGGGTCGACGCTCAGTGCCGACAGGTTGCGCATGCCCAGGCCATAGCTCGGCAGCGGCTGCAGTTCCTGGTCGAGCAGGTGCTGGCCGTCGCTACCCAGGCTGAACATGCGCGGCGTGCGCTCCTTGCCGAGCAGCAGGCGCTGCTGGGCGGGATCCCAGGCGACGCCCTCGAAGCCCTTGTTGCCGGCATCGGGGAAGCCCAGGTCGAAGGGCTTGGCGTCGGCCAGGTCGAGCTCGCGGGTATGTGGCGTCAGCTCGAAGATCGACAGGTTGCGCCGGCGCTCGTCGGCCACGGCGATATTGCCGTTCTCCAGCACCGCCACGCCCTCCGGATTGGAGAAGCCCTTGAGCACGATGCGCCGCAGCACTTCGCCGCTGCGGCTCAGCTCCACCAGCATCGGTAGCTTGCCGGTGACGGTGAACAGGGTGCCGGTGATCGGGTTGTAGGTCAGGTCGGAGGTCTCGTCTTCCTCCAGGCCGGCCAGCGGCTTGCCTTCGACGCTGGCCTTGTAGCCCGGCAGCCAGATGCTGGCGGCGCGCTCGGCGGCCGGCACACTCTGCTCCTTGAACCACAGCAGGGCGCGGTCATCCCAGTGCAGGTAACGGGTCAGGGCGGCGGTGCAGGCTAGGGTGACGACCAGCGCCAGGGTCAGGCGGCGCTGGCGGGGTAGGGAGAGGCTGAGGGGCATCGAATGCTGCTCGGGGAGTCGAGCCTCTCAGACTACTCGGAGCCGGTGAAAGTTCTGTGAAGGGCGGCGGAAAGGCTCCCGCTGCGACCTCCCTCAGAGGACGCGGGTGGCGAAGCGCGACAGGCCGACCAGCTCGATCTCCAGGCTCTCGCCGCTGCTCAGCGGACCGACGCCGGCCGGGGTGCCGGTGGACACCACATCGCCTGGCTGCAGGCTGAAGTGAGCGGCGATGTGCTGGATCAGGCCGATGATCGGGTTGAGCATGTCGCGGCTGTTGCCGTCCTGGCGAACCTGGCCGTCGATGCTCAGGCGGATGCCGATATCACACACGTCTTCCACCGCGTCGGCGACCACGAAGGGGGCCAGCACGTACGCGCCGTCGAAGGACTTGGACAGCTCCCAGGGCAGGCCCTTTTCCTTGAGCTTGGCCTGCACGTCGCGCAGGGTCAGGTCCAGGGCCGGGGCGAAGCCGGAGATGGCGTCACGCACTTCTTCCTCGGACGGCTTCTTCGACAGCGGCTTGCCGATCAGTACGGCGATTTCCGCCTCGAAGTGCACGGCGCCGCGGTCGGCCGGAATGGCGAAGCTGTCGTTCAGCGGCACGGTGCAGCTGCCCGGCTTGATGAACAGCAGCGGCTCGGTCGGGATCGGGTTGTTCAGCTCGGCGGCATGTTCGGCATAGTTGCGCCCGACGCAGACCACTTTGCCCAGCGGGAAGTGGATCGGCGTGCCGTCGGTATACTGGTGCTGGTAGCTCATTGCTGCTTCTCCAATTGCGGGGCGCAGTTTAAAGCGTCGCGAGCGAAGACCAGGCTAGGCGGCGTAGTCGGGAAAAAGCGCAGTGGCTGTAGCCAATGAGCTTTTTTCTCGGCTGCGCCAACAACGCCTGGTCGAGCGCAGCAGCTTTAAACCGGGAAAATCTTGCCGGGGTTCATGATGCCGTTCGGATCGAACACCTGCTTGATCGCCTTCATGTAGCCGATCTCGGCTTCCGAGCGGCTGTAGTGCAGGTAGTCGCGCTTGGTCATGCCCACGCCGTGCTCGGCGCTGATCGAGCCGTTGTACTTCCGCACGGTCTCGAACACCCACTTGTTGACGATGGCGCACTTGGCGAAGAAGTCGTCCTTGGACAGGTTCTCCGGCTTGAGGATGTTCAGGTGCAGGTTGCCGTCGCCGATATGGCCGAACCAGATCACCTCGAAGTCCGGGTAGTTCTCGCCGACGATGCGGTCGATGTCGTGCAGGAAGGCCGGCACCTGGCCGACGGTGACCGAGATGTCGTTCTTGTACGGGGTCCAGTGGCTGATGGTCTCGGAGATGTACTCGCGCAGTTTCCACAGGTTCTGCAGCTGCTGCTCGCTCTGGCTCATCACGCCGTCGACCACCCAGCCCTGCTCGACGCAGTGCTCGAAGGTGGCCAGGGCCTGCTCGGCGACTTCCTCGGTGGTGGCCTCGAACTCCAGCAGGGCATAGAACGGGCAGTCGGTCTCGAAGGCTGGCGGCACGTCGCCGCGGGCCATGATCTTGGCCAGGGCCTTATCCGAGAAGAACTCGAAGGCAGTCAGGTCCAGCTTGTTCTGGAAGGCGTGCAGCACCGGCATGATCGAGTCGAAGTCCGGGGTACCGAGGACCATGGCGGTGAGGTTCTTCGGCGCGCGCTCCAGGCGCATGGTGGCTTCCACGACGAAGCCCAGGGTGCCCTCGGCGCCGATGAACAGCTGGCGCATGTCGTAGCCGGTGGCGTTCTTGATCAGGTCGCGATTCAGCTCCAGCAGCTCGCCGGTACCGGTGACGACCTTGAGGCCGGCCACCCAGTTGCGGGTCATGCCGTAGCGGATCACCTTGATGCCGCCGGCGTTGGTGCCGATGTTGCCGCCCAGCTGGCTGGAGCCGGCGGAGGCGAAGTCCACCGGGTAGTACAGGCCCTTGTCCTCGGCGTACATCTGCAGCTGCTTGGTCACCACGCCCGGCTGGCACACCACGGTGCGGTCGAATTCGTTGAATTCGAGAATCTGGTTCATGTAGTCGAAGGCCACCACCACTTCGCCATTGGCGGCGACGGCGGCGGCGGACAGGCCAGTACGGCCGCCGGACGGCACCAGGGCGATCTTGTGCTGGTTGGCCCAGCGCACGATGGCCTGCACCTGCTCGGTGGTCTTGGGGAAGACGATAGCGGTCGGTGCGGGGGCGAAATGCTTGGTCCAATCCTTGCCGTAGGCGTTGAGGGAATCGGCGTCGGTCAGCACCTTGCCGGGTTCCACCAGGGTCTTCAGCTCATCGATCAGGGCAGAATTGGTCATCTGGGAACTCTCAAACGATTCATGGTCACCCTGAGAACGCTTCATCGGTCAGGGGTGGCGGTTTCGCGGGGCTCGTATGCTAGCATACGCCCCCCGCCAATCGTGCCCCCGAGCCGATCCGCGGGGCCGGCCGGCAGCGTTTTCGGCCGTTTTCCTGACACCTTTTTGTGGGACAACAGGTACTCCGATGAGCAAGACCTCTCTCGACAAGAGCAAGATCAAGTTCCTTCTGCTGGAAGGCGTGCACCAGAATGCCGTCGACACCCTGAAGGCCGCTGGTTACACCAACATCGAGTACCTCAAGGGCGCCCTGTCCGACGACGAGCTGAAGAGCAAGATCGCCGACGCCCACTTCATCGGCATCCGCTCGCGTACCCAGCTGACCGAGGAAGTCTTCGACTGCGCCAAGAAGCTGGTTGCCGTCGGATGCTTCTGCATCGGCACTAACCAGGTCGACCTGGACGCTGCCCGCGAGCGCGGTATCGCCGTGTTCAATGCCCCCTATTCCAACACCCGCTCGGTCGCCGAGCTGGTACTGGCCCAGGCCATCCTGCTGCTGCGCGGAATTCCGGAAAAGAACGCCTCCTGCCACCGCGGTGGCTGGATCAAGTCGGCGGCCAACTCCTTCGAGATCCGCGGCAAGAAGCTCGGCATCGTCGGCTACGGCTCCATCGGCACCCAGCTCTCGGTCCTGGCCGAGGCCCTGGGCATGCAGGTGTTCTTCTACGACACCGTGACCAAGCTGCCGCTGGGCAACGCCACTCAGGTGGCCAAGCTGCACGACCTGCTGGGCATGGCCGACATCGTCTCCCTGCATGTGCCCGAGCTGCCGTCCACCCAGTGGATGATCGGCGAGAAGGAAATCCGCGCCATGAAGAAGGGCGGCATCCTGATCAACGCCGCCCGTGGCACCGTGGTCGAGCTGGAGCACCTGGCCGCCGCGATCAAGGATGAACACCTGATCGGCGCCGCCATCGACGTGTTCCCGGTCGAGCCGAAGTCCAACGACGAAGAGTTCGAAAGCCCGCTGCGTGGCCTGGATCGTGTGATCCTGACCCCGCATATCGGTGGTTCGACTGCAGAGGCGCAGGCCAATATCGGCCTGGAAGTGGCTGAGAAGCTGGTCAAGTACAGCGACAACGGTACCTCGGTGTCCTCCGTGAACTTCCCGGAAGTCGCCCTGCCGGCCCACCCGGGCAAGCACCGCCTGCTGCACATCCACCAGAACGTGCCGGGCGTGATGAGCGAGATCAACAAGGTGTTCGCCGACAACGGCATCAACATCTCCGGTCAGTTCCTGCAGACCAACGACAAGGTCGGCTACGTGGTGATCGACGTCGACGCCGAGTACTCCGATCTG
The DNA here is from genome assembly GCF_014851565.1 of Pseudomonas sp. PDM15. GTDB lineage: Bacteria > Pseudomonadota > Gammaproteobacteria > Pseudomonadales > Pseudomonadaceae > Aquipseudomonas. Next base: position 358,973 of record NZ_JACVAA010000004.1, read on the forward strand.
GCCCTCGAGAAGCTGCAGCACGTCACCGGTACCATCCGCAGCCGCGTCCTGTTCTAAGAACGCCGCGCTGCAACGAAAAAGGGAGGCCTAGGCCTCCCTTTTTCATGTCCGGCGTTTCAGCGCACGCTGAGGGTGAAGCCGATCCGCGTCAGCCACTCGGCTTCCTGCTCGAAGTCGGCCTGGGTCAGCGGGTTGGCTGCCAGCCAACCGTCGGGGAAGGTCAGGTCCAAGCTCTGCGGGCCGGCCTTGAGCTGCACCTTGGGCATTTCCTGGGTGCCGCGGATGTGGTGGAACAGGATGGCGAAGCGCAGCAGCACGCACAGGCGCTGCAGCTGCACGCCGTCCTCGCCGAACTCGGCGAATCTGTCCTTGGGGATGTTGCGGCGATGGCCGCGCACCAGCAGGGCCAGCATCAGCTGGTCGCGACGGGAGAAACCGGCCAGGTCGGAGTGCTCGATCAGGTAGGCGCCGTGCTTGTGGTACTGATAGTGGGCGATATCCAGGCCGATCTCGTGAACCCGCGCCCCCCATTGCAGCAGGTCGCTGTGCCAGTCCTCGTCCAGCTGCCAGGCCTCGGTCACCTTCTCCAGGGCCTGCAGGGCCTTGGCCTCGACCCGCGCGGCCTGCTGCAGGTCGACGTGGTAGCGCTCCATCAGCGCGCCCAGAGTGCGTTCGCGCACGTCCTCGTGGTGGTGGCGGCCGAGCAGGTCGTAGAGCACGCCTTCGCGCAGGGCGCCTTCGGAGTGGTCCATGCGCTGCAGGTCGAGGGCGTCGAAGATGGCCTCGGCGATGGCCAGGCCAGCCGGGAAGATCTGCCGGCGGTCGGGCTTGATGCCTTCCAGGTCGAGCTTGTCCGCTTCGCCCAGTTTGAACACCTTGCGCTTGAGCCAGGCCAGGCCCTCGGGATTGATCTCGCCATTGCCCAGGCCGCCGGCCTTGATCGCCAGGCCCACGGCGCGAATGGTGCCGGAGGCGCCCACCGATTCCTGCCAGCCCAGGCGCTGCAGGCCCTGCTCGATGCTCATCAGTTCCAGGCGCGCGGCGGTGTAGGCCTGGGCGTAGCGCGCCGGGGTGATCTTGCCGTCGCGGAAGTAGCGCTGGGTGTAGCTGACGCAGCCCATCTGCAGGCTCTCGCGCAGCAGCGGCTCGAAGCGCTGGCCGACGATGAATTCAGTGCTGCCGCCGCCGATGTCCACTACCAGGCGCTTGCCGGGGGTGTCGGCGATGCTGTGCGACACGCCGAGGTAGATCAGGCGCGCTTCCTCGCGACCGGAGATGACCTCCACCTGGTGGCCGAGCAGTTCGTCGGCGCGGCGGATGAACTCGGCGCGGTTGCGCGCCTCGCGCAGGGCGTTGGTGCCGACGATGCGCACGGCGCCCTGGGGCAGGCCCTGGATCAGCTGGCCGAAGCGGCGCAGGCAATCCAGACCGCGCTGCATGGCTTCCTCGCTGAGCACGCGCCCGTCGTCCAGGCCGGCGGCCAGCTGCACTTTTTCACCGAGCCGCTCGAGGATGCGGATCTCGCCGTGGTCGGCCTTGGCCAGCACCATGTGGAAGCTGTTGGAGCCGAGGTCGATGGCGGCGATCAGAGGAAACTGCTTGGCGGTGTTGGGCATGAAGAATTATCCCTTAGCAAAACGTTGGCGCCGGTCCTGATCGAGCGGGCACCGCATGGCAGCATGTTAACCGCCCGTGGCCGGGTTGCCGTAGTCTTTCATCAGCAGTATGAAATCCATTGATAGTCAAGCTCAATGGACAGCGGCTTTCGGCAGGGGCGGATGCGGGCTATCATGGCGCCACTTTTCTGCTTCCGATCACGGAGACTCACATGAGCGATTTCATCACCAACGTCAGCGACACCAGCTTCGAAGACGACGTGATCAAGGCCGAAGGTCCGGTCCTGGTCGACTACTGGGCCGAATGGTGCGGCCCGTGCAAGATGATCGCCCCGGTACTGGACGAAATCGCCCAGACCTATGCCGGCAAGCTGAAGGTTTGCAAGCTGAACATCGACGAGAACCAGGAGACCCCGCCGAAGTACGGCGTGCGTGGTATCCCGACCCTGATGCTGTTCAAGAACGGCAACGTCGAGGCCACCAAGGTCGGCGCCCTGTCCAAGTCGCAGCTGGCTGCTTTCCTCGACGCCAACATCTGAGGCGTTTGCCGCTGTAGTAGAAGCCCCGCACATCGCGGGGCTTTTTCTTTGGGCGCAGGCTGGACGTCGCGATAAACGCGGTGTTACATTCGGGCCTGCAACGGGTTCCCCGTTGCCCCCCAAGCCGCCGCCGATGCACTCCTCCCGATAATATCGAGCGATCCAGTCGCCTTCCCACGGCGCGGCCAGCAAAGCCCAAGGCTTTCCTTCCCTCCTCATATATACCTACGTCATTCCTATGAATCTGACCGAACTCAAGCAAAAGCCGATTGCCGAACTGCTGGACATGGCCGACCAGGCTGGTCTGGAAAACATGGCCCGTTCGCGCAAGCAGGACATCATCTTCGCCCTGCTCAAGAAGCACGCGAAAAGCGGCGAAGAGATTTCCGGCGACGGCGTGCTGGAGATTCTCCAGGACGGCTTCGGCTTCCTGCGCTCCGCGGACTCCTCCTACCTGGCCGGCCCGGACGACATCTACGTCTCGCCCAGCCAGATCCGCCGCTTCAACCTGCGTACCGGTGACACCATCGTCGGCAAGATCCGCCCGCCGAAAGAAGGCGAGCGCTACTTTGCCCTGCTCAAGGTCGACACCATCAACTTCGACCGCCCGGAAAACGCCAAGAACAAGATCCTGTTCGAGAACCTGACGCCGCTGTTCCCGACCAAGCGCCTGACCATGGAAGCCGGTAACGGCTCCAAGGAAGACCTCACCGGTCGCGTGATCGACCTCTGCGCGCCGATCGGCAAGGGCCAGCGCGGCCTGATCGTCGCCCCGCCGAAGGCGGGCAAGACCATCATGCTGCAGAACATCGCGGCCAACATCACCCGCAACAACCCCGAGTGCTACCTGATCGTCCTGCTGATCGACGAGCGCCCGGAAGAAGTGACCGAGATGCAGCGCACCGTGCGCGGCGAAGTGGTCGCCTCGACCTTCGACGAGCCGCCGACCCGCCACGTGCAGGTTGCCGAGATGGTGATCGAGAAGGCCAAGCGCCTGGTCGAACACAAGAAGGACGTGGTCATCCTGCTCGACTCCATCACCCGCCTTGCGCGTGCCTACAACACCGTGATCCCGAGCTCCGGCAAGGTGCTGACCGGTGGTGTCGACGCCCATGCCCTGGAGAAGCCCAAGCGCTTCTTCGGCGCCGCCCGTAACATCGAGGAAGGCGGTTCGCTGACCATCATCGCCACCGCGCTGGTCGAGACCGGCTCGAAGATGGACGAGGTGATCTACGAGGAATTCAAGGGTACCGGCAACATGGAGCTGCCGCTGGACCGCCGCATCGCCGAGAAGCGCGTGTTCCCGGCCATCAACATCAACAAGTCCGGCACCCGCCGCGAGGAGTTGCTGACCGGCGAGGAAGAGCTGGCGCGCATGTGGATCCTGCGCAAGCTACTGCACCCGATGGACGAGATCGCCGCCATCGAGTTCCTCACCGACAAGCTGAAAGATACCAAGACCAACGAAGAATTCTTCCTCTCCATGAAGCGGAAATGATTCGAGCGTTGCTACAGAGGCCGGGGAAACCCGGCCTTTGCGTTTGTGCAGCCTTCTGAATAACCCAGTTCGGCGCTAAACTTTGCGCCCCGACCTGTGAGGCCCAAGCATGCAGTATCGCGACCTGCGCGACTTCATCCGCGAGCTGGAAAAGCGTGGCGAACTCAAGCGCATCCAGACCCCGGTCTCTCCCGTGCTGGAAATGACCGAAATCTGCGACCGCACTTTGCGCCGCGGCGGTCCCGCGCTGCTGTTCGAGAAACCCACCGGCTTCGACGTACCGGTGCTGGGAAACCTGTTCGGCACCCCCGAGCGCGTGGCGCTGGGCATGGGCGCCGAGGATGTCGGCGAACTGCGCGAGATCGGCAAGCTGCTGGCCTTCCTCAAGGAGCCGGAGCCGCCCAAGGGCCTGAAGGACGCCTGGAGCAAGCTGCCGATCTACAAGAAAGTCATCAGCATGGCGCCCAAGGTCCTCAAGGACGCGCCCTGCCATGAGGTGATCGAGGAGGGCGACGCGGTCGACCTGGGTAAGCTGCCGGTGCAGACCTGCTGGCCGGGTGACGTGGCGCCGCTGATCACCTGGGGCCTGACCATCACCAAGGGGCCCAACAAGGAGCGGCAGAACCTCGGCATCTACCGTCAGCAGGTGATCGGCCGCAACAAGGTGATCATGCGCTGGCTCAGCCACCGCGGCGGCGCGCTGGACTACCGCGAGTGGTGCCAGAAGTACCCGGACCGCCCCTATCCGGTGGCCGTGGCTCTGGGCGCCGATCCGGCGACCATTCTCGGCGCCGTGACGCCGGTGCCGGACACTCTCTCCGAATACGCCTTCGCCGGCCTGCTGCGCGGCCATCGCACCGAGCTGGTCAAGGCCATCGGCTCCGACCTGCAGGTGCCGGCCAGCGCCGAGATCGTTCTTGAAGGCCACATCCATCCGGGCGAAACCGCGCCGGAGGGCCCGTACGGCGATCACACCGGCTACTACAACGAAGTCGACACCTTCCCGGTGTTCACCGTCGAGCGCATTACCCGTCGCCGCGAGCCGATCTACCACAGCACCTACACCGGCCGCCCGCCGGATGAGCCGGCGATCCTCGGCGTGGCGCTGAATGAGGTGTTCGTGCCGATCCTGCAGAAGCAGTTCCCGGAGATCACCGACTTCTACCTGCCGCCGGAAGGCTGCTCCTATCGCATGGCGGTGGTGACCATGAAGAAACAGTACCCCGGCCACGCCAAGCGCGTGATGCTCGGCGTCTGGTCCTTCCTGCGCCAGTTCATGTACACCAAGTTCGTTATCGTCACCGACGACGACGTCAACGCTCGCGACTGGAACGACGTTATCTGGGCCATCACCACGCGCATGGATCCCAAGCGCGACACGGTGATGATCGACAACACGCCGATCGACTATCTCGACTTCGCCTCGCCGGTCTCCGGCCTGGGCTCGAAGATGGGCCTCGATGCCACCCACAAGTGGCCGGGCGAGACCAGCCGCGAGTGGGGTAGGGTGATCGAAAAGGACCCGGCCGTGGTCGCACGTATCGACGACATGTGGAAAGAGCTGGGCATCGACTGATGAGTGCGTCACCTGCTGAGCAAGTCATGAAGGTCACCCTGCAGCCCTCGGGCGCGGTGCTCGACGTGCATGGCGGCGAGCGCATCCTCGATGCCGCGCGGCGCCTGGGCTACGACTGCCCGCAGAGCTGCCGTAACGGCAACTGTCATATCTGCGCGGCGCTGCTGGTGGAAGGGCGGGTGAGCCAGGCCGGCGCCGAGCTGGATCACGGCGAGCTGTTCACCTGCCTGGCCGAGCCGCTGGAAGACTGCGTGCTGCACTGGGACGGCGTGCTCGCCCCGGGCGAGTTGCCGGTACGCACCTTTGGCTGCCAGGTGCTCGACCTGGTCGATGTCGGTGGTGATGTTTGCCGCGTGTTGCTGCGCGCTCCGGCGGGGAAGACGCCGCGCTATCACGCCGGCCAGTACCTGCTGCTGCAGCGTGACGACGGCGAATGGTCAGCCTTCTCCCTCGCCTCGGCACCGCACAAGGGCCGTGACCTGGAGCTGCATATCCTCACTCGTGAGGACAGCGCTCGTCAGTTGGTGGCGCAGCTGCGCCGCACGCGCCTGGCACGGGTACAGATGCCGTTCGGCGACACCCATTTGGCCGAGTTGCCGGACGGGCCGCTGGTGCTGCTCGCCGCCGGTACCGGTATGGCGCAGATGCACAGCCTGATCGAGCATTGCCGCGCCACCGGCTTCACCCATCCGCTGCACCTGTACTGGGGCGTGCGTCAGCCGGAGGATTTCTATCAGCTGGACAGCTGGCAGGCCTGGGAGGGTCAACCCGGCCTGCACTTGCACAAGGTGGTCAGCGACGCCTGCGGCTGGGAAGGACGCTGCGGCATGCTGCACGAGGTGGTGTGCCAGGACTTCGCCGATCTCAAGAGCTTGCACCTCTACGCCAGCGGCTCGCCGGGCATGGTATACGGCACCCTTGATGCCCTGGTCGAGGCCGGCATGGACGCCCACCAGATGCGCGCCGACGTGTTCGCCTACGCGCCGCGGGAATGATCGCCCGACCATGAAAAAAGCCGCCCTCGGGCGGCTTTCTGGTGGCGGCGGTTATTACTTAACCTGCACCACGACCTTGCCCACGGCCTTGCGCTGACCCAGCGCATCGATGGCCGAAGCGCCCTGTGCCAGCGGGAAGGTCTGCGACACCAGCGGCTTGAGCTTGCCCTCGGCATGCCAGGCGAACAGCTGCTCGAAGTTGGCGGCGTTGTCCTGCGGCTGGCGCTGGGCGAACGAGCCCCAGAAAACGCCGACCAGCGAGGCGCCCTTGAGCAGCGGCAGGTTGGCCGGCAGGACCGGAATGCCGCCGCCGGCGGCGAAGCCGACGACCAGGAAGCGGCCGTTCCAGGCGATGGAGCGGAACGCCTCCTCGAACAGCTCGCCACCCACCGGATCGTAGATCACGTCCACACCCTGGCCGCCGGTGAGCTTCTTCACCTCGTCCTTGAGGCTCTGCTCGCTGTAGTTGATCAGGTGGTCGGCGCCGGCGTTGCGCGCCACTTCCAGCTTCTCGGCCGAGCTCGCCGCGGCGATCACGGTGGCGCCCATGGCCTTGCCGATCTCCACGGCCGCCAGGCCGACGCCGCCGGAGGCGCCCAGCACCAGCAGGGTCTCGCCCTTCTGCAGATTGGCACGCTGCTTGAGCGCGTGCATCGAGGTGCCGTAGGTCATGCTGAAGGCCGCAGCGGTGGTCAGGTCCATGGTCTTGGGCACTGGCAGCACGTTGTAGCCGGGCACCGCCACTTCTTCGGCGAAGCTGCCCCAGCCGGTAAGGGCCATGACCCGGTCGCCGGCCTTGAGGTGGCTGATCTTCTCCCCAACCGCTTTGACCACGCCCGCCGCTTCACCGCCCGGCGCGAAGGGGAAGGGCGGTTTGAACTGGTACTTGCCTTCGATGATCAGGGTGTCGGGGAAGTTGACGCCGGCGGCATGCACCTCGATCAGCACCTCGTTCTTTTTCGGTTCGGGGCTGGGCAGGTCTTCCAGGACCAGGCTGGAGGCCGGGCCGAAGGCTTTGCAGAGCAGGGCTTTCATCGCACTTTCCTCGGGTTCGTGACTGTCCGGCAGTGTAGGAGGCGCGCCCGGTGGGTCAACGAGCATGCCCGCATCTGATGGCGGCCTATAAGCGTCGGGCTTGGGCGCGCGGGCCGCTATGGCTATGCTAGGCGGCATATTTCATTGAGGAATCGTCCGTGAAAAACCGCATCGCTCTGCTGCTGGCCCTGATCCTGCCTTGCACCGCCCTGGCCAGTGGCGGCGGCGAGGAAGAGAACGCCGCGCCCAAGGTCGCCTACGTCAGTCTGGTGCCAGCCCTGGTGGGCAACTTCGGCGCCGGGCCCAAGCTGAAGTTCTTCAAGGCCGACATCGCCCTGCGGGTCACCGGTACCGAGGCCGAGGAGAAGGTCGAGCACCACGAGCCGCTGATCCGCAACCAGCTGGTGATGCTGTTCGCCCAGCAGACCGAGGCCGGCATGGCCGACGAGGCAGCCAAGGAGAAGCTGCGTCAGGAGGCGCTTAAGCAGGTGCAGGATGTGCTGAATCAGGAGGAGGGCAAGCCTATCGTCGAGGACCTGCTGTTCAATAACCTGATCATTCAGTAATTCAGGCGGGCGGCGCCTGCCGCTCGCGCCCTTCGCCGGCCATGGCCGCGCTCCACACGCAGGTGCGATTGCGCCCCTCGTGCTTGGCCCGATACAGGGCCTGGTCGCTGCGCGCCACCAGCCCGCCCGGTTGTTCCTCGCTGACCGGCTCCGCCACCGCCAGGCCGATGCTCAGGGTCAAACGGCCCTGCGGGCTGCCCGGGTGGGCGATGGCCAGCCCTGCGACCAGGTCGTGGACCCGCGCCGCCACATGCTCTCCACCCTCGAGACCGGTGTTGGCCAGGATGATGGCGAATTCCTCGCCGCCGTAGCGACAGGCCACGTCGCCCTCGCGTTGCAGACTGTTCTGCAGGACCTCGCCGACCTTGCGCAGGGCGTCGTCGCCGGCCAGGTGGCCTAGGTTGTCGTTGAACGCCTTGAAGTGGTCGATATCCAGCATCAGCAGGGCCAGCGGCGCGTCGATCCGGCGCAGGCGGCGCCATTCGCTGTGCAGCTGCTGGTCGAAGAAGCGCCGGTTGTAGATGCCGGTCAGCCCGTCCAGCTGCGACAGGCGCTGCAGGCGCGCCTCCAGCTCCAGGCGCTCGCTGTTGTCGCGGGACACGGCGATCACGTACTCGCGCTCGCCCAGTTGCACCAGCTGGGTATTGATTTCCGCCGGCTGGCGGCTGCCATCACGGCGGCACAGCTCGCGCTGGAAGATCCGTGACTGGTTGTCCCGCTGGGCCGTGCGTACCTCTTCCAGCCAAGTATGGAAGCCTGGCAGCAACTGTTCGGGGGCGTCGCGCAGGAGCTGGGCGAACTGCTCGGCGCGGTAGCCGAGGCCGGCATAGGTGGCCTGGTTCATGTGCAGCAGTTCGCGGCTGCGGGTATCGAAGATGAACAGGCTGTCGTGGCTGGAGTCGGTGAGGTCGAGCACCAGCTGCAGGCGCTCGCGACTGTCGCGCAGGTGGCGCTCGATCTCTTCGCGGCGGGTGGCTTCCACCTTCAGGCTGCGATTGGTGCGCTGCAGGGCGCCGGCGCGGTGGGTGTTCTCCAGGGCCAGGGCCAGGGCCGCCACCAGCAGCAGGCTGATGGCCAGCCCGGCGCCCAGTACCACCTGTGGCAGCGGCGTGGCCAGGCTCTGCAGCAACTTGGCGGTGGGGCTCAGCTGCAGGCTGAAGGCGTCGTTGTTGAGCAGTCGCAGCGGCACTTCGCTGGCCATCTGCGGCAGCGTGCCCGGGCGCTCGCGGCTGTATAGGCTCTGGCCTTTTTCCCGCAGGCGCACGCTGAAGCTGTCGCTGTCGAGCTGGGCGAGCAGCTCGTCCATCAGCGGCTCGACGCGGAACACGCCCTGCAGGAAACCGTCGAAGCGATTCTGGTCCGGGCCCACTTCCAGGTACAGCGGGGTATAGAGCACGAAGCCGCGACCGCCCTGGACCAGCTGGAAGCTGTTGGAGAAGCGCTGCTCGCCGGTCTGCTTGGCCTGCATGGCCAGCGGATAGTTGGGGTGGTCGGCGGTGAGGCGGAAGTTGGCGGCGGCCTCGTTGCCGCGCAACGGCAGCAGCCAGCGCATCTGCAGGTCGGGGCCGATCCACTGCACCGACTGGTAGGCGGGGAAGTCGGTCAGCGCCAGTTCGGCTTCCTGCTCCCAGTCGTCGCGCGACAGGCGACCCAGGTTGTTCCACAGGCGGGCGATGCGGCCCAGGCTCTCGACTTCGGAGTGCAGCGTGCCTTCCAGCTGGCGCGCCAGGCTGCGCGCCTGGTAGTCGACCCGTTCCTTAACGCGCTCCTGCTGGTCCTGCTCCAGCTGGCGCCAGAGCATGAGGCTGGCCAGGCACAGCACCAGGAAAAGGAAGGCCAGCGCCAGGCGCGCGGGCCAGACGGGGCGTGCGCGCATTATCGGCTCCGCGAGGCTATGCCGTGGTGATAGCACAGCGCCGGTGGCGACTCAACGCATGGCGAGAATGGCCTGCCACTGTTCTGCGCTCACCGGCATCACCGACAGGCGGCTGCCGCGCTGCACCAGGGCCAGTTCGGCCAGTGCCTGCTGGTCGCGCAGGCTGGCCAGCGGCAGCACGCGCGGGAAGGCCTCGACGAACTCCACGTCGAGGGCGCTCCAGGGATTCTTCTCGGCGCTGGCCTTGGCATCGAAGTAATGGCTGTTCGGGTCCAGGGCGGTGGGGTCCGGGTAGACCGGTCCGGCGATGCGTGCGATGCCGGCGATGCCCGCTTCCGGGCAGCTGGAGTGATAGAAGAAGAACTCGTCACCGATCTGCATGCTGCGCATGAAGTTGCGCGCCTGGTAGTTGCGCACCCCGTCCCAGCGCGCCCGACCGAGCTGCCGCAGGTGCTGGATGGACAGTTCGTCGGGTTCCGATTTCATCAGCCAATAAGGCATGAACTTTGCTCCTGTCTGCCGGTCTTTGCGCGGGACTGAAAATCGTTCCCGCGGATGACTGCCGGATGGCGTCAAAAAATGTGTGGGTCTTCACCGCTTCCTGGCGGCCGATGGCCCAGGCTAGGCGCCGCCGTAACGGCCAATAACAACACCGCCACCGGTAGAGAACAGTAGTGTGCCGAAAGGGGGAGGCAACTCGATGAAGCGCAAGCCAGATATATTGTGGGTCCTGGTCATTCTATTCAGCCTGGGCATGGTTACCACGGGTTACACCCAGGGTCTCTGGGATCGTCAGGGTGACTCGTCTTCCAGCCAGATTCAGCAATGACCGACTGACATCGCCGCAGGGAGCGCGGCGGTCTCAGCCATGCCAGCGGCGGTCGGTGACCACCGCGCCGAGGCGAATATCCCAGCTGGCCAGGGCCAGCCTGTCCACCTGCTGACACTCATGCGCCACTCCTAAAAGCGTCGGCTTGTGCCAATTTTTGCGCAGTTGCCGATAGGCCAGGCTGCGGTCGTAAAAACCGCCGCCCATGCCCAGGCGCCCGCCATACAGATCGAATCCCACCAGCGGCAAAAGCACCAGGTCCAGTGCCCAGACCTTGCGCTGCCGCGCGCGCCGGGCCGGCGGTTCCTCGATGCGGAAACGATTGCGTGCCAGCGCCTCGTGCGCGCGCACGCGCTGGAAATTCATCTTGGTGCGTGGCCAGTCGCTGAGCACTGGCAGATAGGTCGCCTTGCCACGGCGCTGGGCCTCGCGCAGCAACGGGCGCGGGTCGATCTCGCCGTCACTGGGCAGGTACAGGGCAATGTGGCGGGCGCGGCGGAACAGCGGATGCTGGGCCAATTGCCGGTACAGCGCGTGGGCGGCGCGCTGTTGTTGCTGAGGGGAGAGGTTGCGGCGAGCCTGGCGGAGCTGGCGGCGTAGCGCCGCGCGGGATAGATCACCAGCCAGGATCATGGAATTCTGGACTCCCCGGTCATGCCGCTGTCGGGTTAGCCCTTGAACCCGAAAGTTCAAGGTGGAGATTGCAGGAGGCGTTAAGGCTTTCCGTCAGGCGGACATGCACACCGGCCCCGCTGGCAACCCCCGTGGTTGTGCGTATCGGCTCAGGGACATCACCGACTGGCCAACACACCAGGGAGCTCGGGGCGAGTATACCCCATTCGACCGCTCTGCAATCAGAGTGTCTGGCCATCCGGATCGGCGGCCAGGGCAGTGTCGACCCGATCCAGCAGGTCACGCACGCGCTCGCGGGTGGAGTTGGCTTCCTGATCCAGGCGCTGCTGCTTGTGCAGCAGATCATGGGTGATGTTCAGCGCGGCCATCACGGCGATGCGGTCGGCGCCTATGACTTTGCCGCCGGAGCGGATCTCGCGCATCTTGCCGTCCAGATAGCGCGCAGCGCTCTCCAGGTTGGCACGTTCGTCCGCCGGGCAGGCGATGCAATATTCCTTGTCGAGAATATGCACGGTTACGGTGTTCGACTGGGTCATGAGTCCTGCTCCAGGGCTTTCAGGCGCGAAATCATCGCTTCGACCTTGTGCCGGGCCATTTCGTTCTTTTCGATCAGATGGGCGCGCTCCTCGCGCCAGGCCTTCTCGCTGGCCAGCAGGGAGCGATTCTGCATCTTCAGCTGCTCGACGCGCTGGATCAGCAGTTCCAGCTTGCGTGTGAGGGCTTGCAGTTCGGCGTCTTCCATCGGCTCCATACCTGGGCAGTGATCTCAGCACTATAAAGGATTGCGGGGAGGGGGCGGCAAGCGCTGTGCGGCAACGAGGCGGTGGAAACCGTGGCGCGCAGGCCCTACGATACGAGGCCTCCATTCTAGAGATTGCGCGATTCAGCGCCTAGTTGCCATGTCCATTTCGAATTCCCCCTACGCCGCCTTCGCCGCTCTCCTGGCGAGCACTGGCAAACCCGTTTCCCCTGCCGAGCTGCACGGCCTGCTGCTCGGTCGCAGCTGCGCCGGGGCCGGTTTCGAGGCCGATGCCTGGATCGCCGACGCCGTCGAACTGCTCGGTGCCGAGCCGGCCGACAACGTGCGCCAGGCCCTGGTCGGCCTGCAGGATATGGTCAAGGGCGAACTCGGCGGCAGTGACGTCACCGTGGTCCTGCTGCTGCCCGGCGACGATGCGCCGCTGGGTGAGCGCGCCAAGGCTCTCGGCCAGTGGTGCCAGGGCTTCCTCGACGGTTTCGGCATGATTCTCGGCAATGCTGCGCTGAGCGCCGAGGCCATGGAAGTGCTGCAGGATCTTTCCGCCATCGCTCAGGTGCAGAGCGCGCTGGAGGAATCCGAGGACGGCGAAAGTGACTATATGGAAGTGATGGAATACCTGCGCGTGGCCCCGCTGCTGCTGTTCGCCGAGTGCGGCAAGGCCGCGTCGCCCGCCCCCAAACCTTCTCTGCACTGAGGTTCAGCCATGGTCAGCATCCCCCGCGCGGAATACGCCCGTCGGCGCAAGGCGCTGATGGAGCAGATGGAACCCAACAGCATCGCCATCCTGCCGGCGGCGCCGGTGTATATCCGCAACCGCGACGTCGAGCACGTCTACCGCCAGGACAGCGACTTCCAGTACCTCACCGGCTTCCCCGAGCCGGAGGCGGTGCTGGCGCTGATTCCCGGTCGCGAGCACGGCGAGTACGTGCTGTTCTGCCGCGAGCGTGATCCCGAGCGCGAGCTGTGGGACGGACTGCGCGCCGGCCAGGATGGCGCCGTGACGCAGTTCGGTGCCGACGACGCCTTCCCCATCGGCGATATCGACGACATCCTGCCCGGCCTGATCGAAGGCCGCGAGCGCGTCTATTACGCGATCGGTACCAACCAGGAGTTCGATCACCGGCTGATGGACTGGATCAACGTGATCCGCTCCAAGGCACGTCAGGGCGCGACGCCGCCCAACGAGTTCGTCGCCCTCGATCACCTGCTGCACGACATGCGCCTGTACAAGAGCGCGGCCGAGGCCAAGGTGATGAAGGAGGCCGCCGAGATCAGCGCGCGCGCCCATGTGCGCGCCATGCAGACCAGCCGCGCCGGGCTCTACGAATACCATCTGGAAGCCGAGCTGGATTACGAGTTCCGCAAGGGCGGGGCGAAGATGCCGGCCTACGGCTCCATCGTCGCCGCCGGCAAGAACGCCTGCATCCTGCACTACCGCGAGAACGACGCGCCGCTGAAGGATGGCGACCTGGTGCTGATCGACGCCGGCTGCGAGATCGACTGCTACGCCAGCGACATCACCCGCACCTTCCCGGTCAACGGCAAGTTCTCGCCCGAGCAGAAGGCCATCTACGAGCTGGTGCTCAAGGCCAACGAGGAGGCGTTCAAGCACATCGCGCCCGGCAAGCACTGGAACGAGGCCCACGAGGCCACCGTGCGGGTGATCACCGCCGGCCTGGTGGAGCTGGGCCTGCTCGAAGGCGACGTCGACGAGCTGATCGCCGCCGAGGCCTACAAGCCCTTCTACATGCACCGCGCCGGCCACTGGCTGGGCATGGACGTGCACGATGTCGGCGACTACAAGGTCGGCGGCGAGTGGCGCGTGCTCGAGCCAGGCATGAGCATGACGGTGGAACCGGGCATTTATATCGCCACCGACAACGACAAGGTGGCGAAGAAGTGGCGCGGCATCGGCGTGCGCATCGAGGATGACGTGCTGGTGACCAAGACCGGCTGTGAAGTCATCACCAACGGCGTGCCCAAGACTGTCGCCGAGATCGAGGCGCTGATGGCCGCCGCCCGCGAGCAGGCTGCCTGAGTTGAGTCGTGTGCAATTGGCCATCGTCGGTGGTGGCCTGGTTGGTGCCAGCCTGGCCCTGGCCCTGCAGGCCGGGGCGCGGGCGCGCGGCTGGCGCATCGTGCTGGTCGAGCCCTTCGCCCCGGGCAATGCCTGGCAGCCGAGCTACGACGCGCGGTCCAGTGCGCTGTCCTACGGCAGCCGGCAGATCTTCGAGCGCCTCGGCCTGTGGCCGGCGCTGGCCGAGCGGGCCGAGGCCATCACCCAGATCCAGGTGTCCGACCAGGGCCGCTTCGGCGCTACCCGCCTGTCTGCAGCCGATGAAGGCGTGCCGGCCCTGGGCTACGTGCTGGAAAACGCCTGGATGGGACATTGCCTGTGGCGTGCGCTGGACCCCGAAGTAGTCGAGTGGCGCTGCCCGGCGGAAGTGACCCGCATGGAGGCGCTGGACGACGGCTACCGCCTGTTCCTCAGCGATGACTCCAGCCTCGATTGCGACCTGGCCGTGCTGGCCGACGGCGGCCGCTCCGGCCTGCGCGAGCAGCTCGGCATCGCCGTGCGCCACACGCCCTACGACCAGTGCGCGCTGATCGCCAATATCAGCCCGGCCGAACCGCATGCCGGACAGGCCTTCGAGCGTTTCACCGAGCAGGGGCCGCTGGCCCTGCTGCCGTTGCCGGACAAGCGCTGCGCACTGGTCTGGACCCGCCCGCCGGTGGACGCCGAGCGCCTGCAGCAACTGCCCGACCGCGAATTCCTCGCCGAGCTACAGCAGGCCTTCGGCTACCGTCTGGGCAGCCTGCGCCAGGTCGGCGCGCGGCATGTCTACCCGCTGGCGCTGGTGGAGGCCACCGAGCAGGTGCGCCCGCACTTGGTGATCCTTGGCAACGCCGCCCACAGCCTGCATCCGGTGGCGGGGCAGGGCTTCAACCTGTCCCTGCGCGACGCCCAGGCCCTGGCCGAGACCCTGCTGGCAGGCGGCGAGCAACCCGGCGATTTCGCCGGCCTGCAGCGCTACCTGGCGCGGCAGAGCCAGGACCAGGCGCTGACCGTCGGCTTCTCCGACCGCGTCACCCGCCTGTTCGGCCGCGACGAGTCGCTGCTGGTGGCCGGGCGTACCCTCGGCCTGCTCGGTCTCGATCTGTTGCCGCCAGCCAAGCGCTGGTTCGCCCGCCAGGCCATGGGCCTGGGCACCCGATCCTTATGAGAGCTGTACATGAGTGACCGTAAACTGGCGCGTCGAGCGCGCCTGCTGCGCATTGGCCTCAACTGCTACCCGCCCTACCTCGGCGCCGGCATCCGAGTGCAGCAGATCAGCCCGGACTGCCGTCATGCGCGGGTGAAGTTGGCTCTGCGCTGGTACAACCGCAACTTCGTCGGCACCCAGTTCGGCGGCTCGCTGTACAGCATGGTCGATCCCTTCTTCATGCTGTTGCTGATGCCGCTGCTGGGCGACAACTACATCGTCTGGGACAAGGCTGCCAGCATCGACTTCGTCAGCCCCGGCAAGGGCCCGGTGTATGCCGATTTCCGTATCGACGACGCCCTGCTCGCCGACATTCGCGAGCACACGGCGGGCGGCGACAAGTACCTGCCGCAGCTGCAAGTCGAGATTCGCGACGGCGAAGGCACCCTGGTCGCCACCGCCCACAAGACCCTCTATATCCGTCTCAAGCCGCGTGCGCGGCCGGCTGCGGCCTAAGGAAGCGAGATGCAAGCGGACCTGATCATCGTTGGCGCCGGCATGGTCGGCAGTGCACTGGCCCTGGCCCTGGAACACAGCGGCCTGGAAATCCTGGTGGTCGATGGCAGCCCGCTCAGCGTCAAGCCGTTCGATGCGCAGGGTGCCTTCGAGCCACGGGTCAGCGCCCTGTCCGCCGCCAGCCAGCGCATTCTCGAACGCCTCGGCGTGTGGGACGGCATCGCCGCCCGGCGCGCCTCGCCCTACCGCGACATGCAGGTGTGGGACGGTTCCGGCACCGGCAGCGTGCACTTTTCGGCGGCCAGCGTGCATGCCGAGGTGCTCGGTCATATCGTCGAGAACCGTGTGGTCCAGGACGCCCTGCTCGAGCGCCTGCACGACAGCCAGATCGGCCTGCTCGGCAACGCCCGCCTGGAGCAGCTGCGCCGCTCCGGTGACGGCTGGCTGCTGACCCTGGCCGACGGCCGCGAGCTGCGCGCGCCGCTGCTGGTGGCCGCCGACGGCGCCAATTCGGCGGTACGCCGTCTGGCCGGTTGCGCCACCCGCGAATGGAATTACCTGCACCACGCCATCGTCACCAGCGTGCGCTGCGAGCGGCCGCACCGGCTCACCGCCTGGCAGCGCTTCACCGACGATGGCCCGCTGGCCTTCCTGCCGCTCAATCGCCAGGGCGACGAACACTGGTGCTCGATCGTCTGGTCCACCGTGCCTGCCGAGGCCGAGCGCCTGATGGCGCTGGACGACGAGGCCTTCCGCCACGAGCTGGGCAAGGCCTTCGAGTGGCGCCTGGGCCCGGTGACCGCGGTCGATCCGCGCGTCTGTATTCCGCTGCGCCAGCGTCACGCCAAGCGCTACGTGGAGAGCGGCCTGGCGCTGATCGGCGACGCCGCCCACAGCATCCACCCGCTGGCCGGCCAGGGCGTCAATCTCGGTTTCCTCGACGCCGCGGTGCTGGCCGAGGTGCTGCAACATGCGCTGCAGCGTGGCGAGCAGCCCAACGATGTGCGTGTACTCAGTCGCTACGAGCGTCGGCGTATGCCGCACAACCTGGCGATGATGGCGGCCATGGAAGGTTTCGAGCGTCTGTTCCAGGCCGACCCGCTGCCGATCCGCCTGCTGCGCAACAGCGGCCTCAACTGGATCGACGAGTTGCCGGATGCCAAGGCGCTGTTCGTCCGCCGCGCCCTCGGCCTGGTCGGCGATCTGCCCGAACTGGCCAGCGCCTGAGACTCCAGCGCCGGCCGTGGCTGCAGCTGGCGAAACACTGCGACATAAAAACGCTACAGCTCTCAGCTGCGAGTCACTATCATTTGTGATCTTTCCGCAGTCACGAGAGCCTTCGCCATGTCGCTGTCCAAACGCCTGCTCGCCGTCCTGGCTCTGAGCGCCGCCGCCGGTTCCGCCACGGCCGCCGAGGAAGTGGTGGTCTATTCCTCGCGCATCGACGAGCTGATCAAGCCGGTCTTCGACGCCTACACCGCCAAGACCGGGGTGAACATCAAGTTCATCACCGACAAGGAAGCGCCACTGATGCAGCGCATCAAGGCCGAGGGCGAGAATGGCGTGGCCGACCTGCTGATCACCGTGGATGCCGGCAACCTGTGGCAGGCCGAGCAGATGGGCATCCTGCAACCCTTCACCTCGCCGGTGATCGACGCCAACATCCCGGCCCAGTACCGCTCCAGCAACCATGCCTGGACCGGCCTGTCGCTGCGTGCGCGGACCATCGTCTACTCCACCGAGCGCGTGCAGCCCGCCGAGCTGACCACCTACGAAGCGCTGGCCGGCCCCGAGTGGGAAGGTCGTCTGTGCCTGCGTACCAGCAAGAAGGTCTACAACCAGTCGCTCACCGGCACCCTGATCGAAACCCATGGCGCCGAGAAGACCGAGCAGATCCTGCAGGGTTGGGTGAACAACCTGGCCACCGACGTGTTCGCCGACGACAACGCAGTGATCCTCGCCGTGGATGCCGGCCAGTGCGATGTTGGCATCGTCAATACTTACTACTACGGCCGCCTGCACAAGGAAAACCCGCAACTGCGCGCCAAGCTGTTCTGGCCCAATCAGAGTGATCGCGGCGTGCACGTCAACCTGTCCGGCGTCGGCCTTACCAAGCACGCGCCGAATCCGGAAGCGGCGAAGAAGCTGGTCGAGTGGATGACCACGCCGGAGGCTCAGGGCCTGTTTGCCGAAATCAACCAGGAGTTCCCGGCCAACCCGGCGGTCAAGCCGTCGGCGGAAGTGGCGGCCTGGGGTGAGTTCAAGGCCGACAGCATCCCGGTGGAAGTGGCCGGCAAGCGTCAGGCTGAGGCGATCAGGATGATGGATCGAGTCGGCTGGAATTAAAGCGGACTTAGGGTGGATGGCGCTTTTCCCATCCACCGACTGACGGCAGAGTGGCCGCCTGGTGGAAAACGCCGTGCGGTTTTCCACCCTACCAAGCCCCGTTCTACGCCAATCGTTATACTCGACGCCCCGGCCCGCCCGGGGCGTATCGTTTCCGCCCGCCAGGAGTTCGCGTGAGTCATCCCGTCCAGCGCCGCTGGTATCCCATCGCCTTTGCCATCGCCGCCCTGGTGCTGCTGCCGCTGTCGGTGCTGGTGCTGTCCTGGCACGAGATCGATGGCGAGATCTGGCGCCATCTGTGGGATACCCAGATGCCGCGCCTGCTGGGCAACACCCTGGTGCTGGTGTTCGGCGTCGGCGTCGGCGTGACGTTGCTCGGTGTCAGCCTGGCCTGGCTCACCAGCCTCTGCGAGTTCCCCGGACGGCGCTGGCTGGACTGGGCGCTGATGCTGCCTTTCGCCATTCCCGCTTACGTGCTGGCCTTCGTCTTCATCGGTTTATTTGATTTTTCGGGGCCGGTGCAGAGCCTGCTGCGCGAGTGGTTCGGCACGGGTATCCGTTTGCCCCGCGTGCGCTCCACCGGCGGGGTGATCACCGTGCTGGTGCTGGTGTTCTACCCCTACGTCTACCTGCTCGCGCGCAGTGCCTTCCTGGCCCAGGGCCGGGGGCTACTGGAGGCGGCGCGGGTGCTCGGCCAGTCGCCCTGGCAGGCATTCTGGCGCGTGGCCCTGCCGATGGCCTGGCCGGCCATCGGCGCCGGGTTGGCGCTGGCGATCATGGAAACCCTGGCCGACTTCGGCGCGGTGGCGGTGTTCAACTTCGACACCTTCACCACCGCCATCTACAAGACCTGGTACGGCTTCTACAGCCTGTCCGGCGCTACCCAGCTGGCCAGCCTGCTGCTGCTGGCGGTGATGCTGGTGCTCTATGGCGAGCGTCGCGCCCGCGGCGCCAGCCGCCCGGCCAGCGAACGGCCACGGGGCAAGGCGCTGTACCGCCTGCATGGCTGGAAGGCGCTCGCCGCCTGCACCTGGTGCGGTCTGGTATTCGTCTGCGCCTTTGTCGTGCCGTTGCTGCAGTTGCTGGTGTGGTTCTGGCAGCGAGGCCGCTTCGACCTGGACGAGCGCTATGCCGGCCTGATTCTGCACACCCTGTCCCTCGGCGCCCTGGCGGCGCTGATCACCGTGGCCGTAGCGCTGCTACTGGCCTTCGCTCGCCGCCAGGCACCGACCCGGCCGATCCGCAGCGCGGTGAGCCTGGCCAATCTCGGCTACGCGTTGCCCGGCTCGGTGCTGGCGGTGTCGATCATGTTGGCCTTCAGCTTCCTCGACCGCGAGCTGATGATCCCTCTATCCACCTGGCTCGGCGGTGCCGGCAAGCCCCTGCTGCTGGGCAGCCTGGCGGCGCTGCTGCTGGCCTACCTGGTGCGTTTCATGGCGGTTGCCTATGGCCCGCTGGAAAGCGGCCTGGCGCGCATCCGCCCGTCGCTGCCGCAGGCCGCGCGCAGCCTGGGTGTCGGCGGGCCGGCACTGTTCCTGCGCGTCTACCTGCCGCTGCTGGTGCCGGGCGCACTGTCCGCCGCGCTACTGGTGTTCGTCGATGTGCTCAAGGAAATGCCGGCCACCCTGCTGATGCGCCCCTTTGGCTGGGACACCCTGTCGGTGCGCATCTTCGAGATGACCAGCGAGGGCGAGTGGGCCCGCGCCGCGCTGCCGGCGCTGACCCTGGTGCTGGTCGGCCTGCTGCCGGTGATCGGTCTGATCCGCCGTTCCGCCCGCCAGCCGGGGCACTAGAGCAGGCTGCCAGGCTCTGGCTGGCGCGATCCGCTCGACATTGACTGGTCGGTCGGCTATCGAGGTGACCGGGCGACGCGTCGGGGCTACAATGCGCGCCTGCTGACGCAGCCGTCCATGAGCTCGCGCCCACCAGGGCGGGGCCCGTTTGAGGAGTTTTCCATGGGACAGCGTACACCTCTGTATGAACAACATCTGGCGCTCGGCGCCAAGATGGTCGATTTCGGCGGCTGGGACATGCCGTTGCACTACGGCTCGCAAGTCGAGGAGCACCATCAGGTGCGCCGCGACTGCGGCGTGTTCGACGTCTCCCACATGACCGTGGTCGACGTCACCGGCGCCCAGGCCAAGGCCTGGCTGCAGCACCTGCTGGCCAACGATGTTGATCGCCTGAAGACGCCTGGCAAGGCGCTGTACAGCGGCATGCTCAACCCGCGTGGCGGGGTGATCGACGATCTCATCGTCTACCTCACCGACTGGGGCTACCGCGTGGTGGTCAACGCCGCCACCCGCGACAAGGACCTGGCCTGGATGCAGGCACAGACCGCCGGTTTCGAGGTCAAGCTGAACGAGCGCGCCGAGCTGGCCATGCTCGCTATCCAGGGCCCCAACGCCCGCGCCAAGACCGCCGAGCTGGTGTCCCCCGCCCGCGCCGCGCTGATCCATGAGCTCAAGGTGTTCCAGGGCCTGCCGGAAGGCGACTGGTTCATCGCCCGCACCGGCTATACCGGTGAGGACGGCCTGGAGATCATGCTGCCGGCCGCCCAGGCTGCCGATTTCCTCAACGAACTGGTCGGCGCCGGCATCGCCCCGATCGGCCTGGGCGCCCGCGACACCCTGCGTCTGGAAGCCGGCATGAACCTGTACGGCCAGGACATGGACGAAGAGACTTCACCGTTGGCCGCCAACATGGGCTGGACCATCGCCTGGGAACCGGCCGAGCGCCAGTTCGTCGGCCGCAGCGCCCTGGAAACCCAGCGTGCCGCCGGTGATCAGCAGAAGCTGGTCGGTCTGGTGCTGGAAGAGCGCGGCGTGCTGCGTGCCCACCAGGTGGTGCGGGTGGAAGGCGTGGGGGAGGGTGAGATCACCAGCGGCAGCTTCTCGCCGACCCTCAACAAGTCCATCGCCCTGGCCCGCGTGCCGGCCGCCACCAGCGATCGCGCCGAGGTGGAGATTCGCGGCAAGTGGTACCCGGTACGCGTCGTGCAGGCCAACTTCGTCCGCAACGGCAAGGCTGTGATTTGAAAATCGCTTGGCTGCGCGTCGGCCAGGCGTTGTTGAAAGCGGGCTCAGAATGCTCATTTACACAAGTAAACTGCGCTTCTTCGCCCGCTTTCGCCTAGCCTGGCTCTAGCTCGCTCAAGCTTGCCTTTTTAAGACTGCTAAATTTTCCGGGCGGGTCTTCCGCCCCCACTGATTTCGAGGGTACCGACATGAGCAATATCCCCGCCGACCTGCGTTACGTTGCCAGCCACGAGTGGATCCGCCTGGAGGCCGATGGCTCGGTCACCGTGGGCATCACCGACCACGCGCAGGAAGCCCTGGGCGACGTGGTCTACGTCGAGCTGCCGGAAGTCGGCAAGCAGCTGGCCAACGGCCAGGAAGCCGGTGTGGTCGAGTCGGTGAAGGCCGCCTCGGACATCTACGCCCCGCTCGCCGGCGAAGTCCTCGCCGTCAACGAGGCCCTGGCCGACGCTCCCGAGCAGGTCAACGGCGACCCCTACGCCGCCTGGTTCTTCAAGCTGCAGCCGAGCAACCCGGCCGAGCTGGAAGAGCTGCTCGACGCCGCCGGCTACGAAGCCGTCTGCTCCGCCGACGCCTGAGGCTGATGGCCGCGTCTAGCACGCGGCCCGCCATCAAGAATCACGATTCCCGCTGTCGAGCCTCGATCCGTCGAGGCTCTGTCATTTTCCGAGAGCCCTGCTATGTCCACGCCCCGTCTCGATCAACTGCAACAGCCCGATGCCTTCCTCCGCCGCCACCTCGGCCCGGACGCCCGTGAAGAACAGGCCATGCTCGACGCCCTCGGCGTCGCCAGCCGCGAAGAGCTGATCGTGCAGACCGTGCCGCCGGCCATCCGCCTCAACCGCCCGCTGGACCTGCCGGCGGCGCTGGACGAGCAGGGCGCCCTGGCCAAGCTGCGCGGCTATGCCGAGCAGAACCAGCTGTGGACCAACCTGATCGGCATGGGCTACCACGGCACCATCACCCCGACCGTGATCCTGCGTAACCTGCTGGAAAACCCGGGCTGGTACACCGCCTACACCCCCTACCAGCCGGAAATCGCCCAGGGTCGTCTGGAGTCGCTGCTGAACTTCCAGCAGCTGACCATCGACCTGACCGGTCTGGACCTGGCCAGCGCCTCGCTGCTCGACGAAGCCACCGCCGCCGGCGAGGCCATGGGCCTGGCCAAGCGCGTGGCCAAGTCGAAGAGCAATGTGTTCTTCGTCGACGAGAACTGCCACCCGCAGACCATCTCGGTGGTGCAGACCCGTGCAGAAGGCTTCGGCATCGAAGTCCAGGTCGGCGCGCTGGACCAGCTGGCCGGCCTCGACGTGTTCGGCGCGCTGCTGCAGTACCCGGACACCCACGGCGAGATTCGTGACATCAAGCCGCTGATCGAACAGCTGCACGCCAAGAACGCTCTGGCCTGCGTCGCCACCGACCTGCTCAGCCTGCTGCTGCTGACCCCGCCCGGCGAGCTCGGTGCCGACGTGGTGCTCGGCTCGGCCCAGCGCTTCGGCGTGCCGATGGGCTACGGCGGCCCGCACGCAGCCTTCTTCGCCACCCGCGACGCCTTCAAGCGCGCCATGCCTGGCCGCATCATCGGCGTGTCCAAGGATGCCCGTGGCAACACCGCGCTGCGCATGGCCCTGCAGACCCGCGAGCAGCACATCCGCCGCGAAAAGGCCAACTCCAACATCTGCACCTCGCAGGTGCTGCTGGCCAACATGGCCAGCTGCTACGCCGTGTACCATGGTCCGGAAGGCCTCAAGCGCATCGCCCAGCGCGTGCACCGCCTGACCTGCGTACTGGCCGCCGGCCTGGAGCAGAAAGGCCTGAAGCGCGACAACCAGTTCTTCTTCGATACCCTGACCCTGGATGTCGGCGGCATGCAGACCGCCATCCTCGAGTCGGCCAAGGCCGCGCGCATCAACCTGCGCATCCTCGGTCGCGGCAAGCTGGGCGTCAGCCTGGACGAGACCAGCAGCGCGCAGACCGTCGAGCAGCTGCTGTCGATCTTCCTCGGCGCCGACCACGGTCTGAGCGTGGCCGAGCTGGACGCCGGCAGCGTGCCGGAAGGTATCCCGGCCGACCTGCGCCGCACCTCGGCCTACCTGACCCACCCGGTATTCAACAGCCACCACAGCGAAACCGACATGCTGCGCTACCTCAAGCGCCTGGAGAATAAGGACCTGGCCCTGAACCAGGCCATGATCCCGCTCGGTTCCTGCACCATGAAGCTCAACGCCACCAGCGAGATGATCCCGGTCACCTGGCCGGAGTTCGGCGCTCTGCACCCCTTCGCCCCGCGCGAGCAGGCCGCCGGCTACAAGCTGATGATCGACGAGCTGGAAGCCTGGCTGCGCGCCATCACCGGCTTCGACGCCATCTGCATGCAGCCCAACTCCGGCGCCCAAGGCGAGTACGCCGGCCTGCTGGCGATCCGCAAGTACCATGAGAGCCGCAACGACGGTCACCGTGACATCTGCCTGATCCCGGCCTCGGCCCACGGCACCAACCCGGCCTCGGCGCAGATGCTCAACATGCGCGTGGTGGTGGTGGAGTGCGACGCCGCCGGCAACGTCGACATGGACGACCTCAAGGCCAAGGCCGCCGAGGCCGGCGACAAGCTGTCGTGCCTGATGATCACCTACCCGTCGACCCACGGCGTGTACGAGGAAGGCATCCGCGAGATCTGCGAGGTGGTCCACGGCTTCGGCGGCCAGGTCTACATGGACGGCGCCAACCTGAACGCCCAGGTCGGCCTGGCACGTCCTGCCGATATCGGTGCCGACGTGTCGCACATGAACCTGCACAAGACCTTTTGCATCCCGCACGGCGGTGGCGGCCCTGGCATGGGCCCGATCGGTGTGCGCGCACACCTGGCACCCTTCGTCGCCAACCACCCGGTGGTCGAGCTGCAGGGCCCGAACCCGCAGAACACCGCGGTCAGCGCCGCGCCCTGGGGCAGCGCCAGCATCCTGCCGATCAGCTGGATGTACATCGCCATGATGGGCCCGCAGCTGGCCACCGCCACCGAAGTGGCGATCCTCAACGCCAACTACCTGGCCAGCCAGCTGGCCGGTGCCTTCCCGGTGCTGTACAGCGGCCGCAACGACCGCGTCGCCCACGAATGCATCCTCGACCTGCGCCCGCTCAAGGCCGAGACCGGCATCAGCGAGGAAGACGTGGCCAAGCGTCTGATGGACTACGGCTTCCACGCGCCGACCATGAGCTTCCCGGTGCCAGGCACGCTGATGATCGAGCCGACCGAGAGCGAGTCGAAGGAAGAGCTGGATCGCTTCATCGAGGCGATGCTGAGCATCCGCGCCGAGATCGCCAAGGTCGCCGCCGGCGAGTGGCCGGCCGAGGACAACCCGCTCAAGCGTGCCCCGCACACCCTGGCCGACGTGATCGGCGTGTGGGAGCGTCCGTACAGCATTGAGGAAGCGGTGACCCCGTCCGCCCACACCCGCGCGCACAAGTACTGGCCGGCGGTGAACCGCGTGGACAACGTCTACGGCGACCGCAACCTGTTCTGCGCCTGCGTGCCGATGGACGACTACCGCGAGTAGTTCATCGCGCTAAAAAGAGGCCGCCCGATGGGCGGCCTTTTTGTTTTCAGGGTGGATCATTCCTCGGGCGCGCAGCCTTTCGCCGGCAGCGAGTCCAGCGCCCGCTGCAACAGCGCCACGCTGCGTGCGTTGTGCAGGATGCCGGTGTGATTCGCCTCGATCAGATACAGACGCTCGGCCTCGTCCTGGGCGGCCGGCAGCAGCTCGCTGGCCAGCGGCACGGTGCCGTCGTTGGGTTCGGCGATCATCCGGCTGTTGCCGGTGTAGGCCACCAGCTGCCACTGGCGCAGGTGCTCCGGCAGTGGCGCGGCGAACAGGCTGCGCAGGTAGGGGCTGCCCGGTGCCATGTCACGCCAGACCGGCACGTTGACCGGGGCGTTCTTCACCCCGGACGCCGCCGAAGGGTGCCCGCCCCAGGGCGTTGCCAGGGTCAGGAACAGGCACAGCTCCTGATCACCGCCGCCCGGCTCCAGCAGCTGTACGGTGCGCCGCGCCACCAGGCCGCCCATGCTGTGGGCGAACAGGTGAAAGCGAGCGGGGCGCAGGCGCAGGCGCACATCACGGATCGCCTCGCTGAGCAGGTAGGCGCTGTTGTTCAGCGGCAGGCCGCTGGGGTAGTGGAACAGCACCAGCTGGTAGCGCTCCTGGTCGATGCTGGCGGCCAGTTCGCGCCACACGTCGGGCGAACTGTTGATGCCGTGGACCAGAAAGATCGGCTCCTTGTCCGGGTCCCAGGGCTGCAGCAGATACAGGCCGTAACCGACCTCGCTGAGGAAATCCAGGGGTTGCCAGGCGCCCTGTGCGGTGCGCTGGGCGGAGAAGCGCGGGTCGTCGAAATTCACCTCCCGCAGGTAGTTGTGGCGCACCCGCGGCAGATCACGCAGCAGCCTTTCCAGGCTCAGGTCCAAAGCGGGAAGCGGCGTGCCGTCGGCAGCTGCCGGTTGCAACAGATTGAGTTGGCCCAGTTCTGCGCGTTGCTCGGCCGTCGGCTGCAGCTGGAAGGGTGCGGTGCGTGGCTGGGGCAGCCAGTGGCGTGGTTCGTCGGCGTCCAGGCGGAAATTGCCGTTGCGATCCTCGAAGGCCAGCAGCTGATAGTCGCCGACCGCCATGCTGAAGTAGAACAGCCCACCGGGCTGCACGCTGCGATAACCCACCAGCCGCTCGCCGGAGAAAAGTGCGACCAGCGCCTCCTGGCCGGCGCTTGCATCCAGGCTGCCGGGGATCAGCACCTGGGTGTGCTGGGCCTGCTGCATCTGCCGGTCCAGCGCCAACAGCTGGCAACCGCCGAGCAAGCTGGCCAGCGCCAATAGCAGTAATGACTTCGACATCCCTGTTCTCCAGCCCTGATGTAGGGCTGGAGTTTAGCCGCTGCGCTTCTACCGTGCGGGCTGGTGCAGCGTCGGCCGCATCAGCAGGGCCTGGGCCAGTTCCGCGTCGCTGGCCTGCAGCTGCGGGTGCTCGCTGCGCACGCGCTGCAGTGCCGCTTCCAGGTGGGCGCCACGGATCTGCCCGCCACTGGCGACGAAAGCGCTGGCGTCGTCGCGGGCGGCCAGCAGCTGCTTGTCGTCCTTGAAGGTCACGTAGGTGGAGGCGGTGGTGGCACCGGAGGAGAGAACGTCGCGCCAGAAGTCG
The DNA here is from genome assembly GCF_014851565.1 of Pseudomonas sp. PDM15. Classification (GTDB taxonomy): domain Bacteria; phylum Pseudomonadota; class Gammaproteobacteria; order Pseudomonadales; family Pseudomonadaceae; genus Aquipseudomonas. The sequence goes on from NZ_JACVAA010000004.1 coordinate 385,185, forward strand.
GCGTCCGCCATGACCGGGCCGGAGGCGCAGAGCAGGGCGAGGAGGGTGCAGGGAGTGGAGAGTCGCATGGCTGGCTCCTGTCGAGATGGCCTGAGCGTTGGAAGGCGCGAAGCCTCGGGTAGTTCGACTCCTTTTCTCCTGCAGCGGGTCGGCGGCTCAGCAGGTCGGCTGGCAGCGCATGCTCCAGCCCAGGCGCGCGCTGGTGCCGTTGGCCAGCAGGCGCAGGCCGGGACGGCCCGGCAGATGATGGGCGTTGACCGGGTGGCTGACCGGCTCGATGCAGAAGAAGCCGCGCTCCTGCGGGGTGAACAGCAGGTAGTGGCTGCAGTGACTGGCCACGCAGTCGAGGCGGTAGCCGAGGTCCGGCTGGTGGATACAGGCGCGGCCATTCCAGCCGGCGAAGGCGTGGTCGATGCAGGTTGCCGGCAACGGTCGCGCTGCGGCGAAGTCCCACTCGGTCGGCAACGGCACCAGTTCGCGGGACAGGCGCTGCTCGTCGCACAACCACGCGGCCTCGGCGGCTACCTGCAGGCTGGTGTTGGCGGTGCGTGGGAAGTACGGGTGCAGACCGAGGCCATACCAGGCGGGACTGTCGCCGCGGTGAGTGACTTCCAGGGTGATGCTCAACTGGCCGTCGCGCAGATCGAAGCGCTGGCGCGCGCTGTAGGCGAACGGCAGCTCGCTCTCCAGAGTCAGCAGTGCGCCCTGTACATCCTGCTCGGCCACGCGCCAGGGCTGCTGCCAGGCGCTGCCGTGGATCGGCAGCGGGTCCTCGCAATTGGCCGCCAGTGGCAGCCAGCCGTGCGGATTGGCGAAGCCGCCGGCGCCGATGCGGTTGGACCACGGCAGCAGCGGGAAGCAGCCCAGGCGGCGGGCACTGCCGGCGGCCAGGGCCTGGCTGTCGGCATGACGCAGCAGCGGTAGGCCGCTGCTGCGCAGGCGCCAGTTGGCGATGGCGCCCCCGAGTTCGGGGCAAATTTCGAGGTGGCTGAGGGCATCCTGCAGGATCAGCATGGAAAACTCCGGGAAGTGTCATCGTACAACTGCCTGGGATATGATGGCGCGGTTGCCAGCAGAGACCGACTCGACAAATGGAACCGATCACTACTCCCCCGCGTGCGCGCCGCAAGCAGCGCAGCCTGGCCCAGGAACTGGTCAGCGAACTGTCGCAACAGATCAGCGACGGGGTGTTCAAGCGCGGCGAGAAGCTGCCGACCGAGTCGGCGATCATGGAGGCGCAGGGCGTCAGCCGTACCGTGGTGCGCGAAGCCATCTCGCGGCTGCAGGCCGCCGGTCTGGTCGAGACCCGTCACGGCATCGGCACCTTCGTGTTGGACACGCCGACGCCGGGCTTCCGCATCGACCCGGCCACCGTGGTGACCCTGCGCGAGGTGATTTCCCTGCTCGAGCTGCGCATCAGCCTCGAGGTGGAGTCCTCCGGCCTGGCCGCGGCGCGGCGTACCCCGGAGCAGTTGGCGGCGATGCGTGCGGCGCTGGATAGCTTCCTCAGTGCGGCGCACCGCAGCGATGCGGTGGCCTCGGACTTCCAGTTCCACCTGCAGATCGCGATCGCCACCGGCAACCGCTACTTCACCGACATCATGACCCACCTGGGTACCAGCATCATTCCGCGCACGCGGCTGAATTCGGCACGCCTGGCCCATGACGACGAGAAGCGCTACCTGGCGCGCCTGAGCCGCGAGCACGAGGATATCTACGAAGCGATTGCCCGCCAGGATGCGGACGCCGCGCGTGCTGCCATGCGCCTGCACCTGACCAACAGCCGCGAGCGGCTGCGCCAGGCCCACGAGGAAGCGGAGCAGCAGCAAGGCTGAGGTCTCAGCCGCGGCGCAGGGCCAGCAGCACGATGCCGCTGACCACCACCGCGCCGCCGAGCAGCTGCAGGGCGCCGAGCGCCTGGCCGAGGATGGCCCAGGCGAACAGCAGACTGGCCACCGGCTCGACGTTCATCACCGGCGCATTGCGGGCCAGGTTCAGGCGCGGCATGCAGATGAACAGCACCGAGAACGCCGTGCCGTAGAGCAGGGCCAGGCAGCCCAGGGCGACCCAGCCGCTGGTCTGCGTCGGTGGCGTGATGCCGCCCGGCACGGCGCCGAAGCCGGCCGCCGCCGCGGCGAGAAACACCACGCCGATAGTCAGCATGCTCCGTAGGGTGCCGGGTACCTTGGACAGCTTGTGTTCGGTGATCCACAACGCCACGGCGAACACCGCTGCCGCCGTCACGCCGAAGGCGATGCCCGGGCCCCAGGCCGCATCGTCGCCACCGGCCAGGCGTGCCGGCACATCCAGCACCAGGGTCAGGCCGACCAGGATCACGCCCATCAGTGCGGCAGTGCGGGGCGTCGGACGCGGCCCGCCGAGGGCCCAGCTGAGCAGCACGAGGAACAGCGGGGCCAGGTTGACCACCAGCAGCGCCACCGCCACCGGGATGCGCGCCACGGCAGAGTAGACGCAGAAGCTCTGCGCGGCGATCAGCAGGCCGAGCAGCAGCTGCCAGCCGCCGGTGCCACTGGGCAGGCGCAGCGACTCGCGGCGGATCAGCAGCAGGCCGAGCAGCACCAGCAGGGTCAGCCCGGAACGGAACAGGATCGCCAGCAGCAGGCCGGTGCCCTGATCGAAGGCGATGCGCGCGGCGATATGGTTGGCGGCGAAGCTGCTCGAGGTGAATACCAGGATCAGCACCGCCAGCAGACGGGGAAAGGGTTGCGACATGCACTAGCTCTCGCTGCGCCAACGCCGACGCCGCCCGAGGGCGGCACCGGCTTGCAGCTGTTGTGGCCTCAGAGCACGACGCTCGGCAGCCAGAGGGAGATGGCAGGGATGTAGGTCACGGCCATCAGCACCGCAAACAGCGCCACGTAGAACGGCAGCAGGGCTTTGACGGTGGCTTCGATCGTGACCTTGCCCACCGCCGAGCCGACGAACAGCACTGCGCCCACCGGTGGGGTGATCAGGCCGATGCCCAGGTTGACCAGCATGATCATGCCGAAGTGCACCGGGTCGATACCCAGGCCGGTGATCACCGGCAGCAGGATCGGCGTGAGGATCAGGATCAGCGGCGCCATGTCCATCACCGTGCCGAGCATCAGCAGCATCACGTTGATGCACATCAGGATCACGTAGCGGTTGTCCGACAGGGTCAGGAAGACGCCGGTGATCTTGGTCGGAATCTCCATCAGGGTGAGGATGTAGCCGAAGCTGGCGGCAAAGCCGATCAGGATCATCACGATGGAGATGGTTCGTCCCGCGCGGTGCATCAGCTTGGGCAGGTCGCGCCACTTGTAGTCGCGGTAGATGAACATGGTGACGAAGAACGACCACACCACGGCAATCGCCGCCGACTCGGTGGCGGTGAACACGCCGGAAAGAATGCCGCCGAGAATGATCACCATGGCCATCAGGCCCCACAGGGCTTCGCCGGCGATCTTCAGCGCCTGGCGCAGCGGGATCACTTCGCCCTTGGGGTAATTGCGCTTGCGCGCGAAGACCATGCACAGCGCCATCATCACCGCGCTCAGCAGCAGCCCGGGGCCGATACCGGCCATGAACAGCGAGGCGATCGACACGGTGCCGCCGGCGGCCAGCGAGTAGAGCACCGAGTTGTGGCTGGGCGGCGTCAGCAGCGCCTGTACCGAGCCGCTAACGGTGACGGCGGTGGAGTAGTCGCGCGGATAACCGGCCTTCTGCATTTCCGGAATCAGCACCGAGCCCACCGAGGCGGTATCCGCCACCGACGAGCCGGAGATGGCGCCGAAGAAGGTCGAGGCCATGATGTTCACCAGCGACAGACCGCCGCGCACGAAACCCACGCACACCGCAGCCAGGGCCACCAGGCGCCGGGACATGCCGCCTTCGGCCATGATCGCGCCGGCCAACACGAAGAAGGGGATGGCCAGCAGTGAGAACTTGTTGACCCCGCCTGCCACCTGAATCATCAGGGCATCGAAGGGGATATCGATCCAGAAGGCACCGATCAGCGCCGACAGGCCCAGGGCATAGGCCACTGGCATGCCGATCAGGATCAGCACGATGAAGCTGCCCAACAGTATCAGCGCATCCATTTATTTGGCCTCCATGGCTTCTTCGACGTCATAGCTCATGACGCGGCGCTTGCTCTGGTCGCCGAGGAGCAGTTTTTCCAGCACGAAGATCAGGGTGATCACGCCACCGATGGGAATCGGCAGGTACGAGATGCCCACCCGCAGCGACGGCAGCTCACCGAGGAACTGGTTCCAGGTGCCGGCGCAGAGCTTGGCGCCCTTGATGATCATGAACACGCAGATCAGCGCCATCAGCAGTTGCACCACGATTGCCAGCACCTTGCGCACGGCCGGCGGCATACGATCGGTCGCCATGGTGACGGCCATATGGGCGCCGGCACGGTAGCTGGCGGCGGCACCGAAGAAGGTGAACACCACCATCAGCAGAATGGCGATGGGCTCGGGCCAGCTGGAACCGCTGCCGAGCACGTAACGGGCAAAAATGCCCCAGGGAATGATCAGGGTCATGACCAGAATCGACAGGCCGGCAATGCCGATGCAGGCGCGGTAGATCTGGTCATTGATCAGCAACAGCGTATTTCTCATGGGACTCACCACGGCCACAGCAGCAGGGTGGTCCCGTGCTGCGGCGCTATCAGAATGACGGGCTTATTGGACGGCTTCGATGCGCTTGATCAGGTCGGCGTAGGGCGCGCCGTACTGGGCCCGGACCGGGGCCGTGGCGTCGACGAACTCCTTCTTCTCGGCATCGCTCAGGGCGATGAACTCCACGCCGCCTTCCTTGAGTTTGGCTTCGGCGCTGGCGGATTTTTCATCCCACAGTTTGCGCTCTTCGAACTGCGCCTCGCGGGCGAGCTTCTGCACCAGGGCCTGCTGCCCGGGGGTGAGTTTTTCCCAGGTGGTTTTCGACATCACCACCGGCTCCGGCAGGATCAGGTGGCCGGTCAGGGTGTAGAACTTGGCGTTCTGGTAATGGTTGTGTTCGAGCATGGTCGGCGGGTTGTTTTCCGCGCCGTCGATCACGCCGGTCTGCAGGGCGCTGAAGATCTCACCCGTGGCCATGGCGATGCCGTTACCGCCCATGGCGTTGATGGTGTCGATGAACAGCGGGTTGCCCTGCACGCGAATCTTCATGCCCTTGAGATCCGCCATGTTGCGCACCGGGGCCTTGGTGTAGAGGTTGCGGGTGCCGCCATCCATCCACGCCAGGGCCACCAGGTTGAAGTCGGAGTTGGTGATCTTGTCGAGGATCTCCTGGCCGATCGGGCCGTCGATCACGGCGCGCATGTGCTGCTGGTCGCGGAAGATGAACGGCATGTTGAACACGTTAACGTCCGGCACGACCGGACCGACGATGCCCAGGCTGACGCGGGTCATCTGGATGGCGCCGAGCTGAACCTGCTCCACCACTTCCTTTTCCGAGCCGAGCACGCCGCCGGCGAACATCTTGAAGGTGATTTCGCCCTTGGTCTGCTCTTCCAGCTTCTTGCCCATGGCTTGCTCGGCCACCACCGGCGGGTAGCCGGCGGGATGCACTTCTGCGAACTTGATGTTCAGGGCGTGGGCGGTGCCTGACAGGCAGAAGGCCAAGGGCAGGGCGGCGGCGAGCAATTTGCGTTTGAAGTTCATGACGGTTCTCCGGTTTTGTTTTTGTTGGAGTGCAGTACTGCGAACAGCGTGAAGCGATGGCTGACGATCAGCCGTTGAATAACGGCTCCTCGATACCTCGCACACCCGGTTGCAAGGCGAACACGCCGCCAGCCAGTGGCTGGTCGGAGAGATCGCCGGCGGGGCGAATGGAGGTGACGAACAGGGTGTCCAGGCCCGGTCCGCCGAAGGCGCACATGGCCGGTTTCTTTACCGGTACGGCCAGGGAGCGGTCGAGGCGACCGTCCGGGGTGAAGCGGTGGATCAGGCCGGCGTCGTTGCCGCAGATCCAGTAGCAGCCATCAGCGTCGACGGCTGCACCGTCGGGTCGGCCGGCATGCTGGCGCATGTCGACGAACAACCGGCGATGGTGGGGCGTGCCGGAGTCGATGTCGTAATCGAAGGCCCAGATGGCCTGCACGTCGGGGTGTGAGTCGGACAGATACAGGGTGCGGCCGTCCGGGCTGAAGGCCAGGCCGTTGGGCACGATCAGCCCACCGAGCTGGGCTTCCAGCTGGCCGTCGCCGAAGCGATAGAGGCGCCCGAGGGCTGCGCCGGCGGCCATGTCCATGAGCATGCTGCCCAGCCACAGGCGACCCTGGCGGTCGCAACGGCCATCGTTGAAGCGCATGCCCTCGGCGCGGTGCTCGACCGCGGCCAGCCGGGTGCCGGCGAGGCGGCCGTCGGCCTGGGGCAGCAACTGGAAGATGCCGCTCTCCTGACCGGCGATCCAACCCTGGCCGTCTGCGCGGCGGGCGACGCAACCGATCATCTCGTCGCTCTGCCAGCTGTCCACGCGGCTGTCGGGGGCGCTCCAGCGATGCAGGCGGCCTGCGGGAATATCGACCCAGTACAGCGCCTGTTCGCTGGCGCTCCACACCGGGCTCTCGCCGACGCCGTTGCGGGCATCGAAAATCAGTTCGGCTTGCATGGCGATCTCTCTTGTTGTTGTTCGCTTGGCTGCAAGAACAGGAGGTTTCAGTCGAATGGGCCCTGGGCACAGAAGGCGCCGCCCTGGTACACAGCGGCCGGATCATCCGGCGCCACCGGCGGCTGGGCCTCGACCTTGGCGCGGAACACTTCGGAGCTGTCCTTGGGCTGGAAGCCCAGATGGGCGGCCAGGTGGTTGTCCCACCAGACGTCGCGGTTGGCCGAGGCGCCGTAGACCACGGTGTGGCCGACGTTCGGGGTGAACAGGCAGCGCTCGATCAGCTGGGTGAGGTCGTCGTAGCTGAGCCAGGTGTGCATCATTCGGCGATTGGCCGGCTCGGGGAAGGACGAGCCGATACGGATGCTCACGGTCTCGATGCCGTAGCGGTCGTAATAGAAGCTGGCCATGTCTTCGCCGTAGGACTTGGAGAGGCCGTAATAGCCATCCGGACGGCGCGCGGCAGCGGCGTCGATGTGCTGGTCCTGCTTGTAGAAGCCGATCACGTGGTTGGAGCTGGCGAAGACTATGCGCTTCACGCCATGCAGGCGCGCCGCTTCGTAGATGTGGAAGGTGCCGGCGATATTGGCGCCGAGAATCTCTTCGAACGGCCGCTCCACCGAGACGCCGCCGAAATGCAGGATGGCATCCACGCCCTTGACCAGGGCATGCACGGCAGCCTTGTCGGCCAGATCGCAGGGGATCACTTCTTCGTGGGGGCCGCTGGCGGGCTCCATCGCGGCGATGTCGGACAGGCGCAGCACTTCTGCATAGGGGCGCAGGCGTTGACGCAGGACTTTGCCGAGACCGCCAGCGGCGCCGGTGAGCAGCAGGCGAGGCAGGATTGGATGATCGGTCATGACTTGAATCTCGAGTCGTTGTTGTTAGTTGTCGTATGACTGGAGGGCGATTTGAGCAGCACACAATCGCCTTGTCAACGTGACTAAAGTAGAAAATGTCGGCGCATTGAGTGCCGGTATGATGCTTTCAGGCCACGTTTTTCCAATGAAACACTGCTTGCTTGAGCGGTTTGACGAGATCGAGCAGCGAAGGGGCAAAAGACCCTTCAGCGACCGAAGGTGCTTCTCGTGGTTGGCAAGCTTGTTAGTTGTACGATAACGTATCTCTCAGATCGCCCCAGGCGACTTCTCTCCCCAACGGTTTTATCAGGGTGTTCGAATAATGAATCCACAAGAACTCAAGTCCATCCTCTCGTCCGGCCTGCTGTCCTTCCCGGTCACCGACTTCGATGCTGCCGGCAATTTCCATCAGGCGGGCTATGTGCGCCGCCTGGAGTGGCTGGCCCCATATGGTGCCTCCGCCCTGTTCGCCGCCGGCGGTACCGGTGAGTTCTTCTCGCTGGACAGCCGCGAGTACAGCCAGATCATCAAGACTGCCGTGGACACCTGCGAGAAGTCGGTGCCGATCCTCGCCGGCGTCGGCGGCCCGACCCGCGTCGCCATCCAGATGGCGCAGGAAGCCGAGCGCCTGGGCGCCAAGGGCCTGCTGCTGCTGCCGCACTACCTGACCGAGGCCAGCCAGGACGGCGTCGCCGCTCACGTCGAGCAGGTGTGCAAGGCGGTCAACATCGGCGTGGTGGTTTACAACCGCAACGTTTGCCGCCTGACCCCGACGCTGCTGGAACAACTGGCCGAGCGCTGCCCGAACCTGATCGGCTACAAGGACGGCCTCGGCGACATCGAGCTGATGGTCTCCATCCGCCGCCGCCTCGGCGAGCGCTTCAGCTACCTCGGCGGCCTGCCGACCGCGGAAGTCTATGCCGCTGCCTACAAGGCCCTGGGCGTACCGGTGTACTCCTCGGCGGTGTTCAACTTCGTACCGAAGACCGCCATGGACTTCTACCGCGCCATCGCTGCCGACGACCACGTCACCGTGGGCAAGCTGATCGACGACTTCTTCCTGCCCTACCTGGACATCCGCAACCGCAAGGCCGGCTATGCCGTGAGCATCGTCAAGGCCGGTGCCAAGCTGGCCGGTTACGACGCCGGTCCGGTACGCGCGCCGCTGACCGACCTGCTGCCCGACGAGGTCGCGAAGCTCGCCGCGCTGATGGACAAACTCGGCCCGCAGTAAGGCTGCGGCCGACAGGAGAATTCCCGTGCGTTACGACAACTACATAGGCGGTGAATGGGTCACTGGTGCCGATTACTCGGCCAACATCAACCCGTCCGACCTGAGAGATGCCATCGGCGATTACGCCCAGGCCGACGCCGCCCAGGTGGCCCAGGCCATCGCCGCGGCGCGTGCCGCGTTCCCGGCCTGGTCGACCTCCGGCATCCAGGCGCGCAGCGATGCGCTGGACAAGGTCGGGAGCGAGATACTTGCCCGCCGCGAGGAGCTCGGTACCCTGCTGGCGCGCGAGGAGGGCAAGACCCTGCCGGAAGCCATCGGCGAGGTGAGCCGCGCCGGCAACATCTTCAAGTTCTTCGCTGGCGAGTGCCTGCGCCTGGCCGGTGAAATCGTGCCGTCGGTACGCCCCGGCGTATCGGTGGAAGTCACTCGCGAGCCGCTGGGTGTGATCGGCCTGATCACCCCGTGGAACTTCCCCATCGCCATCCCGGCATGGAAGATCGCCCCGGCCCTGGCCTACGGCAACTGCGTGGTGTTCAAGCCGGCCGACCTCGTGCCCGGCTGCGCCTGGGCCCTGGCCGAGATCATTTCCCGCGCCGGCTTCCCGGCTGGGGTGTTCAACCTGGTGATGGGTTCCGGTCGCGTGGTCGGCGAGGCCATGGTGGAAAACGCCGCGATCGACGGCATCAGCTTCACCGGCTCGGTCGGTGTCGGCCGTACCATCGCCGCCAAGTGCGTGGTCCGTGGCGCCAAGGTGCAGCTGGAGATGGGCGGCAAGAACCCGCAGATCATCCTCGACGACGCCGATCTCAAGGTCGCCGTCGAGCTGGCCGTGCAGAGCGCCTTCTATTCCACCGGCCAGCGCTGCACCGCGTCCAGCCGCCTGATCGTCACCGCCGGCATCCACGACAAGTTCGTCGAGGCCATGGCCGAGCGCATGCAGTCGATCAAGGTCGGCCACGCGCTCAAGTCCGGCATCGACGTCGGCCCGGTGGTGTCCCAGGCCCAGCTCGAGCAGGACCTGCGCTACATCGGCATCGGCCAGGACGAGGGCGCACGCCTGGTCAGCGGCGGCGGTCTGGTGACCTGCGATACCGAGGGCTACTTCCTGGCGCCGACCCTGTTCGCCGACAGCTCGGCGGACATGCGCATCAGCCGCGAGGAAATCTTCGGCCCGGTGGCCAACGTGGTGCGCGTGGCGGACTACGAGGCGGCGCTGGCCATGGCCAACGACACCGAGTTCGGGCTGTCCGCGGGCATCGCCACCACCTCGCTGAAGTACGCCAACCACTTCAAGCGCCACGCCCAGGCCGGCATGGTGATGGTCAACCTGCCCACTGCCGGGGTCGACTACCACGTGCCGTTCGGCGGTCGCAAAGGCTCGTCCTACGGCCCGCGCGAGCAGGGTCGCTACGCGTCCGAGTTCTACACCACGGTGAAGACCACTTACATCGGTTGATCCGTCGCCCCGGCTGGCCGTGCCTGCGGCCGGCCGGGTGTTTACCCCAGCATTGATCCACTCCCGCACAACAATAAAAGGGAAAGGCAATGAACACAGAATCATCTGCGCGCACCCCGCGCATCGTCGAGCTGCAAGTGGTCCCGGTCGCCGGCCAGGACAGCATGCTGCTCAACCTCAGCGGCGCCCACGGCCCGTACTTCACCCGCAATATCCTGATTCTCAAGGACGACGCCGGCCGCATCGGCCTGGGCGAAGTGCCTGGCGGCGAACGCATCCGCCAGACCCTGGAAGACGCCCGCAGCCTGGTGCTCGGTCAGCCGATCGGCAACTACAACGCCGTGCTCAACCAGGTGCGCCAGACCTTCGCCGAGCGCGATGCCGGCGGCCGCGGCCTGCAGACCTTCGACCTGCGCATCACCATCCACGCGGTGGCGGCGCTGGAGTCGGCGCTGCTCGACCTGCTCGGCCAGTTCCTCGAAGTGCCGATGGCCGCGGTGCTCGGCGAAGGTCAGCAGCGCGCCGAGGTGGAGATGCTCGGTTACCTGTTCTTCATCGCCGACAAGGGTTGCACCGACCTCGACTATCGCGACGAGCCGAACGCCGACGATGCCTGGTTCCGCGAACGCAACCGTACGGCGCTGGACGCCGAGTCGATCGTCCGCCAGGCCGAGGCGGCCCATGCGCGCTATGGCTTCCATGACTTCAAGCTGAAGGGCGGCGTGCTGCCTGGCGAACAGGAAGTCGAGGCGATCCGCGCCCTGGCCGCCCGCTTCCCGCAGGCGCGCATCACCCTCGACCCCAACGGCGCCTGGTCGCTCAAGCAGGCCGTCGGCCTGTGCCGCGACCTGCATGGCGTGCTGGCCTATGCCGAAGACCCGTGCGGCGCCGAGAACGGCTATTCCGGCCGCGAGGTGCTGGCCGAGTTCCGTCGCGCAACCGGGCTGCCCACCGCCACCAACATGATCGCCACCGACTGGCGGCAGATGGTGCACACGGTGCAGCAGCAGTCGGTGGACATTCCCCTGGCCGACCCGCACTTCTGGACCCTCAGCGGTTCGGTACGGGTGGCCCAGTTGTGCAACGACTGGGGCCTGACGTGGGGCTCGCACTCCAACAACCACTTCGACATCTCGCTGGCGATGTTCACCCAGGTGGCGGCAGCCGCGCCGGGGCGCATCACCGCCATCGATACCCACTGGATCTGGCAGGACGGCCAGTACCTGACCCGCGAGCCGCTGCAGATCGTCGGCGGCAAGGTCAAGGTGCCGACGCGCGCGGGACTGGGCGTGGAACTGGACTGGGATGCCCTGGCGCGTGCCCACGAGCTGTACCAGGCCAAGGGATTGGGCGCGCGTGACGATGCCATCGCCATGCAGTACCTGATTCCCGGCTGGAGTTTCGACAACAAGCGCCCGGCCCTGGTGCGCTGAGCGCCCCGGCGCGCGGCCCGGGCCGCGCGCCGTTAGCCTGTATTCACCCCGACAAGAACAAGTGGGGAAACAACCATGCAAGAACTCAAGCAGACCCGCGTGCGTTACCTGATCCTGCTCATGCTGTTCCTGGTGACCACGATCAACTACGCCGACCGCGCGACCATTTCCATCGCCGGCTCCAGCATGCAGAAGGACCTCGGCTTCGACGCCGTGACCCTCGGCTACATCTTCTCCGCCTTCGGCTGGGCCTACGTAATCGGGCAGATCCCGGGCGGCTGGCTGCTCGACCGTTTCGGCTCCAAGCGCGTGTACGCGGCGGGCATCTTCATCTGGTCGCTGTTCACCATGCTGCAGGGCTTCGTCGGCGTGATGCCGATGGCCTGGGCCGTGGTCACCCTGTTCGTCATGCGCTTCCTGGTCGGCTTCGCCGAGGCGCCGTCGTTCCCCGGTAACGCGCGAATCGTCGCGGCCTGGTTCCCCACTGCCGAACGCGGCACCGCCTCGGCCATCTTCAACTCGGCGCAGTACTTCGCCACCGCGCTGTTCGCCCCGCTGATGGGCTGGATCGTCCATGCCTTCGGCTGGGAGCACGTGTTCGTGGTGATGGGCGCGCTGGGCATCGTGTTCTCGATGATCTGGATGAAGACCATCTACAACCCCAAGGACCACCCGCGCATCAATGCCGCCGAGCTGGCGCACATCGAGAGCAACGGCGGCCTGGTCGACATGGACCAGAAGAAGGCCGGCGGCGGCCCCAAGTGGAGCTACATCAAGCAGCTGCTGACCAACCGCATGCTGCTCGGCGTGTACCTGGGCCAGTACTGCATCAACGGCATCACCTACTTCTTCCTCACCTGGTTCCCGGTGTACCTGGTGCAGGAGCGCGGCATGACCATCCTCAAGGCCGGCTTCGTCGCCTCCCTGCCGGCGATCTGCGGCTTCATCGGTGGCGTGCTCGGTGGCCTGATCTCCGACTGGCTGCTGCGTCGCGGCCACTCGCTGACCTTCGCCCGCAAGCTGCCGATCGTGGTCGGCCTGCTGATGTCGACCAGCATGGTGTTCTGCAACTACGTGTCGGCCGAGTGGATGGTGATCGGCTTCATGAGCCTGGCCTTCTTCGGCAAGGGCATCGGTGCGCTGGGCTGGGCGGTGGTGGCGGACACCTCGCCGAAGCAGATCGCCGGTCTCTCCGGTGGCCTGTTCAACACCTTCGGCAACGTCGCCTCGATCACCACGCCGATCGTCATCGGCTACATCATCGCCGCCACCGGCTCGTTCAAGTGGGCCCTGGTTTACGTCGGCGCCAACGCCCTGGTGGCGGTGTTCAGCTACCTGGTGATCGTCGGCAAGATCCAGCGTGTGGAGCTGGACGATAGTCCGAGCCCGCAGGGCAAGCCCGAACCGGCGCCTGGACAGCCGCAGAAGCTGGCCTCGGCCTGAGTTCGCGAGGAGTACGTAACATGCAGTTGATTGCCCATCAGGATTCGCCGCGCTACATCCGCCTGCACCCCGCCGACAACGTCGGCGTGGTGGTCAACGAACAGGGGGTGGCCGCTGGCGGCCGTTTCGACGATGGCCTGGAAGCCGTCGAGGGGATTCCGCAGAGCCACAAGGTGGCCCTGCTTAATCTCGCCGAGGGTGCCGAGGTGGTGCGCTACGGCGAGGTGATCGGCTACGCCCTGCGGCCTATCGCCGCCGGCACCTGGGTCACCGAGGCGCACCTGCGCATGCCCGAGCCACCGGCGCTGGACAACCTGCCCAAGGCGACCCTGCCGGTTCCCGCGGTGGAGCCGCTGGAGGGCTACAGCTTCGAGGGCTTCCGCAATCCGGATGGCACGGTGGGCACGCGCAACATCCTCGGCGTGACCACCACCGTGCAGTGCGTGGTCGGCGTGCTGGATCACTGCGTGGATCGCGTGCGCAAGGAGATCCTGCCGCGCTACCCGCACGTTGACGACGTGGTCGCCCTGTCGCACAGCTACGGCTGCGGCGTGGCGATCAACGCGCCGGACGCGGTGGTGCCGATCCGTACCCTGTACAACATCAGCCGCAACCCCAACCTGGGCGGCCAGGCACTGGTGATCGGCCTCGGTTGCGAGAAGCTGCAGGCCAACCAGCTGATGGATGGTGATGCGCTGACCAATGGCATGGACGAGGAGGAGTGGCTGTTCCGCCTGCAGGATTCCGGCAGCGGATTCACCGGCATGGTCGAGCAGATCATGGTGATGATCGAGGAGCGCCTGAAGGTGCTCGACCAGCGCCGCCGCGAGACGGTACCGGCCAGCGAACTGGTGGTCGGCATGCAGTGCGGCGGCAGCGACGCCTTTTCCGGCATCACCGCCAACCCGGCGCTGGGCGTGGCCGCCGACCTGCTGGTGCGCGCCGGTGCCACCGTGATGTTCTCGGAGAACACCGAGGTGCGCGATGGCATCCACCTGCTCACCCCGCGTGCGGCCTCGGTGGAAGTGGCCGATGCGCTGATCCGCGAGATGGACTGGTACGACTCCTACCTGGCCCGCGGCATGGCGGACCGCAGCGCCAACACCACGCCGGGCAACAAGAAGGGCGGGCTGAACAACATCGTCGAGAAGGCCATGGGCTCGATCGCCAAGTCCGGCTCCAGCGCCATCGCCGGGGTGGTGTCGCCGGGCGAGCGGATTCGCGGCAAGGGCCTATGGTTCTGCGCCACGCCGGCCAGCGACTTTATCTGCGGCACCCTGCAGATCGCCGCCGGGATGAACCTGCACATCTTCACCACCGGCCGCGGCACGCCCTACGGCCTGTCCATGGTGCCGGTGATCAAGGTCTCGACCCGCACCCAACTGGCCGAGCGCTGGCCGGACCTGATCGACGTCGACGCCGGGCAGATCACCTCGGGGCGCATGAGCCTGGAGGAGATGGGCTGGCACATCTTCCAGCTGTACCTGGACGTGGCCAGCGGCCGGCAGCAGACCTGGGCCGAACGGCATAAGCTGCACAACGACCTGACCCTGTTCAATCCGGCACCGGTGACCTGAGTCGACCTGGAGACTGTGATGAGTACACCCCGCATCCTGCACCTCGGCCCGCTGAGCGAGCGCTTCAACCGCGCCCTGGCCGAGCGCCATGGCGCCGTCGCGTTGTGGCTGCAGGCCGACCCGCAGGCGTTTCTGCGCGAGCATGGCGGCGAGTTCGAACTGCTGGTGTCGTCGGCGCGTTTCGGTTGCAGCGCCGAGCAGCTGGCCTGTCTGCCGAACCTGAAGGCGATTTGCAGTTTCGGCGTGGGCTACGACCCCTATCCACTGGACCTGCTGCGCGACCGTGGCATCGCCCTCAGCACCACGCCGGATGTGCTCAACGACTGCGTGGCCGACCTGGCCCTGGGGCTGATGATCGACAGCGCGCGCCGGCTGGCAGCGGCCGACCGCTTCGTGCGTGCCGGCAGCTGGCTCGGCAGCAGCTTTCCGCTGACGCGCAAGGTCAGTGGCAAGAAGCTCGGCATCGTCGGCTACGGCCGCATTGGCCAGGCCATCGCCCGGCGCGCCGAGGGCTTTGCCATGCCGGTGCGTTACCACCAGCGAAAAGAGAATCCGGCCAGTCCGCATGGCTACGAGGCGGACCTGCTGGCGCTGGCGCGCTGGGCGGACTTCCTGGTGCTGGCCTGTCCGGGTGGTGCGACCACGCACCATCTGATCGGCGCCGAGGTGCTGGCCGCATTGGGACCGCAGGGCATCCTGGTCAACATCGCCCGCGGCAGCGTGGTCGACCAGACGGCGCTGGTCGAGGCGCTGCTGGCGGGCACGCTCGGCGGCGCCGGGCTGGATGTATTCGAGGCCGAGCCACAGGTGCCCGAGGCGCTGTTCGCTCTGCCCAATGTGGTGCTGTTGCCGCACGTCGGCAGTGGTACCGAGGAAACCCGTTTGCAGATGGAAGAGCTGGTGCTCGCCAACCTGCAGGCCTTCATCGACAAGGGGGAGCTGCTGACGCCGCTCTGACCCCGACGAATATGGGGGTTCGCCCCATGGGCGCACCGCCATATCCGGATCGCCGCCACAAGCGCCGATCCGGCCTCCCACGAAGTTGTACTGAAATCTTGCAGTAGCGGCGCACCACGAGTGCGCCGTTTTTTTGCTAGGGCAGGGTGTCGGAGATGCGCATCTCCAGGTTGCCGCTGACCAGGCAGTTGCGTCCCTGCTGCTTGCCGACATAGAGGCGGGCGTCGGCGCAGCGATACAGCTCGTCGGTGGTCACGCCATCCTGCGGCCACTGGGCCAGGCCGAAGGTGGCCGAGAGGGCGATGGGTTGCTCGCCATAGTGCAGCGGGTGGCTGCTGATCAGCTCGCGCAGAGCTTCCACCAGCGGCTTGGCGCTGTCGAGGTCGGTGCCGCGCAGCAGCAGGCCGAACTCCTCGCCGCCGAGGCGGCCGAGGGTGTCGGTGACGCGCAGGCGCTCCAGCAGCAGGTCGCAGATATGACGCAGGGCATGGTCGCCGGCTTCATGCCCCCAGCGATCGTTGACGGCCTTGAAGTGGTCGATGTCCATCAATACCAGCACCAGCGGGCTGTCGCTCCGCTGCGCCTCCTGCAGGGCGCGCAGCAGCTCCTGCTTGAAGTGGCCGCGGCTGGCCACGCCGGTCAGCGGGTCGGTCTGCGCCTGGTGTTCGATCTGCGAGAAGGTCACCGCGCGGCGGGTCTCGTAGAGATGGACGAAGACCAGGATCAGCGCACCGCAGAGGATGGCGTTGCCCGCGTCGATCATCTCGTGGGCGTTCTGCGGCAGAGGATAGCGCCAGTAGTACAGCAGCAGGGCGGTGGCGAGGAACGGCACGGCCAGGCGCAGGCCGCGCTGCTTGCCGAGCAGCAGGTAGGACAGCAGCGGAATCAGGTAGGTCCAGACGAAGGCACTGGAGGAGGCCTGCGGCATCAGGGTGATGTAGACCAGGAAGGCGCACACCGGCACCAGATAGAGGTAGATCCACAGCTCCAGGCGATGGGTCTTGTAGATGCCGCGCGAGGCCCACAGCAGCGCCGCGCAGACCAGCAGCTCGAGGCTGGCGAACAGGGCGTTGCCGGCGAAGAACTGGAGGATCGAGAAGCCGCCGATGGTCAGGCCGGTAGCGGCGAAGATCAGGCTCATCAGCGAGCGTCTGGCGCTGTCCTCGAGGCCGGTGTGGCGGCTGTTCCTGTGGCGCATGGGGCTTCATCGATCCGGGGCGGGCACCGCGGGCGCGGCTTGCGCAGGAGGGTAGCCGATCGCGGGACCGGGTAACAAAAAAATGACCCGTCGCGAGGACGGGCCGAGGGACTGCCGAAGCAGCCGAGGAATAGCACACGTGACCAGAGGAGCCGGCCCGCCGCGAATCGGCGGGCCGGCTAGTCAGAGGATGCCCAGCGGGAAGTTGAAGATCAGGCGGTTCTCGTCGAAGCTCTTGGCGCCGTCCCAGTCCTTGCGCAGGGACGAGTTGCGCCACTTGATGCCGAGGCTCTTCAGCGGCCCCGACTGCACCACGTAGGCCAGCTCCGACTCGCGGCCCCACTCCTCGCCATCATCGATGCTGCCGACGTGCACATTGTCGCCGCTGATGTAACGGTTCATCAGGGTCAGCCCGGGCACGCCGAGGCCGGCGAAGTTGAAGTCGTGGCGAACCTGCCAGGAGCGTTCCTCGGCGTTGTCGTAACTGTTGTTGAAGCTGTCGTTGGCCAGGGTGCCGCCGCTGGTGCCGTTGACCCGCATCCAGGCGCTGTCACCGCTGAGGTCCTGCAGGCCGACGTAGAAGGTGCTGCTGCCATATTTGGCGGAGAACAGGCCGTAGGCGGTCTTGTTGTCCAGGTCGCCGGCCAGGGCGCTGCCGTCCTCCTCGCCGATGAAGTAGCCGAGGTTGGCACCCAGTACCCAGTCACCCACCGGCTGGCTGTGCACCAGGTTGAAGAAGCGCTGCTGATACACGTCCTCCAGCTCGGCGTACCAGGCGCCGACCAGAGTGCGGGTGTCGTTGAAGCTGTATTCGCCGCCGGCGAAGTTGAAGCGGTCCGAGGCACCGCCGGCGAAGGTCATGTCTTCCATGCTTGCGTCGTTGCGCGGGCTGTTCTGGCGGAACTGGCCGCCATACAGGTTGAGGCCGGCGATCTCCTGGGAAGTGATCTGGCCGCCGCGGAAGGTCTGCGGCAGCGAGCGGCCGTCGTCGGAACGCAGGATCGGCAATACCGGCATCCACTCGCCGACCTTCAGCTCGGTCTTCGATACGCGCGCCTTGCCGGCCACGGCCAGGCGTCCCCAGTCATCGGCCGGCCGACCGTCGTCATGCACCGGCAATAGCTGGGTGCCCGCCGTGCCACGGCCGCCGTCGAGCTTGATCGACAGCAGACCCAGGGCGTCCAGGCCGAAGCCGACGGTGCCTTCGGTGAAGCCGGACTTGGCGTCGAGGATGAAGTTCTGCGTCCACTCTTCGGCGTAGTTCTGCGTGGAGTCGTCGACGAAGTTGCGGTTCATGTAGTAGTTGCGCAGGTTCAGGTTGACCTTGGCGTCTTCGACGAAGCCGGCGGCCTGTGCGGCGCCGGGAAGCGCGGTGAAACCGGCAGCGAGCAGCGCGGCACTGAGGGCGGTGTAGCGAGCTTTCATTGTTGTTGTGCTCCTTTTCTGGGGTAGCCGCCCCCCTGCGGGCGGTGAGCGCGCATGCGGTGATAGGGCGGGATGGGAGCCGGCGGTTGCGGGCAGCGGCCGGCTATCAGCCGACTAGCTGTCGGCGAATCCGGCGGGGGAACGGTGGCGCGACAGCGGCGGTGCCTGGCAGTCGCTGGTGAGGATCATGCGTCGATGGAGGGAGGAGGTGCAGGTCGTGGCCATACCCGGAATCGCCTCATTGTTCTTGTTATATGTTGTCGTACAACTATGGATCGATTATTGGCAAGCGTCGAGCGCCCTGTCAATCGCCAGGATGCTCGATTTTAGTCATATGCGGGGCAGGGAAGGCTCGGCGCAGGATGCCGAGCTGGAGCGAAGTGTTATACGATGACTTCGTCGAGCGGCTTGACGATCAGCAGCACGCCATCCTGCCCGGTCACCTGAATGGCGCTGCCGGCTGGCAGGTCCGGTCCGCTGACCAGCCACAGGCTGTCGCCGGCCTTGATCTTGCCGCGCCCACCAACGATTGCCTCGTGCAGGACGAAGTGGCGGCCGACGAACTCGCTGCCGCGGCGATTCAGGCCCGGCGCATCGGAAGGCTTGGCCGCGCTGCGCTGGCGTTGCCACCAGAACACCGCCGTGAGCACCGAGAGCAGGGCGAAGATAAGGAACTGCAAGGCCCAGGGCAGTTCGGGGAACAGGTAGGTGAGCACGCCCACTGCGGCAGCGGCGACGCCGATCCACAGCAGGTAACCACCGGCGCCGAACACCTCGAGGATCAGCAGCACGGTGCCGAAGGCCAGCCAGTCCCAGAACGACAGGTGCTGTAGGTAGGCGATCATGCTGGCTTGCCGCCCTTGTCGAAGGTGGCGCGGACGATCTCGCCGATGCCGCCAACCGCGCCGATCACCTGGCTGGCTTCCAGCGGCATCAGGATGACCTTGCTGTTGTTGGCCGAGGCCAGCTGGCCCAGGGCCTCGACGTATTTCTGTGCGACGAAGTAGTTGACCGCCTGCACGTTACCGCTGGCGATGGCGTCAGAGACCATGCGGGTCGCCTCGGCTTCGGCCTGGGCGGCACGCTCGCGGGCCTCGGCCTCGAGGAAGGCGGCCTGGCGCTCACCCTCGGCCTTGAGGATTTCCGCCTGCTTGTGACCCTCGGCGGTGAGGATGGCGGCAGAGCGCGAACCTTCGGCCTCGAGAATCTGCGCGCGCTTGAGGCGCTCGGCCTTCATCTGGCTGGCCATGGCCTCGACCAGGTCGGCCGGCGGGCTGATGTCCTTGATCTCGATGCGGGTGATCTTGATGCCCCAGGGCGCGGTGGCCTCGTCCACGGTCTTGAGCAGGCGCTCGTTGATCGCGTCGCGCTGGCTGAGCATGGCGTCCAATTCCATGGAACCGAGCACGGTACGGATATTGGTCATAACCAGGTTGCGGATGGCGTGCTCGAGGTTGTTCACCTCGTAGGCCGCCTGGGCCGCGTTGATCACCTGGAAGAAGCACACCGCGTCGATCTGCACGATGGCGTTGTCGGCGCTGATCACTTCCTGCGGCGGGATGTCCAGCACGCTCTCCATGACGTTGAGCTTGCGGCCGATGCGGTCCATTACCGGCACGATGATGTTCAGGCCTGGGGTGAGGGTGTTGGTGTAGCGACCGAAGCGCTCCACCGTCCACTCGTAGCCCTGCGGCACCACCTTGAAGCCCATGAACACCACGGCCACGGCCAGGGCGACGAAGAGAAAGATCACACCACCGATTTCCATAGAAACTCCTTTTTGCTGGTCAGTCGCGGGCGGGCGTCGGCGCCAGCCCGGTGCTTACTTCTGCTCGCTCTGCGGGGTGACCCGCAGCACTTCCTCGATGGTGGTCTGGCCGGCGGCGACCTTCTGCGCGCCGGACAGGCGTAGGCTGCGCATGCCGTCCTTGAACGCCGCCCGGCGCAGGGCAATGAGGTCGGTGTCGTGGGTGATCAACGGCTTGATGCTGTCGTTCAGCAGCATGATCTCGTACACGCCGGCACGGCCTCGGTAGCCGGTCTCGCGGCACTCCAGGCAACCGACGGCGCGGTGCGCTTGGGTCGGCAGCGGCGCGCTCCAGGGTTTGGTCAGGCTCTGCCAGTCTTCCTCGTTCATCTCCACCGGCGCCTTGCAGTGCGGGCACAGGGTGCGCACCAGGCGCTGGGCCATGACGCCGAGGATGGTTGCCTTGAGCAGGTAGTGCGGTACACCCAGCTCCAGCAGGCGGGTGATGGCGCTGGGGGCATCGTTGGTATGCAGGGTGGACAGCACCAGGTGGCCGGTGAGTGCCGCCTGGATGGCCATCTCGGCGGTTTCCAGGTCGCGTATTTCGCCGACCATGATGATGTCCGGGTCCTGGCGCATCAGGGCGCGTACGCCGCTAGCGAAGGTCAGGTCGATGTTGTGCTGCACCTGCATCTGGTTGAAGGCGCCCTCGATCATCTCGATCGGGTCCTCGATGGTGCAGACATTGACCTCCGCGGTCGCCAGCTGCTTGAGCGTGGTGTACAGGGTGGTGGTTTTGCCGGAGCCGGTGGGGCCGGTGACGAGGATGATGCCGTTGGGCTGGCAGGTCATGCTCTCCCAGCGGCGCAGGTCGTCCGGAGAGAAGCCCAACTGATCTGGGTTTTTCAGCAGCACTTCCGGGTCGAAGATACGCATCACCATCTTCTCGCCGAAGGCGGTGGGCAGAGTCGACAGGCGCAGTTCCACTTCACCGCCGTCCGGGGTCTTGGTCTTGATTCGGCCGTCCTGCGGTTTGCGCTTCTCGGCGATGTTCATCCGCCCGAGGTTCTTCAGGCGACTGACCACCGCCATGGTCACCTGGATGGGGAACTGGTAGACGTTGTGCAGCACTCCGTCGATGCGGAAGCGCACGGTGCCGGTCTCACGGCGCGGCTCGATGTGGATATCGCTGGCGCGCTGTTGATAGGCGTACTGGAACAACCAGTCGACGATATTGACGATATGCGCGTCGTTGGCATCCGGCTCCTGGTCGCTGGCGCCGAGGTTGAGCAACTGCTCGAAGTTACCGACGCCGCTGAGCTTGATGTCCTGAGCATTGGCCCCCGTTACCGAACGGGCGAGGCGATAGAACTCGGTGGTGAAGCGCTGCAGATCGACCGGGTTGACCACCACCCGTTTGATAGGGCGTTTGAGCACATGGGTCAGGTTGCTCTCCCAGCCATGCACGAAGGGCTGGGCGCTGGCGATGGTCACCGCCTCGCTGTCTACAGCCACCGCCAGGATCTTGTGGCGCTGGGCAAAGGCGTAGGACATCAGCGGGGTCACCGCGGCCACATCGATCTTCAGCGGATCGATGCGCAGGTACGGCTGCCCGGCATGGTTGGCCAGCCACACGGTGAGGCCTTCCAGATCATGCTTCTTGCCCGGCCGCTGCAGATCGTCGAGCTGCTGGGCGGCGAGGAACTCCAGCGGGTGCATCTGCGCGTTAGCCGAGGCGCGGCGCAGCACCATGCATTGCTCCGCGCTTTCCTGGGAGACCCGGCCCTGGGCCACCAGTTCACGGAGGATGTCGTTGAGATCGAGCCAGCGGTCCTGGGCGGGCGAGGCGAGGGCGGACATGGAGCTCCCTTTGTTCTGGATGACGGGGTGAGCAGCTTATTTCAGCAGCAGCTTCCAGGGTTTGAGCGTCGCCACAGTATGGGCCTGTGCCACGCGTGCGGCCAGCGCGTCGGGGTCGTTGGCCGGGGCGAACAACGCTTGCAGCTTGCCCAGCTCGCCGTATAGGCGATCCAGCTCGGGCAGCTCCGGCACCTGACGGGCCAGGCGCAGCCAGGCCTGGATGCGCTCGAGGCGCGGCAGCTGCTCGGCCAGCCCTTCGGGAAACTGCTGGTAGTGCTTCAGGCGCAGGCCCTCGGCTTCCTCGCTGAGCAAAGTCGGCAGCCAGTTGCCCAGCGTCGCTGCGCCCTGGCGATCGCCCCGTGGGTTGCGGCCGACCGTCCAGCCGCGTTGCAGCAGCCAGCGCGACAACTGCAGGGACAGCAGGCCCCAGCGATTGCCTTGCAGCTCACCGGCGAACATGGCCGGCGCGTTGTGGCGCAGTGCCTCGTCGTCGCGGCCCGCGGCCAGGCGTGGACGCCAGTCGGCCAGCAGCGCGTCGAGGCCTTCGCGCAGTTCGCGGCTGGAGGCGCGCGGTGCGGCTTGGCCGAGGCTGCTGAGCAGGGCGCGCAGGTCGATCAGCTGTTGCAGCCACTGCTCCAGCAGTTTCCAGTGACCGTTCCAGCGGTACTGTTCGGCCAGACGCTGGCTGCTGCCGAGCAGGTGCCAGGCCAGCGCGGCAAAGGCATCGTCCAGCGTCATCTCGGCGTTCAACTCCGGCGCCGGCAGGCTGAGGCTGTAGCTGCCGGAGTCGAACAGGCGATAGCCGCGCTCGGCCTTGCTGATGTCGCAGGGCATCAGCGGCAGGTCGGCGGCCAGCTCGCAGGCCAGCTCCAGCAGGGCGGCGGGCTCGCCTTCCCGCAGCTCCAGTTCCAGCTCGCAGATTTCTTCCTCGCCCTCGCCGGCGACCACCTTGCCGAGGTCCAGGGCCGCCTCGATCACCGTCTTGGCCTTGCCGCGGCCCCAGGCGATCTCCGCTTTCTCGCGGACGAAGTCGGTGGTGAACAGTGGCTGCAGGCTCTTCTTGTCCAACTCGGCCAGGCTGGCCGGCCAGCAATCATCGCCGAGAAGTTTGAGGTCGAGCTTGGCCTTCTTCAGCTGCCAGTCCCACTCGTTGCGTTCGGACAGCCCGGCCACGCTCTGGCCGCGGCTCTTCAGGGTCTGGATGAACTGCTCACCATCGCGGCGCAGACGCAGCGCGACGCGGGCGTCGGCCAGATCGCGGGCAGGCGTATCGTAGTACTGGTTGAACAGCTCGTGGGTCTGCCAGCCGGATTTGTTGCGCTTCTTCAGCAGCGGATGGTCGCGCAGTGCAGCGAGGGTTTCGCGGCTGGCGCGCAGCTTGATCTCGGTTTCTTTGGCCATGTCGGGACTCTCGGAGCGATTCGGGAAACAACAAGGCCGCCCGTGGGCGGCCTTGTCATGCGGCGGGCGGCGTTCAGACGAACAGTTTTACGCCCACCCAGAACAGACCTGCGGACAGCATGACGGTGGCTGGCAGGGTCAGTACCCAGGCCATCAGGATGTTGCGCACTGTAGCGAATTGCAGGCCGCTCTTGTTGGCGACCATAGTGCCGGCGACGCCGGACGACAGTACGTGGGTGGTCGACACCGGAAGACTGTAGACGTTGGCCAGGCCGATGGCGATGGATGCGGTGATCTGCGCGCTCATGCCCTGGGCGTAGGTCATGCCCTGCTTGCCGATCTTCTCGCCGACGGTCAGTACCACGCGCTTCCAGCCGACCATGGTGCCGATGCCCAGAGCCAAGGCCACGGCGAAGATCACCCAGAGCGGGGCGTATTCGGTGGTAGCGGTGAGGTCCTTGCGCAGCCTCTCCAGGTCCGATTTTTCGCGCTTGGGCAGACTTTCCAGCTTGCCGACCTTCTTCGCGGTGTCGTCCAGGCACAGCAGGTAGCGGCGCACCTGGGTGCGTTTCTCCTGGTCCATCTGGTTGTAGTCGGTGACGCCCTGCAGGTCTTGCAGCAGGGTGGAGATGGTCACCTCGGTCAGCTTGGCATCGCAACGGAACTTGGCCGGCAGCTCGGTGGTGCCGTTCTTGCCCAGGGCCAGGTAGTCGCTCAGCGCGTCGTGATTGCGGGTATAGAACTGCTGCAGGTGCGAAGCGGCGTCGCGGGTGCGCTCGATCTGGTAGGTGGTGCTGTTCAGGTCCAACACGAACTTGGCCGGGACGATGCCGATCAGCACCAGCATGATCAGGCCGATGCCTTTCTGCCCGTCGTTGGAGCCGTGCACGAAGCTCACGCCCATGGCGGAGGCGATCAGCACCACGCGGTTCCAGAACGGCGGCTTCTTCTTGCCTTTGACCTCCATGCGGCTCTCGGGGGTCTCGTGCATCTTCGAGTCGGCGAAGGCGCGGCGCAGGGCGATCAGGATCAGCGCGGCCACGGCGAAGCCGGCCAGTGGCGAGAGCAGCAGGGACAGGCCGATGTCGATCGCCTTCTGCCAGTTCACACCGTCGGCCAGGGAGATGTTGGTGAGCAGGGCGTTGGCCAGACCGACACCGAGGATCGAGCCGATCAGGGTGTGCGAGCTGGAGGCCGGAATGCCGAAATACCAGGTGCCCAGGTTCCAGGCGATGGCAGCGGTCAGCAGGGAGAACACCATCACCAGGCCGTGGGCCGTGTTGACGTTGATCAGCAGCTCCACCGGCAGTAGGTGAACGATGGCATAGGCCACGCCGATACCGCCGAGAACCACGCCGAGGAAGTTGAAGATGCCGGAGGCGATCACTGCCAGGTGCGGCGGCATCGCCTTGGTGTAGATGACCGTGGCCACCGCGTTGGCGGTGTCGTGGAAACCGTTGATGAATTCGAAGGTCAGGACAAAGGCCAGGGCTAGCACCAGACCGATGGCGACCCAGGCATCGAGCCCGCTGAATATCTCGAACATGACGTTTTCGTGACCGGAAAAAGGGGCGCGAAGTATGCCAGATGACAGCAAGTTCTGCTCGAACGGTCGTTTCCAGTCATGTCAGCCGGACGAAAGGTCATCCCGCCGCAGCGTAGGCAGCGGGCGCCGGCCTCTCTATGATGGGCCGCATGCCACGGAGAATCCCCATGCCGCTTCCCTCTCTGCAGGACCAGTTCGCCGCGCTGATCGCCGCGCCCTCGGTGAGCTGTACCCAGCCGCACTGGGATCAGTCCAACCGCGCGGTGATCGACTTGCTGGCCGGTTGGCTGAGCGACCTCGGCTTCTCCTGCGAGATCCAGGACGTGGCTCCAGGCAAGGCCAACCTGCTGGCCACCCTCGGCAATGGCCCCGGCGGGCTGGTGCTGGCCGGGCATAGCGACACGGTGCCGTTCGACGCCGCCCTGTGGCAGAGCGATCCGCTCAAGCTGACGGCGCAAGGCAATCGCTGGGTCGGCCTCGGCGTGTGCGATATGAAGGGCTTCTTCCCGCTGGTGATCGAGGCGGTGCGCGGCCTGCTCGACCAGCCGTTTCGTCAGCCGCTGCTGGTGCTGGCCACCTGCGACGAGGAAAGCTCGATGGCCGGCGCCCGCGCCCTGGCCGAGGCCGGTCGGCCGCTCGGGCGGGCCGCGGTGATCGGCGAACCGACCGGCTTGAAGCCGATCCGCCTGCACAAGGGCGTGATGATGGAGCGCATCGATATCCTCGGGCAGAGCGGCCACAGCTCCGACCCGAGTCTCGGTCACAGCGCCCTGGAGGCGATGCACGATGCCATCGGCGCGCTGCGCGAGCTGCGCAGCCAGTGGCAGCGCGAGTTCAACAACCCGCAGTTCGGCGTGCCGCAGCCGACCCTCAACCTCGGTTGCATCCACGGCGGCGACAACCCCAACCGCATCTGTGGCCAGTGCTCCCTGGAGTTCGACCTGCGCCCGCTGCCGGGCATGGACCCGGAGCAGCTGCGCGCGGCCATTCGCGGCAAGCTGCGGCCGCTGGCCGAGCGGCACCAGGTGAAGATCGACTACGCGCCGCTGTTCGCCAATGTGCCGCCCTTCGAGCAGAGCGCCGACAGCGAGCTGGTGCGCCTGGCGGAAAAGCTCACCGGACATGCGGCGCAGTCGGTGGCATTCGGTACCGAAGCCCCGTATCTTCAGCAGCTTGGCTGCGAGACCATCGTCCTCGGCCCGGGCGACATCGCCTGCGCCCACCAGCCGGGGGAATTCCTCGAACTGTCGCGCATCGAGCCGACGGTGAGCCTGCTGCGCCAACTGATTCAGCACTACTGCCTGTAACCCGTTCAGTCAAAGGGGAGCACCGATGTTGCGACGACGCTAGACCGACCTTCCTTCTCCGCTTGCGGAGAGGCAAACCATCGCTCGTCCGTCCCCGCTCACAGGCTCCTGCATGCACGACTACGTCAACTGGCTCCGCCACGCTTCGCCCTATATCAACGCCCACCGTGACTGCACTTTCGTGGTCATGCTGCCCGGCGAGGGTGTGGAACACCCGAATTTCGGCAATATCGTCCACGACCTGGTGCTGCTGCACAGCCTCGGCGTACGCCTGGTGCTGGTGCACGGCTCGCGCCCGCAGATCGAGGCGCGCCTGGCCGAGCGTGGGCTGACCCCGCGTTATCACCGCGACCTGCGCATCACCGACGGCCCGACCCTGGACTGCGTGATCGATGCCGTCGGCCGTCTGCGTATCGCCATCGAGGCGCGCCTGTCGATGGACATGGCCGCCTCGCCGATGCAGGGCTCGCGCCTGCGCGTGTCCGGCGGCAATTTCGTCACCGCGCGGCCGATCGGCGTGGTCGACGGCATCGACTATCACCACACCGGCGAAGTACGTCGGGTCGACCGCAAGGGCATCGGCCGCCTGCTCGACGAGCGCAGCATCGTGCTGCTGTCGTCGCTCGGCTATTCGCCCACCGGGGAAATCTTCAACCTGGCCTGCGAGGACGTCGCCACCCGCGCCGCCATCGACCTGCAGGCCGACAAGCTGCTGCTGTTCAGCGCCGAGCGTGGCCTGCTCGACGAGAGCGGCAAGCTGGTGCGCGAGCTGCGTCCGCAGCAGGTGCCGGCGCACCTGGCTCGGCTCGGCAGCTGCTACCAGGCCGAACTGCTGGATGCTGCGGCCCAGGCCTGCCGTGGCGGGGTCAAGCGCAGCCATATCGTCAGCTACATGGAGGACGGCTCGCTGCTGACCGAGCTGTTCACCCGCGACGGTGGCGGCACCCTGGTCGATCAGGAACAGTTCGAGTCGCTGCGCGAGGCGACCATCGAGGACGTCGGCGGGCTGATCGACCTGATCACTCCGCTGGAAGATCAGGGCATCCTGGTGCGCCGCTCGCGCGAGGTGCTGGAGCGCGAGATCGAGCAGTTCAGCATCGTCGAGCGCGATGGTCTGATCATCGCCTGCGCCGCGTTGTACCGCATCGCCGACTCGGACGCCGGCGAGCTGGCCTGCCTGGCGGTGAACCCCGAATACCGCCATGGCGGCCGTGGTGACGAGCTGCTGGAACGCATCGAGGAGCGGGCCAAGGCGCTGGGTCTGAAGACCCTGTTCGTGCTCACCACGCGTACCGCGCACTGGTTCCAGGAGCGCGGCTTCGAGCCCAGCGGCGTCGAACGCCTGCCGGCGGCGCGGGCCTCGCTGTACAACTACCAGCGCAACTCGAAGATCTTCGAAAAGTTGTTGTAAAGACTGCTGCGCGTCGGCTAAACGGCGTTGAAAACGGCTTAGGAATGCTCATTTACAACTCGTAAACTCCGCTTCCTCAGCCGTTTCGCCACCGTTTATCTCTAGCTCGCGCGTCTTTGGATGGTGCAATAAAAAAGGGCCGCGTTTGCGGCCCTTTTGTTTGGGGGGATCAGGCGCTGCGCCGCTGGTGCAGCTTGAACTGCTCGTTGCCATCGTCCCAGCCGGCTTCCCAGGCGGCGGCCAGCACTTCCATGGGGTAGGGTTGCGCGTGCTGTGGCTGGCCGGTGAGTCCGGCCATGTAGCCTTGCTGGTAGGCCTTGTTCAGGCTTTCCAGACTCCAGTCGTGGTTGTCTGCGTCGGGCGTCATGGCTGTTCGCCAATGCGGGTTTCCCCACAGGCTAGCCCCTGCCGGCGTCAGCGGCGTGCCGTCGGTCAGGGGCGAACGGTCGAAGTGGCGGAATTGTGACGAATTGCCGCTAAAACGACGGTTCGTTGACCGGGTCGCCCGGCGAGGTCTAGGCCGCAGGCCCGGCGCGGCTCACACGCTGATGCCGAGAATGCTCGCCTGATAGGCCGCGACAAAGGTGTCGAAGTCGCCGGCCGGTGCACGCTCCAGTTCGGCCTGTTCGGCCAGGGACTGGCGCGCGGCTGCCTCGAACTGCGCCTGCTCCGTTGCGCTCAGTGGCTGGGCGCGGAAGGTGGCGGCGTGGGCCTTGCTCTGGCGCAGGGCGAACTCGCGGAAGCTTTCGCCGGTGTCCTTCAGCTCGGCCAGCACGCGGGCCGACGGGGTCAGCGCCGGGTCTTCTACCTTGCGCCGTTGCAGGTGCAGGGCGGTCTGGTAGGCATCGCCGCCGTAGGCGCGGTCGAGCAGCGCGGCGATCGGGGCGAAGGCGTCGAGCAGTTCGCCGGCCCAGGTGCGCAGTTCGACCTGCTCGCCGTCGCGCTGCAGGTGCAGGCCGGGACGGCGACCTTCCTTGACCGTCTTGAGGAAGTTCTCGGTGCTGGCGCGACACACGCCGCTGGCCAGCAGCGGGCTGTCCTGCAGGGCGCAGAACAGGATGAAGGCGTCGAGGAAGCGCGCCTGGTCCAGATCGATGCCCATGGGCAGGTAGGGGTTGATGTCCAGGCAGCGCACTTCCACGTACTGCACGCCGCGGCTCATCAGGGCCTGGATCGGGCGCTCGCCGGAATAGGTGACGCGCTTGGGGCGGATGCTCGAGTAGTACTCGTTTTCGATCTGGATGATGTTGGTGTTGAGCTGCAGCCACTCGCCATTGGCGTCCTTGGTGCCGATCTCGGCGTAGGCCGGGTAGGGCGTGGCCACTGCCGCGCGCAAGCTCTCGGTATAGCTGGCCAGGTCGTTGTAGCAGGGCGTCAGGCCGGACTGGGCGCTGCTCTGGTAGCCCAGGTCGCTCATGCGCAGGCTGGTGGCGTACGGCAGGTGCAGAGTGTCGGCATCCAGCGGCTGCAGCTGGTGCGGGCGGCCACGCAGGAAGCTGGCGTCCAGTGCCGGTGAGGCACCGAACAGGTACATCAGCAGCCAGCTGTAGCGGCGGAAGTTGCGGATCAGTGCGATGTAGCTGGCCGACTGGTAGTCGCGCGCGCTCTGCGTGTCGCCATCCAGCTGCTGCAATAGCGGCCACAGGCCCTCGGCCAGGCTGAAGTTGTAGTGGATGCCGGCGATGCACTGCATGGTCTTGCCGTAGCGCAGGGCCAGGCCCTGGCGGTAGACGTACTTGAGACGACCGATATTGGAGCTGCCGTAGCGGGCGATCGGGATGTCCGCCTCGTCCGGCAGCAGACCGGGCATGGACGGGCTCCACAGGTATTCGCCGTCCAGTTGGCTGGCGGCGAAGCGATGGATGCGCTCCAGCTCGGCCAGGGTATCGGCCGGGTCCGGCTCGGCCGGGGTGATGAATTCCAGCAGGGCCTCGGAATAGTCGGTGGTGATCTGCGCGTGGGTCAGCGCCGAGCCGAGTGCGGCCGGGTGTCCGGTCTGTGCCAGCTCACCCTGTTCGGTCACGCGCAGGGTCTCGCGCTCGATGCCGTGCAGGCACTGGGTGAGCAGGGACAGGTGGGCGGCATCGCCGAGCAGAGCCAGGCGGCGGGAGAGGAGATCGCTCAAGATTCTTGTTCCTTCACTCGACGGTCGCCCCTATATGGGGGTGGAGCCGCCTCACTGCAAGTCGGGTACGCGGACGGACGCTGTCGCCTGACCGGAAGGGGAGGATGCGCCGAGCGAGGTGCTCGGCGCAATCCCGAGAAAGCGGGTGGGGAGTCGAAGGGCGAGGTGGCTCAGGAAGCCCGCCGCGCTGACATCACTTGCAGATAAAGGTGGCCTGGGCGGTGGCGATCAGCTTGTCGCCCTGTTCCACCTTGGCCTCCAGCACATGCACCTTGCGCCCGCCGTTCAGCACGCGGGCGTGGCAGACCACTTCGCCGGACTCGACACCGCGGATGTAGTTGACCTTGCATTCCAGGGTCATGCTGCCGGCCTCGCCGCCGAACAGGCTGTGGCTGGCCTGGCCGAGGGCGGTGTCGATCAGCGAGTAGAGCGCGCCGCCGTGCATGCGTCCGTGCAGGTTGAGCATCTGCTCCTGCATGTCCATGCGCAGCTCGGATTCACCGTTCTCGGCGCGCAGGATGCGGATGCCGAGCAGGCGGCTGAAGTTGCTTTGCTTGCCGACGGGCGCGTCACTCATGGCTCACTTCCTCAGCTGCTTGGCGTTGGCGAACAGCGAGGCCATGGCCGCGTTGGCCGGGGCCGGCTTGTCCTGGCTGGAATGACGCTCGCTGCGTGGCTGGTTGCCACCGCGGTTCTGCCCGCCACGGGATTGCCCGCCACGCGGACCATCGACCTTCTCGCCGGGGGTGTCGCTCATGCGCATGGTCAGGCCGACGCGGTTGCGCGGGATGTCCACTTCCATGACTTTGACTTTGACGATATCGCCGGCCTTGACCACTTCATAGGGGTCTTTGACGAACTTCTCCGACAAGGCCGAAATATGCACCAAACCGTCCTGGTGCACACCGATGTCGACGAAGGCGCCGAAGTTGGTGACGTTGGTCACCACGCCTTCGAGGATCATGCCCGGCTGCAGGTCCTTGAGGCTCTCGACGCCCTCCTGGAACTCGGCGGTCTTGAATTCCGGACGCGGGTCGCGGCCCGGCTTGTCCAGTTCCTTGAGGATGTCGGTGACGGTCGGCAGGCCGAAGCTCTCGTCGGTGAAGCGCTTGGGATCAAGGCTACGCAGGAAGCTGGAGTCGCCGAGCAGCGAGCGCACGTCGCGGCCGGTGTCCTGGGCGATACGCTGCACCAACGGGTAGGTTTCCGGGTGCACGGCGGAGGCGTCCAGCGGGTTGTCGCCGTTCATCACGCGGAGGAAGCCGGCGGCCTGCTCAAAGGTCTTCTCGCCCAGGCGCGGCACCTTCTTCAGGTCGCTGCGGCTCTTGAACGCGCCGTTGGCGTCGCGGAATTGCACGATGTTCTGCGCCAGGGTGCTGTTGAGGCCGGAGATGCGCGCCAGCAGGGCGGCGGAGGCGGTGTTGACGTCCACGCCGACGGCGTTCACGCAGTCCTCGACCACTGCGTCCAGCGAACGCGCCAGTTTCAGCTGCGACACGTCGTGCTGGTACTGGCCGACACCGATGGATTTCGGGTCGATCTTCACCAGCTCGGCCAGCGGGTCCTGCAGGCGACGGGCGATGCTTACTGCACCGCGCAGCGATACGTCCATGTCCGGGAATTCGCGGGCGGCCAGTTCGGAGGCGGAATACACCGAGGCGCCGGCCTCGGAGACCATTACCTTGGTCAGCTTGAGCGCGGGCAGCTTCTTGATCAGGTCGATGGCCAGCTTGTCGGTCTCGCGGCTGGCGGTGCCGTTGCCGATCGAGATCAGGTCCACCGCGTGCTTGGCGCACAGCTTGGCGAGGATCGCTAGGGTGCCGTCCCAGTCGTTGCGCGGGGCGTGCGGGTAGACGGTGGCGGTTTCCAGCACCTTGCCGGTGGCGTCGACCACGGCCACCTTGCAGCCGGTGCGCAGGCCCGGGTCCAGCGCCAAGGTGGCGCGCGGACCGGCCGGGGCTGCCAGCAGCAGGTCGTGCAGGTTGCGGGCGAACACGGTGATCGCCTCGTCCTCGGCCTTCTCGCGAAGCTCGCCGAGCAGGTCGGTTTCCAGGTGGGTGTAGAGCTTGACCTTCCAGGTCCAGCGCACCACTTCGCCCAGCCACTTGTCGGCGGCGCGGCCGCGCTGCTCGATGCCGAAGCGCTCGGCGATCATCAATTCGCACGGGTGCATGGTACCCGGCGCCTCGTCGCCGACCTTGAGGCTGGCGCCGAGGATGCCCTCGTTGCGGCCGCGGAAGATCGCCAGTGCGCGGTGCGACGGCACGCCCTTGAGGGCTTCGTCGTGCTCGAAGTAGTCGCTGAACTTGGCGCCTTCGGCTTCTTTACCAGCGACCACACGGGCGCTGAGGGTGGCCTCGTTCTTCAGGAAGGAACGCAACTTGTCGAGCAGGCTGGCGTCCTCGGCGAAGCGCTCCATCAGGATGTACTTGGCGCCTTCCAGCACCGCCTTCACATCGGCGAAGCCCTTCTCGGCGTCGACGAAGCGCGCGGCCTGTTCTTCCGGGTTGAGCGTCGGGTCGTTGAACAGGCCATCGGCCAGTTCGCCGAGGCCGGCCTCCAGGGCAATCTGGCCCTTGGTGCGGCGCTTCTGCTTGTATGGCAGGTAGAGGTCTTCGAGACGGGTCTTGGTGTCGGCCTCGTTGATCTCGCGGGTCAGCTCGGGGGTCAGCTTGCCCTGCTCCTCGATGCTGGCGAGGATCGCCGCGCGACGCTCGTCCATCTCGCGCAGGTAGCGCAGGCGCTCTTCCAGGTGGCGCAGCTGGGTGTCGTCCAGGCTGCCGGTGACTTCCTTCCGGTAGCGGGCGATGAAGGGCACGGTGGAGCCTTCGTCGAGCAGGGCCACGGCGGCGGCGACCTGTTGCGGGAGGACGCCGAGCTCGGCGGCGATACGCTTGTTGATGCTATCCATGAACCCTACCTGACAGAAAAACCACGCCGGTACCGACGCGAAAGCGCCGCATTATAAACACCGGGTCGGAAAGCATTGGGAACCGTTCGGGGAAAAATCTGCTAACAATGGACGAGCCGCCGCGCTGCGGCTCTGGGCGATAATGCCGCGCCACCCGGACAGGAGAGAACATGAGCAGTACACCCGCAGTCGAAGGCGAAAAGATCCTCATCGTCGATGACGACCCCGGCCTGCGCCGCCTGCTGGAGCGTTTCCTCAGCGAGCAGGGCTACCGCGTACGCGCCGTGGAGAACGTCGAGCAGATGGACCGCCTGCTGGCCCGCGAGCTGTTCCAACTGCTGGTGCTCGATCTCATGCTGCCGGGCGAGGACGGCCTGTCCGCCTGCCGCCGCCTGCGCGAGGCGAACAACCAGATGCCGATCATCATGCTCACCGCCAAGGGCGACGAGGCCAGCCGCATTCAGGGGCTGGAAGGCGGCGCCGACGACTACTTGGCCAAGCCCTTCAACCCGCGCGAACTGCTGGCGCGTATCAAGGCTGTGCTGCGTCGCCAGGCGCCGGTGGTACCCGGCGCGCCGGCCAGCGAGGACGAGACCGTCACCTTCGGCGACTACGAGCTGTCCCTGGCCACCCGCGAGCTGAAGAAGGGTGAGGAAGTACACATGCTCACCACCGGCGAATTCGCCGTGCTCAAGGCCCT
This sequence comes from Pseudomonas sp. PDM15, assembly GCF_014851565.1. Lineage (GTDB taxonomy): Bacteria > Pseudomonadota > Gammaproteobacteria > Pseudomonadales > Pseudomonadaceae > Aquipseudomonas. The sequence goes on from NZ_JACVAA010000004.1 coordinate 418,373, forward strand.
GGTCCAGCACGCCCGCGAGCCGCTGACCCGGGACAAGCTGATGAACCTCGCCCGCGGCCGCGAGTGGGACGCCCTGGAACGCTCCATCGACGTGCAGATTTCCCGTCTGCGCCGGCTGATCGAGCCGGACCCGTCCAAGCCGCGCTATATCCAGACTGTCTGGGGCGTGGGCTATGTGTTCGTGCCGGACGGTAACAAGTAAGCCCAATCCTGATGAAAACCCCTGTCTGGTTCCCGCAGAGCTTCTTCGCCCGCACCCTCTGGCTGGTGCTCATCGTCGTGCTGTTTTCCAAGGCGCTGACCCTGGTCTACCTGATGATGAACGAGGACATGCTGGTCGACCGCCAGTACAGCCACGGCGCGGCGCTGACCCTGCGCGCCTACTGGGCGGCGGAGCCGGAGGACCGTGCACATATCGCCGAGGCGGCGACCCTGAGCCGGGTGGCGCAGGACAAGGTGCCGGCTACCGAGCAGCACTGGCCCTATTCGGAAATCTTCCTGCGCCAGATGCAGGCCGAGCTGGGCCCCGACACCGAGGTGCGGGTACGGGTGCAGAGCCCGCCGGCGCTGTGGGTGCGGGCACCGAGCCTGGGCCCGGACTGGCTCAAGGTGCCGCTCTATCCGCACCCGCTGCGCGGACAGAAGATCTGGAGCGTGCTCGGCTGGTTCCTCGGCATCGGCCTGCTGTCCACCGCCGCCGCCTGGATCTTCGTGCGCCAGCTCAATGCGCCGCTCAAGCGCCTGGTGTTCGCCGCCCGCCAGTTCGGCCAGGGCCGCAGCGTGCGCCTGCCGGTGAGCGACACGCCGAGCGAGATGACCGAGGTGTATCGCGCCTTCAACCAGATGGCGGAGAACATCGAGCAGGGTGCCCGAGAGCGCGAGCTGATGCTGGCCGGTGTTTCGCACGATCTGCGCACGCCGCTGACGCGCCTGCGCCTGTCGCTGGAGATGCTCGGCGGCGATGCCGAGATGACCGAGGACATGGTCCGCGACATCGAGCACATGGACACCATCCTCGACCAGTTCCTCGCCTTCATCCGCGACGGCCGCGACGAGAAGCCCGAGCCGGTGCTGCTCGACGAGCTGGTGCGCGAAACGGTGGCGCCCTACAACCAGCACGAGCCGCTGGTGCGCCTGTGCGTGGAGCAGGTGCCGGCCTTCCCGTTGCGCCGGGTGTCGATCAAGCGCCTGCTGGTCAACCTGCTCGACAACGCCCTGCGTTATGGCGGCCAGGGCGTGGAGGTGGTGGCCAACGTGGCCGGCGACGAGAGCGCGCCCTACGTGGTGCTCAGCGTGCTGGATCGTGGCCCGGGCATCGCTGCGGAAGAGATGGGCGAAATCTTCAATCCGTTCATCCGTGGCGACCGCGCCCGTGGCGGCAAGGGCACCGGCCTGGGCCTGGCCATCGTCAAGCGCATCGCCGCCCTGCACGGCGGCAGCGTGGAGCTGCGCAACCGCTCCGGCGGCGGCCTGGAGGCGCGCATCTGCCTGCCGCTGGGCCTGCTGTTGCCGCGCGACGCCAACTGACGGCGCGCGGCGTCTCTCGACTTAGCGCCTCGGGCTTCCGCCGACCGCTCTAGCAGGCCTGATCTATGCTGCTCTGGTGATCCGCACGAGGTCAGCATGGCCGTAGATTCCGCTCCTCTGCCGCGATGGACCTGGTGGTTGCCACTGCCGCTGCTGCACCTGGCCACCTGGCTGTCGCTGTCGACCCAGTTCGCCTCGGGTGCGGCGCTGTGCTACCTGCCATTCGCCCTCGGCCTGTGCGCCGTGCTCTGGTGGGGGCCGCGCGTGCTGTTGGCGCTTTATCTCAACGCCATGTTCAGCGCGCCGCTGTGGGGCCTGGACTGGCAGTGGGCGCCGCTGCATGCGCTGCCGGAAACCCTCGCCATCGGCTTTGCCTGGCTGGCCTTCGGTCGGCGTGGCAATGCCGCGCTGCCGGATGTCGCCAGTCTGCTGCGTTTTGTCCTGCTCGGCTTGCTGGCCCCCGCGCTGCTCAGTGCCTTGCTGATCCAGGGCGGTCTGTTGCTCAGCGGCCGCCTGGAGGGCCAGTGGCGGGAGGCGATCCTCGAGTTCTGGTTGCTGGACAGTCTAACCGCGCTTGCGGTGGCCTTGCCGCTGTTGTGCCTGCTGACCCGACGTCTGCAGCGGCGTGGCTGGGCCCTGCTGGTCGGGCCGGCTCTGGATGAGGAGGGTGTCGGCGTGCGCGTGCTGCCCTGGTGGCTGCTGCCGGTTCTGCTGGCCGTGCTGCCACTGTCGCTGTGCTTCCTGCCGCTGCTGCTGATCCTGCCGTTGATCGGCGTCATGCTGCTGGCGCTGGCCCTGCTCTGGGGCTTCGCCGGCGCGCTCTGGGGCACGGCGCTAACGGCGCTTGCGGTGCTCCTCCTGCCGCTGGCCGGGCGCCTCGGCAGCGAGCTGGAGTGGGGCGCGCCGCAGCGCCTGGAGGTGCACTTCAGCGTGCTGATGATGATGCTCGCCGCGCTCCTGGTGGGGAGGGCCCTCGGTGACCTGCGCAGCACCCTGCGCCGTACGGCGGAAATGCAGAAGGAGCTGGCCCTGGCCAACCTGGCGCTGCAGTCCTGCCCGCTCGGCGTCTCGATCTCCGACCTGCGCCAGCCCGGCGTGCCCTTCATCTACTGCAACCCGGCACTGGAGCGCATCAGCGGCTATTCCCGCGAGGAGATCATCGGCACCTCCAGCCGTCTGCTGATCGACCAGGACGAGTCGCAGAGCGGCCTGCTGCGGGTGCGCCATGCCATGCGTCACGGCGTGGCGCACCAGGAAGTGCTGCGCAACTACCGCAAGAACGGCCAGCAGTTCTGGAACGAGATAACGGTGGCGCCGCTGCTCGACGAGCATGGTGAGGTCAGCCACCTGGTGGCGCTGAACAACGACGTCAGCGAGCGCGAGCGCCTCGGCGCCGAGCTGGCCCAGCGCCGCGAGGAACTGCTGCGCCAGGCCCATCTGCTGACCCAGACCGAGGAGGTGGCGGATATCGGCGGCTGGGTGCTGGACCTGGTGACCCAGCGCATGTACTGGACCGAGGGCTGCTTCCGCCTCAACGAGCTGGATCCGGCTGGCGGCGCGCCGGACATGCAGGGCTCGCTGGATCGCTACGACGCGCCCAGCCAGAAGCTGATGAACGAGACCCTGGAACGGGTGCTGCAGACCGGCGAGCCGTTCGACATCGAAGTGCGCCTGCTCGGTGCCCGCGGCACTGCGCGCTGGGTGCGCCTGAAGGGCTTCGCCGAGCGCGACGGCGAACAGGTGGTGCGCCTGTACGGAGCGATCCAGGACATCAGCGAGCGGCGCCGCACCGAGCGCCGCCTGCGCGAGCGCGACGAGTGGCTGCGCCTGTTCTTCGAGGCGCCACTGATCGGCATGGCCATGGTCAGCCCGCAGCGCCAGTGGCTGGAGGTGAACTTCAAGCTGTGCCAGATCCTCGGCCGCAACCGCGACGAACTGCGCGCCAGCCACTGGCTGGAGATCACCCATCCGCAGGATATCGAGCGCGAGGAGGCGCTGTTCGCCGCCATCTGCAGCAGCGAGCGCGACGACTACGAGCTGGAGAAGCGCTTCCTGCGCAAGGACGGCAGCATCGTCTACGCCCGTCTCAGCCTGCGTGCGGTGCGCGACCCGGATGGCCAGCTGGAGGCCTGTCTGGCCCTGGTGGAAGACATCACCGCGCGCCACGAGGCCGAGGCGCGCTACCGCACCCTGGTCGAGCACGCGCCGGAGGCGATCCTGCTATTCAGCCCCGACGGCGGCATCATCGACGCCAATGCCAACGCCCTGCGCCTGTTCCACTGCAGCCGCGCCGAGCTGATCGGACGCAAGCCGACCGAGCTGAGCCCGCCGCACCAGGCCGATGGCAGCCTGTCGGAACCGCTCGGCCGGCAGCACGTTGATGCTGCCATCGCCGGCGAGACGCCGGTGTTCGAATGGCTGCACCGCGATCTCGGCGGTCGCCTGCTGCCCTGCGAGATCCGCCTGGTACGCATGCCCGGCGAGCCGCTGCTGATCCGCGCCAGCGTCACCGATATCTCCGAGCGCCAGCGCTACCAGCGCGAGATCGAGCGCCTGGCCTACAGCGACGAGCTGACCGGCCTGCCCAACCGCCGCCTGCTGCAGGACCGCCTGCAGCACGCCATGGCCCGCGAACGCCGCGAGGGCAGCTTCGGCGCGCTGCTGTTCATCGACCTGGACCACTTCAAGACGGTCAACGACAGCCTCGGCCATCACGTCGGCGATGACCTGCTGCGCGAAGTCAGTGCGCGCTTGGGGCACAGCCTGCGCGCCGAAGACACCCTGGCGCGGCTCGGTGGCGACGAGTTCGTGGTGCTGCTGGAGACCCTGGCCGAGAGCCAGGCCATGGCCGCCGAGCTGGCCGCCGAGGTGGGCGACAAGCTGCTGGCCAGCCTACGCGGCAGTTTTCAGGTGCAGGGGCACGATCTGGTGGTGACCGGCAGCATCGGTATCACCCTGCACCCGCTGGCCGGCCAGGACGCCGCCGACGCCCTCAAGCAGTCGGACACCGCCATGTATCGGGCCAAGCATTCCGGGCGCAACGCCCTGCATTTCTTCGCCCCGGAGATGCAGGCGGTGATCGATCAACGCCTGCAGCTGCAGAGCGAGCTGCGCCTGGCCATGGCCCGCGACCAGCTGTACCTGGTGTTCCAGCCGCAGCTGGAACTGGCCAGCGGGCGTATCGCCGGCGCCGAGGTGCTGTTGCGCTGGCAGCACCCGGAGCGTGGCGATATCCCCCCGGGGCAGTTCATTCCGCTGGCCGAGGAGACCGGGCTGATCCACGAGCTCGGCCACTGGGTACTGGAGCACGCCTGTGCCAGCCTGGCGCGCTGGCAGGTGGACTGGCCGCAGCTGGTGCTGGCGGTCAACCTCAGTCCGCGCGAGCTGCGCCAGGCCGATTGCGTCCAGCGCGTCGGCGACTGCCTGCGCCGCCACGCGCTGCCCAGCGGCGCGCTGGAGCTGGAGATCACAGAGGGCGTGCTGCTGGAGGATGTCGAGCACTGCATCGCCACCATGCTGGCGCTCAAGGCCCAGGGCGTGCGCTTCGCCATCGACGACTTCGGCACCGGCTACTCCTCGCTCACTTACCTCAAGCGCCTGCCGCTGGACCGGTTAAAGATCGACCGCAGCTTTATCCACGACCTGGAAGGTGACGCCAGTGGCGGCATGCTGGTGGAGACCATTCTGATGATTGCCCGCAACCTGGGCCTGGAATGCGTGGCCGAGGGCGTGGAGAACGAGGTTCAGCTGGACTGGCTACGCCGGCACGACTGCGCGCTGGGCCAGGGCTTCCTCCTGGGGCTGCCGCTGGGCGAGCGGGAATTTGTCGAGTGGATGGCACTTAACTCAGCAGCTGGCCTGCCTCTCGGATAGGCAAGCGGTTGCGGGCAGCTGCTCAGCCGCGTCCGCGGGTGCGGGTCTGTCCGGGGATGGCGTTCTTTTCCAGGTACTCGATGATGATGCCGGCCACGTCCTTGCCTGTGGTGGTCTCGATGCCTTCCAGGCCCGGCGAGGAGTTCACCTCCATCACTAGCGGGCCGTGGTTGGAACGCAGGATGTCGACCCCGGCCACCGACAGGCCCATGACCTTGGCCGCGCGGATGGCGGTCATGCGCTCTTCCGGGGTGATCTTGATCAGACTGGCTTCGCCGCCGCGGTGCAGGTTGGAACGGAACTCGCCGGGCTTGGCCTGGCGCTTCATCGCCGCGATCACCTTGTCGCCGACCACGAAGCAGCGGATGTCGGCGCCGCCGGCTTCCTTGATGTACTCCTGCACCATGATGTTCTGCTTCAGGCCCATGAACGCCTCGATCACCGACTCGGCCGCCTTCTCCGTTTCGCAGAGCACCACGCCGATGCCCTGGGTGCCTTCCAGCACCTTGATCACCAGCGGCGCGCCGTTGACCATCTGAATCAGGTCGGGGATGTCGTCCGGCGAGTGGGCGAAGCCGGTCACCGGCAGGCCGATGCCCTTGCGCGACAGCAACTGCAGCGAGCGCAGCTTGTCACGCGAGCGGCTGATCGCCACCGACTCGTTGAGCGGGAACACGCCCTGCATCTCGAACTGGCGCAGCACGGCGCAGCCATAGAAGGTCACCGAGGCGCCGATGCGCGGGATCACCGCGTCGAAGCCTTCCAACGGGCGGCCACGGTAGTGGATCTGCGGTTTGTGGCTGGCGATGTTCATGTAGGCGCGCAGGGTGTCTATCACCACCACCTCGTGGCCACGCTCCTCGCCTGCTTGGATCAGGCGACGCGTCGAGTACAGGCGCGGATTGCGCGACAGGATGGCGATCTTCATTGGGCACCGGAGAGAATGGGGAGCTGCGGTTTGTCTTGCACGTAGGTCAGCGCCGGGTTGACCACCAGTTGGCCGTCGACCAGGGCGTGGGCGCCGAGCAGTACGCGATAGCGCATGGTCTTGCGGCAGGCCAGGGTGAAGTCCACCGGCCAGCTGCGGTCGCCCAGGGTCAGGGCGGTGCTGATCACGTACCTGGCCTGGGCCTGGCCGTTGGAGCTCTTGATGGTCTTCACCGTCACCACCTTGGCCTCGCACGGGTGGCGGCGCTGCACCAGGGTGCCGAAGTGCGCGGTGAAGCGTACCCAGCGCACGCCGTCACGCTCGAAGGGCACTATGTCGCTGGCATGCAGGGTCGAGGTGCTGGCACCGGTGTCGATCTTCGCGCGCAGGCCGATCATGCCCAGCTCGGGCAGATTGATCCATTCGCGCAGACCGATCACGGAGAGTTGGTCGAAGGTCTTCAATACGGGTTTCCATCGGCGATGAAAGCATTCTAGATGTGCCATGTGACAACTGCATCAGGCAAGATTCACGCCGCGTGACGAGTTTTCCAGGGTGAGAAATGAGCGACAAAGACGACAAGGTGCGCCTGGACAAGTGGCTGTGGGCCGCACGCTTCTACAAGACCCGCTCCCTGGCCAAGGAGGCTATCGAAGGCGGCAAGGTGCATTGCCGCGGCGAGCGCTGCAAACCGGGCAAGGAGCCGAGGCTCGGCGACGAGTACGTCATTCGCGCCGGTTTCGACGAGCGGACCGTGGTGGTGCGCGCGCTGTCCATGGTGCGGCGTGGCGCGCCGGAGGCGCAGCTGCTGTATGAGGAAACGGCCGAGAGCATCGCCCGCCGCGAAGAGGCTGCGGCCCTGCGCAAGGCCGGCGCCCTCGGTGTACAGACCGACGGCCGGCCGAACAAGAAGCAGCGCCGCCAGCTGCTCGGCCTGCGCGGCGACTGAGCCGCCGGCCATCGCCGCATGGCTTGGATGCACCGGCGTTTGTCCCTAGAATTCCGCCTTATTCCCCGGGCTATCCAGCGCGGCGCACTCGTCAGAGGCGTCGGTGGCCCGTCATCCTCTTCGTCAGGCGGTCCCCGATGCACGATTTCGATCATTCCCAGCGTTTCATCTTCGACGACAACGACGTCCGCGGCGAGATGGTCAGCCTGGCCGAGAGCTACCAGCACGTGCTGGCCAAGCATCCCTATCCGCAGCCGGTGGCCCAGCTGCTCGGCGAAATGCTCGCCGCCGCCGCCCTGCTGGTCGGCACCCTGAAGTTCGAGGGATTGCTAATTCTTCAGGCGCGCTCCTCCGGCCCGGTACCGCTGGTGATGATCGAGTGCTCCAGCGAGCGCGAAGTGCGCGGTATCGCCCGTTACGGTGCCGAGGCGGTGGACGCCGGCGCCGGCCTGCGCGAGCTGATGCCGGACGGCGTGCTGGCCCTGACCATCGACCCGGCCAAGGGCCAGCGCTACCAGGGCATCGTCGAGCTGGAGGGCGACAGCCTGGCCGACAGCCTGACCGCTTATTTCGCCACCTCCGAGCAGTTGCCGACCCGCTTCTGGCTGCATGCCGACGGCCAGCGCGCCCGTGGCCTGTTGCTGCAGCAGTTGCCGCCGCATCATCAGACCGAGCTGGAAGAGCGCCAGGAGAGCTGGAATCATGTGCTGACCCTGGCCGACACCCTGAGCGCCGAGGAACTGCTGGGCCTGGACAACCAGACCGTATTGCACCGCCTCTATCACCAGGAGGCCGTGCGCCTGTTCGAGCCGAGCCCGCTGCAGTTCCGCTGCAGCTGCTCGCGCGAGCGTTCGGCGCGCGCCCTGATCAGCGTTGGTCAGCCCGATGCCGAAGCCCTGCTGGAAGAAAGCGGCGGGCGGGTGGAAATCGACTGCCAGTTCTGCAACGAGCGCTATTTCTTCGATGCCAGCGACGTGGCGCAGCTGTTCGCCACCGGCGACAGCCAGGCGCCGTCGACGACTCGGCACTGAAAGTGATAGCCAGACTCTATTGATGGCATTCGCGGACAAGAGGCTGCCAAGCTCGTGGCTTTTCTGGCATACTCCCGCGACTTTTTTATCGCTGTAGTGAAGCTTCAGGCCCACTACACAATGTTCGGAAGACTCGGCCGCCGGCCGACGGGGACCCAAATGACGCAAGCCAACACCACCGTTTACACCGACATCAGCGCTGCCCAACTGGTCGAAGAGGCCATCCGTCGTGGCGAGGGTGAGCTGGCCGCCAACGGTTCTCTGGTTGTTCGTACCGGTCACCGTACCGGCCGCTCGCCTGCCGACCGCTTCATCGTCCAGGAGCCGAGCACCGAGGCGAAGATCGCCTGGGGCAACATCAACCGTCCGTTCCCGGCCGATAAGTTCGACGCCCTGTGGGATCGCGTCGAGGCGTTCAACGCCGCTCAGGGCCACTTCGTTTCCCATGTTCACGTAGGTTCGGCCGATGCCCACTACCTGCCGGTGAAGATGACCACCCAGACCGCCTGGCAGAACCTGTTCGGCCGTTGCCTGTTCATCAACCCGGAAACCTACAACCCGGCTGGCAAGGCCGAGTGGCAGATCCTCAACGTCGCCAACTTCGAGTGCGTACCGGAGCGCGACGGCACCAACTCCGACGGCTGCGTGATCATCAACTTCGCCGCCAAGAAAGTCCTGCTCGCCGGCATGCGCTACGCCGGTGAAATGAAGAAGGCCATGTTCTCCGTGCAGAATTTCCTGCTGCCGGAAGCCGACGTGCTGCCGATGCACTGCGCCGCCAACATTGGCGAAGAAGGCGACGTGACCCTGTTCTTCGGTCTGTCCGGCACCGGCAAGACCACCCTGTCCGCTGACCCGAGCCGCTACCTGATCGGCGACGACGAGCACGGCTGGGGCGTGGGCGTGGTGTTCAACATCGAAGGCGGTTGCTACGCCAAGTGCATCGACCTGTCCGAGAAGAACGAGCCGGTGATCTGGAAAGCCATTCAGTTCGGCGCCGTGCTGGAGAACGTGGTCCTCGACGAGAACCGCGTGCCGGACTACGCCGACGACAGCCTGACCCAGAACAGCCGCGCGGCCTACCCGCTGGAGCTGGTCGAGAAGCGCTCCGAGAAGAACCTCGGTGGCGAGCCGAATGCCGTGATCTTCCTGACCTGCGACCTGACCGGCGTACTGCCGCCGGTATCGATCCTCAGCGAAGAGCAGGCTGCCTACCACTTCCTGTCCGGCTACACCGCGCTGGTCGGCTCCACCGAAATGGGTTCGGGCGGCGGCATCAAGTCGACCTTCTCCACCTGCTTCGGCGCACCGTTCTTCCCGCGTCCGGCCGGCGAGTACGCCGAGCTGCTGATCAAGCGCATCCGTGGCTTCGGCTCCAAGGTCTACCTGGTCAACACTGGCTGGACCGGCGGTGGCTACGGCGTCGGCAAGCGCTTCAACATTCCGACCACTCGCGGCGTGATCGCCGCCATCCAGAGCGGTGCTCTGGTCGGTGCCGAGACCGAGCAGCTGCCGATCATCAATCTGAGCGTGCCGAAGGCCGTTCCGGGCGTCGACACCAACCTGCTCAACCCGCGCAACACCTGGGCCGACGGCAACGCCTATGATGAAGCCGCTCGTGGCCTGGCCCAGCAGTTCGTCGACAACTTCAAGAAGTTCGACGTCTCCGACGCCATCCGCAACGCCGGTCCGCAGCTGTAAGCTGCAGGCCAATGAAAAAGCCGCCCGAGGGCGGCTTTTTTGTGCCTGTCCACCTGATGGCTCAGGCACTGGATGCAGCGTAGGGCTCCGGCCTGGCCGGCTCGTTCTCAGGCCGCTCGGGGCGGCTGGCGATGTCTGCGATGTTCTGTGCCCGGTCGTTGCGCTCTTGCGCCTCGCGTAGCTCCGTAGCGGTCTCCAACGGTGTCGGCTGGCTCTCGACTTCGCCTTCGCTGGCCACTGCCAGATACGTTTCGATCTGCCGTTGCTGAGTGTTGGCGCTGTAGATCTGCGTAGCCGCATCGCGCTTGGTGGCCTGGCTCAGTTCGCGGCTTTCCTGGCGCTCTGCGACTCGGTCGGAAGTAGCGTCCACAACCTTGTTCACCTGTTCGGGATTGGCTGGGCCGTACTTGTTGATGACCTGAGTCGAGGGCGGCAGAGTGCCGCTGTAGCCGTTGATTTGCATTAGAAGTGCATCTCCCTGTAATTGCCTGGCTTTACTGTAATCCTCGACGGCAGGAGTGCATTAGATTGATTGGCAATAGCCGCTCCGTTTCATGGCAGACCGGCATTCAGGTGGCGGTTGTCGTGGCCGGCGGACTCTGCGAGCGCGCCGGGGCTGAGCAGGCTGGTGAGGATCAGCAGCAGGGGAGCGAAGCGTTTCATGGTGGCCTCCTGATGGTCAGCGAGGACAGCCGGACGGCTCAGTCGATCACCTCTGCGCCCTGGATGGTCAGCTCCGGCAGGGCGGCGGGCATCGGACAGACCTGCAGATACTTGATGCTCTCACGCGGAATCATCAGCAGGTCGCCATCCACCTCGATGCTCAGAAAAGGCGATTCCAGCTGTTTGCGCAAGGCGCGGGCGACGGCCGCCGGGTCTTCGCTCTGCTTGGGGAAGCGCAGGGCCAGGCGCTGGCCGTCCTGGAAATACAGATAGAGGTGCTTGAGTGGCTTCATGGGGCTCCTTCCTGGGCGCCCCCGTGGGCGCCTCTAGCTACGGTCGGCCAGTACGCCGATCAGGAAGAAGACTAGTAGCAGTACCGGCGCCAGGGTGAAGTTGTTGAAGTAGCCCAGGCCCTGGGCCAGCCAGGGGGTGAGAAAGACGATGGCAAGGCCGTAGCCGACGGCGCACACCAGCACGAAGACCAGGGTGCGCAGGAAGAAGTTGAAGCCGCTGATGGAGCGCTGCACCCAGGCGTTGATGCCGGGGCCGAACAGCACGAACAGGGTGGCCATGATCGCCAGGGAAATGTCGTACAGGTTGCCGCGGCACCAGCGCGAGAGGGTGGCGATCAGGTCGAGCACGAGGTCCATCGGTGGTCCTTGGGGCGGATTGTGAGGCCGCCATTCCACCCTAGTCCGGGCGCGAATGCAAAGCGTGGTGAACGGCTTCGCTACAGGTCGCGGTGGCGTAATCGAGAGGGCGTCTTATGCCCTGGCGGTTGCATCGGTCAGCAGATTTCCGGCTTCCGGCGCAGATCTCAGTCGTCCCGGCGGATTTCGCGGGACTCCTGCCGCGTGTCCTGCTTGGTGCCACGCTTGAGTTGGCGACAATCCATGCGGTTATCCCCCGAGTCGAGGCATTCCTGCTTGAGATCGCGTGCTTCCTCGCGCCCGCTCTGGCGATTGTCGCGGGCATCGTAGCGATCACTGCGCCGGTCCTGGCGCCGCTCCGAGCCATAGGTGCCGGCATGGGCCGGTGGGCTGAGCAGGGGCGCGACGAAGGCCAGCAGCAGGGCCGAAATCGCGAGACGCAAACCAGTGGAGTGATTCATGTTGCCTCCTGGTCGATGGGAGGGGCTGTGGAAGTATAGGCGAGGCGGCCGCGACCTCCCCGGCAAGGGACATCCGGCAGAGGTAGCGCCATTTGCCTGCGCGCGACCAGGTCCGACTCAGGGCAGGAAGTGCTGCAGCAGATCGTTGAGGAAAAGCTGGCCTTCGCGGGTGGCGACCAGGCGCGCCGGGTCGGTCTGTAGCAGCTGGCGCGTCTCGGCCTCGCGGCGTGCCGCGTCCAGGCTGGCCAGCGGCAGGCCGGTGCGTTGCTCGAACAGGGCCGCCGGCACACCCTCGCTCAGGCGCAGCACGTTCATCAGGAATTCGAACGGCAGCTCCTCGGTGTCCAGTACCCGTTCGCCGGCCTGGAAGGTCTTGGCTGCATCCAGGTAGTCCTTGGGCAGTCGGGTCTTCCAAGTGCGCAGGATGCGCCCGTCCGGCGCGCTCAGCTTGGCGTGGGCGCCGGCGCCGATACCGAGGAAGTCTCCGAAGGTCCAGTAGTTGAGGTTGTGCCGCGCCGCCTTGCCGGCCTGGGCATAGGCGGAAACCTCGTACTGCCTGTAGCCCTCGGCGGCCAGCAGGGCCTGGCCGGCCTCCTGGATGTCCCACAGCAGATCGTCCTCGGGCAGCTCGGGCGGCTGGCTCCAGAACACCGTGTTGGGCTCCATGGTCAGCTGGTACCAGGACAGGTGTGTCGGGCCCTGGGCGATGGCGGTGCGCAGGTCGAACAGGGCGTCCTCGATGCTCTGCTCGGGCAGGCCGTGCATCAGGTCCAGGTTGAAGTTGTCGAAGCCGGCGGCGCGCGCCATATCGGCGGCTCGCACGGCCTCATTACCGTCGTGGATGCGGCCCAGGGCCTTGAGCTTGGCCTCCTGGAAGCTCTGCACGCCGATCGACAGGCGATTGATGCCCAGGCTGCGGTAGTCGCGGAACTTGGCCTGCTCGAAGGTGCCCGGGTTGGCTTCCAGGGTGATCTCGATATCGCTGGCGAACGGCACGCGCCGCTGCACACCTTCCAGTAGTCGACCGAGGGCCTTGGCCGAGAACAGGCTGGGCGTGCCGCCGCCGAAGAAGATCGAAGTCAGCTCGCGGCCGTGGACGTGCTCACGGTCGGCATCCAGATCGGCCAGCAGGGCGTCGACGTACTCCTCTTCCGGCAGGCTCGGCCCGGCGGCGTGGGAATTGAAGTCGCAGTAGGGGCATTTGCGCACGCACCACGGGATGTGGATGTACAGCGCGAGTGGCGGCAGCTGGAAGCCACCGCCGGGCGAGGTGTTCATTGCAGACCCAGGCGCTGCTTGAGCAGGGCCATGGCGCGGGCGCGATGGCTGATGCGGTTCTTCTCGTCGCTGGCCAGTTCGGCGCTGGAGCACTCGCGCTCCGGCACCCAGAACAGCGGGTCATAGCCGAAGCCCTCGGCGCCGCGGGCTTCGCGCAGGATGCTGCCGTGCCAAAGGCCTTCGCAGATGATCGGCAGCGGGTCGTCGGCGTGCCGCACCAGGGCCAGGGCGCAGACGAACTGGGCGCCGCGCTCGGCGTCCGCCACGTCCTTCAGGGCATCGAGCAGCTTGGCGTTGTTGGCCGCATCGCCCTGGCCATCGGCATAGCGAGCCGAGTAGATGCCCGGCGCACCGCCGAGGAAGTCCACCGCCAGGCCGGAGTCGTCGGCCAGCGCCGGCAGGCCGGATACGCGGGCGGCGTTGCGCGCCTTGAGGATGGCGTTCTCGACGAAGGACAGGCCTGTCTCTTCCGGCTCGATGCTGGAGAGTTCGCCCACCGAGCGCACGCGCACATGCTCGCCGAGCATGGCCTGGAGTTCCTTGAGCTTGCCGGCGTTGTGGCTGGCCAGCACCAGTTCTTTGAAGGGCATGGTCATTCGTCCGGGAACACTTCCTGATTGAAGGTAAGGGTGTGCGGTGCGCCATCGCCGATCTGCACGTTGACGCTGAAGGTGAGGATCTCGCGCTCGCGCAGCGGGAACTCGGCCAGGTAGTACACGGCGCCGCTCTCCAGCACTTGCTTGAACTGCAGTTCGACGGTCTGCCCGAGCAGGTTCTTCAGGGTGCCGCCGACCTTGGCCGGCTGGCCCTTGCCGTCCTTGAGCGCGGCGATGTTGAGTACGCCCACCGTCTTGCTGCGGGTCAGGCCGGCGGCTGCAGCGATGTCCGGCTGCAGGAAGCTGGAGTTGAACACGCTGTAGTGCACGTCCAGTTCGCCGAAGGTCTGTTTGCGTTCGGCGAACGCTGGCAGGGCGAAGAGCAGGCAGAGCAGCAGGGATGCGAAACGGCGCATTGAGAGGTCCTCCGGTGCGTCGCGGGTTAGACGGCTACGCGGTGATCGGCCAGGCCGGACCCGCTGACGCGATAGATGCCGATCTCACCCAACAGGTTAGGCCAAAGACGGCTACCCAGGTTGTGGCGATGTTCGTGATCGACGGCCAGGCGTTCTTCCACCTTCGCGCCTTGGGCGTGGCACAGGCGTTCGAAGTCTTCGAAGGTGCAGAAGTGGATGTTCGGCGTGTTGTACCAGGTGTAGGGCAGGAAGTCGGAGACCGGCATGCGGCCCTTGGTGGTCAGGTACCAGCGGCAGCGCCAGTGGCCGAAGTTGGGGAAGGTGATGATGCAGGTCTTGCCAACCCGCAGCATCTCCGCCAGAACCTTGTCCGGGTAGCGCAGGGCCTGCAGCGACTGGGTCATGACCACCACGTCGAAGCTGTTGTCGGCGAAGTTGCCCAGGCCCTCGTCGAGGTTCTGCTCGATCACGTTGACGCCGCGCTCGATGCACTTGGCGATCTTCTCCGGGTCGATTTCCAGGCCGTAGCCGCCCACCTGCTTGTGGTCGCGCAGGTGGGCCAGCAGCTCGCCGTCGCCGCAGCCCAGGTCGAGCACGCGGCTGCCGGCCGGAATCCATTCCTGGATGATTTCCAGATCCGCTCGCATATTAGACCTCGATCCGCTTCATGTAGGCGCTGAAGCCCTGCAGGTAGCGCGGGATCGGCATGAGGAAGGCGTCGTGGCCTTGGGGAGCGTCGATCTCCAGGTAGCAGACGTTCTTCTTGGCGGCGAGCAGGGCGTCGACGATCTCCCGCGAGCGCGCCGGCGAGAAGCGCCAGTCGGTGGTGAAGGACATCAGGCAGAAGTCGGCCTTGGCCACGCTCAGGGTCTTGGCCAGATCGCCGCCGTGGGCCGCGGCCGGGTCGTAGTAATCCAGCGCTTTGGTCATCAGCAGGTAGGTGTTGGCATCGAAGCGTCCGGAGAACTCTTCGCCCTGGTAGCGCAGGTAGCTCTCGACCTGGAATTCCACGCTATGGAAGTCGTAGTTGAGCTTGTCGGTCTTCAGCTCGCGGCCGAATTTCTCGCCCATGGCGTCGTCGGACAGGTAGGTGATGTGGCCGACCATGCGTGCCAGCATCAGGCCGCGCTTGGGGATTACCCCCTGTTCCTGGAAGTGGCCGCCATGGAACTCGGGGTCGGTGAGAATGGCCTGGCGCGCGACCTCGTTGAAGGCGATGTTCTGCGCCGACAGCTTGGGCGCCGAGGCGATGCACAGGCAGTGGCGCACGCGCTCCGGATAGCTGATGGTCCACTGCAGGGCCTGCATGCCGCCAAGGCTGCCGCCGATGGTCGCGGTCCACTGGCGGATGCCGAGCTGGTCGGCCAGGCGGGCCTGGCTGTTGACCCAGTCTTCCACCGTCATCACCGGGAAATCGGCGCCGTAGGGCTTGCCATTGGCCGGGTTGAGGCTGGACGGGCCGGTGCTGCCATTGCAGCCGCCGAGGTTGTTGAGGCTGACGACGAAGAACTTGTTGGTGTCGATCGGCTTGCCGGGGCCGATGCAGCTGTCCCACCAGCCGGGCTTGCGCTCCTCGGCGCTGTGGAAGCCGGCGGCGTGGTGATGGCCGGAGAGGGCGTGGCAGATCAGCACGGCGTTGCTGGCGGAGGCGTTGAGCGTGCCGTAGGTCTCGTAGACCAGCTGGTAGTCGGCCAGGCTGCGGCCACACACCAGCGCCAGCGGCTCGCTGAAATGGGCGACCTGCGGGGTGACCAGGCCAACGGAGTCGGCGGGGAAAACAGTCGGCATCGACCCTGCTCTCGATCCAGGAAAGTGCAGCAGTCTAAAGAGCACGGCCCCCGGCAGCAAGCGCGGGGGCCGTGGCTAAGCGGCTGATTTATCTAGGCTCAGGCCGGGTCGGCGGCACTGTGCTGGCGCGGTGCCGCGGGCAGGGTGACGACCTTGCCCTGGCGCTGGATCGGCGCTGGGCGGCGCAGGGCGCGGAGCATTTCGTTGGCCTGAGCCAACTGGGTCTCCAGTTGCGAGCAGTAGCCGCTCAGTTGCTGGCCGCGCTGGCGCGCCTGCTGGGTTTCCTGGGCCAGGGCCTTGAGGCGCAGCATGTGGGTTTCCAGCATCTGCTTGTGTTCGAGGGTGTGCTGCATCAGCGGCATCAACGCGTCGTTGGCCCACTGCTCGGCGTCCGTGCGCAGGCGCTGGTGCATGCCGATGACTTCCTGAACCAGGGTGGCGAAGAAGCGCTTGGTCAGGCTGCGCTGCTCGGTGAGCAGGGTCTTCAGGTGCAGGCGGAACTGGTCGGCCTTGCCGCGCAACTGCTTGAGCTCACGCAGGTAGCGCTGGCTGTTGAACTGCGGCGCATCGACGCCGTGCAGCGGGTTCTCTTCGTTGTGCCGGCGGTAGATGGCGGCGACCATCTTGTTGGCCATCTCCGCTTCATGAGCCAGGTTGCCGAGGTCGTGCTCCACCGAGCGGAAGAACTGCACGATAGCCTGGTTGATG
Source organism: Pseudomonas sp. PDM15 (assembly GCF_014851565.1). Lineage (GTDB taxonomy): Bacteria > Pseudomonadota > Gammaproteobacteria > Pseudomonadales > Pseudomonadaceae > Aquipseudomonas. Next base: position 434,942 of record NZ_JACVAA010000004.1, read on the forward strand.
CCCAGGGTCGTCCAGCTGCCGGTCAGGCCGTGGCGCGCCTGGGACAGGTGCTCCTCCAGGCGCTCCGGGCGCACCGCGGTGCGCAGCAGATCGCCCTGGCGCTTGAGCAGGCGCTGGTTGGTCTTCAGGCCGAGCAGCCGTTTGTGGTGCAGGCTGTGGTCTTCCTTGGTCTTGGCGGTCAGCTCGAACAGCAGCTGGCCGTTGTCGTGCTGATGGTTGTTGAGCAGGTTCTGCTGCTCGCGCACCTTGTCCAGGCGCAGGCTGAGCACGTGCTGGCTGTTGTTGAGCAGAGCCAGCACCTGGTTGACCACGCGCTCCTCGAGCAGGCGTTCCTTCTGCGCCACGATGCGCTCGCACAGCAGTTGCTCCAGATTGGCCAGTCGGCTGCGGGCGAGCAGTTCCTCGTCCTTGCGCACCTTGGCGATCAGTGCCTGCTTGGCCGACAGCGGCAGCACGCTGGCCGCGGGAATGCCGAGCTGCTTGGCAGTGGTGTTCTGTACCAGGCCGATGGCCTTGTTGACGTATTCCTCGCCGGCCAGGTCGTCCCACAGCACGTCGATCTTGTTCAGCACGGCGAACAGGCTGGCCTGGGTGTCCTCGTCGAGCTGACGGATATGTTCCTTCCAGATCGCCATGTCGCTGGCGGTGACGCCGGTGTCGGCGGCCAGCAGGAAGATGATCGCCTGGGCGCTGGGCAGCATCGACAGGGTCAGTTCCGGCTCGCTGCCCAAGGCGTTGAGGCCGGGGGTGTCGAGGATGCGCAGGCCCTGGCGCAGCAACGGGTGGTCGAAGTTGACCATGGCGTGGCGCCAGGCCGGGACCAGTACCTGGCCGGGCTTGCCGGCGGGCTCCAGCATGTCCGGCAGGAAGCCGAGCTGGATCGCCTGCTCGACCAGCATCGGCTTGGTCTTGGCGACCTGGGCGAAGGCCAGGGCCATGTTGTCCGGATCGCTCGGGTCCAGCGGGATATTCACCCAGTGCCGCGGGATGCGCTTGAACTGCGCCACGCTGGCGTCGGCCATGCGCGTCTCGATCGGCAGCAGGCGGATGTAGGAGCGTTCCGAGCGCGGGTCGAAGAACAGCTCGGTGGGGCACATGGTGGTGCGCCCGGCGTGGGACGGCAGCATGCGCTGGCCGTACTCGGAGAAGAACAGGCTGTTGATCAGCTCGGTCTTGCCGCGGGAGAACTCGCCGACGAAGGCCAGGGTGATGTGGTCGGTGCGCAGCAGCTTGAGGGCGCGCTCCAGACGGGCGTCCATCGCCTCGGAGCCGAGGCGGTTGTGCGCCAGCCAGCTGCGATAGCGGGTGATCTCGCGCATCAGCTCGCGCTTCCACGCGACGTAGGCATCCACCTGCTGGCTGAGACGTTCCATGCTCATCCCGGGCACTCCTGCTTCGAAGGTCGGTTGGGTTGGCGCGCAACGGCAGGAAAAGCCCGCGGCTTTGCCGGAGATGGCGGCATTATGCGATGAGAGGCGTTCGCGTCAACCGCTGTGCTTCACAACTTCGGCCCGAAGGTCGCTCAGGACGACCGGGCGGTCATGCCTGGCAGATCCGGCAACTGGCGCGGAGCGCGGATGCGCACGCGCTTCTGGCGGTTCAGCTCGCCACTTTCCAAGCTGACCTGGCTCTTGGCGACGCCGAAGGCGCTGGCGAGGAAGGCCAGCAGCTGGGCGTTGGCCTTGCCCTCCACCGGCGGCGCGGTGAGGCGGATCTTCAGGCGCTCGCCGTGCAGCCCGGCGAACTCGTCCTTGCTCGCCTTGGGCTGCAGATGGCAGTCGAGCAGCAGGTCGTCGCCGTCCCAGCGGAACCAGCCCACCTCAGATGAAGGGGCTGAGGATTGCCGGCATGCCGGTCATGGTGGCCAGGTTGCCGATCACGAAGCGGTCCAGCAGGTTCAGTGCGATGAAGGCGAAGATCGGCGAGATATCCAGGCCGCCGAGGTTGGGGATCAGCTTGCGGAACGGCGCCAGCAGCGGCTCGCAGATCTGGTTGACCAGCTGCGCGCCCGGGTTGTAGCTACCGGGGGCGACCCAGGAAAGGATCACGCTGATGATCATGGCGAAGAAGAAGATCTTCAGGAACAGCGAGGTCACCGCGATGATTGCCCACACCAGCAGCTGCAGGCCGATAGCGACCGGGTTGGCGCCGGCGATCAGCACGACCACCACCATCAGCACCAGTTGCACCAGGATCGCCAGGATCAGCGAGGCCAGGTCGAGGCCGCCAAAGCCGGGGATGATTCGCCGCAGCGGTTTGAGCAGCGGCTGGGTGGCCTTCACCGTGAACTGGCTGAGCGGGTTGTAGAAGTCGGCGCGTACCAGCTGCAGGATGAAGCGCAGCAGGACGATCAGCAGATACAGGCTGCCCAGCGTCTGGATGATATAGATGAGGGCTTCAGCGAATCCGGACATGGAAGTTCCTTATTGACCCAGTTGTTCGGCGAGTTCGGCGGAGCGCCTGGCGGCGGCGTCCAGGGCCTGTTGCACCAGGGCTTCGAAACCGCCGGCCTGGAAGGTCTTGATCGCCGCCTCGGTGGTGCCGTTGGGCGAGGTGACGCGGCGACGCAGCTCGGCAGCCTCGACGTCGCTCTCGGTGGCCATGCGCGCGGCGCCAAGGGCGGTGTGCAGGGTCAGCTGAGCGGCGGTGTCACGCGGCAGGCCGAGTTTCTCGCCGGCGGCGGTCATCGCCTCGATCAGCAGGAAGAAGTACGCCGGGCCGCTGCCGGAGACAGCGGTGACGGCGTCGATCAGCTGCTCTTCGTCCAGCCACAGGGCCAGGCCCACGGCGGCCAGCAACTGCTCGGCCTGCTGGCGCTGGGCGGCGGAAACCTGCGAGTTGGCGTACAGGCCGCTGACGCCCTGGCGCAGTAGCGCCGGGGTATTGGGCATGCAGCGCACGATGGCCACGTCGCCGAGCCAGGCACTCAGGCTGGCGCAGGTGATGCCGGCGGCGATGGAGACGATCAGCTGGCCCGGCTGCAGGCTGGGCGCCAGGGCCTGGCATACGCCCTTGAGCGCCTGCGGTTTGGTCGCCAGGACCACCACGTCGGCGCCGGCGATGGCTTCGGCGTTGCTCTCGAACAGCTGGATGCCGTATTCGGCGGCGACCTTGGCGCGCTGCTCGGCACCCGGATCGCTGGCGCGGATGTGGCCGGCCGGGATGCCCTGGGCCAGCAGGCCGCCGATCAGGCTGGCGGCCATGTTGCCGGCGCCGATGAAGGCGATACGCGGATGAGTCATGTACATGCTTCCTTTATAGGGAGGACGAGCCGTAGTCGCGGGCACCGAACAGCGCGGTACCGATGCGCACCCAGGTGGCGCCTTCGGCGACGGCGGCCTCCAGGTCCTGGCTCATGCCCATGGACAGGGTGTCGAGGTCCGGGTTCAGCGCGTCGCGCAGCTGGCGCAGACGGGCCAGGGGCGCGCGCTGGGCCTGCGGATCGTCGCTCGGTTCGGGGATTGTCATCAATCCGCGCAGGCGCAGTCTTGGCAGTTGTGTAACCGCCTGTGCCAGCTCGGACAGTTCTTCGGGGGCGCAGCCGGACTTGCTGGCTTCGCCGCTGACATTCACCTGCAGGCAGATGTTCAGCGGTGGCAGATGGGCGGGGCGTTGTTCGGACAGGCGCTGGGCGATCTTCAGGCGGTCCACCGAGTGCACCCAGTGGAAGTGCTCGGCGATCGGTTTGGTCTTGTTCGACTGGATGGGGCCGATGAAGTGCCAGACCAGATCCAGGTCGGCCAGCTCGGCCTGCTTGGCCAGAGCCTCCTGCAGATAGTTTTCGCCGAAGTCGATCTGCCCGCCGGCATGCGCCTCGCGCACTGCCTGCGCCGGCTTGGTCTTGCTCACGGCGAGCAGGCCGATTGCCTGCGGATCGCGCTGCGAGGCTTGCGCCGCCTCACGGATACGCTCGCGAACCTTTGCAATATTCTCTGCTATCGTGGACATTACTCGCGCTCTATAGCCCGCCCGTCAGGGGTCTGCGGCATTCTACCTGCTTGCATGTGATTGGGGAGTCCCATGGATATTACCGAGCTGCTTGCCTTCAGTGCCAAGCAAGGCGCGTCGGACCTGCACCTCTCGGCGGGTCTGCCGCCGATGATTCGTGTCGATGGCGATGTACGGCGGATCAACCTGCCGGCGATGGACCACAAACAGGTCCACGCGCTGATCTACGACATCATGAACGACAAGCAGCGCAAGGATTACGAGGAATTCCTCGAGACCGACTTCTCCTTCGAAGTGCCTGGCGTGGCGCGCTTCCGGGTCAACGCCTTCAACCAGAATCGTGGCGCCGGCGCCGTGTTCCGGACCATTCCCTCCAAGGTCCTGAGCATGGAAGACCTGGGCATGGGTGAGGTGTTCAAGAAGATCACCGACGTGCCGCGCGGCCTGGTGCTGGTCACCGGTCCGACCGGCTCGGGCAAGTCGACCACCCTGGCGGCGATGCTCGACTACCTGAACTGCAACAAATACCACCACATCCTCACCATCGAAGACCCGATCGAATTCGTTCACGAGTCGAAGAAGTGCCTGGTCAACCAGCGCGAGGTGCACCGCGATACCCACGGCTTCTCCGAAGCCCTGCGTTCGGCCCTGCGGGAAGACCCGGACATCATTCTGGTCGGTGAGATGCGTGACCTCGAGACCATCCGCCTGGCGTTGACTGCAGCGGAAACCGGTCACCTGGTGTTCGGCACCCTGCACACCACCTCCGCCGCCAAGACCATCGACCGCGTGGTCGACGTGTTCCCGGCCGAGGAGAAATCCATGGTTCGCTCCATGCTGTCCGAATCGCTGCAGGCGGTGATCTCGCAGACCCTGCTGAAGAAGATCGGCGGCGGCCGCGTGGCGGCCCACGAGATCATGATCGGTACCCCGGCGATCCGTAACCTGATCCGCGAGGACAAGGTGGCGCAGATGTATTCGTCGATCCAGACCGGTGGCGCGCTGGGCATGCAGACCCTCGACAACTGCCTCAAGGGCCTGGTGTCCAAGGGCCTGGTCAGCCGCGAGGCGGCCCGCGAGAAGGCCAAGACGCCGGAAAACTTCTAACAACAAAGAGGCGGCCGCCTAAGCGGTCGCCGCATACGAGAGATGCGGGGCGGGAACGATGGAATTTGAAAAGCTGTTGCGCTTGATGGTGGAGAAGGGCGGTTCCGACCTGTTCATCACCGCTGGCGTGCCACCGTCGATGAAGGTCAACGGCAAGATCATGCCGGTGACCAAGAACCCCATGTCGCCGGAGCAGACCCGCGAGACCGTGCACTCGGTGATGAACGAGCAGCAGCGCCGCGAGTTCGCCGAGAACCACGAGTGCAACTTCGCCATCAGCGCCCGCGGCGTCGGCCGCTTCCGGGTCAGCGCCTTCTACCAGCGCAACCTGGCCGGCATGGTGCTGCGTCGCATCGAGACCAATATCCCGACCATCGACGACCTCAAGCTGCCCGAGGTGCTGAAGAAGCTGGCCCTGACCAAGCGCGGTCTGGTGCTGTTCGTCGGTGCTACCGGTACCGGCAAGTCCACCTCGCTGGCGGCGATGATTGGTTACCGCAACAAGAACACCAGCGGCCACATCATCTCCATCGAAGACCCGATCGAATACATCCACCAGCACCAGAGCTGCATCGTCACCCAGCGCGAAGTGGGTATCGATACCGAGTCGTTCGAGGTGGCGCTGAAGAACACCCTGCGCCAGGCGCCGGACGTGATCCTGATCGGTGAGATCCGTACCCGCGAGACCATGGACTACGCCGTGGCCTTCGCCGAGACCGGTCACCTGGCCCTGGCCACGCTGCACGCCAACAACGCCAACCAGGCGCTGGACCGGATCATCAACTTCTTCCCACCGGATCGACACAACCAGGTGTGGATGGACCTGTCGCTCAACCTCAAGGCCATCGTCGCCCAGCAACTGGTGCCGACCCCGGATGGCAAGGGTCGCCGCGCGGTGATCGAGGTGCTGATCAACACCCCGCTGGCTGCCGACCTGATCCGCAAGGGCGAGGTGCACGAGCTCAAGGGCCTGATGAAGCGCTCCACCGAGCTGGGCATGCAGACCTTCGACCAGGCGCTGTACAACCTCTACACCCAGGGCGAGATCACCTACGAGGACGCCCTGCTCTACGCCGACTCAGCGAACGACCTGCGCCTGCTGATCAAGCTGGGCTCGGAAACCGACGGCGATCACCTGACCAGCATGAGCGAAGGCCTCAGCCTGCAGGCGAGCGAGGAAGATCCCGGTCGGCGCTTCCGCTGATCAGCCTGCCGCCGGCGCGAGCTGGCGCGCCCGAGTCAAGGCGGCGACCAGCTCATCGAAACGCTGTTCGCCGCCATCGCCCGCCCGCAGCACTGCTGCGGGATGCGGCGCCACCACCAGCCAGTGCTCCTCGTGCCTGAACGGCTCGGCGAAGTCCGCCAGTCGCAGGCGTTGCGGCTCATACGTCTGCAGCAGTGCTGCCAGTGCCGTCTTGCCGAGGGCCACCACCACCTGCGGTGCCACTTGTTCCAGCTCCTCGCCGAGCCAGCGGCGACAGGCCTTTATCTCTCCCGGTTTCGGCGTCGCGTGCAGGCGCGTGGCGGCGCGGCTGTTCGGTCCTCCGCGCGGAAGCCACTTGAAGTGCTTCACCGCGTTCGTCAGGTAGACCCTCTCGCGAGGTAGTTCGGCCTCGGCCAGCGCGCGCTGCAGCACCTGGCCGGCGGGGCCGATGAAGGGGCGCCCGGCCAGGTCTTCCTGATCGCCCGGCTGCTCGCCGACCAGCATGATCCGGGCATCGTGCGGACCCTCGCCGGGTACCACACAGGTAGCGCCACGCCAGATGTCACAGCCACGGCAATCCTCCAGTGAGGTGCTGGGCGCGCGCTGCGGCTGGGCTCTGTCGCTGGCGATCAGTACCTCCTTGCCCGCGCGCTCGCCGACGCTGGCGGTCTGTGCCAGGCGCTGCTGGCCGGCGCGTGCCTGGCTCATCAGCTGCGGGATCAGCGGGCCCTCGGGCAGGTCCTTCCAGAAACGTACCGGCATGTTGCTTTCCAGTACATCGCGGTTGAGTCGCGCCGGGTTGAAGGTGGCGCCGTAGTAGGCCAGCCACAGCTCGGCACCGGGGTCTTCTGCGCCCCGCGCCAGTTCGCGCAGCTCAATAGGGCAGGGGCGCAGGATACGCATCTGCGAGCCATCCCACAGCGCTGCGGCATCCGGTGTGGCGATCAGCCAGGTGGCGCGGCCCAGGCGTTCGGCGAAATGCTCGACGGCGATTTCCAGAATGTCGTGGGCCGGTTCGTGCCAGGCGACGAAGGCCGGCGCTCCGGCTTCGGCCGGGCGCTGGCGAAAGCGCAGGAAGGCATGCATATGGTGGGCTTCGCGATACACGCTCTTGAGGCGGCGCTGCAGCACGCTACCATCGCTGTCGCCAGCCAGCATGGCGGCGCGGTCGCCCTGGCTGACGCGCCAGAGAATCCGGTACAGCAGCGCCCAACGGTCTTCGGCGCGAAAGCGTGCGGCGTTTTCCAGCAGCTCGGGCAGCTCACGTGGGATGAGCAGTGCGGGCGGCGACGAAGCCTGTACCGGCTCTGGCACAAGGCTGGCAAACAGGTTGCCGTCATCCTTGCCCGCTTGCCAGTTCACCGCATGCGGTGGGACGCCCGCCTGCAGCAGACGGCGGGCCTCGCTGCGCCAGCCGCCGAAGCTGCCATCGAAGCGCGCTGCGTGCATCACCACAGGGCCATCTGTGCTGGCGTGTCGCTGAGCTGGCGGCGCAGCACGGCGGACTCCAGGGTGGCCTGCTGCGGGCGGTAGTCCTGGGTGACGATGAAGGGTTTGACCTTGTCCATCGCGCAGCGCAGGCGCACCACGTCGGCGTAGCGGATGCGCCGCTGGCGGCGCAGGTCGATCAGGCGCTTGGCGCTGAGCATGCCGATGCCGGGTACCCGGGCGATCATCGCCGGCTCTGCGCGGTTGAGGTCGAGCGGGAACTGCGCGCGATTGGCCAGCGCCCAGGCCAGCTTGGGGTCGATATCCAGGGCCAGGTTGCCCGGCGTGGCGATCAGTTCCTGGACGTTGAAGCCGTAGCCGCGCAACAGGAAATCCGCCTGATAGAGGCGGTGTTCGCGCAACAGTGGCGGGGCCTGGAATGGCACGCTCTTTGGGCTGTGCGGGATCGGGCTGAACGCCGAATAGTAGACGCGCTTGAGCTTGTAGGCGCCGTACAGGGTTTGCGCGGTGTCGAGGATGGTGCGGTCGTCGGTGTCGTCGGCGCCGACGATCATCTGCGTGCTCTGCCCCGCCGGTGCGAACGCCGGGCCACGGGTTTCCTCGCTGGCCTCGTCGACGCCGAGGCGGATCGTGCCCATCGCCTGCTTGATGGTGCCGACCTTCTTCTCCGGCGCCAGGCGAATCAGGCTGGCCTCGCTGGGCAGCTCGATATTGACGCTGAGGCGGTCGGCATAGCGGCCGGCCTCGGCGATCAGTTCGGGGGAGGCGTCGGGAATCGTCTTCAGGTGGATGTAGCCGCGGAACTCGTGCTCCTCGCGCAGTAACTTGGCGACGCGCACCAGCTGTTCCATGGTGTAGTCGGCCGAGCGGATGATGCCGGAGCTGAGGAACAGGCCGCTGATGCAGTTGCGCCGGTAGAAATCCAGGGTCAGGCGCACCACTTCCTCGGGAGTGAAGCGAGCCCTCGGCACGTCGCTGGAGCGGCGGTTGACGCAGTACTGGCAGTCGTACAGGCAGAAGTTGGTCAGCAGGATTTTCAGCAGCGCCACGCAGCGGCCGTCCGGGGTGAAGCTGTGGCAGATGCCCATGCCGTTGGTGGCGCCCAGGCCGGATTTGCCGCGCGAGTCACGTTTGGGGGCGCCGCTGCTGGCGCAGGACACGTCGTACTTGGCCGCGTCGGCCAATACGGTTAGCTTGTCGATGAGTTCCATGGATAGCCAAATACTGTATTTGCATACAGTATTTGTTCAATCGCTTGCGGGCGCAAGCGCTCGCGGCGGCCGGTTGTCGGCAACGCGGTTTTTCATCACGCAAGGAGTTCACATGCAACGACAGGACACCCACAGCAAGGTCATCGGCTATCTGCTGTGGATCTTCGGCTTCCTCGGTGCGCATCGTTTCTACTATGGCAAGCCGGTGACCGGGACCATCTGGTTCCTTACCCTGGGCCTGTTCTTTATCGGCTGGATCATCGACCTGTTCCTGATCCCGGCCATGGATCGCGAGGCCGATCTGCGCTTCACCGCCGGCGACACCGACTACAACGTGGCCTGGATCCTGCTGACCTTCCTCGGCGTGTTCGGTGTGCACCGCATGTACCAGGGCAAGTGGATCACCGGGATCATCTACCTGCTCACCGGCGGCCTGTTCCTGCTCGGCGTGCTCTACGACTTCTGGACCCTGAATACCCAGGTCTCGATCAAGAACGCCTCGCGCGCCTGAGAACCTGCTTAAAGCCTGCTGCGCGTCGGAAAAAACTGCGTTGGAGGTGGCCTGGATCGCCAGCCCGGTCGGAATGCTCATTTACCATTTCGTAAACTCGAGTGCGAGCTCAGTCCGCTTCCTCAGCCCACTTCCGCCTTGTTTTTCTCTAGCTCGCGAGCCTTCAAGCAGGTTGTTGTTCACATAGAAGAAAGCCCGCCAATCGGCGGGCTTTTTTCATGGCCGGGCGTTCAGCCCTGATAGCTGAGACGCCCGTCCACCAGGGTGTAGCGCACCTGGCCCGGCAGGCAATGGCCGATGAACGGGCAGTTGCCGCCCTTGGAGCGCCAGGTCTCGCCGGCCAGGGTCTGGCCCTCTGCATCGAACAGCAGCAGGTCGGCCGGGGCGCCCACGGCCAGGCGGCCGGCGGGCAGGCGCAGGGCCTTGGCCGGGCCGCTGGTGAGGCGGGCGAGCAGGGTCGGCAGGTCGAGCAGGCCGTCCTGCACCAGGGTCAGGGCCAGCGGCAGCAGCAACTCGACGCTGCTGATGCCCGGCTCGGTGGCACCGAACGGCGCCAGCTTGGCATCCGGCTCATGGGGCTGGTGGTGGCTGGCGATGCTGCCGATCACGCCGTTTTTCACTGCCTCGCGCAGGCCGTCGCGGTCGAACGCGGTGCGTAGCGGCGGCTGCACGTGGTACAGGCTGGAGAAGCCGAGCAGCGCCTCGTCGGTGAGGATCAGCTGGTACATGGCCACGTCGGCGGTCACCGGCAGGCCGCGGGCCTGGGCGGCGGCGATCATCTCGGCGCCGCGGGCGCTGGTGATCTGGCTGAAATGCGCACGCACGCCGCTTTGCTCGACCAGCAGCAGGTCGCGGGCCAGGGCCACGGTCTCGGCGCTTTCCGGAATGCCGGCCAGGCCGAGGAAGCTGGCGGTGGCGCCTTCGTGGGCCAGGCCGCCGTCGGCGAGGTCGGCGTCCTGCGAATGGAAGATCACCGTCAGGTCGAAGGTGGCCGCGTATTCCAGTGCGCGACGCAGGGTGCGGTTGTTGGCCAGCGGCGCCAGGCCGTTGGCGAAGGCCACGCAGCCGGCGTCACGCAATGCAACGAGCTCTGCAAGCTGCTCGCCGGCCAGGCCCTTGGTCAGCGCGCCGATGGGGAAGACCTTGGTGTGCCCGGCCTCCTGGGCGCGGTCGAGGATCAGCTCGGCCACGGCCGGGGTGTCCAGTACCGGTTTGGTCAGCGGCGGGCAGCACAGACTGGTGATGCCACCGGCGGCGGCGGCCAGGGTCTCGCTGGCGATATTGCCCTTGCGGCTGTAGCCCGGCTCGCGCAGGGCCACGGACAGGTCGACCAGGCCGGGGCTGGCGATCAGGCCGCGGGCGTCCAGTTCCTGGTCGGCGACGAAGCCGGCCGGCGCCTGGTCGAAGGCGGCGATCTTGCCGCCGTCCAGGTAAAGGTCGCGGACCTGGTCCAGGCCGCTGGCTGGGTCGATCACCCGGGCTCCGAGGATTCGCATGCGCATCAGTTGTGCTCCTCGGCATTCAGTTGGCGCTGGGCGTTCTGGCCGCTCATGGTCATCGACAGCACGGCCATGCGGATGGCGATGCCGTAGGTGACCTGGTTGAGGATCACCGATTGCGGGCCGTCGGCCACCGCCGATTCGATTTCCACGCCGCGGTTGATCGGCCCCGGGTGCATCACCAGGGCGTCCGGCTTGGCCAGTTTCAAGCGCTGCTCGGTCAGGCCGTAGAGACGGTAGAACTCGCCTTCGCTGGGCAGCAGGCCCCCCTGCATGCGCTCGCGCTGCAGGCGCAGCATGATCACCACGTCGACGTCCTTGAGGCCTTCGGCCAGGTCGCTGTAGACGGTCACCCCGTACTGCTCGATGCCGACCGGCAGCAGGGTTTTCGGCGCGATCACGCGGATGTCCGGGCAGCCCAGGGTCTTCAGCGCCAGCATGTTCGAGCGCGCCACCCGCGAGTGCAGGATGTCGCCGACGATGGCCACCGAGAGATTCTCGAAGCCGCCCTTGTGGCGGCGGATGGTCAGCATGTCGAGCATGCCCTGGGTCGGGTGTGCGTGGCGGCCGTCGCCACCGTTGATGATCGCCAGGTTCGGGCACACGTGTTCGGCAATGAAGTGCGCGGCGCCGGAGTCGGCATGGCGCACGACGAAGATGTCGGCGGCCATGGCTTCCAGGTTGCGCAGGGTGTCGAACAGGGTCTCGCCCTTGCTGGTCGAGCTGGTCGACACGTTGAGGCTGATCACGTCGGCCGACAGGCGCTGGGCCGCCAGCTCGAAGGTGGTGCGGGTGCGCGTGGAGTTCTCGAAGAACACGTTGCACACGGTCTTGCCGCGCAGCAGCGGGACCTTCTTCACCGCGCGGGCGCCGACTTCGAGGAAGGAGTCGGCGGTGTCGAGGATTTCCGTCAGCAGCTCGCGGGGCAGGCCGTCGAGCGAGAGGAAGTGGCGCAGCTGGCCCTGGTCGTTGAGCTGCAGCGAGCGCTTGGCGTCGGTGGGCATGGGGTATTCCTAGGCGGAAAGGCTTTGCAGCTCGAGGGTGAGCGGCGCGGGGCCGGACAATTTTACCCGTTGCTCGGGGGCCAGGGCGAGGGTCGCGCCGAGCACGTCGGCGTGGATCGGCAGCTCGCGAGCATCGAGGTCGAGCAGGCTGACCAGGGTCACGCTGGCCGGGCGGCCGTAGTCGAACAGTTCGTTTAGCGCGGCGCGGATGGTGCGGCCGCTCATCAGTACGTCGTCGACCAGGACCAGGTGCTGGTCCTCGATCTCGAACGGCAGCTCGGAGGGGCGCACCTGGGGGTGCAGGCCGCTGCGGGTGAAGTCGTCGCGGTAAAAGGATACGTCGAGGGTGCCGAGCGGTTGCTCCAGGCCCAGCTCGCGCAGCAGCGCCTCGGCGACCCAGACGCCACCGGTGCGAATGCCGATGAAGTGCACCTGCTCGACACCGCGACGCTTGAGCAGCGCCTGCAGGTCGCCAGCCATGCGCGGCAGCAGCTGTTGGGGATCGGGCAGAGTCATGGCGTTCCTCGCAATCAGTTCGAAAGATTCTGTTCCAGCCAGCCTTCCAGAAGCAGAGCGGCGGCCAGAGCGTCGACCGGGTTGTCCCGATAGCCGCCGCGCTGGCCCTGGGCCAGGCGCTGGCCCTTGGCCTCGAAGGTGGTCAGGCGTTCGTCGTGGGTATGCACCGGCAGGTTGAAGCGGCCGTTGAGGCGGCGGGCGAACTTCTCGGCGCGTTCACTCATCTCGCTCTTGGTGCCGTCCATGTTCAGTGGCAGGCCAACGACTATGGCGTCCGGCTGCCATTCCTTGATCAGCGCCTCGACCTTCTGCCAGTCCGGCACGCCGTTCTGCGCCTTGAGCACGCAGAGTTCGCGGGCCTGGCCGGTGATGGCCTGGCCGACGGCGACGCCGATCTGTTTGGTGCCGTAGTCGAAGCCCAGCAGCAGACGCGGCGTGACGCTCATGCGTGGCCGGCCTGGGCGGTAAGCAGGCTGAGGTTGATGCCCAGACGTGCGGCTGCGGCGCCCAGGCGCTGCTCGGCGGGGGTGTCGAAGAGGATGGCGGCGTCGGCCGGGCAGGTCAGCCAGGCGTTGTCGGTAAGCTCGGTCTCCAGCTGACCGGCTTCCCAGCCGGCGTAGCCGAGGGTGATCAGGTGCTTGGCCGGGCCGCTGCCATCGGCAATGGCGAACAGCGCGTCCTGAGAGGTGGACAGGGCCAGCTCGCCCAGCTCCAGGGTGGCCTGGAAGCTTTGTCCCGCCGGGTGCAGGACAAAGCCGCGATCGGTCTGCACCGGGCCGCCGGCGAAGATCGGCAGGCTCTGGCAGAGGGCGGGGGGCGTCTCGTCGGGGCGCAGTTGTTCCAGCACATCGGCCAGGTTGAGGCCGTTGGGGCGGTTGATCACCAGGCCCATGGCACCCTGTTCATTGTGCTCCACCAGGTAGGTGACGGTCTGCGCGAAGTTGGGATCGGCCATGTGCGGCATGGCGATCAGGAAGTGATGCTTGAGGTAGCTGACGGCGGTTTTCATGGTCGCTAGTTTCGACCCTGACGGCGCCGGCTTCAAGCGTCGGGCGGAAATGCCGCAGTGCCGATCAGTTGCTGGACAGGCGGTCGCCGCGCTCGAAACGCCAGGTGCGGATGATTTCCAGGCGGTCGATGTCGGCCAGGTCGCCGGTGAAGGGCGCGAAGGGCGCGGCCAGACGCACGATGCGCAAGGCGGCCTGGTCCAGCACCGGCTGGCCGGAGGGCTCTAGTACCTGCACTTCATACAGGGTGCCGTCGCGATTGATCGACACCAGTAGGCGCAGGCTGCCGTAGACGCGCTGGCGGCGAGCCTCTTCTGGATAGTTCAGGTTGCCGACCCGCTCGACCTTCTTGCGCCACTCGTCCTTGTACCAGGCTCCCTTGTCGCGCATGGTCGAGGCGGCATTGAGGCGGTGGATCTTCGGGCGCTTGGCGTAGAGCTGCTGCTCCTGGGCCAGTTCGGCCTCCAGGCTGGCGATCTCGGCGGACAGCTGGGCGGTGTCGAACACTGGCGCTGGCTGGGCGTCGGGCTGCGGCTCTTCTTCCTTCTGTTTGGTTGCGGCCTTCTGCTGTTGCTGCTTGGTGGTGGTCAGCGACGTCTTGCTGGCGACCGCCTCCTTGCGCTGGGTCGGCTGTGGCGCGGTGGCTGGGGTGACCTTGTTGACCTTGCTGTCCTGGAACGGTGCCTGCTCGGTGGTCTTGGGTGCCGCCTTGTGCTCCAGGGTGCCGCTGCCCTGCTGGTTGTGCTGGGCCAGGTAGTCGGCCTTGTCCGGCTGCTTGTCGCTGTTGAAGGTCGACAGGGTGATTTCCAGGGTCTTGCTCAGCTCGCCGGGCTTGGCCAGGGTGAAGCTGACGCCGAGGATCAGCGCCAGGTGCAGCAGGGTGGCGACGAACAGGGTGAAGCCCAGGCGATCCGCGGGGCGGATGCCGGAGCTGGTCAGTTCGGGCGGCGGTTTCAAGGCTGCGTTCATCTGGCGGGTGCGGGTTACGAATTGCCGCGCAGTCTGCCGGCTAGGGCTGGGCGCCTGCAAGCCGCAAGCGCCAAGCTGCCACCTGGATCAAGCTTTGCGCGCTGCAAGCTTGCCCTCGATGGCGTCCATAAGGCGCTCGCCGATGCGGGTGTCGAAGGCCTTGTCGATTTCGCGGATGCAGGTCGGGCTGGTCACGTTGATCTCGGTCAGGTGCTCGCCGATCACGTCCAGGCCAACGAACAGCAGGCCCTTCTCGCGCAGTACCGGGCCGACTTCGGCGGCAATCCAGCGGTCGCGCTCGGTCAGCGGACGCGCCTCGCCACGGCCGCCGGCGGCCAGGTTGCCGCGGGTCTCGCCCTGGGCCGGGATGCGTGCCAGACAGTAGGGGATCGGCTCGCCGTCGATCATCAGGATGCGCTTGTCGCCGTCCTTGATGCCCGGCAGGTAGCCCTGCGCCATGCACTGCTGGGTGCCGTGGGCAGTCAGGGTCTCGAGGATCACCGAGAGGTTGGGGTCGCCAACGCGGTGACGGAAGATCGAAGAACCGCCCATGCCATCCAGGGGTTTGAGAATGATGTCACGCTGCGTTTCGGCGAACTCGCGCAGAATGTCCGCCCTGCGGCTGACCAGGGTCGGTGGCATGCAGTGAGGGAACTGGGTGGCGAACAGTTTCTCGTTACAGTCGCGCAGGCTCTGCGGGCGGTTGACCACCAGTACGCCATCGCGCTCGGCCTGCTCCAGTAAGTAAGTGGAGTAGACGAACTCGTTATCGAAGGGCGGATCCTTGCGCATCAGAATCACGTCCAAGTCGGCCAGAGGAGCGTCTTTCTCCTCATCCAGCTCGAACCAGCGCTGCGGGTCGTTGAACACCTGCAGCGGCTGCATGCGAGCGCGGGCCTGACCGGCGTTGCTGTAGAGATCGCGCTGCTCCATATAGAAGAGAGACCAGCCGCGAGCCTGCGCGGCCAGAAGCATGGCCAGCGAGCTATCCTTCTTGAAGTTGATCTGGGCGATGGGATCCATGACGATCCCCAGGCGAATGCTCATGGGGTGAAACCTGCTTCAGGTTGGCAGAAGGGATGCGCAAGGGTGGCGCCGCAGGGCGCCACCGGTCAAGAAAAACCCCGAGTATTAGGGGCTTATAGATTGCATCAGGAGAGTGTGCTAAAAAGTCCGGACGATCGGGTCGCAGCCCGTCTAGTGTTACGGCCTCAGCCACACTGTGCTGTATAGATAAAACAAATGACTCACCGAGGCGATGGTAGGGCAGACATGGAACAGCATTCCGAGGGTTTGAAGGTCATGGTGATCGACGATTCGAAAACGATTCGTCGCACCGCCGAGACTCTGCTGAAGAAGGTGGGTTGTGAGGTCATCACTGCGGTGGATGGTTTCGATGCGTTGGCCAAGATCGCCGATACGCATCCGAGCATTATCTTCGTCGATATCATGATGCCGCGCCTCGATGGTTATCAGACCTGCGCCCTGATCAAAAACAACAGTGCTTTCAAATCCACCCCGGTGATCATGCTGTCCTCCAAGGACGGCCTGTTCGATAAGGCCAAGGGTCGCATCGTCGGTTCCGACCAGTACCTGACCAAGCCCTTCAGCAAGGAAGAGCTGCTCGGCGCCATCAAGGCGCATGTGCCCGAATTCGTCCCGGTGGAGCAAGCCTCCTGATAGCTGGCCACAAGCCGGCGATGCCTATTCCGTATGGGGAACTTCATGGCTCGTATTCTGATTGTTGATGACTCGCCGACCGAGATGTACAAACTGACCGCCATGCTCGAGAAGCATGGTCATCAGGTACTCAAGGCGGAGAATGGTGCCGACGGCGTTGCCCTGGCGCGCCAGGAAAAGCCCGATGCCGTGCTGATGGATATCGTCATGCCCGGTCTCAATGGCTTCCAGGCGACCCGTCAGCTGACCAAGGACGCCGAAACCAGCCACATCCCGGTGATCATCGTCACCACCAAGGATCAGGAAACCGACAAGGTCTGGGGCAAGCGCCAGGGCGCGCGTGACTACCTGACCAAGCCGGTCGACGAAGACACGCTGATGAAGACCCTCAACGCGGTACTGGCCGGCTGACGCCGCGCCAGTCCGTAGCCACATAAGAAGAAAAGGCCAAGGCCGGCATGTCGGACGCGCAATCCCCCTTCCAGCTTCTCGTTGACCTCGACCAGCGCTGTCGTGCGCTGGCGGCCGGTTTGCCGTCGCAGCAGCAGACGGTACAGACCTGGAGCGGTATCGGCTTCCGCATGGGCGAGCGTTATTTCGTCGCGCCGATGGGCGAGGTCGGTGAGGTTCTGCACGAGCCGCGGCACACGCTGCTGCCGGGCGTGAAGAACTGGGTCAAGGGCGTGGCCAACGTACGTGGCCGGCTGTTGCCGGTGATGGACCTGTGCGGCTTCTTCGGCAGCGAGCTGTCGCCCCTGCGCAAGCAGCGGCGGGTGCTGGTGGTGGATCACAACGAAGTGTTCGCCGGCCTGACGGTCGACGAAGTGTTCGGTATGCAGCACTTCCCGGTGGATACCTTCTCCGAGCAGTTGCCCCCTCTGGAAGCGGCCATTTCGCCGTTCATTCACGGGGTCTTCCAGCGCGAGCGACCCTGGCTGGTGTTCAGCCCGCATGCGTTGGCGCAGCACCAGGGTTTTCTCGACGTGGCGGTATAAAAAGATTTTCGGTTGGGTCGGCAGTTGCCGGCCCTTTGGCGTTACATGGGAACTGAAGTGCGGTCGGTCCAGGCGGGGGCCAAATAATGAAGAAACTCAATGCAGGCAATCTCTTGGCAGGTGTGCGCAGTAACACGCTGATCGCCGGACTCTTCATAGTCCTGATCATTTCCATCGTGTTGCTGTTCGCCAACTTCGCCTACCTCAACACCCAGTCCAACTACGACAAGGAATACATCAGCCACGCGGGCGAACTGCGCGTGCTGTCCCAGCGTATTGCGAAGAACGCCACCGAAGCGGCGACCGGCAAGGCAGAAGCCTTCCCGCTGCTGAAGGAAGCGCGTCGCGACTTCGAAGAGCGCTGGGGCTTCCTGACCTCCGGTAACGAGGCCAGCGGCCTGCCGGCGGCTCCGGAGTCGGTGAAAGCGCAGATGGACGAGGTGCAGAAGGACTGGGACGTGCTGCGGCAGAACGCGGACGCCATCCTGCAGAGCGAACAGACCGTACTGTCTCTGCACCAGGTAGCCGCCACCCTCGCCGAAACCATCCCGCAGCTGCAGGTCGAGTACGAAGAGGTGGTCGACATCCTGCTGCAGAGCGGTGCACCCGCTGCCCAGGTCTCGGTTGCCCAGCGTCAGTCGCTGC
This sequence comes from Pseudomonas sp. PDM15, assembly GCF_014851565.1. Taxonomy (GTDB): domain Bacteria; phylum Pseudomonadota; class Gammaproteobacteria; order Pseudomonadales; family Pseudomonadaceae; genus Aquipseudomonas. Next base: position 452,687 of record NZ_JACVAA010000004.1, read on the forward strand.
TCGCCGAACGTATCCTCGGCTCGGTGAACAAGGTGCTGGCCGGTGACGACGACTCCGTCCAGGCCGCCGACATGTTCGGCCGCGACGCCAGCCTGTTCGGTCGCGTGCTCAAGGCGATGATCGAAGGCAATAGTGCCATGGAGATCTCCGCCGTTACCGATCCTGACGCCCTGGAGCGTCTGGCCGAGATTTCCGAGCTGTTCCAGTTCGTATCCGGCTCGGTGGACGAGATCCTCGAGACCTCCCCGGAGCTGTTCCAGGTCCGTGAGTCCGCCAACACCATCTTCACCGGCTCGCAGACCCTGCTGGACAAGACCTCCGGCCTGGCCACCGAGTTCGAGAACCTGGCCGACGGCCGTTATTTCAACACCATCGCCGGTTACGTGCTGGGCGCCCTGGCCCTGGCCTCGATCATCCTGATCGGCCTGGTAATGGTGCGCGAGACCAACCGTCGACTGGCGTCCACCGCCGAGAAGAACGAACGTAACCAGTCGGCGATTCTGCGACTGCTCGACGAAATCGCCGACCTCGCCGACGGTGACCTGACAGTGGCCGCGACCGTAACCGAGGACTTCACCGGTGCGATCGCGGACTCCATCAACTACTCCATCGACCAGCTGCGCGACCTGGTAGCGACGATCAACTCGACCGCCGTACAGGTGGCCGCCGCCGCCCAGGAAACCCAGGCTACCGCGATGCACCTGGCCGAAGCTTCCGAGCACCAGGCCCAGGAAATCGCCGGTGCTTCCGCGGCGATCAACGAAATGGCCGTGTCGATTGACCAGGTATCGGCGAACGCCGCGGAATCCTCCGCGGTAGCGGAGCGTTCCGTAGCCATCGCCAACAAGGGTAACGAAGTCGTACACAACACCATCACCGGCATGGATAACATCCGTGAGCAGATCCAGGACACTTCGAAGCGGATCAAGCGCCTCGGTGAATCGTCCCAGGAGATCGGTGACATCGTTAGCCTGATTAACGACATTGCCGACCAGACCAACATCCTCGCACTGAACGCCGCGATCCAGGCGTCCATGGCCGGTGACGCGGGCCGCGGCTTCGCCGTGGTAGCGGACGAGGTACAACGCCTCGCAGAACGTTCCTCCGCGGCAACCAAGCAGATCGAGGCGCTGGTTAAGACGATTCAGACCGACACCAACGAAGCGGTTATCTCCATGGAGCAGACCACTTCCGAAGTGGTACGCGGAGCCCGCCTGGCGCAGGACGCCGGTGTGGCCCTGGAAGAGATCGAGAAGGTATCCAAGACCCTCGCGGCCTTGATCCAGAACATCTCCAACGCCGCACGTCAGCAGGCTTCGTCCGCTGGCCACATCTCGAACACCATGAACGTGATTCAGGAGATCACCTCGCAGACCTCCGCAGGTACCACCGCTACCGCCAAGAGCATTGGTAACCTGGCCAAGATGGCCAGTGAGATGCGTCGTTCGGTATCCGGCTTCACCCTGCCGGACGGCCAGGCCTGATCAAGGGAGGTGCGGCAGCCTGAGAGGGCTGCCGCCCGGGGCATTCGGCCATGAGCGAGGGGCACGGCATGCAGCCAAGCGGCGTCTGGGCCTTGAAACCCCTGGCCGACATGTCACAGGCGGAGTTCCGCGACTGGCAGGCGCTGCTCGAAGAGCGCACTGGCGTGGTGATCAACGAACAACGCCGGGCATTCCTGCAGACCAACCTGACCGCGCGCATGCGTGAACTGGGCGTCGGCGACTACGCCAGCTACTTCCGCCAGGTCACCGATGGCCCGCGTGGCGCGGTGGAATGGTCGACCCTGCTGGACCGCCTGACCGTGCAGGAGACCCGCTTCTTCCGCCACCGCCCGTCCTTTGACGTCCTGGAAAGTTACCTGCGCGGCCGCCTGGCCACGGATGAACAGCAGCAGCCCCTGGCCCTGTGGAGCGTTGGCTGCTCCAGTGGCGAGGAGCCCTACTCGATGGCCATCGCGGCCGCCGAGGTATTGCGCGATGTGGGCAGTGATCGGCAGTTCGGCGTGACCGGCACCGATATCAGCCTGAATGTGTTGAACAAGGCGCGCGACGCGACATATGTCGCGCGCAAGCTGGAACAGATGGACAGCGACCTGTGCGAGCGCTACTTCCTCGCCCAGGACGATGGCCGTTACCAAGTGGTGCCGGACCTGGCCGCGCGCGTCTGCGTGGCCCGGTTGAATGTGCTGGAGCTGGCCAAGGCGCCGCAGTCCGGCATGGACGTAATCTTTTGTCAGAACCTGCTGATCTATTTCCGCCGCTGGCGCCGCCGCGAAATCCTTAACCGTCTGGCCGAACGCCTGGCGCCGGGGGGCATGCTGGTGGTGGGAGTGGGGGAAGTGGTCGGTTGGCAGCATCCGGATTTAGAACCGGTGGCTGACGAGCGCGTTCTGGCGTTCACCCGCAAGGGCTAAGACAAGAATATGAGTGGAGTCGGTATGGGTGATCGGCACGACTATGTCGCCCTGGAGTGGGTCAAAGGCGAGATCGCGGAAACCCTGAAGCAGGCGCGTCAGGCCCTGGAGGCGTTCGTCGAGAACCCGCAGGACGCCACGCGCATGCGCTTCTGCCAGACCTATGTGCACCAGGTTCACGGCACCCTGCAGATGGTCGAGTTCTACGGGGCTGCTCTGCTCGCCGAGGAAATGGAGCAGCTGACCCAGGCCCTGCTGGATGGGCGCGTTGGTAACCAGAACGAAGCTCTGGAAGTGCTGATGCAGGCCATCCTGCAGCTGCCGGCCTACCTGGATCGCATCCAGAGCGCGCGTCGCGACCTGCCGATGGTCGTGCTGCCGCTGCTCAACGACCTGCGTGCCGCCCGCGGCGAGAATCTGCTGTCGGAAACCAGCCTGTTCTCCCCGGACCTGTCCGGCCGCCTGCCGGCGCTGTCGCTCGACTCCCTGGAAAAACTGCGTACGGCCGAGCTGCCCGTGCTGCTGCGCAAGCTGCGGCAGATGCTGCAGATGGCTCTGGTCGGCGTGATCCGCAACCAGGACCTGGCCACCAACTTGGGCTACATGGCCCGCGTCTTCGCACGCCTGGAAACCCTGTGCAAGGAGGCGCCGCTCGGCCCGCTGTGGCAGATCGCCTCGGGCATGGTCGAAGGCCTGGCCAACGGCAGCGTGACCAATAGCGCCTCGGTGCGCACCCTGCTGCGCCAAGTCGACAAGGAGCTCAAGCGCCTGGTCGATCAGGGCGCCGACGGCATCAACCATACCGCCCCGGACGAGCTGACCAAGAACCTGCTGTTCTACGTGGCCAAGGCCTCGGCGCAGTCGCCGCGCCTGCGTGCGCTGAAGGACCAGTACCGCCTCGACGAGGCCCTGCCCGACAGCGGCGTGGTCGACGAAGAGCGCGCCCGCCTGGCCGGCCCGGACCGCGACGCCATGCGTTCCGTGGTTGCCGCGCTGTGTGAGGAGCTGGTGCGGGTCAAGGACAGCCTCGACCTGTTCGTGCGCAGCGATCGCAAACAGGTCGCCGAACTGGACGGCCTGCTGGCGCCGCTCAAGCAGATCGCCGATACCCTGGCGGTGCTCGGCTTCGGCCAGCCGCGCAAGGTCATCGTCGATCAGCTCGACGTGGTACACAGCCTCTCCGTCGGCCAGCGCGAGCCGAGCGATGCGGTGCTGATGGACGTGGCCGGCGCGCTGCTCTATGTCGAGGCCACCCTGGCCGGCATGGTCGGCCCTGGCGACGATCAACAGAACGAACAGAGCCACCTGCCGACCACCGACGTGGCGCAGATTCACCAGTTGGTGATCAAGGAAGCGCGTACCGGCCTGGAACAGGCCAAGGATGCGATCATTGAGTTCATCGCCTCGCAGTGGAACCACGAGCACCTGGCCCGCGTGCCCGAGCTGCTGACCCAGGTCCGTGGCGGCCTGGCCATGATTCCGCTGACCCGCGCCGCTTCGCTGCTGCAGGCCTGCACCCGCTATATCCAGGAACAGCTGCTGGTCCGCAAGGCCGTGCCCAACTGGCAGAACCTGGACACCCTGGCTGACGCCATCACCAGCGTCGAGTACTACCTGGAGCGCCTGGCCGAAGACCACGCCAGCCAGGGCGACCTGATTCTCGATGTCGCCGAGGAAAGCCTGGAGAGCCTGGGCTACCCGCTCAAGGAAAAGCCCTCGATCCTCGATCGCATCGAACCGCGCGAGGAGGCACCGGCGCCGCTGGCCGACCCGCTGCAGGACATCGAAGTGCTGGCCGCCGAAGAGGTCGCCTTCGAGGAACCGCTGCTGGAAGAACAGCCGCTGGAGCGCGAAGAGCTGCCCGCGCTGTCGCTGGAAGAGTCGAGCGAAGAACTGAGCATCGAGTTTGCCGAGCTGCCGGTCGAAGAGGCCGGCGAGCTGCTGGTCTCCGACGATAACTGGAGCTTGGGCGAGATCACGCCGGAAGCGTCCGGCGGTATCGATCTGAGCCTGGAAGCCCCGCTCGAGCTGGGTACTCTGGACGATCTGCAGCCGCTGTCCGGCGAGCTTGAAGAGCTCAGCCTCGATAGCTCCTTCAGCGTCGAAGCTGGCGATCTGTCGAGCAGCGAGGAGCTGCCGGCGCTGGGCGAGAACCTGAGCGAACTGTCGCTGGAAGCCGAAGAGCTCAACCTAGACAGTGCCCCGGCCAACTGGGACGAGCTGGAAATCGCCGATCTCGAGCTGCCGGAAGTCGAACTGCCGAGCGCCCCGGTCGAGCCCGAGCCGGTTCAGCCGGCGGCCGACAAGCCGATGACCATGGCTGAAGTGATGGCCGCTCCGGTGCAGGCGATCAACCCGCCGGCCCAGGACGTGCCGCTGAGCCTGCTGCCGCCGCCTGCCGACGAGGAGCCGGTGGATGAGGAGCTGCTGGAGGTCTTCATCGAGGAGGTCGGCGAGGTTCTTGAAACCATCAACGAATACCTCCCGCAATGGCGTGCGGACACCGACAACAAGGACGCGCTGACCGAAGTGCGGCGCGCCTTCCATACCCTCAAGGGCAGCGGCCGCATGGTCCGCGCCCTGATCATCGGCGAGCTGGGCTGGTCCATCGAGAACATGCTCAACCGCGTGCTGGATCGCAGCATCCAGCCTGATCAGCCGGTACAGCAGGTCATAGTCGATGTAGTGGAACTGATGCCGGCCCTGGTCGACGAGTTCGCCGCCAAGGCCCAGCGCCAGCGCGACGACGTCGACCGTCTGGCCGCCACCGCCCATGCCCTGGCCCGTGGTCAGGTGCCGAGCTTCGCCAGTGCGCCGAATGTCGCCGAGTTACAGAGCGAGCCGGAGGCTGAGCCGGCCGCCGAGCTGCAGGTAGAAAAGATCGAGGTCGATTTCGCCCAGGAGGAGCTGCCGCAGGCAGTCGCTCCCGCGCTGGCCGCCAGCGATGACGAGGCCCTCGACCCGCTGCTCCTGGAGATCTTCCGCAACGAGGCCGAGACCCACCTGGACACCCTGGTCGGTTTCCTCGCCGACTGCGCCCAGGAATTGCCGCAGCCGGTGACCGATGCCCTGCAGCGCGCGCTGCACACCCTCAAGGGCAGCGCGCACATGGCCGGTATCCTGCCGATCGCCGAGATAGCCACGCCCCTGGAAAAGCTGGTCAAGGAATTCAAGACCAACCTGATCGACATGGACCTGGGCGAGGCGGAGCTGCTGCGCGACGCCGAGCACCTGTTCCGCGCCGGCCTGGAGCAACTGGAGAGCCAGCCGCTGGCGCCGATTCCGGGGGCCGCCGAGTTCCTCGAGCGGGTGCAGAAGCTGCACAACTCCCGCCTGGAAAGCGCCGAGAGCGCGCGCCTGGAAGAGCAGGATTACCGCGATCCGCAGCTGATCTCGATCTTCCTCGCCGAGGGCATGGATATCCTGCTCGACGCCGAGGACCTGCTGCGCAAGTGGCGCGAACACCCCAGCGAGCAGCAGGAGCTGTCCGCCCTGCTGGAAGAGCTGACCACCCTCGGCCGTGGCGCCGAGATGGCCGAGCTGCCGCAGATCGACGAGCTGTGCCAGGCCCTGCTGGCGCTTTACCAGGCCGTGCTGGATGGTCGCCTGGCGGTCAGCGAGCACTTCTTCGCCGAGGCCGAGGCCGCCCACGAGGCGCTGATCGGCCAGATGGACCAGGTCGCCGCAGCCCTGCAGGTCAGCCCGCAGCCCGAGCGCGTGGCGGCCCTGCGCAATCTGCTGGATCAGGCGCTCGATCCGGCCACCCTGGCGCTGTTGCATACCGATGCCGCGGCTGGCCTGGAAGTGGTCGAGCTGGACGAGCTGCCCGCCGTTGAGCCGGAGCCCGCGCCGCAATCCGAGCCGGAGCCCGAACCACTGGCCGAGCCGGAAAGCTTCGCCGCTCCCGAGCCGCAGCCGGCGTTCGAGTCGGTAGCTCCGCTGGCGAGCATGCCGGAAAACCTCGACGCCGAGATGGTGGAGATATTCCTGGAGGAGGCCGTCGACATCCTCGACAGCGCCGGCCAGGCCCTCGACCGCTGGCTGAGCGACCCCGATAGCAACCTGGCCCTGTCGTCCCTGCAGCGCGACCTGCACACCCTCAAGGGCGGTGCGCGCATGGCCGAGATTCGCGCCATCGGCGACCTCGCCCACGAGCTGGAATCCCTCTACGAAGGCCTGGTGGATCGCCGCTTCAGCTATTCCCCGGCCCTGGCCGGCCTGCTGCAGCAGAGCCATGACCGCCTGGCTGTGGTGCTCGAACAGCTGCAGCGCGGCCAGCCGTTGCTGGACTCCTCGGCGTTGATCGATGCGATACGCTCCTTTCGCCAGGGCGGCCCGATAGCCGCGCCGAGTCATTCGGCCAGTAGCGAAAGCCAAGCCGCGATCGGCGCGGTGGAGTCCACAGTCGACGAGCTGCCCTCGATCCAACTGGAGGAGGACGCTGCGCCCTCGGCTGAGATCGACCTGGGCGAGCTGGCCGAAGTGGACTTCGTTGCGCCGCAGCTGGACGAGCTGCCGGAGCTGCACATCGAGTCTGCCGCGGCGCCGGCCGAAGAGTTGCCGGAAGAGCTGCCCGCGCTGAGCTCGGACGAATGGCATCTGGACGAATCACTGCCGGCCCTCGGTGCCGAGGCACTGGACGATCTGCCGTCCGCCGATCTGCAGCCGCTGCCCGAAGCTGCTGCTGCGGAAGAGCCGAGCGAGTCGCCGGAGATCGACCTGGGCGAGCTGGCCGAGGTGGACTTCGTCGCGCCGCAGCTGGACGAGCTGCCGGAGCTGCATATGGAGCCTGCCGCCGAGCAGCCCGGCGAACCGCTGCCGGAAGAGCTGCCTGCGCTGAGCTCGGACGAATGGCACCTGGACGAGTCCCTGCCGGCCCTGGGCGCCGAAGACCTGGAGCCGCTTGCGCCGGACCTGCCGCAGGCCGAGATTGCCGAGCCCGAGCCCGAGCCCGAGCCCGAGCCTGTTATTCAATCCGCCGCACCGATTGCCGCTGCGCCAGCACCTGCGGTCGACCGCGATCCGGAGCTGGTGGAGATCTTCCTCGAGGAAGGTTTCGACATCATGGACAGCGCCGGGGCCGCCCTGCAGCGCTGGATGGCCGATGTCGACAACACCCTCGAAGTGGAAGCCCTGCAGCGCGACCTGCACACCCTAAAGGGTGGTGCACGCATGGCCGAGATTCGCGAGATCGGCGATCTGGCCCATGAACTGGAGTTCCTCTACGAAGGCGTCGGCGATGGCCGCCTGAAGGCCAACGGCGATCTGTTCGGCGTGCTGCAGGCCTGCCACGATCGTCTCTCCGAGATGCTCGAAGCGGTGCGCGACAACCGTGCGATTCCCGATGGCCTGGCCCTGATCGAGACCATCAAGCGCTTCCGCGCCGACCCCGACGCGCAGCTGAGCATGCCCACCAGCGTGCACCTGCAGCCGGTGGTGGAAGAAGAGCTTGGCGCTGAAGCCGACGACATTCTCGACATCTTCCTCGAGGAGGCGGATGAACTGCTGGAGGCCATGGAGGCCGACATCGGGCGCTGGGAAGCTGATCGCAGCAATGGCAGCCCCATCGACGAGCTGCTGCGCATTCTGCACACCCTCAAGGGCGGTGCCCGCCTGGCCGGGCAGAAGCGCCTGGGCGACCTCAGTCACGACTTCGAACAGCACCTGACCGAGGCCCAACAGCAGGGCGCGCCCTGGCCGGACAGCCTGTTCCTCGACGTGCAGTCCGGTTACGAGGGGCTGCAGAAGGAACTCGATCAGCTGCGCAAGCGCCTGGACGACAGCCAGGTGGCCGAGACCCAGGCCGCTCCGGTGGCCGAGCCGCAACCGCTCGAATCGACTCCGGCGCCCGTGGCGCTGAGCACGCCGATCGTCGCCGCCAGCGCCCAGCCGCAGCAGTCGCAACAGGTCAAGGTACTGCCCTTCGTCGAGCGCGCCGCCGAGGCCGCCGCCCGCGCCGCCGCTCAGCGTGCGCCGCAGGAGCTGGTCAAGGTGCCGGCGGATCTGCTCGAAGGTCTGGTCAACCTGGCCGGTGAGACCTCGATCTTCCGTGGTCGCGTCGAGCAGCAGGTCAGCGACTTCGGCTTCACCCTCGGCGAGATGGAAGCGACCATCGAGCGGGTGCGCGATCAGCTGCGCCGTCTCGACATCGAGACCCAGGCGCAGATCCTCAGCCGTTACCAGGCCGAGGCCGAGCGTGCCGGCTACGAAGACTTCGACCCGCTGGAAATGGACCGTCACTCGCAGCTGCAGCAGCTGTCGCGTGCGCTGTTCGAGTCGGCCTCCGACTTGCTCGACCTGAAGGAAACCCTGGCCACGCGTAACCGCGATGCCGAGACCCTGCTGCTGCAGCAGGCACGGGTCAATACCGAGCTGCAGGAAGGCCTGATGCGCACCCGCATGGTGCCATTCGACCGCCTGGTGCCGCGTCTGCGCCGGATCGTCCGCCAGGTGGCCGGCGAGCTGGGCAAGCAGGTCGAGTTCCATGTCGGCAACGCCGAAGGCGAGATGGACCGTACCGTGCTGGAACGCATCGTCGCGCCGCTGGAACACATGCTGCGCAACGCCGTCGACCACGGCATCGAGCCGGGCGACAAGCGCCGCGCCGCCGGCAAGTCGGAAGTCGGCAATATCCGTCTGACCCTCGGTCGCGAAGGTGGCGACATCCTCCTGACCCTGGCCGACGACGGTGGCGGCATCCGCCTCGATGCTGTCAAGCGCAAGGCCATCGAACGCGGCCTGATGGATGCGGACAGTGATCTCACCGATCACGAGGTGTTGCAGTTCATCCTTGAGGCCGGCTTCTCCACCGCCGAGAAGGTCACCCAGATCTCCGGGCGTGGCGTGGGTATGGACGTGGTGCACTCCGAGGTCAAACAGCTCGGCGGCTCCATGAGCATCGAGTCGACCGTCGGCGAGGGCACGCGCTTCCTGATCCGCCTGCCATTCACCGTGTCGGTCAACCGCGCGCTGATGGTGGTCTCCGGCGAAGACTTCTACGCCATCCCGCTGAACACCATCGAAGGTATCGTGCGGGTCTCGCCGTATGAGCTGGAGGCCTACTACGGTCCGGACGCCCCGCGCTTCGAGTACGCCGGCCAGGCCTACGAGCTGAAGTACCTGGGCGACCTGCTGAACAACGGCCAGCAACCCAAACTGGTGGGCCAGAGCCTGCCGCTGCCGGTGATCCTGGTGCGTTCCAGCGAACACGCGGTGGCCGTGCAGGTGGACGCCCTGGCCGGCTCCCGCGAGATCGTGGTGAAGAGCCTCGGCCCGCAGTTCGCCGGCGTGCACGGCATCTCCGGTGCGACCATCCTCGGTGACGGTCGCGTGGTGGTGATTCTCGACCTGCTGGCGACCATTCGTGTGCGCCACGCGCACCTGCTGGGCCAGGTGCAGATGCCGCGCTTGGTCAATCAGGACACGACGGCCAGCGATACCGATACCACCCGGCCGACCCTGGTCATGGTGGTGGACGACTCGGTCACTGTGCGCAAGGTCACCAGCCGCCTGCTGGAACGCAACGGCATGAACGTGCTGACCGCCAAGGACGGGGTCGACGCCATCGCCCAGCTGCAGGAGCACAAGCCGGACATCATGCTGCTCGACATCGAGATGCCGCGCATGGACGGTTTCGAAGTGGCCACCCTGGTGCGCCACGACGAGCGCCTCAAGGACCTGCCGATCATCATGATCACCTCGCGGACCGGCGAGAAGCACCGCGATCGGGCCATGGCCATCGGCGTCAACGAATACCTGGGCAAGCCGTACCAGGAGTCGGATCTGCTGGAAAACATCCTGAAACTGGTCAAGGACAAGGCCAATGGCTGACAGAACTGCTGCTCGTATCGCGGTCATCGCCGACACCTCGCTGCAGCGCCACGTGCTGCAGCAGGCTCTGTCCGGCAGCGGCTACCAGGTGGTGCTCAACAGCGACCCGGCGCGTCTCGACGAGGCCGCCCTGGCCGACTGCGAGACCGACCTGTGGCTGGTCGACCTGGCCCAGTCGGAAGACTCGCCCCTGGTCGACAATCTCCTGGAGAAGGCCAGCGCTCCGGTGCTGTTCGGCGAGGGCCACGCCCCGGAACGCCACTCGGAAAACTACCCGCGCTGGGAGCGCCGCCTGTTCGGCAAACTCAAGCGCCTGGTCGGCGATCCGGCCCAGGCCGTAGGCCCGAGCCTGGAAGCCCTGCTGGCCGAGGCGCAGCGCCCCAGCCGCCTGGAGCTGCCGGCCTCGCTGGCCGAGACGCCGCTGGTAGCCGGTGAGCCGGCCAAGCAGGTCTGGCTGCTGGCCGCCTCGCTCGGTGGTCCGGCGGCGGTGAAGGAGTTCCTCGACGCGCTGCCCGGTGGCCTGCCGATCGGCTTCGTCTATGCCCAGCACATCGATGCCGCCTTCGAGACGGCGCTGCCCCAGGCCGTCGGCCGTCACAGCCAGTGGCACGTCAACCCGGCGCGCAACGGCGATGCCGTGCGTTGCGGCGAAGTGGTGGTGGCGCCGATCAGCAACGAGCTGGGCTTCGCCGAGGATGGCGCCATGCAGGTGGCCGATCGCGGCTGGCCGGAGCCCTACAGTCCGTCCATCGACCAGATGATGCTCAACCTGGCCCAGCAGTTCGGCGCCCATTGTGGCGTGATCGCCTTCAGCGGCATGGGCAGCGACGGCAGCGCCGCCGCGGCCTACGTGCGTCGCCAGGGTGGCGTGATCTGGACCCAGAAAGCCGACAGCTGCGCCAGCCCGAGCATGCCCGACAGCCTGCGAGAAGGCGGCTACAGCAGCTACAGCGGCGATCCACGCGAGCTGGCCTCCGCCCTGGTCAATCACCTGGCCGAACAGTGCCAGTAACGGCGCCAGCAGTCATTCAAGGAGCCGCCATGAGCCAAGCCATCGCTAGCCAGAACAGCATCAGCAGTCTCACCGGCCTGCTGGTGCCGCTGGCCGACCGCACCCTGCTGCTGCCCAACGTGGCGGTGGCCGAGCTGATTCCCTACCGTCCGCCGCATGTCACGCCGGGGCTGCCGTCCTGGTTCCTCGGTCAGGTGGCCTGGCGCGACCTGCAGTTGCCGCTGCTGTCGTTCGAGGCGGCCTCCGACGGCCAGCCGCAGATCGGCCCGGGCGTGCGGGTGGCGGTGCTCAATGCCATGGGCGGTCGCGACAAGGTCAAGTTCATCGCTCTGCTGGTGCAGGGTATCCCGCGCTCGATGAAGGTCGATGGCAACCTGCAGCGCGCCGGTGGCGCCACTCTGGCTCCGCTGGAGCTGGATGCGGTGCAGCTCGGCGAAGCCGTGGTCAAGATCCCAGACCTGATCGGTCTGGAGCAAAAGCTGGCGGACGCCGGCCTGATCTGAAAATCACCCGCCCAATGCCTGCGCTTGCCGATACTGCGTTGGAAATGGCTTCGAAATGCTCATTTACCACTCGTAAACTGCGCTTTCTCAGCCCTTTCCGCCTAGTCTCGACTGCGCTCGGCGATTGCTCGGGCGATTTTTGAGATGAGCTCGGTCCGCCTGGCGCGCCTCGGCGACCTCGAGGTAGCCAGCAGCTGCGTGCCGGGCCAGCACTTCGAGAAACACAGCCACGACGAATTCGTCATCGGTGCCAACCTGGTGGGCGAAGAGCGCATCTGGCTGGATGGCCGAACCTTCGACGCCGGTGTCGGCGCCATCACTACCTACAACCCCGGCGAGATCCAGGGCGGCGGTGCCCGCGAAGGGCAGCCCTGGCGCTATGTCAGCCTGTACCTGCCCGCGGCGCGGCTGGCCGAGAGCCTGGGGCGCAGCGAGCTGCAGTTCGAGCGCCCGCTGCAGTACGCACCGGCTCTGGCCGGCGAGCTGGCCCGCGCGATAGAAACCTGCCTGAGCGACGATCCGCAGCTGCGCGAGTTCGGCGAGGAGGGCGTGACTCTGCTGCTCGGGCGGATCGCCAGCGGCGCCGGCGTGCGTCTGGCGGCGAGCCGGGATGTCGGCAGCGAGGCGGTCGGGCGCCTGCAGGAACTGCTGGCCGCAAGCCTGGAGCAGACGCCGAGCCTGGAGCAGATGGCGGCGGCGGTAGACCTGTCCAAGTTCCACCTGCTGCGTGCCTTCAAGCGCCGTACCGGGCTCAGTCCGCGGCAGTGGGCCATGCAACTGCGCACCCGCCGCGCCCAGGGGCTGTTGCGCCTCGGCGTGCCGGCCGGCGAGGTGGCTCATGCCCTGGGCTTCGCCGACCAGAGTCATCTCAACCGCCACTTCCGCGCCGCCTACGGCGTCAGTCCCGGTCGCTACCAGGCGCTGGTCCGACGCTGAGCGCGCAGCAATCCGGTTCAAGTCAGCGGGTCGCGCTTCGCCGATAATCCGCGCCGTCATCGCTTCGGAGCGCTTTCCATGCTGGCCATCTTCCTCGCCGCCATGCTGTTCGGCCTGGCCTTCTGCGCGTCCCCCGGCGCCGTGTTCAGCGAGACCCTGCGCCGCGGCCTGACCGGTGGCTTCCGTCCGGCGCTGCTGGTGCAGCTGGGGTCGCTGATCGGCGACGCTGTGTGGGCGCTGATCGGCCTGACCAGCCTGGTCCTGCTGCTGGCCCAGGATAGCGTGCGCGTGCCGCTGACCATCGCCTGCGCGGCCTACCTGGTCTGGCTCGGCATCCAGGGCCTGCGCGATGCCTGGCGGCCGCCGGTGCAGGAGGAGGGGGCGGCGCAGGGGCGCAATGCCTTCGGCGCCGGTGCGCTGCTGTCGCTGTCCAATCCGAAGAACATCGTGTTCTGGGGTGCCCTGGGCAGTGCGCTGGCGGGCATCGTCGAGGGCACGCCGAGCCGCACGGAGATGGCGGTGTTCTTCGCCGGCTTCATGCTCGCCTCGCTGCTCTGGTGCTTTATCTGCGCGGCGCTGGTGGACTGGTTGCGGCGCAACACTTCGGTGTTCTGGCACCGCATCAGCTATGCCGGTTGCGGCCTGTTGTTGCTGGCGCTGGCCGGGCTGACCCTGCGCGGGTTGTGAGCGCCCAGCAAAAAGCCCCGGACCTTGCGGTACCGGGGCTGTGCTCACAGGCGGCGACTCAGCGCTGGATTTCCGCGCGACCCTGGGGTTCGGCGGCGTGCTCGGCAGCGAGGTTGTCCTCGGAGGTCTGTGCGCCCCAGTAGTCGGCGTTCTTGATGCCCAGTTTCTCCGGGTGGAACACCGGCTCCTTGCCCTCCTTCTGCTGCGCCTCGTAGTCCTTCAGGCATTTGAACGCGGTCCTGTGCATTAGCAGGATGGCGGCGATGTTGAGCCAGGCCATCAGGCCTACGCCGAGGTCGCCCAGGCCCCAGGCCAGGTCGGCGGTCTTCACCGTGCCATAGACGGTGGCGGCGATGATGCCGACCTTCAGCAGCAGGGTCAGCACCGGACGGTGCACCTTGCGGTTGATGTAGGCGATGTTGGTTTCGGCGATGTAGTAGTAGGCCACGATGGTGGTGAAGGCGAAGAAGAACAGCGCCACGGCGACGAAGATGTTGCCGAAGCCGGGCATGATGTTTTCCATCGCCGTCTGCACATAGCCAGGACCGGCGGCCACACCGGCGATGCCGGTGAACAGAGCGCTGCCATCCGGCGCCTGGACGTTGTACTGGCCGGTGATCAGCAGCATGAAGGCGGTGGCGGAGCACACGAACAGGGTGTCGACATACACCGAGAAGCCCTGCACCAGCCCCTGCTTCACCGGATGGCTGACGGCGGCAGCGGAGGAGGCATGCGGACCGGTACCCTGGCCGGCCTCGTTGGAATACACGCCGCGCTTGACCCCCCACATGATGGCCAGTCCGAGGATGGCGCCGAAGCCTGCATCCAGGCCGAAGGCGCTCTTGAAGATCAGCGTCATCACGCCCGGCAGCTTGTCGATGTTCAGCATCACGATAACGCAGGCCACCAGGATGTAGCCCAGGGCCATGAAGGGCACGACGAACTCGGCGAAGCGCGCGATGCGCTTGACCCCGCCGAAGATGATCAGGCCGAGCATGATCGCCAGCACGGCGGCAGTGGTATTCGGATGCACGCCGAGGGCGGTCTGCACGCTGGAGGCGATGGAGTTGGCCTGTACGCCCGGCAACAGCAGGCCGCAGGCGAAGATGGTGACGATGGCGAAGAGCCAGGCGAACCATTTGATGCCCAGGCCCTTCTCGATGTAGAAGGCCGGGCCGCCACGGTATTGGCCGTCCAGTTTCTCCTTGTAGACCTGGCCGAGGGTGGACTCGACGAAGGCCGAGCTGGCGCCGAGGAAGGCCACCATCCACATCCAGAACACCGCGCCCGGGCCGCCAAAGGTGATAGCGGTGGCGACGCCGGCGATATTGCCGGTGCCGACGCGGCCGGCGAGGGTCATGGTCAGGGCCTGGAACGAGGTGATGCCGTGTTCGTCGGTGCGCCCGTTGAACATCAGGCGGATCATTTCCTTGAAGTGGCGGACCTGCAGGAAGCGTCCGCACAGCGAGAAGTACAGGCCTACGCCGAGGCAGAGGAAGATCAGGGCGGGGCTCCAGATGAGCCCGTTGAGGGTAGAGACCAGTTCGTTCATGTAGCACTCCTTGTGCCGCGGGTTCGGCGACACACCCTTGTGGGGAGCGTGTGTCCGGGCGAATTGTTATTGGAGGGAGGCCGGCGCCATGCGCTCCGGCCTCGGTCGGAACGGCAGCGGAATAGACCCGCTACCGCTTCGGCGCGCAGAGCATGCCAGAGGCGGACGAGCTTGCCATCAGCTCAGGTCACATCCGTTGCATCCGGCGACCAGAGCCGGCGTCAGAAGTCGCCCCACAGCTGCTGGGCCACTGCCAGAGCTACGACCGGTGCGGTCTCGGTGCGCAGCACACGCGGGCCGAGGCGGGCAGCGTGGAAGCCGGCGGTTTTGGACTGTTCCACTTCGGCGTCGCTGAGGCCACCTTCCGGGCCGATCAGAAAGGCCAGGGTCGCCGGGCGGGCGTGGCTGGTCAGCGGCTCGGCCACCGGATGCAGGACCAGCTTGAGTTCGGCGTCGCTGTGCTTGAGCCAGTCGGCCAGCAGCATCGGCGAGTGGATGACCGGCAGCACCGAGCGGCCGCACTGCTCGCAGGCGCTGATCGCCACCTGGCGCCAGTGGGCCAGGCGCTTGTCGGCGCGCTCGTCCTTGAGGCGCACTTCGCAGCGCTCGGAGACGATCGGAGTGATCTCGCTGGCGCCCAATTCGGTGGCCTTCTGGATCGCCCAGTCCATGCGTTCGCCACGCGACAGGCCCTGGCCCAGGTGCACCCGAAGGCTCGACTCGGTCTGGCCGGCAAACTGCTCGCGTAGCTCGACCCGCACAGCCTTCTTGCCCACCTCGATCAGCTCGCCGAGGTACTCCTGGCCGCTACCGTCGAACAGCTGCACGGCATCGCCCACCGCATGGCGCAGCACGCGGCCGATGTAGTGCGCCTGGGCCTCGGGCAGCTCGTGCTGGCCGAGAGAGAGCGGGGCGTCGACAAAGAAGCGGGATAGGCGCATGGGCAAGGACCTGGGGGCGAGGCGCGCATTCTAGCCGTAGGGTGGACGACGCTCTACCCGTCCACCCACCAGAGGCTATCGGGAGGTGAGCTGCGCGTCATCCACCCTGCTGTCGAGGTTCAGCCCGGATCGCGATGGTTGGGGTACAGGTCGCTGGCCACGCTGACGCTGGTCGACTGGCGGGTGGCGATATCGATGCCTTCGCTGGCCACCTCGGCGAGGAAGTCGATCTGCTCCGGGGTGATCACGTAGGGCGGCAGGAAGTACACCACGCTGCCCAGCGGGCGCAGCAGGGCGCCGCGCTCCAGGGCGTGCTGGTAGACCGCCAGGCCGCGGCGCTGCTGCCAGGGATAGGCGACCTTGCCGACCTTGTCCCGCACCATTTCGATGGCTAGGGCCATGCCGGTCTGGCGCACCTCGGCCACATGCGGATGGTCGACCAGGTGCGCGGTGGCACCGGCCATGCGTGAGGCCAGGGCCTTGTTGTTCTCGATGACATTGTCGTCGCGGAAGATGTCCAGAGTCGCCAGGGCGGCGGCGCAGGCCAGCGGGTTGCCGGTGTAGGTGTGCGAGTGGAGGAAGGCGCGCAGGGTGGCGTAGTCGTCGTAGAAGGCTCCGTACACCTGGTCCGTGGTGAGCACCGCGGCCATCGGCAGGTAGCCGCCGGTCAGCGCCTTGGACAGCACCAGGAAGTCCGGGGTGATGCTGGCCTGCTCGCAGGCGAACATTGTCCCGGTGCGGCCGAAGCCGACGGCGATCTCGTCGTGGATCAGGTGCACGCTATGGCGGTCGCAGGCCTCGCGCAGCAGCTTGAGGTAGATCGGGTGGTACATGCGCATGCCGCCGGCGCCTTGGATCAGCGGCTCGACGATCACTGCGGCGACTTCGTGGGCGTGCTGCTCCAGCGTCTGCTCCATCGCCGCGAACAGGTTACGCGAATGTTCTTCCCAGCCCATGCCCTCGGGGCGCAGGTAGCAGTCCGGGCTCGGCACCTTGATGGTATCTAGCAGCAGGGCCTTGTAGGTGTCGGTGAATAGCGCCACGTCGCCGACCGACATGGCCGCCACCGTCTCGCCGTGGTAGCTGTTGGTCAGGGTAACGAAGCGCTTTTTCTCGGGCTTGCCGGTGTTGATCCAGTAGTGGTGGCTCATCTTCAGCGCCACCTCGATGCCCGAGGAGCCGTTGTCGGCGTAGAACACCTTGTTCAACCCGGCCGGTGTGATCTGCACCAGGCGCTCGGACAGCTCGACCACCGGCGCGTGGGTGAAGCCGGCCAACATCACGTGTTCCAGGTTCTCCAGCTGATCCTTGATGCGCTGGTTGATGCGTGAATTGCCGTGGCCGAACACGTTGACCCACCAAGAGCTGACGGCATCGAGGTAGCGCTTGCCGTCGAAGTCCTCCAGCCACACACCGTCGCCGCGCCTGATCGGAATCAGCGGCAGGCGTTCGTGGTCCTTCATCTGGGTGCAGGGGTGCCACAGCACGGCGAGGTCGCGCTGCATCCACTGGCTGTTCTGGGTCATGGGGCTTCTCCGAAACGAATGCGGGTGAGACTACCAGAAGGCCCTCGGCGATACGCCGCTCGCCGTTCGTCCTCGGAGAGGCGCCGCTCAGAGCCGCCGCGATGAACCCGGCGAGGTGCTCGCGGACTAATTCGGCGGTGCGCAACTATCTGTTTACTCGATATTTCGAAGCGAAAATTTCCGCTTTTATTCGATGCGTTTGCCGCTAGGCTGTCCTTCATCCCCTGGTACGGAAACATCTCATGCAGTGGCGCAACTCCAATTCCACCTATGGCCTGGTCAGCATCGCGCTGCACTGGCTGGTGGCCCTGGCGGTGTTCGGTCTGTTCGGCGTCGGCCTGTGGATGGTCGGCCTGGACTACTACAGCGGCTGGTACCGCACGGCGCCCGATCTGCACAAGAGCGTCGGCATCACCCTGTTCGTGGTCATGCTCGCCCGTGTCGCCTGGCGCTTCCTCAGCCCACCACCGCCGGCCCCGGCCAACCATGGCGCTGTTACCCGCCTGGCCTCCAAGGCCGGCCACGCCTTCCTCTACCTGGCGCTGTTCGTGCTGATGCTCAGCGGCTACCTGATTTCCACCGCCGATGGCCGTGGCATCCCGGTGTTCGGCCTGTTCGAAGTGCCGGCCACACTGACCAGCATTCCCGACCAGGCCGACATCGCCGGCGTGGTCCACGAATACCTCGCCTGGGCCCTGGTGATCTTCGCCGGCCTGCATGCCCTGGCGGCCCTAAAGCACCATTTCATTGACCGTGACGCCACCCTGGTGCGCATGTTCGGTCGCACCGGCAAGTAACCCACAAGGAGACTGTTAATGCTCAAGCAATCCCTCGCCGCCCTGACCCTGGGCGCTGCTCTATTCGCTGGCCAGGCCATGGCCGCCGACTACGCCATCGATAAGGAAGGCCAGCACGCCTTCATCAACTTCAAGATCAGCCACCTGGGCTACAGCTGGCTGTACGGCACCTTCAAGGACTTCGACGGCAGTTTCAGCTTCGACGCCAAGGCGCCGGAAGCCAGCAAGGTCAGCGTCAAGATCAACACCGCCAGCGTCGATTCCAACCACGCCGAGCGTGACAAGCACCTGCGCAGCGGCGACTTCCTCAACGTCGACAAGAACCCGACCGCGACCTTCGAGTCCACCTCGGTCAAGAGCACCGGCGAAGGCACTGCCGACATTACCGGCAACCTGACCCTGAACGGCGTGACCAAGCCGGTGGTGATCGCCGCCAAGTTCATCGGCGAAGGCAGCGACCCATGGGGCGGCTATCGCGCTGGTTTCGAGGGCAGCACCAAGGTGAAGCTGAAGGACTTCGACATCCAGAAGGACCTCGGCCCGGCTTCCCAGGAGGTGGAGCTGATCCTGTCCGTCGAGGGTGTTCGCCAGTAACTAGGATTGGCTGTGCGGTGGCCAGGCGGCTACCGCGCACGATCCTCGCCACCTTTCTGGTGGCACAAAAAAGCCGGCCCCAGGGCCGGCTTTTTCATGGCGCGAGGATTACTCCGCCGCGTCGCTCTTGCGCGTCAGCAGCGCTGGCTTTTCGCTGCGCGGACGGCTGTCCTGCAGGCTTTCCAGCTGCTCCATGGTCGGCAGGCGCTCACCCTTGCGGATGATCAGCGGCTGCTTGGTCGCGCGGCTGTCCTGCACGGCCGGCTCCTGGCGCTCGTAGCGCGGCTCGTCGCGACGACCGCCGCCCTGGCTGCGCTGACCGCCCTGGCGCTGACCACGGTTCTGGCCCTGGCCGCCACCCTGGCGCTGCCCGGCAGGCTTGCCCTGACGCTGGCCGCCCTGAGCGCCACCGCCCTGGCGCTGGCCCTGCTGGCCGCCACCCTGGCTGCGCTGACCTTGGCCCTGACCGCCACCCTGGCCGCCGCCACGACGCGGATTGCGTCCCTGCGGCTTCGGCTGGGTCGGGACGTAGTCGGCGCGGTTGCCGAAGTTGTCGAACTCGTCGTCGAGGAACTCTTCCGGATCGCGATTGGGTTGCGCCGCCGGAGCTGACGCTTGCGCCTGCGGCTGACGTGGCTGACGCGCCTGCTGGCCCTGTTGCTGGCCTGGCTGCTGCTCGCCGTCGCCCTTGCCCTTGCCGCGGCGACGCTTGCGCTTCTTGCCCTGGCCTTCGCCGGCTTCGCCAGCGGCCTTGGGCTCGTGCTTGGCTTCATGACGCGGCTTGTCGGCGCGCGGCTGGCGCTCGGGGCGCGGGCCTCGCACTTCCGGCTTCTCCGCCTCGACGGTGGCCGGGTCGAAGCCCTGCATGTCGCCATCGGGGATGCGCTGCTTGGTCAGGCGCTCGATGGCCTTGAGCAGCTTCTCCTCGTCCGGCGCCACCAGCGAGATGGCCTCGCCGCTGCGGCCGGCACGGCCGGTACGGCCGATGCGGTGCACATAGTCTTCCTCGACATTGGGTAGCTCGAAGTTGACCACGTGGGGCAACTGGTCGATGTCCAGGCCGCGGGCGGCGATGTCGGTAGCGACCAGGATGCGTACCTGGTTGGCCTTGAAGTCGGCCAGGGCCTTGGTGCGGGCGTTCTGGCTCTTGTTGCCGTGGATCGCGGCGGCCGGCAGACCGTGCTTGTCCAGGTATTCGGCCAGGCGGTTGGCGCCGTGCTTGGTGCGGGTGAACACCAGCACCTGTTCCCAGGCACCGATGGTCACCAGGTGGGCGAGCAGGGCGCGCTTGTGGCTGGCCGGCAGGCGGAATACGCGCTGCTCGATGCGCTCGACCGTGGTGTTCGGCGGCGTGACCTCGATGCGTTCGGGGTTGTGCAGCAGCTTGCCGGCGAGGTCGGTGATGTCCTTGGAGAAGGTCGCCGAGAACAGCAGGTTCTGGCGCTGGGCCGGCAGCTTGGCCAGCACCTTCTTCACATCGTGGATGAAGCCCATGTCGAGCATGCGGTCGGCTTCGTCGAGCACCAGGATCTCCACGTGGGAGAGGTCGATGGCCTTCTGGTTGACCAGGTCGAGCAGGCGACCGGGGCAGGCGACCAGGACGTCGACGCCCTTGGCCAGGGCCTGCACCTGCGGGTTCATGCCGACGCCGCCGAAGATGCAGGCGCTGACGAATTTCAGGTCGCGGGCATACACCTTGAAGCTTTCATGCACCTGGGCGGCCAGTTCGCGCGTCGGCGTCAGTACCAAGACCCGGGGTTGTTTCGGACCGTGGCGGTGTTCGCGGTCTGGATGGCCATTGGGGAACAGGCGCTCCAGAATCGGCAGGGCGAAGCCCGCGGTTTTACCGGTACCCGTCTGGGCGGCGACCATCAGATCGCGGCCTTGCAACACGGCGGGAATGGCCCGCTGCTGCACAGGAGTGGGTTGGGTGTAGCCGGCAGCTTCTACCGCATTGGCTAAAGCCTCGGAGAGACCGAGGGAAACAAAGGACATGAGTCATCCTGTCATATTGGGGCGAAGGCCCATTGGGGAAGTTGCCTGGCTTGAATCGCTCTTGCTGAACGATCCCGTCCGGTACTGCTGGGCGATGGGTTGCCGAGCATCCGGGCGCAAGCCTGGCGGGAGCCCGGAGTATAACAGAGCAACATGGCTACGCCGCTAGCTGCCCGTCGCCTGATTTTCGTGGCCTGGATCAATCCCTGGCGGCGACCGGCGCATCAGCCGGCTCGGCATAGCGCGCCTGCAGACGGGCATAGACCGGCTCGCGCTTGAAGCGACGCAGTTCGCTGGCGAAGCGCTCGGCCAGGGCCGCCAGTTCCGGCGTGCGGCGCAGGGCCAGGTACAGGCGGTCCTCACCGACGGCCTTGCGGTTGTAGCCGAGCTGCGCGCCAAGCCCCATGCGCGCGGCCAGATACATGCCGGCGCGGCGGTCGTTGACCACCAGGTCCACGCGCTGGCGCACCAGCTTGCCCAGGTTGGCCTCGTGGCTCGGTGCCTCCTCGCGGCTGAACAGGCGCGAGTCGCGGAAGGCCTGGTCGTTGTACCAGTAGCCGGGCGAGGTGCCGATCAGCAGGTCGCGCAGGTCGTCCAGTGAGCGATAGGGGTAGGGCCGCTGGCGCGCGTAGAACAGCACGAACTCGACGTCCGACAAGGGCTCGTCGACGAACAGCATCTGCGGCTCGCGCTCGGCGATGCGGAAGATGTCGAGGATGCCGTCGGCCTGGCCCTGCTCGAACGCCAGTAGGCAGCGCTTCCACGGCAGGAACTGCCACTCGACCTCCACGCCCAGGCGGCGCAGTACTTCGGCGCTGATCTCGTAATCGAGCCCGGTCGGCTGACCGTTCACCTCGTAGACGTAGGGAGCCCAGGCCTCGGTGACGATGCGCAGCGGCTCCGCCCGCGCCGTGACGGCGAGGCAGAGCAATAATGCGGCGGCGTAAAGCTGGCGCTGGAATAATGGCATTGCGCCAGAGTAGCGGGATTGCCTCTGCCGCAACAGTGATCAATTGGTCGAATACGGGACTAACTGACCACCCGGTAGCAGGGCACATAGGCGCTGCCGCCCGGCAGCTTCATGCGGTGCTGCTCGACGAAGGCCTGCAGCAGGCGGTCGAGCGGACGCATGATGGTCGGGTCGCCCTTGATCTCGTACGGGCCGTGCGCCTCGATCATGCGGATGCCGTGGGCCTTGACGTTGCCGGCAACGATGCCGGAGAAGGCGCGGCGCAGGTTGGCGGCCAGCTCGTGCAGCGGCTGCTCGCGGGTCAGGTTGAGCGCGGCCATGCTGGCGTGGGTCGGCTCGAACGGGCGCTGGAAGCCTTCGTCGATCTTCAGCAGCCAGTTGAAGTGGAAGGCATCGTTGCGCTCGCGGCGGAACTGCTCAACGGCGTGGATGCCGGCGGCCATCTGCCGGGCCACTTCGGCCGGGTCGTTGATGATCATCTGGTAGCGCTGCTGGGCCACTTCGCCGAGGGTCTCGCCGATGAACTCGTGCAGCTGCTTGAGGTAGGTCGACGCGCTCTTCGGCCCGGTGAGGATCACCGGGAAGGGCAGCTCGGCGTTCTCCGGGTGGGTGAGGATGCCCAGCAGGTAGAGGAATTCCTCGGCCGTGCCGACCCCGCCGGGGAAAATGATGATGCCGTGGCCGACGCGGACGAAGGCCTCCAGGCGTTTCTCGATGTCCGGCAGGATCACCAGCTCGTTGACGATGGGGTTGGGCGCCTCGGCGGCGATGATGCCGGGCTCGGTCAGGCCCAGGTAGCGGGCGCCGACGATGCGCTGCTTGGCGTGGGCGATGGTGGCGCCCTTCATCGGCCCCTTCATCACGCCCGGGCCGCAGCCGGTGCAGACGTCCAGGCGGCGCAGACCGAGTTCGTGGCCGACGCGCTTGGTGTACTTGTATTCCTCGGTGCTGATCGAGTGACCGCCCCAGCACACTGCCATCCGCGGCTCGACGCCGGCGCGCAGGGTGCGGGCGTTGCGCAGCAGGTGGAAGACGTAGTCGGTGATGCCCTGGGAGCTCTCGAAGTCGATGCGCTGGTTTTCCAGCTCGCTCTGGGTGTAGACGATGTCGCGCAGGGCGCTGAACAGCATTTCGCGAGTGCTGGCGATCATCTCGCCGTCGACGAAGGCGTCGGCCGGAGCATTGCGCAGCTCCAGGCGGATGCCGCGATCCTGCTGGTGGATGATCACCTCGAAGTCCGGGTAGGCCTCGAGAATGGTCTTGGCGTTGTCGCTGTGCGAGCCGGTGTTGAGGATCGCCAGGGCACACTGGCGGAACAGGGCGTAGATGGTGCCGGAGCCGGTTTCGCGCAGTTGCTGCACTTCGCGCTGGGAGAGGGTTTCGAGGCTGCCCTTGGGGCTAACCGAGGCGTTGATCTTGTTGCGTACCAGAGTCATCGAGGCTTCCGTGTCGGACGCGCGCCCGCGTCGGAATGGCGGCGCGCAGGGGGTGTCTGGTATGAGATCGCGCCGCCGCCGCGAAGTTGCTGCGGCGGCGCGCTCGCCTCAGCGGGGCAGCTTGAGGTTGTTCCAGATGGCCAGGCTGGCGTCGGCCTGGTTCAGGGTATAGAAGTGCAGGCCCGGCGCGCCACCTTGCAGCAGGCGCTCGCACATCTCGCTGACCACCTGCTCGCCGAAGGCCTGGATGCTCTCCAGATCGTCGCCGTAGGCTTCCAGCTGCTTGCGGATCCAGCGTGGGATCTCGGCGCCGCAGGCGTCGGAGAAGCGCGCCAGCTTGCTGTAGTTGGTGATCGGCATGATGCCCGGCACGATCGGCAGGTCAACGCCCAGCTTGCGTACGCGCTCTACGAAGTAGAAGTAGCAGTCGGCGCTGAAGAAATACTGGGTGATGGCGCTATTCGCACCGGCCTGGCACTTGCGCACGAAGTTCTGCAGGTCGTCCTCGTAGCTGCGCGCCTGCGGGTGCACTTCCGGATAGGCGGCCACTTCGATATGGAAGTGATCACCGGTCTCGGCGCGGATGAACTCCACCAGCTCGTTGGCGTAGCGCAGCTCGCCGCTGGCCATGCCCATGCCCGATGGCAGATCGCCGCGCAGGGCGACGATGCGCTTGATCCCGGAATTCTTGTACTGGCTGAGCAGGCTGCGCAGCTCGTCCTTGCTGTCACCGACGCAGGACAGGTGCGGCGCGGTCGGCACGCCGACATCGCCATCCAGCTGCAGCACGGTGTTGAGGGTGCGATCGCGGGTGGAGCCACCGGCACCGTAGGTGCAGGAGAAGAAGTCCGGGTTGTAGCCGGCCAGCTGGCGGGCCACGCCCATCAGCTTCTCGTGGCCGGCGTCGGTCTTGGTGGGAAAGAACTCGAAACTGTAGCGACGTTCTTGCGACATATATCTGGTCCTTGCAGACACGAAGAAGGCGGGGCGTTGCCGCCCCGCCTTCCCGGTGCATCAGTAGCGGTAGGCGTCCGGCTTGAACGGGCCTTCGACGGTCACGCCGATGTACTCGGCCTGCTTCGCGGTCAGCTGGGTGACCACGCCGCCGAAGCCGCGCACCATCTCCAGGGCCACTTCCTCGTCCAGCTTCTTCGGCAGCACTTCCACGGTCAGGCGGGCGGCCTTGTCGGCGGCCGACAGGTTGGCGAACTTGGCGCCGTACAGGTGGATCTGCGCCAGTACCTGGTTGGCGAAGGAGCCGTCCATGATTCGGCTCGGGTGGCCGGTGGCGTTGCCCAGATTCACCAGGCGGCCTTCGGCCAGCAGGATCAGGTAGTCCTCGTTGCGCGGGTCGAAAGCGCCTGCGCCGGTGCGGTGGATCTTGTGCACCTGTGGTTTAACCTCTTCCCACGCCCAGTTCTTGCGCATGAAGGCGGTGTCGATCTCGTTGTCGAAGTGACCGATGTTGCACACCACGGCGCGCTTCTTCAGGGCCTTGAGCATGTTGGCGTCGCAGACGTTGACGTTACCGGTGGTGGTGACGATCAGGTCGATCTTGCCCAGCAGAGCCTTGTCGATGCTGGCCTCGGTGCCATCGTTGACGCCGTTGAGGTACGGCGAGGCGACTTCGAAGCCGTCCATGCAGGCCTGCATGGCGCAGATCGGGTCGATCTCGGAAACCTTGACGATCATGCCTTCCTGGCGCAGGGACTGGGCGGAGCCCTTGCCCACGTCGCCGTAGCCGATGACCAGGGCCTGCTTGCCGGACAGCAGGTGATCGACGCCGCGCTTGATGGCGTCGTTCAGGCTGTGACGGCAGCCGTACTTGTTGTCGTTCTTGCTCTTGGTCACCGAGTCGTTGACGTTGATCGCCGGGACTTTCAGGGTGCCGGCCTTGAGCATGTCGAGCAGGCGATGCACGCCGGTGGTGGTCTCTTCGGTGATGCCGTGGATCTTGTCCAGCATCGCCGGGTAGCGCTCGTGGATGATCTGGGTCAGGTCGCCGCCGTCGTCGAGGATCATGTTGGCGTCCCACGGCTGGCCATCCTTGAGGATGGTCTGCTCGATGCACCACTCGTACTCTTCCTCGGTCTCGCCCTTCCAGGCGAATACCGGGATACCGGCTGCGGCGATGGCGGCAGCGGCCTGGTCCTGGGTCGAGAAGATGTTGCAGGACGACCAGCGAACCTCTGCACCCAGCGCGATCAGGGTCTCGATCAGCACGCCGGTCTGGATGGTCATGTGGATGCAGCCGATGATCTTGGCGCCCTTGAGCGGCTGCTCACCGGCGTACTTGCGGCGCAGGCCCATCAGCGCCGGCATTTCCGACTCGGCGATGATCAGCTCTTTGCGGCCCCAATCGGCCAGTGAAATGTCGGCGACTTTGAAATCGTTGAAAGCCATGCAATAGCACTCCATTCGTTGTCTGCGAATGGGCGCCGTTGATGCGTATGGTTAACGCCCCATCCGAGCCTGACAGGTGAAAGCCACACGGGTCTTTCGTCTGCTGCAGCGCCCCTCGGACAGGTGGCGGGCACGAGCGGACTGAGCCGATCGCGTGAAGCCCGGCGATTATAGCCAGCCTGACCGCGTTGCCCAAGGTCTTCCGTCGTCATCCGATGGGGCGCTTGCGGCCGTGTCTGCACGGTTCTGGTGCGAAATGGTGCTCCTGACCGTCCGGACAGGGCTCTCTCGGGCGCTGGCCATGAATTTGCTTGGCCCGGGTATTGGTAGCCGGTTTGGTTGCCGCTCTGCCCGGAGTCATCGCCATGTCGCCCACCCGTTTCTTCGACAACCTGCTGCGCATGCTGGGCATGCGCACCCTCAGCCAGCAGTTCCTGTTCTCCTATGCGCTGATGTTCGTGCTCGCGGTCACCGCCTCGGTGGCGCTATACCTGAGCATGTCGGTGTCGCCGGAGACCATCAACGTGGCCGGCGCCCAGCGCATGCTCAGCCAGAAGATGACCAAGGAGGCGCTGCTGCTGCGCCAGGGCGCCAGCCAGCGCACGGCGCTGGATGCCACCATCGCCCAGTTCGACCAGGCCCACCGTGACCTGCTGGCCGGCAACCCCGCGCGCAATATCAGCGTGATCCAGGCTCCGGCGATCCAGGCGCAGATGGCCAAGGTCGGCCAGCTGTGGAGCGCCTTCCGCCCACGCCTGGAGCAGGCCGCCGGTGGTGGTGACGCCGATCTGGGCGCGCTGGAATCGGCCTCGCTGACCCTGCTCAAGGAGATGAACCAGGCGGTGGGGCTGATGGCCGCGCATGCCGAGAGCTCGCAGCGCCGGCAGATGTGGCTGGCCTTCGCCTGCGTGCTGGGAATCCTGGCCCTGGTGGTGCTCGGCCGGCAGTTCGGCCTCAGCCCGCTGATGCGCGACCTGCGCGCGGTGGAGGACGCGCTGACCCGGGTCGGCGCCGGCGACTTCACCGGCGCCCTGCAGGGCGGCCAGGCGGACAACGAGATCGGTCGCATCTTCGCCGGTTACAACCGCATGCAGGAGCAGGTGCGCGCGCTGCTGGCGCAGGTCAAGGACAGCGGCGAGCGCACCCGCCGGCATGTCGATCAGGCGGCCAGCGCCGCCGGTGCGGCGGGCGAGGACGTGCGCCAGCAGCACGAGGATCTGGACCAGGTGGCCACGGCGATGAACGAGATGAGCGCCACCGTGGCCGAGGTCGCGCGCCACGCGGTGGGCGCTGCCGACTCGGCTCGTGGCGCCGACGGTCACGCCCGCTCCGGCCAGCAGGCCGTGCGGCGCAGTGCCGAACTGATCGAGGCGCTGACCGGCCAGCTGCAGCACAGCGGGCGCCAGATCGAGCAGCTGGAGGCGGAGACCGCCGGTGTCGGTCAGGTGCTGGAGGTGATCACCGGCATCGCCCAGCAGACCAACCTGCTGGCGCTCAACGCGGCCATCGAGGCGGCGCGGGCCGGCGAGGCCGGGCGCGGCTTCGCGGTGGTCGCCGACGAGGTCCGCACCCTGGCCAGTCGCACCCAGCAGAGCACCGGCGAGATCCAGGCGATGATCCAGCGCCTGCAGGACGGTGCGCGCCAGGCGGTGCTGGCGATGCAGCAGAGCGAGGGCATGGCGCGGCAGAACCTGCAGCACATCGGCGAGGCCACGGCGGTGCTCGGGCATATCGTCGGCGCGGTGGACAGCATCAATGCGATGAACGCGCAGATCGCTACCGCCGCCGAGCAGCAGAGCCAGGTGGCGGCGGAGATCGACCAGCGCATCGTGCATATCTCCGGCCTGGCCGAACGCAGTCACGGCGATGCCGACCGGGTGGTGGAGGCGAGTGCGGAGATCCAGGCCGAGGTGCGCCGGCTCAACGAGCACCTGGATCGCTTCCGCACATGAGAACCAGCTTACGATCTCCTGGCTCGCGGCCATACGGCGTTAAAAACGGCATCGGAATGCTCATTTACCACTCGTAAACTCCGCTTCCTCTGCCGTTTTTGCCACCCTCTGGCTCTAATCCAGAAGACCGTAAGCAGGTTCTGAGGGGCTATCGGGCCGATTGAAAACCTTGCCGGGACAGCGGCGCCGCTGCGGTTCATCCTGTCGCTCGAAACTGACCGACCAGACAGGAGAAGTGGCGATGAAATTCCACACGCGCAAATGGGTGAAACCCGAAGACCTCAACCCCAACGGCACCTTGTTCGGCGGCAGCCTGCTGAAATGGATCGACGAGGAGGCGGCGATCTACGCCATCATCCAGCTCGACAGCCAGAAGGTGGTGACCAAGCTGATCTCCGAGATCAATTTCGTCAGCTCGGCGCGCCAGGGCGACATCATCGAACTGGGCATCACCGCCACCGAGTTCGGCCGCACGTCGCTGACCCTGCGTTGCGAGGTGCGCAACAAGATCACCCGCAAGAGCATCCTGACCATCGACAAGCTGGTGTTCGTCAATGTGGATGCGGAAGGGCTGCCGGCGCCCCATGGCAAGTCGCAGATCAGCTACATCCGCGACCGCTTCCCGGAGCAGGCTGCGGCATCCTAACCCTTGGCCGCCGGACGGAGAGTGGCAATACTGTCGCCCTCCGTTCCCATCCAGTCGTAACGATGAAGTCGAAAATTCTCCTCGCCCTGCTGGCCTGTACCCTGCTCGCTGCCTGCGACCGGGTCGATCCCGATTCGCCACTGGGCAAGCGCCAGGCGCTGTTCAAGGACATGCTGCGCACCAGCGAGGACCTGGGCGGCATGCTGCGCGGGCGCCTGCCGTTCAACGAGCAGCGTTTCGCCGAAGGCTCGGTCAGGCTCGACGAGCTGTCGCGCCAGCCCTGGCAGCATTTCCCCCAGGTGCAGGAGGCCGGTGACGACAGCCATGCGCGTGACGAGGTCTGGCAACGCCAGGAGCGTTTCCAGCAGCTGGCCCGCGAGCTGGAAGTGGCCACCGCCGAGCTGCGCAGCCAGGCTCAGGTCAAACCGTTGCGCGCCGAGGCGCTGGGCGCGCCGGTGGCCAAGGTCGAGGCCGCCTGCAAGGCCTGCCACGAAGAGTTCCGCATCTACTAGAAACCGGCCACTCCGGCGCGCTGCAGCTGCTCGCGCAGACGCAGTACTTCCGGGTGACGGAAGAAGGCTTCCAGCTGCGCGGCGCGGCTCGGGCCGATGCCGCCGTAGGCGTCCCAGTCCTCAGCATCGCGGGCGGCCAATGTCGCCCAGTCACCCTGCAGCGGCGCCGAGCCGCTGGGTGGCAGGCCCAGGGCGCGCAGCCACTGTGGGAACGAGCGTTGCCGGGCACTGGCGAAGCTGCCATGCAGGTTTGCGGCGCTGCGCTGGCCAAAGCCGGGGCGCTTGGCCAGTTCGCTCTCCTGCAGTTCCAGCCAGTCCAGCAGCCCCTGCAGACGTAGTTTTTCCCAGGTGCCGGCGCCAACGCCGGGCAGCGCCAGGCCCTGCTCGCCGCTCAACCATTGCTGGCGCGCGGCGAACTGGCTCTCGCAACCAGGTGTGGGGCGCCAGCAGCTAAAGGGATGGTGGGCGGCGGGATCGGGAACGGCCAGCGTGCCGCGCTGCTGGCTGCGCCAGACCACGCCGTCCAGTCGCGGAATGGTCAGGCCGGCCAGGGCGACCGCCACCTGATCGCCGGGGCGGATATCCAAGTCCTGCCAGCGTTGCAGCGAGCCGAGGCCGACGCGGCTCACCCGGCGGCCATCCAGCTCGACCGGTTGCAGCTGCAGCAGCGGGGTGATGCGCCCGGTGCGGCCGATCTGAAACTGCACGGCACGCACTTGCGCCAGCGCCTGGCGCGGCGGGTATTTCCAGGCGGCGGCCCCGCTCGGTGGCTCGGCGATCCAGCGCTCGCCGCTCGGCCGCCGGCCCTGGCGCAGTACCACGCCGTCGCTGGCGAAGGGCAGTTCGGCGCGGTACCAGCGCTCGCGCCACTGACTGGCCTCTGCCGCGGAGTGTACGGGCTGGGTCAGCTTGATGCTGTCGCCGAAGCCCATCTCGCGCAGCCCCTGCAGGCGTTCGTTCATGCCGGCCGGGCCATTGGGCCAGTCCCACACGAACAGGCCGATCTGCGCCGCCCGCACGGCATCCAGCGTGCCGCGCGCCATGGCGCCGGCGGCCTTGCCGCGCAGGCCGTTGCCGCCATCGCGCTGCTGCACATGAGCGGGGGTGCGCCAGTACAGCTCGCCCTGCAGGATCAGTTCGTCTTGTCGTGGCAACTGCCGAGGAATGGCCTCGATCAGGCGCGCGCGGGCGGTCCAGTCCTGGCCGCTGCGGCCGTCACCACGGCTGATCGCCTGCTGCAATCGGCCATGGTGGTAGAGCAGGGTGACGGCCACGCCGTCGACCTTGGGCTGAATCCACAGATCGTCGCGCCCGGCCATCCAAGAACGTACGGCCGCTTCGTCGCGCAGCTTGGCCAGGCCGGTCTGGGCGACCGGGTGCGCAACCGGGCCGCCGGCACCTCGCAGTGCTTCGGCGGGCTCGGCGGCATGCTGGGGAAAGCAGGCGTGCCACTGGTCGAGGCGGGCGCGGCTCTGGTCATAGAGTTCGTCGTCGATCTGCGCCTGGCCATCGACGTGGTAGGCCCGGTCCCATTCGGCGAGGCGCCGCTCGAGGGCAATGATTTCTTCGGCTGCCTGGGTGGCGGGCCAGTCGGGGCAGGGTGTGGCTTGTGCCGTGCAGGCGAACAGCAGCAGTGGTGGTGCGATCCAATGGCGCATGGCGAGCATCCTTGCTCTCGGGGAATCGGGAGGAGACTAGCTGCTGTCCGCTGCAAGCGCCTGCGCGTTGCCGGCAGCGGCTTCGGTTTCCTTGAGTTTCCGAGCGCCAACAAAAAGCCCCGCACTAGGCGGGGCTTTTTGCATGGCTGGGAAACCTTACAGGCCGGCAGCGGCGCGCAGGTCGGCGACCTTGTCGGTCTTCTCCCAGGTGAAGGTGCTGAAGGTGTCGTCGCCGACGGTCTTCTGCTGCGGGGTACGGCCGAAGTGACCGTAGGCGGCAGTCTCCTGGTACATCGGGTGCAGCAGGTCGAGCATCTTGGTGATGGCGTACGGACGCAGGTCGAACACTTCGCGTACCAGCTTGATGATCTTGTCTTCGGCGATCTTGTGGGTGCCGAAGGTGTTGATCGAGATGGAGGTCGGCTGGGCCACGCCGATGGCGTAGGACACCTGGATCTCGCAGCGGTCGGCCAGGCCGGCGGCGACGATGTTCTTGGCCACGTAACGGCCGGCGTAGGCAGCCGAACGGTCGACCTTGGATGGGTCTTTGCCGGAGAAGGCGCCGCCGCCGTGACGGGCCATGCCGCCATAGCTGTCGACGATGATCTTGCGGCCGGTCAGGCCGCAGTCGCCCACCGGGCCGCCGATCACGAAGTTGCCGGTCGGGTTGATGTGGAACTGGGTGTCCTTGTGCAGCAGTTCGGCCGGCAGGGCGTGCTTGATGATCAGCTCCATCACGCCTTCACGCAGGTCGGCCAGCGACACTTCCGGGTTGTGCTGGGTGGACAGCACCACGGCGTCGATGCCGACCACTTTGCCGTTCTCGTACTGGCAGGTGACCTGGGACTTGGCGTCCGGTCGCAGCCAGGTCAGCAGGCCGGACTTGCGCGCTTCGGCCTGGCGCTCGACCAGGGCGTGGGAGAAGCGGATCGGGGCCGGCATCAGCACGTCGGTTTCGTTGCTGGCGTAGCCGAACATCAGGCCCTGGTCGCCGGCACCCTGGTCTTCCGGCTTGGCGCGGTCGACACCCTGGTTGATGTCCGGGGACTGCTTGCCAATGATGTTCATCACGCCGCAGGTGGCGCCGTCGAAGCCGACATCGGAGCTGGTGTAGCCGATGTCGCAGATGACGTCGCGGACGATCTGCTCGAGGTCGACCCAGGCGCTGGTGGTGACTTCGCCGGCGACGATGGCAACGCCGGTCTTGACCAGGGTTTCCACGGCCACGCGGGCGTGTTTGTCCTGGGCGATGATGGCGTCGAGGACGGCATCGGAAATCTGGTCGGCGATCTTGTCCGGATGGCCTTCGGACACGGACTCGGAGGTAAACAGGGAGTATTCGCTCATTTCAAAATCCTATTCATTCCTGGTTTTGCTTCGCATCCGGCTTGGCGAAGTGCCGTACCTGAATCTGAAAGCCGTTCTTGAGGCCCACATAGAGGCTCTCGCCGGGCGTGAGCCCCGCGGCATCGGCCCAGCGGGCCAGATCTTCCTGTTCGAAGCCGAGCCAGAGATCGCCGCAGGCCGTCCTGGCCCAACTCTGGTCATGGCTGCACAACTCGGTCACCAGCAGGCTGCCGCCGTTCTTCACCAGGCGGGCCAGCTGTTTCAGCGCCTCGGCCGGGGCGGCGAAATGGTGCAGGACCATGTTCACCACCACGCAGTCGGCGGCGCCTATCTCGTCGTTCAGGGCATCGGCGAGCTGTAGCTCGACGTTGCCCAGTTGTTCTTTGTCGCAGCGCTGGCGGGCCAGCTCCAGCATCGCCGTGCTGTTGTCCAGGGCCACTACCTTGCCGAAGCGGCGCGCCAGCTCGGGGAGGAAGCCGCCGTCGCCGGGACCGACTTCCAGTGCCGTGCTGCCCGGCGCGAAATTCAGCGCATCGAGCAGGGCCAGCACGCTGTCGCGGTACTGCGGCAGGCCGGCGATCAGGTCCTGCTGGGCCTGGAACTTGTCCGCCGTCTTGGCGAAGAAGTCGCGACTGGCGGCGGCGCGCTGGGCGTGTACGGCAGCGATGCGCTGCTGCACGTCGGCCGGCAGCTGCAGCTCTTCGACCTCCTGCAGCAGCGCGGCATGCAGAGCGCCGCCGAGCAGCTCACCCTGGGGCAGGGCGCGGCGGTAGAACACCGCATTGCCTTCGCGTCGGGTGGCCACCAGGCCGGCCTGGGCCAGCACCTTGAGGTGGTGGCTCATGCCCGATTGGCCGATGGCGAAGATCTGCGCCAGCTCCAGTACGCCGAATGAGTCGTTGGCCAGCGCGCGCAGCACGTTCAGGCGCAGCGGATCGCCGCCGGCCTTGCACAGGGCGGCGAGCTCATCGGCTGGCTCGAAAAGGAGCTGAGGCACGCGCATGTTCATAGAGGCGGCAGTCTAGTCGCTCACTTTTCATCCAGCAACAGCAATATCAAAAAGTTTTGATATTGCCTGTCACCATGGCGAGGAAGGCCGCCGGGGCAGGGCTCAGCTGGCTGTCCTTGCGCCACAGCATGTGCAGCTCACGCTCGATCTGCAGGTCGCGCACGTCCAGGCGCACCAGGCGACCATCGGCCAACTCGTCCTCGACCACCAGCTGCGACAGCCAGGCGATGCCATGGCCGCCGGCGATCAGGCGTTTGAGTGCCTCGGTGCCGCCGATGGCCATGCGTGCTTCGGCCTGCAGGCCGTGCTGTGCATAGGCCTGCTCGATGCTGGCGCGGGCGCCGGAGCCGGGCTCGCGCAAGTACAGGTCATGCTCCTGCAGGTCGCGCCCATGCAGGCCGCGGCGCCCGGCCAGTGGGTGGGCAGGGCCGACCACGGGCAGCAACTGGTCACGGGCCAGGCGGTGACAGGCATAGTCCTCCTGGGCGAAAGGGCCTTCGACAAAGCCCAGGGCGATGCTGCCGTCATCCAGCTGCTGGGTGACTTCGTGGGTGTTGCTCACCCGCAGGTCGACGAACACCTGCGGATGCACGCGGCGGAAACGGTTGAGCAGTGGCGGCAGCAGATAGGCGCCGAGAGTGGCGCTGGCGCCCAGGTACAACTCGCCGTGGCTGAGGTTGGCGTAGTCGCGCAGGTCGCGCTCGGCGGCCTGTTCCAGGGCGAAGATGCGTTCGGCGAACTGCAGCAGGCGCTGGCCGCCTTCGGTCGGCCTCACTCCGCGCGGGTGGCGATCGAACAGGGCCAGGCCGAGGCTGGCTTCCAGGTCGCGGATCTCGCGGGTCACCGCTGGCTGGCTGATATGCAGGCGCTGGGCGCCGGCGCTGATGCTGCCGGCCTCGGCGACGGCGAGAAAGACCTTGAGGTGATGCAGATTCATGGTGCTCGTACATAAATAGAAGGCATGCAGATCATGCTGAATATGTATTTTTCATATGGCAAGCGCTTGCCTAGCCTTGGCGCCTCGCTTGTCTGCCTTTGGAATCCCCATGCCGCGCCCCTTTACCCGTCTGCCCGAGCCCTGGGCCTTCGTTCGTCACTTCACCCCCAACTGGTTCGCCATGACCATGGGCACTGGCGTGCTGGCCCTGGTGGTCGCTCACCTGCCGTGGACCCTACCGGGGCAGATGGCCCTGGCCGAGGCGCTGTGGTTGTTCGGCGTTTTGTTGTTCGCCCTGTTCAGCCTGCTGTTCCTGGCCCGCGTGCTGCTGCACCGCGATACGGTCTGGCCGATGCTGCTGCACCCGGTGCAGTCCATGTTCCTGGGCGCGATCCCCATGGGCCTGGCCATGCTGATCGGCGGGCTGGTGCAGTTCGGTCCTGCGCGTTGGGGCGAGGGCGTCTATGCGCTGGCCCATGTGCTCTGGTGGCTGGATGCGGCCATGGCGCTGGGCAGCGCGCTGCTGGTGCCCTACCTGATGTTCACCCGGCAGAGCCACGCGCTGGAGAAGATGACCGCCGTGTGGCTGCTGCCCATCGTCGCCCCCGAGGTAGCGGCTGGTGCCGCCGGCGGCCTGGCGCCCTACCTCGACCCGGCGGCCGCGCGGCTGATGCTGTCGATCGGTTTCGTGCTGTGGGGCATGTCGCTGTCCCTGGCCTTCTCGCTGATCACCCTGGTGCTGCTGCGCCTGGCCCTGCACAAGCTGCCGGACACCGACTTCGCCGCCACCAGCTGGCTGCCGCTCGGCCCGCTGGCCACCGGTTGTCTGGGGCTGCTGACCATGGGTCAGGATGCACCGGCCGCCTTCGCCGGCACCGCCATGGCCGGCGCCGCCGAGGTGGCCAGCGGCCTGAGCCTGGTCGGTGGCCTGGCATTGTGGGGCGCGGGGCTGTGGTGGCTGGTCACGGCGATCTTCTTCACCCGCCACTACATCCGCGACAACATGCCCTTCAACCTGGGCTGGTGGGGCTTCACCTTCCCGCTGGGGGTGTTCACCCTGGCCACCTTCGAGCTGGAACGCCTGACCGAGCTGCGCTTCTTCGCCCTGGTCGGCCTGATCCTGACGGTGCAGCTGGCGGCGGTCTGGCTGCTGGTGCTGCAGCGCACTTTGCGCGGCGTATGGCATGGCGAGCTGTTCGAAGCGCCCTGCCTGAGCGGGCCGAATGCACCGGCCCATGGGGTATTCACGGCGGACTGAGGCGGCGTTTCGGCACGCTTTTCGCCGATCTGCGCGGGCGTTCGACCATCTGTCATTGCCCCTGAGCACCCGGCTGGGCGAAAATACGCGCCTTTTTACCGCCCCCTTCTTCTAGAAGTAGCCCCCGCAGGAGATTCAGCGATGCCCAGCCGTCGTGAGCGTGCCAATGCCATTCGTGCCCTCAGCATGGATGCTGTGCAGAAAGCCAACAGCGGCCACCCCGGTGCCCCCATGGGCATGGCGGACATCGCCGAAGTCCTGTGGCGCGATTTCCTGCAGCACAACCCGAGCAACCCGAACTGGGCCGACCGCGACCGCTTCGTGCTGTCCAACGGCCACGGCTCGATGCTGATCTACTCGCTGCTGCACCTGACCGGCTACGACCTGGGCATCGACGACCTCAAGCAGTTCCGCCAGCTGCACAGCCGCACCCCGGGCCACCCGGAGTACGGCTACACCCCGGGCGTCGAGACCACCACCGGCCCGCTGGGCCAGGGCATCGCCAACGCCGTCGGCTTCGCCATCGCCGAGAAAGTGCTGGGCGCCCAGTTCAACCGTCCGGGCCATGAGGTGGTCGACCACTTCACCTACGCCTTCCTCGGCGACGGCTGCATGATGGAAGGCATCAGCCATGAAGTCTGTTCGCTGGCCGGCACCCTGGGCCTGGGCAAGCTGATCGCCTTCTACGACGACAACGGCATCTCCATCGACGGCGAAGTGCACGGCTGGTTCACCGACGACACCCCGGCGCGCTTCGAGGCCTATGGCTGGCAAGTGATCCGCAACGTCGACGGCCATGACGCCGACGAGATCAAGACCGCCATCGAGACCGCGCGCAAGTCCAGCGACCGCCCGACCCTGATCTGCTGCAAGACCGTGATCGGCTTCGGTTCGCCGAACAAGGGCGGCAAGGAAGAGTGCCACGGCGCCCCGCTGGGCAACGACGAGATCGCCGCCACCCGCGCTGCGCTGAACTGGAACCACGGTCCGTTCGAGATTCCTTCGGAAATCTACGCCGAGTGGGACGCCAAGGAAGCCGGTGCCGCCCGCGAAGCAGCCTGGAACGACAAATTCGCCGCCTACGCCGCCGCTCACCCGGAACTGGCTGCCGAGCTCAAGCGCCGCCTGGCTGGCGAGCTGCCGGCCGACTTCGCCGAGAAGTCCGCCGCCTACGTCCAGGAAGTCGCCGCCAAGGGCGAGACCATTGCCAGCCGCAAAGCCAGCCAGAACGCGCTGAACGCCTTCGGCCCGCTGCTGCCGGAGTTCCTCGGCGGCTCCGCCGACCTGGCCGGTTCCAACCTGACCCTGTGGAAAGGCTGCAAGGGCGTGGAGTCCACTGACGCCGCTGGCAACTACCTGTTCTACGGTGTGCGCGAGTTCGGCATGAGCGCCATCATGAACGGCATCGCCCTGCACGGCGGCTTCATCCCGTACGGCGCGACCTTCCTGATCTTCATGGAATACGCACGCAACGCCGTGCGCATGTCCGCGCTGATGAAGCAGCGTGTGCTCTATGTGTTCACCCACGACTCTATCGGTCTGGGCGAAGACGGCCCGACCCACCAGCCGATCGAGCAGCTGGCCAGCCTGCGTGGCACGCCGAACCTCGACACCTGGCGCCCGGCCGACGCCGTGGAGTCCGCCGTGGCCTGGAAGTACGCCATCGAGCGCAACGACGGCCCGTCCGCGCTGATCTTCAGCCGCCAGAACCTGCCGCACCAGGCGCGCGACGGCCAGCAGGTCGCCGACATCGCCCGTGGCGCCTACGTGCTGAAGGACTGTGCCGGCGAGCCGGAACTGATCCTGATCGCCACCGGCTCGGAAGTCGGTCTGGCCGTACAGGCCTTCGACAAGCTGACCGAGCAGGGCCGCAAGGTGCGCGTGGTGTCCATGCCGTCGACCTCCGTGTTCGACCAGCAGGACGCCGCCTACAAGCAGGCCGTGCTGCCGCTGCAGGTCGGCGCGCGCATCGCCATTGAGGCCTCGCACGCGGACTACTGGTACAAGTACGTGGGCCTGGAAGGTCGCATCATCGGCATGACCACCTTCGGTGAGTCCGCCCCGGCGCCGGCGCTGTTCGAGGAGTTCGGCTTCACCGTCGCCAACATCCTGGAAACCGCCGAAGAGCTGCTCGACGCCTGATGTGCCCGGCCCCCTCGCACGAGGGGGCCGCGCCGAGAACCGCCATGGCCAGACGCCCCTATAAAGTCGCCCTCAACGGATACGGCCGCATCGGTCGTTGCGTGCTGCGCGCCTTGCATGAGCGCGGCGCGGCGGCCGGTTTCGAGATCGTTGCGCTGAACGACCTGGCCGACCAGGCCAGCATCGAATACCTGACCCGCTTCGACTCCACCCATGGCCGCTTCCCCGGCGAGGTGCGGGTCGACGGCGACTGCCTGCACATCAATGGCGACTGCGTGAAGGTGCTGCGCCAGGCCACGCCGGAGGCCATCGACTGGGCTGCCCTGGACATCGACCTGGTGCTGGAGTGTTCCGGCGTCTACCACAGCCGCGCCGATGCCGAGCGCTTTCTGGCGGCTGGCGCGCCGCGGGTGCTGTTCTCCCAGCCGATGGCCAGCGAGGCGGACATCGACGCCACCATCGTCTACGGGGTCAACCAGCAGCAGCTGAGCGGCCGCGAGACCCTGGTCTCAAATGCCTCCTGCACCACCAACTGCGGCGTGCCACTGTTGAAACTTCTCAACGAGGCGGTGGGTCTGGAGTACGTCTCCATCACCACCATCCACTCCGCGATGAACGACCAGCCGGTAATCGACGCCTATCACCACGAAGACCTGCGCCGCACACGCTCGGCCTTCCAGTCGGTGATCCCTGTTTCCACCGGCCTGGCCCGCGGTATCGAGCGCCTGCTGCCGGAGCTGGCCGGGCGCATCCAGGCCAAGGCCATCCGCGTGCCGACGGTCAACGTTTCGTGCCTGGACATCACCCTGCAGACCGCCCGCGATACCTCCGCCGATGAGATCAATCGCGTGCTGCGCCAGGCCGCCGAAAGCGGCCCGCTCAAGGGGCTGCTGGCCTACACCGAGCTGCCCCACGCCAGCTGCGATTTCAACCACGACGCCCATTCGGCCATCGTCGACGGCAGCCAGACGCGCGTGTCCGGCCCGCGCCTGGTCAACCTGCTGGCCTGGTTCGACAACGAATGGGGCTTCGCCAACCGCATGCTCGACGTCGCGGAACACTTCCTCGCCGTCTCCACGACTTCCAACTAACCAGCCCCCTGTGAAGGACTGACCATGACCGTTCTGAAGATGACCGACCTCGACCTCGCCGGTAAGCGCGTGCTGATCCGCGAAGACCTCAACGTGCCGGTGAAGGACGGCGTGGTGAAGAGCGACGCGCGCATCCTCGCCTCCCTGCCGACCATCAAGCTGGCCCTGGAGAAGGGCGCGGCGGTGATGGTCTGCTCGCACCTGGGGCGCCCGACCGAGGGCGAGTTTTCCGAGGAGAACAGCCTGGCACCGGTTGCCGCCTACCTGAGCAAGGCTCTGGGCCGCGAAGTGCCGCTGGTCAAGGACTATCTGGGCGGCGTCGAGGTGAAAGCCGGCGAGATCGTGCTGTTCGAGAACGTGCGCTTCAACAAGGGCGAGAAGAAGAACGCCGACGAGCTGGCCCAGCAATACGCCGCCCTGTGCGACGTGTTCGTGATGGACGCCTTCGGTACCGCCCACCGCGCCGAGGGCTCGACCCACGGCGTGGCCAAGTTCGCCAAGGTCGCCGCTGCCGGCCCGCTGCTGGCCGCCGAGCTGGACGCCCTGGGCAAGGCCCTCGGTAACCCGGCCCGCCCGATGGCCGCCATCGTCGCCGGCTCCA
Source organism: Pseudomonas sp. PDM15 (assembly GCF_014851565.1). Lineage (GTDB taxonomy): Bacteria > Pseudomonadota > Gammaproteobacteria > Pseudomonadales > Pseudomonadaceae > Aquipseudomonas. The sequence continues at coordinate 491,438 of NZ_JACVAA010000004.1, forward strand.
AGGTTTCCACCAAGCTCGACGTACTGAACAGCCTGAGCCAGATCTGCGACCAGTTGATCGTCGGCGGCGGTATCGCCAACACCTTCCTCGCCGCTGCGGGCTACAAGGTCGGCAAGTCCCTGTACGAGGCCGACCTGGTCGACACCGCCAAGGCCATCGCGGCCAAGGTCAGCGTGCCGCTGCCGGTCGACGTGGTGGTGGCCAAGGCCTTCGCCGAAGACGCCGAAGCGACCGTCAAGGCCATCGCCGACGTCGCCGACGATGACATGATCCTCGACATCGGCCCGCAGACCGCCGCGCAGTTCGCCGAACTGCTGAAGTCGTCCAAGACCATCCTGTGGAACGGCCCGGTCGGTGTATTCGAGTTCGACCAGTTCGGTAATGGCACCAAGGTGCTGGCCCAGGCCATCGCCGAGAGCCCGGCGTTCTCCATCGCCGGTGGTGGCGACACCCTGGCGGCCATCGACAAGTACGGCGTGAACGAGCAGATCAGCTATATCTCCACCGGCGGTGGCGCATTCCTCGAGTTCGTCGAGGGCAAGGTCCTGCCGGCCGTGGAAGTGCTGGAGCAACGCGCCAAGTAAGGCGTTTGCGCTAAACCAAAGGCCTTTCTCCGCGGTCCCTTGCACAGGAACCCCGGAGAAAGGAACACGGTCATGCGCACCTTCAGCATCCTGTTACTCTGTGTGGCCGGCCTCGCCGGTTGCAGCGGCAAGGCGCCGAGCACCTGCGAGGTGCTCAGCCCGCCGGAAATCATACTGCCGTCCACCCAGGACGATCAGCGGGTCGAGGTGCAGAGCAGCGGTGACCCCACCGTGGACGGTAGCGCCCAGCAGGACTGCCCCTGACATGGAGTGAGCGATGAAGGCGGTGATCCTGGCGTTGCCCGTCGTATTGCTGGCCGGCTGTGCCGGCCATCCGACGCCCAGCGATAGCTGGGCCCGCTGGGTCTGCGACAGCCAGGCCGAAGTGCTGTGGCGGCCGGTGGGCGATGAGGCGGTCGATCTGCGTCTCGGCGGCAGTGACATCGTTCACCGCCTGCAGCGCGAACCCTCGGGTTCCGGCGCGCTCTATAGCGACGGCATCCTGGCCTTCCATAGCAAGGGTGAGGAAGGCCTGGTGTACCGGGTGGCGGACAACGACCTGATCGGTCGCGGCTGCAAGGCACAGTAATTGCGGTAGAAGTGGCTCGGACCCGTCCGGGCGAGCAGTGCGGCGGGCGTTAGGGCCTCGTCGGATTCGAATCCCAGGTGCCGTTGGCGCGTGGGGCGGAGAGGGTTGACCCCCGATCCCCTGAAACTTGAACAACGCCTGCCCCTGCGGCAGGCTTGCACACTTAACGACCCTGATTTGGGAGCTTCACAGATGGCACTTATCAGCATGCGCCAGATGCTCGACCACGCCGCCGAATTCGGCTACGGCGTGCCGGCCTTCAACGTCAACAACCTCGAGCAGATGCGCGCGATCATGGAAGCGGCCGACAAGACCGACTCCCCGGTGATCGTCCAGGCTTCCGCCGGTGCCCGCAAATACGCCGGCGCACCCTTCCTGCGCCACCTGATCCTGGCTGCCATCGAAGAATTCCCACACATCCCGGTGTGCATGCACCAGGACCACGGCACCAGCCCGGACGTGTGCCAGCGCTCCATCCAGCTGGGCTTCAGCTCGGTGATGATGGACGGCTCGCTGAAAGAAGACGGCAAGACCCCGGCCGACTACGACTACAACGTCCGCGTCACCCAACAGACCGTAGCCTTCGCCCACGCCTGCGGCGTGTCCGTAGAGGGCGAGCTGGGCTGCCTGGGCAGCCTGGAAACCGGCATGGCCGGTGAAGAAGACGGCGTCGGTGCCGAAGGCGTGCTGGACCACAGCCAACTGCTGACCGACCCGGAAGAAGCCGCCGACTTCGTCAAGCGCACCCAGGTCGACGCCCTGGCCATCGCCATCGGTACCAGCCACGGCGCCTACAAGTTCACCAAGCCGCCAACCGGCGACGTGCTCTCCATCGAGCGCATCAAGGAAATCCACAAGCGCATCCCCAACACCCACCTGGTGATGCACGGGTCCTCCTCGGTACCGCAAGAGTGGCTGAAGGTGATCAACGAGTTCGGCGGCGACATCAAGGAAACCTACGGCGTGCCGGTCGAGGAAATCGTCGAAGGCATAAAGCACGGCGTGCGCAAGGTCAACATCGACACCGACCTGCGCCTGGCCTCCACCGGTGCGATCCGTCGCATGATGGCCGAGCACCCGAGCGAGTTCGACCCGCGCAAGTTCTTCGCCAAGACCATCGTCGCCATGCGAGACATCTGCATCGCCCGCTACGAAGCCTTCGGCACCGCCGGCAATGCCTCCAAGATCAAGCCGATCTCCCTGGAAGGCATGTACCAGCGTTACGCCAGCGGCGAGCTGACCGCCAAGGTCAACTAAGCCACCCGCTGCACCGAAAGCCCCGCTCTGCGGGGCTTTCTCTTATAGGGGCAGGATTTGATGCAGCTGATCGAATGGATTCGACGCCGCAGGCGCGAACGTACGCGCGTGCTGTTTATCGCGCAGACCATGGGTGGGCCGCCGGAAACGGCCGCACTGACCTGGATGACGCGCCGTGCCCTGTTTGGCTTCACGGCGACGCTCTTCCAGATCGCCGGCGTGATCCCGCTGATCCTCACCTTGCTGAAGCTTTGCCTGGAGTTCCCCAGCCTGAGTTACTGGCCGCAAATGCTCGTGATCATGGGAAGTCTTGTCGTGAGCTTCTGGCTTCTGCTGCGCTACCGGGAAGTCTGGGCGCTGACTCTGGCCGCCTTCTATCTGGCCTTTGCCGTCGTTCTGCTGGACTTCGCGGTGGCCAAACGCTGCTTGTGCCTGTGGTGGATCGTGATTGCCATACGCCGCCTCGCGGCCGGACTCTGGACATACCCAAACAGCGGTGTGAGCAGGAGATTCAGCTGGGCCACTACAGCCACTGGATCGATGTCACCGGCACGAGGCTATGGATGAGCGATGAGCTTGCAGTCGAGTTACGCCGTGGCTTTTTGGGGTTGACCTACCCGCGCCTGGGGACCACGCCATGATCACCTTCATGCTGCTGTGGGGTGCTTTGGCTGCAGTGCTGGTTGGCTGGGCTAACCAGCGTGGTCATTATCTGCTGGGCAGGGAAAGCCGTGGTCTGCAGGCCCGGCTGGGCGATCCTGTGCGCAGTCTGCTCTCTGCCGAGCGGCAGGCGCTCACGCAGCGTTTTCATCTTGCCTTTCACTCGGATCTGGCGGTCTACCGACTGACCTGCAAGGTCGGGGTAGTGGGCTGGCGCGAACCACTCTTTCTGCTGCAGCCCTATCATCTGGATGGGCGCCTGCTGGTTGGCCTACCTGAAAGCCTGTATAGCTGCGCAGAACCTCTGCTGGAGAATCAGGTGGAGTTGGTACTCAATCCCCACCAGGGGGCTCCACATGCCTTCGTGGTCAGCCTCAACGGTGCATCGCTACTATGCGACTGCGAGGCGCGTGCGGCCGGAATACTCTTGTCGCCGCCGTCTGCGCGACAACGGGTCGAGTCGCGGCCCGACTGTCAGTTCCACGCAATAGGTGGAGACGCCAAGTAGCGCGACGCTCCCCCCTCCTTCTGTCTCAGGGTGCTTGTTGATGCTGTTGCGTTCCTTAGGAGTGTTCTCCGTCCTGCTACTGGCCGGCTGCGCCAGCCAGGCACCAAGCGAGCCGACGCGCACGCCGGTCGCCGCCGTGCAGGACGATCCACAGCGCTGCATCGAGCGCGCCGATTGCACCACCAAGGTCTCGCGGACCCTGCTGTTCGTCTTCGACTATGCCGCCGCCGGCGGTGCCTTGGTGCAGCGTCAGGGGCGCTTGTTGTTCACCCCGGACGAAGCGCCAGCCAGCGATTGGCCGGCGCTTGCCATTCGCCTGGCGGAGCCTGTCGACAGCCGCTTCGAGTTCGCAGTCGAGTGCAGGAGTTCAAGCTGCCGCTACGACGCCGAGGAGTTGCTACGGGTATACCGAAGCTACCTGGCCGATCGGCCCTGCTCGCTGCTGCTGGAAAGCGCCGTGCGCGCCTGTGGCGAAGTGGCGAAGGTGCCGCTGGCGCCCTAGTCGCTCAGGCAGTCCAGCTCGCCGGGCGCCAGCAACTGCTCGGGGCCGGCGTCGGCGCTGTACTGGCCGATCAGGTCCGGCTATCCAAGTCGCCGGCCAGAGCGCCTGCCAGGCACCGTCTTGTTCTACAAGAGCTAACGCCAAAGCACATGGAGTGCGTCGTCGAGCATTATGATGAAGGCGAGGAAGCGAAGGTCCATACAAAATAGGGAGGTTGGGGGTTACGGAGCCACCTCAAGCTGATACCGCCTCTCCACATATTGTCCAGCGCATTGGGTGCCGTAGGTGCTCGCATAAATCAGGACCTCATAAGTTCCTGCTTCTGCTGGGACTCCCTGAATCAGTCCGTGCTTTTCACGCTCAATGTGGACTAGCTGAACTCCCGCAGGCAATGCACTCTCAGGGCTGGTGAGCAGCTTTCCCACCGGGGCGCTGGTATTGATCACGTCGATGCGGGCACTGTAAGGCGCACCTACTTTGCCGAGGGGTAGTGCTCTTGGCAGTATCTCTGGTGTGGCCCTCATGGCGCAGCTAGCAAGCACATTGCCAGTCATCCATGCCTCACAGCCCCCCAGTGTTAGCGATAGTGCTGCAATAGAAAAAATCCTGAATTTCATCTTTGCGTCTCCATCAGGGAATTCTGCTGAACACTTTGCCGCCGAACATATCGCCAAGCAGCTTTTTCAATGTGAAGCCGCGAGTGATCTGATGGCTGAGCGAGCCCCAGGAGAAAAGATTTGATCCAGTAATTTCTTCTTCTAGATTGGTCGTTGCTGTGACTTCACCTGCAGAAGTTTTCGGAGGACCCTCCCAGACAATCCAATGGTTCTTCCCTATTCCCATGCCGCCTTCGACCATAGAGGCACTGACCAGCGAAACGACATGGTGCTGTTGATCCAGGAAGCTAAAAAGATCCAGAAGTTGAGTTTGTCCGATACTACCCAGCTGTATGTTGTCGAACACAAGGCTGGCTCCGGCGCGCACAAACCAAGACTCAAGTGTGCCGGGTAAGGTGATGCCTGCTGCTTGATCGTCGGGAGAGTCGTAGTCGAGAAATGTGTTTTCGCTATCACATAAGCTGGCAAGAGATATCCAGTCGATAGCGATGATCCGATCTCCGCCGGCATGCCTGCTGAAGTTCTTGGGGTTGCGACAGTCGTGGCTGGGTTTGATGTGCAGCTGCCCGATGTTTGTTTCGCCTTTCTCCCACAACTCAATGATTGCCTGGCTGTACAAGTCAGGCCTATCCATAAGTAATGCGTAGAAGAACGCGGCGGGACCGCAGAGTGATGCTTCGTCTTGCTGTGGGAAAGAGGAAACTCGCATCGTGCTCGCCAGATTTTGTCCATGTGCACGTGCCACCCGTACTCTGAGTTGCTCCAGAACTTTCTCTTTCTCGAATGGATCGGCGGGCGTGCCCATGGGGTGGGCGACGTCATTGAAAACTCTGTCTGTATTGGAGGCCTTCTGAAAGTCGCTCAGAATCTTTGAGGCTGCGTCCAAAGGACTCTGAGTTGCTGCACCTGATGGTGGTGGCACTGCGTTGGAAGGTGCTGCTGCTTTTGCAGGAGTGGTCATCGCAGTTGCTGTCACGGCGGCGGAGCCCGTTAGCTGCAGTGGGCTCACCGGGCTCATTGCCGCGCCGCCACCGGAGTTGCCGAGCAGCACATTGCCCGAGCCGGTGACGATCACGCCGCCGTGGGCGGTGGAGCTGCCCAGATGGGCGATCGGTTTGCCGTTGACCAGAATGGTGGGAATGCCGACCGCGATGGCGTCGCCGCAGGCGGTCGGATCGCCAACCCGGGCGCTGGGCAGGTTGTTGATCAGGACGTTGGGTGATCCGGCGCTGACCGGGTTGGGGCCGTGGCCCGGAATCGGGCAGGCATCGGTGTCGGATACGCGGGCGGCGGGTTTGCCCATGGCCAATCTCCTTATCGGCGTGCGCGAAAAGTGCAGACAGTGCCCCAGGGCGCCGTCCGCTGCCAGCATCGGCGCCCGGTTTTATGCGCTCGCTCACTGCTTTGTTGGTGGCTGCGCAACATGTTGCGCACTGGCACGGTCGTGCATCACGTTCGTCGGCTGCGCAAGTGCTGTCGAAGTTTTGCAATCAAGCCTTGCGCCGCGCTACCGATAACCGGGATATGCTGACAACAGGCTCATCCCGGGCCTTTCCCGCGGCGCAGTGCAGCGCGGGAGCACCGGCAGTCAGAGAGCAGGAGCAACCATGGGCTCAATAAAAACAATCCAGGCCCGTTACACCCTCATTTTCATTGCCTTCATCGCGGTGGTATTTCTGCTCACCGAAGAGGGTATCCGCCACTTCGTCACGCCCAAGCTCAAGGCCTCCGAGGAGCAGCTTGTACTGGGGCGGGTCGGCACCATCTCCGAGACCATCCTCTTCGAGCTGGCCAAGGTCGAGGCACAGTCGCGCAGCATCACCCAGACCATTCCGCTGCTCGACAGCGACACCATTGATGTCGTGGTGCCCGGCCTGGTCGACCAGTATGGCGATCCCAAGGTCTTCGGCGGTGGTATCTGGCCGCTGCCGCAGAAGCGTTCCGAACAGGACAAGCACAGCACCTTCTTCCACCGCGACGCCAGCGGCAAGATGACGGTGAACACCTACTGGAACTCCGCCGAGTCGCTGAAGTACTACGAGCAGCCCTGGCACCGCGCCGGCATGCAGGCGCCGCGCGGGCAGTGCGCCTGGGCCGCGGCCTACAAGGACGATGCCAGTGCCCAGCCGCGCACCAATTGCGCCATGGCCATCATGAAGGACGGCGCGCCGTTCGGCGTGTCCACCATCGACGTGACGCTGGGCTTCTTCAACAATCTGGTGGCGGAGAAGGAGAAGGAGATCCAGGGCGAGGTGATGATCGTCGAGCCGGACGGCAAGATCCTCAGCAACCAGACGCGCATCGGCGGCGAAATCGTGCTGAAGAATGTCTCCGAGCTGGCCCGCCAGTCGGCGTTCGTCAGTGAGATTCAGGAGGGCCTGGGCAAGATCGGCCGCGAGAGCCTGTACAAGCATGAGTTCGATAACGACGGCGAGGCCTGGACCTTCTACCTGCAGCCGATTGAAGGCACGCCCTGGCTGCTGGCGGCGGCGCTGCCGACCCATCTGCTGACCGAGAACAGCTCCGAGGTGCTGAGCATCCTGGCCTACATCCAGGTGCCGCTGGTGATCCTGCTGCTGGCTACCATGCTGTTCGCCATCCGCCAGCTGATGCAGCGCCTGCATGTGCTGCGCGGCAACATCGACTCGCTGTCGGCCGGCGATGCCGATCTGACCCGGCGCATCGCCCTGAAGGGCGAGGACGAGATGGACGCGGTGGGCGAGTCGGTCAACCGCTTCGTCGCCTACCTGCAGAACATGATCGCCGACGTCACCCAGGCCTCGGCGCTGATCGCCGAGGAGCTGGCCCAGCTGCAGCAGCAGTCGCGGCACACCAATGAGGTGCTGACCCGTCACGCCAACGAGACCGACCAGGCGGTGACCGCCATCACCGAGATGAGCTCCACCGCCGATACCGTGGCGCAGAGCGCTACCGAGACGGCGGCCTTCACCCGCAACGCCAACGACAACGCCGAGCAATCCAAACAGGTGGTGGCCGAGGCTTCGGCCAGCGTACTGGCCCTGGTCGGCGAGGTGGAGAGCGCCACCGCGCGGGTACTGGCCATGCAGCAGGACGCCCAGCGCATCAACGACGTGCTCGGGGTGATCGGCGAGATCGCCGGGCAGACCAACCTGCTGGCGCTCAACGCGGCCATCGAGGCGGCGCGTGCCGGTGAGCAGGGCCGTGGCTTCGCCGTGGTGGCTGACGAGGTTCGCGCCCTGGCCGGCCGTACCCAGCAAAGCACCTCGGAGATCAACGAGATGCTGGCCAAGCTGCAGCAGGGCGTGAGCTCCGCTGTACAGGCCATGGAGCAGACCAAGGCCAGCTGCCAGGCCACGGCGGATCGTACCTCGCGGGTCAACGTCGGCCTCGACGACATGGCCTCGTCCGTCAGCCGCATCCACGACCTCAGCGCGCAGATCGCCACTGCCGCCGAGGAACAGAGCGCGGTGACCGAGGAGATCAACCAGAACATGGTCGCCATCCGCCACATGGTCGACGATCTGGTCGCCGGTGGGCAGCAGGCGGACCGCAGCACCGACGCGCTGCTGGCCTCCAACCGCCGCCTGGTCGAGCTGGTCAATCGCTTCAAGGTGCGTTGACCGTTCGCCGCCGACGGCTGCCGGAAGGCGGCCGTCGGCGGTTACACTGGCGCAATGAGCACCCCCTTCAAATATCTCCAGGGCTACCCGCCGCACCTGCAGCAGCAGGTGATGCAGATGGTCGCCGAGGATCGCCTGGGCGACTACCTGGCCAAGCGCTACCCCAACCGCCACCAGGTGCAGAGCGACAAGGCGCTGTACGGCTACACCCTGGAGCTGAAGCAGGAATACCTGCGCAGCGCCCCGAGCATCGACAAGGTGCTGTACGACAACCGCCTCGACCTGACCCACCGCGCCCTCGGCCTGCACACGGCCATCTCGCGGGTGCAGGGCGGCAAGCTCAAGGCGAAAAAGGAAATCCGCGTAGCCGCGCTGTTCCGCGAAGCAGCGCCGGAGTTCCTCAACATGATCGTGGTGCACGAGCTGGCGCACCTGAAGGAGGCCGAGCACAACAAGGCCTTCTACAAGCTGTGCCAGTACATGCTGCCCGACTATCACCAGCTGGAATTCGATCTGCGCCTATATCTGACCTGGCGCGAGCTGGCGGACTGACTGGAAGGAAATACTCATGGACGAGATCAATCCCTATGCCACGCCGGGCAGTAGCCTGCACAGCGATGCCTCGGCAATGCCTGGGAGACCGCGGGGATACGGCTGGTACAAGTGGTGCAGCCTTATCTATGGGCTGCTGTTCATCGCCATGGGACTTGCCATTGCAGCGCGACATGGCCTCGATCTGTCGGTGGTCACGCTGGTAGCGATGCTGATCATCCTCGCGCCCTTGATCAGCTATTTACTGGTGGCGGCTCGCTGGCGGCGTCTGTTCTATGCCTGGATTTCTCTGCACCTGCTGGGCTCGCTATTGCTGACGACGTTTGGCTTCGAGCGGGCAAGTACCAAGGAGGGCTTTGAGTGGGGCTTCATTCTGTTCGTAGCTGGCAGCAATCTGCTGTCCTGGCTTGCCGGCCTTTACTTTCACTGGCGCCTGGGCAAGAAATAGGCACTGCCGGCCAGCCCGCGCCAGCCGTGGTCCGGCCGCAGTCATCACCGGCTTATCCACAGAGTCATCCCCGGCCTCTGTGCACAACCCTCTGATTGAGAAGTGCTTTTTTCGGCGCGACCAAAGGACTGGGAGCCACTGGCAGCCGGTGCCATAGTGGTTGTATCACTTGCAGGAGAGCCCGCCATGAGCAGTGCCCCGCTCACCCCTGAACAGCTCAGTAGCTTCAGTCCGATGGACTTCCTCACCCCGGCCTACCGCCAGCAGCTGCACGCCAGCCTCAAGTACCTGCAGCGCCCGGCCGGCACCCAGTTGTTGCAGAAAGGCGAGCGCGCCCTCGCCCAGTACTACCTGCTGGAAGGCAAGGTGGCGGTGGACGCCGGGCCCGGTCGGCAGACCATCGAGGGCGGCTCGCCACAGGCGCATCTGCCGCTCAACCCCGGCCAGCTCAATCCGAACAGCATCAAGGCGATCACCGACGTGCGCCTGTTCGCGGTCGAGCACCAGTTGCTGGAGCGCCTGCTCGGCTGGAGCCAGGACGCCGCCTACCAGGTCAACAGCCTCGGCGGCGATGGCATGGTCGAGGAGCACGACGAGGACGACTGGTTGGCGCGCCTGCTCAGTACGCCGCTGTTCGGTCGCCTGCCGCCCTCGCACCTGCACGCCCTGCTGGCGCGCTTCGAATACCTGCAGGCGCGGGCCGGCGACAGCGTGGTCACCTATGGCGAGCCCGGCGAGCACTTCTACGTGATCAAGCACGGGCGCGCGCGCATCAGCCTGCCGCAGGCCTACCGCGAACAGCCGACCCAGGTGCTGGAGAGTGGCGACTTCTTCGGCGAGGAGGCCCTGGTCAGCGGCGCCGTACGCTCGGCCAGCGTGATCATGCTGGAGGACGGCGAGCTGGCCCGCCTACATCGCGACCTGTTCGTCGAACTGGTGCGGCCGAGCCTGATCCCGCGCATCAACAGCCAGGATCTGCAGCGCATGACCCACCAGGGCAGCCGCAAGCATCTGCTGCTCGATGTGCGCCTGGCCGCCGAGTACCGCCTGGCGCACCTGCCGGAGAGCTTCAACCTGCCGGTGGCCAACCTGCGCACCCATGCCGACAGCCTGGACCGGGCGACCTGCTACGTGGTCACGCCTGAGGGCGGCATCCGCAGCGAGCTTGCCGTGCACCTGCTCAACCAGCTGGGCTTCGACGCCTACCTGCTGGGCGACTCCTCCACCGAGGCGGCCTGAGTGCCGTAGTCGCCCATGTGTCGGACAGCGTTGTGCGCGTGTCTGCTCGGCCTCTGTGCCAGCCTGTTCGGCTCGCTGGCGCAGGCGCGCGAGTGGCTGGTGGTGGGCACCAGCTTTCCGCAGGTCTACGAGCAGAACGCCGCCGGTGACTTCACCGGCCTGGCTCCGGCGGTGCTGCGCCAACTGGCCGCCGAGCTGGGCGAGGAGCTGCGTTTCGAGCTGTATCCCTGGGTGCGCGCCCAGCGCATGGTCGAGCTGGGACAGGCGGACATCCTGGTCGGGCCCTACCGCACGGCCGAGCGCGAGGCGCGCTTCGCCTTCGCTGCCGAACCCTTCTATCAGGACCGTATCGTCTTCTATGCCCGGCGCAGTCAGGCGGCAGCCTGGAACGGCGACTACACCAGCCTGCGCGGCGAGCGGGTCGCGGTGGTGCGGGGCTGGATCTACGGCAGCCAGTTCGAGGCGGTGCGCGCCAGCCTGCAGCCGATCACGGTGGAGTCGGTACACAACGGCCTGCGCATGCTCGAGGCCGGGCGCATCGACCTGCTCGCCAGCAACCAGCGCAACACCCAGCCCCATCTGCTCGAACTGAGGCTGCAGGAGCGGGTCGGCGAGGTGGGGCCGCTGATCGACGTGCAGCGCGGCTACTTCGCCTTTCCCCAGGACAGCACCCACGCCGAATTGCGTCGGCGCTTCGATCACGCCTTCGCGCGGCTGGTGCAATCCGGCCAGTTGGCGCGGCTGGCGGAGCCGCTCGGGGTCAGCGTGCCCTGAAGGCAGTCACTCGACGCTGACTATCTGCCAGGCTGCCGCACCGGCCTGCACTTCGTCGCCGGGGCCGCGGCCGAGTAGCTGCTGGCCGAGTGGCGCCTGGGCGGTGATCAGCATGATTTCCACGCCCAGATGCTCCAGCTTGAGCCCGGCCCCGTCGGGGCCCAGCAGCAGCCACTGCTGGCGTTCGGCGGCATCGACCAGGCAGATCAGCGCGCCGAGCTGGATGCCGCTGGCATCGTCGTAGGCGCGCATCTGCAGGGCGCGCCAGGCGGCCAGCGCGCGGCGGATGTCCTCGGCGCGGCGCGACTGCCCGGCGGCCAGATACGAGGCCTCCAGGCCGCGGGTGTCGTACTTGTTCTCCGCCTTGCTCTCCTCGTGGGTAGCGGCCTGGCGGGCTAGGTCGGCGGCGGCGAGTAGCATCGCCAGGTCGGCCTCGAGGCGCTGGCAGACCTGTTGCTGCAGGAGAAGCTTGTCCATGGAGCGGAGTCGATTATGGCGGGAGGTGCAGGGTAACAGCCTCGCCGGCGGCTTGCAGGTGCCGGCCGCCGCCACGGGCTGCATGGCTGGTCAGTTCAATTGCGCCCTGGCTGTCTCGGCGGCGCTTTCCCGGCACTGCTGGCGCAGGCGCATGAATTCGGCGCGGGTGATGCGCTGATGCTGCGCATCGCTGAGGCGGTAGCCGTCCTGTGGCACCAGTTGGGCCTGCACCCGGTAGAAGCCTGGCGGCTGCGCGAGCTGCACTGGTACCGCACCGAGCGCGTCGAGCTCCAGTGTCAGGTTGCGTGCCTGGCTGCTGTAGGCGCTGAAGCAGTCGCCGTGCACCTCGGCCTCGCCGCGCTTTGGCTGTGACCAGCGCAGCCGCAGCTGATCGCCCACGGACTTGGCCTCACGTTCGTCCTGCACATCGCCGACCAGGCCCAGCTCGGGGCGATCGGGTGCCACCGGCTGCTGCTCTTGATCCAGTGCGAAGTAGCGCAGCGGCTGACCATGCACATCGGCGACCACCACCAGATCGGGCAGGCGAATCTGGTAATGGGTGTCGCCCAGCAGCTTGTCCAGCACATCGCTGCTGCCCTCGTATTCCCAGTTGTCCCAGTAGCTCACCTCGGGGCGAAAATACGCGTAGTCGCGACGCAGTTCGGCCAGGCTGCCATAGGCCTCGGGGTAGGCGTAGGCCACGGCGGCGTCGATCATCTGTCGGCGGTCCGCCTTGCCCAGCTGCTGCCAGCTGAAGCCGTACAGGGCGCCCAGCTCCCACAGCACCACGCCGGCGCACAGCAGCAGGCTCAGGCCATAGCGGCGCAGCGCCGGCTCCCAGCCCTGGCGCAGGCCGCGCAGGGGGAGCAGCAGCAGTGCGCGCACCAGCACCGTCAGGCAGAACAGCACCAGCAGCAGGAAACCCAGCAGAAACAGCATGACCCTTCTCCCTCGTTCAGTCGGGAGCAGTTTGCAGTCGCCGCGTGGAGCGCGTGCGGAGGCAATGTGGAGATTTGGCGGGACTCAGTCGTGCTGCGGCTTGACCCGTACCGCCCAGAGTACACCGACGATCAGCAGGACGATGCCGGCCAGGGTCAGCGGCGCCGGCCACTCGCCGCGCAGGATGAAGGCGTAGGTCAGCGCCGCCAGGGTCTCGAACACGATCAGTTGGCCGGCCACCGAGGTGGGCAGGCGCTGGCTGGCTTCGTTCCAGCACAGGGTGCCGACCCAGGACGAGAGCAGGGCTATGGTCACCATCAGGGCGATGAAGAACTCCGGACGCGGGCCCAGCGGCATGGCGAACGGGCTGCCGCCAAGCGTCATGCCCAGCCACAGCAGGGCGTAGCCGAGCAGCGCCATGGGCAGCGTCACCAGGCCCTGGGCGGTGGCCCAGGTGCGCGGGCTGCGCCCGGGGTGGTCGCGCAGCCAGTCGGCGTTGCGCAGCGGGTACCAGGTCCAGCAGGCCACGGCGATCACCGCCAGCAGCGCGCCGCTGGCATAGCGCCCCCAGTCCGTCTCCCCGGCGGCCTGCAGGGCGTGCAGTTCGGCATGGTTGACGCAGGCGATGCCGGCCGCGATAAGCGCCAGCGAGGGCAGCAGCTTGGCCCAGGGCAAGCGGCCGTCGCGCTTGGCATTGCGCAGGTTGGCGGCGATGGCGATGACCACCGGCAGGGTGCCGATGATCATGGTCGGCAGCGGTCCGCTGGCGCGCTGGATGGCGCTGGCCAGGCACAGGTAGTAGAGCAGGTTGCCCACCGCCGACAGCTTGAGCGCCTCCAGCCAGTCGCTGCGCGACAGCTGGCGCAGGCGCGCGCGGTCGAGCCAGGCCAGCGGCAGGGCGATCAGGCCGAAGGCCAGGTAGCGCCCGGCCGAGAGCAGGGCGGCCGAGTATTCCGGCAGCAGCAGCGGACCGACGAACACCAGGCCCCACATCATCCCGGCGATCAGGGCGAACAGCGTACCCATCCACATCGACGCGAACCTCGAAAGCGCCGCCGGTCATGGGCGGCGGAATTGAATCTACTGGGGCTGGCGGCGCATGCCGATATGCGGGATGTCATCTTCCAGGTAGGGCTCGGTCACCGCGACGAAGCCGTAGCGACCGTAGTAACCCTGCAGGTGGGCCTGGGCCGAGAGGTAGATCGGCAGCCCAGGCCAGCGTTCGAGGCAGGCCGCGACCGCGCGCTCCATCAACTGGTGGCCGAGGCCGCTGCCGCGCGCCTCCGGGGCAATCACCACGCGGCCGATCACCACGTCGCCATCCTGGGTCGACGGATCGAGCAGGCGCAGGTAGGCCACCAGTCGCTGGTCCTGCCAGGCCAGCAGATGGTGGGTGTCGGCGAGCAGGTCCTGGCCATCCACGTCCTGGTAAGGACAGTTCTGCTCGACCACGAATACGCGGGAGCGCAGCTCGAGCAGGGCGTACAGCTCGTGAGCGCTCAGCTCGGAGTGATGCTTGGTGTGCCAGTTAAGGGTCAGGGGGCGGTGCTTCCGTGTCGGCAAGAGGCGATTCTGTCATGGCCGGGCGCCGGCCTCGATCTTGCCGAGCAGCCACTGCAGGCCGGCCAGGTGCTGCTGGTCGTGGCTGCACAGATAGTGCACCAGGCTGCGCAGGGTCAGCTCGCCATAACCCTCGAAGCGCGCCGGGCGGCTGAACTGTTCGGCGCTAATCGATTCGATCAGTGCCAGGGTCTCGCGCCGGGCGCGGCGGAAGTCGGCCAGCACCGCCGAGGTATCAGCCTCGGCATAGCGGCGCTCGCGGGCCATGGCCTCGCCGTCCAGCGAGATCAGCAGCGGATTGTCTTCGTCGATTGTGCGGCGCAGGCGCAGCTGATAGCCCTCCACCTCGATATCGCGCACATGGCAGAGCTGTTCGATGGCAGTGAAGGGCTCACTCGGCACCCCTTCCCAGGACGTCGGCGCCCAGTGCCGTTGCTCGGGTGCAAAGGCGGCGAAATGGGCCTCCAACTGATCGGGGAAGGCGGCGAGGGCGCTGAGAGTGGCGAGCATGACGGTGCTCCGTGTGACTGGATCACCCATGCTGGCACGGGAAGCAGCGCTTGGCCCGGTACAGATGACGGCTAAACCTCGCTGTAGCTGCTATGGCCTGGGGTTCCAGCACCTACACTGCTTCAGGGGGCGTGGAGGTGTGCATTGGGCGTCGAGGCTTCGGAATATTCGATCTACCGGCGGGTGGTGTCACAGTTGATGCAGGGCCAGGAGCAACTGCCCAGCCTGCCGGCGCTGACTCTGGATATCCGCCGGGCATTGAGCGATGGGCAGATCAGTACCGGCGCGCTGGCCCGGCTGGTCAGCCGCGACCCGGCGTTGGCCGCGCTGCTGATGAAGCATGCCTCCTGCGCCCTGTATCGCCACCCGATGGCGCCGCGCACCCTGCAGGATGTGATCGCCCTGCTCGGCATGGGCGAGGTCGACCGCATCACCATGGTCCACAGCATCAAGAGCCTGTTCACCCTGCACAGCCCGGCGCACAAGCGCCTGTTCATGGAGGTGTGGGGGCGATTGACGCTCAAGGCCAGCACCTGCGCCATGCTGGCCCGGTTGATCGGCCATGTGGCGCCGGAGCATGCCTTGCTGGCCAGCCTGCTCAGCGAGGTGGGCACCCTGGCGGTGCTCTCGGCGTTCAAGGACGAGGTGGAGATCCCCTCCGGCGAGCTGTATTACAAGCTGTGCCGCGAGTACAGCAAGTCGCTGGGGGTGATAGTGCTGAAGAAGTGGTCGGTGGACGACGAATACATCGGGGTGATCCGCGCCGCCGGCAACTGGGGCGCCGCGACCAGCCGCGAGCTGGAGCTGATCGATCTGGTCAACCTGGCGCTGTTCCATGCCATCAAGGAGCGCAACGCCGACGCCGAGCTGCCGTTGCTGGTGGAGCTGGCCGCCTACCACAAGCTGCAGCCGCCGCAGAACTTCATCGGCGACAACGGCGAGCTGGAGCTGGTGCTCAATCACCGGGCGGACATTCACGCGATTGCCGAGACCCTGCGCTGAACCGGTGACACTGGCAGCCGCGGCCTGCGCGCCTGGCGTCCGCCGCATGCAGAGCCGGCGTTTGAGCTGCTAAGGTCTCGGCCCATCGCCCATCCACGAGAGCCCGCCATGCCCGCGCCTTGCGTCCTGATTCCCCTGCCGCGCCGCGATTACGACCCCAGTGAGACTGCCCTGGCCTGGCGCCAGCTGCGTCAGGCCGGCTACCGGGTGTGTTTCGCCACCCCGGACGGCCAGCCGGCCGAGCCGGACCCGCAGATGATCAGCGGCGAGGGCCTGGACGTCTGGGGCCTGATCCCCGGCCTGCGCCGGTTCAAGCTGCTCGGCCTGCTGCTGCGCGCCAATGGCGCGGCGCGCCTGGCCTGCGCCGAGATGCTGCAGGACCCCGACTACCGGCAGCCGCTGCGCCACGAGCGCCTGCGCGTGGAGGACTTCGCCGGCCTGATGCTGCCTGGCGGGCACTGGGCCCGGGGCATGCGCGAGTACCTGGAGAGCGAGACGCTGCAGGCCTTCGTCGCGGCTTTCTTCGCCGCCGACAAGCCGGTCGCGGCGGTCTGCCATGGGGTGCTGCTGGCGGCGCGCAGCAAGGGCGCTGATGGCCGCTCGGTGCTGCACGGGCGCAAGACCACCGGGCTGACCTGGAAGATGGAGAAGACCGCCTGGGACCTGACCCGCTTCTACGGCCGCTGGTGGGAGCGCGACTACTACCGCACTTACTCCGAGGCGGTGGGCGAGCCGGCCGGGCACATGAGCGTGCAGGGCGAAGTGGGGCGGGTGCTGGCCAGCCCGGATGACTTCCTCGACGTGGCCAGGGGCGCGCCCGACTTCTGGCGCAAGACCAGCGGCCTGCACCGCGACACGCCGAGCGATAGCCGCCCGGCCTGGGTGGTGCGCGACGGCAACTATGTGTCCGGGCGCTGGCCGGGCGATATGCACGAGCTGATGCGGCGTTTTATCGAGTTGCTGCCGGCTGTTGCGTAGCAGGGGAGCATCTGTGATGCGAGGAGATAATCGGGTTGGTGCGCTTTGGTAGTGCTTTCTTTAGTGCTGAGCCGGAGCTCCCTCACCCCAGCCCTCTCCCGGAGGGAGAGGGAGTCTGTGCGGCGTAGCCCGGATGCAATCCGGGAAACACCATCCCCTGATTGCATCCGGGCTACCTGCTTGTAGGAGCGAGCTCTGCTCGCGAGGCTCTTTGCTGTGGCCCCGTTCGCGAGCAGAGCTCGCTCCTACGCTATGGCCAGCGGCTATAGGGAAGTCACCGACCCAGGGCGGCCGTGGTAAGGATTCAAGACTCAGACAAACTGCGCGGCAGCGTGGGCCGAGGCCCAGGCCCACTGGAAGTTGAAGCCTCCCAGGTGGCCGGTGACGTCCAGCACCTCGCCGATGAAATACAGCCCCGGCGACTTCTGCGATTCCATGGTCTTCGACGACACCTCGCGGGTGTCGATGCCGCCCAGGGTCACCTCGGCGGTGCGGTAGCCCTCGGTGCCGGCCGGCACCAGGGTCCACTCGGCCAGCTTGGCCGCCACCGCCTCCAGCTCCGCCGGCGTGTACTGCTTGAGCGGCTTGCTGACGAACCACTGCTCGGCCAGTAGGCCGGCCATCTTCTTGGTGAACAGTTCGGCCAGCAGGGTCTTCAGCTCGCTGTTCGGCCGCTCGCGCTGCTGCGCCGCCAGCCACTCGGGCAGGTCGATGTGCGGCAGCAGGTTGATGCTGATGGCGTCGCCCGGCTGCCAGTAGGAGGAGATCTGCAGGATCGCCGGGCCACTCAGGCCGCGGTGGGTGAACAGGATGTTCTCCTTGAAGCTCTGGCCGTTGCAGCTGACCACGCAATCCTCCACCGAGGTGCCGGACAGCTCGGTGCACAGGGCCTTTAGCTGTGGCTCGGTGATGGTGAAGGGCACCAGACCGGCGCGGGTCGGCAGCAGCGTATGGCCGAACTGCTTGGCCACCTGGTAGCCGAAGCCGGTGGCGCCTAGGGTGGGGATGGACAGGCCGCCGGTGGCGATCACCAGCGACTCGCAGGAAAACTGGCCGGCGCTGCTGTGCAGGGTGTAGCCGGTATCAGTCTTGCCAATGGTCTCGACCGAGGTGTCCAGGCGCAGGTCGACGCCGTGCTCGTCGCATTCGCTCAGCAGCATGCTGAGGATATCGCTGGCCTTGCGGTCGCAGAACAGTTGGCCGAGCTTCTTCTCGTGGTAGGGCACGTCGTGCTTGACCACCAGTTCGACGAAGTCCCACTGGGTATAGCGGGCCAGCGCCGATTTGCAGAAGTGCGGATTCTGCGAGAGGAAGTTGGCCGGCTCGCAGTACATGTTGGTGAAGTTGCAGCGGCCGCCGCCGGACATGAGGATCTTCTTGCCCGGCTTGTTGGCGTGGTCCAGCAGCAGGACCTGGCGCCCGCGTGCGGCGGCTTGCGCTGCGCACATCAGGCCGGCGGCACCGGCGCCGATGATGATGACCGGGAAGAAAGACACGGCTGAACCTCGATGAGTCGCGAAGCCGCGCATTCTAGCGGAAAGGCGTGGCGAATCCGCGGGCGGTCATCGGCCCGCAGGCGCCGGGGCGCCTGCGGAGGCAGGCTCAGCGCCCGCTGTTGTGGTTGTTGCCCTTGGGTTGCTTGCTGTGGGTCTCGCCACCGAAGCTCTGGTTGCGGTCCTCGCCGCGCTTGCGGTTGGTGTTCTTGCTCTGGTCCTTGCAGTTGCTGCAGTACTCGGCCGATTCGGCTGGAGCGCTCTTGGCCAGCTGGGAGCCGCATTGCGGGCAGCGTTTCATGGCATCACCTCATCACTGAACGGCCCCGGAATGGGGCCGGCAGGGCGATGGTCGGCGGCTGCAGCGCGGCGACGCAGAGGGAAGTGCCTCCTCAGGCGGCCTTGGCCCGGGCGATTTCGGCCGGGCCCTTCTGCAGATGCGCGACCAGGGTGCGCAGCGGCGCCAGCTGACGGCAGATCAGGCCGAGCTGCACCTGCACCAGGCGGTGGCCCTCGTCCATTTCTTCCGGCAGCTGTTCCAGCTCCTCGGCCAGGGCCTGGTCAGCCTCGTCATACACGGCTATTGGAGTGCCCGTCTGCAGGCCCGTGGCGATGGCGTCGAGGCTCTGGCTGATATGTGCCACGGCGCGGTCGTGCAGGGCGTCGCTGGCATCGTCGGCCAGGCTCGCGCGGTGTGCGCCTAGGGCCGAGAGGTAGCTGAGCAGGGTGTGCGACAGCACCAGGAAGCGGAAGCCGGTCTCGGCATCCTTCCGGAAGTGGCCGGGCTCCAGCAGCATGTTGGACAGGGTGGTGGAGAGCGCTGCGTCGGCGTTGTGCGCGTTGCGCCGGGCCAGGCGGTAGCTCAGGTCGTCGCGGGCACCGGACTCGTACTGCTGCATGATCTGCAGCAGGTAGCGGCTGTTGCTGCTCAGGGTGCTGGCGAGTACCTGGTTGAGCTTGCGCCCCTGCCAGTCCGGCAGGATGAAAAACACCGCGAGGCCGGCGATCACCGTGCCCAGCACCGTATCCACCAGACGCGGCCAGAGCAGGGTGTAGGCGTCGCTGATCTGGTTGAAGCACAGCACCACCACCAGGGTCATGGCGGTGGTGGCCAGGGTGTAGCGGTCGACCCGGTTGGTGAAGAAGATGACTCCGGCGGCCACGGCGATCAGCGATTGCAGTAGCGGATCGGGGAACAGGCGGATCAGCGCCCAGCCCAGCACCAGGCCGATCAGCGTGCCGCTGACCCGCTGCACCAGGCGCAGGCGGGTGGCGCCATAGCTGGGGCGGCAGACGAACAGGGTGGTGAGCAGGATCCAGTAGCCCTGCTGCGGGTGGATCCAGTGCAGCAGGCCATAGCCGGCGAGCAGCGCGGCGGACAGGCGCAGGGCGTGGCGGAACACCAGGCTGGTGGGGGTGAAGTGCTGGCGCAGGCGCTCGAACGCTTCCTTGAGGGTCTGCGGCGAGCGATCCAGCAGGCTGCTGTCCTGCTCGTCGGCCAGGGCGTCCGGGTTGCTGGCGCTGGACAGCTTGCGCTCCAGGCTGGCGAGGTTGTCGGCCAGGGCACCGAGCGAGCGCAGCAGGCGGCGCCAGGCCGGGTTGTGCTGCTCGCGCAGGAAGGTCATGGAGGCATCGAGGTCGGCCATGGCTTGGCTGTTGTCGTTGTAGTCGAACGGCTGGCGCAGGCGGATGGCCCGGCCCAATGCCTGGCAGGCCTTGCCCTGCTGGCTGAGCAGGCGGCCGCAGCGGAACATCACGTCGCTGTGGAAAAAGGCTTCGGCCAGGGCGTTGTACGGGTAGTGCGAGGAGCTGGCGCGCTCATGGATGTCCTGGGCGATGAAGTACAGCTTGAGATAGCGGTTGGTCTTCTGCCCGCTGCGCTTGCGACTCATGCGGTTGAGGATGATGTCCTTGGCCAGGTTAAGCGCCGTCACCACCCGGCCGTTCTGTCGCGCCAGTTCCAGGCGCCGCGCCTCGATATCCAGCTGCCGGATCGGCTCGAACAGCGAGGCCTTCAGGCGCAGGTAGGCGCCCAGCTCCTCGAACACCCGCGCCAGCGCCTGCTGCACCGGTTGCTGGCTGAACAGTGCGCTCCAGATGATGCCGAGCAGGCCGTACCAGGCCGCGCCGGCGATCAGCAGCAGCGGCTCCTGCCAGAAGATGCCAGCCTGGCCGCCGCGATGCTCCAGGCCGATGGCCGTGTAGATCGCCAGGATCAGGGTGGCCTGGGCCACCGCTGCGTACCGTTCGCCGATGCCGCCGAGCAGGGTCATGGCGAAGGCCGCCAGGGCCAGGCCGGCGCCGAATAGCCAGGGCATGGGGAACAGCAGCTGTACGGCGCTGGCGGTAGTGCCGAAGCACGCCAGCGTCACTAGCAGTGCCTGGCTGCGACCGCGCCAGTGGTCGTCGTTCTCCGCCAGGGCGCTGGCGATGCAGCCGAGGAACAGCGGGATGACCAGGGCGATCCGTTCCAGGTACCAGCACAGGGCCATGGCGCCGGCCAGGGCGATGAATACCCGCACACCGTAGGTGAATTTTTCGCGCGCCCAGAGGTTGCGCAGAGTGTGCTTGAGCGATGAGGGCATGGGCGAACGGCTACCCGCCGGGAAATGGGTTGGTGTGCCGAGAAGACGGCATCAGGTGCTGGCGAGGCACCATTTTATTGACCTTTCGTTCAGAGGATAGCCCGCGCTGCGCAGCAACGAAAACGGGCCCCGTGGGCCCGTCTGGTTCAGCGCTGTCTGCGATCAGTCTTCGCCGTCGTCATCGTCGGCGCCGTCGACCTTCATGCCCAGCTCTTTGATCTTGCGGGTCAGGGTATTGCGTCCCCAGCCGAGCAGCACGGCGGCGTCGCGGCGGCGGCCGGCGGTGTGCTTGAGCGCGGTCTCGATCATGATCCGCTCGAAGGCCGGCACGGCGCTGTCCAGCAGGCCCGATTGGCCGCGGGCCAGGGCCTGGTCGGCCCACTGGCGCAGGCCCTGCTCCCAGTTGGCGGCCGGGGCATTCTCCTGGGGCTGGGTGAGCAGCTCCGGCGGCAGGTCGTCGATATGCACTTCGCGACCGGAGGCCATCACGGTGATCCAGCGGCAGGTGTTCTCCAGCTGGCGCACGTTGCCCGGCCAGGGCAGGTGCTTGAGGTAGTCCTCGGTCTCGCTCTTCAGCAGCTTGGGTTCGACGGCCAGTTCCTGGGCGGCGCGGGCCAGGAAGTGGCGGGCCAGGGTCGGGATGTCCTCGCGGCGGTCGGCCAGGCGCGGGATATGGATGCGGATCACGTTGAGGCGGTGGAACAGGTCCTCGCGGAACTTGCCGGCCTGCACCAGGGATTCGAGGTTCTGGTGGGTGGCGGCGATGATGCGCACGTCGACCTTGACCGGCGTGTGGCCGCCGACCCGGTAGAACTCGCCATCGGCCAGCACGCGCAGCAGGCGGGTCTGGGTGTCGGCCGGCATATCGCCGATCTCGTCGAGGAACAGGGTGCCGCCGTCGGCCTGCTCGAAGCGACCACGGCGCTGGTTGGCCGCGCCGGTGAAGGCGCCCTTCTCATGGCCGAACAGCTCGGACTCCATCAGGTCCTTGGGGATGGCCGCCATGTTCAGCGCGATGAACGGCTCGGCCGCCCGCGGGCTGTGGCGGTGCAGGGCGTGGGCGACCAACTCCTTGCCGGTACCGGATTCGCCGTTGATCAGCACGGTGATATTGGAGTGAGAGAGGCGACCGATGGCACGGAACACCTCCTGCATCGCCGGCGCCTCGCCGATGATCTCCGGCGTGCGGCCCAGCGCGGCCGGTGCCTCCAGGCCCTGCTGCTCCTGGGCGTGCTGGTTGGCGCGCTTGACCAGGGACACGGCCTCGTCGACGTCGAACGGCTTGGGCAGGTATTCGAAGGCGCCGCCCTGGTAGGAGGCCACGGCGCTGTCCAGGTCGGAGTGCGCGGTCATGATGATCACCGGCAGGCGTGGGTGCATGTCGCGGATGCGCGCCAGCAGGTCGAGGCCGCTGGCGCCGGGCATGCGGATGTCGGAGATGATCACGTCCGGTTGCTGGCGGGACAGGCGGGTCAGCACGCCGTCGGCGCTGTCGAAACTCTGGGTGGTTATGCCTTCCTGCTGCAGGGCCTTCTCCAGGACCCAGCGGATGGAGCGGTCGTCGTCGACGATCCAGACGGTTTCACTGCGGCTCATGACGGTGTGGCTCCTTGGTCCAGGGGCAGGAAGATCGAGAACACGGTGTGGCCGGGGTGGCTCTCGCATTCGATCAGGCCCTGGTGCTGACTGATGATGTTCTGGGTGATGGCCAGGCCCAGGCCGGTGCCGTCGGGGCGGCCGCTGACCATGGGGTAGAAGATGGTTTCCTGCAGCTCCGGCGGGATGCCCGGGCCGTTGTCGATGATCTCCATCTTCACCACCAGGCGATGGCGGGTATGGCCGATGGTGAACTGGCGCAGGGTGCGGGTGCGCAGGCTGATGCGGCCCAGGCGCAGATCGCTCTGGCTGGACAGCGCCTGCAGGGCGTTGCGCACGATGTTGAGTACGGCCTGGATCAACTGCTCGCGGTCGATCAGCAGGTCGGGGATGCTCGGGTCGTAGTCGCGCACCAGGGTGATGCTGCCTTGGGATTCCGCCTCGACCAGGCTGCCGACGCGCTCCAGTACTTCGTGGATGTTGGTCATCGCCAGCGACGGCAGCTTGTTCGAGCCGAGCATGCGGTCGACCAGGTTACGCAGGCGGTCGGCCTCCTCGATGATCACGTTGGTGTAATCCTTGAGGCTCTCTTCCGGCAGCTCGCGGGCCAGCAGCTGGGCCGCGCCGCGGATGCCGCCGAGGGGATTCTTGATCTCGTGGGCCAGGCCGCGTACCAGCAGCTTGGTGGTTTCCTGCTTGGACAGCTGCGCCTCTTCCTTGGTGATGCGCAGCAGGCGGTCGCGCGGATGCACTTCGAGCAGTAGCAGGGTCTGGCTGCGGTTGAGAATCGGCGTTACCGCGTAGTCGACGGTGATGGTCTGGCCGGCCAGCGAGGTCAGCATCGCCTCGCGCTTGGTGAAGGGGTGCGCATGCTCGACCGCCTGGCGCAGCGAGCTGAGCGCCTCCGGCGACTCGGTGAACAGTTCACTGATGAACTGGCCGTGGCTGCGCTGGCCGCTGACCGCCAGCAACATCTCGGCGGCCGGGTTCATGTACTCCAGGCGCAGCTCGGCGTTGAGCAGGATGGTCGCGGTGGTCAGGTTGTCCAGCAGTAGGCGGTGCAGCGCGTCGTTGATCATGGCAGGTCTGGGTCCCGGCGATGGGCTGGAAAATGCAAAAAGCAAACCAAAGCCCTGAAAAGACGCGTATCTCTGCCAGCAACCGCCCTTCAGGCTGCGTTTCGGCGCAGCCGGCGCGGTCGTCGATGAACCAAAACGGGGAGAGTATAGAAGTTGGTGCGGTTGCGTGCACCGATTTGGTGCGAATCGATTAGTCGACGAAGGGGAGGATGCTAATGATGCCCTTGTCCGGCTCCTTCGGCTTGTCCTCGATCGGGCACTCTGGGCGTACACCCCAATCCTTTTTCTTGCAGGGGTTGGCTCTGCGCTTCTCCGCCAGAGATATGCGCTTCATGTGGAAGGGTTGACTGGGGGTGCGCTCGACGATGCGGCCATGGGCGTCGACTATCTCCACCGAAATCTGGTGGGTACCGCGGTCGACGTTCTCCAAGGGGAACACAGGGCTGCGTCCTGCTTCGCTGGCAGGTTTTCCATCCATGATCAGGCGGAAGTTGTGACCGGCATGCAGGCCGGGCTCGACGGTAGCGCTGACGATCAGGTTGCCGGTCATCTCGCGAATGGTCGCGTCCGGCTCGGGTACCAGAATGCGCAGTACCTGGTAGCTCGGTTCCTTGGGCAGCGCTTCGGGTGAAGTCGGTGGCGGTGGGACTTCGGTTGGGTGCATTGCGTTGGATGGGGCGAGCTCGATTTTCTCGGCATTGTCCGACTGTGGCTGATCGGTGAAGACACGATTACCGTCGGCGTCGATATAGGTATAGACCCCGGCGTGGGCGTTGAGACAGGCAAGGCCGAGTGCCAGGCATAACAGCAGACGATTCATGAAGGCCTTCGATCAGGTGGCTGGTCTAGGAGTGGGTTTTGGAGGGGTTGGTTTCGCGCGTGCCGGGCTGTTCACGCTGATGCGCTGCACGGTGAAGGTCACCGTCGGGCTCTGCTGAATTTGCCGCTCGCCGCTGATTATTTCTACCGCGAGGCTGTGTTCGCCACGGTCGACGTTGGTGAGCTGCAGGCGTGGCACATTGCTCGGCTGTCCGTAAGGTTGGCCGTCCAGCAACAGGCGGAATCTATGTCCCGGTGCTAGGCGTGGCTTGATGTTCACCCCGACGCTGAAGGTGCCGTTATTGGCACGCAGTGCCTCATCGCTTGGAAGGTCGGTCAGATTCAGTTCGCTGTAAGGCGGCTGATCGCTGGCGGGCTGCTCGGGCTGTTCTGTCACGACCGGTTTCTGCGCTTCCACGGTATTGGTTGGCGGCAGCTCGACAGACTCCGTCGCCTGGCCTTCCGGTGGCTGATTGGTGAATACCGTGTTGCCGTTGGAGTCGGTGTACTTGTAGATCTGCGCGGCGGCGGGTAGGGCCAGGGTGCAGAGCAGGCAGGCGGTGAGCAGGCGCATCGGTAGGCTCCTGAATGATCCTGCGGCAAGGGTTGCACCGCTTGGCGCCTCTGGCAAGTCCGCCCTGTGCCATGCGTGGCATGGCGCAAGAAATAGTCGCGGCAATCGCTGATCGCTAACTTGCCTAAGGCTTTTGACGGGTTCCGTCTGAAATCCCAGGACATAAAAAAGGCCTCCCGAAGGAGGCCTCTTTCAAGCGAGCCGCGTAAGCGGCCGGCGCTGAATCAGACGCTGTAGTACAGGTCGTATTCCAGCGGGTGCACGAAGGTGCGCACCTTGATTTCTTCTTCCGATTTCAGCTCGATGTAGGCATCGATGAAGTCGTCGGAGAACACGCCGCCCTTGGTCAGGAAGGCGCGGCCCTTGTCCAGCTCTTCCAGGGCCTCTTTCAGGCTGCCGCAAACCTGCGGGATTTCCTTGGCCTCTTCCGGCGGCAGGTCATACAGGTTCTTGTCGGCGGCATCGCCGGGGTGGATCTTGTTCTGGATGCCGTCCAGGCCGGCCATCAGCAGAGCGGCGAAGGCCAGGTACGGGTTGGCAGCCGGATCCGGGAAGCGCGCTTCGATGCGGCGGGCTTTCGGGCTGGAAACGTACGGGATACGGATCGAGGCGGAACGGTTGCGAGCCGAGTAGGCCAGCATGACCGGAGCTTCGAAGCCCGGGACCAGACGCTTGTAGGAGTTGGTCGACGGGTTGGTGAAGCCGTTCAGGGCCTTACCGTGCTTGATGATGCCGCCGATGAAGTACAGGGCGGTGTCGGACAGGCCGGCATAGCCTTCGCCAGCGAAGGTGTTCTTGCCGTCTTTGGCGATCGACAGGTGCACGTGCATGCCCGAGCCGTTGTCGCCGTACAGCGGCTTCGGCATGAAGGTGGCGGTCTTGCCGTAGGCGTCGGCCACGTTGTGCACGCAGTACTTCAGGGTCTGAACTTCGTCAGCCTTGTTGACCAGGGTGTTGAACTTCACGCCGATTTCGTTCTGACCGGCAGTCGCCACTTCGTGGTGGTGAACTTCGATGACCAGGCCCATTTCTTCCATGGCATTACACATGGCAGTGCGGATTTCGTGGTCGTGGTCGCACGGCGGAACCGGGAAGTAGCCACCTTTGACGGCCGGGCGGTGGCCCTTGTTGCCGGACTCGACGTCGGCGTCGGTCATCCAGGAGCCTTGCTCGGAATAGATCTTGAACATGGAGCCGGAGATGTCGGACTTGAACTTCACTTCGTCGAAGATGAAGAACTCCGGCTCCGGGCCGACGAAGACGGTGTCACCGATACCGGTGGTCTTCAGGTATTCCTCGGCGCGTTTGGCGATGGAGCGCGGGTCGCGGTCGTAGCCTTGCATGGTGCTCGGCTCGATGATGTCGCAGACCAGGATCAGGGTCGGCTCTTCGGTGAACGGGTCCAGAACGGCGGTGTCGTCGACCGGCAGCAGTATCATGTCGGAGGCTTCGATGCCTTTCCAGCCATGGATGGACGAGCCGTCGAACATTTTGCCGACTTCGAAGAACTCTTCGTCGAGGGCGTCACGGGCCGGCATGGTCACGTGGTGTTGCTTGCCTTTGGTGTCGGTGAAGCGCAGGTCAACCCACTTCACGTCGTGTTCTTTAATCAGTTGAATCGACTTCGACATGCTGTCCTCCAGGTGGATGGGGCCGGCTGAGCCAGCCTCCGAAATTAGGTGCAAAGCCGGGCGCGATAGTCGGCCAGGCTGGGCTGCCTCACAAGGGAGCAAATTGCATGCCAGTGCCCCGGAATGGGTTGGAAGCCTGAAACTCAGGGGCTGCGTGGGCTGTGTCGATATTTTGAGCGATTTTATGCACTGAGTTGGTGCCGGCAAAATGCTGTGCGCACTTTTTTGGTGCCTTGTCGCGGCGATTATTGTTTTTGATCAAAGCTTGAGCAATTTCCGCTATAATCCGCGCCCCTGTTTTTCGGTCTCTCGTCCGGCACCCGTTTTCCATGAAGCTCATCGTCAAACCCTTCGCAGAAATCACCATCAAGAGCCGGCCGGTGCGCAAGCAGTTCATCCGCCAGCTGGCGAAGAATATTCGCACGGTGCTGCGTGATCTGGACCCCGAGCTGGAAGTGCAGGGCGAATGGGACAACCTCGACCTGATCAGTCAGGTCAGCGAGCCGAAGGTGCAGGCCGAGATGTTCGCGCGCCTGCGCAGCACGCCGGGCATCGCCCACTTCCTCGAAGTGCACGAATACCCCTACGTCGATTTCGATGACACCTTCGAAAAATGCCGCGCGCACTTCGGCACTCAGCTGCCCGGCAAGATCTTCGCCGTGCGCTGCAAGCGCGCCGGCAATACCCATGATTTCTCCTCGATGGAGCTGGCGAGCCATGTCGGCAGCCGCCTGCGCCGCGAGTGCGGCGCCGCCGGCATCGATCTCAAGCAGCCCGAAGCCGAAGTGCGCTTCGAAGTGCGCTACGACCGCCTGCTGATCATCCACGCCCAGCATGAAGGCCTCGGCGGCTACCCGCTGGGCTCCATCGAGCAGACCCTGGTGCTGATGAGCGGCGGCTTCGACTCCACCGTCGCGGCTTACCAGATGATGCGTCGCGGCCTGCTCACCCACTTCTGCTTCTTCAATCTCGGCGGCCGTGCCCACGAGCTGGGCGTAATGGAAGTGGCTCACCACCTGTGGCAGAAGTTCGGCAGCTCGCACCGCGTACTCTTTATTAGCGTGCCGTTCGAGGAGGTGGTCGGCGAGATTCTCGGCAAGGTCGACAACAGCCAGATGGGCGTGGTGCTCAAGCGCATGATGTTGCGCGCCGCCAGCCGTATCGCCTCCGAGCTGAACATCGATGCTCTGGTCACCGGCGAGGCTATCAGCCAGGTCTCCAGCCAGACCCTGCCCAACCTCTCGGTGATCGACGCGGTCACCGACACCCTGGTGCTGCGCCCGCTGATCGCCGCGCACAAGCAGGACATCATCGACACCGCCACCGCCATCGGTACCGCCGAGTACGCCAAGAATATGCCCGAGTACTGCGGCGTGATCTCGGTGAACCCGACCACCCGCGCCAAGCCCGGTCGAATCGAGCACGAGGAGAGCCACTTCGACATGGCCATCCTCGAGCGCGCCCTGGCGCGTGCGACCCGGGTGACCGTGGACAAGGTGATCGACGCGCTGGGCCAGGACCTGCAGGTCGAGGAAGTGCGCGAGGCCCTGGTCGGGCAGATCGTCATCGACATCCGTCACCCTGATGCCGCCGAGGACGAGCCGCTGCAGTTGCCAGGCATCGAGGTGCAGGCCCTGCCGTTCTACGCGCTGAACAACCGATTCAAGGAACTGGATGAGAGCCGCCAGTACCTACTCTATTGCGACAAGGGTGTGATGAGCCGCCTGCACGCTCACCACCTGCTCAGCGAGGGGCATGCGAATGTTCGCGTCTATCGCCCGCATTAAGCGTGCAGGTCTGCTCGGTGGCAGCATCCGCCACCGGCCTCCCGACCGTCGCAGCGCGTAACCCCGAGTTCACAACGGCCAGGCAGACTGCAGGGCCACAGCTTTCAGAATCTTCAATCGAGACGACATCGTGATCGAAAAACTGCGCAACATCGCCATCATCGCCCACGTCGACCATGGCAAAACCACCCTCGTCGACAAACTCCTGCGCCTGTCCGGCACCCTCGACCGCAAAGAAGCGGAAAACGAGCGCGTGATGGACTCCAACGACCAGGAAAAAGAGCGCGGCATTACCATTCTGGCGAAGAACACCGCCCTGAAGTGGAACGACTACAACATCAACATCGTCGACACCCCCGGCCACGCCGACTTCGGCGGTGAAGTAGAGCGCGTGATGTCGATGGTCGACTCCGTACTGCTGGTGGTCGACGCCCAAGACGGCCCGATGCCGCAGACCCGCTTCGTGACCCAGAAGGCGTTCAAGGCCGGCCTGCGTCCGATCGTGGTGGTGAACAAGATCGACCGTCCGGGTGCCCGTCCTGACTGGGTCATCGACCAGATCTTCGACCTGTTCGACAACCTCGGTGCCACCGACGAGCAGCTCGACTTCCCGATCGTCTACGCCAGCGCCCTGAACGGCATCGCCGGCCTGGATCACGAGAAGATGGACGACAACATGGACGCCCTGTTCCAGGCGATCATCGACCACGTGCCGGCCCCCAAGGTCGACGTCGACGGTCCGTTCCAGATGCAAATCTCCCAGCTGGACTACAACAGCTTCCTCGGCGTGATCGGCATCGGTCGTATCGCCCGTGGCCGCATCAAGGCCAACACCCCGGTGGTCGCCATCAGCGACGACGGCACCAAGCGCAACGGCCGTATCCTCAAGATCATGGGTCACTCCGGCCTGCAGCGCGTTGAAGTGGGCGAAGCTGAAGCCGGCGACATCGTCTGCGTATCGGGCATGGACGAGCTGTTCATCTCCGACACCCTGTGCGACCCGCAGAACGTCGAAGCCCGTCCGCCGCTGACCGTTGACCAGCCGACCGTGAGCATGACCTTCCAGGTCAACGACTCGCCGTTCGCCGGTAAAGAAGGCAAGTTCGTCACCAGCCGCAACATCAAGGACCGTCTGGACAAAGAGCTGCTGCACAACGTGGCCCTGCGCGTCGAAGCCGGCGAGTCCGCCGAGAAGTTCAAGGTCTCCGGTCGTGGTGAGCTGCACCTGTCCGTACTGATCGAAACCATGCGTCGCGAAGGCTTCGAGATGGCCGTAGGCCGTCCGGAAGTGGTGATCATCGAAAAGGACGGCGAGAAGCAGGAGCCGTACGAAAACGTCACCATCGACATCGAAGAGCAGCACCAAGGCTCGGTGATGGAGCAGATGGGCCTGCGCAAGGGCGACCTGACCAACATGGTTCCCGATGGCAAGGGCCGCGTGCGCCTGGAATACACCATCCCCGCGCGTGGCTTGATCGGCTTCCGTAACAACTTCCTGACCCTGACCTCGGGCAGCGGCATCCTGACCTCGACCTTCAGCCATTACGGCGCGATCAAGGCCGGTGAAGTCAGCAACCGTCAGAACGGCGTACTGGTGTCCATGGCCACCGGCACAGCGCTGACCTACTCGCTGGAAACCCTGCAGAGCCGCGGCAAGCTGTTCCTGGCTCCGGGCGACGAGATCTACGAAGGCCAGCTGGCCGGCATCCACAGCCGCGACAACGACCTGGTGATCAACCCCACCAAGGGCAAGAAGCTCGACAACATGCGCGCCTCCGGCAAGGACGAAGTCATCGCCCTGGTGCCGCCGATCAAGTTCACCCTCGAGCAGGCGCTGGAATTCATCGCCGACGACGAGCTGGTGGAGGTGACGCCGAAGTCGATCCGCCTGCGCAAGAAGATGCTCAACGAGAACGACCGCAAGCGCTACGAGCGCGCCAAGGTCTAACTCGACGCTAGGTCTGCGTTACGAGCAAAACCCCGCCAGAGCGATCTGGCGGGGTTTTTTATTGGCCGGTTGTACGAGCAGGCGAGCCCCTAGCGGTTACTGACGCATTGCTGCAGCTTGGCGCGCGCTGCCAAGCCGCCGGTCCAATCGATATCCGCAACGGTACGTCCATCCATTTCGACGATGAAATGCTCAACATCCAGCATCGTGTTCAGCGCCGCATCAATGTTCGGCACGGTCAGGCCGATAGCGCCGGCCGGAATACGCGGTACCGAGAAATTCAATGCGTTCACCGACTGCGCTTGATACTTCGACTGTTTGAGCGTCACCGCTACGGTTTGCGTGTCCGATGGCTTGGGAATCTCCGTGCTCCAGAAGATCAGCATGCCGCCCTGATAGGCCTTTCCGGGGCCGACGATACTGACCGCGTCGCCGTCTTTGCTCCACATCGCCACGCAGTTGTCTCCGGGGGCTGAATCCTTCCTACCTTGAAAAAATTTCCATTCACCCTGCTTGTAGCGTTGGTAACCCGGATCCGCCTCCAGCTCTTGCAGTTTTGCTTCGGCTTCCCGCCTAAGCTTTTGGGCTTCCAGGTTTTTGGCCGCCTGCTCAATGGCGGCGATGCTCATGGCGTCGTAGCTGGGCGGGCCGGGGTCGGCAAAAATATTGCAGCCGTCACATCGATAGCCGCCAGCGTATCCACCTCCGGTGTCTCCCCCGCCAGCGCTATCGGCGCCCCCACCGGTTTCCACACACAGGGGAACAGCGGCAACTCCATGGGAGCCACCGCCAACGCCGATCTGCTGTTCACCCGGCCCGGGACCACCCGGGCACGGATAGTTGGCCAATGCTGGTTGCGCGACCAAGCCCAGCGCTGCACAGACAAGAAGTACGGAAATTTTCATCGTGGATTCAGGATTCCAGTCATTTGAGGAGCTGTTGCAGGCGCTGAGTTAAAGATGGGCGAATCCAACCCCGGTTACACAAATCCTGCACAACCCTGCTAGTAAGCGCCCCTGATCATCACTGCCCCGGTCCGCTCCTGAGTATCTCGCCCTTCTTCGCGCAACTGGGTGGATTGATGGCGCCGAAGGTGGCCAGATTGCCGCCATTGATGATGCAGTTGAACTCGTTGCCATCGTCAGCGCGCAGCTCGGCGTAGGTATTGGTTCCACTGGTTCGCCGCGCCACCAGCTGCAGCTGGCTGGGAGAGTAGCCGAGCACGCCCGCGGTTTCCGCGAGGACCCTCTCATCGCTCAGCGAGTTGGTGCGTTCGGCGATGGCGGCGCAGCCGGCGAGGCCGTGGCCGACGGCGATCAGGGTGAGCAGGCGTGCTGCTCGGAAGATTGTGTGCATGACATTCCCTCGTGTTCTGTTGCCCATATGAAGCGATGAATCGACTTCCCGGCGAGGCCGGTTGGCGGCACTCTAGAGAGGCGATGGCAGGGCGGCCAAGCGCTTTTCGGCCAGCTGCTATCGAGGGCGGCGTGGATGACAGGAATTTCTGCCAATGGCTGTTTTCCATCGGCCGGCGGCACCGCGGCACGGGTTCTTCAGACAGGCACGGAGGCAGCATGAGCGAAACGAAAGGCTTCGACGGGCTGGTGCGGGCGACCCTGCAGCTCAGTCTCATCTACTGGCCGTGCATGTTCGTCGCCGACAGCATTCTGGGTTACTTCATCAATATCGATCCGCTGCGATCGGCGCCGCTGAAGTTCGTGCTGTTCGCCGTCGCCGCGCTGATGACCTTCGGCATGTCGGCACTGCTGTTTCGTCTGCGCGGGCTCGGCTTCCCGCGCAAGGCCCTGCTCAGCTTCCTCATGACGGCGGCGCTGGCGCCACTGTTCGTCGCCGTCGATTACTTGAACTATCTGATCTGCGAGTATCCGAATCCGGTGAGCTTCGATCCGGTGTACTCCGGCTACATGCTGATCGAAGGCGCCTCGATGCTGTTCGGCTGGTCCTGCCTGTTCATCGCCCTGTTGTATTGCTTCGAGGTGCGCGAGCGCGAACGGCGCCTGGCGGCCGTGCGCGAAGAGGCCCTGGCGGCGCAGATGCAGGCGCTGCGCTACCAGGTCAACCCGCACTTCCTGTTCAACACGCTCAATTCCATCGCTGGCCTGATCGAGGAGGGCGACTCCGCCCGCGCCGAGCGCATGGTGCTGTCGCTTTCCAACTTCATGCGCACCACCCTGTCGCTCGACCCGTTGCACGACGTGCCCCTGGCGGACGAGCTGCGGCTGCAGGAGGAATACCTGGCGATCGAGCGCGAGCGCTTTTCCGACCGAATGAGTTTCCGCGTCGAACTGGCCGAGGACGCGCGCGAGGCGCTGGTGCCCAGCCTGATCCTGCAGCCGCTGATCGAGAACGCGATCAAGCATGGCGTGGGTATGGCGGCGGGGCCGGTGGATATCCTACTCAGGGCTGCCCGCGAGGGCCAAAGGCTGCGCATCAGCGTGGAGAACGGCATGGCCGAAGAAGCCGCGCCAGAGCGGCGCCAGCCGGGCATGGGTGTCGGCCTGCGCAACGTGGCCGAGCGCCTGCGCTTGCGCTTCCAGGATAACGGCCAGCTGTCTTCCGGCCCGGTGGGCGCGGATCGCTACCGCGCGGTCATCGATCTGCCGTGGCGCTGCGCATGAGTGGCTTGAACATTCTCGTCGCCGACGACGAACCCCTGGCCCGGCGCCGGCTGATCCGCCTGCTGCACAAGCTCGACTGGGTCGGACGCATCGACGAGGCCGGCGATGTCGCCGAGACCCTGCGCATGGCGCAGAGCGGCACCCCGGACATCCTGCTCCTGGACATCCAGATGCCGGGCGGCAGCGGTTTCGACGTGCTGCAGCGGCTCGCAGGGGAGCTGCCGGCGATCGTCTTCGTCACGGCGTTCGACCACCACGCCCTGCGCGCCTTCGAGGTCAACGCCGTCGACTACCTGACCAAGCCCATCGACGCCGAGCGTTTCGCCCTGGCCATGCAGCGTGCGCGCACGGTCGCGGCTTCGCGCAGCCAGGCGGATCGCCTCGCCGAGTTGCAGGAGATGGTCGCCTCGCTCAAGCAGGCACTGGGCGCCCAGGCTCGGCCGGAGCGGGAGTTGTGGGTCAAGGTGCGCGGCGAGCACCTGCGCATCCCGCAGGCCGCCATCATCCGCCTGCAGGCCGAGCGCGACTATGTGCGCATCCACCTGGCCAAGGCCAACTACCTGTTCCACGAGACCCTGAGCTCGCTGGAGCAGCGCCTGGAGCCGGCCGAGTTCATCCGCATCCACCGCAGCACCATCGTGCGGCGCAGCGCGGTGGTACGCCTGCGGCCTGCGCCCTTCGCTGCTTGGATCGCCCAGTTGGCCGATGGCAGCGAGTGCCGCGTCGGCCGCACCTACGGCGCGGCGCTGCGCCTGCTGCTCGGCAGGCCCTAGGAGTTCCCGCCGGCGTAGCGGCGGGAGCCCGTGCCGCGCCTACATCCAGGTAGGGCAGCTAACGCCGACTGCGGCGAAGGCGGCGACCACCTCGGCGCTGCCGTAGCTGCGGTTCTGCGCCGACTGGATCACCCCACAGGCGCCCTGGTCGAAGCCACTGGTCTCAGTCCAGTAGAAGCGGTTGGCGTCGACGAACACTTCGAACGCCTTGCGCGTGTTCCAGCCGGTGGAGCGGCTGAGTAGGTAGAAGGCGCGGTTGTAGATGCCGCTGGAGTGGTGCACGTCGATGCCGTCATGGTACTGCTCGGCGTGGTCGATGGAGGCACCGTCGAGGCTGGGCTGGTCCATGTAGCGCAACGAGCCGCTGCCCTTGAAGATGTCGGCGCCGACCTTCCAGTCGTTGCTGCCCTTCATGAAGTACTCGGCGGCTTCGCCGGCCATGTCCGAGAAGGCCTCGTTGATGCCGCCGGACTGGCCCTCGTAGACCAGGCCGGAGTTCAGCTCGGTGAAGCCGTGGCTGACCTCGTGGGCCGAGACATCCAGCGACACCAGCGGGTAGAAGCGGCTGCGGCCGTCGCCGAAGGTCATCGCCTGGCCATCCCAGAAGGCGTTCTCGTAGCCGTTGCCGTAATGCACCTTCATGTACAGCTTGCGCTCGTTGAGCGGGCGCAGGCCGCCGAACCAGCCGCCGTACATCTGGAACACCACGTTGCCGAAGTAATGCGCGTCGTTGAGTGGCGAGAAGGCGCCGTTGATGGCCTTGAAGTCGTTGTACGGACAGGCGAAGCGGAAGGGCGTGACGCTGGAGTTGTCGTAGCGCTGGTTGAGGTTGACGGTGATCACGTCGCCGCTGTTCATCTGGCACTTGCTGTTGACGATCAGCGGGCCGTACTGGGTGCCGTACAGGTACTGGCCGGTCTTGGCGTTGCCTCCCGGCCCGCTGGCTTCGGCGTGGGTCAGGCCTTCCCAGCGCTGCAGCAGCTCGCCGGTGTTGGCCTCGATCATGAAGTGCGGGCGCGATGGCCTGGCGCCGCCGACGAAGAAGGACGCCACGTAGGCCAGCTGGGCCTGGCCCTGTTCGTTGCGCCGTACCACCAGCTCGCTCTGCTGGTTGGTCGGTGGCAGGGCGCTGTTGATCAGGCTTCTGGCCTGCTGCAGGGCCTGCTCCTTGCTCAGGGTCGGGGTGGCGTCGCGGGCCAGGTCCTGCTCGATGCCGACCAGCATGCGCCCGCTGCGTTGCGGGCGTGGACCGGTGGTTTCGGTGATGGCCTCGCCCCACACCCGCACGCCCTTGTAGAACTGCTGGTAGCGGGTAACGCGGGCACCGCTGGGCAGGCGCGCACTGGTGTCGGCATCGAGCTCGTCCGGGGTGAGGCCGAGGGTGCTGTGGATGTCGCCGACGGCAATGCCGGCGCGCGCCTTCGGCAGGTTGGCGACGTCGACCAGTTCGGCGGCGAAGCCGGCGGCGGGCACGGCCAGGCCGGCCAGGAGCAGCGATTGTTGGAGCAACTTTCTATGCATGGTCTTCTCCTTGCGAGGGCGGAGGTGTTCTCCGGGGGGTAGGTTCCGGCCGCCTTGTGGGCGGCGCGGAGTGCTCATCGCCGCCGATGGGCGGATAACCCTGCCATTGGCGATGAAAAGGGAAGGCAGTCGGGGGAGGCGCCGACGAGTCGTCGGTAGCGGTGGGGTGGAAGGCTCAGGCGAAGCGCAGGGTCACGCGTCGGTTGTGCCGGCTCTTCTTCTCGATCTTGTCGCAGATCACGGCGCCCACCTCGGAGGTGTTGCGCACGTGGGTGCCGCCGCAGGGCTGCATGTCCACGCCGGGGATGTCGATCACCCGCACCGCGCCGTTGCCCTGGGGCGGTGCCACCTGGGTGCGGCAGAGATTGGGCAGGCTGCGGTATTCCTCGCTTGAGAGCAGCTGCACCTGCACGTCGAGGGCGCCGTCGATCAGCTGCATCAGGCTGCGGGTGATCTGCTCCTTGTCCAGTGTCGATTCCGGCAGGTCGAAGTCCAGGCGGCCCTTGTCGGCGGCGATGCTGCAACCGGTCACCGGCGCGTCGACGATGGCGCACAGCAGGTGCAGGCAGGTGTGCATGCGCATGTGCCGGTAGCGTCGCTCCCAGTCGAGGCAGCCCTGCAGTTCCGTGCCGGCGCGGATGTCCGGGTGACCTTCCTCCAGCTGGTGCCAGATGATCGCCCGCAGCAGCGGGTCGCGCTGGGTGTTGATCACGGCCACGGCCGAGCCGTCCGGCAACAGCAGGTGGCCCTGGTCGCCGGGCTGGCCGCCGCCGGTGGGGTAGAACAGGGTCTGATCCAGGGCCACGCCCAGCTCGCTGATCGCCAGCACGCGGGCGGTGAAGGTGTGCTGGTAGGGCAGCTCGTCGAACAGGGGGCGGGTATGCAGGGCCAGTGCCGACATGGGTCAGCCTCCGATGCTGAGGATGTGGGGTTTGAGCACCGCCCGGACCAGATGGCTGAGACCGGGTGGATCGAGCAATGTCATGTCCTGCAGCCGGTCGCCGATCCGCAGGTTCAGCGGATAGCGCGGCGCCGGTGTCACGGCGCCGAGGTTGCGCAGGCGGTACTGGCGGTGGTGGCGCTCGCGCACCGTGCATTCCAGGGTCAGGCAGCCGAGCAGATGGTGGTCGGCGTCGAGCACGGTGAGCTCCTCCGCCTCCGGCAGTTCGCCGACCAGGTGCAGGCGCTCGCCGAGCACGAACGCCCCCAGGTAGCCGCGGCTAACGCCAGCGCTGGCGCGTTGCATCTGCAGCTGGTTGACGATGCTGACCCGGGTATTGGCCGGCACGTCATGGGTGATCACGCAGGCCGGGCTGATGAAGGCGTGGTCGCCGATATGCACGGCGCCGAGGATGCGCGCGCCGGCGCCCACTTCCACGCCATTGCCCAGGCTCGGGTGGCGCTTGCCGCCGGGGTTGTCGGCGATGCCGGCGGCGCCCAGGGTCACCCCGCTGAGCAGGTAGCAGTCGTCGCCGATCTCGCAGGTCTCGCCGATCACCGTGCCGAAGCCGTGGTCCAGCACGAAACGTTTGCCAATGCGCGCGGCCGGGTGGATCTCCACCCCCGACTGCAGTTTGCCGGCGTTGGCCAGGCGGTGGGCGATCAGCTCGCGCTCCACCAGGCCGCCGCGCAGCCACACCTGGTGGGCCAGGCGGTGGAATAGCACCGCCTTGAACGAGGCGTAGGTGTCGAGGATCAGCTCGGTGCGCCCGCACGAGGCCGGGTCGCGCGCGGCGTAGGCCTGCAGGTCCTCGGCCATCTGCTCCACGGCGCTGTCCATGATGCCGTCCAGGTGCGGCATCAGTTGTTCCATGTCTTCCGCTTTGAGCGCATGCACCAGATGGTCCAGCAGCCCGTCGTAGAGTTTCAGCCTGTCGAGGTAGCGCATCCCGTCGTTCTCCACGGCTAGCAATCGAAGTGCGGCAGGTAGCTGTCGACGCCGTCGTAGACCAGCGTCAGCACCCGTGTTGCGCGCGGCAGCTCGCCGGCCAGCTGCGCGATGGCCACCAGGTTGGCCGCCGACGACAGCCCCAGGCTGACGCCGTCGCTGCGCATGGTGTGGCGCACCCGTTCCAGGCAGGCCTGCTTGGAGACCTTGAGCATGCCGTCGAGCACGCCGATGTTGAGGATGCGCGGCACCAGTCCGATGGACAGGCCCTGAATCTCGTGCGGCGCGTGACGGTCGGCGAGCAGATCGCACTGCTCCGGCTCCACGCCGAATACCCGCAGCCACGGCCAGCGAGCCTTGAGCGTCTCGCCCAGGCCGGTGACATGACCGCCGGTGCCGATGCCGGCCACCAGGCAGTCCGGCGGCAGCGCGGCGAAGTCGCGAAGGATCTCCTGGGCGGTGGTGCGCCGGTGGATCTCCGGATTGGCCGGGTTGCGCTGTTGGTTGAGCATCACGTAGCCGGGGTTCTCCAGCTGCAGCTCCATGGCCAGCTCGCCGTGGGAGTTGTTGCCGCGGCGGCTGTCGGACAGCACTACTTCGGCGCCGTACAGGCGCAGCAGCTTCTGCTTCTCCGGGCTGTAGTTGTCGGGGATCACCAGGACCACCCGGTAGCCGAGGATGTTGCCGGCGATGGCCAGGCCGATGCCGGTGTTGCCGCCACTCGGTTCGATGATGGTCTGCCCGCTGCCGGGCTGCAGCACGCCGCGTTCCTCGGCGTCGCGCACCATGGCCAGGGCGATGCGCGCCTTGTGGCTGCCGCCGGGGTTGAGCGATTCGAGCTTGGCATACACCTCCAGCCCGGTCTCGGCGCTGAAGGCTGCCAAGCGCACCACCGGCGTCTCGCCGATGGCCTGCAGCAGGGATTCGTGGATCATTGCGCGGCCCTCAGTACAGCGGCATGTCGGGGGCGACGTCGCGGGCCCAGGCCTTGAGCCCGCCCTGCAGCACCTTCACCCGCGAGTGGCCGATGTCCAGCAGCTGGCGTGCGGCGCGTTCGGCGCGCGGGCCGCCATAGCAGATCAGGCACAGGGTGCGCTCGCGGTCCAGCTCGCCCAGGCGCTCGCCCAGCTCGCCGAGCGGGATGTTGAGCGCCGACGGCAGGCGGCAGACTTCCAGTTCGTTCGGTTCGCGCACATCCAACAATTGCAGGTCCTCGCCGTACACCAGGCTCAGTTGCAGCTGCTGCGGGCTGATGAACAGCTCCGTCGGCAATGTGCTGTCGCCTGCCGTGGCGGCGCAGGTTGCGGGCTGCTCGATCTGCAGGTGGCGGTCGCTGCGCGCCGGCGAGCAGGTGGGGCAGTCGCCACGGCGCTTGAAGCGCACCTCGGTGAACTTCATCGCCAGGGCATCGAAGCGCATCAGGCGGCCGACCAGGGGCTCGCCGATGCCGAGGATCAGCTTGATCGCCTCGGTGGCCTGGAGCAGGCCGACCACGCCGGGCAGCACGCCGATCACCCCGCCGGCGTTGCAATTGGGCGCCAGTTCGGCGGGCGGGCTCTTGGGATAGAGGCAGCGGTAGCAGGGGCCGTCCTGGTGATTGAACAGGCTGACCTGGCCATCGAAGCGGTGCAGGGCGCCGTACACCAGCGGGCGCTTGAGCAGTACGCAGGCGTCGTTGAGCAGGTAGCGGGTGGCGAAGTTGTCGGTGCCGTCGATCACCAGGTCGTAGGCGCCGACCAGGTCCAGCGCGTTGTCCGGGGTCAGGGCACAGTCGTGGGCGTCGATGCGGATATCAGGGTTGAGGTCGGTCAGGCGGCGGCGTGCCGATTCCACCTTGGCTAGGCCGAGGGTGCTGGTGCCGTGCACCACCTGGCGCTGCAGGTTGCTGCTCTCGACCCGGTCGAAGTCCACCAGGCCGAGGGTGCCGATGCCGGCGGCGGCCAGGTAGAGGCTGACCGGCGAGCCCAGGCCGCCGGTGCCGATGATCAGCACGCGGGCGTTCTTCAGGCGCAGCTGGCCGCGGCGGCCGACGTCGGGCAGGGTGATGTGGCGCACGTAGCGGCGCACCTCGTCGTTGCTCAGCTCGTCGCAGTCCAGGCCGCCCGAGGTGGCGAGCATGATGTCCAGCTCGGCATCGGCCGGCAGCTGGCTGTCGGCCTCCACCAGCTCGCCGTCGGCGGTGAGCAGGAAGTGCTCCTTGAACTGGTCGTTGCCGTAGAACAGGTGTTCACGCAGCCCGGCATGACGACCGCAGACATCCTCCACCAGCTCGCGCACGGTACGGCCCTGGCCCTCCAGCTTTGCCGCGGGCAGCCTGGCGACGCGGGCCAGCACCTCCGGAAAAATCACCACACTCATAGCCAAACTCCTTTTTATTGCCGGCCATCAAGGGGAGCCGGGAACTCCCGGCTGCAGACGAATTCTTCTCCGCTCCACTCGAACAGCTTGGCGCCGTGGGCCTGGCCCTCGCGCACGTCGACCACCAGGTAGGCGACCGGGTGGATGGGCTGACCCATGAACAGCGCCTTGTCCACGTCCTCGCTGCTGAAGTAGGCGCCGACATCCGGGTGCGAGTGGTAGATGACCCGCGCCGGGTTGTCGCCGCGCAGGCTGCGGTTGAGCAGCAGGGTGTCTGCCACGGCGAAGGTGTAGCCGTTGGCGGCGCTGCGCCGGTACACCTCTGGATCGAGCTGGTTGAGCTGGTCCTGGATGTTCTGCCCCTGGTGCACGCAGGCATCGGCGAAGACGAAGCCGCAGCACTCCTCGGGGTAGGTTTCCGCGGCGTGGCGGTAGATGGTCTGCAGGGTTTGCGGGCTGAGGACGTCCTTGTCGGGCATGGCTCAGTCCCTCTTCGCCAGGAGTTTTTCCACCGGCACCTTGGTGATGGCGAAGCCGGCCAGCAGCAGTGCGGAGTACAGCGCCAGGTCGCGGGAAATCGGCAGGCCCTCGTACCAGGAGCCGATGATCACGGCGAACACCGGGAAGATGATGAAGACGAAGGACAGGATCACCGGGCTCAGGCGCTTGAGCAGGAAGAAGTAGACGATGAAACCGCCCACCGAGGCGCACAGGCCGAGGTAGGTGAGGGCCATCCACGAGCGCGTGCTGATGGCGGAGAAGCTGGGGTGTTCCACGCCCAGACCCACGAGGAACAGCATCAGGCCGGCCAGGCCGATGGGCAGGGTGTTGTAGGTGATCACGCTGATCTCGGCACCCTTCTTCTTGGTCACCACGTAGCACAGCGCGTGCATTACCGCGGCCGCGAGGATCGCCAGCACGCCAGCGAACTCGTCGTGGGCCAGGCTCAGACCCTGGCTGCGCAGGATCATGAACAGGCTGCCGAAGCCGATGCCGATGCCCATCACCTGGGACAGGTAGATGCGTTCGTGCAGGAACAACGCGGAGAACAGCAGGATGAACACCGGCATGCAGCTGAACAGCAGGGCGGTGAGGCCCGAGGAGACGTGGGTCTCGCCGTAGTTGAGCAGGTAGTAAGGCAGGCTGAAGTAGCACAGCGTGACGAAGATGAAGAAGCCCAGGTGGCTGCGCGGGAAGAAGATCGAGTCGCCGCGGATCAGGGCGAAGCAGAGGAACAGCGGGAAGGCGATCAGGAAGCGCAGGCCGGAGGCGGTCAGCGGCGGTACGGTCTCCACCGCGATCTTGATTCCCAGCCAGGTGGTGCCCCAACTCAGGCACACGATCAGGAACAGCAGGCTGGTGATCAAAGCACCCAACCAGTACTTGCCGGATTTACCGGTGTTTTCAATTACGGCAGACATTGGCATGATGACAATCCTTCGTGATCACAAAATTGAACCCTAATACTCAGGAATCAATCGCGATTGATACTGGTCAATTAGGCTATTTGGACGAAAAATGGCTGTCAAACCAATTATTGACACGGTGTCAATGCTCCGCGAGGCGTTAACCTCGGGGCATGGCGCCAAGTACAAACGTCTGGCCGGGTCCATGGAGATCGGGATTCTGGAAGGCAGCATCGAGGGCGGAGCCAAGCTGCCGCCGCATCGCAACCTGGCGGATCGCCTCGGTGTGACCATCGGCACGGTCAGCCGCGCCTATGCCGAGCTGGAGCGCATGGGCCTGGTGGTGGCGCGGGTCGGCGACGGCACC
This sequence comes from Pseudomonas sp. PDM15, assembly GCF_014851565.1. Classification (GTDB taxonomy): domain Bacteria; phylum Pseudomonadota; class Gammaproteobacteria; order Pseudomonadales; family Pseudomonadaceae; genus Aquipseudomonas. Next base: position 532,700 of record NZ_JACVAA010000004.1, read on the forward strand.
TTCGTTCGCCAGCGCGACCTGGAGCGCAAGCGCGATGCGGGCTTCAGCAACTTCGTCGAGGAGCGGCCGGAGCAGTTCGACATGAGCCGCAACATGCACATCCCGGGCCTTGAGACCAGCCTGCTGGCGCAGAGCCTGATGGACCTGGCGCATGATCCGCATACCCTCGCCGAGCTGACCCTCTACACCCCGGATGCAGGCCTGCCGCGCTACCGCCAGGCCGGTGCGGACTGGCTGGCCCATGGCGACTTCCGGCCCCAGGCCGAGCAGGTGCTGTGCGTCAACGGCGGCCAGCACGGTCTGCTCTGTACCCTGATGGCGCTGCTGCGCGCCGGCGACAGCCTGGTTACCGAGCAGCTCACCTACCCGGGCCTGATCACCGCCGCGCGCATGCTCGGCATCAAGCTGCTCGGCGCCAGCATGGACGAGGAGGGGATCATTCCCGCGTCCCTCGACGAGCTGTGCCGGCACAACCGGGTCACCGCCCTGTACTGCACGCCGACCCTGCAGAACCCCACCACCGGGGTGATGTCCGCGCGCCGCCGCGAGGCTATCGCCGCCATCTGCCGCGAGCACAACCTGCTGATCATCGAGGACGAGGCCCACGCCGTGCTGGTCGAGGACCGGCCGCCGCCGCTGAGCTGCTATGCGCCGGAGCGCACCATCCTCATCGGCAGCCTGAGCAAGGCCATGGCCGCCGGCCTGCGGGTCGGCTATCTGCACGCGCCGGCGACCCTGGTCGGACGCATCTCCGCGACCCTGCGCGCCAGTTGCTGGATGGCCACGCCGCTGGCCATGGAGCTGGCCACCAACTGGATCAGCAATGGCATCGCCGCCAAGCTGCTGCGCCAGCAGATCGCCGAGATCGGCCGGCGCAAGGCGCTGGTGCAGGGGCTGCTGGAGGGTCTGAGCTATCGCACCCATCCACAGTGCCCGCACTTCTGGATCGAGGTGCCCGAGCCCTGGCGCGCCTCGGACGTGGAGGTCGACCTGAAACAGAAGAACTGCCTCATCGCCACCGCCGAGGCCTTCGCCGTCGGCCGTGCGGCGGTGCCACAGTTCGTCCGCGCCAGCGTCAGCAACGCTTCGCACAGCGACCAGCTGTTGCTGCAGGGCTTCCAGGCCCTGGCTGCGACCCTGCGCCAGGACATCGGTCAGTTCGACGAGTGAAGATGTGCCCGTATGGCGCCTTTTTGCACCTTGATGGCGCAATGCCTTCTATCGTTTAGCTCATGAAGTCAGCGAGGCTTCCGATATCTAGGGTTCACCGTCGAGTTGTCGCGCTTGCGATGCCGACGGACGCTAACGGATAGCCTTGAAGCGGCGAAGGCGTGGCTCGGCATTTGCTAGCTCATGCGCTTCGCAGTTTCGTCCGATTCAGGAGTTCGACGATGAATGCGCTGTTGCTGCCCGGAGTCAACGCACTCGAGAAATTCAGCTTCGCCCGCAAGTTCCAGTTGCTGGCGCTGCTGTTCATCCTGCCGCTGGCCTACGCCGCTTGGTCCATCGGCGAAAACTATCTTGGCAAACTCAAGGTCGTCGACGACGAGCATTCCGGAGTCCTGCAGCTACAGGCCCTGGACAAGGTCGAGCAGGTGCTGGTGCGCCAGCGCAACCTGACTGCCCGCTGGAAGTCCACCGAGCGCAACCGCGAGGCCTCGGCCGAAACCCAGGCCGCCATCACCCGTCTGCAGCAGAGCGAGACCGAATTGGACCAGGCGCTGGATGACCTGCAGCAGACGCTGGTCAGCGAAGGCGCCAGCGAACAGGTGCAGGCCAGCCTGCGCACCCTGCAGGGCCAGCGCGACGGCCTGCGCGCCCAGGCGCTGGGCAGCGTCGGCTGGTGGCCGGATGCCTACGATCGCTTCACCCTGAGCCTGCAGCAGCTCGGTGCCCTGCGCGAGCAGATCGCCACCGAGAGCGGGCTGATCCTCGACCCCTGGCTGGAAACCTACCTGCTGATGCAGCTGGCCACCGAAGATTCGCCGCGCCTGCAGCAGCGCCTCGGCGTGCTCGCCAGCGTCGGCCAGGGCGCCGTGGCCGCCGGCCAGTTCAGCCTGCAGAGCCGCCTGCAGCTGCGTGAAATGCGTGCCGCCGCTGGCGAGTCGCGCCAGCAGCTGGCCAAGCTCGGCGAACGCCTGGAAAGCGAGCTGCCGAAGTCGCTCTCGGCCTGGAACCAAACCTATGCCCAGAGCCTGGCCGGTCTGGACGACTGGCTCAAGCAGCTGGACCAGAAAATGTACGGCGACGGCGGCATCCAGCTCGACGTGGCGGCGTTCGAGCAGGGCATGGACACGGCCCTGGGCCATATTGAGGCGCTGCAACGCGCCACCTTGGAAGCGCTCGATACCCGCCTCGGCCAGTACCGCGCCAAGGCCCTGCGCGCGCTGATCATCACCCTCGGTGCCTTCGGCGTGCTGGTGGCACTAGCGCTGTACGCGCTGGTCTGCCTGCAGGCGTCGATCCGCAGCAGCAGCTGGCGCATCACCGCGCTGGCCCAGTCCCTGCGCGACGGCGATCTGCGTCGGCATGTCACCGTGCACGGCAACGACGAACTGGCGCTGATCGGCGTCGCATTGAACGACGCCGTGGCGCAGATGCGCGGCTCGCTGCAGGGCGTGAACCGCGAGAGCGCCGAGCTCAGCGGCACCGTGATCACCCTCAGCGAACAGGCCCAGTCGGCCCTGCGCGCGGTGGAACAGCAACAGCAGCAGGTCAGCCAGATCGCCGCCGCCGCCACGCAGATGGCCGCCACCGCGCAGAGCGTGGCGGAGAACTGCGAGATGGCCGCCCAGGACGCGACCCAGACCCGCCACATCGCCGAGCAGAGCAACCAGCGCAGTCAGCAGACCACCGCCAGCATGCGCCAGCTCACCGCCCGCCTGGGCGACACCGCCGCCGCGCTGGGCGAGCTGCGCGGGCAGGCCCAGCAGATCAATCGGGTGGTGGATGTGATCAAGGGTATCGCCGAGCAGACCAACCTGCTGGCGCTCAACGCCGCCATCGAGGCGGCGCGGGCCGGCGAGCAGGGCCGGGGTTTCGCCGTGGTCGCCGACGAGGTGCGCTCGCTGTCGCAGCGCACCCAGGAGTCGACCCGCGAGATCAGCGCCACGGTCGAGGCCCTGCAGCGTGTGGTCCTGCAATCGGTAGAGCTGATGCAGACCGCCTGCAGCCAGGCCGAAGTCGACGCCGGCTCGGTCACCGAGCTGGGCGACCACCTGGGCGAGATCGCCGGCGCCGTGCAGCGGGTCAGCGACATGATCGCGCAGATCGCCACCGCCGTTGAGCAGCAGGCCGCCACGGCCGAGGAAGTCAGCGGCAATATCCAGCAGGTCGACCAGGCCGCCGCCGACCTGCTGCACGGCGCCCAGGCCGTCCACGGCGTCGCCGACCGCCTCAGCGACGGCAGTCGCGCCCTGGCGCAGAACACCGCGCACTTTCATCTGGATTGAGGATCCGGCAGCGGCGGTAAAACCGCTGCCGGTGGCTTTCCTGACCTTTTGACAAAGTTTTCACGCCCGCTCCGGCAGATTCCCCGGCCATAAGGGAATTTCCCGCTTCGTTTTGGGGCTCTGATGACAATCGCGCAACGCGCCGACGCTTCTCGCGGCGGCATCGACTGGGCCGGCCTGGGCTGGGCCTTTCTGTTCTTCTGGTACTTCTCGGGTGTCACCCAGGTACTGATCTACGCCAGCGACAGCGCCGGCTTCTCCGGACTGCGCCAGTCTGTGGTGCTGAGCCTGCTGTGGCTGGTGCCGCTGGTGCTGTTCCCGGCGCGGGCGCGCCTGCTGGCGGCGCTGATCGGCGTGCCGCTGTGGCTGTGCTCGCTGGCTGGTTTCGGCTACTTCCTGATCTATGGCCAGGAGTTCTCGCAGAGCGTCATTTTCATCCTCTTCGAGTCCAACGTCAGCGAGGGCACCGAGTACCTGGCGCAGTACTTCGCCTGGTGGATGGTGCCGGCCTTCCTCGCCTACGGCCTGGGCGCCTGGCTGCTGTGGCGCAAGGTGCGCCCGGTGTATCTGTCCAGGCCGGGGGCGCTGCTGGCGTCGCTGTTCCTGCTGTTTTCCTCGCTCGGCTACCCCGCCCTGCGCCAGTTCAGCAAGCACGACGATCTGCGTTCGGCGCTGGAAAACTTCGAGGAGCGCATCGAGCCGGCCACGCCCTGGCAACTGGTGGTCGGCTATCGCCAGTACCGTGCCCAGCTGGCCAACATGCAGGCGCTGCTGGAGGGCCGTCAGCGCATCGCCCCGCTGACCGGCCTGGTGGATGCCCATGCTGGTCAGCCGGCGACCCTGGTGCTGGTCATCGGCGAGTCGACCAACCGCCAGCGCATGAGCCTGTACGGCTACGGCCGCCAGACCACCCCTGAGCTGGACAAACTGCGCGACCAGCTGCAGGTGTTCGGCAACGTGGTCACCCCGCGGCCCTACACCATCGAGGCGCTGCAGCAAGTACTGACCTTCGCCGACCAGAACAACCCCGATGCCTATCTGAACACCCCGTCGCTGGTCAGCGTGATGAAACAGGCCGGCTACAAGACCTACTGGATCACCAACCAGCAGACCATCACCAAGCGCAACACCATGCTCACCACCTTCTCCAAGCAGGCGGACGAGCAGTTCTACCTGAACAACAACCGCGAGCAGAACGCCCGCCAGTACGACGGTGACGTGCTCGAGCCCTTCGCCAAGGTGCTGGCCGAGGATGCGCCGCGCAAGTTCATCGTGGTCCACCTGCTCGGTACCCACATGAGCTATCAGTACCGCTATCCGCCCGAGTACGAACGTTTCACCGATCGTCAGGGCGCGCCGGAGCATGTCAGCGATGACCAGCTGCCGACCTACAACGCCTACGACAATGCGGTGCTGTACAACGACTTCGTCGTCTCCAGCCTGATCAAGCGCTTCTCCGCCACCGACCCCAACGGCTTCCTGCTCTACCTCTCCGACCACGGCGAGGCGGTGTTCGACGCGCCCAAGGAAGAGGTGCTGGGGCGCAACGAGGCGGCGCCGACCGGGCCGATGTACACCATCCCCTTCATCCTGTGGAATTCGCCGAAATGGCAGGCCCGGCAGCCGCGTGATTTCAGCCAGGCCATCGGGCGGGCTGCCAGCAGCTCTAGCCTGGTGCACACCTGGGCGGATCTGGCCGGGCTCGACTTCGCCGAGCGCGATCGCAGTCGCAGCCTGGTGAGTGCCGACTTCAAGCCGCGTCCGTTGCTGATTGGCGACCCGCAACAGCCCGAAAACCTGATCGACTTCAGTCTGATCAAGCCCAAGGCGGTCGACAGCGACCTGGCCCAGCAGGAGTCGCCCAAGAGGCGCGCCCAGCCGCTCTAGCCTCCGCTTCATCCCCCGTTGGAACGAGCGCCGCACGATGGAGTAATCCGTCGTGCGGCGTTTCAGTCTTAGGAGGGAAAATGCGTGGAGCGATCGTGCGCTCCCGCCTCGCCGTCCCCTACAGTCCCTCGCCGCTTGCCCATCACAACAAGAACAAGGGACATGACACATGAAGCGAGTACTGACTCCGCTGACCTTCGCCTGCCTGCTGGCCAGCGCCACCTCGGCCCAGGCCGGCGCCTACAGCGGCATGGTGGTGTTCGGCGACAGCCTGAGCGACGCCGGCCAGCGCCCCGAGGCGGGCGCCCCGAGCAACCCGGTGCGTCATACCAATCGCGTGGGTCCCGGCTTCGGGCCGGGCGAGGCCTACGGCTATACCTCGCCGATGCTGATCAACCAGCAGCTGGGCCTGGCTCCGCAGGTGGCTTCGACCAACGTCATGCGCGCCCTCAACGGCCAGGCCGACGGTGACAACTGGGCGGTCGGCGGCTACCGCACCGAGCAGATCTACAACTCCATCACCGGCGTGTTCGACCCGCTCACCGGCATCGGCGGCTCCCAGGTACGCGCGGGCCTGAACTACAGCGACCCGCTGATCCGCCAGCGCGATGGTTACCTGGTCAACCTGCGCAACCAGGGCCTGAGCATCGACCCGGACACCCTGTTCTACCTCAACGGCGGCGGCAACGACTTCCTCCAGGGCCTGATCGTCGACGACGCCAGCGCGCGGGCCGCCGCCGGACGTCTGGTTGCCGGCGTGCGTGCCCTGCAGGCGGCCGGCGGGCGCTATTTCATGGTGCCGCTGCTGGTGGACGTGGCCAGCCCGGTCACCGGTGGTGTGGTCAACGCCGCCCAGGTGCCGCTGGCCCAGGCGTTCAATGCCGAGCTGGCGGCGCAGCTCGGCGCCGTCCGCGCCGAGGTCATACCGCTCAATGTGCCGCTCCTCTATCGCGAGGTGCTGGGCGATGCTGCCGCATTCGGCTTCGACCCGACGCAGAATCTGCTCGGTACCTGTTTCGCCGGCTGCGCCTCAGTCAATCCGGTGTATGGCATCGGCAGCGCCACGCCCGACCCGGATCGGTTGATCTACGCCGACATCGTGCACCCGACCACCGCCATGCAGCAGATCCTTGCCGACCAGGGCTACTCGATCCTGGCTGCGCCGTGGGAGCTGAGCCTGTTGCCCCAGGCCGCAGAGACAGCCCTGCGCGGCAGTCAGGAGCGTCTGCGCCAGCAATGGCTGGGCGACGCGGGCGCCTGGCAGGCGGTCGGCCGCTGGCGTGGTTTCGTCGATGGCAGCACGCGCCGTGCCGATCTGGACGGCAGCGACACCGGCGCCGCCGGCGATGTCAGCGGCAAGGGCCTGAGCCTGGGCGGCAGCTATCGCCTGAGCGAGCAATGGCGACTGGGCGCGGCACTGGATGTGCAGGAGCAGGACCTGGAGTTGGGCGAGCGCGACTCCGACTACGGCCTGCGCAGCTACCTGGCCAGCGCTTTCGCCCAGTACCGCGACGGCCTGCTGTGGGGCGACGCGACGCTGAGCGCCGGCTATCTGGATTACCAGGACCTGGAGCGGCGCTTCGCCCTCGGCAAGACCACCCGCACCGAGCGCGGCGATACAGACGGCCAGGTGCTGGCCCTCGGCGGGCGCCTGGGCATCGAGCTGGAAGCCGGCGACCCACGCCTGAGTCTGCTTCCCTTCGTCAGTGCCGATGTGGCGCGCATCGAGGTCGATGGCTACCGCGAGGATGGTGCCAGCTCCACTGCACTGACCTATGACGACCAGACCCGTGACTCACGGCGCCTGGGCGTCGGTCTGCAGGCGCGCTTCCAACTGGCGGAGGATGCCGAGCTGTTCGGCGAAATCTCCCGGGAGAAGGAGTTCGAGGACGAGCAGAGCGAGGTCGACATGCGCCTGAACAGCGTCGCCGGCGTCGACTTCAGCCTCAAGGGTGTCGAGCGCGAGGAACACCTGACCCGCGCCGCATTGGGTCTGCGCCAGCGCCTGGCGCCGGAGTTGGCCCTGCAGGTCGGCTACGACTATCGCAAGGCCGGCGATGACGATCTGCATGGCATCGGCCTGAGTCTGTCGCTGGACTGGTAAGGCGTTGCGCTTGTGGGGGCCGGCCGGCAGCGGATAATATGAGAAGTATTCGCAAATGATTACCGGGCCGCACACGCAGCAGCAGAAGGAGCGCGCGCATGTTCGCCGTCGCGAGAAGGCCTCCAGGGCTTTTCGTGGCGGCGGGCTGCATGTGCCAGCTTCCGCTCCTCGCAGGTCGCTCGGACGCCAATAAGAGCCCAAGATGACTGCCCGAGCCCTGCGTAACTGGTATCTGGTCCACAAGTGGACCAGCCTGATCTCCACCGTCTTCCTGCTGATGCTGTGCCTGACCGGCCTGCCGCTGATCTTCCACGAGGAGATCGAGCACTACTTCGAGCCGCACCCCGAGCTCAAGGAGATCACCGCCGACTCGCCGCGCATCGACTACGACAAGCTGATCGCCGAGGCGCTGGCGGTGCGCCCGGGCGAGGTGGTGCGCTTCGTCGGCTTCGACCCGGAGGAGCCGCTGGGCTTCATCTTCACCGCGCCGACCATTCAGCCTCCGCCGCTGGATGCCTACATTCAGAACTTCGATACGCGCACCGGCGAGCTGTTTCCCTCGGATCCGCCGGAAGACGGCTTCATGCACCTGATGCTGCGCCTGCACACCGACATGTTCCTCGGCCTGCCCGGCTACCTGTTCCTCGGCTTCATGGGCTTGCTGCTGGTGGCTTCGCTGGTATCCGGCGTGGTGGTGTACACGCCGTTCATGCGCAAGCTGGACTTCGCCACCGTGCGCACAGCGCGCAGCAACCGCCTGAAGTGGCTGGACCTGCACAACGTGCTCGGCATCGTCACCCTGGCCTGGGTGCTGGTGGTCGGCGCCACCGGGGTGATCAACACCCTGGCGATCCCGATTCTCGGCCTGTGGCAAAACGGCCAGCTGGCGGAAATGACCGCGCCCTACAAGGACCTGCCACCGCTGACCGAACTGGGCTCGCTGCACAAGGCCATGCAGACCGCACAGGCGGCTGCACCGGGCATGGCGCCGAGCTTCGTTGCCTACCCCGGCACCGACTTCAGCAGCCAGCACCATTACGCGGTGTTCATGCGCGGCGACACGCCGTTGACCTCGCGCCTGCTCAAGCCGGCGCTGGTCGACGCCACGACCGGCGAGCTGACCGACATGCGCGAGATGCCGATGTATGTGAAGACCTTGCTGGTGTCGCAGCCGCTGCACTTCGGTGACTACGGTGGCCTGCCGCTGAAGATCATCTGGGCGCTGCTGGACATCGTCTCCATCATCATCCTGATCAGCGGCCTGTACCTCTGGCTGGCTCGACGCAAGGCGCCCATCGAGAAGCGTCTGGCGGAGCTGAATGCAGGTGGTCTGCTGGTGGAGGGCAAGGCATGAGACGCGGACTCTGGATGATCTTCCGCTGGCCTTTGGTGCTCGGTGTGCTGAGCCTGTTCGGCCTGCTCTCGGCGCTCGTCGGCGATGAGGTCTACGACTTGCTGTCGTGGCTCAGCCTGGGCATACCGCTGGTGCTGCTCGGCGTGGTCTGGCTGCGCATGCGCAACGCGCGCAAGCCCTCTTGACCACGCGGCCTCGCGCCTGGCGTCAGCCCTTGGGGCGCCAGGCGCAGTAGCCCGGGCGCGGACCGATGCGTGGGTGGTTGCGGCAGGTGTCCGGGCGCTTGTCGTAGACGGTGCACAGGCGGGTCTCGCGATCCAGATACATGCAGTCGTCGTTGCTCATGCGGGTCAGGGTGAAGATGCCGGACTTCTGGTTGAAGCGCTCGATCAGCCCCTCCTTCTGCAGCCGCTTGGCGATGTTCTTCGGCGGCTCGCCGCGCTCGAACTCGTCGACCACGCCGAGGCGGATCAGGTCGACGATGCGTACTTCCACCGGCATGGTGCAGCAGGTGGAGATGCAGCTGGTGCACATGTCCTTGTTGTACTTGGTCCAGGTTTCGACGCGGTCGATTTCCGCGGCGGCGATCAGTTGCGGTCTCATGTCAGGCTCGGTGGCGCGGGGCGCAGGTCAATCAGGCGCGCGATGATAGCGGTCACACCGACTTTGTGAACCCCTTCCCGCTCGGCGGCTTTGTAATCTTTGGCTTACACGGCGTGCCGGCGAAGGCTGCTGTCAACATGCCACCAGGAAGATTAATCTCGCTTTCAAGGACTTAGCGCAGGAAGCGCACCGCGACAACAGGGAAATGAGGGATTGTCCGCCAGGATGGCGAACGGATCACGGATGTCAGGAACCAGTCTGCAGAACCCCGCGCAAGCGGGGTTTTTTATTTTCCGCATTAGCCATTTCCCTTCACCACTTCGTTCAGCAGCTTGCCCAGCAGATCCAGCGTCGGCTGCTGGCGCTGCGCATCGCGGAATACCAGGCCGACCTTGAGTGGCACGCGCGGTTCGCTGATCGGCTTCCACAGCAAACCCTGGTTCGCATGTAGCTGGCGAGCGCGGCCCGGCAGCACGGTGGCCAGGCCGGCCGAGTGCGGCAGACTGTCGAGGATGCCGCTCATATGGTTGAGCTCGGCCTGTACATGCGGGCGGCGGCCGAGCAGGGCCAGCTGCTCCTGCCAGATCTGTCGAACGCGGAACTCCTCGCCGAGCAGCAGCATGGGCTGCTCCGCCGCCTGGGCCAGCGACACCTTCCTGAATTCGCGCAGCGCATGCTCCGGCGGTACCACCAGCTGCAGCTCGTCCTCGTACAGCTCCAGGCTGTGCAGGCCGGGCTGGCGTGGCGGCAGGAAGCCGATGCCGATGTCCAGGCTGCCGCTGAGCAGGCGCCGCTCGATCTCCAGGCCGGACAGTTCGTAGATCTGCACCACCAGCTGCGGCTGCGCGGCGCGCAGTTTCTCCAGCAGATGCGGCACCAGGCTGGCGTTGACCGTCTGCAGCACGCCGATGGCCAGGCTGCGCGGCGCCCGACCGCGGAAACCGCGCAGGGCATCGCGGGCGCGCTCCAGGCCGTCGAGCAGTGGCAGCGCGTGGCTGTACAGAGTATGGGCGGCGAGGGTCGGCAGCAGGCGCTTGCCGCTGCGCTGGAACAGCGCCACTTCGAGGTTCTGCTCCAGCTGGCGGATCTGCTGCGACAGCGCCGGCTGCGACAGGCTCAGGCGTTCGGCCGCGCGGCCGACATGACCTTCCTCGTAAAGGGCGACGAAGTAGCGCAGCTGGCGAAAGTCCACGGCCATTCCTCGGTGATCGATAACTTCAGCTTATCAATGAAGCTGGGAAATCGAAATGTCGTCTCGCCTGTGACATCCCTATCATCTGCCGCATCGACAGCCGCGACGTGGGTGGCGGAGAAAATGATCAAGGCAGAGGTGGCGGGAGTATTCATAGGAAAAGCCGTGGATGAAGGCCGTAGCTATGTCAGCGCGTTGAACAAGCTGCCGGTGGCTGCCGAGGTATGGCTCGGCCCGCTGGGACTGGAGGGTGACGAGCAGGGCGACAGCCGTCATCACGGTGGCCCCGAGCGTGCCCTGCACCTGTACCCGTCCGAGCACTATGCGCAGTGGCGTCAGCGCTACCCGCAGCGCAACTGGCAACAGCCGGCCTTCGGCGAGAATCTGTCCAGCCGTGGCCTGCTGGAGAGCCAAGTGTGCATTGGCGACATGTTCCGCTGGGGCGAGGCCCTGCTGCAGGTCAGCCAGCCGCGCTCGCCCTGCTACCGCCTGGCCGAGCGCTGGGCGCTGCCGGGCCTGGCGCTGGAGATGCAGGATAACGGCCTGTGTGGCTGGTTCTTCCGCGTGCTGCGGCCGGGCTGGGTCAGCGCCACGCAGCCGCTGGAACTGGTACAGCGCAGCCATCCGGGCCTGAGCGTGGCCCAGGCAATCCGCAGCTATTTCCAGTTCCCCCTCGAGCGTGGCGGTCTACAGCAGTTGCTGGCCTGCGAGGCTCTGTCCGAGCGCTGGCGCCACAGCGCCGCGCGACGCCTGTCCAGCGGCCAGCTGGAAGACTGGCGCAACCGTCTGGAGGGCCCGGCCCGGCCGGCGCTGAGCGCATGAACGACTACCTGATCCAGCTACACCGCGACGATTGCCTGTGGGCCGAGCTGACGGTCGGCGGCGCCCGCCTGGCCGAGATACGCGCCGAGTTTGCGCAGCGCTTCCCCAGCAGCGAAGGCTTCAGCCTGCGGGTGCAGCAGCGCCAGGAACAACGCCGCATCGTCGAGTGCGGTCCAGAGGGTATTCGCCTGCTCGGCGTGCAGTACCGGTACCTGGAGCTCGACGAGGCGTGAAGCCTATTCAATGTGCGGTGAATGACGGAGGAGGTGAAGCGATGCGTGTATCCATCCTGCAGCATGTTGCGTTCGAGGGACCGGCGCAGATCGGCCAGTGGCTGGACCAGCGCAATCTGCCGGCGCAAGTACATCACCTGTACGCCGGAGATGCCCTGCCGACGCTGGACGACTTCGACCTGCTGGTGGTCATGGGCGGGCCGATGAGCGTGCACGACGAGGCCGAGCATCCCTGGCTGCTGGCCGAGAAGCATCTGCTGCGCGCCGCGCTCGAAGCCGGCAAACGGGTACTGGGCATCTGCCTCGGTGGCCAGCTGCTGGCCGAGGCGCTGGGCGGCGAGGTGCGCGTGGCCGATACGGCGGAAATCGGCTGGCACCCGATCGAACAGCACGCCGAGGCCAGCCAGTCGCCGCTCGGGCGCATGCTGCCGCAGCGGCTGATGGCCATGCACTGGCATGGCGAGACCTTTAGCCTGCCGGCCGGCGCCATTCCGCTCTACCATTCGGCTGCCTGCGCGATGCAGGGCTTCGTCTGGAACGAGCGCGCCGTGGCCCTGCAGTGCCATCTGGAAAGCAGTCCGGCGAGCATCGAACAATTGCTCGCCGCCTGCCCGCAGGATCTGCAACGGCCTGGGGCGGTGCAGGATGCCGCCACCATCCAGGCTGGCAGTGCCCACTGCGCCTCGCTCGGCGCCAGCCTGTTCCGCCTGCTCGACTACCTCAGCGGCCCACACGCCCAGCTGACCTGATTCGCGTTTGTCACCCTGCGCTTGGCCCCACTCCCGGGGCCTTTTTTATGGCCGCGATTCAGGCTGCGCTGTCGTGCAGGATGGTGGTGCGGCGGAACTCGTCCTGGGGGAACACCCGGCCACTGACCAGGCACTCGAACAGGTGGTCGAACACCACGCCGGGTACGCCCTGGGTGCGCCCGCTGCGGAAGTACGAGTGGCCCTTGGGGAAGTCGTACAGGGTGTTGATGTCGTCGCAGTCCACCGCGTAGACGTTCTGCGGCGTCAGCTCCAGGTTTTCCGGCCCGCTGTGGCCGAGGCGCCGTGAGGCGATGCGGTTCTTCAGGTTGGCTGCCTTGCTGCTGCGCAGGGCCATGTCGTCCGAGGCGTAGTACACCACCACGTTGCGCGAGGCGTGGGAGATCAGCTCGCCGCGCTGGCCGCGGTGGATCGACTCGTTCTCGATGTCGGCGGCGACCAGGAAGGTGTTGCGGAACAGCATCGGCACGCCGTTGGCCAGGTCGTAGCGGTCCCACTCGTTGAGGGTTTCGCGCAGCACGCGGTTGCCCATGGAGTGGGCCAGCACGTTGATGCGCTTGAGGCAGCTGGCCTGGCCGGCTTCCTCGCGATCCCTGCGCCAGGCGAGGAAGAAGCACAGGGCGCGGGCCAGGGACACGGCGCTGTAGTCGGCGGATTTCTGGTCGTCCCAGTAGTCCTGGACGATGCCCTTGTCGTTGTCGCAGGGCCAGATCACCGGCACTACCAGCACCTCGTCCTTGCCGCGCTGGTTGCACAGGTCCTGGAATTCGTCGACGGCGGCGAACACGTCATCGGGCAGGTTGGAGTAGCCGTGGATGTACAGCAGGATCTGCCGTTGCTTGGCCTCCTGCAGGCGGCCAAGAAAGGCCTGGCTGCCGATCTCGATCAGCTTCTTCTTGCTCTGCCGCTCGCAGAAGAACACCGAGTTGCTCGGCGCGTTGTTGTCCAGGTCGAAGGCGAAGGGGCGGTCGATCTCGCTCTTGATCGAGCCTTTGGGAAAACGATTGGTGATGAACAGCATGGTGATGCTCCCTGGCTGTTGGCGTCGATGCCGCGCATGCGGCGGTGGCGGCAGAACAGCGAGGGAGAAGGGACTGACAGCGGTGCACTCCTGTGCTTCCGATCTCTGCCTTCTTTCACGTTAGGCTGGCGTTGCGCTTTCGCCAGTGTTTTTCAGCGGCGCAGCAGCGGCCAGACACCGAGCGCGGCCGGCAGACCCAGGCCGAGCCAGGCCAGGGCGTCCCACGGGCCGTCGCCGAGCAGCGCGGCGAACAGGCCGGCGGCGCTGAGCACGCCGATCAGCGTGGGGATGGCGAAGGTCGATTGGCGCCAGCGTTTCATGCCGCCACCTCGTCACGCAGGGCTGCGCGCGGCGCGCGGCGGCGCACCCACCAGAGGTACAGGCCGCTGCCGAGGACGATGATCGTCAGCACGTCGAGTACCGCCCAGAGGATCTGCATCGGCCGGCCGCCGTAGTCGCCGAAGTGCAGCGGCTGCGACATGGCCAGGGCGTCCATGTACCAGGGGCGGCTGGCGACGGCGGTGACCTGCAGGGTCTTGGCGTCGATCAGTACCGGCGTCCACAGGTGCGAGGTCAGGTGCGTGCTGCCCTTCATGAACACCGAGTAGTGGTGCTCGCTGGAGAAGCGCGTGCCGGGGAAGGCGATGAAGTCCGGCTGCATGCCGGGTGCCGCCTGCCGGGCGATGTCCAGCAGGCGCGTGGCCGGGGCGCGCTCGGTGAGCGGTGGGGCATCGCGATAGGGCGCGACCATGGCGGTCAGGGTGTCGTTGCGCCAGGCGCTGATCAGCAGGTCGGCGCAGGCGCTGATCACTCCGGTGACGCCCACGGTCAGGGCCCAGACCAGGGTGACGATGCCGATCAGGTTGTGCAGGTCGAGCCAGCGCAGGCGTGTGGACTTGTGCTGGCGCACGGTGCCGAAGTCCAGCCGGCGCATAAACGGCGAATAGAGCACCACGCCGGAGATGATCGCCACCACGAAGAGAATGCCCATAAAGGCCAGCAGCAGCTTGCCGGGCAGGCCGGCGAACATGTCCACGTGCAGGCGCAGCATCAGCATCATGAAGCCGCCGTTGGCCGCCGGCATCTCTACCGCCTCGCCAGTGCGCGCATCGAGCATGAAGGTGTGCGAGGAGTTGGGCTCGGTGCCGGCGGTGGCGGCCATGATGGTCACCACGCCGTTGGGTTCGTCGTCTTCCCAGCCGAGGTACTGCACCACCTCGCCGGGGCGATGGCGCTCGCCAGCCTCGACGATCTGCTGCAGATCCAGACGCGGTGCGTCCGGCGCCATCTCGCGCAGCTCCGGTGCCTCGCCCAGCAGGTGCTCGATCTCGTGATGGAAGATAAGCGGCAGGCCGGTGAGCGCCAGCAGGAACAGGAACAGGGTGCTGATCAGGCTGGTCCAGGTGTGGATGACGGACCAGCGGCGGATGGTGGTGGAGCGCATGGTGGTGGTTCGAAGCGGGGAACGGGCTCGCATTCTAGTGGAGGCCGCGGCGGCTTTGAATCGAGAATGTTTTACAACTGATATTGCCTTGCTCTATCGACTCACAGCGAGGGTGCCAGCTGTCGGCGGCGCCAGGCCTGGGCCTTGCGCTGCAGTTCGGCCAGGCTGTCCAGGCCCTGGCGGCGGGCCTTGCTGAACAGGATCAGCGCCAGTTCGGCAGTGGCCAGGGCGTCGGCGCTGGCGTGGTGGCGCTCGCTGGCCTGCAGCTGGAAGTGCTCCAGCCACTCGTCCAGGCCGCGGTAGGGCGGTGCCTCCGGGCAGAGCAGCGGAGCCAGTACGGCGGCGTCGAGGAAGGGATGGTGCAGGCGATAGCCGAGCTGTTCGCGCAGGGCGCGTTCGAGCATGTGCTGGTCGAAGGGGGCGTGGAAGGCCAGCAGCGGGCTGTCGTCGACGAAGTGCATGAACTCCAGCAGCGCCTCGTCCGGCTCGCGACCGGCGGCGACCGCACTGGGCGCGATACCGTGGATCAGGGTGCTGGGCCCGGCGCGGTGATCGGCCTGGCGCAGGGTGCACTCGAACTGCTGGGACAGGTCGATGGCGCCGTCTTCGATCACCACCGCGCCGATCGCCAGCAGGTGATCGCGCTGCAGGTTGAGGCCGCTGGTCTCCAGGTCCACCACCACCAGGCGCTGTCTGGCCAGCGGGCGCTCGTCCAGCGCCGCCGGTGCGGGCAGGCGCAGGCTGCGTGGGTCGACGACGGGGCTGCTGCTCTGACGCAGCCATTCGAGCATCTTCTTCATAGCTGGTAACGCAGCGCGAGGCTGGCCTGCAGGCGTTGGGCCTGGCGGAAGGACTCGCGCAGGATGCGCCGATCCAGGTGGTTGAGGCTGTCCGGGTCGAGGCGGTTGGAAAAGCCCAGGCCCTGGGCCGCCTGCTGCTGGTGCAGTTGCAGGCGCATCTGCTGGATCAGGTGGTAGGCCTCCTCATAGGCCGCGCCGTCCTGGGCATCGATCACCCGCTGCCGTACCAGCTCGGCGAAGCGGCGCAGGGTGCTGCTCTCGCCGATGCCATGGGCCAGGGCCAGCAGGCGGGCGCCATCGACGAAGGGTGTCAGGCCTTCTTCCTTGAGGTCGAGGGTGTCCTTCTCGGCGCCCTTGCGGGCCACCACGAAGTCGCGGAAGCGTCCCAGCGGCGGGCGATGGCGCAGGGCGTTGGCCGCCAGCTGGCGCTGGAACAGGCTGTTGTCGGCGATCTCGGCGAGCAGGTGCTGGCTGAGCTGTCGGCAGCCCTGTTCGGAGCCCCAGACCACCCGCAGGTCGAAGTAGATGCTCGAGCCCAGCAGGCTCTCCGGCGTGGCCTCGCGGATGAAGGTGGAGAAGCGCCGTGTCCATTCCTGGCGCGACAGGCACAGCTGCGGGTTGCCGGCCATGATGTTGCCGCGGCACAGGCTGAAGCCGCACTCGGCGAGCAACTGGTTGATGCGCCGGGCGCGCGGCAGCAGGAGTTGGCGAATGCGCTCGGCCTCGGCGGCGTCCCGGGCCTCGAAGAGGATGCCGTTGTCCTGGTCGGTGTGCAGGGTCTGCTCGCGGCGGCCCTCGCTGCCGAAGCACAGCCAGCTGAACGGCACGCCGGGGTCGCCCATTTCCTCCAGCACCAGCTCGATCACCCGGCACACGGTGTGGTCGTTGAGCAGGGTCACCAGCTGGGTGATCTGGGTGGAGCTGGCGCCGTGGGCGAGCATGCGCTCGACCAGCAGGCGGATGTCGCCGCGCAGTGCCACCAGGGTCTCGATGCGCCCGGCGTGGCGGATGGTGCGGGCGAGATGGACCAGGTCGACGCGCTGCAGGGAAAACAGGTCGCGCTCGGACACCACGCCGACCAGGCGGCCGTCTTCCACCAGGCAGACGTGGGCGATGTGCCGTTCGGTCATCGCCAGGGCGGCGTCGAAGGCGCTGGCGTCGGGCGACAGATGGAACGGGCGCTGGGTCATCAGCGCGCTGATCGGCTGCTCCAGCGATTCACCGTCGGCCACCACCCGGCGCAGGTCGCGCAGGGTGAAGATGCCCTGCGGCCGATGTTCTGCGTCGATCACCACCATGCTGCCGACATGCTGCTCGTGCATGCGCCGCACCGCCTCGCGCAACGGCGTGCCGGCGCTGCAGGCCACCGGCTGCTGCGGCGCCAGCTCGCGCAGCGGAGTATCCAGCGAGTACTGCGCGGCGAGGTTCTCGGCGGCGCGCAACTGCACCTGCTGGTTGACCTGATCGAGCAGGCTGGAGACGCCGCGCAGGGCGAAGTCGCGGAACGGCGCGGACTGGGCGAACAGGCGCACGAAGGCGTCCTTGGCCAGCAGCAGGCAGAAGGTATCCTCGCCGGCCAGGTGTTCGGTGCGGGTGGCGCGCTCGCCGAGCAGGGCGGCCAGGGGAAAGCACTCGCCACTGGCGATCTCGAAGGTGGTCTCGCTGCCGCGCTTGGCCGAGTGTGGGCGTTCGCCGACCACCTGGCCCTGCTTGACGATGTAGAAGTGCTGCACCGGGCCATCGCCGGGCTTGATGATGCTCTCGCCGGCGGCATAGAAGCGCAGCTGGCAGTGCTCCACCAGGTAGGCCAGCTGGGCGCTGTCCATCTGGTTGAACGGCGGGTACTTGCGCAGGAACTCCATGGTGCCATGGACGTTCTGCAGCACCGCGGCCTTGCTGGCGGCCAGGCCTTGCTTGGATTGCATGGGAGTGATCCCTGCGCGGGGAGGTTTGCCGCATGCTGGCGCTTTCGCAGCATGTCGCCAATTGGACCTAGGTCGCAGGCCGGGCCGAACGGGCATAGGGCCGACACAGGGCCGCACCCAGCGCCAGGGCGCCCGCCGCGACCAGCAGGGCCGGGTTGAAGCTGTGGCTGCGGGCGAACAGCGCCGAGGCCAGCAGCGGCCCGAGAATCTGGCCCAGGCCATAGGCGGCGGTGATGGTCGCCGGCATGTTGAAGCGCACGCGGCCGGCCAGGGCCTGAGCCGCCGGCATGGCGATGGTCACCGTGCCCATGAAGGTGGCGCCGACCAGCACTGCGCTGCCCAGGCAGCCCCAGGTGGCCTGGCTGAACACCGGCAAGATCACCCCGACCGCCTGCAACAGCAGGTTGAGTGTCAGGCCGCGCGCCGTGCCCAGGCGCCGATGCACGGCATGCCAGGCAAAGCATGAGGGCATGGCGGCGAGACCGAAGGCGGTCCAGATCTGCAGTGGGTCGAGGTCG
The DNA here is from genome assembly GCF_014851565.1 of Pseudomonas sp. PDM15. Taxonomy (GTDB): domain Bacteria; phylum Pseudomonadota; class Gammaproteobacteria; order Pseudomonadales; family Pseudomonadaceae; genus Aquipseudomonas. The sequence continues at coordinate 550,822 of NZ_JACVAA010000004.1, forward strand.
CCGAGATGGCCTTGCAATAGCAGCGGCAGGTAGGTGGCAGTCACGATGTAACCGAGGCCGGCCAGGCCGTAGATCAGGATAAGGCGCCACGCGCCCAGATTCCCCGTGGCGACGGTAGATGCCCCCGGCGCGGCGCCGTCGCACCGAGGCGGCCGGCGCAGCTGCAGCCAGGCCGGCAGCGCCAGCAGCAGGCCGCCAAGGGCCAGGCTCAGCCACAGTGCCTGGCTATGCAGGCCGCCCGCGTGGCCAAGGGCGATCAGTTGCGCCGACAGCGCAATACCCAGGCCGACGCCGGCGAACAGCAGTGGCGCGCTGCGCGCCTGGCCGCCGGCAGAGAGCAGCCAGAGCGAGGCGCCGACCAGGGCCATGGCGCTGAACAGCCCGGCAGCCAAGCGGGTCAGCACGATCAGCCAGGGCTGGCTGATCCAGGCCAGCGCGGCCAGCGTCAGCAGGGTGCCGCCCAGGGCCCACTGACACAGGTGCTCGGCTCGGTTGGCGTTGCTGCGGGCCAGCAGCAGTGCGCCGAGCAGGTAGCCCGCGTAGTTGGCCGAGGCCGCCAGCGAGCCGGCGTGCAGACTGAGCAGGCCGTCATCGAGCATCAGTGGATAGAGGCCGGTAAAGGCGAAGCGGCCGAAGCCCATACCGATGGCCAGCAGCAGGGCGGCGGCGATGGGGGCGGTAAAGCGTCCTGGCATCAGGCTGCCTGCAGCGTCTCGCGCCATTGCTCGAAGGCCGCGCTGCGGTAGTCGCCACGCCACACCAGCAGGGTGTCGACTTCGAGCAGCGGCACGCACTGCACCGCCGGCGGTTCGCGCAGCAGTTCGAGCAACGAGCGCGGCAGGATGCCAACGCAGGAGCCGGCGGCCACGCAGGCGAGAATCGCGTGGTAGGAGCCGACCTCCTGCACGCGCACCGGGCTGCCGGCGCCGTTCAACCAGCTCTGGGCGATCTGCCGGTAGGTGCAGCCCTGGACGAAGCCGGCCAGGGTACGCAGCTGCACATCTTGTGGGCCGCGGACCGGTGGGTGGTCGCTCGGCAGCACCAGCAGCAGTTCCTCGCGGAACACCGCCTGGCTGAGCAGGCTGGGGTCCAGCGCCTCGACGGCCCAGCGCGTGCCGACCCGGCTGGTCGGCGCGGCGATCAGCGCGCAGTCCAGGCGCCGCGCTAGCACGGCGTCGAGCAGCGGTTGGCTGGGGCCGGTACTGACCTCCAGGCTGACCTGCGGGAAAGCGCGGTGAAAACGCGCTAGCTGTCCGGGCAGGCGGCTGGCCGCGGTGCTTTCCATGCTGCCCAGGCGCAGGGTGCCGCCCGGTTGCTGGGGGTGCATGGCCTGGCGCGCCTCGTCGGCCAGGGCCAGCAGGCGCTCGGCATAGGCGAGGAACTCGCGGCCCTGCTCGGTCAGGCTCATGCGCTTGCCCTCGCGCAGGAACAGCTGTACGCCGAGGTCGTCCTCCAGCTGGCGGATGCGCGTGGTCACGGTGGACTGCACGCGCTCCAGGCGTTGGGCCGCGCGCGTGATGCTCTGCTCCAGGGCAACGGTGCGAAAGATGGTCAGCGTCGAGAGATCCATGGGCTTCCAATAATCTCTTAAAGAGAATAATATTTTTAGAAGAATCTCTTTTTGAGAACGCTTGGTCAAGTCCAGCCGCCCCGGAGTCGAGAACATGACAACGCCGTGCATCATCGAATTGCTCGCCATCGAGCAGCCGATCATCCAGGCGCCGATGCTCGGCGTCTCCACCCCGCAGCTGGCGGCGGCGGTCTCCAATGCCGGAGGCCTGGGCTCGATCAGTCTGGCGGCGAGTACGGCGGAGCAGGGCCGCGCGCTGATCGTCGAGCTGCGCGGGCTGACCAGCAAGCCGTTCAACATCAACCTGTTCTGCCACCGTCCGAGCTCTGTGGATACTGCGGCCCAGGCCGCCTGGCTGGAGCATTTGCGGCCGTTCTTCGCCGAGTTCGGCGCCACGCCACCGGGTGAGCTGCGCGACATCTACCGCAGCTTCGTCGCCGATGCGGACATGCTGGCGATGTTGCTGGAAGAGCGGCCGGCAGTGGTCAGCTTCCACTTCGGCCTGCCGCCGCAGGCCAGCATCGACGCCCTCAAGGCAGCCGGCATCCGCCTGCTGGCCTGCGTCACCAGCTTGGCCGAGGCCGAGCTGGCCGCGGCCGCCGGGGTCGATGCACTGGTGGCGCAAGGCATCGAGGCGGGCGGCCATCGCGGCCTGTTCGAGCCGGAGCAGGGCGACCCCGGCATCGGCACCCTGGCTCTGGTGCGGGTGCTGGCGTCTCGCAGCCGGCTGCCAGTGATTGCGGCAGGCGGGATCATGGATGGCGCCGGCATCAACGCCGCACTGGCCCTCGGCGCCGCCGGCGTGCAGATGGGCACCGCGTTCGTGCTGTGCCCGGAATCGCTGGCCAATGCTGCCTACCGCGCAGCGCTCAAGAGCGAGAAGGCCCATTGCACGCAGATCACTGCGGCGATGTCCGGGCGCCCCGCACGCGGGTTGCCCAATCGGGTGTTCAGCGAGCTGGGGCGCATCGGTGCGCCGGTGCTGCCCGGTTACTCCTACACCTATGACGCCACCAAGGCCCTGCAGGCGGCAGCCGTGGCCCGAGGCAACCACGACTTCGCCGCCCAATGGGCCGGCCAGGGCGCACCGCTGGCGCGCGAGTTGCCGGCCGGAGAGCTGCTGGCGATCCTGGTGGCGGAGATGCGCCAGGCATGAAAAAAGGCCGGTGGGTCGCCCCACCGGCCTCTTTCATCGCGCTACCCCGAAATCAGGGCAGGGTGAACAGCACCTTGACCTTGTCGGTCACCGCGGCCTTGTCCACGTAGCCGATGGCATCGGCTTCGGCGGCCACCTTGGCGACCACGTCGGCGTCGCCGGCCACGCTCGGCAGCGGCTGGCCCTTGCCGGTGAACACCAGGCCGGACCAGTAGGACTTCAGCTGGGCTTCGTTCTTGTTGGTGACCGCGGTGTAGAACTTCTCCTTGGTCGGGTTCCAGTCTTTCTGGTCGACGCCTTTCAGCGACTTGTTCTTGCCCAGGAAGATGTTGGCCACGTCAGACTGCGACGGCGCGGCGGACGCACCGGCGTTGACGATCACGGCGACTTCGGCCTGGGCCATTCCGGTCTGGGCCAGGGCGGCAACGCCCAGGCTGGCGGCGGCGATGAGGATGCGAATGGACTGCTTCATGTGCATGCTCCTCAGAAGACGAAGTCGACGCCGGCGCTGATGATGTCGCCGTCGTAGTTGCGCGCCGGTACGCCGAGCAGGCCGTTGGTGCGGTCGTTGACAGTGTTGTCGTACAGCTCCTGGGAGTTGCGCACGAATACGCCGTCGTAGCCACCGTTGGTGTCCACGCGCTTGTACTCGCCCTTCAGCACCACGGTCGGCAGGATGTTGTAGTTCAGGCCGAGGGTCCAGGAGTTCTGGCGGCCTTCGTCCTCGTCCAGCTGGGCATAGGTGACGTGAGCCAGGAAGTCGCCGAAGCGGCGGCCGCCCATCAGGTAGAACGAGTCGGTGCTGTGGGTGTTGTCATTCTCGATCACGCGGCTGGTCCACTCGTTGGCGGTCAGCCAGGTGCCGTTGTCGTACTGGTAGCCGATCGAGGTGAACTTGCCCTTGTCCTTGTCCAGCGCCAGCAGGGTGGCGGAGCTCGGGTTGCCGAAGATGTCGGTGAAGCTGCCGGCGATCTCGGTCTCGATATCGGACTCCACATAACCGACGCGGAAGGTGCCGTAGTCGTTGGTGGCCAGGCTCACGCTGGCGCCGAAGACGTTGTCGTAGTCGATGTCGAATTCTTCGTCGTACAGGTAGTAGTCACGGTTCTTGGCAACACCGCCGGCTACCTGGAAGGAGACGGTGGCGAAGGACAGCGGCAGGTTGTAGACCAGGTCCGCGCCTTCGTAGTTGGACAGCTGGACCTGGCTGTAGACCTCGTCCGGCAGGCGCAGCCAGGGGTAGGCGAAGCCCACGTCGATGCTCTCGGAATACATGTACACCGGGGTGCGCAGGCGGCCGAAGCGCATCATCAGATTGTCGGTGCTCTGCCAGGACAGGTAGGCCCATTCCAGGTTGGCTTTCCACTCGTCGGAGTACGCCTTGGCGGTGGTCTGCAGGGTCAGGCCGACGGTGTCGGTGACGCCGTAGGTCAGCTGGGCGCCGAACTTGCTCAGCTGGTCGCCGCGCCAGGAATCGTTGGTCTGGCCGGAGAGACCGTAGCCACGGCCGTCGTCTTCACCACCCAGGTAGGTGACGCCGACGGTGCCGAAACCGTTGATGAGGGCTTCGCCTTGTTCCAGCGCGAATGCCGAGGTGCTGGCCAGGCAGATGGCCAGGCCGAGGACGCGGGCAGTAGTCATGCGGTGATGCTCCATTGAATGGGTTAAACGCGGAATTGGGCCGTTGCCGCGCGCAGGTGGTCTCCTGTGCTGACCAGCTGCTCGCCTAGGCGTGCGGTGGCGTCGGCCCCGTTGGCGGTTGCTTGGGCATCCTGCTGCAACACTTGGGTCTCTTGTTGGATGGAACTGGACAGGCCGATCTGCTCCTGGGTGAGCTGGGCGATGCCGGCGTTCAACTGGTCGATCTGACCCACCGCCACGGCGATGGATTCGAGCATGCGGGTGGCTTCCACCGAGCGCTCGATGCTGTGCTGCGCCTTGTCGCCGTTGGCGGTCATGACGTTGAGCACGCCGTTGGCGCTGTTCTGCAGGCGCTGGATGATCTGCTGGATCTCCGCGGTGGAGGCGGCGGTCTTCTGCGCAAGGTTGCGCACCTCGTCGGCGACCACAGCGAAGCCGCGGCCCTGCTCGCCGGCACGGGCGGCCTCGATGGCGGCGTTGAGCGCCAGCAGGTTGGTCTGTTCGGCGATGCTGCGGATCACGGTGAGCACCGAGCCCACCTGCTGGGTCTCTTCCTCCAGCTGTTCCATGGCCTGTACCGCGCCCATCACGCTGCTGCCCAAGTCGCTGATGCTGCTGGACAGACTGCCGATGCTCTCGCGGGCGGTGCCGGCCTGGCGCGAGGCGGCGCCGGCGCCTTCGGAGGCCTGCTGCGAACGCTGGGCCACTTCCAGGATGCTGCTGGTCATGGTCTGGATGTCGCGGCCGATCGAATCGGTATGGCCTTGCTGCGAGCGGGCGTTCTGGATGGAGTCCTGGGTCAGCCGATAAAGCTCCTTGGACATGTCGCCCAGCGGGCTGGCGGCATCGATGGTCTGGCGGATGGTGCCCTGCAGCTTGTCGAGGAAGCCGTTGAACAGCTGGATCATCTCGCCGATCTCGTCGCGCGAGTCGACATTGACCCGGCGGGTCAGGTCGCCGTCGCCACGGGCGATGGCTTTCAGCGAATCGATCACGCCGTGCACGTTGCCCATGATGCCGCGGATGATCACCCAGGCGCCGAGGCCGACCAGGCCGACCAGCAGGGCAGTGAGGATGAAGCCGACGCGAGTGGTCTCGGCGTTGTCGGTGCGGGCCTGGCCGAGGGTGCTCTGGAAGTCTTCATAGGCATGGGCGCGGAAGGTCTCGCCGAGCTTCTGCGCGGCGGCCAGGTCGCTGGCCATGCGGTCCAGGTTGGGGCGCAGGTCTTCGAAGCCGGCGCTGCCCTTGATCAGCTGCTCGGAGGAGGACAGGGCATTGTCGGCGTAGCGGCCGATGGCCTGCCGCCAGGCATCCAGCTCACCGGCGCGCTCGCTGTTGGCGCGGGTCAGCGGCTGCAGGGCCTGCTGCAGGTTGGCGATCTCGGCCAGCACCTGGCGCGCTTCGTCCAGGGTCGACAGCTCGCCGGCGGCGACGGCGCTATTGAGCAGGCCGGGCAGGCGGGAGAACTGGAAATTCACCGCATCGGCTTTTTCCAGGGTGGGGAAGCTATGGGTTTCCAGGGTATCCAGGCGGGCATCGTTGGCCGACAGCTGCACCGAGTTGTAGCCCACGAAGAGCAGCAGGCCGAGCAGCGCAACGGCAGGCAGCAGCGACAACTTCAGGGTCAGCGATAGATTCTTCAGCATGAGCAGGTACCCAAAGTCGGGGGGCGCGAAGTGTACAGGAAGCCGTTTAGTGGCTAAAGGCCACTTATCGGTCATCCTGTGACCATTACTATGGTTGTAGGGTGTTATTGCTATGTCGGCCGTCCCTCTTCTTTCTATAGCTGCAAAATGCCGGTCTTGCCTGAGTCCGTCGGTCGCAGGCGGCTCTGGCGGCGCCGCTGGGCAGTCGCCTAGACTCAGCGCATAACTAGAAAAGGAGCCTCCGATGCGCGCTGCGATATTGCTCGGCCTGGTGCTGAGCGCGGCCACGCATGCGGCCGATCCCCTGCAGGAGGCCGTGGCCGAGCTGCAGCCCAGCTCCCTGGGTGCCGCCGAGCAGCGCGCCGAGCTGGCCTGGTTCGCCGAGGCCGGCAAGCCGTTCGCCGGCATGCAGGTGCGGGTGATCGCCGAGCGCATCGACACTCACTGGTACGAGACCAATGTTCTGGCTCCGTTGTTCACTCGGCTGACCGGCATCCGCGTGATCCATGAGATCAGCGGCGAAGACGACGTGGTCAACAAGCTGCGCACCCAGCAGGAGACCGGCCTGCCGCTGTACGACGCCTATGTCAGCGACAGCGACCTGCTCGGCCAGCACTTCCGCGACGGCCAGGTGTTGGTGCTGTCCGACTTCATGGCTGGCGAGGGCGCCAGCGTGACCCTGCCGACCCTCGATCTGAACGACTTCATCGGCCTGCCCTTCGTCACCGCCCCCGACGGCAAGCTGTACCAGCTGCCCGACCAGCAGTTCGCCAACCTCTACTGGTACCGCCGCGACTGGTTCGAGCGCCCGGAGCTGCGCAAGGCCTTCCGCCAGCGCTACGGCTACGAGCTGGACGTGCCGCAGAACTGGTCGGCCTACGAGGACATCGCCGCCTTCTTCACCGAGCAGGTCGGCGAACTCGACGGCCAGCGCGTCTACGGCCACATGGACTACGGTGGCTTCGACCCCTCCATCGGCTGGCGCCTGTCCGACGCCTGGCTGGGCATGGCCGGGGTGGCCGACCTGGGCCTGCCCAACGGCTTGCCGGTGGACGACTGGGGTATCCGCGTCGAGGGCTGCCGCCCGGCAGGCGCCAGTGTCGCCCGTGGTGGTGCGCTGGACAGTCCGGCGGCGGTCTACGCCATCCAGCAGTACGTCGACTGGCTGCAGCGCTACGCGCCGCCCGAGGCGCAGCAGATGAGCTTCAACCAGGCCGGCAATGTCGCCGCCCGTGGCCACGTGGCCCAGCAGATATTCTGGTACACCGCCTTCACCGCCGACTACACCAAGCTGGGCAGCCCGGTGGTGGACGTCGAGGGCAGGCCCAAGTGGCGGGTGGCGCCGTCGCCGCGCGGCGCCTATTGGCGCGACGGCATGAAGTCCGGCTACCAGGATGTCGGCGCCTGGACCCTGCTCAAGGCCACGCCGCTGCGCCAGCGCCAGGCGGCCTGGCTGTACGCCCAGTTCGTCACCGCCAAGAGCGTGTCGCTGCGCAAGACCCTGGTCGGCCTGACCCCGATCCGCCGCTCCGATCTCGACTCGCCGGCCCTGCTGGCCGAGGCGCCGCGCCTGGGTGGCCTGGTCGAGTTCTACCGCAGCCGTGCCGCCCGGCGCTGGACCCCGACCGGCGCCAACGTGCCGGACTACAGCGGCATGGCCAGCCTGTGGTGGCGCCAGCTGCACCCGGCGGTGTCGGGCAAGCTCAGCGCGAGCCAGGCCCTGGGCAATCTGGCCCTGGCCTTCGACCGCCACCTGCAGGTGGTCGGCCAGCGTCAGCAACATGCTTGCGCGCCGGCGCTGAATCCGCCGCGCCCGCCCGGCGAGTGGCTGGGCCAGCCCGGCGCACCCTGGCCACGCCTGGACAACGAGCGCCCGCCCGGGCGCACCCTGCCGTACGAGGAGGCCCTGCGTGCGTGGGATTAGCCTGCTGTTGCTGAGCCTGCTCAGCCTGCCGCTGGCGGCGGCCGAGCTGCAGCTGTTCGCCTGGGAGCGCGCGCCGCTGGTGCAGCAGCGCCCCGATGGCAGCGCCAGCGGCCTGGTGCCGGAGCTGACCGCCGAGCTGTTCCGCCGTGCCGACATCGCCTATCGACTGAGCTTCATGCCGCTGCAGCGCGCCCTGCACCAGGTGCAGCAGCAGGAGCGCAGCTGCGTGCTGCTGGTGGAACGCCAGCAGGAGCGCGAGCCGCACTTCGCCTGGGTCGGCCCGCTGCTGGTGTCGCGCCTGGGGCTGTACGCCAAGGCCGACGACAACCTGCAGCTGAGCAGCCTGGAGCAGGTGCGCGGCCTGCGCGTGCTCAGCCACCAGGGCTCCGGCGCCGGCGAGTACCTGCAGAGCATCGGCGTGGAAGTGATCTATTCGAACAAGGAGTCGCTCAACCTGAGCATGCTGCAGCGCAGCCGCGCGCGGCTATGGGCGACCAGCTCAGCGGTGGTGGACTCGCTCCCGGCCACCCCGCGCCCGCGCGAGGTGCTGCCGTTCCTGACCCTGATGGAAGACATCGCCTGCCATCCGCGTATGGACCCCGGCGAGTTGCAGCGCCTGCAGGACCATCTGCGGCGGATGTACCGCGAAGGTTGGGTGCAGGCGCTGTACCGCAAGCACGGCCTCGAGCTGCGCTGAGAACCTGTTTACGATCTCCTGACTCGCGGCCATACCGCGTTAAAAGTGGTCTCAAAATGCTCATTTACACTTCGTAAACTGCGCTTTTTCGGCCACTTTTGCCTTGTCTGGCTCTAATTCAGAAGATCGTAAACAGGTTCTGAGGCCCGCGCTGCCTCAGGAGCGGGACTGCAGCGGCGTGGCGAGCCCGTTCAGCGTCTGATCGAGCACCTCACGGGCCTGATCGAGGATCTGCTGTTTCCAGTCATCGGCATCGACATAGAAGGCATCGCGCAACTTGCTCTTGATCCGCTCCTGTTGGGCGGCAGGTGTCTGCGGGTTGCGGTACAGCCAGTGATCGCCGCGCATGCCGTTGAGTACCTGCAGGCCCGGCAGGGTGCCGTACTCCAGGGTCAGGCCGTTGTACTCGGCCTGCGGGCAGATCTCCGGGACCACGTTGTCGATGGTGCCGTTGAGCTTGGCCGACACCGAGTTGCCCTCGGCGCTGTTGGTGACCTGCTCGCCCCACCAGCGGCGGCAGCGGGCGATGTCTTCCGGCGTCTGCCGGCCCTTGTAGATGCGCTCGCCGATGCCGCGGGGGCCAAGGCCGGTGTGGATGTCGATCCAGCCCAGGCGGCGGCATTGCTGGCCGTGCTGGCGTAGCACCTGTTTCAGCGTGCGGTTGCTCCAGGTGGCTTCGGTGCCGGCGAAGAACATGCCTGCGGGGTCGTTATGCTGGCCGCGTGAGATGGCGCCCTGCAGGGCCATGCGCCCGTGGCGCAGGGCGTAACCGATCAGGCCCAGGGTGCTGAGCAGGGTCGGTGGCTGGCGCTTGGGCAGCAGCAGGTGGGCGATGGCGCGGTAGTCGGGGTTGTCCGGCAGCGGCTGGCTGAAGTCGACGAAGTTGCGGTTGAGGTCGACGTTGTCCTCGGTCACCCGGCGTAGCCAGGAGAATCCGTGCGGGTTGAGCGCATGGATGAACAGTACGGCCAGGTCGTCGCGCTTGCAGCGCTCGATCCAGGCCTTGTCGCGCAGATGCGCGATCTGGATGCCGGAGCCGCAGAAGCCCTCGGCGCCATGGCAGGCGCTGCTGAGGATCAGCAGGTTGGCGGCGTCCGGGGCGCCGAGGCGGGCGACGTCCATCGCCAGCTCCTCGCCGTCGCGGCCGCGCAGTGGGTGGGCATGGGATTCGACGGCGAAGCCGGCGGCGGCACTGGCGGCGAGAAATTTCTGCCGGGCTTCGGCGTAGTTCTGCGAGAAGCTGGAGAGGTCCATGAGGGCAAATTCCTAGTGGTGAAAGCGGCCCGCGTGGTTTCGCGGGCATGGCCGGGCCTGCGGTGCAGGCTTGTGGCCTGTGCCGGGCGACGGATCGGTCGTTATGGGTGGGGCGTGCCCCGGGCTGGCGACCTTGTGGGGCGCTAGCCCTGGTGGGTGATCATGAGGCGATCACCACGCGGCCGAGGCTGCTCTGGCGCTCGCCGACCTGCACGGTCTCGATCTCGATGACGGTGCCGAACTCGGCGGACAGGTCGCGCAGGCGTTCGAGAATGCTCTGGGCCTGGGCGTGGTTCTCGGCGGTGTCGAAGGCCAGGCGCGGGATGCCGCGCTCGGCGTCGCGGCCGTTGAAGCCCAGTTCGATCGGGTACAGGAGCAGTTCACGCAGGGTGCCGTCGGCCTTGAAGTGGCACTCGGCGATCACGCTTTCGAACCACACCGGCTCGCTGAAGATGCCGACCACGCGCTTCCATTCGAGAAACTCGGCCGCGGTGGTCAGGCGCGGGTTGGTGATGCCCTTGGGCCCGACGAAGGCCTCAGCGGCCAGCCACTCGCGGCTCTCCCACTTGTCTGCGGGCATCAGCTTCATGCTGTTGTCCATAAAGCAGAAGTTGCCCAGCGAATAGAGCAGCGGCTTGCCCTGGTAGACCTCGATGCCGCGGATCTGGTGCGGGCCGTGGCCGCAGAGCATGTCGGCGCCGCTGTCGACCAGGCTGCGCGCCAGGGTCGGCAGGTAGTTGGGCACCTCGACGCACTGGTTGTCCGGCTCATGGGTGTGCTGGGCGACGATGGTGAAGTCGCTGCTCTGCTTGGCCTGGCGCAGGTTGCGCAGGATGTCGGCCTGGTCGAGCTTGTCGCACTCGTAATGGATGCGCACGGTGCCCGGCGCGGCGTTGGGGTCGACCCGGTAGTGCAGGGCCATGCCCAGGTGCACGCTGTGCTCGCCGTGCAGGGTGCGCAGCAGGTAGTGATCCTGGAAGGCTTCCTGCTCGTTGAGGCGCTTGAGCACGGCGAAGTCCTGCGGCGACACCAGGCGGTGCGGGGTGGTGCGCAGCGGGCTCAGGCCCGGGCGCGGCGGCACCATGCCGAGGCCGTCGGCGGCCGGGGCGTTGGCCTCGAAGGTGGTGGCGTAGGAGATCAGTGAGACGCGCGCGTTGGCGGTGTTGACGAAGGCCGGCGCGCGCGCCGCGGCCAGGCTGGAACCGGTGCCGGCGTGGGCGATGCCGGCATCGTCCAGCAGTTCGTCGGTCATCTTCAGGCCGGCCGCACCCCAGTCCAGCGCATGGTTGTTGGCGCGCGACATCATGTTGAAGCCGATGCTGGCCAGGTCCGCCGGGGCGTCGGCGTCGCTGAGCAGCCAGGAGAAACCGGACAGCGCCTCGGGGTAGCCGTCGTAGCGGTTGAAGTCGATCGCGGTGCACTCGTAGTTGCCCACAACCACGTCGCCACGCTTGAGGATGTCGAGCAGCTCCGGCGACTTGCGCGCCAGTTTGTCGGCAATGGCATGGGTGATGATGATGTCGCCGACGGCGACCACGCAGAAACCGTCTTCCACGTCGGCGTTGCGCCAGCTGTCCGGCAGGGTGATGCGTTCGGGACGTTGCTGGGGCGAGGGGACTCGTTTGTGCATGGTGCAGATTTCCTGACTCAGGCCTGGCTCGCGGCCGGCTCGTTGTTGGATGCGGAAGTGGGTTGGCGAGTGAGGTTGCCGATGGCGCGCAGGTCGTGCTCGGGGTCGACCAGGCGCAGGGCCAGCGCGCCGCCGACCATCAGGGCGATGCCGAACAGGCCGACGGCCAGCTCGAAGCCCTTGACCAGGTCGCCGCCTTCCCAGCCGATGGACTGGCCGACCACGTGCGGGGCGAGCATGCCGGCGCTGGTCATCAGGCCGATGTGCAGGGCCAGCATGCTGCCGCGCTGTCTGGCCGGGGCGATGTAGGCGACAGTGGTGTTGGAGAAGGTAGTCACCAGGTTCACCACGATGCCGCCGATCAGGTACAGGGTGATGGTCATGGCCACGCCCTGCTCGACGAAGCCCATCAGGGCCATGGCGATGCCGCCGACCACGCAGGCGATGGCCGGTGGGAAGACCATGGCCAGGCGCACGCTGGCACCGCGCTTTAGGGCGCGTTGGGACAGGCTGGAAACCACCAGGTTGAGAGCGATCACGCCAATGGTGGCGGCCATCACCACATAGCCGGACTGCATCGGGCTCATGCCCAGGCCCTTCTGCAGGTAGGTCGGCACCCAGCTGTAGATCAGTGCGTTGGGCAGGTAGCTGCAGAAGCCCAGCAGGGTGATGAAGATGAAGGTGCGGTTGAGCAGCAGGTGGCGATAACTGGCGGTGCCGCCGCCGATCTCGGGGGCATCGTCATGCTGGCCCTCGCGGCCGACGAACAGCCAGACCACCAGCCACAGCAGGCCGATTCCGGCGAGGATCAGGTAGCCGACGCGCCAGCCCAGGTGCTGGATCAGCAGGGGCAGCGACAGCGCGCCGAGGATGGCGCCGACCATGATCGCGATATGAATCCAGGCGCCCGGCAGCACGCGGTCACGCGGGGCGTACCACTTGAACGCGGCGTGCTGGGTCACCGCGGTGCCCGGGCCGCAACCGGCGCCCAGCAGCATGCGGCTGGCGACCAGGGCGTAGAAGCTGGTGGAGATCGCGGTGAGGATCTGCGCGCCCATCCACACCACCGACATGCCGCAGAGAATCCAGCGGCTGGCCACGCGGTTGGCGAGGAAGCCGACCAGTACGCCGGACACCGAGTAGAGGAAGAAGAAGGCGCTGCCGATGAAGCCGAACTGCTCGGGGGTGAGCTTGAGCTCGTCGATGATCTGCGGGCCGGCGAAGGCGAAGATGGTCTTGTCCAGCACGCTGATGACCATCACGGCCAGCAGCATGGCGACGATCAGGCCGCGTCGCTGGGTGGAGGGGGACTGCATGGATCAGGCCTCGTTCAGATGGGTTGCGAGCAGGCGATTGGTGTGTGCTCTCGAAGCCAGTTCGGGATGCGGGTGAGTCTGCTGGCACAATCGCGCGAATTCATCCTGCCAGGCGAGGATCTGCGGGATCAGCGGCATGGGGTGTCCTTGTCGTTCCGTCCAGGTTGATGCGCAGCATGCCGCAGGCGGGCAGGCCGCGGATAATCACCTCTGCGCATGTGTATCGGCTTTGGTTATGTGCAGCGTCCGGCGGCTTGGTTATGCTGGCCCGCCAGGCCCGTTCGGGAGCATTGCGATGGCGATCTACTCCGCCGAAATCCTCTGGTCGCGTGGCGATCAGGACTTCCTCGACAACCGCTACAGCCGTGGCCATCTGTGGCGCTTCGACGGCGGCGTGGAGGTGCCGGCCTCGTCCTCGCCGCAGGTGGTGCCGCTGCCCGGCTCGCGCGAGGATGCGGTGGACCCGGAAGAGGCCTTCGTCGCCTCGCTGTCCAGCTGCCATATGCTCTGGTTCCTGTCGCTGGCCGCGCGCGATGGCTGGCGGGTGGACGACTACCGCGACCAAGCCGAAGGCCGGATGGGCCGCAACGCCGAGGGTCGCCTGGCCATGACCCGCGTCACCCTGCGCCCTAGCGTCACCTTCGATGGCGCGGCCCCCAGCCGCGAGCAGCTCGATGCGCTGCACCACCAGGCGCATGAGGAGTGCTTTATCGCCAGCTCGGTGAAGACCGAGGTGCGCTGCGAGCCGGTCTATTGATGAGGTGAACGGAATGCCTATGCCATCCAGACGAATGCACGATGCCGAGGTGCCTGTTGCTGCCGTCTCACCCGCTCGGCGCGTGGCGGTCTGGCTCTTTTGGTCGGGGTTGCTCCTGGCAGTCTGGTTACAGCCGCAGTTGCTTTGGATTGTTGCGGGGCTGACCTTGCCGGGGCTGGGGATTGCATGGCATGAGCGCCGTCATCTGGCTCACTTGGCCGCCCAACGCCGGGGTGAGTCCATCTGCCAGTTAGCCCGTGCTTTCCCGCGGAGGCAGGTGGACACCTGGGTGCTCCGCGCCGTGTACGAGTCGTTGCACGGCTATCTTGGCGGACGCCTGCCGATTCGTGCCGATGACCGGCTGAAGCAGGATCTGCGCCTGGATGACGACGATCTGGATCTCGACCTGCTGGAGGAGATGGCCCGGCTCAGTGGTCGCTCGCTGGAGCGGACCGCTGACAATCCCTGGTTCGACCGGGTGACCAGCGTGCGCGACCTGGTGCTGTTCCTCGACCATCAGACACGCCTGAGCGCGAGCTGAGGCCTGGGCTAATCGCCCAGCTTCGGCGCGTGCGGGCTCTTGTAGGCGTACACCAGCTCGTCGGCCAGGGCCTTGGCCTCGCGGGTCATCAGTTCCTGGTCGCGGCAGACCAGGGAGATGTTCATCGGCGGTACCTTCTCGGCGATGTCGAGCACTTCGAGTTCCTGGCCGAGGGCCTGCACGCGTTCCAGCAGGCGCTGCGACCAGTAGCTGACCGCGTCGGTGTTCATCGCCAGCTCGGTGAACAGCACCACCGAGGCGCACTCGGTGACGTTCTGCGGGTATTCGATGTGGTGATCGAAGAACATCATGCCGACCTTGGACTGCTCCAGGGAGTCCTGCAGCAGCCACTCCTCACCGAGCAGTTCGCGCAGCGAGCAGGCGCCACGCAGTGGGTGGCCCTTGCGCACTGCGAGCACGGAGGGTTGCTCGTAGAGTTCGGTCCAGTGGAAGCCGTCGGCGCTGCGCGATTCCGGCAGCGAGGTCAGCACCAGGTCGAGCTGACCTTCGCGCAGGCCTTCCATCAGTTTGGACGGCCGCAGTTCGTGGATCTGCACCTGCACCTTGGGGAAGCGCTTGCGGTAGCGATTGAGGCTGGCGATGAACTGGGCGCCGGGGGTGACCGGCGATACGCCGATCGACAGGCGGCCATCCATCACGCCCTTGAGTGTGTCGATTTCCTCGCGGGCGCGGCGCACTTCCTCGAGGATCAGGCGGGCGCGGCGCACCAGGCGCTCGCCGAATTCGGTGGCGGTGATGCCACGGTTGGAACGGACCAGCAGGGACACGCCGAGCTCGGCCTCCAGTTCCTTGATGCCTTTGGACAGGGCCGGCTGGGAGATGTGCAACAGGCGTGAAGCTTCCTGAATGCTGCCGCTTTCACAGATGGCGACAAGGGCGCGGAGCTGATGCAACTTCATGGGCAAGGTCGGTGTTTCGGAGGACAGGGGGTGAATTTAAAGCAAAACGCGGGCCTCGGACGTTCGCTGGTGTAACGGCAGATAAAAAACGGCGGCCCGGAGGCCGCCAAGGATGGAGTGGTGCGTGGAGATCAACGGATCCCCGAGGCGCGCAGGGCGCTGGGGGTGAACTGCTTGCGGCTGTACTTGACGTCGAACTGGTAGGCGTTCTTCTCTTCGTTGAACAGCGCGCCGACGGCGTAGCGACCGGACAGCACGTCGTAGTGGGTCTCGGCGCTGAACTGCGGTACCTGCTGGTCGTAGAAGAACGTGCCGTGGCCTTCGGATACGCGCCACAGCTGGCCGCGGCCATCGTAGGCATCGGCCTCGGCGGCCTGCCAGCTGTCCTCGTCGAGGAAGATGTCGCGCCGCGAGTAGACGTGGCGCTGGCCTGGCTTGAGGGTGGCGGTGAGGTGCCACACGCGGTGCAGCTCGTAGCGGGTGTGCTCGGGGTTGAGGTGGCCGGGCTTGATGATGTCGGTGTACTTCAGCGTGGGCGAGCTCAGCTTGTAGCTGTTGTAGGGGATGTACATCTCCTTCTTGCCTACCAGCTTCCAGTCGAAGCGGTCCGGCGCGCCGTTGAACATGTCGAAGTCGTCCATGGTGCGCATGCCTTCGGCACCCGGACTGTCGTAGGCGATCTGCGGGGCGCGGCGCACTCGGCGCTGACCGGCGTTGTACTGCCAGGCCATGCGCGGTTCCTTGACCTGGTTGATGGTCTCATGGACCAGCAGCACGCCGCCGGCCAGGCGCGCGGGGGCGAGGAACTCCTCGCGGTAGAGGTAGAGCACGTTGGCCATATCCTGCGCGGCGTAGTCGCTGAGGCCCACCGGGTAGGCCAGCTGCTGCTTGATCAGGCTCGGGGTGAAGGCGCCGTTGGCCTGCGGCGAGGCCTGCACCACCATGCGCTGGAAGGCCAGGCCCCGGTACCGGCCGATGTGGTTCCAGATCACTTCCAGGCCGTTCTGCGGGATGGCGAACGGCAGGCCGCCGCTGCGGTAGTTGTGCAGGCCGTTGCCGCCTTCGGCGAGCTGGGTGTCGGCGGCGTTCAGGCGGCTGGTGTCCAGGTAGGCCTTGGGCATGGTCACCGAGCGACGGGTCGGGTAGACCGGGATGCGGTAGGTCTGCGGGTAGCGCTTGAACAGGGCGAGCTGGCCGGGGGTCAGCTTGTCCTGGTACTGCCCGGCGTTCTGCGCGGTGATGGTGAACAGCGGCTGGTCGGCGGCGAACGGGTCGCTGAGGAAACCGGCGGCATCGCGGCTGCCGGCGTCCTTGGCCAGGCCACCGGTCCAGGCCGGGATGCTGCCGTCGGCGTTGCCGGCGCGCTCGGCGCCGATCGGGGTCAGGTCCTTGTCCAGGCGGGCGATCTGCTCGGCCGGCACGCCGGCCAGGGCCTGGCCGGCGAGCAGGCCGAGGCTCAGGCCGCCGGCGCGCAGGAGTTGGGTGTGGAGAGTGGAAAGCTTCATGTGCTCAGACCTCAGAAACTCATGCCGACGCTGAAGGCGAGGAAGTCGCGGTCGGTGTTGGTGTTGAAGTCGCCGCCGAAGTAGTTGGTGTAACTCAGGCTGGCGGTGTAGGTGGACAGGTAGTCGGCATCCAGGCCGAGGCTCACCGACTTGTTGCCTTCGGTGAAGGTCGGGCCGTAGCCCTCGACGTCATGGGCGAAGGCCAGGTTGGGCTTGAGGTTGACCCCGGCGAGGGCGTCGTTGAACTCCAGCTGGGTGCGCAGGCGGTAGCCCCAGGAGTTCTGGGTGTAGAAGCCCTTGCTGGTGCACTGGTCCGGATTGGCCGTGTTGAGCAGCGCGCTGCACAGGCCGTTGCCGGTCATGCCCAGCGCCGCGGCGTTGCCCGGCAGTACACCGTTGCCGAACACGCTGCTGCGGCCGAAGCGCAGGTCGGAGCCGTCACTGGAGCCGAGGTCGCCGATATGGCTGTAGCCGACTTCGCCGATCAGGGTCAGGCGGTCGCCGCCGAGTACCTGGTCGAAGGTGTGCACGGCGCTGACCTGGGCCTGGCTGAAGGGCATGCGCTTGTAGCCCTGCACCAGGCTGCCGAACTCGGTATCGGCCCAGCCGCTGTCGAAGATCGCCAGACCATCGATGCCCAGCATGCTGACCAGGCCGCCGACGCTGGCGGCGGTGGACACGTCGGTGCCGTTGAGCGACAGCGGCATGTTCGGCCGGTAGCTGATCTCGCCCGACAGCGCGGTGCCGTCCGGGGTGGTGGTGGCGAAGCTGATGCCGTACAGGCGGATGTCTTCGGGGTATTCCAGGTAGTAGCTGGCACTGGCCGGGCCGGGCGCGCCGGTGACGGCGCTGAGGCTGGCGCGGCCCACCGTCCACATGCTCTCCGGGGTGCGGCTGTGGTAATTCATGGCGTAGAAGCCGAACTCGGTGTCGTTCAGCTCCGGCACCAGCCAGCGCAGGGCCACGCCGAACTGGCCGCTGTCGCGGGCCTCGCGGTCGTCGCCGCGCGGCACCCAGCCATACACCGACGGATCGCGGTCATAGTCGCTGCCGAAGGTGGTCATGCCGTTGTCGCAACCCTTGGCCGCGGTGTCGGTGCTGAAGAAGGTGCCGCAGTTGTCGAGGACGGTCTTCTCCCACTCGATCTGGTAGAAAGCCTCGGCGGACAGGTTTTCGGTCAGGCCCTGGGTGACATACAGCATGTTCACCGGGATCAGGCCTTCCTTGATCTCCGAGCCGGGACGGCGCAGGGAAGCGACGTCGGCCGGGTTGATGGCGTTGATGCTGTTGCCGATGAAGGTGCTCTCGCCCCAGCTCACCACCTGCTTGCCGGCGCGCACGCTGCCGGGCAGATCGCCGATCAGGTAGTTGTGGTAGACGAAGGCGTCCAGCAGTTCGAAGCCGGAGGACTGGGCGGCGTTGTCGCGGCCGCTGTCATCGATGTCGTAGAGCAGGCGGTGCTCGTCCTTCAGCTCGAAGTCGTACCAGTATTTGCCGCGCAGGAACACGCCGCTCTCGCCGTAGCTCAGTTGCAGGTCGTGTACGCCCTTGAAGATCTTCGAGAAGGTCTCGCCCTTCTTGAAGTTCAGCCGGCCATCGTCGCTGGTGCGGGTGGAGGCGCTGCCGCCATTGGCCTTGCCGATGAACTTGGCGTCGGCATCGTCCAGCGCCCAGCTGGCGCCGATGGACAGGGAGGAGTCGAGCCGCCCTTCGATTTCCCCGATGTTGAAGCTGGCGGCCTGGGCCGGTAGCGCAGTTGCCAGTGCTACGGCCAGGGCCAGGGCGTGGGGATACATGGCCCCCGCGCCTGTTGTTGTTCTTCTCATGTGGCTCTCCTGCTGATCAAAGAAGGCCTGCGGCAACGCCGCGCGGCGCATCGCTTCTTTGCAGCCTGATGACAGGTGCCGGGGCATCCTAGGTAAGCCCGGCGCCCCTGACTTCTGAATAATCCTTATGCCCATAGCCAAAGGTGAGGTCGGCGCGCCCGCCATCGCGGCGGGTCTCCAGGCAAAGGCCCGCGAGGCGCATGGTTGCTGGCCCAGTGCGCGGGTGGTGCGCATAACCCGGGGTTATCCCGATAAGCAGCCCTGCGCCGCTGCCCTGTTAGCGGGCATAAAAAAACCGCCCCGGAGGGCGGTTCTTTCACTGCTGCTGAGAATTACAGGCCGTTGGCGGCCTTGAACTCGCGGCGGCGGCGGTGCAGGACCGGCTCGGTGTAGCCGTTCGGCTGCTTGGTGCCTTCGACCACCAGCTCCAGGGCAGCCTGGAAGGCGATGTTGCTGTCGAAGTTCGGCGCCAGCGGACGGTACAGCGGGTCGGCGGCGTTCTGGCGGTCAACCACCGGCGCCATGCGCTTGAGGCTGGCGACCACCTGCTCTTCGGTGACGATGCCGTGGCGCAGCCAGTTGGCCAGCAGCTGGCTGGAGATACGCAGGGTGGCGCGGTCTTCCATCAGGCCGACGTCGTTGATGTCCGGCACCTTGGAGCAGCCGACGCCCTGGTCGATCCAGCGCACCACGTAACCGAGGATGCCCTGGGAGTTGTTGTCCAGTTCGTTCTGGATTTCCTCGGCCGACCAGTTGGTGTCCTTGGCCAGCGGGATGCTCAGGATGTCGTCGATGGAGGCGCGCTCGCGCTTGGCCAGTTCGGCCTGGCGGGCGAACACGTCGACCTTGTGGTAGTGCAGGGCGTGCAGCGCGGCGGCGGTCGGCGACGGTACCCAGGCGGTGTTGGCACCGGCCAGCGGGTGGGCGATCTTCTGCTCGAGCATGCCGGCCATCAGGTCGGGCATGGCCCACATGCCTTTGCCGATCTGGGCGCGACCCTGCAGGCCGGTGGCCAGGCCGATGTCGACGTTCCAGTTCTCGTAGGCGCTGATCCACTTCTCGGCTTTCATGGCGGCCTTGCGCACTACGGCGCCGGCTTCCATGGAGGTGTGGATTTCATCACCGGTACGGTCGAGGAAGCCGGTGTTGATAAATACCACGCGCTCCGAAGCCGCTTTGATACAGGCTTTCAGGTTGACGGTGGTGCGGCGCTCTTCGTCCATGATGCCGACTTTCAGGGTGTTGCGCGGCAGGCCGAGCACGTCTTCGACGCGGCTGAAGATTTCGCCGGTGAAGGCGACTTCTTCCGGGCCGTGCATCTTCGGCTTCACGATGTAGACCGAACCGGTGCGGGTGTTCTTGCGGCTGGTGTTGCCATTCAGGTTGTGGATGGCGATCAGGCTGGTGAACAGACCGTCCTGGATGCCTTCCGGAATTTCGTTGCCCTGGGCATCGAGGATCGCCGGGTTGGTCATCAGGTGGCCGACGTTACGCACGAACAGCAGGCTGCGGCCGTGCAGGGTCAGCTCGGAGCCGTCGGCCTTGGTGTAGACGCGGTCCGGGTTCATGGTACGGGTGAAGGTAGTGCCGCCCTTGCTGACCTCTTCGGCCAGGTCGCCCTTCATCAGGCCGAGCCAGTTGCGGTAGACGATGACCTTGTCATCGGCATCGACGGCGGCGACCGAGTCTTCGCAGTCCATGATGGTGGTCAGGGCGGCTTCCATCAGCACGTCCTTGACGCCGGCGGCATCGGTCTGGCCGATCGGGCTGGAAGCGTCGATCTGGATCTCGAAGTGCAGGCCGTTGTGCTTGAGCAGCACGGCGATCGGCGCGGCGGCGTCGCCCTGGAAGGCGATGAACTGGGCGGCGTTCTTCAGGCTGGCTTCGCTGCCGTTCTTCAGGGCCACAGCCAGTTGGCCGTTCTTCACCACGTAGGCGGTGGCGTCGACGTGGGAAGCGCCTTCCAGCGGGGCGGCTTCGTCGAGGAAGGCGCGGGCGAAGGCGATGACCTTGTCACCACGGACCTTGTTGTAGCCCTTGCCTTTCTCGGCGCCACCTTCTTCGCTGATCGCGTCGGTGCCGTACAGGGCGTCGTACAGCGAACCCCAGCGGGCGTTGGAGGCGTTCAGGGCGAAGCGCGCGTTCATCACTGGCACGACCAGCTGCGGGCCGGCCAGGCGGGCGATTTCTTCGTCGACGTTCTGGGTGGTGGCCTGGAAGTCGGCCGGTTCCGGCAGCAGGTAGCCGATTTCCTGGAGGAAGGCCTTGTACGCGGCGGCGTCATGCGCCTGACCTTTACGAGCCTGGTGCCAGGCGTCGATCTTGGCCTGGAACTCGTCACGTTTGGCCAGCAGAGCGCGGTTCTTCGGAGCCAGATCGTTGATCACGGCTTCGGCGCCGGCCCAGAACTTGTCGGCAGCGATGCCGGTGCCGGGGATGGCTTCGTTGTTGATGAAGTCGTAAAGGGCCTTGGCGACCTGCAGACCACCTACTTGAACGCGCTCAGTCATTGCTTGCCTCACTTGATGCTAGACAGGGCCGGAAGGCCATGTAGTAAGAGTCGGCGGATACTACATGACTCATTCGGAAAAATCAGTCACAAACTGTGCCCGTCTGCCGGGCGGCGGCGCAGGCGCTGGCTATACTGCGGGCACTTTTTCGCCTGTGGAGTTGCCATGCCGGTCAGCCGCGTTCTTCCTGCCGATTTACCCACCGTTCTGCCCGAGCTGGTCGAGCTTTTTGCCGGCTATCTGGACTTCTACCGGGTGCCGCGCCCGATTGGCGAAATCGAGGCCTTTCTCGCCGCGCGCCTGGCCGCCAGCGAGTCGGTCGTGTTGCTGGCGCGCGACGCTGCCGGCACGGCGCTGGGCTTCGTCCAGCTGTACCCGTTCTTCGCCTCGCTGCAGCTGAAGCCGGCTTTCCTGCTCAGCGATCTGTACGTCAGCCCGGCCGGGCGCCGCCAGGGCCTGGCCGAGACGCTGATGAATGCCGCTCGCGCCCATGCCGAGCAGAGCGGCGCCTGCGGCCTGCAGCTGGAGACGGCGAAGGACAATTTCGCCGGCCAGGCACTCTACGAAAAGCTTGGCTATGTGCGCGATGAGGTGTTCTATACCTACTGGCTCGGCCTCAACGCCCCGGCCTGAAACCTGAACGAGGAGTCGCACGTGGATCATCTGGTACTCACCGTCATCGCCCCGGACCAACCGGGCCTGGTCGAACGCATCGCCCAGTGCATCGCCGCCCACGGCGGCAACTGGCTGGAGAGCCGCATGTCGCGCATGGCCGGGCAGTTCGCCGGCATCCTGCGCGTGGCTGTACCCGCCGAAGGCTATGACGAGCTGGTGGACGGCCTGCAAGGCCTCAATGCCCATGGCATTCGCGTGCTGGTGGCGGAGAGCGGCATCGAACCGTCCTGCACCTGGAAGCCGATCCACCTGGACCTGGTCGGGAACGACCGCCCCGGCATCGTCCGCGATATCACCCGTCTGCTGGCCGAGCACGGTGTCAACGTGGAGAGCCTGACCACCGAGGTGGCGCCGGCACCGATGAGCAGCGAGCCGCTGTTTCACGCCGACGCGGTGCTGGCCGTGCCGCTGACCCTGTCGCTGGACCTGCTGCGCGACAAGCTGGAAAGCCTGGCCGACGACATGATGGTGGAGCTGAACCTGCGCACTGCCGAGGAGTGATCCCCAGTTTGCGTGGGTGAAGCTGTGGATAGTCTGGGGAGCCCCGGCGCACTGCCTAGTGCCCCGGGGCTTTTCTTTGCCTGGTCAAAAAACCTTCATATTCAGTGGCTTGTGCACAAAGTCCGGGGATGGAGCTGTGGATAGTGCGGGGATCATCTCGTGCAGCTCACGGCTGGCGCGGTCTGCAGGCCGCTGGGCGAATTTCGTCCAGCCCGGCGTGGCGCGTGGATATCCCCGAAAGCTGTGGATGAAGGTGTGGGCAGCCTGGGGGATGGCCGCTGCACGCCAGGCACTTCGCGGCTTCCCGCGCTTCGCTCAGAAAACCAGCAGTATCAATGGCTTGTGCACAAAGGCCGGGGATCGTTCTGTGGATAAGGCGGGGATGTAGCGCTGCGCTTCACGGCTGGCGCGGCTCGCAGCACGCTGGTTGATATTTGTGCAGTGCCTGGTCTTCTGGACGCAGTGGATAACGCGCGCCGCGGCGCTGCGCCGGGCTATCCCCGTTCGCCGTGGGCAGTCCTGTGGATAGCCTGGGGAGCCAGGGCTGCAGGCCAGGGATGGCGGGGCTTGCAGCCAATCGATCAGGAACTGAGCAGGCCCGCCGAGTTTGTGCACAAAGCCTGGGGATGGAGTTGTGGAAAAGGTTGGGAATAACCGCCTCAGCCCAGCCGCGCCGCGCTTCTGCGCCGGCTGGCTGTTTTCTAGCCAGCCTGGCCGCGACGACGCATGCCCACCCAGATGTCCAGACTGTAGATGAACAGCGCCGCCCAGATGCACACGAAGGACAGCAGCTTGCTCGACTCCAGCGTTTCGCCAAACAGCAGCACCGCCTGCAGCAGCACCAGGGTCGGCGCCAGGTACTGCAGGAAGCCCAGGGTGGTGTAGGGCAGGTGGCGCGCGGCGGCGTTGAAGCACAGCAGCGGCACCAGGGTGATGGGGCCGGCGGCGATCAGCCAGAGCGCCTCGCTGCTGCTCCAGAACGCCGACTGGGTACTCATTGCTGCCGGGTGTAGCAACAGCCAGCCGAGGGCGAGCGGCAGCAGCAGCCAGGTTTCCACCACCAGGCCGGGCAGGGCGGCAACCGGCGCCTGTTTGCGGATCAGACCGTAGAAGCCGAAGGTCAGCGCCAGTACCAGCGAAACCCAGGGAATGCTGCCGACCTGCCACACCTGCTGCAGCACGCCCAGCGCCGCTAGCGCCACGGCCACCCATTGCAGGCGGCGCAAACGCTCGCCGAGCAGCAGCATGCCCAGCAGCACGTTGATCAGCGGGTTGATGTAGTACCCCAAGCTCGCCTCGAGCATGCGGCCGTTGTTCACCGCCCACACATACACCAGCCAGTTGCTGGCGATCAGTAGTCCGCTGCCGGTGAGCACCGCCAGCCGCCTGGGGTTGTCGCGCAGCTCGCGCCACCAGCCGGGGTGTTTCCAAAGCGCCAGCAGCGCCGCGCCGAACAATGCCGACCAGATCGCCCGGTGGGCAATGATCTCCATGGCCGGCACGGCCTGGATGGCCTTGAAGTAGAGCGGGAACAGGCCCCAGATCAGATAGGCGGCAATGCCGAGGGCATAGCCGCGGCTGGGGTTGGCGGAAGACATGGGCGTCCTTGGTGGATAGGCAGCTAAGTAAGAGGCCTGATTCTAGTGCCCGTCGATGGAGCTTGTCTGTGTGATCAGCTTTGGCGCGCGCTGCCGATTAGAAAATAGCGTAAGAAAGGCTTTACGGCGGGGGCTGGCTTCGGGCTTCTGCGCGTGATCAGAACAGCCGCAACGGCTCCTCGTCCAGCGCCGCCAGTTGCTCGCGCAGGGCCAGGATCTGGTCGCCCCAGTAGCGTTCGTTGGCGAACCAGGGGAACGCCAGCGGGAAGGCGGGATCGTCCCAGCGGCGGGCGATCCAGGCGCTGTGGTGCATCAGGCGCAGCGCGCGCAGGCCTTCGATCAGTGGCAGTTCGCGGGAGTCGAAGTCGTGGAATTCCTGATAGCCATCGATCAGCTCGGAGAGCTGGCCGAGGCGCTCCTGGCGGTCGCCGGCCAGCATCATCCACAGGTCCTGTACGGCAGGGCCCATGCGGCAGTCGTCGAGGTCGACGACATGGAAGGCGTCGTCGCGGTGCAGCAGGTTGCCCGGGTGGCAGTCGCCGTGCAGACGGACCGGGGTGTAGCGCACCCGGCCAAACAATTCGTCCAGGCGCTTGAGCAGGTCGCGGGCTACCGACTCGTAGGCGGGCAGCAGGCTGCGCGGGACGAAGTCACCTTCCAGCAAGGTGGCCAGCGAGGCGTGGCCGAAGTTATCCACCGCCAGTGTCTCGCGGTGGGCGAACGGGCGGCTGGCGCCGACCGCATGCAGGCGGCCGAGCAGCTGGCCGAGGCTATAGAGCTGATCCAGGTTGCCCGGCTCCGGCGCGCGGCCGCCACGGCGAGGGAACAGGGCGAAGCGGAAGCCGGCGTGCTCGAACAGGCTCTCGCCGTCCTGCTGCAGCGGTGCTACCACCGGCACCTCGCATTCGGCCAGCTCAAAGCTGAAGCTGTGTTCCTCGCGGATCGCCGCATCGCTCCAGCGGTCGGGGCGGTAGAACTTGGCGATCAGCGGCTGGCTGTCTTCGATGCCTACCTGGTAGACGCGGTTTTCGTAGCTGTTCAGCGCCAGCACGCGGGCGTCGCTGAGATGGCCGATGCTCTCCACGGCGTCGAGCACCAGATCAGGTGTAAGGGTGGCGAAGGGGTGGCTCATGGCGGGCTCCAGTCAGGGCGCCCAGTCTATCTCTAAAGCAGCCTCTCAACTGCGCATCGGTGCGGCGCGCCTCGTATCGCCCAGGCCGTAGACCAGCAGCAGGAGCAGGAACGACAGGCCCAGCAGGCAGGCGGCCAGGCGGTGTGCTTCGCCGTAGCGCAGGGCCTCGACATGCTGGAACAGGGCGATGGACACCACCTGGGTCTCGCCGGGGATGCTGCCGCCGAGCATCAGCACCACGCCGAACTCGCCCAGGGTATGGGCGAAGCCGAGCGTGCCGGCGACCAGGATGCCGCGCCGCAGCAGCGGCAACACCACCCGCAGCAGGCGCTCCCAGCGGTTGGCGCCGAGGCTGGCGGCGGCCTCCAGCAGGCTCTGCGGAATCTCGCGCATGGCCACGGTCAGCGGCTGCACCACGAACGGCAGCGAATAGAGCACCGAGCCCAGAACCAGTCCGGCGAAGCTGAAGGCCAGGCCCTGGCCGGTCAGCCAGTGCCAGGCCTGGCCGAGCGGCGTGGTGGGGGCGAACAGCACCAGCAGATAGAAGCCCAGCACGGTCGGCGGCAGCACCAGGGGCAGGGCCAGCACGGCGTCGAGGATGCGCCGCAGCGCCGTCTGCTTGCGCACGCGCCAGGCTGCCAGCGGCAGGCCGATCACCAGCAGCAGGGCGGTGGACAGCGCCGCCAGCTGCAGGGTGATCGACAGTGCCTGCCAGTCGCTGTCAGTCAGCAGCACAGTCGACCTCGCCGGGCAGTGCGTAGCCTGCTGCTCTCAGGGTTTCGTGCTGGGCGTCGAAGAACGCCAGAAAGGCCTCGGCGGCCGCCTGGCGCTCGCCCTTGGCCAGCAGCACGCGCTTCTGTACTAGCGGGTCGTAGAGTTTGGCGTCGACCTGCACGTACTGCGCGGTCGGAGTCTTGGCCGCGGTCAGCTGGCTGAGCGCGACGAAGCCGCTCGGCGCGTGGCCGGTGGTGACGAACTGGAAGGTCTGGCCGATGTCCTGGGCGTACACCAGGCGCGGCTTGAGTGCGTCCAGTTGGCCGCTGCGCTCGAGAGTTTGCAGGGCGGCCTTGCCGTAGGGGGCGGTGTCCGGCTGGGCGATGGCGATCTTGCCGGCGGGCAGGGCGTCGAGCTTGGGTGCGGCCAGCGGTACCCACAGGGCCAGGCGGCCGCAGGCGTAGGTGCGCGCTGCTGCGCCCGTACCGGCGGCGGCCAGTTTGTCCGGGCGCACCGCGTCGGCCGAATAGAACAGGTCGAAGGGCGCGCCGCGCTGGATCTGCTCGAAGAAGGCGCCGCTGGAGCCACCGGCCAGCTGCACCTGGGCGCCAGTCTGTTGCTGGTAGTCCTTGGCGATCTGCTCCATCACCGGCAGCAGGTTGGCGGCCACGGCGATGCGCACCGGCTCGGCGGCCTGGGCCTGGGTGACACCGAGCAGGACGAGGGAGAGTAGCAGGCGACGCATGGTGGACTCCTCGTCTTCAGGTGGCGATGCCCAGCAGGACCTGGCCGGGGGCAACGCAGGCCTGGATCGGTCGGCCGACGGCCAGGTTGAGAGCCGGCAATTGCTGGGCATCGAGCAGGGCGCACAGGCGCTGTCCGCCGGGTAGGGCAATGCGTACTTCGCAGGGGCCGTCGCCCTCATCGAGCACGCCCTCGACCTCGCCGCGCAGCGCGCCTGCGGCTGGCGGTTCGCTCGGCAGCAGCTCCAGGCAGCCGGCCTTGAACAGCGCGACCACGGTGCTGCCGATGACCAGCTCCAGGTGCAGGGTGCTGTCGTGGGTGATCTGCGCCAGCAGGCGGTTGTCGTCGCCCAGGGTGATTTCGATCAGGTCGTTGCGGCCCTGCGGCTGGATGGCGCTGACCCGGCCGCTGAGCTGGTTGCGCGCACTGGTGCGCAGCATCAGGCGGCCGAGCAGGGCCAGGTCGGCATCCTGTTCGGCGGCGTCGAACAGCTGCGCCTGCAGCTGTTCGAAACGGCGATACAGCTGCAGCAGGCGTTCGCCAGTGGCCGACAGGCGCGCGCCGCCGCCGCCCTTGCCACCGACGCTGCGCTCGACCAGCGCCTGGCCGGCCAGGTTGTTCAGCTCGTCTATAGCGTCCCAGGCTGCCTTGTAGCTGAGTCCGGCGGCTTTGGCTGCACGGGTGATCGAGCCCTGTTCCGCCACCTGCTGGAGCAGGGCGATGCGTTGCGGGCGGCGGGCAATGTGCTGGGCAAGGGCGGTCAGCAGCGTCATGGCTCAGGCGCAATATAGTTTTGTATATAGCGGTGCACGATGCGCGATCCAGAGACTGCGGTCAATCTCCCGGCTTGGGCGTGCGGGCCAGGCAGTAGGTATCCACGCGCGCCGCGCCGGCTTTCAGCAGCAGGCGCGCCAGCGCCTCGGCTGTGGCGCCGGTGGTGAGTACGTCATCGACCAGCGCGATATGTCGGCCGTGCACCTCGGCGCATTCGTCGAGGGCGAATGCCTGGCGCAGGTTGCGTTTGCGCGCGGCCGCGTCCAGCTCCTGCTGATGCGCACCTTCCTGCGGACGCAGCAGCCAGCGTTCCTGCACCGGCAGCTGCAGGCTCTTGCCCAGCCAGCCGGCGAGCATTGCGGCCTGGTTGAAGCCGCGGCTGCGCAGGCGCTTGCGCCCCAGCGGCACGGGCAGCAGCAGATCGGGGCGCGGCAGGCCCTCGGCGAAGGCGTGTTGCAGCTTCTGTGACAGAAGCTCGGCCAGCAGACGTCCCATTGGCCACTGCGCCTGGTGCTTGAAGCGGGTGATCAGGCTGTCGACCGGAAAGGCGTAGCGCCAGGCTGCTTCCACCCGGGTGAAGCTCGGTGGTCGCTTAAGGCAGGTGCCGCAGGTCAGGCCGGTGGCCGGCAGGGGCAGGGCGCAGACGTTGCAGTGGCCGCTCAGCCACGGCAGTTCGCCCTCGCAGGCACTGCACAGCGGATGCTCGGTGTCCGCCGCTTCGGCGCACAACAAGCACGTTTGTTTATTTTTCGTCCAGATGTAAACCTGGCCATCGGTGAATGGTTGACAGCGCATGGTCCTTCCTTTGACTATGCCTCGCAGCCGTGTCGCACAGCCTAGAACAAGGAATACCCCATGAGCGCCAGTATCGCTTCCGTCACCCGTCATGATTGGTCCCTCGCCGAGGTGAAGGCGCTGTTCGAGCAGCCGTTCAACGACCTGCTGTTCCAGGCCCAGACCGTCCACCGCGCGCACTTCGACCCGAACCGCGTGCAGGTCTCCACCCTGCTGTCGATCAAGACCGGCGCCTGCCCGGAAGACTGCAAATACTGCCCGCAGTCCGGCCACTACAACACCGGCCTGGACAAGCAAAAATTGATGGAAGTGCAGAAGGTGCTGGAGGCGGCCGCCGAGGCCAAGGCCATCGGGTCCACCCGTTTCTGCATGGGCGCGGCGTGGAAGCACCCGTCGGCGAAGGACATGCCCTACGTGCTGAAGATGGTCGAGGGCGTGAAGAAGCTCGGCCTGGAAACCTGCATGACCCTCGGCAAGCTCGACCAGGAGCAGACCCGCGCCCTGGCCGAGGCCGGCCTCGACTACTACAACCACAACCTCGACACCTCGCCGGAGTTCTACGGCAACATCATCACCACCCGCACCTACGCCGAGCGCCTGCAGACCCTGACCTACGTGCGCGATGCGGGGATGAAGATCTGCTCCGGCGGCATCCTCGGCATGGGCGAATCGCTGGACGATCGCGCCGGCCTGCTTATCCAGCTGGCCAACCTGCCCGAGCATCCGGAGTCGGTGCCGATCAACATGCTGGTCAAGGTCGAGGGCACGCCGCTGGCCGGTGAGAAGGACGTCGACCCGTTCGACTTCATCCGCATGCTCGCCGTGGCGCGGATCATTATGCCGAAATCCCACGTGCGCCTGTCCGCCGGTCGTGAGGCGATGAACGAGCAGATGCAGGCCCTGGCCTTTATGGCGGGTGCCAACTCGATCTTCTACGGCGAGAAGCTGCTGACCACCAAGAACCCGCAGGCCGACAAGGACATGCAGCTGTTCGCCCGCCTTGGCATCAAGCCGGAAGAGCGCGAAGAGCACGCCGACGAGGTGCACCAGGCTGCCATCGAGCAGGCCCTGGTCGAGCAGCGCGACGGCAAGCTGTTCTACGACGCCGCTTCGGCCTAATGGCCTGTTTGGTGGATGAGCTGCGCGCTCCGATCCACCCTACGCTGAACCTGACCTCTTCGTAGGGTGGATAACCCGCTTGCGGTTATCCACCGATTGCCGGTATTCGCGCCCATGACCTTCGATCTTGCCACCCGTCTCGCCGAGCGCCGCGCCGCTCACCTCTATCGCCAGCGCCCGTTGCTGGAAGGCCCGCAAGGGTCGGAGGTGGTGGTCGATGGCCAGGCGCTGCTGGCCTTCTGTTCCAACGACTATCTGGGCCTGGCCAATCACCCCGAGGTGATCGCGGCCATGCGCGCCGGCGCCGGGCGCTGGGGCGTGGGCGGCGGCGCCTCGCACCTGGTGATTGGCCACAGCACGCCGCACCACGAGCTGGAAGAGGCGCTGGCCGAGTTCACTGGCCGCCCGCGAGCCCTGCTGTTTTCCACCGGCTATATGGCCAATCTCGCAGCTGTCACCGCACTGGTAGGGCAGGGCGACACGGTGCTGGAGGACCGTCTCAATCACGCCTCGCTGCTGGATGCCGGCCTGCTTTCCGGCGCGCGTTTCTCGCGCTACCTGCACAACGATGCGGTGAGCCTGAGCAAGCGCCTGGAGCGCGCCGAGGGCAATACCCTGGTGGTGAGCGACGGCGTGTTCAGCATGGACGGTGACCTGGCCGACCTGCCGACCCTGTGCGCCGAGGCGCGCAGCAAGGGTGCCTGGATGATGGTCGACGATGCCCACGGATTCGGCCCGCTGGGCGCCACCGGTGGCGGCATAGTCGAGCACTTCGGCATGGGCCTGGATGACGTGCCGGTGTTGGTCGGCACCCTGGGCAAGGCCTTCGGTACCGCCGGCGCCTTCGTGGCCGGCAGCGAGGAGCTGATCGAGACGCTGATCCAGTTTGCCCGGCCCTACATCTACACCACCAGCCAGCCGCCCGCCGTGGCCTGCGCCACGCTGAGGAGCCTCGAGCTGCTGCGCACGGAAAGCTGGCGCCGCGACCACCTGAACAAGCTGATTGGCCGATTCCGTGCCGGCGCCGCCGAGATCGGCCTGAGCCTGATGGACAGCCCAACGCCGATCCAGCCGCTTCTGGTTGGCGACAGCGAGCGCGCACTGCAACTCTCTGCACTGCTGAAGGAGCGCGGCCTGCTGGTCGGTGCGATTCGTCCGCCCACCGTGCCCGCCGGCGGTGCGCGCCTGCGGGTGACCTTCTCCGCGCTGCACAGCGAGGCGCAGCTGGAACGCCTGCTCGACGCCCTGGCCGAATGCTGGCCGCAGGTAAATCGCGATGCGTAATCATCTGATCCTGCTGCCGGGCTGGGGCCTGGGCAGCCTGCCGCTGGAAGTCCTGGCCGAGGCCCTGCGCGGCCTCGCTCCGACGCTCAAGGTGGAGATCGAGCCGCTACCCGAACTGACCCGTGGCGAGCCGCGCGACTGGCTGCTGGAGCTGGACGAGCGCCTGCCGCCGCATACCTGGCTGGGCGGCTGGTCGCTTGGCGGCATGCTCGCCAGCGAATTGGCGGCCTTGCGCGGTGAACGCTGCCGCGGCCTGCTGACCCTGGCCAGCAACCCCTGTTTCGTCGCCGGCCCCGACTGGCCGTTCGGGATGGATGAAGCCACCTTCAATGCCTTCGTCGATGGTTGTCGCGCCGATCCCGCCGCCACTCTCAAGCGCTTCAGTCTGCTCTGCACCCAAGGCTCGCTCGAGGCGCGTGGCCTGGCGCGCCAGCTGCAGGCCGCCGCGCCGCATGCGGCTGCCGAGGTGCTACTGGCGGGGCTGGAGGTGCTGGGCAACTTCGACGGACGCAGTGCCGTGCAGCGCTTTGCCGGGCCGCAACTGCACCTGCTGGCCGGCGCCGACGCCCTGGTGCCGGCCGAGGTAGCGGGCGAACTGCTGATGCTGCAGCCGGATATCGAGGTGGGGCTGATCGAGGAAGTCAGCCACGCCTTCCCGCTGGAGCGTCCGCACGAGATAGCGGCGGCGATACTGGCCTTCCTCGGCGAGGCTGGCGATGTCTGAGCCACAGCAGCAGGGCGACCTGCCGGGCAAGCGCCAAGTCGCGGCCTCCTTCTCGCGAGCGGCACAGAGCTACGACGGCGTCGCCGCGCTGCAGCGCGATGTCGGCAACGAGCTGCTGGCACGTCTGCCGGCGCTGACCCCTGCCCGCTGGCTGGACCTGGGCTGCGGCACTGGCTACTTCAGCCGTGGCCTGGCTGCGCGCTACCCGCAGGGCAGCGGGCTGGCCCTGGACCTGGCCGAGGGCATGCTGCGCCACGCTCGGCCGCAGGGCGGCGCCCAGCACTTCGTCGCCGGCGATGCCGAGCGTCTGCCGCTGCGCGATGGCCGCCTCGATCTGATCTATTCCAGCCTGGCCGTGCAGTGGTGTGGCGACTTCGCTGCCGTGCTGGCGGAGGCGCAGCGGGTATTGCGCCCCGGCGGTGTGCTGGCCTTCAGCAGCCTGTGCGTCGGCACCCTGCAGGAGCTGCGCGACAGCTGGCAGGCGGTGGACGGCTTCGTCCACGTCAATCGTTTCCGTCGTTTCGACGATTACCAGGCGCTGTGCGCGGCCAGCGGCCTGCAATTATTGACGCTGGAGCGCCAGGCCAGAACGCTGCACTTCCCCGATCTGCGCGCCCTGACCCACGAACTCAAGGCGCTCGGCGCGCACAACCTCAATCCCGGGCGCCCGGGCGGCCTCACCGGGCGGGCGCGGGTGCGCGCCCTGGTCGAGGCTTACGAACATTTCCGCCAGCCCCAGGGCCTGCCGGCCACCTATCAGGTGGTGTACGGGGTGCTGCGCAAGGATTGATATGAGCCAGGCCTATTTCGTTACCGGTACCGATACTGAGGTTGGCAAGACCACCATCGCCGCCGGCTTGCTGCACGCAGCGCGCCTGGCGGGGCTGAGCACGGCTGCGGCCAAGCCGGTGGCTTCCGGCTGCGTGCGGACCACCGATGGCCTGCGCAATGACGACGCCCTGGCCCTGCTCGGCCAGTGCTCGCTGGCGCTGGGCTACGACGAGGTCAATCCCTTTGCCTTCGAGCCCGCCATCGCTCCGCATCTGGCGGCGCGCGAGGCGGGTGTCGAACTGAGCGTGGCGCGGCTGCTGCCCGCGGTACGGCGGGTGCTGGATAAAGGCGCGGACTTCTCCCTGGTCGAGGGTGCAGGTGGTTGGAGGGTGCCGCTGGCAGGGCGCGAGAATCTGTCCGACCTGGCCGTTGCGCTCGGCCTGCCGGTGATCCTGGTGGTTGGCGTGCGCCTGGGCTGCATCAATCATGCGCTGCTCAGTGTCGAAGCCATAGAGCGCGACGGCCTGCGCCTGGCCGGCTGGGTGGCCAATATCGTCGACCCACAGACCTCGCGACTCGAAGAGAACCTGGCGACCCTCGCCGAGCGCCTGCCGGCGCCCTGCCTGGGACGGGTGCCGCGTCTGGCGGCCGCGACCCCCGCGGCGGTGTCCGTGTATCTCGATCTGCCGTTGAGTGCCGCGCTATAAGCCGCTGATCGGCCATAGCGCTTTGCTTGTACGTTTTTTGAGCGTTTTCTGCTTCAATTGCTCGCACGAGTCTGTCCCCGTCAGGGAGTCACAAGCATGCAAATCTCCGGTAACGCCTTCAGTGCTGGCCTCAGTGGCATCCAGGCCGGGCAGCGCCGTGTCGATCAGGCCGCCACCGAGATCGCCAGTAATACCCTGCCGGTGCGGCAGCCTAGCGAGACTCCGCCGACCCAGCAGGTCGAGCCCAATCCGGAGGCGCTCGCCAATCGTCAGCCGGACCTGGCCGAGAGCCTGGTGGGCCTGACTCAGGGCCGCAACGAAGTGCAAGCCAGCGCCCGGGTGGTGGAAACCGCCGACGAAGTGCTCGGCACGCTGATCGATACCCGCGCCTGACAGGGCTGTCGGCGCCGCAGTAATCAGAGGGCTCGCCCGGTCGGGCGAGGAGGGGTGTGATGCAGATCGGCAGCGCTATGACCTACGCTGCGCCCCTGCCGTCGTCCCAGGCGGCCAGGGCTCCTTCGTCCGAGCTTTCCCGTTCCGTCGATCCCACCGCCAAACCACTGGAAGCCAGTGCCGAGTCGCCCGAGCTGCGCGAAGAGGCGCACAGCCCGGCGCGCACCGATGCCGAAGGTGAGGAAGAATCCCCGCGCGAAACCCAGCAGCTGCGCCAGGAGCAGCTGGAGATCGCCGAGCTGGCCAGCCGCGACCGCGAAGTGCGCGCCCACGAGCAGGCGCATGCCTCGGTTGGCGGCTCTTATGCCGGCGCACCCACCTACACCTTCAAGCGCGGCCCGGACGGCAAGAGCTACGCCGTTGGCGGCGAAGTCAGCATCGATACCAGCCCCATCCCCGGTGATCCGGAAGCCACGTTGCGCAAGATGGAGCTGGTCCAGCGCGCCGCCCTGGCGCCCGCCGAACCCTCCGCCCAGGATCTGCGCGTCGCCGCCGAGGCCGCGGCGCAGGCCACCCAGGCCCGCGCCGAGCTGGCCGAGTTGCGTCGCGAGGAGGCAGTTGCCGCCGCCGAAGAGCGTGCCACTCGGCGTGAGGAGCAGTTGGCCGAAGAGGAAGAGAAGGCCGCCAGTGAGGAAGAGGAAAAGCCGCAGCAGGCGGCGACCCCGCCTAGACTGGATTTGTATCTACGTATGGCCCAACTGCAGGCTCCGCTCCCGGCGGTCGATCTGCAGGTCTGAAGTGCTTCTGGGGGTGCTTGACAAGGGTAGGGCGTAAACGTATGTTTCAAACGCTTGTTTGAGTGCCGGGCCGGTTTGCGCCTGCCGGGTGCCGGGAGAAATCCCGCGAACGACCGCTCTAGACGGTCACCCTAACACTAAGGAATCCACCGTAGAGGTTTACCGCTATGCCTGAGTACAAGGCCCCCTTGCGTGATATCCGCTTCGTTCGCGACGAACTGCTCGGCTACGAAGCGCACTATCAGAGCCTGCCTGGCTGCCAAGACGCCACCCCGGACATGGTTAGCGCCATTCTGGAAGAAGGCGCCAAGTTCTGTGAGCAAGTCATCGCTCCGCTGAACCGAGTTGGTGACCTCGAGGGCTGCACCTGGTCCGAGTCCGGTGTGAAGACCCCGACCGGCTTCAAGGAAGCCTACCAGCAGTTCGTCGAAGGCGGCTGGCCGAGCCTGGCGCACAACGTTGACCACGGCGGCCAAGGCCTGCCGGAGTCCCTGGGCCTGGCCCTGAGCGAGATGGTCGGCGAAGCCAACTGGTCCTGGGGCATGTACCCCGGCCTGTCCCACGGCGCGATGAACACCATCGAAGCCCACGGCACCGACGAGCAGAAGCACACCTACCTGACCAAGCTGGTATCCGGCGAGTGGACCGGCACCATGTGCCTGACCGAGCCGCACTGCGGTACCGACCTGGGCATGCTGCGCACCAAGGCCGAGCCTCAGGCTGACGGTTCCTACAAAGTGTCCGGCACCAAGATCTTCATCTCCGCCGGCGAACACGACATGGTCGATAACATCGTCCACATCGTGCTGGCCCGCCTGCCCGACGCCCCGCAAGGCACCAAGGGCATCTCCCTGTTCATCGTGCCGAAGTTCAACGTGAACGCCGATGGCAGCGTTGGTTCGCGTAACGCCGTTTCCTGTGGCTCCCTGGAGCACAAGATGGGCATCCACGGCAACGCCACCTGCGTGATGAACTTCGACGGCGCCACCGGCTACCTGATCGGCCCGGCCAACAAAGGCCTGAACTGCATGTTCACCTTCATGAACACTGCTCGCCTGGGTACTGCTCTGCAGGGCCTGGCTCACGCCGAAATCGCCTTCCAGGGTGGCATCAAGTACGCCCGCGAGCGTCTGCAGATGCGCTCCCTGACCGGCCCGAAAGCTCCGGACAAGGCTGCCGACCCGATCATCGTCCACCCGGACGTGCGTCGCATGCTGCTGACCATGAAGGCCTTCGCCGAAGGCAACCGCGCGATGGTGTACTTCACCGCCAAGCAGGTCGACATCGTCAAGTACAGCCAGAACGAAGAAGAGAAGAAAGCCGCCGACGCGATGCTGGCCTTCCTGACTCCGATCGCCAAGGCCTTCATGACCGAAGTCGGCTTCGAAGCCGCCAACCACGGCGTGCAGATCTACGGTGGCCACGGCTTCATCGCCGAGTGGGGCATGGAGCAGAACGTACGCGACAGCCGCATCTCCTGCCTGTACGAAGGCACCACCGGTGTTCAGGCTCTCGACCTGCTCGGCCGTAAAGTGCTGATGACCCAAGGCGAAGCCCTGAAAGGCTTCACCAAGATCGTGCACAAGTTCTGCCAAGCCAACGAAGGCAATGAGGCCATCAAAGGCCTGGTCGCACCGCTGGCCCAGCTGAACAAGGAATGGGGCGACCTGACCATGAAAGTGGGCATGGCCGCGATGAAAGACCGCGAAGAAGTCGGTGCCGCCTCGGTGGACTACCTGATGTACTCCGGTTACGCCTGCCTGGCCTACTTCTGGGCCGACATGGCGCGCCTGGCTGCCGAGAAGATCGCTGCCGGCACCGAGGACGAAGCCTTCTACAAGGCCAAGCTGCAGACCGCGCGCTTCTACTTCGAGCGCATCCTGCCGCGTACCCGTACTCACGTCGCCACCATGCTGTCCGGCGCCAGCAACCTGATGGAAATGGACGAAGAGCACTTCGCTCTGGGCTACTAAGTCCGCTCCGACCTCAGGTCAGAAAAGCCGCGGCCCTCGGGTCGCGGTTTTTTTTGCCTGGAAAAAGGCGAGTCGACAGAATGCGAACGATTGCCGCTGCCCTTTGCTCGCGATACAGGCAAAATGCCGCGTCCCGCTCCTGCTTTGCGGGCTGGAGAATCTGAAGTGTCGCGTCTTGCCGCCTACCGCCCCGATCATCTGCTGACCGCGCTGCCGCTGCTGGTCGCCGGGCTGCTGGTCGCGCGCATGGGCGAACTCAACGAGTTCTTCCTCTCGCTGTTCAATGTGCTGCCGACCCTGCTCCTGCTGCTCGGTGGTGCCTTCTGCGTGGTCTACGGTCGCCAGCGCGAGTTGTCGTTGCTGGTGGTGGTCTACCTCGGCTATTTCCTGCTGGACACCCAGACTGATCACTTCCGCGAGCACGGCAAGGTGCGCGAAGACGCGGCGCTGATGTTCCACCTGTGCAGCCTGCTGCTGCCGCTGCTGTATGGCCTGTACGGCGCGTGGCGCGAGCGCAGCCACCTGCTGCAGGACATGGTCGCCCGTGCCGCCGTGCTGCTGGCCCTCGGCGGCACCGCCCTGGCCCTGGCACGGCGCTTCCCCCAGGGCCTGCAGGCCTGGCTGGCGGAGATCCACTGGCCGCTCTGGCATGGCCAGTGGATGAGCCTGATCCAGCTGTCCTACCCGCTGTTCCTGATTGCTGGTGTGCTGCTGCTGGTGCAGTACCTGCGCCAGCCTCGTCCGCTGCATGCCGCGGTGCTGCTGGGCTTGTTAGGCCTGCTGTGGATGCTGCCCAACACCTTCATCCTGCCGCACGCACTGCAGGTGATGAGCAGCCTGGTGATGCTGATGCTGGTCGCCGCGGTGGTTCACGAGGCCTACCAGATGGCCTACCGCGACGAGCTCACCGGCCTGCCCGGGCGGCGCGCGCTGAACGATCGCCTGGGGCGTCTGGGGCGCAGCTATGTGATCGCCATGGCCGACGTCGACCACTTCAAGAAATTCAACGACACCCATGGCCACGACGTCGGCGACCAGGTGCTGCGCCTGGTTGCCAGCCAGCTGCGCAAGGTGGGTGGCGGTGGCAAGGCCTATCGCTACGGTGGCGAGGAGTTCACCCTGGTGTTCCCCGGCAAGTCCATCGAGGACTGCCGCCAGCACCTGGAGGCCGTGCGTCTGGCGGTGGAGAACTACCCGCTGCAGCTGCGCGACAAGCAGCAGCGGCCGAAGGACAACAAGGAAGGCCGCCAGCGCCGACGCGCGAGTGGCGCGGCCAGCGTGTCGGTGACCATCAGCATCGGCGTGGCCGAGCGGGAGCTGCAGCAGCGTACGGCCGACGAGGTGATCCGCTGCGCCGACAAGGCCCTGTACGCGGCCAAGAGGGCCGGGCGCAACTGCGTGGTCGCCCAAGGCGAGAATCGCCGCGGCGCGGTGCGGGTCAAGACCGCGACCGAGTGAGCAAGCTGGCGTGACCCATGGTTCACAACTAGAACCTATGTCCTAAATTGGTGTTCAGATAGACTCCGGAGCATGTTGGATCGGCCGGATCGTCGGCCGTTTCGTTGCTCCCGAGGATCGCACCATGGCCGATTACAAAGCTCCCCTGCGCGACATGCGCTTCGTTCTCAATGAAGTCTTCGAAGTCTCCAAGCTTTGGGCCCAGCTGCCCGGTCTGGCCGAAGTGGTCGACGAAGACACCGCTGCCGCGATCCTCGAAGAAGCCGGCAAGGTCACCGGTGGCGTGATCGCCCCGCTGAACCGCAGCGGCGACGAAGAAGGCTGCTCCTGGACCAACGGCGTGGTGAAAACCCCGGCCGGCTTCCCCGAGGCCTACCAGACCTACGCCGAAGGCGGCTGGGTCGGTGTCGGTGGCGCGCCGGAGTTCGGCGGCATGGGCATGCCGAAAGTGATCGGCGCCCAGGTCGAGGAAATGGTCAACTCTGCCAACCTGTCCTTCGGCCTGTACCCGATGCTGACCGCCGGTGCCTGCCTGTCGATCCTCAACCACGCCAGCGAAGAGCTGAAGCAGCAGTACCTGCCGAACATGTACGCCGGCGTCTGGGCTGGCTCCATGTGCCTGACCGAGCCGCACGCCGGTACCGACCTGGGCATCATCCGCACCAAGGCCGAACCGCAGGCCGACGGCAGCTACAAGATTTCCGGCACCAAGATCTTTATCACCGGTGGCGAGCACGATCTGACCGAGAACATCGTCCACCTGGTTCTGGCCAAGTTGCCGGACGCCCCGGCCGGTCCGAAAGGCATCTCGCTGTTCCTAGTGCCCAAGGTCATGGTCAATGCCGACGGTTCGCTGGGTGAGAAGAACTCGCTGTCCTGCGGCTCGATCGAGCACAAGATGGGCATCAAGGCCTCGGCCACCTGCGTGATGAACTTCGACGGCGCCACCGGCTGGATCGTCGACGAGCCGAACAAGGGCCTCAACGCCATGTTCACCATGATGAACTACGAGCGCCTGGGCGTCGGCATCCAGGGCCTGGCTCTGGGCGAGCGTTCCTACCAGAGCGCGATCGAGTACGCCCGTGACCGTATCCAGAGCCGCGCGCCGACCGGCCCGGTGAACAAGGACAAGGCTGCCGACCCGATCATCGTGCATCCGGACGTGCGTCGCATGCTGCTGACCATGAAGGCGCTGAACGAGGGCGGCCGCGCCTTCTCCAGCTACGTCGCCATGCAGCTGGACACCGCCAAGTACAGCGAAGACAAGGACACCCGCAAGCGCGCTGAAGAACTGGTCGCCCTGCTGACCCCGGTGGCCAAGGCTTTCCTCACCGACATGGGCCTGGAAACCACCATCCATGGCCAGCAGATCTTCGGCGGCCACGGCTTCGTCCGTGAGTGGGGCCAGGAGCAGCTGATCCGCGACTGCCGCATCACCCAGATCTACGAAGGCACCAACGGCATCCAGTCGCTGGACCTGATGGGCCGCAAGATCGTCGGCAGCGGCGGCAGCTTCTACAAGCACTTCAGCGATGAAGTGAAGGCCTTCATCGGCAGCGCCGATGCCTCGCTGGCCGAATTCACCGAGCCGCTGAAGGCCGCCATCGCCAACCTCGACGAGCTGACCGCCTGGGTCATCGCGCAGGCCAAGACCAATCCGAACGAGATCGGCGCCGCGTCCGTCGAGTACTTGCAGGTGTTCGGCTACACCGCCTACGCCTACGTCTGGGCGCTGATGGCTCGTGCCGCACTGGCCAAGCAGGGCGACGACGAGTTCTACGTGAGCAAGCTGGGCACCGCGCGCTTCTTCTTCGCCCGCCTGCTGCCGCGTATCCACTCGCTGACCGCTTCGGTCAAGGCCGGTAGCGAGTCGCTGTACCTGCTGGACGCCGCTCAGTTCTGAGTCGGTTGAGTTACTGAAAGAGCCCCGCTTCGGCGGGGCTTTTTTATGGCTGTGATGGGCATGGTGGATATGCCAGGCAAGCGATTGAAGACTGCACTGCCGACGGCGTGGGTATCGCCCCGGTAGGGTGGATGACGCTCTGCTCATCCACCAATGGCTTCAGTCGGTGGATCGCCACCCGGTGGAACGGTAAAGCGCGATCCACCCTAGGTTGCTGGCGAGCTCCTCGTCTCGATTCTTGCCTGCGTGTCTCGGGCGGAGCTCTTTGTACCTAGAGAAACGTGAGCAAGCGAAGCGTTGTGTCTGTGCACCAGTTGGCCAACGTCTTCAGGTAGTGACCCCGCTGCGCCGATATACTCGGCCGTCCTCGGTCAGGCGTACGGGGAAGGGACTTCGCCTCAACGGCTCGGGAATTACTGCATGCAATGGATCTTCATGCTGGTCGGCCTGGTGCTCGGTGCACTGGCCGGTGAATCGATAACCTCGGCCTTGCTGGGCGGCTTGCTGGGGTTGGGCCTGGGCCAGGCGTTGCGCCTGCAACAGCTGGCGGCGGATAACGCGCGGCTGCGCAAGGAGCTGAAAGGCTTCGCCGAGCGCTTCGAGCATGGCACCACGGCGCTATACGAGCGCCTGGTCAAGCTGGAGAGCGCGCCGCCTGGCGCGGCTGCCACGCCGCTGGCGGAACAGCCCGTACCTGCAGAGCCGGTTGCCGCTGCGCCGCTGCCTGAGGCAGCACCGATGGCCGCATCCGAATCCGAGTCTGAATCTTCCGAGCTGGTCTGGGAGCTGCCGGAGCAGCTCAGTCCCGAGCCCCAAGTGGGCGCGGAGGCTTCGCGTTCCGCGCCAGCGTCGATCACGCCCTTGCCGCATCTGCCGCCGCGCCCCGGCGAGCCGCGTCGCCCGGCTGCGCCCCGCGAGCCGTCACCGATCGAGCGTGGCTTTGCCCTGGCCAAGGCCTGGCTGCTGGGTGGCAACACCGTGCTGCGAGTCGGCGTGGTGCTGCTGTTCCTCGGCCTGGCCTTCCTCCTGCGCTACGCCACCGAGGGCATGGTGGTGCCGGTGGAGCTGCGCTATGCCGGCGTGGCGGCCAGTGCCATCGCTCTGCTCGGGCTGGGCTGGTGGCTGCGCCGACGCAACCCCAACTACGGCCTGATGCTGCAGGGCACCGGCATCGCCGTGCTGTACCTGACGGTGTTCGCCGCCATGCGTCTGCACCCGCTGCTCGACCCCAAGCTGGCCCTCGGCCTGCTGGTGCTGGTCACGGCCTTCTCGGCCATCCTCGCCGTGGCACAGAACGCCCTGGGCCTGGCGGTGGCGGCGGCGCTCGGCGGCTTCGCCGCACCGATCCTCACCTCCACCGGCAGCGGCAACCATGTGGCGCTGTTCTCCTACTTCATCCTGCTCAACGCCGGCATCTTCGCCATCGCCTGGTTCAAGGCCTGGCGCCTGCTCAACCTGGTCGGCTTCGTCGGCACCTTCGGCATCGGCTTCGCCTGGGGCATTCGCTCCTACACCCCGGAGCTGCTGTGGAGCACCGAGCCGTTCCTGGTGCTGTTCTTCCTGATGTACGTGGCCATCGGCCTGCTGTTCGCCCGGCGCAAGCTGCGCGAGGCCGAAGGTGCTCCAGAAGGACGTGATGAGCAGCTGCGCTGGGCCCGTGGGCGCGCCGACTATGTCGATGGCACCGTGCTGTTCGGCCCGCCACTGGTGGGCTTCGGCCTACAGTACGCCATCGTCCAGCACCTCGAATTCGCCGCCGCCTTCAGTGCCCTCGGCCTGGGTCTGTTCTATATGGTCCTGGCGCGCCTGCTACGCGGGCGCAACGTATTGCTGCTGATGGAGACCTGCCTGGCGCTGGGCGTGGTGTTTGCCACCCTGGCTATCCCGCTGGGCCTGGACGCGCGCTGGACCTCCGCCGCCTGGGCTGTGGAGGGCGCCGGCATCTACTGGCTGGGCCTGCGCCAAGCGCGGCCGCTGGCGCGCAGCTTCGCCTTGTTCCTGCAGTTCGCGGCGGCGCTGGCCTTCCTCGGCGGGATCGATTTCTCCATCCCCAGCGACACGGTGCTCGACGGCGCGCCGCTGGGCGCGCTGATGCTCGGGGTGGCGCTGCTGTTCAGCTTCTGGCAACTGCGCCAGGCGCCGGCTGACGTCAGCCGGACCTGGGAGCGCCGCGGTCTGCCGCTGCTGGCCGCGGTCGGTCTGGGCTTCCTCTATCTGATCGCCCCGCTGTGCCTGGGCCCGGAAGGCACGGCCATTTCCTGGGCGCTGGCCGGCCTGGCGATCCTGTTCGCCGGCCTGCGCCTGCAGTCGCGTACCTTCCTGTTCAGCGCATTCGCCATCCAGTTGCTCGGTGGCGTGCTGTTCCTCGCGCGGCTGCGCGGCGCCGATGCGGATGGCGCGGGCGTGCTCGACTCCGGCTGGCGCGGTCTGATGGTCTGCTCACTGATCGGCCTGGCGCTGGTGGCCGGCATGCTGATCGCGGTGCGCGACAAGCTGGTCAGTGAGGACCGCGGCCTAATGCGCGGGCTGTCGCTGGTGATGCTGGTCGGCCTGCTGTTCGTCAACCTGGCGGTGCTGTTCGTGTTGCCCTGGCAGAGTGCCTCGGCGGTGTGGGCCGGTACGGGCCTGCTGATCATCTGGCTCAGCTTGCGTCTGCAGCTGCGCGCCAGCTTCCTGTTCGGCCTGTTGCTGCAGGTGGTCGGCGGTATTGCTTTCCTCGCCGCCAGCCCGTTGCTGCTCGGCTATCTGCCCAGCGAGGGATTGCGTCCGCTGGTGCATGCCGGCTTCTGGGCACCACTGGTGCTGGCCCTGGCCGCACAGGTCGGTGCCTGGCGCTTGCGCCATGTGCTGTTGCGCCAGCAGGCGGGCAACCTGGGCAGCCTGAGCCTGCAGCGCCTGTCGCAGCTATTGCTGGCCTGGGGCGCCGCCTGGTGGGCGCTGGCCCTGAGCAGCGAGGTACTGCGCTTCGTCGCCGTCGAGCTGCAGGGCGCCACGCTGCTGGCCCTGGCTGCGCTCAGCGTGGCGCTGTGGAGCTGGCTGGCCGCGCGCCTGCGCTGGCGGTCGCTGGCACTGCTGTGCAGCCTGCTGGTGCCGGCCGGCCTGGTGATCCTGCTGCACCTGGGTGAACGCACCTACCATCCGGCGGCAGGTTTCGGCTGGCTTGGCTGGGGCCTGCTGTTCGCCGTGCACCTGTTGTCACTCAAGCGCCTGGCCGATTTGTTGCCAGCCGGCGTGCGCAGCGCTGCCCATGTGCTGGGCTGCTGGCTGATTCTCGGTGTACTGGCCTTGGAGCTGCGCTACCTGCTGATGCTGCTGGCCGAGCACTACGACGCCTGGCGTTGGCTGGGCTGGGCCGTGTTGCCGAGCGCCTTCCTCCTGGCCATGGCCGCCCCGCGTGCCTGGCCCTGGCCGGTAGCAGCCTACCCGCGCGAATACCGGGTACTGGCCGCGGCGCCGCTGGCGATGCTGATGCTCGGCTGGCTGTGGCTGGCCAACATCGCCAGTGACGGCAGCGCCGATCCGCTGCCCTACCTGCCGCTGCTCAATCCGCTGGAGCTGGGCATGCTGCTTGTGCTGCTGGCGATCTACGCCTGGCTGCGTGCGGGTCTGCCGCAGCTGGGGCTGGCGGCGCACAGCGAGCGCATCGCGCAGGTAGTCGCCGGCGCCACGCTGTTCGTCGTGCTCACCGCCACGGTGTTCCGCGCTGCTCACCACTGGGGCGGGGTGCCGTACGAGCTGGATATGCTGCTCGACTCGATGCTGGTACAGGCAGGCCTGTCCATCGTCTGGACCCTGATCGCCTTGCCGCTGATGATCGTCGGCCACCTGCGTGCCCGGCGCGAGCTGTGGCTGCTGGGCGCGGCGCTGATCGCCGTGGT
Organism: Pseudomonas sp. PDM15; assembly: GCF_014851565.1. Lineage (GTDB taxonomy): Bacteria > Pseudomonadota > Gammaproteobacteria > Pseudomonadales > Pseudomonadaceae > Aquipseudomonas. The sequence goes on from NZ_JACVAA010000004.1 coordinate 593,655, forward strand.
GGTGGCCAAGTTGTTCTTCGTCGAACTGGGCAACCGCGGTGGCCTGGAGCGCATCATTTCCTTTATCGGCGTCGGCGTACTGTTGCTGGTGGTCGGTTACTTCGCCCCACTACCGCCACGCAAACCCGAATCTGCACAGGTGAACGCATGAACAAGTGCTTGTCGATCGCCCTCGTGGCGCTGCTCGCCGCGCCGCTGGTGCAGGCCGAGTATTCCAGTCAGGTGCCGCTGACGCTGGAGGGCGAGGGCCCCTGGTATCGCCTGGAACTGCCGCTCGGTGTGCAGATGGCCGCCGAGCATGGCGACCTGCGCGACCTGCGTGTGTTCAATGCCGAGGGCGAGGAGCTGGCCTATGCCCTGACCCTGGGCAGTGCCCAGCCCGAGGAAAAGCGTCGGGAGGCCGCGGTGAAGTGGTTCCCGCTGCGTGGCGCGGCGGATGCCCAGGCGGCGCCGGCTATCCGCGTGCAACGTGGTACCGGCGGTACCCTGGTGGAAGTGGCGCCGGAGCCGGTGGGGCAGGGCGAGCAGATCCTGCGCGGCTGGCTGCTGGATGCCAGTGCCTTCGACCAGCCGTTGCACCGCCTGCAGCTGGACTGGAGCTCCGATCAGGAAGGCTTCCAGCGTTTCACCATCGAGGCCAGCGACGACCTGCAGCACTGGCAGCGCTGGGAAGACGGGCAGATCGCTCGTCTGAGCTTCGCCGACGAACGCGTCGAGCAGCGCGAGGTGGAGCTGCCGGGTGCCGAGGCGCGCTACCTGCGTCTGCTCTGGCAGGCGCCGCAACAGGCCCCGGCATTGCTGGCTGCGCGCCTGGTGAGCGTCGAGAGCCAGGACCTGGCGCCGCCGCTGGCCTGGTCCGCGCCGCTGGCGTCGACTTCGAGCAAGGCCGGTGAGTACAGCTGGGAGCTGCCCCTGACGCTGCCCCTGGAGAAAGTCCGCGTGCAGCTGCCGCCGGGCAATGTGCTGGCGCCGGTCAGCCTGTCCTCCCGCGGTGCCGGCAAGCTGGAATGGCAGCCACTGACCAGCGGCCTACTCTATCGCCTGCCGCAGGACGGTAAGGAAGTGCTGCAGGATGAGATCGAGCTGTACGGTACGCCGGTACAGCAGCTGCGTCTGCGCGTCGATGCCCGCGGCGGTGGCCTCGGCAAGGAAGCTCCAAGTCTGCGGGTGGCGGTGCGCGGTACCCAGGTGGTGTTCCTGGCGCGCGGTTCGGCGCCTTATCGACTGGCCGTCGGCGACGCCTCGGCCCGCTCCGCGGCGTTGCCGTTGTCCACCCTGATTCCCGGCTACGAGCCCAAGCGCCTGGCCAGCCTCGGTCGCGCCATCGCACCCGAGAAGGTACCGGAGGTGGTGCGCGAGGCGGCCGATGCGGCTCAGTCGGCGGCGGACTGGAAACGCGTCGGCCTATGGGTGGTGCTGTTGGCTGGTGTCGCTCTGCTCGGCGGCATGGCCGTCAGCCTGCTGCGCAAGCCCCAAGCCAGTGAACACTAGTGCTCGGAAGCAAGCGCTTGGTGAATTGAGACGGAAATCACGTTAGAGTCGCAGGTGCCAAACGGTCCAATAACAATCATAAGGACACTCCGATGAAGCGCTTACTGACTCCCCTGGCAGCCGCCTGCCTGTTGGCCGGTACTTCTCTTTCGCTGCACGCGTCGCCCTACTCCTCCCTGGTCGTGTTCGGCGACAGCCTGAGCGACGCCGGCTGGTTCACCGATGCCGACGGTCCCGTGCGCTTTACCAACCGGGTCGGGCCGGGCTACCTGCCGGGCGAGGCCTATGGTCCGGTGGCCCCCATGCTGCTGGGAAGCCAGTTGGGGCTCGGCGAAGACGGCCTGGCCGCCGCGAACTCTGGCGGTAGCAACTGGGCGGTGGGCGGTTATCGCACCGACCAGATCCTCGATACGGTCAATGATCAGTACCTGGCCGGCAATGGTTTCCGTGCCGATCCCAAGGCACTGTATTACCTGACCGGCGGAGGAAACGACTTTCTACAGTTGCGTATCAATCCATTGGCGCCTCCAGCTGTAGCCACCCAGCAGGCGCGAGATGGGGCAGGACGTTTGGCCGACAGTGTGAGAGCGCTTCAAGGAGCAGGGGCTCGCTATATCATGGTCTGGTTGTTGCCCAATGTAGGTAATACCCCAGCCATTCAGGGCTCTCCCATTCTGTCGCCCTACGCCCCGACCATTTCCGCCCTGGGTCAGGATTTCAACACGGAGTTGGTACGCCAACTGGCGACTATCGATGCCGAAATCATTCCGCTGAACGTTCCGCTGATGCTCTCAGAGGTGCTGGCTGCCCCCGGCCGCTATGGTTTGGGGGACCTAAGCGCTGACGAACTGATCAGCACCTGCTTCGATGATTGCACCGTGCAGAACCCGGTCTACGGCATCAACGGCACCAATCCCGACCCGACCAAGCTGCTGTTCAACGATGGCGTGCACCCGACCATTGCGGGCCAGACCCTGATCGCCGACTACGCCTACTCGCTGTTGGCTGCGCCGTGGGAAATCAGCCTGCTGCCGGAAATGGCGCATGGCACCCTGCGCTCGCACCAGGATCAGCTGCGCGCCCAATGGCAGGCGGACTTTGAGGCCTGGCAGGCAGTCGGTCAGTGGCGTTCGTTCGTCAACGGTGGTGGCCAGCGTCTGACCTATGACATCTACGAGAGCGATGCCGATGGCAACGGTTACAGCCTCAATTTCGGCGGCAGCTATCGTCTCAACGAGGCCTGGCGCGTCGGCCTGGCGGCCGGTCTGTACGAACAGGACCTGGAGGCCGGTGAGGCCGAATCCGACTACGACTTGCGCAGCTACCTGACCACAGCCTTTGCCCAGTACCAGCAGAACCGCTGGTGGGGTGAGGTGGCCGCCAGCGTCGGCTATCTGGACTACCACGACCTCAAGCGCAAGTTCGATATGGGTCCGACCACCCGCAGCGAGAAGGGTGACACCGATGGCGACCTGTGGAGCCTGAGCGGCCGTGTCGGCTACGACATCGCTCAGAGCCCGGACAGCCAGTGGCACCTGAGCCCCTTCGTCAGCGCCGACTATGCGCGGGTCGAGGTGGATGGCTATTCCGAGGATAGCCAGAGCGCCACTGCACTCAACTACGACGACCAGAAGCGCAACTCCAAACGTCTGGGAGTCGGCCTGCAAGGCCTGTTCGATCTGAGCCAGCAGACCCGTCTGTTCGGTGAAGTGGCGATGGAGCGCGAGTACGAGGACGACGCCACCGAAGTGGACATGTCCCTGCGCAGCCTGCCGACCATCGGCTACACCCTCGATGGCTACACCCCGGACGACAAGACCTGGCGCGCCAGCTTCGGTGTCAGCCACAAGCTCGCTCCGGGCATGGCCGTACGCGGTGCCTATACCTACCGCGCCGCCGACGACAGCGATCAGCACGGCATCAACCTGTCCCTGTCCTGGGATCTGTAAGCGCCCCACGACGTGGCCCCGCAACGGGGCCACGCTTTTGAACTTCCCCCGTGTCGCCATCCTCTCATCTGCTGTCCGGTTCGGCAGAGGCGCCCGCGCGCGCAAACGGTTAAACTGCCACCGATTTTTCCCAGTTTCCGGAGCCCTCCATGTCGCGCGTCACCCTCAGCCGCTACCTGATCGAACAGACCCGCAGTCACAACACCCCGGCCGACCTGCGTTTCCTCATCGAGGTGGTCGCGCGCGCGTGCAAGGAAATCAGCCATGCCGTGTCCAAGGGCGCCCTCGGTGGTGTGCTCGGTAGCATGGGCACCGAGAACGTCCAGGGCGAGGTGCAGAAGAAGCTCGACGTGATCTCCAACGAGATCCTGCTGGAGGCCAACGAGTGGGGCGGCCACCTGGCCGGCATGGCCTCCGAAGAGATGGACAACGCCTACCAGATCCCCGGCAAGTACCCGAAGGGCGCCTACCTGCTGGTCTTTGACCCGCTGGACGGCTCTAGCAACATCGACGTCAACGTTTCGGTCGGCACCATCTTCTCCGTGCTGCGTTGCCCGGACCAGTACCTGAGCCAGAACGATACTCTGGACGAGAAGGCCTTCCTCCAGCCAGGCACCCAGCAGGTCTGCGCCGGCTACGCCATCTATGGCCCGCAGACCATGCTGATGCTGACCCTCGGCGACGGCGTGATGGGCTTCACTCTGGACCGCGAGATGGGCAGCTTCGTGCTCACCCACGACATTATCCGCGTGCCGGAGAGCACCGCCGAGTTCGCCATCAACATGTCCAACCAGCGTCACTGGGAAGCCCCGGTGCAGGGCTATGTCTCCGAGCTGCTGGCCGGCAAGGAAGGCCCGCTGGGCAAGAACTACAACATGCGCTGGATCGCCTCCATGGTGGCCGACGTGCACCGCATCCTCACCCGTGGTGGCCTGTTCATGTACCCGCGCGATGCCCGCGAGCCGGAGAAGCCGGGCAAGCTGCGCCTGATGTACGAGGCCAACCCGATGTCGATGCTCATCGAGCAGGCCGGCGGTGCCGCCACCAACGGCACCCAGCGCATTCTCGACATCCAGCCGGAGTCCCTGCACCAGCGCGTGGCGGTCTTCCTCGGCTCGAAGGAAGAAGTCGAGCGCGTCACCGGCTACCACAAGGCCTGAGCCTTGAACCCCTGGCAGCGGCTGCTGGACTGGTGGTTCGGCGACATCGAAGCCGCCGCCAGTGCCGTGGCTGCCAACCGCCAGAGGCTGTGGTTCGGCTACCTCGCCGAACAGGACGACGAGGCGCGCCGCCTGTTCGGCGAGCTCTGCGCCGCCGCCCTCGCTGGCGACCTGCAGGACTGGACCGAACAGCCGCAAGGCTGGCTGGCGCTGATCCTGCTGCTGGACCAGCTGCCGCGCATGATCCATCGCGGTGCCCCGCAAGCCTTCTCCGGCGATGTCCGCGCGCAGGCGCTGGTGCGCCAGGGCCTGGAGTCAGGGCTGGATAGCCGGCTGCCGGCGATCTGCCGGGTATTTCCCTATCTGGTGCTGGAGCACGCCGAAGACCTCGCTCAGCAGGACGAGGCGGTCGCGCGTTTCGCCGCATTGCGCGAGCAGATTGCTGCCGAGCAGCGCGCGCCGTTCGATGGCTATCTGGATTACGCCGAGCGCCATCGCCAGGTGATTCGCCGCTTCGGCCGTTTCCCGCATCGCAACGCAAGCCTCGGCCGCTCTTCCACCGCCGAGGAGCTGGTGTTTCTCGCGCAACCGGGTTCGCGTTTCTAGCAGGCGCCACCGAGGCCTGCGAACTGTGCGCGAGTTCGAGGGTCGGAGAGGCGCAATCGGGCGCGTCCTGTGCCAAGCTCTCTCGCAGTTTTCCTTCCTCTGGAGTTCCCCATGTCGCTGCGCAACCTCGCCATCCTAACCGCCTGTGTCCTGCTCACCGCCTGCAGCAAGATCAACCAGGACAACTATTCCAAGCTCAAGGCCGGCATGCCCAAGACCGAGGTGGAGAGCCTGCTCGGCAGCCCCACCGAATGTTCCGGCGCCATCGGCCTGACCAGCTGCACCTGGGGCGACGAGAAGACCTTCATCAGCGTCCAGTTCGCCGGCGACAAGGTGATGATGTTCTCCGGTCAGGGCCTCAAGTAACCCCTGATCGAGATAACTCGCTCCTTCGGCCCGGCTCGCGGTCGAAGCGCACAGGCCCGAATGAGACACCGCCATGCGCCCCATCCTGCTTTCCCTGCTGCTGCTCACCCTGATCGGCTGCGCCGGTTCCGGCGAACAGGACGATCCGCCGCAGACCGCCGGCCAGGTCGACCTGCAGCGCTACCAAGGCACCTGGTACGAGCTGGCCCGCCTGCCGATGTTCTTCCAGCGCCACTGCGTCGCCTCCGAGGCCCATTACCGCCTGCAGGACGACGGTCGCGTGGCGGTGACCAACCGTTGCCGTACCGAAGATGGCGAGTGGCAGGAGGCGAAAGGTCAGGCCGAGCTGCAGCAGGAGGGGCACACCGACAAGCTGTGGGTGCGTTTCGACAACTGGTTCAGCAAGCTCTTCCCCGGCCTGAGCAAGGGCGACTACTGGGTGCTCTATCTCGAGGATGATTACAGCGTCGCGCTGGTCGGCCATCCGAATCGCGAGTACCTGTGGCTGCTGTCGCGCACGCCGCAAGTCAGCAACGAAGTCCGCGAGCGCCTGCTGGCCGAGGCGCGCGCCCGCGGCTACGACACTGGCGAGCTGATCTGGCGCGCCGACTAGCGCTTCTTGCTGCGCAGCTTCACCGTGACCAGGGTATTGCCGCTACCGTGCTCGAACAGGCACTGTGCGGGCGTCGGTTTGCCTTTGAACAGCGACGGATTGGTCGAAAATCCCACCGGCTCCCGCGGTATCCCTCGTGGGCTGAGGGCCAGCGTGCCATCACCGTCCAGGTCCTGGAACAACTGCACGGCGTAGCGTCCCGGAGGAAGTTCGCGCAGGCGCAGTTCGCCGTCCTCGCTCTGGATCTGGCGCAGGATGGAGCCGTTCCAATCGGGCTGATCGGCGGAGAGCAGGGCCAGGTGCACGGGCGCATTGGCCTGTTTGCCCTCGACCCTGACCAGAATGTCGCCGGCGACCGTCTGTGAACTGACGAACAGCAGCGCCAGCAGGCATGGCCAGGTTACGGTTTGAAGAAATCGCTGTGGCATAATCCGGCCATTCTGCAGGGAATAGGCAAGGGATGCGTCAGGTTTTAGTGGTCCATTTTTCACAAACCGGTCAGTTGGGGCGTCTGACCCAGTCGGTATGCGCTCCGCTGGAGAAAGCCGATGGTGTGCAGGTCGACCATCTGGCACTGCAGCCGGCCCAGCCTTTTCCCTTCCCCTGGCCGTTCCTCGGTTTCTTCCGCATCTTCCCCGAAACCGTGCTGATGCGCCCGCTGCCGCTGTTGCCGCTGCAGGTGGATGCCGACAAGCGCTACGACCTTGTGATTCTGGCTTACCAGGTCTGGTTCCTCTCGCCGTCGCTGCCGCTGACCAGTTTCCTCGCCTCGCCCGAAGCGGCCCGCCTGCTCAAGGACACCCCGGTGGTGACCCTGATCGGCTGCCGCAACATGTGGCTGATGGCCCAGGAGAAGGTCAAGTCCAAGCTGGCCGAGCTGGGCGCGCGCCTGGTCGACAACATCGCCTTGACCGATGCCTGCGGCACCGCCGCCAGCTTCCTGGCTACCCCGCTGTGGATGTTCACCGGCCGGCAGAAGCCCTATTCCTGGGTGCCGCGCGCCGGCATCGAAGAGGGTGAGATCGTCGCCGCCAGCCGCTTCGGCGAGGCCATGGCGCAGCGCCTGACCCGCGACACGCAACCCATTACCGAGCCCATGCTCAAGGGCCTCGGCGCCGTGCGCATCGACGAGAAGCTGATCGGCAGCGAGAAGGTCGGCAACCGCAGCTTCCAGTTGTGGAGCCGCCTGCTCTCCGCCCTCGGCCCGCAGCAAAGCCGGCGCCGTGGCGCCGGCCTGGTGGTCTACATCGTCTTCCTGCTGTGCCTGATCGTTACCGTGGTGCCGCTCGGCGCCCTGCTCAAGAAATTGCTGGCTCCGCTGTCCAGGGAACGGACGTTGCGTGAAAAGGCCTACTTCGCCGGCCCGTCCGGCGAGTGAAGTGACCCGAGGAATTCAACGTGGCCAATCCCGTCTTCATCAACCGCATCAGCGCCTACCTGCCGTTCGACCCGGTCGACAACGAGCAGATGGAGGAACGCCTCGGCCTGGTCGGCGGCCAGCCGTCGCGGGCGCGGCGCCTGGTGCTCAAACGTAACGGCATCCAGAGCCGCCACTACGTGATCGACCCCGCCAGCGGCCTGGCGGCCATGAGCAACGCGCAGATCAGCGCCGCGGCTATCCGCAACCTGCAGGCCCCGGGCTTCGATCTGAATGAGCTGGATTGCCTGGTGGCCAGCACCTCGTCGCCGGACCAGACCATGCCCGGCCACGCGGTGATGGTGCACGGCGAGCTGGGCAGCCCGCCCGGCGAGGTGGTGACCACCGCTGGCATCTGCCTGTGCGGCATGACGGCACTGAAGTACGCCTACCTCAGCGTCGCCAGCGGCGAGAGCCGCAACGCCGTGGCCTGCGGGTCGGAGGTGGCTTCCGCGCTGATGCAGGCGCACAACTTCGACGCCGAGTACGAGCGCCGCGCCGCCGAGTTGGAGACCCATCCGGAGATCGCCTTTGAGAAGGACTTCCTGCGCTGGATGCTCTCCGACGGCGCCGGTGCCGTGTGGCTGCAGGGCCAGCCCAACGCCCGCGGCCTGAGCCTGCGCATCGACTGGATCGACATCCTCTCCTTTGCCGACCAGATGCCGCCGTGCATGTATGCCGGGGCGGAGATGACGGACGGCGGCCTGGCCGGCTGGAGTCGCTTCGACGCCGACGAGCGCAACCATCGCTCGGTGATGGCGATCAAGCAGGACGTCAAGCTGCTCAACGACAACATCGTCAAGTACACCGTGGTCGAGGCGCTCAAGCGCATCCTGCACAAGCGCGATCTGCGCGTGGCCGATATCGACCACTTCCTGCCGCACTACTCCTCCGAGTTCTTCCGCGAGCCGCTGGCGGTGGGGCTGGCCGAGGCCGATCTGCCGATTCCCCAGGAGCGCTGGTTTACCAACCTGACCAGCAAGGGCAACACCGGCGCTGCCTCTATCTTCATCATCCTCGAGGAACTGTTCAACGGCGGACGCCTGCGCAGCGGCGAGCGCCTGCTCTGCTACGTGCCCGAAAGCGGGCGTTTCTCCAGCGCGTTCATGCATCTGACGGTGGTTGGCGATGAAGCTTGACGAGGTTCCCCAGGATCACAGCTCCACCTACGGCGGCCACAGCAAGCTGGTCTACGCCGTGGATGCCGAGGGCCACTACCAGCGCGCGCAGAGCGACGGCTGGGACACCGAGGCCTACGCCACCCAGCTGGCCGTGGCCGAGCTGGAAGCCCAGGAGGCCGAGGCCGAGGCGGCCTGGCAGCGCGGAGAGCTGTCGCCGCTGAAGTGCCTGATGTACCGCTACCGCCTGGACGAGCCGGCGCTGGCGCAGATCACCGGGCTGTTCCAGTGGCGCATCCGCCGGCACTTTCGCCCGGCCATCTACCGGCGCCTGAGCGCGTCTATCCTCGCCCGTTACGCCGAAGCCTTCGGCCTGCCGGTGGAACAACTGATCGGCTACCAGAAGGCCCCGGCATGAGCAGCTTCGAACCGCATTTCCAGCACCGCCAGAGCGCCCACTGCGAGAGCGGGGTGATGGCCAGCCTGCTGACCCACGCCGGCCTGCCAATGAGCGAGCCGATGGCCTTCGGCCTGGCCTCGGGCCTGGCCTTCGCCTACCTGCCGATCGTCAAGCTCAGCGGTATGCCGCTGATTGCCTATCGCATGCCGCCGAAGCACCTGATCAAGACCCTGAGCAAGCGCCTCGGCGCGCGCCTCAACAGCCGCACCTTCGGCAACCCCGAGCAGGGCCGCCGCGAGCTGGATGCGCTGCTCGACCAGGGTCGCCTGGCCGGCCTGCAGAGCTCGGTGTTCTGGCTGCCGTACTTCCCGCCGGAGATGCGCTTCCACTTCAACGCGCACAACCTGCTGGCCTACGGCCGCGACGGCGACGAGTACCTGATCAGCGACCCGGTGTTCGAGGAGCCGGTGCGCTGCGCCAGCGCCGACCTGCAGAAGGCGCGCTTTGCCAAGGGCGCGCTGGCGGCCAAGGGCCTGATGTACTGGCTGGATGATGTACCGCAGGAGCAGGACTGGGAAAAACTGATCCGCCAGGCCGTGCTCGGCACCACGCGCATCCTCGACGGCATGCCGCTGCCGTGGATCGGCATCCGTGGCATCCAGCACCTGGCCAAGCAGGTCGAGCAGCTCGATCCGGCGCAGACCAAGTACAACCGCCTGTACCTGACCCACATCGTGCGCATGCAGGAAGAGATCGGCACCGGTGGCGCCGGCTTCCGCTTCATGTACGCCAGCTTCCTGCAGGAGGCCGGCGAGAAGATCGGCGCGGCCGGCCTGGGCGAGGCCTCGGCACGCCTGACCGCCATCGGCGACGACTGGCGCCAGTTCGCCTCGGCCTGCGTGCGCGCCAGCCGCAGCAAGGGCGAGGCGCCGGACTTCCGTCCCATTGCCGAGATGCTGCGCGGCATCGCCGGCCAGGAGCGGGAGCTGATGAGGGAGCTCGGCGCCTGGAGCAAGCGCAAGGGCTGACTCAGGCCTGATTGCGTAGGTGGATCGCGCGTTACCGATCCACCATGAGGGGTTGATGGTGGATGAGCAGAGCGTCATCCACCCTACAGGTCGAGTCGCTCCACCTTGATGCTTGCCGTCAGTGCCGCAAAGTCTGCTGCTGGCGCGTTCGCTTCTCTGCGCTCTAGCAGCGCCGCCTGCACGCGGAAATCGCCCAGATCCTCGACCACCACCAGCAGCGCCTGGCTGACTAGGCCATCGGCCAGGTCCAGCACGGCCAGTCGCTGCAGCTGCGGCCACACCCGTGGCCCCGCGCCGACGAACAGGTTCGGGCCTTCCAGCCCCAGCTGCTGGGCGACGTGGAAGCCGGCGGCATTGCTCACACTGTTGACGAACTCGAAGGGCTTGGGCTGGCGCTGTTGCACGCACACGGCGTCGAGCAGCGCGCCCATGGTCGGCCGCGCCGGATGACGCGAGGCTAGGTACAGGCCGCAGTCGCTGCGCACATGCTCCTTGAGCAGGGCGGCGCCGAGCAGGGCCTGGAAGATCAGGCGGTCGATGCGTCGCGGCGGGCTGCTCAGGTACTGGCTGAGCGCGGCCTTCAGCGCCTTGTCGTCGAGGGCGGCGCTGCCTTGGACCTCGCTGGCGGCGACAACTTTCATTGCACGATCCCCTGCAGCACCAGGCTGGCATTGTTGCCGCCGAAGCCGAAGAAGTTGGTCAGCAACAGGGCGTCGGGCGCAATTGCCGTCGGCTCGCTGGGCAGTGGCAGCAGCGCCTCGCCGGCATAGTCCAGCGCCGGCAACGCGCCCTGACGCAGCGCGGCGAGCAGCAAAAGGGTCTCGCTCAGGCCGCAGGCTCCCAGGGTGTGGCCGAGCCAGGGCTTGAGCACGGCCAGCGGCGGCATCGTCTCGGGGTAGAGCAGGCGCATGCCGGCGCTCTCGGCCAGGTCGTTGGCGCCGGTGGCGGTGCCATGCAGCTTGGCCAGGCCGATCTGCCCGGCGCTGACGCCGGCCGTATCCAGCGCGCGCCGCATCACCCAGTCGATATGGCTGCCGTCCTCGCGGGTGGTGGTCAGGCTGCTGGTATCGCAGGCGCTGAAGCCGCCGAGCAGCCTGGCCAGTGGCGCCGGGCCTGGCTCGAGGCCGAGCAGGGTGGCGCAGTAGCACTCGCCGAGCACCAGGCCGTCGCGCTCGGGATTGAAGGGCTGGTAGGCGCCGCTGGGGCTGGTGAGGTCGAGGGCGCCGAAGCCCTGCTGGGCGATGGCGCTGGGTGTCTCGAACGCCAGCACCAGTGCTTGTTTGTAGTCACCGCTGGCGAGCAGCCGTGCGCCATACAACAGGCCATTGGCGGCGCTGGTGCAGGCGGTGTTGAGGGTGAAGGCCTCGGCGAAGCCGTGGCGCTGGCGCAGACGTTCGGCCATCAGGTCCAGCGGCGTGGAGTGTTCGAAGCGAAAGCCGCCGTCGGCGGCCACTTGGGCTTCCAGTTCGGTGATATCCAGCGCGGTGCTGGCGACGATCAGCAGGCAATCGCTTGCCGCTGCGTCGCCCAGGGTTTCGCCCAGCAGGCGATCCAGGCGCGCGTCCAGCGTCTCGTCATTGGCGACAGCGAAGTAGGGCCTTGGCTGCTGCAGTTCGTGCAGCTGGAAGGGCGTCGGCTGGGGGCGGCGATCGGCCAGCAGGTTGCGCGCCGCATCGTTCAGGTCGGCGCCCAGAGAGCTGTGCAGGGCGCCGCGCTGCAGGTAGACCGGGGTCACTTCGACTGCCGGATAAAGGCGGCGATATCGGCGATGCTGGCGAGGATCTTGCGGCCGTCCTTGGCGCCCTCGATGCGCACGCCGTAGTGCTGCTGCAGAGCCAGCGACACCTGCAGGGCGTCCAGGCTGTCCATCTGCACGCGGCTCTTGGCGCCGAACAGCGGTTCATCGTCGGCGATGCTCTGCCAGTCGATGTCGTCTTCCTTGTCGCACTCACGAATCAGCAGTTGCTTGAGTTGTTGTTCTAGTCGTTCGTCCATTGCGTTTGCTGCACTCGTCTGCGGAACAGAAGCCAGCCACCGCCGCCCAGCAGGGCAGCCATCAGCAGCAGGCGGAAACAGTAGGGGGCGATGTCGGCGAGCGAGCCGTGGCCCACCAGCAGGGTAAGGAAGGCGTCCAGCGCCCAGCTCATCGGCGAGACTTCCGCCAGCCGGCCCATGGCCGCCGGCATCACGCTCTTCGGCACCATGATGCCGCCCAGTGCGGCGAGGATGATATTGATCCCGCCGCCGAGCAACAACGCCTGCTCGGCGCTGCGCGCCAGCGCGGCCAGCAGCAGGCCGAGGCCGCAGGTGGCGAGACTCAGGCTGATGGCGAGCAGGGCGTAGGCCGCCGGACTGCCGGGCAGGCTCAGGCCCTGCAGGCCGAGCAGCGGCAGGCCATGCACGCCGATGGCCAGCAGCAGGGCGAACTGCACCAGGTTGATGGCGAGGTAGGGCAGCAGCTTGCTGAGGGCCAGGGTCGCCAGGCTGAGGTCGAGGGCACGGAAACGCAGGAGGGCGCCGCTCTGCTGCTCGCGCTGGAAGCCGCCGGCCATCGGCAGGGCGACGAAGAACATGCCGAAGATCAGCCAGGCCGGCACGCTCAGCTGGCTGGCGTTGGCCCGGCCGCTGAGGTCGCCGCTGGCCAGCAGTTCATGCTCCTCGACCTTGCTCTGGGTGCGTTGCTGCACCAGGGCCAGGCGCTCGGCCAGCGGCAGGCTGGCATCCAGGTCGCCGCTGTCTTCGAGGAAGGCGAGCAGGCGGGTCTGCGCCAGGGCGATGCGCACGGCGCCGCGCAGGTGCTGGCGCGACAGCTTGTCCAGCTGCGGCGGGAAACTCAGGGCCAGGCCCTGGCGTTCGTCGTCCAGCAGAGTCTCGCTGAAGTTGGCGCGCAGGCTGATCCTGGCGCTGCGCGCATCTCCCTGCTGCAGCAGTTCACTGCCCGGCAGCTGGGCCTGCAGGGCGGCGCGGAATGCCTGCTCGTAACTGCCGTTCGGGTCGGCTTCCAGCACCAGTCGCAGGGCCGGTGGCTTGTCCTGCAGGTAGTTGGACATGGCGCCGGCCATCAGCACCAGGAACAGGGTGGGCATGATGAACAGCACGGCCAGCGCGTGCGGGTCGCGCAGCATCAGCAGGAATTCCTTGCGCACCAGAGCCCGCAGTCTCATAGACGGCCTCCGTTGAGGCGCAGGTAGAGCTGCTCCAGCGAGGGTCGACCGAAGCGCAGCAGATGCGGCAGCTCGGGGCGCTCGGCGAGGAAGCGGGTGATCTCCAGCAGCTGCGGGCCATCCAGCGCGGCGATGCGCAGACCGCCCGGCAGTGCTTCGGCGTCCAGATGCAGTTTCGTCAGCAGCTCACGCAAGCCAGCCGGTTCTTCGTCTTGCCACTCCAGCAGCAGGCCGTGGCTGTCGCCGAGCAACTGGCGGCTGTCCAGGTCCAGGCGCACGCGGCCTTCGTGGAGCAGGACGATGCGCTGGGCCACGCGCTCGATTTCGTCGAGGTAGTGGCTGGTGTAGATCACCCCGTGGCCTTCGCCGGTCAGGCGCTCGACGGCGCCCAGCAGCAGCTGGCGGCTGGCGGCGTCGACGCCCACCGTGGCCTCGTCGAACAGGTACAGGCGTGCCGGTTGCAGCAGGCCGATGGCGAAGTTCAGGCGCCGCTGTTCGCCGCCGGACAGGCGCGCGGCACGGCGCTGCAGTTTGTCTTTCAGATTGGTGCTGGTGATGCACAGTTCCAGGCGGCGGGCGCGCTCGGCGCCGTGCAGGCGATAGAGGTCGGCGAACAGCTCGAGGTTCTCGCGCACCTTGAGTTCGGCGTAGAAGGCCAGTTGCTGCGGTACCAGGCCGAGGCTGCGCTCGCCATCCCAGCGGATCTCGCCCTGCTGCAGCGGCAATACGCCAGCCAGCAGGGAGAGCAGGGTGGTCTTGCCGGCGCCGTTGCTGCCGAGCAGGCCCAGGCACTGGCCGGGCTGCAGCTGCAGGTCGATGCCCTGCAGGGCCGGGGTGTCGGCGCCGGGATAGCGGTGGACGATGTTGTTCAGTTCAAGCACGGACCAGTACCAGCAGGAGCTTGCCATCCAGCAGCAGGCGCTGCTCGGTTTGGATGCTGAAGGCATAGAGCGCGCCGGCCGGGCTCAGCGCCTCCTGGGTGGCGGTGACATGCAGGGGGCCTTCGCGGTGCTGTGGCTCATGGTGCAGCTGCAACTGCGACAGCTTGCCGACCAGGGCCATGTCGATGGCGTTATCCTCGCCATATAGGGCACCATGCGCGGCGCACAGCTGGGCGGCGGCCTCGAACAGCAGGCAAGGCGAGGGGTCGTCACCGAAGGCCTGCAGATGATGCCAGGCGGACAGTCCCTCGATGCGGCTGGCGTCGTGGCCGAGCAGGGCATCCAGCCACAGGGCTTGGCCCTGGTGCGGCAGCAGGCTGTGCAGTTGGGTGCGGTCCATTGCGTACGTCGGAACTGAAGAGGCCGGCAGTGTAACAGAGGCCTGGATGGGGCTGGCGAAACGGCAAAAGGAGGAGAGACGGATGGTGTGGCTGCAGGTGGCGGGGTTTGTGCTGGGTTCACTGGTGTTGCTGGGCATCTCCTGGCGCGCGCTGAAGAACACCCGTTCCCACGGCTTCTACCGTTTCCTCGCCTGGGAGGCGATGCTTGGTCTGCTGGTGCTCAATGCGCCCGTGTGGTTCGAGGACCGCTATGCCCTGCACCAGCGCGTTTCCTGGGTACTGCTGTTCGCCTCGCTGAGTGTGCTGTTCTGCGGCATCTACCAGCTACGCCGTGATGGCAAACCCAGCGAGCAGCGCCAGGACGACGAGCTGTACGCCTTCGAGCGCACCTCGCAACTGGTCACCGGCGGCATCTACCGCTTCATCCGCCACCCGCTGTTCTGCTCCTTGTTGCTGCTAACCTGGGGCATCGCCTGGAAGGACCTGCACGCCCTGACGCTGATCCTGGCCGCGGTGGCCAGCGTGCTGCTGTACCTGGCGGCGCGCCGTGACGAGGCGGAGTGCCTGGTCTACTTCGGCGAGGACTACCGTGCGTACATGGGGCGCAGCCGGATGTTTATTCCCTACCTGTTCTGAGCGCGCGTGGACCGGGCGGCGCTCAGTCCGCCGCAGTGCACGTTCATTCCCAGTCCAGCCGCGCCAGCTTCCACTCACCGTCCTCAAGCCACCACTCCAACTTGACGCTGTAGTGCCGGGCGCTGTCCGGGATCAGCCCCTCGGCGCCGGTCATGGCCACCTCGGCGCGGGTGTGACCCTTTTCGCTGTAGGTCGGATCGACTTCGCTACTGGTGCCGATGGCGATCACCTGCACCTGCTTGTGGCGCAGGAACAGCATGGCCATGGTGCGCTGCGCCCAAGTACGGTCGTATTGCTGCTGCGCGCTGAACTGCGGGTGCAGCTGCTCCATGACATCGCCGGTGTTTTTGGCTTCCAGATTGTCCTGCAACTGCTGAACGGCAGCCTCCAGGGCGGCCTGCGGATCGCTTGGCGTGCAGCCGGCGAGCAGGGCGCAGATCAGCAGAAAAGCAGGGATTAGTTGCGCTCGAGTCATGTTCAAGGTCCTTTTCATGGTTATGATGCCCGGCACGGCTGACCGTCGGCAGACGGTCCAAGGACCTTACGCACAGACTCGGGAGTGCGCCATGCAGACTTTGTATCCGGAGATCAAACCCTACGCCCGCCATGAGCTGGCGGTGGAGGAGCCGCACGTTCTCTATGTGGACGAGAGTGGCACTCCGGACGGCCTGCCGGTGGTGTTCGTCCACGGTGGCCCGGGCGCCGGCTGCGACGCCGCCAGCCGCCGCTACTTCGATCCCAACCTGTACCGCATCGTCACCTTCGACCAGCGTGGCTGTGGTCGCTCCACCCCGCATGCCAGCCTCGAGGGCAACGATACCTGGAGTCTGGTGGCGGACATGGAGCGCATCCGCGAGCACCTGGGCATCGACAAGTGGGTGCTGTTCGGCGGCTCCTGGGGTTCGACCCTTTCGCTGGCCTATGCCCAGACCCATCCCGATCGCGTACATGCGCTGATCCTGCGCGGCATCTTCCTGTGCCGCCCCCAGGAGTTCGACTGGTTCTACCAGGAAGGCGCCAGCCGCCTGTTCCCCGACTACTGGGAAGACTACTTGGCGCCGATCCCGGCCGAGGAGCGCGGCGACCTGATGCAGGCCTTCTACAAGCGCCTTACCGGCCCGGACCAGATCGCCCAAATGCACGCGGCCAAGGCCTGGTCTTGCTGGGAAGGGCGTACTGCCACCCTGCGTCCCAACCCGCAGGTGGTCGACCGCTTCACCGAGCCGCACCGTGCCCTATCGATTGCGCGCATCGAGTGCCATTACTTCGTCAACAAGGCCTTCCTCGAGGAAGACCAGTTGCTGCGCGACATGCCGAAGATTGCCCACCTGCCGGGTGTGATCGTGCATGGCCGCTATGACGTGATCTGCCCGCTGGACAACGCCTGGGCGTTGCACCAGGCCTGGCCGAACAGCGAGCTGCAGATCATCCGCGATGCCGGCCACGCCGCTGCCGAACCGGGCATCGCCGATGCGCTGGTGCGCGCCGCCGACCAGATGGCCCGGCGCCTGCTCGACCTGCCTCTGGAAGACGCGTGAAGCTATTGATCCAGCGGGTGCGTGGTGCCCGCGTCGAAGTCGAGGGCGAGATCGTCGGCGCCATCGACCAGGGCCTGCTGGCGCTGGTCGGCATCGAGCCGCAGGACAATCCCGCCAGCATCGCCAAGGGCCTGCAGCGCATGCTGGCCTATCGGGTGTTCAGCGATGCCGAGGGCAAGATGAACCTGTCGCTCAAGGACGTGAACGGCGGCCTGCTGCTGGTCTCGCAGTTCACCCTGGCCGCCGACACCAGGGGCGGCCTGCGCCCGAGCTTTTCCACTGCCGCGCCGCCAGCCCAGGGCCTGGCCATGTTCGAGCAACTGGTGGCGCTGGCCCGCGAGCAGCACCCGCAGGTGGCCACCGGCCGTTTCGGCGCCGACATGCAGGTGCATCTGGTCAATGACGGGCCGGTGACCTTCCTCCTCGAAGTCTGAGTTCAGACCGCTACCGCCATAGGCCGTTGCCGTGGCAGCAGGCCGCCGGCATACAGGGTCCACAGGATGATCAGTGGCTGGAATGGCAGGCGCAGCCAGTAATACCACTGTGCCTGGGGTAGCCCTTCGACCGTCAGCCCGTTGAGGGCGTTGTGCACATTGGCCGGAAACACACAGACGAAGTACAGCGCCAGCAAGGCGGCTGCCAGCCTGCGTGTACTCGGGAAGAGCAGGCCGAGGGCTCCGGCGATCTCGCAGGCACCGGTAAAGAGCACGAGCGGCAGATGCCAGGGCAGGTAGCCGGGCATCATCGGCAGGTAGCGCTCCGGAGTCAGCCAGTGGTCGGTGCCGGCGAACAGCAGTGCCAGCGCCAGGGCCAGGCGCATGCGTGCCGGCCAGTCGGCCAGTGCGGGAGCGCCCAGGCGCGACGCTCCCCAGGCGGCGACGCAGAGCACAAGCAAGAGGATGACGAAGAACATGACTGACCTCCTTCAGGGATCGGGCTATGATGTTGCTTGTGTCAACATAGGGCGAGGTGTTGTCAGTGTCAACTTCTGAAGAAGGGCGTTCCTACCATCATGGTGATCTGCGCGCGGCGCTGCTGCGTGCGGCGCTAGAGTTGCTGGCGGAACGCGGTGAGGCGGGCATCAGCCTGCGTGAAGTGGCGCGCCGCGCCGAGGTCTCCCATAACGCGCCTTATCGCCATTTCGCCGACCGCGAGGCGCTGCTGGCGGCCCTGGCGGAGCAGGGTTTCAGCGAGCTGCTTGTGCGTATGCAGGATGCCGCGGGCGGGCTGGCAGCGGCGCAGCGCCTGGCGGCTCTGGGCCGTTGCTACGTGGCCTACGCTCTGGAGCAGCGCGGCCTGTTCCGTCTTATGTTCGCCAGTGCCTTGGAGCGTGGCCGGTACCCGCAGTTGCAGGAGTCGGCAGCCCGCCTGCACGGGCAACTGGAGCTGGCGGTGGCGGCCCTGAAAGTGCCAGACACCGCCATTGCCAGCCTGTCGGCCTGGAGCCTGGTGCACGGGTTGTCGCAGTTGCTGCTGGATGGTCAGGTGCCCGGCGGCGAAAACCCTGAGGCGCTGATCGAGCAGGTCACCCGCACATTTGCCGAGGGGCTGGGCGGTCGCGGCTAGCGATCAACTGGTTGCAGCTGATTGTCCGCCAGCCAGTCCAGCGCCAGTTCACGCAGGCGTGCCTGCTCATAGTGCTGCCATGTCTCGCGCACGTCCGGGAACTGCTTCAGGGCATTGAGAAAGGCACGCTGCTGGCGGCGCTCGGCCAGGGCTGCAGTGAGCGCGGCGTAAGCGTCAGGGTCGACCACCTCGCAGAGAAAATCCGCCATCAGGGCCAAGCGCTCGTCGGCGCTCAGCGGCTCCAGCGCCAGCAGGCGCTCGGGTTCTTCTTCCAGAAGCTGCTCGATCTGCGGATCTTCGCCTGCAGGCGGGATATCCAGCAGCCGCCCGCTGAGCAGGTCGAGGCGCAGGTCCGCCTGGTCGTCGACCAGCGCGGCAGCCAGGCGGTCGATATCGATGGTCAGCGGGCGCATATCGGACTCCCCGGGCGAGGCGTGGAGTGCCAGGCTATGCCGGTGCGGCGTTCAGAACAAGCGTGCCAGCAGCGCCGTGACCGCCGTTTCCACGCGCAGGATACGCTCGCTCAGCTGCACTGGCGCCAGGCCGGCTTCCTGCAGCTTCTCCACCTCGTAGGGAATCCAGCCACCCTCCGGGCCGATGGCCAGGGTTACCGCCTCGCTCACCGCCCGTGGGCAGACGGGGTAGTCGCCGGGATGGCCGACCAGTCCCAGGGTGCCGGCGGCGATGGCCGGCAGGCGGTCCTCGACGAAGGGCTTGAAGCGCTTTTCGATGGTCACCTCGGGCAGTACGGTATCGCGCGCCTGTTCCAGGCCGAGGATAAGTTGCTCGCGGATGGCCTCGGGTTCGAGGAAGGGCGTCTGCCAGAAGCTCTTTTCCACCCGGTAGCTGTTGAGCAGCACCACGCGCGGCACGCCCATGGCGGCCGCGGTCTGCAGCACGCGCTTGAGCATCTTCGGGCGTGGCAGGGCCAGCAGCAGGGTCAGCGGCAGCTTGGCTGGCGGTGGCTGGTCCAGCTCCACCTGCAGCTCGGCGTGCTGCTCATCGAGTGCCAGCAGGGTGCCGCGGCCCATCAGGCCGCCGAGGCGGCCGACGCGCAGCTGGTCGCCGGCCTCGGCGCGGTGAACCTCGTGCAGGTGCTTGAGGCGCCGGCCTTCGAGCACGGCGCGATCGGCCGCGACGAAATCGGCGTCTTCCAGTAGCAGCAGGTTCATTGCAGCGGTGCAGGCGGCTGGTCGTCGGACTCGACTTCCTCGTGCTCGCTACGCTTGCGCACCAGGCCGCCGAAGAACAGGCCGACCTCGAACAGCAGCCACATGGGCACGGCCAGCAGGGTCTGCGAGAAGATGTCCGGCGGGGTGAGGATCATGCCGACCACGAAGCAGCCGACGATCACATAGGGGCGGCTCTTGCGCAGGGTGTCGATGTCGACGATGCCGACCCACAGCACCAGAAACGTAGCGACCGGAATCTCGAAGGCCACGCCGAAGGCGAAGAACAGGGTGAGGACGAAGTCCAGGTACTCGTTGATGTCCGTCATCATCGCCACCCCGTCCGGGGTCACGCTGGCGAAGAAGTGGAACATCAGCGGGAACACCAGGAAGTAGGCGAAGGCCATGCCGCCATAGAACAAGAAGATGCTGGAGACCAGCAGCGGCATGGCGATGCGCTTCTCGTGCTTGTACAGCCCCGGCGCGATGAAGCCCCACACCTGGTGCAGGATGATCGGCACGGCTAGGAACAGCGAGCACCAGGCGGTCAGCTTGAACGGAGTGAGGAAGGGTGAGGCGACGCCGGTGGCGATCATCGTCGCGCCCTCCGGCAGGTAGGCGCGCAGCGGCGCCGAGACGAAGGTGTAGATGTCCTGGGCGAAGTAGAACAGCCCGGCGAATACGATGAAGATGGCGATCACGCAGCGCAGCAGGCGCGAGCGCAGCTCGGTGAGGTGCGCCACCAGGGGCATCTCGCTGTTCTGTTCGGTCATGGCTGGCGCGGCGGCTCCGGATTGGCTGAGGAAGGGGCCGGGGGAGTGGCGGGTGCGCTGGTCGTCGGGGTGACGGGTACCTCAGGCTCGAGCTGCGGCGCCTGCGCGGGGGCGACAGGCGGTGCCGGTGGCTGGATCGACTGCTTGAGCTCGCGCTCCATCTGCAGGATCTGCTCGTTGTGCAGCTGCCGACGAATCTCATCGGCGCCCATCTCGCGCTCCACTTCCGCCTTGATCGCGCCGAAGCTGCGCTTCAGCCTACCTATCCACAGGCCGGCGGTGCGCGCCGCGCCGGGCAGGCGCTCGGGGCCGAAGACGATGAGCGCTACCAGCCCGACCAGCAGCAGCTCGGAGAAGCCGATATCGAACACGCGTCAGTCCTTACGGGCCGGCTCTTCGACCTTCTGCGCCTGGGCGTCGATGGTCTGCGGCTTGTGCAGCTGCTCGCTCGCCGCGGGAGTTGGAGCTGGTTCGGCGGGCTTGTCTTCTTCGGTGTTCATCGCCTTGCGGAAGCCCTTGATGGTCTCGCCCAGGTCGGAGCCGAGGTTCTTCAGGCGCTTGGTGCCGAACACCAGCACCACCACGATCAGAATGACTACCCAGTGTTTCCAGTCAAAAATGCCCATGCATCAGTCCTCGAAAAATGATCAGTCGGAAGTAGTGGGGCGCGCCGCTTTCTCGTCGTGCCCGGAAAGACCGAAACGCCTGTCCAGCTCGTCCAGCACGGCCTGCGGGTGCTGGCCGAGGGCGGCGAGCATGACCAGGCTGTGGAACCAGAGGTCCGCGGTTTCGTAGATCAGGTCGCTGCAATCGCCGTTGATGGCCGCGTCCTTGGCCGCAAGAATGGTCTCGACCGACTCTTCGCCGACCTTCTCCAGAATCTTGTTCAGGCCCTTGTGATACAGGCTGGCCACGTAAGAGCTGTCCGGCGCCGCGCCTTTGCGCGCCTCCAGCACTTCGGCCAGGCGGGTAAGGGTGTCACTCATGCTTGTGTCCCTGGTAAATGGCATGCGGGTCTTTCAGTACCGGATCGACGCTGTGCCACGCACCATCTTCCCAGACCCGGTAAAAGCAACTTTCACGCCCGGTGTGGCAGGCGATGCCGCCGATCTGCTCGACCAGCAGGATGATCACGTCGGCGTCGCAATCCAGCCGCAGCTCATGCAGCTTCTGTACATGGCCGGAGTCTTCGCCCTTGCGCCACAGCTTGCCACGCGAACGTGACCAGTAGATGGCGCGCTGTTCGGCGGCGGTGAGGGTCAGGGCCTCGCGGTTCATCCAGGCCATCATCAGCACGCGGCCGGTCTTGTGATCCTGGGCGATGGCCGGGACCAGGCCATCCTCGTTCCAGCGAATTTCGTCGAGCCAGTCGGTCATTTCTCAATCCGCCCGATTCCGGGCACTTCGGTGGCGCGGCGTCGCGCCGGTTGCGCACCCTGTTGGTGCTTGAAACAGTCAGTGTGCCAGCCGGGCGCGATACTGGCTATCGGCGCAGGATCAGCGCCAGCCCGGCTGCGAGGCTTAGCCAGGCGGCCCAGGCCGTCGGCACCAGAGCCAGGCCCTGGCTGACGCCACCGGCTACCAGGGCCGCGCCGAGCAGGCGCAGCGGCCACTGGTCGCGTTGCTCGCGCCACGGCGGTGGCGGGTCGCTGGCGTGTGGCTGGCTCATGCGTTCGAGCAGGTCGCGGGCCATGTTGGCGAAGTGCGGCACCTGCTCTGCCTGGCTCTGCAGGTTGTGCAGCAGGTTGCGCGGGCTGACGCGCTCGCGCATCCAGCGTTCGAGGAACGGCTGGGCGGTACTCCACAGGTCCAGGTCCGGATACAGCTGGCGGCCAAGGCCCTCGATGTTGAGCAGGGTCTTCTGCAGCAGCACCAGTTGCGGCTGCACTTCCATGTTGAAGCGGCGGGCGGTCTGGAACAGGCGCAGCAGCAGCTGGCCGAAGGAGATGTCCTTCAGCGGCTTCTCGAAGATCGGCTCGCACACGGTGCGGATGGCCGCCTCGAAGTCGTTGACCCGGGTTTCCGCCGGCACCCAGCCGGAGTCGATGTGCAGCTGCGCGACCTTGCGGTAGTCGCGCTTGAAGAAGGCGATCAGGTTGCGCGCCAGGTAGTCCTGGTCCTCGGGGGTTAGGCTGCCGACGATGCCGCAGTCGATGGCGATGTATTGCGGGCTCCACGGCGTGCGGGTGGCGACGAAGATGTTGCCGGGGTGCATGTCGGCGTGGAAGAAGCTGTCGCGGAACACCTGGGTGAAGAAGATCTCCACGCCGCGCTCGGCCAGCAGTTTCATGTTGGTGCGCTGGTCGGCAAGGGTCGCCAGGTCGGTCACCGGCACGCCGTAGATGCGTTCCATCACCAGCACCTTGGGCCTGCACCAGTCCCAGTGCACCTGCGGCACGTAGAGCAGCGGCGAGTCCTGGAAGTTGCGCCGCAGCTGGCTGGCGTTGGCCGCCTCGCGCAGCAGATCGAGCTCGTCGTAGATGGTCTTCTCGTAGTCGCTAACCACCTCCATCGGGCGCAGGCGTCGGGCGTCGGCCGAGGCCTTCTCGGCGATGCGCGCGGCGAGGAACAGCCAGGCCAGGTCCGAGCGAATGATCGGCCGCAGGTTGGGGCGGATCACCTTGACCACCACTTCCTCGCCGCTCTTCAGCTGCGCGGCATGCACCTGGGCGATGGACGCGGAGGCCAGCGGGGCCACGTCGAAGCGGGCGAACACCTCGCCAACCTTGGCGCCGAGCTGCTGCTCGATGCGCTCCACGGCGTGCTCCGGGTCGAACGGCGGCACCTGGTCCTGCAGGCGTGCCAGTTCCTCGGCCACGTCCGGTGGCAGCAGATCGCGGCGGGTGGACAGCAGCTGGCCGAACTTGATGAAGATCGGACCGAGGTCTTCCAGCGCCAGGCGCAGGGCCTCGCCGCGGCTCAGTTCGAGCTGGCGTCGCGGCAGCCAGCGCCAGGGCAGGGCGAAGCGCAGGGCGCGCATCCAGGTGGGCAGCGGCAGGTTGAGTAGCAGGTCGTCCAGGCGGTAGCGGATGACCACGCGCAGGATGCGCAGCAGGCGGCGGGTGGCGAGCAGCTTCATGCGTCGGGTTTCATTCTTCTGGCGAGGCGCTCGAGGCGGGCGTCGAGGCGGTCGAGGGCGAGCTTGAGGTCGTCCAGTTCGGTAAAGCGGGCCTGGGCTTCGCGCTCGCCGACCAGGCTGCGCGATTCCTCGGCCAGGTAGTCGGCGAGGGTCTGGCGCAGGCTGTCGAGGCTGTCGCCGGCCCAGTTCACCCGGCTGCGCAGGTGGCTGGCGAGCAATGTGCTGCCGATCGGGCCGAGCCAGCGCGACAGCTCGTATTCCCAGTCCAGCTCCAAGTCCTGGAGGATGCCGGCCAGTTCCAGCAACACGGCGCTGTCGCCACTCAGGCTGACTTCCGGGCGGTGCAGGATGGCGGTCTTGTCCTTGGCCAGTGCCAGGCGCAGCAGGCTGCTGGCCGGGGCGCTAAGGATGCAGTCGGCATTGCCCCACTGGCTGGCCAGTTGTAGGCCGTCCTCGCCGGGCAGGATGAACAGTTTGAGTGCCGGACTCTGGCAGTCGACTTCGATCACTGCGCCTTCCAGTCGGGCCAGGCGCGGCAGCGCGGTGCTGTCCATCTGCAGCACGCGGTTGAGGCCGAGCTCGACGCCGGCCAGCAGACCGGTGAGCAGCATCAGGGTTTGATACCGCGGTGCAGGGCGACAATGCCGCCGGTCATGTTGTGGTAGGTGACGCGTTCGAAGCCGGCCTCGACCATCATGGCCTTGAGGGTTTCCTGATCCGGGTGCATGCGGATCGATTCGGCCAGGTAGCGGTAGCTGTCGGAGTCGTTGGTGATCAGCTTGCCGGCCAGCGGCATGAAGCTGAACGAGTAGGTGTCGTAGACCTTGGCCAGCAGCGGGTTGCCGGGCTTGGAGAACTCCAGCACCAGCAGGCGGCCACCGGGCTTGAGCACGCGCAGCATCGAGCGCAGGGCGTCTTCCTTGTGGGTGACATTGCGCAGGCCGAAGGCGATGGTGACCACGTCGAAATGGTTGTCCGGGAACGGCAGCTTCTCGGCATCGGCCTGGACGAACACCACGTTGCCGGCCACGCCCTTGTCGAGCAGACGATCACGACCGACCTTGAGCATCGAGTCATTGATATCGGCGAGGACGACTTCACCGGTCGGTCCGACCAGGCTGGAGAACTTGCGGGTGAGGTCGCCGGTGCCGCCGGCGATATCCAGCACGCGATTGCCCGGGCGCACGCCCGACAGCTCGATGGTGAAGCGCTTCCACAAGCGGTGCAGGCCGCCGGAGAGCACGTCGTTCATCAGGTCGTACTTGGCCGCCACCGAGTGGAAGACTTCCGCCACCTTTTCCGCCTTCTGGCTTTCCGGCACATCCTGGAAGCCGAAGTGGGTGGTCTGTTCCTGCTCTGGGGCCTTGCGCGGGTCGTTCATGTCGCCGTCACCTGAATCGAAGTGGCGGCCATTCTAAACCCGCAGCCGGCCTTTGTCTTGGCGCCGGGCGGAGCTGATATAGTCGCGTGACACAAGGTCGCAGCAGGAGTCGCACATGTCCCGCATCACCGTCGAACGCACCCATTCCCTTGGCCTGGCCGTTGCCCGCGAGAAGGCCGAGGCGCTGGCCCAGCGCCTGGCCAGCGAGTACGACGTGAAGTACCGCTGGAGCGGCGACACCCTGGAGTTCAAGCGCAGCGGCGCCGACGGCACCATCGCGGTGGGCGATTCCAGCGTACGCGTGGAGCTCAAGCTCGGTCTGCTGCTGTCCGCGCTGGGCGGCACCATCAAGCGCGAGATCGAGGAGACCCTCGACAAGCATCTGCAGGCCTGACGTCCCCTAGTATGTGATTTCTAATTTTCTTCACTACCTTGCGCTCAAGTCCTGGTACAGGACGACCAGTCCATCACTTTGAGCGAGAGGTGCACCATGGCCACTAAAGTTGCCGCGAAGAAGAAAGTCGCAGTCGAGAAAGTCGAAGACAAACTCACCGTTCTGACCGACGTCAAAGCCTATGCCCGCAAGGTCTGGCTGGCTGGTCTGGGTGCCTACGCCAAGGCCGGTGCCGAAGGCGCCGACTACTTCAAGGAACTGGTCAAGGCCGGCGAAGGCGTCGAGAAGCAGGGCAAGAAACTGGTGAACGAGCAGGTCGATGCTGCTAACAGCCAGATCGAGTCCCAGCTCAAGAGCGTCAAGAGCAGCGTCTCCGAAGTCAAAGGCAAGGTCGAAGTGCAATTCGACAAGATCGAAAAGGCCTTCGACAATCGTGTAGCCAGCGCTCTGAACCGTCTGGGTATTCCCTCCAAGCAGGATGTTGAGGCACTCTCTGCTAAGCTGGACGAGTTGAATGCTTTGCTTGAGCGAGTGGCGCGTACCCAATAAGGAGAGCAGGATGGCTGTTAAGAAACCTACCGCTGCAAAACCGGCGGCTAAACCGGCAGTGAAAAAACCGGCTGCCAAGAAGGAAAGCAACTCCTGGATCGGCGAGATCGAGAAGTACTCGCGCCAGATCTGGCTGGCCGGCCTCGGCGCCTATTCCAAGATCAGCAACGACGGCAACAAGCTGTTCGATGGCCTGGTCAAGGACGGCGAGAAGGCCGAGAAGAAAGCCAAGACCGAAGTCGACAAGCAACTGGGTGTGGTCAAGTCCAGCGTCGGCAGCACCGTCGGTTCGGCCAAGTCGAAAGTCGACGAAGTCAAAGGCAAGGCCATCGGCAAGTGGAGCGAGCTGGAAGAGGCTTTCGACAAGCGTCTTAACAGCGCCATCTCCCGTCTGGGCGTACCGAGCCGCAACGAAGTGAAGTCGCTGCAGACCAAGGTCGACAGCCTGACCAAGCAGATCGAGAAGCTCACCGGTGTATCGGTGAAGTCGGTCAAGCCGGTCGCCAAGGCCGCTGCCAAGCCGGCAGCCAAACCTGCTGCTAAGCCAGCTGCCAAGGCCGCCGCTAAACCGGTCGCCAAGCCCGCTGCCAAAGCTGCCGCCAAGCCCGCTGCGAAGCCTGCAGCCAAGGCTGCTGCCAAACCAGCCGCCAAGCCTGCGGCGAAACCGGCTGCAGCCAAGCCCGCTGCAAAACCGGCCGCCAAGCCGGCTGCCGCGAAGAAGCCAGTGGTGAAGAAAGCCGCTGCGCCGAAGCCTGCCGCCAAACCGGTTGCTGCCAAGCCTGCCGCTCCGGCGCCGGCTCCGGCTGCTACCCCGGCTCCGGCCGCGGCACCGGCAACGCCCGCAACTCCGTCCTGATTCCCTCAGGATGTACAAACGCCCGGCCTAGTGCCGGGCGTTTGCATTTCAGGGGCCGGGAAAACGCTGTGAGTATTCAGGCTTCGAGGTAACGATGGGCGATGCGTTCGGCGGCGTGGCGCGACTCTTCGGCGAGATGCGGGGCAACCAGCATCATGATCTGGAACACCACCAGGCGCACTTCGCCGCTGGCGCCGAGGATGCGTTGGTAGTCGAGGGAGAACAGCAGGGTCAGGGTGATCTGCTCCACCAGCTGGCCGAGAGCCTCGGTATCGCTACGCAGCTGGCCCAGTGCTTTGAGCCTAGCCAGCAGGCTGGCCAGGGTGCGCTTGAGCTGATTCAGCCACTGACGAATGCCGCGCGCCAGTTTGGGCAGGCGCCCGGAGAGGTTGGACAGGTCCTGGAACAGGAAGCGGTATGAGGCCAGGCGCTCGACGATCAGGTGCAGGAACAGCCAGTAGTCCTCGGCGCCCAGCTCGGCTTCGTGGGGTGGATCGAGCAGCGGGGCCAGTTCGGCCTGGAAGCGCTCGAACAACTCCATCACCAGCGGCTCCTTTCCGTGGAAGTGGTAATAGAGATTGCCGGGGCTGATGCCCATCTCGGTGGCGATTTCGAGGGTGGAGACGTTGGGCTCGCCCTGGTCGTTGAACAGCTGCAGAGCAGTTTCGAGGATGCGGTCGCGGGTCTTCATTCCATGATCTTGTCTGGCCGCCGGAGCCTCGACGATAACCGGCCGGGCTTGTGCCCGGCCAGTGTTTTCGCCATGCCTCAGCGCATGTGAACGTAGGTTCCGGGGGCTGCTTCCATCGCCGGATACTTGTTGCTGCCGACGCTGAACACCGTCTCGCGCTGCTCGCCCGAGCGTTGCTGGATCCACTCCAACCACTGCGGCCACCAGCTGCCGTCCTTCTTCTCGGCATCGTAATACCAGGCGCGCGGATCGCTGGTCAGCTTGCCGTTCTCGAAGTAAGTGGCCTTGGGGTTGCCCGGCGGGTTGAGGATGCTCTGGATGTGGCCGCTGTTGGACAGGATGAAGCGACGGCCGCCACCCAGCAGCAGAGTGGAGCGGTACACCGTGTCCCAGGGCGTGATGTGGTCGTTGATGCCGGCCACGCTGAAGCTATCGAGGTTGACCTTGGACAGATCGATCGGCGTGCCGCAGACCTCCAGGCCGCCGGCGCGGATCAGTGGGTTGTGCTTGAACAGGTCGAGCAGGTCGCCATGCAGCGCAGCCGGCAGGCGGGTGTTGTCGTTGTTCCAGTAGAGGATGTCGAAGGCCGGCGGCTCCTTGCCCATCAGGTAGTTGTTGACCCAGTAATTCCAGATCAGGTCGTTGGGGCGCATCCAGGCGAATACCCGCGACATATCGCGGCCATCGAGCACTCCGCTCTGGTAGGAGCGGCGCTTGGCCGACTCCAGGGTCTGTTCGTCGGCGAACAGCATCGCCGGGCTCTCCACCTGGCTGTCCAGCAGGCTGACCATGTAGGTGGCGCAGCCGATCTTGCGCAACTGGCGCTTGGCCTGCAGGTGGCCCTGCAGAGCGGCGATGGTCAGGCCGCCGGCGCAGGCGCCCATCAGATTGACCTCCTTGCTGCCGGTGATGAGCCGACACACCTCGGTGGCGTCGTCCACTGCCTGCACATAACTGGACAGGCCCCACTCGCGG
The DNA here is from genome assembly GCF_014851565.1 of Pseudomonas sp. PDM15. GTDB lineage: Bacteria > Pseudomonadota > Gammaproteobacteria > Pseudomonadales > Pseudomonadaceae > Aquipseudomonas. Next base: position 621,856 of record NZ_JACVAA010000004.1, read on the forward strand.
TAGCGCGCGTCGGGGTTGCGCCAGCTGATCATGAACACCTGCAGGCCGTTCTTCAGGCAGTACTGGACGAAGCTCTTCTCCGGGCTGAGGTCGAAGATGTAGAACTTGTTGATCTGAGGCGGCACTACCAGCAGCGGGCGCTCGTACTGCTTTTCGCTCATCGGCTTGTAGTGGATCAGCTCGAACATTTCGCAGCGAAACACCACCGAGCCGGGGGTGATGGCCAGATTGCGGCCGACCTCGAAGGCGCGCTTGTTGACCTGCTGCGGCATGCCATTGTTGTGCAGCAGGTCGTCGAACATCTGGCGCGCGCCACGCAGCACGCTGCTGCCGCCGCTGTTGAACAGCTCCTTGATCGCCAGCGGGTTGAGCAGGGTGTTGGACGGCGCCAGGGCGTCGTTGAGCAGCGAGAAGAGGAAGTGCGCGCGGGTGCGGTCGTCCGGCGACAGGTCGCTCTCGTCGATCCACGCCTTGAGCTGCCTCTGCCAGGCCAGGTAGGCCTGCAGGCTGCGGCGATAGAAGGGGTTGAGATGCCAGGTGGGGTCGGCGAAGCGGCTGTCCTGCGGGTTGGGCTGGTACGGTGTGTCACCGAGCATCACCCGGCCCAGCTGTTTGCCGAACGACAGCAGGTGTCGCGTGCTGTGCATCGGCTGGCGCAGGCCCTGGAAGGCCAGGGTACGCAATGTGGAAAACAGATCGCGGCCGCGCACACCGACCATCGCGCTTTGCGCGTTCATGAAGTGTGCGGGTACCGGCATGGATCCCGGTGCAGTCTTGTCTCGCATGGGGCAGGCTCCGTCGTCGAACTGTCACGTCCAGTGACAGCAAGGCTTGTACCAAGGCGCGCCGGAGGGCATTCCAGACTGCCGCGCGAAAAAACTTCCTTGTCCGGCTGGCGTCGCCCTGGGGCGAGCCTGCCGGAGTAGCACTACAGTTGTGCGATCAGTGACTGCGAATCGGCTGCGGCTGCGGATGCATGACCGCGCGCTGCCGTTCCTCCTGGAGGAACTTCATGATGATAGGCGCGACCGCTTCGGCGCGCGTCACGAGGAACAGGTGACCGTCGTCGATCACGTGAAGTTCCGAGTTGGGGATACGCCAGGCCAGCAGGCGCATGTTGACCAGCGGGATGAGCGGGTCATCGTCGCCGGCCAGTACCAGCGTAGGTTGGCGAATGCGATGCAGCCAGTGGATGCTGGTCCAGCCGAGGCCGGCGAACAGCTGCCAGTAATAACCCATCTTGCCGCCCGAGCGCACCTTGGAGGCGTGGGCCAGGGCCAGCTTGGGGTCGCGGCGGAAGGCGCCGCCGTAAATGTCCGGGGCGATATGTACGCCGTAGGAGGGCTGGATGTAGCGCTTGGGACTGGCCATGCGCCAGAGCACCTTGGGCTTGCCCGGTACCATCACTGCGCCAGCCGAGGTGGCGGCCAGCACCAGCTTCTTGCAGCGCTCGGGATAGTCGTGGGCGAACTGCTGCGCCAGCGCGCCACCCCAGGACACGCCGATGGCGTTGACCTGGCCGTAGTCCAGGTAGTCGAGCATGCGCGCGGCCAGCTTGGCCAGGCCGGGGAAACGGTAGGGTGTGCTCGGGGTGGACGAGCCGCCGACGCCGGGAACGTCGAAGGCGATCACTTCCAGGTCCGGGTCGAGGGCGCGCACGAACGGCATCACCAGCTCCAGGTTGGCGCCGATGCCGTTGAAGATCAGCAACGGCGTCAGGCTGCTGCTGCCGGGGCGGACCGCTGTGCGGATGGTCTGGCCATCCAGCTCGATGGTACGAAATACAAAAGGTTGCGGCATGCGCTAGGCCCTATACATGGATCAGCGGAGAGCGACCTTCCGAGGCCGCTCGCCAGTCTCCCGCCTCGCGGCGGGCGCCGCTCGGGCCATTGGCCGGTTGCGGCGTGCGGCACTTCCGGGTGCCGCGGGCAGTACTGCGCAAGGTGCAGCGTTGCTTGTTTCAGCGTTCGTGTACGTAGGTTCCCGGGGCGGCCTCGCCCGGCGTATGGGTCTTGTTGCCCAGGCCGGCGGGCGCCTTCTTCAGCTTGCCCGAGCGCGCGGCCAGCCACTGTTGCCAGTGCAGCCACCAGGAGTCGGCATGCTTGGTGGCCTTCTCCTGCCACTCGCGGGCATTGGCCGCCGGCTCGCTGTTGGTGACGAAGCGCGCCTTGGGGTTTCCCGGCGGGTTGAGGATGCTCTGGATGTGACCGCTGTTGGACAGCACGAATTCGACCTTGCCGCCGAACAGCAGCGAGGACTTGTAGCAGGCTTCCCACGGGGTGATGTGATCGGTGGTGCCGGCCACGCAGTAGATGTCGCTGGTGACCTGCTTGAGGTCGATCGGCGTACCGCAGACTTCCAGGGCATTGGGGCGGGTCAGCGGGTTGGTCTTGAACAGCTCGATCAGGTCGCCGTGCAGGGCGGCGGGCAGGCGGGTGGTGTCGTTGTTCCAGTAGAGGATGTCGAACACCGGCGGCTCGTTGCCCAGCAGGTAGTTGTTGACCCAGTAGTTCCAGATCAGGTCGTTGGGGCGCATCCAGGCGAAGACCTTCGCCATGTCCTTGCCTTCCAGCACGCCGGATTGATAGGAGCGACGCTTGGCGGCTTCCAGGGTCTTTTCGTCGGCGAACAGGGCGACCTGGGTATCAAGCTTGGTGTCCAGCACGCTGACCAGCAGGGTCATCGAGTTGACCTTCTGCTCGCCGGTGGCGGCGTAGTGGCCGAGCAGCGAGGAGATGGTGATGCCCCCGGAGCAGGCGCCGAGCATGTTGACGTCCTTGCTGCCGGTGATGCTGGTGACCACGTCGATCGCTTCCTTGAGCGCCTCGATGTAGGTCGACAGGCCCCACTCGCGCTGGGCCTTGGTCGGGTTGCGCCAGCTCACCACGAAGGTCTGTACATGGTTGCGCAGGAGGAAGCGGGCGACGCTCTTCTCCGGCGACAGGTCGAATACGTAGAACTTGTTGATCTGCGGCGGCACCACCAGCAGTGGGCGCTCGTGCACCTGCTCGGTGGTCGGCTTGTACTGGATCAGCTCCAGCAGGTCGTTGCGGAAGATCACCGCGCCTTCGCTGGTGGCCAGGTTCTTGCCGACCTCGAAGGCCGCCATGTTCACCTGGCTCGGCATGCCGCCGTTGTTGACCATGTCCTTGGCCAGGTGGGAGAGGCCGTCGAGCAGGCTCTTGCCGCCGGTCTCGAAGAAGCGTTTGACCGCGGCCGGGTTGGCCATGCTGTTGGTCGGCGCCATGGCTTCGGTCATCAGGTTGATCACGAAGTGGCCGCGGCTGGTGTCCTGCTCGGAGAGATTGCTGTCCTCGATCCAGTCATGCAGTTCCTTGCGCCACGCCAGGTAGGTCTGCAAGTAGCGGCGGTACAGCGGATTCTGGCTCCAGGCCGGGTCGGCGAAGCGGCGGTCGCCATCTTCCGGGAGCAGCTCGGATTGGCCGAGCAGTACGTTCTTCAGTTCGAAGGCGAAGTGGGTAACGTGCTTGGCGCTGTGGAACGGTTGCTTGATGGCCTGGGCCAGCACCATTCGGGCAGACGTGAGTAGATCCTTGCCGCGCAAGCCGATCACCGGGTTCAACCCCAAGGTGTTCTCCGAGGCTTGGCGATGCAGGTCTTCATTATTCTTTTGGGTCATCTACGACGCTCCATTGTCCTGAGACGAATACCAACTGCAGCTGTGTGAAGGGCACAGGGCGAAGGGCTGGTACTGCTCGGGTTTACCGGGTGCGGAGCGAACTCCGCGCTTTCTTCGCATTCGCCGGGGCAAATGCATGGAACCTGCCAGTTCCTTGGTTACCCGAGTTTCCGTTTTTGCGCAAGTTCGCGAACACTGATTGCGCGGCGCGCGGGAGTATGCCGAGCGCGATTAGAAAATGCGCTCTAGGCGTGAAACTAATATGGCGGAAGGGGCGAAACAGAGCTTGGCGATGATCGATCGCCGATCAGCCCTAGAGCATCAGTCTGATGACCGATTCGCTCGGGTCGCGGGATTTGCCGGAGCGGGTCAGCTCCTCCAGGTAGTCGGCCCACAGCTGCTCCTGGCGGGTGGCGAGCTGGTAGAGATAGTCCCAGGTGTACAGGCCGCTGTCGTGGCCGTCGTCGAAGCACAGTTTCAGTGCATAGTTGCCGGCCGGTTCGATGCGGCTCAGGCCGACGTTCTGCTTGCCGTGCTGGAGGATCGGCTTGCCGTGGCCCTGCACTTCCGCCGAGGGCGAGTGCACGCGCAGGAACTCGGCACCTAGGCTGTAGCGCTCGTCACCATAGGCCAGCTCCAGGGTGCGGGAGGCCTTGTGCAGTTTGATGGCGGTGGGCATGCGCATCGCGGGGAGTCCTGAAGCGGGGTGGATAACGCATTATCCACCCCGCGCGCGCATCAGAGAATGTAGCGCGACAGGTCTTCGTCCTGCGCCAGTTCGCCGAGGTGGCCGTTGACGTAGTCGGCATCGATGCGGATCGGCTCGCCGTTCTGCTGGCCGGCCAGGTCGCCGGCGCTGAAGGAGACTTCCTCCAGCAGGCGCTCGAGTAGGGTGTGCAGGCGCCGGGCGCCGATGTTCTCGGTCTTCTCGTTGACCTGCCAGGCGATCTCGGCGATGCGCTTGATGCCGTCGGCGGCGAACTCGATGTTCAGCCCCTCGGTCTTCAGCAGCTCGCTGTATTGCTCGGTCAGCGCCGCGTGCGGCTCGGTGAGGATGCGCTCGAAGTCCTGCGGCGACAGAGCCTTGAGCTCGACACGGATCGGCAGGCGACCCTGCAGCTCGGGCACCAGGTCGCTGGGCTTGGCCAGGTGGAAGGCGCCGGAGGCGATGAACAGGATGTGGTCGGTCTTGACCATGCCCAGCTTGGTGTTGACCGTGCAGCCCTCGATCAGTGGCAGCAGGTCGCGCTGCACGCCCTCGCGGGACACATCGGCGCCACCGATGTTGGCGCGCTTGGCGACCTTGTCGATCTCGTCGATGAACACGATGCCGTGCTGCTCCACTGCTTCCAGGGCGCGGGCCTTGAGGTCCTCTTCGTTGACCAGGCGCGCGGCTTCCTCGTCGCGCACCAGCTTGAAGGCTTCCTTGACCTTGAGCTTGCGGGTCTTCTTCTTGCCCTTGGTCAGGCCGGAGAACAGGTTCTGCAGCTGGCTGGTCATCTCCTCCATGCCGGGCGGTGTCATGATCTCGACGCCGGCGGGCTGCTCGGCCACTTCGATGTCGATCTCCTTGTCGTCCAGCTGGCCTTCGCGCAGGCGCTTGCGGAACAGCTGGCGGGTGTTGGAGTCCTGGCTCGGCGCCGGGTCGTCGTTGAAGCCGACGCGGGCAGGCGGCAGCAGGGCGTCGAGAATGCGTTCCTCGGCGGCGTCCTCGGCGCGGTGGCTCATCTTCTGCACTTCCTGTTCGCGCAGCAGCTTGAGCGCGGCATCGGCCAGGTCGCGGATGATCGATTCGACGTCACGGCCGACGTAGCCGACCTCGGTGAACTTGGTCGCTTCCACCTTGAGGAACGGCGCGTTGGCCAGCTTGGCCAGGCGGCGGGCGATCTCGGTCTTGCCGACGCCGGTGGGGCCGATCATCAGGATGTTCTTCGGCGTCACTTCCTGGCGCAGCTCGGCCGGCAGCTGCATGCGCCGCCAGCGGTTGCGCAGGGCGATGGCCACGGCGCGCTTGGCGTCGTCCTGACCAATGATGTGGCGGTTGAGCTCGGAAACGATCTCGCGGGGCGTCATGGACATGCAGGTTGGCTCCAGCAGAAACCGCGCTTACTCAGCGCAGTCTTCCTCTTCGATAGTCAGGTTCTGGTTAGTGAAGACACAGATGGAACCGGCAATGTTCAACGCCGCCTCGGTGATTTCACGGGCGGACAGCTCGGTCTTCTGCAGCAGGGCCATGGCCGCGGCCTGGGCGAAACCGCCGCCGGAGCCCATGGCGATCAGGCCGTGCTCGGGCTCGACCACGTCACCGTTGCCGGTGATGATCAGCGAGGCATCCTTGTTGGCGACCGCCAGCATGGCTTCCAGGCGGCTCAGCGAGCGGTCGGTGCGCCAGTCCTTGGCCAGCTCTACGGCGGCCCGCACCAGGTGGCCCTGGTGTTTTTCCAGCTGGCCCTCGAAGCGCTCGAACAGGGTGAAGGCGTCGGCGGTGGCGCCGGCGAAGCCGGCCAGTACCTGGCCGTGGTACAGGCGCCGGACCTTCTTGGCGTTGCCCTTCATCACGGTGTTGCCGAGGGAAACCTGGCCGTCGCCGCCCATGACGACTTTGCCGTTGCGGCGGACTGAAACGATGGTGGTCAAGGGTGAATCTCCACGCAGCGGGGCCGATGTGCCCGAATGGAGATCAGATGGGGTGGCCCGTCCGGCTTTTCAACCGGAACGGGCAACTTGATGGCTCAGCGGCTCTGCCGCTGTTGTAGCAAGAGATTGCTGAAGCCGCTGCCGGCCAGCTGTTTCTGCGCCGTGGCCAGCTGCTCGCGGTTGGCGTAGGGGCCGACCAGCACGCGGTGCCAGGTCTCCTCGCGTACCTTGCCGGACTCCACCTGCACGTTCTGGCCGAGCATGAGGATCTGCGCGCGCACCTTGTCGGCGTCCTCACGCTTGCGGAACGAGCCGGCCTGCAGGAAGAACTGGGTGGTGACCGGCGCCTTGGCCACCACGACGGGCGGCGGAGGCGGCGTCTCGCCATTGAGCGCGGCCTCGGCGCGGGCGGCGTCGATCTTGGCCGCCTCCTCCGGACTCACCGGTTTGCTTTCCGGCGGCTTCACCGCATCGGCCGGCGGCAGGGCATCCGGCGGCACTATGACCTCGGATTCCGGCAGCAGGGTGTAGAAGTCGTACTTCGGCTTGACCGGCTCCGGTGCCACCTGCGGCTTCTTCTGCTGCTCGGTGAGGCGCTTCTGCTCCTCGGGCTTGGACCGTTTCACGTCGTCGCGACCCGGCTCCAGGCTGAACAGGAACATGAAGAAGCCGCCGATCACCAGGCCGCAGACCATCCACACCCAGCCGGGTACCGGCTTCTTCGCTGGCGCCTGGTAGCGGCTGGCGCCGCGCTTGGGCGCGGGCTTCTTCTTCGCTGCCGCCACTTACATGCGCTCCAGGGTTTCCAGACCCAGCAATTCCAGGCCCTGCTTGAGGGTGCGGCCGGTGAGGGCGGCCAGGCGCAGGCGGCTCTGCTGGGTGGCCTCATCTTCAGCGGAGAGGATCGGGCAGTTCTCGTAGAAGCTGGAGAACAGCCCGGCCAGGTCGTACAGGTAGGCGCACAGCAGGTGCGGCTCGCCCTTGCCGGCGACGTTGTTGAGGGTGTCGGCGAACTGCGCCAGCTTGCCGGCCAGGGCCTGCTCCTGCGGCGCCTCGATGCGGATCTGTCCGCCGATCTCGGCGACGTCCTTGCCCAGCTTGCGGAAAATGCTGGCGACGCGGGTGTAGGCGTACAGCAGGTAGGGTGCGGTGTTGCCCTCGAAGCTGAGCATCAGCTCGAAGTTGAAGCGGTAGTCGCTGGTGCGGTGCTTGGACAGGTCGGCGTACTTCACCGAGGCGATACCGACCACACGGCCAATCTTGCGCAGCTCGTCCTCGGCCAGTTCCGGGTTCTTGTCCTTGACCAGGGTGTAGGCGCGCTGCTCGGCCTCGTCGAGTAGCTCGACCAGCTTCACGGTGCCGCCGTCGCGGGTCTTGAACGGCTTGCCATCCGGGCCGTTCATGGTGCCGAAGCCCATGTGCTCCAGCTCCATGCTGGCCGGCACGAAGCCGGCCAGACGCGCGGCGGCGAAGACCATCTGGAAGTGCAGGGCCTGGCGCTGGTCGACGAAGTACAGGGCGCGGTCGGCCTTGAGCACATTGGCGCGATAACGGGTGGCGGCCAGGTCGGTGGTGGCGTACAGGTAGCCGCCGCCAGCCTTCTGCACGATCAGCGGCAGCGGGTTGCCTTCCGAGTTCTTGAACTCGTCCATGAACACGCACTGGGCGCCGTTGTCCTCGGTCAACAGGCCCTTGGCCTGCAGGTCGGCGACCACGTTGGCCAGGTCGTCGTTGTAGGCGCTCTCGCCTTTCACGTCGGCCATGCTCAGCTTCACGCCCAGACGGTCGTAGATGGCCTGGCAGTGGGACAGGGAAATGTCGTTGAAGCGGTTCCACAGGCGCAGGCACTCGGCGTCGCCGGCCTGCAGCTGGACCACCAGTTCACGGGCGCGATCGGCGAACTCGGCGGACTCGTCGAAGCGCTTCTTGGCGGCGCGGTAGAAGCCTTCCAGGTCAGACAGCTCGCTCTCGGCGGCAATCGGGTTTTCCTGCATGTAGGCCAGCAGCATGCCGAACTGGGTGCCCCAGTCGCCCACATGGTTCTGGCGGATCACTTCGTCGCCAAGGAACTCCAGCACCCGGGCCACGCCGTCACCGATGATGGTTGAGCGCAGGTGGCCGACGTGCATCTCCTTGGCCAGGTTGGGTGCGGACAGGTCGACCACCACACGCTGCGGCTCGCCAGCCTTGCGTACGCCGAGCTTCTCATCAGCCAGGGCGGCTTCCAGGCGCTGGGCCAGGGCGTCGCTGTTCTGGAAGAAGTTGAGGAAGCCGGGGCCGGCGATCTCCACCTTGGCGATGCCGGCGTCGGCCGGCAGGGCGGCGACCAGCTTCTCGGCCAGGTCGCGCGGCTTCATGCCGGCCGGCTTGGCCAGCATCATGGCGATGTTGCTGGCGAAGTCGCCGTTGCTGCGGTCCTTGGTGTTCTCCACCTGAATGGCCGGGCTCAGGCCCTCGGGCAGCACGCCCTCGGCGGTGAGGCGGGTCAGGGCTTGCTGGATCAGGTGGCGAATCGTGTCTTTCATGGTCTGCTCGGGTCGGCCGCGGCTGGTCGAAAACTGTGCATTATCGGCGCCCGAGGGGCGCGGCTTCAAGCTTTGACGGTCAGAACAGGTCGATCGGGTCGACATCCAGTGACCAACGAACGGCGCGGCCGCTGGGCATCGCTTCCAGTATCGGCAGCCAGTGGGCCAGCAGCTTGTGCAGCGGCACGCGAGCGCTGGCCATCAGCAGCAGTTGCGCGCGGAAGCGCCCGGCGCGGCGTTCCATCGGTGCCGGCACGGGGCCGAGCAGCTCGATGCCGGCCAGTTTCAACTCGTCGCGCAGCTGCTCGGCATAGGTGCAGGCTTCGTCGAGGAAGCCTTCGGCCTGGCCCGGCTTGTGCGCTTCGCCACGCAGCAGGGCGAGGTGGGCGAAAGGCGGCAGGCCGGCGCCACGGCGCTCGCTCAGGGCCTGCTCGGCGAAGGCCGGGTAACCCTGCTCGGTGAGCTGGACCAGCAGCGGATGGTCGGCCAGATGGCTCTGGATGATCACCTTGCCCGGCTCCTCGGCGCGGCCGGCACGCCCGGCCACCTGGACGATCAGCTGGGCCATGCGCTCGCTGGCACGGAAGTCGGCGGAGAACAGGCCGCCGTCGGCGTCAAGGATCGCCACAAGGGTGACGCGCGGGAAGTGGTGGCCCTTGGCGAGCATCTGGGTGCCGACCAGGATGCACGGCTCGCCCTTGTTGATGGTGGCGAACAGCTTGTCCATCGCGCCCTTGCGTGAGGTGGTGTCGCGGTCGATGCGCAGCACCGGGAACTGCGGGAAGAGGATGGCCAGGCGCTCCTCGGCGCGTTCGGTGCCGGCGCCCACCGGGCGCAGGTCGACCTTCTGGCAGTCCGGGCAGTTGCGCGGGGTGCGCTCGACGTGGCCGCAGTGATGGCAGCGCAGTTCGTTGTGGCGCTGGTGCAGGGTCATGCGCGCGTCGCAGCGCGGGCACTGGCTGATCCAGCCGCAGTCGTGGCACAGCAGGGTGGGCGCGAAGCCGCGGCGGTTGAGGAACACCAGCACCTGCTGGCCGGCCTCGAGCGTCTGGCGTATGGCCAGTTGCAGCGGGCCGGAGATGCCGGAGTCCAGCGGCAGGCTCTTCACGTCCAGGCGCAGGAAGCGCGGCGGCTGGGCGTTGCCGGCGCGCTGGCCGAGCTTGAGCAGGGCATAGCGACCGGCGTGGGCGTTGTGCAGGCTCTCCAGCGAGGGCGTGGCCGAGCCGAGCACGATCGGCAGGTTCTCCTGGCGCGCGCGCACCAGGGCCAGGTCGCGGGCGTGGTAGCGCAGGCCTTCCTGCTGTTTATAGGAGGCGTCGTGTTCTTCATCGATGATGATCAGCCCCGGGCTCTTCATCGGGGTGAACAGTGCCGAGCGGGTGCCGATGATGATGTCGGCCTCGCCGTCGCGGGCTGCCAGCCAGGCGTCCAGGCGCTCGCGGTCGTTGACCCCGGAGTGCAGCAGGGCGATGCGCGCGTTGAAACGGCGAGCGAAGCGCTCGACCGTCTGCGGCCCCAGGTTGATCTCGGGGATCAACACCAGTGCCTGCTTGCCGGCCTCCAGGCAGTGGCGGATCAACTGCAGGTAGACCTCGGTCTTGCCGCTGCCGGTGACGCCGTACAGCAGGTAGGCGCCGAAGCCACCCATGCCGGCCTGCGCCGCGTTGAAGGCGGCGCGCTGCTCGGCGTTGAGTGGCAGCTCCGGCTGCGCCAGCCAGCCACCGTGGCGCTGCAGCGGCGCGCTGCGGCGTACCTCGACGCGGACCAGGCCCTTTTCCAGCAGCAGGTCGAGGCTGTCCTTGTTCAGCTGCAGCTTGCTTAGCAGGCCGTGCGGCACGCCGTGGTGGTGCTGGGCCAGGGCGCGCAGCGCCTCGCGCTGGCGCGGCGCGCGGGCCAGGCGAGGGTCGTCCGGGCTGGCGCCCTCGGTGGCGTGCCAGTAGCGCTCCTGGCGCACTTCGGCCGGCTCGCCTTGGCGCAGCAGCACCGGCAAGGCCCAGCTCAGGGTGTCGCCGAGGCTGTGCTGGTAGTACTGCGCGGTCCACAGGCACAGCTTGAACAGCGGCGCCGGCAGTGGCGGGTTGCGGTCGAGCAGTTGCAGGGCGGGCTTGAGCTTGTCCTGCGGCACGTCGCTGTCGTCCGCCAGTTCCACCAGCACGCCGATCACCTCGCGCCGGCCGAACGACACGCGCAAGCGTACGCCGGGCTGCAGCATCGAACGAGGCACACCTTCGGGGGCGCGGTAGTCGAACAGGCGGCGCAGCGGCGAGGGCAGGGCGAGGCGCAGGATGGTGTCAGGCACGGCGAGCTCCGGATTCGAAGCGGCGATGCTAGCACGGCCGCACGTCGCCCCGTCGGGGCGGCGGCTTGCCTGGTAGTGGCGGTCTGGTATAGTGCGCGGCCTATTTCCGTGCGGTACTCGGCAGCGAGCTGAGTGGCGGCACACCTACCCGAGGAAAATACGATGAAAGCCGATATCCATCCGCAGTACGAAGAAATGGTTGCAACCTGCAGCTGTGGCAACGTGATCAAGACCCGTTCCACCCTGTGCAAGCCGATGAGCCTGGACGTGTGCTCCGAGTGCCACCCGTTCTACACCGGCAAGCAGAAGATGCTGGATACCGGCGGCCGTATCGACCGCTTCAAGCAGCGTTTCGGTGTGTTCGGCGCCAAGACCGAATAAGAGTGGTGCAAGCCACTTTGCTGAAAAAGGCGTCCCTGGTGGGCGCCTTTTTCGTTTCTGCCTGCCTGGTGCTGCCGGCCCAGGCCTTCTGCCCGCGGGTCGACGACCTGGCGCCGCAGCGCGTGGCCAATGTGGTTGACGGCGATACGCTGCGCCTGGTCGATGGCCTCAGCGTGCGGCTGATCGGCATCAACGCGCCGGAGCGCGCCCGTGATGGTCGCCCGGCCGAGCCCTTCGCCGAGGCGGCGACCAAGCGTCTGCAGGCCCTGGTGGCCGCCAATGACGGGCGAATCGGTCTGCGCGTCGGCGCCAAGGCCCGTGATCACTACGGCCGCACCCTGGCCCATGCCTACGATCACGCCGGCAATAATCTGGAGGCGCAGCTGCTGGCCGAAGGGCTGGGCTACCGCGTGGCCTTCGAGCCGTCGACGGGGCTGGAGAGTTGCCAGCGCGGCGCCGAGGATAAGGCGCGCCAGCAGCGCGTCGGTCTCTGGCAGCAGGCTCGCATCGTCACGCCCTTCGATCTGCGTAGCGGTGGCTTCGCCCTGCTGCGCGGCGAGGTCGCGCGGGTGCAGCGCAATCGTGGCGGCCTGTGGATAGAAATGGATGGGCCGCTGGTATTGCGCATCGAGCCGAAGCTGCTGCGCCACTTCGATGTGGCGGCGTTGCAGGGCCTGGCCGGTCGCCAGGTCGAGGCGCGCGGTTGGGTGATTGACCGTTCCCGGCGGGGCGGCGTAAAACCGGAGCAAGCCCGCTGGATGCTGCCGCTGACCCATGCGGCCATGCTCGAGGTGTTGCCATGAAGTTGCCTCTTTTCCTGTTGCTGTCCCTGCTTGTCCAGCTCGCCGGTTGCGCGGTCAATCCGGCCACCGGCAAGACCGACTTCGTGATGATGAGCGAGCAGCAGGAGATCGATTTGGGCCGCAACTACGCCCAGGAGATCGCCAAGCAGTACCCGCGCTATGCCGACGAGAAGCTGCAGGCCTACGTGCAGCAGGTGGGCGAGCGGGTGGCGCGCAACAGCCATCGCAGCAACCTGGACTACAGCTTTACCGTCATCGACTCGCCGGACATCAACGCCTTCGCCATTCCCGGCGGTCACATCTATATCCATCGCGGATTGGTGGCTTACCTCGGTTCGGAGGCGGAGCTGGCGGCCGTGCTCGGGCATGAAGTCGGGCACGTCACGGCTCGCCACAGCGTGCGCCAACAGAGCCAGTCGACGGCCTGGAACATCCTCGGTCAGGCCGTGGCGATCGGCACCGGCGTCGGCGCCGCCGGCGATATCACCAATGTGCTGGGCGGCGCCCTGGTGAGTGGCTACGGTCGCGACATGGAGCTGGAGGCTGACGGCTTCGGCGCCCAGTACTTGGCGCGCAGCGGCTACGACCCGCAGGCGATGATCGAAGTGGTCAAGGTCTTGAAAAGCCAGGAAGACTTCGCCCGCGACGAGGCCCAGGCCAAGGGCCAGGAAGTGCCGCCGGCCGGCTATCACGGCCTGTTCGATACCCACCCGGACAACGACACCCGCCTGCGTCAGGTGGTGGCTTCGGCCAGCCCACTGGCGACCAGCCAGGGCGAGGTGGGGCGCGATACCTACCTGAAACGGATCGAGGGCATGCCCTTCGGCGACTCGGCAGAAGCCGGCGTGCGTCGGGGGCAGCGCTTCTATCATGTTGGCCTGGACTTCACCCTGGCCATGCCGCAGGGCTGGGAGCTGATCAACCGCCCGGACGCGGTGATCGTCCACAGCGGCGATCAGCAGGCCTTCATGGTCATGAGCATGCAACCGCTGAAGCCGGGCACCGACTCGCGCACCTTCGTGCATGAGAAGACTGGCGGGCGCGGTCTGGCTGGCGAGCAGAGCTTCAAGCAGAACGGCCTGGACGTGACCACTGGAGTGCTCACCGGCGACGGCGCCAAGCGCGTGGCGGTGGTCGCACGGCAGAACGAAGCCTTCCTGTTCATCGGCGCGGTCAAGGGACGCGCTTCGCTGGAGAGCGCCGACGACCAGTTCATGGAGGTGGTGCGCAGCTTCCGGCCACTGCAGGCCAAGGAGCGCGAACAGGGGCAACCCTGGCGTCTGCATCTGGTGCAATTCAAGGCTGGTCAGAGTCTGGAGGCGCTGAGCCGGGAGATGGGCGGCGAGGGCGACAAGTTGAAGCGTCTGCGTCTGCTGAACGGTCTGTATCCGACCGGTCAGCCACTTCCCGGCGATTGGCTCAAGGTAGTTCGCTGACCCGCTCAGAGGCCCGATCTTGTGGGCCTTGGCCTTCTTGCGTATGCTCGCTCGCCTGCCTTCACTGCAAAGCGGAAATAGCCGAAATGTCTGATCTGAAAACTGCCGCTCTCGAGTATCACGCGCAGCCCCGTCCGGGCAAATTGAGCGTCGAACTGACCAAGCCCACCGCGACCGCCCGCGACCTGTCCCTGGCCTACAGCCCGGGCGTTGCCGAGCCGGTCCGCGAGATTGCCCGCGATGCCGAACTGGCCTATCGCTACACCGGCAAGGGCAACCTGGTGGCAGTGATTTCCGATGGCACCGCGATCCTCGGCCTGGGCAACCTCGGCCCGCTGGCCTCCAAGCCGGTGATGGAAGGCAAGGGCGTGCTGTTCAAGCGCTTCGCCGGCATCGACGTGTTCGACATCGAAGTCGACTCCGAGAGCCCGCAGGCCTTCATCGACACCGTCAAGCGCATCTCCATCACCTTCGGCGGCATCAACCTGGAAGACATCAAGGCGCCCGAGTGCTTCGAGATCGAACGCGCGCTGATCGAGCAGTGCGACATCCCGGTATTCCACGATGACCAGCACGGCACTGCCATCGTCACCGCCGCCGGCATGCTCAACGCCCTGGAAATCGCCGGCAAGACCCTGGAGCAGGCCAAGATCGTCTGCCTCGGTGCCGGCGCCGCCGCCATCTCCTGCATGAAGCTGCTGGTGAGCATGGGTGCCAAGGTCGAGAACATCTTCATGCTCGACCGCAAGGGCGTGATCCACGCCGATCGCGATGACCTCAATCAGTACAAGGCGGTATTCGCCCACGCTACCGACAAGCGCAGCCTGTCCGACGCCCTGGACGGTGCCGACGTGTTCGTCGGTCTGTCCGGTGCCAACCTGCTGAGCCAGGACGACCTCAAGCTGATGGCGCCGAACCCGATCGTGTTCGCCTGCTCCAACCCGGACCCGGAGATCAAGCCGGAGCTGGCGCGCGAAGCCCGTCCGGACGTGATCATGGCGACCGGTCGTTCGGACTACCCGAACCAGGTCAACAACGTGCTCGGCTTCCCCTTCATCTTCCGCGGTGCCTTGGACGTACGCGCCACCCGCATCAATGAGGAAATGAAGATCGCCGCCGCCAACGCCCTGCGTGATCTGGCCAAGCTGCCGGTGCCGAAGGAAGTCTGCGAGGCCTACGGCGGCATCGAGCTGAGCTTCGGTCGCGAGTACATCATTCCGAAGCCGATGGATGCCCGTCTGATCACTGTGGTAGCCGATGCCGTAGCCAAGGCCGCGATCGAGACCGGTGTGGCGACCCTGCCGTATCCGAAGCACTACCCGCTGCAGTCGGTGAATGACGTGTTCAACGGCTGATCACCAGCCCAATAAATAGCCCCGCCGATGCGGGGCTTTTTATTGGCCGTCTGAAATTGCTCAGAACAGGTCGAGCGGTGCCGATTCATCCGCCGGCAGCGGGCTGCCGGGGATGCCCATGGCCGGATCCAGCTCGCTCATCGGTGGCGGCGAATCTTCGCTCTTGAACAGCTCGAAGTAGGCGTCGGGTGCGCCCGGCGAGGCGGCGCGGCCGCTGACCGGATCGACGCGCAAGCTGAGCAGGCCGGCCGGCTCCGGTGGCAAGTGCTCCGGCTTGTCCTTGAGCGCGGCGCTCATGTAGCTCATCCAGATCGGCAGGGCCACGGTGCCACCGTATTCATGGCGACCCAGGCTCTCCGGCTGATCGAAGCCGACCCAGACGGTGGTCATGAAGTCGGCGTTGTAGCCGGAGAACCAGCTGTCCTTGGACTCGTTGGTGGTGCCGGTCTTGCCCGCCAGGTCGCCGCGGCCCATGGCCAGGGCGCGGCGGCCGGTGCCACGCTTGATCACGTCCTGCAGCATGCTGGTCATGATGTAGGCGGTGCGCTCGTCGATGATCTGCTCGGCGAGCACCGGTTGCTGCACTTCGGCGTTGGGCTCCTCGATCAGCAGGGCGGCGTTCTGCTCTTCGACCAGCTGCGCGCTCTCCGGGGTGCGTGGCGGGTTGGCGATGAACAGGGGCTTGCCGTCGCGGCTGTCGATGCGTTCGATCAGGTAGGGCTGGATCTTGCGTCCGCCGTTGGCGAAGGCGCTCCAGCCGCCGGCGATCTCCAGCGGCGTGAGGCCGGCGGTGCCGAGTGCCAGGGACAGATTGCGCGGCAGCTCCTGGCGGTTGAAGCCGAAGGCGCTGATGTAGTCGAGGGTGTAGTCGATGCCGATGGTCTGCAGCAGGCGGATCGAGACCAGGTTGCGCGACTTGTAGAGCGCCTCGCGTAGGCGGATCGGGCCGAGGAAGGTGTTGTTGTCGTTCTTTGGGCGCCAGGCCTCTTCCATGCCGGCTTCCTGGAACACGATCGGCGAGTCGTTGACCAGGCTGGAGGCGGTGAAGCCGGCATCCAGCGCCGCGCTGTAGACGAAGGGCTTGAAGCTGGAGCCGGGCTGGCGCTTGGCCTGGGCGGCGCGGTTGTAGTTGCTCTGCTCGAAGGAGAAGCCGCCAACCAGGGCGCGGATGGCCCCGTTCTGCGGATCCAGCGAGACCAGCGCGCTCTGCGCTGCGGGGATCTGGCGGAACAGTAGCGTGTCGTTCTCTGCGTCGTGCTCGACGCGGACCAGATCGCCGATCTGCGCCACATCCGCCGGCTTCTGCGGGCGGGGGCCAAGGCTGTTGGTATTGAGGAAGGGCCGGGCCCATTTCATGCTGTCCCAGGCGACCGCCTGTTCCTCGCCATTGCGCAGCAGGACCATGATGCCGCTGGCTTCCACCTGGGTGACGATCGCCGGCTGCAGGCCGCCTATGCTCTTGTACTTGGCCAGTTCCTGTAGCCACGCCTCGCGAGTCAAGCCAGGCAGGCGGGTTTCCGGGCCGCGGAAGCCGTGGCGCTGGTCATAGGAAATCAGCCCGTCGTGCAGCGCCTGGTTGGCCGACTCCTGCAGCGCCGCCGGTACCGTGGAGGTGACGCGAAAGCCCTCGGTATAGGCCTCGCTACCATAGCGGCCGACCATCTCGGCGCGAGCCATCTCGGCTATATAAGGTGCATTGAGCTCGATCGGCTGTACGTGATGGCGAGCTCCGACCGGCTCGGCCAGCGCGGCCTCGTACTGGGCCTGGTTGATGGCGCCGAGCTTGTACATGCGGCCGAGGATCCAGTCACGGCGCTCCTTGCTGCGCTGCGGATTGACCAGGGGGTTGTAGCGCGAGGGCGCCTTCGGCAGGCCGGCGATCATCGCCATCTGCCCCAGGGTCGCCTCGCGGATCGACTTGCCGTAGTAAACCTGGGACGCAGCCTCGATACCGTAGGCACGGTTGCCCAGGTAGATCTTGTTGACGTAGAGCTCGAGGATCTCGTTCTTGCTCAGTTCGCGCTCGATCTGCAGGGCGAGCAGGATTTCATTGATCTTGCGCGAGAAGCTTCTTTCATTGGTGAGGAAGAAGTTCTTCGCCACCTGCATGGTGATGGTGCTGCCCCCGGTTTGAATGTGGCCGCTCGCCAATAACTGCGTAGCAGCGCGCATCAGGCTGGTGAAGTCGACGCCATAATGGTTCGCGAAATTGTCGTCTTCGGCGGCCAGCAGGGCGTTTATGAAGTCGGGGGGGATATCGTCGAAGCGGATCGGCGAGCGGCGCATCTCGCCAAATTCGGCGATCAGCTTGCCGTCGGAGCTATAGACCCTTAGCGGTATCTGCAGCTGGATGCTGCGTAGCGACTCGACGGAAGGTAAGCCAGGACTAAGATAGAGAAAGGCTCCACTGAAACTGAGCGCTAACCCGCAAAAAGCGGCGACACAGGACCACCAGAAAAACTTCAGCAAACGCATCAAGGTTCTTGGAATTCCAGTTAAAAGAATGGGTTAAGCGGTGCGTGGTGCGAAAAGGGGAAAACTGTTCACATTATAAGCGGTTTTTTTACAGGGGAGCCATTTGCGCTTCTGTCAAGACTGTTATTTAATGTGGAAAAACATAAATAGTCCGTAAGTCGCGGATGCCAATAGGAAATCGGTCGTGCTAGGGCTCTTCAATAAGAAAGCGAATACGCTTCTGGGGATCGACATCAGCTCGACCTCGGTCAAGCTCCTTGAATTGAGTCGCTCGGGAAGCCGCTACAAAGTAGAGGCCTACGCAGTCGAGCCGCTCCCGCCAAATGCGGTGGTCGAAAAGAACATTGCTGAGCTGGAAGGGGTCGGTCAGGCCCTTTCTCGCGTGCTCAGCAAGGCCAAGACCGGCGTGCGTACCGTCGCCGTCGCAGTGGCCGGTTCTGCGGTGATCACCAAGACCATCGAGATGGAAGCTGGGCTCAACGACGACGAGCTGGAAAACCAGCTGAAAATCGAAGCCGATCAGTACATTCCCTATCCCCTCGAAGAAGTGGCAATCGACTTCGAAGTCCAGGGCGTCTCTGCGCGCAATCCCGAGCGGGTCGAAGTGCTGTTGGCAGCGTGCCGGAAAGAGAACGTCGAGGTCCGCGAGGCGGCACTTGGCCTTTCCGGTCTGACCGCCAAGGTGGTCGACGTCGAGGCTTACGCTCTGGAGCGCGCGTACAGTTTGCTCGAGTCCCAGCTCGGCGGCCGTACCGATGAGCTGACCGTAGCCGTTGTCGATATCGGCGCCACCATGACCACGCTTAGTGTTTTGCACAATGGTCGCACCATCTATACCCGCGAACAGCTTTTCGGCGGTCGTCAGCTAACGGAAGAGATTCAGCGTCGCTACGGTCTTTCCGTTGAAGAAGCTGGTCTGGCCAAGAAGCAGGGCGGTCTTCCTGATGACTACGAGAATGAAGTACTGCAACCCTTCAAAGAGGCCGTGGTACAGCAGGTTTCGCGTTCTCTGCAGTTCTTCTTCGCAGCAGGCCAATTCAATGATGTGGATTACATCCTCCTAGCTGGTGGCACCGCTTCCATTCCCGATCTCGATCGGCTGATTCAGCAGAAGATCGGTACTCCCACTTTGGTTGCCAACCCATTTGCCGATATGGCGTTGGGCGGCAAGGTCAATGCCGGTGCGCTGGCTAGCGACGCACCGTCCTTGATGATTGCCTGTGGTCTGGCGATGAGGAGTTTCGACTAATGGCGCGGATTAACTTACTGCCATGGCGTGAGCAGCTCCGGGAAGAGCGCAAGCAGCGCTTCCTTGTGGCAATGGGCGGCACGCTGGTTATTGCAGGTGGGTTGATATTTTTAGGCGGTCAGTACCTTGGCGGTGCGATCGATCAACAGAATGCCCGCAACGAGTTTATTAAAAAAGAAATTGCTGTCCTTGATGCGCGCATTAAAGAAATCAGCGAGCTGAAGGAGCGACGTCAGCAGTTACTTGAGCGAATGAAAATCATTCAGGACTTGCAGGGTAATCGGCCAATTATCGGGCGGATCTTTGATCAGTTGGTGCGGACTCTTCCGGATGGGGTTTATTTTACGGAGTTGAAGCGCACCGATAAGAGTATTGCCATCGTTGGTGCTGCAGAGTCGAATAATCGCGTTTCTAGTTTGATGCGCAATTTGGATGCATCGGAATGGTTGGTTGCGCCGAACCTGACCGAGGTTAAAGCGGTGACTGCAGGAGCAGTGGATCAGGCTAACACCTTCCAATTGACTGTTCTGCAGACACAGCCAGGAGAGGACGAGGGGGCTGCGAAGTCTGCCGGCAAAGATTCTTCGGTCAAGTCTCAGGCTAATAACAATGGCGGTAAAAAACCATGAGTCTCGCGGAGTCCATTGAGTCCCTCAAAAAGGTAGATCTATCGGATCTAGATCTGAATAATTTAGGTTCTTGGCCGGCGGCGGTTAAGGTTATTAGCTGTATCCTGCTGCTTATTGTGGCGCTAGCCTTGGGCTATAACTTCTATCTTAAGGAGTTGCAGGGTAAGCTCGATCAGCATCGGGTGGAAGAGCAAACTCTTAAAGATCAGTTTTCAGCTAAAGCGTTTCAAGCTGCCAATCTTGACGCCTACAAAGTGCAAATGAAGGAAATGGAGGAGTCTTTTGGTACGCTTCTTCGTCAGCTGCCTAGTGATACAGAGGTTCCCGGCTTGCTGGAGGATATAACTAGGACTGGATTGGGGAGTGGTTTGGAGTTCGAGGAAATCAAACTGCAACCTGAGGTGGTTCAGCAATTTTACGTGGAGCTGCCAATCCAGATGGCGGTAGTTGGTGGCTATCACGATCTTGCGACTTTTGTCAGTGGTGTTGCCAGTTTGCCTCGAATCGTCACTTTGCATGATTTTGAAATAAAGCTTGCAGAGGAAGAAAGCACATCCAAGTTGCGCATGAGTGTTCTTGCTAAGACATATCGATATAACGATGAGGGGCTGAAGAAATGAAATTAATTCAGCCTGTTCTCAGTTTGGTTGTATTGATGGTTTTAGCTGGGTGCTCGGGCGGTTCGGATTTTTCCGACTTGCAGGCCTATATGGATGAAGTCAGGGCTCGCCCCAAAGGCGCTATTGAGCCATTGCCGAAATTTCAGCCATATGAAGCTTTCACCTACAGTGCCGCTGCTTTGCGTGCACCATTCCAACCGCCAATAAAAGTAGATGTTACCAGTCGGCAAAAGGGCTCTAAAGATATTAAGCCAGATGAGTCTAGGGTTCGGCAGTTCTTGGAAGGCTTCAACATCGAAACCTTTGAGATGGTGGGGACGCTGGGGGGCGATGAGGCTATTTTCGGCCTTGTAAAGGGGGCTGGCGGGGTTCATCGAGTAAAAGTTGGCGATTACCTGGGGCGCAATCACGGTCAAGTGATGGTGATCGACGAATCTAAGATTGATGTTGTTGAAATTGTTCCCGATGGTGAGGGCGGCTGGTTAGAACGCCCCCGTAGCCTCACTCTCAAGGAGCGCTCCTGATGGGGCGGGTCAGAATGAAAAATAATTATGTGCATGCCGATCGGAGCAAGCTAATGAACAATGCATATACGCGTATAGGCGTTTCGCTAATTATGGCGCTATTTGCTCCATCCCTTTTGGCTGCAAATCTGCAGGGGCTTGATGTAGCTGCCCTTCCGGGCGACAAGGTTGAGTTGAAGCTGGCCTTTGATGAGCCGGTCACTGCGCCGCGTGGTTATACTATCGAGCAGCCAGCGCGTATTGCTTTGGATTTACCGGGGGTGGCAAACAAACTTGGCGCCAAGAATCGGGAGCTTGGTGTGGGCAATGCTCGAAGCGTTACGGTCGTGGAAACCAAGGATCGGACGCGCCTGATTATTAATCTCTCTGCTTTGGTTCCGTATAGTACTCGTGCTGAAGGCAACAATCTTTATGTTGTCGTCGGTGAGGGTAGTAACGGCCCTGCTGTCGCTAGTTCTGCTGTGGTTTCGTCTCCTGCTCTTTCTGCTCCAGTTGACCGCACTAAATATGTTGGTGTGCGCTCGGTGCGCGGCATTGACTTTCAGCGTGGCGAGGGGGGGGAGGGCAATGTTGTCATTGAACTTTCGGATCCATCAGTATCGGCTGACATTCAGGAGCAAGGGGGAAAGATTCGTTTGGATTTTGCCAAAGCTCAGCTGCCTGACAGTCTGCGAGTGAAGCTGGACGTCAAGGACTTTGCTACTCCGGTGCAATTTGTTACGGCGTCGGAGGGTGATGGCAAAGTTAGTATTAATATCGAGCCAACAGGGTTCTACGATTACCTCGCTTTTCAGACTGATAACAAGCTCACCATCAGTGTTAAGCCGCTAACCCAAGATGATGTTGAGAAGAGAAAGTCTGAACGCTTCATGTACTCCGGCGAGAAGTTATCTCTTAATTTCCAAGATATTGATGTTCGCTCGGTGCT
This sequence comes from Pseudomonas sp. PDM15, assembly GCF_014851565.1. Taxonomy (GTDB): domain Bacteria; phylum Pseudomonadota; class Gammaproteobacteria; order Pseudomonadales; family Pseudomonadaceae; genus Aquipseudomonas. Next base: position 643,357 of record NZ_JACVAA010000004.1, read on the forward strand.
GCAGCTAATTGCTGATTTTACCGATCTCAACCTCGTGGCCAGTGACACCGTCCAAGGTAACATCACTTTGCGTTTGCAGAATGTACCATGGGATCAAGCGCTTGATCTGGTGTTGAAAACTCGAGGGCTGGATAAGCGAAAAGTGGGCAACGTTCTCCTGATTGCTCCTGCTGATGAAATTGCTGCGCGTGAACGCCAGGAGTTGGAGTCTAAGAATCAGATTGCTGAGCTGGCGCCGTTGCGTCGTGAATTAATTCAAATCAATTACGCCAAGGCCTCCGATATTGCTGCCCTGTTTCAGTCTGTTGCTGGAATAGATGGCGAGGAAGACTCAGCGAATGGGGCTAGTGTTGAGCGGGGCTCTGTAACGGTTGATGATCGCACTAATAGTATTATTGCGTATCAAACTCAGGAGAGGCTGGATGAGCTGCGTCGGATAGTTGCCCAATTGGACATTCCGGTCCGGCAGGTTATGATCGAGGCTCGAATTGTCGAGGCTAATGTTGATTATGATAAGGAGCTCGGTGTCCGTTGGGGGGGGGCCACTAACCTTCAGGGCGATAGCAACTGGAGCATCTATGGCAATGATGATAAGGGTGACGAGGGCGGCAACACAGGGGATGATGTGACGGCGAATGTGCCCTTTGTTGATCTCGGCTCAGCTAACCGCACATCAGGTATTGGTATAGGCTTTATTACGGATAATGTTTTGCTGGACTTAGAGTTGTCGGCAATGGAAAAAACGGGGAATGGCGAGGTGATTTCTCAGCCGAAAGTTGTCACCTCTGACAAGGAAACCGCTAAGATATTGAAGGGGACGGAGGTTCCGTACGAGGAGTCCAGCTCTAGTGGCGCAACCACCATTGCCTTTAAGGAGGCGGCATTGTCTCTGGAGGTTACACCTCAAATTACTCCGGATAATCGAATAATCATGGAGGTGAAAGTTAATAAAGATGAGCCTGACTATCAGAATGCTTTGAATAACGTTCCTCCTATCAAGAAAAACGAAGTGAATGCTAAGGTGCTTGTAAGTGATGGAGAGACTATCGTCATCGGTGGGGTATTCTCTAATGAGCAGTCCAAGTCCGTCGACAAAGTTCCATTGCTCGGTGATATGCCTTTTGTTGGGCGCTTGTTCCGTAGAGACGTTGTGAAGGATACTAAGAATGAGCTGCTCGTCTTCATTACGCCCCGCATCATGAACAACCAAGCCATTGCGATAAGCAAGTAATAGTGCAGAATGTGATCCTGGTTGGCCCGATGGGGGCTGGTAAGAGCACCATCGGGCGGTTGTTGGCGAAGGAGCTAAGGCTGCACTTCAAGGATTCGGACAAGGAAATCGAGCAGCGCACCGGTGCCGATATTCCTTGGATCTTCGATGTGGAAGGCGAGCAGGGTTTTCGCGAGCGTGAGCAAGCGATGATCGCGGAGCTCTGCGAGCTTGGTGGTGTAGTGATTGCCACAGGTGGTGGGGTCGTGTTGCGGCCTGAGAACCGCCAGGCGCTACGCGAGGGGGGGCGGGTCGTATATCTGCACGCCTCCGTCGAGCAGCAACTGGAGCGCACTTCTCGAGATCGCAATCGGCCTCTGCTGCGCAATGCGGAGCCTGGCAAGGTATTGCGCAACCTGATGGAAATTCGTGATCCGCTCTACCGAGAGATCGCGGATGTGATCATTGAGACGGATGAGCGGCCGCCGCGTCTAGTGGTGCAGGAAATCATCGATCGCCTCGAGGCACTGCCTTCCCGTTAAAGAGCGCGTCTATCTGCGTTATCCTATGCCCTTTCTGTTCGGGGGCTTCATGCAGACTCTTACTGTCGATCTTGGTGAGCGCAGCTATCCCATCTATATCGGGGAGGGGCTGCTCGCTCGTTCTGATCTGTTCAAGCCTCACTTGGCGGGGCGTCAGGTGGCGATCGTCACCAACGAAACCGTTGCTCCTCTCTATCTCGATACTCTTCAGCAATCCCTGAAGGGGCAGGACATCGCGTCAGTGGTGCTGCCCGATGGCGAAAGTTTCAAGACCTGGGAAACCCTGCAGCTGATCTTCGATGGCCTGCTCGAGGCGCGGCATGATCGCAAGACTACGGTCATCGCTCTGGGCGGTGGAGTTGTCGGCGATATGGCTGGTTTCGCGGCAGCCTGCTATCAGCGTGGCGTTGACTTCATCCAGGTGCCGACTACCTTGCTGTCCCAGGTGGACTCTTCCGTTGGCGGCAAGACCGGTATCAACCACCCACTGGGCAAGAACATGGTGGGCGCCTTCTACCAGCCCAATGCGGTGATCATCGATACGACCGTCCTTGGTACCCTGCCTGCGCGCGAGCTGTCTGCCGGGCTCGCCGAAGTGATCAAGTACGGACTGATCTGCGATCTGGAGTTTCTGGGCTGGCTGGAAGAGAACATCGATGCATTGCGTTCGCTGCAGCCTGAAGCCCTCGTCGAGGCTATCGAGCGCTCCTGCGCGGCCAAGGCACGGGTGGTTGGGTTGGATGAGCGCGAGTCTGGCCTGCGCGCCATCCTGAACCTCGGGCATACCTTCGGTCATGCCGTCGAGACGCATATGGGCTATGGCGAATGGCTGCACGGTGAGGCGGTGGCGGCCGGTACGGCCATGGCGCTGGAGATGTCGACTCGCCTGGGCTGGATCTCGACTGCCGATCGTGATCGCGGCATTCGTCTTCTGCTGCGAGCCGGTCTGCCCGTGGTTCCGCCCGTCGAAATGAAGCCCGAAGATTTTCTTGAGCACATGGCGGTCGACAAGAAAGTGCTCGATGGCCGCCTGCGCCTAGTCTTGCTGCGTCAGCTCGGCGAGGCCGTGATTACCGATGACTTCCCGCGGGAAGTTCTGGATGCCACCTTGCGCGCAGACTATCGCGCGCTGCTGGCTCAGCTTGGAGAATAAGAGAGCTACATGACCAGTTTGCATGCCGACGAGGCGCTCCTCGCGCACTACCAGTTCAGTCATGACCCCTTTGCTGCGCGGGTGCCGGGCTTCCGCTTCTATCCGGCCCAGCGCAAGCCGGTGTTGGGTCAACTGCACCACCTGGCCCGCTACAGCCAACTGCTGCTAGTGGTGACCGGCCCGCATGGCAGCGGCAAGACATTGCTGCGCCAGGCGCTGGTTGCCAGCACCAACAAGCAGGCCGTGCAGTCGGTGGTCGTCTCCGCGCGCGGCGCCGGGGATGTCGCCGGCGTGCTGCGCCAGGTCGCTCAGGGGCTGGGCATGCAGCAGATGGATGTGCGCAGCGTCCTGGCTCAGGTGGCGCAGCTGGCGCTGACCGGGCAGGAGGTCTACCTGCTGGTGGATGACGCCGAGCAGCTGGCCGATGCCGCCCTCGACGCCTTGTTCACCTTGGCGGCGGGCAATGCCGATGGTCGGCCGCATGTATTCCTGTTTGCCGAGAGCGAGATTTTGCCGCGGCTCGAGCTGATGGCCGATGGCGAGGAGCGCTTCCACGCGGTCGAGCTTATGCCGTACAGCGAGGACGAGACCCGTGAATACCTGGCGCAGCGCCTCGATGGTGCGGGCCAAGGTATCGACCTGCTGAGCGACGATCAGGTCAGCGATATTCACCTGAGCTCCGGCGGCTGGCCGGGTGCGATCAATCAGGCGGCGCGCGAGGTGCTGGTCGAGGCCATGCTGGCGAGCCGGAGTGCCAGTGCTGGCTCGTCCGGTGTCGGCTTGCCGAAGAAACATCTGCTGGCGCTGGCCGTTGTTGCCGTTGCGCTCGGCGCCGCCTGGTTGATGCAGGGGCGGACGGAAAGTACACCGCCAGTTGTCGCCGAGGCTCCGATCGATTTGCTGCCGCAGAGTGCCGCGCCCGTGGTTGCCGATGCGCAGCAGTCGGCGAGTGCGCCCGCGACTCCGGCGCAGGCCCCTGCTGCCGTGGAGTTCAGTGGCGCCAGCCAGCCGCTGCCGCTGCCCTTGGTGGGCGAAGCGCAGCCGGTGATCCGAGAGCCGCTGGCCCAGGCCTCCGGCATGGAGGATGACGAGGCGGGAGCTGCTGCCGGCCAGGAGGCGGTACCGTCTGCGGTGCAGCCAACTCCGGCCGCTACGCCGGTTCCGGTCGTAGCTGCCCCGGTAGTTCCGACTGTGGCGAGCGTGCCGGCAGCGGCGCCAGTCGCTCCGATTGCCGCCAAGCCTGCGCCGGCTCCTGTTGCCGTGGCTCCGGTGGTCAAGCCTGTGCCCGCGCCCGCTCCGGCTACTGCAGCGAAACCTGCGCCAATGCCCAAGCCTGCTGCTGCGCCTTCGGCCAGTCCGGCCGTGGTGGCCAGCGCTGCGCCAGCTCCGGGTGGCGAGTGGTACGCCAGCCGTCCGTCGGGCAATTACGCTCTGCAGATCCTGGGTACTCGCTCCGAGAGCAGCGCCAAGGCGTTCGTCAGCAAGAACGGTGGTGAATACCGTTACTTCAAGAAGCTGCATCAGGGCCAGGCACTCTACGTGGTGACCTACGGGCAGTTCTCCAGTCGCGCTGCCGCCCAGGCAGCGGTCAAGTCGCTGCCAGCGGCCGTGCAGGCCGGCAAACCCTGGCCGCGCAGCTTCGCCAGCATCCAGCAAGAGGCGGTGCGGGCCCGCTAGTGGCCCGTGGATTGCCTCTCATTTGGTGACCGGCTGGTCCTAGCACGGGCCTCTGGTCGCCGCCTTTCTTCCAGGCGACAGAAGTTTTCATTTGGCCGTCACAAAAATTTGTGAGGGCCGGGGTCGCTATGTAAAATGACCCCCCTTTGCCTGCGCCAAGCTGGGGCACAGCCCTGCGCGGAAGGCAGCTAGGTCGATGAATTAGAAAGCAATTTGCCTCTCGAGGCAGCCTGGTGAGAGTGTCTATGAAAGCAGGTCTATACCATCCTGATCAGTTCAAGGATAACTGCGGCTTCGGCTTGATCGCCCACATGCAGGGCGAGGCGAGCCATCACTTGCTGAATACTGCCATTGAAGCCCTGACCTGCATGACCCACCGCGGCGGCATCAACGCCGACGGCAAGACCGGTGACGGTTGTGGTCTGTTGATTCAGAAGCCTGATCTGTTCCTGCGCGCCATCGCCAAGGAACAGTTCGGCAGCGAACTGCCGCAGCAGTACGCCGTGGGCATGGTGTTCTTCAACCAGAACCCGGCCAAGGCCGAGGCCGCCCGCGCCAATATGAACCGCGAGATCGAGGCCGCTGGCCTGCAGCTGATCGGCTGGCGCAAGGTGCCGGTGGATACCAGCGTGCTCGGCCGCCTGGCCCTGGAGCGCCTGCCGCAGATCGAGCAGGTGTTCATCGGTGGCGCTGGCCTCGACGACCAGCAGTTCGCCATCAAGCTGTTCAGCGCCCGTCGTCGCTCCTCGGTGGCCAACGCCGCCGACACCGACCATTACATCTGCAGCTTCTCGCCGAAGACCATCATCTATAAAGGCCTGATGATGCCGGCGGACCTGCAGCAGTTCTATCCGGACCTCGGTGACGAGCGCCTGCAGACCGCGATCTGCGTGTTCCACCAGCGCTTCTCCACCAACACCCTGCCGAAATGGCCGCTGGCGCAGCCGTTCCGCTTCCTCGCCCACAACGGCGAGATCAACACCATCACCGGCAACCGCAACTGGGCCGTGGCCCGTCGCCTGAAGTTCGCCAACGAGCTGATTCCGGACCTGGAAGAGCTGGGCCCGCTGGTCAACCGCGTCGGCTCCGACTCCTCGAGCATGGACAACATGCTCGAGCTGATGGTCACCGGCGGTATCGACCTGTTCCGCGGCGTGCGCATGATCATTCCGCCGGCCTGGCAGAACATGGAGACCATGGACGCCGACCTGCGCGCGTTCTACGAGTACAACTCCATGCACATGGAGCCGTGGGACGGCCCTGCCGGCGTGGTGATGACCGACGGTCGTCACGCCGTCTGCCTGCTCGACCGCAACGGCCTGCGCCCGGCGCGCTGGGTCACCACCAAGAACGGCTACATCACCCTGGCGTCGGAAATCGGCGTGTGGGACTACAAGCCGGAAGACGTGATCGCCAAGGGCCGTGTCGGCCCGGGCCAGATCCTCGCGGTGGACACCGAGACCGGCCAGGTGCTGGACACCGATGCCATCGACAACCGTCTGAAGTCGCGCCATCCCTACAAGCAGTGGCTGCGCCAGAACGCCGTGCGCATCCAGGCCAAGCTGGACGACGACCATGGCGTGGCTAGCTACGACGCTGACCAGCTCAAGCAGTACATGAAGATGTTCCAGGTCACCTTCGAGGAGCGTGACCAGGTGCTGCGCCCGCTCGGTGAGCAGGGCCAGGAAGCCGTGGGTTCGATGGGCGACGACACGCCGATGGCTGTGCTGTCGCAGCGCATCCGTTCGCCCTACGACTACTTCCGCCAGCAGTTCGCCCAGGTGACCAACCCGCCGATCGACCCGCTGCGCGAGTCGATCGTCATGTCCCTGGAAATCTGCCTGGGCGCTGAGCGCAACATCTTCGAAGAGTCCCCGGCCCACGCCAGCCGCGTCATGCTGAGCAGCCCGGTGATCTCCCCGGCCAAGTGGCGCGCGCTGATGAGCCTGACCACCCCGGGCTTCGAGCGTCACGTCATCGACCTCAACTACGATCCGGCCATCGGTCTGGAAGCCGCGGTGCGCAACATCGCCGACCAGGCCGAGGAAGCCGTGCGTGCCGGCAAGGTGCTGCTGGTCCTCACCGACCGTCATATCGCCCCGGGCAAGCTGCCGGCGCATGCCGCGCTGGCCACCGGCGCCGTGCACCATCGTCTGACCGAGAAGGGCCTGCGTTGCGACTGCAACATCCTGGTCGAGACCGCCACCGCCCGCGACCCGCACCACTTCGCCGTGCTGGTGGGCTTCGGCGCCTCCGCCGTGTACCCGTTCCTGGCGTACGAAGTGCTGGCCGACCTGATCCGCACCGGTGAAGTGCTGGGCGACCTCTACGAGGTGTTCAAGTACTACCGCAAGGGCATCTCCAAAGGCCTGCTGAAGATCCTGTCGAAGATGGGTATCTCCACCGTCGCCTCCTACCGTGGTGCTCAACTGTTCGAGGCAGTCGGCCTGTCCGACGAAGTCACCGAGCTGTGCTTCCGTGGTGTCGCCAGCCGCATCCAGGGTGCGCGCTTCGTCGACATCGAGGCCGAGCAGAAGCTGCTGGCCAACGAGGCCTGGAACAACCGCAAGGCTATCCAGCAGGGTGGTCTGCTCAAGTTCGTCTACGGTGGCGAGTACCACGCCTACAACCCGGATGTGGTCAACACCCTGCAGGCTGCCGTGCAGCAGGGCAGCTACGAGAAGTACCAGGAGTACGCCGCGCTGGTGGACAACCGCCCGGTGTCGATGATCCGCGACCTGCTGCAGCTCAAGCTGGCCGACCAGCCGCTGCCGCTGGATCAGGTCGAGTCGCTGAGCGACGTGCTCAAGCGCTTCGACTCCGCCGGTATTTCTCTCGGCGCCCTGTCGCCGGAAGCCCACGAGGCCATCGCCGAGGCGATGAACCGCCTGGGCGCACGCTCCAACTCCGGTGAGGGCGGCGAAGACCCGGCCCGCTACGGCACCGTGCGCAGCTCCAAGATCAAGCAGGTGGCCACCGGCCGCTTCGGTGTGACCCCGGAATACCTGGTCAACGCCGAAGTGCTGCAGATCAAGGTGGCCCAGGGCGCCAAGCCCGGCGAGGGCGGCCAGCTGCCAGGCGGCAAGGTCAACGGCCTGATCGCGCGTCTGCGTTATGCCGTGCCCGGTGTGACCCTGATCTCGCCGCCGCCGCACCACGACATCTACTCGATCGAGGACCTGTCGCAGCTGATCTTCGACCTCAAGCAGGTCAACCCGGCCGCACTGGTCTCGGTCAAGCTGGTGGCGGAAGCCGGTGTCGGCACCATCGCCGCCGGCGTGGCCAAGGCCTACGCCGACCTGATCACCATCTCCGGCTACGATGGCGGTACCGGCGCTTCGCCGCTCACCTCCATCAAGTACGCCGGCTCGCCGTGGGAGCTCGGCCTGGCCGAAACCCACCAGACCCTGCGCGGCAACGATCTGCGCGGCAAGGTACGGGTGCAGACCGACGGTGGCCTGAAAACCGGCCTCGACGTGATCAAGGCCGCCATCCTCGGCGCCGAGAGCTTCGGCTTCGGCACCGGCCCGATGGTCGCCCTGGGCTGCAAGTACCTGCGCATCTGCCACCTGAACAACTGCGCCACCGGCGTGGCCACCCAGAACGACAAGCTGCGCAAGGACCACTTCATCGGCACCGTCGAAATGGTGATGAACTACTTCACCTATGTCGCCGAAGACACCCGCCAGTGGCTGGCCAAGCTGGGCGTACGCAGCCTGGGTGAGCTGATCGGCCGTACCGACCTGCTCAACGTACTGCCGGGCGAGACCGACAAGCAGGGCAACCTGGATCTGACTCCGCTGCTCGGCAGTGACCATATCCCGGCCGACAAGCCGCAGTTCTGCGAAGTCGAGAAGAACCCGCCGTTCGACCAGGGCCTGCTGGCCGAGAAGATGGTCGAGTTGGCCAAGGCCGCCATCGCCGGCAAGACCGGTGGCGAGTACGAGCTGGACATCTGCAACTGCGACCGCTCCATCGGTGCCCGTGTCTCCGGCGAAATCGCCAAGCAGCACGGCAACCAGGGCATGAAGGACGCGCCGATCACCTTCCGCTTCAAGGGCACCGCGGGCCAGAGCTTCGGCGTGTGGAACGCCGGCGGCCTGCACCTGCGCCTGGAGGGCGACGCCAACGACTACGTCGGCAAGGGCATGACCGGCGGCAAGCTGGTGATCACCCCGCCGGCCGGCAGCCCGTTCAAGACCCAGGAGTCGGCCATCGTCGGCAACACCTGCCTGTACGGTGCCACCGGCGGCAAGCTGTTCGCCGCCGGTACCGCCGGTGAGCGTTTCGCCGTGCGCAACTCCGGCGCCCACGCCGTGGTGGAAGGCACTGGCGACCACTGCTGCGAGTACATGACCGGCGGTTTCGTCTGCGTACTGGGCAAGACCGGCGTCAACTTCGGTTCGGGCATGACCGGCGGCTTCGCCTACGTGCTCGACCTGGACAACGGCTTCGTCGACCGCGTCAACCACGAGCTGGTGGAAATCCAGCGCATCAGCAACGAGGCCATGGAGGCCTACCGTAGCCACCTGCGCGGCGTGCTGAGCGAATACGTGGCGGAAACTTCCAGTCCCTGGGGCACTCACCTGCTCGAGAATCTGGAGGATTACCTGCGCAAATTCTGGCTGGTCAAGCCGAAGGCCGCGAGCCTCGGTTCGCTGCTCTCCAGCACCCGTGCCAATCCGCAATAACAGCGCCTGAAGTGGTTTGATGAGGTTTTAAAATGACTGAACGTCTGAACAACGACTTCCAGTTCATCGAGGTCGGGCGCAAGGATCCGAAGAAGAAGCTCCTGCGCCAGCGCAAGAAGGAGTTCGTGGAAATCTACGAACCCTTCAAGCCGGCCCAGGCCGCCGACCAGGCACACCGTTGCCTGGGTTGCGGCAACCCGTATTGCGAGTGGAAGTGCCCGGTGCACAACTTCATTCCCAACTGGTTGAAGCTGGTTTCCGAAGGCAACATCCTGGCCGCCGCCGAGCTGAGCCACCAGACCAACACCCTGCCGGAAGTCTGCGGCCGCGTGTGTCCGCAGGATCGTCTGTGCGAGGGTGCCTGTACCCTCAACGACGGCTTCGGCGCGGTGACCATCGGTTCGGTGGAGAAGTACATCACCGATACCGCCTTCGCCATGGGTTGGCGTCCGGACATGTCCAAGGTCAAGCCGACCGGCAAGCGTGTCGCCGTGATCGGTGCCGGCCCGGCCGGCCTGGGCTGTGCCGACGTACTGGTGCGCAACGGCGTGACCCCGGTGGTGTTCGACAAGAACCCGGAAATCGGCGGCCTGCTGACCTTCGGCATCCCCGAGTTCAAGCTGGAGAAGACCGTGATGAGCCGTCGTCGCGAAGTCTTCACCGGCATGGGTATCGAGTTCCGCCTGAACACTGAAATCGGCAAGGACGTGACCATGCAGCAACTGCTGGATGAGTACGATGCCGTGTTCATGGGCATGGGCACCTACACCTACATGAAGGGCGGCTTCCCGGGTGAGGACCTGCCGGGCGTCACCGACGCGCTGGACTTCCTGATCGCCAACGTCAACCGCAACCTCGGCTTCGAGAAGTCCCCCGAGGACTTCATCGACATGAAGGGCAAGCGCGTGGTCGTGCTCGGCGGCGGCGACACGGCGATGGACTGCAACCGCACCTCCATCCGCCAGGGCGCCAAGGCCGTGACCTGCGCCTACCGTCGTGACGAAGAGAACATGCCGGGCTCGCGCAAGGAAGTGAAGAACGCCAAGGAAGAGGGCGTGAAGTTCCTCTTCAACCGCCAGCCCATCGCCATCGTCGGCGAGGACAAGGTGGAAGGCGTCAAGGTGGTCGAGACCCGTCTCGGCGAGCCGGACGCCCGTGGCCGCCGCAGCCCCGAGCCGATCCCGGGCTCCGAGGAAATCATCCCGGCCGAAGCCGTGCTGATCGCCTTCGGTTTCCGCCCGAGCCCGGCCGCCTGGTTCAGCGACTTCAAGATTGACACCGACAGCCAGGGCCGTGTGGTGGCGCCGGAGCAGAACCAGTTCAAGCACCAGACCAGCAACCCGAAGATCTTCGCCGGTGGCGACATGGTGCGTGGTTCCGACCTGGTGGTGACGGCGATCTTCGAAGGCCGTAACGCCGCCGAAGGCATCCTCGACTACCTCGGCGTCTGATCCTCGGCGCCCCATCCCGGGGCGTCTGCGCGGCTAGCCTGCTAGCCGCGCGGATCAACTCTCTCTTCCTAAGCTTCCCCAAGGCCCCGCCGCTCGTACCCGGTGCACTTGCCTGCACGCGCGGTACATGGCCGTCGTGTGCCTGGTACGACTCCTGCTTCGCTTCCTCTCGCATCCATCCGGCTCGCCATCTGGCGAGGCCCATGACCCGCGTGAGGACTACCCATGGACAAGCAGCAAATGAGCACGGCCATCATCCAGGCCCGCCAGCGTCTCGGCATCAGCTGGGCCGAACTGGCCCGCACCATCGAGATGTCACCGGTGTGGACCACCTCGGCCTGCCTCGGCATGAACAGCATGCCGGCCGACAAGGCCGAAGCCCTGTGCCGCGCGCTGGACCTGCCCGGCGAGGTCGCCCTGGCCCTGCAGGCCTTCCCGCACAAGCACTGGGACAAGACGGTGCCGACCGATCCGCTGGTGTACCGCTTCTACGAGATGATCAATGTCTACGGTGACACCATCAAGGAGCTGATCCAGGAGGAGTTCGGCGACGGCATCATGAGCGCCATCGACTTCAGCATGGATATCTCGCGGGTCGCCGACCCCAAGGGCGACCGCGTACAGATAGTGCTCAACGGCAAGTTTCTGCCTTACAAGGCCTGGTGACGCCGGCGCGGCATAAGGTCGCGATAGACAAAAGGCACGGCACTCGCCGTGCCTTTTGTTTTTGGGTCTGCGAAAATGCCCGCACTTTTTCTGCGCCACGGTGCGCGGCGCCCCTGTGATCCGGGGCCCGCCCGGAGGAGGGGGACGCCACTGGCCGACTCCCGCACAATCCCCCGCCGTTAAGTTTCCCTGCCGTATTTCCAGGAACCCTGCCGATGTCCGCCCTGAAGAACGACCGTTTCCTGCGCGCCCTGCTCAAGCAGCCCGTCGACGTCACCCCGGTGTGGATGATGCGCCAGGCCGGCCGTTACCTGCCGGAGTACCGTGCCACCCGCGCCAAGGCAGGTGACTTCGTCAGCCTGATGAAGAACCCCGAACTGGCCTGCGAAGTCACCATCCAGCCGCTGGACCGCTACCCGCAGCTGGATGCGGCAATCCTGTTCTCCGACATCCTCACCATCCCCGACGCCATGGGCCAGGGCCTGTACTTCGAGACTGGCGAAGGTCCGCGCTTCAAGAAGGTCATTAGCTCGCTGGCCGATATCGAGGCCCTGCCGATCCCCGATCCGGAGAAGGACCTGGGCTACGTGATGGACGGCGTGCGCAATATCCGCCGCGAGCTGAACGGCCGCGTGCCGCTGATCGGCTTCTCCGGCAGCCCCTGGACCCTGGCCACCTACATGGTCGAGGGCGGCTCCAGCCGCGACTTCCGCAAGTCCAAGGCGATGCTCTACGACAATCCGCAGGCCATGCACGCCCTCCTCGACAAGCTGGCCCGGTCGGTCACCGCCTACCTCAACGGCCAGATCCGCGCCGGTGCCCAGGCCGTGCAGATCTTCGACTCCTGGGGGGGCGCGCTGTCGGCCGCGGCCTATCAGGAGTTCTCCCTGCGCTACATGAAGCAGATCGTCGACGGCCTGATCCGCGAGCACGATGGTCGCCGCGTACCGGTGATCCTGTTCACCAAGGGCGGCGGCCTGTGGCTGGAGTCCATGGCCGAGACCGGCGCCGAGGCCCTGGGCCTGGACTGGACCTGCGATATCGGCAGCGCCCGCGCCCGCGTCGGCAGCAAGGTGGCCCTGCAGGGCAATATGGACCCTGCGGTGCTCTATGCGAAACCCGAGGCCATTCGCGCCGAGGTGGCGCGCATCCTGGCCAGCTTCGGCCAGGGCAGCGGTCAGGTGTTCAACCTCGGCCACGGCATTACCCCGGAAGTCGATCCGCAGCATGCCAAGGCCTTCTTCGAGGCTGTGCACGAGCTCTCGGCGCAATACCACCAGCAGTAACGACAAGGGCCGCAAATGCGGCCCTTGTGCTTTCTACCCTTCTCCCACTGGAAGATAGGGCTCTGGCCCCCGCTCAGCGCCCCTGGTTGTCCGCATCGGCCAGCAACTGGTCGATCACCGGAGTCATCTTGGTTTCCGTACTCTGATACTTCTTGACCGCCAGCAGGCCGCGGCCACGGAAGCGGTAGTAGGCACTGGCCAGCTGGCGCCCGTCGGCATCGCGGATACGCAGTTCGGCCAGCGACAGATAGGTGACCACCGACCAGGAGCGCCGCGCCGTATAGCTGAGCACCTGCGGGCAGCCGCTGGCGGGGATCTGCTTGTAAAGGCGGGTGTCGATGCCGTGGCGAGCGAAGCCACGCTGCAGGGTGCCGAGGAAGTCGTCCACCTGTACCTCGGGGTTCTCTTCGATGCACACCGAGTCGAGCGGTGTCTTCAGCGGCTCCACGCGGATCGTGGTGCAGGCACCGGTGAGGGCGATGAGCGGCAACAGCAGGCACAGGCGCAGCGACATGCGGTGATCCTCGAAAGGGCCGCATTTGAATTGCGGATGCGCCCGGAATGGGGAGCCGGTCCAAGCCGGCTGAGTAGCAACGATCTCGCGAGCTAGCGCCAGGCTAGGCGAAGACGGGCGAGGGCGCGCAGTTTACGAGGTGTAAATGAGCAACCCGAGCCCGGCTTCAACAACGCCTGGCCGACGCGCAGCAGATCGTTACTTGACGTTGGCCAGATCGGCCTTCAGGGCAACACCGGCCATGATCGCGCCAGCGTGGCACTCGTACTTCTGCGTGTCGGAGTAGACCACGTTCTTGTAGTTGCTGACGATGTTGACCACGGCGTTGGCACCGGCCTGCTTGGCGGCGTTCTGCATGCGGATCAGCGCGGACTGCAGGGCCCAGGAGCAGGCGCCTTCGTCGCTCTTGTTGAAGGCGTTGGTCTTCTGGCTGGTGGTCACGCCGGACTTCACGACGCTGGCCTTGACCGGGTTGCCGGCCAGGTAGAACTTCACGCTGCCATCCAGGCGCCCGGCGTTCAGGGCTTCCTGCACGGCCTGCTCGAACGGCAGAAAGTGGGTGGTGTCACGTGCCTGGCTGATGCCCGGGATAACAGCGAAGAGCAGGGCGGCCAGGGTCCAGTTTTTCAGTTTCATGGTCGTCTCCTTGACGAAAGGTCACGGGGTTGGGGGAAGGTTGAGCTGGTGTTCGATCTCTAGCTTGAGGTATTTCACCCAGCGATTGTAGGTGCGGTGAATCTTGCCGTTCTTGTACTCCAGGCCCTGGCTGCCGCGATAGCGGATGAAGATATCGCGCGGGTTGTAGTCGATGGTGATGGCCGCCTGGTGGCGCTCGCGCACCAGGATATCGGCCTGCACGCGGCCCGGCTGGACCTGGCCGACATGCCAGCGATAGGTGTTCAGGGCATTGAGAATGGCCTGCTCGATCTGCGGATCGCTGATGGCCGAGCCCGGCGGCAGCTCGATGGTCGGCGTGTCGACGGGCTGCAGCGTGCTGCAGGCGGCCAGGCCGGAGACGATCAGGCCGAGCAGGAGGGTGCGCAGTAGTGCGGGCATGGGGGACTTCCTTGTGTCTGCGCTCAGTTCCAGCGCTTGAAGATCAGCGAGGTATTCACCCCGCCGAAGGCGAAGTTGTTGTTCATCACGTACTGGTGGCTCATCTGGCGGAACTCGCCGCGCAGGTAGTCCAGCTCGCCGCATTCCGGGTCCACGTTGTCCAGGTTCAGCGTGTGGACATAGCTGTCGCTGTTCATCATCTCGATGCTGAACCAGGACTCCAGCGCGCCGCAGGCGCCCAGGGTGTGGCCGAAGAAGCTCTTCTGCGAGCTGATCGGCATCTGCGGGCCGAACAGGCTGCTGGTGGCCAGGCTCTCGGCCACGTCGCCCTGGGCGGTGGCGGTGCCGTGGCCGTTGACGTAGCCGATGGCAGAGGGCGCAAGGCCCGCGTCCTCCAGGGCCAGCTCCATGGCGCCGCGCATGGTCGCCTGCTCCGGCTTGGTGGCGTGGATGCCGTCGGAGTTGCAGCCGAAGCCGACGATCTCGGCGTGGATGGTCGCACCGCGCGCCAGCGCGTGTTCCAGCTCCTCCAGCACCAGGATGCCGGCACCCTCGCCGATCACCAGGCCGTCGCGACCGGCGTCGTAGGGACGTGGCGACAGGTGCGGGGTTTCGTTCTTCAGGCTGGTGGCGTACAGCGCGTCGAACACCATGGCCTCGGTCGGGCACAGCTCCTCGGCGCCGCCGGCCAGCATCATCTTCAGGCGGCCGAACTTGATCGCCTCGTAGGCATAGCCGATACCCTGGCTGCCGCTGGTGCAGGCGCTGGAGGTGGGGATCAGGCGGCCCTTGAGGCCGAAGAAGATGCTGATATTGGCCGCCGTGGTGTGCGGCATCATGCGGATATAGGAGTTGGCGTTAAGGCCATCGGCGACCGAGTTGAGCAGCATATTGCCGAATGCCTTGATCTCGTCGGTGCTGCCGGTGGACGAGCCGCAAGCCACGCCCATACGGCCATCGGCGATGCATGGGGCGCCGAGCAGGCCGGCGTGCTCCAGGGCGCGCTCGGCGGCGTATACCGCCAGTTTGGAAACCCGGCCCATGCTGCGGGTCTGCTTGCGCGTCCAGTGCTTGGGCTGGACGAAATCGTCCACCGGACCACCCAGGCGGGTGTTCAACTCGGTGAAGCGATCCCACTCGTCCATGCGGCGGATGCCGCTGCGGCCTTCCTTGAAGGCGGCCGAGATGGTCGGCCAGTCGCTGCCCAGCGAGGTGATACCGGCCATGCCGGTGACGACTACACGTTTCATCAGCACAAACCACCGTTCACCGCGAGGACCTGGCGGGTAATGTACGCTGCCTCCTCGGACATCAGGAAATTCACTGCCCCGGCCACTTCTTCGGGCGTGCCCATGCGCGCGGCCGGAATCATCTTGAGAATCTCGTCCACCGGCACCTGCTCGTCGAGGATCTCGGTGTCGATCAGTCCCGGCGCCACGCAATTGACCGTGATCTTGCGCTTGCCCAGCTCGATGGCCAGGGCTTTGGCGGCGCCGATCACGCCGGCCTTGGAGGCGCTGTAGTTGACCTGGCCGCGGTTGCCGATCAGCCCGGAGACCGAGGTGATGCAGACGATGCGCCCGGCCTTGCGGCGGCGAATCATCGGCATGGTCAGCGGGTGCAGCACGTTATAGAAACCGTCCAGGTTGGTGCGCAGCACCTGGTCCCAGTCCTCGTCGGTCAGCGCCGGGAAGGCGCCGTCGCGGGTCAGGCCGGCGTTGCACACCACGCCGTAGTAAGCACCGTGCTGCTCGACGTCGGCCTCCAGCGCCGCGCGGCAGGCGGCGCGGTCGGACACGTCGAACTGCAGGATGCGCGCCTGCTGGCCGAGCTCGGCGATCTGCGCCTGCACAGCCTCGGCCTCATCGCGACGCGAGCGGCAGTGCAGGACGATGTCGTAACCGGAGCGGGCCAGGCGCAGGGCGATGGACCTGCCGATGCCGCGGCTGGAGCCGGTGACCAGAATGGTTTCAGTCATTGCGATTGCTCTTGTAGATAGCTCGCCACTTCCGGCGGGCGGAACACATTGAGGCGCGCCTCGGCATGGATATCGGGGCCATCCAGATGGCACTCGAACACGCCCATGCCATTGTCGTCCTGCAGCGAGCGCAGGGCCTTGATGCGCAGCTCGGCACCGACCGGGAAGCGCTCGACGTTGCACTCGAACTTGCGGGTGCCGAGGAGGAAGCCAAGCTCCACCGGCAGGCCGGCCTGGCGCGCCTGGCAGCCGGCGTAGGCGGCCACGCTCTGCGCCATCAGCTCGATGCCGACCCAGGCCGGCAGGCTGCCGTCGGCCTGGTTGAACAGGCCGCCGGGGCGCACGGTGAGACGGGTCTCGATGTCTTCGTCACCGAAGCTGACGACTTCGTCGATCAGGATCATGTCGCCGGCGTGCGGCACCAGCTCGGCGATCGGCCACAGGCTCATGGCGCATCCCCCACGATCAGCGCGACGTTATTGCCGCCGAAGGCGAAGGAGTTGCTCATCAGTCGGCGGCCACTGCTGCGCGCCAGTTGATCACCGGCGCTTACCAGCTGCAGCGGCTCCAGCGCCGGATCAGTCTGACCATCCCACAGGTGTGGCGGCAGCAGGCCGTCGCGGTTGTGCTCGCTTAAGACGAGCCAGCAGAAGGCCGCCTCCAGTGCGCCGGCGGCGCCCAGAGTATGGCCGGTCAGCGGCTTGCTCGACGAGCAGGGCACGCCGGCGGGGAACAGGCCGCGCACGGCCTGGCTCTCCATGGCGTCGTTGTGCGCCGTGGCGGTGCCGTGCAGGTTCAGGTAGTCGATATCGCTGGGCTGCAGGCCGGCGCTGGCCAGAGCCTTGTCCATCGCCGCGCGGGCGCCGCGGCCCTCGGGGTGCGGCGCGGAAATATGGTGCGCGTCGGAGGTGGCGCCGCCGCCGAGGAAGGCGATCGGGCTGCTCTCGCGGGTCATGAGGAACAGTGCGGCGCCCTCGCCGATATTGATGCCGTGGCGGTTCACCGAGAACGGATTGCACCGCTCGGCGGACACCGCTTCCAGCGCCGAGAAGCCGTTCAGGGTCAGGCGGCACAGGCTGTCCACGCCGCCGCAGATCACCGCGTCACACAGGCCTTGTTGCAGCAGGCGATGGGCGCTGAGCAGGGCGCGCGCGCTGGAAGTGCAGGCGGTGGACTGGCAGTACACCGGGCCGGCCAACTGCAGCCAGTCGGCGAGGAAGGTGGCCGGCGCGGCCATCTCCTGCTGGGCGTAGTCGTACTCGGTGGGCAGCTCGCCCTCGTGGAGGAAGCGGGCGATTCCGTCGCTGGCCTCGCGGATGCCCGAGGTGCTGGTACCCAGCACCAGGCCGACGCGAGCGGCGCCGTAGCGGGCTATGGCGGCCCGTAGCTCTGGTTCGATCTGCTGAGCGGCGGCCAGCAGCAGCTGGTTGTTGCGGCTATGGGCGGCCTCGAAGCCGGCGGGCATGGCCGGCAGGGCACTGTGTACGGCGCCGACGGTGAGGCGGCGGCCGGTGACCCAGCCGTCCTCGGCGCGCATGCCGGAGGCATCGCCGGCCAGCAGCGCGTCGGCCACCGCCTGCTTGCCTTCGCCCAGGGCGCACAGCAGGCCGAGGGCATTCAAATAGCTGGGCATGGGCGCGCCGGGCATTGTAGAGCGGGGCATCAGTTGCCTTCTTCTTGGTTCAGCGCGCGCACCCGATAGCTCAGCTGCGGTGCGGCGAGGGTGAAGTCCAGTGCGGAACGGTAGCGGATTAGCCAGTCCGGGTTAAGCCGGCGCTGACCATCGGTGCCACGCTGCCAGCTGCCCTCGGGATAGGCGGTCAGCGCGTTATCGGCGGTGAGGGCGAACAGCAGGGCGGCGAACAGCTCGCGGGCCTCGGCATTCGGTGGCAGCAGGCCGTCGTTGCGCCACTCGCCATGCTCCAGCAGCTGGCGCGCCAGCGGAACGCCGAGCGGGTCGAACAACGACCAGCGCAGGGCCCGGCCTTCGGCCTGGATCACCAGCAGCCAGTCGCGCCGCTCGGAGTTCTGCGTGCGTTCGATCTGCAGGCTGATGGGCAGCCCGGTGGTCAATTCAGGGCTGCTCGCCGGCACGGGCGTGTGCCCGGCGCAGGCGCCGAGCAGCAGGGTCAGGGCAAGCAGCAGAACACGGCTCAGCACGGCTTGCGTGCCACCGCGTTGACCAGGGTCTCGTCGCGCTGGCCGAACGGCTTGGCCTTCATGATGCCCCAGCGCTCGAGCAGGCCGAAGTCCTTGGAACGGCTCCACCACAGGTAGGGGTATGAGACGTTGCGTTCCTCGAACTGAAAGCCCTGCTGGCGCAGCATGCCCAGGTATTGCTCGGCGCTCTTCTGCACGTGCATCGGGTGGCGGAACAGCCAGCGGATCACCCAGGTGTCGATATAGAACTTGGTCGACTCGGCGAACAGCAGCAGGCCGCCCGGTTTCAGCACCCGCCAGAACTCGGCCAGGGCCTGCTCCTGTTCGACCAGGTGGTGGAAGGTCTGGTGGCAGAACAAGATGTCGACGCAGGCGTCGGGCAGGTCGATGGCCGCACAGTCGCTGGCGATCAGCTGTACGTCGAGGCCCAGGCGCTCGGCCTCGGCGTGCGAGCAGTCGAGGCTGTGCGGGTCGGCATCCAGGCCGATCATGCGCGCCGGGGCGAAGGCCTCGTTGAGCAGGCCGAACGAGCGGCCCTGGCCGCAGCCGGCGTCGAGCAGCACCGGTGCTTGCGGCAGCGGTGCATCGATCAGGCGCTTGAGGTCGTTGATCGCCACGCGCAGCACATGGTGCTGCCAGACGTGGCTCTGCAGGAACCAGAAGCCGAAGCGGGTTTCCTCGACGTAGGTGGCGGCGGCGCGTTCCATCGACAAATGCTCCTTATCAGCCCATCGCGCAGAGTTCGGCGAGCACACCCAGACGGCGCTTGGGCTCGGCGACATAGGGGTTCTTCTCGTCCCAGGCGTAGCCGGCGAGGATCGAGCAGATCATGCGGCGGATCTCCGGCGAGGCCTTCTCGTAGAAGATCACGTCCTGGAAGCTGCCATCGTACCAACCCTGCACATACACGCGGAACGTATCCACGCCGCGCTTGAGCGGGATGGCGAACTGGTTTTCCCAGTCGATCTGTTCGCCACTGAGTTGGCGATGCAGCAGGCCGGCGGCCATGCTCGCCGAACGCATGGCGATGGTCACGCCGGAGCTGAACACCGGGTCGAGGAATTCGGCGGCATTGCCCAGCAGGGCGAAGCCCGGGCCGTGCAGGCTCTTGACGTTGGCCGAGTAGCCGCCGATGGCGCGCGCCGGGGTGTCCCACACGGCGTTCTCCAGGACCTTGGCCAGGCTCGGGGTTTCCGCGACAAACTGCTTGAGGCAGGCGTCGAGGTCCTTCGGGTAGCCCTCGTAGTGCTCGGCGGCGGAGACCACACCCAGCGAGCAGCGGCCGTTGCTGAACGGAATGGTCCAGAACCACACGTCGCGCAGGGTCGGATGCGTGGTGATCAGGATCTTCTCGCGGTCGAAGCCGGAGGCCGGGTCGATGCGGTCCTCGATATGGGTGAACACCGCCTGGCGGATCGGGAAGGACGACGGCGTGTCGAGGTCGAGCAAGCGCGGCAGCACGCGACCGTAGCCGCTGCCGTCGAGGACGAAGGCGCACTCCACTTCGTACTCGTGGCCGTCGGCCAGGCGGCGCACCGACAGGCGCGGGCAATCACCGTTGAAGTCGGCGGCGAAGATCTCTTCCTCGTAGCGGATCTCCACGCCCTGCAGCTCGGCCTGGTCGGCCAGCAGCTTGTCGAAGTCGGCGCGGATCACCTGGTAGGTCGAGCCCTGGCCTTCGGTGAATTTGTCGCGGAAGTCGAACTCGGTGTAGCGCTCGCCCCAGGCGAAGGCCGCGCCATGCTTGGTCTGGAAACCGGCGGCCTGGACCGCTTCGAGCATGCCGGCCTCCTCGACGAAGTCCAGGCAGTGCGACAGCAGGCTCTCGCCGATGGAGAAGCGCGGGAAACGCTGACGCTCCAGTACCAGCACATCGTGGCCGTGACGCTTGAGGATGGCGGCGGCGATGGCGCCGGAGGGGCCGGCGCCGATGACGACGATCTGACGCTGTTCGACTTCAGGAGACTTCATAACGGCTTCTCGCTTGATTGTTGTTGGCATGCTTGCCGAGCAGGGCCGGCAGCAGGGTGGAGAACAGGCTCATCAGCAGCAGACCGAAGTAGATCAGCGAATCGATCAGCTGCAGCTGCAGGAGCAGATTGAGGAAGACGATTTCGGTGAGGCCGCGGATGTTCAGCAGCAGGCTCTCGCGCCACTTCACCCGCGCCGCGGCGCTCGGGTCGGCCCAGTGCAGACCGAGCCAGCTGCCGAGCACTTTGCTCAGCACCGGCAGCGCCAGCAGGATAGCGATGACCAGCCATGAGTAGTCTTGACCTATGCCATGGAAGTCCACGCGCAGCACACCGAAAGTCAGGATCAGCGGTACGGCCAGGCCGTTCATCAGCAGCTTCCAGTGGCGTTCCGGCAGCGGCAGTACGAAGGGCTGCTTGAGCCAGGCCAGGCACAGCATATAGGCGATGCCGAAGACCAAGGCGTTGAGCCCCAGTTGCTGGAACAGCAGCATCAGGGCGAAGAACGGCAGGCTGTAGAACAGTGGATGGCGCAGCTTGAGCAGACGCAACACCAACGGCAGGGCGGCGGCCAGCAGCGGCCACAGTAAGGCAGCCGGGTGGCTGCTGCCCTGGGCCAGGCCGAACAGGCTCCAGCACAGGAAGTCCATGAGGATCGCCGCGTGCAGCAGGCGCTTGGTGTCCGCCGCCGGGTAGCCGATGCTCTGCAGGAACAGGTAGAGCACCGGGATGGCGGTGATCGAGAACAGCAGGCCGATGCCCACCGAACTCAGCCAGCCGCGCTCGCCGGGCAGCAGCCAGAGCGAGCAGGCCAGGCCGGCGAGCATCGGCACCAGGAAGCTGGGCAGGGCGATCTTCACGCAGGCCGGGCTCAGGTCCAGGTCGATCACGTCGCTGAGGATGTAGCCCAGCAGCAGGGCGAAGCACAGGCCGTAGGCCAGGCTCAGCCAGGTCGGCGCCAGCAGATCCTGTGCGCTCAGCTGCCAGTGCGGCTCGACCCACAACAGCAGCAGGGCGGGAATGGCAATGGCCGCCACCAGCAACTGGCCGACGATGGGGATCAACCGGCGCCCGCCGATGATCGCCACCAGGGCATAGATCGCCAGGGCCAGCAGCCAGAATCC
The DNA here is from genome assembly GCF_014851565.1 of Pseudomonas sp. PDM15. Taxonomy (GTDB): domain Bacteria; phylum Pseudomonadota; class Gammaproteobacteria; order Pseudomonadales; family Pseudomonadaceae; genus Aquipseudomonas. Next base: position 664,835 of record NZ_JACVAA010000004.1, read on the forward strand.
GAGCACGGTCACGCAACAACCTCCTTGTGCGGCCGTGTGGCGGCCCAGGGTGAAAGCAGGAAACAGAACAGCAGGCCAAGGCTGATGGCCAGGCCGAAGTTGGCGATGGCGGGAGTCTGGCTGATCAGCAGCAGGCCGAACGACATCCACGCGGTGAGCGCCGAGAGCAGGGTGCCGAGCAGGCTCACCGCCGGCCCGCCGATGTTCTCGCGCATGAGGATGGCGTAGTCGACGCCGATGGCGGTGATCAGCAGCAGGCCGAACAGGCTGAACAGGGTCAGCGGCTGGCCCAGCCAGCCCAGGCAGGCCAGCGCTGCCAGGGCCGAGAGCAGCGGCAGGCAGATCACCCGCAGCGCGCCGCCGAGGCCGAAGGGCAGGCACAGCAGCAGCAGGATGGCGGCGCTGGAGATCAGCTTGAGTTCGGCGGCGCTGAGCTGGGTGGCGGCGAACAGCTGGTTCAGCTCGCCCAGGCGATCGATCAGCTGCACACCTTCCAGACCCTCGGCCGTTTGCTGCAGCAGGGCGCTGTCATTCAGGCCTTGCAGGCTGACGATGCCGGCCACGCCATGGTCATTGGCGCCCAGCCACAGCGGGCGCCAGGCCTCGCCCAACGGACCGGCCAGGGCCTGTTCCAGGCTCGGTTGCGGTGAGTGCAGCAACTCGTTCAGTTCGCCGCGCAGGGCGGCCTCGGGCAGGCCGAGGTCGAGCAGTGGTTGCCAGTGCTGTGGCAGCTTGTTCAGTGCGGTACGCAGTGGTGCCAGCTCGCTTTCGGGGGCGACCAGTTGGCTAAGGGCGCGATAGCCGCGCAGATGGCCAGCAGCGATGGCGGCGTCCAGGCGCTGACTGAGTTCGGCCTGGCGCTGCAGCAACTGTTGTTCGTCGGCGCCGCGTACCAGGAAGAACTGGCTGGTGGGCTGCTGGCCGGTCAGCTCGGCGATGCGCCGGGCCTCGCTCATCAGCGTCGGCTCCTGGCCCAGCCACTGGCGCAGATCGTTCTGCGGCGTCAGCTGCCACAGGCCGCCGGCGCAGAAGGCCAGCAGCGCGAGCAGCAACGGCCAGCTGCCGGTGCGCGCCAGCAACCTCTCGCGGTGCTGCACCAGGTGCTCGGCGGCGCGGCGCAGGCTGGATGGAGGCGCCAGGCGCAGGTTGTTCAGCCAGGCCGGTAGCAGGCACACCGAGCACAGGTAGGCGCCGATCAGGCCGGCGGCGGAGAACAGGGCGATCTGGGTCAGCGCCGGGAACGGCGTGAAGGCGAGCGCCACATAGCCGGCGAGGTTGGTGCCCAGGCTCAGGCTCAGGCCCGGCAGGGTCTCACGCAGGGCGGCCCAGCTCGACCACTGACCGTCGCCCCAGCTCTTGCTCAGGTAGTGCTGCGGGTAGTCGGCGGCGACGCCGACCAGGCTGGCGCCGAGCACCAGGGTCAGCGCGTTGATCTGGCCGAATACCAGCACGCAGGCGGTGCAGCCGGCCAGCAGCGCCACGCCCATCGGCAACAGGCTGACCAGCACGCGTGGGCGGCGGAAGGCCAGCAGCAACAGCAGCAGGGTGCCGAGGGTGGCGCCGCCGCCGATCAGGGCGATCTCGCGGGTGGCCTTGGCCTGGCCGGCTGCCGCGTGCAGGGCGCCACCTGCCGCCAGCAGCTGGCCGCCTTTGGCAGTCACGTGCTGGCGCAGTTCGGCGACGGCGGCGGCGATCTGCGGCGGCGCCTGCATGTCGAAGGCGTCGCCGCGGGTGCGCAGGCGCAGCAGCGCCCAGGTGGTGCCGTCATGCAGCAGCAGCAGGGCGCCGCTGCCGAGGTCGGCCTGGATGCGGCTACCGGGGTTGAGCGTCTGCTGGGCACGCAGGCCCAGGCCGAGCCAGTCCTGCTCGGTGGGCAGCAGACCGAAGCCGGCGAAGGTGTCGAACAGCTGCTGGGCGCGCTGCTCGATGAAGGCATTCGGCTGCTCGATCAGCAGCTGGCGGTCCGCCGGCGCCAGCAGGGCCAGACGTTCGCCGCGCAACTGCTGGCGGATGGCGTCGAGATCGGCCTGCAGGCTCCACTGCACCTTGTCGAAGCGGCCGCTGGCCTGCCACTGCTCGCCGGCCTGCTGCACCAGTTCGATGGCGCGCTCGCGCTGCGGGTGGCCGATAAGGATCAGCAGCTCGCGCGACAGCGGCTCCTGCATGCGCTGCTCGGCCTGCTGCACCAGCGCGTCGCCGGCGCCCTTGGGCAGCAGGGCAAGCATGCTGGCCTGCACCGGCGGGCCGTCGCGCCATTGCCAGGCGGCCAGCGCCAGCAGGGCCAGGAGCAGGGCGCCGAACAGGCGCGGCAGCAGGCGTTGGGCGCTAGTGGACAAGGTCGGCGCGCTCCTGCTCGCTCAACGCGTCGCCAGCCTTGCTCTGCGGCATCTTCAGGACGGTGCGGTCGCCCTGGGTTTCGATCAGTTCGATGCGCTCGACCAGCGCGCCGCCGTCGATGCGGATGGCGCTGAAGATCTGTTTGAGCAGCAGCGAATGCGGGGTGAGTTGGAGCTGCCAGGCGTTGTGTTCGCCACTTAGCTTGAGCTCGAAGTCGCGCTCCAGGCCCGAGCGGTCGCCCTTGAGCACGGCGAGAAACAGCCGACTCTGCTGGGCGGCTACATCCTGGCCCGGCTGCTGTTGCCAGCCATCGGCAGTGCGCCGGGCGATGCCGCTGTCGTCGATGCGGTAGTCCTGCTTCAGCGGCTTCTGCAGCAGCCAGAGCAGGCCGTGCTCGCGGGACAGGGTGAACTGGCCCTGGCTGGTCAGCGGCGTGGGCAGGGCGCGCAGGTGCTTCTCCTGCACGAACGGGCCGCGCACCACCGTGGGCTTGGCCAGCTGGGCGCTGAGCTCGGCCAGGTCGAAGGCGTGGGCGTATGGGCTGCTGAGCAGGAGCAACATGCTCGTAGCTTTGATTAATTGGCTGATTGCTGAGCTGGCCTGGTTGGAGGGTTTCGCCCCCCCGGGCGAGTCACTTTCTTCTTGCTTGCCCAAGAAGAAAGTAACCAAAGAAGAAGGGCCCCCCGGCATGCGGGTCTCGCTGCGCTCGACTTCCCTCGCTCCGGCACTGCTCCGGGGGCCGTCACGAAGGGACATCCCGCCTGGGCGGCCCCGTCCTTCGTGACTCGCTCGGCGTCCTGCCTCGCGTCCCCCTACGCAGTGCCTACGCTCGGCCTCCTGACGGGGAGTCGGCGCGCCTGATTCTTCGTCGTTCAGGCTCGGCTGGTGCGCTGTTTGTAGGAGCGAGCTTTGCTCGCGCATGGGCATTCCCTCACCCCCGCCCTCTCCCGGAGGGAGAGGGGGTTGTCCGCGCAGGACTAGAGGTTGATGCCAGCTATTCGCTGCTGATTGGGAAAAGGGGATTGGGCCGGGATACGGGGTCCCCTCAGAAGGCCGAGTGGAATCCCTGCGGAAGGGGTTGAGCGGCATGGATGCCGCGAGAGGCGCGATGGGCCAGGGATGGCCCTTCGCGACGTGCCCCTGGAGCAGGGATGGAAGGAGGGAAGTCGAGCGCAGCGAGACCCGGATGTGGGGCGCGCTTTCTCTTTGGTTACTTTCTCTTTGCGCGCGCAAAGAGAAAGTGACTCGCCCGGCGGGGCGAAACAGAGCGTTCATACAACGCAGGAAACCAGCCGGGCTCAACAAGCTCACGCCAGCACCCTCTCCACGGCTTCCACAAACACACGAGGCGATGCCAGCAGCATCTCGCGAGTCGCAATCTCCACCGCCACCTGCACGCTGCTGCCACGGGTCATGCGCTCGCCGGTGGCTATATCGGTGATCAGGTAGTTGATCTTCAGTCGGTTCTCCCACTCCACCAGATCGGCGCGCACCTTGATGCGCTGGCCGAACTGGGCGCCACGGATGTAGCGGACCTGCAGGTCGATGATCGGCCATGCATAGCCGGCATCGCGCATCTGCCGGTAGTTGTGGCCGAGCTTGTCGAGCAGGGCGCAGCGCGCTTCCTCGAAGTATTTGACGTAGTGGCCGTGCCAGACCACTTCCATCATGTCGACGTCGAAGAACGGAACGAGGATTTCAACGTCCGCCTGCAGCACGCCTTCCTTACGCATACAGCCCCCAGTGGCGGCTGCGGATGCGCGCCAGGCACAGGCGCAGCTCGCCTTCCAGGGCGCGATCCTCGATCACTGGCGGGAAGTCCGCCGCCAGCTGTTCACGCATGGCCGCCAGCGGCGCGGGGATGTCGGTCTTGCCGGCGCGCTCGCGCAGCCATACGCCCTGGTTGGCGGCCAGCAGGGTGGCGGCGGCGACCTGTTCGGTCAGCTCCAGGCTGCGCAGGGCGTCGCGCGCGGCGATGGTGCCCATGCTCACCTTGTCCTGGTTGTGGCATTCGGTGGAGCGCGAGAACACGCTGGCCGGCATGGTGTTTTTCAGCGCTTCGGCGGTCCAGGCGCTGGTGCCGATCTGCACGGCCTTGAAGCCGTGGTTGATCATCGCGGTTTCCGCCGGCGCGCCTGACAGGTTGCTCGGCAGACCGTGGTTGTAACGGGTGTCGACCAGCAGGGCGAGCTGGCGGTCGAGCAGGTCGGCGACGTTGCCGACCAGATTCTTCAGGCTGTCCATGGCGAAGGCAATGTGCCCGCCGTAGAAGTGCCCGCCGTGCAGGGTGCGCTCGGTCTCGGCGTCGAACAGCGGGTTGTCGTTGGCGCTGTTCAGTTCGATCTCGATGAACTGGCGGAGCAGGCCCAGGCTGTCGGCCAGCACGCCGAGCACATGCGGTGCGCAGCGCAGCGAGTAGCGGTCCTGCAGGCGGTGCAGCGGCGGCAGCGGCTCGGCCACGGCCAGGTCCTGGCGCAGCCAGGCGGCGACCTGGGTCTGGCCCGGGTGCGGCTTGGCGGCGAACAGGCGCTCGTCGAAGTGTTCCGGGTTGCCCTCCAGCGCCACCACGTTGAGCGCGGTAATGCGCGTGGCTAGTTGCAGCAAGTAGTCGGCGCGCGAATAGGCCAGGCAGGCCAGGGCGGTCATCACTGCGGTGCCGTTCATCAGCGCCAGCGCTTCCTTCGGGCGCAGGGTCAGCGGGGTCCAGCCGAGTTCCTTGTGCACGTCGGCGGCGCTACGGCGTTCGCCCTTGTACATCATCTCGCGCTCACCGCTGAGGGTGGCGGCGACGTAGGACAGCGGGGTCAAGTCGCCACTGGCGCCGACCGAGCCTTCTTCCGGGATCAGCGGCAGCACATCGTGTTCGAGGAAGGCCTGCAGGCGTTCCAGCAGCTCCACGCGCACGCCGGACACACCGTGGCACAGCGACTGCAAGCGCGCGGCCAGCACGGCGCGGGTGCTGGCCTCGTCGAGCAGCTTGCCCAGGCCGCAGCCGTGGAAGGTGAATAGGTGCTTGGGCAGCGCCTCGACCTGGTGCAGCGGCACGGCCACCACGCAGGAGTCGCCGTAGCCGGTGGTCACGCCGTAGATCACGCCTTCCTTGTCCAGCAGGGTGTCGAGGAAGCGGGCGCCCTTGGCTATCTTCTCGCGGTAGGCGGCATCGTTCTGCAACTGGGCACGGGCGCCGCGTTGGGACAGGGCGACCACCTGCTCGATGGTGAGCTGCTGTTCGCCGAAGGTCACGTGGTCAGCCACGGCACAAGCTACTGCGCTAGTCATATCGCCCTCCGGCGGTGCTCGAAATCCTCATTTGCCGACATGCAAACTGCGGTTTCTGCGCTCCGGCGCAGGGCAATCTGACTGCGCTCGCGACGCTTGTGTCGCGGCTGGTCAAGCGGGAAGGTCGTCATTGGCGTTCCAGAACGGGTAGAAGTTGAACCATTGCAGCGGAGCGTTCAGGCAGCGTTCGCCAAGACGCTCGGCATAGCGTTGTACCCAGCCGCGTATCACCTCGTCGCGTTCCTTGCGCGTCCACTGCACGCGTTCGGCGAAGCGTTCGAGGATCACCTGGTAGCGGCCATCGATCTTCAGGCAGCTCATCAGGTTGACCGGGCATTGCAGCAATCCCGCCAGCAGCCAGGGGCCTTGCGGGAAAGCGGCCGAGTGGCCGAGGAAGTTCACGCTGACGTTGCGCCCGCCGTGCAGCGGCACGCGGTCGCCGGCGATCGCCAGCCACTCGCCGCGCTCCAGGCGCTCGGACAATTGCAGCATGATCGCCGGGTCCAGTTCGCTGACCTGGATCAGGCGCAGGTGGCTGGCGCCCGCCTCGCCGAGCAGGCGGTTGAACTGCTCGGCGTGCTTGGTGTGTACCAGCACGTTCATCTGCACCTTCTCGCCCAGCTCGGCCAGGGCGCGGCACACCTCGAGGTTGCCCAGGTGGGCGCCGACCAGCATCTGTCCGCGCGGCTCGCTGTGCAGGCTCTGGCGGATGCCGTCGGGGTCGACCAGGGTGATCTGCTCCAGGCCGAGGCGGCCATTCCACACGTCGAGCTTGTCCAGCAGGGCGTCGGCGAAGGCCATGAATTGGGCGAATACCGAGCCGAAACGCGGCGCCAGCTCGCTGCGCCCGCTCCAGCTGGCCAGGTTGCGCTGATACTGGCGGATGCTGCGCCGCGCCTGGCGACCGAACAGGAAGAAGTACAGGACGATGGCGTACAGCAGCGGCGTCAGCGCGCGGCGGCCGAGCAGGCGCACGGCGCCGGCGGTGAATTTCATCAGCAGAAAGTGGCCGCGCTCGCGCTGGCCGGCCCAGTGTTCGGCCTTCTGCCCGTTCATCCGCGCCACCTGCGCCAGAGGATCAGCGGCGCGCGCAGCAACATGCCGAAGAACAGCTTGGCGTGCATCTTCGAGATCAGCGCGTTGTCGTGCAGCAGGCGGAAGTGCGACAGGCCATCCAGGGGGTAGTGCACCTTGGTCGGCAGCCACTGCATCGGCTGGTTGCGCCAGGCCAGGCGCACCAGGATCTCCGGGTCGAAGTCCATGCGCTTGCCCAGGTTGCTGCTATCGAGCAGCGCTACCGTGGCCGGTAGCGGGTAGACGCGGAAGCCGCACATGGCATCGCGGATCGACAGCGACAGGCTGTTGATCCACACCCACACGTGTGTCAGGTAGCGTGCGTATAGGCGGCCCTTCGGCACGCTGGCGTCATACTGCGGGTAGCCGCAGACCAGCGCCTGCGGATGCGCGCGGGAGGTGCCGAGAAAGGTGGCGATATCGGCCAGATCGTGCTGGCCGTCGGCGTCCACCTGCAGTGCGTGGGAGAAGCCTAGGCGCTGTGCCTCGCGCAGGCCGGCCATGACCGCGCCGCCCTTGCCCTGGTTCACCGGCAGGCGAACCAGGTAGGTGTTTTCCTGTTGAGCCAACTGATTCATCACTGCCGCGCACGCTGCGCTGGAGGCATCGTCGACCAGCACGCAGGGCAGGCCGGCTTCGTGCAGCGCGGCGACCACCACGGGCAGGGCGTGCTCGTGGTTGTAGACCGGGATCACGGCGCAGGGCTTATGCATAGGAGGATTCCCAGCAACGCAGCGTAGGGTGGGCAACGCCGGAGGCTTGCCCACCCTGATGGATGGCTACGGCCATCCACCCTACGCAGGGGATGCCTGATGTCCCCACTTTCATTGAACTGCTCCCAGCAGAATCCGCCCGGACGAGCACGGCGCCTCGCCATTGCGGTAGGCGAAGTACAGCTTGCCACGCTCGGCGTCGAAACGCAGGCTCAGCTGGATGCGGTCGCCGGGGCGGACCAACTGCTGGAACTTGAGCACTTCCATGCCGCAGAAACGCGGCGGCAGCTCGGCGATCAGCTGGCGGGCCAGGCGCTGGGCCCAGTCGATCTGCACCACGCCGGGCAGCACCGGGGTCTGCGGGAAGTGGCCGGTGAAATGGGCCAGGTCGGGCGGCACGTCCAGTTCCAGCTGCCACTCGCCGTCGACCAGCTCGGCCTTGCGCGGCTCGACGCAAGTCGGGCGCGGCGCGGCGACCAGTTCGTCGACCTTGCTCTGCGCCAGCTTGCCCTGGCTGCTGTAGTGCAGCTCCAGCAGCAAACGCCAGCGACGCGGCAGGGCGATGGCCTCGCAGTGGCCGGCCAGGTGCTTGCGCAGGGTTTCGGTGACGGTCTTGCGGCCCTGGTTGCGCAGGGCGTGCAGGCCGGCCGGGCTCAGCGCCAGCAGGGCGCCGAGGAAGGCGCGGCCTTCCTGGATCACGCCGAGGCGGGCATCGGCGACCCACTCATGATGCTGTAGCGCCTGCTCCAGCATGGGCAGGGAGATGCGCTTTTCTTCCAGCTTGACGATGCGGTCCAGGCGTCCGCGCAGGACGAAGCGACCATCGGCCTGCAGGTCGGCGGCGTCCGCGCTCTGCTCGACATGCCCGGCCGGCAGATAGGGCGAGGCGATGCGCAGGGCACCTTCTTCGTTCAGGGCCAGTTCCACGCCGGGGAATGGCTGCCACAGTTCGCCGCCCTGGCGCCAGGCGATGCCACCGGTTTCGGAGCTGCCGTAGATCTCGGTGGGCTTCTGGCCCAGCTGTTTGCCCAGCTCGGCGCAGACTTCCGCCGGCAGCGCGCCGCCGGAAGAGAACACCCGGCGCACTGCGCCCAGGGCTTTCCAGTCTAGGTTGTCGCCCATGCGTTTGAGCAGCGCCGGGCTGGCCACCCAGGCAAAGGCCGGTTGGCTCAGGCTCTCGCGCTGCAGGTCTTCGGGGAAGGGCAGGGCGCGGCGCCAGAAAGGCCGGCCGGCACACAGCGGCCACAGCACGCGGAACAGCAGGCCGTAGATATGCTGGGCGGCGACGCTGCCGAAGATGGTCGCACCGGCCAGATCGCGGCCCCACAGCTGTTCCAGGGCATCGACCTCGTTGGCCAACTGGCGCAGGGACTTGTCGATCAGCTTGGGCTCGCCGCTGGAGCCGGAGGTGCACAGGGTCAGGCGGCAGGTATCGAGGTCGAGCGCCGCGGCCGGTAGTGCCTCGCCATCCAGATCGCCGAGCGAATCTAGCCATAGATCGGTCTGCTCGGCGAGGCGCTGGCGGCTCTGTGCCTGGGCATCGGCCGGCAGCAGCACGGCGACACCGGCACGCCAGGCGCCGAGCAGGGCGATGGCCAGCTCGCCGGCATCTTCCAGGTACAGCGCCACGCGCTGCACGCCTCGCGCTTGCAGTGCTCCGGCCAGGCGCAGAGAGCGCTCATGCAACTGGGCATGGTCGAGCGCCGGTTCCAGCGCCACGGCGCGGCCGGCCAGGGGTTGCAGCAGCTGCTCGGCGAGTCCCAGCCAGCTCATCCATCTCTCCTTACCCGCTGGCGGATCAACCACTCAGCGGCAAACAACAGGCCCATCAGGGCATAGGCGATCAGCCCGGTGTAGAGCATCCACCAGTTCAGCGGTGACCACAGGGTCAGGGCGCTGATCAGCAGGGCGTTGGCCAGGAAGAAGCCGGCCCAGACCAGCGTGACCTTGCGCGTGTAGCGCACCGCGTGTTCCGGCAGCTCCGGTTCGCGCAGGCGCGCCAGGCGCTCCACTACGGGCGGGCCGAACTTCAGCGACAGGCCGAACAGCACCAGCAGCATCAGGTTGAGCAGCACCGGGTACCAGCGCAGCAGCGCCGGCTCGCCGGCCAGGCCGAGCAGGGCGCAGAAGGCCAGGGCGGCGCCGGCCATCCACAGGCCACCAGGCTTGTTGCGCTGCGTCAGGACGCGCGCCAGCCACAGGCCGCCGAGCAGAGCGGCGAACAGGCGTGGCGACAGGTGCTCCATGCCGTAGTACACGGCGAAGGGATAGAGCAGGCCGGCCAACACCAGCAGTAGGCCGAACAAACGCCCCATGGCTTAGCCGGCGGCCGCTTCGGCGTTGACCACCTGATACACGGCCTCGACCACGTCACCGACGGTGCGTACGGCCTTGAACTCCTCGGCGGCGATCTTCTTGCCGGTCTGGCGCTTGATATGGTCGATCAGATCGACGGCGTCGATGCTGTCGATTTCCAGGTCTTCATACAGGTTTGCTTCGAGGGTGACGCGCTCGGCGTCCAGCTCGAACAGCTCCACCAGGGCTTCCTGCAGGGTGGCGAAAATATCTTCACGGCTTTGCATCGCTAACGTCCTCAGGCGGCCTGTTTCGCGGCGACGAAAGCCGCCAGGCTGGCCACGTTGGCGAAGTGCTGGCGGGTGTCCTTGGCTTCGGCGTCGATCTTGATGCCGAAGCGCTTCTGGATGGCCAGGCCCAGCTCCAGGGCGTCCACCGAATCCAGACCGAGGCCTTCGCCGAAAAGGGTCAGGTCGGCGGCGATGTCTTCGGCGGCCATGTCTTCCAGGCCCAGGGCCTCGATGATCAGGTGCTTGATCTCAGTTTGCAGATCGCTCATCTGTTGCGAGCTCCCTCATGAAGTGTTGATGCAGATGGTCATTGAGCTTGCGCGAGGCAATCGGCAGTGGCGCCTGCTCGGTGAATTGCCGCGGGTCGATATCCTCCCCGACCCGCAGGCGAAAATGGAAACGACGCGACGGAATGCTGTACCAGGGCTCGGCCTTGGTCAGGGTGGTGGGCGTCACGCTGATCACTACCGGGGTGACTATGCTGGCGCCGCGCACGGCGATGGCCGCCGCGCCACGGTGAAATTCCGGTACTTGCCCCGGCGTGGTGCGGGTGCCTTCGGGGAACACGATCAGGGTCTGGCCTTCCTGCAGGGCACCGGCGGCCTCATCGAGCATGTCCATGCTGCCGCTGTTGCTGATGAAGCCAGCGGCGCGGATCGGCCCGCGCATGCAGGGGTTGTCCCACAGGCTCTGCTTGACCACGCAGTTGGCGTCGCGGATGAAGGCGATCAGCACCACCACGTCGATCAGCGAGGGGTGGTTGGCGATCACCATCTGCCCCGGCCGGCCCAGGCGCTCGGCGCCCTCGACCTCGTAGGTCAGCACGCCGGTGCGGAACATGAACTGGACGAACCAGTAGAAGGTGCGGCTGACCACGGCGCGGGCGCGGGTGCGTCGGGCCAGGGCGTCTCCCGGCAGCAGGCCGAGCAGCGGGAAGACGACGACGCGCAGCAGCACGCCGCCGATGCCGAACAGCGAGAAGCTCAGCGCGGTGGCGATCAGGCGCCACCAGTAGGGCGCGGAATAGGGGCTCAGGCCCTGCTGCGAGACCAGTTCCATTGCCGGCGCTTCCAGTGGTGTTGCAGGGAATCCGCATTGCCCGAGAGGGCGCGGACCAGTTCCAGAGCATGTGGCCAGGCGCTGCGCGGGCCGGAGCCCTCGGCGAGCTGCAGCTGCCACTGCGTGCCGGGCCGCAGCAGCAGGGCCACGGCGTAGGGGAAAGGCACGTCGTCGATATAGGGGCCGTACAGCTCGGGCGGCGTTTCCTCGGCGACGATCAGCAGCACGCCGGGGGCGCCCTCTCCGAGCAGGGTGGCGGCCTCCAGCAGGGCCTGCTCCAGGCCATCGCCTTCGGCGGCCAGGGCGGTCATCTCGCTGGTGTCGCCGCGCTGGATCGACCACAGGCCGATGATCGCGTTGTGCACCGAGAGGCTGAACTGGGTGGGTGAGAGCGGCCCGTCGTGGGCAAGGTCGCTGAGAATGGCCAGGGTGCGAGGGGTCTCGCCGTGGCGCGAGGCGAACACCAGGGGCATGGGGCCGTGCTCTTCGGCCAGCGGCCAGGCGACGTGGAAGGCCATGCGCGCCAGGCGACTCAGGCGCCGGCGCTGCATGGCCGGGAGAAAGCCGACATCGGGCTGTTCGCCGCCGTCCTGCGGGGCGAAGGGGGCCTGTTGCCAGGCGTGCCAGTCGGCTGTGCTGTCCAGGCCGGGAGCCCAGGCACGCCATTGTTCGATCCTGAAGTTTGTCACGCTGAGAGCTCTTCTCGGCCCCTTCCTAGGGCGTCCTTGTCTACTGCGATCCCGCCCGCGGGAAGGGTGGCCGGGAATATGGCGAGGTGCTTGCATTATCCAGACGGTGCGCGGCCTGCGCAAATTTTGGAACGTTCGGCCAGACCAGAGGTCAGCCGCTGCCGCGCTTACTCCTCGCCCTGGCCACGGGCTTTGCATAGAATCCCCAACCATCTGCGATCAGGGAGGTGTCACATGCGGCGCGTGGTGTTCAATCAGAAAGGCGGAGTGGGCAAGTCCAGCATTGCCTGCAACCTGGCGGCGGTCAGCGCGGCCGAAGGCTACCGCACGCTGCTCATCGACCTGGATGCCCAGGCCAACTCGACCCATTACCTCACCGGCCTGACCGGCGATGACATCCCCATGGGCATTGCTGAATTCTTCAAGCAGACCCTCTCGGCCACCTCCTTCAAGAAGGGCAAGGTGGATATCTACGAGACGCCCTTCGAAAATCTCCACGTGGTCACCGCCACCGCCGAGCTAGCCGAGCTGCAGCCCAAGCTGGAGCAGAAGCACAAGATCAACAAGCTGCGCAAACTGCTGGAAGACCTGGCCGAGGACTACGACCGCATCTATCTGGATACCCCTCCAGCGCTGAATTTCTATACCGTTTCTGCGCTTATCGCCGCTGATCGCGTATTGATCCCCTTCGATTGCGACAGCTTCTCGCGCAATGCCCTGTACGGCCTGCTGCAGGAGATCGAGGAGCTGAAGGAAGACCACAACGAGGACCTGGAAGTGGAGGGCATCGTGGTCAACCAGTTCCAGCCGCGCGCGACCCTGCCGCAGCAGCTGCTCGACGAGCTGGTCGCGGAAGGGCTGCCGGTGCTGCCGGTGAACCTGATGAGCTCGGTGAAGATGCGCGAGTCGCACCAGGTCTGCACCCCGTTGATCCACCTGGACCGCAGCCACAAGCTGACCCAGCAGTTCGTCGAACTACACAACCTGTTGGAGAGCTGAGTATCTCCCGGCAATGAAAAAGGCGCCCTCGGGCGCCTTTTTTCGTTTTCGTCGTAACGCTAGCGGACGACAAAGACGTCGCACGGCGCCTTATGCAGGTAGTGCTGCGCCAGGCTGCCGAGCAGGGCCTGGGACAGGGCGCTACGGCCATGGCTGCCGAGCACCAGCAGCTGCGGCTGACGGGCGTTCAGGGATTCCTGCAGGGTGCGCGGCAGGGTGCCGGGTTGCACCTCGTGGCTGAGCGTGGGCGCCTCTTCCGGCAGGCGCATGGACTCGTCCTGGATCAACTGGTCGACCAGGGCTCGCTGGGTGAGCAGCTGGGCGTCGGCGTGGGCGTTGTTCTTCTGGCCCTCGAACACGTGCAGGGCGTGGATGTTGGCCTCGCTCGGCAGCAGCAGGCAGGCCTGGTGCAGGGCGGTGCAGGCGCACAGGGAGAAGTCGATGGCGGCCACCGCGCTGCGGTAGGGCGTGTCCTCGTCACGGGCGGCAAGCAGCAGCGGCACCGGGCAGCGACGGGCGATGCGGTCCAGGGTGGTACCGGAGAAGAACTCGTGGCGCTGGTGGTGGGCGCCGAGCACCAGCAGGTCGGCGCCACTCTGTTGCACCTGCTCCAGCACGCCCTCGGCGGGTTTGCCCTGGCACAGGCGCAGCTGGCTGCCGGGTGGGGCGAATTCGGTGAGGCTGCGGTCGAGCAGGCGTTCGATGCGCTCGCGCTCGGCCTGATCCAGGCGCGGATCGAAGACATGCAGGAGCGTGAGCTTAGCGTTGTGCTGGCGGGCCAGCTGGGTGGCGCGCCTCAGCGCGAGGTCTGCAGTACTGCGCAGGTCATGGGCAATAAGGATGTGTCCTGTCATCTCGTCCCCTCCGTGGCGCGGCTTGGCGCGACGCTGCGAACCTCTGCGGGTTCGTGTATGGAACTCCCTAGATAGACCTGCTTGGCGTCGAGGGCAAGTCCCGCGCGTCAGTGTTTGCGCAATTGATACAGGGCGCTCGTTTCGGCCACTACCTGGCCATCAGCATCCTTGAGTTGCAGCTCCAGGCGATACTCGGCCTTGCCCTCGCGTTCGGCTTCGTTCTGGATGCGTTCGATCTCCTCGGTGTCCAGGCGCGCCTCGACCGAGATGTCGCTGGTCGCCGGGCGGCGGAAGCGCAGATTCATCTCCTTGATCAGTGGGTAGAAGCGCTGCACGTCGAAGCTGGTGAGGAACAGTGCGCCACCGGGAATCTCGGCCAGGGTGAACAGGGCGCCGGCGTAGAGGGTGCCGATATGGTTCTGGTTGCCGGCCAGCGGCATGCGCAGGCGCACGAAGCCGGGTAGCAGCTCCTCGGCCTTGAGGCCGCTGCGTTTGACGAAATCGATCTTCTCTTCGGTGAACACACGGGCCATCTCGGCGGGCAGCGGCATATCCGGGCTCCTTGCAGTGGAGTTCCGAGACTAGCCGCTAGTGCTAGTCAGGCAATGACCGCGATGCTCGCCACAGCTGACCGATCTGCTCAGGCGATGCCCTGGCTGCGCAGCCAGCCGAGCAGTTGCGGCAGCGGCAGTGCGCCGGCCTGGCGGGCGACTTCGACGCCACCGCGGAACAGGATCAGGCTGGGGATGGAGCGGATGCCGAGCTGGCCGGCCAGCTGCTGGTTGGTCTCGCTGTCCAGCTTGCCCAGGCGGCAGCGCCCCTGCAGCTGCACGGCGGCCTGCTGGAAGGTCGGCGCGAAGGCCTTGCACGGCCCGCACCAGTCGGCCCAGACATCCACCAGCAGCGGCAGGTCGCCCTTGAGCTGCGCGGCGAAGCTGGCCTGGCTCAGTTCGAACGGAGCGCTCGGCAGTACCTCGTTCTTGCAGCGCCCGCAGCGTGGCGCATCGCCCAGGCGCTCGGCCGGAATGCGGTTGAGCCCGGCGCAGTGCGGGCAGGGAATCAGCAGGGGTTGGCTCATGTCGGTGTCCTCCTGCCACCTAAGTGGTTGCAGGCGGCGCACATAACAAGGGCAATCAGGCGCCGGCGGCGGCCAGTGCCTGTTCCAGATCGGCGCGGATATCGTCGAAGTGCTCGATGCCGATCGACAGGCGCACCATGTCGCGCGGCACGCCGGCCTTCTCCAGTTCCTCGTCGTTGAGCTGGCGATGGGTGGTGGAGGCCGGGTGGCAGGCCAGCGACTTGGCGTCGCCGATATTGACCAGGCGCACCACCAGCTTGAGTGCGTCGATGAAGCGTGCGCCAGCGGCCTGGCCGCCCTGGATGCCGAAGGAGAGGATCGCCGCCGGTTTGCCGCCGGTGTAACGCACGGCCAGCTCGTGCTCCGGATGGTCCGCCAGGCCGGCGTATTTCACCCAGGCCACCTGCGGATGGTTCTGCAGATAGTGGGCGACCTTGAGGGCATTCTCGCAATGCCGCTCCATGCGCAGGGCCAGGGTCTCCAGGCCTTGCAGGATAAGGAAGGCGTTGAACGGCGACAGCGCCGCGCCGGTGTTGCGCAGCGGCACCACGCGGCAGCGGCCGATAAAGGCGGCCGGACCGAAGGCTTCGGTATAGGTTACGCCGTGGTAGGACGGATCCGGCGTGTTGAGCAGCGGGAAACGCGCCTTGTGGTCCGCCCAGGGAAACTTGCCGGAGTCGACCACGATGCCGCCGATGCTGGTGCCGTGGCCGCCGATGTACTTGGTCAGCGAGTGCACGACGATATCGGCGCCGTGCTCGAACGGGCGGCAGAGAATCGGCGTGGCCACCGTGTTGTCGACGATCAGCGGTACGCCGTGGCGGTGCGCGGCGTCGGCCAGGGCCTGGATGTCGACGATGTTGCCGGCCGGGTTGCCGATGGATTCGCAGAACACCGCCTTGGTCCTGTCGTCGATCAGCGCCTCCAGGGCGGCGATATCGTCATGGGCGGCGAAGCGGGTCTGGATGCCGAAGCGCGGCAGGGTGTGGGCCAGCAGGTTGTAGGTGCCGCCGTAGAGCTTGGCCACCGAGACGATGTTGTTGCCGGCCTCGGCCACGGTCTGGATGGCGTAGGTGATGGCGGCCATGCCCGAGGCCACGGCCAGCGCGCCGACGCCGCCCTCCAGCGCCGCCACGCGCTCTTCGAGCACGGCGTTGGTCGGGTTCATGATCCGTGTGTAGATGTTGCCGGGGACCTTCAGGTCGAACAGGTCGGCAGCGTGCTGGGTGTCGTCGAAGGCGTAGGAGCTGGTCTGGTAGATCGGCACCGCCACCGCCTTGGTGCTCGGGTCGGGGCTGTAGCCGGCGTGGATGGCCAGGGTTTCCAGTTTCATGCAGTGCGTTCCTTCGGCTGTGTGGAAGGTTTGCAGCATGGGGAAAACGGCGAGACCCGGTCAATGCGCTGGAGCAATGAACCGGGCGTTTACCTAGATCGTTTTGGCAGGGCCTTATGTCCGGATCAGGCCAGCGACTTATAGATATTGAAGGCGCTGATCAGAACGATCAGGCAGCCGACGATGGTCATCAGAGTGCGTGCCGGAATCTTCTTGCACAGGTAGGCGGCGAACGGTGCGGCGAACAGGCCGCCGAACACCAGGCCGGCAACCATCAGCCAGGTATCCAGCTCGCCGGCCAGGAGGATGAAGGAGGCGGCGCTGGAGAGGGTCAGGAAGAACTCGGCGAAGTTGACCGAGCCGATGGTGGTGCGCGGATCGCTGCCCGAGCCGATCAGGCTGCTGGTGACCACCGGGCCCCAGCCGCCGCCGCCGGCGGCATCGACGAAGCCACCGAACAGGGCCAGCTTGGCGACATGCTTGGGCGCCTTGCGCTGCTTCACATGACGGTAGGCCTTGTACAGGATGTACAGGCCCATCAGCAGCAGATAGGCGGAGATGAAGGGCTTCATTACCGCGCCGTCGAACTGGGTGATCAGTACGGCGCCGAGGACCGCGCCAATGATGCCCGGCAGCAGTAGGCGCAGGAATAGCGACTTGTTGACGTTGCCCAGCTTGACGTGGGAAATGCCCGACAGACCGGTGGTGAACACTTCGGCGATATGCACGCTGGCGCTGGCCGCGGCGGGTGAGGCGCCGGCGCTGAGCAGGAAGGTGGTGGCGGTGATGCCGTAGGCCATGCCCAGGGCGCCGTCGACTATCTGGGCGAGCAGGCCGACTGCTACCGCGCTCCAGAAGGTCGGGCTGCTCAGGGCGCTCTCGATGATCTCCAGGCCGCTGTGGCCGCCGTTGTCACCGAAGAACAGGCGCCAGGCGAGGAAGCCTATCAGGCTCGCCAGAATCAGCACGGCCGCCCACATGGCAGCGCGCAGCACCGGGTGATTGTCCGGGTGGGAAACGTAGTCTTCTACGGGCGGCAGGCCGAGTGCTTCGTGCTCCGCGTTGAGGGGACTCTGGCTGAGGTCTAGATCGCGAATCTTCATTGCACCGGCTGCCTGACAGTGGGTGGTAGAACAGGCTGGAATAAGCAGGCAGCGAAGATAATGGGCTTTGCTTAGAGAGTCTAAGAATGTTTCTGTAGGTTTATATTCTTTTTTGTTTTGGCTTTTCCCTTCGAATATTCACGTTGCCTCCGCTCTCCGCCCTGGCCTAGGCTTGGCCACCTTCCGCGCAGGGATGCTTCATGACCACCACCGATCGCCCCGGCAATACCACCCTGGTACTTCTGGCTTCCCTCTATTGTGCCCAGGGCCTGCCATCCGGCTTGGTGGCCCACTCGCTGCCGGTGCTGCTACGCCAGCACGGTGTCGATCTGGGGCTGATAGGCCTGCTCAAGCTGCTGGCGCTGCCCTGGCTGCTCAAGGTGCTGTGGGCGCCGTGGATCGACCGCATCGGTTCGCGCCGTCTCGGCCATCACCGTGGCTGGATTCTGCCGCTGCAGGGCACGGTGATTACCTGTCTGGCCGGTCTGGCACTGATCGCTCCGCAGGCGCTGTTCGGCAGCGCGTTCTGGCTGCTGCTGGGCCTGCTGTTGATCATCAACCTGAGCGCCGCCACCCAGGATGTGGCCACCGACGGCCTGGCCGTGCGCCTGCTGCCGGAACGCTGGCGCGGTCTAGGCAACAGCCTGCAGGTGGGCGGCTACAAGGTCGGTATGCTGGCCAGCGGCAGCGGCCTGCTGCTGTTGATCGACCCGCTGGGTTGGAATCTCTCTATTGGCCTTCTGGCCGGTGCTTTGCTGCTGCTGACCCTGCCGATCTGGTTGTTCCCCGAGCGTCGCCTGCTGCCGCAACACAGCGAACAGGCCGAGCCCGCCGGCCCCGGCTTGTTGTGGCGCCATTACAAGGGGCTGCTGGCCCAACCGGGCATGCTCGCCTGGCTGGCGGTGGTGCTGACCTTCAAGCTCGGCGACGCCCTCGGCTCGCCGATGATCAAACCGATGCTGGTGGACCAGGGCTGGGACACCACCGACCTAGGCCAACTGACCCTGATCAGCAGCCTGGCCGGCATCGGCGGCGCACTGCTCGGCGGCCTGCTCTACTCCCGCCTCGGCGCCCTGCGTTCGTTGCTGACCTTTGGCGCTCTGCAGGCGTTCGGCATCGCTGGTATGGCGCTGCTGGTCGGCAGGGGCGGCGATGCCGTGCTGGTCTACTCGATAGCGCTGTTCGAACAGGCCGCCGACGGCATGTCCACCGTCGCCCTGTTCGCCGTGATGATGCGCATGTGTCGCCCCGAGCATGAAGGAGCGGATTTCACTCTGCAGGCGAGTGCGCAGATTCTGTTGGCAGGGTTGGTAGGGGCTAGCAGTGGGGTGTTGGCCAAGGTGGTGGGGTATCAGGTGCTGTTTGTATCGGCCGGCGCTCTGGGGGTATGCATGCTTATGCTATTACCCTGGTTCTTCGCGCGACATTTCTCGGCTGGGCGAGTTTCGACCGCTCAATCCTGAGCGTTACCGGTGCGGGGCTTGGGTTTCTCGTTGTCGGTTGAAGCCTTTGCGCGCGCTATTCCAGGGCTTTGCGTAGGCTACCGAAGCCGAAAGCCCCTCAAGCTTCGCTCTTGCATACGTTCAACCTGCGGGACGAACGGGCTGGTGTCCGAGCCATCTGTACTCAGGCGTGTGCTGAGGTGGCCAGCGGTTGGGGCCATGAAAGGGACCTAACCTGCTGTGGCAGGTGATTCGGTGGACGGCTCTGCGAATTTGACCTTGTAGTAATCCAGCAGGTTTTGACCCTTGGCGAAGGCCTTGCGGATCTCGGCGCTTTCCTTGAGCAGTGCTTCGCTCGGCTTGGCATGCTGCTCCGCGGACAGGGGCTGCGACCAGTCCAGCACCTCCTGTGGAAAGACGGTCTTGGGGCGGCGGTTGACCCACTGGGCGATGTGGCAGGGCAAGGTCCAGCCGCTGCAGAACTGGATGACCAGAAAACCGAAGGCGTAGCGCGGCCACCAATGCTCCTTGCGATACACACCCCGGCACATGTGGAAGTAGGCCACGGTACCCTCCTGAAACTCCTCGTCGGACAGTATCGGCGTAGGCAGGGCTGCTGGGCCTTCTTCCATATACACACGAATGGCTTCCCACTCGCTGACCACCAAGCCCAGGTTGCCGCCGGGGATGGTGACCCAATAGACATCGCCGGTATTGGCATTGCGCAGGCCGAGCATCAGGGCAAAGCTGGGCATGACGGCATACTGGGTAACGATTCGGCTGGCCGAAACGCAGGCGATCACCTCTTCCCAGGGCACATAGACAGGGGCTTCGCCGCGAAACACCAGGGCCACTTCGCGGCGCTGGCGGTTAAAGCGGACAGGAGATCGGGAGCCGATATTGCGGATAATGCGGAACATGTTGTAGCCGGCCAAAGCGGCAATACAGGCAATAAAACCCCACATAAACGGGTTAAGTTCGTAATGCAGCCAGCTGGGCCAGAACGGCTCTTTATCCCGTCGCAGCCAGGCAGCCAAGCCAGCCGTAAAGAAGTGCATTATCACCAGAGCCATGACTGAGCCGATATAGGCCCGCGCGGCGAACTCGACGCTGGCCTGGCCGGCGGCCACATCTAGAAAGACCTCGTTGGCCTCCTGGTGCAGGTTCTGCCCGCTGAAGGCTGGCATGCCGGTAGGAACCGGTCGGGGCGCCAGGTAGAACACCTCGGTGCCGGCTTCACGCTCGAAGTCCCCGGCGTGAGGCAGGCGTTCGTATTTGCTTTCAGGCATGCAGGTGCTCCGGAGTGATTTCGATCCATTGCGGGGCGATACGGGTAGGGCCGGCGGAGGACTCGCCCTTGACCGGCTCGCTCGAAGCGGTGGAGCCTAGCGGAATCGAGTAGTACAGGTACGCATCGTTTTGCTTAAGTGGTGCGCCGGCCAATTCCGGCTGTACTGCCAGGCGCAGTCGCAGTCTGGATTGTGACCCCGACCAGTCGGCGGACACTTCCAACTCAAGGGTCAGCGGATTGTCGCCGATTGGCCGCAGATTGTTGCGTACGATCTCCCCCACATCCCGTGCCGGCCAGCCCAGCTGGTACTCCCATTCCGCGGTAAGGCGTAGCGGATGCTGGCGCAGGCTGGCCAGGCTCACGCCCGGCAGGCTCAGCAGCAGGCGGCGTGACTCTTCGCCATCCTGGGGGCGCTTGACCAGGCCGCGATCAGTGATCAGCGGGCGCATGCTGGCTTCGGCCAGGCCCTGGGCATGGGTGGGCCAGTCCCAGCCCTTGCTTTCCAGGCCCCAGCAGCAACCCAGCATCCAGCGTTGCTGATCATCCAGGTTGCCGTAGTTGTACAGCGCCTCGCCGCCAAACTGCAGGGCAGTGGCCACCAGGCCCCAGGGGCTGAGGCGGACGGAAAAGCTCAGGAAGCGCGCGCCACGGGTGGCCCAGGCGGTGCTGAGTGCTACCGCTCGCTGGCCCGGGGCTGCTCGCGAAGCCTCCATGATCAGCCCGCCAAACTCTGCAAATGCCTTGCCGGTGATTGCAGCGTTTAATGCGGTACTACTGGTGTCGCCGACAAAAGCCATCAGCGCGCCAGCCTGTTCGCTGGTGGTGCCGGTGCGCATGGCGTCCAGCCATTTGTTCCAGTTGTTCCAGGAGGTGCCCACCGAGCCTAGCAGTGCCAAAGGAGCAATCACCGCCCCCAGGCCCAGCCCCAGCTTGCCCAGCTTGACGGCGAACTGCATGCCACCCTTGCCGCCGGAGCTGGTGACAAGGGACTTGAAGGCTTTATCCACCAGGGCGATATGGGCGTTCTGATATACCGATAGAGCGGACGATACTGGGGCGAAAATTGCTCCACCAAACACGACAAAGTCTTTCACTGACGGATTGCTGGATACACTCTGCCAAGCCTTCAGTGCATCCCTCAAATTCCATGTCTGTAAGGTCAGTGCCAGCAGCGGCAGTGCGCTGCTTTTAGCGACGGCAGAGTAGGCACCCGTCTCGCCATAAGTGCCCCGCACGCCCAAGCGCAACCGGCGGATCTCCTCGTTCAGCAGGTTCTGCTGGACAGGGTCGATTTTCAGTTTGACACCGATAAAACCCGCTTGCGCCGTGCTGGTGGTAATCACGCAGTCCTGGATCTGGCTGACCAGGGTGGCGCGCTGTTGGCGCAGCGCGGCCAATTGCTGGTTGAGCTGCTGTTTCTGCACTTTGGCAGCCTGGCGCTGGGCTTCACTGAGGCTGCGGCGCTTGCTGTCGGCCTTTGCCCGGTCGCGCGCAACGGTAAGCTGATCTTCGCTGTCCAGCAGCCGGACAAGGGTTGCCAGCCTGGACATGAAGAGCGTTACATCTTGCTCGGTCGCTACCTGCAGATCGGCGCCTTCCTGTTTAAGCGTGGCCAGATTGCCGAGGCGCTGGGCGCGATTGCTGTAGGCCTCGAGCTTGTCCAGATGGGCTTTCAGGTCGGGGCTGTTGAGCTTGGTCTGTAACGTTGCGTGCCAGTCTTGCAGGCGTAGAGCAATGGCCGGCGAGTAGGCCGCATTGACGGCCTGGCTGGCGCTGAGAGCGGCGGGGCTGAAAGTGAGGCTTTTGCTCCAGTGGCTGCCCATCAGGCCCTCTACTTCCTGCAAGCGAGCCTTGGCGTCTGCCAGTCCGCCTTTGAGGTTGCGGATGTCGTCCAGCCATTTGGTCAGGTCTCCCGACTTGCTTATGAAGAAGGCCAGATCCAGGCGGCTGGCAAAGGCGGGGAGGATGTAATAGGGGTATTTGTGGAAGTACTCGCCGACGGCCTTGAGGCTGTCCTCGGTGCGACACATGTCACGCACGCAGTTCTGCTCGGTCACCAGCGCGGCCATCAGTTGGTCTGGCACATTGGTGTCGAAGTACCAGGCGCTGCGGTGGTATTCGGTCTGGGTGAAGAGACCGACACGGTCTGCCGTGATGCGGTCCAGGCGGGCGTTCCAGCGCTTGAGATGAATGCGCTCAGCTGCAAGGTATTGATTCATCTCCTTGTGGCGGACTAGGTCATGGATGCCGCGTGCACCCAGTCCCTTACCCTCCAGCGCCGCATGGCTGTGGTCCTCAATGGCCTCGATATCGTCTTCCAGCTCATCGTAGAGATCGTCGCCGAGCGCAGCCTCCATTTCTTTCTTCTTGATGGCGACGTCCGCTCTCGCTGCTTGGGTCCTAGGATCGAACCCGCGACCCGGATAGTGAGCCTGTGCTGGGTTGCTACCCTTCATGCCCTTCAGCCTGTTGCGGGCATTGATGTAGTCGTAGATTTTCTGACGTTGGGCCGGGGTGGTTTTTTCAAACAATTTCGAGCTGGCGCCTGCCTTGTGGGCGGTGCTGTCGCTTACCACCATCAGGGTCTCGATGTAGCTGCCTATCACGTACTTGAGGTCGTTGCGCTCCTTGGCTACCCAGCTTTCGATCCAGCCGACGACCTTGTCCTGCTCTTCGGCCAGGTCGCGCATGACGCCGATGCTGTCCTTGAGCACCAGATAGAGGTGGTCGTGCTCGTACTTGGGCTGCAGGGCTTTCTTCACTTCGCCGAGCTGAGTCTTGCGGTAGAGCGGTTGGTGTTCCCAGCAATAGCCCTGGCTTTCCTCGGGATGGGCACCCGCCGGGGCCTTGGCAGAGGCAGGATGTTCGGCCAGTTCCGCTATCCATTTGGCGGCCTGTTTTTCAGTCAGGAGGTGGGTGCCACCTTTTTCGCAATCGGTCTTTGTTAGATCGATAACTTGCATGAAGAGGTCGCGCTCTGCGCGGCTCTTGAGCATTTGCGAGCACTTGAAGGCGGTCCACTGCACTTCCGAAAAACCGACATGCAGGGTGCTTCCGCGAGGAAAGACCAGGCGGTCATCAGTAAGGCTGCCTTGGCGCTTGTCCTGAGCTGCTTCCTTGCCTTTCCAGAGAAACTTGGTGACAACGCCTTTCTCAACCCGGTACTCATGCAAATAGCCGGTGCTGTTATCAATCACATACAGCCAGCCATCGCGCAGCAAGCGGATGCCCAGTGGTCTCGATTTGAGTTTGTAAGGCACGGCTACTTCGCTGGCAGGGTCGAGGTGCTCGACCAACCCATAGCGCAGAGGCAGCAGTTGCACCTTGTTTTTCATCAGCGGGCAGGTCGAGCTCGTCGCTTTGGCATCGCTGCTGCTTTTTGCGGCCAGGTTTGGGTTTTTTCCGCTACTGCGCGGTGGCTGTTGGGCAGTCATATGGAGTTCCTTTCCATGGAGGCGCGTTCTCTGGCCAGCTCGGCGGCCAACTCGACGCGCTGTTCTGGCGCTGCTGCCGAGGTCGTATTCAGCAAGGCGGCGATATCGGCGTGCCTATCCAGGGCCTGCTCGCCGAGAAAACCGAAAATGTTGGCGTACAGGGTTATGGCGCGTTCGCTGTTGAAGCCGTCTGCATAGGCACTCGAAGCGAGCTCATACAGATGCTGCCAGCGATCTACTCCGCACAGTCGTGGCCGGTAGTCGGGAAAGAACTCCTGCATATGGGCATCGAGCTGGATGACGCAGCTACGCAGACTGACTTCGCCTAACAGTTCCAGTTGATCCTCGGAGAGCTGGTAGGGGTTCTCCCGGGAGATCCCGGACTCGGTTGTCGGGCGGGAGTACTGGAGCCAGGTATGCCTCGTATGATCGACCAGGGCGATATGCTCGAACGGTCCGAACAAGGTGGCGTCACCCGTTTGCACGGCATGCCTGAACAGAACCTCTGCTACTGCTGGGTCTGCCAGGCGAAGGAGCATCTCTTTGCCCAGCGGGTGCTTGACGCTGCTCAGCCAGCGCAGGTGTATCAGCTGATCTTCTCTGTCGGCCTTGCTGAACAGCAGATAGCCCCATTCCTCATTGGCATGTTGCAGGTGCTGGACGAGAGCCGGATCGCGAGGGCCGCTCAGGCGAACCAGGCAAGGAGATACGTCGCTCAGGTCGGACCAGCGGGTATCTGCATAAAGTGGTTCGAAGTCGGGCTCTGAGCTCCACTCGTAGAGCCGACGCGGCAGTTCTTCCACGCTGACACCATCGAGCAGCAGGCTAGCCTGGGCATCCCAGGGCAGTCCTGCCGGCAGCTCGAAATGCGAGCGGTCATTGCTCGGCATTTGCAGCCTCCCGCTTGGCTGCTTCGCAGATGGCGCATAGCGGTTTCTTCTGCATCAGCGCCTGGCGCTGGGCCTGGATCAGCAGCTCGCCGGCCTTGTCGCTGTCTGCCGCTATCACCTTGCCTGGCAGAATGGGCGCCGCGCCCGTGCCACTGCCTGGCCCGCCGCCGGAGTTGATCTTGATCTGTGGGCCGACCAGGGTCACACCGCTGGCGTCCAGTTTGATGAAGCTGCCGGCGGCCTTGAAGGTGAGTTCGGCACCGGCTTCGAGGACGACCTTGAGGCCGCTGGAGAGGTGGATCTCGTTGCCGGCCTCGACAAACTGCCCCGTACCCAGCTTCACATGCTGATTGGTGGCCACGGTGAGGTGGTCGTTGGCGCGGATCTCGGTCTTGCGGTCTTGGTGGGTGGTGCGGTGCTCCTCGGCCTTGAGCTCGGTGTAGCTATTGGCCTCGACGGTGTCGTGGCGCTCGTGGCCGATGCGGATCTTCTGGTCGTGCT
>NZ_JACVAA010000005.1 GCF_014851565.1 Pseudomonas sp. PDM15
CGCCTACGCTGATCCAGACCGCCGAGTTCGACGTGCTGCGTGACGAGGGCGAGGCCTACGCGCGCAAACTGGACGCCGCCGGCGTCACCGTCACCGCGGTGCGCTACAACGGCATGATCCACGACTATGGCCTGCTCAACCCGCTGGCCCATGTCCCGGCCGTGCAGGCCGCCATGCGCCAGGCTGGCGCCGAGCTGAAGCAGCACCTGCAGCAGTAAACGGCAGGCGGAAAAAAGAAGCCCCGGCATTGCCGGGGCTTCTTCTATTTATACGGGCAGATCAGAACTGCAGATCGGACAGGCGCCATACATCGAAGGCGGGAGTCTCGTAGGGGTGGGCCTTCTTCATGGCCTTGACCACGTCGTGGATAAGCTCGTCGGCCACCACCATCTCCACCTTCCACTCCGCCACTTCCTCGCTATGGCCTGGCTGGCCGATGAAGGGGTTGCTACCCTCCAGCGGGCGGAATTGGCCCTTGCCCAAGGTCTGCCAGCAGCAGCTGTCGTACTGTCCAATGCGTCCTGCACCTGCCGCGAATGCCGCGACCTTGACTTCTTCCAGATGGCTTTCCGGTACATAGAAACAGAATTTGTACATCCAGCCCCTCCGAGCATCGACGAATACAGCGACCCGAGAGCCGCACTGCCAAGGCAATAATGGCATTTTGCCTCATCACCCGCACGTGGCCTAGTTCGCAACTGTGCATTGGAGTTCGTCGCGGGCAAATCGTCCATTTCCAGGCTAGAGCCATTGGCCATAAGGCGAAGCGGGTTAATCACCCTTGGCGAAGCGGCGCCAGCGCGCCTTCAGGCCTTGAGCCGGAGGGCTGTGACTGCCGTCGCAATAGGGCATACGCCGCGACTGCCCACAGCGACAGAGCAGCACAAACTGCTGACGCACGGGTTCGAGCAGCAACCCTTCGGCGCAGCCGGCAGAACAGTCGGGAAGCACGGGTGAGCGCCCGCAGCGGCACAGCAGATGAGTCTCGCCAGGGTTGACCTGACGTACTTCGGGGAGGGAGTTATCTTCGGAGCCTGACATCGCCAGCCTCGTCGAGAAGCCCTCCCCCGCAGGACGCGGGAGAGAGCATGCGCTGCGCTATCAGTCGACCCAAACGCGGGCGTTGCGGAACATGCGCATCCAGCCGCCGTCTTCCTGCCACTCGTCCGGGCGCCAGGAGTTCTGCACGGCGCGGAAAACCCGCTCCGGGTGCGGCATCATGATGGTCACGCGGCCGTCGCGGCTGCACAGACCGGTGATGCCGCGCGGCGAGCCGTTCGGGTTGGCCGGGTAGTTCTCGGTGACCTTGCCGTAGTTGTCGATAAAGCGCAGAGCCACGGTGCCGGACAGATCCGACTCTAGCAGCGCCTCCTCGCTCTCGAACTCGGCGTGGCCTTCACCGTGGGCGATGGCGATCGGCAGGCGCGAACCGGCCATGCCCTGCAGGAAGATCGACGCCGACTCCTGCACCTGGACCATGGCCACGCGGGCCTCGAACTGCTCCGAGCGGTTGCGCACGAAGTGCGGCCAGAACTCGGTGCCCGGGATCAGCTCGTGCAGGTTGCTCATCATCTGGCAGCCGTTGCACACGCCGAGGGCGAAGCTGTCCTTGCGCGCGAAGAAGGCGGCAAAGCCATCACGGGCACGGCTGTTGAACAGTGCCGACTTGGCCCAGCCCTCGCCGGCACCGAGCACGTCGCCATAGGAGAAGCCACCGCAGGCCACCAGGCCCTTGAACTGCTCCAGGCTGACGCGGCCGCTGAGGATGTCGCTCATATGCACGTCAATTGCGGAGAACCCTGCGCGGTCGAAAGCCGCGGCCATTTCCACCTGGCCGTTGACACCCTGCTCGCGCAGCACCGCGACCTGCGGCCGCACACCCTTCTTGATGTAGGGCGCGGCGATGTCCTGGTTGACGTCGAACGACAGCTTGGTCGACAGGCCCGGGTTGTCCTCGTCGAGGATCAGGTCGAACTCCTGCTCGGCGCCCTGGGCGTTGTCGCGCAGGCGCTGGATCTGGAAGCTGGTCTCGGCCCACTGGCGCTGCAGCATGCGGCGCTCGCCGCCGAATACCGGCTCGCCGTTGAAGCTGATGGCCACGTCGCTGCCGTTGACCGGCTGGCCGATCACCGCCACGCAGTCGTCGAGACCGGCGGCGCTGAACTGGGCGAGAACTTCCGGAGTGGCGTCCTGGCGCACCTGGATCACCGCCCCCAGCTCCTCGTTGAACAGCACGGCGGCCAGTTCGGAGGCCTCGTCGGCCAGCCCGTCGAGGAACAGGTTGAGACCACAGTGGCCGGCGAAGGCCATTTCCAGGGCGGTGGTCAGCAGGCCACCGTCGGAACGGTCGTGGTAGGCCAGGATGTGGCCATCGGCGTTGAGGCCCTGGATCACGGCGAAGAAGGCCTTGAGGTCTTCGGCGTCGTCGACGTCCGGCACGGCCTGGCCGAGCTTGGCGTAGGTCTGCGCCAGGATCGAGCCGCCCACGCGGTTCTGGCCGCGGCCGAGATCGATCAGGATCAGATCGGTCTCGCCCTTGTCCAGACGCAGCTGCGGCGTCAGGGTCTGGCGAATGTCGGCGACCGGGGCGAAGCCGGTGATCACCAGCGACAGCGGCGAGGTCACGCTCTTGTCGACGCCCTCGTCCTGCCAGCGGGTCTTCATGGACATGGAGTCCTTGCCCACCGGAATGGTGATGCCGAGCGCCGGGCACAGCTCCATGCCGACCGCTTTCACGGTGTCGTACAGGCGCGCGTCCTCGCCCGGGTGGCCGGCGGCGGCCATCCAGTTGGCGGACAGCTTGATGTCGGAGATCTTCTCGATACGCGAAGCGGCCAGGTTGGTGATGGTCTCGCCCACCGCCATGCGGCCGGAGGCCGGCGCGTCGAGCAGGGCCAGCGGCGTACGCTCGCCCATGGCCATGGCCTCACCGGTGTAGACGTCGAAGCTGGTGGCGGTTACGGCGCAGTCGGCCACCGGCACCTGCCACGGGCCGACCATCTGGTCGCGAGCGACCAGGCCGGTGATGGTGCGGTCGCCGATGGTGATCAGGAAGCTCTTGCTGGCCACTGCAGGGTGGCGCAGCACGCGGCTCACGGCCTCGTCGATATCGACGCTGGCGGCGGCGAAGTCATCGCCCTGGTCCGCCTCGCGGGTGACGCTGCGGTGCATGCGCGGCGGCTTGCCGAGCAGTACCTCCAGCGGCATGTCCACCGGCTTGTTGCCGAAGTGGCTGTCGGACACGGTCAGGTGCGGCTCGGCGATGGCCTCGCCGACCACGGCGAACGGGCAGCGCTCGCGCTCGCAGATGGCCTTGAAACGCTCGAAGTCGGCGGCGTCCACGCTCATCACGTAGCGTTCCTGCGACTCGTTGCACCAGATTTCCAGCGGGGCCATGCCCGGCTCGTCGTTCGGTACGGCGCGCAGCTCGAAGCGACCGCCACGGCCGCCGTCGTTGATCAGCTCCGGCAGGGCGTTGGAGATGCCGCCGGCGCCAACGTCGTGGATGAACTTGATCGGGTTGTCGGCGCCCAGCTGCCAGCAGCGATCGATGACTTCCTGGCAGCGACGCTCCATTTCCGGGTTGTCGCGCTGTACCGAGGCGAAGTCCAGGTCGGCGGAGCTGGCGCCGGTGGCCATGGAGGAAGCGGCGCCGCCGCCCAGGCCAATCAGCATGGCCGGGCCGCCGAGCACGATCAGCTTGGCGCCGACCGAGATCTCGCCCTTCTGCACATGGTCTTCACGGATGTTGCCCATGCCGCCGGCGAGCATGATCGGCTTGTGGTAGCCGCGCACTTCTTCGCCACGCGGCGAGTTCACGGCCTGCTCGAAGGTACGGAAGTAGCCATTCAGGGCCGGACGGCCGAATTCGTTGTTGAACGCGGCGCCGCCCAGCGGGCCCTCGATCATGATGTCCAGCGCGGTGACGATGCGCTCGGGCTTGCCGTAGGGCTTCTCCCAGGGCTGCACGAAACCGGGGATGTTCAGGTTGGAGACGGTGAAGCCGGTCAGGCCGGCCTTGGGCTTGGCACCGCGACCGGTGGCGCCCTCGTCGCGGATCTCGCCGCCGGAGCCGGTGGAGGCGCCGGGGAACGGGGCGATGGCGGTCGGGTGGTTGTGGGTTTCCACCTTCATCAGGATGTGCACCGGCTCGACGGTGGCGCCGTACTCGCGGGTATCCGGATTGGGGAAGAAGCGCCCGGCCGTGTGGCCGACGATGACCGAGGCGTTGTCCTTGTAGGCGGACAGCACGCCATCGCTGTGCATCTGGTAGGTGTTCTTGATCATGCCGAACAGCGACTTGTCCTGGCTCTCGCCGTCGATGTCCCAGCTGGCGTTAAAGATCTTGTGACGGCAATGCTCGGAGTTGGCCTGGGCGAACATCATCAGTTCGACGTCGTGCGGGTTGCGGCCCAGCTCGGTGAAGCTCTTCACCAGGTAGTCGATCTCGTCCTCGGCCAGGGCCAGGCCCAGCTGGACGTTGGCCTGTTCCAGAGCGGCGCGGCCACCACCCAGAATATCCACGGCGGTCAGCGGCTTGGGCTGGGCGTGGCTGAACAGGCCGGCGGCGTCTTCCAGGGTACTCAGCACCAGCTGGGTCATGCGGTCGTGCAGCAGGGCGGCAGCGGCCTGGATATCGGCCTCGCTCAGCTCGCCGCTGACGTAGTAGGCCACACCGCGCTCCAGGCGCTCGATCTTGGCCAGGCCGCAGTTGCGGGCGATGTCGCTGGCCTTGCTCGACCAGGGCGAGATGGTGCCGAAGCGCGGAATGGTCAGGAACAGCTTGCCGCTGGGCTCCTGCACCGGAACGCTCGGGCCGTACTTCAGCAGCCGGGCCAGTACCTGCTCTTCATCGGCGGTAAGTACTCCGGTGACTTCGGCAAAATGCGCGAACTCGGCGTACAACCCGGTCACGGCGGGGACCCTGGCGGTCAGTTGCGAAAGCAGTTTGCCGTGACGGAAGGCGGAAAGAGCGGGCGCGCCGCGCAGGATCAACATGGAGAACAGCCTCTGAGAAGGGGGTGTACTTCGAACCTGCCACGGGCCCCCGGGAGCAGGTTCTTTGAGGCCGTGCATTCTAGCCTAAAGCACCCGCCGACGGCACCCTGAGCACACAGGATCCGGCGCATCTAACAGAGCGCCGAAATACTGTCGAGATATGGCACCCGTTGGGCTTTGCGTATACTGCGCCGATGTTTGCCCACATTGTGTTGCGCATCCGCACGACCGCCTGCTTGTTGGCGACCGCGATCTTCCTGCTGCTCGCGGGCTGCGATGCTTCTCCGGAAGCGGCGCAGCCCAGCACCCTCGAGCGGGTACAGGAGGAGGGCGTGCTTCGCGTGATCACCCGCAACAGCCCGACGACCTACTTCCAGGACCGTGCCGGCGAGACCGGTTTCGAGTACGAGCTGGCCAAGCGCTTCGCCGACAATCTGGGCGTCGAGCTGAAGGTCGAGACCGCCGACAACCTCGACGACCTGTTCGTCCGCCTCAACCAGAGCAACGGCCCGGTGCTGGCCGCCGCCGGCCTGGTCGCCAGCGAAGGCCGCAAGGCCCAGGCCAACTTCTCCCGCGCCTATCTGGATGTCACCCCGCAGATCATCTATCGCGATGGCCAGCGCCGCCCCAGCCGCCCCGAGGAGCTGATCGGCCGGCGTATCCTGGTGCTCAAGGGCAGCAGCCACGCCGAACAGCTGGCCGAACTGAAGAAGACCCTGCCCGAGCTGCAGTACGAGGAGTCCGCCGATGTCGAGGTGGTCGACCTGCTGCGCATGGTCGACGAAGGCCAGGTCGACCTGACCCTGGTCGACTCCAACGAACTGGCGATGAACCAGGTGTACTTCCCCAACGTGCGTGTCGCCTTCGACCTCGGCCAGGCGCGCAGCCTGGGCTGGGCGGTGGCGGCCGGCGAGGACGACAGCCTGCTGCGCGAGGCCAACCACTTCCTCGCCCTTGTCGAGGAGAACGGCAGCCTGCAGCGCCTCAAGGAGCGCTACTACGGCCACGTCGACGTACTCGGCTACGTCGGCGCCTACACCTTCGCCAAGCATTTGCAGCAGCGCCTGCCGCGCTACGAGCAGCAATTCAAGCAGGCCGCCGAGAAGCACAAGGTGGACTGGCGCCTGCTGGCCGCCATCGGCTACCAGGAGTCCCTGTGGACCGCCGACGCCACCTCCAAGACCGGCGTGCGCGGCCTGATGATGCTGACCCAGGCCACCGCCCAGGCCATGGGCGTGGTCAACCGCCTGGACCCTAAGCAGAGCATCGCTGGCGGCGCCAAGTACTTCACCTTGGTGCACAGCGGCCTGACCGAGGAGATGAGCGAGCCGGACCGCACCTGGTTCGCCCTGGCCGCTTACAACATCGGCATCGCCCACCTGTCGGACGCCCGCAAGATGGCCCAGGCCGAAGGCCTCAACCCGAACAAGTGGCTGGACGTACAGAAGATGCTGCCGCGCCTGTCGCAGAAGCGCTGGTACAGCAAGACCCGCTACGGCTACGCCCGCGGCGGCGAGACCGTACACTTCGTGCGCAACGTGCGGCGCTACTACGACATCCTCAACTGGGTGACCCAGCCGCAGCTGGAAGGCGCCCGCGTCGCCGAGAGCGGCCTGCATGTGCCGGGCGTAAACAAGACCATTCCCAAGGAAGAGCCGACTCAGCTCTGATCGGCCGAATCAGCGATCCCCTGCCCGCCGTGCCTTGAAGAAGGCACTGAGCATTTCCCCACACTCCTGCGCCAGCAACCCTCCCTCGATCAGCACGCGATGGTTGAGGAAGTCCTGGGTGAAGAACTGGCCGCGACTGACCGCCACTCCGGCCTTGGGCTCGGTGGTGCCGTAGACCACCCGGGCGATGCGCGAATGCACGATCAGCCCGGCGCACATGCTGCAGGGCTCCAAGGTGACGTACAGGGTGCTGCCAGGCAGGCGGTAGTTCTGCACGGCCTGGGCGGCGGCGCGGATAGCCACCATCTCCGCGTGGGCGCTGGGGTCTGAGGTACTGATCGGGCAGTTGAAGCCGCTGCCGATCACCCCGCCGTCCTGCACCAGCACCGCGCCCACCGGCACCTCGCCACGCTCGGCGCCCTGCCGGGCCAGCTCCATGGCCTGGCGCATGAAACGCTCGTCGTGGCTGCGGTCGATGATCTTCGGTTGGCGCATCAGACCACCTCAATGGCGGCCATCAGGCCGGTTTCCATGTGATCGATCACATGGCAGTGGAACATCCACACTCCTGGATTATCGGCGACGAAGGCGATGCGCGCCGTCTCGTTCTTGCCCAGCAGGTAGGTGTCGGTGAAGTACGGCACTATGTCCTTGCGGTCCGAATCCAGCACCTTGAAGCTCATGCCGTGCAGGTGAATGGGGTGCTGGTACTGGGCCATGTTGCGCAGCACGAAGATGTAATGGCCGTCCTTCTTCAGGCTGGCAATGGGGCGGTCGGCACAGGCCTTGTCACTGATGTCCCAGGCCTGGCCGTTGATCTGCCAGTAGCGATAGCTGCCGCCGCGCTGTACATCGCCGGAGAGCATGGCCGCCCATTCGAAGTTGAAGCGCAGGGTCTCGGCCTGGCTCAGGTCCGGCTCGCTCACCGGGTTGGCCGGCAACGCCGGCGGCCAGCCCGCGGGCGCCTCGCTGCTGGCAATGCTTCTGATGGTCGCCAGGCGCAGCGGCCCGTTGCGCAGCGGCAGTTCCTGACCCGCAGCCGGCACCTTCAATGCCAGATCGATGCGCATGCCCGGCCCCAGCCAGTAGTCCTTGCCCAGCGCGCGCGGCGCCACGGGGTTGCCGTCCAGTGCATAGATGCGCGCCTCACCGCCCGGCAGGTTGAGGCGATAGGTGATGGTGCTGTCGACGTTGATCAGGCGCAGACGCACCACCTGCACGGCCGGCAGTTCGATGGTCGGCAGCGGTTGACCGTTGATGGTCGACAGACGGCCGCGGGTGCCCTCGCGGGCTGCCTGGCGCGGCACCAGGAACTCGGTGAAGGCGCCCTGCTCGTCCACATGCCAGGTCTTCAGGCACAACGTGCGCTCATGAACGAAACCGCTTGGCTCGCACTCCTCGACGATCAGCGGGCCGACCAGGCCGCGGCCCAGCTGCTCTGTGCTGGAGGTGTGCGGGTGATACCAGTAGCTGCCGGCGTCCGGGCAGATGAAGTCGTAGTCGAAGTACTCGCCGGGTTTGACCGGCAGCTGCGAGACATAGGGCACGCCGTCCATGTCCAGCGGTAGGCGGATGCCGTGCCAGTGGATGGTGGTGTCGACGTCCAGCCTGTTGATGAAGCGCACCCGCAGGCGCTCGCCCTGTTTGCAGCGCAGCTCCAGGCCGGGCGCCTGGCCGCCATAGGCCCAGGCCGGGGTCTGGTGGCCCGGTACCAGCTCCAGGTCCAATGGCGCGGCGATCAGCTCGTAGTCGTGGGTCGCCACGTTCTCCGGGCGCCCCAGCCAGTAGCGCACGCCACCGGCGCCGAGGCCGGCGACGCCCAGCCCCGCCAGGCCGGCAAGTATCTGTCTGCGGGTAAACGACATGCGCCGACGACTCCTGAGAAAGCGGGCCGACCATCTGGCCCTGAAACGACATAGTTTCTCATTAACTGCAGGCGCTGTGTGCAGCCAGAGCCCTGGAACGCGCGGCCGATTGCCGCAACTCTCTGTGCAGGCCACGGGTCTACCGGCAAATCCCAAGTGGAGCGCGCAGCATGCCCGAAGGCCCCAGCATCCTGATTCTGCGCGAGGAGACCGAGCGCTTCGCCGGCCAGCGCATCCTGCGTGCGGAGGGCAACAGCAAGGTCGACCTGCAGCGCCTGCAAGGCCAGCGGGTGAAGGCCCTGCGCAGCTGGGGCAAGCACTTCCTGATCGAACTGGAGCACGTCGTGGTGCGCATCCACCTGCTGCTGTTCGGCAGTTACCGCATCGACGAGCGCAAGGATGCCGCGCCGCGCCTGAGCCTGGGCTTCGCCAATGGCGAGCTGAACTTCTATGGCTGCTCGGTGCAGTTCCTGCAGCCGCCGCTCAGCGAACATTACGACTGGCGCTGCGACACCCTTTCCGATGACTGGGACGCCGAGCTGGCCCTGGTCAAGCTGCAGGTGATGCCCGCCACCCTGGCCTGTGACGCGATCCTCGATCAGCAGGTGTTCGCCGGCGCCGGCAATATCTTCAAGAACGAAGTGCTGTTTCGTATCCAGGTGCACCCGCTGAGCCCGCTGGGCGCCCTGCCCGCCGACAAGCTGAAGGAACTGGTGAGCGAGGTGCGCCAGTACGCCTTCGACTTCCTCGCCTGGAAGAAGGCCTTTGTGCTCAAGCAGCACTGGCAGGCGCATCGGCAGAGCCGCTGCCCGCGCTGCGCCATCCCGTTGAGCAAGGCCAAGCTGGGGCGTACCCAGCGCCAGAGCTATTACTGCGAGCAGTGCCAGCGGCGCTACGCCTGAACCAGCAGCCACACACCACAGCCGATCAGCAGCGCGCCGCTGATGCGGCGCCAACCGGCGCCCAGGGGCAGCGCCTTCTCCGCCAGCACCAGCATACTGAGCAGCGCCATGCCCCACAGGCTCATGGCACCAAGCACCAGCAGGATCAGCATCAGCGCCCAGCAGCAGCCCAGGCAGTAGAGGCCGTGGTGCAGGCCGGTCAGCCAGGCGCCGCCCAGCCCAGGGCGGGCATTGTGCTGGAGGAACTGCAGCGGACTCTGGCAATGCTCGAGACAGGCAGCTTTGGCCCGACTCAGCTGGTACAGGCCGGCCACCAGCAGCACCAGCCCGCCAAGCGCAGGCGGCAGGCGCAGAGTCATGGGCTCGAGCACAGCGACGCGCTCGCCGAGCGCCTGAAGCCCCGTCAGCAGCAGGGCGAAGCCGCCCCACATCAGCCCGTAGGCCGCGCAGAACAACCAGAGCTTGGCCACGCGCTGGCGATCCCGCTGCAGGCAGCGGCGATACAGCAGGATCATCGGCAGGGCCGCCGGCAGCATCATCGCCTGCATCATCACCAGCCACATGAGCAGGGCCAGCAGCCCTTCCCCGGACAACCACTGGGTCGGCGGCATTTGCATGTCGCCCATGGCCTCCATCAGCGCCACCTGGCGTGCCTGCCAGTACCAGGCCAGCGCGCTGAGCAGCAATACGCTGGCCGCGGCGACCAGCGCGCCCCAGTCCAGCCGGCTAGCCGCGGATGATGCCATTGGGCCCCATGTGCAGGTCATAGAGCATGGCGTTGCTGCCGGAGTGCTGCAGGGCGATGGCGCCCGTGGTGCGGAAGGTGGCGCTGGCGCAATCCGTCTCGCTGAACTCGAAGCCTTCGGGCAGCACCACCCGAGCGCGGTGTATCGAGCCATCCACCGGGTTGCGGATCGGCTCGGCGCGGCCATCGATCTGGCCGGGCACGCGGATGCTGGCGGTCAGGGCGACGCGGTCGGTGCGCACCTCGACCGGCAGGAACTGCGGCTCATGCATGGTCTCCACCGTGCTGGCGAAGATGGCGAAAAAGGCCGTGGGCTCCTGCTCTTGGCCGCTGAGGATGGCCAGCAGCGCCTGGCGCTGGGCCTCGCTGGCCCGCTCGTCGATGAACGCTTGGCACTGGCCGTGGCCCTCGTGAACGGGCCCGGGCCAGGCGAAGGTGCAGGCCACATGCAGATCATCCAGCGCAACGTCGCCGAAGTGCCCCTCGAGGATATGGAAACCCACCGCCGCCTCGCAGGTGCCGTGGGTCGGCAGCGCGTTGAACTGGCAGGGGCAACCGTACGCGCAGTTGCACAGGTCAACGCCTGCACCGCGCAATCGCCAATCGACATGGACCATGACTCCATCCTCGCGAATGAGCGCATCACCCCTTCAGCTTGGTCCGGGGTGAGCCGCCTCGTTAGATGGAATCGGCATCGCGCCGGGGGCTCTGAGAGACAGGCCCTATAAACGAAAGGACAGCAACGAAAAGGGCAGCTTGCGCTGCCCTTCCGGTCACTCCCACTCGATGGTGGCAGGCGGCTTGCTAGACACGTCGTAGGTGACGCGGGAGATGCCGGAGATCTCGTTGATGATGCGGTTGGACACCTTCTCCAGCAGCTCGTAGGGCAGGTGCGCCCAGCGTGCGGTCATGAAGTCGATGGTCTCCACCGCGCGCAGGGCGACGACCCAGGCGTAGCGACGGCCGTCACCGACCACGCCGACCGATTTCACCGGCTGGAACACCACGAAGGCCTGGCTGGTCTTGTGGTACCAGTCGAAATTGCGCAGCTCTTCGATGAAGATGTGGTCGGCCAGACGCAGCAGGTCGGCGTATTCCTTCTTCACCTCGCCGAGGATGCGCACGCCCAGGCCCGGGCCCGGGAACGGGTGGCGGTAGACCATGTCGTAGGGCAGGCCCAGCTCCAGGCCGATCTTGCGCACCTCGTCCTTGAACAGTTCGCGCAGCGGCTCGACCAGGGAGAACTGCATGTCCTCCGGCAGGCCGCCGACGTTGTGGTGGGACTTGATCACGTGGGCCTTGCCAGTCTTGGCGCCGGCCGACTCGATCACGTCCGGGTAGATGGTGCCCTGGGCGAGGAACTTCACGTCCTTGAGCTTGGTGGCTTCCTCATCGAACACCTCGATGAAGCTGCGGCCGATGATCTTGCGCTTCTCTTCCGGATCGCTGACACCGGCCAGGCGACCGAGGAACAGCTCTTCGGCGTTGGCGCGGATCACCTTGACGCCCATGTTCTCGGCGAACATGGCCATCACCTGGTCGCCTTCCTTGTGGCGCAGCAGGCCGTTGTCGACGAACACGCAGGTCAGCTGGTCGCCGATGGCCTTGTGCAGCAGGGCTGCGACCACCGAGGAGTCGACGCCGCCGGACAGGCCCAGCAGCACCTTGTTCGAGCCCACTTGGGCGCGCACGGTGGCGATGGCGTCTTCGACGATGTTGGCCGGGGTCCACAGGGCTTCGCAGCCGCAGATGTCGAGGATGAAGCGCGAGAGGATGCGACCGCCCTGCTTGGTGTGGGTCACTTCCGGGTGGAACTGCACGCCGTAGTATGCACGGCTGTCGTCGGCCATGGCGGCGATCGGGCAGCTCGGGGTGCTGGCCAGGATGTGGAAGCCGGCAGGCATGGCGGTGACCTTGTCGCCGTGGCTCATCCACACGTCCAGACCCAGCACGCCGTCGGTGTCCACATGGTCTTCGATGCCGTCGAGCAGGCGGGCCTTGCCGACGATGTCGACACGGGCGTAGCCGAACTCGCGCAGGTCGGAACCTTCCACTTTGCCGCCGAGCTGCTCGGCCATGGTCTGCATGCCGTAGCAGATGCCGAAGATCGGCACGTTCAGATCGAACACCGCCTGCGGCGCGCGCGGGCTGTTCGCTTCATGCACCGACTCCGGGCCACCGGCGAGGATGATGCCGCGCGGGGCAAAGGCGCGGATGTCGGCGTCAGCCATGTCGAACGGATGGATCTCGCAGTACACGCCGATTTCGCGCACGCGGCGGGCGATCAGCTGGGTGTACTGAGAACCGAAGTCGAGGATGAGGATGCGGTGGGCGTGAATGTCGTGGGCCATGGCCGTCTCTCGTAGCGGAAGTCACAAATGACACGGGGCTGATCAGTCAGCCCCGTGTCGATTCATTGCAGTGGATTAACCCACGCGATAGTTCGGGGCTTCTTTGGTGATCTGTACGTCGTGCACGTGCGACTCGGCCATGCCGGCGCCGGTGATGCGCACGAACTCCGGCTTGGTGCGCATTTCCTCGACGGTGGCGCAGCCGGTGTAGCCCATGGAGGCGCGCAGGCCGCCCATCAGCTGGTGCACGATGGCGCTCATCGCGCCCTTGTACGGTACGCGGCCTTCGATACCTTCCGGCACCAGTTTCTCGGCACCGGCCGAGGAGTCCTGGAAGTAGCGGTCGGACGAGCCCTGGGCCTGGGCCATGGCGCCCAGCGAGCCCATGCCGCGGTAGGCCTTGTAGGAACGACCCTGGAACAGTTCGACTTCGCCAGGGGCTTCTTCGGTACCGGCCAGCATGGAGCCGATCATCACGGCGGAAGCGCCGGCGACGATGGCCTTGGACAGGTCACCGGAGAAACGGATGCCACCGTCGGCGATCAGCGGAACACCGGTACCGGCCAGGGCGGCGGCGACGTTGGCCACGGCGCTGATCTGCGGCACGCCGACGCCGGCGACAATACGGGTGGTGCAGATGGAACCCGGGCCGATGCCAACCTTGACGCCATCGGCGCCGGCGGCGACCAGGGCCTTGGCGGCGTCACCGGTGGCGATGTTGCCGCCGATCACCTGAACTTCCGGGAAGTTCTCCTTGACCCAGCGTACGCGGTCGATCACACCCTTGGAGTGGCCGTGGGCAGTGTCGACGATGATCACGTCGACGCCGGCGGCGACTAGTGCGCCGACACGGTCGCCGGTATCGGCACCAGTACCGACGGCGGCGCCGACGCGCAGGCGACCTTGGTCGTCCTTGCTGGCCAGCGGGTAGGCCTTGGCCTTCTCGATGTCCTTGACGGTCATCATGCCCTTGAGGGTAAAGGCGTCGTCGACGATCAGGACTTTCTCGATGCGGTGCTTGTGCAGCAGCTCGCGCACGGCTTCCTTGGTGGCGCCTTCCTTGACGGTGACCAGGCGCTCTTTCGGCGTCATCACGTCACGCACCAGGGCGTCCAGGCGGTTCTCGAAGCGCACGTCGCGGGAGGTGACGATGCCGACCAGGTCGCCGTTGGAGAGCACAGGCACGCCAGAGATGTTGTGCTGGCGGGTCAGTTCGAACAGGTCACGTACGGTGGCGTCGGCCTCGATGGTGATCGGGTCCTTGACCACGCCGGCCTCGAATTTCTTGACCTTGCGCACCTCGGCAGCCTGCTGCTCGATGGTCATGTTCTTGTGGATGATGCCGATGCCGCCTTCCTGGGCCATGGCGATGGCCAGGCGCGCTTCGGTGACGGTATCCATCGCGGCGGACAGCAGCGGGATGTTCAGCTCGATGCCACGGGTCAGGCGGGTCTTCAGGCTGACGTCCTTGGGCAGGACTTCGGAATAACCGGGGATGAGCAGAACGTCGTCGAAGGTCAGTGCTTCTTGGCTGATGCGCAGCATGGCGGGGCTCCCGGGAGGGAAAAATAAGAAGCGCGGCATTATACCTAGCCACCCGCCATCACTCAATGCGCGGTTTCACCCACTCAGCTCTTTACCTGAACCTGGGCCAACGGCTGGCCCACGCGCTCAGTCAGCTCCTCGAGAAAGGCTGGGCGGAAACCCGCAGGGCCCCAGCCATTGAAGATCAGGCCGAGGTTGGAGAAGGCGCAGGGCTGCAGGAACAGGAAACCGTTGATGTCGTCTTCATGCCCACATTCGGGACAGGTGAAGTTGTCGGTCTGCCCGGGCATCCACTCCTCCAGGCTGGCGAACAGCGCCTCGCCGATCTCCTGGCGGCACTCCGCGCAGCCGGCTTCCTCAAGGAACCCCTCGGTGGGCGTATAGATGCAGCGCTTGGTGACTATCTCCAGGCCATTGAGCGGCTGACCATACGGAAGTAGCTCGGGACGCTGGACGATCTGCCGCGCACCCGGCGCGATGGCGTGGGCCATGCCGCGCGCGCCACGGCCGCAGGTGGTCGGCAGCTGCTCGACGATGTCGCGCTTGACCAGCCAGCGCAGCACGCCCCAGGCCTTGGCCTCATGGCCGGGCAGGCTGGAGATGCGCGGAACGAGAATGATCTGATCGCTCATGACTACACCAGGGCGAAAAACGGCTGCGCAGCTTAATGACCATGCGGCGCCGGTCAAGCGCCTATGGCTGTTTCAGTAAAGCCTTTATCATGCCGCCATGCTCAATGATCCCTTCCAGCGCCTCGGTCTTGACCGCGACACCCTCAGCGTCAGCCAGCTCAACAACCGCGCACGGCTGTTGCTGGAGGACGTGTTCGCCCAGGTCTGGGTCGAGGGCGAAATCTCCAACCTGGCCAAGCCCGCCTCCGGACACCTCTACTTCACCCTGAAGGACAGCCAGGCCCAAGTGCGCTGCGCGCTGTTCCGGCAGAACGCCAGCCGCGTGCGCCAGGCGCTGCGCGACGGTCTGGCGGTGAAGGTGCGCGGCAAGGTCTCGCTGTTCGAGGGCCGCGGCGACTACCAGCTGATCCTCGACACGGTGGAGCCAGCCGGCGACGGAGCGCTGCGCCTGGCCTTCGAGGCGCTGAAAGAGAAGCTGTCCGCCGAGGGCCTGTTCGCCACCGAGCGTAAGGTCGCCCTGCCCGCTCACCCGCAACGCATCGGCATCGTCAGCTCGCCGACCGGCGCGGTGATCCGCGACATCATCAGCGTATTCCGCCGCCGCGCGCCGCAGGTGGCGCTGACCCTGATCCCCACCGCCGTGCAGGGCCGCGAGGCCACCGCGCAGATCGTCCGCGGCCTGCAACTGGCCGACCGCGCCGGCTTCGACGCGATCATCCTGGCCCGTGGCGGCGGCTCGCTAGAGGATCTCTGGTGCTTCAACGAGGAGGCGGTGGCGCGCGCCGTGGCCGCCTGCGTTACGCCGATCGTCAGTGCCGTCGGCCATGAGACCGATGTGTCGATCAGCGACTTCGTCGCCGACGTGCGCGCCCCGACGCCCTCTGCTGCTGCCGAGCTGCTGGCACCGGACAGCTCCGACCTGCAGCGCCGCCTGGACAGCCTAAGCCGCCGCCTGGCGCTGACCCTGCAGACCCGTCTGAGTCGCGAACAGCTGCGTCTGGAAAGCCTGACCCGGCGCCTGCGCCATCCCGGCGAACGTCTGCGCCAACAGGCCCAACGCCTGGACGACCTGGACATGCGCCTGCGCCGCGCCTTCGCCCAGCAGTCCACCAGCCGCCACGAGCGTCTGGCACGCCTGGAAGCCCGCCTTAACGCCCAGCATCCCGGCCGCGCCCTGGCCCTGCTGCGCCAGCGCCTGGACAGCCTGGCCGAGCGCCTGCCACGCGCCACCCAGGCGCGCCTGCGCGAGCAACGGCAGCAACTGCAGAGCCTGGCCCAGACCCTGCACATCGTCAGCCCGCTGGCCACCCTGGGCCGCGGCTACAGCATCCTGCTCGACGAGCGCGGCCAGGCCGTGCGCGCAGCCAGCCAGACCCGCCCCGGCCAACGCCTCAAGGCCCGGCTGGGCGAAGG
The DNA here is from genome assembly GCF_014851565.1 of Pseudomonas sp. PDM15. Taxonomy (GTDB): domain Bacteria; phylum Pseudomonadota; class Gammaproteobacteria; order Pseudomonadales; family Pseudomonadaceae; genus Aquipseudomonas. Next base: position 16,122 of record NZ_JACVAA010000005.1, read on the forward strand.
CCAGCTCGATGTACGGGTCGAGGACAACCACCTCACCCCGGTCACCCTCTCGCTTCTGGACTGACAATTGCGCCCGCTCATCACCCTGCTGCTCTGCCTCGCCCTGCCCGCTCATGCCGATGGCTTTATCACCCGCCTGCTGAACAAGCCGGTGCCCGGCGGCGTGGCCGTACTTGATCTCGGCGACTCGGCCACCGCGCCGCAGGCGCGCTACCAGGGCAAGCCGGTACTGGTGGTGAAGGAAGAAGGCAAGCGCTGGATCGCCATCGTCGGGATCCCGCTGACGGTCAAGCCCGGCCCTCAGCAGATCGAGGCAAACGGCCAGGCCCTGAGCTTCCAGGTCGGCACCAAGCACTACCGCGAACAGCGCATTACCCTGAAGAACAAGGAACAGGTCAACCCGAGCCCTGCCAACCTCAAACGCATCGAGCGCGAGCTGGCCGAGCAGACTCAGGCTTACCAGCAGTTCAGCACCCGCCAGCCGAGCAACCTGCTGTTCGACAAGCCGGTCCACGGCCCGCTGTCCTCGCCCTTCGGTCTGCGCCGCTTCTTCAATGGTGAGGAGCGCAACCCACACTCCGGGCTGGACTTCGCCGTTGGAGTCGGCACGCCGATCAAGGCCCCGGCCGCCGGCAAGGTGACGTTGATCGGCGACTACTTCTTCAACGGCAAGACGGTATTCGTCGACCACGGCCAGGGCCTGATCAGCATGTTCTGCCACCTGTCCAAGGTCGACGTACAGCTGGGCCAGGAGCTGCCGCGCGGTGGCATCGTCGGCCGCGTTGGCGCCACCGGCCGCGCGACAGGTCCGCACATGCACTGGAACGTCAGCCTCAACGACGCCCGCGTCGACCCGGCGATCTTTATCGGCGCGTTCAATCCCTGATTTCTCGCGCAATAAAATCCAGCAGAAAAACTGAATGCAGCAATATTTATTTAATCCAGCAAAATCAGCGCAAGTAATCCGCGTTTCCCGCACAACCCTTGCCAGCTTTAACCTCCAGCAGTAGGGTTATTAGCATGAACACGGCCCACACCCTCATTATTCTGCGTCAACACGCCTGCCAGCGCCTGGTCAGCCCACGACTGCGTGGCTGAATCCGCCTCCGACGCACACCTTCGATTTCGCGATTCTCCGGCCTGCCGCCGACCCAAGGATTACCTCCGATGACCATGCTCAAAGACCCGTCCAAGAAATACCGCCCGTTCACCCAAGTGCAGTTGCCCGACCGCACCTGGCCGGACCAGATCATCGACAAGGCGCCGATCTGGCTGTCCACCGACCTGCGCGACGGCAACCAATCGCTGATCGAGCCGATGGACGCCGAGAAAAAGATGCGCTTCTTCAAGTGTCTGGTCGCCGTGGGCCTGAAGGAGATCGAAGTGGGCTTCCCGTCCGCCTCGCAGACCGACTTCGACTTCGTCCGCGAGCTGATCGACGGCGGCCACATCCCTGACGACGTGACCATCCAGGTGCTGACCCAGGCCCGCGAGGACCTGATCACCCGCACCTTCGAGTCGCTCAAGGGCGCCAAGAAGGCCATCGTCCACTACTACAACGCCACCGCACCGAGCTTCCGCCGCATCGTCTTCAACCAGGACAAGGCCGGCGTGGTCGAGATCGCCACCAGCGCCGCGCGGATCATCAAACGCCTGGCCGCCGCGCAGCCGGAAACCCAGTGGGGCTTCGAGTACTCGCCGGAAGTGTTCAGCTCCACCGAAATCGACTTCGCCGTCGAAGTGTGCAACGCAGTGATCGGCGTGTTCGAGCCAACTCCGGCGCATAAGCTGATCCTCAATCTGCCGGCCACCATCGAGTGCGCCACGCCGAACAACTATGCCGATCAGATCGAGTGGTTTGGCCGCCATGTCGCCCGTCGCGACAGCGTGCTGATCAGCGTGCACACCCACAACGACCGCGGCACCGGCGTGGCTGCCTCGGAGCTGGCCGTGATGGCCGGTGCCGACCGCGTGGAAGGCTGCCTGTTCGGCAACGGCGAGCGCACCGGCAACGTCTGCCTGGTGACCCTCGCGCTCAACCTCTACACCCAGGGCGTCGACCCCGAACTGGACTTCTCCGACATCGATGCCGTGCGCAAGGTGGTGGAAGAGTGCAACCAGCTGCCGGTGCATCCGCGCCACCCGTACGTCGGCGACCTGGTCCACACCGCCTTCTCCGGTTCGCACCAGGATGCGATCCGCAAGGGCTTCGCCCAGCAGGACCCGGAAGGCGTCTGGGAAGTGCCGTACCTGCCGATCGATCCGGCCGACATCGGCCGCGACTACGAGGCGGTGATCCGCGTGAACAGTCAGTCCGGCAAGGGCGGCATCACCTTCCTGCTCGAGCAGGAATACGGCATCAGCCTGCCGCGTCGCATGCAGATCGAGTTCAGCCAGGTGGTGCAGCGCGAGACCGACCGCCTCGGCCTGGAGATGACCGCCCAGCAGATCTACGGCCTGCTGCAGAGCGAGTACCTGCAAGCCGACAGCCCGTACGAGCTGAAGAGCCATCGCCTGCAGGAAGAGAACGGCATCTGCACCGTCGACGTCGACGTCAGCTACGAAGGCGAAGCCCGGCGCAAGCACGGCACCGGCAAGGGCCCGCTGGAGGCGCTGGTTGCCGCGCTGCCGCAGAACATCGAGATCATGGACTACCACGAGCACGCCATCAGCGCCGGCACCAACGCCCAGGCCGTGGCCTATATCGAGGTACGCCTGAACGGTGGCCGCCCGCTGCACGGCATCGGCATCGACGAGAACCTGACCACCGCGACCTTCCGCGCCCTGTTCAGCGCCCTCAACCGCGCGCTGGCTCAGTCCGAGGTACAGGCGGCCTGAGCGAGGCGCGTTTGAACCAGGGGGCTGCGGCCCCCTTTTTCATGCCCGCATCTCTGGGCATGGATTCGGCAGGATTGGGCAAACCGGCCTCCCTCCCCCTGCACTAACCTCTCCTTCGGCTTACCGATCCGCCAAGGAGAATCCCATGAGCAAGACCCTCGCCTTTGCCGCCCAGGCCCCGCACACCCCGCTGGCGCCTTTCGAGATCCAGCGCCGCGCCGTCGGCCCGGACGATGTGGCCATCGACATCCTCTATTGCGGCGTCTGCCACTCGGACCTGCATACCGCGCGCAACGAATGGCACAACACCCTGTACCCCTCGGTGCCGGGCCACGAGATCGTCGGCCGCGTCACCGCCGTCGGCAGCAACGTCTCCAAGTTCAAGGTCGGTGACGTGGCCGGTGTCGGCTGCATGGTCGACAGCTGCCGGCATTGCGCCTCGTGCAAGGAGAATCTGGAGCAGTACTGCGAGAGCGGCTTCACCGGCACCTACAACGGCCCGGTATTCGGTGGCGAGAACACCTTCGGCGGCTACTCCCAGCACATCGTGGTGGAGCAGCGCTTCGTCCTGCGCATCAGCCATACCGACCCCGCCCAGCTGGCTGCCGTAGCGCCGCTGCTGTGCGCCGGAATCACCACCTATTCGCCGCTGCGTCAGTGGCAGGTCGGCCCGGGGCAGAAGGTCGGCATCGTCGGGCTGGGTGGCCTCGGCCATATGGGGGTGAAGATCGCCGCCGCCATGGGCGCCCGCGTGGTGCTGTTCACCACCTCGCCGAACAAGCGCGAAGACGCCCTGCGCCTGGGCGCCAGCGAAGTGGTGGTGTCGAAGAACGCCGAGGAGATGGCTGCCCACGCCAACAGCTTCGACTTCATCCTCAACACCGTGGCCGCGCCGCACGACCTCAACCCCTTCCTCAACCTGCTCAAGCGCGACGCAACCATGACCCTGGTCGGCGCCCCGGACTCGCCGCACCCGTCGCCGGACGTGTTCGGCCTGATCTTCAAGCGCCGCCGCATCGCTGGCTCGCTGATCGGCGGTGTCGCCGAGACCCAAGAGATGCTCGATTTCTGCGCCGCCCACGGCATCGTCTCGGACATCGAGATGATCCCGATCCAGTCGATCAACCAGGCCTACGAGCGCATGCTCAAGAGCGATGTGAAGTATCGCTTCGTGATCGAAATGGCCAGCCTGCAGGCCTGAGAAACGACAACGCCGGGCTCGGGCCCGGCGTTGTCACCTCTGCAACTGGTCAATCCAGGCTGAAGCCATCGGCGTCCAGGTAGGCCGGGAAGCGCTCGCGATAGGCGGCCAGCTCGGCGGCCGCCAAACGCACGCGGAACACGCCAGCTGCATCGCCCGCAGCCAGCAGGGTTTCGCCCTGGAAGTCCAGCACTTGGGAATCACCACTATAGGGATGGCCATTGCCGTCGCCGCCGATGCGGTTCACCGCGGCCACGTAGCACAGGTTCTCGATGGCCCGCGCCGGCAGCAGGCGGTTCCAGTGGTGGCGGCGCGCGCCCGGCCAGTTGGCGGTGTACAGCAGCAGATCGGTGTTGTGCGGGTCGCGGCTCCATACCGGGAAGCGCAGGTCGTAGCAGATCAGCGGGCGCACCTGCCAGCCCTTCACCTCCAGCAGCACCTGCTCTTCACCTGCGCTGTAGTGCTTGTGCTCGCCGGCCATGCGGAACAGGTGGCGCTTGTCGTAGTGGGCCAGCGAACCATCCGGGCGCGCCCACAGCAGGCGATTGCGGTAGCTGCCGTCAAAGGCCTGGATGATCAGGCTGCCGGTAACCACGGCGTCGACACGTCGGGCCTGCCCACACAGCCAGGTCGTGGTCGGACCGTCCTCCGGCTCGGCCAGCTCGGCCGAGTGCATGGAGAAGCCGGTGCTGAACATCTCCGGCAGCACTACCAGGTCGGCGCCGCGCGCCTGTTCCAGCAGCGGCTCGAAGCGCGCGCGGTTGGCCGCGGCGTCGTGCCAGTCCAGTTCGCTCTGGATCAGCGCCAGTTCCAGGTCGGGCAGCTGGCTCAGATCGCGCATAGCTTTTCCGCTGCCAGGCGCAGCGTCTCCTCGCGTTTGGCAAAGCAGAAGCGCACCAGGCGCATCTCGCTCGGTGCCTGTTGGTAGAACACCGACACCGGGATCGCCGCCACGCCGTGTTCGCGGGTCAGCCATTCGGCCATGGCCACGTCGTCCAGGTCCGGGCGGATCGCCGAATAGTCGGCCAGCTGGAAGTAGGTGCCTGGCGCGCGGGTGAAGCGGAAACGCGAGCCGGCCAGCAGGTCGCAGAACAGGTCGCGCTTGGTCTGGTAGAAGGCCGGCAGCTCCTCGACGTGCTCGGGATTGGACTCCATGAAGTCGGCCAGGGCGTGCTGCAGCGGGGTCACGCCGCAGAAATTCACGTATTGGTGGATCTTGCGCAGCTCAGCGGTGAGCGCCGGCGGCGCCACCACGTAGCCGGTCTTCCAGCCGGTGACGTGGTAGGTCTTGCCGAACGAGCTGACCACGAAGGCGCGGGCATACAGCTCCTCGTGGGCCAGCACGCTGGCGTGGCGGACGCCGTCGAAGATCAGGTGCTCGTAGACCTCGTCGCTGATGAGGTGGATATCGCGGCCGCGGATCAGTGCGGCCAGACGATCCAGATCGTCACGACTGAGCAGCGCGCCGCTGGGGTTGTGCGGCGAGTTGAGGAAGATCAGGCGGGTACGTTCGGTGATGGCATCGGCCAGGCGCTGCCAGTCCACAGCGAAGTCCGGCAGGGCCAGCGGCACATGCACGCAGCGGCCGCCGGCCAGTTCCACAGAGGGTTCGTAGCTGTCGTAGCAGGGGTCGAGGACGATGGCCTCGTCGCCCGGATGGATCAGCGCCTGCACCGCGCAGAAGATCGCCTCGGTGGCACCGGGAGTGATGGTGATCTCGCTGTCGGCATCGCGCTGCACGCCATAGCTACGGGCGATCTTGGCCGCTACCTGTTGGCGCAGGCTCGGCAGACCAGTCATCGGCGAATACTGGTTGCGCCCTTCCAGCACATGGCGGGCTACGGCCTCGCGCAGGGCCTGTGGGCCATCGAAATCGGGAAAACCCTGGGACAGATTGATGGCGCCGACTTCCGCGGCGAGCTGGGACATGCAGGTGAAGATGGTGGTGCCGACATTGGGCAGCTTGCTGGCGAGCATCGGGACTTCCTGCTGGCTTGAGGCGAGTCGCGAGGATAGCCGATGGCCCGCTCAGGATGCAGCAGCGGCATCAATGAAAAAGGCACAGAAGCCGAAGCTGCTGCGCCTTTGTCTGGAACGCCGGTGAATCAGCGTTTCTTGTCCTTGCGCTTCTTCTCGGCCTTCTTGTGGTGGCTCATCAGGCGGCGTTTCTTGTTCACCTGACGGTCGGTGAGGGTGTTCTTCTTGCCCTCGTAGGGGTTGTCGCCCCCCTTGTACTCGATGCGGATCGGCGTGCCGACCAGCTTGAGCACGCGGCGGAAGGTGTTTTCCAGGTAGCGCGTGTAGGACTTCGGTACCGCATCGACCTGGTTGCCGTGGATCACGATCAGCGGCGGGTTGGCACCACCCAGGTGAGCGTAGCGCAGCTTGATGCGGCGGCCGCTGACCATCGGTGGCTGGTGTTCCTGCACCGCGTCCTCGAGGATCTGCGTCAGGCGGCTGGTCGGCCAGCGGGTGATCGCCGACTTGAACGAGGCCTGCACCGACTTGTACAGGTTGCCCACGCCGGTGCCGTGCAGGGCGGAGATGAAGTGGATATCGGCGTAGTCGACGAAGAACAGCCGGCGCTCCAGCTCGGTCTTCACGTAGTCGCGCTCGCCGGGCTCCATGCCGTCCCACTTGTTCAGGGCGATCACCAGGGCGCGGCCGGATTCGATGGCGAAGCCGAGCAGGTTGAGGTCGTGGTCGACCACACCTTCGCGGGCATCCATGACGAAGATCACCACGTTGGCGTCCTTGATCGCCTGCAGGGTCTTCACCACCGAGAACTTTTCCACTTCCTCGTGGATCTTGCCGCGCTTGCGCACGCCGGCGGTGTCGATCAGCGTGTACTTCTCGTCGTTGCGCTCGAACGGGATGTAGATGCTGTCGCGAGTGGTGCCGGGCTGGTCATAGACCACCACGCGCTCCTCGCCGAGCATGCGATTGACCAGGGTCGACTTGCCGACGTTGGGGCGGCCGATGATGGCGATCTTGATGCCATCCTTCTCACTCGGCCCGGGAATGCGCTTGGCTTCCTCGCCCTCGGCGACGTTCTCGTCGAAGGCATCGTGGTCCTCGTCACGCGGGTATTCACCGAGCGTCGTTTCCAGCAGCTGGGTGATGCCGCGGCCATGGGCGCCGGCGATCGGCAGGGCTTCGCCCATGCCCATCGGGGCGAATTCGGCGCGGGCGATGTCCGGATCGATGTTGTCGATCTTGTTCACCACCAGGTAGCTGCGCTTGTTGCGCTTGCGCAGGTGCTCACCAATCATCTGGTCGCTGGCGGTCAGGCCGGCACGGGCGTCGACGAGGAACAGCACCACGTCGGCCTCTTCGATGGCCAGCAGCGACTGCTCGGCCATCTTCTCGTCGATGCCCTCCTCGTCGCCGGTGATGCCGCCGGTGTCGACCAGGATGTAGCTGCGCCCTTCCCACTTGGCATCGCCATATTGGCGATCGCGGGTCAGGCCGGCCAGGTCACCGACAATGGCATCGCGGCTGCGGGTCAGGCGGTTGAACAGAGTCGACTTGCCCACATTGGGACGGCCCACCAGGGCGATTACCGGAACCATTGGGCTCCTCCACAGCTAAATCCAGAAAACACAAAGGCCGCTGCCGTAGAACGGCAGCGGCCGGACATTGCAAAACAGCTTAGCGGATGGTCAGGCCGACCAGCTTGCCGCTGTTGCCGTAGGCGTAGATCCAGTCACCGACCACCAGCGGACGGGCACGCAGGCCGTCGCCGTCGATCTTCTTGCGGCCGACAAAATGACCGTCCACCTGGCTCAGCAGGTGCAGGTAGCCTTCGAAGTCACCGACTGCCACGTAGCTGGAGAAAACTTCCGGGGACGACAGCTGGCGGCGCTGCAGGGCGTCGTTGTTCCACAGGGCGGAATTGGAGCCCTCGTCGACGCCTTCCACGGCGCCGCTGGCCAGGCTGACGTAGACGCTGCCGAAGCCCTGGGCCAGGCCCACGTAGCTTGAGGCTTCGCGGTTCCACAGCGGACGACCGCTTTCCACGTCGATGGCCGCGACATTGCCCTGGTAGGTCACCACGTACAGGGTGCCACCGGAGAGCAGCAGGTTGCCGTCGATATCGACCACGCGCTCCAGCTCGGAACGGCCTTGCGGCACGGCCACGCGCTGCTCCCAGACCGGGATGCCGCGGCTGGCGTCGAGGGCCAGGACCTTGCCGGTGGACAGGCCGGCCATCACCAGGCGGTTGGTCATCACCGGGCTGCTGGTGCCACGCAGGGTCAGCACGGCCGGGCTGTTCTCGTAGATCCAGCGCTGCTCGCCGGTGCTGACATCGAAGGCGATCAGGCGATCGTCCTGGGTCTGCACCACGACGACGTCGCCGTTGGTGGCCGGCGCGGACAGCACTTCGCTGGTCACGCGGGCACGCCACTTTTCTTCGCCGTTGCTGGAGTCCAGCGCGACCACTTCACCTTTCAGGGTGCCAACCAGCACCAGACCGTAGCCGGCGCCGACACCGCCGGAGATCGGCAGGTCCAGTTCGACTTCCCAAAACTTGTCGCCGGTCAGGCGATCCAGGGCGACCACTTCGCCATCGGCAGAGGCGGCGTACAGACGCTCGCCATCGGCGGCGGGGGTCAGCTGGTTGTACAGCTCGCCCTGGCCATCACCGATGGAGCGGCTCCACTGGGCGTCCAGGCGTACTTCTTCCTGGATATCGGGCAGCTCGGCCGGCGGCAGTTCCTTCTTGCTGTTGCTGCTGCAACCCACGGCCACTACGGCCAGGGCCAGCACTGCGGCATTCTTCCAACGCATCACGTCAGGCATCCCCTTTCGCCAGGTCGTCGAGCTTCATCTGCAGGCCGCCGACAGCGGCGTCCTCGGACAGAGAATCCTTGGCCTTCTGATAGGCCGCATGGGCTTCATCGCTGCGGCCGAGCTGCACCAGCAGGTCGCCCTTGAGTTCTTCGCGGCTGGCCTGCCATGCCTTGTCAGCCTCGCCTTCGAGCAGCTTGAGGCCGTCTTCGGTCTTGCCCTGGGCAGCCAGCACACGGGCCAGACGCTGACGCGCCAGCTCGCCGATGGTGGCATCGGCCGGCTTGTCGACCAGCGGCTTGAGCTCGGCCACAGCGTCATCCAGCTTGGCGTTGTCCACCGCCACCTTGGCGACGAACAGGCTGGCGTACTGGGCGTAAGCGCTGCCGCCGTACTCGGACTTCAGCTTGTCGGCCAGTTCGGTGACCTTGCCGGCGTCCGGCTGGCCGGTGGGAGTGAGGGTGGTTTCCAGCAGTTGCTGGTACAGCGCCCCGCCACCCTGGGCCTGATTGGTCTGGTATTGCTGCCAGGCCTGCCAGCCGACCACGATGGCCAGGGCCAGGGCACCACCAGTCAGCAGGGGTTTGCCATTGCGCTGCCACCAGTCCTTCATCTGCGCAATTTGTTCTTCTTCAGTCATGCTCACCCCAATAACTCCTTGATTCTCTTTATTCTCAGGCCTGCAGGCAGGCGGCCAGATGCTGTGCCAACGCATCCCAGCCAATGTTCTGTTGTTCTGCGTCGTCGCGCAGGGGCTTGCAACCTACCACGCGGGCGGTCAGTTCGTCCTCACCCAGAATCAGGGCGAAGCGCGCGCCGCTCTTGTCGGCCTTCTTGAACTGGCTCTTGAAGCTGCCAGCGCCACTGTTGACCAGCAGACGCAGACCGGGAATAGCATCGCGCAGGCGCTCCGCCAGGCCCAGGCCGGCGAGCTCTGCAGCCTCGCCGAAGGCGCACAGATAGACATCCGCTGGGCTGTTCAGCTCGGCCGGCAGCAGCTCCAGGGTCTCCAGCAGCAGGACCAAACGCTCGACGCCCATGGCGAAACCGACACCCGGCGTGGCCTTACCGCCCAGCTGGGTAATCAGGCCGTCGTAACGACCGCCGGCACACACGGTGCCCTGGGCGCCGAGCTTGTCGGTGACCCACTCGAACACGGTGCGGTTGTAGTAGTCGAGACCGCGGACCAGCTTGTTGTTGATCTCGTAGCGAATGCCGACCGCATCCAGGCGCGCCTTGACGCCCTCGAAGTGCCGGCGCGACTCCTCGTCGAGATAGTCGGCCAGGGTCGGCGCGCCGATCAGCAGGGCCTGGGTCTGGGCATTCTTGCTGTCGAGAATGCGCAGCGGGTTGGTGGTCAGGCGGCGCTGGCTGTCTTCGTCGAGCTGCTCGAAGCGCTCGTTGAGATAAGCCACCAGGGCGTCTCGGTACGCCGCGCGTGCCTCGCTGGAACCCAGGCTGTTGAGCTGCAGAGACACCGCATCGGCCAGGCCAAGCTGCTGCCACAGGCGCGCGGTGAGCACGATCAGCTCGGCATCGACGTCCGGCCCCGGCAGGTTGAAGGCTTCCACGCCGATCTGGTGGAACTGGCGATAGCGGCCCTTCTGCGGCTTCTCGTAGCGGAACATCGGGCCGGCGTACCACAGCTTCTGCACCTGGCCGCCACCGGTCAGTCCGTGCTCCAGCACGGCGCGCACGCAGCCGGCGGTACCTTCCGGACGCAGGGTCAGCGATTCCTCGTTACGGTCGAGGAAGGTGTACATCTCCTTGTCCACCACGTCGGTGCCCTCGCCGATACCGCGGGCGAACAGCTCGGTGAACTCGAGGATGGGCAGGCGGATTTCCTTGTAGCCGTAGCCATCGAGCAGGCCGGCCAGGGTGCCTTCCAGGTAGCGCCAGGCAGGCGTCTGCTCCGGCAAGATGTCGTTCATGCCACGGATGGCTTGTAAGGTCTTGCTCACGAATATTCCTTGTCAGCCGCGGGCGATAACGGCCGCGTCGGCCTCGGCCTTTTCGGCCGCCTTGCGGCGGATCAGCTTCTCCAGCTCATCCACCAGATTGTCGTTGTTCAGCTTCGAGGCCGGGGCGCCATCAATGTACACCAGGTTGTTCGGCGTACCGCCGGTGAGGCCGATATGGGCCTCCTTGGCTTCGCCCGGGCCGTTGACCACGCAGCCGATCACGGCGACGTCGAGCGGCACCAGCAGATCTTCGACCCGCTGCTCCAGCTCGTTCATGGTCTTGACCACGTCGAAGTTCTGCCGCGAGCAGCTCGGGCAGGCGATGAAGTTGATGCCACGCGAGCGCAGACGCAGGGACTTGAGGATGTCGTAGCCGACCTTGATCTCCTCCACCGGATCGGCGGCCAGGGAGATGCGAATGGTGTCGCCGATGCCCTCGGCCAGCAGCATGCCCAGGCCGACCGCGGACTTCACGGTGCCGGAGCGCAGACCGCCGGCCTCGGTGATGCCCAGGTGTAGCGGCTGCTCGATCTGCTTGGCCAGCAGGCGGTAGGCCGCGACGGCCATGAATACGTCGGAGGCCTTCACGCTGACCTTGAAGTCGGGGAAGTTCAGGCGATCCAGGTGCTCGACATGACGCAGTGCGGACTCCACCAGCGCCTCGGGCGTCGGCTCGCCGTACTTCTTCTGCAGGTCCTTCTCCAACGAGCCGGCGTTGACGCCGATGCGGATCGGGATGCCCTTGTCGCGCGCAGCCTCGACCACGGCCTTGACCCGGTCTTCGCGACCGATGTTGCCGGGGTTGATGCGCAGGCAATCGACGCCCAGTTCGGCCACACGCAGTGCGATCTGGTAATCGAAGTGGATATCGGCCACCAGCGGCACTTTCACCTGCTGCTTGATCTTGCCGAATGCCTCGGCCGCCTCCATGGACGGTACCGAGACGCGCACAATATCGGCGCCGGCGTCTTCGAGACGACGGATCTGGCCGACGGTGGCCTCGACGTCACAGGTCTCGGTGTTGGTCATGCTCTGCACGGCAATCGGCGCATCGCCGCCAACCGGTACCGAGCCGACCCAAATCTTGCGGGACAGGCGACGCTTGATGGGAGATTCGCAATGCATGATCTGGCTCACTGCCCCAGTTTGAGGCGGGCGGTTTCACCGTGGGTGGAGGAAGCGACATCGACCGGCTGGCCATTGACCAGTACCACGGCGCCGCGGGCATAACCCAGGCGCAGCTCCAGCGGCGCCTTGCCGACCAGCTCGACGCTGTCGCCACGACGCTTGAGGGCACTGAGCAGCACCTTGCCATTGGCATCGGTGAGCTGGGTCCAGCAATCGGCGGTGAACTGCAGATTGACCAAGGCCTCGCCGGAAGCGGTAACCGGAGCACTGGCGACCGGAGCCGTCGGCTCGGCAGCTGGTGTGGCTGGAGCCGGAACCTGCCCCGTCACAGCCGGCTGGGTCAGTTGCGGCGCAGCGACGGCAGGAGCCTGCTGTTCGGCATTGGCCGACGCCTGAGGCGCGGCAGGCACAACTGGTGCTGGCTGAGCGGCAGACTCTACCGGAGCAGCAGGAGTGGTCTCGGCACTCGGCGGCGCTTCGGAAATGGATGCAGGATCGACCGCAGGAGGCATATCGGCGATGGGGGCCTCGGCCTGAGCTTCGGCTACTGCCTGATCCTCCGGCTCGTCCAGCGGATGGATCTCGGTGGTGCCGTCGGCGGCCTCTACCTCCACATGCTCGATGGGAGCCTTGACCAAGCCGGCGCCCAGGCGTGCGGTCTCGCCCTGCCACCAGAAGAAGCCAACACCGCCCAAAGCGGCCAGCGCCACGATACTGAAGATCTTCACGAGGCTTTGCGAAACTCGGGCTGGCTCTTCGATACGCGCCAGACTGGCGACGCTACTGCCATTGGCATCGGTGCCGGTATACTGGTCAAAATCGCTGACAAGGCGGGTTGGATCCATGCCCATCAGCTTGGCGTAGGCACGGATATAGCCACGCGCGAAGGTATGCCCCGGCAACTGATCGAAGGCACCAGCCTCCACATTACGCAGAGCCTGGGCAGTCAGGTTCAGCTGCACGGCGACATCGTTCAGCGCCAGGTTTCGGCTTTCGCGCACCTTGCGCAGCGTCTCTCCCGGATTGACCCGGGGCGCGGCAGCAACTTCAGGATGCGTAGCTTTCATCACTGCTCCGACAGATATTGCTGGTATTCCGGGGTGCCCGGATAGAGGCGTTTCATTTGTAGACCGAGGCTGGCGGCTTGGTCGCGGTCCTCGAAGACTTTGGCCAAGCGAATACCTAAGAGCAGACTCTGTGGATTCTGCCGGGCCTGCTGGCTATATCCGGCATAGTAGCTTCGAGCAGCTACGTAGTTTTTGTCCTCATAGGATAACTGTGCCATCTGAAGCAACGATGTAGCACGTTGACTATTAAGACGCAGAGACTTCTCGAAATGCTGCTTGGCTTCTTCGCGCTTCCCCAGCTGGAGCGCAGTCAGGCCAAGGTTCTCGAATACTCGCGAGCGCTCTCCATACAAGGTGTCCTCGGATGCCTGGAGGTACTGGGTATAGGCTTCCTGATAACGCTTCTGCTCGAATAGAAAACCACCGTAGTTATTCAGAAAACGGGCATCGCCCCCCCCTTGAGAGATCGCCTTACGATAATGCTGATCAGCCAGCCGTGGTTCCATTTCGTACTGATATACCACTGCCAGAGCTGCATGCGTCTCAGCATTAGAGGGATCTAGCTCTAGAGCTTTGCGCAGAGGTTCTTTAGCCTTTTCCGTGGAGCCCTGCTGCAGATGACCTATACCCAATTGAATATAGGCATCCCGTGCCGCATCCCGGCCTTCTTGGGTGCTAAGCGGATCCACCGCCCCGCCAGTTCTCACACATCCAGCCAGGAGGCACAAAAGAGACAGATACAGCGCAGCGCGCAAGGTCATGAATTACTCCCCCTTCAATTTCGATTGGCAGCATCGCGAGGCTCTGCGGCCTCGTTACCCAGCTGGCGTACGGCGATATAACGCTCACTGCGACGGGTACGGTCCTGCACTTGCCCGACCAGCTGCCCGCAGGCGGCGTCGATATCGTCGCCACGGGTGGTGCGCACGGTGACATTGAAGCCGGCCTTGTGCAGCAAATCCTGGAAGCGACGGATGGCGTTGTTGCTCGGCCGCTCGTAACCGGAGTGGGGGAAGGGATTAAACGGAATCAGATTGATCTTGCAAGGGAAATCCTTGAGAAGTGCGATCATCTGCGCAGCATGTTCCGGCTGGTCGTTGACGTCCTTGAGCAGGGTGTACTCGACGGTCAGGAAACGCTTCTCGCCCAGACCTTCGATGTAGCGGCGACAGGCCGCCAGCAGCACTTCCAGCGGATACTTCTTGTTGAGCGGCACCAACTGGTTGCGCAGCTCATCGTTCGGTGCGTGCAGCGACAGGGCCAGGGACACGTCGGTGACGGTCGCCAGCTTGTCGATCATTGGCACCACGCCAGAGGTGGACAGGGTCACCTTGCGCTTGGAAATGCCGTAGCCCAGATCATCCATCATGATCTGCATGGCCGGTACGACATTGTCGAAATTCAGCAGGGGCTCGCCCATGCCCATCATCACCACGTTGGTGATGGCACGGTCGATCTTGGCCGGTACGGTGCCGAAGGATTTATTGGCGATCCATACCTGGCCAATGATTTCTGCGGCAGTCAGGTCGCTGTTGAAGCCCTGCTTGCCGGTGGAACAGAAACTGCAATCCAGCGCGCAGCCGGCCTGGGATGACACACAGAGGGTGCCACGGCCGCCTTGCGGGATGTATACGGTCTCGACGCAGCTGCCGGATGCCACGCGCACCACCCACTTGCGGGTGCCATCGCTGGAGATGTCCTGGCTGACGATCTCAGGACCGCGAATCTCGGCGCAGGCGCTGAGTTTTTCGCGCAGGGCCTTGCCGAGATTGCTCATGGCGTCGAAATCCTCGACACCAAAATGGTGAATCCACTTCATGACCTGACCGGCACGGAAGCGCTTCTCTCCGATGCTCTCGAAGAAGCTTTCCATCTCGGGCTGGGTCAGCCCCAGCAGGTTGGTCTTGGCAACATCAGTCATGGATTCACCCTCGCCTTTCCGCTATTAGCGAATGCGAGCGCACACCTCGGTGGCGGAGAAGAAGTACGCGATTTCGCGAGCGGCGGAAGCCTCGGAATCGGAACCGTGTACGGCGTTCTCGTCAATGGAAACGGCGAAGTCGGCGCGAATGGTGCCGGCAGCAGCTTCTTTCGGGTTGGTGGCGCCCATCAGCTCACGGTTTTTCAGGACGGCGTCTTCGCCTTCCAGGACCTGGACGATGACCGGACCGGAGGTCATGAAGGCAACCAGGTCCTTGAAGAAGCCGCGCTCGCTGTGCTCGGCGTAGAAGCCAGCGGCTTCGCGCTCGGACAGCTGAACCATCTTGGAAGCAACGACGCGCAGGCCGGCCTTCTCGAAACGGGTGGTGATTTCACCAATGACGTTTTTGGCAACGGCATCCGGCTTGATGATGGAGAAAGTGCGTTGAACGGCCATGTGAAGCTCCAGAAAGTTAAGCGAAAAATTAAACCCGCGAATTATACGCGGGTTAGGGGGAAATGCGTAGGGCCGCGCCCTGAAGCGGTGCGGCGGCTCAGTCGAGCTCTTCGATCCACGCCGCCTGGATGGCTTCCAGCACCTTCTCGCCACCGCGCTGCGGGTCATCGGCGAAATCCGGCAGGGCCAGCACCCAGCGGTGCAGATCGACGAAGTTGACGTAGCGCGGATCGACATCGGCCTTGCTCTCGGCCAGCTCGATGGCGATATCCAGCACGTCGGTCCATTTCAGACTCATGTCGGCTCCTTGACTCAGTGCGGCGCTTCGGCAGCGTGGTTGAGCGAGTATTTCGGGATCTCGACGGTCAGGTCTTCGGTGCCAACGACAGCCTGGCAAGCCAGCCGCGATTGCGCCTCAAGACCCCAGGCCCGATCGAGGAAGTCTTCCTCCAGCTCATCCGCCTCTTCCAGCGATTCGAAGCCCTCGCGAATGATGCAGTGGCAAGTGGTGCAGGCGCATACGCCGCCGCAGGCACTCTCCATCTCGATGTGATGCTCGTGAGCCAGATCGAGAATGGAAGTACCAGGCTCGGCCTCCACGACCATGCCGTCAGGACAGAACTTCTCGTGCGGCAGAAAAATGACCTGTGGCATCAGTTATCCTCGATTTCATTCAGATTGCGCCCCGCCAGGGCGGCTTTCACCGTCGAGTCCATTCGCCGAGCGGCAAAGGCGTCGGTAATCTGCGACAAACGCTTGGTCTGCTGCTCGATGGCATGCGCATCGTCGCCAGCCGCCAAAGCACGCAGCTCTTCCATGGCCGCCAGAATGGCGATTCGCTCGCCTTCGTCGAGCAGGCGCCGGCCATCAACCTCCAGCGCCGACTGCACGGCCTCGAGCAGGCGTTCGGCCTCAACCTGCTGCTCGCGCAGAGCACGAGCCGCCTTGTCGCCACCGGCATTGCTGAAGGAGTCCTGCAGCATGCGCGCGATTTCGCCATCGGTCAGACCGTAGGACGGCTTCACCTGGATGCTCGCTTCCACACCAGAACCCAATTCGCGCGCGGCGACACTGAGCAGGCCATCGGCATCGACCTGGAAGGTCACGCGAATCTTTGCCGCCCCGGCAACCATTGGCGGAATGCCACGCAGTTCGAAGCGCGCCAGGGAACGGCAGTCCTTGACCAGCTCGCGCTCGCCCTGCAGCACCTGGATGGCCATGGCGCTCTGGCCATCCTTGTAGGTGGTGAAGTCCTGGGCACGCGCCACCGGGATAGTGGTGTTGCGCGGAATGACCTTCTCCATCAGCCCGCCCATGGTTTCCAGCCCCAGGGACAGCGGAATCACGTCGAGCAGCAACAGCTCCTCGCCATTGCCACGCTGATTGCCAGCCAATGTGTCGGCCTGGATGGCGGCGCCAATGGCCACCACCTGATCCGGGTCGATATCGGTCAGCGGCTGACGACCGAACAGCTCGCCCACCGCCTCGCGCACACGCGGCACTCGAGTGGAGCCACCAACCATGACCACCGCCTCGACCTCCTCGATCTCGATGTTCGCGTCGCGCACCGCGCGACGGCAGGCCTTGAGACTGCGGGCGATCATCGGCTCGATCAACGCCTGGAACTGCGCCCGGCTCAGCTCGCCAGACCAGCCATCGTGAGCCACCGACACGCTATCAGCCTCGGTAAGCGCCTCTTTCGCCGCACAGGCAGCCTGCAGCAGACGGCGCTGGGCCGCCGGATCGAGATCATGAGACAGACCGGCCTGCTCGATGATCCAGCCAGCGACGGCATGGTCGAAGTCATCGCCGCCCAGGGCGCTGTCGCCGCCGGTCGCCAGCACCTCGAACACGCCGCGAGTCAGGCGCAGCACGGAAATATCAAAGGTACCGCCACCGAGGTCGTAGATCGCCACCACCCCCTCGGCACCCTTGTCCAGACCATAGGCAACGGCAGCTGCCGTCGGTTCGTTTAGCAGGCGCAGCACGTTGAGATTGGCCAGGCGCGCGGCATCCTTGGTGGCCTGACGCTGGGCATCGTCGAAATAGGCCGGCACGGTGATCACCGCACCGACCAACTCGCCACCCAGCGTCGCCTCCGCACGCTCGCGCAGGGCACGGAGAATCTCCGCCGACACTTCCACCGGACTCTTGGCACCTTGCACCGTCTCGATGAACGGCATGTGCGACTCGCCCTCGGCGAAGCGATAGGGCAGCTGATCGCCGAGCTGTTTGACGTCTGCCACACCGCGCCCCATCAGGCGTTTGACCGACAGCACGGTGTTCAGCGGGTCCAATGCGGCAGCGGCCTTGGCGGAGGCGCCCACCTCGACGCGATCGACGTGATAGCGCACGGCGGACGGCAGGATCACTCGCCCTTCGGCATCGGCCAGCGGCTCGGAAAGACCGCTGCGTACGGCGGCGACCAACGAATTGGTAGTGCCCAGGTCGATGCCCACCGCCAGACGGCGCTGGTGGGGTTGCGGGCTCTGCCCGGGCTCGGCGATCTGCAGTAGGGCCATGGTGCTCTAGATGTCAGGCGCGCAGCGCAAGGCTGCGCCGGGTTAGTCGTCGAGGCGCTCTTCCAGATCGCGCACTTCGTGGGCCAGCTTGTCGAGAAACTGCATGCGACGGACCAGGCGCTCAGCCTCTTCGCGTCGCGCGGCATCGTTCCAGCAGGCGGAGAAATCTTCGTCCAGCTCGTCCTGAGCCGCTTTCAAGCGGCTCTTGAATGCCGCCACACCGACTAGGTCGGCGCTGTCCTGCAGGTCTTCCAGCTCCTCGCGCCAACGCATCTGCTGGAGCAGGAACTCGGGATCCTGCACCGTCACTTCCAGCGGCAGCACGCGACCACCCAGCGCCAGCAGGTAGAGCGCGCGACGCGGCCCGCTCTTCAGGGTCTGGTAGGCCTCGTTGAGGCTGGCCGACCGCTCCAGCGCCAGGCGCTGCTCGCGCTCGCCAGCATCGGCGAAGCGATCCGGATGCACGGCCTTGGCCAGCTCGCGATAGCGCGCGGACAGCTGCGCCTGATCCACACGGAACGTGGGCTGCAGCTCGAACAGGGCGAAATGACAGGGACTACCCACAACCAGCCTCAGACGTTGAAGCTCTCGCCGCAGCCGCATTCGCCGCGCACGTTGGGGTTGTTGAACTTGAAGCCCTCGTTGAGGCCTTCGCGGACGAAGTCCAGTTCGGTGCCATCCAGGTAGGTCAGGCTCTTCGGATCGATGATCACCTTGACCCCGAAGCTTTCGAACACCTGATCCTCGCCTGCCACCTCATCGACGAACTCCAGCACGTAGGCCAGGCCCGAACAACCGGTGGTACGTACGCCGAGGCGAATGCCCTCGCCCTTGCCACGCCCGTCGATCGAGCGCTGCACATGGCGAGCGGCGGCTTCAGTCATGGTAATGGCCATTAGCGACTCCCCGGGATCAGAGCAGACCTTTCTTCTGCTTGTAGTCGTGCACGGCGGCCTTGATGGCATCTTCGGCGAGCACGGAGCAGTGGATCTTCACCGGCGGCAGGGCCAGTTCTTCGGCCAGTTGGGTGTTCTTGATCGACTCGGCTTCGTCCAGAGTCTTGCCCTTCATCCACTCGGTGGCGAGGGAGCTGGAGGCGATGGCCGAACCGCAGCCGTAGGTCTTGAATTTGGCGTCTTCGATCACACCCTGCTCGTTGACCTTGATCTGCAGACGCATCACGTCGCCGCACGCCGGAGCGCCGACCATGCCGGTACCGACATTCGGGTCCTCGGCATCCATCTTGCCGACGTTGCGCGGGTTTTCGTAATGGTCGATGACCTTTTCACTGTATGCCATGTTGCAAATCCTCTCTCATCAGGTGCCGCTCTACAGGCGACTCGAAAATCAGTGTGCCTGCCATTCGACCTTGGAGATGTCGACACCTTCTTTGAACATGTCCCACAGCGGCGACAGCTCACGCAGCTTGTTCACCGCACCAGCCACTTTGCTGGCCGCGTAATCGACTTCTTCCTCGGTGGTGAAGCGACCGAAGGTGAAGCGGATCGAGCTGTGCGCCAGCTCGTCGTTGCGACCCAGGGCGCGCAGCACGTAGGACGGCTCCAGCGAGGCGGAGGTACAGGCGGAACCGGAAGAAACCGCCAGGTCCTTGAGCGCCATGATCAGCGACTCGCCTTCGACGTAGTTGAAGCTGAGGTTCAGGTTGTGCGGCACGCGCTGGGTCAGGCTGCCGTTGACGTACAGCTCCTCCATGCCCTCGAGCTGCTTGTAGAAGCGATCACGCAGCGCCAGCACGCGCTGGTTTTCCTGCGCCATCTCTTCCTTGGCGATGCGGAAGGCCTCGCCCATGCCGACGCACTGGTGCGTGGCCAGGGTGCCGGAACGCATGCCGCGCTCGTGGCCGCCACCGTGGGTCTGAGCCTCCAGGCGCACGCGCGGCTTGCGGCGCACGTACAGGGCGCCGACGCCTTTGGGGCCGTAGGTCTTGTGGGCGGAGAAGGACATCAGGTCGACCTTCAGCTTCTCCAGGTCGATCTCGACCTTGCCGGTGGACTGGGCCGCATCGACGTGGAACAGCACACCGCGGGAGCGGGTCAGCTCACCGATGGCGGCGATGTCGTTGATGGTGCCGATCTCGTTGTTGACGTGCATGATCGACACCAGAATGGTGTCCTCGCGCAACGCCGCCTCGACCATAGCTGGAGTCACCAAGCCATCTTCGCCGGGCTCGAGATAGGTCACTTCGAAGCCTTCGCGCTCCAGCTGGCGCGCGGTGTCCAGCACCGCCTTGTGCTCGATCTTCGAGGTAATGATGTGCTTGCCCTTGGTGCTGTAGAAGTGCGCGACACCCTTGATGGCCAGGTTGTCGGACTCGGTAGCGCCGGAGGTCCAGACGATCTCGCGCGGGTCGGCGTTGACCAGCTCGGCGACCTGGCGGCGGGCGTTCTCGACCGCTTCCTCGGCCTTCCAGCCGAAGACGTGGGAGCGCGATGCCGGGTTGCCAAAATTGCCATCCACCAGCAGGCACTCGCTCATCTTCTGCGCCACGCGCGGATCGACCGGAGTGGTGGCGGAGTAATCGAGGTAAATCGGCAATCTCATCAGGTATCTCCTATTCAGGCAGGCGCCCTGCTCACTCGATGGCGGACGCTTCGATCTTGTCCAGCTGCGGCGTCCTGCCGTTACAACGACGCTGATCCTGACGCTGAGCGACTTCCTGCACTTCGCGCCGGGTCACCAGATCAGCCAGGCTGATGCCGCTGAGAAATTCGTGAATCTGCTGACTGAGGTCGCACCACAGATGGTGGGTCAGACAGGTGTCGCCGGAGTGGCAATCGCCCATGCCCTGGCAACGGGTAGCGTCGACCGATTCGTTCACCGCATCGATCACCTGCGCCACCTGGATCACCCGCATGTCGCGCGACAGCTGATAGCCTCCGCCCGGACCACGCACGCTGCTAACCAGGTTGCCACGGCGCAACTTGGCGAACAGCTGCTCCAGATAGGACAGGGAGATGCCCTGCCGCTCGGAGATGTCCGCCAATGACACAGGCCCGCTCTGGGCATGCAGCGCCAGATCGAGCATGGCTGTGACGGCGTAGCGGCCTTTGGTGGTCAGACGCATGGTTATCGCACCACGGGTAAACTGAGTTGCCGCAAGTATCCTCTTTTCCGACTATTTAGGTCAACTATAAGACCGATTAAAACAGTCGGGTATAGCGGCAATCCGGGGCGCGAATGATAGCAGACTATGCGTCCTCAGGCAGCCGGCTTGTCGCCCTGCTCCTTGCATACGTCGGCGAAGTCCTCGTCGCGCAGCGCAGGCAGCTCCTTGGCACAATAATCACTGCCCAGGGCCTTCAGCGCGCCGCACATACCCTCTAGACGCGAGTCGACCGCCTGCAGGTGATCGAGCAACTGACCAATCGCCCGCGCCACCGGGTCCGGCATGTCCTGGCCGACACCATAGGCATCGAAACCGAGTTTCTCGGCCATGGCCTGACGCTTAGCCTCCTGCTCGTCATCGACCTTGGCGATGATCCGCCCTGGAATGCCGACCGCCGTGGCTCCAGCCGGCACGGCCTTGGTCACCACGGCATTGGAGCCGATCTTGGCACCCGCCCCGACCGTGAACGGGCCCAGCACCTTGGCACCGGCGCCAACTACCACACCATCTTCCAGCGTGGGATGGCGCTTACCCTTGTTCCAGCTGGTGCCACCCAGGGTCACCCCCTGATAGAGGGTGACGTCGTTGCCTATCTCGGCCGTCTCGCCGATGACGATGCCCATGCCGTGATCGATGAAGAAGCGCCGCCCGATCTTCGCCCCCGGATGAATCTCAATGCCGGTCATCCAGCGCCCGAAGTTCGATACCAGGCGCGCCAGCCATTTCCAGCCCGCGCCCCACAATGCATGCGCCACACGGTGCAACCACACCGCGTGAAGCCCCGGATAGCAGGTCACCACCTCGAAAGCGTTGCGCGCCGCCGGATCACGATGAAAAACACTCTGGATATCTTCGCGCACACGCTCAAACATCGTCTTTTCTCCGCTTGTGGGACTCGCCACGCACCGCCTTCTGGGTTTCCGTGAGGACGCCGCGCAGGATATTCATTTCCAGCTTGCTGATGCCCGAGCGCCCATATAGGCGGCGCAGGCGTGACATCAGGTGACGCGGATTGGCCGGATCAAGGAAGCCGATCTCCACCAGCGTACTCTCCAGATGACCGTAGAACAGCTCCAACTCATCCGTGGTCACCGGCTGGGTATTGAGCATCGCCGTGGTTTCCAGCTTGTTCATCTTGGTCGGCTGCCCCTCGGCCGCAAGCCAGGCCATGCGCACCTCGTAGGCCAGCACTTGCACGGCCGCCGCCAGGTTCAGCGAGCTGAACTCAGGATTGGACGGGATATGCACGTGGAACTGGCAGCGCTGCAGTTCGTCATTGGTCAGGCCGGCGTACTCGCGACCGAACACCAGCGCCACCTCGCCACCCAGCTCTACCTGCTGCAGCGCAGTAGTCGCGCACTCGCGCGGATCCAGCAGCGGCCAAGGAATGCGTCGATCACGCGCACTGGTACCTAGCGCCACACTGCAGCCGGCCAGCGCCTCCTCCAAGGTGGCCACGACGACGGCGTTATCGAGGATATCGTTGGCGCCAGAGGCCCGCGCAACCGCCTCGCTGCTGGGAAAGTCTTCAGGATCGACTAATACCAGACGCGACAGGCCCATGTTCTTCATGGCCCGCGC
This sequence comes from Pseudomonas sp. PDM15, assembly GCF_014851565.1. Classification (GTDB taxonomy): domain Bacteria; phylum Pseudomonadota; class Gammaproteobacteria; order Pseudomonadales; family Pseudomonadaceae; genus Aquipseudomonas. The sequence goes on from NZ_JACVAA010000005.1 coordinate 38,715, forward strand.
GGCACCGCCGATATTGCCGGGATGGCTGGTATTGACCAGCACTACGCGAATGTTCTGCAGCAACGCCAGCTCCGCCCAAGAATGCGAAAGGGCCATGAATGTTACAGAAGGCCCCAGCCCAGCGCCATGCACAACGACGAGCCGGCTGCACAGAAAAAGCTAGTCTGCTAGAATGGCCGGCTTTCTTCTTTAACGATCCAGGTGAACCTTCCATGCAGCCCATGCTGAATATCGCGCTGCGCGCTGCGCGCAGTGCCGGCGAACTGATCATCCGCTCCGTCGAACGCCTGGATGTCATCTCGGTCAACGAGAAAGATGCCAACGACTACGTCAGCGAAGTCGATCGCGCGGCCGAGCAGACCATCATCCAGGCGCTGCAGAAGGCCTACCCGACCCATGGCTTCCTCGGCGAGGAAGGCGGCAGCATCGCCGGCACCGGCGATGGCGCCGACTACCAGTGGATCATCGACCCGCTGGATGGCACTACTAACTTCCTACGCGGTGTACCGCACTTCGCCGTCAGCATCGCCTGCAAATACCGCGGCCGCCTGGAGCATGCCGTGGTGCTCGACCCGGTGCGCCAGGAAGAATTCACCGCCAGCCGCGGCCGCGGCGCTGCCGTCAACGGTCGCCGCATCCGCGTCAGTAATCGCAAGAGCCTGGACGGCGCCCTGCTCGGCACCGGCTTTCCGTTCCGCGCCGAGCAGGTCGACAACCTGGACAACTACCTGGGCATGTTCCGCAGCCTGGTCGGCCAGACCGCCGGCATCCGCCGCGCCGGTGCCGCCAGCCTTGACCTGGCCTACGTCGCCGCCGGCCGCTACGACGCCTTCTGGGAGTTCGGCCTGTCCGAATGGGACATGGCCGCAGGCGCCCTGCTGATCCAGGAAGCAGGCGGCCTGGTCAGCGACTTCAGCGGCGGCCACGACTTCCTCGAGAAGGGCCAGGTGGTTGCCGGCAACACCAAGTGCTTCAAGGCCGTGCTGACCGCCATTCAGCCGCACCTGGCACCGTCGATGAAGCGCTGATCGCCAGCCAATGAAAAAGCCGCCCTAGGGCGGCTTTTTTGTTTCAGGTCGCGCTTACTGGGCGACCTGCGATTGCTGCACCAGCACCAGCTGGCCATCCTTGTTGACCGGAATCTGGCTGCCCGGATCGCGGCCCATGCGCACCTGACCGACCTTGCCATCCAGCTGGTATTTCACGTCATAGCCCACCAGCTTCTCGCTGGTGTCGGTCACGGTGTTACAGCGGGTCTCGGTGGTGGTGTAGGTGTCACGTTCCTGCATGCCCTCCTGCACCTTGTTACCGGCATAGCCACCACCGACGGCGCCGGCCACGGTGGCAATCTTCTTGCCGTTGCCGCCGCCCACCTGGTTGCCAAGCAAACCACCCACCACCGCACCGATGGCGGTACCGGCGATCTGGTGCTGGTCCTTGACCGGCGCCTGACGGGTCACAGCCACGTCCTTGCAGACCTCGCGAGGAGTCTTGACGGTCTCCTTGATCGGCTGCACGGCCAGCACCTCGGCATACTGAGGACCGCCCACCAGGCTATAGGTGGCCACAGCACCGCCAGCGGTGACACCCACCGCGCCCAGCACTGCACCTACGATCATCGACTTGTTCATGGGGTCCTCCAGAGACTTCGGTTACCAGGCATTTTACGCCCTATTCCCTGCCTTGGATCAGGCCGGGCCGGGCGAGTTCCCGCTTCGCTAGCCAGCGCAACGAGAACTGCGACGAAACGCACGCCCATAAAACACGAAGCCCGGCACTGGGCCGGGCTTCGGGCAATCGGCGAAGCGACTCAGGGACGCTCGTCCACCTCTTCAGCAACCGCCGGCGGAATAAGATCCTCCGTGGTCAGGTTCAGCCAGATCAGCACCACGTTGGCGATATAGATCGAGGAGTAGGTGCCGGCAAGCACACCAACGAACAGGGCGATGGAGAAGCCCCACAGGTTGTCGCCGGCGAATACCAGCAGCGCGACGATCGCCAGCAGGGTGGAGATCGAGGTCGCCATGGTGCGCAGCAGGGTCTGGGTGGTCGAGATGTTGATGTTCTCGATCAGGCTGGCCTTGCGCAGCACGCGGAAGTTCTCGCGCACCCGGTCGAACACCACGATGGTGTCGTTCAGCGAGTAACCGATGATCGCCAGGACCGCCGCCAGCACCGTCAGGTCGAAAGTGATCTGGAAGAACGACAGGATGCCCATGGTCACGACCACGTCGTGCACCAGCGAGGCGATGGCACCCACGGCGAACTTCCACTGGAAGCGGAAAGCCACGTAGATCAGGATGCCGCCGAGAGCCAGCAGCATGCCCAGGCCACCCTGGTCACGCAGCTCCTCGCCCACGGCCGGACCGACGTACTCGACCTTCTTCACCTGCAGCGAATTGTCGCCACTGGCCGCCTGCAGCACGGAGGCCACCTTGTTGCCGAGCTGCGGGTCATCGCCCTGCAGGCGCACCAACACATCGGTGGTGGCGCCGAAGTTCTGCACCACGGCATCGGCATAACCTGCGGCCGCCAGTTGCTCACGCACCTGACTGAGGTCTGCCGGCTTGTCGTAGCTCAGCTCGATCTGGCTGCCGCCGGTAAAGTCGAGACCGAAGTTGAGCCCCTTGAAGAACCAGCTACCAAGGGCGATGAGGGTCAGGAGCATGGTCAGGGCGAACGCGAAATTGCGCACACCCATGAAGTTGATAGTTCCGAGTTTCATGACTGACTGCCCCTTAGATCCACAGCTTCTTGAAGTCGCGACCGCCGAAGATCAGGTTGACCATCGCGCGGGTCACCATGATGGCGGTGAACATCGAAGTGACGATACCCAGCGACATGGTCACGGCGAAGCCCTTGACCGGGCCACTGCCCATGGCGAAGAGAATGCCGCCGACCAGCAGGGTGGTCAGGTTGGCATCGAGGATCGCCGAGTAGGCGCGGTCGAAGCCCTCGTGAATGGCGCGCTGCACCGACATGCCATTGGCGATTTCCTCACGTATGCGCGAGAAGATCAGCACGTTGGCGTCCACCGCCATACCCATGGTCAGCACGATACCGGCGATACCCGGCAGGGTCAGGGTCGCGCTCAGCGCGGACATCAGCGCCAGCAGCAGAACCATGTTGAAGCCCAGGGCCACGGTCGCCAGCACGCCGAAGAAGCGGTAGATGGCGATGATGAAGATGGACACGAAGATCATGCCCCAGATCGACGCATCGATACCCTTGGCGATGTTGTCGGCACCCAGGCTCGGGCCGATGGTGCGCTCTTCGGCGAAGTACATCGGCGCGGCCAGGCCACCGGCACGCAGCAGCAGCGCCAGCTCGGAGGACTCACCCTGGCCGTTAAGGCCGGTGATGCGGAACTGGCTGCCCAGCGGCGACTGGATGGTCGCCAGGCTGATGATCTTCTTCTCTTCCTTGAAGGATGGCACCGCCACTTCCTTCTCGACACCATCGACGACCTGCTTGACGTAGCGGGTCAACGGCTTCTGCTCGATGAAGATCACCGCCATGCTGCGCCCCACATTGTTGCGGGTGGCACGGTTCATCAGCTCGCCGCCATGGCCATCCAGACGGATATTCACCTGCGGGCGACCGTTCTCGTCGTAGCTGGCCTGGGCATCGGTGACCTGGTCACCGGTGATGATCAGGCTGCGCTCCAGCGCCACGGCCGGGCGACCGGGCTCGCGGAACTCGAAGGGTTCGGTGGAGGCGCGCGCCGCGTCGACGTCGGCCTGCAGACGGAACTCCAGGTTGGCGGTTTTGCCGAGAATACGCTTGGCCTCGGCAGTGTCCTGCACACCCGGCAGCTCGACCACGATGCGGTTGGCGCCTTGGCGCTGTACCAGCGGCTCGGCCACGCCCAGCTCGTTGACCCGGTTGCGCACGGTGGTGAGGTTCTGCTTGATCGAGTACTCGCGGATTTCCGCGCGTTTGGCCTCGGTCAGCGCCAGACGCAGCACCTGCTGGTCGTTGCGCTCGGTAGTGGTCTGCTCGAAATCGTTGAAGCTGCTACGGATCAGCTCGCGGGCTTTTTCCAGCGACTCGCTGTCGGCGAAGCCGAGCTGGATAGCACCGTCCTGCTGCGGCAGGCTGCGGTAACGCACGCGATCCTTGCGCAGGAGGCTCTTGATCTCGCTCTCGTAGACCTTCATGCGCGCGTCCATGGCCTTGTCCATGTCCACTTCCAGCAGGAAGTGCACACCACCGGACAGGTCCAGACCCAGCTTCATCGGGCCGGCGCCCAGGTTGCGCAGCCACTGCGGCGTGGTCGGCGCCAGGTTCAGCGCGACCACATACTCGTCACCGAGCAGCTTGCGCACCAGCTCCTTGGCCGGCAGCTGATCATCCTTCTTGGTCAGACGCAGCAGCGCGCCCTGCCCCTGCTTGGCACCCAGCTGGGCGGACTTGACCGCAATGCCGGCATCGCCCAACGCCTTGCCGATGCGATCGAGGTCGGCCTGGCCGATCTCCAGCGCCGTGCTGGCACCAGTAATCTGGATGGCCGGATCATCCGGATACAGATTGGGTGCGGAATAGATGAAGCCGACCGCCAGCACAGCCAGGATCAGCAGGTACTTCCACAGAGGATATTTGTTGAGCATGACGCCGCCCGTTATGACACGGGGCGCCTTAGGCGCCCCGTAGTGGTGAACGAAGAATCGTTAGATGGACTTCAGAGTGCCCTTCGGCAGGGTCGCCGCGATGGCCTGCTTCTGGAACTTCAGCTCGACGTTGTCGGCGATCTCAACCACCACGAAGTCGTCGGTAACCTTGTTGACCTTGCCGATGATGCCGCCGCTGGTCACTACCTCGTCGCCCTTCTGCAGGCCGCCGAGCAGATTCTTGTGCTCCTTGGCGCGCTTGGCCTGGGGACGCCAGATCATCAGATAGAAGATGACCATGAAACCGACCAGCATCAGGATGCTCATCATGTCACCGCCGGGCGCGGCGCCTGCCGCCGGGGCTGCGGTGTCGGCATAAGCAGCGGGGATCAGAAAACTCATGGAAAACTCCTATTGCGAGGTCTTGAAGCTATTGTTTTCGGGCTATTTTTCGCGAGCACCCGGGCTTCTTTTGCACGGGCGTCGGCTGCCATCGCGAGTAGATGGGTGCGCCGCGCCGAATTTCAAGCGGCAGGCCGGCGAATCACCGATCAGGGCTCCAGCGGCGGCGTCGGCAGGCCGCGCCGGGCGTAAAAGGCGTCGACAAAGGCGGCCAATGTACCCTGTTGAATTGCCTCGCGCAAACCAGCCATCAGGCGCTGGTAATGGCGCAAGTTGTGGATGGTATTGAGCATGCTTCCCAGCATTTCGCCGCATTTATCCAGGTGGTGCAGATAGGCGCGGGAGAAGTGGCTGCAGGTGTAGCAATCGCAGCTCGGATCCAGCGGCGACTCGTCGTGCTTGTGTCCCGAGTTGCGGATCTTGACCACGCCGGTCTCGGTGAACAGGTGGCCGTTGCGCGCGTTGCGGGTTGGCATCACGCAGTCGAACATGTCCACCCCGCGGCGCACGCCCTCGACCAGGTCTTCCGGCTTGCCCACGCCCATCAGGTAGCGCGGCTTGTCGGCCGGCAGCTGCGGCGGCAGGAAGTCCAGCACGCGAATCATCTCTTCCTTCGGCTCGCCCACCGAAAGACCACCGATGGCCAGACCGTCGAAGCCGATCTCGCACAGACCCTCCAGCGAGCGCATGCGCAGCTCTTCGTGCATGCCGCCCTGGACGATGCCGAACAGCGCCGAGGGGTTGCCCTCGTGAGCGTTCTTCGAGCGCTTGGCCCAGCGCAGCGACAGCTCCATGGAGCGCTTGGCCACATCGAAGTCGGCCGGGTACGGGGTGCACTCGTCGAAGATCATCACGATGTCCGAGCCCAGGTCGCGCTGTACCTGCATCGACTCTTCCGGCCCCATGAACACCTTGGCGCCGTCCACCGGCGACGAGAAGTAAACGCCCTCCTCCTTGATCTTGCGCATGGCGCCCAGGCTGAACACCTGGAAGCCGCCGGAATCGGTGAGGATCGGTCCCTGCCACTGCATGAAATCGTGCAGGTCGCCGTGTTTCTTGATCACCTCGGTACCCGGGCGCAGCCACAGGTGGAAAGTGTTGCCGAGGATGATCTGCGCGCCGATGTCGCCGACATCGCGCGGCAGCATGCCCTTGACCGTGCCGTAGGTGCCCACCGGCATGAAGGCCGGGGTTTCCACCACGCCGCGCGGGAAGGTCAGGCGGCCCCGACGGGCACGGCCGTCGGTGGCTAGCAGCTCGAAGGACATATGGCTCATGGGGTCTCCTCGGGACCGCGCGGGGCGGGATTGCGGGTGATGAACATGGCATCACCGTAGCTGAAGAAGCGGTACTGCTGCTTCACGGCCGCCGCGTAGGCGGCCATGGTCTGCGGGTAACCGGCGAAGGCCGAGACCAGCATCAGCAGGGTCGACTCCGGCAGGTGGAAATTGGTGACCAGGGCATCGACCACATGGAAGCGCTTGCCCGGGTAGAGAAAGATGTCGGTGTCGCCGCTGAAGGCCTTCAACTCACCATCGCGAGCCGCACTCTCCAGCGAGCGCACGCTGGTGGTACCGACGGCGATCACCCGCCCGCCGCGTGCACGACACGCAGCCACGGCATCCACCACGTCCTGGCCGACCTGCAGCCACTCGCGGTGCATGTGGTGATCCTCGATGCGCTCGACCCGCACCGGCTGGAAGGTGCCGGCACCAACATGCAGGGTGACGAAGGCGGTCTCGATGCCTTTCTCGCGGATCGCCACCAGCAACTCCTCGTCGAAGTGCAGCCCGGCAGTCGGCGCAGCCACGGCGCCGGCCTTGGCGCGGTCGGAATAGACAGTCTGGTAACGCTCGCGATCGGAGGCGTCGTCGGCACGGTCGATATAGGGCGGCAGCGGCATATGGCCGACCCGATCCAGCAGCGGCAATACCTCTTCGCTGAAGCGCAGCTCGAACAGTGCATCGTGGCGGGCGAGCATCTCGGCCTCGCCGCCACCTTCTATATGGATCAGTGAACCCGGCTTGGGCGACTTGCTGGAACGCACGTGGGCCAGTACGCGATGACTGTCCAGCACCCGTTCGACCAGGATTTCCAGCTTGCCGCCGGAGGCCTTCTGGCCGAACAGCCGTGCCGGGATCACCCGGGTGTCGTTGAACACCATCAGGTCGCCGGGGCGCAGGTATTCGAGCAGATCGGCGAACTGCCGATGGGCCAGCGCACCGCTCTCGCCATCCAGCACCAGCAGGCGGCTGGAACGGCGCTCGGCCAGGGGATGACGGGCGATCAAGGCATCGGGCAGGTCGAAATGGAAGTCGGCAACACGCATGAGGTCAGTCTCGCAGGGGGCGCAGAGCTTACCGGAAAGCGGGCCCGCGGACCACGCACCGGGCGACTGAAGGCACGCTCAATGCGGATCACCGCCATGCTTGTCCTGCTCCAGGGTTTCCAGCAGGGCGATCTGCATCCGCGAGTGCAGGCGAATCAGCCAGCGCCACAGCAGGGTGATCGCCGCCACCGCCACCAGGCCGATGATCAGCAGCGCCTCGCCGGTAGGCAGGATGCTGGCGGACAGCGCCATCAGCAGCACCATGATCAGGGCGAGGGACAGCAGCGGGATCACTTCGGCTATCACCTTACGCACACGGACAGTGTGGCGCCCAGCCTTCTCCGGGCGCACGCCGAGCTCGGCCAGGAGCATCGCCAGCGCCTTCAGCTTGCGGTACGCCGCCACCAGGAACGGCAAGGACAACAGCAACGCGCCACCCCACACCAGCGACTTCTGCAGGTTCTGCGCGGCCACCCAGGGCTCCAGGTAGGCCGCCAGCGGCACGGCGAAATAGCCGGCACTGAGGAAGATTGCCACCACCAGCGCGATATTGATCGCCACCTGCACCAGGATGCGCCGGATCATGCCCAGCAGCATCACGTTCTGCCCCTGGGGCTGGATGCTGCCCAGCCAGTCGCCGTACAGACCGAAGACCCGCGCGACACGCTCAGGCACCAGCCCCGCCAGCTTGTTGGAGAAGGGGTCGGCGGCACGGATCAGATAAGGTGTGGTCAGGGTGGTGATGGCCGAGACAGCCACCGCCACCGGATAAAGGAAGTGACTGGTGACCTGCAGGGTCATGCCCAGCGCGGCGATGATGAAGGAGAACTCGCCAATCTGCGAAAGGCCCATGCCGACGCGTAGCGAGGTGCGCCCATCGTTGCCGGCGATAAAGGCGCCGAGACTGCAGGACACCATCTTGCCGACGATCACCGCGACGGTGATCACCAGGATCGGCCAGGCATACTCGACGAGAATCGCCGGATCGATCAGCAAACCGATGGCGACGAAGAAGATCGCGCTGAACATGTCGCGCACCGGCTCGATCAGCCGCTCGATCTGCGGCAGCTGACGCGACTCGGCCATGATCGCGCCGATCAGGAACGCGCCCAGCACCATGCTGTATTCCAGCTTGACCACCAGCAGGCAGAAGCCGAAGCACAGGCCCAGCACGGTGACCAGCAACATCTCGTTGCTCTCGAACTTGGCCACGTAAGCGAGGATGCGCGGCACCAGCAGGATGCCGATGACCAGCGCCACGACCATGAACAGCGACAGCTTGCCGACCGTGGCGAACACCTCACCGGCCTCCACCGAACCGCTGACGGCGATGCCGGACAGCAGGGCGATGATGCCGATGCCAAGGATGTCCTCAACAATCAGCACACCGAAGATCAGCTGGGCGAAGCGCTCGTTCTTCAGCTTCAGGTCACTCAGCGCCTTGACGATGATGGTGGTCGAGGAGATGGCCAGGATGCCGCCGAGGAACAGCGAGTCCATCTTGCTCCACCCGAAGAAGCTGCCGATCTCGTAGCCGATCCACAGCATCAGGCCGATTTCCAGCAGGGCCGCGATGAAGGCGGTGGCGCCGACGTTGAATAGTTTGCGCAGGCTGAACTCGAGACCCAAGAAGAACATCAGGAAGATCACGCCCAGCTCGGCGAGAATCTTGATCGTCTCCTCGTCGTGGATCAGGCCGAAGGGCGGCGTATGCGGGCCGATGATGAAGCCGGCAAGGATGTAGCCCAGCACCACCGGCTGACGCAGGCGATGGAACAGCACGGTGACCACGCCTGCGACCAGCATGATCACGGCCAGATCCTGGATGAAACTGATGGCATGCATCGTGGCGCCCCTCCTGTGAAAACCTCCCCGGCGCCACGCTGCTGCGGCCACCACGAAACCTACCTCAGAGCCTAACAGCTTGATTTGGCGGACTTATCAGTACCATTCAGGGAATTTGTAAGCACAGATGGCAGGGCATTGACGTCGAAGCCAGCGCGATTGACCACCCCCTGACGCCTCCCTATACTGCGCGCCCATCGTGCCTCGGTGGCGGAATCGGTAGACGCGGCGGATTCAAAATCCGTTTTCGAAAGAAGTGAGAGTTCGAGTCTCTCCCGGGGCACCACGATATTCCCTCCTCAATTGCCTGCAAGGCCTCTGGAATCAGCTATTCCAGGGGGGTTGGCAAACGTATTTGAGTTAGCGTAGAGTTGGTCAACTGTGTTTGCATGGGTCGCCTTGAATCGTGACCTGGTGCAGTAGATCCTAAGATCCGCTACATCCCGCTCGACTTCTCTTACTCTCTGCAACCAGTTCCAGCCCTCTCGCGTCACAAGCTCGCGAGGCTGTCATCTAACTCTAGTTTCAAGGAAATAAGACAATGTCGAATCGTCAAACCGGCACCGTCAAGTGGTTCAACGACGAGAAGGGCTTCGGCTTCATCACTCCTGAGAGCGGTCCGGATCTGTTCGTGCACTTCCGCGCTATCGAAGGTTCGGGCTTCCGCAGCCTGAAAGAAGGCCAGAAGGTCACCTTCGAAGCCGTGCAAGGCCAGAAAGGCATGCAAGCTGACAAGGTCCAGGTTCTGGGCTAATCGCTGCTGCTGCGAAGAGCCCCTGATGGCGACATCAGGGGCTTTTTTGTGCCCGGTGTTTTTGTCCCGGGTGACGACACCCCGTACAATCCCGCGCAGTCTTTTCTTCCCGAGCTGTCCATGCCCAAGCACATGCTGCGCCCCCAGGGCGAATTCCCCGGCGCCGACCTGCCCCGCCGCTTCGCCGCGATGTTCTACGACTTCCTGCTGTGCGTGGCCCTGGTCATGGTGGTGGGGCTGCTCTACCAGCAGGGCCTGCTGCGCCTGATCTACGGCAGCGAGCGCCTGATGCAGCTGTCCCAGGCCGGCGCGCTGGATAACGACCCCATGCTGGCGAGCCTGGCACTCCTCAGTCTGTTCGGCTTCTTCGCCAAGTTCTGGACCCACAACGGCCAGACCCTCGGCATGCAGGCCTGGGGCCTGCGCATCCAGAACGCCGACGGCTCGGCCATAAGCCTGTGGCAGGCGCTGCTGCGCTTCGTCATCGCCATTGGCTCCTGGCTATGCCTGGGCCTGGGCTTTCTATGGGTGCTGTGGGACAAGGACAAGCGCAGCTGGCACGACATCTACTCGGAGAGCCGCGTCGTGCAGCTACCCAAGGGCATCCACAAGCAGGGCAAGTAAGACTCAGGCCCCAGCCAGTCCCGGCAACAGCACATTGCTTACCAGCCAGGTCGTGGCCAGCGCACCCGCCACGCAGAGCAGCGCACCACCCGCCGCCTGCCAGTAGAAGCCACGCGCCAGCTCATCCTCGCCCCCATTGGAGAGGATGAAGGGGAAAGACTCTCCCGGCTTGCGCAGCTGATGATGTACCGGCATCTCGCCGCGCCCCGCCTGGCGGCGCTGCGCCTCGACCCGCGCCGACTCGCGCATGCGCTCCCACTCGGCTGGGTCCAGCTGGCCATCGGCGTTGCTGTCGAAGCGCTGCAGCATGCCGGCGAAATCGCTCTTCCACTCGCGCACCACTGCCCCCTGGGCCAGGGTCAGGTCGAACGCCTCGGCGCCGCCCAGAGTACGGAAATCGCCAATGGCGTAAAGCGGCTGCCCGGCATGCAGACGTTCCTCGGTATAGCGATAGCGACTGCCGGCGGAAAACAGCATGCCGAGCAGCCCGCCGCCTTCGCTCAAACCGCGCGGATGACGCTCGCTGCCACTCCACACCTGGCGCGTGCTCGGCCGCACTTCGGCGCCTTTGGGGTTGATCAGGCATTCGCCGGTGGCATCCTTCAGACGCACCAGGCCTTCGCTGACACCACTCTCGATCACTCGCCAGCGACGGTTCTTGCCGTCGCCGGAATACTCCTCGATCTTGAAGCGCCACCACAGGCACGCAGTGCCGGTGAGTGGTGCTCGCAGTTGGCCATCAGGGAGTTCATGCAGCACACCGTAGAGCTCGACATAGCCCTGGGCCGCCGAGCGGATCTTCGAGGTTGGCGTGTTGAGCAGGAAGCGCGCCTCGGACAGGCGCTTGATGCACCACCAGCCGCCGCCGACGCACGCGCCGACGCTGAAGGCCATGCTGATGGCCAGACCAGGAACATCCATCAGTTGAACAGCGACTTGAGGTCGACGTCGGCCTTTTCTTCCTCGCTGAACTGAAGCAACTCGGCTTCCTTGAAGGCGAACAGGCGCGCCAGGATCACGTCGGGGAACTGCTCGATGCGCACGTTGTTCAGGTTGACCGCTTCGTTGTACAGCTCGCGGCGATCGGCGATGGCGTTCTCCAGGCCGGAGATGCGCTGTTGCAGGTGCTGGAAGCTGTCGTTGGCCTTCAGGTCCGGGTAGTTCTCGGCCAGGGCGAACAGCTGGCCGAGGCCGGCGCGCAGGCTGCTCTCGGCCTTGCCCAGGGCGCCCACGTCGTGCTGCTCGCGAGCGCTGGCCACGGCGCTGCGGGCGGCGATCACCCGCTCCAGGGTGGTGCGCTCGTGCTGCATGTACTGCTTGCAGGTCTCCACCAGCTTGGGCAACTCATCGTGGCGCTGCTTGAGCAGCACGTCGATGTTCGACCAGGCCTTGCTCACGCCGTGCTTGAGACGCACCAGGCCGTTATAGAGAACCACCGCCCAGGCGGCGAGGAGAAACAGCAGGACGAGTACGGCAACGGCAGTGAGGCTCATGGACAACGCTCCTTGTGAATTGCCGGCATTCTAGCGACACCATGACTCACGTCTACAAGGGTGACGAACGGAAACGCCCTTTGCATTTAATGAAAATCTTTCGCATTATTGTGCGGTTTTCCCGCCTTCCAACACTAAGAAGCAAAGGACTCCGCCATGACTCGTATGCCCCTGGCAACCGCCAGCCTGCTGGCCCTCGCCATTTCCCTCGCCGGCTGCGGCGACGACAAGAAAGAGGCCACCGCTCCGCAAGCTGCCGCTCCGGCTGCCGCCACCGCTACTGCCGCTGCTGGCAAGGTAGACGAAGCCGCCGCCAAGGCCGTGGTCGGTCACTACGCCGAACTGGCCTCCGCCGTGTTCAGCGACGCCGCCAGCACCGGCAAGCAACTGCAGGCCGCCATCGACGCCCTGCTGGCCAAGCCCAGCGAAGAGACCCTGAAAGCCGCCAAGCAAGCCTGGCTGGCCGCGCGCGTACCCTACATGCAGACCGAAGTGTTCCGCTTCGGCAACGCCGTGGTCGACGACTGGGAAGGCCAGCTGAACGCCTGGCCGCTGGACGAAGGCCTGATCGACTACGTGGCCAAGGACTACCAGCACGCTCAGGGCAACCCGGGTGCCACTGCCAACATCATCGCCAACACCACCATCCAGGTCGGCGAAGACAAGATCGACGTTACCGAGATCACCAGTGCGAAGCTGGCCGAGCTGAACGAGCTGGGCGGTTCCGAAGCCAACATCGCCACCGGCTACCACGCCATCGAGTTCCTCCTCTGGGGCCAAGACCTGAACGGCACCAACCCGGGCGCCGGTGCTCGTCCGGCGAGCGACTTCGTGGTCGGCGCTGGCGCCACCGGTGAGCACAACGAGCGTCGTCGTGCCTACCTCAAGGCCGCCACCGACCTGCTGGTTGCCGACCTGGACGAAATGGTCGGCCAGTGGAAAGCCGGCGTCGCCGACAACTACCGCGCCAAGCTGGAAGCCGAGCCGGCCGAGAGCGGCCTGCGCAAGATGCTGTTCGGCATGGGCAGCCTGTCCCTCGGCGAGCTGGCCGGCGAGCGCATGAAGGTCGCCCTGGAAGCCAACTCCACCGAAGACGAGCACGACTGCTTCAGCGACAACACCCACAACTCGCACTTCTACAACGGCAAAGGCGTGCGCAACGTCTACCTGGGCGAGTACAAGAAAGTCGACGGCACCACCCTGACCGGCCCGAGCCTGTCCTCGCTGGTCGCCAAGGCTGACGCCCAAGCCGACAGCACCCTGAAGGCCGACCTGGAAGCCAGCGAAGCCAAGCTGCAGGCCCTGGTCGACAGCGCCGAGAAGAACAACGTGCACTTCGACCAGCTGATCGCCGCCGACAACAAGGATGGCCAGCAGATCGTTCGTGACGCCATCGCCGCCCTGGTCAAGCAGACCGCTGCCATCGAGAAGGCCTCGGCCGCTCTGGGCATCAGCGATCTGAACCCGGACACCGCCGATCACCAGTTCTGATACCCGCAGAGCTGTCCAGGACGGATGCGCCCACAAGGCGCATCCGTTTTTTTATGCCTGCCGTTTCTCACCGGCGGCCCGCGACGCGCAACACCGCTCCCGACGTTTATGCCCGCGACAATCCGGCTTCGGCATAAACGCTAATTCCTCTTATTTGACTTCCCTTAGCCTGCTAAGATTACCCGCCTGATTGGCCGTCCAGGTTTTCGCCGATGCCCTCCCCGCTGCGCCTCTGCCTTCTGCCGCTGGCTTTTGCCCTGGCGGCCTGTGAGCGCACGCCGCCTCCCGCCGAGCCGGGCGAGGCGCTGTCCGGAGGTGCCACCACGGTGCGCCAGAGCGACCAGAACGCCTTCTCCCTGCCCTCCGCCAACCTCGCGCCATCGCGGCGTCTGGACTTCGCCGTGGGCAACAGTTTCTTCCGCAATCCCTGGGTGATCGCCCCGGCCACCACCACGGCGCGCGATGGCCTCGGCCCGCTGTTCAATACCAACGCCTGCCAGAACTGCCATATCAAGGACGGTCGCGGCCATCCGCCGGAGCGCGATGCGCTCAGCGCCGCCTCCATGCTGGTGCGCCTGTCCATCAAGGGCGACGACTCGCCGACCCACACCGAGCTGCGCCAGCGCCTGGGCGTGGTGCCCGAGCCGGTATACGGCGGCCAGCTGCAAGACATGAGCAACCCCGGGGTGGCGCCCGAGGGCAAGGTGCGGGTCGAGTACGACCTGCAAGCGGTGACGCTCGCCGACGGCACCGTCGTCGAGCTGCGCAAGCCGCGCCTGGTCATCAGCAAGCTGGGCTACGGCGCGCTGCACCCGGACACCCTGTTCTCCGCCCGCGTGGCGCCGCCGATGATCGGCCTCGGCCTGCTGGAAGCGATTCCCGAGGCGGCGATCCTGGCCAATGCCGACCCGGACGACCGCGACGGCGATGGCATTCGCGGCGCTCCCAATCGCGTCCATGACGATGCCAGCGGCCAGCAGGTACTCGGCCGCTTCGGCTGGAAGGCCGGCCAGCCCAGCCTCAACCAGCAGAACGTGCATGCCTTTGCCGGCGACATGGGCCTGACCACCGAGCTGCTGCCGCATGACGACTGCAGCGTCGCCCAGACCGACTGCCGCGCCATGCCCGACGGCGGCGAGCCCGAGGTCAGCGCCAACATCCTCGCCAACGTACTGTTCTACACCCGCAACCTGGCGGTCCCGGCGCGCCGCGGCGTGGACGAACTGGAAGTGCGCCGCGGCAAGCAGCTGTTCATCAACGCCGGTTGCCAGCGATGCCACACTCCGAGCTTCGTCACCGCCGCCGACGCCGCGGAGCCGGAGCTGGCCAACGAGACCATTCGCCCCTATACCGATATGCTGCTGCACGACATGGGCGAAGGCCTGGCCGATGGCCGCCCGGAGTTTCAGGCCAGCGGCAGCCAGTGGCGCACCGCGCCGCTGTGGGGTATCGGCCTGACCCAGGCCGTCAATGGCCACACCCAGTTCCTCCACGACGGCCGCGCGCGCAACCTGCTGGAGGCCATCCTCTGGCACGGCGGCGAGGCGCAGAACGCCAGGCAGGCCGTCATCGATTTCGATGCCAGCGAGCGCGGTGCGCTGCTGGCCTTCCTCAACTCCCTGTAAGGAGCCCGGAATGCCCCGTTCCCCCCTCGTCATCGCCCTGCTCGCCCTGGGTCTCGCCGCCTGCAGCCCGCAGGACCCGCAACAGCGCACCAGCGCCACCCTGGTCGACGGCGTGCTGCTGCCCGCATACAGCGCCTGGCACCAGTCCAACCAGCAGCTGGCCGAGAGCGCCAAGGCATTCTGCGCAGGCAAACAGGAGCTGGGCGCCGCGCAGCAGGCATTCCTTACCGATGTCGCCAGCTGGGCCGCCCTTCAGCCGCTGCTGCTCGGCCCGCTGGCCGAAGGCAACCGCGCCTGGCAGGTGCAGTTCTGGCCGGACAAGAAGAACCTGGTGCAGCGCCAGGTCGAAGCCCTGCTGAAGAACAAGCCGCAGCTGACCCAGGCCGACGTGGAGAAGGCCAGCGTGGTGGTACAGGGCCTGACCGCCTATGAATACGTGCTGTTCGACGCGGGCATCGATCTCTCCGATGCCGCGCAGAAGACCCGTTACTGCCCGCTGCTGACCGCTATCGGCGAGCATCAGCAGAAGCTCTCCGCCGACGTCCTCGGCCAGTGGCAGGCCGAAGGCGGCATGGTCGCTCAGCTCAAGGAATTCCCCAACGCCCGCTACGCAGAGGCACCCGAGGCCGTGGCCGAACTGCTGCGCGCCCAGGTCAACGCCATCGACGGCCTGAAGAAGAAGCTCGGCGCCGCCCTCGGCCGCCAGAGCAAGGGTGTACCGCAGCCGTACCAGGCCGAGTTCTGGCGCAGCAACGCCAGCCTGGCCAGCCTCGCCGCCAGCGTCGCCAGCGCCGAGCGCCTGTGGCTGGGCGGCAACAAGGACGGCGTGCGCAGTCTGCTCGGCGACGACCAGCAAGCCCTGGCGGCCAACATCGACCAGCAGTACGCCACCACCCGCCAGCAGCTGGCCGCGCTGCAGCGCCCGCTCGGCGAGCTGCTCGCCGACGAGGCCGGCCGTAACGAGCTGAACGCCTTCTATGACGAACTCAACAAGCTGCACCGCCTGCAGGGTGGCGAGCTGGCCAAGGCGCTCGGCGTGCAGCTGGGCTTCAACGCCCACGACGGTGACTGAATGAAGCGCAGAGCCTTTCTCGGCCTGGGTGGCCTGGCCCTGGCCGCCGGCGCGCTGACTACTGGCGCATTGGGCGGCTGGAAGCTGATCAGCCATGGCCCGCAGCCGCTGCTGCTGTCGGCCCGTGACGACAGCGACGGCCACCACTACGCAGTGGGCTACCGCCTGGACGGCAGCAAGGCCTTCGCCACGCGGGTGAGCGAACGCTGCCATGACGTGGTGCCGCACCCCAGCCTGCCGCTGGCGGTGTTCGTCGGCCGCCGGCCGAGCCGCGAGAGCTATCTGATCGACACCCGCGACGGCCGTCTGCTGCAGACCCTGGCCTCGCCGGTCGAGCGCCACTTCTATGGCCACGGCGTGTTCCACCAAGACGGCGAGTGGTTCTACAGCACCGAGAACGACACCAGCCAGCCCGGCCGTGGCGTGCTCGGCGTCTACCGCCTGCAGGGCGAGCGCCTGGAACGGGTGGCCGAGCGCAGCACCCACGGCCTGGGCCCGCACCAGCTGCTGTGGCTGCCTGGCGGCGAGGAACTGGTGGTGGCCAACGGCGGCATCCGCACCGAGGCCGACAGCCGGGTGATGATGAACCTCGACGCCATGGAGCCGAGCCTGGTGCTGATGCACCGCGACGGCACGCTGATCAGCAAGGAGCAGTTGCCCGAGCGGATGAACAGCGTGCGCCACCTGGCCGTGGCCGCCGACGGCACCATCGTCTCTGGTCAACAGTACGAGGGCGACCCGCAGGATGTGGCGCCGCTACTGGCGATCAAGCGTCCCGGCCAGCCCTTCCAGCCTTTCCCCCTGGGCGAGGCGCAGCGCCAGGCGATGAACCAGTACACCGCCAGCCTGGCGATCCACGACGAGCTGCGCCTGCTGGCGCTGACCGCACCGCGCGGCAACCGCTTCTTCATCTGGAACCTGGACAGCACCGAGCTGCTGCTCGATGCACCGCTGCCGGACTGCGCCGGCGTGGGCGCGGTGGCCGACGGTTTCGTGGTCACCTCCGGCCAGGGCCGCTGCCGCCTGTACGACTGCCGCGGCGAGCAGATCGCCGTGCGCCCGCTGGAACTGCCGGCAGGGCTCTGGGACAACCATTTGCGCCTGGCCTGAAATGGCCGTGAAGGCTAAAGGCCAGCGCGGCGCGGCCAACCTATACTGAACTGCACGTTGCACTCGCGCCGGAACTCCGGCCGTTGCCGCCGGTTTTCATGGCCGGGTGATAGGGATATCCGCAGTTCCGGTGCCCGCCTGGGCGCCGGGGGCAGTCACCCCGAAGAGGCGTATCCCCATGTTCCTGCAGAAATCCCTGCGCGCGCAGATCCTCGCGCTGCTCGGCGGCAGCCTGGCGCTGATCCTGATCACCGCCCTGGCCTGCTTCAGCTTCCTCTCCAACGGCATGCATGACTACCGCGGCCTGCTCGACGGCCCGCTGCAGGCTGCCCGTCTGATCGACTCGGCCAACGTCGAGTTCAAGATCCAGGTGCAGGAATGGAAGAACGTCCTGCTGCGCGGCCAGAGCAGCGAGAACCTGAACAAGTACTGGGGCCAGTTCGAGGCCCAGGAGCGCAAGGTTCAGGACATCCTTGGCGAACTGTCCCAGGAGGCCAGGGACGATGCCGCGCTGAAAGGCCAGGTGGACCGCCTGCGCAGCGAGCACCAGACCCTCGGCGCCAACTACCGCAAGGGGCGCGACGCCTTCGTCGCCGCCGGCGGCGACGCCAAGGCCGGTGATGCGGCGGTCAAGGGCATCGACCGTGCCGCCAGCGAGCAGATGACCGCCCTGGTCGACCAGCTGCGCGAACAGAGCATCCAGCAGGCTGAGCAGATCAACGCCAGCGCCGACCGCACCATCACCCTAGGCACCCTGGTCATGCTCGCCGCCAGCGTGGTGATCGCCCTGTTCAGCCTGTGGCTGGTCAACCGCCACCTGATCATCCCGATCCGCCACCTGATCACCCATGTCGACCAGCTCAGCCATGGCCGCTTCGGGCAGAAGGTGGAAGTGCAGCGCAAGGATGAGCTGGGCATGCTGGCCAGGGCGGCCAACACCCTGCGCGACTTCCTCGCCAGCACCACCGAGAGCCTGCGCCTGAGCAGCGGCAACCTGGACACCGCCAGCGGCGAGCTGAACCAGATCGCCTCGCGCATGACCCTGGGCATCAACGAACAGTTCGAGCGCACCGACCAGGTCGCTACCGCCATGCACGAGATGTCCGCCACCGCCCAGGAAGTGGCGCGCCACGCAGCCGAGGCCGCGCACGCCGCAGACGATGCCGACAGCTCGGCACGCCAGGGCGGCCGGGTGATGGAGTCAACCATCCAGACCATCACCGGCATGCGCGGCGAGATCGCCAACACCGCCGAGGTGATCCGCCGCCTGGAGAGCGACAGCGGGCGCATCGGCAAGGTGCTGGAAGTGATCCGCGGCATCGCCGAGCAGACCAACCTGCTCGCCCTAAATGCCGCCATCGAGGCCGCGCGCGCCGGCGAGCAGGGCCGCGGCTTCGCCGTGGTAGCCGACGAAGTACGTACCCTGGCCCAGCGCACGGCCGAGTCCACCGCCGAGATCAACCAGATCATCGATACCGTACAGACCGGCGCACTCAACGCCGTGCGCGCCATCGAGAGTGGGCAAAGCCGCAGCGAGGAAGGCGTGACCCAGGTGACCGAGGCCGGCGCCATGCTGCAGCGCATCACCGGTGCGGTGGAGGCGATCCGCGACATGAACCGGCAGATCGCCACCGCCGCCGAGGAGCAGACCTCGGTGGCCGAGGACATCTCGCGCAACCTCACCGAGATCACCGCCATCGCCAGCTCCAACCAGGAGAACGTCGAGCGCACCCAGGCCGCCAGCCATACCCTGCGCAGCCTGTCCGGCGAGCTCAGTGAAGTGACCCAGCGCCTAGGCGCCTGAGGCGCGAATCGGTACAGGGACGTACCGATTTCTCGGCCATCTGTGCGGTTTGCGCGACGCCGTGTTGCGCGACAATAGCGGCGCAATCTTTTGCAAACGCCAAGCTTTTGACTTGATGGTCAAGTAGCACTAAGGTGCCACCTTCGCCATTCCAGGCCCTCCCCGCCTCGCCAAGGATTCGGAATATGTTGCTCCGCCGCATGCTCATCATGCTGGGCGTAGTACTCGTCGTGGTGCTCGCCCTCGCCGCCTACAAAGGCTTCTCCATCTACCAGCAGATCCAGATGTTCTCCGGCCCACAGCCGGCCATCAGCGTGTCCGCCGCCGTCTCCGAGGAACGGCCCTGGCAGAGCCGCCTGCCGGCCATCGGCACGCTCAAGGCATTCCAGGGCGTGGACCTGACTTCCGAGGTGCAGGGCACGGTCAAGGAAGTGCTGTTCCAGTCCGGCGAGAAGGTCACGGTCGGCCAGCCGTTGCTGCAGCTGGACAGCGAAGTGGAGCGCGCCATCCTGGCCACCGCCGAAGCGGTGCGCGCCCTGGCTCGCGTCGAGTACGAGCGCGGCAAGAAAATCGCCGGCAAACAGGCTATCTCCAAGAGCGAATTCGACCGCCTCAACGCCGAGCTGCTCAAGGCCGAGGCCAGCGTCTCCCAGCTCAAGGCCGAGCTGGACAAGAAGCGCATCCTCGCGCCGTTCGCCGGCACCATAGGCATTCGCCAGGTGGACACCGGCGCCTACCTGAGCCCGGGCACCCACTTCGCCACCCTGCAGGACCTGTCCAGGCTCTACGTCGACTTCTTCCTGCCCGAGCAGAACTACCCGCAGCTGGCCATCGGCCAACGCGCGCGCCTGTCGGTCGCGGCCTACCCCGGCGAAGTCTTCACAGGCGAAATCAGCGCCCTCAACCCCAAGGTCGAGGAAAACACCCGCAACGTGCAAATCCGCGCCACGCTGCCGAACCCGGACAACAAGCTGCTGCCGGGCATGTTCGCCAACCTCGAGGTGCTGCTGCCGGGCGAGAAGCCCCAGGTAGTGGTGCCGGAAACCGCCATCACCTACACCCTGTACGGCAACTCGGTGTACGTGATCGGCGAGAAGAAGGACGACAAGGGTGCCGTGGAGAAAGACGACAAGGGCCAGGCCCAGCTGGTGGTCGAGCGCCGCTTCGTCGAGACAGGCGAGCGCCGCGATGGCGTGGTGCTGGTGCTCAAGGGCCTGAAGGCCGGCGAGCGCGTGGTCACCGCCGGCCAGCTCAAGCTGGACAACGGCGCCCATGTAACCGTCGTCGATGATCAGTCCCTGACCAAGGACAACCAAGCCAGCGTCGAGAAGTAAGGCTCGACGCCAAGGAAACCGCTATGGCTTTCACAGATCCCTTCATCCGGCGCCCGGTCCTGGCGACCGTGGTCAGCCTGCTGATCATCCTGCTGGGCTTCCAGGCCTTCAGCAAACTGGTGATCCGCCAGTACCCGCAGATGGAAAACGCGCTGATCACGGTGTCCACCGCCTACCCCGGCGCCAATGCCGAGACCATCCAGGGCTACATCACCCAGCCGCTGCAGCAGAGCCTGGCCAGTGCCGAAGGCATCGACTACATGACGTCGTCGAGCCAGCAGAACGTTTCCACCATCTCCATCTACGCCCGTATCGGCGCGGACACCGACCGCCTGTTCACCGAGCTGCTGGCCAAGGCCAACGAGGTCAAGAACCAGCTGCCGCAGGATGCCGAAGACCCGGTGCTGTCCAAGGAAGCGGCCGACGCCTCGGCGCTGATGTACGTCAGCTTCTACAGCGACGAGCTGTCCAACCCGCAGATCACCGACTACCTCTCAAGGGTGATCCAGCCCAAGCTGGCCACCCTGCCGGGCATGGCCGAGGCCGAGATCCTCGGCAACCAGGTGTTCGCCATGCGCCTGTGGCTGGACCCAGTGAAGATGGCCGCCTACGGCATCACCGCGACCGATGTCACCAGTGCCGTGCAGCGTTACAACTTCCTCGCCGCCGCTGGCCAGGTGAAGGGCCAGTACGTGGTCACCAGCATCAACGCCACCACCGACCTGAAGTCGGCCGAGGCCTTCGGCGCCATTCCGGTGAAGACTTCCGGTGACAGCCGCGTGCTGGTACGCGACATCGCCCGGGTGGAGATGGGCGCGGAAAACTACGACTCGATCAGCTCGTTCGACGGCATTCCGTCCGTCTACATTGCCATCAAGGGCACGCCCAGCGCCAACCCGCTGGATGTGATCAAGCACGTGCGTGCCGCCCTGCCGGAGCTGGAGGCGCAGCTGCCGCCGAACCTCAAGGTCTCCATCGCCTACGACGCCACCGAGTTCATCCGTGCCTCCATCTACGAGGTGGTCAAGACCCTGGCCGAGGCGGTGCTGATCGTCGTGGTCGTGGTGTTCCTGTTCCTCGGCGCATTCCGCTCGGTGCTGATCCCGGTGATCACCATCCCGCTGTCGATGATCGGCGTGCTGTTCTTCATGCAGCTGATGGGCTACTCGATCAACCTGCTGACCCTGCTGGCGATGGTCCTGGCCATCGGCCTGGTGGTGGACGATGCCATCGTGGTGGTGGAGAACATCCATCGCCATATAGAGGAGGGCAAGACGCCGTTCGACGCCGCCATCGAGGGTGCCCGCGAGATCGCCGTGCCGGTGATCTCGATGACCATCACCCTGGCCGCGGTGTACGCCCCCATCGGCTTCCTCGAGGGCCTGACCGGCGCCCTATTCAAGGAGTTCGCTCTGACCCTGGCCGGTGCGGTGATCATCTCCGGCGTGGTCGCCCTGACCCTGTCGCCGATGATGTGCTCCAGGCTGCTGCGCCACGAGGAGAACCCCACGGGCCTGGCGCACAAGCTGGACATGGCCTTCGACAAGCTCAAGCGCCGCTACCAGAGGGCTCTGCACGGCACACTCAACACCCGCCCGGTGGTGGTTGTATTCGGCATCATCGTCATGTGCCTGATTCCGGTGCTGCTCAGCTTCAGCAAGAGCGAGCTGGCGCCCGAGGAAGACCAGGGCATCGTGTTCCTGTTCGCCAACGCGCCGCAGCCGACCAACCTGAACTACATGAACGCCTACACCGACCAGTTCGTGAAGATCTTCAAGGAGTTCCCCGAGTACTACTCGTCCTTCCAGATCAACGGCTTCGACGGCGTGCAGTCGGGTATCGGCGGCTTCCTGTTGACCCCCTGGGGCGAGCGCGATCGTACCCAGATGGAGTTGCTGCCGATTGTCCAGGGCCGTCTCAACGACATCCCCGGCCTGCAGATCTTCGGCTTCAACCTGCCGTCCCTGCCCGGTACCGGCGAAGGCCTGCCGTTCCAGTTCGTGATCAACACGCCGAACGACTACGAGTCGTTGCTGCAGGTGGCCGAGAAGGTCAAGCAGGAGGCCATGGCTTCCGGCAAGTTCGCCTTCCTCAACGTCGACCTGGCGTTCGACAAGCCCGAGGTGGTAGTCGATATCGATCGTGCCAAAGCGGCGCAGATGGGCGTGTCCATGCAGGACCTGGGCGCCACCCTGGCCATCCTGCTCGGCGAGGGCGAGGTCAACCGCTTCACCATCGACGGACGCAGCTACAAGGTGATCGCCCAGGTCGAGCGGGCGTACCGCGACAATCCGAGCTGGCTGAGCAACTACCACGTGAAGAGCGAGAGCGGGCAGATGGTGCCGCTGGCCACCCTGATCAAGGTCAGCGACCGTGCGCGGCCGACCAAGCTCAAGCAGTTCCAGCAGCTCAACGCGGCGATCATCGAGGGCGTGCCGATCGTCAGCATGGGCGAGGCGGTGGACACCGTGGCGCAGATCGCGCAGAAGGAGGCGCCGCGCGGCTACACCTTCGACTACGCTGGCGCCTCGCGCCAGTACATCCAGGAAGGCAGCGCGTTGTTCGTCACTTTCGCCCTGGCCCTGGCCATCATCTTCCTGGTGCTGGCGGCGCAGTTCGAGAGCTTCCGCGACCCGCTGGTGATCCTGGTCACCGTGCCGCTGTCGATCTGCGGCGCGCTGATCCCGATCTTCCTCGGTTTCTCGAGTATGAACATCTACACCCAGGTGGGACTGGTGACGCTGATCGGCCTGATTAGCAAGCACGGCATCCTGATCGTCGAGTTCGCCAACCAGTTGCGTCGCGACAACGGCCTGTCGGTGCGCGAGGCGATCGAGGAAGCCGCGTCGATCCGCCTGCGCCCGGTGCTGATGACCACCGCGGCGATGGTGTTCGGCATGGTGCCGCTGATCCTCGCCACCGGCGCCGGTGCGGTGAGCCGCTTCGACATCGGCTTGGTGATCGCCACCGGCATGTCCATCGGCACCCTGTTCACCCTGTTCGTGCTGCCCTGCGTCTACACCCTGCTGGCCAGTCCGGACAAGATGCCGACTGCATCGACCGCGGCGGCTCACTGAGCCACCGCCGGTAAACGAAAAGCCCCGCCTAGGCGGGGCTTTTTTCTGGGCCATCCGAGGCCGCAGCGGGCGAAAGACTTATTGCTCGCCCTTCATCGCATGCGACAGGCCGTACACCAGCAACAGCAGATTGTCGCTATCGGCCTGGACCGCCGCGGACTCTCGATGCCGGGCCGACACCACCGGGCACACCTGATCGGCACAGTTCGCCAGATCGATTACCTGCGGCGCCGGCTCCTGCCAGGCAGCCGCAGCGAAGGCCGTGACGCTCAGGGCACCGACGAGGAACAATCCTCTAGCAATCTCTAATTTCATCTCGATAACCCCTTGATGGCGCTGCCAAACGCCTGAAATCAAAACTAGTTCAGGCCAGTCCTTGGCAACGTCCCAACCGACGAGTGGTTTCTCGGTCTGGGCTATGGCGCCCTTCAGAGCGCCCTGCAGAAGCGAAGTTCCTTCACCCCAGCGGCAACGCCCTGCCCCACTGGCGGCGATAGCCCGACAGGAGCTGCTGCCATTCCGCGTCGCTCCATGACGAATGCCGCCGCAACTGCCGCAGGTCATGCAGCGCTGCGCGCTTGCGACTCAGGCGACGCCGGCTCTTCTCCAGATCGAGCAGCGCCACTTCCACGCCTTCCGCCGTCACCTTGACGAACACATGCTTGGCGTACAGGCAGCCATGCTGCCAGCGGCCGAGGTGCATGCGCGCCAGGGTCGCACCTATTTGTTGCAGCAATACGTCATGCTGCTCGCCGGCACGCTCGCGGCCGCCGGCGGCGTACCAGCTGTCGATGTCGCTGAAGCCATCCAGCGCCTCGCTAACCAGCAGACCGCGCCAGCCCTGCTCTTCCTGATAACTCGCATCACAGTAGATCAGGCGTGGCACGCGCACACCGAGGCGGCTAAGCCCCAGCAGCGCATCACGTTCGCGCAGCACGGTGGGCCGGCCGAACGGGTGGCTCAGGCTACGGCACAGATGCCCCACCTGACGCTTGGCATACAGCAGCTGCCCGTTAGCATCATGCAGGCGCTGCACTCCGCTCTCGCCGCCCCTGCGTCGGTTGGGCTCTTCGACCCATTCTCCCTGCAGCTGCCACCAGTGCTCGAACTGATCGGCGGTGGCGACTGCACATCCGGACACGAACTCGGAAACCATCGACTCTCCAAAAAAACTGCGCGGTTCTTCGACCATAGGTATGCCGAGGTAACAGCGGGTAACGAATCTGCCTCGAATGACCCCATAACGGTAGCCATTTCCGATCTACGGCAAGCGATCGGACGGATATTGCAAAGGGCATACCCATCTGACCAAACCTTCAAGTTGCGCTAGTTCCCAAGCGGACCTGGAACCGACAGCCACTGGGCTCGGCGTCGGACAGCTCGACGCTCCAGCCCTGGCTCTCGCAGATGCGCTGCACCAGCGACAATCCCAGACCGAGCCCCTCGCCCCGCGCCGCTCCGCCACGCACGAAGGGCTGGAACATGGCCTCTCGCTCGGCGGCGGGAATGCCCACGCCGCTGTCCTCGACCAGAAAGCCCTGCTCGCCCAGGCTCAGACCGATGCGCCCCTGCTCGGTGTAGTGCAGCGCATTGCGCAGCAGGTTACCCAGCACCGAACGCAGCAGCGGCGCGTTGTAGCGCTGCTCGCAGACCTGCTCGGCGCAGTAGTCGAACACCAGGCCCTTGGCCTCGATGGCAGGTCGCCACTGGGCGACCAGATCATCGGCCACCTCGCGCAGGGTGGCCTGAGGTATGCCACTGACTTCCTGACGCGAGCGGGCCAGCATCAGGAAGGTCTGCACCAGGCCACGCATCTCCTCGCAGGCGTTGGCGATGCGCCGTACCTGAGCCTTGCCGCGGGCATCCAGGCTCGGGCTCTCCAGCAACAGCTCGCAGGAGCTGGCCAGCACCATCAACGGTGTACGCAGCTCGTGGCTGACGTCGCTGGTGAACAGGCGCTCGCGCATCAGCGCGCGGCGCAGCAGGCCCAGGGTGGTGTCGAAAGAGGCCGCCAGCTGGCCGACCTCGTCGTTGGCGTAGTCGCGCGCCAGCCGCGGCGCCTCGTCCAGCAACTGGTCCGGCGCGCGCACTTGGCGCGACAGGCGCACCACCGGCTCGATCACCTTGCGCGCCAGCAGCCAGCCGAGCAGGCCGGACAATCCCAGACTGATCAGGAAGCCCACCAGCACCACGGCGAATAGCAGCTGCTCGCGCTCCTCGAAGCCGCTCTGGTCCTGGAGCAGCACATAGCGCCGACCATCCACCAGCTGCACGAAGCCGTGGTAGGACGTGCCGTCGCGGTATACCTCGTGAAAGCCGGGCGCCAGGTCCTGCAGCTCTTCCGGCAGGACGAACTCGCCGTGCCCATCACTGAAGAAGAACAGCTGTCCGGGCTCAGGGCGATGACGCCATTCGTCGATGCTTTCCATCTTCAGGAAGCGCCCGAGGTCGCCGCCCAGTTCGCTGGAGATCAGCCGCTCCTCGACCTGGTGCACGGTCTCGACGATGCCGACGGCGAAAGTACCGCCGACCAGCGCCGTCATCAGCACGAAGGCGATGACGATACGGCGTGACAGGCTCTGCCTGAACAGTCCATCCCTAAACGCCATCGCCTGGCTCCGCCAGTCGATATCCGACCCCGTGCACGGTGTGCAGCAGCGCCTTGTCGAAGGGTTTGTCGATCACCTGGCGCAACTGGTGCACGTGGCTGCGCAGGCTGTCGCTGTCCGGGCAGTCGTCGCCCCACAGCGCCTCCTCCAGCACCTCGCGGCGTACCACGTGCGGGCTCTTCTGCATCAGCAAGGCGAGCAGCTTGAGGCCGACCGGGTTGAGCCTGAGTGGCTTGCCGGCGCGGGCGATCTCCAGGGTATCGAGGTCGTAGCTGAGCTCGCCGACCTGTAAAAGGCGCTTGCCGCCACCGAGGCTGCGACGCAGCACCGCCTCGATGCGCGCAGCCAGTTCGGACAGCGCGAAGGGTTTGACCAGGTAATCGTCGGCACCGGCCTGGAAGCCTTGCAGGCGATCGTCCAGCTGGTCGCGGGCGGTCAGCATGATCACCGGCGTGTCGCGCCGCGCCTCCTCGCGCAGGCGACGGCACAGGGTGTAGCCATCAATGCCGGGTAGCATGATGTCCAGCACCAGCAGGTCGTAATGCTCGCTGCTGGCCAGGCGCAGGCCGGACAGCCCGTCCTGGGCGCAGTCCACCGTGTAACCCTTGATCTGCAGGTAGTCGGCCATGTTGGCCAGGATGTCGCGGTTGTCCTCGACCAGGAGGATACGCATGGAAAGAACCCTATTCGTCGCAATGCCGGCAAAGATACCGCGGAACGCTCCGGCGTCCGCCGTCTTTGACGGATTTTTCACCGGCAAGAAAAAGCCCCGCACGGGGCGGGGCTTCTTCGTTGCAGCTCAGGGTGCCGGTCGGCTTACATCATGCCGCCCATGCCACCCATGCCACCCATGTCCGGCATGGCCGGAGCAGCCTTGTCTTCCGGAATGTCGGCGACCATGGCTTCGGTGGTGATCATCAGGCTGCCGATGGAAGCAGCGGCCTGCAGGGCGGAACGGGTGACTTTGGCCGGATCGAGAATACCCATCTCGATCATGTCGCCGTACACGCCGGTAGCAGCGTTGTAGCCGTAGTTGCCGGAACCTTGCTTGACCTTGTCGACCACTACGCTCGGCTCGTCGCCGGCGTTGGCCACGATCTGGCGCAGCGGGGCTTCAACGGCGCGACGCAGCAGGGCGATACCGACGTTCTGGTCGTCGTTGTCGCCTTTCAGGCCTTCGATGGCCAGCAGGGCACGGACCAGGGCCACGCCGCCGCCAGGTACCACGCCTTCTTCGACGGCTGCGCGGGTAGCGTGCAGGGCATCTTCAACGCGGGCCTTCTTCTCTTTCATCTCGACTTCGGTACCGGCACCGACCTTGATCACGGCAACACCGCCGGCCAGCTTGGCCAGACGCTCTTGCAGCTTCTCCTTGTCGTAGTCGGACGTGGTGTCTTCGACCTGCTTGCGGATCTGCGCAACGCGGGCTTCGATGTCAGCCTGCTGGCCGGCACCGTCGATGATGGTGGTGTTTTCCTTGCTCAGCTGAACGCGCTTGGCGTTACCCAGGTGCTCCAGGGTGGCGCTTTCCAGGCTCAGGCCGACTTCTTCGGAAATCACGGTACCACCGGTCAGGATGGCGATGTCCTGCAGCATGGCCTTGCGACGGTCGCCGAAGCCCGGAGCCTTGACGGCTGCGACTTTGACGATGCCACGCATGTTGTTGACGACCAGAGTAGCCAGGGCTTCGCCTTCAACGTCTTCAGCCACGATCAGCAGCGGACGGCCGGACTTGGCAACGGCTTCCAGCACCGGCAGCAGTTCGCGGATGTTGGAGATCTTCTTGTCGACCAGCAGCAGCAGCGGGCCGTCGAGCTCGGCCACCATGGTGTCCGGCTTGTTGATGAAGTACGGGGACAGGTAGCCGCGGTCGAACTGCATGCCTTCTACGACGGACAGTTCGTTTTCCAGGCCGGAGCCTTCTTCAACGGTGATCACGCCTTCTTTACCGACCTTCTCCATGGCTTCGGCAATGATGTTGCCGATGGAGTCGTCGGAGTTGGCGGAGATGGTGCCGACCTGGGCGATGGCCTTGGTGTCGGTGCACGGCTTGGACAGGCTCTTCAGCTCGTTGACGATGGCGATGGTCGCCTTGTCGATACCGCGCTTCAGGTCCATCGGGTTCATGCCGGCGGCAACGGCCTTCAGGCCTTCGCTGACGATGGCCTGGGCCAGAACGGTGGCGGTGGTGGTGCCGTCACCGGCAGCGTCGTTGGCCTTGGAGGCCACGTCTTTCACCAGCTGGGCGCCCATGTTCTCGAACTTGTCCTTCAGCTCGATCTCTTTGGCAACGGACACGCCGTCCTTGGTGATCAGCGGAGCGCCGAAGCTGCGGTCGAGGACCACGTTGCGGCCTTTCGGGCCGAGGGTGGCTTTGACGGCGTCAGCCAGGACGTTGACGCCAACCAGCATTTTCTTGCGAGCGGAATCGCCGAATTTGACTTCTTTAGCAGCCATTTTGCTTGTTCCTCAATTCTGTAGGTTTAGACGGAGAACGTGTCGAATCAGGCTTCGATGACGGCGAGGATTTCGTGCTCACCCATCACCAGCAGGTCTTCGCCATCGACCTTGACGGTGTTGCTGCCGCTGTACGGGCCGAACACCACCTTGTCACCGACCTTGACGGCCAGCGCGCGGACTTCGCCATTGTCCAGAACCTTGCCGGCGCCAACAGCGACGATCACGCCCTGGTTCGGCTTCTCGGCGGCCGAGCCCGGCAGCACGATGCCGCCAGCGGTCTTGGTTTCTTCTTCGCTGCGACGGATGACGACGCGGTCATGCAGAGGACGAAGCTTCATTGTCGATCTCTCCTATTAGTTGTTTTCACTGGCCGGCGACTGCGCCGGCGGGTTTAGGCAAATCCGGCTTGGGGCCGGGCGCGGCACGCCAAAGGCAAGTCGCGGAAGACTGTTCCACCGAAACGGTGGAAACCTTGCGGTGATCGCTAGATAGGGGCGGCGGCAGGCATTTCAAGGGCGACTGTGAATTTTTTTACACAGCCGCCTGCGGTCCGGCGTCAGTCGCGGCGCTGGTATTCGCCTTCGATCACCTGCGGGTGGGTCTGGCCGCTGCGAGCCCGGGCGTCGTCGAAGAACGCGCGCTGGCGCAGTGCCTGCTCCTGGGCGCGACGCTGCAGCTTGCCGATCATCAGGCGGCGGGTGAAGGGAATCAGGCACAGCAGGCCGAACACATCGCTGATGAAGCCCGGCAGCAACAGCAGACCGCCACCGACGGCGATCAGCAGGCCCTCGAACATCTCCTGCTCCGGCATCTCGCCACGCGCCAGCTTCTCGCGGGCCCGCCAGGCGGTAGCCACGCCGGCCACGCGCAGCAGAACGCTGCCAAGCACCGCGGTGCCGATCACCAGCAACAGAGTGGGCAGCACACCGATGGCACTGCCAACCTGGATCAGCACGGCCAGCTCGACGATGGGGAACAGCAGGAACAGAAACAGAAAAGCGCGCATTGCGAATGTCCTTGGCGGAAGAACGGCTTCCGATACCGATGAAGTATGGGGCCTGGCGCTTAATTCAAGCTGAAGCCTGCCGGGCGGTCGGCCAGCTCTCGGCGCGAGCCAGCAGTACCAGGGCCTGGCGCACCGCGCCGGGGTTGTTACAGGATGTTGGAAATGCCAGCCAGTGCAGGCCCTTGCCGATGCGCAGGTGGAAACCTTCGCTGTCGATACCGGCCAGCTGCGCCGTCTCGTGATCCGGCAGGTTGGCCAGCTGCACGTAGTGAGCGATCGCCGAGGCATGGTCGTCGTTCATATGCTCGACCATGCTGCGCTCGGGCTCGCCGGCATGCGGGTTGGCCAGGTTGACTCCCTGCAGCCAGTGGATGGCACCGAAGCCACCGATGAAGCGCCAGCGCACGGGCTCGAGCACCCAGAAGTCGAAGTCGTGGGCGCTGTGATAGTCGCGTGAATCGGGGAAGTAGCGGTAGTAACGCTCGGCGGCGGCCTCGATGGCTGCGGGCTCCTCCAGCTGGCGGGCTTCGGCCAGCAAGGTCAGGCGCCCGGCTGCCTGCACGTCTTCGGCGCCGCGCTCACCGATCAGCAGCGAGCACTTGGCATCCTTCTGCAGATTGTGGGTGTGCTGGGCGATGCGGCTGATCAGAATCAGCGGCCGGCCCTGCTCGTCCAGGCAGTAAGGCACCACCGATCCGAAAGGGAAGCCCGGCATGCTCTTGGAGTGGGTGGAAAGCACCCCGCGGTATTCCTTGAGCAACAATTCTCGGGCATGCTTCTCGGCTGTCATGCTCAATTTATGACTCCTCGCTAAGAATTCGTCGAAAACAAAACGAACAGGCGCCCAGCGCCAGCGGGGCAATCTTCAAGACCTTCGAGGAGCAGTGTTATGGAACTCAAAGACAAAGTCATCATCATCACCGGCGGTTGCCAGGGCCTGGGCCGCGCCATGGGCGAATACCTGGCCGCCAAGGGCGCCAAGCTGGCGCTGGTCGACCTCAACCAGGAGAAACTGGATGACGCCGTGGCCGCCTGTAAGGCAGCAGGTGGTGACGCCCGCGCCTACCTGTGCAACGTGGCCAACGAAGAGCAGGTGACCCACATGGTCGCCCAGGTGGCTGCGGACTTCGGCGCCATCAACGGCCTGGTCAACAACGCCGGCATCCTGCGTGACGGCCTGACCATCAAGGTCAAGGACGGCGAGTTGACCAAGATGAGCCTGGCCCAGTGGCAGTCGGTGATCGACGTCAACCTGACCGGCGTGTTCCTCTGCACCCGCGAAGTGGCAGCCAAGATGATCGAGCTGAAGAACCAGGGCGCGATTGTCAACATCTCCTCCATCTCCCGCGCCGGCAACATGGGCCAGGCCAACTACTCCGCGGCCAAGGCCGGCGTCGCCGCCGACACCGTAGTGTGGGCCAAGGAACTGGCGCGCTACGGCATCCGCGTAGCGGGCGTCGCTCCTGGCTTCATCGAGACCGAGATGACCAGCGGCATGAAACCGGAAGCTCTGGAAAAGATGACCTCCGGCATCCCGCTGCGCCGCATGGGCAAGCCGACCGAGATCGCCCACTCCGTGGCTTACATCATGGAAAACGACTACTACACCGGTCGTATTCTCGAGCTCGACGGCGGTCTGCGCCTCTGATTGGGTTTCGATCTGCTGCGCGTCGGCCAGGCGTTGTTGGAGAAGGCCGCCTAGCCTGACTCTAGCTCGCGAGATTGATCCACCACTCTGTAAAAAGCCCCGCATTGCGGTTTTTTTTGCTTTCTGCGGCTGTTACTTCTTGCGCAGCTTGGCGCAGTGATCCTCCGGCGCATTGGCGGCGGTGTACCAGACATAGTCGGCACTCCCGGCGGCTGGCTCCTTGCCGACTTCGGCGAGGATCAGCACGGCGTTGCCTTCACCCGCGCCGAGGTCGGTTAGGTGCAGCGGTACGCCCAGGTCTTTGCGCACATGGAAGGCACCGGCCAGCAGCATCGCCGGCTTTGGCGCGGCGGCCAGGCGCTCGGCCATGCGCCGGTCGCGCTGCTGCTGCACGGCGAGCATCGCGGGAATCTGGCTGTCCGGCAGCAGGCCGCAGTGGGACTCGCGGATGTCTTCCTGAAGTTTCTCCTGCACCGCCGGCGCGGTGGAAGCCGAACCCCGCAGGGTCGGGCGCGCCTGATAGATCTGCATGATTTCGGCGCGGTCCAGGTTGGCCGACAGCAACGGATAGGGTTGGCGCAGCTCATGCTGCACCAGCGCGCCGTAGAGTCCCCAATCCCAGTTCGGCAGCCAGGCCAGAGCAACGAAGGCGTCGGCCGGCGGCTGGCCGGCGCGGATCTCGGCCTGCACCTGTTCGACCTTGGCCTGCTGGTTGGGGTTGATCATCTCCATCAACACACTGCCCTGCGCACGCTGCGCTGAGAGCTCGCGCGACAGCCACAGCTGCAGGGCATGGTGGTCGGGGTTGTCGTGCTGTTCGCCGACCAGCACGCGCCGCGCCTGGGCCAGGCGCTCGACCAGCTGTTCCGGGCTAATGCGCTCGCCACTGGCCAAATCGACGATCTGCCCCAATTGGGCGTGATCGCGGCCCTCGGGGGCGATGGGCGCGGGGGGCGGCAGCACGCCGCGGGACTGGCAGGCGGCCAGCAGGGACAGACAGCAGAGCAGAACAATACGCATGGGAATTCCTGAAGGGTTCAGCGCGCCACGATCAGCGGATGGCCGCGTTCCGGGTGACGCTGGATCAGTACGTCGAGGCCGAAAACCGCGCGCAGCGGTTCGGCCTGCAGCACCTCGTCTGGGCTGCCGAAGGCATGTGGGCGGCCGTGCTGCAGCAGCAGGATGCGGTCGCAGTAACGGGCGGCCAGGTTGAGGTCGTGCAGGATCACCAGCACCGCCGCGCCCTGGCTGGCGAAGTCACGCACCGCCTGCAGGGTGGTGTGCTGATGCAGCGGGTCAAGGGCCGAAGTCGGCTCGTCGAGCAGCAGCACCTGCCCTTCTCCGCCCGGCCACAGCTGCGCCAGCACCCGCGCCAGGTGCACGCGCTGGCGCTCGCCACCGGACAGGGCCAGGTAGCTACGCCCGCGCAGGTGCTCGGCATCTGCCGCGCGCAGGGCCGCATCGACGATCTCGGCGTCACGTACGCGACCGGTATCGTGCGGCAGGCGCCCCATGGCGACCACATCGGCCACCGGGAAGGCGAAGCTAAGGGTCGAGCTCTGCGGCAGCACCGCCAGACGCCGCGCCCGTTCCTGGCCGGACCACTGGCCGAGCGCCCGCTCATCCAGCTTCACGCTGCCGGTATCTGCCTCCAGCTCGCCACACAGGGCGCCGAGCAGAGTGCTCTTGCCGGCGCCGTTGGGGCCGAGCACACCGAGTACCTCGCCGGGTTGCAGAGCCAGGTCGATGCCTTCCAGCACGGTGGCGCCACCACGGCGCACACTCAACTTCTCCGCGCGCAACATCAGGCCCGCCCCCGCACCAGCAGATAAAGAAAGAACGGCGCGCCGATCAGCGCCGTGACGATGCCGATCGGCAGCTCCGCCGGCGCCAGCACCAGGCGGGCGACCAGGTCGGCCAGCAGCAGCAGGCTGGCACCGGCCAGCAGCGAGGCCGGCAGCAGCACGCGATGATCCGGGCCGACCAGCAGGCGCATCAGGTGCGGCACCACCAGGCCGATGAAGCCGATCAGACCGGCGGCCGCCACGGCGGCGCCGACGCCGAGGGCGGTGCACAGCACCAGCTCCAGCTTGATCCGCTCGACATTGAAGCCCAGGTGGCGCGCCTCCGACTCGCCGAGCAACAGCGCGTTGAGCGCCGAGGCGCGACGCGGCAACCAGATGGCCACGCCGAGGGTCACCAGCAGCAGCGGCCACAGCCGTGGATAACTAGCGCCATTGAGGCTGCCGAGGTTCCAGAAGGTCAGGCTGCGCAACGTGGCGTCGTCGGCCAGGTAGGTGAACAGGCCGACACCGGCACCGGACATGGCCGTCAGCGCCACGCCCGCCAGGAGCATGGTGGCGACGTTGGTCTGCCCATCGCGACGACCGAATCGGTAAACCACCGCAGTCACGATCAGGCCGCCAGTGAAGGCGCAGATTGACAGCAGGTATGGCGCCAGGGCCGGCGGCAGGCCACCAACCATGCTGCCGCCGACGATGGCGATGGCCGCACCCAGCGCCGCGCCGCCAGCGACGCCGACCAGGCCGGGATCGGCCAGCGGGTTGCGGAACAGGCCCTGCATGGCCACGCCGGACAGCGCCAGCACGATACCCACGCACAGCCCCAGCAGGCTGCGCGGCAGGCGGATCTGGCCGAGAATCAGCTCGGCCTGCTGCAGCCCCTCGCCATCGATGGGCAGGCCCATCAGCCGTAGAGCGGCCAGCAGGGTGTCACCCAGCGGCAGGCTCACCGGCCCCAGGGCCAGCGACAACCAGAACGCGAGCAGCAGAAGAACGCCCATTGCCAGCAGCAATGGGCGGGGTCGAAAAACAGGAGTCATCGGTCGAGTCTGGCCGTCAGTGCTTGCTCGGAAGGATAAAAGGCCGCCGACAGCTCGGCCAGTCCTTCAGGCAGACGCGGACCAAGACCACCGACCAGCAGGGTCGGGTCGAGGGTCAGCAGGCGGCCGTCACGCGCGGCGCTGGTCTGCTGCAGCACAGGGTTCTGCTGCAGCAGTGCCTTGCGCGCCTCCTCACCGTGCAGGCTGCGATCAGCGAAGATCACCACCTGCGGGTCCATGGCCAGCAGCGCCTCGTTGGAGATCGGCTTGTAGCCACTGTGCTCGGTACGGCTCTCGCCACCGGCATGCTCGATCAGCCACACCGCCAGGCTGTCCTTGCCCGCCGCCATGACGTTGCTGCCAGCGTG
Source organism: Pseudomonas sp. PDM15 (assembly GCF_014851565.1). Classification (GTDB taxonomy): domain Bacteria; phylum Pseudomonadota; class Gammaproteobacteria; order Pseudomonadales; family Pseudomonadaceae; genus Aquipseudomonas. The sequence goes on from NZ_JACVAA010000005.1 coordinate 73,218, forward strand.
ACCGAGCAGCATCAGCACGCGCGGCGGCGTCTGCCGCTTCTGCGCCTGGGCGACCCAGTCCGCCTGACGCTGCAGGTCCTGGCGGTAGGCAGTCATCTGCTCGCGAGCCTGCTCGGGCGTGCCGAGCAGTTCGCCCAGACGCAGCACATTGCGCTCCAGGGTATCCAGGTCGGGCCTGGCGGACAGCGCCTCGATGCGGATGCCGGCGGCCTTGATCTGCGCGATCACCGGCGGCGGGCCCATCTCCTCGCTGCCGATCAGGATGTCCGGGCGCAGCGACAGCACGCCCTCGGCGGACAGCGCGCGCTGGTAGCCGATGCTCGGCAGCTTGCGCAGGGTCTGCGGATGCAGGCTGGTGGTGTCGACACCGACCAGCTTGCCTTCACCGCCCAGACGCACCACCCACTCGCTCAGCGAGCCGCCGGAGCTGACCCAGCGTTGCGGCAGATCGGCCGCCGCGGCGGCATGGCTGAACACCAGGCTGCCGCACAGCAGAAGAACTTTGGACAGGCGCATCTCAAGCCTCCAGGGCGGCGATGGCTTCGGCCAGCTCGCGCCACTCGACCAGCTCCGGCACACCCGGCTTGCGCGCGCCGAACAACTGCACGACCAACTCGCCATCGGCGTCGAAGGCCTCGTAGCTGGTGATGATGCCGTCGCTGCTGGGCTTGCGCACACGCCACAGCTCGACCACGCCCGGGGTTTTCAGGTGCAGGTTGAACTCGGGGTCGAGCACGTTGAACCAGTCACCCATCCAGCGCAGGTTGCTCACGGTACCGGAGTGGATCTGAATGCAATGCTGGTTGCCGACGAAGACCATGATCGGCACCTGGCGGGCGCCGGCCTCTTCCAGCAGCTTGGGCAGCTCGACGGCGGCCAGCGGCTCGGCCCACTCGCGACCGGCCAGGCGCAGGGCCTGGGTACGGGCCACATCGTGGCGCTTGAGCATGGCGAAGAAGTGGTGGGTGTCCTTCAGCTCGGCCCAGTCGGCGCGCAGGGCGGCGGCGTCCACCTCGGCGTCGGCACGCGGGGCCTTGCGCTCGGCCAGCGGCTGCAAGTCCAGTTCGGCGCTCTGCTCGGCGGCGCGGAAGCGCTCGACCAGCGGCGCCCAAGCCGCCTCCTCGCTCTTGGCGGTGAGGTAGACCTTGTGCACGGCGGTGCCCTGGCGATCAAAGATCTGAATGCTGCGCTGCATGCCGCGCTCGGTGTCTTCTGCGACAGCGAAAACGCTGGCCCACTGGGTCATGAACAAGCGCAGGTCGATGTCGGGGGAGACCACCAGGCCCATGGCGCCGTTGGCCATCACCGATACCTCGCGGTAGTAGCCCTTGCGCTCGTGCACGCAATGCTCGTTGCGGGTCAGCGCCATGATGTAGCCCAACTCACCCAGTGCCGGCAGCAGCTCGGCCCACTCGGTGCGCAGGCGCACGGCATCCACGCCCAGGCGGCTGGCAGTCAGCTCGGCCTCGCTGACGCCCAGTTTGGCGGCAGCATCGCGGGCGCGCAGGCCGGACTGTTCGGCGCGCAGGCGCTGCCAGTCCTGGTAAAGCGCGGAGGCATTGGGGGCGGTGATCTGCATGGTCATGGTGCTACCTCATTTCGTTGTTTGGCGAGCGAGCCTCCCCTACCCCGTTGCCGGAATGGGGAGATGGCGGCTCGTTCGAGTCGGCGCAGGCTACTCCATCGAGAATCAAATTCCAATGCTTGTGATAATGATTTGCATTTGAGAAGAAGAATCTATTACCGTGCTGCCCGCCAAATTCACTGGCCACCAAGAGCCACTAGCGGGAGTAATGTCATGTCCACCCCACCCTTCGCCTTGCGCCCATGGATGGCGCTGTTGCTGCTCAGCCCCTCGCTGGCATTCGCACAGGCCACGGACAGCGCCACCGAGCTCGCCCCCACCCAGGTCACCGGCAACGCCGTGCAGGAAGAGCTGCCGACCACCACCAAGACCGACGCCAAGACCCTGGAGCAGCGCCAGATCCGCAGCTTCGACGACCTCGGCCGACGCTCCGAACCCGGCGTGAACTACAGCCGCACCAGCGAGAGCATCAACATCCGCGGCCTGGATCGCGACCGCGTGCTGACCACCATCGACGGCATCCGCGTACCGTGGATGACCGATGGCGCACGTAGCCAGGGCCCGACCGGCGGCGCCCAGGGCGGCCTCGACTCGATCGATTTCAACGGCCTGTCTTCGGTGGACATCGTGCGCGGCGCCAACTCCAGCCTGGTCGGCTCCGGCGCCCTGGGCGGCGCAGTGCAGCTGTTCACTCTCAATCCGGAGGACCTGCTGGGTGAAGGCAAGGACTTCGGCAGCCTGGCCAAGACCGACTACGACAGTGCCGACCACAGCTGGGGACTGAACGGCGCCATCGCCGGCCGCTACCAGGACACCTCCTGGCTGCTGCAAGCCGGCCAGCGTCGCGGCAACGAACTGGAAAGTGGCGGCGACGACAATACCTACGGCACCAGCCGCACCGAGGCCAACCCGGCAGACACCGAGCAGCAGAGCCTGCTGGTCAAGCTGCAACAACGCTTCGATGGCGGCCACAAGGTCGGCTTCACCGGCGAGCTCTTCGAGCGCGAGAACGACATCGACAGCCGCACCAACCAGGGCACTACCTACCTGCTCGGCGAGAACGGCACCGAAGAGAACAACAAGCGCCAGCGCCTGTCCGTCGACTACGCCTTCCAGGCCGAGAACGGCGACGGCCTGATCGACAGCGCCAACGCCATCGCCTACTGGCAGAAGCTGCGCCGCCATGACGACCAGAGTGGCATCCGCACCGTCACCGACGGCCGTGCGGCCATCCCGGACTTCCTGTTCTTCGGCCTGCCGGGCAATCCCTACAAGTACCCGGCCGGCGCGTTCGGCCGCGACAACCAGATCGAGAAGGAGCTGTATGGCGTCTCCGGCGATGTCGGCAAGGCATTCGAGATCGCCGGCCTGCCGAACAGGCTGACGCTGGGCGGCGAGCTGTACCAGATCAACACCGAGCAGGTCTCCGAGGGCTATGACAACTGCCCGGGCTTCACCATCGACCCGAGCCACCCGATGTACATGGGACCGGCCGCCTGCGATTTCCTGCACACCAACCAGGCCGACATGCCCAAGGTCGAAGGCACCCAGTGGGCGCTCTACGCCACCGACGAGATCAGCTTCGCCGATGGCCGCGTCAAGTTGACCCCCGGACTGCGCTACGACCACTACAAGCAGGACCCGAAGGCTACCAGCGACTTCGACAACAACATCAACCCGGCCAACGACCAGACGCTGGAAGCGAGCAAGGACCACAAGCTGTCCGGCAGCCTGCTGGCTACCTGGCAGGTGGCCGACGAAGCCATGCTGTATGCCCAGTGGGCCCAGGGCTTCAAGGCACCGGACGCCACCCAGCTGTACATGAACTACGGCGCCGAAGGCAGCTACCTGCGCCTGGGCAACTCAGACCTCAAACCGGAAGAGAGCACCGGCTACGAGATCGGCGCGCAGCTGGGCAATGAGAAGTTCGGTGGCTTGGTCAGCCTGTTCGACAACCATTACAAGAACTTCATCGACGACGACGTGGTGATGGATGCCGCCGACCTGGCAGCCGTAGGCCTCAGTGCCGCCGACTACCCGATGGGCGTGACCCGCACCGAGAACCGCGCCAAGGTACAGATCTACGGCGCCGAGTTGGCCGCCCACTGGGAGTTAGTACCGCACTGGAAAGTCTGGGGTTCGGTGGCCTGGGCCAATGGCGAAGATCGTGAAACCAACCAGCGCCTCAGCTCTGTGGCCCCGATCACCAGCCTGCTGGGCCTGAGCTACGAGCGCGACCAGTACGGTGCCGATCTGATGCTGCGGGCCGCCGCGGCCCGAGACAAGGTGGAGAACGACAGTGACTTCGAGGCCCCCGGCTATGGCGTGGTCGACATGACCGGCTGGTGGCAACCCGCCGAGCTGAAAGGCATGAAGCTGCAGGCTGGCCTGTTCAACGCCCTCGACAAGAAGTACTGGAACGCGCTGAACGTGCCCACCGGCCCCCTGGTGCAACCGGACGACTACTACAGCGAAGTCGGACGCAACTTCCGCGTCTCCGCTTCCTGGCAGTACTGAGTTCAACTTCGCGCAAGGACGCGCGCCCTACCCCATCGCCACGCCCATGCGGGATAATCCCCGCCTCGGCGTGGAGATTCCCATGATTCATCTGTGCGCCCCGGGTGAGCTGGTCGAAGGCCAGAGCCGGGGCTTTGTCATTCAGGGTCGCAAGTTGCTGGCGGTACGCCGCGACGGCCAGGCCCACGTCTACCTGAACAACTGCCCGCATCGCGACCTGACGCTGGAATGGCGCGCGGACGACTTCCTCGATGCCAGTGGCAGCATGATCCAGTGCGCTCACCATGGCGCGCTGTTCCTGATCGAGAACGGCGAGTGCGTCACCGGCCCCTGCGCCGGGCAGTCACTGCGCAAGGTCGATTGCAGGGAAGACGGCGACGCCATTTGGGTCGAGCCGGCCTAGGCCAATACCTCCAGTCGGCGCAGCAGGCGCACTTCCTCGGGGTCTACCGCGGCGCCATAGGCCAGCACCTCCACACCCGCCGCGCGCGCCTCGCGCAGGCCCGCCGCATAGGCCGGGTCGATCTCCTCGGCGGCGCGCACCGCCTCGATGCCGGACAGGTTCACGCAGTACAGCAGCACCGCCCGCACACCCTGCCTGGCCAGTGCAGCCAGCTCACGCAGGTGCTTGGCGCCACGCTCGGTCACCGCATCGGGGAAGGCAGCCACCGTGGAGTCGGCGAAGCCCAGGGTCACGCTCTTCACCTCAAGGAACAGCGAGCCGGACAGGTAGTCCAGGCGGAAGTCGGCGCGGCTGCCTTCGCTGCCGTAGACCACCTCGCGCTTGAGGCCGGTGAAGCCGGCCAGCTCGCTGATGATGCCGGCGCGCAGAGCCTCTTCGACCAGGGCGTTGGCGCGACCGGTGTTGAGGCAGGCCAGCCGCCCGTGCGGCGTCTCGCCCAGTTCCCAGGTACCCGGCAGCTTGCGCTTGGGGTCGTTGGAACGGCTGAACCAGACACGGCAGCCCTCGCTCAGGCAGTTGAGCATGGAGCCGGTGTTGGGGCAGTGGATGGTCAGCGCCTCGCCGCTGCTCGTCTCGATATCGGCGAGGAAGCGCTTGTAGCGGCGCAGCAGGCGCCCCTCTTCCAGCGGCGGATCAAAGCGCATCGGGATTCCATGTATTCAGGCCGCGGGCGATGCGTTCCACCGCCTGCTGCAGGCGCTCGACATTCTGCGTGTAGGCGAAGCGCACGTGGTGGCCGGCCAGGTGACGGCCGAAGTCCAGGCCCGGAGTGAAGGCCACGTGCTCGGTCTCGATGAAGTGCCGGCAGAAGGCGAAGGCGTCGCCGCCGAAGCTCGAAATATCCGCATATAAATAGAAGGCCCCTTCGGGCTCCACGGCGATGCGGAAGCCCAGCTCGCGCAGGGCCGGCAACAGGTAGTCACGGCGGCGCTGGAACTCGTGGCGGCGCTCCTCGAAGATCGCCAGGGTCGCCGGCTCGAAGCAGGCCAGGGCGGCATGCTGGGCCATGCTTGGCGCGCTGATATAGAGGTTCTGCGCCAGCTTCTCCAGCTCCGGCACCGCGTTGCTCGGCGCCACCAGCCAGCCCAGGCGCCAGCCGGTCATGCCGAAGTACTTGGAGAAGCTGTTGAGGACGAAGGCATCGTCGTCCACCTCCAGCACACTGGCCGCCTCACAGCCGTAGGTCAGGCCGTGGTAGATCTCGTCCACCACCAGATGCCCACCGCGCTGTTTGAGCGTGCTCGCCAGCGCGGCCAGCTCATCCTTGTGCAGCAGGGTGCCGGTGGGGTTGGCCGGCGAGGCGACCAGGGCGCCGACGCTGTCGCCATCCCAGTGCCGCTCCACCAGCTGCGGGGTGAGCTGGTAGCGACTCTCGGGGCCGACCGGCACCAGCTGCGCGGCACCTTCGACCAGACGCAGGAAGTGACGATTGCAGGGGTAGCCGGGGTCGGCCAGCAGCCAGTGCTTGCCCGGATCGACCAAGAGGCTTGCGGCCAGCAGCAGCGCGCCAGAACCGCCGGGAGTAATCAGCACGCGTTCGGGGTCGATATCCACACCATAGCGGCTGGCGTAGAAAGCCGAGATGGCCTGGCGCAACTGCGGGATGCCGCGCGCCGCGGTGTAGCGGGTATGGCCGGCAGCCAACGCGGCCTGGCCGGCGCGCACGATGGGCTCGGCGGTGGTGAAGTCCGGCTCGCCGATCTCCAGATGGATGACGTCATGGCCGGCGGCTTGCAGTTCGTTGGCCCGCGCCAGCAACGCCATGACATGGAAAGGTTCGATGGCGCGACTGCGCGCACTGAAGGGCTGGGCCATTGGCCTTCCTTTATTAAGGAAAAGGGGGGATTCTAACCAACTGCCCACGCTGCCAGTAAGAAGCGTGACAACCGGGAGTAGCTTCGCCGGAATCGATCTGGTAAGTTCGCCCGCTTGCAGCCGCAGGCCCGGTGTCCGAGCCGGCAAAGGAACAGATCCTGCGCAATGGATCAGAGAGAGTGAGAGGCGGTCATCCATGCCCACCAAAGCAAAACAGAACGGCAACCAGCTGATTCGTGGCTTCGAACCCTACAAAGAGAAGAAGGGCGAGGAGTACATGAGCGATCCGATGCGTGCTCACTTCACCAGCATTCTCAACAAGTGGAAGCTGGAGCTGATGCAGGAAGTGGATCGCACCGTGCACCACATGCAGGACGAAGCCGCCAACTTCCCGGACCCGGCCGATCGCGCCAGCCAGGAAGAAGAGTTCAGCCTCGAACTGCGCGCCCGTGATCGCGAGCGCAAGCTGATCAAGAAGATCGACGAGACCCTGCAGCTGATCGAAGACAACGATTACGGCTGGTGTGATTCCTGCGGCGTGGAGATCGGCATCCGCCGCCTCGAAGCCCGCCCGACCGCGACCCTGTGCATCGACTGCAAGACGCTGGCGGAAATCAAGGAAAAGCAGATCGGTTCCTGATTCCGGACGGGGCGCTAAGGCGCCCCGTTGCATTTCCGGCTACCGATAAGCGGGCTGGCGCCGCAAGGCTCCAGCCGATAGCCTCCCGCCCATGAAAGACTCCTCCTATATCGGGCGCTTCGCCCCCACGCCCAGTGGCTACCTGCACTTCGGCTCGCTGGTCGCGGCCCTCGCCTCCTACCTGGACGCACGCAGTGTCGGCGGCCAGTGGCTGCTGCGCATGGAAGACCTCGATCCACCGCGCGAGGTGCCCGGCGCCCAGGACGCGATCCTGCGTAGCCTGGAGCTGTACGGCTTCGAGTGGGACGGCGAACAGGTGCGACAGAGCGAGCGGCACCACGAATACGCCGCGCTGATCGAGCGCCTGTTCAGCCAGGGCCTGGCCTACGCCTGCACCTGCTCACGCAAGCAGCTGGAAGGTTCGGGCGGCATCTACCCCGGCACCTGCCGCAACGCCGGCCATGCCGACTTTGAGTCCGCCATCCGCCTGCGCGTGCCGGAGCTGGAGTACCGCTTCACCGACCGCGTGCAGGGCGAGTTCCGCCAGCACCTGGGCCGTGAGGTCGGCGACTTCGTCATTCGGCGTAAGGATGGCCTGTTCGCCTACCAGCTGGCCGTGGTGCTGGACGATGCCTGGCAGGGCGTGACCGACGTGGTGCGCGGCGCCGACCTGCTCGACTCCACGCCGCGCCAGCTGTACCTGCAGGAGCTGCTCGGCCTGCCACAACCGCGCTACCTGCACGTGCCGCTGATCATCCAGCCGGATGGCCACAAGCTGGGCAAGAGCTACCGCTCGCCACCGCTGCCGGCCGACCAGGCGCCACCACTGCTGACCCGCGCCCTGCGCGCGCTCGGCCAGCAGCCACCGGCCGAGCTGGCCGGTGCCACGCCGCACGAGGTACTGGCCTGGGGCATCGCCCACTGGGACGCCACGCGAATTCCGCGCAGCCGGACCTTGGCGGAAGCCCAGCTACGCTGACTGAACAGGTCAGACGCGTTCACCAATGGGGCCAGCGGCTTCCCCGCCATCGCGCGCTCCCGTACCATCCGGTCATTCCGTACGGACCCGACCTATGTACATCTACCGACTGGTACTGATCCTGGTGGTGGGCATCTACCTGTTCTCCCCCGCCATCATGGACTGGTGGATCGATCCCAATGGCGCCTGGTACAGGCCGTACCTGCTGTGGCTGATCCTCATCGTCGTCACCCTGATACTGCAGAGCCAGCGCGATGCCGACGAGCTTTGAACTCAGCCAGCTGATCCTGATCAGCTCCGCCTACCTGCTGCTGCTATTCGGCGTGGCCTGGGTCAGCGAGAAGGGCCTGATCCCGCGCTGGATCATCCGCCACCCGCTGACCTACACCCTGTCGCTCGGTGTGTACGCCAGCGCCTGGGCCTTCTACGGCACCGTCGGGCTGGCCTACCAGTACGGCTTCGGCTTCCTCGCCAGCTACCTGGGGGTGACCGGCGCCTTCCTCCTGGCCCCGGTGCTGCTCTACCCGATCCTGCGCATCACCCGCACCTATCAGCTGTCGTCGCTGGCCGACCTGTTCGCCTTCCGCTTCCGCAGCACCTGGGCCGGCGTGCTCACCACCCTGTTCATGCTGGTCGGCCTGCTACCGCTGCTGGCATTGCAGATCCAGGCGGTGGCCGACTCCATCGGCATCCTCACCCGCGAGCCGCTGCAGGATCGCTTCGCCCTCGGCTTCTGCGCGCTGATCACCCTGTTCACCATCCTCTTCGGCGCACGCCATATCGCCACCCGCGAAAAGCACGAGGGCCTGGTGTTCGCCATCGCATTCGAATCGGTGGTCAAGCTGGGCGCCCTCGGCGGCATCGGCCTGTACGCCCTGTACGGCGTGTTCGGCGGCCCCGGCGAACTGGAGCAGTGGCTGCTGCAGAACCAGCATGCGCTGACCACCCTGCACACCCCGCTACAGGAAGGCCCCTGGCGCACCTTGCTGCTGGTGTTCTTCGCCTCGGCCATCGTCATGCCGCACATGTACCACATGACCTTCACCGAGAATCTCAACCCACGCGCCATCGTCAGCGCCAGCTGGGGCCTGCCGCTGCTCCTGCTGCTGATGAGCCTGTCGGTACCGCTGATCCTCTGGGCCAGCCTGAAGATCGGCGCCACCACCAACCCGGAATACTTCACCCTGGGTCTGGGCCTGGCCGTCGGCGACCGCAACCTGGCGTTGCTCGCTTATGTCGGCGGCCTGTCCGCCTCCAGTGGCCTGATCATCGTCAGCACCCTGGCGCTGTCGGGCATGGCGCTCAACCACCTGGTGCTGCCGCTGTATCAGCCGCCCGCGGAAGGCAATATCTACCGCTGGCTGAAGTGGACGCGCCGCGCGCTGATCCTCGCCATCATCGCGGCCGCCTACGGCTTCTACCTGTTGCTCGGCGCCGAGCAGGACCTGGCCAACCTCGGCATCGTCGCCTTCGTCGCCACCCTGCAGTTCCTACCGGGTGTGCTCTCGGTACTGTACTGGCCCACCGCCAACCATCGGGGTTTCATCGCCGGCCTGCTGGCCGGCATCGCCGTGTGGACAGTGAGCATGCTGGTGCCGCTGGTCAGCAATCTGCAGGGCGTGCACCTGCCGTGGTTCGACATCGTCTACGTGCTCGACGAGAACAGCTGGCACCTGGCCGCCGTCGGCTCGCTGGCGGCCAACGTGCTGGTGTTCACCCTGGTCTCGCTGTTCACCGAGGGCAGCGACGAGGAGAAGAGCGCCGCCGAAGCCTGCACCGTGGACAACGTGCGCCGCCCACAGCGCCGCGAGCTGCTGGCCGGCTCGCCGCAGGAATTCGCATCCGAGCTGGCCAAACCGCTCGGCGCGGTCACCGCGCAGAAGGAAGTGGAGCGAGCCCTGCGCGACCTGCACCTGCCCTTCGACGAGCGCCGCCCCTACGCCCTGCGCCGCCTGCGCGACCGCCTCGAGGCCAACCTGTCCGGCCTGATGGGCCCGAGCGTGGCCCAGGACATGGTCGAGACCTTCCTGCCCTACAAGTCCGGCAGCGAGGCCTACGTCAGCGAGGACATCCATTTCATCGAGAGCCGCCTGGAGGATTACCAGTCGCGCCTCACCGGCCTGGCCGCCGAGCTGGACGCCCTGCGCCGCTTCCACCGCCAGACCCTGCAGGAACTGCCGATGGGCGTGTGCTCCCTGGCCAAGGACCAGGAGGTGCTGATGTGGAACCGCGCCATGGAGGAGCTGACCGACATCAGCGCGCAACAGGTGGTCGGCTCGCGCCTGCTCAGCCTGGACGAACCCTGGCGCAGCCTGCTCAAGGACTTCATCGAGCAGGGCGAGGAACACCTGCACAAACAGCATTTGGCGCTGGATGGCGAAGTGCGCTGGCTCAACCTGCACAAGGCCGCCATCGACGAGCCGCTGGCCCCGGGCAACAGCGGCCTGGTGTTGCTGGTCGAGGACGTTACCGAGACCCGCGTGCTGGAAGACCAGCTGGTGCACTCCGAGCGCCTGGCCAGCATCGGACGCCTGGCCGCCGGCGTGGCCCACGAGATCGGCAACCCGGTCACCGGCATCGCCTGCCTGGCGCAGAACCTGCGCGAGGAACGCGAGGGCGACGAGGAAGTGGACGAGCTGAGCACGCAGATCCTCGACCAGACCAAGCGCATCTCGCGCATCGTCCAGTCGCTGATGAACTTCGCCCATGCCGGCCAGCAGCAGCGCGCCGAGTATCCGGTGAGCCTGGCCGACGTGGCACAGGACGCCATCGGCCTGCTGTCGCTGAACCGCAACAGCACCGAGGTGCAGTTCTTCAACCTGTGCGATCCCGACCATCTGGCCAAGGGCGACCCGCAGCGCCTGGCCCAGGTGCTGATCAACCTGCTGTCCAATGCCCGCGATGCCTCGCCGGTCGGCGGCGCCATCCGGGTGACCAGCGAGGCCACGGAGCAGAGCGTGGAACTGATAGTCGAAGATGAAGGCACGGGCATTCCGCAGGCGATCATGGACCGCCTGTTCGAGCCCTTCTTCACCACCAAGGATCCGGGCAAGGGCACCGGTTTGGGGCTCGCGCTGGTCTATTCGATCGTGGAAGAGCATTATGGGCAGATCACCATCGACAGCCCGGCCGACCCCGAACGCCAGCGCGGAACTCGATTCCGCGTTACCCTGCCGCGCTATGTCGAAGCGACGTCCGTAGCGACCTGAGTAGTGACCTAGAACCGCCGAGAGCCCGTGAAGCGCCCCGCGCGGATTCGGAGACCGTCGAGAGAGAATCAATGCCCCATATCCTCATCGTCGAAGACGAAACCATCATCCGCTCCGCCCTGCGCCGCCTGCTGGAACGCAACCAGTACCAGGTCAGCGAGGCCGGTTCGGTGCAGGAAGCCCAGGAGCGCTACAGCGTTTCCGGCTTCGATCTGGTGGTCAGCGACCTGCGCCTGCCCGGCGCCCCCGGCACCGAACTGATCAAGCTGGCCGAAGGTACCCCGGTGCTGATCATGACCAGCTACGCCAGCCTGCGCTCGGCGGTGGACTCGATGAAGATGGGCGCGGTGGACTACATCGCCAAGCCCTTCGACCACGACGAAATGCTCCAGGCCGTGGCGCGCATCCTGCGCGATAATCAGGAGGCCCGCCGCAATCCGCCCAGCGAAGCGCCGAGCAAGACCAACGGCAAGGCCAGCAGCGCTGCGGCCGAGGGCGACATCGGAATCATCGGCTCCTGCGCCGCCATGCAGGATCTCTACGGCAAGATCCGCAAGGTTTCCCCCACCGACTCCAATGTACTGATCCAGGGCGAGTCCGGCACCGGCAAGGAGCTGGTCGCCCGCGCCCTGCACAACCTGTCCAAGCGCGCCAAGGCGCCGCTGATCTCGGTGAACTGCGCGGCGATCCCGGAAACCCTGATCGAGTCCGAACTGTTCGGCCACGAGAAAGGCGCCTTCACCGGCGCCAGCGCCGGCCGCGCCGGCCTGGTAGAAGCGGCCGATGGCGGCACCCTGTTCCTCGACGAGATTGGCGAGCTGCCGCTGGAAGCCCAGGCCCGCCTGCTGCGTGTTCTGCAGGAGGGCGAGATCCGCCGGGTCGGCTCGGTGCAATCGCAGAAGGTGGATGTGCGCCTGATCGCCGCCACCCACCGCGACCTGAAGACGCTGGCCAAGACCGGCCAGTTCCGCGAGGACCTCTATTACCGCCTGCACGTCATCGCGCTCAAGCTGCCGCCATTGCGCGAGCGCGGCGCCGACGTGGTGGAAATCGCTCTGGCCTTCCTCGCCCGCCAGTGCGTGCGCATGGGCCGCGAGGGACTGCGCTTCGCTCACGATGCCGAGCAGGCGATCCGCCATTACCCCTGGCCGGGCAACGTGCGCGAGCTGGAGAACGCCATCGAGCGCTCGGTGATCCTCTGCGAGGGCAACGAGATCTCCGCCGAGCTGCTGGGCATCGACATCGAGCTGGACGACCTGAGCGACGATGACTTCGGCGAGCAGTCTATGCCCTCCGGTGCAGTGAATAACCACGAGCCGACCGAAGACCTGTCGCTGGAGGACTACTTCCAGCACTTCGTGCTCGAGCACCAGGACCACATGACCGAGACCGAACTGGCACGCAAGCTGGGCATCAGCCGCAAGTGCTTGTGGGAACGTCGTCAGCGCCTGGGCATTCCGCGGCGCAAGTCCGGCGCCGCGGCAGGCTGAGCCTGCTGCGCGGAGACAGAGCTGCGGGCGGATGGTTCCGCAGCTGTTACCCCGATCAAACATCGCGTAACAAAAGCCGGGTTCATCGGTAACGAGAACCCGGCTTTTTTATGTCTCCTCATTGCCGCCGATATCGCTAACCCCTTGAAAAACAAGGACTCGCAAAAACTGGCACGGCTTCTGCTTTATCTCTGGCACAACAACAATAAAAAACGTTTCAAGCTTCAATAATAAAAACAATACAGAACGACTCCAGCACAACAAAAACAATAACGCGGAGGCGCAGCTAACTGATTCTTTTGGAGAGGATGTGCCTTTGGGGTTCGCCCCACGACCAGGCTGAGAACAACAAAAACTGCACTAAAGCAGAGCCTGTACTGGTTGGGTCACGGAAAGACCACGGCAATATCAGCATCCAAAGCAATCCGTTTGCTCCTGGTACCCAGCTTGGGATACCTAAAACGGGCCTACAACAAAAACAACAGGCCCGACACAATAACAAAAACAAAGCACGCACCTATTTGGGGGGGAGCCTCGGCTCCCCCAGTCGCTTCACCCCTCTCGCCTTCCCCAGCCTGCCTTCTCCACCATTCTTCTTCCCAATGCTAGAATCCGCGCCAATCGTGCGGTTACCGGCATTTCCGGCCGCTTATTCCTGCAAACAGTGCCTCTCATGCTGAAAAAGCTGTTCAAGTCCCTTCGTTCGCCGCTCAAGCGCCAAGCCCGTCCTCGCAGCACGCCTGAAGTGCTCGGCCCCCGCCAGCATTCGCTGCAGCGTGGCCAGTTCAGCCGCAATGCGGTGGGCGTGGTGGATCGTCTGCAGAAGGCCGGCTACCAGGCCTATCTGGTGGGCGGCTGCGTTCGCGACCTGCTGATCGGCGTGCAGCCGAAGGACTTCGACGTGGCCACCAGCGCCACCCCCGAGCAGGTGCGCGCCGAGTTCCGCAATGCACGGGTGATCGGCCGCCGCTTCAAGCTGGCCCATGTGCACTTCGGCCGCGAGATCATCGAAGTGGCCACCTTCCGCAGCAATCACCCGCAGGGCGATGACGAGGAAGACAGCCACCAGTCGGCACGCCACGAGAGCGGCCGCATCCTGCGCGACAACGTCTACGGCACCCTGGAGAGCGACGCCCAGCGCCGCGACTTCACCATCAACGCCCTGTATTTCGACGTCAGCGGCGAGCGCGTGCTGGACTACGCCCACGGCGTGCACGACATCCGCAACCGCCTGATCCGCCTGATCGGCGACCCCGAGCAGCGCTATCTGGAAGACCCGGTGCGCATGCTGCGTGCCGTGCGCTTCGCCGCCAAGCTCGGCTTCGAGATCGAGAAGCACAGCGCCGCGCCGATCCGCCGCCTGGCGCCGATGCTGCGCGACATTCCGGCCGCACGCCTGTTCGAGGAAGTGCTCAAGCTGTTCCTCGCCGGCCGCGCCGAGCGCACCTTTGAGCTGCTGGTCGAGTACGACCTGTTCGCCCCGCTGTTCCCGGCCAGCGCCAAGGCCCTGGAGCGCGACCCGGAGTACGCCGGCGACCTGATCCGTCAGGCCCTGGCCAATACCGACGAGCGCATCGCCCTGGGCAAGCCGGTGACGCCTGCCTTCCTCTTCGCCGCCCTGCTTTGGCCGGCCATTCCGGCCCGCGCGGCGCAACTGCAGGCGCGCGGCATGCCGCCGATCCCGGCCATGCAGGAGGCGGCACACGACCTGATCGTCGAGCAGTGCAAGCGCATCGCCATTCCCAAGCGCTTCACCATCCCGATCCGCGAGATCTGGGACATGCAGGAACGCCTGCCGCGCCGCCAAGGCAAGCGCGCCGACCTGCTGCTGGAGAATCCGCGCTTCCGCGCAGGCTACGACTTCCTGCTCCTGCGCGAAGACGCCGGCGAGCAGACCGATGGCCTCGGCGACTGGTGGACCGACTACCAGGACGCCAGCGACAGCGAGCGCCGCAGCATGATCCGCGAGCTCGGCAATCGCCAGGAAGAAGACGGCGAAGGCGGCGCTCCGGCGCGCAAACGCCGGCGCGGCGGGCGCAACCGTCGCCGCGGACCGCGCAGCGAAGCCCCGGCCGGCGAATAAGTGGAACGGGTCTATATCGGCCTCGGCAGCAACCTGGCCGAGCCGCACCAGCAGCTGCGGGCCGCGCTCGCAGCCGTCGCCGAGCTGCCGCACAGCAATCTGGTCGCCACTTCCTCCTTTTATGCCAGCGACCCGCTGGGTCCCTCGGACCAGCCGCGCTACGTCAATGCCGTGGCCGCGCTGGATACCGAACTGGCACCGCTGCAGCTGCTCGACGCCCTGCAACGCATCGAACTGGAGCAGGGCCGCGTGCGCAAGGCCGAGCGCTGGGGGCCACGCACCCTGGACCTGGACATCCTGCTATTCGGCTCGCGCATCCTCGCCGAGGAGCGCCTGACCGTGCCGCACTACCACATGCATGCGCGCGCCTTCGTCCTCTACCCGCTGGCCGAGATTGCCCCGCAGCTGCAGCTGCCCGACGGGCGCAGCCTGGAGCAGCTGCTGGCCGCCTGCCCCTACGAGGGGCTGGAGCGCCTGTAAGCGCAGCGCCGGTAACGCCGTAACAGCGCGGTAACACCCGTGATTGACTTCACGCCCCCCCATCGGGACTATAGGCGTCCCGTTGCCCCGAGGCGGTGCAGAGAGTGCCGTCCAAGAGGCCCAGAGCAGGCGCCACAAGTGCCGTATCCGGCCCGCTGATGAGGAATCTCCAAATGCCTGATGTAACCGTAAGCACCCTGCTGGGCCTGAAGCAGAAGGGCGAGAAGATCGCCATGCTCACCGCCTACGACGCCACCTTCGCCCAGGCAGCCTGCCAGGCCGGTGTGGAAGTGCTGCTGGTGGGAGACTCCCTGGGTATGGTCCTGCAAGGCCACGACAGCACCCTGCCGGTGTCGCTGGCCGACATGGCCTACCACACCGCCGCAGTGAAGCGCGGCAACCAGGGCGCGCTGATCCTCGCCGACCTGCCGTTCATGGCCTACGCCACCCTGGAACAGACCTTCGCCAGCAGCGCCGCTCTGATGCAGGCCGGCGCCCACATGATCAAGCTGGAAGGCGCGAGCTGGCTGGCCGAGCCGGTCCGCCAGCTGGCCGAGCGCGGCGTGCCGGTGTGTGCCCATCTGGGCCTGACGCCGCAGGCGGTCAACGTATTCGGCGGTTACAAGGTGCAGGGCCGCGGTGATGCCGCAGCGCGCCAGCTGCGCGCCGACGCCATGGCCCTGGAACAGGCCGGTGCCGCCATGCTCCTGCTCGAGTGCGTGCCCAGCGAACTGGCCGCCGAAATCAGCCAGTCGGTGAAGATCCCGGTGATCGGCATCGGCGCAGGCGCAGCCACCGACGGCCAGGTACTGGTGATGCACGACATGCTCGGCCTGTCCCTGACCGGCCGCGCACCGAAGTTCGTGAAGAATTTCATGGAAGGCCAGCCCAGCGTCCAGGCCGCCTTCGCCGCCTATGTACGCGCAGTGAAGGACGTCAGCTTCCCCGCCGAGGAACACGGATTCTCCGCATGAACACCGTCAAGACCGTACTGGAACTGCGCGCCGCCGTGGCGCGCGCGCGTGGCGAGGGCAAGCGCATCGCCTTCGTGCCGACCATGGGCAACCTGCACGAAGGCCACGTGGCCCTGGTGGAGAAGGCCGGCCAGCGCGCCGACTTCGTGGTCGCCAGCATCTTCGTCAACCCGCTGCAGTTCGGCCCTAGCGAAGACCTGGCCAAGTACCCGCGCACCCTGGCCGCCGACCAGGAGAAATTGGTCGCCGCCGGTTGCCACCTACTGTTCCACCCGGACGTTGAGGAGATGTATCCCCACGGCCAGGACGGCCAGACTCGCGTCGGCGTGCCGGGTGTCTCCGAGGGCCTTTGCGGCGCCAGCCGCCCCGGCCACTTCGAGGGCGTGGCCACGGTGGTGACCAAGCTGTTCAATATGGTCCAGCCGGACCTCGCCGTGTTCGGCGAGAAGGACTTCCAGCAACTGGCGGTGATCCGCACCCTGGTGCGCGACCTGAATATGCCGGTGCAGATCATTGGCGAGCCAACCGTGCGCGCCGAGGACGGCCTGGCCCTGTCGTCGCGCAACGGCTACCTGAGCGCCGAGCAGCGCGATGCCGCGCCAGCCCTGTATCGCACCCTGCAGCAGTTGGCCGAGGCCATCCGCGCCGGTGGCCGTGACTTCGCCCAACTGATCGAGCGCGGTCAGGCCAGCCTGGCCAGTGCCGGCTTCCGCCCCGACTACCTGGAGATTCGCGAAGCGCTGAGCCTGCGTCCGGCCCAGGCCGACGACCGCCAACTGGTGATCCTGGGCGCCGCCTTCATGGGCAACACGCGCCTGATCGATAACCTGACGCTCGAGCTGTAACCCGCACATCGCCTGGTCTTGAACCCCCTCGGGGGTTCGGGCACACTCTGCCGCCGCCGTATTCCGAGAGGGAAATAGTCATGCACGCCATCATGCTCAAGGCCAAGCTGCACCGCGCCATCGTCACCCATGCGGTGCTCGACTATGAAGGCTCCTGCGCCATCGACGGCGAGTGGCTGGACCTGTCCGGCATTCGCGAGTACGAGCAGATCCAGATCTACAACATCGACAACGGCGAACGCTTCACCACCTACGCCATCCGCGGCGAGGAAGGCTCGAAGATCATCTCGGTCAACGGCGCTGCCGCGCACAAGGCCGGCGTCGGTCACCGCGTGATCATCTGCGCCTACGCCCACTACAGCGAGGCCGAGCTGGCCAACTTCCAACCCCGCGTGCTGTACATGGGTGCCGATGGCGAACTGAGCCACACCAGCAACGCGATTCCCGTGCAAGTCGCCTGAACGGGTCGCGTCCCGCTACACTCCAAGCCCGGAATCTCCGGGCTTTTTAATGCCCGAAACGCCGCATAACAAGGAAATTGCCACCCATGGCGTACTACCAGCAACCGCTCGACGTCACCACCCTGCCCGCCTGGCAGGCCCTGCGCCAACACCGCCAGGCCATGCAGGACTTCAGCATGCGCGACGCATTCGCCAGCGACGCCAAGCGTTTCGAGCGCTTCTCCATGAGCACCAGCGGTATCTTCCTCGACTATTCGAAGAACCTGCTCAGCGAGGAGACCCGCACGCTGCTGGTCAACCTGGCCAAGGAAGCCGGTCTGCAGGAGGCCATCGAGGCCCTGTTCAACGGCGAACGAGTCAACTCTTCGGAAGATCGCCCGGCCCTGCACACCGCCCTGCGCCGCCCCATCGGCGACTGCGTCATGGTCGACGGCGCCAACGTGATGCCGGACGTGCACCGCGTACTCAACCAGATGACCGACATCGTCGGGCGCATCCACAGCAACCTGTGGCGCGGCTACAGCGAGAAGACCATCACCGACGTGGTCAACATCGGTATCGGCGGCTCCTTCCTCGGCCCGCAACTGGTCTCCGAGGCGCTGCTGCCGTTCACCCAGCACGGCGTGCGCTGCCACTACCTGGCCAACATCGACGGCAGCGAGTTCCATGAACTGGCCGCCAAGCTGAACGCCGAAACCACCCTGTTCATCGTCTCGTCGAAATCCTTCGGCACCCTGGAAACCCTGAAGAACGCCCAGGCCGCCCGCTCCTGGTACCTGGCCCGTGGCGGCACGGAGGAGAAGCTGTACCGTCACTTCATCGCCGTCACCAGTAACAACCAGGCGGCCATCGAGTTCGGCATCCGAGAGAAGAACATCTTCCCGATGTGGGATTGGGTCGGCGGGCGCTACTCGCTGTGGTCGGCCATCGGCCTGCCGATTGCCTTGGCCATCGGCATGTCCAACTTCAAGGAGCTGCTGTCCGGCGCCTACAGCATGGACAACCATTTCCGCAGCACCAGCTTCGACAAGAACATGCCGGTGCTGCTGGCCCTGCTCGGCGTCTGGTACGGCAACTTCTGGGGCGCCCAGAGCCACGCCATCCTGCCGTACGACCACTACCTGCGGAACATCACCAAGCACCTGCAGCAGCTGGACATGGAGTCCAACGGCAAGAGCGTGCGCCAGGACGGCAGCCCGGTGAGCGTCGAGACCGGCCCGGTGATCTGGGGCGGCGTCGGCTGCAACGGCCAGCATGCCTACCACCAGCTGCTGCACCAGGGCACCCCGCTGATTCCGGCCGACTTCATCGTGCCGGTGGTCAGCTACAACCCGGTGGCCGACCATCACCAGTGGCTGTACGCCAACTGCCTGTCGCAGAGCCAGGCGCTGATGCTCGGCAAGTGTCGCAACGAGGCCGAGGCCGAACTGCGCGCCAAGGGCCTGGGCGAGGACGAAGTGCAACGCCTGGCGCCGCACAAGGTGATCCCCGGCAACCGCCCGAGCAACACCCTGGTGCTTGAGCGCATCAGCCCGCGGCGCCTCGGCGCGCTGGTGGCGATGTATGAGCACAAGGTGTTCGTGCAGAGCGTGATCTGGGGAATCAACGCCTTCGACCAGTGGGGCGTGGAGCTGGGCAAGGACCTCGGCAAGGGCGTCTACCAGCGCCTCACCGCCTGGGATGCGGCGCCGGCCGAGGACGCCTCGACCCAGGGCCTGATCGACTTCTTCCGCGGTCGTCACCGCGGCTGAGGCGCGCCGCCAGTCGCCGGGCGCAACGCCCGGCGACCGTTTCTGCCACCGCCAGCCGGCCCTCCCCGCACTGCTATCGTTAGCGCCGCCGGCGCCAGCCCGGAACTGCCTTCCCGGTCGATTGCCGAACCTACAAGGGCGGCCTGCGCGCTCGCGCACACCATGCCTGAACGCCGAGGCTTGAACCGAGCAGATGCTTGGTACACCCTAGCCGGCATCGTGGATCAACAACAAGACAAGGACCCCGCCATGTTCGAAATCAGCCTTCACCCGGTCAAGGATGCGGTTCGCCAGCGTGCGTACCTGGACAACGAGGCCTACCAGCGTCTCTACCGCCAGTCCATCGAGCAGCCGGAAGAGTTCTGGAGCGAGCAGGCCAAGCAGTTCCTGCACTGGTTCAAGCCCTGGGACCAGCTGCATCACAGCGACCTGGCCAAGGGCGAGGCGCAGTGGTTCAAAGGCGGTCAGCTCAACGTCGCCTACAACTGCATCGACCGCCATCTAGAGAAACGCGGCGAACAGATCGCCATCATCTGGGAAGGCGACAACCCGGCCGAGTCGGCGCACATCACCTACAACAAGCTGCACCACAACGTCAGCCGCCTGGCCAACGTGCTCAAGAGCCGCGGCGTGAAGAAGGGCGACCGGGTGTGCATCTACATGCCCATGGTGCCGGAGGCGGCCTACGCCATGCTGGCCTGCACCCGTATTGGCGCCATCCACTCGGTGGTGTTCGGTGGCTTCTCCCCGGACGCCCTGCGCGACCGCATCCTCGATGCAGACTGCCGCACCGTGATCACCGCCGACGAGGGCGTGCGCGGCGGCAAGTACATCCCGCTGAAGAACAACGTCGACAAGGCCCTGCAGAGCTGCCCGAACGTCAGCACCGTGCTGGTGGTCGAGCGCACCCAGGGCGAGATCGCCTGGGTGGAAGGCCGCGACCTCTGGTACCACCAGGCCCTCAAGGAGACCAGCGCCGACTGCCCGGCCGAGCCGATGGACGCCGAAGACCCGCTGTTCATCCTCTACACCTCCGGCAGCACCGGCAAACCCAAGGGCGTGCTGCACAGCACCGGCGGCTACCTGCTGGGCGCGGCGATGACCCACAAGTACGTGTTCGACTACCACGAAGGCGATATCTACTGGTGCACCGCCGATGTCGGCTGGGTCACCGGGCACAGCTACATCGTCTACGGCCCGCTGGCCAACGGCGCCACCACCCTGATGTTCGAGGGCGTGCCGAACTACCCGGACGCCTCGCGCTTCTGGCAGGTGATCGACAAGCACCAGGTGAACATCTTCTACACCGCGCCGACTGCCCTGCGCGCGCTGATGCGCGAGGGCGAGGCTGCCGTGAAGTCCACCGACCGCTCCAGCCTGCGCCTGCTCGGCTCGGTGGGCGAGCCGATCAACCCGGAAGCCTGGGAGTGGTACTACAACGTGGTCGGCGAGCAGCGCTGCCCGATCGTCGACACCTGGTGGCAGACCGAGACCGGCTCGATCCTGATCACCCCGCTGCCCGGCGCAACGGACCTCAAACCCGGCTCCGCCACCCGTCCGTTCTTCGGCGTGCAGCCGGTGCTGCTCGACGAGCAGGGCAAGGAAATCAGCGGCCCCGGCGCCGGCGTGCTGGCGATCAAGGCCAGCTGGCCGAGCCAGATCCGCAGCGTCTACGGCGACCATCAGAGGATGATCGACACCTACTTCAAGCCCTACCCCGGCTACTACTTCACCGGCGACGGCGCGCGCCGTGACGAGGACGGCTACTGGTGGATCACCGGCCGCGTCGACGACGTGATCAACGTCTCCGGCCACCGCATCGGCACCGCCGAGGTGGAAAGTGCCCTGGTGCTGCACGACGCGGTGGCCGAGGCTGCCGTGGTCGGTTACCCGCATGACCTCAAGGGCCAGGGCATCTACGCCTTCGTCACCACCATGAAGGGCCTGGAGCCCTCCGACGAGCTGAAGAAGGATCTGCTGGCCCTGGTCGGCAAGGAGATCGGCAGCTTCGCCAAGCCGGAGATGATCCAGTGGGCGCCGGGCCTGCCCAAGACCCGTTCGGGCAAGATCATGCGGCGCATCCTGCGCAAGATCGCCTGTAACGAGCTGGACAACATGGGCGACACCTCGACCCTGGCCGACCCGTCGGTGGTTGACAGCCTGATCGAGCAGCGCCTGAACCGGTAGAATCGCGGCACACTGTGGGAGCCACCCGGCTCCCGCTCTCCGCTGTCGTAGAGTCGCTCCATGGAATTCCTCCGCCGCCGCATCGAAGCCCAGGTCCTCAGCCTCAGCGGTATCGTTCTCGCCCAGATCGACTTCAGCCAGCCCCAGGGCGACCCCGGCCTGTTCGGCCCCGACGCGGTGTGCTGGCGCGTGCATGGCGACTTCACCAGCATGATGGTTGGCGGCATCAGCGCCCTGCTGCTGCAGGCCCTGCACCCGCTGGCGTTGTCAGGCGTGTGGGACCACTCGAATTTCCGCGAAGACCTGATCGGCCGCCTACGCCGTACCGGCCAATTCATCTCCGGCACTACCTTCGGCTCGCGCCGCGATGCCGAGTGGCTGATCGACAAGGTGCGAACCATTCACCTCAAGGTGGTCGGCACCGCGCCGGACGGCCGCCCCTACGCGGCCAGCGACCCGGCCCTGCTGACCTGGGTACACGTGGCCGAAGTCTCCAGCTTCCTTGCCGCCCACCTGCGCTATTGCAACCCGCAGCTCAGCGAGGTCGACCGGGACCGCTACTACGCCGAGGTGGCGCTGATCGCCGAACGCCTCGGTGCCGAGAACGTGCCACGCTCGCGCGCCGAAGTCGCCGCCTACCTCGATGGCGTGCGCCCGCAGCTGCTGTGTGACGAACGCTCGCGGGAGATCCTGCGCATCCTGCAGGGCGCGCCGGCACCCAGCGCCCTGGCCGTACCAGTGGGCAAGCTACTGATGCAGGCCGGCTTTGACCTGCTGCCGGACTGGGCCCAGGCCATGCTCGACACACCAATCGGCCCGGCCCGCAGCCACGCCATCCGCGCCGGGGTGAACAGCCTGGCTCCGACGCTGCGCTGGGCCGTGCGCGGCGGCGCCGTGCATCGCGCACGCCAGCGCATGGGCCTGCCGCCACGCGACTGAGCGGTCGGCTCCGGCACTGGCCGGGATCGAATCGGCTATGCCACCATAGCGCCCCCGTCGCGCCACCGTGCGCGCACCGATTTCGAGGAGCCCGTCATGCAAGAAGTCGTCATCGTCGCCGCCACCCGCACCGCCATCGGCAGCTTCCAGGGCTCCCTGGCCGGCGTGCCCGCCGTCGACCTGGGCGCTGCGGTGATCAAACGCCTGCTGGAGCAAACCGGCATCAATGGCAGCGAAGTCGACGAGGTGATCCTCGGCCACGTGCTGACCGCCGGCGCCGGGCAGAACACCGCCCGCCAGGCCTCGATCAAGGCCGGCCTGCCTAATGCCGTACCGGCCCTGACCCTGAACAAGGTCTGCGGCTCCGGCCTCAAGGCACTGCATCTGGGCGCCCAGGCGATCCGTTGCGGCGACGCCGAGGTGATCGTCGCCGGCGGCATGGAGAACATGAGCCTGGCGCCCTACGTCATGCCCGCCGCCCGCACCGGCCAGCGCATGGGCCACGGCAAGCTGGTCGACACCATGATCCAGGACGGACTGTGGGATGCCTTCAACGACTACCACATGGGAATCACCGCCGAGAACCTGGTGGACAAATACGCCATCAGCCGCGAGCAGCAGGACGCCTTCGCCGCCGCCTCCCAGCAGAAGGCCGTGGCCGCCATCGAGGCCGGCCGCTTCAATGACGAGATCACCCCGATCCTGATCCCGTCGCGCAAGGGCGACCCGGTCAGCTTCGCCAAGGATGAGCAGCCGCGCGCCGGCACCACCGCAGAAAGCCTGGCCAGCCTCAAACCGGCATTCAAGAAAGACGGCAGCGTCACCGCCGGCAACGCCTCCAGCCTCAACGACGGCGCCGCCGCTGTGCTGCTGATGAGCGCCGACAAAGCCAAGGCCCTGGGCCTGCCGGTGCTGGCCAAGATCGCCGCCTACGCCAACGCCGGCGTCGACCCGGCGATCATGGGCATCGGTCCGGTCTCGGCGACCAAGCGCTGCCTGGAGAAAGCCGGCTGGCAGCTGGCCGACCTCGACCTGATCGAGGCCAACGAGGCCTTCGCCGCCCAGGCCCTGTCGGTGGGCAAGGAGCTGGGCTGGGACGCGGCCAAGGTCAACGTCAATGGCGGCGCCATCGCCCTCGGCCACCCCATCGGCGCCTCCGGCTGCCGCGTGTTGGTGACCCTGCTGCACGAGATGATCAAGCGCGATGCCAAGAAGGGCCTCGCCACCCTGTGCATCGGCGGCGGCCAGGGCGTAGCCCTGGCGATCGAACGCGCCTGATCCGACTCGCGACGAGACCAACGCCGGCCTAGAGCCGGCGTTTTTCTTGGTAAACTGCGCGCCCTCCGTTCCGAGACGCCGCCATGTCCTCTCTCGACCAGGCGCTCTCCGCCGCCCTCGATGCCCGCCAGCCCCTGCTGGCAGAGCTGCACCAGCAGCAGACCGACTGCTACCGGCTGTTCCATGGCAGCCAGGAAGGCGCACCCGGCCTCACCATCGACCGTTACGGCCCGCAACTGATGGTGCAGAGCTTCCATCAGACGCTGGAAAGCGATGCCCTGCTCGCCCTGCACGCAACCATCAACCAGCGCCTCGACCTCGATCTGCAACTGGTCTACAACGACCGCTCCGGCGGCAACTCGCGCGTCGACCGCCGCGACCCGGTGTACCAGGCCACGCCCGAGGCGCTGGAAGACCAGATCGGCCATGAATGGGGACTCAACTACCGGGTACGCGGCCGCCATCCGGGCCAGGACCCGCTGCTGTTCCTCGACCTGCGCAACGCCCGCGGCTGGGTCAAGGCCAACAGCGCCGGCAAGAGCGTGCTCAACTTGTTCGCCTACACCTGCGGCGTCGGCCTGTGCGCCGCGGCCGGTGGCGCGCGCGAAGTGCTCAACCTGGACTTCGCCGAGGGCAACCTGGCGGTGGGCCGCGAGAACGTGGCGCTTAATCCGGGACTGGCGATGGACTTCGTGCAGTCCGACTACTTTCCCGCCATCCGCCAGCTGGCCGGCCTGCCCATTGCCGCCCGTCGCGGGCACAAGCTGCCGAGCTACCCGCGCCTGGAACAGCGCCAGTTCGACCTGGTATTGCTCGACCCGCCGGCCTGGGCCAAGAGCGCATTCGGCACCGTCGACCTGTTGCGCGACTACCAGAGTCTGCTCAAGCCGGCGATCCTCGCCACTGCCGAGGACGGCGTGCTGATCTGCTGCAACAACCTGGCGAAAGTGGCGATGGACGACTGGCGCCCGCAGGTGCTGCGCTGCGCCGAGAAACTCGGTCGCCCGGTGCGCGAATGCGAGCAGATCGTCCCCGCTGCCGACTTCCCCTCGCGCGACGGCCAGCCGCCACTGAAGACCCTGGTGCTGCGCTTCTAAGTCGGTCACAAGGGCACAGTGCTGGCCCACAAAGCGTGACGGCCCATGCCATACTCCTGGCGTCTCAGCCCGGAAGATGTACCGCACCATGCCCAAAGGATTGAAACGCGCCGCCTACGCGCTCGCGATTGCATTCGGCCTGTATAGCCTGCTCGGTTTCCTGATCCTGCCAGGCATTGCGCTGCGGGTGGCCAACCAGCAACTGACCCAGCTGGCCACCGTGCCGGCGCGCCTGGAGCGCATCGAGCTCAACCCCTTCAGCCTGGAGCTGCAGCTCTGGGGCCTGCATATCGGCGAGCCGGCCAAGCCGCAGGTCGCCTTCCAGCGTCTATACGCCAACCTGCAACTGAACAGTCTGTGGAGCGGCGCCCTGCACCTGGCCGACATCGAGCTGGAGAAGGCGCATACCGAGGTGCTGTTCGCCAAGGACGGCAAGCTCAACCTGACCGGCCTGTTCCAGCTGCCGCCCAGCGAAGAGAAACCCGCAACGGAGGAGCCGAGCGAGCCCTTCCCGCTGCGCATCGGTCGCATCGCCCTGATCGAGAACGGCCTGCACTTCGAGGACCTGCGCCCCAGCGAGCCGGTGGAGTTCATCTACGACTCGCTCAATCTGGAGCTTACCAACCTCAGCACCCTGCCCGACGACAACGCCAACATGCAGATGGTCGCCGTCGGCCCGCGCGGCGGGCGCATCGACTGGCAGGGCCAGGTCAGCCTTACCCCGATCACCTCCAAGGGCCAGCTCAAGATCACCGACGGCAAGCTCAAGGGTGTGTGGCCCTATGTGCGCGATGCCGTGCCATTGGTGCTGGAGGACGGCGTGCTCGACCTCAGCGCCGACTACTCGCTGAACCTGGCCGAGGGCACCGAGCTGCAGCTGAGCAACGTCAGTGCGGCGCTCTCCACCTTCGCCATCAAGAGCCCCGAGGACAAGCCGCTGGTGCGCCTGGAACGCCTGGACGTCAGTGAAACCAGCCTGGACCTGGCCAAGCAGCAGGTGGTGATCGGCAAGATCCGCAGCCACAAGCTGGAGACCTGGGCCGCCCGCGAGAAAGACGGCCAGCTGGACTGGCAGAAGCTGTTCGCCAGCCATAGTAAGCCTGCTCCGGCAGCCGCACCTGCTGACTCGCAGCCCCTCGCCGCCGCGCCCGAAGCTCCGGCTCCGGCTCCGGCTCCGGCTCCGAACGAGGTTGGCGCAGGCTCCACTCCCGCAACAGCCGCACCGGATGCTTCTCAACAAACAGCCAGCGCCGCCGCTCCGACAGAGCCGAAAAAACCGGAAGAACCGGCCAAACCCTGGCAGGTGCTGCTGCGCGATGTGCAGCTGCGCGAGTACCAGATCCACCTGGCCGACCGCGCCGCAGGCAGCCAGGAGGTCAAGCTCGACCTGGCCCCGCTCAATCTCGACATCAAGGACTTCGACAGCCTTGGCACCTCGCCCTTCGCCCTCAAGCTCGATACCAGTGTGAACAAGCGCGGCCAGATCCAGGCCGAAGGCCAGGTCCAGCTACAGCCGACCACCGCCAAGCTGCAGCTGGTCACTCGCGATATCGACCTGCGTCTGGCGCAGTCCTACATCAGCCCCTTCGTCCGTCTGGAGCTGCGCAGTGGCCTGCTCGGCAGCGACCTGGCCGTGGACCTGAAGAGTGTCGACCCGCTGGCCTTCAGCATCGGCGGCCGCGCCGAGGTCAACCAGCTGCATACCCTGGATACCCTCAAGGACCGCGACTTCCTCAAATGGCAGCAACTGCTGGTGGAGGGTCTGAACTACCAGCACGAGCAGGGCCTGGTGATCGACAAGATCAACCTGCTGCAACCCTATGCGCGCTTCATCATCAACGAGGACCTGACCACCAACATCAACGATCTGGTCATCGCTCAGCCCGCCGATCCGAATTCCAAGCCGGCGCCGGCCGGCAAGCAACTGCCGATCCGCATCGGCGGGGTGAACATCAAGGAAGGCTCGGCCAACTTCGCCGACTTCAGCCTGACCCCCAACTTCGCCACCGCCATCCAGCAACTCAATGGCCAGATCGGTACGCTGGACAACCAGAGCCCGAAGACCGCCAGCGTCGACATCAAGGGCAAGGTCGACAAGTACGCGCCGGTCACCATCAAGGGCGGGCTGACGCCGTTCGACCCGATGAACAGCCTGGATATCGCCACCAGCTTCAAGAACGTCGAGCTGACCACCCTTACGCCCTACTCCGGCAAGTTTGCCGGCTACCGCATCAAGAAGGGTCGCCTCAACCTGGACCTGCATTACCAGATCGAGAAGGGCCAGCTCAACGCCGAGAACAAGCTGCTGTTGGAAGACCTGCAGCTGGGCGAGAAGGTCGACAGCAAGGACGCCGTGGACCTGCCGATCCGCCTGGCCGTGGCCCTGCTCAAGGACACTAAGGGCAATATCGACATCCAGCTGCCGGTGCAGGGCAACCTCAACGACCCGCAGTTCAGCGTCATGCCCATCGTCTGGCAGACCATGCGTAACCTGGTGCTGCGCGCCGCCCAGGCACCGTTCAAATTCATCGCTGGTCTGGTCGGTGGTGGCGAAGCCGACCTCAGCCAGGTGCAGTTCGCCGCCGGTAGCAGCGAGCTGGATGGCGCCGCGCAAAAATCTCTGGATACCCTGGCTGCCGCGCTCAAGGAGCGCCCGGTGCTGCGCCTGGAGGTCGAGGGCATGAGCGCCGAAGCCAGCGATGGCCCGCTGCTGGCCGTGCAACGCCTGGAGCGCGAGTACCAGAGCACCCAGTACAAGATGCTGCAGCGCAACGGCGATCAGGTACCAGCCGAGCCCGAGCTGCTGGTGGTGGACGAGGACGACAAGGCCGTACTGCTGGAAGGCATCTACCGTACCCGGCTGAAGCAACAGCCGCCCGCAGAATGGAAGGAACTGCCGGACGAAGAACGCACGGCGAAGATGCGCAACGCCGTACTGGAGTCGTGGTCCAAGAGCGAACTGCTGCTGCGCCAACTCGGCCAGGCCCGCGCGGCCAGCATCAAGGATTACCTAGTGGAGCGCGGCGGCCTGGAAGACCAGCGCATCTATCTGCTCGATGTCAGCCTGGCGCAGGGCCAGGCCGGCGGCCAGGTTGCCACGGCGCTGCACTTGGGAAGCTTGTGATGAACCGAAGTCTATTGGCTATTGCGCTGATGCTTTCCTGCGGTTTGGCTGAGGCCGGGACACTGCGCTGTGGCAGCAAGCTGATCAACGAAGGCGACCGTGCCTTCGAGGTCCAGCGCAAGTGCGGAGAGCCGGAGTATCGAGACCTGGTCGGCTATACCGGCGGCAACTACGGCGACCGCGAACTGGTGATCGAAGAGTGGGTGTACGGCCCCACCAATGGCATGCTCAGCATCCTCACCTTCCAGGGCAATCGCCTGGTCCGTATCGAAACCAAGCGCGCAGACTGACAGAAGACAGGCCACCGTGTAGGCTTCCGCCTCTCCACCTACGGCCACTCATCATGCGCCTCAAACAGCTGTTGTCTGCCCTCTGGCTACTGCTGGCCAGCACGGCCGAAGCGGCCTCCACACTGCGCTGCGGCACCCGCTTGATCAGTCTGGACGACTTGGCAGGCGAGGTGGAAGACAAGTGTGGAACCCCAGTCCAGCGCGACTTCCTCGGCTACAAGGAAGTGCTCGATATCTATGGTTACGTCCATGAGGTAGAGATCGAGGAATGGACCTACGGGCCGAAGAACGGCATGTACTACTTCCTGCGTCTGGAAGGCAATCGCGTCACCAAGATCGAAAGCAAACGCGGCAAATGACAGCCCGTTAATCCCTCGGAACAAGGATGCTCGCCATGAAAAAACTGCTCGCCATCACCCTACTCGCCCTGATCACTGCCAGTGCCCAGGCCTCGCTGCGTTGCGAGCACGGCATTGCCGACAGGGGGGATCGCACCTCCGAAGTGCTGGCCAAGTGCGGGGCACCGGCGAGCCAGGCCGTTACCGGCTACATCCTCGACAAGGATGGCCACGAGAAATTTCAGAAGGAAGAGTGGGTCTACGGTCCCAGAAACGGCGGCATGCTGTATTTCCTGCAGTTCGAGGGCGAGCGTCTCGTCCGGATCGACAGCAAACGCAGCAACTGACCCAGACATCCTCCCATGCTGATCATCCCCGCCGAGCACCCGCTGGACTGGAAGCGCCCTCCAGTCATCACCCTGCTGCTGATTCTGCTCAACACCCTGATCTACTTCGCCTACCAGGGCGGAGACGAAGCTCGTCGCGAGGTGGCGGTGCAGACCTACCTCGACGGCGGCCTGCTCGGCCGCGAGCGCGCGCTGTTCCTCGAGGACATCGCCCAACGGGAAAAGCTGGACGACGAGCAGCGTGAATATGTCGACCATATGCGCCGCCAGGAACTGGCAGGGTGGATACTGCACGACCTGCAGTTCGAGCACGCACTACACCAGCGCAGCGACTTCCGCGCCGATCAGGCCTGGCAGGCGGCACGCGCCAGGGCCGAAGAGGCGCGCAACCAGCTCAGTACATTCCGCTTCGGTTTCATTCCGGCGCAGTTCACTGTCGAGGGGCTGTTCGGTGCCATGTTCCTGCATGGCAGCTTCGACCATCTGCTAGGCAACATGCTGTTCCTGTTCATCTTCGGCTTCGCCCTGGAGATCGCCCTTGGGCGCTGGGTCTATCTAGGACTGTACCTGCTCAGCGGCCTCGCCTCCCACCTATTGTGGTGGGCGCTGGACCCGGTGTGGGTCACCGGCGTGGGGGCCTCGGGAGCCATCTCGGGGTTGATGGGCACGTACATCGGCGTATACGGCCTGCGCCGAATCAACTTCTTCTACTGGCTGGGTCCGCTGATTGGCTACTTCAAGGCGCCTGCCCTGTGGATACTGCCGGTCTGGATGGGCAAGGAACTCTACGGCCTGCTGGCGGCAGACGATCACGTCAACTATTACGCCCACCTCGGCGGCCTCGGCGCGGGCTTCCTCGCCGTGTGGCTGGCACGCCTCAGCGGTCGCCTGCAGATGGACGAAGCCTATCTGCTCAAGGAAGACCCGGACGCACCCTTCAAGCGCGAACTGGCGGCCTTGGATCAACTTATCGGCCAGTTCGCCCTGCCACAGGCCGCCATGCGCGGCCCCGATCTGCTGACCCGCTACCCAGGCCGCCTCGCGCTGCTTGAGCGACTCTATGCCGTGGCCTGTGGGCGCCAGGATAAGGCTCTGCTGACCCAGGTATTCAAGCAGCTGTTCGCTCTGCCGGACACGGCAGAAGCCAGACCACTGCTGCTGCGTATGGCCAACGACAGCAGCGAAACGCACCGCCAGTTGCTGGGGCATCCCGCCATACAGTTGCACCTGCTGCAGAAGCTGATCCGCATTGGTGAAGGCCCTCATGGTCTCGCTGCATGGCGGCGGCTCAGCCAGATGCCACAACCACCCCAGCAGCTGCCTCCACTGACGTTGCAGCTGGCCAAACAACTGGGGCAGCGCCGGGATCTGCGAGCGGTAAGCGAGCTGGCCCAGTACCTGCGCAAGGCCTTCCCCGAGGCGGAGCAGACCCAGCAGCTGAGTTTCTATCAACAGAACCTGGCGCGCTGAGCCCATAAAAAAGCCCCGAACTCGGGGCTTTTTTATGGCAAACGGCTGCTACAGCTTACTGCTGAAGTCGCGCACTTCCTGTTGCGCCCGTTCCTTGGTCCAGCCGTAACGCTCCTGCAGCTTGCCTTCCAGATATTCGCTATGACCTTCGACGATATCCAGGTCGTCGTTGGTCAGATTGCCCCAGCGCTCCTGAATACGGCCGGAGAGCTGTTTCCATTTACCTTTGATCACATCGGAGTTCATAGCGTTTCCTCCCAGAGGGCACTGCCGGCCATGCCGGCAGTGTTGCGGGTTATTCGGTGGATTTCAGGCCATCGGCGGAAACGGAAGTTACGCCCTTGATCGCCTTGGCTTTTTCCACCGCCAGATCACGCTCGGCGTCGGTCGGCACGACACCGGAAAGCGAGACCACGCCTTCGTTGGTTTCTACCTTGATATCCAGACCGCTGATGCTGTCGTCGGCCAGGAAGCTGGCTTTCACCTTGCTGGTGATCCAGGTATCGGTAACAGCTTCTTCCGCCTCATTGACGGTTTCACTGGCGGCCATCTGCAGAGGCTCGTCGGCGAAGGCTGCGTTGCTCAGCGGCATGCCGATGACAGCGGCGGTAAGAGCGGCAAGGGTCCACTTGTTGAAAGGCTGTTTCATAGCGATCTACTCCTGATTGCTTCGGAAGTAATCGCAGCCAACTCCTGGCTGCGCTTGCAGGGATAGGTATCGCAAGCGCTATGCCAGCTTTTCCATCAATAAAAATATATTTATTTTCAAACAGTTAAAGCAATTCAAAGCCGAGCGCGGGCATGCAAAATGCCGAAACCCTCCGAATGGACCGTGCAGATTGCAATACCTGACGTCATGCCCGTGCCGCCAATTGAGCAATGATGGCCTCCAGAGCAGCCACCTCTCCCAGCAGGGGGGATTGCGGATAACGGGCACGAATGAAGCCGAGCAGCTTCTGCGCGGGCTCCAGCTGCCCCAACCCCTCGGCAAAGCCGCGAGCGGCCAACAGATACGCCCGTGGAATATGCGGATAGTCGGGGAAACGCTGATGCAAGTTGCGCAGCAGGCTCAGCCCTTCGCGGGTCTTGTGGCGCTGCAGCAGAGCCTCCGCCACACGCTCGCAGACTTGGGCATCGTCCGGCAGATAGTCGGGCTTCAGCTGGCGGGCGTTGAGCAGCGCCGTGGCAGCCTGAGCCGGATTCAGGCGTGCCGCCAGCGGCAGGTAATGCGCCAGGTGGCGCAGACAGCGCTCGCGTGCAGCGAGGCCGAATAGCAGCTGGTGGAAGCGCTCGTTGAGCTTGAGATCATTGGGCGCCACGTCCAGCGCCTTGGCCAGTACCTCCAGGGCATGGCCACTTTGCCCCTCCTTCAATCGCACCTCGGCATCGGCTAGGGCGCGACGGCGACGGTATTCCTCGGCGGGAAAGCCGCTCGGCGCCTCTTCCTCCACCGCCACGTAACCCAGGGCGCCCTGATACTGGAACACGGCGTAACCCATCATGGCGCACATCACCACGCTGAAATAACCGAACAGCAGCGCAGCGACGGGGATCAGCACCACCTCGGGCAAGCCCTTGGACAGCATGTAGATGACCCAGTCCGGGGACTGCCAGAGGATGAACAGAAACACCCAGAGGATGAGATAGCGCCAGCCCATGGCCTGGATCACCGAGCCGACCTGGTCGGGGCTCAGCGCGGCCCCCAGGGTCTTGTCCAGCGCCAAGCGGATCAGGCTGGCCGGGATCAGCAATTGCACGCCCAGGGTAGCCGCCCAGAACAGAGCCTCGCTATCGAAGTCCGCCGCCAGCCAGACCACGGCGAAGGACAGGAAGAAGATCACCAGCACCCGCCAGAACAGGCTGAAGCCCTCGCCGTCGAAGGCACTGAGCAGGGACGGCGCCTCGCGTGTGCCCTGGCTGGCGCTCTCGATCACGCTCTGCAGGTACTTGGTGGCCACGCAGAACAGCGCCAGCCACAGCAGCTTCCAGGCCGGCATGAACAGGCTGGCCAGACATAACGCGGCGGCAAAGGCCAACGGGCCGGGCTGCAGGCCATAGCGGAAAAACGCGGGGATGCGCTGCCAGAACGGCTGCGCGGTGTTGGCCGCCCCCAGGAAGCGCAGCTTGCCACCGCACAGCGCACATTGCGGCTCCAGCTCCGGTGCGTCGGCATTCAGCGGCACGCAGCAGTCGCCATAGTCACGCTGACAGGGTGGGCAATGCCAGGTTGCAGGCTGGGCGGGGTGATAGCGGCAGTGAGTGATTTCCATCGCCAGACGTCCTTGTTGGGTACTGCGGAAAGCGCCATTGTCGGGGCAAAACGCGGGCAAAAAAAGAGGGCCCGCTAGGGGCCCTCCTTGTTACCGCCTGACTTGGACTTAAACGCCCGAAGCCTTGGCAGCGGCAACGTCCTTGATGGACAGCTTGATGCGGCCGCGGTTGTCCACGTCCAGCACCAGCACTTCGACTTCCTGGCCTTCCTTCAGTACGTCGGTGACCTTCTCAACGCGAGCGTCGCTGAGCATGGAGATGTGCACCAGACCGTCCTTGCCCGGCAGGATGTTGACGAAGGCGCCGAAGTCGACGATGCGCTCGACCTTGCCGACGTAGATCTTGCCGATCTCGGCTTCCGCGGTGATGCCCAGCACGCGCTGACGCGCAGCCTCGGCAGCTTCCTTGGTTTCGCCGAAGATCTTGATCGAGCCGTCGTCTTCGATGTCGATCGAGGCCTTGGTCTCTTCGCAGATGCCACGGATGGTGGCGCCGCCCTTGCCGATGACGTCACGGATTTTGTCCTGGTCGATCTTCATCGCGATC
Organism: Pseudomonas sp. PDM15; assembly: GCF_014851565.1. Classification (GTDB taxonomy): domain Bacteria; phylum Pseudomonadota; class Gammaproteobacteria; order Pseudomonadales; family Pseudomonadaceae; genus Aquipseudomonas. Next base: position 106,397 of record NZ_JACVAA010000005.1, read on the forward strand.
ATGGTCGGGGCGTTGGCCGACAGCTCGGTGCGCGACTGGGCGATGACCTTGTTCATCTGGCCGAGGATGTTCAGGCGCGCTTCCAGGGCCTGGTTCAGGGCGATCTCCATGATCTCTTCGGTGATGCCCTGGATCTTGATGTCCATCTGCAGTGCGGTCACGCCATTGGCGGTACCGGCCACCTTGAAGTCCATGTCGCCCAGGTGGTCTTCGTCACCGAGGATGTCGGTCAGTACGGCGAACTTGTCGCCTTCCTTGACCAGACCCATGGCGATACCGGCAACCGGGGCCTTCATCGGCACGCCGGCGTCCATCAGCGCCAGGGAAGCGCCGCAGACCGAAGCCATCGAGGACGAACCGTTGGACTCGGTGATTTCCGAGACGATACGGATGGTGTACGGGAACTCGTCGGCAGCCGGCAGCATGGCGGCTACGCCACGACGGGCCAGACGACCGTGGCCAATTTCGCGGCGGCCGGTGGCGCCCATGCGGCCACACTCACCAACCGAGTACGGCGGGAAGTTGTAGTGCAGCATGAAGGGGTCTTTCTTTTCGCCTTCCAGGGTGTCGAGCAGCTGCGCGTCACGGGCAGTACCGAGGGTGGCTACCACCAGGGCCTGGGTTTCGCCACGGGTGAACAGGGCCGAACCGTGGGTCTTGTCGAGTACGCCGACTTCGATGTTCAGGCCACGTACGGTGCGAGTGTCGCGACCGTCGATACGCGGTTTACCGTTGACGATGTTCTCGCGCACGGTGCGGTATTCGATCAGGCCGAAGGCGTCTTTGACTTCGCCGGAGGACGGCTGGCCTTCTTCGCCGGAGAACTTGGCGACGACCTGGTCGCGCAGCTCGTCCAGACGGTTGTAGCGGTCCTGCTTGATGGTGATGGTATAGGCCTGGGAAATGGCTTCGCCGAACTCGGCCTTGATGGCGCTGAGCAGAGCGGTGTTCTCGGCCGGGGCAGTCCAGTTCCAGCGCGGCTTGCCGGTTTCGGCAGCCAGCTCGCCAACGGCCTTGATCACGGCCTGGAACTCGTCATGGGCGAACAGTACGGCGCCCAGCATCTGGTCTTCGGTCAGCTCTTTGGCTTCGGATTCGACCATCAGTACGGCGTCTTTGGTACCGGCCACGACCATGTCCAGGCTGGAAGCCTTGAGCTGCTCGTAGGTCGGGTTCAGCAGGTAGCCGGTTTCCGGGTGGAAGGCGACGCGCGCGGCACCGATCGGGCCGTCGAACGGAATGCCGGAGATGGCCAGGGCGGCCGAGGTGCCGATCATCGCGGCGATGTCCGGATCGGTCTTCTTGCTGGTGGAGACCACGGTGCAGATGACCTGCACTTCGTTGAGGAAGCCTTCCGGGAACAGCGGGCGGATCGGACGGTCGATCAGGCGCGAGGTCAGAGTCTCTTTCTCGGAAGGACGCGCTTCACGCTTGAAGAAGCCACCTGGGATCTTGCCGGCAGCGTAGGTTTTTTCCTGGTAGTGCACGGACAGCGGGAAGAAGCCCTTGCCCGGGTCGGCTTGCTTGGCGCCAACCACGGTGCACAGTACGCTGACATCGTTGTCCACGGTAACCAGGACGGCACCGGAGGCCTGACGGGCAATGCGCCCGGTTTCGAGGGTGACGGTCGACTGACCGAACTGGAACTTTTTAATAACCGGAGTCACGGTATTTTCCTTCTCTTTGTTGCCTTGGGGGAAACTGCTGCAACAGGGGCCTGCTGCCCCTGAAACCTGTTCAGAACTCGGCTCGGTGGAACCGGTTTTTGAACGGGTTTCAAATTCCGTTCTGTAGAAAGCCAGAAGCTGGAAGACCGAAGCCACGGGCCGGTTATCAACCGACCTGCAACCCCGAGCTTCCAGCTTCTCACTTCAGGGGGTACGTCTTAGCGACGCAGACCCAGGCGACCGATCAGGGCGCTGTAACGACTGGTGTCCTTACCCTTCAGGTAGTCCAGCAGCTTGCGGCGCTGGTTAACCATGCGGATCAGGCCACGACGCGAGTGGTGGTCTTTGCCGTTGGCCTTGAAGTGGTCCTGCAGCTTGTTGATGTTGGCGGTCAGCAGGGCAACCTGCACTTCCGGAGAACCGGTATCGCCTTCAGCTTGCTTGTAGTCGTTAACGATCTGGGCTTTTTCTTCAACGCTCAGTGCCATGGTAATGGGCTCCTAGAGTGAACAGGCCGGGAGCGACTCCCGTGTTTTAAATGGAGGAATGACCGCGCCTGTTGACAGCCACCCTCTTGGCCGCGAGGGAACGAGTCCGCCCGCGGTTCCGGTCATTCGACCGAATCAGTTGCCCTGGGCCTGAACCCGAGCTTCTACCGGCATCAAGTAGCGGTAGAGATCAATCGCTTCGGCGCGATGCGCCCGTCTTCGCTCACTTCACCGATACCGATGAAGCGACCATTGTGATCCTGCACCCGGACCATGCCGAACTTCGGCGCTTCCGGAGCGCGTACCGGCTGGCCGTGCAGCCAGTAATAGGCGCTGTGCTCGCTGAACTGCAGCAGGGGCCAGTGCTCCAGGCCGCTGTCCGATGGCAGCAGGAAGCGATCCAGCGCCTCGTTGCCGCCTTCCGCGTGCACCCGTTCCAGCTCTTCCAGTGTCACCGTCTGCGCCAGGCTGAACGGCCCGGCCTGGGTGCGCCGCAACTCGGCGACGTGGGCACCACAGCCCAGCTCGCGACCTAGATCCTCCACCAGGGTACGGATATAGGTGCCTTTGCTGCAGGCCACGGACAGGCGCAACTGCGCATTATCCAGGCCCAGCAAATCCAAGCGCGCGATAGTAACAGATCGCGCCTCGCGCTCCACTACCTCGCCGGCACGCGCCAGCTTGTACAGCGGCTGACCGTCCTTCTTCAGGGCCGAGTACATGGGCGGTATCTGTTTGATTTCACCACGGAAACGCGGCAGCTGCGCCTCCACGTCATCCCGACCGACGGTCACCTCGCGACGCTCGAGCACGTCCCCCTCGGCATCACCGGTGGTGGTGATCACGCCGAGCTGAGCCAGGGTCTCATAGCCCTTGTCGGCATCCAGCAGATACTGGGAGAACTTGGTGGCCTCGCCGAAGCACAGCGGCAGCACGCCGGTGGCCAGCGGATCGAGACTACCGGTGTGACCGGCCTTCTCGGCATTGAGCAACCAGCGCACCTTCTGCAGAGCCTGGTTGGAGCTCATGCCATGCGGCTTGTCCAGGATCAGGATGCCACTGACATTGCGGCGGATACGTTTTACCTGGGCCACGCTCAGTCGTCCTGATGCTTGCTGTCTTCGGACACCGCACGATCGATCAGTGCCGACAGGTGCGTACCACGCGAGATGCTCTCGTCGTAGTGGAAATGCAGCTGCGGCACGCTGCGCAGCTTCATCGCCTTGCCCAGCAGCATGCGCAGGTAACCGGCGGCGTCGTTGAGCACACGCACGTTCTGCTTGATCTTCTCCGCATCGTTCTCGCCCATCACGGTGATGAACACCTTGGCGTGGCCGACATCGCGGCTGACGTCGACGGCGGTGATGGTGACGAAGCCCAGACGCGGGTCCTTGACCTCGCGCGGAATCATCTGCGCCAGTTCGCGCTGGATCTGATCGCCGATACGCTGGGTACGGCTATACACTTTTGCCATTTCTTCCTACCTCACCCGCGACGCTGTCAGCGGGTTCACAAGCGGCAAACGCCCGGCCGCGCTGATGCGGGGCCGGGCGTCCGGTGTTGCGGGCCGTCCCTTACAGGGTACGAGCCACCTGGACCTTCTCGAACACTTCGATCTTGTCCCCGACCTTGACGTCGTTGTAGCTCTTCACGCCGATACCGCACTCCATGCCGTTACGCACTTCGGCGACGTCGTCCTTGAAGCGACGCAGGGATTCCAGCTCGCCTTCGAAGATCACCACGTCTTCGCGCAGTACGCGGATCGGACGGTTGCGATAGACAGTGCCCTCGATGACCATGCAGCCAGCGACAGCGCCGAACTTCGGCGAACGGAACACGTCACGCACTTCGGCGGTGCCCAGAATGTTCTCGCGAACATCGCTGCCGAGCATGCCGGTCAGGGCCTTCTTGACGTCTTCGATGATGTCGTAGATCACGTTGTAGTAACGCATGTCCAGGCCTTCGGCCTCGACGATCTTGCGCGCACCGGCATCGGCACGCACGTTGAAGCCGAACAGCACCGCGTTGGAAGCCAGCGCCAGGTTGGCATCGGACTCGGTGATACCACCGACACCGCCACCGACCACGCGAACCTGGACTTCGTCGTTGCCCAGGCCGCTGAGCGAGCCTTGCAGCGCCTCGAGGGAGCCACGGACATCGGATTTGAGGACGATGTTGAGCGTCTTCTTCTCTTCCTGGCCCATGTTCTCGAAGATGTTTTCCAGCTTGCCAGCGTGAGCACGGGCCAGCTTCACTTCGCGGAACTTGCCCTGACGGAACAGTGCGACTTCGCGGGCCTTCTTCTCGTCGGCAACCACAGTCAGGTCGTCACCGGCATCCGGGGTGCCGTCCAGGCCGAGAATCTCGACCGGAATCGACGGACCGGCTTCCTTGATGGGCTGGCCGTTCTCGTCGAGCATGGCACGTATGCGGCCATAGTTGACGCCGCACAGGACCATGTCGCCCTGGCGCAGGGTACCGTCCTGGACCAGCACGGTGGCTACCGGGCCACGGCCCTTGTCCAGACGGGACTCGACCACCACACCACGGCCGGGAGCCGACGGGGTGGCTTTCAGTTCGAGAACTTCGGCCTGCAGCAGCACGGCTTCGAGCAGCTCATCAACGCCGGTACCGGCCTTGGCCGAAACGCCTACGAACGGAGCATCGCCGCCCCACTCTTCCGGAATCACATCCAGCGCGGCCAGGCCGTTCTTGATGTTGTCCGGGTTGGCATCCGGCTTGTCCATCTTGTTGATGGCAACCACGATCGGCACGCCAGCCGCTTTCGCGTGCTGCACGGCTTCCTGGGTCTGCGGCATCACGCCGTCATCGGCCGCGACGACCAGAATGACGATGTCGGTGGCCTTGGCACCGCGGGCACGCATCGCGGTGAACGCGGCGTGGCCCGGGGTATCGAGGAAGGTGACCATGCCGCGGTCGGTTTCCACGTGGTAGGCGCCGATGTGCTGGGTAATGCCACCGGCTTCGCCAGCAGCTACCTTGGCACGACGGATGTAGTCGAGCAGGGAGGTCTTGCCGTGGTCGACGTGGCCCATCACGGTCACTACCGGCGCACGGGAGAAAGCCTCGCCTTCGAACTTCAGCGACTCGGCCAGTTGCTCTTCGAGCGCGTTTTCGCTGACCAGCTTGACCTTGTGGCCCATTTCCTCGGCGACCAGCTGCGCGGTCTCCTGGTCCAGGATCTGGTTGATGGTCACCGGGGAGCCCATCTTGAACATGAACTTGACCACTTCGGCGCCTTTGACCGACATCTGGGCAGCCAGGTCGCCAACGGTAATGGTCTCGCCGATCGCTACTTCGCGCACAATAGGTCCTGTCGGGCTCTGGAACCCGTGCTGGTTACGCTTCTTCGGCTTCATCCGACCACCGCGACGGCGGTAATCATCGACTTCTTCGTCGGTGCTGCGCGGAGCAACACGCGGAGCCGGCACCTTTTCCTTCTCCTTGACGGAAGGACGGTGCTGGGCATGCTTGCGGTCACGACGCTCGTCGTCGTCGCTGCGTGCCGGCTTGTCTTTCTCGACGCGACGCGGCTCTTCCTTCTTGCGCTCGACAGCAGCAACAGGTTCGGCAGCAGCGGCAGCCACGATCGGAGCAACGTCCACAGGCGCTTCGGCCGCAGTCGGCGCAGCAGCTTCCTGCGGCTTGCTGGCGGCCGCTTCGGCCTGCTTGCGCGCCTCTTCCTCGGCCTTCAGACGCACAGCCTCTTCGGCGGCACGCTGCTCTTCCAGCTCACGCTGCTTCTCGGCTTCGATCTCGGCCGGGCTGCGCTTGACGTAGGTCTTCTTCTTGCGCACTTCCACGCTGATGGTCTTGCTACCGGCAACCTTCAGGGTAGTGGTGGTCTTGCGCTGCAGAGTGATCTTGCGCGGCTCTTCCAGCTTCTCGCCGTGGCTGCCTTTCAGGTACGCCAGCAGAGCCTGCTTCTCGTTGTCAGTTACCACTTGCTCGGCGCTGGTGTGAGGCAAACCTGCCTCACGCATCTGCTGCAGCAGGCGCTCCACTGGTGTATCGACCACTTGGGCCAGTTCTTTCACCGTGACTTGCGTCATGCATTTCTCTCCTCAGGCCGCAACCGCTTACTCGAACCAATGGGCTCGGGCGGCCATGATCAGCTTGCCGGCACGCTCTTCTTGCATGCCGTCGATGTCGAGCAGGTCGTCGATCGACTGCTCGGCCAGGTCTTCGCGGGTAACTACGCCACGCACCGCCAGTTCCTGGGCCAGCGTCTTGTCCATACCTTCCAGGGAAAGCAGGTCTTCGGCGGGCTGGGCATCGGCCAGCTTCTCTTCGTTGGCGATGGCCTTGGTCAGCAGACGGTCCTTGGCACGAGCGCGCAGCTCGTTGACGATGTCCTCGTCGAAACCGTCGATGCTGAGCATCTCTTCCATCGGCACGTAGGCAATCTCTTCCAGGCTGGTGAAGCCTTCCTCGACCAGCACCTGGGCCAGCTCTTCATCGACTTCCAGCTCGTCGACGAAGGCCTGCAGGATGTCGCCGGTCTCGGCCTGCTGCTTGGCCTGGATGTCGGCCTCGGTCATCACGTTCAGGGTCCAGCCGGTCAGCTGGCTGGCCAGACGCACGTTCTGGCCACCACGGCCGATGGCCTGAGCCAGATTGTCTTCACCGACGGCGATGTCCATGGCGTGGGCATCTTCGTCGACGATGATCGCCGCCACTTCGGCCGGGGCCATGGCGTTGATCACGAACTGAGCGACGTTCTCGTCCCACAGCACGATGTCCACGCGCTCGCCGCCGATCTCACCGGAGACGGCCTGGACACGCGAACCGCGCATGCCGATGCAGGCACCCTGCGGGTCGATACGCTTGTCCTTGGAGCGCACGGCGATCTTGGCGCGCGAACCCGGATCACGGGAGGCGGCCATCACCTCGATCAGGCCTTCGGCGATTTCCGGCACTTCGATGGTGAACAGCTCGATCAGCATCTGCGGCGCGGTGCGCGACAGGATCAGCTGAGGACCACGGTTCTCGGTGCGGATTTCCTTGAGCAGGGCACGCATGCGAGCGCCGACGCGGAAGGTTTCACGCGGGATGATGTCTTCGCGGGCCAGTAGCGCTTCGGCGTTGTTGCCGAGATCGACGATCACGCTGTCGCGGGTGACCTTCTTCACGGTACCGGAGATGATTTCGCCAACACGTTCGCGATAGGCGTCGACCACTTGGGCACGCTCGGCCTCGCGCACTTTCTGCACGATGACCTGCTTGGCGGTCTGCGCGGCGATGCGGCCGAACTCGATGGACTCCACCGGTTCCTCGACAAAATCGCCAAGCTTGGCGCCGGCCTCGCGCTCCTGCGCCTGCTCGACGGTCAGCTGGGCCGACGGGTTTTCCAGATCGTCCTCGGCCACCACTTCCCAGCGACGGAAAGTCTCATAGCTGCCGTTATGGCGGTTGATCGCCACGCGCAGCTCGACTTCGTCGTCGAAACGTTTTTTGGTCGCCGTCGCCAGAGCCAGCTCCAGCGCTTCGAAAATCACATCGGCCGGTACGCCTTTTTCGTTGGATACCGACTCAACAACCAGCAGTACTTCTTTACTCATCGTACGCCTCGCCTTTCGCAATCCATTGGATCCGCGGGATCCGCGTCTCAGTCAAAACGGGGGATAATGTTGGCCTTGTCGATCAGATCGATCGGCAACAGGAATTCGTGGTCATCCACCAGCACCACCACGTCCTGCTCCTCCACACCGCGAAGGAGGCCCTGGAAATTGCGCCGCCCATCGAAGGGCGAACGCAGTTTGATCTTCACCTGTTCGCCAACATGCTTGGCGAACTGTTCGATAGTGAACAGCGGTCGATCCATGCCCGGCGAGGACACCTCTAGGGTGTATTCGCTGCTGATCGGATCTTCGACGTCCAGTACGGCGCTGACCTGCCGGCTGACCGCCTCGCAATCCTCGATCAGGATGCCGTTGGCATGATCGATGTACACGCGCAGCAGGGAATGTCGCCCCTGGGAAATGAACTCGATGCCCCAGCATTGATAGCCGAGAGATTCGATCACCGGGGCCAACATGGCCTGCAACTGTTCCAGCTTGCTCGACACCCGAAGCCCTCCGCGCATGTCGTAGAAATAAAAAATGGGCGAAACGCCCATCCATCGTGCCACCCGACCGCAATGCCGGTGGCGGATTGTCCAGCTAGCAAAAAGCCCCTGAATAAGGGGCTTCTCTACAACTGGTTGCGGGGGCTGGATTTGAACCAACGACCTTCGGGTTATGAGCCCGACGAGCTACCAGACTGCTCCACCCCGCGCCAAAGCTGGGCCAAGAGTATACGGACGTTACCCCTGAGGGTCAACCGAACTCCTGGAAACGACAAGGCCCGCGATCTGCGGGCCCTGCCGAAATATGGTACCGAGGAGGGGACTCGAACCCCTACAGCCTATGGCCACTACCACCTCAAGGTAGCGTGTCTACCAATTCCACCACCTCGGCAAAGAGGGTATTACTTCTGCTCCGGGACTTGCGGCACGTCAGCCTTTTCGACTGCCGGCTTTTGCTCTTCGAGCACCGGAACATCTTCAACCGCCGGCCTCTCTTGCTGCACTTCCAGCACTGCCGGATCTGGCAAACCAGCCTGCGTCAGATTATCAGCTTTTTCTTTAGCAAAGAAGGCTAAACCCAAGCTGGTAATGAAAAAAGCCGCGGCGAGTATAGCAGTAAAGCGACTCAGAAAGGTAGCAGAACCTTGGCTTCCGAACACGGTACCCGAGGCACCCGCACCGAAAGAAGCACCGGCATCGGCACCCTTACCCTGCTGCAGCAGCACCAGACCAACGACACCAATGGCGCCCAGCAGATGCACGACGATTACGACTGTTTCCAGCATTTATCAGTTTCCTGCGGCGCGACAGATCGCACCAAACTCATCTGCGTTCAAAGAGGCCCCACCAATGAGCCCCCCATCGATATCCGGCATACCGAACAACTCGGCAGCATTGGCGGCCTTGACACTGCCGCCATACAGAATTCTCACACCGCGCGCTACTTCTGCATTTTCTGCATCCAGCTGCGCACGAATAGCTGCATGGACTTCCTGAGCCTGCTGTGGCGATGCAGTCAATCCGGTACCGATGGCCCAGACCGGCTCGTAAGCCACAACAGCCTTGGAGAAGGCACCGACACCCAACTCCTCGATCACACTTCCCAACTGGGCGGACACCACTTCAAGCGTCCTACCCGCCTGACGCTGCTCAAGGGTCTCACCGATGCACAGAACCGGAACCAGACCACAGGATTGCGCAGCGGCAAACTTGCGACTTACCTGCTCGTCACGCTCACCCAGAATCATGCGACGCTCGGAGTGCCCCACCAGCACCATGCCGCAACCGGCATCGGCCAACTGGCTGGGCGCAATCTCACCGGTCAGAGCACCTTGCATGGGCTCTACGGCGCAGTTCTGCGCACCGACAGCGATCGCCTTGCCTTCCAACCCAATCAGTACCTGATTGATGTGCAGACAAGGCGGCATGACTGCCACTTCGACACCGCTAGGCAGCGCCAATTGACGAAGGCCCTTGATCAGCTCTGCGACGCTGGCGCGGGTACCGTGCATTTTCCAGTTACCAGCTACCAGGGGGCGACGCATGCCAGACCTCGTCGTTCAAAGTGGGCGCAGATGTTACCCAAGAGCTTTTCCACTAGCAAGCCGAATCAGGCACAGACCTCGCCGACCACTTTGGCCAGCTCCTCGGCATAGCTACGCACCTGATTTTCGTCATCGCCCTCGACCATCACGCGCACCAGCGGCTCGGTGCCGGACTTGCGCAGTAGCACACGGCCTCGCCCCGCCATGCTCTCGGTGACTCGCGCGCAGGCATCCTTGACCGCTGCATGCTCCACGGGATCAACATCGCCGGAAAAGCGCACATTGATCAGTATCTGCGGGCACTTGCGCACCACCTGGCGCGCCTCGGCCAAGGTCTGCCCGCTGCGCTTGAGCGCCATCAGCACCTGCAACGCAGCGATGATCGCGTCGCCCGTGGTGGTGTGCTGGCAGCACACCAGGTGTCCGGAGTTCTCGCCCCCCAACTGCCACTCGCGCTCCTGCAGCTCGGCCATCACGTAACGATCGCCGACCTTGGCCCGCACGAAGGGAATGCCCAGCTCGCCGAGCGCCAGCTCAAGACCGAGATTGCTCATCAGGGTACCCACCACACCGCCCTGCAGCTTGCCGCGCTCCTGCAGGTCGCGGGCGATGATGTACAGCAGCTCATCGCCATCCACTGCAGTACCCGTGTGGTCGACCATCAACACGCGATCGCCATCGCCATCGAAGGCGATACCCAAATCCGCCTGCTGCGCCAGCACCTCGGCCTGCAGCGACTCGACATGGGTGGAGCCACAGTTGTCGTTGATGTTCAGGCCGTTGGGCTGTGCCGACAACACGGACACCTGGGCACCCAGTTCGCGGAACACACTGGGCGCAACCTTGTAGGTGGCGCCATGGGCGCAGTCGATGACCAGCTTGAGACCGGCGAAGCTGGTGCTGCTCGGCACACTGCTCTTGCAGAACTCGATATAGCGACCCGCTGCATCGTTGATGCGCGAGACCTTGCCGAGCTGATCGGACTCCACCACCGTCATCGACTGATCGAGCAGCTCCTCGATCATCAACTCGATCTCGTCCGGCAGCTTGGTGCCCTTGCCGGAAAAGAACTTGAACCCGTTGTCATAGTGAGGATTGTGCGAGGCGCTGATAACGATGCCCGCCTCGGCCTGGAAGGTACGCGTCAGATAGGCAATAGCCGGCGTCGGCATGGGACCGAGCAGCATCACGTCCGCGCCAGCGGCTACCAGGCCCGCCTCCAGTGCAGACTCGAACATATAGCCCGAGATACGGGTGTCCTTGCCGATCAGGATGCGGCACTTACCCTGCTTGCGGAACGCCATTCCGGCAGCCCAGCCCAGCTTGAGGATGAACTCGGGAGTGATGGGAAACTGGCCGACAGGGCCACGGATACCGTCGGTACCGAAATACTTTCTGCTCATAGTCACTCCAACTTCTTATTCTGCTGCCTGCACGGCGGCGATCATGCGCACCGCATCGACAGTTTCGGCGACATCATGGACGCGCAGGATACACGCCCCCTTGGCCACCGCCAGGGCCGCCAGGGCCAGCCCGCCAGACAGGCGCTCGTGAACTTCGCGCCCCAGCGCCTGACCGATCATGGACTTGCGCGACACACCGACCAACAGCGGCCGACCCAGTTCATGCAGCGCCTCCAGGCGCTTGAATAGGCTCAGGTTGTGGGCGAGAGTCTTGGCGAAACCGAAGCCGGGATCAAGGACGATGCGCTCGGCATGAATGCCCGCCCCGGCGCAAGCGGCAATGCGTTGAGCGAGAAAATCACGAACCTCGCCCACCACATCGCGATACTGCGGATTCTGCTGCATGTTGCCGGGTTCACCGAGCATGTGCATCAGGCACACCGGCAAACCTGTGTCGGCTGCCGCCTCCAGTGCACCATCACGACGCAATGCGCGCACGTCGTTGATCAGCCCTGCCCCCAGCCGAGCGCCCTCGCGCATAACCGCGGGAGTCGAGGTATCCAGGGAGATGATCACATCCAGCTCGGCGGCAATGGCCTCGACCACCGGAGCCACACGCTCCAGCTCCTCGACAGGCGACACAGGGCGAGCCCCCGGGCGAGTTGACTCACCACCAACGTCAATCAGCGTCGCCCCGGCCTCTACCATCTGCTCAGCATGACGCAAGGCAGCATCGCGCGCGGCGAAACGGCCGCCGTCGGAAAAGGAGTCGGGAGTGACATTGAGGATGCCCATCACTTGCGGCTGGGCCAGATCGAGCACCCGGCTACCGCATGGCAGCCGGGGCGGGTACTGCGGAACGGTCATGCGCGGGCCTTAGTGCTCACCCGCCGGCCCGCCAATCGGAGTCTCCGGGCGCTCGGCCTGCTCCTTGGGTGCAGGCGTGCCGGAACCGCCCTGCCAATCGCGCGGCTCGCGCGGCGTGCGACCAGCCATGATGTCGTCGATCTGGTCGGCATCGATGGTCTCGTACTTCATCAGTGCGTCGGCCATCATGTCCAATTTGTCGCGATTTTCTTCCAGCAAACGCTTGGCGGTGCCGTAGCAGCCATCGATGATACTGCGAACTTCTTCGTCGATAGCCTTAGCAGTTTCGCCGGAGACATTAGCCTGCTGACTGCCGGCACTGCGACCAAGGAACACCTCGCCCTCCTCCTCCGCGTACATCAGCGGACCGAGCTTCTCGGACAGGCCCCACTTGGTCACCATGTTCCGCGCCAAGCGCGTAGCACGCATGATGTCGTTGGAAGCACCAGTGGTGACGCCATCGAAGCCGAGCGTCATCTCTTCGGCGATACGGCCGCCGAACAGCGAGCAAATCTGGCTGGTCAGGGCACGCTTGGACAGGCTGTAGCGATCCTCTTCCGGCAGGAACATGGTCACGCCCAGCGCACGCCCGCGCGGAATGATCGACACCTTATATACCGGGTCGTGCTCGGGAACCAGGCGACCAACGATGGCGTGACCGGCCTCGTGGTAGGCGGTATTGAGCTTCTCCTTCTCGGACATGACCATGGATTTGCGCTCGGCGCCCATCATGATCTTGTCCTTGGCGAGCTCGAACTCCTTCATCTCCACCAGACGCTTGCTGGCGCGAGCGGCGAACAGCGAGGCCTCGTTGACTAGGTTGGCCAGGTCGGCACCGGAGAAGCCCGGGGTGCCGCGCGCAATGACCGCAGGCTCGACGTTGTCACCCACCGGCACCTTGCGCATGTGCACTTTGAGAATCTGTTCGCGGCCGCGGATATCCGGCAGACCGACCACCACCTGGCGGTCGAAGCGACCGGGGCGCAGCAGCGCCGGGTCCAGTACATCCGGACGGTTGGTGGCGGCAATAACGATGATGCCGTCGTTCATTTCGAAGCCGTCCATCTCGACCAGCAGCTGGTTGAGGGTCTGTTCGCGCTCGTCATGACCACCGCCCAGGCCGGCGCCACGGTGGCGACCAACGGCGTCGATCTCGTCGATGAAGATGATGCAGGGCGCATGCTTCTTGGCCTGCTCGAACATGTCACGCACACGGGAAGCACCGACACCGACGAACATCTCGACGAAGTCGGAGCCGGAAATGGTGAAGAACGGCACTTTGGCTTCGCCTGCGATGGCCTTAGCCAGAAGGGTCTTACCGGTACCAGGCGGGCCGACCATCAGCACGCCGCGTGGAATACGGCCACCCAGGCGCTGGAACTTGCCAGGGTCGCGAAGGAACTCGACCAGCTCGCCGACCTCTTCCTTGGCCTCGTCGCAACCGGCGACGTCAGCCAGAGTGGTCTTGACCTGATCCTCGGAGAGCAGGCGCGCCTTGGACTTGCCGAAGCTCATCGGACCACCTCGACCACCGCCACCGCCCTGCATCTGGCGCATGAAGAACATGAACACGGCGATGATCACCAGGATCGGGAAGCTGGCCACCAGCAACTGGGTCCAGATGCTCTGGCGCTCCGGCTGCTTGCCGACGATCTCGACGTTGTTGTCGATCAGATCCTTGATCAGACCGCGGTCTTCGATGGCCGGACGAACGGTTTCGAAGGTAGTGCCGTCGAGGTTCTTGCCGCTGATGATGTAACCATCGACAGTGACTTGCTTGACCTTACCTTCCTGCACCTGTTGGATGAACTCGGAATAGTTCAGCTTGCCGGCTTCGCTAGGACTGGAGAAGTTGTTCATCACCGTGACCAGGACGGCTGCGATGATCAGCCACAGGATCAGGTTCTTTGCCATGTCGTTCAATTCGCTACCCTCTGAAACGAGCCTCGTCCTGGAAACGCGCTTCGCATGACGGCTGGTGGATTACCAGCCTAACTTACTACACAACCCCTACCCCAGGCAGGAACCGTCTGTAACCCTTTATGAGACCTGGCCATCCGACCCGCCCCCCTCAGGCCAGTTCCAGTCTAGGCGCCACGGCGCCTGCGAACCAGCCAGCGCACACGGCGGCAACTCTCCACCACACTCATATGGGGGCCGGATCGAAAATCACAAGGCCCATCCGATGGCCGCCTCTTCAGGAAAAGAGCACCGAAGCCATCCCGACCCGCGCGAACTAGTCTTGAGCGTGCAACAGGTTGATCGCCCGAATAGAAATGGGCGCAGCCGAGCCGGCTCGGGTAAACTCCGCGGTTTTTGCGGCCGGTGCGCGGCAACGGAATGGGTGAAGGCTGCGGCCTGCCCGCCGGGCAGGGTCGATATAAACAGCAGCAGGATTAGATTATGGCGCTTACCAACGAACAGAAGAAACACTTCAAGTCCATCGGTCACCACCTGAAACCGGTACTGATCGTAGCCGAGAACGGTCTCACCGAAGGAGTACTGGCCGAACTGGAGCGCGCCCTCAACGATCATGAACTGATCAAGGTGCAGTTCCGCCTGACCGAGCGCGACGACCGCCGCGCGCTGATCGACGAACTGGCCTCCGTCGGCCGCTGCGAGCTGGTTCAGGTGATCGGCAAGATGGCCCTGATCTACCGCAAGAACCCCAAGCCGAACAAGAACCTGTCCAACATTCATCGCTATCAGGCCTAAACAAGGCCTGTTCTTGCGTTCCCGCCTTACTCGCTCCGCTGCCCCGGCAGCGGTTGCAGCACCAGCACCAGGCCGCACAGTGCCAGCACCAGATAGTTGAACTGCAACCAGCGCGCCGCGTCCGGCTGCCACTGGCGCACGGCGAAGAACACAACGGCCATGACCAGCACGATCAGCAGCAACTGGCCGCGCAACTCGCGCCACAGGCTGGACAGCCCCTGCGCCTGTGCCAACACCATGCCCTGAAGCACCACGCAGAACGCAGCAAAGCCGATCAGCAGCGGGCTGAGCGCCGCATTGACCTCTTCGATCAGCAGCGGCGCTAGGCCCATCTTCTCCAGCGTCGGCAGCATGACGAAGTGCAGCAGCCACAGGCCACCAACCCAGAAGGTCTGGGCCAGCTGCCAACTGATCGCACCAGCCCTTAGCGGCTGGCGCTTAAATATGGCGGACTTCGACAATCTCGTACTCGACCAGGCCGCTCGGCGTCTTCACCGCCACCACATCGCCCTCTTCCTTGCCCACCAGGGCGCGGGCGATGGGTGAGCTGACAGACAGTTTGCCGATCTTGATGTCGGCCTCGTCCTCACCAACGATCTGATAGGTCACGCTCTCGTCGGTCTCGCAGTTGGCGATATCGACAGTGGTACCGAAGATCACCTTGCCGGTGTGGGCGATGGTGGTGACGTCGATCACCACCGCGTGCTGCAGGCGGCCTTCGATGTCGCGAATACGCGCCTCGACCATGCCCTGCTGTTCGCGGGCGGCGTGGTACTCGGCGTTCTCCTTGAGGTCGCCCAGCTCGCGCGCCTCACCGATGTCCTGGCTGAGCTTGGGACGCACCACCTTGGTCAGATGGGCCAGCTCTTCTTCCAGGGCGCGAGCGCCCTGGACGGTCATGGGGTACTTGTTCATGCCTTGATTCCTGCATGCAGGTCCTGCAGGCGACGCACGGTCTTCTCGGGACCGAACTTGAGCGCTTCGCAGATCGCCTGACCAGCCGCGATGGTGGTGGTGCAGTAGATCTTGTGCTGCAGGGCGTTACGACGGATGGAGTAGGAGTCAGCGATAGACTGACGGCCTTCGGTGGTATTGATGATCAGGGTGACTTCGTCATTCTTGATCATGTCGACCACGTGAGGACGACCCTCGGTCACCTTGTTCACGCGACGCACCGGCAGGCCGGCAGCCTCGATCACCTTGGCGGTACCGGCGGTAGCGACCACTTCGAAGCCCAGGTTGACCAGATCGCGCGCGACCTCGACGGCCTGCGCCTTGTCGTCTTCGCGCACGCTGATGAAGGCGCAACCGGAGTTTGGCAGGATCTCGCTGGCACCCAGCTGTGCCTTGGCAAAGGCCTCGCCGAAACTGTCGCCGACGCCCATCACTTCACCGGTGGACTTCATCTCCGGGCCGAGGATCGGGTCGACGCCCGGGAACTTGGCGAACGGGAAAACCGCTTCCTTGACACTGAAGTACGGCGGAATCACTTCCTCGGCGTAACCGGCTTCGGCCAGCGACTTGCCCGCCATGACGCGAGCAGCCACCTTGGCCAGCGACTCGCCGACGCACTTGGAGACGAACGGTACGGTACGCGAGGCGCGCGGGTTCACTTCGATGACGTAGATGTCCTCGCCCTGCACAGCCATCTGCACGTTCATCAGGCCGACCACGCCGAGCTCCAGGGCCATTTTCTTGACCTGGTCGCGGATCTCGTCCTGGATGTGCGCCGGCAGCGAGTACGGCGGCAGCGAGCAGGCGGAGTCACCGGAGTGCACGCCGGCCTGTTCGATGTGCTGCATGATCGCGCCGATCACCACGGTCTCGCCGTCGCAGACCGCGTCGATGTCGACTTCGATGGCGCAATTGAGGAAGCGGTCCAGCAGCACCGGGCTGTCGTTGGACACCTTCACGGCTTCGCGCATGTAGCGCTTGAGTTCTTCTTCCTGGTAGACGATTTCCATGGCACGGCCGCCCAGTACGTAGGACGGGCGCACGACCATCGGGTAGCCGATGGACTTGGACAGGGCCAGGGCCTCGTCTTCGCTGCGCGCGGTGGCGTTGGCCGGCTGACGCAGGTTCAGGCGCTGGACCATCTGCTGGAAGCGCTCGCGGTCTTCGGCGCGATCAATGGCGTCAGGCGAGGTACCGATGATCGGCACGCCGGCCTCTTCCAGGGCGCGGCAGAGTTTCAGCGGAGTCTGGCCGCCGTACTGCACGATCACGCCTTTCGGCTGCTCGACGCGGACGATTTCCAGCACGTCTTCCAGGGTCACCGGCTCGAAGTA
Organism: Pseudomonas sp. PDM15; assembly: GCF_014851565.1. Taxonomy (GTDB): domain Bacteria; phylum Pseudomonadota; class Gammaproteobacteria; order Pseudomonadales; family Pseudomonadaceae; genus Aquipseudomonas. The sequence goes on from NZ_JACVAA010000005.1 coordinate 123,457, forward strand.
CAGGCGGTCGGAAGTGTCATAGTCGGTGGAAACGGTTTCCGGGTTGCAGTTGACCATGATGGTCTCGTAACCGTCTTCACGCATGGCCAGCGCCGCGTGTACGCAGCAGTAGTCGAACTCGATGCCCTGGCCAATACGGTTGGGGCCGCCGCCGAGAATCATGATCTTGTCGCGACCGCTCGGGTTGGCCTCGCACTCTTCCTCGTAGGTCGAGTACATGTAGGCGGTGTCGGTGGCGAACTCGGCGGCGCAGGTATCGACGCGCTTGTACACCGGCAGCACTTTCAGCTTGTGGCGGTGGCTGCGCAGGGTCTTCTCGGTCACGCCCAGCAGCTTGGCCAGACGGATGTCGGAGAAGCCTTTGCGCTTGAGCTTGTACATCAGGTCGCGGTCGATGGCCGACAGCGCCAGGGTCTTGATGCGCTCTTCGTCCTTGACCAGGTCTTCGATCTGCACCAGGAACCACTCGTCGATGCGGGTCAGGTCGAACACTTCGGCGACGGTCTTGCCGGCACGGAAGGCATCGGCCACGTACCAGACGCGGTCGGCGCTGGGCACGGTCAGTTCACGACGCAGGGTGCTCTCGGCTTCCGGGTCGTTCAGGTCGAGCTTCTCGTCGAAGCCGGCAACGCCGACTTCCAGGCCGCGCAGGGCTTTCTGCATGGACTCCTGGAAGGTGCGGCCGATGGCCATGACCTCACCCACGGACTTCATCTGGGTGGTCAGGCGGGCGTCGGCTTTCGGGAACTTCTCGAAGGCGAAACGCGGGATCTTGGTCACGACGTAGTCGATGGCCGGCTCGAACGAGGCCGGGGTGCGACCGCCGGTGATGTCGTTCTGCAGCTCGTCCAGGGTGTAACCCACGGCCAGCTTGGCGGCGATCTTGGCGATCGGGAAGCCGGTGGCCTTGGAGGCCAGGGCCGAGGAACGCGACACGCGCGGGTTCATCTCGATCACCACCATGCGGCCGGTGTTCGGGCAGATGCCGAACTGCACGTTGGAACCGCCGGTTTCCACGCCGATCTCGCGCAGCACCGCCAGGGAGGCGTTACGCAGGATCTGGTATTCCTTGTCGGTCAGGGTCTGTGCCGGCGCCACGGTGATCGAGTCACCGGTGTGCACGCCCATCGGGTCGAAGTTCTCGATGGAGCAGACGATGATGCAGTTGTCCTTCTTGTCGCGGACCACCTCCATCTCGTATTCCTTCCAGCCGATCAGCGATTCGTCGATCAGCAGCTCGCTGGTCGGCGACAGATCCAGGCCGCGGGCGCAGATCTCTTCGAATTCTTCACGGTTGTAAGCGATGCCGCCGCCAGTGCCGCCCATGGTGAAGGACGGACGGATGATGCAGGGGAAGCCGACCTTCTCCAGCACGCCGTAGGCTTCTTCCATGTTGTGCGCGATGCCGGAAACCGGGCAGGCCAGGCCGATGTCTTTCATCGCCTTGTCGAAGCGCGAGCGGTCTTCGGCCTTGTCGATGGTGTCGGCGTTGGCACCGATCATCTCGACGCCGAATTTCTCCAGGATGCCGTGCTTTTCCAGGTCCAGGGCGCAGTTCAGCGCGGTCTGGCCACCCATGGTCGGCAGCAGCGCGTCCGGACGTTCCTTCTCGATGATCTTGGCCACGGTGGCCCACTTGATCGGCTCGATGTAGGTGGCGTCGGCCATGGCCGGGTCGGTCATGATGGTGGCCGGGTTGGAGTTCACCAGGATGACGCGGAAGCCTTCTTCCTTCAGGGCCTTGCAGGCCTGGGCGCCGGAATAGTCGAACTCGCAGGCCTGACCGATGACGATGGGGCCGGCGCCGAGGATCAGGATGCTTTTGATGTCTGTACGTTTTGGCATGTTTCTTACTCGAATCCTTGGGTCAGTCGGCGGGGCTTAGCGGCGCTTGGCCATGGCTTCGATGAAGCGGTCGAACAGCGGGGCGACGTCGTGCGGGCCCGGGCTGGCTTCCGGGTGACCCTGGAAGCTGAAGGCATCCTTGTCGGTACGCTCGATGCCCTGCAGGGTGCCGTCGAACAGCGACTTGTGAGTGGCGCGCAGGTTGGCCGGTAGGCTCGGCTCGTCCACGGCGAAACCGTGGTTCTGGCTGGTGATCATCACCACGCCGCTGTCGAGGTCCTGTACCGGGTGGTTGGCACCGTGGTGGCCGGTGCCCATCTTCACGGTCTTGGCGCCGGAGGCCAGGGCCAGCAACTGGTGGCCGAGGCAGATGCCGAAGACCGGAATTTCGGTCTGCAGCACTTCCTTGATCGCAGCGATCGCGTAGTCGCACGGCTCGGGGTCGCCAGGGCCGTTGGAGAGGAACACGCCGTCCGGGTTCAGCGCCAGTACGTCCTTGGCAGGAGTCTGGGCCGGCACCACGGTCAGGCGGCAGCCGCGCTCGACCAGCATGCGCAGGATGTTGGTCTTGACCCCGTAGTCATAGGCGACCACGTGGTAAGGCAGCTCGCTGGCGGCGATTTCCGGATGGCTGTCGTCTTTCAGGTTCCACACGCTGGTGCGCCACTCGTAGCGCTCGGTGCAGCTGACCACCTTGGCCAGGTCCATGCCTTTCAGGCCGGGGAAGCTGCGCGCCAGCTCCAGGGCTTTTTCCTCAGTGGCGTCTGCGCCAGCCAGGATGCAGCCGTTCTGCGAACCCTTCTCGCGCAGGATGCGGGTCAGGCGACGGGTGTCGACGCCGGCGATGGCGACGGTACCGTTCTCTTTCAGGTACTCGTCCAGCGGCTGCTTGTTGCGCCAGTTGCTGGAGGTCAGCGGCAGGTCGCGCATGATCAGGCCGGCGGCCCACACACGGTTGGACTCGGCGTCTTCCGGCGTGGTGCCGGTGTTGCCGATGTGCGGGTAGGTCAGGGTGACAATCTGCTGGGCATAGGAAGGATCGGTGAGGATTTCCTGATAGCCGGTCATGGCGGTGTTGAACACCACCTCACCAATGGTATGGCCGTCGGCCCCGATTGCTTCACCGCGGAAAATGCTGCCGTCGGCAAGGGCGAGAATGGCTGGCTTAGTCAAGAAGACCTCCCTTAGATCTGAAACTTGCACAAACGCAGGTTGTAAAAAAGCGGGATGACGTATTGACCGTCACCCCGCTTCTTTATCTGATTCATTCTGCGTTACTTTTAGTGGACACACTAAAGCGGGAAGCTTACAGGAAAAGCCCTTTTCGGTCCACAGCTTGCATGGACCGTTCAGGCATTTCAGTTCAGCCCCAACACGTCCTGCATGTCATAAAGGCCGGCAGACTGCCCTTGCAGCCATTGAGCCGCACGCACCGCGCCCTTGGCGAAGGTCATGCGACTGGACGCCTTGTGGGTAATCTCCACTCGCTCGCCATCGGCGGCGAACAGCACGGTGTGATCACCAACCACATCGCCGGCACGCACGGTGGCGAAACCGATGGTCTCGCGCTCGCGGGCGCCGGTCTGGCCCTCGCGACCATAGACCGCGACCTTCTGCAGATCACGCCCCAGGGCATTGGCCACCACTTCCCCCATGCGCAGGGCGGTGCCGGACGGCGCGTCGACCTTGTGCCGGTGATGCGCCTCGATGATCTCGATATCGACATCATCACCCAGCACGCGGGCGGCAGTATCCAGCAGCTTCAGGCACAGATTGACGCCGACGCTGTAGTTGGCGGCGAAGACGATCGGAATCTGCTTGGCCGCTTCGCTCAGCAGCTGCTTTTCCTCCGGCGAGAAGCCGGTGGTGCCGATGACCATGGCCTTGCCCGCCTGGCGGCAGACTTCCAGATTCTTCAGGGTCACCGAGGGGTGCGTGAAGTCGATCAGCACATCGAACTGATCCAGCACGGCATTCAGGTCACCCGCCAGGGTCACGCCGATCTTGCCCTGCGCCGCCAGTTCGCCTGCGTCGGCGCCGATCAGGCTGCTGTCCGGGCGATCCACCGCCGCGCTCAGCTGCGCGCCTTCCGCCTGGCCGACCGCCTCGATGAGGATCTTGCCCATGCGCCCGGCGGCGCCCATCACTGCGATACGTTGCATAGCCTGTTCCTTAGATGTCGCCGAAGAAGCGCTTCATGCCGTCGAACCAGCCGCTGGCCTTGGGCGAGTGGGAACTGTCGCCTTCCAGCGACTTGCGGAACTCTTCCAACAACTCGCGCTGGCGCTTGTCCAGATTGACCGGCGTTTCCACCGCCACCCGACACATCAGATCGCCAGCACCGCCGCCGCGCACCGGCGCCACGCCCTTGCCACGCAGGCGGAACAGTTTGCCGGTCTGGGTGCCTTCCGGGATCTTCAACTTGACCCGGCCATCCAGGGTCGGCACTTCCAGCTCGCCGCCCAGCGCCGCGTCGGCAAAGCTGATCGGCACCTCGCAGTACAGGTGCTTGCCGTCGCGCTGGAAGATCGGGTGCTCGCGCACGTTGACCACCACGTACAGATCGCCTGAAGGCCCGCCGTGGGAGCCCGCCTCGCCTTCGCCGGACAGACGAATACGGTCGCCGGTATCGACACCCGCCGGCACCTTGACCGACAGGGTCTTGCTCTCTTCCACGCGGCCCTGACCATGGCAGCTGCCACAGGGGTCGGTGATCATCTTGCCGCTGCCGTGGCAGCGCGGGCAGGTCTGCTGCACTGAGAAGAAGCCCTGCTGCATGCGCACCTGGCCGATGCCGCCGCAGGTGGTACAGGTCACCGGACTGGTGCCCTTCTTGGCGCCGCTGCCATCGCAGGTCTTGCAGCCAACCAGGGTCGGCACGCGAATGGTCACGGTGGTGCCGCGCACCGCCTCTTCCAGGTCCAGTTCGAGGGTGTAGCGCAGGTCACTGCCGCGCTGGGCGCCGCCACGCTGACCGCCGCGACCGCCGCCACCGAAGAAATCGCTGAACACATCGCCGAAGATGTCGGAGAAGTTCGCACCGCCCGCGCCGAAGCCGCCACCGCCGCCCATCTGCGGGTCGACGCCGGCATGGCCGTACTGGTCGTAAGCCGAGCGCTTGGCGGCGTCGGAGAGCACCTCGTAAGCCTCGTTGGCCTCCTTGAATTTCTCTTCCGCGGCCTTGTCGTCCGGATTGCGGTCGGGATGGTGCTTCATCGCCAGGCGGCGGTAGGCCTTCTTCAGGTCCGCTTCGCTGGCGCCGCGCTCCACACCGAGCACTTCGTAATAGTCACGTTTGGCCATACATCTACACCTTTAAATTCGTCTGCCCCAGACACACCAACGCGGGAGCATGCTCCCGCGCGGCGAATCGCACCCGCCGAAGCCAGGCTTCGGCAGGCTGGAACGGAAGCAAGCCGTAGCTTACTTGTTGTCCTTGACCTCTTCGAACTCGGCGTCGACCACGTCGTCGCCGGCGTCCTTGGCATCATCCGCGCCTTGGGCGGCAGCGCCCGGTTGCGGCTGCTCGGCATACATCTTCTGCGCCAGCGGAGTGGTAGCTTCGGACAGGGCGTTGATCTTGGCCTCGATGGCAGCCTTGTCGTCGCCTTTGAGGGCAGCTTCCAGTTCGCCGATGGCCTTCTCGATGGCCGCCTTCTCGTCGGCAGTCGCCTTGTCGCCAGCCTCGGTGATCATCTTGCGAGTGGCATGGACCAGACCATCGCCCTGGTTGCGGGCAGCGGCCAGCTCCTCGAACTTGCGGTCTTCCTCGGCGTTGGCCTCGGCGTCACGCACCATGCGCTCGATCTCCTCGTCGGACAGACCGGAGTTGGCCTTGATCACGATCGACTGCTGCTTGCCGGTGGCCTTGTCTTTGGCACCGACGTGCAGGATGCCGTTGGCGTCGATGTCGAAGGTCACTTCGATCTGCGGCACGCCACGCGGGGCCGGCGGGATCTCGGCCAGGTCGAACTTGCCCAGCGACTTGTTCTGCGCGGCTTGCTTGCGCTCGCCCTGCAGCACGTGAATGGTCACGGCGCTCTGGTTATCGTCGGCAGTCGAGAACACCTGCGACTTCTTGGTCGGGATGGTGGTGTTCTTCTCGATCAGCGCGGTCATCACGCCGCCCATGGTTTCGATACCCAGGGTCAGCGGGGAGACGTCGAGCAGCAGCACGTCCTTCACGTCACCAGCCAGTACGGCGCCCTGAATGGCTGCACCGATGGCCACGGCTTCGTCCGGGTTGACGTCCTTGCGCGCTTCCTTGCCGAAGAACTCGGCGACCTTCTGCTGCACCAGCGGCATACGGGTCTGACCGCCGACCAGGATCACTTCGTCGATGCTGCCAACGTCCAGACCGGAGTCCTTCAGGGCGATGCGGCACGGCTCGATGGTGCGGGTCACCAGCTCCTCGACCAGGGCTTCCAGTTTGGCTCGGGAAATCTTCACGTTGAGGTGCTTCGGACCGGTCGCATCGGCAGTGATGTACGGCAGGTTGACGTCGGTCTGCTGGGCGGACGACAGCTCGATCTTGGCTTTCTCGGCAGCCTCCTTCAGGCGTTGCATGGCCAGCGGATCGCCCTTCAGGTCGATGCCGGACTCTTTCTTGAATTCGTCGACGAGGTAGTCGATCAGGCGGATGTCGAAGTCCTCACCACCGAGGAAGGTGTCGCCGTTGGTGGCCAGTACTTCGAACTGGTGCTCGCCGTCGACTTCGGCGATCTCGATCACCGACACGTCGAAGGTACCGCCACCCAGGTCATAGACGATCACGGTGTGGTCGCCCTTGGCCTTGTCCATGCCGTAGGCCAGCGCAGCCGCGGTCGGCTCGTTGATGATGCGCTTGACGTCCAGACCGGCGATGCGGCCGGCGTCCTTGGTGGCCTGGCGCTGGCTGTCGTTGAAGTAGGCAGGCACGGTGATGACCGCCTCGGTCACCGGCTCGCCGAGGTAGTCTTCGGCGGTCTTCTTCATCTTCTTCAGCACTTCCGCAGAAATCTGCGGCGGCGCCATCTTCTGGCCGTTCACTTCGACCCAGGCGTCACCGTTGTCGGCCTTGGCGATCTTGTAAGGCACCATCTTGATGTCTTTCTGCACGACTTCTTCGTCGAAGCGGCGACCGATCAGCCGCTTCACCGCGTACAGGGTGTTGTGCGGGTTGGTCACGGCCTGACGCTTGGCGGACTGGCCGACCAGGATCTCGCCATCGTTGGCGTACGCGATGATCGACGGCGTGGTGCGCGCGCCTTCGGCGTTCTCGATGACCTTGACGTTACCGTTTTCCAGAATGGCGACGCAGGAGTTGGTGGTCCCCAGGTCGATACCGATGATTTTGCCCATGTTCAAATTCTCCGAAACTTTGTCGTTAACCGCGGCCTGTCATGCCCGCCGCGTCAGCTATGAATTCGCTTGCTGTAACAGATGGGGTCGAGCCGATGAATTTCAAGCCTGCTCGTCGATGGAGGGCGGCGGCGCCATTGGCGCCTTGCTCACCACGACCATGGCCGGGCGCAGCAGGCGACCGTTGAGCAGGTAGCCCTTCTGGAACACCTTGAGCACGGTGTTCGGCTCGACGTGGGTGCTCTCTTCCATCGCCATGGCTTGGTGATGCTCGGGATTGAACGGCGCGCCATGCGGATCGACCGCCTCCAGCTGGTAGCGCTTGAGGGTGTCGTGGAACAGCTTGAGGGTCAGCTCCATGCCTTCACGCACAGCCCTGATCGCCTCGTCGTTGGGGCTGGACAGCTCCAGGCCACGCTCCAGGCTGTCGACCACCGGCAGCAGGTCGTTGGCGAACTTTTCCAGAGCGAACTTGTGCGCCTTCTCCACGTCCTGCTCGGCGCGGCGGCGCACATTCTGCAGGTCGGCGGCCACGCGCAGGGAATTGTCCTGGGCGGCGGCCAGCTGCTCTTCGAGGCTCTGCACACGGGCAGCCAGCTCGTCGCCGACGGCCATCTCGGGCGCCAGCTGCTCTTCCGGGTTCGTCGTATCCAGGGTCTGTTCGTCTGCCATTGGTTCCTCCTGTCTATACATCGGCGGGTCATGGCCCGCGCTTCTTGCCGCCTATATGGGGGCCGGTCGCACGGTTTCAAGGGTTATTGCCGGGACAAAACAAAACACTGTATAAATAGCCAGCACAAACTTTTGGGAGCGCTCTCCATGCTGGTGCACCTGTCCGTTCACAACTACGCCATCGTCGAACACCTGGATCTGGAGCTGGAACGCGGCATGTCCGTGATCACCGGCGAAACCGGCGCCGGCAAATCGATCATGCTCGACGCCCTTGGCCTGGCTCTCGGTGATCGCGCCGACAGCGGCGTGGTCCGCCCTGGCGCCGACAAGGTGGACATCCTCGCCAGCTTCGACCTGGAGGACATCGCCGAGGCCCGCGCCTGGCTCGCCGAGCGTGACCTGGACAACGACGGCCCGTGCATCCTGCGCCGCGTCATTACCAGCGAAGGCCGCTCGCGCGGCTACATCAACGGCGCGCCCTGCCCGCTCGGCGACCTCAAGGCCCTCGGCGAGCTGCTGATCGACATCCACAGCCAGCACGAGCACCAGTCGCTGCTCAAGCCCGACACCCATCGCCGCCTGCTCGACGAATACGCCGGCAGCCAGGAGCTGGCGCGCCAGGTTCACCTTGCCGCCCAGCGCTGGCGCCAGACCCGCCAGGAACTGCAGCGCCTGTCGTCGACCGGCGACGAGCAGCGCGCCCGCCACCAGTTGCTCAGCTACCAGCTGGAAGAACTGGAGAACCTGGGCCTGGGTGACAACGAGCTGGAACGGCTGGAGCAGGAGCACAAGACCCTGAGCAGCGCCGAACAGCTGCTCGGCGCATGCCGCCAGGTGCTCGACCTGTGCAGCGAGAGCGACGCCGGCAACGTGCTGTCCGCCCTCACCGCCAGCCTCAACCGCCTTACCGCCTTCAGTAGCCAGCCCGGCGCCCTGGGCGAAGCGACCAACCTGCTGGCCAGTGCGCAGATCCAGGTCGAGGAAGCGGTCGGCGAGCTGAATCGCTTCCTCGACCATTTCGACGCTGACCCGCAGCGCCAGCAGTTGCTGGAAGAGCGCCTGGACGCCATCTACAGCCTGGCGCGCAAGCATCGGGTGCAACCCTTCGAGTTGGCCGAGCTGCAGCAGAGCCTGCTGGAAGAGCTGGAAAGCCTCAACGCCGATGACGAGGCGGTGGAGCGCCTGGGCGAGGAGCTGGCCGCCTACGCCCGTCACTATCAGGAGAAAGCCGCCGAACTGAGCGCCCTGCGCCAGCAGGCCGCCAGTCGCCTGGCCGAAGCCGTGCAGGTTGAGATGCAGACCCTCGGCATGCCCGGCGGTCGCTTCAGCATCGAACTGCAGGCCGGCAGTGCCGAAGAGCCGCAACCCCATGGCCTGGAACAGGTGGAATTCCTGGTCAGCGCCAACCCGGGCCAGCCACTGAAATCCTTGGCCAAGGTCGCCTCGGGCGGCGAGCTGTCGCGTATCAGCCTGGCCATCCAGGTGATCACCGCGCAGACCTCGCGGGTACCGACCCTGGTGTTCGACGAAGTGGACGTCGGCATCGGCGGCCCCACCGCTGAAGTGGTCGGTCAGCTGCTACGCCGCCTGGGCGAGCGCGGCCAGGTTCTGACCGTCACCCACCTGCCGCAAGTCGCAGCCCAGGGCCACCATCATCTGTTCGTGCACAAGCAGCGCGACAGCGCCGAGACCCGCACCGCCGTGGCCAATCTGGATACCGCGCAGCGCGTCGAAGAGGTGGCGCGCATGCTCGGCGGCGTCGACCTCACCGAGGAATCCCTGCAGCACGCACGCAAGATGGTCACCAGCGCCCAGAGCTGACACCAAAAGCCGCCCATGAAAAAGGCGCCCCGCGGAGCGCCTTTTCTCTATCCAGTACAGGCTGCGCTTACTTCTTCTTGCGCACGTACAGCACCAGATTGTGATCGACCAACTCGAAGCCATGCTGCTTGACGATCTCTTTCTGCAGCTTCTCGATCTCCGGATCGAAGAACTCGATCACTTCGCCGCTATCCACGCAGACCATGTGGTCGTGGTGCCCGCCGTCGGCCAACTCGAACACGGCATGGCCGCCATCGAAGTTGTGGCGCTCGACCAGGCCGGCGGCCTCGAACTGGGTCAGCACGCGGTAGACGGTGGCCAGGCCTACATCTTCGCCGGCCTCCATCAGAGCCTTGTATACGTCTTCCGCACTCATGTGGCGCTGGCCGGAAGTGGCCGAGTCGAGCATCTGCAGAATCTTCACGCGCGGCAGGGTGACCTTGAGGCCAGCCTTACGCAGTTCGTTGTTTTCAACCATGGTCAGCTTTCTCGTGGTTGCTGCTTCGCAGCTCCCGTTAATGCGGGTATGATCGGGGTTTAATTTGCCCAGCCAAGATAGTGGAAGTCACCCACCGATGCAAAACACCAAGCTCTTGCTGCCCAGCCTCACCCTCGTGGGTCTGTTCGCGCTCGCCGGCTGTTCGTTTCCCGGGGTCTACAAAATCGACATCCAGCAGGGCAATGTCGTTACACAGGACATGATAGACCAGTTGAAGCCCGGAATGACCCAGCGCCAAGTGCGGTTTATCATGGGCAACCCGCTGATCACCGATACCTTCCACGCCAAGCGCTGGGACTATCTGTACAGCATTCAACCGGGTGGTCGTCAGCGTTACCAGGAACGCATCAGCCTGATGTTCGACGGCAGCGATCAACTGATCGGCCTGGCCGGTGACTTCATGCCGGGCGTCAGCCGCGACCAGGAAATCCTCGGCGAAGGCAGTGACACCAGCATCAACCAGCAGCCTCAGCAGCAGACCGAAGAACCGGCCAAGCCGGGCTCCCTGCTGGAGCAGATCCAGGACGAAGTGGACGCCGCCGAGCCGATCCCGGTGCCGATCCCGGAGCCGCTGGACCCGCAGCCGCAGTAATCCGCCACAACGAAAAAGCCCGGCCAATGCCGGGCTTTTTCATGGCCGCTGGAAAGCACTCAGTCGCCTTGCTGCGCCGCCCTGGCTCGCGCCGCACGCGCCTTGCGCACTTCCTTGGGATCAGCCAACAGAGGCCGGTAGATCTCGACCCGCTCACCCGCTTCCAGCACCCGCTCCTCCGGCTTGGCCACCAGCTTGCCAAAGATGCCCAGCACAGCGGCGTTCAGATCGAGACCAGGAAAGTGCGCCTGCATGCCCGAGCGCAGCGCCGCCTCGCGCACGGTGGTGCCGGCCGGCACGCTCAGGTGCAGCAGGCGCTGCTCGCCTTCGAGGGCGTACACCACCTCGATGTCGATCTCAGCCATAGAGCTGCTTGGCCCGCTGGCAGAAGGCATCGACCATGGTGTTGGCCGCCTGGGTGAACAGCGGACCGAGCGTCGCCTTGACCAGCGGCCCGGCGTAATCGAAGGTCATGTCCAGGCTGATCTTGCAGGCCTTGTCGCCGAGCGCCTTGAACTCCCACACACCGTGCAGCTTGGAGAATGGACCGTTCACCAGCTGCATGTCCATGGACTTGCCCGGCACCAGGCGGTTGCGCGTGGTGAACTGCTGGCTGATGCCACCCTTGGCCACCGTCAGGGTCGCGCGCATCTCGCTCTCGCTGGATTCCAGCACCTCGGATGCCGCGCACCAGGGCAGGAATTGCGGATAGCTGGCCACATCGTTGACCAGGTCATAGAGGGCCTGCGCCGGATAGGGCAACAGGGCCGAGCGTTGGATACGGGTAGTCATCAGCCTTTTGTTCCTGAACTGCCGCGCCAGCCTGCCAGCGCCACGGAGCGCGCATTGTGCGGAATTGGACCACCCCTCTCAAGCACACCTGTCGCCAGGGGCGCATCGACTCCCTATAATGCGCGCCCTATGGCCAAGCAGAAGAAACACCCCACCGGGACCATCGCGCTGAACAAAAAGGCGCTGCACGACTACTTCATCGAACACAAGTTCGAGGCCGGCCTGGTCCTGTCCGGCTGGGAAGTGAAGAGCCTGCGCGCCGGCAAGGCGCAGCTGGTAGACAGCTATATCCTGCTCAAGGATGACGAAGCCTGGCTCATGGGTTGCCACATCACCCCGCTGAAGACCGCCAGCACCCACGTCATCGCCGACCCTATCCGCACCCGCAAGCTGCTGCTGAACAAGCGCGAGCTGGACAAGTTGTTCGGCTCGGTACAGCAGAAGGGCTATACCTGTGTGGCCCTGTCGATCTACTGGAAGGCCCACCTGATCAAGTGCGAGATCGCACTGGCCAAGGGCAAAAAGGACTTCGACAAGCGCCACACCGAGAAAGAGCGCGACGCCGATCGCGAGGTCCAGCGCGCCATGCGCAGCAAGGGCAAGGACGAATAAGACAAAGGGCGGATCATCCGCCCTTTTCTTTTACAGTCCCTGGCGGCGCTGCGCCCGCTCCAGCCGCCGGGCCTCCTGCTGGGCCTCGGTCAGCACCTCCTGCACATACTGGATATGCAGATTCGACAGCTGCCGAGCCTCCTCGGCACGCCGCTCGATGATCGCCTCGAACAGCGCCTGATGCTGGGCGCGCAGCTGGTCACGCGTCTCGCTGCGCTGCAGGTACATGCCGCCGATATTGGTCACCACGTTGTGCCTGAGCAGATCGAACAGGCCGCGAATGGTGTGCAGCAGCACGGCGTTGTGGCTGGCCTCGGCGATGGCCAGGTGGAAGCGCGCATCGGCCGCGCCTTCCTCCGCCCGGCTGGCCTTGCTGTCCGGCGCATAGCAGCGCTGCAGCTCGTCGAAGGCGGCCTGCAGACGCTCGTGGTCGACCGGCGTGGCGCGCTGCGCCGCGTAGAAGGCGCAGGAGCCCTCCAGCGTATGGCGGAACTCCAGCAGATCGCGCTGCGCATCGGGGTTGCTTTCCAGCAGGTGCAGCAGCGGATCGCTGAAGGTCGAGCCCAGCTCGGCCGCCACGTAGTTGCCGCCACCCTGGCGACTGACCAGCAGCCCCTTGGCCACCAGCTTCTGGATCGCCTCGCGCAGCGACGGGCGCGACACGCCGAACTGCTCGGCCAGCGCGCGCTCCGCCGGTAGCCGCTCTCCAGCCTTCAGCGTGCCCTCGAGAATCATCGACTCGAGCTGACTGACGATGTCGTCCGACAGGCGGCGCTGCCGCACCTGACCGAATGTCATACCACTTTCCACCCTCATTCCCTATCGCCCGGCAACCGTCTGGCCCGCCATTCGCGACTTGTGCCGGGCAGCCTAACCAGCCCTGCCAGCAGCAGCAAGCAGCTGCAAGCGGTGAGCCGGTTCGACCAAAGTCGCAGACGGACAAATTGACACACCAAGAGCCGGGCTTTTACCCTGAGCGCCTGGCTTTGTAAATTGGTATGACCAATTATCTTAAGTCATCGCGTCGCTCGATCTGCCGCCGCCAGGCCAGAAGCCTGTCGATCACCGAGCGCAAGGCACCTCCAAAAACAATTAGGGAGCCACCCGCAATGCAAACCTGGCAACAGCTCTATACCCCGCTCGGCAGCCTGGGCCTGTCGGCGTTCGCCGCACTGATCCCGATCATCTTCTTCTTCCTGGCCCTGGCCGTGTTCCGCCTCAAGGGCCACATCGCCGGCACCATCACCCTGGCGCTGTCACTGCTGGTGGCGATCTTCGCCTTCGGCATGCCGGCCGAGAAAGCCTTCGCTGCCGCCGGCTACGGCTTCGCCTACGGCCTGTGGCCGATCGCCTGGATCATCGTCGCCGCGGTGTTCCTCTACAAACTCGCGGTCAAGAGCGGCCAGTTCGAGGTGATCCGCAGCTCGGTGCTGTCGATAACCGACGACCAGCGCCTGCAGGTGCTACTGATCGGCTTCTCCTTCGGTGCCTTCCTCGAAGGTGCGGCCGGCTTTGGCGCGCCGGTGGCGATCACCGCCGCCCTGCTCGTCGGCCTCGGCTTCAACCCGCTGTACGCCGCCGGCCTGTGCCTGATCGCCAACACCGCACCGGTGGCTTTCGGCGCGCTGGGCATCCCGATCACCGTGGCCGGCCAGGTCACCGGCATCGACGCCTTCAAGATTGGCGCCATGACCGGCCGCCAGCTGCCGCTGCTGTCGATCATCGTGCCGTTCTGGCTGGTAGCGATGATGGATGGCTGGAAAGGCGTGAAGGAAACCTGGCCGGCCGCGCTGGTCGCCGGTGGCAGCTTCGCCGTCACCCAGTACTTCACCTCCAACTTCATCGGTCCGGAACTGCCGGACATCACCTCGGCTCTGGTCAGCCTGATCAGCCTGACCCTGTTCCTCAAGGTCTGGAGCCCGCGTCGCGCCGAAGACAGCGAAGTAGTCGGCGTCTCCGGCGGTGCCGCCACCCTGGGCGGTTTCGGCGGCCAGAGCGGCGCCACCCCGTCGCCCTACAGCTTCGGCGAGATTCTCAAGGCCTGGTCGCCCTTCCTGGTGCTGACCGTGCTGGTCACCATCTGGACCCTCAAGCCGTTCAAGGCCCTGTTCGCTCCAGGCGGCGCGCTGGAGAGCTTCGTCTTCCTGTTCGCAATCCCTCACCTGGACCAGTTGGTGATGAAGGTCGCGCCGATAGTCACTGCGCCTACTGCCATCCCGGCCGTGTTCAAGCTGGACCCGATCTCCGCCACCGGTACCGCGATCTTCTTCTCGGCCCTGATCTCCATGCTGATCCTGAAGATCGATATCAAAACTGGTCTGACCACTTTCAAGGAAACCTTCATCGAGCTGAAGTGGCCGATCCTGTCGATCGGCATGGTGCTGGCCTTCGCCTTCGTCACCAACTTCTCCGGCATGTCCACCACCCTGGCGCTGGTCCTCGCCGGCACCGGCGCGCTGTTCCCGTTCTTCTCGCCGTTCCTCGGCTGGCTGGGCGTGTTCCTGACCGGCTCGGACACCTCGTCCAACGCCCTGTTCGGTTCGCTGCAGGCCACCACCGCGCACCAGATCGGAGTCAACGACACCCTGCTGGTGGCCGCCAACACCAGCGGCGGCGTGACCGGCAAGATGATCTCGCCGCAATCCATCGCCGTGGCCTGCGCCGCCACCGGCATGGTCGGCAAGGAATCCGACCTGTTCCGCTTCACCCTCAAGCACAGCCTGATCTTCGCCACCTTCGTCGGCCTGATCACCCTGGTCCAGGCCTACTGGCTGACCGGCATGCTCGTGCATTGAGGACATTCGGATCTGCTGCGCGTCGGCGATACAGCGTTAGACATGGGCTCGGGCTGCTCATTTACAGCTCGTAAACTCCGCGCCCTCGGCCATGTCTGCCTTGTCTCGCTCTAGCTCGCGAGATCCGCCCGCAACATCGTTGTTCCCATTTTCCAACGGATGAGAAGCCAATGATCATCTCCGCCTCCACCGACTACCGCGCCGCCGCGCAGCGCAAGCTGCCGCCGTTCCTGTTCCACTACATCGATGGTGGCGCCTACGCCGAGTACACGCTGCGGCGCAACGTCGAGGACCTGGCCAGTATTGCCCTGCGGCAGCGCGTGCTGAAGAACATGTCCGAGCTGAGCCTGGAAACCGAGCTGTTCGGCGAGAAGCTGGCCATGCCGGTGGCCCTGGCCCCGGTCGGCCTGACCGGCATGTACGCCCGCCGCGGCGAAGTGCAGGCGGCCAAGGCGGCGGCGGCCAAGGGCATTCCCTTCACCCTGTCCACCGTGTCGGTCTGCCCGATCGAGGAAGTGGCGCCGGCCATCGACCGGCCGATGTGGTTCCAGCTCTATGTGCTGAAGGACCGCGGCTTCATGCGCAATGCCCTGGAGCGGGCCAAGGCCGCCGGCGTCACCACCCTGGTGTTCACCGTCGACATGCCCACCCCCGGCGCGCGCTACCGCGATGCCCACTCCGGCATGAGCGGTCCCAACGCCGCCCTGCGCCGGGTGCTGCAAGCCATGACCCACCCGGCCTGGGCCTGGGACGTGGGCGTGCTGGGCAAGCCGCACGACCTCGGCAACATCTCCACCTATCGTGGCAACCCCACCGGCCTGGCCGATTATATCGGCTGGCTGGGGGCCAATTTCGACCCGTCGATCTCCTGGAAGGATCTGGAATGGATCCGTGAATTCTGGGACGGCCCGATGGTGATCAAGGGCATCCTCGACCCCGAGGACGCCCGCGACGCCGTGAAATTCGGCGCCGACGGCATCGTCGTGTCCAACCACGGCGGCCGCCAGCTCGACGGCGTGCTGTCCAGCGCCCGCGCCCTGCCGGCCATCGCCGACGCGGTGAAGGGCGAGCTGAAGATCCTTGCCGACTCCGGCATCCGCACCGGCCTCGACGTGGTGCGCATGCTCGCCCTCGGCGCCGACGGCGTGATGCTCGGCCGCGCCTTCGTCTACGCCCTGGCCGCCGCCGGTGGCGCCGGGGTGAGCAACCTGCTCGATCTGTTCGAGAAGGAAATGCGCGTGGCCATGGTCCTGACCGGCGCCAAGTCGATCGCGGAGATCAGCCGCGATTCGCTGGTGCGTGAACTGGGCGTCTGACGTTCTAGTCCCCTCTCCCTCCGGGAGAGGGCTAGGGTGAGGGAAAGTTCGAGTCGCCCACGGCACCCTCACCCCCGGCCCCTCTCCCAGTGGGAGAGGGGAGATAAAAACACCGTGATACATGGAGCACGCATGAGCCTGCCCGCCGCCTTCCTCGCCGAAGTCCACCGCCTGATCCCGCGCGAGCGCCTGTTCGACGATCCGCTGTCGACGCTGGCCTTCGGCACCGACGCCAGCTTCTACCGGCTGATTCCCAAACTGGTGGTACGGGTCGAGGCCGAGGCAGAGGTGGTGCGCCTGCTCGAACTGGCCAGCGCCCAGCGCGTGCCGGTGACCTTTCGCGCCGCCGGCACCAGCCTCTCCGGCCAGGCCATCAGCGACTCGGTGCTGATCGTCCTCGGCGACAGCTGGAACGGGCGCGACATCCGCGCGAACGGCGCACAGATCCGTCTGCAGCCCGGCGTGATCGGCGCCCAGGCCAACGCCTGGCTGGCGCCGCTGGGGCGCAAGATCGGCCCCGACCCGGCCTCGATCAACGCGGCGAAGATCGGCGGCATCGTCGCCAACAACTCCAGCGGCATGTGCTGCGGCACGGCGCAGAACACCTACAAGACCCTCGCCGGCCTGCGCGTGGTGCTGGCCGACGGCAGCGTGCTGGACAGCGAGGACGCCGCCAGCATCGAGGCATTCCGCCAGAGCCACGGCGCGCTGCTCGACACCCTGGCCGAGCTGGGTCGGCAGACCCGCGCCAACACCGCGCTGGCCGACAAGATCCGCCACAAGTACAGACTGAAGAACACCACCGGCTTCTCGCTCAATTCGCTGGTCGACTTCGACGAGCCGATCGACATCCTCAACCACCTGATGGTCGGCTCCGAAGGCACTCTGGGCTTTATCAGCGCAGTGACCTACGACACCGTGCCGGAGCACCCGCACAAGGCCAGCGCGCTGATCGTCTTCCCCGACGTGGAGAGCTGCTGCCAGGCCGTGCCGCTGCTCAAGCAGCAGCCGGTGTCCGCCGTGGAGCTGCTCGACCGCCGCAGCCTGCGCTCGGTGGAAAACATGCAGGGCATGCCCGAGTGGGTGCGGAGCCTGTCGAACGGCGCCTGTGCCCTGCTGATCGAATCGCGCGCCGCGGCGCAATCGCTGCTGCACGAGCAGATCGGCCGGATTATGGCCTCCATCGCCCACTTCCCGATGGAAAAGCAGGTCGACTTCAGCGAGGACCCGGCCGTCTACAACCAGCTGTGGAAGATCCGCAAGGAGACCTTCCCCGCCGTCGGCGCCGTGCGCCAGACCGGCACCACAGTGATCATCGAGGACGTCACCTTCCCGGTAGAACGCCTGGCCGAAGGCGTCAACCGCCTGATCGAGCTGCTGGAGAAGCATCGCTACGACGAGGCCATCCTGTTCGGCCATGCCCTGGAGGGCAACCTGCACTTCGTCTTCACTCAGGGCTTCGACGATCCAGTCCAAGTCGCGCGTTATGAGTCTTTCATGCAGGACGTGGCGCAGCTGGTGGCGGTGGAATTCGGCGGTGCGCTCAAGGCCGAGCACGGCACCGGGCGCAACATGGCGCCCTTCGTCGAGCTGGAGTGGGGCAGCGAGGCCTACCAGCTGATGTGGACCATCAAGCGCCTGTTCGACCCGCAAGGCATCCTCAACCCGGACGTGGTGCTGTCGGCCGACCCGCAGATCCACCTGAAGAACCTCAAGCCGCTGCCGGCCGCCGACGAGATCGTCGACAAGTGCATCGAGTGCGGCTTCTGCGAGCCGGTCTGCCCGTCCAAGGGGCTGACCCTGACGCCGCGCCAGCGCATCGTCATCTGGCGCGATATCCAGGCGCGCAAACGCGCCGGTATCGACACCACAGAACTGGAAGCCGCCTACCACTATCAGGGCGTGGACACCTGCGCCGCCACCGGTCTGTGCTCGCAGCGCTGCCCGGTGGGCATCAATACCGGCGACCTGGTGCGCAAGTTGCGCGCCCGCGACGCCGAGCACGGGCGCAGCGCCGACTGGCTGGCCGCGAACTTCCACCGTACCCTGCAGGGCGCGCGGGTCATGCTGCACGTGGCCAATGGCGCGCGCATGCTGCTGGGCGCACCGCTGCTGGGCAAGACCTCGGCCCTGCTGCACAAGGCCAGCGCCGGCCGCGTGCCGCAGTGGACGCCGGCCATGCCGCAGCCGGTGCGCAACCTCGACCTGCCCGCGTTCAGCGACGATGCGCGGCCCCGCGTGGTCTACCTCGCCGCCTGCATCTCGCGCGCCATGGGCCCGGCCTTCGCCGATGCCGAGCAGACACCGCTGATCGACAAGACCCGCCGCCTGCTGGAAAAGGCTGGCTTCCAGGTGGTGTTCCCTGCGGACGCGGACAACCTCTGCTGCGGCCAGCCGTTCGCCTCCAAGGGCTACCCGGAACAGGCCGAGCGCAAGAAGCAGGAGCTGGTCGACGCGCTGCTCAAGGCCAGCCGCGGCGGCCTCGATCCGATCTACTGCGACACCAGCCCCTGCACCCTGCGCCTGATCCAGGACGGCCTCGATTCGCGGCTGCGCCTGCACGACCCGGTGAAGTTCATCCGCGAACACCTGTTCGAGCGCCTGGAGTTCACCCCGCAAGACAAGCCGGTGGCGGTGCACGTCACCTGCTCCACCCAGCACCTGGGCGAGGCCCAGGGCCTGATCGACATCGCCCGCCGCTGCGCCAGGGAAGTGGTGATCCCCGAGGGCATCCACTGCTGCGGCTTCGCCGGCGACAAGGGCTTCACCACGCCGGAGCTGAACGCCCACTCGCTGCGCTCGTTGAAGGACGCGGTGCAGATCTGCGAGGAAGGCATCTCCACCAGCCGCACCTGCGAGATCGGCCTGTCGACCCACAGCGGCATCGACTACCACGGCCTGGTGTACCTGGTGGATCGCGTCACCCGGGCAAAAAACTCTGAACCGAGGCCGCTCTAGCTCAGTCGACTACACACGGGCCCGCTTGCCGGGCTCGCTTCGACGACTGAAGAGGAGAGACCTCGATGAAGCGTACTGCCCTGATTCTTGCCTGTGCCCTCGCCGCCTCGCCGGCGTTCGCCAACGACGATCTGTGCGCCACTAACCTGCAGAAGATCGATGACCAGCTGGCCAGCCAGACCGCCCTCGGCGAGGCCGCCAAGCAGCAGGTCGAAGATCTGCGCAAGCAGGCCGTGCAAGCCCAGCAGGCCGGTGATATGGAAGGCTGTGCCGGGCATGCCGGCCAAGCCGTGACCCTGCTGGAGAAAACCGGCAAGGGCGACGGCCCGGCCAATTGACGGCTGGAGAGCCGGCGGCACGGCGGACCTGGCGTCCGTCTCTATACTGAGTTCACCCCATCCATGGAGGACTCACCATGCGCCGGCTCTTCCTGCTCTGCTCTACCCTGCTGTTCAGCACCTCGCTATGGGCCATGCACTGCCCCCAGGACATGGCCAAGATCGACGAAATGCTCAAGACCGACCCGCCCGCCGATGCCGAAGTGCTGGCCGAAGTGCAGCGCCTGCGCGCAGAAGGCGAGCAGCTGCACAAGTCGGGCAATCACGGTGAGTCGGTGAAGGTGCTGGAGGAAGCGCTGAACCTGCTGCAGGCCAGCGAGTAGTCAGGCTTCCTGACCGAGCAGCGACAGCGCCATCTGGCGCAGTTGCTGCAGGTCCACCGGCTTCAGCAGGCAGGCCTGCGCCCCCCTGGCGCGGGCTTCCGCCAACAGCTCCTCGTCGGCCGCAGCGCTGACCACCAGCACCGGCACCTCGGCCAGGCGCGGCTCGTTGCGCATGTACTCCAGCACCTCCAGGCCGCTGCCATCGGGCAGATCGAGATCGAGCAGCACCAGCGCCGGCGTCTGCTCGCTGAGTTGCAGCAGCGCACGGCGCACAGAGCCCACGCCGCCGACCACCGCCATCTCGCGCAGCCCTTCCTGCAGCACCCGCAGGCAGGCCGGATGGTCTTCCACGCAGAGCACCTGGGCCAGCACCTGGCGCGCACGCGTCGCGGCCGGCTTTTCAGCGGCCCCATCGAGCGGCGGCTCGGCGGCGCTGGGCAGCTCGATCCAGAAACGGCTACCCAGGCCGATGTCACTGGTGAAGCCCATCTCGCCACCCATCAGCTCCGCCAGTTCGCGGCACAGCACCAGGCCGATGCCGGTGCCAGGGATATTGGAGTTCTCCCGGCCGAGCCGCTGGAACGGCTGGAACAGCTGCGCCTGCTGTTCGGTGCTGAGGCCAGGACCACTGTCATCGACCCACAGGCGCACACCGCTGGCACGCACCTCGTAGCCCATGCGGATCATGCCCTGCGGGCTGTTGTACTTGATCGCGTTGGACAGCAGGTTGAGCATCACCTGGCGCAGGCGGCGCAGATCGGCCAGGACGAACAGCGGCGGATGGGCCTCGGCCAGTACCTGCAGCTGCAGGCGGCGCTGCTGCACCTCGGGCTGGATCAGCTCAGCGCAACTGCGTAGCAACGGGCCGATATCCACCGGTTGCAGCTGCAGCTGCTGCTGGCGGCTCTCGATGCTGGAAAGGTCGAGAATGTCGTCCACCAGCGAGGTCAGGTGCCGGCTGGCCAGCACGATTTCGCGGGCGTATTCCGCCTCCTGATTGCGCTCGGCATGGTCCTGGGCCTCCAGCTCGATCAGTTGGGCGAAGCCGTGGATGGCATTGAGCGGCGTGCGCAGTTCGTGGCTCATGCTGGACAGGAAACGGCTCTTGGCCTGGCTGGCGGCCTGGGCCTCGTGGCTGGCTCGGCGCAACTCTTCCTGCACCTGCTTGAGGCGGGTGATGTCGACGTGGGTGCCCGCCGCTCGTACCGCGCGGCCCTCGGCGTCACGCTCGATCACCTTGCCGCGGCTGAGCAGCCAGACGTAGCGGCCCAGACCATCGGCATAGCGGTACTCGGCCTCGAAGAAGTCCTCGGCGCTGTCATCGGCCATGCTCAGGCGCAGGTGGCGCACTCGTGGCAGGTCGTCCGGATGCACGCGCCGGTTGAATTCGGCGAACGGCATGCAGTCGCTGGGCAGCCCGAAGCGCCGCACGAAGCGGTCGCTGATGCGGATGCTGAGGCTCTCCGCCTCCACTTCCCAGAGGCTCTCGGTGGTGCTCTCCAGCACCAGCTCCAGGGTGCGCTGAGCCCGCAGGCGACTCTCCTCGCTGGCCTGCAACTGCTGGCCGGCGTGCTGCACTTCCACCGCCATCTCGGCCATCTCGGCGATCGAGGTCGGTGGCGCCGCCGGCTTGCGCTCGCCCACCGCCAGGCTGCGCATCATGCCAACGATACCGGCGATGGGCTCGGCCAACTCGTTGCTCAGGCGCCGCGAGCGTGTCCACATCCAGGTACCGAACAGCAGATAGAAGAACACCAGGCCGGCGATCAGCAGGTAGCCGATGATCTGGTATTGCTCGGCCAGGCGGTTGGTCTCGCTGAAGATGTTCGCCTCGTCCACCACCAGCAACAGGCGCCAGCCGGTCTGCGGAATCTCGCTCCAGGCCATCAGTTGGCCACGGCCGCCGAGCTGCACCTCGACCACGCCGTGGTGCCGGGTGGCCATGGCCTCCAGCAGCGGACGCAGGCCCTGCTGGCGATCCAGCTTGAAGTCAGCCGGTTTGAGTACCTCGCGGCTGACCGCCTCGGCGTAGGAGTAGCTGGTCAGCTCGCGCAGGCCGAAGTCCTTCTCGCCCGCCGTGGGCAGGGCCATGATCGCGTTGTCGCTGCCCACCAGCAGCGCATATCCCTGCCAGGGCACCTGCAGGTTGCCGATCTCAGCGAGCATCTGCCCGACCGTCACGTCCAGGCCGGCGACGCCCTCGAGGAAGTTATCGCGATAGACCGGGGCGATGGCCGACATCATCCAGCCCTGACCGGCCGGATCGAGGTAGACCTCGGTCCACACGGTGCTGCGCTTGGGGTTGTGCTCGGCGTTGGCCAGGTAATAGAAGTTGTACTGCGGGATGACCATGTCATGCGGGTACTGCTGCAGCACATCGAAATACGGGTAGATGCGGTTGTAGCTGTCCCAGGTGTTGAAGTAGACCGCCGCCACCAGCGGATCAGCCTGGCGGATCGAACGCATCAGCGGGTCCACCCGCGACAGGCGTAGTGCCTTGGCGCGGTCCTGCTTGGCCGGTGGCGTAGCGGCGGAATAGAAGGAGGCGGCGCGGCCATCGTCGCTGCTGCTGTAGAACACGCCGCTCGGTGCGCTGGCGTGACGCTTGCGCTCCAGCTCGTCCGGGGCGAAGCGGTGATCGCTCAGGGCCTCGGTCACCGCGTCACGGTAGATGCCGACCTGGGCCTCGATGGCGCGCAGACGGCTGTCGATCACCTGCCCTTCGCGGCGCACAGCGCTGTCCAGATCCTGCAGCGCACTGCTCTGCAGATAACCGACCTGGGCCTCGCGGATGGATTCGTTGGTGTAGAGATAGACGGCGATCAGCACCGACTCCACCAGTACCAGGGGAATCAGCGCACTCTGCAGGAACGCTCGCCAGATCCAGCGGCGCAAAGGCTTGAGTGGTGCGAGCGGCATCCGTCGCTCCTCGAATTCTAATCTGAAGAGGATGGCACAAGACCGCCGAACGGCCAGTGCCTGCCAGGCATTGTACTGGCAGTTCGATGGTCGACGCTGGTGAACCTTTGCCGTACACTGCCTATTAAACCTCGCAAGAGAGTTCTGGGGCCGATTAGGATTCGACGCCGGTAGCAAAACTTGAGGGGCATGCCGAGTAGGTGACAGTTCTCGTAAATCCGCTGCCACAACTTTATAGTTGCCAACGACGACAACTACGCTCTAGCCGCCTAAGTGCCGCTAGCTGACCCTAGGGGATGCCTGTAAACCCGACGATTAGGTCAGTCAGATAGAACAGGATCGCCGCCAAGCTCGCTGCAGGTGTAACGGCTAAAACTTATGCAGCTCGCTCCAAGCGCCCTGCCACTCGGGCCGCGCGGAGTTAACTCAGTAGAGATGGCTAAGCATGTAGAACCGATAGCGGAGAGCTGGCGGACGGGGGTTCAAATCCCCCCGGCTCCACCAAATAAGCCCCTGATTTTCCTAGAGAAAGTCAGGGGTTTTTCTTTGGGTGTCGAAAAAGTGTCGAAACGACCCACGCGCAAGGCGAGAAAAAATTTGCAGGCATCGGCTGGCCCCAGACACCATTTTGACGTAGAAGTTATATAAATAATTTGCATTCAAGATGATCCGCCCCACTCTCCGCGCGGTCTCTGATAGTTCAGCTTGCAGCGCTTGCGCCTCGTCTTTCCGCTGAAGAACTGGCAAGGAATGTGGCTCCCCACCTGAGCAGCAGTAGGCATGCTCGCTTAGAAGGTTGCAGCCCAATGGGTACGCTTTACCGAGAGCGGTACGAGGTTCCTCTCGTGCAGCTTCCAGGCCAGCTATTTTTAGACGTTATGTGTCACGCAAGCAGAGTTTTGCTTGTGAATGTCCTCTATCAGGACGTGACACAGGCGGTCTACTACCCAGCTGAGAACGCCGAAATTCCTTGCGATGAGGCTGAGCGGGCATGCCGGATGGCCTTGGAGCATTTTCGCTCAAGCTCTTTTGATCTCTATGTACACGACCGGAGCAAGGTTCTCCGGCGTTGCGCCCTCATACTGGAACCCAATGCTCCGCTGTATGACGGAATCCTCTTTAAGATCGACGAAACCGATCAACGCGAGAGTGCGGCTAATGGCCCTAACCTCAGCGCATCCTGAAGGTGATCTGGCGCCAAGTGCGCATAGCGCATAGTCATGGCCAAGCTCGAGTGACCCAGGATCTTTTGCAGCGTAAGGATGTTGCCACCGTTCTGGATGAAGTGACTGGCGAAGGTATGTCGGAGAGAATGGGCCGCCTGCCCCTTCGGCAGCTCAATAGTCGTCCTGGCGAGGGCTCTGCGAAACGAGGTGATAGCCGAGTTCGGCTGACCATGCTGTTTCCAGTGTCTAAGGATTTTGGCTTCTAGCTCAGTCGTGATGGGTACTGATCGGACCTTACCGCTCTTGGTCCCACTGAAGGTAATCACCGCATTACGTAGCCCGGTCCGCTTCAGCTTCTCGGCCTCTGACCAACGTGCGCCGGTGGCCAGACAGATGAGCGTGATGATTTCGACATGTGGGTTATCACAGCCACTGCGGATAGCCTCCAACAGCTCGGCAATCTGATCGGTCGTCAGCCAGGACAATTCACGTTCCTGGATCTTCAACGGCTTCACCAGGGCCAGCGGATTGGCGTAGTCGATAACTCCTAGGCCTCGCAGTTCGTTGTAGAGCGAACGCAGATAGCCAAGCTCATTGTTGAGAGTCTTAGGCGAAACGCCCTCCCCTAGCCTGACGCGGCGATCATGAGCGTAGGTCTGCGGGTCGAGCTTGGCGGCCTGCGGATTGCGAAGTCGCTTAGCGAGCAAATCCAGCTTGGAGCGGCGGCGCTCCCCGTCCCTGAGAGAGTGCCCATGCAGGTCGAACCAAGCGGCGACCAGCTCGGTCAATCGGCGGGTGTCAGTTGGTTTGGGTGACCAGCTCGGATTGTCTACGACCTTGGAACGGCAATTAGCCTCGAACCGCTGAGCTTCTGCCTTGGTCTTGAGAATCTTGCGGAAGCGCTTGCCCTTGATCGGCTCTATGTCGACCTTCCAGCGGCCATCGACTAATTGCTCAATGGCCATTGCAGAAAAGCACGCTAGTGCATAGTGAGCAGCACCACAAACGCAACCAAAAAGACAGAAAAGACAATAAAGAAGCCCCATGAAAGGGCTTTCGCTCGGAAGGCACACGAGGGGCAGTCGTCAGCGTCTGACGGCCAATCTCTCCCACAATCCGGGCATTTGGGGGTGTTCTGCATAGCATCGACTCAGAAATAGAGACGGAGATCATATAGCACGCCCCCAACGGATATGCCGTTCCTCCAAGAGGTCGCGGATGTGGTTGTAGAGGTCAATCGTGGTCATATCCTTGGCCGCGTAGTGGTCGCGGATCACCGGCCAGCATTCCCACTCGGTGAGCCGCTTAAAGGCCTTTTTTGCGCCCACCCTTTCCCTTGCCAGCAAGCTGACGAAGTTGCCCAGGAACAGCTCGACGTTCTTTCCGGAGAAGCCACGGGCCGTCTTGTAGTGGCGCTTGTAGTGGGTGTCTTCCAGCAGCGAATCGGCGGCGATATCGACTCGCACATCCTGACGAATCAGGGTCCAGATGGCCTCATAGCGGCCGGGACGGGCTTGCAGGCGGAACTGACTAAGGCCGTAGCGCCAGAGGCCGTCTAGGTGGGCTGCAAAGGCCGCAAAGGAGCTGGTGTCGATCAGCTCGCCGGAGCGCACGTCTACCGAGCCGCTGGCGAATTGCTGGATGATCGAGTGGTGGTAGCGCAGCTCTATGCGCCACACGGCTTGGGCCGGGTTGTAGTTGTCCGGGTCGCCCTCGTCGAAGCTGTCACGACGACGCCAGACGCCTTCCCAGTAGTCGAGTTTGTCAGTGGCCTTGGCCTGCTCAGTCTTGTTGTAAATGCACAGCTGGATGCCGCCAGCGGAGCCAAACATGGAGGTTTCGCCACGGCCATACACACTGGCCTTGGTCGCCCAGGAAATCTCATTGATGCCCGATATGTCGCGGTGAGTGCGCGCACGGCAATGCATGCGAGCCATCAGGTCGGCAGGCGGTTGCCAGCCCTGTAGGTCTAGTGCCAGGTGCACAGCGCATTGATTGACTTCGAGGTTGGTCATCACCTCATTGGCGTAGTAGTCCATGCGAGCTTGCAGACGCTCAGGGCTCAGGGCGTCGATGGCATGCGGGGAGACTTCGATTTTCAGGTGGGGGCCGATGGCGTCGATCTTGGCGTTGAAGTTCTTCACCAGCAGGACGAAGCCCAGGTCGGCGTTCTGGAGCTTGTACTGGTAGCCGGAGTCACGTCCGACGCGACCGGAGTGCCAGCGCTGGCCGGCGAAATCGACGATGGCGCCAGGGGTTTCAAACAGCGCCATGATTTCCGGGCGGATCAGCCCCCGGTAGAGCTGGCGGACCGTGTCCACCCCGCAGCGCAGCAGACGGACTTTCGACAGGTCAGTGAGGATGGCGGTGTGGTCATCGAAGAACAGACGCCCGGTCGCTGACTCGTTGAATTCCTGATCGACTCGCAGTTGGTCCTTAACGCTCATTTTCTCACTCCGAATTGGTACGAATTGAAACTCGGTAATTGGGTTTATCTGACGTGTTACAGGGTCGTCCCGCGCGCGCCTTTTGCGCATCGCTCGTGCCTCGCGCATGCGCGAAAAGGCGCCCGAAAGCAGGCGCGGATCACCATAGGAAGCGGCCCTTCTCGTAGGGCACCCGTGTCACGATGCTGCCGGCTTGGGCTTGCTGCTGGCCTTCCAGGGGCTGTTCCGGTGGTGGGGGCTGGCGATCGGTGTTCATGCGTTCTTGATCACTGCCCCGATCGGCGATCGCGGGATCGAAGTAGCCGTGTTTAACCGTGTTCTGGCAGAAGGCAAACGAGGTTTTGTGCCAGGTGCCTTGCTGGCTGAAGCACTCGCAGATGTAGGACTTTTGGCCATCCCTGACGGGCTTATAGCGGCGCCGGTTGCGCTCGATGTAGCCCTCATCCGAACTCATCACGCAGGACAGCTTGGGGTAGGTCTTGGGCTTGGTTAGCTCGTCATAGATCGGCGCTGAGCTGGGCACATCGGGTATCCGCGGGGTGCGCAGGGCAAGGTATTTCTCCGCGGTGATGGCGTCCTTACCCGAAGCGCGGGCCACTGGGTTGATCAGGGAGCCGACCTGGCCTTTCACCTGATCGACCAGCCCCTTCTCCTCTGCGGGCGCGCCTTGCTCAGCGGCGGTTTCGGCCTTGCCCAGCTCGTAGCGTTCGTAGGCGCGGTAGACCAGAAAGGCCGCCCCGCCGATCACGGCCATGGCCAAGAGAAACTTGGTCGGCAGCTTGGTCTGGAAATGGTGCTGGGCGTTGGCGCTGGTGTAGACGCCGAAGAACTTCTTATCCAGGCGGACGGTCTTTTTGTCGGCGTCCTTGAAGCTGCTTTTGACCTCGACCTTTTCAATCACCGCATCCGACTCGAAGCGCAGCAGCTGCTGCGACTTGAACACCCGCCAGTAGTGGACGTGGCCGTTACACAGGCGGCGCAAATGCACGTCGATGTAGCGCGGGTCCTGGGTGACCAAGTGCACCTCGTGGCCGGAGTGACGCATGGTCTCGAAGCGGGTGATGTGTTCCGGTGGCCGGGCGCGGGTGTCGCGGGCACCGAACCAGCCTTGCGCCTCGTCCACCACGACGATGCAGTCCTTGGGCAGATCGAACCAGAGTTCGGGGTCATCGAACTGGAACCAGCTGGCTTTAAGCAGCTCGGGCTTGAGGCCGTTGATGTTGTGGTAGTAGACCGGGCGACCTTCCGCGAAGGCCTTGGCATCGACCTCGCGAATGGTGTTGAGGGTCTTGCCGTGGCCGGGCTTTCCGGTGCGGATGTAGAGCATGTGGCGGCCTCCTTATGCTTCGATGGAGGTGCCGCCCGGCTTGCGCCAGACCTGCGAACGTCGACGGTCCTGGGCCTTGTTCAGCCCCGCGATCACCAATCGAGTGGTGACGGCCGCCAGGAAGATGTTAATGGCTACATCGACCTTGGCCAGCCCGAGAATCTGCTGAATCACCAGGGTGCTAGAGCCCATGCGCGAGGTGACGTAGCCGGCCACCTGCTCGAGCAGGACGTTGTAGCCGACGTAGGTCACGAAGCCGATGCCTAGCAGGCGCAGCACGAAGTTAATCAGCGGCTGGATCAGCATGAAAACGAACTGAGCAACCCAGAGCCAGACGGGCATCATTCACCTCCAACAGCGCGGCCCACGTAGAGGGCGTAAAAGACCGCAGCTGCCGCCACGATCAGATAGGAAAGGTCGCTGGCGAACTGGCACAGCGGTTCGAACGAGAGTGAAAAGGTGCGGCCACCGTTGGTGGTCAGCGAGAACGACTTGGCCTGGGGGCAGCTGCTCGGCAGGAAGCGGGTTCCCTCGCTGAACATTTCGCTCAGATTGATTTCCTCATCCTCTTCAGCCTCGAAGTCCGGCTGATCCAAGAAGTCGGCGATATCGTCTTGCTGCCCAAGGAAGTCGGACTGTTCCAGACCGTCGCAATACTGTTCCTTCTGCAGGTAGAGCTGAGCGCAGGCGATGGCATCCCCCTCGCAGGAAAGCGGTGCGTCGCAGTTGGCAAAGCCGCCAGCAGAGCCACCGTTGTCACCGCCGCCAGGGTCACCACCTCCCGGATCACCGCCACCGGGATCGCCACCGCCAGGGTCACCACCTCCCGGATCGCCACCACCGGGATCGCCACCGCCAGGGTCACCGCCGCCCGGATCGCCACCACCGGGATCGCCGCCACCGGAGCAGCCTTCGCCTTGTGGATTGGTATCGCAGGGATCGGGCGGAACCTCGGGCACATCGGGTTGAGGCGTGTCTGAGGTGTTGCAGGTCTCGCCGGTCTGCTCGCCCTTGTAGTCGCAGTAGGTCACGGCGCCTTCGCCGTCGAAGTTGTAGCAACCGTCCACACCAGAGGTTCGGTTGACCTTGCAGCCGCTGCTACAGGCCCAGGACGGCGGTGGAATCTCAGTGCCGGGGGCGATGTTGTTAGGGGCGTTGGAGTCTTTACGGCCTAGTGGCCACTGGAAAACGTCAGGGTTTCCAGATACGCACTCTTCCCAGGGAACTGCGTTCACCCCCACGCCGGTGACTGAGCTTTGATCCTTGATTCCGCCCTCATAAACGGCGTACTTGATTTCATAGAGGCAGGTGTAAATCTCTGGAGGGGAGCTAGTGACCTGCTGGACACCATTGAAGGTGAAGTCCGCGACACGACGACCATCGGGAGCCGACCACTTGCTGCGCCAGTCGTCGCGGGCAGCGTCAAGAACGGCCTGACACGCTGCCTGGGGGGTCGCGTACTCGCCGTCGTCGTACTTGTCGGGCATGTACGGAAAGGCGGCGAAGACAGCAGGCGAAAGCAGTACTAGCAGGGCGAGTAAGACACTGCGCATGGTCACACCCGCCCAAAGAACAGCGCCCACAAGGCGGCCACTGTGACGATGAGAACGAACCATTCTTGAGACATGGCGGTTACTTCCAGCTGGATAAGAAAACCCCGCCGGAGCGGGGTTGTTCTTGCCCGGCACGGGACGTGACGAGCAGGCTTACAGGGCGCGACGCATGTACTTGAAGGCCGCAGCGGCCACCAGCACACCGAACACAGCCCAACCGATGGTGCCAACGTCGGTGCCGGCCTCGGTCAGAGCAGCGGTGGCATCGGCCGGGACAGCGGCGTAGGCCTGCTGGATGGACAGAACGCCGACAGCAGCAGCGACACCGAGGGAGCGTTTCAGGGTTTGCAGTTGTTTCATGGTCATTACCTTTGCTTGAGTGCTTTTCGGAGGGCCAGGAAGCCGAACACCAGGGCAAACAGGGTGATTGCTTCGCCTTGCAGCTCGGCCACTTGGTCCCAGGTCAGGGCAGACCCATACAGGGCCTGCATTTCCTCTTGGGTCAGGCTGACCAGAGTTCCGGTGCAGATGGGTTCACCACCTGCGCCGACGCTCCAGCTGCCGTCACACGCCAGGAAATTCATAGGGGGCTCAGGCAGCGCGGGCAGGCTTTAACCAGCGACCACAGGCGCTTGGGGGCGCAGTTGTGGCAGTGGTTGCAGAAGATCCGGACCATCTGAGCCGCCCGTTATCAGGACTTGGCGGCGTCAGCCGGGGTCGCCGGTTTGGCGGTCTGGCTCTGCTGCTGGGCTTGGCGCTGACCGGGTTCGGTGCGGGGCTTTGCCGACTCGATGTGCAGGGCGAGATTTTTGCCCTTGTTCTGGCCGCCACGGTCCACCTCGAAGGTGATGCGGACCATTTCCAGCGGCTCGAAGTGAGCGCCAGCGGCGAAGACCTCGTCGGCGTGATCGTCGGCGACGGCCATGCCGATGATGGACAGGCCGTGTTCGGTCTTGCCGTCCGGCTCATCGCCGTAGAAGACCTTTACGTACTTCGCGCCTTCCATTTCGGTTTTCTGGGTGCCCAGGAATACGACTTCCATTACGGAACGTGCCATGTGTGTTGCCTCGCTAGTGGTGCGCCTGATTGCGCGGTTTGCCTTTCAGCAGGCCGAGCGGGTCCACACGGGCGAACTTTTGAAGTTTTTCGCCCGAGGGGTTTCTCGGTATGCCGGGGGTTTACAACTCGGCCGGTGCGCGGGCCGTTATCGCGTTAACACCAAGGGCCACGGCCCTTGTCATCCCGTGTCGCCACCGTCGCCCGCGACTGGTGGACCAGTCCCGGACGCCGCTGGCGATGGCTTGTCGGGTGGGGGATCGGTCGAGGCCTCGCAGGACTCGACTACCGATTGCATGGAGCGGGTCAGAATCTCTTCGATCAAGTCGGCCTCTTCGGTGAGCTGCCAGGTGCTGAGGCCGACGCCAAGAGCAATGCCGATGATTACCGGGATGGTCCATTGGCCCAGGAGCCAAAACATGTAGCGGCCGAAGCTGACAGTCAGGCTCATTGGCTCAGCCCTCCAACTCGAACGGCTCGCGGATTGGAACGAAGGGCGTTGGATTGCCCGAGTCGTGAATAACGTTCCAGTACTTCGGGGGCCGGCGCGGTGGCGTGTGTTTCGCGCAGAGAGAGGCAGGGCTCGCCTTCCAGATTCCATCGACCTTGGCCACAGACGCGGGGTGGCATTGGTCGCAGGGTGTGGACTGGGAGAGCGCGGGAGCCGGTGCGCGACGGGACCAGCACACAGAGCAGTCGCAGTTGTCGGCGTGCGGTAGGTGTAGATAGCGGTCGAGAGTGTTCATGGCTCATGCCGTCCACTCCTGTTCCAGCAGCCAGGAACGCAGCAGAGCGCTATTCACCATGCGAAGCTTCCCCAGCTTCACCGACGGCAGAACACCGCGATACACCCAAGCGCGGGCAGTGCCAACGGTCAGCCCATTGCGGTCGGCCCACTTCTCAATAGTTTCTACATCCTGTTGCGGCCCTGCCAGCTTGCCGGGCTCCAGCTCTTCCAGTTCCATGCTCGTTCCGTCACTATTCGTCTCAATAAGCACGTAAATGAGTCAGCTCATTTATGTAATGTACAACCGTAATATACATAACGAGACGCACGATGTGTATATTACAAAGACACGGTTTTAGACCGTTTGAGTCTATGGACGAAAGGATTAGGCGCTTAATTGACATAACAGGTGTCGATGAGCTGGTGAGAGCAACCAGCATCGGCGGCACCCGGTGGAAGACGGTGCGCTATGACAAGAGAACGAGGATCAGCACCCAAGAGGTTGCAGCCCTCGTCTCTCTCTATCCGCAGTACGCCCTGTGGATTGCTAGTGGCGAGGTGCATCCGGAGTGCGGCCAAACAAGCCCTGACTACGATGCAGCCAATTCAAAATTGCCCAGTCAGAACGCGGGATAGCGATCACTAAGGAAGTAGCTAGACGCTGGTATTCCCGAAGGATGGGCGGCGAAAAGGACTGAAGCATGCGAGTGGATGACGAGGACGTTTACATTCGGCCAAGGCACCGGGAGCGGAGCTCTTTTGAATGGCTTGGCATCATCACCCTGGCAATCGTGCTAGGCACCTTCATCACTGATGGCATTCGGGTTCTAGCAGCAAATGCATGGATGAATTATCAGCTTGAGCAGCTATCCAGGGAGTTTCAGCGCGGTAAAGCTGAGAGTCGTAGGGATGCTGAGCTACGTCAGCAAGCCTTACAAAAACAGCAGATCGAGAGGCGCTTACAGTCGTATGAGTGCCGATTCTGGTGGGATCAGTTCCGCGACAATCCAACGGCTAAAAACGAAGCAAAAAAAATGCAAAGCTGCGGGGTTTGATAGAGGGGGGGGGCGAGCCCCCCTCTATAATTAGCAGAACGCGAACTCCAATATATTTTTCAATGTATCTTTACTGGATTGCGTAAGATCCTGCCTTCCATCAAGAAAATTCCTTACACGAAGCCAGGAGTTATACGGCTTATCCTTTGAGCTAGCCTGTTCGCCTTCGAGCTGGTCCCAAAGCACATGCTCAAATGTATCTGAAACTACATATACATTTTGTGCCCCAGCAATGCTGGCAATTTTTGCATTAGCTTTAAAAGGATGAAGCGCAGCTTTTGCTTCGAGCTCCTCGTCGGTAAGATTCTTCCTATCCATATCGTGAATAACTTTATAATCAATACCCAGCGTGTTAAGTATTTTTGCGATAGCGGGAATAGTCCATTTGCCACCAGCAGAAATAACAGTAATGTCCTTTGTTAGCGCGGGGTTCAACCCAAATCGCTCAAGCAGCTCGAACGCCATACCAAATACTGCTACCTCGGTGTCCCCTTCTACCAGCACAACACGCTTCGCGAAAAGACTTTCACAAACGGTTGGGTGAAAGTCCAGGGTTGCCCTGAGCATGGCTCGCTCATCATATTCGCCGCTTTTTTCGAATATATCAGCGGTTATTTGGTGGATGCTTCTTTGATTGCCAGCGTCGCGTTTGATTAGCTTTAATGATTCAGGTTTGTCGGCTAGCGATATTAAGAATGGAGAGTGTGTGGAGCAGATGACTTGCCAGCGAGGAGAGCTAGTCTTACTGACCAAAGCAGATTTTAGTCTGCGCATTAAGTGAGGATGTATGTAGAGCTCTGGCTCTTCATACAGAACCACTACGGCCCTATCTCCACCTTCTACAGCGGCTGCCTGCTCCGCATTGCTTTCAAGCATCGCAAAGGCTAGAGCCCTTTGAACACCGCTGCCTTGATATTGGAGGCTGGTTTCAAATTCCTCGTCTATCAAGAACGTCGCGGCCTTCATGAATAGAGGCTCAATTTCGATATCACCAACAGCCAATCTCACCTTAGAGTCAAAATCCAGAATCTGATTCAGCGTATTCGATACTTGATCAAGAGCATCGGTAAGACCGTCAATAATTTGATCGCCATCGGCCTTGCCCTGTATTTTCTTCTGTAAATCCGCAGCCTTGCCAATATACTCCCTATAAGTGGCGTCATTTTTGACAAGCGGGAATAGTTTGTTTGAAAATAGGAATGAAAATGGGCTGTTGTTGGTTGCTTTCAGGTCATCTTCAATCTTAAAGCATGCTGGCACATACATAACATGCGGAACAGCTTGCTGAAGAGAGTTTGCAAATTTCTTTTGGTGCCATTCAGTTGTGGTTGTCACTAAGTGTGGGTGCCGGTCTCTAATATAATTCTCGACATCAACCCCTCGCTGTTTGAATTCTTCGGAACTAGTTATATTCAATGCTTGCAGGCATTCTTTAACCTCAGCAAACTTCTTAGCCTCGGTATAATTCTTCCATGGAAATTCATCCATAGTGCAGAACACACTATACTCGTGAGAAATTGAAGTGCTTTCTTCCGGCCAAGTTGCAGACATCCTGACCTTCAGAGAGTCCCCATCTAAAAGTCCGGAAATTGACGGTTTACGCTTCTCCCACTCTTCCAAATCCTTAAATTCGCATGTGATCTGCATTATTTCGGCCGATTGAGTCTTGTTTGGCCAATCATCAATGGTGGGCTTTTCGTTATTGAGCAAAATATGAAGCGCATGGAGAATAGAAGACTTCCCGATATTGTTTGGCCCAATAAAAGTTGTGAAGTCTTCCAGATTTATCTCTGCGTAAGAAATACCGCGAAAGTTCTGAATGGTAACCTTTCTTATCTTCATGGCAATTCCCTTTGGCTTAGGTGGCATCACATTGCCATCAAGTCATAGCAGAGGAATTGACTTGTGTCAGGAGAGGCACGGCGGAGCAGCACGACGGAGTGTCGAAGAAGTGTCGAAATCAATGTGCCGGATAGCTAGGAATTGAAAGGGAGAGAGGCCTTGGAGCCCTAGAATGAGCGGGTTTGATACGAAACAGAACGCAAAAAACAGGGTTCAAATCCCCCCGGCTCCACCAAACAAGCCCCTGATTTTCCCAGTGAAAATCAGGGGTTTTTCTTTGGGTGCCGAAAAGTGGTCGAACCGCTTCTTTACGGGTGCCCAGCCAACGGAACGGAAACCAAAGCGAAGCGTCCAAGAACTGAAGGAGCTCCATTTGCCAGTGGCTGAGCTGCAGCGTTTTAGTTCAGGAGTACGATCATGAATTACATGACATTGATAACGCTTGTGTCGGTTCTTGCACTGACTGGCTGCAGCTTCAGCGCGCCAGGCGTTCATGCCCGCATAGGTGACGCCGATGCCATTCACCTAGACATCGGCGATCATCGCGGCGGAAGTTTTTGCCCCCCAGGGCATCGCATGAAAGGAAGTTGCTAAATGACTGCACGAATTGTCGCCCTGATCATGGCTGCTGTTCTTATTTCGGGTTGTAGCCTGAGGCTTCCGGGCATAGGCATTGATATTGGCGACGGCGGCGGCGGCCCACCTCACTGCCCACCGGGTCAAGCCAAGAAAGGCAGATGCTAGAGCGCATCCTGGCGTTCTAAGCCTGAATCTGGCTCTGTAGTTAAAAAGGTCGGCATTGCCGGCCTTTTTTATTTATTGACCGCGTAACCCTAGCTAGACGCTACCAGGCGAATATTCCCCGCTCTTCTGCTTTGATGCCCAGGAAACTCCCCACACTCCACAAAAAACAACGCCGACCAGCTTGCGCGGGTCGGCGTCAAAAGGAGAAGGCAGCTCAGCCTTCACCACCGTGGTTCACGGCGGGCAGCAGCGACACAAAAGAAAGAACCGCGCTTAGAACGCGGGAACTACGGCTCCCGAATAGCGCTTCTCGATGAAGGCCTTCACTTCCGGGCTGGTCAGGGCGGCAGAGAGTTTCTTGATGGCCTCGCTGCTCTGGTTGTCCGGGCGGGACACCAGGTAGTTCACGTAAGGCGAGTCGCTGCCCTCGATGACCAGCGCGTCCTTGCTCGGGTTCAGCTTGGCTTCCAGGGCGTAGTTGGTGTTGATCAGGGCCAGGTCGACCTGATCCAGCACGCGCGGCAGGATGGCCGCCTCGAGCTCCTTGAACTTGAACTGGTGCGGGTTCTCGGCGATGTCCTTGGGCGAGGCCAGGGCGTTGCTCGGATCCTTGAGCTTGAGCAGGCCGGCCTTCTGCAGCAGGAGCAGGGCACGACCGCCGTTGCTGCCCTCGTTGGGGATGGCGATGGTCGCACCCTTGGGCAGATCGGCCAGCGACTTGTACTTCAGCGAATAGCCCCCGAAGGGCTCGACGTGCACACCCTTGACGATCACCAGGTCGGTGCCACGGTCGTGGTTGAAGGTGTCCAGGTAGGGCTTGGTCTGGAAGTAGTTGGCGTCCAGTTGCTTCTGGCTCACCTGCAGGTTGGGTTGCACGTAATCGGTGAAGACTTTGACGTCCAGGTCGACGCCTTCCTTGGCCAGCTGCGGCTTGATCAGCTCGAGGATTTCCGCGTGGGGCACGGGCGTGGCGGCAACGCTGAGCTTCTCTCCGGCGTGCGCCAGAGTGGCAGAGAGAGCAGCCGCCAGAGCGGTCAACAGCAAGGTCTTCTTCATGTCCATGATCTCGATTAAGGCGCCGCGGCTGGATCTTCAGCCGCCGGCAGGTTGGCTTTGGTCCCAGTGGGTAGGCTGGGTGGAGTGACAGTAGGGATTTTTCTTATTCCTTAAAAATACTGTTTAATTATTTTTATATTCTATTTATAAATAAAAGAAACGCAGCCTCTGAATCTGCTGACCGACTGGTCGCGCGGGAGAGCGCCCGATCGCGTATAGTCGCGACCCGCACAAACCTGAGCGCCCGGACAATTTCAGCCGCGCGCTCGATCGCTTTCCCGGACCTCCGCATGCACCCGCGCACCCTGCTCTCCTTGCCCCTGCTGGCCCTGGCTCTCGGCGGCTTCGTCGTCGGTAGCAGCGAGTTCATCATCATGGGCCTACTGCCCGAAGTGGCCGCGGACCTTGGCGTGAGCCTGGCCGACGCCGGCCTGCTGGTCAGCGCCTATGCCATGGGGGTGGTGATCGGCGCACCGCTGCTCGGTCCGCTGCTGGGTCGCCTGCCGCGCAAGCAGGCGCTGCTGTGGCTGATGGGCGCCTACTCGCTGGGCAACCTCGGCTGCGCCCTGGCGCCGGACTACAGCTGGCTGATCGCCATGCGCGTGCTCACCGCCGTCAGTCACGCCGGCTTCTTCGGCTGTGCCACGCTGATGGCCGCCGAGCTGGCGCCGCTGCACCGGCGCGCCTCGGCCATGGCCCTGGTGCTCAGCGGCCTGACCATCGCCAACGTGCTCGGTGTGCCACTGGGCGCCTGGCTCGGCCAGGCCACCAGTTGGCGGGTGACCTTCGCCGTGGTCGCCGCAATCGGTCTGCTCGCCCTGCTCGCCCAGGCCCTGTGGCTGCCGCGCACGCCCGTGCCACCGCGCGGCGAAGCCGGTGCCTGGAGCGGCATCCTGCGCCGTCCGGTGCTGCATGCGCTGTTGGTGTGCTGCCTGTCGTCGGTGGCGCTGTTCGGCGTGTTCACCTACATCAGCCCGTTGCTGCGCGATGTCGGCGGCTTCAGCGCCTCGCACAGCAACGGCGCGCTGCTGCTGTTCGGCATCGGCCTGACCCTGGGCAACCTGCTCGGTGGCCGCCTGGCCGACAAGGGCGTGCGCTTCGCCCTGCCGCTGGCCTTCGCCGCCAGCACCCTGTGCCTGCTCGGCCTGTACCTGTTCATGGACGTGGCGC
The DNA here is from genome assembly GCF_014851565.1 of Pseudomonas sp. PDM15. Lineage (GTDB taxonomy): Bacteria > Pseudomonadota > Gammaproteobacteria > Pseudomonadales > Pseudomonadaceae > Aquipseudomonas. The sequence goes on from NZ_JACVAA010000005.1 coordinate 160,422, forward strand.
CGCTGGTGCTGGCCCTGCTGTTCGCCTGGGGCGTGGCCAGCTTCGCCATCTCCTCACCGCTGCAGCTGCTGCTGGTCGAGCAGGCCGGCGAATCCGCCAGCCTGGCCGCCACCCTGAGCCACGCCGCGTTCAATCTGGGCAACGCCAGCGGCGCCTATTTCGGGGGCCTGTGGCTGAGCGTCAACCTCGGCCTGGCCAACCTGCCGCTGCTGGGCGTGGGACTGCTGGCGATGGCCATCCTGGTCAGCCTGCCACTGCCGCGTCTGCGCGCGACGCGCGAGCGCCTCGGGCAACACTGAGGACGCCTGGATAACCGTCACTCACAAGCCATGCGCCCCTCCACCTCGCTGCAGATTGCAGGAAATTTGCAGCTCTCGACGATTACGCGCACCGCAACTGTTCAGCTCCCCACAGATCGGCTAACAATCGCTTATCCGTTCCGCTCAAGAAGTGCGCCCATGGATCAGATACTGTCGCAGCTCTCCGAAACCGTCCCCAATGCCCGGACGTTGGAGGAGCTGACACGCCCCTTGCTGACGCTGCTCGGCCAGGTCACAGGCATGGAGTCGACCTACCTGACCACCATCAATACCGACCAGGGCGTCCAGCGCGTCGAGTTCGCCCGCAACGTCGGCACCATGGAGATCCCCGAAGGGCTGGTGGTGCCCTGGGCCGATACGCTGTGCAAGCGGGCGCTGGACGAGAACCGCATGTACTCGGACAACGTCGCCGAATGCTGGGGCGATTCGGAAGCCGCCGCGGCCCTGGGCATCCGCACCTATGTGAGCGCACCGATCCGCGCCCAGGATGGCCAGGTGCTGGGCACCGTCTGCGCGGCCAGTTCCGCCCAGGTGGCGCGCGCGCCGGAGGTGGAGCCGCTGCTGAAGCTGCTGTCCGGGCTGCTCAGTTACTCCCTCGAACGTGAGCGACTGGTCGCGCGCCTGCAAGTCGCCAACAGCGAGCTGGCCAGGCTGGCCCTGACCGACGCCCTGACTGGCCTGCCCAACCGCCGCGCAGTGCTCAACGATTTCGCCCACCTGTTCGCCCTGGCCCAGCGCGAGAGCCGCTACATCCTGGCGGCGGTCATCGACCTGGATGGCTTCAAGCAGATCAACGACACCCATGGCCACCTGGCTGGCGACCAGTTCCTGCGCGGCATTGCCGCCCAGCTGCAACACGATCTGCGCGCCAGCGACGTCTTCGGCCGTACCGGCGGCGATGAATTCGTGGTCATCGCCCTCGGTACGCCGTCCGATCACGCCGATCTGACCGTTGGCATGCAACAGGCCGCGCAGCAGCTGCAGGAGCGCCTGACCCAGGCGACCATCGGCCGCTACGAACTGGGCGCAGGTATCGACGCGCTGCACTACACGGGCGCCAGTGTCGGCGTGGTGGCGGTGATTCCGGACGACATGACGGCGGAACAGGCGATCAAGCTGGCCGACCAGGAAATGTATCGGGTGAAGCAACAGCGCAAGCGGCAAAAGCCCTAGATCGTTTGGCGCCTCACGCATACGAACAGCGCATTGCCCGACGCCCCGTCCCAAGGCGCGATGCGCTGGTAGTCATGCTCGAATACCTGCACCTCGAAGTACGGTTCCAGCTGCGCCTGCAGCTCGGCGAAGCTCAGGGCGACCATCGGGTGTTCGTCGTGCCAGGTCTGCGTCTGCCCGGCCGTGGTCTTCTCGATGCTCAGGCGCAGCGCCTGGCGCTCGCCCTCGCCGCCGTAGTACCAGCCGGAACCGAAGGCGAACAGGCTGCCGTCGTGCTCCACCCTGTGGCGCACGAACGAGCGGTTATCGATTTTGTGCTTGTCCACCGCGTTGAAGCACAACACCCCGCCTTCGGCGAGCGCGGCATGCGCGCTGGCCAGACAATCGCCCAGCTCGTCCAGCCCGGCGTTGTAGTGGATCGAGTAGAGGAAGCAGGTGATCAGGTCCAGCGGCTGCTCGGCCTTGAAGTCGGCCATGTCCTGGCGGCTGAAGTGCGCCTCGGGGCAGCGCTGCTGGGCGATGTCGAGCATCGGCTGGTTGATGTCCAGGCCGGCGCTGCAGTAGCCGAAGTCGAGGAAGTGGCGCACGTGCGGGCCGGTGCCGCAGGCGAGGTCCAAGTGGTTGCGCCCTTGGTTGCCGAACAGCTGGTGCAGACGACGCACGCTGTGGCTCTGCGCCTGGTAGTCGATGTCGGCGCACATCAGGTCGTAGTAGGCGGACAGGTCGGTGTACAGGGCGTTGGAGGACATAAGCGGCCAGCAAATTGGGCGGGAAATTTCGGCCGGCATGGTAGCGCAACCCCAAAGTGCCCATGGCAGAAACAGACAACCCGCACGGAGCCGAGACCTACTTAAAGCAGGGGCTCAACAGAACGCCGACCGCGCGAACGAGGCGGCAGAGCCCCACTTCCTGGATCTGCTCACAGAACTCAGGAGGCCTTGCTCTTCCTGAGTCTTTGCCACAGCCAGCCCACCAGCACGCCGGCGAGGTAGCTGAGCAGGATGGGCGCCACCAGTCCGACCAGGGCTTCGGCAATCAGATTCCAGTTGAGCAACTCCTCCCGGTCGGTCAGGCGCCAGGTCTTGGTCACGTAGAACAGCACCAGGCCCGTCCAGACCAGAGAAAACAGCATCCACAGCCGCTGCCAGCCATTCATGTCCCTTCAGCTCCGTTCCGATAGCCATGAATTCCCATACTCCAGGCCGGAAAGTATAGAACCGCCTGCCGGCAGAGAAGCCCCGTGTGGCGCGATGAAGGCCGGTTTGCCGACTCGCTCACGCCGCCGCAGCGCCCGTTCGACCGCCCGGCCAGCAGGCCTCAGAAAAGGCCCAGCTGCGGATTGACCAGGCGCGCGAAGTCGTCGCCCACGAACGGCAGGATGGCGTCGGCGATCGGCTGCAGCTGCCGGGTCAGGTAATGCTCGTAGTCGATGGCGGCGGCGCGGGTCTCCAGTGGCTCGGGGCCGGCCACGGTGATCAGGTAGCTGATCGAGCCGCCGCGCTGGTACTGGCGCGGGCGGCCCAGGCGGTCGTTGTGCTCGTCGGCCAGGCGCGCGGCGCGCACGTGTGGCGGCACGTTGCGCTCGTAGTCACCGAGCTTGCGGCGCAGGCGCTTGCGGTAGATCAGCAGCTCGTCCAGCTCGCCGGCCAGGGTGCGCCGCACGTAGTCGCGGATGTAGTCCTGGTGCGGCTTGCGCTCGAAGATCAGGCGGTACAGCTCCTGCTGGAAGCGCTGGGCCAGCGGCGACCAGTCGGTGCGTACGGTCTCCAGGCCCTTGAACACCATCTCCTCGTGGCCGTCGGCGCGGCGCACCAGGCCGGCGTAGCGCTTCTTGCTGCCCTCCTCGGCGCCGCGCACGGTGGGCATCAGGAAGCGCCGGTAGTGGCTCTCGTACTGCAGTTCCAGGGCGCTCTCCAAGCCCATCTCGTCGCGCAGGTGCTCGCGCCACCACTGGTTGACTCGCACCACCAGCGCGCGGCCGATACGCGCGGCATCCTCCTCGGCATGCTCGTGGCCGAGCCAGACGAAGGTGGAGTCGGTGTCGCCATAGATCACCTGGTAGCCCTCGGCCTCAATCAGCTCGCGGGTGCGCTTCATGATGGCGTGGCCGCGCAGGGTGATGGACGAGGCCAGGCGCGTGTCGAAGAAGCGGCAGCCGCTGGAGCCGAGCACGCCGTAGAAGGCGTTCATGATGATCTTCAGCGCCTGCGACAGCGCCGCATTGCCCTCGCGCTTGGCCGCCTCGCGCCCCTGCCAGACCCGCTCGACGATGGCCGGCAGGCAGTGCCGGGTGCGCGAGAAGCGCGCGCCGCGGAAGCCCTCCACCGAATGCTCGTCGTCCGGCTCGCGCAGGCCCTCGATCAGGCCCACCGGGTCGATCAGGAAGGTGCGGATGATCGACGGGTACAAACTCTTGTAGTCGAGCACCAGCACCGACTCGTACAGCCCCGGACGCGAATCCATGACGAAGCCACCAGGGCTGGCCTGGGGCATCTTCTCGCCCAGATTCGGCGCGACGAAGCCCATGCGGTGCATGGCCGGCAGGTACAGGTGGGTGAAGGCCGCCACCGAACCGCCGCTGCGGTCGGCCGGTAGGCCGGTGGTGGCCGCGCGTTCGAGGAGGAAGTCGATCAGCCGGGTGTGGGCGAAGATGCGCGTGACCAGCTCGCAGTCCTTGAGGTTGTAGCGGGCCAGGGCCGGCTTGTCCTCGGCGAACATGCGGTTGATCTCGTCCATGCGCTGGTAGGGCGTGTCGATCGCCTTGCCCTCGCCGAGCAGGGTCTGCGCCACGTTTTCCAGGCTGAACGAGGGGAAGCTCCAGGTGGCCGAGCGCAGCGCCTCGATGCCGTCGATGATCAGCCGCCCGGCCGCCGCGGCAAAGAAGTGGTTGTGGCTGGCGTGCTCGCGCCATTCCATCGTCTCGCCGCCACGGCCGAACAGCAGCGGCACCTGCAGCTCGGTGGAGTGGCGCTGCAGCACGCGCAGGTCGAACTGCACCAGGTTCCAGCCGATGATGGCGTCCGGATCATGCGCGGCCAGCCATTCGTTGAGCCGGTGCAGCAGCTCGGCGCGACTGGCGCAGTAGGCCAGGTCGAAATCCACCTCGGGAGCAACTTCCGGCTGTGTGCCGAGCATATAGACTCGGCGCTGGCCGCAGCCCTCGATGGCGATGGAGTACAGCTCGCCGCGCTCGCTGGTCTCGATGTCCAGCGAAGCCAGGCGCAGGGACGGACGATAGCTGTCGTCCGGCTTCAGGCGGGCGTCGAGCAGCGTGCCGTCCTCGCCCGGGGTGCCGGCGAAGCTGACCGGCGCGGTGATGAAGCGCTCCATCAGGAAGCGTTCGGGCGGACGGATATCCGCCTCGTAGACATCCACCCCGGCCTTGCGCAGCTGCTTGTCGAGCTTGATCAGTTGGCGATGCGAGCGGCAGTACAGGCCGAGCATCGGCCGCTGGCGGAAGTCGCGCAGGCCCAGCGGACGCAGCTCCACCTCGCGCTCGCCGCGCAGCTGCGCCTCGGCGCGCTCGCGCTGCACCTCGGGGATAAAGGCCACCGAGGGCTGGGGTGCCAGGCGCACCCGGCGCGGGCCGGCGTCGCTGGCCAGCCAGAATTCGACCTCGGTGCCGGCCGGCGTGTCGCGCCAGTGCCGGGTCAGGACGAAGCCCTGCTGTAGATCCACGCTGCTCTGCCTCGGGAAAATCGTTTCTCGCGGCGATTCTACCGGGCGGGGGTGACCTTGCGGGGTCAGATCTCGACTTGCGTGCCGAGCTCGATTACCCGGTTAACCGGTAGCTGGAAGTAGCTCATGCTGCTGTTGGCGTTCTTCTGCAGGAAGGCGAACAGGCGCTCGCGCCAGGGCGCCATGCCGAAGCGCTTGGTCGGAATCACCGTCTCGCGGCTGAGGAAATAGGTGGTGCGCATCGGCGAGAAGTCCAGCTCGTCCAGGTGACACAGGCGCAGCGCCGCGGGCACGTCAGGCTCCTCCATGAAGCCGAAGTGCAGGATCACCCGGAAGAAGCCGTCGCCATACGCCGTCACCTCGAAGCGCCGCTCCGGCGCCAGGCGCGGTTCGTCCTCGCTGACCACGGTGAGCAGCACCACCTGCTCGTGCAGCACCTGGTTGTGCAGCAGGTTGTGCAGCAGCGCGTGGGGCACGGCGTCCGGCCGCGCGCTGAGGAAGATGGCGGTACCGCCGACGCGATGCGGCGGCTGCAGGCGGATGCTGCCGAGGAAGGCCGGCAGCGGCAGGGCCGTCTCGTCCAGGCGGGCGAACAGCATCTGCTTGCCGCGCTTCCAGGTGGTCATCAGCAGGAACAGGGCGATCCCGGCCACCACCGGGAACGCGCCGCCCTGGAGTACCTTGGGCACGTTGGCGCTGAAGAACAGGCTGTCCACCAGGAGGAAGCCGAGCAGCACCGGGATGGCCAGCCAGCGCGGCGTACGCCACAGCAGGAGCATCACCGCCGAGACCAGCAGGGTGTCGATCAGCATGGTGGTGGTCACCGCCACGCCATAGGCGGCGGCCAGCGCACCGGAGGAGCCGAAGCCGATCACCAGCAGCACCACGGCGACCATCAGCGCCCAGTTGACCACGCCGACGTAGATCTGCCCCTGCGCCGCGCTGGAGGTGTGCTGCACCTGCATGCGCGGGATGTAGCCGAGCTGCATGGCCTGCTGGCTGAGGGAGAAGGCGCCGGAGATCACTGCCTGGGAGGCGATGATGGTGGCGAGCGTGGCCAGGCCGATCATCGGCAGCAGCGCCCAGGACGGCGCCAGCAGGTAGAACGGATTGCGCGCCGCCTCGGGGTTCTCCAGCAGCAGCGCGCCCTGGCCGAAGTAGTTGAGCACCAGGCCGGGCAGCACCAGGGAAAACCAGGCGCGAGCAATGGGTTTGCGGCCGAAGTGGCCCATGTCGGCATACAGCGCCTCGGCACCGGTCAGCGCCAGCACCACGGCGCCGAGGATGGTCACGCCGATGCCCGGATGGGCGATGAAGAAGTTGACCGCCCACCAGGGATTGAGCGCCTGCAGCACCTCGGGGCGCTGCAGGATGCCATAGATGCCGAGTACGCCGAGGACCAGGAACCACAGGACCATCACCGGGCCGAACAGGATGCCGATGCGCGCAGTGCCGTGCTTCTGGATCAGGAACAGGCCGATCAGCAGGATCACCGTGACCGGCACCACCCAATGGCTCATGCCCGGCAGCGCCACGTCCAGGCCCTCCACCGCGGAGAGCACCGAGATGGCCGGGGTGATCATGCTGTCGCCGTAGAACAGTGCGGTGCCGAACAGGCCAAGCAGCACCAGCACGCCACTCAGCCGTGGGTGCGCGGCGGTGGCGCGACGGGCCAGGGCGGTGAGCGCCATCACCCCGCCCTCGCCGCCGTTGTCGGCGCGCAGCATGAACAGCACGTACTTGAGCGAGACCACCCAGAGCAGCGACCAGAGGATCAGCGAGAGGATACCCAGCACCCCATCGTGATCGACGCGCACGCCGTAGTGGCCGGCGAAGACTTCCTTGAGGGTGTACAGCGGGCTGGTGCCGATATCGCCGTAGACCACGCCGATGGCGGCCACCAGCAGACCGAAGGATGACGATTTACTACGGGAAACCCCGTCCAACTCCGCGATGCTGGAACTCAACGACGCACCTCAGGGAAAGAGTGGCGGCGTCACGGACGCCGCACTTGAGACCGTGGGCATGCGCAAGGGCAAACCGCCCAGCACACCACCCTGATGCGTCAATTCTCGCCTGGCGGCCAGGGCCTGGCCGTTAAGAATGCGTAAAGAATCCCCCGGCGCCTACCGGAAACGCCTACAGCAGCGACTGCTGGCGCGCCGGGGTGGCCACGCCTTCCAGTTCCAGCAGCGCCTGTTTGCGGTGCAGGCCGCCGGCATAGCCGGTGAGGCTGCCGTTGGCGCCGATGATGCGGTGGCAGGGCACGATGATGGCGATGGGATTGACCGCATTGGCGCGGCCCACGGCGCGTGCCGAGGTGTTGCGATCCAGCTTCAGGGCCAGGGCGCCGTAGGTCATGGTGGTGCCGTAGGGTACCTGGCGCAGATGCTTCCAGGCCTCATGCAGGAAGGCGTTGCCCAGCGGCGCCAGGGCCAGCTCGAACTCACGGCGGCGGCCGGCGAAGTACTCGTCCAGCTGGCGCGCCACCGGCGCCACCAGCGCGGCTTCGCGCTGCAGCTGGTAGCCACGCCAGATCAGCGGCTCGTGCACTTCGTCGTCGAGAAACTCCAGACGCTGCAGGGCGCCCTGGGCGTCCACCAGAGCGATCATCACGCCGAGTGGCGTGTCGATCAGGTCGCCACGTACCAGGGTCGGCGTCAGTCCGTTGCTGCGCAGGCTGTCCATCGTTCCATGTCTCGTCGGGTGGGGCCTGCGACTATCGCGCCACTCGCCACGGCGGGCAAGTCGTGCCATTCGGCCAGCAGGCCTTCATAGCTCGTACTTGTCCTTGAGCGCCTTTACAGCCTGCTGCTCGCGCAGCAGGAAGGCATCGAAGCGCTGGATCAGCTCGGGATGGCGGATGCTCGACAGGTGGTAGTAGCTGTCGCGTAGCGGCAGCAGGATCGGCTCCACCATCAGGCTATCCGGCCGGCCCAGGCGCTTGAGGTGGAAGCGCGCCATGTTGGCGGCGTCGATATAGCCGGCCAGGGTCATGCGGATCAGCCCCTCGGGGTTGGGCGACTCGTGGATGCTGACGCGGCCGGCGGCGATGTCGTCCTGGAACTTCCACGGGGTGAAGCCGCGCACGAAACCCAGTTTGCGGAAACTCGCGCGCGGCTGGCCGAGGCGCTTGGGCAGCACCAGCATGGCGTCCTGGAACTGCAGCACAGGTTGCGAATAGCGGATGCCGGCCGGCTTGTCTTTGGTCTCCCAGCGCGGGTTGTCGGGGAACACCAGGTCAACCTGCCCCGCCCGGTAGGCGTGCAACAGGCGCCGCACCGGCAGCGCCACATAGGTCAGGCGCAGATTCTCGCGGGCGGCGAACAAGTCCAGCAGCTCGCGGGCATAGCCGCGGTAGTGGTTATCCGGCGGCACGGCCGAGTAGATCGGGTAGTAGTCCACCGCCTCCACGCCCACGCGGTACTCCGGCGCGGGCGTGGCGGCGCCGGCCGGCTGCCAGGCCAGGGCGGCGCACAGCAGGGCGGCGAGGTGAACCAGGCGCGAGAATTGGAGCGGGTTGGGCATCTGCAGAAGCCGTTATCAACAGTGTCTGCAGTGTAGGCCGGCCCGCCCCCTTCAGTCGCGCAGCGGCACCCAGATATCCACGTGCCCCTTGCCGGCCATGGGGTCGAAGTCGGCGCTGTAGCGCTCGAACTCCGGCGCGTCCGCCGCCAGCATGCCGGACGCCGGCAGCCAGCGCTGGAAGATCGCGGCGAAGGTTTCGTGAATGCTGGAGATATGCCCCGAGTGGCGGAACACCGCGTAGCGCCGCGCCGGTAACCGCTGGTGGGTGAAGCCGGGCAGCAGCTCGTCGACACGGCTGACCCGCACCCCGGCGATGTACTCGAAGCTGCCGTCCTCGTCCGGGCTGTGGCACAGGCCGAAGGTCTCCCAGCCCTGCTGCCCCGGCACCTTGCCGATATAGGGCACGAAGCGTTGCCAGAGCGAACTGATGCCCTGGGACTTGTCGACGCTGAAGCGCTCGCCGAGCCCGGCGATCAGCAGCTCCTCGCCTTGCTCGAAGCGCGGTTCGGCGAGTGGATAGGTGGTGGTGGGTTGCATGCGCATGGCCTCCCTCAGTTCGATGCCATCCAGTTGGCCGCTCGCCCGCAAGGCTTCCGGCGTGATGCCGAACTGCTCGCGGAACGCGCGGGTGAATGCCTCGTGGGAGCCATAGCCCGCCTCCAGTGCCAGGCCGAGAATGTCCTGGGCGCCGTCGGCCAACCGCCGCGCCGCCCGGCTCAGGCGCCGCGCGCGGGCGTAGCGCATCACCGGCCAGCCGGTGGCGACCACGAAGGCCCGCGCCATGCCGAAGCGCGACAGCCCGCAGGCGTCGGCGATGTCCTGCAGATCCAGGCGTCCTTCGAGATCGGTCTCGATCAGCCAGAGGGCCTTGCCGATGGGGTCCATGTTTGCTCCTCACGTTGCGCCGGCAGTATCGGTGGCCAGTATGCCCGGCGCTTGATCGTTCTTGCGCGCGCTGGCGACAGGGTATGAACGCGACAGGCGCAGCGCGGGTCTAGTGCCAGACACCCCAAGGAGATCGCTACCGTGCTCGCCCGCGCTGCCCTGCTCGCCCTGCTGCCCGTCGCCCAGCTGCTACATGCCGAAGAGGCATTGCGCATCACCCAGCTGCAACGCTGCGGCGACCTGCTGCAGCAGGACGCCAGCCAGTATTGCCTGCGCACGCGCGGGCTGGCCGAAGGCGAGCTGCAGGTGCATCTGGGCGAGGCCACGTTGACTGCCGAGAACGTTGAGCGCGATGGCCAGAGCCTGCGCCTGGACCTGCCCAAAGGCCCCAGCGCGCCGCTGTGGCTGCAGCAGGGAGAACGGCGCAGCAACCCGGTGTGGCTGTCGCGCGGGCGCAGCCAGGTGGTGGCGGCCGGCCCGGACGAGGTGGCGACGAACATGGACGGCCTGACCACCTACCTGGACCTGGTCAGCCTGCTGATCGAGGAGAAGCACGACGGCCGAGAAGAGGCCGAGCGCCTGGCCAAGCGCTACGGGGCCCAGGTGGTCGGTGGCATCCCACCACTGAACGTTTACCAGCTGCGCTTGCCAGCCAAGGACCTGGTGCAGCGCGATGCGCTGATCCTGCGTCTGGGCAGCGAGGCCAGCGTGGATGCGGTGATAGTCGAGGAATCCGCCCCGGAGAAAGGCGAGGAAAGCGAGCGAGATAAAGTTCCGGAACAGCCGAGCGACGACGAGTGGGCGGCCAATCGCTTCGCCGACGCGGTGAACTACTACCGCCGGCGCATTCCCGCCAAGCAGGCGCCGGTCGAGACCAAGCCGGTACGCATCGGCGTGATCGAGCGCAACGTCGACATCGACGCGGCGGACTTCGCCGACCAGCTCGGCGGCTGCCAGCCGGACAAGCGCACCTGCCTGTACGCCCGCGATTCGGACCAGCCCGACAACCACGGCAGCACCGTGGCCGGCATCCTCGCCGCACACCCCGAGCGCGGCGGCAACAGCGGCTTCCTGCGCGCCCTGGACGACGCAGGGCCAGGCTTCGAGGTGATAGTCGAGCGCAACTCCGACGCCGGCATCACCGCCAACGTGGCCGCCTCGGTCAACCTGGTCGAGGACGGTGCGCGGGTACTCAACTGGAGCTGGGGCATCCACCGGGTCGGGGCGAAGAACGTTAAGGGCGACGAAGTCGATTCGCTGATCCGCTCGGGCCTGGCCATGAGCGGCTACGAGGAGCTGCTGGAAGAGTTCTTCCTGTGGCTGCGCCGCGAGCACCCGGACGTGGTGGTGATCAACTCGGCCGGCAATGGCGCGGCCTTCTCCGGTACCGACGAGTACCGCCTGCCCTCCTCCTTCATCACCGACCAGCTGCTGGTGGTCGGCGGCCACCAGCGCAGCCAGAAGCAGGGCGTGGCGGTGGACGACCCCGACTACGTGATCAAGCGCAGCTCGTCGAACATCGACATGCGCGTGGACATCACCGCCTCCGCCTGCACCCGCGCCTCGACCCTGGGCGACGGCGAGCGTGGCGAGGTGCACTGCGGCACCTCCTACGCCACGCCGATGGTGGCCGGCGTGGTGGCGGCCATGCTGTCGATCAATCCCGAGCTGCAGCCGGACCAGCTGCGCATGCTGCTGCGCCGTAGCGCCATGACCATCGGCGGCGATTACGACTTTGAACCCATGGACGCCGAGGACCTGACCGCGCCGATCCTGCCATCCGAGCGCAACTACCAGCTGGACGACAAGGACGTGGGCCGCTCCGCGCGCCTGGACATGCAGAAGGCCCTGGACCTGGCGGTGCAGAGCCGCGATCGGGTGCGCTGAGCGGACAAAAAAGAGCCCGCCGGAGCGGGGCGGGCAAGGGGAATAAACGGGCAGCCGGGGCTGCCTAAAGCGCCACTATGGACGCTGGAGCATTCGCTGTCAGGGGATCAGTGCCAGTGCAGTTGGCGCTCGACATGACGCTTGGAGTCACGGGCCAGGTCGGGCGACACATAAGGCCCGAGATGCTGCTGGCCATCGACCATCACGTACCAGCAGGCCAGGTGGCCACTGCTGCGTAGCGGCGCCGGGACGGCGCTGCCGATCATGGACATGATGTCGATGCGGGGCATCTGCTGATCTCCTCTGAATGTGTGACCACTCTAGGCGGGCGCACGTTCGGGCGGAAATCGCTGCTCTCGATAGTGGCTATGCCCCGGGCCGATGCTCGCCGCGTTAGCTGGAGTGGCGCGCGGCGCTGGCCTGGACGATGCGCCGGGCAGGCACGCGCAGCTGGGTCAGCAGGTACTCGGCAAATGCGGGGGTGTAGCCCTGCCGCTCGATGGCGCGAGCCATGCAGGTCAGCCAAGCCTCGGCCTGCGCCTCGCCGATCGGCCACTGGGCGTGGAAGCTGGGAATGGCGATGGGCCCGTACTTCTCTCCGAACAGCTTGGGCCCGCCGAGCCAGCCACTGAGGAAACAGGCCAGCTTGTCGCGCGCCGAGTCCAGGGTCGCCCGGTGCATGGCACGCACCTCGGCGGCCTCTGGCAGCTCGTCCATGCAGCGGTAGAAGTCGTCGACCAGGCGGCGCAGGCCCTCGATGCCACCGGCCGCCTGGTAGGAGGCGTCGCCGACGCCGTACTGCTCGCTCATGTCCGTACCTCCGGGAAAGGCCGGCATTCTAACGCCGCTCTCCGGGCCGTAAATTGCCCCTCATCCGCAGCATGCGCAACCGGACAAGCTGCAACGGCTGGTGGGCGGAGAAAGGTAATTGCCGGTCGCATCCATGACCGTCTTTGTCGGGCATCCGGGTGTAAGCTGTGACCAGTCAGTCACCGGAGCCCTTCATGTCCCTCAGCGTTTTCGACCTGTTCAAGATCGGTATCGGCCCTTCCAGCTCCCACACCGTCGGGCCGATGCGCGCCGCGGCGCGCTTCGTCGAGGGTCTGCGGCGCGAGGGGCTGTTCGACGCCACGCACAGCCTCAAGGTCGAGCTGTACGGCTCCCTCGGCGCCACCGGCAAGGGCCACGGCAGTGACAAGGCAGTACTGTTGGGCCTGGAGGGCGATCAGCCGGACAGCGTCGATACCTCGACCATCGACAGCCGCCTCACCGCCATGCGCGCCAGCGGCGAGCTGAAGCTGGGCGGCGACAAGCCGATCCGCTTCGTCGAGAAGGAACATCTGGCGATGATCCGCAAGCCGCTGGACTTCCACCCCAACGGCATGATCTTCCGCGCCTTCGACGCCGCCGGCCTGCAGGTCCGCTCCCGCGAGTACTACTCGGTGGGCGGCGGTTTCGTGGTGGATGAAGAAGCCGCCGGCGCCGACCGCATCGTCGAGGACCAGACGCCGCTGGCCTACCCGTTCAAGACCGCCAAGGAGCTGCTGGCCCAGTGCAACGAGCACGGCCTGTCGATCAGCCAGCTGATGCTGGCCAATGAAGCGGCCTGGCGCCCGGAGGCCGAGACCCGCGCCGGCCTGCTGAAGATCTGGCAGGTGATGCAGGACTGCGTCACCGCCGGCTGTCGCAACGAGGGCATCATGCCCGGCGGCCTAAAGGTGCGCCGCCGCGCCGCCGCCCTGCATCGCCAACTCAGCGAGAACCCCGAGGCCAGCCTGCGCGACCCGCTGACGGTGATGGACTGGGTCAACCTCTACGCCCTAGCGGTGAACGAGGAGAACGCCACCGGCGGCCGCGTGGTCACCGCGCCTACCAACGGCGCGGCCGGCATCGTGCCGGCGGTGCTGCACTACTACCGGCGCTTCGTGCCCGGCGCCAACGACGACGGCGTGGTGCGTTTCCTGCTCACCGCCGCGGCCATCGGCATCCTGTACAAGGAGAACGCCTCGATCTCCGGCGCCGAGGTCGGCTGCCAGGGCGAAGTCGGGGTGGCCTGTTCGATGGCCGCTGGCGCCCTGTGCGAAGTGCTCGGCGGGACCATCCAGCAGGTGGAGAACGCCGCCGAGATCGGCATGGAGCACAACCTCGGCCTGACCTGCGACCCGGTCGGCGGCCTGGTCCAGGTGCCGTGCATCGAACGCAACGCCATGGGCTCGGTGAAGGCGATCAACGCCGCGCGCATGGCCCTGCGTGGCGACGGCCAGCACTTCATCTCGCTGGACCGGGTGATCCGCACCATGCGCGAGACCGGCGCGGACATGAAGAGCAAGTACAAGGAAACCGCCAGGGGCGGCCTGGCGGTCAATATCATCGAGTGCTGATCGTCAACTTCACTCGGTGCGGAAACGCCCCACCAGTTGCTTGAGCGCACTGCTCAGCTCGCGTTGCTCGTGGGAGTACTGCTCCACCTCCATGGCCTGGCTGGAGACCTGGCTCACCGAGTCGTTGATGGCGACGATGTTCTGGTTGATGTCCTCGGTCACCAGGTGCTGCTCCTCGGTGGCCGTGGCGATCTGCATGGTCATGTCGCGGATCATCTGCATGGCGCCCTCGATGCTCTCGAAGGCGCCCATCACCTCGCTGGCCAGCTCGATGGCCTTGCCCGACTCGCTCAGGCTGTGGTCCATGGTCGTCGTCACTTCGCTGATGCGGCTGACCAGCAGATTGAGGATCTTGTTGATCTCGCCGGTGGAGTCCTGGGTGCGCTTGGCCAGGTTGCGCACCTCGTCCGCCACCACCGCGAAGCCGCGGCCCTGCTCGCCGGCGCGCGCCGCTTCGATGGCCGCGTTGAGGGCCAGCAGATTGGTCTGTTCGGCGATCTGCTGGATGGTCGAGAGGATGTTGTTGATGCTCACCGTCTCGCGCTCCAGCTCCTGGATCACCTTGCTCGACTCGAGGATGCTGGCGCCCAGCTTGTTGACCCCGGCGGTGCTGCGGGCGATCACCTCCTTGCCGTTGCTGGTGGCGTCCAGCCCCTGCTTGGAGGCGTCGGCCGTGCGCACGCAGGTCTGCGCCACCTCGTTGGCGGCGGAGGACATCTCGGTCACCGCCGTGACGATCTGCTCCACCGCGCTCAACTGATGCTGCAGGCTGGCTGACATGGCCGTGGTGCGTTCGTTGGTCTGGCTGGACACGCCGTGCATGCTGATGGCGTTGTCCTTGATCACCTTGATCATCGCCTGGGTCGACTCGATGAACTGATTGAACCAGTTGGCCAGCTCACCGGTTTCGTCCTTGCTCAGCAGGTTCAGCCGGCGGGTCAGGTCGCCCTCGCCCTGGGCGATGGTACGCAGCCCTTCCTTGACCAGGTTGATCGGGGTGACGATGCGGTTGGCGATGATCACCCCGGCGAAGCCGAACAGCAGCACCAGCACGGCGGAGACGACCAGGGTCTGCCAGGCCAGCTGATGGGCGCTGGCGAAGATTTCGTCGCTCTGCATGAAGCCGATGAACTTCCAGCCCAGCTCCGGCGAGGTGTAGACGTTGGCCATGTAGTCGACGCCGTCGATGCTCACCTCAATCAGGCCGTTGTCGGTCTGGGCGATGGTGGCGAAGTAGTCGCCCTTCAGCTCGCTGAGCTTCTTGAAGTTGTGCGCCGGCTGCCGGCCGTCGACCAGCAGGGTGCCGCTGCTCTCCACCAGCATGAAGAAACCGGTCTCGCCGAAGCGGATCTTCTGGGTCATGTCGGTGAGGGCCTTGAGCGACACGTCTACCGCCACCACCCCGGCGAAGGCGCCGGCCTGATCCTTGAAGCCCTTGAGCACCGAGACGTACACCGCGTCGTCCGACTCCCAGTAGTAGCCGTCACGGCGCGCCAGGGTGAAATTGGCGTTCTTGCCGATGTCGTACCAGGGCCGCTTGCGCGGGTCCCAGTCGCCGTACTCGCCGGTGCCCGGCCACTCCACATAGGCGCCGTTGGTATCGCTCATGTAGACGTAGCCAAAAGTGGGGTTGTTGTTGCCGATGCTGGAGAAGTAGTCGAACACCTGTTTCTCGCGGCCGCCATTGGCCGTGGCGACCTCGCTGGGCTTGCGCTTTTCGCCGAAGTAGTTGCTCAGCTCGCCGCCGGCGGTGTCGCGCAGCGCGGGGTAGTCCGCCAGCGCGGAGACGGTGTGGCCGACCGAGTCGAAGAAGGTGACGAAGGTGTTGTCGACCAGCCGCACATCCAGGCTGCTGGCCTCGTGGAAGTGGGTCCTGGCCTGCTGCGTCACGTTGCGGATGGTCAGCAGCGCGACGATCAGCACGGGGACCAGGGTCGCCACCAGAAAACTGGTCAGCAGTTTGCTCTTGATGCTCATGGCAGGAGTGGCCTCAGGCAGATTCGACGAAGCTGACACGGGGCCGCTCTCGCGGCGGCCAATTTTCATACTAGGTAATCGCCTTCTTTTTGCCAGCGACCGCGAGCATGCCCAGCGGCCGCTGCGCCAGGCTTCGCGCCATGGGCGAACGCGACGTCGATGGTCATATTCCTGTGTGAGATTGGACGCGCCCGGAAATGCTCCCTAGCCTTCTGGGCAGAATCACACCACCGCCAGACCACTGGCATGTCGTGGGTAGATCACCCGGAGCAGAAGAGCCTATGAAAGACTCCATCCGCTATGCCGACTACCTGCGCGGGATCGGCGCGGGGCGCCGCGAGATCCCCCTGCGCGACCTGACCCCCGCGCCGGGTCGCGATGCCGACGGGCGCTGGCGCGCCGCGCCCTACCAGGCCGCACAGCTGCGCGGGGACGAGGTCATCGCCGTCCTCAAGCCCTATATCAATGTCCGCCTGATGGAGCAGCTGCGCGCCGTGGTGCCGCTGGCGCTGTACCTGGCGCTGTTCCAGATCATCGTCCTGCGCCAGGTGGTGGAGGACTCGCTGCTCGTCACCGGCGGCCTGTTCGCGGTGATAGTCGGGCTGATGCTGTTCATGGAAGGGCTGAAGCTCGGCCTGATGCCCTTCGGCGAGGTGATCGGCAGCAACCTGCCGCGCAAGTCGTCGCTGCCCGTGGTCCTGCTGATCACCCTGCTGCTGGGCATCGGCGTGACCTTTGCCGAACCGGCCATCGGCGCGTTGCGCGCTGCCGGACAGAATGTCTCTGCAGAGCGGGCGCCCTACCTGTGGGCGATCCTCAACCAGTGGACCGGCGAGCTGGTACTGGTGGTCGGGGCCAGCGTCGGCCTGGCCGCAGTGATCGGCACGCTGCGCTTCCTCTACGGCTGGAGCCTGAAACCGCTGATCTATGCCTCACTGGTGCCGGTCCTGCTGCTGACGGTGTATATGGCCAGCGACCCGGAGCTGGCCAAGGTCATCGGCCTGGCCTGGGACGCCGGCGCGGTCACCACCGGCCCGGTCACGGTACCGCTGGTCCTGGCACTGGGCGTCGGCATCGCGGCGGCGGCCGGCAAGGGCGGCTCCGGGCTGTCCGGCTTCGGCATCGTCACCCTGGCCTCACTGTTTCCCGTCGTCGGCGTCATGCTGCTGACCCTGTATGTGGCAAGCAGCGCCACGCCGACGGAAATCGTGGCGGCTGCCCAGGCCGCCGCTGGCGCCGGACAACAGGCGGCCGCCTGGTACAGCGTCAGCCCCGGGCTGGAAATCGTCTCGGGAGTGCGCGCCATCGTGCCCCTGGTGATCTTCCTGCTGCTGGTACTGAAACTGCTGCTGCGCCAGAGCCTGCCGCGGCGCAGCGAGATACTCCTCGGCATCGCCCTGACCGTGATCGGCATGTGCGTATTCAACCTCGGACTGACCTACGGCCTGTCCAAGCTGGGCGGCAGTGCCGGCGCGCTGATCCCGGCCGCCTTCATGGAGATTCCCGGCGCGGACAACTCGCCGCTCTACCGCTATCAGGTGGGACTGGTCCTGGCCCTGGCCTTCGCCTGGCTGCTCGGCTACGGCGCCACCGTCGCAGAACCGGCACTGAATGCACTGGGCGTCACGGCACAGACCCTGACCAACGGATTCATGCGCAAGAGCAGCCTGATCCGCGCCGTGTCGATCGGGGTCGCCTGCGGTGTGTCCCTCGGCGTGGCCAAGCTGGTGTTCGACCTGCCGCTGGTCTGGCTGGTGCTGCCGCCCTATCTGCTGGCCGCACTGCTGACGGCGTTCTCCAGCGAAGAGTTCGTCAACGTGGCCTGGGACAGCGCCGGCGTAACCACCGGGCCGATCACCGTGCCGCTGGTGCTGGCCATGGGCCTGGGGCTGGGCAATGCCACCCATGCCGTCGAGGGCTTCGGCATTCTCACCATGGCCTCGGCCGGCCCCATCATCAGCGTCATGCTCCTCGGCCAATGGGCCCGCATCCAGATGTGGCGTCAGGCCAGGGCAGCCACCGTGCAGCCTGCAGATCAATTACTGACCAAGGGAGAGTCGACATGAAAGCCGAGGGGATCACCTACCTCACCGACGTCGCGCTGATCACCTGTATCGTCGCCGCAGGGCGTGCCGACCAGGTGATTCGCGCGGCCCAGGGCATGGGCGCACCGGGCGCGATCGTCTACCACGCTCACGGCTTCGGCCCGCGCGAGCGCCTCGGCCTGCTCAGCATCGCCATCGATGCGGAGAAGGAAGTGGTCAACCTGCTGGTGGCGGCCGACTATCAGGACGCCCTGATGGAAACCATCTACCACACGGCCGGACTGGATGTGCCCGGCGCCGGCATGATCTACGCCACCCAGGTCGAGAAAGTGGCCACCTACATTCCCCGCGACATGCATGGCAAGGGTGATGCCTCGTGAGCGGGCCGACCTTCGCCCTACCGGGTGCGGCGGCCAAACTCATCACCTGCATCCTGCCCGACGACGGCACCGATCAGCGGGTGCTGCAGCGGCTGCGCGACGAGCTGGGCATCACCCGGGCGCACAGCGTGCACTGCCGCGGCGTGGCCGTGCTACAGGCGGCCAAGGCGCCCCGCGACAAGGTACCGGAGGCGGCGCTGGCGCGGGTTCTGCACGTGGTGGTGGATGCGCCGCAGGCCGATGCGGTGTTCGACTTCATCTGTGCCCTGGCGAATCTGGATCGGCCGGACAGCGGCACCCTGTACATGACCGCCTTGAACTTCGCCACGCCGCTGGCGATGCCCGCAGGCGTTCCCGACGAGCCCCGCGCCAAGGCCACGGGGCTCTAGCAGGCCCGGCGGGCCGGATGAGTGGCCCGGCAACCCATCCTGCCCGGGGCCGCAGCCGTCAGTGGCGCAGGCGGTAACCGGTCTTGAAGATCCAGCTCACCACCAGCACGCAGGCCAGCAGGAAGCCGAGGATCATGCCGATGCTCAGGCCGAGGTTGACATCAGCCACGCCGAAGAAGGCCCAGCGAAACGCGCTGATCAGGTACACCACCGGGTTGAACAGGGTCAGCTTCTGCCACAGTTCCGGCAGCATGCTGATCGAGTAGAAGCTGCCGCCGAGGAAGGCCAGCGGCGTGACGATCAGCGCCGGCACCACCTGCAGCTTCTCCCAGCCGTCGGCCCACACGCCGATGATGAAGCCGAACAGGCAGAAGGTGATCGCCGTCAGCAACAGGAAGGCCAGCGCCCAGAACGGGTGGGCCACCTCGAAATCGACGAACAGCGACGAGGTGGCGAAGATGATCAGGCCAAGGATCACCGACTTGGTCGCCGCCGCGCCGACATAGCCGACCAGGATCTCGAAGAACGATACCGGTGCCGACAGCAGCTCGTAGATGGTCCCCGAGTACTTGGGCATGTAGATGCCGAACGAGGCATTGCCGATGCTCTCGGTGAGCAGCGCCAGCATGATCAGGCCCGGCACGATGAAGGCGCCGTAGCTGACCCCGTGCACCTCGGTCATGCTCGAGCCGATGGCCGAACCGAACACCACGAAGTACAGGGAGGTGGTGATCACCGGGGTGGCGATGCTCTGCAGCAGGGTGCGCCAGGTGCGGTGCAGCTCGAACAGGTAGATGGACTTGATGGCTTGCAGGTTCATGCGCGCTCCTTCTCATGGACCAGGCTGACGAAGATGTCTTCCAGCGAGCTCTCGCTGGACTGCAGGTCCTTGAAGTCGATGCCGTGCTGGGCCAGGTCCTTGAGCAGCTCGGCGATGCCGGTGTGCTCGCGCTGGGCGTCGAAGGTGTAGACCAGCGCATGGCCCTCGTCGGCCAGCTCCAGGCCGTGGCCGGCCAGCTCGACCGGCACGCTGCCCAACGGGTGCTTGAGCTGCACGGTCAGCTGCTTCTTGCCGAGCTTGTGCATCAGCACGTCCTTGTCCTCCACCAGGATGATCTCGCCCTTGCGGATCACCCCGATGCGGTCGGCCATCTCCTCGGCCTCCTCGATGTAGTGGGTGGTGAGGATGATGGTCACGCCGCGCTCGCGCAGGCGCCGCACCATGTTCCACATGTCGCGGCGCAGCTCCACGTCCACGCCGGCGGTGGGCTCGTCGAGGAACAGGATCGACGGCTCGTGGGACAGCGCCTTGGCGATCATCACCCGGCGCTTCATGCCGCCGGACAGTTCGAAGATCTTGGCGTCGCGCTTGTCCCACAGCGACAGGTCCTTGAGCAGCTGCTCGAGGAACTGCGGATCGGGCTTCTTGCCGAACAGGCCACGGCTGAACTTCACCGTGGCCCAGACCGTCTCGAACACATCGTTGACCAGTTCCTGCGGCACCAGGCCGATGGCCGAGCGCGCGGCACGGTAGTCACCCTTGATGTCGTGGCCGGCCACGCGCACCCTGCCCTCGCCCGGATTGACGATGCCGCAGATGATGCTGATCAGGGTGGTCTTGCCGGCGCCGTTCGGACCGAGCAGGGCGAAGATCTCGCCCTGGCGGATATCCAGGTTGATGTTGCTCAGCGCCGGATGACCGGACTTGTAGGTCTTGCTCAGATTCTCGACGGAAATCACCGATTCCACGGTTACTCCTTAGCCAGGCAGCGGAAAGCAAAGCCGCGATTGTACGCCGATCAGCTCTCCTCCACGCGCATGCGCAGCTGCTGCAGGCCCTGCTCGAAGTCGCCGCCGACCATCTTGTCCATGTTGAACACCAGGCCCATGGCCTTGCCGACGAAGCCGTTGTGGCCGGTCATGCTCCAGTTCACACGGGTGCCTCCGCCCTCGGGCTGGAAGCGGAACTCGGCCAGGTTGCTGGCGCGGAAGGGTTCGAGGAATTCCAGCTGGATCAGCACGCGCTGGCCCGGTTCGCTCTCGAGGATGGTCGCGCTGCCCTTGCCCACTTCCTTGTTGCCGACCCAGCGCTGGATGGCGCCGACGCCGCGCTCGGCGCCCTCGTAGTCCACCTGCATGGCCGGGTCGCGCCTGGCCCAGGGCGACCAGTGCGGCCACTGGTGGAAGTCCTCGATCTGCGCCTGCAGCGCGGCGGGCGGTGCCTGGATCAGCGCGCTGCGCTCGACGCGGAACTGGTCCGGGCGGCTGGCGACAAACACCACCAGGCCGGCGACCAGCAGTACGACGACGATCAGAATGGTCATGCTCTTCTTCCCTTGCATGCTTGTTATCTCCTGCGGGGCCCGCACAGGCGTGCCCCGTTCATTTCACGGCTGCAGTTCGAACAGCGCCTGGCCACTCTCGGGGTCGAAGGGCGCGGAGAAGTGGTCATGCACGATGCGCCACTGGCCGCCGATCCTGCGGTAACCCTGGGTCACGCGCATCCAGCAGTTGTGCGTATTGCCCTCGTTGTCGGTGCCGCCGCAGTGGCAGAGGAAGTGGCCGAAACCGACATCGCCCTCGCCCCACTGCTGCAGCTGGTGGACCTCGAAGGTCATCGGCCCCTGGCACATCTCCAGACAGTTCTTCCAGTGCGCCTTGTAGACCTCGCGACCCTTGAACTGCAGCTGCAGGATGGCATCGAAGGCGACCAGGTCGTCGGAGTAGTGGCCGAGAATGGCGTCGACGTCGCGGGCCTTGTTGGCCGCCTCCCAGCTGGTGGTCAGGGCTTTCAGTTCGCTCTGTACGGTGCTCATGGATTCGCTCCTCGCGCTCAGGCGCAGCAATCGTGTTTGGGCGCGGTCGCGCCGTCGTATTGGTCGTGCAGGCGGGTCCAGTTCAGGCCCTTGCCGTCCACATTGGCCATGCCGTCCCAGCCCTCGCCACGACCGAACGGCGTTAGGTCGAGGTAGTGGTAGGCGTTCATCAGCATGTCCAGGCCGCGGGCATAGGTGGAATAGGTGTGAAATACCCGCTCGCCATCACGCAGGAACACGCTGGCGCCGGGCAGTTCGCCCTTGATCATGTCCAGCTGGCCCATACGCTTGAGCTCGGCCTCGTCCTGGTAGTTGTACTCGACCGGCGCCTGGCTGGAATCGATGGTGACGTGGAAGTCATAGTTGAAGCGGCTACCGAACGAGGAGTACCAGGGGAGGTCCCAGCCCATGCGTTTCTTGAAGGTTTCCAGCTCCGCCAGCGGTGCATTGGAGACCAGCACCAGGCTGGTATCGCGGGCATGCAGGTGGGCCAGGTGGCCGATGTTGTCGGCCAGGAAAGAGCAGCCGGGGCAGCCCTCGCCTTTGTCGCGATGGAACATGAAGTGGTAGACGATCAACTGGCTGCGCCCGGCGAACAGATCGGCCAGGCCGACCTCACCTTGCGGCCCGGTGAAGCGGTAGTCGGCCGTGACCTCCACCATCGGCAAGGCACGGCGCTGGGCGTTGAGCGCATCGCGCTGATGGGTCAGCGCTTTCTCCTGCGCAAGCAGCTCCAGGCGTGCGGCCAGCCATTCCTCACGGCTGGCGACTTTCGGGTAATCAGGATTCATCGTTATTCCTCCTCGTGGCAGCGCGGCGGCAGCCGAGCCACAGGCCGATGCCGCCAGCACCGGCGACGCTGGCGCCGCCCACAGCCAGGGCAGCCAGACAGAACGGGCACACGACTTCAGCCCTCGAGTTGCAGCTGACGCACCGGCCGTACTTCGACGCTACCGACGCGCGCGGCCGGAATGCCGCCGGCGATCTGCAGCGCCTCGTTGAGGTCGCGCGCCTCGATCAGGTAGAAGCCGGCCAGCTGCTCCTTGGTCTCGGCGAAGGGACCGTCGGTGATGCTCAGCTTGCCGCCGCGCACGCGCACGGTGGTGGCCGTGGCCACCGACTCCAGCGGTTCGGCGGCGAGCATGCGGCCGCTCTGCTGCACGCTCTGGAAGTAGTCGTAGCATTCGCCGTCGCGCGGGCTGTCCGGCGAGTTGTGCAGGACGTTTTCGTCGCTGTAGATCAGGCACAGGTATTTCATCGCTCTCCTCCCTGGCAGCGGAAATCGCTGCTGTCACCTTCTGGTCGAGCGGCGCATCGAGATTTCGACAGGGCCGCGAAAAATTTCTCAGGCGCTCGGCAACTCGGCCAGACGGCGCTCGAGAAATAGCCGGTCGGCGCCCTGCTGACTCAGCTGCAAGGCGCGCTGATAGGCGCTGCGCGCCTCGCTCCAGCGGCCCAGGCGGCGGTTGAGATCGGCCAGGGCGGCATGCGCCAGGTGGTAGTCGCCCAGCTCGCCGCGTTCGAGTATGGCCTCCACCTGGCGCAGCCCGGCGTCGGCGCCGTCGCGCATGGCCAGGGCCACGGCGCGGTTGAGCTCGATCACCGGCGAGGGGTTGGCGGCCAGCAGCACCTCGTACAGGCCGACGATCTGCGCCCAGTCGGTGGCCTCGACGCTCGGCGCCTCGGCATGCACGGCGGCGATGGCGGCCTGCAGGCAATAGGGGCCGATCTCGCCGGAGGCAAAGGCGGCCTGGATCTGCGCCTCGCCTTCGGCGATCAGCTCACGGTCCCACAGGCTGCGGTCCTGCTCCTCCAGCAGCACCGGCAGGCCGTCGGCATCGCTGCGCGCAGCGCGCCGCGACTCCTGCAGCAGCATCAGCGCCAGCAGGCCGCGCACTTCGGCCTCAGGCAGCAGCTCACACAGCAGGCGACCGAGGCGGATGGCCTCGGCGGACAGATGCTGGCGGGTCAGCTCGTCGCCGCTGCTGGCGAAATAGCCTTCGTTGAACACCAGGTAGACCACCCGCAGCACCGCCTCCAGGCGCTCGGGCAGCTCGCTGCGGCCGGGCACCTCATAGGGGATGCGCGCATCGCGGATCTTGTTCTTGGCCCGCACGATGCGCTGGGCGATGGTCGGCGGCGTGGCCAGGAAGGCGCTGGCGATCTCCTCGGTGGTGAGGTCGCAGATCTCGCGCAGGGTCAGCGCCACCTGGGCGTCGGGTGCCAGGGCCGGGTGGCAGCAGGTGAAGATCAGGCGCAGGCGGTCGTCTTCCAGATGCTCGCCATCCCAGGCCTCGCCGCCGGCCGGCTCCTCCACATCGTCGAGGGCCTGGAAGCGCGCCTGGCGGCGCAGCTGGTCGATGGCCTTGAAGCGCCCGGCGGAGACGAGCCAGGCGCGCGGATTGTCCGGCACGCCCTGCTCCGGCCACTGTTCCATGGCCGCACGGAAGGCCTCGTGCAGGGCCTCCTCGGCCAGGTCGAAGTCGCCCAGCAGGCGAATCAGGGTGGCCAGCACCCGGCGCGACTCCTCGCGGTACAGGCGCTCCAGCGCCAGCTCGAATTGCTTCGCTTGTCGATCCATCGTCTCGTCCGTTGGCACGGTAAACCCCAGAGCCTAACCACTGGGCGCGGGATAAGAAACCGGATCGACGGGCGGTCGCCAAGCGAAGCGCGTCAGCGAAACGCGTTAACGACGCTTCATGCGCGAGCGCAGTTTGTAGCGGGCACCGGGGTGGATCAGCCGGGCGTAGCTGATCAGGTGTTCGGCCGACCAGGTGCGGCGGATCATCGACAGACACGGCGAGGCGGGGTCGATATCCAGCCAGGCGGCGGTCTGCTCGTCCACCAGCACGGCCTCGACCACATGCTCGACATCGGCGATCGGGCAACTGGCCACCAACACCTCGTTGGGCGTCTGCTGGGAGAAGTCACACTCCAGGTAGTGCGGCACCCAGCGCGGATTGACGTAGCGATCCTCCAGCTGGATCGGCACGCCGTCCTCGCGGTGCACCAGGATGCTGTGGAACACCTGAGCCCCCAGGCGCAGGCCAAGGCGCAGGGCCACCTCGTCGTCGGCCTCCACCGCCTCGCAGCGCAGCACGTCGTTGCTGTAGGCATGGCCACGGCCACGCACTTCGGCGGCGATGTTCAGCACTTCATGCAGCGAGGACTCGGCCTTGCGGTCGGTGACGAAGGTGCCAAGGCCGGCCTGGCGCACCAGGTAGCCCTTCTGCACCAGATTGTTGATCGCCTTGTTGGCGGTCATGCGGCTGACGTCGAAGTCGCGGGCCAGCTGCTCTTCCGGGGGGATCTGATGGTTGACCGGGTAGGCGCCGCCGTGGATGCGCTCGAGAAGGAAATCCTCGATCGCCTTGTAGCGCGGGGTTGTGCTGGTCACTGCGGCTCCTTGGGTAACGACCCGGTGCGCAGATGATAGCGCCCCTCCCATCAAGAACAGAGAGGCATGTAGGGTGGATGACGCACTGCTCATCCACCACTGACTCCACCCGGTGGATCGGCGAAGCGTGATCCACCCTACATGGCCGTGCAGGCTCCCGACCTACAGGGAGGGCAGCATGCCTGCCGGCAGCAGCGGCGTCAGCACCTGGCGCTGCAGCAGCTCGTCCGCCGCGGCGATGTCCGGGGCGAAGAAGCGATCCTCCACGTAGTACGGCACCTCGGCGCGTAGGGCCTGGCGTGCCTGCTCCAGGGCCGGCGAGCTGTGCAGGCCCTCGCGGAAGTCCAGGCCCTGGCAGGCGCCCAGCCATTCCACGGCGAGCACGCCGCGAGTGTTGGCGGCCATCTCCCACAGGCGCTTGCCGGCGTTCGGCGCCATCGACACGTGGTCTTCCTGGTTGGCCGAGGTGGGCAGGCTGTCGACGCTGTGCGGGTGGGCCAGGGCCTTGTTGTCGCTGGCCAGGGCAGCGGCCGTAACCTGGGCGATCATGAAGCCGGAGTTCACCCCACCATTGGCCACCAGGAACGGCGGCAGTTGCGACATGTGCTTGTCCATCATCAGCGAGATGCGCCGCTCGGACAGCGAGCCGATCTCGGCGATGGCCAGGGCGATATTGTCGGCGGCCATGGCCACCGGCTCGGCGTGGAAGTTGCCGCCGGAGATCACGTCACCCTCGGCGGCGAACACCAGCGGGTTGTCCGACACCGCGTTGGCCTCCACCGCCAGCACCTCGGCAGCCTGGCGCAATTGGGTCAGGCAGGCGCCCATCACCTGGGGCTGGCAGCGCAGCGAGTACGGGTCCTGCACCTTGTCGCAGGCGGCGTGGGAGCGGCCGATCTCGCTGCTGGCACCTAGCAGATGACGGTAGGCGGCGGCCGCGTCGATCTGCCCACGCTGGCCACGGGCGGCGTGGATGCGTGCATCGAAGGGCGCGCGCGAACCGAGCATGGCCTCGACGCTCAGGGCCCCGCAGACGGTAGCGGCGGCGTACAGGTCCTCGGCCTCGAACAGACCGCGCAATGCGTAGGCGCTGGACACCTGGGTGCCGTTGAGCAGGGCCAGGCCTTCCTTGGCGGCCAGGGTCATGGGCTCCAGGCCGGCGATGGCCAACGCCTCGGTGGCCGGCAGCCATTCACCCTTATGCCGCGCCTGGCTCTCGCCGAGCAGCACCAGCGACATATGCGCCAGCGGCGCCAGGTCACCGGAGGCGCCCACCGAGCCCTTGAGCGGGATATGCGGATAGACCTCGGCGTTGACCAGGGCGACCAGTGCCTCGATCACCTTGCGGCGGATGCCGGAGAAGCCGCGGGCCAGGCTGTTGATCTTGAGCAGCAGGATCAGCCGCACCATGGCGTCGTCCAGCGGCTCGCCGATGCCGGCGGCATGCGACAGCACCAGCGAGCGCTGCAGCTTCTCCAGGTCGGCATTGGCGATGCGGGTCGAGGCCAGCAGGCCGAAACCGGTGTTGATGCCGTAGGCCGTACGGCCCTCGGCGACGATATGGTTGACGCAGGCGACGCTGGCATCGATGGCCGCGTGGGCCGAGGTGTCCAGGCTGATGCGCACAGGAGCCTGGTAGGCGGCGCGCAGTTGGGCCAGGGTCAGCTGGCCGGGAAGCAGATGCAGGGTATTCATCGTTGTCTCCAGAGCCGGGCGGCTCGTGACTGCCCGGCGCACAGGTAATTCAGGCCTTGGCCACGGGTAGTACGGCACTCGCCGGCACGCTGCGCTTGCGCGCCACCAGGTAGTAGAGCACCGCCGGCACCAGCAGGCCGATGATCCAGGAAATGTCCACGCCACCCAGGCGCTCCACCAGCGGGCCGGTGTACAGCTTGGTGGAGATGAACGGCAGCTGGATCAGCACGCCGATCAGGTACACGGCAATGCCCGCCAGGTTCCAGCGCCCATAACGGCCGTCGGGGTCGGCCAGCGCCGCCACGTCGTAGCGCTCGCGGGTGATGAAGTAGTAGTCCACCAGGTTCACCGCGCTCCAGGGTGTGAAGAAGGTCAGCAGGAACAGGATGAAGGACTTGAACGCGCCGAGGAAGGAATGCTGGCCGAGCAGCGCCAGCACGGTGGCGGCCCCGACGATGCCGAGCACGAACAGCAGGCGCTGGCTGCGCGACACCTCGATATGGCCACGGAAGCCGCTGATGATGGTGGCGATGCACATGAAGCTGCCATAGGAGTTGAGCGTGGAGATGGTCACCTTGCCGAAGGCGATGCTGAAGTACAGCAGCGCGGCAATCGCCCCGGTGCTGCCCAGGCCGACGATATAGGCCACCTCGCGACCGGCGAACTGACCGTTGGCCAGGGCCGCGGCGAGCACGCCGAGGACCATCGCCACCTGGGCGCCGAGCACCGAGCCGGCGCCCACGGCGAGGAAGGTCTTCAGCGACGAGGTGCTGCTCGGCAGGTAGCGCGAGTAGTCCGCCACGTAGGGGCCGTAGGCGATCTGCCAGGACGCCGCCAGTGAAACGGCGAGGAGGAACGACGACCAGCTGAAGTGGCGAATCTGCAGCAGCGCGCCGACATCGCTGATGGTCATCAGGCGGGCGAACAGATAGACGAAGGCGATGATGCCGAGCACGCTGGCGATGCGGCCGATCCAGTGGATCACCCGGTAGCCGAGGGTGGTGGCCAGCACGATGCAGGCGGCGAAGATAAGGATGCCGACGCTGTCGCTGGCGCCGGTGAGCTGGGCGATGGCCTGGCCGGACAGCACGGTGCCGGTGGCGGTGAAGCCGAGGTACATCAGGCAGACCAGGGCGATCGGAATGGCCGCGCCATACACGCCGAACTGCACGCGGCTGGAGATCATCTGCGGCAGGCCCAGCTTGGGCCCCTGGGCGGCGTGCAGAGCCATCACCCCACCGCCGAACAGCTGGCCGATGAACAGGCCGATCAACGACCAGAACACGTCGCCGCCCAGCACCACGGCCAGGGCGCCGGTGACAATGGCGGTGATCTGCAGGTTGGCACCCAGCCACAGGGTGAACTGGCTGTAGAGGCTGCCGTGACGCTCGGCCTCGGGGATATAGTCGATCGAACGACGTTCGATCAGCGGCTTGTTAGCCTGGGTCATCTGGTGTTCTCCACTGCGCCGTCCGTTGCCGGCGCTCTTGTTGTTGTCTGGGAACAGCGAGCCGGTGCGGGCACCGGCAGTCTTCTTTCAACCGGTGATCATCGGCAACTTCAGGCCCTGCTCCTTGGCGCAGTCGATGGCGATCTGGTAGCCGGCATCGGCGTGGCGCATCACGCCGGTGCCCGGGTCGTTGGTCAGCACGCGGGCGATGCGCGCGGCCGCCTCGTCGGTGCCATCGCAGACGATGACCATCCCCGAATGCTGGGAGAAGCCCATACCCACCCCGCCACCATGGTGCAGCGAGACCCAGGTGGCGCCGCTGGCGGTGTTGAGCAGGGCGTTGAGCAGCGGCCAGTCGGACACGGCGTCGGAGCCGTCCTGCATGGCTTCGGTTTCGCGGTTGGGGCTGGCCACCGAGCCGGAGTCGAGGTGGTCGCGGCCGATCACGATCGGCGCACTCAGCTCGCCGCTGCGCACCATCTCGTTGAAGGCCAGGCCGAGCTTGGCGCGCAGGCCCAGGCCGACCCAGCAGATACGTGCCGGCAGGCCCTGGAAGGCGATGCGCTCGCGGGCCATATCCAGCCAGCGGTGCAGGTGGGCGTCGTCGGGGATCAGCTCCTTGACCTTGGCGTCGGTCTTGTAGATGTCCTCGGCGTTGCCGGACAGCGCCGCCCAGCGGAACGGGCCGATGCCGCGGCAGAACAGCGGGCGGATATAGGCCGGGACGAAGCCGGGGAAGTCGAAGGCGTTGGCCACGCCCTCCTCCTTGGCCATCTGGCGGATGTTGTTGCCGTAGTCGAAGGTCGGCACGCCCAGCTTCTGGAAGTCGAGCATCGCCTGCACATGCACGGCCATGGACTGCTTGGCGGCCTTGACCACCGCGGCCGGGTCGGTCTTGCCACGGTCCTTGTACTGCTCCCAGCTCCAGCCGATCGGCAGGTAGCCGTTGAGCGGGTCGTGAGCGCTGGTCTGGTCGGTGACCATATCTGGGCGAACCCCGCGCCTGACCAGTTCCGGCAGAATCTCGGCGGCATTGCCCAGCAGGGCGATGGAGATGGCCTTGCCCTCGCGGGTGTATTTGGCGATGCGCGCCAGGGCGTCGTCGAGGTCCTTGGCCTGCTCGTCGACGTAGCGGCTGCGCAGGCGGAAGTCGATGCTCGATTGCTGGCATTCGATGTTCAGCGAGCAGGCGCCGGCCAGGGTCGCGGCCAGCGGCTGGGCGCCACCCATGCCGCCGAGGCCGGCGGTGAGGACCCAGCGACCCTTGAGGTCGCCGTTGTAGTGCTGGCGGCCGGCCTCGACGAAGGTTTCGTAGGTGCCCTGGACGATGCCCTGGCTGCCGATGTAGATCCACGAACCGGCGGTCATCTGGCCGTACATGGCCAGGCCCTTGGCATCCAGCTCGTTGAAGTGCTCCCAGCTGGCCCAGTGCGGCACCAGGTTGGAGTTGGCGATCAGCACGCGCGGCGCATTGCTGTGGGTCTTGAACACGCCGACCGGCTTGCCGGACTGCACCAGCAGGGTCTCGTCGTCGTTCAGCTCCTTCAGGGTGGCAACGATCTTGTCGTAGCACTCCCAGTTGCGTGCGGCGCGGCCGATGCCGCCGTACACCACCAGCTCCTTGGGGTTCTCGGCCACTTCCGGGTCGAGGTTGTTCATCAGCATGCGTAGCGGCGCTTCGGTCAGCCAGCTCTTGGCGGTCAGCTGGTTGCCACGCGGGGCGCGGATCTCGATGTCGCGAAACTTGCTCATGGGGGCTCCTTGTTCTTGTGCGGAGTGAGGTTCGGGCTAGAGGGTCAGCAGATGGATCAGGCGCGCCACCACCCGGGCGGTGCGGTTGTCGATGTCGTGTTGCGGGTTGAATTCGGCGAAGTCGATCAGGCGCAGCTTGCCGCTGCCCTTGATCCGTTCCAGCAGCGGTTCGAGCAGCGCCAGCGGCACGCCGCGGGCGGCCGGAGCACTGACTCCAGGGGCCTCGCAGGCCGGCAGCACGTCGATGTCGAGGGTCAGGTAGAGGGCATCACAGCCGGCGATAAAGGCGTCCAGTTCGGCGCCGATGGTCTCCAGGCTCGACTCGCGGATCTCGCGGTCCTCGCGCACCAGCACCTGCAGTTCGGCGGCGCGGGCGAACAGGGCGCGGGTATTGCTGGCGCGGCTGACGCCCAGGCAGGCATAGCGGAACGGCCAGCCGCGGGCGGCACATTGCTCGGCGATCTGCGCGAAGGGCGTACCGGACGAATGCACATGGGCCGGGTCGCGCAGGTCGAAGTGGGCGTCGAAATTGATGATGCCGATCTTCGGAGCAGCCTCGCCGCTCAGATGCTCGGCCAGGCCGGACCAGCTGCCGAAGGCCACCTCGTGGCCGCCGCCCAGCACCAGCGGCAGGTGGCCGGCGTCCAGCAGGGTGCAGACGCCACGCGCGAGGCGCGCCTGGGCCGCCTCCAGGTCGCCGTCCGCGCAGAACACGTCGCCGGCGTCGTAAGCCGGGCCCTGGCGATGCCAGGGCAGGTTGGCCAGGGCCTTGCGCAGCAGCGGTGGGCCGCCCGCGGCGCCGACGCGGCCGTGATTGCGGCGCACGCCTTCGTCACAGGCGAAGCCGAACAGCGCCACGCCGGCCGGGCTGTCGGCCTGCAGCGGCTGGATGCGCTGGTGCCAGCGCGGGCTGTCCGGCTCGGGGTCGGTGCGGCCGGTCCAGGCCTCCATGGAGAAACGATCAGCGTGCATGAGTGATGGCTCCGGCGAAGATGCGTTGGCGCAGGCGTCCCGGCTGCACGGCGTAGGCCAGCTCGGCGGGGTGCTGGATGTCCCACAGGCACAGGTCGGCCGGGGCGCCGACGGCGATGCGGCCCAGTTCGGGGTGGCCGAGGGCGCGCGCGCCATGGGCGGTCATGCCGGCCAGGGCCTCGCGCGGGGTCAGGCGGAACAGGGTGCAGGCCAAGTTGGCCAGCAGGCTGGGCATGCAGATCGGCGAGGTGCCGGGGTTGGCGTCGCTGGCCACGGCCATCGGCACGCCGTACTGGCGCAGCAGTGCAATGGGCGGCAGCTGGGTCTCGCGCAGGCAGTGGAAGGCGCCGGGCAGCAGCACGGCCACCGTGCCGGCCTCGGCCATGGCGCGCACGCCGGCCTCGTCCAGGTATTCGATATGGTCGGCGGACAGCGCGCCATAGCGCGCGGCCAGGGCGCTGCCACCAAGGTTGGAGAGCTGTTCGGCGTGGGCCTTGATGGCCAGGCCATGTTTATGTGCAGCCTGGAAGATGCGCTCGCACTGGGCCGGCGAGAAACCGATGCCTTCGCAGAACACATCCACCGCATCGGCCAGGCCCTCGGCCGCGGCGGCCGGAATCATTTCTTCGCAGACCAGGCGCACGTAGCCGTCGGCGTCGCCGGCGTATTCCGGCGGCAGGGCGTGGGCACCGAGCAGCGTGGTGGTCACCCGCACCGGACGCAGCTCGCCGAGGCGCCGGGCCACGCGCAGCATCTTCAGTTCGTCGGCGAGGGTCAGGCCATAGCCGGACTTGATCTCGACCGTGGTCACGCCATCGACCAGCAGCGCATCCAGGCGCGGCAGGCTGGCAGCGATCAGTTCATCCGCGCTGGCCGCGCGGGTGGCGCGCACGGTGCTGAGGATGCCGCCGCCGGCCTTGGCGATCTCGGCGTAGCTGACGCCTTCCAGGCGCCGCTCGAATTCGTCGGCGCGGTTGCCGGCATAGACCAGGTGGGTATGGCAGTCGACCAGGCCGGGGGTCATCACCCCGCCGCGCCCGGCCTGCTCGGCGCCGGCGGCCAGGGACTGGTCGAACTCGCGCTCGGGCCACAGCCCGGCAATGCGCTCGCCCTCCACCAGCACGGCCATGGGCTCGGGCAGCTGCTGCAGGCCATCGAACAGGATGACGTCGCGCCAGAGGCGACGTGGCCGGGGAGACAAGGGCATCGGGTTGTCCTCTCGCTTCAATGTATATACATTTAAAGTCAACGCACGGTGCCGTCAAGCATTGCCATCGGCGAGCTTGCGACCTCTACGGCAAGAGCCATTCAAGGCAGGCTGTCCGAGCCCAGAAAAAACGAGGCTTTGGCGCTGATCAACCATTTGTATATACATTAAATCGAGAGACGAACGGTATGTCCTGCCGAATCATCGACCTGCAGACACTGCCCGCTACACCTTGGAAGAACGGCGGCGGCACCACTCGCCAGCTGGCCATCGCGCCGCCTGCCGCCGGGCTGGAGGATTTCGCCTGGCGCATCAGCTGCGCCCGGGTGGCCGGCGGCGGGCCCTTCTCGCCCTTCCTCGGAGTCGACCGCAGCCTGGCCGTGCTCGACGGCGCCGGTCTCGATCTGCAGCTGCTGGGCGCCAGCCGCACCCTGCGCCCCTGCGGCGAGGCGCTAGCGTTCGCCGGTGAGGCCGAGGTGACGGCTCAGCTGCTCGACGGCCCGGTCAGCGACCTCAATGTGATGACCCGCCGCGACGCCTGGCAGCACCGCCTGTGGCATCTGCACCTGAATGGCGAACGAGCGCTGCACAACGACGCCGAGGTGCTGCTGCTCCTCTGCCATGGCGGCCAGGTGGACGTTCGGGACCGAGCGACGCTGCACAGGGGCCAGGCCCTGTTGCTGGAAGGCGAACAGGGCCCGCTGCAGCTGCGCGGCAGCGCCGCCTGCCTGCAGGTGGCCCAGCTGTATCGCCGCTCCTGAAACGCGAAACCCCGCCATGGGGCGGGGTTTCGGCGAACGCGGCGTGGCTTACTCGGGCTGCAGCACCAGCGCCTGGTCCGGGTTGCGGTGCCACTGCGGCAGCAGCGAACCGACGATCATGGCGCCCAAGCTGAACAGCAGGCCGGCCAGTTGCGGCGGCCAGAAGGCCTCGTCGGTCAGGCTGTATTCCAGGTACAGCCAGGAGCTCAGGCCGGCGACGATGGCCAGCAGGGCGCCCTGGGTGGTGGCGCGCTTCCAGAACAGGCCGGCGAACAGCGGCACCACGGCGGCGACCAGGGTCACCTTGTAGGCATTGCCGACCATCTCGTAGATGCTGGCGTCGGAGTACATGGCAAAGGTCAGGGTGGCGGCGGCGCAGACCACGATGCTGATGCGCATGGCCAGGAGGAACTGCTTGTCGTTCATCACCGGCACGAAGCGCTTGAGCACGTTCTCGGTGAAGGTCACCGATGGCGCCAGCAGGGTGCCGGAGGCGGTGGACATGATCGCCGAGAGCAGCGCGCCGAAGAACATGATCTGGGCGAACAGCGGGGTCTTCTCGAGGATCAGGTGCGGCAGGATCATCTGCGCGTCTTCGGCCAGCCAGCGCTTCACCATCTGCGGATCGATGATCGACGCGGCGTAGGCCAGGAAGATCGGCAGCATGCAGAAGCACAGGTAGAAGGCGGCACCGAACATCGAGGCGCGGGCGGCGATGTTCTCGGTCTTGGCCGACATCACCCGGGCGTACACGTCCTGCTGCGGGATGGAGCCGAGCATCAGGGTCACCGCAGCGCCGATGAAGGCGACGATGTCCTTGGGCTCGAAGCTGTGCATGAAGGTGAACTTGCCTTCGCTGGCCGCCTTGCCGATCACCACGTCGGCACCGCCGGCCATGTCACCGATCAGCCAGGTCAGGTAGATCAGACCGGCGACGATGATCAGCATCTGGAAGAAGTCGGTCAGCGCCACCGACCACATGCCACCGAACAGGGTATAGAGCAGCACGATGAAGGTGCCCAGCAGCATGCCCTGGGTGGTGCTGATGGCACCGTCGGAGATCACGTTGAACACCACGCCCAGCGCGGTCAGCTGCGCCGCGATCCAGCCCAGGTAGGAGAACACGATGACCAGGCTGACGATCAGCTCGACGTTGCTGCCGTAGCGCTTCTTGAAGTAGTCGCCGATGGTCAGCAGGTTCATGCGGTACAGCGGGCGGGCGATGATCAGGCCGACCAGCATCAGGCAGCCGAAGGAGCCGAACGGGTCTTCGATGATCCCGGCGAAGCCTTCCTCGATGAAGGTCGCGGGAATGCCCAGTACCGCCTCCGAGCCGAACCAGGTGGCGAACACCATGGCCGCGACAATGGGGAAGCCCATGCTGCGTCCACCTGCAGCGAAATCCTTGGAGTTCTTGACGCGAGTGGCGGCGTAGAAGCCGATACCGACGGTGACCAGCAGGTAGAGCGCAACGAACCAGATCAGCATGTTTCCCGTTTCCAGAGGCATCGGCCCGCCACATGCTGCCCCGCGAGATGCAGGGGCTGGGAACGGCGGACCACAGGTTTTTGTTATGTCCGCCAGGCTCGTTCGAGCGGCCTGGCGGCACGGCCGCGCAGTCTGGCAAAAACGTAAAATATGTCAAACGAAAACAACGAAATACCTGCACATTTGTTTCAGAGCCTGGCCACGCACTTTGCTAAGAGCATGAGAAATAGCGATTTTTACACTGGAAATCCGCAGTCACAGTTTTAAATTTTTGACACCACCCCAGCTTCGCAGCGCCCGTCCCAGACCGCGCCCCCGCCGGTTCGCCTTGTAACAGCCAGTAACGCCCGCCGAATACGCACGGCTTGAGCCGGGCGGCCGCCTCCGGGATACTGCACGCCGATTTGCGCACCGCCTGCCTGCCATACTGCGATGCGCCAAGTGGCCAACGGATTGCCTTCAGATAGAGACGGGGAGCCATCGTCGATGATGAAAAGAAGCGACTGGATCTGGACCGTCATAGGTTTGGCCGCAGTCGTATTTTCCTGCTACCTGCTCTACAAGGAGATCCGCACGATCTCCCTGAACGAGCTGCAGGACAGCCTCAATGCCATCTCCTTCCATAACTGGCTGATGGCCGCCGGTGCCACCCTCGGCGCCTACGTCGCCCTGGCCTGGTACGACCGCATCGCTATTGCCCACCTGGGCAAGAAGATTTCCTGGTGGTTCATCACCCTCTGCTCCTTCACCACCTACGCCCTGGCCCACAACATCGGCGCCTCGGTGTTCTCCGGCGCCGTGGTGCGCTATCGGGCCTACTCCAGCAAGGGCCTGGTGCCGTCGGAAATCGGCGTGCTGATCGTCTTCTGCTCCTTCACCTTCGCCCTCGGCGTGCTGCTCTCCGGCGGTGCCGTGCTGGTCTGCCAGCCTGACCTGATCAAGCGCGTGGCGGATGTCGGGCCCTGGTTGTCGGTGGCCATCGGCCTGCTCCTGCTCGGCCTGGTGGCACTCTACGTGCTCGGCTCCTGGCGCCATTTCAAGCCGTGGAAGTGGGGCAAGCTGCATGTCGAATATCCGCGCCTGGGCATAGTCGCCCGGCAGCTGCTGGCCGGGCCGTTGGAGCTGGCCTGCGCGGCGGCGATCATCTATTTCGCCCTGCCGGTGGAGGGCAATCCGGGCTATCTCGTCGTGCTCGGCGTGTTCCTCGCCTCCTTCTCCCTGGCGCTGCTGTCCCACGCCCCCGGCGGCCTGGGCGTGCTGGAAGTGACCTTCCTCGCCGCCATGCCGGAGCTGCCGACCGCCGACGTGCTGGCCGCGCTGATCGTGTTCCGCGTGTTCTATCTGCTGTTGCCGTTCGCCCTGTCGATGCTGGTGGTGCTCGGCTTCGAATGGAGCCAGTGGAACCAGAGGCGCCAACGGCGCGATTGACCAGGACAGGGACGAGGCATGAGCACACACAGCATCGAGCGGATCTACCCGCCTGACCTCGACCCGGAAAACCCCAGCGACCAGACCACCCTGCGCATCCACCTGGAGCGCTACGAGTTCGCCGCCCAGCACCTGAGCGGCGACCGCGTGCTGGATATGGCCTGCGGCTGCGGCTACGGCACCGCCCTGCTGGCCGAGCAGCACCCGGACAAGCAGGTGACCGGCGTGGACATCGACCCCGAGGCCATCGCCTACGCCCAGCGCCACTACCGCCTGCCCAACCTGCGCTATGTCTGCGCCGACGCCGAGCGCTTCGAGGCCGAGTCCGGCTTCGACAGCATTGTCAGCCTGGAGACCATCGAACACCTGCCGCACCCGCCGCGCCTGATCGCCAACTACGCGCGACTGCTGGCCGCCGGCGGCCGGGTGATCGCCTCGGTACCGATCACCCCGACCCTGGATGGCAATCCGCATCACCTGCACGACTTCAGCCGGCGCTCCTTCCTCGCCCTGTTCAGCCACCATCGCCTGCGCCCGCATGCGCAGCACCTGGAGCAGATCCAGTGGTGGCAGTTCCGCGGCCTGTTCTCCCGCCGGCCGGACCACGCCAAGCGACATCGCTCCGAGGGTGTGGGCAATGCGGTGCTCGGTTACTACCGGCGACACCCCACCTACCTGTTTTCCCGCCTCGCGGCGATGCTGCGCTACGGCTTCAGCAACCGCTATCTGACCTGCCTGTTCCTCGCCGAATAGCCTGATCCAGAGCGGCCCAGGCGTTACATTACTGACATCGATGGGCACCATCAGGACGATCAACTTTTGTCTCGGCGGCGCGTGAGTACCATTTGCTCCGTAGCCACTTTCCAGCCCCTTCGAGGAGGCCCGAGATGAACAAACAACTGATCGCCAGCCTGATCCTGTCCACCCTGACCAGCGCCGCCTTTGCCCTGCCGGGTGACGAACAACCGCCACTGACCGAACTGCAGCACATCAGCGCCCCGGCCACCGTTGCCGAAGGTGGCGCGGATCGCCTGATCGACGGTCGCGATGTCGCCGAGAATGGCGCCGAACGCACCAAGGCCTTCCGTGTTGCCGAAGGCGGTGCCGATCGCCTGCTCGACGGCCGCGACGTAGCCGAGAATGGCGCCGAGCGCACCAAGGCCTTCCGTGTTGCCGAAGGTGGTGCCGACCGCCTGATCGAGGGCCGCGATGTGGCCGAGAATGGCGCCGAGCGCACCAAGGTCTTCCGTGTTGCCGAAGGCGGTGCCGACCGTCTGCTCGAAGGCCGTGACGTGGCCGAGAACGGCGCCGAGCGCACCAAGGCCTTCCGTGTCGCCGAAGGCGGTGCCGACCGTCTGCTCGACGGCCGTGACGTGGCCGAGAACGGCGCCGAGCGCACCAAGGCCTTCCGTGTCGCCGAAGGCGGTGCCGACCGTCTGCTCGACGGCCGCGCAGTTGCCGAGAATGGCTCCGAGCGGGTCGGCCGTCAGACCGCCTGACGCGGACAGCAGTACCCCGAAGCCCGGCGCCCGCCGGGCTTTTTTATTGGGCGGGCACAGCCGGCGGCAGGCGATGGATCCAGATGCGTTTGAGCACGGTGGCGAACTGCGCAGACAGGGTTCCGCTGTTGTAGATCTGCCCATAGCGCCCGGCGATCTCGCGCACTTGTGTGGCCAGCTCGGCATAGCGGCGCGCCGGCAGGTCGGGGAACAGGTGGTGCTCGATCTGGTGGCTGAGGTTGCCGGTGAGGATATGCAGCAGCTTGCCGCCCTCCAGGTTGCTGGAGCCGCGCAACTGGCGCAGGTACCAGTGGCCGCGACTCTCGCCCGCCACCGACTCCTTGCTGAACACGGCGGCGCGTTCGGTGAAGTGGCCGCAGAAGATCACCAGGAAGGTCCACAGATTGCGCAGCAGATTGGCCAGCGCGTTACCGGCCAGCACGGCCAGGGCATTGGCGCCGACGGCCAGCGCCAGCAGCGGGAACAGCAGGTAGTCCTTGCCCCACAGGCGCAGCAGCTTGGCGCCGAACTGGCGGAGCAGCGGGCGTACCTCAGCGCCGTCGATCTTGCCCTTGTACCACTTGTCCAGCCGCAGGTGCTGAATGGCCACGGCGTACTGGAACAGCAGCGCCTGCAGGGTCACCCACAGCGGCTGCCAGCGATAGAACGGCTTCCAGCGCTGCTCGGGAAACAGCCGCACCACGCCGTAACCGACGTCGTCGTCCATGCCGATCACGTTGGTCCAGGTGTGGTGCACATGGTTGTGGGTGTGCCGCCAGAAATCGGCCGGGCCGACGATGTCCCACTCATAGCGGCGCCCGGCCAGCTCGGGATCGTTCATCCAGTCGTACTGGCCGTGCATCACGTTGTGGCCCAGCTCCATATTCTCAAGGATCTTGCCCAGCCCCAGCAGCAGGCTGCCGAGCAGCCAGGTGGGCGGGAACCAGCCTAGCATCAGCAGCGCGCGGCCGCTCCAGCAGCACAGCCGCACCACCCCGCGCACGCGGCGGATATAGCGCGCGTCAGCATCGCCGAGATCGGCCATGGTGCTGCGGCGCAGGCCGTCCAGCTCGGCGGCGAAGTCTTCCAGTTCGGCGGCGTTCAGTTCACGGTCGATTCGCATGGCGCGCTCCTAGATATCGAGTTGCACATCGCCCAGCGGGGCGCTGACGCACAGCCGGATCGGCTGGCCCGGTTCGGCGAACGGCTCGCCACTGCGCAGGTCGCGCACCGTGCCGGCCAGCAGGGTGCAGGTGCAGCTGGCGCAGATGCCCTGGCGGCAACCGTGGGCCGGACGCAGGCCATGTTCCTCGGCCTGTTCCAGCAGGCTGCGGTTGCTGTCGCCCAGGGCCGCGACGCGGCTGCGGGCGAAGTCCAGGCGCACCGCCTGGCCGGGTTCGCTGATCCGCTGCGGCGGGCTGAAGGCCTCGACCTGCAGGGAACCGCCCCAGTTGTTGCGCACCGCCTCGACGAAGCCGGCAGGGCCGCAGGCGAGCAGGCCGAAGTCGCTCATGCCGAGCAGATGGCCGGCCTGGAAGCGCCCGCCTTGGGGATCGTGCCGTGCGTCCTGGCCGGTCAGCAGCCAGCGCACCTGCAGGTTGGGGTGGCGCAGCATCAGTTGCTGCAGTTCTGCCTGGTAGGCGCGTTGTCCGGCCTCGCGTACGTAGTGCAGCAAGGTCACCGGCGCCGTATAACCACGCGCCAGGGCCTCGCGAAGCAGGCCGAGCAAGGCGGTGATGCCGCTGCCGGCAGCCAGCAGGCCGACGCCCGCGCCCTGCTCCGGCCACTGCAGTTCGCCCCGAGCCTGGCCTAGCTCCAGCACCGCGCCGACGGGCAGGTGATCGAGCACGCGATTGGACAGCCGCCCACCCGGTTGGCGGCGGATGCCCAGCTCGATCAGGCCGCCGGCGCCCACGCGGGTCAGGCTGTAGCTGCGACTGTGGCGCACGCCATCCAGCTGCAGATGCAGCTGCACGTGCTGGCCGGCGCGCCAGCCGCGGGCGTTGCCATTGCAGCGCAGGCGCAGGGCGAGCAGGTCGTCGCTGACCCACTCGCGCCCGACTACCCGGGCGAACACCCGGTTCAGACGCCAGGCCGGATGCAACCTGGCCAGCACGGCATCCACTTCCGCCTCACGCAGCCAGGCCCGCGTCGTCAGAGCGCGCAGTGGCCACAGCAGCGGCGCCAGCCAGCGAATGAGAAACAGCGGTAGGAGGGACATGGAAGACATTCCAGTGAACAACTGTTCACGCAGAATGGCTGACCGATCCATTTCAGTCAACATTCGTTCACTGAACGTCATTCGACGCCGACAAAACGCATTTGCTAGAGTGCGCCGCAACCTCGCCATCGCCCGAACGTCATGTCGCCACGCGCCGAACAGAAACAGCAGACCCGCCAAGCCCTGATGGATGCCGCACTCAGCCTGATGGACAGCGGCCGCGGCTTCGGCAGCCTGAGCCTGCGCGAAGTCACCCGCACCGCGGGCATCGTGCCGACCGGCTTCTACCGCCACTTCGACGACATGGACCAGCTCGGCCTGGCCCTGGTCGCCGAGGTCGACGCGACTTTCCGCAGCACCCTGCGCGAAGTGCGCCACAGCCAGTTCGAGATGGGCAGCATCATCGAGGCCAGCGCGCGCATCTTTCTCGACGCGGTAAGCGCCAACCGCAACCAGTTCCTGTTCCTCGCCCGAGAGCAGTACGGCGGCTCGCAGCCGGTGCGCCAGGCCATCGGCTGCCTGCGCCAGCAGATCACCGCCGACCTGGCCGCCGACCTCAAGCTGATGAACCGCACCCCGCACCTGGACGAGCCGGCGCTGGAGGTGGTCTCCGACCTGGTGGTGAAGACTGTGTTCGCCACCCTGCCGGAGCTGATCGACTCCCCCGACGCGTCGCTGCCCGCCCATCTCACCCCCGAAGCCAAGATGACCCAGCAACTGCGCTTCATCTTCATCGGCGCCAAAAGCTGGCTGGGCCTGGGCCAGGGTCGCGAATAAGCGCACCAATCTGGCTCACGCCCCGCACTCGCGCACCGCAACTGCGCGCATAAAAGCCCCAACTTCAGGCACCAAGCCGCCAGGCCTGGGCCTGTGCGGCTTGGCAAGGGCCTTGCTCTAGCGTCAGGACCATTCCTGGCCGGAAGCCCAACATGCTGGTGATCCATCACCGCCTCGAACCCCAGCCCTACTGGGACGAAGAACTGCACCTGACCTTCGACGCCCGTAGCAAGAGCCGCCTGCGCTGCTTCAGCGCCGCCGGCGAGGACGTCGGCCTGTTCCTTGAACGCGGCCAGCCCGCGCTACGCGACGGCGACTGCCTGCGCGCCGAGGACGGCCGCATCGTGCGGGTTTGCGCCCGTCCGGAAACCCTGCTGCACGTCACCTGCGCGTCGAGCTTCGAGCTGATGCGCGCCGCCTATCACCTGGGTAACCGCCATGTCGCCCTGCAGCTGGGCGATGGCTGGCTGCGCCTGCTCGACGACTACGTGCTCAAGGCCATGCTCGACCAGCTCGGCGCCACCACCTGCACGGTCGACGCACCCTTCCAGCCCGAGCAGGGCGCCTATGGTGGCGGCCACCACCATTCGCATGCCGGCGAGGCCGAGTTCAGCTACGCACCGCGCCTGCACCAGTTTGGCGTGCGCCCGTGAACAAGGCCTGGGCCCTGCTGCGCCTGGCCAGCCCGCAGCTGCCGATCGGTGGGTACAGTTATTCCCAGGGCCTGGAGATGGCCGTGGAACGCGAGCTGGTACATGACCAGCACAGCGCCCGACGTTGGATCACCGATCAGTTGCTACTCAACCTGGCGCGTTTCGAAGCACCGCTGCTGCTGGCCCACTGCCAAGCGGCGGCAAGGGCGGACTGGCCACGCCTGGCCGAGCTTGCCGGGCAACACCGCGCCAGCCGCGAGACCCGCGAGCTGGCCCTGGAAAGCCGGCAGATGGGCTACTCGCTGCGCCAGTTGCTGGAAGGCCTGCCCGAGCTGGACCAGGAAGCCCGCAGTTTCCTCGCCGACCAGTCCGAGCTGGGCCTGGCTCCGGCCTGGGCCCTGGCCGCCCGTGCCTGGGCGATCAGCCCGGATGACGCGATGGCTGCCTGGCTATGGGGTTGGCTGGAGAACCAGCTGGCGGTGTTGATGAAGACCCTGCCGCTGGGCCAGCAGGCCGCCCAGCGCCTGACTTCCGAACTACTCCCGCTGCTGGAACAGGCGCAGCAGCAGGCCACCACCCACGATCCACAACACTGGGGCAGCGCCGCCTTCGGCCTGGCCCTGGCCAGCATGGCGCACGAGCGCCAGTACAGCCGCCTCTTCCGCTCATGAGAAAAGGAAACACGCCATGAACAGCCAACCCCTGCGCGTCGGTATCGGCGGCCCGGTCGGGTCGGGCAAGACCGCCCTGACCCTGGCCCTGTGCCAAGCCCTGCGCGAGCGCTACAACATCGCCGTGGTCACCAACGACATCTACACCCAGGAAGACGCCCAGTTCCTGGTGCGCAACGAGGCCCTGGCGCCCGAGCGCATCATCGGCGTTGAGACCGGCGGCTGCCCGCACACGGCGATCCGCGAGGACGCCTCGATCAACCTGGAGGCGGTCGACCAGCTCAACCGGCGCTTCCCCGGCCTCGACCTGATCATCGTCGAATCCGGCGGCGACAACCTGTCCGCCACCTTCAGCCCGGAGCTGTCGGACCTGACCCTGTACGTGATCGACGTCTCCGCCGGCGACAAGCTGCCGCGCAAGGGCGGCCCGGGCATCTGCAAGTCCGACCTGCTGGTGATCAACAAGATCGATCTGGCGCCCATGGTCGGCGCCTCGCTGGAAGTGATGGACCGCGACGCCCGCAAGATGCGCGGCGACAAGCCGTTCGTGTTCAGCAACCAGAAGGTCGGCCAGGGTCTCGATGAGATCATCGCCTTTATCGAACGCCACGGCATGCTTAGTGCCGCTTAAGCCATGACTCCCTCTCCCCTCGGGAGAGGGCTGGGGTGAGGGACACCCCGCCAACGCCATGCCTTACCAGGAGTACTCATCAATGAATCTGCGCAAAACCCTGTTCGCCATAGCCCTGTTCCTCAGCCCGGCGCTGGCCTTCGCCCATGCCGGCCATGACCACTCCGGCCTGATGGCGGGCGTCGCCCACCCGGTCACCGGCCTCGATCATCTGCTGGCGATGCTCGCTGTCGGCCTGTGGGCCGCGCAGCAGAGCGGCGCTGCACGCTGGGCGCTGCCGGGCACCTTCGTCGCCACCATGCTGCTCGGCGGCCTGCTCGGCTTCGCCGGGATGGAAATCCCACTGATGGAAACCGGCATCGCCGGCTCGGTGCTGGCCTTCGGCCTGCTGGTGGCGGTGGCCGCACGCCTGCCGCTGGCCGTGTCGCTCGGCCTCACCGGCCTGCTCGCCCTGACCCACGGCGTGGCCCACGGCCTGGAATTGCCGGAGCTGGCCAGCCCCTGGGGCTATGCCGCAGGCTTCGTGGCCGCCACCGCCGCCCTGCATGGCCTGGGCTACGCGGTCGTGCGTTACCTGCCGCGCGCCGCCGCGCCACTGGTGCGCCTGGCCGGTGCTGCTTCGGCGGGTGCCGGGGTCTGGCTGCTGGCCAGCTGAGAAAGCGCTCACGGGCGTGCCCGGCACGCCCTTGCTAGACTGGCGGGGTCTATCTCCACGGTTCCCGCCATGCCTGTTCGTCCTCGCCGCGCGCTGATCGGCCTGCTGCTGTTGTGCTCCTCGATCGCCCACGGTGCGCAACCGCAAGGCCTGGAAGTGACGTGGAACATGAGCCCCTGGCCGGGGCTGATCAACATGCAGGACGGCCGCCCCAGCGACGGCATCATCGTCGACGTACTGCAGCAGATCATCCAGCGCCTGCCGCAGTACCAGCACCACTACCGGATGAACAACCTCACCCGCGGCCTGGAGCAGCTCAAGCGCGAGCCGCTGAGCTGCTTCCTGCCGACCTTCCCCACGCCCGAGCGCGACCAGCACGGCTACTACGTCGGCCTGTTCGTGGCCATGCCGCACCAGCTGGTGGTGCGCACCGCCGACCTGCAGCGCTTCAGCAAGGGCCAGGGCGAAGTGTCGATCCGCCAGCTGTTGCGCGACAACCAGCTGCGCGGCGGTCTGGTGCGCGACCGCAGCTACGGGCCGATCCTCGACCCGCTGCTGCAGGCGCCCGAGGCCCTACCACAGCTGCAGCGCATCCAGACCAGCAGCGCCGGCAGCAACCTCTACGGCATGCTCGAACACCACCGCATCGACTACCTGCTGGACTACGCCGAAGTGGTGCAGTACGTGCAGCGCCAGCAGGGTGTGGCCCAGGGCCTGAGCCTGCTGCCGCTGAGCGAGGCCAGTTCGCCCTACGTCAGCGGCATCTACTGCAGCAGGAACGCCGAGGGTGCCGAGCTGGTCCGCCAGATCGACCGGATCGCCCGCCTGCCCGAGGTCATCGCCTTGTTCATCGAGGCGCAGAAGGCCTATATGCCGCCGCGCACCCTGGCCCACTACCAACCCTGGCTGGATCGCTTCTTCGCCGAACGGCCGCACAAGGACCTGACCAACCTGCCGCGCTAATCGCTATGACGGCCATCGAGACAATCTACGGGCCGATGCCACAGTGCCGGCCTAATCTGGCGGCCAGCCCCACGCGGAGATGCCGCCATGCCCATCCACGATTTCCTCTACGCCCTGCTGGCCTGCTACGCGGCCGGCGCCAGTGGTACTTGCCCGCAAGAGCTCGCCTGACCGATCGGACAGGGTTACCCTGTGCAGCCTTTTTCGCCTGGGAGCACCCTGCATGAGCCTGAAGTCCGTCTGCGTGTTCTGCGGCGCCAGCCCCGGCGCGCGCCCGATCTACCGTGAAGCCGCCGAGAACCTCGGCCGCAGCCTGGCCGAGCGCGGCCTGACCCTGGTCTACGGCGGCGGCGCCGTCGGCCTGATGGGCGTGGTGGCGGATGCGGCCCTGGCCGCCGGCGGCGAAGTGATCGGCATCATCCCGCAGAGCCTGGAACGCGCCGAGATCGGCCACAAGGGCCTCACCCGCCTGGAAGTGGTGGACGGCATGCACGCGCGCAAGGCACGCATGGCCGCGCTGGCCGACGCCTTCATCTCCCTGCCCGGCGGCCTCGGCACCCTGGAAGAGATGTTCGAGGTGTGGACCTGGGGCCAGCTCGGCTACCACGCCAAGCCGCTGGGCCTGCTGGAGGTGGAAGGTTTCTACGCACGCCTGACCGATTTCCTCGACCACCTGGTGGCCGAGCGCTTCGTCCGCGAACCCCACCGCGCCATGCTGCAGGTCGGCGAGTCGCCGACCGAACTGCTCGATCGCCTGGCGGCCTGGCAGCCCACCGTCGCGCCCAAGTGGGTCGACCGCTCGTAACGCCTGCGAGGCCGATGACAGTAGCTCGACGCCATGCTACACAGAGGCTCCACCCAACAAGGATGTTTCGCCCATGCCCCTGCTCGCGTTGCTGCTCATCGCCTGCCAGATCGTCTGTGGCCTGCACGTGGTCCGTAGCGGCCAGGAGCGCTACTGGCTGTACCTGATCATCGCCCTGCCCGGCCTCGGCTGCCTGATCTACTTCCTCGGCGTGATGCTGCCGGACATGCTCGGCAGCCGCAGCGGCCGTCGCGCGATCAACCAGCTGCACGACCGCCTCGACCCCGAGCGCCATCTGCGCGCCCTGCGCGATGCCCTGGACCTGAGTGACACCCGCGAGACCCGCGTGCAGCTGGCCGACGAACTGCTGCGCCTGGAGCAATCCGCCGAGGCCGCCGA
This sequence comes from Pseudomonas sp. PDM15, assembly GCF_014851565.1. Classification (GTDB taxonomy): domain Bacteria; phylum Pseudomonadota; class Gammaproteobacteria; order Pseudomonadales; family Pseudomonadaceae; genus Aquipseudomonas. Next base: position 205,305 of record NZ_JACVAA010000005.1, read on the forward strand.
CCACTATCGCGCCGCCCTGCGCGGGGTACATAGTCACGCGCCGGACATCATGCTCGGCCTGGCCCGCGCCCAGTTCGCCCTGGACAACGCTGCCGGTTGCCGCGAGACGCTGGACCAACTGATCCAGCACAACCCGCAGTACCGCTCCGCCGACGGCCACCTGCTGTATGCCCGCGCCCTGAGCCGGCTCGGCGAGCTGGCCAAGGCCGAGGAGGAATTCCACGCCCTGCTAGGCCACTTCGCCGGCCCCGAGGCGCGCTACCACTACGCCCAGCTGCTGCGCCAGGCCAACCGCAATAGCGAGGCCCGCGCCCAGCTGGAGCAGATCGATCTGTACGCGCGGCGCGCGCCCAAGCACTACCGCAACCTGCACCAGGCCTGCCTGGCCCAGGTGCGCGAGGAACTCAAGGCGCTGGACGCCCCGCAGCAGCAGAGCGCCTGACGCCAGCCCTCAGCCGGCGGCCTGCTGGACGATCACCGTCTGCGCCGCCATCGGTGCCGGGAAACCGGCCTCGCCGAGAGCGTCCTTGATCACCTTGTTGCTGTCGAAGTAGACCTGCCAGTAGTGATCGGTGTGGCAGTAGGGCCGCACCGCCAGCACCGGGCCGACCAGGTTGAACTCGAGAATCTCCACGTCCACCGCCGGCGTCGCCAGCACGTTGTCGATGGCTGTGATGCGCTGCTTGAGCAGGGCCACGGCGGCCTTCCAGTCGGTGGCGCCGGACAGCTGGGCGACCAGGTCGACGCGGCGGAAGGCGTTGTGCGAGAAGTTCTGGATGTTGTCGCTGAAGATCTTGTTGTTGCCCACCAGAGTCAGCACATTGTCCGGCGTGTTGATCGCGGTGACGAACAGGCCGATCTCGGTGACGGTACCGGTGACCCCGCCGGCGCAGATGAAATCACCCACCTTGAACGGCCGCAGCACGATGATGAAGCCGCCCGCCGCCATATTGGCCAGCAGCCCGGACCAGGCCATGCCGATGGCCAGACCGACCGCCGCGATCAGGGCCGCGAAGGTGGTGGTCTGCACCCCGAAGTAGCCGAGGATGCCGATCACCAGCAGGATGTTCAGCGTCACCGTGATGAAGTTGCCCACGTAGCGCAGCACGGTCGGGTCGACCTTCTGCCGTCCCAGGGCCTTCTGCACCAGGCCTACGGCGAAGCCGATCAGCCAGCGCCCGATCACCCAGAAGGCAATGGCCGCAAGGATCTTCGCGGCGAAGGCGGCACCGTACTGCGCCACCATGTCCATCAGCTGGTTGACCTTGGTGGTACCCACCGTGATCAGCGATTCGCCCTCTTCCATTGCCCTGTCCTCGCATGCCGTGAATGACAGCAGGAACGCTAGCACGCCATGGCCGAAACGCCTTGGCGTGGCGTCCGCTTTGCCGTTACGGCAAGGCACTTGGCCATCGTATACACTGCTGAAGCGTCCCCTCGCTTCCCGGTCCGCCCCATGCGCCCGATCCTGGTGTTGCTCGCAGTTCTGCTACCCCTGGCCCCGGGCTTTGCCGCTGCCAGCGAGGCGGTGCTGCGGCTGCTGACCTGGCCCGGCTATGCCGACGCCGACCTGGTGGCGCAGTTCGAGCAACAGCACGACGTGCGGGTGGAAGTCACCCTGGTTGGCAACGACGACGTGCTGCGCAGCAAGCTGGCGAAGAACAAAGGCGGCGACTACGACCTGATCGCCGCCAACACTGCCGAGATCGAGCGCTACATCGACCAGGGTCTCTTGCAGCCGCTGCAGCCGACGCGCATCGCCAATACCACCCGCCAGCTCTGGCGCTTCCGCGACTACCCGAAGATTCCCGGCATCAGCCGCGACGGCAAGGTCTACGCCATCCCCTACACCTATTCGGAGATGGGCCTGATCTATGACCGCAGCCAGTTCAGCAGCCCGCCGCAGTCCATCACCAGCCTCTGGGACCCGCAGCTGCAGGGCCGGGTGCTGGCCTTCAATGGCAGCAGCCACAACTTCTCCCTGGCCAGCCAGGCACGCGGTCGCGACCCGTTCCGTATCGAGCCAGACGACTTCCCTCTGCTCACCGAGCAGCTGATCGCCCTGCGCCGCAACGTGCTGACCTTCTATTCGCTGCCGGAGGAGGCGGCCAGCCTGTTCCAGGAGCACAAGGTCGCGCTGTTGTTCGCCAACTACGGGCGCCAGCAGCTCAAGCAGCTGCGCGACAGCGGCGCCGACGTCGGCTACGTGATCCCCCGCGAGGGCGCCCTGGCCTGGCTCGACTGCTGGGCGATCAGCCGCGGCGCCAGTGACCTGAAGCTGGCCGAAGCCTGGATCAACTTCGCCCTGGAGCCGCCGATGAGCCGCGCCCTGGTCGAGCGCCAGGGCCTGTCCAACACCCTGCAAGAGGAGGAAAGCAGCGGCGTGCCCGGACGCATGATCTGGCTGCGCCCGGTCGAGGACACCGAGCGCCGGACCCGCCTGTGGGAACGCATTCTCTCCGGCGAACGCCCGCCGCTGACGGAGGCGCCATGAAGTTCGGCATCGCCTTCAAGCTCGGCTGCCTGCTGGCGGTGTTCGGCGTGCTGGTCTGCGGCCTGACCGGCTACTACTCCTACAGCAGCAGCCGCGCCATCCTGCTCAAGGCCGCCGAGCGCGACCTGCTCACCGCCACCCAGGTACTCGGCCGCAACCTGCGCGGCAGTATCGACGGTGTGGCCCGCGACGCCCTGCTCATGGCCGCAGTATCCAGGGCCCGCGAGTTGCCCCGGGTAAATGACGAGGACCACCGCGAACACAGCGAGCATGACCTGGCCGAGCTGTTCCGCGCCCAGATGCAGGTGCACCCCGAGTACATGCAGATCCGCCTGATCAGCGCCACCGGCCACGGCCTGGAGCAGGTGCGCATCGACCGCGACGGCGAGCGTCTACTGAATATCGGCGGCGCCGAGCTGCAGGAGAAAGGTCACTACGCCTACGTGTTCGACACCCTGCGCCTGCCGCCGGGCGAGGTGCGCCTGTCGCCCATCGTGATCAACCATGAGCTGGGCGCCCACTCCGGTCTGGGCAAGCCGACCCTGCATGTGTCCACCCCGGTAGCCGACGCCGACGGCAAGGCCGGCGCCCTGATCGTGATCAACGTCGACCTAGACCAGATGTTCGACCAGATCAAGAGCGACCTGCCCAGCCACTATCAGGTGTACCTGAGCAACCGCTGGGGCGACCTGCTGATCCACCCCGACCATCGCCGCACCTTCGGCTTCGACCAGGGACGTCGACTGTTCATCCAGGAGGAGTTCCCCGATGTCGCCGCCCTGCTCGGCGACGGCAAGCAGAGCAGCCTGATCAGTCATACCGACGAAAGCGGCCACGATCTGGTGGCCGCGTTCGTCCGTGTCGCTGTCAACGCCAGCACCCCGGAACGCTTCATCATCCTCGGCCTGGCCCAGCCGGAGGACCATGTGCTGGCGGAGACCACACGCCTCGGCCGGCGCATCATCCAGGTGGTGATCCTCTCCAGCCTGCTGGCCCTGGCCATCGCCATCGTCGCCTCGCGGGCCATGACCCATTCGCTGAAGAGCATCACCCTGGCCGTGCAACAGTTCACTCGCGAGCGCCGCAGCGGTCCGCTGCCGGTGCAGCGCCAGGACGAGCTGGGCCAGCTGGCACGCAGCTTCGCGCAGATGCAGGAGGAGATCCTCGACCAGCTCGACGAGCTCAACCAGAGCCGCAACGCCCTGGAGCACCTGGCGCGCCACGATGCGCTCACCGGCCTGCCCAACCGGCGCATGTTCTTCGAACGCCTGGACCACGCCCTGGCCAACGCCCGGCGTAGCGCCATGCCGCTGGCCGTTTTGTTCGTCGACCTGGATCACTTCAAGCAGCTCAACGACAGCCTCGGCCACGGCGCCGGTGACCGCGTGCTGCAGGCAGTGGCCAACCTGCTGCGCTCCGCCACCCGCGAGAGCGACACGGTGGCGCGCCTGGGCGGCGACGAGTTCGTCATCCTGATCGAGCAGATGGACGATCCGCAGCGGGTAATCGCGGTTCTGCACAAGCTGCACGAGCGCTTCCAGCTGCCCATGCTGCTGGACGGCCACGAGGTACAGGTGCAGGCCAGCATGGGCGTCAGCCTGTTCCCACGCGACGGCGACGATATCGAATCGCTGCTGCAGCAGGCCGACCGCGCCATGTACGCGGCCAAGAACGCCGGGCGCAACACCTACAGCTACGAGGCCCGCTGAGCCTTTGCCGCCGGCGTTCGGCACCGGGGTACTGGTCACCGCCGCCCCCTCAGTTTTCTCCTATCGCGACCTCGCCGACACGCCGTCTATGCTTGCCTTAACGCTTATCACCAGGTGCCTCCAGTGCTTCCACTGCTGGTCTGCGACGACTCCACCATGGCGCGCAAGCAGCTGATCCGCGCCCTGCCCCCCGAATGGCCGGTGACCATTACCCAGGCCAGCCAGGGCGAGGAAGCCATGGCCGCGATTCGCCAGGGCCTCGGCCAGGTGGTGCTGCTGGACCTGACCATGCCGGTGATGGACGGCTACCAGGTGTTGGCCAAGGTCCGCGAGGAAGGGCTGGATTGCCGCATTCTGGTGGTCTCCGGCGATATCCAGGACGAAGCCCAGCGGCGGGTCGCCGAGCTCGGCGCCCTGGGCTTCATCCAGAAGCCGGCGCCGGCCGAGGAGCTGCGGGCCACCCTCGAACGCCTCGGCCTGTTCCAGCCCCCCGCTAGCGGCGAATCCGCACCGGCCCATGAAGAACCGCTGTTCAAGGTCGGTTTCCGCGACGCCCTGCGCGAGGTCAGCAACGTTGCCATGGGCCGCGCCGCCGCCCTGCTGGCCGCAGAGCTGGGCGTGTTCGTGCAGCTGCCGATTCCCCAGGTCAACCTGTTCGAGGTCAGCGAGCTGCACATGGCTCTGGAGGACGCGCGGCGTGGCGAGCACCTCAGCGCCGTGTGCCAGGGCTTCATCGGCGAGGCCATCGCCGGCGAGGCGCTGCTGCTGTTCCATGATTCGGAGGTGGCCGACATCGCCCAGCTGCTCGGCTGGCAGCCGAAGGACGCCGGCGAGACCTCGGAGATGCTGCTGGACCTGGCCAGCATCCTGATCGGCGCCTGCCTGGCCGGCATCGCCGAGCAGATCGACATCCGCTTCTCCCAGGGCCACCCGCAGCTGCTCGGCCAGCACGCCGCCATCGGCGAGCTGATCCAGCTCAATCGCGAGCGCTGGAAGAAGACCCTAGCGGTGGAGATCAGCTATGGCCTGGAGGGCCACGCCGTGCATTTCGACCTGCTCCTGCTGTTCACCGAGGACTCGCTGCCCCGGCTGACCGACAAGATCCGTTACCTGATGGAGTGACCCATGACCGGCCGCGCGCAGATCGACATGCAGGAACTGCACTGGCTGCTCGATATCGTCCAGTGCCTGGACGTGGGCGTGCTGGTGCTGGACCGCCAGTACCGCATCGAGGTGTGGAACAGCTTCATGGAGAACCACTCCGGCCTGGGCGCCGACCAGGTGCAGGGCCGCGAGCTGTTCGAGCTGTTCCCGGAGATCGACCGGGCCTGGCTGGAGCGCAAGGTCAACAGCGTGCTGCGCCTGGGTACCCGCGCCTTCAGCCTGTGGCAACAGCGCCCGTACCTGCTGCGCTTCAAGAGCTACCGGCCGATCACCGGCCAGGCCGACTTCATGTACCAGAATCTCACCGTGCTGCCGCTGGCCGCGTCGCGGGGCCGGGTCGAGCACGTGTGCCTGGTGATCTATGACATGACCGACGCCGCCGTCGCTCAATTGCGCGGCGGCTAGGCCTCAGCGCTTTTTCGGCCCCGGCTTGGGCTTCTCGCCGAACCTGGGCACGGCGCGCACGGCCTTGGCCTTGGGCTTGTCGTCCTCCGCATCAAACCAATTACCCAGGTGGATCTTGCCCTTGCCGCCCGCACCGGTGCCGGGGATCAGCTTCTGCTTGGGTTTCTTCGGCTTCTTCAGTACCGCGCCGCTGGCGTCGGTCACCGGCACCCGGTGGTCCGGCTCGAAGCCCGGTTCGTCCTGACGACGGATCACCTGACGGGTCAGCACCTCGATGGCCGCCAGCATTTGCACCTCGTCGGCGCACACCAGCGACACCGCCTCGCCGGTGGCCCCGGCACGGCCGGTACGACCGATGCGGTGCACGTAGTCCTCGGCGACGATGGGCAGGTCAAGATTGACCACCAGCGGCAGATCGTCGATGTCCAGGCCGCGGGCCGCCACATCGGTGGCCACCAGCACCCGCACCTCACCGGCCTTGAACCGCTGCAGCGCGCGCAGGCGCGACGGCTGCGGCTTGTCGCCATGGATCGAGTCGGCGGCGATGCCTTCGGCCAGCAGCAGCTGCTCCAGCTCGTCGACACCCTTGCGGGTCTTGCCGAACACCAGCAGCTGGTCCCAGCCGCGCTCGCGGTACAGGTGCAGGAACAGCTCGCTCTTGCGCTTCTTGTCCACGGTCACCAGCCACTGCTTGACGCCCTTGGCCGTGGCGTTGCGCGGGCTAACCTCAATGGACAGCGGGTCGCGCAGCAGCTCCTTGGCCATCTGCCGGATGGCATCGGAAAAGGTGGCGGAGAACAGCAGGGTCTGGCGTTTGCGCGGCAGGGCGGCGAACAGCTCGTCCAGCTCGCTGGCGAAACCCAGGTCGAGCATGCGGTCGGCCTCGTCCAGCACCAGCGCCTGCAGCTGGTCGAAGCGCACCGCGTTCTGCCGGTACAGGTCGAGCAGCCGACCGGGCGTGGCCACCAGCAGGTCGATGCCTTTGCGCAGCTTGAGCATCTGCGGGTTGATGCTGACCCCGCCATACACCGAGTAGGTGCGCAGCGGCAGGTTCTGCGCGTACTGCTGCACGGTCTGCTGCACCTGCTCGGCCAGCTCGCGGGTCGGCACCAGCACCAGCGCACGCACCGAGTTGGCCGCCACCTGGCTGCCTTCCATCGTCAGTTTTTGCAGCAGCGGCAGGGCGAAACCGGCGGTCTTGCCGGTGCCGGTCTGCGCCGCGGCGAGCACGTCGCGGCCCTTGAGCACGGCAGGGATCGCCTCCTTCTGCACCGGCGTCGGCGTGCGGTAGTCGAGCGCCTCGAGGGTGCGCAGGATTGGATCGATCAGGCCGAGGGTGGCAAAGGACATGGGGCGGAACCGGCAGGGGAACGAGCGCGCATTGTACCCGCTGCGCAGGGTTGCGCTCAGCCCTGCTTCTGCATCTGCCGCAGCAGCGGCGTGCACTGGCTGGGCTCGTCGCCGCCGCTGGGCGCCACCAGCGCCAGCAGGCCGGCCGCCGGCGCCACCGCCACGCCGAGCGCCACCAGGCCGGCGCCGCGCAGGGCCAGCGGTGTGCCCTTGACCCCGGCGTCGGGATTCTTGAAGGTGCCACGCACGAACAGCGGCGAGCGCAGGGAGAAGATGCGCAGGCCCTTGGCCGCGGGGGTGACGACGAAATCGAGGCGCTCCTCGGCGAAGCTGGCGCTGCCGTCGACCTTGACCACTGCATTCTCGGTATCGACCACGAACAGCCGACTGCTCATCAGCCCGTTGCGGATGCCGAGGTCGGCGGCGGCGCAGTTGATCTGTACCTCCTCGTCGCCGAACAGCTTGCCGACCAGGTAGTTGCCGACGTTGAGCCCGGCGATCTCCAGCAGGCCACGGCTCACCGCGCCATCGTTGATCAGCATCTTCAGCTCGCCATCGGCGCTGCCCAGCAGGGCCGCCACCGAGTTGCCGGTGCCACTCAGTTTGGCGTCGCCATTCAGCGCGCCGAGGCTGGTCTGCATCGGCGCGAAGGTGGGAAATAGCTGCTTGAGCTTGAGATCGCGGGCGCTCAGGCGCGCCTGCCCGCGCATCGGCACCTGCGCACCGTTCAGACGAATCTGCGCATCCAGCGTGCCGCCGGCCATGCCGAAGCGCAGGGGCTCCAGACTGAGCACACCGTCGTTGAGCACCAGGTGGGTATCCAGGTCGCGGATCGGCAGTTTCTCGTCATGCACGATGCGCTTGCCGGTGAAGCGTACGTCAGCGTCCATGCTGCGCCAGCGCTCGGTGCGAAACTCCTCCACCGGCAGCACCTTGTTCGCCGGCTGGCGGGCGGCGGCGCCGCGGGCCTTCTTCTCGGCATTGGAATCGGCGCCGATCAGCGGCGCCAGGTCGGCGAACAGCAGCTGGCTGGAGGTCAGCTGGCCGGACAGCTTGGGCCGCGGCTGGCGATTGACGAAGGTCAGGTCGCCGTGGATATCGCTGTCGCCGATGCGTCCGTTGAAGCCCTGGTAGCGGAACAGCGCACCGTTGACGTCACGCAGGTCCGCCTGCAGGCGGCCATCGGTGCTGTACGGCGGGGTGTCCGGCAGGGTCACGCCGGTCAGCGGATAGAGTTGGCTCAGGCTGGCCCCGGCTAGCTGCAGGCGCAGGTCGAGGGCGCCGAGGTTCTGCGGATCGGTCAGGCTGCCGGCGACCCGGATGCGCGTGGCGCCGATGCGCACATCGGCCTGCAACGGGAATGGCAGGCTGGCATCCTGCAACGCCAGCAGGCCGCCGACCTTGCCGCTGCCGCTCACCGCCTGGCCCTGAAAACGCCCCTTGGCACGCCAGGCGAAGGCGTAGTCCTGGGCCGCCGCATGTTCGTCGGCCAGGCGCTTGGCGGCGCTGTCACCGACTATCTGGGCAAACGGGATGGGCGCGCCGAGCGGATCTATCTGCGCCTCGAGGCGGGTCTTCGACACTTGGTCATCGAGGCTGACCACGCCCTGATCGAAGCCTATGGTGCCGATATCCAGGGTCCAGGGGCTCGGCTCGGCGACCTCATCCGTCTGCTCGCCACCCAGGTCGAAGGTCCAGTTGGCGCGGCCGTCGGCCAGGCGCTGCAGGCTGGCGTATGGCGCGCCGAGCTCGATGCGCGGGATGCTCACGGTCTTCCACAGCAGCGGCAGCGGTGCCAGGCGGAACTGCACCCGGTCCAGGCTGACGAAGGTGTCGCCCTCGGCCCACTCGGGATTGCCCAGGTTCAGCTGTTCGGCGGCGAAATGCGGCCAAGGCAGCCAGGCGCGCCAGCCACCCTCCTCCGATTCGCGCTGCCAGACCACGCTGAGGTTGCCCTCGATGGCGAACGGCCGGTTCAAGGCCTGCGACACCTTGTCATTGATGGTCGGGCGCAGCAGATTCCAGTCGAACAGCACGAGAAACAGCATGAGCCCCGCGACCGCCAGAAGCAGTACGGCCAATGCGCCGCTCACCCACTTGCGAATCCGCAGCATCCCTCGATTCCCGCTATGACTACTGCAGTTTCGACTGACGAAACGCGGGAACGCTCCCCATGCTGGTGCACTCGAGTGAAATACCCGATGCTGGAACCTTCAACCGGACCCGCCCCATGCAGCTGATCGATACCCACACCCACCTCGACTTCCCCGACTTCGACGCCGACCGCGCCGAGCTGCTGGCGCGCAGCCGCGCAGCGGGTGTGGAGAAGCTGGTGGTGCTCGGCGTGTACCGGGACAACTGGCAACGTCTATGGGACCTGGTGCAGAACAACGAGGGCCTGTATGCCGCCTTCGGCCTGCACCCGGTGTACCTGCAGCAGCACCGACCCGAGCATCTGGATCAGCTGCGCGAGTGGCTGCAACGCCTGGCCGGGCACCCACTCCTGTGCGCGGTGGGCGAGTTCGGCCTGGACTATTACGTGGAGAGCCTGGATCGCGCGCACCAGCAGCAGCTGTTCGAGGCGCAGCTCGACCTGGCCGCCGAGTTCGAGCTGCCCGTCCTGCTGCATGTCCGGCGCGCCCACGCGGCGACCATCGCCACGCTCAAGCGCTACAGGCTGCCACGTGGCGGGGTGATCCATGCCTTCGCCGGCAGCTACGAGGAGGCGCGCGAATACATACGCCTCGGCTTCAGGCTCGGCCTAGGCGGCGCGCCGACCTGGCCCCAGGCCCTGCGCCTGCGCAAGGTGATTGCGCGCCTGCCGCTGGAGGCCATAGTGCTGGAGACCGACGCGCCTGACATGGCCCCGGCCATGCACCCGGGCATGCGCAACAGCCCGGAACATCTGCCGGATATCTGCGCCGCCCTGGCCGAACTGTGCGACGTGATGCCGGAGGAACTGGCCCGCGCCAGCAGCCGCAATGCGGCCGAGCTGTTCGGCTGGTCGCTCTGAGAGAAGACTGAAACGGGTTTCACGCGCCCTATAACGACAAGGCCCGCCGATTGGCGGGCCTTGCTTGCTGCGGCGGCAGATCAGACGCGGAAGGCGCCGATCAGCTCTTTCAGGCGCGCCACCTGATCGGACAGCGCGCGGCTGGCCTGCTCGGTCTCGACGGCACCCTCGGCAGTGCGCTCGCCAGCCTGGTTGATTTCGACGATGTTCATGTCGATATCGTGGGCCACGGCGGTCTGCTGCTCGGCGGCGGCGGCGATCTGCTGGTTCTGGTCGACGATCATGCCGACCGCACCGAGGATGTTCTCCAGCGCGTGCTGCACCTGGGCCGACTGGTTTACGGTATTCTCGACCATCTGGTGGCTGCCGTTCATGGCCGTCACCGTGGCACCCACGCCGCTCTGCAGGCGACCGATCATCTGCTCGATCTCTTCGGTGGACTGATGGGTGCGCTTGGCCAGGTTACGCACCTCGTCGGCCACCACGGCGAAACCGCGGCCCTGTTCGCCGGCCCGCGCCGCCTCGATGGCGGCGTTGAGCGCCAGCAGGTTGGTCTGCCCGGCGATGCCCTTGATCACGTCCAGCACCTGGCTGATCGAGGCGCTGTCGGCGGCCAGCTGGTTGATCACCGTCACCGACTGGTCGATCTCGCTGGCCAGACGCTGGATGCTGCCGACCTGGGACTCGACCATGGCGCGACCGCTGACGGTCTCGTCGTTGACGCTCTGCGCACTGCCCACCGCGGCCGCGGCGCTGCGCGCCACCTCCTGGGCGGTGGCGGACATCTGGTTCATCGCGGTGGCCACCTGCTCGATCTGCCCGCGTTGGGCGGACACGGCCTGGCTGCTCTCGCCGGAGACCAGCTCGACGCGATCGGCCTGGCGTTCCACTTCGGTGACAGTCTGGCCCACCAGCTCGATCAGGTCGCGGATCTTCGCCACGGTGCCGTTGAACACCTGGCCCAACTCGCCCAGCTCGTCCTGGCTCTTGACGTTGACGCGCACGGTCATGTCGCCGGCGGCGACCTGGCCGAGGGTCTTGCCGAAGCCCTTGAGGGTGCTGCGGGTCGAGACGTAGAAGCCGCCATACAGGTAGCCGATGGCGAGGAACAGCACCACCAGCGCCACGACCAGCAGGACCATCTGGGTACGCTTCTGCTCCAGGCGCTGGCTCAGTTCCTTGTCGAGGAAGTCGAGTACCGAGTCGTTCAGTGCGTAGGTCTTGTCGATGGCCGCGCTGAGCTGGTCATAGAAGCCCTGCCAGGGCGCATCCAGACTGTCGGCCATGAGCAGCTGCTCTTCCAGCACCGCGCTGACCTCGGTCAGGCTGTTGCGGCTGGCCTCGGCCCTGTCACCCAGCTCGCGCTTGGCATGGGCGTTGCCATCCAGCGCGCTCTGCAGCTTGAAGCCGTACTCGGCGTGCAGCTTCTCCAGCTCCAGCAGCAGCTCGTCGAGCTTGGTGCTGTCGGAAGAACCAAGAATGCCCTGACCCAGGGAGTAGGAGCCCAGGGCGCGGCCCTTGCTCAGGGCCTCGGTCACCGGAGGGCTGGCGGTGGTCATCAGCTCGGTCATCTGCCGCACGGTCAGTTCACTGTCTTGGCTGAGGCCGGACTGGCTGGCGACGAACTTGATGAACACCTCGGAGTTGTCCAGCGCCTTGACCACCAGGCCGGCCTTGCTGCGCAGGGATGACTCGGCGGACACCGCATCCATGGCCGACTTGATGGCATCGCGCTGGGCGTTGAACTCCTCGATCTTCTGCGCGTCATCACTGGGCGACTCCAGCGCAGCCAGCATCTCGCTGACGCCGCTCTCCAGCGGACCGATCAGCGCGGTCAGCTTTTCCGCTTCACCGGACTGACCGAGGACGGCATTGATCTCGTAGAGATCGTTGAGGCGCTCCAGATCCTGGCGCATCTTCATGCTCTGCTTGAGCAGCGCAAGGCTCTGCAGCTCGGTGCGCGTATCGACGAAGGCGTCGTAGGACTCGCGCACCAGGAAGTAGTTGGTGACCAGCATGGGCAGGAAGAACAGCACGCTGATCAGGCTGAACTTCATGCCGAAGCTCATGCGGTTCATCAGAGCGATGGCAGGGTACAACACGCTATTCACTAGACGTCTCCTATTGCCATTATTGTTTTTTGCCAGCCGGGAGCGGGCTGATCTATTGAACGGCAAGGTAGCGGTATATCTGAAATTCTAGCGGGAGTGGCCATTTGCCAGGCACAGTGCCCCCACAGCCTGTATACCGGATATCGGCCTTCGCCTCTGTAACTTAAGGTTAAGAATGCGCGCACCTTTTCGCCTCGGCATTGATCTGGGTGGGACTAAGACGGAAATCATCGCCCTCGAAGCTTCCGACGAGCGGTTGCGGCATCGCCTGCCCACTCCGCAGGGCGACTACCGAGCCACTCTACACACCATAGTGCAGCTGGTGAGCGAAGCCGAGCGGCAACTGGGAGATAGCGGCAGCATTGGTATCGGCATCCCCGGTACCCGCTCGCCGGACCACGGCCGTATCAAGAACGCCAACTCCACCTGCCTGATCGGCCAGGACCTGCAGGGCGACCTGGAACACCTGCTGCAGCGCCCGGTCCGCCTGGCTAACGATGCCGACTGCTTCGCCCTGTCCGAGGCCACGGACGGCGCAGGAGCAGGCGCGGCCAGCGTGTTCGGGGTCATCCTCGGTACCGGCGTGGGGGGAGGCATCGTCATCCACGGCCGCCTGTTGAGTGGCCCGAATGCCATTGCGGGGGAGTGGGGTCACAACGCCCTGCCCTGGCGCAACGCGGAAGACGGCCCGGCGCGGCGCTGCTATTGCGGCCTGGACGACTGCATCGAAACCTTCCTCAGCGGCCCCGGCTGGGCCGCCCGCAGCGACCTGGGGCTGAATGCTACGCAGCTGGCCGAGGCGGCACAGCGTGGCGAGGCAGCTGCCGTAACGGCACTGCAACGCTACTGCGAGCAATTGGCGCGGGCGCTGGCATCGGTGATCAACGTCATCGACCCGGAAGTGATAGTGCTGGGCGGCGGGCTGTCGAACATGCCGGCGCTGTACCGGGAGGTGCCGCGCCTGCTGGTGCGGCACGTGTTCTCGGACCAGGTCAACACGCGCCTGGTGCAGGCCCGCCACGGCGACTCCAGCGGCGTGCGCGGCGCCGCCTGGCTGTGGCCAGAATAAGATCGACCTTACAGCAGCAGGATCCACACGGCGAAGGCGGCGTACCACAGCACCGCGGCACGGATCAGCAGCTGCCACAGCTCGTCCAGGCTGTTGGCGCCCAGCTCTCCCGCCTGCGGCTCGGGCAGTTCGCTGGCGGCGCGACCGGCGTTGGCCACCAGCCGCGCGGCCGGCAGCTCCCAGGCCAGCAGATCGTGCAACACGGCTCGACTGACCGCGGCAAAGTTGCCCACCAGGGCGAAGCTGGCGGCCAGCACCCGCACCGGTAACCAGTCCATGGCATGACGCAGCTGCCCCGCCCGCTCGGCGACACCGGGGCTGGCATGTTCGGCGCTCAGCGCCAGCAGCCGATAGGCCAGGGCCGGCAGCGGGCCGAGCAAGGCATACCAGAAGATCACTGCGAAGAAGCCCTGATAGGCCTGCCACAGCTCGTAGTCCTGCACTCGCTCGAGCAACTCGGCCTCGCCATCGGCGGCCACCCCCAGATCGCGCTCAGCCACATGCAGGGCGGCCTGATCGTCACCACGGCGCCAGGCATCGCGGAACGGCCCCAGCGCCGCCAGCACATCGCCACGGCCGAGGCTGTAGACCAGCACCAGCAGGTGCACCGGCAGTGCCAGCCAGCCATAGGCCAGTGGCTCGAGCACCAGCAGCAACAGGCCGAGCAGCACTACCGGCAGCAACACCGCCAGCAGCAGGGTTTGCCATGGTGACGGCCCCTCGCTACGCGCCAGCCATTGCAGCCAGGGGCCATCCTGCTGGATACGGCGGCGCCCGGAGGAAAACTTCTCCACCCAGAGCACCAGCAGCAGCACCAGAAAATTCATTTACCGCTCTCCTCGGTCTGCAGGGCCGCACGCAGGCGTGCCCAGTCGAAAAAGGGCCCCGGGTCGGTCTTGCGCCCCGGCGCGATGTCGCTATGGCCACGGATACGCTCGACGCTCAACTCAGGATAGGCATGCAGCAGCTCCTTCGTCAGGGCCGCTAGAGCCTGGTACTGGGCATCGCTGAAGGGCAGCTCGTCGGTGCCCTCCAGTTCGATGCCGATGGAAAAGTCGTTGCAGTTCTCCCGCTCCTCGAAGCGCGACACGCCGGCATGCCAGGCCCGCTCTGCACAGGAGACGAACTGGGTAACGGCGCCATCACGCTCGATCAGAAAGTGCGCGGACACCTTGAGCTGGGCGATACCAGCGAAGTAGGGATGCTCGTCAACCGGCAGGCGGTTCTGGAAGAACTGCTGCACCTTGCCGGTACCGAACTGGCCCGGCGGCAGGCTGATGTTGTGGATCACCAACAGGGAGACCTCTCCCAGCGGGCGCTCGTTGAAGTTCGGCGAGGGGCAGTGACGGGCTCCGTCACACCAGCCGCTGGCAGGGTCCAGCCGCATTGCAGGCTCCTTGAAGACTGGCGCCACTCTAGCAGACTGCACCAACGAAAACGCCCGGCACAGAGCCGGGCGTTTCATCTAGCCGGTGGCGCTTAGGCGCCCTTGAGCTTGCGCAGGTTACCGATCACCGACTCCAGGGCGCGATCGAACAGCAGCGCGTCATCGAGCAGGCGGATGGCGCCGCGGCGGAACTCCACGGCCAGGCCCATGCGGGTCTTCTCCATCACCTTCATACCAGTGCGGTTGACGAAGATGAACTTGCCGGTGGGCTTGATGATCGCCGCCAGCTTGCCGCGCAGCTTGTGCTCCTCGTCTTCCTGGATTTCCACCCAGCTGCCGACGCGCAGGCTGTCTACCTTCTCCAGCGCCTCGTCATCGTCCGGCAGACTGGCCTCGGGCTCCTGCGAACGGCTCTCGCCGGGTGCCAGCAGGACGATTTCCTCGACCACCTCGACCATGGCCGGAGCATCGACTTCAGGCTCCAGCGGCGGCAGCTCCAGCAAAGGACCGGCGCCCAGCTCGACGACGATCTCGGCAGACGCCTCGACGCCCTCCTCGTCCTCGGCCGGCAAGGCCTGTGGCTCGACGCTTTCGCGCTTGAAGCGCTGGAAGGCCTGGACATGCACGGCCTCCAGCTTGCTGAAAAACTCGCTGGTGATGAACGGGTCGATGGCAGCACTGGACAGGCCATCGCGCAGCGACTTGAGCAGACTCGGCACCAGCTCCAGCAGGCGCAGGCGATCTTCCGGGGACTCGTGGGGCTCCACGCTCCACACCAGATCGTCCATCACCATCAGCGCCGCTTCCCACTCGGCGGACTCGGCACCGTGCTTCAGGCAGGTCAGCTGCAGCACCTTGCTCCAGCCTTCCTGCAGCAGACGCACCACCACTTCCGGCAGGGTCTTGCCGAGCAGACGCGAGTTCAGAGCCTGCTCCACCTGCTGACGAGCCAGTTCGGCCTTGGCACGACCTTCCTCGGCATCGCGGGTGCGCTGCTCCAGCAGCTCGCTGCGGCGCTTCTCGTCGCCGGTGAAGGCCAGGAACTCGGCTAGCACATCGGAGAAGATCGCCGGATCGTCGGTAAAATCATTGAGCAGACGTTGCACCACCTGCTCGATACGCTGGTACAGAGCATCGCGCTGCTCGTCACCCTGTGCACTCCAGCCCAACGCTGCGGTGGCGATCTCGTTGAGCAGGCGACGTGCCGGGTGGCTGCCACGGCTGAAGAAGGTCTTGTCCAGTACCGCGACTTTGAGCATCGGAATCTGCAGACGGCCTATCAGCGCCTTGAGCGAGTCGGGCAGGGTGCGGTCGTCGAGAATGAACTCGAACAGCATCGCCACCAGGTTGATCACGTCCTCGTCGACTTCGCCGACGATGCGCGCCTTGCCACTCTTGGCGCTGGCGCGAGACAGCAGGCTTTCCAGCTGGTTGCGCAAGTCGTAGTCATCGCTGACCTGAGGGCCACCAACCGGGAAATGCTGCTGCATGTGCGAAAGCAGGCGCATCAGGTCGTTGCTGGAGATCGGCACGGCATCTGCCGGAACAATGCGTTGTGGCAGCACAGAGGTACCGCGCACCTGGGAGAGCAACTGCTGTAGGGCACCGAAGACCTCTTGCACGCCTTCGTCGGCATAACTGCCGGCAGCGACCGAATCCTGACCAGCCGCGGACTCCGCTCTCTCAGCGCGGCTGGCAGCCTGCGGGCGCCCCGGCTGGCGACGGGCTGGCGGAGCGGACTTCAGCTCCGGCAGCACACCGGCCTCGACCAGTTGTTGGTTGGCATTGGCGTAGAGCTGATCGAGATCACCCAGCACGTATTTTTCGAACAACTTGAGGATGATCAGCTTGACGCGAATCTCCACCCCCAGTCCTTCGCAGGAGCCAAGAAATTGCTCACAGAGTACCCGCGGGCCTAGCGGGTTGGTCTTGTCCTCGACCTTCTTGCTGATCATTGCATTGAAGCGAGTGGTCAGGTGCCCCAAGGCCACTCCATCACGATTCAGGACGCGCGAGACCATCGCATCCAGTGCCACCGACTCTTCCAGCACGTCGTCCTGAACCAGGGACAGGCTCTCGAAGGAAACGCCATCCAGCTGGGGAGCCGGCTTACCGATTTCATATTGATTCAGGGTGGAGAAGCTTTCGAACACGCGCTGCAGGAAACCACGCTCGATGGTCTTGCGCTTCAGGCGCAGGTCGCGCATGGCTTCGAAGAAGGAATTCTGCTCGGCGTTACTGGACGCACGATCGGCCATTTCGAAAAGGGTGTCGTCCGCATTGTCGAAGAGACCTTGCAGAGCCTGCTTGAGCTGCTGGGCAGCCTTGTCGCGCACCTGGGTCAGGGCCACGGGAAGCCTTCCTGCCGGCGAAGTTGGCGATTGCTCGGGGGCGACCTTGTTCAGGTGCACCACTTTCGCGTCGGTCTTCATTGCGAGTCTCCCGCAGGCTGCGTGATCAGAGCAGCCATGCATACAATCAGCTGGGCGTCGTCCGTAACGTCAAAGGTATGGCGCCAAACTTCATGGCCAACCTGAGTATAGGGGGAGGCGAAGCATGACCAAATACCCCCTTTCGCAGACATGACCCAGATCACAGAGTGCGAAGCCAAGGTTACGAACGGTCATTTCGAACCGACATAAATCATCTGTCTAGCATAAAGGCTAGACATTCTCCCGTACCCGCTGCACCAGCCGTCGCCTCCCCCCCTATAATCGCGCACCGGAATATGGAGGACGAAATGCCCAACCTGACCCTAGCCGAGCTCGGCGCCGAGATCGAAGCCAACGTACGCACCGCGCTGCGCGAGGATATCGGTAGCGGCGACATCACGGCGCAACTGATCCCAGCCGAGCGCCTGGCCCACGCAACAGTGATTACCCGCGAGGCCGCGGTTATCTGCGGCACCGCTTGGGTCGATGCAGTGTTCCGCCAGCTCGACCCTCGCGTAGCCGTGCATTGGCAGGTCGGCGATGGCGATCGAGTCGAGGCCAATCAGGCACTTTTCCACCTCGAAGGCCCCGCACGCGCGCTACTCAGCGGCGAGCGCAGCGCGCTGAACTTCCTGCAGACCCTGTCTGCCGTCGCAACTCGCTGTCGCCACTTCGCCGACTTGGTCGTAGGCACCCAGGTAAAACTGCTGGATACCCGCAAGACACTTCCCGGCCTGCGCCTGGCACAGAAGTACGCTGTGACCTGTGGTGGCTGCCACAATCATCGAATCGGCCTCTACGACGCCTTTCTTATCAAGGAAAACCATATCGCCGCCTGCGGTGGTATCGCCCAGGCAATTACCGCCGCTCATGGCATTGCCCCTGGCAAACCAGTAGAGATCGAGGTGGAAAGCCTGGAAGAACTGCAGAAGGCGCTGGAAACCGGCGCCGATATCATCATGCTCGACGAACTGAGCCTCGATGATATGCGCACCGCCGTTTCTCTTACGATGGGACGCGCCAAGCTGGAAGCATCGGGAGGCATCAACGAAAGCACCCTGCGCACCATTGCCGAGACCGGGGTGGACTACATCTCCATTGGTAGCCTGACCAAGGACGTCAAGGCCATCGACCTGTCGATGCGGCTGAGCCTGTAATCAGGGCTCGCCAGAAACACGAAGCCCCTCATCCACAGGGCCTTCTTTTATTGCGGAGGAAACAGGGGGCAAGCCTGCGACTTTAGCATTACCTATGCGTCGCTCTACACCAATCTACACCGGCGCGGACGCAACAACAGCGACGTGGGGTACAGGATGAACGACAACTAAATCAATTGTGCGTGCAGCTTCCGCCAGCAGCCAAGCTACAGGTCACTGTACCCGAACCTGGAGAACGTGGCGTAGCGGTAAACGAACCAGTCAATGTTAGTGTCGGCCCAGCATTTGTGTAACCAGAGCAAGCGCCTGTGCGCGCCGCAGATGGAGACTGACCATGATTCAACAGCACCAATGCATCGTTAGCATAGGTCTTTGCTTCGATCAGACAGGATCTATTCGCTGAGTTGGTAGTGTAGTTCTGATAAGCCGGAATCGAGATTGCCGCCAGAATTCCTATGATAGCTATAACTATCATTAACTCCACCAAAGTGAAGCCTCTATCAAGATGCACCCTCATATCTCCTCCCGCAAGCCTTGCCCATGCAGCGCGCCAAGCCAACACGACACGGGAAAATTAGAGCTATAAATTCTCTTTTCAAGCCGCCTAAAAATACGCCCCTGATATAGGGGCGTATTTTGTAATCAGCTCAAGCGAAGGCTCACGGCGCGTGGGTGCACGAACCGCCAACACTCAGATCGCAGGTCACGGTACCAGCACCAGGAGCACGAGGAACAGCAGTAAAGGTAGAAGCCAGAGTCAGACCAGCGCCAGCACCGGCATAAGACGCACAGGCACCGCCAGCACGCGGGTTGGCAGCGGCGTTACCCAGGTTGATCTCGGTAATCGCAGTATTGGCGTACGCCTTGGCCTCAATCAGGCAGGAGTTGTTGGCAGAACGAGCGGTGTAGTTGGTGTACGCCGGGATGGCAATGGCAGCCAGGATGCCGATGATCGCGATCACGATCATCAGTTCGATCAGGGTGAAGCCTTTTTGCATTTGAACTTTCATAAATATCTCCTTGAAGTGATCAGGCAGAAGCCTAGCAATGCATCAGCAGTTAGCGTGCCAACTTCAGGAGCCCCTACATACAGGCCTAGCCCAATAACCCAGCACTAATCCGCCGGCACAACCAGGTAACTTCCGACATTTTTTGTCACCCGCAGCTGAGGGGGTTTGGCAGCCCGGAGCAACTAAGCTATAAGGCACGATTATTCGCTCCTGGCACGGACCCATCTCATGAACGACTCGGTTTCTCTTTCCGGCCTGGCCCGCCAGGTGGCCCATGCCGGCCTTCTTGATGAGAAGGGCGCCCAGCAGGCACAGCTGCAGGCCGCGCGCAACAAACTGCCACTGATTACCTATCTGGTGCAAAACAAGCTGGTCAAGGCTCGTGACCTGGCCGAGCTGACCGCCGAGCAGTTCGGCGTGGCCTTCTTCGACCTAGGCGCACTGGATAAGGAAGGCCAGCCGCGCGACCTGGTCAGCGAGAAGCTAATCCGCCAGCATCGCGCCCTACCACTTTGGCGACGCGGCAATAAGCTGTATGTGGGGGTTTCCGACCCCAGCAACCATCAGGCTGTTACAGACATCCAATTCAGCACAGGCCTAAATACCGAAGGCGTACTGGTCGAGGATGACAAGCTGGGCGAGGCAATTGAAAAGTTCTTCGACACAGCCAGCGGGATGGATGATCTGGGGGATATGGATCTCGACGGACTCGACGTCGAAGCCGTTGACGACGATAAGCAGGACAGCGGCACAGGCAACGACGCAGACGATGCCCCCGTGGTACGTTTCGTAAACAAGATGCTTCTTGACGCCATCAAGGGCGGCTCGTCCGACCTTCACTTCGAGCCCTATGAGCGCACCTACCGCGTACGATTCCGTACCGACGGCATCCTGCATGAGGTAGCCAGGCCGCCGGTGCAGCTTTCCCCGCGAATATCTGCACGATTGAAAGTCATGGCAAGCCTGGATATCTCTGAGCGGCGCAAGCCCCAGGACGGGCGAATCAAGATGAAGATCTCCAAAACAAAGGCGATCGATTTCCGCGTCAATACTCTCCCCACTCTCTGGGGCGAGAAGATCGTAATGCGAATTCTTGACCCCAGCAGCGCGCAAATGGGCATCGACGCGCTGGGCTATGAAGAATTTCAGAAGGAGCTGTATCTCGGGGCGCTCAAGCAACCCCAAGGCATGATTTTGGTAACAGGGCCTACCGGCTCCGGCAAAACCGTATCGCTGTACACCGGCCTGAACATCCTCAACACAGTCGACGTAAACATCTCGACCGCCGAAGATCCCGTAGAGATCAACTTGGAAGGCATCAATCAGGTAAGCGTGAACCCCAAACAAGGCATGGATTTCTCCCTAGCACTTCGAGCATTCTTGCGCCAGGACCCGGATGTCATCATGGTTGGCGAGATTCGCGACCTAGAGACTGCCGAGATCGCCATCAAAGCCGCACAGACCGGTCACATGGTGATGTCCACACTGCACACCAACAGCGCCGCCGAAACCCTTACCCGCCTGCGCAACATGGGAGTGCCCAGCTTCAACATTGCCACCTCTGTAAACCTGATTATCGCCCAGCGACTGGCGCGAAAGCTCTGCCTCCACTGCAAGAAGGAAGTCTCGCTACCGAGAGATGTGCTGCTCGGTGAAGGATTTCGCGAGGAAGAAATCGGCACATTCAAAGTTTATGCCCCAGCCGGCTGCGACAATTGCAAGGACGGCTACAAGGGCCGTGTCGGTATTTATGAAGTAGTTAAAAACACGCCTTCACTGCAACGAATTATCATGGAGGACGGAAATTCCATCGATATCGCCTCACAGATGCGCAAAGATGGGTTCAACGACCTGCGCCGTTCCGGCCTACTTAAAGTAATCCAGGGCGTAACCAGCCTGGAAGAAGTCAATCGCGTGACCAAGGATTAAACCATGGCGGAAAAAGCACTGAAGAACAGCATCTTCGCCTGGGAGGGCACTGACCGGCGCGGATCCAAAATGAAGGGCGAACTGAGCGGTCAAAATCCCGCACTAGTAAAAGCCCAGCTGCGCAAGCAAGGCATTAATCCGACACGGGTCCGCAAGAAATCCAACCTTACCATCGGCACGGGCAAGAAAATCAAGCCCATGGACATCGCCATCTTTACCCGACAGATGGCGACGATGATGAAAGCTGGCGTGCCACTGTTGACGTCCTTCGACATCATCAGCGAAGGCTTTGAAAACCCTAACATGCGCAAGCTGGTGGAAGAGCTAAAGCTCGACGTCGCGGCGGGCAATAGTTTTGCATCCTCCTTACGCAAACGGCCACTGTACTTCGACGACCTCTACTGCAACCTCGTCGAGTCGGGCGAGCAATCCGGCGCACTGGAAACCCTGCTCGACCGGGTCGCCACTTACAAGGAAAAGACAGAGGCCCTGAAATCAAAAATCAAGAAGGCCATGAATTACCCCATCGCAGTTGTAGTGGTTGCGGTCATTGTTTCGGCAATTCTACTGATCAAGGTGGTACCACAGTTCCAGGCCGTTTTTGATAGTTTTGGCGCCGAGCTTCCGGCCTTTACCATGATGGTGGTTAACCTCTCGCACGCTCTGCAGGAGTGGTGGTACCTGCTCTTGGCCGGACTTGTCGGCGCGACATTCGCACTGAAAACTATCTACCAACGCTCGGAGAAGTTCCGCAACTGGCTGGATCGACTCACTCTGAAGCTCCCTATT
Organism: Pseudomonas sp. PDM15; assembly: GCF_014851565.1. GTDB lineage: Bacteria > Pseudomonadota > Gammaproteobacteria > Pseudomonadales > Pseudomonadaceae > Aquipseudomonas. The sequence continues at coordinate 227,324 of NZ_JACVAA010000005.1, forward strand.
GTCGGCAAAATCATCTACATGTCCTCTGTCGCACGCTACTCCAGGACCCTGGCCACGACCTTCGCCGCAGGCGTCCCTTTGGTCGATGCCTTGGATTCAGTAGCCGGCGCGACAGGCAACATCGTCTTCAAATCAGCAGTCGATAAAATCAAACAAGATGTATCCACCGGCATGCAGCTCAACTTCTCAATGCGTGGCACTGGCGTTTTTCCATCGTTAGCATTACAGATGACTGCAATTGGCGAAGAGTCTGGGGCGCTGGATGAAATGCTGGATAAGGTCGCAACATATTATGAGGACGAAGTAGACAATATGGTTGATGGCCTAACCGCACTTATGGAGCCCATGATCATGGCGGTCCTCGGCGTGCTGGTCGGCGGCTTGGTTATCGCCATGTACCTGCCAATCTTCCAACTAGGCCAAGTAGTAGGCGGCTAATCCATGCAGTTTGACTTTATGGCCGGCAACTTGCCGGCTTTTGTTTTGCTAGCAATCCTGCTTGGCCTATTAATCGGCAGTTTCCTCAATGTAGTGATCTACCGCCTGCCAGTCATAATGCAGCGCGACTGGCGTCAGCAGGCGCGGGAGATTCTTGAGCTTCCCGAGGAGCCCAAGCAGGACACTTTCAACCTGATCCTGCCGAACTCCTGCTGCCCCAACTGCGGTCGTCAAATTCGCCCTTGGGAGAACATCCCGGTGGTGAGCTATTTGTTCCTTAGCGGTAAGTGTGCAGGGTGTAAGGCGCCGATCAGCATGCGCTACCCGTTGATCGAACTGGCTTGCGGCATGCTGTCAGGCTATGTGGCGTTCCACTACGGCTTCGGCTGGCAGGCGGCCGGGGTATTGGTGCTGACCTGGGGCCTGCTGGCGATGAGCATGATCGACTGCGATCACCAGCTGCTGCCAGATGCCTTGGTGCTGCCGCTGCTGTGGCTGGGCCTGATCGCTAACCACTTCGGCGTTATTACCAACTTGGAGGATGCCCTGTGGGGCGCGATCGTCGGCTATCTCAGCCTGTGGTCGGTGTATTGGCTGTTCAAGCTGCTGACCGGCAAGGAAGGCATGGGTTATGGCGATTTCAAGCTGTTGGCCATGCTCGGCGCCTGGGGTGGCTGGCAGATTCTGCCGCTGACTATCCTGCTCTCCTCGCTGGTCGGTGCCGTGCTCGGGGTAATCATGCTGCGTCTGCGCAACCAGGAAACCAGCACGCCCATCCCCTTCGGCCCCTATCTGGCCATTGCCGGCTGGATCGCATTGCTCTGGGGTGATCAAATAACCGGGACCTATCTGCACTTCGCCGGTTTTAGATGAGCAAACCCTGGATTCTCGGCCTTACGGGCGGCATCGGTAGCGGCAAGAGCGCCGTCGCCCAGCACTTCATCGATCTCGGCGTCCACTTGGTGGACGCCGATCACGCCGCCCGCTGGGTAGTCGAGCCGGGGCGCCCTGCCCTGGCGACGATTATCGAGCGCTTTGGCGCGCAGGTACTGCAGGCCGACGGCACGCTGGATCGCGCAGCCCTGCGCCATCTGGTGTTCCAGGACGAGCAACAGCGCCGTTGGCTGGAAGGCTTGCTGCACCCGCTGATATTCCAGGAGATCAACCAGCACCTGGCCCGCGCCGAATCGCCTTACGCCATTCTGGTGTCGCCACTGCTGGTGGAGTCCGGCCAGCACCGCATGACCCAGCGCGTGCTGGTGGTCGACGCACCTGAGCACCTGCAGCTGCAACGCAGCATGCTGCGCGACAGCAGCTCCGAAGAGCAGATCCGCGCCATCCTCAAAGCGCAGACCAGCCGCGAGGAACGCCTGCGTCACGCTGACGACGTGCTGATCAACGACCGCGACCTGGCCTGGCTGCAGAGCGAGGTCGAACGCCTACACCATTTCTACCTGACCCTGCGCGGAGGCCAACCATGAGCACCACAGTGGAATGCCCGACCTGCGGAGCACCCGTGGAATGGGGGCCGCAGAGCCCCAATCGACCCTTCTGTAGCGAGCGCTGCAAGCTGATCGACCTCGGTGCCTGGGCGTCCGAGAGCCATGCCATTCCTGGTGACTCCCTGGAGGACTCGCCCTTCTCCGACGACCTACCACCGCGCGAGCACTGATCACGCCGCCGCCCATCACGGCCGCATAAAGGCGTAGTCGCGCTCCGGATCCAGATTGTCGGCGAGAAACTGCAGCTCCTGCGCCAGATCGGCCACCTCACGCTCCAGGCGATTCAGCTCCACCGCCTCGCTGAGCAGCGCCCGCAGACTCAGCAACGGGTCGAAGCCATGCCTCTGCGCCTGCTGCAGGCTGCTCTCCAGCTCCCGCCGCGCCCATGCGTGCACACCCATGATCCCGCCCTCCCGCGCCATTTCTCCCAGCATGTCGGCAGGGCAAGCCGCGAGCTTTGATCCAGATCAGCTGCGCTGGCGAGATAAACCGCGCTTATGGACGACGATCCGTATCGTCACCCTTCCACGGCGCCGCCAGGTAACGGGTGCGATTGAAGGTCTCCAGCCAGTCCGGATAGAACACCACCAGTCCGGTGACCAGCATGCCGTTGATGAAGGCCTCGGGGAACATCACCAGCCACAGGTAGCCGATGAAGTCTTCCAGCCAGGGCGGCATGACGTACAGGCCGTCATGCCAGAGCAGCCCCAACCCGCCCAGCAGACAGACCAGCGCTGTCAGCGCGGCGGGAAAGAAGCCGCAGCAGAAGATGTAGACGAACAGATTGCGCGGCTGACGCCGTTCCACTAGCACGGCAAAGGTTTCGGCGATGGCCACAGGCATGGCCACCAGCAGCAGGCCATTGACGCCCAAAGCCGCCCAGTCCAGGCGCCCCAGCGCCAGCAGGCCCAACTGCGCGGCAAAGCCACAGAGCAACGCCAGCGGCCAATCCAGCAGCAGGGTTACGGCGGTCATGCCAATGAAGTGAAAGGACAGCCCCGAGGCGAAGTCGCGACGCACCAGCCACAACAGAAACAGCGCCAGCATCGTGCCGAACAGCAGGTGTTGGCGGCGCTGGTCGCTGAACAGCTCAACCCAGGGCACGCGCCATAGCGCCCACAACAGCACCAGGGCATAGCTCAGCCAGCCCAGCCACAGACTGGCCGGCAGCAGCAGTTCGGCGGCGATCATGACGCGCCCCTGGTCGAGAACACCTGGATATCCGTGCGCGCACTCCAGCCTTGCTGCGCCCGCCAGAAATCCAGAGCCTCGGGCGCATCGCGCAGCACGAAGACGTGGGACTTGCCCACGCCGAGCGCTGCCAGCCTGGCCAGCGCCTCGTCCAGCAGCCCCCTGGCCAGGCCGCGACCACGCCAGGGAGCATCGACCACCAGGTGCTGCAGATAGCCGCGGCGACCGTCGTGGCCCACCAGCAGACAGGCGATGGGCGTGCCGTCGACCTCGATCAGCAGGCTCAGCTCGGGATTGCGCGCCAGATAGCGACAGAACGGCTCATAGGCATCCTCAGTGCGGATACATATGCCCGGCGTGCGCCGCCACAGCGCGAGCAATGCGGCGTGGTCGGCGGGAAGGATGGCGCGTATCTGCATGGCGGTTTCCGTGGCTGCTCGGTGCAGTCTACCGCGCCCGAACGCGACTGGCTTTTACGCTATTCTGCGGCCATGGACGACTCCGACTACCTGCGCCTGCTCACACGCCAGGCGGAACAGGCCAACGAATTTCTCTCCAATGCACGCAAATGGGAGCGCGAGCGCTGGGTCTGCCAGCGCCTGCTGACTGCGCTCAACCTGCGCCACCGGCAGGACGAGTTCGCAACCGGCCAGGAGCCGCCGGACGTGCTGTTCCGCGGCGCCAACTTCGAGGTGTTCTTCGTGCTTGATCGTGACCGCCGCCTCAATGACGAGTGGCGCGAGGAGCTGCAGCGTCGCCGCAGCGCCTTATCCCTCAGCCAGCTGCTGCGTCGCGAGGCGCGTCCACGGCGTATTCCAGCCAGCGAACTGCAAGCCCGCCTGGCGCCGACCCTGCGCAAGAAGGCGCACAACTATGGCGAGCGCGGTCTCGAACCGGGCGAGCTGGACCTGCTCGCCTACGTCAGCCTCAAGCGCGAGGTGCTGGACCTCAACAGCCCCTTCCCCCCACCCAGCGAATACCTGCGTCAGGGCTGGCGCTCGCTGTCGCTGGTCGGCCCCAACTACGCCCGGGTGCTGTTCGCCCACCGCGACGCGCCGGACTTCCTGCGCCACAACCTGGGCCGCACCGTGCTGTTCGACGTCGGTATCAGCCTGTGAGTGAGCTCCTGGAGCTGCTCGCCACCGTGCCCCAGTGCGGCCGCGTGCGCTGGCTCGGCGTACGCCCGCAGGCGCGCGGCGTGATGCTCGAACCGGAGGCCGTCGAGGCCAGGCGCGAAGCCGGCCTGACCGGCGATCACGCCCGCCCCGGGCCGCGCAATACGCGCCAGGTAACGCTGATCCAATGGGAACACCTGGCGGTGGTCGGCGCACTACTGAATCGCGAGATCACTCCGGCCGATCTGCGCCGCAACATCGCCGTCGCCGGCATCAACCTTTTCAGCCTCAAGGGCCGGCGCTTCCGCATCGGCCAGGCACTGCTGGAGACCACTGGCTGGTGCCAACCCTGCGCGCGCCTGGAGCAGCGCCTCGGTCCGGGCACCTTCCAGGCCATGCGCGGGCATGGTGGGATCACCGCGCGGGTGATCGAAGGCGGCATCATCCGCCTGGACGATCAAGTGCGCGTTGAGCCGGCATGAGGGACGTGCCTAGAATGGGCGCATTCTTCGAGAGGATCGCCATGAGCAGCCGTCTCAGCCCGGAAGACCAGAAACGCGTCGAGCAGTATCTCAGCGCTCCGCAGCATCAGGTGGAGCGCCAGCCGTTCCGCCCCTGGCGCCTTCTGTTGATCGTCATCGCCCTGACGATCGGCCTCGGCCTCCTCTCCCGCCTACTTGTCGGACTGGCGCTATGAGCCGCATCGCGCTCGCCCAGTCGGGCCTACCGCTTTCCTTAAGCCTTGTGAGATATCCCCATGACTCATCGTATCGTGATCGTCGGCGGCGGCGCCGGCGGCCTGGAGCTTGCTACCCGCCTGGGTAGAACCCTGGGCAAACGCAAACAGGCCAGCATCGTGCTGGTCGACGCCAACCTCACCCATATCTGGAAACCGCTGCTGCACGAGGTGGCCGCCGGCTCGCTGAACTCCTCGGAAGACGAGCTGAACTACGTGGCCCAGGGCAAATGGAACCACTTCGAGTTCCAACTCGGGCGCATGAGCGGTCTGGATCGTGCGCGAAAGACCATCAAGCTGGCTGCCACCCTGGACGAGGACGGTGGCGAGCTGCTAGCCGAACGCGAACTGGCTTACGACAGCCTGGTGATCGCCGTTGGCAGCACCACCAATGACTTCGGCACGCCCGGCGCCGCCGAGCACTGCATCTTCCTCGACACCCGCGAGCAGGCCGAGCGCTTCCACCGGCAGATGCTCAGCCACTACCTGCGCGCCCACGCCGGCAAGAGCGACGACGGTCGCATCAGCGTGGCCATCGTCGGCGCCGGCGCCACTGGGGTGGAGCTGGCCGCCGAACTGCACCACGCTGCCCATGAACTGGCCGCCTACGGCCTGGATCGCATCCAGCCACAGAACATGCGCATCACCCTGATCGAGGCGGGCCCGCGCGTACTGCCGGCGCTGCCGGAGCGCATCAGCGGCCCGGTACACAAGACCCTGGAGAAACTCGGCGTCACAGTGCTGACCGGCACCGCGGTGAGCCAGGTGACCGCCGAGGCGCTGCTTACCGCCCAGGGCATGGAGGTTCCTGCCAGCCTCAAGGTGTGGGCCGCCGGCATCCGCGCGCCGGCCTTCCTCAAGGATCTGGACGGCCTGGAGAGCAACCGCATCAACCAGCTGCTGGTGCGCCCGACCCTGCAGACCACCCTGGACGACAGCATCTTCGCCTTCGGCGACTGCGCCGCCTGCCCGCTCGGCGACGGCAGCGAACGCACCATCCCGCCGCGCGCCCAGGCCGCGCACCAGCAGGCCTCGCTGCTGGCCAAGGCACTCAAGCTGCGCCTGGACGGCCAGGCCCTGCCGGAATTCCGCTACCGCGATTACGGTTCGCTGATTTCGCTGTCGCGCTTCTCAGCGGTGGGCAACCTTATGGGCAATCTGATGGGCAGCGTCAAGCTGGAGGGCTGGCTGGCGCGGATGTTCTACGTGTCGCTGTACCGCATGCACCAGATGGCGCTGTATGGCGTGCTGCGCACCGCTCTGCTGATGCTCGGCGACCGCATCGGCCGCAGCACCGAGCCACGCCTGAAACTGCACTAAGCACATGAGGAGCGGCTCGCCGCCCCTTCTCACATCGCCAGCTTTCTTACAGGCAACAAAAAGCCCGCGCTAGGCGGGCTTCTTGTTTAAATGGTGGGTCGTGTAGGATTCGAACCTACGACCAATTGGTTAAAAGCCAACTGCTCTACCGACTGAGCTAACGACCCAAAAATGGTCGGGGTAGGGGGATTCGAACTCCCGACATCTTGCTCCCAAAGCAAGCGCGCTACCGGACTGCGCTATACCCCGATAGGAAGTTGGCTCCGCGACCTGGACTCGAACCAGGGACCCAATGATTAACAGTCATTTGCTCTACCGACTGAGCTATCGCGGAACTACGGTCTTCCCACCTCTTCCACTGGACCGGCCAGGCCGATTCCCGTATCAGAGGCGCGCCATTTTACGGCCCAGAATGCTTATGTCAACCCTGACAACGAGTTATTTCATCCGCACCGCCACCGGCGATAAAAGGCTACTCTATTGCTAGAAACATGTTTGAGATCACAGCGATAGCCTCGACCCGGCTATCGCCCCAGGACGCCGCATGAGCTCGCAGGACCTCCCACCACCCCAGATTCCCGGCGTAGCCAGCCGCGCCATCCAGCCCCGCTTCGGCGAACTGGTCCAGGATTGCCGCAAGCTGGTGATGAACAACCTGGCCGAACACCTGACCGAGTTGTTCGCACAGGTCGACGACACGCTCTTCGAAGGCGCCGAAAAGGCCGAGAACAACAAGGTACAGAGCCTGTTCTTCGATGCCATGCGCGACCTGCGCAAACTGCGCCCACAGATAGAACGCAGCTACCACCAGCGCATCGCGCAGAACTTCGCCGACTTTCTCGACGGCAAACTCAAGGCCAAGGCTCAAGGCGGGGAAGCGGATAGCGAAAACCTGAGCCTGATGCAGAACGAGGAGTACGAGGAAAGCCTGCAGGTGACCAACATGGTCAGCAAGGTCAAGGCGCGCAGCAGCCGCGCCCTGTTCGCCCTGGAGCAGCGCCTGGCCCTACTCAACAACGGCCAGAAGCTGGTCGAGGATGCCAACCCCTTCGGCCCTCAGGCCCTGGCCGAGGCCTTCCGCGAGGCGTTGACACCCCACCCGCTGCCGCTGCGGATCAAGGTCATCCTCTATATGCTGTTCGACCGGCATGTGATGCAGGGCCTGGATACGCTGTATGAGATGCTCAACCAGCGCCTGATCAACGCCGGCATCCTACCCAACCTCAAGTTCACTGCCCAGCGCTCGCCATCCGCCAGCCCGCCCAGCCGCCCGGCGGAGGGCGGCACAAGCGCGGCAGCGGCCCAGGCACCGGCCGGTACGGCGCTAGTTGTCGCTGCCAGCCATGCTGGTGCGCTGCAGAACATTCAGGCCGCCGCGCCGATCATTCAGGCACCGGCTGACCTCAGCGCGCCGCCACCACAGGACCCCGGCCAGCTGCTCGGCGGCCTGGCCGCCCTGCTCGGCGAGCGCCGCCAGCAGGACCTCGACGCACCGCTGCCGGGCGGCACCCGAAGCATCGCCAGTTTCGCCCCGCGCACGGCCACCAGCACCTACAGCGCCGGCGAGTTGCTCGAAGCGCTCACCCGCCTGCAGCAGCAGTCCGCCAGCACCCTGACCCAGCGCCTGCAGGGCCCGCAGCCGGTAGAGGACATCAAGGTCAACCTGCAGCAGCAGCTGGAGTCCCTCAGCAGCGTGCCGGGCCAGCAGAAACTGGCCGATCAGGAAGCCGACGTGATCGACCTGGTGGGCATGCTGTTCGACTTCATCCTCGATGACGACAACCTGCCACACAGCTGCAAGACCGCCCTCTCCCACCTGCATACGCCTTACCTGAAGGTGGCGCTGCAGGACAAGGCACTGTTCACCCAGCACCAGCACCCGGCCCGCCGCCTGCTCAACACCATGGCCCAGGCCGGCGTGCTGTATGGCGGCGAAGGTGACGAGCGCGGTCTGCTGGCGAAGATCCACTGGGTAGTGGAGCGGGTGATTCACGGTTTCACCGGCGATCTGCAGCTGTTCGACAACCTGCTGGAAGAGTTCAACGAGTTCGTTGCCACCCTCAAGCACAAGGTCGAGCTGCGCGAGAAACGTGCGGTGGAGGCTGCCAAGGGTCGCGACCGCCTGCTCGGCGCGCGCCAGCAGGCGGTCGCGGTAATCCACAACGTGCTGCGCGAGCGCCAGCTGCCGAGCGTGATCCACAACTTCCTGGAACTGACCTGGGCCGATGTGCTGGTCTTCGTCCTGCTGCGCCACGGCGAACGCAGTGCCGAATGGCAGCGCGCGGGCGACGTGGCCGAACAACTGGCCTGGAGCGGCACACCTCTGGATGCCGATGGCCGCAGCCGCCTGCAGAACGTGCGCGTCACCCTGCTGGACGAGCTGCGCAAGGGCCTGGAGCTGCTCGGCGGCTACCACGAGGACGGCATCCGCCGTCTGCTGCAGGACATAGTCGCCTGCCAGCACGCGGTGCAGGCGCAGCAGCCGCAGCTGGCCGCGCAGATCAAGAGCCAGCTGCAGGAAAGCCCGCTGGGCGCCATGCTCGGCGAGGACGCGGTCCTGGCCGAACCGGTCAAGCGCGAGGGCCAGCTGACGGCACGGGCCCAGGCGCTGATCAGGGAGCTGCAGCAAGTGGAGTTCGGCACCTGGTTCGAGTTCGTCCAGGGCAAGGACATCCTGACCCTCAAACTGTCCTGGTTCAGCCCGACCACGCACAACTACATGTTCGTCGATCACAGCGGCCAGCGGGTGGCAGTCAAGCCGATCCGCCAGCTGGCCAACGAAATGGAGCAGGGCCTGGCGCGCATCGTCGCACCGGAGCGCAGCGCACCCCTGGTGGACCGCGCCCTGGGTGCCATCTACCGTGTTCTGCAGCGTTTCACCGGGCGCGCCAACGAAGTCGGACAAGGAGCTTGAATGGACGATCGTCGCCAGCACAGCCGCCACACCACGCAACTGGGCATAGATGTTCTCGACCTGCACAGCGGCCGCCGCCTCGGCCGCATCGTCGACCTTTCCGAGGACGGCTTCATGCTGGCCAGCGAGGCTCCGCCGGAGGCCGACTCGGTCTGGGAGTGCCGCCTGGTGCTGGACCAGCCCCTGGACGGCATCCATGAAGTGCGTGTGGGCGCCGACTGCCTATGGAGCCGCGCCGGCGAGGCCGGACACAGCGGCTGGTGCGGCTTCCATATCATCGACCTGGCCGACGACCAGATCGGCCCACTGGCGCTGCTGTTGCGCCACCTGCAGGTCTGAACGAAAAAGCCCCGGTCTCCCGGGGCTTTTTCATCATCGCCGAACTCAGGCGAAGACGATCTCGTCACCCTCGACCCGTGCCTGGATCGACATGCCCGGCAGGAAGCTGCCGGCCAGGATCTGCTGCGCCAGCGGGTTCTCGATCCAGCGCTGGATGGCCCTCTTCAGCGGCCGCGCGCCGTAGACCGGGTCGAAACCGACCGACACCAGCTTGTCCAGCGCCTCGGCCGACAGCTCCAGGCTCAGCTCGCGCTCGGCCAGGCGCTGACGCAGGCGCGCCAGCTGGATCTCGGCAATGCCGGCGATCTGCTCGCGACCCAGCGGCTCGAACACCACCACCTCGTCGATGCGGTTGACGAACTCCGGGCGGAAGTGGCTGCTCACCGCATCCAGCACCGCAGCGCGTTGCGCCTCGCGGTCGCCGACCAGCTCCTGTATCTGCGCCGAGCCGAGGTTGGAGGTCATCACCACCACGGCGTTGCGGAAGTCCACGGTGCGACCCTGGCTGTCGGTCAGGCGGCCGTCCTCGAGCACCTGCAGCAGCACGTTGAACACATCCGGATGGGCCTTCTCCACCTCGTCCAGGAGGATCACTGAGTAAGGCTTGCGGCGCACCGCCTCGGTCAGGTAACCACCCTCCTCGTAGCCCACGTAGCCGGGCGGCGCGCCGATCAGGCGGGCCACCGAATGCTTTTCCATGAACTCGGACATGTCGATGCGCACCATGGCCTCCTCGGTGTCGAAGAGGAACTCGGCCAGCGCCTTGCACAGCTCGGTCTTGCCCACCCCGGTGGGACCGAGGAAGAGGAAGGAGCCACTGGGACGATTGGGATCGGCCAGGCCGGCGCGCGAACGACGCACGGCGTTGGCCACCGCCACCACCGCCTCGTGCTGGCCGATCACCCGCTTGTGCAGGTCATCTTCCATGCGCAGCAGCTTCTCGCGCTCGCCCTCGAGCATCTTGGCCACCGGGATGCCGGTCCACTTGGAGACCACCTCGGCAATCTCCTCGTCGGTGACCTTGTTGCGCAGCAGCTGGTTCTCGCTCTTGCCGTGCTGGTCGACCATCTGCAGGCTGCGCTCCAGATCCGGGATCACCCCGTACTGCAGCTCGGCCATGCGCTGCAGGTCGGACCGACGCCGCGCCGCCTCGAGGTCCGCCTTGGCCTGCTCGATCTTCTGCTGGATCTGTGCCGAACCTTGCACCTCGGCCTTTTCCGACTTCCAGATCTCTTCCAGGTCGGCATATTCCAGCTCCAGCTTGGCGATGTCGTCCTGCAGCTTCTCCAGGCGCTTCTTGGCCGCCTCGTCGTCTTCCTTCTTCAGCGCCTCGCGCTCGATCTTCAACTGGATCAGGCGACGCTCCAGGCGATCCAGGGCCTCGGGCTTGGAATCGATCTCCATGCGGATGCGGCTGGCGGCCTCATCGATCAGGTCGATGGCCTTGTCCGGCAGCTGGCGGTCGGTGATGTAGCGATGGCTGAGCTTCGCCGCGGCGATGATCGCGCCATCGGTGATGGTCACGCCGTGGTGCACCTCGTAACGCTCCTTCAGCCCGCGCAGGATGGCGATGGTGTCTTCCTCGCTCGGCTCATCCACCAGCACCTTCTGGAAACGACGCTCCAGGGCGGCATCCTTCTCGATGTACTGGCGGTATTCGTCCAGGGTGGTGGCGCCGACGCAGTGCAGCTCACCGCGGGCCAGAGCCGGCTTGAGCATGTTGCCGGCGTCCATCGCGCCCTCGGCCTTGCCGGCGCCGACCATGGTGTGCAGCTCGTCGATGAACAGGATGATGCGCCCTTCCTGCTTGCCCAGCTCATTGAGCACGGCCTTCAGGCGCTCCTCGAACTCGCCACGGAACTTGGCCCCGGCGATCAGCGAACCCATGTCCAGGGCCAGCAGGCGCTTGTCCTTCAGGCCATCCGGCACCTCGCCATTGATGATGCGCTGGGCCAGACCCTCGGCGATGGCAGTCTTGCCGACACCGGGCTCGCCGATCAGCACCGGGTTGTTCTTGGTACGGCGCTGCAGGACCTGGATGGTGCGGCGGATCTCGTCGTCTCGACCGATCACCGGGTCCAGCCGGCCCTCCTCGGCACGCTTGGTCAGGTCGACACAGTACTTGTCCAGGGCCTGGCGCGACTCCTCGACATTGGGGTCGTTGACCGCCTGGCCGCCGCGCAGGTTGGCGATGGCGTTCTCCAGGGCCTTCTTCGACACGCCCTGGGCCAGCAGCAGTTTGCCCAGTTTGGTGTTCTCGTCCATGGCGGCCAGTAGCACCAGCTCGCTGGAGATGAACTGGTCGCCCTTCTGCTGGGCCAGGCGATCGGCCTGGTTGAGCAGGCGCGCCAGGTCCTGTGACAGGTTCACGTCGCCGGTGGGGTTCTGGATCTTGGGCAGGCCGTCCAACTCCTTGGCCAGGGCCTTGCGCAGGGCGCCGACATCGAAGCCGACCTGCATCAGCAGCGGCTTGATCGAGCCGCCCTGCTGCTCCAGCAGGGCCTGCACCAGGTGCAGCGGTTCGATGGCGGAATGGTCGAGGCCGACGGCCGCGGACTGGGCGTCGGACAGGGCAAGTTGGAGCTTGCTGGTGAGACGATCGATACGCATGAATTGTCCTTCCTTCAGAAAGCGGGCCGGAGCGCTGAACTGCTCCTCTGAGTGAAGCCCGGTATTGCTCTGTAGATAGGGACAGTTTCGGCCGATTCAAGCGCCGACTATTTGCTGTGGATCAATCGACCAGCCACACCAGCGAAGCGAAGCGCCCGGTGCGGGCGGCGCGACGATAGGAGAAGAAGCGCTCGTCGTTGACGGTACAGAGGCCACCACCATATACGGCGGTGACGCCGCGAGCTGCCAGGCGGATGCGCGCCAGGGCATAGATGTCGGCCATGTACTTGCCGGCGTTGCGGCTGGGAAGAAAGACCTGCGCGGCCTCGGCGTGCTGCGCCAGGAAGGCTTCGCGCACCTCGGGGCCGACCTCGAAGGCCTGCGGGCCGATGGCCGGCCCTAGCCAGACCAGGATATCGGCTGGCTCGACCGCCATAGCATCCAGGGTATTTTCCAGCACCCCGTTTGCCAGGCCACGCCAACCTGCATGGACCGCCGCCACGCGAGTACCGGCACGGTCGCAGAACAGCGCCGGCAGGCAATCGGCGGTCAGCACGCAGCAGGCGATGCCCGGCGCGGAACTCCAGCTGGCGTCGGCGATGGGCACTTGAGCGGGATCGGCTGCGACTACGTCGGGGCTGTGCACCTGCTTCAGCCAGGCCGGCTGGCACCCCAGGCGCTCGACCAGCAGGCGGCGGTTGTCGGCTACGGCCTGCGCACCATCCTCGACGTGATCGCCGAGATTGAGACTGTCGAAGGGCGGCAGGCTGGTGCCACCGACTCTCGTGGTGACACAGGCGCGGACATTGGCCGGCGCCGGCCAGTCCGGCAACAGCCAGTCAGACGAAGGATTCATTGTCCTGACGCAGCAGCGAGAGCATCCACACCAGATCTTCCGGCAGCGGCGAAACCCACTTCATGCGCTGCCCAGTGGCCGGATGCTCCAGCTCGAGGAAACGCGCGTGCAGCGCCTGACGCGGGAACTCCTTGAGGGTCTGCACCAGTGTCGGGCTGGCCGCCGGCGGAATGCGGAAGCGCCCGGCATAAAGCGGGTCGCCGATCAACGGGTAGCCGACATGGGTCATGTGCACGCGAATCTGGTGGGTGCGCCCGGTCTCCAGCTTGACCCGCACATGGGTGTGCGAGCGGAAGCGCTCCAGCACGCGGTAGTGGGTCACGGCCGGCTTGCCGCCATCGATCACCGCCATGCGCTGGCGATTGGCCGAGCTGCGGCCGATCGGCGCGTCGACGGTGGCGCCGGAGGTGATCACGCCGATGCAGATGCATTCATAGATGCGGCTGACCGTGCGCCTCTGCAGCTGATCGACCAGTTTGGTCTGCGCCTGCAGGGTCTTGGCCACCACCATCAGGCCGGTGGTGTCCTTGTCCAAACGATGAACGATGCCGGCGCGCGGCACGTTGATGATGTCCGGCACATGGTGCAGCAAAGCGTTCAGCAGGGTGCCATCGGCATGCCCCGCCGCCGGGTGGACCACCAGGCCGGCCGGCTTGTCGATCACCAGGATGTGCTCGTCCTCGTAGACGATGTTCAGCGGAATATCCTGCGCCACCCACTCGCCCTGGGCCTCCTGTTCGGCTTCCAGGCTGAGCACGGAGCCGCTGTGGACGATGTCGCGCGGGCGAATGACGGCGCCATCGACGGTCAGGCGGCCGTCCTTGATCCAGGTCGACAGGCGTGAGCGCGAGTACTCGTCGAACAGCTGGGCGGCGACCTGGTCGAGGCGCTGACCACCGAGGTCGGACGGCACTTCGGCGGTGAGTTGGATGAGCTGATCGGAATCTTCGGACATGGGCTGCTGCGGAGGGCGGTGCGGCTTTTGGTTTCGGCGGCACGCTGTGGTTAAATACGGCGTCTTTGTCCCGGCGTTTTCCGGGGCGCTCATCATAACAGGACGGTCGAGGCCTAGACAGCCGCCGTCACAGGGACGCAAGCCACCATGCAAGTGAAACACCTGCTGCTGATCGCCACCCTCGCCTTCGTTGCCGCGTGCTCCTCCAACAAGCCGGAAGTGGATGAGAACCTGAGCGAGACCGAGCTCTACCAGCAGGCCCAGGAAGATCTCAGCAGCAACAGCTACAACAATGCCATCGCCAAGCTGAAGGCCCTGGAGTCCCGCTACCCGTTCGGCCGTTACGCCGAGCAGGCTCAGCTCGAGCTGATCTACGCCTACTACAAGAACGTCGAGCCGGAGGCCGCCAAGTCCGCCGCCGAGCGCTTCATCCGCCTGCACCCGCAGCACGCCAATGTCGACTACGCCTACTACCTCAAGGGCTTGGCCTCCTTCGACCAGGACCGCGGCCTGATCGCCCGCTTCATCCCGCTGGACCTGACCAAGCGCGACCCGGGCGCCGCCCGTGACTCGTACAACGAGTTCGCCCAGCTCACCAGCCGCTACCCCAACAGCCGCTACGCGCCGGACGCCAAGGCGCGCATGGTCTACCTGCGCAACCTGCTGGCCGCCTACGAGATCCACGCTGGCCGCTACTACCTGACCCGCCAGGCCTACGTCGCCGCCGCCAACCGTGGCCGCTACGTGGTGGAAAACTTCCAGGAAACCCCCGCCGTCGGCGATGGCCTGGCCCTGATGGTCGAGGCCTACCAGCGCCTGGAGCTGAACGACCTGGCCGCCACCAGCCTGGAAACCCTGAAGCTGAACTACCCGGACCACCCGACCTTGGTCGACGGCCAGTTCGTGCCCCTGGAAGAGGAAGCGGACAACCGCTCCTGGCTGGCCAAGGCCACTCTGGGTCTGATCGAATCCGATGCACCGCTGCCGCCGGGCGAAACCCGCGCCAGCCAGGACGTGATTCGCCAGTACGAGGAAGCCCAGGAAGATATCCCGGACGAACTGCAGCCAGAGAATCAGGACGAAGAAGCCCAGGAAGACTTGGAGAGCGAAGCGGAAGGCAACAGCGATGACCGGTCTTGGTTCAGCTACATGACCTTCGGCCTGTTCGACTAAGCCGTCAGTGCGACACGACAAGGGAGGCCTGGCCTCCCTTTTTCATGCCCGCATTCCACGCACAGTGCACGACAGCAATGTTTTCCTGCTGCGCCACAAGCGGCTCCTTGGCTAAACTGCCAGCCTGCCAACGAGAGAGCACACCATGTTCCGTCTGCTGTTCTGGGTCGCCGTGATCGCCGCCACCGTCTGGCTGTGGCGCCGCTTCAATCGCCCCGCCGCGCCATCAGCAAAGCCAGATGAAGATCAGCCGGCGCCCATGGTGCGCTGCGCCCAGTGCGGCGTGCATGTGCCACGCGACAAGGCGCTACCCCAAGAGCAGCTGTGGTATTGCAGCCAGGCCCACCTGGAGCAGGGGCAGCCACGGCAGTGAGCGCAGAGCATCTGACTCTCGATGGCATCCCCGGCCGACGGATACTGCGGCTGTACAACCTGTACCGGGTTGCCCTCGGCCTGGCGCTGGTCCTGCTGATCTCCAGCAACCTGGACAGCGAGCTGCTGCAGCTGGCGCATGTGCAGCTGTTCCGCTACGGCAGCTGGGCGTACCTGATAGTCAACGTCCTGATAACGGTGCTGATGCAGCGCCCCAAGCACCTGATACAGGTGTTTGGTCTGGCACTGCTGGACGTACTGCTGCTCTGCGCATTGTTCTATTCGGCAGGTGGCACTCCCAGCGGCATCGGCAACCTGCTGATCGTCGCGGTGGCGATTGCCAATATCCTGCTACGCGGACGAGTCGGCCTATTGATTGCCGCAGCTGCTGCCATCGGCATGCTCGCCCTCACCTTCTATCTAAGCCTGCATCGCCCCGCAGCCGGAACCCAGTTCGTCCAGGCTGGTGCGCTAGGTGCGCTGTGTTTTGCCGCGGCGATTTTCCTCCAGGGCCTCAGCCAGCGCCTGCAGCAGAGCGAAAGCCTG
This sequence comes from Pseudomonas sp. PDM15, assembly GCF_014851565.1. Taxonomy (GTDB): domain Bacteria; phylum Pseudomonadota; class Gammaproteobacteria; order Pseudomonadales; family Pseudomonadaceae; genus Aquipseudomonas. The sequence goes on from NZ_JACVAA010000005.1 coordinate 243,391, forward strand.
GCCGAACAACGGGCGGTCGATGTCGCCAGCCTGGAGGCGCTCAACTCGCTGATCCTGCAGCGCATGCGCACCGGCATCCTGGTGCTGGACAGGCAGCACAAGGTGCTGCTGGCCAATCAGGGCGCCCTCGGCATGCTTGGCCGCAGCAGGTTGGAAAACAAAGTGCTGGACCCGCATTGCCCGGATCTGGTCCAGCGCCTGCAACAATGGCAGCACAATCCGACCCTGCGCCCACAGAGCCTGCAGGCGATAGCAGACGGCCCCTTGCTGCAACCCAGCTTCATTCCCCTACACAGGGGCGATGAACTGCACACATTGATCTTCCTCGACGATATCTCGCAGGTCACCCAGCAGGCCCAGCAACTCAAGCTCGCCTCGCTTGGCCGGCTAACTGCCGGCATCGCCCATGAGATCCGCAACCCGCTGGGCGCCATCAGTCACGCCGCACAGCTGCTACAGGAGTCGGAAGACCTGGAGGAGCCAGATCGGCGCCTGGCCCAGATCATCCAGGATCATTCGCGGCGGATGAACATGGTGATCGAGAACGTATTGCAGCTCTCGCGCCGCCGCCAGGCCGAGCCACAACTGCTCGATCTGAAATACTGGCTGCATCGCTTCGCCAGCGAATTCCGCAACTCGGCGCGCCTGGATCAAACCCTGCACTTGGAAACCAGTAGTGGCAGCCTGCAGACCCGAATGGACCCGCACCAACTGACTCAGGTGCTGACCAACCTGGTACAGAACGGTCTGCGTTATAGCGCCCAAAGCCATCAATTGGGCCAGGTGTGGCTTAAGCTTTATCGCGACGCCGAGAGCGATCTACCCACCCTGGAAGTACTGGACGACGGACCCGGTGTGCCAGCCGAGCAGTTACAACACATCTTCGAGCCCTTCTACACCACGGACAACAAGGGCACCGGCCTGGGCCTGTATATTTCACGCGAGCTGTGCGAAAGCAACCAGGCTCGCCTCGACTACAAACCGCGCGAGGGTGGTGGCAGCTGCTTCCGCATTACCTTCGCCCACCCACGTAAGCTGAGCTGAACATGAGCACCCGGCAGAGAGCCCTGATCGTCGACGACGAGCCCGATATTCGTGAACTCCTGGAAATCACACTGGGCCGCATGAAGCTCGACACGCGCAGCGCACGCAACGTCAAAGAGGCCAGGGAGTGGCTAGCTCGCGAGCCGTTCGATCTGTGCCTGACCGATATGCGCCTGCCCGACGGCACCGGCCTGGAGCTGGTACAGCACATTCAGCAGCGCCACGCGCAAGTTCCGGTGGCGATGATCACCGCCTATGGCAGCCTGGATACTGCAATCAATGCCTTAAAGGCCGGCGCCTTCGACTTCCTGACCAAACCCGTCGATCTCGGCCGCCTGCGCGAACTGGTGGCTACCGCGCTGCGTCTGCGTAGCGGCGAGCACGAAGAGGGCCCGGTCGATACCCGACTGCTCGGCGATTCGCCACCGATGAAAGCCTTGCGCAACCAGATCCAGAAACTCGCGCGCAGCCAGGCGCCTGTCTATATCAGCGGCGAATCCGGCAGCGGCAAGGAACTGGTGGCCCGCCTGATCCACGAACAAGGCCCACGCAGCGAAAAGCCCTTCGTACCGGTCAACTGTGGCGCAATCCCATCGGAGCTGATGGAGAGCGAGTTCTTCGGCCACAAGAAGGGCAGCTTTACCGGAGCCATCGAAGATAAGCAGGGACTCTTCCAGGCTGCAGACGGCGGAACGCTGTTCCTCGACGAAGTTGCCGACCTGCCACTGGCCATGCAGGTCAAGCTGCTGCGCGCCATCCAGGAAAAAGCCGTGCGCGCGGTCGGCGGCCAGCAGGAAGCGGTGGTCGATGTACGCATCCTCTGTGCCACCCACAAGGATCTCGCTGCAGAGGTGGCCGCCGAGCGTTTTCGGCAGGACCTATTCTATCGACTGAACGTCATCGAGCTGCGCGTCCCCCCACTGCGCGAACGCCGCGAAGATATTCCCCTGCTGGCTGAAACCATGCTGCGCCGGCTATCCGAAGGCAGTGGCCTAGCAGCCGCGACCATCACCGGGGACGCTTTGGACAAGCTCAAGTGCTATCGCTTCCCCGGCAACGTGCGCGAACTGGAAAATATGCTGGAGCGCGCCTATACACTTTGCGAGAACGATCAGATCCAAGCTATCGACCTGCGCCTGGCAGATGCAACTCCGGTCTCAGAAGGCAGTGAAGCGTCGCTATCGCAGATAGACAATCTTGAAGACTATCTGGAAGAGATCGAGCGCAAGCTGATCATGCAGGCGCTGGAGGAGACCCGTTGGAACCGCACCGCCGCGGCTCAGCGGTTGGGTCTGACGTTCCGCTCGATGCGCTATCGCCTGAAGAAGTTGGGGATCGACTGATAGGTCGCGTCGACTGATTTACGAGCAGCTCCACCTTCGCCTCAACCCAGGCGCCAAGCTGGAGAGTATGGCGCCGGATCGATGATGGGCGCCTCACCAAGCATCAGATTCTTCAGCAACTCGCAGGATGCCGGAGCCAGTACCAGCCCGTTGCGATAATGGCCGCAATTAAGCCAGAGCCCCGGGTACTGCGGCAGCTCACCGATATAGGGAATGCCGTCCGGCGAGCCCGGCCGCAGTCCGGCCCAATGCCCGACCACCTCAGCATCAGCCAGTGCCGGCAGCAGCTCCTGGGCCGAGGCCTTGAGACCGGCCAACCCCTCGTCGGTGGGCGTTTTGTCAAAGCCTACATGCTCCAGCGTACTACCCACCAAAATGTGCCCATCCTTGCGTGGAATGGCGTAGCGACCTTTAGCCAAGACAATGGCCGTCAGAAAGTTTGACGCACACTTGTAGAGAATCATCTGACCCTTAACCGGCTCGACTGGAAGATCGAGCCCTAGTGGCGCCAAAAGCTCAGCACTCCAGGCGCCAGCCGCAAGCAGTGTCTGATCAGCAAGATAACACTCACCTTCAACCTTAACGCCAATAACTCTATTACCATCTATCAACGGGGTATCGACAGAACTGCTTTCGCAGATCGTGACCTCAGGCATCATGACTAGAGCACGGCGCAAAGACTTGAGCAGCCTGGGGTTACGCACATTAGCGACGCCCGGCATATGCAGCGCCTGCGTGAAGCTGGCCCCTAGAACAGGCATCTCGCTAAATAGTGCATCGCGATCCAGCTGCCGTAAGGGCTGCCCGGAACTACCCCCCCAGGAACATGCACAAGCCTCATCTTCCAGATCCAACCAATAAAGCCCAGTGGGATAAACCTCTGGATCTATACCGGTTTCATCAGCCAAGGCCCGCCCCAATTGCGGATAGAAGTCAGCAGACCAGTTCGCCAAGGCCTCAATCGCCGCACCATAGCGCCAGGGATAGAGAGGAGAAACTATCCCACCACCGGCCCATGAAGATTCTTGCCCCACTTCTTTTCTTTCGAAAAGCACGACCTTACGCCCGTGCCGCCCCAGAAGCAGCGCGCTCAACATACCGACTACACCACCGCCGATAACTGCCACATCAAAACGCTCACAACCCCCTTGCACTTCTAAAAATCTCTCTACACTTAGATTTCAAATCTCAACTTCAAGCAAGGATGCTGAAGTCATGAAAATACAAAAAGGCCAGAGTTTGGTCGAAATCTTAGTGGTCACGACTATCGTTCTGATCGTTGCCGGCATCAGCGCGCCCTTCATCGGGACCTCCCTCCACCGGATCAAAGATACTCAGATACTAAACCACATGCTGGGGCTGATTGCATTCGCACGCAGCGCTGCTGTTTTCACCCATCACACAACCCTACTCTGTTCAGGAGCCGAAGCCTGTTCAGGCTCACCTATCTGGACTGGCAATCTACTTGTTCTGCATGACTACAATGGAAATGGCCAAATAGACGCTGACGAACCCTTACTACGGCGCGAGCAGCTACCCGATGGCTACACATGGCACTGGCACAGCTTCCGCAAACTCACTCACATGCCCTACGAGCCAGACGGCACATCAAAGGCAGCGAATGGCCGATTAACTTTGTGCAGATCAGGCCAGCCAGTAGAACAGATAGTCATCAGCCTATCGGGACGGACTCGCCATCAGTCGCCTGACGGAAAAGCCAGGTGCGGGTAAGCATTTCATCGCGCTTTTTCTACGCCTGTCAGCGCCGAGTGGATTGGAAAAGAGCCAATACATAGGATCAGTTCGTGATCATCCAATCTGGATCCGCCATGCCCTGCCACCCAACCACCCGCCGCGCACAAGGTTTCTCTCTTGTAGAGCTAATGATCGTGCTGGCCATTATCGCGATTGTCGCGGCTATCGCCATTCCTGACTATCAATCATCAATGGCAGCCAACCGTGAAATTTCTGCCAGCAACAATCTATTAGGGGCGATGCAGTTCGCACGAAGCGAAGCCGTCACTCGTAGAACTGGAATTACTGTTTGCGCCAGCTCCGACGGTAGTAGCTGCGGGGCTAGCTGGAGCGCTGGAGGCATAGTAAGAACTAACGCTGGAGTTGTACTGCGGACCATCCCTGCAGCCAACGATGTCACGATCGCCGGCAACGCCATCACATTTCGCGGCAACGGCACCTCAGCAGGTGGCTCAATCACTGTAGGTAGCAGCAAGACTGTGTCGGTGAGCGCTATCGGTTACGCAAAAATTGAGTGAGAAGGTCAATGAAGAATCACTATAGCGGGTTCACTCTGGTCGAGGTCATGATCGCGGTTGTAATTCTGGCTGTCGGCCTTCTGGGCCTGGCCAGCCTGATGGTTCGTAGCCAGCAGTCCAACGAAAGCGCCTACGCCCGCAGCCAAGCTTCGCTCATGGCCTACGACATCATCGACCGCATGCGTGCCAACAAGGTCGCTTACTCCAGTACCGAATTGCGCAAGGTCAGCTATGCAACGCAAAACAATGCATATGCCCTCGATGAACTCCCAACACCTTGTGGGACCCCAGCAAGCGGCAATCAGGCAGCAGGCAGCGCCCAGGCAACCCAGGACATCCGCCAATGGTGCAATGGGTTGACCGCATCTCTGCCAGGACTTGTGCCCGGAGGCACAAGCATCGTGAGGAGCGGGAATCGCTATACCGTCCGCATCCAGTGGCAGGAGCCCAGCTCCGACGGATTGGGAACCCAACTGATCAATGTGGAGGCAGAGCTATGAACCGACAACACGGCCTGTCCCTAATTGAGCTGATGGTCGCGATTCTGGTCAGCTCAATTCTGATCCTTGGTGTCACCGATCTGTTCAACGGCTCACTGTTCTCCAGCCAGAGCAATAGCCAACTGGCACGCATGCAAGAGAGCGGACGCATTGCTCTGGAAGTCATTGGTGCCGATGCCAGGCGCGCCGGCTATCAGGGCTGCACTTCGGCAGACAACAGCTACACCCTCAGCGATGGCCACGTGCTACCGGATGATGCCGTCACCAGCACCGCCGCCACCGACGTGACATTCCGCTTCGCCTCGCCCGGCTCAGGCTGTTACGACAAGGACAACAATTACACCGCCGAAGACTTCAGCTCCCCGGCCGTAACCTATAGCACCGTGGGAAACAGCATCACCCGCAATGGCGATCCCATGCTCGACAACGCTAGCATGACGGTGAACTTCGTTCCCACCGGCACACCACTGACCGCGACGGCCATACGAGTGACCATTGTGGTCAGCGACGCCCGCACCACTACTCCCGAACCGCTGGCAAATCGGACGTTCAGCGCGACCTACGAGATGAGGAACCGCCTGTGATGAAGAACCGAGATCAAAAAGGCATGGTGCTTCTGGTCAGCCTGCTGCTGTTGCTAATGCTGACCCTGCTGGCAATTGCCGCAGCCAACCAATCCACCCTGCAACTGCGCATCGCCTCCAACAGTGAACTGCAGAATGCTTCCTTCCAGGTCTCGGAGAGCGGCATAGCACACTGGACTGAGGAATATTTTGCCTCTAAGAAATTCACCACAAGCGACGATGACACACTCATCTCTTCTGGCCGAACGGACCGAACGGAAGAGTTCACCGTGGCCGTGGTGTCCGCCCCCAGCGCTGAGAACTGTGGCAGCAGTAAAAACACTATCGGCCTACGCCCAGGCGGCATGCAGCTCTACTGCTTCGATATCGAGAGCACCGGCAAGGTGTGCGATGCATCCGGAACTATCTGCACGACGGCCGTACACCGGCAGGGCGGCCAGAAACGCGGCTCCGCCGCACAGTAACCCGGCCCCCACCATTCGACTTTTCTGGCCCGCCACCGCCAAGGATTTGCCATGAAAAACCACAGCTTTCTGCGCATGACTGCCCTTTCCTTCCTCACTGGAAGCCTGATCTTCAGCAGCGCTCTCAGCCACGCCGACGACACTGAAATCTTCTTTAGCAGCCCCGACACCAGTGTCGACACAGCCAAGCCCAACGTACTGTTCATCCTAGACAACTCCGGCTCGATGAACTGGGGCCTGACTGACAACAACAACGCTACAGGCGGCAACAAGTCACGCCTTACAGTACTCAAGGAGTCCTTCACCGACATCTTGGGCAACACCAGCGGTATTAATGCAGGGATCATGGTGCTCAACTCGCGCAGCGAGTATGGCAGCAGCCGCTTCATGTACCCGGTCACCGATATCGACCAGACCGTTCCCTCCAGCAATACAGTACAGGCCAACAACTCAGGAATCATGGTCTCCGGTGATGACGCCACACAGACCACAAGTCCTCTAGGAGGAGCTGTTATCGACGCACCATCTCTACTGATGGGACAGATAACTACCAGCACTACGGTAGCCGGCAGCGCTATCAGCACACTGGCGACCAATGGCATCTATTTCCGTAAGACCGTAAGCGGAAACGACTATGCCTGCCGCATGAGCGCCTCGGGCCTGACCCGTACAGCCTCCTCGGCCTGTTATGGTGAAGCTACTCGCAACTCTGACAACCTGAGAACCTCCGAACTTCTGTTCCATTTTCAGGGTTTGAGCATTCCGGCCAATGCCTCCATCACCAACGCTTACATTTCCATGACGGCAAGCAATGATCGGAGCAGCAATCGCAACCCCTCCGTCTCCGTGCGTATCCAGAACAGCAAATCGCCCGCCACTCTCAACGACAGCAACCTGATTGGCAGCCGCACCTACCTCAGTCCCGACCCATCCTCAATCACGACTTCTGGCGGCTGGTCCACTGGCTACCCCGTCCAAATCAACGTGACCTCGCAAGTAACCACCCTGCTCGGCACAAGTCCTACTGCGGACCCCGTGACAGGCCTGCTTGCCCGCCTTTATGTGGGAGGCACCCGGGACTACAGCATATGCACATCCGGCACCTGCATGCCGCAGCTGGTGGTGACCTACAACACCACCTCCAGCGCGAATGAAACTCGTATGACCGCCCTGCGCTTTCAAGATGTGGCCATTCCGGCCGGCGCCACCGTCACTTCGGCCAGCATCAGCTTCGTGCCCGCGGCCACCAGTACCGGCGGCAACGCAACTTTTGAGGTGCGCGCGGAAAACGCCAGCAACGCCAGCATCTTTACTTCAGGATCGAACCTCGATACCCGCGCAAAAACCTCGCCGGTGGACTGGATCGCCCCAGACTGGATCACCACCCCAACCCCCGCCCACATCGTTGGGCCGGATGTCACCAGCCTGGTACAGAACATCGTCAGTAGTAGTGGCTGGTGCGGCAACAACGCCATGGCCTTCTACATCACACCCAAGGCCGGTAATACCCACAACCGCTCAGCCTACAGCATCGATGGTGCCGGCGGACTGCAGCCCGTACTCAATATCAGCTACACCGGAGGCAGTAGCGGCTGCATCAACCCGGTCATTGAGTTGCGCGTCAACGCCGAGAAAAACGATGCCTACGAAGACCGCAATGGCAACGTCATTGTCGCTGGCACCACGCTGCCCCTGGATCGTAACTGGCTCGCAGCCCGCTTCGAGCAGGTACGGGTCAAACGCAATGCCACCATCATGGATGCCAAGCTGCTTGTGACCCCAGCCAACACAATCGCCTCACCCAGTTTTAGCTCCACTGTCAGCGTGGAAAATGCCGACAACTCTGCCGGCTTCATTTCCGCCGACTACAACATCAACAGCCGCAGCAAGACTGCGATCGGCACCTGTACCTATAGCGCCACCAATGGCGGCTGGACCACCGGACAGGCAGTTGTTTGCGCCCCGTCCAACCTAGTCAGTAATCTGAACTCAGTATTTGCACGCTCCGGTTGGGCTGCCAACAATGCCCTGACCGTCTTCCTTGGCCAGTCGAGCGACTCTAGCCTGAACGCCGTGGCCTACGAGCAGAATCCTTCGCAAAGCATCAAGCTGCGCCTCAAGATTCAGAGTGGAGGCCTGGCCGACCAGGGTACCGTGACAGTGCGCGACGACATGGTTGCGAGCGTTAATAACATGTTCGCCGAAAGCGGCACGCCGATTGTACCAACCCTCTACGATGCGGCTAGCTATCTGCGTGACGACACGAGCAGAGCCACACCGATTACCACCTCCTGTCAGCCCACCCACATGGTGCTGCTGACCGACGGCCAGGCTAACGGCAACACCACCGATGCCAAGAACGGTATTGGTGGCATTGTCGGCGGGGCCTGCACAGGTGACGCCACCGACGATGGCGAGCAATGCGCCCGCACCCTGTCCACCTATCTGGCCAACAACGACCAACTAAGCGATCTGGCCGGCGACAACAAGGTGGTCACCCATACAGTTGGCTTTGCCCTAGACGCCAGCGGAGCCACTGCCAGCGCCAATATCAGACGATTCCTTCAGGACGTTGCAACCAATGGCGGTGGTTCCTTCAACACTGCAGAGAGTGCAGGCGAACTTACCAAGGCGTTCAACAAGATCATCGGCGAAGTGCTGGCCACCGACACCACCTTCGTCAGCGCCTCCGCACCGGTCAACACCTTCAACCGCCAGGACAACAAGGACGAGCTGTACTTCTCCCTGTTCCGCCCGTCGGCCACCGACCGCTGGGTCGGCAATCTCAAGCGCTACCGCATGGATACAAGCAGCGGCCTGGCAGTCATTGTCGACCGCGACGGCAGCCCCGCCATCGACACCAACTCGGGCTACTTCAAAACCACAGCCCGCAGCTGGTGGACACCCACCAGCGTGGTGGATGGCAGCTTGGTAGCCGCCGGAGGAGCTGCCTCCAAGCTACCTACGCCGGACAGCCGCAATCTGCTAACCAATGTAACCACCGGCAGCAATACACTGAGCCCAATCTCCATCGACAATACCAATCTGACGCAGGCCAAACTGGGAGCCAGCAGTGCCACCGAGCGCGAGCAGCTGATTACCTACATTCGCGGCACCAGCAGCGGAGTGGAGCGCAAATCCGTAGGCGACCCCATCCACGCCACGCCCAGCCTGGTCACCTACAGCTGCCGAACCTTTACTAGCGGCGTCTGCACCGACGAAAACCAGAGCGCCATAATCGGCACCAACGAAGGCTTCGTGCAGATGTTCGATACCCGCACGGGAGAAGAGCAATTCGCCTTCATGCCCGAAGCGCTGTTACCCAACATCAAGCGCCTGATGTCCGATAAGCCCAGCTCTGAGCACAGCACCCAGAGCCACCCTTACGGCATGGATAACACCGTCTCCATCTGGAGCAACGATGTCGATCTGGACGGCACGATCGAGACCAGTGACGGTGACTTTGTCTACGCCTACGCTACCATGGGCCGCGGCGGGCGTGACATTTATGCCCTCAATATCACCAATCCGACCTCACCTACCCTGCTGTGGAAAATCTCCGGAGGTTCCACCAGCGGCTTCACTCGCCTAGGCCAAACCTGGTCAGCGCCAGTGAAAACCAAGATCAAGATAGGCACTGCCATCACCGACGTATTGGTCTTCGGCGGGGGGTATGACCCGGATCAGGACAACGCCACCGTGCGCACTATCGATGACCAGGGCAATGCCCTCTATATCGTCAACGCCCGTACCGGTACGCTGATCTGGTCGGCAACCCCGGAGAATGGCTTCTCCTCGATGCAATACAGCATCCCCAGCGGAGTCGCCGTGATCGGTCTACAAACCGATACCAACGGCAAGGCGTATGTCGATCCGGACGGCCTGGCCGGACAGATCTTTGTCGGCGATATGGGTGGCCAAATCTGGCGCTTCCATGTTCACAATGGTGTGTCCGGCAGCGGTCTGGTCACTGGCGGGATCTTTGCCAGTGTGGCCGGCAGTGATGCAGCTAATGCACGTCGCTTCTACCATGAGCCTGAAATTGCCTTGGCCACCGTGCGCAACCAGGCGAACCTGACCGTTAGCATTGGTTCCGGCTATCGTGGCCACCCGTTGAACAAGGTCATCCAGGACCGCTTCTATTCCTTCCGCACCGAGAATCTGAATAGTGTCGGCGGCATCCTGAACGAGGCAGACCTCTACGACGCCACTCCGCTGTCCACTGCCACGGACGATCAAATAGACGACCTGCTGGAGGAAAGCGGTTGGTATATCCGCCTGACCCGTAGCGGCGAGAAGGTCCTATCGCGTCCTCTGATCGTCGGGGGCGAGCTGTTCTACAACACCTACGAACCTGAAGTCGCCCAGAACGCTTGTAAGGCAGCCCCCGGCACCACCCGCGCTTATCGGGTCGACCTCCTGACTTCAGTCGCTATCAATACGACTCGTGACCTAGTCACTCAGGGTAGTAGCCTTCCATCCAACCCGCAGCTTTACTGCAAAGGCAATGCCTGCTGGGCCTACAACGACCCTTCTCAGCTGGTTGGCGATGGTGGCGGCTCCATCAGCGAGTGCGATAGCGCTGCAAACCCGGAGAAATGTCGCTGCGAAAAAGCCGCGCAGGGCCTCTGTTTCTGGATGCCTAGCACCCCCCGTACCTACTGGACTGACGAGCCGGAAAATTGAGAACCGCCAATATGAAGAAACAGACAGGCTTTACTCTGGTCGAGCTAATGATCACCATTACGATCATCGCCATCCTCAGTGCAATAGCTCTGCCGGCTTATCAAGACTACATAGAGAGGGCTGAGTGCGAGGACGGAAAATCCATACTGACCGGGGCGGCCAACTTCATGGAACGTTACCGGGCACAGAACAGTGGCAGCTACAGCAATGCCGACATTGATGATTTTGGCAGCAGCAGCACCAACTTTTCGATAGCTATTGATAACCTGAGCGCCACCAGCTACAGCATCACCGCCAGTACCACAGGGGCCAGCCGCATCAGCGGAAACCTGACACTGAATGAAGCGAACGCGCGTGGCGGATCACTGGCTGGGACATGCTCTTGGTAGAAGCAGAAAAGCCGCCCCAGGGCGGCTTTTTGATGCGCACTCTGGCTCCACTAGAGCGCTTTTACACGCAGCTCCTTCGGCATTGAGAAAGTCACATTCTCCGGTCGCCCCTCCAGTTCCTCAGCTCCTACCGCGCCCCACTCACGAAGCTGTGCAACTACGCCGAGCACCAACACTTCTGGTGCAGAAGCCCCGGCAGTGATCCCAATACGCGACTTACCCTCAAACCACTCCTGCCGGAGATCCTCTGCTCCATCAATTAAATAAGCCGGCGTATTCATGCGTTCGGCTAGCTCGCGCAAGCGGTTGGAGTTGGAGCTATTGGGGCTGCCGACCACCAGTACCACGTCACACTCGCCAGCCAGCTGCTTCACCGCATCCTGGCGGTTCTGAGTGGCGTAGCAGATATCGTCCTTACGCGGCCCACCAATGGCAGGGAATTTGATACGCAAAGCGTCAATGACCTTGCTGGTATCGTCCATCGACAGAGTAGTCTGGGTGACGAATGCCAGATTCTCGGGATTGTGCACCACAAGGGCCGCCACATCTGCTTCGTCTTCTACCAGATAGATAGCGCCGCCATTGCGGGCGTCGTACTGGCCCATGGTGCCTTCGACTTCCGGATGGCCCTCGTGGCCGATGAGGATGCACTCTCGGCCGTCGCGGCTGTAGCGCGCGACTTCCATATGGACCTTGGTCACCAGCGGGCAGGTTGCGTCGAAGACCTTGAGGCCGCGGCGCTCGGCTTCCTGGCGCACGGCCTGGGAGACACCGTGGGCGCTGAAGATGACGATTGTGTTGTCCGGCACCTGGTCCAGCTCTTCGACGAACGCGGCGCCACGGGCGCGCAGATCCTCGACCACGAACTTGTTATGTACCACTTCGTGACGCACGTAGATCGGTGCTCCGAACACTTCCAGGGCGCGATTGACGATCTCGATGGCGCGATCGACACCGGCGCAGAAGCCGCGGGGGTTGGCGAGTTTGATTTGCATGCTGGGGATCTCGGCGCGCGCTGAAAGCGATGGGGAGAGTGTACGCCTCTCCCCGAGAGGGGTCAGGCCTGGCGAACTTCGACGATTTCCACGTCGAAGCTCAGGGTCTTGCCGGCCAGGGGATGATTGAAGTCGACGGTCACCTGCGCGTCGTCGAACGCCTTGACCACGCCCGGCAGCTCGGCATTGGCGGCATCGTTGAAGATCACCAGCAGGCCCTCGGACAGCTCCATGTCGGCGAACTGGCTGCGCGGCATGACCTGCACATTCTGCGGGTTGGGCTGACCGAAGGCGTTCTCCGGCTCGATCTGCAGGCTGCGCTTGTCGCCAGCCTTGAAGCCATAGAGCGCGACCTCGAAGCCCGGCAACAGGTTGCCATCACCGACCTTGAAGGTGGCCGGCTGCTTGTCGAAGGTGCTATCGACCACATCGCCGTTGGCCAGCTTGAGGGCGAAATGCAGGGTGACTTCCTTGTCCGGGCCAATGCGTTGCTCAGTCATGGGCGGGCTCTCCGGACTTCTTGCTCTTGAACATATCCAGCGCCAGCATCACGGCGCCGACGGTGATGCCACTGTCGGCCAGGTTGAAGGCCGGGAAATGGTGGCGGTCCTGCCAGTGCACCAGGATGAAGTCGACCACGTGGCCGAGCACGATGCGGTCGTACAGGTTGCCCAGCGCGCCGCCGAGGACCATGGCCAGGGCAATGGCCAGCCAGGTCTCGTCACTCTTGAGGCGCTTCATCCACACCACCAGCACGGCGCTGACGCCCAGTGCGATGGCGGCGAAGAACCAGCGTTGCCAGCCGGACTCGCCGGCCAGGAAGCTGAAAGCGGCGCCACGGTTATAGACGTGGACCCAGTCGAAATAGCCATCGATCACCGTGACCCGCTGTCCGTATTCCAGCACCTGCAACACGATCTGCTTGCTGCCCTGATCGAGGACGAACACCAGCACGGCGAGCCATAGCCAGGCCAGACGACCGAAACGCGAGGCATCAGACATGCTTGCGTACCTCGCCTGCACCCTCGATGTTGCTCACGCAGCGCTGGCACAGCTCAGGATGGGCCGCATTGCTGCCCACGTCGGCGCGGAAGTGCCAGCAGCGACCGCACTTGGCGTGGGCCGACTTGACGATCTTCAGCTTCAGGCCAGGAACCTCGGTGGCCACGGCATCGGCTGGCGCATCGGCAAGCGGCGCGACGGCGGCGGCAGAGGTGATCAGGGCGAAGCGCAGTTCGTCGTCGAGCTTGGCCAGGGACTGCAGCAGGGACTCGTCGCCGTACAGAGTGACCTCGGCCTGCAGGTTGCCGCCGATGGCCTTGCTGTTGCGCAGGTTCTCTAGCTCCTTGTTCACCGCGGCGCGCACGGCGGTGAGCTGATCCCAGTAGGCACGATCCAGCTCGAAGCCTTCCGGCAGGCGGTCGAGGCCTGTGTACCAGGTATTGAGCATGACCGACTCGTTGCGCTCGCCCGGCAGGAACGACCAGATCTCGTCGGCGGTGAAGGCCAGGATCGGTGCGACCCAGCGCACCAGAGCCTCGGCGATGTGGTACTGCGCGCTCTGGCAGGAGCGGCGCGCAGCGCTGTCGGCAGCGGTGGTGTACTGACGGTCCTTGATCACGTCCAGATAGAAGCCACCCAGCTCCTGCACGCAGAAGTTGTGCACCTTCGAGTAGACGTTCCAGAAGCGATATTCGCCGTAGGCCTCGATGACTTCGGCCTGCAGTCGCGCGGTGGCGTCGACCGCCCAGCGATCCAGGTCGAGCAGTTGCTCCGCCGGCAACAGGTGCTTGGCCGGGTCGAAATCGCCCAGGTTGGCCAGCAAGAAGCGCATGGTATTGCGGATACGCCGGTAGGCATCGGCGCTGCGCTGCAGGATGACCTTGGACACGGCCATCTCGCCCGAGTAATCGGTGGAGGCGACCCACAGGCGCATAATGTCGGCGCCCAGGCTGTCGTTGACCTCCTGTGGGGCGACGACGTTGCCGAGGGACTTGGACATCTTGCGACCGTTCTCGTCGACCACGAAACCGTGGGTCAGCAAGGCCTTGTACGGCGCGTGACCGTCGATGGCGCTACCGGTCAGCAAGGAGGAATGGAACCAGCCGCGGTGCTGGTCGGAACCTTCCAGGTACAGGTCGGCGCGCGGTCCCTGTTCGTGGCCCATGGGGTGCGAGCCACGCATCACGTGCCAGTGGGTGGTGCCGGAATCGAACCAGACATCCAGGGTGTCGCTGATCTTGTCGTACTGATCGGCTTCATCACCGAGCAGCTCGGCGGCGTCCAGCTTGAACCAGGCCTCGATGCCTTGTTGTTCGACGCGCTTGGCGACCTCCTCCATCAGCTCGACGGTGCGCGGGTGCAACTCACCGCTGGCCTTGTCGAGGAAGAACGGGATAGGCACGCCCCAGTTGCGCTGACGCGAGATGCACCAGTCCGGGCGCCCGGCGATCATGCTGTGCAGGCGCGCCTGGCCCCAGGCCGGGACGAACTCGGTCTGTTCGATGGCCGCCAGGGCACGCTCGCGCAGCGTAGCACCTTCGCTCGGCGCCTTATCCATGCCGACGAACCACTGCGCGGTGGCGCGGTAGATCAGCGGAGTCTTGTGCCGCCAGCAGTGCATGTAGCTGTGCTGAATGGCTTCGTGCTTGAGCAGTGCACCGACTTCGCCGAGCTTGGCGACGATGGCCGGGTTGGCCTTCCAGATGAACTGGCCGCCGAAGAACGGCAGGTCGCTGACGTACACACCGTTGCTCTGCACCGGGCTGAGGATGTCGTCGTTGTGCATGCCGTACTGCTTGCACGAACGGAAGTCGTCCTCGCCATAGGCCGGGGCGGAGTGGACGATACCGGTACCGGCGCCCAGCTCGACGTACTCGGCCAGGTAGACCGGGGCGAAACGCTCATAGAACGGATGGCGGAAGCGGATGTTTTCCAGCGCGGCACCGACAGCGGTGGCAACCACTTCGCCCTGCAGGCCGTAGCGAACCAAGCAGCTCTCGACCAGCTCCTCGGCCAGCAGCAGCAACTTGTCGCCGACGTCGACCAGGGCGTAGGTGAACTCCGGGTGCACGTTGAGCGCCTGGTTGGCCGGAATGGTCCAGGGCGTGGTGGTCCAGATGACGATGCTGGCCGGCTTGGCCAGCTCACTGAGGCCGAAGGCGGCGGCCAGCTTGGCGGCGTCCTCTACGGCGAAGGCCACGTCAATGGCATCGGACTTTTTGTCCTGGTACTCGACCTCGGCTTCGGCCAGGGCCGAGCCACAGTCGAAGCACCAGTTGACCGGCTTCAGGCCCTTGAACACGAAGCCCTGCTTAACCATCTCGGCCAATGCGCGGATCTCGCCGGCCTCGTTGGCGAAGTCCATGGTCTTGTACGGATTGTTCCACTCACCCAGTACACCGAGGCGGATGAAGTCGGCCTTCTGCCCTTCGATCTGCTCGCCGGCATAGGCCCGGCAGCGCTCGCGGGTCAGGTCGGACGGCTGGTTCTTGCCGAAGGTGGTCTCGACCTTGTGCTCGATCGGCAGGCCGTGGCAGTCCCAGCCCGGCACGTAGGGGGCGTCGAAGCCGGCCAGGGTCTTGGAACGGGTGATCATGTCCTTGAGGATCTTGTTGACCGCGTGACCGATGTGGATGCTGCCGTTGGCATAGGGCGGGCCGTCGTGCAGGACGAACTTCGGCCGGGTCTCGCCAAGCTTCCGCAGCTTCTGGTACAGGCCAATGCTGTCCCAGCGTGCCAGTGTCTCCGGCTCGCGCTGCGGCAGGCCGGCTTTCATCGGGAAGGCAGTATCCGGAAGGTTCAGCGTGGCTTTGTAGTCGGTCATCTCAGGCTCTTTGATCAATCAAGCGGTTGGCCAAGCCAGTAGGCCCGGGCGGCGGAGACATCCGCGTCTATCGCCGTCTTCAGCGCCTCCAGGGAGGCAAAACGCTGCTCATCACGCAGCTTGTGGTGGAACTCCACCGTCAGACGCTGGCCGTAGAGATCGCCAGCGTATTCCAGCAAATGCACTTCCAGATGCGGGCTGCCATCGCCGGCCACGGTCGGCCGCTGACCGATGTTGGCCACGCCGTGGAAACGGTGCCCCTCGTGCAGCGCGGTCACCAGAAACACCCCGCGCAGCGGCGGCTTGCGCCGTTTCAGCTGCACATTGGCGGTGGGCGTGCCGAGCTGGCGGGCCAGCTTCTGACCATGCAGCACGCGGCCGGCCAGGGCATAGGGACGCCCCAGCAGGCGTTCGGCCAGCTCCAGCTCACCGGCCTGCAGGGCCTCACGCACACGGGTACTGCTGACGCGCTCGCCATCCAGCTCCACGGTCAGCGCCGCCTCGACGCTGAAGCCATGCCGCTCGCCGGCCTGGACCAGGAAGGCGAAATCGCCAGTGCGGCCGGAACCGAAGCGGAAGTCGTCACCGACCTCCAGATGCTTCACATGCAGCCCATCCACCAACACCTGACGCACGAACTCGTCAGCCGACAGCTCGCGCAGGCGGCGGTTGAAAGCCAGGCACAGCACCCGGTCGACACCCTGGGCGGCCAGCAGCTCGAGCTTCTCGCGCAGCCGAGTGAGACGGGCCGGCGCAGTGTCCGGGGCGAAGAATTCCCGCGGCTGCGGCTCGAAGATCACCACGCAGCTCGGCACGCCCAGCTCGATGGCGCGCTCACGCAGGCGCGCCAGGATGGCCTGGTGACCACGGTGCACGCCATCGAAATTGCCGATGGTGGCAACGCATCCCTGGGTCAGGGGTAGCAGATTGTGGAGGCCTCGGACCAGCTGCATAGCGCACTTCTTGCTTACAAAGTGGTCGATTATACGCACAGGCGACTGGCGGCGACAGGCAGTGTGTCAGCCGCCTGGCGCGTCAGTGAATGGCGCGGCGGGCGAAGTCGCGCGGACGAAAGCCGAGCAACAGCAATAGGCCGAAATAGGTCACCGCACCTGCCGCCACCAGCACGCCCAGACGCAGCAGCCGCGGCAGCATGCCACCCTCCCCCCAGGCCGGCATATGGTGCATCACCAGCAACAGCACGGCCGTCATCGCCAGCACCGCCAGCACCAGCTTGACCAGGAACTTCGGCCACCCCGGCTGCGGCTGATACATGCGCTTGCTGCGCAACTGCCAGTAGAGCAACCCGGCATTGAGGCAGGCGGCAAGACTGATGGACAGGGCCAGACCGGCATGCTGCAGCTCGAAAACGAAGACGAACAGGGCGTTCATCACCTGGGTCGCCAGCAGGCTGACGATGGCTATGCGCACCGGCGTCTTGATGTTCTGCTGGGCGTAAAAGCCCGGCGCAAGGATCTTCACCAGGATCAGCGGTAGCAGGCCGACCGAATAGGCGACCAGCGCCCGCTCGGCCATCTGCGAGTCGAAAGCGGTGAACTTGCCATACTGGAACAGCGAGACCACCAGCGGCTCGGCGATGATGGCCAGCGCCAGGGTGCATGGCAGCGCCAGCAGCAGGCACAGGCGCAGCCCCCAGTCGAGCAGCTTGGAGTACTCCTCGCGATCGGCGCTGGCGTAGGTCTTGGCCAGTGCCGGCAGCAGGATGGTGCCCAGCGCCACACCGAGCACGCCGGAGGGCAGCTCCATCAGGCGATCCGCGTAATACATCCAGGAAACCGAGCCGGCGACCAGGAACGACGCGAAGATGGTGTTGATGATCAGCGAGACCTGCCCCACCGACACCCCGAAGATCGCCGGCCCCATCTGCTTCAGCACCCGCCATACGCCGGTATCGCGCAGGCTCAAGCGCGGCAGCACCAGCATGCCGGTCTTCTTCAGTGCCGGCAGCTGCCAGAGAAACTGCGCCAGGCCACCGACCAGCACCGCCCAGCCCAAGGCCATGATCGGCGGATCGAAATACGGCGCGAGCCAGACGGTGAAGACGATCATGCTGACATTCAGCAGGGTCGGCACGAAGGCCGGCACCGAGAAGCGGTTCCAGGTGTTGAGTACCGCACCGACCAGCGACGACAGCGAGATCAGCAAGATATAGGGGAAGGTCACCCGCAGCAGGTCGACGGTCAGGGCGAAACGCTCCGGCTCATCGGCGAAGCCTGGTGCACTGACCCAGACGATCCAGGGTGCGGCAAGAATGCCGAGCAAGGTCACCAGCGCCAGCACCAGGCTTAGCAGGCCGGCGATATAGGCCAGGAACGTACGGGTCGCCTCCTCGCCCTGCTGGGTCTTGTACTCCGCCAGGATCGGCACGAAGGCCTGGGAGAACGCGCCTTCGGCGAAGATACGGCGCAGCAGGTTCGGCAACTTGAAGGCCACGACGAATGCGTCCGATGCCACGCCGGCACCGAAGATGCGCGCGATGAGAGTGTCGCGAACGAAACCCAGCACGCGGGAAACCATGGTCAGGGAGCTGACGGCGGCCAGGGACTTGAGCAGATTCATGAAGTCTCGACGATCCGAAAGGCCGGGCACGGGCAGCCGGCACATGAAGGCGAGGAGTGTAACCAGCCACCGCTGGTCAGACCAGCCAATCAAGGCACTTCCGCACTTGACAGGCGCGCGACGCATCGGCATGATTCGCGGCCTTATTTGTTGCTATCCCCCTAGTTTTCGAGGAGCTTGACGGTGGCCAATACACCTTCTGCCAAAAAACGCGCCAAACAGGCTGAGAAGCGTCGTAGCCATAACGCCAGCCTGCGCTCCATGGTCCGTACCTACATCAAGAACGTGGTCAAGGCTATCGACGCCAAAGACCTCGAAAAGGCTCAGACCGCCTACACCCTGGCTGTTCCGGTCATCGACCGCATGGCCGACAAGGGCATCATCCACAAGAACAAGGCCGCTCGCCACAAGAGCCGCCTGAACGGTCACATCAAGGCCCTGGCTACCGCCGCCTGATTGATCTGTTCTTGAAAAGACCGGCCTCAGGGCCGGTTTTTTATTGCCCGCGATTCGACCAGGCATGAAAAAGCCGGAGCAAGCTCCGGCTTTTTTGCTTACTGCGCCGCCCAGGGCAGGATCGGAATGGCCGTCACCGCATTCTGCGGACTGCCCTCGATCACCCGATCGCTGTACACCAGGTAAACCAGGGTATTGCGCCCTTCATCGAAGAAGCGCACCACCTGCATGGTCTTGAATACCAGCGAGGTGCGCTCTTTGAACACCTCCTCGCCATCCTTCAGCTTGTCGGTAAAGCGAATCGGCCCGACCTGGCGACAGGCGATCGACGCCTCGGCACGATCCTCGGCCAGACCCAGGCCACCCTTGACCCCACCGGTCTTGGCCCGCGACAGGTAGCAGGTCACACCCTCCACCTTCGGATCATCGAAGGCCTCGACCACGATCTTGTCGTTCGGACCGACCCACTTGAACACCGTGGAGACCTCACCGATCTCTTCCGCCCGCGCCACCAGCGGCAGCACCAGGCACGCAGCCAGCAATCCCTTCGCAATGCGCATAGCGCGATCTCCTCAGACCAGAATCAGATTATCCCGATGCACCAGTTCCGGCTCGTCGACATAGCCCAGCAGCTTCTCGATGGCATCGGAAGGCTGACCGACGATCTTCTGCGCCTCCAGGGCGCTGTAGTTGGCCAGTCCGCGCGCGATCTCGCGCCCGTCCGGACCAACACAGACCACCATCTCGCCACGCCGGAAACTGCCCTGCACTTCGCGCACGCCAACCGGCAGCAGACTCTTGTGATCGACAGCCAAGGCTTTTACCGCCCCCGCATCCAGCACCAGCGTGCCACGGGTCTGTAGATGCCCGGCCAACCACTGCTTGCGCGCAGCCAGCATGCCGCGCTCAGGCGCCAGCAGGGTACCCAGGCGCTCGCCCGCCTTGAGGCGATCCAGCACGCGCTCGATACGCCCACCGACGATCACCGTATGCGCACCGGAACGCGCCGCCAGGCGCGCCGCACGCAGCTTGGTCTGCATGCCACCACGCCCCAGCGCACCGCCGGTACCGCCCGCCACCGCATCCAGCGACGGATCATCGGCGCGCGCTTCGAAAATCAGCTGCGCATCGGGATTGTGCCGCGGGTCGGCATCGAACATGCCGTCGCGGTCGGTGAGGATCACCAGCAGATCGGCCTCCACCAGGTTGGCCACCAGCGCCGCCAAGGTGTCGTTGTCACCGAAACGGATCTCGTCGGTGACCACCGTGTCGTTCTCGTTGATCACCGGCACGACACCAAGATCGACCAGCGTGCGCAGGGTGCTACGCGCATTCAGGTAGCGCTTGCGATCAGACAGATCGTCGTGAGTCAGCAGCACCTGAGCGGTGTGCTTGCCATGCTCGGCAAAGCTGGACTCCCAGGCCTGCACCAGCACCATCTGGCCAATGGCCGCCGCCGCCTGCAGCTCATGCATCGCGCTCGGTCGCGCCGACCAACCCAGCCGACTCATGCCCGCCGCCACCGCGCCGGACGACACCAGCACCAGCTCCACGCCCGCCTCGCGCAGGGCGACCATCTGCTCGACCCATACCGCCATGGCGGAACGATCCAGACCACGCCCATCGGCGGTCAGCAGCGCACTACCGATCTTCACCACCCAGCGCTGCGCGCCGGTCACCTTGTCCCGCATGATGCCCTCTACCCCAAGCCAGTCAGCACAACGCCGCTATAAAGCGGCGCTGCACGATACCTATTGTCAGTCCCGAACGTAAATGATCTCGGGACCGTCTTCGTCATCCTCGAAGTCATCCCAGTCATCGTCGTCACCGACATCATCGACGCTCTTCAGACCAGCCTTACGCAGCGCACGCTTGTCGTCCAGCGCCTGCAGGCGAGCACGCGCCTCATCCTCGATGCGGCGATCCAGCTCCGCCAGCTCTGCGGCAAACGCCGGCTCTTCGGCAATGCGAATGGCACGCTCATCCATGTAGCGCATGATCGCCTGACTCAGCGCCTCGGTACCCTCACTCTCCAGCGCGGAGATGACGAATACCGGACCCTTCCAGTCGAGGCGCTCGACCACCGCACGCATGCGCTCTTCTCGCTCGTCGTCGAGCAGCTGATCGCACTTGTTCAGCACCAGCCAGCGCTCGCGCTCGGCCAGCGCCGGACTGAATTTCTCCAGCTCGCTGATGATGACCTCGGCAGCATCGGCCGGGTCGCTCTGATCCAGCGGCGCCATGTCCACCAGATGCAGCAGCAGACGAGTGCGCGCCAGGTGCTTGAGGAAGCGAATACCCAGGCCAGCACCCTCGGACGCCCCCTCGATCAGACCCGGAATGTCGGCGATCACGAAGCTCTTGTAGCGACCGACACTGACCACGCCCAGATTCGGCACCAGGGTGGTGAAGGGGTAATCGGCAACCTTCGGCTTGGCCGCGGAGACCGAGCGAATGAAGGTACTCTTGCCGGCATTCGGCAGACCCAGCAGACCGACATCGGCCAGCACCTTCAGCTCCAGCTTGAGGTCACGCTGCTCACCCGGCTTGCCCGGCGTGGTCTGGCGCGGCGCCCGGTTGGTGCTGGACTTGAAACGGGTGTTACCCAGGCCATGCCAGCCACCCTGAGCCACCATCAGGCGCTGACCAGGCTTGGTCAGATCGCCAATGACCTCCTGGGTCGTCGCATCGATGATCGTGGTACCAACCGGCACCGGCAGGATCAGATCCTCACCCTTGGCGCCCGTGCACTCGGTACTGCCACCCTTCTCGCCATTACGCGCATTGAAGCGGCGGGTATAGCGGTAGTCGACCAGGGTATTGAGATTCTCGTCGGCCTCCATGAACACGGAGCCGCCGTCACCGCCGTCGCCGCCGTTGGGACCACCCTTCTCGATGAACTTCTCGCGACGGAAGCTCATCATGCCGTTGCCGCCGTCGCCGGCTTTTACAAATATCGAAACTTCGTCGACGAATTTCATTAGGGTTGCCTCCCACCGCAGCGGCGGGCCAGTGAACTCAGGAATACAGGATACACAGAAACAAAAAAGCCCCGTCGCGAGACAGGGCTTTTTCAGCAAACGCGACCTTAGGCGGTCACGATGCTCACGTAACGGCGGTTGAACTCGCCCTTCACGTCGAACTTGATCACGCCGTCGACTTTCGCGAACAGGGTGTGATCCTTGCCCATGCCAACGCCGTAGCCAGCGTGGAACTGGGTGCCGCGCTGACGCACGATGATGTTGCCGGCCTTGATGACCTGACCACCGTACATTTTCACGCCAAGGCGTTTACTTTCTGAGTCGCGGCCGTTACGAGTACTACCGCCAGCTTTTTTGTGTGCCATGAGTCATAGCTCCTAAAAAGGGATCAGGCCTGAATGCCGGTGATCTTGATTTCGGTGAACCACTGACGGTGGCCCTGACGCTTCATGTGGTGCTTACGACGGCGGAACTTGATGATGGTCACTTTGTCGTGACGGCCTTGGGAGACCACTTCAGCAACAACCTTGGCACCATCGACCACCGGAGCGCCGATTTTCACGTCGTCACCGTTGCCAACCAGCAGAACGCGGTCGAAAGTCACGGATTCGCCGGTAGCGATTTCCAGCTTCTCGACCTTGAGGAATTCACCTTCGGCGACTTTGTACTGCTTGCCACCGGTAACAATTACTGCGTACATGGATTTTTCTCCGTTAAACCTGCTCACCCGACTCTTTATAGGAAGAGTTATTGGCCGGCATGGCTGCATGGGGCCGGAACTGACGCCCGTGCAATTGCGTAAGGCAGGGAGTGCCCATAGAAGTTTGGGGCCGCGATTGTACGGAAAGCCAAGAGCAGAGGCAAGCCCCGCCAGGCCTTGCCTTGACAGCCCATAACCCGCCCCATAGCATGCCGCGCAGCCCGGTCCGGCCCTGTCCGACCCGCCATTTCGCCGCCCTCCGCCCTGCGAGGCAGCCGGCCCCGTTCCAGGAGCTCCCCTCACCGATGCAAGCCCAGGCCTTCCACAGCGTGGTCGCGGACGATTTCACCGCCGTCGACGGCATTATCCGCCAACAGCTGAAGTCCCACGTGCCTCTGGTGGAGAAGATCGGCGACTACATCATCTCGGCCGGCGGCAAGCGTCTGCGCCCGTTGCTGGTACTGCTCAGCGGCAAGGCCCTGGGCTATCAGGCCGACGATCTGCGCCTGCTGGCTGCCACCATCGAGTTCCTGCACACCGCCACCCTGCTGCATGACGACGTGGTCGACATGTCCGGCATGCGCCGTGGCCGCGCCACCGCCAACGCCCAGTGGGGCAACGCGCCGAGCGTGCTGGTCGGCGACTTCCTCTATTCACGCTCGTTCGAGATGATGGTCGAACTCGGCTCCATGCCGGTGATGCGCATCCTCTCGCGCGCCACCCGGGTGATCGCCGAGGGCGAAGTCCTGCAGTTGTCCAAGGTACGCGACGCCAGCACCACGGAAGAGACCTATATGGAGGTCATCCGAGGCAAGACCGCCATGCTGTTCGAGGCCTCAACCCACAGCGCTGCGGCCCTGGCCGGCAGCGGCGAAGCGCAGAGCGAGGCGCTGCGCCACTTCGGCGACCACCTGGGTATCGCCTTCCAGCTGGTGGACGACCTGCTCGACTACCAGGGCGATGCAGCCACCCTCGGCAAGAACGTCGGTGACGACCTGGCCGAAGGCAAGCCGACCCTGCCACTGATCTATACCATGCGCGAAGGCAGCGCCGAACAGGCCGCTTTGGTGCGCACCGCGATCCAGAAAGGCGGCATCGAGGACCTGGAAAGCATACGCGCCGCCGTGCAGGCCTCGGGCTCGCTGGACTACACCGCCAACCTGGCCCGCGAGCATGCCGAGAAAGCCATCGCCTGCCTCGACGCCCTGCCGGACAATGCCTACCGCGACGCCCTGATCGAACTGAGCCGCTTCGCCGTCGCCCGCACTCACTGAGTCAGTGCACCATCCAAAAGAGCTCGTCCCTGCGACGGGCTTTTTATTGCCCGACAAAAGGTGCGATTGAGGCTTGCTATTTCGATAATAGGAATTATTCTCATATCCACCAAATGGACGACAAGGAGATGAGCCATGACCTATCTGATCGACGCCTGGCTGGATCGCCCGCACCCCTACCTGCGCATTCTCAATCGCGAGACGGGCGAGGTATGCGCCGTGCTGGAAGAGGAAGCCATTGGCGAGCTTCGAGATCAGGGTGATCTCGACCTGGCCAGCCTCAACTCATGCGAGCCCGGGGCCTTAAAGGAGCTGGTACGCGGCCTGTTCCTGTTCTGCTATGCGCGGGCACTGCGACCGCAGGGCGAGCTGCACTGAGCGACGCTCGACGAGGACGACCAACGCAGGTCGGCCTCGCCGGCAAGCCCGGCACCAGGGAGGATGCCGGGAGACACGCGGAGCAATGATGCTCTCGCAGGTGCCCGGACCGGTCAGGACGACCAGCCGGGCATCGCCTCTTACAGGATGTCGAGCAGCTCGACGTCGAACACCAGCACGCTGTGCGGCGGAATGCTGCCGGCAGCCTGGCCACCATAGGCCAGCTCGCTCGGTACATGCAGGCGCCATTTGCTGCCGGTATTCATCAGCTGCAGGGCTTCGACCCAGCCGGCGATCACACCACCCACCGGGAATTCGGCCGGCTGGCCACGCTCGTAGGAGCTGTCGAACACGGTGCCGTCGATCAGCGTGCCATGGTAGTGGGTACGGACGTGATCCTCGCGGGACGGCTTGGCGCCCTCGCCAGCCACCAGCACTTCGTACTGCAGGCCGGACGGCAGCACGGTCACGCCTTCACGCTTGGCGTTCTCGACCAGATACTCGCGACCGGCACCGGCAGCGGCTTCAGCCTTGGCGGCGGCCTCGGCCTGCATCACTTCGCGGATCACCCGGAAGCTGGCGTTCAGCGCTTCGGGGGAAACCTGGCTGGGCTGGCCATTGAAGGCGTCACGCAGACCGGCCACGATGGCCTCCAGGCTGGCACCGGGCGGCGGGTTGTCACGCAGCTGGTCGCCCAGTTGGCGGCCGATGCCATAGCTCACACGGGTTTCGTCGGTAGACAGGTTGAGTTCGGACATCGCCGGGCTCCAGATGGGGGTCGAAAAAGGCCGGCCAGACTAGCACAGCCATCCACAAACGAAACCGCCCGGACGTCTCGCAACAACCGGGCGGCTGGTACGGCTCGACGACTCAGTGATCGTGCTTGGTCAGCTTGTCCAGATAGCCCATGGCAAAGGCCGAGACCACGAACGCCATGTGAATGATCACGTACCACTTCAGATAGATCGGCTCAATGTTCTGCGCATTCATAAAGACCTTGAGCAGGTGAATGGAAGAGATGGCCACGATGGAGGCGGCCACCTTCATCTTCAGCGAGCCGGAATCCATCTTGCCCAGCCAGTTGAGCTTCTCCTTGCCCTCATCGATATCCAGCTGGGACACGAAGTTCTCGTAGCCGGAAATCATCACCATCACCAGCAAACCGCCGACCAGGGCCATGTCGATCAGCGACAGCAGCACCAGAATCAGGTCAGCCTCCGCCTTCTCAAACACATGCGGAAGGATATGAAAGATCTCCTGGAAGAACTTCAACGCCAACGCCAGTAGGGCCAACGAAAGACCGAAATAGATTGGCGCCAGCAACCAGCGCGAGGCGTACATCGCGTTCTCGATAAAGCGTTCCATGTTGTCTCGCCGAGTAGAAAAACTGGTCGCGAGTATACCCAGCCAGCCCTTGCGGGCAAGGCGACAAACGTTGCTGATTTTTTATCCCCGCTTACTGTGGATAACCTTGTGGGCAGGCGCGGGAAAGATGGCTGCACTCCACTTGTCGCGGGAGGTCGTAACGGGTTGGGCAAAAAGCGTTCAGTCGAACGCTCAGCTTTCCGGGCGGAACTGATAGTCGCCCAGATGACGGCAGCGCTCGCCGTTGAGCTTGCGCAGCTCGGCGCGCAGATGCAGGCACCAGATCATCGGCTCGGTGCAAGGCTCATAGCCTTGCACCGCCAGGCACTGAGCGATCGAATCGAGCACCGCTTCGGCCACCAAAGGCCCGTGGAATGGGCCTTGCGCCTTGATCGCCGAAGGTTGCGCGGCGGACATACCAGCCGCGCACAACAGCGTCCACAGACCTCGCCCGCCGGCCAGCGGACGAATCTCGCATTCGATGCGGGTAGTCAGGCCGAGGCACTGACGGGTGAGACAGAGGCTGCGCGGCATGACGGCGGTCCTCGCAAGGTCTGGCTTTCAGCCTACACCCCGGCGCGCCGATTCGGGAAGGTAAAAGTTATCCCCGCGCTTTGTGGATAACTCTGTGGATGGAGCGGGGGAAAACCGGCTGCGACGACGCCCGCTGCGGGCGTCGTCGGAATGCGCAGTGACTGACCAGTTGTCGCGCGACTGTCGGCGTCACTCCTTGGACGTTTTGGCCGCCGGCTTGGCCCGAGTCTTCACTTCCTTGATCTTCGGCTCCTTGTCCTTCTCGTCCTCCTCCAGGCCCATCTCGGCGATGCTGCGCAGACGCTCCACCACCCGCGCGTTGACGCTGCCCTTGGGGAACTGGCCCTTGGCATCCGGCGCGCCAGCCGGCTCGCCCAGCAGCAGGCCGAGCGCCTCGTCGACATGGCGCACGGCATAGACATGGAACTGGCCATTGCGCACCGCCTGCAGCACCCGCTCGTCGAGCATCAGGTTGCTGACGTTGGAGTGCGGGATGATCACCCCCTGCTCGCCGGTCAGGCCGCGGGCCTCGCACAGGCGGAAGAAGCCTTCGATCTTCTCGTTGACCCCACCGACCGCCTGCACCTCGCCGAACTGGTTGATCGAGCCGGTGATGGCGAAGCACTGCCTGAGCGGCGTGCGCGACAGGGCGGAGATCAGTGTGCAGACCTCGCCCAGCGAAGCACTGTCGCCATCCACGTAACCGTAGGACTGCTCCAGAGCGATGCTGGCGGAAATCTCCAGGGGGAATTCCTGGGCATAGCGACTGCCGAGGAAGCCGGTGACGATCATCACCCCCTTGGAGTGGATCGACTGGCCCAGGCTGACCTCGCGCTCGATATCGACGATTCCCGAGCCGCCCGGATAGACGGTGGCGGAAATGCGCGCCGGCACGCCGAAGGCCGAGTCGCCGACCTGCAGCACGGTCAGACCGTTGCACTTGCCCACCGCCGAGCCGCTGGTATCGATCAGGATGATGCCGGCCAGCATGTCGTCGATGATCCGCGCCGAGACCCGCCCGGTACGGTCGGACTTGGCCTTCAGCGCCCGCTCGATATGGCCGACGTCGGTGGTCGCATCATTGGCCAGCTGGCGCACGAAGTCGGCCTCGCTGACCAGCTGGAACAGGTCGCCGATGCGCGCCGACAGGCGCCCCTGGTGCTCGGCCAGGCGCGCACTGTAGGTCGCCAGGCGCGCCACCGCGGCAGCCGTCAGCGGCGCCATGCCCTCCTCCGAGGTGCGGGTCTTGAGCAGTTGGGCGAACTGTTCGAGGCTGTCGTCGGCGACCGGGATCTCCTCGTCGAAGTCAACCAGCACGCGGAACATCTCCTGGAAGTCGGAATCCAGGTCCTGCAGCGTGTAATACAGCTGGCGCGAGCCGATGATGATGACCTTGAGCTGCAGCGGGATCAGCTGCGGGGTCAGGGTCACGGTGGCGATGCGGCCGAGGTCGCCCAGCGGCGACTCCATCTTCAGCTGGCGCGAGTGCAGGGCGCGCTTGAGCGCGTCCCAGACGAAGGGTTCGCTGAGCAGCTTCTCCGCCTCGACGATCAGGTAGCCACCGTTGGCCCGGTGCAGCGCGCCCGGGCGCAGCTGGCGGTAGCTGGTGTAGAGCGCACCCTGGTCGGTGTTGTATTCGATGCGGCCAAACAGGTTGTCGTAGGTCGGGTGCGACTCGAACACCACCGGCGCGCCGCCATCGGCGTGATGGCCGACCACCAGGCTGGGGCTGTACTGCTCCTCGAGCATCTCGCGGCGCTGGGCATCCGGCTTGTCGTCCAGCAACTGGTCGACCACCGTCTTCAGCAGGTTGACCTGCACCGCCTGCAGATAGGCGCAGACCCCGGCATTCTCCGCGTACTGCTCGCACAGCGGCGCCAGCAACGGCTGCAGGGCCAGGGTGATGGTTTCCTCATTGAGCTGGCGCAGCTGGTTGCTGGTCTCGCGCTTCCATTGCGGCAGGCTGGCCAGGCCCTCGTTGAGGCGTTCCTCCAGCTCGGAGATGTCCTCGTGGAAACGCTCGCGCTCGGCCTCCGGCAGCTGGGCGAAGTCCGCCTCGTCCAGGGCCTTGCCATCCTTCATCGGGGTGAAGGCGATGTTGCTGCTGTCGCGATACAGGGCGACATCCTTCTCCAGCGCCAGCTTCTCGATCAGATCCAGGGCCTTGTCGTAGCGCTGGTTGAAGACGCGATCGATAGCGCTCTTCTTCTGCTGGTAGGTGGGCGTCTCGAACACTGCCGGGAAGGTCGCCAGCAGGTTGTCGATCAGGTGGCCGATATCGGCGATGAAGGCCGCCGCGGTGCCGGCCGGCAATTCCAACGCGCGAGGCTCGCGCGGCTCATCGAAATGGTTGACGTAAACGCGGTCCACCGGCGTGGCCTGGCGCTTGGCCTCGGCCTTGAGATAACGCTGCACGAACGAGAAGCGACCGGTGCCCGGCTCGCCCATGACATACACGTTGTAGCCCGGCCGCGGCATCGCCACGCCGAACTGCAATGCCTCCACCGCGCGCTCCTGGCCGAGCACGCCGCGGAAAGGTTCGAGATCATCGGTGGTGGTGAAGTTGAACTGGTCGGGGGCGCAGGGGCGGGTCAGGGCATCGGGCGCCAGACGCAGGCTGGCAGCGAAGGATTCGGGCATCGGAAGTCCTTGTCGAAGCGGGCTAGCCGCGAGATGGAGCCATTCTGGCGCCGCCTCGGCGCCGCTGGCAAGGCGCGCGTCAGACGCCGACGCGGGCGGCGCAGGCCAGGCAGAACTCCGCCGCCGGCAGGGCCTGCAAGCGCGCCTGCTCGATCTGCTCGCCACAGCGCTGGCACTGCCCGTAACTGCCATCAGCTAGGTGCAACCGGGCCAGCCCGACCAGGCGCAAACCCGCCTGCGCCTCGGCCAGCAGGGCATGCAACACCTCGTCGTTCTGCCGCTCGGCCGCCTGTTCGGCGAAATCCGCGCTGCGCTGCAGGCCGAGATCGTGTTGAATGGCATTGGCGCGACGGCTGTACTCGTCGTACAGCCTGTCCAGCGCGGCGTGGGGGTCGAAACTGGTCATGGCGACGCTCCAGATTACCTCACCCTTCAGTGTGGCCCGTCACCAGCGCCCTGCACTGCCCGACTCAAGCTTTTCCGCGCACCTGAGCCCAGTCCAGGCCGAAGCGCGCCAGGTACTTGCGCAGACGATCAGCGTCGTTGGCCTTGGCCTTGGCCTGGCGAGACACCTGAAACAGGCGCCGCCCGGCTTCGGACAGGCTGGCACTTTCGCGACATAACGCGATCACCGCCTGCAGCTGAAGACGATCAAACAGGTCGATATCAACCACCTGCTCACCCAGCACGCCCTGCAGGTAGTCCTGCCGCGTCTGCCCCCCCCAGGCGAGGCGCAAACGCACAATCTCCTCCTCGACCTGGGCCTCGTCGATCCGTCCACTGTCGGCCAGGGTGGCCATGCGCGTGATAGATGCAGACAGCTCGCGGAAGTTGCCCTGCCAAGCCGCCTCGGAGGAGCCGGCAAAGGCGAGGTAACGGCGCCTTGCCTCCAGATTGAAGCGCACCAGACGGCCCTGCTCGCGCGCATGCCGCTCCAGCTCGAAGTCTATGTTCGGCTCGATGTCTTCGCGGCGCCCGGCCAGCCCCGGCAACGCGAAAGTCCAAAGGTTGATCCGGGCGTAAAGATCCTCGCGAAACAGTCCTTCCGCCACGCGCTCGCGCAGGTCGCGATGAGTACCGGCAATCAACTGGAAGGCGCTCTCTACCTCCTTGTCCGAACCCAACGGAAAGAAGCGTTTTTCCTCGATGGCCTTGAGCAACATGGCCTGCTCATCCAGACCGAGCTCGCCTATTTCGTCGAGGAACAGCATGCCGCCGTCGGCAGCCCGCAGTAGCCCCTCTCGCGCATTCTGCGCACCGGTGAAGGCGCCCTTACTGTGACCGAACAAGGCCGACATGGCGCCATCGCCGCGCAGGGTCGCGCAGTTGACCTCGACGAAACGGCCATCGACCTGATGCCGGCTGCGCTTGAGCTCGTACACCCGACGCGCGAGGAAGGACTTGCCGGCACCGGTCGGGCCGATCAGCAGCATCGGTGCGGTCGAGCGCACCGCCACCCGCTCGATCTGCTCGATGGAGCGATTGAAGGCCGCGTTGCGCGTAGCTATGCCGGATTTGAGAAAGGCCAGCCCCTCCAGACGCTCGCGCTGGAAGCGGCTGGCGATACGGTCGTAGCGCGACAGATCGAGATCGATCAGCGCATGGGTACCGGTGACCTCCTGCTGCGGATCGCGGCGCCGCGCCGGCGAGGTCTGCACCAGGCGCGCCGGCAGATAGCGCGCCTCGGCCAGCAGGAACCAGCAGATCTGCGCCACGTGAGTCCCGGTGGTGATATGCACCAGGTAGTCCTCCCGCTCGGTATCGAAGGGGTAGGCGGCGACGAAGTCATGCAGCGCCGCGTAGACCTCCTCGAAATCCCAGGGGTCGAGCAACGTCATCGGACGCAGGCATACCTCCGTCTCCGGCGAGACCTGGCCAATATCGGCGGCTATACGTTCGGCCAGCCCGACGTCGCGCGCATCCGGGCCGTGAATCAGTTCCAGCCGGTCGATCAGCAGGTCCGGCTGCTGGCACAGACCGACACTGGGCCGCCACTTGCTCCAGCGATTGGCCCCCTTGCCGACTCGGTCGAGGGTGGAGCCGAGAAAGCCAATGGCAACGGTTTGCTTGCGGGACATGTTCATTTCCCAGATCACACTGAAATCACTATCCTAAAAGATAAATAGATATCCATGAATCTATAAAATCAAAATTCATATAGCTAAAAATGAGGCGGCAAAAATCATAGGAATAGATTTATCCCCTTTAATTTCAATAGCTTGAAAGAACTCAAAGCCGCTAAAAACAAACCTGGCACAGCCACTGCAATAGTCCTGGCAAGAACGGACAACAGAGCGAGATGCCACGATGGCCAACATAAAATTGTTCAACACCCGCGATGCCCTCCTGCCGGCCAGCGACACGCTGAACCATGAGCAGGCTCCGGCTTACGCTTACCACCCCAAGCACAAGCTGGCCCAACTCGCGGCAACCGGTTGCCTGAACCAGACCTTCTACGCCGACGCCGAAACCCAACTGGGCGAGGTACTGAAACTGGTCGCCGAACTGGACGCTCGTTACGTGGCCAAGGCCGCTCTGTATGCCCGCAAGAAGGGTCATATGAAAGACATGCCAGCCCTCTTGCTGGCGGCCCTGGTTGCACAGCGCTCGAGCCTGGTGCCGGCACTGTTCGAGCAAGTGATTGATAACGGCAAGATGCTGCGCACCTTCGTGCAAATCCTGCGCAGCGGCGTGACCGGACGCAAATCGCTCGGCTCGCAACCCAAGCGCCTGGTACAGACCTGGCTGAACAGCGCCAGCGAACGCCAGCTGCTGCAGGCCGCGGTCGGCAACCAGCCGTCGCTGGCGGACGTGGTGAAGATGGTTCACCCCAAGCCGGCCGAGGCCTGGCGTGAGGCCTTCTTCGCCTGGCTGATCGGTAAGCCCGCCGATGCCGCGACCCTGCCGCCGCTGACCCGTAACCTGCTGGCGTTTCGCAGCGGTGCGAGCAGTGAGCTACCGGAGGTGCCGTTCCAGCTGCTCGGCAACGAGACGCTGAGCGCGCCGCAATGGGCCGAGCTGGCCGGACGGATGGGCTGGCAGGCACTGCGCATGAACCTCAACACCCTGGTGCGCCATGGCGCGTTCGCGGTCGAGGGCTGCGCCGAGATGGTGGCGAAGCGTCTGGCCGATGGCGAGGCGGTGGCCAAGGCGCGGGTCTACCCGTACCAGCTGCTGGCGGCCTACCGGATGACCGGCGACGGCGTGCCGATGGTGGTGCGTGAGGCTCTGCAGGATGCCCTCGAAATGTCGCTGGCCAATGTGCCGGCGCTGGGCGGCAACGTGGTGGTATGCCCGGACGTGTCCGGCTCGATGGCGAGCCCGGTGACCGGCTATCGCCAGGGTGCAACCACGGCGGTGCGCTGTATCGATGTGGCGGCGCTGGTGGCGGCGGCAATCCTGCGCAAGCAACCGCAGGCCCAGGTACTGCCGTTCGAAAACGGCGTGGTGAAAGTGGCGCTCAACCCACGCGACAGCGTGATGAGCAACGCGCAGAAGCTGGCAGCCATCGGTGGTGGTGGAACCAACTGTTCCGCCCCGCTGAAGCAGCTGGCGGACGCCAAGGCCAAGGTGGATACGCTGATCCTGGTTTCCGACAACGAATCCTGGATCGACGCCCGCCGCCGTGGCGCCACGGAAACGCTGCGCCAGTGGGAACGGATCAAGCAGCTCAACCCGCAGGCGCGGCTGATCTGCATAGACCTGCAGCCTCACGGCACTACACAGGCGCCGGACCGCGCGGACATTCTGAATGTCGGAGGTTTCAGCGACGCGGTATTCGATGTACTGGCACAGTTCGCCGCCGGAACCTTTGGCTCCGATCACTGGGTCGATGCGATCGAGAAGATGGAGATATGAGAACGCGCCCGGCCAATCGGGGCCGGGCGCACAAGATCAACGATTCGAGCGTATGCGAATGCCGATGGGACTACATCCAAGACGTCTCATCACACTCTTGTCGGATACGAGCGAAGGCGCGAATGCATGTGGCTGTACAGGACCATGCCGGTTTCGAGACCGGCCCGTGGCAACACGGAACAGCCACAGCCTTTGTCGCGCCACCTGATTAACCGTTTTTTGCGACGAATGCCGGTGGAACTACACCCTTCCACGGTCGAGGTTGCGGGTTCGAGTCCCGTCGGCTCCATTACTGGGGGGCCGTAGTTCAATGGCAGAACACGAAAATACGTTTCACCACCCTTGTCGTCGCATCTTTTTCAGGCCCGCCACGGCGGGCCGGCAGCGAATGCCACAGGTACTACATTGGGTCGCGGGTTCGAATCCCGCCCCGGCAACGGGTAGCTCAGCTGGTAGAGCAAATGTGCCTGTCACCTCGTCGCTGCACGGAGGCCCCGCCTCCACCCTTTTGATTGACCCGGCGAATACCGGTGGAACTACAGAACGCAAAGGTCGTGGGTTCGACTCCCGCCAGCCACAAGGCTGTAGCTCAGCGGATAGAGCACTGCGCATGTTTCACCACAAATTGTCGCCGCATCGAGAACAGGCTGGCACGACCAGCACGAATACGAGCGAATAACGATGCAAACCAAGACCTACAACCTGCTGGAAGTCGCCAGCGGCAAGCCGATCAAGCTGTGGACGCAAGGCGTCCCGGTAGAGGAGGACGCCAAGCAGCAGCTGATGAACACCGCGAAGATGCCGTTCATCTTCAAGCACCTGGCCGTGATGCCGGACGTGCACCTGGGCAAGGGCTCGACCATCGGCAGCGTGATCCCCACCGTCGGCGCCATTATCCCTGCCGCGGTCGGCGTGGATATCGGCTGCGGGATGATCGCCGCACGCACCTCAATGATGGCCTCCGACCTGCCGGACAACCTGCACGGCCTGCGCAGTGCCATCGAGCGTGCCGTACCCCACGGCCGAACCTCTGGCCGCGGCGCACGCGATAAAGGCGCTTGGGAAAACGTGCCGGAGATGACCGACCACGCCTGGTCGGCCCTGAGCGACCGCTTCAAGGTGATCACCGACAAGTACCCGCGGCTGAGCAACACCAACAACCGCAAGCATCTGGGAACCCTGGGAACCGGCAACCACTTCATCGAGGTATGCCTGGACGAGGCCAATCGCGTCTGGTTCATGTTGCACAGCGGGTCGCGCGGTGTGGGTAACGCCATCGGCAACCTGTTCATCGAACTGGCCCAGGCCGATATGCGCCAGCATATCGCCAACCTGCCGGACCGCGACCTGGCCTACTTCGAAGAGGGCAGCCAGCACTTCGACGATTATGTGGAAGCGGTGGGCTGGGCCCAGGACTTCGCCAAGCAGAACCGCGCACTGATGATGCACGCGGTGATCGCAGCGGCACGTGGCGTGATCCGCAAGCCGTTCGAGGTCGCACTGGAGGCGGTGAACTGCCACCACAACTACGTACAGAAGGAGCGTCACTTCGGTGAAGAAGTACTGGTGACACGCAAGGGTGCGGTGTCGGCGAAGAAAGGTGAACTGGGGATCATCCCCGGATCGATGGGTGCCAAGAGCTTTATCGTCCGCGGCCTGGGTAACGAGGAAGCGTTCTGCTCCTGCAGCCACGGCGCCGGACGGACCATGAGCCGGACCAAGGCCAAGAAGCTGTTCACCGTGGAGGACCAGATCAAGGCCACCGCCCACGTCGAATGCCGCAAGGATGCCGACGTGATCGACGAAATCCCGATGGCCTACAAGGACATCGACCAGGTGATGGACGCCCAGCGCGAGCTGGTGGAAGTGGTGCATACCCTGCATCAGGTGGTGTGCGTTAAGGGATAGAGACATGAAGCACCTGAAAGAGTGGCTGGAGCGGCTTAAGAGCCGCCCGGTCTCCGGAGACTACTGGGAAGACCGACGTCGCCATGAGGCCCTTGAGGCACTCGCCGCCTGCACCGGATACGGGGATTGGCTGACCCTCAGCACGCATGGCAACGGCTTCGCCCGCGAAGCAGCAGTGCGTGAACTGAGTGAGCAGCCTTCACCCGAAACGCTAGTCGCGCTGCTCGAACGCCTGAATGACTGGGTACCCCAGATACGTCAACTGGCTTACGAGGCAGTGCAGCGCTACCTGGCTCCGGAACATGTGCGAGCCCTGCTCCATGCGCTGCCGGCGCTAATGGCCCTGGCCGAACGCCAACGTGCCGATCATGGCCCGACGCTGGCGGTGGCGCGCGCGGTGCTGCAGGTGCCCGAATTGCGCATGGATGTGGAAGTGGCGTTTGCCACACGTCACGGCAAGGCTGCACGCTTTCTCTTCACCCTGCTGCAGGAAGTCAGCGTGGAGCCTGTTGCCTTGCTGCGCATGGCTTTGGCTCACCGAGAAATGACCGTACGGCAGATGGCGGTTAAGGCATGTAAGGTATTGCCCGCCGAGCAGGCTCGCCCCCTATTGCTGGAAGCTTTCGACAAGCCCGGAGCCAGCGTGCGGGTTGTTGTACTTCACGCCCTACTGCCATTGCTCGACGATACCCGACCAGTGTTGAGGGCAGCATTGCTGGACGCCTCCCCTTCGATACGAGCATTAGCGCGATGGGCAGCCCCACGCGAGCAACTGGACGCTCACTCGGTGCTCATGGCTCGCCTGCATCAACCTCACCCTGTGAACAAGCGTGACTGGATGGGGCTACTAGGCCTGAGCCACGAACTGGCAGTGGAACTGGACGAATCCTGGATATCCGCAGCAATGCTTTCTGGCATAAGCAGCGTTCGACTAGCGGCTGTTCCGTGCCTTAGCAAGAACCGGCTGGCACATCGGCTGATGGCGCTTTCCGACTCCGCCGACAAGGTCTTTGCCAAAGCTGTCGAGCATCTTCGGGAAGAGCCTTGGGCGGTGCTGCAGGCAGACCTGGACATGAGACTGGATAGAGACTGGTACGTGCTGCCCCCTGAGCGTCGTGAGGCCCTGATGCATTTGCGGCCGCGATGGCAGCAACTGGCCTACTGGCTACGCCGACTAGATGCAGCACCACAAGAAAGACAGCACTGGCTAATGCATCTGAAAAACTGGCTCAGTCAGCAATACCTGATGGTTGATCCAGTCACTCATCCGGTCGAGCGTACCGCTCTAATAGAGAGGGTCCAGCAACTGGAGAGTGCGGGTCTTCTACCCGAAGGCAGCACAAAGCGCCTGCGCTGAGCCCAGGATTGAAGTATTCGAAGGAAAGAACACGCATGCAGAAGCAAGGAGCTTCACAAATACGCGCCAAATGCAGCCTTGCGCTGATGCTTGCCAGTAAGGCCCCGGTCGCAGTGGTGCTGCGCCGCGGACCTACCAACTGGGTGCAGATGATCCGCTGGGATTTGCGTAACGACAGTTTCGAGGCCGGCCAGTGGTTCAAGGGGCGCATCTATCCCGAGCTCAGTGAGTTATCTGAAGACGGCGAGCTGTTGCTTTACTCAGCCAGGAAAACTACTGGCTGGACGCTGAACCGGCGTAATGACATAGGCGATACCTGGACAGCCATTAGTCGGCCGCCCTATTTCACTGCTCTGGCGCTCTGGGCAAATGGCTGCTGGACCGGTGGCGGCATATTCACCGACACGCGTGGCGTGAAGATCGATTTGCCCTATCCGAAACCCCATGCACAGCTACCCACACCCCAGTTGGAGGTTCAGGGAACCCCGGAGCTAGGCCTCCTGCCGCTTTCGCTGCGGATTGCCCTGCGGGCCCATTGGGCTCCGCTGGACCAACCTGTGGAGGCACTTCACGACATCCACTGGCAGTTGAAGACCCGCCAGAGCAAGGAGATCGGCCAAGGAGCCGTGCGCATCATCAAGAGCACGCATAAAGGCAAGCACTGGATGCTGCGTACAAGCTTCTCGGTCAGCAACGTGCATGGAGAAACCGATCTGGGAGAAGCCGACCTGGTCGACTTCGATTCACGGGGACGGCTGATACAGAGCAGAGATGGGCGTCTGTTGGTCTGCGATAGGCCTAGCGAAGCCGATCTCCAGTGGCGCGAGCTGGCCGATTTCTCCGCCAGCAGGCCAGCCCCTCTACCACCCAAGGAGTGGGCCATCGAGTGGCCGCCAACAGCCGTAGAAGATGTAGAACGATGAACAAGGACATTCTCGAACTGGACGGCGCCATCGGTGGTGGACAGGTTCTGCGCAGCGCGCTGAGCCTGTCGACGCTCAGCGGACGGCCATTCAGCATCCACAACATCCGCGCCAAGCGCAGCCGGCCTGGCCTGTTGCGCCAGCATCTGACCGCCGTGCAGGCAGCTGCGCAGATCTGCTCGGCTGAAGTACAGGGTGTCGAGCTCGGCTCGCAGCAGCTGAGCTTCAAGCCTGGCGCCATTCGTGGCGGCGACTATCACTTCGCCATCGGCAGTGCCGGCAGCTGCACCCTGGTACTGCAGACTCTGCTGCCTGCATTGCTACGGGCTGATGCCCCAAGCAGGCTGCAGATCAGCGGTGGCACCCACAACCCGCTGGCACCGCCGGCGGACTTCCTGCAGCTCGCCTGGCTGCCGCTGCTGCGGCGCATGGGCGCACAGGTGGACATGCAGCTGTTGCGCCATGGCTTCGCACCGGCCGGGGGTGGGGCGATCCAGGCACAGATCACGCCTTCACCCCTGCAGCCCCTGCATCTGGGCGAACCCGGAGCAGTGTTACGGCAACAGGCCAGGGCCCTGCTCGCTGGCGTGCCGGGGCACGTTGGCGAGCGCGAGCTGGCCCGGGTCGCTCGGCGACTAAGGTGGCCTCAGGAAGACCTACAGTTCGCCTGGCTGGGGCAGGATGAGGGGCCAGGCAACGCATTGCTGCTGGAGATCGTCTGCGAGCGGGTGACCGAAGTGTTCAGCGCCTTCGGCCAGAGCGGGGTTCGCGCCGAGCGAGTAGCCGATAGCGCCATCGACCAGGCACGCGAATGGCTGCAGAGCGGTGCGGCGGTGGCCGAGCATCTGGCCGATCAGTTGCTGCTGCCGATGGCGCTAGCCGGCGGTGGCAGCCTGACCACTCCGCGGATGACCGAGCACCTGGAAAGCAGTATCCAGGTGCTGCGGAAATTTCTGCCCGTCGATATCCGCGCCAGCATAACCGACAAGGGAGCGCTGCTCATCGAACTGGAGGCCTGATCCGGCCGTGCCGTGGCGGCAGGTGCACGTGACGAACAGAGAAGGTTTCAAGGCGTTTCCACGAGGGAACGCCTGCCATCAGGGCAAGATCATAGCGATGTGCCATGTGGCACGACCTCGGGAACCTTCATGGACGCATCGCTGCTCAAGCTCTGCAAACTTACCTTTCTGATCATCACGCTCGGCGTCACCGGCATCGCATAGGCGGAAATCAACTTCACGGAACGAGGCTCCAGCAGCACCGATGTGCTGGTGACAGCGGATCCCCATGACCGAGAGCCCGACCTCCGACGATCGAGCGTCAACTTCAGCGACCTGCAGGCAGCGCTCGACCAGCAGGACGATGACCACCGCAAGCTTGCCGAGCTACAGCGCAAACTCGAGGAGCAGCAGCGCACCATCCAGAATCTGAGCGGAAGCTCCAGCGGCAGCAGCCGCGAGCTGGACGATCTGGAGAGAAAGGTGGAAAAGGTGTCGCAGCTGGAACGCCAGCTGGATAGCCAGGAGCGCGAGATCGACTCGTTGAAGCGAGAGCTGGAACAGCTCAGTCGTCGCATCAAATGATGTCCATATAAACAAAACGGGGCCCGCGGGCCCCGTTTTGTTTTGCAGCGAGCGCTTACTGCGCCAGCTTCTTGTAACGCACCCGGTGCGGCTGCGCGGCAGCATCGCCCAGGCGTTTCTTGCGGTCGGCTTCGTACTCGGTGTAGTTGCCTTCGAAGAACTCGATGTGCGAGTCGTCCTCGTACGCCAGGATGTGGGTGGCCACGCGGTCCAGGAACCAGCGATCGTGAGAAATCACGATCGCGGCGCCGGGGAAGTCGAGCAGCGCCTCTTCCAGGGAACGCAGGGTTTCCACGTCGAGGTCGTTGGACGGTTCGTCGAGCAGCAGCACGTTGGCGCCCTGCTTCAAGGTCAGGGCCAGGTGCAGACGGCCGCGCTCACCACCGGAGAGGTCCTTGACGAACTTCTGCTGGTCGCCGCCCTTGAAGTTGAAGCGCCCGACGTAGCCGCGCGACGGGACTTCGTAGTTGCCGATCTTGATCATGTCGAAACCGTCGGACACGGCTTCCCACACGGTCTTGCTGCCGTCCAGGTCGTCGCGGCTCTGGTCGACGCAGGCCAGCTGCACGGTATCGCCCAGCTCGATGCGGCCGGAGTCCGGGGTTTCCTTGCCCATCAGCATGCGGAACAGGGTCGATTTACCGGCACCGTTACCGCCGATCACGCCGACGATGGCGCCTTTGGGGATGCTGAACGACAGGTTGTCGATCAGTACGCGGTCGCCGTAGCCCTTGGTGACGTTGACGAAGTCGATGACCTTGTCGCCCAGGCGCGGACCGGCCGGGATGTAGATCTCGTTGGTCTCGGCGCGTTTCTGGAATTCCTGCGACTGCATCTCCTCGAAGCGCTGCAGACGGGCCTTGGACTTGGACTGGCGGGCCTTGGCGCCTTTGCGCACCCACTCCAGTTCGTCCTTCATGGCCTTCTCGTGGGCCGACTGCTGCTTGGATTCCTGGGCCAGACGCTCGGACTTGGCTTCCAGCCAGCCGGAGTAATTGCCTTCGTACGGGATGCCGGCGCCGCGGTCGAGCTCGAGGATCCAGCCGGCGACGTTGTCGAGGAAGTAACGGTCGTGGGTGATCGCCACCACAGTGCCCGGGAAGTCGTGCAGGAAGTGCTCCAGCCAGGCCACCGAGTCGGCGTCCAGGTGGTTGGTCGGTTCGTCCAGCAGCAGCATGTCGGGGGCCGACAGCAACAGGCGGCACAGGGCCACGCGGCGCTTCTCGCCACCGGACAGGTGCTCGATGCGCGCGTCCCAGGCCGGCAGGCGCAGGGCGTCGGCAGCGACTTCCAGCTGGCGCTCGAGGTTATGGCCGTCGCTGGCCTGCAGGATGGCTTCCAGCTTGGCCTGCTCGGCGGCCAGGGCGTCGAAGTCGGCGTCCGGCTCGGCGTAGGCGGCGTACACCTCGTCCAGGCGGGCCTGGGCCTGCTTGATCTGGCCTACGGCCTCCTCGACGATCTCGCGCACGCTCTTGCTCGGGTCGAGCTGCGGCTCCTGCGGCAGGTAGCCGACGTTGATGCCGGGCATGGCGCGGGCTTCGCCGTCGAACTCGGTGTCGACGCCGGCCATGATGCGCAGCAGGGTCGACTTACCGGCACCGTTGAGGCCGAGTACGCCGATCTTGGCGCCCGGGAAGAACGACAGGGAAATGTTCTTGAGGATTTCCCGCTTCGGCGGCACGACCTTGCCGAGCCGATGCATGGTGTAGACGTATTGAGCCATGGATGACCTTGGTTCTGTGTAGCTGAGGGATTGAAGAGGCAACTGCGCCAGCGGCCGACCGGCTGCTGAGCAATACTCTGGGGCAAGGGAGCATCATAGCTCCGCGCGCCCACGCGCGTGCGGCAAAGCTACCGGAATGCTCCCGGAGGGGCAAACCGTACCCGATGGACAGTGATAGCACTTGGCCGCTTTTCCGGGCATGCTACGCGGTTCCGATTGCCAGGCAAGGCCCCGATCCGGCAGCTGTATCAGCAGGGTTATACGCGTGTCACGATCCCGCCCCCGTTCTTCCTCCCGCTCCTCTGGCGACCCGCTCGCCCGGCCTCACCGTGGCTCGCTGAAGGGCGCCCTGGCGTTGCTGGTCGCGCTGATGCTCGGCCTGCTGCTGTGGCAGCTGCAGCAAGAGGCCAGCAATCAGGAGCAGAGCGAGCGGCGCCATCATCTGGACCACGCCGAGCAGCAGCGCAACCACCTGGGCCTGACCATGCGCCTCAAGGCCGAGGCTGGCCTGGCCTTCCTCGCCAGCGCGGCGGACCAGCCGCTCACGGCGGACGACCAGAGCGCATTGCTGCAGCGGCTGCGCGGCATCTTCCCGGCCCTGCACAGCCTGGCGTGGTTCGATGCCAGCGGCAAACGACTGGAAGACAGCCAGCCAACCCTTGGTGATCAGACGCCCTTCGTCGACGACCAGCCCTATCACTTCGCCCAGGACAGCGGCCTGCTGCTGCTCGACCTGCCGCGCGCGGATCACCAGGGCGGCTGGCGCGTGCGCCTGCGGGACCAGGCCCTGCGCAACTGGTTGCCGGCACAGACCGGCGAGACGCCCTGGCTGCTGCTGGACACCCGCAGTGGCCAGGTGATGCTGCGCCAGCCCGTGAACGAGGGAGCCGCCCAGCTCAGCGCCAGCGAGAGGGGGCAGATCATCGCCGAGCTGCCGGTGACGGGCAGCGACTGGAAACTGGTGCCCCTGTTCGACGCCGACACCCTGCGCGCCGAGCTGCTGCCGCGCCAGGCCAGCAAGCTGCTGCTGTTCATCCTCTGCGGCGCCCTGGCCCTGCTCGCCCTGTTCGGCCTGCTGCGCGAGCAGAACCGCCTGCGCGCCTACCACGCGCTGTCGCGTCGCTCGATGGAAGACGCCATCGGCGCCCTTGGCGCCATCGATGAGCGCGTGCTGGTGACCCAGCCCGACGGCCATATCAGCTACCTCAATCCGCGCGCCGAGCGGATGTTTGGCCTGGATCTGGCCACCGCCAGCGAGATGCACGTGCTGCAGCTGCTGCCGGCGCTGGCGCCCTGGCTGGAGAGCGCCTTCCACGAGCAGGCCGAGCCCATCGAGGTGCTGCTCGACGGCGAGCGGCGCCTGTTCGACGTGACCTGTCACGCCCTCTACACCGACAACCCCGAACCGGGCCGCGCCTGGGTCCTGCGCGACGTGACCGAGGAGCGCCAGGCCCTGCACGTGTTGGAAGACACGCGCCGGCGCTACCAGGACATCTTCGAGGGCAGCGGCGTGGCCCTCTGCGTGCTCGACCTGCTCGACCTGCGCCTCTTCCTCGACGCCCAGGGCCTGGAGCACAGCGGCCAGCTGCAGACCTGGCTGAGCGTGGACCCGCAGCGCCATGTCGAGCTGCTGCAGCGCATCCACATCAGTGAAGTGAACAAGGTGGCCCTGCAACTGCTTGGAGTGGACAGCCCAGAGCAGGTCTGGGAACACCTGATCGGCTACGCCCCGCTGCGCCAGGGCGGCGCCCGCCATGCGCTGATCACCACCCTGCTCGACGGCGAGCGCGACATGATGGTCGAGAGCCGCATGCACACGCCGCAGGGCCACGAGCGCTACGTGTGGCTCAACCTGCAGCTGCCCGAGAGCCGCGACGAGCTGCGTGCGGTGACCCTCAGCGTGCACGACATCACCAGCCGCAAGCGCGTGGAGCTGTCGCTGGTGGAGCGCGAGCGCTTCTGGTCCGACGTGCTGCGTTCGGTGCCGGACACCCTCTACGTGCACGACATGAGCACCATGCGGGTGATGTTCAGCAACAACCGCCTGGGCCCGGACCTGGGCTACAGCAAGGAAGAGATGCGCCGCTTCGGCGACAAGCTGTGGGAAAAGATCCTGCACCCCGACGACGTCGAGCTGTACCAGCGCCTGCGCAACCTGCAGAAGGTGGTCGGCCAGGGTCAGCAGCTGCACTTCCAGCTGCGCTGGCGCCACCGTGACGGCAGCTGGCACTGGTTCGACATCCGCGAGCACGCCCTCAGCCGCGACCGCCACGGCCGGGTCAGCCGGCTGATCGGCGTGGCCAAGGACATCACCGGCGAGATAGCCGCCCGGGCCAGCCTGAGTGACAGCGA
The DNA here is from genome assembly GCF_014851565.1 of Pseudomonas sp. PDM15. Classification (GTDB taxonomy): domain Bacteria; phylum Pseudomonadota; class Gammaproteobacteria; order Pseudomonadales; family Pseudomonadaceae; genus Aquipseudomonas. The sequence continues at coordinate 286,107 of NZ_JACVAA010000005.1, forward strand.
ACGGCGCTACCGTCTGCTGGCGGAGAGCATCAGCGACGTGATCCTGTCCACCGACAACACGCTGCAGCTCAACTACGTCAGCCCGTCGGCCGAGAGCTTCTTCGGCTACAGCCCGGAATGGCTGCTGGACAACGGCCTGCTCGGCACCGTGACCAATCCGCGCCAGTTGGCCAGCCTACTGCAGCTGATCGAACAGTTGCGCGGCTCCCTCAACGAGGCGGACAAGCTGGCCCGCCTGCAGGCCAGCCTGGCCGGGCGTACCTTCATCTTCGACTGCCTGCGCGCCGACGACCGCAAGATCACCGTGGAGATGCGCCTGTCGCTGATGTGGGACGAACAGGACCGCTTCGAGGGCGTGCTCGGCATCGGCCGCGACATCACCCAGCAGCGCCGCGCCGAGCGCGACCTGCGCATGGCCGCCACCGTATTCGAGCACTCCACGGCGGCGATTCTGGTCACCGACCCGGCCGGCTACATCGTGCGCATCAACGAGACCTTCCAGCGCCTCACCGGCTATGCCGGCGCCGAGGTGCTCGACCAACTGCCGGGCATGCTCACCGCCGACCGCCAGCAGGCCGCCCAGTTCGCCTACATCCTCACCCAGCTCAATCAGCACGGCAGCTGGGAGGGTGAGCTGTGGCTCAAGCGCAAGAACAGCGAGCAGTTCCCGGCCTGGGTCGGCATCACCGCGGTGCACGACGAGGACGGCGACCTGGCCAGCTACGTGTGCTTCTTCAACGACATCAGCGAGCGCAAGGCCAGCGAACAGCGCATCCACCGCCTGGCCTACTACGACGCCCTGACCCTGCTGCCCAACCGCACGCTGTTCCAGGACCGCCTGCACACCGCCCTGCAGCATGCCGAACGGCATGACGAGTGGGTGGTGCTGATGTTCCTCGACCTGGACCGCTTCAAGCCGATCAACGACTCCCTCGGCCATGCCGCCGGCGACCGCATGCTCAAGGACGTGGCCGTGCGCCTGGCCGCCTGCGTCGCCGAGGACGACACGGTGGCGCGCATGGGCGGCGACGAATTCACCCTGCTGCTGCAGGCGCGCAACACCCGCGCCGGCGCGCTCAACCGCGCCATCCACGTGGCCGAGCAGATCCTCGCCAGCCTGGCCCAGCCGTTCGTCCTGCAGGGCCGCGAGTTCTTCGTCACCGCCAGTATCGGAATCGCTCTGGCACCGCAGGACGGCGACGAGCTTAGCCAGCTGATGAAGAACGCCGACACGGCGATGTACCACGCCAAGGAACGCGGCAAGAACAACTTCCAGTTCTACCAGGCCGAGATGAACGCCACCGCGCTGCAGCGCCTGGAGCTGGAGAGCGACTTGCGCCATGCCCTGGAGCAGAACCAGTTCCTCCTTTATTACCAGCCGCAGCTGTCCAGCGACGGCAAGCGCCTGACCGGCGTCGAGGCCCTACTGCGCTGGCAGCATCCGCGCCGCGGCCTGGTGGCGCCCAACGAGTTCATCCCGGTGCTGGAAGAGCTGGGCCTGATCGCCCAGGTCGGCGACTGGGTGCTCGCCCAGGCTTGCCGCCAGCTCAAAGCCTGGCACGACGCGAAAGTGCGAGTGCCCAAGGTCTCGGTCAACCTCTCCGCCCGCCAGTTCGGCGACGGCCAGCTGGGCATGCGCATCTCGCGCATCCTCGGCGCCAGCGGCCTGCCGCCGGCCTGCCTGGAACTGGAGCTGACCGAGAGCATCCTGATGAACGACGTCGGCGAGACCATGCAGGTGCTGGCCAGCCTGAAGAAGCTTGGCCTGTGCATCGCGGTGGACGACTTCGGCACCGGCTACAGCTCGCTCAACTACCTCAAGCAGTTCCCCATCGACGTGCTGAAGATCGACCGCAGCTTCGTCGACGGCCTGCCCGAGGGCGAGCAGGATGGCCAGATCGCCCGCGCCATCATCGCCATGGCCCACAGCCTGGGACTGGCGGTGATCGCCGAAGGCGTAGAGACCCAGGCGCAGCTGGACTTCCTGCGCGACCACGACTGCGACGAGGTGCAAGGCTACCTGTTCGGCAAGCCGATGGCGGCCGCCCAGTTCGAGGCCCAGTTCGGCGGCAACGCCCTGTTCATGCTGACGTGAGTGGCGGCAGCGGGCCGCGTGAGGCCCGCTTGTCCGGCACTTGACCGCCATTCATGTGCCAGCGCGCGACACATCGGGTAGAATGCGCGCCTTCCTTAGAACCTGTTGATGATCGCTGCGCCTCGCGCCATGCGTCGTTTACAGACTCTTACTACCGCCCGCTGATTGATCAGGTGACCACCATGTTCAGCCGTGATTTGACCATTGCCCGCTACGATGCAGAACTCTTTGCCGCCATGGAGCAGGAAGCCCAGCGCCAGGAGCATCACATCGAACTGATCGCCTCCGAGAACTACACCAGCCCGGCGGTAATGGAAGCCCAGGGCAGCGTGCTGACCAACAAGTACGCCGAAGGCTACCCGGGCAAGCGCTACTACGGTGGTTGCGAGTACGTCGACGTGGTCGAGCAGCTGGCCATCGACCGCGCCAAGGAATTGTTCGGCGCCGACTACGCCAACGTCCAGCCGCATGCCGGCTCCCAGGCCAACGCCGCCGTCTACCTGGCCCTGCTGTCGGCCGGTGACACCATCCTCGGCATGAGCCTGGCCCACGGCGGCCACCTGACCCACGGCGCCTCCGTTTCCTCCTCCGGCAAGCTGTACAACGCTGTGCAGTACGGCATCACCGACGCCGGCCTGATCGACTACGACGAAGTCGAGCGCCTGGCCATCGAGCACAAGCCGAAGATGATCGTTGCCGGCTTCTCTGCCTATTCCCAGGTGCTGGACTTCGCCCGCTTCCGCGCCATCGCCGACAAGGTCGGTGCCTACCTGTTCGTCGACATGGCCCACGTGGCCGGTCTGGTCGCCGCCGGCGTGTACCCGAATCCGGTACCCTTCGCCGACGTGGTCACCACCACCACCCACAAGACCCTGCGCGGCCCGCGCGGCGGCCTGATCCTCGCTCGCAAGAACGAAGAGATCGAGAAGAAGCTCAACTCCGCCGTCTTCCCGGGCGCCCAGGGTGGCCCGCTGGAGCACGTGATCGCCGCCAAGGCCATCTGCTTCAAGGAAGCCCTGCAGCCCGAGTTCAAGGCCTACCAGCAGCAAGTGGTGAAGAACGCCCAGGCCATGGCCAGCGTGTTCATCGAGCGCGGTTTCGATGTGGTCTCCGGCGGCACCCAGAACCACCTGTTCCTGCTGTCCCTGATCAAGCAGGACATCACCGGTAAGGACGCCGACGCCGCCCTGGGTCGTGCCTTCATCACCGTGAACAAGAACAGCGTGCCGAATGACCCGCGTTCGCCCTTCGTCACCTCCGGCCTGCGCATCGGTACCCCGGCCGTCACCACCCGCGGCTTCAAGGAAGCCGAGTGCAAGGAACTGGCCGGCTGGATCTGCGACATCCTGCAGAACATGGGCGACGAGTCCGTGGTCGACGCGGTACGCGAGAAGGTCAAGGCCGTCTGCGCCAAGCTGCCGGTATACGGATAACTGGCGTCAAAGTCGTGACAAGGAGCCCGGCAATTGCCGGGCTTTTTTGTGCCCGTGCCGTTTTCCTGACAAGCCGGTTAGGAAGAATAAATAAGCATATCTATCAAAACGTTGGATCGGTAAATCGACACAACCAAGCTTTCTGGCCAATTCTCTGACGGAAGGTCGTCGCCAGGCTGTGGGAAAGGCCTTAAACCATGTTCCTTCAATCCGAACCGTTATTACAAAGCGGCGGACAACCGGGGGACTGAACCATGGTTTTCGACGTGAGGGATTACGGGGCACTGGGTGATGGTTTAACCGATGACAGCGCGGCAATCCAGGCTGCTATCGATGCCGCTTTCACCGCTGGAGGCGGTGTGGTCTATCTGCCGGAAGGGGTCTACCGGGTCAGCGGCGACGGCGCGGGGTCCGGCAACTGCCTGACCATGCACAGCCAGGTCGACCTGATCGGCGATGGCATGGGCAGCACCGTGATCAAATTGGTGGACGGCTCCGCCGTGCCCATCATGGGCATGATTGGCTCACCCGCCGGCGAAGTGCTGCAGGGCGTCGGCATCAGCGACCTGAGCCTGGACGGCAACCGCGACCACAGCAGCGGCGAAGTCAACGGCTGGCACCTCGCCGCCAACCCGGCGGGCGTCAGCAGCAACATGAGCCTGGAGCGGGTGGAAGTCCGCGACGTTTCGGGAAGCGGCTTTCGCATCGACGGCCAGACCAGCAACCTGCTGATAAAGGAGAGCGTGGCCCAGGGCAATGGCCTGGATGGCTTCGCCAGCACCGACGCGGACCACAGCCGCTTCACCGACAATCAGGCCTATGGCAACGAGGGCAATGGCTTTGCCCTCGACACCAGCCATTCGGCCCTGACCTTCACCAACAACGATGCCTTCGCCAATGGCGGCAACGGTGTGCTGGTCGAGGGCGACCTGGCCACGCTACCGAACTCCCCCCTGCTCATTCTTGGCGGCGAGCTGCACGACAACGGGCAGGCCGGCATTGCCCTGCAGCAAACCAGCGAGGTGCGCCTGGAAGGCGCGCTGATTGCCGGCAACGACGGTCCGGGCATCCTCCTCTCTGGCGCCAGCTACAGCCAGATCATCGCCAACCAGCTGCAGGGCAACGCCCAGGCGAGCCCCGGGCCGGAAATCCTGATCCAGGCCGATGACAGCGACGGCACTGCGGTTGTCTCCAGCGACAACCTCATCGAACAGAACCTGATCAGCGGCGGCCCCGGCTCCACCTACGGCGTGTTGGAGGCAGACGATGGCAGCCACGCCACCGGCGTCTACGCCAACCAGATCGAAGCGATGCTCAGCGGCCAGGCCCTGCTGCATGCGGCAGACAGCCGGCTGTCCAGCGATCCCAGCAACCAGCTGCTGGCTCAGGTCGTGGGCAGCGAGGACAAGGACAGACTGATCGGCGGCGAAGCCGACGAGCGCCTGCTCGGCCTGGGCGGCGACGACTCGCTGGCCGGCGGCGCAGGCGACGATGTACTGGTCGGCGGCAGCGGACGCGACACGCTCACCGGTGGCAGCGGCGCGGACATCTTCCGCTACGATGCACCGACGGACAGCTACCGCACCGGCAGCGGCGCGTTCAGTGACCACATCATCGATTTCGATGCCGCCGTGGATCGCATCGACCTCTCCGAACTGGGCTTCAGCGCGCTCGGCAACGGCCTCAACGGCACCCTGCGCCTGAGCTACAGCAGTGCCAGCGACCGCACCTACATGAGCTCGCTGGAAGGCGGCGCCGACGGCCGCCATTTCGAGCTGGCCATCCAGGGCAACCATCTGAGCACCCTCAGTTCCGCCAACATCCTGTTCAATGGCAACGTGGCCACCAACGCGGCGCCGGTTCTCCACCAGGCCGTGGCGGACCAGGCCATCAGCGAAAACCAGGTGTTCAGCTTCGGCCTCTCACCCACCAGCTTCTCCGATCCCGACGGCGACACGCTGAGCTACCAGGCCACCCTAGGCAACGGCACGGCCCTGCCGTCCTGGCTGACATTCAACGCCGCCACCCTGACGTTCAATGGCCTGTCCGGGCTCGGCAACGCCGGCCTCTACGAGATCAGGGTGAGCGCCAGCGATGGCCGCGGCGGCAGCCTCGCCGACACCTTCCAGTTGCTGGTCAACGAGGCGCCAGCAGGCGCTCCGACCCTGCACGGCAGCACAGGCAACGACCGGCTGATCGGCACCGCCGCCAATGAAACCCTGCTCGGCCTGGACGGCGCCGATACCCTGGTGGGCGGCACGGGGCACGACACGCTGGTCGGTGGGCTGGGGCGCGACACCCTGACCGGCGGCGAGGGTGTGGACACCTTCCGCTTCGACACGCTGCACGACAGCTACCGCAACGGCAGCCCGAGCAACGACCTGATCACCGACTTCGACCCCACCACCGACCGCATCGACCTCAGCGCCCTCGGCTTCAGCAGCCTGGGCAACGGGCTCAACGGCACCCTGGCGCTCAGCTACAGCGCCGCCAGCGACCGCACCTACCTGCGCTCGCTGGAAACCGACGCCAACGGCGACCGTTTCGAGCTGGCCCTCAACGGCAACCACCTCGATACCCTCAACGGCAGCAACCTGTTCCTGGTTACCCCACCACCGCCAGCGCCGGATACCACGCCTGGGGAGCCGCAGACACCGGTCGGCACTCCCGGCGATGACGTTCTGACCGGCACCGATGCCAGCGAGGTGCTCCTCGGCCATGCCGGTGCGGACAAGATCATTGGCGGCGGCGGCGCCGACCTGATCGATGGCGGTGCCGGCAAGGATGTCCTCAGCGGTGGCGAGGGCGCCGATATCTTCCGCTTCACCGAGCTGCTCGACAGCTTCCGCAACTACGGCCCCGCGGACATCGGCGCTGCCGACACCATCACCGACTTCACGGTGGGCGTGGACAAGATCGACCTGTCCGCCCTGGGCATCACCGGGTTGGGCAACGGCTACGGCAACAGCATCTACCTTACGCTCAACGACACCGGCACCAAGACCTCGATCAAGTCCCGCGAGCCAGACGCCGACGGCAACACCTTCGAACTCGCCCTCAACGGCAACCACATCGGCACCCTCAGCGAAGCCGACTTCATCTTTGCCGATCCCACCCCGCAGACCACCCTGTTCATTCCCACCCTGGGCCAGTCCAACTCCCGTGCGCTGCGCATGCAGGGCGAGGACGATGACTCTGGCATCACCGAGATGATCAAGCAGCTGGAGCTCTACACCGACTTTGACCGGGTGGAGAGCCTGTTCTCCGACGCGGAGGGAGAGCCGATCGACATTGCGGTCGGCGGCAGTACGGTCACCGGGCGCTCGACGGCCAGCGAGGCGGAACGGGCCAAGTCGTGGTGGTACAGCGACACCGATGCGCCCGGGCAGGCGCTGCTGAATGCCGTGGCCAACCTCAGCAACCAGCTGGCATCGCTGCAGGCCTTGGGCCCGGTCACCTTCGCCATGGTCTGGGGCCAGGGTGAAGACGATGCCATGACCTACGCCGACGCCACGGACAAGGCCGCGGCAATCGAACTGTACAAGGCCAATACGCTGAAAGTCTTCGACTACCTCAAGGCCCAGCTGGGAACCCCGGACGCGGTGTTCTACGTGATGCTCACCGGTGACTACCAGCAACAGGGCGCCGACCTGCGCGGCTTTACCCCCGAGGAAATCGCCAGGGTGGTCGAGGGTACCCAGGCCATCCGCCAGGCACAGATGGAAATGGCTGCCGAGCGCAGCGACATCAAGATCGCCGTCGACTACACCGACCTGCCGATGCGCTACGAAGTGGACCCGCTGAACTACTACTACGACGTCTGGCACATGCACGACGACGCCAGCGAAATCATCGGGCAACGCCTGGCCGACTTCATCGCCAACGACCTGGGCTTCACGAGCGACCCCGACGACAACAACGACCCCGACGCGATCCGCATGTACCCGTCCCACAACCTCATCGGCGACGCAACAGACGACGTGCTGATAGGCAGCCCCTATGCCGACACGCTCGACGGCGGCAAGGGCGCCGACTACATGGAAGGCTATGACGGCAGCGACATATACGTGGTCGACAACCCCGGCGACGCCGTGATCGAGAACGGCACGGGCGCCGAGGATTGCGACACCGTCGTGTCGTCCATCGACTGGGCGCTCGGCGCCAACCTGGAGAACCTGATGCTGACCGGTCAGGCACTCAACGGCACCGGCAACAGCCTCGCCAACATCATCAGCGGCACCGACGCGAACAACGTGCTCGACGGCGGCGCTGGGGTGGACGTTCTCCTCGGCGGCAAGGGCTCGGACACCTACTACGTCGACGATGCGGCCGATCGGGTCATGGAGGGCAGCAACGCCGGTTTCGACCGGGTGTTCAGCAGCGCCTCCACCTACACCCTGTCGTACAACCTCGAGGAGCTCTATCTTATGGCGCCGGGCAACTCCAATGGCACCGGCAATGCCCAGGACAACACCCTCTACGCCAGCAGCGGCGACAACGTGATCAACGGCGCCGGCGGCAACGACACGCTGTCCTACGCCTTCGCCGAAGCCGGCGTGACGGTCAGGCTGACCACCTCCGCGGCACAGAACACCGGCGGCTCTGGCTTCGACTCGCTACGCAGCCTGGAGAACCTGATCGGCAGTGACTATGCCGACAACCTGACCGGCGATGCCAACGACAACATCCTGCGCGGCGGGGCGGGTAACGATGTGCTCAACGGCGGGGACGGCAATGACGTGCTCCACGGCGGCAGCGGGGCCGACGGCCTGAATGGCGGCGCCGGGGCGGATCGCTACGTGTTTACCTCACTGAGCGATCTCGGCCTGGGCGACCTGGCAGACCTGATCAGCGGCTTCAATGGCGGCGAGGGGGATCGCATCGACTTCTCGGCACTGGACGCCAACCCGCTGACCGCTGCGCGGGAGGCCTTCGAGTTCATCGGCAACCAGGACTTCAGTGCTACGGATGCCACCGGCCAGCTGCGCTTCGCCGACGGCGCGCTGTACGGCAGCATCAATGCAGACAGCGCGGCGGAGTTCACCATCCGGCTGCTCGGGGTAACGGAGTTCTCGCAGAACGACCTGCTCGGCTGAGCGGCCCAGGCCACCGGCAACTTATGGCGACCGGGGCGGTGGCGGGCACGCGGTATCGCTCCACCGTCGGCTCCGCTGGTGGATGTACAAGGCGACATCCACCCTACGAAACCGATGCGCCCTAGGCCATCACCTCGGCAAAGCCCGCGCGGATCTGCTCTTCGGGCAGGTTATCGCCGATGAACAACAGCACGCTTTCGCGGACTTCACCCTCGGCCCAGGGCTCGTCCCAGTCGAAGCCGTACAGGCCCAGCACGCCCTGGAACACCAGGCGGCGTTCATCGCCGGCCACCGCCAGCACGCCCTTGTAGCGCAGCAGTGCGTTGCCGTGCTGCTCCAACAGGCGCTCCATGAAGGCGCTGAGCTTGTCGAGATCCAGCGCCCGTTCGCTCTTCAGCACCAGGGTGGCGATGCGGTCCGCCGTCTGGCCCGCCGGCACCAGGGGCCGCAGGGTCAGCGCCGGAGCGATATCGGCGTTTAGATTGAAACCGCGGATGTCCAGCAGCTCGGCTAGGTCGATGCGGCCATGCTCGACCACGCGAATCGGCGCACGGCGATTGATCCGCTGCAGGCGTTGGCTCAATGCCTCGACCTGCTGCGCGTCGGCCAGGTCGGTCTTGCTCAGCAGGATGCGGTCGGCAAAACCGACTTGGGCCTGGGCGATGGTTTCCTGCAGGTGGCGCTCGGCGTTCACCGCGTCGACCAGGGTGACGATGCCGTCCAGCACATAGCGCTGGGCCAGCTCCTCGTCGGCGAAGAAGGTCTGCGCCACCGGCGCCGGGTCGGCCAGGCCGGTGCACTCGATTACCAGGCGGTCGAAGGCCAGCTCGCCGGCGTCCAGCTTGTCCAGCAGCAGGTACAGGGCCTTCTCCAGCTCGACGTGGATCGAGCAGCACACGCAGCCGTTGGCCAGGGTCAGCAGCTCGACCGGCTTGCTGCCGAGCAGCTGGCCATCGATCGGCGTGTCGCTGAATTCGTTCTCGATCACCGCCAGCTTGAGGCCGTGCTCGGCCTGCAGCATATGGCGCAGCAGGGTGGTCTTGCCGGCACCGAGGAAGCCGGTGAGTACGGTGACGGGAATGGGTTCGGGATACATCGCGATCTCCAAAATGACACGCGCCACGACTAGGCGTGGCGCGTGGAGGTACGGGGGAGTCTATCAACAACAGCGAATAGGTCTGCCTTTGCCTCCGCCATAGCGAGCTTCCTGGCGTTCGCGGAAGAACGCCTCGTAGCTCATCACCGGCTTATCCGGATGCTTCTTGGCCATATGTTCCACGTAGTTGTCGTAGTCGGGCATGCCCACCAGCATGCGGGCGGCCTGCCCGAGGTACTTACCCATGCGACTCAGGTCATTGAACATATCAGGCGTCCGGAATCGGCTGGAACGGGGTTTCCTTGTCCGTGCGCTCTGGTTTGACCCAGGCGGCGCGGCCGACCTTGATCGCGTAGAACAGCACGCTGAGCACCACGAACAGGAACAGCACGGTCAGCACCGAGTTGGTGTAGGCGTTGAAGATCACATGCTGCATCTGGCCGATGTCCTTGGCCGGGGCCAGGACCTGACCGGCGTCCAGCGCATCGCTGTACTTCTTGGCCAGGGCCAGGAAGCCGACGGCCGGGTTCGGGTCGAGCAGCTTGATCAGGCCGGCGGTGGTGGTGCAGATCAGCAGCCAGCAGGCCGGCACCAGGGTGACCCAGACGTAGCGCTGACGCTTCATCTTGATCAGCACCACGCTGCCGAGCATCAGGGCGATACCGGCGAGCATCTGGTTGGAGATGCCGAACAGCGGCCACAGGGTGTTGATGCCGCCCAGCGGATCGACCACGCCCTGATACAGCAGCCAGCCCCACATCGCCACGCAGCCGGCGGTGGCGATCACGTTGGCGCCCCAGGATTCGGTCTTCTTCAGGGCCGGCACGAAGTTGCCGAGCAGGTCCTGCAGCATGAAGCGACCCGCGCGCGTCCCTGCATCCACCGCCGTCAGAATGAACAGCGCCTCGAACAGAATGGCGAAGTGATACCAGAACGCCATGGTGTTCTCGCCCGGCAGAACGCTGTGGAGGATCTGCGCAATCCCCACGGCCAGGGTCGGCGCACCACCGGCACGGGCCAGGATGGTGTGCTCGCCGATGTCCTTGGCCACGGCTTCCAACGCGTCAGGCGTGATGGCGAAGCCCCAGCTGCTGACGGTGGCAGCCACGGCGGCAGCATCGGAGCCGACCACGGCGGCCGGGCTGTTCATGGCGAAGTACACGCCCGGCTCGATCACCGAGGCGGCGACCATGGCCATGATGGCGACGAACGACTCCATCAGCATGCCGCCGTAGCCGATGTAGCGGGCGTGCGACTCGTTGGCCAGCAGCTTGGGCGTGGTGCCGGAGCTGATCAGCGCATGGAAACCCGAGACGGCCCCACAAGCGATGGTGATAAACAGGAAGGGGAACAGAGTGCCCTTCCACACCGGGCCGGTGCCGTCGGTGAACTGGGTCAGTGCCGGCATCTTCAGCTCGGGCATGACCACCAGAATGCCGATGGCCAAGGCGATGATGGTGCCGATCTTGAGGAAGGTCGACAGGTAGTCACGCGGGGCGAGGATCAGCCACACCGGCAGCACGGCGGCGACGAAGCCATAGCCGATCAGCATCCAGGTGATCTGCACACCGGTGAAGGTGAAGGCCGGGCCCCAGGTCGGGTCCGCGGCTACTTGGCCGCCCGCCCAGATCGAGGCCAGCAGCAGGATCACGCCGATCACCGAGATCTCACCGATGCGGCCCGGACGGATGTAGCGCATGTACACGCCCATGAACACCGCAATGGGGATGGTCGCCATTACCGTGAACATGCCCCATGGGCTTTCGGCCAGGGCCTTGACCACGATCAGCGAGAGCACCGCGAGGATGATGATCATGATCAGGAAGGCGCCGAACAGGGCGATGGTGCCCGGTATCTGGCCCATCTCCTCGCGCACCAGCTCGCCCAGCGAGCGGCCGTTACGCCGTGTGGAGATGAACAGGACCATGAAGTCCTGCACCGCACCGGCCAGCACCACGCCGGCGATCAGCCACAGCGTGCCGGGCAGGTAACCCATCTGCGCGGCGAGCACCGGACCGACCAGCGGGCCGGCACCGGCGATGGCGGCGAAGTGGTGACCGAAGAGGATGTGCTTGTTGGTCGGCACATAGTCCAGACCATCATTGTTGAGCAGCGCCGGAGTGGCGCGAGTCGGGTCCAGCTGCATCACCTTGCTGGCGATGAACAGGCTGTAGTAGCGGTAGGCAACGAGATAGAGGGAGACGGCCGCCACCACTATCCACAACGCGTTGATGGCTTCGCCGCGGCGCAGCGCCACGACACCCAAGGCACAGGCACCTACCACTGCCAGCACTGCCCAGGGCAGGTGGCGCAGCAGGCTATTGTTATTGTTCATGATTACTCCTAACCAATGGACAGACAGGCTGCCGCTGAAGCTTAGACGCTGGATCGCACCTGCATTATTCGACCTTGGTCTAGTGCGCATCTCGGCGCCGACAACGGGGGTAAACTAGCGCCCTTTTCGGCGACCGCCAGGATGCTACGCCGCATGCTTCATCACCTTTACCGCCCCGTTATCGCCCTGCTCCTTACCGGCCTGCTCGGCTGCGCCGAGGAAAGCGCCGCGCCGCTGCATCAGCAGCTGTATATCTGGCAACGCCAGTGGCGCCCGGCCCACGCCGAGGCACTCGCGCAGAGCCGCGCCGACTTCTCCAGCCTGCGCGTGCTGGCCTTGCAGGCCCACCCGCAGGCCGGCTGGAGCCGCGCCCGCGTCGACCTGCCACTGCTCAAGCGCGACGACCGCCCGCTGATCGCCGTGGTGCGCCTGGACGGCCAGCTGGCGCAGCTCGACTCCACCGAGATCGGCCGGCAGATCGCCAGGCTGCTGCACGACTGGCGCGGCGCCGGCCTGCGCCTGCAGGGCCTGGAGATCGATCACGACTGCGCCACCGCGCGCCTGCCGGCCTACGCAGCGCTGCTGCGCGAGCTGCGCCGGCAGCTGCCGGCCGAACTCGGACTGAGCATCACCGCCCTGCCCGCCTGGCTCGACAGCCCGGCCCTGGACGAGGTGCTAGCCGCCGTCGACAGCTCGGTGCTGCAGGTGCATGCCGTGCGCGACCCGCAGGATGGCCTGTTCGATCCCGAGCAGGCGCTGGACTGGGCGGAGAGCTACGGCGAGCGCAGCGACAAGCCCTTCCACCTGGCCCTGCCCGCCTACGGAGTGGCCCTCACCGCAGATGGCCAGGTGGAGAGCGAGACACCGCTGCGCCAGGGTGGCCCGCGCCGCGAGCTGCGCGCCGATCCACAGGAGGTCAGCGAGCTGCTGGCCGACCTGCGCAAGGAACCGCCGTCACATCTGGCCGGCATCATCTGGTTCCGCCTGCCGCTGGCCGGCGACCGCCGCGCCTGGCCGCTGCCCACCCTGCTGGCGGTGGTGCGCGGCCAGCCCCTGGTGCCGGCCCTGGCGCTGCAGCGCCAGCAGCACAACGGTTTCAGCCAACTGCAACTATTCAACAATGGCACCCTGGCCAGCCCGCTGCCCGACCGCATCGAGCTGCCGGCCCGGGCCTGCGCGGCGGCCGACGCCGTGGGCGATTACCGCCTGGAACGCAGCGCCGAGGGCCTGGCCTTCGTGCGCCAGCGCGACGGCCGGCTGGATGCCGGCGAACACCGCGCCCTGGGTTGGGCGCGCTGCGAACGGATCGATCAAGGAGGCATGCATGTGCAGTTCTAAAACCCTGCTGGCCCTGGCCATAGGCGCGCTGCTGCCGCTCGGTGCCGCCCAGGCCTGCGGTCCGGATTTCCCCTACCGCCTGCTCTCCGACCGGGCCGGCGCCCTGAGCGAGATGCCGGAAGGCAACTTCGCCTTCGAGGTCACTCGCCTCGGGCAGGATATCCCCGGCCTCGGCCAGGCTGGCGAGGCGACCCTGGAGCCGTACTGGGACGACGACAACCAGCGCTACATCGACAGCCGCGAGGTTGTCGAACAGAAACAGCTCGGTGCCGAGCAGTTCGCCCTGGTCAGCCGCCTGCGCAGCCTGACCGATGCACGGCAGGCCGAAGACGAAGGCGCCGCTCTGCCACCCGAGCTGCGCCTGTATGTCGCCGGCGCCGTGGCCTTCTCCGAGGACGACATGGCCCTGGCCAGCGACTACTTCAAGCGCGTGCTGGCACTGCCCGCCGCCGAACGGGCACGACGCAGCACCTGGGCCGCCTATTCCCTCGGCCGCGCCCTGGCGGTGCAGGCAGTCAGCGCGCCGGATACGGTGCTCGACGAAGCTGCCGCCCTGCAGCGCCAGCGCGAGCTGCGTCAGCAGGCGCGCCAGGCCTTCCAGCAGGCCCGGGCGATGAGCGCCGCCGGCCTCGATGACCCGTTGGAACTGGGGGTCGCCAGCCTCGGCGAGGAAGCTCGCGTGGCCCTGGACGAGGGTGACTGGGCCACCGCCATTCGCCTCTATGCCACCCAGAGCAAGCAGGGCTCGAGCACCGGTTACAGCTCGCTGCGCCAGCTGACCGGGCAGCTCGGCCAGATGAGCGACGAGGAGCTGCGCCCGCTATTGGGCCAGCTGGAAGTCCAGCATTTGCTGGTGGCGCAGCTGTTCAGCCGACTGGGCGATTACGAGAACCAGGGCTCACAGGGCCAGCGCATTCTGCAGCTGCTGCAGGGCGCGTCGATTCAGCCACAGATCGCCGATCGCCTGGCCGCCCTGAGCTACCAGCAGGGCGACTACGCCAGCGCCCGCCGCTTCGTCGAGCAGGCGGGCGACGGCGGTCTGGCCTGGTGGTTGCGCGCCAAGCTGGCTCTACAGGCCGGTGACAAGCCCGCCGCCGTGCATGCCTACGCCCAGGCGGCCAAGGCTTTCCCGGTCGAAGAGGACTGGGGCTGGCGGCGCACGCAGAACTGGGACTACGAAACGCTCAAGCCACGTTGCCGGGTGGAGGGCGAGATGGCCATCCTCGCGCTGGAGCGCGGCGACTATCTGGAGGCATTCGAGCAGCTCTACCGCAGCGGCGATATCTATTGGCAGGACGCCGCCCAGGTCGCCGAGCGGGTGCTGAGCACCAATGAGCTGAAAGGCTTCGTCGATGCCCAGGTGGCCGCCGCGCCGCCACTGCAGCCTGACCAGGTGCAGTACCTGTGGGAGCGCCCCATGGCCACCCGCATCCGCGAACTGCTCGGCCGCCGCCTGCTGCGCGAAGGTCGCTACGCCGAGGCCGTGCCCTACTTCTTCGCCGCCGAGCTGCAGCAGGCAGCGCGCGAATATGGCGCGGCGCGCGAGCAGGCCGACGATGCCTGGACCGCCATCGGTCGGGCCGAGGGCTACTACCAGGCAGCCAGGCTGGCCCGCACACAGGGTATGGAGCTGCTCGGCTACGAGATGTCGCCGGACGAGGCCTGGGCCGGTGGCAACTACGGTATCTACGGCAACGAGTTGGCCAAGCCGGTGCAGGCCGGCGGTCTGCTGACCAGCGCCGAGGCCCAACTGCAGAACGCCAGCGCCGCCCAGCCGAACCGGCGCTACCACTACCGCTGGGTTGCCGCCGACCTGGCCAACCGCGCCGCCGACCATCTGCCGCCACGCAGCCAGGCGTTCGCCGCCGTGCTGTGCAAGGCCAGCGGCTGGATCAACTACCGCGACCTGGCCGGTGCCCAGGGCTACTACCAGCGCTATGTAAAACAGGGCCCCTATGTGGAATGGGCGAGCAACTTCGGTTTCGAATGTCAGGAACCGGACTTCGACAGCGCCCGTCAACGCCTATGGGCGGATCGCGAACAGGCCGTGCGCCAGACGCTTCGCCCATTCAAATACTGGCTGTTTGGTCTGCCGCTGCTGCTCGCCTCAGGTATCTACTGGCAGCGCCGGCGACGCGCCTTGGCTATAGTGGATAAAACCGCAGAGGAAACCCGTCATGAGTGATACAACCACCGAGCGTCGGCGCTTCCAGCGCATCGCCTTCGACGCCGCCACCGAGCTCACCCAGGGCGAGCGGCGCTGGACGGTTGCGCTGCACGATGTGTCGCTCAAGGGCCTGCTGGTGAAGCGCCCGCGCGACTGGAACGGTGATCCCGACCAGCCCTTCATCGCCAGCATCAACCTGGATGCCGACACCCGCCTGCAGATGGAAGTGGTGCTGACCCGCACGCGCGACGAGCTGCTCGGCTTCGTCTGCCGGCACATCGACCTGGACTCCATCAGCCACCTGCGCCGCCTGGTCGAGCTCAACCTGGGCGACGAGAGCCTGCTGGAACGCGAACTGGCCGCCTTGGGCGAAGAGGACGACTGACCTCCGGCGTGGCATGAAAAAGGGCGCCCATGGTCGCCCTTTGGTTTATCCGTCCCGGCGCAACGTACCGGGTTTCTGCCGCCGTCGCGCCTGCACCCGCCGCACCCCGATGCTCGCCTCGCGGCGCTCCTCGACGCTATCCCTGGGGCGCCCCGACTCGTAGTTGAGGGTTCTGGCGAAGAAATCGAAGAACAGGAACATGGGCCATCTCCGTTATGAACACGGGTCCATCCTCCTCCGCGACCGTTACGCAAAGATTGATCTGCGACAAGCACGCCCCGCCGCCGCCAGCGGCAGAGCGCCGCAGGTGCATCACTCGAACAGCGCGTCCAGCGCGTGCTCCAGGCGCGTCACGGCGATGATCTGCAAGCCGGGCGGTGCTTCCTTGGGCGCATTGCCCTTGGGCACGATGGCGCGCTTGAAGCCATGCTTGGCCGCTTCCTTCAAACGCTCCTGGCCGCTCGGCACCGGGCGGATCTCGCCGGACAGGCCGATCTCGCCGAACACCAGCAGGTCGTGCGGCAGCGGCTTGTTGCGCAGGCTGGAAATCACCGCCGCCATTAGCGCCAGGTCGGAGGCCGTCTCCAGCACCTTCACGCCGCCGACCACGTTGAGGAACACGTCCTGGTCGTAGGTGGGAATGCCGCCGTGGCGGTGCAGCACGGCCAGCAACATGGCCAGGCGGTTCTGGTCCAGGCCCAGGGTCACCCGTTTCGGGTTGGCCATGTGGCTGGTGTCGACCAGCGCCTGCACTTCCACCAGCATCGGCCGGGTGCCTTCCCAGGTGGCCATCACCACGCTGCCGGGCACCGCCTCCTGGGCGCGGGTGAGGAAGATCGCCGAGGGGTTGGTGACTTCCTTGAGGCCCTTGTCGGTCATGCCGAACACGCCCAGCTCGTTGACCGCGCCGAAACGGTTCTTCACCGCGCGCAGCAGGCGCAGGCGGCCGTCGGACTCGCCCTCGAAATACAGCACCGTATCGACCATGTGCTCGAGCACGCGCGGGCCGGCCAGGGCGCCCTCCTTGGTCACGTGGCCGACCAGGAAGATCGCCGTGCCGCTCTGCTTGGCATAGCGCACCAGCAGCGCCGCGCTCTCGCGCACCTGGGCCACGCCGCCGGGGGCGGATTGCAGCTGCTCGGTGAAGATGGTCTGGATCGAGTCGATCACCATCACCTTGGGCTGCTCGCGGCGCGCCACGTCGATGATCGACTCGATGCAGGTCTCGGTCATCACCTTGAGCTTGTCCTGCGGCAGTTCCAGACGCCGTGCGCGCATGGCCACCTGCTGCTGGGATTCCTCGCCGGTGACGTACAGGGCCGGCAGGCGCTGGGCGATGTTGCACAGGGTCTGCAGCAGGATGGTGGACTTGCCGATGCCGGGGTCGCCACCGATCAGCACCACCGAGCCGTCCACCAGGCCGCCGCCGAGCACCCGGTCCAGCTCGCCGGAGACGGTGGAGAAGCGCGGCACCTCCTCGACGCTGACCTCGGCCAGGGTCTTGATCTGTGCCTGCTGCCCGGCCCAGCCACCACGCCCGGACGGCGCGGCTGCGCCGCCGCTCTCGATCATCGTCTCGGTCAGGGTGTTCCAGGCCCCGCACTCGCCGCACTGCCCGGCCCACTTGGGAAAGGTGGCGCCGCACTCGGTGCAGCCGTACATGCGCTTGGCCTTGGCCATGGAAATCTCCGCCTGCTGAAAAATGGCGATAATAGCGTTCTAGCCACCACGAATCGCCCACCATGCACGAGGAATTCATCGAACACCCCAGCGCGGCCCAGAGCGCCGAACTGCTGCAGCGCTTCCAGGAGTTCGTCCAGCAGCGTCTGCAACTACCAGACGAGTCGGCCGACCGGCCTCTGCTGATCAACCTGCGCGACGAGGCCGGTGAGTTGATTGCCGGTATTCTGGCCAATGCCTACTGGGATGGCCTGGAGATCGATACCCTGTGGGTGGCCGAACAGCATCGCGGCCGCGGCCTGGGGGCAGACCTGCTGCAACGTGCCGAAGCCCATGGCCGCCGCCAGGGCGCCCTGGTGGCCTACCTGAAAACGGTGGAAGCCCGAGCCTTCTATGAGAAGCAGGGCTATGCGCTGTTTGGCATTCTCGAAGACCGCCCACGTGGCACCCTGCTCCACCACATGAAGAAGCGCCTGGACTGACATGCAGATAGAATTAGTGCCCGCCACTCTCGACCAGCTGCCGCTGATAGCCAATCTCTACCAGTACTACGCCTACGAGTCGTCGGACTGGGAGGAGGAAGAGGTGGAGGTCGATGGGCGCTTCTATATCCACGAGCCGCACCTGCAACGCTACTGGCAGGACGCGGACTGGAGCGCCAGCCTGATCCTGGCGGATGGCTTCATCGCCGGCTTCCTGCTGATCGAACGCAGCGAACTGGCGGGCATCGACGCTCTGGAGCTGGCCGACCTGTTCATCCTCAAGAAATACCGCCGCCTGGGCATCGGTCGCGCCCTGGCGCAGCAGGTGCTGAGCCGGGGCGGTACCTGGCTGGTGCGCTTCTACGGTCAGGACGAGCT
This sequence comes from Pseudomonas sp. PDM15, assembly GCF_014851565.1. Lineage (GTDB taxonomy): Bacteria > Pseudomonadota > Gammaproteobacteria > Pseudomonadales > Pseudomonadaceae > Aquipseudomonas. The sequence continues at coordinate 304,592 of NZ_JACVAA010000005.1, forward strand.
GGCCGCGGCCTTCTGGCGCAAGATCCTTGCCGAGCTGCCGCTGGGCTCGCGGCAGGTCTGGCCGGAGGACGATCCGGAGCTGATCAGCTATCTGGTCAACCCGCCGCTGCACTGAGTCGAGCTAGCCGCCGCAGGCGTTGCCGCAACCACAGCATTGCCCGGCGGCACGCTTGAGCTGGCGCGCCAGATCGTCCTTGAGCGCCACGCGGGCCTGCTTGAGGCGGCCGAGGGAGGCGTCATCGAGCAGCTCGATACCTTCCTCGACGCGACAGATGCGCTTGTCCAGCACCTCGTACTCTTCGGCCTGCTGGGCGAAACGCTGATCGTCACGGCGCAGTCGCTGCAGTTCCGCGCGCAACTCGGGAAAGTCCTGGATCAACGGGTGGTGTTCGACATGCATGGGCTGGGCTCCTGAAACAGATGACCCAGCCTAGCCGGGCCGCCTCGCCCGGCCATTGATCCGGATCAAGCCACGGCGACCGTCCGCCGCCTGAACGGCGCCGGCACTTACCACTGAGCTAGGCTGAACAGACACGTCACCACTGGGAGTGCCCCCTATGCCGCTCGAACACCACCCACTGGCCCGCGAATTCCCCGAATACCGCCAGCAGCTGCAGGCCCTGCACGCCACCGATGCGCACTTCGCCCAGCTGGCGCAGCACTACGAGACCCTCGACAAACGTATCTACGAAGTGGAAGACGGTCGCCAGGCCATGGACGACCTGGCCCTGCACGCCCTGAAGAACGAACGGGTACAGCTCAAGGACCAGATCGCCGCGCGCCTGCGCAAGGCCAACGGCACCGGAACCTGATCGCTATCTGTCGAGCGCGCTGCGCAAGACAGCCTCGGCTTTTTTTGCTTAGCTTGGGCAAAAACGCGCGAGAGCCGCTTTTCATGACCACGAATACAGGTTGTTCCGCTTGCCGTGACGGCAATGGACTGGACTTCCCCATCAGCATGGCCTTCCAGCCGATAGTGGATATGAACACCCGCCAGGTGTTCGCCCACGAGGCATTGGTCCGCGGCATTGCAGGCGAGTCGGCAGGCAGCCTGATAGCCCGGGTCGATGCCCACAACCGCTATGCCTTCGACCAGAGCTGCCGCATCAAGGCGGTGGAATGGGCAGCAGGCTTGCAGCTGCCGGCCAGGCTGTCGATCAACTTCATGCCTAACGCGGTGTACCGCGCTGAGACCTGCATCCAGGCCACCCTGGAGGCGGCCCGGCGCTGCAATTTTCCGCTCGAAAGGATCATCTTCGAGGTCACCGAGCAGGAACAGGTCTTGGACATTCCGCACCTCACCAACATCCTGCGCGCTTATCGGCAACAGGGTTTCATGACTGCCATCGACGACTTCGGTGCAGGTTATGCAGGCCTGAACCTGCTCGCCGATTTCCAGCCGGATCTGATCAAGCTGGACATGGACCTGATTCGTGGCGTGGATGGCGACCGAGTGCGCCAGATACTGGTCGAAACGACGCTGGACATGTGCCGTAAGCTCGGCATTCGGGTGATTGCCGAAGGCATCGAGACCCGCGCTGAGCTGGACTGTCTGCGGCAGATGGGGGTGGAGCTGTTTCAGGGCTACCTGATAGCTAGACCCGGCTTCGAGACATTGCCAGACGTGCATTACGCGGACTAGCAGTACACTCGCCGCATAACTAGAAACCCCAGGAGTAACACATGAGTATCCTCAACGAATTCAAAGCCTTCGCGGTCAAGGGCAATGTGGTCGACATGGCCGTCGGTATCATCATCGGCGCCGCCTTCGGCAAGATCGTCAGCTCCTTCGTCGGCGACGTGGTCATGCCGCCGATCGGCCTGCTGATCGGCGGGGTCGACTTCTCCGACCTGGCCATCACCCTCAAGGCCGCCGAGGGCGATATCCCGGCGGTGATGCTGAGCTACGGCAAGTTCATCCAGACGGTGCTCGACTTCGTCATCGTCGCCTTCGCCATCTTCATGGGGGTCAAGGTGATCAATCGGCTCAAGCGCGAAGAAGCCGTGGCGCCGAGCGTGCCGCCGGCGCCGAGCCCCGAGGAAGTGCTGCTGACGGAGATCCGCGATCTGCTGAAGAACCAGCAGAAGCAGTAAGCACCCGGGACAAAGAAAAACGGCGCCCGCAGCGCCGTTTTCATTTTCACTGCGGCTCGGGAGTGAGCAGCAGGCGGCTGACCCGCCGTTCATGCACCTCTTCCACGCGCATGCACCAGCCGGCGAACTGCACCTCGTCGCCCACCACCGGCAGGCGGTCGAGCAGGCTCATCACCAGGCCGGCGAGGGTCTGGTAGTCCTCGGTGGCCTGGGCCTGCAGGCCGATGCGCGAGCGCAGCTGCACCAGGTTGAGCGCACCGCTGACGCGGAAGCCGGCGCCGGCTGGCTCGATATCCGGGCCGTCCACCTCGCTGGCGTCCGGCAGCTCGCCGGCGATGGCCTCGAGAATGTCGGTCAGGGTCAGCAGGCCGACGAAGCCACCGAACTCGTTGACCACGAAGGCCACGTGGGTCGAGGCCTGGCGCATCTGTTCCAGGGCGCCGAGCACCGCACAGCTGTCCGGCAGGTTGAGCGGCTGGCGCAGCAGGCCCTCGATATCCGGCTCGCGCTGCTCAAGCAGCTCCTTGAGCATCTCCTTCTTGTGTACGAAGCCCAGCGGCTCGTCCACCTGGCCGTCACGAATCACCAGCAGGCGCGAGTGCGGCGACTCCAGCAGGGCCTGGCGAATCTGCTCGGGGGCATGGCCCAGGTCGATATGGTCAACCGCCATGCGCCCGGTCATCACCTGGGTGATCGGCTGCTCGGCCAGACCCAGCACGCCGCGGATCATCACCCGCTCGCGGCGGTCGAACGGCACCAGGTCACCGGCGCCGCCCTCCAGCATGTCGGCGATCTCCTCGCCCACCTCGTCGGCCTCGACCTTGCCGCCGAGCAGGCGCAGCACCGCGTGGGCGGTCCGTTCGCGGCGGCCGCGGCCATCCTGCAGCTGGCGCTTGCGCTTGTGCCGCACCAGCTGATTGGCCACCTCGATGAGGATGGAGAAGCCGATGGCCGCGTACAGGTAGCCCTTGGGAATGTGGAAGCCCAGGCCCTCGGCGGTCAGGCTGAAGCCGATCATCATCAAAAAGCCCAGGCACAGCATGATCACCGTCGGATGGGCGTTGACGAAGGCGGTCAGCGGCTTGCTGGCGACGATCATCAGGCCGATGGAGATGATCACGGCGATCATCATCACTTCCAGGTGCTCGACCATGCCCACGGCGGTGATCACCGCGTCTAGGGAGAACACCGCATCGAGCACCACGATCTGCGCCACCACCGGCCAGAACAGCGCGTAGGTGCGGCTGCCGCCCGGCTGATGGGTGCGACCCTCGAGACGCTCGTGCAGCTCCATGGTGGCCTTGAACAGCAGGAACACACCACCGAACAGCATGATCAGGTCACGCCCGGAGAAGCTGTGGCCGAACACCTCTATCAGCGGTTCGGTCAGGGTCACCAGCCAGGAAATACTCGCCAGCAGACCCAGGCGCATCAGCAGCGCCAGGCTCAGGCCGATCAGCCGCGCGCGGTCACGCAGGTGCGGCGGCAGCTTGTCGGCGAGAATCGCGATGAACACCAGGTTGTCGATGCCGAGCACGATCTCCAGCACGATCAGGGTCAGCAGGCCGAGCCAGGCCGTGGGATCGGCCATCCATTCGAAGATCATGCTTTTCTCCGGGCAGGCGTCGACGCAGCGCGGGCACGGTAGACGTGGCGCAGGGCGTATCGTTCAGGTGAACTCGGCAGCGGACGCGCGCAGGCGTCGAGGGAAGGGTGGCCACTCGGAGGTGGCTGGCAACAGTCGCTATCCATGGGTTCCGTGGGTGAAAAATGGGAAGGCCATGCTAACGGCATGACCGCCCATTCCTAAGCGGCAAAGCGTTACCAATTCTTAACGCAGCGGTGCGAAACGCTCTACCAATAGTTCTCCACCGCGACCTGGCCGGGGCGACGGGTCAGCGCCAGGTTGAGATTGCGCGCCTTGAGCACGGCACGGGTGTCTTCGATCATCTGCGGGTTGCCGCAGAGCATGATGCGCGAATGCTCGGGTTCCAGCGCCAGGCCGGCGGCGCGTTCCAGCTCGCCGTTCTCGATCAGCGTGGTGATCCGCGCATTGAGCGCACCGGGCATCCGCTCGCGGGTCACCACCGGCACGTAGGTCAGCTTGTGCCCGGCCCCCTCCAGCCACTCGCGCTGCGGCAGCTCGGCGATCAGCTCCTGATAGGCCAGCTCGCCACGGTCGCGGGCGCTGTAGACCAGGACGATGCGCTCGAAGCGCTGCCAGGCCTCCAGGTCCTGCAGGATCGACAGGAAGGGTGCGAGGCCCGTGCCGGTGCCGATCAACCAGAGGTCGCGGCCATCGGGAAAGCGGTCGAGGGTGAGATAACCGGTGGCCTGTCTCTCCACCAGCAGCTCGTCGCCGGCCGCAAGACGGCTCAGCTCGGAGGTGAACTCGCCGCCGGGCACCACGATGGAGAAGAACTCCAGGTACTCGTCGTGCGGCGCCGAGACCACCGAGTAGGCACGCCACACCACCGAGCCGTCGGCCTTGCGTACGCCGAGGCGCACGAACTGCCCGGCGCGAAAGCGGAAGCCGGCGTCACGGGTGCAGACCAGGCTGAACAGGCTGGGCGACCAGACCCGCACGTCGGTGAGGGTCTGGCGGGTGAACTTCTCTTCGCTGGCGGTCATGGCGTTACCTTACTTCCACATAGGCGCAGTCTCGCGCAAAGAGCGCCGGACAAACACCGCCATTTTGCAAGGAATAGGACGCAGGGATTAGCGGCGGTTGACGGTCTGCGCGGCGCGCAACATGTCGGCGCCGATCTCCGTCTCGTACTGTTTCCACAGCGGCTGCATGGCGCTGCGCCATGCGGCGCGCTCGTCCTTGCTGAGGGCGATGACTCGGGCGCGGCCGGCGCCGACCAGTTGCTCGCGGCCCTGGCGATTGAGCTGCTCGGCGTCCTTGTTCACCTGGGTGGTGACCTCCTCGACTATCGCCTCCAGCTCACTGCGGGTGGCGTAGGGAATGCTCTGCCAGAACGACGAACTGCTGATCAGCATGTAGTTGAGCGAGCCATGGTTGGTCTCGGTGATGAACGGCTGGGCACTGTCGAAGCCCGCGGCGGCCATGTTCGACCAAGCGTTCTCGGTGCCCTGTACGGTGCCGGCCTGCAGCGCCTTGAGCGACTCGCCGAAGGGAATGCGCTTGGCCTGGGCGCCGAGGGCAGCGAACTGGGCCTCCAGCACGCTGGACGACTGGATGCGGAAGGCCAGGCCCTTGGCATCGGCCGGCGCGCGCAGCTCGCGGGTGGCGGAGAGCTGCTTCATGCCGTTGTTCCAGAAGGCCAGACCGTAGATGTTCTGCCCAGCCATGGAGCGCAGCAGCTCGCGGCTCTTCTCGCGGCGCTGGAAGCGCTTGACCGCCTCCAGGTCATCGAACAGGAACGGCAGGTCGAACACCTGCAGCTGCTTGGTATAGGCCTCGAACTTGGACACCGAGGGCGCCAGCATCTGCACCTCGCCGCGCTGCAGGGCGGCCATCTCGTCGGCGTCGCCGAACAGCGTGGAGTCAGGGTAGACCTCGACCTTCACCGCGCCACCCAGGCGCTCCGCCACCAGGCGCTGGAACAGCAGCGCGCCGCGGCCCTTGGGTGTGTCGTTGGCGACCACGTGGGAGAACTTGATCAGGATCGGTTGGCCTTCGGCGCGCAGCGGCGCGGAGAACAGCAGGGAGAGGGATAGACAGGCAGCGAACAGGTACTTCATGAACTTCCTTGCGGCAATGCAATAGCGGCACCCCGCAAGACTTGCGGGGCGAATGATGGTTTAGGTTTGTGCGGCCACTGGGGCCGGGGGTTCGGACGGTGCCTGCGCTCAGGTCGCGCGGCCATCCGATTTGTTGTTGGACATGCCACCCATTGCGGAACTTCGGCGGCGGCAAGTGACTGCATATTCTCCGGATTGCACCTCGTGGTCACAAGCCGCCTGTTTCTCACTTCGAGACATTTCCCTATGCATCTAGGACAATGCCGCCTGCCCCGCCTACCGATCCCGCTGCCATGCCGACTCTCGCCACGCCCTTCGCCCAGCTCGACCTGATCCGCCAGCCGGAGATGGCTAACGAACCGCTGCAAGCCTTCGACGCCGCCGACGAGTACCTGCTCACCCATGTCCACGAACTGGGCCTGAGCCCGGACAGCCGAGTACTGCTGCTCAACGACGGCTTCGGCGCCCTGGCCTGCTCGCTGGCCGCGCACTGCCGGGTGACCAGCAGCGGCGACTCGCACCTGGGCTACCTGGCCCTGCAGAAGAACCTGGCGCGCAACGGCCTGGCTGCCGACAGCGTGCGCTTCGTGCCGGCCAGCGACAGGGTGGAAGGACCATTCGACCTGGTGCTGCTGCGCGCACCCAAGACCCTGGCCCTGCTGGAAGAGCAACTGATCCGCCTGCACGGCCAGCTGGCGCCCGGTGCCAGGGTGATCGCCGGCGCCATGCTCAAGCACCTGCCGCGCAGCGCCGGCGAGTTGATGGAGCAATACATCGGCCCGCTGCAGGCTTCGCTGGCGGTGAAGAAGGCGCGCCTGCTGACGGCCACGGTCGAAGCCAGGCCGGCGCCGACTTCGCCCTACCCGACCCGCTACCGGCTCGACAAGCCGGCGCTGGAGCTGGTCAATCATGCCAACGTGTTCTGCCGCGAGGGCCTGGACATAGGCACCCGCGCCTTCCTGCCGCATCTGCCGAAGCGACTGACAGCACAGCGGGTGGCCGACCTCGGCTGCGGCAATGGCGTGCTGGCCATCGCCTATGCCCTGGCCAACCCCGAGGCCGAACTGACCCTGGTGGACGAGTCCTATATGGCCGTGCAGTCCGCCGAGCAGAACTGGCGCGCGGCGCTGGGCCAGCGCCCGGCCTCCTTCCGCGCCGCCGATGGCCTGGCCGATCAGCCCGCCGACTCGCTCGACCTGGTGCTGTGCAACCCGCCCTTCCACCAGCAGCAGGTGGTCGGCGACTTCCTCGCCTGGCGCATGTTCCAGCAGGCCCGCGCGGCGCTGGTCACCGGCGGCGAGCTGTGGATAGTCGGCAACCGCCACCTGGGCTACCACGCCAAGCTCAAGCGCCTGTTCCGCGGCGTCGAGCAGGTCGCGGCCAATCCCAAGTTCGTGGTGCTCAAAGCCACCAAGTAGCCGCCCGAGTGGTGCTGCAGACCTGCAGAGAGAGGCCGCCGAGTCACTGCGACAAATTGCCCAATGCGACAATCCGCCGGCTACGACCGCAGCGGCAGAGCGCGGATGATTGACCCAGATCAATCTCCGGAGTGGCCATTCATGCTCGGCCTCGATGCACTGGAACTGGCGCGAATCCAGTTCGCCTTCACCGTGTCCTTCCACATCATCTTCCCCGCCATCTCCATCGGCCTGGCCAGTTACCTAGCCGTGCTCGAAGGCCTGTGGCTGAAGACCAGCAAGGAGGTCTACTACGACCTCTACCGCTTCTGGCTGCAGATCTTCGCCGTGACCTTCGGCATGGGCGTGGTCTCCGGGGTGGTGATGAGCTACCAGTTCGGCACCAACTGGAGCCAGCTGTCCACGGCGGCCGGCAGCATCATGGGGCCGTTGCTGACGTACGAGGTGCTCACCGCGTTCTTCCTCGAAGCCGGCTTCCTGGGGATCATGTTGTTCGGCCTGAACAAGGTCGGCCGCGGCCTGCACTTCTTCGCCACCCTGATGGTGGCCATCGGCACGCTGATCTCGACCTTCTGGATCCTCTCCTCGAACAGCTGGATGCACACCCCGCAGGGCTTCACACTGGTGGACGGCGTGTTCACCCCGGATTCCTGGTGGGACATCGTGTTCAACCCGTCCTTCCCCTATCGCCTGGCGCACATGGCGGTGGCAGCGTTCCTCAGCACCGCCTTCGTGGTCGGCGGCACCGCGGCCTGGCACCTGCTCAAGGGCAAGCGCGACCCGGCCACCCGCATGATGTTCTCCATGGCCCTGTGGATGGCGCTGATCGTCGCGCCGATCCAGGCCGTGATCGGCGACTTCCACGGCCTCAACACCCTCAAGTACCAGCCGGCCAAGGTGGCTGCGATGGAGGGCCACTGGGAAACCGAGAAGGGCGTGCCGCTGCTGCTGTTCGGCATTCCCGACATGCAGGAAGAGACCACCAAATACGCCATCGGCGTGCCGCGCCTGGCCAGCCTGATCCTCACCCACGAGCTCGACGGCGAGATCAAGGGCCTCAAGGAGTGGGCGCCGGAAGACCGGCCGAATGCGCTGATCGTGTTCTGGAGCCTCCGCGTGATGGTCGGCCTGGGCCTGCTAATGATCCTCTGCGGCGTGCTCGGCCTGTGGCTGCGCCGCGGCGGCAAGGTCTACGAGGCCAAGGGCTTCCAGCGCCTGATGCTGCTGATGGGGCCGAGCGGGATCATCGCCCTGCTGGCCGGCTGGGTGACTACCGAAGTGGGCCGCCAGCCCTGGGTGATCTACGGCCTGCTGCGCACCAGCGACGCCGCCTCCAACCACAGCGCCACGCAGATGGGCGTGTCGCTGGTGCTGTTCGTGGTGGTGTATTTCGCCGTGTTCGGCGTCGGCATCACCTACCTGCTGCGCATGATGCGCAAGGGTCCGGTGCTGGGCCTGATCAGCGCGCAGATCGCCGAGCACGGTGGCCCCGGCCATAGCCGCACGCCGGCACGCCCGCTGTCCGCCTCGGCGGAAAGCGTGGACGACGAAGGGGTCGACAATCTGAGCAACGAGGAGAAACGCCCATGAGCATCGACCTGCCGCTGATCTGGGCCGGGGTGATCGCCTTCGGCATCTTCATGTACGTGGTGATGGATGGCTTCGACCTGGGGATCGGCATCCTCTACCCGTTCTTCCGCGACAAGGACGAGCGCGACGCCATGATGAACACCGTGGCGCCGATCTGGGACGGTAACGAGACCTGGCTGGTGCTGGGCGGCGCCGGGTTGTTCGCCGCCTTCCCGCTGGCTTACTCGGTGGTGCTCACGGCGCTGTACCTGCCGCTGGTGATCATGCTGATCGCGTTGATCTTCCGCGGCGTGGCCTTCGAGTTCCGCTTCAAGGCCAAGCGCACCCGCCATGTGTGGGACGCCGCCTTCATCTGGGGCTCCATCGTCGCCACCTTCGCCCAGGGCGTGGTGCTGGGCGCCTTTATCGAGGGCATCAAGGTGGAGAACCGCGCCTTCGCCGGCGGCCCGTTCGACTGGCTGGCGCCCTTCCCGCTGTTCTGCGGCGCCGGCCTGGTGGTCGGCTACGCCATGCTCGGCTGCGCCTGGCTGCTGATGAAGACCGAGGGCAAGCTGCGCCACAAGATGTACAAGCTGATGCTGCCGCTGACCTGCCTGCAGCTGGTGTTCATCGCCGCCGTGAGCATCTGGACACCGCTGGCCCACGAGAGCATCGCCCAGCGCTGGTTCACCCTGCCCAACCTGTTCTACTTCATGCCGGTGCCAACCCTGGTGGCGGTGACCATCCTTGGCATCGTCCGCGCCGTGCACCTGAAAATCGACTGGCAGCCGTTCGTGCTGACTCTGGCGCTGATCGCCCTGGCCTACACCGGCCTGGCCATCAGCCTGTGGCCGAACATCATCCCGCCGTCGGTGAGTATCTGGGAGGCCTCGGCGCCCGCCAGCAGCCAGGCCTTCGCCCTGGTCGGCGTGGTCATGATGGTGCCGATCATCCTGATCTACACCGCCTACAGCTACTGGGTGTTCCGCGGCAAGGTGGTGGTCGGCGAGGGGTATCACTAGATGAACCAGAGCAAACCACCACTGGCCCAGCGCCTGGCCTGGTTCGCCGCCCTGTGGCTGGGCGGCGTGCTGGCCGTGGGCATCCTCGCTTACGCCATCAAGTGGGGCATGGGCCTGGCCTGAACCTGCTGGTGGATAAGCAGTGCGTTATCCACCCTACAGAAGCTGGCCCCATGCGGAGCCGCCACCAATTCGGCATCGGCCTGAACGCTCGAATTCGTGACCACCTCACGTAGGGTGGCCTCGCCCGCGCAGCGGGCAGCCCACCACCGGCGCGGCTGGTGTACTGCCGGCGGCGAGTATCCTCCCCCACCGCCAGATCGCCCGAGTCTCACTCCAGCAGACGCCGCAGCTCCTCACTGATCGGCATCGGCCTGAACGCGCTGACCCGCGCTCGCCCGCTATTGCCCAGCGGCACCCAGATCCGCGAAAACAACAGCGCGGCGAGGATGCGCGGCAGCTGCCCCACCACCTCGCGCCAATCACCTAGCTGCCAGCCGGCACGCAGCATCAGCCAGTGCGCGCGGGCATGCGGCAGCGACAGGCGCTGGCCGAGGATATGCGCCCGTTCCAGCCAGACCAGGGCTACGCTCGGCTCGCCCCTTCCCAGCGCCATCTCGGCCTCATCAAAGGCCTGGCGCAGCGCCGACTCCAGCTCAGTGCGCATGGCCGTGACCATCCTTAAGCTCACCATCGGCCTGACGCAGCACCTGCACCGCGGCAGTAATGGCCAAGGTAGCCATGATGGCGGCGACTATCAGGTCCGGCCAGGCGCTGCCGGTGCCGAACACCCCCAGCGCCGCGGCCAGCACGGCCAGGTTGCCCAGAGCATCGTTACGGGTGCACAACCAGACGCTGCGCATATTGCTGTCGCCCTCGCGGTAGGCGTACAGCAGCGCCGCCACGCCGACGTTGGCCAGCAACGCCAGACCACCCACCACGCCCATGGTCGGTGCGCTCGGCACCTCGCCCTGCCACCAGTGCCACAACGCCGCTCCCAGCACGCCGAGGCCGAACAGCAGCATGCTCGCCGCCTTGAACTGCGCCGCGCGGGCGCGCAGGGCCAGGCTCATGCCGAGTACCCAGAGACTGATGGCGTAGTTGGCGGAGTCGCCGAGAAAGTCCAGCGAGTCGGCCAGCAGCGAAACCGAACCGGCCTTGAGGCCAGCGCCGATTTCCACCGCGAACATCAGCAGGTTGATCGCCAGGGCGATCCACAGGATGCGCCGGTAGCGCTTGGAGCGCAGCGCGGCCTCAGGCGAATCGTGATTGCAGCAGTGAGCACCCATTTGGCATCTCCTCTATCCAGGTGCAGACTAGGCTAAACCCTGTAGTCACTACGGAGTCAACATGGGCAAACCCATCACCATCGGCGTGCTGGCTCGCGACAGCGGCGTCAACCTGGAAACCATCCGCTTCTACGAGCGCAGCGGCCTGCTACCGGCGCCGCAGCGCAGCGCCTCGGGCTATCGCCATTACCAGGATATGGATATCAGAAGGCTGCGCTTTATCCGCCGCGGCCGCGAGTTGGGCTTCAGCCTGGAAGAAATCCGCAGCCTGCTGGACCTCGCCGCCCACCCGGAAAGCCCCTGCGCCAGCGCCGATCAGATGGTCAGCGAACACCTCGACACCATCGCCGCGCGCATCCGCGACCTACAGAACATGCAGGCCGAACTGAACAAGCTGTCCGGTTGCGAGAGTGGGCATGCCGAGCACTGCCGGCTGCTGGAGGCGCTGGATGATCGCGACTGCTGCATCCCGGCCAAGAAGCATTAACCGAAGGCCGCTAGCGGAGAACCCTTGCCGGAACCCTCTCGACTCCCCGCGCCGGCCAAGGTCAGGGCCGGGTACGCTCGTAGGCACCCAGATCGCAGACGGCGGTGCCATCACCATCGCCGTCGTGCGGACGGCTAACGGCACGCTGATCGGTGGACGTACAACTGCCAACCCCGACATCGATGGCCGGACTACCGCGCCGCAACGCGTGAGTCCAGGTCGCGCCGCTGTTGTCGGCCAGCGGGTAGAGCACCGTGCTCCAGGTCAGCGCATCATCCGTGGGCAGGTCGCTGCTGCAGTTGCCCTGGTCGGTACCCAGCAACAGCCCGCGCGCCAGGTAACTGCCGCTGTTGGCACAGTTGGCCGGCACGCCCTCGAGGCGATTGCCGGCAACCAGGCTGTTGCGCAGCACCAGATGGCCGACGTTGCTCAGGGCCAGGCCTTCGTTGCCGGCGATGGTGACGTTGACCAGCTTGGCCTGGGCCTGGGCATCCTCCGGATAGCCACTGATGCCGTTGGCCAGCACGCCGTTGGTGTCGGTGCCGGTGTTGCCGCTGAGGGTGCTGTTGGTCAGGATCAAGACGCCGCCCTTGCGATTGGCGATGGCTGCGCCACCGCCGTTATCAATCGAAAGACCCGCGGCGTTGCCCACGAAGGTGCTCCGTGCGACATCCGCATGGCCCTGGTTGTACAGCGCACCGCCCTGGGCGAGATCGGTGTCGTCGTAGTCGGCAGCGGTGTTGTCGCGGAAGGTGGTATCGCGGACCTGGACAGTCCCCAGGTTGAAGATGGCCCCACCCAGGCCGTAGAAGCCCTGCTTGCCAATGGACAGGTTGTCTTCGAATAGCGACTGGCTGACGGTCAGGGTGCCGTAGTTGGCAATCGCCCCGCCCTCGCCTTCGATACCGGCACTGGAACGGTTGCTGACAAAACTGACCTGCTGCACCAGCGCCCGGCCACGGTTGCGCATGGCACCGCCCTGGGTATCGGAAAGGCCGTCGCGCAGCGTGAGGCGGCGCAGGCTCAACGAGGCACCCTCGACCACCTCGATCAGCCTGTCACCGGTGAGCGGCTCGCCGCTACTGCGGATGATGGTTTCAGCCTGGCCGGCGCCGACGATCGTTAGCTCACCGCGGACATCCAGATCCCCCCGGAAACACTCGTTCTCATCGGGGTCGGGGTCGGTTTCCTGGTTCCAGATCGGGTCGCTCAGGGTCAGGGTGTAGGTCCCGCCACGCAGCACGATGCGCGTGGGCCCGGGCGTATGGTTGGCCCGGTAGATGGCCTCGCGCAGCGAGCAGTCACTGACACAGGCGGGATCGAAGCGGTCAGCCGTTCGGCTCACGGTAATGACGTTCTCTGCCATGACCAATGGCGAACACAGACCCAGGACAAGCACGGCACCAGCGGATTTGGACGCAAACATACGAGACTGCCTCTGAGACATGAAGCCTTGTTGGAGACAACTGGTTGCCGGAATGTCTGGACAACAATGCAGGCCCCGGACGTGCCCGCGAACGCAGGTTAGGTCACCCGCCAAGCACAGCAGGCGGCAGGCTGATCAGTGACCCGCGCGCGGGACCGCTGATCGAGGCCACCGTGCCTTCCGCAAGCGCCTGCGCGCTCAACCGACTCGCTGGGATGCACGACGACAGCGGTAGCTGCTGCCTGAACCTTGATGATTAGACAGAACACTGACTCGTAAAACTGCAGGATGTTCACCTGAAACATCGCCACAGAGCCAGTGATAGGCTCACTGGCCTGTCCGTCGACTTACCTACTCCAGTCGCGCACCAGTTCCTCGGCTTCCTGCAGCGAGTCGAAGCCGGTCAGGGCCACGCGACCGTCGAGCACCGGCTCCTCGATGATGGGTGCCAGGCGCAGTTCGCCGTCGACCACGAAGGCCAGGGGCTGGCCGAGGTACTGACGGGTAATCTCGGCCAGGGTGGCGCGACCTTTTTCATTCAGGGTCAGCACCACGGCCGGCTCGCCGGCGGGGGTGAAGGCCATTTCCGCCTGCTGCACATCCGCCTCGGCCAGCACCGGCTGCGGCCCCACCCACAGGCGCACGCCGCTGTGGCGGTCGGTCATGGCCTGCAGGCCATCGGCGCTGGCGGTGCGGGCCGGATGGATGCCGAGACGATGCTCAGTGGACGGCAGGCGCGCCTCGCTGGCGCAGCCGCTCAGCAGCATCAGGGCACAAAACAGTGTGGGAGCGGCCTTGGCCGCGATACGGGCCAAAAGAGAGCCTTCGCGGCCAAGGCCGCTCCCACTCACGAGCTCCACGCCGGCACCAACATGGCGTCGGCCACCGTCTTGCGCTTGGCCTTGCCCACCAGTTGCTCGACCAGGGTCAGGGCGAACTCCTGCGCGGTGGCCGGGCCCTGGCTGGTGATGCAGTTGCCGTCGACCACCACGGACTGGTCGACGAAGGTGCAGCCGGACAGGCGGTCGCTGAACGCGGGGTAGCAGGTCATCCGGCGCTGCTTGAGCACGCCGTAGCCCTGCAGGGCCAGGGCCGGGGCGGCGCAGATGGCGGCGAACAGCTTGCCGGCCTGGGCCTGCTCGCGGACCTTGTCGGCCAGCGGCTGGTGGTCGGCCAGGTGCTGGGCACCAGGCATGCCGCCGGGCAGCACGATCAGGTCGAAGTCCTGGGCCAGCACATCGACCAGCATGGTATCGGCTGTCACCCGCGTGCCGCGGGCGCAGGTGAACATGCGGCGGTTCTCGATGCTGGCCACCACCACCTCCACTTCGGCGCGGCGCAGCACGTCGATCAGGGTTATGGTCTCAATGTCTTCCACGCCGTCGGCGACGGCGATCAGGGCACGCTGGGTCATCTGCTGGCTCCTCGGACGGAAACCGATACTGTCCGTCCGGTCATAAATTCACCGCTCGGGGGTGAGCTGGTATAGTGCGCGGCTTTTCCGGACCAGGCCGAATCTGCGCTCGTATTTCGTCGAGTTGGCAGCCTTTGTGCTTTGCTTTCGCGCAGTCCACAACCCTTGCCGCACCTGCCCCACGGGAGTTCACCATGCTGGAAAAGCTGTTCCAACTCAAGGCGCACAACACCACCCTGCGCACCGAGATCCTGGCAGGTATCACCACCTTCCTGACGATGGCCTATATCCTCTTCGTCAACCCGGCGATCCTCGGTGAGACCGGCATGGACAAGGGCGCGATCTTCGTCGCCACCTGCCTGGCTGCGGCCATCGGCTCGGCGCTGATGGGCCTGATCGCCAACTACCCGATCGCCCTCGCCCCCGGCATGGGCCTCAACGCCTTCTTTACCTACACCGTGGTGCTGCACATGGGCCACAGCTGGCAGGTAGCGCTGGGCGCGGTATTCATCTCCGCCACCCTGTTCTTCTTGCTGTCGATCTTCCGCATCCGCGAGTGGATCGTGAACAGCATCCCGCTGCCGCTGCGCTCGGCGATTGCCGCCGGCATCGGCCTGTTCCTCGCCCTGATCGCGCTGAAGGAAGCCGGCCTGGTGGTGGACAACCCGGCCACCCTGGTCGGCCTCGGCGACCTGCACACCCCCGGCCCGCTGCTGGCGATTCTCGGTTTCTTCCTGATCGTCGCCCTGGAGGCGCGTCGCGTCACCGGCGCGGTAATGATCGGCATTCTGGTCGTGACCGCCATCGCCATCGGCCTGGGCGTCACCCCGTTCGGTGGCGTGGTGTCGATGCCGCCGTCGCTGGCGCCGACCTTCCTGCAGCTGGACATCATGGGCGCGCTGGACGTGGGCATGGTCAGCGTGATCTTCGCCTTCCTGTTCGTCGACCTGTTCGACAACACCGGCACCCTGATCGGCGTGGCCAAGCGCGCCGGCCTGATGAGCAAGGACGGCAACCTGCCGAAGATGGGCCGCGCCCTGATCGCCGATAGTGCTGCTGCCATGGGTGGTTCGCTGCTCGGTACCTCCACGACTACCAGCTATATCGAATCCGCCTCGGGCGTGGCCGCTGGCGGTCGCACCGGCCTGACCGCCATAGTGGTTGCGATCCTGTTCCTGCTGGCTCTGTTCTTCGCCCCGCTGGCTGGCACAGTCCCCGCTTTTGCTACCGCGCCGGCGCTGCTGTTCGTCGCCGTGCTGATGACCTCCGGCCTGGCCGAAATCGACTGGGACGACATCACCGTCGCCGCGCCGGTGGTGATCACCGCCCTGGCCATGCCGCTGACCTTCTCCATCGCCAACGGCATCGCCTTCGGCTTCATCGCCTGGGTGGTGATCAAGGCCCTGGCCGGCCGCTTCAAGGAGCTCAATCCGGCGCTGGTGGTACTGGCTGCGATCTTCGTCGCCAAGTT
The DNA here is from genome assembly GCF_014851565.1 of Pseudomonas sp. PDM15. Taxonomy (GTDB): domain Bacteria; phylum Pseudomonadota; class Gammaproteobacteria; order Pseudomonadales; family Pseudomonadaceae; genus Aquipseudomonas. The sequence continues at coordinate 320,490 of NZ_JACVAA010000005.1, forward strand.
CGCTTTCGGCGTCAACGCATGAGTCAGGTGCGTGACGCTGCGGCCTACGCCGCCCAGCTGGACGAGAAGGTCGCCCGCCTGCGCGAGCTGCTGGCGCCCTTCGCCGCACCGGAACCGGCGGTGTTCGACTCGCCGGGCGAGCACTACCGCCTGCGCGCCGAGTTCCGCCTGTGGCGCGAGCAAGAGGAGCGGCACTACGCGATGTTCGCCGCTGGCGACAAGCACACGCCGATTCTGATCGACGAGTTCCCCATCGCCAGCCTGCGCATCAATGAGTTGATGCCCAAGCTGAAAGCAGCCTGGCAGGCCAGCCGGGTGTTGTCGTTCAAGCTGTTCCAGGTCGAGTTCCTCACCACCCTGGCCGGCGATGCGCTGATCACCCTGTGCTACCACCGTCCGCTGGACGCCGCCTGGCAGGCCGAGGCGGAGCAACTGGCGGCCAAACTGGGCGTCAGCCTGGTCGGTCGCTCGCGTGGCCAGCGCCTGGTGATTGGTCGTGACTACGTGCAGGAAGAGATGACCGTAGCCGGACGTACTTTCCGCTATCGCCAGCCGGAAGGTGCCTTCACCCAGCCCAACGGCCTGGTCTGCCAGAAGATGCTGCAGTGGGCTTATGACGCCCTCGGCCAGCGCGATGACGACCTGCTGGAGCTGTATTGCGGCAACGGCAACTTCACCCTGCCGCTGTCGACCCGGGTGCGCAAGGTACTGGCTACCGAGATCAGCAAGAGCTCGGTGAATGCCGCACTGGCCAACCTGGCCGACAACGGCATCGACAATATCGAGCTGGTGCGCCTGAGTGCCGAGGAGCTGACACAGGCCCTCAACGAGGTGCGCCCGTTCCGCCGCCTGGCCGACATCGACCTGAAGTCCTACGACTTCGGCGCCGTGTTCGTCGACCCGCCGCGCGCCGGCATGGACCCGGACACCTGCGAGCTGACCCGGCGTTTCGACAATATCCTGTACATCTCCTGCAACCCGGAGACCCTGGCCGCCAACATCGCCCAGCTCAACGATACCCACCGTATCGAGCGTTGCGCGCTGTTCGACCAGTTCCCGTGGACGCACCATATGGAAAGCGGCGTACTCCTCGTCAGACGCTGAGTCCATGCCTGTAGGGGCCAGCTTGCTGGCGATCAGGCCCCGCACAGTGGTCGATCGCCAGCGAGCTGGCTCCTACAAAAGCGCAACCGCGCCCACAAAAAAGCCCCGGCATACCGGGGCTTTTTCATTCCAGGCCGACCGTCAGTCCGCCGCCGGTGCGGCCGCCAACGTGGTCTGCTCGTTCCAACCGCCACCGAGGGCCTTGTACAGGTTGACCTCGCTGGTGAGCTGGTTGAGGCGGTCGCCGATCAGTTGCTGCTGGGCGCTGAACAGCTGGCGCTGGGCGTCGAGCAGGGTCAGGTAGCTGTCCACCCCGGTGCGGAAGCGGCGCTCGGCGAGGCGGTAGTACTCCTCGCTGGTACCGACCAGCGCACGCTGGGCGCTGAGCTGCTGCTCGTAGGTGGTGCGGGCGGCCAGGCCGTCGGCGACTTCCTGGAAGGCGGTCTGGATCGCCTTCTCGTAGCTCGCCACCTGGATATTCTTCTGCACCTCGGCGTAGTCCAGGTTGGCCTTGAGCCGGCCGGCCGTGAAGATCGGCAGGTTGATAGACGGCTGGAACAGCCAGTTGCCCGAGCCGCCATCGAACAGGCCGGACAGCTCGCTGCTGGCGCTGCCGGCATTGGCGGTCAGGCTGATGCTGGGGAAGAACGCCGCGCGCGCCGCACCGATGCTGGCATTGGCCGCCTTGAGCTGGTGCTCGGCCTGGAGCAGGTCCGGACGCCGTTGCAGCAGCTCGGACGGCAGCCCGGCCGGTACTTCGGCGAGCAGGTCGCTGCCCAGCACTTCGCCTTGCGGCAGGTCAGCCGGCACACCGCCACCCAGCAGTAAGGCCAGGGCGTTACGGTCCTGGGCGACCAGGCGGCTGTACTGCGCCAGGCTGGCTTCGGCGCTCTGCACCGAGGTGCGCGCCTGGCTCAGCGCCAGCGCATCGGCCACGCCAACGTTGAAGCTGCGCTCGGTCAGGGCGTAGCTCTTGCGGTAGGTCTCCAGGGTGTCGCGGGTCAGCTGCAGCAGTTGCTGGTCGGCCTGCAGGGTCAGGTAAGCGTTGGCCACGCTGGCCACCAGGCTGATCTGCGTGCTGCGCTGCGCCTCTTCGCTGGCGAAGTACTGCTCCAGGGCCTGCTCGTCGAGGCTGCGCAGACGGCCGAAGAAGTCGATTTCCCAGGCGCTGGTGCCGACCGTGGCGCTGTACTGGCCACTGGTGGTGGTCTCGCCACTGGACGACAGGTCGCCCGGCAGGCGCTGGCGGGTACCGCTGCCGGCGGCGGAGATGCTGGGGAACAGCTCCGAGCGCTGGATGCGGTGCTGGGCGCGGTAGGCATCGACGTTGAGCGCGGCGATGCGCAGGTCGCGGTTGTTGGCCAGGGCGGTCTCCACCAGGCCCTGCAGCGCCGGGTCCTTGAAGAACTCGCGCCAGCCCAGGGCGGCGGCCGCCACATCGGTCTGCGCGGCGCCGTTGCCGGTGTAGGCCGCGCCTTGCGGCCAGGCGCCGTCGACCGGAGCCTCCGGGCGCTGGTAATCGGGAATCAGGCTGCAGCCGCCGAGCAGGACGCTGGCGACGGCAAGGGACAACAGGGACTGCCTCACTGGACGGCCTCCTCTCTGATGGCATCTTTGCTGCGCTTGTCCTTGAACAGCGAGCAGACCAGAACGTAGAACAGCGGCACCCAGAAGATCGCCAGCACGGTCGCGGTGAGCATGCCGCCGATCACGCCGGTACCGATGGCATGCTGGCTGCCGGAACCGGCGCCGGTGGAGATCGCCATCGGCACCACGCCGAGGATGAACGCCAGCGAGGTCATGATGATCGGGCGCAGGCGCATGCGGCAGGCCTCGATGGCCGCGTCGAACAGGCTGCGGCCCTGCTCGTGCAGCTCCTTGGCGAACTCTACGATGAGGATCGCGTTCTTCGCCGAAAGGCCAATGGTGGTGAGCAGGCCGACCTGGAAGAACACGTCGTTGCTCAGGCCGCGCATGCTGGTGAACAGCAGCGCACCGATGATCCCCAGCGGCACCACCAGCATCACCGAGAACGGGATCGACCAGCTTTCGTACAGCGCCGCCAGGCAGAGGAACACCACCAGCAGCGACAGCGCGTACAGCGCCGGAGCCTGGGCGCCGGACAGGCGCTCCTCGTAGGACAGCCCGCTCCAGGAATAGCCGATACCGGCCGGCAGCTGGGCGATGATCTGCTCGACCGCGGCCATGGCCTCGCCCGAGCTGTGCCCCGGCGCCGGTTCACCGAGGATCTCGATGGCCGGCACGCCGTTGTAGCGGGACAGCTTCGGCGCGCCGTAGATCCACTCGCCGGAGGCGAAGGCACTGAACGGCACCATCTCGCCCTGGTCGTTGCGCACGTACCACTTGCCGAGGTCGTCCGGATTCATCCGCGCCTCGGGCACGCCCTGCAGGTAGACCTTCTTCACCCGGCCGCGGTCGATGAAGTCGTTGACGTAGCTGGCGCCCCAGGCGATGGACACGGTGTTGTTGATGTCCGCCAGCGACACGCCGTGGGCGCGGGCCTTCTCGTCGTCGATCTGCAGCTGGTACTGCGGCTCGTCGTACAGGCCGTTGGCGCGCACGCGGGCCAGCACCGGGTTGCTCTTCGCCAGCTCGAGGAACTTGTCCCGCGCGGCGTTGAGCTGCTCGTGGCCGACGCCGGCGCGGTCCTGCAGGAAGAAGTTGAAGCCGGTGGCATTTCCCAGCTCCAGCACCGCCGGCGGGGCGAAGGCGAACACCATGGCATCGCGGAAGCTGAAGAAGTGCTGCTGGGCGCGCTGGGCCAGGCTGAACACGCTGTGCTCGGCGCCCGGACGCTCTTCCCAGGGTTTGAGCATGATGAAGGCCATGCCCGAGCTCTGCCCGCGCCCGGCGAAGTTGAAGCCGGTGACGGTGAACACCGACTTCACCGTGTCCTTCTCCGCGTCCAGCAGGTATTCGCGCATCTGGTCGACCACCGCCTGGGTGCGCTCGGCACTGGCGCCTGCCGGGGTCTGCACCTGGGCGAACAGCACGCCCTGGTCTTCCTCGGGCAGGAAGGCGGTGGGGATGCGGGTGAACATCCAGGCCATGATCGCGACGATGACCAGGTACAGCACGATGTACGGCGCCTTGCGCTTGAGGATGGCACGCACGCCACGCTCGTAGCCGTTGACGCTACGGTCGAAGGTGCGGTTGAACCAGCCGAAGAAGCCGCGCTTGGGCGCGTGGTGGCCCTTGGCGATGGGCTTGAGCATGGTGGCGCAGAGCGCCGGGGTGAACACCAGGGCGACCAGCACAGACAGCGCCATGGCCGAGACGATGGTGATCGAGAACTGCTTGTAGATCACCCCGGTGGAGCCGCCGAAGAAGGCCATCGGCAGGAACACCGCCGACAGCACCAGGGCGATACCGACCAGCGCGCCCTGGATCTGGCCCATGGACTTGCGCGTGGCCTCCAGCGGCGACAGGCCTTCCTCGGCCATCACCCGCTCGACGTTCTCCACCACCACGATGGCATCGTCCACCAGCAGGCCGATGGCCAGGACCATGGCGAACATGGTCAGGGTGTTGATGGTGAAACCGAACATCGCCAGCACGCCGAAGGTGCCGAGCAGCACCACCGGCACCGCCAGGGTGGGGATGATGGTGGCGCGCAAGTTCTGCAGGAACAGGAACATCACCAGGAACACCAGCACGATGGCCTCGCCCAGGGTGTGCAGCACACCCTCGATGGAGGCCGATACCACCGGCGTGGTGTCGTAGGGGAACACCACTTCCATGCCCGCCGGGAAGAACGGCTTGAGCTGGTCGATGGTGGTGCGGATCGCCTTGGCGGTGTCCAGCGCGTTGGCGCCGGTGGCCAGCTTGATCGCCATGCCCGAAGCCGGCTTGCCGTTGAACTGCGCACTGATGGCGTAGTTCTCGCCACCCAGCTCGACCCTGGCGACATCGCGCAGGCGCACCTGGGAGCCGTCGCGGTTGACCTTGAGCAGGATCGCGCCGAACTGCTCGGGCGTCTGCAGGCGCGTCTTGCCGATGATGGTGGCGTTCAGCTGGGTGCCCGGCGAGGCCGGCAGGCCGCCGAGCTGGCCGGAGGAGACCTGGACGTTCTGCGCCTGGATCGCGCCCTTTACGTCCACCGGGGTCAGCTGGTAGTTGTTCAGCCTGGCCGGATCGAGCCAGATGCGCATGGCGTACTGCGAGCCGAACACCTGGAAGTCGCCGACGCCCTTGGTCCGCGAGATCGGGTCCTGCATGTTGGAGACGATGTAGTTGGACAGGTCGTTCTTGTCCATGGAGCCGTCGGCCGAGACCACGCCGATCACCAGCAGGAAGTTCTTCACTGCCTTGGTCACGCGGATGCCCTGCTGCTGCACTTCCTGCGGCAGCAACGGGGTGGCCAGCTGCAGCTTGTTCTGCACCTGCACCTGGGCGATGTCCGGGTTGGTGCCCTGCTCGAAGGTAGCGGTGATGGCCATGCTGCCGTCGGAGTTGCTCTCCGAGCTGATGTAGCGCAGGCCGTCGATACCGTTGAGCTGTTGCTCGATCACCTGCACCACGGTGTCCTGCACCGTCTGCGCCGAGGCGCCGGGGTAGCTGACCTGGATGCCGACGGCGGGCGCGGCGATGCTCGGGTACTGGTTGATCGGCAGTTTGAGGATGGCCAGGCCGCCGGCCAGCATGATCACCAGGGCAATCACCCAGGCGAAGATCGGTCGGTCGATGAAGAACTTCGACATGCGCGGCGCTCCTTAGTGACGCTGGGCCAGGTCGGGGTCAACCGACTGGGTTGCGGCGACATTGGTCGCGGGCGCGGTCTGCACTTCGGCACCGGGGCGAACGAACTGCAGGCCTTCGGTGATCAGCCTGTCACCCGGGTTGAGGCCCTTGGTCACCAGCCACAGGTTGCCGACGGTGCGGTCGGCCTCCAGCTGGCGCAGCTCGACCTTGTTCTCGGCATTCACCACCAGCGCGGTGGCCTGGCCCTTGAGGTCGCGGGTGATGCCCTGCTGCGGCGCGAGGATGGCCTGCTGGCGCACGCCGGAGCTGAGTTGGGCATGCACGAACATGCCCGGCAGCAGGTCGTGCTCGGGGTTGGGGAACACGGCGCGCAGGATCACCGAACCGGTGCCTTCATCCACCGACACCTCGGAGAATTCCAGGGTGCCCTCGTGGGCATACTCGCTGCCGTCTTCCAGCTTCAGCTTGACCTTGGCGGCATTGGCGCCGGCCTTTTCCAGCTGCCCGCTGGCCAGCTCACGACGCAGGCGCAACAGGTCCTTGGTCGGTTGGGTGACGTCGACGTAGATCGGGTCGAGCTGCTGGATGGTGGCCAGCGCAGCGGCCTGGCCGTTGTTGACCAGCGCGCCCTCGGTGACGGCGGAACGGCCGACACGACCGGAGATCGGCGCCAGCACCTTGGTGTAGCGCAGGTCGATGCGCGCCTTCTCCAGTGCGGCCTCGGCTTGCAGGCGGGCGGCTTCGGCCTCGTCGTAGGCCTGCTTGCTCACGGCCTGGTCGCTGATCAGGTCCTTGTAGCGCTCGGCCAGCGAGCCGGTCGAGGCCAGGGTGGCCTGGGCGCTCTTGTAGCTGGCCTGGTACACGGCCGGATCGATCTGATACAGCTGCTGCCCGGCCTTGACCTCCGAGCCTTCTTTGAACAGGCGCTTCTGCAGAATGCCGTCGACCTGCGGGCGTACCTCGGCGATGCGGTAGGCGCTGGTGCGCCCCGGCAGTTCGGCGGTGAGGGTGAAAGGCTGTGGCTGCAGGGTGACGATGCCTACCTGAGGCGTTTGCGCGGCGGGAGGCGCGGCGCCCTCCTGGCAACCGGCGAGCACCAACGTCGCCAGAGCGACGGCGGAAACCATGGCTGCGAGGGCTGGTTTCTTCTGCATCTGAATCGACCTCATGTCATAGACGGCCCGGTCAGAAGAGACCGGGCGCGGGGAAGGGAATCTGTTTGGCTGGTGCGGAAATATACTTACGTACTAGAATGTTTGTAAACGCGAAAGCTAACCGCTGATACAACTTTTCCCAACCTTTACACACTGCCCAGCATGGTCCGACGCACCAAAGAAGAAGCCGAAGAAACCCGTCAGAGCATCCTCGACGCCGCCGAGCACCTGTTCCATGAGCGTGGGGTTTCGCGCACCTCGCTGGCCGATATCGCCAGCGGCGCGGGGGTGACCCGCGGCGCCATCTATTGGCACTTCCAGAACAAGGTCGACCTGTTCCAGGCCATGCTAGAGCGCCTGCACCTGCCGCTGGAGGAGCTGGCCCAGGCCAGCGAACGCGAGGACGAGCCGAACCCGCTGGGACATACCCGCGAGCTGCTGGTGCGCCTGCTGCGCAACATCGAACTGGACCCGCAGACCCGGCGCATCCAGGAGATCCTGCAGCACAAGTGCGAGTACACCGACGACCTCGGCGACCTGCGCCAGAAGATGCAGGCGCTGCACCTGGAGTGCGACGAGCGGATCGAGAAGTCGCTACGCAACGCGGTCAGCAAGGGCCAGCTGCCGGCCGACCTCGACTGTCGCCGCGCCACCCTGTGCCTGCATGGTTATATCCATGGCCTGCAGGCCAACTGGCTATTGGCGCCGGGGGCAGACTCGCTGGCAGAACAGGCCGAGCGATTCGTCGATGCCCTGCTCGACATGCTGCGCTGCAGCCACGCCCTACGCCGTCGCTGAACTCCGGCGCAACAGCCAGAACGCCAGTCCGGCCGACACGCCTTCGAACAGCATGGCGTAGAGGTTGAAGGTCTGCTGCGCGCCGCCGTCCAGCCACAGGCCGCCCAGGCGCGCGACGAACAGGCTGGCGTAGAGCAGCACCAGCAGCATCAGCGCCGGGCGCAGCAGATCGGAACGCAGCAGCGCCAGGCCCAGCCACACCGCCAGGCCCAGTTGCAGGCCGCCGTAGTAGGCGCGCACGTCGGTGACCGAGGCCGGCGCCATCAGCAGCATGCCGCTGAGATTGGCCATCTCCTGGGGGCGGATGAAGTAGGCCAGGCCGAAGCCGGCGAGTAGCAGGGCCTGGATGGCCAACAGGATGCGGGCGGGCAGCATCGGCGATCTCTCCTGGTAGGGACACCGAGCATAGGCCTCGGCGTCGCAGACGGAAACAGTCCGGTGCTGGGACGCCTCGGGCCGTGGCGCTATCCTGCGACGAATCCATCCTGCCCGAGGAACCCGCCATGCGCCTCCTGCCTCTCGCCGCCCTGCTGTTCGCCAGCGCCACCCAGGCCGCCGAGCCCGTCACCATGGACGTCCATCGCGACGCCAATTGCGGCTGCTGCAAGGCCTGGATCAGCCATCTGCAAGACAACGGCATCCAGGTCAACGACCATGTCGAGAGTGACATGAGCGCAGTCAAACAACGCCTCGGCGTGCCGCCGCGCCTGGCCTCGTGCCACACCGGCGTGATCGACGGCAAATTCGTCGAGGGCCACGTGCCGGCCCGCGACATCCTCGCCCTGCAGGGCCGCCCCGACCTGCTCGGCGCCGCCGTACCCGGCATGCCGCATGGCTCGCCAGGCATGGAAACTGGCCGCGTGGACGCCTACCAGGTGATTGGCCTGGGCAAGAACGGCAAGGAGAGCGTGCTCGCCGACTATCCGGCCAAGTAACCACGGGCTGGCGCGCTCCCGCCGAGGCGACGACACTGTCAGCCTCGACGGACTGAAGGAGCGCGGCCATGCGCTGGGAACGAGGTAGACGCAGCGACAACGTGGTGGACGCCCGCGGCGGCGGTGGCGGCATGCGCTTCGGCGGTGGCAAGGGCCTGAGCCTGGGCGGCATCGCCATCGTCGTGGTGGTCGGCGTGCTGATGGGCCAGGACCCGCTGACCATCCTTGGCAACGTGGTCAACCAGGGCATGCAGCAGGGCGCTCCGGTGCAGGAACAACGCGCACCGGCGGCCAACGACCCGCAGAGCGAATTCGTCCGCGCCGTGCTGGGCGACACCGAGGACACCTGGCGCGCCATCTTCCAGGCCTCAGGCAAGCAGTACCAGGACCCCAAACTCATCCTCTTCAGTGGCGGCGTGCGCTCGGCCTGCGGCTTCGCTGACGCCGCCGTCGGCCCCTTCTATTGCCCCGGTGATCGCCAGGTGTATCTCGACCTGTCGTTCTTCCGCGAAATGGAAACCCGCTTCTCTGCCGCCGGCGACTTCGCCCAGGCCTACGTGATCGCCCACGAGGTCGGCCACCATGTGCAGACCCTGCTCGGCGTCTCGGCCAAGGTCAACGCGGCGCGCCAGCGTGGAGAGCGGGTGGAAGGCGACAATGGCCTGGTGGTGCGCCAGGAGCTGCAGGCCGACTGCCTGGCCGGCGTCTGGGCGCACCACGCCCAGCAGCGCCTGAACTGGCTGGAACCGGGCGATCTGGAAGAGGCGCTGAACGCTGCCAACGCCATCGGCGACGACCGCCTGCAGAAGCAATCGCGCGGCACCGTGGTGCCAGACTCCTTCACCCATGGCACCTCGGCCCAGCGCATGCGCTGGTTCCGCACCGGCTTCGACCATGGCGAACCGGGGCGCTGCGATACCTTCAAGGCCGCCCGCCTCTAGGCCTGGGCTTTTTCCTGATAGGCCTTGGGCGATACGCCGAACCAGCCCTTGAACGCCTTGTAGAAGGCGCTCGGTTCGGCGAAGCCCAGCTCGCGGCTGAGCTGCTCGATACGGCAGTCCGCCTGGCGCAGACGCCGCAGCGCATGCTCGCGGCGCACCTCGGCGAGCAGCTCGGAAAAGCTGCAACCTTCCTCGCGCAGGTGGCGGTGCAGGGTCTGCCGGCTGGTGCGTAACCGCCGCGCCACCGCCTGCACCGAGAAGGCGCCATCCACCAAACCCAGTTCGATCAGGTGCAGCACCTGCTGGCGCAGGCTGTGGTGGCTCGGCAGCTGCGCCTGCATGTCGCTGACCCGCTGCAGCAGCAGGCCCTTGAGGTAGTCGTTGCCGCTGTGCAGCGGCAGCTGCATGTCCTCCGCCGCCATCTCGATATAGTCCAGCGGCTCGCCGAAACGCACCGGGCAACCGAGTATCTGCCGGTAGCTGGCAGAGCCGGCCAGCGGCATGTGGCGGAAGCCCACCAGCAACGGCAGCAGGCGTACGCCACTCATCTGCCGGCCCCAGCACAGGGCCGAGCTCAGGCTGTATTCGCAGGCCGGCGGATGGTTGACCAGCGGCGCGGTGAACAGGAAGCAGATGCGCACCCGCTCGCCGAGCAGCTCCACGCGCAGGTTCTCGCACTCGCTCATCACCGGGCTGTGCTGGCTGAACAGCTGCAGCGCCTCGCCGATGGTCGCGCTCATCGCCGCCAGGCTGGCCACCGGGCCGCGGGTGCGCAGGCCGCGCTGCTGACCGAGGAGTAGACCGATGTCGGCCGGCGCTCCGCGTTCCGCCGCCAACTGCCACAGGCGCAGCAACCAGGCCACCGGGATGCGCGCCTCCAGGTCCAGGCGCGGCTCCGGCGCCAAGCCCAGCTCGACGAGGTCGTCCGGCCCCACCAGCTGCAACTGGCGCAGGCTTTGGTAGAGGTCCAGCAGCAGCGATGCGGTGGCACTCGGGGCGGAGTCCAGCATGGTCGGCAAATCCTTTCACCTGTGGCGGGGTCGCTCGATTGTGCGCCGCCCATGAGACGAATTGCCAGTCCCTTGCGACCGCAGGCTATCAACAGCCCGACGCGGCCTTGCGTAGATTGCGGGGAATAACAACAACACCTCAGGATCTGCCATGAGCCATCCCGCCGTTATCACCCTGCCGCGCCTGCTGTCGCGCGTGCCCTACCTGCTCGCCGGCCTGCCCGGCATCATCCGCGGCCTGCGCCTCGCCAGTCGCGCACGCGGTAGTGCCGTCGGCGGCCTGGCCGATTGCGTGGAGCGCGCCACTCGCGGCAACCCCGACGGCCTCGCGCTGATCCAGGGTGACGAGCAGCTGACCTACGCCGAGTTCGACCAGTGGACCAATCGCCTGGCCCACCGCCTACGCGCCGGCGGCCTGCAACAGGGCGACTGCGTCGTGCTGCTGATGGACAACCGCCTGGAGCTGCTGGCCTGCGTCACCGCCTGCGCCAAGCTCGGCATGGTGGTGGCGCTGCTCAACAACAGCCAGCGCGGCCAGGTGCTGGCCCACAGCATCAACCTGGTGAAGCCACGCGTCGCCCTGGTCGGCGAAGAGCTGCTGGGTGCCTTCGAAGAGGTGCAGGAACAGCTGCAGCTGCCGGCCGACGGCCGCTACTACTTCGCCGACCGCCCGACCTGGCGCGACCCCGGCCAAGCCCCGAGTGGCTGGCAGCACCCGGCCGCCGATCTGGCCGCGCACACAGACAGCAAGCCGCTGCTGACGCGCCCCGTGCAGGCCGAGGATCCCTGCTTCTACATCTACACCTCCGGCACCACCGGGCTGCCCAAAGCCGTGGTGTTCAACCACGGCCGCTTCCTCAAGGGCTACGGCATCTTCGGTTTCGGCGCCGTGCGCCTGAGCCGCTACGACCGCCTGTACTGCAGCCTGCCCTTCTACCACGCCACCGCCATGGTGGTGTGCTGGGGCTCGGTGCTGTCAGCCGGGGCCGCGCTGATCATGGTGCGGCGCTTCAGCGCCAGCCGCTTCCTCGACGAAGTGCGCCGCCACGGCGCCACCGCCTTCGGCTATGTCGGCGAGCTGTGCCGCTACCTGCTGGACCGCCCGGCCAGCCCGGACGATTCCGACAACCCGCTGCGCATCATGGTCGGCAACGGCATGCGCCCGGCCATCTGGGGCACCTTCAAGCAGCGCTTCGGCATTGAGCGGGTGGTCGAGTTCTACGCCTCCAGCGAGAGCAACATCGGCTTCACCAACCTGCTCAACCTGGACAACACGGTGGGCTTCACCCCCTATCCCTACGCCATCGTCCGCTACGACCGCGACAGCGAGGCGCCGCTGCGTGACGAACAAGGCCGCCTGCAACGGGTGAAGCCCGGCGAGCCCGGCCTGCTGATCGGCGAGATCACCGCGAAGACGCCGTTCCACGGCTACACCGACCCGGCCAAGACCGAGAGCTGCATCCTGCGCGACGTGTTCAAGTCGGGCGACGCCTGGTTCAACACCGGCGACCTGATGCTGCACCAGGGCTGGCGCCACGCCCAGTTCGTCGACCGCCTCGGTGACACCTTCCGCTGGAAGGGCGAGAACGTCTCCACCACCGAGGTGGAAACGGTGCTGGACAGCATCGAAGGCGTCGGCGAGGCGGTGGTCTACGGCGTGGAAATCGCCGGCACCAACGGCCGCGCCGGCATGGCCTGCATCCGCCTGGATCGCGCGCCGGCCGAGTTCGACTTCCAGGGCCTGCTCACTGAGCTGCGCCGCGAGCTGCCGCACTACGCCGTGCCGCTGTTCCTGCGCCTGAGCGAGAAGATGGAGACCACCGGCACCTTCAAGCACAAGAAGGCACCACTCAAGGACCAGGGCTTCGACCCGGCACGCTGCACCGACCCGCTGTATGCCTGGCTACCAGGCACGGAGAACTACGTGGCGGTCAGCACCGAGCTGCATAGGGCGATTCAGGGCGGCGAGTATCGCTACTGAAGGGCGGCCAGCAGCGCCTGGCAATCCAAGGCATGGTGATCCGTCAGCTCCGGCCAGGGATTGTCCGGCAGGTTGACCAGCACGCCCTGTGCACCGGCGGCTCGGGCGCAGTCGAGGTCGAAACGGTAGTCGCCGACCATGACCATCTCGCCCGGCTGCACACCCCAGCGCGCTGCCAGTTGCAACAGGCCGTCCGGGTCGGGCTTGGGAATAGCCTCGCCGCGACCGATCACATCGGCCGTGTCGAAGCAATCGCCGAGGCCGATGGCGGCCAGGGTCAGCAGCGCCAGTTCGTGGGCGTTGCGGGTGAGAATGCCGAGGCGGCAGCCACGCTGGTGCAGCGCGCGCACCAGATCCACGGCGCCGACAGCAGCCACCGAGCCGATAGCCAGCTCGCGCTCATGCTCCAGCAGCCAGGCGTGCTTGGCAGCGGCCTCGTCCGCCGGCAGCGCGGCCAGGTGGTGGAGGATGTCCTGGTCCTGGGGAATGCCCAGCGCGCGCTTGATCGCCGGGAAGTCATGCACGGCCACCGTCAGGGTGCCGTCCATGTCGAATACCCAATGGCGCGCTGCTCTTAACCTCACTTCCAGTCCTCGCGCAGGCGGGTCAGCCCCTCCTGGCAGGACGAGGCGACCAGTTGGCCGGCGCGATTGAAGATGCTGGCGCGGGCGAAGCCGCGGGCGTTGCCGGCCCAGGGGCTGTCCATGGCGTACAGCAGCCAGTCGTCCATGCGCAGGTCGCCGTGGAACCACAGGGCATGGTCGAGGCTGGCCACCTGCATGAACTTCTGGAACACCGACACCCCATGCGGCTGCATCGAGGTGGTCAGCAGGTTGAAGTCGCTGGCGTAGGCCAGCAGCAGCTTGTGCAGCTGCGGCTCGGCCGGAAGCGGACCGGCGGCGCGGAACCACACGTACTTCACCGGATCGCAGGGCTGCGGGGCGAAGGGGTTGATGCGGGTCACCGGGCGGATCTCGATCGGCTTGTCGCTGGTCATCCGCTCGCGCATGCGCTCGGGGATCAGGTGCGCCACCTGGCGCGCCAGGTCGGTCTCCGAGGGCAGGCCCTCGGGGCCGGGCACGTCGGGCATCGGCAGCTGGTGATGGAAGCCGTTCTCCTCGGCCTGGAACGAGGCGCTGCAGGTAAAGATCGGCTGACCCTTCTGGATCGCCGTGACCCGCCGGGTGCTGAAGCTGCCGCCGTCGCGCACGCGGTCGACGCTGTACACCACCGGCAATGCGGCATCGCCGGGGCGCAGGAAGTAGCCGTGCAGCGAGTGCACGTGGCGCGCCTCTTCTACCGTCTGGTTGGCCGCCGACACGCACTGGCCGAGCACCTGGCCGCCGAACAGTTGACGGAAGCCCAGGTCCTGACTACGCCCACGGAACAGGTTTTCCTCGATCTGCTCCATGCTCAGCAGGGACACCAGATCATCCAGCACTTGGCTCATACATCGCTCCTCGGCGGCACACGCAATTCAGAATAGGCTGGCGCGCTGCTCAGGCGTTCGTCCCACACCGCGCGGCCAATGGTGAAATGGTAAAGGCTTTGCCAGCGGCTGTCGGCCAGTTCCAGCAATTCGTGCACCTGATCGTCGAAGAAGCAGCCGATGCCGGTACCGGACAGCCCCGCCGCCTCGGCCTCCAGATACAGCAGTTGGCCGATCTGCCCGCACTCCCAGTACAAGCGCGGATAACGCCAGATGCTCTCGGCCAGCGCCTCATCGAAACGCGCCAGCATGGCCAGGGCCACGCAGCCATCGCTGGCGATGTCCTGGCCGCAGGAGAGGAAGCCGGCCAGGCCACGGGCATCACCTTCGAGCAGGCGGTACAGCGGGAGCTCCTCATGCACGCGCTGCCAGACGAAATCCGCTCGCAGCCCCTCCGGCTGGGGCTGGCCGTCGCAACGGGCCAGCCAGTACAACCCCGGCTCCAGGCCCTGCACGCGATGGACGAACAGCAGCAGATCGACCTGTGCCGGCTCACAGCTCAGCGCGAAAGGCACAGGCGAGTTCGCTGGCAACAGGCGCCGCAGCCAGGCGAACAGCAGCTCGGCCTGGATGCCGCTGCGACCGTCGAACGCCTGGGCGCTGCGCCGCCGATGCAGGATCGGCCGCAACGGCAGGCCGGGATTGTCGCTGCCGTCGTGGCCACTCGGCGCTTGCCAGCTCAGCCCTGTCAGGGCAGGTGCGCGACATAGCGCATGCACCCGCACCAGCTCCGGCCATTCGCGGTACTGGCGCGACAGGCGATTGGGTGCGCCAGTCACCTCCAGCGCTGCCAGCCCGCGCAGCAGCGTCTCGGGCAAGGTGAATTCCCTATCCTGGGCGGGCCCGATCCACAGCAGGCAGTCGCCATGCTCGGTCTCGTGGAAGCCCTCACGATCCAGCCCCAGCAGGCCATCCAGCCGCGCTTCGGCGACACCGCGCAGCAGCCGCACCTGCCAGCCCTGGATGGCGGCGGCAATGCTCAGGCAGGCCAGCGCGTGGCCGAGGTCGTGCTGGCAGTAGCGATAGGCCCGCTCGCCGTATTTCCAGGCCTCGCGCCAGGGGATGCTGGCCAGCCCCAACAGGAAGCCGCCGGTCGGCAATGCGGCCTGCAACTGCTCGCCCAACGGCGGCGGCAGCTCGGCGCGAATCTCCAGGCCGTGCGCATCAGGCGCGTAATGCGCCAGCAGTCCCGGCTTCTCGACACTGCCCGGCGGCAGCAGAAGATAGGCCTCGGTCGGATGCAGGTTGCCGGACGACGGATTGACCCGCAGCGCCCAGCGATTACCGCCGGCCTCCTTCCAGGCGGACAGGGCCAGGCTGTCATACAGCAGCTGCGAGAGGCTGGTGCGGTTCAGCAGAGCCGGCGCGCCAATCGGCCCGGCGAACGGCGTGTCGTAACCCGGCGTCTCCTCCAGCGGGCGCTGCCACAGCTCGATCAGACGAGCCCCGGCATAGCGACGAAAGGGGGCCGGCTGAGTCGCCCAATCCAGCTGACCAGGCCCCGGCGCATAGGCATTCGGCGCATGCTTGCTCAGCGCGTGATAGGCGCGCACCTGCTGCTCAGCGTCCACGCCAGTCCTCCCGATCGATGCGATAGAGCCAGTGCGCGCGCAGCGGATGGCCGACCGGAAGGCCGGGATGCTCAAAGTCGTCAGCCAGATCGCGGCGCATACCCAGGCGCTCCATCAGCCCCCAGGAGCGCACATTGCCCGGCACGGTGAAGGCCACCACCTCGCTCAACTCCAGCTCCTCGAAAGCGAACTGCAACGAACGCCGCGCCGCCTCCAGCGCATAGCCCTGGTCCCAGAACGGCCGAGCCAGACGCCATCCGGTTTCCACCGCCGGCACGAAGGGTGCTGCAAAGCCAACTCGCGCCAGCCCGGTGAAACCGATCACCGCGCCATCCTCGCGGCGCTCCAGACACCAGAAGGTGAAGCCATGCTCGGCCTGGTGCGCCATCAGCTTGCCGAGCAGCTCGGCGCTGCCGGCGTGGTCCAGCACGGCGGGAAAATGCGCCATCACTTCGGGATCGGCGCACAGCTGCGCCAGGGCGTCGAGATCGTCTTCGCGCCAGGGCCGCAGGATCAGGCGCTCGCTGGTCAGGGTCGTGGTCATATACTGGGCTCGCCTAGTTTTTCAAATGGCTGCGAGAGTTGCTCATTATGCTGCCGCTGGTTTACCACGACGACTACAGCCCGCCCTTCCCGGCCAACCACCGCTTCCCCATGGAAAAGTTTCGCCTGCTGCGCGACCACCTGGTGGACAGCGGCCTGGTGCGCGACGAAGAGCTGCATCGCCCCGAGATCTGCCCACCGGACATCCTCGCCCTGGCCCACTGCCCGGACTATATCGAGCGCTTCGCCAGCGGCGCGCTCACCCATCAGGAACAGCGCCGCCTGGGCCTGCCCTGGAGTGAAGCGCTGGCCCGGCGCACCGTGCGCGCGGTGGGCGGCTCACTGCTGGCCGCCGAACTGGCGCTCGAACACGGCATCGCCTGCCACCTGGCCGGCGGCACTCACCATGCGCACTTCGCCGAGGGTTCCGGCTTCTGCATCTTCAACGACCTGGCAGTGATGGCCCGCTACCTGCTGGAAAGCGGCCGCGTCGGCCGGGTGCTGATCTACGACTGCGACGTGCACCAGGGTGACGGCACAGCGCGCCTGCTGGAGAACGTGCCCGACGCCATCACCGTATCGCTGCACTGCGAGAAGAATTTCCCGACGCGCAAGGCCAGGAGCGACTGGGACATCGGCCTGCCAATCGGCATGGGCGACGCCGACTACCTCAAGGTGGTGCACGACAGCCTGGGCTACCTGCTGGCCCTGTACCAGCCGGATATCGTGCTGTACGACGGCGGCGTCGATGTGCACAAGGACGACCGTCTCGGTTACCTGCAACTGACCGACGCCGGCATCGCCGCCCGCGACGAAGCGGTGTTCCGCCATTGTCTGGAGCGCGATATCCCGGTGGTCGGGGTGATCGGCGGCGGCTACGACCAGGACCGCGCCCTGCTTGCACGCCGCCACGGCATCCTGCATCACAGCGCCGCGCGGGTACTCCAGGCGCTACGCGGCTAGCCGCACGAATAGCGCGTTGCTAGGATCGCCGCCTCACCGACAGGAAGTTGCCCATGCCAAGCCAGCCCACCGATGCCACACAGGTCTACTGCCGCTATTGCGGTACGAGCATCGGACACCTGGACAACCTGTGCCCGGCCTGCAACGCCGAGCAGAATCTCAAGCCGCGCAGCCAGTTGGTCGCTGGCCTGCTCGCCCTGTTTCTCGGCGGTCTGGGCGTGCACCGCTTCTACCTGGGCCAGTGGTGGGGCATCTTCTACTTTCTGCTGTGCTGGAGCGGCGTGCCCATGCTGATCGCCCTTGTGGAGGCGGTCGCCTTCCTGACAGCCGACAAGCAACACTGGAAATCCCGTTACGGCCATACCGATGGCAGCAGCTGGTTTATCGCCATCGTCAGCCTTGGCCTGCTGTTCATATTCATCGTGTTGATCGCCGCCGCGCTGATCGGGGATACGCCGGCAACGCCAACCGACTTCAGCGAACTTTTGCTGGAGCGGCCGGACTGAAAGCCTGTCCGCAGTCCTGAGTGCCGCATCGCGGAGGCAAAGGCCGTACCCGCACAGCGCCTCGCGGGTGATGCGCGCGGCGGGCTTGGGTTAACCAGCTAGAACTTTATCCAGCGCCTGTTCGAGAGTGGCCACCGTGCGCTCGACATTGCTCAGCTTGTCCAGGCCGAACAGGCCGAGGCGGAAGGTCTGGAAGTCTGCCGGTTCGTCGCACTGCAGCGGTACGCCAGCGGCGATCTGCAGGCCCTGGGCGGCGAACTTGCTGCCGTTCTTGATCTGCGCATCGTCGGTGTAGCAGACCACCACACCGGGCGCCTCGAAGCCTGGCGCGGCGACACTCTTGAAGCCCCTGCCGGCGAGCAGAGCGCGCACGCGCTGGCCGAGCTCGCGCTGCTGCTGGCAGACCTCGGCGAAGCCATTGGCCTCGGCCTCCTTCATCGCATCGCGGAAACGCGCCAGGGCGTCGCTGGGCATGGTCGCGTGGTAGGCATGGCCGCCCTGCTCGTAGGCCTGCATGATCTGCAGCCACTTCTTCAGGTCGCAGGCGAAGCTGCTGCTCTGGGTCGCCTCGACTCGGGCCTGGGCCGCCGCGCTGAGCATCACCAGGGCGCAGCAGGGCGAGGCACTCCAGCCCTTCTGCGGCGCGCTGATCAGCACGTCGACACCGCAGGCCTGCATGTCTACCCACAGCGTGCCGGAAGCGATGCAGTCGAGCACGAACAGGCCGCCCACCGCGTGCACGGCATCGGCCACGGCGCGAAGGTAGTCGTCGGGCAGGATCATCCCCGAGGAAGTCTCCACATGCGGCGCGAACACCACCTGCGGCTTCTCCTTGGCGATGGTCGCCAGCACCTCGGCCAGCGGTGCCGGGGCATAGGCCGCCTGAGCACCAGCAGCTACCGGACGGGCCTTGAGCACGGTGGAGGCAGCGGGGATCTGGCCCATCTCGAAGATCTGCGTCCAGCGATAGCTGAACCAGCCATTGCGGATCACCAGGGTCTTCTGCCCGGTCGCCAACTGGCGCGCCACCGCCTCCATGCCGAAGGTGCCGCTGCCGGGCACCACGGCCACGGCGTGGGCGTTGTAGACGCGCTTCAGGGTGCTGGAAATATCGCGCATCACGCCCTGGAAGGTCTGCGACATATGGTTGAGGGAGCGGTCGGTGTAGACCACCGAATATTCGAGCAGACCTTCAGGATCGACACTGGGATAGAGGCCGGACATGACACTCACTCTGGCTGGGATTGATGCCCAGACCCTGCCCGAAGCCCGCGCAGATGACAAGGCTGGCGACCGATGCGTCGGGTAGAATGCCGCTTTGCCATCGCCTGCCTCGCCCCGCCATGACCGACACCACTACCCTTTCCAAGCCTCTGGTTGCCATTATCGGCGGCGGCCCCGCCGGCCTGATGGCCGCCGAAGTGCTGGCGGCCGGTGGTGCGCGGGTCGAGCTGTTCGATGCCATGCCATCGGTCGGACGCAAGTTCCTGCTGGCCGGGGTCGGCGGCATGAACATCACCCATTCCGAGGCCAAGGCGCCCTTCCTCGCCCGCTACCGCGAGCGTGAGCAGGAGATCGCCGCGCTACTGGCGGACTTCGATGCCGAGGCCCTGCGCGCCTGGATTCACGGCCTGGGCATCGACACCTTTGTCGGCACCTCTGGCCGCGTGTTTCCCACCGATATGAAGGCCGCGCCGCTGCTGCGCGCCTGGCTCAAGCGCCTGCGCGAGGCCGGGGTGGTCATCCATACACGCAGCCGCTGGCTGGGCTGGAATGACCAGGGCGAGCTGCGTATTGCCGGTGTCGATGGCGAACGCCTGCTGCTAGCAGACGCCTGCGTATTGGCCCTCGGCGGCGGCAGCTGGGCACGACTCGGCTCGGACGGCGCCTGGGTAGCGCTGCTGGAACAGCGCGGGGTCGAGGTCTCGCCACTGCGTCCGGCCAATAGCGGTTTCGAGGTGGCTGTCTGGAGCGAACACCTGCGCGGCAAGTTCGCCGGTGCGCCGCTGAAGAATGTGACCCTGGCATTGGATGGCGAGTCGCCGCGGCGTGGCGAGTTCGTGCTCACCGAGCACGGCATCGAGGGCAGCCTGGTCTATGCACTGTCCGCCGCCATCCGCCAGCGCATCGAGCGGGATGGCCGCGCGCTGGTGCGCCTGGATCTGCAGCCGGATCGCGATCTGGAGAAAGTCACTGCGCTGCTATGTAAGCCACGCGGCTCGGCGTCGATGGCCAAGCACCTGCATCGCCAGCTCGGCCTGGACGGCGCCAAGGCCGCACTGCTGCGCGAGCTGACCAACGCCGAGGACTTCGCCGACATGAGCCGCCTGGCGCGGGCGATCAAGGCACTGCCCATCGAACTGCTGCGTACCCGTCCACTGGACGAGGCCATATCCAGCGCCGGGGGCGTGACCTTCGCTGCCATGAACGAGCAGCTGATGCTGCGTGCCCTGCCCGGCACCTTCTGCGCAGGCGAGATGCTCGACTGGGAGGCCCCAACCGGCGGCTACCTGCTCACCGCCTGCTTCGCCAGCGGCCGCGCCGCCGGCCTGGGCGCGCTGGAGTGGCTCAACCGGCGGTAGAGCGGGCTCGGGAGCCCACCATACTCCCCGAAAGCGTTGCTACCTGCGGCGAGTACAGCCTACGGATTAGCGCGGAGCCACCGGGCGCTTGCCCGGCTTCTTGCTGGCAGGCTTGCCGGCGCCGGATTTCTCTGCCTTGCGCCGGGCCTCGGCGGCGGCCTTGGCCTGTTCGCGCTTGTCCCAGGTCTTGCTGCCGTCGCTGCCACGCGGTGGCAGACCGGTGTGCTGGGTGAGGATGCGCCCGCCGCCCTGCGGCTTGCCGCCACCGTTGCCGGCGACTTTCTTGCTGCCGGCCGGGGTCGAGTTCTTGCGGCGGGCGCTTTGGTACTCGTCGGTCTGCGGCTGATAGGTCGGGATCAAGTGGTGCTTGCCGTTGCCGATCAGATCGCTGCGGCCCATGCGCTCCAGCGCCTCGCGCAGCATCGGCCAGCCCTTCGGGTCGTGGTAGCGCAGGAAGGCCTTGTGCAAGCGGCGCTGCTGCTCGCTCTTGACGATGGTCACGCCGTCGCTCTTGTAGGTGACCTTGCGCAGCGGGTTCTTGCCCGAGTGGTACATGGCCGTGGCCGACGCCATCGGCGACGGATAGAAGGCCTGCACCTGATCGGCGCGGAAGTCGTTGCGCTTGAGCCACAGGGCGAGGTTCATCATGTCCTCGTCGGTGGTGCCCGGGTGCGCGGCGATGAAGTACGGGATCAGGTACTGCTCTTTGCCTGCTTCCTTCGAGTACTTCTCGAACATGCGCTTGAACTTGTCGTAGCTACCGATGCCCGGCTTCATCATCTGATTCAGCGGGCCTTCCTCGGTGTGCTCCGGGGCGATCTTCAGGTAGCCACCGACGTGGTGGGTGACCAGCTCCTTGACGTACTCCGGCGACTCCACGGCGAGGTCGTAGCGCAGGCCGGAGGCGATCAGAATCTTCTTCACGCCCGGCAGGGCACGGGCCTTGCGGTACAGCTCGATCAAGGACGAGTGGTCGGTGTTCAGGTTCGGGCAGATGCCGGGGAACACGCACGACGGCTTGCGGCACGCGGACTCGATCTCCGGGCTCTTGCAGGCGATGCGGTACATGTTGGCGGTCGGCCCGCCGAGGTCGGAGACCACGCCGGTGAAGCCCGGCACCTTGTCGCGCATCTCCTCGATCTCGCGGATGATCGATTCGTGCGAACGGTTCTGGATGATGCGGCCCTCGTGCTCGGTGATCGAGCAGAAGGTGCAGCCGCCGAAGCAGCCACGCATGATGTTGACCGAGAAGCGGATCATCTCGTAGGCCGGGATCTTCGCCTTGCCATAGGCCGGGTGCGGCACGCGCGCGTAGGGCATGCCGAACACGTAGTCCATTTCCTCGGTGGTCATCGGGATGGGCGGCGGGTTGAACCACACATCCACCTCGCCATGCTTCTGCACCAGGGCGCGGGCGTTGCCCGGGTTGGTCTCCAGGTGCAGCACGCGGTTGGCGTGGGCGTAGAGCACTGGGTCGTTGCGCACCTTCTCGAAGGACGGCAGGCGGATCACGGTCTTGGCGCGGGTCATCTTCGGGCTGGGCAGCAGCTCGACGACCTTGGCTTCGTTGGGATCTTCCTGAGGTCCCTTCTCCTGCTCGATGGCGCAGGCGGCGGTGTCCTGGGTGTTGACGTAGGGGTTGATGATCTTGTCGATCTTGCCCGGACGGTCGATGCGGGTGGAATCCACCTCGTACCAGCCTTCCGGCGTATCACGGCGGATAAAGGCGGTGCCGCGCACGTCGGTGATGTTCTCGACCGCCTCGCCGAAGGCCAGGCGCTGGGCGATCTCGACCACGGCGCGCTCGGCATTGCCGTACAGCAGGATGTCGGCGGTGGCGTCCATCAGGATCGAGCGGCGCACCTTGTCCTGCCAGTAGTCGTAGTGCGCGATGCGGCGCAGCGATGCTTCGATGCCGCCGAGGACCACGGGGGTCTGGCTGTAGGCTTCCTTGCAGCGCTGGCTGTAGACCAGGCTGGCGCGGTCCGGGCGGGCGCCGGCCAGGCCGCCGGGGGTGTAGGCGTCGTCCGAGCGGATTTTCTTGTCCGCGGTGTAGCGGTTGATCATCGAGTCCATGTTGCCCGCCGCCACGCCGAAGAACAGGTTCGGCTGGCCGAGCTTCATGAAGTCGTCCTTCGAGCGCCAGTCCGGCTGGGCAATGATGCCCACGCGGAAGCCCTGGGACTCGAGCAGGCGGCCGATGATGGCCATGCCGAAGGACGGGTGATCGACGTAGGCGTCACCGGTGACGATGATGATGTCGCAGCTGTCCCAGCCGAGCTGATCCATCTCTTTCCGGCTCATCGGCAGGAAGGGTGCGGGACCAAAGCACTCGGCCCAGTACTTGGGATAGTCGAACAGCGGCTTGGCGAGTTGCATGTTTTTTGATCAACCGGGCTTTCACGGGGGCGCGGAATATAGCACAAAAAACATACAGAATCCGACTCCGACGCTCAGTTGCTCATGCGCAGCCATGCTGTCAATTTGTGATCACGGTCACTTCCATGGCTATACTCGGGCCTGGTTGCAAAACGCCAGCCCGAACCCGGAACAAGGAGTCCCCAGGTGCGACGCTCGATCCCGCATGCGCTGCTGTTGATGTTGTGCCTGAGCCTGCTCGGCGGGCGCCTGCACGCCGCCGTCCAGCTGCAGGCGAATAGCAGCGGGCAACAGCTGAACGGGCAGATCATGCTGCTGGAAGATGTCGGCGGCCGGCTGGGCATCAGCGACATGGCCGACCCGGCCGTGCAGCAGCGCTTCGTGCCGGCCAAGGGCCTGGCCAGCGTCGGACAGAACCCAAATCCCTGGTGGATAAAGCTGGAGCTGCAGCGCAGCGCCGACGCCCCCAAACGCTGGTGGCTGGAGATCGGCGCGGTGACCCAGCTCGACCTGCAGCTGTATACACCCGACGGCAAGGGCGGCTGGAACCAGCGCCAGGTCGGCGAGCGGGTCAGCTTCGCCGAGGGCCGCGACCATGACTACCGACGCCCAGTGCTGCAGTTGCCGGAGTTGGGCGAAACGCCACAGACCTTCTACCTGCGCAGCTTCGACCCCGCCGGCAACTCCTTTCCGCTGCGGGTCTGGCAGCTGGACGGCCTGGACCACCTGGCCAGCCAGGAGAACCTGGGCCTTGGCCTGATCTACGGCATCATCGCCGCCCTGCTGCTGTACAACCTGTTCATCTTCTTCACTCTGCGCGACACCGCCTACTTCTGGTACGTACTGACCACCGCCGGCGCCCTGCTGCTGATCGTCAGCATGAGCGGCCACGGCTTCCAGTATCTGTGGCCGGACGCGCCGGTGCCATTCTGGCTGGACCGCATCACCCTGCCCTCGCTGTGGGGGTTCTGCGCCTGCCGTTTCACCCAGACCCTGCTGCAGACCCGCATCCATGTGCGCTGGGCCCACCACCTGCTGAGCCTGGCCTGCGTCTGCTACGTGATCGCCATCGGCATGGAGGCCTTCGGCCTGCGCGGCGCCTCGGCCTGGCTGATCGCCCTGCTGTCGCTGACCAGCATTCCCGCGGCGCTCGGCTCGGCGATGATCCGCTGGCGCCAGGGCTACTTCCCCGCCCTGCTCTACCTGTTCGGTTACGGTCTGATCCTCGGCAGCATCAGCCTGGCACTGATGCGCTCCACCGGCCTGGTGCAACCGGCCACCTGGAACGCCTATGTGTTCCCCCTGGCGGTAGCGGCCGAGTCGATCCTGTTCTCCTTCGCCCTGGCCTACCGCATTCAGACGCTCAAGCAGGAGAAGGCCGAGGCCCTGCTGCAGGCCGACCGCGAGAAGACCGCACGCCTGGCGCAGATGCAGGCCAGCGCCGACGAACTGCAGGAAGCGGTGCGCCTGCGCACCATAGAGCTGGCTCAGGCCAACCAGCAACTGTGCGAGCGCGAGCAGCGCCTGCAGCATGCCGCCTTCCACGATCCGCTGACCGAACTGCCGAACCGCCGCTACCTGATCGAACGCGCCGAAGTGGCGCTGGCCGACGCCCAGCGGCGCGGCGAATCGGTGGCGCTGATGCTGGTCGACCTCGATCACTTCAAACCGATCAACGACCGCTACGGCCACGATGCCGGCGACCTGATGCTGCGCACCATCGGCCATCGTCTGCGCGAGCATGTACGCACCAACGACATGGTGGCGCGCCTGGGCGGCGACGAGTTCGCCGTGCTGGTGTGTGGCCCGGATGCCCAGCAGCACGCCCAGGAGATCGCCGCGCGCCTGCTCGGCGAACTGTCGCGGCCGGTGCTGTACGGCGCCAACCGCCTGGCGGTGACCATCAGCATCGGCGCCGCGCTCTATCCGCAGCATGCGCTGCAGTTCAGCGGCCTGTACAAGTCGGCCGACGAGGCCATGTACCGGGCCAAGCAGCGCGGCCGCTCGGGCTTCGTGCTGCAGGGCTGCGACGGCGAGCTGAGTCCGCAGACCTGCCTGATGCTGGACGTGCTCAAGGTGCCCAGCGGGTTGAGCTGAGTTCGATCAGGCCTTGTAGCGCCGCGGCACGCGCGCGGTGACCTTGGTCAGCAACTCGTAGCCGATGGTGCCGGCAGCCTGGGCCACCTCGTCCACCGCCAGGTTGGCGCCCCACAGCTCCACCGTGTCGCCAACAGCGGCCTCGGGCAGATCGCTCAGATCGACCGTGAGCATATCCATCGATACCCTGCCGGCCAGCGGCACGCGCTGCCCACGGATCAGCACCGGCGTGCCGCTTGGTGCATGACGCGGATAACCGTCCGCATAGCCGCAACTCACCGTGCCGATGCGTGACGCGCGCTCGGCGACCCAGCCGGCGCCGTAGCCGACGCTCTCACCCACCGCCACCTCGCGCACGGCGATCAGCTGGGCGCTCAGGCTCATGGCCGGTTGCAGGCCCAGCTCGGCGGCGGACAGGTCGGCGAACGGCGTAGCGCCGTAGAGCATGATGCCGGGACGGATCCAGTCCATGTGCGCGGCCGGAATCATCAGCAGCGCAGCGGAGTTGGCCAGGCTGCGCTGATCGAAATCCAGGTCGAGCAGATCGAGGAAGCACTCCAGCTGCACCTCGGTCAGGCTGTGGCCGCGCTCGTCGGCGCAAGCGAAGTGGCTGAGCAGGTTCAGCTCGGCTACCTGCGGCGCCGCGCGCAGGCGCGGGAACAGCTGGCGCACAGTCTCGGGCGCAAGGCCCAGACGGTGCATGCCGGAGTCGAGCTTGAGCCAGATATTCAGCGGCCGCGACAGGCTGGCGGCGAGCAGCGCCTCGATCTGCTCGGCGCCCTGCAGCACCAGATCCAGCCCCAGATGGGCGGCCATCGGCAGCTCATCGGCGCTGAAGCAGCCCTCCAGCAGCAGGATGCGCGCCGTGCCTTGCATGGCGCGCACCTCGGCGGCCTCCTCCAGGCTGGCCACGGCAAAGCCGTCGGCCTCGTCGTGCAGGGCGCTGATCACCTCGCGCACGCCATGCCCATAGGCATTCGCCTTGACCACCGCGAACGCCTGCCGACCCGGCGCACAGCGCTTGGCCAGGGCGTAGTTATGGCGAATGGCGGCCAGATCGATGGTGGCGACGAGGGGACGCATGAGCAACTTCCGGAAAGAAAACGGGCGCCCATCTTAACCGCTGGGCGCCCGTTTTCATTGAGCAGGATCAGCCTTGCGAAGGGTCAATCTTCTTCGAAGTTGTACAGGCCCGGCGCGAGGTTGTCGAAGCGCGTGTACTTGCCGATGAACGCCAGGCGGCAGGTACCGATGGGGCCGTTACGCTGCTTGCCGATGATGATTTCGGCGACGCCCTTGTACTCGGTCTCCGGGTGATACACCTCGTCACGGTAGACGAACATGATGATGTCGGCGTCCTGCTCGATCGCTCCGGATTCACGCAGGTCGGAGTTGACCGGGCGCTTGTTGGGGCGCTGCTCCAGGGAGCGGTTGAGCTGCGACAGGGCGATCACCGGGCAGTTGAATTCCTTGGCCAGGGCCTTGAGCGAGCGCGAGATCTCGGAGATCTCGTTGGTCCGGTTGTCGCCACTGGAACCCGGGATGCGCATCAGCTGCAGGTAGTCGACCATGATCATGCCGATATCTCCGTGCTCGCGGGCCAGGCGGCGGGCGCGGGCGCGCATCTCGGTCGGCGAGATGCCAGCGGTATCGTCGATGAACAGCTTGCGCTCGTTGAGCAGGTTGACCGCCGAGGTCAGGCGCGGCCAGTCATCGTCGTCCAGCTTGCCGGAACGCACCTTGGTCTGGTCGATGCGGCCGAGCGAGGAGAGCATACGCATCACGATCGAGTCGCTGGGCATCTCCAGGGAGAACACCAGGATCACCTTGTCGGAACGCAGCACCGCGTTCTCCACCAGGTTCATGGCGAAGGTGGTCTTACCCATGGACGGACGGCCGGCGACGATCACCAGGTCGGCCGGCTGCAGGCCGCTGGTCATGCCGTCCAGGTCGGTAAAGCCGGTGGAGATGCCGGTCAGGCCCTCGTTGGTGTTGAACAGCTCGTCGATGCGGTCGATGGTCTTGACCAGGATCTCGTTGATCCCCACCGGGCCGCCAGCCTTGGGTCGCGCCTCGGCGATCTGGAAGATCTGTCGCTCGGCCTCGTCGAGCACTTCCACCGCGCTCTTGCCCTGGGGCGCGTAGGCCATGTCGGCGATGTCGTTGCTGATACCGATCAGCTGACGCAGGGTGGCGCGCTCGCGGATGATCTGCGCATAGGCCTTGATGTTGGCTACCGACGGCGTGTTCTTGGCTAGCTCGCCCAGGTAGGCCAGGCCGCCGACCTGGCTCAGGTGGCCTTCCTTGTCCAGCTGCTCGGACAGGGTCACCACGTCGAACGGCGAGTTGCGCTCGGCCAGGGTGACAACGGCGCGGAAGATCAGGCGGTGATCATGCCGATAGAAGTCGCCATCCGACACCGCGTCGGAGACCCGCTCCCAGGCGTTGTTATCGAGCATCAGGCCGCCCAGCACGGCCTGTTCGGCCTCGATGGAGTGCGGCGGCACCTTGAGGGCCGCGGTTTCCAGGTCGTACTGCTGGGGGACGCTGATGTCGTTCATGGCACCTGTGATTCCATACGCTCAGAGGCCTTGGCAAAACCGCACGGCTTGGCCAAGGGCTCTAGAAAAAACAACGGGCACGCACCGCGAAGCGATGAGTGCCCGATTGTCGGCAGGCCCGCACCTTCGTGCAAGCCCACTGGGTCGCTTGCCTTAGGCAGCTACCACGATCACCTTGACGGTGGCTTCCACGTCGGTGTGCAGGTGCACAGCTACGTCGAATTCGCCGACCTGGCGGATGGTGCCGTTCGGCAGACGAACTTCGGCCTTGGACACTGCAACGCCGGAGGCGGTCAGGGCTTCGGCGATGTCGTGGGTACCGATGGAACCGAACAGCTTGCCTTCGTCACCGGCCACGGCAGTGATGGTGACTTCCAGCTCGGCCAGCTGAGCAGCGCGAGATTCGGCGGAAGCCTTCTTCTCGGCAGCGGCTTTTTCCAGCTCGGCGCGACGAGCTTCGAACGCAGCAACGTTCTCGGCGGTAGCGGCGGTAGCCTTGCCCTGCGGCAGCAGGTAGTTACGGCCGTAACCGGCCTTGACGTTGACCTTGTCGCCCAGGTTGCCCAGGTTGGCGATTTTTTCCAGCAGGATAACTTCCATTTGGGTCTTACCTCTTAACTTTTAACCTTCACCGTTCGCGGGGCCGGCGCCGTTATTGCGCGTTTGGCGACCGCGAAAATCCATCAGACTGTCGACGATGGCCAAGGCCACCAGTAACGGATAAACCAGCTGCATAAACAGCAGCAGCGATACATACAGCCCCACCAGCCAGAACCTGGCCAGGCGCCCTGCGGCAGCCAGACCATGCAGCAGGGCCACCCCGGCAAACGCCAGTGGCACGCTGCACATCGGCGTCAGCATGGCCAGCTCGAGACCCAGATTGGGCGCCAGGAGCATGACCGCCAACAGGCCGAAGGCCAGTGGTGGCGGCAGGCGCAGAGCACGAAACTCAAGCCCGAAACCGCCGGGGTTGTACAAGATCGACTGCCAGTACCGCCCGAGCATCAGGCAGAGCAGGCTGACGATCTGCAGTAACGCAGCCATCAATCCGGTAAGCACCGGGGTGATCAGCGACTCCAGGCGGGTCCGCTCTTCTACCGACATCTGCTGGTAGACCCCATCGAGCATCTGCGGCATGAGCTTGTACAGCTCACCCGCCATTGCCGCGATGGGTTCGCGGAACACCGCACCCAGAATCACGCCATACACCAGACCGAGGGCGATGCTTGCCAGCACCACTCGAACCCAGGCGTGACCGGCGCGCAACAACAACGCCAGCCCCAGCGAACCGAGCAGCACCAGCAGGGTGCGCGGCTCACCGAAATGCCACCAGCCCAGGGCCGGCAGCAATGCCCAGGCGAGGATGCCAATGGCATCTCTCGGCCCCCGCCGCAGCAGCACCAGGCAGCTGGTGGCGGCACTCAACCAGAACAACAGCGGCACTGCCGCCGATCCGACCACCACCAGGGTGGCCTGCATACGGCCGCGCATGATGAACTCAGCCAAGGCGCGCATGCGGTTTATCCCTTACAACTTTGTCGACGATCTGCTCTCAACGGCCGTGGCTGTCGGTGTAGGGCAGCAGGGCCAGGTAGCGGGCGCGCTTGATAGCGACGGCCAGCTGACGCTGGTACTTGGCCTTGGTACCGGTGATACGGCTAGGAACGATCTTGCCGGTTTCGGAAACGTAGGCTTTCAGGGTGTTGAGATCTTTGAAGTCGATCTCTTTCACGCCTTCAGCGGTGAAACGGCAGAATTTACGACGACGGAAGAAACGTGCCATGAATGTGGCTCCTCAATAGATCCGTGGATTACTCGTCAGCGTTGTCGCTGCTGTCACCGTCATCGCCTTCGGCGGTTTCGGTTTCAACGCGATCACGGCGCTCGCGGCGCTCGCTGCGGTTTTCTTCGGCCTTGAGCATCTCGGACTGACCGGTAACGGCTTCGTCGCGGCGGATGATCAGGTTACGGATCACAGCGTCGTTGTAGCGGAAGTTGTCTTCCAGCTCGGCCAGGGCCTTGCCGCTGCACTCAACGTTCAGCATCACGTAGTGAGCCTTGTGAACGTTGTTGATGGCGTAGGCCAGTTGACGACGGCCCCAATCTTCCAGACGGTGGATTTTGCCGCCGTCTTCTTCGATCAGCTTGGTGTAACGCTCGACCATGCCGCCGACTTGCTCGCTCTGGTCCGGGTGAACCAGAAAGATGATTTCGTAATGACGCATGAATGCTCCTTACGGGTTGTAGCCTGCCAACAGAAGGTGGTCAGGCAAGGAGTGAATGACTCGTTTTTTCTTGCCGAAGCGAAGGCGCATGCGCGCCTACCGTCGCGGCAAGGGGCGACATTCTAGAGAAGCCCCCTGCCGCACGCAAGGCGAATTGGTGATTATTTGAACAGCCGTTAAGCCTTGGGCTTGGCCGCCTGGCGCTGGCGCACCGCCTCGAACAGGCAGACGCCGGTGGCGACCGAGACATTCAGGCTGCTGACGCTGCCGCCCATGGGCAGCTTCACCAGGTAGTCGCAGTGCTCGCGGGTCAAACGGCGCATGCCCTTGCCCTCGGCCCCCATGACCAGCACCGTCGGCCCAGTCATATCCAACTGATACAGCTCCTGGTCGACCTCGCCGGCGGTGCCGACGACCCACAGGCCCTTCTTCTGCAGCTTTTCCAGCGTACGCGCCAGGTTGGTCACCGCCACCAGCGGGATCACCTCGGCGGCGCCGCAGGCCACCTTGCGCACGGTGGAATTGAGGGTGGCCGACTTGTCCTTGGGCACGATCACCGCCTGGGCGCCGGCGGCGTCGGCAGTACGCAGACAGGCGCCGAGGTTGTGCGGATCGGTCACGCCGTCCAGCACCAGCAGCAGGGCCGGCCCCTCAGTGCGCTCGAGCAGCTCGTCGAGCATGTTCTCGCCCCACACCTGGCTGGGACTGACCTCGGCGACCACGCCCTGGTGCACGCCTTCGGCCCACTCATCCAGCTCCTGGCGATCCTTGCTGCCGACCGCCACGCGATGCTGAGCGGCCAGCTCCAGCAGGCTGCGCACCCGCGGATCCTGCCGGCTCTCGGCCAGCCACAGTTGCTTGACCCGCTTGGGGTGATGGCGCAGCAACGCCTCGACGGCATGTACGCCGTAGACTTTTTCCAGCTGACTCATCGCTTCGCCTTACGCCGACTCGAGCCCGGCTTACCGCCCGCCGGAGCATCTGCCTTGGGCGCGCCCTTGCGATGACCGCCGGACTTGCCAGCCGGCTTGCCCGCAGGCGCCTTGCCGCCGCCCTTCTTGGCGCCATCGAGCAGCGCCTTCTTCACGTCGCGACTCTTCTGCACATCGGTGTTGCCGAAGCCGGCAGACTTGGGCGCAGGTTTCTTGCGCCCATCGGCACCGGCACGACCGCGACCGGCAGGAGCCTTGTCGGCCTTGCCTTCGCTCAGTTCGAACTCGATCTTGCGCTCGTCCAGATCGACGCGCATGACCTTCACTTCCACGCTGTCGCCCAGGCGGAAGCTGCGACCACTGCGCTCGCCCGACAGGCGATGGTGCACAGGATCGAAGTGGTAGTAGTCGCCCGGCAGCGCGGTGACATGCACCAGCCCCTCGACATAGATGTCTTTCAACTCGACGAAGATGCCGAAACCGGTCGCCGCGGTGATCACACCCTCGAAGGTCTCGCCGACGCGATCCTGCATGAACTCGCACTTGAGCCAGTTGACCACGTCACGGGTCGCCTCATCGGCACGGCGCTCGGTCATCGAGCACTGCTCACCGAGTTTCTCCAGCGCCGCCTCGTCGTACGGATAGATGCGCGCCTTGGGCATGCTAGCCGCACCGGCGCGCTGCACGTGCTTGGTCTCGCGCTTGGAGCGGATCACGCTGCGAATGGCGCGATGCACCAGCAGGTCCGGATAGCGACGGATCGGCGAGGTGAAGTGGGTGTAGGCCTCGTAGTTCAGGCCGAAGTGGCCGTTGTTGTCGGCGCTGTACACCGCCTGGCTCAGGGAGCGCAGCATCACGGTCTGGATCAGGTGGAAGTCCGGGCGCCCCTGGATGCTGGCCAGCAGCTTCTGGTAGTCCTTCGGCACCGGGCCCTGCTTGCCCTTGTGTAGAACCAGCCCTAGCTCACCGAGGAAGGCCTTGAGCTTCTCCACACGCTCGGCCGGCGGACCGTCGTGCACGCGGTACAGCGAGGGAATATCGTGGTCGAGCATGAAGCGCGCGGTAGCCACGTTGGCCGCCAGCATGCACTCCTCGATCAGCTTGTGTGCGGCGTTGCGCTGGGTCGGGCGGATCTCGGCGATCTTGCGCCCGCTGCCGAAGACGATACGCGTTTCCTGGGTCTCGAAGTCGATGGCGCCGCGCTCGTGGCGAGCGGCCAGCAGCACCTTGTACAGGGAGTAAAGCTCCTTGAGGTGCGGCAGGACTTCCTTGTACTCGTCGCGCAGGGCCTTGCCCTCGCTGCTCTTGGGCTGCTCCAGCATGTAGCTGACCTTGTTGTAGGTCAGGCGCGCATGGGAGTGGATCACCGCCTCGTAGAACTGATAGTCGACCAGCTCGCCGGACTTGGACATGCTCATCTCGCAGACCATGGCCAGGCGATCGACATGCGGGTTCAGCGAGCACAGACCGTTGGACAGCTCTTCCGGCAGCATCGGCACCACGCGCTCGGGGAAATACACCGAGTTGCCGCGCTTCTGCGCCTCTTCATCCAGGGCCGCGCCAACCTTGACGTAGTGCGAAACGTCGGCAATGGCCACATAGAGCTTCCAGCCGCCGGAGAACAGCTTCCAGCGGCCGCTGTTCTTCTCGCAGTAGACCGCGTCGTCGAAGTCACGGGCATCCTCGCCGTCGATGGTGACGAACGGCAGATGACGCAGGTCGACGCGATTTTCCTTGTCCTTCTCTTCCACCTGAGGCTTGAGCTTGCGCGCCTCCTTGGTCACCGCCTCCGGCCACACATGCGGGATGTCGTAGCTGCGCAGCGCCACGTCGATCTCCATGCCCGGCGCCATGTAGTTGCCGATCACTTCGACGATGTCGCCCTGGGGCTGGAAGCGCGAGGTGGGCCAGTGGGTGATCTTGATCTCGACGAACTGACCGATCTTGGCGCCGCCGGTGCGACCCGGGGTGACCAGCACTTCCTGCTGGATCTTCGGGTTGTCGGCCTCGACGAAGCCGATGCCGGCCTCTTCGAAATAGCGGCCGACGATGCTCTCGTGGGCACGGGCGATCACCTCGACGATGGCGCCTTCGCGGCGACCACGCCGATCGAGACCGGAAACCCGCGCCAGTGCGCGATCGCCATCGAACACCAGGCGCATCTGCGCCGGGCTCAGGAACAGGTCGTCGCTGCCGTCATCCGGGACCAGGAAACCGAAGCCGTCGCGGTGACCGCTGATGCGGCCGCAGATCAGATCGAGCTTGTCCACCGGCGCGTAGGTACCGCGACGGGTATAGATGAGTTGACCGTCGCGCTCCATGGCGCGCAGGCGACGACGCAGGGCTTCTTCCTGCTCTTCGGTGGTCAGACCCAGCTCGGCCAGCAGCTCTTCACGGGCTGCGGGCGAGCCGCGCTCGGCCAGGTGCTGCAGAATCAGCTCGCGGCTGGGGATGGGGTTTTCGTATTTTTCCGCCTCGCGGGCGGCCTCAGGATCGAGGGATTGCCAATCGGCCATTAAGTGAAATCACCTTTACGCATATATAGATGTGTGTGCCATATGCCTATTGAAGCGCGAAACGGCATCGGGGGTCAGCACAATAATTTTTTCGCCGTCAGGGGTTTACAAGCAAAAGGGTGCTCCGTATAGTTCGCGCCCACAACGTTGCTGAGACGTTGTAACACGGAAGCGATTGAGTAATCATAGTTTCCCGTGCCCAGGTGGCGGAATTGGTAGACGCACTAGGTTCAGGTCCTAGCGGTGGCAACACCGTGGAAGTTCGAGTCTTCTCCTGGGCACCACTCTTCAGAAACCGAGCCGATGGCTCGGTTTCGCTTTTAACGGAGCAGCTTCCGCGCCGCGAAAACGGCGAATGCTGGAAAAAGTCGGCGAGCGATCGTCGCAATGTGCCCAGGTGGCGGAATTGGTAGACGCACTAGGTTCAGGTCCTAGCGGTGGCAACACCGTGGAAGTTCGAGTCTTCTCCTGGGCACCACTCTTCAAAACAAAACCGAGCCAATGGCTCGGTTTTGTCTTTTCTGGCTCCTGCAAATCCCGGCAGCAGGAGCGGCCCGGACCGGGCCACTCTCACGCCCAGCCCGTTACACCTTGAACTGCGCGAAGCTCGCCCGCAGCTGAGCCACCAGGCCGTCCACCACGCGCCCACTGGCCGCCGTCTCGCTGACAGCTTGGGCCGCACGCTGGGCCTCGCTGTGGATCACCTCGACCCGGCCACGCACCGCCGACGCGCCATCGGCCTGATGGGCGGCGGAACGGGTCGCGATGTCGATGGCGCCGTGCACCTCATCCACCGAAGCCTGCACCGATTGCTGCAGACGTGCACTGTCGCGCAGCGCCTTGAGACCTTCGGCCGCCTGGCCGCCGGCCTGACCGATCACCGCCACCGCCTCGCGGGCGCCCTGCTGCAGGGCCGTGATATGCGCCTGGATATCACCGGTGGACTGCTGGGTCTTGCTGGCCAGGGCGCGCACTTCGTCGGCCACCACGGCAAAACCACGACCGCTCTCCCCCGCCCGCGCCGCCTCGATGGCCGCGTTCAGGGCAAGCAGGTTGGTCTGCTCGGCGATGGACTGGATCACCGTCAGCACCACCTCGATCTGCTCGCTCTGCTTGGCCAGCTTCTCAATCACCGCCGAACCGTTGTCCACCCGAGCCACCAGCGCCTCGATCAAAGCGCCGACCTTTGACGCGATGGCCGCATTCTCGTGGGCCGCCTGACGGATGGCCACCACGCGCTGCTGAGCATCATGCATGGCCCGGCTCTCGGCCTGGGCTGCCGCCGCCATCTCTTCCAGCGCCTGCAGGCTGCCGGCCACCTCGTCACGCTGGCGCCCGGCCGCGGCCTCTGCGGCTGCACTGCGCTGGGCCAGGCTGCGGATCTCCTCGCCGGTGCGCTGCGCCACCTCGCCGGCCTCGCGCACGATGGGCTGCAACTTGGCAATGAAGCGATTGACCGCATCGGCCATCTCGCCGACCTCGTCGTTGCTGTCCAGCTGCACCCGACGGGTCAGGTCGCCCTCGCCGGCGGCCAGATCCTTGAGCGCCGCGATCAGGAGCTGCAGACGGCTGAGCACACGCCAGCCAAGCACCAGCGCGACCACCGCCAGGGTCAGCAGACCGACCACCAGCAGACCACTGGCGATGCGCCAACGCAGGCTCTCGGCGGCCTGCTGCACGGTCTCGCTGCCATTGCGCGCCATGTCGGCGGTGGCCTGTTCGGCCAGCTGCAGGCGCTGCTGCAGGGCCTGGGTACTCTCCTGAGCGGCGCCGGAGAGGCTCTTGTCGACCAGCTCGCCAGCGCTGCCGACCAGGGTGGCGAAGCGCGCATCGAGAGCAGTCAGCTCCTGCTCCACGCCATCCAGCGACATGCCCAGCTGGACCTTGCCGATGGAGGCCCCCATCGGATTGATATCCACCTCGACCATGTGAACCTTGGGATCGCGGGACGCCGCGTCGACCAGCTTGGCCAGGGCACCGTCACCCTGCCCGGCCGCCACCAGCTCGCGCACCCGCGAGCTGCTGCGGTTGAAGTTGCGGGTCAGACGCTGACCCTGGGCGTCATAGAACACCGCGAAGAGCACGGCGGGATCGCGCTGGACGATGCGGGTCAGGGCGGTCAGGGCCGGGGCGTCGTTGTCCCAGATCGCCTTGGGCGCCACGCCGGCGAGCATCTGGGCGATGGAATTGCCGGACTGCTTGAGGTTCTCCTCCAGCACCTTGCGCAGCTGCGCCTGTTCGGCCTTGAGCTGGGTGGAGAGACCGCCGGAGAGGCGCTCGCGGGTATTGGTGGAGAGCGCAGCCAGGCCAGCGCGCATCTCTTCCTCTGCGCTTCCCAGCTCGCCGACCAGCCGCTGGCTCTCGCCACCCAGGCGCTGGGTCAGGTCATTGACCAACTCGTCCACGGTGGCGCGGGTCAGCCAGACGGCCAGCCCCACCTGGGCCAGCATGGCCAGGCCGAGAGCGATGAATACAGGTCGCAGCAGGCGGCTGCGCAACAGCGAGAACAGAACGGACACAACGAAACTCCTTCCGGCCAGGCGACCTATGCCTGTGCATCGGCCGCATTCAGCAAAGCTGTAGACAAAGCAAGGTATAGGCCAAATGCCAGCATAAAAAAACCCCGCTCAGCGCGGGGTTTTGCTCTTGCGAGTAACTCAGTATTCCGGGTTGCCCTTGAGCTGAGCTTCC
Source organism: Pseudomonas sp. PDM15 (assembly GCF_014851565.1). Lineage (GTDB taxonomy): Bacteria > Pseudomonadota > Gammaproteobacteria > Pseudomonadales > Pseudomonadaceae > Aquipseudomonas. Next base: position 356,190 of record NZ_JACVAA010000005.1, read on the forward strand.
GCGGCCTTGGCCAGGTCCGGCGGCAGGAAGTCCTGGTCCGGGTTGTAGTCCGGCTTGAGGAAGCTCGACAGGGAGTCCAGGTCGGCCGGCGCCAGGGTGCCGGCGGCCTGCTTCAGGCGCAGGTTGTTGAGGATGTAGTCGTAGCGCGCGTTGTTGTAGTTGCGCACCGAGCTGTACAGCTGGCGCTGGGCATCGAGCACGTCGACGATGTTGCGGGTACCGACCTGGTAGCCGATCTCGGTGGCTTCCAGGGCGCTCTGGTTGGAGATGATCGACTGCTTGCGCGCCTGCACGGTTTCCACGTCGGTGTTCACCGCGCGGTGCAGGTTGCGGGTGTTTTCCACCACCTGGCGACGCAGGCTCTCGCGCTCCTGCTCGCTCTGACTAAGGCGATGGTACGCCTCGCGCACCTGGGAACTGGTCAGGCCACCGCTGTAGATCGGGATGTTCAGCTGCAGACCAATGCTGGTCTGCTCGGCATCGCCGTCATAGGGCGAGGCCAGGTCGTTGTTGGTGAAGCCGAGGGAGTCGTTGTCGCCCTTCTGGTAGCGGGCCACGGCGTCCAGGGTCGGCGCGTGGCCGGCCTTGTTCTGGCGCAGAGTCTCTTCGGCGGCATTCACCGCATAGTTGCTGGCCTGCAGATTGAGGTTCTGCTGGGCGGCGGTATCGACCCAGGCCTTGGCATCGTTCGGCGTCGGCTCCAGCACCGGCAGGGTGTGCAGGATGCCCTCGATGGAGGCGTACTCGCGGTTGGTCAGGGTGACCAGTGCCTGGAACGCATCATCCACCGAACGCTCGGCGAGAATGCGGTTGGCACGCGCGGTGTCGTAACCGGCTTGGGCTTCCAGCACGTCGGTCTTGTCCGACAGGCCCACGTCGAAACGCTCGTTGGCCTGGTCCAGCTGACGCTTGAACGCCGCTTCCTCGGCCTTGGTCGAGGCCAGGGTGTCTTGGGCGCGCAGCACGGCGAAGTAGGTCTCGGCGCTCTGCAGGATCAGGTTCTGCTCGGTGGCGGAAAGCTGCAGAGCGTACTGCTGGTCGGTGGCCTTGGCCGCCTGGAACTGGAACCAGCGATCGGCACGGAACAGCGGCTGACTCAGGTTGGCCTGATAGGACAGGCCGCTGCGCGAGCTATCGACATTGCCCGAGCGGGTGTCCACGTCGGTATCGGTGTTCATCGCATCGGCACCGGCCGACAGGTTCGGCAGCAGGCCGGCGCGGGCCTGGGGCACCACTTCGCTGATCGCTGCGTAGTTGGCGCGGGCGGCGGCCAGGTCGGCGTTGTTCTTCACCGCCTCGTTATAGACAGTGACCAGATCGGTCTTGCTTGCCTGCGGGGCGTCTTCCGCCCATGCCATTCCGGTGGTGGCAGCAGCTACCGCGAGCGCCAGAGAGAGTCTGCGTAGCATGATCAGTCCTAGATGCGGGGGAATCGAGCAAGGCTAAGGCTGTCGCAGGCGGCGGTCAAGGCGGGCGCAGCGCAACGGTAGGCCACTTTGCGACAAGCTTTGTTTCTTGGCCGCAACAATGCCCAGGACTATAGCCGTCAGTTTGCCGATTCCCGACGAAACGCCACCCCGCCGCCGCATGCGGGTTGGTGTTCCAACCCGGGCTTGATTAGACTGCCGGCAGTTCTTGTCGGGGTGCCCAGAGTCGTGGGCTGAGATCGGATAGTTCCGGATCCCGTTGAACCTGATCAGGTTAAGGCCTGCGTAGGGAACAAGATGTCCTCGCCGCTCGGCGAGTCTTCTCGCACCAGCCATGGTGCGCCTTGCGTCATCAGGTTCGCTCCGACATCCAGCCAGGAGCCGAGCCGATGAGCAGCAAACCACAAGTACACCTGAGCGAGAGCGCCCGCGTCGACCAACAGTCCGTGCAGCCCTTCCCGCGCTCGCAGAAGGTCTATGTGCAGGGCTCACGCCCGGACATCCGCGTGCCGATGCGCGAGATCAGCCTGGATGTCACGCCCACCGCCTTCGGTGGCGAGATCAACGCCCCGGTCACCGTCTACGACACTTCCGGCCCCTATACCGACCCGAGCGTGACCATCGACGTGCGTCAGGGCCTGGCCGATGTGCGCAGCGCCTGGATCGAGGACCGCGGCGATACCGAGAAACTGCCGGGCCTGTCCTCCGAGTTCGGCCAGCGCCGCCTGAACGACGCCGAGCTGACCGCCATGCGCTTCGCCCATGTGCGCAACCCGCGCCGTGCAAAGGCGGGGAAGAACGTCAGCCAGATGCACTACGCCCGCCAGGGCATCATCACCCCGGAGATGGAATACGTCGCCATCCGCGAAAACATGAAGCTGGCGGAGGCGCGCGAAGCAGGGCTGCTGAAAGAGCAGCACGCCGGGCAGAGCTTCGGTGCGTCCATCCCGAAAGAGATCACCCCCGAGTTCGTGCGCAGCGAGATCGCCCGTGGCCGCGCCATCATCCCCGCCAACATCAACCACGTGGAGCTGGAGCCGATGATCATCGGCCGCAACTTCCTGGTGAAGATCAACGGCAATATCGGCAACTCGGCCCTGGGCTCTTCCATTGAAGAAGAAGTGGCCAAGCTGACCTGGGGCATCCGCTGGGGCTCGGACACGGTCATGGACCTGTCCACCGGCAAGCACATCCACGAGACCCGCGAGTGGATCATCCGCAACAGCCCGGTGCCGATCGGCACCGTGCCGGTCTACCAGGCCCTGGAGAAGGTCAACGGCATCGCCGAGGACCTGACCTGGGAACTGTTCCGCGACACCCTGATCGAGCAGGCCGAACAGGGCGTGGACTACTTCACCATCCACGCCGGCGTGCTGCTGCGCTATGTGCCGCTGACCGCCAAGCGGGTCACCGGCATCGTCAGCCGCGGTGGCTCGATCATGGCCAAGTGGTGCCTGGCGCATCACAAGGAGAACTTCCTCTATACCCACTTCGAGGAAATCTGCGAAATCATGAAGGCCTACGACGTCAGCTTCTCGCTCGGCGACGGCCTGCGCCCGGGCTCCATCGCCGACGCCAACGACGCCGCGCAGTTCGGTGAGCTGGAGACCCTCGGCGAGCTGACCAAGATCGCCTGGAAGCACGATGTGCAGACAATGATCGAAGGCCCCGGCCACGTGCCGATGCAGCTGATCAAGGAGAACATGGACAAGCAGCTGGAGTGCTGCGACGAGGCGCCCTTCTATACCCTCGGCCCGCTGACCACCGACATCGCCCCCGGTTACGACCACATCACTTCGGGCATCGGCGCGGCGATGATCGGCTGGTTCGGCTGCGCCATGCTCTGCTACGTCACGCCCAAGGAGCACCTGGGCCTGCCGAACAAGGATGATGTGAAGACCGGGATCATCACCTACAAGATCGCCGCGCATGCTGCCGATCTAGCGAAAGGTCATCCGGGCGCGCAGATCCGCGACAACGCCCTGAGCAAGGCGCGCTTCGAGTTCCGCTGGGAAGACCAGTTCAACCTCGGCCTAGACCCGGACACCGCGCGCAGCTTCCACGACGAGACATTGCCCAAGGATTCGGCCAAGGTCGCCCACTTCTGCTCCATGTGCGGGCCGAAGTTCTGCTCGATGAAGATCACCCAGGAAGTGCGCGACTACGCCAAGGAAAATGGCCTGACCGACGAGCAGAAGGCCATCGAGGCCGGCTTCGCCGAACAGTCCGAGCGCTTCAAGGACGAAGGCGCGGTGATCTACAAGCAGGTCTGAGCCCCGCCCTCGCCAGGCCCCGCGCAGTTCGCGGGGCCTGTTTATTTCCCTGCAGAGAACAATAACGAAGTGAACACGCCCAACTATTCCCCCAACCTCGCCGTGCCGCTGACCGAGCGCGCCTTCGGTGCCCGCGACCTGCTCGTGCTGTGGTTCTCTCTCGGCATGGGCCTGATGGTGCTGCAGGCCGGCGCCCTGCTCGCCCCCGGCCTGGGCCTGGCCGGATCGCTGCTGGCGCTGGTCCTCGGCGTCGGCCTCGGCGCCTTGCTGCTCGGCGCGGTCGGGGTGATCGGCAGTGATACCGGCATGGCCTCGATGGCCGCCCTGCGCCTGAGCCTCGGCAGCCACGGTGCGGCGCTGCCGGCGTTGCTCAACCTGCTGCAGCTGGTCGGCTGGGGCGCCTTCGAGATCATCGTCATGCGCGATGCCGCCAGCCTGCTGGCCGGCAAGTTCCTCGGCGCCGATAGCGCCTGGACCAACGCCACCCTATGGACCCTGTGCTTCGGCGCCCTGGCCACCCTGCTGGCAGTCGCCGGGCCGCTGGCCTTTGTCCGTCGCGTGCTGCGCCAGTGGGGCATCTGGCTGTTGCTCGGCGCCTGCGCCTGGCTGACCTGGAACCTGTTCGCCAAAGCCGACCTGGCCGCGCTGTGGGCGCGCCCGGGCGACGGCTCGATGAGCTTCGCCCTGGGCTTCGACCTGGCCATCGCCATGCCGCTGTCCTGGCTGCCGCTGATTGCCGACTACTCTCGCTTCGGCAAGCGCGCCGGTGGTGTGTTCGCCGGAGCCGCGCTGGGCTTCTTCGTCGGCTGCCTGTGGCTGATGAGCCTGGGCGTTGCCTACACCCTGGCGTTCACCACACCAGGCGAGGCCAACAGCCTGCTGCTGGCCCTGGCCGGCGCCGGAATGGGCATCCCGCTGCTACTGATCCTGCTCGACGAGTCGGAGAAGGCCTTCGCCGACATCCACTCGGCCGCGGTTTCCAGCGGCACCCTGCTGCCGTTCAAGGTCGAGCACCTGGCGCTGGCCATCGGCGTGCTGTGCACCCTGATCGCCTGGTTCGCGCCGCTGGCGCAGTACGAGCACTTCCTGCTGTTGATTGGCTCGGTGTTCGCCCCACTGTTCGGCGCGGTGCTGACGGACCACTTCGTCCTGCGCCGCCGCCAGCTGCCGAGCAGCGTGCCGTTGCTGCGCTGGGACAGCCTGCTGGCCTGGGTCTGCGGCGTGACCACCTTCCATGTGCTGGGGAACTTCTACCCCGCTGTCGGCGCCACCCTGCCAGCGCTGGGCCTGGCCGCCGCCCTGCAGTTGCTGCTGGGCAAGCTGGCCGGGCGTGGCTGATCAGCCGCGACCGGAGAAGTAGAACGGCCTGAGGAATACCGTTGAGGCGCAGATAAGGAATGTGCAACAACGTAGCCCGGACTTCAGTCCGGGAGGACGCCAGACATGTCCCGGACTGAAGTCCGGGCTACCGACTCGCAGGGAGAAAGCCTCAGCCGCGACCGGGGAAGTAGAAGGGTTTGACGATGCCGTTGAGGCGCGAATAGGGAATACGCAGTTCGGGATGACCGCTGGCGTAGGGCGCAATGCGGCCGATCTCATACTTGAGCATCACCGAGCCACGCAGCAGGGCAACGTTGGCGGTGCGGGCGAAGGGCCACTCGGCCTGGTACTCCAGGTCCTCGCCCAGGCCATTGGCCTTGAGCCAGGCCTGGTGGGCCAGTTCGGCCTGCTGCCAGAAGGCGGTCTGCTCTTCCGGCAGCAGCAACTCCTCCAGGCTCAGCACCCGCTTCAGTTCGCGGTCGTAGTTGAGGTAGGCACGCCCGGGAATACCGTGGGCGCCACCGGTGAAGCGGTAGCTGGACAGTTCGATCACCACCAGACGGTCGTGCTGCTCCAGCACCTTGGCCTGCAGGTAGCTCATCCAGCCCGGCTTGGCCGTGGCCAGAAACTCGCGCTCGTAAGCCTGCAGCGAGGCTGGCGGCGGATCGCCCGGCAGCTCGATGGTCAGCTTGAGTAGCTCCTGCTCGATGCGCGCATTCAGCTCGGGTAGATCGTCCAGACGCTGCAGGTCGATATTGATCAGCGGGCACTCCTTGCCTGCGCAGCCCGCCGGGCGATGTTCCCAGGCGTCACGCGTGACGGGCAGCGACGACGACTTTGGCTTGGCGGCGAGCAGTATTGCCTGGCACCCGCTCAGCAACAGCGAGAGAGACAGCAGGCCGGCAACGGCGATGGGACGCATGGGTTTTCCTCGGGACGGCGACGGGCGTTTCGACTGTGCACCACGCCGGGTGTTCCCGGCGCGCGCGGCCATTGTCGCCGCACGCGCCGTGCCATCCAAGCCCATCCGTAACTGGTTCTCAGAGGCTGAAGTCGCGACGCACCTGCAGATAGAGCCGATCCCGATTGTCGAACTGACCGTACTGGGTGGTCTGCCCGCCACTGAAGGCGATGTAGCCCGTCTCCAGGTACCACTGGTTCCACGGCCGGTAGCCGAGGTTGGCCTTGACCATGTGGCTGCTCTGCACCTCGCGGTTGTACAGCCAGAGGATGCCGGCGTTGAGGCGCTGCTTGGACCAGTCCTTGAGCACCGCCGCCGAGGCCTCCCAGCCGGTCTCGCGCTGCAGGCTGTCCGGCGCGCCGTGGCGATGGCTGACCGTGGCCTGCAAGTTGACCGTCCATTCGTTGCGCGTCAGGTCGAGGCCGAGCAGCGCCGCCGACTTGGGCACGTTCTCCGCGCCTTCCGGGGTCTGCAGCGGTTCGTTGAACAGGTGTACCAGGTCGCCACGCACCACCCAGTCGCCGGCCGGGCGGGCGAACGAGGCGCCGACCAGGCTGCGCCGGCGCTGTTGCTCGACCAGTTGGCCCTCCTCCACCACATACAGCGGATCGGGACTGAGGCCGTCGAACAGGTAGAAGTCCAGGTCGGTGCCGTCGACCAGCATCTTGCCGCGCCAGCCGATATCCGGGCGTTCGTGCTCGTCGTCCTCGGACAGCCCCTCCGGCCGCCCGGCAATGGCGAAGTCGGCGCCGGCCGGAGCGTAGCGGGTGTCCTGGGCCTTGGGTGCGATGACGAACTGCTGCTCCAGGCTGTCGCCATAGATCTCCACCACCGCCATCGGCCGGGTCTGCCGGCCGAGCGAGTAGTCGTCGATGTAGGGCAGCAGGAACTCGCGCAGGTCCAGCGGGTTGAGCACGTCGACCAGGCGGAAGTAGTCGCCGCGGCCCCAGGCGATCTGCTGCTGACCGAGGCGCCACTGCCAGTTGTCGCCGGCCCAGGTCAGGTACAGCTCGCGCAGGTCCTGGTCGGACTCCATGCGGTCCTCCAGCTTGCCGCCGGCATCGTCGTACTGGCTGCGGTAGCGGCCGAGCAGCACGCTGTCGAGGGTCCAGTTGCCCTCGCTGACGCGGCTCTCCAGCAATGCCTCGATACGATGGCCGGAACTGCTGGCCCCGGTGGTGTCGTGGTGATAGCTGTCCTTCACGTGGCCGCGGCTGCTCAGGGTCGCCGCGGCCAACGGCAGACTGGTCAGGCCCAGAAGGCCGATAAGCATTGCGCGCATCAGCGAATCCCGTTGCGCAGGGCGCGCTCGCTGAAGTTCTGGTCGCCCAGGTCCAGGTTGTAGTCGGCGGCAGTGCGCAGCAGACGGGTCTGGCCACCCTCGACCAGGTTGCTCATCAGCGATTCGTTAACCGTCCAGAAACCCTCCACCTCGGCTACATCCACCACCTCGAAGGTCTTGATCTGACGACCACCGCGAAAGAACTCGTCGCGCAGGATCAGCTTGCGCTCGCGGTCGACATACACCAGGCGCTGGCTGTAACCGGTGCGCGGGTTCTCCAGGCCGTCGGCAGTGCGCGCCTCGATCACGTAGACCGGACGGCCCTTGTACTCCTCCTCGCGCAGCAGCTTGTACTGGTAGTCGTCGACGCGCATGCGCTCGATGTCGGCGAAGGAGAAGTCGGTGCCGAGGAACGGGCCCTCCTTGGAGTTGGTGGCGATGCGCCGGGTCTTGCGCAGGGCCGGCAGGTACAGCCACTGGTCGTCCTCGCGGGCGGCGGCCTCGGCGTAGCTGTGCATGAGGATGCCGGTGCCGGCGGTGTCGCTGGGCGCGGTGAAGTACAGGGTGGCCTTGCGCTCCTCGCCGTACTCCTTCTCCAGCATCAGCAGCTTGCGCTCGCGGACGAAGCCGTCGGCCATGGTCTGCACCAGGGTCACTTCCGAGCGGCGGTCCTGACCCTCATCGCGGTCGCGCACGGTGCGCATGATGGCGGCGGGGTCGAGGGCCTCGGCCAGGGCCGGCAGGCTCAGCAGCAGGCCGAGGGCAATCAGGGAAATACGCATGGGGAAACTCCTTAACGACAGTCGACTGTCAGGTAACTGTTCGGGGTGGATGACCACTGGGCCTTGGCCTCCAGCTGGTAACCCGGCAGGGATGGGGTGGCGGCGCGCTCGCGGCCCAGGGCGACCAGCTTGAGGCGCTGGAAGTCGGGCCGCGCCAGGTCCTGCAGATCGCGGCTGCGCAGGCTTTCGGCGATCAGGTAGAGCTGGGCCACTTCGTCGTCGCTGGCCGGCAGGCTGGCGTCGCCGTTGAGCACCCGCTTGAGGTAGATCAGGATGTCGGCGGCCGAATAGGCTTGCTCGCTGCGCTGGCGCAGGCTGCCCACCTCCTGCTGCAGGGCCTGCAAGGTGGCGGTGCGCGGCGGCATCTTGGCCTCGGCCTGCAGCGTCCACTCGGCGAGCTGGAAACCCTGCAGCGCCCCCTGGGCGCCGCCGGTTACCCGGCAGCTGGGAGAGAAGTCGGCGGCCAGGCGCTTGGCATAGCTCAGCAGCAGCTCGGCCTTGTCGGCCTCGGCGTAGGGATGGGCCAGGCGCAGCCAGAAGTGCGTGCCATCGTGCTGCGCCGTGACCAGACGCGGACCAAGCAGCGGGTGCTGCTCGACCAGCCCGGCCAGGGTCTTGAGGCCCGCGGGCGTCAGCTCGCGCGTCTCGATCAGCCGACGGAAGCGCACGTCGTCGCCCTGGGCAGCGATGGCGTTGGTGCTGGCCAAGCTGTCCAGGGACTGGATCGGCGTGCGCCCCTGGGCATCCTTCACTTCCCACAGGTTCTGCGTGGCACCGACCAGGCGTTGCAGGTGCTCGGCCTGGTACAGCTCGCCGCCCGGGTAGAGCGTCAGTGCCAGCCAGTCCTGGGCGCCGGCAGGCAGGGCCACGCACAGCAGCCAGAGCAGGTGCTTACGCATTGGCGGGCTCCGCCTGCGGATGCGCCGAGGCCTGCGGCTCCTGGCGGGTACGCACGAACACCGGCAGCACCAGCAGGGCGAACAGCGCGGCGAACAGCATGGTCAGCGAGATGAAGAAGCCCAGGTTGACCAGCGACTGGTACCCCGACAGGCACAGCACCAGGAAGCCCAGACCCAGCGCCAGGGTGTTGATCAGGATCGGCTTGCCGGTATGCCGCAGGGCGTACTGGGTGGCCTCCTGCGGTGTGCCGGGGCTGTGGCGCATGGCGGCGATCACGTGGATCGCATAGTCGATGCCGATGCCGAAGGAGATGGCCGCGATGATCGAGGTGCCGATGTCCAGGTCGGTGCCGCTCAGCGCCATCAGCCCGCTGATGCCCACCAGGGTGAACAGCAACGGCAGCAGGGCGACGAAGCCCAGGCGAATCGAATGGAACATGGCCATGACCATCAGCACGATCAGCGCCGGCGAGGACAGGATGCTGTTGATCTGCCCCCACACCACCGCGTCGGTGGTGGCCACCAGCACTTCGCCGTAACCGGACACGCGCACGGTCATGCCGGCCGGCAGCACCTCGCGGGCGTAGTCCAGGGCGCCCTGCATCAGCGCGCCGACTTCCGAGGAGCGGTCGGTGTGCAGGATGGCCAGGACCCGGCCGTTCTGGAAGCGACGGTCGACCACGTCGAACAGGTCGCGGCCGTTGGCGTTCTCGTACAGCAGGTAGTACTGCGCCAGCAGGCTGCCGCTGATGTCGCTCGGCAGGCGGTACTGCTCGGCGGCGAACTCATCCTGGGTCACCTGATGCAGGCGCTTGACGAAGTCGGCCGGCGAGTAGGTGAAGCCGACCAGCTGCTGCTGGCGCAGATGCTCCTGCAGCTTGGCCACGGCCTCGATCACGGCCGGGTCCTTGAAGGCATCGACCTTGCCGCTCTCGATCATGATGCTGATCGGCGTGGTGCCGCCGAACTTGGCGTTGATTGCCGCGTCGTCCTGGCGGATGCGGCTGTCTTCCTCGAAGTAGCCGATCACCTGGTTATCCACGGTGAGGTTCTCCACCACGTACCAGCTGCACAGCACGATGGCCACCAGCATGCCCAGGGCCAGCTTCTTGCCGTAGCGGGCGAAGTGACCGAGGGCGGCGATCATGCGGTCCAGGCGGTCGCTGACCAACAAGCCGTGGCGCGGCGGCTCGGCCTTCCACAGGATGACGATGGCCGGCAGGAAGACGATGGTGATCAGCCAAGCGAAGAAGATGCCGAAGCCGGTGAAGATGCCGAACTCGCGGATGAAGGTGACGTCGGTCCAGATCAGCGAGAAGAAGCCGACCAGGGTGGTCATGCAGGTCACGAACATCGGCCAGAACAGCTGCTTCATCACCTTGAACGCGGTGTCGATGCGCGCCTGGCGATCTGGGTTGGGCGGCAGGTTGCGGTAGTAGTCGGCGAGGAAGTGGATGGCGTCGCACACCGCGATGGAGATGATGAACACCGGCATGATCGAGGTGATGATGTTCTGCTTCACCCCGCAGGCAGCCATCAGGCCCAGGGTCCAGATCAGGCTGAAGATGGCGATCAGCAGCGGCGCGACAACGCCCTGCAGGCGGCCGAAGCTGATGAACAGGATCGCCAGGATCACCAGCAGCACCGCCGGCAGCAGGGTCTGGTTGTCCTTCTCCATGTTCGACGCGGTCTGCGCGGCGATCATCGGCGGGCCGCTAAGGTAGATGCGATCGTCGCCCTGCACCTGGTCGGTGATCGCGACGATCGCCTGGTAGACCTGCAGCATGGCCGGCGAATCGTCCTGGGCGATGTTGAACTCGACCTGGATGGTGGTGGCGCTGCCGTCACGCGAGACCAGGCTGTCGAGGAACAGCGGGTTGCCCATGGCCTCGGCGCGCAGGACGTCGAGCGCGGCCTTGTCCTGCGGCACGCGCGGCATCAGCGCATGCACATCGAGCGCCTCGTCGACGGTCAGCAGGTTCTCCACGGTGACCAGGCTGCGCACCTTGCGGATCGGCACCAGGCGGGTGTGCAGGCTGTCCAGCCAGGCTTCCTGGGTATGACTGAGCTCACCGGCCTCGGCCAGGCGCTGCTTGAGCGCGACCAGACGCGGCTGGTCGGCCGGGGTCAGGCCGCCTTCGAGGATGGCGTCGACATCTGCTTGCAGGCGCGGATCCTCGGCCAGGGCGCGCAGCTTGTCGCTGTCGCCCGGCTGCACCATCTCGATGGCCTGGAAGGCGCGAGTCAGCTCGGCCACCAGGGCCAGGCTCTTGGTGTTGAAGATATTGCCCTGAGGATTCTCCAGGGCGACGAAGGCCTGCTCGCCGGTGTTGGAGAACAGGCGCTTGTTGTCGGCATCGGCCACCCGACTGGGGTGGCTCTTGTCGATCATGTAGGGGGTGCTGTTGATCTCCAGGCGCCCCACCGCGACCACCGCCGCGGCGCTGATCAGCAGCAGGATGGCGAGCATCAGCCAGGGCCGATGCAGCATCCAGGAGAGCAACTCGACGGCGCGAGTCTTCATGCCGCGGCTCCTTCGCCGGTGTAGGCGTCCAGGCGCAGGTCGTCCTTGGCTTTGCTGCGGTTCTGCGCCTCGGCCACCAGGTTGGCCCAGATCACGGTCTTGTGGATCTCGCTGGTGCCGCCTGCGAAGAACAGGCCGATGGAGTCGCGCAGCAGGCGCTCGAAGTGGAAGTCGCGGCGGTAGCCGTAGTTGCCGTGGATGCGCATGGCGTTGAGGCAGGCCTCGTGCATCGCCTCGCTGGCCAGCATCTTGATGATCGAGGCCAGGGTCGAGCAGTCGCGGCCGTGCTCCAGCTCGGTCAGACCGCGGCCGACCACGCTGCGCAGCAGCTCCAGCTGGGTGTAGGCCTGGACGATGTGGCCCTGCACGTACTGGTTGTCGCTGATCGGCCGGCCGAAGGCTTCGCGCTTGAGGCTGTACTGCATGCACTCGTCGATCACCGGCTGCATGCAGCCGACGATGGAGACGCCGGTGAAGATGCGCTCGACCAGGAAGCCGAAGTACAGCACGCGCAGGCCCTGGCCCTCGGTGCCGACCAGGCTGTCGGCGTCCAGCGCCACCTCGTCGAAGCTCAGGCTGCCGATCGGCGTGCCACGGTTGCCCATCAGCTCGAAGGGGGCGGACTGCACCAGGCCGGGCTTGGCGGTCTCGGTGATGAAGCAGGAGATGGCGTTGGTGCCGGCCTCGTCCAGACGGGCGAAGGTCATGCAGATGTCCGCCACCGGGGCGTTGGTGATGTTCCACTTCATGCCGTTGAGGCGATAGCCAGCGCCGTCGCGACGTGCGGCCAGCTTCAGCGAGCGCACGTCGGAGCCGCAGCCCTGCTCGGTGATGGCGAAGCAGCCGATCTTCTCACCGCTGATCAGCGGCGGCAGCCAGCGCTGCAGCTGTTCCTCGCTGCCGTAGCTGATCAGTGCGGCCTGCACCAGGGCTACCTGGGCGACGAAGGACACCAGCACGCCCATGTCCTGGCAGCCTTCGGAGAAGCCTTCCAGCGCGGCGGAGAATTCCCAGATGCCGAGGCCCTGGCCGCCGTACTGCTTGGGCATGTGTACGCCGAACAGGCCGCTGCTGCCCAGGGCGCGCCACAGTTCGCGATCGAAGCCCAGCTCCTGATCACGCTGGGCCGAGGTGGGGCGCACCAGTTGGCGGCCGACGGCCAGGTAGTGGGCGCGGATGTCTTGCTGCTGTTGGTTCCAGATACCGTTCATGTTCATGCTCCTATGTGCAGGTTGTTCTGCTGCTTGGCTTCGCGCAGCTGGGAAAGGAATTCGTCGCCTTCGAGTTCGATCAGGCCTTCGATCTGGGCCACCCGCTCGCGGTCGATGGCATCCAGGCGCAGCCAGAACGGATGCACCTCGCGGCCCTGGTAGCGGTTGGCGTAGAGGTGTTCGGCCGGGATGCTGGCGGCGCGCGCCGGCATGACCTGCGGGCGGAAGCCGAAGAAGCCGAGGTTGCGCAGGGTGACCTGACGCTCGCCGTCGCCGACCATCGCCGCCACGCCGCTGTCGGCCTTGCACAGCAGGCGGCCGTATGCGCTGAGCAGCAGCATGCCGGCCTTCGCCTCCAGCACCGGGTCGCCAACTTGGGCCTTGGTCACCCGGCCGATTTCGCGCACCTGCTCCACCGGAAGATCCTGCAATTCGGCGATCTGCGCATAGAGGTCACGACCGAAAGCGGTCTCCACGCCGAAGGCCGGGCGCTGCTCGTCGTCGAAGCGCTTGCCGCGGGCTATCGGCGCCTTGAGGGTGGAATAGGCCAGCAGTTGCTGGTCGCTGTCGCGCACCAGGACGATATGCACGTCCTCCTGGGCCAGGTGCTCCAGCGGCTCGGCGTGCAGCTGGCGCAGCGCCGCCACCTGCGGGTTGATGAAGCCGACCTTGGCGTAGTGGACGAAGGCGAAGCGCAACAGCTGGCGGGTCAGGTTGTTGTCCAGCTGGTAGTTGGGAATCGCGTAGGTGGCGATGCCGGCGCGGCGATCGATGCAGAACTGCTGGTAGCTGCGCAGGCCGCCCAGCTTGGGCGCCTGGTAGTGCTTGACCGAGCGCTCGAGGAAGAACGCGTCGGGCCGCTCCGCCGGCAGCTGGCGCCACTGCGCCAGAGCCTGGCGCCCCTGCTCCAGCTGTTGCTGGTGTTCGCGTTCGGCCTGGGCATCGCGACGGCGGATCAGCTCCCAGACGTCGACATAGATGGCGTCGCGCACCGGGCGGCCGTTGAGCAGATCGATGATCAGCGCGGTGGCCAGGGTGCCGAACAGGTGGGCGGCGATGCCCAGCTGCGAGGTGTAGTCCTTGCCGGCCAGATGGCGGTCCAGTTCGGCGTACATCTCCAGCGGCACGCATTCCACCGGGATCAGGTAGGAGCAGGCCTGCATCGGGTCGAGAGTGGCCACCTGCTCGGCGCTCAGCTGGTTGTCCAGCACCGCCAGATCCGGGTTGCGGTAGTCGAACACCGGGATGTACTGGGCGGCAGCCATGTCGTAGCCACACACTACCGGCTTGTACTGGCGCTGGCAGACACGGTGCAGCAGGTACTTCATTTCCAGCCCGGAGCGCCCGGTGACGTCGATGGCATCCACCACCACGTCGGCCTGGGCGACCATGGCCTCGACGTTGTCCGGCGTCACGCCGTGGCCGTGCAGCTCCAGCTTGATGTAGGGGTTGATCTGCCGCACGCGCTCGGCGAACACCTCGACCTTGGTCCGGCCGATGTCGCTGGCCACCATGTTCTGGCGGTTGGCGTTGTTCAGCTCGTAGCTGCCGTTGTCGGCCAGGATCAGGTGCTCGGCACCGCTGCGCACCAGCAGCTCGATCACGCTGCCGCCGGTGGAGCCGCAGCCGGCCACGAGGATGACCGCCTCACGCAGACCACACTGGTCGTCGGTACTGATGAACCCGGCGTTGCGCAGGGTGAGTTCGCGGTAAAACTGGTCGTGATCCAGAGGGGGCTGGGGGTGGCTCATCGTTGCATCCTGCTGAGTTGGGAGAGGCGGGCATCCTATTCAGCGCTTTAATGGCACAACAAGGACCAAAACCCCCTCGCTGTCATTAACGACAAATACACATAACTTCTTGTTTTTATTGATATTTATAGATGTGATCACAGATATTCGAGACGCAGAAACGACAACCGCCCCGGAATGGGGCGGTCTGTCATGGAACCGTCATCGAAAAAAGCGGTCGCGAGCCTCTAGCTCACCAGTTTGTGCAGGTTCTCCGGCACCTTGGTCAGCTCCCAGAGGAAGCTGTCGAGCTTGAAGGTGGAAGTGCGGATCTTTTCCTCGATCTCCTGAAGCTCGCGGCAGACTTCCTGGTAGCGCTGTTCGCGGCGCACGGCGGCCAGGGCCTCGCTGATCCGCTCCGGCTGCGCGCCGATGTACTCGCGCACGCGCTTGCCGTCCTTCTGCGGGCGCACCAGATAGAGGTAGCGTTGCTGGTGCCAGTAGGGCGTGGCGGCGATGCGCGGCGAATCCTGCAGGGCCTCGAACTCGGCCAGCAGGTTCATGCGCAGGGACTTGAGGCTGTCCAGTTGCTCGGAGATACGCCAGACCTTCTGCCCCAGGCTCTCCTGATCGCCGAGCTTGTCGGCGTGGCTCTCGCGGTGGGAGATGTCGGTGATGGTCAGCAGGCTGCCACGGTCGCTGCCGTCGATGCTGGGAATCGGCGCGGCGCTCATCTGTACCCAGCGCACCTGGCCGTCGCTCGCCTGGATGCGCATCGGGTAACGCTCTGCCGAAGGGCCCTGGCGCCGCTGCATCAACACCACTTCCACCAGGTCGGCGGAAATCACCTGGGCCAGCGGCCTGCCCAGCGCTTCGGCCGGCGAGTAGCCGAGGAACTGCTGCATGAAGGGGTTCATGTAGGTAATGCGGCCGAACGGGTCGAGCACCACCAGGCCCTCCTGGGCCTGCTCCACCAGGTTCTGGTAGCAGCGGGTGTCGCCGGTGCTGTAACAGCTGGCCACTTGCAGCTGCGGCTGCTCGCCGAATTCGGCATCGGTGTAAGCCACCGGGATATCCGTGTCCGGGTCGTATTGCCGGAGCAGATCGATCAGCTCTGCAGCGCGCATTCCCCCACCTCCCTGTTGAAGTCGATACCAACGGCCCCGAGTATACTCATCGGTAGCCAATGAAAAAGACTGCTATTTACGATAAATGCCGAACGGCACGGCATCTCGGGCGTCACATTGTCTTGATTGAATGAGCCGGCGGCGACAGTGCCGGCCGCAGCGGCAACCCTTGCCAAAGCGCCGTTGCCGCGCGCACATTCACCATTAGCTCGCCAATGACGGCTGGATTTTCTGCGGGGAAGGACCCTGCCACGAGGGGGAATTGCATGTCACATGCCGATGTCGAGGTACTCCAGCGCGAGACCTGCTTCAAGGGCTTCTATCGCCTGGACCGCCTGCATCTGCGTCACCGCCAGTTCGCCGGCGGCATGGGCCCGCAGCTGAGCCGCGAGCTGTTCGTGCGCCACGACGCCGTCTGCGTGCTGCCCTACGACCCGCAGCGCGACAGCGTGGTGCTGATCGAGCAGTTCCGCGTCGGCGCCATGGACAAGAGCGCCAACCCCTGGCTGCTGGAGCTGGTGGCTGGCTTGATCGACAAGGACGAGCAGCCCGAGGAAGTGGCCCACCGCGAGGCCGAGGAAGAGGCCGACCTGCAACTGACCGCACTCTGGCCGATCACCCAGTACTACCCCTCCCCCGGCGGCTCCGACGAGCGCGTGCATCTTTATGTCGGCCGTTGCAACAGCGAGGGCGTGGGTGGCGTGCATGGCCTGGCCGAGGAAGGCGAGGACATCCGCGTGCACGTCTGGCCGCTGGAAGATGCGCTGCAGGCGGTAAAGGACGGTCGCATCGACAACGCCGCCAGCATCATCGCCTTGCAATGGCTGGCGCTGAACCGTGCGGAAGTGCGGGGGCTGTGGTCATGAACATGCTGCGCGAGCGTTACCGGGTCGACCTGGTCGAGCTGCAGGCCGCTTGCGAAGCCAACTACGCGCGCCTGCTGCGCCTGCTGCCGGACATGCGCGAGGCTCAGGGCGAGCGTCGCGTGGCCCTGAGCCAGGGCGACCTGCTGCTCGGCGTGCTGCTGATCCGCGTCACCGAGAACTGCCCCTACACCACCACCCTGGAAGTGCGCCAGGAGCACAGCCTGCCCTGGCTGCCGGTGCCGCGCCTGGAAGTGCGCGCCTACCACGACGCACGCATGGCCGAGGTGATCGGCGCGGAAAACGCCCGGCGTTTCCGAGGCATCTACCCCTACCCGAATGCCGCCATGCACCAGCCGGACGAGAAAACCCAGCTCAACCTGTTCCTCGGCGAATGGCTGAGCCACTGCATCGCCTGCGGTCACGAACTGGTCACAGTGCTGTGATCACAACCGCGCAAATGTGACGAGTTCACGTTTGCCGGGTTTACCGAATCGCGTTTCACCCACCATAATCCTGGGAACCCGCCCAGGAGTAGGCCCTTGTCGCGCCCGTCGTCTCTTGCCTCCGATCGCCCGGTACTGCTGGTGCAGTTGTCGGACAGTCATCTTTTTGCCGAGGAAGACGGCAAGCTGCTGGGCATGAACACCCGCGACAGCCTGGAAAAGGTGGTCGAGCGGGTGCAGGCGGAACAGAGCGACATCGACCTGATCCTGGCCACCGGCGATCTCTCCCAGGACGGCAGCGTGGCCTCCTACCAGAGCTTCCGCCAGCTCACCGCCAACCTCGATGCCGACACCCGCTGGTTCCCCGGCAACCATGACGAGCTGCCGGCCATGCGCGAAGTGTGCGATGGCAGCGACCTGCTGGAGCCGGTGATCGACCTGGGCAAGTGGCGCATCACCCTGCTCGACTCCTCGATTCCCGGCGCTGTGCCCGGCTACCTGGCCGACGACCAGCTTGAGCTGCTCGAGCAGGCCCTGAGCGAAGCCCCCGAGCGTCATCACCTGGTGTGCTTCCACCATCATCCGGTGTCCATTGGCTGCAGCTGGATGGAACCCATCGGCGTACGCAACCCCGACGCCCTGTTCGCCGTGCTGGGGCGTCACCCGCAGGTCAAGGCGGTGCTCTGGGGCCATGTGCACCAGGAGTTCGACCAGCAGCGCGGCGGCATCCGCCTGCTCGCCTCGCCCTCCACCTGCGTGCAGTTCGCCCCCGGCAGCGAGGAATTCCAGGTCGACACCACGGCGCCCGGCTACCGCTGGCTACGCCTGCATGCCGACGGACGGCTGGAGACCGGCGTGTCGCGCGTCACCGGCATCGACTTCGAAGTGGACTACAGCATCAAGGGCTACTAAGTCCGCAAGGCCGCTTGTCAATGCTTGCGGCTAGCGCCGCCTAGCTTGTAGCCTCCCGCTCCATGAATCCCAGCATCCTTTATATCCACGGCCTCAACAGCTCGCCGGCCTCGACCAAGGCCAGCCAACTGCTCAAGGTGGCCGAACACTGCGGCATCGCCCAGCATCTGCGCGTGCCGGCTTTGCACCATCACCCGCGCCAGGCCATGCAGCAGCTGCAGGCGGCCATCGCCGAACTGGGCAGCCCGCTGCTGGTCGGCAGCTCGCTGGGCGGTTACTACTCCACCTTCCTGGCCGAGCAGCACGGACTCCCCGCCCTGCTGATCAACCCGGCGGTACGCCCGCACCGGCTGTTCGGCGGCAAGGAGGTCGAGCAGACCAACTACTACACCAACGAGACCTGGCTGCTGACCCACGACCATGTCGCCGCCCTGAGCGAGCTGGAAACAGCCGAGCCGCGCGACCCCGCGCGCTACCGGGTGTGGCTGCAGACGGCCGACGAGACCCTGGACTACCGCCACGCCGAAGCCTTCTATGAGGGCTGCACGCTGGATATCCAGCAAGGTGGCGACCACAGCTACCAGGGCTTCGCCCAACGCATTCCGGAAATTCTC
This sequence comes from Pseudomonas sp. PDM15, assembly GCF_014851565.1. Lineage (GTDB taxonomy): Bacteria > Pseudomonadota > Gammaproteobacteria > Pseudomonadales > Pseudomonadaceae > Aquipseudomonas. The sequence continues at coordinate 374,561 of NZ_JACVAA010000005.1, forward strand.
ACCTTGGCCGGCTTCGATCCGGCCTTGTGGGCCGATTTCGACTTTTCCACCCTTTGAAGAAGACCCGAACCGCTTATGGCCCAGCAGAACGCCTATAACGCCGATGCCATCGAAGTACTGTCCGGTCTGGACCCGGTGCGCAAGCGCCCGGGCATGTACACCGACACCGCGCGGCCCAACCATCTGGCCCAGGAAGTCATCGACAACAGCGTCGACGAGGCGCTGGCCGGCCACGCCAAATCGATCCAGGTGATCCTCCACGAGGACAACTCGCTGGAAGTGGTCGACGACGGCCGCGGCATGCCGGTGGACATCCACCCGGAAGAAGGCATCCCCGGCGTCGAGCTGATCCTCACCAAGCTGCACGCCGGCGGCAAGTTCTCCAACAAGAACTACCAGTTCTCCGGCGGCCTGCACGGCGTCGGCATCTCGGTGGTGAACGCCCTGTCCAACCAGGTCGAGGTCAAGGTCCGGCGCGAGGGCAGCGAGTACCGTATGACCTTCGCCGACGGCTTCAAGGCCACCGACCTGGAAGTGATCGGCACCGTCGGCAAGCGCAACACCGGCACCAGCGTGCGCTTCTGGCCCGATCCGAAATACTTCGACTCGCCCAAGTTCTCCATCAGCCGTCTGAAGCACGTGCTGAAGGCCAAGGCCGTTCTCTGCCCCGGCCTGGAAGTCACCTTCACCGACAAGAACAACGGCGAGACCACTCGCTGGTACTTCGAGGACGGCCTGCGCTCCTACCTCGTCGACGCCGTCAGCGAATTCGTGCGCCTGCCCGACGAGCCGTTCTGCGGCAGCCTGGCCGGCAACAAGGAGGCGGTGGACTGGGCCCTGCTGTGGCTGCCCGAAGGCGGCGAGTCGCTGCAGGAGAGCTACGTCAACCTGATCCCCACCGCCCAGGGTGGTACCCACGTCAACGGCCTGCGCCAGGGCCTGCTGGACGCCATGCGCGAATTCTGCGAGTTCCGCAACCTGCTGCCGCGTGGCGTCAAGCTGGCGCCGGAAGACGTCTGGGAACGTATCGCCTTCGTCCTCTCGATGAAGATGCAGGACGCCCAGTTCTCCGGCCAGACCAAGGAACGCCTGTCCTCCCGCGAGGCGTCGGCGTTCGTCTCCGGCGTGGTCAAGGACGCCTTCAGTCTGTGGCTCAACGCCCACCCGGAAACCGGCCTGCTGCTGGCCGAACAGGCCATCGGCAACGCCGGCCGCCGCCTCAAGGCCGGCAAGAAGGTCGAGCGCAAGAAGATCACCCAGGGCCCGGCGCTGCCCGGCAAGCTGGCCGACTGCGCCGGCCAGGACCCGATGCGTTCCGAGCTGTTCCTGGTCGAGGGTGACTCCGCCGGCGGCTCCGCCAAGCAGGCCCGCGACAAGGAGTTCCAGGCCATCATGCCGCTGCGCGGCAAGATCCTGAACACCTGGGAAGTGGACGGCGGCGAAGTCCTCGCCTCGCAGGAAGTGCACGATATCGCCGTGGCCATCGGCATCGATCCGGGCTCGGCCGACCTGTCTCAGCTGCGCTACGGCAAGATCTGCATCCTCGCCGACGCCGACTCCGACGGCCTGCACATCGCCACGTTGCTCTGCGCCCTGTTCGTGCGCCACTTCCGCCCGCTGGTGGAAGCCGGCCATGTCTACGTGGCCATGCCGCCGCTGTACCGCATCGACCTGGGCAAGGAGATCTTCTACGCCCTCGACGACGCCGAGCGCGACGGCATCCTCGACCGCCTGGTGGCCGAGAAGCGCCGCGGCAAGCCGCAGGTCACCCGCTTCAAGGGCCTCGGCGAGATGAACCCGCCGCAGCTGCGCGAGACCACGATGGACCCCAACACCCGCCGCCTGGTGCAGCTGGGCCTGGACGACTTCGAGGCAACCCGTGAAGTGATGGACATGCTGCTGGCCAAGAAACGCGCCGGCGATCGCAAGAGCTGGCTGGAGAGCAAGGGCAACCTGGCCGAGGTCATCGCGTGAGGCTGAGCCTCGCTCTCGCCGGCCTGCTGCTCGCCTGCACGGCCACCGCGGCCGACAAACCCAAACAACCGGTCGAGCTGGAGCTGCTGGCCGAGCATGCAGTGGACGGCATGGCCGGTGGCAATCTGTCTGGCCTGACCCGCTGCGGCGTGGACTGGCTGGCGGTGTCCGACCGCGAGGACGATCGCCTGTATCGCCTGCAACCGGGCGCCGCCTGGCAGGCCGAGGCCGAAAGCTTCACCGCGCCGCCGGTGCCGACCAGCACCCTGCCCTGGGGCCTGCGCATGCGCACCTGGGCGGCCAACCTGGTGCGCGAGGGCGAGTTGGACTTCGAAAGCATCAGCTGCGACGACAAGGGCAACCGTTATCTGCTCAGCGAGGCGCATGTCGCCCTGCTGCAGGTCGGCCCCAGCGGCATCGCCGAATGGCTGCCACTGCCGGACGGCCTGGTGCGCCAGGCCCGCGCCAGTGGCATGCTGCTGCGCCACAATGCCCTGCTCGAAGGCCTGGTCATCGACCCGGCCGGCGAGCGCCTGTGGCTGGCCGCCGAGCGCGAGCGCCGGGGCTTGCTGGTGCTGCACAAGGACAAGGGCCGCTGGCGCTGCACCGGCGGCTGCATCCTGATGTCCGAAGCCGGCCAGCTGCGCTCGCCGCTCACGCCGCGGAGCGATGCACGCCACCCGCGCAGCTTCGGCGACCTGGCCTATCTGGATGACAAGCTGTTCAGCCTGGAGCGCCTGGAACAACGCATCTGCCGCCGCGACCCGGCCACCGGCGCGGAGCAGAAGTGCTGGTCGTTCGCCGCTGCCGCCCTGGCCGAGGGTCGCGTCTACCCCGAACCCTATGGCAACGCCGAGGCCCTGTGGCTGGACCAGGACGGCGCCTGGCTGGGCCTGGACAACAACGACCTGGCCCGCGCCGATGGCGAGAGCCGCCCGTTGCTGTGGCACTTCAAAGCGCCGGCCGGCGGCTGGAACGCACCGTGAGCGACAGACCCACCGGCCAGCGCGCCGCCCGCGTGATGCTGATCCTGGCCTGGGTCGCGGCCCTGGCCTTGGCCACGCACTGGTTCGGCAATTGGGAAGAGCAGCGCGACCACCCCAATCGCCAGCCGCAATCGGTACACGGCGATGGCTACATCGAGGTACGCCTGGCCAGCAGCCGCGGCGGTCACTACGTGCTGGACGGGCAGATCGACGGCCGGACCGTGACCTTCCTGCTCGACACCGGCGCCACGGCCGTGGCCGTACCGCAGAAACTGGCCAGCGAACTGGGCCTGCAGCCGGGCGCGCCGGTGCAGATCCGCACCGCTAATGGCACCGTCACCGGCGCCCGCACCCGTCTCGGTCTGCTGCAGCTGGGCGATATCCAACTGCGCAACGTGGCGGCGCTGATCACCCCGGGCATGGATGGCGACGAGGTGCTGCTCGGCATGAGCGCCCTCAAGCAACTCGAATTCACTCAGAAGGGCGGCACCCTGGTGCTGCGCCAATCGACTTCACTGAAATGACCATGAGGCACGCATGAGCGACACCCTCGATTTGAGCCTGGAAGGCGTGGAACGACGTTCCCTCGCCGACTTCACCGAGCAGGCTTATCTCAACTACTCCATGTACGTGATCATGGACCGCGCCCTGCCGCATATCGGCGACGGCCTCAAGCCCGTGCAGCGCCGCATCATCTACGCCATGAGCGAGCTGGGCCTGGACGCCGACTCCAAGCACAAGAAGTCGGCGCGTACCGTCGGCGACGTGCTCGGCAAGTTTCACCCGCACGGCGACAGCGCCTGCTACGAAGCCATGGTGCTGATGGCACAGCCGTTCAGCTACCGCTACACCCTGGTCGACGGCCAGGGCAATTGGGGTGCGCCGGACGATCCCAAGTCCTTCGCCGCCATGCGTTACACCGAGGCGCGCCTGTCGCGCTACTCCGAGGTGCTGCTGGCCGAGCTGGGCCAGGGCACCGTCGACTGGGTGCCGAACTTCGACGGCACCCTGGACGAGCCGGCCACCCTGCCGGCGCGCCTGCCCAATCTGTTGCTCAACGGCACCACCGGGATCGCCGTGGGCATGGCCACCGACGTGCCGCCGCACAACCTGCGCGAAGTCGCCAGCGCCTGCGTGCGCCTGCTGGACGAGCCGAGTGCCACGGTCGAGCAGCTGTGCGAACACATCCAGGGCCCGGACTTCCCCACCGAGGCGGAAGTCATCACGCCCAAGGCCGACCTGCTGAAGATCTACGAGACCGGCCGTGGCTCGGTGCGCATGCGCGCCGTGTACCGCGTCGAGGACGGCGATATCGTGGTCACCGCCCTGCCGCACCAGGTCTCCGGGGCCAAGGTGCTGGAGCAGATCGCCGCGCAGATGCAGGCCAAGAAGCTGCCGATGGTCGCCGACCTGCGCGACGAGTCGGACCATGAGAACCCCTGCCGCATCGTCATCATCCCGCGCTCCAACCGCGTGGATGCCGACGAGCTGATGACCCACCTGTTCGCCACCACCGACCTGGAGTCCAGCTATCGGGTCAACACCAACGTCATCGGTCTGGACGGCAAGCCGCAGGTGAAAGACCTGCGCACCCTGCTCACCGAGTGGCTGGTATACCGCGTCGGCACCGTGCGCCGCCGCCTGCAGTTCCGCCTGGACAAGGTCGAGAGGCGCCTGCACCTGTTGGAAGGTTTGCTCACCGCCTTCCTCAACCTGGATGAAGTGATCCATATCATCCGTACGGAAGACCAGCCGAAGCCGGTGCTGATGGAGCGCTTCGGCCTCACCGACATCCAGGCCGACTACATCCTCGACACCCGCCTGCGCCAGCTGGCCCGCCTGGAGGAAATGAAGATCCGTGGCGAGCAGGACGAGCTGGCCAAGGAGCGCGCCAAGCTGCTGGCCCTGCTCGGCAGCGAAGCCAAGCTGAAGAAGCTGGTGCGCCAGGAAATCCTCGACGACGCCGAGAAGTACGGCGATGACCGCCGCTCCCCGATCGTCGCCCGCGCCGAGGCCCGCGCCCTGTCGGAAACCGAGCTGATGCCGACCGAACCGGTTACTGTGGTGCTCTCGGAAAAAGGCTGGGTACGTTGCGCCAAGGGTCACGACATCGACGCCACCGGCCTGTCCTACAAGGCCGGCGACGGCTTCAAGGCCGCCGCGCCGGGCCGCTCGAACCAGTACGCGGTGTTTATCGACTCCACTGGGCGCAGCTACTCACTGGCCGCCCACTCGCTGCCATCCGCACGCGGCCAGGGCGAACCGCTGACCGGTCGTCTGCAGCCGCCGCCGGGCGCCACCTTCGATTGCGTGCTGCTGCCGGAAGACAGCGCCCTGTACGTGATCGCCTCGGACGCCGGCTACGGCTTCGTGGTCAAGGGCGAAGACCTGCAGGCCAAGAACAAGGCCGGCAAGACCCTGCTCAGTCTGCCCAACGGCTCGCTGGTGGTGCCGCCCAAGCCGGTGGCCAGCGTCGAGGACGACTGGCTGGCCGCGGTGACCACCGAAGGTCGCCTGCTGTTGTTCCCAGTACGCGACCTGCCGCAACTGGGCAAAGGCAAGGGCAACAAGATCATCGGCATCCCCGGCGAGCGCGTGGCCAGCCGCGAGGAATACCTCACCGACCTGGCCGTGCTGCCCACCGGCGCCACCCTGGTGCTGCAGGCCGGCAAGCGCACCCTGTCGCTCAAGCCGGACGACCTGGAGCACTACAAAGGTGAGCGCGGACGGCGCGGCAACAAGCTGCCACGCGGCTTCCAGCGGGTCGATTCGCTGCTGGTGGAGACACCGGCCTGAGCCGCCGCTGCGCTCAAGCGCAGCGCGCAAGGCATGCCGTAGAGCGCCGCGGGCTGGAGTCTGCGGCCGCTTTGACGGATCATACGCGGCCTTGACGTACGATCACGGCCGCCCGCGCGGCCCTCAGGTGAACCGATGAAACTGCTGCGCCTTTCTTCCGTACTGCTGCTGACCGGCCTCCTCGGCCTGGCTGGCTGCACGGCGCACAAGCCGATACCGCTGTACCAGCTGGACAACGGCAACTCCGCCATCCCCACCCAACCCCAGGGCCTGGCCGTGCTGCTCGGCCCCGTCTCGGTGGCCGACTACCTGCAACGCGAGACCCTGCTGCAACGCCAGACCGACGGCAGCCTGCTGGCCGCCGACGACGCGCGCTGGGCTGGCAGCCTGGCCGCCGACATCGACCAGTTGCTGCTGCGCCAGCTGGCCTGGCGCCTGGATAGCCAGCGCACCGTGCTGGCCCCCACCACCGCCGCCGACTTCAAGCCGGACGTGCAGGTGCTGCTGAACATCATCCGCCTCGACTCCGGGCCATCCCATCCGGCCGTTCTGGAAGCCCAGTGGCGCCTGCTGGACAAGGGCGGCCAGCTGCGCGACAGCCAGCTGCTGCGCCTGGAAGAGGCCCACAGCGGCACCACCGCCGACCAGGTCCAGGCCCAGAGCCGTCTGCTGCGCCAGCTGGCCCAGCGCCTGGCGGAAGCCATTGAGCCGCTGCGCAACCAGCCGATCGCCGAGGCGCCCAAGCCGGCCGTCACCCCGAAGCCAGCCAAGCCCAAGGCCGAGCAGCAACCGCGCATCCCGCTGGTGGCGCCGACCCGCAGCAACGGCGAAGTCCTGCGCTTCTGACCCACGCCCCCACAGAGCCGAGAGCCCGTCCCATGGCCCGCAAGAAAGCCGCCGTCGATTTCGAAAAATCCCTCGCCGACCTGCAGACCCTGGTCGAGCGCCTGGAGAGCGGCGAGCTTTCCCTGGAAGATTCGCTGACCGCCTTCGAGCAGGGCATCGGCCTGACCCGCGACTGCCAGGCCGCCCTGGCTCAGGCCGAGCAGAAGGTCCAGCAACTGCTGGAGCGTGACGGCGAGCTGGAGGAAGTGCCCTTCGACGCGGACGAGCAGGCATGATCGCCGCGTACCAGCAGCGCTGCCAGGCGCGGGTCGATGCCGCGCTGGAAGAATTGTTCGATGCCCCGCGCAGCGAGTTGGCCCGCCTGTACCAGGCCATGCGCTACAGCGTGGTCAACGGTGGCAAGCGCGTGCGCCCGCTGCTGGTGTACGCCGCCTGCGAGGCGCTGGAAGGTGACCTCGATCGTGCCGATGGCGCCGCCTGTGCGGTGGAGCTGATCCACGCCTACTCGCTGGTGCACGACGATCTGCCGGCGATGGACGACGACGACCTGCGCCGTGGCCAGCCGACCACCCATATCGCCTACGACGAGGCCTGCGCCATTCTCGCCGGCGACGGCCTGCAGAGCCTGGCCTTCGAGGCCCTGGCCGATGCCCGCCGTAACCCGCAGGACCCGGACCTGCGCCTGTCCATGGTCCTCGGCCTGGCCCGCGCCGCCGGCCCGGCCGGCATGGTCGGCGGCCAGGCCATCGACTTGGAATCGGTCGGTCGCCAGCTCGACCAACAGGCTCTGGAAACCATGCACCGGCACAAGACCGGCGCGCTGATCGAGGCCAGCGTGCAGCTCGGCGCCCTGGCCAGCGGCAAGGCCGACCTGGCCGGTCTGCGCTCCCTGCAGCAGTACGCCCGGGCCGTAGGCCTGGCATTCCAGGTGCAGGACGACATCCTCGACGTGGAAAGCGACACCGCCACCCTGGGCAAGACCCAGGGCAAGGACGAAGCCAACCACAAGCCGACCTACCCCGCCCTGCTCGGCCTGGAGCAGGCCAAGGCCTATGCCCTGGAGCTACGTGACCAGGCGCTGCACGCCCTGCGCTCGTTCGGCGACAGCGCCGAGCCGCTGCGCGAGCTGGCCCGCTATATAGTCGAACGCCGTAGCTAACCGTAGGTGACTGCGCTGGGTCGCTGCATGAGCGGCCCAGGATCAAACGCTGCAGCCACCGCCGTAGGGCGGGTGTAACCCGCGACTTGTGTCACGCGGGTTTCACCCGCCCTACGACTTTCTGTCAGGCAGCGGCCGCCTCGGGCAACTGCTCCGGCTCCGGTTTGCGCACCGCCACCAACAGCCCCGCGCGCACCAGCAGCCACGGCATCAGCCAGGCCACGAACAGGCCCATCGCCAGACCGCGCAGGCCCTGCCAGGCCAACGGCTCCCACGGCCAGGCGTCGCCCAGCAGCTTCAGACCCTTCTGCAGCAGGATGAAGGCCAGCGCACCGAGAACGGCCGCCGCCACGCGCCGCCAGACGGCGACCTCGGCGGAAAACGCCAGATTGCGATAACCGAACAGCACGCCGACCAGCATGCCCGCCATTAGAGGCACATAGCTCGGCGCCTCGCCCGGCCAGCTCAGCCAGGCGGCCAGGAACACCAGCAGGATCAGGCCCAGGTGCCAGCCGGCATGGCTTTCGTGCCAGCCGCTCCAGCGCCGCGCGAACTCGAACACGACGAGGCTGGCGATGCCCAGCAGCGAGCCGCCGAGCACGTCCTCCACATCATGGGCGCCGAGGTACAGACGGCTGAAGATGATTCCCGCCGCCACCACCGCGGCCACCAGCCAGGCCCAGGTCCGGCGCAGCTCCCAGGCCAGCCAGAACCAGATCACCACGGCGATCTGCGCATGGCCGCTGGGCAGGCCGAAACTCTCGCCCACCTCGTGGTCCATGCGCAGGGCGATGTCCGGCCGCGGGTCCTGCCAGAAGTCCTTGAGCCAGGCGTTGAGCAGCGCGGTGAGCGCCACCAGCACCAGCAGGCGCAGGAACACCCCGCGGCTCCAGGCCCAGTAGCCCAGCGGCAGGAAGAACAGGATGAATTTCTCGTAGCCGAGCAAAGTGAAGAAACGCATCAGCGGGGTCAGCGCGTCGCTGCGCAGCGGCAGCACCCAGTCCAGGCTGTGGAGCAACTCGTTCATGGCGGTCCTTGCGGAATCAAGCGAAACGGCAGAAATACCGGCCGGCGGCGCAGCCGACAAGGGCCGATTCGGACAAAAAGCTCGGCGGATCATCAGCCACCCTGAGTGGCGGGTATTCGTCGCGGCACAGTTGGCTGCGGCCGGTGGCGGCGACTGCCTAAGATGAGCCCATCACCAGACCCAGACAGAGCCGCCGGCCATGCCCTTCTCCTCCCTGCTGATCGCCAACCGCGGCGAGATTGCCATCCGCATCGCCCAGGCCTGCGCCGACCTGAACATCCGCTCGGTGGCCGTGTTCGCCGAGGACGACGGCGCCAGCCTGCACACGCGCAAGGCCGACCTGGCCGTGGCGCTGCAGGGCCGCGGCGTGCCGGCCTACCTGGACATGGACCAGCTGATCGCCATCGCCCGCGAACAGGGCTGCACGGCCATCCATCCCGGCTACGGCTTTCTCGCAGAGAACGCCGAGTTCGCCCGCCGCTGTGAGGCCGCGGGGCTGACCTTTATCGGCCCGGCGCCGGAGGTGCTGGAGCTGTTCGGCGACAAGGCCGCCGCTCGCCAACTGGCCGAACGCTGCGGCGCACCGCTGGTGGCCGGCATCAACCGCGCGGTGAGCCTGGACGAGGCACGTGCCTTCCTGGCCGAACATGGCGCCGCCATGCTCAAGGCCCTGGCTGGCGGCGGTGGGCGCGGCATGCGCGCGATCCATGACGCGGCGGAGCTGGATGAGGCTTACGCACGCTGCCAGTCCGAGGCGCAGGGCGCCTTCGGCAACGGCGCGCTGTATATCGAGCAGCTGGTGCAGAGTGCCCGGCATATCGAGGTGCAGGTGCTGGGCGACGGCGCGCAGGTCAGCCACCTGTGGGAGCGCGACTGCAGCCTGCAGCGCCGCCACCAGAAGCTGGTGGAGATCGCCCCCAGCCCCGACCTGAATGCCGGCCTGCGCGAGGCGATCATCGCCTGCGCCCTGCGCCTGGCGGCCGAGGTGAAGTATCGCGGCATCGGCACCTTCGAATTCCTGGTCGAGGGTGAGCGCTTCTTCTTCATGGAAGCCAACCCGCGGGTGCAGGTGGAGCACACGGTCACCGAGCAGATCACCGGCGTCGACCTGCTGCACACCCAGCTGCGCCTGGCGGCCGGCACCAGCCTCGCCGAGCTGGGCCTGCTGCAACCACCGGCGCCGCAAGGCTGCGCCGTGCAGCTGCGGATCAACCTGGAAACCCTGCACGCCGACGGCAGCGCGCGCCCGGCCGCCGGCACGCTGAGCGCCTACCAGCCACCGTCCGGCCCGGGCCTGCGCGTGGATGGCTACGGCTACGCCGGCTACCCGGTCAGCCCGGCCTACGATTCGCTGCTGGCCAAGCTGATCGCCAGCGCGCCCGACTACCCGGGCGCCCTGCGCCGCGCCTATCGCGCCCTCTGCGAATTCCGCCTGGAGGGCGTGGCGAGCAACCTGCATCTGCTGCAGAACCTGCTGCAGCGTGAGGAGGTCCTGAGCAACCGGGTCAGCACGCGCTTCGTCGAAGAGCAACTGGGCGAACTGCTCGGCGCCCACGGCACCGCTCACCCACACCGCTATTTCGCTGAGACCGGCAGCAGCGCCACCCACACCAACGTCATCGAGGCACCGGCCGGCACCCTGGCGCTGAGCACGCCGAGCACCGGCGTGCTGGTCAGCCTGGACGTAGCCGAGGGCGACAGCGTGGCCGCAGGCCAGCAGGTCGCCGTGCTGGAGGCGATGAAGATGGAGTTCGTCGTCCGCGCCGAACGCGGCGGCATCGTCCGCGCCCTGGCCGCAGCCCCCGGCGATGCGCTGGGCGAGGGCCAGGCCCTGCTGTTCATCGAGCCCGCCGAGGTCGATGGCGGGCACGCGCAGGACGAACAGGCGATCGATCTCGAACATATCCGCGCCGACCTGGCCGAGGTGCTGGAGCGCCACGCGCGCCTGACCGACGCGCGCCGCCCCGAGGCCGTGGCCAAGCGCCGCAAGACCGGCCAGCGCACCACCCGCGAGAACCTGCACGACCTGCTCGATGAAGGCAGCTTCAACGAGTACGGCGCCATGGCCCTGGCCGCCCAGCGTCGCCGGCGCTCCCATGAGGAATTGCTGGAACTGAGCCCGGCCGACGGCCTGGTGGCCGGCATCGGCACGGTCAACGCCGGCGCCTTCGGCAGCGAGGTCGCGCGCTGCATGGCCATCGCCTACGACTACACGGTGTTCGCCGGCACCCAGGGCGTGATGAACCACAAGAAGACCGACCGCATGCTCGGCCTGGCCGAACAGTGGCGCCTGCCGCTGGTACTGTTCGCCGAGGGCGGCGGCGGGCGCCCGGGCGACACCGATTTCGTCGGCGTGGCCGGGCTCGACTGCCACACCTTCGTCGCCATGGCCCGGTTGTCCGGCCTGGTCCCTACGGTAGGCATAGTCTCCGGCCGCTGCTTCGCCGGCAACGCCGCCCTGCTCGGCTGCTGCGACGTGATCATCGCCGCGAAGGACGCCACCGTCGGCATGGCCGGCCCGGCGATGATCGAAGGCGGCGGCCTGGGCAGCTTCAAACCCGAGCAAGTCGGCCCCACCAGCGTGCAAGGCCCGAACGGGGTGATCGACGTGCTGGTGGAGAACGAAGCCGAGGCCGTGCGCGCGGCCAAGCAGTACCTGTCGTACTTCCAGGGCTCGCTGGCCGACTGGCAGTGCACCGACCCGCGCGAGCTGCGCCATGTCATCCCGGAGAATCGCCTGCGCGTCTACGACATCCGCCGGGTGATCGAGCTGCTGGCCGACAGCGGCAGCGTGCTGGAACTGCGCCGCCAGTTCGCCCCGGGACTGATCACCGCCTTCATCCGCATCGAGGGCAAGCCGTTCGGCCTGCTCGCCAACAACCCCGCGCACCTGGGCGGCGCCATCGATGCGCTGGCGGGAGATAAAGCCGCGCGCTTCATGCAGCTGTGCGACGCCTTCGATATGCCCATGGTGTCGCTGTGCGACACCCCCGGCTTCATGGTCGGCCCGGAGGCGGAGAAGCAGGCCACCGTGCGCCATGTGTCGCGCATGTTCGTCGCCGCCGCCAGCCTGTCCGTGCCGTTCTTCACCCTGGTGCTGCGCAAGGGCTACGGCCTCGGTGCCCAGGCCATGGCGGCCGGCAGCTTCCATTCGCCACTGTTCACTGCCGCCTGGCCCAGCGGCGAATTCGGCGCCATGGGTCTGGAGGGTGCGGTGCGCCTGGGCTTCGCCAAGGAGCTGGCCGCCCAGGAGGACGACGCGGCGCGCCAGGCGCTGTTCGACAAGCTGGTGGGCAAGGCCTACGCCAACGGCAAGGCGCTGAACATGGCCAGCTACCTGGAGATAGACGCCGTCATCGACCCCGCCGAGAGCCGCGCCTGGCTGCTGCGCGGGCTCAACGCGGCGCCGAAAGCGCCCGCGCGCGCAGGCAAGAAGCGTCCCTTCGTCGATACCTGGTAAGGAGCACGGGCATGCACATCGAGCACCAGCTGCTGGCGGTCAACGGCATTGACCTCAGCCTCTACAGCGCCGGTCCGGCGCACGGCAAGCCGGTGTGGCTGCTGCACGGTTTCCCCGAGTGCTGGTACGCCTGGCACCCGCAGATCGAGGCGCTGGCCGCCGCCGACTACCGGGTGTTCGCCCCGGAGATGCGCGGCTACGGGCGGAGCAGCGCGCCGACAGATCCCGCCGCCTACGACCTGCTGACCCTGTGCGGCGATATCCAGGGCGCCATGGACGTCCTCGGCCAGGATCGCGTCGCCATGGTCGGCCATGACTGGGGCGCACCGGTGGCCTGGCACCTGGCGTTGCTGGAACCCGAGCGGGTGCAGGCGCTCGGCGCACTCTCCGTGCCATTCGGCGGCCACCCCAAGCGCCCGGCCATCGAGATGATGCGCGAGGCCTACGCCGGGCGCTTCCACTACATCCTCTACTTCCAGCAGCCGGGGCTGGCCGAGGCCGAGCTGGATGCCGACATCGGCCGCAGCCTGCGCCTGCTGCTCGGCGGCCTGGAGGGCGCGCTGCTGGCCGACAAGCCGGCCGATGCGCGCCTGTTCGATGGCCTGGGCGACCTGCCGCTGCCGGCCTGGTGTTCGCCCGAGCTGTTCGCCGTGTACGAGCAGACCTTCGCCGGGCGCGGCTTCCACGGTGCGCTGAACTGGTACCGCAACTTCGAACGCAACTGGCAGCGCAGCGAGCCGCTGGCCGAGCTGCAGGTAGAGCAGCCGACCCTGTTCCTGCTCGGCGACCGCGACCCGGTCGGGCGCTTCGAGGCGCCGACACTCACGCGCATGGCCGCCAAGGTGCCACGCCTGGAACAGCACCTGTTGCCCGGTTGCGGCCACTGGCTGCAGAGCGAGGACGGCGCGCGGGTGAACGCCCTGCTGCTGGACTTTCTGGCGCGGCATTACGCCGCGGACTGATCCGCTTACAGGTCGTTTGGGCTGTTTCCGGCGCTTCAGGTAAACTGCCGCATCTTTTGTATGCCTATAACGATCTGCCTGATGCCGACCACCTTCCACGAAATCCCCCGCGAGCGTCCCGCCACGCCCCTGCTCGACAGCGCCGACACCCCGGACGGCCTGCGCCGCCTGGCGGAAAGCGAGCTGGAAAGCCTGGCCGACGAGCTGCGCCAATACCTGCTGTACAGCGTTGGCCAGACCGGCGGGCATTTCGGTGCCGGCCTCGGCGTGATCGAGCTGACCATCGCCCTGCACTACATCTTCGACACCCCGGACGACCGTCTGGTGTGGGACGTGGGCCACCAGGCCTACCCGCACAAGATCCTCACCGGCCGCCGCGAGCGCATGGGCAGCCTGCGCCAAAAGGACGGCCTGGCCGCCTTCCCGCGCCGCAGCGAGAGCGAGTACGACACCTTCGGCGTCGGCCACTCCAGCACCAGCATCAGCGCCGCGCTGGGCATGGCCATCGCCGCCCGCCTGCAGGGCAGCAAGCGCAAGGCGGTGGCGGTGATCGGCGACGGCGCACTGACCGCCGGCATGGCCTTCGAGGCGCTCAACCATGCCTCCGATGTGAAGGCCGACATGCTGGTCGTGCTCAACGACAACGACATGTCGATCTCCAAGAACGTCGGCGGCCTGTCCAACTACCTGGCCAAGATCATCTCCAGCCGCACCTATTCGAGCATGCGCGAAGGCAGCAAGAAGATCCTTTCGCGCCTGCCCGGCGCCTGGGAGATCGCGCGCAAGGTCGAGGAGCACGCCAAGGGCATGCTGGTGCCCGGCACCCTGTTCGAGGAACTGGGCTGGAACTACGTCGGCCCCATCGACGGCCACGACCTGCCGACCCTGGTCGCCACCCTGCGCAATATGCGCGACCTGGAGGGCCCGCAGTTCCTCCATGTGGTGACCAAGAAGGGCAAGGGCTTCGCCCCGGCCGAGGTCGACCCGATCGGCTACCACGCCATCACCAAGCTGGAGCCGATCAAGGCGCCAGTCGAGCCGAAGCAACCTTCTGGCCCGAAATACTCCGCCGTGTTCGGCCAGTGGCTGTGCGATATGGCCGAGCAGGACGAGCGCCTGGTCGGCATCACCCCGGCAATGAAGGAAGGCTCCGACCTGGTGGCCTTCAGCGAGCGCTTCCCGGAGCGCTACTTCGACGTCGCCATCGCCGAGCAGCACGCGGTGACCCTGGCCGCCGGCATGGCCTGCGACGGCGCCAAGCCGGTGGTGGCGATCTACTCCACCTTCCTTCAGCGCGCTTACGACCAGTTGATCCACGACGTGGCCGTGCAGCACCTCGACGTGCTGTTCGCCATTGATCGCGCCGGCCTGGTCGGCGAAGACGGCCCGACCCACGCCGGCAGCTTCGATATCTCCTACCTGCGCTGCATCCCCGGCATGCTGGTGGCCACCCCCAGCGACGAGAACGAGCTGCGCCTGCTGCTGACCACCGGCTACCACTTCCAGGGCCCGGCGGCCGTGCGCTACCCGCGCGGCAGCGGCCCCAACACGCCGATCGATCCGCGCCTGGAGCCGGTCGAGATCGGCAAGGCCGTGGTCCGGCGCCAGGGCAAGCGCACCGCCCTGCTGGCCTTCGGCGTGCAACTGGCCGAGGCGCTGCGTGTCGGCGAGTCGCTCGATGCCACCGTGGTCGACATGCGCTTCGTCAAACCGCTGGACGAGGCCCTGCTGCGCGAGCTGGCGGCCAGCCACGAGCTGCTGGTGACCATCGAGGAGAACGCCGTGATGGGCGGTGCCGGCAGCGCGGTCAGCGAATTCCTCGCCGCCGAAAACATCGTCAAGCCACTGCTGCACCTGGGCCTGCCCGACTATTACGTGGAGCACGCCAAGCCGGCACAGATGCTCGCCGAATGCGGGCTGGACAGCGCCGGCATCGAGATGGCGGTGCGTGCACGACTGGCACAGCTGGCTGGATGAGCCATGCTCATCCAGCCCTGAATCCAACTTGTTTGTAATTCATCCATCTGCGCACTAAGGTGCGCGGCGTTTTTGCATTCCGCCAAGGTGCGCTGCGTCCACAGGAGCAGCGTTAAACGGGAAGCCGGTGAGCTCATGGAGCAATCCCGGCGCTGCCCCCGCAACGGTAATCGACCGCAGCCCACCGGCTGCACGCCCGCTCATCAGCCACTGGGTTTCCCGGGAAGGCGAGCCGGCGCGTCGAGAGCCCGGAGACCGGCCTGGACGGATTCGACTGGTGTTGCGGAGGGCAGCACCGTCAGGCGCCCGCCCGCGCCTGTCCTGCCCTCCTCGAAGTCTTGCGATCTTTGAGGAATCTCCATGAAGCTGTCCCGTTCCCTGCCTCTCTCGGCCCTGGCCGTTGCCCTGCTGCCCGGTGCCAGCACCCTGGCTGCCGATCAGGAGGCCGCGCTGAAGCTGTCCGAAACCCTGATCAGCGCCAACCGCGACGTGCAGCAGCGCAGCGCCAGCAGCGCCGCCAGCACGGTGTTCACCCGTAGCGACATCGAGCGCCTGCAGCCCTCGTCAGTGACCGAACTGCTCAGGCGCGTGCCCGGCGTGCAGGTGACCGACAACGGCATCGGCAGCCTGACCAGCCTGTATATCCGCGGCACCAAGTCGGCCCAGAGCCTGGTGCTGGTGGACGGCATGCGCATCGGTTCGGCCAGTTCTGGCGACAGCAACCTGCAGCACATCAACATCGACCAGATCGAGCGCATCGAAGTCCTGCGCGGCCCACGCTCTGCGGTGTATGGCGCCGACGCCATCGGCGGCGTGGTACAGATATTCACCCGCCGCAGCGCCGGCGCAGGCCTAAAGCCCTTCGTGCGCGTCGGCTACGGCAGCCACAGTACCTGGCAGCGCAGCGCCGGCATCTCCGGCGGCGACGAGCAGACTCGCTTCAGCCTGGCCGGCAGCCTCAACGAGACCAACGGCTTCGATCGCAGCGGTCCGTCCTACGAGTCCGACCAGGATCACGATGCCTACCGCAACAAGGCCTTCAGCCTGAGCCTCAGCCACAGCTTCAGCGACCGCGTCGAGGCCGGCATCAACGTGCTCGACCAGCGCGGTCGCACCGAATTCGACAATCCCTTCGGCCGCTTCGACATGACCACCTTCGAGTCGGTCGGCCAGGATCCGTACAGCGACTTCACCGTCAGCAGCGTCTCCAGCTACCTCGATGCGCAGATCAACGATGTCTGGAGCAGCCGCCTGGAAGTCGGCCACAGCGAGAACCGGGAAGAGAGCCTGGACAAGCTCAGCGACGAGCGCGGCGTCTTCAACACCTATCGCGACTCGGTGAACTGGCTCAACACCCTGGCTCTGGGCGACGGCCACAGCCTGCTGCTGGGCGCCGACTGGTACGAGGACCAGCTCAACAGCAACACCGCCTTCGACGAGCAGCAGCGCTGGAACCAGGCGGCCTTCGTCCAGCACCGCTATGACGGCGGGCACTTCTCCACCGAACTGGGCTTGCGCCACGACAAGAACGAGCAATTCGGCAGCGAAAACACCTGGAGCGGCGCCCTGACCCTGCCGCTGAACGCCGCCAACGACCTGATCCTGTCCTATAGCGAAGGCTTCCGCGCGCCGACCTTCAACGACCTGTACTACCCGGACTACAGCAACCCGAACCTCAAGCCCGAACACTCGAAGAGCTACGAGCTGCAATGGCGCAGCGAGCTGAGCCAGAGCACCCGCCTGGAGGCCTCGCTGTACCGCACCGACATCCAGGACGCCATCGCCAACGACCAGGACTTCATCCCACAGAACATCGCCACCGCGCGCATCCACGGCTTCGAGGCGACGCTGCAGCAGGAGCTGTTCGGCTGGCAGGGCCAGCTCGGCATCGCCTTCGTCGACCCGCGTGACCGCGACACCGGCCACACCCTCAACCGCCGCGCCCGCCGCACCCTGAGCCTGGATCTGGACCGCGCCTTCGGCGACTTCGCCGTGGGCGCCAGCTGGCAGGCCGCGAGCAGCAGCTACGATGATCCGAACAACCAGTACCAGCTGGCCGGCTACGGCCTGCTGGGCCTGCGCGGCAGCTGGCAGGCAACCGGCGAGCTGAAGCTGGAGGCGAAGATCGACAACCTGCTGGACAAGGACTACCAGCGTGCCCTGTACGAGCACGAAGGCGAGCGCTACGGCTACCGCCAGGAAGGCCGCACGGCAATGCTCGGCTTCGTCTGGACCCCTGAGCTGTAGCGTCGATCAACGCAATACAGAAGGCCCCTTTCGGGGCCTTTTGTCTTTCTGCGCCACGGTGCGGCTCAACGAGCCTTGGCCAGCACCGCGCAGAGTTTTCCGATAGCCGCCAGCATCTGAAAGCTGGGGCGCTCCAGGCCCTTGTCCGGTACCGTCCACAGCTGCTGGCGCTGCACCGCCGGCAACTGCGGCCAGGCCCGCCAGTGCTGCAGCTCGACGGCGCTGCCGGCGAGTATCACCTCCGGCGCGCGCCCCAGCACCGCTTCGACATTGACCTGTGGCGCCGGCAGCTGCAGGTCGGCGAACACGTTGCGCGCACCGCATACGCCCAGCGCGTCACCAATGATCTGCCGCCCGCCGATGGTGTACAGCGGCTCATGCCAGACCTGGTAGAACACCGGCAGTGGCGGTTCGCGCCGGTAGCGCTGGCGCAGGCTCGCCAGGCCATCGCGGAAGCGCTGACGCAGCTGGCGACCACTCTCGGCATGGCCGACCCGCTCGCCGACCTCAGTGAACTGTTCGGCCAACTGCTCGAGGTCATGGGGCTCGCCGACATAAAGCGGGATGCCGAAGGACTTCAGCTGTTCGCGCTGGGCCGCAGGAACGCTGTCCGGCCATAGCAGCAACAGATCGGGGCGCAGGGCCAGCAGGGTTTCCAGCTCCACCTGGCCATAACGCCCCACCGAGGGCAGCTGCTTCAGCTCAGGCGGCCGAGCGCCACCATCGAGCACGCCGACCAGGCGCTCCGCGGCACCCAGCTCCAACATGATTTCCGACATCGAGGGGGCCAGGCTGATCACTCGCTCCGCCGCACCCAGCGGCAGGCTCAGGATCAGCAGACAGGCGGCGAAAAGGCGCTTAGCCAAGCTGGCGCGGGATGCGATACAGACAGAGCAGCACGACGCTGCTCAGGGCGAGCAGGATCAGGGCGACGGCATTCAGCCCGCTGAACAGGGCAATGGCGGCGACCCAGGCCGGCAGGCAGGCGCCGAGGAAGGCCTTGCGCCGCTGGCGGGCCAGCTCCAGCCAGGCCTCGCGCTCATGTTCGCCATCCAAGGCGGCCTCGGTGGCGATCAGCGCGCGCTTGTAGGCGGAGAACAGCGGCAGGCTGATGAACATGGACGCCATGCCAGCGATGAACAGTGGCATCTCCAGCACCGTGCCCAGCGCCTGGCTGCCGCCGAACAGCAGATTGAGGAAGAACAGCGGTGCCAGGGCGAAGCCGAGCCAGCGCCACCATTCGAGGGCGAGCCGGCGCCGCACCTCGGTGCGCGTCACTCGGTCTCTTCCTGGTGTTGCAGCCCCAGCATGTGGCCGAGCTTGCCGGCCTTGGTCGCCAGGTACTTGCTGTTGTGCGGATTGCGCCCGATCTCCAGCGGACGGCGCTCGGCCACGCGCACGCCGAAGCCTTCCAGCGCCTTGACCTTGCGCGGATTGTTGGTCATCAGGTTGATCTCGCGAACGCCCAGGTGATCGAGCATCGGCTGGCAGATCGAGTAGTCGCGCTGGTCGGCGGCGAAGCCCAGGCGCTCGTTGGCTTCCACCGTGTCGGCCCCGCCATCCTGCAGCTCGTAGGCGCGGATCTTGTTCAGCAGGCCGATGCCCCGCCCTTCCTGGCGCAGGTACAACAGCACGCCGCGGCCTTCGCTGGCGATGGCACGCAGGGCGGCCTCGAGTTGGGCGCCGCAGTCGCAGCGCTGGCTGAACAAGGCATCGCCGGTCAGGCACTCGGAATGCAGGCGACCCAGCACGGGCTGGCCATCGGCGATATCGCCCAGGGTCAGGGCCACATGCTCCTTGCCGCTCTCCTCATCGAGGAAACCGTGCATGGTGAACACCGCGAAAGGTGTGGGCAGCTTGGAGGCGGCGACGAAGACGACGGACACCGGGTGCTCCTGTTGGACGTTCGGCAGAAAAGGCCGGCATTGTACCAGCCGTGACGGCCCCCGGCGCAGCCTGAATTATCGGCGATAAGGATCGAAAGGGCCGATGAATCGGCCAAGCCGCACCTAGAGTTTGGACTCCAGCTGCAGTACGCCGTTTTCCTCGCGCCAGCGCACCCGGCTGAGGAAGCTCATGCCCAGCAGCACTTCGGTGGGCGAGTCGCCCTCCAGCACTGCACCTTCCACACCGAGCACTTCTAGGCCGCCGATCTTCACGCTGTCGAGCTTGATCCGCCAGGCGCGGATATTGCCGCCGGCGGTGCTGGCAACCATGGGCTTGCCCTGCACCCGGTAGTCGATGCCCAGGCGGCGGGCCTGGCCTTCATTCATCGCCACCGAGGTGGCGCCGGTGTCGACCAGGAACTGCACCGGGTGGCCATCGATGGAACCGGCGATCCAGTAGTGGTTGCCGACCCCGCGGCTGATGCTGAGCTGGGCCTTCTGCGGCCCGGAGCTGGCGCCGGCCTGGTTGTATTCGCGACTGATGCCGTAGCTGCGTTGCACGCCATCGACTTCCAGTACCGCGCCCTTGCTATCGGCGCTGATTACCTTGACCCCGCCAGGGCCGGTCTGGCCATTGCGCACCAGCTTGCGCTGGCCATCCACCAGCAGCACCGCGGCGCCGGGGAACAGGCCGACCACCTGCACCTGCGTCTCGGCATGCAGCAAGGGAGTCAGGACCAGCAGCAGGCTGGCGGCGAACAGCTCAAGGCGACGCATCGGGGATCTCCATGTCCTCGTCGAAGGGATAAGGCTGCTGCCAGCGACGGAACACCGCTCGCAACCCGCCGTCACGCACCAGCTCGGCCATGCGCCGATCGAAGAGTTCGGCCAGGGCGCGACCGCGGGCAGTATCGGCAAAGCCGGCATACAGCGGCAAGCGGGTCAGCGCAGTAGTGCGAAAGCGCGCAGGGTCCGGGCCCTCGCGGAGCACATCCTCGACCTCGGTGGAGGCATCCAGGAAGAAGTCGGCATGGCCCAGTTCAAGCATGCGCAGGATACCGACACGACGCTGGATCTCCTCGTAGCGCTTAACCCCGGGCAGGTAGCGCTGATATTCGTAGCCACGCATCCACGACAGGCGGTACTGACCGATGTTCTGCAGCGTCGGTACCGGCTGTTCGCCCAGGGACAGGGCGACGATCTGGTCGGCATCGTAGGGCCAGCGCGGATAGACGATCTTCTCGCTGACCTCGTCGCGATAGGAGCCCAGCCAGGCATCCGCCTCGCCGCGCTGGACCAGGCCGATGGAGCGGGTGTACGGCACGATGCGGAAGTGCATCTTCACCCCGGCCGGCTCGAACACCTGGCGCATGATGTCCCAGGCCAGGCCGCTGCCGTCCTCGTTGGTATGGCCGACCCAGTGCTCGCTGACCAGCTGGACCTCGGCCGGCAGTGCCTGGCCGGCCTGGGCGCTCGGCCAGCCCAGGCACACCAGCAACGCCAGCCAGCAGACACGCATGTACAGCCTCCGAATCAGGCCAGACTCCAGCCCCAGACCAGCAATTGCATCGCCAGCCAGGCGAACACGCCAGCCAGCACATCGTCCAGCATGATGCCGATGCCCCCGTGCACATGGCGGTCGATCCAGCGGATCGGCCAGGGCTTGAGGATGTCGAAAACGCGGAACACTACAAAGCCTAGCAGCAACCACTGCCAACCCTCAGGCACCAGCCAGAGGGTGATCCACATGCCGACCATCTCGTCCCAGACGATGCCTTCGTGGTCGTGCACCCCCATGTCCTCGGCCACCCGGCCGCACAGCCAGAAGCCGAACAGCATGGTCACGCCGAGCATCAGCCAGTAGCCCCAGTCCGGCAGCATCTGCCACAGCGGGATGAAGGGGATGGCCACCAGCGAGCCCCAGGTCCCCGGCGCCTTGGGCATCAGCCCGGAGCCGAAACCGAAGGCGAGAAAATGCCAGGGATTGCGCCACACCCGCGGCGCCACTTTCACCAGTTCAGTCACCGCTACTCCCGAAATGCTGATAACCCGCCCGTGGCGGTTCGATGGGACGGCCCTGGCCGTCTATTAGCTGCACGCCCTGCCCCGCCAGTGCCTGGCCGATCACCACGGCCTCGGGCCATTGGGCCTGCAGTGCAGGCAGGAGTTCAGGCGGCAGGGTAAAGGCCAGGCGGTAGTCATCGCCACCGCTCAGTGCACAGTCCAGCGCCCCGCTGCCGGCCAGGGCACGCAGGGCCGGCGCCAGCGGCAGGCTGTCCTGTGCGATCTGCAGCGCCAGGCCGGAGGCCACGGCGATATGGCCACAGTCGGCCAGCAGACCGTCGGAGATATCCAGAGCTGCCGTGGCCTTGCCGCGCAACCACTGGCCGAGAGCCAGCTGCGGCTGCGGCGCCCAGTAGCGCGCCAGCAGATAGTCGGCCGTCTCGCCCTGCACCGCCTGCTGGCCCAACACCAGCGGCAGCGCGCCGGCGCCGTCGCCCAGGCTGCCGCCGACGCAGAGCAGATCGCCAGCGCGCGCACCGCTGCGGGTCAGCGCCTGGCCGGTCGGCACCTGGCCGAACACGGTGAGGGTCAGGCACAGCGGGCCGCGCGTGGTATCGCCTCCGACCAGGGCCAGGCCGCTGGCCTCGGCCATGCGCGACAGGCCTCGGGAGAAACTCTCCAGCCAGGCCGGATCGGCCTGCGGCAGGGTCATGGCGAGGGTGAAACCGAGCGGCGCGGCGCCCATGGCCGCCAGATCACTGGCCGCCACGGCCAGCGCACGCTGGCCGAGCAAAAAGGCATCGCAGGGGTCGGGGAAATGCACGCCAGCCACCAGAGTGTCGGTGGACACGGCCATTTGCTGGCCGGGACCCGGCTGCAGCAGGGCACAGTCGTCGCCGATGCCCAGTGCCACGCCTTCGGCCGCCTGCGCACAGGGCGCGGCGGCGAAGTAGCGGCGGATCAGCTCGAACTCGCCCACAGCAAGCTGCCGGATCAGCGCTTGTTGGCTTTGACTTCGGCCGCGCGCAGCACCGGCGCCAGCTTGTCCAGCACACCGTTGACGAACTTGTGGCCGTCGGTGGCGCCGAACACCTTGGCCAACTCGATGCCTTCGTTGATCACTACCTTGTACGGCACGTCGACACGGCTGGTCAGCTCCCAGGCAGACAGGCGCAGGATGGCCAGTTCGACTGGGTCCAGCTCTTCCAGGGGGATGTCCAGGAAGACGGAAAAGGACTGGTCCAGCTCGGTCTTCTGCCGCGCCACGCCGAGGAGGATCTCGTGGAAGTAGGCGCCGTCGACGCCGCTGAAATCGTTATCGACGCGGAACTGCGCTTCGATCTCGTTCAGCGACTGACCGGCCATGTGCCACTGATACAGCGCTTGCATGGCCAGGCTGCGGGCCACGCGGCGCTGGGCGATCTTACCCTTGGCCTTGGGCTGCGGAGCGTCCTGGCTGTCGTCGTGGTTCAGGCTCACTTGGCCTCCAGCTGCGCCAGCAGACTTACCATTTCCAGGGCGGACAGGGCAGCTTCGGCGCCTTTGTTGCCGGCCTTGGTGCCGGAGCGCTCGATGGCCTGCTCGATGGAGTCGACGGTCAGCACGCCGAAGGCAACCGGCACGCCGTATTCCATGGAGACCTGGGCCAGGCCCTTGGTGCACTCGCCGGCAACATATTCGAAATGCGGGGTACCGCCACGGATCACCGCGCCGAGGGCGATGATGGCGGCGAACTCGCCGCGCTGGGCGACTTTCTGGGTGACCAGCGGAATCTCGAAGGCACCCGGCGAGCGGATGATGGTGATGTCGCTTTCCTTCACGCCGTGGCGGACCAGGGCGTCGACGGCGCCGCTGACCAGGCTCTCGACGACGAAGCTGTTGAAGCGGCCAACCACCAAAGCGAATTTGCCTTGCGGGGCGATGAAGGTACCTTCGATGGTCTTCAGGGTCATGGGCGAGTCTCAGTCTGTATAAAGAGCCGGGGCGCCGATGGGCGTCCCGTGGGTATCAATGTAGAACGAAAAGCCGGGCCGGGCGCAGGCTGCGCTCGGCCGGGGTCGTCATTCAGCGGGCAGGTATTCTACAACTTCCAGGTCAAAGCCGGATATGGCGTTGAACTTCATCGGCGAGCTCATCAGGCGCATCTTGCGCACGCCCAGATCGCGCAGGATCTGCGAGCCGGCACCGACGGTGCTGTAGGTCGCCGGGCTCGGCGCCGGCTGCTTGCTCAGATGGGCCAGCAGTTCCGGACCGGTGAGCGGATTGCCCAGCAGCAGCACCACGCCGCTGCCGGCCTTGGCCACTTCGGCCATGGCCGCGCGCAGGCTCCAGCGCCCCGGCTGCTTGACCAGGAACAGGTCGCGCAGCGGCTCCATGCTGTGCACACGGACCAGGGTCGGTTCCTCGGCGCACACCTTGCCCAGGGTCAGGGCCATGTGCGCGGTGTTCTCCACACCGTCGCGGTAGGTGACCAGGGTGAACTGGCCCAGCTCGGTATCCAGCGGCTGCTCGCTGACGCGCTCGACGGTGCGCTCGTGGATCAACCGGTAGTGGATCAGGTCGGCTATGGTGCCGATCTTCAGATCGTGCTCGGCGGCGAACTTCTCCAGCTCCGGGCGGCGGGCCATGGTGCCGTCGTCGTTCATGATCTCGCAGATCACGCCGCTCGGCTCGAACCCGGCCATGCGCGCCAGGTCGCAGGCCGCCTCGGTGTGACCGGCACGGGCCAGCACGCCACCGGGCTGGGCCATCAGCGGGAAGATATGGCCGGGGCTGACGATATCGTCGGCCACTGCGTTCTTCGCCACGGCGGCCTGCACGGTACGCGCGCGGTCGGCGGCGGAAATACCGGTGGTGACACCTTCGGCGGCCTCGATGGAGACGGTGAATTTGGTGCCGAAGCCGGAGCCGTTGCGCGGCGCCATCAGCGGCAAGTTCAGTGTTTCGCAGCGCTCGCGGGTCATCGGCATGCAGATCAGGCCGCGGGCGAAGCGGGCCATGAAGTTGATATGTTCGGCCTGCACGCAGTCCGACGCGATGATGATGTCGCCTTCGTTCTCGCGGTCCTCGTCATCCATGAGGATGACCATCTTGCCGGCGCGGATGTCTTCGATCAGTTCTTCAGCGGTATTCAGAGCCATCTGGCCGTTCCTCAATTCTTCAGGTAGCCGTGTTCGGCCAGGAAACCTTCGGTGATGCCACTAGAGGTAGGCTCGGCGGCCTTGTCACCGAGCAGCAGGCGCTCCAGGTAACGGGCCAGCAGATCCACCTCCAGGTTGACCCGGCGGCCGGACTGGTAGTCGGCCATGATGGTCTCGACCAGGGTGTGCGGCACGATGGTCAGCTCGAACTCAGCGCCATTCACGGCGTTGACCGTCAGGCTGGTGCCGTCGACGGTGATCGAGCCCTTCAGGGCGATGTACTTGGCCAGCTCGCGCGGCGCGCGCACGGTGAACTGGATGGCGCGGGCATTGTCCTCGCGCTTGACGATCTCGCCGACCCCGTCGACATGGCCGCTGACCAGGTGCCCGCCGAGGCGGGTGGTCGGGGTCAGGGCCTTTTCCAGGTTGACCCGGCTACCGATCTTCAAATCGATGAAGGCGCTGCAGGCCAGGGTCTCGCGGCTGACGTCGGCCCAGAAGCCGTCGCCCGGCAGTTCGACCACGGTCAGGCACACGCCGTTGACCGCGATGCTGTCGCCCAGCTTGACGTCGCCCAGGTCGAGCTTGCCGGTCTGCACGTACACGCGTACGTCACCCCCCTTGGGGCTGAGGGCACGAATGGTGCCGATGGATTCGATTATGCCGGTGAACATGCGTCCTCCCGGTGGGTGTTGCAATGCAGCATGGATGAACTCCTGTTTTGGTCAAAAACAGGGCAATGCCGATCGATAGGGATTTTCGCGGGCGCAGCAGACGGCGCCCTGGAAGGGAATCCCGCTCTCTCTTTATCCGGACTATACCGTCGGCCCCGGAATCGCACCGGGTCTGCTGTCCCTTTCGCTGGAAAGGCGCTCGCGGGCTAGACAGTGACTGCCATTACCGCCGGTGGGGAATCACACCCCGCCCTGAGAACGTTGCAACCCGCAAAGTGGCTGCGGCTGGCTTTTTACCATATTTGCCACGCCACTGCATCGCGGCGCTTCGATCATACCCATCGAACGACCTCAGGCCGGCTGACGGGGCCTGGGTACGGCGATGATCCGCCAGTCGCTGCCGATGGCGCGCATCTCGCGGATGTCCAGCTCCTGCGCCTCGGCCATGCGTGCCAGCGGCCAGTCCAGTAGCGGGCGCGCGCTGGAGCCGAGGAATTTGGGTGCGACGAACAGCTGGTACTCGTCGACCAGCCCTGCGCGGGCGAAGGCTCCGGCCAGCTTCGGCCCGGCCTCCACCAGTACCTCGTTGGCACCACGTCCGGCCAGCTCCATCAGCAGCCGGCGCAGGTCGACATGGCCATTGCTGCCCGGCACCGCCAGCAGTTCGTGGCCGTCCTCGAGGAAACGATCGCGGGCGGCGGCCGCCGCACAGGTGGCAACCAGCGCCGGCCCCGCCTGGAAGAACGGCGCGGCGAGCGACACGCGCAGGCGGCCGTCGACCAGCACGCGCAACGGCGGGCGGTCGATGGCCAGGGCGGTCAGCTCGGCATTCAGGCCCAGTTCCTCGGCCCGCACGGTCAGACGGGCCTGGTCGGTGAGCACGGTATCGGCGCCGGTGATGATCGCGCTGGCCCGCGCGCGCAGGCGCTGCACCGCGGCGCGCGCCTCGGGACCGGTGATCCACTGGCTCTCGCCATTGGCCATGGCGGTGCGCCCGTCCAGGCTCATGGCCAGCTTGACCCGCACGAACGGCAGGCCCTGTTCCATGCGCTTGATGAAGCCAGCGTTGAGGGCTCGCGCCTCGGCCTCCAGTACGCCGCTGTGCACGGCGATGCCGGCGTGCATCAGACGCAGCAGGCCCTTGCCGGACACGTCCGGATTGGGGTCCTGCATGGCCGCCACCACCCGCGCCACGCCGACGGCCACCAGTGCATCGGCGCAGGGCGGCGTGCGGCCATGGTGGCTGCAGGGCTCCAGCGTTACATAGGCGGTGGCACCACGGGCCAGCTCGCCGGCCTGACGCAGCGCATGCACCTCGGCGTGCGGCTCGCCAGCCTTGGCGTGCCAGCCTTCGCCGACCACCTTGCCGTCGCGCACGATGACGCAGCCGACCCGCGGATTGGGATGGGTGGAGTACAGTCCCTTGCGCGCCAGCTCCAGCGCGCGGGCCATGTGTTGCTGGTCGGCAGCGCTCATTCCTTGGACGGCTCGCGGGCCAGGCGCTCGATCTCCTCGCGGAACTCGTTGAGGTCCTGGAAGCGCCGGTAGACCGAGGCGAAGCGGATATAGGCGACTTCGTCGAGCTTCTGCAGCTCGGTCATCACCAGCTCACCGAGCACCCGCGACTTGATCTCGCGCTCGCCAGTGGCGCGCAGCTTGTGCTTGATGTGGGCGATGGCCTCTTCCAGGCGTTCGACACTGACCGGACGCTTCTCCAGCGCGCGCTGCATGCCGGCGCGCAGCTTCTCCTCGTCGAACGGCTGGCGGCTGCCATCGGACTTGATCAGGCGCGGCATCACCAGCTCGGCGGTCTCGAAAGTGGTGAAGCGTTCGCCGCAGGCCAGGCACTCGCGGCGCCGGCGCACCTGTTCGCCCTCGGCGACCAGGCGGGAATCGATGACCTTGGTGTCGTTGGCGGAACAGAACGGACAATGCATGGAAGATGAGGCCCTACGAAACGGTGGCTCATGGTAGCGCATGCCCCCGACAAGACAAGCCGCCACCGTTGCGGTATACAGGCGCCCTTTTTTTGCGCTATTCCAGCTAGATACGCCGCCGCATCGGATGCCGCCATGTTGCAACGCCCCGCCCTCGCCTGCCTGATCCTGCTGCTGGCCGCCTGCGCCAGCGAGCCGCCCAAGCCCGTCGCCCCGGTCGCGCCACCCCGTCCGGCGCCCATTGCCAAGCCAGCCGCGCCCCAGGAGCAGACCCTGCCCGCCCATATGCGCGAGATACGCGGCAGCCTGCTGACGCCTCCGCCCGGCAGCGAAGTGGAGATGGCCCTGCTGGTGGTGGACGAGCGCGACCGCCCGCAACAGCTGCTGGGTAGCCTCAAGCTGGCCGGCGATGGCCGGGCCCTGGCCTTCCGCCTGCCGTTCAACCCCGACTACTTCCCGGTTGGCGCGCGGGTCGAGCTGCGCGCGCGCATCAGCCAGTCCGGTCGCCTGATCCTGCGCCTGCCGCCGCAACGGGTGACCCAAGCGGTGACCCGCGACTTCGGCGCGCTGTCGCTGGTCAGCGCACCATGAAGGCACCCGAAGCCCTGCAGGCCGCCCTGCAACAACTGCTTGGCGATGCCCGCCTGAGCGCCGAGACCCTGCCCGGCACCGATATCCGCCTGTGGCTGGTCGACCCGAGTAATATGGACCGCAGCTTCAGCCCGGAAGAGACCCGGCGCATCCTCGAGGAGCCGCCCTACTGGAGCTTCTGCTGGGCCAGCGGCCTGGCCCTGGCGCGATGGCTGGCGGAGAAGCCCGAATGGGTGCGCGGCAAGCGCGTGCTGGACTTCGGCGCCGGCTCCGGCGTGGCGGCCATCGCTGCGGCCAAGGCCGGCGCGGCGGAAGTGGTGGCCTGCGACCTCGACCCGCTGGCCATCGAATCCTGCCGGGCCAACGCCGAACTGAACGGGGTGGAGTTGAGCTATTCGCTGGACTTCTTCGCCGAACAGGACCGCTTCGACCTGATCATCGTCGCCGACGTGCTCTACGACCGCGCCAACCTGCCGCTGCTCGACGCCTTCCTCAGCCGCGGCAGGGAGGCCCTGGTGGCCGATTCCCGGGTCAAGGACTTCCAGCACCCGCTGTACCAGCGTCTGGGCCTGCTGGATGCCTGCACCTGGCCGGATCTGGCCGAGCCGGCGGAGTTTCGCAGCGTCAGCCTGTATCACGCCAAGCGCTGATCTCCCGTAGCCCGGATCTCATCCGGGAGACAGTGCGCCTCGCGCCCCGAATTGCATCCGGGCTACTTGTATCCGCGGCGCCCCGCCCGCATTTATAGTTCCAGCCTTTCGCCCTTCCGAGATTCTTCCATGAGCGATACCCCCTACATCTTCGACGTATCCGGCGCCGCCAGCTTCGAACAGCTGGTGATCGAGAACTCCTTCCACAAGCCGGTGCTGGTGGACTTCTGGGCCGAGTGGTGCGCGCCATGCAAGGCGCTGATGCCGATGCTGGCGAAGATCGCCGAGGAATATCGCGGCGAGCTGCTGCTGGCCAAGGTCGATTGCGATGCGGAGCAGGACATAGTTGCGCGCTTCGGCATCCGCAGTCTGCCCACCGTGGTGCTGTTCAAGAACGGCCAGCCGGTGGACGGCTTCGCCGGGGCGCAACCGGAGTCGGCCGTGCGCGAGATGCTCAAGCCGCATGTGACCGAGCCGGCACCGCTGGCCGCCGACCCAATGGAAACGGCCCAAGCGCTGTTCGCCGAGGAGCGCTTCGGCGAGGCCGAAACCGTGCTCAAGCAGCTGCTGACCGAGAACAACGAGAACGCCGCCGCACTGATCCTCTACGCCCGCTGCCTGGCCGAGCGCGGCGAACTGGGCGAAGCCGAGGCGGTGCTGGGTACGGTAAAAGGCGACGAGCACAAGCAGGCCCTGGCCGGCGCCAAGGCGCAGCTGACCTTCCTGCGTCAGGCCGCCAGCCTGCCAGACGCCGCCGAGCTGAAGAGCCGCCTGGCGCAAGACCCGAACGATGACGAGGCGACCTATCAGTTGGCCATCCAGCAGTTGGCGCGCCAGCAATACGAGGCGGCGCTGGATGGCCTGCTCAAGCTGTTCGTGCGCAATCGCAGCTTCCAGGAAGGCCTGCCGCACAAGACCCTGCTGCAGGTGTTCGACCTGCTCGGCAACGATCACCCACTGGTGACCCTGTATCGCCGCAAGCTGTACCAGGCGATCTACTGATGGCGCCCTTCCGCCTGCTGCTGCGGGTGCGCTACGGCGAGTGCGACGCCCAGCAGGTGGTGTTCAACGCCCGCTACGGCGACTACGTCGATGTGGCGGCCACCGAGCTCTACCGCGCCGTGTTCGGCAGCTACCAGGCCCTGCTGGAGCAGGGCCTGGACAGTCAGGTGGTACGCATGGTCACCGACTGGAGCGCGCCTGCGCGGTTCGACGATGTGTTGCAGCTGGAAGTCAGCACCCTGCGCCTGGGCAATAGCTCGTTCGCCCTGCAGGTGGACATCCGCCGCCAGGCCGATCAGGCGGCCATCGCCCGTAGCGAGATCACCTATGTGATGGTCGATGCCCAGGCGTTCACCAAGACGCCTATCCCTGACGCCATTCGCGCGCAGCTTGAACGCGGCGCGCCGGACGTGACGGTCAACCAGGCCGGTTGATCAGCCGACCCAGCGATACAGCGGCGCTTCGGCGCCGCTTTCTATTTGTACCTGCGGACAATGACGCAGGCGCACCAGCAGGCGCTTGCCGGCTGCATCGCCACCGGCCAGGGCGGATAGCTCGCTCAGCAATTGCGGACCTTCCAGACCGCCGGCGCGCTGCAGCAGCTCCTGCGCCAGCGGCCACAGGGCATCTGCCGGATTGCTGGCCGGCGTGGCTCGCGTAGCGGGCGCTGCTTCCACCGGCAGATGAGCCGCCAATTGCGCCCAGTCCTCGGCATCCATTTCCACCGTCAGGTCCACCGGCCATTCGCCGACCCGCCCCTTGATTCGCAGCATCTTTCCCACTCCCCAGGCCGCCATGCTGCCATGCTGCCATGCTGCCATGCTGCCATGCATGCCGAGGCTGGCCAATCGCAGCGATTAAGTGTTACAACATAACCTAACAATTGACCGCCGGAGTTTGCCCCATGCGCCGCACCCTGCTCGCCCTGCCCTTCGCCCTGCTGCCGCTGTCCATCGCCCAGGCCGACAGCCATGAACATGTGCACGACCACGATCATGCCCATGAAGAACACGGCAGCCTGGGCGCCCACGAGCACGGCGTGGCCAGCCTCAACGTGGCGCTGGACGGCCAGACCCTGGAGATCCAGCTGGAGAGCCCGGCAATGAACCTGGTCGGCTTCGAGCACGAGGCCAAGAGCGATGCCGACAAGGCCAAGGCCATCGCCGCGCGCAAGCAGCTGGAGCAGCCGCAGGCGCTGTTCGCCCTGCCGATCGAGGCCAAGTGCGCGCTGCAGGAAAGCGAGCTGGACAGCCCGTTATTTGGCGGCCACGAGCATGAGGAACACGAGCATGCCGACGAGCACGGCCACAGCGACATCGACGCCAGCTACCGCTTCGCCTGCGCCAACGCCGAGGCGCTGCAGACCCTGGAGCTGGGCAGCTTCTTCGGCACCTTCCCCGGTACCGAGAAACTGCATGTGCAGCTGATCGGCCCGAGCGGTCAGCAGGGTGTCGAGTTGACCCCGGGCAACTCGCGCCTGAGCTTCTGACATATCGCGGCGCACCTCCCGGGTGCGCCTTCCGTCCTCTTGCCCTTAAGCTGTCGTCCTCTCCGACGCGCGAATCGCCCATGCCCGACGCACTGATCGAACTCAACGACCTCGGCTTCGCCTGGCCCGGCCAGGCCGAGCTGCTGGATATCCCCGCCTTCACCCTGCAACGTGGCGAGAGCCTGTTCCTCAAGGGCCCCAGCGGCAGCGGCAAGACCACCCTGCTCGGCCTGCTCGGCGGTGTGCAGAAGCCCGGTCGCGGCAGCCTCAAGCTGCTCGGCCAGGAGCTGGCCAGCCTGTCCTCCGGCGCTCGCGACCGCTTCCGCGTCGACCATACCGGCTACATCTTCCAGCAGTTCAACCTGCTGCCGTTCCTCTCGGTACGCGAGAATGTCGAGCTGCCCTGCCGCTTCTCGAAGAGCCGCGCGCAGCGGGCGAGCGAGCGCCATGGCAGTGTCGATGGTGCCGCTGCGCAACTGCTGGAACACCTGGGACTGAAGGCCGAACTGCTGGAGCGCCGCGCCGACTCGCTGTCCATCGGCCAGCAGCAACGGGTCGCCGCCGCCCGCGCGCTGATCGGCCAGCCGGAGCTGGTGATCGCCGACGAACCGACCTCGGCGCTGGATCACGACGCCCGCGAGGCCTTCCTCCAGCTGCTGTTCGCCGAATGCCGCGCCGCCGGCGCCAGCCTGCTGTTCGTCAGCCACGACCAGAGCCTCGCGCCGCTGTTCGACCGCAGCCTCTCGCTGGCCGAGCTGAATCGCGCCAGCAAACCGGTGGAGGTCTGACATGCATCTGCTGCGTATAGCCCTGGCCAGCCTGGCCAACCGCCGCTTCACCGCCCTGCTCACGGTGTTCGCCATCGCGCTCTCGGTGTGCCTGCTGCTGGCCGTCGAGCGGGTGCGCACCGAGGCGCGCGCCAGCTTCGCCAGCACCATCAGCGGCACCGACCTGATCGTCGGCGCCCGTTCGGGCTCGGTGAACCTGCTGCTGTACTCGGTGTTCCGCATCGGCAACGCCACCAACAATATTCGCTGGGACAGTTTCGAAGCACTGGCTAAGAGCCCCCAGGTAAAGTGGGCGATCCCGCTGTCGCTGGGCGACTCGCACCGTGGCTACCGGGTGCTGGGGACCGCCCCTGGCTACTTCGAGCATTACCGCTACGGCCGCGCCCAACCGCTGCAGCTGGACCAGGGCAAGCCGTTCGCCGACCTGTTCGAGGTGGTGCTCGGCGCCGAGGTGGCCGAGGCGCTGAAGTACAAACTGGGCGACCAGATCATCCTGGCCCACGGCGTCGCCACCGTCAGCCTGACCCAGCACGACGACAAGCCCTTCACCGTGGTCGGCATCCTCGCCCGCACCGGCACGCCGGTGGACCGCACCCTGCACATCTCGCTACAGGGGATGGAGGCGCTGCACGTCGACTGGCAGAACGGCATGCCGGCCCGCGGCAACGCCAAGGTCTCGGCCGAGCAGGCGCGTGACATGCACCTGCAGCCCAAGGCGATCACCGCCGTGCTGCTGGGCCTGAAGAGCAAGGTCGCCACTTTCGCCGTGCAGCGCCAGGTCAACGAATTCCGTGGCGAACCGCTGCTGGCGATCCTTCCCGGCGTGGCCCTGCAGGAGCTGTGGAGCCTGATGGGCACGGCCGAGAAGGCGCTGTTCGTGGTCTCGCTGTTCGTCGTGCTGACCGGGCTGATCGGTATGCTCACCGCCATTCTCACCAGCCTCAACGAGCGCCGCCGCGAGATGGCCATCTTGCGTTCGGTGGGCGCGCGGCCCTGGCATATCGCCGGGCTGCTGGTGCTGGAAGCCCTGGTGCTGGCCGGGGCCGGGGCCGCACTGGGCCTGGCCCTGCTGTATGGCGGCATCGCCGCCAGCCAGGGCTGGGTGCAGGCGCAATATGGCCTGTACCTGCCACTGGCGCTGCCCAGCGCCTATGAGTGGAGCCTGCTCGGCGCTATTCTGGGCGCCGCGCTGCTGATGGGCGCCGTGCCGGCCTGGCGCGCCTATCGGCAGTCGCTGGCCGACGGTCTGTCCATTCGTCTATGAGGTTGCCCATGCGTCATCTGTTGTTCGCCCTGCTGCTCGCCGTCGCTACCCCGATCTGGGCAGGAGAGCCCCGCGAGCTGACCTGGAGCGAGCTGATTCCGAAAGACGCACCGCCGCAGGCGCCACAGCAGGCGCCGATGCACGACCTGTCGCAGCTGGCCGATGCCCTGGCCGCCGAGAGCGGCCCGGCGGCCGAGCAATCGGAGCCGGACGCACCGGTAGTCAAAGACCTAGACAATCAGCAGATCAAGCTGCCCGGCTACATAGTGCCGCTGGACGTGACCGAGGAAGGCCGGGTGACCGAGTTCCTCTTCGTGCCCTACTTCGGCGCCTGCATCCATGTGCCGCCGCCACCCTCCAACCAGATCGTGCATGTCACCAGCGAGCTGGGCGTGCAGATGGACGCCCTGTACCAGCCGTTCTGGATCGAGGGCCCGCTCAAGGTCGAGGCCACCGACAGCGAGATGGGCAGCGCCGGCTACAAGATGACGGCGGAGAAGATCTACGCCTACGAGATGTAGTGCGACAGGCCGCCGCACCCCGAGATGCGCGGCCATTGAGCCAGATCAACAAGCGCCCGCGAGGGCTCCGTAGCATGACAGTCAGCCAATACGAACTGCTGACTCCCCGGAGCCCATCATGAATAAAACACTGTTCGCCACTTCCCTGCTGGCCCTCGCCCTGGCCGCTCCGCTGGCCCAGGCCCACCAGGCCGGCGACATCATCCTGCGCGCCGGCGCCATCACCGTCGACCCGCACGAGAGCAGCAGCGACATCTGGGTCGGCGCGCTCGGCACCGACGTGGCCGGCACCAAGGCCACCCTGGACAGCGACACCCAGCTGGGCCTGAACTTCGCCTACATGGTCACCGACCACGTCGGCGTCGAGCTGCTGGCCGCCACTCCGTTCAGCCATGACGTCGGCGTCAAAGGCATGCCCGGCGCCTTCGCCGGCCTCAACGGCAAGCTCGGCGAGCTCAAGCATCTGCCGCCGACCCTGAGCGTGGTGTACTACCCGCTGGACGCTGCCTCGGCCTTTCAGCCCTATGTCGGCGCCGGCATCAACTACACCTGGTTCTTCGACACCAAGCTGAGCAGCGAGGCCGAGGACAAGGGCTTCAGCGGCCTCGACCTGGACGACTCTTGGGGCCTGGCCGCCCAGGTGGGCATGGACTACATGCTGACCGACAACGTGATGGTCAACGCCCAGGTGCGCTACATCGATATCGACACCCAGGGCAGCACCAGCTTCGGCGGCCGCGAGGTCGAAGTGGATGTAGACGTCGATCCGTTCGTGTACATGATCGGCCTGGGCTACAAGTTCTGAGTCCTGTCCGTAGCAAACAAAAAGCCCCGCACTTGCGGGGCTTTTTCGTTGCAGGTCGCGCACCACGCCGGCGTAGCCCGGATGCAGTCCGGGAGGCAGAGCGGCCAGTGTTCCCGGACTACATCCGGGCTACCACTCTGCGCTCGCGATAAGCATGGGCGATTTCTGCACCCTCCCTACTCAGCGTCCGAGCAACCGTGCCAGGCCCTGTGCCAGCGGCGTGGCTGGCGCCAGCTGGTAGCGCTGGCGCAGCAGGCTGTTGTCCGCCTTGGAGTGGCGGATATCGCCGGCGCGCGCCTCTCCATAAATAACTTCGGGCAGGCTACCGAGCACCTGGCGCACGGCGTCCAGCAGCTGGTTGAGGCTGACCGACTGGCTGTGGCCGACATTCACCGCGCCAGGCTCCACCGTTGCCTTGCTCAGGCCCTGCACCAGCAGCGGCACCAGGTCGGCGACGTAGAAGAAGTCGCGGGTCTGCTCGCCGTCGCCGAACACCGTGATCGGCAGACCGGCCTGGGCGCGCTCGGTGAAGATGCTGATCACCCCCGAGTAGGGCGACGAGGGGTCCTGGCGCGGACCGAAGATATTGAAGAAGCGGAAGATCGCCGGCTCCAGGCCATGCTGGCGGCGGTAGAAGTCCAGGTAGTACTCGCTGGCCAGCTTGTCCGCGGCGTAGGGGGTCAGCGGTGCCTTGGGCGTGTCTTCACCGACCGCCACGCCCTCGCCATTGTTGCCGTACACGGCCGCGCTGGAGGCGAACACCACCCGGCGCACGCCGGCCTCGCGCATGGCCTCGCAGATGTTCAGGGTGGCGACGAAGTTGCTCTGGTGGGTGCTTACCGGGTCGTCCACCGAGGCCTGCACCGAGGCCACCGCGGCCAGGTGCGCCACCGCGCTGCAGCCGGCCATGGCACGGCGCACCAGGGCGGCGTCGGCGGCATCGCCCTCAATCAGCTCCAGGCGCGGATTGTCCAGCGCCAGATTGCTGCGCTTGCCGGTGGACAGGTTGTCCAGCACGCGCACCCGATGGCCGGCGGCCAGCAGGGCATCACAGAGGTGGGAACCGATGAAGCCGGCGCCGCCGGTGACTAGGATCAGGGAGTCGGACATGGGATTCTCGAGAACGTGTCAGGCGTGGCGATAGTAGCGATCGAGTAGCGCCGGCAGCCCGGCGCGCCAGGCCCGCGGCTTGATGCCGAAGGTATGCAGGATCTTCTTGCAGGACAGCACCGCGTGCTGCGGCTCGTCGGCGGCGTCGCTGCGGGCGGCGTGAGCCTGGGGGCCCACCTCCTGCACCTTGAGCGGGTGCAGGCCGCGCACCTCGCCGATCACCGCCTGGCCCAGGGCCAGCGGCGTGGTCGCCTCGTGGCCGCCGTAGTGATAGATGCCCCACAGCGGGCTCTGGCAGTCCAGCTGCTTGAGCACGGCGAGGATGACCCGCGCGGCGTCGTCGACCAGGGTCGGGTTGCCGCGACGATCGTCGGCCATGAACAGCTCCTGTTCCAGCTCGGCGCGGCGCAGGAAGCGGCCGAGCAGGCCGTCGGCGCTGTCGTCCAATAGCCAGCCGAAGCGCAGCAGCACATGGCGCGGGCAGGTGGCGCGCACGCACTGTTCGATGCGCAGCAGGGCCTGGCCACGCAGGCCCAGGGGCACCGGTTCGTCCTTCTCGCTGTAGGCGGTGGCCCGCGAGCCGTCGAACACCCGGTAGCTGGAGGGTTGCAGCAGCAGGATATTGTGGTGCTGGCACAGTTCGGCCAGACGCTCCATGGCCCGCTCCTGGGGCGCGAAGCGGCGCTCGTCGAAGCCCTCGGCCTGGAACCAGTCGAAGTAGTAGGCCAGGTTGATCAGTGCGTCGGGGCGGGTCTCGTCGAGCAACTGGGTGAGGCTGGCCCGGTCCCATCCGCCTTCCGGCGGACGCGGGGCGAGGAAGCCGATGTCCTCCTCGGCACCCTGGCGCACCAGCGCCTGACCCAGGGCATTCCCCCCTCCCAGCAACAACAGCCGCATTCGCATAGTTCAGAACAAGACCCGAAAGACCGACGAAGGCCCCGGCCGCCGTGGCGGCGGGGCGAAAGTGGTCATTCTGCGGGTTTCGCGGCGGCTCGTCACTACCGGGGCCGGCGCAGCGGCCCGGTGGCGGGCTACTGCACGGTGAAACTGCGGCTGGCGCCGGAGAAGGCAGTGATCCGACCAGTCACCGGCGCCTTGCTGTCACCGTAATGGACCAGGCGGTACTCGCCAGCGGGCGTGCCGGCGGGAATGGTCCAGCGCAGGGTGGCGTGGGAGGTGCCCCAGAAGCCGTCCTTGCGCAGCCAGTGGTATTGGGTGCTCCAGTCGTTGTCGCGAGCCACCACCTGCCAGGCGCCGTTCACCTTGCGCTGCACCTCGAGGAAGGTGCCCTCGGTGCGCAGGTTGTTGCGCGGGTGGCCGGTCCAGAAAACCGCCTGGGCCGTGTCGCCGATGCGGTACTGGGCGTTGGCGTCCGTCACCACCTGACCGAAGCGCTTGCCCAGCGGCGGATTGTCGTAGACCACCCCGGTGACGAAGTTGCTCTGGTCGTTGCGCAGGTCGCGCGGCAGCAGGGTGCTGATCACCGCCTGCTGGTCGCGCATGGCCACGGCCAGGTCGTGGAACACCTGCTGGTAGGCAGCCAGGGTCCAGCGCCCGAAGTGGGTGGAGCCGCCCTCGTAGTGCTGCTTGTCATACTCCTCGGCGGTGGTGACGTAGCCGGAATAGGCGTTGGACAACCCGGCCACCACCAGCAGTTGGTCATTGCCGAGTACCCCGCGCACCGTCTCGCGCAGGCGCCGGCCGGACATCACGGTGAACTCGCCGGGTACCGCCAGCAGGGCGAACTGGCCGATGCGCAGGATCGACGCCGGCAGCACCTCGGGGCTCCAGGGATAGGGCTTGAACGCGCTCTGCTGGAGGATGATCGGCTTGGGCGCCTGGCAGGCGATGTCCGCCGCCGTGGGCGGAGTGATGGTCTGGGTGATCAGGTTGAGCAGCGGATTGGTCTCTACCGTACCCTCGTCGACATCCTCCAGGCCACGGCCGTCCTCGGTGCCGGCGGCGAAGGCATAGCCCAGCGCGGCGTTGCAGGTCTGCCGCTCCTGGCCCTGGCCGAACTGGGGGCGCACGCGAATCTTGGAGAAGTCGTTGTACTGCTGGCGGAAGTCGACGGCGCCGGTCAGTTGCAGGCTGGCGCCCTGGTACAGCGCCAGTGCCTTGTCAAACTGGCGGTCGCCGATGATCTCGGTGTTGCGGAACTGGTCCTGGGTCGGACCGGTGCCATCCAGGTTGAGATTGGGCGTGGTGTCGGCATGGTTGCTCTGGGCGAAGGAGGCAATGAAGTCCGGGTTGCCCTGGGCCCTGGCCAGCTCCTCGAAGCGCCATTCGGCTCGGCCCTTGTTGTCGCTGGTGAGCAGGGTGTTGCCCTTGTTCATCGACACCGGGTGCACGGCGAACCAGCTGATCATGCCGGCATCGCGATCCCCCTGGCGCAGGCGCAGCACCAGCATCTCCGGATCGATCGAGCTGCCGTAGCGCGCCCGCTCCTCGGCCGGGTTGTTGTCGTAGGCGGCCTGCGAGCGGTTGATGCTGGCGTTGCTCAGCTCGCCGCGATTGACCAGCACGTGGCCGGGCTGCAGGTTGGCGTGGGCCTCGGCGATGGCTGCGACTATGCCGTTGACCTGGGCCTCGAAGTTCTCCTTGATGAAGCCGAGGATGGTCACGTTGTACAGCGCGTAGTGCGACTGACCGCCGGCGGCGCCGTGGGTATGGGTGGCGCTGAGCACCACGTTCTGCTCGGTGTAGCGCTCGCCGAAACGCTGACGCAGGCGCTCGACCACCGCCTGGTTGACCGACTGGAACAGCGCGCCGGCATCGACGTTGACGAACACCACGGCGGGCCCGCCGTTGGACTGGGCGACGATGTAAGCGCGGGCGTACTGGCGGTTGTGGATGCCGCTGCTTTTCTGCACGGGATCGGCATAGCCCATCATGCCGACCTCGGCAGCCGCGCCGGTGACGTCGTACTTGCCGACGCCGATCAGGTAGTTGTCGCTGTAGGCCTGAACGGCCAGGGACAGGACGCTACCCAGGAACGCGAGCAGCAGTGTGGCGATTCTCCTTGTTTTCATGTTTCAGCACCTCGAGCCAAAGGCTCTTGCATGAACTGCAATCGGTGGCTTGAACTCAGCCGGTGGGTTTCTCGGTCGTCCGGTTTTGCGGCGGCAAAGCTCCGCCCTGCGGCGAGGCCGCAAGCCCGAACCCCCAAGGTGGAAAGCTGTTCGAATGCCCCCTCCGCAGCGGGAGAGGGTCAGGACGAGGGGCTGACGATCGCCCCTCGCCCATGCAGGGTTACTGCGTACCCTTGCGGCGCAGACTGGCCGGGGTGAAGTAGTTTTCCGGCGGCGGCGTGAGGAGGAACTGGCGCGGCGCCTTCTCGTTGTTGCGCAGGCCGATGGCCGTGTAGCTGCGCGCAATCAGGTCGTGGAACACGATGTTCACCGGGGTGATCACCGGCACCTCGTAGGCGTTCTTGCTGAACGCCAGGTTGACGTGCCACAGCTCGCCGCGGGCGTCGTAGTTCTCCACCATCAGGGCGTACCAGCTGTCCTCGTCCAAGTAGAAGCGGCGCTTGGCATGCACGTGGCGCTGGCCCTGGCGCAGGGTCGCTTCGACCACCCACACGCGGTGCATTTCCCAGCGGGTCAGGTCGCTGTTCAGGTGGCCCGGCTTGACCAGCTCATCCACCTTGCGCCCCGGTTTTTCCATGGCGTAGTTGTGGTAGGGCACCAGCAGGCTGCGCTTGCCGATCAGCTTCCAGTCGTAGCGATCGGTGGCGCCGTTGTACATGTCGGTGTCGTCGGCGTAGATGCCGTCGATCGGCGTGTCGTAGGCCAGGGTCGGCGCGCGGCGCACGCGGCGCTGGCCGGGGTTGTAGATCCATGCCGAACGCGGCTCGGCGACCTGGTCGATGGTCTCGTGCACCAGCAGCGCACGGCCCACGTCGCGGGATGGCGGCAGCAGCTCGCTGGCGAAGAAGTACATGATGTTGTCGAGGCTGCCGGCGTCCTTTTTCGGGTTGTAGTAGTTGGACAGCAGCTGGATGCGCTCGCGCAGGATCGAGTAGCTGCCGCTGGTGGTGACCTGGGCGGTCACCGACACCTCGTCCTGATAGCGGCCCTGCCAGCGGGCGATGTGGTTCCAGATCGCCTCGCGGCCATCCGCCGGAATCGGGAAGGGAATGCCGGCGTAGGCGCCCTGCAAGCCGTTGCCGCCTTCGGCCAGGGTCGCCTGCTCAGCGTTGCGCCGGGTGTTGGCGATGATCTCGCTGGGCGCGACGAAGCTGCGATGGCTGGGAAAGACCGGCAGCTTGAAGGTCTGCGGATAGGCCTTGAGCAGCGCCTTGACCCCGTCACTCAGGTTGGCCTCCTCGGCGGCCATGTTCTGCGCGTCGATAACCCGCAGCGGCTTTTCGTCGGCATAGGGATCGGCGTGGAAGCTGCCCGGCCCGCCGTAGCCGGCCGGCGCCTGCACGGCAGTGCCCCACTCGGGGATGCCCTTGGCCGCATCGCCCTGGCGCTCGCCGCCGAAGGGAGTCAGCGCGCCATCGAGTTGCGCTGCCTGCTCGGCACTCACCTTGGCCTGGACCGCCAGGGGCAGCAGCAGACCGAGGGAGAGCAGGACGGAGGTAAATGCTGTTCTGGTCATGGGATTTCCGCCGTCAGAAGGAATAGGAGACGTTGAGGGCGACGTGGTCGCGATCGATCAGTGCGTTGTCCTTGCGCGCGCCCCAGAACGAGGTGTAGGCCAGCTTGCCGGCCAGCTTCTGGCCGTACTTGGCGCCCAGCTCGAGGGTGGCGGACTTGCGCCCCTGGACGAAGTTCTCGTTGAGCGACGGCGAGGTGCCGGACACATCCTGGCGGAAGGTCAGCCCCGGCATCAGGTCGAAGTTGGGCTGCACGTCCTGCAGCAGGCCGGAGAAGTTCACCGTGTAGCCCCAGGCGAAGGAGTCCAGGTAGTCGTAGTTGACCGTGTCGAGCAGGCTGCCCGGCACATGGTTGAAGGCCACCTCGGCGAGCATGATCAGGTCGTCCATGCCGGCGGTGGGGCCGAAGGTGTGGATGGTCGAGACCGAGCCGGTATACAGCTCGTGGCGCTTGTACAGGTCGATGCTGCGGCGCGAGTCGTTGGCCGAGCCGTCGCCGAACTCGCCGAGATCGATGCTGCCGCCGCTGGCCCCGCCACCACCGAGGGCGCCCTCGGCCATGGTCTCCAGCTCGTAGATCATCGAGGGTTCCAGCGGCGCGTTGGGCCGGTAGGTCAGCTCGCCGGCGACGCTGGTGTCGCCGATGGTGCCGGAGACGCTGAGGCCGAACAGGCGGATGTCCTCGGGGTAGATGAAGTCGTAGTAGGTGCTGTCGAGCAGGGCCAGGCCGTCCACCAGCGGCACCGAGGCCGGGTCGAGCGCCTGGGCCAGGCCGCACAGATCACTGAAGTTGCCGCCGCTGCCGGCGCTGCAGGCCATGGACTGGCCCTTCTGGATGCGCAGGAACGGCACCTTGCTGTGGTAGTTGAGGTAGTAGAGGCTGAACTCGGTGTTGTTCCATTCCTCCACCATATAGCGCATGGCGACGCCGAACTGGCCCTCGTCGCGGGCGTCATGCTCCTTGCCGTAGCGGGCACCGGCGACGATGCCATTCTCGCCGTTGAGGCCTGGCACCAGGTCGGCCAGCGGGCCCAGCTCGTTGCGCAAATCGACCAGCACGCCATTGCTGCCCTTGCCGAAGTAGTCCTGGTTGTTGAGGAAGGCGCCGGTGGGAATCAGCTCGTGACCCTTCCACTCCAGGCCGTAGAAGGCTTCGACGTTCAGCGCATCGGTCAGGCCCAGCTGGCCGGAGATCATGTTGGTCGGCAGCAGCGCAT
Source organism: Pseudomonas sp. PDM15 (assembly GCF_014851565.1). Lineage (GTDB taxonomy): Bacteria > Pseudomonadota > Gammaproteobacteria > Pseudomonadales > Pseudomonadaceae > Aquipseudomonas. The sequence goes on from NZ_JACVAA010000005.1 coordinate 415,679, forward strand.
CCTTGAGGCTGGCGTTGGGCAGCACCACGCGACCGATGTCCACCGGGTTGATGACGTTGATGCCGTCGGCGTAGTAGATGCCCTCGCCCCAGTTGATCACCTGGCGGCCGAACCGCAGGCTGTACGGCATCTCGCCGACGTAGCGGTTGGTGTAGAGGTAGGCGTCGAGCAGGCGCGCGCGGTGGCCGGCGCGGTTCTCCAGGTCCGAGGGGTAGCGCTCGTCGCTGTCGGTGTTGTGGGTCTCGAAACCGTCGCCGCTGGGATCGTGATCCATGATCTGGGTGTCGTACCAGGCGGTGCCTCGCATGAACAGGCCGTCCTGCTCGGTGCGCACGTGCAGCTCGGAGGTCAGCTTGAATTCGTTGGAGACGAACCCGGTGTCGTAGTACTCGCTGCCATCGTTGTTGTTGGTGAAGACGTTCTGGCCGCCGCGTTCGATGTGCTCGGGCGAACTGGTGCGGTACACCGAGGTGAACTCGGCGACGCTCTCCAGCGACGTGGTGACATTCGGCCCGGTATCGATCTCGAAGGCCTGGGCCTGCATCCCCCAGATGCCTATCCCGACTGCCAGCGCTATCTTGCTCTTGTTATGCGACATGCTGCTGTCCCCTAGCGGTGATGTGGCGAAACTAGCCGACTTGAAAAAACCTCCATGGGGCCGAGGCGGACAAAAACAGACGCCGAAAGGGCCCTTGAAACATTTCTACACAGGTGCCGAACAACACTCTGCGCAGTGCTTATTACGCCTGCCGGGCAAAGGCCTCGAGGCTGCTGGTGTAGATGAATTGCAGGGTGCATTTGAGCTGCTGTACCCGCTGCTGGCGCTGCTCGGCCGGCAGGGTCAGGGCCAGCTTGGTCACCGAGCTGCTGCCCTCGCACAGCACCAGCGCCAGACCCTCGGCCTGCTCCGGATCGACATTCGGATGAGCGCTGAGAATCGCCGTGGCAACCATGCCCGCAGTGGCCAGGGTGTCGGCCTGGTTCAGCTCACGCAGCTCCGGCGCCGCGGCCACGCAGCCCCACACCTCGACAAAGCCCGGATGACTGATCTGGATCTCCACCATCAGGTCGATCAATCGTTCGATCAGCAGTCCCGCATCGGCGCTGTTGGCCGGGTCGACGATCAGCTTGAGGTCCTCCTCCAGACGCGCGCTGACGCTGCTGGTGTAGCGCTGCCAGACCTCCTTGACGATGGCCAGCTTGGTCGGGAAATACAGGTACAGCGAGGCGATCGGCAGGCCGGCCTCGCGGGCGATCTCGCGCATCGACACCGCCTCGTAGCCACGCGCGGCGATCAGCTCGAGGGCGACCTTGAGGATCGACTCGAAGCGCGCCTGGCTACGCTCCTGCTTGGGAGCACGAGGTGCTTTGGGTTTCACCACGGGGGTGCTTGACAAGGTTTTGTTGGCCACAGCATTCTCGAAAAACATGAGCAATGCTTATGTTTTAGCGCGACTCTCGCAGAATGGGAAGAGGCCGATGAATTCGAGGCGAAAACCGTGAGCCCTGACGACCGCCTGGTGCTGGCCGTGGACCTCGGCAGCTCAGGCTGCAAGACCGCCCTGGTCGGCCTGGATGGCCGCGTGCGTGCCTTTGCCTTCCGCGCGGTGAGCAACCACCTGCTGCCCGGCGCGGGCGTCGAACAGTGCCCGGAAGACTGGTGGCGCGCCTTCGAGGAGAGCGCCTCCGAGGTGCTGCAGCGCCCCGAAATCACCCGCTCGAACATAGTCGCGCTGGCCTGCTCCTGCCAGGGCGAAGGCACCCTGCCGGTGGACCGTGACGGCAACCCGCTGGCCCGCGCCATGCTGTACATGGACATGCGCGGCCAGGCCGCGGTGCAGCGCCAGGTTAGCGGCAACCTCCCGCGCGTGGCCGGCTACGACCCGCTCAAGCTGTGGCGCTGGCTGCGCCTCACCGGTGGCGCGCCGGCGCTGTCCGGCAAGGACCCGTTCGGCCACATCGCCTTCATCCGCGACGAGATGCCCGAGCTGTACGCACGCACCGCCAAGTTCCTCAACGTCCTCGACTTCATGAATCTGCGCCTGACCGGGCGCATCGCCGCTACCGTGGATTCGGCGCTGACCACCTGGGTCACCGACAACCGCGACCCGGCCAATATCCGCTACGACGACGGCCTGCTGCGCCTGGCCGGCCTGCGCCGCGAGCAGTTGCCGGAACTGGTGCGTTGCAGCGACATCCTTGGCACCCTGCGTCCGGTCGTGGCCGAGAAGCTCGGTCTGCCGGCCGGCCTGCCGGTGGTGGCCGGCGCGGTAGACAACACCGCCGCCGCGCTCGGCTCCGGCGCCGTGGCGGACAACGCCCTGCACCTGTACGTCGGCACCTCGTCGTGGATCGGCGCCCACGTGGCGCAGAAGAAGACCGACGTTTTCAGGCAGATCGCCGCCGTGCCCTGCGCCCTGCCCGACCGCTACCTGATGATGGCCATGCAGTCCGCCGCCGGCGCCAACCTCAGTTTCCTGCGCGACCGCATCCTCTACGCCAAGGATGCCCTGCTGCAGAACGAGGCCGGCCCGGACGTCTACCGCATCCTCGACGAGATCGCCGCCGGCGTGCCGGCCGGTGCTCGCGGCCTGCTCTACCTGCCGTGGCTCATGGGCGAGCGCACCCCGGTGGACGACAGCCATCTGCGCGCCGGCCTGCTCAACCTGAGCCTGGAACATGCCCGCGAGGACATGGTGCGCGCCTTCCTCGAGGGCGTGGCGCTCAACACCCGCTGGATGATGGAGTCGGTGCGCAGCTTCCTCGGTACCGCGCCACAGCAGATCACCCTGGTCGGCGGCGGTGGTCAGTCCGACGTGTGGAGCCAGATCTTCGCCGACGTGCTGGACATGCCCGTGCTACAGCCCGAACAGCCGATCCAGGCCAATGCCCGCGGCGCCGCCTTCCTTGCCGCGGTCGGCATCGGCGCGCTGAAGTTTTCCGATATCGCCGAGCGGGTCGCCATCCGCCGCCGCTTCGAGCCGCAGGCCGCGCACCGCCAGCGCTACACCGACAGCTACGCCACCTTCCGCGCCGCGCACCAGGCGCTGGCGCCCTTCTACGCTAAGCTGCATGGAGACCCACGATGAACGAGCGCGAAGCCCGCGAGGCGGTGGTGCACACCGCCGTGGCCCTGGCCGACCAGGGCTTTCTCGCCGGCGTGGGCGGCAATCTGGCGCTGCGCATCGACGCCGAGCGTTTCGCCGTCACGCCTTCGGCCAGCGACTACTACGCGATGAGCGCGGACGATATCTGCGTGCTGCGCCTGGACGACCTGAGCCAGCTTTCCGGCCATGGCAAACCCTCGGTGGAGAGTGGCCTGCACGCCCGCGCGCTGCAGGCGCGGCCGGACTGCATGGCCAGCGTGCATACCCACCAGCCGGTGGCCAGCGCCTTCACCCTGCTCGACCGGCCGTTGCCGATGCAGGGCGCCGAGGCACGCCGGCTGATCGGCGCCGAGGTACCGATGTGCGCCTATGCACCGTCCGGCACCGGCTGGCTGGCCGCCAATGTCGGCAAGCGCATCCGCGCCGACCTCAACGCTTACCTGATGCGCAACCACGGCGCCGTCTGCCTCGGCGCGACCCTGGAAGACGCCTGCAACGTGGTGCGCCTGCTGGAGCAGGAAGCCATCGCCTGGTTCCGCCGCGCCCTCGCCGCGCAACCCGACAACCGCCTGTACCGACAGACGCTCGAATTCCTGGAAGAGGACCTGCGATGAACGCCTCCACCGATTTAACCAGCACCTCCGGCATCAGCCACTGGCCGGACACCGACGCCATCGACGCGCGCCTGAAGACGCTGATCAAGCAGCCGATCCGGCCGATCCGTCGCGAGCACATGGACAAGGTGCTCGGCTACTTCGAACAGCAGTGCCAGGGCTCCCGGCGCCTGGCGGAAAAGGCCGGCGCGGTGATCCCCGGCGGCGTGCAACACAACCTGGCGTTCAACTACCCCTTCCCGCTGGCGATGAAGAGCGCCCTGGGCGCACATCTCGAGGACGTCGACGGCAACCGCTACATCGACTTTCTCCAGGCCGGCGGCCCGACCCTGCTCGGCAGCAACGACCCGGTGGTGCAGCAGAAGGTGATCGAGACTCTGCGCGACTGCGGCCCGGTCACCGGCCTGCTGCACGAGTACGAGGTCAAACTGGCCGAGCTGGTGTGCCGCATGGTGCCCTCAGTGGAGATGTTCCGCATGCTCTCCTCCGGCACCGAATCGGTGATGGGTGCGATCCGCCTGGCCCGCGCCTATACCGGCAAGAAATGGGTGATCAAGATCGGCGGCGCCTACCACGGCTGGAGCGACCAACTGGTATACGGCATGCGTATCCCCGGCACCGGCCGGCGCGAGGCCATCGGCATTCCGCGCGGCGCCACCTCGCACACCCAGGAGAGCTTCCCCAACGACCTGGCCGCCATCCGCCGGCGCCTGCAGATCAACCGCCTGCGCGGCGGTACCGCGGCGATCATCGTCGAGCCGTTGGGTCCGGAGAGCGGTACCCGCCCGGCCCATCGCGAGTTCAACGCCAACCTGCGCAAGCTGTGCGACGAGTTCGGCGCGCTGCTGATCTTCGACGAAGTGGTCAGCGGCTTCCGCGTCGGCCTGTCCGGCGCCCAGGGCTACTTCAACGTGCTGCCCGACCTAACCATCTTCGGCAAGTGCCTGACCGGCGGCTACCCCATGGCCGGCGGCATCGGCGGGCGCCGCGAGGTGATGATGCTGCTGGCTGGCGGCATCGGCGGCAAACAGACCAAGCGCGCCTTCGTCGGCGGCACCCTGACCGCCAACCCGCTGTCCTGCGTGGCCGGCTATCACAGCCTGCTGGAGATCGAGCGGCGCAACGCCCCGGCCATCGCCGGCCGCGCCGGTGACCGCCTGACCGCCGGCCTCGGCCAGATCATCGAACACCTGGGCCTGCCCTACGTGGTCTACAACCAGGGCTCGGTGGTGCACCTGCAGACCTCCGGCGTGCTGCTGCTCAACGTGCGCAACCCGATCCAGCTGCTGCGCGAGGTCAACCCGCGCAAGCACATGATGGAGGAGATGGGCGCCGCCTACATGGCCCACGGCCTGGTGACCCTGGCCGGCAGCCGCATGTACACCAGCGCCGCCGACAGCGACGAAATCATCGACGAGGCGCTGAACCGCTTCGAAGACGTGTTCAAGCTGGTATGAATATGCACGACGAACTGCTCCAGGCCAGCCAGCGCCTGGCCGCCAAGGGCCTGTTCAACGACGGTGGCGACAGCCTCTCGCTGCTGCTGCCCGGCACCGGGCGCATCCTGCTGCAGGTCTACGGCGAGGCGCCGCGCGAGGTCGACCTGGGCCAGAGCGAGGACGGCGTGGCCGGCCTGCACGCGCGGCTCTACCGGCTGCGCGGCGACATCGGCGCGGCGGCGCTGCTCAGCCCGCGCTGGAGCCTGCAACTACAGCAGCTCGGCGAGGCCATGCCCTCGGTGTTCGACGAACAGGCGCGGCATATCGGCCGCTCCTGGGCACCGGCCACGGTCGAACGCCTGCCGAGCCTGCTGGCCGGCGGCGGCAACGCCGGGCCGCTCGCCGGCCGCCTGCTGGCCCTGGGGGTGACGCGCAACCGCATGCTGTTCAATGCCGAGCTGTTCGAGAAGTGCGCCATGGCCTATGTGCTGGCGCGCCTGGGCGGCGAGCGGGTGAAGAAAGTGCCCTGGTGGGTGCGCCTGATCGCCGGCCGGCGCCTGCGCCAGGATCAGGCCCGCGCCGCCAGCAGCCATGCAGCCGGCCAGCAGGCCGCCGAGCTGGGCGCCTATTGAGTAGGCCTTGCTCGCAGGCGATCAGACTGTAGGGTGGATGACGCCCTGCTCATCCACCACCGGTCCCGCGCGGCGGGCCGTCACGCGGCGGGAGGCCACTCGACGGATCGCCGCCTGGTGGAGCGCCACCCGGTGGATCGATGAAGCGTGATCCACCCTACAGGTGACCTACCGGGGCAACAGTGGCGCCACCCACTGGCACCGTGCTAACTATGCAAGCGCTGCTCCTGACCGGGCAGCGCATAACAACAAGAACAGGCGCCCACCGCCACTCAACGACTTCCCTGCAGGGAGCGTGTCCATGAAACCCATCGCCGATCCGCGTTATTCGGAGGCCTCGGCCCCGCCGCAGATTTCCCGCTTCCTGCTGCAGCACGTGGCCGCCGTCGGCCGCGATCCGGCCATGCTCTGCCGTGGCCTGGGCTTCGAGCCCGACGACCTGAAAAAGCCCGACTATCGCCTGTCCTACCGGCAGAGCTACCTGCTGGTGCGCCGCGCCCTGCATAGCCTGGACGACAGCGGCCTGGGCCTGGCCGTCGGCAGCCGACAGACCGCCGTGTCCTGGGGCCTGGTGGGCATGGCCATGCTGGCCAGCCCGACCCTCGGCGAGGCTCTGGATCTCGCCATCCGCTACCAGCGCCACACCGGCGCCCTGCTCGACTGCGAGATGGAACTGCGCGGCGAGCGCTGTCTGGTGTTCGCCACCACGCGCTTCTTCGATCCGGAGGTGGCGGTGTTCTACCTGGAGGAGGCCTTCGCCAGCGCCCTGGCCATCGTCCGCCACCTGTCCGGCCAGGACCTGGTCATCGACCGCATCGAGCTGGAGTACCCGCGCCCGCCCCACTGGCAGCGCTACGCGGACATATTCCGCTGCCCGGTGAAGTTCGGCGCCGGGCACAACCTGATCCAGTTCGACGCGCGCTGGCTGGAGCTGCCGCTACCGACCCGCGACGACTACGTGGCCGCCGAGATGGCCGAGCTGCTGGACAGCGCGCGCTGGGAGCAGCACGGCAGCTCCGACCTGATCGAGACCATCCAGCGCGAGGTGCGCAAAAGCCTGTGCCGCCCGCCGCAACTGGCCGAGCTGGCGCAGCAGCTCAACCTCGGCGAACGCACCCTGCGCCGGCGCATCGACGAGGCCGGGCTGTCCTACCACGGCATAGTCGACTCCGTGCGCCGGGCCAAGGCCCTGGCCCTGCTCAGCCACCGCGACAGTCGGCTGATCGACGTGGCCAGCGAGACCGGCTTCAGCGACGTGCGCAACTTCCGCCGCGCCTTCAAGCGCTGGACCGGCGTGACACCGCGCACGGCGAAGCAGCGGATCGCTCAGGAATGATTGGCCGCGGCGCACCCAGCCCAAAATCGAAGGGTGCATCGCACATAACGATTGCCGCAGAACCGTAGGAGCGAGGGGGACGCCCTGTCCTCTGCTCGCGAAGATGTCTGCGCGTCAGTTTCGCGAGCAGAGCTCGCTCCTACAACGCAATGCCCCTCATGACTCCTGATACACCGGCCAGCGCTCGGCGATCTTGCCGCCGCGCACGGCCAGCAGATCACCGAACTGCAGCAGCACCGCCTCGCTCTGGGTCGGGCGCAGGAACACCTGGTCGTCCACCGCTAGCTGCACCGCCGGCGAGCCATTGACCAGTTCCTGATTCGAGCTGCGCCCGTACAGACCACTCAGCTGCAGGCCAGCCGGCGAGGCCAGGTCGGCCTGCCAGTTGCCGCCATAGATGAAGAAGGTCTCGCGCTGGTTGACGTCCCACCAGGCGAACAACCGCGACTTCTCGTCCAGCGCCGGGATACGCAGCGCGCCCGTGCGCTTGAGCACCGGCGTGGCGATGTACATCGCCGGCTGGTGTTCGGCCAGCGATGGCAGGTCGTAGTGGCTGGGCTTGAGCAGGCCGGTGCCGATGGCCACCTCGCTGCTCAGCCGCTCCTGCTCGTGGGCCCGGTAGCTGGGGCTGCCCGCGGTGTTCAGGGTCAGGCCCTCGAGCCACAGCGCCGGGAAACGCTGGCGGGTGAAGTCGACACAGCCCTGGTACAGCGCCATGACCTTGGCCAGCAGTTCCTCCGGCGTGCCGAGCAGCTCGGGGACGTTCATGCCGACGAAGGGGTCGTAACCCATGAAGCCGGCGAACTCCAGCTGCTGCGGGTTATCCGCGATCAGCTGCAGCAACTGCCCCAGCACCTGCGTATCGCTCACGCCGCCGCGATGCAGGCCCACATCCAGCTCGATGTTGATGCGCAGCCGCGTGCCCAGCCCCTTGGCCAACTCCAGGTATTGCTGCAGGCGCGCGGGGGTATCGATCAGCCACTGCAGCTGCTTCGCGGGATCGAAGGGGCCGCTGTGCTGCTGGTAGAACAGCTGCGCCGAGCGCACCGGCAACGGCTTGCCGAGCAGGATGTCGGCCTCGGGGAACAACCGTGCATCGTGATTGAGGAACGGCTGGTGGAAGGACATCAGCTTGCGAGTGCCGATGCGCTCGCCGATATAACGCAGCAGACCGGGCGCCGGCAGCGACTTCTCCACCAGGCGCAGCTGCTTGCCGCTGCGGGCGAGGAACTGGCGAACCACCTCGATGTTGTGATCGAGGCGGTCGAGGTCGATCAGCAGGCTCGGGCGCATCGGCCCGTTGGCCTTGAGCTCCTGGTTCAGCGCCTGGAAGTAGGCATCGTGCGGCTGGCCGCGATCCCCCGGCCGCAGCCAGGCAGCGGCCAGCAATCCACCGGCGCCCAGGCCGGCCAGCACAAGTGTGCGTCGCTTCATCGTTTCTCCCTAACCCATGCCCAGACCGAACAGCCCGGCCAGATGCGCATTGACGAAGCGCCCGTGCGGGTCCAGCTCCCGGCGCAGTTCGGTGAACTCCTTCCAGCGCGGATACAACGCCGCCAGCTGGCGTGCGCCCAGGCTGTGCAGCTTGCCCCAGTGCGGCCGCCCCTCGTACTTCCAGAAGATCGGCTCGATGGCGGCGAAGAAGTCGCGATGGTCCATCGAGTGGTGCTGGTGGATCGACAGCGCGCAGCTGTCGCGCCCCTCGAACATGCTCAGGGGGATGTCGTCGGCCTTCACGTAGCGGTACTCGACCGGCATCCAGGTGCGCAGGTTGCCGTCGTCGATGCGCTTGAGTATCTCGCGCAGGCAGGCCGGGCCATGCTCGGCCGGCACCGAGTACTCCATCTCGTTGAAGCGCACGTTGCGCACGTTGGCGAAGATCTCGTAGGACGCATCCACCCGGTCGTCGAAGCTGGCCAGGTGGCGCATGTTGTTGAGCAGGCTGCGGCGCAGGCCGGGCGAGTCGCTCAGGTGCTTGTCCAGCCCCTCGATGATGTCGATAAAGCCGTTGCCGCCCTCTTCGTCCGGCGGCACCGGCGGCGTACTCGGGTCCTCGGTCTCATTCAGCGCCACCGACAGGGCGTAGTCGGAGTGGGTCACCACCAGCATTTCCCAGTGCTGGTTGTCGCGCTTGAGGTTGTCGATGTCCTCCAGCAGTTCCTCGGTCTTGCCCAGCCACTGGCGTTCGCGCAGGCGGAAGGCGGCGCGGTTCTGCATGCGCACCCTGGTCACCACGCCCAACGCGCCGAGGGAGACGCGCGCCGCATTGAACAGCTCGGGGTTCTGCTCGCGGCTGCAGTCGAGCACCTCGCCGGCGGCGCTGACCAGCTGCAGGCCACAGACATTCGAGGAATAGGAGCCGAAGCCGATGCCGGTGCCGTGGGTCGAGGTGGCGATCGCTCCGGCCAGGGTCTGGTAGTCGGTGTCGGCCATGTTGATCAGTGCCTGACCGACTTCCTTGAGGGGCGCGCCCATGGTCGACATCGGCGTGCCGCTGCCGAACTCCGCCTGCAACGTCTGCGCGTCATGCGCCAGCAGCCCGGTGAAGTTGGCCAGCGACAGCAGGGTGTCGTCGGTGGGCACCAGCGCGCTGAAGGAATGTCCGGAGCCGACCGGGCGAATCTTGCCCGACGCCTTGCGGATGACCTGCACCAGCTCATCGAGGTTCTTCGGCGCCAGGCGCTCCAGCGGCAGGCAACTCTGCACACCGGACCAGTTGCGCCAGGGAATCGGCCGCGGTGTTTCCGCGGCCCACAGCGAGCGGGCCGGCAAGGCCAGGCAGGCGCCCAGCAGGCTGGCGCGTTGCAACAGCTGACGACGGGAAACCATATCAGTGGCCCTCCGCAGGCTGCGGCGCGGCGGCCATGAACTCGATCAGCGCGCGGAAGTCCGGCTCCGTGCACTGCATGCACAGCCCCAGCGGCGGCATGCCCTGGAAGCCATTGATGCTGTGGTCCAGCAGGGTATCCATGCCCTTCTCCAGGCGCGGCTCCCAGGCCAGGGTATCGCCGGTCAGCGGCGCGCCGGCGGCCGGATTGGCATGGCACTGCTTGCAGCTGGCGCCATACAGCTGCGCCAGCGCCGCGTCCTGCGGCACGCCCTGCCCGGCGGCTTGCGCCTGCGGTGCATCCTCACCGCCACAACCGGCCAGCAGCGCGCCCAGCCCCAGCACCATGGCCCAACCGCGCCAACCCCCGTTTCGCCCTGCCTGCATAGTCCCTCCGAGCCTCGGCTCATCTCGATAGCGCCACACTAAAGCAGCGACGCATGGCGTATGAGGTCTCAAACGGCCAGCCAGGAACAGGTAAACGGCCAACACCCGAGGCGCGCACAGCGCAGCGACGGAGCCGGTCGACTGGCCGTTGCTGCCCTCTTTCGCGGCCATCGCTCCCCTGCCGGAGCGGCATCGGCTTGGCTAAGGTGAACGCAGCCACCACCCGCGCGGAGAACACCGTGAGCACAGCGAACGATATCCAGGATTGCGGCGATGCCGTGTGCATCATCGGCGCCGGCCCCGGCGGCCTGTGCATGGCCCGCGCGCTGAAGCGCCAGGGCCTGGCCTACGAGCAGTTCGAACGCCACAGCGATGTCGGCGGCGTGTGGGACATAACCAACCCGGGCACGCCGATGTACGAGTCCGCGCACTTCATCTCCTCGCGCGACCTCTCCGGCTTCCTCGACTTTCCCATTCCGAAACACTTCCCCGACTACCCGAGCCACCGGCAGATCCTCGAGTACGTCCGCGCCTTCGCGCAGGCCTTCGACCTGTATGCCGGCATCCGCCTGGGCACCGCGGTGAGCAAGGTGGAGAAGCGTGACGACAGGCGCTGGCTGGTCACCCTCGGCAACGGCGAACGACGCAGCTATCGCGCCGTGGTCTGCGCCACCGGCTGCAACTGGGACCCGAACATGCCGGCCATCAAGGGCCAGTTCAACGGCGAGATCCGCCACTCGGTGACCTACAAGCAGGCCGCCGAATTCACCGGCAAACGCGTGCTGATCATCGGCGCCGGCAACTCCGGCGCGGACATCGCCTGCGACGCGGCGACACATGCAGAAAAAGCTTTTATCAGCCTGCGCCGCGGCTACCACTTCATCCCAAAACACCTGTTCGGCCTGCCCGCCGACGAGGTCAGCGAGAAAGGCCCGCAGCTGCCGATCTGGCTGGTGCGACCGATCTTCCAGGCGCTCCTACGGGTGATCAACGGCGACCTGACCCGCTTCGGCCTGCCCAAGCCGGACCACAAGCTGTTCGAGAGCCACCCTTTGATGAACACCCAGCTGCTGCATTACCTGCAGCACGGCGATATCCAGGCCAAACCCAACCTCGACCACTTCGACGGCGACCATGCGGTGTTCAAGGACGGCAGCCGCGAGCGCATCGACCTGGCGCTCTACGCCACCGGCTATAAGTGGAGCTGCAAGTACGCCGCCGACTACTTCGAATGGAAGGGCGGGCGCCCGCAGCTGTACCTGTCGATCTTCAGCCGCCAGCACCACAACCTGTTCGGCATCGGCTACCTGGAAACCAATTCCAGCGCCTACAAGCTGTTCGACAACGAGGCCCACGCCATCGCCAGCTACCTGCGCGACCAGCTGCAGCGCCCCGAGCAGGCGCGGCAGTTCGAGCAGCTGATCGCCACGGACGACCCGGACCTGTCCGGCGGCATCGACTTCGTCAAATCCCAGCGCCACGAGGTGTACCTGGAAGTGCACGCGCTGAAGACCCACCTGCGCAAGCTGCGCCGGCAGATGGGCTGGGGCGAGCTGGACGAGGGTTACTACGCCAGCTTGCGCGGCAGCGCGGCCACGCCCACGACGTGCACCCCAGCGCTCCCGTAGCCCGGACTTCAGTCCGGGACGCAGCCGGCCCCGGACTGAAGTCCGGGCTACGCCAACTGATACCCAGCGAGGACACGCCATGTCCGCAGTCGTCATGATTACCGGCGCCGCCAGTGGTATCGGTCAGGCCATCTGCGAACGCCTGATCAATCGCGGGCTGGCCGAAAAAGTAGACGGTCGCTGAAAGCGGAGGCGGTAGCCCAGAATGCAGAAGGCCCGGCAGATGCCGGGCCTTCTGTTTCCGCTAGATAGCCATCACTGCCAGTTGGCGGCGATCACCACATCCAGTTGCTGGCGCTGATCGGCGGTCAGGTTGCCCTCGCCGCCAGCCGGTACGCCAAAGCTGGCCATGGCATTCACCAGATTTTGCACCTGGCTAGCAGTCAGAGCACGACCATCCGCGACCTGGAGCTGCTCGACCTGATAGGAACTACTCGAATACCAGTTCTTGATACTGACGCTATCGTCAGTGCCAATAACCTGGAGCTTGAGGTCGTTCCCCGAGCGGCTCAGCCAGAGCTCTTCTGCATCGATATCGCTACCGAACTGAAGGATATCTACCGCACCAGTCACACTGCTCGTCTCGACTATGGCATCCACACCATCGCCCAGGTTGAACAGGTAGGTGTCGTTCTTGTAGCTGCCGTACAGAGTGTCGTTACCGGTACCGCCGGCCAGCAAGTTCGCATCGGAGTAATTGAGGTCTGTCCTCAGTACGTCGTCGCCAGCCTCGCCAAACAGGCGATTGCTGCCCTTGCCACCATCCAGGGTGTCGTTGCCGGCACCACCGCGCAGCTCATCGGTACCGACATGCCCCAGTAGGGTGTCATTACCAGAGCCACCCTGCTGGACCCAGCCGTTCGCGAACAGCTGCGACCAGGTCAGGGTCGTGCCATCGGCAAACTCGACCTTCTCGAGCCGCGTCGAAGAACTCCAGTCGGCCGATACAGCAGTAGACGACAGAACGCTCTTCACGACCACCTTGTCTACGCCGTTGGCGTGCGCGATCACCAGATCAACACCGGAGCGCTGGAACTGCAGGTCCTCGAGCTTGATCCCCTCGCCGAAGCGCAGCACATCCACGGCACCAGTCACACTGCTTGTCTCGACGATGGTGTCCACACCATCGCCCAGGTTGAACAGATAGATGTCGTTCTTGTAGCTGCCGTTGAGGATGTCGTTGCCGGTACCGCCTGCCAGCAGGTTCGCGTCGGAGTAATTGAGGTCTGTCCTCAGTACGTCGTCGCCAGCCTCGCCAAACAGGCGGTTGCTGCCCTTGCCACCATCCAGGGTGTCGTTGCCGGCACCACCGCGCAGCTCATCGGTACCGACATGCCCCAGTAGGGTGTCATTACCAGAGCCACCCTGCTGGACCCAGCCGTTCGCAAACAGCTGCGACCAGGTCAGGGTCGTGCCATCAGCGAACTCGACCTTCTCGAGCAGCGTCGAAGAACTCCAGTCGGCCGATACAGCAGTAGACGACAGGACGTTCTTCACGACCACCTTGTCTACACCGTTGGCGTGCGCGATCACCAGATCGACACCGGAGCGCTGGAACTGCAGGTCCTCCAGCTTGATGCCCTCGCCGAAGCGCAGCACATCCACCGCACCGGTCACACTGCTCGTCTCGACGATGGTGTCCACACCATCGCCCAGGTTGAACAGGTAGGTGTCGTTCTTGTAGCTGCCGTACAGGGTGTCGTTACCGGTACCGCCGGCCAGCAAGTTCGCATCGGAGTAATTGAGGTCTGTCCTCAGTACGTCGTCGCCAGCCTCTCCAAACAGGCGGTTGCTGCCCTTGCCACCATCCAGGGTGTCGTTGCCGGCACCGCCACGCAGCTCGTCCTGACTATCCCAATCGGCAAGGGTGTCGTCGAAGTTCGTACCGAAGACAGTCTTCTGCTTGATATCGGCATAGGCCCAAACCGTGCCGTTGGCGAAGCGAACTTCCTCCAGCTTGTAGGTGCTTGCACCTCCATTGTTGAAGTAATTGCTCACCGTCACCTTGTCGGTCGAGCCTGCCAGAGACAGGATCAGGTTATCGCCGGAGCGGGTAACCTGAATGTCGCTCGGCGCGATGTCGGCGGCGAACTCAATCGCATCCACCTTGCCGGTGCTGGTGTCGTAGTTGCTGACCGTGTCCTGGCCCCAACCGCGACTGAAGCGATATACGTCGCTACCAGCATCCCCGTTCAGGGTGTCATTACCGACACCGCCGTCCAGCACATCGTTGCCGTTACCGCCGCTTAGGTTGTCGGTACCTTCGCCACCATTCAGGCTGTCGTTGCCGTCTTCACCGTACAGGTAGTCGTTGCCAACTTCGCCACCCAGCACGTCGTTGCCGGCAGCACCGTACAGGTAGTCGTTACCGGCACCGGCGTTGATCTGGTCAGCCGAGGCATAGCCCCTCAGGTTGTCGTTGCCGGCAGTGCCCAGCAGCGCCAGTTCCTTGACCTTGTCGATGCTCCAAGTGGTGCCATCGGCGAAGCGAACTTCTTCCAGCTTGTAGTTGCTGGCACCGTCGCTGTTGAAGTAGTTGCTCACCGTCACTTTGTCGGCCGAACCCACCAGCGACAGGATCAGGTTGTCGCCCGAGCGGGTGATCTGGATGTCGCTCGGCGCGATGTCCGAAGCGAACTCGATCGCATCCACCTTGCCGGTGCTGGTGTCGTAGTTGTTGACGCTGTCCTGACCCCAGCCACGGCTGAAGCGATACACGTCGCTACCGACATCGCCGTTCAGGCTGTCATTGCCGACGCCGCCATCCAGCACGTCGTTGCCGTTGCCGCCGTACAGGTTGTCGGTACCTTCGCCACCATTCAGGCTGTCGTTGCCATCTTCGCCATACAGGTAGTCGTTACCGGCATCACCGCCCAACACATCGTGTCCGGCAGCACCGTACAGATAGTCGTTGCCAGCCGCAGCATTGATCTGGTCAGCCGAGGCATAGCCTCTCAGGTTGTCGTTACCGGCAGTACCCAGCAGGGCCAGCTCCTTGACCTTGTCGATGCTCCAGGTGGTGCCATCGGCGAAGCGGACTTCTTCCAGCTTGTAGGCACTCGCACCGTCACTGTTGAAGTAGTTGCTCACCGTCACTTTGTCGGTCGAACCCACCAGCGACAGGATCAAATGGTCACCCGAGCGGGTGATCTGGATGTCGCTCGGTGCGATGTCCGACGCGAACTCGATTGCGTCCACCTTGCCAGTGCTGCTGTCGTTACTGCTGACCGTGTCCTGGCCCCAACCGCGACTGAAGCGATATACGTCGCTACCAGCATCCCCGTTCAGGGTGTCATTGCCGACACCACCGTCCAGCACATCGTTGCCGGTGCCGCCGTACAGGGTGTCGGTACCCTCTCCACCATTCAGGCTGTCGTTGCCGTCTTCGCCATACAGGTAGTCATTGCCAACTTCACCACCCAACACGTCGTTGCCGGCTGCACCGTATAGATAGTCGTTACCGGCACCGGCGTTAATCTGGTCGGCGGAGGCATAGCCTCTCAGAGTGTCGTTGCCGGCAGTGCCCAGCAGCGCCAGTTCCTTGACCTTGTCGATGCTCCAGGTGGTGCTGTCGGCGAAGCGAATTTCCTCCAGCTTGTAGGTGCTGGTGCCGTCCTTGTCGAAGTAGTTGTTTACCGTCACCTTGTCGGTCGAGCCCACCAGCGACAGGACCAGGTTGTCGCCCGAGCGGGTAATCTGGATGTCGCTCGGCGCGATGTCCGACGCGAACTCGATCGCGTCCACCTTGCCGGTGCTGCTGTCGTTATTGCTGACCGTGTCCTGCCCCCAACCACGGCTGAAGCGATACACGTCGCTACCGGCATCGCCGCTCAGGCTGTCATTACCGACGCCACCGTCCAGCACATCGTTGCCGTTGCCGCCATACAGGTTGTCGGCGCCTTCAGCACCCAGCAGCAGATCGTTACCGTCTTCGCCATACACACGGTCATCGCCTAGCTCGCCATTGAGCTGGTCGTCGCCCGCTGCACCGTACAGGTAGTCGTTTCCGGCACCGGAGTTGATCTGGTCGGCAGTGGCATAACCCCTCAGATTGTCGTTACCGGTAGTGCCCAGCAGCGCCAGCTCCTTGACCTTGTCGATGCTCCAGGTGGTGCCATCAGCGAAGCGGATTTCCTCCAGCTTGTAGGTGCTGGTGCCGTCCTTGTCGAAGTAGTTGGTTACCGTCACCTTGTCGGTCGAGCCCACCAGCGACAGGATCAGATTGTCGCTCGAGCGGGTGATCTGGATATCGCTTGGAGCGATGTCCGACGCAAACTCGATCACATCCACCTTGCCAGTACTGCTGTCGTTGTTGCTGACCGTGTCCTGGCCCCAACCACGATTGAAGCGATACACATCGCTACCGGCATCGCCGCTCAGGCTGTCGTTGCCGACACCACCATCCAGCACATCGTCGCCGTTGCCGCCGTACAGGTTGTCATTGCCTTCGGCGCCCTGAAGCTGATCGTTGCCGTCCTCTCCGTACACGCGATCCTCACCCAGCCCGCCATTGAGCTGATCATCACCCGCGGCACCGTATAGATAGTCGTTGCCGACTCCGCCATTGATCTGGTCAGCCGAGGCGTAGCCTCTCAGGTTATCGTTGCCCGCTGTACTTATCAGCACGAGCGCTTTAACTTTATCGATGCCCCAGATGGTGCCATCGGCGAAGCGAATCTCCTCCAGTTTGTAGGTGCTAGCACCGTCTTTGTCGAAGTAGTTGTTCACCGTCACTTTATCGGTCGAGCCCACCAGCGACAGGATCAGGGCATCACCCGAGCGACTGACGTGGATATCACTCGGCGCGATGTCCGCGGCGAACTCGATCGCATCCACCTTGCCGGTACTAGTGTCGTAGTTGCTGACCGAATCTTGGCCCCAGCCACGCGAGAAGCGATACACATCGCTGCCAGCATCGCCGCTCAGGCTGTCGTTGCCGACACCTCCGTCCAGCACATCATTGCCTTCTCCGCCATATAGGTTGTCATTGCCTGCGCCGGCCAACAGCAGATCATTGCCATTGTTACCCCAGAGGCGATCATCGCCAGCCCCGCCATCCAGGAAGTCCGTACCGTCATTACCAGTCAGCGAGTCATTACCCGCCTCACCGAACAGGAAGTCGGCGCGGGCGCCGCCTACCAGGCTGCCATTCGCACTCGAATCGAAAATCACGCTGCTACTGGAGCCGAGTTGCTTCTTAAGTTCCTCGACCTGAGCTCCGCTAAGTTGGCGAACCCACTCGCCTGCAATCGCAATTTCATTGGATGCCCAACCAGCGGTGCCCGCGATGGCCGAACCGAACTCAAGGATGTCTACTACAGCTTTGACAGGATTACTTGCTTGCAACTGCTCCAGCTTGTCGAGGGCACCACTGAAGTCGAGGCTTATATCGCTCCCGGATAGGACAAAGGAAATAGCCTCAACATAGGGCTGGAGACGGGTCTGCAGCAACAGGCCGTTGTAGACCGAGTCCATTAGCGCCTGATAGGCCGCGCGAATATGTCTCTCCTGGTTCGGACCAAAAGAGAAATCTTCCTCGGTGAGGTAATAGGTTGCACCAAACTCAATCGAGCCGCCGCCTGCACTGCCAGAGCGACCTTGCGACCCGGCAATGAAGGAGATGCCAATCTCCCCATCCTTGCCATCATCATT
The DNA here is from genome assembly GCF_014851565.1 of Pseudomonas sp. PDM15. Classification (GTDB taxonomy): domain Bacteria; phylum Pseudomonadota; class Gammaproteobacteria; order Pseudomonadales; family Pseudomonadaceae; genus Aquipseudomonas. The sequence goes on from NZ_JACVAA010000005.1 coordinate 433,301, forward strand.
GCTCGGTTTGAAGTCGAAGAAGTACTGGCCATTGAAAACTTCCAGCACTCGTACCATCTCCAGAAGCTCCTTTCTCCTCAACTGCTCGGCAGTAGGAGAGGGGTCCTGCTGTATCTCACCCAGCTCGAGAGAGCCACCGCCAGTACCACCACCGCTGGAAGAGCCCGCGCCAACAAGCGGGGGCTTGTCTATCTCCCATGAATAACCAAACTCGATGTCGTAGAGCTTGCCCTCGGCCAGATCGGAAACACGCTCATCAAAAGTACGGAAGTCCGCGCTATTGGCCCAGGCACGAATTAATTGATCCAAAAGAGCATGCTGCTCTAGGCGGGTACCAGCAGCGGAGTATGCCGCCAATGCATCTTGCAGCGATTCGCTGGTGGCCGCCGCTTCGCGCAGGTCGCGCACGGCACCCGAACCATGCATATTTGCCACACCGACCAGCCCCGCTGGAATCTCGATGGAGTCGGCGAATTCGCGGTAGAAAGGGTTGTCTTCGAAGTACACATCACCAGACACCCCGGTACCGCCACCACGGTTAGCGTCCCACTGGAATGTACCGAAACCGTCGATATGATTGTCGTTGCCCAGATCCTTAGTCTTGCCATCGGAGCCGGTACCAATACTTTCGATGCCCACTTCCTGCAGAGTCAGCAGCTCTCCGGACTGACTGATGCCATCGCCATTCAGATCGCGCCATACGCGCAGATCGGCCCACACGGCATCACTGGCATCCAGCTTTCCGTCAGCATTGCTATCCACAGCCTGCATGGCCTCGAAGCCATCCTTGGCCTTACTGCCATCTGCAAGTAGCGTGTTCTCGCCAAATAGCTCATGACCATTATCGATGCTGCCATTTCCATTGCGATCCAGCACAAGCAGACCATCGTCGGGATTAACCCAGCCGGAGCCGTGCTTATTGCCATCACCATCATGGTCGAATAGAACTTGGCCTTCGGCGCCAAATGTTTCAATCCCATCCCCATCAAGATCGACAACCATAGGCGACATGGTTTGCGATGCCAAACCAAGCTCTACATTTACATCATCATGGATAAGATCGTATATAGCACCACCCAAACTAACATTCTTATTATAATAATCAATACCAAAGTCAACCAACATTGCAATTGAAATGCTAGAAATATCCTGCAAATGCAACTGCTCTTTCAAATAATCATTAAATTCCTTATTCTTTTTAAGGGAATCAAAAACCCTATCCAACCCAGACTTCTGAAGCAACTTACTTACACCAACCTCTGTTAGACCAGCCACCGCCGCAACACCTAATGTCTGGGCAACTGCCTGAGCGATATCAAGGGCATTCTCTGCCGTTTGAGCAGTATTATATGCATCTATAGAGCCCTTTAAATTATCCACATTCTTCATCAGGCTAGCTATTGTTCCTGCAAAACTCATTACTTAGTCACTCCCTTGTTGAAAATTCTAACCATAAGAAATCTATACCCCTTAGCCGCCAAGTAAGAGACTAAGAAAAGAATAGACATCTCAGAAGAGCTACTCTCATCCAAATACATCGCAGCCGTCAAAATACAAACTGCAAATAATGCACATCGCCCCAAAATCAGCGCAAACGAGACCATACCCACCCCCGCATTCAAATATGCGTAGGCCGGGAAAAAGAAAAAACAGGCTAAAAATCCAGCCGAAACACTTACAGCCTCACCAACATCTAGAAAATATATAGTCATCACGCCAAGCAACATATACATACGTTCCAAAGCGGACATATCAACAGTTTTCCACATACCCCAAACTCACCGTTCGCTCAGACTTTCATCCTGATACTCCCTGAGCGGACTCAGGAAGTAATCGATCACCTTTCTCTTGTCCGTCTTCACTTCCGCCCGCACGGCCATGCCTGGCGACAGTTCGATCCTGTTCTCGCCGACCTGGATGCTGTTCTCCTTCAACTGGATGCGCG
>NZ_JACVAA010000006.1 GCF_014851565.1 Pseudomonas sp. PDM15
GAAGGTTGTGCAATATCTGGCGCAGGTCTGTGCAGGGGCTTGCGCAGGGCGCCGGAGGCCCGTGAATCGGGTGCTGGGGCGGGGCTGACAAGGGGGCGGCGAGGCGAGTGTGCAAGGAGTTGCGCAGCGGCATGGCGTACTGCCTGCGGCGAGTACACCCTACGTGGAGATGCAGGAGCACATCCGAGTAGCTGAACGACCCTCACCCCGGCCTTCTGGGCTCGCCACCTCCCTGTGGCTCGGCCTATGGCCAGCTGACGCTGCCCACATCGGCTGTCCTGCCGATCTGTCCGGGGAGAGGGGGCGTTGGGCGGGAGAGTTCGCGTCAGGTGGAAGCGTCGATACCGTTCAGTCTTCCCACTCGCGCCCGGCCAGTTCCAGCAGGGTGTTGGCCTGCTCCGGGCCGTTGCTGCCGGCGGGGTAGGGGCGCGGGTCCTGGTAGTTGTCCTGCCAGCCCTTGAGGATCGGATCGACCCAATCCCAAGCCGCTTCCACTTCGTCCCTGCGCATAAACAGCGTCGAGTCGCCCTCGATCACGTCCAGCAGCAGGCGCTCGTAGGCGTCCCAGCGGCGCTTCTGCGGGAACACCTGGGCCAGGTTCAGGTCGAGCTCCATCGGTGTCAGGCGCATGCCCTTGCCCGGGCTCTTGCCCATCAGCTGCAGGGTGATGCGCTCCTCCGGCTGCAGGCTGATAACCAGGCGGTTGGCCTGGCTGCCGTCGAACAGGCGGTGCGGTACCGGCTTGAACTGGATGACGATCTCCGAGCGCTTCTTCGCCATGCGCTTGCCGGTGCGCAGGTAGAAGGGCACGCCGGCCCAGCGCCAGTTGTCGATCTCCGCCTGCAGGGCGACGAAGGTCTCGGTGTCGCTGTCGTTGTCGACGTGTTTCTCGAAGTAGTAGGCCGGCACTTCCTGGCCGCCGATCTTGCCGGCCACGTACTGGCCGCGCACGGTCTTGTCGTGCACGTCGAGGCCGGCAATGGGTTTGAGCGCCTCGAGGATCTTCACCTTCTCGTTGCGCACCGACTCGGCGTCGAAGCGCACCGGCGCTTCCATCGCTACCAGGCAGAGCAGCTGCAGCAGGTGGTTCTGCACCATGTCGCGCATGGCGCCGGCGTGGTCATAGTAGGCGCCGCGGTTTTCCACGCCGAGGGTCTCGTTGACGCTGATCTGCACGTGATCGATATGCCCGGCGCGCCAGATCGGCTCGAACAGCGCGTTGGCGAAGCGCAGTGCCATCAGGTTCTGCACCGTCTCCTTGCCCAGGTAGTGGTCTATACGGAATACCTGAGCCTCGCTGAACACCGCGCCGATGGCGGCGTTGATCTCCCGGGCGGACTCCAGCGAGTGGCCGATCGGCTTCTCCAGCACGATGCGCGTATCGCTGCCGGCCAGGCCGGCGAGGGCCAGGTTCTCGGCGATGGCCTCGAACAGGTCGGGGGCGGTGGCCAGGTAGTAGATGCGCCCGCGATTACAGGCACTGGCGCCGAGGAACTTGCCGAGACGGCCGAATTCGGCGGTATGCGTCAGATCCATGGTGAAGTAGTCGAGGCGCGCGGCGAAGGCCGCCCAGCTGTCGTTGTCGAAGTCGCTGCGCGCTACCTGGGCGCGGACCCGGCGCTCGGCCAGGGCCTGGTACTCGGCGCGGTTCAACACGTTGCGCGCCACCGCCAGGATGCGCATGTCCGGGCTCAGGCGGCCATCGCGATGCAGGTGGTAGAGCGCCGGCAGCAGCTTGTGCAGGGCCAGGTCGCCGGTACCGCCAAACACCAGCATGTCACAAGGGCTGTTCAACGAGAGGCCTCCGGCCGGTTTGCCTGTGCGGGTTGGGCGTTCATGTAGTATAACTACAAGATCACTACAGCCCCGATCATAACAGCCTGAGTGAAATCGCAGCGAGCCGGAGAATTGCCCGCCGACGCGGTTTCCATCGAGCCGACAACAGAGCCCTGCCCGTGAATCTTCTGCAGCATATCGCCCAGTCCCGTCACCTGCTCCGCAAGTCCGAACTGAAGGTCGCCGATCACGTCCTGCAGGACCCTTCCGCGGTGATGCACAGCTCCATGGCCGACCTGGCCCACGAGGTCGGCATCAGCGAGCCGACCATCGTGCGCTTCTGCCGTGCCATCGGCTGCAGCGGCTTCCAGGACCTCAAGCTGAAGCTGGCGCAGAGCCTGGCGGCGGGGGCCAGCTTCGGCCAGTTCTCGATCAGCGAGAACGACTCGGTGGCCGATTTCAGCATGAAGATCTTCGACACCACCCTGCACACCCTGATGGAGGTGCGCGAGCGCCTCGACCCGCGCGAGCTGGAGCGGGCCGTCAATGCCATCGCCAATGCTCAGCGCATTGAGTTCTACGGTTTCGGCGCCTCCGGTGCGGTGGCCGCCGATGCCCAGCACAAGTTCTTCCGCCTGCTGCTGACCGCCGCCGCGTATTCCGACCCGCATATGCAGGCGATGAGCGCGGTCACGCTGAAGCCCAGCGACGTGGCCATCTGCATCTCCCAATCCGGCCGCTCCAAGGACCTGCTGATCACCGCCAACCTGGTGCGCGAGTCCGGCGCCACGCTGATCACCCTGTGCCCGAGCCAGACCCCCCTGGCCGACCTGGCCACCGTCAACCTGGCCATCGACGTGCAGGAAGACACCGAGATCTACACCCCGCTGACCTCGCGCATCGCCCACCTGGTGGTGATCGACGTGCTGGCCATGGGCGTGGCCATGGCCCGCGGCCCGGACTTGGTCAACCACCTCAAGAGCGTCAAGCGCAGCCTGCGCAGCCTGCGTCTGTCGCCCAAGTCGGTACGCAGCGCGGAAGACTAACGTCACGCAAGCTTCATCGGCGCGCCGCCAAAGCGTCACGCCCAGGCAGGCATGCTGAGCTCCCGGTAAACGGACCAGGAGCGCCGCGATGAACCTGCATCTCGAAGAACCCGTCCACGACAGCAAGACCCGCCGCAAGCTGGAAGATCAGCGCCGCATGGCCTTCCGCCGTGCCATCGAGGAATACGCCGAGCAGCGTAGGCTGCAGCAGGAACTCGGCGGCTATCCCGATCTGCTCCCCGCCGATTTCCTGCCGATCACGCGCAGCCCGCAACGCCACGCGGCTTGAGCCCTATGCGTGGTGTGCCGAATTCGGCATGCCGCGCGTGCAAAGCGATCAAGCCTCGGCGTCGGCGACAGGCCACTGTAACGGGCAGACTGCCAGGAGCCTGTTATGACCCGATTGACCCTGACCGAGGCCCATGAGCTGGCCGCCGATATCCTGCGCCACGCCGGTTTCAGCGAGGCCTTCGTGCAGGCCATCGCCGCCACCGTGACCGCCGGCGAGCGCGATGGCTGCACCTCACACGGCCTGTGGCGCCTGCTCGGCATCGTGCGCACGCTCAAGTCCGGCAAGGCGGTGGCCGACGCCGAGCCCGAGGTGATCGACCAGGCGCCGTCGCTGGTACGGGTCGACGCCCATGGCGGCTTCTCCCAATTGGCTTTCGACGCCGGCCTGTCGCTGCTGGCCGACAAGGCCCGGCGCAATGGCATCGCCGCCATGGCCATCAACCGCTGCGTGCATTTCTCCGCGCTGTGGGCGGAGATGGAGGCGATCACCGAGCTGGGCCTGGTGGCGCTGGCCTGCAACCCGACCCAGGCCTACGTGGCGCCGGCCGGTGGCAGCCGCCCACTGTTCGGCACCAATCCCATCGCCTTCGGCTGGCCGCGAGTTGGCGGCCACCCCTTCGTCTTCGATTTCGCCACCAGCGCGGTGGCCCGTGGCGAGATCGAACTGCACCGCCGCTCCGGTGCGCCGCTGCCGGCCGGCTGGGGTGTGGACCGCAGCGGCCAGCCGAGCAGCGAGGCCGCCGAAGTGCTCGACCACGGCGCCATGCTGACCTTCGGCGGGCACAAGGGCTCGGCCCTGTCGGCGATGATCGAGCTGATCGCCGGGCCGTTGATCGGCGACCTGACCAGCCTCGAATCCGGCGCCTTCGACGAGGGCGTGAATGCCCTGCCGTACCATGGCGAACTGATCATCGCCCTCGACCCGCAACGCTTTCTCGGCGAGCAGGCCGACCAGCACCTGGCCCGCGCCGAGGCGTTGTTCGAGGCAATCCAGGGCCAGGGCGCGCGGCTGCCTTCGCAGCGCCGCTACGAGGCGCGGGCGAAGAGCCTGGTGGAGGGCGTGGAGATCAACGACGGCCTGTACCGCGATCTGCAGGCGCTGCTGGCCTAGGGCGCCGCTTGACGTCGCGCCTAGCCCGGATGCAATCCGGGAGGCAGGCGACTCTAGTCCCGGATTGCATCCAGGCTACAGGTCTGGCAGTTCCGCGTTGCCTGAAACACACCCCAGCCCTCTCTCGGAGGGAGAGGGGCCTGTCCCCGTAGGCAAAAAAAGCCCCGGCGAACCGGGGCTGAGGGAGAGAACCGCTGGTGTCTGAGCCGACACAAGTTGTGTTTCAGGCCAGCGATTCCCGCGTGGTAATGCCGTCGACCAGCCGGGCCAGGCCCAGCGGGTTGGCGTTTTTCAGGGCGTCCGGCAGCAGCGCGTCCGGGCAGTTCTGGTAGCACACCGGGCGCAGGAAGCGCTCGATCGCCAGGCTGCCGACCGAGGTGCCGCGGGCATCCGAGGTGGCCGGGTAGGGGCCGCCATGGACCATGGCGTCGCACACTTCCACGCCGGTCGGATAACCGTTGAACAGCACCCGGCCGACCTTCTGCTCCAGCAACGGCAGCAGATCGCCGTGGGCCTCCAGGTCCGCCGGCTCGGCGGTCAGGGTGGCGGTCAGCTGGCCGCGCAGGCCTTGCAGGGCGCGGATCAGCTCGGCCTTGTCGGCGACTTCCACCACCACGGTGACCGGGCCGAACACCTCTTCCTGCAGCAGCTCGTCGCCGTTGAGCAGTAGCGAGACATCGGCCTGGAACAGTTGCGGGCGGGCCTGACGGCCTTCCTGCGCCTGGCCGGCCAGGTGCTTGATGCGCGGGTGGGTGTGCAGCGCAGCCAGGCCCCGTTCGTAGCTGCTCAGGGTGCCGGCATTGAGCATGGTCTGCGCCGGGCGCTGGCCGATCTCGGCGATCAGGCTGGCGACGAACAGGCTGAAGGCCGGCGAGGCGATGCCGATGACCAGGCCGGGATTGGTGCAGAACTGACCGCAGCCCTGCACCACCGAGTCGGCCAGTTCGCGGGCGATCTTCTCGCCGCGGGCGGCGAGGGCGGCGGGCAGCATCAGCACCGGGTTGATCGAGCTCATCTCGGCGAATACCGGGATGGGATGCGGGCGCGCGGCGGCCATGTCGCACAGGGCGCGGCCACCCTTCAGCGAGCCGGTGAAGCCGACCGCCTGGATCGCCGGGTGCTTGACCAGCCACTCGCCGACCCCGCCGCCGTAGACCATGTTGAACACACCGGCCGGCATGCCGGTGGCCTCGGCGGCGCGGATTATCGCCTGGGCCACCAGCTCGGCGGTGGCCATGTGGCCGCTGTGGGCCTTGAACACCACCGGGCAGCCGGCGGCCAGCGCCGCCGCGGTGTCACCACCGGCGGTGGAGAAGGCCAGCGGGAAGTTGCTGGCGCCGAACACGGCCACCGGGCCGACGCCGGTGCGGTACTGGCGCAGGTCCGGACGCGGCAGCGGCTGGCGTTCGGGCAGCGCTCGGTCGATGCGCGCGCCGAGGAAGTCGCCGCGGCGCAGCACCTTGGCGAACAGGCGCATCTGCCCGCTGGTACGGCCGCGCTCGCCCTGGATGCGCGCGGCCGGCAGGGCGGTCTCGCGGCACACCAGCTGGACGAAGTCGTCGCCGAGGGCGTCGATCTGCTCGGCGATGGCGTCGAGGAACTGGGCGCGTCGCTCCGGGCTCAGGGCGCGGTAGGCCGGGTAGGCGGCTTCGGCGGCGCGGGCGGCTGCATCCACCTCGGCCTCGGTGGCCTGGTGGAAGCGGTAGGGCAGCGCCTCGCCGGTAGTGGCGTCGAGGCTGTGCAGGATGACCTCACCGGCGGCACTGCGGCGGCCGGCGATGAAGTTGTGGCCGATGGTGGCGGGCATGGTTAGCTCCTGTCGGGGGCCTATGAGATCAGCGTTGCCATTGCGGATCGGCCGGATGCCCTGGAAGCATCCGGCCGCAGCACGGCGATCAGGCGGCCGACCAGTTGGCGTACCACTGGCGGAACAGCTTGTACTGGGTCTCGGCGTAGTTGCGCTGGGCGTCGCTGAGCACGTCGGTCTCGTTGAAGTGCAGGGCGTATTCCTGGTCGCCGTTGAGCACCATCAGGTACTTGTAGTAGAGGACCAGGTCGCAGCCCTCGTCGAAGGACGACAGCACGTTGAGCGCCTCGGACAGCTCTAGCGCTCGGCGGCGGGCCACGGCGTCGCCCTTGGCGGCCTGCTTGCTCAGTTCGACCAGCTGCAGCACTTCGCGCGGCAGGGCGTTACCGATACCGGTGATGGCGCCGGTCGCGCCGCAATTGACGAAGCCATGCACCACCTGGGTATCGACACCGGCCATGAGGATCACCTGGTCATCCTGCGAGGTAATGTGCTCGGCGGCGTAGCGCATGTCGGCGGCGCCGCCGAATTCCTTGAAGCCGATCAGGTTGGGGTACTGGCGGCGCAGCTTGAAGAACAGCTCGGCGCGGGTGGCGAAGCCGTAGTACGGGCTGTTGTAGATCACCGCCGGCAGCTTCGGCGCCGCCTCGAGAATGGCGGCGAAGTGCGCTTCCTGGGCGGCCGGCGAGGCTCCACGGGACAGCACGCGGGGGATGACCATCAGGCCATGGGCGCCGACCTTGGCCGCGTGGGCGGCGTGGGACACCGCTTCGCGGCTGTTCACCGCACCGGTGCCGACGATGGTCGGGATGCCGGCGGCGACCAGGCGCGCCACCCCTTCCTGGCGCTCGGCCTCGGTGAGCAGCGGCCAGTCGCCCATGGATCCGCAGTAGACCACCGCGCTCATGCCGGCCTGGATCAGCTCGCGGCCCTTGCGCACCAGGGCGTCGAAGTCCGGCTTGCGCTCGGCGGTGCAGGGCGTCATCAGGGCGGGGATGGTGCCGGTGAAGATGTTGCTGCTCATGCTGTTTGCCTCCTGGGGCAGAGTCAAAGTATTTCGTATACGAAAGCAAAGGGTCGTTCTACACCCTTGTTTCCATGGGGTTGGGCCTGGGCCCGGTTCAGTGCGCCGGCGAAGCGGCGGGTTTCAAAATCCAAAAAACGGCTGTTACAGCTTCAGCTCGACCGGCCAGGTATCGGATAGCCGATAGCCCTGTGGCCACGGGTCGCTCGGGTCGAGCAGGTGCTGGTGGGTACCGGTGATCCAGGCCCGGCCGGACAGGCAGGGATAGATGGCCGGGCGTCCGGCGACTTCGGTCAGCGAGTCGATGCGGCAGTGGAATTCGGAGCCGATGATCGAGCGGCCGATGAAGCGTTCGCCGTCCTGCATCTGGCCCTTGGCGTGCAGCACCGCCATGCGCGCCGAGCAACCGGTGCCGCAGGGCGAGCGGTCGATCTTGCCGGGACGGATCACCACTGCGTTGGCGGCGGTCAGCACGCCATCGATGCGTTCCACCGGCGCGGCGATCTGGCAGAACGAGATGTGCGCCCAGTCCTTGTTCAGCGGATGCACGAAGCCGAGCTGCTCGTTGGCTGCGCGGGTGATCTTCAGGCCGGCGGCAACCAGGTCGGCGGCCTCGTCGGCAGTCAGCGAGAAACCCAGGGCACGGGCATCGGCGATGACGAAGCTGTCGCCGCCATAGGCAGTGTCGACCTTGAGGCTGCCGAGGCCTTCGACTTCGATCATGGCGTCCAGCCTGTCGGCGAAGGACGGCACGTTCTTCACCTCCACCCGCTGCACCTTGCCGTCGCGGCACTGGGCCACGGCCTCGATCAGGCCGCCCGGCGCCTCCAGCACCAGGCGGGTCTCTGGCTCGGTCATCGGCAGGATGCCGCTGTCGAGCAGCACGGTGGACACGCACAGCGAGTTGGAGCCGGACATGGGCGGCGTGTCGGCCGGCTCCATGATGATCCAGGCCATCTGCGCCCGCGGGTCCTTGGCCGGCACCAGCAGGTTGACGTGGCGGAACACGCCGCCGCGCGGCTCGTTCAATACGAAGTTGCGCAGCTCCTGGTCGCGGGCGATCCAGCGCGACTGTTCCCAGAGGGTGGCGCCCGGCGGCGGCGCGACGCCGCCGACGATGACGTCACCGACCTCGCCCTCGGCGTGGCAGCTGACCACATGGATGACCTTGCTCGAACGCATTGCTTCCCCCTACAGGACCGACTTCAGGAAGTCCGCGGTCTCCGGCTTCTGCGGGTTGCCGATGACCTGGTCGGGCGAGCCGATCTCGTGCACCAGACCGTTGCGGAAGAACGCCACGCGGTCGGACACATCGCGGGCGAAGCGGATTTCGTGGGTGACCAGGATCATGGTCATGCCCTCTTCGGCGAGCAGGCGCATGGTGTCCAGCACCTCGCCCACCAGCTGCGGGTCGAGGGCGCTGGTGGCCTCGTCGAACAGCATGTAGTCCGGGCTCATGGCCAGCGCGCGGGCAATCGCCATGCGCTGCTGCTGGCCGCCGGAAAGCTTGCTGGGGAACACCTTGAGCTTGTCGCCCAGGCCGACGTGGGTGAGCTGCTTCACCGCCAGGGCCTCGGCCTCTTCCTTGCTCTTGCCGAGCACCTTGCGCGGCGCCAGCATCACGTTCTCCAGTACGGTCAGGTGCGGGAAAGCATTCCACTGCTGGAACACGATGCCGATCTTCTGCCGCAGCTTGTTCAGGTCGGTGCCCGGTGCGTGCACCTCGGTGCCGTCGACGCGGATGCTGCCCTTCTGGATCGGCTCCAGGCCGTTGATGCACATCAGCAGGGTCGACTTGCCGGAGCCGGAGCCGCCGATGATCGACACCACCTCGCCCTTGTTCACCGTCAGGCTGACACCCTTGATGACTTCCAGGTCGCCGAAGGACTTGTAGACGTTGTCGATCTCAATCATTTTCCTGCCACCTTTTTTCCAGCCGGGCGCCCAGACGGGCCACCACCAGGCTCATGACGTAGTAGATGAGGCCGGCGATGCACAGCACCAGCAGCGGCTCCTGAATACGGGTAACGATGGTCTGCGAGGCGCGCAGCAACTCGACGATGCCGATCCACATGACCAGCGCGGTGTCCTTCATCACCGACAGCACCAGATTGAGCCAGCCGGGGAAGGCCACGCGGGTGGCGATCGGCAGCACGATGTGGCGCAGGTCCTGCCAGTAGCTCATGCCCAGCGAGCGCGAGGCACGGCGCAGGTTCGCCGGCACGGCGAGCACGCCGCTGCGCACGATCTCGGTGCAGAACGAGGCGGCGTACACGCCGAGCACGATGCAGCCGACGGCGAAGGCGCTGATGTCGAGGCCGGCGATGCTCTTCAGTGCGTTGAACAGGACGAACTGGATCAGCAGCGGCACGCTGCGGAACACGTCCAGTATCCAGGCCAGCGGCAGGGTGGCGCGGGGCAGGGTGGCACGCAGCAGGCCGAACAGCACGCCGGCGAGGGTGCCGATCAGCATGGCGCCGACGGTCAGTTCCAGGGTGACCCAGGCGCCCTTGAGCAGGTACAGCAGGTCGTTGGAGGTGAGACTGGTTTCGAACATGCGCAGTCCTCCCTCAGTAGCGGAACAGGCGCCAGGCCATCAGGCGTGCGACGAGCACGATGGTCTTGGCGATCAGGTAATAGAGCACCGCCGCCAGGGCGAAGTACTCGAAGGTGCGGAAGGTCTTCACATTGAAGTCCTGGGTGACCCCGGTCAGGTCATTGTTCAGCCCGACTATCACGCCCAGCGAGGTCATCAGCACGGCCCAGACCATCTGGTTGGACAGCGGGTAGAAGACGATGCGCAGCAGCTGCGGAATGATGATCATCCGGTAGGCCTGGAAGGCGCTCATGCCCAGCGAGCGCGCCGCTCGCATCTGCGTGTCGGGCACCGCCTTGAGGCCGCCGCGGAAGTTCTCCGCCAGGTAGCCGGCGTTGTTGAAGGTGATCCCGGCCAGCAGGGCGACCCACGAGCTGACGTGCAGGCCGAAGCTGCCGAGGCCGAAGTAGAGGATGTAGATCTGGAACAGCGACGGGGTGTTGCGGGCGATGGACACCCAGGTGTTGGCGAAATGCCGGGGCACCGGGTGCTGCATCTGCCGCATTACCGTCAGCAGCAGGGCGATCAGGGTGCCTAGGAGCATCGACAGGGCTGCCGTCTCCAGGGTGACCCAGGCGCCTGCCAGCATGTCCGGCAAGGCCTTGAACGCCGAGCGCCAGTGGAAGGTGTAATCGAACATCGATCAGCGATTTCCTTGTGGGTGATGGCCCAGCCAGGCCGGGAGCTGTCCTTGGTTGTGCCCGGTGCAGGCGGCCTCGACGCAGGCGGCGAGGTTGCCGAAGTGCACGTGCCGGCCGACCAGGCCGGGGGCGTAGTGGGCGTACTTGCCCGAGTTGGTCATCAGGGTGCGGCTGCCCGGCGGTACGACCGGCTCGCCGAGCATGCACCAGCAGGTGTCGGTTACCAGGCGCGCACCGAATCCTTCCAGCGTAGCCACGTGCCCGGCCTGCACCGCCCGCTCGTGCACGGCGCGGCCGCAGGTCACCACCAGGGCGGTGTCCGGGTGCTTGCTACGACCGGCACAGAGCTCGGCCAGGGCCGCTAGCTCGCTGCTGGAGAAGTGCGGGTTGCCCAGGGCCACCAGCTCGACCCGCGGCGACTCGGCGCTGTTGAGCTCCCACCAGCTGTCCAGCAGCTCGGCGATCGTGACCCGCAGGTGCTTGGCCGGTGCCTTGCCGCCGAGGGCGCTGGCCACGTCCGGGGCCTCCGGGGTGATGCTGGCGATATGGAACATGGGCGCCGCCGAGGTGGTGGCGAAGGCGGCGCCGAAGGCCTTGAGCGCGTCGCTGTCGGCGGCGCTGTGCTCCAGCCCGCAGAGCAGCGGGATGTCGCTGCCGGCCAGCAGGCCGACGTGGTAGCCGAGCAGCGGCCAGAAGCTGTCGTCCGGGTGTTGCGGCGTTTCCACCTCGATCAGCAGGCTGGCGTGGCGGCCCTCGTCCAGGTGGCTGCCGCTGAGCGGCGCGCGCCCGGTGAGGGCGATGCAGATGTCCAGGTAGTCCGGGTACTTGAGGGTACGGGCGCCGAGTACGCTGTTGGCGTAGACCACGGCGTTGGACTCGGCCCAGACGATCTGCTCGCCGGCCTTGGGCGCGCTGTCCAGCAGGTAGGGCGCGCAGGTGTAGCTGAGCGCCGCGCCCATGGCCATGTATACCTCGCCCAGGGCGCTGGCCGGCTCGCCGAACGCCGGGTCGATGCCCAGGGCGCGCCACTGGCGCTGGTCCACCGAGATCGAGTTGAGCGTGGTCGGCACGCAGACCTTGGCATCCCAGTCCAGCAGCTGCTGGGCGAAGCGCAGGCAGGCCGGACCGGTGTAGATGCAGCCGTCGATGTGCGCCTGGGTCACGTCGAGCAGTTCGCGGGCGCCCTGCAGCTCGGCCATGCGCAGCACCAGCTGCATCGCCACCTGGGCCGCCTTGCCGTGTTCGCCGGCCAAGATGGCGCGGTCGCGTTCGCTCAGGGCGATTCCGCTTGGCTGCACATCGCCATGGGCAATCGGTTCGGCGCGCCAGCTGTCCTGCGGCGTGCTGGCGTACAGCTGCAGGCGTTCGCCGTCGACACGGGCGATGGCGCCAGCGTGGCCTGCCAGCTCGGCGAAGGCCGCGTGGCCGATGCACAGCACCGGCAGCTGGACGTCGAAGACATGCTCGGCGACCAGGGCGCCGAGGGTCAGAATCTCGTCGGGCTCGGCCAGCACCAGCGCAGCCGGTGCCGGACCGTTGAGGATCAGTTCCAGCAGGACGCTGCTACCGGTGCAGGAGCCGCGTCCGCTGGGTATGGCCAGCACACGCCCGGCCAGGGATTGCCCGCTCAGCGGATGGTGTCTATCGATCACCTCGCCGCTGAACGGGTCGACGCCGCCCCAGAAGCTCAGGCCCAGGTCGGCATACAGCAGAGGCCCCTGGCCCCTGCCATTGACCAGACTGCGGCCGTCGATACTGACTGCGGACATCGTCATCTCTCCGGGCGCGCCTGATCAGTAGTACACGCCAGGCACGGTCAGGTTGGCCGGCTTGATCTCGTCGCCGACCCACTTCTTCCACAGCTCGTCGTAGCGGCCGTTACGCACCTGCTGGTTGACGAACAGGTTGAGGTAGTTGAGCAGGCCGTACTCGCTGCGCTTGGCCGCCAGGGACACGTAGTCGACCACGTAGGGCGCGTCACCGGCGACCTTGAGGCCCTTGTACTTGCCGGACTTGAGGGTGGCGGCGGCCACGGTGTTGGTCACCACGGTGGCGTCGATATGGCCCTGGGCCACGGCGAGGATGGTGTCGTTCTGCGACTGGTAGGCGCGGAAGCTGCCTTCACCCCAGGCCTTCTGGTCTTTCTCCAGGGCGATGGCCTCGTAGGTGCCGCTGGTGTTGCCCAGCTTCTTGCCCTTGAGGTCGGCGTAGCTGTTCACGCCAGCGTCTTCGCGGGTCAGCACGACCATCTGGAAGGCGAAGTAGGGCACGGTCATGCCCACGGTCTTGGCGCGCTCCAGGGTGTCGGACGTGGAGGCGACAATGATGTCGGCACGGCCGGAGACCAGGGCCGGGATGCGATCGGGGAAGGGTGTTTCGACCACTTCCGGTTCCACGCCGAGGACCTTGGCCAGATCGGCGCAGTAGTCCACGTCGAAGCCCGCCGGGTTGTTGTCGGCGTCGCGGAAGCCCATGGGCGGGAAGTCCAGGGTCACGGCGCAGCGCAGTTTGCCGGACTCGATGATGTCGTCGAGCTTGTCGGCCTGGGCGGTCACGGCCAGGGAGGAGGTCAGTACGGTGCTGAGGGCAAGAGCGAGAGTCTTACGGTTCATGTGCAGCCTCGTGTGTCTGAAGGAATTGGCAGTTGGATCTGGGTATCTTGAATTTCGTATACGATATTTGATTAGCAAGGGCTGTGCCGGATCGTCCGTGGCAGACCCGAAAAACCGCCAGCCCGCGCCGCATCGGCTCGGGCGGCCCTATGCAGCGGTGGCGGAAAGACTAGCCGGGCGTTTTCGTGACCGCTTGGTGTTACATAAGGAAGCATGGCTACCCACGCACGCCCCCAAACGGAACACGCCGGGTAGCGATTGGGTTGCACCTATCGCTACCGTCGCGGCGCGCGGCAGTTATCAGGGGTTGCGATGGGAGTCGCGGTACTGGCTGGGGGAGAGGCCGGTGAGGGCCTTGAACTGGCGGCTGAAGGCGCTGTGGTCGGTGTAGCCGCAGCGCAGGGCGATCTCGGTGATCGGCAGTTCGCCGAGCAGTAGCTGCGAGGCCGCACCCAGGCGCGCCTTGTGGATCATCTGTCGCGGGGTGAGCTGGAAGATGCGCTTGCAGTGACGCTCCAGTTGCGCCACCGAGAGCCCGGCGATGGCGGTCAGCTCGGCCAGGCTGAGGGGCTGGGCATAGTGCCGGCGGATGTGCTCGTCCACCGCCGCCAGCTTCTGGTAGGCCGGGTGCGCGGCCTGGGCCGCCGGCAGGTCGCAGGAAATGCCGGCCATGCCGATGACGCGACCCTCGGCGTTGCGCAGGGCAAGCTTGTGGGTCAGGCACCAGCCGGGCTGGCGGCCGGGATAGAGGTGCAGCTCCAGCTGATCTTCGAGGCCGTTGCCGGTATCCAGCACCTGCAGGTCCTGGGCGGTGTACAGCGAGCCGAAGCGCGCGGGGAAGACTTCCTCGGCGGTGCGCCCGAGCAGTTCGTGCTTGCTGGCGAAGCCGCAGCGGGTGGCCAGGGTCTGGTTGACCAGCACGTAGCGCGCCTGCGGATCCTTGATGAAGAACACCACGCCGGGCATGGCATCCAGCAGCGGGGCGACGGCGCTCAGGCTGGCGAGCAGGGTGGGCAGATCGGCGGGGGTGGGTTGCGGCAGCAGGTCGAGCATGGGGATCGGGCACTGGCCTGGAAGGCGCCCATTCTGCGCAGCGGTGGGCGGTGGGGACAAGCGGCCCGCCCGTAGGCGGGCCGCGCATGCGTTACGGCAGACGCACGCTGTAGTCCTCCACTTCGCCGTAGTTGAAGCTACCGCAGGGCACGGGTGCCGTGTTGTAGCGCATGGCGATGCGCAGGCGCGTCTTGCCTGCCGGGGCGCTGGCCGGGATGGTCAGGTTGCCAGTGGCTACGGTGCTCAGGGCGCGACCGGAGCTGTACACCTCTTCACCAGCGTCGAGGAAGTCGCCGTCCTTGTTCAGGTCGACCCAGGCCTTCCAGTACTCGGCATAAGCGCGGCCGGAGAACTGCGGGGTCAGACGCAGGCTGTTGGCGCCGCGCTGCAGGTCGATCACCTGGGCGGTGAAGTCGCTGTAGTTGCTGGCGCCGGAGCTGCGGCTGAAGGTGCCGACCTGGACCTGGCCGATCCACTCGGAAGCGGAGTTGCCACTGGCGGCGCTGCAGTAGGTGGGCTGCGGCGTGCCTTCGCCGATCACCAGGAAGCTGGAGCTGACCGCGCCCCAGCTGCCGCCGGCGTCACGGGCGCGCACATAGACGAGGTGCTTGCCGGTGGCCAGGCCGGTGGTGTCCAGCGTGCCGGTCAGGTTCTCGGTCTTGGCGTTGAACGCACCGTCCAGCGGTTGCAGAACGACGGGCGTGGCACCAGCTTCCCAGGGCGCCTTGCCGATGTAGTACTCGGCGGCCGCGATGTTCTGCGTCGCCTCGGTACCGTTGGCGGTGCTGAAGCGCAGGTCACTGGTGCTGGCCGACAAGGTCACCGGCGTACCGGCGGGCACTCCCGTGGTGGCAGCGCCACCACTCAGCACGACGCTGGCCACGTCCGGCCCCGCCGGGGTGATGTATGGCGTGCGCACTACCTTGGCGGCGTAGATCAGCGCCGGCAGGTTCTTCGGCTTCACCGTGTTCTGGTACACGGCGCAGGTCTGGAAGAACTGGGTGCCCAGCTCGAAGGTGTAGGCGGCCACGCCCAGTTCGCCGTAGCTGATGCCGTCGCTGGTGCCGTCGGTGGGATACAGGCCGACCGACTGCTGCGGGGTGTAGCCGTTGAAGAAGGCGAACTTGCGGCCCAGGGTCTGCAGCGCCGTGCCGTTGGGCGCGGCCTGGCTGGTGTCGCCCCAGGGCCAGAGCACCAGTTCGCTGTAGCTGTGGATGTCCAGGTGGATGCCGCTGGTGGTGCTCGGCGCCGCGTCGCCGCGGTTGGGGCCGCGGCGGTCCGGCCAGATGCTCCGCGCGTAGGCTTCCAGGGCCTGCACTTCCGGCTCGGAGCCGGCGCTGGGGCCGCGATAGGTCTCGTTGCACTGGGCACCGCTGGAGCCCTGGCCGTTGGTGCTGTTCCAGCCGAAGGTGAAGTTGCGGTTGAGGTCGGCGCCGCGGGTGTTGCTGTTCGGCCCGCAGTAGTTCTGGTTGGTGTTCTTGCGCCAGGAAAGCCCCGTCTCGGCTTTCTTGCGGCCGTCCGGGTTGGTCTGCAGCAGCAGGTGCACTTCGTGGTGATCGAGGATCCAGGTGGCGTCCGGGTCCACCCCGTAGCCGTCCACCAGCCAGCGGGCGAAGGCCAGCACCAGCGGCGCGGTGGTGTACTCGCGGGCATGGATGGCGCTATTGATCAGCAGCTTGGGCTTGTCGCCGGGCTTGTTCTGGTTGGTCAGCTTGAGCACGCCGATGTCGTAGCCGCCCAGGCCCTGGGTCTTTTCCCAGGACTGGCCGACGGTCAGCCACTGCGCCAGTTGCGGGTGCGTGCTGGCCATACCGGCGGCGGCCGCGTAGGTCTCTTCCACCGTCTCGTAGCAGGCATAGCCGGGGATGCTGGCGATGCCTGCATCGGCGGTCGCCGCGCTGGTGCTCAGGCTGCGCTGCTGCAGGCGTTGCTGGATCTTGCCGAGGATCTGGTTGCGCTTGGCGATGAAGTCGTCAGCCACCTGGAAGGTGAAGCCGAACGCGGCCAGCTTCTCCTGTTCTTCGGCGGTCAGCTCCATGATCAGGTAGCCCTGCTCATAGTGCGATTCGAGCAATTGACCGTGGAAGCTGATGGCGGCCTTGCGGGCGATATCCAGATTGGGGAAGAACGCCTTGTACACCTGGTTGGCGGCCTTCTCCTGTTCCAGCAGGAGGAAGTCTTCCTGGGCCTGGACCTCGGTGTTGGCCTGAGCGTTTTGCAGCATGCAAAGGGTGGCGATGCCCGCGCCGATGGCGAGCGTGAGGTTCCGCTTTATCATTCTTGCTGTTCCTGTCCATGTAGTAGGGGCGCCCGCTCGATAAGCGGGCACGGTTCCGATGGCGGTCTTGTGGACCGCAGCGGATACGGCGAACGCTCTGGTGCCGACTGCACGGGCTGGGATCCTTTCCTGGCGTGGCGTCGGGAGGTGGCCGGTCTGGCAGCAAGAGTCAAAGAAACCTAGAAGTCACTGGCGGGTCTGTCAATTTGTCGGATGATGGCCGCGTGATGCGTACAGATTCGCGGCAAATGGCCACTAAAGGAGCGATTTCATGAGGCAATTCAGTGCACTGTTTGTAGCTCTGCCGCTGCTCGCCAGCCTGGGCTGCAGTGCCGGGCCGGCGCCGGGCGATGGTGCTGAAGCCAGGGAATGGGCGCAGCTACGCCAGCAGCGCGGACATTTCGATGGCGCGGCCTGGAACAAGGATCTGGATGCCTGGCAGGGGCGCAAGCACCAGTTGATGCAGGGCCTGGCCGAACGCCTGATTGCGGAAAAACCGGACGAGGCAGGCGTGCGCGCGCTGATGGGCGAGCCCGATGTGCAAGTGACCGCTGATGGCGCCGAGTACGCCGACTGGCTGCGCCGCACCGATTGGCGTGGCGAGCCGGGTGAGAGGCTGTGGAGCTACCAGTGGCGTGGCAACCACGACCAGTTGCTGGTGAGCTTCGACGGCGAGCGGGTCAGCGCCGTCGGTTGGCTCTACGCCTGGGAATGAGGCTCGCCACGCAATTCCAGCAAGGTCTCGATGCGCGCCGGACTGAACGGCGGGCGTGGCGCCGTCGGCTGCCAGCCGAACAGAGCCTGGGCGGCACCGCCGCAGACCCGGCCCTGGCAGGCGCCCATGCCGCAGCGGCTGGCCATCTTGGCCTGGCTCCAGCCGTGGTGATCGGCCACAGCGGATAGCGGCACGTCTTCGCAGCGGCAGATCAGGGTGTCCGGCCTGGCCAGCTGCTTCACCTCGTCACGCAAGGCAAAGGCGGTATTCAATGCCGTGGCAAAGCCCTGCCAGCGCTGGCGCTGCGGCCACAGGTGCTGCGCCGCGTCGCGCTCGCCCACTGCCGCGTGGCCGGCGATGGCGCCTTCCACCAGGGCCTTTTCGCTACCACCGAAACCGGTGCTCTCACCGGCGGCATAGACGCTATCCAGGCTGGTGGTTTGCCAGGCATCGACGGCGATGGCGTTGTTGTCGATGCGGCAGCCCAACGCCTGGCCCAGCTGCAGATTGGGAATCAGGCCGAAGCCACAGGCCAGCCGTTCGCAGGCGACTTCGCGGATCTGTCCACCGACGCTCAGGCGCACCGCTTCCAGCCGACCATCGCCCAAGGCTTCGACGACATGGCTGCTCGCTCGATAGCCGGGGTGGAACAGGCCGAACGATTGCAGCAGCTTGTGCGGCCAGCGTGGCAGTTGCGCGGCAAAGCCGGCCACGGCGGACCAGCTGGCCTGCTCGGCGATATGCAGCACCGTCGCGCCGTCGTCCTTCGCGGTGGCGGCGCTGGCCAGCAGCAGCGGGCCACTGCCGGCGATGACGATGCGCTTGCCAGCCACCGGCATGCCGCCCTTGATCAGCGCCTGCAGGCCGCCGGCGCCGGTGACGCCGGGCAGGGTCCAGCCGGGGAAGGGCAGCAGCAGCTCGCGGGCGCCGGAGCACAGAATCAGTTTGTCGTACTCGATCACCCGGCCCTGCTCGGGATCTTCCACCAGCAGCGCCTTGGGCCCGGCCAGGGCGACCACGCGGGTGGCCGGCAGCAGCTCTATGTTGGCCTGGGCTTCCAGGCGTTGGCGATGCTCGCGGGCCAGCGCGGGCAGGTGTGCCTGCGGGCCGTCGCGCCAGATTTGCCCGCCGGCGGCGGGGTTGTCGTCGAGCACGGCGATCCGTGCACCGCTCGGTGCGGCGGCCAGGGCGGCGGCCATGCCGGCGGGGCCGGCGCCGATGATGAGGATGTCCACCTTCATGGCCGGCTCTCCACCTTCATACCGTCGCGGCACAGGGTCTGGCAGGCCAGGCGGCGCTGACCGTCGATGGTCACCCGGCATTCCTGGCAGATGCCCATGCCGCACACCGGTGCGCGGCGCTGGCCGCTGACCGAGGTGCGGCTGGTGCCGTCGCCACCGAGCATCAGCGCGGCCGCCACCGTGGTACCGGGGGCCACCTGCAGCGGGCGGCCGTCGAGAATCAGTTCAGGCATGCGCGCATACTCCAGGGAAGCGCTGCGGCAGATAGGGTTCCGCCGCCAGTGGCGCGGTCTCGCCGAGCAACTGGGCGACCAGCAGGTCGGCGCTGCCCGGTGCGGTGGTGACGCCCAGGCCCTCGTGGCCGACCGCCAGCCACAGGCCGGGGCGCTGTGGGTGTTCGCCGAGCAGCGGCAGGCCGTCCGGGCTGGCGGCGCGGAAGCCGGTCCAGGCACGGATGCCGTTGAGCCGGGCCAGGCCCGGCATGTAGTCGACGGCGCGTTGCAGCATCTTCGCCAGCATCCACGGCTCGACTTCCGGATCGCTGGTGCCGAACTGCCGCGATGCGCCGATGAACAGCTGGCCGGTCGGCCGCGGCTGGATATTGGCGGCGGTCGACGGGCCGGTGGCGTTGTGTGCGCTGGTCACGTAGCCGAGTTCCACCAGGGTATGGCTGATGCGCCCGGGGTAGCGGTCGGTGATCAGCAGGTGGCCCTTCTTCGGCTCGATCGGTAGTTCCTGGCATAGCTCGGTGACATGGGCGCCGCCGGCCAGGATCACCGCCTGGGCGCTGAGCCAGGCGCCGTCCTGCAGGCGGACGCGGTTACCGTCGATCTCCGTCACATGAGCCTGGCGCTGCTCGATCAGCGGGTGGTCGAGCAGCCAGCGCGCCGCGTTGGGCGCGTAGAGAATACCGTCGCCGATCACCCGCAGGCCGCCGTGCAGCCCTTCGCGCAGTTCCGGTTCGGCGTTGCGCAGGGCGTCGGCGCCGAGCAACTGGCAGTCCAGGCCATGCTCGCGCAGCACCTGGTACTTGGCCTCGGCCACCGCCATCTCCTCGGCGTTGGCGGCCAGCCACAGGGTGCCGTTCTGCCGGTAGGCGCAGTCGTCCGGCATATCGTGGGCCCAGTCGCGCCAGCGCTGCACCGAGTATTGGCTGAGCGCCAGCTCCGCCGGGTTGTCGTCGAGCACGATCAGGTGGCCCATGCCGGCGGCGGTGGCGGCGCGCAGGCCAGCATCCAGCACCAGCACGCGCTGGCCGCGCCTGGCCAGCTCATGGGCGCAGGCGGCGCCGACTATGCCGGCGCCGATGACGATGACGTCGGCGCCATCGCTCACAGGCGAATGCCCCAGGCGAACGGGTCGTCCGCCTCGATCAGCAGGGTGGCCTCGGCGCTGATATGCGCGCGGCCGCGAATGGTGGGGATGATGCGACCACCATCGGTGTTCTCGTAGCTGCCCTCGAACTGGCTGCCGATCACACTCGCCTGGCGCCACAGCTGGCCCGGCTGCAGCTTGCCGTCCGCCGCCAGGCACGCCAGCTTGGCGCTGGTGCCGGTGCCGCAGGGCGAGCGGTCGTAGGCCTTGCCGGGGCAGAGCACGAAGTTGCGGCTGTCGGCCTCTGCGTCATCGGCGAACAGCTCGATATGGTCGATCAGGCCGCCGTCTTCGCCACGGATGCCCTGGTCCTCCAGGGCCTGCTGCACGGCCACCGAGTAGGCGGTGAGGGCGTCCAGGTTGTCGCCGACCACTCGCAGGCCATGATCGCTGATCAGGAAGAACCAGTTGCCGCCCCAGGCGATATCGCCTGTCGCGCGGCCGTAGCCTGGAACATCGAGCGTCACCGCCTTGCGATAGCGGTAGGCCGGCACGTTGCGCACGCTCACCGAGCGGTCGCCGTGCAGGGTCGCCTCGACGGTGCCGACCGGCGTCTCGATCTTGTGCACGCCCGGGCCGATGCGACCCAGGTGCGCCAGGGAGACCACCAGGCCGATGGTGCCGTGGCCGCACATGCCGAGGTAGCCGGTGTTGTTGAAAAAGATCACTCCGGCACAGGCGCTGGGATCGACCGGCTCGCACAGCAGGGCGCCGACCAGCACATCGCTGCCGCGCGGCTCCAGCACGCTGGCGGCGCGCCACTGGTCGAAGCGCTCGGAAAGCAGCTGGCGGCGCTCGGCCATACTGCCGCGCCCTAGATCGGGAAAGCCTTCGAGAACCAGGCGAGTCGGTTCGCCGCCGGTGTGCGAGTCGAGTACACGGATACGTTGCATGCAGGCCCCTGCCGCTGAATGGTTTCGGCAAGGGTGCCGCCGGAACGAGGTCGGCGGCTTGAGCCATTTCCGTCGACGCTATGACGAAATCGGCACAGCCTCAGATGCGATTGGGCAGGTGCTCGTAGAGCGTCTGGCACACGCCGTTGATGTGCTCCTCGATCAGCCGGGCGGCGGTCTCGGCGTCGCCGGCGCGGCAGGCGGCGATGATTTCGCGGTGCTCGTGGTCGGCGCGGTCTTTGCCCTCGGACAGGCTCATCTGCATGCGCAGGTAGCGCTCCAGCTTGTCGTGGATCGAGCGGATCAGGTTGACCAGGAACGGCCGCTGCGCCGGCTCGTAGAGGCAGGCGTGCAGCTGCCAGTTGAGCTCGGCCCAGCGGCCGACGTCTTCCTCGCCGAGGAAGGCCTCGCAGATGCGTTCGGCGGCGGCGAAGGTGGCCTCGCTCATGTTCGGCACCGCCAGGCGGATGGCGCGCATTTCCAGCAGCACGCGCACTTCGAACATCTGCGCCATCTCCGGCTCGGAGATGCGCGTGACCACCGCGCCCTTGTTGCGCTGGAACAGCACCAGACCCTCGGCTTCCAGGCGCTTGAGCGCCTCGCGCACGGGGATCTTGCTGACGTTGAACAGCTGGGCGATGTCGTCCTGACGGATCGGCTCGTCCTCGGCGAAATGCCCGGAGATGATCGCGTCGCGCAGGTGCTTGGCGATAACCTCGGATGCGGCGGGCGCTATTCCCAGGTTGGGGGCATTGAAGCGAGGTAGGGGCACGGCGCATCACCGAGTCGGCTGGTTGGTGCGAATATCATATACGAAATCCCTGGATTGCCAGTTCAACCTGCTCGGCTGAAACGCTGCTCCAGCGCCGCGATCTGCGCGCGCTCGTTGCGGATGAAGTCGCGGAAGGCCTGGGCCACCGGCGACAGGCGCTTGCCCCGTACATGCACCACGCACCAGCTGCGCTGCAGCGGCAACTCTTCCACCGGCAGTTCGCGCAGCAAACCCTGGGCCAGCTCCAGGCGCACGGCATGTCGCGGCAGCAGGGCCAGGCCGAGGCCGGCGATCACCGCTTCCGCCTGGGTCTCGCTGGAGCCGACTTCGAGGGTCTGGGCGAAGTGGGCGCGCTTCTGGTGACAGTATTCCTCACAGGCGCGACGAGTGCCCGAGCCGATCTCGCGGACCAGCAGCGGGAAGGCGGTAAGGTCGCCCAGGCGCAGCTTCTCCCGCTCGCACAGCGGATGGCTCGGCGGCGCTACAGCGACTATGGGGTTGTTGAGGAAGGGGAAGAAATCCAGCGCCTGGTCGCCGGGCGGCTGCGACATGATCAGCAGGTCGTCGCGACTCACCGACAGGCGCCGTACCGCCTGGGCGTGGTTGACCACCGCCAGCTGCAGGCTGACTTCCGGGTGCTGCTCGCGGAAGGCCGCGAAGAGATGCGGCACCAGGTACTTGGCGCTGGACTCCACGGCCAGGTTGAGCTGGCCCTGCAGCGAGCCCTGCAGGTCGGAGAGCTGCATGTCCAGCGCCTCCAGGCGGCCGAACACGTCCTCGCTGGCGCGTAGCAGGGCTTCGGCGGCCGGTGTCAGGTAGAGCTTCTTGGCGATGTAGTCGAACAGCGGCTGGCCGACCAGCTCTTCCAGCTGGCGAATTTGTAGGCTCACGGCCGGCTGGGTTAGCGCCATTTCCTCGGCGGCGCGGCTGTAGGAAAGGCTTTCGCACACTGCGCGGAAAATCTGCAGCTGGCGAAAAGTCATTCGCATCAATGACTTGCGCATTTTTAGGAGTTCGCGGAAGGCCTTGGTTGGCTCAACTATAAGTCTTTGCTAATGGTCATCCCAACAATTATTGATTTTGGGTAATTCATCGGCGGCGCTAGCTTATGAAGCAAGACCGCCGTGGGCTGTGCGGTCACCCGTCGACCGCCTTGCAACGGTCGTTTGCTCACGTGATCGAGGAACCAGGCTCGTGATCAAGAAGATCCTCATCGCCAACCGTGGCGAGATCGCCGTCCGTATTGTGCGTGCTTGCGCCGAGATGGGCATTCGCTCGGTGGCCGTGTATTCCGAGGCGGACCGCCAGGCACTGCACGTCAAGCGCGCCGACGAGGCCCACAGCATCGGCGACGACCCGCTGGCCGGCTACCTCAACCCGCGCAAGCTGGTGAACCTGGCCGTGGAAACCGGCTGCGACGCGCTGCACCCGGGCTATGGCTTCCTTTCGGAGAACGCCGAGCTGGCCGATATCTGCGCCGAGCGCGGGATCAAGTTCATCGGCCCCAGTGCCGAAGTGATCCGCCGCATGGGCGACAAGACCGAGGCGCGGCGCAGCATGATCGCCGCTGGCGTGCCTTGCACCCCGGGCACCGAGGGCAACGTCGCCGACATCCACGAAGCCCTGCGCGAGGGCGACCGCATCGGCTATCCGGTGATGCTCAAGGCCACCAACGGCGGTGGCGGGCGCGGCATCCGTCGCTGCAACAGCCGCGAGGAGCTGGAGCAGGCCTACCCACGGGTGATTTCCGAGGCGACCAAGGCCTTCGGCCGCGCCGAGGTGTTCCTGGAAAAATGCATCGTCAATCCCAAGCACATCGAGGCGCAGATTCTCGCCGACAGCTTCGGCAACACCGTGCACCTGTTCGAGCGCGACTGCTCGATCCAGCGCCGCAACCAGAAGCTGATCGAGATCGCCCCCAGCCCGCAGCTGACCCCCGAGCAGCGCGCCTATATCGGCGACCTCGCCGTGCGCGCCGCCCAGGCCGTGGGCTACGAGAACGCCGGCACCGTGGAGTTCCTGCTCGCCGAGGGCGAGGTGTACTTCATGGAGATGAACACCCGGGTGCAGGTGGAACACACCATCACCGAGGAAATCACCGGTATCGACATCGTCCGCGAGCAGATCCGCATCGCCTCCGGGCTGGAGCTGTCGGTCAAGCAGGAAGACATCCAGTACCGCGGCTTCGCCCTGCAGTTCCGCATCAACGCCGAGGACCCGAAGAACAACTTCCTGCCCTCGTTCGGCAAGATCACCCGCTACTACGCGCCTGGCGGCCCCGGCGTGCGCACCGACACGGCGATCTATACCGGCTACACCATTCCGCCCTACTACGACTCCATGTGCCTGAAGCTGATCGTCTGGGCGCTGACCTGGGAAGAGGCGATGGATCGTGGCCTGCGCGCGCTGGACGACATGCGCGTGCAGGGCGTGCGCACCACCGCGGCCTACTACCAGGAAATCCTGCGCAACCCCGAGTTCCGCAGCGGCCAGTTCAACACCAGCTTCGTGGAAGCCCATCCGGAGCTGACCCAGTACTCGATCAAGCGCAACCCGTCGCACCTGGCCATCGCCATTGCCACCGCCATTGCCGCCCACGCCGGCCTGTAGGGGAAGGATTCAGAAATGACTAAGAAAATCACCGTTACCGATACCATCCTGCGCGATGCCCACCAGTCGCTGATCGCCACCCGCATGCGCACCGAAGACATGCTGCCGATCTGCGACAAGCTGGACAAGGTCGGCTACTGGTCCCTGGAAGTCTGGGGCGGCGCCACCTTCGACGCCTGCGTGCGCTTCCTCAAGGAAGACCCGTGGGAGCGCCTGCGCAAGTTCAAGGCCGCGCTGCCCAACACCCGCCTGCAGATGCTGCTGCGTGGGCAGAACCTGCTCGGCTACCGCCATTACAGCGACGACGTGGTGCGCGCGTTCGTGGCGAAAGCAGCCGTGAATGGCATCGATGTGTTCCGCATCTTCGACGCGATGAACGACGTGCGTAACCTGCGCGTCTCCATCGAGGCGGTGAAGGCCGCCGGCAAGCACGCCCAGGGCACCCTCAGCTACACCACCAGCCCGGTGCACACGGTCGAGGCCTACGTCACCCAGGCCAAGGCCATGCAGGCCATGGGCATCGACTCCATCGCGATCAAGGACATGGCCGGCCTGCTCACCCCGTTCGCCACCGCCGAGCTGGTCAAGGCGCTGAAGGCCGAGGTCGACCTGCCGGTGTTCGTGCACAGCCACGACACCGCCGGCATGGGCTCGATGTGCCAGCTCAAGGCCATCGAGGCCGGTGCCGACCACATCGACACCGCCATCTCCAGCTTCGCCTGGGGCACCAGCCACCCGGGCACCGAGTCGATGGTCGCCGCCCTGCGCGGCAGCGAATACGACACCGGCCTGGACCTGGCGCTGATCCAGGAGATCGGCATGTACTTCCACGCCGTGCGCAAGAAGTACCACCAGTTCGAGAGCGAATTCACCGCCGTGGACACCCGCGTGCAGGTCAACCAGGTGCCGGGCGGCATGATGTCCAACCTGGCCAACCAGCTGAAGGAGCAGGGCGCGCTCAACCGTATCAACGAAGTGTTCGCCGAGATCCCGCGGGTGCGTGAAGACCTCGGCTTCCCGCCCCTGGTGACGCCGACCTCGCAGATCGTCGGCACCCAGGCGGTGTTCAACGTGCTGGCCGGCGCGCGCTACAAGACCATCACCAACGAGGTGAAGCTGTACCTGCAGGGCCGCTACGGCAAGGCTCCGGGCAAGGTCAACGAGGCGCTGCGCAAGCAGGCCATCGGTAGCGAGGAAGTCATCGACGTACGCCCGGCCGACCTGCTCAAGCCGGAGATGGCCAAGCTGCGCGAGGAGATCGGTGCGCTGGCCAAGTCCGAAGAGGACGTGCTGACCTTCGCCATGTTCCCGGACATCGGCCGCAAGTTCCTCGAGGAGCGTGCCGCCGGCACCCTGACCCCGGAAGTGCTGCTGCCGATTCCCGAGGCCGGCGGCGTGGCGCCTGTAGGTGGCGGCGGCGTGCCGACCGAGTTCGTGGTCGACGTGCATGGCGAGAGCTACCGCGTGGACATCACCGGCGTGGGCGTGAAGGGTGACGGCAAGCGCCACTTCTACCTGTCCATCGACGGCATGCCGGAAGAAGTGGTGTTCGAGCCGCTCAACGACTTCGTCGCCGGCGGCGCGGGCAGCAGCAAGCGCAAGAGCGCCAGCGCGCCGGGCGATGTCAGCACCACCATGCCGGGCAACATCGTCGACGTGCTGGTCAAGGAAGGCGACACGGTCAAGGCCGGCCAGGCCGTGCTGATCACCGAGGCGATGAAGATGGAAACCGAAGTGCAGGCGCCGATCGACGGTACCGTCAAGGCCATCCACGTGGCCAAGGGCGACCGGGTCAACCCGGGCGAAGTGCTGGTGGAAATAGCCTAACGGCGTAACGAGCAAGTCCCATTGGGGGAGCCTTGGGCTCCCCTTTTTTATGGGTTACTCAGTTGTGCATGCGGTAGGCGCGGCGCAGGGTGATCAGGTCCTGCTTGGTGCAGGCCTGGGGTTCGGCGCCGGTCAGGTCGTAGCAACGATAGCGAAAGCCCATCGGCCAGTAGGCAATGGCAACCGGCGGCCAGAAGATCGAGGCCACGCGGAAGCGCGTGCGCAGCTTGCCGTTCTGGAGGGTGTTGGCCTGCTCGTCCTGCAGGCGATACGGCACGCCGCCTGCGGCGCCCCAGGAGAACGGGCGGGTCTTCACCAGGCCGTAGTTGTTCTCGATCTGGCGCTCGTTGATCACCAGGGTGCTGTTTTGCGGCAGTTTGAACCAGGCGCTGGCGGAGCAGCCGGCCATGGCGAGAGTGGCCGCGAGCAGGGCGGCGGACTTGATAGGAGACATCTCGACTTCCTTGTACTTCTGGATGGCAGATTGCCGCTACCGCGGCGGCGCGCACTATATCGGCTTGCCTGTGGCTTGGCGATGCCAGAACGACGGGCACAAAAAAGGGAAGCGCTCGGCTTCCCTTCGATACGACTTGCTGGTGCGACTCAACGCCAGAACGGCTTGCTCACTTCAACCGCGCGGTCGTAGGTGCTGATGCCGGCGTCGGAGAGCAGGCGCTCGTCGAGGCGGGCCAGCTCGCGGCGGCTGCTGATGCGGCGCTGCCACAGCAGCAGGGTGCCCAGTACGCGCAGGGGCAGGTAGCCGCCGCTGGCCGGGGATTGTTGTTGGAACATGAGGTCGGAACTGAGAGTGCGTTCCATGGTGGTGCTTCCTTCCGCTGTCGAGCGGGGTTAGATGGTGTCCTACTGGAAGCATATTTTCCTGACTGTGTAGTCGATTTTGTAGGCACAGCTGGGCTAAATTGCAGGGCTATTAGTTAGGCGGCTTGGTAACTGTTCTGTTCCTATGGCGACAACTGTACTGGTCATCCGTGGAAGGTCGCGGAAAAAGGCAATTCGCGTGATTTATCGCTGACAAAGCCTGCCAGAACGGTACCTTTCTACAGGTACAGTTATTTTAGAATCCCAACAGCTAGCCAATCTGTTATTGCCGAAAAACGAGCCCACGAAGCCTTGTTTCTCCGGCCCCGCACCCAAGCTCCTAGCGCCGCGGCGCGACCTAGAATAATCGGTGATCCCACAAGGAACTCTGCATGACCGACCAGACCCAGCAATTCGCCAGCGACAACTATTCCGGCATCTGTCCGGAAGCCTGGAGCGCCATGGCCGAGGCCAATCGCGGCCACCAGCGCGCCTATGGCGAGGACGAATGGACGGCCCGCGCCTCCGACCAGTTCCGCCAGCTGTTCGAGACCGACTGCGAAGTGTTCTTCGCCTTCAACGGCACGGCGGCCAACTCCCTGGCCCTGTCGTCGCTGTGCCAGAGCTACCACAGCGTGATCTGCTCGGAGACCGCCCACGTCGAGACCGACGAATGCGGCGCCCCGGAGTTCTTCTCCAACGGCTCCAAGTTGCTCACCGCGCGCACCGAGCAAGGCAAGCTGACCCCGGACTCGATCCGCGAGGTGGCGCTCAAACGCCAGGACATCCACTACCCGAAACCGCGTGTGGTGACCCTGACCCAGGCCACCGAGGTCGGCACCGTGTACCGCCCCGAGGAGGTCCGTGCGATCAGTCAGGTGTGCAAGGAGCTGAAGCTCAACCTGCACATGGACGGCGCGCGCTTCTCCAATGCCTGCGCCTCGCTCGGCTGCAGCCCGGCCGAGCTGACCTGGAAGGCCGGAGTCGACGTGCTGTGTTTCGGCGGT
The DNA here is from genome assembly GCF_014851565.1 of Pseudomonas sp. PDM15. Lineage (GTDB taxonomy): Bacteria > Pseudomonadota > Gammaproteobacteria > Pseudomonadales > Pseudomonadaceae > Aquipseudomonas. The sequence goes on from NZ_JACVAA010000006.1 coordinate 27,494, forward strand.
ACCAAGAACGGCATGGCGGTGGGCGAGGCCATCCTGTTCTTCAACAAGGCCCTGGCCGAAGACTTCGACTATCGCTGCAAGCAGGCCGGGCAGCTGGCCTCGAAGATGCGCTTCCTCTCGGCGCCCTGGGTCGGCCTGCTGCAGGACGACGCCTGGCTGCGCTACGCCAACCACGCCAACCGCTGTGCGCGCCTGCTGGCTGAGTTGGTGAGCGACGTGCCGGGCGTCAGCCTGATGTTCCCGGTGGAGGCCAACGGCGTGTTCCTGCAGCTCTCCGAGCCGGCCATCGAGCGCCTGACCGGCTGGGGCTGGCGCTTCTACACCTTCATCGGCGCCGGCGGCGCGCGCTTCATGTGTTCCTGGGATACCGAAGAGGCGCGGGTGCGCGAGCTGGCAGCGGACATTCGTCGGGCCATGGCCTGAAAAGAGGGTGCAGACGACGAAAGGCGGGGTCCTATCAGGTGGGGCTGACTAAGGTTTTCAGTCCCACCTAACCACTCTTCCGCTTCGCCGGAGACCCACCCCTATGGAAATCAACAACCTCTTCGAGCAGCTACACAGCCTGCCCAGTATTCCCAAGGTCGCCCAGGACCTGATCCAGCAGTTCGACAACCCCAACACCAACCTCGATGCCGTCGCGCGCAACATCAACCTCGACCCGGTGATCGCCGCCAAGGTGCTGCGCCTGGCCAACTCGGCACGCTTTCGCGGTGCCCGCGAGGCCCACAGCGTCGAGGACGCCGCCTCGCGCCTGGGTTTCAACACCCTGCGCACGCTGGTGCTGGCCTCGGCGGTGACCGGCGCGTTCAAGACCGACTCCGGCTTCGATCTCAAGGGCTTCTGGATGCACAGCTTCCAGGTGGCGAGCATCTGCCGGCTGCTGGCCAAGACCCGTGGCGTGGCGATGGAGACGGCCTTCACCTGCGGCATGATGCACAACATCGGCGAACTGCTGATCCAGACCGGCGCGCCGGAACTGGCGGCACGGCTCAACCGCAGCGGCAAGACCGACGCCGCCGGGCGCGTGGCGCTGGAGACCCTGCAGCTGGGCTTCGGCTTCCCCGAAGTGGGCGCCGAGTTGGCGCGGCGCTGGCAGCTGCCCGAGGTGATCCAGCAGGCCATCGCCCTGCAGACCCGCCCGCACCAGGCGCCGGCGGACATGCCGCTGCCGCGGCTGGTGGCTCAGGCCGTGCTGATTGCCGAAGCGCTGCGCCTGCACAACGGCGACCTGGCCAAGACCCGCGAAGAGCTGGACAGCCCGCTGTGCGAAGGCATCGACCTGGACGCGCTGTTCGACAAGCTGCCCGAGGTACTGGAGGCCGACAAGGGGTTCAGCCAGCTGCTCGACTGAAGCGCCTGGCCGCCGGTGCGCTGGTGCCGGCGGCCATGGGCCTTACCCTTCCTGTTCTGCGGTTTCCGCTTCCTCGACCTTGTCCTCTTCCGCGGCATCCTGGCAGGCGCCCGTGGCGCCTTCCTTGCCGGTGGAGGACACCGTGGACGAGCCGTCGGCCTTCAGGCTGATGGCGATGGTCACGCCTTCGCCCTTGGCCTCGTAGTACTGCTCGCTGAACTTGCTCAGCGTGGCCGGCTTGTCGTTGATATGCACCGGGCCGCCGGCTTCGGCGCGCACGTTGAGCTCGCCGGGGCAGGTGACATCGAACTTCGGCAGGGTGGCGGCATTGGCCGCACCGGTGGCGGCGAACAGGGCGGTGGTGATCAGCAGTTTGTTCATGAAGGTGCTCCTGGCAGGGATAGGCGTTCGATGGGCGCCTGCGTTCTCCTGATCAGTGAGCTAAGAAGCCGCCGGCTGGCTTGTCCAACCCGCGCGGTGCTTGCCGATGGGCTGCAGGCAGCAACCAGTGCAGCAGGTGCGGCGGCAACTGTGTCGGCCGGCGCGGCGGCGGTCGAACCAGGGGCAGCGCCAGCGCGCCGGTGGCCAGTGTGGCGAACAACAAGGCGCAGATATTGTTCACCTGCAACTTGCCTTGCATATTGCCGCGGTGTTTGCGCACGGTCAGGTCGCTGATGCCCAGTTCCCGGGCCACTTGTTTATCGCTGAGTCCTTCGGCGAATAAATGAATTATTTCCAGTTCGCGCTCGCTTAATACAGGCGGCAAATTTCTCGCGGCATCAAGTTCGCCGAATCGCTCGAAATAATAAATAACCAACTGCGTCGACTTATGCAGGCCGAGTTTGCGCTGCAAGTTCTCCCGGTGTTTATGCGCGGTGCTCAGCGATATCGCCAGCTCGGTGGCGATTTCACGGTCGGTCAAGCCCCTGGCGATCAGCTCCAGCACCTGTATTTCCCTTGTCGTCAGCACGTCCCTGTCCCGCCAGCGGAGGAGAGGGATCGACCTTAGTTTTCAGGCAGCAAATATCCGATACGGAAGCACTTCCCACGTAATACCGAATTTGCCCAATACCTGAGTAATCGGTGGATCGACAGCATGTGAGCGTCGATTAACTCATGACCTGGCAAATGGAACTTGAGTTGCGCAGTTCGACGTACGCGCCGCGAGTTATAGCGGCGCCTCCATATCAATTACTGCAAGGACAACAGTCATGAATTGGAACCGTACGTTTACCGATCTGATCCGCGCCGGCCGCGCCGCCTACTGGGGCAACTGGGCCCTCGATCCGAAGATCAAGGTGGGCGCCGTTGGCATCGTCTCGCCGGACACCGGCGATTTCACCCTGGTGCAGGAATCCACCCCGGGGCTGGCCATCAGCGAGCGCGGCATCCCCAACCAGTGGAAACTGGCCTCCAGCAACGTCAAGCGCAGCCAGGCTTCGGTCAAGCTGGATGGCTCGGGCACCGACCCAGAGTCGGGCACCAAGGGTAGCGTCGGCACCGAGATCACCTGGGACTTCGCCACCGTCGGCTCCATCGCCTCGGAGTTCGGCATCGCCAACGAGAGCTTCATCAGCGATCTCACCGCCCTGTCCAAGGCCGATACCCTGAGCTGGCTGGCCCAGCAGGCCGCCTCGGTGAGCATGGGTAACGCCGGCAACATCGCCCAGGGCTTCGGTGTGGTCACCAGCGTGATCTACGCCAACAGCGGCCTCAACCTCGGCTCCCAGGACAACAGCTCGTCCTTCTCCATCACCGGTGAAGCCAGCGCCGTGCAGGACATGGTGGCCGGCGCCAATGCCAAGGGCTCGTACAGCTCCACCAAGGAGAGCAAGCAGGTCGACCAGCACCTGTGGCCCGCCACGCCGAACAAGGAAGCCGGCGGCGCGATCCCGATCGCGTACACCTTCGCCTCGTACGACGGCACCCTGCTGATCCCCAACTGGATCACCCGCCTGGGCTCGCTGCAGATCCTGTTCAACAACAAGCCGGGCTGCACCTACATCACCAACATCAACCTCAGCTACGACACCCCGCAGGGCAAGAAGAGCGAGTCCTTCTCGCTGAGCGGCGGCCTGTCCAAGACCGTCGCCAACATCCCGCTGAGCGCCACCAACATCGTCGCCGACATCAGCTTCAAGGGCGTGATCAACAGCGACAAGTACAGCTTCAAGTGGCCGAGCCCGCTGGGCCAGTGGCTGACCGGTCAGCGCGAGATCGAGATGTCCGGCGTCTGGCCGGGGCAGACCCACGCGCGCGATATCGCCCTGTGAGTCGAGCGTGGAAGGCCCACGGTCGGGCACTTCCGCGCACACCAAGCAATGGAGGATGAACCCATGAATGCATTTATCGAGTCCCACAAGTACCTGGCCGCCGCCATCCTGTTCGCCGCGCTGTGCGCCGGCAGCGTGTCTTCGGCGCAGGCCGAGGATGTCGCCAAGGGCGTGCTGATCGTGCGCGGCGACGCGCACGGCTTCACGCCCAACCAGGGCGACAACTACAAGAACGAGGAGCGTGACATCAATGATCGCCTGGTCGGGGTCTCCGCTCTCTGCGCCAGCAGTGGCAGCCAGACTGCCCCCGCCCTGGTGCTGACCGACACCACCCGCAACTGGGGTGGTTACATGAGCGGCAACACCACCACCATCATCAACCTGGGTGGCAAGGTGGTGAAGGACAAGCAGCCGGGTAATCCCAACCACTGCCTGATCAACGGCCTGACGCTGGGCCAGATCAAGGGCATCTGGCACTGAGCTCCCGCGCCAAAGAAAAGACCGGCCAGGCGGCCGGTCTTTTTCCATGCGGGCGGCTCAGTTGCCGGTCTTGATCTTGCTCCAGGCGCGGGTGCGCGCACGCTCGGCGGCGCGTGGCAGCGGCTCGAGGGTGTAGAGTTTCTGCATGGCCTCGGCGGTCGGGTACAGGTTGGGGTTGGTGCGGATCGACTCGGCGACCAGCGCGGTGGCGTCCTTGTTCGGGTTGGGGTAGCCGACGAAGTCGGAGATCGGCGCGATCACCTGCGGCTGCAGCAGGTAGTCGATGAAGGCGTGGGCCTCGTCGATGTTCTTCGCGTCCTTCGGAATCGCCATCATGTCGAACCAGATCGGCGCGCCTTCCTTGGGCAGGCGCATGTCCACCGTCACGCCGTTGTTCGCCTGCTTGGCGTTGTTGGCGGCCTGCGAGAAGCTGCCCGAGTAGCCCACGGCCACGCAGATCTCGCCGTTGGCGATATCGCTCATGTACTTGGAGCTGTGGAAGTAGCGCACGTGCGGGCGGATCTTGCTGAGCAGCGCTTCGGCCTTGGCGTAGTCGGCCGGCTCCTTGCTGTTCGGCGACAGGCCCAGGTAGTGCAGGGCCAGCGGCAGGATTTCCGACGGCGAGTCGAGCAGGGCCACGCCGCACTGCTGCAGCTTGGCGATGTTCTCTTCCTTGAAGATCAGGCCCCAGCTGTCCACTGGCGCGTTGTCGCCGAGAGCGGCCTTGACCTTGTCCGGGTTGAAGCCGATCAGCACGGTGCCGTACATGTAGGGCACGGCGTACTGGTTGCCCGGATCGTTGGCCTCGATCAGCTTCATCAGCTGCGGGTCGAGGTGCTGCCAGTTGGGCAGTTTGCTGCGGTCGAGCTTCTGGAACACGCCGGCCTCAACCTGCTTGGCCAGGAACACGTTGGACGGCACCACCAGGTCATAGCCGGAGTTGCCGGTGAGCAGCTTGGCCTCCAGCGCCTCGTTGGTGTCGAAGATGTCGTAGGTCAGCTTGATGCCGCTGTCCTGCTTGAACTGGGTCAGGGTCTCCGGGGTGATGTAGTCGAACCAGTTGTAGACCTTGAGTTCGCGGTCGGCGGCCTGGGCGGTAGCCGTCAGGGCGAAGCCGCAGAGCGCGGCAGCGAGCAGTTTCTTCATTTTCTTGTTTTCCTGTGCAGGGCGCTTCAGGCGCCCTGGAAACCTTCGAGCACGTTGACGGCATTGATGCCGATTTCGGCGACGGCATAGCCGCCTTCCATGACGAACAGCGTCGGCCTGCCCAGCGCGGCGATGCGTTCGCCCATGCGCAGGTAGTCCGGGCTGTCCAGCTTGAAACTGGAGATCGGGTCGTTCTGGTAGGTATCGACGCCGAGGGACACCAGCAGCACGTCCGGGCCGTAGGCGGCGATGCGCTGGCAGGCGGTTTCCAGGGCGGCGCCCCAGGCATCCCAGGCGCTGCCGGCGGCCAGCGGCAGGTTGAGGTTGTAGCCCTCGCCGCGGCCGGCGCCGGTCTCGTCGGCATAGCCGAGGAAGTGCGGGTACTCGAAGCTGGGGCTGCCGTGGATGTTGGCGACGAACACGTCGTCGCGGTCGTAGAAGATCGACTGGGTGCCGTTGCCGTGGTGGTAGTCGACATCGAGGATGGCCACCCGCGCCGCGCCCTGGTCGAGGAAGGCCTGGGCGGCGATGGCCACGTTGTTCAGGTAGCAGTAGCCGCCCATCACGTCGGCACTGGCGTGGTGACCCGGCGGACGGCACAGGGCGAAGGCGCTGTGGGCGCCTGCGGCAATCTCGGCCTGGCCGCTCAGGGCGATCTGCGCCGAGCTGTACACGGCCTGCCAGGTGCCGGCGGTGATCGGCGCGAAGCAGTCGAAGCTGTGGAAGCCGTACTGGCCGTAGAGGTCGTTGGGCCGCTTGGCACGCAGATGCCGGGCCGGGAAAACGCCGGGCAGGAAGTCGGCGGTGTTGCCCTGGGCGGCCCAGCCGGCCCAGGCCTTCTGCAGGAAGTCCAGATAGTCGCCGGTGTGGATGCGGGTGATCGGCGCCATGCCGAACTCGCGCGGTGCCAGCACCTCGCCGAGATTGCGCTCGCGCACTCGGGCCAGCACGTGGTCGGCGCGCGCCGGCATCTCGAAGCAGGGTTTGAATTCGCCGCCGACCATCTCGCCTTGGGCGTGGTGCAGGCGGTGGTCGTCGCTGTAGTAGGTCAGCATCTTGTTGTTCTCCGCGATGGGCTGGGCGAATTGTTGGCCGCCCCGGTGAGCCGGGAGAACGATAACGGCGGCCAACAAAGGGATAATTCCGGCCAAGTTGCCGAGCCGCAGCGGCCACAAGAGCTGGAAACGGCCAGCTGCGGCTGTGATGGAGCGGAGCCGCCAGGCGTCTATTTCGGCACCCGTACACGCAAGAGGCCGAACATGCAGGCGCTGTTGAACGAGATATTGGACCAGGTGCGCCCGCTGCTGGGCCGCGGCAAGGTGGCCGACTACATCCCGGCGCTGGCCGAGGTGCCGGCCGACCGTCTGGGTATAGCGGTGCTGGGCGTGGATGGCAGCCTGCATACCGCCGGCGACGCTGCCGAGCCGTTCTCGATCCAGAGCATCTCCAAGGTGTTCAGCCTGGTGCAGGCCATCCAGCATTCCGGCGAGGACATCTGGCAGCGCCTCGGTCACGAGCCGTCTGGTCAACCGTTCAACTCGCTGGTGCAGCTGGAGTTCGAACGCGGTCGCCCGCGCAACCCCTTCATCAACGCCGGCGCCCTGGTGATCTGCGATATCAACCAGTCGCGCTTCGCCGCCCCGGCGTTGTCGATGCGCGACCTGGCCCGGCGCCTGTCCGGCAACCCGTTGCTGGTGTCGGACGCCAAGGTCGCCGAGTCGGAATACCAGCACCGCGCGCGCAACGCCGCCGCGGCCTACCTGATGCAGGCCTTCGGCAATTTCCACAACGAGGTCGAGACGGTGCTGCGCAGCTACTTCCACCACTGTGCGCTGGCCATGAGCTGCGTCGACCTGGCCCGCGCGTTCGGCTTCCTGGCCAACCAGGGCGTGTGCCCGCGCAGCGGCGAGCAGATCCTCACGCCGCGGCAGACCCAGCAGATCAACGCGATCATGGCCACCAGCGGCCTGTACGACGAGGCCGGCAACTTCGCCTACCGCGTCGGCCTGCCGGGCAAGAGTGGCGTCGGTGGCGGCATCGTCGCGGTGGTGCCGGGGCGTTTCAGTATCTGCGTGTGGTCGCCCGAGCTGAACGCCGCCGGCAACTCGCTGGCCGGCATGGCGGCGCTGGAGCTGCTCAGCGAGCGCATCGGCTGGTCGGTATTCTCGCCGTTGGGTTGAGTCGGTTGGCTGCTTCTCTGTGGAGTGCGAGCTGGCCTGAAGACCCTCACCCCCGGCCCTCTCCCGGGGGAGAGGGGGGAGCCGGTAGCCCTGACTTCAGTCCGGGACAACCCTGCCAGCTCCCGGACTGAAGTCCGGGCTACATCGCTGGCTTGGCTCTTAGAAACGCGCCTGCCACTGGGCGATCAGCGCGTGGTTCTGTGCATCGCTGCCCAGCTCGCCGCTGTAACCGAGGCCCAGGCTCTGTGCGGCGCTCAGGCCGAGGTCGACGCCGGCCTCGACCAGCAGGCTGTTGCGGTCCAGCGCCGCGCCCTCGACGTTGAAGGCGTTGCCGCCGGTGAGGAAGGATTGCCGCGCGCTGCTCTCCAGCTCACCGAAGGTGTGGCGCCAGCCCAGGCTGGCGCGTGGGGTCAGACTCATGCCGTTGTCCAGACTGCCGAGGTGGGCGACGCGCACACCCAGGGTGCTGCTGACGTTGTCCTGGTCTTCTTCTTCCACGCGCAGGGCGGCGGCGCCACCTTTCTCGTCGTAGCTCTCGTGGCTGTAGCGCTGGTAGCCGATGGCGGCGAAGGGTTCGGCGAGCAGGCGGCCCTGGGCCAGCGGATAGCCCAGTTCGGCGAAGGCCTGCTGGCTGTTGGCGTCGTAGTCGGCGCGCAGATGGTCGCGGAAGCCGCTGAAGTCGACACGACGCTCGGCGCTGTTGTCGTGTTGGCTGTAGGCAGCGCCCAGGCGCAGGGCCAGCGGGCCGCTCTGGTGCTGGGCGTACAGGCCTAGGTGCAGGCTGTCGATATCGTTGCCGGCGCCGTGGTCGGCGTCCACGTCGGTGCGGCCGTAGCCGCCGAGCACGCCCAGGCGCCAGGCGCTGCCCAGGGCCCAGTCGGCGCCGAGCACGGCGCCGGTGCTGTCCTGGCGAATGTCGCCGCTGTCGGCATCCAGCTTGCCGTGGCTGCCGAGGCCCTGCAGCCACAGACGGCCGGCGGCGTTCGGGTCGTTCAGGTTGCGGGCGTCGCGCGGCACGCCGCTGGCAGCCAGTTGCGGGCCGTCTTCGCGCAACAGTGCGGCCTGCAGGTTGCCGCTGCCGCCCATCTGCTGCATGGCCGAGAGCATGCTGGCGCCGACCTGGGCACCGCCGGCCAGGGTGGCGCTGGCGATGCTGGCGTTGCTGCTGCCGGCCAGCTGTTCCAGGCCGCGCTGCGCCTGCTCGGCGTCGCTGCCGAGCAGGGTCTGGTAGAGCGCGCCGTCGCCGCTGCCCTGGATGGCGTCGGCCACGTTGCGACCATTGCCGCTGCTGGCCAGGTCGGCGAAGGCCAGGTCGTTGCGCAGCAGCTGCAACTCGACGCTGTCGGCGTCATAACTCAGCTCGGCGGTGAGGAAGGCCAGGTTGCTGCTGATCGAGGCGAACTGGCCGCTGATGCCGCCATCGGCCTGCAGCACCTGGTACTGGCCGATGCGCGGATAGTCGCCGGCGCCGCCGACGATGCTCAGGCTGGCGCCCGCGATGCTGGCACTGCCGCCGACTGAGGTGGGCGAGTGGCTGCCGTCGGCGGCCACGTCGAGGATCAGCTTGGCGCCACTGGCCAGGCTCAGGTCGCCCTCGACCCGCCCGCCGCCGAAGCCGGCACCGCTGGCCACCTGCACGTCACCCTGGATGCGCCCGAGGTTGCGCAGGCTGCCGCCGAGCACATCGACGCCATCGCTGAAGTCGTTGCTGTCGAGGGTCCAGCTGCCCTGGGCCACCTGCAGCTGCTCGAAGCCGAGGGTGTCGGCCAGACTGCCGCCGGCGGCCGTGTCCAGCAGCACCAGGTCGTTGCCGGCGCCGCCGTTGACGCTGCCGATGAACTGGCTGCCGCCGAGCACGAACAGCTGATCGTCGCCGTCGCCGAGGTCGACCGCCAGGCCGTTCTGGCCCTCGATCAGACCGGCGTTCCTGAGAACGTCGGCGCCCGCACCCATCTGCACGGCTGCAGCGGCGGTGGTGCTGCCGAGCTGGTCGACGCGGGTGGCGTCGGCGCCGCCGCGGATCACCCCGCCGTTGCGGTTGATCAGCAGGTCGGCGTAGTCCCCGACCAGGCCGATGGCGGCGTCCTCGGCACCGATGATGCTGCCGGCGTTGTCGATGCGCGCAGCGCCGCCATTGGCGCTGCTGGTGCCGCGGCCGCTGGCCGAGGCGCTGCCGCTGGCGCCGTCGTCGATCAGGATGCCTTTGGACTGGCCGAAGATGTTCGCGCCGGCGACGTTGATGATGGTGCCGCCACCGGCGGCGATGCCGTCGGCGCCATTGGGGTTGCCGCCGGAGTCCAGGCCGCCGGCGCCGAGGCCCTCGATGCGACCGTGGTTTTCGACGTAGGCCATGCCGTCGATGTCGACACCGTCGCCGTCACCGTTGCTGGTGGTCTGGCCCAAGCCCTCGTGGTCGAAGACGTTGCCGGCACCGGCATAGCGGCCGCTGATCAGGCCGTGGTTGAACACCACGCCGTGGCCGTCGAGGCCGACGCCGGAGCCGTTGTGGCCGATCAGGCTGCCGTCTGCGTAGTTGATCACCACCGGGTTGGCGATGCTCACACCGGTGGTGGTGACGCCGTCGATCACCTTGGCGAAGGTCACGCCGTTGCCGTCGGCGCTGGTGATGATCAGGCGCTCCAGGCCGAACAGGTCGCTGTCGGCATCGGCAGCCAGCGGGTCGCCGCCATCGATGGCGTGACGCGGGCCTTCGATGCTGCCGTGGTTGAGGATGGCCACATTGCCGCGTCCGTTCTCGATGGCCACGCCGTCGGCGGCGGAATAGTCGTTGGTGCAGGTCAGGTAGTCCGGGCAGCTGGTGTTGACCGTGCCGGTGGAGACAATGCGCCCGTAGTTGGTCAGGGTGAAGTTGCTACCCAGGCGGATCGCGTCGTTGCCACTGGAGCTGATCAGCGCGTCGCGGTTGTCGGCGGCGCCGTTGATGATCTGGTTGCCGGTGCTGCTGTAGTCGGCGTCGGCCTTGATCGCCCGCTCGCCGTTCACCGACACGCCGCTCTGGGTGATGCTGCCCTGGTTGTCGATGATGTACTGGCCTGCGGCGCGGTTGAGGCGGATGGCTACGGCGCCGGCGGCATCGATCAGCGCGCCTTTTTGGTTGCTGATGGTCAGCAGCGGGGTGCCGCTGTTGGCGTCGATGGTGCGGCCGCTGCCGGTCTGCTGGATGGTGCCGGCGTTGGTCAGGGTCGAGGCGCCGCTGCCGACGCTGACTGCGACCGTGCTGCCGCTGGTGCTCAGCGTACCGCCCTGCTGCACCACGCCGGCGCCGGTAAGGCTCTGGCCGCTGTTTACCGTGCTGCCGGTGGTGACGGTGAAGCCGGCGGCGAAGGCCGGGCCGGCGATGGCGGCCTGCAGGGCCAGGACCAGGGGGAGAGGGCGCAGGAGCGGATTCATGCTGGGTCACCAGTCGTTGGAATAATAAAGCCAGCGACTATGCCCAGAACGTATTACGGAATTTTGAAGGCCCCGCGCTCCCTCAGTCGGCGCACTCGCCGCACAGGTCGAAGACGAACAGGCGCTCCACCTCGGCCTGGGGCAGGCCGGCGCCGAGCAGGCTGAACAGCTTGGCCAGGGCGGCCTCGCGGGTCATGCCGGTGCCGCTGACCAGGCCGGCCTCGGCCAAGGCGCTGCCGGCGGCGTACACCTCGAAGTCGACGTGGCCCTGCGGGCACTGGCTGATGGCGGCCAGTACCACGCCGCGCTCGTGCGCTTCACGCAGCACGGTGAGGAACTCGGCGTCGTCCGACGGCCCGGTGCCGCTGCCGTAGCATTCGAGCAGCACGCCTTGCACGTCATCGGCCAGCACGGCGCGCAGCTGGGCGGCGCTCAGGCCGGGGAACAGCGGCTGCACGGCCAGAGTCACCGGGCCGCGCGGCTGACGGTAATGCAGCGCTGCGGGCAGCTCGTCGAGACGCGCCGCGTGGCGTGGGCGATGCATGTTGGCGAAGGCATCGAAGGCCTCGCTCTTCAGCTTGCTGGCGCGGGCGCCATGCAGCAGCTGGCCGTCGAAGAACAGGTGCACGCCGGGCAGGCAACCCTCGCTCAGCGCCGCCAGGGCGCCGAACAGGTTGGGCCAGGCGTCGCTGCCCGGGCTGCCCACCGGCAGCATGGAGCCGGTCAGCAGCACCGGCACCTCGATGCCCAGCAGCAGAAAGCTGAGTGCCGCAGCGCTGTAGGCCAGGGTGTCGGTGCCATGCAGCAGCAGCACGGCGTCGCAGCCTTCCTCATCCACGGCCTGGACGATGGCGTCGCGCATGGCCAGCCAGTTGGCCTGGCGCATATTGGCGCTGTCGATCGGCGGACTCAGTTCGCGGAAGCGCCAGGCCGGCGCCGGGCGTTCCGGGTGCAGGGCCTGTTCGGCCTTGAGGCGATCCTCGAAGCCGGAAGCCGGGGCCAGCCCGGCTTCGCTCATCTGCATGCCGATGGTGCCGCCGGTGTAGAGCACCAGCAGGTTCTGCGAAGGGTTCATGCGGTCGATCCGATCAGGTGGCGGGCGCGTGTTTTCGCCCGAGTGTAACGGCGAACGGGCAGAGGTAGGACCAAGAAAAAGGGGGCTGTGTGCCCCCTTTTTATTTCAGCGGATGACTCAGCGCTGGTGCAGGCTGTGGGCCATCGCCACGTGCTCGCCGGAGGCGGCGGGCTGCGGGTTGGCCGGCCAGGCGACGGGGTCGAGGTCCAGGTCGCCGAACTCCTTCGGATCGAACACCGGGGTCTCGATGCCGGCGGCGCGCTGGCGGTCGTAGTCGCGCATCAGGCGCAGGCCGACCTTGATCAGCATGGCCAGGGCGGCCAGGTTGACCAGTGCCAGCAGGGTCATGGTGATGTCGGCGAAGGCGAACACGGTACCCAGGTTCTGCATCGAGCCCCAGAAGATCAGGCCCAGCACCAGGCCGCGGTAGATCATCAGCGGGCCGCGGCCGCGGCCGACGAGGAACTGCAGGGCGTTCTCGCCGAGGTAGTAGTTGTAGAGGATGCAGGTGAACACGAACAGGCTCAGCGCCACGCTGACGAAGATCCGGCCCCAGTCACCGACCACGGCGGCCAGCGAGTTCTGCGTGAGGATGATGCCGTCGCCCTCGAAGCCCGGGGTGTAGAAGCCGGACAGCAGGATCAGCAGGGCAGTGCAGGTGCAGATGACGAAGGTGTCGAGGAACACGCTGAACGCCTGGACCACGCCCTGGGCGACCGGGTGCTTCACCGCAGCCACGGCGGCGACGTTCGGCGCGCTGCCCAGACCGGCTTCGTTGGCGAACACGCCGCGCTTCACGCCCATCACGATGGCGCTGCCGAGCAGGCCGGCGAAGGCCGGTTCGAGGCCGAAGGCGCTCTTCACGATGGTCACCAGCATGTCCGGCACCAGCTCGATCTGGCTGGCGATCACGTACAGGGTCACGGCGATATAGGCCAGGGTCTTGACCGGTACCAGCAGGTCGGAGACGGCGGCGATGCGCTTGATCCCGCCGAGGAACACCAGGCCGAGCAGCACGGCCAGGCCGATGCCGGTGTAAGCGACCGGGAAGCCGAAGGCGTTCTGCAGCGAGTGGGTCACGGTGAAGGACTGCAGGCCGTTGAAGGCGAAGCCGTAGGTGACCAGCAGCAGGACGGCGAAGGTCATCGCCATCCAGCGCAGCTTCAGGCCGTGCTGGATGTAGTAGGCCGGGCCGCCGCGGTACAGGCCATCGCCGTCGGCGCGCTTGTAGGCCTGGGCCAGGGTGCACTCGAAGAAGCTGCTGGACATGCCGACCAGCGCGGTCACCCACATCCAGAACACCGCGCCCGGGCCGCCGAGGGTCACGGCGACGCCGACACCGGCGATGTTACCGGCACCGACGCGGCCGGCGAGGCTCAGCATCAGGGCCTGGAAGGAACTCAGCTGGCCGGCGCTGCCGCGGATGGAGTCCTTGAACACGCTGAACATGTGGCCGAAGTGGCGGAACTGGACGAAACGCGAGCGGATGGTGAAGTAGCTGCCCAAACCGACGATCAGCACGATCAGCAGTTTTCCGGACAGGAAATCGTTGAGCATTTCCCGCATGGCGAGGACCTCGATTCTTGTTATTCGAGCGAAATGTGCGGCACAGCGAGAGCCGTGGGGGCGCATGGTCTGCCTGTGACTGGGCGCGGGCAATTTCGCGGGTGGCGGCGAGTTGGCGCGAGTTGATGCTAGAATCGCGTCGCTCGCATCATCAGGAAATGCCCCATGTCGGAAGCGCTCGGCGACAACCTCAAGCTGCTGTGCAGCCATTACCGTTCGATCGCCGAGGTTTGCCGCAAGCTGGCGATCAATCGCGCCCAGTTCAACAAGTACCTCAACGGCCAGAGCCGCCCGACGCCCTACAACCTCAAGCGCATCTGCGACTTCTTCGGCGTCGAGGACTACGAGCTGCTGCTGCCGCCGGAACAGTTCTCCCGGCTCATCGGTGCGCGCAACCCGGGCCAGGCATCGAGCAAGCGCAGCGATGCGCTGCTGGAGTTGCTCAGCCCGCTGCGCGAGCAGACCGGTGACCTGCGCCGCTACTGTGGCTACTACTTCGAGTACTCCAACTGCATGTCGGTCCCCGGCTACGTGCTGCTGTCGCTGGTGCACCTGTGGGAAGAGGACGGCGACTTCCTGTTCGAGCGCCAGGAGCGCCAGGAGCGTTCGGCCAGCGCCGACGTGCAGGCCGAGGACTGGGTGCGCTGCCGCTACCTGGGCGCCGCCTTCCAGCTGCAGGACCGGCTGTTCCTGATGGACTACGAGTCGCTCACCATGAACGAGATGAGCCAGACCATCCTCATCCCCAGCTACAAGAGCCGCATCACCCGCCTCAACGGCCTGAAGACCGGTGTCTCCAGCGGCGACCGGCGCAATCCGGCCTGCACCCGCGTGGTGTGGGAATACCTGGGTACGGAGATCAACCGCATCAGCGCCTACCGCCAGGTGCGCCTGTACCGCCCGGACGACCCACGGATCGACGACGACGTGCGCCAGCGCCTGGACGTGGCGCCGCTGAAGAACGGGTTGTTCGAAATCGAGTAGGGCGGCGAATCAAAGCGCAGCGGCAAGGTCGTATGGATGCCAGGGCGGCAACCGCCCATCAAGGAGTGATCGAGCGTGTCGGCAATGCGCTACAGAGTCTGTCTTTGACTGCTTCGCTGTGTTCTGCTGGACAGTCCTGGTTGCCTAACCGTAGCGTCCGCCTTCTCTCGCAACTATCCATGAGGTCAGGGTGATTCGTCCTTTTGTCCGCTATTTCCTTCCCACCCCTTTCCTTCTTGGAGTGGCGATGATTGCGACTGCCTTCTGGCAAAACGATGCTGACTTCGTTTTTGGCGATGCAGTGCCAATAGATGCGGTTTTTGTAGATAGCGGCCCATCTCAGTCAGGTAGTGGCAGGCCACGTTATTTCCCCGTCTTCCAGTTACCTGATGGTCGAGCCCTCAGGGTTGAACGCGCCACTGTGGCTTCTGAGCTCCCACAAAAGGGTCAGACTGTACAGCTGCGTTGCAGTACCAAAAACCCAGGGAACTGCAAAATGCCCGGCCAAGAAAACGATATTGTTTTTTACGGCATTGCAGTTCTATGGTCGTTAATTGCAGCAGGTGTCACTTATGCCATGTGGAGGCCGCTGCTCCGCGATTCATCTAAAGGCATTTGAACCCTCAGCCACGCAGCTCCTCCAGCCGGCGTATCTGCCGACCCGCGGCATCGAAATTGTCCGCCGCCAGCCAGCGCTGGAAGGCCTCACAGCATTGCGGCCATTCGCTGTCGATCAGCGCATACCAGGCGGTGTCGCGGTTCTGCCCCTTGACCACCATATGCTGGCGGAACAGTCCCTCGTAGTGGAAACCGAAGCGTTCGGCGGCGCGCCGAGAACGGGCGTTCCTCGAGTTGCACTTCCACTCGAAGCGGCGGTAGCCAAGCTCGTCGAAGGCATGCCGGGCCAGCAGGAACACCGCCTCGGTGGCCCCCGGTGTACGTTGCATGGCTCTGCCGAAGGCGACATGGCCGAGCTCGATGCAGCCATCCTTGGGCGTGATGCGCAGATAGGCGAGCAGGCCCAAGGTGCGTGAACTGGATTGCTCGACCACCGCATAGAACTGCGGATCGCGGCTATCGGCATTGCCGGCCAGCCATGCGTCGAAGGCAGCGCGCTCGGTGAAGGGGCCGTAGGGTAGGTAGTCCCACAGCGCCGGGTCCGGGCCCTGCAGTTCCTGCCAGAGATCGTCGCCATGGCGCGTGGCATCCAGCGGCTCCAGGCGGATAAAGCGGCCCTGCAGAATTTCATGTGGCGGAAAGGGTCGTGGCTGCCACTGGCTCAGGTCGGCGCTCATCCCAGCAGCTTCCGGTACTGGATAAAGCCGGAGCGGTCGGCGATGCGGTCGTAGAGCATGCGCCCCTGGTAGTTGGTCTCCTGGGTCAGCCAGTGCACACGACTGGCGCCGGCGGCCGCGGCCTCGGCATAGACGTGTTCGATCAGCGCACGGCCGATGCCGCCGCCGCGAATGTTTTCCGCGACATACAGGTCCTGCAGATAGCAGTAGTCGCCCGTGGTCCAGCAGCTGCGGTGATAGATGTAGTGCACCAGGCCCACGGCCTCGCCATCGCGCCAGGCCAGGGCGGCGTGCATCGGCTCGGCGGGGTCGAGGAAGCGTTGCCAGGTCAGGGCGCTGGTTTCCTCGGCAATCTGCGCGTTGTAGAAGCGCTGGTAACCCTGCCAGAGCGGTAGCCAGGCGGCGTGATCGGCGGCGGTGATGGGGCGGATATCGAGCATGGTTCCTCCTTGGTATGCGAATGCGGGTGGGGCCTTCCCCTCTCCCTAACCCTCTCCCCAGCGGGGAGAGGGAAAACTAGTGGGGCTCAGGTCATGCGCGCCGCCAGTTCGCGGTCGCGTGGGTTGGATGAGGCGTCGAGGCCGTCGCGCACGCCGGCCTGGTCCACCGTCGAGCGGTTCTGCCCGAGCTTCCATTTGCCGTCCAGGCGGCGGATCGGCAGGGCGAAGCCGACGATGGCACGCAGCATGGTGTCGATGTACTCACGTGGCGCATCGTTGACCGCCCAGGGCCGGGCGCGTCCACTCTCGTGCTGGTCGCTGAGGCGGCTGACGATCTGCAACAGGCGCTCGGGGTCCTCGATCAGCTCGACCGGGCCACGGGCGTGCACGGCGATGTAGTTCCAGGTCGGCACCACCTTGCCGTGTTCGACCTTGGCCGCGTACCAGCTGGGGCTGATGTAGGCGTCCGGGCCGGAGAACACGGCCAGCGCCTCGGCCCCGCCCTGCAGCTCGCGCCAGTGCGGGTTGGCCCGGGCGAAGTGGCCGTAGAGGGTGCCGAACTCGCCTTCGTCGGGCGCAAGCAAAAGCGGCAGATGGCTGGCCTGTACGCCTTCCGCTCCGGCACTGGTCAGGAGGGCGAAGGGGTTGGCGCGCATCTGCGCGTGCAGTTCGGCGAGCTCGTCCTGGCGGAAGGCGGAGGGCAGGTACATGGCGGTTCTCCTGGCGGAATGGCCCCATGCTAGGCAGGATATTGGTCCGTTGTAAGATCCATTTACCGCCAGTTCGATGGAGCCAATCTATGCCCGCCACACCGCCGCTACCGGTCGATCTCTCCGGCATTCGCCTCGATCCCGGCCAGGGCCTGGCACGCCAGCTGTACCAGGCCCTGCGCGAGCGCATTCTCGATGGCCGCCTGGCTGGTAATACCCGCCTGCCGGCCAGTCGCGACCTGGCGGCGTTGCTGAGCATCTCGCGCAATACCGTGACCCGTGCCTTCGACCAGCTGTATGCCGAGGGTTATGTGGAAGGGCGTGTGGGTGACGGCACCTATGTGACTGACCTGGCCAGCGAGCGCCCGGCCGCGCAGCCGCTGGCCAGCGGCCCGGCACCCAGCGCGGCACTGCAACGCCTGCAGCAGCACCATCTGCCGCCACCGCTGAGTGGCGCGCCCAAGGCCTTTCGCATCGGTGTGCCGGCTTTCGACCTGTTCCCCTTCGAGGTATGGGCGCGCCTGCAGGCGCGCTTCTGGCGCAAACCCTCGGCGGCGCGCCTGGGCTATGGCGACCCGGCCGGCGATGCGACCCTGCGCGAGCTGGTGGCCGCCTACCTGCGCAGCAGCCGCGGGCTGAACTGCGACCCGGCGCAGATCGTCATCACCTGTGGTGCCCAGCAGGCCATCAGCCTGTGCGCCCAGTTGCTGGTGCAGCCCGGTGAGCGTGTGGCGATCGAGAACCCCGGCTACCGCGCCGCCGGCCATGCCTTCGCCGTGGCCGGTGCCGAGCTGTGCGGCGTGCCTGTGGATGGCGACGGCCTGGACACCGCCGCCCTGGCCGCCATCGAGGATTGCCGGCTGGTGTATGTCACGCCCTCGCACCAGTACCCCACCGGCGTCACCCTGTCGCTGGCGCGGCGTCTGGAGCTGCTGGAGTGGGCCGAACGGCGCGACGGCTGGATCATCGAGGACGACTACGATGGCGAGTACCGCTACAGCGGCACGCCCTTGGCCCCGCTGGCGGCGCTGGATCGGCAGGGCCGCGTGCTGTACGTCGGCACCTTCTGCAAGATCGCCTTCCCGGCCCTGCGCCTGGGCTACCTGGTGTTGCCGCCGGCGCTGACCGAGGCGTTCGCCCGCCGTCGCGCGGTGGACATGCGTCACTCGGAGATCGGTACCCAGGCGGTGATGGCCGAGTTCATCGCCGCTGGGCATTTCCAGCGCCATGTACGACGCATGCGCCAGGCCGCGCGGGCGCGTCTGGAGGCGCTGCTGCGCGACTGGCCCGCGGCGATTCCCGGCTGCGCGGCGCTGCCGAAGGTGGAGGCCGGCCTGCACCTGTGCGTGCGGGTCGCCAGCCTGGCCCGCGAGCGCGAACTGCTGGCCGCCGCCCGCGCCGCCGGGGTGGAGATGAACGGGCTCAGCGACTACTGGCTGCCACACAGCCTTGAGCCGGAGGATGCCCGCGCCGGGCTGGTGCTGGGTTTCGCCGCCGTGCCCGAGGCGCAGATCGCCGAGGCGCTGGTGGTCCTGCGGCGGGCATGGAATCTGTAGCCCGGTGCAGTCCGGGAAGGCCGGCGAGTCCACTCCCGGATTGCATCCGGGCTACGGCGGCGATCCGAAGACGTAGGGTGGATGACGCTTCACCCATCCACCGGGGCGGTCCCGATGGTGGATGAAAAGGGCGTCATCCACCCTACGTTGTGTGTGACGGAGGCATCCGCGCCGGAATAAAAAAGGGATGGCCGAAGCCATCCCTGGAGGGCAAGGGGCGTGGGGCTGCCCCTCGGTCGATGAAGCGGATCAGCCCTGCAGCGGCACCAGGCGCGGGGCGATCATGTTTTCCGGACGCAGGATGTCGGCGAGGGTGGCGTCGTCCAGCAGCTTCTCCTCGCGCACAAGCTCCAGCACGCCGCGGCCGCTTTCCAGCGCCACCTTGGCGATGCGCGTGGCGTTCTCGTAGCCGATGTAGGGGTTCAGCGCGGTGACCAGACCGATGGAGTTCTCCATCAGCTCGCGGCAGCGCTGCTCGTTGGCGCTGATGCCGTCGATGCACAGCTCGCGCAGCATATCCATGGAGCGGGTCAGCAGGCGGATCGAGTCGAGGATCTTGTAGGCGATCAGCGGCTCCATCACGTTCAGCTGCAGCTGGCCGCCTTCGGCCGCCATGGTCAGGGCCAGGTCGTTGCCGATCACTTCGAAGGCCACCTGGTTGACCGCTTCCGGGATCACCGGGTTGACCTTGCCCGGCATGATCGAGCTGCCCGGCTGGCGCGCCGGCAGGTTGATCTCGTTGATGCCGGTGCGCGGCCCGCTGGAGAGCAGGCGCAGGTCGTTGCAGATCTTCGACAGCTTGACCGCGGTGCGCTTGAGCATGCCGGAGAACAGCACGAAGGCGCCCATGTCCGAGGTGGCCTCGATCAGGTCGGCCGCCGGCACCACCGGGTGGCCGCTGACGATGGCCAGGCGCTCGACGGCGAGCTTCTGGTATTTCGGGTCGGCGTTGATGCCGGTGCCGATCGCGGTGCCGCCCAGGTTCACTTCGGTGAGCAGGGCCGGGGCAAGCATCTTCAGGTGCTGCAGGTCTTCGCCGAGGGTGGTGGCGAAGGCGCGGAATTCCTGGCCGAGGGTCATCGGCACGGCATCCTGCAGCTGGGTACGACCCATCTTCAGCACGTGGCTGAACTCCAGGCCCTTGGCGGCCAGCGACTGGATCAGCTTGTCGAGAGCGTTGAGCAGGCTGTCGTGGCCGAGCAGTAGGCCGACGCGGATGGCGGTCGGGTAGGCGTCGTTGGTCGACTGCGCCATGTTCACGTCGTTGTTCGGGTGCAGGTGTTCGTACTGGCCCTTCTCAAAGCCCATGGCTTCGAGCGCGATGTTGGCGATGACTTCGTTCGCGTTCATGTTGGTCGAGGTGCCGGCGCCGCCCTGGATCATGTCGACCACGAACTGCTCGTGGAACTCGCCCTGGATGATGCGCGCACAGGCGGTGCTGATGGCGGTGTGCTTGGCGGCGGACAGGTGGCCCAGCTCGCGGTTGGCGTCGGCGGCGGCCTGCTTGACCATGGCCAGGGCGATCACCAGTTTCGGGTAGTGCGACAGCGGTACACCGGACAGTCGAAAATTCTGCACGGCACGCAGGGTCTGGATGCCGTAGTAGGCCTCGGAGGGGACTTCGAGCTTGCCGAGCAGGTCTTTTTCGATACGGGTGGATGCAGCAGCGGACATGATGTCTTCTATCTCTGGGAAATACGGCTTGGCGCCGCGGTGCCCAATAATCTAGGCTTTCTGCCGTTTGTCGGCCAATGCTGTTAGTAGCTATGGTATGCATAAACGGCATAATGTCGCCGTGACTCGGGTTGAATGTCGCGCGTGCATAATTTCAAACGAATATTGGCGGCCAATCAGCGATGAATCTGGAAACCAAATGGCTGGAGGACTTCGTCGCCCTGGCCGCCACCCGCAGCTTTTCCCAGGCGGCCGAGAAGCGCTTCGTCACCCAGCCGGCCTTCAGTCGGCGCATCCGCAGCCTCGAAGGCGCACTGGGTCTGACCCTGGTCAACCGATCGCGCACGCCGGTGGAGTTGACCGAGTCCGGCCAGCTGTTCCTGGTCACGGCGCGCAGCATGGTCGAGCAGCTCGGCGAGGTGGTGCGCCACCTGCACCATGTCGAGGGCCAGCAGGGGGAGGTGCTGCAGATCGCTGCCGCCCACTCGCTGACCCTGGGCTTCTTCCCGGAGTGGATCGGCCGCCTGCGCCGCGAGGGCCTGCCGCTGTCCACCCGCCTGGTGGCGACCAACGTCGGCGAGGCGGTGCATTCGCTGCGCGAGGGCAGCTGCGACCTGATCCTTGCCTACTACGACCCGGATGCGGCCATGCAGCTAGCGCCGGACATCTTCCCCTCGCTGCACCTGGGCACCACCTCGATGCTGCCGGTGTGCGCAGTGGGTGAAGACGGCGCGCCGCTGTTCGGTCTGGACGCCGGCCACAGCGTGCCCCTGCTGGCCTACAGCGCCGGTGCCTTCCTCGGCCGCTCGGTGAACCATCTGCTGCGCCTGCGCGCGTTGCGCTCGACCACGGTGTACGAGACGGCCATGGCCGACAGCCTCAAGACCATGGCCCTGCAGGGTCTCGGCGTGGCCTGGGTGCCGCGCCTGTCGGTGACGGCCGAGCTGGCCCGCGGCGAGTTGGCGGTGTGCGGTGGCGAACAGTGGCAGGTGCCGCTGGAGATCCGCCTGTACCGCTGCGTGCTGTCGCGCAAGGCGACGGTGCGTCTGCTGTGGCGCAAGCTGGAAGCCGGGATGGGTAGCGAGGCGGGCCGCTAGCGGTCAGAACTGCAGCGCGCTTTCCAGCTCGTCCCCCGACAGGTACGCGGACAACAGCCTGCGCAAGGTGCCATCGTCGCGCATGCCCTGCATGAGCGCGGCCATGCGCTGGTAGTCCTGATAGGAGAAGTGCGCCTTGCTCAGAGCCAGGTGATGGGGAATGGGCGCGGTCTGGGGCGACCAGTCCATGATCCTCACGCGATCATCCAGCCCCAGCTCGGCCAGCTCCTTGCGGTAGAACAGCGGCAGGGAAAACACGGTGTCGACGCGGTTGCCGGCGCCCAGCATGAGAAACAGGTTGTGGATGCTCGGCACCTTGATGACCCGACCCTGCCCGGCCAGTTGCGCGATCAGCTCGTCGTAGGTCGGTCCGTGGCGAAAGCTGCGTACCACGGCGATGCGTGCGCGCGGGTCGGCCAGCAGATCCGCCGGGCTCCGCAGATCGGCGCGTGTGGTCAGCGCCATGTTTTTCTGCGCGTGGTACGGGATGAAGTAGGCGAAGCTGTCGCGCTCCGCGACGCGTATGGCGGACACCGTCATGGACAGGGTGCCCTCCTGCAGCTCTTTCCAGATCCGCGCCCTCGGCTGCTCGAAGGTGTCGAAGCGGTAGCCGCCGCGTTTCATCAGCTCATCGATCACATCGCGGTCGAGTCCCTTTCCCTGCGAGTACAGTAGCCCCGCCTGGTAGAAGGCCAGGCTGTAGACCTTGTCAGGCAGTGCATCCGCGGCTGCCGACAACCCCGTCGAGAGCGCTGTGCTGAAGATCAGGCAGAGAGCTCGGCGCAATAGCCTTGGGGTCATGGTGGTGCTCGGGCGTGGGGTCAGTCTGCAGTGTGGCATGCCATGGCAGGCGCGCCAGCGCCGGTCTCTGCTTCACAGCCCGTACTTCTTCACCTTGTCGAACAGGGTGGTCTTGGCCATGCCCAGGTCGAGGGCGGCCTGGCTGAGGTTGCCGGCGTGGCGTTCCAGGGCGGCGCCGAGCAGGTTGCGCTCGAAGGCTTCCACCGCCTCTGCGAAGCCGGGGCCGCTGCCGTCCGGGGCGGCGTCGCTCTTCTTGAACACCGGCAGGCCGAGGGCGAAGCGTTCCGCCACGTTGCGCAGCTCGCGCACGTTGCCCGGCCAGTCATGGGCCTGCAGGGTGGCGGCGGTGCGCCGGTCCAACTCCGGCAGGGCACGGTCGAAGCGCAGGGCGGCGAGCTGCAGGAAGTGCTCGAACAGCAGCAGGATGTCCTCGCGCCGATCGCGCAGCGGTGGCAACTCCAGGGTCACCACGTTGAGCCGGTAGTACAGGTCGCTGCGGAATTCACCGCGCTGGCCCAGCTCGGCCAGGTCGGCCTTGGTCGCGGCGATCACCCGGCAGTCCACGCTGATCGGCTGGTTCGAACCGAGGCGCTCCAGGCTGTGTTCCTGCAGCACGCGCAGCAGCTTGATCTGCAGGGCCAGCGGCATGCTCTCGATCTCGTCGAGGAACAGCGAGCCGCCGTCGGCGTGCTCGATCTTGCCGATGCGGCGCTTGCCGGCGCCGGTGAAGGCGTTGGCCTCGTGACCGAAGATTTCGCTTTCGAACAGGCTCTCCGGCAGGCCGCCGCAGTTCAGCGCGACGAACTCCTTGCCCTGGCGCCGGCTGAAGTCGTGCAGGCAGCGGGCGACCAGTTCCTTGCCGGTGCCGGTTTCGCCCTCGATCAGCACGTTGGCGCCGGTATCGGCGACGTTGGCGATCAGCTCGCGCAGCTGCTGCATGGCCGGCGAGCGGCCGATGATGCGCTGCTCCAGGGCCTGGCGTCCGGCCAGCTGGCGGCGCAGGGCGCTGACCTCGCGGGCCAGGCCGCGCTGCTCGAGGGCGCGACGCACAACGTCGACCAGGCGCTCGGGGGAAAAGGGTTTCTCGATGAAGTCGTAGGCGCCGTCGCGCATGGCGCCCACCGCCATGCCGATATCGCCGTGGCCGGTGATCAGCACCACCGGCAGGCTCGGGTCGCGGCGCTTGAGCTCGGCCAGCAGCTGCAGGCCGTCGATGCCCGGCAGGCGGATATCGCTGACCACTATGCCGGCGAAGTCGCCATCGATGCGCGCCAGCGCCTCCTCGGCGCTGCCGACGCCCTCGCTGGCGATATCTTCCAGCTGCAGGGCCTGCTGGCAGCCGAGCAACACGTGGGGGTCGTCTTCGACGATCAGTACGGTCAGCGCTTCAGTCATCGCGGGGCTCCTGCAGGGGCAGATCGAGGATAAAGGCGCTGCCGCCTTCCTCCGGGTGACGGACCACCAGGCTACCGCCGGCGGCCGCGGCCAGGCTGGCGGACAAGGTCAGGCCGAGGCCCAGGCCCTTCTCGCCCGGCTTGGTGGTGAAGAACGGCTCAAACAGATGCACGCGCACGTCCGGCGGGATGCCGGCACCGCTGTCGCGCACCTCCAGGCGGTAGCTGGCGCCGTGCTGTGCGCCGTTCAGCCACAGCTCGCGGCGCGGCTGTTCGCGCAGGGCGTCCAGCGCGTTGCTCAGCAGGTTGACCAGGATCTGTTCCAGGCGGGTCTGGTCGATAGCCAGGCGCGCCTCGGCGAACTCGCGGTGCAGAGCCGGACGCTCCTGCTCGACGCGGCTGTGCAGGAGGAACAGCGCCGCCTCCACCGCCTGCTCCAGGCTGGCCTGGCCGTGGTCGCCGCCGCGCCGGGCGAAGGCGCGCAGGCTGCCGGTGATGCGGCCCATGCGGTCGACCAGCTCGCCGATGGCCTGCAGGTTGCTGCCGGCCACGTCCAGCGCGCCGCGCTCGAGGAAGCGCGCGGCATTCGCCGACAGGGTGCGCAGCGCCGCCAGCGGCTGGTTCAGCTCGTGGGCGATGCTGGTGGACATCTGCCCGATCACCGCCAGCTTGCCGGCCTGGACCAGGCCGTCCTGGGCCTGGCGCAGGTTGGCCTCGGTCTGCTGGCGCTCGCGCACCTCGGCCTGCAGCAGCAGGTTGCTGGCGGAGAGGTCGAGGGTGCGTTCGGCGATCTTGCGCTCCAGCTCGCTGTTGGCCCGCTGCAGCGCCTCGCGGGCGGCCAGGCGGGTGGCGATCACCTTGCGCCGCTGGTTCAGTGCCAGGCCGCCGAAGATCAGCAGGGCGCAGACCACGCCGGCCAGCAGGCCGTGGCTGGCAGCGGTGCGGCGCTGTTCGGCCAGCGGTGTGAGCAGGGTCAGGTGCCAGGCGGTATCGTTCAGCGCGCGGGTCTGCTGCAGGTAGTCCAGGGGCTGGCCAGCGGGGCCGTCCAGGCGGATTTCCTGCAGGCCGTCGCCGAGCTCGCGGCTGGCCAGCGGTTGCAGTTCCTGCAGGGTCGCCCAGTGGTACTGCAGGCTGCGCGCCAGGCGCTCGCGGCGGGCATCGTCCAGCGGCCGCACGGCTTTGAGCCGGCGCGCCGGGTTGCTGGAAAGGATGATGATGCCGTTCTCGTCGCTGACGTAGGCCTCCACGCGGGCGTCGGCCCAGCGCTTTTCCAGGGCGTCGAGGCGCACCTTGACTACCGCCACGCCGATCACCCGGCCGTTGGCGCGCAGGCCGTGGGCCAGGTAGTAGCCGGGCTCGCCGGTGGTGCTGCCGACGCCATAGAAGCGCCCCGGCTCACCACGGACTGCCTGCTTGTAGTAGTCGCGGAACGACAGGTCCTCGCCGAGGAAGCTGCTCGGCTGGTTCCAGTTGCTGGTGGCGACCACCCGGCCATCGAGGTCGAGCACGTACACGGCGAGGCTGCCGGCGCGCTGGTTGAGACCTTCGAGGTGATCGTTGAGACGCTGCCGGCGGTAGCTGCCGGGGGTCAGCAGCAGGCGGCTGACGCCACTTTCCAGCTCCAGCAGGCTGGGCAGGTAGGTGTACTTGCCGATCTCGCTCTCCACCGCGCGGGCGTTGAGCTCCAGCTGGCGTTCGCCGCTAGCGGCCAGGTCGCGGATGCCGATCGCCTCGCTGAGCCGGTAGCCGGCGTAGCCGCAGCCGAGTACCAGGGCGATGCCCAGCAGGGTCAGCAGCAGTTGGCGGAGCAGATGTGGCTTCACGGCGAGGGCGGGCGGGACGCTGGGGGACAGGCATTGCATCACAGTCGTCCGGGGCTGGCCAGTTGGCGCCCGGGACTGGAGCCCCGGGCGCCCGCTCTCAATGTTGCAGGATCTTGTTGAGGAACTGCTGGGCCCGCTCGGAACGGGCGTTGATGTCGCCGAAGAACTCCTCCTTGGCGCAGTCCTCGACGATCTGCCCGCGGTCCATGAAGATCACCCGGTCGGCGACCTTGCGTGCGAAGCCCATCTCGTGGGTCACGCACATCATGGTCATGCCCTCGTTGGCCAGCTGCACCATCACGTCGAGCACCTCGTTGACCATCTCTGGGTCGAGGGCCGAAGTCGGCTCGTCGAACAGCATCACCACCGGGTCCATGGCCAGGGCGCGGGCGATGGCCACGCGCTGCTGCTGGCCGCCGGAGAGCTGGCCGGGATGCTTGTGCGCATGGGCGGAGAGGCCGACCCGCTCGAGCAGCTTGAGGCCCTTCTCGGTGGCTTCGGCCTTGCTGCGGCCGAGCACCTTGATCTGGGCGATGGTGAGGTTCTCGGCGATGGTCAGGTGCGGGAACAGCTCGAAGTGCTGGAACACCATGCCGACCCGCGAGCGCAGCTGCGGCAGGTTGGTCTGCTTGTCGGCGATGGAGGTGCCGTCGACCACGATGTCGCCCTTCTGGAAGGGCTCCAGGGCGTTGACGCACTTGATCAGGGTCGACTTGCCGGAGCCGGAAGGGCCGCATACCACGACCACTTCGCCCTTCTTCACCTCGGTGCTGCAATCGGTCAGCACCTGGAAGTCCCCGTACCACTTGTTGACGTTCTGGATGGTAATCATACGGCTAACCTTTTCTGCAGGAGCTTGACCAGCTGCGAGGCGGCGAAGCTGATGGTGAAGTACACGAGGCCGGCGAAGATCAGGAACTCATGGGGCTGGCCGAGGATGTCGCCGCGCGAGCGGGCGGCGTTGAGGAAGTCCATCAGGCCCACGGTGTAGACCAGAGAGGTGTCCTGGAACAGGATGATGCTCTGCTGCAGCAACAGCGGCGTCATCTTGCGGAAGGCCTGCGGCAGGATGATCAGGCGCATGCTCTGGCCGTAGGTCATGCCCAGGGCCGAGGCGGCGCCCATCTGGCCTTTGGGAATGGCCTGGATGCCGGCGCGGACGATCTCGCTGAAGTAGGCCGCCTCGAACATCACGAAGGCCACCAGGCACGAGGTGAAGGCGCCCACCGGGGTGTCTTCGCCGGTGATCCAGCGCAGCAGGAACGGTACTGCGAAGTAGAACCAGGTGATCACCAGCAGCAGCGGGATGGAGCGGAAGTAGTTGACGTAGGTGGCGGCGAAGCCCGACAGCAGGCGGTTGTGCGACAGGCGCATGATGGCCAGCAAGGTGCCCAGCACCACGCCGCCGATCACGCCTAGCACCATCAGCTGCAGGGTCATCAGCATGCCGTTCCACAGGCCCGGCAGGGCCGGGACGATAGCGCTGAAATCCATCATTTGCCTCCCGCGGAGATCAGGCCCGGTACCGCGACCTTCTTCTCGATCAGGCGCATCAGCAGCATCAGGCTCATGTTCAGGGTGAAGTAGATCAGCGTGGCCAGGGTGAAGGCCTCGAACAGGTTGGCGCTGAATTCGGCGGTCTGCTTGGTCTGCGCCAGCAGCTCCATGAGGCCGATCAGCGAGGCCACCGAGGAGTTCTTGAAGATGTTGAGGAACTCACTGGTCAGCGGCGGAATGATGATGCGGAAGGCCTGCGGCAGCAGGACGTTGGCGTACACCTGCGGCAGGCGGAAGCCCAGCGCGTAGCCGGCGGCCAGCTGACCCTTGGGCAGCGCCTGGATGCCAGTGCGCACCTGCTCGCAGACGCGGGCGGCGGTGAACAAGCCGAGGCACACCACCACGCTGAGGAAGGCCGAGGTGGCCGGCGACAGGTCCTGCTTGAACCACATCTCCAGCGGCTCGGGCAGCAGGTCCGGCACCAGGAAGTACCAGAGGAACAGCTGCACCAGCAGCGGTACGTTGCGGAAGACTTCCACGTAGCAGGTGGCGAAGCCGCTGATCCAGCGGTTCGGCACAGTACGCATCACGCCGAGCAGGGCGCCCAGCGCCAGGGCAATCAGCCAGGCGGTGAGGGCGATGGCGATGGTCCAGCCCAGGCCGGTGACGAACCAGTCCAGGTAGATCTCGCTGCCGATGCCGGTGGACTTGAAGAACACGCCCCAGTCCCAGTTGTAATTCATCTTGGCTACTCACGATCAGGGCGGACAGGAGCCGGGGCCGACACGGTCCCCCACCGCGGTTGGCGGTGGTGCTCCTGTCCTAAATGTGCAGAGGTGAGGCGGCGCCGCTCTCGTGAAGTGGCGCCGTACCGACAGGCCGGAATGCTTTGCTCCCTCTCCCTTTCACGGGAGAGGGCTGGGGAGAGGGTGTGTTCCCGGCTCCCTCTCCCCCGGCCCCTCTCCCACAAGTGGGAGAGGGGAGCATTCGGCTGCCGCGGGCGCGCTTAGAGCTGCTCGGCGGCCTTGTCGGTCGGGTTGGCGACCAGCTTCTTCAGCTCGTCGCTCATCGGGAAGTTCAGGTTCAGGCCCTTGGGCGGGACCGGGTTGAGGAACCACTTGTCATAGATGGCAGTGACTTCGCCGGACTTGAAGGTGGCGACCAGGGCCTCGTCGACCACTGCCTTGAAGGCCGGGTCACCCTTGCGCACCATGCAGCCGTAGATCTCGTAGGACTGCGGGGTGCCGACCACGTGCCAGTCGGCCGGCTTCTTGGCCTTGGCCATTTCGCCGGCGAGCAGGGCGTCGTCCATCATAAAGGCCACGGCGCGACCGGACTCCAGCATCAGGAAGGACTCGCCATGGTCCTTGGCCGAGATGATGTTCATGCCCATCTGCTTCTCGGCGTTCATCGCCTTGAGCAGGCGCTCGGAAGTGGTGCCTGCGGTGGTCACCACGTTCTTGCCCTTGAGGTCGGGGAAGTCGGCGACGCCGGAGGTGGTCTTGGTCAGCAGGCGGGTGCCCACCTCGAAGATGCCGACGGAGAAGTCGACCTGCTGCTGGCGCTCGACGTTGTTGGTGGTGGAGCCGCACTCCAGGTCCACGGTGCCGTTCTGTACCAGCGGGATGCGGGTCTGCGAGGTCACCAGGTTGTAGCGAACCTTGAGGTCCGGCATGCCCAGCTTCTGCTTGATCGCCTCGACCGCCTTCAGCTGCAGGTCATGGGAGTAGCCCTCGGGCTGCTGCGGGTCGCTGCCGAAGTAGGAGAAGGGGATGGACGAGTCGCGGTGGCCGAGGACGATGGTGCCGCTGTCCTTGATCTTCTTCAGGGTGCCGGTCAGTTCTTCGGCCAGGGCCGGTGCGCTGCACAGGGTGGCGGCCAGGGCGACGCCGATGGCGCGGGAGAGAGTGCTGTTCATGCTGATCCTCGCTGTTGTTGTTATCCGGGGCGGTCGCTGCATGGCGATGCGGGCCCGTCTTGAGTGGACGGTCGAGCCGTCCCTGCGAGAGTCAGAGCAGGTAGTGTGCCAGGTGTCTGGGCTAAGGATAAATAATTGAAATTAAAGGATTAATTTCCGAATATGAAAGTTCGGAGATGTCTGTGGTGTTCGGCTTGGCGAATACCGCCGAGTTCGGCGTTCGGAAAACCGAATGCCCGCCCCTGCATTGCGAAGGGGCGGGGTAGGGATCAGCGGTTGCGCAGGAAGGCGTTGATGAACTCGCCCTGGTTGGGCGCTTCCTCGGCGGTGGTGAAGAGGATGCTGCCGTCCTTCTCGCGCAGCTTCATCGCCTTGTCGAAGCGGCATTCCACGGTCCTGATGGCGACGGCCTGCGCCTTGAAGCTGGCATCGCCCTCGCACAGGCTGGCCAACTGGTTGACCACCTCGCCGCAATAGCCGGCGATGCTCAGAGCCTTCATTTTCTGGTCGTCGATGGCGTTCCACTCCACCCGGGTCTGTAGCGGCACGCCGCAGGCCTCGCTGGCTTCCTGATCCAGTTCCTCGAGCAGGCGTTTGTTGGTCTGCAGGTGCTTGGCGCGGTCAAAGCGGGCCAGCTTCTCCTGCAGGCCCTGGCTCTGCTGTTGTTCATACAGGGCCAGGAGTTCGGCCGGCTTGGCCTTCTTGCTCAGCGTCTCGTCGAACGTCAGGGGGAAACCGGCGGTTTCCGGCAGGTACAGCTGGTAGCTGTCGCCGTCCCAGCCCTGGCGCTTGAGCAGCATGTTGTAGCGGCTACCGTCGAGAGTGGTGCTGTAGTCACGTTCCTGGTTGCCGCGGTCGTTGACCTCGGTAAGGAACACCACTGAGTCCAGCGGGTGGTTGAGGCCCTTGACCTGCAACAGAGCCTGCTGGCCGTCGGCGCTGGGCGCGAGGGTCACCATCACGCCCTGGCCCGTATCGAACACCTGTGGGTACTTGGCCAGTTCCAGGGCATTGGCCTGGCTGGCGAGCAGCAGGGAAACAGCGATAAGGGATAGCTTGCGCATGACAACTTCCTTGTTGGTTGGAAAGGTGACGAGTCTAGCCGGCCGTGACCGGTCGGTCTGTGAGCCCTGCCGCTGGCTGGCGCTCAGCGCGCCAGTTCGACGGAGCTGACCAGCGGGCAGAAGATCAGTTGGTAGCAGACCTCGACGCCGGCCTTAGGCTCGAGGGTTTCATCGTGCATAGCCAGCGGTGCGTCGCCCTGCGGTGCGGTGGCACAGCCGGCGAGGGTGGCGAGCAGGGCGATGAGGGCAAAGGCGCGGCGCATATTGAAGTCCTTTTCAATCTGGCGAGAAGAAGGCGCGGATTGTAGGCAAGGCGGCGAAAACTGGAGGTGGCGGAGTTCTCGCTTTGGGCTGCGCTGTCATCCGTTCGTCATCTGGAGCTTGTGGGGTGGCTCAATCAGCAACCGCCGCGCAGCCACGCATCGGGCACCTCTATTTGATCAGCTACCGATACCCGACTGACCGGGCTGGCCGCTTACAGTCAGGTTACAAATCCGTGCTGACAGACGGTCACAGCAAAGGCGCGACTGCCGTGGCTTTCCGGTATACTGCCCCGCCTCCAGGCCCCTAGTGGCCTGGCCCGCACATAACAAGCCACGCCGAATGCGTGGCTTGTTGGTTTTTGTCGCGCCGACAGGCGCCCGAGCTAGAGGCAAAACGATGAGCGCACTGGTTGGCGTGATCATGGGTTCCAAGTCCGATTGGAGCACCCTCAGTCACACCGCAGACATGCTGGACAAGCTGGGTATTCCCTACGAAGTGCAGGTGGTTTCCGCCCACCGCACCCCGGACCTGCTGTTCCAGTACGCGGAAGCGGCCGAAGGCCGTGGCATCCAGGTGATCATCGCCGGTGCCGGTGGTGCCGCCCACCTGCCGGGCATGTGCGCGGCCAAGACCCACCTGCCGGTGCTCGGCGTGCCGGTGCAGTCCGCCGTCCTGTCGGGCGTCGACTCGCTGCTGTCCATCGTGCAGATGCCGGCCGGCATCCCGGTCGCCACCCTGGCCATCGGCAAGGCCGGCGCGATCAACGCCGCGCTGCTGGCCGCCAGCATCCTCGGCCACCAGCACCCGCAGTTCCACGACAAGCTGAAGCAGTTCCGCGACGAGCAGACCCGGACTGTTCTCGACAACCCGGACCCGCGCGAGGCCTGAGCCCCATGAAAATCGGCGTAATCGGTGGCGGCCAGCTGGGCCGCATGATGGCCCTGGCGGGCACTCCGCTGGGCATGCAGTTCGCCTTCCTCGATCCGGCTCCGGATGCCTGCGCCCAGGCTCTGGGCGAGCATATCCGCGCCGACTACGGCGACCAGGATCACCTGCGCCAGCTGGCCGATGAAGTCGACCTGGTGACCTTCGAGTTCGAGAGCGTGCCGGCCGAGACGGTGGCCTTCCTCTCGCAGTTCGTGCCGGTCTACCCGAGCGCCGAAGCCCTGCGCATCGCCCGTGACCGCTGGTTCGAGAAGTCGATGTTCAAGGATCTCGGCATCCCGACTCCCGAGTTTGCCGATATCCAGTCCCAGGCCGACCTGGACGCCGCCGTAGCCGCTATCGGCCTGCCTGCGGTGATGAAGACCCGCACCCTGGGCTACGACGGCAAGGGCCAGAAAGTCCTGCGCAAGGCGGAGGACGTGGTCGGTGCCTTTGCCGAACTGGGTAGCGTGCCGTGCATTCTCGAAGGCTTCGTGCCGTTCACCGGCGAAGTGTCGCTGGTGGCCGTGCGTGCCCGCGACGGCGAGACGCGTTTCTACCCGCTGGTGCACAACCGCCATGACAGCGGCGTGCTGGCCCTGTCCATCGCCAGCACCGACCATCCGCTGCAGGCGCTGGCCGAGGACTATGTCGGTCGGGTGCTGACCAAGCTGGATTACGTCGGCGTGCTGGCCTTCGAGTTCTTCGAAGTCGACGGCGGCCTCAAGGCCAACGAGATCGCCCCGCGCGTGCACAACTCCGGGCACTGGACCATCGAAGGCGCCGAGTGCAGCCAGTTCGAGAACCACCTGCGCGCCGTCGCCGGCCTGCCGCTGGGTTCCACTGCCAAGGTAGGCGAGAGCGCCATGCTCAACTTCCTGGGTGTGGTGCCGGACGTGGCCAAGGTCAGCGCCATCGCCGACTGCCACCTGCACCACTACGGCAAGGCCTTCAAGGCCGGGCGCAAGGTCGGCCACGCCACCCTGCGCAGCAAGGACATGGCGACCCTCAAGGCGCGCATCGCCGAGCTCGAGGCGCTGATCCAGGGTTGAACCCTGCCGCTTCGCTCCGGTCACAACAAGGCGCGCCAATCGGTGCGCCTTGTTCGTTTCGGCCTCTTAAAAGGAGCATGGTATGAGCATTGTCGGCACCATC
Source organism: Pseudomonas sp. PDM15 (assembly GCF_014851565.1). Lineage (GTDB taxonomy): Bacteria > Pseudomonadota > Gammaproteobacteria > Pseudomonadales > Pseudomonadaceae > Aquipseudomonas. The sequence continues at coordinate 59,572 of NZ_JACVAA010000006.1, forward strand.
TTCATCGGCCTGATCGTGGGTCTGATCGCACGCTTCCTCAAACCCGGCGACGACAGCATGGGCTGGATCATGACCATCCTGCTTGGCATCGGCGGCTCGCTGGCCGCGACCTATGGCGGCCAGGCCCTGGGCATCTACGCCGCTGGCGAGGCGGCGGGCTTCGTCGGTGCGGTGGTCGGCGCCATCGTCCTGTTGCTGATCTACGGCCTGCTGAAGCGGGACTGACGTACGCGCGCCGAGCCGTTAGGCTTGGCCACCCCGTTGCTACCGCGAGACCGCCCATGCGCCGCCTGCTGCTGACCCTGCTACTGCTGCCCCTGCTGAGCCACGCCGAACCGGCCGAACTGGACTGGCTGGAGCTGATGCCGAAGGAGGACCAGCAGGCCCTGGAGGCGATGCCGGAGATCAGCCACGACAGCCCCGAGGCGGCGGGCTCTTTCGGCCAGCAGGGCGGCCTGAAGCAGGAGCAGGGCCTGCCGGCGGTGATGTACTCGAAGAAGACCGTGGCACGCCTGGACGGCAAGCAGATTCGCCTGGGCGGCTATCCGGTACCGCTGGAGAGTGATACCGCCGGCAAGACCACCCTGCTGTTCCTGGTGCCCTATCCGGGCGCCTGCATCCACGTGCCGCCGCCCCCGCCGAACCAGATCGTGCTGGTGCGCTATCCCAAGGGCATCGCCCTGGACGACATCTACGAGCCGCTGTGGGTCGACGGCACCCTGCGCGTGGAGGCGATGGAGAACGATCTGGCCGCGGCGTCCTATGCCCTGGATGCCAGTGACGTGCGGCTGGTGGAGGAGGGGGATCTCTAACCCCTTTCCTGCTACAAGAGGGTTACGTGGGCTCGCTCCACAGGCTCAGACCCATGCTGTGCCGCTCGCCGGGGGCCAGCTCCACGCAGTCGTCCCAAACATTGGCCGTCTCGATGCACAGCATGCGCTGCCAGGCATCGTCGGCGAAGCTGGACAGGCGCTGGGCCTTGTCGATCCAGGGATTCCACAGCACCGCCGAGCGCGAATTACGGGTCTGCAGATGCAGCTCGCGTTGCCAACCGGCGTCGTGCAGACGCAGATGCGACGGCAGGTCGAGGTAGAGGCGGTCGGTCTCGCCGGCGAAGCGCAGCTCGCCCTGCTGGCGGCGCTCCTGCCAGTCTTCCAGGGTGTCGATATAGCGGCTGTCCTCCAGCCCGCGCACGGCCACCTGACGGATGTCACTGACGGCGAAGTAGCTGTGCAGCGCCTGGCTCAGGGCCAGCGGCGTGTCGTCGAGGTTGTGGCTGGTCAGATCCAGGTGCAGGCGTTCGTCCAGGCGGATGTCCAGGCGCAGCTCGGCGGCGTGCGGCCAGTCGGGCAGGGGGTGCTGGCGGCTGTCGAAGGCGAACCGCAGGTGCACCGCCTCGCCCTCGCTGTCGATGCCCAGCAGCTGCCAGTCGAGGGCGCGTACGCCGCCATGGAAGGGCGCGGCGCCCAGGTTGTCGTGCTGTGCCTGTACCTGCAGCGGGTTGCGGCCGAGGTCGCCGAACCAGGGCCAGCAGATCGGCACGCCGCCGCGCACCGATTGGCGGCGCTGGTAGCTGGCCTGCTCGCTGAGCCAGATCAGCGGCGGCTGTTCGCCCTGCTGGTAGCTCAGCACCTGGGCGCCCTGCTGCGCCACCAGCAGCTCGGCCCCGGCGTGGCGCACGCGCCAGCAGGTCAGCTCATCCAGTTCGATGCGTTCAATCTGGGCCTGGCTCATATCGGTTCTCCCTGAAGTCATGGCTCATTTGACTCCAGCGCAGGGCAAAAGGCCAAGTCCAATGGAAAACGCCGACACTGGGTCGGCGTTGTCTGCAACGGGCTTCTCAGCCGCGGCGGGGCGGAACCGGGCGGGTGCGGCCGCTGCCGTCAATGGCGACGAACACGAACACCGCCTCGGTGACCTTGCGCCACTCGCTGGACAGCGGATCGTCGCTCCATACCTCGACCAGCATCTGGATCGAGCTGCGCCCGACTTCCAGGGCCTGGGTATAGAAGGACAGCTGCGCGCCCACGGCCACCGGAACCAGGAAGGCCATGCGGTCGATGGCCACGGTGGCGACACGGCCGCCGGCCACCTTGCTGGCCATGGCGGTGCCAGCCAGGTCCATCTGCGACACCAGCCAGCCGCCATAGATGTCGCCGAAACCGTTGGTTTCACGCGGCAAGGCGGTGATCTGCAGGGCCAGATCGCCCTGGGGGATGGGGTCTTCCTGTTCGAGTTCGATCATGATGCTGGGCCCCGCTGGTGGATTCTTATGATTGGCTGTTCGGTGGCAGGCTGCGGCCCGTGCTAGACGGGCCGTGCGCAGTATATAGAGGCGCGCGTCAAACGACGACCGCGCGGTTTCGCTTTTCCGCCGCAAAGCTGCGGTCCGGGGCCCGATTTGCTATGGTGCGGCGCAGCCTTGCCACTCTAATAATGAAGCCCTCTATGCCCGCCGAACATGCCAGCACCGCGCCCGTGGCGCGCCCATTGAACCGCAGTGACTACAAGACCCTCTCGCTCTCCGCCCTGGGCGGTGCGCTGGAGTTCTACGACTTCATCATCTTCGTGTTCTTCGCCGCAGTGGTCGGCAAGCTGTTCTTCCCCGCCGAGATGCCCGAGTGGCTGCGCCAGCTGCAGACCTTCGGCATCTTCGCCGCCGGCTACCTGGCGCGGCCGCTGGGCGGCATCATCATGGCCCACTTCGGCGACCTGCTCGGACGCAAGCGCATGTTCACCCTGAGCATCTTCCTGATGGCGGTGCCGACCCTGCTGATGGGCCTGCTGCCGACCTACGCGCAGATCGGTATCTGGGCGCCGCTCGCGCTGCTGGCCCTGCGCGTCATGCAGGGCGCGGCGATCGGCGGCGAGGTGCCGGGCGCCTGGGTGTTCGTCGCCGAGCATGTGCCGGCCAAGCGCATCGGCTTCGCCTGCAGCACCCTCACTGCCGGGCTCACCGCCGGCATCCTGCTCGGCTCGCTGGCGGCCAGCGCGATCAATCGCAGCTTCACCCCGGAAGAGATCGCCGACTACGCCTGGCGCATTCCCTTCCTGGTCGGCGGCGTGTTCGGTCTGATCTCCGTCTACCTGCGCCGCTGGCTGCACGAGACCCCGGTGTTCGCCGAGCTGCAGCAGCGCCAGTCGCTGGCCGCCGAGCTGCCGCTGAAGGCGGTGGTGCGCGAGCATCGCCCGGCGATCATCCTGTCCATGCTGCTGACCTGGGTGCTGTCGGCGGGCATCGTCGTGGTGATTCTGATGACCCCGACCCTGCTGCAGACCCAATACGGCTTCACCCCGGCCGATACCCTGACGGCCAACGGCCTGGCCATCGTCTGCCTGAGCATCGGCTGCGTGCTGGCGGGGCTGGCGGCTGATCGCTTCGGCCCGGGGCCGACTTTCCTGGTTGGCGGTGCGCTGCTGCTGGTCAGCTCCTGGCTGTTCTACACCACGCTGAAGACCCAGCCGGGCCTGCTGGTGCCACTGTATGCCCTGGCCGGCCTGTGCGTGGGCATGATCGGCGCCATCCCCATGGTGATGGTCAAGGCCTTCCCGGCTGTGGTGCGCTTCTCCGGGCTGTCGTTCTCCTACAATCTGGCCTACGCCATCTTCGGCGGGCTGACGCCGATCCTGGTCAGCCTGCTGCTGAAGTGGAGCCCGCTGGGTCCGGCCTATTACGTCGGCGCCCTGTGCCTGCTGTTCATGCTGATCGGCACGCTGCTATGGCGGCGCCAGGCCAGCCAGCTCGTGCCGGCCTGAGTCCAGGCCGCTGCACAAAAAGGCCCGTTCGCGGGCCTTTTGCTTTTTTGCTGCGCTTTAACCTGATTGTCACAATCCAGTCATAGAGTGTTCATGCGGCCTACAGATACTTGGGCCCGTTCCATCACAACCCCTTCCTGCTAGGAGCAAGGCATGAAACTCAAGCGTTTGATGGCGGCCCTGACCTTTGTCGCCGCTGGCGTAAGCGCCGCTAGTGCGGTTGCCGCTGTCGACCCGGCCATCCCGGCTTACCAAAAGACTTCCGGTGTATCGGGCAACCTGTCCAGCGTCGGTTCCGACTCCCTGGCCAACCTGATGACCCTGTGGGCCGAGGAATACAAGAAGCTGTACCCGAACGTAAACATCCAGATCCAGGCCGCCGGCTCCTCCACTGCGCCGCCCGCCCTGACCGAAGGCACCGCCAACCTGGGCCCGATGTCCCGCGCCATGAAGGACAACGAGCTGCAGGCCTTCGAAGAGAAGTTCGGCTACAAGCCGGTCGCCGTGCCGGTGGCCATCGACGCCCTGGCCGTGTTCGTGCACAAGGACAACCCGATCAAGTCCCTGGACATGGCTCAGGTTGACGGCATCTTCTCCAGCACCCGCCTGTGCGGTGGTAGCGACGTGAAGACCTGGGGCGACCTGGGCCTGACCGGCGAGTGGGCCGACAAGCCGATCCAGCTGTTCGGTCGCAACTCGGTATCCGGCACCTACGGCTACTTCAAGGAAGCCGCCCTGTGCAAAGGCGACTTCAAGGCCAACGTCAACGAGCAGCCGGGTTCGGCCTCGGTAGTGCAGTCCATCTCCAGCACCGTCAACGCCATCGGCTACTCGGGCATCGGCTACAAGACCGCCAGCGTCCGCGCCGTCCCGCTGTCGAAGAAAGGCGGCGAGGCCTTCGAGGCTTCCGAGGCCAACGCCCTGGCCGGCAAGTTCCCGCTGTCGCGCTTCTTCTTCGTCTACGTCAACAAGGCGCCGAACAAGCCGCTGAGCCCGCTGGAAGCCGAGTTCGTCAAGCTGGTGCTGTCCAAGCAGGGCCAGGACGTGGTGGTCAAGGATGGTTACATCCCGCTGCCGGCCAAAGTGATCGAGAAGACCAAGAAAGAACTGGGCCTGTAACGGCCTGCCAGTGACGCCGAGGCCCCATCCCTCGGCGCGCTGTTCGACACGCCCGCGACTCTTCTGGAGCCGCGGGCGTTGTCGCGTCACCGAGCTGTAATCTTTCTGTCACACAAGGCGGATAGATTGAAGTACTTCACATTGAGCGGGCTGTGTCCGCTGTGCTCGAGACCTCCTCATGAATGACCTGGCCAACAACAGCATGAGCGCCTCCGCGAACAACCACCGCATCGACTTCGATACCCCCGCCCTGCAGCGCAAGCGTCGCGTGCGCGCGCTCAAGGACCGCATGGCGCGCTGGTACGTCTCGATCGGCGGCCTGGCCGTGCTGGCATGCATCACGCTGATCTTCTTCTACCTCGCCTATGTGGTGGCGCCGATCTTCGGCGGTGCCGACATGGAGGCGCGCAAGGCCCAGCAACCGTCCTGGCTGGCCGGGCAGAGCGAGGCCCTGCTGCTGGCGGTGGAAGAGCAGAACAAGGTGGCCATGCGCCTCGGCCGCGACGGCCAGGTCCAGTTCTTCGGCCTCAAGGATGGCACCGCCCTGAACGCCTATCAGCTGGCGCTGCCGGCCGGTGTCAGCATCGCCTCGGTCAGCCAGGACCAGCCGGGCAGCCACCGCGTGGTGCTGGGCCTGTCCAACGGCCAGGTGCTGGTGTTCGAGCATGCCTACAAGGTCAGCTACCCGAACAACGTCAAGACCATCACCCCGGAGCTGGACTACCCCTACGGCGAGGCGCCCATCGTCCTCGACACCCAGGGCCGGCCGCTGGAGCACGTCGCCATCAGCGAGAACGGCGACACCCTGATGCTTAGCGCCTCCACCGGTGCCGAGCTGCAGGTGCTGGCGATCACCCGCGAAGAGAACATGCTGACCGGCGAGGCCACCCTCACTGAGGAGCGCATCGCTCTGCCGCAGATCGCCGAGCCGATCAAGGCGATGATCATCGACCCGCGCCAGCAGTGGCTGTTCGTGATCAACGGCAAGGCCACCGCCGACGTCTTCGACCTGCGCACCAAGGCCCTCAACGGCCGCTACAAGCTGCTCGGCGGCGACGCCGAAGTGAGCACGGTCACGCCGCTGCTCGGCGGCATCTCGCTGCTGATCGGCGACAGCAAGGGCGGCATCGGCCAATGGTTCATGGTGCGCGATGCCGACAATAAGGCCGCGCTGACCCATATCCGTGGCTTCCAGCTGAGCGATGCGCCGATCATCCAGATCCTCTCCGAGGAGCGCCGCAAGGGCTTCGTGGCATTGGATAGCGCAGGCCATCTAGGCATCTTCCACAGCACCGCGCATCGCACCCTGCTGACCGAGAAGGTCGCCGAGGGCGCCGGCGTCGCGGCCCTGTCGCCGCGCGCCAACCGTGTGCTGGTGGAGTCGAACGGCCAGTTGCAGCGCTTCGTCATCGACAACCCGCACCCGGAAATCTCCTGGAGCGCACTGTGGGGCAAGGTCTGGTACGAGAGCTACGACGAGCCCAAGTACGTCTGGCAGTCGACCTCGGCCAACAGCGACTTCGAACCGAAGATGAGCCTGGCGCCGCTGACCTTCGGTACCTTGAAGGCCGCATTCTACGCCATGCTGCTGGCCGCTCCGCTGGCCATCTGCGCGGCCATCTACACCGCCTACTTCATGGCCCCGGCCATGCGCCGCAAGGTCAAGCCGGTGATCGAGCTGATGGAGGCGCTGCCGACGGTGATCCTCGGCTTCTTCGCCGGCCTGTTCCTCGCGCCCTATGTCGAAGGCCACCTGCCGGGCATCTTCAGCCTGCTGCTGCTCACGCCGATCGGCGTATTGCTAGCCGCCTACGCCTGGAGCCGCCTGCCGGAGAAGATCCGCTTGGTCATCCCCGATGGCTGGGAAGCGGCGCTGCTGATCCCGGTGATCCTGCTGATCGGCAGCGGCGCCCTGGGTATGAGCGGCCACCTGGAGAACTGGTTCTTCGGCGGTGACATGCGCCTGTGGATCAGCAACGACCTGGGCATCGCCTTCGACCAGCGCAACGCCCTGGTGGTCGGCCTGGCCATGGGCTTCGCGGTGATCCCGAACATCTACTCGATCGCCGAGGATGCCGTGTTCAGCGTGCCGAAGAGCCTGACCTTCGGCTCACTGGCCCTGGGCGCCACGCCCTGGCAGACCCTGACCCGCGTGGTGATCCTCACCGCCAGCCCGGGCATCTTCTCCGCCCTGATGATCGGCATGGGCCGTGCGGTGGGCGAGACCATGATCGTGCTGATGGCCACCGGCAACACGCCGATCATGGACATGAACATCTTCGAGGGCCTGCGCACCCTGGCCGCCAACGTGGCGGTGGAAATGCCGGAATCCGAGGTGGGCAGTACCCACTACCGTGTGCTGTTCCTCTCCGCGCTGGTGTTGCTGGCCTTCACCTTCGTGATGAACACGCTGGCGGAGGTGATTCGTACCCGCCTGCGCAAGAAGTACGCGTCGCTCTGAGAACTGGGAAAGGTAGACGTCAGTGAAAATCAAAGAGCAAAACCTCAAGTCCTGGTTCAAGAGCGGTTCGCCCTGGGTGTGGATGACCGCCAGCGGCGTGTCCATCGCCGTGATCATGACCATCGGCCTGCTCGCCGTGATCGCCGTGCGCGGCCTCGGCCACTTCTGGCCGGCCGACGTGATGGAGGCCAAGTACCAGGTGCCGGGCGAGGCCGCCCGGGTGATGGCCGGCGAGCTGGTGCAGGAAGAAGAAGTACCGCGTGCGCGCCTGGCCGCCGCCGGCCTGCCGGTGGACGTGAAAGGCGGCGAGTTCATGACCCGCGAGCTGTTCAAGGTCGGCAACCGTGAGGTCTACGGCGCCGACTTCAGCTGGGTGGTGGCCGAGTGGCTGAGCGAGCCGCGCACCCCCGCCAACCTGATGGCCATGGAGCGCCGCGAGTGGGGCAACTTCTACGGCTACCTGGTCAACGTCAAGGAAGGTGGCGAGGTGATCGCCGAAGGCGATGCCGCCTGGAGCGAACTGCAAAGCCGCATCGCCCGCGTCGACGAGCTGCATGCGCAGCAGGTGCGCCTGGAGAAGCGCGATATCGGCCATATCAACCACGGCCTCGAGCAGCTGCGCCTGGAAGGTCGCCGCCTGGAGCTGAAGGACCGCCTGGACGCCGCTGCCCAGGCCGACCTGGATGCCCAACGTGCCGAGCTGGATGCCCAGTACAAGGGCCTCGAGACCGAACTGGTCGCGCTCAACCAGCAGCTCGACCGCGACAGCGTGACGGTGAAGACCGTCGACGGCCGCGAGCAGGAGATCGCCCTGAGCAAGGTGGTCCGTGCCTATCAGCCGAACGCCATGGGCGTCGTCAGCAAGCTGGGCTTCTACTTCGCCAAGCTGTGGGAGTTCCTCAGCGACGAGCCGCGCGAGGCCAACACCGAGGGTGGCATCTTCCCGGCCATCTTCGGCACCGTGATGATGACCCTGATCATGGCCGTGATCGTCACGCCGTTCGGCGTGCTGGCGGCCATCTACCTGCGCGAATACGCCAAACAGGGCGCGATGACCCGCATCATCCGCATCGCCGTGAACAACCTGGCCGGCGTGCCGGCCATCGTCTACGGCGTGTTCGGCCTGGGCTTCTTCGTCTATGTGCTGGGTGGCTCGATCGACCGCCTGTTCTTCGCCGAAGCGGCGCCGGCGCCGACCTTCGGTACCCCGGGCCTGCTGTGGGCCTCGCTGACCCTGGCGATCCTCGCCGTGCCAGTGGTGATCGTCGCCACCGAGGAAGGTCTGGCACGTATCCCGCGGGCCCTACGCGAAGGTTCCCTGGCCCTCGGTGCGACCAAGGCCGAGACCCTGTGGAAGGTGGTGCTGCCGATGGCCAGCCCGGCCATGATGACCGGCATGATCCTCGCCGTGGCCCGCGCCGCCGGCGAAGTGGCGCCGCTGATGCTGGTCGGCGTGGTCAAGCTGGCTCCGGCGCTGCCGGTGGACGGCAACTACCCGTACCTGCACCTGGACCAGAAGATCATGCACCTGGGCTTCCATATCTACGACGTCGGCTTCCAGAGCCCCAACGTCGAGGCCGCCCGCCCGCTGGTGTACGCCACCGCGCTGCTGCTGGTGCTGGTGATCGCGCTGCTCAACCTGAGCGCCGTGTTCATCCGCAACCACCTGCGCGAGAAGTACAAGGCGCTGGACCACTGATCACGAATTGCGTCGCCGTGGCAGTGGCCGCGGCGGCATGAGCGAATTGAACGAATTGTTAGCGTAGGGAGCATCCCATGCAGCACGAAGTACACACCCACGGTATCGACATGGCCGCCCTCGGCCGGCAGAAGCAGGGCCTCAACCTGGCGGAAGAAACGGTCGCCCTGGAGGTGCCCGGCCTGAATCTGTTCTACGGCGACAAGCAGGCGCTGTTCGACGTGTCGATGAACATCCCCAAGCAGCGTGTGACCGCCTTCATCGGCCCGTCCGGCTGCGGCAAGTCGACCCTGCTGCGCACCTTCAACCGGATGAACGACTTGGTCGACGGCTGCCGCGTGCAGGGCGAGATCCGCCTAGACGGCCACGACATCTACAAGAAGGGCGTGGATGTCGCCGAGCTGCGCCGCCGCGTCGGCATGGTGTTCCAGAAGCCCAACCCGTTCCCCAAGAGCATCTACGAGAACGTGGTTTACGGCCTGCGCATCCAGGGCGTGAACCAGAAACGCGTGCTCGACGAGACCGTGGAATGGGCCCTGAAGAGCGCCGCGCTGTGGGACGAAGTCAAGGACCGCCTGCACGAGTCCGCCCTCGGCCTCTCCGGTGGCCAGCAGCAGCGTCTGGTGATCGCCCGTACCGTGGCGGTGCAGCCGGAAGTGCTGCTGCTCGACGAACCCTGCTCGGCGCTGGACCCGATCTCCACCCTCAAGGTCGAAGAGCTGATCTACGAGCTGAAGAGCAAGTACACCATCGTCATCGTCACCCACAACATGCAGCAGGCGGCGCGTGTCTCCGACTACACGGCGTTCATGTACATGGGCAAGCTGATCGAGTTCGGCGACACCGATACCCTGTTCACCAACCCGGCCAAGAAGCAGACCGAGGACTACATCACCGGCCGTTACGGCTAGTGGTGCAGTGGTCTCACAACAACGAACTCGAAACCGGTTTGCATAGGACTTCGCGATGATCAACAAAGACAGCCTCACCCATCACATCTCCCAGCAGTTCAACGCCGAGCTGGAGGAAGTGCGCAGCCACCTCCTGGCGATGGGCGGCCTGGTCGAGAAGCAGGTCAACGACGCGGTCACCGCGCTGATCGAGGCCGACTCCGGCCTGGCCCAGCAGGTGCGCGAGATCGACGACCAGATCAACCAGATGGAGCGCAACATCGACGAGGAATGCCTGCGCATCCTCGCCCGCCGCCAGCCGGCCGCCTCGGACCTGCGCCTGATCATCAGCATCTCCAAGTCGGTGATCGACCTCGAGCGCATCGGCGACGAGTCGTCGAAGATCGCCAAGCGTGCCATCCAGCTGTGCGAGGAGGGCGAATCGCCGCGCGGCTACGTCGAGGTGCGCCACATCGGCGACCAGGTACGGCGCATGGTGCAGGAGGCGCTGGACGCCTTCGCCCGCTTCGATGCCGACCTGGCCCTGTCCGTGGCCCAGTACGACAAGACCGTCGACCGCGAGTACAAGACCGCCCTGCGCGAGCTGGTCACCTACATGATGGAAGACCCGCGCGCGATCAGCCGCGTGCTCAACATCATCTGGGTCCTGCGGTCGCTGGAGCGCATCGGCGACCACGCGCGCAACATCGCCGAGCTGGTGATCTACCTGGTGCGCGGCACCGACGTGCGCCACATGGGCCTGGCGCGCATGCAGGAAGAAGTGCAGGGCGGCAAGAAGGAGTAAGCCGTCCGCGCGGCGCCCGCGGACAGTCCCCGGCGCGCCCGGGGATCCACCGAGTGCGCCGTGTTGGCCTCGGGCCAGTATCCGCGGCTATGCTTGTCGACATCGTTGTCGGGAGTGGTCGATGAGCAAAGTCAGTGTGCTGGTGGTGGACGACGCCACCTTTATCCGTGATCTGGTGAAGAAAGGCCTGCGCGACCACTTCCCCGGCATCCAGATCGAAGAGGCGGTCAACGGCCGCAAGGCTCAGCAGATGCTCGCCCGCCAGCCGGTCGACCTGATCCTCTGCGACTGGGAAATGCCTGAGCTGTCCGGCCTCGAACTGCTCACCTGGTGCCGCGAGCAGGAAACCCTGAAGACCGTGCCGTTCATCATGGTCACCAGCCGTGGCGACAAGGAGAACGTGGTCCAGGCCATTCAGGCCGGGGTCTCCGACTACATCGGCAAACCGTTTTCCAACGACCAACTGGTGACCAAGGTCAAGAAGGCCCTGCACCGCGCCGGCAAGCTGCAGGCCCTGGCCGCCAGCGCGCCGCCGAAGATGCTCAGCACGGGCGGCTTCGCCAACGACTCCCTGAGTGCCCTGACTGGTGGCAAGGCCGATGTGGTCAAGCCGACGGCCAAACCCGCTGCCGCTGCTGCCGATCCGGCTGCCGCCCAGGTCAAACCTGCCGCCCCGGCCGCCAAGGCTTCCGCCGCGCCCACCGGTCGCGGTCAGGGCCAGCTGCGCCTGCCCGGTGGCAGCATGGCCTGCGTGATCAAGGCGCTGAGCCTCAAGGAAGCGCTGCTGGTGGTGAAACGCACCGAGCAGCTGCCCCAGGTGCTGGAGAGCGCAGTGCTCGACTTGGAGCAGGGCGAGGCAGCCGAGACTGCGCGCCTCAACGGCTACCTGCATTCGGTGGCGGCCCTGGAGCCGAAGCCGGACAGCGAATGGCTGCAGCTGAGCTTCAAGTTCGTCGACAAAGATCCGCAGAAGCTCGACTACCTGTCGCGCCTGATCGCCCGCGGCACTGCGCAGAAGCACTTCGTGCCCGGCGCCTGACGCCGCCAGCCAGATTCACGAGCACGGCGCCCATGGGCGCCGTGTTGATTTCAGGAGGCTGACTGCCGCTCGGAGTGCCTGTTCCGCAGCACGCCTTTCGTCGGATATCGCTGCGATTCGCAGCCTGACCCTGCGGATTGCCGCACAGCCCGCAGCGCGAGCACTCGCGAGCCGCATGGCGCGCTGCTAGTCTTTTCGTCCCGGATACCAAATAACCATTAAATCCGTGAAGTTATGCTAGGGCGTTCAATCATTTTCTGCGCACTGCTGCTGGCCGCCGGCCAGGCCAGTGCGCTGACCATCTACAAGTATGTCGACAAGCACGGCACGGTGACCTATAGCGACAAGGCCGTGCCCGGTGCCCAGGTGTTCGTGTTCCGCGACCGCATGGTGGAGAAGCTCGACAACCTGGTGAAGCTGGAAACCAAGAAGCACGATGCTGGCGAGACCCTGGTGTTGCGCAACGACCTGTACGCCCCGGTGGAGGTCGAGCTGCGCCTGGATCGCCTGGTCAACGTCGCCGGCGCGCCGGACGAGCCGATTCGCTGGGTGCTGCCGCCGCGCAGCCATATCCGCCTGACCACCCTGGCGCCGCTGGATGCGGCCAAGCCGATGAGCTACAAGCCGCGGCTGCGCTACGCCATGGGCGATCCGCGCCTGCAGCCGCTGCTGTTCCGCTATCCGCTGCCGTGGATTGGCGGGCCGTTCAAGCTGACCCAGGGCGCCAACGGCAAGTACAGCCACTTCACGCCCAAGGGCCGCTACGCCATGGACATCGCCATGCCCGAGGGCACGGCGATCGTCGCCTCGCGCAGCGGCATGGTGGTGAAGACCGAGAACCGCCAGAGTGGCCGTGGCAACAATCCCTCCGGCAACTACGTGCGCATCCTGCATGACGACGGCACCATGGGCGTCTACCTGCACCTGATGCGCGGTTCGGTGATGGTGCGTGAGGGCGAGCGGATCGAGGCCGGCATGCAGATCGCCCGTTCCGGCAACACCGGCAACAGCACCGGCCCGCACCTGCACTTCGTGGTGCAGCGCAATGTCGGCCTGGCCCTGCAGTCCATCCCGTTCAACTTCGCCCAGCCGGTGGACAGCCTGCCCAACTTCGCGGTGGGCGGCGAATAACCGGACTGGCGCGATCCGCGATTCGCGGCAATGCTTGAGGGACTGGTGCCTGCAGTCCCCGAGAGTGGCACCGAGTCGAGGAAACCCATCTGCCCGTGCGCCTGTTCAGCCTGCTGTTCTGTCTGCTGGCTACCCTGCCTTGCGTAGCCGCTCCGCTCGAACTCACCGATGACCATCAGGTGGTGCGCCCCGCGCCCTGGCTGGAATACCTGCTGCCTGCCGAGGAGCTGGATTTCGCCGAGGTGGTCGAGGCCACCGGCTGGCGCAAGCTGGAGGGCGCCTCGCTGAGCCTGGGTTTCCAGGAGGGGCCGGTGTGGGTACGCATGGCCCTGCACAACCGCTCCGCTCGCAGCGACTGGCGCCTGCTGGTGGAGTGGCCGATCCTCGATCGCCTCGAACTGCGCCTGTTCGATCCGGCCAGCGGCAGCTGGGGAGCGCTGCTGGAGGCCGGTGATCATCTGCCGCTGAGCGCCTGGCCGGTGCCCGGCCGGCAACCGCTGTTCCCCCTGGCGCTGCAGCCCGGCGAGCAGCGCTGGGTCTACCTGCGCCTGCACAGCCGCGAGAACATCGTGGCACCCATGCAGGTGCTCACCGAGGCGGCCTATCAGCAGCAGGAGCTGGACCAGCGCGTGCTGCTGGGACTGTTCTTCGGCGCCATGCTGGCGGTGCTGCTGTACAACTTCAGCCTGTACCTGTTCACTCGCCACCTCAGCTACCTGTGGTACAGCCTTTACCTGCTCGGCGTGGTGGTTTACGAGCTGAGCCTGAGTGGCTTCGGCGTGCTCTTCCTGTGGCCCGAGCTGGGCCGGCCGGCGGGGCAGATCTATGCATTCTCCGCGCTGTGGAGCTTCTTCGCCGCAAGCTACTTCGTTCGCGTCTTCCTGCGCATTCCGCGTTACGGCGGCTGGGTGCTGTGGGCCAACAATCTGCTGCTCGGCTACTGGGCGCTGGCGATCGCGCTGTTGCTGGTACGACCGCAGTGGCTGACCGCCATCGGCACCCAGTCGGCGGCGCTGCTCAGCTGTCTGGTGGCGCTGGGGACGGCGGTGGATCTGTGGCGACGCGGCAATCGCTCGGCGCCGCTGTTCAGCCTGGCGTGGATCTTCCTCATCGTCGGCACCGCGGTGCACGTGGCGGCCCTGCAGGGCGTCCTGCCGGTCAACCAGCTGACCCTGCGCATGCAGACCCTGGGCTTCTTCGTCGAATTCATCCTGCTCTCGGTGGCCCTGGCCGACCGCATCAACAGTGAGCGCTCCGCACGTATCGCCGCGCAGACCGCGCTGATCGGCGAGCGCGAGGCGCGCCTGGCCAGCCAGGAACAGCTGCTGGTCGAGCAGGCGCGGCTCAACGAGGAGCTGGAGCGGCGCGTGCTGGCGCGCACCGCCGAGCTGCAGCAGTCGACCCGCGAGCTGGCCGAGGCCAACGCCGAGCTGACCCGCCTGAGCAACACCGATGCTCTGACCCAGCTGGCCAACCGCCGGCATTGCGATCAGCAACTGGCCGACCAGGCCAACACCCGGCTGGCCGTGCTGCTGCTCGACATCGATCACTTCAAGCGCATCAACGATGGCTACGGACATCCCTTCGGTGACCGCTGTATCGCTGCCGTGGCCAAGGTGCTGCGCGGCAGTGCCCGGCGCGCCGGCGATCTGGCCGCGCGCTATGGCGGCGAGGAGTTCCTGCTGGTCCTGGCGGATGTCGACGCGGCGGGCGCCCAGGATCTGGCCGAGCGCATCCGCGCCGAGGTGGCGGCGCTGGATCTGCAGCACAATGGTGCCCGCGTGCCGCTGAGCGTGAGCATCGGCCTGGCGTATCACGATGGCCAGGCCGCGTTGCGCATGCCGGCGCTGATCGATGCCGCCGACCAGGCGCTGTACGCGGCCAAGGCGGCGGGGCGCAATCAGGTGTGCGTGGCCGGTTGACCCTTGGTCGGTCCGTGGCGCCGTGCGGCGATTCTGGGGCTAAGGTGGCCAGACACGCCGAATCCGTGAGGTGAAGATCATGAACAATCTGCACTGCACTTACCGCGACCACGCCATCAGCGCCGCGATCATCGAACACCCCGGCATTCCCACGCCCTGGGCGGCGGGCTGCCAGATCACCCTGCCCGACGGCCAGGTCAGCAAGCGCATGTCGCTGCCGCTGCGGTTCGCCTTTCTCGCCGACCTGGAGAGCGCCCAGCGTGCCTCGCTGGCCCACGGCAAGTGGCTGGTGGACCAGCATCTGGACCACGGCATGAGCCTGGCCGGCGTCAGCCACGCCAAGGCGGCCTGACGCCAGATAGCACAACGCCGCAGACAGGCTGCGGCGTTGTGGGGAGCGGCGGGTGCGTCAGTCCAGCTTGAGCACCTTGGCCAGGACGATCTTCGGCCCTTTCATCTTTTTCACGATGATGTGCAGGCCTTCGGTCTCCAGTACCTCGTCCTCCTCCGGCACCCGGTTCAGGCTCTCGTAGACCAGGCCGGCCAGGGTCTCGGCCTCGATGTGGTCGAGGTCCAGGCCGAGCAGGCGCTCGATCTTGAACAGCGGGGTGTCGCCGCGTACCAGCAGCTTGCCCGGCTGGTAGGCGAGGATGCCGCGTTCGGCCTTGTGGTGCTCGTCCTGGATATCGCCGACCAGCACTTCAAGCACGTCTTCCATGGTCAGGAAGCCGACCACCTTGCCGTCGGCCTCCTCGACCAGAGCGAAGTGCGCGCCGCCCTGGCGGAACTGCTCGAGCAGCGAGGACAGTGGCATGTGCTTGCTGACCCGCTCGATCGGGCGCATCAACTCGGCCACGTTGAACTTGGACGGCAGCATCTCCAGCAGGCTCAGCTGCAGCAGCAGGTCCTTGATGTGCAGCACGCCGACGAAGCCGCCGGTGGCCTCTTCGTACACCGGGTAGCGGCTGAACTTGTGCCGGCGGAACACGTTGAACAGCTCGTCCAGCTTGGCGTTGGCGTCGATGTACACCAGGTCCTCGCGCGAGTTGGCCCAGTCCACCACTTCCAGCTCGCCCATTTCCACGGCCGAGGCCAGCACGCGCATGTCCTGGTCGCTGGGGTCGCGAGCGCGGCTGGAGTGGAGGATCAGCTTCAGCTCGTCGCGACTGTAGTGGTGCTCGTGGTGCGGCCCCGGCTCGCCTTGTCCGGCGATGCGCAGGATGGCGTTGGCGCTGGCGTTGAGCAGGTAGATGGCCGGATACATCAGCCAGTAGAAGGCGTACAGCGGCGCGGCGGTCCACAGCGACAGCAGCTCGGGTTTGCGGATCGCCCAGGACTTGGGCGCCAGCTCGCCGACCACGATGTGCAGGTAGGAAATGATGAAGAAGGCGAAGAAGAAGGCGATGCCGTGGACCAGCTTCTCCGACTCGATGCCGATGGCGCCGAGCAGCGGCGTGAGCAGTTCGGCGAAGGCCGGCTCGCCGACCCAGCCCAGGCCGAGCGAGGCCAGGGTAATGCCCAGCTGGCAGGCCGACAGGTAGGCGTCCAGCTGGTTGTGCACGGTGCGCAGGATGTGCCCGCGCCAGCCGTGTTGCTCGGCAATAGCTTCGACCTTGGTCGCGCGCAGCTTGACCATGGCGAATTCGGCGGCGACGAAGAAGCCGTTGAGCAGAACGAGGAACAGGGCGAACAGCACGAGGCCGAGGTCGGCGACCAGGGCGGACGTGGAGAGACTAGAGGAAGGGTCCATGGGTACTAGGGTTGGCGGAAGATCGCTACAGGTTGGCGGCTGAGGCCGGTGATTGCAAGCCGCCGGCCATTTCTAGCCACGCCGACTGACCTGCTGGGGCGGGAAGTGGCAGGTGAAGGTGCTGCCCTTGCCGACCAGGCTGGTGATGTCCAGGCGCGCCCGATGACGCAACAACACGTGCTTGACGATGGCCAGGCCGAGGCCGGTGCCGCCGGTGTTGGACGCGCGGCTGGAGTCGACCCGGTAGAAGCGCTCGGTCAGGCGCGGCAGGTGCTTGGCCTCGATGCCGATACCGCTGTCGGCCACGCTGAAGTGCCCGCCCTGTTCGTCGCCCCACCAGCGGATGCGGATCTCGCTGTCCTCGGGGCTGTACTTCACCGCGTTGAACACCAAATTCGAGAAGGCGCTGCGCAGCTCGGCCTCACTGCCCTTGAGGCGGATCTGGCTGTCCGCCTCCAGGCTGATGCGGTGGTTGCGCGCGCCGGACAGGGCCTGGGCGTCGTTCTTGATCGAGAGCAGCAGCAGGTCGACGGCCACCGGCTGGTTGTCCGAGGGATAGTCGGTGGCTTCCAGCTTGGCCAACAACAGCAGGTCATTCAGCAGGTTCTGCATGCGCGAGCCCTGCTGCTGCATCTGCTGCAGGGCGCGCAGCCAGCGCGGATTCACGTCCTCGACATTGTCCAGCAGGGTCTCCAGGTAACCGGTAATCACCGTCAGCGGCGTACGCAGCTCGTGGGAGACGTTGGCGATGAAGTCCTTGCGCATCTGTTCCAGCTGGTGGAGGCGGGTAACGTCGCGCACCAGCATCAGGTGTTCGTGGTTGCCGTACTGGGTGATCTGCAACTGCAGGCGCATGCGGTCGTTGATCGGCGAGGGCAGCTCCAGGGCCTCTTGATAGTTGCCGGCCTCGAAGTACTCCTTGAAGCGCGGGTGGCGTACCAGGTTGGCGATCGACTGGCCGCTGTCCTGTGGGGTCTTCAGCCCCAGCAGCTGCTCGGCGGCGCGGTTCCACCACTCCAGGTTGCCCTCGGCGTCGAGCATGATCACCGCATCGCGCAGGGCGGCGGTGGATTCCTGCACGCGGTCGATCACCGCCTGCAGGCGGCCACGCACGCGCTGGTCGCGGCGCTGCAGGTGGTAGATGTTGTCGAAGATCTCGCCCCACAGGCCGTAGCCTTCGGGCGGCGCCTCGTCCGGCTGGCGTTCGCGCAGCCACTTGTGCAGGCGCAGCAGCTGCTTGAGGTGCCACAGCAGGTAGCCTCCGAGACCGATGGCCAGGGCCCAGGCGTATTCGCCGGTGATCAGGCCGACCAGCCCGCAGCCGACCAACAACAACAGCAGGCGGCGCGCCATGGCGCCGCGCCAGTCTTGGTTCACCTAGTGCTTCCTTTCTCTGGACGCGGGGGAGCGTGAGTCAGCTCTTGGTGGAAAAACGATACCCGGTGCCGCGCACCGTTTGCACCAGATTCTCGTAGGCCTCGCCGAGCGCCTTGCGCAGACGGCGGATATGCACGTCGACGGTGCGCTCTTCGACGTAGACGTTGCCGCCCCAGACCTGGTCCAGTAACTGGCCGCGGGTATAGGCACGCTCCTGGTGGGTCATGAAGAACTGCAGCAGGCGGTATTCGGTGGGGCCCATCTCGGCCGGCTTGCCGTCGATGGTGACGCGGTGGCTGATCGGGTCGAGCAGCAGGCCGCCGACTTCGATCGGCGCTTCGCCGTCGCTCGGCGCGGTGCGGCGCAGCACGGCCTTGAGGCGGGCCACCAGCTCGCGCGGCGAGAAGGGCTTGGTGATGTAGTCGTCGGCGCCGACTTCCAGGCCCTGGATCTTGTTGTCCTCTTCGCCCTTGGCGGTGAGCATGATGATCGGGATGTCGTCGGTCAGCTCGTCGCGCTTGAGGCGGCGGGCCAGCTCGATGCCGCTGGTGCCCGGGAGCATCCAGTCGAGCAGGATCAGGTCTGGTTTGCGGTCGACGATCAGGGCGTGAGCCTGCTGGGTGTTTTCCGCTTCCAGGCAGTCGTAGCCGGCCATCTCCAGGGCCACCGCGATCATCTCTCGGATGGGAGCTTCGTCGTCAACGATCAGGATGTTCTTGCCAACCATGGGTCGAGCCTCGGGTCGTCTGTCTTGCGCCGCATTAGATAACGGAATTATTGCAGCGATGTGACAGCCATGCGGCAAGGCCCGATCTAGCGCAGCGCGTAGTCGATGACGATGCCCAGCAGAATCGCCAGGCCGGCCCAGTGGTTGTGCAGGAAGGCGGCGAAGCATCGCTGCGGGTCGCGGTCGCGGGTGCTCCAGAATTCCCAAGCGAAGCAGGCCGCAGCGCCGAACAGACCGAACAGGAACCAGATGCCCAGGCTGAAGCGTGCGCCGGCCATGGCCAGGCACAGCAGGGCCAGGCCCTGCAGGGTGAGGATGATGATGCGGTCGGCATCGCCGAACAGAATGGCGGTGGATTTCACGCCGATCTTCAGGTCGTCCTCGCGGTCGGTCATCGCGTAGTAGGTGTCGTAGGCCACCGTCCACAGCAGGTTGGCGATGTACAGCAGCCAGGCCTCGGCCGGCGGCAGCTCGCCGGTGACGGCGCTGAAGGCCATCGGCATGCCCCAGGAGAAGGCCGCACCGAGCACCACTTGCGGGTAGTAGGTGTAGCGCTTCATGAAGGGGTAGCAGGCGGCCAGGGCCAGGCCGCCGAACGACAACAGGATGGTGGTCAGATTGGTGAACAGCACCAGGATGAAGCTCAGGCCCACCAGCACGGCGAACAGGACCATCGCCTCGCGCGGGCTGACCCGGCCATCGGCCAGCGGTCGCGCCCGTGTGCGCGCCACATGGCCGTCGATATTGCGGTCTGCATAGTCGTTGATCACGCATCCGGCGGCGCGCATGAACAGGGTGCCGAACACGAAGATCAGCAGCAGGCCGAAGTCCGGCACGCCCTTGCTCGCCACCCACAGGGCCCAGAGGGTCGGCCACAGCAGCAGGTAGATGCCGATCGGCTTCTCCAGGCGCATCAGCTGGACGAAGTCCCAGGTGCGCGGGTGCAGGCGGTTCAGGGCGAGCAGGAAGGATTGGTACATCGGCGGGTCTCCGGGCCAGGTGCGCCGATTATACGAGCAGCGACGCGGCCGGGAGCGAGGGCGGCGTCTAGTTCTGCGCGGCGTGGTCCCAGAATGCCGGCAGGAACACCTCGGCCACCAGCACGCCGAGGCCGTCGCGGCGGAAGCAGGAACGGCGTCCCCAGAGGTGCTCGGCGCGTGCCTCGGCCGGCAGCCAGGCCGCCGGGTAGCGACACACCTGCAGCTCGCCGCGCACGAAGGCGCGGTCGCTGAACAGCAGCTCGCCCAGCGAACGGCTGCCCAGCTTGCCCAGCTCGAAGCCGGAGCCCTCCAGGGCGGCGCGCGGCGCCACGCTACGCGCGAATACCCAGGGCTGACCGGCGCCGAGCAGAAACACCTCGCGCACCCAGCCCATGCTGCCGGCCGGCACCTGCAGAGCGCTGCACTCGTCGGCGCGCAACACCTGCCAACCCTGCTGCAACGGCTGCACGGCGAAGCGCTCTGCACTGAGGGCGGTGAGACGACGGGTCAGCGAGCCCTGGCCGAACAGCCAGTCGCGCAGCAGCGGTGCGGGGGCAGGATGCAACTGGCCGGCGTTGAGCCAGCGGGGCGGGTGGGCGAGGGCGGAGGAGGGCACGACAACGGCTTCGGCTACCGGGGACGGCGGCGAGCTTAGCACGACGAAGGGCCGGCCCGGACACTTGCGCTGCGGCGTCCATATCAGTACAAAGCCTGCTGATTTTTTAACCAGGGCAACGTCCGCCAGAGACGGCCCGCGATGAGGTAGAGCATGAAGAAGTGGCAATGTGTGGTCTGTGGCCTGATCTATGACGAGAGCCAGGGTTGGCCCGACGACGGCATCGCCGCCGGTACCCGCTGGGAAGACGTGCCGGCCGATTGGCTGTGCCCGGACTGCGGCGTGGGCAAGGCTGACTTCGAGATGATCGAGATCGGCTGATCGCGTTGCACGCTGCGCCCGAACGGCGGCCTCAGGGCCGCCGTTCGCGTTTCTGCGGGAAATTCGGAGCATCGACCAGCTTCTGGCGGAAATGGCGGCTGTTCTGTCTGCTTCGCCATATTAGCCGTCGGGCAAACTGCCCGGCAGCACTGGCGCAGTCCCGGATGGCGTGCCATTCTCCCCGAGTCTGCCGCAGCGCAGAGCCGTTGCGGCGCCTTTGGCGCTGTTCTGGAAGGACAGCTCGGACACACAACAACAACAAACAGTCAAAGAGGCATCTATGCGCAAACCTGAACTCGCCGCGGCTATTGCCGAGAAGGCTGATCTGACCAAAGACCAGGCCAACCGCGTACTCAACGCCGTACTCGAAGAAATCACCGGCGCGCTGAACCGCAAGGACAGCGTCACCCTGGTCGGTTTCGGCACCTTCCTCCAGCGCCACCGCGGTGCCCGTACCGGCAAGAACCCGCAGACCGGCGCCCCGGTCAAGATCAAAGCCAGCAACACCGTTGCCTTCAAGCCGGGCAAGTCCCTGCGCGACGCCGTCAACTGAGCAAGTCCCGGCCCGGAGCCGCAGGGCTCCGGGCCACCCCCTCTCCAGCGCCGAAACGCCCGCCAGACGGGATGTAGTGTTCTGCGCCATCCGCTACAATGCGCCGCCGATTTCATCACCCTCGAGGCTGCGCGCCATGAAATTCCGCTTTCTCCTCTGGATGCTGGGCCGCCTGATGGTCAAGGCCAGCCGCACCAATCCCGAGTTCCAGCAGCAGCTGGAAGGCAAGGAGCTGGTCTTCCAGCTGCATACCCTCGACGGCAAAGTCGCCCGTCACTACCGGATCAAGGACAAGCGTGTCACTAGCCATGCCGGCACGGCCCGTGAGCCGGCCTTCGCCATTGGCTTCAAGGACGCCGTTTACGGCTTCGCCACCATGAACGCCAAGAACAAGCAGCTGGCCTTCATGCAGGGCATCCAGAACAAGGACATCCAGATCCAGGGCAACCCGGCGCTGGTGATCTGGTTCCAGGGCCTGCTCAAACACGTGGTGCCGAAGAAGAAAAAGAAGACCGAGGTCAAGAAAGCGGCCTGAGCCGCTTTCCCTTGCTGGCCCGAGCCGCGCCACTTGGCTAGGCTGGGCGTTTTTCACGGAAGTCCCGTTATGCGTCCGCTGTTCATCCTCGCCCTGCTCCTGTCCCTGGTCGCGCCGGCCCAGGCGGCGACCGACGCCACCCTCAAGCGCGTGCTGGAGCTGGCCGGCGTCCAGCTGCTGTGCGAGCAGACCGCGCCGCTGCTGCAGCGCGGCATGAGCGCCGAGCAGCAGAAGTCCCTGGGCAAGGCGTTCGCCGCCGCCCCGCTGTGCGATGACCTGGCCAAGCGCGTGGCGCTCAAGGTCAAGCGCGAGCAGCTGGACGCCGCGCTTAAGCTGCTCGACAGCCCGCTGGCCCAGCACTTTACCGCCGCCGAACGGGCGTTGGGCGAGGATGGCGGCCTGGCCACCTACCGCCAGCAGCTGCAGGAGCGTCCGCCGCTGGGCAAGCGTCTGGATCTGGTGCGTCGCCTGGACAAGGCCGCCCACACCACCGAGCTGGCGACCCTGCTGCGCTACGAGGTGGGCAAGACCCAGGCCCTGCTGACCCTGCGTGCCCGGGGCGGCGATCTGGACGAGAAGGCCCTGGCCGAGCAGACCGCCGCCCAACTGGCGCCGCTGCGTGCGTCCAGCGCCAGCGGCGTGGAAGCCTTCATGCTCTATGCCTACCGCCAGACTCCCAGCGACAAGCTCGGCGAATACGCCGCGCTGTACGAGCAGGCGCCGCTGCGCGCCGTGCTGGAGGCCAGCGCCAAGGCCCTGCCGGAAGTGTTCGCCGCCCGGCGGGCGAAGCTCAAGTAACGAGCCAGCCGACGCAACGAAAAAGGGGCCCGCAGGCCCCTTTTTTCATGGCAGACGCACTCAGTGCGGGTGGTTGAACTGCGAAGCCAGCTCGCGCAGTGCCACTTCCGCCTGCAGCACCTTGTTCAGCGCGTCGTCGGCCTTGTCGCGGGTCAGCCCCAGGCGCTCGAACAGCTCGTGCGGCAGGTCATGCTGCGGGCCGCTGCCGATGCCGCGGCTGCGCAGCAGGTTGACGGCCAGGCACACCAGGTTCGGGTAGGCGGCGTGGGCGCCGTCGTACTCGGGGTCGTGCTGGAAGCGCAGGGCGGTGGCCAGCTCTTCCGGCATGTCCCAGAAGCGCATCAGCCAGGCGCCGATCTGCTCGCGGGTGATGCCCAGCAGGTGCTGCTCGATATAGCCGGCGGACAGGTGCGGGTTGACCTCCAGGTGCCGGCAGATCAGCGAGAAGTGCGGCGGGAAGACATGGGCCAGCACCAGGTAGCCGAAGTTGTGCAGCAGCCCGGCGAGGTAGGTCAGGCCGGCTTCCGGGCGCTGGGCACGCGGCATGGCGCGGGTCAGGCCCTCGATGATGGCGGCGGTGTAGATCGCCTGTTGCCAGTAAGGCGTGGCCTGCTGCGGCTGATCCTTGGGCAGGCTCAGGGTCTTGCCCAGGGCCAGGCCGAGGGCCAGGTTGATCACCAGGTCGAAGCCCAGCACGCGGACGATGGCGTCCTCCACTGAGCGGATCTTGCCGGGGGCGGCGTAGTAGGGCGAGGCGGCCCAGCTGACCACCTGGGCAGCCAGCGCCGGGTCGGTTTCGACCACGCCGGTGATGTCGTCGACGGTGGCGTCCGGATCCACGCGCAGCTTGATGATCTTCTGCGCGGTCTCCGGCAGCGGCGGAATCTCGATGGTTTCTTCGAGGCGCTGCTGGATGCGCCGTGCGGTGAAGGCCTGCACCGCCTGGGTGATCTCTGCGCGGTCGTCGTCCGGGCGATTCAGGTTCGGGCGAATGCCCAGCAGCGGCTCGCCGAAGCGCGCGGCACTGGCCTTGGCCAAGAGGATGGACTTGTAGTGTTCGCTGTCGATCTCCAGCAGCACGCCGGCCTGGCCGGACTCCACCAGCAGGCTGGGCTCCTGCAGCAGGCGCTCGTCGTACAGGCAGGGCGAGCTGGTCAGCGGCGGCAGGCCGGGCAGCAGGCCGAGGTTATGCTTGGCCAGCATGCGCTCCATGCGCTCGGGCTTGACCGCGGTGAGCTTGCGTCCGGTCAGCTCGGCCAGGCGATTGAGATCGAGCAGCTGGCTCTGCGGGAACAGCACCAGCAGGGCGCCGACTGCGTCTTCCAGCAGCGCGGCTTGCACGCGGCGAGCGGCGGGATGCGCAGGGTGGTCGGGACGGATATGGCAGGGGACGCCGAGTTTCTCGAGGAGTTGCAGGATCACCACCGGCGGACGCGGGGCGGAATCGGGGGCGAGGGCGACTTCGGTCATGGGCGACATCCGGCTGAGGAACTACTGACGAGGAGTATAACCAGCGCCCCGCGGGATAGGCTCGGCCGCCGGACGGGCGACCAGCGGCATTACGTGCGGCGGATCACACTTGGCCGTACTGCTGGCCATGCCGTAGCCAGCGCTCGAGCAGCGGGCTGACATGCTGTGGCCAGCGCGCCAGTAGCTCTTGCGCCGCCTCGCGCACGGCCGGCAGCAGGTCGGCGTCGCGCATCAGGTCGGCCACCTTGAACTGCAGCAGGCCGGTCTGGCGGGTACCGAGCATCTCGCCGGGGCCGCGCAGTTCTAGGTCCTTTTCGGCGATGACGAAGCCGTCGCAGGTCTCGCGCATGATGCCCAGGCGCTCGCGGCCGAGCTGCGACAGCGGCGCATGGTAGAGCAGCACGCAGTGGCTGGCGGCGCTGCCGCGGCCGACCCGCCCGCGCAGCTGGTGCAGCTGGGCCAGGCCCAGGCGCTCGGGGTTCTCGATGATCATCAGGCTGGCGTTGGGCACGTCGACGCCGACCTCGATCACCGTGGTGGCGACCAGCAGCTGCAGCTCGCCGCACTTGAATTCGTCCATCACCGCGGCCTTCTCGGCCGGCTTCATGCGCCCGTGGATCAGGCCGACGCGCAGCTCGCCGAGCGCCGCCGACAGCTCCTCGAAACTGGTCTCGGCGGCCTGACAGGTGAGCTCCTCGGATTCCTCGATCAGCGTGCATACCCAGTAAGCCTGGCGCCCTTCGCGGCAGGCCAGGCGCACGCGCTCGACCACTTCGAGGCGGCGGCTGTCGGCGATCACCAGAGTGTTCACCGGGGTGCGCCCGGGTGGCAGCTCGTCGAGGATCGAGGTGTCGAGGTCGGCGTAGGCGCTCATCGCCAGGGTTCGCGGAATCGGCGTGGCGGTCATGATCAACTGGTGCGGGCACAGGCGCCCATCGATGCCTTTCTGGCGCAGGGCCAGGCGTTGCTGCACGCCGAAACGGTGCTGCTCGTCGATGATCACCAGTGCGAGCTTGGCAAAGCGCACCTCGTCTTGGAACAGCGCGTGGGTGCCGACCACCATCGGCGCGCCGCCGGCGATCTGCTCTAGTGCTGTGGCGCGCGCCTTGCCCTTGAGCTTGCCGGCCAGCCAGGCGACTTCGATGCCCAGCGGCTGCAGCCAGCGGCTGAAATTGAGGAAGTGCTGCTCGGCGAGGATCTCGGTGGGCGCCATCAGCGCCACCTGGTAGCCGGCCTCCAGCGCCTGCAGGGCGGCCAGGGCGGCGACCACCGTCTTGCCGGCGCCGACGTCGCCCTGCACCAGGCGCAGCATGGGCTCGGGCTGGCTCAGGTCATAGGTGATCTCGGCACCAACGCGCTGCTGGGCACCGGTAGGGGCGAAGCCGAGGTTGGCGAGAAACTGCTGCGGCAGCTTCTTGGCCGGCGGCAGCACCGGTGCGGCCTGGGCGCGCACCTGTTCGCGCAGGCGCTGAAGCGAAAGCTGGTGAGTCAGTAGCTCCTCGAAGGCCAGGCGATGCTGGGCCCAGTGGCGACCCTCGGCCAGCTCTTCCTGGTCGGCGTCCGGCGGCGGTCGGTGCAGGTAGCGGATGGCTTCGGCCAGCGGGCCCAGCTGATAGTCGCGGCCCAGCTCGGCTGGCAGCCAGTCGGGCAGGCTGTGCGGGCCCAGGCGGGCCAGGGCCTGCTGGCTCAGCTGGCGCAGGCGCTGCTGTGTCAGGCCCTCGGTGGTCGGGTAGATAGGCGTCAGGGTCTGTTCCACCGGCGCCGGCTCGTCGCCACTCTGGGCGCGGTATTCCGGGTGGTAGATCTCCAGGCCGGTGGCGCCGGGACGCACCTCGCCGTAGCAGCGCAGAGCCGTACCGCGCTTGAGGCCGTCCTTTTGCGCCTGGCTGAAGTGGAAGAAGCGCAGACTGAGGGTGCCGGTGCCGTCCTGCAGGCGCACCAGCAGGCTGCGGCGGCGGCCCATGGCGACGTCGGCGCCCGCCACTATGCCTTCGACCACTGCATCCTGGCCCGGGCGCAGGGCACCAATGGGCGTGATGCGGGTGCGGTCCTGGTAGCGCAGGGGCAGGTGGAACAGCACGTCCTGCAGGTTTTCCAGCCCGACCTTGCCCAGCTTCTCGGCCAGCGCGTCACCGACGCCCTTCAGCGCGGTTACCGGGACCTGTGCCAGCTCGGTCATGCCGGGATGGCTTCACCCTGCGGGCGCGCCACCGAGCACAGGCGGATCGAATCGGCCAGCACTTCGATGGCCTTGGGCCTCGGGAAGCTGGCGCGCCAGGCGATGGCCACGGTGCGGTAGGGCGCCGGCGCGCTCAGCGGGCGCACCTCGATCACGCCGGGGGCGTAGTGGTGGCTGTCGACCGCGGAGAACGGCAGGATCGAGATGCCCAGGCCGGAGGCGACCATATGGCGGATGGTCTCCAGCGAGCTGGACTCCACCGTGGTGTGCTTGGCCGAATCCTCGCCACCCTTGCGCAGCGACGGGCAGGCTTCCAGCACCTGGTCGCGGAAGCAGTGGCCCTCGCCGAGCAGCAGCAGGCTCTTGTCGTTGAGCAGTTCCTTGTCGATGGTCTCGCGCTCGGCCCAGGGGTGACCGGCCGGCAGCAGGGCGAAGAACGGCTCGTCGTACAGCGGCTTGGTCAGCACATCGGCTTCCTGGAACGGCAGGGCGATGATGATCGCGTCCAGCTCGCCGGTGCGCAGCTTGTCGCGCAGGATGTGGGTGAAGTTCTCTTCGATGTACAGGGGCATCTGCGGGGCGACCCGGTGCAGCTGCGGAATCAGATGGGGGAACAGGTAGGGGCCGACCGTGTAGATGGCGCCGATCTTCAGTGGCGCGGTCAGCTGGTTCTTGCCGGCCTGGGCCAGCTCGCGGATGCCTTGGGCCTGCTCCAGCACCTTTTGCGCCTGGGTCACGATGCCCTCGCCGACCGGGGTCAGGCGCACCGCGCTCTTGCTGCGCTCGAAGATCAGCACGCCGAGTTCGTCTTCCAGCTTCTTCACCCCCACCGACAGGGTCGGCTGGCTGACATGGCAGCGCTCGGCCGCGCGGCCGAAGTGCTGTTCCTGGGCAAGGGTCACTATGTAGCGCAGTTCGGTGAGGGTCATAGGTAAATTCCATTGAGATGCCGCCAAGCATAGCGACTGCATTCAATGGAACCAACCGGGCCGCCCATAAAGATGCGGCCTAATAGACAGAGAACCTGTTGCCGGTGTGCGAGCCAGAGTCAGGCAAGGGCGCAAACCGGCGAGGATGCGCAGTTTACATGGGGTAAATGAGCATTCGAGCCGGCTCGCAACGCCGCCTGGCCGACGCGCAGTGCGTCGGCGGCGGGTTCTCAGCGGGTGAGGGTGAAGTTCAGCGGGTAATCGATCGACATGCTGCCACCGCTCAGCACCTTGGTCGGCGGCGCCGGCACCGGGCTGGCCTTGCGCAGCTGGCGCTGCACGTCGCGGTCGAACGAGTTGCGTGCGGTGGACTGCTTCACTTCGGCGGCGAGGATGCGGCCGCGGGTGTCGATGGTGAAATTGAGCAGCAGGGCATGCTTGCTGCCGGGCTTGTTGAAGCGCCGCTCGCGATCCGGGTAGCGCAGGTGCTTGCTCAGGTAGGCCTGCACCTTGGCCATCCAGATGGCGCGCTCGCGGTCGATCTCGCCGGTGCTGACCTGTTGCTGCACCGGGGCCTTGATCGGCGCCGCGGTCTTCTCCTGGCTCGCCACCTTGGGTGCCTCGGGCTGCGGTTTGACCTCGGGTTTTGGCGGCTGCGGCTTGGGCTTGACCTTGGGTTTCGGCTTGGGCTTGACGATGGCGATCTTCGGCTCGGGCACCTCGACGATCTCGGGTTCCGGCTGCTCCTCGATCACCGGCTCCGGTGGCGTCGGCTGCGGCGGCGCGACCATCGGCTCCAGCTCGATCAGCATGGCCGCCGGCTGCAGCAGGATCGGCGTGACGGCCGGGCGCCACAGCAGGGCGGCGTAATAGACGACCAGGTGCAGGCCGATCACGGCGATCAGGCTGACAGCCCACAGCGGCAGGCGACGCGCTGGGCTCATTGCGCGCCGACCGTTTCCAGGCCCACCAGGCCGATCTTCAGGTAGCCGGCACCGCGCAGGTTGTCCATCACGCCCATCAGGTCGGCATAGTCCACGCCCTTGTCGCCGCGGACGAATATGGTCTTGTCCTTGTTGGCGCCGGTCAGGCGGTCCAGGGAGGCGCCGAGCTGGGCCGCGTCGACCTGCTGGTTGTCCAGGTACAGGCTGGTGTCTTCCTTGATGCTCAGGTAGATCGGCTTGTCCGGACGCGGCACCGGCTTGGCGGTGGAGGCCGGCAGGTCGATCTTCACGTCCACGGTGGCCAGCGGCGCGGCGACCATGAAGATGATCAGCAGTACCAGCATCACGTCGATGAACGGGGTGACGTTGATCTCGTGGTTTTCCTGGAGGTCGTCACCGCCCTCGTGCAGATGCAGCCCCATGGCTCAGACCGCCTTGGCGATCGGCGCCTGAGCGCGCTCGCCAGCCGGCTGATCGAGGTCGCGGCTGACCAGCAGCAGGACCTGGGCCGAGGCGTCGGCCACCTGGGCCTTGTAGCCGGCGATGGAGCGGGCGAAGACGTTGTAGATGACCACGGCCGGGATGGCGGCGACCAGGCCCAGGGCGGTGGCCAGCAGGGCTTCGGCGATACCCGGGGCGACCACGGCGAGGTTGGTGGTCTGCGATTCGGCGATGCCGATGAAGCTGTTCATGATGCCCCACACGGTACCGAACAGGCCGACGAAGGGCGCGGTGGAGCCGATGGTGGCGAGCACGCCGGTGCCCTGGCTCATGTTGCGACCGCTGGCGGCGACCAGGCGCTCCAGGCGGAAGCTGACGCGTTCCTTGATGCCTTCCTTCTCCTTGCAGCCGAGGGACAGGCGCAGCTCTTCGCGGGCGTCTTCGATCAGCTGGGCGCTGAAGCTGTGCTTGGCGCGGGCTTGCTCGGCGGCCTGGTTGAGGGTGCGCGCGCCCTTCAGGTCGGGCAGTTCGCGCTGCAGGCGGCGGCGGGCGATGAGCAGCTCCAGGCCCTTGGCGATCCACACGGTCCAGGTCAGGATCGAGGCCAGTACCAGGCCGATCATCACGCTCTTCACCACGCGGTCGGCGTTCTGGTACATGCCCCACGGCGACAGGTCGTGCAGCAGCTCTTCCTCGCCTTCCAGCGCCGACTCGGCCTGCAGTGCCTGCAGGGCGGAGAGCAGTTGTTCGGCGTCGGTGCCGCTGATGTTGTTCTGCTGCAGGAATTCCTGCTGGGCGGCGGCGATCTGTTCGGCGCTGGCCTGTTCGCCCAGGGTCTCCAGCTTCTGCTGCAGGGCGGCGGCCTGCGGGTGCTGGACCGCCGGCGGCAGCTGTGCGGTGGTGGCCGGGGCGCCGCTGGCATCGCTCAGCGGTGCAGCGGCAGGTGCGGTTGCCGGCGCGCTAGCGGCGGGTTGCGCGACCGGAGCCACTTCCTCGGCCATGGCGCCGAACGGCAGGAGCAGGCCGAGCAGCAGGGCTGCCATGGGCAGGCGGGAAGTGCGGGTTGGCTGAGCGCGGAGGGCGGTAGAATTCATGCTGGCCGGACCTGAAGTGAGGGAGCGTTGGACGGAGGAAACGGCACCCCCGTGCAAAAACGGCCTGTATTATTGCAAGTAATTCTTGTTTGTGAAAGATACAATGTAACTATTCAACAGGCGCGCCGGATTCAGTGCACTGAATTCCGCGGTTCCACGAGGGATCCCTTCTCATGTCCAAGACCCTGATGATTGCTGGCTGCGGTGATGTTGGCAGCCGCCTGGCGCGGCGCCTGGCGGTGGCCGGCTGGAATGTATACGGCCTGCGGCGCGATGTCGCGCAGCTGCCCGCCGAGATCCATCCGGTCGCCGGCGATCTGCAGCAACCGGCCTGTCCGGAGACCTGGCCCCAGGGCGAGCTGGACTACCTGGTGTATTGCGCCGCGGCCAGCCAGCACGACGAGGCCGGCTACCGCGCTGCCTATGTCGATGGCCTGCGCCATGTGCTGGCCTGGCTGACCGTGCATGGCCAGCGTCCGCGGCGTCTGCTGTTCGTCTCCAGCAGCGGGGTCTATGTGCAGCAGAGCGGCGAATGGATCGACGAGGATTCACCGGCCGAGGCCGAGGGCTACTCCGGGCGGGTGATGCTGGAAGCCGAGCGCCTGGCCCTGGACAGCGGCCTGCCCGCGACCCTGGTGCGCCTGACCGGCATCTACGGTCCCGGTCGCCAGTGGTTGCTCAATCAGGTGCGCCAGGGCTACCGGGTGGCCAGCGAACCGCCGCTTTACGCCAACCGCATCCATGCCGAGGATGCCGCCGGGCTGCTGGCCTTCCTGCTGCAGGCGGATGCCGAAGGCGCGCAGCTGGCCGACTGCTACCTGGGCGTGGATGACGCGCCGGCGCCGCTGCACGAGGTGGTGGGCTGGCTGCGCGAGCAGTTGGGCGTGACCCAGTGGGCCGAGGAGAACAGTGTGCGCCGCGCCGGCAGCAAACGTTGCAGCAATGCCCGCGCCCGCGCGCTGGGCTGGGCGCCGCAGTACCCCAGCTACCGCGAAGGTTATGCGGCGGTGCTGGCCGATCAGTCGTCGCTGCGCCCGGTGTAGCGGCCGCTGTCGTCGTAGTGGCTACCGTCCGGGTCATCACGACCCAGGTAACGCCCTGCGTCGTCGTAGAGGCGACCATCCTGATCCTGGCGGCCGGTGTAGCGACCACTGTCGTCATAGCGGCGGCCGTCGCCGTCGATGCGGCCGGTGTAGCGGCCGGAGGCGTCGTACTGGCGGCCGTCCGCATCGGTACGGCCGGTGTAGCGCCCGCTGTCATCGTAGTGGCGGCCATCGTCGTCGGCGCGCCCCAGATAGCGGCCGCTGTCGTCGTAATGGCGCTGTTCGGCCTGGGCGGACAGGCTCGCCAGCAGGAGGCAGAGCAGGAGCGGGCGCATCTCGCTCAGTCGCGCTGCAGCAGCCAGGCCTGGCGCCCCGGGCGGAAGCTGGGCACCTCGTCCGGCGCCGACTGGTTGAGCGCCTGGAGGATGCGCAGCTGGTCGCCGTCACGCTCGAAGATCCACGAGGCACCCTGCTGGCCGAGCTGCAGCCACAGGCTGTCGTGCTCGCCGGCCATCGAGGCGCAGTCGCCGGCCAGGCACAGGGCGTAACGCTCGGCACCGGGCAGGCCTTCCAGGCGGCCGTCCGGGTGGAACAGCACCATGCCGCCCTCGCCGACACCCTGGCGGATGGTCCATTCGCCGCCCAGGTAGGCGTCGTACAGCGCCCACTCGAAGCTGCTGCCAATCGGCGCACCATCCTCCGCCTGGTGCGGCGGGCGGCTGAAGTGCTGTTCGGGACCGTAGGTGCTGGCCTGCTGCACCAGCTGGTCCCCCTGCAGATCGAGGTTTTCCTGATAGTCGCCCTGGTAGCTGACTTGCCAGTGCCCCGGCTCGCCGGCCGCCAGGCGACCTTCGGGGGTCTCGAAGCCATTGCTGTAGGTGGCCAGACCGCGCTGGCTGTCGAGCCGCCATTCCAGATTGGGGCCGTGGGCCAGCAGGGCCTCGCGCAGCGGTCCGCCTTGGCGGGCGCTGTCGATGATCGGCTGGTTGATCCAGGTGCCGTCGGGGTTGTCGGCGGCGCAGCCGGCCAGCAGGCCGGCGCTGAGGGCGATCAGGAGGGGGCGACGCATGGATTTATTCGAGCACCAGGATGCCGTCCATTTCCACCTGCGCGCCGCGCGGCAGGGCAGCCACGCCGATGGCGGCGCGGGCTGGGTAGGGCTGCTCGAAGTAGCGGCCCATGACTTCGTTGACCTTGGCGAAGTGGCTGAGGTCGGTGAGGAAGATGTTCAACTTGACCACGTCCTTGAACGAGCCGCCGGAGGCCTCGATTACCGCCTTGAGGTTCTCGAACACCTGCACGGTCTGCTCCTCGAAGCCCTGTACCAGTTCCATGGTTTGCGGGTCCAGCGGGATCTGCCCGGACAGGTACACGGTGTTGCCGGCCTTGATCGCCTGGGAGTAGGTGCCGATAGCGGCCGGGGCGTTGGGCGAGGAAATGACGGTCTTGCTCATGACGAACTCCGATTCGATGAATTGTTGTTGTACTGCGACATGGCGCCGTCAGGCGCGCATGCGGGTGATGCGGATGACGCCGTTGAGGGCGCGCAGCTTCTTGATGACGCGCGCCAGGTGCACGCGGTCATGCACGCTGACCACCAGCTGGACCACGCTGATGCGGCCGTCGCGCTCGTCCATGCCGATTTTCTCGATGTTGCCATCGGCGGCGTTGACGCTGCTGGCGAGCAGGGCGATCAGGCCGCGCTGGTGTTCCAGCTCGACACGCAGCTCGACGTTGAATTCGCCGGCGACATCCTTGGCCCAGTTGAGCTGGATGCACTTCTCCGGGTTGTGGCGGATGTCGGCGATGTTCTTGCAGCTGTCCAGGTGCACCACCATGCCCTTACCGGCCGACAGGTAGCCGACGATGGGATCGCCGGGGATCGGCGTGCAGCACTTGGCGTAGCTCAGCACCAGGCCCTCAGTGCCGCGGATGGCCAGCGGGCCGTCCGGGCTAGGCGCAGCGTCGCCGGTTTCGGCCAGCAGGCGGCGGGCGACCACGTAGGCCATGCGGTTGCCCAGGCCGATGTCTTCCAGCAGGTCCTCGATCACTTCCAGGCGGTATTCGCTGAGCACCGCCTGCACCCGTTCCGGGGCGATCTTCTCCAGATGGCTGTCGAAGCCGGTGAGGGTCTTGTTGAGCAGGCGTTCGCCCAGGTTGATCGACTCCGAGCGGCGTTGCAGCTTGAGTGCGTGGCGGATATGCGTGCGCGCCTTGCCGGTGACCACGAAGTTGAGCCAGGCCGGGTTCGGTCGCGCACCGGGGGCGGTGACGATTTCCACCGTCGAGCCGCTTTCCAGGGCCTGCGACAGCGGCGCCAGGCGGCGGTTGATGCGGCAGGCGATGCAGCTGTTGCCGACGTCGGTGTGCACCGCGTAGGCGAAATCGACCGCGGTGGAGCCCTTCGGCAGCTCCATGATGCGGCCCTTGGGCGTGAATACGTAGACCTCGTCCGGGAACAGATCGATCTTCACGCTCTCGATAAATTCTAGCGAGTTGCCGGCGCGCTGCTGCATTTCCAGCACGCCCTTGACCCACTGGCGGGCGCGGGCGTGATTGCCCTTGGGCGCGTCGTCGCCGTCGGACTTGTACAGCCAGTGGGCGGCGATGCCGTTGTTGGCCATCTCTTCCATCTCGCGGGTGCGGATCTGGATCTCGATGGGCACGCCGTGCATGCCGAACAGGGTGGTGTGCAGCGACTGGTAGCCGTTGGCCTTGGGGATCGCGATGTAGTCCTTGAAGCGGCCCGGCAGAGGCTTGTACAGGTTGTGCACCACGCCGAGGGCGCGGTAGCAGGTGTCGACCTTGTCGACGATGATGCGGAAGGCGTAGACGTCCATTATCTCGTTGAATGCCCTGCGCTTGCCGCGCATCTTCTGATAGATGCTGTAGAGGTGCTTCTCGCGGCCGATCACTTCGCCCTGCAGGCCTTCGCGCTGCAGGTAGGCGGTGATCGATTCCTCGATCTTGGCGACGATTTCCTTGCGGTTGCCGCGGGCGCGCTTGACCGCGGTGCGGATGCGCTCGGAACGCATCGGGTGCATGGCTTTGAAGCCGAGGTCCTCGAACTCCACACGCATACTGTGCATGCCCAGGCGGTTGGCGATGGGCGCGTAGATTTCCAGGGTTTCCTTGGCGATGCGCCGGCGCTTCTCGCCGGATAGCACTTCCAGGGTGCGCATGTTGTGCAGGCGGTCGGCCAGCTTGACCAGGATCACGCGGATGTCGCGCGCCATGGCCATGGCCATCTTCTGGAAGTTCTCGGCCTGGGCCTCGGCCTTGGTCTCGAAGTTCATCTGGGTCAGCTTGCTGACCCCGTCGACCAGTTCCGAGACGGTTTCGCCGAACTGCGCGGTGAGCGCTTCCTTGGCGATGCCGGTGTCCTCGATCACGTCGTGCAGCATCGCGGCCATCAGGCTCTGATGGTCCATGTGCATGTCGGCGAGGATGTTGGCAACGGCGAGCGGGTGGGTGACGTAGGCTTCGCCGCTGCGGCGGCGCTGGCCGTCGTGGGCCTGCTCGGCGTAGAAGTAGGCGCGGCGGACCAGGTTGACCTGATCCGCGGCCAGGTAGGACGAGAGTCTGTCGGCGAGGGTATCTATGCTCGGCAAGGGATCACCCCCTGCCGCGCTGGCGCTTGACCCGGTGCCGCGAGACTTCGACCAGGCATAGGCTTACAGAGGCTCGTTGGCCTCTTCCTCGAAGGCAACGGCGAACAGCGGCTCGTCCTCGACCAGGTCTTCCTGGGCAACGAACTCGGCATCGACCAGGCCGGCAGCGATTTCACGCAGGGCCACGACGGTCGGCTTGTCGTTTTCCCAGGCCACCTTCGGCTCCTTGCCGCCGGTAGCCAGCTGACGGGAACGCTTGGTAGCCAGCATGACCAGCTCGAAGCGGTTGTCTACGTTCTCCAGGCAGTCTTCAACGGTAACGCGGGCCATGGTGTTCCTCTTGGCAAATAGCAAATAAGGCTGGGCCCGAATGGGCGAGCGGACTGAATAGTCTAAAAAATCACCAGCGTTTAGGGAAGGCCTTTCGGCGGCCGGTCAGACCAGCAGCTCACTGAGCAGGCCGGCATGGCGCTGCTGCTGGCAGCTTTGCTGCAGCTGATTGGCGCGGAAGATGGCCTTCAGGTCGTCCAGAGCGTGGGCGAAATCGTCGTTGATCACCAGGTAGTCGTACTCGACGTAGTGGCTCATCTCGCTGACCGCTTCCTGCATGCGCCGCTCGATGATCTCGGCGCTATCCTGGCCACGGTTGGTCAGGCGATGGCGCAGGGCCTCCTGGGTCGGTGGCAGGATGAAGATCGATTTAGCTAGCGGCATCAGCTTGCGCACCTGCTGGGCGCCCTGCCAATCGATCTCCAGGATCAGGTCGGAACCGGCCGCCAGGGTCTGCTCGACCCACATCTGCGAGGTACCGTAGAAGTTGTCGAACACCTGGGCGTGCTCGAGGAACTCGCCGCGTTCGATCATCGCGCTGAACTGCGCGTGGTCGACGAAGTGGTAGTTGACCCCGTTCTGCTCGCCCGGGCGCATGGTGCGGGTGGTGTGCGAGACGGAGACGCGGATGCGCGCATCGCTGTCGAGCAGGGCCTTGACCAGACTGGTCTTGCCGGCGCCGGAAGGTGCGGAAACGATATAGAGGGTACCGGTGGTGACAGTCATCTTGATGTCCTGATAACGCTATGGCTCAAGCCTAGCGGCTTATTCGATGTTCTGGACCTGTTCGCGCATCTGCTCGATCAGGACCTTGAGGTTGACGGCGGCCTGGGTGCTGCGCGGGTCGAAGGCCTTGGAGCCGAGCGTGTTGGCCTCGCGATTGAGTTCCTGCATGAGGAAGTCCAGGCGGCGGCCGGCCGCGCCACCGGCCTTGAGCACGCGGCGCACTTCGGTCACATGGGTGTTCAGGCGGTCCAGTTCTTCGGCCACGTCGCTTTTCTGGGCGAGAAGCACCAGCTCCTGCTCCAGACGCTGCGGGTCCACTTCGGCGCGCATTTCGGCGAAGCGGGTCTCGATCTTCTGGCGCTGGTTGGCCAACATCTCCGGCACCAGCGCGCGCAGTGCGACGACTTCCTCGGCGATGCTGTCCAGGCGCTCGTTGAGCAGCTTGGCCAGCTCGGCGCCTTCGCGGGCGCGGCCGCTCTTCAATTCGCCCAGGGCCTGCTCGAACAGTTGCAGGGCTGCGGCATTCAGGGCCTGTGGATCGGCAGCGTCGGCCACCAGCACGCCAGGCCAGGCCAGTACTTCCAGAGGGCAGAGTGATGCCGGTTGCTGGATCAGTGCCGCTACCTGTTCGGCGGCGGAGATCAGTTGGCGGGCGCGCTCGTCGTCTACTTGCAGGCTCTTGCCGGCGTTTTCCTCGGCGAAGCGCAGGGTGCATTCCACCTTGCCGCGCGACAGGCCCTGGCGCAGGGCCTCGCGCACCGCGCCTTCGAGGTCGCGGAACGAGTCGGGCAGGCGCAGGTGCGGCTCCAGGTAGCGATGGTTGACCGAGCGCAGCTCCCAACTCAGGGTGCCGTGGGCGGAAGCCGACTCGACGCGGGCGAAGGCGGTCATGCTGTGCACTATGGAGAGAGCCTCGTGAAATGACGAATGGGCGCGGATTGTAGCGCAGAGCGACCACCGGCCCAATCCGCCCCGTCGCGGCGCTATAATGCCGGCAGGTCGGGCGCTGGGCGCCCGAGATTTCCGCTTTCTACAGGTACCAGCAGATGAAACGTCCCAGCGGCCGTGCTTCCACCCAGTTGCGTTCCGTGCGCATCACCCGCAACTACACCAAGCACGCCGAGGGTTCGGTGCTGGTCGAGTTCGGCGACACCAAGGTCATCTGCACCGCCAGCGTCGAGTCCGGCGTGCCGCGTTTCCTCAAGGGCCAGGGTCAGGGCTGGCTGACCGCCGAGTACGGCATGCTGCCGCGCGCCACCGGCGAGCGTAACCAGCGCGAAGCCAGCCGCGGCAAACAGGGCGGTCGCACCCTGGAAATCCAACGCCTGATCGGCCGCTCGCTGCGCGCTGCGCTGGACATGAGCAAGCTGGGCGAGAACACCATCTACATCGACTGCGACGTGATCCAGGCCGACGGCGGCACCCGCACCGCCTCCATCACCGGTGCCATGGTGGCGCTGGTCGATGCGCTGAAGGTGCTGAAGAAGCGGGGCGCGCTGAAGGGCGAGCCGCTCAAGCAGATGGTCGCCGCCGTGTCGGTGGGCATCTATCAGGGCGAGCCGGTGCTGGACCTGGACTACCTGGAGGACTCCGCGGCCGAGACCGACCTCAACGTGGTGATGACCGACAGTGGTGGCTTCATCGAGGTGCAGGGCACCGCCGAAGGCGCCCCCTTCCAGCCGGAAGAACTGAATGCCATGCTGGCGCTGGCCCAACAGGGCATGCGCGAGCTGTTCGAGCTGCAGCGCGCGACCCTGGCCGACTGATTTCCCACAACCGCGGAGAGCCCCATGGAAGAGCAGAACCTCACCCCCACACCGAGCCCGGAAGCCCGCCAATGGGCGATGTTCTGCCACTTCGCGGCCTTTGCCGGGTTGCTGATCCCTTTCGGCAACCTGCTCGGCCCGCTGATCGTCTGGCAACTCAAGCGCGACCTCGATCCCTTCGTCGATGACCAGGGCAAGGAGGCGCTGAACTTCCACATCACCGTGTCGCTCGCCGCGCTGGTGTGCATGCTGCTCGCCGTGGTGGTGATCGGTTTCCTGCTGTTGCCGCTGCTCGGCCTGGCCGCCCTGGTGCTGACCATCATCGCCGGGATCAAGGCCAACGAAGGCCAGACCTACCGCTATCCGCTGTGTTGGCGCGTGGTCAAATAACACTCTCGGGCCCCGCATGCGGGGCCTTTTTCTGCAACCACTCATATAAGGAAGTCAGAAGTGGCTGGAGCCAGTCTGTTAACTCTGCTCGACGATATCGCCAGTGTGCTGGACGACGTCTCGGTGATGACCAAGGTAGCGGCGAAGAAGACCGCCGGCGTGCTGGGTGATGACCTGGCGCTGAATGCCCAGCAGGTCACCGGGGTCAAGGCCGAGCGCGAGCTGCCGGTGGTCTGGGCGGTGGCCAAGGGCTCGCTGATCAACAAGCTGATTCTGGTGCCGGCCGCGCTGCTGATCAGTGCCTTCGCGCCCTGGCTGGTGACGCCGCTGCTGATGCTGGGCGGCGCCTTCCTCTGCTTCGAGGGCTTTGAGAAGCTGGCGCACAAGTTCCTGCACAGCAAGCAGGAGGATGCCCAGCATCACGCCGAACATGTGCAGGCACTGGCCGATCCTGCAGTGGACATGCAGGCGTTCGAGAAGGACAAGATCAAGGGCGCGGTGCGTACCGACTTCATCCTGTCTGCCGAGATCATCGCCATCACCCTGGGTGTGGTGGCCGAGCAGGCCTTCATGCAGCAGGTCATCGTGCTGTCCGGTATCGCCCTGCTGATGACCGTGGGCGTCTATGGCCTGGTCGCCGGCATCGTCAAGCTGGACGACGCCGGTCTCTACCTCAGTCAGCGTGGCAGCGCCGCGCTGCAGGCCTTTGGTCGCGGCATTCTGTGGCTGGCGCCCTGGTTGATGAAGCTGCTATCGGTGGTCGGTACCGCTGCCATGTTCATGGTTGGCGGTGGCATTCTCACCCACGGTACTCCCGGCGCACACGACTTGATCCATCACTGGGCCGAGGCGGCCGGCACTTTGCCAGGCATCGGCGGTGTGCTGGCCGTGCTGACGCCGACTCTGGTCGATGCTGTTTTCGGCGTGCTGGTGGGGGCTCTGGTGTTGGTTGTGGTGAGCGTGGCGGGCAAGGCCTGGAAGGGCATGCGCGCCTAAGCGGCGAGGGGCTGGCTGCTTAGACGCTGAGCAGCCAGTCGTAGTCGACGATCAGTGGCGCGTGCTGAGAGAAGCGCGGCTGGCGCGGCAGCTTGGCGTTGCGCACCACACGGCGCAAGCCGGGAGTGAGCAGTTGATAGTCGAAGCGCCAGCCGAGATTAAGCATCTCCGCCTGTTCGCTATCCGGCCACCAGCTGTACTGGTCGCCTTCGCGGCTGACTTCGCGCAGGGCGTCGACATAGCCCATGGTGCCGACCACTTCGTCCATCCAGGCGCGCTCTGGCGCCAGAAAGCCCGGCAGTTGCTGACAGTCGCGCCAGTTCTTCACGTCCAGTTTCTGGTGGGCGACGAACAGCGAGCCGCAGTAGATGTACTCGCGGCGCTTGCGACGTTGCTTGTCCAGGTAACCGGTGAAGTCGTCGATGAATTTGAATTTCTGATTCAGGTTCTCGTCCCCGCCCTGGCCGGATGGCAGCAGCAGGGTGGCGATACTGACCTTGTCGAAATCCGCCTGCAGATAACGCCCGTACCGATCGGCCGATTCGAAGCCCAGGCCGTGGATCACCGCCTTGGGTTGCAACCGGGAGTACAGGGCCACGCCGCCCTGTTCGGGCACCTCGGCGTCGACGGCATAAAGGAAATAGCCATCCAGCTGGAAGGCCGGGTCATCGAGTTCGAAGGAAGAGGCGCGAGTATCTTGTAGGCAGATCACGTCGGCATTCTGGGCCTGCAGCCAGCTGAGCAAACCTCGCTCGACTGCGGCCTGAATACCATTCACGTTCACACTGATGATCCGCATAAATGGCCCCCAAAAACACCTGCGTGTATGATACCCGAGCTCATTCCCATTAGCTAAATTCATAGCTAAATCCGTGCCGTACGGAGCTTTGCATGCAGGCGTATCAACGCGAATTCATCCGTTTTGCCATCGAACGCGGCGTGCTGCGTTTCGGTGAGTTCACCCTCAAGTCCGGGCGCACCAGTCCCTACTTCTTCAATGCCGGCCTGTTCAACAGTGGCCTGGCGCTGGCCAAGCTGGGGCGCTTCTATGCGTCCGCGCTGATCGAGGCCGGCATTGATTTCGACGTGCTGTTCGGCCCGGCCTACAAGGGCATCCCTCTAGCGGCGGCCACCGCCGTGGCGCTGGCCGAGCAGCATGACCGCGACCTGCCCTGGTGCTTCAATCGCAAGGAGGCCAAGGCTCACGGCGAAGGTGGCACCCTGGTCGGCGCGCCGCTGGCCGGCCGGGTGATGATCATCGACGACGTGATCACTGCAGGTACCGCCATCCGCGAGGTGATGCAGATCATCCAGGCCCAGGGCGCCCAGGCGGCCGGCGTGCTGATCGCGCTGAACCGTCAGGAGCGCGGCCAGGGCGAGCTGTCGGCGATCCAGGAAGTGGAGCGCGACTACGGCATGCCGGTGGTCAGTATTGTGTCCCTGGAGCAGGTGCTGGATTATCTGGCAGAAGATGCCGAGCTGAAGAAGCATCTGCCGGCGGTGGAAGCATACCGCGCGCAGTACGGCATCTGACCATAACAAGGAAAACTCCATGCTTAGACCCGTAGTACTCGGTGTTTTGATTTTGGCTGCGGGCTCTGCGAGTGCAGCCGAGCCAGCGAAAGCCGCGCCTGCCGCCGAGTATTATCGCTACGTCGACGGTCAGGGCAGGGTGGTGCTCAATCGGCAGGGGGTGCCGACCGAGTACATTTCAAAAGGCTATGAGGTGCTCAACGACAAAGGCCGGGTGATTCGTGTCATACCGCCGGCTCCCAGCCTTGAAGAGCGCAAGCGTCTGGCCGAAGAGAAAGCCAAGGCCAAATCGGATGCACAGTTGCTGCGCATCTACTCGGAGCCAGAAGATGTGGATCGGGCTCGTGATCGCAAGTTGTCCGAGTTGGATGGGTTGATCAGCGTGGCGCAAAGCAACCTGCATTCATTGCGTACTCAGCAGGCCAACTTGCAGGCCCAGGCTGCCGAGTCCGAGCGCGCCGGCCGCCCCGTGCCAGAGCATCTGCTCGTGCAAATCGACAACATCAAGGCCGAGCAGGCGGGTGTCGAGAAGGACATACAGCGCTACCAGCAGGGTCGCAGCGAAGCAGAGGCAGCTTTCGCCGCCGATCGTGCGCGCCTGGTAGAGTTGCGCGGCGAGTAGTTTCGCCGCGCACCGGCGCTATCAATGGTGGCGCTTGCGATTGGTGATCAGGGTGCCGACGCCGCTGTCGGTGAAGATCTCCAGTAGCACTGCATTCGGAACACGCCCATCAATGATATGTGCGCTGGTCACGCCACCTTGCACAGCCTCCAGGGCACAGCGAATCTTCGGCAGCATGCCGCCGTAGATAGTGCCGTCAGCGATGAGGCCATCTACCTGCTCGGTGGTCAGGCCGGTCAGCACTTCGCCCTGCTTGTCCATCAGGCCGGCGATATTGGTCAGCAGCATCAGCTTCTCGGCCTTCAGTGCTTCCGCCACCTTGCCGGCCACCAGATCGGCGTTGATGTTGTACGACTCGCCTTCGGCGCCCACGCCAATCGGCGCGATTACCGGGATGAAGTCGCCCTTGACCAGCATGCCCAGCAGATCGGTGTTGACCCCGACCACTTCGCCGACATGACCGATATCGATGATCTCAGGTTGAGTCATCTCCGGGGTCTGGCGGGTCACGGTGAGCTTCTTCGCGCGGATCAGCTCCGCGTCCTTGCCGGTCAGGCCGATGGCGCTGCCGCCGTGGCGGTTGATCAGGTTGACGATGTCCTTGTTGACCTGGCCGCCGAGGACCATCTCCACCACGTCCATGGTCTGCGCGTCGGTGACGCGCATGCCATCGATAAAGTGGCTTTCAATGCTCAGCCTCTTAAGCAGATCGCCGATCTGCGGACCGCCACCATGCACCACCACCGGATTGATGCCGACCGCCTTCATCAGCACGATGTCGCGGGCGAAGCCTTCCTTGAGCTCGTCGCTCTCCATGGCGTTGCCGCCGTACTTGATCACCAGGGTCTTGCCAACGAAGCGACGGATATAGGGCAGCGCTTCGGACAGGACCTTGGCGACTTGGGTAGCGGCATCACGGTTGAGGGTCATGGTGGAACGGGCTCCGGAACAGATCAGAAGGGCAGGTTGAGGTCGGGGGCGACGACGTAGAGCTGGGCGCGGAACACTTCCTTGATCCGCGACAGCTCTTCCTCGGTCTCTGCCTCGAAGCGCAGCACCAGCACCGGGGTGGTGTTGGAGGCGCGTACCAGGCCCCAGCCTTTCGGGTAGTCAACGCGCACGCCGTCGAGGGTGGTCAGGTTGGCCTCGCCCCACACGCCGTCGCGCTGCAGGCGGTCGATCAGGCGGAATTTGCTCTCGTCGGTGACGGTGACGTTGATCTCTGGCGTGGAGATGTCCAGCGGGAAGGCGGAGAACACCTGCTCGGCATCGCGGCGATCCTGACTGAGGATCTCCAGCAGGCGCGCGGCGCTGTAGATGCCATCGTCGAAGCCGAACCAGCGCTCTTTGAAGAAGATGTGTCCGCTCATCTCGCCGGCCAGCAGCGCGCCGGTTTCCTTCATCTTCTTCTTGATCAGCGAGTGGCCGGTCTTCCACATCACCGGGCGGCCACCGTAGCCGCTGATCAGCGCGCCCAGGCGGCGGGTGCATTTGACGTCATAGATGATGTCTGCGCCGGGGTTGCGCGACACCACATCCTTGGCGAACAGCATCATCAACCGGTCGGGGAAGACCATGGTGCCCTTGTTGGTCACCACACCGACGCGGTCACCGTCACCATCGAAGGCCAGGCCCAGATCGGCGCCCTCGCTCTTCACCCGGGCGATCAGGTCTACCAGGTTTTCCGGTTTGCCCGGATCCGGGTGGTGATTGGGGAAGTTGCCATCGACGTCGCAATACAGCGGAATCACGCTGCAGCCCAGAGCCTCGATAAGCTTGGGTGCGATCACCCCGGCCACGCCATTGCCGCAGTCG
Organism: Pseudomonas sp. PDM15; assembly: GCF_014851565.1. GTDB lineage: Bacteria > Pseudomonadota > Gammaproteobacteria > Pseudomonadales > Pseudomonadaceae > Aquipseudomonas. The sequence continues at coordinate 101,940 of NZ_JACVAA010000006.1, forward strand.
ACCACGACCTTGATCGGCTTGGCCATGGCGATGTCGTCGCGGATCTGCTTGAAGTAGCGGTCCAGCACGTCGACCTGTTCGACGCTGCCCACACCGCTGGCCAGATCGTTGTTATCAATACGGGTCTTCAGGGCTTGGATCTGCTCGTTGGCCTGGGTGTCGCCAGCGATGACGATCTTGAAGCCGTTGTAGTCCGGCGGGTTGTGGCTGCCGGTGAGCATCACGCCGGACTTGCCTTCCAGCACGTTGGTGGCGAAGTAGAGCACCGGGGTCGGCACCATACCGACATCGCTAACAGTGCAACCGCAGTCCAGCAGACCTTGGATCAGCTGCTGCACCAACTCTGGGCCGGACAGGCGGCCGTCGCGGCCGACAGCGACGTTCGGCTCGCCTTTCGCCAGGCTCTCCGAGCCGATGGCTCGGCCGATCCAGTAGGCCGCTTCGGCGGTTAGGGTGTCGCCGACCACGCCGCGAATGTCGTAGGCGCGGAAGATGGTGGCGGGAAGCTTGGGTGGGGTCTGTACGTTACGCACGGGGCTATCCATGAAAGTTTGCTCCAATCCCAGGAGATCCTGGTCTTCGTCGAGAATGTCGATATCGAGGATATCGGTGGCCTGGAACAGGGGGTCGGCCAGCTGCGCCGGCTTGCTCGCCTGTTGGGCAGTTGCGAGGGGACTGCTGGCCTCATTTCTTGAGGCTTCTTGTTTGGGGCGCGGCAGGCGCGCCAGGCTCTGCGCAAGGCCGTCGAGGGCGGCGAAGTGCAGGCTGAAGGCTTTGACCGACTTTCCGCTGGAAAGCTCCTGCAGCATGCTCGCCAGTTGCTGAACGTCGCCGCGCAGGCGGCCGAGCAGGTGGTTGCGGGTCAGCATCAGGCCGAGCAGCGCGCCGGCCAGGGCCAGCAGTGCGGCGATGCCGAGGATCAGTGGCGACATGGGCATGCCGCTCAGGGCCGGGCCGGGAGTGAAGTCGAGCTGCCAGTTGGGATTTCCGGTGTCGAAGCGTTGCGCCGTACCGGTCGCGCTACCGCGCTGCAGCAGGACCTGGGCAGGGCTGTTGCCGAACTGCTGGCCGAGTTGCACCTGGCCGGCGTCATCGGGCAGGGCCGGCAGGGCGGCGAGCAGGCGTTCGAGGTCGACCACCAGCAGCAGGGTGCCCTGCAGCTGATCGCTGCCCGGGCTGCGCAGGGGCGCGGCGCTATAGACCAGCCAGCGCTCGCCGACCTTGTAGGCTTCTACTGCCGGCGTCTGGCCATTTTCCAGACGGCGCAGCATATCCAGCGCGGCAAAGTTCATCGGTCCGCTGCGGCCCACATCGAGAGAGGCGCGGCCGGGCAGATTGAGATGGGCATCGACCAGACCTTGCCAGTGCTGCAGGCCGCGCTCGGCGCTGGCGACCAGATTGCGGTCGCCACTCTGCAGGGCAACCAGCAGCGATGGATCGGCCGCCGCGGCCTGAGTATCGGCCTGCAACTGCAGCTGAGCCTGCTGCAAGGCGCTGGCCTGGCTGCCGCCCCAGGCTTCGATCAGCTGCTTTTGCTGCTGCTGGCCGCTGCCATTGAGGTTGAAAGCAATTAGTGCGCCTGCCAGTAGCAGGCCGCCGAGGGCGGCGATGGCGCCGGGCAGCAAGGCTTGCTGGTCATTACCTACCTTGGCTGTCGGCTTGGCCGGAGTGGCGGCGATGAGCGAGTCGGTATCCTTGGCTGCACGCTTTAGTTTCACGCAACGTCTCCCTGGCGATTAATCCTGAACGGGCGAATTCAGTGGCTACCGGAATGGCCGAAGCCACCAGCACCGCGTTGGCTTTCGTCGAACTCCTCGACCAGTTCGAAGTGCGCCTGCACCACCGGTACCAGTACCAGCTGGGCGATGCGTTCGCCGATGGCGATGGTGAACGGCGTCTGGCCGCGGTTCCAGCAGGACACCATCAGCTCGCCTTGGTAGTCGGAGTCGATCAGGCCGACCAGGTTGCCTAGCACGACGCCGTGCTTGTGGCCCAGGCCGGAGCGCGGCAGGACCAGGGCAGCCAGGTTCGGGTCGGCGATGTAGATGGACAGACCGGTCGGAATCAGCAGGGTCTGACCCGGCTCGAGAACGGTGTCCTCCTTGAGCATGGCTCGCAGGTCGAGGCCGGCGGAGCCGGGCGTGGCGTACTGCGGCAGGGGAAAGTCACTGCCCAGGCGCGGGTCGAGAATCTTGGCTTGCAGAGCGTGCATATCGATTTCCGTAAACGAATGTTCAGGCGCGGTTCAGGCGCTCGGCGATAAAGGCCACCAGTTGGCGGGCGATCTTGCTCTTGCTGGTCTGGGCGAAGGCGCTCGCCTGCAGCTCGCGGTCGATCACGGTGATGGCGTTCTCTTCGCTATTGAAGCCGATGGTGGGGTTGGCCACGTCATTGGCGACGATCAGATCGAGGTTCTTGTCCTTCAGCTTGCGCGCAGCATAGCCGAGCAGGTTCTCGGTTTCTGCGGCGAAGCCCACGCTGAACGGACGATCTTCACGGCCGGCGATGGTGGCGAGGATGTCCGGGTTGCGCACTAGCTGCAGGAGCAGGCCCTCACCGGTGGTGGGGTCCTTCTTCATCTTGTGTGGGGCCACCACTTCCGGGCGGTAGTCGGCCACGGCGGCGGAGGCGATCAGCAGGTCGCAGGGCATGGCGGCCTCGCAGGCGGCGAGCATGTCGCGGGCGCTGACCACGTCGATGCGGTTGACCCGGTCCGGCGTCGGCAGGTGCACCGGACCAGTCACCAGCGTCACCTTGGCACCGGCCTCCACTGCGGCTTCGGCCAGGGCAAAGCCCATCTTGCCCGAGCTGTGGTTGGTGATGTAGCGCACCGGGTCGATGTTTTCCTGGGTCGGGCCGGCGGTGATCAGCACGTGCTTGCCGGTCAGCGCCTGCCACTGGAAACAGTCGGCGGCGCGCTGGGCCAGCTCGTCGGCTTCGAGCATGCGGCCGAGGCCGACATCACCGCAGGCCTGGCTGCCGGCGGCTGGGCCGAACAGCTGGTAGCCGCGCTTCTGCAGCGCCTGGGCATTGGCTTGGGTGGCATCGTCGCGCCACATGGCCTGGTTCATCGCCGGGGCCAGGGCGACCTGGGCATCGGTCGCCAGCACCAGGGTGCTCAGCAGATCGTCGGCCACGCCCTGGGTCAGGCGCGCCATGATGTCGGCGGTGGCGGGGGCGATCAGCACCAGGTCGGCCCACTTGGCCAGTTCGATATGACCCATGGCAGCCTCGGCGGCCGGGTCGAGCAGATCCAGATGTACAGGGTGGCCGGACAGTGCCTGCAGGGTCAGCGGAGTGATGAACTCGCGACCGCCGCGGGTCATGACCACCCGCACCTCGGCGCCCTGGTCACGCAGGCGGCGGACCAGTTCGGCGCTCTTGTAGGCAGCAATGCCGCCGCCGACGCCCAGGACGATGCGTTTCCGATACAGCCGCTGCATAGGCCTGCCTTTAATAATGTGGTGTGGATAGCAACGCGACGACGACACCTCCCCAGGCCGGCCGCCGCGCCAAAAAAGCCGGGCTAAGATAGCACAGGGCCTGCGCTGGAACAGCGGGCCGGCTGACAGGGAGATGTCATGAGCATACGCGATTGGCCTGCGGCGGAACGCCCGCGGGAGAAGCTTCTGGAGCTCGGCGCTGCGGCGCTGAGCGACGCCGAATTGCTGGCGATATTTCTGCGCACTGGCGTGGCCGGGCAGAGCGCTGTGGACCTGGCCCGCCACCTACTGGCCGATTTCGGCAGCCTACGTGCCTTGCTGGAGGCCGATCTCGATTCCTTCAGCCAGCGCCTCGGCCTGGGGCCTGCCAAGTTCGCCCAGCTGCAGGCAGTGCTGGAGATGGGGCGGCGCCATCTGGCCGAGCGGCTACGCCGCGATTCGGCGCTGGAGAGTCCGCAGGCGGTGCGTGACTACCTCAAGGCGCGTCTGCGCCACGAGCCGCACGAGGTGTTCGGCTGCCTGTTCCTCGATGCCAAGCACCGGGTGATCTGCTTCGAGGCGCTGTTCTTCGGTTCCATCGACGGCGCCAGCGTCTACCCACGCCAGGTGGTCAAGCGCGCTCTGGCGCACAACGCCGCCGCGGCTATCCTGGTGCACAACCATCCATCAGGTGTAGCTGAGCCCAGTCAGGCCGACCGCCTGCTCACCGAGCGGCTCAAGGAGGCGCTCGGCCTGATCGAGGTGCGGGTGCTCGACCACTTCATCGTCGGCGACGGCGAGCCGTTGTCCATGGCCGAGTTCGGCTGGGTCTAGTTCAGCCGCACCCTGGAAAAGTCCTGGCGGCCGAACGGGCTGACCTGATAGCCGCTGACCTTGTCGCTGTGCAGGGCGAAGGCGGTGGGGTGAGCCAGCGGCAACCACAGCGCCTGTTGCTGGATCAGCGTTTGCGCCTGCTGGTACAGCGCGCTGCGTTGTTCCTGGGCGCTGGCGGCCTTGCCGTCGGCGATCAGCTTGTCCAGCTGCGGATCGCAGTAGCGGGCGAAGTTCAGCCCGGATTGCACCGAGGCGCAGGCGAATTGCGGAGTCAGGAAGTTGTCCGGGTCGCCATTGTCACCGGCCCAACCCATGAACAGCAGGTCGTGCTCGCCGGCTTTGGCTCGGCGGATCAGCTCGCCCCATTCGATCACGCGGATTTGCGCCCGGATGCCGACCTTGGCCAGATCGGCCTGCAGCAGCTGGGCGCCGAGGGTCGGGTTGGGGTTGAGCAGGCTGCCTGTGGGGCGGGTCCAGATCGTGGTCTTGAAACCGTCTGCCAAGCCGGCCTCGGCCAGCAGCGCCTTGGCCTTGGCTGGATCGTGGGCATAGCTCGGCAGCTCCTTGGCGTAACTCCAGGTGTTGGGCGGGTAGGGCCCGCTGGCCGGGGTGGCGCTGCCTTCGAACACGGCCTTGAGGTAGCTGGCCTTGTCGAAGGCCAGATTGATGGCCTGGCGCACCTGCGGCTTGTCCAGTGGCGGGTGCTGGCTGTTGAGGGCGACGAAGGCGGCCATGAACGCCGGTGTCTCGCTCACTTTCAGCTTTGGCTCCTGGCGCGCGCTCTGCACGTCCAGTGGCTTGGGCGACAGGGCGATCTGGCATTCGCCGCGCTTGAGCTTCTGCAGGCGCACATTGGCGTCGGGAGTGATGGCGAACACCAGGCCATCGACGGCCGGTTTACCGGCGAAATAGTCCGGGTTGGCGGTGTAGCGGATCACCGCATCCTTCTGGAAGCGCTTGAGCGCGAAGGGGCCGGTGCCGACCGGCTGGCTGTTGAGCTTTTCCGGCGTGCCGGCGGCCAGCAGCTTGGCGGCGTACTCGGCGGAGTAGATGGAGGCGAAGCCCATGCTCAGGGTGGCGAGGAAGGTGGCGTCCGGACGCTTGAGAACGAAGCGCACGCTCAGTGGTGTTGGTGCCTCGATGCGCTCGATCAGCGCCGGCCATTGCATTGACTGGGCATGCGGGTAACCGCTGGCGGCGACCTTGTGCCAGGGATGGGCGGGGTCGAGCATGCGCTGGAAGCTGAACAGCACGTCGTCGGCGCCCAACTCGCGGCTGGGGGCGAACCATTCGGTGCGCTGGAATTTCACCCCGGGGCGCAACTGGAAGGTCCAGTTCAGGCCATCGGCGGACACTTCCCAGCGCTCGGCCAGACTCGCTACCAGCTTGCCGGCCGCGGCGTCGTAGTCCACCAGGCGGTTCATCAGCACGTCGGCCGAGGCGTTGGTGGTGGTTAGGGAGTTGTACTGCACCACGTCGAAACCATCCGGGCTGGCCTCGGTGCACACGCTGAGGGTGGCGGCCTGGCTCAGCACCGGAGCGAGCAGCAGGGGCAGGGCGGCAAGGCGCATATCGAGTCCTCCGAATGGCAAGAGGCCAACCCTAGACCAAAGGCTGCGGGCAGACAATCGAATCGGGCGACGAGCGGTTGGGTCGTCGTAGCCGCGAGAGGCCGCCGTTCCTGGCGGCGGCGCTGTTCGGCGAGGCACGGCAATTCTTGCGAGCGACTGGGTGTTCTGGTATAAAGCAGCGCTCTTTTCTAGGGGCCCGGTCCAGCGGAAACGCTAAACGCCGGTAAGACCCCCGAGAAACGCGGCGCTGAGCGCCAAATGACTATTGAGTTCAAGCGGCCAACCCATGCCGGGTTGGGCATGTGGTTTAGAGGGCTGAGGCATGTCGAGAGTCTGTCAAGTTACCGGTAAGGGTCCGGTAACCGGGAACAACGTTTCCCACGCTAACAACAAAACCCGTCGTCGTTTCCTGCCGAACCTGCAGCACCATCGCTTCTGGGTCGAGTCCGAGAAGCGCTTCGTGCGTCTGCGCGTTTCCGCCAAGGGCATGCGCATCATCGACAAGCGCGGCATCGACGTAGTTCTGTCCGAGCTGCGCGCTCGCGGCGAAAAGGTTTAAGGAGCTAATCATGCGTGAACTGATCCGTTTGGTGTCCAGCGCCGGTACCGGCCACTTCTACACCACCGACAAGAACAAGCGCACCACCCCGGACAAGATCGAGATCAAGAAATACGATCCGGTCGTCCGTAAGCACGTGACCTACAAGGAAGCCAAGATCAAGTAATTGATCCGGCCCTTGTACGAAGAAACCCGCCTCGGCGGGTTTTTTCTTGCCTGCGAAAAAGTACGGGCGAAAAAAAGCCCGCAGGGGATGCGGGCTAACAGGGTGTCGCAGGATCAAACGGTGGGCGGATCGAGCTCCGCCGAAACAGCTGGGCTCAAGCCTTGGCCTCGAAGATCACGTAGACCTTGCGGCAGTGCTCGAGTACTTCCCAGGTGCCTTTCAGGCCGGCCGGGATGACGAAGCGGTCGCCGGCGCGCACGGTCTTGGCGTTGCCGTCCTGGTCACGGATCACCGACACGCCCTGGAGAATCTCGCAGTACTCGTGCTCGGTGTAGTTGAATGTCCACTGGCCGACGGCGCCTTCCCAGATGCCCACGTTGAACTGGCCGCAGGGGCTATCGTAGTGGTTGCGCACGCTCTGCTCGGGATCGCCCTTGAGGATCTTCTCGGCGGCGGGGCGGTAGTGCTGTGGCGCGCTGGTGGCCGTGGCGAAGTCGACGATCTGCTCGATGTTCATGGCGGTTCCTATTGCTGTGAGGCGCGAATGTTCGGAAGTCTATGTTTGATAAAGCGAACATTTAAAGGCGTTTACGTCCTGCGTGTCAAAAATATTGAAAAGGCTGGGCGCTCTGGTTTAGTGTTGCCTGCATAAAGGCCGGCAATCGGCCTGGCAGAATAATTGACAGTGCGTGTTGTCGATTTGCGACACGCTCCCACCCGAGGATCCTCGCATGACCACCCTGACCCGTGCCGACTGGGAACAGCGCGCCAAGAACCTGAAGATCGAAGGTCGCGCCTTCATCCACGGCGAATACACCGAGGCCGCTGCCGCCGATACCTTCGAGTGCATCAGCCCGGTCGACGGTCGCCTGCTCGGCCTGGTGGCCAGCTGTGACGCCGCCGATGCCGAGCTGGCGGTCAAGGATGCCCGCGCCACCTTCGAGTCCGGCGTGTGGTCGCGCCTGGCGCCGGTCAAGCGCAAGGAGATCATGATCCGCTTCGCTGACCTGATCGACGCTCACGCCGAGGAGCTGGCCCTGCTGGAAACCCTCGACATGGGCAAGCCGATCAGCGATTCGCTGAGCGTCGACGTGCCGGCCGCCTCTCGTGCCATCCGCTGGAGCGGCGAAGCGATCGACAAGATCTACGACGAAGTTGCCGCCACCGCCCATGACGAGCTGGGCCTGGTCACCCGCGAGCCGGTCGGCGTGGTCGCCGCCATCGTGCCGTGGAACTTCCCCCTGCTGATGACCTGCTGGAAGCTCGGCCCGGCGCTGTCCACCGGTAACTCGGTGGTGCTCAAGCCGTCCGAGAAGTCGCCGCTGACCGGTATTCGCATCGCCCAGCTGGCCATCGAGGCCGGCATCCCGGCGGGCGTGTTCAACGTCCTGCCGGGCTTCGGCCACACCGTAGGTAAAGCGCTCGCCCTGCATATGGACGTCGACACCCTGGTGTTCACCGGCTCGAGCAAGATCGCTAAGCAGCTGATGATCTACGCCGGCGAATCAAACATGAAGCGCGTCTGGCTGGAGGCCGGCGGCAAGAGCCCGAACATCGTCTTCGCCGACGCGCCTGACCTGCAGGCCGCCGCCGAGGGTGCTGCCGGCGCCATCGCCTTCAACCAGGGGGAAGTCTGCACCGCCGGCTCGCGCCTGCTGGTGGAGAACTCGATCAAGGACAAATTCGTGCCCATGGTGGTCGAGGCGATCAAGGCCTGGAAACCGGGCAACCCGCTGGACCCGGCGACCAACGTCGGCGCCCTGGTCGACACCACTCAGATGAACAACGTGCTGAGCTACATCCAGGCCGGCCACGACGACGGCGCCAAGCTGGTGGCTGGCGGTCAGCGCGTGCTGGAAGAGACCGGCGGCACCTACGTCGAGCCGACCGTGTTCGACGGGGTGACCAACGCCATGCGCATCGCCAAGGAAGAGATCTTCGGCCCGGTACTGGCGGTGATCGGCTTCGACAGCACCGAGGAAGCCGTGGCCATCGCCAACGACAGCATCTACGGTCTGGCGGCCGGCGTGTGGACCAGCAACCTGTCCAAGGCGCACCTGGTCGGCAAGGCCCTGCGTGCCGGCAGCGTGTGGATCAACCAGTACGACATGGGCGACATGACCGCGCCGTTCGGTGGCTTCAAGCAGTCCGGCAACGGCCGCGACAAGTCGCTGCATGCCTTCGACAAGTACACCGAGATCAAGTCGACCTGGATCAAGCTGTAATTCGATTGATGGGCGCCTTCCGCGCCTGAAGGTCCGCCCCTCGGGGCCGGCTCTCGCGAGCCACACCTGCGGCCGGGTTTCCTAGGAAACTCGGCCGTTGTGCTTTTCAGCACGGCCAGAAGAAAGAAGGACATGGCTATGCGTTGGGGAACCTATTTCGCTGTTACGTCGGCGGTGATCATTGTCGGCCTGGCCCTGGGCGTGACCCTGCCGCTGGTCTCGCTGCGCCTGGAGGGCTGGGGCTACGGGCCGTTTGCCATCGGTGTGATGGCGGGCATGCCGGCCATCGGCGTGCTGCTCGGCGCGCGCCTGACCGGGCGCCTGGCCGGCTGGTTCGGCACACCGCTGACCCTGCGCTTGTGCCTGCTGGCCAGCGCCGTTTCGGTGGGGCTGCTGGCCGCGCTGCCGTACTACCCGCTGTGGCTGCTGCTGCGCCTGCTGATCGGGATTTCCCTGACGGTGGTCTTCGTGCTGGGCGAGAGCTGGATCAATCAGCTGGTCGAGGATCGCCTGCGCGGCCGTCTGGTGGCCTTGTACGGCACCGGCTTCGCCCTCAGTCAGCTGGCCGGGCCGCTGGCGCTGAGCGTGATCGGCAGCACCAGTGACCTGGGCTTCTGGCTCTCGGCCTGCCTGCTGGTCGGCGGCAGTCTGGTGCTGTTCGGTCATGGTGGGGCGCCCAAGGTCGATGCGCACAGCGTCTCGGGCCGCGGCCTGCTGGCGTTCTGTCGGCGTCTGCCGGCGATCGCCTGGGCTGTGGTGCTGTTCGCCGCCTTCGAGGCGATGGTGCTGACCCTGCTGCCGATCTACCTGCTGCGCGAGGGCTTCGCCCAGGAGACCGCGCTTTTGATGGCCAGCGTGGTGGTGGTCGGCGATGCGCTGCTGCAGCTGCCGATCGGCCTGCTCGCCGACCGGGTTTCCCGCGGCCTGCTGTTCCGCGCCTGTGGCGTGGGCCTGTTGCTGTCCAGCCTGGCCATTCCGTTCCTGCTGCACACGCCGCTGATCTGGCCGCTGCTGGTGCTGTTCGGTGCCGCCGCCGGCGGGCTCTACACCCTGTCGCTGATCCTGGTCGGGCAGTTCTACCGCGACGACGCGCTGGTGCGCGCCAATTCGCACATCGCCCTGTTGTGGGGTGTGGGCTGCCTGCTCGGGCCGTTGTCCACCGGCGCGGCCAGTCAGTGGCTGAGTGGCCACGCGCTGCCGATGCTGATGGCCGTGGGGGCGCTGGTGTTCGTGGCACTGGCCTGGCGGCGCACGGCGTTCCTCGCGCCATCGGTCGAAGAGCGCGGCTAGGTCGCTCAGAGCATGCGCTCGAGGCCGATCAGGTCGGCGAACCAGGCGTTGAAATGGCGCCAGGCTCCACCGGGCTCCTCCACCAGTTCCCGCGGCTGACCGTCGTCTTCGGTCAGCCACACCGTCTGGCCATCACGCAGGCGCACCTCGTAGCTGAGCGAAGGCTGCATGCCTTCCAGGGCCAGGCGGCGCACATGCTCGCTGAGTTGTGGGCTGTCCACCAGCACGCCGACCTCGGTGTTCCACAGCAGCGAGCGCGGGTCGAAATTCAGCGAGCCGACGAAGCTGTAGCGGCCGTCGAGGACGATCGCCTTGCTGTGCAGGCTGGAGTCGGACGCGCCGCTGAAGCTGTACGGCCCGCTGCCGCCGGAACCGCTGCCGTCGGGCTGGCGGCGCAGCTCGAACAGGCGCACACCGTGCTCCAGCAGTTCGCGCCGATAGGGCGCGTAGCCACCATGTACGGCCGGCACGTCGGTGGCCTCCAGCGAGTTGGTCAGCAGGCGGATGCTGACCCCGGCGTCGGCGTGGCCGGTGAGGTAGCGCATGCCGTCTTCGGCCGGCACGAAGTAGGCGGAAACCAGGATCAACTCGTGTTCGATGGCCGCCAGCTTGGGGGCCAGCTGGTTGGCCAGCAGCAGCTGCGGGTCCGGCTCGCCGTCGGCCAGCACCTTGGCCGGGGCGTCCCACAGGGCCCAGCCCGGCGCCCAGATCAGCTCGCCGAGCCAGCGCTGCAGCCGCGGCTCCTCGCGGTAGGCCTGCAGGCGATCAGACAATTCCTTCTGCTCGACTCTTGCCGTGGCCAGGTAGCCGCGCAGGCGCTGGCGGGCCCGGGCCAGGTCGCGCTGATCCGGTGCCCAGCGCAGGAACTGCTGGATCGGCTTGCTCAGCGCGCTGTTCCAGTACTGATCGAAGCTCTGCCCCAGCTGCTCGGCCACCGGGCCCACGGCCAGCAGGTCGATGTCGGTGAAGTTGCGGCTGGGCTCGGCGTCGAAGTACTCGTCGCCCAGGTTGCGCCCGCCGACGATGGCCGCGCTGCCATCGGCCAACCATAGCTTGTTGTGCATGCGCCGGTGCTGCTGGCCGAGGTTGAGCGCGCGGCCGAGCAGGCGGGTGGCGCCGGTGGAGCGTCCCAGGTGCAGCGGATTGAACACCCGCACCTGGATGTTGGGATGGGCGGCCAGCAGGGCGATCTCGTAGTCGCGGCCGTCGCTGCTGGTGTCGTCCAGCAGCAGGCGCACGCGCACGCCACGGTCGGCGGCGCTCAGCAGTTCATCGAACAGGGTGCGCGTGCTGAGGCCGTCGTGGACGATGTAGTACTGCAGGTCGAGGCTGCCCCGGGCCGCGCGAATCAGCTCGGCGCGGGCGGCGAAGGCCTCGTCGCTGGCCGGCAGCAGGCGGAAGCCGGACTGGCCTTCGTGCCTTTCGGCGAGCTGCTGCAGCTGGCGACCAAAGGCCGATTCGGCCGGCGACAGCGTCTGGCTGGGCTGGATGGGAACGGCACTGCCGCAGGCGCCCAGCGCGAGCAGCAGGCCGAGCAACAGGGCATGGCGCAAGATGCGGCCTCCGCGTGGGCGTCGCTCCGTTTACTTGGGACGCCCGGCGTGGCGCAAAAATTCAGGCGGAATGTTCGCCCAGCAGTTGCGCCACCGTTTCGCCAACCCGGCGCACGGCCTGCTCCATGCCGGCGGCCTGCACGTTGGCGAAGTTCATGCGCAGGCAGTTGCGGTACTTGCCGGCGGCAGAAAAGATGCTGCCCGGCGCCACTTGCACCTTGTGTGGCGCCAGGAGGCGGTTGAGGCGCTGGCTGTCGAAGCCCTGGGGCATCTCCACCCACAGCATGAAGCCGCCCTGGGGTTGGCTGACCCGGGTGCCGGGCGGGAAGTACTGGCTGACCCACGCCGTCATCAGCTCGCGGCCGCGCGCGTACTGGGCGCGCATGCGCCGCAGGTGCGGCTCGTACTGGCCGGCCGCTATGAACTCGGCCAGCGCCAGCTGTGGCAGCTGTGCGCTCATGCCGGTGCTCATGTACTTCATGTGCAGCACCCGCTGCAGGTAACGGCCGGGGGCGATCCAGCCGATGCGCAGGCCCGGCGCCAGGGTCTTGGAGAAGGAGCTGCAGAGCAGCACGCGACCGTCCTCATCGAACGACTTGATGCTGCGTGGGCGCGGGTACTTGTAGGCCAGCTCGCCGTAGATGTCGTCCTCGATGATCGCCACGTCGTAGCGCTGGGCCAGCTCCAGCAGGGCGCGCTTGTTGGCCTCCGGCATGATGTAGCCGAGCGGGTTGTTGCAAGTCGGAGTGAGCTGGATGGCCTTGATCGGCCACTGCTCCAGGGCCATTTCCAGGGCTTCCAGGCTGATCCCCGTGAGCGGGTCGGTGGGCAGCTCCAGGGCCTTGAGGCCGAAGCCCTTGAGCGCCTGCATCACGCCGTGGAAGCTCGGCGAGTCCACCGCGACTATGTCGCCGGGCTGGCAGATGGCGCGGATCGCCGTGGACAGCGCCTCGTGGCAGCCGGTGGTGATGACGATGTCCTCGGCCGGAATCTGGCAGCCGGAATCCAGCACCAGGCGCGCGACCTGTTCGCGCAGGCCGATGTCGCCCTCCACGCAGCCATAGCTCAGCTCCTTCAGGCCCTGGCGCCGGCTCAGGCGCGACAGGCTGCGCAGCAGCGGCTTGAGGGTCGGCGCGCCGATATCGGGAATGCCGCGGCCGAGCTGGATCACGTCGCCGTAGGGCGGGGTGCTGACCAGCTCCAGTACCTGGTCCCACTGCGACACCTCTACCGGGCGCTGCGCTGTACGGCTGACCATCGGCAACGCCGGCTTCTGTCTGCTTGGTGGCACGAAGTAGCCGGACTTCGGTCTTGGCTCCACAAGGCCGTCGTCCTCCAGCTGGCGGTAGGCCTGCTGCACGGTGCTCAGGCTGACGCCGTGCTCCTGGCTGAGGGCGCGTACCGAGGGCAGGCGGTCGCCGGGGCGGTACAGGCCCTGTTCGATGCGGGTGCCGAGCAGCTCGGCCAGGTTGAGATAGAGCGTCATGACAGATGCCTTGCCTTGATTCGGGGCGAGCAATACAGATGACGGCAGAATAGACCATTCAGCTGCGCAGTCGAGCGATCTGTATGGAGTTAATAGATTATTTGTGAATCTGTATTGGCTGTATGGTCGCCGTCATCATGGTCACCCAAGGGAGAAGGCCTGGAACGGAGGGCTGACCATGCGCGAGTTCGGAGATCTGTATGTGGCGCTGCAGGAGCGGCGCGAATGTGGCGAACGCCTGCCGCTGCGTGAGCTTGGGCGGCGCTGGCAGCTGCTGCAGCGCCGTCTGAGCACCCGCCAGGCGTTGCTGGAGCTGGACGCCGAGCAACTGAAGGATATCGGCCTCACCGCCGAACAGGCGCGGGCCGAGGCGACCCGGCCGTTCTGGCGGCTGCTGCGCTAGGCGCGGCATCACCTGTAGTCCGGATGCGATCCGGGAGGCAGGCAGCTCTGCTCCCGGATTGCTCCGGGCTACCCACTGTAGCGTCAGCAGTGCTCGATGTGTCCCCTCTCCGTAAACGGGAGAGGGGAGGTCCCGGTCGGTTTCAGACCAGCCCCACCGCCTCCTTGAGGCGATACCAGGCCATGCCCAGTGCCAGCAGCGGCGAGCGCAGATGCTTGCCGCCGGGGAAGGTCATGTGCGGCACCTTGTCGAACAGCTCGAAACCGCCGCCCTGCTGGCCGCTGATGGCCTCGGCCAGCAGCTTGCCGGCCAGGTGGGTGGCGTTCACGCCGTGGCCGGCATAGGCCTGGGCGTAGAACACGTTGGGCTGGTCCTTGAGCCGGCCGATCTGCGGCAGGCGGTTGGCGCCGATGCCGATCATGCCGCCCCACTGGTAGTCGATCCTCACGTCCTTCAGGTGCGGGAACACCTGCAACATCTTCGGCCGCATGTAGGCGGCGATATCCGCCGGGTCGCGGCCCGAGTAGTGGCAGGCGCCGCCGAACAGCAGGCGGTTGTCGGCGGACAGGCGGAAGTAGTCCACCGTCACGCGCTGGTCGCACAGGGCCATGTTCTGCGGGATCAGGTTGCGCGCCTGGGCCGGGGACAGCGGCTCGGTGGCGATCACGTAGCTGCCGGCCGGTAGCACCTTGCCGCCGATCTTGTCGTTGAGGCCATTGAGGTAGGCGTTGCAGGCCAGCACCAGGGTCTTGGCGCGCACCTTGCCGTTGGCGGTATGCACCTGCACTTCCGGACCGTAGTCGATGTGGGTGACGGCCGAGTGCTCATGCATCTTCACACCGAGCGAGGCGGCGGCTGCCGCTTCGCCCAGGGCCAGGTTGAGCGGGTGCAGATGGCCCGAACCCATGTCGATCATGCCGCCGGCATAGCGGTCGGAACCGACCACCTGGTGCATCTGCTCGGGCTGCAGCAGGCGCAGCTCGTGGCGGTAGCCGAGGCTTTCCAGTTCGGCCTTGTCCTCGGCGAAGCCTTCCAGGTGCGCCGGCCTGTTGGCCAGGTCGCAGTAGCCCCAGGTCAGGTCGCAGTTGATGTTGTACTGCTCGACCCGGCGGCGGACGATCTCCACCGCCTCCAGGCCCATCAGCTTCAGGTTGCGCACGCCGTCCTGGCCGATCACCGACTCGAACTGCTCGACGCCGTGGCCGACGCCGCGGATCAGTTGGCCGCCGTTGCGCCCGCTAGCGCCCCAACCGACCTGATGCGCCTCCAGCAGCACCACCGAGAAGCCCTTCTGGGCCAGCTCGATGGCGGTGTTCAGGCCGGAGAACCCGCCACCGACAATGCACACATCGGCCAGCTCCTCACCCGCCAGCGGCGGATAGGCCAGCTGCAGATTGGCAGTGGCGGCGTAGTAGGAGGAGGCGTGCTGGTCGCTGTGCACGGCTGGCTGGTGCGGCTGGTGAACGCGGGCGTTCATGTGCGAAATCCTGAGTGATGTGTTGTTAAAATTTGACGCAGGATAAGCGCGGCCCGCGCGCCTCGCCAAGAGGGGCGCGGTAAAAACTGTTTTTCCGCCTCGTCAGTCAGGCACCGGCAGGGTCAGCGATTCCTTCACCTCTTCCATGACGATGTACGACTTCGACTCACGCACGTGCGGCAGCTTGAGCAGGATGTCGCCAAGCAGCTTGCGGTAGCTGGCCATCTCGTTGATGCGCGCCTTCACCAGGTAGTCGAAGTCGCCACTGACCAGATGGCACTCCAGCACATGGGGCAGTTTGAGCACGGCGCGGCGGAAGTCCTCGAAGGTGTCGCCGGACTTGTAGTCCAGGCTGATCTCGACGAACACCAGCAGGCTGGCCTTGAGCTGCTGTGGGTTGAGGCGGGCGTGGTAGCCCATGATGATCCCCTCGCGCTCCAGGCGCCGCACGCGCTCGGTGCAGGGCGTGGTGGATAGGCCGACCCGTTCGCCCAGCTCGGTGAAGCTGATGCGGCCATCCTCCTGGAGGATGCGCAGGATGTTGCGGTCGATCTTGTCCAGTTCGCGGCGGCTCTGGTGCTGGGTGCGCATGGGCGGACTCCGGTCGGCGTGTGTGGAATAACAGAACGCGATAATTCACTGGCAGTGTGACGCAAGTCCAGCCATGTCGCCTGAGTGCATTCCTGTAAAAGTGCTCTGCGTCGCGAGCTAACGCCAAATGCTGCTTGATAAACAGTGATTATCGCTACTCAAGCCTTCCTATACTGCCGGCCATAACGCTCAGCAAAACAAACGCCTGATGGAGGCCACAATGCGCGTTCTGGTTCTTGGCAGCGGTGTGATCGGTACCGCCAGCGCCTACTATCTGGCCCGCGCCGGCTTCGAAGTAGTAGTGGTCGACCGCCAGAACGGCCCGGCCCTGGAAACCAGCTTCGCCAACGCCGGCCAGGTCTCCCCCGGCTACGCCTCGCCCTGGGCCGCCCCGGGCGTGCCGCTGAAGGCCATCAAGTGGCTGCTGCAGAAGCACGCGCCGCTGGCGATCAAGGCCACCGCCGATATCGATCAATACCTGTGGATGTCGCAGATGCTGCGCAACTGCACCGCAGCACGCTATGCGGTGAACAAGGAGCGCATGGTGCGGCTGTCCGAGTACAGCCGCGACTGCCTCGACGAGCTGCGCGCCGAAACCGGCATCGGCTACGAAGGCCGCCAGCTCGGTACCACTCAGCTGTTCCGCACCCAGGCCCAGTTGGACAACGCCGCCAAGGACATCGCCGTGCTGCAGCAGTCCGGCGTGCCCTATGAACTGCTCGACCGCGCCGGCATCGCCCGCGTCGAGCCGGCCCTGGCCGGCGTCACCGACAAGCTGGCCGGCGCCCTGCGTCTGCCCAACGACCAGACCGGCGACTGCCAGATGTTCACCACCAAGCTGGCGGACATGGCCAAGGCCCTGGGCGTGGAATTCCGCTTCGGCTGCAACATCGAGCGCCTCGACCATGCCGGCGACCGCATCAACGGTGTGTGGATCGACGGCAAGCTGGAGACCGCCGACCGCTATGTACTCGCCCTCGGCAGTTACAGCCCGCAGCTGCTCAAGCCGCTGGGCATCAAGGCGCCGGTGTACCCGCTCAAGGGCTACTCGCTGACCGTGCCGATCAGCAACCCGGACATGGCACCGTCCTCGACCATTCTCGATGAGACCTACAAGGTCGCCATCACCCGTTTCGACAACCGCATCCGCGTGGGCGGCATGGCCGAGATCGCCGGTTTCGACCTGAGCCTCAATCCCGCGCGCCGCGCGACCCTGGAGATGATCACCAATGATCTGTATCCGCAGGGCGGCGACGTCAGCCAGGCGACCTTCTGGACCGGCCTGCGCCCGGCTACTCCGGACGGCACGCCGATCGTGGGCGGGACCGCCTATCGCAACCTGTTCCTCAACACCGGACACGGTACCCTTGGCTGGACCATGGCCTGCGGCTCCGGTCGCCTGCTCGCCGACCTGATGGCGAAGAAGCGCCCGCAGATCAGCGCAGAAGGCCTGGATATTTCCCGCTACGGCAACACCAAGGAGACCCACAAGCATGTCCATCCAGCGCCTGCGCATTGAGAAACGCTACAGCGACATCGTCATCCATAACGGCACCGTCTACCTGGCGGGCCAACTGGCCGACGATTACAGCGGCGACATCGCTGAGCAGACCCGGCAGACCCTGGCCAACATCGACAGTGCCCTGGCCGAGGCCGGCAGCGACAAGTCGAAGATTCTCTCGGTGACCATCTACCTCAAGGACATGGCCGCCGACTACGCCGGCCTCAACCAGGTGTGGGACGCCTGGGTCGCCGAGGGCGCCGCCCCGGCCCGCGCCTGCGTCGAGGGCAAGCTGTACGACCCGCGCGTGCTGGTGGAGATGATGGTCGTCGCCGCCCAGAACTGAACATCCCTTTCGCCCGGCACCCCCGCCGGGCTTTTTTTAACCGAACGAAGTAGCCGAAATGCGCCCCGCCCGTGCCCTGATCGACCTCGAAGCCCTGCGCCACAACTACCGCCTCGCCCGCGAGATCAGCGGGGCGAAAGCCCTGGCGGTGGTCAAGGCTGACGCCTACGGCCATGGCGCCACGCGCTGTGCCCAGGCGCTGGAAGTGGAGGCCGATGGTTTCGCCGTGGCCTGCATCGAGGAGGCGCTGGAGCTGCGCTACGCCGGCATCCGCAAGCCGATCCTGCTGCTCGAGGGCTTCTTCGAGGAGAGCGAACTGAGCCTGATCGACCAGCATCAGCTGTGGTGCGTGGTGCACTCTGCCTGGCAGGTCGAGGCCATCGAGCGGGCGCGCCTGGCGCGACCACTGCAGGTATGGCTGAAGGTCGACTCGGGCATGCACCGGGTCGGTTTGCACCCGGCTGAGTACCGCGACGCCCACGCGCGCCTGCTGGCCAGCGGCAAGGTCGACAAGATCGTGCTGATGAGCCATTTCGCCCGCGCCGACGAGCTGGACTGCCCGCGCAGCGAAGAGCAGGTTGCCCTGTTCGAGCAGGTCCGCGCCGGCCTGCAGGGCGAAGTCAGCCTGCGCAACTCCCCGGCCATCCTCGGCTGGCCGGGCATCGTCAGCGACTGGGTGCGCCCCGGCATCATGCTCTACGGCGCCACCCCCTTCGAGCAGGACCAGGAACAGGCCGCGCGACTCAAGCCGGTGATGACTCTGGAATCGAAGATCATCGCCGTGCGCGAGCTGCCGGCCGGCGAGCCGGTGGGCTACGGTGCGCGCTTCGTCAGTGAACGGCCGACCCGCGTCGGCGTGGTCGCCATGGGCTATGCCGACGGCTACCCGCGCCATGCGGCCACCGGCACGCCGGTCATGGTCGACGGCCAGGCCACCCGCCTGATCGGCCGGGTATCGATGGACATGCTCACCGTCGACCTCACTGAACTGCCCGGCGCCGGCCTCGGCAGCCGGGTCGAATTGTGGGGCCGCAACGTCTCGGCCAGCGCAGTTGCCTATGGTTGCGGCAGCATTCCGTACCAGCTGTTCTGCAATCTCAAGCGGGTACCGAGGCTCTATTCCGGGGGCTAGCGGCCGGGCGGCGGAGCAATTGCGGCAGCAGTGTTGTAAATACTGAACACTGGCGCCATGATACGGCCACCCATATGCCTTGCTCCCAAGGAGGACCCCCGCATTGGACGTCGGTGTTCGACTGCAATCTATCCGCAAACTCAAAGGCCTTTCCCAGCGTGAACTCGCCAAACGTGCGGGCGTCACCAACAGCACCATTTCGATGATCGAGAAGAACAGCGTGAGCCCCTCGATCAGCTCGTTGAAGAAGGTGCTCGGCGGGATTCCCATGTCGCTGGTGGAGTTCTTCTCCCTGGATATGGAGCAGGACAGCCACACCCAGGTGGTTTACCGGGCCAACGAACTGACCGACCTTTCCAGCGGTGCCGTGACGATGAAGCTGATCGGCAAGGCGCATCCCAACCGGACCATCACCTTCCTCGACGAGATCTACCCGCCGGGTACCGACACCGGTGAGGAAATGCTCAACCACGACGGCGAAGAGGCCGGCATGCTGGTGGACGGGCGCCTCGAACTGACCGTTGGCGCCGAGGTATTTGTCCTCGAGCCGGGCGACAGCTACTACTTCGACAGCACCAAGCCGCATCGCTTCCGTAATCCGTTCGACAGGCCGGCTCGGCTGATCAGTGCGACAACCCCGGCTAACTTCTAAAAGGGCGGGGCAATGCCCCTGCGACAAGTTGGGTTGTTCCGGCCGACAGGCCTAACCGTTATACTGCGCCCGCTCGCGAACCGTGGCCGCGAGCGTGTCTAGCCAATGAGGGTGTACCGTGAACCTGATCAAGAAAATGCTGGTGGCCCAAGCTGCCGTATTGGCCCTGTGGGCTGTGAGCGCTCAGGCTGCGACCAACGACGAGATCGCCGAGCGCATCAAGCCGGTCGGCGAGGTCTGCATCCAGGGTGAAGAATGCAAGGGCGTCGGCGCCGTAGCCGTGTCCGCTGGTGGTGGCGCCAAGTCGCCCGACGACGTGATCGCCGCCCACTGTGGCGCCTGCCACAACGCCGGCGTGCTGGGTGCTCCGAAGGCTGGCGACACCGCCGCCTGGAAGGCCCGCGCCGACAAGGAAGGTGGTCTCGATGGCCTGCTGGCCAAGGCCATCTCCGGCATCAATGCGATGCCGCCGAAAGGCACCTGCGCCACCTGCTCGGACGACGAGCTGAAAGGCGCGATCCAGAAGATGTCCGGCCTGTAAGGCCTGCGACAGCGAGAAAAAAGCCGCCTACGGGCGGCTTTTTTTCGCCTGCACTCTGCGGCCTATTGTCGCAGTCGACCGAGTAGGCGTCCCAGCAGGCTGGAGCCGTTGCGTTGCTTGAGCAACTGCTCGGCCAGCTCGCGAGCACCGACCACTTCGGCGTCTACCGCCTTCTGCAGCCAGCCCAGGCCTTCTTCCTGGGTGGCTTCCTCGTCCAGCAGCAATTCGGCCAGATCCAGGTAGGCGCTCTCGCACTCCTGCGCGCTGGCGTGACGCAGGTACTCCAGCGCCTTGTGCGGATTGGCCGGCATGTCCAGGCCGTACAGGTGCAAGCGGCCCAGCCGCCAGTCGGCGTAGGCATCGCCACGGGCGGATGCATGCAGGTAGTAGCGCTGGGCCTGGGCATAGTCCTCGCGCTGCTCGTACAGCCAGCCCAGGCAGCTGGCGCTCTCGTCCTTGTCGCCGTGGCGCCAGGCCGCCAGGTAGTGCTCCAGGGTCAGGTCGAGGTCGCCCAGTTCCGGCTGATGGTCGAGCAGCAGCGCGGCCAGTTCCAGATGCGCTGGGCGATGGCCGCGCTCGGTGGCCAGCAGGAAATAGTCGCGCGCCTTGACCAGGTCCTGTTCACAGCCGCGCCCCCAGCGATAGCAGTCGCCCAGGTTGCGCGCGGCCAACGGCGAGCCGGCGGCGCAGGCGCGCTGGAAGTAGGCGAGGGCGCCTGCATGGTCCTGGTCGGCATTCTCCAGCAGGCAGCCGAGGTCGTTGAGGGCATCGTCGTTGCCCAGCTCGACGGCGCGCAGCAGTAGCGCGCGGGCCTTTTCGTAGTCCTCCGCCTCATAGGCGGCCAGGCCGCGGCGATGGCAGTCCAGCGCCTGCCAGAGGTCGCCGGCGCTGGCTCGCAGGCAGGCCTGCTGCACTTCGTCGAGGCCGAACTGGGCGTAGCAATCGACTATCTCCAGGGCCCGCTCGGCGGCCAGCGGCCGGCACTCGCCATCGGCCTGCAGGGACCAGGCGCGGTCATCATGGAACACCAGGGCCAGGGCGCCGTCACGGACGAAGCGGAAGTCGGCGCGGGCCTTGTCGACGGGCTGGCGCAACCACTCGCCACGGGTGTCGACGAGGCCCCAGCGACCCTCCAGGCAGGCGTTGAAGTAGCGCTGGTTGAGGTGCTCGAGGCGCTCGAAGCGCGGCTCGAAAACCCAGCCGGGCCGCTCGCCGCCGCGGTAGAGGCCCCAGCCACGCTGGTCCTGCACCGTGCAATAGGCGGGGCCATCGTCTTCGCGGCTGGTGTTTTCCTGCGGCACCAGGCGGGCATGGGCGCAGGGCAGCAGCCATTGCCGGTTGGTATGGCGGTAGAGGCCATATAGGCGCTGGTCGCGCACCAGCCAGGCCTGCAGGTCGTGCTGGTACTTGAGCGACTGGTACTCGCCCGGTAGCAGCGGCTGGCCGAGTTCGTCGAGGGCGCGATACAGCCATTGCTTGCCGTCGCGGCGGCGGATCACATAGGCGTTGTGAGCCTCGTCCAGGTAGGCGATGTCCACGTTGTCCAGGCCGATGGCGCCGAGGGCGTGGAAGCGCCGGGTGAACAGTTGCTGCGGGCCCTTCTCCGGCTTGGCGGAATAGCAGCTGCCGTGGGCTTGGATCTGCCGGTACTTTGCTGGCAGCAGCCAGTTGCCGGTCGGGTCGATCACGCCCCACAGCGCGCCCTGTTGCACGCTCCAGCAGGTGCCGTCGTGGTCCAGTGGCTCGCCGCCATCGAATTGGCAGGGCACGGTGACCTGGCCCTGGCGGTCGATCAGGCCGAACTTGCCGCCCTCGGCGATCAGCGCATGGGCGCCAGTGAAGTCGTAGGCCTCCTCGAACTGGCAGGCGATGACTTCGCGGCCCTGGCGATCCACATAGCCGAAGCGCCCGTCCTGCTGCACGCAGGCCAGGCCGCTGTCCCAGTCGAAATCGAAGAACTCCTGGTAGCGCGGCGCGATCAGCACCTGGCCGTTGGCCCCGCGCAGGCCGAACAGGTCGTTCTCTTGGAAGATCTGCGGCTCGTCCTCAGCCTGGTACGGCAACAGCGAGCTCAGCGGCGTCCAACCGTAGTCGTAGTTGTCCAGATTGAGCAGGGTGCGGAAGCTGCCCGCCCAGGGCGCGTCAACGCCCGGGCAGGCATCGAGCAGCAGCGGGTTGTCGTTGGCGATGGCCTCGCGGATGCAGGCGTTGGCCTGCTCGATCTCGCCGAGCAGCGCCTCGGCCTGGGCGCGCCTGTCGTCGTCGCTCATGTTGAACACGTCCCAGGCGTCCAGATGGAACCAGGCATGGCCGGCCTGTTCGTCGAGCAACTGGAAGATCTTGCGCTGCGCCTCGCGGAAGGCCTCGACGTCGGTCAGCAGCACGCCGGCATGCCGTTCGATGAAGTCGTAGAAGCCACGTAGTGCGGCAATGCCGCCGGGCGCCTCGGCGTACAGGCCTTCCTCGCTGTCCGGGTCGTTGTAGCAGTTGCGCCCGACGTATGGCGCCTGGGCGAACAGCGGCTGCAGCAGCAGGGGCAGTTCGTAGCCCCATTCCATCAGCGGCAGGCAGGCGTCGGTGCTGCTGCCGATCTCGGCCTTGTTGTACAGGTACATGCGGTGGGACACGGCGCGCTTCCTTGCGATACGACGGAAGCCCGCAGTCTAGCCAAGCCGTCCAGTGGCGACTGTGCGCGCGGTCAGCGCTTGAGCATCGCGCGCATGTTGGCCAGGGCGTCGTTGCCGCGCGCCGCCTTGACCTCCACCGGGGTGTCTTCCTGGCCTTCCCTGACCAGGTCTTCGGGCGGCAGTTCGTCGAGGAAGCGACTCGGCGTGCAGTCGATGATCTCGCCGTACTGCTTGCGCTTGGCGGCGAAGGTCAGCGTCAGGTTGCGCTTGGCGCGGGTGATGCCGACGTAGGCCAGGCGCCGCTCTTCCTCGATGGTATCGGCCTCGATGCTGGAGCGGTGCGGGAGGATCTCCTCCTCGAAGCCGATGATGTACACCGAGGGGAACTCCAGGCCCTTGGAGGCGTGCATGGTCATCATCTGCACGCCCTCGGCGCCTTCTTCCTCTTCCTGCTGGCGCTCCAGCATGTCGCGCAGCACCAGCTTGCCGATGGCGTCTTCGACGGTCATGTCGCCGTCTTCGTCCTTGTCCAGGGTGTTCTTCAGCGCCTCAACCAGGAACCAGACGTTGCCCATGCGCGCCTCGGCGACCTTGTCGCTGGAGGCGTTCTGGCGCAGCCAGCTCTCGTAGTCGATGTCCATCACCATGCTGCGGATGGCGCCGATCGGATCGTTGCCGGCGCACTGCTCGCGGATCTTGTCCATGTAGCGTTTGAAGCGCGACAGGCGCTCGGTGTAGCGGCTGTCCAGGTGTTCGGCCAGGCCCAGCTCGTCGCTGGCGGTGTACATGCTGATCTTGCGCTCGCTGGCGTAGTTGCCGAGCTTCTCCAGGGTGGTGGAGCCGATCTCCCGGCGCGGCACGTTGATCACCCGCAGGTAGGCGTTGTCGTCATCCGGATTGACCAGCAGGCGGAAGTAGCTCATCAGGTCCTTCACCTCCTGGCGGGCGAAGAAGCTGGTGCCGCCGGACAGGCGATAGGGAATCTGGTGGTGCTGCAGTTTCAGCTCCATCAGCTTGGCCTGGTAGTTGCCGCGGTAGAGGATGGCGAAGTCGCTGTACGGGCGCTCGGTGCGCAGGTGCTCGGTGAGGATCTCCAGCGCCACGCGCTCGCACTCGGCGTCTTCGTTGCGGGTGCGGATCACGCGGATCTCGTCGCCCATGCCCATTTCCGACCACAGCTGCTTCTCGAAGGCGTGCGGGTTGTTGGCGATCAGGGTGTTGGCGCATTTGAGGATGCGGCTGGTGGAGCGGTAGTTCTGCTCCAGCATCACCACCTTCAGCGAGGGGTAGTCCTCTTTCAGCAGCATCAGGTTTTCCGGGCGTGCGCCGCGCCAGGCGTAGATCGACTGGTCGTCGTCGCCGACCACGGTGATCTGGTTGCGCATGCCCACCAGCAGCTTCACCAGCAGGTACTGGCTGGAGTTGGTGTCCTGGTACTCGTCCACCAGCAGGTAGCGGATGCGGTTCTGCCATTTCTCCAGGATGTCCTTGTGCTCCTGGAACAGCTTCACCGGCAGCAGGATCAGGTCGTTGAAGTCCACCGCGTTGTACGCCTTGAGCGTGCGCTGGTAATGCAGGTAGACGACGGCGGCGGTCTGCTCCTTGGGATTGCGGGCATTGGCCAGCGCCTGGTCCGGCAGGATCAGGTCGTTCTTCCAGCTGTCGATGTAGTTCTTGACCTCGTCGGCGCCGTCATCGCCGGCGTATTCCTTCTGCATGATGTCGGTCAGCAGGGCCTTGATGTCGCCGTCGTCGAAGATCGAGAAGCCCGGCTTGTAGCCCAGCGCCGCGTATTCCTTGCGGATGATGTTCATGCCCAGGTTGTGGAAGGTCGACACGGTCAGGCCCCGGGCCTCGGCGCCCTTGAGCAGGGTGCCGACACGCTCCTTCATCTCGCGCGCGGCCTTGTTGGTGAAGGTCATGGCGACAATGTGGCGGGCCTGGATGCCGCAGTGCTGCACCAGGTGGGCGATCTTGCGGGTGATCACGCTGGTCTTGCCGGAGCCGGCGCCGGCGAGCACCAGAAGAGGGCCGCCGACGTAGTTCACGGCTTCCTGCTGCCGAGGATTGAGTCGGGACATGGAGGGCGATTCGGTCTGCAAAAAAGAGGCGGCATTCTAGCAGCCGCCACGCGGTGGCGGGACGAGTGCAGACAGCCGCCGGGCGGGCCGAGTTCCGCATAAAAAGCTTAAGGATTGTGTGCTAAGTCACTATTTTTTAAGATCATGTACGCTTGTACCACCCGCACCCGGTTGCCGCTGCTATGCCTTTCCGGGAGGATGCGCAGAAATCTGCACAGGACGGCAGAAAGAGAACGCCGAAAAACGGTGCACGCAGACGGGGTAAGTCTGTCTCGCTTGGCCTTGGGGAGGTCATTTGTCCGCGCTCGTCGAACCCATGCGCTTGGTCCTGCTCGCCGAAAGGCCGGAGTGGGCGGCCTTGCTGCGCGCGCGGCTCGAAGTCATCGCCGGGGCCTACCCGCTGATCACCGCGCCCTCTTGGGAAGCCGCCAGCAGCCTGTTCGACGACGGTGGCTGCGGCCTGCTGCTGACCACTCCCGCCTGCCGCCCGGCCCCCGGCCGTTGCTCGCTGCCCACCGTGTTGCTGCTCGACGAGGAGCCCACCGAGGCGCCGGCCGATGTCTACGACTGGCTGGTGCGCGGCAGTCTCAGCGTCGATCTGCTGCGCCGCTGCCTGCGCTACGCCGGCGAGCGTTCGCGCCTGCAGAACACTCTGCAGTGTCTGGCGGAGCAGGATCCGCTGACCGGCATCGCCAACCGCCAGGGCTTCCAGACCCTGCTGGCCGCGCGCCTGGCGGAATACCAGGGGCGCGGCCTGACCCTAGGCCATCTCGACCTGGACAACTTCAAGCACGTCAACGACGCCCTCGGCTATCAGGCCGGCGACCGCCTGATCCTGCAGGTGGTGGCGCGGCTCAAGGTCCAGCTGGAGGCCGGTGACGCCCTGGCGCGCCTGGGCAGCGACGAGTTCGCCCTGCTGGTCGACACCCGTCGCGACCCGGCCCGCGCCGAGCGCCTGGCCGAACGCATCACTGAGGCGCTGTCCGAGCCCTATTGGGTCGACGGCGAGAGCCTGCTGCTCGGCTGCAGCCTGGGCCTGGCCCATGCCCGCGCCGACGCCGGCGCCGACCCGCTGATGTGGCATGCGCACATCGCCATGCAGCAGGCCAAGGCGGCCCAGGGCTGCACCCATCATCTGTACGACGAGCGCATTCATCGCGGCGCACGCAGCATGGCCGACCTGGAGACCGAGCTGCGTCGTGCCCTGCGCCGCGACGAGCTGGAGCTGCACTACCAGCCGCGCCTGTGCCTGCAGAGCGGGCGCATCGTCGGCCTGGAGGCACTGGTGCGCTGGCGTCACACCGAGCGCGGCCTGCTCGGCCCGGACGAATTCGTGCCGCTGGCCGAGGAGAGCGGGCTGATCGTGCCGCTCGGCTACTGGGTGATCTCCCGCGCCTTGCGCGACATGCAGTGGCTGCGCGGGCGCGGCCTGCCGGCGCTGCACATGGCGGTCAACCTGTCGTTCCGCCAGTTCCAGGACAGCCAGCTGCTGTCGACCCTCAGCCGCCTGATCGAAGAGCGCGGCGTGGATGCCCAGTGGCTGGAGTTCGAGCTGACCGAGACGGCCGTGATGCGCCGCAGCGAGCAGGTGCAGCAGACCATGCAGGCTCTCGGCCGGCTCGGCGTGCGCTTCTCGCTGGACGACTTCGGCACCGGTTTCTCGTCCTTCGTGCACCTCAACAACCTGCCGATTACCTTGCTGAAGATCGACAAGAGTTTCGTCGGCGGCATGGGCGAGCGCGCGGAGAACCGCCAGCTGGTGCGGGCCATGATCAACCTGGCGCACAACCTCCATCTGGAAGTGGTGGCCGAGGGCGTGGAGAACGCCGAGCAACTGGCTCTGCTGCGCCAGTTCGGCTGCGACCAGGTGCAGGGCTACCTGATCAGCAAGCCGCTGCCGCTGGCCGACTTGGCGCGCTTCCTGGTGTTCGGCATGCGCCAGCCGCTGCTGGCTGGTGTGCCGTCTTAAGGCGTAGCCGCCGACCCAGGGGTAGCCCGGATGCAATCCGGGAAGCAGGCGACTCCGCCCAGGGTTTCATTCGGGCTACGACAGACAGGCCTCTACCGCTACCGACTGCGGCCGCAGCATCCGTCCCATCTTCCACTCGAAGCCTAGGGTCAGGCCCACCGCGGCGCAGGCCAGGCCGCCAGCCAGGCCCCACCACACGCCTTCGGCGCCCCAACCCAGCGGAAAGGCCAGCGCCCAGGCCAGCGGAATGCCGATCACCCAATAGCAGCCGATGCCCACCAGCAGGGTGGTCTTGCCGTCCTTGAGGCCGCGGATCGCGCCCATTGCGATGGTCTGGATGCCGTCGAACAGCTCGAACACCGCGGCCACCGCCAACAGGCTCACGGCCATGGCTACCACGGCGGCGAACTGCGGGTCGTGGCGGTCGAGGAACAGCCCCACCACCTGCTCCGGCAGCAGCCAGAACAGCACGGCGAAGCCGAGCATCAGCACGGCGCCGCTGGCGATACCCAGGCGCCCGGCCCGGCGTGCCTCGAGCAGGCGGCCGGCGCCGTAGTGCTGGCCGATGCGGAAGGTGGTGGCGTAGGAAATGCCCACGGGCACCATGAAGGCGACATACACCGACATGATCGCCACTTGGTGCGCGGCCAGCGCGTGGCTACCGATGGCGCCCATGCACAGGGCGGCGAAGGCGAACATGCCGGACTCCACCGCGTAGGTGCCACCGATCGGCAGGCCCAGGCGCAGCAGCTCCTTCAATTCGGCCATACGTGGTTGCAGCAAGCCCTGGCGCAGCGGGTAGGCGGCGTAGGCCGGATGACGCAGCAGATGAATGAACAGCAGCAGGGTCATTACATTGGCGACCACCGCGGTGACCAAGCCGATACCGGCCAGGCCGAGCTGGGGCAGGCCAAACCAGCCGTGGATCAGCACGTAGTTGAGGGCGAAGTTGGCCAGCGCGCCGCCGATGCTGATTGCCATCACCGGTCCCGGTCGGCCGATGGCCGCGGGGAAGCCGCGCAGGGCCATGAAACCGAGATAACCGGGCAGGGCGAACACCAGGGTGGAGAGGAACTGCATGGCGCCTTCGATGTTGTGGGCTTCCTGACCGAACTGGGCCAATAGCGGGCCGAGGTTCCATAGCAGTACGCCGCAGGCCAGGGCCAGGCCCCAGGCCAGCCACAGGCCGTTCTGCGCCAGGCGGGTGACCCCGGCCGTGTCGCCGGCACCGTGACGGATGGCGATCAAGTTGCCGACTGCAGCCAGCACGCCGACGCAGAAAATCGAGATGAACGAATAGCTGGCCGCGCCCAGGCCGCCGGCGGCCAGCTCCGCCGGGCCCAGCTTGCCCATCATCAGGGTGTCGGTGAACACCATCAGCACGTGGGCCAGCTGCGCGGCGATCAACGGGCCGGCGAGGCGGAAGAGGGCGGTGAGTTCGTCGCGGACGGCGTGCGGCATGATGAGTCTGGCTCAGTGAAAGGGCTTGCCCACAGGAATCGGGCGAGCCGAGAATGCTGCAATTCTCCGGAGCCAGCCGCGGTCGCACAAAGGGAAAAAAGCGATGCCTGGCATGACTAATACTCATAGGTAATCGCCATGGGCCGTCGCCTGCCCCCGCTCTATGCCCTGCGCGCCTTCGAGGCCGCCGCGCGGCATGCGTCCTTCACCCGCGCCGCCGAGGAGCTGGCCATTACCCAGAGCGCGGTGAGCCGGCACATCCGCACCCTGGAGGAACATTTCGGCTGCCGCCTGTTCGAGCGCGTCGGCCGCCATCTGCGCCTGAGCGAGAGCGCGCGCCTGTTGCTGCCGGGGGTGCGCGATGGCTTCGATGCGCTGGAGCGGGCCTGCACCGCGCTGAGCGCCGACGACGCCACCCTGCGCCTGAAGGCGCCGTCGACCCTGACCATGCGCTGGCTGCTGGCGCGGCTGTCGCGCTTTCGCCAGCGCAATGCCGATATCGAGGTGCAGCTGACCAGCGCCTGGATGGACGTGGACAAGGTCGACTTCCATCAGGAGCCTTTCGACTGCGCCGTGCTGCTCAGCAGCGGCGGCGCCTTCCCCTCCGAGTGGGAGAGCGTCGAGCTGTTCGCCGAATGGCTGATCCCGGTCTGCGCGCCGGAGGCCGCCGCCGATGGGCCCTGGGAGCTGGAGCGCCTGCAGGCCACAGAGCTGCTGCATCCGACCCCGGACCGCCGCGACTGGCGGCGCTGGGTACAGGCCATGGGCCTGGAGGAGCGGGTGCCGCTCAGGGGTGGCCAGGTGTTCGACACCCTGGAGCTGGGCATAGTGGCGGCGGCGCGCGGCTACGGGGTATCCATCGGCGATCTGGTGATGGTCGCCGAGGATGTCGAACAGGGCCGTCTCGGTCTGCCCTGGCCCAGCGCGGTGGCCAGTGGCGACAGCTATCACCTGGTCTGGCCGCGTGGCCGGCGCGGCGAAGAACGTCTGTGGCGCCTGCGCGATTTCCTCCTCGGCGAGATGGCGCAGATGCGCCTGCCAGCGGTGCAGTGGATCAAGGCCTGACAAGTCCCCGGGCCCGCGGCCTGGCAGGGTTTCAATGGATTTTCGTAAAAAATAATGGACTTTTTTGGCGGGTTGGGAAAAAGCGGCTATGGCCTTATGCGCCGAATAACGGCGCCTGTGGGCCGATATGTCGATCTGATTATTAAACGATCCCAATAAGATTTGTTTGACATATTTTACGGGTCTGGAGAGACTGTGCTGGCGGTTCGTCTGTTATGCGGCCGTCGCGGTAGGTTCGTTACCTCCCACTCCCATGCCTCCAGGCGAGGCCCCAGTTACGCCGCCGACAGACGGAACCGTGCCAAACAGGTAGCGCGTCGATCTCCCGACCCACCTGCACAGCAACGGCAGGCCGACCTGCCCCAAGGTGACGTATGTCCAACAACAACAGCGCAAAGACCACTTCTGCCAAACGTAAACCCGTCGTGTTGATGTCCATGGGCGCTCAGGAGCGCAAGGGCCACGACTATCAGGTGATGACTCACAAATACATCGTGCCGCTGGTGGAGATCGCCGGCTGCGTGCCTGTGCTGATGCCCACCTGCTGCGGTACCCAAGACCTCGAGCAGTACCTCGACATGGCCGACGGTGTGTACCTCACCGGCGCCGGCTCGAACATTGATCCGACCCTCTACGGCCAGGAGAACCTCACCCCGGAGAAGAGTCAGGATCGTGACCGTGACCTGTTCGACCTGCCGCTGATCAAGGCCGCCATCGCCCGCGGCCTGCCGATCTTTGGCATCTGCCGTGGCATGCAGGAAATCAACGTGGCCCTGGGCGGCGACATGTATCAGAAGCTCTACGCCGAGCCGGGCTTCAACGACCATCGCGAAAACACTGACGATCCGGTGGCCGTGCAGTACGCCGAGGCGCACAAGGTGCGCATCGAGTCCGGCAGCTGGCTGGCCAAGGTGCTGGGTGGTGAGGAGATCGGCGTCAACTCCCTGCATGGTCAGGGCGTGAAGACCCTGGGCAAGGGCCTGGAGCCGCTGGCCCGCGCCGAGGACGGCCTGGTCGAGGCGTTCCATGCGCCGAGCCTGTCGCCCTTCCTGTTCGCCGTGCAGTGGCACCCGGAATGGCAGGCCGCGCAGAATCCGGATTCGGTGAAGATCTTCGAGGCCTTCGGTGAAGCCTGCCGCCAGCGCCAGGCGCGCAGCTGGTCGAGCGCTGCCTGATCCTGCGCATTGCCCAATTAAGAAGCCCGGCCTGTGCCGGGCTTTTTTCTTTCAGGTCTGGACCGGCCGGTATTGCAGGGCTTCGGCCAGGTGAGCGCGGGCGATCTGCTCGACCTGCTCCAGGTCGGCCAGGGTGCGCGCCACTTTGAGTAGACGGTGGGCGGCGCGCAGCGACAGATTGAGGCGTTCGCAGGCTTGCTCCAGCCAGTGCTGGTCCTGCTCGGTCAGTGGGCAGTGCCGGCGCAGGCCGGGCAGGTCGAGAAAGGCATTGGCGCAGCCCTGGCGCTTGAGCTGCCGTTGCCGCGCCAGGGCGACCCGGCCGGCGACGCTGGCGCTGTCTTCGCCCGGTTGCGCCGGTGCCTGCAGGCTGGTGCTCTCGCGCGCCACGGTGAGGTGCAGGTCGATGCGGTCGAGCAGCGGCCCGGACAGCTTGGCGCGGTAGCGCTGCACTTGGTCCGGCGAGCAGCGGCAACGCCCGCCGGGGTCACCGATGTAGCCACAGGGGCATGGGTTCATCGCCGCCACCAGCTGGAAGCGGGCGGGAAAGCGCACCTTGTCGCGGGCTCGAGCGATGACGATCTGCCCGCTCTCCAGCGGTTCGCGCAGAACTTCCAATACCTTTCTGTCGAACTCGGGAAGTTCATCCAGAAACAGCACGCCCTGATGGGCCAAGGTAATTTCCCCGGGTTGCGGCCGACTACCACCACCAACCAGCGCCGGTCCGGATGCGCTGTGATGGGGCTGCCTGAAGGGTCTCTGCGGCCAGGCCGCCAGCGGCGCCAGGCTGGCCACCGAATGGATGGCCGCCACCTCCAGCGCCTCCTCTTCGGACAGTGGTGGCAGCAGGCCGGGCAGGCGGCTGGCGAGCAGGGTCTTGCCGGTGCCGGGCGGCCCGCTGAACAACAGGTTGTGGCCGCCGCTGGCGGCAATCAGCAGGGCGCGCTTGGCTGCCTGCTGGCCCTGCACTTCGGCCAGGTCCGGATAGGCCGGCGTCTCGCGCAGCAAGCCGCTGGCCTGGTGCGGCGCCAGCGGCGTATGGCCGTTGAGGTGGGCGGCGATCTGCAGCAGGTGATCGACGGCCAGCACTGTCAGGCCGGAAGCCAGGCAGGCCTCTTCGGCATTGGCGCTGGGCACCACCAGGGTGCGTCCGGCAGCGCGGGCGGCTAGAGCGGCCGGCAGCACGCCCTGTACCGGGCGTAGGGCGCCGGACAGCGCCAGTTCGCCGAGGCATTCCAGCTCGGCCAGGCTATCTACCGGCACCTGGCCGCTGGCGGCCAGCACGCCGAGGGCGATGGCCAGGTCGAAGCGGCCGCCGTCCTTGGGCAGGTCGGCGGGGGCGAGGTTGAGAGTGATCCTGCGCGCGGGGAATTCGAAGCCGGAGTTCTGGATGGCGCTGCGCACGCGGTCCTTGCTTTCCTTGACCGCGGCTTCCGGTAGGCCGACCAGGGCCATGCTGGGCAGGCCGTTGGCCAGGTGCGCCTCGACGGTAACAGGCGGGGCTTCGACGCCGACCTGGGCGCGGCTGTGGACGATGGCCAGGGACATGGATCACTCCTTGATCGCATGCCCGCCGATGGGCTTACTCGGCGGGTGGTTTCTGTTGGGCTTCCAGCTCCGCCAGCTTGGCTTCCAGGGCTTCCAGGCGGGCGCGGGTGCGGGTCAGCACGGCCATCTGGCTGTCGAACTCTTCGCGACTCACCAGATCCAGCTTGCCGAAGGCGCTCTGCAGCAGGGCCTTGAACTGCGCCTCGAACTCGCTGCGCGGCAATGGATTCTCGCCGCTGAACAGGCGCGAGGCGTGGCTGGCGAGGGTATCGAGAATGGCTTTGGGCGGCAGCATGGCGGTTTATTCCGTGAGCAAACGGCCGGCAGTGTAGCACGCACCCCGCGCCTGCCAGGGTTGAGCGGCGAGTGCACGATTTTTGATCACCGCGGGGAGCTGTCGCGCACCAATGCTGTGCAATGACCTGCCGGTCAATCTGCTCGGATTACCGCGGTGAAGACCTAACTGCATGAAAAAGTGGCCTTTTGGCATAGCTGGCAAGCTTTCTGCTTAACACCCCATGACGCGTGCACCGATGCAGTACCGGTGTGCAGGATGAAGCGGGGGAGTGCTTCACCGGATGCGGTTGGTGGGCATCGAATCGGCTGGCAACAGGGCGGTCGATGCGTTTCAAAAGCCAGACACTGCGCTTAGACTTGAGCCGGGTTCGTTTTCCTGGGGCGAGTCCATCAAAACGGGAGAAAGTTTCATGAAGCTAGTCACTGCCATCATCAAGCCGTTCAAGCTGGACGACGTGCGCGAGTCGCTGTCGGAGATCGGCGTGCAGGGCATCACCGTGACCGAAGTCAAAGGCTTCGGTCGGCAGAAGGGCCACACCGAGCTGTATCGCGGCGCGGAATACGTGGTCGACTTCCTGCCCAAGGTGAAGATCGACGTGGCCATCGCCGACGACCAGCTGGACCGGGTCATCGAGGCGATCACCAAGGCGGCCAACACCGGCAAGATCGGTGACGGCAAGATCTTCGTCGTCAATCTGGAACAGGCCATCCGCATCCGTACCGGCGAAACCGGCACCGACGCAGTTTAAGCCTCAGAACCCAACACGCCCCAGGAGAAAAACACATGACTCTGCGTAAGATCGCAGGGCTAGGAGCCCTTTTGTCCCTCGTAACCCCTGGCCTGGCCATGGCTGACGAGGTCGTACTCAACTCCGGCGACACCGCCTGGATGCTGACTGCCACCGCGCTGGTGCTGTTCATGACCATTCCCGGCCTGGCGCTGTTCTACAGCGGCATGGTCCGCTCCAAGAACGTTCTCTCGGTGATGATGCAGTGCTTCGCCATCACCGGCCTGATCAGCATCCTCTGGGTGGTCTACGGCTACAGCCTGGCCTTCGACACCACCGGCATGGAGAAGGGTGTCACCAACCTGAACTCCTTCGTCGGCGGCCTGAACAAGGCGTTCCTCAGTGGCCTGACCCCTGACAGCCTGATCGCGGCCTTCCCGGAAAGCGTGTTCATCGTCTTCCAGATGACCTTCGCCATCATCACTCCGGCCCTGATCGTCGGCGCCTTCGCCGAGCGCATGAAGTTCTCCGCGATGCTGATCTTCATGGCCGTGTGGTTCACCCTGGTCTACGCCCCGATGTGCCACATGGTCTGGTCCGGCGACGGCGCCTTCCTGTGGGACGAAGGCGTCCTCGACTTCGCCGGTGGCACCGTGGTGCACATCAACGCCGGTATCGCCGGTCTGGTGGCCTGCCTGGTGCTGGGCAAGCGTAAAGGCTACCCGACCACCCCGATGGCTCCGCACAACCTGGGCTACACCCTGATCGGCGCCGCCATGCTGTGGATCGGCTGGTTCGGCTTCAACGCCGGTTCCGCCGTCGCCGCCAACGGCACCGCCGGTATGGCCATGCTGGTTACCCAGATCGCCACCGCCGCCGCCGCCCTGGGCTGGATGTTCGCCGAGTGGGTCACCCACGGTAAGCCGAGCGCCCTGGGGATCGCCTCCGGTGTGGTCGCCGGTCTGGTCGCCATCACCCCGGCCGCCGGTACCGCCGGCCCGATGGGCGCTCTGGTCATCGGTCTGTCCGCTGGCGTGATCTGCTTCTTCTGCGCCACCAGCCTCAAGCGCAAGCTGGGCTACGACGACTCCCTGGACGCCTTCGGCGTACACGGCATCGGCGGCATCGTCGGCGCCATCCTGACCGGCGTGTTCGCCGCTCCGGCCCTGGGTGGCTTCGGCAGCGTGGAAGACATCGGCGGCCAGGTCTGGATCCAGATCGTCGGCGTGCTGGTCACCGTGGTCTACACCGGCATCGTCACCTTCGTGATCCTCAAGGTGCTGGACCTGGTGATGGGCCTGCGCGTCAACGAAGAGTCCGAGACCGTTGGCCTCGACCTCTCCGAGCACAACGAGCGCGGCTACAACCTGTAAGTCCTGCAGCAACACCAAACGCCCGGTCCGCCGGGCGTTTTTCATTGCGCGCCAACGGCGGCGCGGCTCTGTGCAACCAGTACAACGGAGTACTCGATGGAAAGCACGGCTCTGATTCCCCTGCAGTATGCGCTGGACACCTTCTACCTGCTGATCTGTGGCGCCCTGGTGATGTGGATGGCGGCGGGCTTCGCCATGCTCGAGTCCGGCCTGGTGCGGGCCAAGAACACCGCAGAGATTCTTACCAAGAACATCGTCCTCTACGCCCTGGCCTGCGTGATGTACCTGCTGGTCGGCTACTACCTGATGTATGGCGGCGCCGCGGGCGGCGTGCTACCACATTTCGGCTTTCTGATCGGCGACGAGCACGCGGTGGAGCTGGTCGCGGCGGCTGGCGAGAACGCGCCGGGCTACGCCAAGCGCGCCGACTTCTTCTTTCAGGTGGTGTTCACCGCGACCTGCATGTCCATCGTCTCCGGCGCCGTGGCCGAGCGCATGAAGCTGTGGGCGTTCCTGGCCTTCGCGGTGGTCATGTGCGGCCTGATCTACCCGATCGAGGGCTACTGGACCTGGGGCGGTGGCTTCCTCAAGCAGCTCGGCTTCAAGGACTTCGCCGGCTCGGGCATCGTCCACCTGGCCGGCGCCTCGGCTGCGCTGGCCGGAGTCATCCTGCTCGGCGCACGCAAGGGCAAGTACGGCAGTCAGGGGCAGATCAACGCGATTCCCGGAGCCAATCTGCCGCTGGCCACCCTCGGCACGCTGATCCTGTGGTTCGGCTGGTTCGGCTTCAACGGGGGTTCGCAGCTCAGCATCAGCAG
This sequence comes from Pseudomonas sp. PDM15, assembly GCF_014851565.1. Classification (GTDB taxonomy): domain Bacteria; phylum Pseudomonadota; class Gammaproteobacteria; order Pseudomonadales; family Pseudomonadaceae; genus Aquipseudomonas. Next base: position 136,828 of record NZ_JACVAA010000006.1, read on the forward strand.
CATCGAGGACGCCAACGTGGTGGCCACGGTGTTCGTCAACACCAACCTGGCCGCCGCCGGTGGTCTGCTGGCGGCGCTGGTGGTGGCTCGGGTGCTGTTCGGCAAGGCCGACCTGACCATGATCCTCAACGGCGCCCTGGCCGGTCTGGTGTCGATCACCGCCGAGCCGGCCACGCCGAGCGCGGTGCAGGCGGCGCTGATCGGCGCCGTGGGTGGTGTGCTGGTGGTGTTCAGCATCCTCATGCTGGAGCGCCTGCGCATTGACGATCCGGTGGGCGCCATCTCGGTGCACGGTACCAGCGGCATCTGGGGCCTGCTGGTGGTGCCGCTGACCAACAGCGGTGCCAGTCTCAGCGTGCAGATGCTTGGCGCGGCTTGCATCTTCGCCTGGGTATTCGTCGCCAGCCTGCTGGTGTGGGGCCTGATCAAACTGATCATGGGCCTGCGCGTCAGCGAGGAGGACGAATACGAGGGCGTCGACATCGCCGAGTGCGGCATGGAGGCCTATCCGGAGTTCACTCGCAAGTGACGCCAGCCGCTGACCAAACCAAGGGCGCTGCGGCGCCCTTTGTTCTATGTGCTGCGAGGACATCGACGGATTGGAAATTTCCCGCGCCGGCCAGGTGAAAAGGCCGTGGACAGGCTCTAAAATGCGCCGCCAGTAGATGCTGCAGGTGTTGGAAAATGTGGCAACAACGGCTGATCAGTTTGCGTGCCCGGGCGCGCGGTTTTCATCTGGTGAGCGACGAGCTCCTGCAGGCGTTGCCGGAGCTGGCCGATTACCGGGTGGGGCTTTTGCACCTGTGGCTGCAGCACACGTCCGCCTCGCTGACCATCAATGAGAATGCCGATGGTGCGGTGCGACGTGACTTCGAGCGCTTCTTCAACCGTCTTGTGCCCCTGGGTGCGCAAGGCTACGAGCACGACTACGAAGGGCCGGACGATCTGCCGGCACATTTCAAGTCCAGCCTGCTGGGCTGTCAGCTGAGTCTGCCGGTCAGCGAAGGTCGATTGAACCTCGGCACCTGGCAGGGCATCTATCTCGGCGAGCACCGCGACCATGGCGGCTCCCGCCGGGTGCTGGCGACCCTGCAAGGCGAGCTGCGCGAAGGCGCGACCCGCCGATAAAAATTTTTCCAGCGGCATTTTTGCAATGCGTGTCGCTGGGCTATAAGTAACCTGCTCTGCGCAAGTCATGAGGTAGAACATGAGCGACGAAGAACTGGAACAGGACGACCTGGAAGGCGCCGACGAGGACGAGGGCGACGAGCTGGAAGCAGCCGACGCCGGCGATGACGGCGACGACGGCAGTGAAGCCGCCGAGCCCGGCAGCAAGCCTGGCAAGAAGGCCAAGGCTGCCGAGGAAATCGAGGAATTGCCCAGCGTAGAAGCCAAGCAGAAGGAGCGCGACGCTCTGGCCAAGGCCATGGAAGAGTTCCTGGCGCGTGGCGGGGCGGTGCAGGAGATCGAGCCCAACGTGGTGGCCGATCCACCCAAGAAGCCGGACAGCAAGTACGGCAGCCGTCCCATCTGAGGACTGCCGCCGGCATGAAAAAGCCCGCCAATTCGGCGGGCTTTTTCATGGGCGTTGGTTCAGCTCCAGCGCTCCAGAAGCGCTGGCAGCTCGGCCAGGCTGCGGATCTGCGCATCCGGCAACTGCTCGCCCTCCCAGGGCTTGCCCTGGGGGTTGAACCAGATGGCGCGTAGGCCGGCGGCGTGGGCGCCGGCGATGTCGTCGCCGGGATGGTCGCCGATGTGCACGGCCTGTTCGGCCGCCACCCCGGCGTGCTGCAGGGCGGTCTGGAACGGGTGCGGGTCGGGCTTGCCGATGCCCAGTTCCTCGGCGCACAGGGCGAAGCGGAAGTAGTCGGCCAGGCCCAGGCGGTGCACGTCGGCGTTGCCGTTGGTGATTACGCCGAGGGTGTAGCGCATGGCTAGACGCTCCAGGGTGGGATGGACCTCGGGGAACAGCTGCACCTGATGACGCGCGGCGAGGAACACCTGGAAGCCCAGCTCGGCCAGGTCGTCGGCCTCGCCCTGGGCATAGCCGGCGTCGAGCAGGGCGTGCAGCAGAATGCGCCGGCGCAGCTCGCTGAGGCGATGCTTGAGACCGGGGTCGACCTGCAGCAGGCGCGCACGAATCGCCCACAGGTGCTCGATCGGCACCGGCCCCAGGCGCGGCGCCTCGGCGGCCAGCCAGTCGCGCAACGCCGCCTCGGCGCTGTGCATCACCGGCGCCACGTCCCACAGGGTGTCGTCGAGGTCGAAGGTGATCAGGCGGATGCTCATCAGGATTCGCTCTTGCGTTTGGCCCGTGGATGGGCGCCGTCGTAGACCTTGGCCAGGTGCTGGAAGTCCAGGTGGGTGTAGATCTGCGTGGTGGCGATATCGGCGTGGCCGAGCAGCTCTTGCACGGCGCGCAGGTCCTGGCTGGACTCCAGCATATGGCTGGCGAAGCTGTGCCGCAGCATATGCGGATGCAGGTGCTGGCCCAGCTCGCGCACGCCGGCCTGGCGCACTCGCAGCTGGATGGCGCGCGGGGTCAGGCGCTTGCCCTGGCGGCCAACGAACACCGCGCCGTCCTGCGGGCTGGTCATGGCTCGCAGCGGCAGCCAGGCCTCCATGGCTTCGCGTGCCTTGCGTCCGATCGGCAGCTCGCGGGCCTTGTTGCCCTTGCCGCGTACCCGCACCAGGCCGGCGGGCAGGTCGAGGCCGTCCAGGTCCAGGCCGACCAGCTCGGACAGGCGCAGGCCGGAGGAATAGAACAGCTCGAGCATGGCCTGGTCGCGGCGGGCGATGAAGTCGTCCTCCACGCCGCCGTCCAGCAACTGGGCCGTGCGGTCTGTGTCCAGCGCGCGCGGCAGGCGGCGCTCGCCCTTGGGCGCGGTCAGCCCGCCGGCCGGATCATGCCGGCACAGGCCTTCACGACCGAGGTATTGATAGAAGCCGCGCACCGCCGAGAGCAGGCGGGCCAGCGAGCGGCTGGACTGACCTAGGCCATGCAGGCGGGCGACCATGGCGCGCAGGGTGCGGGTGTCGAGGGCGTCCCAGCTGGTGACGGCGTGCTTCTCGCACAGGGAGAGTACCTTCAGCAGGTCGCGACGGTAGCCGTCGAGGGTGTGTGCGGAGACCTGGCGCTCGCTGCGCAGGTGTTCGAGGTAGGCGTCGAGGCTGCTCTGCATGGCGACTCCGGCAGGCGACGGGTGGGCCGCGAGCGGCCCGGGATCAGCGTACCGAGCGCAGTGGCGCGGCGAAGCGCGGCAGCACGCGGGCCAGCACTTCGGCCACGTAGCCGAGGAACAGGGTGCCGAGGCTGCTCTTGTAGTGTTGCGGGTCCGGGCTGCCGATGGCGAGTACGCCGTGCAGGCCCTGGTAGGCGAGGCTGACCACGGCGGCCGAGCCGACCTGGGCGAACTCTTCGCTGCCGAAGATGAACTCCAGCTCGTTGGGGCGCAGCACGCCACAGGTGGTCTTGCCGGCACCGAGCAGGCCGCCGATGGCCTGGTGGGCCTCGGCCGAGCTGACCGAGCGGCCGACGCCCAGCGGCGTCTCGCTGAACAGGATCAGGCTGACGAAGGGCACCTGGAATTCGTGGCGCAGGCTGTCTTCCACCGCGCCGATCACTTCTTCAAGGCTGGTGGCGTCGAGCAGGTCGAGCACCAGGCGGCGGGTCTTGTCGAACAGGCGGTCGTTATCGCGGGCCACGTCCATCAGCTGCGACAGGCGATGGCGCATCTCGATGTTGCGCTCGCGCAGCAGCTTGACCTGGCGCTCCACCAGCGACACGGCTTCGCCGGGCTGGTGCGGAATGCGCAGCTCGGGGATCAGCTCCTCGTGGTCGACGAAGAATTCCGGATGCTGCCGCAGATAGGCGGCGACGCTCTCGGAGTCGAGTTTCACGAGCTGATCATGGTCACTCATAGACGAACCTGTCCTTCGTACACGCGAACGGCGGGTCCGGTCATCATAACCGGCTGGCCGGGCCCTGCCCACTCGATGGACAACTTGCCGCCCGGCAGCTCCAGCTGCACTGGCGAGTCCATCCAGCCCTGGCGAATGGCGGCCACGGCGGCGGCGCAGGCGCCGGTGCCACAGGCCTGGGTCTCGCCGGCGCCGCGTTCCCACACGCGCAGGCGCGCCTGCTTGCGGTCGACGATCTGCAGGAAGCCGACATTGACCCGCTGCGGGAAGCGCGGATGGTGCTCCAGCTTGGGTCCGAGCGTATGCACTGGGGCGCTGTCGACGTCATCGACGCGCAGTACCGCGTGGGGGTTGCCCATGGATACGGTGGCCAGCTGCACGCTCTGCCCGTCCACCTCGATCGTGTAGCTGAGCGCCTCGGTTTCGGCCTGGAAGGGAATCTGCTGCGGCGCCAGGCGCGGCGCACCCATGTCGACGATCACCTGGCCATCGGGACGCAGGTTGAGCTCGATGATGCCGCCCTTGGTCTCCACGCGGATCTGCTTCTTCACGGTCAGGCGCTTGTCCACCACGAAGCGGGCGAAGCAGCGCGCGCCGTTGCCGCACTGCTCCACTTCCGAGCCGTCGGAGTTGAAGATGCGGTAGCGGAAGTCCACGTCCGGGGTGGTCGGGGCTTCCACCAGCAGCAGCTGGTCGAAGCCGACGCCCGTGTGGCGGTCGCCCCACGCCTTGGCGTGCTTGGGCTGGATATGCGCGTGCTGGCTGATCAGGTCGAGGACCATGAAGTCGTTGCCGAGGCCGTGCATCTTGGTGAAGCGCAATAGCATGATCGCGCCCTCACTGCGGCAGCAGGCTTTCGCCGGCGTAGAGTTCGGCGAGGGTCTCGCGGCGGCGTACTTCGTGGGCCTGCTCGCCATCCACCAGCACCTCGGCGGCGCGGCCGCGGGTGTTGTAGTTGGAACTCATGACGAAGCCGTAGGCGCCGGCCGAACGCACGGCAAGCAGGTCGCCCTCGGCCAGCACCAGTTCGCGGCCCTTGGCCAGGAAGTCGCCGGTCTCGCAGATCGGCCCGACCAGGTCGTAGTTGCGTGCCTCGCCGCCGCGCGGCTGCACCGGGGTGACGTCCATCCAGGCCTGGTACAGCGCCGGGCGGATCAGGTCGTTCATCGCCGCATCGATGATGGCGAAGTCCTTGTGCGTGGTGTGCTTGAGGTATTCCACGCGGGTCAGCAGCACGCCGGCGTTGGCCACGATGTAGCGGCCCGGCTCGAACACCAAGGCCAGGTCGCGACCGGCAATGCGCTCGCGCACAGCCTTGATGTAGTCGCCGGCCAGCGGTGGCTGCTCGTCGCGGTACTGCACGCCGAGGCCGCCGCCGAGGTCCAGATGCTTGATCTGGATGCCTTGCCCGGCCAGTTGGTCGATCAGCGCCAGCAGGCGGTCGAGGGCGTCGAGGAAGGGCGGCAGCGTGGTCAGCTGCGAACCTATATGGCAGTCGACACCGACCACCTGCAGGTTCGACAGGGCGGCGGCGCGGGCGTAGACCGCTGGCGCCTGCTCGATATCGATGCCGAACTTGTTTTCCTTCAGGCCGGTGGAAATGTACGGGTGGGTGCCGGCGTCTACGTCCGGGTTGACCCGTAGCGAGATGGCAGCGGTCTTGCCCAGTTCGGCGGCGACCAGCTGCAGGCGCTCCAGCTCATCCACCGACTCTACATTGAAGCAGTGCACGCCCACTTCCAGGGCGCGGCGCATGTCGTCACGGGTCTTGCCGACGCCGGAGAACACGATCTTGGCGGGTTCGCCACCGGCGGCCAGTACGCGCTCCAGTTCGCCGCGGGAGACGATGTCGAAGCCTGCACCGAGGCGCGCCAGGACGTTCAGCACGCCGAGGTTGGAGTTGGCCTTGACCGCGAAGCAGACCAGGTGTGGCATGCCAGTGAGCGCGTCGGCATAGGCGCGGTACTGGGCCTCGATATGGGCGCGGGAGTACACGTAGGTGGGCGTGCCGAAGCGTTCGGCGATGGCGGACAGGGCCACGCCTTCCGCGAACAGTTGCCCGTCGCGGCTGGTAAAGGCTTGCATGGAACCCCCTTAGAGGAAGACGTCTTTGTCGCGTTCTTTGACGGTCTTGTCATCATCGGGCAGGTACAGCGGGCCTTTCTGGCCACAGCCGGCGAGGGCGGCGGTGAACACGGCGAGCGCGATGAAGGGCAGCAGAAGGCGCTTCATGGTGGAATCCTTTGCGAAATCGAGAATGAGTCGGAGTATACCGACCCCCCGCCGCCTTGCCTATGTACGCCCGGCGGGCCTGTCAGGACCGTCGGGCTGGCGTCTCGGGCTTGCCCACGGCGGGGCTTTTGCGGCTAGCATGGACGGAAAAAACGGAGCCCCGATGGACGCCCCCGCCACACTCGCCAGCTCGGTCTCGGTCGCCTACCTACAGGGCCTGCTGGACTATCTCGCCCGCCAGGGCTTCGCCAGCGAAGTGCTGCTGGCCAAGGTGCAGCTGAGCCCGGCGATCCTCGCCCAGCGCGACCAGCGCATCGCCGTCAGCACCTACCTCGAACTGCTGGGCGAGGGCGTGCGCCTGACCGGTGATGCCAACCTTGGCCTGCACCTGGGCGAGGCCATGCGTCCCGGCTACTACGGCGTGCTCGGTTACCTGATCATGAGCTGCGCGACACTGGCGGACGCCCTGCATCGCCAGGCCCGTTACGCCGCGCTGGTGGGCAACCTGGGCCGTGTCGACCTGGATGACGAGCCGCCGCGCGAGGGCCTGGAGCCGCAGGTGGCGCACGGCTGGCAACCATTGGTGCGCGAGCAGCAGCGCCAGCACAGCGAGGAGACCCTGGCCGGCTGGCTGACCTTCGGCCGCTGGATCACCGGGCTGCAGATTCCGCCGACCGAGGTGCGTTTTCAGCACCCGGCGCCGGCCGATACCTCGGAGCACCAGCGCATCTTCGGTTGCCCGGTGCTGTTCGGCCAGGCCGACAATGCCCTGGTGTTCCCCAAGCGCCTGCTGAGCACGCCGCTGGGCCAGGCCGACGCTCAGTTGCGCCAGCTGCTGGATGCCCATGCCGATCGCCTGCTCGGCCAGCTCAACCTGGGCCACAGCGTGCTGGATCGTGCCCGTCGCGAGCTGGCCCGCCAGTTGCCGGAGGAGGGCGCCGACCTGGAACGCCTGGCGCAGAGCCTCGACCTCAGCCCCCGCACCCTGCAACGGCGCCTGCGCGAAGCGGGTCTATCGTTCAGTGGCCTGCTCGACGAGACGCGCCACCAACTGGTGCTGCACTACCTGCGCGACCCGGCGCTGGAGCTGGCGGAGATTGCCTTCCTGGTCGGCTTCAGCGAGGCCGGTTCGTTGGCCCGTGCCTTCCGCCGCTGGACCGGACAGAGCCCCGGCGCCTACCGGCAGAGCCTGATAGACTCGCCGCCCCAACCTTGAGGACGCTGTTATGAGTTTGAGCGAAGCCCGTTTCCACGATCTGGTCGATGCCGCCCAGCAGGCCGTGGAAGACATTTTCGACGACAGCGACCTGGATCTCGACCTGGAAAACTCCGCCGGTGTGCTGACCGTGCGTTTCGAGAACGGCACCCAGGTGATTCTCAGTCGTCAGGAGCCCTTGCGTCAGCTGTGGGTGGCGGCGCGCTCCGGTGGTTTCCACTTCGACTACGACGAGGCCCAGGCGCTGTGGATCTGCGACACTAGCGAGGAGCCGCTGGGCGAACTGCTGAACCGGGTGACCCGTGAGCAGGCCGGTGAAGACATCGAATTCGACGAGCTCTGAGGTCGTCGACTCACCCTGCCGGCGCCAGTGCTGCCTGGACGACCAGGACGTGTGCCTGGGCTGCGGTCGCAGCCTGGCCGAGATACTCGAATGGGGCAAGGCCGACAATGGCCGGCGCCGGCAGATCTGCCAGGCTGCCCAACAGCGTCTGCGGCCGCCGCCGAGTTGGGATTAACCAGGCGGTCTTGCTTCTTGCCGGGCTTGTGGTAGGGTCAGTCAAAGCTGACTAACCGATCAAAACCCCGCCTCAGGGCGGGGTTTTGCTTTATCTGGCCCAAGGAGCAAGACCCACGTCATGAGCAGCACCCCCGCGATCATCATCACCCGTCTCGACCTGCAGCGCCTGGAGCGCCTGCTCGACAGCCTGGAGGACTTCGGCCCGACCGCCAAGGCCCTGGAAACGGAGCTGGCGCGCGCCCAGGTGGTGGGCCACGACGAGGTGCCGGCCGGGGTGGTGACGATGAACTCGCGGGTGCACTGCCGCGAGGAAGGCAGCGGCAAGGATTACCACCTGACCCTGGTGTTCCCCGAGGATGTCGGCGGCGAAGGCCGGGTGTCGATCCTCGCCCCGGTGGGCTGCGCCCTGCTCGGCCTGTCCGTCGGCCAGCAGATCGACTGGCCGGGCCCGGCCGGCAAGCCGCTCAAGCTGACCCTGCTGGCCGTGGAATACCAGCCCGAGGCCGCTGGCGAATACCAACGCTAGGCCAGCAGAAAGCGCGCGGACAGTCCCGCGCGCTCCCGGCAGGGCGGCGTATCGCTACGGCGCTTGAGCTGCTCGTCCAGTTCCAGATTGCGCGCCATGTTGTGGTTGCACTCGATGGTGCGCGCCACACCACCGCCAGCCACCTTGCCGCTGCCGGCCAGCGCCGGAGCGTTGATCAGTGCCAGCAGCAGGGCGAGCAACAGGGCCTTGGGCGGGGTGAGCTGCATGTCCTAGCCTCCCACCCGGATAGCCCCGAGCAAAGCGTGCAGCGCGTCGGGCAGGCTGGCCCCGCTGGTCGGTGCCCGCTCGTCGCCCAGGCCGAGGACCAGGCTCAGCAGTACGCTGGCTGCGATGGCGAACAGGCCGAAAGCGGCGAGGGCGCCGCTGTCCGCGTGCTGGCGCATGGGTCTGGGCATGTCGTTCTCCCGAGGGAATGCTGGAATGGCGCCAGATTCGCTCAGGGTGATTCGATTGAATAATGCTGCTTCTGCGTAGTAAGTATCAGCTGGATTGATTGTTGTTCCGAGGGTCGGGAACTCGCCCCGTGCGTGCCTGTCACTGGACTAGAGTGTCTTAACCCACCGCCGGCAAGGAGGCCGCCATGTCTAGCCTGCCCCTGTACTTCCCCCAAGGCTTTTCTTTGGACCGCGCGCTGCTTTGCGCGCAACTGGTCGACCAGGCCTACGCGCAGTACCACCAATGGCAGACCCAGGATCGTCCGCGCCGCCCCCAGGACTTCGTTTGGACCCCGCCGCAGCTGCCCGGCTGGCGTTTCTCCCAGCCGATCTGGAGCATTCTCAGCGACCTGCACTTCATCAACGAGTCCGAGCCCTTCGGCTTCGCCGCGGCCAACGACCAGGGCGAGACCTACCTGGTGCTGCGAGGTACCGATTCGGTGCAGGACTGGCTCGACGATCTGGATGTGGAGCAGGCCGCATGGCCCTGGCAGGACGGCGGCCAGGGCCATGTGCATGCCGGTTTTCTCAAGCTCTACGGTTCCCTGCGCGACCTGGCCCTGGCGGCGCTGGACAGCCTGCAGCCGACCGGCCCTCTATGGGTCTGCGGACACAGCCTGGGTTGCGCGCTGAGCAGCATGGCGGTGCTCGACCTGCACGAGCGCTGGCCGGACCAGGCCCTGCAGCACTACAACTTCGCCAGCCCGCGCCTGGCCGCGCCGGACTTCGCCGCCAGCTACAACGCGCTGGGCATCACCACCTTCCGCGTGGTCAACGACAGTGACCTGGTGCCGGAAATCCCGCCGGCGGTGACCGACACCCTGCTGTACCAGCACCTGGGCCTGGCGGTGGCCTTCACCGCCAGCTACGCCAGCGTGGCAGCCAACCACAGCCTGGAAGGCTCGTACCTCTACGCCCTGGAACATCCCCAGGCGCCGATGAACGGCTGAGCCGGGCGGCTCAGTCGCCGCCCCCGCCACATCCTCCACCGCAACCACCGCCGTCGGAGCCGCTATCGCCGCTGCTGTCGTTGTTCGACCCCGAGCCACCGGAGCAACCCGAACCACAGCCGATATGGCTGGCGCAGTAGGCATCGCCATTGCGGTAGCTGCCCGGGTGGGCGCCGCAATCCAGGCTGTAGCGAAAGCCGTCGGCGATGCCCAATTCTGCGTCCAGGGCGAACAGCAGTGGCAGGCGCGCCGGCAGTTGCGGGTCGATGCCCTCGCGGCTGCAGGCCAGGCGCCAGGCGCGGCGGATGCCTTCGCTGGCGGCGTTCGGGTTGGGCATGACGTCATGCGGGGTATGGTGCAGGAAGCGCCCGAGGCCCTGGCGGCAGAACTGGCGGTACTGGCGGGTATAGAGGATGAATTCGTGCCAGGCCATGTCCACCGCCTGCGAGGGCATGGCCACCATGCGCTGATCGGCCAGGCGACACAGCTGGAAGTATTCGCGCAGGCCACGCAGCACCTGGCCGGTCTGGGTGGGCGTGAGCTGCGGGTAGTGCTTGGTCAGCCTGCTGCGCAGCTGCTCGGGGAACTCGAAGCCGGCGATGAACTGCTCGCGCAGCACGCGCTGGCGATGCCGGCGCCAGCGGAACAGGCCGAAGGCGGTGGCGCCAATGATTGCGCTGGTGAGGAGCATGGGGCGTCCTTGTCGGTCAGGCGTTTTGCAGGGCGCTGTTGAGCGCGGCTTCCAGCTCGGCCTTATAGCGCAGGTAGTGGATGGTCTGCGCCTGGCCGTCGCCGAGAATGCGCGATAGATCAAGGTCGGTGATGTAGCAGGGGTAGCGCTCGGCACCGCGACGCTGGGCCAGGATGTGCCGGGCCACGGCACCGAATAGCTCGGCGCCGTACTCCAGCTCGGAGAATTCGCGGTGGTTGCAGTACAGGGTGACGTGCACGCGGCCGTGCTCGGCCGGCTCGACGATGGCCTGCACATCGTAGAACGAGTGGGCGACCTGGGCCTGCGGCGGGGCGCGGCGCTCCAGGTGACGGGCGCGGTGGGGCGGCGCCGGCAGCACCTCGTAGTAGAGGATGTCCAGCGCCGCCGGTGGTTGCGGGCTGTCCAGCGGCAGCAGGGCGTTGCGCCGGTACAGCACTGACTGCAGGAAGCGCTGCAGCGGGGTCAGCAGGCTCTGCTCGTCGCGGAACGGCAGGCGCTGGCGCCACAGCGCGTTGTATTCGTCCAGCACCGAGAGCTCGGCCTGGTCGCCGTCGACCCGATAGAACACCTGGATGCACTGGGGGCGGCCCAGGGGCAGGACCAGCGCCAGCTCCTCGCCTTCCAGGGCGTAGCGGTCCAGGTGCAGCGGGCTGTAGGCCGATTGTTCCTCGCCCAGGTGCTCGATCAGGCTCGGCAGGTCGGCCAGGGCGGCGTGGCTGACCTGGCCGGGCAGCAGCTCCAGCACGTGGTAGTGCTGCTGCACCTGCAGCAGGTAGCGACTGCCCGAGCCGCCGGTGAGGCTGGCGAGGGCATCGCGGAACAGCTCCTCGACGCGCTGGGCGATGGCCTGGGCGCGGTTGCGGCAGAAGCAGCGCACCTTGAGGCTGGGGCGGCGACCGCTGGCGGGCAGGGCGTTGAGGTAGTCGCGCAGGCAGTCGAGCAGGGCGTGGGGGCCGTCGTAGCGGCTGACCATCAGCTCGTTCCAGCTGTTCAGGCTGACCTGGTCGAGGGTCAGCACCAGGTTCTCGCGCACGCCGGAGTAGCCCAGCGAGTCGGTGCGCCCGGTGGTCAGGTGCACGTTGAGCTGGCTGTGGGCTTTGAGCGGGTCGATGCCGACGTTGACCAGCAACAGTACCTCGGCCGGCTCGGCGGCGAGCAGCAGGGAATCCTCGTTCACCGCCGGCAGCGGCAGCGGCACGCTCTGCTGCAGGCTGCTCAGCAGACTGGACAGCTCGAACTCGCCGAGGTCGCTGCTGCCGGGGTGTAGCGACAGGCGCGTGCTGCTGTCGATCACTCCGTTGCGGTGGCACCAGGCGAGCAGCTCGATCAGCTGGCGGGCGCGCTTGAGCGGGGCGAAGTCCGGCCATTCCTGGCCGTTCAGGCTGCCTGGGTAGAGCGCCCACTGGGTCTCGCCGTCGGCTTCCTGGCTGGGGCTCTGCACCAGGGTCAGGGTGTCCTCGGCCAGGTCCGGGGCGATGCCGGGGTTGATGAACTCGATCTTGCCGGCCTTGCGCTCGAAGGCGGCGTACAGACGCCGGCCGAGCACGCCGAGGTCGCGGCTGTTGAGCGGCATGGCGGCCTGCTCGCTGCGGGCGAACTGCGAGAGGAAGCGGTAGCTGTAGGTCAGCTCGTTGACCAGCGCGCGGCGCTCGGCGCTGACCTGGCGCACCTTCCACTGGCTGCGGCTGTCGAGATTGGCCAGCTCGCGCTGGCTCCAGTGCCACTCACCGGTGAGGCGCTCGAACAGCAGGCGCTGCCAGCTCTTGGCGCGCTGGCGCGGCGGCACGCTGAGCTTCTTGCCGACCTTGAGGTACAGGCAGCGGCGGATCAGCTCCAGGCGCTCCAGTTCGCCGCGCTCGGTGAGGTATTCCTCCAGGCGGCGGTACACCACAATGTAGGGGTCCAGCTCGTCCAGCTCCAGGCGGTTGGCGTACACCGCCTGCTTGAAGCGCAGGCTCAGGCATTCCACCCGCGGGTGCTCGCTGGCGTAGACCTCGGTGAGCAGCAGCTTGAGCACCGACTTGTAGGGCGAGTCGATGCCCTTGAACAGCTGCCACATGCCGGCGCCGATGAACTCGCCCGGTGGGATGCGCGCCAGGTTGCCCAGGTCGAGCACCTCTTCGGCACGCACGAAACGCTTGCTCAGCAGCGCATGGGTGTAGCCGCGGTAGTTGGCCTCTTCGTACACCGGCACCAGCCACCACAGCGGGGTGCGCCCGCCGAGCCAGATGGCGGTGCGGTAGAACTCGTCGAGCAGCAGGTAGTGCTGGGTAGTACCGCAGTCGTCGGAGGTCAGTTGCGCCTCACGGTCGCCGACGGTGAAGCGCGCCGGGTCGATCAGGAAGCAGTGCACCTCGGCACCCTGGGTGGCGGCCCAGGCTTCCAGCAGGGTGCATTTACGCTGCAGTTCGGCGAGTGCGCGGGGGTCCATCGCCGGGTCGTGGCACACCCACAGGTCCATGTCGCTCTGCTCGGCTTGAGCCACCGTGCCCAGGCTGCCCATCAGGAACAGGCCGTGGATCGGCGCGGGCCGCTTGCCGGCCAGGGGGCTGCTGCGGCGGGGCTTGTAGGTAAAGGAGCGGGTCAGGCGCTGGGCCTCGGCGAGGATCTCCTCGCTCGGCTCGAAGCCAGACAACCCGGCCGGGGTAGCGGCCGAGACATAGCCTGGCAGCAGCGGATGGTTCACATGGAACAGCAGCGGCAGCAGCTTGAGCACCAGTTGCTGGCGCGTCGACAGCGCCTGCATGGCGCGGCCCAGGCGGCCGGCGTTGATCTTCAGGAAACGCGCGCGCAGCTGCGCCAGGACCTTGCGGTCGATGCCTTCGTTGATATCCGGACGGATTTCCTGGGTGCGCGTCATGTACTGCTCGAAAGCGATGGTGGCAGCAAGACTACCAGCGCCGAGCGGCGCCTGGCAGCCATTCCTGCCCAGTGTATCGGCGGCTCCCGGCCACGACTGTAGGGAGAAATCCGGGGGTCGCGCCGCCCCCGGTCGCGGAGCATCTGTTTACGATCTTTTGAGCTGAGCCGGGCAAGGCGCAACGACCAGCGGGAGTAACAGCCGCAGGCTGGCCCGAAGGGTGAGCCCCATTTCAACGCAGCATGGCCGACGATCAAGAGATCGTAGGCAGGTTCTCAGGCTGGTTGCGGGCAGAGGATGGTCAGCAGCGCCTGTGCATGCTCGGCGGCATCCAGCCCCAGGCTGGTCAGGTAGCCGCCGTCGGCCTGGGTCACCAGGCCCTTCTCGTGCAGCCGGGTGATGGCCATCTGGGCGCGGTTGGAGGCGTTGTTGTGCACCTTGAGCCCTTCCTGGTGGTTGTCCAGGTTGTACAGGGCGAGGATTTCCAGTTCGGCAATCAGTTCGGGGGTGTAGGCCATGGCGACTCCGGCTTGTTGTTGTCGTGGGCCGCGCGATGGCGCGGCGGGAATCATTCGGCTCAGTGTAGTCCGGGATCAGCCCTGCTCGGGAAGATCCGGCAGGGCGCGCAGGGCCTGCTCGTACCAGGCGCCGTCGAAGGGGCGGTCGTCGCGCAGCATGGCGTCGATCTCGTGGGCCAGCACCAGGGCCATCAGCTCGAGGATCTCCTCGCGCGGGTAACCCACCAGGGTCAGCTTGTTGTAGACCGCCTTGGCCGCCGGCGGATTGTCCGCTTCCAGCTGGTTCTCGATGGCCTGGATCAGGGTCTGTTCGGCGAAGGCTTCTTCGTCGTTGTCGTCGTGCTCGCTCATGGCGACTCCTCGGTTGCTGATCCGCAGTGTGCCACGGCCTGCCCGTTGCTGTGCCATTCAGCCGTCTGATGAAGCTTCCCCTGGCGTTGCGGCCGGCTATAACTGGGTTTTGCCTGCCTGGAAGCGACCCATGCTCAGACTCCACGGATTTGCCGTCAGCAACTACTACAACATGGTGCACCTGGCCCTGCTGGAAAAGGGCCTGGCGTTCGACACCGTCACCGTCTACGGCTGCCAGGACGAGGCCTTCCTCGCCATCAGCCCGCGCGGCAAGGTGCCGGTGCTGCAGACCGAGCACGGCTACATCAGCGAGACCAGCGCCATCCTCGACTACCTGGAAGAGCTCGGCGAAGGCCGCCCGCTGCTGCCGGCCGAGCCCTACGCGCGGGCCCAAGTGCGTGCGCTGGTCAAGGAAATCGAGCTGTACATCGAGCTGCCGGCGCGCAGCTGCTACCCGGAGGCGTTCTTCCGCAACCCGGTGGACCCGGCGATCAAGGACAAGGCCCGCGGCGAACTGCTGGCCGGCATCGCCACACTCAAGCGCCACGGCCGCTTCGCGCCCTATGTGGCTGGCGAGCAGTTCAGCCTGGCCGACCTGTATTTCCTCTACAGCATCGACCTGGCCGCGGTGGTGGCACAGAAGGTGTTCGGCCTGGACCTGCTGGCCGACTTCCCGGCCGCCCGCGCGCTGCTGGAGCGGCTGCAGCAGAACCCGCACGTGCAGATGATCGCCGCGCAGAAAGAAGCCGGCATGCCCGGCTTCATGGCCTTTCTCAAGAGCAAGGCCTGAGGCAGTGTGCCCGCTGCCGGCTCAGCCGGCAGCGAAGTCGAGCAGCGCCTGGCCGGTCAGGCGGTAGCAGACCCAGTCATCCTTGGGGCGCGCGCCGAAGGCTTCGTAGAACTCCATGGCCGGCGTGTTCCAGTCCAGCACCGCCCATTCCATGCGCCCGCAGCCCTTGGCCACGGCCAGCTGGGCCAGGTGGCGCAGTAGGGCTTTGCCGGCACCGAGCTTGCGGTGCTCGGGAGAGACGTAGAGGTCTTCCAGGTAGATGCCGTGCTTGCCCAGCCAGGTCGAGTAGCTGAAGAAATACACGGCGAAGCCGACCGGCACGCCGTCCAGTTCGCAGATCAGGCCGTGAGTGGTGCTTCCTTCGCCGAACAGGCTGTCGCGGATGCCGGCCACGTCGGTCTTTACCTCGTGTTCGGCCTTCTCGTAGATGGCCAGGTCGGTGATGAAGCGCAGGATCAGCGCGGCGTCTTCAGCGGTGGCGGGGCGGATATGCAGGCTCATGGGAGAGTTCTCGAAGTGTTCAGCCATTGCGAATGATCAGGCCGGCCACAAGGCCGACCAGGCAGATGAAACCGAGGGCGATGATCCAGACGTTGCGCGGCGTATCCGGATCGGCCTGGCGCAGAGGCTGGCGCGGATGGCGCCCCAGGGTGAGCAGACGCAGGGCCAGCCAGCCCAGGGCATAGCAGAGCTGGAGAAAGAGCCATTCGAACAGCCCCTGGATCAGTCCAAGGACCAGCCACCGGAGCAGCGCGCCCAGGCCATGCAACAGTGCATCCATCGGAAGTCCCTTTCCCGCTATGGCGATCAGCGCGTCGCCAGCAGTTCCTTGCCACGCGCCACGGCGGCGCGGACCTGGTTCGGTGCGGTGCCGCCGATATGGTCGCGGGCGTTGACCGAGCCTTCCAGGGTCAGCACGGCGAACACGTCGTCGCCGATCTGGTCGCTGAACTGACGCAGTTCGTCCAGGCTCATCTCAGCCAGGTCCTTGCCGCTGTCCACGCCGTATTTCACCGCGTGGCCGACGATCTCGTGGCAGTCGCGGAAGGGCAGGCCCTTGCGCACCAGGTAGTCGGCCAGGTCGGTGGCGGTGGAGAAGCCGCGACGTGCCGCCTCGCGCATGATCTCGCGCTTGGGCTTGATCGCCGGGACCATGTCGGCGAAGGCGCGCAGGCTGTCGCGCAGGGTGTCGGCGGCGTCGAACAGCGGTTCCTTGTCTTCCTGGTTGTCCTTGTTGTAGGCCAGCGGCTGGCCCTTCATCAGGGTCAGCAGGCCGGTCAGGGCGCCGAACACGCGGCCGGTCTTGCCGCGCACCAGCTCGGGCACGTCCGGGTTCTTCTTCTGCGGCATGATCGAGGAACCAGTGCAGAAGCGGTCCGGCAGGTCGATGAACTGGAATTGCGCCGAAGTCCACAGCACCAGCTCTTCGGAGAAGCGCGACAGGTGCATCATGGCCAGCGAGGCGGCGGCGCAGAATTCGATGGCGAAGTCGCGATCCGACACGCCGTCCAGCGAGTTGCCGCCGACCTGGTCGAAGCCCAGCAGTTCGGCAGTGATCTCGCGGGCGATCGGGTAGGTGGTGCCGGCCAGGGCGGCCGAGCCCAGCGGCATGCGGTTGACCCGCTTGCGGCAGTCGACCAGGCGCTCATGGTCGCGCGACAGCATCTCGAACCAGGCCAAGAGGTGATGGCCGAAGGTCACCGGCTGGGCGGTCTGCAGGTGGGTGAAGCCGGGCATGATGGTGTCGGCCTCGGCCTCCGCCAGACCGAGCAGGCCCTGCTGTAGGCGGGTGATTTCGGCGAGGATCAGGTCGATCTCGTCGCGCAGCCACAGGCGGATGTCGGTTGCCACCTGGTCGTTGCGCGAACGGCCGGTATGCAGCTTCTTGCCGGTGACGCCGATGCGGTCGGTCAGGCGCGCCTCGATGTTCATGTGCACGTCTTCCAGGTCGACGCGCCAGTCGAACTGGCCGGCCTCGATCTCGCCCTGGATCTGCTTGAGGCCTGCCTCGATGGCGTCGCGCTCTTCCGCGGTCAGCACGCCGACCTTGGATAGCATGGTGGCGTGGGCGATGGAGCCCATGATGTCGTGGCGATAGAGGCGCTTGTCGAAGTCGACGGAGGCGGTGAAGCGGGCGACGAAGGCGTCGACGGGCTCGCTGAAGCGGCCGCCCCAGGACTGGTTGGTCTTCTCAAGGCTCATGGCAGAACTCGCGGGACTGGGCAGGCGCGGCGCCTGCGAAAAGGACAAAGTGTGTCGATAATAACAGCCTTGCCGGGAAAACCGAGGCCGCGCCGATCTGCCAGGCTCGTCACAGTTTTCAGCGAGAGGTGGCATTTGGGCACCCGTTTTAGCCCGGCCGGAGCGCTCTGGCTTGCCGCCCCAGTGGCACACAAGGAAACTGCGCGGATGAAAATCCACTGGTTCAACAAGGGGCGCACGCTCGCTCCGGACGACGATTTCTTCCTGCCGGAACTGTGCGAGCCCGAGGCGCTGCTCAGCCTGGTGCTGCTGGCCGAGCTGCTGGTGCTGGTGCTGGTGCTGTCCGAGCCGATGCAGCCGGGCTTCAACTGGGTGCGCCTGGCGCTGACCTCGTTGTTCGTGCAGTGGATAGTGCTGCTCTCCGCCGCCCTCCTGTGTCGCCTGCGCCCGCTGCTGGCACGGCTGCGCGCGGCCCTGGCCGGCACCCTGTGCTGCGCCCTGGTGGTGGGGCTGGCGCTGGGCTGCACGGCGGTGGCCGACTACTACGAGCTGGGCGGACCTTTGCCGCGCGATGGCGAGGTCAACCTGTACCTGCGCCATGCGCTGATCAGCCTGATCATGTCCGCCCTGCTGCTGCGCTACTTCTACCTGCAGAGCCAGTGGCGCCGGCAGCAGCAGGCCGAGCTGAAGGCGCGCATCGAGTCGCTGCAGGCGCGCATCCGCCCGCATTTCCTGTTCAACAGCCTGAACAGCATCGCCAGCCTGGTGGCGATCGACCCGATCAAGGCCGAGCAGGCGGTGCTCGATCTATCCGACCTGTTCCGCGCCAGTCTGGCAAAGCCCGGCACCCTGGTGGCCTGGGGCGATGAGCTGGAATTGGCGAAGAGATATCTGTCGATCGAGCACTATCGGCTCGGCGACCGGCTACAGTTGGAATGGCAGGTGGAAACCGTGCCGACGGACTTGCCGATCCCCCAGCTGACCCTGCAACCGCTGCTGGAGAATGCCCTTATCTATGGCATCCAGCCGCGTATCGAGGGCGGTCTGGTACGGATCGAGGCGGATTACCGGGACGGGGTGTTCCAGCTCTGTGTGAGCAACCCCTACCAGGAACGCGCCGAGCAGCAGCCGTCGCGCGGCACCCACCAGGCACTGGTGAATATCGACGCGCGCCTGGCGGCACTTTTCGGCCCCGGCGCGAGTCTCAGCGTGGATCGCCGTGACGGGCGACACTTCACCTGTCTACGCTATCCTTGTTCGAGACTCATGCAGGAAGCCCGAGCAATATGAATGTGCTGATCGTCGATGACGAACCCCTTGCCCGCGAGCGACTGGCCCGCATGGTCGGTGAACTCGATGGCTACCGTGTCCTCGAGCCCTCGGCCAGCAATGGTGAAGAGGCTCTGACGCTGATCGACAGCTTGCGGCCGGACGTGGTCCTGCTGGATATCCGCATGCCCGGCCTCGATGGCCTGCAGGTAGCGGCCAAGCTGTGCGAGCGCGAGGCGCCGCCGGCGGTGATCTTCTGCACCGCCCATGATGAATTCGCCCTGGAGGCCTTCGACGTCAGCGCCGTCGGCTACCTGGTCAAGCCGGTGCGGCCGGAGGCCTTGGCCGCCGCACTGAAGAAGGCCGAGCGGCCCAACCGGGTGCAGCTCGCCGCGCTCACTCGCCCCTCTGGTGGCGACAATGGCGCCGGCCCGCGCAGCCATATCAGTGCGCGCACCCGCAAGGGCATCGAGCTGATTCCGCTGGAGCAGGTGATCTTCTTCATCGCCGATCACAAGTACGTGACCCTGCGCCACGAAGGCGGCGAGGTACTGCTGGACGAGCCGCTGAAGGCGCTGGAGGACGAGTTCGGTGAGCGCTTCGTGCGCATCCACCGCAACGCCCTGGTTGCCCGCGAGCGTATCGAACGTCTGCAGCGCACGCCGCTGGGGCACTTCCAGCTCTACCTCAAGGGCCTGGGGCCGGATGCGCTGACCGTCAGCCGCCGTCATGTGGCCGGCGTGCGCAAGCTGATGCACAGCCTGTAGCGCCACGTGCAAACGCCTGCGGCGATTGTGCCTGCGGGCGTGCGCTGGTCATCCTGTTATCATCCGTGGCAGTCCGCTTCCTGGAATTGCCCATGTCCCGCGAAATTCGCATCGCCACCCGTAAGAGCGCCCTGGCCCTGTGGCAGGCCGAGTACGTCAAAGCCCGTCTGGAACAAGCCCATCCGGGGCTGACAGTCAGCCTGGTGCCCATGGTCAGTCGCGGCGACAAGCTGCTCGACGCGCCCCTGGCGAAAATCGGCGGCAAGGGTCTGTTCGTTAAGGAACTGGAAACTGCCCTGCTGGAGAACGAGGCGGACATCGCCGTGCATTCGATGAAGGATGTGCCGATGGACTTCCCCGAGGGGCTCGGCCTGTTCTGCATCTGCGAACGCGAAGACCCGCGCGATGCCTTCGTCTCCAATACCTATGACAGCCTCGACGTCCTGCCGGCCGGCAGTGTGGTCGGCACTTCCAGCCTGCGTCGCCAGGCCCAGCTGCTGGCGCGTCGGCCGGACCTGAAGATCCAGTTCCTGCGTGGCAACGTGAATACCCGCCTGGCCAAACTGGATGCCGGCGAGTACGACGCCATCATCCTCGCTGCCGCCGGCCTGATCCGCCTCGGCTTCGAAGAGCGCATCCGCTCCTCGATCAGCGTCGACGACAGCCTGCCGGCCGGTGGCCAGGGTGCGGTGGGCATCGAATGCCGCAGTGCCGACAGCGAGATCCATTCGCTGCTGGCGCCGCTGCACCACACCGAAACCGCCACTCGGGTGATCGCCGAGCGCGCCCTGAACAAGCGCCTCAATGGCGGCTGCCAGGTGCCGATCGCCTGCTACGCGCTGCTCGAAGGCGAGCAGATCTGGCTGCGCGGCCTGGTCGGCCAGCCCGATGGCGGCCTGCTGTTGCGCGCCGAAGGCCGTGGCACCGACGCCGAAGTGCTCGGTGTGCAGGTGGCCCAGGACCTCCTGGCTCAAGGCGCAGAAACCATCCTCAAGGCGGTCTACGGCGAGGCCGCTGGCGAGTGACGGGCTGGCGCCTGCTGCTGACCCGCCCGGCCGCCGAGTGTGAGGCCCTGGCCGCGACACTGGCCGAGGCGGGAGTGTTCAGCCGCAGCCTGCCGTTGCTGGAGACCGAGGCGCTGGCCGAGACGGCCGAGCAGCGCGCCATTGCTCTCGATCTGCAGCGCTATTGCGCGGTGATCGTGGTCAGCAAACCGGCGGCGCGCCTGGGCCTCGACCTGCTCGCCCGTCATCGCGCGCAGCCGCCAAGCGGCCCGCGCTGGTTCAGCGTCGGCGCCGCCACCGCGCAGATTCTCGACCGATACCTGCAACCCCACGGTCTGCAAGCCAGTTGCCCGAGCGCGGGCGATGACAGCGAGGCGCTGCTGGCGCTGCCGCAGCTGGATGAGGCGTTGCGGGGGCCGAGCTCGCGAGTGCTGATCATGCGCGGCGAGGGCGGTCGCGAACTGATCGCCGAAACCCTGAGCCAGCGTGGCGTTGCCGTGGACTATCTGGAACTCTATCGCCGTATACGGCCTCAATACCCTGCCGGTACGCTGGCCCAGGTGATCGAGGAATCACAGCTGAACGCCCTGCTGGTGAGCAGCGCGCAAGGCCTGGACAACCTCCGCCAGCTGGCCGCCGATGCCTGGGCGGAGCTCGCTCGGCTACCCTTGCTGGTGCCCAGTCCGCGGGTGGCCGAGATGGCCCGCGCGGCGGGGGCACGGCAGGTCATCGATTGTCGCGGCGCCAGTGCTGCGGCTGTTCTGGCGGCCCTGCGCGCTACCCCGGCGCCGGCCCACTAGCAAAGGAAGGACACGTGAGCGAAACAGCCCCGCAGATCAGCGAACAGACCCCGCAAACCCAGATCGACCAGCCGCCGCTGGCCGTCGCGCCTAAGGCCAAAGGCCGTGGCCCGGCCTGGCTGGCGCTGCTGGTTGGCCTGGCCGCCCTCGGTGCGGGAGGTTGGAGTGCCTGGCAGCTGTATCAACAGCAAGGCCAGGCCGCGCGGCAGCTGGCGCAGTTCCAGCAAGCCGGAGAAGCCGCCCAGGCGCGGGTGAAGGCCAGCGAGGAGCACGTCGCCAAACGCCTGGCCGGCTTGCCGACGGCGGACGAACTGGCCACCCAGCGCGACCTGCTGGTGAGCCTGCAGGGCGAGCAGCAGCGCCTGGCCCAGGGCCTTTCCGGCCTGCTCGGCAAGAGCCGCGAGGACTGGCGCCTGGCCGAGGCCGAGCACCTGCTGCGCCTGGCCATGCTGCGCCTCTCCGCGTTGCAGGACGTGGACAGCGCCGTGGCCCTGGTACAGGGCGCCGACGATATTCTGCGCGCGCAGAACGACCCGCAGGCCTTCGCCGCCCGCGGCGAGCTGATCAAGGTGCTGGAGGCATTGCGCAGCCTGCCCCAGGTGGACCGCAGCGGTCTGTTCCTGCAACTGGCCGCCCTGCGTGGCCAGGTCGCCCAGCTGCAGATGCTGGCCCCCGAATACATCCTGCCGGCGGAAGTGCAGAGCAGCGTCAACGCCAGTGACAGCAGTCGCTGGGAGGCGCTGTGGGAGGAGTTGTCGCGCTACGTGCGCATCGACCTGCACGCCGACCAGGACGTGCGCCCGCAGCTGGCCGGGCAGAGCCTGGCGCAGGTGCGCCTGACCCTGGCCCTGGCCCTGGAGCAGGCCCAGTGGGGTGCGCTGAATGGCGAGCAGGAGGTCTATCGCCAGGCCCTGGCTTCCGCCAGCGAGGTGCTGGACAGCTACTTCGATCGCGACAACCAGGCCGTGCAGGCCATGCAGAAGCGCATCGGCGAGCTGAGCAGCCAGAAAGTGGTCGCCAGCATGCCCAGGCTGGATGACGCCCTGACCGGCCTGCAGGCCTACCTCAAGCGTCGCGAAGCCGCCGAGCTGATGCCCGAGGCCGCAGCCGAGCCTGAAGTCGAGCCCGCGCTCGAACCCGATGTCGAGGCGATCGAGGAGGGCGGGCAATGATTCGCGCCGCTCTGCTGCTGGTCCTGGTGGTGGCCGCCGCCACCGCGCTCGGCCTGGCCATCGTCGAACACAGCGGCTACGTGCTGATTGCCTGGAAAGGCCTGCGCTACGAGTCCAGCCTGTGGGTGTTCCTGCTGCTGATCGTGGTCGGCGTGCTGCTGCTGTGGACGCTGCGCTGGCTGGTGCGTCTGCTGCTGGTGTCCGGCGGGCTGGTCAACCCCTGGTCGCGCCGCCAGCGCGGCCGTCGTCAGCAACTGGCCGCCGACAAGGGCCTGCTCGACCTGATCGAGGGCCGCTGGGAGCGCGCCGTGCGCCACCTGCGCCTGGCCGCCGAAGGCGAGCGTCAGCCGCTGATGTATTACCTGGGGGCGGCACGCGCGGCGCACAAGCTGGGCCGTGTGGAAGAGAGCGAGGAGCTGCTGGAACAGGCCCTGCGGCGCCAGCCCCAGGCCGAGTTGGCGATCGCCCTGACTCATGCCGAGCTGCAGCGCGATCAGGGCAATCTGCAGGGCGCGTTAGACACTCTGCAGGCCATGCGCGAGCGCCATCCGCGTCATCACCTGGTGCTGGAGCAGCTGCAACGCACCCTGGTCGAGCGCGGTGATTGGGCGGCGCTGCTCGATTTGCTGCCGGAGCTGCGCAAGACCAAGGTGCTGGAAGGCGAGGCGCTGGCCGAGCTGGAGCGCAAAGTGTGGATCGCCCGCCTGCAGGCTGCTGGCGAACAGGGGCTGAACCAGGGGGAGGTCGCCCTGCAGCCGCTCACCGCGGCCTGGCAGCAGTTGTCCTCGGCGCAGCGCCAGGATGCCGAACTGCTCCTGGCCTATGCCGGCCAGCTGCGTGCGCTGGGGGCTCAGGAGGAGGCCGAGGAAGTCCTGCGCAAAGCCCTCAAGCAGGGCTACGACGCGCGCCTGATGCGTCTCTACGGCCAGCTGCGCGGCCGCGATCCGGCGCGTCAGCTGCAGACGGCCGAGGGCCTGCTCAAGCAGCACCCGCAGGACCCGCTGCTGCTGCTAAGCCTGGGCCGTCTGTGCCTGCAGAACGGCCTGTGGGGCAAGGCCCGCGAGTACTTCGAGATCAGTCTGGAGTTCTCCCGCAGCGCCGAGACCTGTGCCGAGCTGGCGCGCCTGCTGGCCAGCCAGGGCGACGCCGAAGGCAGCAACCGCCTGCTGCAGGAGATGCTGGTGTTGCAGGGCCAGCGCCTGCCTCAGTTGCCGCAACCCGCACACTAGTGGATCAGCCGCTCGGCTGACGTGCGGCGCCCTGTCGCTGACGGGGCGCCTGCCGGTGCCTTGAAAGGCCGGTCAGCTTTCCTCTACCGTAGGCGCCTTTCTCGCCCCGCATCGGAGTTCCCATGGCGCTGGCCACCCCGCGTACCCTGTTCCTGCTCGCCTTCCTCGGCTGCCTGGCCCTGATGGGCGGAGCCCTCTACCTGGAGCATGCGGTCGGCCTGAACCCCTGCCCGATGTGCATCGTTCAGCGCGTGTTCGTCATCCTCTTCGCCTTGGTCTGCCTGACCGCCGCCATCCACGGCCCGGCGCGAACCGGGCAGCGTGTGTACGCCGTGCTGGCCCTGCTGTTCGCCGCCGGCGGTGCCGGTACCGCGGCGCGCCAGGTGTGGCTGCAAAGCGTGCCGGCCGATCAACTGGAGGCCTGCCTGCCGAGCCTGGAGTTCATGATGGAGGCGCTGCCGCTGCAGGAAATCGTGCGCCTGGTGTTCCATGGCACCGCCGATTGCGCCGAAGTGACCTGGACCCTGTTCGGCCTGAGCGTGCCGGAGTGGAGCCTGCTGGCCTTCATCGGCATGATCCTGTTCGCGCTGTTCCAGCTGCTACGTCGCCGCTGAAGCGGGTCTGAGTTTTTCCGCTCGGCATGACTTGATGCCCGCGTCGAGTGGGCATACTCTGGCCCTACGTCTCGCCAGTAATCCGCCGTTTTCGGCGAGGCCTTCCCCGAGAACCCGCGAGCTGACAATAAAATGTCTCGGGGCTGGCGTATTCAGCATTCACCAGTAAGGGAAGTGAGGACATCATGCTCGAGAGCTGCCAGAACGCCCAGGAACGCTGGGGCGGTGTACACCAGCTGATCGACCGCTGGCTGCAGGAACGTCATGAGCTGGTGAGCGCTTTCGGTGGGCTCTGCGACAAACCTCAGGGCGTCGCTAACAACACTCAGGACGTGCAGCGCTTCTGCGAAATTCTGGTGGACTATGTCTCCGCCGGGCACTTCGAGGTCTACGAGCAGCTCACCGTCGAGGCCAAGGCCTTCGGCGACCAGCGCGGCCTCGAACTGGCCAAGCAGATCTACCCGCGCATCGAAGCCATCACCGAAGTAGCGCTGGCCTTCAATGATCGCTGTGACAACGGCGATTGCCGCGACGCCGCCTCTCTCAATGCCGAACTGAAACGCCTCGGGCAGCTGCTGCACGAGCGCTTCGAACTGGAAGACTGCCTGATCGAAGTGCTGCACAACTCTCATCAGCACCAGGTCACCGCGACCCCGATCTGAACAGTGATCCGCACAAAAAAGCCGCCTCTTCAGGCGGCTTTTTTCATGGCCTGGCGATCACCATCAGTCGGCCACATCCAGCAGTTCCACCTCGAACACCAGAGGCGCGTTCGGCGGAATCAAATCGCCTGCGCCTTCTTCGCCATAGGCCTGCGCGGCGGGAATCACCACGCGCCAGCGCGCGCCGATCGGCATCTGCCGCAGTGCCGTTTGCCAGCCGGGAATCAGCGCGTTGAGACGGAACCATTGCGCGCCTTCGCTCTGGTCGAACAGGCTTCCATCGGCCAGCTCGCCGCGATAACTCACCTTCACCCGACTGCTCGCCGATGGCTTGCGTCCGCTGCCCGCGCGTAGCTCTCGCACCAGTACGCCGCCCTCCAGTTCGCGCACGCCGTACTGGGATTTTTCTTTGGCGAAGAAGCGCCCCTCGGCCATTCGCGTCTGCTCTTCGCGGCTCTGCGCCATGTGTTGTTCGTGGGCTTCGAGCAGGGCGTCGATGCGCTCCGGCGGCAGCCGCAGAGCCTCGCCACGATAGGCCTGGCGCAGGCCCTGGAGCAGGGCATCCAGCGGCAGGTTCGGCACTTCGCCGTGCAGTCTTTCGCCCAGGCGCGCCCCCAGGCTGTAGGCCAGATCCTCGTCCTGATTCGCGGCCGGCGACAGGGCGGGAAGCAGGCACAACAGCAACAACGAATGACGCAACATGGTGGAAGTCTCCGCAGAATTTGTCGGCGATTATGCCTGTTGCCGAAGCGGGTGCTAGCGACCGGCGAGTCAGCCGTCTAGTATGGGGAGCACCAACGTCCGTTAGGAGGCACGCCATGCCGACCAACAATAAGAAGTCCGTCAGCACCCCTTTGCATCTGCTTCAGCAACTCTCCCATAGCCTGCTCGAACATTTGGAAAAGGCCTGCGCGCAAGCTCTGGTCGACGCCGAAGAACTGCTCACCAAACTGGAAAAGCAGCGCGGCAAGGCGCAAGAAAAACTCCACGAGACTCGCACCAAACTGCAGGACGCTGCCAAGGCCGGAAAGGCCAAGGCGCAGGACAAGGCCAAGGCCGCCGTGGCCGAGCTGGAAGACCTGCTCGCCAGCCTCAAGACCCGCCAGGCCGAGACCCGCGCCTACATCGTGCAGCTCAAGCGTGATGCCCAGGAGAGCCTGAAGCTCGCCCAGGGCGTAGGCAAGGTACGTGAGGCGGCGAACAAGGCACTCAGCAGCCGCGCCGTCGCCAAGTCTGTCGTGAAGCCGGCAGCCAAACCGGCGGCGAAGAAGGCCGCCGCCAAACCCGTTGCCAAGGCTGCGGCCAAACCTGCCGCCAAGGCCGCTGCGAAGCCAGCCGCTAAGCCTGCAGCAAAAGCCGCAGCGAAACCGGCCAGCAAAGCCGCCGCCAAACCTGCCGCCAAGACTGCGGCGAAACCGGCTGCCAAACCGGCCGCGAAGAAGGCCGCCAGTGCCGCAAAACCCGCCGCCAAGCCAGTCGCCAAATCAGCCGCTAAGCCCGCTGCTAAACCTGCTGCGAAGAGCGCTGCCAAACCAGCGGCCAAGCCGGCCGCGAAAGCCGCAGCAAAACCTGCTGCTAAACCGGCCGCCAAGGCCCCGGCCAAACCGGCTGCTGCCAAGGCTCCGGCCAAGGCGGCTGCCGCCAAGCCGGCCGCGAAGCCAGCAGCCAAACCAGCTGCCAAAGCTACAGCGAAACCCGCGGCCAAGCCCGCAGCGGCAAAACCTGCAGCAGCCAAGCCAGCGGTAAAAGCTGCGGCCAAGCCTGCCGCCAAACCGGCTGCAAAACCTGCGGCGAAACCCGCCGTGAAGAAGCCGGTCGCGGCCAAGCCTGCGGTTGCCAAGCCTTCCGCCAAGCCAGTAGCCAAACCCGCGGCCAAGCCCGCAGCAGCGAAACCGGCCGCACCGGCCAGCGCCGCCACGCCGACTCCTGCGCCTGTCGCTCCGGTCGCCGGCAACGGCACCACCCCGCCCGGCGTCTAAGCCGGATCGGCCGCGGCGCGCAGCAGCTCGCGCGCGTCGTGGTCATCTACCAGCTGCTCCAACCAGGCCACGGCTTCGTCCGTGGCCTGCCATTTCTGCGCTACCCCTTCCAGTCGCCTGAGCAGTTCCTGCTCGGCCTCCAGCTCCAGTGCCTTCACCTGTGCGCGCAGCCGCGCCTGGGCCGGGTCGTTCACGCTAGCGGTCTTCCAGCCACGCCGCAGTTCGCGCAAGGGCTGCACCACCTGGCGCTGCCACGGCTCGGCGATGCCGCGTAGCTGTTCAAGGCGCTGCGTGTCGCAGGCAACTCGCCGCTGCTCCAACCACAGCGCGCAGAGCAGCAGGCAGACATCGGCACCTTCGCCCTGCAGGCGCAGGCAGGTCTGTTCCACGCCGGGACGCGCGTAGCAATAACTGGCAAAACTCCACAGGTCAGACGGCATGCGGCTCTCCGGGCTATGGTGGGGCGAAGCTGGTAGACTCCGCCGCCATCATGATTCGACTGCTCAATCTTACTCTGCAACGTGGCCCGCAACGCCTGCTCGAAGGCGCCGAGCTGACCCTGCACGCCGGCCAGAAGGTCGGTCTCATCGGTGCCAATGGCGCCGGCAAATCCAGCCTGTTCGCCTTGCTGCGCGGCGAGCTGGGGCCGGACGCCGGCGACTGCCTGCTGCCGGCCGACTGGCGCATCGCCCATATGCGCCAGGAGGTGGACAACCTCGAACGCCTGGCCACGGACTATGTGCTCGACGGCGACGCCCAGCTGCGCGCCATCCAGGCCGAGCTGAGCAAGGCCGAGGCGGCGCATGACGGCAGCGCCATCGCCCGCCTGCACACCGAACTGGACAACGCCCAGGGCTACACGGCCGATGCCCGTGCGCGCAAGCTGCTGGCCGGACTGGGCTTCACCGCCGAGCAGATGGACAAGCGTGTCGGCGACTTCTCCGGTGGCTGGCGCATGCGCCTCAACCTGGCCCAGGCGCTGATGTGCCCATCCGAGCTGCTGCTGCTCGACGAGCCGACCAACCACCTGGACCTCGACGCCATCCTCTGGCTGGAGGAGTGGCTGAAGAACTACCCCGGCACCCTGCTGCTGATCTCCCACGACCGCGACTTCCTCGACGCCGTGGTCGACCATGTGGGGCACCTGGAGCAGCAGAAGCTGACCCTCTATCGCGGTGGCTACTCGGCCTTCGAACGCACCCGCGCCGAACGCCTGGCCCAGCAGCAGCAGGCGTACGAGAAGCAGCAGGCGCAGCGCGCGCACATGGAAAAGTACATCGCCCGCTTCAAGGCCCAGGCCACCAAGGCGCGCCAGGCGCAGAGCCGCATCAAGGCCCTGGAGCGCCTGGAGGAACTGGCGCCGGCGCATGTCGATTCGCCGTTCGACTTCGTCTTCCGCGAGGCCGACAAGGTCTCCAGCCCGCTGCTCAACCTGTCCGAGGCGCGCCTCGGCTATGGCGACAAGACGGTGCTGGACAAGGTCAAGCTGAGCCTCGCCCCCGGCGCTCGCATCGGCCTGCTCGGCCCCAACGGTGCGGGCAAGTCGACCCTGATCAAGACCCTGGCCGGTGATCTCACCGTGCTCGATGGCAGCCTGGCGCGCGGCGAGAACCTGGCCATCGGCTACTTCGCCCAGCACCAGCTCGATGCCCTCGACCCCAAGGCCAGCCCGTTGCTGCACGTGCAACGCCTGGCGCCGAGCGAGCGCGAGCAGACCCTGCGCGACTTCCTCGGCGGCTTCGACTTCCGCGGTCCGCGCTGCGACGAGCCGGTGCTGAACTTCTCCGGTGGTGAGAAGGCGCGCCTGGCCCTGGCGCTGATCGCCTGGCAGAAGCCCAACCTGCTGCTGCTCGACGAACCGACCAACCACCTGGACCTGGAAATGCGCCTGGCGCTGACCATGGCCCTGCAGGATTTCGCCGGCGCCGTGCTGGTGGTGTCACATGATCGCCACCTGCTGAAGAGCACCACCGACGAGTTCATGCTGGTCGCCGATGGCCGCATCCAGCCGTTCGATGGCGATCTCGACGACTACGCCCGCTGGCTGATCGACTACCGTGCCCGGCAGCAGCCGCAGAGCACGACTGCGCCGAATGCGGACAAGACCGACAAGCGCGCCCAGCGCCAGGCCGCTGCCGCACTGCGCCAGCAACTCGCCCCGCACAAGCGCGAGGCGGAGAAGCTGGAGAAGGAACTGGGCAAGGTCCACGACAAGCTTGCCGCCATCGAGGAAAAGCTCGGCGACAGCAGCCTGTACGAGGCGGCGCGCAAGGACGAGCTGCGTGAACTGCTGGCCGAACAGACGCGTCTGAAGGGCACCGAGGCCGAGCTGGAAGAGGCTTGGCTGCTGGCCCTGGAAACCCTCGAAGAGCTGCAGCGCCAACTGGAGGAAGCCGACTGATGGAAGAGCTGGATCTGCTCGCTGCCTGGCGCGAGCCGCTGGTGGTCGCCGCGCAGATACTGCTGATCCTGGTGCTGGCCTGGCTGGCCCAGCGCATCGTCACTCGCGGCATCACCGGGCTGGGCTCGCGCTACAGCCTGCTGCCGCCGGAGATCCTGCTGCCGCTGCGCGGCCTGTTGCGCTGGCTGATCGTCGGCAGCGCGGCGATGCTGGTGCTGGAGCGCCTGGGCGTATCCGCCGAAGTGCTGTGGGCCGCCCTGACCGGCTTCGCCGCCGTCGCCGCGGTGGCCTTCTTTGCCATCTGGAGCGTGCTCTCCAACATGTTCTGTGCCCTGCTGATCTTCAGCATGGGGCCGTTCCGCATCGGCGACACGGTCGAGCTGCTCGACAGCGGCGACAAGCCCGGCATCAAGGGCCGGGTCATCGGCGTCAACCTGTTCTACACCACCCTGGAAGACCACGGCGCGGACGCCAGCGGCGGCCTGCTGCAAGTGCCCAACAGCCTGTTCTTCCAGAAGACCGTGCGCCGCTGGCGCTAACTCTTTTTCTCACTCTCACGGAGCATCCCGCAGATGGAATGGCTGACCAGCCCGGAAATCTGGGTCGCATTTCTGACCCTGACCGCCTTGGAAATCGTCCTCGGTATCGACAACATCATCTTCATCTCGATCCTGGTCAGCCGCCTGCCGGCAGCCCAGCAGCCGGAGGCGCGCTTCTTCGGCCTGGCCCTGGCGATGGGCACGCGCATCCTGCTGCTGCTGTCGATCACCTGGGTCATGCAGCTCACCAACGACCTGTTCCAGCTGTTCGGCCAGGGCATTTCCGGGCGTGATCTGATTCTGTTCTTCGGCGGCCTGTTCCTGCTGTTCAAGAGCACCATGGAAATCTTCCACAGCCTGGAGGGTGCCGAAGAGGCGCAGCAGAACGGCGGCAAGGCCCGCGGCTTCATGGGCATCATCATCCAGATCGCCATCATCGACATCGTCTTCAGTCTGGACTCGGTGATCACCGCCGTCGGCCTGGTGCAGCACGTGCCGGTGATGGTCGCGGCCATCGTCATCTCGGTCCTGGTGATGATGCTGTCCGCCAGCACCATCAGCGCCTTCATCGACAAGCATCCGTCGCTGAAGATTCTCGCCCTGTCGTTCCTCATCGTGGTCGGCACCGTGCTGATCGCCGAGGCCTTCGAGGTCCATGTGCCGAAGGGCTACGTCTACTTCGCCATGGCCTTCTCCCTGGCGGTGGAGGCGATCAACATTCGCATCCGTGGCGCCATGGCGCGGCGCAGGGACAGCGAACCGGTACAGTTGCGCAAGGGTTCGCCGGACTGACTGATACTGGGCAGCATTGAAGCGGAGGGGTAGGCTGAAAGGCCTGCCCCTTTTGCTTTTCCGAGGTATCCGCCATGGCACTCGAAACCTGGCTCGCTTTCTTCGTCGCCTGCTGGGTGATCAGCCTGTCGCCGGGTGCCGGCGCCATCGCCTCGATGTCCAGCGGCCTGCAATACGGCTTCTGGCGCGGCTACTGGAACGCCCTCGGCCTGCAGATCGGCCTGGCCCTGCAGATCGCCATCGTCGCCGCCGGCGTCGGTGCGATTCTTTCGGCCTCGGCGCTGGCCTTCAGTCTGATCAAGTGGTTCGGCGTGGCCTACCTGGTGTGGCTGGCCATCGCCCAGTGGCGCGCGCTGCCCAGCGACCTGGCCACCGGCGCCGCCGAGCGTCCCATCGGCCGGCCGCTGACCCTGGTGCTGCGCGGCTTCTTGGTCAATGCCAGCAACCCCAAGGCCGTGGTTTTCATGCTCGCCGTGCTGCCGCAGTTCATCCATCCGCAGGAGCCGCTAGTGCCGCAGTACCTGATCATGGGTGCGACCATGATCGTGGTCGACCTGATCGTCATGGCCGGCTACACCGGCCTTGCCTCCCGTGTGCTGCGCGCCCTGCGCACGCCGCGCCAGCAGCGCCTGCTGAACCGCACCTTCGCCGGCCTGTTCGTCGGCGCTGCGGCGTTGCTGGCCACGGTGCGCCGCGCACCGGTGTAAGCGACTCGAACAGACTGTTCGAGTTGTTGTTACAGGATGTGTCGGTTTCTGCTTGAGTGAAATCGTTAGCCAGGCAACAATTCGCATTCCGCTCTTCCGGGATGCCCCGATGTCTGTCCTTCGCCTCCTGCGTTTCTGCCTGCTGCCCCTGCTCATGCTGGGCAGCCTGGCCGCCCTGGCCCAGCCCGCCGTGCCGGCCATTACTCCCGATCCGAGCCGCGGCGCGCCGCTCTACGCGCAACATTGCGCCGTCTGCCACGGCGACGCCGGTGCCGGTGACGGCCCCGCCGCCCTGGGCCTGGAACCGCCGCCCGGCGATCTGCGCGACAGTGCGCGGCTGGACCGCCTGAGCCTGCAAGACCTGTTCGCCGTCATCGGCCAGGGCAGGGACGGCAGCGACATGCCGGCCTTCGCCGACCAGCTGGATGAGCGCCAGCGCTGGGACCTGGCCAGCTATATCGCCGGTTTCTCCGCCGCGCCGGTTGCGGCCGCGAGCAAGCCGTTCGCCTTGGCCGACCTGGCCGGCAAGACTCCGGCCGAAGTCGCCGCGAGTGGTGGCGATGTCGCCGCCTTCCGCGCCCAGCGCGCGCACCCGCCGCTGCAGCAGCGCGGCCCGGGCGAGCTGATCGAGCACACCCGCAGCACGCTGCAACAGAGCCTGCAGGCCTATCGCACCGGCGAGCACGAGCAGGCCTTCGATCTTTCCGTCGGCGCCTATCTGGAAGGCTTCGAGCTGGTCGAGAGCGCCCTCGACAACCTTGACCCGCAGCAGCGCAAGACCACCGAGAAGGCGCTGATGGCCTACCGGCAAGGGCTGCAGGATGGAGCCACGGTCGCGCAGGCGGAGCAGGCCCTGGCCGTCGCCACGGCCGAGCTGGACAAGTCCGCCGCGCTGCTCGCCGACGGCGCGATGGGCGACTCGCTGAGTTTCTTCTCCAGCCTGCTGATCCTCCTGCGCGAAGGCCTGGAGGCGATCCTGGTGCTGGCGGCGATCCTCGCCTTCCTGCGCAACACCGGTCAGCAACAGGCTGCACGCAGCGTGCACGTCGGCTGGGGCCTGGCGCTGCTGGCCGGCTTCGCCACCTGGGCGGTGGCGGCCTACCTGATCGATATCAGCGGCGCCCAGCGCGAACTGCTGGAAGGCGCCACCGCGCTGTTCGCCAGCGTGGTGCTGCTGTGGGTCGGCGTGTGGATGCACGACCGCCGGCATGCGGCGGCCTGGCAGGACTACATCAAGAGCAGCCTGGTCGGCGGTGGTGGGCGATTTGGCTTCGCCGTGCTGGCGTTCTTCTCGGTCTATCGCGAGCTGTTCGAGGTCATCCTGTTCTACGAAACCCTCTGGCTACAGGCCGGCCCGGCCGGCCACGGCATGGTGCTGGCCGGCGCCGCCTGCGCCCTGGTGCTGCTTATAGGCCTGGCCTGGGTGATCCTGCACGGCTCGCGCAAGCTGCCGCTGGCCGCCTTCTTCAGCGCCAACGCGGTGCTGCTGTGCGTACTCTCGGTGGTATTCGCCGGCCACGGCGTGGCGGCCCTGCAGGAAGCCGGCGTGCTCGGCACGCGGCCGGTGGCGTTCTTCGAGTTCGACTGGCTGGGCATCCACGCCGACGCCTGGAGCCTCTCCGCGCAGGCCCTGGCCCTGGCCGGCATCGCCACCCTCTATGGGCGCAGCTGGCTGGGCGAGCGGCGCCGCGCCGCAGCGGCTAACATGCCGGCCTCCTCCGAATAAGAGTGCCGAAGATGCGTGTGTGGATCGACGCCGATGCCTGCCCTCGCCTGGCCCGCGACCAGTTGGTGAAGTTCGCCCTCAAACGCGGCTTCGAGGTGGTGCTGGTGGCCGGGCAGGCTGTGGCCCGGCCGAACTTCGCCTGCGTGAAGCTGGTGGTGGTGCCGAGCGGCCCGGATGCGGCTGACGATTATCTGGTCGAGCACGCCGTGCCCGGCGAGCTGGTGATCTGCAGCGATATTCCGCTGGCCGACCGCCTGGTGAAGAAGGGCGTGGCGGCGCTGGACCCGCGCGGTCGCGAGTTCGACGAGCGCAACATGGGCGACAAGCTGGCCACCCGCAACCTGTTCGCCGATCTGCGTGACCAGGGCCAGATGGGCGGCGGTCAGGCGGCCTACTCGGAGAAGGACCGCCAGGCCTTCGCCAATGCACTGGATCGGATTCTTACTCGGCTGATGCGGTAGGAGCGAGCTCTGCTCGCGAAGCCAGGCCAGCGTAAAGATTCGCGAGCAGAGGGCTAGGCGCCGCCCTCGCTCCTACAAGATCAGCCGCACAGATAAGTGCCGGTACCCACCGCCACCAGGGTGCCGTCGTCGCTGTGCAGTTCGGTGCGCACCACCGCCACCTTGTTACCCGAGCGCAGCAGCACTGCCGTTGCAGTGAAGGCCTGGCCGCGACCGGGGCGCAGGTAGTCGACGCGCAGGTCGATGGTGCCGAGCTTGGCCAGTCGTGCCATGCGCTCGGGTGCCGGCAGGTGCTGGTGGCGTTCGAAGGCGCCGATCAGCGCCATGGCGCCACCGGCCACGTCGAGCAGCGAGGAGATCACCCCGCCGTGGAGGATGCCTTGGACGAAGTTGCCGATCAGCTCGGGCTTCATCGGCAGGCTCATCACCACCTTGTCGACGCTCAGCTGTTCCAGGCGAATGCCCAGTACCTGGTTGAAGGGGATGCGCTGGAAGAAGCTGGCGACGGCGTCGCGCAGCTCGGTGGTGAGTTCGAAGGGTTGCATGGGGCGCTCTGTCCTGCGGGTCGAGGCCCCACGCTGCCGAAGTTCGACGGCGCTGGCCAGGGGCGCGGCGGGTGTGCCGCGCACTATGGCCGTATCAGCCTTGCGCCGGCTGGGCCAGCTCCAGCACGCGGTCGACCAGCTTGTTGATGCCGGCGGCGGCCTCGGCGATGGACTCGGCGAGCATGTAGGCCGGGGTGGTAACCAGCTTGCGCTCGGCGTCCTCGACTATGTCCTCCACCGTGCATTCGATGTGCTGGCCACCCATGGCGGTGAGGCCGGCGACGGCAGGATCGTCCTCGGCGCCCAGGGTACAGGTCACGCCTTCGCCGTAGATCTTCGCCGCCAGGGCCGGGGCAATGCAGATCAGCCCCACCGGCTTGCCGGCTTGGGCGAAGGCCTGGGCGGCGGCCAGTACGTCCGGCTGCACGCTGCAGCCGGCGCCTTCCACGGCGAAGTTGGAGAGGTTCTTGGCTACGCCGAAACCGCCCGGCAGGATCAGCGCATCGAACTGCTCGGCCTGCAGCTCGCGCACGTCCATCACGTCGCCACGGGCGATGCGCGCCGCTTCGGTCAGCACGTTGCGGCTCTCCGGCATTTCCTCGCCGGTGAGGTGGTTGATCACGTGCATTTGCGCGATGTTGGGGGCGAAGCACTGCACCTGGGCGCCACGCTGATCCAGGCGCAGCAGGGTGATCACGCTTTCGTGGATTTCCGCGCCGTCATAGACGCCACAGCCGGAAAGGATGACCGCGACTCGTTTGTGCATGCTGTTCTCCATTGGCCAAGCAATAAGTCGATGTCCCAGTGTCGCCGATCGCCCGACACAGCGTCGAGCGACGGCATGTCGCCAAATGCCACCCGGGCTGGCATTCGCCGCCGCGAGTGGTCGGGCGGGCAGGAATAGGATCAGCTTAGGTCAACCTGTGCAGTGCCGAACCATGAACCTGATCCTGCTCGCCGTACCCTTCTTCTTCCTGCTCATCATCGCCGAGCTGATCACCGATCGCGTGCGCGGGGTGAGCACCTACCGCCTGGCCGACTCGCTGAACAGCCTCAGCGCCGGTGTGCTGTCTCAGGCCAGTGGCCTGCTGAGCAAGGCCATCGCCGTGCTCGGATACGCCTTCGCCTACGAGCACCTGCACCTGACCGTGTTGCCGGACGAGCCCTGGGTCTGGGTGCTGGCCTTCTTCGCCTACGACCTCTGTTACTACTGGAGCCACCGCATCGGCCATGAGCGCAATGTGTTCTGGGCCTCCCACGTGGTGCACCACCAGAGCGAGGACTACAACCTCTCCACCGCCCTGCGCCAGACCAGCACCGGCTTCCTGCTGAGCTGGATCTTCTACCTGCCGATGGCCCTGGCCGGCATCCCGCCGGTGGTGTTCGTCACCGTCGGCGCGTTCAACCTGCTCTACCAGTACTGGGTGCATACCCGTCACATACCCAAGCTGGGCTGGTTCGAGTGGTTCTTCATCACGCCGTCAAACCACCGCGTGCACCATGCGCAGAACCCTATCTACATGGACCGTAACTACGGAGGCGTGTTCATCCTTTGGGATCGTCTGTTCGGCACCTTCCAGGAGGAGCTGGACGAGCATCCGGTGGTGTTCGGCGTGAGCGTGCCGCTGCGCAGCTGGAATCCGCTGTGGGCCAATGTGCAGTTCTACGTGCAGCTGTGGCGCGATGCGCGGCGCGCCGAGTCCTGGTGGGACAAGCTGCGCATCTGGTTCATGCCCACCGGCTGGCGCCCGGCCGATGTGGCGGCGCGTTATCCGATCGAAAAGCCGGACCTGGCCGCCTTCCGCAAGTTCGACGTGCCGCTGAGCCGCGGCCAGAAGCTTTACGCCGGCCTGCAGTTCGCCAGCTACGTGGCGGGTACCAGCTGGTTGTTGGCGATGGCGGCGCAGCAGGGCCTCGGCGTGCTGGCCGGCGCCTGGCTGTGGGTGGCCTTCGGTCTGTACTGCATCGGTACCTGGCTGGAGAACCGCCCGTTCGCCCGTTCGCTGGAGGTGCTGCGCCTGGGGCT
This sequence comes from Pseudomonas sp. PDM15, assembly GCF_014851565.1. Classification (GTDB taxonomy): domain Bacteria; phylum Pseudomonadota; class Gammaproteobacteria; order Pseudomonadales; family Pseudomonadaceae; genus Aquipseudomonas. The sequence goes on from NZ_JACVAA010000006.1 coordinate 172,774, forward strand.
CAACCTGCCGGCGCTGTTCTGGGCCCAGCAGGTCGGCCTGATCGGCGGCGGTAGCCTGTCCTGGGCGCTGCTGGCGGCCTGGAGTCTGGGCAGCCTGATCTGGCTGTGCTGGCCGCGCGGTGAGCAGACGCAAGTCGCCTGATCGCCACCGCTGGCGACGACGGAACTGCGGCTGCCCGTCGCAGTCTGGGTGTGGCAGTCATTATTTGGTCATAATGGCCGGGTACAACTGTCACACTCGCCCGCCGTGCGGGTTCTGGAGTCCGTCGTGAGCTTTACCCCCGCCAATCGCCTGTTCCCCGCTACCCGCCTGCGTCGCAACCGTCGCGACGAATTTTCCCGTCGCCTGGTGCGCGAGAACGTGCTGACCACCGACGACCTGATCCTGCCGGTGTTCGTCCTCGACGGCGACAATCGCCGCGAGGCGATTCCCTCGATGCCGGGCGTCGAACGCCTGTCCATCGACCTGCTGCTGCAGGAAGCGGAGCGCTGGGTGGAGCTGGGCATTCCGGCCCTGGCGCTGTTCCCGGTGACCCCGCTGGAGAAGAAATCCCTCGACGGCAGCGAGGCCTGGAACCCGGACGGCATCGCCCAGCGCGCGATCCGCGCTCTGCGCGCCAAGTTCCCGGAGCTGGGGGTGATCAGCGATGTGGCCCTCGACCCGTTCACCACCCACGGCCAGGACGGCATCCTCGATGACTCCGGCTACGTGATGAACGATGTGACCGTCGACGCCCTGGTCAAGCAGGCCCTGTCGCATGCCGAGGCCGGTGCCCAGGTGGTGGCCCCGTCGGACATGATGGACGGCCGCGTGCAGGCGATCCGCGAGGCCCTGGAACTGGCCGATCACCCCAACGTGCGGATCATGGCCTACTCGGCCAAGTACGCCAGCGCCTACTACGGCCCGTTCCGCGACGCGGTCGGCTCGGCGGCCAACCTGGGCAAGGCCAACAAGGCCAGCTACCAGATGGACCCGGCCAACGGCGACGAGGCCCTGCACGAGGTGGCGGCGGACCTGGCCGAAGGCGCCGACATGGTCATGGTCAAGCCAGGCATGCCCTACCTGGACATCCTGCAGCGGGTGAAAAGTGAATTCCGCGTGCCGACCTTCGTCTACCAGGTCAGTGGCGAGTACGCCATGCACATGGCGGCGATCCAAAACGGCTGGCTGAGCGAGGCGGTGATCCTCGAATCGCTGACCGCTTTCAAACGCGCCGGCGCCGATGGCATCCTCACTTACTTCGCCGTGCGTGCGGCAGAACTCTTGAACGCGGGGCGCTGAGCCGCCCCAGGGAAGCAAGGCAATGAATACCGAGGGACTCAGCAACAAGCAGATCGCCGACGCCCAGCTCGAGGCCGAGCCGCAGGCACCGGTGGAGGTCGTGGCCGAGGTGGTCGTTGCACCGGTGGTGGAGCCCGAGCCGGCCCCCGCCCCGATACCGCCGATCCCCGGTCTGGATGACAGCAGCCTGTACATCCACCGCGAGCTGTCGCAGCTGCAGTTCAATATCCGCGTGCTGGAGCAGGCACTGGACGAGTCCTATCCGCTGCTCGAGCGGCTCAAGTTCCTGCTGATCTTCTCCAGCAACCTCGACGAGTTCTTCGAGATCCGCGTCGCCGGGTTGAAGAAGCAGATCAACTTCGCCCGCGAGCAGGCCGGCGCCGACGGCCTGCTGCCGAGCCAGGTGCTGGCGCGCATCTCCGAGATCGCCCACGAGCAGGTCGACCGCCAGTACGCGCTGCTCAACGACGTGCTGCTGCCGGAGCTGGCCAAGCACCAGGTCAACTTCATCCGCCGGCGCTACTGGACCACCAAGCTGAAGACTTGGGTGCGCCGCTATTTCCGCGACGAGATCGCGCCGATCATCACGCCGATCGGCCTAGACCCGACGCACCCGTTCCCGCTGCTGGTGAACAAGAGCCTCAACTTCATCGTCGAGCTGGAGGGCGTCGACGCCTTCGGCCGCGACTCCGGTCTGGCCATCATCCCGGCACCGCGCTTGCTGCCGCGGATCATCCGCGTGCCGGAGGAAGTGGGCGGGGCAGGGGACAACTACGTGTTCCTCTCCTCGATGATCCACGCCCACGCCGACGACCTGTTCCCCGGTATGAAGGTCAAGGGCTGCTACCAGTTCCGCCTGACCCGTAACGCCGACCTGTCGGTGGACACCGAGGACGTCGAGGACCTGGCCCGCGCGCTGCGTGGCGAGCTGTTCAGCCGCCGCTACGGCGACGCCGTGCGCCTGGAGGTGGCCGAGACCTGCCCTGCGCAGCTGTCCGACTACCTGCTCAAGCAGTTCAACCTGAGCGAGAGCGAGCTGTACCGGGTCAACGGTCCGGTCAACCTGACCCGCCTATTCAGCATCACCGGGCTGGAAAGCCACCCGGAGCTGCAGCACGCTCCCTTCACCCCGGTGATCCCTAAGCTGCTGCAGAATGCCGAGAACATTTTCAGCGTGGTCGGCAAGCAGGACATCCTGCTGATGCACCCCTTCGAGTCCTTCACTCCGGTGGTCGACCTGCTGCGCCAGGCGGCGAAAGACCCGCACGTGCTGGCGATCAAGCAGACCCTGTACCGCTCCGGGGCCAACTCGGAGATAGTCGATGCCCTGGTCGAGGCGGCGCGCAGCGGCAAGGAGGTCACCGCGGTGATCGAACTGCGCGCGCGCTTCGACGAGGAATCCAACCTGCAGCTGGCCAGCCGCCTGCAGGCCGCCGGTGCGGTGGTGATCTACGGCGTGGTCGGTTTCAAGACCCACGCCAAGATGATGCTGATCCTGCGCCGTGAGAACGGTGAGCTGCGCCGCTACGCGCACCTCGGCACCGGCAACTACCACGCTGGCAACGCCAAGCTGTACACCGACTACAGCCTGCTGACCGCCGACGAGGCGCTCGGTGAGGATGTGTCCAAGCTTTTCAACCAGCTGATCGGCATGGGCAAGACCCTGCGCATGAAGAAGCTGCTGCACGCGCCCTTCACCCTGAAGAAGACCCTGCTCGACATGATCGCCCGCGAGGCGCAGTTCGCCAGCGAGGGCAAGCCGGCGCACATCATGGCCAAGGTCAATTCGCTGACCGATCCGAAGATCATTCGCGCGCTATACAAGGCCAGCCAGATGGGTGTGCGCATCGACCTGGTGGTGCGCGGCATGTGCTGCCTGCGTCCCGGCGTGCCGGGGGTGTCGCACAACATCCAGGTGCGCTCGATCGTCGGCCGCTTCCTCGAGCACAGCCGCATCTACTACTTCGGCAACGGCGGCGACGAGCAGCTGTTCCTCTCCAGCGCCGACTGGATGGAGCGCAACCTCGACAAGCGCGTGGAGACCTGCTTCCCGATGGAGGGCAAGAAGCTCATCACCCGGGTCAAGAAGGAGCTGGAAAGCTACCTGTCCGACAACACCCAGGCCTGGGTGCTGCAGCCGGACGGCCGTTACCTACGCCTCAGCCCGTTCGGCAACGCCAATCCGCGCAACGCCCAGGCGGCGCTGCTGGACAAGCTCACCGCGCCGCAGGTGCGCTGAGTAACGGCTCCACCTGAAGAAGCGCCGCGATGCTCATGCAGGATCGCGGCGTTTTTTGCTCAAGGCAAACCGTAGGAGCGAGCTCTGCTCGCGAATCGACCCCTGAAGAGCTTCGCGAGCAGAGCTCGTTGCTACATGCGGTATGCCTCACTGCACCGTGATGGTGATTCTGCTCGAGATCACCGGCGGGTCCAGCGGCACGTGGTTCTTGTCGCCGACCAGCAGCTGCAGGGTGTGGGTGCCCGGCGGCAGGCTCAGTTCGGTCTCGGTCTGGCCCTTGCCGAAATGCAGGATCTTCTCGGTCGCCGGCAAAGGCACATCCGGCAGCGGCAGGGTGTCCACGTCCACCAGCAGATGATGGTGGCCGGTGGCGGGGAAGTCGACGCCGGCGGGCGCCACGCCCATGCCCTTGAGGCCGAACTTGACGCTGAAGGTCTGGCCGACGCTGGCACCGTCGGCTGGCTCGATGAAGTACACCTCGGCTCCCGGCGGCGCCGGCAGTTGCGGCACCGCATTCTCGGCCAGCGCCGACAGCGGTGTGCACAGCAGGGCGCACAGGCCCAAGGTACGTAGGGAGTTACGCAGGGAGGGACGCATGGCAGGCTCCTTTCGCGGTGGTCCTGCACTGACCTTAGTGCGCGGGCGCGGCACCTGCCCGGTCAGTCGTCGTGCTGCTCCAGGCGCGCCAGCTCGGCGGCGGCCTCGGCCAGCTGGGTTTCGTTGAACACCCGCACGCCGGCGCGGCGCAGCAGGGCGGCGGTCACCCCTTCGCCCGCGACCAGGCTGCCACTGAAGCTGCCGTCGTAGTTGTGGGTGTTGCCGCACGAGGGGCTGCGTGCCTTGAGCACGGCCACCCGCAGGCCGTGCTGCTGGACCAGGCGTAGGGCGATCTCGGCGCCGGCGACGAATTCCGCGGTGACATCCTCACCGCTGCCGGTCAGCACCGGCAGGCGGCCATCCAGCACTTCACCGCCTTGCCCGCCGGGGATTTCCGCGGGCGGCCGCGGCGTGGGCAGGCCGCCGGCCACTTCCGGGCACAGGGCGACGATGCGGCCTTCGTCCTGCCAGCGCTGCAGCAGGTCGTAGGGCCCGTGGGCGCCGCCGTCGTAGCGCACCTTGTGGCCGAGCAGGCAGCGGCTGACCAGCAGCTTTTCCATCAGGCACGCCTCCTGAACCAGCCCGTCAGCGACAGGCGCTCGCGGGTCGCCGGCAGCACTTCGTGGGGCAGCTCGGCGGAGATGAACAGCACCAGGGTGCCGGCGGTGGGCAGCACGTCCAACTCGGCGCCGTCCTGCGGGTAGAGGCGCAGGGCGCCGCCCTGGTCGTCCTGCCAGTCGTCGTTGAGGTAGTAGACGGCGGACACGGTGCGGCGATCATCGTCGCGGAAGCGGTCCAGATGCTTCTGGTAGAAGGCGCCCGGCGGATACAGGGCGAAGTGGCTCTCGTAATCTTCCAGGCCCAGGTAGAACGCCTGGTTGAGGGCCTGGCGCAGCTCGTCCATGGCCTGCAGGTACTGGTCGCAGGCCGCGCTCTGGCCGGGTTCCAGCCACTGGATGCTGTCGCCGCGGATGCCTTCGCGTACCGCCAGGCCCTGGCCGCGACCGACGCCGGCCGGGCTCAGCGCGCCATTCTGCGCGCGGCTGTGGCACTCGGCGGCCAGTTCGCGGGTCAGAGACTGCGGCAGGGCATGCGCCTGCCGCGACCAGCCCTGGCTGGCGAGGTCGTCGATGATCTGCGGCAGGAGCCGCTGCAGGTGCTGGTCGTTCATGCGCCGATTCTACCAGCGCCGCCTGCGGGCCCCTACAATAGCCGCGCCAGACAGGAGTTATTCATGCGCGCCGTTTTTGCTCTGTTCATGCTGCTATGCAGCTTCGCCGTTTCCGCCGATGACCATGCCCGCCTCTACCAGGCCGCCGGCTGGCCCGAGCAGCGCGCGCATTTCGGCGAGGCGCTCAAGCTTGCCCAGCAGCGCTACCAGGGCACCTTGCCGCCGGCGGTGTTCCAGGCCCTGGTGACCAACAGCAACCGTCGTTTCGAACCGGCCGCCATGGACCAGCGCGCCCAGGCCGCGCTGCGCACGGCGCTGGCCGATCCGCTGCCGGCGCTGCAGTTCTTCGAGTCGCCGCTGGGCAAACGCGTGGTCGCCGCCGAGGTCCGCGCCAGCGCCCGTGATCAGCTGACCGCCCACGCCAACGGCCTGCCGCCGGTGCAGGCCGATGCCACCCGCCGCCTGTTGATCCGCCATCTGGCCCAGGTCGTGCCGGCCACCGAGGCCGGTGCCGAGGTCAGCCTGGCCCTGGCCGGTGTCGCGGCGGACAGCCTGAGTTCGATGGTGCCCGGGCTGTTCGGCGGCGACCAGGCGCAGATGCTGGTGCAGAGCCAGCGCGAGCGGCTGATGCAGCAGATCGAGGCGGATATCGACAATACCCTGCTGCACGTCTATCGCGACCTGTCTGATCCGGAGCTGGACGAGTTCGTCGCCTTCGCCGAGTCGCCGGCCGGCAAGGCCTACTATCAGGCCGCCGTGGCCGCCCTGCGCGCGGGACTCGCGGCGGGGCAGAGCGAGCAGAATATCCAGCCGGCCCAGCAGGGCATCTGACGTTCACTGCCAGCTACGTAGTCCCGTAGCCCGGATAAGATCCGGGGCACAGCCAGCGCCGTCCTCGGATTGCATCCGGGCTACCAGGTGATTAGCGCAGGCGCTCGCTGAGGAAGGCGAAGTACTCGCGGCGAATGCCTTCGCTCTCGTTGACCAGATGGTGGCGGGCGCCGGGGATGCGCAGGATTTCCGGCTGGTCGAACTTGGCCTGCAGCACCTGCAGGTTGTGCCGCCAGTCCACCGTCATGTCCGCCTCGCCCTGCACCACCAGCGGTCGCAACGGGCTGCGCGGGGCCTTCTCCAGGCGCGGAATCCACTTGGCCAGGGCGCCGACCCAGGCGGTCGGCAGGTTGCGCGGCTGCAGCGGGTCGCGGTTCTGCAGGAAGTCGAGGAACTCGGCGTCGCTGGAGTTGGCCGAGAAACGCCGGGGAATCTCGCGGCGGAACGGGCCGATCAGGTGGTAGCTGAGCTTGGACAGACCCCAGGCCCGCGGCCTTACCAGCGGCGCCAGAAGAATGGTGGCGCCGGGTTCCGGGCGCGGCTCGCCGAGCAGCAGGAAGTCCAGCAGGATGGCGCCGCCGGTGCTCTGTCCACAGAGATGCCAGGGCTGAGGCAGGTCGAGGCTGGCGGCCTCGGCGAACAGGCACTGCAGGGTGCGCTGGTAGGCGGAGAAGTCATCGATACTGGCGCGTGCGCCTTCGGACAGACCGTGGCCGGGCAGGTCGCAGGCCAGCACGGCGAGGTTCTCGCTCAGGGCCCAGTCGACCACGTGGCGGTAGAGACCCATATGGTCGTAGTAGCCGTGCAGCAGGATCAGCGTGGCCTTGGGTTCCGCCGGCGCCCATAGCTGCGCCACCAGGTTCAGCCCGTCGCACTCGAAGCGCCCCAGGCGGCTGCGTACCCCGGCGTGCTGCGGCAGATCCAGGCCGTAGTAGCGCTGGTAGGCCAGGGCCTCGTCCGCCAGGGGCGCGGTGGCCGCGGCCAAGGGTCGCAGGCCGGCGCGCAGGCGCTCGGGCTGGAAGGGCTCTGGCAGGGTCTGGGGCATGGCGGTCATGGCGTCTTCGGCGGTTATGAGGGACAGCCGATATTCAGCTGTCGGGCGCGGCGTGGCAAGCTAGGCACCTTTTCTCCGTACCGCCGATCATGTCCCCGCGTCGCAAAGCCATTCTCGCCAGCCTCGTCGCCATCCTCTGGCTGGGCGCCATGCTGGCCGCCTTCTGGTGGTTCCAGGCCCGCTACATTCGCCCCTTCGAGGCGCGCACCGAGCTGTTCTCGGGCGCCGAGCTGCGCCTGCCGGCCGAGCTGGCCGGGCCGGGGCCGATCCGCCTGGTGCACTTCTGGGACCCGGGCTGCCCGTGCAATGTCGGCAACCAGCAGCATCTTGGCGAGCTGGTGCAGGCTTACTCGGGGCGCGGTGTGCAGTTCTACGCGCTGCAGAAGGCCGGCAGCCACGGCCGCCTGCCGGACAACCTGCAGGCGCTTCAGCCCCTGGCCGAACTGCCCGGCAGCGAGCGGCTGCCAGCCAGCCCGGCCGTGGCGATCTGGGACCAGCAGGGCCGCCTGGCCTACTTCGGCCCCTACAGCGAAGGCGCGTTGTGCACCTCCAGCAACAGCTTCATCGAGCCGATCATCGAGGCGCTGCTAGCCGGCCGGCCGGTGCGTGCCGACAGCAATCTGGCCGTGGGCTGTTTCTGCGACTGGCAGGACTGAGCGCCTGCCTGCGCTCAGCGGATCGTAAACAGGTTCTGACCTACTCCTGCGGCCCCAGGCGCAGGTCCACCTCGCCGAGCAGCTCGCCGCCGCTGCCGAAGCTACGTTCCACCAGGCGCACGCGGCCGTCGCCGTGCAGCACCAGGGCGCTGCTGGCGCGGGTGCCGTAGCCGGGCCCGACGATGAATACGGTGGCCAGCAGCATCTCCCAGTCGACGCCGACGCCGGTATCCGGCAACAGCACTCGTGGCGGTTGCTGGCGGTCGCCGAGCAGCGCCAGCAGGTTGGCCGGCTGCGGATCGTCGAGGGTGTTGGCCAGCGCCGCCGTGGAGCGCAGCACCTTGGGCCATGGCGTATCCAGGTCGGCGTTGGAAAGGCCGTAGAGGCCGGGCATCAGGCGGCGGATCTCGCCTAGCTCGGAGTTGAAGAAGTAAAGGGCGCGGCGGTCGCCGAGCAGCAGGTTGAAACCGCTGTAGTGCTCGAGCCGGGGTTTCAGCTCGGCGAGGAAGGCTTCGGGGTCCTGCTCGCCGCGCAGGAACTGCAGCGGCAGCTCGCCGCGCGAGCGTTCGCCGCGGGGCTGGCGGGGGTCGCGGATGTTGGTCAGGGCGGCGAAGCGGCCCTCGGCCGTCACACCCAGCCAGGTGCCGCCGGCCAGCAGGTCGCGGCCGGCATAGACGCCAGGCGCCTCTTCCCACTCAGCCAGTGGCAGGGTGGCTCGCTCGTAGAACTCATCACGGTTGGCGGCCAGTACCAGCGGCTGCGGGTGTCCGGGGCGCCAGGCGAATACGATCAGGCACATACCACCTCCAAGGCCTGTGGTCAGGTGCCAGGAGTCTAACAAAGAGCTAGGCGTCCATCGCCTCGGCTGGAGGGCAGGGTGCCCATCCGTTACCATGCCGCTTCGTTTTCGGGGGACTCCATGGAATTCCTGCTCTATCTGCTGCTCGGCGCGGCGGCCGGGGTGCTGGCCGGGCTGTTCGGTGTCGGCGGCGGCATCATCATCGTGCCGGTGCTGGTATTCAGCTTCACCGCCCAGGGCTTCGATCAGGCGATCCTCACCCACCTGGCGGTGGGCACTTCGCTGGCCACCATCATCTTCACCTCGATCAACTCGGTGCTCGAGCACCAGCGCAAGGGCGCCGTGCTGTGGCCGGTGTTCACCTGGATGGCTGTGGGCATCCTGCTCGGCGCCGCCCTCGGCTCGCTCACCGCAGCGGCCATCCAGGGCCCGCTGCTGCAGAAGATCATCGGCGTGTTCGCCATCGTCATCGCCATCCAGATGGGCCTGGGTCTGAAACCCAAGGCCAGTCGCGCGGTCCCAGGCAAGCCCGGGCTGACGGTGGCTGGCGCGGTGATCGGCTGGGCCTCGGCGATCTTCGGCATCGGCGGCGGTTCGCTGACCGTGCCGTTCCTCACCTGGCGCAGCGTGCCCATGCAGCAGGCGGTGGCAACTTCATCGGCCTGCGGCCTGCCGATCGCCGTGGCCAGCGCCCTGAGCTTCATGGTCCTGGGCTGGAACGAGGCGCACCTGCCGCAATGGAGCCTGGGCTTCGTCTACCTGCCGGCGCTGGCCGGCATCGCCATCACCAGCATGTTCTTCGCCCGCCTCGGCGCGCGCCTGGCGCACCGCCTGCCGGCCGCCGTACTGAAACGACTGTTCGCCCTGCTGCTGTTGTGCGTGGGCGTGAGCTTCCTGATCTAAGGAGTTACTGATGCTGCCTTATCCGCAGATTGACCCGGTGGCCATTGCCCTGGGCCCGCTGAAGATCCACTGGTACGGCCTGATGTACCTGGTCGGCATCGGCGGCGCCTGGTTCCTCGCCAGCCGCCGGCTGAAGGACTTCGACGCCAGCTGGAGCAAGGAGAAGCTCTCCGACCTGGTGTTCTGGGTGGCCATGGGCGTGATCCTCGGCGGCCGCCTGGGCTACGCGCTGTTCTACGACCTGTCCGCCTACATGGCCGACCCGCTGAAGATCGTTCGCGTCTGGGAAGGCGGCATGTCCTTCCACGGCGGGCTGATCGGCGTGATGCTGGCCACCTGGCTGTTCGGCCGGCGCAACGGCAAGAGCTTCTTCGAGCTGATGGACTTTATCGCCCCTCTCGTTCCGATCGGCCTGGGCGCGGGGCGCATCGGCAACTTCATCAACTCCGAGCTATGGGGCAAGGTCACCGACGTGCCGTGGGCCATGGTCTTCCCCAATGGCGGGCCGGACCCGCGTCACCCGTCGCAGCTGTACCAGTTCGCCCTGGAAGGCGTGGCCCTGTTCCTGATCCTCTGGGCCTACTCGCGCAAGCCGCGTCCGACCATGGCGGTGTCCGGCCTGTTCGCCATCTGCTACGGCATCTTCCGCTTCATCGTCGAATTCGTCCGTGTACCGGACGCCCAGCTCGGCTACCTTGCCGGCGGCTGGCTGACCATGGGCCAGGTGCTGTGCTTGCCGATGATTCTCGGCGGCCTCGGCCTTATGATTTACGCCTACCGCCGCCAGGCCGTTCAAGGAGCCGCGTGATGAAACAGTACCTCGACCTGATGCGCCTGGTGCGCCAGACCGGCACCTTCAAGAGCGACCGCACCGGCACCGGCACCTACTCGGTGTTCGGCCACCAGATGCGCTTCAACCTGGCCGACGGCTTCCCGCTGGTGACCACCAAGAAGTGCCACCTGAAATCCATCATTCACGAGCTACTGTGGTTTCTCCAGGGCGATACCAACATCAAGTACCTGAAGGACAACGGCGTGCGCATCTGGGACGAGTGGGCCGACGAGAACGGCGACCTTGGCCCGGTGTACGGCTACCAGTGGCGCTCGTGGCCGGCGCCGAACGGCGAGTCGATCGACCAGATCAGCAAGCTGATCGAGATGATCAGGAAGAACCCGGACTCGCGCCGCCTGATCGTCTCCGCCTGGAACCCGGCGCTGGTCGACGAGATGGCCCTGCCGCCGTGCCACACCATGTTCCAGTTCTATGTCGCCGAAGGCCGTCTGAGCTGCCAGCTGTACCAGCGCTCGGCCGACATCTTCCTCGGCGTGCCCTTCAACATCGCCAGCTACGCCTTGCTGACCCTGATGATTGCCCAGGTCTGCGACCTGCAGCCCGGCGACTTCGTCTGGACCGGCGGCGACTGCCACCTGTACGCCAACCACATCGAGCAGACCGACCTGCAGCTGACCCGCGAGCCGCTGCCGCTGCCGACCATGAAGCTCAACCCCGAGGTGAAGGACCTGTTCGCCTTCAAGTTCGAGGACTTCGAGCTGCAGAACTACCAGGCCCACCCGCACATCGCCGCGCCGGTCGCGGTGTAAGCCTCGTCGGCGGCGTCTGGCCGCCGATTAGCCGGCCAGCCCGGCCGCCAGGTGGTCGATCAGCACCCGCAGCTTCGGCGGCAGGTGGCGGTTGGATGGGTACAGCGCCCATGCGGTGCCGTGGTAGGAGCCGGTGTAGCGCCAGTCGCCGAGTACCTGCACCAGCCTGCCATCCGCTAGCGCTTCGGCGGCGGTGAAGCTCGGCAGGCAGGCGATGCCCAGATGATTGAGCGCGCCGTTGAGGCGCACCTCGCTGTGGTTGCTGGCGAAACGGCCGCGCACGGCCACCGTGCACTGCTCGCCATCCTTGGCGAAGTGCCAGCGGTGGTCGTCGGCGCGTTCGTCCAGGTACAGGCAGCGATGGCGCACCAGGTCCTGCGGGTGTTGCGGCGCACCCTGGTCGGCCAGGTACTGCGGTGTGGCGCAGAGCAAATGTTCGACTTGGCACAAGGGGCGGCCGGCCATCTGTTCCGGTGGCTGCTCGGTGATGCGGATGATCAGGTCGAAGCCCTCGGCGATCGGATCCGGGCTGCGGTCGCTGAGGTTGAGACTGACGTCGACCTCCGGGTGTCTGGCCAGAAAATCCGCCATCAGCGGTGCGACCAGATACTTGCCGAACGCCTTGGGCACCGACAGGCGCACCTGGCCACGGGCATCGCTCATCAGTCGCTCGCCCACCGCTACGGCCGCCTCGGCGGCACCGAGCATCTCCCGGCAGCGCTCGAACACCTCGCTGCCGGCCTCGGTCAGGCGCAGGCGCCTGGTCGTGCGTTCCAGCAGGCGCAGGCCCAGTGCCGCCTCCAGCTGGGCCTGCTGCCGGCTCAGCGCCGAGCCGCTGGTGTGCAGCTGGCGCGCGGCGGCGGAGAAGCTGCCGCACTCCACCACGCGGACGAAGCTGGCCATCAACGGCAGCAGATTATTCATGCTCATGAGGAACGAGTCTCATACGGAATGACCTGATTATCGCGATGAGGTTGGCAATGGACAATCGCCATATTTCCATCGTGAGCCACCGCCATGACCAGCCTGACCGCCGCCTACCGTTCCCGCCTGCTGCACGGCAGCGACCTGCCCCTACTGCTGGTGGCGCTGGTGTGGGGTACCAGCTACGGCGTGGCCAAGCAGGCGCTGGTGTTCTACCCGGTGCTGGGTTTCCTCGCCGTGCGCTTCGGCATCACCTTCCTGCTGCTGGCGCCGCAATTGCGCGGCGAAGGCCGGCGTGCCTGGGTGCCCGGCCTGCCGCTGGGCCTGGCGATGCTGGCGATCTTCCTCTGCGAGACCTACGGCGTGCAGCTGACCACTGCGAGCAATGCCGCCTTCCTGATCAGTCTGTGCGTGGTGCTCACGCCCTTCGTCGAGTGGCTGATGCTCGGCCAGCGCCCGGACGCGCGCCTGCTGCCAGCGGTGGTGCTGTCGCTGCTCGGTACCTGGCTGCTCAGTGGTGGCGTCGATCTCGACTTCGGCCTGGGCGACGGCCTGATGCTGGCCGCGGCGCTGCTGCGCGCCTTCCAGGTGTGCCTGACCCGCCGCCTCACCGCCGACCGTGAGGTGCCACCGCTGGCGCTGACCGCCGTGCAGTCCGGGGTGATCGGCTTCGGCTGCCTGCTGCTCGGCGCGCTGCTGCTGCCGGGCGGCCTGCCACCGCTGCCGAGCGCGCCGGCGTTCTGGGTCGGCAGCCTGTACCTAGTACTGTTCGCCACCCTGTTCGCCTTCTACGTGCAGAACTGGGCGCTGGGCCGCAGCAGCCCAACTAGGGTCAGCCTGCTGATGGGCAGCGAGCCGCTGTTCGGCGCACTGTTCGCCGTGCTCTGGCTGAGCGAGGAGCTGAGCCTGCAGGCGTGGATCGGCGGACTGCTGATCGTCGCCGCCACCCTGTGGACCAGCCTCGCCAGGCGCTGATCAGGCTCAGGAAAGCAGCGTCTTTTCCTCTTCGGCGGAAGCGTTATTGGCCGGGGTGCCATCGGATTTCTCCTCCTGCTCCTTGGCCGCCTGCAGTTCGGCGCGTTGCTGCATGCGCTCGGCGATCTGCTTCTCGATGGCCTCCTGCTGCTCCGGCGACATGGCGTCGACTTCCTCCTCGGTCAGGCCCATTTCCTTGAGGATGGCGTCGCGCATCTTCTCGGCATCGCTCATGGCCATGTACTCGTGGAATGCGTCACGGGCCCGGCTGCTGGACGATTCGGCCTTGCCGGCCAGGCTGCTGCCGGAAGCGTCGCCGCTCTGCAGGCCGACGCGCAGCTTGGCGAAGGATTCCTCGAAGGCCTGTTCGGCCTGGTAGTCGGCCGTCGAGCCGGAGAAGGTACGTGGCTGCTGAGATGTGGCCACAGCGGCGGGTCCGAGCTCCTCGCTCAGCTGTTTTTCCTTCAGGCGCCTGTCGAAGAGTGCCAGGGCCTGTTGCGATCCGATGCCAGCGATATTCATGTTCCCTCCGCGCGTAGCTATGCGCGGGGGCATTGGAGCAAGGCCCGTGCCAGGGTTTTCCTGGCTTTCAAATCAATGGCTTGCGTGATGAATAGGCGACCAGAGCGGCAGCATCTGGCCAGCGGCGGCGCGGTATTGCCGCTGTCAGCCGCCGAGCACCTCGTTGGTCAGAGCATCCACCTGTTCGCGCCGCTCGGCCTGCTCCAGGCGCGCCGCGGGATTCAGCGACGACCATTCGGGATGCGCCCGCGCCCGACGCAGTGCCTCGGGCAGGCGGGCCTCGCGCCAGGCGCTGTCCTGCGGCTGGTCCAGGCGGATCGCCGCGGTCGCCGCATGGCCGCGGGCGAGCAGGGCGGCCAGCAGCTGGCGCTGACGCAGGGCGAGCAGGCGCAGTACGTTGTCGTCCACCGTCAGTTCGCGCTGGCCCTTGAGTTTGCCGAGCAGGCGGCCGCCGAAGTTGCGCGCGGTCTGCAGTCCGCCGCCGGCCAGGGCGCCGAGCAGTGCGGCTGCGCCCAGGGTCACTCCGCCCACCAACAGGTCGATGCCCACCCCGGTGGCTGCACCGGCGGCCATGCCGCCGCCGACCTTGACGCCGAGCTGGCGCAGGGTCTCCGGGTTGAACAGGTCGTCGCCCCAGCGCCCGTCCGCCAGCGGCAGGTCGCCGGCCTGGGCATCGTCCGGGCGGAAGGCATACAGGCGCAGCAGCGCGTCGACGCACTGCTGCTCGCGCTGGCGCACGGCCTGGTGCAGGGCGGCGATCTCGCCCTGTTCGATCTGCGGCTGGGCCGCCACGCTGCGCCGGCAGGCCGCGCAGTCCACCAGCAGCTCGGCGATCAGTCGCGCGCCGGCCTGGTGGCGTGCCTCGCCCTGGGCCTCGTGGTCGAGGATCAGTCGCTCCAGTTGCGGCCGCGCCGTTTCCACCAGCAGGGCCAGGCTCTCGTACAGGCGGCGCTCGCCATCCAGCGGCGGCGCCACTGTGTCGAACGCCACCCGCGCGTGCAGGCCGAGACGGGCCAGGGCCTCGCGCCACTCCGGCTCGCGCTGGGCCGCGGCGGCGCCGAAGTTGAGTACCGGCAGCAACGGCTTGCCGCAGTCGGACAGCACCTGTAGTTCGTCGCGGTACTTGGCCAGCACCGGCTCGCGGGCGTCGATCACGTACAGCCCGGCGTCGCTGGTCAGCAGCTGGCGCAGCACCTTGGCCTCCTGCTCGAAGCGCTGGCGCGCCTCGGCGCTGTCGAGGAAGCGGGCGATGCGCGCCGGGCCGTCCAGCCGCTCGCCGGGGCGCTCCAGGCGTTCCAGGTAGTCGAGCAGGGCGATGGCGTCTTCCAGGCCGGGGGTGTCGTAAAGCTCCAGCAGCGGCTCGCCGTCCACCGACAGGCGCGCGCCCTCGACGTGGCGGGTGGTGCTGGGGCGGTGCGAGACCTCGCCGAAGCCGACATCGCGCAGCAGGGTGCGCAGCAGCGAGGTCTTGCCGACATTGGTGTGGCCGACCACGGCCAGGCGCAGCGGTTTAGTCATGGCAGCTCTCCAGTTGGTAGCCCGGATGTAAGCCGGGGCGGAGCTGCCTGCTTTCCGGATTGCATCCGGGCTACCCGATCAGTCATGTCCAGCCTCCAGCCAGACCAGTGGCGCCGAATCGGAGAAGGCCAGGCCGAGGCGCTGCAGGGCCTCGTGCCAGTCGCCCAGGCGCTGGCTGTCCAGCGCTTCGCCGGGCGGTGGCGGCAGCAGCCAGACACGGGTGGCGCCGGCCGTGCGCGACAGCTCGCCGAGCAGCGCCAGGGTGCCGCGATCCGGCGAGCGTCGCGGGTCGACGGCGATGGCCAGGCGTGCCGGCGGGAAACGGGTCAGCTGGTCGAGCAGGTGCTGACGCTGTTCGCGGCTATCGAGCACGCCGGCATCGGCTACGCCCTTGCCCAGGGGTGGCGGCCAGGGGCGGCTGCCGTCCAGCTCCACCGCCACCAGCAGCGCGCCGTCCGTGGCCAGCGCACTGTGCCCGCCCTGTGGCTGATGCAGGGTCTGCGGCTCCGCATCCAGCACGCCGAGGCGCTCGGCTGGCGGTTGCAGGCGCTCGGCCAGCAGCCGGTAGGCGGGCTGGGCGAGATCCAGGCGCAGGCGCGCGCTGCCGTGCCACCAGCGCCACAGGCACAGCAGCAGGAGCAGGGCGCGCGGCAGCAGGCCGAACACCAGCAGCACGCCGAGCAGCCAGCCGGCCCAGGCATGGCGCGCCGCTTCCACGGCCAGGGCGGACTCGCCGCTGGCGCGGATGGTGTCCACGTCCGGTAGCGGGAAGCCGAGCAGGGCGGGTAGGGCGCCGAGCAGGTGGGTGAGCGCGACGAAGGCATCGCTGCCGAGCAGCGTGGTCTCCCAGACGAAGCCGTAGCGCCGGGTACTGAGCAGGAGCAGCAGCATCAGCGTGGCGGCGAGCAGCGCCACCAGCCACAGGCCGTGGACCAGGGCGCCGAGCAGCCAGCGGTTGAGGCGCCGGCGCTGCAGCAGCAGGACCAGCGCCGGGCCGAGCTGGGCGGCCGCGGCGTCGCGCGCCAGCTTCTCGCTGAGCCACAGCCACAGGCGGCCGAGCGCGGCCTGGTGCTCGCCGGCGAAGGCGAGGCCCAGCAGCCAGCCGAGCAGGGTCAGCAGATGAATGCCGAGCAGGCTGCCCAGGGCCCAGAACACATTGACCGGGCGGCTGCCGTCGCCCAGCGCCGCCAGGGCCAGCCCGGCGCCGCCGACCAGGGCCAGGATCAGCAGGGCCAGCAGCGCCAGGCGTGCGCCCTGCAGCCAGTGACGCTGGGCCTGCATCTGGCCATCGCGTTTGGCCAGGAACAGGGCGCGGGCCTCGATGCGGCGCGCCAGGTCGCCATCGGCCTGGCGTGCCAGGCGATTGGCCTCGGCATCTTCCAGCGGGCCGGCGTGGTCCTCGCGCAGGCGAATGGCTTCGCACAGCCAGAGGCGTTGCAGGCGCGAGCGGGGAGGCGGGGGACTGTCTGTCACGCGGCGTTCCGTCTGCGGGTCGAGGGCCAAAGCATAACCGCTGCGCCGCGCCTGGGGAAAAGCCCGAGTTGTGGCGCGCCGTCGGCTGCGGCTAGGCTTCAGGTAGAACAACGAGAAGAGCACAGCCATGAAGCTGCCCCATCTGGACTGGGTCAACCGCGACTCGCCCTACCTGCGCCAGTTGCGTGAGGGCTTTCGCCTGCTCAGTTTCGACGGCGAGATGGAGGCGGCGTACCACCGCTACCACGCCAGGGTGTTCCTGATCCGCATGCGCTGGTCGCTGCTGGTGGCCATCGTGCTGTTCCTGGCCTTCGCCGTGTTGGACACCATCAGCCTGCCGGGCGAGGTGCGTAGCCAGACGCTGAAGATCCGCCTGGGGGTGATCGGGCCGATGCTGCTGCTGACCTGGTTGGCTACCTATCGGAGCCGCCTGCTCGGCCGTCTGCAGTTGCTGGGTGGGGTCTGCGCGCTGGTCTGCGGGCTGGGCGTCATCGGCATCATCTGGGTCGCTCGGGCTCATGACTACCCGCTGCCCTACGAGGGCATCATCCTGGTCACGGTGTTCTTCTACTTCCTCACCGGCCTGCGTTTCGTGGTCGCCTCGTTGTGCGGCTGGCTGATCTTCCTCGCCTACCTGACGATGGAGCTGATCAACGACCTGGACGGTGCTGTGCTGCTGTACAACCTGTTCTTCCTGGGCACGGCCAACGTGATCGGCTCGGTGGGCTGCTACTTCCTCGAATACGCCACGCGGCAGAACTTCCTCGCCCAGGGTCTGCTGCAAGACCTGGCGGAGAAGGACTCGCTCACCGGCCTGCTCAACCGCCGTGCCTTCGGCGAGCGCGCCGAGGCCAGCTGGCGCCAGGCCTTGCGCGAGCAGCAGCCGCTCGCCGTGGTGATGATGGATGTGGACTTCTTCAAGCGCTACAACGACCACTACGGCCACAGCGCGGGCGACGAGGCGCTGCGCGGGGTGAGCCGGGTGATCGGCGCCCAGGCCCGGCGCCCGCTGGACATGACCGCGCGCTACGGCGGCGAGGAGTTCGTCGGCCTCTGGTACGGCCTGGACGAGGCCGCCGTGATGAAGATTCTCGAACAGCTGCGCGCCGAGGTGGAGGCCCTGGGCCTGGCGCACGCCAAGTCCGATATCGCGCCGGTGGTGACGCTCAGCATTGGCCTGGCCTGGCTGGTGCCGGAGCCCCACCAGCGCCTGGCCGACGCCTTGCGCCTGGCCGATGTGGCGCTGTACCTGGCCAAGGAGCAGGGGCGCAACCGGGTGGTCGGCAAGCGGCCGGGCAGTAGTCAGGTGGCCTGAGGCGGCGCCAGCCGGTATCCTCGCGCCCATGAAAACGACTCTTCCCCTCTGCCTGATCGCCGCCCTCGCCGACAACCGCGTGATCGGCCGCGACAATCAGCTGCCCTGGCACCTGCCGGCGGACCTCAAGCACTTCAAGGCCAAGACCCTCGGCAAGCCGATCATCATGGGGCGCAAGACTTGGGATTCGCTGGGCCGCCCGCTGCCGGGCCGGCTCAATCTGGTGGTCAGTCGCCAGGCCGGGCTGCAACTGGAGGGCGCGGAAGTCTTCCCGTCACTGGACGCCGCGATCCTGCGCGCCGACGAGTGGGCGCGTGAGCAGGGCGTCGACGAGCTGATGTTGATCGGCGGTGCCCAGCTCTACGAGCAGGGCTTGGCCCAGGCCGCGCGCCTGTACCTGACCCGCGTGGCGCTGCAGCCCGAGGGCGATGCCTGGTTCCCGGCCTTCGCCGAGGGCGACTGGCAGCGCAGCGACAGCGAAGCGCACGCGGCGACCGACGCTGCGCCGGCCTACCGCTTCGAGACCTGGCAGCGCCGCTAGACTTTTCTGCACTGATATTGATCGACGTCGCCTTCGTTCGAAGGCGGCGCCCTATGCTTTTGCCTTTACCCGCCGAAATTCGCCCATGACCGACCCTATCGATACGCCCGAGGCGGAAACCGTCGCCGCCATCTTCGTCCGCCACCCGCTGTGGGAGGATGCCCTGGCGCTGCTGTTCGGCACCGCCCTGGTGGCCCTGGGCATCGCCTTCTATACCCATGCCGGGCTGCTCACCGGCGGCACCGTGGGCGTGGCCTTTCTGGCCAAGTACCTGGCCGGCTGGCCCTTCGGCCTGGTGTTCTGCCTGGTCAACCTGCCGTTCTACGCGCTGGGCATCTGGCGCCTGGGCTGGGGCTTCACCCTGCGCACCGGTTGCGCGGTGCTGCTGGTGTCGCTGCTGGCCGAACTGACCCCGGGCTGGGTCGCCTTCACCCACCTCAACGAGCTGTATGCCGCGCTGTTCGGCGGTGCGGCCATGGGCCTGGGCCTGCTGATGCTGTTCCGCCATCGGGCGAGCCTGGGTGGGGTGAATATCCTCGCGCTGTTCCTGCAGGAGCGCTTCGGCCTGCGCGCCGGCGCGGTGCAGATGGCCATCGACGCGGTCATCGTGCTGGCGGCGGTGTTCGTGGTGACGCCGGACAAGGTGGCCCTGTCGGTGCTCGGTGCGGTGATGCTCAACCTGGTGCTGGCGATCAACCACCGCGCCGATCGCTACACCGGGGTCAGCTGAGCCCAGGCTCTAAGGCTGGAGTTCGACCAGCTCGGCGCGCGCTTCGCCATGGTCGATATACAGCATGGCGACGCTGATCGGCAGCTTGAAGCGCCGTGGTCCGGCGCTGCCGGGGTTGATCCACAGCAGGCCGGCGCGTTCTTCGATCAGCGGCTTGTGCGAATGGCCGGTGATCACCACGCGCACGCCCTCCGGCAGTTGCGTCGGCACATGAGCAAGCTCGTGCACCAGGTACAGGCCGATCCCGCCGAGCCGCAGCTCGACCTGGTGCGGCAGCTCGGCGGCCCAGTCCAGCCCCTCGTCGTTATTGCCACGCACCACGCTCAGCGGCGCCAGCTCGCGCAGGGCGTCGAGAATCTCCGGCTTACCGATATCGCCGGCATGCACGATATGCGCGCAACCCTGCAGCGCCGCCAGCGCCTCGGGGCGTAGCAGGCCGTGGGTGTCGCTGATCAGGCCAATTTTCATGCAAGGCTCCGCGTAGGGCGGGTGAGCCCGCGTGGTCGTTCGCGGGTTTCACCTGCCATACAAAGCATAAGCCCGGCGCATGGCCGGGCTTATCAGGATAGGTAGGTTGCTACTGTGATGGCATCCCTGCCGACGCAGCGAGTAGCGGTAGGCCCCGGCCCGGCCATCCATGGCCGGGCCGGGGCAACGCATGCGTTGCCTTAATCCGGCTCACCCATCCAACAGCGACTTGTCGCGTACCGCACCCTTGTCGGCACTGGTGGCCAGCAGGGCGTAGGCCTTGAGGGCGGTGGTCACCTTGCGCGCGCGCGGCGCGACCGGCTTCCAGCCCTTCTGGTCCTGCACGATACGGCGGGCGGCCAGTTCCTCATCGCTCACCAGCAGGTTGATGCTGCGGTTGGGGATGTCGATCAGTATCTTGTCGCCGTCGAGCACCAGGCCGATGGCGCCGCCAGCGGCGGCTTCCGGCGAGGCGTGGCCGATGGACAGGCCCGAGGTGCCGCCGGAGAAGCGGCCGTCGGTGAGCAGGGCGCAGGCCTTGCCCAGGCCCTTGGACTTCAGGTAGCTGGTCGGATACAGCATTTCCTGCATGCCCGGACCGCCTTTCGGACCTTCGTAGCGGATGATCACGATGTCGCCAGCCTTCACTTCGTCGGCGAGGATGCCCTTCACGGCGCTGTCCTGGCTCTCGAAGATCTTGGCGTTGCCTTCGAACACGTGGATCGACTCGTCGACGCCGGCGGTTTTCACCACGCAGCCGTCGAGGGCGATGTTGCCGTACAGCACGGCCAGGCCGCCCTCTTGCGAATAGGCATGCTCGACCGAGCGGATGCAGCCTTCGGCGCGGTCATCGTCCAGGGTGTCCCAGCGGGTGCTCTGGCTGAAGGCGGTCTGCGTCGGGATACCGGCAGGGCCTGCCTTGAAGAAGGTGTGCACCTTCTCGTCGCTGGTCTGGGTGATGTCCCACTGGGCGATGGCGTCGGCCATGCTCGGGCTGTGCACGGTCGGCACGTCGGTGTGCAGCAGGCCGCCACGGGCCAGCTCGCCGAGAATGGAGAAGATGCCGCCGGCGCGGTGCACGTCTTCCATGTGGTACTTCTGGATGTTCGGCGCGACTTTGCACAGCTGCGGCACCTTGCGCGACAGGCGATCAATGTCGCGCAGGTCGAAGGCGATTTCCGCCTCCTGGGCGGCGGCCAGCAGGTGCAGGATGGTGTTGGTCGAGCCGCCCATGGCGATGTCCAGGGTCATGGCGTTCTCGAACGCCTTGAAGCTGGCGACATTGCGCGGCAGCACGCTGGCATCGTTCTCGCCGTAGTAGCGCTGGCACAGCTCGACGGCCAGGCGCCCGGCGCGCAGGAACAGCTGCTCGCGGTCGGAGTGGGTGGCCAGGGTCGAACCGTTGCCCGGCAGGCCAAGGCCGAGGGCCTCGACCAGGCAGTTCATCGAGTTGGCGGTGAACATGCCGGAGCAGCTGCCGCAGGTCGGGCAGGCACTGCGCTCGTACTCGGCGACCTTCTCGTCGGAGCAGGAGTCGTCGGCGGCCACCACCATGGCGTCGACCAGGTCCAGGCCATGGTTGGCCAGCTTGGTCTTGCCGGCTTCCATCGGCCCGCCGGAGACGAACACTACCGGGATGTTCAGGCGCAGGGCGGCCATCAGCATGCCGGGGGTAATCTTGTCGCAGTTGGAGATGCAGACGATGGCGTCGGCGCAGTGGGCGTTGACCATGTACTCGACGGAGTCCGCGATGATCTCGCGGCTCGGCAGCGAATAGAGCATGCCGTCGTGGCCCATGGCGATGCCGTCATCCACGGCGATGGTGTTGAATTCCTTCGCTACGCCGCCGTGTTTTTCGATCTCGCGGGCGACCAGCTGGCCCAGGTCCTTCAGGTGCACGTGGCCGGGCACGAACTGGGTGAAGGAGTTGGCGATGGCGATGATCGGCTTCTTGAAGTCTTCGTCCTTCATCCCGGTGGCGCGCCAGAGGGCGCGGGCGCCGGCCATGTTGCGGCCGTGGGTGGAGGTTTTCGAGCGGTAATCGGGCATGACACGTTCCTGCGGCTAATCAGGTGATGTTCGTATGGTGAGCGTCGACTGGACCGGATGCAAACGGGAGATGGCCGTGCGTTCGGAAGGGGGCCGCAGGACGAAACGGGGTCTCCGTTCGTTCGGCCCGGGCTCACGGACCCGCCGGGGGATGGTTGGCGAGGAATGCCCCGATTCTACGCCGCCCGCGCCCGCCGGGGAAAGGCTGGCGGTAGCTCGCGGTCTGATGGCGACCGGTATGGCAGCCCGGCGGTCGGCCTGGGGAGTTAGCTCTTTGGGGTTATGCCGTTCATCCGGTTTCGCCGTTCGGGCGACTGTGGTCGTGACCGGTTGGTCACGTACGGTGTTTGGCGGTGAGCGCCGGCGGTTTGCCGGGCGCCCGCAATCGCCGGCGAAGTACTAGCAGTGCAGCCCAGTCCGATGCAGTGGGTCGGGGAGGGCCATGGCGAATCCCTACTCGACGAATAACAACAAGGACTCCCTTAGATGCTCGATTCCAGACTCGGCCTGGCGGCCACACTCTTCGCCTTCTCGGCCTCTGCTCTCGCGGCACTGCCGGACACCCCCGGCACGCCGTTCCCCGCTGTCGGCAGTTTCGACAACAGCGGCCCCTACGCCACCACCAGCCAGGCCGAGGGGCCCAGCTGCCGCATCTACCGGCCCGCGACCCTGGGCCAGAACGGCGTGCGCCACCCGATCATCCTGTGGGGCAACGGCACCGGCGCCACGCCCGACACCTATGCGGCATTGCTGACTCACTGGGCCAGCCATGGTTTCGTGGTGGCCGCCGCGGAAACGTCCGATGCCGGCACCGGCCAGGAGATGCTCGCCTGCCTGAGCTACCTGGTGCAGGCAAGCGGCAGCAGCTCCGGCACCTATGCCGGCAAGTTGAATGCCGGGCGCGTCGGCACTTCGGGCCATTCCCAGGGTGGTGGTGGTTCGATCATGGCCGGCCAGGATGACCGTGTGCGCACGACGGCGCCGATCCAGCCCTATACCCTCGGGCTCGGTCACAACAGCAGTTCGCAGAGCAAGCAGAAGGGGCCGATGTTCCTGATGACCGGCGGCGGCGACACCATCGCCTTCCCCTACCTCAATGCCCAGCCGGTCTATACCCGGGCCAACGTGCCGGTGTTCTGGGGCGAGCGCCGCACGGTCTCGCACTTCGAGCCGGTCGGCAGCGGCGGGGCCTATCGCGGCCCGGCCACGGCCTGGTTCCGCTACCAGCTGATGAACGATCAGAGCGCCAGCAGCACTTTCAACGGCACCCTGTGCAGTCTGTGCGTCAGTCCGCTGTGGACGGTGAAGCGCAAGGGCTTCTGAGGCGGGTGAGCGGGCCCCGTCCGCAGCAGCGGGCGGGGCTTTATGCTGCTCAGCTGTTGGGCAGCAGGCGTACGGTCAGGCTCTTGATGTAGCGGGTCTCGGCGATGGCCGGGTGCACCGGATGGTCCGGGCCCTGGGCACCGCGCTCGAGCAGCTGGATGTTGCGGTCCAGGTGGCGGGCGCTGGTCAGCAGGATGTTCTGCAGATTGTCTTCTTCCAGGTGCATGGAGCAGCTGGCGCTGACCAGGATGCCGTCCTTGTTGAGCATGCGCATGGCGGTCTCGTTGAGGCGGCGATAGGCGGCCTCGCCGTTCTTGATGTCCTTCTTGCGCTTGATGAAGGCGGGCGGGTCGGCAACGATCACGTCGAAGCGCTCCTCGGCGGACTTCAGCTCCTTGAGGGCGGCGAACACGTCGCCTTCCACGCAGGTGACCTTCTCGGCGACGCCGTTGAGGGTGGCGTTGCGCTCCACGCCGTCGAGGGCGAAGCCGGAGGCGTCGACGCAGAACACTTCACTGGCGCCGAACGTCGCAGCCTGCACGCCCCAGCCGCCGATGTAGCTGAACAGGTCGAGCACGCGCTTGCCCTGGACATAGGGTGCCAGGCGCGCGCGGTTCATGCGGTGGTCGTAGAACCAGCCAGTCTTTTGGCCTTCCAGCACCGGGGCCTGGAACTTCACGCCGTTCTCTTCCAGGTCGACCCACTCCGGCACCACGCCGAAGGCGGTGTCGACGTAGCGCTCCAGGCCCTCGGCATCTCGGGCGGCGGAGTCGTTCTTGAACAGGATGCCGCGCGGCTTGAGCACCTGGACCAAGGCCTCGATCAGCGCGTGCTTGCTGCGCTCCATGGTGGCGGAGGCCAGCTGCACCACCAGGTGATCGCCGAAGCGGTCGACCACCAGGCCGGGAAGCAGGTCGGAGTCGCCGTAGACCAGGCGGTAGAAGGGCTTGTCGAACAGGCGCTCGCGCAGGCTCAGGGCCACGTTCAGGCGGTGCACCAGCAGCGACTTGTCCAGCACATGCTTGACATCGCGCGACAGCAGACGGGCGCAGATCAGGTTGTTCGGGCTCATCGCCACGACGCCCAGCGGCTTGCCGCCGGCTGCTTCGAGGATCGCCTGGTCGCCGGCCTGGAAGCCGTGCAGCGGGGTGGCGGCCACGTCGATCTCGTTGCTGTAGACCCACAGATGACCGGCGCGCAGGCGACGATCGGCGTTGGCTTTGAGGCGCAGGGCGGGCAGGGTCATGGGGGCGCTCCGGAAAAAAGAGCGCGATTATACCCCGCCCACCCCACCCGGAACCTGTTTACGAGCTTTGAGCTGGAGCCAGGCAAGGCGAGCGCGGGTGAGGGCGCGGAGTTTACAAGTCGTAAATGAGCAGCCCGAGACCGTGCTCAACGAAGCATGGTCGACGATCAAGAGGTCGTAGGCAGGTTCTCAGGCCGCCAGCGACTCCAGCAATGCTTGGTTGAACGCTGGCAGGTCGTCGGGTTTGCGGCTGCTGATCAGGTTGCCGTCGCGGATCACTTCCTTGTCCTGCCAGTCGCCACCGGCATTGCGGATGTCGTCCTTGAGCGACGGCCAACTGGTCATGGTCTTGCCCTTGACCAGCCCGGCCGAGAGCAGCAGCCAGGCGCCGTGGCAGATCACCGCGATCGGTTTGCCGGATTTCTCCGCGGCCTGCACCAGGGTCAGGGCGGCGGTGTCGGTGCGGATGGTGTCCGAGTTCATCACGCCGCCCGGCAGGACCAGGGCGTCGTATTCCTCGACCTGGGCGGTGTCAAAAGTGCCGTCGACCGGGAAGCTGTCGCCCGGTTTGTCGTGGTGCCAGCCGCGCACCTGGCCTTGCTTGGCGGACAGGATGTCGGCCTGGGCGCCGGCCTGTTCCAGGGCCTTCTTCGGCTCGGTCATCTCGACCTGTTCGAAACCATCGGTCACCAGCAGGGCGACGCGTTTGCCTTTCAGGGACAGCGACATGGTGGAACCTCCTCCATAGGGAATGTCACTGTTCCGACCGGCCCGGGGTGGAAAAGGTCAGCCAAAGGTTTAACCGCCTTGTCGTCGTGTCTCGGTTAAACTGTAGGCTCGTTCACACTCTCCACGTGTCTTTTCCATGGCCCAAGAACTCTCCGCCGAACAGATCCAGCAGGTGCTGCAGGGCATCAGCGTGCCGCCGCAGCCGCAGATCATGGTCGATCTGCAGATGGAGCAGTTCCTGCCCAACCCGGATCTGAAGACCATCGCCCGGCTGATCAGCCAGGACCCCGGCCTCTCCGGCGCGCTGCTGAAGATCGTCAATTCGCCGTTCTTCGGCCTATCCAATCGCATCGCCTCGATCCAGCAGGCGGTCAACCTGCTGGGCTGCAATTCGGTGATCAACCTGATCAACGCCCAGTCGATCAAGGGCGAGATGAGCGACGAGACCATCGTTATCCTCAACCGCTTCTGGGACACCGCCCAGGACGTGGCCATGACCTGCCTGACCCTGGCCAAGCGCATTGGCTACCAGGCGCCGGACGAGGCTTATACCCTCGGCCTGTTCCACAACTGCGGCATCCCGCTGATGCTCAAGCGCTTCCCCAATTACATGACGGTGCTGGAAGAGGCGTACTTCAACGCCAGCAGCGAGCGTCGCGTAGTGGATACCGAGAACCGCCTGCTCAACACCAACCATGCGGTGGTGGGTTACTTCACCGCCAAATCGTGGAACCTGCCGCTGCACCTGTGCGAGGCCATCGCCAACCACCACAACGCGCTATCGTTCTTCGAGGACGACACCGGCCGCGATGCCCAGCTGAAGACGCTGATGGCGATCCTCAAGATGGCCGAGCACATCTGCGGCAGCTTCCGGGTGCTGGGCAACCAGGAAGCCGATCACGAGTGGGACAGCATCCAGCAGCATGTGCTGGAGTATGTCGGCCTCACCGAGTACGACTTCCAGACTCTCAAGGAAAGCATCCACGACCTGGGGGCCGGCTAGGCGGGTCTCCCTGCTCGGTGGCTTTCCTGCTAGGGTGGCGTTCCGCTGAGTTGTACCCCGCGAGTGCGTGAATGCCTGAATTACCCGAAGTCGAAACCACCTGCCGCGGTATCGCCCCCCATCTCGTCGGTCAGCGCGTCAGCCGCGTGGTGGTGCGCGAGCGCCGACTGCGCTGGCCGATCCCCGAAGACCTCGATGTGCGCCTGTCCGGGCAGCGCATCGAATGCGTCGAGCGGCGCGCCAAGTACCTGCTGATCCAGGCCGAGAGCGGCACCCTGATAGGTCACCTGGGCATGTCCGGCAACCTGCGCCTGGTGCCGGTGGGAGCGCCGGTGGCCAAGCACGAGCATGTCGACATCGAACTGGAGTCGGGCCTGGCGCTGCGCTACACCGACCCGCGGCGCTTCGGCGCCCTGCTGTGGAGCAATGACCCGCTCAACCACGAGTTGTTGCTCCGGCTGGGGCCGGAGCCTCTGACCGATGCCTTCGATGGCGAGCGTCTGTACCAGCTGTCACGGGGCCGCTCGATGGCGGTCAAGCCGTTCATCATGGACAACGCGGTGGTGGTCGGGGTCGGCAATATCTACGCGACCGAGGCGCTGTTCGCCGCCGGCATCGACCCGCGCCGCGAGGCCGGCTCCATCTCCAGGGCGCGCTATGTGGCGCTGACCGTGGAGATCAAACGCATCCTTGCTCACGCCATCGAGCGCGGCGGTACCACCCTGCGCGACTTTATCGGTGGCGACGGTCAGCCCGGCTATTTCCAGCAGGAGCTGTTCGCCTATGGCCGTGGTGGCGAGTTCTGCAAGATCTGCGGTGCCACCCTGCGCGAGGTGAAGCTGGGCCAGCGCGCCAGCGTGTACTGCCCGAAATGCCAGCGCTAGGGTGTCAGCTCTCTAGCCGCACAGAATAAGAACAAGCAGTAGGAACAACGATGCACGGCAACTACCTGCCGCCCAATCCGTTCGCCGAATGGCTGGGGCGTAGCGCACTGAGACTGATGGGCTGGCGCATCGAGGGCGCGTTGCCGAGGATCGACAAGTTCGTCGCCATCGGCGCCCACCATACCTCCAACTGGGACTTCGTGATCTTCATCGCGCTGAAGTTCGTCCTGCGCCTGAATGCCCGCTGGTTCGGCAAGCACAGCATCTTTCGCTGGCCCTTCGGCGGCCTGCTGCGCAGCTGGGGTGGCATCCCGATTCAGCGCCATCTGAGTCTGAACATGGTGGACCAGGCAATCCAGGGCTTCCGCGATAACCGCGAGTTCATTCTGGTGATATCGCCGGAAGGGACACGCAAGAAGGTAGAGCGCTGGAAGATGGGCTTCTACCATATCGCCCTGGGTGCCGGCGTGCCGATAGTGCCGGCGGCCCTGGACTTCGGCCATCGCCGGGTGGTGATTGGCGCGCCATTCCAGCCCAGCGGTGACGCCGAGGCGGATATCCGGGCATTGCTGGCTTTTTTCCGCCCCTATGTGCCGAAGAAGCCCGAATACGCATTCCACGGCGATTGACGGCGTTCACGCTGACAATTGCGCGAGCGCTGTTATAGTTAGCTGCAACGCTCTGCCATAACTACACAATGAAGGATCGCGCCATGAACCTGTTTCGCACCACCGCCGCTGTCTTGGCTCTGACCACTGGCCTGCTGGCACTGCCGGCGCAGGCGGAGGTGGTTCAGCAGAATACCAGTGGCGATCCTATCTACACCGCCAACGCACCCAAGGGCTATGCCATGGCCGGTGACCTGATCATTGCCCGTCCGCTGCTGATCGCAGGCACTGTGATCGGCGCGGGTCTGTTCCTGGTCAGCCTGCCGTTCACCGCCGCCGGCGGCAACGTCAAGGAGGCCGGCCAGGCGCTGGTGGTGGAGCCGGGCATGGCCGCCTTCGTACGCTGCCTGGGCTGCACCGAGAGCGGTTACAAGAAGGACTGATCCTTCCGCCGCTCCACTCAAGAAGCCGGTCCTTGTGACCGGCTTCTGCGTTTCTGCCCTATGGCCACAGCTCCGCGCGGCCCACGCCGCGTGGGTCGCTGGCCGCTTCCACCCGACCGCTGCCCTTGTGCCACAGCAGGACCTGCTGGTTGCCGTAGCTGCGCTCCACGCGCTTGAGCCGATGTCCGCGCATTTCCAGGCTGCTCAGCTGGCTGGGGCTGAAGGCGTCGGCCTCGTACTCGATCACGTCCGGCAGGTACTGGTGGTGATAGCGCGGCGTGGCCGGCCACTGTTGCACCGGCTTGCCATCCAGATAGTCGAGCGCAGCCAGCAGCACCATGCTGGGGATGCGGCTGCCGCCTGGCGTGCCGAAGCTGGCCAGCTCCTGGTCGCTCTCGATAAAGGTCGGGCTCATGGAGGACAGCGGCCGCTTGCCGGCGGCGATGGCATTGGCCTGGCTGCCAGCAAGGCCGTAGGCATTGCTGCCGCGTGGGTCGGCAGCGAAGTCGTCCATCTCGTTGTTCAGCAGCACGCCGGTGCCCGGTACGGTGAAGGCGGCGCCGAACGGCAGGTTGATCGACAAGGTCGCGGCCACCGCATTGCCCTCGGCATCAATCACGGTGAAGTGGGTGGTGTGGTCACCCTCACGCCAGGACGGCGATGGCGGCAGGCTGGCGCTGGGTGAGGCGTTCTGCAGTGCGATGCCTTTGGCCAGCCCCTTCAGGTAGTCGGGGGCGAGTAGCTGGGGCAGGGGGTTGCGCACATGGTCGGGGTCGCCCAGCAGGCCGCGGTCGCGGTAGGCGCGGCGCAGGGTTTCCACCACGTAGTGGCTGCGTTGCACCGCCCCGGCCTTCTGCCAGGGCAGTTGCTGCAGCATCAGCAGACTCTGCGCCAGCGCCACGCCACCGGCCGATGGCGGTGGCGCGCTGATCAGCTCGCGTCCGCCGTCCAGCGACACGCGCAGGGGTTGGCGCTCCACTACCCGGTAGTCACGCAGGTCACGGGCGCTCCACACACCGCCGCCGGCCTGGACTCCTTCCAGCAGCAGGCGCGCCGTTTCGCCGCCGTAGAAGCCGGTGTGACCGTCGCGCGCCAGGCGCTCCAGCGTGCGCGCCAGCGCCGGCTGGCGCAGCAGGCCATGCAGCGGCGGGAGACGCTCCTGGTCGAGGAAGATGGCCGCGCTGGTTGGGTCCTGCCGCAATGCCTCCAGGCGCCACTCGGCACGTTCGCGATAGACCCGGTCGATGCCGACACCGTCGCGAGCGAGGCGGATGGCCGGGGTCAGCGAGTCGGTCAGCGGCAGCTTGCCGTAGCGCTCGGCCAGATGGGCCAAGGCTGCCGGCAGGCCGGGAATGGCCGCGGCCAGCGGGCCGTTGAGCGACAGCTCGCGCTGCACCGTGCCATTACGTCTGTAGAGGTCCGGGCCGGCGCTCAGCGGTGCGCGTTCACGGGCGTCGATGAAACGGTAGGTCGGCTTGTCGCCGGCCTGGCGCAGCAGGAAGAAGCCGCCACCTCCCAGACCGGAGCCATAGGGTTCGGCCACAGCCAGCGCGGCGGCGATGGCTACCGCGGCATCGAAGGCATTGCCGCCCTGGGTCAGGGTTTCCAGGCCGGCGACGGTAGCGGCGGGGTGGGCGGTGGCGACGGCAGCCTGCTGTGGCTTGGCTGGAGCGGCCTGGGTGGCCAGCGTGCAGGCCAGCAGCGCGCCGGCGAGAAGATGTTTGGCAAGCATGGGGCGATCCGTGCGGGGCAGGCCTAACAGCCTAGCGGAGATCGATACCCAGTGGTGGCGACTGTGACTCGCTGACGCGATCAGGCCTTGCCGGTGATCAGGCGGTACTTGTCCATCAGCTGCTCCTTGGTCTCGACGCGGGCCTCGTCGAGCGGGATGCAGTCCACCGGGCAGACCTGCTGGCATTGGGGTTCGTCGTAGTGGCCGACGCACTCGGTGCACAGGTTGGGGTCGATCACGTAGATCTCCTCACCCTGGGAGATGGCGCCGTTGGGGCACTCGGGCTCGCAGACGTCGCAGTTGATGCAGTCGTCGGTGATTTTCAGGGACATCGGGCAACTCCTGCCAGACCCGTTGGGCATGGCACTTTCGGGCATTCAATGGGCGAATTGTGCCGGATTGCCGGGCATCGCGCCACGCACGGGCGACCGGGGTCACCCGGACGGAGTCTCGAAGGTCAGCGTTTGAAGCGCTCGGCCAGGGCCTCGGCCACCGCCGGATGGACGAACTTGCTGATGTCACCGCCCAGCGCCGCGATCTCGCGCACCAGGGTCGAGGAGATGAAGGAGTATTTCTCCGACGGGGTGAGGAACATGCTTTCCACGTCTGGCGCCAGCTGGCGGTTCATGTTGGCCAGCTGGAACTCGTACTCGAAGTCCGACACCGCGCGCAGCCCGCGCAGCAGGATGTTGGCGTTCTGTTCCTTGACGAAGTGCGCCAGCAGCGTGGAGAAGCCGACCACCTCGATATTCGGCAGGTGCGCGGTGACTTCCCGGGCCAGCGCCACGCGTTGCTCCAGAGGGAACAGCGGATTCTTCTTCGGGCTGGCGGCGACTGCGATGATCACGGTGTCGAACAGACGCGATGCGCGCTCGATCAGGTCGCCATGGCCCTTGGTGATGGGGTCGAAGGTACCCGGGTACAACACTCGATTCATCGCGAAGTCCTGCTCGGAGCGGTTGAAGTGCGCGGATGGTAGCGCAGCGTTTCCCCCGCGGCCAAGCAGAGGAAATCCTCAGTGGCCGCCAGCGGCCAGGCGCCAGTGCAGCGGCAGCACCAGCAGCAGGCAGGCCAGGGCCACCCAGTCGGCCACTACCACGCGGCGTAAGGCCTCGTTGTAGAGCGGCGCGCTCCAGGACAGCAGGAGGAAGCTGATGACGCTAAGCAGACCGCCGAGCAGCGCCAGAGTGCGCAGCCCGGGAATGAAGGCAGCTGCCACCAGCAAGGCGCCGAGCAGGCCGAACAGCACCGCGCGGTGGCGCATGAGTATCTGCAGGTTGGGCTCGTCCAGCGCCAACCCGTAGAGCGCGTTGAGCCGTTCGCCGCCCAGCACGCCGGCCAGCGGCAGCAGGTGGATGATGCCGGCGACCAGCAGCAGGAGGGCGATCAGCTTGTTCGCCATGGTTCAGGCCTTCAGGCGCTCGGCCAGCAGGGTCGAGAGCTTGGCGGTGAGGCCGTAGATCGACAGCTGCGGGTTGGCGCCGATGCTGGTGGGGAACAGCGAGCCGTCGTGGATCGACAGGTTTTCCAGCTGGTGGTGGCGACCCAGGCTGTCGGTCACCGCCATCTTCTGGTCCTCGCCCATGGCGCAGCCGCCCATCACATGGGCGCTGCCAAGGCGGGTCTGGAACAGGCGCAGGTCGAGGCGGTCGATAAGTGCCTTGGTCTCGGCCAGGCTCTTCACGTACTCGGCCTGGGCATGCACCGGCAGCACGGCCTTGGCGCCGGCGGCGAACTGGATCTCGGCCATGCTGTGGAAGGCCCGGCGCAGGCCGTCCCAGGTGTAGTCGGTCATGCGGTAGTCGAGCACCGGCGTGCCGTCGCCGCGCAGCTCCACCGTGCCCTCGGCGCTGTCCGGGTGGAAGCCGTCGCGCATCAAAGCCAGCATCACGTTGGTGTGCGGTAGCTGCTCCATGCGCATGGCGTTGTCGACACCGAAACGGCCGAGCAGGGTGGCCGCCAGGGCCGGCTGCAGCGGCGGCACTTCCAGCTTGTAGGACATATGCCCGGTGGCGCCGTCATCCCACTGGAAGTGGTCGGAATACACTGACTGCGGCGCGCCGTAGAACGGATTGATGACCTGCTCGAACTGCGCCGCGGAGAAGTTCACCAGGTGCAGGAAGGTGCGCTTGCCGACCCGCTCGTGCGGGTCCGGCGTCTTGGAGCGCAGCAGCAGCGCCGGCGAGTTGATGCCGCCGCCGGCCAGCACGTAGTGGCGGGCCTTGACCATGATGCGCCGGCCATTGGGCGCCACGCTGCGCTCGTCCATGCCCAGGCATTCCAGGCCGCTGACGTGATTGCCGTCGTGGATCAGGCGTTCGGCGCGGGCCAGGTAGAGCAGGGCGCCGCCCTGGTCGAGCGCAGCCGGGATGGTGGTGACCAGCATCGACTGCTTGGCGTTGACCGGGCAGCCCATGCCGCAGTAACCGAGGTTCCAGCAGCCACGCACATTGCGCGGGATCACCTTCCAGCCATAGCCGAGTTTGTCGCAGCCGGCGCTGATCACCGCGTTGTTCGGGTTCGGCGGAATGGCCCAGGGCGCGACGCCCAGGCGCTGCTCCATCTTCTCGAACCAGGGCGCCAGCTCTGCGACGCCGTGGCCCTTCACGCCATGGGCGTCGGCCCAGTGGGCCAGGGTCGGCTCCGGGGTGCGGAAGCTGGAGGTCCAGTTGACCAAGGTGGTACCGCCCACGGCGCGACCCTGCATGATGGTGATGGCGCCGTCCTTGCTCATGCGGCCGATGCCTTCCTGGTATAGCTGCGGGTAGGCGTCGGCCTCCTGCATCTTGAAGTCGCTGCTGGTCTTCAGCGGACCTTCCTCGATCAGCAGCACCTTGAACCCGGCGGCGCTGAGGATTTCCGCCGTGGTGCCGCCACCGGCGCCGCTGCCGATGATGGCGACGTCGGCCTCCAGCAGCAGGTCTTTTTCCAGGCGCGAGCCGTCATAGGTGGTCCAGCCACGGGCCAGGCCGTCGCGGAAGATATCGGGTACAGGCATGTTCAGGCTCTTTTCTTGTAATTCTGCAAAGGGACGAGGTAGGCGTCAGAACTGGGGCGGGCCGGGGTAGCCGCAATGGGCCCAGGACTGGGGCCGGGCATACCAGGACATCAGCACCACCTGCAGCAACGAGGCGTGGCCCATGCGCAGCAGGTCCAGCGAGCTGTGCTCCCAGCGGGCGAGGAACTGGCGGATGTCTTCCGCGCTGGCGTTTTCCCAGCTGCCCCAGATGCCGGTCAGCGGGCCGCGGGTAACGGTCATGGCCAGCACGTCGAACAGCTGCTGGGTGAGCTTGAGCAGTTCCGGCGACAGGTGATGCAGATTGTGGTCGATGCCCTGCAGGGTGGCGTCCACCGCCGCCTGCATGGCTTCCGCTGGTACGGCACCCTCCAGCACCACCGGGATCAGCGCGCGCAGGCTGGGCAAATCACTGCCGCGCAGCACGGCGAAACCGGCGGCAGGGCCGCCGGCCGAACAGCCGCTGAGGCTGGCGGTGACCCCGGCGGTGGCGAGGAAGGCGCCGCCCAGCAGGCCGACCTTGAGCAGGCCGCGGCGCGACAGCTGCGGCGCGGCGTTGGAGATATCGCTCATCTGCGCCCCTTAGCGGATAAACAGCTTCTGGATCAGCTTCTGAATCGCCGTGCCGTAAGGCGGGTAGATGAAGCGCGCGGCGTTGAAGCGCTGCTTGATCAGCACGCCCTTGGCCTTGCTGAAGGTCAGGAAGCCCTCGTGGCCATGGTAGTGACCCATGCCGGACGGACCGACGCCGCCGAATGGCATGTCGTCCTGGGCCACGTGCAGCAGGGTGTCGTTCAGACACACGCCGCCGGAATGGGTCTCGTGCAGCACACGCTGCTGCTCGCCCTTGTCGTAGCCGAAGTAGTACAGGGCCAGCGGGCGCGGGCGCTCGTTGATGTAGGCGAAGGCGTCGTCCAGGCGCTGGTAGGGCACCACCGGCAGCAGCGGGCCGAAGATTTCCTCCTGCATCAGCTTCATCTCGTCACTGACGTTGAGCACCAGGCTGTGGGCCATGCGGCGACCCTGATCGCCGGGGAACAGCGGGACCAGTTGCGCGCCCTTGGCCTCGGCATCGCTGATGTAGCCCTTGAGGCGGCCCAGCTGGCGCTCGTTGATGATCGCGGTGTAGTCCGCATTGTTTTCCAGCTTCGGATAGAAGCGCTGCACGGCGGCGCGGTAGGCGGCGACGAAGCCCTCGACACGGTCCTGCGGCACCAGCACATAGTCCGGCGCCACGCAGGTCTGCCCGGCGTTCATGGTCTTGCCAAAGGCGATGCGCTCGGCGGCGTCATCCAGCGGCACCTCGGCGGAGACGATGGCCGGCGACTTGCCGCCCAGTTCCAGGGTCACCGGCACCAGGTTCTCGGCGGCGGCGCGCATCACATGCTTGCCGATGCTGGTGGCACCGGTGAACAGCAGATGGTCGAACGGCTGGCGGGAGAAGGCCTGGCCGACCTCGGCCTCGCCCAGCACCACGGCCACCAGGTCCTCGGGGAACACCTTGGCCAGCAGGTCCTTGATCAGTTGCGAGGTGGCCGGCGTGGATTCGCTCATCTTGATCATCACCCGGTTGCCGGCGGCCAGGGCGCCGATCAGCGGACCGAAGGCCAGGTACAGCGGATAGTTCCACGGCACGATCACGCCGACCACGCCCAGCGGCTGGTAGACCACATGTGCCGAGGCGGGCTGGAAGGCCATGCCGACATGGCGGCGCGAGGGCTTCATCCACTTGCCCAGGCGTTTGCTGGCGTAGTCGATGCCGTGCAGGCTGGGCATGATCTCGGCCAGCAGGGTCTCGCTGGCGGCGCGGTTGCTGAAGTCGCTGGACACCGCATCGATCAGGGCCTGCTTCTCGCCCAGGATCAGATCGCGCAGGGCCTTGAGCCAGGCGCGGCGCTGTTCGGCCGAGGGCATCGGATTGGCGCGGTAGGCAGCACGCTGGGCGGCCAGTAGCGGCGCCAGGGCGTCGATCTGCTGTTGGTTTTGTTGGAGATAGGCAACGTCGGCGACCATGGCGGAGCGTCCTCTGTGGGAACGGCGGAGTGGATGAGGATGATTTTTAGAGTAATTGCTCTAAACTGTCAATCGAGGACTGCGCCGGTCGTCAGATCGAGCACTTCCCTGTACTTTTGTCCCCCTTTGCCGCGTGAGCCGAACCATGGCCCCGAAGAACAAGACCCGCGAACGCATCGTCGAAGCCAGCCTGGAGCTGTTCAACGCCCAGGGCGAGCGTAGCGTCACCACCAACCACATCGCCGCCCACCTGGGCATGTCGCCGGGCAACCTGTACTACCACTTCCGCAACAAGCAGGCGATCATCGCCGAGCTGTTCGCCGAGTATGAGAGTCGGGTCGCGGTATTCCTGCGCCTGCCCGAAGGCCGCGCCTTGACGGTGGCGGACAAGACCTTCTATCTGGAAGCGCTGCTGGCGGCCATGTGGCACTACCGCTTCCTCCATCGCGACCTCGAGCACCTGCTGGAAAGCGACCCGGAACTGGCCGAGCGCTACCGCGCCTTCGCTCACCGCTGCCTGCAGGCCGCCACCGAGATCTACCATGGCTTCGTCGCCGCCGACGTGCTGGCCATGGACGCCCAGCAGATCGAGGCGCTGACCCTCAACAGCTGGATCATCCTCACCTCCTGGGTGCGCTTCCTCTGCACCATCCGCAGCAATCCCGGCGATCTCAGCGAGGAGCTGATGCGTCGCGGTGTGTACCAGATCCTCGCGCTGGAGAGCGGCTACGTCACCGACGCCGCGCGCGACGCGGTACAGGCCCTGCTGCAGCGCCTGCACGTACCGATGGAGGTGGTCGTTGGGTGAACAGGTGTCAACTTTGTGTCGACTGCGTCACTAGCTGAACAACTCGTCAGAAAAATCGTCATTAAATCGGCGTCATGCTAAATTTGCTCATTGTCATGGTGGCCGTTTGCCGCCTTCGTCGATCTTCGAGTTGCACTGATGCCGACCAACACGCCCCGTGTCGCAGTCCTGGGCGCTGCCTTCTCCCGTTTCCATGGGCTGGAACCGGATCGCTTCGCCGACCTCACCAGTCTGCTGGCCGCGCCCGCCTACGACGTGCTGCTGATCGACCTGCCCGGCGCCTCCGCCGGCCAGCTGCTGCGCAGCCTGCGCCTGGAGCAGCAGTATCGCTTCGCCCTGGTCTATTGCTGCCAGGACCAGGACGCCTGGTGCGAGGCTCTCGGCGACGGCCGCCCGCCGGCCGATCTGGGAGCCATCACGCCGTTGTGGCGCCTGTGGCAGGAGCGCTTCCACCTGTTCAACCGCGGCGCCGCGCCGGAGCGTTTCGAGGCACGGGTACTGGCCTGGCTGTGGCTGCGTTCGCGCGGCGACGTGCACGCGGTGCGCGACGCCGGCGTCGCCCAGCACTATCGCTACCCGCTGCTGGAAGCGCTCAGCGACGGCGAGACCGTCAATGATTTCTCCTGGCTGCAGCTGATGCTGCAGCAGGGCTGGCTGGAGGAGGGCGCGCTGCTCGACCGCCTGCGCCTATGCACTGACTGCGGCTCCGGCCGGCTCAACTACGTCGACGTCTGCCCCGAGTGCCAGGCTCTGGACATCTCCCGCCAGCCGTCGCTGCACTGCTTCACCTGCGGCCACGTCGGCGCCCAGGAGCATTTCCTCAAGGACGGCCTGTTGCTCTGCCCCAACTGTCTGAGCCGACTGCGCCACATCGGCAGCGACTACGACCGGCCGCTGGAGAACTACCGCTGCCGCAGCTGCCAGGCGTTCTTCGTCGATGCCGCGGTGGAGGCACGCTGTCTGGACTGCGGCGAGCGCCACGCGCCGGACAAGCTGCGCGTACGCGAGGTGCGCCACTTCCGCCTGGCCGAGGCCGGGCGCCTGCGCTGCCGCCAGGGTTTCAACACCAGCCCGGCGGAGAACGACCAGTTCGGCCGCCTCAACCTGCTGTCGCAGCGCAGCTTCCACGAGCTGCTGGAATGGCAGCTGCAGCTGACCCGGCGGCACAAGACGCCGCACTTCGCTCTGCTCGGGGTGCGCTTCGTCAACCTGTTGGAGACCCTCGAACGCCTAGGCGAGATGCGCGGCCACGCGCTGATTGACGGCCTGGTCGAGCGCTTGCAGGAGGCGGTGCGCGAGACCGACCGCTGCTGCCGGCTGAGCGAGGAAGTGCTGTGGCTGCTGATGCCGCACACCGATGCGCCCGGCCTCGAGGTGGTGAAGAAGCGCCTGGCCAAGGGCGCCGAACGCCTGGCCAGCGATGCCGACACCCATGTCGAAATGCGCCAGGTCGGCTTCGTTGCCCCCGAGGAACTGGTCGACCAGGAAGACGCCGCGCTGCTCCTTGCCCGCCTGGGCGGCCTGCTGGCCTGATCCATGGAGGCGGTCGTCCAGCAGTGGTTGCAGCTATTCACCGAGCTCGGCAAGAGCGACGGCCTGGTGCGCCTGCTGGTGACCCTGTTGCCGGCC
This sequence comes from Pseudomonas sp. PDM15, assembly GCF_014851565.1. Lineage (GTDB taxonomy): Bacteria > Pseudomonadota > Gammaproteobacteria > Pseudomonadales > Pseudomonadaceae > Aquipseudomonas. The sequence goes on from NZ_JACVAA010000006.1 coordinate 209,857, forward strand.
TTTCTGCTGCTGGAGGTGCCTCTCAACATGCTGGTGCTGCTCGGTGTGCTGCGCTGGTTCGTGCGCAAGCCCTTCGAGCTGCCGCCCGACAACGGCTACCGGCCGCGGGTGTCGTGCATCATCACCTGCTACAGCGAGGGGCTGGACGTGCAGAGTACCCTGCGCAGCCTGTGCGAGCAGACCTACGCCGGCGACATCGAGATGATCCCGGTGGTCGACGGCGCCGCGGTGAACAAGCCGACCATGCAGGCGGTGCGCGATTTCCAGGTCGACCGCACGCTTTACCCGCGGCGCCTGCTGCGCCCGATCGCCAAATGGCAGCGCGGCGGCCGGGTGTCGTCGCTGAACTCCGGGCTGGCCCACTGCACCGGCGAGATCGTCATGGCCCTGGACGGCGATACCTCGTTCGACAACGACATGGTGGTCAACATCGTCCGCCACTTCGCCGACCCCGACGTGCCGGCCGTGGCCGGCAGCCTGCGGGTGCGCAACTGGAAGGCCTCGCTGACGGCTGCGATGCAGGGCCTGGAGTACCTGCTGTCGATCCACATGGCGAAGATCGGCCTCAGCGAGTGGAACCTGGTGAACAACGTCTCCGGGGCCTTCGGCGCGTTCCGCCGCAGCTTCCTCGACAAGATCGGCGGCTGGGACACCCACACCGCCGAGGACCTCGACATCACCCTGAGGATCAAGAACTACTTCGGTCGCCAGCCCCTGCGCATTCCATTCGAGCCGCGCGCCATCGGCCACACCGACGCGCCGACCACCTTCAGGCAGTTCCTCATGCAGCGCCTGCGCTGGGACGGCGACCTGTACTTCCTGTACATCCGCAAGCACCGCCACAGCTTCAACCCACGCCTGCTCGGCTGGTCCAACTTCCTCATGACCCTGGTCAGCGGCTTCTTCTTCCAGCTGGTGCTGCCGTTCATCATCTTCGGCTACCTGGTGGTCGGCGCGTTCGTCCTGCCGCTGGCCAACTACCTGGCGCTGGCCGTTCTGATCTACCTGGTTTACCTGGGAGTGACCCTGCTGATGTACCTGGCCATGCTGGCCATGGTTTCCGAGCGGCCGCGCCAGGACCTGCGATTGTTGCCTATCGTTTTCCTGTTCCCCCTGTTCATGCTGGTGATGCGCTGCTGGAGCGCCGTGGCGATGCTCAACGAAGCGCTGCGCCGCGGCCACGAGGAGACCAGCATGGCGCCCTGGTGGGTGCTGAAGAAGGCCAAGAGGTTCTAGATGCTGCGTACCCTTCCCCTGATCGGCCTGCTGCTGGCCGCCGGCCTGGCGCGGGCCGAACCGCTGCCGCTGCAGAGCCTGTTGGCCGGCCTCGACGACAGCGCCGTGGCCCGTGCCGGGCGTGCCGAGCAGGACGCCCTGGCGGCCCAACGCGAGCAGCGCGAAGCCGAGTCCGGCTGGCAGTGGTATTCCGCCGCCAGCACCGGCCATTACCGCGAGTTGATCACCGAGGACGTGCGTGACGACTACTACGGCCGAGACCTGGCCCTCGGCGTGCGCCACCCGCTGCTCGGCAGCCTGCGCCGCCAGGTGCAGGCGGTCGAGGCGGTCGAGCTGGAGCAGCAGCGCCAGCAGGCCCGCGGTCTGCTGCGCCGCGCCGAGCAGCGCCTGGCCCTGCGCAGCGCCTATGCCGACTGGTGGCGCGCCGAGCAGGAGCAGCGCTGGTGCGGCGACCTGCTGCCGGCCGCCCGCGAGGCCCGCGCGCGCCTGCAGCGGCGCCAGAGCGAGGGCTGGCTGCTGGCCTCCGAGGCGCGCCTGCAGCAGGGCCAATGGCAGTTGCTGGAGCGCCGTTGTCAGCGCGCCCCGGAGCTGGTTGAGGAGACCCGCGCGGCCCTCGCCGGTATCGCCGGCCAGGCCATCGACGCCCAGCAGCAGGCCGAGGCCGAACCATTGGCGCCGCAGATGCGTCCGCTCGCCGCCTGGCAGCAGGCGCTGGACGACCACCCGCGCCTGCGCGAGCGCCAAGACGAGCTGCGCCAGGCCGAACGCAATCGCCAGTCGCCCTGGTATTCCGCAGTGGATTCCAGCTTCAGCCTGGCGCAGAGCTACGAGGACCGCAGCGGTGCGGACAAGCCCGGCGATGGCCTGGTGGCCAGCATCAGCCTGTCGGCGCCCTTCGACCTGCTGAGCTATGGCAAGGCCCGTGGCCGTGAGGGCGAGGCGCGCCACCAGGCCGCGCTGGCGCGCCTGGAGGCCGAGCGCGAGCAGCTGCTGCTCGGCCTCGGCCAGGCCCTGCGCGCCCAGCGCACGGCGATGGACGAGCTGAGCGGCGCCCGCGAGGAGCTGAGCGCGGCCCAGCAGGCGCGCCACGAACAGGGCCTGCGCCGCGATGCTGAGCTGGAGCGCGGCGTGCAGGGCGAACTGGCCGCCGAGCTGGGCCATTATGGCGCCGGCCTGCGCCTGATTGCCGCCTGGCACGCGGCCTGGCTGCGCGAGGCGGCGCTGCGCCTGTTCGTCGAAGACGATGGCGCGTTGGCCAGCCTGTTCGGCGACGCTCGTGAGCGCTGGAGTCTGGCGGCTGTCGCTGCCGGCGAATGGAGCCAGGGCGTGTATGTCTGGGACAGCCGCCGCCTGCTGCAGGCTTCCAGCCGCCGCGCCGAGCTGCGCGACCTGCGCCGGGCCGGCATGCAGCGCATCTATGTCGGTCTGTCCGCCGCCCAGGTGGCGGATATCCCGGCCCTGCGCCAGCGCCTGCAGAGCAGCCTCGACGAGGCGCACGGCCAGGGCCTGCAGGTCGGCCTGCTGCTGGGCGATCCGGCGTGGATCGAACCGGCCGGGCGTCAGGGGCTGCTGAACCTGCTCGGCCAGCTGCAGGGCCTGCCGTTCGATGCCCTGCACCTGGATCTGGAAGTCGAGCAACTGGGTTGGCCGGTACCGGACAGCCGCCTGCAGGGCTGGCTCGACACCCTGGCCGCAGTGGCCAGCCTCAATCCCTGGCCGCTGGAGCTGTCCAGCCACCACCGCTGGTTCGCCGAGCCGGCCGCCGGGCAGACCTGCGTGCCCTGCGCCCTGCCGCAGCGCGGCGTGCAGCAGGTCAGCTTGATGATCTACACGCGCAATGCCGAACGCAGCGCCGAGCTGGCCGAGCAAATCGCCCAGCGCTGGCCGGCCCTGCGCTTCCGCCTGGCGCAGAGCGTCGAGCCGCAGCTGTCCGCCGAGGAGAGCTGGGCCGGCGTGTCGCCCCGTCAGTTACAGCAGCAGGTCGAGCGTTGGCGCGTGCGCCTGCAGCCGGTGGGTGTCACCGGCATCGACTGGCAGGACTGGACCCATTACCCGCACTGAGCCTTTCATGAAGATCCGTTTCAGCAGTTCGAAGGAACAACAACCCACCCAGGACCACGGCCTGCAGGTGCTCTACGCGCCCGGCAAGCGCCTGGCCTTCAAGCTGCGCTGGTACCTGATCCTGCTCGCCGTCACCAGTCCGCTGCTGTGGCTGGTCGGCCGCGCGCTGCTCAGCGTCTGGCTGATCGAGGCGCCGGCCCAGCTGCAGCTGACCACCAGCGAGCTGCGCGCCCGTGAGCCGGGCCAGGTGCAGCAGGTGCTGGTGCGCCCGGGCGAGCGGGTGACGTCCGGACAGGTGTTGGTGCGCCTGGACAACCCGGAGTGGCGCGCGCGTCTGGCATTGCTGGCCGAGCCGCCGGCGCCGCCGGTGGTGCCCACCGATGACGCCTTGGGCGCCCGTGAGCGCGACACTCTGCAGCGTCTGCTGGTCAGCGCCGAGCAGCGCTTGCGGCAGCTTTCCGGCCTGCAGGCGGCCGGCGCCGCCACGCGCGGCGAGGTGCAGGCGGCGCGCGATGAACGCGATCGTCGCCAGCGCGACCTGCTGCAGTTCGAGCGTCAGCAGCGGGTGGTGACGGTACCGGACGCCGGCGAGCAGCAGCGCCTGCTCGAGCGCGCCTGGCTGCAGGCGCGTCTCGAGGGCCTGACCTTGGAAGCCGCGGCGCCCGGCGTGGTCAGCGAGGTGCTGGTGGCCGAGGGCGAGAATGTCGGCCCGGGCACCCTGCTGCTGCGCCAGCACCGCCTGGACGAGGCTCAGCTATGGGTTTATCTCGACCCGCGCGACGCCGAGTACGCCGTGCCCGGCCAGCGCTTCCGCCTGCTGATGCCCGACGGCAGCCGCCTACCGGCAGAGGTGATCCGCCGGGTCGAGGACACCATCGCAGTGCCGGCCGAGCTGCAGCCGGCCTTCAGCGCGCCGAGCCGTCACCTGCGAGTGCTGGCGCGCCTGCAGGGCGAGTTGCCGGAGCAGTGGCGCATCGACCGCCTCGGTCTGACGGCACGCTTCCCGCACCGCTGGGGCTGGCTGAACGCCTGGGCCGACTAACGCCCGCCAGCTAGCCAGGCGGGAATGCGGCGCTCCAGATAGAACTCCGGCCGCCGCGGCGAGCCGCCGATAAAGCCGACATGCCCGCCGCGTCCGTGCAGCTCCAGATGGGTGCTGCGCGACAGTTCCTGGGCCTGCGGTACGCTGTGGGGGAAAACGAAGGGGTCGTCACTGGACTGGATGATCAGCGTGCGCGTGCGGATCCGCTCCAGGTAGTAGCGGCTGGATGCGCGCCGGTAGTAGTCGTCGGCGTCGGCATAGCCGTGCAGCGGCGCGGTGAACCGGCCGTCGAAGTCCCAGAAGGTGCGCATGCCTTCCAGCGGACCCAACTGCTGCAGTGCCGCCAGGCGTTCGTGATGGCCCTCGTCGGTGAAGCGCTGCTGCTTGTCGCGCACGTAGGCCACCAGCTCACGCATGAAGTGCGCCTGGTAGACCTTGGAGAAGCCGCGGTCAATGCGTTCGGCGCAGTGGTCCAGGCGGAACGGCACCGACACCGCCACCGCGCCCTGCAGGCCGGAGTCTGTGCCGCTCTCACCCAGATACTTGAGCAGTACGTTGCCGCCCAGCGAATAGCCCACCGCGTACAGCGGCGCCAGCGGCCGCTTGGCCTGCAGATGGCGCACCACGCTGACCACGTCCTCGCTGACCCCCGAGTGGTAGCCGCGCGGCAGCAGGTTGGGCTCGCCGGAGCAGCCACGCCAGTTCAGCGCCACACTGGCCCAGCCCTGGGCTGCCAGTTGCTGCTGCAGGCCGAGCACATAGTGCGAACTGGAGGAGCCGGTCAGCCCATGCAGCACCAGCACCAGCGGCGCCGTGGCTTCATGGGGGCCATGCCAGTCCAGGTCGAGGAAGTCGCCATCCTCCAGCCACAGCCGCTCGCGTTGCCGTGCAAGCGCAGGTGGTGTGCGGCAAATCGAGCCGAACAGCGTCTGCAGGTGCGGGCTGGGTAGCCACCAGGCGGGAGAGAAGGGCTCAGGCATGGGGAGGAGCTCGGACTTCGTACAGAAGCAGATTAGGGTTTAGCGGGTAGCAGGTGAAGCCCCCGGTAGAGGTCAGTCGATCGTGGCGGCCCGCTTCGCTGCTGGTCCCAGTATGCGCACCTGGCTTTTTCTCGCACCGAAGAATCCGTAGCGCCGGCGCTTCGCAATCTCGAGCTCCAGGTCGAGCAGTTGATCATCGACAGTGACCAGATTGTGGGCCTGTAGGCGAATGGCGAAAGTGCCTGGTCGAGTCGCATGATGTTTCAGCTCGTCGCTGATGCTATTCAGCATATGTTGGCGGGTTTCAAGAGGGATATCCCGTATCCCGAGGCCGCGCAGGTGCGACTTGACCTTTACATAACAGCTGTTGATCAGGCTCTGGATCGAGATGTTCTTGATCTCGTGGAAGGTGGTGCGCTCGTCATCGGCGTGGGGAATGGGTTCGACGAACTGGTTGGGGTAGTAGGCTGGTTGGGCGTTTCCTTCCTGGGGAAGCCTGGCGTATAGATCGATATCTTCGCCGCCCCAGCCGCGGAACACTTCGTCGTAACCGCGCGCTGTCGTAAAAGCTGTGCGGGTGCAAAGGAAGGTGCCAGCGATCTCCTGCAGCTGCCGGCCATCAGCCAGACTAGGTCGATAGAAGCGTCCGTCCTCAAGACTCTGGCGCATCCAATCCAGCCAACCGCTTTTCACCTTGATATCGGCATCGATGAAGCACAGCCAGGGGGCCGAAGAATGAGCGGCGCCGATATTGCGAGCGCGGGGCAGGCAGAAGCCGGGGTCATCGTTGACCCGGATGACTTTGACTTCTGGGTAATGCTCTTCGACCCAGTTCCCCGTGTTGTCAGGGCATCCGTAATCCACCAGAATTATTTCCGCCGGTGACTCCGCAGTTATTGTCGGCAGTGTCTGCTGTATATGGTGCAGGCGGCCTTTGCAGGTGGTCACGAAGGCTATCGGATACATAAGTAATCTCAGGGTCGACTATGCGAGTGCTGGTAACAGGCGGGGCGGGATTTATTGGTTCGCATATATGCCGGCGTCTGCTCGAAGATGATCACGAAGTGTTATCGGTGGATAATTACTTCACCGGCAGTCGGCAGAACATCCAAGACCTGTTGAGCAATCCTCGCTTCGAGGCCATGCGCCATGATGTGACTTTCCCGCTCTATGTCGAGGTTGATCGCATTTTCAACTTTGCCTGTCCGGCCTCGCCGATACACTATCAGCGCGATCCGGTGCAAACAACCAAGACCAGCGTGCACGGCGCGATCAATATGCTGGGCCTGGCCAAGCGGACGGGTGCCCGGATTCTTCAGGCATCCACTTCGGAAGTTTACGGTGATCCGGAGTGTCATCCGCAGACAGAAGGTTATTGGGGACGGGTCAATCCCATCGGCATTAGAAGTTGTTATGACGAAGGCAAGCGTTGTGCGGAAACCTTGTTCTTCGATTATTCCCGGCAGCACGCACTCGATATAAAAGTGGTGCGTATCTTCAATACCTATGGACCAGGCATGCAGTTGCACGACGGTCGTGTCATCAGCAACTTCATTGTTCAGGCGTTGCGTGGTGAAGATATCACCATCTACGGTGACGGCAGGCAGACCCGCTCCTTCTGCTTCGTCTCGGACTTGGTCGAGGGTGTAATTGCGATGATGGACAGCCCGGTTGACCTGCCGGGGCCTGTGAATCTGGGCAATCCAGCGGAATGCAGCATCACCGAGATCGCCGAGACCATCATCGGCCTGTGTGGCTCTACCTCGAAGCTGACCTATATGCCGCTGCCCGAGGATGATCCTCGCCAGCGCCAGCCGGATATCTCCCTGGCCCGTGAGCGGCTGCATTGGCAGCCCAGGGTCGCGCTTGAGGATGGTCTGCGCGAAACGATCGGTTATTTCCGTGGCGTGCTTGGCCTGAGGTGAGGTTCGGCTAGCGCCGGGGGCGCGCCAGGATTTTCCAGGCGGCAAACAACAGGATCAGCAGGGCCAGGAGGCGTTGGGTGGTCAGGCCGAGCAGCAGGCCCGGCCTTTCGCGCACACTGATGCGGCTGGCGAGGTCCAGACCGATTCCCGCTCCGTCAGCAGCAAGGGCAGGGCGAGGCCGATCAGCAGCAAGTAGGGCAGATTGGCGTGAATGAAGTCCCTCAGCGACGAAGGCTGCCTGGGCATCTTCAGCCCCGCGCCCACAGCGCGTAATACACCTGCCCGGCCTTCTGCTCGCGGTGCAGGCGCCAGTTGCCGGGCATGGCCAGGGTCGAGGGGGCGGTCTCGCTTTCGGTGTAGATCCAGGCGTCCTTGGCCAGCCAGCCTTTTTCTTCCAGCAACGCGCAGGCTGGTGCCAGCAGGTCCTGGCCGAACGGTGGGTCGAGGAACACCAGGTCGTAGGGGTGGGGCGTCTGGCTTTCCAGATGCTGCAGGGCATTGGTCTGCAGCAGCTGGCCATTGCTGCATTTCAGCGTGGTGAGTATCTGCCGCAGGCTGGCGATGGCGCTGCTGTTGCTGTCCAGGGCTAGCGCGCTGCTGGCGCCGCGCGACAGGGCTTCGAGGAACAGCGCGCCGCTGCCCGTGAAGCAATCCAGCACATGGGCGCCTTCGACATAGGGCGCCAGCCAGTTGAACAGCGTCTCGCGCACGCGGTTGGGCGTCGGGCGCAGGCCGTGGGCCATTGGGAAGCTGAACTGTCGGCTGCGCCACTCGCCTGCGATGATACGCAGCTGGCCGCTGCCGTTGTGGTCTGCGGGTTTGTTGCCTGGGGACTTGCGCATCAGTGCTCCGGCGGGCCGGCCGGTTGTTCGGCGGGCTTGTCGGTGGGTGGGGGCAGCGGTTTCTGCGCGACCGTGGGGCCGGCGGTGACGATGACCAGCTTGTCGGTCGCCAGGTGCTTGGCCATGGCGGCCTTCACCTGCTCCACGCTCAGACCCTGCACTTCGCTCATGAAGTCGTCGAGGTAGGTCAGCGGCAGGTTGTAGAAGCCCATGCTGCCGAGCTGTCCGACGATATCGGCGTTGCTCGCGGTGGTCAGCGGGAAGCTGCCGACCATCTCGCGCTTGGCTTCGTCCAGCTCTTTCTGGGTCGGGCCGTTGGCCAGGTAGTCGCTGAGGATGTCCTGCACCAGCTTTAGCGTGCCTTCGCTCAGTTCGGCGCGGGTCTGCAGGTTGATCATGAACGGCCCGCGGGCCTGCATGGCGCTGAAGCCGGAATAGATGCCGTAGGTCAGCCCGCGCTTCTCGCGTACCTCTTCCATCAGGCGGGTGCCGAAACCGCCGCCACCGAGGATCTGGTTGCCCAGCATCAGCGCGGCGTAGTCCGGTTCGCGGCGGTCGACGCCGAGCTGGGCCAGCATCAGATGGGTCTGGTTGGACGGGAATTCGATATGGCTGGGACCGGCCTTGGGCTCCTCGGGCTGGGCGATGCGCGGCAGCGCAGGACCCTTGGGCAGGGAGGCGGAGACCTTGGCCGCGATGGCCTCGGCCTCGGCACGGGACAGGTCGCCGACCAGGGCGATCACCACGTTGCCGGCCGCATAGGCCTTGGCATGGAAGGCACGCAACTGCGCCACCGAGATGCCGGGAATCGACTGCTCGCTGCCTTCGCTCGGGTGGGCATAGGGGTGCGTGCCGTACAGGCGCTCGAACAGTTGCAGGCCGGCCAGCTTGCCGGGGTTCTGCTTCTGGTACTCGAAGCCGGCCAGCAGCTGGTTCTTGATCCGCGCCAGGGCATCCTGCGGGAAAGTCGGCTGGCCGACGACCTTGTTGAACAGGGCCAGGGCCGGCTCGCGCTGCTCGGCAGCGCTGAGGCTGCGCAGGCTGGCGATGGCCATGTCGCGGTAGGCGCCGTTGCCGAACTCGGCACCCAGGCTTTCGAAGCCTTCGGCGATGGCGGTGACGTCCTTGCCGGGCACGCCCTCGTTGAGCATGGCGTTGGTCAGGGCGGCCAGGCCGGGCACGCCGTCGTCATGGCTGCTGCCAGCGGCGAAGGTCAGGCGCAGGTCGAACATCGGCAGCTGGCGCGCCTCGACGAACAGCACCTTGGCGCCTTCGGTGGTCTGCCATTGCTGGATATCCAGGGTGCGCTTGCTCGGCGCCTTGCCTTCCAGGGCGGCCAGCGATTCCAGGCCGGTGGATGGCGCGGGCGCTTCCGCCAGGGTCGGGGCCTGGGCGCTGCGGCTGGCGATATAGGTGAGCAGGCCGATCAGTAGGATCAGGCCGAGGCCGAGCAGGCCGTAACGGATGCCGTTGCGTTCGCTCATGGCTGGGCTCCTTCTGCGGCTTTCTCGGGCAGGATGTGGGCGACCGACAGGCGCGACGGGCTGAAGTAGGTGCGTGCGGCCTTCTGGATATCGGCCGGGGTCACCGCTTCGAGGGCGGCGAGGTCTTTGTCCATCAAGGTCCATGACAGGCCGACGGTTTCCAGTTGGCCGATGGTGGTGGCCTGGCTGGTGATCGAATCGCGCTCGTAGACCAGGCCGGCGATCACCTGGGCGCGGACCCGGGCCAGCTCATCCGGGCTTGGTGGGGTGCGCTTGAGGTCGTCGAGCTGGGCCCACAGGCCGGCTTCGGTCTGCTCCAGCGTGACGCCCTTCTGCACGTTCGGCGTGGCGGAGAGCATGAACAGGCTGTCGCCGCGGGCGAAGGCGTCGTACCAGGCGGAGGCACCGGACACCAGTTCCTGGCCACGCTCCAGGCGCGATGGCAGACGGGCGCTGTAGCCGCCATCGAGCAGGGCGGAGAGCAGGCGCAGGGCATGCACCTCGCGCGCGTCGGCGCTGGTGGCGATGCCGGGCACGTTGAAGCCCATCAGCAGGCTCGGCAGCTGGGTCTTCACGTGCAGCTTGATGCGTCGCTCGCCCGGTTCGGCCAGCTCCCGCGGGGCCTTGGCCGGCGGTACGTCACGACGCGGGATGGCGCCGAAGTAATGCTGGGCCAGGCCCTGCACCTCGTCGCGGGTCACATCGCCGACTACCACCAGAGTGGCGTTGTTCGGCGCGTACCAGGCCTGGTACCAGGCACGCAGCTCCTCGACGGTCATGCGATCGAGGTCGGCCATCCAGCCGATGGTGGGAGTGTGGTAGCCGCTGGCCGGGTAGGCCATGGCCTTGAAGCGCTCGTAGGCCAGCGAGGTGGGTTTGTCGTCGGTGCGCAGGCGGCGCTCTTCCTTGATCACCTCGATCTCGCGGGCGAACTCGTCGGCCGGCAGCTTGAGGCTGGCCAGGCGGTCGGCCTCAAGTTCGAAGGCCACGGCCAGGCGGTCGCGCGACAGCACCTGGTAGTAGGCGGTGTAGTCGTCGCTGGTGAAGGCGTTCTCCTCGGCGCCGAGGTCGCGCAGGATACGCGAGGCCTCGCCGGGGCCGAGCTTGCGGCTGCCCTTGAACATCATATGTTCGAGGGCATGGGACAGGCCGGTCTGGCCGGGCGTCTCGTAACTGGAGCCGACCTTGTACCAGAGCTGGGAGACCACCACGGGGGCGCGGTGGTCCTCGCGGACGATGACCTTGAGGCCGTTGTCCAACTGGAATTCGTGGGTCGCTTGGGGTTCGGCGGCGATGGCCGCCAGGGGCATGCAGAACGCGCTGAGGAGCAAGCCGGCGCAGCGGCGGGCGAGTCGTGTCATAGGGGCTCTTGACCTGTCGGACGGCCCGGCCGATCGTACCGCCGGCGGGCGAAGAGGTGCTAGGATACCGCATCCTTTTCCGGGGCGGCGCGGCGATCCGTGCGGCTCCCCTGAGATCAAGCGACCCATGTTTGGTTCCCAAGACGACAAGCCATCGCCGGAGCAACCCGGCGAGAAGAAATCCCTGTTTGGCTGGCTGCGCAAGAAGCCGGAAGCTCCGGGCGCTGCCGAGCAGCCTCAACCCGCGCCAGCGGCTGAGCTGAGCACTGCTCCGGTCGAGCCCGCGACTGCCGCAAACCCTGCACCGCTAGGCGAGACCAGCGCCGAGCCCATCGTGGTGGCGCCCGCCGCAGAGCCGGTTGTCGAACCCGTGCCCGAGCCTGTTGCTGCCGCACCTGAGCCGGTGCCCGCACCGGTAGTCGTGCAGCCGCCGATCGAGCACCTGCCCGTGGTCGAGGCCGCGCCGCTGGCCGAAGAGCCCAAGCCAGCTTTCTCGCGCTTCCGCATCAATGCCGGCAGCGAAGTCACCCATCCGGTCCACGAAGCGCCCGTCGAACCCGCGCCGCAGCCAGAGCCGATTGCCGCGCCCGCCGTGGTCGAGCAGAGCAAGCCCGGCGACAACCAGGGCGGCTGGTTCGCCCGCCTCAAGCAGGGCCTGTCGAAGACCAGCGCCAGCCTGGGCGAGGGCATGGCCAGCCTGTTCCTCGGCAAGAAGGCCATCGACGACGACCTGCTCGACGAGCTGGAAACCCGCCTGCTGATGGCCGATGTTGGCGTCGAGGCCACCAGTACCATCATTGGCAGCCTGACCAAGCGCGTGGCGCGCAAGGAGCTGGCCGACAGCGGCGCGCTGTACAAGGCGCTGCAGGAAGAGCTGGGCGGCCTGCTCAAGCCGGTCGAGCAGCCACTGGTCATTAATGCCGAGAAGCAGCCCTACGTGATCCTGGTGGTCGGCGTGAACGGCGTTGGCAAGACCACCACCATCGGCAAGCTGGCCAAGAAGCTGCAGGGCGAGGGCAAGAAGGTCATGCTCGCCGCCGGCGACACCTTCCGCGCCGCGGCCGTCGAGCAGCTGCAGGTGTGGGGCGAGCGCAACCAGATTGCGGTGATCGCCCAGCACACCGGCGCCGATTCCGCCTCGGTGATCTTCGATGCGGTGCAGGCCGCCAAGGCCCGTGGCGTCGACGTGCTGATCGCCGACACCGCCGGGCGTCTGCACACCAAGGACAACCTGATGGAGGAGCTGAAGAAGGTCCGTCGGGTCATTGGCAAGCTGGACGAGACCGCGCCCCACGAAGTGCTGCTGGTGCTGGATGCCGGCACCGGGCAGAACGCGATCAACCAGACTAAGCAGTTCAACCAGGCCGTGGCCCTCACCGGGCTGGCGCTGACCAAGCTGGATGGCACTGCCAAGGGCGGGGTGATCTTCGCCCTGGCCAAGCAGTTCGGCCTGCCGATCCGCTATATAGGCGTCGGCGAGGGTATCGACGATCTGCGCACCTTCGTCGCCGCGGACTTCGTCCAGGCACTCTTTGCTGAGAAGGAAAAGGGATGATTCGATTCGAGCAGGTCGGCAAGCGGTATCCCAACGGCCATGTCGGGTTGCACGAACTGAGCTTTGGCGTGCGCCGCGGCGAGTTCCTCTTCGTCACCGGCCACTCCGGTGCGGGCAAGTCCACCCTGCTACGCCTGCTGCTGGCGATGGAGCGGCCGACCACCGGCAAGCTGTTGCTGGCCGGCCAGGACCTGTCGCAGATCACCACCGCGCAGATTCCTTTCCTGCGTCGGCAGATCGGCGTGGTGTTCCAGAACCACCAGCTGCTGTTCGATCGCACGGTGTTCGACAATGTCGCCCTGCCGCTGCAGATCCTCGGACTGTCCAAGCCGGACATCGCCAAGCGGGTCAGCGCGGCGCTGGAGCGCGTATCGCTGTCGGACAAGGTCGAGCAGTTCCCAGCGGACCTTTCCACCGGCCAGCAGCAGCGTGTCGGCATCGCCCGCGCCGTGGTCCACCGTCCGGCCCTGCTGCTGGCGGACGAACCCACCGGTAACCTCGACCCGCGCCTGGCCGCCGAGATCATGGGTGTGTTCGAGGACATCAACCGCCTCGGTACCACCGTGCTGATCGCCAGTCACGATCTGGCCCTGATCGCCCGCATGCGCCATCGCATGCTGACCCTGCAACGTGGCCGCCTGATCGGCGATGGGGAGGCCGGCTGATGAGCGACAAGCAACGCAATATCAAGGCTGCCGAGCGCGTCGGCGCCGTGCAGAGCAAGGCCGACAAGCCGATCAAGCAGGGCCCGGACTTCTCCACCTTGTTCGCCGCCTGGGTCGAGAGCCACCGCGCCAGCCTGATCGACAGCCTTGGCCGCCTGGTCGGCCAGCCGATCGGCAGCTTCTTCACCTGCCTGGTGATGGCCGTGGCGCTGTCGCTGCCCATGGGCCTGGCCCTGCTGCTGGACAACGTCGAGCGCCTCGGCGGCTCCTGGCAGCAGGCCGCGCAGATTTCCCTGTACCTCAAGCAGGAGGCCGGTGACGACGCCGGCCTGCAGCTGCGCGAGGAGATCGCCGCCATGGCCGACGTGGCCGAAGCCGAATTCATCGGCCGCGAGGCGGGCCTGGCCGCGTTCGAGGAGCAGTCCGGCCTCGGCCAGGCCCTACGCGAACTGCCGGACAATCCGCTGCCCGCGGTGGTGGTGGTGACTCCGGACGAAATCGACAAGGCCGCGCTGGAAGCCCTGCGCCAGCGCCTGGCCGAGCTGCCCGGCGTCGACCAGGCGCAGCTCGACCTGCAGTGGGTGGAGCGCCTGACTGCCATCCTCGGCCTGGGTGACCGTTTCGTCTTCGGTCTGACCCTACTGTTGGTGATGGCGCTGCTGCTGGTGATCGGCAACACCATCCGTCTGCACATCGAGAACCGACGCAGCGAGATCGAGGTGATCAAGCTGGTTGGTGGCACCGACGGCTATGTGCGTCGCCCCTTCCTCTATATGGGGGCGCTGTATGGCCTGGGTGCCGGCCTGTTGGCCTGGGGTCTGCTGGCCTTCGGCCTGGACTGGCTGAACGAAGCGGTAGTGCGCCTGGCGGGGCTCTACGGCAGCGACTTCGCCCTGGGCGGGGTGCCGGCCGCCGATGGTCTGTCACTACTGTTGGGCGCGGTTTTCCTCGGCTATATTGGCGCCTGGCTGGCGGTGGCCCGCCATTTGAGCGAGCTCGCACCACGTTAGCAATTCATTGATTTCGATCATTTTCTGAGCAACTGTAAGGGAACTTTTCCACGGGTTCCCAGCTCAGAAAGGGCAGTGCTAGACTGCTCCCCGCTTTGTAATACCGGAGGTTTTAATGACCACTTCCCTGCAACCTGTTCATGCTCTGGTCCCAGGCGCCAACCTGGAGGCTTATGTGCATGCGGTGAACAGCATTCCGCTGTTGACCCCAGAGCAGGAGCGCGAGCTGGCCGAGAGTCTCTACTACGAGCAAGACCTGGAAGCCGCGCGCCAGATGGTTCTGGCCCACCTGCGCTTCGTCGTGCACATCGCCCGCAGCTATGCCGGCTATGGCCTGTCCCAGGCCGACCTGATCCAGGAAGGCAATGTCGGCCTGATGAAGGCGGTCAAGCGCTTCAACCCGGAAATGGGTGTGCGCCTGGTGTCCTTCGCCGTGCACTGGGTCAAGGCCGAGATCCACGAGTTCGTTCTGCGCAACTGGCGCATCGTCAAGGTCGCCACCACCAAGGCCCAGCGCAAGCTGTTCTTCAACCTGCGCAGCCAGAAGAAGCGTCTGGCCTGGCTGAGCAACGACGAAGTGCATGCGGTGGCCGAGAGCCTGGGCGTGGAGCCGCGCGAAGTGCGCGAGATGGAGAGCCGCCTATCCGGACAGGACATGGCCTTCGACCCGGCCGCGGAAGACGACGACGAGAGCGCGTTCAAGTCGCCGGCCAACTACCTGGAAGACCATCGCTACGACCCGGCCATGCAGCTCGAGGATGCCGACTGGAGCGACAGTTCCAGCGCCAGCCTGCACGAGGCGCTGGAAGGCCTGGATGAGCGCAGCCGCGACATTCTCTACCAGCGCTGGCTGGCCGAGGAGAAGGCGACCCTGCATGACCTGGCCGCCAAGTACAACGTCTCCGCCGAGCGTATTCGCCAGCTGGAGAAGAACGCCATGAACAAGCTGAAAGGCTCGATCCAGGCGTAAGCAGCACCACCTCGAAAAGCCGCACCCAGGTGCGGCTTTTTTCTGCCCGGAGCATTGTCATGAAGCGTCGTCCGCCCGCCCTGCTGTTCACCGTCGTGGCCCTGGCCAGCTGCCTGCTCGGCTACTGGTGGCTGGTGCCGCGCGAGGAAAAGGCGGAGCCGCTGCCCTGGCTCGGCGAGTGGCAGGCCGAGGTGCTGCAGCCGCTGGCCGAGGATAGCCTGACCCTGGGCCAGCTCGATGACCGCCTGCCCAAGGCCGAGCTGTGGCTGCAGCCGCGCCTGGATGGCCCGCGCCTGCTGCTGCGCGACGCGCAGGGCCTGGAGTCGGGTGCCTGGGTGCTGGAGGCGGAGTTGGCGCTCACCGCCGCCCAGCGCGACAGCCTGGCTACCGCCAGCGGCGTGAAACCCAACGATGCGGAGCAGCCGCAGTCGGCGCAGATGCAGGAGCAGCTGGCCGGGCAACGCATCGAGGCGCTCAACCTGCAGCCGCAGCAGGTCATATCCGCTGCCACGCTCAGCGCCAGCCTGGGTGCGCCACGTCTGCGCCTGCAGCTGCCGGAGGGCGAGGCCTGGATCTATCCGCAGCTGGGCCTGACCGCCCACCTCAAGGAGGAACGCCTGCAGCTGCTGCGCGTGGTGCCGCGCCGCCTGCTCAGCCATTGACGCCTGCGGCCGGCGCTTCTGGCGCTTGGGGTTTTGGCGGGAGCGGGGTTTGCCGGCAGGATCGGGACTCGTCTCGAACAGGGAGTCTCATATGACCGCCTTCCAGCGCCGTTGCTTTATCGCCGCCCTCGGTCTGGGCCTGCTCTACCTGCTGCTGTTGCCGCTCAAACCCTATCCGCTGGGCTGGCTGCTCAAGCCGCTGCCCATGCTGCTGTTCGCCGTGCTGGCCTGGCGGACATTCCCCGGTGCGGTCGGACGCTGGCTGGCGCTGGGCTACGGCGCGGCGGCGGCCGGGGATTTCTTCCTCGATTTCGGTGATCGCGACGGCCTGTTCATCCAGGCGCTGCTGGCCTTCCTGGTCAACCAGCTGGCCTTCATTGTGGCCTTCGGCCTGCTCGGGCGTGGCCAGCCATGGCGTTGGTGGCGCTCGGTGCCGGTCGTGCTGTATGCGGCAGCGATGTCGGCCTGGATGCTGCCGGCGGCCGGTGCCCTGCAGGTTCCGGTGGCGATCTACCTGAGCTGTCTGCTGGCCATGGCGATCCTGGCGGGGCGCGTCGAGGTCAGACCGGGGCCGCTGTGGCTGGGCGCGATGCTGTTCGTGGTGGCGGATTCGCTGATCGGGGTGAACAAGTTCGTCCAGCCCTTCCCCCATGCGGTGCTGGTGATCGTGACCTGCTACTTCAGCGGTCAGGCCCTGATCGCCTGGGGCTTGTTGCGGCTCAGAGCTTCGGCAACCACTGCGGCCACCACTGCGCCGGCGACAGAGGCGCGGACAGCTGGTTGAGGTAGTGGCTGCCGCCGAGCTGGTAGCTCTGCCGGCGGATCCAGCTGGCCCGGCGCTGCACATGCGGTCCCGGGCGGCCGGCGTTCCAGGCCCGTGGATTGGGCAGCACGGCGGCCAGCAGGCAGGCCTGCTGGCGTGACAGGTAGGGCGCGCCGACCCTGAAGTGGTGGCGTGCGGCCGCTTCGGCGCCGAACACGCCATCGCTCCATTCCACGCTGTTGAGGTACACCTCGAGGATGCGCTGCTTCGGCCAGAGCAGCTCGATCAGGCCGGTGAACCAGGCTTCCAGGGCCTTGCGCGGCCAGCTGCGGCCGGACCAGAGGAAGAGGTTCTTGGCCACCTGTTGGCTGATGGTGCTGGCGCCGCGCAGGTTGCCGCCATCGGCGTTGTGCTGCAGGGCCTGGCGGATGGCCGCGACGTCGAAGCCCCAGTGCTCGGCGAACTTCTGGTCCTCGGCAGCGATCACCGCGACCTTCAGGTCGTCCGGCAGCTCGCGCCAGGGCCGCCAGGTGCGCTGCAGGTCGATGGGTTCGCCGTCGACCCAGGACTGGATCTTGCGCTCGGCCATCAGCGCCGTGCCGGGCGGGTCGATCCAGCGCAAGGCCAGCACCACCAGCGCCGAGACGGCGGCGAACCACAGCAGCAATTTGGTCAGGCGGCGGAACAGGTTGCGCAGCATGGCTTGGCCCGGTCTGAGGGAGCGGCCATTATAGCGGCCGCATCGAGCCTGTCCGGGAGTCAATCATGTTACGAGTCTTTCTGCTGCTGGCGGCTCTAGCCGGCTTCACCGGCGTGGCACTGGGCGCCTTTGCCGCCCACGGGCTCAAGGGCCAGCTGAGCGCGGAGTACCTGGCGGTATTTCAGACCGGCGTGCATTACCAGTTGGTGCATGCCCTGGCGCTGTTCGGCGTGGCGCTGCTCGCCGAGCGCCTGCCGGGGCGTCTGCTGACCGCCGCCGGCAACCTTTTCGCCGTCGGCATCCTGCTGTTCTCCGGCAGCCTGTATGCCCTGACCCTGAGCGGCCTGGGCAAGCTCGGCATGATCACCCCGCTGGGTGGCCTGTGCTTCCTCGCCGGCTGGCTGTGCCTGGGCCTAGTGGCCTGGCGTGCCGTGCGGGCCTGACAGATGGCACGCGCGTACCTTGGTCGATCCGGTCGATCGGGCTAGAATGCCGACCCTTTCATGATCTGACCGCCCAGCCATGCATATCCAGTTGAACGGCCAACCCTTCGAGCTGCCCGACGGCGCCAGCGTCGCCGACCTGCTCGCGCGCCTGGATGCGACCGGCAAGCGGGTGGCGGTCGAACTCAATCTGGACATAGTGCCGCGCAGCCAGCACGGCGCCACCATCCTGCACGACGGCGACCAGCTGGAAGTCGTCCACGCCATCGGCGGCGGCTAGTCGCCCGAGGAACTGCCATGAGCGCCATCACCGACAAGCCTTTCACCCTGGCCGGCCGCACCTACGAGTCGCGCCTGCTGGTGGGCACCGGCAAGTACAAGGATCTCGAGGAAACCCGCCTGGCCATCGAGGCCTCGGGTGCCGAGATCGTCACCGTGGCGGTGCGCCGGACCAACATCGGGCAGAACCCGGGCGAGCTGAACCTGCTCGACGTGATCTCGCCGGACAAGTACACGATCCTCCCCAACACCGCCGGCTGCTTCAACGCCGAGGAAGCGGTGCGCACCTGCCGCCTGGCCCGCGAGCTGCTCGACGGCCACACGCTGGTCAAGCTGGAAGTGCTGGCCGACCAGAAGACCCTGTTCCCCAACGTGATCGAGACCATCAAGGCCGCCGAAGTGCTGGTCAAGGAAGGCTTCGACGTGATGGTGTACACCAGCGACGACCCGATCATCGCCCGCCAGCTGGCCGAGATGGGCTGCATCGCGGTGATGCCGCTGGCCGGCCTGATCGGCACCGGTCTGGGTATCTGCAACCCCTACAACCTGCGCATCATCCTCGAAGAGGCCACCGTGCCGGTGCTGGTCGATGCCGGCGTGGGCACCGCGTCCGACGCCACCATCGCCATGGAACTGGGCTGCGAGGCGGTGTTGATGAACAGCGCCATCGCTCACGCCCAGGACCCGATACTGATGGGCGCGGCGATGAAGCACGCGATCATCGCCGGGCGTATGGCCTACCTGGCCGGGCGCATGCCGAAGAAGCTGTATGCCAGTGCATCCTCGCCGCTGGACGGCCTGATCAAGTAAGCCACCTAAACAGGCTAAGAGAACTTCATGAGCGACATCATCGAGCCGGCGGACGAAGGCGCTGCCGAGCGGCCGCTGCGCGGCATCAAGAGTTTCGTCATGCGCTCCGGGCGCATGACCGAGGGCCAGCAGCGCGGCCTGGATCAGGGCTGGCCGAAATTCGGCCTGCAGCTGGAGGATGGCCTGCGTGATTTCGACCAGGTGTTTGGGCGCAGTGCGCCGCGTACCTTCGAGATCGGCTTCGGCATGGGCCACGCCACCCTGGAGATGGCTGCTGCCGCGCCGGAGCAGGACTTCATCGGCGTGGAAGTGCACAAGCCGGGCGTCGGCGCCCTGCTCAACGGCATGCTCACGCAGAACCTCTCCAACATCCGCGTGTACAGCTGCGACGCCCTGGAAGTGCTGCGTGACTGCGTGGCCGATGCCAGCCTCGATCGCGTCCTGCTGTTCTTCCCTGATCCCTGGCACAAGGCCCGCCACCACAAGCGCCGCATTGTCCAGGCGAGCTTCGCCGAACTGGTGCGCAGCAAGCTCAAGGTCGGCGGTGTGCTGCACATGGCCACCGATTGGCAGCCATATGCGGAACATATGTTGGAGGTAATGTCGCGGGCGCCGGGCTACCATAATGTGGCGGGGGGCGCCGGTTATGTGGAGCGGCCCAGCGAACGGCCGGTGACCAAGTTCGAAAAACGTGGCGAGCGCCTTGGCCACGGCGTGTGGGATCTCAAGTTCCAGCGCGACGCATAAGTACCCAAAGCCCCGCTGGAGGCGGAGCGACCATGACCGGGACCACCCGGCGCCAGGATGGCCACTGCCTCACCCAACGGCAATCTGCGAGCGCGACCTAGATCGGTCGCACGGATAAGAACAGCGGCGCTTGAGTGCGTCGCGAGGAGAAAGCTGTGCTGAGAACTATTGCAGTCCTGTCGCTGGCAGCCGCTGTCAGCCTGCCGGCGCAAGCCCGCGTCGATGCTGCCCAGGCCGCCCGTCTCGGGCAAGACCTGATGCCGCTGGGCGGGGAGCGCGCCGGCAATGCCGCGGGCACCATTCCGTCCTGGGAGGGTGGCGTCGCCACACCGCCGGCCAACTACCAGCCCGGCATGCACCACCCGGATCCCTTTGCCGCGGACAAGGAGCTGTACCGCGTCGACAAGAGCAACATCGCTCAGTACAAGGCGCTGCTGACCCCGGGCTACCAGAAGCTGCTGGAAACCAATCCGGACTACTTCCTGCGCGTGTTCCCGACCCGCCGCAGCGCCGCCTCGCCGCAGCGCATCTACGACGCGATCCGCTACAACGCAGCCAACGCCTCGCTGATCGCTGGCGGTAACGGCATCGAAGGCACCGCCGCAGGCATTCCCTTCCCGATCCCGCAGAACGGTCAGGAAGCGATCTGGAACCACATCGCCCGCTACCGCGGCGAGCAGACCCGGATGATCACCAACCATGCGGCGGTGCTCAAGGGCGGTGACTACGTACTGGTCAAGCGCGAGCGCGACATCCTGTTCGTCTACGGCCGCGAAGGCGTGACCCCGGCGGACCTGGACAACACCCTGTTCTTCTACAAGTACGTGGTGACCTCGCCGAGCAAGCTGGCAGGCTCCGCCCTGGTAGTGCAGGAGACCCTCGACCAGGTCCTGGCTATCCGCAAGGCCTGGCGCTTCAACCGTGGAGAGCGTCGCGTGCGTCGCCTGCCGATGCTGGCCTATGACGCCATGCAGCCGGACACCAACGGCATGGCCACCGCCGACGTGGTCGACGCCTACAACGGCGCGCCGGACCGCTACGACTGGACCCTGGTCGGCAAGCAGGAAATGCTGGTGCCATACAACAGCTATGCCGTGCACCAGAAGGGCATTCCCTACGAGAAAATCCTCCAGGAGAAGCACGTCAACCCCGAGCTGCTGCGCCACGAGCTGCACCGCGTATGGGTCGTCGACGCCAAGCTGCGCAAGGGCCATAGCCACCCGTACGCCGAGCGTCGCTTCTACATCGACGAGGACAGCTGGCAGATCCTCGCCGTCGACCTGTACAACAAGAGCGGCGAACTGGTCGGCCTGCAGGAAGCCCACCCGATCAGCTACTACGACGTACCGATGTTCCTCAGCACCCTGGAGACCATCTACGACTTCGCCGGCAGCCGCTACTTCGTCGACGGCCTGGACAACAACGAGCCGATGTACGACTTCAACGTGCAACTGAAGAAGAGCGACTTCACCGCCGCCGCCCTGCGCAGCGAAGGTATCTGATACCGCCCGGTTTCAGGCTCCGCAAAACACAAGGCCCGCATGATGCGGGCCTTGTCGTTTGTGGCTCAGTGGTGCTTCTTGTGCCACTTGTGCTTCTTGTGACCGAGGGCGCGGCCGGGGTGCCCGTCGTGATCATGGTAATGACCATCGCGGTAGCGGCGATCGTCGTGGTCATGGTCGTCATCGTCGTCTCCGCCGTAGGCATTGCCCAGCGCGCCGCCGGCACCGCCGCCGACCGCGGCGCCGATCACGCCGCCGGTGCTGCCGCCGACCTTGCTGCCAATCACCTGGCCGCCGGCCGCGCCGATACCTCCGCCGATGGCCGCCTCGGCGCGGGCGCCCTTGTCGGCACCTACCGCACTGCCGGCCGCGCCGCCGACACCGGCGCCGATGGTGGCGCCAGTGCTGCCACCGATCTGCTCACCGACCACGGTGCCCAGGGCGCCGCCCAGGGCGCCGCCGACGCCGGCCGAGGTGTTGCCGGCCAGAGCGGTGGCGCTGGCCAGGCCGAGAGAGAGCAGGAGCAGAGAGGAATACTTCATTAATTACGGACCTCCGTTGGGGAATGGTGCACATGCTGCCAGCGCCGCTTCGCTGGGCAAGTGGCATTTGGCGGCACTGCGAGCAGTGTCACGACCTGTGCAAAAAATGGCGCAGCCGACGAACCGCCCGGCTGCCGGGCGGTCGGCGGCGCTTCAGGCTGGCGGGGCGAGCTGGGCGCTGAGCTGGCGATAGTCCTCGACGGCGGCGAACTCCTCGGTGTCCTTGGCCGCGCCGCGGCTGTCCGGCTGGCGCACCGCGAGCAGGTGGGCGATGCCATAGCGTCCGGCACTGCGCAGGATCGGCAGGCTGTCGTCGATAAACAGGCTGCGCGCAGGCTCGAAGGGGAAGTCCTGCTGCAGGGCGAACCAGAACTGCTGGTCCTCCTTGGGAAAACCGTAGTCGTGGGAGCTGATCAGGCGGTCGAAGTAGGGCGCCAGCTCGATCTTCTCCAGCTTCAGCGACAGAGAATCGCGGTGCGCGTTGGTGATCAGCACCACTCGCTTGCCGGCTGCGCGCAGGGCGGCGAGGAAGGTGTCCGCCTCCGGGCGCAGCGCGATCAGGTGGGCCACCTCGCGCTTGAGGTCGCGTACCGAGAGGTTCAGCTCGCGGCTCCAGAAGTCGGTGCAGTACCAAGGCAGGGTGCCTGCGTGGGCGCGGAACAGCGGCAGCAGCTCGGCGTTGGCTGCTTCGCGACTGATGCCGTGCAGCTCGGCGTAGCGCAGCGGCAGGTGTTCCAGCCAGAAGTGATTGTCGAAATGCAGGTCTAGCAGGGTGCCGTCCATGTCGAGCAGGACGGTATCGATATCGGCCCAGGGCAGCTGATGCATGGCAAAGTCCGGAAACAGACGGGGAGCGAATATCCGGCGCGGATATTTCGAGGGAGCGGGGTATGATACCCGTTCGAATCAAGGAGCGAATGATGCGTGATAAACCCCAGGTGCTGGCCCGCGAGATAGTCGCCAGCAGCCGCCTGTTCCGCGTCGAAGAGCTGCAGCTGCGCTTCGCCAATGGCGTCGAGCGCACCTACGAACGCCTGGTGAGCAAGGGCGCCGGTTATGGCGCGGTGATGGTGGTGGCCATGCTCGATGCCGAGCACGCGGTGTTGGTCGAGGAATACTGTGCCGGCACCGACGACTACCAGCTGTCGCTGGCCAAGGGCCTGATCGAACCCGGTGAAGACGTGCTGGTGGCCGCCAACCGCGAGCTCAAGGAAGAGGCCGGCTTCGGTGCCGAGCGCCTGGAGCTGATCGCCGAGCTGAGCCTGTCACCCGGCTACATGAGCCAGAAGATCCAGGTGGTGCTGGCCCGCGACCTCTACGAAGAAAGCCTGCCGGGCGACGAGCCCGAGCCGCTGCGGGTGGACCAGGTCAGCCTGCGTGAGCTCAGCGCCCTGGCCCAGCATCCGCAATTCACCGAAGGCCGCGCCCTGGCCGCCCTCTATCTGGTCCGCGACCTGCTGACCCAACGTGGAGAATTCAAACCGTGAGTCATCCCTATCTGCCGGCGGTGATCGCCCTGGCGCAGCGCGCCGGCCAGGCCATCCTGCCGCACTGGCGCAACGACGTGGCCGTCACCGAGAAGGCCGACGCCTCGCCTGTCACCGCCGCCGACCTGGCCGCTCACGAGATTCTCGCCGCCGGTCTGCGCGAGCTGGCGCCGGAGATTCCGGTGCTGTCCGAAGAGGATGCCGGCATCGCCTTCGCCGAGCGCGCCGAGTGGCAGCGCTGGTGGCTGGTGGACCCGTTGGACGGGACCAAGGAGTTCATCTCCGGCAGTGAGGAGTTCACCGTCAATGTCGCGCTGATCGAGCGCGGCCGCGTGGTGTTCGGTGTGGTCGGCGTGCCGGCCAATGGTCGCTGCTACTTCGGCGGCGCCGGTCTGGGCGCCTGGCGCCAGGAGCCAGGTGGCGAGCCGCAGGCCATCGGCGTGCGCCTGGCGCCGGCCGAGGCCTTCACCCTGGTGGCCAGCAAGCGCCACTCCAGCCCGGCCCAGGAGCGCCTGCTGGCCGGTCTGGCCGAGCGCTTCGGCGACCTTCAACTGGCCAATATCGGCAGCTCGCTGAAGTTCTGCCTGCTGGCCGAAGGCAATGCCGACTGCTACCCGCGCCTGGCACCCACCTCGCAGTGGGACACGGCGGCGGCTCAGGGCGTGCTGGAGGGTGCCGGCGGCGAAGTGCTGGACCTCCAGGGCGAGGCGCTGACCTACGAGGCTCGCGAGAGCTACCTCAACCCGTCCTTCCTCGGCTTGCCGCAGGCCGCCGAGTGGCGCGCCGAGCTTGTCCAGCTGGCTCGCGCGCTGGATTGAGTCACTCGCAGGGTCTGCTGCGCTTCGGCTTGGCTGTGTGAATAGCAGGGCTCTAGCTCGCAGGCCATTGCATGAGTTCAGAATATGACTGATGACCGCGCCTATCTGGAGCAACTGCTGCACCAGGACATTCCCCTGACCCAAGCCCTCGGCCTGGGTGTACTGGGCTGGCAGGGTGGTGAGTTACGCCTGAGCCTGCCGCTGGCGGCCAACCTCAATCACAAGAGCAGCATGTTCGGCGGCAGCCTGTATTGCGGCACGGTGCTGGCCGGTTGGGGCTGGCTGCATCTGAGCCTGCGCGAGGTGGGGATCACGGACGGCCATATCGTCATCCAGCAGGGCCAGATCGACTATCCGCAGCCGGTGGTGAGCGATGCGATCGCCGTTTGTGCGGCGCCATCGCCGGCCGAGTGGGAGAAGTTCCTGGCCTTGTACCGGCGCCGCGGCCTGGCGCGCCTGAAGCTGCACAGCCGCATCCTCGCTGGCGACGTCGAGGCGGTGCGCTTCAGCGGACACTACGTGCTGCACCGCTGAAGTCCGCCCCGTTCGCAGCGGGCGCTTACAGCATGTCGCTGTAGCGCTCGTCCTTCCTGTACAGCAACGGCTGGGCGAAGCCCGGCACCTGGATGCCGTCGGCGCTGAATTGCAGCTGCTGGTCGTCGATCAGGTCGTGACCGAAGTTGTAGAGGATGTCGAACTGGCCGCGTAGCGCCCGCTGGTCGTAGGCGGCTGCGGTGGCGCGAGTCGTTTCGCGCTTGGCCTGCCAAGCGCTGAAGGCGGCTTCACCGTGGCGCTTGCGCAGCATGCGCTCGGCCACCTGTGGAGCGAGCAGCACGCCGGTGGCGTTGTTGCCGCCGAAGCCCTTGGAGTTGAGGAAGCACACTTCCATGCCTGCCACCTGGCGGTCGCGGACATCCAGGCTGATGTGCTGGCGGTGCACGTCGTCGGCCACCTGATCGATGGTCTTCAGCCCCGGCAGCAAGCCGTGACGGAAGGTGCCCAGGGCGGCGATCAGCTGGTCGCCGCTGGCTGGTGCCAGGGAATGGCCGACGAAGGCCTTCACCGCGGTCACCGGCCATTGCTCGATACCGAAGGCGGCAGCGACCCGATCCAGCAGTTCGGATTCGCTGACCCGGTTGGCCGGGGTGCTGGAGCCGTGGGCATGCACGAAGCTGCGGTTGCGCACGGCATCGATGCCGACCAGCTGGGCGGCGCTGGCCACGGCCTTGGCCACGGTCAGGTAGTTGCCGGGGCCGGGGGCGGAGATGGATTTCTTGAAGCCGTCGGCGTTGATGAACACATCCGGCACGGCGCCATGAATATCGGCGCCCAGCTCCAGGGCCAGCTCATCATCCATCAGCACGATGAACTGCGCCGACTCGGACAGGGTGAAACCGCAGTTGTCGCCGAACGGCCGGCTGGCGCGGCGGAAGTCCACCTCGTCGCGGCCCTCGATCTTGCGCAGGCCTTCCTCTGTGGCCAGGGCGCCCATGGCGCCGTAACCATCGATGAATTCCTGGGTGACCGGCGCCTCGCTGTTGCCCACCAGCACCACGCGCGCCTGGCCGTTGGCGATATGCTCGACGCCCTTCTGCAGGTTGTAGAGGAAGGTGGCGCAGGCGCCGGTAACGCTGCCGGTGGTGCCGACGCTGCCCAGCACATAGGCGTTGATGAAATCCGCCGGCATGCTGTTGAGGCCCAGTGGGCACTGCTTGGCGGTGACCCGGTTGCCCTTGAGGCGCGACTGCAGCATGCCGCCGAAGCCGTTGTCGTCCATCTGGCTCATGCCGCTGCCGGCGAACACGGCGACCTGGTCCGGCTGCACCTTGGCCAGGATGTCGGTCCAGGGCAGGCCGGTGGAGCGCAGCGCGTCGGTGGCGCCAACCACGGTCATCTGCAGGCCGCGTGGATGGAAGTGCGAGTGATACAGCTCGCCCGGCTCGAAGCCGGTGGGCAACTGGCCGGCGGACTTCACCGGCAGGGCGCGATAGCTGTCGACCTTGAACTCGCTGCTCTCCTGCAGGGTGACGCGCACCTGCTGCTCGTCCAGCTCTTCCACCTGCCAGCTGCTCGGCAGCGGCTCGGGCAGTTGCTTGCGCAGGGTGGTGAACTGGGCGGCGCTCACGGCGATGTTCTTCTGCCAGTGAGCAGCGTCCACGTCCAGGTGGCGTTTCTCGATGCGTCGTACCAGGGTGCCGGCGAGGATCTCGGCACCATGCCGGGCCTCGATCTCGGCCGGGCTCAGGGGCTGGCCATCGAGGCTGCGGAACTGGCCGTCGACTACCTGCACCAGCTTCATCATCACGGCCAGGCCGGCCAGGGTTTCCTGGCGACTGGCGGCATCCAGCGATTCCTGGACGATGCGGCGGAAGCCATGGTGGAACGAGCTTCTGCCCGCGGCGTTGTAGCCGCCGAAGCCGACGATGACGGGAAGACGAGACATCACACAGAACTCCTACAATCGACCTTCATGCCAGGCGGGGCGGGCGCGAAGTAGCGGGCGGATGCTCGGCGACAACAGCGCTCCCTGCCAGGCGGCATATGCCGGATGGCGACTCAAATGAATCGGGGGTATCGGGTTGACGCGGGGTCTGACCGGCAAGTCACGTTGCTGCTTGCTGGTCATCCGTACAGGCGTGCGGGTAACGGCGCGGCGAGTCGCAGGTGGAGGAGAGGTTGAGGAGCGGCAGGGGAGCCTGCCGCTGGGTTAACGCGGATCAGCGGTATTGCGTACTGGTGGCGCTGGTGCTGACGCGGGTGCCGGCGGTGCCTTTGACGATGGCCTCGATATCGGCCAGCGAGCCGATCACCGCGACCTTGCCGGTATTGCGGGCGAACTCGCAGGCGGCCTGGACCTTCGGTCCCATGGAGCCGGCGGCGAAGCCTAGACGCTCCAGTTCGTCCGGATGGGCCTCGGCGATGGCCTTCTGCGTCGGCTTGCCCCAGTCGATGTAGGTGGCATCGACGTCGGTGGCGATCACCAGTAGATCGCTATCCAGCTGCTCGGCCAGCAATGCCGAGCACAGGTCCTTGTCGATCACAGCCTCCACGCCCTTGAGCTTGCCATTGTCGTACATGGTCGGGATGCCACCGCCGCCGGCGCAGATCACCACCGAGCCTTTCTCCAGCAGCCACTTCACCGGGCGGATCTCGAAGATGCGCTGCGGCCGTGGGCTGGCCACCACGCGGCGGAACTTGTCGCCATCCGGGGCAATGCTCCAGCCCTTCTCGGCGGCCAGGCGCTCGGCGTCTTCCTTGCTGTAGACCGGGCCGATCGGCTTGGTCGGCGTTCTGAACGCCGGGTCACCGCTGTCCACTTCGACCTGGGTGAGAATGGTGGCGAAAGGCACTTCGAACGGCAGCAGGTTGCCCAGCTCCTGTTCGATCATGTAGCCGATCATGCCTTCGGTTTCGGCTCCGAGCACATCCAGCGGGTAGGGGTTGGCCGCGTCGTAGGCGTTGCCCTGCAGGGCCAGCAGGCCGACCTGCGGGCCGTTGCCGTGGGCGATCACCAGTTCGTTACCGGGCGCCACCTTGGCGATCTGTTCGCAAGCGATGCGCACATTGACGCGCTGGTTCTCCGCGGTCATGGCCTCGCCACGCCGCAGCAGGGCGTTGCCGCCCAGGGCGATGACTAGTCGCATGTTGATTCTCCTTGAGCTGCCGTGCGGGCCGGCATCGGTGCCGGCCCGCATCGGCGGTTAGACATCGGCCAGGGTTGAGACCAGGATCGCCTTGATGGTGTGCATGCGGTTTTCCGCCTGCTCGAAGGCAATGCACCAGGGCGATTCGAATACGTCGTCGGTCACTTCGATGCCATTCTTCAGATGCGGGTACTGCTCGGCGATCTGCTTGCCGACCTTGGTATCGCTGTTATGGAAGGCCGGCAGGCAGTGCATGAACTTCACCCGCGGGTTGCCGGCAGCCTTCATCAGCTCGGCGTTGACCTGGTAGGGCATCAGCTCCTTGATGCGCTCGGCCCAGGCTTCCACCGGTTCGCCCATGGACACCCAGACATCGGTGTGGACGAAGTCGACGCCCTTGACCGCGGCCTTGGCGTCTTCGGTGAGGGTGATGCGCGCACCGCTTTCCTCGGCGAACTTCTGGCACGCGGCGACATGCTCGTCGGTCGGCCACAGGGCCTTGGGTGCGGCGATGCGCACATCCATGCCGAGCTTGGCGCCGATCAGCAGCAGCGAGTTACCCATGTTGTTGCGCGCGTCGCCGAGGTAGGCGTAGCTGATCTCGTGCAGCGGCTTGTCGCTGTGCTCGCGCATGGTCAGCACGTCGGCGAGCATCTGGGTCGGGTGGTATTCGTCGGTCAGGCCGTTGAACACCGGCACGCCGGCGTACTTGGCCAGGTCCTCGACGATCTCCTGCTTGAAGCCGCGGTACTCGATGGCGTCGTACATGCGGCCGAGCACGCGGGCGGTGTCCTTCATGCTCTCCTTGTGGCCGATCTGCGAGGAACCTGGATCGATGTAGGTGACGTTGGCGCCCTGGTCATAGGCGGCGACCTCGAAGGCGCAGCGGGTGCGGGTGGAGGTCTTCTCGAAGATCAGCGCGATGTTCTTGCGCAGCAGGTGAGGCTGCTCGGTGCCGGTGTACTTGGCGCGCTTGAGGTCGCGGGACAGGTCCAGCAGGTAGCGCAGCTCGCGAGTGCTGTGGTGCATCAGGCTGAGCAGGTTGCGGTTGTGCATGTTGAAAGCCATGGTTCTTTCTCCTCGTGGGTATGGGAAACCGCGCCCGGCGGCGGATGGCCGCCGGGGTGGCTTGATCAGTAGTCGATCGGATCGCGGATGATCGGGCAGGTCATGCAGTGACCACCGCCGCGGCCGCGGCCAAGTTCGCTGGCGCTGATGGTGACAACCTCGACCCCGGCCTTGCGCAGCAGGGTGTTGGTGTAGGTGTTACGGTCATAGCCGACCACCACGCCAGGTTCCAGGCAGACCACGTTGTTGCCGTCGTCCCACTGCTCACGCTCGGCCTCGAAGCTGTCGCCGCCGGTTTCCACCACGCGCAGTTTCTTCAGGTTGAGGGATTCGGCGACCACGTCGAGGAACGACTTGTCCTCGCGGCGTACGTCGATGCCGCCTGGCTTGCTCTCGTCCGGGCGTAGTACGAACGGCACGATCTGGTAGGCGACTTCCGGGAAGACGGTGACCAGGTCGCGGTCGCAGAAGCTGAACACGGTGTCCAGGTGCATGGCCGCGCGCGACTTGCCGAGGCCGGCGACTACCACCCGTTCGGCGGCGCCGGCCTTGAACAGGGCCTGGGCCACCTGGCCGATGGCCTGGTGCGAGGAACGCTCGCCCATGCCGATCAGCACGGTGCCGTTACCGATCGGCATCACGTCGCCGCCTTCCAGGGTCGCGGCGCCGTGGTCGACGTCCGGGTCGCCGTACCAGATCTGGAAGTCGGCATTCACGAAGTCCGGATGGAACTTGTAGATGGCGCTGGCCAGCAGGGTTTCCTGGCGGCGTGCCGGCCAGTACATCGGGTTGAGGGTGACGCCGCCGTAGATCCAGCAGGTGGTGTCGCGGGTGAACTGGGTGTTGGGCAGCGGCGGGAAGATGAAGCTGGACTCGCCGAGGTAGGCATTGAACATCTTCGCCACCTCGGAGCTCTTGTGCTTGGCCAGGTCGGCGCCCGATACGCCACCTATCAGGAACTCGGCAATCTTGCGTGCCTCAAGCCCCTCGATGAACGAGCGAACCTCGTTCTGCAGGCCGAGGCCGACACTGTTGGGGGTGAGCTTGCGGTCGAGGATCCAGGCCAGCGCGTCCTTGTTGCTGACAGTCTGCTCCAGCAGGTTGTGCATCTCCACCACGTCGATGCCGCGCTCGCGCATCTTGGTCATGAAGTCGAAGTGATCGCGCTTGGCCTGGCTGACCCAGATCACGTCGTCGAACAGTAGCTCGTCGCAGTTGTTGGGGGTCAGGCGCAGGTGGGCGAGACCGGGTGAGCAGACCATTACCTTGTGCAGCTTGCCGGCTTCGGAATGGACGCCGAGGGCTTTCTTGGACATATCGAACTCCTTCTCTTACAGACTCAGGAAACCGTCATACAGGCCGTAGGCGGCAATGACGGCGCCAATCAGCACGACGAGGAAAATGACCTTCTCGATGCCGGTGAAGATGGGTTGGCCCAGCTCGCGCTTGGCCTTGGCGAACAGGATGGCGCCAGGCGCATAGAGCAGGGCGGACAGCAGCAGGTACTGGATGCCGGCGGCATACACCAGCCAGACGGCGTAGAGGGTGGACACCAGGGCGATGAACAGGTCCTTGTTGCGTTCGCCGCCGGCGTTCTCGTAGGTCTCGCCGCGGAATGCCAGCAGCACCGCATAGGCGCTCGACCAGAAGTACGGCACCAGGATCATCGAGGTGGCCAGGTACAGCAGGCTGAGGTAGGTGGAGCTGTTGAACAGGGTGATGATGAGGAACAGCTGGATCAGCGCATTGGTCAGCCACAACGCGTTGACCGGCACCTGGTTGGCGTTCTCCTTGCGCAGGAACTCCGGCATGGTGTGGTCACGGGCGCTGGCGAAGAGGATCTCGGCGCACAGCAGGGTCCAGGACAGCAGGGCCCCGGCCAGGGAAACCAGCAGACCGATGCTGATCAGCTGGGCGCCCCAGGGGCCGACCACATGCTCCAGCACACCGGCCATCGACGGGTTCTTCAGCCCGGCCAGCTGGGCCTGGGCCAGGATGCCCTGGGACAGCACGTTGACCAGAACCAGCAGCAGGAGCACGCCTACGAAGCCGATCACCGTGGCCTTGCCCACGTCGCTGCGTTTCTCGGCGCGGGCGGAGAAGATGCTGGCGCCCTCGATGCCGATGAACACCCAGACGGTAACCAGCATCATCTTGCGCACCTGGTCCATCACGCTGCCGAGCTCGGTGTTACCGGCGCCCCAGAAGTCGCTGGTGAACACGTCCATCTTGAACGCGATGGCGGCAATCACGATGAACAGTGCCAGCGGTACCATCTTGGCAATGGTGGTGATGGTGTTGATGAAGGCGGCTTCCTTGATCCCACGCAGCACCAGGAAGTGCAGCAGCCAGAGCAGCACCGAGGCGCAGATCACCGCCGGCAGGGTGTTGCCCTCACCGAATACCGGGAAGAAATAACCGAGGGTGGAGAACAGCAGCACCATGTAGCTGACGTTGCCGATCCACGCGCTGATCCAGTAGCCCCAAGCCGAGGAGAAACCCATGTAGTCGCCGAAGCCGGCCTTGGCGTACGCATATACCCCGCCATCCAGGTTGGGCTTGCGGTTGGCCAGGGTCTGGAAGACGAAGGCCAGGGTCAGCATGCCGACCCCGGTGATCAGCCAGCCGATCAGGGTGGCGCCGGCGCTGGCGCTGTTGGCGATGTTCTGCGGTAGGGAGAAGATCCCGCCGCCGACCATGGAGCCGACCACCAGGGCAATCAACGCACCCAGGCGAAGTTTGTTTGCAGAGTCGGACATTTTGATATCTCCAATAGCGGAGTGGAGTTAGGAGCATTGGGCTCGCTACGGGAGAGTGGGGTATTGATCTCAATCAATAGCTCGCTATCCATTGCTCGGCAATACTGTCCCTGTCTTGCCAGAACTACTCAGGACATATCTTGGGTATAGCGAAGAAACCTCGTCTTAGACGGCCTCTACCCGTTCTGGTCGGGCATAGAGGAAACTAGTCGAACTTTTATCGCTTTCAAGTTTCAGCAAGATGTCTCTTATGCGTAATGGCAAGTTGCTTTCTGCTTATTCGAGATTAATTCGAGGCTAGTTACTTCGAATTCTTATAAGTTGACAGCAATGCCAAGGGGGTTGCGATGTTCCGCCCAGGACATGTCGAACTACGCCGCGAACCTGCACCCGGTGAGCCCGGCTTTCAGTTGAGCCTGGAATACCGGGTATGCCGCGATGAAGATGGCTGCCACGTCGATTTCGAGCTGGACGGCGATGTGGCCGGGCAACCAGTGCACGATGGCTTCAGCCTGCGTCGCGACGTGGCCTACAACTTCCTGCAGAGTGCCGGGCGCTGCCTGCGCCGGCGCGGCATCAAGCCGGCGCACCCGGCGCTGTTCGCCTTCCACGAGGATTACAACCGGGTATTCGCCGACCTGCGCCGCCAGCTACGTGCCGACCCTGGCGAGCCGGTAGACCTGGAGCGATTCTTGCTCGATCGCGGTGAAGCGATGCTGCACTAGTCTTCGTCGCCGTCCGAATCCAGGCCGTGCTTGCGCAGCTTGTCGTGCAGTGTCTTGCGCGGCAGGCCGAGGGCCTCGGCGAGGCTGCGCAGGGAGTTGTGTCCCTTGGCCATCTCGGCGGCGATCAGCGCGCGCTCGTAAGCTTCGACCCGCTCACCGAGGCTCTGCTCGCTGGCTTCGGCCAGCGCCCCTCCACCCGGAAGATCCAGGCCGATATCCAGCCCCATGGCGAAGCGCTCGGCGGCGTTCTGCAGCTCGCGCACATTGCCCGGCCAGGCGTGGCTGAGCAGTTGCGCACGCTGCCCTGACTGCAGCTCGCGGATCGGCAGGCCGTGGCGCTGGGCGGCGGCCTCGGCATGGTGCTGGAACAGCAGCAGAATATCGGCGCCACGCTCGCGCAGCGGTGGAATGCGCAGCGGCGCCACGTTCAGCCGGTAATAGAGGTCGGCGCGGAAACGCCCCTGGTCGGCGGCCACGCGCAGGTCTTCCTTGGTTGCGGCGATCACGCGGATATCCAGGGGGACTAGCTGGTTGCCGCCGAGGCGCTCGACCACTCGCTCCTGCAGCAGGCGCAGGAGCTTGACCTGAATATCTGGGCTCATGCTCTCGATCTCGTCGAGGAACAGGGTGCCGCCGTTGGCGAATTCGAACTTGCCGATACGGCGTTTCTGCGCGCCAGTGAAGGCGCCGGGCTCGTGGCCGAACAGCTCGCTCTCCACCACCGACTCGGCCAGGGCGCCGGCGTTAATTGCCACGAACGGGCCCTTCTTGCGTGCGGAGAGGTCGTGCAGCGCACGCGCCACCACTTCCTTGCCGGCGCCGGTCTCGCCGAGGATCAGGACATCGGTGTGGATGGCCGCCAGTGCACCGACCTGCTCGCGCAGGCGCAGCATGGGGGCGGACTGGCCAATCAGGCGCGCGCCCAGCTCATTGCGGTCGGCCAAAGCCAGGCGCAGGCTGCGGTTCTCCAGCACCAGGCGGCGCAGCTCCAGGGCGCGGCGCACACCATCGAGCAGGGCCTCGCTGGCGAAAGGTTTTTCCAAGAAGTCGTAGGCGCCGGCGCGCATGGCCTGCACGGCCAGTGGCACGTCGCCGTGGCCGGTGATCAGCAGCACCGGTAGCTCGGCGTCCTGCTGGTGCAGTTGCTCCAGCAGTTGCAGGCCGTCGATGCCAGGCATGCGGATGTCGCTGACCACCACGCCCGGCCAGTCCGCGGCGATGCGCTCGGCCACGCCGCGGGCGTCGGCCAGGGTTTCCACGCGCAGGCCGGCCAGGTCGAGGGTTTGTGCCAGGGCCTGGCGCAGGTGCTCGTCGTCGTCGATCAGCAGAACCTGGGTGCGGGCGTCAATGGCGCTCATGAAAACTCCTCGGGCGGTTGCAAGTTGGCGCCGGGTGCGGCGCTGCGCAGCTGCAGGGTGACCAGCGCGCCGCCATCCGGGTGATTGGCCAGCAGCAGCTCGCCGCCCAGGGCCTGCATCAGCGTCTCGCAGATGGCCAGGCCGAGGCCGAGGCCCTGGGTGCTGGTCTTGGTGGTGAAGAAGGGCTCGCGCGCATGGGCCAGGGCCTGCTCGGAGAAGCCGGGACCATTGTCGCGCAGTAGCAGGTTGACGCCATTCCCGGTGAGTTCGGCACTTAGCCACAGGCGCCGTGGCGGAGCCTTTTCACTGAGCGCGTCGAGGGCGTTGGCCAGCAGGTTGCCGAGCACCTGGCGCAGGCGCGTCTCGCCGGCCTGCACCCACAGGGTGGCATCCGGCAGGTCGCGAATCAGCTCCACGTCCAGCGTCCGGCGACGCTTGGCCAGCAGGGCCAGTGCATCGTCCAGCGCCGGTTGCAGGGCCACGCTCTCCGGCGCATGCCTGTCGCGCCGGGCGAACGCGCGCAGGTGGGCGATGATCGAGGCCATGCGCCCGGTCAGTTCGCTGATCTGCTTGAGGTTGCCGCGCACATCGTCAGTGCGCTGATGGTCGAGCAATACGCCGGCGTTGTCGGCATAGCTGCGGATCGCCGCCAGAGGCTGGTTGAGCTCATGGCTGATGCTGGCGCTCATGGTGCCCAGCGCCGTCAGCTTGCCGGCCTGGACCAGCTCGTCCTGGGTGCGCAGCAGCTCCTGCTGGGCGTGCTCGCGTTCCAGCACCTCGTCCTTGAGGCGATTGTTCAGCGTCTCCAGGTCGCGGGTGCGCTCCAGCACGCGCATCTCCAGCTCGCGTTTGGCGCGGGCATCCAGGGCGATGCGCTCGATGTAGTGACGTCGGCGCTGCAGCAGCAGGCCCAGCATCAGCAGGCCCGCCAGCAGCGCTGCGCCACCCACGGCCAGGGTGGTGCGTACCTGGCGATCGACCAGCTGGCGCGGGGCGAGGATGCTGGCGGTCAGCCCGGTCTCCTGCAGCTCGCGGCTCTGGATCAGCCAGGCGCTGTCGTCCAGTTGCAGCGGCGTGGGCGCCTGGGTCGGGTAGGGCTGGTTGGCGGCGATGGCGGCGCGCTCGGCGTTGTCCAGCTCGCGGGTGGCACGGAAGCGCCAGTCGCTGCGCGAGGAGATGATCACCACGCCGTTGCTGTCGGTCACCATCAGCTGCTCCGGGGTGTTGCCCCACAGCGCCTCGGAGTCGTCCAGGTCGACCTTGACCACCAGAATTCCGATCACCCGCTCGCCGTCGCGCACCGGGCTGGAGAAGAAATAGCCGCGCTTGCGCGAGGTGGTGCCGAGACCGAAGAAGCGCCCCGGCTTGCCGGCCAGCGCCTCGCGAAAGTACGGACGATAGGTGAAGTCGCGGCCGACGAAGCTGTCCGCCTGGTCCCAGTTCGACGAGGTCAGGGTGATGCCCGCGGGGCTCATCAGGTAGATCACGTCAGCGCCGGTTTCCTCGCGCACCTGGGTCAGCAGGCGGTTGGCCCGCTCCTGCAGCGCCTTGTCGGTCGGCGCGGCGAGCAATGAGCGCAGTGGCGGCAGGTCGGCGAGGATATTCGGCAGCACCTCGTAGCGGCGCAGCGTGCCGAACAGGTTGGCGACATACAGGTCGAAGGTCTGGCGATTCTGCTCGAGCAGCTCGCCGCGGTAATAGCGCTCAGCGAAGAACTGCAGCGGCCACAGCAGCGGAGCCAGTAGCAGGGCCAACAGAGCCAGGCTGCGCCAGCGTGGGCGATAGACGCTTGCTGGGTTCATATTCTATGCCCCCCTCGTTGAGCGCTACCGGCGCTATAGCCTGTGAAATAGTCAGCCAGCGCTCCGCATTAGCGCGGGTTGCTTAAGCATTCAGCGAGAGCTGATTTCCAATCAGGCATAGAAATGTGCCAGTCCGCTTGCAATTTGCTGCAATCCAGGCGTGAGTTGAGCGGTCTTTTGGCTGGGGTGGGGTATTCGCTCGAAGCTATAGGTAGCAAGTGTGCGCACTCTTTTCCTTGAAGACGCAGCTGCTCAGAAATAGCGCTTGCGAAGCCAAACCATGAGGTTTCGCCTGCGGCGGTTAGATGGTAAGTGCCCCATTTGGCAGAGCCTGCCTGCCACTGTTGGATCATCTGCGCTGTAGCTTGAGCAATGCTACCGGCCCAAGTGGGTGCGCCAATTTGGTCATCGACCACCTTGAGCTCCTCGCGCTCTTGCAGCAGGCGTTGCATTGTCAGTAGGAAGTTATGTCCTTGCTGTGAGTAAACCCAGCTGGTTCGCAGAATTAGATGCTCACCAGTAACTGCCTGAATTGCTAGTTCGCCGGCCAATTTGCTCCGCGCATATACGCCAAGTGGATTCGGCTCATCCTCTTCGGTATATGGAGTGGTTTTCTCGCCATCGAAAACATAGTCTGTCGAGTAGTGGATGAGTGGGGCGCCAAGCTTATTGGCTTCTTCTGCAATGACACCCACAGCCTCTGCATTGATTGCCAAGACAAGATCTTGCTCGCTTTCGGCGCGGTCAACTGCAGTATGAGCTACGGTGTTGATGATCAGGTCTGGTGTATGTTTACTGAGCTGATAGCGGATGCTTTCCAATTGAGTGAAGTCCATCTCTGATCTATCAAGACAGATAAGTTGCTTGCAAAGCTTAGATAGACTCAGTTGCAGCTCTCGAGAGATCTGACCGCTCTTTCCGCACAATACAATTTTCATGGGAAAAGCTCTGCATCCTTCAACTCAAGAGCTGCCAGATCCTTGGCGGATAGCTGAGGGGTTTCGGCATATGGCCAATCAATAGCCAGCGATTGATCATCCCAGCGGATGCTACGTTCGTACTGGGGGGCATAGTAATCAGTGGTCTTGTAGAGAAATTCGGCGGACTCGCTGAGCACGAGAAAGCCGTGAGCAAAGCCTTCCGGAACCCAAAGTTGACGTTTGTTGTCGGCTGAGAGATTGACGCCAACCCAGTGTCCGAATGTTGCCGAGCTGCGGCGAATATCAACGGCCACATCAAAGACTTCGCCTTGAGTCACCCGGACCAACTTGCCCTGAGCTTGTTGCAGTTGATAGTGCAAACCACGTAACACGCCGCGCTGCGAGCGTGAGTGATTGTCCTGTACGAAATTACGCTTCAGCCCCGTAGCGGATTCAAACGCTTGTGCATTAAAGCTTTCGAAAAAGAAGCCGCGATCATCCCCAAAGACTTTCGGCTCCAGGATGAGAACGTCGGGTATTGCTGTTTGTAGTACGTTCAATGAGGTTCCCCTGCCAGCTTAAGCAGATATTGGCCATACCCAGTTTTGCCAAAGGCGCGGGCCTGCTTGAGCAATTGATCGTTGTCGATCCAGCCATTCTGATAAGCGATCTCTTCAAGACAGGCTACCTTGAGAGCTTGGCGGTGTTCGATAGTCTGAACGTACTGGGATGCTTCCAGCAGGCTATCGTGAGTACCTGTATCAAGCCAAGCGAATCCGCGACCCAAGCGTTCGACTTGGAGGTCGCCACGCTGTAGATAGGCATTGTTGATATCAGTTATTTCCAACTCACCGCGCGGGGAGGGTTTGACTGCCTTAGCGATACCTACAACATCATTGTCGTAGAAATACAGGCCGGTCACGGCGTAGCTGGACTTCGGTTGTACAGGCTTTTCCTCAATAGATATGGCTTTGCCATTTTCATCGAACTCGACAACACCAAAACGCTCAGGGTCTTTAACTCTGTAACCAAAAACCGTGGCTCCAGCCGGGGTGCTTGCTGCTCGCTTCAACTGCTCGCTGAAATGCTGACCATGAAAGATATTGTCGCCCAAGATCAGGCATACAGAATCACTACCGATGAAGTCTTCGCCAATCAGGAAGGCTTGAGCCAATCCATCTGGAGACGGCTGCTCTGCATAGTTGAATTCGACACCAAACTGGGAGCCGTCCCCAAGAAGGCTACGATAATGTGGCAAGTCATGTGGGGTCGAGATAACCAGAATCTGACGGATCCCTGCCAGCATGAGCACGGAGATCGGGTAGTAGATCATTGGCTTGTCATAGATCGGTAGCAGCTGCTTCGACACCCCTAGGGTAATTGGGTGCAGGCGAGTGCCAGAGCCCCCGGCGAGAATAATACCTTTCATGCTGATGCTCCGAGTCGCTCACGCTGATAGCTGCCGTCCTGAACGCGGCGGCACCATTCCAAATTAGCGAGATACCATTCCACTGTTTTCCGCAGTCCGGATTCAAAGGTCTCTCTGGGAACCCAGCCCAAGTCCCGCTCGATCTTGCCTGCATCGATTGCGTAGCGCTGGTCATGTCCTGGGCGATCTTTAACGAAGGTTATCAACTCATCGAAGCGTTGCACGCCTTGGGGTTTGGCTGGTGCCAGATCCTCCAGAAGAGCGCAGATGCTGCGTACTACTTCAAGGTTCTTCTGCTCGTTGTGTCCGCCAATGTTGTAGGTCTCGCCTACGGTGCCGCGAGTGACCACTTCTACCAGAGCACGAGCATGATCGTCGACGAACAGCCAGTCGCGTACTTGCTTGCCATCGCCGTATACCGGCAGGGGCTTGCCTTCCAGAGCGTTCAGAATCATCAGCGGTATCAGCTTCTCGGGGAAGTGATACGGGCCGTAATTGTTTGAGCAGTTTGTAACGAGTATTGGGAGCCCGTAGGTTCGATGCCATGCCCGAACCAGATGGTCAGATGCTGCCTTGCTCGCGGAATAGGGTGAGCTAGGTGCATAGGGTGTAAGTTCGGTAAAGAGATCATCAACACCGTGCAAGTCGCCATAGACTTCATCGGTCGATATGTGATGGAAGCGGAACCCATCTTTGCCCTGCTCACTCAATTTCGACCAGTACGCCCGTACCGCCTCCAAGAGGCTATACGTTCCAACGATATTGGTCTGAATAAAGGCCGCTGGGCCGTCAATTGAGCGGTCCACGTGCGACTCTGCGGCCAGATGCATCACCGCATCAGGCTGAAAGCGCGCAAGCGTTGCGGTGACCAGTGTGCTATCT
Source organism: Pseudomonas sp. PDM15 (assembly GCF_014851565.1). Classification (GTDB taxonomy): domain Bacteria; phylum Pseudomonadota; class Gammaproteobacteria; order Pseudomonadales; family Pseudomonadaceae; genus Aquipseudomonas. The sequence continues at coordinate 248,328 of NZ_JACVAA010000006.1, forward strand.
GCAATGTCGGCCTGAACGAAGTGATAGCGCGGATTGGTCGCGACGTCTATCAGGGATTCGAGATTGCCGGCATAGGTGAGCTTGTCAAGATTGAGGACTTCATGCTCGGTCTCTGCAAGCAGGTGCCGTATGACGGCTGAGCCAATGAATCCGGCACCACCGGTTACGAGTATGCGCATATTGATTACCTTCTGCGGAAAGCTAGCTGCAGATGTTGGGTGGTTGAGGCTTTGGCAATACTACCTGAGCGAGGCTTAAGGGTCAGCTAGAACTCTGTGTCTCTGCCAAAGGTAATAAGGCTAAGAATCTAATTCTAAAGGTGTTTTTTGGGTGAGGGGGCATCCTCAGGGGGTTATCGGTGCTGAATTAGACTTTGTAGAAGCTCCGATACCAAGAAATAAACTTCTCAATTCCATCCTCAACGGACGTCTTAGGCTCGTAGCCGATATCCTTGATCAGTTCAGAAACATCGGCATAAGTGTGCTCTACATCGCCAGGCTGTAGCGGTAGTAGCGTTTTGGTGGTCGTTTTGCCTAAAGCATTCTCGATCAACTCAATATAGGTCAGCAGCTCAACAGGCTGGCTGTTGCCAATGTTGTAGACTCGCCAAGGGGCTTTACTTGAGGCTGGGTCAGGAGATAGACCTGACCATTCGGAGTTGGCAGAGGGAGCGCGGGCAAGTACGCGGATAACGCCTTCAACAATATCGTCTATATAGGTAAAATCTCGTCGATGCTTACCTTGGTTGAATACTTGCAATGGGCGCCCGCCAAGTATTGCTCTGGTGAAAAGGAACGGCGACATATCCGGCCGGCCCCAAGGACCGTAGACCGTAAAGAACCTAAGCCCGGTCGCCGGAATACCGTAGAGATGGCTATAAGCGTGAGCCATCAGTTCGTTGGATTTTTTGGTCGCAGCATACAAAGAAACTGGATGGTCAATGTTGTCGTGGACGCTAAATGGCATCGTTTCGTTTGCGCCATACACCGAGCTAGATGAGGCGTATACGAGATGAGCAATCTGATGTTGGCGGCAGCCCTCTAGTACATTCAGGAAACCAACCAGATTGCTGTCAGCATAGGCATGCGGGTTTTCTAGGGAATACCGGACACCAGCCTGTGCTGCAAGGTGTACCACCCGATCAAATCGACCGAAAGAGAAGAGCTGACTCATCTGCTCACGATCAGAAATATCCATTTTCTGAAAGCTAAAGTTTGCATAAGGCGTTAGCTCTGCAAGCCTGGCCTCTTTGAGGGATACCTCGTAATAGTCGTTGAGGTTATCGATTCCAGTTACTTCATCGCCCCGCTCTAAGAGTGCGCGGGCAGTATGAAAGCCAATAAAGCCGGCGGCCCCTGTTACCAGTATTTTCATCATCAGACCTAGTTGAGATCAACGAGAGAGTCGGCGCGGCCGATTGCGTAGTACATGAGTCCTGCAGCTTTGACTGCAGATGGTTCGAATAAATTGCGACCGTCCACTAAGACAGGGCTTTTCAGCTGCTCTTTAAGCCAATGGAAGTCGAGAGTTCGAAACTGCTTCCATTCGGTGCAGATCACAAGCGCATCCGCACCAAGCAATGCATCTTCAGGGCTTACTGCCAATATAAAGTCGGGGCGCTCACCGTAAATCCGAAGAGCCTCCTTTCTCGCTTCTGGATCATAGGCTCGCACTACGCCTCCCGCTTTCCAAATGGACTCAATAAGATTGCGGCTGGGAGCTGCGCGCATGTCATCGGTGTTGGGCTTGAAGGCTAGCCCCCAGACGGCAATGGTCTTGCCGTAAAGATTAGAATCAAAAGCATTTTGCAATTTATCGAACAGGACATTTTTTTGGCGATTGTTAACCGCCTCTACCGCATCCAGTAGCTGTGGCCTGTAGCCGGTCTCGCTGGCAGTTCTTGCCAATGCCTGTACATCTTTCGGGAAGCATGATCCTCCGTAACCGCAACCTGGGTAGATGAATTGGTAACCGATCCGAGGATCTGATCCAATACCTAGGCGAACTTGCTCTATATCTGCGCCAAGGCGTTCGGCTATTTGAGATATCTCATTCATAAAGCTGATTTTTGTCGCGAGCATGGCATTTGCAGCGTACTTGGTTAGCTCGGCAGAACGGATGTCCATAAAAATCAGCTTGTCATGGTTACGGCTGTAAGGCGCATAGCATTCGCGCATGCAAGTTTTCACTCGATCCGAGTCTGTCCCTACGATGATTCGAGCGCCTTTTGAGAAGTCCTCAATTGCTGAGCCTTCTTTAAGGAACTCGGGGTTGGAGCATACGTCGAATTCAACAAAGGCATTGCGCGTCTTAAGTGCTGACGATACGGTTTGTCGAACTCTATCTGCAGTCCCTACAGGGACCGTCGACTTGTTGACGATTACTTTGTAATCGCTCATGTAGACACCGATGGTTTTGGCAACCGCTAGGACGTACTGCAGATCGGCCGAGCCATCCTCATCCGGTGGTGTACCAACGGCAATAATTTGAATATCACCAAACTGCACTCCGTCAGCAGCATCTGTAGTGAAGCGAAGGCGTCCTTGGGAGCTGTTCTGCTTAACCATGGCTTCAAGGCCAGGCTCATAGATAGGAATAATTCCTTTCTTCAGGCCGTCAATTTTTGACTTATCTACATCGACGCAGATTACATGGTGGCCTACATCGGCCAGGCAGGCTCCCGTGACCAGCCCTACATAGCCTGTACCGAAAATAGTTATTTTCATGATTCTATTCGTCCTAAAGATTCGGGATATTTTCTTGGCTATGACTGGTCAGTAGATCGGATGCTTCGCTTGATTCGGTTCGCTAGTTTTCTAAACAAACCAAGGAGTCCATCCTGCGAATAGATCGCCGAAAGTCGAACTAAAATCGACTCTAGGCGAAGAAAATTACGCTTGATGATCATTCGAGTCATTGCGGGGCGAAGCGTGCCGCTTCTAGTAAGATAAAGACTTCCATGTAGCTTTCTTATCTCTTCTATCCAGCTGCTCGCGACATGCTCGACGGAGTAGTTTTCGCGTACATCGGAATAAGCATTATCTGCAATGACTTGAATCTTTTCCGGGGAGTCAAGCAGGAGCTTGATGGCCGCTCGCCAGTCGCTCGAAGTGTTCTTTACCAGCAGTCCATTGATTCCTGGTTTTACGCAGTCCTGATAGGGTGCTACGTCGGAATAAATACCTGCTATGTGGCAGGCGGAGTACTCTCGGTACTTGTTATTTGTTTTACATCGATTGGCTTCAGTATCCGCAAGCGGCGCCAATCCAATAGACCACTGTCGTGTCTGCTTGAATTTTATGAAATCGTTATAGTCTGTTATGTGAGGGTAGAAGCGGACTCTATCAGATACCGCGATACCCTCCGGTTTGACTCCGGCAAATTCAAAGATGGCATTTGGATAGCTGTCTAGAATAGACGGTATTACGTCTATTAGAATATTCAAGTCATCAGCTCTGGAAGGGCTTCCGGCAAAGCCTATTCGTACTTCATTTGAAGTGCTGGATGTCGTTTCTTCCAGTAATGAAAAGTCGAAGAATGGCGTTAGTATTTTCGTGGATTTGTTAAATTTCCTGAGAAAAGCAGCCAATACATCTGAGCTGGTTAATAAACTATAGGCATTTGAAACAGCTAGCTCCAGAGAGCGGCGCACCAAGGGGTGTTGATAGTAGTGCGCTATCAGTGAATCGCCTTCAATTTTCCAAAAATTATCATCTATGTAATAAAGATAGGGGTAATTTGCTGATATTAGGCAGTCGATCCACAACTCAAGTCCAGGATCGCCGCAGCGCACAAACAGTGGGACTGTATTTTCTTTAAAGTCTTCTAGCGAAAGCTCGGAAAGCAATATCTTGCGATAGTGAATACCATGCTCCTTACCAGCAAAAAGAACTTGCTCAATCAGTTGGGTTGTTGCGATCTCTCCCTCGATCACCATTAGAACATCAATGTCTTGCTTCATTTTGGTATTGCTCAAAACTATTGAAGTTGCGCAAAGGGGGAGTACTTAATCGTCCGCTTTAGTGAGGAGTGGAAGCTCTGCTCGTAGAGGCTTATCGGGACGTCAGCATCTCTGACGAAAACGCGTAGAAGCCAGTTTCGCCCTAACTTACCAATTGGATAGGGCATCGGGAAGTTGGTGGGTGTGTTCGGATTTACTGTGGTGAGAGGAATTAGGCACTGAGCCAGGACTTCCTGATGCTCTGAAACAATCTCTACTCCCACTGTACCTCGTGTGGCTTGAAGAAGAGGGCGTACTGCCAGTCTAATCTGATTCAGATTAAGCACTTCGAGGGGCATTTGATACTCGCGGTAAGGGAGTGCGCGAAGATCCTCTCCAAGAATGAGATTAGCATTCCTTGCTTGCCGCAGATTTTCCCAAGAGTATGATTTTAGAGGTTCAAAAAGTGGTGAGACCTCATTCCAGAGACTGCTATTGTTTCTGAATATCGAGAGTATGCGTGTTGCTCGAGAAGTTCGGCATGCTACGAGTTCGCTAGAAAGGCTCTGTAGTACATGGCTTGCTTCGGCATGGAACCTATTGCTTGTGATTTTCTCTGAGGTGGGAATTGGGTTTTTTTTCCCCATTGGCCTAGCTGGTCCTTTAGATTGAGGAGTCTTACGCTTTTCCCATTCAACGAAAGCCTGGTTATATAGCTCCATCAGCTCATAGCGAACATAAGATGGGCGGGCCAATAAGCGCATTGCTCGCTGCGCTCTTTCGATCATTTCGGTCCGCTGCTCTGCAGGGAGAGTGATATATGCTTCTATAGCAGATGCCATCGCGACGGGGGAGTCGTCTTCGCACAAGAATCCGCTATAGCGATGTTTGATGATCTCGCCGACTCCTCCCACATTAGTGGAAACAACTGGCACGCCGGCGGCCATCGCCTGCAGCATGGTTTGCGGCATAGACTCGTCAATAGCAGATATTAGAAGCAGATCTGCGGTGTCATAGAAGCTCTTGGGGTCATGGATGAAGCCATGAAAGACGAACTTTTCGGAAAGGTCATTGTCCTCTACTATCTGGCGACACTCGGCTACATAGTCCTGATAGAACTCTGTATAGCCAATCAGGTCCATGTGGACGTCATATCCCGCCTGATTGAGTTGCAACGCAGCTTGAATGGCGGCGAGCTGATTTTTGCGAGGCTGGAAAGTGCCCGAAACTAGTATTCGCATCGGCTTTCCAGCGACGCATGCGCGTGCCAGATTGGTTTTATAACTATTGAAGTACTCGTGATCTACCGGGCAAACAATTCGCCGCACCGGGCTTATGGCCATGCTGGCCCACATGGCCCCGTGCGTGAGAGAAGAGCAATGAATTGCATCAGCAAAGTGCTCGATGGAGCTCTCGGCGCCTTCGTAGTATTGATGCACACTGGCGGCGCATGGTACGCCTAGCTTTTCTGCTAGCAGGCTAATGGTCGGAGACCAAGTGGCGAAATGCACGAAGCGCACTTGTTCTTGGCTCATGAGTTCGGCAAGCCTAGCTGCGGCAGCATGATCCTGATCTTCAGCTTCTCTTTGCAGAGGTAGGCCGGGAACATATCCAGACGGCCAACTTTCTTCAAAGAGCTTAGCTTCCCCGGTCGCCATGTTCCATCGATCTCGGAAGACATTGGCGTATTTGGCATTTCTAGGAACTAGACCAACGACCTTGAAGCCTAATGAGGCGACTAGAGCGGCATGCCGGATAAGGTGAAGTGTCGCCCCTCCCAGCGCAGGCTCATGGAAGGCGTACACAATGGTACCCTTCTTGACTCGCGCATGAAGCCGAACAGACTCGAAGGCCGCAAGCACGTCATAGAACTGCGATTCGGTAGTGAATTGCTGCTCAATTAGAGCACGCGCATTTTCAAGCATGGTAGTGCGGCCCGCTTCGCCTAGGGTATAGGCGGAATTAAGGGCCATTTCCCAAGATGCGGTCGTATTAGCGACTTTGATGCAGCATTCTTCCGGTAATTGGGAGTAAGGCGGTGCATCAGTAAATATGCAAATCGCCCCAGCAACCGCGGCCTCAAGTATTTTGACTGGGCTTTTGCTACGAGCTGCTCGGGTGCTGTGATCCAACGGCACGAGAGCTACATCGAACGTACTGCCGTGCAGGTTCCGCAGGTAGCTTTCATAGGAGTGCGTGAACGGCTTGAAGTAGACTGGGCACTCAAGCCTGCCGAATTCTTCGGGATTAATGCCCCAGAAATGAAATTCTACAGTATCTGAATGCTGCGCCGCGAAGCTTTCCAGCGCGGGCCACAGATGGCGAAGCACATCTTTTCGCACCGGGCCGCTAAGTACCGCAATCCTCAATCGTGAGCTGCGTTCATAGTTTTTGGGTAGTACATGTTGCTGGCCGATATTTGTGTTTAATCTGATGCTGCGGGTATTGAGTTTTCGCAGGTCATCGATGATGACGTCGCTGTAGCCAATGCACGCATCAGCATTGGTGATTTGGTGAGTCAGGCATTTGTATTTTGGCATGCCAGGAGCCAAGCCAATATGTTCAGGGCCTACCTCATGGAAGTGCAGCATATTGTCATCCATCAAGTAGACAGAGGGTATTCTGCCAGAATGCCCATCTACTACCGCGTTACCTGAATCTCCCACGGTTCGATAGAGCACGGCAACATCAAACTTGGATAGATCGACATGCTCTAGGTCGCGCTCTTTGACATAGGTGCTAGTAATGGCTTGTTGATGAGGTAGCTGTACAAAGTTTCCAATAGTTACATCGACAGAGGTTGAGTAGTCGGGCTTTACCGTCAGGAGATGCAAGCGCTTGCCTCGCATGCCTGCAGCTACTAGTAGCTCGGACTCACTGCAGTAGTCATTAAACTTTGTGAGGAACGGAATTGCTTCTAGTCGGCGGTACTCTATGATTTCTTCGTCAGTAAGCGAGTGCGAAAATTGACTAACATCAATTACATCGTATTCAGCGATGGTGGTTGGCTTTAGAGCACTGTTGCGGTTGAGGGCTATATGCTTACGGTAGCGAGTAAAGAACATGGGGATGTCCTTGCCAAGCGATCCGTCCATGTTGGCGCGTACATGGGAGATGACATGATCAATCCAAACGAATTCGGCGTGCTTAGCAAAGCGTAACCACAGGTCATAATCACAGTAGCGCCGCAAGATGATATGCGGGTCGTACATGCCGGCAACATCAAACAGCTCTTTATGATGTATGACTGTATTATTAGCAATGTAGTTCCCATTCATGAGCAAAGCGTAGTTAAATGCTCCGCCCAGCATCCTGGTTTGTTGGCTGCCATCGGGCAGCGCAACTTCCATTCTGGCGTTTCCATAAACGACAGTCGGCTTGTCGTGTTTGTCAAGCTCTTCTACCCGAACATCTAGGCTGTCTTCGGGCCATTGATCATCATCAAACTGGTACGCAATGTACTTGCCTTTGGCATGCAAGGCTGCTTGGTTTACCCGTAGTCCTGGCAAGCCACTGTTTCTCTGATAAGAGTGGACTACCACTCGTGGATCTCGGAGCATATATTCTTTAAGAATAGCTGCAGTTCCGTCCTTTGACCCATCATCCACAATAATTAATTCGAAGTCCGTAAAGCTTTGCGCCAGAACGCTATCTATGGACTCCTGTAGCGGGCCATATCCTCGTGCAAAAGTCGGAAGAATTACTGTGACCTTAGGAGCCTTGGGGGCGGTTGCTTGAGCTTGAATGCTCAGGTCTGAAGAGAAGTCTGAAAATTTCATCGATTATCCAAGGCAGCTTGCGGTAGAGATGATTCTGAGGTGGTAGAAGCGAATCAATAATTCAGGGTGCTTTGCGTCTATATAGTCAGTATTCGATCTTGCCAAAAAGAATGTGGGAAAATAAACCGAGTGCTGAATGAGGTCCATGAGTGAGGCGTTAATCGCAGTGTCTGTATTTTCACTGGAGTTAGATTGTCTTTCATGGCTTCAGTTTCTGTCGCGGCTCTCTACGTCAAGTGGGTATTTTGACACCCCTGGCGTGGGTGTCGTTATAACGCTTGACTATTTCTGCGGTTGGACCGTCGGCGACAATTTTCCCTTTATGTAGCCAAATGGTTCTACTGCAAAAATCGTTTAGCAGACCGAAATTGTGGGTCGTAAAGACGAGAATCTTACCCTGCTCCATAAATTCGAACATTCTTCGCTTTGCTTTCTCGGCAAAAGCAATATCGCCGGCGCCCATGACTTCATCAATAAGCAGTATTTCGGGATTAATACTAGTTGATACGGCAAAAGCTAGCCGTATAAACATCCCTGATGAGTAAGTGCGGACTGGGTAGTCTAGAAATTCTCCCAGCTCGGTAAACTCGGCTATTTCCGGTAGCTTTGCTTCGATCGCCTCTGGAGACATTCCCAGCAGCATTCCGCGGATCCGAATATTATCCCAGCCAGACTGACTCATTTCGAATCCGGTGGCAAATTCGAACATGGGGCAGACATGGCCTTTTATCTTCACATTGCCCCCTGTTGGAGGATAAATGCCAGCCATGACTTTAAGTAAAGTGCTTTTGCCCGCACCGTTGAGACCAATGAGTCCGACTCTCTCTCCTTGGTTTATCTCTATGTCAATGTTTTTCAGCGCTTCGATTTGGTAGCTCGCATTGGTTTTTTTTCCGGCAACGAGTTGTCTCAGCCAGCCTTTGAACCCTTCGTGGCTGTTCAATTGGCCGTTGAAAGTAATGTCCACATTCTTTAGGTGCAGGTGGGCTTGGGTCATAGAAGAAAAACCACGCGTGAGTCAAGGCGTAGCGCAACCAGTAGCGCAACCAGCCATGTGCATAGAACATAAAGCGCTGCATATAAGTAATTTTCAGGAAGTGCTAGCTCTCCTAGCAGGATTGGGTGCCTGACGACGTCGATGAGATAATAGAGCGGATTTAGCTGGAAAATGATGCTGAGCCCCTTCTCCTGCAGGATGCGTGCAGGAAACATTATAGGGGTGACAAAGAAAAGCATTTGTAGTGCAAGCCCCATGGCGTGGGGGAAGTCTCGAAATCTTGTTCCTATGTAGGCGCTGATGGTTATGTGACCAAGCGCGCCTAGCAACAAAATCAAGAATCCAGGAATGGCTAATAGCCAGCCCACAGCTTTGAACTGATCAAAGAACAATTGCACCGGAACTACTACAGACATGCCGATCAGAACAACAACTGTCCCGGATACCAGGTTGCGCAGCAAATAAATTTGCTTGGGATAGGAGAATTGCTTGATATATCCTTCTGCGCGAATAAAGGCGCTGCCCGCGTCTGTAATAGAGGAGACAATAAATCCCCAGACCGCAAATCCACACGCTAGGTATGGCAGGAAGTCGTGTACGGGCAGGCCAAACAGGAGGCCATAAACAAGTCCCACACCGCCAACAAAGAAGGCGGTGCTGATAAGTATCCAGAGAGGGCCAAAAAAGGATCTGCGGAATCTTACTTTTATGTCCTGTATGCCCAAAAAGCACCACACCCGCCATAGTTGTAGGGTGCGAGTGCTGTCCAAAAGCAGCTTAGAAAAAACTGTCATACGCAGCCTGCTGTATGGCGTCCCATGCGGATAAGTCCGTCATAGCGTTGCTCTTCAACGAAGCCGCTGCGTAGATACAGTCCGATAGCTCGCTCGTTGTGCTCGAACACTTCTAGAAAAACGTAATCTAGCCCCAAGACGCTATTGCAGAAGTGTACTAATTCGTTGCAGGCACTGCGGATATAACCTTTGCCAGTGGATGCGGGGGCTACAAGGAAGCGTCCGACCTCTGCCGTGCGTAAGGTGAAGTCAATATCATAGACTGCCGCTTGACCTACAATCACACCATCAGCCTCAATGACGAAAAGAAAATCATCGTCTTTTTCCAGATATCGGAAAAACCAGTTCCGATGTTGTTCGAGGCTGATGGGGTCTGGGCTCTTGAACCAAACTCTTGCTTCATTTCTGTTTCGCCAAGAGAGCGTTGTTTCTAGATCGCTCTCTTCGATCGGGCGTAGCAGAATAGCTTGGTTGCCGAACGGAAGAACTCTGCGCTTCATTTTGCGTAGCGAATAAGCAGTTCGCACACGGTGTCCACATCCTGACGGCTCAAGCCAAGGTGCATAGGAAGGGACATAATTTCCTGGCTGGCCAGAGCGGCGCGTGGGCAGGTTCCTGCGCCATAGGAGTACATACGGTACTCGGTATTATCTCTGTAGTGGACGCCAGGATAAACCTGGTGCTCATTCAGTGCGAGCATCAGCGCGTCGCGATTATTGACTCGTATCTGCAGTAGATGTGATGAAGACTCACAGCCTTCGGCAATATCTATGATTCTAATGGCGTGCTGGTTGGAAAGATTTTCGCGATACCAGCGAGCCAATTGACGGCGGTAGGCGTTGTCTTGGTCTAGGTACTTAAGTTGAACCAATCCAATTGCAGCCATAATCGAATTGCCATGGTACTTATATCCAACTTCTTCCACGTCGTACATCCACTTGTACGCGCCTTGGGCAGCGGTGCGTGCATAAGTGTCTTTATTGATTCCTAGCCAAGTAAGTTTGCGCACGCGTTCGTCATCCGCACTCTCTTTAAAGCAGATCATCCCAGAGTCGGCGGTTGGTAGGTTTTTGACTGCTTGGAAGCTGAACACTACAACGTCGGCTTCGCGGCCTACATGTTCGCCGTATAGCCTTGTGCCAGCCATATGGGCTGCATCGAGAACGAGCTTAATGTTGTTCTCTTGGCATATTTTTACGATTTTTTCGTATTGACCAATGTTGCCGCCAATACCTACAAATATTAGTGCTTTGGTTTTAGGGGTGATTCGAGAAATAACGCTCTCAGGGTCAAGGCACAGATACTGATCAACGTCAGCGAAGACTGGCTGCATGCCGGCATAGAGAATTGCATGGTTGGTAGAAATAAATGTTAGAGGAGTTGTGATTACCTCTGCATCGTCCCCCCAGCCATACTTCGTTTTGAAAAGTTCTAAAGCTAGATGCAGCCCTACGGTGTTAGAGCTGAGAAAGTGCGCATGAGTTAGCCCAGTGTAGTCCTTCCAGGCCTCTTCCATGGCGGCTGTTTTGAAGCCGAGGCCCGTCCAGCCTTTTTCAAGGCACTCGCGAATTTCGCTTAGGCATTCATCAATACGGAAATTAGGTACAAAGAGTTGAATAGCCATTGCGCTCCCTACAAAGCAGAGTATTAAAGAGTGGTTACATTTATGTGTGTTGGACTGTGTTCCCTTCAGGGCATTCCGCGGTTTAACCGCGGATGAAATATTGAAGGGCTGAACTGAAGGGGGTTCTCTCCGGAGCTTACAGATCGAGCTCAATGTCTTATGAGTCGCCCCCAGATTCAGCTGGGACACAACCATGTGGTTGCAGTGACCCCACGCATCCGAGGTCAGAGATTGGGTGTTGGTGCAGATCTCGACCAGCGTGAGCCTGTTCAAACTATAGCTAGCATGAGCTTTGCAGACAATGGGTGGGTAACGCGGCAGGCTATAAAGCTGAGCATGTAGTCATGGGGCTTTTATAAAAAAATCAACGTGTTGCCCATGGGGAGCGTTAGAAGATTCTGATGCAGAAGCAAAAAGGCCCGCATCGCTGCGGGCCTTCAAGTGTCATGGTGCCGGCACCAGGAATCGAACCCGGGACCTACTGATTACAAGTCAGTTGCTCTACCAGCTGAGCTATACCGGCGAAGGGGCAGCCATTATAGCCATTGCTTCGACCCTGTAAACCGGACCGCGCAATCTGTTTCTTTCGCCTGCGCGGTGAGCGCATTCGAGGGGCGGCGGGCGTGGTGCAACCGGAGCCGGATATCAGCAGCTATTTGTTTATGCACAAACAGAAGCTGGGCTACTGGCGTGCTGCACGGGTTTTGTGCGGTGTGCCGTGTTTTTGCATAACGGCATGTTTTTTATGGATTTTTTGTCCATGGTCAAAAAATCTACAGAGCTCGTCAGGGCCCGCGTGGCCGGCTTCGCGGCGAGTTCTGCAGAAACTACGCACAGAGTTATCCACAGCTTTTGTGGATGAGGCTCAGGCCCGTTCGGCGAGCAGTAGCAGGTTGCGCGGTGTCAGCCGGTGGGAACAGAAAGTGCCCAGGCGTACCTGGTAGCCCTGCTCCTGCAGATACAGGGCGCGGTCGAGCAGCAGCCAAATCTCCAGCGGGCGGCGGAACAGGCCGCGGACCAGTTCCAGATTGCGCACCTCGGTCAGGCGCTGCCAGCCGCTGGCCTCCAGCGCAGGCCAGTCGATATCGCCGGATAGCTCGATGCCCTTCATCTCGGCCAGGTCGCGGCAGTAGCGGGACAGGTCCTTGCTCAGCCAGCTGACCGGCAGCGAGGGGGTCGGCAGATACTCGTCCACGCCACGTTGCTGGCGCTGCAGCAAGTCGAAGGCCAGGCGCCGGGCCATGGATTGGTCGCGCTGGCGGCGCATGCGTTGGCCGGCGGTAACGGTTTCCGCCAGGGGCAGGCGTAGATCGTCCAGTGACAGCTGCAGTTGCGATTGTCGGGCTGGCTCGGATAGCGCCTGGTAGTGCGGGGTGGCAATGCGGTTGTAGCAGCAGGGCGCCACGGCCAGCTGGCTGCAGCCGGCGGCACTGGCCAGCTGCAGCAGGCGCACATGCAGGTCGCCACAGGCATGCAGGGCCACAGGGCTGTGTTCGGCGTTTAGGCGTCGGCCGGCATTGTCGGCCAGCACGTCCTGCAGCAGGTGCCGGACGTTCATGTGCAGTCGCTGGCTGAGGTGCTGGCCGGCGGCAACCAGGTGTTCGTCGTATTCCAGGCAGGTCAGCTGCTGGCCGCCCTGGGCCAGCAGGCGGCCCAGATAGCCCTTGCCGGAACACCAGTCCAGCCAGTGGGTCGGTGCGCGCTGGAACTGCAGGCGGCTGGCAAAGGCCTCGATCTGCTGCCATTTGCGCCCGGGTACGTCGACATCCAGTCGCGCGTGGTGCGCTCCCAGTTCGTGCGCCGGCAGCTCGCCGATCTCGCTCAGCGCGGCGGCGCGGCTGGCCAGCTGGGGAAACGGCGCGGGCGCCTGCAGCCGCTCGGGGCTGTTGTGCTCAGCCTCGGCCTGTTCCAGGCTGCGCCCGCGCAACCAGGCGCCCAGCTCGGGATGTTCGGCCTCCCAGGGCAGGATCAGGCAGGAGAAGGGTTTGGGACGCCACAGGTGCTGGTGGGCGACGAGGAAGTCGTCCAGGGCCTGGAAGCGTTCGTGCAGGGCGGGGCCGGTGAGGATCATGGGCGGCGATGACGGGCGGAGATGCCGCGCATTCTATCCCTCTCCCGTGTCCGGGAGAGGGGCGAAGGGGCTTAGCGGCCCTGGCAGGCGTCGACGCGCAATTTGCGCTCCAGCAACTTGAAGGCGCGCACCATCACGTAGGCGATGACCAGGTAGAAGATGCCGGCGGCGAAGAAGATCTCCACCGGCAGGTAGGTGCGGGCGATGATCGTGCGCGACATGCCGGTCAGCTCCAGCAGGGTCACGGTGCTGGCCAGGGCGCTGGCCTTGAGCATCAGGATCACTTCGTTGCTGTAGGCCGGCAGACCAATGCGCGCGGCGCGCGGCAGGATGATGTAGAGCATCGCCTGGGCGCGCGACATGCCCAGCGCGCGGGCCGCCTCGATCTCCCCCGGCGGCACGGCCTGGATGGCGCCGCGCAGGATCTCGGCGATATAGGCGGCGGTGTGCATGGTCATGGTGATGACGGTGCACCAGTACGGATCACGCAGGTACGGCCATAGCGGGCCCTGGCGCACCACGTCGAACTGGGCCAGGCCGTAGTAGACCAGGAACAGCTGTACCAGCAGGGGCGTGCCGCGGAAGAAGAAGATGTAGCCGTAGGGCAGGGCGCGCACGTACCAGTGGCGCGAGGCGCGGGCGATGCCCATGGGCAGGGCGAGAATCAGCCCGGCGAGCACGGCGAAGGCCACCAGTTCTACGGTCAGCGCGGCACCTTCGAGCAGCCTGGGCAGGTATTTGACGATCACTTCCCAGTTCATCAGGCGCTCCGGATAAAGCCGCGGCTGGCGCGCTTCTCGAGGAAGTGCATGCCGATCATGGCGATGATGGTCAGGCCCAGGTAGATGAAGGCGGCGACCATATAGAAGGTGAAGGCCTGCTTGCTGGAGGTCACGGCGATCTGCGAGCGGCGCATGATTTCCTCAAGGCCGATGACCGAGACCAGGGCGGTGTCCTTCATCAGGATCATGAACAGGTTGCCCAGGCCGGGAAGGGCGATGCGCCACATCTGCGGCAGGATCAGCTTCCACAGGATGCGGCCCTTGGACATGCCGAGGGCCATGCCGGCCTCGCGGTGGCCCTTGGGAATGGCCAGGATGGCGCCGCGGAACACTTCGGTGGCGTAGGCGCCGAAGCACAGGCCGAGGGCGATGGTGCCGGCGGCGAAGGGGTTCAGCTCGAGGCTGCCGACGCCGAGGAATTCACCGAGGGCGGCCAGGCCCTGGACGGTGCCGAAATAGATCAGCAGCACCCAGAGCAGTTCGGGGATGCCACGAACGATGGTCGAATAGATACCGCCAAGTCCCTGCAGGAACTTGTTCGGGGAAGTCTTGGCCAGGGCGCCGAGCAGCCCGAGTACCAGGCCGAGGGCCAGGGCGGACAGGGCCAGCTGGATGGTCACCAGCGTGCCGGCGGCGAGGGCGGGGCCGAAGCCGTGCAGATCGAGGGTCATGGGAGGCTACTGCAGAATGACGGCCGCCGCCCGTGGGCGGCGGCGGTCGGACGCATCAGTAGATGCTGAACGGGAAGTACTTGTCGTTGATCTGCTTGTAGGTGCCGTCTTCGACGATGGCCTTCAGCGCGGTGTTCAGCTTCTCGCGCAGCGGGTCGCCCTTGCGCACGGCGATGGCGATCTTGTCGTTGTCGAACACCGGCTCGCCCTTGAACTCGAAGTCCTTGCCGGCGTCGCTCTTCAGCCATTCCCAGTTGACGAACTTGTCGGCCAGCACGCCGTCGAGGCGGCCCGAGGACAGGTCGAGGTAGGCGTTTTCCTGGGTGTCGTACAGCTTGATCTCGACGGTGTCGGCCAGGTTGTCTTCCAGCCAGGTACCGGCGATGGTGGCGCGCTGGGCACCGATGACCTTGCCTTTCAGGCTGGCCTTGTCGGCCTTCAGGTCGCTGCTTTTCGGGGCGATGAACTGCAGCTTGTTGGTGTAGTAGGGTTCGGTGAAGTCCACCGCCTGCTTGCGCTCTTCGGTGATCGACATGGAGGCGGCGAGGAAGTCGAACTTCTTGGCGTTCAGGGCCGGGATGATGCCGTCCCAGTCGGAGGTGACCACTTCGCACTCGGCGCCCATCTTGGCGCACAGGGCCTGGGCGATTTCCACGTCGAAGCCGCCGACCTTGCCGCTGGCGTCGATCAGGTTGAAGGGCGGGTAGGCGCCTTCGGTGCCGATCTTCAGTTTGTCCGCGGCGACTGCCTGGGTGCCGAAGGCCAGGGTGGCGACGGCGGCCAGCAGGATCTTCTTATAGTTCTGCATGCGTGTTGCTCCGTTAGTGATTGCTGGACATGAATTGTTTACAGCGTGCCGATTGCGGGTTGGTGAAGACCTGCTCGGGCGACCCCTGTTCCTCCACCAGACCCTGGTGAAGGAATACCACTTCGCTGGACACCTGCCGGGCGAAATTCATTTCATGGGTGACCAGCAGCATGGTGCGGCCTTCATCGGCGAGCGCGCGGATCACGTTAAGCACTTCCTGTACCATTTCCGGATCGAGGGCCGAAGTCGGCTCGTCGAACAGGATCACCTTGGGCTGCATGGCCAGGGTGCGGGCGATGGCGGCGCGCTGCTGCTGGCCGCCGGAGAGCTGATTCGGGTAGGCGTGGCGCTTGTCGGCGATACCGACCTTGGCCAGCAGCGCCTCCGCCACCTCGGTGGCCTCGGCACGGCTCTGGCCGAGCACGCGACGGGGAGCCTCGATGATGTTGTCGAGGATGGTCATGTGCGGCCACAGGTTGAAATTCTGGAACACGAAGCCGATCTCGCTGCGCAGGCGATTGATCTGCTTGTTGTCGGCGGCGATCAGGTCGCCGTTCTTCGCGGCCTTCAGCTTGAGTTCTTCGCCGGCCACCAGGATCTGGCCCTGGTGCGGGTTTTCCAGCAGGTTGATGCAGCGCAGGAAGGTCGACTTGCCGGACCCGGAGGAGCCGAGGATGGAGATCACGTCGCCGTCGCGGGCGGTCAGCGAAATGCCCTTGAGCACTTCGAGTTCGCCGTAGCGTTTGTGCAGGTTGCGGATTTCCAGCGCGGGCGTTGCCTCGGCCATGGGGTGTCCTCTTGTTATGCGGATGCGCTCCGGCTGCTGGCCGCCTTCCTAGCGTGCGGCTGAACCTAGCATAGCGTCAGCGGAGCGCCAAGCCGGGTTCCGGCCCCGCCAACCGTGGTCGTGGCGCGGTGTCGCATCGTGACAGTTGTGTGTCGCCCAAACAAAAAGCCCGAGACATGGTCGGGCTTCGAGTGCATGACCGCGCAGGGCGTCGGCCGGGCGGCGCGCAGTGTACTGGAGCACCCCGGCCAGGTGAAGGGCGCGGCGCGCTGGCGAATGGCCAGGGTGGGGCGCTTCTTGCTAGAGTCTGCGCAGCTCCCCAGGGGATCGGGTCGAGCTCGACCAATCTCCAGGGAGTTCCTTCATGTCGCAGGCGCCGCAGTCATCCAGGGCCTTTCGGGCCAGCCTGTGGCTGGTCTGCGCCCTGGTTCTGTTGCTGGTGCCGCTGCTGCACCTGTGGACGCCGGTGCAGCGCTGGAGCAACGCCCACGGCGACTGGCTGATCCGCCAGCGCGCCGCGCAGCAGACGCCCGACCCGCGCATCGTCGTGGTCGACATCGACGACACCAGTCTGCAGGCCCTGGTCGGCGAGGCGGGCAAGTGGCCCTGGCCGCGTTCGGTGCATGCCGAGCTGCTCGAGCACCTGTTGGCGCAGAAGGCCGAGGCGGTGGTGTTCGACGTACTGTTCAGCGAGGCCGACCGCTTCCACCCCGATGCCGACGCCTATTTCGGCGAAGTGCTGGCCGGCAGCGACAGGGTCTACCTGGCCGCCCTGCAGCAGCAGGCCAGCGACCCGGCCAAGGCGCCGTTGCTGGCCGACTACCCGCCGCGTACCGGCCTGCTGCCGGGCGGTGATCCACAGCAGCGCGGCGTGCTGTTGCTGCCCCGTGCCGTCGACCCCGCGCACTGGAAGACCGGCACCATCAACTTCACCCAGGACGCCGACGGCGTCGGCCGCCGTTATGACATCTATAGACGCTTCGGCGACTGGCGCATGCCGTCGCTGCCGGCGCGGGTAGCTCAGGATCGCGGCGTGGTACTGCCGGCCGCCGACAGTTTCCTGCTCGACTGGGGCAGCGAGGCGCGGGTGCCCTATCCGCGCATTCCCTTCGCCGCGGCTCTGGCCCAGGCGCGTGGCGAGGCCGGCCAGCTGCCCGCCGGCTACTTCGCCGGCAAGATCGTGGTGATCGGCACCACCGCCGCCGGCCTCTACGACCTGCGCCGCACGCCGCTGGACGATCTCTATCCGGCAGTGTTCATCCTCGCCACCGGCATCGACAACCTGCTCAACGGCCAGCAGCTGCAGGCGGCGCCGGCCTGGTCCATGGCGCTGCTGGGCATCGCCCTGTTGCTCGGCCTGCAGCTGTTGCTGCTGCGCGAGCGCCTGCTGCCGGCCAGCCTGCTGACCCTGGGCGCGAGCCTGGCGCTGCTGCTCGGCTCCTATCTATTGATACTGCAGGGTGTGCTGCTCAATGTGCTGCCCAGCCTGCTGGCGCTGTGGCTGCTGCTGGCCCTGGCCCTGGCGGTGTTCTACCGGCGCCGGCGCCAGCAGCTGTCCAACACCATCAGCATGTTCAGCCGCTTCCTCGACCCGCAGGTGGTGGCCCAGCTGGTGGCCCGCGAGGACCCGCAGGCGCTGCTGAGCAGCCGCGAGTGCCAGCTCACGGTGCTGTTCTCGGACATCCGCAACTTCACCACCATGTCCGAGCGGCACAGTGCCCAGGAGATCATGCAGATCCTGGAGAACTACTTCGGCGGCCAGGTGGATGTGCTGTTCAAGCACCGCGCGACCCTCGACAAGTTCATTGGCGACGCCATCATGGCCTTCTGGGGCGCGCCGCAGGACAACCCCAACCAGGCGGTGGACGCGGTCAATGCGGCGCTGGAGATGATCGACAACGTCGAACGCTACCAGCGCGACTTCGACCACCCGGACTTCGACATCGGCATCGGCCTGCACACCGGACCGGCGGTGGTCGGCATGGTCGGGACCAGCAAGCGCTATGACTACACTGCCATTGGCGACACGGTGAACCTGGCCAGCCGCATCGAGGGGCTGACCAAGGGCCGTGCGCGCCTGCTGGTATCGGCCGCCACCATGCAGGCCTGCGGCGATGCCTTCGATTTCATTCCTCACGGCGACTTCCAGGTGAAGGGCCGTGTCGAGCCGGTGACCCTCTTCGAACCCAGGAGAAAGACGTTATGAGAAGTACCCTTACCGCTGCCCTGCTGATTCTGGCGGGCTGGCTGGGCAGCGCCGTGGCGCTGGCCGAAGTGCGCAGCGGCATCACCGTCGAGGCCACGGCGCTGCGCGATGGCGGCGCGGCCAGTGCCGCCGTGCTGCAACAGCTGCCGGCGCAGACTCGCGTGAGCATCCTCAAGCGCCAGGGTGGCTGGTACCAGGTGCAGACCGGCGCCGGCCAGCAAGGCTGGGTGGCGCTGCTGGCGGTGCGTTTCGACAAGTCCGTCGGTGCCAAGGGCGGCAATATCGGCTCGCTGCTGGAAGGCAGCACCGCGGTGGAACCGGCCAGTGGCGTGGCCACCGGCGTGCGTGGCATCAGCGACGACCAGGTCGGCGGCACTGGCGGTGGCTCCGGCAGTCTGTCCCTGCAGCAGCTCGACCGCTATGCGGTGACCCCGGGCAGCGCCCGCGCCTTCGCCCAGCAGGGCGGCCTGCGCAGCCAATCCATCGCCTATCCCCAGTGAGCCGGAGCCGAGTCATGCACAAGATTGTTTGCCGTACCGCCCTGCTCGCTGCCATCTGCGCTGCACTGCCTGCCTGCGAGAACCTGCAGGCCCTCGAGGGTGTACAGATCCAAGGTGTCGACCTGTCGCCCCTGGCCAGCGCCGGGCGCAACCTCAGCGACATGGGCGAGAAGACCCAGGACGAAGAGCTGGTGATCGGTGCCAGCACCGCCGAGCTGCTGCTCAAGCAGGCACCGCTGCTGGACAACGCCGGCGTGCAGGCCTACGTCAACCAGGTCGGTCGCTGGGTTGCCCTGAACAGCGAGCGTCCCGACCTGCCCTGGCGCTTCGGCGTGCTCGACAGCAGCGTGGTCGGCGCTTATGCGGCGCCTGGCGGCTACGTGTTCATCACCAGCGGCATGCTGGTGCAGATGAATAGTGAAGCCGAACTGGCTGGCGTGCTGGCCCACGAGGTGGCGCACGTGGTGCAGAAGCACCATCTGGAGGCGATCAAGCAGAAGGCCGGTGCCGGCCTGCTGGCCAACGTCTCGCGCTTCGCCCTGCAGGCCAGCCAGGCCAGTTCCAGCGCCCCGACCAGCACCGATCCGGCCTCCACTCAGAAGTTCGACCAGCTAGTGACTAACCTCTATACCCGTGGCCTGGATCGCGGCGACGAGTACGAGGCGGACGAGATGGGCGCGGTGATAGCCGCCCGCGCCGGCTACGACCCTTACGGCCTGGCCAACGTGCTGCAGGGGCTGGGCACCATGAAGCAGGACGACGCCACCCTGGTGACCTTCCTCAAGGTGCACCCGAATATCGGCGACCGCCTGAAGCAGCTGGAGCCTACCTACCTGTACCTGGACAAGGCCGCCGTCGGCGGCAGCCAGCAGACCCTGGAGCCGCGTTACCAGAAGGCCCTGTCGGCCAAGTAAGGATGAAAAAGGGCGGCCATGAGCCGCCCTTTTTCAATGCGGGTGCTTGTCGCAGGGCTCGTAGTCGCAGACGTGATGGGCATACACCGGCGCACTGCTCTGCGGCGTAGCAGGTGCCGCCAGGGCGGGTGTCTGCGTCGGGTTGAGGTAGCAGCGCGAGTCGATGAACACCTTGACCAGGTCGCCGTCCAGCAGGCCGCTCTTCACTTCCGATTGCAGGATGTCGAGGGCGTGCTCCACCGGTACCGCCGGCTTGTAGGGGCGGTCCGAGGCGGTCAGCGCGTCGTAGATGTCGCAGATGGTCATGATCCGCGAGCCGCAAGGAATCTGCTCGCCGGCCAGGCCCTTGGGATAGCCGCTGCCGTCGAGCTTCTCGTGGTGTGCCGCGGCGATTTCCGGGATGCCCTGCAGGGCAGGGGTCCAGGGAATCAGCTTGAGGAAGTCGCGGGTGTGCACCACGTGGCGCTCGATCTCCGCGCGCTCCTCCTGAGTCAGGCTGCCGCGACGGATGGCCAGGGCGCAGAATTCGCTCTCCGAGAGCAGGCCGATCAGGCTGTCGTCGTGGTTCTTCACCACATGGCCCTGGATTTCCTGCAGGTGATGGAAGTCGCCCTCGGTCAGTACGCTCGGCTCGTTGGCCTTGAGGATGTCGCGCAGGTACTGGTCCAGGCGCTCACACTCGATAGCAAGTTCGGTCTCCCACTGCAGGCGCAGTTGCTCGTCCAGCGCGCCGTACTGCCGATAGGCCTGCAGCATGCGGCGTAGGGTCTGGTTCTGCAGGCTCTCCTTGGCCAGCGCCACCCGGTAACGCAGGTTGTCGATCACCGGCTCCGGCAGCTTCTTGGCCTTGGTCAGCACATGCTCACGCACGCCGACCTTGCCGAAGTCATGCAGCAGTGCGGCGTAACGCAGCTCGCGCAGGCTTTCGTCGCCCAGTGCCTGGTTGCGCAGGTGGGCCTGCGGCGCCATGGGCAGCTGGCGGGCGAGGGCGATGCACAGGTCGGCGACACGGAACGAGTGACCGGCGGAGGTGGGGTCGCGCTGCTCGATGGCGAACACCGAGGCCTGCACGAAGCCGTCGAACAACTGGCTGATGTCGTCCAGCAGCTGGCGGTTCTCGATGGCCACCGCGGCCTGGCTGGCCAGGGCGCGCAGCGAGGCGGCCATCACCTCGTCGAAGGCGATCACCGCGCCCTGGACGTTCTGGCAGTTGATGAACTCCAGCACCCCGACCACCTCGTGGCGGTGGTTGAGCATGGGGATCGCCAGAAGCGACATGGTGCGGTAGCCCACCTGCATGTCGAACGAGCGGTTGAAGCGGTAGGGAGCGTCGCTGGGAATGGCGTAGGCGTCGACGATGTTGAGCTCGGTGCTGGTCAGCGCCACGTAGCCGGCGATCGAGGCCTTGGTCAGCGGCATGCGCTGTTCCTGGAAGCGGGTCGGCATCGAGCTGTTCTGGGTCAGCTTGAACAGCAGCTGGGGCTGGTCGCCCTTCTTGTCCACCAGGAACAGCGAGGCGGCATCGCTGTTGGACAGACGCCGGCCCTCGGTGAGGATCTTGCTCAGCAGGCGCTCCAGGTCCTTCTCGGCGGACAGGGCGAGGCCGACATCGACCAGCTTCTGCAGGTCGCCATCCTTGTTCTGCAGAGCAGCGGCCAACTGGTCGGTCTTCTGCTTGAGGCGGAACTGCTCGGCGGCGAAGCCGAGCAGGGCGATCAGCTCGTCCTCGCTGGCGGCGGACGGCAGCGGCAGCACCCCGGCCGGCGCATCGAAGGCCACCAGGCTGGCGCCGCAGGCCTGCCAGGCGCTCAGATCGTCGGCGCGCAGGAGACTGGCATCCAGCAGCAGCACTTCCAGGCTGTCGGGCTGCAGCTCGGAAGCCTGCGTCACCTCGCGCAGGGTTACCCCGGCATGGGTGAGCCGCGTGTGCAGGCCGGTTCCTGCAAAGAGTGGGCTATGCCCCACCGTAGAACTGGCTGTCATCACTGATTACCCTCGGCGGCGCGCCGACTCGACGCTCCCCAGAGTATTGCACCGCTGGCTGGGGCTAACCAGATACGGCTGCCAGACGGGGAGGGTGGCCTCCCCGGCTGGACTCAGGCGATGAAATCGGCCAGTGAGGCGCTGGTGACGCCGACCAGCTGGATGGCGAACTCGGCGTCTGCGTCTGTGTCGATGTTGCCGTAAAGCACTCCGCCATTCAGCTTCAGCTGACCTGCTGCCGTGAAGGCGGCAGTGCTGCCTATCACTTGGGTGAAGGCGTTGTCACCGCTGGCGGCGGTATTGGCATCCAGCTTGGACAGGTCAATCTTGTCGGTACCGCTCAGGAAGTCATGGATGACGTCCCAGCTTGTGCTGGTTATCCCGCTATCTGACAAGGTGCTGAAAGCGAAAGTATCGTTGCCAGCGCCACCGACTAGGAAGTCTTTCCCCCCGCCGCCGGTCAAACGGTCATTACCAGCTCCGCCGTACAGCGCGTTGTTGCCCGCGCTCCCCGTTAAAGTATCGTTGTAGCCAGATCCAACAAGGTCTTCGATTGATATCAGGGTGTCTGAGCCCGAGCCCCCGGTAGTCTGGATGCTGGTGTTGGATAGGTCCACCGTAACGGCACTACTAGCATAGCTATAGGAGACGGTATCAGTGCCGCTTCCGCCGTTCAGTATGTTGTTGCCGATGCCTGCACTTAGTGTGTTGTTCAGTCCATTGCCAATCAAATTGGACGAAACAACCGATAGGACCCGGCCGTTCTCTATATTGGTGCCTAGAGTGCAGTTGGCGAGATAACTAAAAACTGTATCGGTGCCTCCCTGGGTGATATTCGCATTAGTTTCGCTGACGACATCACCGGCATTTTCTACGTAGTACGTATCTGAACCATCGCCACCAACCATGGAGTCGGCGCCAGTGCCTCCATTCAATGTGTCGTTGCCTAAACCTCCATTCAATATGTTATTAGAGGTATTGCCGACCAAGATGTCATTGTAATTGGAGCCTATAAGGCTTTCGATAGATATCAGCGTGTCAGAGCCAGAGCCGCCAGTGGCCTGAGCTGTTGCGCTGGAAAGATTTATTGTAATGGCGCTGCTGGAGTAAATATAAGAGGCGGTATCCTGTCCGCTACCGCCATTCAATATATTGCTCCCGATGCCGGAAGTTAGCACGTTATCGAGGTCGTTACCAGTGATGTTGGCTGAGCTTGATGCAAGAATTCGCCCGTTTTCGATATTCGCTCCCAAAGTATAGCTGTTAAGGTAGCTCAATATAAGATCGGTCCCGCCGACAGTTTTGTCTGCGTTAATCTCACTTACTGCATCGCCGATATTGTCGATAAAGTAAGCGTCTGAGCCATCGCCGCCTATCATAGTGTCCGCGCCGGCTCCCCCGTTAAGGGTGTCATTGCCACGATCGCCGATTAGCCTGTTATTGGTAGAGTTGCCGGTCAGGTTGTCGTTATAGGTAGAGCCACTTAGATTTTCAATGGCTATTAGAGTGTCGGCCCCTGATCCGCCAGTAAGCTGCGCCGTGGCTATTGCCAGACTGATAGTTACTGCGCTGGTGGCGTAAACATAAGTCGCGGTATCGGTACCGTTTCCACCGTTGAGAGTATTGTTGCCGGCGCCGGCGTAGAGAATATTGCCGAGGCTGTTGCCTGTGAGGTTGGCGCTATCATTTGTCGCGATACGCCCGTTCTCTATATTGTTGCCCAAGGTGTGATTGGTCAGGTAACTGTACACGATGTCAGTGCCGCCAATACTGGCGTCACTAGTTGTCTCGATAGTCTCATCGCTGGCGTGGTCTATGCAGTAGGTATCTGAGCCATCGCCGCCGATCAAGCTGTCTGCGCCAACTCCTCCATCAAGAGTGTCATTTCCGAGGCCGCCGCTGAGCTTGTTACTGGCGGAATTGCCGGTCAGCTTGTCGTTGTAGTGGGAGCCGGTCAGATTTTCGATGTCGCTTAGGGTGTCCAAGCCGGACCCGCCTGTTGCTTGCGTGGAGGTGATAGCCAGGCTTGCAGTGATTGCGCTATCAGCATCTTGGTAGGAGACCGTATCTGTGCCGCTGCCACCAATCAGGATGTTGTTATTCATTCCTGCGTAGAGAATGTTATTGAGATTATTTCCGGTGAGATTGGACGCGTCGGTAGCTATGATGCGTCCATTTTCGATGTTGGCGCCGAGGCTATAGTTGGTGGCGTAACTGTAGACAATATCTATGCCGCCAATGCTGAGGTCGGCATTGGTTTCGTCGGCTACATCGTTAATGTGGTCAACGTAGTAGGTGTCAGATCCATCGCCGCCGATCATATTGTCTGCGCCCGCTTGACCATTTAAAACATCGTCGCCCATATGGCCAATCAAGCAATTTTCAGCTGAGTCGCCGTAGAGTCTGTCGTTATAGTTGGAGCCGATCAGATTCTCGATGGAGATAAGAGTGTCAAAGCCGGAGCCGCCAGTCGATTGAGTCGAGGTGATGTAAAGGTCTGCAGATATAGCGCTATTGGAGCCTATATAAGAGACTGTGTCTATGCCTGAGCCTCCATTCAATATATTGTCGTCGGTGCTCGCGTAAATAGTATTATTAAGGTCATTGCCTGCTAGGTTGGCCGCACCGCTGGCAAGAATTCGGCCATTCTCGACATTCAAATATAGCGTGTGGTCGCGAGCATAAGATAGAACTGTATCAAGCCCTTCATTGGATAGCTCCAGGATTTGTGTGCGATTGTCAATTATCGTATAGGTGTCATCTCCTAAGCCTCCTGCTAGCGTTATATCTCCGTTGCCCGTGATGCTGTTTGCTCCATGATCTCCTTGGATTTCTGCCAATTGAGGCTGCCCTGACGCATCATAGCGTTGGCTATAAATTTCACCGTAATACAGGGTTTGATGTGCAGTGCTGGGATCTCCAGATTGCCATGTCACAATCCAGCCTCCGTCTGGTAGTGCAGATACGCTAGGGCTGTGAACCAATATATTTTGGGGGTTTAAAGCTATTGGGCTGCCTAATAGGTCGCCATCTTCATTGTAATGTTGGAGAACGATTCTATTGGGGTAGGCATCCTCCCAGGCTATTACCCAGCCTCCGTCTGCAAGGGAGGCAAGGCTTGTAGGTGCGCCCTCCATCATCGAGCCTGTCGCGCAAAGCGTTGCGCTGCCTATCGAATTACCGTCTGCATTATATCGTTGGGTATAAAGCTTGGGTTGGGTTGTTGTTGGGTCTACCCCGGTCCACCACGCAATTAGCCAGCCCCCATCGGGGAGCGTAATCGCGGAGGGCTCATAGATGGTGGGAGTTGGGGTTGTTCCGCTTACTATTGCCTCGCTATTTATCTTATTTCCATCTGCATCATAGCGCTGGGTGTGAATGGAGTTCCTCTCGTACCAGGCTGTCAGCCAGCCTCCATCTTGCAAAGCCGTATTAGTTGCGTTGTAAGCGGTGGTGGCGCTGTTCAGTTGAAACTCGCTTCCGAGAGCGATTCCGTTTGAATCATATCTCTGGAAGAAGGTGTTCCAGTTGGAATTTTGGTCCCACCCTTGCCAAGAAACTACCCATCCCCCATCTGATAGGATAGTTATCTGTGGGAATTCTTGGTTTCCTTGCAAGTGGGAGTTCACCCGGGTTTCGGTGCCGTTTGGGCTTCCATCGACATTGTAGCGTTGCAGATAGATGTCGTTGCTATTGGCTGTGCTGTCGCCAACCCAGGCAACTAACCAGCCGCCGCCTGGCATTGGCGCTAGGGCGGGAGACTTCTGGGTAAAGATAGTGGTGGTGTTTACAAGTACCTCGCCTCCGATTGGAATGTCGGCGGCGTCATAACGCTGTATATATATACCGTTGGCATCGTCCCGGCCTTGGCCGCTCCAAGCGATTACGCGGCCTCCATCGGAGAGCGTTATGATGTTGGCCATCTGCTGATTTTCAGCGGTGGTCGTGTTTACTAGAGTGACTCCGCCAGCTTTCACGTTGAGGGTGGTGTCAAGGAACTTTAACTGCTCAATCCCCGTGAGCTTGTCTGTGCCGTCGTCGCCATCGGCTAGATTGATATCGGTGCTGACTAGATAGCCATTTTCCCATGTAAAACTATAGTCAGAGGAAACTCCGCTATAGTGGGCGATGTCAGTGCCAGGGCCTCCGGTGATAGTGTCACTGCCTTGTCCGCCAACAAACTCATCGGATTGTAAAGAGCCAGCAAGAATGTCATTGCTAGTTGTTCCGTTGATTATTGCCATGGTTCCTTCCTGACTATCGATTGATGGTTAGTGGCGTGGGCTGTTAATGCTGGATTTGGCTTTCTGGCGGAATATTTCTATTACTCCTGGCAGGATCGAGACGAAGATGATCGCCACGATCAGGTAGTGCAGGTTGCTCTGCACCACCGGCAGGTTGCCGAAGAAGTAGCCGGCATAGCTGAACAGCGTGACCCAGACGACCGCACCTATCACGTTGTAGGTGGCGAAGCGGCGGTAGGGCATGTGGCCCATGCCGGCGACGAAGGGGGCGAAGGTGCGCACGATGGGTACGAAGCGGGCGAGGATGATCGTCTTGCCGCCGTGCTTGTCGTAGAAGGCCTCGGTCACTTCCAGGTAGCGGCGGCGGAAGATCTTCGAGTCCGTGTTGGCGAACAGCTTGGCGCCGAAGAAGCGGCCGATGCTGTAGTTCACCGCGTCGCCGAGGACGGCGGCGATGATCAGCAGCGGCACCATGATGTGCACGTTCATCGCGTCCTGGGTGGCAATGGCGCCGGCGACGAACAGCAGCGAGTCGCCGGGCAGGAAGGGCGTCACCACCAGGCCGGTCTCGCAGAAGATGATCAGGAACAGGATGCCGTAGATCCACGGCCCGTAGGCGGCGGTCAGTTCCGCCAGGTGGCGGTCGATGTGCAGGATGAAGTCGATGACAAGCTGGATGAATTCCATCTGGGCTCCACTCGCCGAAGCATGGGCGCGGTTCCTGCGCCGTAGATAGCAAAAACCCCTGAGACCTTGCGGAATCAGGGGTTTCTATATTTTGGTGCCCAGAGACGGAGTCGAACCGCCGACACGGGGATTTTCAATCCCCTGCTCTACCAACTGAGCTATCTGGGCAACGGGGCGCAATTAAACGGATTTGGCCGGACAGTGTCAAGCCAGAGGATTAAAAAAATTTCAGTACAGACGGGCGGTTACGAGTTTTCGGGGTGACGCGGGCCGTTTCCGGCCCGCATCCGCATCAGGCGCTCGGTGGCACGTAGCCGTCGGCCTTGGCGTAGTCCTCGCCGGAGAGGAACTTGTCCATCTCGGCCTGGAGGAACTTGCGGTCCTCGGCATTCATCATGTTCAGCCGGCGCTCGTTGATCAGCATGGTCTGGTGCGCCTGCC
The DNA here is from genome assembly GCF_014851565.1 of Pseudomonas sp. PDM15. Lineage (GTDB taxonomy): Bacteria > Pseudomonadota > Gammaproteobacteria > Pseudomonadales > Pseudomonadaceae > Aquipseudomonas. The sequence goes on from NZ_JACVAA010000006.1 coordinate 275,556, forward strand.
ACTCGTCCCAGGCTTTCTTCGACACGTTGTTGTAGATGTCCTCACCCTTGGCGCCGGGGTAGGGCGGGCGATCGAGGCCGGGCAGGTCTTCGTTGAACTTGCGGCAATGGATGGTACGGCTCATGAGATTTCTCCTGCATTCAGTGCTTCCGCGGCTCGCTTGAGGAGCTTCTTCACCGGGGCGGCCAGGCCCAGGCGCGGCGGGCTGGCGAGGTTATACCAGAGCCAGTCGCCCTCGGCCACGACGGGGCTGGCCTGCTCGGCGGGCACCAGCCAGGGCTCGATGGCCAGCTGGAAGTGGCTGAAAGTATGGGTCAGCCCGGCCAGTTCGCGCGGCTCGCCGAGGCGTAGCGAGTGCTGGCTGGCCAGTGGCGCGAGGCCGGCCAGATCATCCAGCTCCGGCAGGCTCCACAGACCGCCCCACAGGCCGCTGGAGGGGCGGCGGTAGAGCAGGATGGCGCCTTCGTGGTTGGCCAGCAGCGGCATCAGCGTGCGCTTCTGCGGCAGCGCCTTGCGTGGCTTGGATTCGGGGAAGTCGGTCTCGCGGCCGAGCAGGTGCGCGCGGCAGCCATCACGCACTGGGCACAGTAGGCAGCTCGGCTTGCTGCGAGTGCAGAGGGTGGCGCCCAGGTCCATCATCGCCTGGGTGTAGTTGTTGACCCTCTCATGCGGGGTCAGCTGTTCGGCTAGTTGCCACAGCTGGTCGGCCACTTTGGGTTCGCCCGGGTAGCCGTGCTGGGCCTTGTAGCGGGCCAGTACGCGTTTGACGTTGCCGTCGAGGATCGGCGCGCGCAGGCCCATGCTCAGGCTGGCGATGGCGCCGGCGGTGGAGCGACCGATGCCGGGCAGTTCGGCGAGCTGCTCGACCGAGCGCGGGAACTCGCCACCATGCTGCTCCACCACCGTCTTCGCCGCCTTGTGCAGGTTGCGCGCGCGGGTGTAGTAGCCGAGGCCGGTCCACAGGTGCAGCACCTCGTCTTCCGGCGCCGCGGCTAGCGCTTCTACCGTGGGCAGAGCGTCCATGAAGCGGTCGAAGTAGCCGAGCACGGTGCTGACTTGGGTCTGCTGCAGCATGATCTCGGAGACCCACACCCGGTAGGGGGTGATGCCCTGTTGCCAGGGTAGGTCCTTGCGGCCGTGCACGTCATACCAGGCCAGCACGGCGCCATTGAACTGCTCGGGGCTCATCGGTTGAACAGGCCCTTCAGTGCGTCCTTGAGTTCCGGGCTGACCTTGTCGCCGAGCTTTTCTTCCAGCTTCTGGTTGAGCTTGTCGCCGGCCAGCTTGGCGGCGATCTTGCCGAGGCCGTCCTTGTCCAGGCGGCAGGCCTTGGCGCCCAGTTCCAGCGGGCCGCGGCAGCGCAGTGGCCATTCCAGGCCGACATAGCGTTCGTTGACCTGGCAGGCCGGGTCCGGCATGGCGCCCTTGTCGCCCTCGATGACAATGCCGACGCGGTAGTCCATGCCCAGCACGCGCAGGTCGAGATCGCCGTCGCCGTTCACCGTCAGGCCGGGAATGCGTGCCTTGAGGTCCGGGTTGCTGGCTACGCCGTTGGTAAATTTCAGGTTGCCGTGCAGCTCCTCGAACGGGGTGTCCTTGCCGCGCGGCTCGCCGGACAAGGATTTGCGGTTGAGGGTGGCGATGCCCTGGCACAGCTGCTGTTCGAGGTTTGCGTCGACCAGCACGCCGTCGCTCAGGCTGAAACGGGCGGTGCCGTTGAGGGCGTCGATCCAAGCCTTCTCGCTGTTGCCCTGGGTGCGCACGTCGGCGCTCAGGTCGAGTTGGCCGCGGACCGGCGCTTTCTCGCCGCGAGCCTCAATCAGCTTCTCGACGGGGATGCGCTTGAGCTGCTTGTTGGCGGTCAGCAGCGGGATGGCCTGGCGGGCGTCGAGCTGCGAGCGCACGGCGAATTCGCCGCCGTACAGATCGCCGCGCAGCTCCTTGAGGTCGATCACACCGCCCTTGGCGGTCAGGTTGATGCGCGCGTCCTCGACTGGCAGCTTGCTCAAAGTCAGCTGGCCGAGGCTGATGGCGGCCTCGATGTCGAGCTTGCGCACGGTCTCCAGCGGCAGCAGCGGCGTGCTGCTCCAGGCCTGCTGGGTCGGCGCGCTGGGCAGTTGCGAGGTGCCGCTCTTGCCGGCGGCGGCCACGGCCTCCTTGACTTCACCCTTGCGTGCCGCGCCGGAGTCGGCGTCCTTGTTCTCGGGCGGCAGGTAGCGGTCGAGGTCGAGCTTGTCGCCCTTGAGCTGCACGCGCAGGGCCTGTTTGGCAAAGTCGCTGACCGCCAGGGTGCCGGTGAAGGCGCTGTCGTCGAGCTTCAGGCTGAGGTCGTTGAAGTTGACGCTGCTCGGCGTGCCGGCCAGGCGGGCAGACATCTCGAGGCTCTTCAGGGTGCTGCCGTCGCGCATGGCGGGCAGGGCGATGCCGATGCCGTCGAGGAATTCGCGCAGGTTGAACTGCGCCAGCGACAGATTGCCTTCCAGCTGGGCGGTCTTGTCCAGGTCGCGCAGTTTCAGCTCGCCGAGGGCGCGCAGCTGGTTGGCGGAGAGCTTGATGCCGGTCCATTCGGCCACCTGGGCGGACTGGTCGAGCAGCAGCTGGCCCTGGCTGGAGAAGGTCAGAGTCTTGCCGTTGAGTGGCTCGCCGGAGGCTTCACCGGCCAGCTTGAGGTCCTGCAGCTGGTAGCGCTTGAGGCCGCGGTCGAAGCGCAGCAGGCCCTGCAGCTCGGTCTTGGCACGCATTACCGGCTGGTTGGTGCCGAGGAAGGCCAGCAGCTTGATCGGGATGTCGGCGCCCTCGCGGATGGCGCCGGTGGACAGCTCGATGCCCTCGGCGCTGAACTGCTTGCCGCTCTTGGCGTCGTGGTAGTCGATGCGCGACGTGCTGATGGTCAGGCTGTCGATGTCCAGCTTGACCGGCTTGCCGCTCTCGTCGCTGGTCTGCGCGGTGGTGTCGCTAGGCTCGTTCGCTGCGCTTGGCGCTGGTTCGCTGGGCGCGGGCTTGGCCGGCTGGCCGACGCCTTCCCAGTTGCCGCGGCCTTTTTCGTCGCGCTGCAAGGTCAGGTTGAGGCCATCGACGCGGATGTCGCTCATCTGCACTTCCTGGTACAGCAGCGGCAGCACGCGCACGGACAGGCCGAGCAGGCGCAGGTCGGCGAAGGGCTTGTCCGGGGTGTCGGCGCTGGCCAGGGTGGCGTCGGTCAGCTCCAGGCCGAGCCAGGGGAACAGGCTCCAGCCGATGTCGCCATTGAGCTTCAGCTCGAGGTTGGCCTTGTCGCGGGCCAGTTGCTGGATCTCGTCCTTGTAGTCGTTGGGGTCGAACAGGTGGGTCAGGGCGAAGCCGAGGCCGACGATGATCAGCAGCAGCCCGAGAAATACCAGACCCAGGATTTTGCCAATGGCTTTCATGGACCAGTCCTTGTGTGGGGTTCTTTTATATAGGGGCGGGAGTATACCGCCGCCGTGTGGCGCGGCGAGCGCCATGCGTGGCAGGGGGTTGGATGACCCAGTCGACGAGCGGTTCCCCTGCGGCGCGTGCCTGCGATGGCGCGCGGGGAAAGCCGTTTTGGCAGCGACGGCCCATCCGCCGCCGGCGTTCCGGGGTTAGGCTGCCAGCATAACAACAAGGATTCGCCTGTGAGGTGGTGATGAATATCGTGGTGATGGCCGTGCCGTTGTATATCCTGCTGATGCTGCTGGAGCTCGCCTATGAGCGCTGGAGCGGCCGCCACACCTATCGCCTGGCAGACGCTACCACCAGCATCAACACCGCGGTGCTGCGCGTGCTGCTGGAGGGGCCGCTGCGCCTGCTGCTGGTGATTCCCTATGCCTGGCTGTACGAGCATGTGCGGCTGTGGACGCTAGATCCGGCCTCGCCCTGGACCTGGCTGCTCGGCTTCATCGCCGTGGATTTCTGCTTCTACTGGGCGCACCGCAGCCTGCACCGCTACAACCTGCTGTGGGGCGCACACCAGCCGCACCATTCCAGCGAGGACTTCAATCTGTCCACCGCGCTGCGCAAGGGTGCCTTCCAGACCGCCTTCGACTGGCCTTTCTACCTGCCGCTGGCGCTACTCGGTCTGCCGTTGCCGCTGTTCCTGGTGTTGCTCGGCGCGCAGCTGGTGTACCAGTTCTGGATTCATTCACAGCATATCGGCCGGTTGGGCGTGCTGGAGTGGTTTATGGTCACGCCGACCAACCACCGCGTGCATCACGGGCAGAACGACCGCTACATCGACAAGAACCACGGCGGCGTCTTCCTGATCTGGGACCGCCTGTTCGGCACCTATGCCGACGAGGACGAGCCGGTGCGCTACGGCGTGACCACCCCGGTGCGCACCTTCGACCCGATCCGCCTGCAGTTCTCCTGGTGGCGCCTGCTGTGGGCCGACGCCATGGCGACACGCTCCTGGTGGGACAAGCTGCGCCTGTGGTGGATGCCCACCGGCTGGCGCCCGGCGGACGTGGCCGAGCGTCCTTGGCCGAAGATGGGCGCGGACAAGTTCGACTGCGTCTATCCGGCGAGCCTGAAGTGGTACGCCTTTATCCAGTTCGTGGTGATCAACGCCATGGCCCTGAGCTATCTGGCGGCGGTCAAGCGCGCCGAGCTGTGGCACGCGCTGCTGCTGGTGCCGCTGGTGCTGGCAGGGTGCGTTGGCCTGGGCCTGCTGTTCGAGGGCAGGCGCGCCTTGTGGAAGGTGGAGGCGGGGCGTCAGGTGCTGATGGCGGGCGCGGCGCTGGCCTGGGTGCTGTGGCTGGCGCAGCAGCAGCTGGCACTGGGGCTGGGCCTGGCCGGTATCTGCCTGGCCAGCCTGCTATGGCTGGTGTGGCTGGCGGCGCGGCCGCAGGTGGCGCAGGCGTCCTAGGTCTTACAGATTGTCCAGCGGCAGGCCGGTGCGCGCGGCCAGGGCCTGGCTCTCCAGGTGATCCTTGGGAGCGGCCAGGTGCAGCGGCTTGCCGGCCTCGGTTGCCAGGCGCCTGGCTTCGTCGAGGATGCGCCGGGCCACGCCGCGCTTGCGGGTGAGCTTGCGCACGCACAGGTGCGACAGGCGCCAGTGCGTCTCGCCGCGCTGCAGCAGGGCGGCGCCCAGCAGGCGATCGTTGAAGCGCCCGGCGATCAGCTTGCCGCTGCCGATGCCGTCGGCGAGCAGGGCGTCGACGCTGGTGTAGGGCTCCAGCAGCCAGTCCGGCGCGTCGGCGTAGACCTTGCCCAGGTCGGTGTGGTCCTGGGCGGACGGGCGGCTGACGATTTCGACCAGAACGGGCATGACGAACTTCCTCGCAAGAGCAGGCTGCGCAGTGTAAAGCCAGCTCAATCGCGCCGATAGCCACGACCCCGACCACCGCCGGTAGCCGTCCAAGCCACGGCCCGCCTATAATGGCCGCCTTTTCCACAGGCACTTTCGGGAGCTGGTGATGGCCGAACGTACGGCATCCGTCGAGCGCAACACCCTGGAGACCCAGATCAAGGTCTCGATCAACCTGGATGGTACTGGCAAGGCCAAGTTCGATATTGGCGTGCCATTCCTCGAGCACATGCTCGATCAGATCGCCCGTCACGGGCTGATTGATCTGGACATCCAGTGCAAGGGCGACCTGCACATCGACGACCACCACACCGTGGAAGACGTCGGCATCACCCTCGGCCAGGCCTTCACCAAGGCCGTGGGCGACAAGAAGGGCATGACCCGCTACGGCCATTCCTACGTGCCGCTGGACGAAGCGCTGTCGCGCGTGGTGATCGACTTCTCCGGTCGCCCGGGCCTGCAGATGCACTTGCCCTTCACCCGCGCGGTGGTCGGTGGCTTCGACGTGGACCTGTTCCAGGAGTTCTTCCAGGGCTTCGTCAATCATGCCTTGGTCAGCCTGCACATCGATAACCTGCGTGGCACCAATACCCACCACCAGATAGAGACGGTGTTCAAGGCCTTCGGTCGCGCCCTGCGCATGGCCGTCGAGCTGGACCCGCGCATGGCCGGGCAGATGCCGTCGACCAAGGGCGTGCTCTGATGCAGACGGTTGCCGTCATCGACTACGGCATGGGCAACCTGCACTCGGTGGCCAAGGCTTTGGAGCACGTTGGCGGCGGGCGAGTGATCGTCACCAGCGACGCCGCTGTGATCCGCGAGGCCGACCGCGTGGTGTTTCCCGGCGTCGGCGCGATCCGCGACTGCATGGCCGAGATCAAGCGCCTGGGCTTCGACAGCCTGGTGCGCGAAGTCAGCCAGGATCGCCCGTTCCTCGGTATCTGCGTCGGCATGCAGGCCCTGCTGGAGCGCAGCGAGGAGAACGGTGGTGTCAATTGCATCGGCCTGTTCCCCGGCCAGGTGCGCTTCTTCGGCAAGGACCTGCATGAAGGCGGCGAGCACCTGAAAGTGCCGCACATGGGCTGGAACGAAGTGGCCCAGGTGGTCGACCACCCGCTGTGGCACGAGATTCCGAACCACGGCCGCTTCTACTTCGTGCACAGCTACTACATCGAGGCCGGCAACCCGGCGCAAGTGGTCGGTGGCGGCCATTACGGCAAGGATTTCGCTGCGGCGCTGGCCGACGGCTCGCGTTTCGCCGTGCAGTTCCACCCGGAGAAGAGCCATACCCATGGCCTGCAGCTGCTGCAGAACTTCGTCACCTGGGATGGCCGCAGGTAAATGAGCCGGGGCAAGAAGACTGCGCAGCTGGAGCTCGAAGGTGCTCAGCAGCAGGCGGCATTGCAGGTGTTGGGGCGTTTTCTGGAAGACCGCTTCGAGCTCGAGCTGGGCTCGTTCGAGGTGCAGGAAGTGCTCGACCTGATCAGCCGCGACATTGCCCCGCACTACTACAACAAGGCGATCTCCGATGTGCAGGCGGTGCTGTCCGACCGCTTCGCCAGCCTGGAGAGTGACCTGTGGGCGCTCGAGAAGAGCTGACCCTTCACCGAATTCACGACTTGAGCAGGTTCAACCGATGCTGATTATCCCCGCTATCGATCTCAAGGACGGCGCCTGCGTACGTCTGCGCCAGGGCCGCATGGAAGACTCCACGGTGTTCTCCGACGATCCGGTGAGCATGGCCGCCAAGTGGGTCGAGGGCGGCTGCCGCCGTCTGCACCTGGTCGACCTGAATGGCGCCTTCGAAGGCCAGCCGGTCAACGGTGAAGTGGTCACCGCCATCGCCAAGCGCTACCCGAACCTGCCGATCCAGATCGGCGGCGGCATCCGCACCCTGGAAACCATCGAGCACTACGTCAAGGCCGGCGTCAGCTACGTGATCATCGGCACCAAGGCGGTGAAAGATCCGCAGTTCGTCACCGATGCCTGCAAGGCTTTCCCGGGCAAGGTCATCGTCGGCCTGGACGCCAAGGACGGCTTCGTCGCCACCGACGGCTGGGCCGAGGTATCGACCGTGCAGGCCACCGACCTGGCCAAGCGCTTCGAGGCCGACGGCGTGTCCGCCATCGTTTATACCGACATCGCCAAAGACGGCATGATGCAGGGCTGCAACATCCCGGCGACCGTGGCTCTGGCCAACGCCAGCCGCATCCCGGTGATCGCCTCCGGCGGCATCCACAACATCGGCGACATCCAGGCCCTGCTGGACACCAACAATCGCGGCATCATCGGCGCCATCACCGGTCGCGCGATCTACGAAGGCACCCTGGACGTGGCCGAGGCCCAGGCCATCTGCGACCTGAAGAACAAGGTCGAGTAAGTCGACGGAGCTATAGCATGGCACTGGCAAAGCGCATCATCCCCTGCCTCGACGTGGACAACGGCCGCGTGGTCAAGGGTGTCCAGTTCGAGAACATCCGCGACGCCGGCGACCCGGTGGAAATCGCCCGCCGCTACAATGAGCAGGGCGCCGACGAGATCACCTTCCTCGACATCACCGCCAGCGTCGACGGCCGCGACACCACGCTGCATACGGTGGAGCGCATGGCCAGCCAGGTATTCATCCCGCTCACAGTTGGTGGTGGCGTGCGTACCGTGCAGGACATCCGCAACCTGCTCAATGCCGGCGCGGACAAGGTCTCGATCAACACCGCTGCGGTGTTCAATCCGGAATTCGTCGGCGAGGCCGCCGATCGTTTCGGCTCCCAGTGCATCGTCGTCGCCATCGACGCCAAGCGCGTCTCTGCGCCGGGCGAGCCGGGCCGCTGGGAAATCTTCACCCATGGCGGGCGTAAGCCGACCGGCCTGGACGCCGTGCTCTGGGCGAAGAAGATGGAAGACCTCGGCGCCGGCGAGATCTTGCTGACCAGCATGGACCAGGACGGCGTGAAGAGCGGCTACGACCTGGGTGTGACCCGCGCCATCAGCGAGATGGTGGGCATCCCGGTGATCGCCTCCGGCGGCGTCGGCAACCTGGAACACCTGGCCGCGGGCATCCTCGAAGGCAAGGCGGATGCGGTGCTGGCCGCCAGCATCTTCCACTTCGGCGAATACAGCGTGCCGGAAGCCAAGGCCTACCTGGCCAGCCGCGGCATCGTGGTGCGCTGACCCGTATAGATGTGACTGGGGCGTGCAATGCGCCCCACGAGACGGCTACTGATGGATGCTGGGTAATTTCACCTAGAACGTTTCGGTCTTTTACTGGCCAACGCTTCTATCTCTTCTGTTGAGCGCTTCTTCGGCTAAACGGCTATAGTCAAAATGGCTTTCTGCCAGCATGCTAGGCGTGGCGGCGGAAAAACGTTGTCAAAAATTCGGCATCTGAAGCAATTCAATTCCGAAAGGTTCTTTCCCCTGGTCTCAAGGTTTAGGGGATTCTGCCGCCACTATACAAACGGGTTTCTCTATTTCCGCGACGGCATGCCTGGGTGGCAGGGCTGAGGCGGCTCTCCACTCTGTGCAGGTACAAAAACAAATGAGCAGCATCTTCACTGGCCTCACTACCGCCCAGGTTGCCGCACTGCCGACCGCAACCATCGCCGCGCTGACCACCGAAGATATCGCGGGCATGAGCACGGCGCAGATGGTCGCCTTCACCACCGCCCAGATTCAGGTGCTCTCCACTGAGAGCATCCAGGCGCTCGACAGTGCCCAGCTGCAGGCCATGCAAGTAGCCGATTTCGCTGCGCTCACCACCGTCCAGGTTTCTGCCCTGGATGCCGGCCAGACTGCCGTGTTGACCACCGCGCAGATAGTAGGACTGACGACTGCCCAGGCCGCCGCACTGACCGCCACCCAGGCAGCCGCGCTGACCACCGCACAACTGCAGAAAATGGAGGCAGCCGATTTCTCCGCACTCGGTACCGCCCAGCTGTCCGCCTTGAGCGCCGGGCAGGTCGCGTCGCTGAGCGCTACCCAGGTAGTGGCGCTGAGCCCTGCCAAGGTGGCTGCCCTAGGCACCGATATCTCCTCTCTGGGCACGGCTGCCGTGGCGGCGCTGAATACCGCCCATATGGCTGCCTTGAGCACGGCGCAAATCCAGGCGCTGACCACGCTACAGATCGGCAAGCTGTCCGCGGCTCAGCTGGGCAGTCTCAGTGTTTCGCAGATCCAGGCGATGGAGGTTGCTGACGTCTCTGCCCTGTCGACTGCTGCCATCATTGGTTTCACCACTGCACAAATTGCTGCGCTGAGCGTGGGCCAGGTGCAGGCACTGAATACCGCGCAGATACAGCGTCTCGAAACTGCTGATGTCCGAGCCCTGACCAATGCGCATGTCGCTGCGCTGAGCGGCAGCCAGGTCGCTGCCTTGACTTCCGCCCAGGTGCTGGCGCTGTCCACTGCCCAGATCCAGGCCCTGGAGGTTGCCGATATTGCCTCCCTGAGCACGGCTGCTTTCGCCGCCCTGAGCAGTGCCCAGTTCTCCAAGCTGAGCGCTGCCCAGCTGGTGGCCATGACCACTGCGCAAGCTCAGGCGATGAATGCAACTCAACTGGCGTCGCTGGCTACTGCTAGTGTGGCGGCCATCGAAGTCGCCGACTTCGCGGCTATCAACACCACCGCCATCAAGGGCCTGAGTACCGCTCAAGTCCAGGCTCTGACCAACGCACAGGTGGCTGCGCTGACATCGGCGCAGATTCGTGCCATGGACGCCGTTGATGTGGCGGCCCTCAGCTCTGCCAGCATCGCAGCGCTGACATCGGCGCAGATCGGTGCGCTTACCGCCGGACAGATTGCCGTGTTGTCCACCGCGCAGATTCAGGCCATCGATGCTGCCGATCTGCCTGCACTCGCCTCGGCCACCATCGCCGGGCTGACAACCACCCAGATCCGCGCACTGACCAACGCCCAGTTGGCCGCGCTGACCACCGCTCAGGCTGCGGCACTGACAGGTCCGCAGGTCGGTGCCATGACCACCGCGCAGATCGCCGCTCTGGAAGTGGCCGATATCGCCAAACTTTCGGCGGCTGCCATCGTTGGCCTGACCAGTGCTCAGGTCGTTGCCCTGACCAATGCACAGTTGCAGGCATTGACCACCGCTCAGATCGCCAGCATGGAGGCAGGGGACTTCAAGGCGCTGAGCGCCGCCGATATCGACCTGCTTAGCGCTGCGCAGGTAGGTGCAATCACTGCGGTGCAGATCGCGGCATTGAGCACGACGCAGATCCAGGCGATTGCCCCGGCCGATATTCCCAGTGTTTCCATCGCTGCCCTGAAGGCGCTTGGCACCTCACAGGTAGCCGCGCTGACCACCGCACAGCTGGCTGCTCTGACCACTGCCCAGGTCGCTGCCTTGGAGCCGGCGGATGTCGCTGCAATGACCCCTGCGCAGCTCGTGGCGCTTAGCCCCGCCCAGGCAGCAGCGCTGACCTCCGCCCAGATCGCGGCTCTGCCGACCAGCAAGCTGAGCGCTTTGGAGGCGGCCGATTTCGCAGCGCTGTCGACGGCGGCCCTCAAGGGCCTGACCAGTTCCCAGATGGCAGGCCTGACGAACAGCCAGCTGACTGCGCTGACCACCGCTCAGGCCGCGGCATTGACCTCGACCCAGATCGCGGGCCTGAAGACCTCCCAGATCGGCGTGCTGGAAACGGCCGACCTGGCGGCATTGTCCACCTCGGTCATCGCCGGCATGAGCAGCTCGCAGATCGCCAGCATCGCGGTTTCGCAGGTGGATAACCTGACCGTGGCGCAAATCAAGGCCATCGAAACAGGTGATATCAAGGTCATGACCGCGGCGCAGATGGGCGCGCTGACGGCGCCCCAGGTCGCGTCGCTGACCATTCCTCAGCTGGTCGCCATGACCACTGCGCAGATCAGTGCCCTGACTTCGCCCTTGAGCGCGTCGCAGCTGGTTGCCCGCCAGATCGGCGCGCTGACCACTGCCAACATTCAGGCGCTGACCACCGCCCAGATCGCTGCCTGGAACACCGCGCACGTTGCGGCATTGTCGACTACCCAGGTCGCCGCAATGTCCACCGCCCAGATTCGCGCTATCGAGACCGTCGATATCCGTGCTCTTTCCAACGAGGCGGTCAAGGCACTGAGCACCGCCCAGGTATCCAAGCTGACCAATGCCCAGCTGGCGGCGCTGACCACTGCGCAGATTCGTGCAATCGAGGTCGCGGACGTGCCGGCGTTGACCACCGCCCAGGTTGTGGCGCTGACTACCTCTCAGGCGGCTGCGCTGGACAGCTCGCAGGTGGTGGCTCTGACCACCGTCCAGATCCGTGCACTCGAGGCTGCGGACCTCGCTGCCCTTAATGCCACGGCAATCAGTAAGCTATCTGCCACTCAGGTCGCCGCGCTCAGCCCGGCCCAGGTCGCGGCGCTTACCACCACCCAGATGCAGGCTCTGACTGCTGCTCAGGTGAAGGCACTGAGCACCGCCCAGATGCAGGCACTGAGTTCCGCCCAGTTCGCTGCGCTGGGCTCTGCCCAGATCGTCGCCCTGGAGACCGCCGATGTGGTGGCGCTCACCACTGCCCAGGTCGCCGCCTTCAGCACCTCGCAGATCGCAGCCCTGAGCTCTGCACAGGTCACTGCCCTGACCAGCAAGCAGGTCGCCGCCCTTACCAGTGCCCAGGTTGCAGCGCTCAGTACGGCACAGATCACCGCCCTGGAAAGCGAAGACTTCAAGGCCATGACCACCGCACAGGTGGCCGCGTTGGATACGGCGCAGATTCGCGCCCTGCAGACCGCCGACGTCGCCGCGCTGACCAGTGCCCATTTCGCTACGCTGAAGACCGCTCAACTGGCTGCGCTGACTACCGCGCAAGTACGTGCCATCGAAACCGCCGATCTGCGTCAGCTCAACTCTGCGCAGATCGCCAGCCTCAGTTCCAGCCAGGTGGCAGCCCTGACCACCGACCAGATATCCAAGCTGCTTACCAGCCAGGTCGCAGCGATTGAGACTCAGGATCTGGCGGCTCTCAGCACGGCGGCCATCGTCAGCCTGACCAACACCCAAGTCGCGGCGCTGAGCGCTGCCCAGGTCGCTGCTCTGACCACTGCCCAGATTGCCGCCCTGCAGACTAGCGATCTTGTCGTGCTCGATAGCGCCCAGATTGCCGCGCTGACCACTGCGCAGGTGATGGCGCTGACCACGACGCAGATCGCCAGCATGACGCCGGAGCAGATCGCTTCGCTGCAGACCGTGGATCTGACCAAGCTTTCCGCCTTGCAGATCAAGGCACTGACCTCCAGTCAGGTCGCAGAGCTGACCACCACCCAGGTGGCGGCGCTCGGCACCGCCCAGGTGGCCGCCCTCGAGTCGGCCGATCTTGCCGCCCTCAGCGAAGACCAGATTGCTGCCTTGAGCAGTGCCCAGGTCGCGGCGCTGACCAGCGCGCAGATCGTCAGTCTGACTACCGCTCAAATGGCTGCGCTGGAGGCAGAAGATATTGCTGGTCTGGGGCTGGCAGCCCTCAGGGTGCTGTCGACCGCGCAGTTGCGCGCCCTCGGCGAGGAGCAGCTGGCTGCGCTTACCACGGAGCAGGCCGCAGCCCTGTCCAGCACGCAGATTCGTGCACTGACGGTTGCCCAACTGGCGGCTCTGGAGACGGCTGACCTGGCAGTGCTGGCCACTGCCAGTATCGCGGCTCTGCTCAGTTCGCAGATCCAGGGACTGACCTCGGAGCAGATCGCCGCGCTGACCAGTGCTCAGCTCAAGGCGCTCAGTTCGCAACAGATTGGCTTGCTCAATGCCGAGCAGGTTGCTGCCATTGAAACGGCGGATCTGCAGCAACTGACCACCGACGCGATCAAGGCCCTGAGCTCCGTCCAGGTGGCAGCCCTTACCAGCGACCAGGTTGCCGCGCTGGGTACCGCTCAGGTCTCAGCCCTGGATACCGTGGACATTTCTGTTCTGAGCCAGGAGCAACTGCTGGCATTGAGCAGTGCCCAACTACGGGCCCTGAGTACGGCGCAGGTTGTTGCCTTGGGCACGGCACAGGTTGCTGCCCTAGGTACCGAGCAGGTCGAGGTGCTGACCACCGCGCAGATCAGAGCCCTGGAGAGCGTTGACCTGCGGGCCCTGAGTGCCGAGCAGATCCAGGCACTGACCACCGCGCAGGTAGTGGCACTGACCACCGCCCAGATTGCAGCACTGACCAGTGCCCAGATCGCGGCGCTGGAAGTCGATGACCTTATCCTTCTCTCCACGGCCAGCATCAAGGCGCTGACCAGCGATCAGGTTGCTGCACTGACCAGCGACCAGCTGCCGGCACTAACCAGTGCCCAGATCGCTGCGCTGGATAGCCAGGATATTGCTGCGCTGGGTACCGCGCAGATTGTGGCGCTGACCAACGAGCAGATGGCGGCTCTGAGCTCCGGTCAGCTCGCCGCGCTCAACAGCGCGCAGATCGCGGCCATCGAGACGTCTGATCTGCAACAGCTGTCCACTGCAGTCATTCGCAACCTGACCAGTGCCCAGGTTCAAGCCCTGACTAACGAGCAGGTGCAGGCTCTGACCGGAGCCCAGGTGGCCTCGCTCAGCTCTGCCCAGGTGGCCAGCCTGAGTACTGCTCAGGTGGTTGCGCTGGATGCTGAGGATCTCGCTCTGCTCGGCACTGCACAGATCGTTGCATTGAATACCGCGCAGGTTGCCGCACTCACCACCGAGCAGGTGGCCACCCTGGTATCCGACCAGCTGGGTGCCCTGGAGACTGCCGATATTCGCGCCATGAGCACGGCGCAGATTGCCGCGCTGACTGAAGATCAGGTCGTCGCCCTGCGTTCTGCCCAACTGGCGGCGCTGACCACCGACCAGATTCGCGCACTGGAAGTGCAGGACCTGGCGGCGCTGACCAGCGCAGCCATTGCCGGTCTGACCGTCGCCCAGACTCAGGCTCTGACCACCGCACAGATTGCCGCGCTGACCGAGAATCAGGTACCGGCGTTGACCAGTGCTCAGATGGCGGCCCTCAGCACTGCACAGATTGCGGCATTCGATCCGGCCGATCTGGCCGCCGTTGCACCGTCGACCCTCGCCGGCTTCAGCTCGGTGCAGATGGCGGCATTGAACACCGCGCAGATCGCGGCACTTACCTCTGATCAGATTGCCGCTCTTGATGCGTCCGATCTGGCTGCCCTGAGCACCGAGCAGATCGTGGCGCTGACCCAGGGGCAGGTGAGAGGCCTCACTTCGGCGCAGGTGGCTTCCCTGAGCACCGTGCAGCTGGCAGCGATGGAAACTGCAGACCTGTCCAGGCTCACCACCATCAGCGTCTCCGCGCTGTCTTCGGCACAGCTGGCTGCCCTGAGCATCGAGCAGGTAGGGGCGTTGACCGTTGCCCAGATGGGATCGTTGAGCACAGCCGGGTTGGCCGGCCTGAGTACTGCCCAGGTCGCGGCCCTTTCTGCTGATCAGGTTGCCGCCTTGAGCGCGGTCCAGGTGGCTGCCTTGAGCACTGCTCAGATCGTGGCACTCGATGCGACGGACGTGGCTGCCCTGAGCAATACCCGGATCGTCGCGCTGACCACCGCACAGGTTTCTGCGCTGACGCTCGGCCAGCTTGCGGCGCTGAGCACCTCGCAGATTCGTGCGATGGAAACCGAGGATGTGGCTGCGCTGCGTACGGCTCAGATCGCCGGCCTCGACACCGCGCAGGTCGCTGCGCTGACCACCGCGCAGATTGCCGCGCTGACCAGCGCCCAGGTGCGTGCGCTGTCGGCTGAGCAGCTCGACGCGCTGAGTGGCGTGCAGGTCGCCGCCATCGAGACTCAGGACTTGGTCGCTCTTAGCACCGACCAGTTGCAGGCTCTGACAACGGCCCAGATCGCCGCCATGAAGACTGCCCAGATTGCGGCCTTGACTACGGCGCAGGTAGTCGCGCTGGAGGACGGCGACATCGCCGGTCTGAGTGCTGCCCAGCTGGTGGCCCTCACCACCGCCCAGGCCGCGGCGCTGACGGTCGACCAGATTGCCGTCTTGAGCACCGCTCAAGTCCGCGCCTTGGAGACCGCCGATCTTGCCGTTCTCGCTACTGACCGTATTGCCGCCCTGTCGACCACCCAGGTCGAGGCGCTCGGCACCGCCCAGATAGTGGCCCTGACCACTGCGCAGGTACGGGCATTGAATGCCGACCAGCTGCAGGCGCTGACCACTGCGCAGGTTCGTGCGTTCGCCACCGAGGACCTGGCTGCGCTGACCACCGATCAGGTGGCTGCACTGACCCAGGATCAGATCTCTGCGCTTGGCACGGCTCAGGTGGTGGCGCTGACCACCGCCCAGGTGGCCGCTATCGAGGTGGCGGATCTGGCGGGCTTGGGCAGCATCCAGCTGCAGGCCCTGCAGACTGAGGATCTGGCCGCACTCACTACCGAGCAGATCGCTGCACTCAGCACCGCTCAACTGGTGACACTGACTACCGTACAGATCGCTGCGCTGACCAGCCAGCAAGTGGCCGCATTGACCGGCAGCCAGGTTCAGGCACTGACGACTGCGCAGATTCGCGCACTGGAAACCGTCGACCTGACCGCTCTGACTACTGCCCAGATCCAGGCGCTGACTAATGAGCAAGTGGTTGCGCTGAGCAGTGTTCAGGTCGCTAGCCTGACCCAGACCCAGATCGCCGCTCTGGAAAGCAGTGACCTGCGGGCGCTGACCACGGCCCAAATCGTTGCGCTGACCACCGCGCAGATCCAGGCCCTGACCACCACCCAGATCACCCAGCTGACCAGCGCCCAGATCGCGGCGCTGGAGACCGCGGATCTGGCCGCCCTGAGCCAGGAACAGGTGCTCGCCCTGAGTGGCTCGCAGCCGACTGCGCTGACCACCGCCCAGATCGCCAGCCTGCCGACTGCCCAGATCGCGGCCCTGCAGACCGCCGATCTGGTCAATCTGACCACGGCCCAGATCGTTGCGCTGACCACGCTGCAGATGCAGGCGTTGACGCTGGAGCAGATTCCGGCGCTGACCACCCTGCAGCTGCGGGCCCTGGAGACCGCCGATGTTGCCGCGCTGACTCCCGATCAGGTGGCCGCCTTCACCGGTCTGCAGGTCTCCGCCCTGACCACGGCCCAAATCCAGGCTCTGACCACCGCTCAGGTGGCCGCGCTGGAAGTTGCCGATCTGGCTGCGCTCAGCACCGCGCAGATCCGTGCGCTGGAGACCGCCGATCTGGCTGCCCTGACCGATGCCCAGATCGCCGCCCTGAGCACTGCCCAGGTCGCCGCGCTGACCACCGCACAGATCAGCAAACTCACCGCCGGCCAGATCGCCGCGCTGGAGAGCGCCGACCTGCGTGCACTGAGCACCGAGCAGATAGTCGCGCTCACCTCTGCGCAGATCCAGGCTCTGGGTGCGGCGCAGATCGCTGCGCTGACCACGGCCCAGGTCCGTGCCATCGAAACCGCCGACGTGGCAGTGCTGACTGCCGAGCAGATCGCTGCGCTGACCACGGCCCAGATCCAGGCCCTGAGCACTGCGCAGCTGGTGGCGCTGACCTCGGCGCAGATCCAGGCGTTTGAGCTTGCCGATATCCAGGCGCTGACCACCGCCCAATTGGTGGCCCTGGAAACCGCCGACCTAGCCGCGTTGCGTACCGATCAGATCGAGGCGCTGACGACTGCCCAGGTGGCTGCGCTGACCAGCGCTCAGCTGCAGGCGCTGACCACCGCCCAGATTGCGGCATTGGAAACCGCCGATGTGGTGGCGCTCAGCGCCAGCCAGATTGCCAAACTGGAAACCGCCGACATCGCAGCATTGCAGGTCGCGCAGATCGCCGTGCTGACCACCGCCCAGGCGGCAGCTCTGACGACCTCGCAGATCGCCGCACTGACCAGCGATCAGCTGGCTGCCCTGAGTACGGCGGACCTGCATGTACTGAGTACCGCACAGATCCGCGCGATCGATGCCGCGGACCTGTTTGCCCTGACCAATGATCAGTTGGTTGCGTTGACCACTGCCCAGGTGGCGGCATTGACCACTGCTCAGGTGGCCGCCCTGTCGCCGGCCCAGATGAGCGCGCTGGAAACCGCCGATCTGGCTACTCTGGGAACCGCCCAGATAGTGGCTCTGAGCTCGGCGCAACTGGTCGCGCTGACCAGCAGCCAGCTGCAGGCGCTTACCGCTGCGCAGATCAAGGCGATCGAGACTGCCGATCTGGCCGCGCTCAGCGGTAACCAACTGAACAAGTTGAGCGCATCGCAGATCCAGGCCCTGACTTCGGCCCAACTGGTGGCGCTCACCACTTCCCAGGTCGAGTCTCTGACCACCGACCAGGTCGCTGCGCTGACCACTGCGCAGATTCAAGCCATGCAACCAGCCGATGTGGCTGCCCTGACCGCAGCACAGATCGTTGCGTTGAGCACCGCCCAGGCTGCGGCGCTGACCTCCGCTCAGCTGGCTGCTCTGACCATCGACCAGATCGCCGCCCTGGAAACCGCCGACCTGGCCGCTATCAGTGCGCTGGTTATTCCCAGCCTGACCGTGGCTCAGATCGGCGCCCTCAGTGATGCCCAGGTCGCTGCGCTCACCACTGCGCAGGTCGCCGCCCTTGAAACGGCCGATCTCGTGGCGCTCAGCGCCGACCAGATCGTCGCATTGACCAGCGCCCAGGTTGCGGCACTGACTACCGCTCAGCTGGCTGCGCTGACCACCATCCAGGTTGCTGCTCTGGACGTGGCGGACGTGCAGGCTCTGAGCGCCGCGCAGCTGGTAGCGCTGACCACCGCCCAGGTGCGTGCCCTGACCCAGGCTCAGGTCGCTGCCCTGAGCACCTCCCAGGTTCGCTCTCTGGAAACTGCCGATGTGGCGGTCCTGACCAGCGACCAGCTGGCTGCACTGACCACGGCGCAGGTCCAAGCCCTGACCACTGCACAGATAGTCGCCCTGACCAGCTCCCAGGTCTCGGCTCTCGAAATCGCGGACGTGGCGGTTCTGACCAGTGCGCAGCTAGCGGCGCTGGAAACCGCCGATCTGGCAGCCCTCACGGTCGAGCAGATCGCCGCGCTGAGTGGCGCTCAACTGGCCAAGCTGAGCACCGCCCAAATGGTGGCGCTGACCACCGCCCAGGTGGCGGCCATCGAGACCGCCGACCTGGCCTCGCTGACCAACGCCCAGCTGCAGGCACTGAGCACCGCCCAGGTTCGTGCTCTGAGCGTCGAGCAGATTGCTGCGCTGGGTACCGCCCACGTTGCCGCACTGTCGACGGCCAGCATTCAGGCTCTAAGCACCGCTCAGGTGGTGGCGCTGACTAGCGATCAGGTCGCCGCCCTGAGTACCGCCCAGGTGGTCGGTCTCAGTTCGGCCCAGGTGGCTGCGCTACAGACGGCCGATCTGGCCGCCATGAGCACCACGCAGATCCGCGCCCTGGAGACCGCCGATCTGGTGGCCCTGAGCCAACAGCAGGTTGCCGCGCTCACCTCGGCGCAGACGGCAGCATTGACCACCGCCCAGGTAGCGGCGCTGACCACCGCTCAGGTAGCTGCCCTGCAAAGCGGTGATCTGCAAGCGATGAGTACGGCCCAGATCGTTGCTCTGGGTACTGATCAGGTGCGGGCACTGACTGGCGAGCAGGTGGCGGCATTGACCACCGCCCAGGTACGTGCCTTGGAAACTGCCGATATCGCTGCGCTGAGCACCGAGCAGGTAGTGGCCCTGACCCCGACCCAGAGTGCTGTTCTGACCACCGACCAGATAGTCGCTCTGACCACCGCCCAGGTAGCCGCCCTTGAGGTGGCCGATCTGGCCGCTCTGACCACCGCCCAGGTACGTGCCCTGGAGACCGCCGACATCGCGGTTCTGAGCGCTGCACAAGTGGCTGCTCTGAGCACGGCGCAGGTTGCCGCGCTGAGTACCGCTCAGGTGGTTGCCCTGACCACGGCTCAGATCGAGTTGCTGTCTGTATCGCAGATTGCGGCTCTGACCACCGCCCAGGTAGCGGCTCTGCAGACCGTCGACTTTGCCGCGCTTAGCGATGTGCAACTGGCCGCCCTGACCACTGCCCAGGCTGCCGCGCTGACTGGCGCGCAGATCGCTGCGCTCAGTGCAGACCAGGTCGCCGCCTTGCAAGTTGCGGATTTTGCGGCGCTGTCCACTGCCGCAATCGTCGGCCTGACTACCGCCCAGGCGGCCAACCTGACCCTGGCCCAGGTCGCTGCGCTGACCAGCAGCCAGATCGTCGCCCTGGAGACGGCAGATCTTGCCGCCATGACGCCGGAGCAACTGGCCGAGCTCACCACGGAGCAGGCTGCTGCGCTTTCCAGCGCGCAGCTCGCCGCGCTCAATGACGAGCAGCTGGCTGCGCTCGATCCGGAGGCACTCACTGCGGCCGAGATCGAGTTCATCAACTCGCTCACCACCGACAACGTGCCGGCGTTGACCACCGCTCAGATCGAGGCCCTGACCACCCGGCAGATTCGCATCATGGAGACGCAGGACATCGCGGCGATGACCAGTGCCCAGGTACAGGCGCTGACCACCGCGCAGATGCAGGCGTTGACCACCGCGCAGATTGCCAACATGACCACCGCGCAGATCGCTGCGCTGGAAAGCCAGGACGTCGCGGCGCTGAGCAATACTCAACTGGTGGCGCTGACCACGGCGCAGGCCGCGGCGCTGACCGATAGCCAGATCGACGCCCTGAGCACCGCGCAGATTCGCGCACTCGAGGTGGCCGACCTGGCCGCTCTGAGTGCCGGCCGCATCGCCGGGCTCAGTACCGAGCAGATCGCCGCCCTCAGTGCAGCGCAGATTCAGGGTCTGACCACGGCGCAGATCGCCGCGCTGACCGAGGTGCAGATCGCCGCGCTGACCACGGCGCAGATCCGCTCCATGGAAACCGCCGATCTTGCCGCGCTGAGCGCCGATCAGATCGCGACCATCGAGACCGAGGACCTGCAGGCTCTGACCAACGAGCAGATCACGGCGCTAACCAGCGTGCAGGTTGCCGCCCTGACCGATGCACAGGTCGTAGCCCTGAGCACCGCGCAGATCAAGGCGCTGAGCACCGAGGACGTGGCTGCCCTGACGGTGAATCAGCTCGACGCGCTGAGCAGTGCTCAGGTGCAGGCGCTGACGACCGCGCAGATTGTCGCGCTGACGCCGACGCAGTTCGCCAACGGCTTCTCGGCGGCGCAGATCAGCAAGCTCACCACCACCCAGATCGAGGCTCTGGCCACCGCGGATATCGCGGCCCTGACCGAAGAGCAGGTAGGGGCTCTGACCACGCTGCAGACCGGCGCGCTGAGCACCACCCAGTTCGCCAGTCTGTCGGCTGCGCAGATCGCCGCGCTGAGCACCGCTAGCATCCAGTCCCTGAGTGCCGCTCAGCTGGTGGCGCTGACCACCGCCCAGGTGAAGGCGCTGGTGTTCGAACAGCTGGCAGCCCTGACCACCGACCAGATCGTGCTGATGGAGACCGCGGATATCGCCGCGCTGACCGTCGACCAGATCCAGCTACTGTCCAGTGCTCAGGTGGCCGCGCTGACCGCGACCCAGCTGATCAACCTGACCACCGCACAGATCGCCGCGCTGGAGCCGCAGGACCTGGCCGCACTGTCCACCACCGTGATCCCGCAGCTGACTTCGGCCCAGGTACAGGCACTCACCCAGGATCAGATCGGTGCGCTGACCACCGCCCAGGTGCGCGCCCTGGAAACCGCCGACCTGGCCCTGCTCAGCAGTGCCCAGTTGGCCGGCCTGCAGCTGAATCAGATGGCGGCGCTGAGCACTGCGCAGATCGTCGCCCTGACCACTGCCCAGGTGCGGGCGCTGAGCAACGACCAGATTCAGGCCCTGAGCCCGGCCCAGGTGGCTGCACTGGAGACCGCCGACATCCAGGCCCTGACCACGGCCCAGGTGGCTGGCATGGAGGCGCAGGACGTCGCAGCCCTGACCAGTGCCCAACTGGTGGCCCTGACCAGCGATCAGGTGAAGGTGCTGACCGCCGAGCAGATCCAGGCCATGACCAAGACCCAGCTGTCGCAGCTGGAGACTGCCGATCTGGCTCTGCTCAACACTGTGCAGATTCGTGCGATCGAGACGGCCGATATCAGCGGCCTGACCACCGCGCAGATCGTCGCCCTGACCACCGAGCAGGTGGCGGCGCTGACCACTGCCCAGGTCCAGGCGCTGACCACCACCCAGTTCCAGGCCTTGGAAACCGCCGATCTGGCGGCCCTGACCACCGCGCAGATCCGTGCCATGGAGACTCGCGATCTGGCCGTGCTCAATACCGCACAAATCGCGGCGCTGACCAGTGACCAGGTGCAAGCTCTGACCACTGCGCAGATCGTCGCGCTGACCACCGATCAGGTTCCGGCTCTGGACGCCGCCGACTTCGCCCTGCTCAGCACGGCGCAGATCCAGGCTCTGCAGACCCGCGACGTGGCGGTGCTGACCAGTGCGCAGATCGTGGCTCTAACCACCGAGCAGGCCGAGGCTCTGACCTCTGCCCAGCTGGCGGCCCTGACCACGGCTCAGCTGACCCGCATCGAGACGGCCGATCTGGTGGCCATCACTACGGCTACCCTGCAAGGCCTGAACGCCGAGCAGGCAGCTGCGCTGACCACTGCCCAGGTCGCCGCGCTGACCACCGATCAGCTGGTCTCCATCAAGACCACTGACCTGGCGGCGCTGACCACTGCGCAGATCGTCGCCCTCGGCAGCGATCAGGTCGCCGCGCTGACCACCGCCCAGGTGCAGGCGCTGACCACCGCTCAGGTGGCCGCGCTGGAAGTGGCCGACTTCGCTGAGTTGACCACCGCGCAGATCGCCGCTCTGGAAACCGCCGACGTGGCCGCGCTGACCACCGCGCAGATTGTGGCGCTGACCAGTGCCCAGGCCGGTGCACTCGGTTCCGCCCAGCTGGCGGCGCTGAGTACCACCCAGCTGGTACAGATGCAGGTCGGCGACCTGGCCTCGCTGTCCACCCTGGCGATCATCGGTCTCACCACCGCCCAGGCGGCGGCGCTGACCAGCGACCAGATCCAGGCGCTGACCACCGACCAGCTGCAGGCCATGGAGACCCGCGATATCGCGGCGCTGACCACGGCGCAGATCCGCAACCTGACCAGCGACCAGTTCCAGGCGCTGACCACGGCGCAGATCAAGGGCCTGACCAGCGCTCAGGTCGAGGCATTGGAAACCGCTGACCTGGCTGCCCTGAGCACCGACCAGATCCGTGCCATCGACGCCACCGACCTGGCGCTGCTGAGCACCGCTCAGTTGGTGGAGCTGACCGTCACCCAGGTCGGCGCGCTGACCACCGACCAGGTGGTCAAGCTGACCACTGCCCAGGTGCAGGCGCTGACCACCGATCAGCTGCAGGCGCTGACCACTGAGCAGGTGGCGGCCATGCAGGGTGCTGACGTGGCGGTGCTGACCACCGACCAGATCGTCGCCCTGACCGTGGCCCAGGCGCAGGCGCTGACCACGGCGCAGATCGTCGCCCTGACCAGTGACCAGTTCGCGGCCATGGAGGTCGGTGATCTGGCCTCGTTGAGCACCGCCCAGGTCCAGGCCATCCAGGGCTCCGATCTGGCGGCACTGAGCACCGCCCAGATCCAGGCCCTGACTGTCGGCCAGGTGCAGGCGCTGACCACCTCGCAGATCGTCTCGCTGACTACTGCCCAGGCCGAGGCGCTGACCTTGGTCCAGGTGGCGGCGCTGACCACCGCGCAGATCCAGGCCATGCAGATCTCCGATCTGGCAGCGCTGACCACCGCCCAGATCGAGGCCCTGACCACGGCGCAGATCCAGGCGATGACTGCCTCGCAGGTTTACGGCCTGACCACCGCCCAGGTGGCCGCGCTGGAGACTGCGGACCTGGCGGCGCTGACAACCGCACAGATCCAGGCGATGCAGAACTCCGACCTGTCGGCCCTGACCACCGATCAGATCCCGGCGCTGACCACTGCGCAGATCCAGGCCCTGACCACGTCGCAGATCAAGGCGCTGACCACCGATCAGATCGCCGCGATGACTAGCGACCAGATCGGCGCCCTGGAAACCTCCGATGTGGTAGCGCTGACCTCGGCACAGATCGGTGCCATCGAGGCCGGTGACTTCGCCCAGTTCAACACCGCGCAACTGGCGGCCATCGACGTGGCGGATATCGCCGCGCTGACCACCGACCAGCTGACGGGGCTGAGCATGACCCAAGCGGACGCCTTCACGGCGTCGCAGCTGGCGGCCATGAGCACCGACCAGCTGGCAGTGCTGACCACTTCGCCGCTGATCCTCGATCTGAACGGCGACGGTGTGCAGACCCTGCACTGGGCGGCCAACACCCACTTCGATATCGACGGCGACAGCGATCTCGACCAGACCGGTTGGGTCGGTGAGGGTGATGGCCTGCTGGCGCTGGATCGCAATAACGATGGCACTATCAATGACGGCCGCGAGCTGTTCGGTACTGCCACCGTTCTGGGTGATGGCAGCAGAGCGCCGGACGGCTTCGCCGCTCTGGCCGAGCTGGACAGCAACCATGATGGCCGCATCGATGCTGGCGACGAGGCCTTCGCCTCGCTGCGGGTGTGGATGGATGCCAACAAGGATGGCGTGAGCCAGGGTGGCGAGCTGTACAGCCTGTCGAGCCTGGGTATTGCCAGCATCAACCTGGAGGCGCAGCAGACCAGCGAGCTGAACAACGGCAACTGGATCGGCTTGCACGGCAGCTACCAGACCGTCGACGGCGAGGTGCACAGCATCGTCGACGCCTGGTTCCGCAGTGGTGAGGCCGGCCAGGACATCGACCTGACCCAGCTCGACTACCAGTCGATCAGCGTGCACAGCCTGAGCCGTATCGACTTGGGCGCCGATGCCGGCCACGCCAGCACGCTGAAGCTGGATGCGGAAAGCATCAGCCACTTCGGCCAGGTCGGCCTGGTGGACACCACCGGTCTGGGTGCCTCGCAGCCGGTGCAGCTGGTTGTCAGCGGTGATGCCAACGACAGCGTGCAGATCGCCGGTTCCGCCGAGCAGTGGCAGGCTGCGGGCAGCGTACAGGTCGACGGCACCAGCTATGACGTGTACAACGACGGCGATATCCAGCTGCTGGTTGCCAGCAACGTGCACACCAGCTTCTACTCCTGAGTAGCTGCTGGAGCATGCCTCACGGTGACGCCATAGGCGCCACCGTGGGGTTGCTGTGCCACCCATTCCGATAAGGCGTCTGCATGTCCGCCAACCCTCTCGAAAGCTCCAATCTCGACGTCGCCCTACTGACCGCGCTGCAGTTCGCCGAAAAAGCCGCGCTGGAACCGATGCAGCTGATCGCCGTGGCCGAACGCCTCGGTCAGGCTCGCCGTCCGGCCGACGTGGTGCGCCTGTACCAGACCTGGCTGGGCCACTGCACCTCCAGTGCCGACTACATCGTGCAGTTCAATCTGGGGGTGACACTGTCACAACTGGAACAGCTGCCGGCTGCCGAGCAGGCCTATCGCGGGGCGATCCAGCGCAAGCCGGACTTCACCCAGGCCTGGTTCAACCTGGGCGCGGTGATCGAGCGCCAGGGGCGCCCGGAGAATGCTCTGACCATCTGGCAGTCGATGCTCGACCACCCGTTGGTGGGACCGGAGCTCAATCACGAGCTGTACGTCATGGTGCTCAACGCCATGGGCCGGCTGATGGAGGAGATCCGCCAGCTGCATTCGGCGGAGGAGAAGCTGCGGGCCAGCCTGCAAGTGGACCCGGACCAGCCCAAGGTAATCCAGCACTGGGTGCATCTGCGCCAGAAGCAGTGCGAATGGCCGGTGTTCGTGCCGCCCAAGGGGTTATCACGAGGCGACCTGCTCAAGGCCACCTCGCCACTGGCCATGCTCTCGGCCAGCGATGACCCGGGCCTGCAGTTGGCCACCGCCATGCACTTCGTCGCCGAGCGCATCGATCAGCGGGTGCCGGAACTGGCGCCGGCCGGTGGCTATACCCACGGCCGCACGCGCATCGCCTTCCTGTCCTCGGACTTCTGTCTGCACGCCGTCTCGTTGCTGACGGTGGAGCTGTTCGAGCTGCTCGACCGTGAGCGTTTCGAGGTCTACGGCTTCTGCTGGAGCCGCGAGGACGGCTCGGCGCTGCGCGCGCGGGTGAAGGCGGCCATGGATCATTTCATTCCCATCGGTGGTTTGGACGACGCCAGTGCCGCCCAGCTGATCCGCCAGCACGAGATCGATATCCTGGTCGATCTGCAGGGGCTCACCTCGGGCGCCCGGGCCAACATCCTGGCCTACCGCCCGGCGCCGCTGCAGCTCACCTACCTGGGCTTCCCGGGGCCGACCGGGCTGCCCTGCGTCGACTATGTGATCGCCGACCGCTACCTGATCCCGGAAGACGAGAAGCCCTTCTACAGCGAGAAGCCGCTGTACCTGCCGGTGTTCCAGTGCAGCGACCGCCAGCGCCCGGTGGCACCTCTGCCGAGCCGCGCCGAGTGCGGTCTGCCGGATGATCGCTTCGTATTCTGCTGCTTCAACAACAACTACAAGTTCAACGAGGAAGTGTTCTCCTGCTGGATGCGCATCCTCGCCGCCGTGCCGGACAGCCTGTTCTGGCTGCTGGCCGACAACCAGTGGTCGCAGGCCAACCTGATCGCCTGCGCCGAGCGCCATGGCGTGGCCGCCGAGCGCCTGGTGTTTGCCCCGCGGGTGGCGCCGGAGTTGTATCTGGCGCGCTACACCACCGCCGACCTGTTCCTCGATGCCTACCCGTTCAATGGCGGCACCACGGCCAACGACGCGCTGTGGATGGGCCTGCCGGTGCTGACCCGCTCAGGGCGCACCTTCGCCTCGCGCATGGCCGGCAGCCTGCTCACTGCCCTCGAACTGCCGGAGCTGATCACCGACAACCTGGCCGACTACGAGCGCCGTGCTATCGAACTGGCCCGTGATCCGGAGCAGCTGCGCGGCCTGCGCCAGCGTCTGCAGCAGGGGCGCGAGACCTCGCTGCTGTTCGACATGCCGCGCTTCGTGCGCAGCTTCGAAGAGGCGTTGCTGGGTGCCAAGGGGGCTCGGTCGTGAGCGGAAATCCGTCCTCGGTGCTCTATGCCTGCCTGACTCATGTGCCGCTGGAAGTGGACTATCCGGACTACGTCACCCCCATCTACATGGGCGAGGCCCAGGGGCCGGGGCGTCTAAACCTGCGCGACCTGGCGCCTGAGTGGGAGCCCCATCACCCGGTACTGGGCTCGATCGCCGGCGCCTTCGCCCTGAAGAACCTGCTGCTGCAGCGCCCCGGTGTGACGCATGTGGGCATCTGCCAGTACCGCAAGTTCATGACCCGCGAGCGCATCGGCGTGCAGGCCGACAACTACCAGGTGATGGATGTGCTCTCGACTGAGCAGATCGACCGCCAGGTGCTCAGCGAGCAGATGCTGCCGCAGGCTTCCGACTACCTGATCGGCAAGCCGGGCCAGTTCACCCTCAACGGGGTCAACCACGGCTATCTGTATCAGTACAAGGACGTGCACCACGTCGAGGACCTGCTGCGTTTCACCGCGGTGGCGGTGGAGCTCGGTGTGCTGGATCGCCAGGAAGTGATTCCCTTCTTCGACGAGAAGATCTTCTTCCCCGGCGGCATCGAGCTGGGCGTGCTGCCGGCGGACTTCTGGCTGCCGCACATCTCTGCCGTCGAGGCGGTGGTGCGGCGCTGCGTGGAGCTGCACCCGACCCAGCGGCCTGACGTGCAGGCTCGTGTGTGGGCGTTCTGCGCCGAGCGCCTGGGCAGCTACTACCTGCTGCGCCAGCTGCGCCGCCTGCCGAGCAGCAACGGTGACTGGCTTAGCCGCCACACCGGCCAGCTCAATCTGCTGGTGAAGAGCGGCGAGCGCAGCTACGTGCCGGGCGTTTAGGCCGGAGCCTGGCTAGAACTAGAACAGCGCCTCCACCTGCTGCAGCACGCCGCGGTGCATCAGCCCGCTGCGCGCGTGCAGGGTCACCAGGCTCTGCAGCATCAGCAGCTTGCTGTTGAGCAGGTCGCGGCGCGCCATGAACAGGGTCTGCTGGGCATTGAGGATATCCACCGTCGAACGCACACCGGCCTGGTAGCCCTTCTCGGCGGATTCGAGAGCGCGCTGGTTGGAGTGCACGGCGGTCTGTAGGGCCTTGCACTTGGCATAGCCGCTGACCACGCCAAGGTAGTTGCGCTCGATGTCCTCGGACAGCTGACGGGTCTCGTCGTCCAGCTGGGCCTGGGCGCTGGACAGGGCGAACTGCGACTTGCGCGACGAGGCATTCACTCCGCCGCCGGCGTACAGCGGCACATCCAGCGACAGGCCCAGGTAGGAGCTGGACTGGCGGCGGAAGTCGTCGGCCAGGTCGTCGCGATCGGAATGATTCAGCTCGCCGACCAGCGACAGGCTGGGGTAGTGCCCGGCCCGTTGCGCGCGCAGCTCGGCCTCGGCCACCGCCACCGAGTCGCGCCGCGCGTCCAGGCGCGGCGCGGCGGTGCGTGCCTGCTGCTGCCAGAAGATCAGATCTTCTTCCTCCCGCAGCGGTGCCGCGGCCGGCAGCTCCTCGCGCATCGCGGCGATGCGCTCGACCGGCGTGCCGGTGCGCCCGCCGAGGGCGTGCAGGGCCGCTTGCAGGCGGGCGCTGGCCTCGATCTCCTGGGCCTTGACCAGGTCCAGGCGGGCTTGGGCCTCCTCGGTATCGGTGATGGTGCCGTCGCCCACCTCGAACAGGCGCCGGGTCTGCTTGACCAGACCCTCGATGGCTATCTTCTGTTGCTGGCTCAGGCTCAGCTCGTTCTCCTGCCGGGCCACCTCGAAGTAGGCCTCGACCACCCGCGGGAACAGCTCCTGGAAGGCGTCGTCGTAGATCGACTCGCCCAGCCTGCCGCGGGCCTTGGCCTGGGTGTAGTAGGCAGCCCGGGCTCGGTCGTAGAGGATCTGCCGGGCGCTCAGGCTGAGGCCGGTGCTGGTAAAGCGCGGGTCCTCGTTGCTGCCGTCGAGGTCGCGGCCGCTGAGCTGGCGGGTGCTGCCGTAGCGGCCGCTGGCGCCCAGCTGCGGTAGCAGCGGCGCCAGGCCGATGGCCTCTTCCTGCTGGCTGGCCTGGAAGTCGGCGGTGGCGACCTGGAAGGTGGGGTCGTTGTACAGCGCGTTGTCGTAGGCATCCAGCAGCGACAGCGGAGGCGCCTCCTGGGCCAGGGCCGGCAGGCTCAGCAGGGCGCACAGGGCGAGGGCCAGACGCATGCTCATTCTTCCTTCAGGGCGCCGCGGATGCGTTTTTCCAGCGGGCTGAGCAGGTAGTTGAGAAAGGTGCGCTCACCGGTCTGTACCAGCACTTCGGTCTGCATCCCGGGCTTCACCTCCAGGCCGTGGGCCAGCAGTTTGGCCACGGCCTCGGGGCCGACCTCGACCTCGACGGCAAAGTAGGGCAGGCCGGTTTGCTCGTCCAGCAACTGGTCGCCGGACACGGTCAGTACCTTGCCTTCGACCACCGGCAGAGTTGCACTGGTCAGCGACGAGAAGCGCAGGTTGACCGGTAATCCGATCTTCAGGCGGTCGGCCACCACGGGTTCGAACTTGGCCTTGACGATCCATGCCGAGCCGAGCGGGACTATGTCCATCAACGGCTGCGCGGCGGGAATCACGCCGCCTTCGGTGTGCACCGACAGGCCGATCACCTGGCCGGCCACCGGTGCGCGGATGGCAGCGTTGTTCACCTCGAATTCCAGGGCCTTGATCCGTTCGCCCAGGCTGGAGGCCTCGGCGGCGACGCTAGCCAGTTGCGACTCGGCCTCGATGCGAAAACTCTGCTGCAGTTGCAGGGCCTGCAGTTTGCTCTCGGCGATGCTCTGCCGGGTCTTGCCGATATCGGCGACGCCGGAAGTCAGCTGGGCGCTGAGCTGCGCCGAGTTGCGCTCGGCCTCGAACAGGCGGTTGCGCGGCACGTAGCCTTCCGCTGCCAGCTGGCGCAGGCCGGCCAGCTCCTGGCGCTGATAGTCGAGCTGGGTGTCCAGGTGGTTCTTGATCTGTTCGTAGGCGCGCAACTGTTCCTGCAGCGAGGCGGCCTGGTTGCCGAGGATCTGCTGGCGGCTGGTCAGCTCGGCGCGGCGGGTCTCGAACAGCGTGCCCTGGAGTTCCATGTTGCGCTTGGCCCGAGGGTCGTCGGCACGTGCCCGTAGGTCATCAGGCCAGACGATGCTTTCCAGACCATGGCGCTCGGCGCTCAGGCGCGCTTCGCTGGCGCGGGCGGAGAACCACTGGCCGAGGGCGACTTCCAGCTGTGACTGGGCCTGCACCGTGTTGAGCTGAACCAGTAGCTGGCCGGCCTGTACCCGGTCGCCCTCGCGCACCAGGATATCCTCCACTGCACCGCCGGCCAGGGCCTGTACGGTCTTGCGCTCGCCAGCCACCACCACCGTACCATTGCCGGCGACGCCCTGGGCCAGGGGCGCCAGGGCGGCCCAGATGAGGAAGCCGCCGAGGCCGACGGCGATGATCCACATGCCGAGTTTGGCGGTCCTGGCGGCGTCGCGGATATCGGCCGGTAGTGGTGGCTTGGGTGGGGCTGCGGACATGGATCAGCTCGTCTGGGTGCTGGAAGTGGCGTTGGGCTGGGCATTGGCCGGCAGCAGCGCCTTGAGGACCTGGTCGCGCGGGCCGAACATCTTCTGCGTGCCTTCCTGCAGCACCAGCAGTTTGTCGACCACGGCCAGCACGCTTGGCCTGTGGGTCACCAGCACCACGGTGGAGCCATGCTTGCGCAGGGCGTCGATGGCGGCGACCAGAGCAGCTTCGCCGGCGTCGTCGAGGTTGGAGTTGGGCTCGTCCAGTACCACCAGCGCCGGCTTGCCGTACAGCGCGCGGGCCAGGGCGATGCGCTGCTTCTGACCGCCGGACAGGCCGAGGCCGCCCGGGCCCAGCGGGGTGTCGTAGCCCTGCGGGAAGCGCAGCACCATCTGGTGGATACCGGCCAGGGTGGCGGCCTCGATGACCTTGGCCGAGTCGGTCTCGCCGAAGCGCGAGATGTTCTCCGCCACGGTGCCGTCGAACAGCTCGATATCCTGCGGCAGGTAGCCGATATGCGGGCCCAGGGCCTCGGGGTCCCATTGGCTTATCTCGGCGCCGTCCAGGCGCACGGAGCCATAGCTGGATGGCCACACACCGACCATGGCGCGGGCCAGGGACGACTTGCCCGAAGCGCTGGGGCCGATCACCGCCAGCACTTCGCCCTTGTTCAGCGCCAGGTCGATGCCGTTGGCCGCCGGGCGCTTGCTGCCCGGCGGAGTCACCACCAGGCGTTCGATGCGGATGGCGCCGGTCGGGTCCGGCAGGCTCATGCGCTCGGCCTTGCGCGGGAATTCTTCGAGCAGCTGGCACAGGCGGCGATAGCTGGCCTTGGCGTTGTCCAGCTGCTTCCAGGAGCTGATGGCCTGTTCGGCCGGCAGCATGGCTTTGCTGATCAGGAAGCCGGCGGCCATCATCACCCCGCCGGTGATTTGCCCTTCGAGGATCAGCAGCATGGCGACGCCCATCGCCAGGGACTGCCAGGCGGTGCGCACCAGGCGGGTGATGGTGGAAATGCGCGCGGCCTGATCGCTGGCCGCGGTCTGCGCGCCGATCAGGCGCTGCTGCAGGCCGGCCCAGCGCTTCTGCAGGTTACTGAGCATGCCCATGGCCTGGATCACTTCGGCGTTCTGCATGGTGCTGTTGACGTACTTGGCCGAGTGCACGGAGATCTGGTTGGCTTCGTCCAGGCCCTTGCGGGTGGCGTGCTCGTTCCAGATCGCCAGGCAGAACAGGATCAGCGCGCCCAGCAGGGTGAACAGGCCAAGCCAGGGGTGCAGCAGGCCGGTGACGATGAGGAAGATCGGCATCCACGGCAGGTCGAGCAGGGAGATCAGCGCCGAGCCGGTGAGGAACTGGCGCAGGGCATTGAGATCGCTGAGCACCTGCGCCGGGTTGGCGTTGTGCTCCTTCAGACTCTTCTGGAAGGCCACGCCGAACAGGCGCTCGCCGAGATCGAGATCGATGCCGACGCTCATCTTGATCATCACCTGGCCGCGTATCCATTCCACCAGCGAGCTGAGCAGGAACAGGCCCAGCGCGAGCAGGGTCAGCAGCAGCAGGGTCATCTCGTTGCGGCTGGCCATCACCCGGTCGAACACCTGCATCATGTAGATAGCCGGCACCACGGTCAGCAGATTGATCACGCCGCTGAACAGGGCGATTACCCAGAACAGGCTGCGGTACCGCAACAAGGCGGCATCGATATCACGGGTAGGGTCAAGGCGTAAGCGCATAGGGGCGGGGTGGTCACTCGATCATTCGCGGCATGATGCCATTATCGGCCGAGAATGGGCATGCTGCAGGCCCTTCATCGGCGGCTGTGCGGGAGTCGTTAACCACCTGCAAGGGGGACGGCTAAAATGCCCGGGTCAGTTCGCGCTCGCGAACGCCCCTATCTGCAAGGAGTTTCTATGTTGTTCCCAAGGATGCTGGCCCTGTTCCTGCTGTTGGTCGGCACCACCCAGGCGCGTGCCGAGTCGCTGGTGCTGCTCACGGAAAATCTTCCACCCTTCAACATGGCCGTCAGTGGCGGCAACTTCGCCCGCGACGAGGGCATCAATGGCATCAACTCCGAGACCATGCGTCTGGTCTGCCAGCGCGCGGCCATCGAGTGCCAGCAGATTCTCCGCTTCCCCTGGGAGCGGGTCTACAACCAGGCGCTCAAGGATGCCGGCTACGGCTTGTTCTCGGTGGCGCGTACGGCGGAGCGTGAAGAGCTGTTCAAGTGGGTCGGACCCATCGCCAGCGAAGACTGGGTGCTGCTCGCCCGTGGCGATTCGTCGATCCAGCTGAGTAGCCTGGACCAGGCCAAGCAGTACCGGCTGGGTGGCTACAAGGGTGACGCGCCCAGCGAGAAGGTGGTCGAGGCCGGCTTGGACGTGCAGCAGTCGCTGTACGACAAGGAGAACCCGGTGCGCCTGGCCGAGGGTCAGATCGACCTGTGGGTAACCTCGTCGATCGCCGGCCAGTACCTGGCCCGCCAGCAGGGCTACAAGGACTTCCGCGTGGTCCTGACCTTCGGTCGTGGCGACCTCTACCTGGCGCTCAACAAGCAGACGCCGGACGCCACCGTGGACAAGCTGCGCACCGCCCTCGAGCAGCTGCGCAGCGAGGGTGAGCTGCAGGCCATCGCCCAGAAGTACTGATCAAGCAACCACCTGACATGCTCAACCGCCGTCCCGGGGTTGGTTCGCTTCTTGCGTGCCTTTGCGCCGCGAGCGATTCCTCGGCGACGGCCGGCGTGACGCAGTTCAACGTAGTTGGTCGATGGCGTGGCACTATGCGCGCTTCCAACTGCGCCGGTCAGTGTGCCGGTCGGAGCCGCCCAGGGTGCAACGCCCGTGGTCGGCCACTTGCAGAGAAGTCGCCCAAACAACCATAACTCTGGAGCTGTACTGCAATGTTGAAATATCTGCACAAGGGGCTGTTTCTCGGCCTGCTGATACTGGCCGGCGGCGCACGAGCCGAAATCTCCGAAGACTACAAGGTGGTCCTGCTGACGGAGAATTTCCCGCCGTTCAACATGGCCATCGACGACAAGAACTTCGCCCGTGACGACAGCATCGATGGCATCAGCGCCGATATCGTGCGCGAGATGTTCAAGCGTGCCGGCATTGGCTACAACCTGAGCCTTCGCTTCCCCTGGGACCGCATCTATCGCCTGACTCTGGACAAGGCCAACTACGGGCTGTTCTCCACCACCTTCACCGAAGAGCGCAAGCCGCTGTTCAAGTGGGTCGGCCCGCTGGCCAAGAGCGAGTGGGTACTGCTCGCCGCGCCGGGTAGCACGATCAAGGTCAACAACCTGGAAGAGGCGCGCAAGTACAATGTCGGCGCCTACAAGAACGACGCCGTCAGCCAGCATCTTGAGAGCAAGGGCCTGACCCCGATCAACTCCCTGCGCGACCAGGAGAACGTGGCCAAGTTGATGAGCGGCAAGATCGACCTGTGGGCCACTACCGATCCGGTCGGCCGTTACCTGGCCAAGCAGGAAGGCGCCAGCGGCCTGCAGGTGGTGCTGCGCTTCAACAGTGCCGAGCTGTTCCTGGCGCTGAACAAGGAGACCCCGGACGAGGTGGTCGAGCGCCTGCAGAAGGCCCTGGATGAGCTGCGCGGCGAAGGCTTCGTCGACGAGATCACCAACAACTATCTGTAAGCCTTCCGGGCGCCACTGGCGCCCTTCCGCCTAGCAGTGGCGGCACACCGCCACTGCTTCCCGGTTCGTGCTAACCTTCTGCCGCCCCGTGGCCTCAGCCGCCTTGCGGGCACCGGAGGGCGCATGCTCTCCCGCCTCTCCCGACTGTCAAGGATCCGGATATGTTGTTGAAGCGACTGACCATGGTGTTGCTGGGCATGGGCCTGCTGTTGTCCACCCTGGCGCGAGCCGAGCTGCCCGCCGACTACAAGGTGGTGCTGCAAACCGAGAACTTCCCGCCCTACAACATGGCGACCAACGGCAAGAATTTCGCCCGTGAGGAGAACCTCACCGGCATCGCCGTGGACGTGGTGCGCGAAACCTTCAAGGCGGCCGGCATCCCGTACACCATGACCCTGCGCTTCCCGTGGGCCCGGGTCTACAAGATGGCCCTGGAAACGCCCAACAACGGCGCGTTCGTGATGGCCAAGCTGCCGGAGCGCGAGAAGCTGTTCAAGTGGGTCGGCCCCATCGGCCCGGACGACTGGGTCATGCTGGCCAAGGCCGATAGCACTATCAACCTGATCAGCCTGGAGCAGGCCAAGTCCTACCGCGTCGGTGCTTATAAGGGCGACGCCATCGAGGAGCATCTGATCAAGCAGGGCCTGGAGCCGGTCAGCTCGTTCCGCGACCAGGAGAACGCGCACAAGCTGCAGGAAGGCAAGATCGACCTGTGGGCCACTGGCGATCCCGCCGGCCGCTACCTGGCTAAGCAGGAAGGCATCACCGGACTGAAGACCGTCCTGCGTTTCGACAGCGCCCAGCTGTACCTGGCCCTGAACCCGGAAACCCCGGACGAGGTAGTCGAGCGCCTGCAGAAGGCGCTGGATGATCTGCGCGCCAGCGGCAAGGTCGACCAGATCTTCCAGAGCTACGTGCAGTAAGTTCTGCGCACATGAAAAACCCGGGCTTGCCCGGGTTTTTTATTGCCACAGGCGGCATCAATCGCCGCGGGTGACGCTCAGGCCTTTCAGCAGGTTGAGCGCCTGGCTCAGCTGATAGTCGTCGTCCTGTGGACGTGGATCGTGCTTCTTCTTGTCATTGCTGGGCTTGTCCGCGCCGCCGTTGCCGTTGCCCAGGTGGCCGGCCAGATCGGCTTCCTTGATCAGCTCGCCTCCTTCTTCGCGGGTCAGCTTGGCACGCGCCACTTCGATGTCCGGCACGATGCCCTGGGCCTGGATGGAGCGGCCGTTCGGGGTGAAGTACAGGGCAGTGGTGAGCTTCAGGGCACGGTCATTGTTCAGCGGCAGCACGGTCTGCACCGAGCCCTTGCCGAAGCTGTCGGTGCCCATCAGCACGCCGCGCTTGTGGTCCTGCAGGGCGCCGGCGACGATCTCCGAGGCCGAGGCGCTGCCGCCGTTGATCAGCACCACCAGCGGCACGCCTTCGCTGGCGTCGGACGGATCGGCGTTGAAGCGCAGCTCGGAGTTGGCGATGCGGCCCTCGGTGTAGACGATCAGGCCCTTCTTGAGGAAGTGGTCGGAGACTTCCACCGCGGCCTGCAGCACGCCGCCGGGGTTGTTGCGCAGGTCCAGCACCAGGCCGCGCAGTTTCTTGCCGTTGTCCTTGCGCAGCTTGGCCAGGGCCTTGCCGACTTCCTCGCCGGTGTTGACCTGGAACTGGGTGATGCGGATCAGGCCGTAGCCGTCTTCCAGCAGCTGGCTCTTCACGCTCTTGACCTTGATCACCGCGCGGGTCAGCTCGACGTCGAATGGGCGGCCGCCCTCGCGTACCAGGGTCAGGTTGATCTTGCTGCCGGCCTTGCCGCGCATCTTGTCCACCGCTTCCATCAGCGACAGGCCCTTGGTCGGCTGGCCATCGATCTTGACGATCAGGTCGCCCGGCTGGATGCCGGCCTTGGAGGCGGGGGTGTCGTCGATCGGCGAGACCACCTTGATGAAGCCGTCTTCGGTGCCGACCTCGATGCCGAGGCCGCCGAACTCGCCGCTGGTGCTCTCCTGCAGCTCGGCGAAGGCCTCCGGCTCCAGGTAGGCGGAGTGCGGGTCGAGGTTGCTGAGCATGCCCTTGATGGCGTTTTCCAGCAGGGTCTTGTCGTCCACCGGCTCTACATAGGCGGCCTTGATGCGGTCCATCACCTCGGCGAAGGTGCGCAGCTCTTCCAGCGGCAGCGGCGCCTTGCCGTTGACCGCGGCGGCAGGCGCCTCGGCAGCTTCGGCGGCCAGTGCGGCGGGGCTGCCGAGCAGCAGGCCAAGAGCCAGGGCGAGGGGGGTGAGACGACGGAATTGCTGCATGTGAACTCCCAATGTAATGAGGCGCTGACAGGCTAAGGCTGTCATCCCTGGGCGCGGCACCATTGCGCCGGATCGCTCGGGCGACCCTGCTGGCGAATGGCGAAATACAGCGCCGGGGTGTCCTGGCCACCGCTGGTGCCGACCGTGGCGATGGCCTCGCCGGCTTTGACGATGTCGCCGGCATCCTTCAACAGGCTCTGATTGTGGCCGTACAGGCTCAGGTAGCCATTACCGTGGTCGAGGATGACCAGAAGGCCGGCGCCGCGCAACCAGTCGGCGAACACCACGCGCCCGCCGTGCACTGCATGCACCTGGCTACCGGCGCTGGCGCCGATCATGACGCCGTCCCATTTGGCCCGGGAATCGCCATCGCGGGTGGAGCCGAAGCGCGCCACCAGCCGGCCATTGACCGGCCAGGGCAGCTTGCCCTTGGCCTTGGCGAAGGGCCCGCCGAAGCCGGCGCCGTCGCTGGAGACCGCAGGGCCCAGTGGCAGTGGCTTGCTGTTGGGATTGCGTGCCTGCTGTTCTTCCAGGGCGGCCAGACGGCGAGCTTCTTCGGCTTCGCGGGCCTGACGGGCCAGGGTTTCCTCGATGGTCTTGAGAACACGGGCGAGCTCGATCTGTTGCTGCTCGCGTGCCTTGAGCTTGCGGTCGCCGGCGCCGTACTCCTTGTTCAGCTTGGCCAGGGCGGCCTGTCGCTCCTTGCGCACGGTGGCGAGGGCCTCGCGGCGGCTGTCCAGTGCGCCCTTCTGCTCCAGCAGTTGGTTCTGCTGGTTGGCGATATCGGCTTCCACGTTGGCCAACTGGCGCAGGGTTTCGTTGAAGGTGCTCAGCTGCTCCAGGCGCGCCTTGCCGAGGTAGTCGTAGTAGGTGAGGGTGCGCGCGAACTGTTCCGGTTGCTGCTGGTTGAGCAACAGGCGCAGCGGCTCCTGCTGGCCACTCTGGTAAGCGGCGCGGGCCTGGATGGCGATCAGCTGTTGCTGTTCAAGGCGCGACTGCTGGAGTTTTTTTTTCTCCTTGTCGAGGCGCTTGAGCTCCTCCTCGCTCTTCTTCAGCTCCCCCTCCAGGCCCTTGACCTGCTTCTCCAGGCCGCCCATTTCTTTCTCGGTGCGCTTGAGCTCCTTCTGCACGCCGGATTTCTCCTGCTGCAGCTTCTCCAGCAGCTTCTTCAGCTCGGCCACGTCGGTGCGGGCGGCTTCCAGCTGCTTCTGGGTTTCTGCCTTCTCGTCGGCGAAGGCCGGAGCGAGCAAGCAGGACAGGAGGACGAGAGTGAGGGCGCGGAACATGGGCGATGCGGCACCTGGGGCGGGGAAGGGGCCTAGTATGCCCGTGGCGCCGGGCAAAAAAAACGCCCGCCGGCGGCAGCCGGCGAGCGCTTCACGGATTGCTCCGGGTTATTGCAGTTCGACTATGGTCTTGCCGGTCATCTCCGCCGGCACCGGCATGCCCATCAGGGTCAGCAGAGTCGGCGCCACGTCGGCCAGTACGCCACCGGCGCGGATGGTCGCGGCACGCTTGCCGACATAGATGAAGGGTACCGGCTCGCAGGTGTGGGCGGTGTGCGCCTGGCCGGTGCACTCGTCTTCCATCTGTTCGACGTTGCCGTGGTCGGCGGTGATCAGCGCTTCGCCGCCGACCTTGTCCAGCGCCGCGACGATGCGGCCGACGCAGGTGTCCAGGGTTTCGACGGCGGCCACGGCGGCGGTGAACACGCCGGTGTGGCCGACCATGTCGCCGTTGGCGTAGTTGACGATGATCACGTCGAAGCGCTGGTGCTCGATGGCGTCGACGATCTTGTCGGTGACTTCCGGCGCACTCATCTCCGGCTTGAGGTCATAGGTGGCGACGTTCGGCGACGGGATGAGGATGCGCTCTTCACCGGCGAAGGGCTCTTCGCGGCCGCCGGAGAAGAAGAAGGTGACGTGGGCGTACTTCTCGGTCTCGGCGATGCGCAGCTGGGTCTTGCCGTTGTTGGCCAGGTACTCGCCGAGCACGTTGGTCAGCGGCTCCGGCTTGTAGGCGCTGGGCGCCGGGATGCTCGCCGCGTACTGGGTGAGCATGACGAAGCCGGCCAGTTGCGGCACACGCTTGCGCTCGAATTCCTTGAAGTCGGCCTCGACAAAGGCGCGGGTCAGCTCGCGGGCGCGGTCGGCGCGGAAGTTCATGAACACCACGGCGTCGCCGTCTTCGACCTTCACCGGCTCGCCGATGGTGGTGGCCTTGACGAATTCGTCGCTCTCGTCGCGGGCGTAGGCGGCCTGCAGGCCTTCCACGGCGCTGGCGGCATTGAACTGGCCCTGGCCTTCGACGATCAGGTGGTAGGCCTGCTCGACGCGGTCCCAGCGGTTGTCGCGGTCCATGGCGAAGTAGCGGCCGGTGAGGCTGGCGATGCGGCCCTTGCCGAGTTTGGCGAAGGTAGCGTCGAGCAGCTCGATGGAGGGCTGGGCGCTCTTGGGCGGCGTGTCGCGGCCGTCGAGGAAGGCGTGCAGGTAGATCTTCTCGGCACCGCGTTTTGCGGCCAGTTCGGCCATGGCGACCAGATGGTCCTGGTGGCTGTGCACGCCGCCGTCGGACAGCAGGCCGAGGATATGCACGGCCTTGCCGGCGCCGACCGCCTTGTCCACCGCGGCATTGATCTCGGCATTCTCGAAGAACTCGCCGTCGCGGATCGCCTTGGTCACCCGGGTGAAGTCCTGGTACACCACGCGGCCGGCGCCGAGGTTCATGTGGCCGACCTCGGAGTTGCCCATCTGCCCGTCCGGCAGACCCACGTCCATACCGCTGCCGGAGATCAGACCGTGCGGATAGGTGGCGCGCAGGCGGTCGTAGACCGGTGTGTTGGCCGCGTGGATGGCGTTGTACTCGGGGTTGTCGCTGTGGCCGAAGCCGTCGAGGATGATCAGGACCAGGGGTTTGGGCGTGGCGCTCATGAAAGCTGGCTCGCTATGGATGATCAAAAAAGGTCGCGCATTTTAGCGGCGGAAGCCCGCCGCGTCACCGCCGGGCGGGGCTTGGCCCGATGGGCGTGCTGTGTATACTGGCCGCCATTTTAAGGCTTTGGAACCTCCCGATGTTGGCCCAACTGATTGAATTTGCCACTAACCACTATGCATTGGCCGGCTGCTTCGTCGTGCTGGCGGTGCTGCTGCTGGTCACCGAGCTGCGCAAGGGCGGGCAGAGCCTGTCCAGCCGCGAGCTGACCGCGCTGGTCAACCGCGACGAGGGTGTGGTGCTGGACATTCGCAACAGCAAGGATTTCGCCGGCGGTCATATCGTCGATGCCCTGAATATCCCGTTCGACAAGGTCGCCAGCCGTATCGCCGAACTGGAGAAGCACAAGGCCAAGACCATCATCGTGGTCGACGCCATGGGCCAGCATGCCGGCAGTGTCGCTCGCGACCTGAAGAAAGCCGGCTTTACGGCGGCCAAGCTGGGTGGCGGCATCGCCAGCTGGCGCAGCGACAACCTGCCGGTAGTCAAGTGACATGAACGAGGTGGTCGTCTATTCCAGCGCCTGGTGTCCCTACTGCATCCGCGCCAAGCAGTTGCTCAGCGGCAAGGGTGTGGCGTTCCGCGAGATCAGCGTGGACGGCCAGCCGCAGGTCCGTGCCGAGATGACACGCAAGGCCGGGCGCACCTCGGTGCCGCAGATCTGGATCGGCGCGACCCATGTCGGTGGCTGTGATGACCTCTTTGCCCTGGAGCGCGCCGGCAAGCTCGACGCCCTGCTCGGCGCCTGAACCCTTTCAGAAACCCGAAACAAGAAGAATCGCCATGACCGAACAAGCAGCAGCAAGCAACGGCAACGAAGGCCCACAGTTCTCCCTGCAGCGCATCTATGTGAAGGACCTGTCCTTCGAAGCGCCGAAGAGCCCGGAAATCTTCCGTCAGGAGTGGGCGCCGAGCGTCGCTCTGGATCTCAACACCAAGCAGAAGCACCTGGACGGCGACTTCCACGAAGTGGTGCTGACCCTCTCGGTGACCGTGAAGACCGGTGAAGAGATCGCCTTCATCGCCGAAGTGCAGCAGGCCGGCATCTTCCTGATCAAGGGCCTGGACGCCGCGTCCATGAGCCACACCCTCGGCGCGTTCTGCCCGAACATCCTGTTCCCCTACGCCCGCGAGGCGCTGGACAGTCTGGTGATCCGCGGCTCGTTCCCGGCCCTGATGCTGTCGCCGGTGAACTTCGACGCCCTGTACGCCCAGGAGCTGCAGCGCCAGCAACAGGCCACCGAGCAGGCCTGATCGGCGTCGCATGCGAAGAGCCGCCGCGAGGCGGCTTTTTCGTTTCAGGAGCCGGTGAAATCCAGCTGGCGCCAGCCTTCATAGACCACCACGGCCACCGCGTTGGACAGATTCAGGCTGCGACACTGCGGCCGCATCGGCATGCGCAGGCGCTGTTCGTCGGGAATCTGCGCCAGCACTTCGGCAGGCAGGCCGCGGCTTTCCGGGCCGAACAGCAGCATATCGCCCGCTTGGTATTCCATTTGCGCGTAGCTGTGACTAGCTTTAGTGGTGAATGCCAATATTCTGTCGGGGCGGATGGCTGTGATACAGTCGTCCAACGAATGATGGCGTTTTAATGTCGCGTATTCGTGGTAGTCCAGGCCGGCGCGGCGCAGGCGCTTGTCATCCAGGTCGAAACCCAGTGGTTCGATCAGGTGCAGGTGGCAGCCGGTGTTGG
Source organism: Pseudomonas sp. PDM15 (assembly GCF_014851565.1). Lineage (GTDB taxonomy): Bacteria > Pseudomonadota > Gammaproteobacteria > Pseudomonadales > Pseudomonadaceae > Aquipseudomonas. The sequence continues at coordinate 316,000 of NZ_JACVAA010000006.1, forward strand.
CGCACAGGCGGATGATGTTGCCGGTATTCGGTGGGATCTCCGGCTGGAACAGGACGACATGGAACATTGATCGGGCTCAGATAGGTCTGTAGCCACCATTCTACAATGCACCTGACGCGACTCGCCCATGCAGGGCAAGCGACGGCAGGACGCAGGGGGACATCGCAGTTGGTGTGGTTCGCGAGAAAAAGAAAGACAGCGGACGGATTACTGGGTATCGAGACCGGTCCTGAGGGCATCGCCCTGGCGCGGGTCCAGCGCATGCCCGGTGAGGCGCCGCGTCTGCTCGACTGCCTGTTCCATCCGGCCGCGCCGGCCGAGCAGCCTGCCGTGCTGAGAAGCCTGGTGGCCGAACGCGGCCTCGCCGGCATGGCGGTCAACCTTGTGCTGCACCCGGCCACCTACCAGATGCTCCTGCTCGACGCCCCCGACGTGCCCGTCGAAGAGCTGCGCGATGCCATGCGCTGGCGGGTCAAGGACCTGATCGCCGAATCCCTTGAACAGGTGGTGGTGGATGCCTTCACCCTGCCCGACGACGCCTATCGCGGTCGCTCGCGCATGGCCTACTGCGCCGTGCTGGGCCGGGCGCGCATGCAGGCCTGGGGCGATCTGATCGGCCAGGCCGGGCTGGAACTGCGCAGCATCGATGTCACCGAGATGGCTTTCCGCAACCTCGGCCTGCTGGCCGGGGCCGAGGGCATGAATATCGCCCTGCTGCGCCTGCGTTCCAGCGAAGGCCTGATCTGCGTGCAGAACGGCGCGGACCTGTATATGGCGCGCCGCATCGAACAGGGCCTGGAAAAGGCCAGCGGCGATTACGGCGCCGTGACCCTGGAGATCCAGCGCTCGCTCGACTACTTCGAGAGCCAGCTGGGCAAGGGCTATATCAACCGCCTGCTGTTGCTGCCGGCCAAGCGCAACGGCGCTGCGGCGCTGCAGGCGCTGACTGCCGGCCTGGCGGTCAAGCTGCAGGCGCTGGACCTGCGCGAACTCTTCCCCGGCCAGGCCAGCGCCGAGCTGGATGACTCCCAGCAGGCCTACTGCATGGCGGCGGTCGGTGCCGCCCTGCGCCAGGAGGTTCTCTGATGCAGAACCTCAACCTCTATCAGCTCGAGCGCCAGCGTCGTGCCGGCCCGCAGAAGGCACAGATGCTGCTCGGTCTGGGCGTACTGGTGCTGCTCTGCCTGCTGCACGCCGCCTGGCAGGGCTGGCAGCTGCATCGGGGCGGGCAGAGTCTGGCCGCCGCCGAGGCGGCAGCCCAAGAGCAGGAGACGCTGCTGGCGGCAGCCAAGTCCAGCTTCGTCGAGCCGCAGCTGGACGATCGCCTGCCCGGCGAGCTGGCGGCCAGCGAGACGGGCAATCGCCAGCTGCAGCGCCTGATCGCCTATCTGAGGGTGCTCTCGGAGCAGCAGAGCGCAGGCTTCGTCGCACCGCTCACGGCACTGGCCGAGCATCACCCGCAGGGCGGCCTGTGGCTCAACGGCATTCATCTGCAGGACGGTGGCCTGCAACTGCGCCTGCAGGGACGCAGTCAAAACCAGCAACTGTTACCGCAATACCTGGATGCCCTGGGACGCAGCCCGGTATTCAAGGGGCGCGAGTTCGCGCGCCTGGATGTGCAGCGCGGCGAGGACCAGTTGCTCGACTTCGACCTGTCCTCGCGGCCCGCCGATCAGGAGAAGGACGATGAATAAGTGGCTGCAACGCTGGCAGGGCATGGCCGCTCGTGAGCAATGGCTGACCTATGGCGTCGGTATTGCGGTGCTGGGCATGCTCTACCTGCTGCTGGTCGGCGACCCACTGGCCGCTCGCCTGGCCAGCCGTGAGGCAGCCGTCCAGCTCGCCAATGGGCGCGTCGCCGAGGCGCAGAGCGGCATCGCCGACCTGCAGGCCCGGCTCGCTGCCGACCCCAACATTCCCTATCGCAGCGCTTTGCTGGCGGCCTCGGCCAGCCGCGAGGAGCTGATCCGCCAGATCGACACCAGCACCGCCGAGCTGGTGACACCGGAGAAGATGAAATCGGTGCTGGAGAGCCTGCTGCAGGCCCAGCAGGGGTTGAGCCTGGTGGGCATGCGCAGCTTCAGCGAGCCCGTGCAGCTGCCCGACGCCAGCCAGCCGGTGGCCATTCCCGGTCAGGCCGTTGAGGCCCCGGCGCCGTTGCCGGCCACCCTCTACCGTCACGGCCTGGTACTTCAGCTGGAGGGCGGTTACTTCGACCTGCTGCAGTACCTGCAGGCCGTGCAGCAGAGCGGCTGGAAGCTGAACTGGGACAGCCTCGACTACGAGGTCGGCGAGGCCGGCCCGAGCCGCGCGCAGATCAGCCTGAAACTCTTCACCTTGAGCCGCAAGGCAGGATGGGTCGGTGTCTAGAGCCTTGTTCCTCAGTCTGCTGCTGGGCTGCGCCGCGGTCCAGGCGGCGGTCGATCCGACCCAGCCGCCGGCCAATCTGCGCCCGGCCAGCAGCGCCGCCGAGGCGCCTGCCGCGTTGGTCCTGCAGGCCATCCTGCGCGGCGCCCAGGGCAGCCGCGCGGTCATCGATGGCCAGAGCCTGCGCGTCGGCGAAGAACACGCCGGCCTGCGCGTACTGGCCATCCATCCGCATTCCGTATTGATCGAGCGCCAGGGGCAGCGTGAATTGCTGCGCCTGGCCGAACCCGTTATGAAGCCGAGCCGATGATGCCCATGACTCCGATACTGCCGAAACGAGGCCTGCTGCTAGGCCTGGCATGCCTGCTCAGCGCCTGCCAGACCTTCATCGATGGCGACAAGCAGCTCTACGAGCAAAGCGGCAAGCTGCTCGACGAGAGCCTGCAGCAGGCCCAGGGCAAGGTGGCGCCGCCGCCCGCCGTGCAGGCCGCCCTGATCCCGCCGCTGACCAGCAGTACCAGCTTCAGCAGTGGCCCGCGCTTCGACGTGGCCGCCAAGGACATGCCGGCCCGCGAGTTCTTCCTCAGCCTGATGGAAGGTGCCGGGCAGAACCTGGTGGTGCATCCCGAAGTGACCGGCACCATCACCTTCAGCCTGCGCCGGGTCACCCTGGAAGAAGTCCTGGCCGCCGTGCGCGACAGCTACGGCTATGACTACCGTCGCACCAGCTACGGCTACCAGATCCTGCCGAACAAGGTGGTCACCCGCAGCTACGACCTCAACTACCTCAACCTGCAGCGCCTGGGCGAGTCGGACACCCGGGTCAGCTCCGGCCAGGTGGAAAGCACCGAGAGCGACTCCAGCTCCAGCGACGATGGCGGCAGCTCCAGCAGCGATCGTTCGGTGACCACCCTCAACGCCAGCAAGGTAGTGACCACCAGCAACGTCGACTTCTGGAAGGAAGTCGAGGGCGTGGTGCAGGCCATAGTCGGCGGCGAGGAGGGCAACAGCGTGGTGGTCAATCCGCAGGCCAGCCTGCTGGTGGTGCGCGCCAACAGCGCCGACCAGGAAAACGTCGTGCGCTTCCTCGAACAGGCCCAGCGCAACCTGCAGCGCCAGGTGGTGTTGGAGACCAAGATCCTCGAGGTGCAGCTGAACGACGGCTTCCAGGCCGGCATCAGCTGGGAAAAGATCGGCGGTGACGTCAGTGCGGGTATCGATGGCGACACCATCGACGGCCCGAACAACATCGATGGCGTGTTCAGCACGGTGCTCAGCTTCGGCGACTTCACCGGGCTGATCCAGTTGCTGCAGACCCAGGGCGAGGTGCGCGTGCTGTCCAGCCCGCGCATCTCCACGCTGAACAACCAGAAGGCTGTGATCAAGGTCGGTACCGACGAGTTCTTCGTCACCGAGGTCTCGTCCAACAGCTCTACCACCACCGTCGCCGGCGTTACCCAGCCGACCCAGGACGTGACCCTGACGCCGTTCTTCTCCGGCATCTCGCTGGACGTGACCCCGCAGATCGACCAGAACGACGTGGTCACCCTGCACGTGCGGCCGACCGTTAGCCGCGTGGTGGACCAGAACAAGACCATCGTCCTCGGCGAGGACAACGTCTTCAACCTGCCGCTGGCGCTGTCCACCTCGCGCCAGTCCGACTCCATCGTGCGTGCCCGCAGCGGCCAGGTGGTGGTGATCGGTGGCCTGCTGCAGAACAACAATCAGAACACCGACGCCGAAGTGCCCTGGGCCAGCACCCTGCCGATCGTCGGCAACCTGTTCAAGCAGCAGCGCAAGGCCCTGGAAAAGAGTGAGCTGGTGATTCTCATGCGTCCGCAGGTGGTCAGCGAGGACGTCTGGCTCGAGGAGATCAAGCGCAGCGCGGAAACCTTCAAGGAGCTGAGGTAAGGCGATGTATGAGGCCTTCTTCGGTCTGCGCGAGAAACCCTTCGCGCTGACGCCCAACACCGGCTTCCTGGTGCAGCTGGCGCCCTATCAGGCGTGCCTCAACCTGCTGCGCGTGGCCCTGGGCGAGGGTGAGGGCTTTATCAAGGTGACCGGCGAAGTCGGCACCGGCAAGACGCTGCTGTGCCGCGCCCTGCTCAATGAGCTGGATGGCGAGCGTTACCAGCTGGCCTACCTGCCCAACCCGGGCATGAGCCCGGTCGGGCTGCGCCAGGCCCTGGCCCGCGAGCTGCTGATCGAGAATATCGAGGAGCTGGATGCCCAGGCCGTGCTGGATGCCCTGCACTGCCGGCTGATCCAGCTGGCCGCGGAGGGGCGCAGCACCGTGGTGCTGATCGATGAGGCCCAGGCGCTGCCGACCGCTACCCTGGAGGCCCTGCGTCTGCTGACCAACCTGGAGACCGAGCAGGCCAAGCTGCTGCAGGTGGTGCTATTCGGCCAGCCGGAACTGGACGCCACCCTGGCCCGTGACGAGTTCCGCCAACTACGCCAGCGCATCACTTTTTCCTACCAGCTGCGCCCGCTGGATGTGAAGGACTGTACCCGCTACCTCAACGAACGCCTGGCCGTGGCCGGTTATCGCGGCGAGCCGCTGTTCGGCCCGCGTGCCATCCGCCATCTGGTGCGTGGTAGCGGCGGCATCCCGCGGCTGATCAACATCCTCGCGCACAAGGCGCTGATGGTGGCCTTCGGCGAGGGCCGTCGCCAGGTCGGTGCCGAGCACGTGCGCCGGGCACAGCTGGATACCGAAGGCGCGCAACCATTCCTGCGGCGGCGCCCGGCCTGGCTGGGTTGGGGCCTGGCCGCGGTGAGCCTGTCGCTGCTGGCGGCGGTGGGTGCCTGGCCCTGGCTCAGCCAGTGGCGGGAGTTGCTGCCATGAGCCTGGTCAACGACATGCTGCGTGATCTCGAAGAGCGCCGCGCCGCGCCCACCGAACGCCTGGCCCTGGAAGGCTTGCAGGCGGTGGATGAAGCCGGTGCCGCGCGTCGCGAGCGTAGCGAACGCCTGCGCCGCGGCTCCATCTGGTTCCTGGCGGTAATGCTGATTGCCGTGCTGATCGGCGTGATGATCGGCCGGGTGGTCAATGGCCAGATTCCCTGGGGCGGCGTGATGCCCAAGCGCGAGGAGGCGCCTGCCGTGCCAGCGGTCGCCGCACCGCGCCTGCTCGAAGTGCTGCCGCAGAACAACGGCCGCAGCCTGACCCTGCAACTGCTGCTGGAGCGCTCGGTGCCCTACCAGCGCACCGAGGAGAGTGGCGCGGTCAGCCTGCGCCTGCCCGGTGTGCAGCTGGCCGGCGCGGCTCAGTCCGGCCGCGTGCAGCGCGATGGGCGCAGCCTGTCCTGGCGGGTCGAGGCACAGGGGCCGGATGTCCAGGTACTGTTGGTCGGCCTCGGTGAGGGGCTGCAGGTGAGCGATCGCATGGAGCCGGCCGGTGATCGCTGGCTGCTGTGGGTCGAGGTGCCGCTGAGCGAACCCGCCGTGCCGGCGGAAAACGAAGTGGCGCTGGATCAGCTGCCCGCCGCGGCTCCGGCCAGCGAGGAACCGGGTGAGCCGGCACTCCCAGCCTGGGCCACCGCGCCGGTACCGGCCGCCAATGCTCCCGAGCAGATCGCCGCGCCTCCGCCGGCCGAGCTGCCCAGCGGTCCGCCTGAAGTGAAGATCCAGCCCTATCGGCCGGACGGCCTGGCCAAGGCGCGTCAGGCGATCCAGGCCGGCGACTACGCCAAGGCCATCGCCGAGCTAGAGGAATTGCAGAAGAGCCGCGGGCGCGACCCGGAAGTGCTGCGCTGGCTGGCCCGCGCCTACCTCGCCGACGGTCAGCAGCAGCGCCTGCTCGGCTGGCTGCCGGCGCAGCTGGCGCAAATGCCCTACGACAGCGAGTTGCGCCTGTTGCTGGCCCGCGCCCAGTTGCAGGGCGGCGACACCAAGGGCGCCGTGGCGACCTTGGAACAGAACGCCCCGGCCCTGGCTCAGGAACCGACCTATCACGCGCTGCTGGCCGCCAGTTACCAGCAGACCGGGCAATGGCAGGAGAGCGCCGCGCTTTACCGGCAGATGGTTGCCCTGCGCCCCAGCCAGTCCACCTGGCAGCTGGGCCTGGCCATCGCTCTGGAGCAGCTCGACCAGTCGGCCGAGGCTGCCCGTCACTATCGCCTGGCCCTGCAGGGGCTGGGGCTGGACGAGAGCGCCCGACGCTTCGCCAGCGAACGCGCCGCGGCGCTGGGAGGTCGGGGATGACTGAAGACGTACGTCAGCGCAAGGTGCGCCTGGGCGACCTGCTGGTGCAGGCCGGCCTGATCAGCGACACCCAGCTGCAGCTGGCGCTGCAGGAGCAGAAGCGTACCGGCTCCAAGCTCGGCCGCACCGTGGTCGACATGGGCTTCGTCGCCGAGGTCAAGCTGCTCACCGCGCTGTCCGAGCAGCTGAAGATTCCCTTCATCGAACTCAAGCACTTCAAATTCGACCAGCAACTGGTGCAGACCCTGCCGGAGGCCATGGCCCGGCGTTTCCGCGCCATCGTCCTATCCCGCGAGGGTGGCGGCGTGCTGGTCGGCATGTCCGACGCGCTCGACCTGTTCGCCCTCGACGAGATGGAGCGCATCCTCAAGACCCGCGTGCACCCGGCCGTGGTGCGCGAGGCGGAGCTGCTGGCCACCCTCGACCTGGTCTATCGGCGTACCAGCGAGATCGCCTCGATCGCCGGCGAGCTGGAGGGCGAGCTGCAGGACAGCGATTTCGACCTCTCCAAGCTCGGTGCCGACAACGTCAGCGACGCACCGGTGGTGCGCCTGCTGCAGACCCTGTTCGAAGACGCCGTGCAGATGAAGGCGTCGGACATCCACATCGAGCCGGACGAGGGCGTGGTGCGTATCCGCCAGCGTATCGACGGCGTGCTCAACGAGCAGGTGATGAAGGAGCAGCGCATCGCCTCGGCACTAGTCATGCGTCTGAAGATCATGTCCGGCCTGGATATTTCCGAGAAGCGCCTACCGCAGGACGGCCGCTTCAATATCCGGGTGAAGAACCGCAACATCGATGTGCGGGTGTCGACCATGCCCGTGCAGTTCGGCGAGTCGGTGGTGATGCGTCTGCTCGACCAGAGCGCCGGCATCTCCAACCTGGACGCTGGCGGCATGCCGCCGGACATGCTGGCGCGCTTCCGTCGCCTGCTGCAGCGGCCGTTCGGCCTGGTGCTGGTCACCGGCCCCACCGGTTCGGGCAAGACCACCACTCTGTACGCTGGCCTCGCCGAGCTGAACAGCCCGGAGAAGAAGATCATCACCGTGGAAGACCCGGTGGAATACCGCCTGCCGCGGATCAATCAGGTGCAGGTCAACACCAAGATCGAACTGACCTTCGCCCGCGTACTGCGCGCCGCCCTGCGCCAGGACCCGGACATCGTGCTGATTGGCGAGATGCGCGATCAGGAAACCGCCGAGATCGGTTTGCGCGCCGCACTCACCGGTCACCTGGTGCTGTCGACCCTGCACACCAACGACGCCCTGACCTCAGCCATGCGCCTGATCGACATGGGCGCCGAGCCATTCCTCGTCGCCACCTCGCTAAACGCCGTGCTGGCCCAGCGCCTGGTGCGTCGGGTGTGCGAGAACTGCATGGAAGACCACCAGCCGCAGCCGCAACAGCTGGCGTGGCTGGAGGCCCTGAACGGCACTTCCCTGGCCGGCCGTACCTTCAAGCACGGTGCTGGTTGCCACCAGTGCCACAACACCGGCTACTCCGGGCGCCTGGGTGTCTATGAACTGCTGGAGATGGACGAGGGCATGATCGCCGCGCTACGGCGCAACGATCCCCAGGGCTTCGCCGAGGCGGCCAAGGCCAGTGCGAACTATCGTCCGCTGGCCGCCTGTGCGCTGGACTATGCGCTGGCCGGCGTCACCAGTGTGGAGGAGGTGCTCAAGGTCTGCGCCACCCTCACCGACGAGGTGCTGGTGTGATGAGGGTTGAGGCGTGAGCCAGTTCCGCTACACCGGGCGCGATGCCCAGGGTGGCAAGGTCGTTGGCACCCTGCAGGGCGCCAGCAGCGACAGTGTGGCCAGCGATCTGCTGGCGCAGAAGATCACGCCGCTAACCATCGAGGAACAGGCCGAACAGACCGGCGAGGATGTGTTCGCCAGCCTGCGCGAAAAGCTGCGGCGCAAGAGCGTCGATCTCGAAGAATTGATCATCTTCTGCCGGCAGATGTACAGCCTGAGCAAGGCCGGTGTGCCGATCATCCGCGCCATCGGCGGTCTGGCCGAATCGCATCGCAATCAGTACTTCCGCGAAGTGCTACAGGCGGTGCGCTCCGATCTCGAGGGTGGCATGAGCATGGCCATGGCCCTGCATACCCACCCGAAGGTGTTCAACACCCTGTTCATCAGCATGATCAGCGTCGGCGAGAACACCGGCCAGCTCGACCAGGCCTTCCGCCAGCTGTCCAGCTATCTGGAGCTGGAGCGCGAGACGCGCAAGCGCATCAAGCAGGCCACCCGTTATCCGCTGTTCGTGCTCGCCGCCATGGGCGTGGCCCTGGTGGTGATCAACCTGTTCGTCATCCCGGCCTTCGCCAAGGTATTCGAACAGTTCAAGGCCGACCTGCCCTGGCCGACCCGGGTGCTGATCGGCACTTCGCAGTTCTTCCAGGACTTCTGGTGGTTGCTGGCGATCCTGTTCGGCGGCGCGCTCTACGCCTTCTTTAAGTGGATCGAGACCGATGACGGCGCGCTGCGCTGGGATCGCATCAAGCTGCGCCTGCCGATAGTGGGTGGCATCTTCGAGCGCATCGCCCTGGCTCGTTTCACTCGCACCTTCGCCATGATGTACAAGGCCGGCGTGCCGCTGCTGCAGACCCTGTCGATCAACAGCGCAAGCGTCGGCAATCGGCATATCGGCCAAGCCATCCTCGGCATGCGCGAGGGCGTGGAACGTGGCGAGGCGCTGACCCGCACGGCGTCGGCCAGCGGCCTGTTCACCCCGCTGGTGCTGCAGATGATGGCGGTGGGCGAGGAGACCGGCGCGCTGGACGACCTGTTCATCGAGGTCGCCGACTTCTATGAACAGGAGGTCGATTACGACCTCAAACAATTAGCTTCTGCCATCGAGCCGATCCTGATCGTGGCCATGGGCGTGATGGTGCTGATCCTGGCCCTGGGCGTGTTCCTGCCCATGTGGGAGCTGGCATCGGCGGCCAAGGGCGGCGGATGAGCCCGGACTACGAGGCCGACTATTGGGTGCGGCGCTCGCGGCTGTTCGGTTGGGGGCTGGCGCTGGTCATGCTGGTGGGCGTGGTGCTGGCGCTTGGCTGGAAGATCGCCGAGGTCAGCGAGGAGCGGGCCATGCAGGCCACCCGCGAACATTTGGCCGCCAGCCTGAGCAGCCTGGCGGCGGAACAGATGGCGAAGGACCGGGTGCTGGACGAGGCCTGGAGAAAGAGGAATCCGTTCGTGCTGCTGCGTTGGCAGCAGGACAACTACTGCGGCGAGCTGGCCGCAGACGGCGAGCCGCAGAATGGCTGCTGGTACTGGCTGCAGAACCAGGCCTGGGTGCTGTATCGACCCAGGTTCGCCGACGGATGGACAAGGGAGGGGAGTGAGGTGCGCGCCTGGAGGTTGTTGGCAGTTCCCGAAGGAATGCCGACTGCGTCACAATCCGGTCGAGGCGCCTTTGCCCTGGAGCTTGAAGCGGTCCCTGCCGTGGAATTGGCCGCGCAAGGGTTTTGAGTCACAGAGGAAGAAAGATGAAGAACAGCAAAGGCTTTACCCTGATCGAACTGGTGGTGGTGATCGTCATTCTCGGCATCCTTGCCGCGGTGGCGTTGCCACGCTTCATGAACGCCACCAAGGATGCCCATCGCTCTGCGGTGGAAGGCGCCGGTGGAGCGCTGGCCTCGGCGGTGGTGCTGGTACGTTCGCAGTGGGAAGTGAATCGCAGCAAGGGCGTGGCTAATCCGAACACGAATGTCGCAGGTTTCGGTGACGGCACGGTCGACGTGAACGCGTCTGGCTGGCCTCTGGGGACCGGAGGGGCGCTCAACTGCGTCCAGCTGTGGTCGGCCCTGTTGCAGGGTTCGGCTCCGACCGTCGCTGCTGCCGCCGGCACCGGCATCGACTATGTCGCCACCAGTAGTGGTAATGACTGCGTCTACACCTATCAGGCGGACGGCGGCAACGACACCATCACTTACGAATCCACCAACGGCACCGTGAACACGGTCTTCACCGAATAATCCAAACCGGGGATATGAAGAAATGAAAAAACAACAAAGTGGTTTCACCCTGATCGAGCTGATCATGGTCATCGTGATTCTGGGCATTCTGGCGGCATTTGCTTTGCCGCGATTTGCAGACCTGTCAGGCAACGCGCGTCTTGCGGCCATGCAAGGCGCTCTGGGATCGGTCAAGTCGGCGTCGGCCATCGCTCATTCCGCTTCTCTCGCTCAGAATCTCGCAGCTAACGCCGCGGTGAACTTGGAGGGTACGAACATCACCATGGTGAACAAGTATCCGGCGCCGACAACGGCCGGCATTGGTGCAGCAGCACAGCTGAGTGCTACCGACTTCACCTTCGTCACCACCACTGCCGATACTTTCGAGGTTCAGGCCAAGAACAAGACTGCGTGCTCGTTCAGCTACAAGATGGCCGCGGCCGACACTGCTCCGACCATAACCGAGAGCGCGCTGACCGCAGCTAACTGCAACTAAGCCCATGCGCGGCTTCACCTTGGTCGAGTTGGTGATGGTGATCGTCATCATCGGCATCCTCGCTGTTGTGGTGGGGCCGCGTTTCTTCAATAGGCAGGTGTTCGACGAGCGCTTGTATTACGAAGAGGCATTGGCCGCCGTGCGCTACGGACAGAAGCTGGCAGTGGCCAGCGGCTGTCTGATCCAAGTGAATCTGGGGGCAGCGGGTTACAGTGTGCAACAAGCAGCGTCGTGTACCAGCGGCGCATATACCTCTGCAGTGCAGTCGCCTGATGGTCAGGCTCCTTATGCCAAGGCGTTACCCAGTGGTATTGCTGTCACGGGTAGCAGTTTTCCAGTGGTTTTTGATTCGCAGGGTCGACCATCGGCGGCCGCCTCTGCCACGATCGGCAGTTTCTCCGTCAATGTGACGGCAGCTACAGGCATGGTGCAATGAGGCGCCAGGCAGGTATGACCCTCATCGAGCTGGTGATCACAATCGTGATTGTCGGCATCGCCGCTGCCGCGCTTTTCAGTGCCATGGCGGCCATTACAGGGCGCTCTGCCGACCCGCTGTTGCGGCAGCAAAGTCTGGCGATTGCCGAAGCTTATCTGGAAGAAGTCCTGCTGCAGCCGTTTCTCGACCCGAGCAATGCGGTATGTCCGGCACCCCCGGCCAGTCGGGCCACTTACGACAACGTCTGCGACTATAACGGCGTCAATGACAATGGTGCTCGCGATGCTCGTGGCCAGTCCATCGCCGCGCTAGCGGGCTATCGCGTACAGGTGTCGGTCGCGCCCCAGGCCTGGGCCGGCTTGGCTGCGGCCAATGCGCTCTACGTGCAGGTAACCGTGACCGATCCAGCCGGCCAGACGCTGCAGCTTGGCAGCTACAGGACGCGATACTGATGTCGCGCCTCCGTGGATTCACACTGGTCGAACTGGTGATGGTCATTGCCTTGTCCGGGCTGGTGGCGCTGATGATCAGCACCGTCCTGTCGCGGCCGCTTGAGGGCTTTGCCGGCCAAAGCCGGCGGGCGATCCTGGTGGATCAGGCCGCCGGTGCGCTGAATCGCATGAGCCGCGATGTGCGTCTTGCCATTCCGAATTCACTGCGTGTCTCGGCCAATGGACAAGCGGTGGAGCTGTTGCTGATTCATAGCGCGGCGCGTTATCGGCCCAACCGAGCCGGCGGCGAGGGGCTGAGCTTCTCCACCGCTGCCGCCGGTAGCTGTGGCAGCTCGACTGTTGGTGGGCGCTGCGACAGCGTGCAGGTGTTGGATGCCGGCATCAATCCGGCCGGCGCCAACTGGATGGTGCTGTACAACGTTGGCGCCGTGTCGGGTGGGGTCCCTGAGCCGGGCAGTAACGTCTGGGGTGGGGGTAATCCAGGGGTGATCACCCCTACTGGCACTACCTTCAACGTGGTCAATGCCGCTCCGGCGGGAGAGAGCCAGATCATTCTGGGCAACCTCCCGGCCAGCGGTTTCCAGTTCACTTTCGCTTCGCCGCAGCGGCGTCTCTATCTGGCACAGACGGTTGTGGGCTATCGCTGCAGCGGCGGCCAGTTGCTGCGCTACAGCTACAACCAACTGCTGGGGGCGATTCCGAATACGCCGCCTGCGGGCTCCAACCCGCAGCCGGTTGCGGCCAACGTCGCTAGCTGCGGTTTCGTTTACCAGTCCGGCAGCACCCAGCGCTCCGGGTTGCTCGCCCTCAATCTGCAGCTCAGCCAGGCCGGCGAGAGCGTGCAACTGATGCAACAGGTCCACGTCGACAATGCGCCCTGAATCCATGATCCGTCGACAGGCCGGCTTCGGTCTGGTGGCCGCCATGTTCCTGATCATCGTGGTGGCGCTGGTGATCGCCGCTATGTCTCGCTTGTCGTCTGCTCAGCATGGCACCAACAGCCTGGCCATCCAGCAGGCGCGAGCCTATCAGGCCGCGAGGTCAGGCCTGGACTGGGGCATCACTCAGGCTATAAATGCTGGTAATTGTGCTGCAGGCAATCCCAGTCTGGCGGGTGGCAACCTGAGCGACTTCGCCGTGGTGGTCGCCTGCACCAGTTCCGGCTATACCAACGAGCAGGGTACGGCCATCACCATTTTTCGTTTTACCGCCACGGCACAGAATGGTGCGCCCGGAGGGCGCCCTGACTATGCCTTCCGACAATTGACTGCAGTAGTCGAGAGATAGCGATGGTCACGCAGCGATTCCGCTTTTCGCGCCTGATGCTTATGTTCTTCTGTCTGCTGCTACCGGGGCTGGTGCAGGCTGCCACCTATACATTCGGCCAGGGCTGGTTCTCCACTCACAATCCGCCGCCCTGCCAGAGCGGCAGTTGGAGCAACAGCGGCAGCACCTACGCCTGTAGTGGGAGGGTAGTGCTGGGCGCCGGAGATGTGGTGATAGTGTCGACGGCCTTTCTCGAGCCGCTCGACAGCATAACCATTGTGGCAACTGGTGGGTTCACCCTGGTGGGCAATACCATCGGTACTGCAGCCAAGAACATCTCACTGCGCACGGACTACAGCACCGTCACTGCAACGGGGACAAATACCATCAATGGTTCAGTGACGTCCGGCAGCGGAGCCATCTCGTTGGCGGGCACAACGCTTAACGGCTCGTTGCAGTCCAACAGCGGCTCCATCACCCTCAATGGCACGTCGGTCAGCGGCACCCTGACCAGCAGCGGTCAGAATAACCTGACCAACAGCAGCATCACTGGCGCGGCGAATATCAGCAGCTCGTTAAGTGCCACCGGAACCAGTTTCGGCAGTAGCGTGACGACTACTGGAACGGCGGACTTCAACGCTGGCAGCGTGGCGGGCAACCTGCAGTCTTCCAGTAACCTTACATCGATCAACGGCACCACGTTCGGCGGAACGCTGACCAGCACTAACGGCTCAGTTAGCCTTGGCGGCGGCAGTGTCACAGGGTTGGTTCGCAGCGGCTGCTGCCAGGTTACGACCAGCGGCACCAACCTTCAGGCGGGTGCACGCTCGGACTCTGCAGGATTGAGCATTACCGGCGGCACCATTCAGGGCGATTTCTATGCTGCCAACAATGCCGCCAACTTCAATGGAGTGACCATGACCAGCGGCACCCTAACGGGTGCCAGTACGGCAACCTTTACCAATAGTACGTTGGGCAGCTCTGGCACCTTGGTGACGGTGACCACGCAAAGCGGAGCAGTCAACCTCAATAACACCACGGCCTACGGCGACTTCACAGCGCCTAATTACTCGACCATTTACGTCAACAGCCCGAGCACGGTTACCGGTACCTGCCTGCCCAACTCGACTCCTGCCAATGCGTGCAAGGCGGTACCCACACCAACCTGTTTCACGGACAACTACAACCGTAGTGCTCTGGGGAGCGACGACTGGGCCGTGACCAGCCGCAATGGCTCATTCGGTGTGCCACGAATCATCAGCAACCGCCTGCGCCTGACCGACAACTCGGGGAACGTTGCCACTGGCGCGACCTTCCAGCGTCTGCTTCCGGCAGTCGACAACTTCGTCCAGGTGCAATTCAAGTACTACGCCTACAACGGCAGCGGCGCCGATGGTATCGCTGTGACGTTCTCCGACGCGGGGGTGACGCCGCAGCCCGGAGGCTATGGCGGCTCCCTGGGCTATGCGCAACTGAACGGTACCAGCGGGTTTGCCGGCGGCTGGCTGGGAATCGCGCTGGACGAATTCGGCAATTTCTCCAACCCTACGGAAACTCGCAACGGCGGCCCGGGTGCGCGGCAGGACTCGGTATCGATTCGTGGCTCCGGGGCAGGCACGACGGGTTATCGCTACCTGTCGGGAACTGCTGCCAATCTCAGCCCCGGGGTCGACTCCACCAGCACCGCCGTAGGTCCAGGGCATACCTATCGCATCACCCTCGACAGTCGGACCACTGGCAAGACCATGGTGACGGTCGAGCGCAATACGGGATCTGGTTTCGTGACACTGATTCCGACCTTTGATGCGCAGGCGCAGGCAGGACAAGCAGACTTGCCGAGTGACTTTTTCATGTCGGTGACCGGCTCTACCGGGGGCTCCAACAACATCCACGAGTTGGATGACTTCCAGATATGTGCTAACCGGATGAATCCGGTGGGGCAGCAGGTAGACCACTTCGAGTACATCTATTCCGGTAGTGCGCTTACTTGCAATCCGCAGTCGGTGACTATCAAAGCCTGTCAGAACGCGAGTTGCTCAAGTCTCTACACCGATCCAGTGATCGTGACTTTGAGTCCGACGGCTGCCTGGACGGCAACTGCTCCTGCCTCCATCTCGAGTGGGAACGTTCTGACCTTCTCCGGAGGCACTGCGACTGCACAGTTACGCAGCGCGGCTGGGGAAGTCACGGTCGGCGAGTCGAGTTCTATCCCGGCTGTCCGCCCCCTGAGTCAGAGGGTCTGTTCAACCAGTGGCTGCAAGATCACGTTCGCCGACACAGGTTTCCTGATCACTGTGCCTGACCTGATTGCCGGCAAGGAGGCAGAGGCTACCATCCAGGCCGTGCGCAAGTCGGATAACGCGGCGGTCTGTGTGCCGAGTTTCGATAGGGTGACTCGCGATGTGCGCCTCAATGCGACCTACAGCGATCCGACCACAGGCACCAAGTCGGTAGTGATCAACGGAACCGCCATTACCACTACGACCGTAGCCACTGCCGCATCGGCCACGCCGACCACGTTCAGTCTGTATTTCGATGCAACTAGTACGGTCTCTCCGAAGCCGAAAGTGCGCTACAACGATGCCGGGCTGATGACGCTGAATGCTTCTCTCGTCGATATCCCGGCGAACCCGCTGATAACCGGCACCGACCAGTTCGTCAGTAGACCCTACGGCTTATGCATCATGACGGGATCTCAGGCCGGGACTGATTATTCGGCGAGCTCTCCAGTCTTCGCCAATGTCAGGGCGGGAGACCTGTTCGGCGTGCAGATCCGGCCGGTGATCTGGACCAGCCAGACCGACGCGGCGCCACCCTTGCTGGCGGACAATATCTGCTGGGACAAGAGTGTTCCGCCAAACCCCATAGAGGGAACGCCCAACTATCAGCAGACCTCCGTGCCCTTGGGATTGGCGATTCTGGAGCCAGTCGGTGGCAGGGTCGCCAGCATCCTCGGGGCCGATATCGCCACCCCCGATCCCTACAGGTACAACCATCCGCTTGCCGCCAGCGGTGCGCCCAACGCACCGACAACGATTTCCCGCTCCATAGCCGAGGTGGGTGTGTTCCGGCTGACGGCAACGCCCCCGACATACCTGGGAGCCTCGATGGCGCATGCGTCAAGCCAAAGCGGCCGGGTCGGACGCTTCATCCCTGCATACCTGGGATTGTCCGGCGGGGCCGCGCTGACGCCAAGTTGCGGAGGATTCAGTTACCAGGGGCAGTCGATCAGCTTCGCGACCAGTCAGGAGCCGAGGCTTACGGTAACGGGCTACAACCGACAGGGCCAGGTTACGCAGAACTATGACCGAGGCGGCTTCTGGCGTCTGCCAACCCCAGCGCGTGACGCCTATGTTTCGGTGATCAGTGGGCGCAGCGGGTTGAATGCGCGGCTGACCAGTCAAGGAACATTGACTACTTCAGTCATCGATACCGTCCCCGGTGGGGACGGTCTTAAGACCTTCTCCTGGGCAGGCGAGCAGCTGGTATATGGCTTGACCAATCCAGTCACTCTTCCAGAAGGCAACGATTATCCCGTGGCTGCCGCTATCAGGCAGGGGTTCTCAATCGCAGCGCTGACCGATGCCGATGGCGCCTGCTATATGGCCGGCGGCTCGGTCTGCAATGCCTACAGCTTCGATTTCGGCGGCAGCGAAATACGTCTGGGACGTCTGCGCATCGGCAATGCCAGCGGCTCGGAGTTGCAGAGCTTGAGCCTGCCGGTGACGCTGGAGACTTGGCAGAACGTCGCCGGCGGCAGCTTCCAGCCTGAAACCGGGGATACCTGTACCGTGCTGGGCACTGCGGCGTTGGACGGCTACAACGGCAACCTGGCGGCGGGCGAGACGACGCCAACGACAGGGCAAATTGCGGCGGGCCGCTGGAACATATCGCTCAGTGCCCCCGGAGCCGGCAATGACGGTAGCGTGCAGGCCCGTTTCGACACCGCTGCGGCGTGGTTGCGCTATCCCTGGGACGGCGTGAGTCGCACCGAGGCGCGTGGTCTTGCCAGCTTCGGTACGTACAAGGGTGCGACCCCGCTGATCTTCCGCCGCGAGCTGTATCGCTGACCAGCATCGGTGCGGCCTGCACCAGAACTGAACGTGCCGTCAGGAAGCGATTCGGCAGTAAATCCCCGGCCGAAGTGCTGCGCTGCCGCCTCCTGAATGGCTCCAGGTCCGGAAACAGGGTCTCGGAAAGCAAAAAGGCCGCCTCTGGGGCGGCCTTTTTGCCTGGGGTGTAAAAGAGGGGATTCCCCGGCCTGCCTGTACCAAGGTCCCCAAAACTGGAGTTACCTGATACTAAGCATGAGGTGTGCCAGTTTTATTACGGAGCGCATTTGGCTGGTTTCCTGCTGCCAGCGTCTTCAGCAACGCCCGGAATTGGTGAGCGGCGCACAGCGGAGGGGCATGCAGGGAGCGGGTTGTGAGCGCTTGCACGCCCGCCGCCGGACAGTCGCGCGAGTGAGCCGGGAGATGGCTAGTCTTAGGAGGTCCCTCGTAGTCGGAAGTCGGGCATGAATCGGTTCCCTGGTATCGCGCTGCTGGTCGCCCTGCTCCTGGGAGAGCCGGCGGTGGCCGAGCACCTGCGGCTTACTGGTGACTCCTGGCCTCCCTTCACCGATCAGCGTCTGCCCAACAACGGCCTGGCTGCCGACCTGGTGAGCACGGCGCTGCAGCGTGCCGGGCATACCACCGAATACGTCGAGGTGCCCTGGGCGCGGGTGCTGCGTGGTCTGCAGCAGGGCGACTACGACGTGATCGTGGCCGCCTGGTACAGCGCCGAGCGCACCCAGTTCGGGCTGTTCTCCGATCCCTATCTGGTCAACCGCATCCGCTTCCTGCGCCGCGCCGGCATGCCCATCGAGTACGACGGGCTGGATAGCCTGAAGCCGCACAGCATTGCCGTGGTGCGTGGCTACAGCTACGACGCGGCCTTCGATGCCGCCCAGGGGTTGAGCAAGGTGCCGGTGCTGGAGTTCGCCATGGGCGCGCGCATGCTGGCCGCCGGGCGGGTGCAGCTGACCCTGGAAGACGAGCTGGTGGCGCAGTACCACCTCAATCGCGACCTGCGCGAGGTGCGCGATGCAATAGAGTTCGTCGAGGTGCCGCTGAGCGAGAACGGCCTGCACATTCTGGTGCGCCGTAGCCACCCGATGCACCAGCAGATCGTCCGCGAGTTCAACGCCAATATCGCGGCGATGCGTGCGGACGGAGGCTACCGGCGTATCTTCCAGCGCCATGGTCTGGCCAGCGGCGATTAGCGAGCGATTCCCTCTCCCTTCGGAGAGGGCGCCCGAAGGACGGTGAGGGAGTGGCGTGTTGATAGATCACCCCGGCCTTCGGCTTTGGCATCCTGCGGCGGTCTAGCTTCCTCATCCCAACCCTTTCCCTGAGGGAGAGGGGCAGGACCTCAGAGCATCCGCACGCGCACCGCGCGGCCCTTGATCTTGCCGCTCTGCAGGCGCTGCATGGCCTGCTTGGCGAGGTCGCGATCCACCGCAACGTAGGCCTGGTAATCGAAGATGGCGATCTTGCCGACCTTGTCGCCGGGGATGCCGGCATCGCCGGTCAGCGCACCGAGGATGTCGCCGGGGCGCAGCTTGTCCTTGCGCCCGGCGGCCAGACACAGGCTGTGCATCGGCGGCAGCAGCGGCTCGCCCTTGTCCTTCAGTTCGCCGAGCAGCTGCCAGGTCAGCGGGCTGCCCTGCAGGTCCTCGATGGCCTGGGCGCGACTGGCCTCGCTGGGGGCTACCAGGCTCACGGCCAGGCCCTTCTCGCCGGCGCGGCCGCTGCGGCCGATGCGGTGGATATGCACCTGGGCGTCACGCGCCAGCTCGACGTTGATCACCAGCTCCAGACCGGCGATGTCCAGGCCGCGGGCGGCCACGTCGGTGGCCACCAGCACGCTCAGGCTGCGGTTGGCGAACAGGGTCAGCACCTGATCGCGGTCGCGCTGCTCCAGGTCGCCGTGCAGGGCGGCGGCGGAAATCTTCTCCGCCTCGAGAATCGCCGCCAGCTCGTCGCACTGCTGGCGGGTGGCACAGAAGGCTACCGCCGGCTGCTTGCGGAAGTGGCGCAGCAGGCGGATCACCGCCTCCATGCGCTGCTTGCCGTCGATCTCGTAGAAGCGCTGCTCGATCTGACCGTCGTCGTGCAGAGCCTCCACCTGCACCCGCTCGGGATCACGCAGGAAGCGCGCGGCCAGCTGCTCGATACCGGCCGGGTAGGTGGCGGAGAACAGCAGGGTCTGGCGGCGCGCCGGGGTCTGCTCGATGACTTCGGCGATGCTGTCGAAGAAGCCCATGTCGAGCATGCGGTCGGCTTCGTCCAGCACCAGGGTGTTGAGGCCGTCGAGCTTCAGGGTGCCCTTGCGCAAGTGTTCCTGGATGCGTCCCGGGGTGCCGACGACTACGTGGGCGCCATGCTCCAGCGAGCCGATCTGAGGGCCGAAGGGCACGCCGCCGCAGAGGGTCAGGATCTTGATGTTGTCCGATGCGCGGGCCAGGCGCCGCAGTTCCTTGGCTACCTGGTCGGCCAGCTCGCGGGTCGGGCACAGCACCAGCGCCTGGCAGCCGAAGAAGCGTGGATTGAGCGGGTGCAGCAGGCCGATGCCGAAGGCCGCAGTCTTGCCGCTGCCGGTCTTGGCCTGGGCGATCAGGTCGCGGCCCTTGAGGATCAGCGGCAGGCTGGCGGCCTGGATCGGCGTCATCTCGGCATAGCCGAGGGCGGCGAGGTTGTCGCGCATGGCGGCGGACAGCGACAGGGAGGCGAAGGCGGTGGTCACGGGACGAACCTGGCGGGGAGGGCGGGCGCGAAGTGTAACAGGCCGCGCCGTCCCGCTCCCGCCGCGCCGATCAGACGCTGCGCTTCAGCTCGGCGATGCGGGCGTCCTTGTCCTGCCACAGCTGGCTGACCCAGGCCTGCACGTATTGGCGGAATTCCGGGTCGCCCTCGTAGTCGCCGGCCCACAGTGTCGGGTCCAGCTCGCGGGTGCGGATATCCATGATCACCCGCGGCACCTGGCCGCTGATCAGCTTCCAGAAGCCCGGTGGGCGCTGGCCCGGGTAGACCAGGGTGACGTCGAGTAATGCATCCAGCTGCGGGCCCAAGGCCGCCAGGGTGAACGCCACGCCGCCGGCCTTGGGCTTGAGCAGGTGCTGGTAAGGCGAGCCCTGCTGGGCCTGCTTGGCTGGGGTGCAGCGGGTGCCTTCCAGGTAGTTGACCACCGTCACCGGCAGGTCCTTGAAGCGCTCGCAAGCGCGCCTGGTGATCTCCAGGTCCTTGCCGGCCATTTCCGGGTGCTTGGCCAGGAATGCCTTTGAGTAGCGCTTCATAAAGGGGTAGTCGAGCGCCCAGAAGGCCAGGCCGAGGAACGGCACCCAGATCAGCTCCTGCTTGAGGAAGAACTTGAAGTAGGGCGTCTTGCGGTTGAAGGCCTGGACCAGCGCCGGGATGTCGACCCAGGACTGGTGGTTGCTGACCACCAGGTAGGAGCGGTCGCGGCGCAGGCCCTCGCCGCCGCGGATGTCCCAGACGGTCGGGGTGAGCAGGGCGAAGATCAGCTTGTCGATCTCGGCCCAGGTTTCCGCCACCCACATCACCCCGCGCGAACAGACGTTGCGCAGGCGCCTGCCCGGCAGCACCAGCTTGAGCAGGGCGATCAGCAGCAGCGGGCCGATCAGGATCAAGGTGTTGAGCAGCAGTAGCAGGACTACGCTAAAGGCGGTGAGCAGTCGACGCATGAGGACTCCTTGTCGCGAAGGCCGCCATGATAGCTGTAGACGAAAAAATAAAATCGCTAGTGGCAATGTGCCTTATCTGGTCCTGGCGTATCCTGCATGGCAGAAATCAAACAAAGCAGCGGCCCATCCATCGTGCTCAAGCGTATTGCCGTTTCCGAGCTGGTTCTCGGTATGTATATCCACGAGTTCTGCGGTTCATGGATGGACCATCCGTTCTGGAAAGGTCGCTTCCTGCTCGACAACGAGCGTGACCTGCAGCGCGTGCGCGACAGCGACGTGCACGAGGTATGGATCGACGTCAGTAAGGGGCGCGACGTGGCCCCGGGGCAGGCCAGCCAGAGCGTCGCCGAGGTCGAGGCGGAGACCGAGGCGCAGCTGCTCGCCGCTGACAGCCGTACCCCGCCGGCCCGCGCCAGCCTCGAAGACGAAGTGCAGCGCGCGATCAAGCTGTGCTCACAGGCCAAGGCGGCGGTCGTGCAGATGTTCAACGACGCGCGCATGGGCCAGGCCATCGCCCTAGAGCATGTTGGCGAACTGGTGCAGGAAATCTCCGATTCGGTGCTGCGTCATCCCAACGCCCTGATCAGCCTGGCTCGGCTGAAGACCTCCAATGAATACACCTATATGCACTCGGTGGCGGTGTGTGCGCTGATGATCGCCCTGGCCCGTCAGCTGGGGCTGTCCGAAGAGCAGGTGCGCGAGGCTGGCGAGGCGGGCCTGCTGCACGACATCGGCAAGATGGCAGTACCTGACGCCATCCTCAACAAGCCGGACAAGCTCACCGATGCCGAATTCGGCACCATGCGCGGCCACCCAGAGCAGGGCACGCGGATGCTGCTGGACTGCCGGCAGGTCAGCGCCCTGGTGCTCGACGTGTGTCTGCACCATCACGAGAAGTTCGATGGTACGGGCTATCCACATCGCCTGGCCGGCGAGCAGATCAGCCTGTTCGCGCGGATGGGCGCGGTGTGCGACGTGTACGATGCGATCACGTCCGACCGCCCGTACAAGAAGGGCTGGGACCCGGCCGAGGCGATCCGCAAGATGGCCGAGTGGAAGGGCCACTTCGATCCGCAGGTGTTCCAGATCTTCGTCAAGTCGGTGGGTATCTATCCGGTCGGCTCCCTTGTCCGCCTGGAGAGCGGCCGCCTCGGCGTGGTGCTGGAGCAGCACGAGAAGTCACTGCTCACGCCGCGGGTCAAGGTGTTTTTCTCCGCTCGCTCCAGGCTGCCGATTCCCCAGGAAGTGCTCGACCTGGCCAAGCTGGCCGGGCGCGACAAGATAGTCGCGCGCGAGTCCGCCGAGGACTGGGGCTTCAAGAACATCGAGGAAATCTGGTCCGGCGTTCCGGCCGGCAAGGGCTCGATCTTCGGCTGACCCCGCGGCGTCGGCACACGCCGGCGCATCAACCTTCCCTCTCTCCTGTGGTGGTGGCCAACGCTACCGCCCGTCGGCCCGTGCACGCCGGTTCGCCCAGGTGAACGAACGGCGAACGCTGGCTGCGCAAAGTGCCGGCGTGTCCCCGAGGCGCCGCCTTGCCGAGGGGGCACGGCTGGCCACCAGCGCGGAAGTCGGTGGCGCAATCCTTCAGGAACGAGGAACACACCATGCACCAGATATCGCTCGCCACCGTGCTGTGGCTGCTCTGCTCCATCACTTTGCTGGCCGCCGGCGCCAGCCACGCCAACACCGATGCGGAGCGTTCGACCGCGGGGGAGCGGGCTGCGGGCAAGCCGCACCAGCCGACCTCGATCAACGCGCCGCGGCAGCCCTAGGAGGCCTCATGTCGAGCAGATTGTCCGTACTGCTGTGTGCACTGCCGCTGCTGGCCTGGGCCTCGCTGGCCCAGGCCGGTGATGGCGCAAGGATGTTCGAAGGCGCGCCCTTCTATGCCCAGTACATCGTCGATTACTGGCGCCAGCCGGCGCTGGCCGTCTCTGCCAATCCTTCGCGCCAGGCGCCGGGCCGGACAGTGCAAAAGACCCACACCGGTGGCGGCCCGACCCAGGGGCCCGGGGTGGTGGAGCTGCGCGCCAAGCTGGCACGCTTGCAGGGCGAACTGCTGCGCCACCCGCTGCTGCGCGATCCACGGGGTTTCAGCATGACCGTCAGTGGCTCCATGGGGCCGGTGCGCGGCGGGCCGATGCCGGTGCCGGCCACCGGCGGCGTGGGTGTCGGTGCCTATCCGCTGAACCTCGATGACCCGGCCACCCGCCGCGGTGCCGATGGCCGTTACCACACGCCCGGCGAGGCGTCGTTCCTCGAAGTGCGGGCCAACGAGCTGGACGACCTGGACGGCCGCCAGCCGGTGGGACGCTGGAACGACATCGCCCTGGTCAATCGTGGCGACGGCTACATGCTGGTGCTGAACAACAGCGGCCGGCCGCTGTTCCTGGCCAATCCGCCGTATGGCTACAAGGTCAACCCGCGGCTGCTCGACCCCAGTCGGCCGGCGGGGGAGATCCAGTTCCTCACTGCACGGGTGTCCAGCCAGTGGCGCGGCGTGCCGCAGAAGCAGATGGACCCGGCCGGCACCATCGGTCGCATGATCGGCGTGCTGTTTCTCACCGACTGGAAGGCCCTGCTGCGGGAAATCGAGCCTTCGGCCCGCTAGCGAACGCTGTGCGAACGGTGCGCTGGAAAATGGGCATGGCAGGCGGTGCTTCCGTGTCGGGAAGCTGGAATCAGGGGAGCGCCGCCTGCTCTTTCGGTAAGTGAAACGGTGACAAGGATGAAAGACTTGCAGTATCAGGCCTGGCCCGTCAGCTCCGCGCTGACCGCTCGGCTGCTCGCGACGGAGCCCGAGTTCATAGGTCTGGAACGTATTGCCGGGCCGGCCGGCGATGGCTACCTGCGGGTGACCGCGGTGAGCGCCGACGGCCTACACGTGGTCGGCATGCTGGCCGATCCGGCGGATGCGCTGAGCCTGCGCGCGTTCGTCTGGACTCGCGCTGGCGGCCTGCACAAGCTCAATGGCCTCAACAGTGGCCGCTACTGTGCGGCCGAGGCCATCAGCGCCTACGGGCGGGTGGTGGTGGGCACCGCCGAAGATGGCGATGCCGAGGGCGCCGATCGTGCCTTCCGCTGGACTCGTCAGGGCGGCATGCACAACCTCGGCGCGCTCAACTACGGACGCTACTCCCAGGCTTACGCCTGCAGCGCCGACGGTCTGGTGGTGGTCGGCGATGCTGCCGACGGCGCCATCGGCCATGCCTGCCGCGGTTTCTACTGGACCTTCGCCACGGGCATGCGCAGCCTGGGCACCCTGAGTGGTGGCCTGAGCAGTCACGCCTGTGCGGTGAGCGCCAACGGCCGAGTGATCGCCGGCTACGCCGACGATGGCGCCCGCGACAACGCGCGTCGCGCCGTGCGCTGGACCGAGCAGGATGGCCTGCGCAGCCTGGGCACGCTGAACGGCGGTCACTACTCCATGGCCACGGCGATCAGCGCCGACGGCAGCACCATAGTCGGGGTGGCCGCCGACGGCCATGCCGGCGAGGCTTTGCGTGCCTTCGTCTGGCGTGAGGA
Organism: Pseudomonas sp. PDM15; assembly: GCF_014851565.1. Classification (GTDB taxonomy): domain Bacteria; phylum Pseudomonadota; class Gammaproteobacteria; order Pseudomonadales; family Pseudomonadaceae; genus Aquipseudomonas. The sequence goes on from NZ_JACVAA010000006.1 coordinate 340,462, forward strand.
GACCGGCATGCGCAGCCTCGGTGGGCTGAACGGCGGCCTGGTCTCGCGCGCCAATGCGGTCAGTGCCGACGGCGCGGTGGTCGTCGGCGTGGCCAGTGACGGCAGCGCCGACGACGGCGAGCGCGGCTTCGTCTGGACCGCCAGCGGCGGCATGCGCACGGTCGAGGCCTGGCTCTACGAGAATTCCCTGGCCGCCGCCGCGATGCCGGTGGTGCAGGCCACCGGCATCAGCGCCGATGGCCAGCTGCTGGTCGGCCAGCTGGAGGGCGAGCGCGCCTTCATCGCCAGCGTGCGCCCGCGCTGGCCCCAGCTCTGAGTTCGGGCGCCAGAGACGGCGCCCACCCTTTCACCGCGTGTCACGGGCAGACAGGGATGTCGCCCACCTATTCCAGGAGTTCGCCATGTACGAGTGGTTGATCGCCGGCGGCCTGCTGCTGGTGTACCTCAGCGGTCTGTATGTCGCCGGGCCGGTCCGGCGCGATTGACGCCATGCGCGGCATGCGGCACCGTGCCCGGCAGTTACCGCCAGCCCCGCACGGAAGCCATGCCGCACATCCTTATCGTCGAAGACGAAGCCGCCATCGCCGACACCCTGGTGTTCGCCCTGCAGGGCGAGGGCTTCACCACCACCTGGCTGAACCTGGCCGAGGCGGCCCTGGAGTTCCAGCAGCGCACCCCCGCGGACCTGCTGATTCTCGACGTCGGCCTGCCCGACATCAGCGGCTTCGAGGCCTGCAAGCGGTTGCGGCGCTTCTCCGAGGTACCGGTGATCTTCCTCACCGCCCGCGATGCGGAGATCGATCGTGTGGTGGGCCTGGAGATCGGCGCCGACGACTACGTGGTCAAGCCGTTCAGCCCGCGCGAGGTGGCGGCGCGGGTCAAGGCCATCCTCAAGCGCATGGCGCCGCGCGCGGCCGAAGCGGTGGTGGGCGATGGTGGGCTGTTTCGCGTGGATGCCGAGCGGGTGCAGATCCACTACCGCGAGCAGTTGCTGGTGCTGACCCGCCACGAGTTCCGCCTGCTGCAGGCACTGCTGGCGCAGCCGGAGCGGGTGTTCGCCCGCGAGCAGCTGCTCGACGCCCTGGGCGTGCCGGCCGATGCCGGCTACGAGCGCAACATCGACAGCCACATCAAGAGCCTGCGAGCCAAGCTGCGGCAGGTGGCCCCAGACGCCGAGCCGATCCAGACCCATCGCGGCCTGGGCTACAGCTACAGCCCGCGCAGCGCCTAGCCGGCGAGCAGCGCCTCGGCCTGCAGGCGGTCCTGCGGGTCGGCGCTCGCGGCCTGCTTGGCCAGCAGCTCAGCCAACGCCGCGCGGTGCGCCGCCGTCGGCTGCCAGCGCAGGCGCGTCATCGCCAGGCGCAGGTGCCAGGCGTCGGCGCCCAGGTAGGTTGCCAGTTCATCGGCCAGTGTCAGCAGCGGCGCCACCTCTTCCACGCGCCCCAGTGCCAGCAGGGCCTCGACCCGCAGGCGCAGCAGCTCCGGCATCAGATAGCGGTCGGCGCGGCGCTCGGCGATCTTGCCCAGGCGTTCTGCCTCGCGCACCAGCTCGGCATGCCGGCCCAGGCGCAGCAGGGCGTCGAGCTGCAGGGTGCCGAGCGTGACCTCGATGCTCGACATGGACTGGCGATTGCCGGCCACGCCGCGCTCGATATCCGCCATGCCGCTGACATCGCCCTGGGCCACGCGGGCCCAGCCGGCCATCACATCGGCGATGTCGTGCCACACCTGCAGGCCGTTGCGCTGGCACAGCTCGATGGTTTCCGCGGCCATTGCGGCGACCTGCTGCGGGTCTTGGCGCAGGAAGTGGAGCATCGAGGTGAACACCAGCGAATAGCAGATGGCGTTGGCGAATCCGCCGGCGCGGGCATCTTCCAGCAGCTCCCGGCAGACCGCCTGCGCGCGCTCGGCATGGCCAGCGATCCACAGGCCGAGCAGCAGGTAGTTGCGCGCGTTGACCAGCGGGTCCTCGCCGAAGTCCCGCAGGCATTCCAGGCGCACCTCGGGCTTGCAGTTGGCGATCATCGCCTCGGCCAGCGCGCGGGTCTCGCGCAGCGGGCGGCCCCAGAAGGAGCCGACCAGGCAGCAGTTCTGGCCGATCAGCAGGTGTACCGGGCGGCCGGTGCGCTGCGCCGCCTCCAGTACCTGCAGGCCCAGCTCCTGCACGCGGTCGTGGGTCTGCTCGGAACCGGCGCCGCCCCAGATGCCGAACAGGGTACGGAAGCGCAGCTCGGGATCGTCGACCTGGGCGCCGAGCGCATGGGCGCGGGCGAAGGCCGCCAGGGTGGCGGTCGCGCCATAGCCGTCGGCGGAGTTGAGCACGGTGCCGAGGGCCAGTTGCAGCTCCAGCTCCAGGCGGTCGCGGCTGGCCTCGGCCGGCAGCTCGGCCAGGCATTCGAGGGCGCGCTGCAGGCATTCGGCGGCCTCGCGGTTGGCCGAGATGCGCCGCGCGTTGTTGCTTGCCTGCTGCCAATAGGCGATGGCCTCGGTGTGCCGGCCGGCCTCGCCGAGGTGGTGGGCGACCTGCGCCGGTGCATGCTGGGCGCGGGCCGGGAAGCGTTCGAGCAGCACCTCGACGATGCGCGCATGGGTGCGCCGGCGCTGGGCCCTGGGCTGCGACAGGTAGGCGGCCTGGTGGATCAGCGCGTGCTTGAACTGGTACAGGGTCTGCTGGCTGCCGGGGTTGACCAAGCCGCTGCGCAGCAGCTCCTGAAGTCGCTCGTGCAGCTGCGCCGGCTCGCCGTCGTGCAGTGCTTCGAGCAGCTCGATGTGAAATTCGCGGCCGATGCTCGCCGCCAGCTGGGCGACGGTACGGGCCGGGCCGAGGCGGTCGATGCGCGCCATCAGCAGGTCATTGAGGGTCAGCGGAATGCTCTGCAGGCGGTCGTCGCGCGCGCCCCACTGCACCAGCTCCTCGATGAACAGCGGTACGCCGTCGGCCAGGGCGAGCACGCGTTGCAGGTCGCCCTGGTCGATGTCGACCTGCAGGCGCGAGGCCATGCTGCGGGCCAGGTCCTGGCTCAGGTGCGGCAGCGTCAGCTGCTGGGCGCCGGCCTCGCTCCAGGGCTGGGCGGGGAACTCGGGGCGCGCGGTGATCAGGATCAACAGTGGGCGCTGCTCCGGCTCGCGCAGCAGGCGGTCGAGCAGTTGCAGGGTCGAGGAGTCGGCCCAGTGGGCGTCTTCCAGCACCAGCAGCAACGGCTGGCGCGGGTTGGCGCGGACGATGGTCAGGAGGATCTCCTGCATGCGTTCGCGCCACACCTCGCCGGGCATCGCCGCCACCGGCGAGCCTTCCGGCAGGGGCAGGCCGAGCAGGTCGGCGACCAGGTCGTGGCTCTGCGCATCCAGGCCGAATACCCGCAACACTTCGCACAGATGGGCGTAGCGCTGCGCGAGGCTGGTGCCGGGCTCGAAGCTGGCCAGGCTGCGGATCAGCTCGGCGCAGGGAAACAGCGGGTCGCTGCGGTGCTGCTCCAGGCAGCGCAGTTCCACCTGGCGGCCGGGCAGGGTGGCCGGCAGCCGCTTGCTCAGCTCGTGCACCAGGCGCGACTTGCCGACACCGGGGTCGCCGCTGAGCAGCAGACCCTGGCCGCGTCCCTCGTCGTGCACCTGCTGCCACAGGTCGAGCAGCCGTTGCAGCTCCTGGTCGCGTCCCACCAGCGGAGTGAGCTGCGGCTGCACGGCGAGGCGGTGGCGGGCGCCGCTGACCACCTCGGCGCGGTACAGGGTGCCGGTGCTGGCGCCTGGGCCGGCCAGGCCACGGTGCAGTGGCAGGCAGCGGAAATAGCCCTCGACCAGGCGATGGGTGACGCCGCTGAGGACCACCTGCTGGTAGTCGGCATGCTGGCGCACCTGCACGGCGATGTCCGAGGTGAAGCCGGTGGCATCGGGAATCTGCTGGCCCGGCGCGGTGACGATCTGCCCGGTGTGCAGGCCGCAGCGCACCTGGGCTGGCTCGCAGGCGGCGGCCAGCGACAGGGCGGCGAGCACGGCCATGCGCGCGGCGTTCTCGCGGGCATGCGGGTAGCCGAAGTAGGCCAGCAGGCCGCCGCCATGGGCCTGCACCACATGGCCGCCGTGGGCGCGGATCACCTGCATGCACTGGGCCTGCGGCGCGCCGAGCAGGGCCAGGGCCTCTTCGGGGTCGGCGCAGCCGGCGACGGATATCTCGCAATACAGCACGGTGACCTGGCGCAGCTCGGCCGGCGGTGGCGGCACGGCCACTGCGCGGGCTTCCGGCACCGGCGCCGCGGGCTGCAGCTTGCCATCGCGGATGTGTTGCTGCAGTGCCTGGCAGTCCTTGCTCGGGTGGACACCCAGTTCCTTCCACAGCTGGTTGCGGAAGCTCTCGTACTGCGACAGCGCTGCCACGCTCTGCCCGTTGCGTGCCAGCAGGCGCATCAGGCGCAGCTGGCCGCTTTCCTGCCAGGGATCCAGCTCCACCAGGCGGCGCGCGTGGGGCAGGGCGCGCTGCAGTTCGCCGCGCTGTTCGAACAGGTTGCTCAGGTGCTCCAGCAGGGCCAGGGCATGGCAGCGCAGGGACTCGCGCTGCAGCAGCAGCCAATCCTCGAAGTCCGGGCAGTCCGGCAGGTCGAGGCCGGCGAGGAAATCGCCGCGATAGAGCGCCGCCGCTTCCTCCAGCTCGGCGATGCAGCTCGGGCACTGCTGGCAGGCTGGATGGCTGGCGCAGCGCTGGGGCTCGCGGCGAAAGCGCAGCACGTCGATGTGGCCGTCGGGGAGGAAGCGCAGGCTGTTCTTGCTGGCGTCGAACAGTTCCAGGCCGGTGGGGGTTTCCAGCACCCGGCGCAGGTCGGACAGGGTGCGCCGCAGGTTGCCGCGCCACGTCTCGCTGGGGCTGGATTCCCAGAGCAGGGCGGCGAGCGTCTCGCGGCTGTGTTCGCGATGGTGCTCCAGACACAGGTAGGCGAGCAGGGCGCGCATCTTGTCGTAGTTGAAGCCTTCCAGCGGCTGTTCATGCCAGGAGGCGGCAAAGCTGCCAAGCAGGTTCAGGGCGAACGGCTGGGTAGGGCTGGCGGCGTTCATGTCAAAGCTTTCCCGGCCAGGGCGGCGCGGGCTCGGTGGCGAGTGGGGCAGATCCGGTTCGGTTGTGCGGTATGCTGGCCTTGTCGTTGAGCTGCCGATGCCTGCGGGCAACTGTCGGCCATGACCGCGGCATCATTCTGCCATCGAAGCCCACGGCCGCCCAGCCTAGCTGACCGTTCGGCCAACCTCGCACAGGGACGTCACCATGCACCACAGCCCCATGTCACAGCCGGGAGGGCGGCCATGCCGCTAGGCGTTCGCATCTTCCTGGTGTACTTCCTGTTCGTCGGCCTGGCCGGCTGGTTCGTGCTCAGCACGGTGATGGACGAGATCCGCCCCGGCGTGCGCCAGTCCACCGAGGAAACCCTGGTGGACACCGCCAACCTGCTGGCCGAGATCCTGCGCGACGAAGTGAAGAGCGGCCAGCTGGCCCAGGGCCGGCTGCCTGAGCTGCTCAAGGCCTATGGCCTGCGCCAGCCGCAGGCGCAGATATGGGGCGTGGAGAAGAGCGCGGTGAGCCACCGCATCTATGTCACCGACGCCAGGGGCATCGTCCTGCTCGACTCCAGCGGCGCCGCCGTCGGCCAGGACTATTCGCGCTGGAACGACGTGCTGCTGACCCTGCGCGGCGAGTACGGCGCACGCTCGACCCGCGAGGACCCCGCCGACGAGAACAGTTCGGTGATGTATGTGGCGGCGCCGATCAAGGATGGTGCGCAGATCATCGGCGTGGTCTCGGTGGCCAAGCCGAACCAGTCGCTGCAGCCCTATATCGAGCGTTCCCAGCGCCGCCTGGGCTGGCTCGGCGCCGGGCTGATCGTGCTCGGCCTGCTGATCGGCGGGGTGCTGTCCTGGTGGCTCAGCGGATCGCTGCGCAAGCTGACCCGCTACGCCCAGGCGGTCAGCCAGGGCCAGCGCGCCGAGCTGCCGGCCCTGCGCGGTGGCGAGCTGACCCAGCTGGCCCAGGCGGTGCAGAAGATGCGCACCGAGCTGGAGGGCAAGGACTACGTCGAGCAGTACGTGCATACCCTGACCCATGAGCTGAAGAGCCCGCTGGCGGCGATCCGCGGCGCCGCCGAGCTGCTCGAGGGCGACATGCCCGCCGAGCAACGCCAGCGCTTCGTGGCCAATATTGCCAGCGAGGGCGCGCGCCTGCAGCAGCTGATCGAGCGCCTGCTCAACCTGGCTTTGGTGGAACAGCGCCAGGGCTTGGAGGAGCGGGTGGAGGTGGAGTTGCACGATCTCGCCGACGGCCTGTTGCAGGCCCAGGCCGCGCGCATCCAGGCCGCGGGCCTGAGGGTCGAGAACCAGATCGAGGCCGGCCTGGTGGTGCCCGGCGAGCGTTTCCTGCTGCGCCAGGCGCTGGCCAACCTGCTGGACAACGCCCTCGACTTCACCCCGCCGGGCGGCGAGCTGCGCTTCAGCGCCGAGGCCGCCGAGGGGCACGTGGAGCTCGCGTTGTTCAACCAGGGCGAGGCGATTCCCGACTACGCCCTGCCGCGCCTGACCGAGCGCTTCTATTCGCTGCCGCGCCCCGCCAGCGGGCGCAAGAGCACCGGTCTGGGGCTCAACTTCGTGCAGGAAGTGGCGGCGCTGCACGGTGGCGAACTGGCCCTGTGCAACGTACCCGGCGGCGTGCGCGCCAGCCTGCGCCTGCCGCTGGCCTGAACGATTCGCGAACGCTGCGCCGCCAAGCTGCGGTTCCCGACTGCAGCGGCTCCTGGCCGCTGCACCATTCCAGGAGCCGCACCGATGATTCGTCCACTGTTCGCCACACTTACTCTCGCCTGCCTGCTGAGCGGTTGCACCGGCTCTGGGCAGAACGCCTTGCTTGGCGATGTGCTCAGCCGCGCCATGCAGGAAACCTCTCTCAGCGGTACTGACCAGGGCCTGGCGGTCAAGGCCGTGCAGGTGGCGGCGCAGAGCGCCGGCAACCGCGAGCAGAGCAGCGTCGCTCAGGGCAGCGCCCCGACGCCCAGCGCCGAGCCGGCCGCCGAAGACGCGGAGGTCTGGTAGTCATGCCCGGCCTGCGCCTGCTGTGTCTGCTGCTGGGCCTGGGCGGCAGCGCCCTGGCCGTTGCCGATGGCCTGAGCAGCGCCCGCGGCTCGGTCGCCCCGGTGGGGTTCGACATCCAGGGCAGCCCGTTGCCGCAGGCTCAGGTGCCGCAGTTGCGTGCGCGCCTGGACGGTCTGCTGGCGCTGCTGCGCCAGACCGGGGCACTGGCGCCGCTGCAGGGCTTCGCCATCAACCAGAGCATCCGCCTGTTCGAGCAGCCGGCTGCGCTGAGCGGCGCGCCATCCGGTGGCTGGGCGCACCTGCTGGTACGCCGGGTCGACCCGGCGCGCAGCGCCAAGGACCCGGCCAGCGGCGGTCTGCGTGGATACGGCGAGGGCCCGGCAATCGAGATGCGGGTCAACGACCAGGGCGCGCTGTTCGGCTACCCGGTGGGTAAGGACGCCCACGGCGATTACTACCAGCTGCTGGTCAAGCCGCGCCGGCTACAGGGCATGCCGGTGCTGCAGGTCGGCAGCAAGGACGTGGTGGTGGTGCACAAGGCCGGGCGCAAGCCGTTCGCCCATGTCAGCTGCCAGCGCTATCTGGAGGGGCTGCTGGCCGGTGAGCGCGAGCATATCGCCAGCCTGCAGCAGCAACTGGCCGAGGCCACGGATGCCGAGAGTCGCCATCAGCTAGAGCAGTTCATCCGCCAGTGGCAGGGCACGGCGGCGCAGAAGCAGGCCACGCTCGATGCGATGTCCGACGCCGAGCGGCGCTCGCCGACCTGCCAGAGCAGCGCTAGCCGCGGCCTGTTCGCCCCCTGCAGCGATCCGGGCGCGGTGTACTACGTGACCTTCGAGCCGGGCTACTTCCAGCCGGGCCTGCCGCCGAGCAGCGTGCAGCTGCTGACCATCAGCGTGGTCGGCAAGGATTTCCTCAACGACAAGACCCTGGGCCTGAAGGTGCGCCAGGCGGTTGCCCAGCTCGACCTGGCGGCCTTGCAGAGGAGCCTCGACTGAGCTGGGCTATGCTTCGTCACAGATCGAGCCAGCAGCATGGCTGGCAGAGATCCTGCTTGATGGGGACTAACAATCAGCCCGGGGAGGCGATGTATGAAGACCGTTGCGGAACTGCTCAGAACCAAGCCCAGCGCTTACGTCCACCACATCGCCCCGGAGGCCTCGGTGCTGGATGCGGTCAAGGAGCTTGCCGAGAAGAAGATCGGCGCGCTGCTGGTGCTGGCCGGCGGCCGCCTGGTGGGTATCGTCAGCGAGCGCGACTACGTGCGCAAACTGGCCGAACTGGAGCGCGGCGCCTTCGAGGCCAAGGTCAGCGAGATCATGACCGCCGAGGTGATCACCGTCGGCCCGCGTGACAGCGTGCAGCACTGCCTGCAGCTGATGACCGACCACCGCCTGCGCCACCTGCCGGTGGTGGCCGAGGGCGAGCTGATCGGCATGCTGTCGATCGGTGATCTGGTCAAGCAGACCATCGCCGATCAGGCCAGTCTTATCCAGCAGCTGGAGCAATACATCCGCGGCGAGTGACAGCGCGCCGTGCGTCGGCCATGCGTCGTTGAAGCGAGCCTCAGGATGCTCATTTACTCGCTGTAAACTCCGCTCCTTCGGCCCGCTGACTCGCGTTGCTCGCCCTGCGGACCAGCCTTCGGCTGTTACTCCCGTTGGTCGTTGCGCCTAGCCTGGCTCTAGCAACCCCGCTGTCAGATCCACACAAACTCCATAACCTCTCCACAATCCCCGCACGGCGCCACCATCGGCGCCGTCGAGACTCTCCCCACGGTCCAACCCAAGGAGAGTTTCCCCATGAATCGCAACCTGCTGATCAAGCTCGGCGCCATTGCCGCGCTGATCATTCTGCTGATGATCCCCATCATCATGATCGACGGCATGATCGAGGAGCGGCAGGAGCTGCGCGACGGCGTGCTGGAAGACATCGCGCGCAGCTCCAGCCACAGCCAGAAGATCACCGGCCCGCTGCTGGTGGTGCCCTATCGCAAGACCGTGCGCGAGTGGAAGACCCACGACAAGACCGGCGAGCGCTACCTGGAAGAGAGCGAAGTCAGCGGCCGCGTGTACTTCCTGCCGGAGCGCCTGGCCGTCGGCGGGGAGATCGGTACCGAGCTGCGCGCCCGCGGCATCTACCAGGCGCGCCTGTTCCACAGCAACAGCCGCCTCTCCGGCCACTTCGAGGTGCCGGCCAACTTCGGCGTGACCGAGGATCTCGGCGACTTCCGCTTCGGCGAGCCCTTCGTCAGCGTCGGCATCAGCGACATCCGCGGCATCAAGAACAACCTGGTGCTAGAGCAGGGCGAGCGCAAGCTGGCCTTCCAGCCGGGCAGCGCCGACCAGCTGCTGGGCACCGGTGTGCACGCGCCGCTGCCGATGGCGGTGGCCGATACCCACCAGGTACAGCGCCTGGACTTCGCCTTCGACCTGCTGCTGCAGGGCACCGGCGAGCTGAGCATCGCCCCGGTGGGCCGCGAGACCCAGGTCGACCTGAGCGCCGACTGGCCGCACCCGAGCTTTATCGGCGAGTACCTGCCGAGCGAGCGCGAGATCACCGCCAATGGCTTCAGCGCGCGCTGGCAGACCAGCTTCTTCGCCACCAACATGGAGGAGGCCCTGAACGACTGCGCCAATGCCGGCGATTGCAACGCCTTCCTCGGCCGCCAGTTCGGCGTCAGCTTCGTCGACCCGGTGGACCAGTACCTGAAGAGCGACCGCGCGCTGAAGTACGCCCTGCTGTTCATCGCCCTGACCTTCGCCGGCTTCTTCCTCTTCGAGGTGCTCAAGCGCCTGTCCGTGCACCCGGTGCAATACGGCCTGGTCGGCCTGTCGCTGGCGATGTTCTACCTGCTGCTGCTGTCGCTGGCCGAGCATATGGCCTTCGCCCAGGCCTATGCCCTGGCGGCCTCCGGCTGCGTGCTGCTGATCGGCTTCTACGTCAGCCACGTGCTGCACAGCTGGTTGCGCGGCGCCAGCTTCACCGTCGCCCTGGCCGGGCTCTACGCAATGCTCTACGCCCTGCTCAGCGCCGAGGACTACGCCCTGCTGATGGGCTCGCTGCTGGTGTTCGGCCTGCTCGCCGCAGTGATGGTGCTGACCCGCAAACTCGATTGGTACGGCATCGCCAAGCCGACCACCACCCTTGCCTGATCGATACGGGCGCGGCGGTGGCCGCGCCCCCAGAGGAGATCGCCATGATTCGTCTACTGATGCAGTTTTCCGCCTGTTTCGCCCTCGGCCTGGTGGTGGCCGGGATGCTCCTGGTCGGCCTGATGTTCTTCGGCCAGTTCGACCTGATCCACGGCCTCAACCTCAGCGGCCGACCGCTGGCCAGCGTCGCCCTGGCGCTGCTGCCGGGCGGCTTCTGGGATGGCCTCACCGGCGTGTCTGATGCCGCCAGCAACGCCCACGTGCAGTCCTTCCTGCAGCTGTGCGTGGCCCTGGCCCAGGTCGCCCTGCTGCTGGCCGCTGGCTTCTTCCGCCTGTGGTACCGCACATGAGCGGCCGTGTCGGTCTGCGCGAGGAGGCGCGTCTGGGACATCTGCTGGCACGGCGCATTGCGCGGTTGTTCGATCCGCAGCGGTTGCTGGCGGAAGGAAAGGTTAAGGGAGCGCAAAGATGTCGATAAGAGACTGGGGGCTAGGTGTGATCTGTGGCTCGACCGCAGCCTACGTATTCCTCGTGGTGCTCGGCCTTTTGCTGCCGTCTTGGCCGTTCAACGCATTCTTTACGACGTTGTCCCTGCCAATCTTGCTGGTGCTGTGGCGCTACTGGAGAGCGCCGGAGATGGAGAGGAGGCAGGCAGTGGTGAGTGGTACATGGGTTGGGGCCGGTGCCATGATCGTTCTTTGGAGCGGTTATTTCATTGGTCCGGTCGTGAGTCTGCGTGGGACTGCCTTGCTGTTCTGTTCGGTGTTAGTTGTGTGGTCCTGGCTGGTCTACTGGCGCTATCGAAAAGGCTTGGACGGTAGCCGCCGTTCTTTCGTGCTGTTCAGCCTGGGAGCGATGACGAGCAGCTACTTGTGTGCAGCGTTGGTCATTCTGTTATTTGTGAACGCTGGTTGCGTTAGCTCCGTGGGAATGTTCTGTCCTTACACGGTCGCTCCGTTTGCCCAGCCACTAGCCCTTGCCATGGGGCTCTATGTCTATCTGAGACTATGGTCGCGGCCGCATCTCAGGTTGGACGGAAAATGCTGAACCTATGGCAGGGACTTTGTAAGGTTCTGGTGCTTTTAGCATGGGCGCTGCTGTGCCTGTACCTGGTATTCAAGCTGTACGAGCGCTCGCACTTCATTGATGTGCTGCCGGCGGCCATTGAACCCGCCGGTGTGGTGTTGATCAGCGGTCAGAGCGGTTTTCGCGAGGGTTGTGGCGTGGCGGTGTTTCGCCTGTCAGGAGAGACCCTCGATGAGTTGAACAACTCGGGGCTGGCCGCGCTGGACGAGGCCCGCCAGGCGCGTGGCTACGCCGACGACTATTACCACTACGAGGCCTGGCAGAGCACACCGGTGCTGGCGGGGGAAATCAGCGAGGGCTGGCCGCCGCTGGCCTGCGCCGACGCGGACGAAGACCTGGAGCGCCGCATTCTGCTGGCCATGCAGAGTCCCGGTTCTTTCTATACCCGCAAGGGCGATGCGTTGCTGCTGGTACTGCCGGCCGAGGGGCTGATCGTGTTCGGTTACTTCGGATGAGTGTCGCGCATCGACGGCCGCTGGCTGACATCCGCATACCAGGCGGCCAGGCCCGGAAAGCGCTCGCGCCAGCCCAGCTGAGGTTGGCGAAAATCGAGATAGCCGAGGGCGCAGGCCAGGCCGATGGCGGCGATGTCGAAGCGGCTGGCGAGTTCGGCCAGGCATTCGCTCTCGAAGTAGGCCAGGGCCCGCTCGATTTTTTCCTGCTGTGCCGCCTGCCACTGGTCCCAGCGCTTGTCCTCGGGACGCAGAAAGGTCTCATAGCGCAGCAGCACCGCAGCATCGAGGACGGCGTCTGCCAGCGAGGCCAGGGTCAGGCGCCGCCAGCGCGCGCCGCCGGTGGGAATCAGCGGTTCACCGACATGCTGGCTGTCGAGGTAGTCGAGGATCACCCGGCTGTCGTGCAGCACCGTGCCATCGGCCAGGCGCAGGGCGGGAATCTTGCCGGCCGGGTTGTCGTGCAGCACATCGGCGCTGGGCGCCACCGGAGTCAGCTGCACCGCATGCAGGGCGACCCGCTCGGTCTGCCCGGTCTCGTGGAGCAGCACCAGCACCTTGCGCACGAAGGGCGAGGCGGGAGAGTGGTACAGGGTCATGGTGCTCATGCTGGCTCCTCGTTCGGTTGAGCTGATGCAGCCTATCAGCCGTTCGGCTCCAGGGTGAAGGCCTCGGCCGGCCAGCGCCGGGTCTGCCACCAGTAGGCCAGTGTGCTGGCCGGCCACAGGGTGGTGTTGCGCCCGTTGGCATCGAGGTACCAGCTGCGGCAGCCGCTGGTCCACACCGAGTTGGCCATGCGCTGCTGCAACTGCGCGTTGAATGCCTGCTGCGCCTCGGGGTGCACCTCGATGCTGCGCAGAGCGTCGTCGTGCAGGCGCTGGATGGCCTGCATGATAAAGCTCAGCTGAGCCTCGATCATGAAGATCATCGAGCTGTGGCCGAGGCCGGTGTTGGGGCCGGTGAGCATGAAGAAGTTGGGGAAGCCGGCGCAGGCGATGCCCAGGTAGGCCTCGCCGCCATCGCGCCAGGCCTCGCGCAGGCTCAGGCCCTGGCGCCCGACGATATCGACACCGTGCAGGTATTCGGTGGCGCGGAAGCCGGTGGCGAAGATCAGTGTGTCCACCGCATGGCGCTGGCCGTCCTGGGTGTCGACATGGTCGGCGCCGATCTGGGCGATGGCGCTGCGCACCAGGCGCACGTTGGGGCGCTGCAGGGCCGGGTAGTAGTCGTTGGCGATCAGGATGCGCTTGCAGCCGATGCGGTAGTCCGGTGTCAGTGCTTGGCGCAGCTCGGGATCGCGCACCTGCCGGCGCAGGTGGTGCAGGGCCATGCGTTCGGCCGGCTTGAGCAGCCAGTCGCTGCGCCGGGCGAAGCCGGGCACCCGCGATTCGTTGATCCAGTAGATCAGTGCGCGGTACAGCCACTGCAACGGACGCAGGCGCAGCAGGCGTTTCTCCCCAGGGCTGAATGTGCGGTCGGCCTTGGGCAGGATCCATGGCGGGGTGCGCTGGAACAGCAGCAACTGGCCGGCCTGTTCGGCGAGCGGCGGCACGAACTGGATGGCGCTGGCGCCCGTGCCGATCACCGCCACCCGCTTGCCGCTCAGGTCCTGCGTGTGGTCCCACTGCGCGGAGTGGAAGCGCACGCCGCGGAAGTCGGCCAGGCCCGGCAGTGCGGGAATCGCCGGTTCGCTGAGCGCGCCGACGGCACTGACCAGCACCCGCGTGCGCAGCTGTTCGCCGCTCGCCAGCTGCACGCTCCAGTGGCCGCCGGCTTCGTCATAGCGGGCCGCCGTCATGGTCGCGTTGCAGCGGATATGCGGCGCCAGGCCGTAGCGGCGCACGCAGTGCTGCAGGTAGTCGAGAATTTCCGCCTGCCCGGAATACTTGCGCGACCAGTCGGCACGCGGCTCGAAGGAGAAGGAGTAGAGGTGTGACTCGACATCGCAGGCGGCGCCCGGGTAATGGTTGTCGCGCCAGGTGCCGCCGATCTCGCCGGCCCTTTCTAGGATCAAGAAGTCCTCGATGCCGGCCTGACGCAGGCGAATGCCCATGCCGATGCCGGAGAAGCCGGCACCGATCACCAGCACCGCCAACACGGTCGATTCGCCCTGCATCAGCGGGTCATCTTCTTCACGAACACCACCACGAACAGTGCCATGGTGAAGCTGCCGGCGAAGGCCTCGAAGGCGGCGATCGGCCGCGCCAGGCCGTGGGGCGTGATGTCGCCATAGCCCAGGGTGGTGAAGGTCACCACGCTGTAATAGAGGCAGTCGAGCAGGTCGCGCAGGTTGGCCGCCAGGCCACGCTCCAGGGCCAGGCCTAGGGGCAGGTCGCCATGGCGCACGCCGACCAGGAAGTAGAGCAGGCCGCAGGCGACGATCAGGCCGAGGGAGAACAGCACCACGTTGAGCGGCTTCTCGCCGTAGCCGGAGAACAGGTCGACCAACCAGGAGAACAGGCGCCGGCTCGACAGCCGCGGCATCTGCAGGCGGCGCATGACCATCTCGCGGTGGAAGAACTGCCCGGCCTGCTCGAACAGGCCGGCCTTCTCCAGACGCAGGCGCAGGTTGCGGTAGGTCTCCTCGGCCTCCTCGAAGTTCTGCCGCGCGCCTTCCGCGTCGCCTTCCCGCTGGCGCTCGCGACCCCGGCGCTCCTGGATCAGCTGGCGATCCCACAGCACATTGTCCAGCCGCGCGCCTTCCAGGCGCACGCCCAGCAGGTTGCAGTCGCGCAGGTCGGCGCAGTGTAGGTTGGCGCCACGCAGGTCGGCCTTCATCAGCGAGGCACCGCGCAGGTTCAGGGCGAACAGGTGAGCGTTCTGCAGGTCGGCGCGGTACAGGTCGGCCTCACGCAGGTCATAGCCCTCGCGACTGCCGTGATGGACCAGGTCGATGCCGGCGAGATTGGCGTACTTGAGGCGAAAGCCACGCATGGACTCGCCGCTGCGCGCCCGCACCTCCAGCGCCGCGCCCAGCCCCTCGGCCTGGCGCCGATCCTGGTCGGGGGCCAGCCAGTGGCTGTCGTCGGGCGGCTCGGTGGACATGGCAATCTCCTGCAGTGCAGACAAGCCTAGCCCGTCCTGACGAGGGAGACGGACGGTCTAAAGAATTCCCGGCTACGGCCGATGGCTCTGGCGATAGGTCGGATTGGGCCTGTGGTATCGGCCAGGGAACAGCTGTTGTCCAAGGGATTGCCTGCATGGCGTTGACTCTTACCAACGTGTCGTCACTCGGCGTTCAGCGTGCGCTGAATGAGTCGACGCGTGCGCTGGAAATTTCGATGCAGCGTCTGTCCACCGGCTATCGCATCAACAGCGCCAAGGACGATGCCGCCGGTCTGATCATCTCCAATCGCCTGAATAGCCAGATCAGCGGCATGGGCGTGGCGATCCGCAATGCCAACGATGGCATATCCTTGGCGCAAACCGCCGAAGGGGCGCTGCAACAATCCACCAATATCCTCCAGCGCATGCGCGACCTTGCGCTGCAGGCGGCCAACGGCTCCAACGGCGGTAGCGAGCGCGATGCACTGCAGCAGGAGGTCGCGCAGCTGCAGCAGGAGCTGACGCGAATTGCCGAAACCACCAGCTTCGCCGGTCGCAAGCTGCTCGATGGCAGTTTTGGCTCGACCGCCATCCAGGTAGGCGCAGGTGCTTTCGAGTCTATTCCCATCGGGCTCGGCAACTTCAACGCCAACCGTCTGGGCAGCAATGTTCGCGATTTGACCAATGGCACCGCGGGCAGTGGCACCGCCGATCAGTTGGGTGGGCTGTTGCAGCAGAACGGCAGCCTGCCGGACAACGATGTGAGTGGCGAGTTGACCATCGCCGGGCGCAAGACCCAGAGCTTCGCGGTGGCGGGCTCTGCATGGGAGGTGGCCAAGGCCATCAACAAGCGCTCCGATCAGACAGGCGTGACGGCGGATGCGCGCACCGTGCTGCAGCTGAGCTTTAGTGCCGATGACCGCTACTCCTTCGATCTCCAGGACTTGAATGGCGATGCGCTCAGCATCAGTGCCGAGATCGAGAATGGCGACCTCACGCAGTTGGCCGAAGCAATCAATGCCGAGTCGCTGGAAACCGGTATCTTCACGCGCGTCGAAGGCGGCCAGCTATGGATGATCAGCGAGCGGGGCGACGATATTGCCCTGGAAAATTTCCTCTCGGAAAGTACCGGTACGGCTCAGGTACAGGGCTTCGACTATGCCGGCGAGGAAGAGCTGACCGCCTCGGTGGCCACGCTGACCGACGACTCGGCCCTACGTGCCATCGGTGTGGTGCGCCTGAGCAGTGCCTCGGCCTTCTCGACTGCAGTGGATGTGGCGACCGTGGACGGCAGCACGGCGACCAACTTCAGCCACTTTGAGCAGGTCGCTGAAGTCGACCTGCTCACCGATACCGGAGCGCAGACGGCAATCGGTGTCATAGACGGGGCGCTGAGCATGATAGACAGCACCAGGGCCGGGCTTGGCGCGGTGCAGAATCGCCTCGAATACACCATCGCCAACCTGCAGAACATGTCGGAAAACCTCTCCGCGGCGCGCAGTCGGATCAGGGATACCGACTACGCGGTGGAGGTCGCCAACCTGGTCAGGAACCAGATTCTGCAACAGGCGGCAACCGCCATTCTGGCCCAGGCCAACCAGCGGCCGCAGGCCATCCTCAGTCTGCTACAAGGGCTCTAGTCCTTCAGGTTTTTCTCCACCCAAGCGGCATAGGCGTCGATGAACTTCTGCAGGAAGCCCTTGATGCCGTCGTTCGGCTTGCCGTTGTCGTCGAAGAAGTTGCCGGCGCCGCCCAGATAGGCCTCGGGTTGCTGTAGCACGGGGACGTCGAGGAACACCAGGCATTGACGCAGGTGGTGGTTGGCGCCGAAGCCACCGACGGCGCCTGGCGAGGCGCTGAGTACGGCGCCGGGTTTGCCGCTGAAGGCGCTCTGGCCATAGGGGCGTGAGCCCACGTCGATGGCGTTCTTCATCGGTGCGGGGATCGAGCGATTGTATTCCGGGGTGACGAACAGCAGCGCGTCGGCCGCTTTCACCTGGTCGCGAAAGGCCGTGTAGGCGGCCGGGGGCGGAGTGACGTCGATGTCCTCGCTGTATAGCGGCAACTCACCAATCTCGACGATCTGCAGTTGCAGCGAGGGCGGAGCTAGTTCGGCCAGCGCCAGTGCTAGCTTGCGGTTGATCGAGGCCTTGCGCAGGCTGCCGACGATGACCGCGACCTTGTAAACCTTGCTCATGGTGACTCCTGGGATACGAGTGGGGGAACGGACTGAAGACTTGAGCAGGAAACTATAGTGCGCCGCGCCGATTACGCCCCCGCTCTGGCGCGCGGTTTGGCCAGGCTGCGACATTTCGCCGGCTTGTTCGTGAAGGCGTTTGCGCAGAATTTGATCAACGGCGGCGAAACCGCCGACACGCAGGTGGGTCATAGCCTGCAGGCGTGTCATCAACCGGCGGCACGCTGGCCGAACAAGAACAATCCCCGATGCCTGTCACTGCCCGATTGCGCCCGCGCATACCGCGTTGGCCACGATTCGTGAGGAATTGGTTATGGATAGGTTCGACCTCTTCGACCCGCGTTATCAGCTCGAAGCCGAAGACTTCGCCGCTGCATCCACCTCGGCCGCCGCGCCGCGCGCCCTGCACCAGGGCATCCATCAGGCCCTGCATGCGCTCGATGCTCTCGCCGAGCGGTTGCGCCAGCGCGAGCACGCAGGACGCCGACCACGCCGCTGAGCCCTAGCCGGCGAAGCTCGCCAGCAGGTCCGCATTGAGGGCCTGCTGTGCTTCGCTGGGCTGGCGCCCTCGATGCCGGGTGAGGCGGAACTGCACGCTGAAGCCGACTTCGTTCGGCAGCACTTCGCGTAGCTGTCCGCTGGCGACCCAGGGCGCCGCCACGTGCTGCGGCAGATAGCCGATGTGCGCGCCGGAGAGGATGAACGCCAGGCTGCCTTCGACCTGCTCGCAGCGCGCACTGCTGCTGCCGGCTTGCCAGGGTTCGTCGGCGGCGATGAAGCGGTAGGGGTGGAGTACCCGATCGCAGGCGTCGAGGTCGGCGTGGCTGACTTTAGCCTGGCCGAACAGCGGGTGGCCCTTGGCGCAATACAGCGACTGCTGTTCCTCGAACAGCGGCTGGTAGTCCAGCGCGCTCTGGGTGCCGGAAAAGTAGCCGATGGCCAGGTGCAGCTGGCCCTGCAGCAGACGCCGTTCCAGCTCCGCCGGAGTAGCGCTGATCAGCTCGATCTGCACCGCCTGGTTACGCCGGCGAAAGCGCCCGATGGCCGCGGCGACGCTTTGCAGAACATGGCCGTCGAGCGACTCGGAAAGGCCGATGATCAGCTCGCCGAGCAGCTTGTCGGCCATGCCCTGGGCCTCGCCCTTGAAGGTCTCGATGGCGCCGAAAAGCCTGCGCGTGGCGGCCAGCACCTGCTCGCCTTTGGGCGTCAGGCGGAACCCGGCCTTGCCGCGCTCGCACAGGCGAAAACCCAGGCGCGTCTCCAGCTTGGCCATCTGCGTGCTGATGGTCGACTGGCCGATGCCCAGCTCGCCTTGGGCGGCGCTGAAGCCGCCGTTCTCCACCACGCTGACGAACAGGCGCAGCAGTTGCAGGTCGAGGTCGCGCAGTTGGCTGAGCATGGGGGCTCCATACATTGATAGATGGCGATGCCAGAGTAGATCACTTCGTATTTATCGGAAGCAAACGGCGGCGCAGGATGGCTTCACTCCACAGCCCCCAACAGAGGGGCGCGGGCTACCGAATCTGCCGAGGAATCCGCTCATGCGCCTAGTCGCCAGTTTGCTTGTGTTCGCCTTCGCCTTGCCGGTGCAGGCCGAGGAAAAAGTTCTCAACCTCTATAACTGGGCGGACTACGTGCCGGTGCAGGCGCTGCAGCGCTTCCAGGCCGAGACCGGGATCAAGGTCAAATACGACACCTTCGACAGTGCCGAAGTCCTGGAGAGCAAGCTGCTCACCGGCGGCAGCGGCTACGACATCGTCTTCCCGTCCTCCAGCGTGCTCGGCCGCGCCATCAGCGCCAAGGCGCTGCAGCCGGTGGGCGAGCTGGCCGGCAAGGTCAACCTCGACTCCGAACTGCTGGCCAAGCTGGCCGGCGTCGACCCCGGCAATGCCTACGGCGTGCCCTACACCTGGGGCACCATCGGCCTGGGCATCAACAAGGAAGCGGTGGAGCAGCGCCTGCCCGGCGTGGCGCTGGACAGCCTCGACCTGCTGTTCAAGCCCGAGTACGCCAGCAAGCTCAAGGACTGCGGCATCAGCGTGCTCGATTCGCCGCAGGAGGTGATCGCCGTGGTGCTCAACTACCTGGGCAAGGACCCGTACAGCACCGCCGAGGCCGACCGCGAGGCGGCCAAGGATCTGCTGGCCCAGCTGCAGCCGAACCTGCGCTACGTCGGCCAGAGCCGGCAGATCGACGACCTGGCCAAGGGCGAAACCTGCCTGGCGCTGACCTACACCGGCGACGCCGGCATGGCCACCGCCCGCGCCCTCGAGGCCAAGCAGCCGTTCTCGGTGGTCTACCGGATTCCTAAGGAAGGCACGCTGATCTGGTTCGACACCCTGGCCATCCCGGTGGACGCGCCGCACCCCGCGGCCGCCCGCGCCTTCATCGACTTCATGCTTAAGCCCGACGCCATCGCCGAGCTGACCAACTCGCTGTACTTCGCCAATGCCAACCGCGCCGCCACGCCGTTGCTGGACGAGGCGGTGAGCGGCGATCCGGACATCTATCCGGGCGCGGACATGCGCGCCAAGTTGTTCGCCGAACAGAGCCTGCCGCTGCGCGAGATGCGCCAGCGTACCCGCCTGTGGACGGCGTTCCGCACCCAGTACTGATTGTTCAGCGAGCCACTGTAGGAGCGAGCTCTGCTCGCGAAATTCCCCGGCGAATGCTTCGCGAGCAGAGCTCGCTCCTACAAAAGCATTACTTCTTCCAGACCGAGCAATGACCATGGACCAAGCCTTCGACAACGACCAGGCGATGACCCGCGACAGCCTCTACGGCACTGCGGCCGAGCCGACCTACGCCGGCATCACCAGCTTCATGCGCCGCCGCTACACCCGCGATTTGCGCGGAGTGGATCTGGTGGTCAGCGGCGTGCCGTTCGACACCGCCACCACCAACCGCCCGGGCAGCCGCTTCGGTCCGCGCGCCATCCGCGCCGCGTCGATCCAATCGGCCTGGGCCCGTCACTTCCCCTGGGAGTTCGACCCCTTCGACCTGCTGGCCTGCATCGACTACGGCGACTGCTACTTCGACCACGGCACGCCGCAGGACACCCCGGCGGCCATCGAGGCGCACGCCGACAAGATCCTCGCCGCCGGCTGCGCCATGCTCACCCTGGGTGGCGACCACTTCATCAGCTACCCGCTGCTCAAGGCCCACGCCAAGAAGCACGGCACCCTGTCGCTGATCCACTTCGACGCGCACAGCGACACCTGGCCGGACGAGGAGGGCGCGCGCATCGACCACGGCACCATGTTCTACCACGCCGCCAAGGACGGCCTGGTCGACCCCGCGCGCTCGGTGCAGGTCGGCCTGCGCACCACCAACGATGATGTGATGGGCTTCCAGGTGCTGGATGCGCGGCAGGTTAACCGCTGCACCCCTGAACAGATCGCCGAGCTGATCCGCGCCCGTGTCGGCGACAACCCGGTGTACCTGACCTTCGACATCGACTGCCTCGACCCGGCCTTCGCGCCGGGCACCGGCACCCCGGTCTGCGGCGGGCTGAGCAGTCACCAGGCCCTGGAAATCCTCCGTGGCCTGCGTGGCATCAACCTGGTTGGCATGGATGTGGTGGAAGTGGCGCCGCCTTACGACAACGCGGAAATCACCGCCCTGGCTGGCGCCACCCTAGCGATGGAGATGGTCTGCCTGTACGCCGCCCGGCATAAGCTCTGAGGTGGATCAGGGTGAAGGCAGGTCCGGGATCTCGCTATCGCGGTCCTGCTCGCGGAGCAGCTGCAATAGCTGCTCCGCGGCCGGCGAGAGGCTGTGCCCGGCGCGGCTGACGATGCCGTAGGCCGAACTGGCCAACGGCAGTTCGCTCAGCTGCAACAGGGCCAGGCGCCCGGCCTGCACGTCGTGGGCGATCACGTCCCAGGGCGCCATGCTCAGCACATCGCTGCTGGATACCAGTTCCTTGAGAACCATGAAGTTGTCGCACTGAATGCTTAGCGCCTGGCCGCCGCCCAGGTGTTGCAGTGCATCCGCCACCGTCTGTGGCAGCTGCGTGCCGGCCAGGGCATAGGCCTGCAGCTCGCCGCTCTGCAGGGGGCGGGCATGCTGGCGCAGGGGGTGCTGCGGGCGGCAGAACAGCACACCGGGATGACGGCGCAGCGCCTCCACCCGCAGTTGCGGGTCTTCGTGCAGCTCGCGGATATCGGCGACGAACAGTTCCAGTTGGTCGTTGAGCAGGCGCGTGCGCAGCTGCTGCCAGTTGTCGATCTGCAGGTCCACGCGCACCTGCGGATAACGCTGGGCGAACTGGCCGATGGCTTGCGGTACCAGGCGCGCGGCGGGGTATGGGCCTGAACCCAGGCGCAGTTCGCCGCTGGCTAGATTGCCTAGCTGGCTCACCGCATTGCTCAGCGCCTGGCTGCCGGCGAGCAGGCGCCGTGCGTGCTCCAGCACCAGTTGGCCATGCGCGGTGAGGCTGATGCCCCGGCTGTGCCGATCCACCAGGGTGCAGCCCAGGCCGCTTTCCAGCGCCTGGATGCTGCGGCTCAGCGCCGGCTGGCTGAGGTGCACGGCCTCGGCCGCTCGGGCGAAGTGTCCATGATCGGCGAGGGCGACGAAGTGACGAAGCTGACGAAGATCGTTCATGCGAAATACGCATCAAGTCATAGAAAAGAATGCATTGGAATTATGGCTTGGGCTGGATCAGTCTGCAGCTACTTTTAACAAACACCACGAGCCCCTGCCCCATGAGACTGTCCAGCCGTTTCGGTGGCCTGCTGCTGGCCGCCAGCCTGCCTTTGTCTGCCGTTGCCGCCCTGCCCGAGGAACGCATCGAGCCGAGCATCCATCCCGAACTCAAGGCGCATACCGCGCACTTCACCCAGAAGCTGTACAAGGTGGCCGACAACGTCTGGTCGGCGGTCGGTTGGCAGCTCGGCAACGTGGTCGCCATCGATGCGCCCGAGGGGCTGATCATCGTCGACACCGGCGAGTCGGTGAGCGAGTCGCGCAAGATCATGGACGAGCTGCGCAAGGTCAGTGCCAAGCCGGTCAAGGCGGTGGTCTACACCCACTTCCACCCGGACCACATCAACGGCGTGCAGGCCTTCGTCAGCCCCGAGCAGGTGGCCAGCGGCGAGGTGCAGATCTACGCCCACGATACCCTGCTGGCCAACGTGGTAGCCCAGGGCGCGCAGGTCGGGCCGGTTCTCGGCGTGCGTTCGGCCTATACCTTCGGCACCTTCCTCAAGCCGGCCGACAACAAAGATATGAACGGTGGCATCGGCCCGATCGCCAAGGCCGATCCGTCGACTTTCATCGCCCCCACCATCACCTTCAAGGAGCGTCTGGACACCACCATCGCCGGCCTGCCGGTGCAATTCTTCCACGCGCCCAGCGAGGCGCCGGACGAGATAGTGCTGTACCTGCCGAACAACAAGGTGCTGATCAGCGCCGAGGTCGACCAGGGGCCGACCCTGCCGAACATCCACACCCTGCGCGGCACCAAGTTCCGCGACCCGGTGCTGTGGGTGGCCAGCCTCGACCTGCTGCGCTCGCTCAAGGCCGAGTACATGGTGCCACTGCACGGCCGCCCGGTGACCGGCGCAGAAAAAGTGGAGGAGGTGCTGCGCATGACCCGCGACGGTATCGCCTATATCCACGATCAGACCGTGCGCTGGATGAACAAGGGGCTGACTCCGGACGAGCTGGTGGAAAAGGTCAAGCTGCCGCCGCACCTGGCCAGCTACACCCCCTACCTGCGCGAGTACTACGGCACGGTCAAGCACAGCGTGCGGCAGATCTACAACGGCTACCTGGGCTGGTTCCAGGGCGACCCGGTGGATCTCGACCCGATACCGCCGCGCGAAAAAGCGCAGCGCCTGATCGCCCTGATGGGTGGGCGCGACAAGCTGTTGCTGGAGGCGGGCAAGGCCTACCTCGCCGGCGACTACCAATGGGCCGCGGAGCTTTCCGGCTATGCCATCCGCGTCGACCGCGAGGATGAGCTGGCGCGCGACATCAAGGCGCGCAGCTTCCGCAAGCTGGGTTACGCCAGCATGAACATCAACTGGCGCAACTGGTACCTGACCAGCGCCATGGAGTTGGAACGGCAGTTCGACGGCGAGGATGTGCGCGAGCAGGCTCAGGTACTGCGCGGCGTATTCCTCTCGCCGCAGATGGTGAAGAACTTCACCCCACAGGCCTTCCTCGGCAACTGGGTGACCCGCATCGACCCGGAAAAATCGGCCGATGTGCAGATGACCCTCGGCTTCGAGTTCCCCGATGTCGGCGAGCAGTGGGCGCTGGAAGTGCGCCGCGGTGTGGCCCAACTGCATCGCGGCATCCCCGAGGGCACTGTGCTCAAGCTGACGATGGACAAGAGCTTCATGGATACCCTGCTGACTGGCGAGGGCGGGCTGGTCAAGGGCATGCTGCTGGGCGACGTCAAGGTCGACGGCAACCTGCTGGATATCAAGACCTTCCTCGGTTGCTTCGACTTCGGCGAAGAGCCCTTCGGGCTGACCATTCGCTGACAAGGAGGCACTGATGCGGCGTCGTGATCTGCTCAAGCTGGCGGGGGCGACCGGC
Organism: Pseudomonas sp. PDM15; assembly: GCF_014851565.1. Taxonomy (GTDB): domain Bacteria; phylum Pseudomonadota; class Gammaproteobacteria; order Pseudomonadales; family Pseudomonadaceae; genus Aquipseudomonas. Next base: position 364,008 of record NZ_JACVAA010000006.1, read on the forward strand.
GTCGCCAGCCTGGCCGGCCCCTTGCTGGGGGCTCCGGCGGTGCAGCGCCCGGCCGGGCGCAAGCCGAACATCCAGCTGATCGTCACCGACCAGCAGCGCGCCCATCAGGACCTGCCCAGCGCCGTGCCGCTGCCCGGCCACGAGCGGCTGCTGCAGCACGCGGCGAGCCTGGGCAATTTCCACGTCAACACCACGCCCTGTTCGCCGTCGCGCTCGGTGCTGTTCACCGGCCAGCACACGCAGCAGACGCTGATCACCGCCAACGTCGGCCTGCCGCCGTTCCGCGAGCTGTCGCCGCAGATTCCCACCCTCGGCCACATGCTGCGCAAGCAGGGCTATCTGACCGCCTACAAGGGCAAGTGGCACCTGTCGCACATCGAGCAGTCGAGCAACCTCACCTACGGCGTGGTACAGCCGAGCACCGATGCGCTGCTGCCGTATGGCTTCGCCGACTACAACCTGAATGGCGACCCGCATGGCTCGCTGATGACCGGCTCCATCTACGACAAGGTCACCGCCAGCGACTCGGTGGCCTGGCTGCAGCAGCACCGCAGCGACGAGCAGCCGTGGTTCCTCGCGGTCAACTTCGTCAACCCGCACGACATCATGTTCTACAGCTCGGGAATCAGGCAGGAGCAGAGCCGCCTGCGGCGTAACTTCCTCGGCCCGATCTCGCCGGGCCGAGCACCGGGCTGTACGAGCAGCACTGGGACCTGCCGCTGCCGAAGAGCTTCTACGCCGAGGACCTGAGCCGCAAACCCTGGGCCCAGCGCGCCGACGTGGAGCTGTGCAATAACGTCTATGGTCGCCTCGACCCCAAGGACGAGCAGGCCTGGCAGGTCCTGCAGAGCTACTACCTGAACTGCGTGCGCGACGTCGACCAGTCCATCGAACAGGTGCTGCTGGCGCTGGAGAGCAGCGGCCTGGCCGACGACACTATCGTCATCGTTACCGCCGACCACGGCGAGATGGCCGGTGCCCACCAGCTGCGGCAGAAGGGCCCGCACATGTACAAGGAGAACGCCCGGGTCAATTTCATCGTCCGCCACCCGGATATCCAGTAGGGTTTCACCAGCGAAGCGCTGGGCTCCACCGTCGACATCGTGCCGACCGTGCTGGAACTGGCCGGGCTGGGCATGGCGGGGCAGGTCGAGCGCTATCCGCAGCTGGCGGACGTCAGCCTGGCCGAGAGCATCGGCGGGGCGAGCAAGCGCTCCGCGCGCGATGAGCGCGGCCACCTGTACGACTACGGCGTGGTCATGTATCTGGACCCGGGTTTCACCGAGGCGGTGATGCGCGACCATGACCAGGTCACGCCCGGGCGATCATCCAGGAGTCGCTGGCGCATATGCAGCTCGGTCCGTCGATGAAGAATCGCGCGCTGTTCCGTGGCATCCATGACGGCCGCTACAAGTTTGCCCGCTACTTCGCCGCCGAGGATCACAACATCTCGGCCAGCTTCGACGACCTGCTGGCGCGCAACGACCTGGAGCTGTACGACACCCAGAGCGATCCTGACGAGCTGCACAACCTGGCCGCCGACCCACAGGCGCAGCGCGCGCTGATCGAGCGCCTGAGCGGCCGGCTCAACGAACTGCTGGCCCTGGAAGTAGGCGTCGACGACGGCCGCGAACATCCGGGCCCGACCTTTCTCTACAGCTGAAGGATTCGTCCATGCTGAGAATCGCCAAGGGCGCGCTGGTCGTGTTCTGGCTGCTGGCGCTGGTCAACCTGCTGCAGCCTTTCTCCGGCCCCTACATTACCTGGGTCGCGGCACTGATGCTGCTGGTGCATATGCTGGAGATCGCCCTGCTGCGGACGTCTGCAACGTCCGGCCCAGCCCTGGCAGGATCGTTTGCAGGTGCTGCTGTTCGGCGTGCTGCATGTGCGCGGTTTTAAGCGCATGAAATACAGAAAAAGCCGCGCAGATGCGCGGCTTTTTCATGGTTATAGCAGCGGTGATATCGTGCTATTGATGCTCTAGGCGATAAGGGCGTTGCTGCTGAAACTGCTGACTCCTAGCAGTTGGATTTCAAACTCGGCGGCTGCGTCGGCATTGACGCTACCGTAGAGAATGCCACTTTCGAAGCGCAGTTGCCCGCTGGCATTCGCATTGCTGAAGGCGTTGTTACCGATGAAGCTGAAAGCATCGTTGGTACCAGAAGTGGCGATGTTGGCATCCACTCCGGACAAATCGATTGTATCGCCCTCGGTCAGCTTGAAGTCTTTGATCACATCGCGCAGGAAACCTAGACCAAAATCGTTCAGGGCATCGAAGTCGAAACGATCTGCACCGGCTCCTCCTGTCAGTTGGTCACTACCACTGCCGCCCAGTAGAACATCGCTGCCTGCGCCTCCATTCAGAATGTCGTTGCCGGCGTTCCCATAAAGCGTGTTGTCTGCGCCATTTCCGGTAAGGCGATCGTCGTAGTTGCTGCCGGCCAGCCGCTCGAAATTAAGAATGGTATCTATACCAGAGCCGCCAGTGGACTGGGCGGTAGTCACGCTGAGATTGATGGAGACACCTTGGCTGACATAGTTGAGGTACGAAAGCATATCGTCCCCAGCACCTCCATCAAGGCGATTATCTCCGCTCCCCGCATGCACTGTATTATTTAAGGAGTTACCGGCTCCGCTCGCAATGCCCTTGGCATTAATGAATAAATTCTCGACATTACTTCCAAGGGTATAGGACGAAAGATAGCTATATACGGTATCGCTGCCGCCGATGGTCAAATCAGTATTGGTTTCGCTGACTATGTCGTCACTACTATCTACATAGTAAGCGTCGTTGCCATTGCCCCCTATCAGTACATCGGCACCCGCTCCGCCATTTAGGATGTCCCGACCGGCATCTCCGATCAGTCGATTTGCCAGGCCATTTCCCGTGAGCGCATCGTCATAGATGCTGCCGCTTAGGTTTTCGATGTTAAGCAGGGTGTCAGCGCCTGAGCCTCCTGTGGTCTGGGCGCTGGTAAGGCTAAGGTTCACGGAAACAGATCGGGTGGCGAAGATGTAGGAGAGGGTGTCGATACCCGCGGCGCCATTGAGAACATTATTGCCAGCGCCGGCATAGATCACATTGTTTAGAGCATTGCCACTAGCGTCTGCCGCAGTGCTGGAAAGTATGCGCAGGTTTTCGATATTGCTGCCCAATGTATAGGCGCTCAGGGCGCTATAGACGATGTCAGTGCCACCACTGCTGGTTAGGGCGTTGGTTTCGCTTACAACATCACGATGGTTGTCCACATGGTAGGTGTCGTCGCCGTCGCCACCGATCATGTTGTCTGCGCCGCCGCCGCCGTTCAGTACGTCCTTGCCAGCATCGCCAATAAGCTGGTTATCCGCAGCATTACCTGCGAGTCGATCGTCGTACTGGCTGCCGACAAGATTTTCGAAGTTGGTCAGCGTGTCTGTGCCTGAGACGCCGGTGGCTTGGGGGGCGGTAAGCGCCAAACTCACCGTTACGGCTTGTATGGCATAGAGATAGGAGATAGTGTCGTTGCCTGCACCACCATCCAGTACATTATTGGCGCCGTTGCCTATCACAGTGTCGTCGTGTGCAGAGCCAATGGCATTCTCAATCTGGGCGCCATATGCGATTGACAACCCGTTGTTGGTATAGCCGTCGTTGCTCCAGAAGGTTGTGCCGATGCTACTGAAGCTACCTGCATTCAAGTTGACGCTGACAGCGCCTGCTTGGTTGCTGGCATCTATGGTGTCGATACCGCCTGCATCCCAGATTGTTTCGAAAATACTCTGGTCTGCCCCCCATTGATAAACGTTGTTGCCGGTTTGCCAGTTCATATTAGCGCCGTATAGATGCTGGATTGCCGCTACGTCCAGCAACATCGGCCCGGTGGGCTCAAAAGCATAAGGACCGTAGTAGCTCATCACCGTATAACGTACGTCGTCGTATAGCGTGCCCGCCAGCGATGTACTGTTTAGGCTGCTGGTCGTGAAGGGATGCTTGAGACCCAGCGCATGACCTATCTCGTGAACGAGTGTGTGGTAATCGAAGTCGCCCGGCTCTGGATCGCTGCCGGTTGATGGGCTAAGCCAGACATCTCCGGCCGCGGCATATCCACCTGGAAGGTAAGCCCAGGCCGATGCGTCCGCATCCATATTGGTGTAACCACCGAAGCGCAGCGTGCCCACCTCTGCTGTGGTTTCGCTGACAAAGTTGAAGGCGATATTGGCTAACGAACTCCACTTGGCCAGGGCACTGATAGCTGCAGTCTGCTGGCCGGCGCTTAGGACGAAGGCGGCAAGGTGTTCATTGTCTCCCGAGTAGTCGGCGGCAAAGGTCGCAGATGCGCCGATGAAGCTATAACTCAGCGTCGTGCCAGTGCCAGTCGCACCTCCCCACTTGGTTCCGTGGATAACACTGTTGGTCTGTACGCTGCTCGATAGATTCACATAAGAGAAAGGCGTGGAATCGCTGGGGCTCGGCATATCAATCACCATCCTGGTAATTCAAGGAAAGACTGGCCGGTCGGAAGGCCTGGCCGGCACGGCGGTGGGGCGCGCGCAAATCTATTGAGAACGACACGGGTTTTCAAGGTTTGAGCAACGGGCTCCGCTACCAAGCGTCCGGTACTTGGACTCTACATCAGTGCAGTGTGAGCTGTGGCGCATTCTTCCTGCGCCGCAAGGGCGGCTAGAAGAGCGAAAGCCGCGCAGTGCGCGACTTTTCATTTGGTGGGCCCACACGGACTCGAACCGTGGACCAAAGGATTATGAGTCCTCTGCTCTAACCGACTGAGCTATAGGCCCTCAGAAGGAGCGGCGGATTATACCGGCGCCTTTTCCGCGCTGCCAATCGGCAATGGGCCGAGGAAATTGGCGGCGAAGGACTCGGCAGAGAGCGGTCGGCTGATCACGTAGCCCTGGATCTGCTCGCAGCCTTCGCTGGTGAGAAAGATCTCCTGGGCCTTGGTCTCCACGCCCTCGGCGATCACCGTCATCTGCAGGCTGCGACCCAGGGCGATGATGGCGCGGGTAATGGCGGCGTCGTCCGGGTCGCCGGGCAGGCCGCGGACGAAGGATTTGTCGATCTTCAGGATGTCCAGCGGCAGGCGCTTGAGGTAGCTGAGCGAGGAGTAGCCGGTGCCGAAGTCGTCGATGGCCAGCTGCAAGCCGAGCTTCTTCAGCTCATGCAGGATCAGCAGGGCCTCCTCGGCCTGGGTCATGATGAAGCTCTCGGTGATTTCCAGTTGCAGGCTGCTGGCGGCCAGACCGAAGTCGCTGAGGGTGCCGGCGATGCGCTCGACCAGTTGTGTCTGGCGCAGCTGGCTGCCGGACAGGTTGACTGACAGCGGGCCGAAGGGCGCATGGCTGTCCTGCCATTCGCGCATTTGCCGGCAGGCCTCCTGCAGCACCCAGTCCCCGAGCTGCAGAATCATGCCGTTGTCTTCGGCCAGCGGGATGAAACGGTCCGGTGGAATCTCGCCGAACACCGGGTGGTTCCAGCGGATCAGCGCCTCGGCGCCGACCAGTTGCCCTGTGTGCAGGCACAGCTTGGGCTGGTAGTGCAGGCTCAGCTCGTCACGCTCGATGGCGCGGCGCAGCTCCAGTTCCAGGGTCATGCGCTCGGTGGCCTGGAAGGTCAGGTTGCGGGTGTAGAACTCGATGCGGTTGCGGCCCTTGGCCTTGGAGCTGTACATGGCCGCGTCGGCGTTCTTTACCAGGGTGGCGACGTCGTTGCCGTCCTCCGGGAACAGGCTGATGCCGATGCTGGAGCTGATGAAGAACTCATGGCCGTCGGCCTGGAACGGCGCGTTGAAGCAGGTCAGCAGCTTGGTGGCGACCCGCTCGGCGTCGCGTGGCTGGTGCAGGCCGGGCAGCAGCACGATGAACTCGTCGCCGCCCAGGCGGGCTACCGTGTCGACGTCGCGCAGCTGCTCGCGCAGGCGCTGGGCGATGCTCTGGAGCAGCAGGTCGCCCACCGGATGGCCGAGGCTGTCGTTGATGTGCTTGAAACGGTCCAGGTCGAGGAACAGCACGGCGCCGCGGCTGTGGTCGGTGCGTGCGTCGTTCAGAGCATTGTCCAGGCGGCTCTCGAACAGCATGCGGTTGGGCAGGCCGGTGAGCGGGTCGTGGTGGGCCTGGTAGTCCAGGCGAGCCTGGGCGTGCTTGAGCGAACTGATGTCGGCGAATACGCCGACGAAGTGGGTGATCAGCCCGCTCTGGTCGCGCACCGCGCTGATGGTTAGCCATTCCGGGTATAGCTCGCCATCCTTGCGCCGGTTCCAGATCTCGCCCTGCCAATGGCCCTCGGCGGCCAGCTGGTGCCACATGGCGGCGTAGAAGGCGCTGTCGTGCCTGCCCGAGGCCAGCAGGCGAGGGCTCTGGCCCAGGGCCTCGGATTCGCTGTAGCCGGTGATGGTGGAGAAGGCGCGATTGACGGCGGTGATGCGCTGATCGAGGTCGGTGATCATCACTCCCTCGGCCGTGCTCTCGAACACAGTGGCGGCCTGGTGCAGGCGCTCCTGCATCTGTTCGCGCTCGGTGATGTCGCGGGCGATGATCAGCATGCATGCCTCGCCCTCGATCATGATCGGCTGCACGGCGAGGTCGCCCAGGCGGCGCTGACCGTTGCTGGTGTTGATCCAGGCGCGGAAATCGTTGATCGAGCCGTTGGTGCGGATCTGCTCGATCATGCTGTCGCGGTCCTGCGGGTCGGCCCACAGGCCGATCTCCAAAGTGGTGTGGCCCACCGCCTGTTGGCTGTCGTGGCCGGTGATGCGGAAGAAGCCGTCGTTGGCCTCGACGATCATGCCGTCACGCACGCGGGTGATCAGCAGGCCGTCCGGCGAGGCGTGGAAGGCCTTGGCGAATTTCTCTTCGGATAGCCGCAGCTGCTGCTGGGTGCGCTTCACCTCGGTGATGTCGCGCACCGCTATCACCAGCGCCGGCTGGCCGTCCATCTCGATGTGCTGGGCGGAGATCAGGCCGGTGAACTGCTCGCCGCTGCGGCGGCGGAAGGGCATCTCGATATTGTTCAGGACCTTCTGCTGCAGGCGGTCGAGCAGCATCGGGCCGATGCTGGGCAGACCCCAGATATCCAGTTCGGTGGCGGTCTTGCCAATGGCCTCCTGGGCGCTGATGCCGAGCTGCTGTTCGAACGTGCGGTTGACCGTCAGCAGCACGCCATCCTGACGCCGCGCGATGACCAGGATGTCCGGGCAGTTGTGGAACACCAGCTCGAATTTTTCTTCCGACAGGCGCTGGGCCTGCTCGACCCGCTTGGCCTCGCTGATGTCGATCATCAGCCCGCGCAGCAGCGTGCCGTCGCTGCTGGGGATCAGGGTGACGATGTCGCGGATCCACACGGTGCTGCCGTCGGCCGCCAGCATCCGGTAGTCCAGGCTGTGGTCGCGGCCCGCCTGGCTTTCTGACAGGCAGTACTGCTGGGCCCGGACAGCATCATCCGGATGCAGGGTGCGTTGCCAGAAGCCCGGCTCCAGCCAGTCTGCGAGGGGATGGCCGAGCAGTTTCTCTGCGTGCGGCGAGACATAGGTAAAGCGCAGGTCTTCCATGCGCATCTGCCAGGCCACCGCGTTGAGGCTCTCGACCAGGCCGCGGTAATGCTGCTCGCTGTCACGCAGGCGTTCTTCCAGCTCCTTGCGCCCGCGCATTTCCTGGCGCAGACGCTGGTTGATGCGCAGCACCATGGCCAGCACCAGCAGGGCCAGCAGCAGTGCCGGCACGCCGTACAGCAACAGGGTGCGTTGCCAGGCGTCGCGCTCGTCTAGCACGCCACCAACCCAGGGCTCCTGCAGGTTGGCGATTTCTTCTGGCGTGAGTTCGGCAAAGACCTTGTCGAGGATGCCGATCAAGGTGCTGTGGCCGTGCGGCGCGGCCATGGCCAGCTGGTAGCGATAGGGCGTTTCGCCGCTCACCAGCAGACCCTCCAGCTTGAGCTGGCGCAGGCTCCAGACGCTCGAGGCCAGGTCGCCGATCAGTGCGTCCGCCTGTCCGGTGGCCAGGGCCTGCAGGGCGGCGGTGACGCTGGGCAATGGCAACAGGTTGAGATCTGGATGGCGGCTGCGCAGCAGCTCGTGGGGCGCATAGTCCTGCACCACCGCGATCTTCAGACCATACAACTGATCGAGTCGGCGGGGTTGCGGCCCGCTGCTTTGGGCCAGGATGACGATGGGGAAGTCGAGATAGGGGCGGGTGAAGACCAGGTCGCGCTGGCGTTCGGGGGTGGACATGATGCCGGGCAGCAGGTCCAGTTCACCGCTCTTGGCGCCGGCCAGCACTTCACTCCAGCTGCGGGGCTCCACCGGCAGTACGCGGACCTTTAGGCGCTCTTCGATCAGTTCGACGTAGCTGGCGCTGAGGCCGCTGTAGCGGCCCTGTTCGTCGCGGAACTCGAAGGGTGGCCAGGAGGCGTCGATGCCCAGGCGCAATTGCGGATGCTCGGCCAGCCAAGCCTGTTCTTCCGGGCTGAGGGTCAGGGCGGCCGCCGGGAACGCCCAGAACGCCAGACACGACAGGAGAATGGCCAGCGGACGCGACATGCGGGCGGTTCCGGAAACGCTGTAGATGGTTTTAGTGTAGCTGGGCGTGTCTGCCGGCATAAACAAAAACCCCGGCATTTGCCGGGGTTTCTGTCATCACTCGTCGAGGAACGAGCGCAGGTGTTCGCTGCGGGTCGGGTGGCGCAGCTTGCGCAGCGCCTTGGCCTCGATCTGCCGGATACGCTCACGGGTGACATCGAACTGCTTGCCGACTTCCTCGAGGGTGTGGTCGGTGTTCATGTCGATGCCGAAGCGCATACGCAGGACCTTGGCCTCGCGAGCGGTGAGCCCGGCCAGGACTTCGCGGGTGGCTTCCTTGAGGCTTTCCACGGTAGCCACCTCGATCGGCGACTGCATGGTGGAGTCCTCGATGAAGTCGCCCAGGTGCGAATCTTCGTCGTCGCCGATCGGGGTTTCCATGGAGATCGGCTCTTTGGCGATCTTCAGGACCTTGCGGATCTTGTCCTCAGGCATCTCCATGCGCTCGCCAAGCTCTTCCGGAGTCGGCTCGCGGCCCATCTCCTGGAGCATCTGACGGGAGATGCGGTTGAGCTTGTTGATCGTCTCGATCATGTGCACCGGAATACGGATGGTGCGCGCCTGGTCGGCGATCGAGCGGGTGATCGCCTGACGGATCCACCAAGTGGCGTAGGTCGAGAACTTGTAGCCGCGGCGGTATTCGAACTTGTCCACCGCCTTCATCAGGCCGATGTTGCCTTCCTGGATCAGGTCGAGGAACTGCAGGCCGCGGTTGGTGTACTTCTTGGCGATGGAGATCACCAGGCGCAGGTTGGCCTCGACCATCTCTTTCTTCGCCCGGCGAGCTTTCGCTTCGCCGATGGACAGGCGGCGGTTGATGTCCTTGATCTCGGCGATCACCAGGCCGGCGTCGGCCTCGATGGCGGACATCTTTTCCTGGCAGCGCTGGATGTCGGCCAGCAGGTTGCCGATGGCTTCGGCGTACTTGGCCTTGCCCTTGGCCAGGCCGGCGGCCCAGTCCTGGGAGACTTCGTTGCCGGGGAACAGCTTGAGGAAGTCGGCGCGCGGCATGCGGGCATCACGCACGCACAGCTGCATGATGGCGCGTTCCTGGGAGCGAACCTGGTCCAGCGAACCGCGTACGCGCTCGACCAAGGCGTCGAACTGCTTGGGCACCAGCTTGATCGGCATGAACAGCTCGGCCAGGAGCGCTTGCTCCTTCTCCGCCTGCTTGCTGCCACGGCCGTGCTTCTTCAGAACCTTGCGGGTCTTCTCCAGCTGCTCGGCAACGGCGCCGAAACGACGGGCGGCTTCTTCCGGGTCCGGACCGCCATCGCCTTCGTCATCGGAGTCGCTGTCGCCTTCTTCTTCCTCGTCCTCGTCGTCCTTGGCCTCGGCAGTGGCTTCCTTCAGCTCGGGTTCGACTTCCTCGGCCGGCAGGTTGCCGTCGTCGGGGTCGATGTAGCCGCTGAGCACGTCGGAGAGACGGCCGCCTTCGGTGGTGACGCGCTGGTATTCAGCGAGGATGCTGTCGACGGTGCCCGGGAACAGGGAAATGGCGCCCATGACTTCACGGATGCCTTCCTCGATGCGCTTGGCGATCTCGATCTCGCCTTCGCGGGTCAGCAGCTCTACGGTGCCCATTTCGCGCATGTACATGCGCACCGGGTCGGTGGTGCGGCCAATATCGGTCTCTACCGCAGCCAGAGCAGCAGCAGCTTCTTCAGCTGCAGCTTCGTCGGTGTCGGCTTCGGCCAGCAACAGGGCATCCGCATCCGGAGCGGTTTCGAATACATTGATCCCCATGTCGTTGATCATGCGGATGATGTCTTCCACCTGCTCCGGATCGGAAATTTCCTCCGGCAGGTGGTCGTTGACGTCCGCGTAAGTCAGGTAACCCTGCTCACGACCACGGGCGATCAATTCTTTCAAACGAGATTGCTGTTGCGCTTTTCCGGACATAACACCCTATCCACTGAAGGTCTTGGCGGGCTGAAAATAAGCTGAGCATTATAGCCGAGCATTGGCCTCACGCGCCAGCTGAGGTCGGGGAGACGGGAGATGCACTGCGGCTGAGCAGGTCGCGCAGCTGCTCTTTTTCCTCTGCGCTTAGTTCACTTTGACGGGCCTTGCGAAGCAGTTGTTCCAGGCTGCGCTCACGTTGGCGGCCTACAAGGCTAGTTATAGTGTCGAAAAACTGTTGTTCAAGGTTGTCCGCCGAAATCAGCCATTCCTTTTCCGCCAGAGCGCGCAGCAGGCGGCCTTGTTCTGTGCCGTGCCAGCGGGCGATCAGCTGCAGCGAGCGCAGCTTCGGGCTCTTCTGCAGGGTGCCGACCAGGGCGACCAGCAACTGGGCATAGGTGTCGTCTTCGTGGGCGAAGTGGCTGACATCCTCGACCTTCTGGGCTAGGTGCGGATGATGCAGCAGTGTGCGCAGGGCGGTCAGGGTCGGCGTTTCCACGTGCACCGGTTTGCGCGGTGGAGCGTTGTCGCGCGAGCCTTTCTTCCAGTCGCCGCCCTTTTTCCACTCGCCGTCCTTCTTCCAGGACTTGCCCTCGCCTTTCTGCCAAGGCTTCTTCTGTTCGTAGGCCTCGGCCGGTGGCTCGATATGGTTGGCGTAGTCGGCGATGTCGCCGTATTCCGGCTGGGCGTCGTAGTAGTGCCCGTAGTCGGCCGGCGGCTCGTGGCTGCTGACGGCTGTCGCAGAGGTGGGGGGCGCGCTCTGGGTGACCTGGCTGAGCATCTCGCCTGAGAGGCCGGTGATCTCGCTCAGGCGCTGGCGCATCAGGGCTCGCAGGTGGTTGCCGGGAATCTTGTCGATCAGCGGTGCGGCCAGGGTGACCAGGTGCGCCTTGCCTTCCAGTGAGCGTGGATCGGCTTCTTCCGATAGCTGCTGGAAGAAGTAGTCGGCCAGCGGCTGGGCGTGCTGGTTAATGCGCGCGCGGAAGGCGTCGGTGCCTTCGCTGCGCACCAGGGTGTCCGGGTCCTCGCCCTCGGGCAGGAACAGGAAGCGCGCGCGGCGGCCGTCCTGCAGGTTTGGCAGGGTGGCTTCCAGGGCGCGCCAGGCAGCCTTGCGCCCGGCGCCGTCGCCGTCGAAGCAAAACAGCACGCTGGGCACCAGGCGGAACAGGCGCTTGAGGTGCTCCTCGCTGGTCGCCGTGCCGAGGGTGGCCACCGCGTTGCGCAGGCCTTGCTGGGCCAGGGCGATGACGTCCATGTAGCCCTCGACCACCATGACCTCGTCGAGGTCGCGATTGCTCTTGCGTGCCTCGTACAGGCCGTAGAGCTCCTGGCCCTTGTGGAATACCGGGGTCTCCGGGGAGTTCAGGTACTTCGGCTTGTCATCGCCTAGGACGCGGCCGCCGAAGGCGATGATGCGCCCGCGGCTGTCGCGGATGGGGAACATCACCCGGTCGCGGAAGCGGTCGTAGCGCTTGCCGCTCTCGGCGTTCTCGATCAGCAGGCCGGCGTCGATCATCGCCTTCTGTTGTAGGCTGTCGCCGCCCAGGTGCTTGAGCAGGTTGTCCCAGCCTGGCGGGGCGAAGCCGAGGCCGAAGTCGCGGGCGATCTCACCGGTCAGGCCGCGGCCCTTCAGGTACTCCACCGCCGACTTGCGTGTCGGATGGCTCTTCAGTGCCTGGCGGTAGTAGTCGGCGGCGGCGGTCAGCAGCGGGTAGAGCGGCGAGTCGGTGGGCTGGCGTGGTGTGCGCCCTCGTCCACCTTCCTCGCGCGGGATATCCATGCCGGCGCGCTTGGCCAGATCCTCGACGGCCTGGAGGAAGTCCAGACTGTCGTGGTCCATGACGAAACCGAGGGCATTGCCGCCGGCGCCGCAGCCGAAGCAGTAGTAGAACTGCTTGTCCGGGCTGACGCTGAAGGAGGGAGTCTTCTCCTTGTGGAATGGGCAGCAGGCCGAGTAGTTTTTGCCGGTCTTCTTCAGCTGGATGCGCGAGCTCACCACCTCGACAATGTCGGTGCGGTTGAGTAGGTCATCGATGAAGGATTGCGGAATCAGGCCGGCCATGGAGTCGTCAGTCTGCGGTTGCCGAAGGCGGGAGCATAAACGAAAAAACTCCGGTCATTCGCCGGGTGGCGAAGCGGAGTCGATGGAGCTTGAGGCGAGCTGCAGCCTGAAAATGCAAAGCCCGGCATAAGCCGGGCGTTGCGGAAGCCTTAGCGGCGCGACTGATAACTCAGTACAGGCGCTCGCGGCGACGCTGTTCGCGCTGCACTTTCTTGGCGTGGCGCTTAACAGCGGCAGCGGCTTTGCGCTTACGCTCGGTGGTGGGCTTCTCGTAGAACTCGCGGCTACGAACTTCGGCGAGGACACCGGCCTTCTCGCAGGAGCGCTTGAAACGACGCAGAGCTACGTCGAAGGGTTCGTTCTCTTTAACTTTGACGGCTGGCATCCAGGTCGTACCTTCACTGTTTTACCGAATGGACGACGCGATCCGGCTAGGGCACGGGAATACGTCGGTTTTCAAGGGTTGCGGATATTAACGCCTCGCGCCGTGGAATGCAAAGCCTCTGATCGAAAAGCGCTGGCCGGTGTCGGGGACGGCGATTATCATGCGCGCCTCCTTATTTAGCCCAGTTTTGAAGGTTCGAACCCATGCTAGTGCTGGGACTGGAAACCTCCTGCGACGAAACCGGCGTCGCCCTCTACGACAGCGAGCGCGGCCTGCTGGCCGATGCGCTGTTCAGCCAGATCGACCTGCATCGCGTCTACGGCGGGGTGGTGCCTGAGCTGGCCTCGCGTGACCACGTCAAGCGCATGCTGCCGCTGATTCGTCAGGTGCTGGGCGAGGCAGGGGTCGAGGCCGCTCAAATCGAGGCCATCGCCTATACCTTCGGCCCCGGCCTGGTCGGGGCGCTGCTGGTGGGCGCCTCCTGCGCCCAGGCCCTGGCGTTCGCCTGGGGCATTCCGGCGGTGGGCGTGCACCATATGGAAGGTCATCTGCTGGCGCCGATGCTGGAAGAGCAGCCACCGGCTTTTCCGTTCGTCGCCTTGCTCGTTTCCGGTGGGCATACCCAGCTGGTGCGGGTCGACGGCATCGGTCGCTATCAGCTGCTCGGCGAGTCGGTGGACGACGCCGCCGGCGAGGCCTTCGACAAGACCGCCAAGCTGATGGGCCTGAATTATCCGGGCGGCCCGGAGATCGCACGCCTAGCGGAAAACGGTACGCCGGGGCGTTTCACCTTCCCGCGGCCGATGACCGACCGGCCCGGTCTGGATTTCAGCTTCAGCGGCCTGAAGACCTTCACCCTCAACACCTGGCAGCAGTGCCGCGACGCCGGCGATGCCAGCGAGCAGACCCGCGCCGATGTGTCCCTGGCGTTCCAGGAGGCGGTGGTCGATACGCTGACCATCAAGTGCAAGCGTGCGCTCAAGCAGACCGGGCTGAACAGCCTGGTGATCGCCGGCGGCGTGAGTGCCAACCAGGCCCTGCGCAAGTCGCTGGAAAGCATGCTGGCCGGGCTCAAGGGCAAGGTGTTTTACGCACGTCCGCGCTTCTGCACCGACAATGGGGCGATGATCGCCTACGCCGGCTGCCAGCGCCTGCTGGCCGGCCAGCACGAGGGACCGGAGATCAAGGTGCAGGCCCGCTGGCCAATGGAGCAGCTGCCGGCCATCTGAGCCGGGCTCAGTCCGGCGATTAGAAATGCCGTTCGCGTCCGGCCAGCAGGTCGCGTAGATTGCCGCGATGGCGCCATACGATCAGCCCGGTCAGCACGCACATTGGCAGCAACGCTGCCGGTTGCTGCCAGGCCAGCAGGGGCAGGGTCAGGGGCGTGGCGATCAGCGATGCTAGCGAGCTGGTGCGGGTGAGATATAAGGTCAGCGCCCAGGCGGCGAGGGCCAGCAGGGCGGCCGGCGGATACAGGCCGAGCAGCATGCCGGCGGCGGTGGCGACACCCTTGCCGCCCTTGAAACGGAAGTACAGCGGGTAAAGATGGCCGACCACGGCAGCCAGGCCGATCCACGCCTGCTGCTGGATGCCGAGGCCGAGCAGGTAGGCGATCAGCACCGGCAGCAGGCCCTTGAGCAGATCGCCGAGCAGCGTGAGCACGGCCAGTTTCTTGCCGGCGACTCGCAGCATGTTGGTGGCACCGGGGTTGCCCGAGCCGCTGGCGCGTGGGTCCGGCCCGCCGCTCAGACGGCTGAGCAGGATGGCGAAGGACAGCGAGCCGAGCAGATAGGCGAGCAGTGCCAGCAGCCAGAGCATGGTATCCATTCCGGGGCGAGAGAGCCCCGATTCTAGCGGCGGGACAAGGGTCTTGTCGTGCAGCGGAGACGAGGTTTGGACAAGGTTTTCATCGAAGGTCTGGAAGTCGACACCCTGATCGGGGCCTACGACTGGGAGCGCGGCATTCGCCAATGCCTGCTGCTGGACCTGACGTTCGCCTGGGATATTCGCCCGGCCGCCGCCACTGACGACCTGGGCAAGGCCCTCGATTACGCCGCGATCAATCAGCATGTGCAGGCGTTCGCCGGTGCCGCCCAGTTCGAGCTGGTGGAGACCTTCGCCGAGCGTCTGGCCGAGAGTCTGTTGGCGCAGTTCGGTGCGCCCTGGCTGCGCCTCAAGGTGACCAAACCCGGCGCCAACCCGGCCGCCCGCGCGGTCGGCGTGGAAATCGAGCGTAGCCGCGCATGACCCAAGTCTTTCTGGGCCTCGGCAGCAACATCGATCGCGAGCGCCTACTCACAGCCGGGCTCGATGCCCTGAGCGAACTGCTCGGCGAACTGCGCTGCTCACCGGTGTTCGAGAGTCGCCCGGTGGGGATCAAGAGCGGCAACTTCTACAACCTGGTGGTCAGCGCGAACACCGACTTGCCGCTGCACGAGCTGGATCGCCGGCTCAAGTTCATCGAGGCCGACAACGGTCGCTACGCCCCCGAACGCAAGGGCTTGCCGCTGGATATCGATGTGCTGCTGTACGACGACCTGGCGGGCAGCTTCGATGGCCTGGTGTTGCCGCGGGCGGAAATCCTGAAGAACGCCTTCGTGCTCTGGCCGCTGGCCCTGCTGGCGCCGCAGGAGATTCATCCGGGTACCGGCCAATCCTTCGCCGAACTGTGGCGCGAGGCGAGCATCGACCAGGTGCTGTGGCCGGTGCCGTTCCAGTGGCGTGGCGCCGAGCTGACGCCGGCCGAGCTGCGGCAGGCCTTTCCCGCCGCGCTGTAGCGCTATTCCCCGCCAGCACCTGCCTTGTAGGCTTTGAGCGCTTTCAGGCGCTCGCCCTTGAGCGCCTCGCCCAGTTCTGCCCCCCTGAACCCTTGTTGCACCAGCGGCTGCACCGCCACTGCCCGGGCGGCCTGCATGGCGCCGCGCAGATAGGCGGATTGCGGATACTCGCGCTGCTCCAGGCCCAGGCGGCCGCGGGCGTCCATCTCGCAGGCGGCGATGAACTCCTCGAAGCGCTGTGGCCGCCGGTACACGTCGAAGCTCTGCAGCAATTCCAGCAGGGTGTTGGCGCGCAGCTCCAGGGCGCGGTGGCCGTGGGTGTGATATTCGCCGACCAGCAGGGCCAGCTCGGCGCAGTCCTTGGGCACTTTGCAGCGCTGGTTCACCGCGTCGATCAGCTTGCGTCCGCGATGCTCGTGGGCAATATGCCGCGGCCATTCTTCTGGCGGCGTGCGACCCTTGCCCAAGTCATGCAGCAGGCAAGCCCAGCGTACGGTTAGCGGTTGTTCGTGCTGGGCGCATTGCTGCAGCACCATCAGGCAGTGCACGCCGGTATCCACTTCCGGATGATGGGCTTCGGGCTGGGGCACGCCGAACAGCGCGTCGAGTTCCGGCAGCAGCTCGGCCAGGGCGCCGCAGTCGCGCAGCACCTGGATGAACACATCTGGGCGCGGCTCCATCAATGCGCGGGAGATTTCCTTCCAGCTGCGTTCGGGCGTCAGCGCCTTGAGCTCGCCGGATTCGGCCAGCTGGTGCATCAGCGCCTGGGTTTCGTCGGCCACGTGGAAGCCCAGCGGCGCATAGCGGGCGGCGAAGCGGGCGACGCGCAGCACCCGCAGCGGGTCTTCGGCGAAGGCCGGGGAGACGTGGCGCAGCAGGCGATCTTCGAGATCCTGCAGGCCGCCATAGGGGTCGATCACCTGGCCGTCATCGTCCTCGGCCATGGCATTGATGGTCAGGTCGCGACGGGTCAGGTCTTCTTCGAGGGTGACGTCCGGGCTGGCGTGGAAGGTGAAACCACCGTAGCCCTGGCCGGATTTGCGCTCGGTGCGGGCGAGGGCGTATTCCTCCCCGGTCTGCGGGTGGAGGAATACGGGGAAGTCGGCGCCCACCGGGCGAAAGCCCTGGGCCTGCATGGCCTCGGCGGTGGCGCCCACCACCACCCAGTCGATATCGCTGACCTCGCGGCCGAGCAGGCGGTCGCGCACGGCGCCGCCAACCTTGTAGATCTGCATGTCGATTCCTCCGTTGCGGCGGAGGATAAGCGAAAGCGCCGGACGGCGCTTCCTCGTCTCTCCGGCGTCAAGGAGTCAGATGGGCGGTATCACCAGGTCCAGGCGCGGATACTCGTTGTCGTCGCTCGATTCGCCCCTGGGGGGAACATGCTGCACGCCGACCACCTGATCGCCGCGCATGCTCTCCAGATGGATGTCGAAGCCCCACAGGCGATGCAGGTGCTTGAGCACCTCCTGGGTGGAGTCGCCCAGCGGCTTGCGGTCGTGTTGCTGGTGGCGCAGGGTCAGTGAGCGATCGCCGCGGCGGTCGACGCTGAAGATCTGCACGTTGGGCTCACGGTTGCCCAGGTTGTATTGGGCGGCCAGGGTCTCGCGGATTTGTCGGTAGCCAGGCTCGTCGTGGATTGCCGGGATCAGCAGGTCTTCCTGCTGGTCGTCGTCGAGTACGCTGAACAGCTTGAGGTCGCGGATGACCTTGGGCGAGAGGAACTGCAGGATGAAACTCTCGTCCTTGAAATTGGCCATGGCGAACTTGAGCGTGGACAGCCAGTCGCTGCCAGCGATGTCCGGGAACCAGCGCTTGTCCTCCTCGGTGGGTTTTTCGCAGATACGGCGGATGTCGCTGTAGATGGCGAAGCCCAGGGTGTAGGGGTTGATGCCGCTGTAGTAGGGACTGTCGAAGCCGGGCTGGTAGATCACTCCGGTGTGCGACTGCAGGAACTCCATCATGAAGCCTTCGGTGACCAGGCCCTCGTCGTACAGGTCGTTCATCAGGGTGTAATGCCAGAAGGTGGCCCAGCCCTCGTTCATCACCTGGGTCTGGCGCTGCGGGTAGAAGTACTGGGCAATCTTGCGCACGATGCGCACCACCTCGCGCTGCCAAGGCTCCAGCAGCGGCGCGTGCTTCTCCAGGAAGTACAGGATGTTCTCCTGCGGCTCGTCCGGCCAGCGCTTGCTGTCGTGCTCGTGGCCCTTGCGCGAGCTCTTGGGAATGGTGCGCCAGAGGTCGTTGATCTGCTTCTGCAGGTGCTCTTCGCGGTCCTTCTGCCGGCGCCGTTCTTCTTCGGCGGAGATCGGGTAGGGGCGCTTGTAGCGGTCCACGCCGTAGTTCATCAGCGCGTGGCAGGAGTCGAGCAGTTCCTCCACCGCGTCGATGCCGTGGCGCTCCTCGCACTGCATGATGTACTGCTTGGCGAACACCAGGTAGTCGATGATCGAGCTGGCGTCGGTCCAGGTGCGGAACAGGTAGTTGCCCTTGAAGAAGCTGTTGTGGCCGTAGCAGGCGTGGGCGATCACCAGTGTCTGCATGCACATGGTGTTCTCTTCCATGAGATAGGCGATGCACGGATCGGAATTGATCACGATCTCGTAGGCCAGGCCCATCTGCCCGCGCGAGTAGCCCTTCTCGGTGGCCAGGAAGTGCTTGCCGTAGGACCAGTGGTGATAGCCCAGCGGCATGCCGACCGAGGCGTAGGCATCCATCATCTGCTCGGCGGTGATCACCTCGATCTGGTTGGGGTAGGTGTCCAGCGCATAGCGCTCGGCGATGCGGGCGATCTCGCGGTCGTAGGCGCGGATCAGCTCGAAGGTCCATTCCGAGCCGGTGGACAATGGCTGGCGTCTTTTCTCGGCTGCGCTCATGGGGCGGCCCTCAGGTGACCATGCGGCGCTGGAACAGCTCGCGGAACACCGGGTAGATGTCCGCGGCGGAAACCAGCTGCTGCTGGGCGAACGAATTGGCGAAGGTCTCGCTGACCTGTTCGTACTCGTACCACAGCGCCTGGTGCTCGCGCGGGGTGATCTCGACGTAGGTGAAGTACTGCATGAACGGCATGATCTGGTTGATCAGGATGTCGCGGCACACCGGCGAGTCGTCGTTCCAGTTGTCCCCATCCGAGGCCTGGGCGCCGTAGATGTTCCACTCGTTGGTCGGGTAGCGCTCGACCATGATCTCCTGCATTAGCTTTAGGGCGCTGGATACGATGGTGCCGCCGGTTTCCCGTGAATAGAAGAATTCCTCCTCATCCACTTCCTTCGCGCTGGTGTGATGGCGGATGAACACCACCTCGATGCGCTCGTAGTTCCGCTTAAGGAAAAGATAGAGAAGGATGAAGAAGCGCTTGGCGATGTCCTTGGTCGCCTGGGTCATGGAGCCGGACACGTCCATCAGGCAGAACATCACCGCCTTGGAGCTGGGGTTGGGCTGCTTGACCAGCAGGTTGTACTTGAGGTCGAAGGTGTCGAGGAACGGGATGCGATGGATGCGCGCGCTGAGGCGCTCGATCTCCGCCTCGATCTCCTGGATGTCGCCGAAGTTGTCCGGCTCCTCGCGTCTGAGGCGCTCCAGTTCGGCCTTGGCTTCGCGCAGCTTGCCGCGGCTGGAGCCGGACAGGGCGATACGCCGGGCATGGGCGGAGCGCAGGGTGCGGACGATATTGATGCGCGAGGGATTGCCCTCGTTGCTGATGCCGGCGCGCACCGTCTTGAAGGTGTCGGTACCGGTCAGGTGACGCTTGATCAGGTTGGGCAGCTCCAGGTCCTCGAACATGAAGTCGAGGAATTCCTCCTGGGTGATCTGGAACACGAACTCGTCCATGCCTTCGCCGGAGTTGCTCGCCTTGCCCGGCCCGCGTCCGCCACCACCGCCGGAGGGGCGCGGCACGTGGTCGCCGGCGCTGAACTCCTTGTTGCCCGGGTGCACGACGTTCTGCCGGCCGCCACGGCCGTGGTGCAGCACCGGCTCGTCGATGTCGCGGCCGGGAATGCTGATCTGCTCGCCGTGCTCCATGTCGGTGATGGAGCGCCGGCTGACCGCCTCCTCGACGGCCTTCTTGATGTGTTCACGGTAACGCCGCAGGAAGCGCTGGCGGTTCACCGTGCTCTTGTTCTTGCCGTTCAGGCGCCGGTCGATCACGTAGCTCATGACGTCTCCTTAGCGCGTGCTCCCTGGGGCGCACGGCAGTCGGCGCCGCCTGGGGCGGCGCGCCGACGGCGGGTTACTGCGACTTGCGAACCCGCAGGTACCACTCGGACAGCAGGCGCACCTGCTTCTCGGTGTAGCCACGTTCGACCATACGAGTGACGAAGTCGTTGTGCTTCTGTTGGTCCTCCTTGCTGGCCTTGGCGTTGAAGCTGATGACCGGCAGCAGATCCTCGGTGTTGGAGAACATCTTCTTCTCGATCACCACGCGCAGCTTCTCGTAGCTGAGCCAGGTGGGGTTCTTGCCGTTGTTGTTGGCGCGGGCGCGCAGCACGAAGTTGACGATCTCGTTGCGGAAGTCCTTCGGGTTGCTGATGCCGGCCGGTTTCTCGATCTTCTCCAGCTCCTCGTTGAGGGCCACGCGGTTGAGGATCTCGCCGGTCTCCGGGTCGCGGTATTCCTGATCCTGGATCCAGAAGTCGGCGTATAGCACGTAGCGGTCGAAGATGTTCTGGCCGTACTCGCTGTAGGACTCCAGGTAGGCGGTCTGGATCTCCTTGCCGATGAACTCGATATAGCGCGGCGCCAGGTATTCCTTGATGTAGCGCAGGTAGCGCTCGCGTGTCTCGGCAGGGAACTGTTCCTGCTCGATCTGCTGCTCCAGCACGTACAGCAGGTGCACCGGGTTGGCGGCGATTTCGTGCGGGTCGAAGTTGAACACCTTGGACAGGATCTTGAAGGCGAAGCGGGTCGACAGCCCTGCCATGCCCTCGTCGACGCCAGCGGAGTCGCGGTATTCCTGGATCGACTTAGCCTTGGGATCGGTATCCTTGAGGTTTTCGCCGTCGTACACGCGCATCTTCGAGTAGATGTTTGAGTTCTCCGGCTCCTTCAGGCGCGACAGGGTGGAGAACTGGGCGAGCATCTTCAGGGTGTCCGGCGCGCAGTGCGCGTTGGCCAGCGAGCTGTTGATCAGCAGCTTGTCGTAGATGCGTACCTCGTCGGTGACCCGCAGGCAGTACGGCACCTTGACGATGTAGATGCGGTCGATGAACGCCTCGTTGTTCTTGTTGTTGCGGAAGCTGTGCCACTCGGACTCGTTGGAGTGGGCCAGGATGATGCCGCTGTAGGGCAGCCCGCCGAGGCCCTCGGTGCTGTTGTAGTTGCCCTCCTGGGTGGCGGTCAGCAGCGGGTGCAGCACCTTGATCGGCGCTTTGAACATCTCGACGAATTCCATCAGGCCCTGGTTGGCCCGGCACAGGGCGCCCGAGTAGCTGTAGGCGTCGGCGTCGTTCTGCGGGAATTCCTCCAGCTTGCGAATATCCACTTTGCCCACCAGGGCGGAGATGTCCTGGTTGTTCTCGTCACCCGGCTCGGTCTTGGCGATGGCGATCTGGTTGAGGATCGAGGGGTGCAGCTTGACCACGCGGAACTTGCTGATGTCACCGCCGAATTCGTTGAGGCGCTTGCTGGCCCAGGGCGAGATCACCGTGCGCAGGTAGCGCTGTGGGATGCCGTATTCCTCTTCGAGGATCTTGCCGTCCTCGTCGGGATTGAACAGGCCGAGTGGCGACTCGAACACCGGCGAGCCCTTGATGGCGTAGAAGGGGATGTGTTCCATCAACTGCTTGAGCTTCTCGGCCAGCGACGACTTGCCGCCGCCTACCGGACCCAGCAGATAGAGGATCTGCTTCTTCTCCTCCAGGCCCTGAGCGGCATGGCGGAAGTAGGAGACGATCTGGTCGATGCACTCTTCCATGCCATGGAAGTCGGCGAAGGCCGGGTAACGGCGGATCACCTTGTTGGAAAAGATCCGTGATAGCCGCGGGTCGACCGAAGTGTCCAACAGCTCGGGCGAGCCAATCGCCATCAGCATGCGTTCGGCCGCGGTGGCATAGGCGCTGCGGTCCGTTTTGCACAGCTCCAGATATTCCTGCAGGGAATATTCTTCCTGCCGAGTCGCCTCGAATCGTTGCTGGAAGTGGCTGAATATACTCATGACTGCACCTCGCTCGCTTGCGTGGAGCCGGGGGCGGGTCATTCGGGCGGGTGCACAAGAGGACGGCTGCTCAGCCGTTGGAAATCCCCCTGACACCATAAAGACGCTACCGATGGCCCGGAACCGGTCTGCCGGCTCTTCCTTCTGGATGGCCTCGCCCTAAGCGTAGTTCGATTTCGGCGGCGTCAAGCGTGTAGAGATGGTGACAAGACGTAACCGCTCGTCGGTAAGTCGTCTGCAGGCGGCGGGTGGCGCGGCTTTGCGCCGCGCAGAAAAATTACTCGATGTCGCCGCTGGAGACCTGATCCGGATACTGGCTGCGCCACAGCTCGAAGCCGCCATCCAGGCTGTACACCTCGGCAAAGCCCTGGTGCGCCAGGTAGGCGGCGGCGCTCTGGCTGGAGTTGCCGTGGTAGCAGGAGACGATCAGCGGCGCATCGAAGTCGGCCTTGGCGATGAAGTCCGCCAGGCTTTGGTTGTCCAGGTGGTGCGAGCCGCTGATATGGCCGTTGGCGAAGCTCTGCGGGTCGCGAATGTCCACCACCACGGCGCCTTGCTCGCGCAGGGCCTGGGCCTGCTCCGGGGGTATGCGTTTGAAGTCGCTCATACGGGAGTCTCCTTGCAGTCGCAGCGGAATTTCTCGCCGCTATCGATGTTCATCAGGGTCATGGCGCCGCCCCACACGCAGCCGCTGTCCAGAGCCGAGAGGCCGGGCTCGTCGCAATTGCCTTCCAGTGCCGCCCAGTGGCCGAAAATGATCTTCTGTCCACGAGTCTTGCGCTCGGGCCAGCTGAACCAGGGAGCGTAGCCGGGGGGGGCGGTGTCCACGCCTTCCTTGCTCTTCAAGTCGAGCGTGCCGTCCTCGGTGCAGAAACGCATGCGGGTGAAGTAGTTGGTGATCACCCGCAGGCGAGTGACGCCGTGCAGATCGCTGTCCCACCTGGCTGGCTCGTTGCCGTACATGCCGTCGAGGAACAGCGGCAGGCGGGCATCGTCGAGCAGTACTTCTTCGACTTCGGCGGCGCGCTTGAGTGCCTTCTTCAGCGTCCACTGCGGCGGGATGCCGGCGTGCACCATGGCGATGTCGCGCTGCTCGTCATGGTGCATCAGCTTCTGCCGGCGCAGCCACTCGAGCAGGTCCTTGCGGTCCGGAGCCTCGAGGATTTCCCGCAGGGTGTCATTCTTCTTCAGGCGCTCGACGTTGTGCGCGACAGCCAGCAGGTGCAGGTCGTGGTTGCCGAGTACGCAGACCAGCGCATCGCGGATCGCATAGAGGAAACGCAGGGTCTCCAGTGATTCTGGGCCGCGGTTGACCAGGTCGCCGACCAGCCACAACTTGTCTTGGGCTGGGTCGAAGGCGACCCGCTGCAACAGGCATTTCAGTGGTTGCAGGCAGCCCTGCAGGTCACCCACCGCATAAGTGGCCATCAGTGCAGGGCCCCCGGCATGGCCAGGCGGAACGGGGCGATGGGCGCATCGAAGCGTTTGCCGTCGTCGGCGATCATCTGGTAGCTGCCATGCATGTTGCCGACCTTGGTCGCCATCACCGTGCCGCTGCTGTAGGTGTGGCTCTGGCCCGGCTCCAGGCGGGGCTGCTGGCCGATCACGCCGGCGCCGCGGACTTCCTGCACGCGGCCGTCGCCATCGGTGATGATCCAGTGCCGGCTGAGCAGCTTGGCCGCCTCGGTGCCGCCATTGTGCAGGGTGACGGTGTAGGCGAAGGCATAGCGGTTCTGCTCCGGAGTCGACTGTTCCGGGAGGTAGCGGGTCTCGACGCTGACGTCGATCTGGTAACGCGGGTCGGCCATCTGGGAAAACTCGACAGGCTGAAAGGGCAGTTTAGTCCGCTTGGCCGGTGGCCTGGCGCTCGGCCAGCTGATCGGCCAGGCGCACGAAGGCGGCCAGGTCCAGCTGTTCCGGGCGCAGCCCACCGTCCACGCCGGCGGCCTCGATGGCCTCGTTCGGCAGCAGTTGCTTGAGGGTGTTGCGCAGGGTCTTGCGGCGCATATTGAAGGCCTCGCGCACCACCCGCTCGAGCAGACGGTGGTCCTTGGCTGGGTGCGGCAGGGTCTCGTGCGGCACCAGGCGGACGATGGCCGAGTCGACCTTGGGCGGCGGGTTGAAGGCCCCTGGGCCGACGTTGAACAGGTGCTCCACCCGGCAGTGGTACTGGACCATGATCGACAGCCTGCCCCAGTCGCCACCACCCGGCTCGGCGGCCAGGCGCTCGACCACTTCCTTCTGCAGCATGAAGTGCATGTCGCGGATCAGCGGGGCGTTGTCCAGCAGGTGGAAGATCAGCGGGGTGGAGATGTTGTAGGGCAGGTTGCCGACCACGCGCAGGCTGTGCGGCGCGGCGTCCAGGCGGGTGAAATCGAACTTCAGCGCGTCGCCCTGGTTCAGCTTGAAGCGCGGGTTATCGCCGAACTTGCCTTGCAGGATGGGGATCAGGTCGAGGTCCAGCTCGATCACGTCGAGCTGCGCGCCGCTGCCCAGCAGGCCCTCGGTCAGTGCACCCTGGCCCGGGCCGATCTCCAGCAGGCGCTCGCCTTCCTTGGCGTGGATGGCGCGCAGGATGCGGTGGATCACCCCAGCATCGTGCAGGAAGTTCTGGCCGAAGCGCTTGCGCGCGCGGTGTTGGTATTCGGACATCGGTACGGCTCCAAGCTTCAAGCACAAGCTCAAAGCGCAATGCAAAGAGCGGCAGTTTAGCAGCCGCGGGCTCAGGCTCTAAGCGCGGCGTGCGCTGACCATCTGGTAAGCGGTTTCCAGCGCGACCTGCAGGCTGCCGGTATCGATCCTGCCGCTGCCGGCCAGGTCCAGGGCGGTGCCGTGGTCGACCGAGGTGCGGATGATCGGCAGGCCCAGGGTGACGTTGACTGCTGCGCCGAAGCCCTTGTACTTGAGTACCGGCAGGCCCTGGTCGTGGTACATGGCCAGCACCGCGTCGCAGTGCTCGAGGTGCTTGGGGGTGAACAGGGTGTCGGCCGGCAGTGGGCCGACCAGGTTCAGGCCCTCGCCACGTAGGCGTTCCAATGTCGGCTCTATAACCTCGATCTCCTCGCGCCCCAGGTGGCCACCCTCGCCGGCATGCGGGTTGAGGCCGCAGACCAGGATACGTGGGTGGGCGATGCCGAACTTCTGCACCAGGTCGGCATGCAGGATGCGCGTGACGCGGGCCAGGCGCTCGTCGGTGATGGCCGCCGCCACGTCCTTGAGCGGTAGATGGGTGGTCACCAAGGCCACACGCAGGCCGCGGGTCGCCAGCATCATCACCACCTGCTCGGTGGCGGTCAGTTCGGCGAGGAATTCGGTGTGGCCGGAGAAGGGAATGCCGGCCTCGTTGATCACGCCCTTGTGCACGGGCGCGGTGATCATCCCGGCAAAAGTGCCGTCGATGCAGCCCTGGCCGGCGCGGGTCAGGGTCTCCAGTACATAGGCGGAGTTGGCCTGGTCCAGCTGACCGGTGCTGACCGGAGTTGCCAGCGGCGTATCCCAGACATACAGGCTGCCCGCCGGAGCCGGGGTGCTCGGCCATTGGCCGGGACCGACGCCGATCAGCTCGATGCTCAGTCCCAACTGCTGGGCGCGCTCGGACAGCAGGTCGTGGCTGGCGATGGCCACCAGCGCCTCGGGCTGCACCTCGCGGGCCAGTAGCAGGCACAGGTCCGGGCCGATGCCGGCGGGCTCGCCGGGGGTCAAGGCAAATAGGCGGGAAGTGGTCATGGGCGGCCTCATCAGAGTGCAGCGGATTCGATAGGGATACATTACGCCCAAAGGCGTGGGCGAAAAAAAGCCCGGTGGAACCGGGCTCTTTCACTGCGATCAGGCGATCAGAGCTTGATCTCGACGTAGGCTTCGTCGCGGATCTGGCGCAGCCAGGCCTGCAGCTCTTCGTCGTACTTGCGGTTGCGCAGGACGTTCATCGCCTGTTGCTCGCGGTACTGCTCGCTGCTGTCGGTGGCGCGCCGACCGAGGACTTCCAGCACGTGCCAGCCGTAGGGGCTCTTGAACGGCTCGGACAGCTGGCCACTCGGCGTCTTGGCCATCACTTCGCGGAATTCCGGGACCAGGGTGTTGGGGTCGATCCAGTTGAGATCGCCGCCATTGAGGGCGGAACCCGGGTCTTCGGAGAAGCTCTTGGCCAAGGTGGCGAAGTCCTCACCGGCGACGATGCGCTGGTACAGACGTTCCACCAGGCGGCGGGTCTCTTCTTCGCTGCGCACTTCGTTGGGCTTGATCAGGATGTGGCGCACATGCACCTCATCGCGCACAAGGGTGTCGCCGCCGCGCTTGTCGAGCAGTTTGACGATCATGAAGCCGCCGGGAGTGCGAACCGGCTCGGTGATGTCGCCGACCGACAGCGCGCGAATTATCTCGGCGAACGCCGGCGGCAGCTGGGCCGCCTTGCGCCAGCCGATCTCGCCGCCTTCCAGGGCGTTCTCGCTGGCGGAATTGGACATCGCTGTCTGGGCGAAGTCGGCGCCATTGCGCAGGCTGTCATATACCTCGGAGGTCTTCTGCGCGGCTGCACGGATCTCGTCCGGAGAGGCCGCTTCCTGAACCGGGATCAAAATATTGGCCAGGCGGAACTCTTCCGACAGCTGCATCTCGCCCAGATCCGAGGACAGGAAGTTCTGCACTTCCTGATCGGTCACCTGGATACGCTCGGCCACACGGCGCTGGCGCACGCGGCTGATGACCATCTCGCGACGAACCTGCTCGCGGGCCTCGTCGTAGGACAGGCCGTCACGGATCAGGGCAGCGCGGAACTGGTCCAGATTCAGGCGGTTGCGCTGGGCAATCCCTTCCATGGCCTGGTTCAGTTCTTCGTCGGTGATGCGGATGCCGGAGCGGTCGCCAATCTGCAGTTGCAGGTTCTCGACGATCAGGCGTTCCAGCACCTGCTGCTGCAGCACATCCTGCGGCGGCAGCTGACCGCCGCGTTTGCCGATGGTCTGCTCGACCTCGCGCAGACGCTGATCCAGTTGGCTGTACATGATCACGTCGTTGTCGACGATGGCGACCACACGATCAATGGACTGGAGCTGCGCCTGTGCGGCGGAAGCGAGGAAAACTGCGCCCAGCAACAGCGGGCGCAGGCAATCAGAAAGCTTGTTCTTCACGTTCACGGTAACCTTGAATGCCTTGCTCGAGGAAGCTCTCAGTCTTGCCGCCCAACACGTTGCCGAGGCCCTTGAGGACGATCTGCAGGAAGATGCCGCGGTCCGGCTCCTCGTTGGTGTCAGGGTTGAGGCTGGTTTCGTCGTAGTCGATCCAGTAGCGGTTGATCAGGCGCAGCTTCCAGCAGCAACTGTCGTATTCGAAGCCGCCGAAGGCCTCGAGCGTACGGTCGCGTGCGTAGTCGCGCTGCCAGCGGGCGATCACGTTCCATTGCGACACGATCGGCCAGATGACCGAGAAATCGTGCTGCTGGATCTTGTAGTAGTCCTCGATGTAGTTCGGGCTGCCCGGCGTGCCGAAGTCGCTGCCGTAGGTCCAGGTACCGCTGGCCTGGTCGTAGCGAATGGTGTCGTCGCGGTAGCGGTAACCCGCGTTGATCACCTTGTTCGGATTGTCTTCCGGCTGGTAGTGGAACATCAGACTGCCGGAACGGGTGCGGTGCGCTTCGCCGTCCCAGTTGAAGTCCGAGGTCAGGCGCCAGTCGCGATTGAAGCGGTACATGTACTCCAGTGCGTAAGGCGAGAAATCAGCCTTGGCATCGTCGCGGGTGCGATAATCAATGCCCGGCATCTGCACCTTGCGATCGGTGAAATGGATAGCCTGGCCGATGCTGAAGCGCTGACGCTCGAAGCCATTGTCCTCGATCCAGCGATTGGTCACGCCCAGCGACAGCTTGTTCTCGTCGCCGATGCGATCACGGCCGGTGAAGCGGTTGTCGCGGAACAGCGAGGCATAGTTGAAGCGGTATTCACCAGTATCGAATACCGGAATCTCGTCCTGGTCTTCTTCCGGTACATACAGGTAGTAGGCGCGCGGTTCCAAGGTCTGGCGGTAGTTGGTGCCGAACCACTGGGTATTGCGATCGAAGTACAGGCCGCTGTCGATACTGGCGATTGGCACGCTGCGATCCGGCGAATCTTCGAAATCACCGCCAACCTGGGCCTTGCCGATGGAGTCCAGATCTAGGTCGTACTGGGTATAGGCGTACTTCAGGCTTGGCTTGACGTAGCCCCAGGTCCAGTTGAGTGGCAGGCTCATGCCTGGCTCAAGATGAATTCGCTCGCCGTTGGCGCGTGCGATGCCGCTCACGTAGTTGTCGTACCAAGGCTCCGGATTGCCATCCTCGTCGATGAAGTTGCCGCTGCGCAGATCGCGGTCGAAGCGGACGTACTCGGTGCCGTAGGTGAAGTTCACTCCGCCAGGCTGGAACGGCAATTTGCCGTCCAGAGTCAGCTGCGGCAGACGCTCGTACGGCGTGACATCGACCACGCTGGTCTGCGCATAGGCATGGGCATTGAGGCGGGCGGTGAAGGAATCGCCGCGCCAGCTCAGAGTGCCGCGCTGATTGAGGAAGTCCGGTGTCTGCAGATTTTCCAGGTCGCTGTCGAGGTCCTGGAAGTAGTACGGATCGCTAATGTCGGTGTAGTCGACCTCGGCCAGCAGGCGCTCGTCCAGGCCACCTACGTGCTGCCAGTTGTACATCCAGCGCTGGTCTTCGTAGTCAGACTGCAGCTCGCGCTCGTCTTCCTTATCGTCCAGGTAGGCGCCGCCGACTTGACCTTCGCTGCCTTTGGTCAGGTAACGGAACTCGCCTTCCATCATCAGACCACGATTGGCCATGTAGGTCGGATAGAGGGTGGCGTCGTAGTTCGGCGCGAGGTTGAAGTAGTACGGCGTCGACAGGGTGAAGCCGTTGTCGCTCGACGAACCGATGCCCGGCGCAAGGAAACCGGACTGGCGGCGATCGTCGATCGGGAAATAGATGTAAGGGGTGTAGAAGACCGGAATGTCCTTCACCCGCAAGGTCACGTTGGTCGCGGTGCCGAAGCCGGTGGCCGGGTCCAGCTTGATGTTGTTGCCCTTCAGGTGCCAGGCGTTGTTGCCCGGTTCGCAACGGGTGTATGTACCGTCCTTGAGTCGGACGACGGCACTTTCTTCGCGCTTGGCGTAGAGCGCGTTGCCGCGGACATGGCCCTTGTGGATCACGTACTCGGCGTTCTCGACCTTGGCTTCGCCATTGTCCAGCTGGATCTCGGCACGGTCGCCGACCACCAGCATGCCGTTGTCGCGGATGCGCACGTTGCCTTTCAGCTCACCGCGGTTCTCGGCCTGGTGCAGAGTGGCCTCTTCGGCCTCGATCTGCATGCTCGACTGGCGCAGGACCACGTCACCGGCAAGGGTGGCGGCTTCCTTTTCCTGCTCGTAGCGCGAGGCCTTGGCCGAGACGAACAGTGGCGCCTCGTCCATCGGCGTGTCGTCGCTCATGCCCGGACGCAACGGCTCGACATAGGAACCCTCGCAATACGGACCGACTTCCGCCAGCTGGGCGGCGCTCAGTTTGTCGCGCGGGACCCAGTCCAGGTGGCTGTAGTCGGCGCTGCGGCTGCTCAGGGCACGGCCCTTGCTCTCGGTGACCAGTACCGCTTGCTCACCCTGTGCCTGGCCATCGGCCGACTGGGCGGCACCGGTGCCGGCAACGGAGCTGACCGCCGTGGCGCTGTGCTGCGGGCGCGGCAGCGCGGCAGCGGCATTGCTCTTCGGCGAGCAGGCCCAGCCGCCGGTGGCGGAGGCGGAGCAGTCGTACTGCTCGGCGGCAATAGCGAAAGGCGAGGCTAGAGGTTGCAGAGCCAGCAGGCTGCCGGTCACCAGCAACGGGAATTTTTTACGGAACAGGGGGAGTTTTACTGCCATCTTGTTTTTCCGGGCTTCCTGCGCGCCTTCGACCCGCGGGGGCCGCACGCCTCTCGATGGGCTGAAAAAGATGCTGGATAATAAAGCATGACCCGCGCAACGGCTAGCGCCGTCGGAGACCCCTGTAATGCCCGATCAAGATGTGCGTCTCCAGCTCCTGCAGAGCTGGCTGCAAGACTGCCTACCCGCTCTGTTTCAACGCGAAGGCTGGGGCGAAGTGCCCACTGCCAGCATGGCTCCGGCCAGCAGCGACGCCAGTTTCCGCCGCTATTTCCGCTGGCAGGCCGAGGGCCGCAGCCTGATCCTGATGGACGCTCCGCCGCCCCAGGAAGACTGCCGGCCCTTCGTCAAGGTCGCCGCCATGCTGGCCGAGGCGGGCGTGCATGTGCCGCGCATCCTGGCCCAGGACCTGGAGCGAGGCTTCCTGGTACTGGACGACCTGGGTTCGCAAACCTGGCTCGAGGTGCTGAACGCGGACAACGCCGATGCGCTGTTCGATTCGGCGCTGCAAGCCCTGGTGGCCTTCCAGAAGCTGCCGGTCGAAGGCCAACTGCCGCCCTATGACGACGCCCTATTGCGCCGAGAGCTGCAACTGTTCCCCGACTGGTACCTGCAACGTCATCTCTGCGTCGAGCTGAGCGAGGCGCAGCGCGGCCAGTGGCAGCAGGTCTGCGATCTGCTGGTGAGCAGCGCCCTGGCCCAGCCGCGCGTATTCGTTCATCGCGACTACATGCCGCGCAACCTGATGCTGAGCCAGCCCAATCCCGGCATCCTCGATTTCCAGGACGCGGTGCACGGCCCGATCAGCTATGACGTCACCAGCCTGTTCAAGGACGCCTTCCTCAGTTGGCCCGAGGAAAGGGTGATCGGTTGGCTGCAGCGCTACTGGCACCTGGCGCGTGACGCCGGCCTCGCGGTACCGGCCCAGTTCGCTGAGTTCCATCGCGCCAGCGATCTGATGGGCGTGCAGCGCCACCTCAAGGTGATCGGCATCTTCGCCCGCATTTGCCACCGCGACGGCAAACCCAAGTACCTGAACGATGTGCCGCGCTTCTTCTCCTATATAGAGGCGGTGCTGGCGCGGCGTCCCGAACTGGCCGTGCTCGGTGAACTGCTGGCCAGCCTGCCACAGCGGGAGAAGCAACCGGCATGAAGGCTATGATTCTCGCGGCGGGCAAGGGCGAACGCCTGCGGCCGCTGACCCTGCACACGCCCAAGCCGCTGGTGCGCGCCGGGGGTATTCCGTTGATCGAGTTCCATGTGCGCGCCCTGGCCGCGGCCGGTTTCAGCGAGCTGGTGATCAATCACGCCTGGCTCGGCCAGCAGATCGAGGACTATCTGGGCGACGGCAGCCGCTTCGGTCTGCGCATTACCTATTCGGCCGAGGGCGAGCCGCTGGAAACCGGCGGCGGCATCTTCAAGGCCCTGCCGCTACTCGGTGAGGAGCCGTTCCTGGTGATCAACGGCGATATCTGGACCGACTACGACTTCGCCACCCTGCGCCGTCCGTTGCAGGGGCTGGCCCATCTGGTGCTGGTGGATAACCCCTCCCACCACCCGAGCGGCGACTTCTGCCTGCAGGACGATCGCGTGGCGGATGCCGCCGACCGAGAATCCAGCTTCACCTACAGTGGCATGGCCGTGTTGCATCCGCGCCTGTTCGCCGGCTGCCAGCCGGGAGCCTTCAAGCTGGCGCCGCTGCTGCGCGCCGCCATGGCCGACGGCCAGGTCACTGGCGAGTACTTCGCCGGTCGCTGGGTCGACGTCGGTACCCACGAGCGCCTGGCGGACGTCGAACGCCTGCTGGCGGCGGAAGCCTGACATGCTCTGGCCGGCGACCCTGATCGGCGCGGCGGTGGGGCTGGCGATTGCCAGCATCCCCGGTGCGTTGCTCGGCGGTCTGCTCGGCCAGGTCTTGGATCGGCGTCTGCGCCTGCAATCCCTCGATCATCTGCGCGAGTTGCTCGGTGCCAAGCGCCCGCCGCCGCTGGACGACGAGGACCTGCTGTTCATGCTGATCGGTCGGCTGGCCAAGAGCGATGGCCGGGTGCTCGACAGCCATATCCAGGCGGCACGCAACGAGATGCAGCGCCTGGGTCTGGACGAGCCGGGCCGGCGGCGTGCCATGCAGGCCTTCAACCGAGGCAAGCAGGTCGACGACAAGGAGTTGCGCGCGGCGCTACGCGCGCTGCACGAACGCCCGGAGCGTGGCGAAACGCTGCTGCGCACCTGCTGGCGCATGGCTTGGGCCGATGGCCGGGTGAGCGAGGCGGAGTCGCGGCTGATCCAGCAATGGGGGCTCTGGCTGGAGTGGAAGCGCGAGGCGCTGAAGACCCTGGCGGCCGAGTACGAGCCGGCGAGCACGGTGCCGCAGGTGAAGTCCAGCGATTACCAGGCGGCCCTGCGCCTGCTCGGGGTACAGATGGATAGCGAGCCGGCGGTGATCAAGCGTGCCTACCGCCGCCTGATCAGTCGCCACCATCCGGACAAGCTGGCCGGCTCCGGCGCCACCGCGGCGCAGTTGCGCACGGCGACCGAAAAGACCCGCGAGCTGCAGATCGCCTACGAGCTGGTGCGCCAGCGCCACGGCTTCCGCTAGCGGTCTTTCTACTGTTTCTCCAGCCAGCCGCGCACCCGGCGGAACAGCTGCTCCTGCTCGGCCTCCAGGTTGCCCGGCAGGGCCTTGAGGGCGATCTGCGTGTAGCCGTCATGGGCCAGGCGCTTGCTGGCCTGCTTGCGCCTTACCGCGCTGCCGCGATCGGCGGGCAGGTCCTTGTAGAAGAAGTCGCCGGTGGCCAGCTTGAGGCCGGGAATCAGCTCGTCCAGCGCTGGGGTCTGCCCGCCGGGCAGTTGCGGCGCGACCACCACCAGTTGCTTGATCTGCTCGGGCTTGCGCTCCTTGAGATAGAGCGCGGCCCAGTAGGCGCCATCGCCATGGCCGAGCAGCACGATGTTCTTGGCGTCCTGCTGCTCGGCGAAGGCGATGCCGGCCTGGATGCGGGCGAAGATGCGTTCGGCTGGGTCGACCGGGGCTGCGGCCGGCGCGGGTGTTTCGGACGGCGGTGTGGTTTCGCCGGGCGCGCCAGTGGTGGCGCCCTCGCTGGCGGGGTCGGCTGCGGCGTCGTCCGCAGGCGCACTAGCCGTATCGACGGTCACCGGTTCCGGCGCGCGTGGCAGCACCGCTTCCGGCAGTGGTGCGGCCTTGCTGTCCGGCAGGCTGAGGCTGAGCGTGCTCCATTCGACATCCGGCAGCTTGAGGCGCAGCGGTTTGATCGCCTGGGGCCAGTCGGCACTCTCGTCGGCGCCCGGCACCAGAATAACCACGCCCTTGGACTCCGGCGCGTTGGCCGGCTTCCACAGGGCGAGGAATTTTTCCTCGCCGGCCTGCAGGGTCTGCTGTTCGTCCTTGGGCAGCTGGCGCTCAAGCCCCGCGGCGTTGTCCTCGACGCGCTCTTCCAGTGGCTGGCGTGGTGCCTCGGCGGGCGCGGCGCCCTCGCTGGGGGCTTCGCCGGCAGGCGCTGCGGCGGGAGTCGGCGATTCTTCCTCGGCATGCACGGGCAGGGCGAGGGTCAGGCACAGGGCCAGGAGTGTCGGTAGGACTGGACGGCGCATCTCAGCA
Source organism: Pseudomonas sp. PDM15 (assembly GCF_014851565.1). Taxonomy (GTDB): domain Bacteria; phylum Pseudomonadota; class Gammaproteobacteria; order Pseudomonadales; family Pseudomonadaceae; genus Aquipseudomonas. The sequence continues at coordinate 397,349 of NZ_JACVAA010000006.1, forward strand.
CTTCGGTAGCGGGGAGGTTCTAGCAGCCTAAGCGCTTCGCCGCGGTTTGTCAGGTAAGGTAGAAAGCGGACTCGTGATGATGTGGATCGACGCTGTGCGCATGATTCGACTGCTCTACTGGCTGCTGTTGCTGTTTCCCCTGCTGGGCCAGGCGGCCGAGTTGGACGCGGCGCAGCGTGCCTGGCTGGCCGAGCATCCGCGGCTGCGCGCCGGCGTGGTGCTGCAGGCGCCCTATGCCGAGTACCAGCGCCGCCAGCAGCAACTCAGTGGGCTCAATATCGAGCTGAGCGAGGCGCTGGCCAAGTCCCTCGGCGTCGAACTGAGCTGGCTCGGCTATGCCGACCAGGCGGCCCTCGAGCAGGCCCTGCGTGCTGGGCGCATCGACTTCGCCCCGGGGCTGACCCAGACCCCGGCCGGCCTGCGCCTGTGGCAGTTCTCCGACCCCTACCTGCGTGTTCCCCACTTGCTGGTGGGCGAGCGTCTGGGCGAACTGGGCGTGGAGCTGGAAAACCTCGGCGAGCGCGAGCCGCTGGCCGTGCGCGAACCCAGCGCGGTGGCCGACTACCTGCGCGGCAACTACTTCAATTTGCACCTGCAGGCGCAATCCTCCGACCGCGAGGCCCTGCGCGCGGTGCTGGCGCAGCGGGCGCGCTATGCGGTGATCGACCAGGCCCAGCTCAGCCGCCTGAGCCAGGAAGGCGAATTCGCCGGCCTCGGCGTGATCGCCGACGTCGGTCTGCCGCAGTTGCTGCGCTTCGGTACCCGCCGGGACTGGCCCGAACTGGCGACCATCCTCGATGCCGGCCTGCGCCAGCTACCGGCCGAGCAGCTGGAGCAATTGCAGCGCCGCTGGCTGACCGCCAGAACACCGAGCCTCGGCGAATCGCCGCTGTTCTGGCGCAACCTGAGCCTGCTGCTCGGCCTGCTGTTGTTGGTCAGCCTAGCCCTGCTCGCCGTGCTGCGTCGCCAGCGCGGCGGCCTGGAGAAACGCCTGCTGGACGCGCGCGCGACCCTGGCCCGGCGCGAAGTGGCCGAGGAGGCGCTGCGCCTGGCGCAGTTCTCCCTCGACCACAGCACGGTCGGCATTCTCTGGGTCAACTGGGACAGCCGGGTGCGCTACGCCAACCAGGCAGTGGCCGAGATGCTCGGCTACGACAGCCGCGCCATGGTCGACCGGCCGCTGCAGGATTTCGAGCCCAACCTGGGCATGGACCGCTGGCTCGGCCTGTGGAAGCGCGTCCGCCAGCACGAGGAGGGCGCGCTGAGCTTCGAGAGCAACTGCGTCCGCGCCGATGGCAGCTGGATGCCGGCCGACGTAACCCTGGGCTTCCTGCGTTTTCGCGAGGCCGAGTACCTGGTGGTCTACCTCACCGACGTCACCGAACGGCGGCGCGCCCATGCCGCGCTGGAAGAGAGCGAGGCGCGCCTCAAGGGCATTGCCGGCAACGTGCCCGGCCTGGTGTTCCGCCTGGAGCGCCCGGTACCTGGCGCACCGGTGGACTTCGCCTTTATCAGCGAGGGCAGCGAGCAGCTGGTCGGCTACCCGCCGGCGACAATCATGGCGGTGGACTTCGGCATCCGCAGCCTGGTCCATCCCGAGGATCGCACCGCCTACCACGCGACCCAGGACGCCGCCATCGAGGCCGCCAGCGACTGGCAGTGGCAGGGCCGCATCCTCACCCGCGACGGCCGGGTGCGCTGGGCCGACATCAAGGCCAGCGCCCGCCAGCTCAGCGCCGAGCACGTGGTGTGGGACGGCGTGGTGTGGGACATCAGCGACAACAAGGCCATCGAGCTGGAGCTGGCCGAGTCGCGCGCACAGCTGCGCGAGCTGTCCGCTCACCTGGAGAGCGTGCGCGAGGAGGAGAAGGCGCGTATCGCCCGCGAGGTGCACGACGAGCTGGGTCAGGTGCTCACCGTGCTCAAGCTGGAGACCTCCATGTGCGAGCTGGCCTACGCCGGCCTAGATGCCGGACTGCAGGCACGCCTAGACAGCATGAAGAAGCTGATCGCCAACCTGTTCCAGCTGGTGCGCGACGTGGCCACCGCGCTGCGCCCGCCGATCCTCGATGCCGGCATCGCTTCGGCCATCGAGTGGCAGGCGCGGCGCTTCGAGGCGCGCAGCGGCATTCCCTGCCTGGTGCGGGTGCCGGAGTACTTGCCGGCGCTGGCGGACGCCAAGGCCATCGGCCTGTTCCGCGTGCTGCAGGAGGCGCTGACCAACGTGTTGCGCCATGCCCAGGCGCACACGGTGGAGATCGACCTGGAAGTGCAGGGCGGCGAGCTGTACCTGCGGGTGAGTGACGATGGTCGGGGTTTCGACACGGCCGCCCGGCGCGCACAATCCTTCGGCCTGGTCGGCATGCGCGAGCGCGTGCTGATGCTCGGCGGCCGCCTGGACATCGACAGCGCGCCGGGGGAGGGCACCACCCTGAGCGTGCGCGTGGCACTGGATGAAGAGGTCGTAGCGTGATTCGAGTACTGGTAGCCGAAGACCACACCATCGTCCGCGAGGGCATCAAGCAGCTGATCGGCCTGGCCAAGGATCTCACGGTGGCCGGCGAGGCCTGCAACGGAGAGCAGCTGCTGGAGACCCTGCGCCACACCCCCTGCGAAGTGGTGCTGCTGGATATCTCCATGCCCGGGGTGAACGGACTGGAAGCGATTCCGCGCATCCGCGCGCTGAACAATCCGCCGGCGGTGCTGGTGCTGTCCATGCACGACGAGGCGCAGATGGCCGCCCGCGCCCTGAAGATCGGCGCCGCCGGTTACGCCACCAAGGACAGCGACCCAGCGCTGTTGCTCACCGCCATCCGCAAGGTCGCCGCCGGTGGCCGCTACATCGACCCGGAGCTGGCCGATCGCATGGTCTTCGAGGTCGGCCTGACCGACTCGCGGCCGCCGCACGCGCTGCTGTCCGAGCGCGAGTTCTCGGTGTTCGAACGCCTGGTGCGTGGCGAAGGGGTCAACGAGATCGCCCAGCAGCTGTCGGTCAGCAGCAAGACCATCAGCACCCACAAGGCGCGCCTGATGCAGAAGCTCAACCTGCATTCGGTGGCCGATCTGGTTAAGTATGCGGTGGAGCACAGGCTGCTGTAGAAGGCGCCAGAGGCTGTGAGCCTCTTCCTGTGGGAGCTGTCTTGGCCGCGATGCCCCGGCACGCACGCCTATCGTGGCCGAGGCCGCTCCCACCTGACGGTTGCCTGTAGGGCGATCCCTACAGCGCCTCGTCCGTCCGCCTTATAGCAATCTCTCATACCGCCCGATTTGCGCTGGCTCCACGGCTTTCTAGGCTTAGAGCACGGCAACAAGAACAAAAGGTGCGGTGATGGCCGAGAATGCTTCCAGTGATGTGCTCGTCAGTTTCAGGGGCGTGCAGAAGAGCTACGACGGCGAAAGCCTGATCGTCAAAGACCTCAATCTGGATATCCGCAAGGGCGAGTTCCTCACCCTGCTCGGGCCGTCCGGTTCCGGCAAGACCACCAGCCTGATGATGCTGGCCGGTTTCGAGACGCCCACCGCCGGCGAGATCCTCCTGGCCGGGCGCGCCATCAACAACGTGCCGCCGCACAAGCGCGACATCGGCATGGTGTTCCAGAACTACGCGCTGTTCCCGCACATGACGGTGGCCGAGAACCTGGCCTTCCCGCTCACCGTGCGCGGCATGAGCAAGACCGACATCACCGAGCGGGTCAAGCGCGCGCTGTCCATGGTGCAGCTCGACAACTTCCGCAACCGCTACCCGGCGCAGCTCTCCGGCGGCCAGCAGCAGCGCGTGGCCCTGGCCCGCGCGCTGGTGTTCGAGCCGCAGCTGGTGCTGATGGACGAGCCGCTCGGCGCGCTGGACAAGCAGCTGCGCGAGCACATGCAGATGGAGATCAAGCACATCCACCAGCGCCTGGGCGTGACCGTGGTCTACGTGACCCACGACCAGGGCGAGGCGCTGACCATGTCCGACCGGGTGGCCGTATTCCACCAGGGCGAGATCCAGCAGATCGCCCCCCCACGCGACCTCTACGAAGAGCCGAGCAATACCTTCGTCGCCCACTTCATCGGCGAGAACAATCGCCTGGCCGGCGAGCTGGTCAGCCGTGATGGCGAGCGCTGCACCGTGCGTACCGCCCGTGGCGAGCAGGTGCAGGCGCTGGCGGTGAATGTCGGCGCGCCGGGTGCACCGGTGAGCCTGTCGATCCGCCCCGAGCGCGTGCGCATCAACAGCGCCAGCGAGAGCTGCGCCAACCGTTTCAGCGGCCGGGTGGCCGAGTTCATCTACCTGGGCGACCACGTGCGCATCCGCATGGAGGTGTGTGGCAACCCCAGCTTCTTCGTCAAACAGCCGATCGCCGAACTCGACCCCGCCCTGGGCGTGGGCGACGTGGTGCCGCTCGGCTGGCATGTGGAGCACGTAAGGGCGCTAGACCCTCTGATCGTCGAGTGACGGCGCCAGGCATTACCAACCCTGCACAGTGGAGAAAACAACAATGAGCAATATCCGCAGCATCTTCCGTCACAGCGCCCTGGCCATCGGCCTGCTCGGCGCGGCCCAGGCGATGGCCGCCGACCTGACGGTGATCTCCTTCGGTGGCGCCAACAAGGACGCCCAGACCAAGGCCTTCTACCAGCCGTGGGAAGCGGCCGGCAAAGGCAAGGTGATCGCTGGCGAATACAACGGCGAGATGGCCAAGGTCAAAGCCATGGTCGACACCAACAGCGTGTCCTGGCACCTGGTGGAAGTGGAGTCGCCCGAGCTGTCCCGCGGTTGCGACGAAGGCCTGTTCGAGGAGCTGGACCCGGCCCTGTTCGGCAGCGCCGACGACTTCATCGAAGGTGCCATTCAGCCCTGCGGCGTGGGCTTCTTCGTGTGGTCCACGGTGCTCGCCTACAACGCCGACAAGCTCGCCGCCGCACCGAGCAGCTGGGCCGATTTCTGGGACGTGGCCAAGTTCCCGGGCAAGCGCGGTCTGCGCAAGGGCGCCAAGTACACCCTGGAGTTCGCCCTGATGGCCGACGGCGTGGCGCCGAAGGACGTCTACAGCGTGCTCGCCACCCAGGAAGGCCAGGACCGCGCGTTCAAGAAGCTCGACCAGATCAAGCCGCACATCCAGTGGTGGGAAGCCGGTGCCCAGCCGCCGCAGTTCCTCGCCTCCGGCGACGTGGTCATGAGCTCCGCCTACAACGGCCGCATCGCCGCCGTGCAGAAGGAGAGCAACCTGAAGGTGGTGTGGAACGGCGGCATCTACGACTTCGACTCCTGGGCCATCCCGAAAGGCGCCAAGGATGCCGACGCCGCCAAGGCCTTCGCCGCGTTCAGCGTGCAGCCGGAGCAGCAGAAGGTCTACTCCTCGAACATCGCCTACGGCCCGGCCAACAAGAAGGCCGTCGAGCTGCTCGACCCGGCGCTGCTCAAGGACATGCCGACCACGCCGGAAAACATCGCCAACCAGGTGGCCATGAACGTGACCTTCTGGGCCGACTACGGCGAGCAGTTGGAGCAACGCTTCAACGCCTGGGCAGCCAAGTAAGCATCCCGTGCAGTGCCCCTTCCTGGTGAAGGGGAGTTGGTTGGAGGGTCGCTCCCCCGTCCCTCCTGACCCTCGCCCGCTGTTGGGCGAGGGCGCTTTGTCCCGGTGTTTCTGGAGCCCGCGATGGCCACTACCGTTTCCCTAACCGAATTCGCCGGCCTGACGCTGAAGCAGAAGCTGGCCCGCGCCGAGCGCATCAACCGGCTCAAGGCCCAGGGCCTGATCCTGCCGCTGCTGGTGTTCCTCTTCGTGGTGTTCCTGCTGCCCATCGGCATCCTGCTGTACAAGAGCGTGGAGAACCCCGAGGTGGTCGGCAGCCTGCCGCGCACCGTCGAGGCGATTTCCTCCTGGGATGGCCGCGGCCTGCCCGAGGAGCCGGTGTACCAGGCCCTGGCCCGGGACCTGGCCGAGGCGCGCAAGAACCAGACCATCGGCGATCTTTCCAAACGCCTGAACATGGAGCTGGCCGGCTACCGCAGCCTGCTGGCCAAGACCGGTCGCGCCCTGCCGTTCAAGCAGGAGCCAGCGTCCTATAAAGATGCGCTGGAGAACCTCGACGAGCGCTGGGGCGACCCTGCGTATTGGCAGGTGATCCGTCGCAACGACAGTGGCGTCACCCCCTATTTCCTGCTGGCGTCCCTTGATCACCGCATCGACGATCTCGGCGAGCTGGCGCCCGCCACCCCGGACCAGGCCATCTACCTGGACATCTTCGCCCGCACCTTCTGGATGGGCCTGGTGATTACCGCCATCTGCCTGGTGTTGGCCTACCCGCTGGCTTACCTGCTGGCCAACCTGCCGACCCGCACCAGCAACCTGCTGATGATCCTGGTGCTGCTGCCGTTCTGGACCTCTATCCTGGTGCGCGTGGCGGCCTGGATCGTGCTGCTGCAGTCCGGTGGCCTGATCAACAGTGCGTTGATCGCCATGGGCGTGATCGATGCGCCGCTGCAGCTGGTGTTCAACCGCACCGGCGTGTACGTGGCCATGGTGCACATCATGCTGCCGTTCATGATCCTGCCGATCTTCAGCGTGATGAAGGGCATCTCGCCGAGCTACATGCGCGCCGCCATCTCGCTCGGCTGCCACCCTTTCGCCAGCTTCTGGCGGGTGTACTTCCCGCAGACCCTGGCGGGCGTCGGCGCCGGCTGCCTGCTGGTGTTCATCCTGTCCATCGGCTACTACATCACCCCCGCGCTGCTGGGCAGCCCGGGCGACCAGATGATCAGCTACTTCGTCGCCTTCTACACCAACAGCACCATCAACTGGGGCATGGCCACGGCCCTCGGCGGCCTGCTGCTGCTGGCGACCATGCTGCTCTACGTGGTGTACAGCTGGCTGGTGGGCGCTAGCCGCCTGCGTCTGGGCTGATCAGGAGAACATCGAGATGCTGAGCCCCTACAAGTCCCCCGTCGAACGCGCCTGGTTCTGGACCCATCGCAGCCTGTGTGCGCTGGTGCTGCTGTTCCTGATCCTGCCGGTGCTGGTGATCATCCCGCTGTCGTTCAACTCTGGCAGCTTCCTGGTCTACCCGCTGCAGGGCTTCTCCCTGCGCTGGTACGAATCGTTTTTCACCTCGGCCGAGTGGATGCGCTCGCTGAAGAACAGCATGATCGTGGCGCCGGCCGCCACCGTGCTGGCAATGGTCTTCGGCACCCTGGCGTCGATCGGCCTGACCCGTGGCGAGTTCCGCGGCAAGGCGCTGGTGATGAGCCTGCTGATCTCGCCGATGGTCGCCCCGGTAGTGATCGTCGGCGTCGCCAGCTATCTGTTCTTCGCCCCACTGGGCCTGGGCAACAGCTACACCTCGCTGATCCTGGTGCACGCGGTGCTCGGCGTGCCCTTCGTGATCATCACGGTGTCCGCGACGCTGCAGGGCTTCAACTACAACCTGGTGCGCGCCGCCGCCAGCCTGGGCGCCTCGCCGATCACCGCGTTCCGCCGGGTGACCCTGCCGCTGATCGCCCCCGGGGTGATCTCCGGCGCGCTGTTCGCCTTCGCCACCTCGTTCGACGAAGTGGTGGTGACCCTGTTCCTCGCCGGCCCCGAGCAGGCCACCCTGCCGCGGCAGATGTTCAGTGGCATCCGCGAGAACCTGTCGCCGACCATCGCCGCCGCCGCGACCCTGCTGATCGCCTTCTCGGTGGTCATGCTGCTGACCCTGGAATGGCTGCGTGGGCGCAGCGAGAAGCTGCGTACCGCCATGCCCGAGTGACGCGGGTGCAGCGTCTGCGGCGAAAGTCGCAGGCGTTCACTGACGTGTGACAACAGCCTTCGCGACCGACTCAGGCTACAATCGCGCCACCGTGATTCATGCCTGAGGTTCGCATGCAGCCCTTCGCCATCGCCCCGTCGATCCTGTCCGCCGATTTCGCCCGCCTGGGCGAGGAAGTCGACAAGGTGCTCGCCGCCGGCGCCGATATCGTCCACTTCGACGTGATGGACAACCACTACGTACCCAACCTGACCATCGGCCCGATGGTCTGCTCGGCGCTGCGCAAGTACGGCATCACCGCACCGATCGACGCGCACCTGATGGTGTCGCCGGTCGACCGCATCATCGGCGACTTCATCGACGCCGGCGCCACCTACGTGACCTTCCACCCGGAAGCCACCCAGCACATCGACCGCTCCCTGCAGTTGATCCGCGACGGCGGCGCCAAGTCCGGCCTGGTGTTCAACCCGGCCACTTCGCTGGAGTGCCTGAAGTACGTGATGGACAAGGTCGACATGATCCTGCTGATGAGCGTCAACCCCGGCTTCGGCGGGCAGAAGTTCATCCCCGGCACCCTCGACAAGCTGCGCGAAGCCCGCGCGCTGATCGACGCCAGCGGCTACGACATCCGCCTGGAGATCGACGGCGGCGTCAACGTGAAGAATATCCGCGAGATCGCCGAGGCGGGCGCCGACACCTTCGTCGCCGGCTCGGCCATCTTCAACCAGCCCGACTACAAGACGGTGATCGACGCCATGCGTGCCGAGCTGGCCCAGGTGCGCGCGTGATCCACGAGCTGTTCGAGGGGCGCCTGCCGCGCCTGGTGATGTTCGATCTGGACGGCACCTTGGTGGATTCGGTGCCCGACCTGGCGGCCGCCATCGACCGCATGCTGGTGCAGCTCGGTCGCCCGGCTGCCGGCGTTGAGCGGGTGCGCGACTGGGTCGGCAACGGCGCCCGCGTGCTGGTGCGTCGCGCCCTGGCCGGCGACATCGAGCACACCGACATCAGCGATGCCGACACCGAGCAGGCCCTTGAGCTGTTCAACCAGGCCTATTCCGGCAGCCATGCTCTGAGCACCGTCTACCCAGGCGTCACTTCTACCCTCAAGTGGTTGAAGAAGCAGGGCGTGGAGCTGGCGCTGATCACCAACAAGCCGGAGCGCTTCGTCGCCCCGCTGCTGGACGAGATGAAGCTGGGCCGCTACTTCCGCTGGATCATCGGTGGCGACACCCTGCCGCAGCAGAAGCCCGATCCGGCGGCGCTGCTGTTCGTCATGCGCCTGGCCAATGTCGAGCCCGAGCGCGCCCTGTTCATCGGCGACTCGCGCAACGACGTGCTGGCCGCCCGCGCCGCCAGCGTGCCCTGCGTGGCGCTGAGCTACGGCTACAACCACGGCCGGCCGATCGCCGAGGAGAACCCGGCACGGGTGCTCGATGACCTGCGCCAGCTGCTGCCCGGTTGCGCGGCCGATTACGCTGCGCTAATGTCGCCGGACTCTTCCGATTACCCGCCTCATCGAGACAGCATCGTGGTAGTTGCCAGCAAACAATGGATGAAAGTCATCAAGGCCCTGGCCCGCTGGCGCTGGCGCGCCTGATTTTCTCCTGGCCGGCTGGTTCCGGCGCGTTTGCCCGACTCCCGATTTTCCTCCTCCACGAGGCTGTTTTGCATGAACCGCGAAGAATTCCTGCGTTTGGCCGCCGACGGCTATAACCGCATTCCGCTGGCTTTCGAGACACTGGCCGACTTCGACACCCCGCTGTCGATCTACCTCAAGCTGGCCGACACCCCCAACTCCTACCTGCTGGAATCCGTGCAGGGCGGCGAGAAATGGGGCCGCTACTCGATCATCGGCCTGCCGGCACGCACCGTGCTGCGCGTGCATGGTCATCAGATCAGCGTCAGCGTCGACGGCCAGGTCGTCGAGCAGCTCGATAGCGAAGACCCGCTGGTCTTCGTCGAGCAGTTCAAGGCGCGTTACAACGTTCCCACCATTGCCGGTCTGCCGCGCTTCAACGGCGGCCTGGTCGGCTACTTCGGCTACGACAGCGTGCGCTACGTGGAGAAGAAGCTGGCGCAGTGCCCGAATCCCGATCCGTTGGGCACTCCGGACATCCTGCTGATGGTCTCGGATGCCGTGGTGGTGTTCGATAACCTGGCCGGCAAGATGCACGCGATCGTCCTCGCCGATCCGGCCCAGGCCGATGCTTTCGAGCAGGGCCAGGCCCAGCTGCGCGAACTGCTGAACAAGCTGCGTCAGCCGATCACCCCACGCCTGGGCGTGGACCTGAGCAAGCCGGCCGGCAAGGAGCCGGACTTCGTCTCCAGCTTCAAGCGCGATGACTACGAGGCGGCGGTCGGCGCGATCAAGGAATACATCCTGGCCGGCGACTGCATGCAGGTGGTGATCTCCCAGCGCATGTCGATCCCGTTCCAGGCCGCACCGATCGACCTGTACCGCGCGCTGCGTTGCATCAACCCGACTCCGTACATGTACTTCTTCAACTTCGGCGACTTCCACGTGGTGGGCAGCTCGCCGGAAGTGCTGGTGCGCGTCGAGGACAATCTGGTCACCGTGCGCCCGATCGCCGGCACCCGTCCGCGTGGCGCCAGCGAAGAGGCCGACGTCGAGCTGGAGAAGGACCTGCTGTCCGACGCCAAGGAGATCGCCGAGCATCTGATGCTGATCGATCTCGGCCGCAACGACGTCGGCCGCGTCTCCAGCACCGGCTCGGTGAAGGTCACCGAGCAGATGGTCATCGAGCGCTACTCCAACGTGATGCACATCGTCTCCAACGTCACCGGCCAGCTGAAGGACGGCCTGAGCGCGATGGACGCCCTGCGTGCCATCCTGCCGGCCGGCACCCTATCCGGCGCGCCGAAGGTTCGCGCCATGGAAATCATCGACGAGCTGGAGCCGGTCAAGCGTGGTGTCTACGGCGGTGCCGTGGGCTACCTGGCGTGGAACGGCAACATGGACACCGCGATTGCCATCCGCACCGCGGTGATCAAGGACGGTGAGCTGCACGTGCAGGCCGGCGCCGGCATCGTCGCCGACTCGCAGCCGGCCCTGGAGTGGGAAGAAACCCTGAACAAGCGCCGCGCCATGTTCCGCGCGGTCAGCCTCGCCGAACAGTCCGTAGAGTAAGGGGCCCAACCATGCTGCTGATGATCGACAACTACGACTCCTTTACCTACAACGTGGTGCAGTACCTGGGCGAGCTGGGCGCCGATGTCCACGTGATCCGCAACGACGAACTGACGGTGGCCGAGATCGAGGCCCTGAAGCCCGAGCGCATCGTGGTCTCGCCCGGCCCGTGCACGCCGACCGAGGCCGGCGTGTCGCTGGAGGTGATCAAGCACTTCGCCGGCAAGCTGCCGATCCTTGGCGTGTGCCTGGGTCACCAGAGCATCGGCCAGGCCTTCGGCGGCGACGTGGTGCGCGCGCGCCAGGTGATGCACGGCAAGACCAGCCCGGTGTTCCACGAGGACAAGGGTGCCTTCGCCGGCCTCAACATGCCGCTGACCGTGACCCGCTACCATTCCCTGGTAGTCAAGCGCGAGACGCTGCCGGAGTGCCTGGAGATCACCGCCTGGACCCAGCATGCCGATGGTTCGGTGGACGAGATCATGGGCCTGCGCCACAAGACTCTGAACATTGAGGGCGTGCAGTTCCACCCGGAATCCATCCTCACCGAGCAGGGCCACGAACTGTTCGCCAACTTCCTCAAACAGCAAGGCGGAGTGCGCTGATGGACATCAAGGAAGCCCTCAACCGGGTGGTCAACCAACTGGACCTGTCCACCGCCGAGATGCAGGACGTAATGCGCCTGATCATGACCGGCCAGTGCACCGACGCGCAGATCGGCGCCTTCCTCATGGGCATGCGCATGAAGAGCGAGACCATTGACGAGATCGTCGGTGCCGCCACCGTCATGCGTGAGCTGGCCGCTCCGGTGCAGATCAACGCCGAGCGCCTGGTCGACACCTGCGGCACCGGTGGCGATGGCATGAACGTGTTCAACGTCTCCACCGCGGCCGCCTTCGTGGTCGCCGCGGCGGGCGGGCGCGTGGCCAAGCACGGTAATCGCGCTGTGTCCGGCAAGAGCGGCAGCGCCGACCTGCTGGAAGCCGCCGGCGTCTACCTGAACCTCAAGCCGGAGCAGGTGGCGCGTTGCGTGGAGTCCGTGGGGGTCGGCTTCATGTTCGCGCCGGCCCATCACGGCGCCATGAAGCACGCCATCGGCCCGCGTCGCGAGCTGGGCCTGCGCACCATCTTCAACATGCTCGGCCCGATGACCAATCCGGCCGGGGTCAGGCACCAGGTGATCGGCGTGTTCAGCCAGGCCCTGTGCCGGCCCATGGCCGAAGTGCTGCAGCGCCTGGGCAGCAAGCATGTGCTGGTGGTGCATGCGCAGGATGGTCTGGACGAGATCAGCCTGGCCGCGCCGACCCATGTCGCCGAACTGAAGGATGGCGTGGTCAGCGAGTACCGCATCCAGCCCGAGGACTTCGGCATCAAGAGCCAGACCCTGATGGGCCTGACCGTCGAAGACGCTCAGGGCTCGCTGGCGCTGATCCACGATGCACTCGGCCGGCGCAAGACCGAGCATGGCCAGAAGGCCGCCGACATGATCGTGCTGAATGCCGGTGCCGCCCTCTACGCGGCCGATCTGGCGACTAGTCTGAAGGAAGGCGTACAGCTGGCGCAGGACGCCCTGCACACCGGCCTGGCCTGGGAGAAGCTGGACGAGCTGGTGTCCTTTACCGCGGTATTTCGTGTGGAGAACGAAGGGTGAGCATTCCAACCGTGCTGGAGAAGATCCTCGCCCGCAAGGCCGAGGAAGTGGCCGAGCGCCGCACCCGCGTCAGCTTCGCCGAGGTCGAGGCCGCGGCTCGCCAGGCCGACCCCATGCGCGGCTTTGCCCGCGCCCTGCAGGAGCGAGTGGCGCAGAAGCAGGCCGCGGTGATCGCCGAGGTGAAGAAGGCCTCGCCGAGCAAGGGCGTGCTGCGCGAGAACTTCGTGCCCGCCGAAATCGCCAAGAGCTACGAGGCCGGTGGCGCGGCCTGCCTGTCGGTGCTCACCGATGTCGACTTTTTCCAGGGTGCCGACGAGTACCTGCAGCAGGCCCGCGCGGCCTGCTCGCTGCCGGTGATCCGCAAGGACTTCATGATCGACCCGTACCAGATCGTCGAGGCCCGTGCCCTCGGGGCTGACTGCGTACTGCTGATCGTCTCGGCACTGGATGACGTGCGCATGGCCGAGCTGGCCTCCACCGCCAAGGACGTCGGCCTCGACGTGCTGGTCGAGGTGCACGACGGCGACGAGCTGGAGCGCGCGCTGAAGACCCTGGACACGCCGCTGGTGGGCATCAACAACCGCAACCTGCACAGCTTCGAAGTGAGCCTGGAGACCACCCTCGACCTGCTGCCGCGCATTCCGCGCGACCGCCTGGTGATCACCGAGAGCGGCATCCTCACCCGCGCCGACGTGGAGCTGATGGAGATCAACGAGGTGTACTCGTTCCTGGTCGGCGAGGCCTTTATGCGCGCCGAGGACCCGGGCACCGAGCTCAAGCGCCTGTTCTTCGCCGGCAGCCGCGTGGTGCCGGGTGTCGATCCGGACTGATCTGGCCTGCATAAAAAAGCCCGCCGATTGGCGGGCTTTTTCATTTGTAGGGACTGGCGAGTTAGAGCCAGGCTAGGCCTGGGCGGCGCCACGTAAATGAGCGCCCGAGGCCCTTGCCCAACAACGCCTGGCCGACGCGCAGTCGTCCCGATCAGCGGGTGCCGAACACCACCATGGTCTTGCCTTTCACGTGCACCAGGCCCTGTTCTTCCAGGGACTTGAGCACGCGGCCGACCATCTCACGGGAGCAGCCGACGATGCGGCCGATTTCCTGGCGGGTGATCTTGATCTGCATGCCGTCCGGATGCGTCATAGCATCCGGCTGCTTGCACAGGTCGAGCAGGGTGCGAGCCACGCGGCCGGTGACGTCGAGGAAGGCCAGGTCGCCCACCTTGCGCGTGGTGTTGCGTAGGCGATCGGCCATCTGGCTGCCCAGGGCATAGAGGATCTCCGGGTCCTGTTGGGTCAGTTCACGGAACTTGGCATAGCTCAGCTCCGCCACCTCGCACTCGGTCTTGGCGCGGACCCAGGCGCTGCGCTCCTTCTCGGTGCCTTCCTTCTCGAACAGCCCCATTTCGCCGAAGAAGTCGCCGGGGTTGAGATACGCGATGATCATCTCGCGGCCGTCGTCATCCTCGATAAGGATGGTGACCGAGCCTTTGATGATGAAGAACAGGGTTTCGCAACGATCCCCCGCATAGATGATGGTGCTCTTGGCCGTATAGCGACGGCGGTGACAGTGCGCGAGCAGCTTGTCGATGTTCTTGATCTTTGGTGTAAGGGTAATAGCTACCATGCCCGAGTCCCGAAATTTGAGTAAGCCTTTGTCCAGCAGGCGAATTTCTTATTAGTTATCCGAACAAGTGTGCCAGTTATCCGCCGCCAGCTTAACAGACACGTGGGGGCCGGCAACGCGAATTTGCGACGCAGTCATCACTGGTCATGGCCCATTGCCCGTAAATGCGACGGCCGGGTGAAATAAGACGCTGTGATAAGCTACGCGCCTTTCGGGCAGTGGAGTCCAGGCGATGAAAGCGCGCATTCAATGGGCCGGCGAGGCCATGTTCCTCGGCGAATCCGGCAGCGGTCATGTGGTGGTGATGGACGGCCCGCCCGAATCCGGCGGTCGCAACCTCGGTGTGCGCCCCATGGAAATGGTGCTGATCGGCCTGGGCGGCTGCAGCAACTTCGACGTTGTGAGCATCCTGAAGAAGGCGCGCCAGCCGGTGGAAAGCTGTGAGGTCTTCCTCGAAGCTGAGCGCGCCGGCGAAGACCCCAAGGTGTTCACCAAGATCCACCTGCACTTCGTGGTCAAGGGCCGCGGCCTCAAGGAGTCTCAGGTGAAGCGCGCGGTGGAGCTGTCGGCGGAGAAGTACTGCTCTGCCTCGATCATGCTTGGTCGCGCCGGCGTGGAAATCACCCACGACTACGAGATCGTCGAGCTGGGTGCCTGACGGTCATCCGGCCATCATAAAGCGGGCGCAGACTCTGGCCGCCAAGGCCGTCGATCTGCATAATGCGCGGCCCTTTTCGGGGCCTGCGCCCCAACCAAAACCAATCGCCATCGCGAAGAGGTGTTAACCGTCCTACGCAGCTGAGCCATTCGCAGCTGACGGGCATGCTCGATCACGCGGCAGAGCCGCACCAACCAAGAGAATCTCCAACGGTGAAAAGCAAACTCAAGCTCCACGGGTTCAACAACCTGACGAAGACCTTGAGCTTCAACATCTATGACATCTGCTACGCGGAAACGCCGGAAGACCAGCAGGCTTACGTCCAGTACATCAACACCGAGTACGATGCCGAGCGGCTGACGCAGATCCTCACCGATGTTGTCGACATCATCGGCGCCAATATCCTGAACATCGCCCGTCAGGACTACGACCCGCAAGGCGCCAGCGTGACCATCCTGATCTCCGAGCAACCGGTGGAACCCACCGCCAGCCAGATCGAGGAATCCCCGGGGCCGCTGCCGGATACCATCCTGGCGCACCTGGACAAGAGTCACATCACCGTGCACACCTATCCGGAGATCCATCCGGTCGAAGGTATCGCGACCTTCCGTGTGGACATCGACGTGTCGACCTGTGGCGTGATCTCGCCGCTGAAGGCGCTCAACTACCTGATCCACCAGTTCGACTCGGACATCGTCACCGTCGACTATCGCGTGCGTGGTTTCACCCGCGACGTGGAGGGCAGGAAGCACTTCATCGACCACGAGATCAACTCGATCCAGAACTACCTCTCCGAGGATACCCAGGACGCGTACCAGATGACGGACGTGAATGTGTATCAGGAGAACCTGTTCCACACCAAGATGCTGCTCAAGAACTTCGAGCTGGACAACTACCTGTTCGGCGACGCTACCCGCAACCTGACCGCCGAACAGCGCCAGCAGGTGGAAGAGCGGGTGCGTCACGAGATGCTGGAGATTTTCTACGCGCGCAATATGCCGCGCTGATTCTCCCGCAACGAACAAGGGCGCCGATTGGCGCCCTTTTTCATTTCTAGAACCTGTTTACGGTCTTCTGAGCTAGAGCCAGGCAAGGCGAAAGTGGACGAGGGCGCGGAGTTTACGTGCTGTAAATGAGCAGCCCGCGGCTACGCGCCCCGGCCCAGTTTCAACGCAGCATGGCCGACGATCAGGAGACCGTAAGCGGGTTCTAGATGCGATAGGTGCTCTTGGTCATCACCTTGGATAGCAGGCTCATGCCGAACTTCACCGGCGCCGGGAAGCGCAGGCCGCCAGCGTCGATGGCGCTGGTGGCGTGCTGTTCCTCGTCATCGCGCATCTGTTCGAGGATGGCGCGGGTCTTGGCGTCGTCCTGCGGGATCTGTTCCAGGTGCTGGTCGAGGTGCTTGACCACCTGATCCTCGGTAGCGGCGACGAAGCCCAGGCTGACCCGGTCGCTGATCAGGCCGGCCACCGCGCCGACGCCGAAGGACAGGCCGTAGAACAGCGGATTGAGCACGCTCGGGTGGCTGCCCAGTTCGCGGATGCGCTGCTCGCACCAGGCCAGGTGGTCGACTTCCTCGTCGGCGGCATGCTCCATGGCCTTGCGCACTTCCGGCAGCTTGGCGGTCAGCGCCTGGCCCTGGTACAGCGCCTGGGCGCACACCTCGCCGGTGTGGTTGATGCGCATCAACCCGGCCACGTGGCGGGCGTCTGCATCGCTCAGCTCGGATTCGTTCTGCAGGATGGCCGGCGACGGCCGCGCCGGTGCGCCGCTGAACGGCAGCAGGGTGCGCATGGCGGCGTCGGCCTGGATCAACAGACGGTCGACGGGGGAAAACTGGCGTTGGTTGCTCATGGCCATCTCCACGGAAAGCATGCCGGCAGTTTACCCGAAGGTCTGGACAGATTTTTGACTGGCGACAATGGGTCGCTGCCGCTCATCCTGGAGGCCAGTGCATCTGCCGCTGGCCGAGCACGTGCATATGGATGTGGTGCACGGTCTGGCCGCCCAGGTCGTTGCAGTTCATCACCACGCGGAAGCCTTCCGCGCAGCCCTGTTCGGCGGCCAGGCGCTGGGCGGTGTAGAGGATATGCCCGGCCAGCGGGCGATCCGCTTCGCTCAGTTCGTTGAGGGTGGCGATATGGCGCTTGGGGATCACCAGGAAATGTACCGGCGCCTGCGGGCCTATGTCGTGGAAGGCCAGTACCTGGTCGTCCTCATAGAGCTTGCGGGCGGGAATGGTGCCGTCGATTATCTTGCAGAACAGGCAGTCCACGCGCTTTCCTCCGGGGGCTTTGGGTATCCTGCGAGTTTAATAGTGTCGGCAGACAGCACAAGGAGTGCGTGTTGAAGAACGATGTCCACGATCTGGGCCTGGTCCTGGAGTCCCGCGTCAAACTGGTGGTGATCGAGTCCTGGGACGAGCCACGGGTGCTGGAAACCCTCACCTCGCTGGCGATCAAGCGCGGCCTCGGCATTTACACCTGGGCGGTGACCGAAGGTCTGCAGCGCCTGGCCTTCGGCGGCGAGCCGGTGGGCGAACTGGATAGCCGCGAGCCGGAACAGGCGCTGCGTCTGATCAAGGCCGATCCGACGCCGAACATCTATGTGCTGTGCGACCTGCATCCGTTCCTGGTCGACAACCCCAAGCTGGTGCGTCTGCTCAAGGAAATTGCCATGAGCGATGCGCCGCACAAGCCGACCCTGGTACTGGTCTCGCATGCGCTCAAGCTTCCGGCCGAGGTGCAACGCTACGCCGCGCGCTTCAGTCTGGCGCTGCCGACCGAGGAAGAGCTGCTGGCCCTGGTGCGCGAAGAGGCCACGCGCTGGAGCGAGCGCAATCGCGGCGCGCGGGTGCGCACGGACAACCGCACCCTGCAGCAGGTGGTGAAGAACCTGCGCGGCATGAGCCACGCAGAGGCACGGGCGCTGGCGCGCAACGTGATCTGCGATGACGGCGCGATTACCCAGGAAGACCTGCCGGAGCTGAACAAGGCCAAGTTCCAGCTGCTCGATCTGGAAGGCGTGCTCAGCTTCGAGTACGACACCGCGCGCTTCGCCGAGGTTGGCGGACTGGCTAACCTCAAGCGCTGGCTGGGCGAACGCCAGGAGATCTTCGCCGGCGGCAAGGGCGCCGATATGCCCAAGGGCATGTTACTAGTCGGCGTGCAGGGTGGAGGCAAGAGCCTGGCGGCCAAGGCGGTGGCCGGGCTCTGGGGCCTGCCGCTGCTGCGCCTGGACTTTGCCAGCCTGTACAACAAGTTCTTCGGTGAGACCGAGCGCAACCTGCGTGAGGCGCTGAAGATGGCCGAGCAGATGGCGCCCTGCGTGTTGTGGATGGACGAAATCGAGAAAGGGCTGGCCACCGGTAGCAACGACGACGGCGTCAGCCAGCGCGTGCTCGGCACCCTGCTGACCTGGATGGCCGAGCGCAAGTCGCCGGTGTTCATGGTCGCCACCGCCAACGCCATCGACCGCCTGCCGCCGGAGCTGGTGCGCAAGGGGCGCTTCGATGAGCTGTTCTTCGTCGACTTACCGAACTCCGAGGTGCGCGCGGAGATCTTCGCTATCCACCTGCGCCGCCGCGAACTGGAGCTGGAGCAGTTCGATCTGCAGGCACTGGCGCAGGCCAGCGAAGGGTTTGCTGGTGCGGAGATCGAGCAGGTGGTGGTCAGCGCACTGTATGCCGCCCAGGCACGCCAGCAGCCTGTGGATCAGGCCCTGTTGCTGAGCAACATTCAGGGGACGGCACCACTGTCGGTGGTCATGGCCGAGCGCCTGACGGAGCTGCGGGCCTGGGCCGACGGGCGTACGGTGAGTGCCGACTAAGGTTGCTCGGCACGAGTGCGCGGCAGCAGCGGGCGCACCATCTTCATCGCCACGTGGCGTACCAGCGCCCGTGGCGTCAGGCGCAGCAGTTGCGGCACCAGGCGATGACGCCAGCCGGGGATGATGATGGCGCTGTTGCGGTCCAGGCCGCGCAAGGTGACCAGGGCGATCTCCTCGGGGCTGGCCAGTTGCTGCTGACGCTCCAGCCCGCCACTGTACAACTCGGCGCGGCGGAAGAAGGCGGTGGCCACCGGCCCCGGGCAGAGCACCGAGACTTTCACCCCGAACGGCGCAAGCTCGCTGCGTAGGGCCTCGGAGAAGTGCAGCACGTAGGCCTTGCTGGCGAAGTAGCTGCTCATCAGCGGCCCCGGCTGGAACGCGGCCAGGGATGCCACGTTGAGAATCTGCCCGGCACCACGCCGCTTCATCTCCAGGCCCAGGGCATGACACAGGCGGCTGAGTGCCAGGATATTGAGTTCGATCAGCTCCTGCTCGCGTCCCCAATCCTGTTCGACGAACAGGCCGGCGCTGCCGATGCCAGCATTGTTCACCAGCAGATCGATCTGCCGCTCGCCCTGTTCCAGCTCCTGGATCAGGCCGGTGAGCTGCAGCGGCTCGGTCAGGTCGCAGACACGGAACAGCGCCTCGATGCCGAAGCGCTGGCTGAGCTCGCAGGCGATGCTCTCCAACGCATCGCGCTGGCGTGCCACCAGGATCAGGTTACGCCCGCGCCGGGCCAGAGCTTCGGCCAGGGCCAGGCCGAGGCCGCTGGAGGCGCCGGTAATCAGGGCGTAACCGCTCAAGGTCTACTCCTCGCCTTCCGGGGCATACTGCAGCTGCTGTTCTTGCTGAGCCTGCTCGGCACGCTCGACATATTCCTGATAGGCCGGAAGCGAGATGGCGGCGAGAATGCCCAGTATTGGCACCAGCAGCAGCGACCAGGCCAGGGCGATCACGCCGCCGCTGTTTGGCGGCGGCGGCGGGCCGTAGCGGTTGGCGCCCTGGGTGCCCGGGATGACCAACATCAGCAGGGCGAAGACGCTGCCCACCACCGGTACGAAGTTGAGCAGCCAGAGCCAGCCGGACCAGCCGATATCGTGCAAGCGCTGCACGCCGATCATGACGCTGACCACCACGCCGCCTATCACCAGCGGAATCATCAGGATGCCGCCGACTATGGGCGAAATGGCCATAGCACCGGCCGCAATGCCATAGCCCAGCAGGGCGATCAGCATCAATGCCATCGACCAGCCCAGATAACGCACACGGCCGATTCGACCATTCACCGTGAAGACTTTCAGCTCGCCATACTCTGGCATCGCATCACCGACTTCCGATTTCGGTGTGCTATAGGGCGAGGCGCTTTCCATTGCAGCAGGCGCCGGGGTTGCCGGTAGCGCTGCCTGGCGGGCCAGGTACTTCTCGACGATGATGCCGCAGGCCGAACACTCGGCGGCCTTGGCTTGCTCATGACCGCATTTCGGGCAGCTCATGGTTTCGCTGCTGGAGACCGGCTCCGGTTCTCGATGGTCATCGGTATCGACCAGGCTGAGGCCGGCGGCCAGATCCGTTTCCTTGCGCACCAGTGCTCCAGCCTGGCGCAGCGCGGCCAGGTACTTGTCCGCCTCCGCCTCGGCCAGGTCACGCTTGAGCGCTACCGGCGAGCCGCTGAACAGGGCGTCGATCTTGCTCTGGTCGCTCTTGAACAGGCGGGCCAGGTTGTCTTTCACCGCGTCGAGTGTCATCTCCGGCATCAGCTGGCCGTCGAAGACGATCTTGTAGCGAGTATCCGTCATGCGTGCATCCCTGTTACGTCATTGAGAAGTGGCTAGAGCCTAGGGGCTTTGCCGGGCGCGAACAAGCGACCTGCTGCGCAGTTTTCTGCTCAGCGCGGCAAGCGCTGCGTCAGTTGCCCGGCCTGGCTCTGGGCGGCCCGGTATTCGGCATCCAGGCGGGCGACCAGCTCGGCCACGGTCGGCAGGTCGTCGATGCCCCCGACGCCCTGGCCAGCCGACCAGACGGTCTTCCAGGCCTTGGCTTCGTCGCTGATCGGCTTGAGCTTCTCGCCATAGTTGATGTCGCCCTTGTTCTGCAGGCGTTGCAGGTCGTAGCCGGCCTTCTCCAGGCTCTGGCGCATGAAGCTGGCCGGCACGCCGGACACCGCCGGGGTGTGCACGATGTCAGCAGCGCGGGCGTCGAGGATCATCTGCTTGTAGTCGCCGTCGGCATTGCTCTCGCGGGTGGCGATGAAGCGTGTGCCCATGTAAGCCAGGTCGGCGCCCAGCAATTGGGCGGCGAGAATCTCGTGGCCGTGGTTGAGGCAGCCGGAGAGTAGCAGGGTCTTGTCGAAGAACTGGCGGATCTCGGCGAGCAGGGCGAACGGGCTCCAGGTGCCGGCATGGCCACCGGCGCCGGCGGCCACCGCGATCAGACCATCCACGCCGGCCTCGGCGGCTTTCTCCGCATGGCGGCGGGTGGTGACGTCATGGAACACCAGGCCACCATAGCTGTGCACGGCGTCGACTACTTCCTTCACCGCGCCGAGGCTGGTGATCACCACAGGCACCTTGTGTTCCACGCAGATGGCCAGGTCGGCCTGCAGGCGAGGGTTGCTGCCGTGCACGATCAGGTTGACCGCGTAGGGTGCCGAGTCTGGCTTCAATCCCGCTTCGATCTCCTCCAGCCAGGCCTTGAAGCCGGCGCTCTCGCGCTGGTTCAGTGCCGGGAAACTGCCCATCACGCCGCTGTGACAGGTGGCCAGCACCAGGGGGGGAGTAGATACCAGGAACATCGGGGCGGCCACCACCGGCAGGCGCAGGCGTTGATCGAGCAGGGCGGGCAGTGACATGGGCGTTCCTCTTGTTCTCAGAAGGGTTTGACCACCACCAGGATCACGATCGCCAGCAGGAACAGCACCGGCACCTCGTTGAACCAGCGGTAGAACACATGGCCACGGACGTTCTCGCCGCGGGCGAAGCGCTTGAGTTGCGCACCACAGACGTGGTGATAAGCGACCAACAGTACCACCAGCAATAGCTTGGCGTGCAGCCAGCCCTGCTGCAGCCAGGCCGGGCTGAGGTAGAGCAGCCAGCCGCCGAAGACCAGGGTGGCGATCATCGAGGGGGTCATGATGCCGCGATACAGCTTGCGCTCCATCACGCAGAAGCGTTCCTGGCCGGGCGCGTCGTCGGCCGAGGCGTGGTAGACGAACAGGCGTGGCAGGTAGAACAGCCCGGCGAACCAGCAGACCATGGCGACGATGTGCAGGGCCTTGACCCAGAGATAGAGCATTGGCGACTTCCGGCAGGATATTTGTCGCCGATAGTAGAGAAAGCCGTGGTCGCCCGTCACCCTCGAGGTTGGCCGCCGGGGCCATGGGCTTTATCATCGGCAGCCTTTCTTATGGGTCTCTCTGCGGGGGTTATGCAATGGTCAAGGTCGGAATCGTCGGCGGCACGGGTTACACCGGAGTGGAGCTGCTGCGTCTGCTGGCCCAGCACCCGCAGGCCGAGGTGGCGGTGATCACCTCGCGCTCAGAGGCCGGGGTCAAGGTCGCTGACATGTACCCCAACCTGCGCGGCCACTACGACAATCTGGCCTTCAGCGTGCCGGACGTGGCCACTCTTGGTGCTTGCGATGTGGTGTTCTTCGCCACCCCGCATGGCGTGGCCCACGCCCTGGCCGGTGAGCTGCTGGCTGCCGGCACCAAGGTGATCGACCTGTCCGCCGACTTCCGTCTGCAGGACGCCGAGGAGTGGGCCAAGTGGTACGGCCAGCCGCACGGTGCGCCGGAGCTGCTGCCGGAGGCGGTTTACGGGCTGCCGGAAGTGAATCGCGAGGCCATCAAGGGCGCGCGCCTGATCGCCGTGCCGGGCTGCTATCCGACCGCTACCCAGCTCGGTCTGCTCCCGCTGCTGGAGGCCGGTCTGGCCGATAACAGTCGCCTGATCGCCAACTGCGCCTCCGGCGTCAGCGGCGCCGGTCGCGGTGCCAAGGTCGGTTCGCTGCTGTGCGAGGCCAGCGAGAGCATGATGGCCTACTCGGTCAAGGGCCACCGCCACCTGCCGGAAATCAGCCAGGGCCTGCGCCGCGCCGCCAAGGGCCCGGTCGGCCTGACCTTCGTGCCGCACCTGGCGCCGATGATCCGTGGCATCCACGCCACCCTGTACGCTACCGTCGCCGATCGCGGCGTGGACCTGCAGGCGCTGTTCGAGAAGCGCTATGCCAACGAACCTTTCGTCGATGTGATGCCGGCCGGCAGTCACCCTGAGACCCGTAGCGTGCGTGGTGCCAACGTCTGCCGCATCGCTGTGCATCGTCCACAGGGCGGTGAACTGGTGGTGGTGCTGTCGGCCATCGACAACCTGGTCAAGGGCGCGTCCGGCCAGGCGGTGCAGAACCTGAACATCCTCTTCGGCCTGGACGAGCGCCTGGGCCTGTCTCACGCCGCGTTGCTGCCCTGATCGAGGTTGCGTCTGCGACGACTTGAATTCGTCGCAGGCGCGCTTATCTAAGAAGCAGGAGCCCAGTTCCTGTCATCGCGCAATAATTGACCAATTTGCTCGGGTAAGCGGATAATCGCCGCCCGTGCAGTACGTAACATGGCGCCTGGCGCCGGGAGAGCAGCAAGATGAGCGTCGAGACCTTCACTCCAACCCCCCTGATCTTCACCCAGGGCGCGGCGAACAAGGTGAAGAGCCTGGTCGATGAAGAGGGCAATCCGCGTCTGAAGCTGCGTGTGTTCGTCACCGGCGGCGGTTGCTCGGGTTTCCAGTACGGCTTCACCTTCGATGAGGATGTGGCCGACGACGACACCATCGTCGAGCGCGAGGGTGTCAGTCTGGTGGTCGATCCGATGAGCTTTCAGTACCTGGCCGGTGCCGAGGTGGATTACCAGGAAGGCCTGGAAGGTTCGCGCTTCGTGATCAACAACCCGAATGCTTCCACCACCTGCGGCTGCGGTTCGTCCTTCTCGATCTGAGCCATTCGCCATGAAAAAGCCGCGCATCCGCGCGGCTTTTTCGTTTAGGGCCGGGTCTGGTCAGGCCGGGTAGATCGCCCCGAGCACCCGTGATCCCTTCGCGCCACTGACGCTGGGGCGGTTGGCCGGGATGCGCTCCAGGCAGCAATGCGCCAGCCAGGCGAAAGCCATGGCCTCGACCCAGTCCGGAGGCACGCCGCGCTCGGCGGTGCTGGCTACCTGGCAGCTCGGCAACATTTCCTGCAGGCGCTGCATCAATGCAGCGTTGTGCGCGCCGCCGCCGCAGACCAGCAGTTCGGCGGTGCCCTGCTGAGCCTGCTGCAGTGAATCAACGATGCTGCGCGCGGTTAGCTCCAGCAGGGTGCGCTGGACATCGGCGGGCGACACTGCGGGGAACCCGGTCCGGTGACTTTCCAGCCAGGGCAGATTGAACAGTTCGCGCCCGGTGCTTTTCGGACCGCGAGTGGCGAAATAGGGATCGCTCATCAGCGCCTGCAGCAATGCTGCATTCAGCTGCCCGCTGGCCGCCCAGGCGCCGTCGCGGTCAAACGCATCGCCACGCACCTTGCCGATCCAGGCATCCAGCAACACGTTGCCCGGCCCGCAGTCGAAGCCACGCACTGCCTGGCCTGGCTCGATCAGGCTGAGATTGCTGAAACCGCCGACATTGAGTACGGCTTTGGGCTGCTCGTTAGCCTCGAACAGCGCTTCGTGAAAGGCCGGAACCAGCGGCGCTCCCTGGCCGCCTGCGGCCACATCGCGACGGCGGAAATCGGCAACCACGTCGATGCCGGTCAGCTCCGCCAGCAGGGCTGGATTGCCGATCTGCACGGTAAAGCCGCGTGCCGGCTCATGGCGCACTGTCTGGCCATGGCTGCCAATGGCGCGGATGTCGCTGGCGTTCAGGCCTTCGAGTTGCAGCAGTGTATTAATGCCGGCTGCCGCCAGTTCCACCCAGCGCTGCTCGGCAATGGCGGAGCGCGCCAGCTCGTCCGGGCCCGAGGCACACAGTGCCAGCAGGTCGGCGCGCAAGGCGTCGGGCATGGGGATGTAGTGGTGGGCGAGGAGCGTGGGGCGGGAGTCTTGCTGGATCAGGGCGATGTCCAGTCCGTCGAGACTGGTACCGGACATCACCCCCAGGTAGCGCGGCATATCAGGGCTGCTTGTTGGCGGCCAGCATGGTGGCCTTTTCCTGGTCCATGCGCGCCATCAGCGGCTTGCTCAGCTGCAGGAAGCGCTGCTTCTCGTTGCGAGCAATGGGGTCGGCCATTGGCAGTTTCTGGCTGAGCGGATCGACATGGCGGCCATTGACCTGGAACTCGTAATGCAGGTGCGGTCCGGTCGAGAGACCGGTGGTGCCGATGTAGCCGATGATCTGCCCCTGCTTGACGGTGCTCCCGGTGCGCACGCCCTTGGCGAAGCCTTGCATGTGCCCGTACAGGGTGCGGTAGCTGTTTCCGTGCTGGATGACCACGGCATTGCCGTAGCCGCCCTTGCGTCCGGCCAGCAGCACGCGGCCATCGCCGGCGGCCTTGATCGGCGTGCCGCGCGGGGCAGCGTAATCGACGCCCTTGTGTGCACGGATCTTGTTAAGGATCGGGTGGCGACGGCCCATGGAGAATTTCGAACTGATGCGGGCGAAGTCCACCGGGGTGCGGATGAACGCCTTGCGCA
The DNA here is from genome assembly GCF_014851565.1 of Pseudomonas sp. PDM15. Lineage (GTDB taxonomy): Bacteria > Pseudomonadota > Gammaproteobacteria > Pseudomonadales > Pseudomonadaceae > Aquipseudomonas. The sequence goes on from NZ_JACVAA010000006.1 coordinate 422,658, forward strand.
TGCTCATGCCATCGGCGTTGTAGTAGCTGGTCACGCCCTGCTTGCTGGTGTAGCGCACGGCAGTGTAGGTCTTGCCGCGATTGGTGAAACGCGCGGAGAGTATGTTGCCGTTGCCGACCTGCTTGTTATTGACCACGTGCTCTTCGTAGATGAGCTCGAACTCGTCGCCTTCGCGGATGTCCTGGGCGAAGTCGATGTCGTAGCCGAATACGTTGGCCAGGTCCATGGTCAGGCTGTGCGATAGCCCGGCACGCTTGGCGGAGAGGAACAGCGAGCTGTTGATCACGCCGCGGGCGTAGGAGGTGCGCACGTCCGGCTTGACCAGTTCGCGCTTGAAGGAGAAGCCCTTGTCGCTGCGCGTCAGGGAGATGCTCTCCAGATCATTCAGCTTGCTGCCCATGCGCTCCAGCTTGCCTTCCGGCGTCAGCTTGAAGTCCAGTACCTGGCCTACATGCAGACGGCTGAAGCGCTTGGCATCCTTACTGCTGCCGATGGCTTCGTGCAGGGCAGTGGCATCCAGGCCGACGCGAGAAAATACGGTCGACAGCGTATCGCCGTTGGCGACGGTGACGCTCTTCTGCAGCGGGTCGGTAGGTTGAGTGAGCTGTGCTTCTTCGTTCTTTTTGTTCGCGTCTGCTTGGGCGCTGTTCTTGTTATCGGTGAAAGGCGATTCCCCGGCGGCCTGATCGGGTCGGAGATCATCCTTCTCTTGCACGATCTGCTCGGAGCCGTTGTCCAGCTCCAGGCTCAGGTAGGTCTTCTTGGCTTCGACTTCGCGCGACGGGAACACCAGCAAGGCCAGGCTCAGCAGCGCCGCAATACCGCTGGCTGCCAGCAAGTGGCTCCGCGGATAGGACGTGGCTTTGGGTACAGAATGCGTCATGGCTCAGGGTGTTTCTTGGAAGAGTGCATTAACTGTCTAAAATATAATCAAATTTCACTATAGGCAACCCTGCAGGCCACGCATCGGCCCAGCGGCATACCCCTGGCGTAGAGCTTGTAATTGGTCAGTGATCTTGTATGGTTGGTTCCCTTTTTGGTTTGCGGGTAGCACGGGTCCTGTCATGAAGTCGGTTGAAGAGCAGCTGGCGCTGATCAAGCGCGGTGCAGAAGAGGTTCTGGTCGAGTCCGAACTGGTGGAGAAGCTCAAGCGCGGCGAGCCGCTGCGTATCAAGGCCGGTTTCGACCCAACCGCGCCCGATCTGCACCTGGGGCACACCGTGCTTATTAATAAGCTGCGCCAGTTCCAGGAGCTGGGGCACCAGGTGGTCTTCCTTATAGGTGACTTCACCGGAATGATCGGTGATCCCAGCGGCAAGAGTGCGACTCGCCCGCCGCTGACCCGCGAGCAGGTGCTGGATAACGCCGAGACCTATAAGAATCAGGTGTTCAAGATTCTCGATCCGGCCAAGACCGAGGTGGCATTCAATTCCACCTGGATGGACCAGCTCACACCGGCTGACTTTGTTCGTCTGGCTTCGCAGTACACCGTGGCGCGCATGCTCGAGCGTGACGACTTCCAGAAGCGCTATGAAGGCAATCAGCCGATCGCCATCCACGAATTCCTTTATCCGCTGGTGCAGGGCTACGACTCGGTGGCGCTGCGTGCAGACGTCGAGCTCGGTGGCACCGATCAGAAGTTCAATCTGCTGATGGGGCGCGAGCTGCAGCGCTCTTACGGTCAGCCGTCTCAGTGCATCGTCACCATGCCGCTGCTCGAGGGGCTGGACGGCGTGAAGAAGATGTCCAAGTCGCTGGGCAACTATATAGGTATCCAGGAAGCGCCCGGCGTCATGTACAGCAAGCTGGTATCCATGCCGGATTCCTTGATGTGGCGTTACTTCGAGCTGCTCAGCTTCCGCACTATGGAAGAGATCGAGCAATTCAAGGTCGATGTGGCCAATGGTGCCAATCCGCGTGACATCAAAATCAAGTTGGCCGAGGAGATTGTCGCTCGCTTCCATGGTGAAGAGGCTGCGGCCAGTGCGCACCGCTCTGCGGGCAATCGCCTGAAGGATGGCGAGCTGCCGGATGACCTTCCGGAGATCGAGCTGCTTTCTATAGAGGATATGCCTATCTCCTCCGTTCTTAATAAGGCAGGCCTGGTGAAGAATGCTGCCGCTGCGCGCGACCTCCTGGGTGCAGGTAGCGTGAAGGTGGATGGCGAGGTGGTCGACCGCAATTTCATGTTCAAGTTGGGTTCCATTCATGTGTGCCAGGCCGGCAAGAAGGCCTTCGCACGCATCTCTTTGAAGGCAGGGTGAAAAACTTTGCAGAAAGGAGTTGACGGTTAGATTTGGTCCCCTATAATGCGCACCACTTCCGGCGCAGTCCTCTCGGAAAACTCCTTGAAATTCAAAGAGTTGGATGAAAAAAGAGATTGACCGGATGGCGAATTCGAGTAGAATGCGCCGGGCTGACAGGGTGGCGGTTTGGTCTTGTTGGTTGCTTCGATCAGGTAGATCGAAAGCGGTTGAAAGAGGTGGTTGACAGCGGTTTTGAACGCTGTAGAATGCGCCTCCCGCTGACGAGAAGAAGTTCTGATCTGAAGCGCAAGCGGTTGAGAAGAAACGAAAAATTCTTCAAAAACAGCTTGACAGATTGAAAGGCTGCTGTAGAATGCGCGGCCTCGGTTGAGACGAAAGACTTCGCCGAAACGCTCTTTAACAACTGAATCAAGCAATTCGTGTGGGTGCTTGTGATGTAAGACTGATGG
>NZ_JACVAA010000007.1 GCF_014851565.1 Pseudomonas sp. PDM15
GAAGGTTGTGCAATATCTGGCGCAGGTCTGTGCAGGGGCTTGCGCAGGGCGCCGGAGGCCCGTGAATCGGGTGCTGGGGCGGGGCTGACAAGGGGGCGGCGAGGCGAGTGTGCAAGGAGTTGCGCAGTGCGAGAGTGCAGGTGGCGGGGCGGTCCCGGATTGCATCCGGGCTACGGCTCCGGAGTGCAGTCAGAGCTCCTCATCCCGGCCCTCTCCCGGAGGGAGAGGGTGCGTAGGCGGGTGAAGCCGCGCCAGGGCAGGCTGACTCAGGACGAGCAGCTGATTTCCAGATGCTTGCCCCATTCTGGTGGGCGCTCGGTGTAGCGCTGCATGCCGGGCTGTTCTTCAAAGGGGCGCGAGAGTACCGCGTGCAGCTCGCGCACCGGGGCGTAGTCGCCTTGCTCGGCGGCGCTGATGGCGTTCTGCGCCAGGTAGTTGCGCAGCAGGTAGAGCGGGTTGACCGCGTGCATGCGTGTGCGTCGCTCGGCCTGATCACCAGTCTCGCCGGCAGCCCGTGCCTGATATTCCAGGCCCCACTGATCGAAGCCGGCGAGGTCGACGAAATCCTCGCGCAGCGTCTTGATGGCATCGGCCGGCGCCCGTTCGCCGAGGCGGCGGAAGAACAGGTTGTAGTCCACCGCGCTCGTCTGCATCAGCTGCAGCAGGCGCTCGACCAGCGCGGCATCGCGCTCGTCGGCAGTGGTCAGGCCGAGGCGGCGACGCATCAGGTCCTGGTAGTGGGCCTGGAACAGCGGCAAGAACAGGCCGAGGCTCTCGCGCAGCTGTTCCACCTCGACGAAGGGTGTCAGCGCCTGGGCCAGGGCGGCCAGGTTCCAGTGGGCGATGGGCACCTGGTTGCTAAAGCTGTAGCGGCCGGAGTCGTCCGAGTGGTTGCAGATGTGGTTGGCGTCGAAGTCGTCGAGGAAGGCGTAGGGGCCGTAGTCGAAGGTGATGCCGAGGATCGACATGTTGTCGCTGTTCATCACTCCGTGGCAGAAGCCATAGGCCTGCCATTTGGCGATCAGCTCGGCGTTGCGCTCGACGATCTCGCGGAACATCGCCGCCCAGGGGTTCTCCGTCGTCAGGCACTCGGCGAAGTGGCAGGCAATTACATGTTCGCCCAGCTCCTTCAGCCGCTCGTGCTGGTTGGTGTAATAGAAGTACTCGAAGTGGCCGAAGCGCACATGGCTGGGCGCCAGGCGCAGCAGCATGGCGCCGCTCTCCTGGCGCTCGCGCCACACCGGCGTGCTCGAGCCGGTCACGCACAGGGCGCGCGACGTGGGGATTCCGAGGGCATGCATGTATTCGCTGGCGAGGAATTCGCGGATCGAGCTGCGCAGCACGGCGCGACCGTCGCCCATGCGCGAGTACGGCGTCTGGCCGGCGCCCTTGAGGTGCAGGTCCCAGTGCTCGCCGGCATCGTTGACCACCTCGCCCAGCAGCAGGCCGCGGCCATCGCCCAGGCGCGGGTTGTAGACGCCGAACTGGTGCCCGGAATAGACCATGGCGCGCGGCTCGGCATCGCTCCACAGCTTGTGCCCGGCGAACAGCTGGGCGAACACCTCGCTGTCGGCCTCGGCCGGGTTCAGGTCGAGCAGGGCCATGGCCGCCGGGCTGGCCACCACCAGGCGCGGCTCGTCCAGCGGCTCGGGCAATACCTCGGTGGAGAAGGCGTCGCCCAGGCGGGCGAAGCGGTTGTCGAACTGCAGCGCGTCGAGAGTCTTCATGGGCTCAGCTTGTCACGGGCACGAGGCCCTGGGGAAATCGCCGGGACGGGTGGTCCCGGCGCTTGAGCGTCAGCGCGGCGGCTGTTGCGGGGCGGCTTCCTCGGCGTCGGCTGGCTCCGGGTGGGCAGCGGACTTGCGGCTGAAGACCACGTCCATCTTCGGTGTCGAGGCGATGTTGATGTCGTTGTCCTGGAACAGCTGGTCGATGCGCCGGTTCAGCTCATCGGTGGCCAGGCCGCGGTCGCCGAGCTCGCGCACGTACACCTTGAGCTCGTGCTCCAGGGTGCTCGCACCGTAGGTCTTCAACTGCACGTTGGGCGCCGGGTCGCGCAGCACGCGGCTGTTCTCCTGGGCGGCCTGCAGCAGCAGCTTGCGCACCAGCTCCAGGTCCGCGCCGCGGTTGACCGTATAGACCAACACTATGCGGGTGACGGTATCGGTCAGGGTCCAGTTGATCAGCTGGCTGGTGAGGAGGATCTGGTTCGGCACTATCACTTCCTTGCGGTCGCTGTCGGTGATGTGCGTGGCGCGGATGCGGATACGGTTGACCGTGCCGGTGACGGTGCCGATGGTCACCAGGTCGCCGATTCGGATCGGCCGCTCGAACAGCAGGATCAGGCCGGAGATGAAGTTGGCGAAGATCGCCTGCATGCCGAAGCCGATACCCACCGAGAGCGCGGCCACCAGCCACTGCAGCTTGTCCCAGCTGACCCCGAGGGTGGAGAGCGCGGTGACGAAACCGATGCCGGCGATAGCGTAGGACAGCAGGGTGGTGGTGGCGTAGGCGCTGCCCTGGGCCAGCCGCAGCTTGGACAGCACCAACACTTCCAACAAGCCCGGCAGGTTGCGCGCCAGAGCGGCGGTGATACCGGCGATGATCAGCGCGCCGAGCACATCGAGCAGGCTGATGGGGATCTGCGTGGCGGTGGCGCCGGTACCGGCAGAGTATTGGTACAGGTTGATCTGGTCGAGGTAGGCGAACACGCTGATCAGGTCGGCCCAGACCAGGTACATGCAGGCGAGGAAGCCGCCGAACAGAGCCAGGCGGATCAGGCGCAGGGACTGCTGGTTGATCTGGTCGATGTCCATCGCCGGCTCTTCGACCGTCACTTCGTCGCCTTCCTCGTTCTCCTTGGTCTGCGTCCGGCGCTTGGCCAGCACGCGGGCATAGGCAAGGCGGCGCGCGGCCACGGCCAGGCCGCGGACGAAGGCGGCCTCGATCAGCAGCGCCAGGATCAGCAGGTAGAGGGTGTTGATCAGGCGGTCGGTGAGCTTCAGCGAGGTGTAGTAGTAGCCGAAGGCGACGGCGATGATAAACGCCAGCGGCAGCACCGAGACACCGATACCGAGCAGCAGGCGGAGCGGCGAGGTCTGCTCGCGCATCGGCTCGGCCAGCAGCAGCTTGCTCAGGATCAAAGTCATCAGCGCGTAGCCGGTGAGCACCACGAGAATGCCGACCACGTCTTCGGCCAGGGCCTGCGGCTGATGCTCGGCGACGGTCACCACCGCCACCAGCGCCATCACCACCAGACCCAGGCGGCGTACCTGCTTGCTCAGCAGCGCCACCTGCGGTCGCGGCCAGCGGAAGTGCAGCTCGGCCACGCCGCCGGGAGAGAGGATGCGATACAGGGTGTAGAACACCAGCCAGGCCTGGGCCATCTCCAGCAGGGCGCTGCCGAGGGTGGCGTTCTGGCCGCGGGCGTCGATCAGCAGGGCCACCCCGCACAGGGTGAGGAACAGGGTCACCGGCAGGGCCAGCAGCACGTTGAGGAAGATCGCCATCGGCGTGTGCATCTGGCTGTCGCGCTTGTAGTGGCCGATGTCCTCGTGCAGCGCCTGCAACTTGGCATACAGCCAACTGCGGCGCCACAGCAGTCCGCCGATCAGCAGCAGCAGGGGAATGAATAGCCAGGGCCGGTCGACCAGGCCTGCACCCAGTTCGTGCACGCCGGAGCCCCAGGGCATGGTCTTCAGCTGGCGCTCCAGCAAATGCGGCATCTGCTGCAGCCAAGCCAGGTCGAGCGGCTTGTTGCTGGGAATCCAGAACATCTGCTCGTCCAGGGTGGCACGCAGGGTGCCGATCATTTCCTGCAGCTGTTTCTGGTTCAGCTGCAGGGTGATGGACTCGTTGAGCAGGGTGTTCAGCTCACGGTTCATGTGCTGCAGCAGGTCGTTGCGGGTGGTTGCCAGCTCCAGCAGGGTCTTGCGCAGCTCGGGGGTGACCTGCTCGCTCGGCTGGCTGGCCAGCAGGCCGTCGACATAGGCGTTGAGGTCGCCCAGCTTGTCGCGCTCCTGGTTCAGCTCGAACTGATACAGGCGGATATCGGCAATTTCGTCGGCCAGGTTGCGGTCCAGCTGCGGCTTGGGCAGGGCCTGCTTCTGCTGATAGAGGATCTTGGCCAGCAACAGGCTGCCCTTGAGCACGCTGACCTGCTCGTCCAGCGCCTGGGCGGCCTGGTTGACGCTGTCCAGCTGCTGCTTGGTCTCCAGGTTCATTCGGGTCAGCTGGTTGAGGCGCTCGGTGGCGCGCAGCAGGTAGTCGGAAATCTTCAGGTTGGTGGCGCTCTCCTGGGCCAGCAGGCTGTCCGGGGTGGCCTTCTCGGCCTCGCGGGAGAGTTCGGCGACGGTCTTCTCCGAGCTGACCCGGCGCTTGTCGCTGATCAGCGCCTGCAGGTCGAGGCTCTCCTGGTCCAGGCGGCGGATGCGCTCCTGCAGCAGCTCATGGCGGGCGCTGCCCAGGTCCTGCAGCAGGCTGTTGCCGGCCAGCTCCTGGCGGCGCAGCGAGGTCTGCGCCTCGAGGGCGGCCAGTTCGGCGTTGAGTTCGCCGCGGCGCTCGGCGGTCAGGGACTTGCCGGCTTCCTTGCCGACCTTGAGCAGATTGTTGATCTGCATGGCGCGGGTCTGGTTGGCGCTGATCTCGGCCTGGGCCCGCTCGGGGCGGGTCTGCGCGGTGATCAGCAGGCTGCTGGCCTCGGCCAGTTCCTGCTGCCAGCCGCTGAGCTTGCCGCTGCGCTCGCTGAGCTGCTGCTCCAGCTGCTCCACACTGGAGCGGGCGTAGCGGGTGGCGACGTTGACCGGCTGACCGGCCTTGAGGCGGGCCAGCTCGCGCTGGGCCTCGCTGGTCAGACGCGGCGCGTCGCGCAGCTGGACCTTCAAGGCATCGAGTTTCTGCAGGCTCTCGTCGCGGGCGGCGAGGAAGCTCAGGGTCTGCTCCAGTTGGGCCTTGATCTCGCTCTGCTCGGCTTCGGGCAACTTGCGATCGGCCAGGGACGCGAGGCTGTCCTGCACGGCCTTGGCCGCCGGTGGCTCGGCGGCGGCAGCGGGATGGGCGGCCAGGCACAGGCCGAGGAACAGGGTGGTAAAGAGGGAACGCAGAAGAGGCATGGTCGAGGGTCGTGAACGGAAATGCGGCTAATGATATGCCAGGCGCAAAGCGGACGCTGCCGCTCGCGTCACTTTCGCCCGGCCTAGAGGAAGAGTCCGGGCTTGGCCTGACCTTCGGGGAATCGGACGCCGACCTTGCGTACCTTGTTCCCTTCCATCAGGGCCACGGTCCAGGTCAGGCCATTCCATTCGACTTGGTCGCCGAGAATCGGCTGGCCGCCGATCTCGTGGGCGATGAAGCGTCCCAGCGGCTGGCTGCCGTCCTCCTCGCCGAGCTTGAGGCCATACAGGGCGGCGATCGCACTGAGCTGAGCATCGCCCTCCAGCACGAAGTCGCCGAAGAAACGCAGGTCGGCGCTGCGCTGCGGCGCCTGGCTGAACAGCTTGCCGAGGGCCGACAGGTCGTGCTCGTGGCCGACCACGCAGAGGATGTCGCCGGCGTCCAGGGTGGTACTGCCGGAGGGGTGCAGCAGCTCAGTGCCGCGGAACAGCGCGGCGACGCGGGTGCCTTCCGGCATCTTCAGCTCGCGCAGCGGCGCGCCGATGCACCACTTCTCCGCACCCAGGCGGTAGATGAACAGCTCCCACTCGCTGGTCGGGTGGATTTCCAGGCCGGCGCGGGAGATCGGCGCCGGCTCCGGCGGTACGGTGACACGCAGCAATTTGGCCGCCAGCGGCAGGCTGGCGCCCTGCAGCAGCAGGGAGACCAGCACGATGAAGAAGGCCAGGTTGAAGTACAGCTGCGAGTGCTCCAGGCCGGCCATCATCGGGAACACGGCGAGAATGATCGGCACCGCGCCGCGCAGGCCGACCCAGGCGATGAAGATCTTCTCGCGGTCGTGGAAGGCGCGGAACGGCAGCAGGCCGATCACCACCGACAGCGGGCGGGCGAACAGAATCATCCACAAGGCCAGGCCCAGGGCCGGGATGGCGATGGGCAGCAGGTCATGCGGCGTCACCAGCAGGCCGAGCACCAGGAACATGCCGATCTGCGCCAGCCAGGCCATGCCGTCGAGCATGTGCAGGATGCTGTGGCGCGAGCGGATCGGCCGGTTGCCCAGCACCAGGCCGCACAGGTACACGGCGAGAATGCCGCTGCCGTGCAGGGCATTGGTCAGGGCGAACACCAGCAGGCCGCCACTGACCACCAGCAGGGGATAGAGGCCATTGGGCAGGTTGATGCGGTTGATCAGCTGCAGCAGCAGCCAACCGCCGCCGAGGCCGAGCAGGGCGCCGATGCCGAACTCGCTGAGCAGGTGGCCGAGAAAGGCGATGCTGATCTCGCTCTGGCCCTTGGCGAGCATGTCGATCAGGGTCACGGTGAGGAACACCGCCATCGGATCGTTGCTGCCGGACTCGATTTCCAGGGTGGCCGTGACCCGCTCGTTGAGGCCCTTGCCGCCGAGCAGGGAGAACACCGCGGCGGCGTCGGTGGAGCCGACGATAGCGCCGATCAGCAGGCCCTGCATCAGGTTCAGGTCGAACAGCCAGGCGGCGGCCATGCCGGTCAGGCCGGTGGTGATCAGCACCCCCACCGTGGCCAGCGACAGCGCCGGCCACAAGGCCACGCGGAAGCTGGAGACCCGTGTGCGCAGGCCGCCGTCGAGGAGGATGATGGCCAGCGCCAGGTTGCCCACCAGGTAGGCCATCGGGTAGTTGCTGAAGCCGATGCCGCCGGGACCGTCGACGCCGGCGACCATGCCGACGGCGAGGATGATCACCAGGATCGGGATGCCCAGGCGCGAGGACACCGAGCTCACCAGAATGCTTGCGCCCACCAGCAACGCGCCGATCAGGAACAGGCTATTGATGGTGCTGGCGTCCAAGGGCGTACTCCGGGCGAATGAGGCGAGGGGCGACGCTCCAGGTTCTGTTCACGTGCGATCGCGGCCGCGGGGGGAGGCGTCAACAGATCCTAAGCAGAGATCATGCCGGATAATAACCTGCCGCTTTGCTCTCCTGTCAAAAGGAAACGCCCCTCATGTGCGGGGCGTTCTTTTGTAGCTGAATCAGCTGTTTAGCTGCTGATGGCCGGGCTTGCTATTGCATAGGGTGGACGACGCTCTACGCGGGATAGCTGTGGGGCATAACCGGCACCTTGCAGGTTCATGCAACCAGGTAGCCCGGACTTCAGTCCGGGGGCGCGCGTCCAGTTCCCGGACTGAAGTCCGGGCTACCAGGGCGTGCAGTGAGGTGTTCTGCTACAGGAAAAAAGCCCCGCATGTTCGCGGGGCGGGGAAGAGTAAAGCGTCAAATCAGAACCAGGCGTCCTGCATGTTCAGGCAGGTGTCGTCGCGCGCTTCGAGAATGTTCAATTCGTGCTGGCAGCTCGGCACTTCCCAGGTCAGGAAGAAGCGCGCGGCCTGCAGCTTGCCCTGGTAGAAGTCGACGTCGGCGGCGTTGCCCCCGCCCTTATGAATCAGGGCCAGCCCCTCTTCGGCACGAATCGCCTGTTCCAGCCAGCGCCAGCCGATCACCGCGTGGCCGAAGGCCTTGAGGTACAGCGCCGAGTTGGCCAGGCCCTGGTTGACCTTGCCGGTCAGCAGGTCGCCGAGCAAGGCCAGGGTCACGCCGCCGAGGCGCTGTACCAACTGCTCCAGCGGCTGGCGCAGACGATTCAACGACTCGAAGGCTTCGGCACGCTGGCAGGTGTCCTGGATCAGCGCCATCAGCTGCTTGAGCGCGGCGCCGCCGTTCATCGATACCTTGCGGCCCAGCAGGTCGAGCGACTGGATGCCGTGGGTGCCCTCGTGGATCGGATTGAGGCGGTTGTCGCGGTAGTACTGTTCCACCGGGTATTCGCGGGTGTAGCCGTGGCCGCCGAGCACCTGGATGGCCAGCTCGTTGGCCTTGAGGCAGAACTCGGACGGCCAGGACTTGACGATCGGGGTCAGCAGATCGAGGAGCTCCAAAGCCTTCTTGCGTTCTTCCTCGCTTGGCATGGTCTGGGTGTCGTCGAACAGGCGGGCGGCGTACAGGCCAAGGTCGAAGGCACCTTCCACGTAGGCCTTCTGGGTCAGCAGCATGCGCCGCACATCGGCGTGCTCGACGATGGAAATCTGCGGGCTGCTCGGATCCTTGCCATCGGCGTGGCGGCCCTGCGGGCGGTTGCGCGCATAGTCCAGCGAGTACAGGTAGCCGGCGTAGCCGAGCATGATGGCGCCCATGCCGACGCCGATGCGCGCCTCGTTCATCATCTGGAACATATAGGACAGGCCATGGTGCGGCTTGCCTACCAGATAGCCGACGCACTCGCCGTTGTCGCCGAAGTTCAGCGCGGTGGAGGTGGTGCCGCGCCAGCCCATCTTGTGGAACAGGCCGGCCAGGGTCACGTCGTTGCGCTTGCCCAGCGAACCGTCGTCGTTGACCAGGAACTTCGGCACTATGAACAGGCTGATGCCCTTCACCCCGGGTGGGGCGTCCGGCAGCTTGGCCAGCACCATGTGCACGATGTTCTCGGAGATCGGCTGGTCGCCGCCGGAGATGAAGATCTTGTTGCCCTTGATCCGATAGCTGCCATCGGCATGCGGCTCGGCCTTGGTGCGGATGTCCGACAGCGACGAGCCGGCGTGCGGCTCGGTCAGACCCATGGTGCCGAAGAAGCGGCCGTCGATGATCGGCTGCAGGAAGCGCTGCTGCTGTTCGGCGCTGCCGAAGGCCTCGATCAGGTTGGCCACGCCCATGGTCAGCATCGAATAGGAGCTGGTGGCGCAGTTGGCCGACTGGAAGTGGGCGAAGCAGGCCTGCGACAGCAGGTTGGGCAGCTGCATGCCGCCGGCCTCGAAGTCGCGGGTGGCGTTGAGGAAGCCGGCTTCGTGGAAGGCCTTGAGCGCCGGGGCCACCTCGGGGATCAGCACAGCGGCGCCGTCCACGTACTGCGGCTCGTGCTCGTCGTTCTTGCGGTTGTGCGGGGCGAACAGCTCCTCGGCGATACCGCGCGCGGTGCCGATGGCGGCATCGAAGGTTTCCCGATTGTGGTCGGCGAAGCGCTCGCGCTGGGTCAGGGCTTCGGCGTCCAGCACTTCGTAGAGTTCGAAGGCCAGGTTGCGGGAACTGAGCAGGGACTCGGACATGATCGTCTCCGGTGGGATCTTCTTGAAGTCTAGAGTCGTGAATAGAGGCCGCCTAGCAAGATTCATCGGCCTGATGCTGAGCTAGAAACTGTTCGCGTCGTCCCTTCGGGCTACAATTCGCACCCGCTCCAGGTTCTGCTTCAGGTAACGCGCCCATGAACTACCGCCACGCCTTCCATGCCGGCAACCATGCCGATGTGCTCAAGCACCTCGTCATCAGCCGCATCATCGCCCTGCTGTCGCGCAAGGAGGCGCCCTTCGCCTATCTCGACAGCCATGCCGGCGTCGGCCTGTATGACCTGCAGGGCGACCAGGCTACCCGCACCGGCGAGTGGCTGGAAGGCATCGGCCGGCTGTGGGATGCGCCGGACCTGCCCGAGGCGACCGCCGACTACTTCGGCGTGCTGCGCACGCTCAACCCGGACGGTGCGCTGCGCTATTACCCCGGCTCGCCCGAGCTGGCCAGCCAGCTGACCCGCGAGCAGGACCGCGTGCTGCTCAACGAGAAGCACCCGGAAGACGGCCAGCTGCTCAAGGACAACATGAAGGGCGACCGCCGCGTGGCCGTGCACCTGGGCGAGGGCTGGCACGTGCCGCGGGCCCTGCTGCCGGTGGCGGAGAAGCGTGCGCTGCTGCTGATCGATCCGCCGTTCGAGAAGGCCGACGAACTGGAGCGCTGCGTCACCGCGCTGGACGAGGCCATCGGCCGCATGCGCCAGACCGTGGTCGCCATCTGGTACCCGATCAAGGACGAACGCCAGCTCAAGCGCTTCTACCAGGGCCTGGAAAAATCCAGCGCCCCCAAGCTGCTGCGCGTCGAACTGTTCGTCCACGCCCCGGACGATGCCAATCGCCTGGCCGGCTCCGGCCTGGCCATCGCCAACGCGCCCTGGGGCCTGGAAGACGAGCTGAAACAGCTGCTGCCCTGGCTGGCCAAGAAGCTGGCGCAGAGCCAGGGCAGCTTCCGCCTGGACTGGCTGATTGCCGACTGACCGATCTTTACGGCCCGGTGCGCCCTAAGGCACCTCAGCTGGCGAGGCGCTAGCGAGGCATGGCTTGGTCGCGCAGTCGCGCGGCCAGTTCGGCCAGCGCCTGGTCCTGCTGCTGCAGTGCGCGGATGGCGTCGCTGGATATTGCCGGCGGAGCGGCGAGCGGGCCGCCCATCGTCTGCAGCAGATCACTCAATCGGCCGGCGATTTCCAGGGTGCGCTCCTGGCTTGCGCGCAGTGCCGCCAGGCTGTCGGCGATGCGCTGTTGCGCTTCCTCGCTGCTCTGCGCGCCGTCCTGGGCCAGTTGATTGGTCTGCGCGTCGGCCTGGCGCAGGGCCTCCAGCATCTCGCCCACCGTGCTGCGAATGGCCAGGGAAAAGTCGGTGGAGCGGCTGGACAGGGCGCGCACCTCGTCGGCCACCACGGCGAAGCCACGGCCGCTCTCGCCTGCCCGTGCCGCCTCGATGGCGGCATTCAGCGCCAGCAGATTGGTCTGCTTGGCGATGGAGTCCATGTCGGTGGTGGCGCGCAGCACGGTCTCGGCCTGTTGCGCGATGCCGCGCATGCCCTCGGCCAGAACGGCGGTCTGCTCGCGGGTCTGCCGCTGCTGGTCGAGCAGGGCGGCGAGTGCCTGGCGGGCCTGCGCCTCGTCGTCCGGCGCCGACATCGGCAACTCGGCCAGCAGGGCCTGGGCGCCGTGATTCTGCTGCCGCAGTCGTTCGTCCTCGGTCTGCCAGTGCCGCTGGGCGGCATCGTCGCGTGCCTGTAGATCCTGTTGCAGGCGTTCGAGCAACGCGCGTTGCTGCGCGCACTGGGCATCCAGCGCATCGGCCAGCGGCGTCAGCCAGGGCAGGGGTTCGGCCTCGCTCGGTCGTGGCTGCATCAACGCTCGCCAATGGGTGGCGGTGGCCAGCGCGGGCAGCAGACCGAAGCTCAGGCACACGCCGCTGAACAGGCAGATCCACAGCGGCAGGCCACCCCAGGCGCCCAGGCCGACCAGCAGCCAGGGCGACACCTGCAGCGCCACGGCAGCCAAGCTGAAGGCCTTCGGCGGAATCTCGTGGAGGTCGGAAAAGCGCGGGTTGTACATGGCTGGCCGGGTCTACTTCTTGTTTGGCGGCGATCGATCTGATCCGCTGTATCGGCAGCGGCGACGGTTCGCTGAGTTTAGGCGCGATTGTTCTGGCGCGGTCATCCGCACTAAGCGCTATTTTCCGCGCTGGCGCGGGTCGACGTAATAGGTGAGTTGCTGGCGCGGGTTCAGGTACTCCAGCGCCTCCAGAGGCAGCTGCGCCGGACGCAGGCTGCGGGCGATGGCCAGCCGGGGCTCGTGCTCCAGGTTGACGATCAGCGCCTCGGCCTTGGGCACACTCGGCTCGTAGAGAATCAGCGTCGGCTTCAGCGGCAGGCTCGGGTGCATGGCCAGCACCAGGGCGTAGCGCTCGTCCTCCAGCTGCACCAGGCTGCCCGGCGGGTACACGCCCATGCAGCGGATAAAGGCCTTCAGCGCCACCTCGTCGAAGCGCTCGCGCTGCTGCTTGAACATCAGCGTCAGCGCCTCGTGGGGGCTCAGACCGTCGCGCGGGTTGAGCGGGTTGCACAGGTTGTCGAAGGCGTTGGCGATACTCACCACCCGGCTCAGGCGGCCGATGGCCGCCTCGCGCAGGCCCTTGGGATAGCCGCTGCCGTCGCAGTATTCGTGGTGCTCCTGGATGATTCGCAGCACCTCGTCGTCGAGCATCAGCTCGCGACCGCGGCGCACGCCGAAGTCCACGTGCAGCTGCAGCAGCTGCTGCTCGGGGCGGGTCAACGGCTCGGCCTTGAGCAGTACTTTGCTCGGCACCTCCAGCTTGCCCATGTCGTGCAGCAGCGCGCCCAGGCCCAGGCTGTGGCAGGCCTCGGAGTCGTAGCCGAGCTGGCGGCCGAGCATCACCGACAGCACGGTGACGTTGAGCGGGTGGAAGTAGGCGTCGTCGGCGGCCTTGCCGTTGATGCTGTGCAGCGCCGCGCCATCCTCGCCGAGCAGCGCCTCGACCAGCTCGCGCACCACCTCGCCGGCCAGCTTGATGGCGTCTTCCGGCTGATTGCGCAGGGCCTGGTTGAGCGACTTCACCCGCTGGCTTGCCTGCACGAAGGTGCGGTCCACTTCGGCCAGGCGCTTGCGCAGGGCACCGAGCTTGGCCGCGCGGGCCTGGCGTGCCTGTTCCTCGGGGCTGGGCTTGGGCGGCTCCTCGGCCTGCTCCTGCGGCTCGGCGGGTTGCAACGCCAGGGGCTGGCAGTCGCTGCGCGCCGGCTCGTAGCGCAGCTGGCTCAGGCCCAGGCCGCGCAGGGCCTGGAGCTGGCCCTCGTCCTTGATCTTGAAACTGCTGAAGGCGAAGTTGTGCTCCCACCAGCTCAGGTCCAGGTGGATATAAAGACCCACGCACAGCTGGTCGGGGGAGATGAGCTTGGTGACTGCGGGCATGCGGGTATCGAGTGTTGCTGGCCTTTTGCTGGCAGTCTAGCGCCTTGCCGCCGGGCTGGCAGCCGCTGTCAGGGTATTCGTGTCAGCTCCGTCTCGACTTCGGCCGCCCAGGCCAGCCAGGACTGTTCGCCGAGAATGCCGCGACGCAAGGTCAGGTACGGTAGGCGCAGCGCGTCGCGCTGTTCGGCGGGCAGGGCGTGGTAGTCGCGCTCGATGCTCAGCAGGCTGTCCAGGGTCTTGCGGTGCACGGCCACGTGGCGGCTCATTTCCTCGCGCAGGTTGTCCAGCGAGGTGTGGGCGCCGGCATACAACTTCACCAGCAGCGCATCGTTGATCTTGTTCGGCTGCACGGGCTCGCCCAGCCAGCGCAGCAGCTCGGTGTGGCCGGCGGGGGTCAGGCGATAGATCTTCTTGTCCGGGCGGGTCTCCTGCGCCTCCGCCTCGAACTCCAGCCAGCCGGCCTCGTTGAGTTTCTTCAGTTCTAGATAGACCTGCTGGTGCTTGGCGTTCCAGAAGTAGCCGAGGCCATCCTTGAAGCGCTTGAGCAAGTCGTAGCCGCTACCGGGTTCGCTTTCCAGGAGGATAAGGATGGCGTGCTTGAGCGACATGAACGGGCTTCACCGGCTGGCTGGGAGATGCGCGGCAGTATACGGATTATGCAAAAAGTTGCATGGTCGGCAGGTGCTGTCTAGTATGCAAAAAATTGCATAGCGACAATAACGCAGGAGCCCTCCATGAAACGCACCGGTACCCGCTTGCGCTCGCGTCTGGTCCGCGACGACTACGACGCCATCATCATCGGCTCCGGCATCGGCGGCCTGACCACCGCCGCGCTGCTGGCCAAGCTCGGCAAGCGCGTGTGCGTGCTGGAGCAGCACTACACCGCCGGCGGCTACACCCACAGCTACGAGCGCGAAGGCTACGAGTGGGACGTGGGCGTGCACTACATCGGTGAGGTGCACAAACCCTGGTCGGCGATCCGCCGCATCTTCGACGTGATCAGCGACGGCAAGCTGGAATGGGCGCCGATGGATGCCCGCTACGACCGCATCGTCATCGGCGACAAGACCTACGACTACGTGGCCGGCCGCGAGGAATTCAAGGCCGAGATGAAGCAGCACTTCCCCGGCGAAGCGACGGCCATTGACCGCTACGTGGAGCTGCTCAGCGACGTCAGTGCACGGGTGCCGCGCTTCTTCGCCGGCCAGGCCCTGCCGCGCTCGCTCGGCATACTCTACGCCAAGCTGCGCCGCCTGTGGCTGCCGGCCTATTTCTTCAAGAGCACCCGCGAAGTGCTCGAAGGCCTGACCCAGAACCAGGAACTGATCGGCGTGCTTACCGCCCAGTGGGGCGACTACGGCCTGCCGCCGGCCAAGGCGGCGTTCGTCATGCACGCCATGGTGGCCAAGCACTACATCACCGGCGGCAACTACCCGGTGGGCGGGGCGATCAAGATCTCCGAGACCATCATCCCGACCATCGAGGCGGCCGGCGGCCATGTATTCACCTACGCCGGGGTCGACAAGATCCTGGTGGAAAACGGACGCGCCGTGGGCGTGCGCCTGCAGAAGGACGGCCTGGAGATCCGCGCCCCGCAGATCGTCAGCTGCGCGGGCCTGGTGCCCACCTACACCCGCCTGCTCGATGCGCAGGTGGCCAGCGAGCACGGCTTGCTGGCGCCACTGCAGAAGGTCGAGCTGTCCGCCGCCACCTTGTGCCTGTATGCCGGCTTCAAGGGCAGCGCCGCCGAGCTGGGCCTGCCGAAGACCAACTACTGGGTCTACCCGACTCATGATCACGACCACAACGTCAGCAGCTTCGAGAGCGGGCATAACCCGGCCATGCCGCTGATCTACATCAGCTTCCCCTCGGCCAAGGACCCGGCCTGGGATGCCCATTACCCGCACAAGGCCACGGTGGAAATCGTCGCACCGACCCTGCCGCAGTGGTTCGCCCAGTGGAAGGGCACCACCTGGGGCAAGCGCGGCGCCGAGTACGAAGCGTTCAAGGCCCAGCTCACCGAGCAACTGCTGGAAACTCTCTACAAGCACCAGCCGCAGCTGCGCGGCGCTCTGGACTTCTGCGAGCTGGGCACGCCGCTGTCCACCGAGTGGTACCAGTGGAATGAGCAGGGCGAGATCTACGGCATCGACCACACGGTGCAGCGCTTCGACCAGCACTGGATCCACAGCCAGACGCCGATCAAGGGCCTCTACCTGACCGGTGCCGACACCGTCACCGCCGGGGTTGGCGGTGCGCTGATGGCCGGGGTGATGACGGCGACCCGCATGCTCGGTTGGCGCGGGTATCGGATTGCTGCGATGTTGAAGAACTGGAGGTCGGCGGCCCAGGAAGGCTCGGGCGCCGAGGTGGCTGGCTAGATAAGGGTGGCCGCGTATGCCTGGCATGCGCGGCCGGAAGAGCTTACTCGGCGGCGCCGGTAATGCTGATGGTGACCTGGTCCCCCGGGTTGACCTGCAGGCCAGCCTGCTTGCAGTCGAACAGGGTCGCCGTGCTCTTGCGCACCAGGCGCTGGCCGCTGGTACGGTTCAAGCAGGTGTAGCTGACAGGTTTGACACCGACGGTGCTGACGCCCATTGGCGTTACCAGGTTGTAGCTGAGCTGACCACGCAAGGCCGGCGTGGCGCCTTCACAGTGCTGTTCGAAGCTGGCATTGATGCCGGTGACCACGCCCTCAGAGTCGTAGCTGACCTCGAAGATATCGAAGCGGCCGGTCAGCGTATTGCAACCGCGGCCGCTGCCGGAGAAGTCCAGGCCTGGCGCATTGGCAGCCTGGAATGGCCAGCGGGTGGCGGCCAGGTAACTGCCTGGCTGCAGCTGGGCATTGCCCGGTGCGGCCAGGTTCAGGCTCCACCAGGCGCTGCCGCTCTCGATATTCAGGGCGATGCCGTTGTCGTAATTCTTGCTGTAGCGGAAGGTGGCGTTGGCATCGGTATAGAGATAGCTCTTGCCCTGGCCGATGTAGTCGCCGGCGTCGCTCTTCAGGGTCAGGCGCGTTTCGGCGCTGGTGGCGCAGCTGGCGGCCAGCAGCAGGCAGGCGAGGGCGGGTTTGAAGACGTTCATGCAATGTCCCTTTGCTAGATGAGGAGGAGTGATGGCTGGCCCCCGACTCCATTCTGGGTGGCCTGCACGGTGGCCAGATTAGCCGATTTCCGCCTGCCTTCCGGGCCTGATGCCGGGAATGTGATCGCCGCCTGGTCCTGCCCCAATAGTCAGATTCGGTATCCGCCGCTGTGCGCCGAGGTTCGTCTTTCCACGCAAAGCTATGTCCGGCGCTAGACCGTCACGTCTATCGCATTGCCCAAGTTTGGCGGATTGCTCGGTGGAGTGACCTGCGGAATGGCCTGGATCAGGCCGATGGCGCTGGCGGCCTGAATATCCAGGGACTTTCTCAGCAGCATCAGCGAGGCGGTTGCCGAGGCCTGTGCCGCGTTGGCATTGGAAACGGCGCTGGCGATATTGCTCAGGTCCATGACGGGTTCTCCTGAGGAGATGGCTCTACCGGGTCGACCGGTAGAGCGTGGCGAAGGTTCCGCCACTCAGACCGGCAGGCACACCCCGGTACCGCCCAGCCCGCAATAGCCGCCTGGGTTCTTCGCCAGGTATTGCTGGTGATAGGCCTCGGCGTAGTAGAAGGCCGGCGCGTCGGCGATCTCGGTGGTGATGGGGCCGAGACCGGCCTTTTCCAGTTCGGCCTGGAACTGCGCCTGGCTGGCTTCGGCGGCAGCGCGTTGGGCCGCGTCCAAGCAATAGATGGCCGAGCGGTACTGGGTGCCGATATCGTTGCCCTGGCGCATGCCCTGGGTCGGGTTGTGCGCTTCCCAGAACACCTTGAGCAGTTGCTCGTAGCTGGTCTGCTGCGGGTCGAACACCACCAGCACCACCTCAGTATGGCCGGTCAGGCCTGAGCAGACCTCTTCGTAGGTCGGGTTCGGCGTATGGCCGCCGGCGTAGCCCACGGCGGTGGTCCACACGCCGGGCTGTTGCCAGAAGCGCCGTTCGACGCCCCAGAAGCAACCCATGGCGAACACCGCCTGCTGCAGGCCGGCGGGGAAGGGTGCCTTGAGCGGGTTGCCGTTGACATAGTGGGCGGCGGGCACCGCCATGCTCTCGGCACGGCCGGGCAGGGCCTGTTCGGCGCTGGGCAGTTCGAGTTTGTGGGCGAGGATTTGCGAACGCAGAACCATGATCTGTTCCTGTGCTGTGACGGACTGGGGATAGCTTACTCCGCTGGGCGGGCGGTTGAAGCTGAGGGATAGACGCGTATCGTGAAGCTGGATTACAGCGCAGGCCTGCCGTTGGTCGGCTGGGCGAGGTTCAGGCGCCGCGGCAGGGGTAGCGGCGCAGGCTGTCCACCAGGTCGCGGCCGGGAATCGGCCGGTCGAACAGGTAGCCCTGGCCGACGTCGCACAGCTGACGGCGCAGGAAGCCGAGCTGGGCGGCGGTCTCGATGCCTTCGGCGACCACCTTGAGCTTGAGGTTGTGGGCCATGGCGATCACCGCGGAGGTGATCTCCATGTCGTCCTGGTTCTCGGGAATGTCCTTGATAAAGCTGCGGTCGATCTTGATCACGTCGATCGGGAATTTCTTCAGGTAGCTCAGCGACGAGTAACCGGTGCCGAAGTCGTCCATCGCCAGGGTCAGGCCCAGGGCCTTGAGGCGCGCCACCTGTTGGCGGGTGGCGTCGTTGCCTTCGAGCAGCAGGCTCTCGGTCAGCTCCACTTCCAGCAGATGTGCCGGCAGCTGCTCCTCGTCGAGGATGGCGGCGATCGAGCCGACCAGGTCGGGGTCAGTGAACTGCTTGGCCGACAGGTTGATCGCCACCTGGATATCGCCCATGCCCAGGGCTGACAGCTCCAGGCTGGCGCGGCAGGCTTGGCGTACCACCCATTTGCCGATGGGGATGATCAGGCCGGTTTCCTCGGCGACGCTGATGAACTGGTCCGGGCTGATCATGCCCTTCTCCGGGTGCTGCCAGCGCAACAGCGCTTCCAGGCCGACCAGTTGCCCGCTCTTCAGGCACAGCTTGGGCTGGTAGTAGACCTCCAGCTCGTTCTGGGTCAGCGCGCGCCGCAGGTTGTTCTCGACGAACAGCTTGTAGCTGGCCTCGGCATTCAGCGCCTCGGTGAATAGCTGGACCTGGTGCTTGCCGTTGGCCTTGGCCTTGTGCAGGGCCAGGCCGGCATGCTTCATCAGCACGTGCGGGTCGTCGCCGTGCAGCGGTGCGCAGGCCAGGCCAACCGAGCCGGTGACGCTGATCAGCTGGTTGTCGACGAACAGCGGCTTGTCCAGGGTCGCCAGCAGTTCCTGGGCCAATTTGAGGCCGGCTTCCTGCTCGGCGCCGTCCAGCAGCACGGCGAACTCGTTGCTGGCGAAGCGCGCCAGGCTGGTGTTCTGGCTCAGACTGTTGCGCAGGCGGCGGGCCAGGTTGGCCAGCAGCTTGTCGCCGGTCTGGTGGCCGAGGCTGTCGTTGATCCGCTTGAAGTTGTCGATGTCCACCAGCAGCAGGCTGAAGGCCTGGCCGTCGTGGCGGGCGAAGCGCTCTTCCAGGCAGCGGATGAAATAAGGGCGATTACCCAGGCCGGTGAGGTTGTCGCTGTAGGCCAGGCGCTCGATGCGCTGCTGGGCCAGCTTGCTCTGGGTGATGTCTTCGTAGATGCCGATGTAGTGGGTCAACTCGCCGTCGTCGTTGTACACCTTGGAGATCGACAGCTGGCCCCAGTAAGGCTCGAGGTTCTTGCGCCGGCTGCGGAACTCGCCCTGCCAGCTGTTGCGCTCGGCCAGGCCGGCCTGGGCGTCGAACAGCAGGTCGCCGAGGTTTTCCAGAGCCGGCAGCTGGGAGATGCGCCGGCCCTGGATTTCCTCGGCGCCGTACTGGGTGATCGAGGTGAAGCTCGGGTTGACGTACTGCACCAGGCCGTCGCGGTCGAACAGCAGGAAGGCGCTGGCGCTCTGCTCCACGGCGCGCTGGAACAGGAACAGGGCGCTGGTGGCGTCGCGGCGCTGCTGGTTGCTCATGACCTGGGCGATCTGGTCGGCCAGCTCGCCAGCGAAGGCGATCTCGTCGGCCTGCCAGGTGCGCGCCGGGCCGATGTGTTCCAGGCACAGCACGCCGACCACTTCGCCACCGAGGCGGATGCTGGCGTCGAGCAAGGCGCTGATGCCCAGGGGCTTGAGGTAGCCGCGGGCCAGCTCGCTGGTGCGTGGATCGCGCTGGGCGTTGTGCGCGTCGATGGCGCGGCCGCTGTGCAGCGCCTCCAGATAGCGCGGGAACAGGCGAGCGTCGATGGTTGCCGGCATCTCGTGGCCGTCGATGTCGCGGCGGTACATGGCCACCGGCTCCAGTTGGTCGCCAATCAGATGCCAGACGCTGGCGCGGGCCACGTCATAGGTCTCGCAGGCGGCCTGGGTGATCAGCTCGGCGGCTTCCTTGAGCGGGTCCAGCGCGCTGTAGCGATGTCGCGCCAGGCGCACGATCAGGCTCTGCTGGGCGCGCGAGCGGATTAGGTGCTGCAGATGCTCTTCCTGGGAATGCTGGTACAGCTCCAGGGAGGTCTTGAGCTTGTTGTTCTGTTCTTCCAGCTCCTGCAGGCGCTGCTCGGCCAGGTTCTCGCCGGCCTCGGCGGTGACCAGCAGGTAGCCACGCAGCAGCAGGCGGCCGCGTTGCTGGAACGACTCGCCGATCTCCAGCAGGTGCAGGGCGCCGTTGGGTGTGTGCAGGCGATAACGCACCGAATAGTGCGGCGCCTTGCTCAGCTGCAGCTGGATCTCGTCGTGCAGCTGGTAGCGCGACTCCGGCTCCATCAGGCTGGCGTAGGGGCAATCGAGCAGGGCGCAGAGTTCGCCGGCGCTGACGCCGAGCTGGCGTTCGCAGGCGGGATCGAGGAACAGCAAGGTCCAGCTGGGCTCGTTGATACGCTCGAAGCGCAGCATTCCCAGGCGCGAGGGCACTGGCAACTGCGTCACAACCTCGGCTGCCGTACGGCTGGCGGCATCGGGATGGCTTTTCATCGAACGACGGGCTTCCTTATGCTGCCGCTTCAGGGCAGGCTTGGGACCCGTTGGCGCTCCAGTATGTGGGGCCGCCAGACGAGTTCACAGGTCTGTTACATCAACCAAGTGGGGCAAGGGTGCATCATGCGGCAGGGACTGACAAGAAGACTGAGCGGGTTATTGCTGATGCTGAGCCTGGGCGCGGGTGCCCCGGCGCAGGCCAGCGAGGCCCAGCTGAGCGGTGAGGAGCAGGCGCGTTATCTCGCCGAGCTGAAGCGACTGTATCTGACCAAGGACGAGCGCAAGGCGCTGCTGGCGCACAGCAACGCTCTGCTCGACACCTACGCCCTGCGCGCCGGCTACCAGCTGGGCAAGGCGCCGGCGCAGCGTAGCGACCTGCGCTACCAGCTCAGCGTCGCCGCCCCCGGCGAGTTGCTGGTGCGCCAGGAGACCCGCGCCGAGCAGACCAACAGCCTGGCGGTGAGCAACCAGCGCCTGTCGGTGTTCGGGCTCGACCCCTATATCCACTACGACTGTCCGACCAGCGGCATCACTTGCGTGCTGAACAATCCGGCCGACGGCAGCCCGTGGATCACCGTATTGCGCGATCACCAGGGCGCGGCCGACCTGGCCAAGGCGATCAGCTTCCTGATCCGCAACCTGCAGAAGAACTGATCCGCAGGCTGATGCAGAAAGCCCCGCTTCGGCGGGGCTTTTCTTTGCGCGATAAAAAAGCCCCGCCAAGAGGCGGGGCCGAGGAGTGAGGCGTCGAGCCTCCAAAGCACAGCTTGGTTCGTTACAGCAGCAGGGTGCGGATATCGCCCAGCACGTCGCCCAGGCGCTTGGTGAAGCGCGCGGCGGCGGCGCCGTTGATCACCCGGTGATCGTAGGACAGCGACAGCGGCAGCATCAGGCGCGGCTGGAAGGCCTTGCCGTCCCACACCGGCTGCATGGTCGCCTTGCTCACCCCGAGGATCGCCACTTCCGGTGCGTTGACGATCGGCGTGAAGCCGGTGCCGCCAATGTGGCCGAGGCTGGAGATGGTGAAGCAGGCGCCCTGCATGGCGTCCGGCGAGAGCTTCTTGGTGCGCGCCTTCTCGGCTAGCTCGGCGGCTTCGCCGGCCAGCTGCAGCAGGCTCTTCTGGTCGACGTCGCGGATCACCGGGACCAGCAGGCCGTCCGGGGTGTCCACGGCGAAGCCGATGTGCACGTACTTCTTGCGGATCAGCGCCTTGCCGCTCGGCGCCAGCGAACTGTTGAAGTCCGGCAGCTCCTTGAGCAGGTGGGCGCAGGCCTTGAGCAGCAGCGGCAGCACGGTCAGCTTGACGCCGGCCTTCTCCGCCACCGCCTTCTGCGCCACGCGGAAGGCTTCCAGTTCGGTGATGTCGGCACTGTCGAACTGGGTCACGTGCGGCACATTGAGCCAGCTGCGGTGCAGGTTGGCGGCGCCGACCTGCATCAGGCGGGTCATCGGCACTTCTTCGACCGGGCCGAACTTGCTGAAGTCCACTTCCGGGATCGGCGGGATGCCGGCACCGCCGCTGGCGCCGGCCGCTGGAGCATCCTTGGCCTTCTGCAGCATGGCCTTGACGTAGTTCTGCACGTCCTCCTTGAGGATGCGACCTTTCGGACCGCTACCCGGCACGGCGGCCAGGTCGACACCGAACTCGCGGGCGGTCATGCGCACAGCAGGGCCGGCGTGGACCTTGCTGCCGTCACGCACCGGCGCGGCCACCGCCGCGGCGGCGGCCGACAGCGCGGCGATGGCGCCGACTTCGGCGGCCACTTCAGGCTTGGCGCCCGGCGGCGTGCTATGCACGGCCGCTGGCGCAGAAGCAGCGGGTGTTGCGCCCGCCCCTTGTGGGGCGGCTGATGCCGCTGAGGCGGCGCCTCCCGCTACGCGGAGTTTGAGAATCAGGTCGCCGGTGCCGACTTCGGCGTCCAGCTTGACCAGCACTTCCTCCACCACGCCAGCAGCCGGCGAGGGGATTTCCATGCTGGCCTTGTCCGACTCGAGGGTGATCAGCGACTGATCGGCGGTAATGCTGTCGCCAGCCTTGACCATGACCTCAATGACCTTGACCTTGCTGCTGGTGCCGATGTCCGGCACATGCACGTCCTGCACGCTCTCGCTGGCGGCCGGAGCCGCGCTCGGCTGTGGCGCCGGCGCGCTGGGCGCCTCGGCCTCGTCGACGGCCTGGGTCGGTTTGCTCGGTACGGGAGCCGCGGCGGGCTCGGCGGCCGGGGCGGCGCCCTCGACCTCCAGCTCCAGCAGCTCGTCGCCGGTCTTCAGCTTGTCGCCCAGCTTGACCTTCAGGCTCTTGATCACGCCGGCCTTGGGCGAGGGCACCTCCATGGAAGCCTTGTCGGATTCCAGAGTCAGGATGCTCTGCTCGGCCTCGACGCGATCGCCGACCTTGACCAGCAGTTCGATCACTTCACCTTCGCCGCCGATATCGGGTACGCGTATCAACTCGCTCACAATGCGTCTCCTCAGCAGTCCAGGGGGTTGGCTTTTTCGGGGTCGATGCCGAACTTGGCGATGGCGTCGGCCAGCACCTTGGCTTCGATCTCGCCACGGTCGACCAGCGCCTCCAGCGCGGCCAGCACCACCCAGTAACGGTCCACCTCGAAGAAGTGGCGCAGTTTCTTGCGGGTGTCGCTGCGGCCGAAGCCGTCAGTACCGAGCACCTTGTATTCCTTGCTGGGCACCCACTGGCGCACCTGCTCGGCGAACAGCTTCATGTAGTCGGTGGAGGCCACCACCGGGCCCTTGCGCCCGCTCAGGCATTCCTGGATGAAGGCCTGCTTGGGCTTCTGCCCCGGGTGCAGGCGGTTCCAGCGCTCCACGGCCAGGCCGTCGCGGCGCAGTTCGTTGAAGCTCGTGACGCTCCACACGTCCGAGCCGATGTTGAACTCGTCACGCAGGAGCTTCGCTGCCTCGCGCACTTCACGCAGGATGGTGCCGGAGCCCAGCAGCTGCACGTGGTGCGCGGCTTCCTTCTTGTCCTCCTCGAGCAGGTACATGCCCTTGATGATGCCGTCTTCGGTACCGGCCGGTAGGGCCGGCTGCTGGTAGGACTCGTTCATCACGGTGATGTAGTAGAAGACGTTCTGCTGCTGCTCGATCATCTCCTTGATGCCGTGGCGGATGATCACCGCCAGCTCGTAGCCGTAGGTCGGATCGTAGGTGCGGCAGTTGGGGATGGTCGCGGCCATGATGTGGCTGTGGCCGTCTTCGTGCTGCAGGCCTTCGCCGTTCAGCGTGGTGCGGCCGGCGGTACCGCCAATCAGGAAGCCACGGGCACGGCTGTCGCCGGCGGCCCAGGCCAGGTCGCCGATACGCTGGAAGCCGAACATCGAGTAGAAGATGTAGAACGGCAGCATCGGCTGGTTGTGCGTGGAGTACGAAGTACCGGCGGCGATCCAGCTGGACATGGCGCCGGCCTCGTTGATGCCTTCCTCGAGGATCTGGCCCTTCTTGTCCTCGCGGTAGAACATCACCTGGTCCTTATCCACCGGCTCGTACAGCTGGCCGACCGAGGAGTAGATGCCGAGCTGGCGGAACATCCCTTCCATGCCGAAGGTACGCGCCTCGTCCGGCACGATGGGCACGATGCGCGCGCCCAGATCCTTGTCCTTGACCAGCTGCGAGAGGATGCGCACGAAGGCCATGGTGGTGGAGATGTCGCGGTCGCCGGTGCCGTCGAGGATGGCCTTGAGGGTCTCCAGCGGCGGGGTCGGGATGCTGAAGCTCTGCGCGCGGCGTTGCGGCACGAAGCCACCGAGGGCGGCGCGGCGCTCGTGCAGGTATTTGTATTCCGGGCTGCCCGGCTCGGCGGTGACGAAGGGCAGGTTCTCCAGCTCGTCGTCCTTGACCGGGATGTCGAAGCGGTCGCGGAATTTCTTCAGGCTGTCGATATCGACTTTCTTGGTGTTGTGCGCGGTGTTCTTCGCCTCGCCAGCACCGGTGCCGTAGCCCTTGATGGTCTTGGCCAGGACCACGGTCGGCTGGCCCTTGTGGTTCACCGCTTGGTGGTAGGCCGCATACATCTTGTACGGGTCGTGGCCGCCGCGGTTGAGGTTCCAGATCTCCTGGTCGGAGAGATCCTTGACCATCTCCTTCAGCTCGGGGCTGTTGAAGAAGTGCTCACGCACGTAGGCCCCGTCCTTGGCCTTGTAGTTCTGGTACTCGCCGTCGATGACCTCGTCCATGCGGCGCTGCAGCAGGCCGTCGACGTCCTTGGCCAGCAGCGGGTCCCAGAAGCGGCCCCAGACCACCTTGTTGACGTTCCACTCGGCGCCACGGAACACGCCTTCTAGTTCCTGGATGATCTTGCCGTTGCCGCGCACCGGGCCGTCCAGGCGTTGCAGGTTGCAGTTGATCACGAAGATCAGGTTGTCCAGCTTCTCGCGGCCGGCCAGGGAGATGGCGCCGAGGGATTCCGGCTCGTCGCATTCGCCGTCGCCCATGAAGCACCACACTTTTTGCTTCCCTGCGGGAATGTAGCCGCGGCTCTCCAGGTACTTCATGAAGCGCGCCTGGTAGATCGCCTGGATCGGGCCCAGGCCCATGGACACGGTGGGGAACTGCCAGAAGTCCGGCATCAGCCACGGGTGCGGGTAGGAGGACAGGCCCTTGCCGTCGACTTCGCGACGGAAGTTGTTCATCTGCTCTTCGCTGATGCGGCCTTCGAGGAAGGCGCGGGCGTAGATGCCCGGGCTGGCGTGGCCCTGATAGAAGATCAGGTCGCCGCCGTGTTCTTCGGTCGGGGCCTGGAAGAAGTAGTTGAAGCCGATGTCGTAGAGGGTCGCCGAGGAGGCGAAGCTGGAGATGTGACCGCCCAGGTCCGGGTCCTGCAGGTTGGTGCGCATCACCATGGCCAGCGCATTCCAGCGCACCAGGGAGCGGATGCGGCGCTCCATGAACAGGTCGCCGGGCATGCGCGCCTCGTGGCCGACCGGGATGCTGTTGCGGTAGGGCGTGGTGATCGCATACGGCAGCTGGGTACCGCTGCGGGTGGCCAGCTCGCCCATGCGGGTCAGCAGGTAGTGGGCGCGGTCTTCACCTTCTTTGTCGAGGACGGACTCGAGGGCATCCAGCCATTCCTGGGTTTCGACGGGATCGAGGTCTTGCATGGCTTGCTCCAGGGCGGAAAGGCTTCCAGAATCGGAGGCCTGGGCTCGTGCACGCTTTTTGGGCGGGCTACGGGAAGTCGTTATCGACCAGGGTGTTCATGGTCGTTTTTGTAGTTTTACTACATTTCGATGGTGCCTGTGGAGTCCGGGACACATTCTTTAGTAGTAAAACTACAGTTTCAGGAAGGGCAGTGGCGCCTGGGATAGATCGGGTCTGACTGCCCGTCCCCAAGGATAGACCATGAGTTTGCCGCCACTGGCTGCCCTGCCGACCACTCTTTTGCCCCTCGCCGAACGCGCTGCCGCGCTGCTGCCTTCCGACTGGTCGGGCGAGCGCGCGGAGGCGCTGCGGCGGGTCTGCGCGCTCAGCGATTTCGTCCATGAGCAGGCCGTGCGCGCGCCCGAACTGCTGGCCGAGTTGGGCGCCAGCGGCGAGCTGGAGCGGCGCCTGCAGAGCGGCGAGTTGCGCGCCCAGCTGCAGGGCGCGCTGGCCGACTGTGGCGACGAGGACGAGCTGGGCCGGCGCCTGCGGCGCTTCCGCAACCGCCAACAGGTGCGCATCATCTGGCGCGACCTGACCCGCCAGGCCGACCTGGCCGAGACCTGCCGCGATCTCTCCGACCTGGCCGATGCCAGCATCGATGGCGCCTACCAGTGGCTGTTCCCGCGCCACTGCGAGCAGTTCGGCACGCCGATCGGTCGGCGCTCGGGCCAGGTGCAGCACATGGTCATCCTCGGCATGGGCAAGCTCGGCGCCCACGAACTCAACCTGTCCTCGGACATCGACCTGATCTTCGGCTACCCGGAAGGCGGCGAGACCGAGGGCGTGAAGCGTTCGCTGGACAACCAGGAGTTCTTCATTCGCCTGGGGCAGCGGCTGATCAAGGCTTTGGATGCCATCACCGTCGAGGGCTTCGTGTTCCGCGTCGACATGCGCTTGCGGCCGTATGGCTCGGCCGGCGCGCTGGTGCTCAGCTTCAATGCTCTGGAGCAGTACTACCAGGACCAGGGCCGCGACTGGGAACGCTACGCCATGATCAAGGCGCGGGTGGTCGGTGGCGACCAGGCCGCCGGCAAGCAGCTGCTGGAGATGCTGCGACCCTTCGTCTACCGCCGTTACCTGGACTTCTCCGCCATCGAGGCGCTGCGCTCCATGAAGCAGCTGATCCAGCAGGAAGTGCGGCGCAAGGGCATGAGCGACAACGTCAAGCTCGGCTCCGGTGGCATACGCGAGGTCGAGTTCATCGCCCAGGCCTTCCAACTGATCCATGGCGGCCGCGACCTCAGCCTGCAGCAGCGGCCGCTGCTCAAGGTGCTGGCGACCCTGGAGGGGCAGGGCTACCTGCCGCCGCCGATCATCGCCGAGATGAAGGAAGGCTACGAATTCCTGCGCTACACCGAACACGCCCTGCAGGCCATCGGCGACCGCCAGACGCAGATGCTGCCGGACAACGACATCGACCGCGCGCGGGTCGCCTGCATCATGGGTTGCGACTCCTGGGCGCAGTTCATGGAGCGCCTGGCGCAGTGGCGCGGGCGCATCGAGTGGCACTTCCGCCAGGTCATCGCCGACCCGGACGAGGACGAGGGCGGCGAGGTCGAGACCTGCGTCGGCGGCGAGTGGCTGCCGCTGTGGGAGGAAGCGCTGGACGAGGAGATGGCCGGCCGCCAGTTGGCCGAGGCCGGCTTCAAGGAACCTGCCGCCGCGCTCAAGCGGCTGATCGACCTGCGCAGTGGCAGCCAGGTGCGCACCATGCAGCGCCTCGGTCGCGAGCGCCTGGATGCCTTTATCCCGCGTCTGCTGGCGCAGACCGTGGAGCACGCCAATCCGGACCTGGTGCTGGAGCGCGTGCTGCCGCTGATCGAGGCGGTGGCGCGGCGTTCCGCCTACCTGGTGCTGCTCACAGAGAACCCGCTGGCGCTCAAACGCCTGCTGACCCTGTGCGCGGCCAGCCCGTGGATCGCCGAACAGATCACCCGTTTCCCGCTGCTGCTCGACGAGCTGCTCAACGAGGGCCGGCTGTTCAAGCCGCCGCTGGCGCCGGAGCTGGCCGCCGAGCTGCGCGAGCGGCTGACACGGATTCCCGAGGACGACCTGGAACAGCAGATGGAGGCCCTGCGCCACTTCAAGCTGGCCCACGGCCTGCGCGTGGCCGCCTCGGAGATCGCCGGCACATTGCCGCTGATGAAAGTCAGCGACTACCTGACCTGGCTGGCCGAGGCAATCCTCGACCAGGTGCTGGCCCTGGCCTGGCGCCAGACCGTGGCCAAGTACGGCAACCCGCGCCGCGCCGACGGCAGCCTGTGCGATCCGGACTTCATCATCGTCGGCTACGGCAAGGTCGGCGGCCTGGAGTTCGGCCACGGTTCGGACCTGGATCTGGTGTTTATCCACGACGGCGACTCCCAGGCCGAGACCGATGGTGCCAAGCCCATCGACGGTGCGCAGTTCTTCGCTCGTCTGGGCCAGCGCATCATCCACCTGCTGACCACGCAGACCACCTCTGGCCAGCTGTACGACGTCGATATGCGCCTGCGTCCTTCCGGTGCGGCGGGCCTGCTGGTCAGCTCCCTCGGCGCTTTCGAGCGCTACCAGCAGAACGAGGCCTGGACCTGGGAACACCAGGCGCTGGTGCGCGCCCGCGTGCTGGTCGGCTGCGCGCGGGTCGGCGCGGCCTTCGAGCGGGTGCGTGCCGAGGTGCTCGGCCGCGAGCGCGACCTGCCCAAGTTGCAAGCCGAAGTCAGCGAGATGCGCGCCAAGATGCGCGACAACCTGGGCACTCGGGAAACCGCCGCCGGCACCGCGGAAAATGCCTTCGAGGCGGCGTCTTCCTTCGATCTGAAGCAGGACGCCGGAGGTATCGTCGATATCGAATTTATGGTGCAATACGCGGCCCTGGCGTGGTCGCGGCAGCATCCGGAGCTGCACCGCTACACCGACAACATCCGCATTCTCGATGGCCTGCGCGACGTGGGATTGATGCCCGCCGCAGATGTCGAACTGTTGCAGGAGGCCTACAAGGCCTACCGCTCCGCCGCCCACCGGCAGGCGTTGCAGAAACAGCCGGGCAAGGTCGGCGGCGACCAATTCGCCGCCGAGCGACGCAGCGTGATGCGCCTGTGGCGCGAGCTGGGTCTGAGCTGACCGACGATTTGAACGAGACGAACACTGAGGAGTGGCAACGATGTCGATGGCCGACCGCGATGGCGTGATCTGGTATGACGGCGAACTGGTGCAGTGGCGCGAAGCGACCACCCACGTGCTGACCCACACCCTGCACTACGGCATGGGCGTGTTCGAGGGCGTACGCGCCTACAACACTCCGCAGGGCACCGCGATCTTCCGCCTGCAGGCGCACACCGACCGTCTGTTCGACTCGGCCCACATCATGGGCATGAAGATCCCCTTCACCAAGGAGGAGATCAACGAAGCCACCCGCGCCGCCGTGCGCGAGAACAACCTGGAAACCGCCTACATCCGCCCGATGGTGTTCTACGGAAGCGAGGCCATGGGCCTGCGCGCCACCGGCCTGAAGGTGCATGTGATCGTCGGCGCCTGGCACTGGGGCGCCTACATGGGCGACGAGGCGCTGCAGAAGGGCATCAAGGTGCGCACCAGCTCCTTCACCCGTCATCACGTCAACATCTCCATGACCCGCGCCAAGGCCAACGGCAACTACATCAACTCGATGCTGGCCCTGCAGGAAGCCATTTCCGGCGGCGCCGACGAGGCCATGCTGCTGGATACCGAAGGCTACGTGGCCGAGGGTTCGGGCGAGAACATCTTCCTGGTCAAGAACGGCGTGGTGTACACCCCGGAAGTGACCTCCTGCCTGAACGGCATCACCCGCGCCACCGTCCTCACCCTGGCCAAGGAGCTGGGCATCGAGGTGGTGGAGAAGCGCATCACCCGCGACGAGGTGTACATCGCCGACGAGGCCTTCTTCACCGGCACCGCCGCGGAAGTCACGCCGATTCGCGAAGTCGATGGCCGCCAGATCGGCATCGGCAGCCGCGGACCGGTGACCGAGAAACTGCAGAAAGCCTACTTCGACCTGGTCACCGGCCAGACCAGCGCCTATGCCGAGTGGCGCACGCTGGTCAAGTAAGGACCAGGCCTTGAGAAGTCGCGACCGTAGCCCGATCTACTGGTCACGATTGCCCGTTTCGAGCGGCCGTAAGGCGCTCGGGGCATATGCAGACAGATAACAAGGCAGTGACTGGGGAGGCATTAGCCTCCCCGCTCATTTCCGGAGTCGTGATGAGAATACTGATCGTGGGCCCCAGCTGGGTCGGTGACATGGTGATGGCGCAGACCCTGTTCGTCTGCCTCAAGCAGCGCCATCCCGGCTGTGAGATCGACGTGCTGGCGCCCGAGTGGAGCCGGCCGATCCTCGAGCGCATGCCCGAAGTGCGCGCCGCGCTGAGCTTCCCGCTCGGCCACGGCGTGCTGGATATCGCCACCCGCCGCAGGATCGGCAAGTCGCTGGCTGGCCAGTACGACCAGGCGATTCTGCTGCCCAACTCGCTCAAATCCGCCCTGGTGCCGTTCTTCGCCGACATTCCCAAGCGCACCGGCTGGAAGGGCGAGATGCGCTACGGCCTGCTCAACGACATCCGCAAGCTGGATAAACAGCGCCTGCCGCTGATGATCGAGCGCTTTATGGCGCTGGCCTACGAGCCGGGTGTGGAGATTCCCAAGCCCTATCCGCAGCCGCGCCTGGCGATCGACGAAGCCAGCCGCGCCGCCGCCCTGGCCAAGTTCGGCCTGGGCCTTGACCGCCCGGTGCTGGCGCTGTGCCCCGGCGCCGAGTTTGGCGAGGCCAAACGCTGGCCGGTGGAGCACTACGCCAAGGTCGCCGAGATGAAGATCCGCGCCGGCTGGCAGGTTTGGCTGTTCGGCTCGAAGAACGATCATCCTGGCTGCGAGGACATCCGCAATCGTCTGATTCCCGGCCTGCGCGAGGAGGCGGTCAACCTGGCCGGCGAAACCTCGCTGGCCGAGGCCATCGACCTGATGTCCGCCGCCGGCGCGGTGGTCTCCAACGACTCCGGCCTGATGCACGTGGCCGCCGCGCTCAACCGTCCGCTGGTGACGGTATACGGCTCCACATCGCCGCAGTTCACCCCGCCGCTTGCTGATCAGGTGGAGATCGTGCGCCTGGGCCTGGACTGCAGTCCGTGCTTCGAGCGCACCTGCCGCTTCGGCCACTACAACTGCCTGCGCGAGCTCAAGCCGCGCCCGGTGCTGGAGGCGCTGGATCGCCTGGTCGCCGATCCGGTCGAGGTGCAATAGCTTGCGGGTACTGCTGATCAAGACCTCGTCCCTCGGCGACGTGATCCACACCCTGCCGGCGCTCACCGATGCGGCGCGGGCGATTCCCGGCATCCAGTTCGACTGGGTAGTGGAGGAGGGCTTCGCCGAGATTCCGGCCTGGCACCCGGCCGTGGCCCAGGTGATCCCGGTGGCCATCCGCCGCTGGCGCAAGCACCTGCTGCAGACCTGGAAGAGCGGCGAGTGGAAGCGCTTCAAGCAGCGCCTGGGCGAGGTCGACTACGACTTGGTGATCGATGCCCAAGGCCTGTTCAAGAGCGCCTTCTTGACCCGCTACGCCAAGGCCCCGGTGGCCGGCCTGGATCGCGACTCGGCGCGCGAGCCGATCGCCTGTCGCTTCTACGACCGCCTGTACGCGGTGCCCAAGGAGCAGCACGCCCTGGAGCGCACCCGCCAGCTGTTCGCCCAGGCCCTGGGCTACGAGCTGCCGCAGCAGATCGGCGACTACGGTCTGGATCGTGCTGCCATGGCCGATGCATCGGCGCAG
Organism: Pseudomonas sp. PDM15; assembly: GCF_014851565.1. Classification (GTDB taxonomy): domain Bacteria; phylum Pseudomonadota; class Gammaproteobacteria; order Pseudomonadales; family Pseudomonadaceae; genus Aquipseudomonas. The sequence continues at coordinate 30,613 of NZ_JACVAA010000007.1, forward strand.
CCCTATCTGCTGTTCCTGCACGGCACCACCTGGGCCAGCAAGCACTGGCCGGAGGCCGACTGGCGTGCCTTGGCCGAGCGTATGGCCGCCCAGGGCTGGGCGATCCGCCTGCCCTGGGGTAACGAGGTGGAGCGCGAGCGTGCCCAGCGCATCGTCGCCGGCATCGAAAACGCCGCCGTGCTGCCCAAGCTGAACCTGGCCGGTGTGGCCAAGGTGATCGCCGGCGCCACCGCCTGCGTTGCCGTGGACACCGGGCTCGGCCACCTGGCCGCGGCGCTGGATGTGCCGAGCATCTCCCTGTACGGCCCGACCCTGCCGGGCAAGGTCGGCGCCTATGGTCGCGGCCAGGTGCACCTGTGCGCCACCGGCCCGGATGCGGGCCTGGGCGACCGACGCAAGCCATGCTTCGACGGCCTCGACGCCCAGCGCGTGGGCGATGCGCTGAACGCCATGCTGCTGGCGCAGCAGGAGGCCGTCTGATGCAACTGGCCTTCGTGCTCTACAAATACTTCCCGTTCGGCGGCCTGCAGCGCGATTTCATGCGCATTGCCCTGGAGTGCCAGGCGCGTGGCCACGCCATCCGCGTCTATACGCCGATCTGGGAAGGTGAGATTCCCGCGGGTTTCGATGTGCGGGTAGCGCCGATCAAGGCGTTGTTCAATCACCATCGCAACGAGAAATTCAGCGCCTGGCTGGCCGCCGACCTGGCGCGTGCGCCGGTGGATCGGGTGGTGGGCTTCAACAAGATGCCCGGCCTGGACGTGTACTACGCCGCCGACGGTTGCTTTGAGGACAAAGCGCAGACCCTGCGTGCGCCGATCTACAAGCGCTGGGGGCGCTACAAGCACTTCGCCGACTACGAGCGGGCGGTGTTCGCCCCCGAGTCGAAGACCGAGATCCTGATGATCTCCGAGGTGCAGCAGCCGCTGTTTATCAAGCACTACGCCACACCGGAAGCGCGCTTCCACCTGCTGCCGCCGGGCATCGCTGCCGATCGCCGTGCGCCGGCCAATGCGGCCGAGATCCGCGCCGAGTTTCGCCGCGAGTTCGGACTGGCGGACGACGACATACTGCTGGTGCAGATCGGTTCGGGCTTCAAGACCAAGGGCCTGGATCGAAGCCTCAAAGCCCTGGCCGCCTTGCCGCGTGGGCTGAAGCAGCGTACGCGGCTGATCGCCATCGGTCAGGACGATCCCAAGCCCTTCCTGCTGCAGGTCAAGGCGCTGGGTCTGAGCGAGCAGGTGCAGATTCTCAAGGGGCGCAGCGATATCCCGCGCTTCCTGCTCGGCGCCGACCTGCTGGTCCACCCGGCCTACAACGAGAACACCGGCACTGTGCTGCTGGAGGCCGTGGTCTCCGGCCTACCGGTGCTGGTCAGCGAGGTGTGCGGCTATGCCCACTACATCGCCGAGGCCGATGCCGGCCGTGTGGTGCCTGCGCCTTTCGAACAGGACAACTTCAACCGCCTGCTGGCCGAGATGCTCGGTGATGACGCAGCGCGGGCGAAGTGGGGTGCCAACGGCCTGGCCTTCGCCGCCAGCGCCGACCTGTATTCCATGCCGCAGCGCGCGGCCGATGTGATCCTGGCGGAGCGCGCATGAAGCTGATCCTCGCCGAACCGTTCCAGTCGCTGTGGGCCGGGCGTGATGCCTTCGCGGCGGTGGAGGCCTTGCAGGGCAAGGTCTACCGCGAGTTGGAAGGGCGCCGCACCCTGCGCACCGAGGTCGACGGACGCGGCTACTTCGTCAAGATCCACCGCGGCATCGGCTGGGGCGAGATCGTCAAGAACCTGCTCACCGCCAAGCTGCCGGTGCTCGGCGCCGGCCAGGAGTGGTCGGCGATCCAGCGCCTGACCGAGGCCGGCGTGCCGACCATGACCGCCGTGGCCTACGGCGAGCGCGGCAGCAACCCGGCGGCGCAGCATTCGTTCATCGTCACCGAGGAACTGGCGCCGACCACCGATCTGGAGCAGCTGACCCTGAACTGGGTGCAGCAGCCGCCCGAGCCGCGCCTCAAGCGCGCGCTGATCGCCGAGGTGGCGAAGATGACCGGCACCATGCACCGCGCCGGGGTCAACCACCGCGATTGCTACATCTGCCACTTCCTGCTGCACACCGACAAGCCAGTGACCGCGGACGACTTCCGCCTGTCGCTGATCGACCTGCATCGTGCCCAGGTGCGCGGCGCCACGCCGACCCGCTGGCGCAACAAGGACCTGGCCGGCCTGTATTTCTCCGCCTTGAACATCGGTCTGACCCGCCGCGACAAGCTGCGCTTCCTCAAGGCCTACTTCCAGCGCCCGCTGCGCGACATTGTGCGTGAGGAGGCGGTGCTGCTGGCCTGGCTGGAACGCAAGGCGGACCGTCTGCTGGCGCGCTACGCCCGCAAATACGCACCGGGGGCCCAGGGATGAGCGAATGGCGTCTGGATGCCGAACTGTCCGCACCCCTGGCGGCCGAACTGGGCAGCCTGGAGCAGGTGTTCGCCCTGGAGGGCAAGCGCCTGACCCGCGATCCGCTGTCGGAAGTGATCCTGATCGAACGCGACGGCGTGCGTTACTACGTCAAGCGCTACTGGGGCGCCGGCAAGGGGCTGCGCCGTTACCTGGGGCGGCCGCGGGTCAAGGCCGAGTGGCAGAACCTGAAGAACTTCGCCAAGTGGGGCATTCCCACCGCGCCCATCGTTGCCTACGGCCTGGAGCGCAAGGGCGGGGCCTTCCTGCGCGGCGCGCTGATCACCCGCGAGCTGGAAAACACGCAGGATATGGCGCTGCTGGCCAAGCGCCGCGACGAGCGCCTGCGCGACCCGCAGTGGGTGGACGGCGTCAGCCGACAGCTGGCGACGGCGACCCGGGCGTTGCACGACCACCACTTCGCCCACAACGACCTGAAGTGGCGCAACCTGCTGGTCAACGATCGCGCCGAGTTGTTCTTCATCGATTGCCCGACCGGCACCTTCTGGTGGGGGCCGTTCCTGCGCTACCGCATCGTCAAGGACCTGGCCTGCCTGGACAAGGTCGCCAGCCAGGTGCTGTCGCGCAGCCAGCGCCTGCGTTTCTACCTGCAGTATCGCGGCCGCGAGCGTCTGAGCGCCGGGGACAAGCGACGGGTGAGAGAGATAGTGAGATTCTTCGAGGGCAGGGAATGAGCGACTTTATCGCCGCCGAGGATCGCGCGATCCTCGAGCGCCATGGACTGGCCGGTTTCGATGCGTTGTGGGCGCTCAAGCTGGAGGCAGTGGACGAACCCAACACCGAGCGTGGCGGCTGGAGCAGCGTCTATCGCCTGGACCTGGGCGAGGCAGCCTACTACCTCAAGCGCCAGAGCAATCACCTGACCCGCACCCTGGCCCGGCCGTTCGGCGAGCCCACCTTCGCCCGCGAGTTTCGCAATATCCAGCGCTACGGCGGCCTGGGCATCCCGGCCCTGCAGGCCGCCTTCTTCGGCGAGCGCCGCCTGCCTGGCGAGCGCCGCGCTATCCTGCTGACCCGCGCTCTGGATGGATGGCAGGACCTCGAGCAGTGGCTGCAGCGCTGGCCGCAGCTGTCGGCGGCCCAGCGCGGCGCCATCCTGCAGGCCTGTGGCGAGCTGGCCGGGCGCCTGCATGCTGCCGGACAGGTGCATGGCTGCTTCTATCCCAAGCACATTTTCCTGCGCGAGCAGGGCGCCGGCTTCGCCGCACAGCTGATCGACCTGGAGAAGACCCGGCCGCTGCTGTTCGGACGTCGCGACCGGATCAAGGATCTGGAGCCGTTGCTGCGTCGCGCCAGCGCCTGGAGCGAGGCCGAGGTGCGCCAGCTGCTGGCCGCCTACCTGGGTGCTGGGGCGGATATCGAGCCCTGGAGCCAGCATCTCGGCGCGCGCCGCCGGCACAAGGAAGCACGCTGATGCGGCTCGCCGAGCTGGCTTCGGTCGGCCGCGCGCCGGCCCTGCCGCTGACGCTGCAGCTGGCCGGCGACGCGCTGGTGGTCGAGTGTCTGCTGCGTGTTCTGCCGGGACAGCGCTATGTCGGCCTGGCCCGTTGGCAAGGCCGCGCCGTGCTGGCCAAGTTGCTAGTCGGGCCCAAGGCAGAACGCCACTTTCAACGTGAGCTGACCGGCGCGCGCCTGCTCGCCGAGCAGGGCCTGACCACACCGCTGCTGCTGACGCAGGGCTTTGCGGCGGAGCAGGGCGGTTGGCTGTTGTTCGACTATCTGGACGGTGCCGAGAGCCTGTGGGGCGCCTGGCGCGCGGTAGAGAACGAGCCGCTGTTGTCCGACGCCCAGCAAGCGGTGCTCGGCGAGGCGCTGGCCGCCATCGGCCAGCTGCATGCCAAGGGGTTGTGGCAGTCGGACCTGCATCTGGATAACCTGCTGCGCCAGCAGGGGCAGCTGTATCTGATCGATGGCGGCGGCGTGCAGGCCGAAACGGCCGGCCAGCCGCTGTCGCGGACGCGGGTGCTGGCCAATCTCGGGGTGTTCTTCGCCCAGCTGCCGGCGGAGCTGGAGCCCTTCACCGAAGAGCTGCTGGTGCACTACCTGCTGGTCAATGCCGAGCACGCCCTGCCGCTGGAGGCGCTGCTCGATGAGGTGGCCAAGGTGCGCCAGTGGCGCCTGCGCGACTACCTGAAGAAGATCGCCCGCGATTGCAGCCTGTTCGCCGCGCAGATCGGCGCCTTCGGTCTGCGCGTGGTGCGTCGCGAGCGCGCTGAGCAGTTGCAGGGCCTGTTGGCCGATCCGGATGCGGCCATCGCCCGGGGCCAGGCGCTGAAGAACGGCGGCAGCGCCACGGTGGCGCTGGTTCAGGCCGAGAGCGGGCCGCTGGTGATCAAACGCTACAACATCAAAGGCTGGCGGCACTGGCTCAAGCGCTTCTGGCGGCCCAGCCGCGCCTGGCACAGCTGGGTCGAGGGCAATCGCCTGGAACTGCTCGGTATCGCTACGCCGCGCCCGCTGGCGGTGCTCGAGCGGCGCTGGTGCTGGCTGCGCGCCCAGGCCTATCTGGTGACCGCGCACTGCGCCGGCGAAGACCTGCTCGCGCGCTTCACACCCTATGTCGACAGCTCGCCGCCGGAGGCTGAGCTGCAGGCCCTGGACCGGCTGTTCGCTGCCTTGCTGCGCGAGCGCATCAGCCATGGCGATCTCAAGGGTACCAACCTGTTCTGGGACGACGGGTGCTGGAGCCTGATCGATCTGGATGCTATGCAGCAGCACCAGGGGCAGGCCGGCTTCGCCCGTGCCTATGCCCGCGACCGGGCGCGTTTCCTGCGCAACTGGCCGCAGGATTCGGCCCTGCATCGCCTGCTCGACCAGCGCCTGCCGCGGCTGTAGAGGCCTCGGCTAGCGGACCGCATGGTCAGCTTCCCGGCGGAATACCCTAGGCCGGGTGCAGCGGCTATAATCCCCGGCTTTGTTTGGGCGAGCGCGTGCTCGCCTTCCACCCTTCCGTGGCGGCCCGTCCGCCCGCAGCTGCAAGAGGCTTTCCCGTGGCATTGACCATTCTCGGCCTGTCCGGCGCACTCAGCCATGACCCGTCCGCCGCCCTGTACATCGACGGCAAGTTGATCGCGGCGGTCGAGGAAGAGCGCTTCGTGCGCGACAAGCATGCGAAGAACCGCATGCCCTACGAGTCCGCCAAGTTCTGCCTGGAACAGGCCGGGATCAAGCCCTCCGACGTTGACGTGGTGGCCATTCCCTTCGCCCCCATCAGCCTGTTCGGCAAGGCCCGCTGGCACTACGCCAAGCGCTACTGGTACGCGCCGGATCGCTCGCTCGACGCGATCCTGATGGGCAACCGTCGCTACAAGCGTTACCACAAGAAGATCCAGTGGTGCCTGGAGCAGCTGGGCTTCGACCTGAAGAAGATCAAGATCGAGCCGGTCGAGCATCACCTGGCCCACGCCGCCAGCGCCTACCACTGCTCGGGCTTCAAGGAGAAGACCGCGATCCTCGGCATCGATGGCAAGGGCGAGTACGCCACCACCTTCTTCGGCTACGGCGAGAACGGCAAGATCCACAAGATCAAGGAGTTTTACGATCCGGATTCGCTCGGCGGCCTGTACGGCGCGATCACCGAGTTCCTCGGCTTCGAGATGCTCGACGGCGAGTTCAAGGTCATGGGCATGGCGCCCTACGGCGACGCGGCCAAGTACGACTTCTCGCGCCTGGCCAAGTTCGAGAACGGCGAGCTGACCATCAACACCGACTATGCCAACGTCATCGGCTTTCGTCGCTACAAGGAAAACGGCAAGGGCTACTACTTCTCGCCCAAGCTGATCGAGTGGCTGGGGCCGAAGCGCCAGGGCGACATCGCCGACGATCCGTACATCCACTACGCCGCCAGCATGCAAGCGCTGTTCGAGAAGTTGGCGCTGGAGATGATGGAGTACTACCTCGGCGACATCCTCAAGGAAACCGGCAAGATCGCCTTCGCCGGCGGCTGCGCGCTGAACGTCAAGCTGAACCAGAAGATCATCGCCCGCGACGACGTGAAGGAGCTGTTCGTGCAGCCCGCTTCCGGCGACGCCGGTACCTCGGTGGGCGCCGCCGCCTACGTCTCGCACCAGCGCGGCGTGCCGGTGGAGAAGATGGAGCATGTCTACCTCGGCCCGTCCTACTCCAACGAGGACGTGATCGCCGCCTGCGCCCGCCACCCGAACAAGCCGGTGTTCAAGCAGATCGACAACGTCGAGCAGCGTATCGCCAAGATCATGGTCGACGCCAACCCGGTGGCCTGGTTCCAGGGCCGCATGGAGTTCGGTCCGCGCGCCCTCGGCGGCCGCTCGATCATCGGCTGTCCGAGCGTGCCGGGCGTGGCCGACCGCATCAACGAGCAGATCAAGTTCCGCGAGCGCTGGAGGCCCTTCTGCCCGTCGATGCTCGACACCGTGGCGGCGCAGATGCTCAAGGTCGACCACCCGAGCCCGTTCATGACCTTCACCTTCGAGGTCAACGAGGAGTGGAAGAACCGCGTCGGCGAAGTGGTGCACGAGGACGGTACCTCGCGCGCCCAGGTGCTGGAACGCCAGTACAACCCGCGCTGGTACGACCTTATGCTGGAACTGGAGAAGCTCACCGGCAACGGCGTGTCGCTGAACACTTCGCTCAACCGCCGCGGCGAGCCGATGATCTGCTCGCCGACGGACGCGCTAAACATGTTCTACGGCTCCGATCTGCAGTACCTGATCATGCAGGACATCCTCGTGGTCAAGGATGGCAAGGACTGGTATGACAATATTTGAGGGGGCTGGCCGTCGTCTGGCTGAACGAGCTAGCGCAGGGTTAGGCGAGGGGCGCCGAGGCTGCGGAGTTTACTGTGGTAAATGAGCAGTCCGAGGCGGCGCTCAACGACGCCCTGCCGACGCGCAGCCAGCCAGAGCAGTGGGTTCTGCAGTTCTGCCATGGTTATGACGGCCCCTTCCTCGATTGCGCGCGGCAGTACGCTGCGCTGTTTGCCGGTACGTCGTACAAGGTCTGCACCGTCTACCTGACCGGTGCACCCAGTCGCGAGGTGGAGCAGGGCTCTGCCTCCGACGAAGTGATCTTCCTCGATTTCTCCAGCCGCCAGGTGCGCGGCCTCAAGCTCGCGGCCATTCGCGAATTGCGGCGCATCGCGGCCTCGCGCGACTTCAAGCTGTGCATCGCTCATCGCTTCAAGCCGATCTACGTGGCGCTGCTGGCCACCGCATTGCCGGTGATCGGCGTGCATCACGCCTTTGGAGTCTATGGCCGACTTAGCCGGCGGCTGTTCGTCAATCGCTTCCGCCGGCGCCTGCTCCTGCTCGGGGTGTCCAACGCGGTGTGTGACCAGATGCGCACGCATCTTGGCAACTGGCCGGCCGAGCGCGTCGAGACGCTGTACAACCGCATCGACGTTGACGCCGCCCGCGCCGAGTTGGTGCCCCGCGAGGCGGCACGCGAGCATCTCGGCCTGCCGCTGGATGCCTGGGTCGTCGGCAACGTAGGGCGCCTGCACCCGGACAAGGACCAGGCCACGCTGATCCGCGGCTTCGCCCAGGCGCTGCCGCGGCTGCCGCGCGGCAGCCTGCTAGCGATCATGGGCAGCGGCCGGCTGGAGGCATCGCTGAAGGCGCTCGCCGCGGAACTGGGCGTTGCCGATTCCGTGCGCTTCCTCGGCCAGGTGGCCAATGGGCGTCGCTATTTCCCGGCCTTTGATGTCTTCGCCCTGAGTTCGGACCACGAGCCGTTCGGCATGGTCCTGCTGGAAGCCATGGCCGCCGGGGTGCCGGTGATCGGCACCGACTGTGGCGGTGGTCGCGAAGTCATCGAAGGCGTGGGTGGTCTGTTCCCGCTTGGGAACGCCGCTGCTCTTGCGGAGACACTGGTGCGCCAGCCCCAGGTCCAGGATCTGCAGGCCCTGCGCCAGGAAATGCTGGTGCGCCTGCAGCAGCGCTTCTCCGACCAGGCGGTGCGCCAGCGCTTCTGGGCATTGCCGCTGCTTGTCGAGCTGAACTGAGGACGCCATGACGCAGGATGCCGTCGCCAACCCCTGGGCCGCCAAGGCCAGAGCCCTGGATCGCTATCGCTGGCTACTGCTGCGCGAGCGACATGGCCTGGCTGGCAGCGCCCTGCGCTTCGCCCGCGAGGCGCTGAGCGACTGGTGGTTCGGCGTGCGCGCGAACTCGCGGCTAGCCGAGGCGGGGCCCGTCGAACCCTGCGATTTCCTGCTGCTGCAGTCGTCGCCCAAGGTGATCAAGCTGCAGCGCAAGAAACTGCTGATCGAGGCGCTGCGCGCACGCGGCCATCGCCTGATCGAGACCGCGCTGCGGGAGCCCAGGGTTCTCCTGCGCGAACGCCAGCTCAGCCGCCCGCCATTCCGTGTGCCGACCCGCTACTTCGGTATCGCCGCCCATGCCCAGTGGCTGGTGGAGCACTATCAGCCACGGGTGTTGCTCAACGATCGCAACGGCAGCCTGTACTCCCCCTTCCTGCGTCTGGCCCTGAACGCCAGGCAGAGCGTGCTCGTGCACCTGGCCCATGCCACCACCGGTGAAGGCTCGCGGCGCCTGGGCATGAACGACTACGACTATTACTTCCTGTTCGGCCAGAGCTCGCTGGATGCCTTGCAGGCGCGCGAGTTGCGTTTCGGCACCTCGACGGCGGTGCTGGCCGGCTCGCACATGATCGACAAAGCCTTCGATCTGCCGCCGGCCGACCCTGCGCGGCGGGTGATGCTGGTGCTGGGCGTCGGTCCGGACAAGGAGAAGGAAGCCGGCTACCAGCGCACCTATGCCCTGTTGCGCGACTGGGCGGCGCGCAATCCCGACTACCAGATTCTGATCAAGGCCCATCCGCGCAGCCAGGTGCCGTTCTGGCAGGAGGCGGCCGGTGTACTCGACAACGTCAGCGTGCTGCCCCGCGAATCCAGTCTGGCACAGGCGCTTGAACAGGCCTCGGTGGTCATCAATATCATGTCCAATGCGGTGATCGAGGCGGGGCTGGCGGCTCGGCCGGTGATCTCGGTCAATCTGAGCGAGGATGCCGATATCTTCGGTCAGCGCACCTTCTTCGGTGACGTGCTCAGGGGTGTGGATGAGCTGAGTAGGCGTTTGGACGCGCTGGAAAAGGACTATGCGTCAGCGGTGGTCCAGTCCAGGGATTTTGGCCATTTTCACTTGGCGCATGGCAGCAGCGGGCTCGAAATCAATTTGCAGATACTCGAGCAACTGCTGCGCAGGGAGGGGCTGCCGGTACAGGTGGAGTCACGCGCTCTGCTCGCCACTGTCTGAATTTTTACCGTGCTTTATTGCCGCCGGCGGATGACCGGCCCGGATTTCCTGTCGTGGATATGACAATGACCCAGTTCTTATTCTTCTCCCTGGCCAAGCACCAGCGCATCTATTTCCAGCGCCTGCTCGACGAGACCGAGCTTCAAGGCAAGGTTGTAGCGCCGCGGAACATGCCCTGGCCCCGGCCATGGCAGTGGGGACAGGTCGCTCGGCGCATCGACTGGACTCATCTGGTCGAAGAGAAATGTCAGGAGCGGCGGGTCAAGCGCAAGTATCAGGGCGTGCTCTATCGCCTGCTGCTGCGTCTCGAACTGGCCTTCATGGCTCTGCGTGCCGAGGCTCTGCTCAGGCGCGATCGCCCCACCAACGTGGTCATGTGGAACGGCTCGCATCGCTATTGCCAGCTGTTGCTGGCATTGCTGCCGGAAGGCTGTGGCACCTTTTTCTTCGAGAACGGCCTGCTACCCGATACCACCACCCTGGATTGCAAGGGGGTGAACTATCGCAATTCTGTGCCGCGTGACGCCGAGTTCTATCGCAACTACCGAGCCCCCGAGGGCGCGGTCGAGGCGCAGCTCACCCTGGTGCCGCGCAAGCCGCGCAACACCGGTCTGACTCCGATCGAGCTGCCGGAGCGCTTCGTCTTCATTCCGTTCCAGGACGATCGTGACACCCAGGTCCGGCTATTCTCACCCTGGGTGGAGAGCATGCGTCAGCTGTTCGCCCTCGGCGAGCAGCTGGCCCGCGAGACAGGACTGACGGTGGTGTTCAAGGAGCATCCGTCCAGCCGCGAGGCCTACCCCGATCTGCATGCCCGCACCCATGCGAGCCTGCTGTTCGCCAATGGCAACAGCACTCAGGAGCTGATTCAGTCCAGCCAGTTCGTGATTACCCTGAACTCCACCGTCGGGCTGGAGAGCGTGTTGCTGAACAAACCGGTGCTGACCCTCGGCCAGGCCTTCTTCAATATTCCGGGGCTGGTGGCGCATGCGGACTCGGCAGCCGAACTGCTCGAGCGAGCCTGTGCCTTCCCACATTGGTCTTTGGATCCCTTGGTGCGCGAGAACTTCCTGCGCTACATGGCGGGCGAATACTGTGTGAAGGGCGGTTGGCTGAATGCCGATCACGAGCAGTTGCAGCGGGTTGCGCAGAGAATGCTGCTACAGGCGCGCTGACATGTCGTTAGAGATACTGCGGAACCTGCCTTTTTCCCGATGGGCGTCGCTCGGCCTGCTGGTGCTGCTGGCCGGGGCGTGGTTCCTGCCGTCGAGCAAGCTCTATCACCAGTTATTGATCGCTCTGCTCTGGTTGCCGGCATTGCTGGCGCTATTGCGCAGCGATTTTCGTGCCTTGTTGTGGCAGCCGGAGCTTTTGCTGTTTGTCGCGCTCGCTTTGTGGACGCTGCTGGTATTGCTGATCAAGGGCGGAGCGGAGCCAGTCAGTGCGGCAAAAATGCCCTTCTACGTGGGGCTTTCTTTGCTTGGCATAATGCTGGCTGCACTGGACAAGCGATACACCCTGGAAAGCCAGCTGCGCTTCGTCACACTGCTCGGTGGCATTCTGGCGGCGCTGTCGGTGCTGTACTTTTATCTCTCCGGGCCGCATGCGCCGGATCAACGGCTGATCGCCATCGGTCTCTGGGATACCGCGATCATGGCGGCGCACGCCGTAGGTGCGTTGGCGGTACTGGGGGTGTTTCTGCTCCGTGGCGCAGAAGTCCGCCCATGGCTCTGGCCCTTGTTGCTGACTGCCGCTGCTGGTTATCTGATGTTTCTGGGGCTTAGCCAGACGCGCGGAGTCTGGTTGGCCATGATCGCCGTGCTTCTCGCTGTGCGCCCGACGCGTGGCAGTGTTCTGCTGGTCCTTTCGCTGGTGTTGTCGGTGATCCTGCTGTGGCTATGCGTGCCAGAGCTGTTCCTGCAGCGAGGACTGTCCTATCGACCGGTCCTGTTTATGGGGGGGCTGCACCTGCTCGAGCAGAATCTGTGGCTGGGACTGGGTTTCAATCCCTATGAGATCGCGGTGCCTGCTACCGGTGATTTCTACAAGCACCCGCATAACCTCTATCTCGATCTCGCGATCCGACTCGGTTTGCCAGGGTTGCTGCTGTTCGTTGCGCTCTGGGCCTGTGTGGCTTGGCGCGGCTGGCAGAGCCGCGAGCAGCCTATTGGGCGGGCATTGTTGGCCCTATGGCTGTTCTCCAGCGTGGCTCTGCTGACTGATGGCATCGGCCTGTGGCTAAAGCCCAACGCGGATTGGCTGATTACCTGGCTGCCAATCGCTCTTAGTCTGGTATTGGCGGTCAAAAGGAAAGAAGCCGGGTTGTGATGTAAGCGGGCTCGCGAGTTCGCACTGCCATGGAAGGAGTTAAGAAGATATGACCTCAGTCGAGGCCTTGATCGCCGCCAAGTCGTTTGCCGAGTTGCGCGGCACCTGCCGCGGGGATTTGTTCATCATCGCCTCGGGGCCTTCGGCAAAGGCATTCCCGCTGCAGCGCTACGCGCATTTGCCGATGCTGGCTCTGAACGGCTCCATCTGCGCCTTGAGCGAAGCGGGCATCGCCCCGTTCTTCTATTTGTGCGACGACAGCAGTTTCGTGCGCAACCGCTTGCCGTTGCTCCTGCGCGCCATCGAGCAGGCGCAGAACCTGGCGCTTGGCCCTCGGGTCATCGACAGCCTGCTGGGCTATGAGCCCCAGGCGCTGAGCGGACGCTCGGTCTATCGATTCGAGCGAGTCAATCGCCCTCCCGTTGACGGCAAGGCGCTGAGCGACCGCCAGTTTGCGCGCCTCGCGCGCCAGGACCCGGATCTCGAATGCGGCTTTTCATGGTTCCGTCAGAAGCCGAACAGGATCGGCTTCAGCCGTAACCTGGAGAAGGGCTACTTCAGTAGCCGTACCATCCCATACGCCGGTATCCAGTTGGCCTATCACCTTGGCTTCAGCCGGGTGTTCGTCGTTGGAATGGACCTCGACTCGAGCCTCGGACGCTTCTACGAGCAGGGCGGTGAGGCGGTGAGAAGCCGTCTGGACGGCGACTATGAGGATTACATCCTGCCGTGCTTCGAGCTGATGGCGGAGCGAGTCGTCAACCCGAATTTCCAGGTCTATAACCTGTCGCCGAATAGCCGGCTACCTTCCAGCGTGATACCTAAGCTGGAGCTGGATCAGCTGGATGCCTTGCTCTGCTCCTCGTAGGCGGCCAGCAGCTCTTCCCAGGGGAAGCCTTGCACCTTGCGGCGCTGCAGATAGCTCTGCAGGTGGCGGAAATTGCGGCGCACCAATAGGCGTCCCAGTGGGGCGCGCTTGAAGCGAATGTCCAGGAAGTCGATCAGGCCATAGCCGCCATCCGGTGTGCGCAGGACGTTACCGAGATGCAGCGAGCGGAAATAGATGCCGAGCTGGTGCAGCTTGAGGATGTAGGCGGCCAGCTCAGGCAGCAGGGCCATGAAAGTCTCGCGGGACTCGCGGAATTGACCATCCAGGGGTGTGCCCGCCAGCGGAGCATACAGGCAGGCGCTCACGGCTCGCACCTTGTCTACCCAGAACAGTTCTTCAATTCGCGGTGTCTGGATGCCCATCTGTTGCAGGCGCGAGGCGCGCTCCGCGAAGCGTTTGGCATCGGGGCGCAGTCTGGCCAGGAACGGATGGCGCCGACTGCGGAAGATTTTCAGCAAAAGGCCGTTCTCCAGCGCCACTACCTTGGGCCCCTTGGCGTCCTTCTCCAGCACCTTGCCGCTGGCTAGCCAGCTTTCCAGTTCCTGCGCTGTTACAATCCGCATCTCGTTCCTCTAGCCAGTCTATGGTGCCTTTCCGCATGGCCAATTCTACCCAGCAATCCAGCCTGAAGGTTTACCTGCGATTGCTGAAATACGTGGTGCCCTACTGGGGGCTGTTCGCCATCAGTATCCTGGGTTTCCTGATCTTCGCCTCCACCCAGCCCATGCTGGGCTACATGCTCAAGTTCTTCGTTGACGGTTTGAGCAACCCGGATGCCGGTTTCTTCGCTACGGTTCCCTACCTCAAGGACTACGCCTGGCTTGCCGAACTCAAGCTGCTGCAGGCGGTGCCGTTGTTGATAGTGCTGATCGCGGTTTGGCAGGGCCTAGGGTCGTATCTGGGTAACTACTTCCTGGCCAAGGTCTCCATGGGGCTGGTGCAGGACCTGCGTATCGCCCTGTTCAACAATCTGCTCACGTTGCCCAATCGTTACTTCGACAACCACAACTCCGGCCATCTGATCTCCCGCATCACCTACAACGTGACCATGGTGACGGGCGCCGCCACCGATGCGATCAAGGTGGTCGTGCGTGAAGGGATGACGGTGTTGTTCCTGTTCGCCAGCCTGCTATGGATGAACTGGAGACTCACGCTGGTCATGCTGGCCATCTTGCCGGTGATCGGTGTGATGGTGGGCAGTGCCAGCAAGAAGTTTCGCAAGCAGAGCAAGAAGATTCAGGTAGCCATGGGTGATGTGACCCATGTGGCTTCCGAGACCATTCATGGCTACCGCGTGGTGCGCAGTTTCGGCGGGGAAGGCTATGAGCAGGAGCGCTTCAGGGCAGCCAGTGAGGCCAACAAGGACAAGCAGCTGCGGATGGTCAAAACCAGCGCGGTGTATACCCCGAGCCTGCAACTGGTGATCTACAGCGCCATGGCCGTGCTGATGTTCTTGGTTTTGCTGTTGCGTGGAGATGCTTCTACCGGTGATCTGGTGGCCTATATCACGCTGGCAGGTTTGCTACCTAAACCGATCCGCCAATTATCCGAAGTCAGCTCCACCATCCAAAAGGGTGTGGCCGGCGCCGAGAGCATCTTCGAGCAGCTCGACGAGGAGCCCGAGGTCGATCACGGCACTCAGGAACGCGAGCGGGTCAGCGGCCGTCTGGAGGTGCGCAACCTGAGCTTCCAGTATCCGGGAGCGGAAAAGCCGGTGCTGCGCGATATCTCCTTCGTCGCCGAGCCGGGCCAGATGATCGCCCTGGTCGGTCGCTCCGGCAGCGGCAAGTCGACCCTGGCCAGCCTGATCCCGCGCTTCTATCACCATGAGCAGGGGCAGATCCTGATCGATGGCCTGGATGTCGAGGACTATCGCCTGCGCAACCTGCGCCAGCATATCGCCCTGGTCACCCAGCATGTCACCCTGTTCAACGACAGCGTGACCAACAACATCGCCTATGGCGACCTCGCGGGGGCCCCGTTCGAGCAGGTGCGCCAGGCGGCCGAGGCGGCCTATGCGTCCGAGTTCATCGACAAGCTGCCGCAGGGCTTCGATACCCTGGTCGGCGAGAACGGTGTGCTGCTCTCGGGTGGCCAGCGTCAGCGCCTGGCCATCGCCCGCGCGCTGTTGAAAAACGCTCCGCTGCTGATTCTCGACGAGGCCACCTCGGCGCTGGATACCGAGTCCGAGCGCCACATCCAGGCTGCCCTGGATCAGGTAATGAAGGGGCGTACCACGCTGGTGATCGCCCATCGTCTGACCACCATCGAGAAGGCCGACCTGATCCTGGTGATGGACCAGGGCGAGATCGTCGAGCGTGGCAGCCACGCCGAGCTGTTGGCGCAGAACGGCTACTACGCCCGCCTACATGCCAAGCAGTTCGAGGATGGCGGCGAGCAGCCGCTGGAGCAGGAGTCCGTGTAAGAGCGCCGTCCCGCGCGCGGACGGCACCTGTCATCGGTAATTCCCTTGCGGCCAGGCGCTGTTCGGGCGAGCGGAGGCCGGCCGGCGGGCCTCGCATGCTATGATCCGCGGCGATTTTATTGCTGCCCTGTCGAGAGTTCAGTGTCCATGAAGCTGTCCATGCCCCGTTACGATCAAGCCCCCGTTCTGGTGGTGGGCGATGTCATGCTCGACCGTTACTGGCATGGCGGTACGTCGCGCATCTCGCCGGAAGCGCCGGTGCCGGTGGTCAAGGTCGAGCAGATCGAGGATCGTCCGGGCGGCGCCGCCAACGTCGCGTTGAACATCGCCGCCCTTGGCGCGCCCGCGTTGCTGGTGGGCGTGACCGGCGAGGACGAGGCCGCCAACAGCCTCACCGATAGCCTCAACGCCGCCGGCGTACGGGCGCACTTCCAGCGCATCGACGACCAGCCGACCATCGTCAAGCTGCGCGTCATGAGCCGTCACCAGCAACTGCTGCGCATGGACTTCGAAGAACCCTTCCGTACCGATGCCGCTGCCCTGGCCAAGGACGTCGACGGCCTGCTCTCCGGGGTCAAGGTGCTGGTGCTGTCCGACTACGGCAAGGGCGCGCTGCAGAACCACCAGGCGCTGATCCAGCTCGCTCGCGCCCGCGGCATCGCCGTGCTGGCCGACCCCAAGGGCAAGGATTTTTCCATCTACCGCGGCGCCAGCCTGATCACTCCCAACCTCAACGAGTTCGAGACCATCGTCGGGCCCTGCACCGACGAGGCCGAGCTGGTGGCCAAGGGCGCCAAGCTGATGCGCGAGCTGGAGCTGGGAGCGCTGCTGGTGACCCGCGGCGAGCATGGCATGACCCTGCTGCGCCCGGACCACGCGCCGCTGCACCTGCCGGCCCGCGCCCGCGAGGTGTTCGATGTGACCGGCGCCGGCGATACGGTGATCTCCACCCTGGCTGCCTCCATCGCCGCCGGCGAGGACCTGCCGCAGGCCGTGGCTCTGGCCAACCTGGCTGCGGGTATCGTGGTCGGCAAGCTGGGCACCGCCGCCATCAGCGCCCCTGAACTGCGCCGCGCGGTACAGCGCGAGCAGGGCTCCGAACGCGGTGTGCTGGGCCTGGAGCAGCTGCTGGTGGCCATTGAAGACGCCCGCGCCCATGGCGAGAAGATCGTCTTCACCAACGGCTGCTTCGACATTCTGCATGCCGGTCACGTGACCTACCTGGAGCAGGCTCGTGCCCAGGGCGATCGCCTGGTGCTGGCGGTAAACGACGACGCCTCGGTGTCGCGCCTCAAGGGCCCCGGTCGGCCGATCAACTCGGTGGACCGACGCATGGCTGTGCTCGCCGGGCTCGGCGCGGTGGACTGGGTGGTGAGCTTCAGCGAAAACACTCCGGAGAACTTGCTGCGCGCGGTACAGCCTGATGTGCTGGTGAAGGGCGGCGACTACGGCATCGACCAGGTAGTCGGCGCCGATATAGTGCGCGCCTATGGCGGCGAGGTGCGGGTGCTGGGGCTGGTGGAGAACAGCTCGACCACCGCCATCGTCGAGAAGATCCGCAGCAAGTGACAGTCGCGGCCACCCTCGGTGGCCGCATTCTCTTTACCCGGCCAGGCGGCCGGGTTCCTTCTCCGCCTGACTCAGGCGCGCCTGCCAGTCCTTCCAGTGGATGCGCTCGTCGCGCACCAGCCAGCCGTCCTGGGCGGCGAAGCTTTCCGAGAGCCGGATGCCGCGCGTGCTGGTCGGCAGCAGCGTGCCCTTGCGCAGGATGAACAGCTCGGCACCGGGTTTGCCGTGCTGCAGCGGCAGCAGGTAGATATCCGGGCGGCGGCGCTCCAGGCGCGCCACCAGCTCCTCGCCCTCCATGCGCTCATCGACATGGAACAGGCTGGGCTGGCGGCAGTCCTTCGGTAGCTCCAGGCGCAGATCGTAGACCAGTTGCAGCGAGGCGGTGGGCAGGTGCACGTAGGCGCGTGGGCGCTCCATCAGCATCAGGTTGCCGCATTGCACCGGGCGTGCGGCGCCGGACAGCGGGCTGAGGCGAAAGTGGTCGCTCTCGCGGTAGCGCAGCGCGCCCTGGTAGGGCGTCGGCAGCCAGGTGTCGGCGTAGCGGCCAGCCAGCCAGGTGCTGTCGTTTTCGAGCAGGCATTCCTCGGCGACTTCCTGGATGGCGGTGAGCAGCGGCAGGTTCAGCTCATGGGCCGGTACATAGCCGGAGATCAGCTTGAGCACCACGTCGCCGCGATCCGGGCGCTGCTGGCGTACCAGCAGCCAGTAGTCGCGGCCCTGCCAGGCCAGGGTCAGGCGCACCGAGACGCCCAGATTGGCCAGCTCCAGGGCGAAGCGCTGGCTGTCCGCGACCTGCACCGGGCGGCGCCGCTCGAGCATCTGGGCGAAGTTCAGCGGCAGGCCGAGGCCGCGGTAGCTGAGCGCGTCCGCGCTGGCTTCGACATGCAGCGGCAGCGTCTTGAAATGACCGGGGGCTTTGCGGGCCAGCAGTCTCGACATATCGGCTCCTCAGGCGGCAGCCGTGGGGCTGCGGCGGATGGATGGGCGTATGTCGGTTCAGACCGCGCCCGGAGCCCTGCAGTTTAGCCGCGGATCACCGCGGCGGCGGTGGCCGCGTTTGCCGCCAGATGTTGCGGGTTGATGGTGCCGACGATGGCGGCGGTGACGCCGGGGTGGCCGAACACCAGCTCGAAGCTGGCGCGCACCGGGTCTGCCCCGGCGAGTACCGCATGCCCGCTGGCCAGGGCTTTCTTGACCAGGATGCCCTTGTGATAGGCGGCGGCATGGTCGAGCACGGCGCGTTCGCCCTGCTCGGCCAGGTTGTAGGTGACCATGGCGCAGTCGCCCCGCTGCAGGGCCAGCAGGCCCCCTTCCACGGTCTTGCCGGACAGGCCGAAGGCTCGAATCTTGCCCTCGCGCTTGAGCTCGGCCAGGGTCTCGTACAGGCCGCTTTCGCGCAGGATGGCGACGTCGTTGCCATCCGAATGGACCAGCAGCAGGTCGATGCGGTCGGTCTCCAGGCGCTGCAGGCTGCGCTCCAGGGAATAGCGCGCATGGCGCGGTGAGAAGTCGAAGCTGGACTGGCCGCCGATGAATTCCTCGCCGACCTTGCTGACGATCACCCAGTCCTCACGCTGGCCGCGCAGCAGCGGGCCGAGGCGCTCCTCGCTGACACCGTAGGCCGGTGCCGTGTCGATCAGGTTGATGCCCAGGCCTCGCGCCTGGTCGAGCAGGGCGCGGGCGGCGGCGTCATCGGGGATGGTGAAGCCGTTGGGGTACTTCACGCCCTGGTCGCGGCCCAGCTTGACCGTGCCCAGACCCAGCGGCGAGACGATCAGGCCGCTGTCGCCCAGCGGGCGGTGCAGGTCGTGCAGGCTCATGGCAGCAGCTCCTCCCACACCGGCCTGGCCAGCGGCGGGCGTGGCAGTGCGGGCAGGGGCTCGCCGGCCAAGGGCTGTATACCGTCGCGCTGCAGCGCCGCGATGACCCGGTCGGCGAAGTCCGGCGACAGCGCCAGCTTGGTCGGCCAGCCCACCAGCAGGCGGCCCTGGTCGGCGAGGAAGGCGTTGTCCGGGCGTACCAGCCCGGACTGCGCCGGTTCGGCGCGGTCGACGCGCAGGGTGGCCCAGCGGGCGCTGGACAGGTCGACCCAGGGCAGCAGATCGCCCAGTTCCTTCTGTGCGGCGCGAATCTGGGCCGCCTCGTCGCGGGCCACGCCATCGGCCTCGGCGATGTCGCCGCCCAGGTACCAGACCCACTGGCCGTCGGCGGCCGGGTGGCTGGTCACGGTGATGCGCGGCTTCGGCCCGCCGCCCAGGCAGTGGGCATACAGCGGCTTCAGGCTCGGGCCCTTGACCAGCACCATGTGCAGCGGACGCAGCTGCTGCCTGGGTTGCTCCAGGCCAAGGCTGGCGAGCAACTCGGCATTGCCGGCGCCGGCACTGAGCACGATGCGCTGGGCGCGGATCTCGCGACCGTCGATCTGCAGACCGATCACATCCCCGCCCTCACGCAGCGGTGCGATTTCGCGAGCAGCCAGCAGGCTGTCGCCAGCCAGTTCGGCCAGGCGGGTGATCAGGCTGGACACGTCGAGCACCAGCTCGGCCAGGCGGTAGACTTTGCCCTTGAACTTTGGGTGTTGCAGCGCTGGCGGCAGCTGGTCGCCCTTGACCTGGTCGACCCTGCCGCGTACCGCCTTGCTGGCGAAGAAGCTGGTCAGGTTGCCGGCCAGGGTGCCCGGCGACCACAGGTAGTGGGCCTCGGACAGCAGGCGCACGCCGGAGAGGTCCAGCTCGCCATTGCCGGCCACGGCCTCGCGCCAGCGTCGCGGCATGTCGGCGATGGCTTCCGAGGCGCCGGTCAGCGCGCCGTGCAGGGCGTACTTGGCGCCGCCATGGATGATGCCCTGGGACTTCAGACTCTGTCCGCCGCCGAGACTGGCGCTTTCCACCAGAACGGTGGAGTAGCCGAGCTGGCGCAGGCGGGCATTGAGCCAGAGGCCGGCGATACCGCCGCCGACGATCAGGATATCGGTGCTGAGGGATTGGGACATGCCGGGGCTCGCTGTGGAACAGGCGCGCAGTATAACCCGCGTCCGTCAGTGCCCGGTGCTGCCGGAGAACAGCTGGATCACCAATACCCCGGCGATGATCAGGCCGATGCCGGCCAGGGCGGCCAAGTCGAGCTTCTGGCCGTAGATCAACAGGCCGGCGATACTGATCAGCACGATGCCCAAACCCGACCAGATGGCGTAGGTGACGCCCACCGGGATGCTCTTCATCACCAAGCTGAGCATCCAGAAGGCGATGCCATAGCCGACCACCACCAGGATCAGCGGCAGCGGTTTGCTGAAGCCCTCCACGGCCTTGAGCGCGGTGGTGGCGATGACTTCGGCGACGATGGCGATGGCCAGGTACAGATAACCGCTCATGGGCTTCTCCTTGGGACGGGGCGCATTGTGGCACGCCCCTTTGCTAAGCTGCGCGCCCATGAATAGAACCCTCTACACCCTGATCCTGCACCTGGCCCTGCCGTTCATCTTCCTGCGCCTGCTATGGCGTGCCTGGCGCGCGCCGGCCTACGGCGCGCGCATCGGTGAGCGTTTCGCCGTCGGCCTACCGGCCTTCAGGGCCGGCGGTATCTGGATCCACGCCGTGTCGCTGGGCGAGAGCATCGCCGCCGCGCCGCTGATCCGTGAGTTGCTGGCGCGTCACCCCGAGTTACCGATCACCGTCACCTGCATGACCCCGACCGGCTCCGAGCGCATCCAGGCGCTGTTCGGCGAACGCATCCAGCATTGCTACCTGCCGTATGACCTGCACTGGGCCTGCGCGCGCTTCCTCGATCGCCTGCAACCGAAGCTGGCGGTAATCATGGAGACTGAGCTGTGGCCCAACCATATCCACGCCTGCCATCGGCGTGGCATTCCGGTGGCGCTGGCCAATGCGCGCCTGTCCGAGCGCTCGGCGCGCGGCTATGCACGTTTCGTCAGGCTCACCGCGCCGATGCTGGGTGAGCTAGATCTGATCGCCGCGCAGACCGAAGTCGAGGCAGAACGCTTTCGCCAGCTGGGTGCTCGCCCGACGTGCGTCGAGGTGACCGGCTCGATCAAGTTCGATCTCAGCGTCGATGCTGAACTGCCGCGCCGCGCCGCCGCGCTGCGTGAGCGCTGGGGTGCGGCCAGGCGGCCGGTGTGGATCGCCGCCAGCACCCATGCCGGCGAGGACGAGGTGATGCTGCAGGCTCATCGCCGGTTGCTCGACGAGCATCCCGAGGCGCTGCTGATCCTGGTACCGCGCCATCCCGAGCGCTTCGACCAGGTGTTCGAGCTGTGCCGTCGCGAAGGTTTCACCACGGTACGCCGCTCCACGGCAGAGGCGCCGGGCGCCGAGGTTCAGGTGCTGCTCGGCGATACCCTGGGCGAGCTATTGTTCCTCTATGCCCTGGCCGATCTGGCGCTGGTCGGTGGCAGTCTGATCGCCAATGGCGGGCACAATCTGCTGGAGCCGGCGGCGCTGGGCAAGCCGCTGCTCAGCGGCCCGCATCTGTTCAACTTCCTGGAGATCGCCGCTCAGCTGCGTGGTGCGGGTGATCTGTTGGAGGTGGAGGATGCGGCCCAGTTGCATGCGGCGCTGCGCATGCTGTTCGCCGATCCGGCGCAGGCGCAGCAACGAGCGGCGGCCGGGCTGGCGGTGATGCGAGCCAACCAGGGCGCGCTGGCGCGTCTGCTCGGTGGGCTAGAGCGCTTGCTGGCGCGGGCGTAGCAGCGCGCGCAAGGCCGCACCGGTACAGGCCAGGGCCAGGCAGGGCAGCCAGACCCAGCGTGCCTCCGAGATCAGCACGTCCAGCCCGCGCTGGCTGAAGAAGCCATGCACGAAGGGCGAGACCTCGATCGGTCGCCAGGGCAGAAAGAAGCGCTGCTCGCTCCAGGGCCACAGCCAGGCCACGCCCAGGCCGCCGTCGGTAGCGGCATCCAGCAGGCTGTGCGAGGCGGTGGCCAGGAAGATCCACAGGAAGGCCCTGAGCGGTCCGCAGTCGAGCAGGCGGCAGCACAGGGCGCCAAGCACTCCTGTCAATCCGGCGAATAGTAGCGAGTGACTGAAGCCCCGATGGCCGAAGGCGTCGGCATAGGCGATGCCGAACTTGAAGGCCAGCACATCGGTATCCGGCAGCAGGGTGAACAGCAGGCCCGCCAACAGCAGGCGCGGCGGCACGATGCGCGGGCCGAGGGCGACACCCAGTGCCAGCAGCGGCAGCGGGTGGCTGATCAGGGTGGTCACGAGTGTTCGTGCATGCGCGCCAGTTGTCGCTCCAGCAGCGACGGGTAGGGCTCGAGCAGGCGTTCGACGCAGCTGGCGCCCTCTGGGCTGGCGATGGCACGGATGCGCGCGCGCTGGCGCAGCAAGGGGTCATCAGCGACGCTGCGCTGCACCAGCAGCAGGTTGCGGCTGTGCTGGGCCAGGGCCAGGGCATCCTGGGCCGCCTCGCTGAGTAGCACCTCGGCCTGGCTCGGGCTGATTTCCTCGTCGCTACGGGTCAGGCCCAGCTGCAGTTGCAGGGTGATGCCGCTGTCGGCCACCTCGATCTGCAGGGCGTGGCCTAGGGCGCGCAGCAGCTCGCCGCAGCACAGGGCGTGGGTCAGGTAGTCCTCGCCGCTCTGCGCGCTGTCGAACAGCAGCAGGCTGCTGCCGTCGTTGAGGGTGAACAGCTTGCCCTGATACAGCGCGGCGGCCTGTTCCAGGCAGTCGCGGTAGCGCTGCAGCAGTTCCATCAGGCGCGCGCGCGGCAGATGACGCAGCTGCTCCTGGGCGCCCAGCTGGATGGCCAGCACGGCGCTGCAGATCTGCTCTTGCGGCTCGAACGCAGTGACCGGTGGCGGCAGCGGCTCAGGCTCTGGCTCCTGGACATCCTGATGCAGATCGCGCAGGTCGGCGAAAGGATCGTCTTCGTCGTGGCGTACGGTCGGCGCAGGGCGTGGCGCCGGTGCGGCGAATTCGTCCTGGTAGTCGTCGCTGTCGGCGCGCAGGTTCGATACGTCGAAGCCCGGTTCGCGCGGCTCGTCCTCGTGGAAGTCCTGCTCGTCATGCAGATCGAGGTCGGCGTACTCATCATGCTCTTCGAGCTGTGGCTCGGGTTCCGGCTTCTCCGGTACCAGGCGAGCCTGTAGCTGGCGGGCGAGGTCGCCGATCTCGTCCTGGCGGCCGGCGCCGGGAGCGGGGTCGTCCGGATCGCGCAGCCACACGCGCAACTGCATCAGCGGCGTGGAGATATGCCGGCCGAGGCGTAGGCTCAGGGACATGGCCAGGGCCAGCAGGATCAGGCTGAGCAGGCCCATGCTCTGCAGACTGATGGTCATCGGTTGCTGGAACTGCTGCATGTCCAGGCTGATGCGCAACTGGCCGGCGATCACTTCCTGGAAGGTGATCGGAGTGGAGTACAGTCCGTCGGCTTCGCCGAGGATGCTCTGGGTCGGGCGCGATCCGGCCTCGGCGAGGATGCGGTTGTCCACGCTGTAGATGGCGGCATGGGCCACCAGCGGGTTCTTCGCCAGGTTGCTGAGCAGCACGTTGAGGCTGAGGATGTCGTTGGACACCAGCAGCTCGGTGGCCGAGGCGGCGGTCTGCACGGTCAGGCTCTGGCCGAGGGCGTCGGCCTGCTGCTGCATGGCCTGCTTGAACTGCATGCCCATCACCCAGGCGTAGATCACCAGCGCCAGGGCGACCAGCAGCAGACTGTGGCTGGCAATGCGCAGGGCGAGCGGCACGCGGCGCTGGCGCAGGGCATTGAACAGCAGCAGGAAGAAATTGTCGGGCTTGACCTGAACGGGCCGGTTCACAGAGCGCGGCTCTTATCGACTGGAATTGCCGCGCAGTATAACCACCACCCCCAGGCGGGCAAAGCGCCGCCCGTGCCATGGGCCGGGCGAAACGGGTTAGAATGTGCGCCTTTTCGCTGACCCATTTGCAAGCTGGAGTGTGCGCCTTGCGCGAAATCGTCCTGATCAACATCACCGGGGAAGATCGCCCGGGCCTGACCGCGGCCATCACCGGCGTGCTGGCGCAGGGCGGGGTGAACATCCTCGATATCGGCCAGGCGGTGATCCACGACACCCTGTCGTTCGGCATCCTGGTCGAGATCCCGGATACCGAGCAGGCCTCCTCGGTGCTCAAGGACGTGCTGTTCACCGGCTACGAACTGGACCAGCAGGTGCGCTTCACCCCCGTCTCCGAGGCGGACTACCAGCAGTGGGTCGGCGGCCAGGGCAAGACCCGCTACATGGTCACGCTGCTGACCCGCAAGGTCACCGCCGAGCAGCTGCAGCGGGTCAGTTCGATCACCGCCAAGTACGGCTTGAACATCGACCATATCGATCGCCTGTCCGGGCGCATGCCGCTGGACATGCCGGCGGATCAGGGCAAGGGCTGCATCGAGTTCTCCGTGCGCGGCGAGCCGGCCGATGTCGACGCGCTGCGCGCCGAGTTCCTTAGCGTGGCCCAGGAACTCGATGTCGACATCGCCTTCCAGCGCGACTCGGTGTTCCGCCGCAATCGCCGCCTGGCGGTGTTCGACATGGATTCCACGCTGATTGAGGCGGAAGTCATCGACGAGCTGGCCAAGGCGCATGGCGTCGGCGACAAGGTGTCCGAGATTACCGAGCGTGCCATGCGTGGCGAGCTGGATTTCCGCGCCAGCTTCAAGGAGCGCATGGCGCTACTGCAGGGGCTGCCGGAAACCGTACTGGCCGAGATCGGCGCCTCGCTGCGCCTGACCGAGGGCGCCGAAGTGCTGTTCGCCGAGCTCAAGCGCCTGGGCTACAAGACCGCCATTCTCTCAGGCGGCTTCACCTATTTCGCCAGGCAGCTGCAGGCCAAGCTGGGCATCGACTATGTGTTTGCCAACGAGCTGCAGATAGTCGATGGCAAGGTCACCGGCGTGGCGATCGAGCCTATCGTCGATGCCCAGCGCAAGGCCGATCTGTTGCGCGAGCTGGCCGAGAAGGAAGGCCTGCGCCTGGAGCAGACCATCGCCGTGGGCGATGGCGCCAACGACCTGCCGATGCTCGGCCTGGCCGGTCTCGGCGTGGCCTTCCGCGCCAAGCCGCTGGTCAAGCAGTCGGCCAAGCAGGCGATTTCCACCCTGGGCCTGGATGGCATCCTCTATCTGCTCGGCTTCCGTGATCGCGACGGCCAGGACTGATCGAACTGCAATGAAAAAGCCCCGCGATCGCGGGGCTTTTTTGTGGGGCGGGATTATTCGTCGCCGGCGGAGAAGTCGTAATCCATCGACTGGCTCGGGCCCTGCAGGTAATGGCCCTGGATGTAGTTGACCCCGGCCTGCCAGAGGGTCGCCAGTACGGTGGCGCTCTCCACGCAGGGTACGATGGTCAGCTTGGCCTGGGCGTGCAGGCTGGCCAGCAGCGTCTTCAGCGCCTCCTGGTTCTCCGCGCTGGACAGGTCCTGGGAGAAGGAGCCGTCGACCTTCACGAAGTCCACATGGAGGTGCTTGAGCGTATTGAACGGATTGATGGCGCAGCCGAACTGGCCGAGGGCGACCTTGCAGTGCAGCTCAGCCAAGCCCTGGGTGAGGGCCTTGGCCTGCTTGAGGTAGGCCACCGCGTCCGGTTCGCTGATCTGGAACACCAGCGAGTCCGACGGCAGGCGCGCCGCCTTGAGCGCCACGCTGAGCCAGGGCAGCAGGGTCTGGTCCTGCAAGCTGTTGGCCGACAGGTGCACGAACAGGCGGGTGTTGTGGCCCTTGCTGCGGTGCTCGGAGAGCAGCTTGACCGAGTTGAGCACCACCCAACGGTCGATCTTCTCGGCCAGGCCGGCGTCCTTGGCGGCGGCGAGGAAGTCCGCCGCCGGCACTTCTTCGCCCTGCGGACTGAGCAGGCGCAGCAGCACCTCGTAGTGCTCGTCACTGTCGCCGCGCAGGCTGATGATCGGTTGGAACAGCAGGCGGAAGCTGTTGTTATCCAGCGCCTGCTGGACCATGGCCACCAGGTTGCCACGATTGGCCGCAGCGGCCAGCTCGTCGGCCGGGTTGTAAATCTTGATGCCGTTGGCTTCGATTTCATCGGCGCAGCGGTGCGCACGATCGATGACTTCCTGGGCTTTGCTGGTCTGCTCACTGAGGCCGGCGACGCCGATCGACAGGGTGGTCTGTACGGTGCGCCCGGCGATATCGAACAGGTGTCCCTCGGCCTTCTTCAGTAGGCCGGCCAGCTGCTCCTGGCTCTGCTGGGGCGCCATGCCCGCCAGCAGAACGGTGAACACGTCATCGCCGAAGCGTGCCAGTTGGCCGGCCTCACCGAAATGATTGCGCAACATGGTGGCGAGGTCGGTCAGCAGCAGGTCGATGCCGGCCAGGCCAACCTCGCTTATCACCTCGCTGTAGCGGTCGATGCGGATGTATCCGAGGCTGGCGACCTGGCCCTCGGTGATCGCCCGCTGCGCCGCCGTATCCATCAGCTCAAGGAAATACGGGCGGTTATACAGGCCGGTGACCAGGTCTTGGCTACTGATCTCACGCAGTCGCTCTTCGAGTTCGGCGTTGTCGTTCTCGGCGCGGATCACCACCTGGATGCACGGCTCGCCGTCATAGGTGGCCGGGGAAAACGACATGCGTGCTGCGAAGCGCTGGCCATCGGGCTTGACTCCGCCGCAGCTGAGTTCGGCACTGCCCTCTCCGTTGGCATAGCTCTTCAGGAAGTCCTTGAAACGGGTCTGATCCTCGCCGGCGATCAGGTCGATCATCGGCATGCCTTCCAGCTCGTCCGCGTCTTCGTAGTCGAACAGCTTGAGATAGGCGCGGTTGGCATAGATGTGCATGCCGTCGTGGACGTAGGTGATGGCGTCCACCGAGCTGTCCAGCAGCAGCTGGCAGCGCTTCTCGGCTTCGCGCAGGGCCACTTCGGCGGCGCGGCGGGCACGGCGCTCCTCGAGGTTGGCCAGCTCGCGATTGGCCACCAGAATCAGGCGTTCGTCATCGCCTTGCGGCAGGGCGTCCTGGGCGCCGAGCATCAGGGCTTCGGTGATGGCATCGGACTCGTTGTCGGCCACCAGCTGGATCACCGGAATATCCTTGGCCTGACGGCGGATGGCGGTGATCGCTTCGTTGGGGTCGATGTGTTCGCTGGTCGGCGCGCTGATCAGTAGATCCCAGCTCTGTTGCAGGGCTTCTGCCAGATTATCGCTGGACGTGATGCGGTGAACGCGGGTGGCTCGTCCGGCATTGCGGAACAGGCTGACCAGGCGTTCGGCCTCGTTCTGCGAATCCTCGAGGATCAGCAGCCGTATGGTTTTTTTTTCGATGGCCATGAGGTTTTGCTTGGAAGGCGCCGAAGAGCGGGCGCAAAAAGGCGACGGATGGTCTGTTCCGGCAATCTACAGCGACTTCCAGAGTGAGTCAAAGTCTTCATCCCCGCCCTTGCCAGGCTCCTTCGGTGCTGTGACGGAGGTCCCGGATGGGGCCTTGGTCTCGTCCAGTGCGCGGTACTCGAACTGGCTGAAACTGCCGGTGCTGGTCTGCTTGCGACTGAGTATGGCGCGGGTTTCGTCGCCATTGTGGTTGATCACCACCTTGTTGCTCTCCTGGAAGGGCAGGCGAGGTGTGATCAGCGTAGCCGGGCGCGAGATCACGCGAATCTCCGGCAGCAGCAGGGCACGCAGGTACTGGCTGTTCTGTTCGCTCTTGCGTACCAGTTGGACACCGCAAGGCTGTGCATGGGGCGCGATCAACTCGATGCCCATCTGGGTACCGCCGCCGCGTACCTGGCGGATCCAGCGCACCAGCGCCACGCTCCAGCCCTGATCGGGGGCGTCCTGGGTGCCCAGCAGTTCGCCCGCCTGCAGCTGCACCGGGACTTCCTTGGGCCAGCTCAGGCAATAACCGCCCGGGCTGTGATTAACGATAGGCAGCTCGTAGCTGGGATAGGCGTCCGTCACTTCCTCGACGGGTTGCTCCCCGGCCTTCGCGGACTTGTACTGGATCTCCTCCATGGGAATGCCGTGTTCCCATTGGCTCTCGCGTTGGGCATCGAAGGCCACTGCCCAGACATCCGGGCCGCTGCCCGAGCCCAGTTTGTTGGCCTTGAACTGGGCGCTGCGCGGCGCCTCCTCGTGCTTCAGTACCTCGGAGAAGCTGCGCTTGCCGGCCAGATTGAAGTGCACGGCCGACATGCCGATGCACAGGGTCAGGCTGCCGCGGCCCGGGTTGCGCTGGAAGGTGCGCTCGGCGATGTCGCCCCAGGCCGAGGCCAGGTGCTGCAGCAGGTCCGGCGGCATGCCTTCGGGTACCTGCAGGCGGCGTGGTTCGCTGCTGTCCGGCGGCAGCAGGAGATGTTCCTTGAGGGCATCAACCAGCGCATGCGGATCGAGGCCCAGCAGGTTGTGCAGTTCGGCGTCACCGAACAGCGACTTGTAGCGGGGCGGGCCATCCAGTTGCGGGGCGATGGCGAACAGGCTGTTCGGATCATCGGCGCGGTGCAGGCTGGCTAGCGAGCTCCAGCTTTCCAGGGCCTCGGCCAGGCGCGCAATGCCACTCTGGCGCATCTGATTGCAGCGCGCGCAGCCGAGCAGCAAGGCGCCGAGGTAGATCTGCTCCTGGCTAAGGCTCTTGCCATTGCGGGCCAGGCCATCGCGCACCTGTACCTGCTGCAGGCCATGCAGGCGAGCGATGCGGTACAGCTGGTGCAGTTCCAGCCACAGGCCTTCGGGGACCGGGCAGTACAGCTGACTGGCGCGCATCAGTGGGCCGCACAGGGCATGGCTGGCACGCTGCAGGGCAACGGTCAGCAGCTGTGCGCGCTCCTTGGCGAAGCGTGGCAGTTCCTGGGTGATGATCAGCTTGTAGCCGATGGCCATGTGGTTCTGCAGGGCCTGGCACAGGTTGGCCACCTTGCGCGGACGCTCATCGAGCACGATGGACTGATTGAGGAAGTGGCGCTCCAGATGGCTGGTGACGAAGTACACCTCGGGGCGCAGCAGTTCGAGCAGTTGCAGGCGGTTGTCGCTGGGCGTGATCAGCTGGTTCAGCTCGATCAGGCTCTGGTACAGCTGGCGCGCGGTCTCGCCGATGTTGGCCTTGGGCAGAGCGGCGATCCAGCGCTTCAGCTCGCGCGGGTTGGCATCACAGAAGGACAGGCCCTGTCTGTCAGGAGTGGGGACGCGAAGGAGCAGGTGAGGGCTCTGTTTATCCATACCAGGGTGAGGTCCGTAACTGGCGGGGCGGCGTCCTGGCCACCGGGTTTTTTCGGAACTCTAGCAGCATCGCGGCAGGGCCGCAGCCCTGCTCGGGACAATTGCGGAGTCTTGCTGATTCGGACTCCGAGCTCCTCTGGATGTTCCTTAAGCCGTTTCGCCGAGGCCGCCGCCGATTCCCTGGCAGCAGCCTGGCGAGAAGGCTCAGCTGCGCGGCAGGGCCAGCGCCTGGCCCATGCGTACCGGGCTGCCGGCGACCACGCCCTCGGCCCACTGCACCTGTTTCGGCCCGAACAGCACGATGGCGGTGGAGCCCAGTTTGAAGCGGCCCAGTTCGCCGCCTTTGCTCAGCTCGATGGCGGCGCGGGCGGCCTCGTCGTAACGGGTGGTCTTCAGCTCGCGCTTGGGCGGAGTCACCAGGCCGGCCCAGACCGTCTCGACGCTGGCGACGATCATGGCG
The DNA here is from genome assembly GCF_014851565.1 of Pseudomonas sp. PDM15. Lineage (GTDB taxonomy): Bacteria > Pseudomonadota > Gammaproteobacteria > Pseudomonadales > Pseudomonadaceae > Aquipseudomonas. The sequence continues at coordinate 60,147 of NZ_JACVAA010000007.1, forward strand.
CCGACCAGCACCACGGCCATCGGGCCGCGCTCGGTATCGAACAGGCAGACCACGCGCTCGTTGCGGGCGAACAGCTCTGGCACGTTCTCCGCGGTGGTCTGGTTGACCGAGAACAGGCGTCCCGGCACATAGACCATCTCCTTCAGCGTGCCGGCCAGCGGCATGTGCACGCGGTGATAGTCCTTGGGCGACAGGTAGACGGTGGCGAAGTCGCCGCCCATGAATGGAGCGGCGCGCTCGGCATCGCCGCCGAGCAGCTCCTGCACGCTGAAGCTGTGGCCCTTGGCCTGGAAGCAGCGACCCTGCTCGATCGGGCCGAGCTGGCTGATCGCGCCGTCGGCCGGGCAGAGCACGGCGCCGGGTGTCTCGTCCAGCGGGCGGGCGCCGTCTTTCAGGGCGCGGGTGAAGAAGGCGTTGAAGTGCTCGTAGGCAGTCAGCTCCTCGACTTGGGCCTCGGCCATGTTGACCTGGTACTGCTTGGCGAACCAGCCGATCAGGCGATCCTTGAACCAGGCGGCGCGGCACTCGGCGGCGAAGCCGATCAGGCGTGACAGCAGGTGGTGCGGCAGCAGGTACTGGCTGAGGATAAACAGGCGCTGTTTCATCGGTATTCCTTGCATCAATGTTCGATCGGGGTGTCGGGCAGATTGCCCCATTCGGACCAGGAGCCGGCATAGGCCTTGACTCGCGGATAGCCCAGCGCCTTGGCCACCAGGTAGGTGAAGCCGGAGCGGCGATGGGTCTGGCAATGGGTAATCACTTCCTTGTCCTTGGTAATGCCAAGGCCTTCCAGGACCTCGGCCATGTCGGCACGGATGCGCAGACCGCGCTGCGGGTCCATGCCGGCGGTCCACTCGAAGTTGACCGCGCCGGGCACGTGGCCGCCGCGTGCGGCGAGCACCTTTTCGCCGCTGAATTCGGCTGGCGAGCGGGCATCCCATACCGCCAGGTCGGTTGCACCCAGGCGGCGCTGCAGATAGGCGCGGCTGGCGGTGGGGCCGTCATGCAGGGTCAGGTGCGCAAGGCCGGCGGCGGCCGGCGGAGTCGTCTGGCTCAGTTCACGGTCTTCGCTCAGCCAGGCCTGCAGACCGCCGTTGAGGAAGTGGTAACGGCCGTGGCCGATCACGTCGAGCAGCCAGATGAAGCGTCCGGCCCAGCCGCCGCCCTCGTCGTCATACACCACGTAGACCGCGTTGGCGTTGTGGCCCAGCTCACCGAACAGGGCCTCCAGCTGCGCCTGCTCCGGCAACAGACCGGGCGCCGGCGGCTGGCCCAGCTGGGTGCGCTTGCTGTCGACCCAGCGGGCGCCGGGTATGTGCCCCTCGGCATAGCGGGCCGCCGGGCTCAGGTCGACCAGAATCAGCTCGGGTGCCTGCAGGCGGGTAGCCAGGTCGGCCGGCTCGATCACCAGCGGCAGGCCGGAGAAGGCGGGCATGCGGAGCCTCCGGAAATGGGAAAGGACGGATTGTAGCGGAAAGGTCAGGTGCCGCGGCGGGCAAAGGTGGCCAGGGCGCGCTCGATGCATTGCACGGTTTTGCCGAACACCTGCAGGGGCGTGGCGCCGATCTCACCGCCGCCCTGGTCCGCCACCAGCAGCATCACCACCCGGCCATTGCTGGCCAGCGAGCGCAGCAGCAGGTGTTCGCCATCGAACAGGGCCTTGAGCGTCCCCGGCAGCAGGGCGGAGACCTGGGCCAGGTTGGCCGGGTTCAGGCGCAGCTGGCCGGGTTCGGCCAGCAGGCGGCGCAATACCTGGCTCTGCGCCGGATCCAGGCGCAGCTGCGCCGCCGCGTCCGGCAGGCCGGCGACCTGCTGGGCCTGCAGGCGGCTGTGGGTGCGGTCGGCCAGCAGTATCAGTACCCGCTGCATGCCACTGGCCTGCAGGGCCTGGCAGGCGCTGTCGGTCAGCTGCAGCACGTTGGCGAATGGCGAGGGTTGCGCCAGCAGCTTGGCGCAGTGCTGTTTCCACAAGTCCAGCTGCGGATTGACCGCCGGGGCGGGTGCCTGCAGGTCCTTCAGACGACAGGCATCCCATGGCCACAGCAGCGCCTCGGCCGGGTGCCATAGGTCAGGCATTTCGTACTGGCGAGCGCTCTGCGCGGCCTGCTGGTGAACCAGTTGCTGCATCTCCGGCAGGGCGACCTGCAGGTACAGTCCGGTCAGGCGCTGCCAGCGCAGGTGGTGCTCACAGGCCCAGTTGTGGTGGCTGGATAGGGCCAGGCCGTTGGCCAGCAGGATGCTGTTGCCGGGCTGGGTCAGCCAGCGGCGCAGGTTGGTGTCTTCGTCGAGCAATTGCTGCTGGTGCAGTGGATGCTCGTTGTCGCGGGCGATGTGCAGGGCCTTGACCAGCAGGCGGCGGTCCTCGACCAGCAGGCGATAGCCCTGGACGATCCACTCCGGCATGCGCCAGTGCCGGGCCAGGGTCAGGCACAGCGCCGGCAGCGACACGCCGAGCAGTTCGCGCTCGACCTTGCAGGGCGGCTCGCCCCGCCCGAGCACGCGGCGCTCCCAGGCCTCGAACAGCTGCGGGTGTATGGCCACCAGCGGCCACAACGGGGCGAGGAACAGCAGGCTGCCCCAGTGAATTTCCTGCCACAGACGGGCCAGGCGCCCGGCGAACAGACCGTTGGCCTGCTGCGTGGCGTGCAGGCTGATCAGCTGCAACTGGCGCAGGGGCAGGGAGATCTGCGCCTCGTCCAGCACCGGCATCTGCTCGAGAAGCGTTTCCGCACGTTTCAGGCCGAGGCGGTTGAGCGCCATCTCCAGGCTTTCGGCCGGTTCGCCGAGGCTGCCAGTGTGCCGGTTGGTCTCGCGCAATACGGCGAGGGCGATGGCCGGGCTGTCCTGCATCTGCTCGGCGATCTCGCGCAGGGACTTGCGGCTGTCCTGCAGGGCACGGCGAACCGCCTCGTGGTGGCGGGCGGCGATGGGCAGGCGAACCTCGTCCAGCTGCTTGAGCCAGGCGTCGAGGCTGCGCGGTATGGGCTTGTCTGTGGGCATGCGGGTTGAGCCAAACTGGCTTTTCGCCTTTACTGCCTATAGTCTGGCGCAATACTTCCGATAATTAGAAGGGTTGTTTTACAGAACCCTTTCGACTGGCTCTTCAAGCTTAAATTCCCATGGTCAAGATCATCGGCATCCTGGTTGTTTTCGGCTGCGTTTTCGGCGGCTTCATTCTGTCCGGCGGCAAGTTCATGGCGCTGGTGCACCCCTTCGAGGTGATGATCATCGGCGGCGCCGCCCTGGGGGCCTTCCTCCAGGCCAACCCCGGCAGCGCCTTCATGACCGTGTTCAAGAAGTCGCTGGCGATGTTCAGCAGCCGCTTCACCCACGCCTTCTACCTGGAAGTGCTGAAGCTGCTCTACGAGATCCTCAACAAGAGTCGCCGCGAGGGCATGATGGCCATCGAGGCCGACGTCGAGGACCCCAACGCCAGTCCGATCTTCAGCAAGTACCCGGCCATCCTCAAGGATGCGCAGATGACCGCGTTCATCTGCGATTACCTGCGCATCATGTCCTCCGGCAACATGGCGCCCCACGAGCTGGAAAACCTCTTCGACATGGAGATTTCCAGCCTGAAGGAAGAACTGGAGCACCCGGCCCATGCGGTGTCCAAGGTGGCCGACGGCATGCCGGCAATGGGTATCGTGGCGGCAGTACTGGGTATCGTGATCACCATGTCCATCCTCGCCACCGCCGACAACGCGCAGATCGGTGAGAAGGTGGGTACGGCGCTGGTCGGTACTTTCCTCGGCATTCTCGCCTCCTACGGTTTCTTCGCCCCGCTGGCCGACGCCCTGACGCATGACGCCAAGGAAGAGCTGAACCTCTACGAATCGATCAAGGCCACCCTGGTGGCATCCGCCTCCGGCATGCCGCCGACGCTGGCCGTGGAATTCGGCCGCAAGGTGTTGTTGCCGGCGCATCGGCCGAGCTTCAGCGAGCTCGAACAGGCCATGCGTGGCAACTGAGTTGGGTTGCTGAACCATGGAGAACAACCAGCCGATACTGGTCAAGCGGGTCAAGAAGGTTGCTGGCGGCCACCACGGTGGCGCCTGGAAGATCGCCTTCGCCGACTTCGCCACGGCCATGATGGCGTTCTTCATGGTGATGTGGCTGATGTCCTCGGCCACGCCCGAACAGAAGAAGGCCATTTCCGGCTACTTCCAGGACCCCATTGGCTTTACCGAAAGCGCCAGCCCCTATGTCATCGACCTAGGCGGTACGCCGACCCCGGCGCCCGACCGCACCCTCAACCCCGAGCTGAAGGATGCGCCGGACGCCGCCGAGGCGGCGGTCGATGCCAAGGACGACCAGGCCGAGATGGACGCCAGTCAGGCCGAGACGCTGGCCGAGCAGGTGGAGCGCGAGCGCCTGGAGCTGTTGCTGCAGGAGCTGCAGACCAAGGTCGACGAAGACCCGCAGCTGCAGAAGTTCAAGGACCAGATCCTCTTCGAGATCACCCAGGATGGTCTGCGCATCCAGATCATGGATGCCGAGAACCGGCCGATGTTCGATATCGGCAGCGCCCGTCTGCAGCCCTATTTCGAAGACATCCTGCTGATCCTCGCCGAGACCATCAAGGCGGTGCCGAACAAGATCAGCGTCAGCGGCCATACCGACGCCAAGCCTTTCGCCGGTCAGGCCGAGTTCGGCAACTGGGAGCTGTCGGCCAGTCGTGCCAACGCCGCGCGGCGCACCCTGGTCGCCGGCGGCTACCCGGAGCCGCGGGTGGCGCGGGTGGTGGGCTATGCCTCGTCGGCACTGTTTGATCGCAAGGACCCGTTCAATCCGGTGAACCGCCGGATCGACATCATCGTCCTGACCAAGAAGGCTCAGCGCGCCATCGAGGGCGAGCAGGATGGTGACGGCACCGCCGAGGCCGCCGAGCCGCCAGCGCCCACCGAGGCGGTGGCGCCGGGCTCGGAGCCGGCGGCGCCGGGCGAGCCGGCCCAGGCGGATGAGCTGCGCCAGCGCCTGAACATCTTCGAGGACGGCGCGCTGCAGTTCGACCAGCCCCAGGAATGAAAGAGGCCGCGATCATCGCGGCCTCTTCGTTTTCCGTCTCTATCAATAATCGGGTTCGGGCAGGCTGGCCAGGATATGCCGGTAGCTGGCCATCCGCTGTGGCTGGATACGTCCGTCTTCCAGGGCCTTGAGCAGGGCGCAGCCCGGTTCGCGGTCATGCTTGCAGTCGCGGAAGCGGCAGGTACCGAGCAGGTCGCGGAACTCGATGAAGCCGGCTTCCACGTCGTCACGACTGACATGGCCGAGCCCGAACTCGCGGATACCGGGCGAGTCGATCAGCTCGCCGCCGCCGGGGAAGTGGAACAGTCGTGCGGTGGTGGTGGTGTGGGTGCCCTTGCCGGTGACTTCCGACAGTGGCCCGACGCGGGTATCGACGCCCGGCAGCAGGCTGTTGACCAGCGACGACTTGCCCACTCCGGATTGACCGACGAATACGCTGACGTGGCCGTCCAGGCGCGCCCGCAGCTGATCCATGCCGTCGCCTTCGTGGGCCGACACCTCCAGCAGCGGATAGCCCAGCTGACGGTAGGTGGTGAGCAGGCCGTTGAGGTGTTCGGAGTTCTGCTCGTCAACCAGGTCAGCCTTGTTCAGCAGCAGCTGCGGCTGGATGCCGGCGTGCTCGGCGGCGATCAGGTAGCGGTCGATCAGGTTGGCGTGGGCGTGCGGCAGCGGGGCGAAGACGATGACGATCAGATCGACGTTGCCGGCCACTGGCTTGAGCACGCCACGCATGTCCGGGCGGCACAGCTCGGAAGTGCGTGGCAGTTGGGCGACGATCACCCCGTTGCCCTGGTTGCCGGGGCGCCACACCACGCGGTCGCCGGTGACCAGCGTTGGCAGGTTGGCGCGCAGGTGGCAGCGCTGCACCTGGCCGGCGAGCTCGCCTTCCAGCGCCTCGACCTCGACCTGGACGCCGAAGTGGGCGATCACCAGGCCTGTCTGCTCAGGGCCCAGGTCGCCACCCTCCAGCTCTTCGAGCATGCGCGATTCACGCTTGGCGGCACGAGCGGCGCGCTCTTCCTGGACCTTGTCGATGCGCCAGTTCTGCCGGCGGGTGAGTTGGCGTTTGGCCATGGCCTTTCCGATCAATAAGAAAACGGCGGCGAGTTTAGCACGGGGTCCGGCTGGCCCTGGCCTCGGCCTGCTGGTACAACAGGCGCCATGCTCGAACTCCTGCGCTCCCGCTATCCCGCCGTCCTCGCCCTGCTGGCCCAGTTCCTGGCCGTGCTCGGCGTGGCGCTGGCGCTGTTTGTCCTGGCGCAGCTGGGGAGCTGGCGCCCGACCCCTTGGCAGGCCGCCCTGGTGCAGGGCGTGCTGGCGGCTGCTCTGGGTCACTGGCTGGGGCTGCGCCGCTGGTGGCTGCCGCTGAACCTGGCCTTCGTTCCCGGCTTGCTGGCGCTGCAGAGCCGCGAGTGGCCGGCCTGGTGGTTCCTGGCCGCCTTCGTCGTGTTGCTGCTGATCAACTGGAACAGCTTCCGCGAGCGGGTGCCGCTCTACCTGAGCGGCGCACGTACCCGCCAATGCCTGAGCGAGCGGCTGGCGGGCTTGCCTGCCGATTTTCATTTCGTCGACCTGGGCTGTGGCCTGGGCGGCGCCCTGGTGCAGCTGGCGCGCGACTACCCGGCAGCGCGACTGACAGGAGTGGAGACGGCGCCGCTGGTGTTCCTGCTGGCCTGGTTGCGCTGCCTGCCGTATCGCAACTGCCAGGTGCGCTACCGCAGCCTGTGGCAGGAAGACTTGGCCGCCTACGATGCGGTGTACTGCTTCCTCTCGCCGACGCCCATGGCCGATCTGTGGGCCAAGGCGCGCCGCGAGATGCGCCCGGGCAGCCTGCTGATCAGCAATAGCTTCGAGATCCCGGGAGTCGCGCCCGGCGAGATCATCGAGCTGAATGACTGGCGCGATTCGCGGCTGCTGCTCTGGCACCTCTGAGCGGCTAAACTGGCGCCAATCTAGAAGGAGCCGAACTCATGCCGCAGAACCCCAACAACCTGATCTGGATCGACCTGGAAATGACCGGGCTGGAGCCGGAGCGGGACGTGATCATCGAGATGGCCACCATCGTCACCGACAGCGAGCTGAACATCCTCGCCGAGGGCCCGGTGATCGCCGTGCACCAGAGTGACGAGGTGCTGGCCGGCATGGACGAGTGGAACACCCGCACCCATGGCGACAGCGGCCTGACCCAGCGCGTGCGCGAGAGCAAGATCGGCCCGGCCGAGGCCGAGGCGCAGACCATCGCCTTCCTCGAGCATTGGGTGCCCAAAGGCAAGTCGCCGATCTGCGGCAACAGCATCGGCCAGGACCGCCGCTTCCTCTACAAGTACATGCAGAACCTGGAAGCCTACTTCCACTACCGCTATCTGGACGTGTCGACTCTGAAGATCCTCGCCGGCATGTGGGCGCCGCAGGTCAAGGACTCGTTCCAGAAGCAGGGTACCCACCAGGCGCTGGACGACATCCGCGAGTCCATCGCCGAGCTCAAGCACTATCGTCAGCACTTCCTCAAGGTCTGACCCCGAACGAAAAGGCCCGCTTAATGCGGGCCTTTTTCATGGTGCCGGGCCAGCGCCCATTCGACATGCTCGCGCACCAGCGCCGAGGGGTGTTCGCGCCGGACCTTGAGCGCCTCCAGCACCGGGATGCTCGACGGCGCATTGCCCAGGCCCACAGCCAGGTTGCGCAGCCAGTTCTCGTAGCCGGTTCGGCGCAGCGGCGAGCCTTCGGTGCGGCTGAGAAACTCCTCCTCGCTCCACAGAAACAGCTCGGCCAGCGAGCTGTTGTCCAGGCCATGGCGCGGCTGGAAGTCGCCCTGCTCGGTGGGGCGGGCGAAGCGGTTCCACGGGCAGACGATCTGGCAGTCGTCGCAGCCGAACACCCGATTGCCGATCGGCGCGCGCAGCTCCTCGGGAATCGGGCCCTTGAGCTCGATGGTCAGGTAGGAAATGCAGCGCCGCGCATCCAGCACGTAAGGGCCGACGAAGGCGTTGGTCGGGCACACGTCCAGGCAGGAGCTGCAGCGTCCGCAGTGCTCGGTCGCGTGTGGCGGGTCCACCGGCAGGGGAATGTCGACGAACAGCTCGCCGAGGAAGAACCAGCTGCCGGCCTTGCGGTTGAGCACCAGGGTGTTCTTGCCGATCCAGCCGAGGCCGGCCTTTTCCGCGATGGCCTTTTCCAGCACCGGGGCGCTGTCGACGAAGGCGCGGTGGCCGAACGGGCCGACGGCGCCCTGGATGCGTTCGGCCAGTTGCTGCAGGCGCTTGCGGATCAGCTTGTGGTAGTCGCGGCCCAGGGCATAGCGCGACACATAGGCGCTCTCCGGCTCGGCCAGGCGCTGGGCCATCTGCGTGTCGCCGGGCATGTAGTCCATGCGCAGTGACACCACCCGCAAGGTTCCGGGCACCAGCTCGTCCGGGTGCGAGCGCTTGCTGCCATGGGCGGCCATGTATTCCATCTCGCCCTGGTAGCCGGCGTCCAGCCAGCGCTGCAGATGCTGCTCGTGCTCGCCCAGCTCGACATCGGCGATGCCGACCTGCTGGAAGCCCAGCTCGCGTCCCCAGTCCTTGATGGACTGCGCCAGTTGAGCGAGGTCGAGGTGCGAATCGGGCATGACGGGACGGCAGGGCAGGGGAGATGGGTATAATTCTGCCAGACCTCGCCCGAATCGCCGAACCATGCCTGTCAGTCACGACCTGCCTCTTCCTCTCTTTACCGCCGCCCAGGTGCGCGAACTGGACGCCCGCCTGATCGCCGCCGGCACGCCTGGCTTCGAATTGATGCAGCGCGCCGCCCATGCCGCCTGGCGCGCGTTGCGTCAGCACTGGCCGCAGGCCGGGGCAGTCACCGTGCTGGCCGGTGCCGGCAACAACGCTGGCGACGGCTACCTGGTGGCCGAGTTGGCGCATAGATTCGGCTGGAGCGTGCGGGTGCTGGCCGTTGCTGCGCCGGAGATGCTGACCGGTGGTGCCGCGGCGGCTCGCGATGCGGCGCGGGCGGCCGGAGTCGCCATAGATGGTTGGAGCGACAGCAGCGAATTGCGCGGCGTACTGGTCGATGCGCTGCTGGGCACCGGTTTCAAGGGCGATCTGCGTCCGCCCTACGACTCTGCCGTCGAGGCGATCAATGCTTCCGGCTTGCCGGTGCTGGCGCTGGATCTGCCTTCCGGCCTGTGTGCCGATACCGGGCGAGTAGCCGAGCAGGCGGTGCGCGCCGATCTGACCGTCAGCTTTATTGGTCTCAAGCTCGGCCTGTTCACCGGCGATGCACCTGACTGGGTGGGCGAGCTGTTGTTCGACGACCTGCAGGCCGATCCGCAGTTGGTCGCCCGGCAGCCATACGCGGCGCTGCGCCTGGCCGGCACTGTGCTGCCGCAGCCGGCGCCGCGCGCCCGTACCGCGCACAAGGGCCAGTTCGGTCATGTGCTGGTGATCGGCGGCGATCGTGGCTTTGGTGGTGCCGCCTTGCTCAGTGCCGAGAGCGCCCTGCGTGCCGGTGCCGGCCTTGTGTCCTTGGCGACCCGTCCGGAGCATGTGGCGGCCAGCCTGGCGCGCCTGCCGGAAGTGATGTGCCAGGCCAGCGAGTCCACCTATCAGCTGCCAGGCCTGTGCGAGCGCGCGGATGTGCTGGTGGTCGGTCCCGGTCTCGGTCAGCGCGCCTGGGGGCGCAGCCTGCTCAGCGCGGCAGCGGCCAGTCCGCGGCCACAGGTGTGGGATGCCGACGCGCTCAATCTGCTGGCGGATGGCGCCGTGACGCTGCCGGCCGACAGCGTGATCACCCCGCACCCGGGCGAGGCCGGCCGGCTGCTCGGGCGCTCGACCGCCGAGGTGCAGTTCGATCGTCCTGCTGCGGGACTGGCACTGGCGCAGAAGTATCAGGCGGTGGTGGTGCTCAAGGGCGCCGGCAGCCTGGTGGCTGCGCCGGATGGTCGTCTGCGCCTGTGCGACCGCGGCCATCCTGCCATGGCCACCGCTGGCCTGGGCGATGTGCTGGCCGGCCTGATCGGCGCCTTGCGCGGTCAGGGTCTGGACGCCTTCGACGCCGCCTGTCTTGGCGTCTGGCTGCATGCCTGTGCTGGCCAGCGGCTCGGCGAGCAGGGGCGCGGCCTGGCGGCCAGCGATCTAATTCCGACCATTCGTCAGTTGTTGCAGGAGCATGCGCCGTGTTTAAGGTGATCCGGTCTGAGGCGACCCCGTCAGAAGTGACCCTCTATGCCGAGGGGGAAGACGCCATGCACGAGCTGGGTGCCCGCATCGCCCAGGCGACCGGCGGTCGTGGAGTGATCTACCTGCATGGCGATCTCGGCGCCGGCAAGACCACCCTGTCGCGCGGCATCCTGCGTGGCCTGGGGCATGGCGGGGCGGTGAAGAGCCCGACCTTCACCCTGGTCGAGCCCTATGAGCTGGGCGAGTTGCGGGTGTTCCATTTCGACCTGTACCGCCTGGCCGACCCGGAGGAGCTGGAGTTCCTCGGCATCCGTGACTACTTCGAGGGTGACGCGCTGTGCCTGATCGAGTGGCCGCAGCGCGGCGCCGGCGTTTTGCCAAAGGCGGACCTGGACATTACCATTAGCCCGCAAGGAGTCGGCCGCGCGCTGCAGTTGCAGCCACATAGCGCGAGGGCCGAGGCGTGGTGTGCTGCCTTATAAGAGTTTGTAAATAAAAATGGGGAAGGCTATGCGCATGCGTGCGCTGTTTGGCGGGATCGGGGTAATGCTGGCCGCGCTGGCTGCCGATGTACTGGCCGCCACGGAAATCCGCAGCGTGCGGCTGTGGCGTGCTCCGGATAACACGCGCCTGGTCTTCGATCTGTCCGGCCCGGTGCAGCACAGCGTGTTCACCCTGGCCGCCCCCAATCGCATCGTCATCGACGTCAACGGCGCCCTGCTCTCCACCAAGCTGGAGCAGCTTTCGCTGAGCAATACCCCAATCACCGGCATCCGTTCTGCCCAGCGCTCGCCCACCGATCTGCGCCTGGTCCTCGACCTGGCCGCCACCGTGACGCCGAAAAGCTTCAGCCTGGCGCCCAACCAGCAATACGGCCATCGCCTGGTAGTCGACCTGTTCGATCAGGAAGCCGGCGCGGCGCCCAGCGTGCCCCAGGCGCCGCAGGTCAACTCGCCCAACGTCGCCAGCAATCCGCCGCCCGTGGTCGCCGCCCCTGGCGCCGCGCCGGCCAAGCTGCCGCCGGTACCGGGCGGCAAGCGCGATATCGTCATCGCCATCGACGCCGGCCATGGCGGCGAAGACCCCGGCGCCCTCGGCCCGGGCCGCAAGATTTACGAGAAGAGCGTGACCCTGGCCATCGCCAGGGAGCTGCAGCGCCAGATCAATGCCGAGAAGGGCTTCCGTGGCGAGCTGGTGCGCACCGGCGACTACTTCATTCCGCTGCGCAAGCGCACCGAGATCGCCCGCAAGAAGGGTGCCGACCTGTTCGTCTCCATTCACGCCGACGCCGCGCCGCGGGCTGCCGCCTTCGGTGCCTCGGTGTATGCCCTGTCCGACCGTGGTGCGACTTCGGAGACGGCGCGCTGGCTGGCCGACAGCGAGAACCAGTCCGACCTGATCGGTGGCGCCGGCAGCGTCAGCCTGGACGACAAGGACCGCGTGCTGGCCGGCGTGCTGCTTGATCTGTCGATGACCGCCTCGTTGTCCTCCAGCCTCAACGTGGGGCAGAAGGTGCTGAGCAACATGGGCAGCATCACCTCGCTGCACAAGCGCCGGGTCGAGCAGGCCGGGTTCATGGTGCTGAAGTCGCCGGACATTCCCTCGATCCTGGTTGAGACCGGTTTCATCTCCAACCCTAACGAGGCGAAGAAGCTGTCCACCGTGGCTCACCAGCAGGCCCTGGCGCGCTCCATCACCGCGGGCGTGCGGCAGTTCTTCCAGCAGAACCCGCCGCCCGGCACCTACATCGCCATGCTGCGCGACTCCGGCAAGATCGCCGCCGGCCCGCGCGAGCATGTAGTCAGCTCCGGTGAGAGCCTGGCGCTGATCGCCCAGCGCTACCAGGTCAGCCTGGCGTCGCTGCGCAGCGCCAATTCGCTGAAGAATGACACCATCAAGGTCGGCCAGACCCTGAGCATCCCGGCCACCGCCCTGGCGGCCCAGCCATGAGCGAGCTGCGGCGCATCCAGCTGCTGAGTCCGCGGCTGGCGAACCAGATTGCCGCCGGTGAAGTGGTCGAACGCCCGGCCTCGGTGATCAAGGAGCTGCTCGAAAACAGTCTGGACGCCGGGGCGCGCCGGGTTGATGTTGAAGTCGAGCAGGGCGGCATCAAGCTGCTGCGGGTGCGCGACGACGGTGGTGGCATTCCCGCCGACGATCTGCCGCTGGCCCTGGCGCGTCACGCCACCAGCAAGATCCGCGAATTGGAAGATCTGGAGGCAGTCTGTAGCCTGGGTTTCCGCGGCGAGGCGCTGGCTTCGATCAGCTCCGTCGCCCGCCTGACCATGACCTCGCGCACCGCCGATGCCGAGCAGGCCTGGCAGGTGGAGACCGAGGGACGCGACATGGAGGCGCGGGTGCAGCCCGCGGCGCACCCGGTCGGTACCTCGGTGGAAGTGCGCGACCTGTTCTTCAATACCCCCGCGCGGCGCAAGTTCCTGCGGGCGGAAAAGACCGAATTCGATCACCTGCAGGAAGTCATCAAGCGCCTGGCCCTGGCCCGCTTCGACGTGGCTTTCCACCTGCGTCACAACGGCAAGACGGTGTTCGCCCTGCACGAGGCGCCGGACGCCATCAGTCGCGCCCGCCGCGTGGCCAGTGTATGCGGCCCGGCCTTCCTCGAGCAGGCGCTGCCGATCGAGGTCGAGCGCAGTGGTCTGCGCCTGTGGGGCTGGGTCGGCCTGCCGACCTTCTCGCGCAGCCAGGCGGACCTGCAGTATTTCTACGTCAATGGCCGCATGGTGCGCGACAAGCTGGTGGCCCACGCCGTGCGCCAGGCCTATCGCGACGTGCTATTCAACGGCCGTCACCCGACCTTCGTGCTGTTCCTCGAGATCGATCCGGGCGTGGTCGACGTCAACGTGCACCCGACCAAGCACGAGGTGCGTTTCCGCGACAGCCGCATGGTCCACGACTTCCTCTACGGCACCCTGCACCGGGCGCTGGGCGAAGTGCGCCCGGAGGATCAGTTGGCGGCGCCTGCCGCCGTGCAGCAGATGGTTCGCCCCAGCGGCCTGGCCGCCGGCGAATTCGGCCCCCAGGGTGAGATGGGCCTGGCTGCCCAGGTGCTGGAGCAGCCGCTGGCCCAGGTATCGGTCTGGCGTTCGCCGGGCGCCGGCTACCAGGCGCCGCGTAGCGAATCAGCGTTACCGGCGGCCGAAGCCCAGGGTGCGTATCGCGAGTATTTCGCGCCGTTACCCGAGTCGCCGGCGCCGGTCGGCCTGCCGCAGAGCCAGGGCGATATCCCGCCGCTGGGCTATGCGCTGGCGCAGCTCAAGGGCGTGTACATCCTCGCAGAGAATGCCGTCGGTCTGGTGCTGGTGGACATGCATGCGGCCCACGAACGCATCACCTACGAGCGCCTGAAAACTGCCATGGCCAGTGAAGGCCTGCGCGGTCAGCCGCTGCTGGTGCCGGAATCCATTGCCATGAGCCAGCGCGAGGCCGATTGCGCGGAGGAGCATGGCCAGTGGTTCCAGCGCCTGGGCTTCGAGCTGCAGCGCCTGGGCGAGGAAAGCCTGGCGATCCGGCAGATTCCGGCGCTGCTCAAACAGGCCGAGGCCACCCAACTGGTACGCGATGTGCTCGCCGATCTTCTCGAATACGGCACCAGTGACCGCATCCAGGCTCATCTCAACGAGCTGCTGGCGACCATGGCCTGCCATGGCGCCGTGCGCGCCAACCGCCGCCTGACCCTGCCCGAGATGAACGCCCTGCTGCGCGACATGGAGCACACCGAGCGCAGCGGCCAGTGCAACCACGGTCGCCCGACCTGGACGCAGCTGGGCATGGACGATCTCGACAAGCTTTTCCTGCGCGGCCGCTGAGGCCGCGGCTCCGCCATGACTGAGTGCCTGCCTCCCGCCATCTTCCTGATGGGGCCGACTGCTTCCGGAAAGACCGATCTGGCTCTGGCGCTCGCCGACGAGCTGCCCTGCGAGTTGATCAGCGTCGACTCGGCGCTGATCTACCGCGACATGGACATCGGTACGGCCAAGCCGGACAAGGCCACGCTGGAGCGCTATCCGCACCGCCTGGTGGATATCCGTGACCCATCCGAAAGCTACTCGGCGGCCGAATTCCGGGCCGACGCGCTCGCCGCCATGGCGGAAATCACCGCGCGCGGGCGCATTCCCCTGCTGGTGGGCGGCACCATGCTGTATTACAAGGCGTTGCTGGAGGGGCTGGCGGACATGCCCAGTGCCGATCCGGCGGTGCGTGCCGAGCTGGAGGCCTGGGCCGCTGCCGAGGGATGGGAGGCGCTGCACCAGGAGCTGGCGCGGGTCGATCCTCAGTCCGCGGCGCGCATTCACCCGAATGACCCGCAGCGCCTCACCCGGGCCCTGGAGGTCTATCGGGTCAGCGGCCTCAGCATGAGCGCACACCGTGAGCGCCAAACGGCTCAAAATAGCGGCTCAGAGGCGCCTGGCGCGGGGCAATTGCCTTATACTGTCGCGCAATTCGCCATTGCTCCCGAGCAGCGCCAGGTGCTGCACGAGCGGATCGCTCGTCGATTTCACCTGATGCTGGAACAGGGCTTTGTCGAAGAGGTCGAAGCGTTGCGCCAGCGGGGCGACTTGCACGCGGGGCTGCCATCGATCCGTGCGGTGGGCTATCGCCAGGTATGGGATTACCTGGAGGGTGGCCTGAACCGCGAGGAAATGACGGAGCGGGGGATCATCGCCACGCGTCAGCTGGCCAAGCGCCAGTTCACCTGGCTGCGTGGCTGGGAAAACCTGCATTGGCTGGACAGCCTGGCCAGTGACAATCTGATGCGTACCTTGAAATACCTGAGGGCGGTCTCCATATTGTGATGAGACCCGTCTATTCGCCGTCTATCCTTGGCTTTTGAGGCTTATACGGCATAAGCCATCTTTGCTTTACTACATTTGACCCTTAAGGAGTGCGGCACATGTCAAAAGGGCATTCGCTACAAGACCCTTACCTGAATACCCTGCGTAAGGAACGCGTACCGGTTTCTATCTATCTGGTGAACGGCATCAAGCTGCAGGGCCAGATCGAATCCTTCGACCAGTTCGTGATTTTGCTGAAGAACACTGTCAGCCAGATGGTCTACAAGCACGCCATTTCCACCGTGGTGCCGAGCCGCCCGGTGCGCCTGCCTAGTGCGACCGAAGGCGAGCAGGTCGAGCCGGGCAACGCCTGATAGGAGCCTGACTTGTTCTTCGAGCGTCACGGCGGTGGTGAACGGGCCATCCTTGTCCATCTGGAAGGCGGCAACCCCGAGGCGGCCGAAGACCCGCAGGAGTTTCAGGATCTGGCGTTGTCGGCGGGTGCCGACATGGTGGCTCTGGTCACCGTGTCGCGGCACATGCCTACCGCCAAGTTCCTGATCGGCAGCGGCAAGGTCGAGGAGTTGCGTGACCTGGTCAAGGCCGAAGAGGCCGAGCTGGTCATCTTCAACCACACCCTCACGCCCAGTCAGGAGCGTAACCTCGAACGCGTCTTCGAGTGCCGCGTGCTCGATCGCACCGGTCTGATCCTCGACATCTTCGCCCAGCGCGCGCGCACCCACGAGGGCAAGCTGCAGGTCGAACTGGCGCAGCTGGACCATATGAGCACGCGCCTGGTGCGCGGCTGGACCCACCTCGAGCGGCAGAAGGGCGGTATCGGCCTGCGCGGTCCAGGTGAGACCCAGCTGGAAACCGACCGCCGCTTGCTGCGCGTGCGCATTCGGCAGATCAAGCAGAAGCTGGAGAAGGTACGCAGCCAGCGCGAGCAGGCTCGCCGCGGCCGTCGGCGTGCGGACATTCCTTCCGTTTCCCTGGTCGGCTACACCAACGCCGGCAAGTCCACCCTGTTCAATTCACTGACCACTTCCGAGGTCTATGCGGCCGACCAGTTGTTTGCCACTCTCGACCCGACCCTGCGCCGGCTGGAGCTGGATGACCTGGGGCCGGTGGTGCTGGCCGATACCGTGGGGTTCATTCGTCACCTGCCGCACAAACTGGTGGAGGCGTTTCGCGCCACGCTGGAGGAGTCGAGCAACTCCGATCTGCTGCTGCACGTGATCGACTCCCATGAGCCGGAGCGTGACCAGCAGATCGAACAGGTCATGGCGGTGCTTGGCGAAATCGGTGCCAACGAGCTGCCGATGCTCGAGGTGTACAACAAGATTGATCTGGTCGAGGGCGTCGAGCCGCAGATTCAGCGCGATGGCGATGGCAAGCCCGAGCGGGTATGGCTGTCGGCGCGCGATGGCAAGGGCCTGGAGCTGCTGCGCCAGGCGGTCGCCGAGCTGCTCGGCGAGGATCTGTTTGTCGGCACCTTGCGTCTGCCGCAGCGCCTGGGGCGCCTGCGCGCGCAGTTCTTTGCGCTGAACGCGGTACAGAGCGAGGCGCATGACGAGGCGGGCGACACTCTGCTGGCGATCCGTCTGCCGCGCGCCGAGCTCAATCGCCTGGTCAGTCGTGAGGGGATGAAGCCGCAGGACTTCCTCGAGCAACACACTTTGCAATAAAGCCCGCGCCGTCGCTTTTGCGGCGACTTGGGGGCTTTCTGTAGCATGGGCCGGCGCGCCGCGGGCGCGTCTTCGCTTTATTTGATGGAGAGCGCTATGGCTTGGAATGAGCCGGGTGGCAACTCGAACAACCAGGATCCCTGGGGCGGCCGCAAAGGCGGTGGACGCCAGGGCCCGCCTGACCTCGACGAAGCCTTCCGCAAGCTGCAGGAGAGCCTCAACGGCATCTTCGGCGGTAAAAAACGTGACAGTGACGGCCAAGGCGGCGGATGGGGCATCCTCCTGATCGGCGCGGCGCTGCTGTTCGCGGTCTGGCTGTGGAATGCCATCTACATCGTCGATGCCCAGGAGCAGGCGGTGGTTCTGCGCCTCGGCAAGTACCACGAGACGGTCGGCCAAGGCTTGAACATCTACTTCCCGCCGATTGACAAGAAATTCCAGGAGAACGTGACTCGCGAGCGTTCCTTCTCCAAGGAAGGGCAGATGCTCACCGAGGACGAGAACATCGTCGAGGTGCCGCTGACCGTCCAGTACAAGATCAGCAATCTCAAGGACTTCGTGCTCAACGTCGATACTCCCGAGATCAGCCTGCAGCATGCCACCGAGAGCGCCCTGCGCCACGTTGCCGGCTCCACCTCGATGGACGAGGTCATCACCCTCGGCCGCGAGCAGATGGGGCTGGAGGTCAGCAAGCGTCTGCAGGACTTCCTCGATAACTACGGCACCGGTATCACCGTCACCCAGGTCAACATCCAGCGCGCCACGGCTCCAGCCGAGGTCAAGGATGCCTTCGACGACGTGATCCGCGCCCGTGAAGACGAGCAGCGCGAGAAGAACCAGGCCGAGACCTACGCCAACGGCGTGGTGCCCGAGGCCCGTGGTCAGGCCCAGCGCATCATCGAGGACGCCAATGGCTACCGCGATGAAGTGGTGGCCCGTGCCCAGGGTGAGGCCGACCGCTTCAGCAAGCTGCTGACTGAGTACCGCAAGGCGCCGGAAGTGACCCGTCAGCGTTTGTATCTGGACACCATGCAGCAGGTCTTCAGCAGCACCAGCAAGGTGCTGGTGACCGGCAAGGAAGGGCAGAACAACCTGCTCTATCTGCCGCTGGACAAGATGATCGATAGCCGTGGTGGTGCAGGTGCCAACGCTGCAGGCGCGCCGAGCGCCAGTGGTGACGCCGGCGCCCGTGTCATCAATAACATCGAGCGTGGCGATCTGCGCACCAGGGAGAGCCGCTGATGAGCAACAAATCGCTGTTTGCCCTGATTGCCGGGGTAGTGGTTGCCGTTCTGGCGTGGAACAGCCTGTACATCGTTACCCAGACCGAGAAGGCCGTCCTGTTGCAGTTCGGTAAGATCCAGGTGGCCGACGTGCCGCCGGGTCTGCACGTCAAAGTCCCGGTGATGAACCAGGTGCGCAAGTTCGATGCGCGTCTGCTGACCCTGGAATCGCCGATCCAGCGCGTGCTGACCCTGGAGAAGAAGGCCGTGATGGTCGACGCCTACGCCAAGTGGCGAGTCGCCGATGCCCAGCGCTACTACACCGCGACCTCCGGCATCCGTCAGATCGCCGATGATCGTCTGTCACAGCGCCTGATCACCGCGCTGGCCAACCAGTTCGGTACCCGCACCCTGCATGAAGTGGTCTCCGGTGAGCGTGACGCGCTGATGGCGGCCATCACCAAGTCGCTCAACGGCATGGCGCAAAAGGAGCTGGGCATCGAGGTGGTGGACGTTCGCGTCAAGGCTATCGACCTGCCGAAAGAGGTCTATCGCAGCGTGTTCGATCGCATGAGCTCGGAGCGTGAACGTGAGGCCCGCGAGCATCGTGCCAAGGGCCGCGAGCTGGCCGAAGGTATCCGTGCCGACGCCGACCGGCAGAAGCGCGTGATCCTCGCCGAAGCCTATCGCGAGGCCGAGGAAATCCGCGGTGATGGCGACGCCAAGTCCGCCGCGATCTATGCCGGAGCCTACGGCCAGGACGCCGAGTTCTATGCGTTCTACCGCAGCCTGGGCGCCTATCGCGACAGCTTCTCGAGCAAGAGCGATGTGCTGGTGCTGGATCCGGATAGCGAATTCTTCCGCTATCTGCAGCAGTCCAAACCCTGATTGAGGTCACCCCGAGGCGGCCGTTCGGCCGCCTCGGGGTGACCTCCGGGGAAAACGTGTTATCATGCGGCAGCCGGGAAAAAGCCCGGCTTTTTTGCGTCTGCGGGAATCATGTGGCAGGAACTGGGCATCGCGTTTTGTCTGATGTTGGTGCTGGAAGGCATCCTGCCCTTCCTCTATCCGCGGCGTTGGCGCGGAACGATCGCGCAACTGGCACAACTGCCCGACCGGCAGCTGCGTCTCATGGGGCTGGCCAGCATGCTGCTGGGGACCACCCTCCTGTATCTGCTTCACTGAAGGCTGCCGCCCGTACCGAGAGGGGAATGGCGAAATGGCAACGGTAGACCGCTGGCTGCTGCCAGATGGCATCGAAGAAGTACTGCCGCCGGAAGCGGCACTGATCGAGGCGGCGCGCCGTCAGGTGCTGGATCTGTTCCAGCGCTGGGGCTACGAGTTCGTCGTCACTCCGCACATCGAATACCTCGAGTCCCTGCTCACCGGTGCCGGCCAGGACCTGGATCTGCGCACCTTCAAGGTGACCGATCCGCTGTCCGGACGGCAGATGGGCTTCCGCGCCGACATCACGCCGCAAGTGGCGCGGATGGATGCGCACACCCTGCGTCGCGAAGGCCCGAGCCGCCTGTGCTATGCCGGCAGCGTGCTGCACGCCAAGCCGCGAGCACTCGCCACCTCGCGCAGCCCGATCCAGCTGGGCGCCGAACTGTACGGCGACGCCAGCCCGGCCAGCGATGTGGAAGTCATCAGCCTGATGCTCGATACCCTGGACCTGGCCGGTGTGCCGGATGTGCACATGGACCTCGGTCATGTCGGCATCTACCGCGGCCTGGCCCGCGCCTCCGGCCTGTCCGGCGAGGCCGAGCAGCAGCTGTTCGACGCCCTGCAGCGTAAGGCCATCGACGAGGTCGACGCGCTCACCGAATCCCTGCAACCGCACCTGGCCAACATGCTCCGTGCGTTGGTCGAACTGTGTGGCGGTCGCGAAGTGCTGGACCTGGCCCAGGCCTGCCTGGTCGAGGCGCCGGCCGAAGTGCATGCCGCGCTGGATCAGCTGGTGGCCATCGCCGACCAGCTGGAGCTGCGCTACCCGGAGTTGCCGCTGTACTTCGATCTCGGCGAGCTGCGTGGCTACCACTACCACACCGGTGTGGTGTTCGCTGCGTTCGTGCCGGGCGTCGGCCAGTCGATCGCCCAGGGCGGCCGTTACGACGACGTCGGTGGCAATTTCGGTCGGGCGCGCCCGGCCACCGGTTTCTCCACCGATCTGAAGACCCTGGTCACCCTCGGCGACATGCGTGTTGACGAGCCGGCCGCCGGGGTCTGGGCGCCGGATCATCACGATCTGTACCTGTGGCAGGCCGTACAGCGCCTGCGCAGCGAAGGCGTACGAGTGGTCCAGGCTCTGCCTGGACAGGATGTAAGCGCGGCGGGCGAGGCGGGTTGTGATCGCCTGCTGCAGCTGCGCGATGGACGTTGGCAGTTGGCGCCGCTGGCTTCCTGATGGTTTTCCGTCGGCTATGGCCGGCATCGAGCTTCCAAAGAGGACAAGTGTTATGGGTAAGAATGTCGTGGTCCTGGGCACCCAGTGGGGTGATGAGGGCAAGGGCAAGATCGTCGATCTGCTGACCGAGCAGGCCGCCGCGGTAGTGCGCTACCAGGGCGGTCACAATGCCGGCCACACGCTGGTGATCGACGGCGAGAAGACCGTGCTGCACCTGATCCCGTCCGGCATCCTGCGCGAAGGTGTGCAG
Source organism: Pseudomonas sp. PDM15 (assembly GCF_014851565.1). Lineage (GTDB taxonomy): Bacteria > Pseudomonadota > Gammaproteobacteria > Pseudomonadales > Pseudomonadaceae > Aquipseudomonas. The sequence goes on from NZ_JACVAA010000007.1 coordinate 80,698, forward strand.
TGCCTGATCGGCAATGGCGTGGTAGTCGCCCCCGACGCCCTGATGCGCGAGATCACCAAGCTGGAAGAGAAGGGCGTACCGGTGCGTGAGCGCCTGCGCATCAGCCCGTCCTGCCCGCTGATCCTGTCCTACCACGTGGCCCTCGACCAGGCCCGCGAGAAGGCCCGTGGCGACGCCAAGATCGGCACCACCGGTCGTGGCATCGGCCCTGCGTACGAAGACAAGGTGGCCCGTCGCGGCCTGCGCATCGGTGACCTGTTCCACCGCGAACGCTTCGCCTCCAAGCTGGGCGAGCTGCTGGACTACCACAACTTCGTGTTGGTCAATTACTACAAAGAGCCGGCCATCGACTTCCAGGCCACCCTGGACGAGTGCATGGCGTTCGCCGAGCTGCTGCGCCCGATGATGACCGACGTCACCGCTGACCTGCACGAGCTGCGCCGCGCCGGCAAGGACATCATGTTCGAAGGTGCCCAGGGCTCGCTGCTGGACATCGACCACGGCACCTACCCGTACGTCACCAGCTCCAACACCACCGCCGGCGGCACCGCCACCGGCTCCGGTTTCGGCCCGCTGTACCTGGACTACATCCTCGGTATCACCAAGGCCTACACCACCCGCGTCGGCTCCGGCCCGTTCCCCACCGAGCTGTTCGACGAGACCGGCGCCTTCCTGGCCAAGCGTGGCCACGAGTTCGGTTCGACTACCGGCCGTGCCCGCCGCTGTGGCTGGTTCGATGCCGTGATCCTGCGTCGCGCCATCGAGATCAACAGCATCTCCGGTCTGTGCCTGACCAAGCTGGACGTGCTCGACGGTCTGGAAAGCATCAGCATCTGCACCGGTTACAAGGGCGCCCAGGGCAACCTGCTGGTGGATGCGCCGACCGACGCCGACAGCTATATCGGTCTGCAGCCGGTGTACGAGGAAATGCCGGGCTGGAGCGAGTCGACTCTGGGTGCCAAGAGCCTGGAAGAGCTGCCTGCGGCCGCTCGTGCCTACATCAAGCGGGTGGAAGAGCTGGTCGGCGCGCCGATCGACATCATCTCCACCGGCCCGGACCGCAACGAGACCATCGTTCTGCGTCACCCGTTCGCCTGATACCACTGTCACGAAAAAGGCCGCTCTGAGCGGCCTTTTTTGTGGGCGCGATTCCAGCGGAGCAAATCGCGGGCAATAAAAAGGCCGGCTTGTGGCCGGCCTTCAGGGGGTGGTACTGGCTTATTTTTGGTAAGCCGCTACCGCCTTCAGAATTGCTTGGCGGGCTTCGTCGGCGTTGCCCCAGCCTTCGACCTTGACCCACTTGCCCTTCTCGAGATCCTTGTAGTTCTCGAAGAAGTGCTTGATCTGCTCCAGCAGCAGAGCCGGCAGATCGGTGTATTCCTGCACGTCCTTGTAGATCACGCTCAGCTTGTCGTGCGGGACGGCGATCAGCTTGGCGTCACCGCCGGCTTCGTCGGTCATGTTCAGCACGCCGACCGGACGGCAGCGGATGACCGAACCCGGGGCTACCGGATACGGGGTCACGACCAGCACGTCGAGGGGGTCGCCGTCGTCGGCCAGGGTGTGCGGGATGAAACCGTAGTTGGCCGGGTAGAACATCGGGGTGGCCATGAAGCGGTCGACGAACAGGCAATCGGTGTCGTGATCGATTTCGTATTTGATCGGCGCGTGGTTGGCCGGAATCTCGATGGCGACGTAGATGTCGTTCGGCACGTCTTTGCCGGCCGGGACTTTGCTGTAGCTCATGGTGGATACCCCAGGGTTGGGCCAAAAAAGTGGGCGGATTATAGGCACATTCCGGTGACGTTACTACGCCCGCGTGCTCATCCGTTGGTCGTGTCGCGATAGTCCGGATGGCTTTCCTGCAAGGTGCGCAGGCGCGTCAGCGGGTCCTGGCGGTAGAAGGCGGCGAGCTGGCCGTAGACGGCCGGGAAGGCCTCCTGCAGCAGGTCGGGCGCGGTGAAGAAGTACTCGCTGGTGACGGCGAAGAACTCGGCCGGGTTCTCCGCCGCGTAGGGATTGATGGCGGTTTCCGCCTCAGGGTCGGCATCGAGCTGGGCATTCATGCCGTCATAGGCGGGCTGCATGGCCTGCGCCCAGGCCTGGATGCGCATGTCGCGGTGCAGCGGCGGCAGGCCGTTGGCGTCGCCGTTGAGCATGTCCAGCTTGTGCGACAGCTCGTGGATCACCAGGTTGTAGGCATCCCAACCGCCGCCAGCTTGCACCCCGGGCCAGGCGAGGATCACCGGGCCCTGTAGCCAGGCCTCGCCGCTACGCTCATCGTCCCACTCGTGTTCGATGCCGCTGGCATCGCGATGGCGCTGCGGGCTGACGAAATCGTCCGGGTACAGGACGATCTCGTGGAAGCCCTGATACCAGTCCTGGTCGGCCAGATGCAGCAGCGGCAGCTCGGCCTGGGCGGCCAGGGTCAGGCGGTCGACTTCGTCCAGCTCGACGCCGGGCAGGGCAGTCAGGCGCTTGTGATGGAGAAACAGGATGGCGCGCTGGAACAGACGCTGTTCCTCGGCCTCGCTCAGGCCGTCGAGAATTGGCAGGCGCGCGCGTGCCTCATGCCAGTGGCGGGTCGTGTAGGGCGAGCGGGAGAGGATGCGCTGGCGGCGCCAGGCGCGGAACGACCACATGGGATGTCTCAAGGATGCGGCGGACGGGACGGTCCCATCCGCCGGCCGGTCAGTCGCCCAGTTCCAGGGTGTAGTTCTTGAAGCGGGTGTCTTCGCGGAAGCCGATGGACTCGTAGGTCTTCTGCGCCACCTCGTTGCTCACGCTGGTGGCTACGCGCATGCGCACGGCGTTGGTTTCCTTGGCCATCTGCTTGGCGGTCTGCAGCAGACGGTCGGCGACCAGCATGCGGCGGGCGTCCTCGGCAACGAAGATGTCGTTGAGGATCCACACGCGCTTGAGCGACAGCGAGGAGTAGCTGGGGAACAGCTGGCAGTAGCCGAGCAGCTTGTCCTCGTCGTCGGCCAGGGCCAGGTAGATGATTGATTCCTTGCGCTTGAGGCGGGTCTCGAGGAACTTGCGCGAGGAGTCCGGGAACGGCAGCTCGCCATAGAACTCACGGTACTTGATGAACAGCGGGGTCAGCAGGTCCAGGTGCTCCAGGGTGGCTTGGACAATGCGCATGGCGGGCCTCGGCGTTTATGGAGTGGTGAAATTGGCACTGTGCCAATGGTCGGGTCGATGCTGCCGAAAGCGGATGGAAAGCGCAATCCAAGCAAGCGTTTGATTATGCCCAGGGCTCGGGCCGGCGGCGCCGTCCGCTCTGCGACGGCACTCACCGGCCCGCCCGAGATTATTCATAGGCGACCATGCAGGGCCTCGGTGAACAGTTTGGCGACGTTCTCCTCGGTCAGTGGCAGTGGATTTCCTCCTGCGGAGGGGTCGACCACCGCCATCTGCGCGATCAGCGCGGTCTTGCTGTCGTCGACGCCGAGCTCGGCCAGGCTGTGCGGCACGCCGGTGTCGGCACGCAGTTGCAGGACCAGGTCGAGGAAGCTGTCGAAGCCCGGATTGGCCAGTTGCAGGTACGCGGCCAGGCGGGTGATGCGCTCCTCGATGGCGCTGCGGTTGAACTTCAGCACATAGGGCATCAGCGTGGCGTTGGTCATGCCGTGGTGGGTGTCGTACAGCGCGCCGATCGGGTGGGCCAGGGCATGCATGCCGCCGAGGCCTTTCTGGAACGCGGTGGCGCCCATGGCGGCGGCGGCGAGCATGTCGGCGCGGGCGTCGAGATCATCCGGCTGCTTGACCGCTTTCACCAGTGCGCCCTTGACCAGGCGCATGCCCTCCACCGCGATGCCGTCGGCCAGCGGGTGGAAGCCTGGCGCGCAGTAGGCTTCCAGGCAGTGGGAGAAAGCATCCATGCCGGTGCCGGCGGTGATGAACGCCGGCATGCCCACGGAGAGCTCAGGGTCGCTGATGACGATGCGCGGCATCATCTGCGGATGGAAGATGATGCGTTTGGTGTGGCTGCGCTCGTCGGTGAGGATGCCGGCGCGGCCGACTTCCGAGCCGGTGCCGGCGGTGGTCGGCACGGCGATCACCGGGGCGATGCCGCGTGGATCGGCGCGGGTCCACCAGTCGCCGATATCTTCGAAGTCCCATACCGGTCGCGCCTGTCCGCTCATGAAGGCGATCAGCTTGCCCATGTCCAGGCCGCTGCCGCCGCCGAAGGCAACCACGCCGTCGTGCTTGCCGTCGCGGTAGGCGGCCAGGCCGGCGTCGAGGTTGCTCTCCACCGGGTTGGGCTTGAGGTCGCTGAACAGGGCGGCGCCGAGGCCGGCTTGCTTGAGTGAGTCGAGGGCGGCGGTGGTGATCGGCGCGCCGCCCAGGCCGCGGTCGGTGACCAGCAGCGGGCGCAGCATGCCGACGCTCTTGCACAGCTCCGGCAGCTCCTGGATGCGGCCGGCACCGAAGCGCACCGAGGTCGGGTAGTTCCAGTTGGCGGTCTTGCTCATGGCTAACTCCTGGTCAGAGCTGGTGGCGCAGGTGGAAGGACTTGGGCCGGGTCAGGTGCTCGTAGCCCAGGCGCGACAGCGTGGCGCCGCGCCCGGTGTGCTTGACGCCGGTCCAGGCCAGGCCCGGGTCCAGGTAGTCGCAGCGGTTCATGAACACGGTGCCGGTCTCCAGCTGTTGGCCGATGCGTTCGGCTGCGTCGAGGTCCTCGGTCCAGATGGCCGCGCTGAGGCCGTAGGGGCTGTCGTTCATCAGGGCGATGGCCTCGGCCTCGCTGGCCACCGGCACGATGCCGACCACTGGGCCGAAGCTCTCGTCGCGCATCACCGCCATCCCGTGGTTGACTCCGGTCAGCACCTGCGGCGCCAGGTAGGCGGTGCCAGGTGCATCGTTGGCGAAGCTGGCGGGGTCGATCAGCGCCTTGGCGCCTTTCGACTTTGCCTCGGCGATCTGCCCGCGAACGAATTCGGCGGCGGTGCTGCGCACCAGGGGGCCGAGGGTGGTGGCCTCGTCCAGTGGACTGCCCAGCACGTACTGCTTGGTCAGCTCGACGAAGCCCTCGACGAAGGCCGGATAAAGAGATTTATCCACATAGATGCGCTCGATGCCGCAGCAGCTCTGCCCGGAGTTGAAGAAGCTGCCGTCCACCAGGTTTTCCACCGCGTGGGCCAGGTCGGCGTCGCTGCGCACGTAGGCCGGGTCCTTGCCGCCCAGCTCCAGGCCGACGCCGATGAAGTGGCCGGCGGCGGCGCTTTCCATCAGGCGGCCGCCCTCCACCGAGCCGGTGAAGTTGACCTGTTGCACCTGGCCGGAGGCGATCAGGGTCGCGGTCTGGCCGTGGTCCAGCACCAGATTGTGGAACAGTCCGGCCGGCAGCCCGGCGCGGCGGAAGGCTTCGGCGAAGCGCTCACCGACCAGCAGGGTCTGGCTGGCATGCTTGAGCAGCACGGCGTTGCCGGCCATCAGCGCCGGGATGATCGCGTTCACCGCGGTCAGGTAGGGATAGTTCCACGGCGCCACCACCAACACGGTGCCCAGCGGTTCGCGGCGGATATAGCGGCGGAAGCCATCCTTGGCATCGGGCACCACATCGGCCAGGGCGCTCTCCGCGATGCCGATCATATGGCGCGCGCGCTCCTCGAAGCCGCGCAGCTCGCCGGCGCCGAAGCGGATCGGGCGGCCCATCTGCCAGGCCAGCTCGGGGACTATCTCGTCCTTCATCGCCAGCATGGCGTCCACTGCCTTCAGGCAGTAGCCGGCGCGCTGGCTGATGGAGAGTTCGCGCCAGGCGCGCTGGGCCTGGGTCGCGGCCGCCAGGGTCTGTTCTAGAGCGCTGCTGCTGGCGATGGGGCGTTCGGCGTAGAGGCTGCCGTCCACCGGTGAAATCAGACGAATGCTGTTCATCTGCTGCTCTCCCTGTCAGTAGCGCTCGAAGCCGCGGCGCAGTTCCCAGTCGGTCACCCGGCGGTCGTATTCCATCTGCTCCCAGCGTGCGGTGTGCAGGTAATGCTCGACCACGTCGTCGCCCAGAGCCTGGCGCAGCAGCTCCGAGCGGTCGAGGGCGTCGGTGGCGCCGCGCAGGGTCTTGGCCACTTCCGGCAGTTCGTCGTTCTCGTAGGCGTCGCCGGAGAAGGGCGCCGGTAACTCCAGCTGTTCATCGATGCCGGCCAGGCCGGCGGCGATCAGCGCGGCATAGGCCAGGTAGGGATTGAGATCGGCGCCGCCGATTCGGCACTCGATGCGGATGCCCTTGCTGTCCGCGCCGCACAGGCGGAAGCCGGCGGTGCGGTTGTCGCAGCTCCATACCGCGCGGGTCGGGGCGAAGGTGCCGGCCTGGAAACGCTTGTAGGAGTTGACGTAGGGCGCGAGGAAATAGGTGATGTCGCTGGCGTACTTGAGCTGGCCGGCCACCCACTGGCGCATCAGCTTGGACATGCCGTACTCGCCGGCCGGGTCGTGGAACAGCGCCTGTTCGCCGTCGAGGCTGAACAGCGAGTTGTGGATGTGGCTGCTGGAGCCGGCCAGGTTGTAGTTCCACTTGGCCATGAAGGTGACGGCCTTACCCTGCAGTAGGGCGATTTCCTTGCAGGCGTGCTTGATGATGCTGTGCCGGTCGGCCATCACCAGCGCCTCGGCGTAGCGCACGTTGATTTCTTCCTGGCCAGGCCCCCATTCGCCCTTGGAGTTCTCCACCGGGATGCCGGCGGCCTGCAGGTGCTTGCGGATGGCGCGCATCACCGGTTCCTCGCGGATGGTCTGCAGGATGCTGTAGTCCTCGATGTAGTAACCGGCTGTCTTGGGGTTCTGGTAGTGCTGGGTGTGGATGTCCTCGTAGCTCTGGTCGAACAGGTAGAACTCCAGTTCCGAGGCGAACATGCCCTTGTAGCCGCGCTCGGTGAGGCGGGCGATCTGCCGTTTGAGGATGCCGCGCGGGCTGTGCGGCAGGTCGTGATGGTGGTGGTCCTGCACGTCGCACAGCACCAGGGCCGTGCCTTCTAGCCAGGGCAGCACGCGCATGGTGGACAGGTCGGGCTTGAACACGAAGTCGCCGTAGCCCTGCTTCCAGCTGGCAGCGGCGTAGCCGGGCACCGGCTCCATGTCGATGTCGTCGGCCAACAGGTAATCGCAGCCGTGGGTTTCCTCGTAGGCGCTGTCGAGGAAGAACTCGACCTGGAAGCGTTTGCCGATCAGGCGGCCCTGCATGTCGACCATGCAGGCCAGGACGGTGTCGATCTTGCCGGCTACGGCGAGCTCGCGCAGGCCGGCCAGGGTGAGGTGGGCAGTCATTCCGTTGGTCTCCAGAAAAGATCGGCCGCACCCACGGGCGCGGCCGGGGCTCATCAGTTATTGGTTTTGTCTTTTTCGCGCTGTTCCATGGCGAATTCCTCTTCTGGCGAGAGGATCAGGCGATGGCGGCCGACGATGGCGAAGTAGGTGATGCCGATGGCGAACCACACGGCCACCCAGAACACGCCGAGGGTGTAGGCCGGGTCGCCGGTGAGCTGGAAGTACAGGGTCACGGCGGCGATCAGCATGGTCAGCACGGCGCCGGGCACGCCCAGCGGGCTGCGGTAGGGGCGCTCGATGTCGGGCATCTTGCGGCGCAGCAGGATGAACGACAGGGCCTGCATGAAGTAGGAGAACATGGCGCCGAACACCGCCATGTTGAGCAGGGTGCCGCCGATCACCGCGCCGCCCTTTTCCTCACCGAAGATGAACCACAGGGTCATCATTACCGCCAGCGCCATCAGGCTGCCGATCAGCATGGCCACGTGCGGGGTCTTGCGCTGGCCATGGGTGATCGACAGTTGCGGCAGGAAGTAGCCGGCGCGGCTCAGCGAGTAGATCTGCCGGCCCATGGCGAAGATGATGGTGTGGAAGCTGGCCACCAGGCCGAGCACCGCCACCAGCGCCAGCAGCTTGGCGATGTCGTCACCGTAGATGGCCTTGAAGCCGTCCAGCAGCGGCTCGCCGGAGGAGCCCAGGGCATGCGCGCCCACGCCGGTCACCGCCGGGTTCAGCCAGAGGATCATGAAGGCCGAGAGGATCAGGGTGAACATGCCGAGGATGATGCCCTTGGGCATGTCGCGTTTCGGGTCGACCGACTCCTCCGCCGCCAGCGGCAATTGCTCGATGGCGAGGAACAGCCACACCGCGAAGGGCATCGCCGCCAGCACGCCGAGCAGGCCGTTGGGCAGGAACGGGCCGTTGCCTTCCGGCAGTTCGACGCCGCCCGGGCCGACGTTCATGGCGAAGCGGTTGAAGTCGATGTGCGGCAGGGCGCTGATCCAGAACACCACCAGGCAGGCCAGCGCCAGCAGGGTGACCACCAGGGTGACCTTGAACGACAGCTCCACGCCGATCACGTTGAGCCAGATGAACACCACGTAGAAGCCGATCCACCACAGCGGCTGGTACTCGCTGGGGGTACCGAAGATGCTCCCCATGTAGCTGCCGATAAAGAACACGATCACCGCCGGGGTGAGCACGTACTCGACGTTCTCCGCCAGGCCGGTGAGGAAGCCGCCCCAGGGGCCCATGGCGCTGCGGGCGAAGGAATAGGCGCCGCCGGTGTGGGGCAGGGCCGGCGACATCTCCGCCAGGGAGAAGGTCAGGCCCAGGTACATGATGGCGATGATGATGGCGGCGATCAGCATGCTGCCCCAGCCATTGGCCAGGCCGAAGTTCCAGCCGGAGAAATGGCCGGAGATCACCGCGCCGACGCCCAGCGCCCAGAGCGACCAGACGCCGGCATAGCGGCGCAGGCCGCGTTGTTCGAAGTAACTCTTGTCGACCGTGGTGTAACTGACTCCCGATTGCTGCTTCATGGTCCTCTCCTGCATTTCGCGTTGGCTCGGGTTCTTGTAGGAATTGCGGCCTTGCTTGAAACGGGATGGAGCACAGCGGCTGACAGCGGGAGGATGCACGGAGGAGAAGCCCGGACGGGCTCGAGAGCCATGCGCGCATGGCGGGTTTGTTGCTCCCCCGGATGCCGGGAAAGTTTCCCGGCGAGATCAAAGCGCAGACGGACATCCGGTCGCTGACAGCTTGCGGGCATGGACAACGAGGAACCTCATGCCGTCCCGGTGTTCCGAGACTCCTGACACTCTAGTCGAGATTTCGCGGGGCAGTACGGCAGCCTGTCAGGTGCCACCCTGTGCTACCCTGCGGCCAGTTCTGCCGGGGCCTCCCGGCCTGTTTCGAGGTCATCGATGCACATTCATATTCTCGGTATCTGCGGCACCTTCATGGGCTCCCTAGCGGTATTGGCCAAGGAGCTGGGGCACCGCGTCACCGGCTCCGACGCCGGCGTCTACCCGCCCATGAGTACCCAGCTCGAAGCTCAGGGCATCGAGCTGATGCAGGGCTACCTGCCCGAGCACCTGCAGCCGGCCCCCGACCTGGTGGTGATCGGCAACGCCCTGAGTCGCGGCAACCCGGCCGTGGAATACGTGCTCAACCAGGGCCTGCCCTATGTCTCCGGCCCGCAGTGGCTGGCCGACCACGTGCTGCAGGGCCGCTGGGTACTGGGCGTGGCCGGCACCCACGGCAAGACCACCACCACCAGCATGCTGGCCTGGGTGCTGGAGCATGCCGGCATGAGCCCGGGCTTCCTGATCGGGGGTGTGCCGCAGAATTTTGGCGTCTCCGCGCGCCTGGGCGGCACGCCGTTCTTCTTGGTCGAGGCCGACGAGTACGACAGCGCCTTCTTCGACAAACGCAGCAAGTTCGTGCACTACCGCCCGCGCACGGCGATCCTCAACAACCTGGAGTTCGACCACGCGGACATCTTCCCGGACCTGGCGGCCATCGAACGGCAGTTCCACCACTTGGTGCGCACCGTGCCGGGCGAGGGCCTGATCATTCATCCGCAGGCCGAAGAGGCCCTGGCGCGGGTGGTCAAGATGGGCTGCTGGACCCCGGTGCAGACCACCGGTGCCGGCGGCCAGTGGCAGGCGCGCCTGCTCAGCGAAGACGGCTCACGCTTCGAGGTGGTGTTCGACGGCAAGGTCGAGGGCACCGTGGAGTGGGGATTGACCGGCCAGCACAACGTGGCCAATGCCCTGGCCACCCTGGCGGCTGCGCGGCATGTCGGCGTGGTGCCGGAACTGGGCATCGCCGGCCTGTCCACCTTCAAGAGCGTCAAGCGGCGCATGGAGAAGGTCGCGGAAGTGAAAGGCGTGACCATCTACGACGACTTCGCCCACCACCCGACCGCCATCGCCACCACCCTCGACGGTCTGCGCAAGCGCGTCGGCGACGCGCCGGTGATCGCGGTGATCGAGCCGCGCTCCAACTCCATGAAGCTTGGCGCCCACCGCGACGGCCTGCCGGATTCCGTGGTGCAGGCCGACCAGGTGTTCTGGTACGCCCCGGCCAACCTGGGCTGGGACCTGGCCGCCACCGTGGCCGGCTCCAAGGTGCCGACCCAGGTCTGCGACTCGCTGGAAGCGATCATTGAGGGCGTCAAGGCCGTAGCTGCACCTGGCACCCAGGTGGTGATCATGAGCAACGGTGGCTTCGGCGGCCTGCATGGCAAGCTGGCAGCTGCCCTGGAGGAATGACGATGGCAGGTCCGGAACGCATCACCCTGGCCATGACCGGCGCCTCCGGCGCCCAGTACGGCCTGCGCCTGCTCGACTGCCTGGTGCAGGAAGACCGCGAGGTGCACTTCCTGATCTCCAAGGCCGCGCAGCTGGTGATGGCCACCGAGACCGACGTGACCTTGCCGGCCAAGCCCCAGGCCATGCAGCAGTTCCTCAGCGAATACACCGGCGCCGCGCCCGGGCAGATCCGCGTATATGGCAAGGAAGACTGGATGGCGCCGCCGGCCTCCGGTTCCGGTGCGCCGAGCGCCATGGTGGTGGTGCCGTGCAGCACCGGCACCCTGTCGGCCATTGCTACCGGCGCCTGCAACAACCTGATCGAGCGCGCCGCCGACGTGGTGCTCAAGGAGCGTCGCCAGCTGATCCTGGTGCCGCGTGAGGCGCCGTACTCCAGCATCCATCTGGAGAACATGCTTAAACTGTCCAACCTCGGCGTGACCATACTGCCCGCGTCTCCCGGCTTCTATCACCAGCCGCAGACCCTGGACGACCTGGTCGACTTCGTCGTCGCGCGCATCCTCAACTGCCTGGGCATCCCCCAGGACATGCTGCCGCGTTGGGGCGAGCATCATCTGATCAGCGGCGAGGACTGAGCATGCGGGCTGCAATGTACGCCGGCCTCCTGGCCTGCCTGCTGTTGCCCGGCTGCGCCAGTGTGCGCACCCTGGACGCGGCCAAGCCGGGTGCGCCGATCATCTACTCCGGCACCCGCCTGGACTGGTATTCGCTGCACGGCGGCTGCTGCCCGGTGGAGCGCTTCGGCGCCGAGGCGCCCAAGTACGCCGGCCTCGACCTGCCATTCGCTGCATTGCTGGAGACCCTGCTGCTGCCCTTCGCCGTGGCCGCCGAGCTTGGGGTGGGGCTCGGGGTCAGCGGCGGTATCTGATCAGCTGGCCCAACCGCGCCAGACCCAGGTCATCGGCCGCGGGCCCGGCAGGTAGCTGCTTTGCACTTCCTTGATCTGGAAGCCGCCGGCGGCGAGCAGGGCGGGAATGTCGCGGTTGAGGTGGCAGCCACCGGCCAGCGGTTTCCACAGCGGGGTGATGCGGTCCTGCCAGGCTCGTACCTTGGCATCCGGCGCGCTGCCATGTTCGCTGAACAGGAACCTGCCGCCGGGCTTGAGCACCCGGCGCATTTCCTTCAGCGCGGCCAGTGGATCGGGGATGGTGCACAGGGTGAAGGTGCAGACGATGCTGTCGAAGCTGGCGTCGGCGGCCTGGATCTGCCCCAGTTCCAGGGCGACCATCTCCACCGGGATGCCGATACCTGCGGCGCGCTGGCGGGCCAGGGTCTGCATCTGCGCAGCCGGGTCGACGCCGACTATGGCACTGACCTTCTGCGCATCGTAGAAGCTGAGGTTGAGACCGGTGCCGATACCTATCTCCAGCACCCGGCCTTCGGCCAGCGGCACGACCTGGGCGCGGGTCTTCATCACCTGGCCCATGCCGCAGGCGAAGTCGATCAGGCGCGGCAGGATCTTCTCGTCGTAGAACTTCATCAGCGCCCGAGGCGCCGTAGTTCGTCGGATTCGACGATGCGAATGCCGTCGTTCTCCTCCAGCGCCAGGCGCCACAAAGCTCGGGCCAGGGCAGCGACCTCGATGCCACGGTACTTGCCGGGGATCCAGCGCAGCAGCGGGGCGGCGAGGCGCTCGCCGAGGCGGAACTCGCGGCGCGGGCCGAGCAGCAGCGACGGGCGCACGATGGTCAGCTGCGGCCAGTCCATCGCCTTGAGCGCCTCCTCGGTTTCACCCTTGACCCGGTTGTAGAACACCGAGGAGCCTGGATCGGCGCCCAGGGCGCTGATCACCAGCAGGTGGCGGGTGCCCAGTTCGCGGGCGCGGCGGGCGAAGGCCAGCACCAGTTCCTGGTCGACGGCGCGGAAGGCCTCCTGCGAGCCGGCCTGGCGAATGGTGGTGCCCAGGCAGCAGAAGGCCGCATCAATCTGCCCGTCGAGCTGCGGCAGCAGATCGCGCAGTTGGCCGACCGGGTTATCCAGATGCGGGTGTTCGGCCAGCGGGCTGCGGCTGGGGGCCAGCACGCGGCTGATGGTCGGCTCGCTGAGCAGGCGGTCGAGCAGGTATTCGCCAGTGAGACTGGTGGCTCCGGCGAGCAGTATGTGCTGGGGCGTCAGGTACATGCTGGTCCTCCGCTATTACTTATCAGCTTAGAGCGAATCGGCAGAAGCGTCCTGAAATTGATCGCCAATTACTGAGCCTTCGTCGCTGCGGTCAGCGCCTGCTCGGCTTGCTGCCTGCGCAAGCGTTTCCAGTGTTCCAGCACCGCCTGCGGCGCCCATAGCTGCGGCTCGGAGGGCTCGAAGTCATCGGCCTTCTCGCGTTCGGCGACCTTGGCCTTGGCCAGTTCGAAGGCGCGGCTCAGATCGTCGGTCTCGTTCAGCGCATCGGCGAACAGGGCGCGGCCGAAATAGGTGAAGTCGTTCTCCTCGGAGCAGCCGAAGGACACCCGGTCGGCCCTGGCCGCAGTCATCACCAGGGTCTTGTCGTTCTTCAGCGACGGAATGAAACCGCCGGAATAGCAGGCCGAAATCACCACTACCTTGTGGCGGTCGCGCAAGGGTTCGAGCAGCTCAGCAAATTCGCTGGCCGGCAGATCGGCCAGCTGCAGGCGCGGCTGGTCGATGCTCAGTTGATGGTCGCTCGAGCCATGGCTGGTCAGGTAGAGGAACACCAGGTCCTCCGGACCGCTGCGCTGGGCCAGCGCCTGCACGGCGCGGGTCAGGCTCTCGCGGGTGGCCAGCGGGCGATCGGCCAGATGGTCACGATGGTTGGTCAGGGTGACGTTGCCGCGGGCGCCGAAGCGCTCGCGCAGCAACTTGCTGACGTAGTCGGCCTCGCGCAGGAATACGCTCTGCTTGCCGTCGCCGGCCAGGGTCAGGCTGTACAGCTCGACGGCCGGGGTGGAGGCGGGCAGGGCATCCAGCGCCTGTTGCAATAGTTGACCCTGCTGCAGCAGACCGAGTTCCAGCGGGTCCGGTCGGGCCTCACCGTCGGCCTGGCGGATCAGCTCGCCGCCGCGCCAGGTGCCCGAGGTGCGGCTGCCATCCAGTGCGGTCAGCTCGCCCGCGCCGGCGTACTGGCCGTTGGCGAACTGGCCCTGGTAGACGCTACCGTCGGCCAGGCTCAGTTTGCCCTTACCGTGGTACTGCCAGTGGCGGAACTCGCCTTCGTAGTGGCGGCCGTCGGCACCGCGGAATTCGCCCCTGCCGGTCAGGCCGCCGTCCTCGAAGCGACCGCTCCAGACTTCGCCTTCGCCATTCTGATAGCGGCCCTTGCCGTGGAACATGTCGTTGCGGAAGCCGCCGCTGTAGCGCTCGCCGTCTTCGCCCTGGTAGCTGCCTTCGCCTTGCAGCATGCCGTTCTTGAAGGTGCCGCTGAACTGGCCCTCGGCATTCTTGCGCACGCCCTCGCCCTGCGGCTCGCCGCGCACGAAACGGCCCTGGTAGCTGCTGCCATCCGGCCATTCGAGGGTGCCGAGGCCGTGGTAGCGATCGTCGCGGAACTCGCCGCGGTAGCTGGCGCCGCCCTGCTGCAGGTGGCCTTCGCCGTGCATGTTGCCTTGCTTGAAACCGCCCTGGTAACGGGTGCCTTCGCCATAGACGAATTCGCCCTGGCCCTCGAACAGGCCGAGGTGGAATTCGCCCTTGTAGCGCTCGCCGTTGGCGCCATGCCATTCGCCGGGGCCTTCGAGCAGGCCATCCTTGAAGCGACCCTGGTAATAGGTGCCGTTGGCGTAGTCGATGCGGCCCTCACCCTGCAGACGGCCGTCGATCACCTCGCCGCGATAGCGGCCGCCATCGGGCAGCACGGCATCGGGGGGTAGCAGTGGTTCGCCATCGCCACAGGCGGCGAGCAGCAGAGCGAGGGAGAGCGGGGCTAGGCGGCGAAGCATGGCGGACGTCCTGGTCGGGGCATGCGCCGAGTATGCCAGTGCACAATGCAAACGGGGCGCCTGAGCGCCCCGTTTCTGCGATGCCCGTCAGGTCAGACGAAGCACAGCGACAGCGATTCGGCGATGTAGGCGGGTTTTTCCTCGCCTTCGATCTCCAGGGTGGCCTCTACCTTGAACAACCACTGCCCGGGCCGCTTCTCGGTGATATCGAGCACCTTGGCGGCCAGGCGCACACGCGAGTCGACCTTCACCGGCTGGATGAAGCGCACGCTATCCAGACCATAGTTGACGGCCATCTTCAGGCCCTCCGGTGCGAGCATGAGCTTTTCCATCAGCACCGGGATCAGCGACAGGCTGAGGAAGCCGTGGGCGATGGTGGTGCCGAACGGGGTGTGCTTGGCCTTCACCGGGTCGACGTGGATGAACTGATGGTCGCCGGTGCATTCGGCGAACTGGTTGATGCGTTGCTGATCGATGGTCAGCCATTCGGAACGTCCGAGTTCCTTGCCTACATAGTCTTGCAGTTGTGCTACGGGTACGAGCGGCATAGATCCTCCTTGAGGATGCGCGGTTATTTGTTGTTTTTGATGAACCAGGCTGGGCCTAGAACAGCATGGGCCGCGGGGGTGGGTCAAGCCGAAAGTCGCGGTTTATGGCGCACCCTCAGGCGTGTCTATAATGGCCGTCCTTTTGCAGCCGGAGTCCCTTGCATGCTGCTTCGCGGCCTGACCTGGCTGGTGCTGTTCCAGTTGCTCGGCACCGCCCTCAATGCCCTCGCCCTGCCCATGTTGCCGGGGCCGATCATCGGCATGCTGCTGCTGTTCGTGTTCCTCCTGCTGCGCGGCGAGGTGGGCGAGCCGATGACCGAGGCGGCCGCCGGCCTGCTGCGCTACCTGCCGCTGCTGCTGGTGCCGCCGGCTGTAGGCGTGATGGTCTACGCCGAGCAGATCGCCGCCGATTTCTGGGCCCTGGCCGGCGCGCTGGGCCTGTCTCTGTTGATCTCCATGCTGTTCGCCGGCTGGCTGATGCAGAAGCTGATCGAGCGCCAGGCGCGCCGCGAGGAGCGCCCATGAGCCTGGACTGGCACGGCGCGTTGCAGGCGCTGGTGCACCACCCGCTGTTCGGCGTCGGTATCACCCTGGCCGTGTATCAGCTGGCGCTGGCCGCCTACGAGCGCACGCGCTGGGTGTTCCTGCAGCCGGTGCTGGTGTCGATGACGGTGCTGATCGGCGTGCTGCTGATGGCCGGGCTGACCTACCAGGAGTACCGCGAGAGCACCTTCCTGCTCAGCGTGCTGCTCGGCCCGACCACCGTGGCCTTGGCCGTGCCGCTGTTTCTCAACCTCAAGCGCATCCGCCAGCTGTTCTGGCCGACGCTGATCACCCTGCTCGTGGCCGGCGCCTTCGCCACCGCGCTGGGTGTGGCGCTGGCCTGGGCCTTCGGCGCCGAACGCATGATGCTGATGACCCTGGCGCCGAAGTCGGTGACCTCGCCCATCGCCATGCTGGTGGCCGAGCAGATCGGCGGCGTGGCGGCCCTGGCCGCGGTGTTCGTGTTGATCACCGGGGTGCTGGGCGCCATGTGCGGGCCCGAGCTGCTGCGCCGCGTCGGTGTGCGTCACCCGGCCGCCCAGGGCATGGCCCTCGGCATCACCGCCCATGCGGTGGGCACGGCGCGGGCCCTGCAGGAGAGCGAGGAAAGCGGCGCCTTCGCCGCCCTGGCCATGAGCCTGATGGGCATGCTGACCGCCGTGGTGCTGCCGCTGGTGGTGGTCCTGGTCGCCTGAGGAGTTGCCCATGAACTATCCGCTGTTCCCCCTCAATACCGTGCTGTTCCCCGGCTGCATCCTCGATCTGCAGATCTTCGAGGCGCGCTACCTGGACATGGTCAGCGCCTGCATGAAACGCGGCGAGGGCTTCGGCGTGGTCACCATCCTCGAAGGCCGGGAAGTCGGCGAAGCTGCCAGCCGCTTCTCGGCGCTTGGGTGCGAGGCGCTGATCCGCGATTTCCAGCAGCGCTCGAATGGCCTGCTCGGTATCCGTGTCGAGGGCGGCCGGCGTTTTCGCGTGGACGGGGTGGAGGTGCAGGCGGACCAGCTGACGTTGGCCCAGGTGGATTGGCTCGACGAGCCGGACGATGCGCCGCTGCTGGCCGAGCACGCCGACCTGGCCGCGCTACTGGCAGCCCTGGCCGAACACCCGCTGGTGGCCGGGTTAGCCATGGGCGGTGTGGTCGCCGGCCAGCAGGTCCTGGCCAATCAGCTGGCCTACCTGCTGCCGTTCGCCACCGAGCAGAAGCTGCAGCTGTTGCAACTGGACGATCCGCTGCGCCGTCTGCAGCAGATCCAGGTGCTGCTCGACCAACTGCAGGGCGAGATGACTGCGTAAGTGCAGCCGCTCTTTTCCTGCGCCACTATTCAATAACGGTACTGCTGGATCGCCTCCGGCAGCGCCCAGGCGCTCACACCACCGAGCAGGGCCAGGGTAGCGGGCAGAACCAGCCACCAGACTCGTGCACCCAGCGGGCGCATCGGCTCGCGGCGTTGCAGCCAGGCCAGGCTGGCGGCGCACACGCTGCCGGCGAGTAGGGCGCCCGCGAGGATGTCGGTCGGCCAGTGCACCCCCAGATAAACCCGCGAGGCAGCGATGCTCAGCGCCGGCAGGCTGGCCAGCAGCAGCCAGGTCAGGCGCGTGCGTGCCGAGGCGCCGCGGCCAGCCAGTACGCCCAGGGCGAGGAACAAGGCGAACGCCGCCGAACTGTGGCCGCTGGGCAGGCTGAAGGTTTCCAGTGGCTGGTGCAGTACATCCGGGCGGGCGCGGGCGAACAGCTGCTTGAGGCCGGTGGTGGCCAGGGCAGTGAACAGGGTGCAGCTGGCCAGGAATATCGCCGCATGGACGCGTCGCGACAGCAGCAGAAGCAGGGTCACCAGCACGCCGGCCGCCACCTGGGTGCGGAAGTCGCCGAGTCCGGTGATCAGGATGGCCAGGCTGTCGACGCTGGCGCTGCGGTGCTCCTGGACCAGGGCGATCAGGCCCTGATCCAGGGCGTCGAGATGCGGAATGCCGACCAGCAGGGACAGCAGCAGTACGGCGCTGAAGGCGGCCGCCGCCGGCACGGTCCAGCGCTGTTCGCGCAGGCTGCTGAGTATCAGCACCACCAGCATCAGGCCGACGCCGGCGGCGACTATGCCTGCGGCGGTCCAGAATCCTTCCGGCAGCGGCAGGCGGATGGCGGCGCCGGTAGCCCAGCCCGGTAGGATGTAGGCGATTGCCCAGCCGGCGGCGGCCAGCATACTGACCAGGAAGAAGCGCACCACGGGCATGTCGAGCATGCCGGCCACCAGCGGCAGCATCGGCCGCAACGGGCCGATGTAGCGGCCGACCAGCAGGCTGGCCACGCCATAGCGCTGGAAGTAGTGCTCGGCGCCGTTCAGCCATTCAGGATGGTCGCGCAGCACCGGCAGGCCGCGGATGCCCTGGTGGAAGCGCCGACCCAGGCCATAGGAAATCGCATCGCCGAGCAGGCCGCCGGCATAGGCCAGCAGCAGGGTTTCGCTCAGGCCCAGGGCGCCGCTGCCTGCCAGCACGCTGAGGGTGAACAGCAGCACGGTGCCGGGAATCAGGATGCCGGCCACGGCCAGGCACTCCAGGCAGGCGGCCAGGAAGATGGTCAGGCCCAGCCATTCCGGGTTGGCCTCCAGCCAGTGCGACAGGGTCGCGAACCATTCGCTCATGCTTACAGCTCCTCGGGGTTCAGCAGAATGTAGTCGCGACCTTCGACCTGGCCACGGCGCAATGGGTTGCGTGTGCAATGGCGGGCGTAGCCGGCGTCGACGAAACGGTAGGGCAGCTGCTCGTCGCGGCCCAGGGGGATGCCCAGGCGGGTGGTCTGGATCACCTGTACCGGGCGCTGGCCGACGTCTTCGACGAACAGGCGCTCGGGATCGAATCGCTGTGCATCCCACTCCGGCACCTTGAGGCCCAGCGCCTTGCACAGCAGGGTCTGCCCGGCGCACAAGCGCTCCGGATGGCGGTGGTCACCGCCGGCGGCTGGGTTGTTGGCCTGCATGCGCTGCAGGGCATCACCGGCGCAGTGCTGGTCAAGCCAGGGCACGGCCGACTTGATCAGCACCGCATTGCCGGGGCCCTGGGCGCTGAAGTTCAGCGAGTCGCCGCCGCGGGCGTAGTACATGTAGATGTGTCCGCCATCGAGAAACAGCGCGCGGCGCTTCTCGGTGTAACCGAGCGAGGCGTGGCTGCCCTTCTCGGCCAGGTAGTAGGCCTCGGTCTCGATGATCCGCGCCGCCAGCCAGTGGCCCTGGTGGCAATGGCGGATGACCTTGCCCAGCAGCGCACGGGCGAGCAGCTGGGCGTCGCGGTCGAAGAAGCTGTCGGGCAGCGCGGCGGCTGCGGGCCAGGGCAGGGCAGTCATCGGTGATCCGGAGCGTGAAAAGGCGCGATCTTAGCAATGCCCGCCGGCAGCGGCCGTGAATCTTGTTCCGCGATGTTGCACGGGTTGCACCATCCGCCCGGCAGTGCTGGGCGTGGCGGGGTGCGCCCGCTATAATCAGCCACTTTTTCCAACTGCCAGACCTCCGCCGACCATGACCGAGTCCGTGCTCGATTACATGACCCGCCTGGGCCGCGCCGCGCGCGCCGCCTCGCGGGTGCTCGCCCGGGCCAGCACCGCGCAGAAGAATAGCGCCCTGCAGGCCGCCGCCAATGCCCTCGACGCCGCCCGCGCCGAGCTGGCCGCCGCCAACGAGCTGGACCTGGCCGCCGCGCGCGCCAATGGCCTGGAACCCGCCATGGTCGACCGCCTGGCGCTGACGCCGAAGGTAATCGACTCGATGATTGAAGGCCTGCGCCAGGTCGCCACCCTGCCGGACCCGATCGGCGAGATCCGCGACATGCGCTTCCTGCCGTCGGGCATCCAGGTCGGCAAGATGCGTGTACCGCTGGGCGTGATCGGCATCATCTACGAGTCGCGTCCCAACGTGACGATCGACGCCGCCAGTCTGTGCCTGAAGTCCGGCAATGCCACCATCCTGCGTGGCGGCTCTGAGGCCATTCATTCCAATCAGGCCATCGCCCGCTGCATCCAGCTCGGCCTGGCCGAAGCCGGCCTGCCGGCCAGTGCCGTGCAGGTAGTGGAAACCACCGACCGCGCTGCCGTTGGCGCGCTGATCACCATGCCCGAGTTCGTCGATGTCATCGTCCCGCGCG
Organism: Pseudomonas sp. PDM15; assembly: GCF_014851565.1. Lineage (GTDB taxonomy): Bacteria > Pseudomonadota > Gammaproteobacteria > Pseudomonadales > Pseudomonadaceae > Aquipseudomonas. The sequence continues at coordinate 100,417 of NZ_JACVAA010000007.1, forward strand.
GCGGCAAGGGCCTGATCGAGCGCGTCAGCCGCGATGCCAAGGTGCCGGTGATCAAGCACCTGGACGGCGTCTGCCATGTCTACGTGGACAGCGCCGCCGACCTCGACAAGGCCATCCGCGTCTGCGACAACGCAAAGACCCAGCGCTATTCGCCGTGCAACACCATGGAGACGCTGCTGGTGCATGCCGGCATCGCCGCCCGAGTGCTGCCGCCGCTGGCCGCCATCTACCGCGACAAGGGCGTGGAACTGCGCGGCGATGTCGCGACCCGCGCGCTGCTGGGTGGCGATGTGCTGGAAGCCACGGAAGACGACTGGTACGCCGAGTACAACGCGCCGATCCTGGCGATCCGCATCGTCGAGTCGCTGGACGCGGCCATCGAGCACATCAACCAGTACGGCTCGCAGCACACCGATGCGATCATCACCGAGAACTTCAGCGACGCCCGGCGCTTCCTCACCGAAGTGGATTCGGCGTCGGTGATGGTCAACGCCTCGACCCGTTTCGCCGACGGTTTCGAATACGGCCTGGGCGCGGAGATCGGCATCTCCACCGACAAGCTGCACGCCCGTGGCCCGGTCGGCCTGGACGGCCTGACCAGCGAGAAGTACGTGGTATTCGGCGACGGGCATATTCGTACCTGATGGGGCGCACCTGATGGCGCGACGTAGCGACGCCCGACGCATCGGAATACTGGGCGGCACCTTCAATCCGGTGCATATCGCCCACCTGCGCGGGGCGCTGGAAGTGGCCGAGTTCATGGCCCTGGACGAGCTGAGGCTGATCCCCAGCGCTCGTCCGCCGCACCGCGAGGCGCCGCAGGCCACGGCCGAGCAGCGTCTGGCCATGGTCGAGCTGGCGGTGGCAGGCGAGCCGCGGCTGACGGTCGATGACCGTGAGCTGAAGCGCGACAAGCCGTCGTTCACCTTCGACACCCTGGAATCGGTGCGTGGCGAGCTGGCGGCGGACGATCAATTGTTTCTCCTGCTGGGCTGGGATGCCTTCTGCGGGTTGCCGACCTGGCATCGCTGGCAGGAGCTGCTGGGGCACTGCCATATCCTCGTGCTGCAGCGGCCGGATGCCGACAGCGAGCCGCCCGAGGCGCTGCGCGACCTGCTCGCCGGGCGCAGCGTGACCGATCCGCACGACCTCTCGGGGCCGGGCGGGCAGATCAGTTTCATCTGGCAGACGCCGCTGGCGGTGTCTGCCACCCTGGTTCGCCAGTTGCTGGCACAAGGGCGTTCGGTGCGTTTTCTGGTGCCCGACGCCGTATTGGCCTATATCCATGCGCACGATCTGTACCGTGCGAAAAACGATTCATGAGGTAACGATGCAAAACGAAGAACTGGTCAAGGTCGCCGTCGCGGCCCTGGAAGACATGAAAGGCGCCGACATCACCACCATCGATGTGCGCGGCAAGACCAGCGTCACCGATTTCATGGTGATCGCCAGCGGTACCTCCAGCCGCCACGTCAAATCGATGGCCAACGAAGTGCTGGAGAAGGTCAAGGAGCAGGGCGTGCGCCCGATCGGCAACGAAGGCCTGGACGGCGGCGAGTGGGCCCTGCTCGACCTGGGCGACGTGGTGGTCCACGTGATGCAGGTTGCCACCCGCCAGTTCTATGATCTGGAGCGCCTGTGGCAGGGCGCCGAGCAGAGCCGCGCGCAGCACCAGGATCCGGCCGAGTAAGCCTGCCTCGTGCGTATCAAGCTGATCGCCGTCGGCTCGCGCATGCCGCGCTGGGTGGAGGAGGGCTGGCAGGAGTACGTCAAGCGCCTGCCGTCCGAGCTGCCGCTGGACCTGGTGGAAATTCCGCTGACCACCCGCGGCAAGAATGCCGACGTCACTCGCCTGATCCGTCAGGAGGGTGAGGCCATGCTGAGCAAGGTGCAGGCCGGTGAACGCATCGTGACCCTGGAGGTCACAGGCAAGCCCTGGAGTACCGAGCAGCTGGCCGCGGAGCTGGAACGCTGGCGCCTGGATGCGCGCACCGTCAACCTGATGGTCGGCGGCCCCGAGGGGCTGGCGCCGGAAGTGTGCGCGCGCAGCGAGCAGCGCTGGTCGTTGTCGCCGCTGACCCTGCCGCACCCGCTGGTGCGCATCCTGGTCGGCGAGCAGATCTACCGGGCCTGGACTGTGTTGTCCGGCCACCCGTATCACAAGTAAGCAGTAGTCGATGCCGCAACCCATTCGCCTGAAGGACCACGAGAAGGACGCCCGCCTGGTGCGTCGGCGCGTGGTCGTGGGCGGCATCGCGGTGCTGCTGCTGACCTGCGTGCTGGTGGCGCGCATGTATTACCTGCAGGTGATCCAGTACGACCACCACACCACCCTGGCGGAAAACAACCGCATCCACGTGCAGCCGATCCCGCCGACCCGCGGGCTGATCTTCGACCGCAACGGGGTGATCATCGCCGACAACCGCCCCAGCTTCAGCCTGACCCTGACCCGCGAGCGCGCCGGCGACTGGCAGCAGGCGCTGGACGTGATAGTCGAAGTGCTGGAGCTGACCGCGGACGACCGCGCCCTGTTCGAGAGGCGCATGCGCCAGGGGCGCCGGCCGTTCGAGCCGGTGCCGGTGCTGTTCGAGCTGTCCGAGGAGCAGATCGCCCGTATTGCGGTGAACCAGTTCCGCCTGCCCGGGGTGGAGGTCAGCGCCCAGCTGGTGCGCCACTATCCGCAGAAGGAGCGCTTCGCCCATTCGGTGGGCTATGTCGGGCGGATCAACGAGAAGGAGCTCAAGGAACTCGACCCCACCGACTACGCCGGCACCCACCATATCGGCAAGACCGGTATCGAGCGCTTCTACGAGGAGCTGCTGCACGGCCAGGTCGGCTACGAGGAGGTCGAGACCAACGCCCGTGGCCGCGTGCTTCGGGTGCTCAAGCGTACCGACCCGACCCCCGGCATGGACCTGACCCTGAGTCTCGACGTGCGCCTGCAGGAGGCCGCCGAAAAGGCCTTGGCCGGTCGTCGCGGCGCGCTGGTGGCGATCGAGCCGGCCAGCGGCGATGTGCTGGCCATGGTCAGCCTGCCGAGCTTCGACCCCAACCCTTTTGTCACCGGCATCGGCTTCCAGGCCTATGCCGAGCTGCGCGACTCCATTGACCGGCCGCTGTATAACCGCGTGCTACGTGGCCTCTACCCCCCAGGCTCGACCATCAAGCCGATGGTGGCGGTGGCCGGCCTGGACGCCGGGGTGATCACCCCGCAGACCCGGGTGTTCGACCCCGGCTATTACCAGCTGCCCGGTCACAGTCACAAGTACCGCAACTGGAACCGCTCGGGCGACGGCTCGGTGAACATGGAGTTCGCCATCATGCGCTCCAACGATACCTATTTTTACGACCTCGCCCGCAAGATGGGCGTGGATCGCATGCACGAATACATGACGCGCTTCGGCCTGGGTCAGAAGGTGGCCCTGGACATGTTCGAGGAGACCGCCGGGCTGATGCCCTCGCGTGAGTGGAAGCGCGCGCGCTACCGCCAGGCCTGGTACCCGGGCGAGACGCTGATCCTCGGCATCGGCCAGGGCTACATGCAGACCACACCGCTGCAGTTGGCCCAGGCCACGTCGCTGATGGCCACCCGCGGCAAGTGGATACGCCCGCACCTGCTGAAGACCGCCGAGGGGCAGACGCCGCAGCAGCTGATGGCCGATGGCGCCATGGAAGGGGTGGAGACTCCGCCGGACATCCTGCTGCGCGACGACAAGTTCTGGGACTACGGCCGCCAGGGTATGGAGGCGGTGATGCACGGCCCGCGCGGTACCGCGGCCAAGGTCGGCGCCACCGCCGTCTACCGCATTGCCGGCAAGAGCGGTACGGCCCAGGTGGTGGCAATCAAGCAGGGCGAGAAGTACGACCGCAGCAAGGTCCACGAGCGCCATCGCGACCACGCCCTGTTCGTCGCCTTCGCCCCGGCCGAGGCGCCGAAGATCGCCGTGGCGGTGATGGTGGAGAACGGCGAATCCGGCTCCGGCGTCGCTGCGCCGGTGGTCAAGCAGGTGATGGATGCCTGGCTGCTCGGCCCCGACGGCCAGCTCAAACCCGAGTATCGCCCGCCGGTGCCGGTAACCGAAGAGGCCAGTGCGCAGCAATGAAACGCCAGGAATTCGACCGCAGCATCTCCGACGAGGACGTGTTCAAGCGCCGCGCCAGCCTGCTGCAACGCCTGCATATCGACGGCTGGCTGGTGCTGATCCTGCTGGCGCTGTGTGCCGGCAGCCTGTTCGTTCTCTATTCGGCCAGTGGCAAGAACTGGGATCTGGTGATCAAGCAGGGCACGTCCTTTGGCATCGGCCTGGTGGCGGCTTTCGTCATCGCCCAGTTCGAGCCGCGCTTCATGGCACGCTGGGTGCCGCTGGCCTACCTGGCCGGCGTCGGCCTGCTGGTGGCGGTGGAGGTGATGGGCCACACGGCGATGGGCGCCACCCGCTGGATCAACATTCCCGGGGTGATCCGTTTCCAGCCCTCGGAATTCATGAAGATCATCATGCCGGCGACCATCGCCTGGTACCTGGCGCGGCACAACCTGCCGCCCAAGCTCAAGCACATCGCCATCAGCCTGGTACTGATCCTGGTGCCCTTCGTGCTCATCCTGAAGCAGCCGGACCTGGGTACCGCCCTGCTGATTCTCGCCTCGGGTGCCTTCGTGCTGTTCATGGCCGGCCTGCAGTGGCGCTGGATCATCGGCGCGGTGGCGGCGGTGGCGCCGATCGCCGTCGGCATGTGGTTCTTCGTGTTGCGCGAGTACCAGAAGCAGCGAGTGCTGACCTTCCTCGATCCGGAGAGCGATCCGCTGGGGACCGGCTGGAACATCATCCAGTCCAAGGCCGCCATCGGCTCCGGGGGAGTCTTCGGCAAGGGCTGGCTGCTCGGTACCCAGTCGCACCTGGATTTTTTGCCGGAAAGCCACACGGACTTTATCATTGCCGTGCTGAGCGAGGAGTTCGGCATGGTCGGGGTGTGTATCCTGCTGTTCGTCTACCTGCTGCTGATTGCCCGGGGACTGGTGATCACCGCACAGGCGCAGACGCTGTTCGGCAAGTTGCTGGCCGGCAGCCTGACCATGACGTTCTTCGTCTACGTATTCGTTAACATCGGCATGGTCAGTGGCCTGTTGCCGGTGGTGGGGGTGCCCCTGCCCTTTATTAGCTACGGCGGAACCCATCTGGTGACGCTACTGTCTGGGTTTGGGGTTTTGATGGCGATCCAGACGCACCGCAAGTGGATCGCCCAGGCATGACAAGAGTGCAGAATTTGAAGCAAGCAATGCGCAGCTGGGGAGTGGCCATGGTGGCGCTGCTCGGCGTGGCCGGTCAGGTCCAGGCCGCCGGGGAATATCAGGGGTCGCCCAAGGTCGCCGAGTTCATCGGCGAGATGACCCGCGACTACGGCTTCGCCGCTGAACAGCTGACTGGGCTGTTCGATCAGGTGGAGCGCAAGCAGGCGATCCTCGATGCCATCTCCCGCCCGGCCGAGAAGGTCAAGCCGTGGAAGGAATACCGGCCGATCTTCATCACCGAGGCGCGCATCAGCAAGGGCGTGGACTTCTGGAACAAGCATGCCGCGGCCCTAGCTCGTGCCGAGCAGGAGTACGGCGTGCCGGCCCAGGTGATCGTCTCGATCATCGGCGTGGAAACCTTCTACGGCGGCAACACCGGCAGCTGGCGCGTGCTCGATGCGCTGTCGACCCTGTGCTTCGACTACCCGCCGCGCGCCGAATTCTTCTGCCAGCAGCTGCGCGAATTCCTCATCCTGGCCCGCGAGCAGCAGGTCGATCCGCTCACCCTCAAGGGTTCCTACGCCGGTGCCATGGGCCTGCCGCAATTCATGCCGAGCAGCTTCCGCGCCTACGCCGTGGACTTCGACGGTGACGGCCACATCGATATCTGGACCAATCCGGTGGATGCCATCGGCAGCGTCGCCAGCTACTTCAAGCGCCATGGCTGGACCACTGGCGAACCGGTGGTCAGTCGTGCCCAGGTCAAGGGCGAGCAGGCCGACAGCGGCCTGACCCAGGGCCTCGATCCGGTGAAGAACGTCGGCGAGCTGCGCGCCCTGGGCTGGACCAGCGGCGACGTGCTGCGCGACGACATTCCGGTCACCGCCTTCCGCTTCGACGGCGCCGAAGGCCAGGAGTACTGGATGGGCCTGCCCAACTTCTACGTCATCACCCGCTACAATCGCAGCGCCATGTACGCCATGGCCGTCCATCAATTGTCCGGCGAGCTGGTCGCCAAGCGGGGTCGTCCTTGAAGTCCGTCCTGCGTACCCTGACCATCACCGCCCTCGGGCTGGCGCTGGTCAGTTGCTCCAACAATCGCGCTCCGCAGCCGGTTGCACCGGGCTCGCAGCCGATCTCCGGGCCCGGCGACTACAGCCGCCCGCATCGCGACGGCGCGCCCTGGTGGGACGTCGACGTGTCGCGCATCCCCGACGCCGTGCCCATGCCGCACTACGGCAACTACAAGGCCAACCCCTACACGGTGATGGGCAAGACCTACTACCCGATCCGTGACAGCCGTCGCTACCTGGCCACCGGCACCGCCTCCTGGTACGGCACCAAGTTCCATGGCCAGGCCACCGCCAACGGCGAGGCCTACGACCTGTACGGCATGACCGCGGCGCACAAGACCCTGCCGTTGCCGAGCTACGTGCGGGTGACCAATCTGGACAACGGCAAGACCGTGATCCTGCGGGTCAACGACCGTGGCCCGTTCTACTCCGACCGCATCATCGACCTGTCCTTCGCCGCCGCGAAGAAGCTCGGCTATGCCGAGAGCGGCACCGCGCGGGTCAAGGTCGAGGGCATCGACCCCCACGAGTGGTGGGCCGCCCAGGGGCGTCCGGTGCCCATGGTGCTGGCACAGCCGAAGATGGCCAGCCAGGGGGCTCCGGCCGTCGCCGAGCCGGTGGCGGTGGCCCAGAGCCAGCCGATCGAGCAGTACACTCCGCCGCCTGCGCAGCATGCAGCCGCCGTGCTACCGGTCCAGATCGACGTAAAAAAAAACGCTTCGCCCGCAGTCTCTGGCCTGTATCTCCAAGTGGCCGCCTTCGCCAATCCGGACGCTGCGGAGCTCCTCAGGGCCAAGCTGAGCCAAACGGTGCCTGCCAAGGCGTTTATCAGCTCGGTGGTGCGCAACCAGCAGACCTTGCACCGGGTACGCCTGGGGCCGGTCGAAACCCAGGCTGAAGCCCTGCAGCTGCAGGACAGCGTGCGCCTGGCCAACCTCGGCGATCCCGCCCTGGTCAAGCCGGACTAGAACTTCGTGCGTCGCCCTCCGGGGCGGCGGTGAATGCAGGCGGGCCCCGGCCCGCCTGTGCCATTGTTGAATAGCTATTTCAGAGAGACGGATGAACATCGCCCGCTTTGCCCAACGCCTTTCCCTGCTCGTCACCCTGCTGGCCGGTCCCTACGCCGCATCCGCCGACTCGGCCATTCCCTCGCCGCCGCAGCTGGCCGCCAAGTCCTATGTGCTGATGGACGGCGCCAGCGGCAAGGTGCTGGTGGAGAACAACGGCGACCAGCGTCTGCCGCCGGCCAGCCTGACCAAGCTGATGACCGCCTACATCGCCACCCTGGAAATCCGCAAGGGCAAGATCGGCGAGCAGGACCTGGTCACCGTCAGCGAGCACGCCTGGCGCACCGGCGGTGCCGCCTCCGGTGGCTCCACCATGTTCCTGCCGCTGAACAGCCAGGTGAAGGTCGACGACCTGCTGCACGGCATCATCATCCAGTCCGGCAACGACGCCAGCATCGCCCTCGCCGAGTACATCGCCGGCAGCGAAGATGCCTTCGCCGACATGATGAACGAGACCGCCGAGAAGCTGGGCATGAAGAACTCGCACTTCATGAACGCCACCGGCCTGCCGCACCCGGAGCACTACTCCAGCGCCCACGACATGGCCATCCTGGCCCGCGCCATCATCAACGAAGACCAGCAGCACTACGCGATCTATTCGCAGAAGGAGTTCTTCTGGAACAACATCAAGCAGGGCAACCGCAACCTGCTGCTGTGGCGTGACAGCACGGTCGACGGTTTGAAGACCGGCCACACCGAAGAAGCCGGCTTCTGCCTGGTGGCCTCCGCCGTGCGCGAAGGCGCGCGCATGATCACCTCGGTATTCGGTACCGACAGCGAGAAGACCCGCGCCGCCGAGACCCAGAAGCTGCTGACCTACGGCTTCCGCTTCTTCGAGACGCAGACCTTCTACAAAGCTGGCCAGGAACTGGCCCAGGCCCAGGTCTGGAAGGGCACCACCCGCCAGGTCAAGGCCGGCCTGGCCCAGGACCTCAGCCTGACCCTGCCCAAGGGCCAGGTGAAGCAGCTGCAGGCCAGCATGGTGCTGGAACCGCAACTGGTGGCCCCGCTCAAGGTGGGTGACGTGATCGGCAAGGTCGAGGTCAAGCTCGGCGCCGAGGTGGTGCACAGCGCCGACCTGATCGCCCTGGAGCCGGTGGAGGAGGGTGGTTTCTTCCGCCGCCTGTGGGATAGCATCCGCCTGTTCTTCTACGGACTGTTCAACTAAAGAGTCGTCTGGCGGTCTTGAAACGCCGCCGTTCGAGCCCCATAAAGGGGCTAGCTGAAGACTGACAAGGACGCCCCGGAATCGGGGCGTTCGCATTTCACGGGTGAGCAACCCGGAGCGACCGCGATGACAGATACCGAAGTACAAGCCCCGAAAATCGAATTCCCCTGCGAGCGCTACCCGATCAAGGTGATCGGCGAGGCCGGCGAAGGCTTTTCCGATCTGGTGGTCGAGATCATCCAGCGCCATGCTCCTGGCTTCGACACCACCAGCCTGGTGGTGCGTGATAGCCGCAACGGTCGCTTCCTCTCCGTGCAGGTGCTGATCACCGCCACCGGCGTGGAGCAGCTACAGGCGATCCATGTCGACCTCAAGGCCACCGGCCGCGTACACATGGTGCTCTAGTGGCTGAGCTCGTCGTGCGTCACCTGGGGTTGGCGGAATACCTGCCGACCCTGGAAGCCATGCGCAGCTTCACCGCCGAGCGTGATGAGCAGACTGCCGACGAGATCTGGCTGCTGCAGCATCCCCGCGTGTTCACCCAGGGGCAGGCCGGCAAGGCCGAGCATCTGTTGGCACCTGGCGATATCCCGGTGGTGCAGGTCGAACGCGGTGGCCAGGTCACCTACCATGGCCCCGGTCAGTTGGTGGCTTACCTGATGCTCAATCTGCGTCGGCAGAAGCTGGGCGTGCGCGAGCTGGTCACTGCCATGGAGAACGCGCTGGTCGATGTGCTGGCCAGCTATGGCGTGGAGGCGGCACCCAAGGCCGATGCCCCGGGCGTCTACGTTGCCGGCGACAAGATCGCTTCGCTGGGCCTGCGGGTACGCAACGGCTGCTCGTTCCACGGCCTGGCGCTGAATGTCGACATGGACATGTCGCCGTTCCAGCGCATCAACCCGTGTGGTTACGCCGGCCTGAAGATGATCCAGCTCAAGGATCTGCTGGAGGCGCCACCCTCGCTCGACGAGGTAGGCGAGCGCCTCGAGCGTGCACTGCGCGAGCGTCTGGGTTACGTCTGAGGTAGAGATGGACACCAAGCAAAAAGGCCCTGGGGCGGAAGCCACAGGGCCTTTTCTGTTTTCGGGCTGAGGGTCATTTCAGATTGAGCGCCGGAATCAGGCTGTCGTCCTGCTGCTGGCCGGGTACCGGCACGGGGGCGGCCAGGCCCAGGTTGTTCTTCTCGAACACCCGGTCGGCGCGGTAGCTGGAGCGTACCAGAGGGCCGGCGGCGACTTCCATGAAGCCTTTTTCCAGGCCGATGTCGCGGAAGCGGTTGAACTCCTCAGGGCTGACCCAGCGCTGCACCTTCAGGTGGTTGCGCGTGGGTTGCAGGTACTGGCCGAGGGTGAGGATGTCCACGCCGATGGCGCGCAGGTCATCCATGGTCTCGATGATTTCCTCGTCGGTCTCGCCCAGGCCCAGCATCAGGCTGGTCTTGGTGATGACGGTGGGGCGATGGCGCTTGGCGTGCTCCAGCACCTTCAGGGTCTTCTCGTAGCCAGCACGTGGATCGCGTACCACGTGGGTCAGGCGCTTGACCGTCTCGACGTTCTGGGCGAACACCTCCAGGCCGGAATCCACCACGCGGGCGATGGCCTCATGATCACCGTCGAAGTCCGGAGTCAGCGCTTCTACCACTACCTGGGGCGTATTGGCCTTGATCGCCTGAACGCAAGCGGCGTAATGAGCGGCGCCGCCGTCGGGCAGGTCGTCGCGGTCCACCGAGGTCAGCACGATATAGCGCAGGCCCATCAGTTCCACCGACTTGGCGGTGTTCTGCGGTTCTTCCAGGTCCAGCCAGCCGTTCGGGTTGCCGGTGTCGACCGCGCAGAAGCGGCAGGCGCGTGTACAGACCGAACCCATCAGCATGATGGTGGCAGTGCCGTTGGACCAGCATTCGCCCATGTTCGGGCAGTGGGATTCCTGGCAGACAGTGCTCAGGCGATGCTCGCCGACATTGCGCTTGACCGCGTCGAAGCGGCTGCCGCTTGGCGCCTTGACCCGCAGCCAGCTCGGCTTGGGCTCGACGACCTGCGGTTCGGCCGAGGCGCGGCGCTTCTGGCCATCCTTGATCGCGGTGATCCCCTGGGGGGTGCGGAATTTCTCGCCGCTGGATACGGGCTTGGACGGGACGGTGTCGGACATCGAGATCTCGGCTCCGGTAGGAGGCTTCGGTAGCGGGGCTTTTGGCCGGCTGGCAGTCTACCACGGATGGCTTGCCTGCGGCTTCCGGCCCTTGTCCGACGTGCTCTGCGGCCCTGAAGGCACTGGTGCCCGACAAGCTGTCAGGCAGCGCTTGCGTTGCGTTTCTCCCCGCGCAGCTCAGGGTGCTGCCGGGTGTGCCGATCAGGTCTTCAACTGGCTGGCGAACTGCTCCACCGCCTGTACCACCTGCTTGGCGCCGTCTTGGATCTCGACGATCACCGCGCCGGCCTCGTTGGCCAGGCTCAGACCCTGTTCGGCCTGCTGACGACTGCTGGCCATGCTGTCCACGGCGCTTTGTGCCAGGTGCTGGTTCTTCTGCACCACCTCGACGATCTCTTCAGTGGCCTGGCTGGTACGCCCGGCCAGTTGGCGCACCTCGTCGGCGACCACGGCGAAGCCGCGGCCCTGATCGCCGGCCCGGGCCGCCTCGATGGCGGCATTGAGCGCCAGCAGGTTGGTCTGGTCGGCGATGCCGCGGATGGTCTGCATGATGGTGCTGATCAATTGCGACTGCTTGCCCAGAGCCTCGATGCCGTCGCTGGCTTCCTGCATCTGGCGGGCGATGCGCTGCATCACCTCGACTGTCTGGCGCACTACGGCGGCGCCCTTGTCCGCGCTGCCGTCGGTGTGTTGGGAAATGCTGTAGGCGATGTTCGCCGCCTCGGCCACCGCCTGTTCCTGGTTGACCTGGTCGGTGATCACGGTGGCGAACTTGACCACCTTGTACAACTTGCCGTGGGGATCGTGGATCGGGTTGTAGGAGGCCTCCAGCCAGACCTCCCGGCCGTGGCTGTCGACCCGCTTGAAGCGTCCGGCGACGAACTCGCCACGGTTCAGGCGCGCCCAGAATTCGCGGTAGGCCTGGGAGTTGTACTCCTCCGGGTCGCAGAAGGTACGGTGGTGCTTGCCCTGGATCTGCTCCAGGCGATAGCCCATGCCGCTGAGGAAGCGCTCGTTGGCGGTCAGCACTTCGCCGGCCAGGTTGAACTCGATCACCGCGGTGGAGCGCAGCAGGGCGTCGATCAGCCCCTCGTGCTCGCGGGACGAGGTGATGGTGCGGGTCAGGTCGTTGGCGCAGAGGGTGAAGTAGGCCAGATTGCCCTGGCCGTTCAGCACCGGCTGCCAGATGGCGCGCAACCAGGCTTCTTCGCCGTTGCCGCGCAGCAGGCGATAGGCGCCGCTGATGTGCTCGTTCTGGCGCCGGGCCTGCTGCAGCTTCTGATAGTTGGCCTCCTGGTGGAAGGAGGGCGGGATCAGCGATTCCAGGTTGCGGCCCAGCAGCGCTTCGCGCTGGTAGAGCATTTCGCCGAGGAAGTTGTCGTTGGCGTAGCGCACCCGGCCATCGGGCTCAATCTCCAGCACCATCATCTCGCTGTAGATGGAGTCCCTGATCTGACGCATGCTGGCGAGCTCCTCGCGTAGCTGCGCCACTTCTTCTCTCAGCTTGTTGTTGAACATCGAAGGCACCTTTGGGCAGAGAACCTGGTGATCGCGTGAGTCATCGTCTCTAGTGATCGACCGCCAGCAGGAAATCCACAGTCCCCGCAGTGTAGTCTCCGATCAGCTGTCTTCCTTTCCTCTGCGAGACCCCGATGTCGCGAACCGAACTTGTCCTGCCGCTGCCCGCCGACTACCGCGTCGGCGACCTGCTGACCTTCCACCGCCGCGATACGGAGGCGGTGGCTGAGCGAGTGGGCGACAACAGTCTGGACAAGGGCATTCTCTGGCAGGGTGTGCCTGCGTGCCTGGGTATGCGCTTCGCGGAGGGGCAGGTGCGGGTGACGCTGGAGGTCGATGGCGTGGCGGCGGCCGACCCGGCGCCGTTGCGCACCTTGGCCGAACGCATGCTGGGACTGACCCAGCCGGTCGCCGCTTTTGAGGCGGCCCAGGCGGGACATCCGTTGCTCGGCGGTTTGATCGCCGCCAATCGGGGCCTGCGGGTGCCGCAGTCGGCCTCGCCGTTCGAGGCCCTGAGCTGGGCCATCAGCGGCCAGCAGATCAGTCTTCCGGTGGCGATTTCCCTGCGCCGCAAGCTGATCCAGCTGGCCGGTCGAGCGCATTCCAGTGGGCTGATCTGCTATCCGGACGCGGCGGCGGTGGCGGCGCTGGACGAGGATACGCTGGGGCGCTCGGGCTTCTCCCGGGCCAAGTCCCAGTGCCTGCTGCTCCTCGCCCGCGAGATAGTCGAGGGACGCCTGCCGCTGGAGGACTGGCTGGAGGATGCGCCGGCCGAGCTGATCGGCGAGCGTCTGTTGGCGCTGAAGGGCATCGGCCCCTGGACGGTGGACTACGCGCTGCTACGCGGCTTCGCCCGCCTGGACGGGTCGCTGCATGGCGACGCCGCGGTGCGCCGCCAGTTGCAGCGTCTGCTGGGCGCGGAGGACAAGCTGAGCCAGCCCTTCGTGCGTGACTGGTTGCTACCCTTCGCGCCCTGGCGGGCGCTGGTGGCTGCCCATCTGTGGGCGATGCAGTAGCTCGATCAGCGCCTGCTCAACGGCTCGCGAGCTAGAGTCGGGCCAGGCCTCTCTCCAATAATGCCCGGCCGGCGCGCAGCAATCCTTGCTTAGCGCAGCTGTTGCAGCAGTGCCGGCGTCGGATAGCCGTCGGCCGGCAGCCCCAGGCTCTGCTGGAAGGCGCGCACGGCGCGGCGCGTATTGGCACCGATGATGCCGTCGGCCACGCCGGGCTCGTAGCCCTTGGCGGTCAGCCCCTCCTGCAGCTCGATGCGCTCGCTGCGCCCCAGCGGGCGCTCGTCCTTCGGCCAGTTGGCCAGCAGCGGCCCGCCGCCATTCAGGCGCTGGCCGAGCAGGCCCACCGCCAGGGCATAGGACGAGGAGTTGTTGTACTTGAGGATGGCGCCGAAGTTGCGGAACACCAGGAAGGCCGGGCCGCGATGGCCGGCCGGCAGCAGCAGGTAGCCGGTGTCGTTCGGGTCGACGTTGGTCGGCGTGCCTTTCACCCCGTAGCTGTACCACTCGGTGTAGGTCTTGCGGATCTCGGTATCGGCCAGGGCGTAGTCGAAGCCGGTGGGCAGGGCCACCGGGATGCCCCAGGCGCGACCCTTCTGCCAGCCGGACGCCTGCAGATAGTGGGCGGCCGAGGCCAGGGCGTCGGCGCTGGAATTCCAGATGTCGCGGCGGCCGTCGCCATCGAAGTCCACCGCGTGGGTCAGGTAGGTGGTCGGTATGAACTGGGTCTGACCCATGGCTCCGGCCCAGGACCCGCGCAGGCCGCCGACACTGATGTCGCCGCTCTGCAGGATCTGCAGGGCTGCCAGCAGCTGGTCTTCGGCGAACTGCGGGCGGCGCCCCTCGTAGGCCAGGGTGGCTAGGGAGCGGATCACCGACTGTTCACCCATGAACTGGCCGAAGCTGCTCTCCATACCCCAGATGGCCACCAGAGTCTCGCGGTCGACGCCGTAGCGCTGCTCAATGGCGTCCAGGGTGGCGGCGTGCTCTGCGAGCAGGGCCTGGCCCTTGCGCACGCGCACTGGCGAGATGGCGCCATCCAGGTATTCCCATACCGGCCGGGTGAACTCCGGCTGGGCGCCGTCGGCCTTGACCACGCTAAGGTCAGGGGCGATGCCGGCGAAGGCCTGGTCGAACAGCTGGGCGTCGATGCCGCCGCGCAGGGCCTTGATGCGGAAGCGGTCGCGCCAGTCCTCGAAGTTCAGTGCCGGCGCCTGTTGTACGGCGGCCTGGACCTGGGCGCTGCTTGGCTCGATGCGTTGCGGCTGCGCACCTGGCTTGCTGGAGACCAGTTCGGGAGCGGGATTCGGGGTTTCGGCGCAGGCGCCGAGGAACAGGACGGCGCCGGCGAGCAGGCAGCTCAGGCGGCCGTTGGCGGAGAGGTGGAACATCGTGCGGTGTCTCGGTCTTGCCAAACAGACCGCGACCTTAACATGCCCGGCGGCTTTCAGAACCCTTGTGGGATGCCGGTGTGATGCGGGTGGAGACTCAGGCGGCGAGATTTGCCAGGGCCAGAATGCAAGAAGCCTCCCAGTGGGAGGCTTCGCGGCGGTAGCTGCCTTTGCCTTTTTTCGGCTGTTCCTGGCGGCTGCGGAACAGGGGGTGGGCGACTATGGACTTGGCCTTGTTCGGCCGCTTGGGGGCTTTCTTGCTCATCGGAATGGTCCTCGTACGCCCGCGTGATTGCGAGCGGCGCGGACTATGCGCCGATGGTTAAAAAATGTCCATAGATGCGGTTTGCTTGTATGGAGGGAGGTACGCCGAGCGGGCTTCTGGTGTACTGCCTGCGGCGAGTACAACCTACGTTCGAGCGCGTCGGTAACCTGGTTATTCGCTCAGTTTTGTAGGGTGGATAACGCGAAGCTTATCCACCAGGGCATAACGGCGACACCGCGCTCAGGGCGCGCCCGGGCTGTGTCCGATGGTGGAAAACGCTGCGCGGTTTTCCACCCTACATGGAGTCCCAGCCAGTAGGGGGAGGGCGCTATTCGCTGAGCGGCAGGCGCTGGCCGGCCATCAGCAGGGCCAGGCGTGCCAGGCTGCTCCAGGGATCGCCGGCGGCTTGGCCCTTGACTTGAGCGTCGATGCGCTGTGCGTCGATCAGCAGCTGGTTCCAGCGCGCGGCGGTGTGGCGTTGCACGGCCTTGCTGATCAGCGGGCGGCGCTTGTCCCAGATCGGTGGGCGGGCGCTGGCGAAGGCCTTTTCCAGCGGCACGCCCTGGCTGAACTGCAGGGCGATGCCGGCCAGTTGGCGCAGCTCGCGGGCCAGCATGACGACGATGAACAGCGATTCCACGCCCTCGCCGCGCAGGCCTTCGAGCATGCGCAGGGCATGGGCTGCCTCGCCGTTGAGCACGGCGTCGATCAGGCCGAACACGTCGTAGCGCGCGCTGTCGGCCACTGCCGCCTGCACGGTGCTGGCGTCGATCTGGTTGCCTTCGGCGAGCAGCTTGAGCTTCTCGATCTCCTGGGCGGCGGCCAGCAGGTTGCCTTCCACCCGTGCGGCGATCAGTTCCACCGCTTCCTGGCTGGCGGCCAGGCCGGCCTGGGACAGGCGCTGGCGAATCCAGCTGGGCAGCTGGCCGATCTCGATCGGCCAGATCTGCAGGAACTGGCTGTGCTGGCCCTCGATCAGGGCCTTGGCCCATTTGGTCTTCTGCGTGCTGCCGTCGAGCTTGGGCAGGCTGATCAGCAGTACCGTGTCTTCCGGCGGCCGCTCCAGGTATTCGAGGATGGCGGCGGTGCCCTTGTCGCCGGGCTTGCCGTTGGCGATGCGCAGCTCGATCAGGCGCTTCTCGGCGAACAGCGACAGGCTGGCGCCGGCTTCATAGAGCTGGCCCCAGTCGAAGCTGGCCTCGGCATGGAACACCGTGCGCTCGCTGAAACCCTGCTGGCGGGTGGCGGCGCGGATAGCGTCCTCGGCTTCCTGGCACAGCAGCGGCTCGTCGCCGCTGACCACGTAGACCGGGGCCAGGCCGCCTTGCAGGTGTTTGCCGAGTTGCGCGGGATTCAGTTTCATCGAGAGCCGGGTTGCATCGGGGATCTAACGGGTTCGCTTGTGAAAAGGGCCGGTTGCCCGGCCCTCTTGTGTTACTGCTTGATCGGCAGCTCGATCGGCGACTGCAGCGGCGCCGATTCCTGCTCGGCGCGGCGGGCGGCCGCGGCGGCTTCTGCTTCGGCCTGGGCGCGGGCCTCGGCCTCCTGCTGCAGTTGTTCCAGCTGGGCAGGGGTCAGCAGTTGCAGGCGCAGGGACATCTGCTGAATCAGCTCGCGGCGCATTTCCTGGCGCAGCTGGGCGGACTCCTGGCCGGAACCGATCAGGTTGTTCTCGTCATGCACGTAGACGCTCTGTACTTCCAGCTTGTCCCTGAGCAGCAGCAGGTTCTTCTCGCCGCGGATCTCGTAGTCCAGCTTGGTGGTCAGCTCGTACTCGGCGCTGCGGGCGCTGCTGGTGACGCTGGCGGTGCGCTGGGTTTCCTGCTCGTTGGCCAGGAACAGGCGATAGGGCGCGCCGTTGTGCACCTTCACGCCGCTGTTTTCCAGCAGCTGCTTCAGTTGCTTGGCGGTTTCGCCGTAGGCGTTGCGTGCCTGCAGGTCGATTTCCTTGAGGGCGAACTCGGCGGTGCCGGTGCCGCGCAGCTGGAAGCCGCAGGCGCTGAGCAGGACGGCCAGACCGATTACCACCAGATTCCGTTTCATCATTCTCTTCTATCCCCTTGGAGAGTCACGGCGCCACGCAGGCATGGCGCCGAGCTTAATCAGTTGGCGAGCGTTTTCAATTGGCCACGATGTTGACCAGCTTGCCCGGCACGACGATGACCTTGCGAATGGTCACACCCTCGGTGAAGCGCAGCACGTTCTCATTGGCGCGGGCGGCTGCTTCGACCTCTTCGCGGCTGGCACTGGCCGGCACTTCGATCTGGCCACGCAGCTTGCCGTTGACCTGGATCACCAGGGTCAGGCTGTCCTGCACCAGGGCCGACTCGTCGACCTGTGGCCACTGGGCGTCGATGATCGCGCCGTTCTTGCCCAGTTGCTGCCACAGTTCATGACAGATGTGCGGGGTGATCGGCGCCAGCAGCAGGGCCACGGCCTCCAGGCCTTCCTGCAGCAGGGCGCGATCCTGGGCGGTTTCGCTCGCGGCCTTTTCCAGCACGTTCATCAGCGTCATCACCTGGGCGATGGCGGTGTTGAACTTGTGGTGCAGGCCGACATCGTTGCTGGCCTGCTTGATGGCCAGGTGGATGGCGCGGCGCACGGCCTTCTGCTCGTCGTTCAGGCTGCTCTTGTCGAGCTCGCCCGGCAGGCCGGCGCTGACATGGCTGTGGGCCAGGCGCCAGACGCGACGCAGGAAGCGGTTGGCGCCCTCGATGCCGGCGTCGGACCACTCGCAGCTCATGTCGGGCGGCGAGGCGAACATCATGAACAGGCGGCAGGTGTCGGCGCCGTAGGCGTCGATCATGGCCTGCGGGTCGACGCCGTTGTTCTTCGACTTGGACATCTTCTCTGTGCCACCGATTTCCACCGGCAGGCCGTCGGACTTCAGCTTGGCGCCGATGACCTTGGCCTTGGCGTCGCGCTCGACTTCCACGTCGGCCGGGTTGAACCAGTCCTTGCCGCCGTTTTCCAGGGTGCGGTAGTAGGTCTCGGCGACCACCATGCCCTGGGTCAGCAGGTTCTTGAACGGCTCATTGGAGCTGACCAGGCCTTCGTCGCGCATCAGCTTGTGGAAGAAGCGCGCGTACAGCAGGTGCAGGATGGCGTGTTCGATGCCGCCGATGTACTGGTCGACCGGCAGCCAGTGGTTGGCCGCGGCCGGGTCGACCATGCCGCCGGTGTAGTTCGGCGAGGCGTAGCGGGCGTAGTACCAGGACGACTCGACGAAGGTGTCCATGGTGTCGGTTTCACGCTTGGCCGCGCTGCCGCATTTCGGGCAGGTGCACTCGTAGAACTCGGGCATCTTGGCCAGCGGCGAGCCGGCGCCATCCGGCACCACGTCTTCGGGCAGCACCACCGGCAGCTGGTCGTCCGGCACCGGCACGTCGCCGCAGCTGGCGCAGTGGATGATCGGGATCGGGCAGCCCCAGTAGCGCTGGCGGCTGATGCCCCAGTCGCGCAGGCGGAACTGGGTCTTGCGCGCGCCGTGGGCGCTGGCTTCCAGGTCGGCGACTATGGCGTCGAAGGCCTCGGTGAAGTTCTTGCCGTCGTACTTGCCGGAGTTGATGGTGACCAGGCCTTCCTTGTCGCCATACCAGGCCTGCCATTGGGCGGCGTCGTAGTCCTTGCCTGCGCCGGCATAGACCTGCTTGATCGGCAGGCCGTACTTGTTGGCGAACTCGAAGTCGCGCTCGTCATGGGCCGGCACGGCCATCACCGCGCCTTCGCCGTAGCCCCACAGCACGTAGTTGGCGACGAACACCGGCAGCTTGTCGCCGGTCAGCGGATGGAGGACGAACTGGCCGGTGGCCACGCCCTTCTTCTCCATGGTCGCCATATCGGCTTCGGCCACGGAGCCGGCCTTGCATTCGGCGATAAAGGCGGCGATGGCCGGATTGCTCTCGGCGGCGCGCTGGGCCAGCGGGTGCTCGGCGGCCACGGCCACGTAGGTGGCGCCCATCAGGGTGTCGGGACGGGTCGAATAGACCTTCAGCTGGCCGTCGATGCCAATGCTGGCGACGTCGTAGTCGAACACGATGTCGGCGCCGAAGCTCTTGCCGATCCAGTTGCGCTGCATGGTCTTGACCTGTTCCGGCCAGCCAGTCAGCTCGTCCAGGCTACTCAGCAGCTCATCCGCGTAGGCGGTGATCTTGAAGTAGTACATGGGGATTTCGCGCTTCTCGATCAGCGCGCCGGAACGCCAGCCGCGACCGTCGATGACCTGCTCGTTGGCCAGTACGGTTTGGTCCACCGGGTCCCAGTTGACGGTACCGTTCTTGCGGTAGATCACGCCTTTCTCGAACAGCTTGGTGAACAGCCACTGTTCCCAGCGGTAGTAGTCCGGCTTGCAAGTGGTGACTTCGCGGGTCCAGTCCACCGCCAGACCCAGGCTTTGCAGCTGGCTCTTCATGTAGGCGATGTTTTCGTAGGTCCACTTGGCTGGCGCCACCTGGTTCTTCATCGCGGCGTTTTCCGCCGGCATGCCGAAGGCGTCCCAGCCCATCGGTTGCAGCACGTTCTTGCCCTGCATGCGCTGGTAGCGGGCGATCACGTCACCGATGGTGTAGTTGCGCACGTGGCCCATGTGCAGCTTGCCGCTCGGGTAGGGGAACATCGACAGGCAATAGAAGGTTTCCTTGCCCGGCTGTTCACTCACGACAAAGGATTTCTGCGCGTCCCAGTGGGACTGCGCGGCGGCTTCGATTTCACGGGGCGAATACTGTTCGTGCATGGGCTTTCGGCGCTGAAAATGAGGGCTTTCGAGAAACGCCGTAGCATACATGACCCCCCTCGATTCAGGGAAACCCTGATTCGCGCCTCGCCCAGCCGTTCCGCCGTTTGTCGCGGCGTGCGGCCTCGGCTGCGGCCGGCGCTAAGCTTTGCAGAGAGAGGCGCGATGTAGGTGCCCGGTCGAGGTGATGGATGGCTGAGTTGCGGCGTGCGGAGGTTGGGGGCGGGCTCTATGAGCGGCTGCTACAGCGCCTGGCGCTGGCCCTGGAGGAAGCGGATACCGCGACCCGCCTGCACGAAGTGCCACCGGAGGAACTGGAGCTGCGCGGCTTGACCCCCGCGGAGCTGGAGTTGATCCGCGCCTATCTCGATCGCGATCTCAATTGGCTGCGCGGCTGGCATGCTGCCGCCGAAGAACTGGCGCTGATCGAGCAGCAACCGGCGAGCGTCAAACCAACTGGCAAGCTGCCGGGACGGGTGGCTAGCAAGCCGCTGCCGCGCGGCAAACCAGTGATCAAGAAACGCCAGCAACTCTGTTGTGCACTGTGCGGTGCCGCCGCTCAGGTACAGCGCGGCGAGGGCGTGTTGCCGTGCAACTCCTGCGGCTCCAAGCTGTTCCGGGCGGGGCAACCCCGCTAGTCTTCGCGGGCACTGGAGGTGCCCATGGAACTGCGCTTTATCCTCAAACAACTCATCCTTCCCCCTGGCGGCCTGATGCTGCTGATCCTGCTGGCCTGGCTGCTATGGGTTTGGGCGGGGCGGCCGCGGCTGGCGGCGTTTTGCCTGCTGTTCGGCCTGGGTGGGTTGTGGCTGCTGAGCCTGCCGGTGGTGATGGAGTGGTCGGCGCGCCTGCTCGAGCGTGAGCCGGCGCTGGCCGAGGCGCAGTGGGCCGGGCTGGCGCAGCGGGCCGAGGTGATCGTGGTGCTGGGTTCGGGGCGCGAGGAAGCCGACCCGGCCTGGGGCAGTGACCAGCCCAGCGGCACCGCCATCGAGCGCCTGCGCTACGCGGCGCGGCTACATCGAGCGTCCGGCTTGCCGGTGCTGATCAGTGGTGGCCTTCACTACGGTCAGCCACCCAGCGAGGCGGCGATGATGGCCGAGGTGCTGCAGCGCGATTTCGCCGTGCCGACCCGCTGGCAGGAGGAGCGCAGTCGCACCACCTGGGAAAACGCCCAGTTCAGCGCGCAGTTGCTTAAGGCCCAGGGCCTGAGTCGCGTGGTGCTGGTGACCCAGGCGGCGCATATGCCGCGCTCGCGCTGGTGCTTCGAGCGCGCCGGGCTGGAAGTGGTGACGGCGCCGCTGGGCTTCCTCGGCGTACCCAACGAGCGTCCGTTGGGCGGCTGGCTACCGGAGGGCAAGGCCTTGTGGCAGAACACCCGGCTGCTCAACGAGGCGATGGGGCTGGCGGTCTATCCGCTGCTGTATCGCTGAGTGCGCCGATTGGGTTTGCTAGGCGTGAGCTCTGCTCGCGAGCGACATCCTGGCTGCCGGTCGCCGCGAGCAAAGATCGGCCTATTCAGGCGGCCTGTACGGCGGCGTCGGTGCGCGTCGCGCGGCGGCGAGCGACGAACGCCCAGCCCATGAACAAGGAGCACAGCGCAATCAGCGGCCAGGCGCGCCAGATCAGATAGGGCGTGAGGCCCTGCATCGGTTGCACTTCGCCGTAAAGCACGGCCTGCTGGAACTGCGGGATCTGCGCGGTGATGCGACCTTGCGGGTCGATCAGCGCGGTGACGCCGTTGTTGGTGGCGCGGATCATCCAGCGTCCGGCTTCCAGGGCGCGCATCTGCGCCATCTGCAGGTGCTGCAGCGGGCCGATGGAGGTGCCGAACCAGGTGTCGTTGCTCACCGTCAGCAGCAGATCGCTCTGCGCGGCCAGGCCGGCGGCGAACTCCGGATAGACAACTTCGTAGCAGATGAACGGCGCGATCTTCAGGCCCTTGGCCTGCAGCGGGCCTTGATCGGATGGGCCGCGGGCGAAGTCGGACATGGGCAGATCGAAGAAGGCGATCAGCCCGCGCAGCACTTCCTGCAACGGCACGTATTCGCCGAACGGCACCAGCTTCTGCTTGAGGTAGGTGCCTTCGCCCCAGCCGGTCACGGTGATCGCGTTGTAGTAGCGCTTCTCGCCGCGCTCGTTGCTCTGGCGTACCGGCACACCGGTGATCAGGGCGGCATCGCGGTCGACGGCGACCCGGCCCATCACCTTCAGATAACCTTCGGCGAATTCCTTGAGCACCGGTACGGCGGTTTCCGGCCAGACGATCAGGTCCGCCGGCCGGCTGGCCAGGGTCATGTCGCGGTACAGGGCCAGCTGGGCGTCGAGCTGGGCCGGGTCCCATTTCATGTTCTGTTGCACATTGCCCTGGATCGCCGCGACCTTCAGTGGCTCACCCTTGCTGGCGGTCCAGGCGTGATCCTGCAGTGCCAGACCGGCGATCCAGGGTGCCAGCAGCAGAGCTAGACCGGCGGCCGCGCGCGGTTTATCGCCTAGCAGGCGTGGCAGATTGACCAGCAGCGCGGCGCTCAACGCCAAGGTCAGCGATAGCAGCCACATGCCGCCGACCGGCGCCAGTCCGGCCAGCGGGCCGTGCACCTGGCTGTAACCGGAGAAGAGCCAGGGGAAGCCGGTGAGGAACCAGCCGCGGAAGGCTTCCTGGGCCAGCCACAGGGCGGCAAAGGCCAGAGCGTCGGTCAGTGGCGCGTCGTTGCGGCGCAGCCAGCGTGCCCAGAGCCAGGCGGGTAGCGCGAAGAACAGGGCGACGCCGGCGCAGAAGCCGAAGGTGAGGAAACCGGCCAGGGCCGGTGAGGCGGCGCCGTAGTCGTGGATGCTGACGTAGATCCAGCTGGTGCCGGCGAGGAACAGACCGAGGCCGTAGAGCCAGCCGCGCAGCAGGGCCTGGCGCGGGTTCAGTTCACGCAGGCCGAGATAGAAGATGGCGATGGCCAGCAGGGCCAGCGGCCAGATATCGAAGGGAGCCAGGGCCAGGGTGGTGCAGGCGCCGCCGGCGATAGCCAGCAGGTTGCCCGGCCAGCCGGGTTGGGTGATCCAGCGCATCGTGCGTCCTTGATCGGGAATTCTGGCCGGCAAGGGTACTGGAAGGGCGGGGAGGCTGGAAGTCGAGCGGCTTGGGAGGGCGGGGCATCTTGCCCCTGAGGAGTAGTGTTGGCTGGAGCGGAGCGTAGCCCGGACTTCAGTCCGGGGCATGGCAGCCTGTTTCCCGGACTGAAGTCCGGGCTACGAATCTATAGCGTGGAGTTGCCTGGAAGACCCTCACCCCTGGCCCCTCGGCTTTGGCTTCCTGCGCCGCCCTACCTCCTGCATCCATGCAGTCGTCTCCCGGAGGGAGAGGGGGTGGGCGATCAGCGTTCCAGCGGAGTCAGGCGCAGTAGGTGCACCCGGCGGCTGTCGGCGTTGAGCACGCGGAAGCGGTACTCGCCGATCTCGGTCACTTCGTTGCGCTTGGGCAGGTGGCCGAAGGCGTTCATCACCAGGCCGCCGACGGTGTCGAACTCGCTGTCGGGGAATTCGGTGTCGAAGGTCTGGTTGAAGTTATCGATCGGGGTCAGTGCCTTGATCAGGAAGTCGCCGGACGGCAGCGGCTTGATGTAGCTGTCTTCCTCGACGTCATGCTCGTCCTCGATGTCGCCAACGATCTGCTCCAGCACGTCCTCGATGGTCACCAGGCCGGCGACGCCGCCGTACTCGTCGATGACCACGGCCATGTGGTTGTGGTTGGCGCGAAACTCGCGCAGTAGCACGTTGAGGCGTTTGGATTCGGGCACGAAGGTGGCCGGGCGCAGCAGATCCCTGATGTTGAACGGCTTGTCGCCGTTGATGATCAGCGGCAGCAGGTCCTTGGCCAGGAGGATGCCGATCACCTCGTCGACGCTCTCGCCGATCACCGGGTAGCGCGAGTGGGCGGAGTCGATGATGGCCGGGAGGAACTCGGCCGGGCTCTGGCTGGCCTTGATGCTGACCATCTGCGAGCGCGGCACCATGATGTCGCGCACCTGCAGGTCGGCGACCTGGATGGCGCCCTCGACAATGGTCAGGGCTTCGCTGTCGAGCAGCTTGTTCTGGTGCGCTTCGCGCAGGACTTCCAGCAGTTCCTGGCGGTTTCTCGGCTCATGAGCAAAAGCCTGGGTCAGTTTGTTGAACCAGGACTTCTGCTCGTTGCTCGATCGATCTTCGCTCATGGTGTTTCTCGGGGCCTTCTATGGCAGTTATTCGTCGGCTGCGTAGGGGTCGGGGTGGCCCAGTTCGGCCAGCAATTCCCGTTCCAGTGCTTCCATTTCCTCGGCTTCCTCATCTTCGAGATGATCGTAGCCGAGCAGATGCAGGCAGCCGTGGATGACCAGATGCGCCCAGTGCGCCTCCGGCGTCTTGCCCTGTTCACGGGCCTCGCGCTCGACCACCGGCGCGCAGATCACCAGATCGCCGAGCAGCGGTATATCGAGGAACTCGTCCGGCACATCGGCCGGGAAGGACAGCACGTTGGTGGCGTAGTCCTTGTGCCGCCAGGTGTGGTTCAGCTCGCGGCCCTCGGTCTCGTCGACCAGGCGAATGGTCATTTCCGAGTCGGTCGTGCGCTGGCGCAGGGCGAGCTCGCACCAGCGGCGCAGCTGTTCCTCGCTGGGCAGGTCGGTGGCGCTGGAGGCGTTCTGCAGGTCCAGTTCAAGCATCGGCGTGGCCTTTGCCTTCGTCCCTGCGCTCGCCCTGCTCCTCGAAGCGCTCGTAGGCCTCGACGATGCGCTGCACCAGTGGGTGGCGCACCACGTCCTTGGGCTTGAAGTGGGTGAAGCTGATGCCCGGCACGTCCTTCAGCACGTTCATCACGTGGGCCAGGCCGGACTTGGTGCCGCGCGGCAGGTCGACCTGGGTGACGTCGCCGGTGATCACGGCGGTGGAGCCGAAACCGATACGGGTGAGGAACATCTTCATCTGCTCGAGCGTGGTGTTCTGACTCTCGTCGAGGATGATGAAGCTGTTGTTAAGGGTGCGGCCGCGCATGTAGGCCAGCGGGGCGATCTCGATCACCTGCTTCTCGATCAGCTTGGCCACGTTATCGAAGCCGAGCATCTCGTACAGCGCGTCGTAGAGCGGGCGCAGGTAGGGGTCGATCTTCTGCGCGAGGTCGCCGGGGAGGAAGCCGAGCTTCTCGCCGGCCTCGACCGCCGGGCGCACCAGGAGGATGCGCCGCACCTGTTCGCGTTCCAGCGCGTCCACCGCGCAGGCCACCGCCAGGTAGGTCTTGCCGGTACCGGCTGGGCCGATGCCGAAGTTGATGTCGTTGTCGAGGATCGCCTTGACGTAGCGCTGCTGGTTGGCGCCGCGCGGCTTGATCACGCCCTTCTTGGTGCGCAGGGCGACGCCGGCGTCGGCCTTGCCGCTGTCCAGCGCTTCCAGGCCGGACTCCTGCAGGTACAGGTGAACCATCTCCGGCGACAGCTCGGCACTCTTGGTCTCGCGGTACAGGCGGCGCAGCAGGTTCTCGGCGGACTGGGTGTGCTTGCTCGGGCCGACCAGTTCGAACTGATTGCCGCGGTTGCGGATCTCGATGGCCAGGCGTTGCTCGATCAGGCGCAGGTGCTCGTCGAATTGCCCGCAGAGGTTGGCGAAGCGGCGTGCTTCGTAGGGTTCGAGGGTGAAGCGATGCGGTTCTATGGGAGCGTTCAATGGGGTCCGGTTGCCGCTGTACGGCGGGAGTGATGGTCGAAGGATAACCCCAGGCGCCCGAGGGTGAAAGTTCGGGCGTCCGGCATTTGGCTAGCCGTTAGTCGATAAGGGTGCCGCGCAGGGAGTTGGGCAGCGCCTCGTAGATTTCCACGTCGACGAACTGGCCGATCAGGCTCGGGTTGTCGCAGCGGAAGTTGACCACGCGGTTGTTCTCGGTGCGGCCCTGCAGCTGGCCTGGGTCGCGCTTGGCATAGTCGGTGACGAGGATGCGCTGGGTGGTGCCGACCATCCGTCGGCTGATCTCGAAGCCCTGCTGGCTGAGGCGGCCGTTGAGAATCTGCAGGCGCTGCTTCTTCACCTCGTCCGGCGTGTCGTCGACCAGATCCGCCGCCGGGGTGCCCGGGCGCGAGCTGTAGATGAAGGAGAAGGAGAAGTCGAAACCGACGTCCTCGACCAGCTTCATGGTCTGCTCGAAGTCCTTCTCGGTCTCGCCGGGGAAGCCGACGATGAAGTCTGAGCTGATGCAGATGTCCGGCACCGCCGCCTTCAGCTTGCGGATGCGCGACTTGTATTCCAGCGCCGTGTGGTTGCGCTTCATCGCCGCCAGCACGCGGTCCGAGCCGGACTGCACCGGCAGGTGGAGGAACTTCACCAGCTGCGGGATATCGGCGTGGGCCTGGATGATGGCGTCGGAGAACTCCAGCGGATGGCTGGTGGTGTAGCGGATGCGCTCGATGCCGTCGATGGTCGCGACCGCGTAGAGCAGGTCGGCGAAGTCGGCGATGTCACCGTCCGGGGTCGCGCCGCGGAAGCCGTTGACGTTCTGCCCGAGCAGGGTGACCTCCTTGACGCCCTTCTCGGCCAGCTGGGTGATCTCCAGCAGCACATCGCCGAGCGGGCGGCTGACTTCCTCGCCGCGGGTATAGGGCACCACGCAGAAGGTGCAGTACTTGCTGCAGCCTTCCATCACCGAGACGAAGGCGCTGGGGCCGTCGACGCGTGGCTCGGGCAGGCGGTCGAACTTCTCGATCTCGGGGAAGCTGATGTCGATCTGCGCCTTCTTGGTGCTGCGCGCGGCGTCGATCATCTCCGGCAGGCGGTGCAGGGTCTGCGGGCCGAACACCACGTCGACATAGGGTGCGCGCTCGCGGATGGCGGCGCCTTCCTGGCTGGCCACGCAGCCGCCGACGCCGATCACCAGGTTGGGGTTGTCCTGCTTCAGGGCACGCCAGCCGCCCAGCTTGGAAAAGACCTTCTCCTGAGCTTTTTCGCGGATCGAGCAGGTATTGAGCAGGATCACGTCGGCTTCCGCCGGGTTCTCCGTGACTTCAAGGGCCTGGTGTTCACCCAGCAGGTCGACCATGCGCGAGCTGTCGTACTCGTTCATCTGGCAACCGTGGGTCTCGATATAAAGCTTCTTGGCCATCTGCGTGCGTCGGGGTAATCGGATAGGACCGCGTATTATAGGGGGCGACCTGCGGCGTTCCTAGCGTTGCCTGTCCGGCCCCTGTAAGATCGCGCCCCCGATTTCCAGTCGTCCTCTATCCTCCTTCCTATGAGCAAGCGCGAACCCATCTACAAGGTGATTTTCCTCAACCAGGGCCAGGTGTACGAGATGTACGCCAAGCAGATCTACCAGAGTGATCTGTGGGGCTTCCTGGAGGTGGAGGAGTTCGTCTTCGGCGAGCGCACCCAGATGGTGGTCGATCCCAGCGAGGAAAAGCTCAAGGCGCAGTTCGAAGGTGTAGTGCGCAGCTTCGTGCCGATGCACTCGATCGTGCGCATCGACGAGGTCGAGCGCCTGGGTACACCGAAGATCAGTGAGGCCAGGGGCGGCGGCAACGTGATGCCGTTCCCCATGCCGATGCCGGAGAAGTAGGCGGGACTTCTTAAGGGGCGAAGGCCGGAGCCTGCGGGCCGATGCTGGTGCCCGGTGCGCTGGGTGCGGGGCTGAAGCCGGACGGCGCGCCGCTGTCGATGTGCTGAAGCTCCAGCAGGTAGCTGCGGAAGATCTGCCCCAGCACCTGGCTGGCGGCCTGCAACTCCTCGCGCTGCATGCGCTCGGCTACCTGGTCGGCGCTGTCCATCGCCTCGTCCGAGCCATTCACCGCCGCCATTTTCAGCACGATGTAGGCCTGCACGTTGTTGGCCGGCACGCCTTCGCCATGGAAGAACATGTTGCCCAAGCGCAGCTGGGCCTGGGCGTTGCCCTGCAGCGAGGATTGTTCGAACCAGTGCAGGGCCTGGGGCAGGTCGCGCGTGGTGCGCTTGCCATCGTAGAAGAATTCGCCGAGTTCGAGCTGGGCCTGGGTATCGCCCTGCTTGGCCATTTCCTGGCAGGCGGCGAGGGCCTGGGGCAGTTCTTCGGGGGAGGCGTTCAGCGAGCAGCGCCCGATGGCGGGCACCAGCAGGGAATTGTCGCCCGCGCTGGCCAGCAGCGGAGCAACGAGCGACAGGCAGCCCAGGATCAGGGTGCGGCCGGTGCGATTCATGGAAATCCAAGTGCCTCGCGAAACAGGCGGGCCTCGTGCCCGGCCGGCGAAACGCGCCGGCCATCACATTATGTGATAAGCCGGGCCGTCCTTACAAAGTCTTTACCGGGATTTCCTCGCGCGCCGGTGTGCGCAGCACCATGAGCAGCCAAGCCAGCAGCGGGTAGGCCGGGGTCAGCAGGGCGTGGAACAGGTCGACGCGGCGTAACGGGCCGATAAAGCCTTCGGTGCCTACGGCCAGGCCGGCGACCAGGAACAGCCCCACCACGCCGATTGCCTGCAGGCCCGGGCGCAGCTGCGGCCACTGGCTCAGGCCGGCGTAGAGAATCAGCAGCAGGGTGGCCAGGTTGAGCAGCAGGCGATAGTGCTGGTCCACGCCCAGCACGCGTGCGCCGATGAACAGGCCGACCAGCACCAGCAGCCACACCGTCCAGATCGAGCGGGCCCAGGCCAGGCCACGCGATAGCGCGAAGGCGGCCAGACCCAGCAGCGGCAGACCGAGGGCGGCGCTGAGCTGGGTGAAGGATCGGTGCTTGTCGATCCAGCTCGGGTCCAGGCCGTAACGCACCGCGCCGCATAGCGCCGCCGTGGCGGTTAGGCCAAAGCCCAGCAGCAGGGCGCGCATCACCGGTTGGTCGGTGAAGATCGGGCGCAGCCACAACAGGCTGGCCAGGCAGGCCATTGCCAGGATTCCATCGCTGAGCGCGGTGCTGTACTGCATCACTTAAGCCTGGCGAAGGCGCGCTCGGCGGCGGCGAAGGTGATTTCCAGCTCCTTGTCGCCATGGGCGATGGAGGTGAAGCCGGCCTCGAAGGCGCTCGGGGCCAGGTACACGCCGCCTTCCAGCATCAGGTGGAAGAACTTGTTGAAGCGCGCTGCGTCGCTGGCCATCACATCACTGAAGGTGACGATGTCGTCGGCGCCGCTAAAGTACAGGCCGAACATGGCGCCGGCCTGGGTGGTGACGAAGGGGATGCCGGCGGCATCGGCGCGCTCCTGCAGGCCCGCCAGCATGCGGCTGGTGAACTCGGAGAGCTCGGCGTGGAAGCCGGGGCGGCTGATCAGCTTGAGGGTGGTCAGGCCGGCGGCCATGGCCAGCGGGTTACCGGACAGGGTGCCGGCCTGGTAGACCGGGCCGAGCGGGGCGATGCATTCCATGATCGCGCGCTTGCCGCCGAAGCAGCCGACCGGCATGCCGCCACCGACGATCTTGCCGAAGGTCGACAGGTCCGGCACCACACCGTATTGGGCCTGAGCGCCGCCGAGGGCGACGCGGAAGCCGGTCATCACCTCGTCGAAGATCAGTACCACGCCGTGCTTGTCGCACTGCTCGCGCAGGCCTTCGAGGAAGCCCGGCGCCGGCGGTACGCAATTCATATTGCCCGCGACGGGTTCAACAATGATGCAGGCCACGGTCGAACCGACCTCGGCCAGGGTCTTCTCGACGGCGGCCAGGTCGTTGTAGGGGAGGGTCAGGGTGTGTTTGGCGAAGTCCGCCGGCACGCCGGCCGAGCTCGGCACGCCCTGGGTCAGCAGGCCGGAGCCGGCCTTGACCAGCAGGCTGTCGGAGTGGCCGTGGTAGCAGCCTTCGAACTTGATGATCGCGTCGCGGCCGGTATGGCCGCGGGCCAGGCGTATGGCGCTCATGGTCGCCTCGGTGCCGGAGCTGACCATGCGCACCAGCTCCATGGACGGCACGATGGAGCAGACCAGCTCGGCCATCTCCACTTCCAGCGCGGTCGGCGCGCCGTAGGACAGGCCGTGTTCCAGCTGCTTGCGTACCGCGTCCAGCACCTGCGGGTGGGCGTGGCCGAGGATCATCGGACCCCAGGAACCGACGTAGTCGACGTAGCGCTTGTCGTCCTCGTCGACCACATAGGCGCCTTCGGCGTGTTTGAAGAACAGTGGCGTGCCGCCGACGCTGCGGAAGGCGCGTACCGGGGAGTTGACGCCACCGGGGATGTGTTTCTGGGCGTTGGCGAACAGGGTCTCGGAGCGGGACATGGCAGGCCTCTCGAATCAGGAAGTGGGGAACAGTGCGCTGAAGGCGCGAGCGCGGGCTTCCACCTCGGTGGCGGAGGGCGCGGAGAACAGGGCGTGGATCACTGCCAGCAGGTCGGCGCCACGGGCGATCAGATCGGCGCCGTTATCCAGGCTGACGCCGCCGATGGCGGTGATCGGCAGGGCGAAGCGGGCGCGGGCCTGCTCCAGTAGTTCGGGCGTGGCGCTCGGCGCGCCGGGTTTGGTCTGCGACGTGAAGAAGCGGCCGAAGGCGATGTAGCTGGCACCTTCGCTTGCGGCCCGTTCGGCCAACTCCAGGCTGGCGTGGCAGGTGCCGCCGATGATTGCCTGGCGCCCGAGCAGGGCGCGGGCGGCGGATAGCGAGCCGTCGCCCTGGCCCAGGTGCAGGCCGACGCCAAGGCGCGCGGCCAGCTCGGCGTCGTCATTGATGATCAGGCTGGCGCCGTGGCGCGCGCACAGTTCGGCAAGCTGCGAGGCCTCGCGCAGGCGGCGGGCCTGGTCGTCGGACTTGTCGCGGTACTGCAGCAGGCGCGCACCACCTTTAAGAGCCGCTTCGACATACGGCAGCAACTTGCCGTCGGCCAATAGCTGGCTATCGGTGATGGCGTAGAGGCCGCGCAGCTTCACGAGCGGCCCGTCACAGGGAGAAGTCCAGTGGCAGGCGGCGCGGCACGAACTGGCCGCGGCCGGGCTGCTCGGCGTCACGCAGGGTGCGCCAGGTGTAGTCCAGGGCGCTGCGCACGGCGCTGACCACTTCCTCGCCCAGGGCCAGGCGACCGGCCAGGGTGCTGGCCAGGGTGCAGCCGGAGCCGTGGTAGCTGCCCGGCAGGCGGGCGCAAGTAAAGGTGTGGCGATCGCCGCCGCGCACGTAGAGGCGGTTGTGTACTTCGGCCTCGTCGCCATGGCCGCCGGTGATCAGCAGGTTCTGGCAGAAGGGCGAGAGCTTCTCGGCGCATTCGTCCGGCGTGCCCTCGGGCAGTTCGGCGAGGATGCGCGCCTCCGGCAGATTCGGCGTGGCGGCCGCGGCGATCGGCAGCAGGCGTTCGCGCATGGCGTAGCCGACGTCGTCCTTGCCCAGCGAGCCGCCGCCGCCGGCGCGCAGCACCGGGTCGCACACCAGCGGTACGCCGGGCAGCAGCTGCATGATCTCGACCACGGTGTCGACCATCTCCACCGAGCCGAGCATGCCCAGCTTGACGGCTGCCACCGGCAGGTCGGCGATGATGGCGCGGGCCTGGGCCAGCACCCAGTCGCGGTCGAGCACGCGGAAGTCGCTGACATTGACCGTGTCCTGCACGGTCAGCGCGGTGACCGCCGGAGCGGCGTGGCAGCCCTGGGCGAGCAGGGCTTCGATGTCCGCCTGCAGGCCGGCACCACCAGATGGATCGTGGCCGGACAGGCAGAGGACGACGGGGCGGGAGTTGTGTCTGTTCATGGCCGGCGAGCTTACCACCTGGCGGCGGGAGGCCCAATCGCCGGGGCGTGACATCTTGTCCGGGGCGACGAATTTTTACCCGGGGCCCTGTGATAAAGTTTCGCCCCATATAAATCAGAAGGATTCTGTGCGCCGTCCGCAAGGGGGAGAGGGCCCCGGGACGGCTGCGCACGAGTTCATGCGGGGCTGCATGCGTTACTGGGTTTTTCTCCTTCTATTCGGCTGGTCCTGGCTGGCGCATGCGGTCGAATTCGACGAGCACGCCCGTTACCTGACGCTCGGCTCGAAGATGCAGGTGTTCGAGGATGTGCGCGGTGACGCCAGCATCGAGCAGGTCAGCTCCGCCGCCCTGGATGCCAGCTTCCGCGACAACGGCAAACCGGTACTCAACGCCGGCTACTCGCGCTCGGTGTTCTGGCTGCGGGTCGACCTGCTGTACAACCCTGTGCAATCGACCAAGCCGAAGAACTGGCTGCTGGAACTGGCCTACCCGCCGCTCGACCACCTGGAGCTGTACCTGCCCGATGGCCAGGGCGGCTATCGCCTGGCCGCCCGCACCGGCGACTCGCTGCCGTTTTCCAGCCGGCAGATCAAGCAGAACAACTACCTGTTCAATCTCGAACTGACGCCGGGCCAACCCCAGCGCGTCTACCTGCGCGCGCAGAGCCAGGGCTCGATGCAGATGCCGCTGGGCCTGTGGGCGCCGGACGCCTTCATCGAGGCGCAGCCGGCGCGCATCTACACCTTCGGCCTGATCTACGGCGTGCTGTTGGTGATGCTGATCTACAACCTGTTCATCTTTCTCGCCGTCCGCGACACCAGCTACCTCTACTACATCCTCTATATCGCCTCGTTCGGCCTGTACCAGGTCTCGGTCAACGGCGCCGGCATCCAGTACTTCTGGCCGGACGATCCTTGGTGGGCCAACGCCTCCACGCCGTTCCTGATCGGCTCGGCGGCGCTGTTCGGTTGCCAGTTCGCCCGCAGCTTCCTGCACACCGCCGACCACAGCCCCTGGGTCGATCGCCTGCTGCGCCTGCTGATGGCAACCGGCGGACTGGTGATGGTGCTGGCGCTGACCACCAGCTACGCCAGCGCCCTGCGCCTGGCCACCCTGCTGGCGCTGGCCTTCACCGTGGTGATCTTCAGCGCCGGCGTGCTGGCCTGGCTGCGCGGCATGCGCGTGGCGCGCTACTTCATCATCGCCTGGTCGGCCTTCCTCGCTGGCGGGGTGATCAACACCCTGATGGTGCTGGGCTACCTGCCCTATACCTTCTTCACCATGTACGCCAGCCAGTTCGGCTCGGCACTGGAAGTGGGCCTGCTGTCCCTGGCCCTGGCCGACCGCATCAACGCGATGAAGGAAGAGCGCGCGCGCATCCTCCAGGAAGCCGGCCGCGAGCTGGAGGTGCTCAACCGCGAGCTGGCCGACAGCAACCGCCTGAAGGACGAATTCCTCGCCACCGTCACCCACGAGCTGCGCACGCCGATGAACGGGGTGATCGGTTCACTGGAGCTGATGCAGACGGTCAAGCTGGACGTCGAACTGGAGCAGTACCAGCGCACCGCCGCCAGCTCGGCGCGCGACATGATGCGCATGGTCAACGACATCCTCGCCCTCACCGAATTGCAGGCCGGCAAGCTCTACCCACGGCGCGAGCCGTTCAGCCTGCGCGGCCTGGTCGACGGCCTGCGCGCCCAGTACGGCGGCAAGGCGGCGGAGAAGGGCCTGCAGTTCGTCGTCGAGCTGGAGGACAGCCTGCCCGACACCCTGGAAGGCGACGCCGCCAAGCTGACCCAGGCCCTGGGCTACCTGCTGGACAACGCGGTCAAGTTCACCCACCACGGCCAGGTCACCTTGCGCGTCGGTGCCGCCGGGCCGCTGGCCGGCAGCATGCCGCTGCGCCTGGAGGTGCTGGATACCGGCATCGGCTTCATCGCCCCGCAGGACGGCAACCTGTACCAGCGTTTCCATCAGCTGGATGGCTCCATGACCCGCCAGTACGGCGGCCTGGGCATCGGTCTGGCGATCTGCCGGCAGCTGGTGGAATTGCTCGGCGGCAGCCTGCAGCATCAGTCGCAGCCCGGCCGCGGCAGCGCCTTCGCCATCGCCCTGCAGCTCGACCTGCCGGCCCAGCGCCAGGACGTCGCTCCGGCTCCGCGCCGGGTCGGCGGCCAGCCGCAGCGCCGCGCCGAGCAATGCACCGTGCTGATCGTCGAGGACAATGCGATCAACCAGCTGGTGACCCGCGGCATGCTGCTCAAGCTCGGCTACCGGGTGCGCACCGCCGACAACGGCGTCGAGGCCCTGGAAGTGCTGCGCAGCGAGCCGATCGACGCGGTGCTGCTGGACTGCCAAATGCCGGTGATGGACGGCTTCGCCACCTGCCGCGCTCTGCGCAACCTGCCCGGCTGCGCCGAGACCCCGGTGCTGGCCATCACCGCCCACAGCCACAGCGGCGACCGCGAGCGCTGCCTGGCCGCCGGCATGAGCGACTACATGGCCAAGCCGGTGAAATTCCTCGAGCTGCAGGCACTGCTGCACGACTGGGTGCTGTGCCGCGCGCCTACCTGATCCGCCTTCCCCACTAAGCAACGATCCGGCCGCACTTTGGCCGAATCGTCGTTTTCATCAAGAAGTGAATCGTGATTCACTGATCTGAATTCATGAATCTGGATTCAGCTCATGGCCTATCGCACCACTGCCGCCCGTATCGACCGTGCCCAGGAACTGCGCGAGCGCATCCTCGTCTGCGCCCATGGCCGGGTCGCCGACGGCGGTTTCGCCAACCTGACCATGCAGGCCCTGGCCGAGGATGTGGGCATAGCCACCGGCAGCCTGTACCGCCACTTCAGCGGCAAGGGCGAGTTGGCGGCGGAAGTGTTCAGCGATGCCTGCCGCATCGAGGTGGACGCCCTGGCCGAGATCCTGCGCGGCCCCGGTAGCGCCACCCAGCGCCTGGCCGCCGGCCTGGAACAATTCGCCGCCCGCGCCTGGCACAGCCGGCAGCTGGCCTTCGCCCTGATCGCCGAGCCGGTGGAACCGGAAGTGGACGAGCAGCGCCTGCTGTTCCGCGAGGCCTACGCCGAACTGTTCGTCGACCTACTCGAAGAGGGCGTGCGCAGCGGCGAGTTCCGCGTGGCGCAGGTCAACCTGGTCGCTGCCTGCCTGGTCGGCGCCATCGCCGAGGCCCTGGTCGGCCCGCTCTCGCCACCGGCCCGCGCGGCCCGTGATGCCGGCCTGCCGGCAGCGGACCTGGCCACCATCAGCCAAACCCTGGTCACCTTCTGCCTGCGCGCCGTTGGCGCTTCGGAGTCCTGATATGTCCCTGCAGCAATTCGCCGAAACCCACGAAGTGTTCAACCAGGTGCCGTCGCTGGACGGTGCGAACCTGTACCGCCTCGACCTGCCGTTGCAGGAGTGGACCCGGCGCTTCGGCGGCGGTTGGGCCGAGGATAAGCTGCACGCCTACGGCGCGCTGGCTGGCGGTCCGCTGATGCAGGCCGGCTTCCTGGCCAATGAGAACAAGCCGGTGTTCAAGAGCCATGACCGCTATGGTAATCGTGTCGATCTGGTGGAGTTCCACCCGGCCTATCACGAGCTAATGCGCACGGCCATCGAGCACGGCATCCCGTCGCTGCCCTGGACCGACCCGCGCGAAGGTGCCCAGGTGGCCCGCGCCGCGCTCAACTACCTGCACAACCAGCCGGAGGCCGGTAACGCCTGCCCGCTGACCATGACCTACGCCGCCGTGCCGGCGCTCAAGTTGCAACCGGAGCTGGCCGAGATCTGGCTGCCGAAGATCCTCGCCACCGAGTACGACCCGCGCAACATCGGCATCGAACAGAAGGCCGGGGTCACCATCGGCATGGCGATGACCGAGAAGCAGGGCGGCACCGACGTGCGCGCCAACACCACCAAGGCCCACCCGGTCGGTATTCCCGGCCCGGGCCAGGCCTACGAGCTGGTCGGCCACAAGTGGTTCTGCTCGGCGCCGATGTGCGACGCCTTCCTGACCCTGGCCTACACCGACAAGGGCCTGTCCTGCTTCCTGTTGCCGCGCCACCGTCCGGACGGCACGCGCAACCAGTTCTACATCCAGCGCCTGAAGAACAAGCTGGGCAACTGGGCCAACGCCTCCAGCGAGGTGGAGTTCCGTGGCGCCCTGGCCTGGATGGTCGGCGAGGAAGGCCGTGGCGTGCCGACCATCATCGAGATGGTCTCGCTGACCCGCTTCGACTGCATGATCGGCTCCAGCAGCCTGATGCGTCAGGCCCTGACCCAGGCCGCGCACCACTGCGCGCACCGCAAGGTCGGCGGCCGTGTTCTGGCCGAACAGCCGCTGATGCAGAACGTGCTGGCCGACCTGGCCCTGGAAAGCGAGGCGGCCCTGGCCTTGACCATGCGCATGGGCAAGGCCCTGGACAACCCGCACGACGAGCAGGAGGACAAGTTCGCCCGCCTGGTCACCGCCATCGGCAAGTACTGGGTCTGCAAGCGTGCCCCGGCAATGATCAACGAGGCTCAGGAGTGCATGGGTGGCGCCGGCTATGTCGAGGAAACCATCCTGCCGCGCCTGTACCGCGAGGCGCCGGTCAACTCGATCTGGGAGGGCTCGGGCAATGTGCAGTGCCTGGACGTGCTGCGCGCCCTGTCCAAGGAGGCCGGCGTGCTCGAGGCGCTGTTCGCCGAGCTGGGCGACGGCCACGGCGATGCGCGGCTGAAAGCGCATATCCAGCAGCTGCAGGCGGACTTCCGCGACACCGCCGATATCCAGTACCGCGCCCGCCAGCTGACCGAGGACGTGGCCGTGGCCTTGCAGGCCAAGCTGCTGCTGGAAGCCGGTAACGCCACCGTCAGCGATGCCTTTATCGCCAGCCGCCTGGCTGATGGAGGGCGAGTCTACGGCACCCTGCCACGCGGCGTGGATGCCGAAGCACTGGTGGCGCGCAGCACACCGCACCTGGTCTGATTCCTGAGCCCGGTGGTGAACGAGTAGCCCGGATGTATCCGGGAAAGCCGGTCGCTCCAAGCACCCGGATGGCATCCGGGCTACCAAACCTAGGCTCCATAACCTGCGCGGGGCTTCGATCGTTTCAGGCGTTTTGCTGGCGCCGCCGGTAGGCCAGGTAGATCAGCGCCAGCAGCGCGGCCAGCGCGCTCGGCCCGAGCAGGCAACGGTAGCCCCATGCCTGGTAGCCGAGGGCGCCGAGCAGGCCGCCACCGATGAAGCCGCCGATCAGGATCAGATACAGCAGGATGCGTCGCCGATCCGCCGGCTGCCCACGCATCTTGAGGCCGAGCATGATGCCGAGGTCGGTGAACAGCCCGGTGACGTGGGTGGTGCGCACCACCGCGCCGCTGTAGGTACTGGTCATGGCGTTCTGCAGGCCGCAGGCGGCCGAAGCCAGGTAGTGGCCGAGGCCGCTGCCGCGCTCCAGCATCAGCATCGCCAGCAGCAGGACCAGGCTCTCGGCCAGCAGCGCCACGCCGTAGCGGCGACCGAGCTTGAGTGACTGGTTGCCGATGACGCAGCCGCTGACAGCGGCGCCGACCACGAAGCTCAGCAGGATCATCAGCAGGTGCAGCGCGCTGCCCAGTTGCCCCTGGGCCAGCTCCACGCCGAGCTGGCTGGAACTGCCGGATAGATGCGACACGCCCTGGTGGTTGAAGCCGAGCAGAGCGATGGCATTGACGCTGCCGGCGATCAGGGCCAGGCAGAAGCCGCCGATTTCCACCCAGCGTGGTAACTGATTGATCATGCTGTGACGTCCCCCCGGCCGTCATCTCCGTTATGCCCTAAATCACCGCAGGCTTGCCATTGGTCCTTGGCATAAAGGGGCGAGTGTAGGCAGCCGCGCCAGGGCCAGATGCCGAGCTCAAGGTCGCGTATGTGCTTATGCCGGGCATGGTGCGATGTTCGCCCGGGGGCGCATGAGCGGTCGGGCGTCATCACTCGGGGCGGCGTGTTCCAGATGGGTTGCGCCGACGTTAGGGCAGCGCTCCTAGCGGCGCTGCCAGATCATCCTGCCGGTGTTGCTCTCGGTCACCAGGTACGGCGTGCTGAAGTGGTAGCGCGCCGCCGGCTGGTAGTCGGCGGCACCTTTCAGCTGCACCAGCAACAGGCCTTTGTCGCTGCGCCAGCGCCCGCTGTACTGCAGCTCGCCGGGACGGTCGTAGCTCCACTCGCTGCCGCCCGCCACGCTGCGGCGCCACTGGTCGATGCTGCCATCGGCGCGAATGCGCAGAGTGGTGACGGTGGTCATCGAAGCGAATTCCAGGCCCTCGCTGTTGGTCATCTGTTCATAGATCCAGGTGCCGACTAGGGCGGCGTCCTGGTTCGGGTCGGGCGGCGCGGGCGCCGGCCCCACGCGCTGGAACATAGCCTCGCGCACCTGCGTCTCGCCGCTGCGCGGGTCGCGGGCGGCCAGGCTGGTGGCGAGCATGCCGTTGGCGTAGTTGCCGTTCATGTTGGCCAGCGCCTGGCCGGAACTCGGGTCGCTGATCTGCGCCTGCAGCGCCTGGCCGTCGAAGCTGCCGCTGACCTTGAGGCGCAGGTGCGGCCCCTCCCGGTATTCGCCTTCCACCTGTTGGCCCTGGCTGCGCAGGACCAGCTCGGTCGACTGGTTGTCGACGGTGGCCTGGTACAGACCGTCCAGCTCGGCGGCCAGGCTGTGGCCGGTGACGCAAATGAGCAGACAGCAGATCGACAGGGCGCGCACTGTGGCTTTCCTCGGGGTGGATGAGAAGAGCCTAGATGGTTCTCGGTGGCCTTGCCTTGGCTCTCATCGTCGAGCAACCGGCGCTGGCGAGGCGACCGTCGCAAGGCGCAAGATAGGGCCGTGATCCCAGCCAGGAAGCTGCCCGTGACTGCCATGCCGCATACCGATTTCGTCGTCACCGCCACCGCCGAGGAGGCCGTCGACCGCCTCGCCGACCTGCACCGCCAGGCCACCGGCGGGCTGAGCCAGGCGCTGAGGAACTACCTCAAGGAACGCAGCGTGCCGAGCCAGGCCGAGCGCGCTTTGTTCCGCTACCCCGAGTTGCGCCTGACCTACCTGTGCCAGGGCGAAGTACCGAGCACCGTGCGCGCCTACGCCAAGGTCCAGGTGCCGGGCACCTACCGCGCTACCGTGACCCAGCCGGAAGCCTTCCGTGGTTATCTGCTGGACCAGCTGCGGCCGCTGATGCAGGACTTCTCGGTCACCGTCGAAGTGGGCTTCAGCCAGCAGAACATTCCCTATCCCTACGTGGTCGAGCAGGGCGACGAGCTGGCCGGCAGCGGGGTCAGCGCCGCCGAACTGGCGCGGGTGTTCCCCAGCACCGACCTGTCCGCCGCCACCGACTCGGTGGCCGACGGCCTGTACGGCTGGGGTGACAGCAGCGACCTGCCGCTGGCGCTGTTCGACGCCGCACGCACCGACTTCTCGCTCAAGCGCATCCAGCACTACACCGGCAGTGACTGGCGCCATGTGCAGCCGTGGATCCTGCTGACCAACTACCATCGCTACGTCGACCAGTTCATTCGCCACGGCCTGGAACAGCTGCGCGACAACCCGCGCTTCCAGCGCATGGTGCTGCCGGGCAACGTGATCATCGAGCGCGGCACGTCCGAGGAGGATGCCCAGGCGGTGGCCGACGCGGTGGTCTGGCATCGCTATCAGATGCCGGCCTACCACCTGATCGCCAACGACGGCCACGGCATCACCCTGGTCAACATCGGCGTCGGCCCATCCAACGCCAAGAACATCACCGACCACCTGGCCGTGCTGCGCCCCCATTGCTGGCTGATGATCGGCCACTGCGGCGGCCTGCGGCAGTCGCAGACCATCGGTGACTACGTGCTGGCCCACGCCTATATGCGCCGCGACGGCATCCTCGACCGGGTGCTGCCGCCGCATATCCCGATTCCGGCGCTGGCCGAGGTACAGCAGGCCCTGCAGGAGGCGGCCGCGACCGTCACGGGGGAAAAGGGCGAGACCCTGAAGAAGCGTCTGCGCACCGGCACCGTGCTGACCTACGACGACCGCAACTGGGAGCTGCACTGGGCCCACGAGCGGCCGCTGATCAACCTGGCCCGCGCGGTGGCGGTGGACATGGAGAGCGGCACTATCGCCGCCCAGGGTTATCGCCTGCGGGTGCCCTACGGCACCCTGCTGTGCGTGTCGGACAAGCCGCTGCACAGCGAGATCAAGCTGCCCGGCTCGGCCACTGGCTTCTACCAGCGCGCGGTCAGCCAGCATCTGTCAATCGGTATCGCCGCCCTCGACCTGCTGCGCTGCCAGCTCGACTCGCTGCACTCGCGCAAGCTGCGCAGCTTCGACGAGCCGCCGTTCCGCTGATCGAGTGGCGTGAGGGTGGGATCATCCGCCTTGCGCGTAGCCCGGATTGCATCCGGGCTACAACTGCGGTGTGTTGCCTGCGGTGATACAGCCCACGGGGCGTCGGGTCAGGCGCTTTTGCGCAGGCGCAGGTGCAGCAAGGGGAAGGGCCGGTCGGCACCGTCCAGTGGCGAGCGGCCGATCTGCTCGAAGCCCTGGCTGAGGTAGAAGGCCACGGCGCCGGGGTTCTGCTCGTTGACGTCGACCAGGCGCACGCCGTCGCGGTCGATGGCGTGGTGCAGCAGCGCCTTGCCGAAGCCCCGACCATGGGCGGTCGGGTCGACGAAGAGCATTTCCAGGCGATCCTCTGCGGAGCCGGCAAAGCCCTGCACGCGGCCCTGCTCGTCGCGCAGGCAGGTCAGTCGTACCAGGTCGAAATACTGCTCACCGAGCATGCGCCGGTAGAACTGGATGTCCTCCTCGGCGAGGAAGTGGTGGGTGGCGCGTACCGCCGCCTCCCACACTTCCAGCAGGCGCGGCCGGTCGGTGCCGTCCACCGCACCCAGGTGCCAGGCGGCGTTACGCCGCCAATGAAACAGGTCGGTCATTTGCTGGCGTCCAGCACCACCCGGTAGCGCGCCTTGCCGGCGCGCAGGTGGTCGAGTGCGGCGTTTACCTGGCTCATGGGGAAGTGCTCGACCTGCGGCAGGATCTGATGGCGGGCGCAGAATTCGAGCATGGTCGCCATGGTCTTCGGTGAGCCCACCGGCGAGCCGGACAGGCTCTTCTGCTGCGGGATCAGACTGAACACATGCACCGGGATGGCACTCGGGACGATGCCAACGAAGTGCAGCCGGCCCTTGCCGCGCAGGGTGGCGAGCAGGGCGTTCCAGTCCAGGTCGGCACTGGCGGTGACCAGCAGGAAGTCGAGGGTGCCGGCAATCGCCTTCATCGCGGCGCTGTCGGTGGACGCTACCACCTTGTGCGCGCCCAGGCGCTTGGCCTCGTCCTGTTTGCTCAGCGAGGAGGTGAAGGCAGTGACCTCGCAACCCCAGGCATTGAGGAAGCCCAGGGCCAGGTGGCCGAGGCCGCCGATGCCGACCACGCCGACGCGGTCGGTGGGCTTCACGTCGAAGTCCAGCAGCGGGCTGAACACGGTGGAGCCGGCGCAGAACAGCGGGCCGACCAGCGCCGGGTCGAGGCTTTCCGGCAGCGGCACGGCCCAGGCCCAGTGCGAGCGTAGACGGTCGGCGAAGCCGCCATGACTGCCGACGATGGTCGGCTTCACCGTGCGGCACAGCTGGTGCGAGCCTTCCATGCATGAGCCGCAGTGCATGCAGCTGCCCTTGTACCAGCCGATGCCTACGCGCTGGCCGAGCTTGGGGCCGCGTACCTGCTCGCCCACGCGGACGATGGTGCCGACCACCTCGTGGCCGGGAATGAAGGGGTAGCGGGCATTGCCCCACTCGTTGTCGATCATCGACTGGTCGGAATGGCAGATGCCGCAGTACTCCACCGCCACTTCGACTTCTTCGGCGCCCAGTGGGCCCGGGTCGTAGCTGTGGCGCTCCAGCGGCGCGCCCGGCGCGGTGGCGGCCCAGCCGGTGAAGGTGGCGAGTTCGTTGCTCATGGCGGCATCCTCTGCGGTCGATTCGATGGGAGCAGCTTAGCCCGACGAGCGGCCGATTGGACCATCATCAGCGATCCTGATGATGCTCGGTTACACTGCGCGCTCTGCAATCGCACCGGAACCCGCATGCCGCGCCCGCCCCGTTCTCCCGCTTCACGCCGTCCCGGCTCCGGTCCCGGTCCCGCCTCCGCGCCACGGCGGGTGGCCAAGGCGCCGCCGGCCGAGCCGCGGCTGATCGTGCTGAACAAGCCGTTCGACGTGCTCACCCAGTTCAACGACGAACAGGGCCGCGCCACCCTCAAGGATTTCGTGCCGGTCCCCGGCGTCTACCCGGCCGGGCGTCTGGATCGCGACAGCGAAGGCCTGCTGCTGCTGACCAACGACGGCCGCCTGCAGGCGCGCATCGCCGACCCCAAGCACAAGCTGGCCAAAACCTACTGGGTGCAGGTGGAAGGCGAGCCGAGCGAGGAGCAATTACTCCAGCTGCGCGAGGGCGTGCAGCTCAACGACGGCCCGACCCTGCCGGCCGAGGCGCGCCTGCTGGATGAGCCGCAGCTGTGGGAGCGCAATCCGCCGGTGCGTTTTCGCAAGAGCGTGCCGACCGCCTGGCTGGAACTGGTGATTCGCGAAGGGCGCAATCGCCAGGTGCGGCGCATGACCGCCGCGGTCGGCCTGCCGACGCTGCGCCTGGTGCGGGTGCGCATCGGCCCGTGGAGCCTGGAGGGGTTGCAGCCGGGCGAGTGGAAGGATCTGCCGCCGCGGCTGTAGGAGCCCTTTCATGTGGGAGCGGCTTTGGCCGCGATAAGGAAGCCGAAAAAGCCATCGCGGCCAAGGCCGCTCCCACGGAGGTTCGTCGCGGGCCTCAGCCGTGGATGCCGCGGCTCATCTCGATGAGGTAGGTGATCAGCGGCTTGGCCAGGAAGGCGAACAGGCACAGGCCCAGGCCGAGGAACAGGATCGCGGTGCCGAGGCGGCCGGCCTTGGACTTCTTGGCCAGGTCCCAGATGATGAAGAACATGAACACCATCAGCCCGCCCACCAGGACGTACATCATCAGGGCTTCGAACTGTTCGGTTTCCATGGTGGCCTCGCGGGTATGACTGGGACTTCGACGGGGCGGCGATTATACGCGCGCCGTCGCTGTCCGCAGTAGACGCCAGCCGGCCCTGCGGCGTTCAGCCGCGCAGGTGCTCCAGCGGCAGCTCGGTGCTGGACAGCACCTGGTTGAGCACGAAGCTGGAGCGCACGCTGGTCACGCCCTCGATGCGGGTCAGCTGGCCGAGGAGGAATTTCTGGTAGTGGTCCATGTCCGGCACCACCACCTTGAGCTGGTAGTCGGCGTCCATCCCGGTCACCAGGCTGCACTCCAGTACCTCGGGACATTGGCGAATCACCGACTGGAAGTGTTCGAAGCGCTCCGGGGTGTGGCGGTCCATGCCGATCAGCACGAACGCGGTCAGCGAAAGGCCGAGTTTCTTGCGGTCCAGTAGCGCCACCTGGCGGGCGATGTAGCCGTCGTCCTCGAGCTGCTTGACCCGGCGCGAGCAGGGCGAGGGCGACAGGCCGATGCGCTCGGCCAGCTCCTGATTGGAGATGCGCGCATCGCGCTGCAGCTCGGCGAGGATGCGCAAGTCGTAGCGGTCGAGTTTGTTCATTGTGCGGCTTCTTTGTGTTCGGATTGCGCTGAATAATCGCTCAGTGAGTGAATATTGCGCAAGTGATGGGTTGATGAGCAATATTCGCAATCCTTCGGCGCGCCGCGCTGGTTAAGCTTTCCCTCAGTTTCATGGCCCGGACGTTATGTCCACCCGCGGCGCCCAATCAGGTGCCGCGGCGCCGGCGGTCCTACCGGATCGTGCAGGCCCCCGGGTCCGCACCGCTCAACCAGGCGGGCGAGGAAAGCGGCGACACGATTGCCAGTGCCGGACAAGCAGTTCTAGGGGGGAGGCCGAGAGGCCTCCCCCTTTTCTTTGCGCTTGCGGCAAGATTGGCCCATGCACCTTAGTGATGATCTGCGCCGCCGCGCCGGCCTGTTGTTGTGGGGCTTCGCCCTGCTGTGCGCCTGTTGGCTGGCGTTGCGGGCCGGCGAGCGGCCACCTGTGGCCACTACTCGCGAAGAGCGGGTGGAGGTGGCGTTCGTCACCCTGGGCAAGTCTGTCCGCCGTGCTCCGCTGGTACTGCTCGGCGATTCGATCAGCGCCGGCCACATCTGGAGCGCCGGTAGCGGCTGCGCGGCGCCGCTGAACCTGGCGGTGTCCGGGGCGCAGAGTGGCGACCTGCTGCGCCACCTGCATCTGGTGGAGTCCGCCGGCGCCGAGCAGGTGTTGCTGTTGATCGGTATCAACGACCTTCGCCATGGCGTGAGCTACGAGCGCCTGCTGGCCAACTACCGCGAAATTCTGTTGCGTCTGCAGGCGCAGGGCGTGACGCCGCTGCTGCAATCCACTCTGCGGGTGACGCCGCTGCATGAGCATCACCAGGCGCTCAACCAGCAGGTCGCCCGCTTGAACGAGCAGCTGCGTGCCTGGGCGCGGG
Source organism: Pseudomonas sp. PDM15 (assembly GCF_014851565.1). GTDB lineage: Bacteria > Pseudomonadota > Gammaproteobacteria > Pseudomonadales > Pseudomonadaceae > Aquipseudomonas. Next base: position 144,131 of record NZ_JACVAA010000007.1, read on the forward strand.
AGCAGGGCTGGCAGTATCTGGATGTGCAGGCCGTCCTCGATGGGCGCAGCTACCGGGGCGACGGCCTGCACCTCAACGCCCGTGGCTATCGGGCGTGGGAGCAGCTGCTCGCGCCCGTTCTGCGCAAGCGGCTGTGTGCGGAATCAGACCAGGCCGGCCAGCTGCAGAAGCCACCAGGCCAGAATGAGCATTTGCACCAACAGGCCGGCGAAGCGCAGCCAGACGAACGGCACGCTGGTGCTGATCAGGTGCATGGCTGACTGGAACAGGCGCGCGCCGAGTAGCACGCAGGCCAGTGGGTCGGTGATCGCGGTCTGCCCGGCGTGCATTGCGTAGAGCAGCACGGCGGCCTGTAGCGGCAGGTTCTCCAGGCTGTTGGCGTGGGCCCGCACCAGGCGCTGGCCGAATGCACTCGGCGTATTGCTGCCGTCCGGAGCGAAGGCGTTGACCTTCACCCTGCCGCCGAGCACGAACAGGCCGCGCTGGTTGATGATCAGGAACATCAGTAGCAGCGGCCAGGCAACCAGGCCGAGCAGGGCGATAGCGGAGGGTGAAAGGGTCATGCGGCACCTCGTCTTGTTGTTGTGCCGGCAGTCTAGAGAAATTAGAGCAATTGCTCTAGTCGATTCTTTACCGCTTTCCGCCTGCTCTTTACCCAGGCTTTACCCTGCCCGGCGCGGTGATCGGGGAGACTGGCGCCCACTCGTTCAGGAGCGCCATAGCGATGCGCAGCTTCTGCTGCTCGGCCTGACGCCGTTGATCCCCAGACCGTCAGCGGGCGACGACCTCGCTCGGGTCGGCATGCACCAGCACCTCGGCGCGGGGAAACTCGGCGCGGATCGCCTGCTCCACCAGCACGCAGAGGCGATGCGCCTCCCTTAGGCTGAGCTCGTCCGGCAGTTCCAGGTGCAGCTGGACGAACCAGCGGGTGCCGGAGATGCGCGTGCGCAGGTCATGAGCGCCGAGCACGCCGGGCACCGCGCAGGCCAGCGCGTGCATGCGCTCGCTGACGTCGGGCGCCAGCTCCTCGTCCATCAGCACTGCCACCGCCTCGCGCACGATGCTGATCGCGCTCCACAGAATGTACGCGGCGATGCCCAGGCCGAATAGCGCGTCCATCTGCTGCCAGCCATAGGCCGCCAGCACCAGGGCGAGCAGGATGCCGGCGTTGAGCAGCAGGTCGGAGCGATAGTGCAGCGAGTCGGCGCGGATGGCGGTGGAGCCGGTGACGCGCACTACGTGGCGCTGGAACAGCAGCAGGGCGAGGGTCAGCACCAATGACAGCAGCATCACCGCGATACCCAGGGCTTGGGCGCCGAGGGGTTCCGGATGCTGCAGGTGCTGCCAGGCCTGCACGGCCACCAGCACCGCACTGGCGCCGACGAACAGCGCCTGGGCCAGGCCGGCCAGGGCCTCGGCCTTGCCATGGCCGTAGCGGTGGTCCTCGTCGGCCGGGCGCAGCGCGTAGTGCACGGCAATCAGGTTGAGCAGCGAGGCGGCGCCATCCAGCAGCGAATCGGTAAGGCCGGCCAGCAGGCTGACCGAACCGCTCAGCCACCAGGCCACGGCCTTGGCACTCGCCAGCAGAAGCGCGGTGACCAGGGCTGCGGCCGTGGCCTGGCGCAGCAGGCGGGCGTGCTGTGGCGCGATGGTCATGCTGATGTGGGTGAGGGAGATGGGCGCCGCAGCCGAGCGGCGGGCGCCCTGGGCATCAGGCGGCCGGGCGCAGGCCGTAGGCGGCCAGTTGCTCGACGCTACCGTTGTGCTGGATCAGACGCGGGTCGTCCAGCGGCAGGTCGCGGCCGATTTCGCGATGGAGGATGGCCTTGAGCTTGATCTGGTCGACCTTGCCGTCCGCGCCGATGGCCTCGCGCAGTTTCTCCGGCGCCACCGAATACTGGTCGTTGGGCAGGTAGATGGCGCCGGTGGCGAAGTCGATGCCGAAGGCGATCAGGCCAGGGATCACGTAGAACAGGATGCCGATGGCATTCAGGCCGGCCACCACCGGGTCGACCTGGCCTTCGATCTGGCCACGGCGGTCCGGGAAGAACAGCGTGCCGCAGGCGGCCAGCTGGGTCAGCAGGGTCGCGGCGAGAACGCCGCCGATAACGCGGGAATGCATGCGCATGGGCACCTCCTGGAAATGGTGCGGCACTATACCAAGGCCGTCATTGCAGTTGGATGCCCGGCACCGCGCTTCGGTTCGGCTTTATAATCGCCGGCTGTTTCGGAGAGACCATGAACCGCCTGCCCATCGACGACGTTTTGCCCGCCCTGCGAGCTGCCCTGGCCGAGCGCCACGAGGCCGTGCTGGAGGCGCCGCCCGGCGCCGGCAAGACCACCCGCGTGCCGCTGGCCCTGCTCGACGAGCCCTGGCTGGCCGGGCAGAGCATCCTCATGCTCGAACCGCGGCGCCTGGCTGCACGGGCCGCCGCCGAGCGGCTGGCCAGCGAGCTGGGCGAGAAGGTCGGCGAGACGGTGGGCTATCGCATTCGCCTGGACAGCAAGGTCGGGCCGCGCACCCGCATCGAGGTGGTCACCGAGGGCATCCTTGCCCGCCGCCTGCAGGATGATCCGGCGCTGGAAGGCGTTGGCCTGGTGATCTTCGACGAGTATCACGAAAGGTCTCTCGACGCAGATCTGGCCCTGGCGCTGACCCTCAACGGCCGCGAGCTGTTGCGCGACGAGCCGCTCAAGGTCCTGCTGATGTCCGCGACTCTGGAAGGCGAGCGCCTTTCGGCGCTGCTCGGTGATGCGCCGGTGGTCTCCAGCGAGGGCCGCACGCACCCGGTGGAAATGCGCTGGGGCGCGCCCTGGCAGCCTGGCGAGCGCATCGAGCAGCGGGTCGCGCAGACCGTGTTGGAAGCGCTGGCGGATGAGCCGGGCAGCCTGTTGGTGTTCCTCCCTGGCCAAGCGGAGATCCGCCGGGTGCACGAGCAGCTCGAGGAAAGCCTCGCCGGTCGTGCGGAGATTTTGCTCTGTCCGCTGCACGGCGAGCTGGAGCTCTCGGCCCAGCGCGCCGCCATCGAGCCGGCACCGGCCGGCAAGCGCAAGGTGGTGCTGGCCACCAATATTGCCGAGACCAGCCTGACCATCGACGGCGTGCGAGTGGTGGTGGATGCCGGCCTGGCACGGGTGCCGCGCTTCGACCCGGCCAGCGGCATGACCCGCCTGGACACCCAGCGCATCTCCCGCGCCTCGGCCACCCAGCGCGCCGGCCGTGCCGGGCGTCTGGAACCGGGGGTGTGCTATCGCCTATGGTCGCAGACCCAGCACGAACAACTGGCCGCCTATGGTGCGGCGGAAATTCTTCAGGCCGACCTCGCCGGCCTGGCCCTGCAGCTGGCGCGCTGGGGTGTCGAACCAGCCGAGCTGGCCTGGCTCGACCTACCGCCGGCCGCCGCCTTCACCCAGGGTCGCGATCTGTTGCAGCGGCTCGGTGCGCTGGACGAGCGCGGCGCGCTGAATGCCCATGGCCAGGCCATGGCCGAGCTGCCGGCCCATCCGCGCATCGCCCACCTGCTGTTGCGTGGCCAGGCCCTCGGCCTCGGCACGCTGGCGGCGGACCTGGCGGCACTGCTCGGCGAGCGCGACATCCTGCGCGGTGGCGGTGCCGATCTGCACAGTCGCATGAGTCTGCTGGCCGGTGAGTCGCGCGCCTCCGGTGGTTCGCGTGGCGGCGTGCAGCGCGCGCGCCAGCTGGCCCGGCAGTTCCGCGGCTATCTGCGCGGCAAGGCCGATGAGGCCGTGGCTGACCCCGAAGACCCGCGTTGGCTCGGCGCGTTACTGGCTTTCGCCTACCCGGACCGGGTGGCCCGCCAGCGCAAGGCCGCCGGTGGCGACTACCGCCTGGCCAATGGCCGCGCCGCGCAGTTCGGCGAGCCGGATGCGCTGATGAAGCACGAGTGGCTGGTGATCGCCGACCTTGGCAGCCGCCAGGGCCAGCGTGAGGAGCGTATCTACCTGGCGGCCGACCTCGACCCGGCGCTGTTCGACTCGGTGCTGGCCGAGCAGGTGAGCGTGCGCGAGGAGCTGGAGTGGGACGAGCGCGAGGGCGTGTTGCGCGCCGAGCGCCAGCGCCGTGTTGGCGAGCTGGTGCTCAGCCGCGAGGCGCTGACCGGCCTGGACGAGGCCGCACGCGGCCGCGCGCTGCTCGGCCTGGTGCGGCGCAAGGGCCTGGAGCTGTTGGCGTGGACGCCCGAGCTGCGCCAGTGGCAGGCGCGGGTGGCACTGCTGCGCGGTCTGGACCTGCAGCAGAAAGGCGACAGCGAATGGCCAGACCTGAGTGACGCCGCGCTGCTGGCAACGCTGGAGGACTGGCTGCTGCCGTACCTGGGCAAGGTCAGCCGGCTCAGCCACTTCGCCAATCTCGACTTGCCGAGCATGCTCGCCGGCCAGCTGCCCTGGCCGCTGCCGCAGCGCCTGGACGAGCTGGCGCCGAAGCACCTGCAGGTGCCGTCGGGCTCGCGCATCGCTATTGATTACAGAGAGTCGCCGCCGGTGCTGGCGGTGCGTCTGCAGGAGTTGTTCGGCCTGGCCGCCACCCCGCGTATCGCCGGTGGCCGCCAGGGTGTGCTGCTACATCTGCTGTCGCCGGCGCGGCGGCCGGTGCAGGTGACCCAGGACCTGGCCAGTTTCTGGGCCAACACCTATATCGAGGTGAAGAAGGATTTGAAGGGGCGTTACCCCAAGCACTACTGGCCGGACGACCCTTTGGTGGCCGAGCCGACGGCGCGAGCCAAGCCGCGCGGCACCTAGTCGACCTGCATCTTCTCGCCGGCGGCCTGCAGCTCCTCGTAGGCGCGGTCCAGGTCGTCCAGCAGGAGCTGGCCGCCGGCGGCGTGACGCGAGGCGATCAGGCGCAGCTGGATGTGCTGCAGCACCGTGTAGGGCAGCGGCGACAGGCCGAGGGCCCTGCGGGTCTGTTCCACCGGGGCCTGGTAGTCGAGTAGATAGTCGCCGCGCTTGCGCAGCAGCATCTCCAGGGCCGAGGCATGGGTGCTGGTGCGATGGGTGCTGATACTCATGGTTGGATCGGCGAGCAGGTCGTTGACCTGCTTCCAGTAGCTGTAGCCGGTGATGACGATGATGCCCTTGTTGCGCAGGCCTTCGGGAATCTTTGGTGGCGGCGTGTCCTGGCGGTGGTACAGCGCCAGGCTGAGGTTGCCCATGCTGTGCCGGGCCTCGTAGGTATGGCCTTCCAGCTCGGTCTTGCCGCCGGCGCCGGCCCACAGTTGCACGCTGCCATCCTGCAGCCCCGCGTACAGGCGCGCGCCGGGCAGCGAGCGGTACTCGCCGCGGTAGCCGGCATGGCGCAACAGGCGTTCGGTCAGGGCAAGGATGGAGCCGCGCGGCTTGCCGCTTTCGTCGGTCCAGGAATAGGGCGGAAATTCGTAAAAGCCGACGGTTACCGTCGGATCGGGCGCGTTCTGCGCCAGGGCGCCAGCACAGCAGAGCCATGCCAGCAGGGCAGGGAAGAGGGTTCTGCGCATCGTCTACCGCGCGGCTCGGAGGCCGTCTTGTTGTTCGTTCTGGCCCCGAGCATGGCGGCAGCCGCCGGCTTTGTCCAGAGCCTCGAAACAACTGCCTGCATGGCTCGCGAAGCCGCGGCCTGGCTGGCTCTCGAGCTATGCTAAGCGCAGCGGCGCCACGCTGAGCTACCATGCCAGGCAGAAATGGGAGAACACATGTACCAGCCATTCGCCGTGCAGTTCGAGTGTGCCATCTCGCTCCAGTCGGTGCGCTAGATCATGCGGCGCGCGCTCGTCCTGTTGCTGTTCAGCGGCTGCGCCTCGGCGCAGCAGGCGGGCGAGCCTTTGCGCGTGGTCACCGACTACTGGCCGCCGTTCCGCATGCAGGGTGCCGGCGGCCAGCTGGAAGGGCTGGATATCGATCTGCTGGACGAACTGCAGCGGCGCACCGGTCTGCGCTTCGAAGTGCGCCTGCAGCCGTGGGCGCGGGCCCTGGAAGACATGCGTCGCGGTCAGGCCGACCTGATGACCGGTCTGGCGCGCACGCCGGAGCGCGAGCAGTACATCGACTATCTGGAACCCACCTACCATGCCTGCGCGCCGCGCCTGTACGGCGCCCCCGAACGCGCGGCCATCGGCGACTACGCCCAGCTGGGCGGCATGCGTATCGGCTACGTGCTGCAATCGGCCTACTTCGAACCGTTCGATTCGGATGCGGCGCTGCACAAGGTCGGTGTGAAGAACGAGGAGCAGCTGCTGCAGATGCAGGTGCGCGGGCGAGTCGAGCTGATGATCGGTACCGACTGTCAGGTGGACTTCCAGCTGCGCGACCCGATGCTGTCCCGCCAGCTGGTCAAGCTGGCCTACCTGCCGCCGGCCCAGACCCGGCTGTATCTCGGCCTGTCGCGCACTGGTCGCGGCGCAGCGGAGCGCGAGCTGCTGACCCGCACCCTGCAGCAGCTGCTGCAGGACGGCTGGATGGAGCGGGCGGCCCAGCGCTATCGCTGAGCTGGCGGGTTCTCTAAGAACTCAGTGGTTGTGCGGCTCGACGTATAGCTCGTAGACCAGTTCCATGTCCCAGTAGGCCGCCTCGATCTTGTGCCCGTCCAGATCGCGGACGAAGCAGCCGTAGTAGGGCTCGCCATAGTGCGGGCGCGGGCCGGGCGGGCCGTCCGGGCTGGCGCCGGTCTCCAGGGCGGCCTCGTAGAAGGCGTGCACCGCCTGCTTGTCCGGCGCGACGAAGCCGAAGTGGGTGCCGTTGCCGACATTCGCCGGCTGACCATCGATCGGCGTCTGCACCCAGAACTCCGGGTACTCGCGGCCCCAGGCCACGGCGCCGGGGTGTTCGAGGATGCGCTTGCAGCCGAGAGTGGCCAGCACCTTGTCGTAGAAGGCCACGGCCTTGTCGAACTGGTTGGTGCCGATGGACACGTGGGACAGGATGCTGGGGTTCTGTTCGGACATGAGGATTCTTCCCTGGTAAGTCGGACGCCCCAAGCCTAGCAGTTGATCCGCGGGTTTTCTGTCGGGCGGGTCAGCTACTGTGACTGTCTTCGGTCGGCCGCTGGCTGCACAGCATGTAGCAGCGGAACAGCACCACGCTGGAGAACAGCTGGAGGAAGCCGTTGACCACATCCAGCAGCAGGCTGCCGACCGCGTCGGGCTGCTCGCCGAGCAGCTGCAGGGTCCAGTCGTCCAGCAGCCACAGCGGCACGATCACCAGCAGCACGCAGGCGAGCAGCGACCAGAAGTGGCCGATGCTGAGCAGGAAGCTCTCGCGCATCGCCTGCAGCGGCGACAGCCCACGCAGCACCAGGAGGTACTCGGCGAACGCCAGCTTGACCATCACCCACAGCGCCAGCGGCAGCAACAGCGCGCCACTGAGCATGATCAGCAAAGTGCTCAGCCCGGCCAACACGGCGAACGCCGGCCACAGCGGCAGGGCGGCGGCCAGCAGGTTGCGTACCGCCGGACGCTGGCCCTGGCTGCGGGCGTCGAGGAAGAGGATCAGCGCGGCGCTGTACAGCGGATAGAAGAACAGCCCGACCAACAGCTCGTAGGCCGGCGCATGGCCGGGGTCGGTAAACCCGGCAACCAGCGCACGCACCAGGCATTCGGCGGCGATCAGCGGCAGGCACAGCGGCGCGATGCTGGCCAGGTGGCGGCTGAAGAACTGGAAGGAGTCACGTAGAACGGTAAGCGGGTTCATCGGCAGGCATCGCGGCAGTACTTCATGAAGTCACTTTAGCCGATGGGTGGGGGCGACGAACATGCTGGCCAATGACGCATAATGCCGCTCCCTTTTTGCCAGGCGTCGCCGTGAAGAAGATCGCCCTGTTCGCCGATGTGCAGAACCTCTATTACACCGTGCGCCAGGCCCATGGTTGTCACTTCCACTATGCCGAGCTGTGGCGCCAGGTGGCGGCGCTGGGCGAGATCGTCGAGGCGCGCGCCTATGCCATCGACCGCGGCGACGCCAAGCAGCGCCAGTTCCAGCAGATCCTGCGCAACCTCGGCTTCGAGGTGCTGCTCAAGCCCTATATCCAGCGCAGCGATGGCTCGGCCAAGGGCGATTGGGACGTCGGCATCACCCTGGATGTGATGGAGGCCGCCGAGCGAGTGGACGAGGTGGTGCTGGCCTCCGGCGATGGCGACTTCGACCTGTTGCTGCAGCGGGTGCGCGAGCGCCGCGGTGTGGCCAGTACCGTGTATGGCGTGGCCGGGCTCACCGCTAATTCGCTAATTCGTGCCGCCGACCGCTTCGTGCCGGTCGAGGGCGCCCTGCTGTTGAAAAACTGAATTGCTGAAGAACTGAGGAAGACCGATGCCAGAACGCATCGCTGTGATCGACTTCGAGACCACCGGCATGTCGCCGGCCCAGGGCGCGCGACCGACCGAGATCGGCGTAGCCATGATCGAGGATGGGCGCATCGTCGCCCGTTACCAGAGTCTGATGAACGCCGGTGCCTGGGTGCCGCCGTTCATCGAACAGCTGACCGGCATCAGCAATGCCATGGTCCGCAGTGCGCCGCCGGTGGCCGAGGTAATGGCCGAGGCCGCAGAGTTCATCGGCGATGCGCCGCTGCTGGCGCACAACGCGGCGTTCGACGCGAAGTTCTGGGATGCCGAACTGGGCCTGGTGGGCCGCCGCCGTGGTCGCGACTTCGCCTGTTCGCTGCTGCTGTCGCGGCGCCTGCTGCCGGAGGCGCCGAGCCACAGCCTGGGCAATCTCAACCGCTGGGTCGGTCTGCCCAGCACCGGCCAGGCCCACCGCGCGCTGGCCGATGCGGAGATGGCGGCCAACCTGACCCTGCACCTGCAGGAGTTGCTGTGGGAGCGCCACGATATCCGCGCCGACCACGACTACCTGTGCGGCCTGCAAAAGCTTTCGGCGGCCAAGGTGCGCACGCTGCTACGCGCCAGCGTCTAACACGCGCAGGCCTGCGGGCTTGTTCGCAAACAAAAAGCCCCGGCGGTGCCGGGGCTTTTTTGCAGCTGCTGCGGATCAGTGGTGCTCGCGAGTAGCGCGGAACTTGATGTCCGGCCAGCGCTCTTCCATCAGGCTCAGGTTCACGCGGGTCGGGGCCAGGTAGGTGAGATGGCCGCCGCCGTCCACCGCCAGGTTCTCGAACGCCTTGTCCTTGAACTCCTTGAGCTTCTTCTCGTCGCTGCACTCGATCCAGCGGGCCGACCAGACGGTGATCGCCTCGTAGGCGCACTCGACCTTGTACTCCTCCTTCAGGCGGCTGGCGACCACATCGAACTGCAGCACACCGACGGCGCCGAGGATGATGTCGTTGTTGCGCTCGGGGAAGAACACCTGAGTGGCGCCTTCCTCGGCCAGTTCCTGCAGGCCCTGGCGCAGCTGCTTGGACTTCAGCGGGTCCTTCAGGCGCACGCGGCGGAACAGTTCCGGAGCGAAGTGCGGGATGCCGGTGAAGCCCAGTACCTCGCCTTCGGTGAAGGTGTCGCCGATCTGGATGGTGCCGTGGTTGTGCAGGCCGATGATGTCGCCGGCGTAGGCCTCTTCCAGCTGCTCGCGCTCGCTGGAGAAGAAGGTCAGGGCGTCGGCGATCTTCAGGTCCTTCTTGATGCGCACGTGGCGCATCTTCATGCCTTTCTCGTACTTGCCCGAGCAGATGCGCATGAAGGCGATGCGGTCGCGGTGTTTCGGGTCCATGTTCGCCTGGATCTTGAACACGAAGCCGCTGAATTTCTCTTCCACCGGCTCGACCACGCGCTCGTGGGCGGCGCGCGACAGCGGCTTGGGCGCCCAGTCGACGATGCAGTCGAGCACCTGGTCGACGCCGAAGTTGCCCAGCGCGGTGCCGAAGAACACCGGGGTCATCTCGCCCTTGAGGAACGCGGCCTGGTCGAACTCGTGGCAGGCGCCCTGGACCAGATCCAGCTCGTCGAGGAAGCGTTCGTAGAGGTCACCCAGGTGGGCGCGGGCCTCGTCCGAGTCCAGTTTGTCGATGACCTTCTGCTCGGTGCGCTCGTGGCCGTGGCCCGGCGTGTAGACGATGATCTTGTCCTGAGCCAGGTGGTAGACGCCCTTGAAGTCGCGGTAGCAGCCAATCGGCCAGGTGATGGGCGCGGCCTTGATCTTCAGTACCGCCTCGATCTCGTCGAGCAGCTCGATGGGGTCGCGGATATCGCGGTCCAGCTTGTTGATGAAGCTGACGATCGGCGTGTCGCGCAGGCGGCAGACCTCCATCAGGGCGATGGTGCGCGGCTCTACGCCCTTGCCGCCGTCGAGCACCATCAGGGCGCTGTCCACTGCCGTCAGGGTGCGATAGGTGTCTTCCGAGAAGTCCTCGTGGCCGGGGGTGTCGAGCAGGTTGACCATGTGCGCCCGGTAGGGGAACTGCATCACCGAGGTGGTGATGGAGATGCCGCGCTGCTTCTCCATCTCCATCCAGTCGGAAGTAGCATGGCGGTCGGATTTCCGCGACTTCACGGTCCCTGCGACCTCGATCGCTTTGCCCATCAGCAGCAGCTTCTCGGTGATGGTGGTCTTACCGGCGTCGGGGTGGGAAATGATCGCGAACGTGCGGCGTTTGGCGACTTCGGCGGCCTGGATGGTCATGGTCTATGCCTGCGGGAAAGCGGTGATAAGGCGCCGGGCGCCAGGAAAGCGCGCGATTATAACGGCAACCGGCCCCTCGAGGCAGGCCGGGCGTCATCCCATTCCCGATAGAGCCCGTTCAGTCCTCGTGCCGCTCCAGGAGAGGGCTGCACACCAGCCGACCGTCTGGCGGTGGCCGCCATAGCCCTTGCGCCTGTTCGTCGCCCAACATCCAGCGCCCGAGCGATCCAAAACTGAAAGGGCGCCACCTGCCTGCCTGTAGATGCACCTCTCATGGCCCTTGCCGGGCGTTATTCGGACCCGAATAGCGGCTGATTTTTCGCGTTCGTAGCATGGATACAGGGCTTCCTGGCGATCCAGCGCGCTCAGGCGCGCGGCACCCGCACGGCCTATTCCACCGAAATAATAAGAAAGGCGGGCATGACAATGGCGGCAGTTTCCAGATTCGCGTTCAAGGGTATTTGCCTGGCGGCACTTGCGTTCTCCATGGCGTATTCCGGCAGTGCGCAGGCGGTGCAGGCCAGGGATTACATCCCGCTGCCGGATGGCACATCGGTCGTCCAGTTCCTGCATTTGCACGGTACCGGCGATGAGCTTTATTCGCGTGGTCACAAGGTGTCGGATGACTTCGACCTGAGCTCGGATATCAACGTGCTGATGCCGGTCTACTACTCGACCCTGTTTGGCATGCCGGCCATTTATGAGGCCATCATTCCGTTTGGCCGCGCCAGTGTCACCGGCGATGCCGTCGCCACCGTCGACGCGAAGTACAAGCGCAGCTCAGGGCTGGCGGACCCCTCCATTCTGGTGGGGTTCTGGCCGATCCATGACGAGGCCTCGAAAACCTGGCTGGGCGTCAGCGGCTGGGTGACCGCTCCGCTGGGTGAGTACGATGCGGACAACATCATCAACCTGGGCCGTAATCAGTGGGCGTTCAAGGCACAGGTGGGGCTGGTCAAGGGCTTCGGCGATTTCCGCGCAGAGCTGATCCCCTCGGTCGAGTTCTATTCGCACAACGACGATCATGTGGGTAGCCAGAACCTGAAGCGCGATCCGCTTTACGCCGTGGAAACCCACTTCAGCTATGACGTGAATCCCTCGTTGCTGGTGTCCCTGGATGCCTTCCATTCACGTGGTGGAGCGACCGAGGTTTCCGGGGTGACCCTGGATCGTGACGTCAGCTCCACCGCCTTGCAGCTGACGACGCGCTTTGCCCTGGCCCCCAATCAGTTCCTGCATGTGCAATACCTGCAGGACGTTCGCGTCAAGGAAGGCCCGAAGGTCGACAACCGCTTCAGTGTCCAGTTCACCCATGCCTTCTAACCCGGCGGCAGGCCCTGGCGGGTGGTGGCAGCTCAACGATGACGTTATTGGGTGAATCGCATATGAAAAATTCCAGGCTTCTCATAGTCGGCTTGTTGTTGGTGCTGCTGGGCAGCTTCACTGCTTCGCGCATCCAGTCGGGCAGTGGGGCGATCGATGTTGTCGATGTGGTGATTGCCGGCAAGAACGGCGCGCGCTTGAGTGCGCTCATGTTTGTCCCCGAAGGCGTTAGTGCCAGCACGCCGGCCCCGGCGGTGGTCATTGCCCATGGTTATGTGAACCAGAAGGAGGTCATGAGCAATTTCAGTCTCGAGTTCGCGCGGCGCGGTTACGTGGTGCTGGCACCGGACCTGTCCGGGCATGGCGGGTCGCAGGTCATTCCCGATGATGGCAGCCGGGGCGTGGGCGACATGCTGCGCTACGTGCACGCCTTGCCCTTCGTCCATCCCGATCATGTCGGTCTGGTTGGGCATTCCATGGGGGGCTGGTCTGTCGTCACCGCGGCGCTGGAAAACCGCGAGCTGGTGAGAACCGTGGTGGTGGTAGGGTCGTCTCAGGGCGGGCACGAGGCCGGCTTCATGCTCGGTGCGCCGAGCGTATCCAAGGATGCCGGTTTCAACTTCGGCGTCGAGTTCGGCAAGTACGACGAGTTCGTGGCGATCAACTACTTCGACCAGAAGAAGGCAGTCGACTTCGTTGACAGTCAATGGCTGAAAAGTCCGTTCAACACCGAAGAGAGAGTCGTGCTGGGCAAGGCATATGGTGATTTCGCCAGAGGCACGGGACGCATTGCCACGCAGTCAGCCGAGACGCATGCCGGCGTGCACCAATCCAGCAGCGCCATTGCCAATGTTCTGGGCATGTTCCAGCGGTCGTCGCCGGCGCCGCTGCAAAAGGACCCCTTGGATCAGGTCTGGCAGTTCAAGGAGGCCGCCAGTCTGGTTGCCTATGTCGGGTTGATCCTGTTCATGCTGGGCCTGTTGATCAAGCTGTTGGCGATGCAGCCGCTGAGCGCCGTCGCGCAACCGGTTCCCCCCAGGGCGCCGCAGTCACCGCTGGTGTATGCCGCCTGCGCTGTGCTGATTGTCGCTGCTGTGGCGCTTCTGCTAGTGCCTTTGCAGATGTGGGCGATGCACACGCTGGGTGTCAGCGATACCTTTCCGCTGCTGTTCGCCAATACCTCGATTGTCTATTTCGGTGCTATCCAGTTGGGCTTCCTTGGCCTGTTCTGTATCTGGCACCTGCTGATCGGCCGCAGGCGTGGCGAGACGCTGCTGACCTACGGGCTGTCCACCAACCCTGCAGTGATGGAGTTCGACTGGCGCTATCTGGCCAAAGCGCTGAGCGTGGCGCTGATCACGGTCGCCGGAGGTTATATGCTCCTGGCCTGGATCTATGGCTTCTGGCATGTCGACGTGCGCTGGTGGATGCTGCTGATCCGGCCGCTGGAGGCCCATCGTTTCAGCGTGGCGTTCGCCTATGTCATTCCGTTCGTGGCGATCTTCTTCATCAACAACCTGCTGGCCTTTGGCTGGTTGCGCCTGAAGGACTTCGGCAGTGATCTGCGCAACAACCTGATCTGGACGCTGGCGCTGTTCGTGGTCAACTCCCTGGGTGTGGCACTGGTCATCGCGGCGCAAATGGGCTCGCTGTACACCACGGGGCAGCCTTATATCGGCGAGGTGGGCTATGACACCCTGATGGTCATTCTGGGTAACGGCTTCCTCCCGCTGTTCGCCGTGACCAGCGTGTTCTCGACCTATTGCTACCGACGTACGGGCAACATCTATACCGGCGCACTGCTCTGCGGGCTGCTGACCACCTGGATGGTTGTCTGCTATCAGCCGTTCTGACACGGCGCGCGTATAGCAAGGCCAGCCCTGTTAAGAGGGCTGGCCTTTCTGTTTGGCTGGCAGATGGAGCGTTCCGGGGCAGATGGCGCTCAGGCGCGCGCGGCGGCGGGCAAGACGATCCGCGTCTGGAGGCCCTTGCCGAACAGGCGGCCGGGTGGGACGCCCCACATGGAGCAGAAATAGTTGCTGTAATGGGGCTGGTCGGAGAACCCCGCGTTCAGCGCCGCGTCCGTGAGGTTTTCTCCCCGTCCGATGGCCAGCACGGACTCGTAGAGCCGGTGCCAGAGACGGTAGCGGCGGATGGGCACGCCCGTCTGCAGCTTGAACAACTGCACCAGTCGCGGCACCGACAGCTCTGCCATTTCCGCCAGCGCCGCCACCGGCAGGTTCTCCTGGAAGGACTGCTTGATGGAAGCGACCACCTGGGTGATACGCCCATCGATGGTCGAGACGCCATCGCCGTTCGCGTAGCCATAGGCGAGCAGGCGGTCCAGCCGATAGTAGGCATCGTCGGAACTGGCCGGCTGTCTGTACAAGGCGCTCAGTTCCTCCTTGAAATCCGCCTCGGCGCGCAGCTCGACCCCAATGCCCTCGGACTCGCCGCGCAAGCAGCCGCCGATATGCAGATAATCCTCGCCGAAGACATCGAGATGGCAGATCGCAACTACCTCACCGCGCGAATCTATCCTCACCGATTGCCCCGCCGGAATCACGAAGCTATGGCAGCGCGTGACCTGCTTTCCGGCGCTGAAGACAATCGGTTTGCCCAGGCTGACCACCAGGGTGGCGGCGCCATAGGCCACGCGCACAGGATCGGACAACAGCCCAAGAAAGAGGGTGCGCTTGCTCCAGGGGTACATGAGCGTTTCCCTGGCGTGCTGGTGATAAACGTCCATCACAGGTTGCCTCCCGAGGCGGGCGGTGAAGAGCGATCGGCCGCTCGCGATATGCGAGTCGCACGATAGCGGCGGCTGGCGGGCACGGCCAGCGTGCCATCCGCCACCAGCTTGCGTGGTGATCCGGCCGCCATCATCAAAAATTACAATCCCTGCTTTTTTTCACCCGCTAAGGTGGCAGCGCAACACCGGAACGCGTGCCGCAGAGCGCTCGCCGGGCCGAACAATAAGAAAGAAAACTATCGGATACGCTCATGTCCTTCAGCCGCCCCCAGCCTGAAATCCGGTCGCGCCGGACGCCCCGGCAGCATCGTTCAGTCATGACGGTCGATGCAATCCTGGAAGCAGCCGCCACCCTGTTTGCCCGCGATGGATTCGAGCGGGCCAGCACGACCCGGATCGCCGAGCTGGCGGGGGTCAGTGTGGGCTCGTTGTACGAGTATTTCTCCAACAAGGACTCGTTGCTGGCGTATCTCATCAAGCGTCACTGCGACCAGATGCTCGAGCATGTCGCGCAGCGGCTGCAGGCGATGCCGGAGCGCCAGGTGATGGCCGCGCTCGCGGTGTTCATCGATTCGATCCATGAGAGTTACGCGATCAACATTCCCCTGCAGCGGGTGCTGATCGAACACCTGGGCAGGAT
Source organism: Pseudomonas sp. PDM15 (assembly GCF_014851565.1). Classification (GTDB taxonomy): domain Bacteria; phylum Pseudomonadota; class Gammaproteobacteria; order Pseudomonadales; family Pseudomonadaceae; genus Aquipseudomonas. The sequence continues at coordinate 159,406 of NZ_JACVAA010000007.1, forward strand.
CAGCAAGCCGCATCATTTCGAACGCGTATCCGGCGCGCTGATCAGCTTGCTCGAAGAGCATCTGCACGGTTGCGCCGAAGAGCTGTCCGGGGCCAATGTTCGTCGGGCGCTGTATGTTGTCGAGTGCATCGTCGAGTCCTTGATTCACCGTTCCATCCTGTTCGACGCGCATTTCTTTCATTGCGAACTCAAGGAGCAACTGCTGACCATGTCCGCCAACTGTCTCGGTCTCGCCACGGCGCGCAACTGAGCGGGGCGGCAGGCGTCGGGCCGCGCTGACGCGACCGGGCCAAACGTTGCAGGCTCTTTGCTTCAGACCTTCAGTCTGCCGACCTGGCCGCGTAACCGGTTGGCGAGCTCCAGCAGCTCGGTGCAGGCCTGGCGGGTTTGCTGGGCCGCATCGACACCGAGGTTGGTCGTGTCGTGGATTCGAGTGATGCTGCGATTTATCTCCTCCGCCGTGGCCGCCTGTTCTTCCGTCGCGCTGGCGATCTGCAGGGTCATCTGGCTAACGGTTGTCACCGAGTAAATGATCTGCTCCAGCGCCTGCCCGGCGCGTGTCGAGTCCTCCACCGGGCGCTTCGCGGCGTCGACGTTGGCAGATATCTGCTCGGTCGCACGGCGTGCGCCCTGCTGCACCCGCTCGATGATTTCCTTGATCTCCAGGGTCGATGCCTGGGTCCGCATGGCCAGGGTGCGCACTTCGTCGGCCACCACGGCGAAGCCCCGACCATGTTCGCCGGCTCTAGCCGCCTCGATAGCTGCGTTGAGTGCGAGTAGGTTGGTCTGCTCGGCGATAGAAGTGATGACGTCCAGTACCCTCTCGACCCTGGCGGAGTCCCCCGCCAGCTGCTCGACGACGACGGCGCTGTCGGCCAGCGCGTGGGAAAGCGTCTGAATCGAGCTGATCGTCGCCTGTACCACTTCGCGTCCATCGGCGGCTTGCCGCTCGGCATGCTGGGTGGCCGTGGCGGCGGTCGAGGTGTTGTGGGCCACTTCCTGTACCGTGGCCACCATCTCGCTCATGGCCGTCGCCAGGCTGTCCGTCTCGCTGTGCTGGCTGTGCATTCCCTGCTGGGCGTGAAGCGTGATCGTTTCCAGCGTGCCGCTGGTTGCCGATATGAGATTGCTGGCGTCGGCCATGCTGCAGGTTATCTGGTGAGCAGCCTGCATCAGATGGTTGAAGTTTTTGGACATCCCGCTCAGCTCGTCATCGCCTTCGACCGGCAGGCGCAGGCTGAGGTCGGTCGTGCCTCGGGTGGCGCCGGCCAATGCCCTGGCGGTATCGGCCAACGGCCGGATGATGCTGCCAGCGAAGAGCCAGGCAAGCACACCGATGGCTGCGAGGGCCAGGCCGGCGGCAATGGCCGGACCGATGAGGGCCCGATTGACGACGTCGCGGACGTCCTGAGGGTGAATCCCGCTGACCAGCACCCAACCCCAGGGGGCGAACAGTTTTGCTTCCGAGATCTTGCTTTCGGGCGTATCGGACCCCGGGCGCGGAAACGCATATTCGACCACAGTGCCGCCGTGGCGCTGGGCGCCGCCGACAATATCGCGGACGAACAGTCGGCCCTGGGCGTCCTTGAAGTCGAAGATGTTCTTGGCATTCAGCTCGGGGGCGGTGGGGTGCATCACCATGATGTAGTCGAGGCCGGTGATCCATAAATAATTGTCGCCCAGGTAGCGTATGGTGCCTATCACCTCGGCGGCCTGCCGCTTTGCCTCGGCGAGACCAATCTGCCCGGCCTGAACCTGCCGGTCATGGTGATCCAGAATATTGGCGGCGGTTGTAAGCGCCGCCCCCACGCCGCCCATCTTCTCGTCGAACAGGTTCTGGTGCAGCACGCGGCTGAACCACAGGCTCAAGACCACCATCAATATGGCCATGCTGCTGACCAGCATGACCACTCGGGTACTGATGCGAAAGCTTCTGAGGGTTGGCAAGGTAGGCCCCTGGTTGTTGAGTTTTTGACAGGGCTGGACGCGGCGTCCTGCGAGGTGGGGGCCGGCCGTTCGCCGAGTGCCACCGCGGGGCGCTGTTCGAATGGCGAGGTGGTGGCGGCCGCCAGCTGCATCGGGGGGACGGGTTACAGGGTGTTTTTCAGCACCGAGCCCATGGTGAACGACCCCAGATTGCTCTGTCCGCCATCGATGACGACCACCGTTCCATTGATGTAGCTGGCGGCCCCGCTGGCCAGGAACAGCGCGAGATTGGCGACCTCCTCGCGCCGCCCGGCCCGCCCGGAAGGTATGCCCTGCAGCAGCTGGGCCCAACTTTGCTCACCCTCCGGTGTCAGCCGACTCATGCCCTCGGTCTGATCGACCGGGCCGGGAGCAATGGCATTGCAGCGTATGCCCTCTGCGGCCCATTCCACGCTCAGTGACCTGACCAGCATCTCGACACCGGCCTTGGCGGCGCAGACATGCGCCTGGCCAAACATGGGCAGGCTGGACTGGACGGCGGAAATGGCCAGGAGGTTGGCTGGGCGGCGAAGGAAATCGTATGCCGTGCGGAAGGTGTTGAAGGTGCCCATCAGGTCGATATCCACCACGGTGCGGAACCCGTTGGCGGACAGTTTATTGGCCTTGGCGACGAAGTTGCCGGCGGCGCCCGCCACACAGATGGTGATCGGCCCGAAGCGCTGGCAGGCTTCAACCATGGCCTGGGTGAGCGCTTGTATGTCGCGCACATCCGCGGAGAAGCCCGCCGCCGTCCCGCCGGCAGCATTGATTTCGGCTGCGGCAGCCTGGGCTTTGTCCAGGTTGCGGCCGACGATCGAGACGCTGGCCCCTTGGGCGGCGAACAGCTGGGCGATGCTCAGGTTTATCCCGCTGCCCGCGCCGGTGAGAAACGCGTGCTGACCTTGCAGTACTTCACGACCGAATATCTGTGTCATGGCTGTTCCAGTTCATTCGCCGCTGCGGTTGGAAGGATGTAGTGCGCGAACTGTTTGCGTAGCTCGGTCTTGAGCAGCTTTCCCGTGGCGCCATGGGGCAGGCGCTCGACCAGTTCGATGGCATCGGGCACCCACCATTTTGCCAGGCGCTCGCTGAGGAACGCCTTGAGTGCCTGGGCGTCGAGATTCGAGCCATCGCGGGTGACACAGACCAGCAGCGGCCTTTCGACCCATTTCGGATGCGGGATGCCGATGACACCGGCCTCCAGAACATCCGGGTGCGCCGTAGCGGCATCCTCGAGTGTCACCGAGCTGATCCATTCCCCACCGGACTTTATGAGGTCCTTGCTGCGGTCGACGATCTGCATGAAGCCGTGGGGGTCGATCGTTGCAATATCGCCGGTGTCGAACCATCCGTCCGGGCGTGCGCCGGCGATACCGCCCGCATAGGTGTCGACGACCCAGGGGCCGCGTACCAGCAGATGGCCAGCGCTCTTGCCATCCCAGGGCTGCTCTTCGCCGGCTTCGTCCTCAAGCCGGAACAGGATGCCTGGAATAGCTCGGCCCTGTTTCTTCTTGAAGGCCAGGGTCTCGACGGGTTGCTGTCGAGAGGCTGGGGTCGGCTGGTTGACGGCCCCGGTCGGGCTGATCTCGGTCATGCCCCAGGCGTGCAGTACCTCCACGCCGTGAAGCTCCTCTAGGGTGTGCAGCATGCTTTCCGAGGCGGCTGAGCCGCCGATCAGCGCGCGCTCGAGAGAGGAAAAGCCGTGCCCCGACTTTTTCACGTGCTCGAGTATGCCCAGCCAGACTGTTGGCACGCCCGCCGCCAGGGTGACTTGCTGCTGTTCGCAGAGGGTGTAGAGGCTTTGGCCGTCCAGGTATTCGCCGGGAAACACGATACGGGCGCCCACCAGCGGCAGGCTGTAGGGCAGGCCCCAGGCGTTGACATGGAACATTGGCACGATCGGCATGACGGTTTCCCGCGCGGACAGCCTGAAGGAGTCGGGCAGGGCGCTGGCATAGGCGTGCAGCACCGTCGAGCGGTGGGAGTAGGTCACCCCTTTGGGTTTGCCGGTGGTGCCGGAGGTGTAGCACAGGCCGCACGGGCTGTTTTCATCCAGCGTCGGCCAGTCGAGGGTGCCGTCGGATTCGGCGGCCAGCAGGCGTTCGTAAGCCTGCAGGTCCACCCGGGCGGGCGGCCAGTCGGTCGCCGAGTCGTCAAGCACGATGAAGTGCTCGACGCTTTGCAGTTCGGACAGCAGTTCCATGACCAGTGGCAGGAAGGCGCGGTCGAAGCACAGCACTCGGTCCTGGGAGTGGTTGGCGATCCAGGAGACATCCGCTGCGTGCAGACGTGGATTGATCGTATGGCAGACCAGTCCCATGCCAGCGGTGGCGTAGTACAGCTCAAAGTGCCGGTAGTTGTTCCAGGCCAGGGTCGCGATGCGATCGCCCTGTTGCAGATTCAGACGGGCCAGGGCCCTGCCCAGCTGGCATATGCGCCGGTAAGCGCTGGCATAGGTGTAGCAGTGCAGCTGGTTGCTGGGCTCTCGGCTGACGATCTCGGCCTGGGGGTGATTGGATGCGGCGTGCCTGATGATGCTGATCACGTTCAGAGGCACTTCCATCATGCTGCCTAGCATCGTCTTTTCTCACCCGCGGGCTGATTGGGAAGTGAAATTCTAAGAAGCGCTGCTGGGCCCCGCTATTCGGGTCATGACAGCGGCGGCGAGGCCGTCCGGCCAGGGGTTCTGGCGGGGGGGTATGCCCGCTAATTCAGGTTTCGCGCGGGCAGAGGTTCTGCATTTCCGGAGGGGCTCCTTGCCCGGGCGGGTAGCAGGTTGATACCGAGTCCTCGGGAGGGGCTGGCTTTGGCTCATGGCGGAGTATCTCGGCGGAGGGGCTGCGGTTGCTATTCGGTTCCGCAAGGGGCGCGTCCCGGGTCTTGCCTGTCGCATCTTGTGATCAGGGCGATTTGTGCAGCATTTCGGACGTTTTGTTAAGGATCGAAAACAGTCAATCAGGCAGGCGACAACCGGGTGCAAAAGCGCGGCAATTTTCGGTTGATCTGTGGGGCTCATGGTCCTAAAGTTCGCGCCCGAACGCTCATGCTGGAAACGATCCATCCGGCTCAAGTACTGACGACGAGAGACTCGGAGGCACTTGCAGAACCACCCTGGCGTTGTTGCTCCGCCTTGCCGTAGTCGGTCTACTGTCTGCGGCGAAGCGCCTAGCCATGATGATTCTGCAAGTGCCTCCGGGGCCACTACGGCAACTCGGCGACATGCCTTGGGAAGTAGGCGAACCAAAGTGGGGAAACTGATCAGGCGTTCGCGGCTCGAAACACAGAGCCACTCCCTCTTTCAATAACGTGTTTTGCCATTTGGAGTCCCGAGCATGTCGATCAAGGTCGAAGACTATTTCGCACCCGAAACTTTCAAGCGCATGAAGGCGTTTGCCGATCAGCAGGAAACCCCCTTCGTGGTGATCGACAAGCAGACCATCTCCAATTCCTACGATCAGCTGGTCAACTGCTTCCCCTTCGCCAAGATCTACTACGCGGTGAAGGCCAACCCGGCCATCGAGATCACCGAGCTGCTGCGTGACAAGGGCTCCAACTTCGACATCGCCTCGATCTACGAGCTGGACAAGGTCATGAGCGCCGGCGTCGGCCCGGAGCGCATCAGCTACGGCAATACCATCAAGAAGGCCCGCGACATCCGTTACTTCTTCGAGAAGGGCGTACGCTTGTTCGCCACGGATTCCGAGGCCGATCTGCGCAACATCGCCAAGGCCGCGCCGGGCGCCAAGGTCTACGTACGTATCCTCACCGAGGGCTCGACCAGCGCCGACTGGCCGCTGAGCCGCAAGTTCGGCTGCAACCCGGACATGGCCCTGGACCTGCTGATCCTGGCCAAACAGCTGGGCCTGGTGCCGTATGGCATCTCCTTCCACGTCGGCTCGCAGCAGCGCGACATCGACGTGTGGGACGCGGCGATTGCCAAGGTCAAGGTGATCTTCGAGCGTCTGAAGGAAGAAGACGGCATCACCCTGCAGATGATCAACATGGGTGGCGGCTTCCCGGCCAACTACATCCAGCGCACCAACGACCTGGAGACCTACGCCGAGGAGATCACCCGCTTCCTCAAGGAAGACTTCGGTGACGAGCTGCCGGAGATCATCCTCGAGCCGGGCCGTTCGCTGATCGCCAACGCCGGTATTCTGGTCAGCGAAGTGGTGCTGATCGCGCGCAAGTCGCGTACCGCCGTGGAGCGCTGGATCTACACCGACGTGGGCAAGTTCAGCGGCCTGATCGAAACCATGGACGAGTCCATCAAGTTCCCGATCTGGACCGAGCGCAAGGGCGAGATGGAAGAAGTCATCATCGCCGGCCCGACCTGCGACAGCGCCGACATCATGTATGAGAACTACAAGTACGGCCTGCCGCTGAACCTGGCCGCCGAGGACCGCCTGTACTGGCTGTCCACCGGCGCCTACACCACCAGCTACAGCGCGGTGGAATTCAACGGCTTCCCGCCGCTGAAGGCCTTCTACCTGTAAGCCTGTGTGGTAAAGCAAAGGCCCGCCTCGTGCGGGCCTTTTCGTTGCTGGACTAGGCTGAGTTGCACGGCCTGGCGATTTACGCGATAACGCGCGACTTCCAGGAGGAGCGCAGATGTCCCGAATACTGCTGAACTGCGACATGGGCGAGAGCTACGGTGCCTGGCGCATGGGCGACGACGAGCACGCCATGCCGCTGGTGGACCAGGCCAACCTGGCCTGTGGCTTCCACGCTGGCGATCCGCTGATCATGCGGCGTAGCGTGGCCCTGGCCGTGCAACACTGCGTGAGTATCGGCGCCCATCCTTCCTATCCCGATCTGCAGGGCTTCGGCCGGCGCCACCTGAGTTGTTCGCCGGACGAGGTCACCGCCCTGGTGCTGTATCAGCTCGGTGCGCTGGATGCCTTCTGTCGCGCGGCCGGTGCCGAGGTCTCCTACGTCAAACCGCATGGCGCGCTGTACAACGACCTGGTGCGCGACGATGCGCTGCTCGACGCGGTGCTGGCGGCCTGCGCCTCGTATCGCCAAGGCCTGCCGCTGATGGTGCTGGCCCTGGCCGACAATACGCGCGAGCGCCGCCTGGCCGAGGCGGCCGGCGTGCCGCTGCTGTTCGAGGCCTTCGCCGACCGCGCCTATCTCGCCGACGGCCAGCTGGCGCCGCGGCGCCTGGCCGGTGCGGTGCACCAGCAGCCCGAACGCATCCTCGAGCAGGCCCTGGCCATCGCCGCCGGCGAGGCCTTTGCCGATATCGATGGCAAGCCGTTGCAGCTGCAGGCCGACAGCCTCTGCGTGCATGGCGACAATGCCGAGTCGCTGGCCGTGCTGCGTCGCCTGCGAGCGCAACTGTGATCCGCCTCGAGCCGGCCGGCGCCGAAGCCCTGTTGCTGGTGCTTGCCGAACAGCCGGCGCCCGACCTGCCGCTGCGCATCGCCACGCTGGCCGAGCGCATTCGTCAGGAGCTGGGGCCGCTACTCACCGATCTGGTGCCCGGCTGGACCAGCCTGCTGCTGCACTACGACCTGCTGCGTACCAATCACCTGCAACTGGCCGAGCGGCTCACGCCCCTGCTGGATGCCTGGCTGGCCGCGCCTGTGGTGAGCGATGCGGGGCGTCTGCATGAGATTTCCGTGTGGTACGCCGGCGAGGATCTGGCCGAAGTGGCGCGCAGCTGCCGGCTGTCGGTGGAGCAGGTGATCGAACTGCACAGCGCCACCGAGTATCGGGTCGGCGCCATCGGCTTTGCTCCCGGCTTCGCCTATCTGGGTGAGCTGCACGAGCGCCTGGCCCTGCCGCGCCGGGCTACACCACGCACCTTGGTACCGGCCGGCAGCCTGGCCATTGCCGAGCGGCAGACCGCCGTCTACCCGCAGGCCTCGCCCGGAGGCTGGCATCTGATCGGGCTGAGCCCGTCGCCCCTGTTCGACGCGGCCCGCACGCCGCCTTGCCCGCTGGCGCTCGGTGATCGGGTGCGTTTTCTGCCCATCGACCAGGCGCGCTACCGCGCCGAGCTGCGTCAATGAGTGGCCTGCTCGTGGTGCGTGCGGGACCGCAGAGCCTGCTGCTGGATGGCGGGCGCTCTGGCTGGCAGCACCTCGGGGTCTCTCCCGGCGGTCCCCAGGACCTGCACGCGGCGGCCTGGGCCAATCGCCTGCTGGGCAACCCGCCGGGCACGCCGTTGCTGGAGATCGCCCTGGGCGATGTGGAGCTGCACAGCCGCGTGGATACCTGGCTGGCCCTGACTGGTGCCGATGTGCCGTTGAGCGTCGATGGTCGGGCGCTACCCGGCTGGTCACGCTTTGCCGTGCATGCCGGCCAGCGGGTGCGCCTGGGTTATGCACGCAGTGGTCAACGTGCCTATCTGGCGGTAGCGGGTGGTTTTCGTGCTGCGCCGCTATTGGGCAGTGTCAGCACCCAGCTGCGTGAGGGGCTGGGCGGCCTGGATGGCCGGGGTAGCAAGCTGACCGCCGAGGATGAACTGCCCTGTGGTTCGGCTCATTTCGCCTGCGCCGCCAGCGTGCCATGGCCCTATCTGCCGGACTATCGCGCCGCGCCCTTGCTGCGGGTGATCACCGGTGGCGATGCGGTGGAATTCAGCGAGGCCGCGCTGGCCACATTCTTCGAGCAGAGCTGGCAGCTCAGCCCGCAGTCCGATCGCATGGGCGCGCGCCTGCAGGGTGAGCCGGTGTCGGCGCCGCAGCGGCAGTGGTCGCTCGGTGTGGCCCGTGGCGCCATCCAGGTGCCGCCGGATGGTCAGCCGATCATCCTGCAGGCCGACCGCCAGACCATGGGCGGCTATCCCATCCTCGGCTGGCTGCACCCGCTGGATCAATGGCGCCTGGCGCAATGCCCGGCGCAGCAGAAACTGCGTTTTACTCAGGTCAGCGTCAGCGACGCCCAGGCCGAGCTGCGCGAGTTCTATCGCTTCTTCAACAACTAATCGCTCAGAAAAGGCGAAGGCGCCACGGTGGGCGCCTTCTGGCTTTCGAGCTGTGCACACGTCATTGCTTGCCGGCTCCTGACTCCATGTGGGTTTCAGGCGATGTTGCTGCCAGTGCGGTCAAAGCCATCGGCGGCAATCTTGTCGCCTGCACGCTCGGAGCCGTCGGCGGCGATGTTGCTACCGGTGCTGTCGAAGCCGTCTTCGGCAACGTTGCTGCCAGTGCGGTCGAAACCATCTGCGGCGATCTTGTCGCCTGTACGCTCGGAGCCGTCAGCGGCGATGTTGCTACCGGTGCTGTCGAAACCGTCTTCAGCGACGTTGCTGCCAGTGCGGTCAAAGCCATCGGCGGCAATCTTGTCGCCTACACGCTCGGAGCCGTCAGCGGCGTAGTTGCTGCCGGTGCTGTCGAAGCCGTCTTCGGCGATATTGCTGCCGGTGCGATCGAAGCCATCGGCGGCTACAGCGCTGGCGGTGCGATCAAAGCCATCTGCGGCGATGTGGCTGCCGGTACGGTCGAAACCGTCGGCTGCGAAGGTGATGCCGCTGGCGGCGAAGGTGGACACGAGCAGGGCGGTGAGAATTTGCTTTTTCATTGTTTGGTGCTCCGGGGTAGGGGTTTAAGTTGTCTACGGAGCCTATGTTCGGGGAAGGTGTCCGCCGAGAGAACTTGAAGCGGTCGATGCTGAAAATCATCGCTGTTGATGGTTGCTGGAGCCTCTCTATATCGGCGCTTTCGGCTGATTATGGCTGTGTGAATCGGTGCTTTTCAGCGGGCCTTATCAGCCGTGTCGATAGTCCGATGAACAGGTTTTTTCCGCCCTCTATCACCCCGGGGGTCGTAAGCCGTTCCTGCGCACAGGAAGCTTCGCGCGTGATGAGCACGGGATGATTGGGCCGAGTCTTTGGCGAGAGGGAACAAGGCTGTTTTAGCAAGGAGGTTTGGCTGCGGCGTGAAGGTTGTTTGCGCGCTATGGGGCATTACGGAAGAGGCAGGAAAAGGGCATAGCGGATTTGCTTGCGTGGAGTGTCTGGCGGTGAATGCCTGGCTCACCGGCAGAATGCCTGCCGCAGAAGAGGCGAAGGCGCCACGGTGGGCGCCTTCTGGCTTTCGAGCTGTGCACACGTCATTGCTTGCTGGCTCCTGACTCCATGTGGTTTCAGGCGATGTTGCTGCCGGTGCTGTCGAAGCCGTCTTCAGCGACGTTGCTGCCAGTGCGGTCAAAACCATCGGCGGCAATCTTGTCACCTACACGCTCGGAGCCATCAGCGGCGATGTTGCTACCGGTGCTGTCGAAGCCGTCTTCGGCGACGTTGCTTCCAGTGCGGTCGAAACCATCTGCAGCGATCTTGTTGCCTGCACGCTCGGAGCCGTCGGCGGCGATGTTGCTACCGGTGCTGTCGAAGCCGTCTTCGGCGACGTTGCTGCCAGTGCGGTCAAAGCCATCGGCGGCGATCTTGTTGCCTGCACGCTCGGAGCCGTCAGCGGCGATGTTGCTACCGGTGCTGTCGAAACCGTCTTCGGCGACATTGCTGCCGGTGCGATCAAAGCCATCGGCGGCTACAGCGCTGGCGGTGCGATCAAAACCATCTGCAGCGATGTGGCTGCCAGTGCGGTCGAAGCCGTCGGCTGCGAAGGTGATACCGCTGGCGGCGAAGGTGGATGCAAACAGGGCGGCGAGAATTTGCTTTTTCATTGTTTGGTGCTCCGGGGTAGGGGTTTAAGTTGTCTACGGAGCCTATGTTCGGGGAAGGTGTCCGCCGAGAGAACTTGAAGCGGTTAATGCTGCGCATCAGCGTTATCGATTGTTCGCGCGACGGCTCTAGCGCGGCGCTTTCGCGCAGCGTGCAGGTCGCTCGAGGGTTTGCCATCCGCCCATTTCCAGGTACTGCGCCCAACTTCGGCGGGTGCCCCGTGATGCCAATGGGGCTAAGCTGGCTCTTAAGAATGCCCGTCGACCTTGCTGCCTGAGCGCGCTGGAATCGCCGATAGAAACGACGGGACTGGAGCGTGATGATGTTGCGACGGCTGCTGTGCTGTTTTGCTGTATCTGCGTTGTTCTGTGGCGTTGCGCTGGGGGGCGAGACGGGCGTCGATGCCAAGGAGCTGCATCTGGGCATGGTCAACGCCCAGAGCGGGCCGGCGGCCGGCCTCGGCAAGGGCATGCTGGCCGGCGCCCAGGCCTACTTCCAGCGAGTCAATGCTGCCGGCGGTGTGCATGGCCGGCACTTGCGCCTGGTGGTGCGCGATGACGGCTACGAGCCGGCGCGTACGGCTCGCCTGACCGAAGAACTGATCGCCTCCCGCAGTGTCTTCGCCCTGTTCGGCTATGTCGGCACGCCCACCTCGCGTGCCGCGATGCCGGCCACGCTGGCTGCCGGCGTACCCTATCTGTTTCCGTTCTCCGGTGCCGAGGTGTTGCGTAAGCCGCTGCATCGCTGGGTATTCAATGTGCGCGCCTCCTACATTGCCGAAACCGAGCTGCTGGCGGCGCACATGACCGAGGAGCTGAAGCTGAGCCGTGTCGCCCTGCTGATGCAGAACGACTCCTTCGGCGAGACGGTCAAGGGTGGCCTGGCCGGCGCGCTGCTCAAGCGCGGCCTGCGTGTCGAGGGCGAGGCGCGCATCCTGCGCAACTCGCTGGAGGTCGGCGAGGCCGTGCGCCAGCTGCTGCCGAGCCAGCCCCAGGCGATCTTCTTCGTCGGCACCTATAAACAGCTGGCCGCGGCCATTCGCGAGGCCCGCGCCCTGGGCATGCAGGCGCGCTTCTTCAGTGTGTCCTTCGTCGGCACCGACAGCTTTATCGCCGAGGCCGGTGTAGACGCCGAGGGCGTGTATATCTCGCAGGTGGTGCCGTCGCCGGACGATACCCGGTTGCCGCTGGTGCGCGACTACCGGGCGGACATGCACGGCCCGCTCGGTTACGCCTCGCTGGAGGGGTATATCGGCGCCGCCGTGCTGGTGGAGGCGCTGCGCCAGACCGGACCGCAGCCGACCCGGGCGCAACTGGTCGAGGCCCTGGAGTCCATGGATCTGGATCTCGGCGGCTTCCACGTGCGCTTCGGGCCCAAGGACCACCAGGGCTCGGACGCGGTCTACCTGACCCGCATCGAGCAGGGCCGAGCGGTGCCGGTGCACCGTCAGCCCTGAGCGAACTCAGCCGGCGATCTCCTCGGCATGGTGGCAGGCCACCTGGCGCGCTTCGACCAGGCGCAGCTCCGGTACCTCCACGCGACAGCGCTCGGTCGCATGCGGACAGCGTCGGTGGAAGGCGCAGCCGGGCGGCGGGTCGAGTGGGTTGGGCAGCTCGCCGGCGATCTTGATCTTCGGCTTGGCCGGGTCCGGGTGGATTGCCGGGGTGGCCGAGAGCAGGGCGCGGGTATAGGGATGCAGCGGTCGTTCGTAGATCAGCGCGGCCGGGCCCATCTCTGCCGGGCGGCCGAGGTACATCACCAGCACGTCGTCGGCCACGTGCTGCACCACCGCCAGGTTGTGCGAGATGAACACGTAGCCGGTCTGATATTGCTCCTGCAGGTCCATGAACAGGTTGAGCACCTGGGCCTGGATCGACACGTCCAGCGCCGAGGTCGGCTCGTCCGCCACCAGCACCTTGGGCTGCAGCATCATGGCGCGGGCCAGGGCGATGCGCTGGCGCTGGCCGCCGGAGAACATGTGCGGGTAGCGCTGGTAGTGCTCAGGGCGCAGGCCCACCTGCTGCATCATGGTCTGCACCTTCTCGCGACGCTCGGTGCGCGACAGGCCGGTATTGATCAGCAGCGGTTCGGCCAGCTGGTCGCCGATCTTCTGTCGCGGGTTGAGCGAGGCGTAGGGGTTCTGGAACACCATCTGCACGTCGCGACGCAGCTGCTTGCGCTCGGCTTTGCCGGCGCCGGCCACTTCCTGTCCGGCGATCTGCAGGCTGCCGGCGCTGGGCTCCTCGATCAGGGTCAGGGCGCGGGCCAGGGTCGACTTGCCGCAGCCGGACTCGCCGACCACCGCCAGGGTCTTGCCGGCTTCCAGCGAGAAGGACACGCCGTTCAGCGCGCGCACCAGGGCATTGGGTTTGAACAGGCCACGGGAGATCTCGTAGTGACGGGTCAGCTCGCGGGCCTCGAGGACGATGCTCATCAGGCCACCTCCGCGGTCAGGTTGAGGGGGTAGAAGCAGCGCACGGCGCCGCGCACGTGCGGTTCCAGCGCCGGGCGCTGCTCGCGGCAGTGCGGCTGGGCGTAGGGGCAGCGCGGCGACAGCAGGCAGCCGGCGGGACGGTCGTAACGGCCGGGCACTATGCCGGGCAGGGTGGCCAGGCGCTCGGCGCCCAGGCTGTGCTCGGGAATGGCCTTAAGCAGCGCCTCGGTGTAGGGGTGGGTCGGTGCGTCGAACAGGGTCGGCACGCTGCCGATCTCCACCGCTTGCCCGGCATACATCACGCACACGCGCTGGGCGGTTTCGGCGACCACGGCCAGGTCGTGGGTGATCAGCACCAGGCCCATGCCCTCGCTGCGCTGCAGGTCGAGCAGCAGGTCCATGATCTGCGCCTGGATGGTCACGTCCAGCGCCGTGGTCGGCTCGTCGGCGATCAGCAGCTTGGGCTCGGCGGCGATGGCCATGGCAATCGCCACGCGCTGGCTCATGCCGCCGGAGAGCTGGTGCGGGTAGGCGTCGAGACGGCTGGCGGCGCCAGGGATCTCCACCCGCTCCAGCAACTGCAGGGCGCGCACGCGGGCGGCCTTGCCCTTGAGGCCGAGGTGTTGGTGCAGCACTTCCTCGATCTGGTAGCCGACCGTGTAGCTGGGGTTGAGCGCGGTCATCGGGTCCTGGAACACCATGGCCAGGTCCTTGCCCACCACCTTACGGCGTTGCCGGCCCTTGAGGGTGAGCATGTCGTGGCCGTCGAAGCGCAGGCTGTCGGCGCGCACAATGCCGGGGGCGTCGATCAGGCCCATCAGCGCCATCATGGTCACCGACTTGCCGGAGCCGGACTCGCCGACGATGGCCAGCACTTCGCCCTTGTCCACGGACAGGTCGAGGCCGTCGACCACGGGTATGGCATCGGCCGCGCCGAAGCGCACGCTGAGGTTCTTGATATCGAGCAGGCTCATGGGCGGCGCTCCTGTCGCGGTGCGTTGCACCAGGTGGCTGGCGGCAGTTGTAGCCCGGACTTCAGTCCGGAGGTGCTTGGCGAGTTGTCCCGGACTGGAGTCCGGGCTACTGGATTTCGCATGCTGGGCACCTTACTGCGCATTCTTCAGTTTCGGGTCGAGCGCATCGCGCAGCCCGTCGCCCATCAGGTTGATCGCCAGCACGCTGAGCAGGATGGTCAGCCCAGGCAGCGACACCACCCACCAGGCGCGCTCGATGTAATCGCGCGCGGAGGCCAGCATGGTGCCCCACTCGGGCGTCGGCGGCTGTACGCCGAGGCCGAGGAAGCCCAGGGCGGCGGCGTCGAGGATGGCCGAGGAGAAGCTCAGGGTGGCCTGCACGATCAGCGGTGCCATGCAGTTGGGCAGCACGGTGATGAACATCAGCCGGGGCAGGCCGGCGCCGGCCAGTCTGGCGGCGGTGACGTAGTCGCGGTTCAGTTCGCCCATCACTGCGGCGCGGGTCAGGCGCACGTAGCTGGGCAGCGAGACGATGGCGATGGCGATCACCGTGTTGATCAGCCCTGGGCCCAGGATGGCGACGATGGCCACGGCCAGCAGCAGCGAGGGCAGGGCCAGCATGATGTCCATCAGGCGCATGATCGAGGGGCCGAGCAGGCGCGGGAAGAAGCCGGCGACCAGGCCCATGAGGATGCCGGGGATCAGCGACATCAGCACCGAGGCCAGGCCGATCATCAGCGACAAGCGCGCGCCATGGATCAGCCGTGAGAGCAGGTCGCGGCCCAGCTCGTCGGTGCCGAGCAGGAAGCGCGCCTGCCCGCCCTCCAGCCAGGACGGCGGGGTGAGCAGGGCATCGCGGAACTGCTCGCTGGGATCGAAGGGCGCGACCCAGGGCGCGAACAGCGCGCAGAACACGATGACCAGCATGAACAGCAGGCCGCCGACGGCGCCCTTGTTGTGGGCGAAGGCCTGCCAGAATTCCTTCAGCGGCGAGGGGTAGAGCAGCGCCTGGTCGGCGGGCACAGCGTTGGATTGAGTCATGTGCGGGCCTCCTTAGCGTTGATGGCGAATGCGTGGGTTCACCAGGCCGTAGAGGATGTCCACGACGAAGTTGACCAGGATCACCAGGCAGGCGATCAGCAGGATGCCGTTCTGCACCACCGGGTAGTCGCGGGCGCCGATGGCCTCGATCAGCCATTTGCCGATGCCCGGCCAGGAGAAGATGGTCTCGGTCAGCACAGCGCCGGCCAGCAGGGTGCCGACCTGCAGGCCGAACACGGTGAGCACCGGGATCAGTGCGTTGCGCAGGCCATGCACGAACACCACGCGCGCTGGGGACAGGCCCTTGGCGCGGGCGGTGCGGATGTAGTCCTCGCGCAGCACTTCCAGCATCGCCGAGCGGGTCATGCGGGCGATCACCGCCAGGGGAATGGTGCCCAGCACGATGGCCGGCAGGATCAGGTGCATCAGGGCGTCCTTGAACGCGCCTTCCTCTTCCGAGAGCAGGGTGTCGATCAGCATGAAGCCGGTCTTGGGTTCGATGTCGTAGAGCAGGTCGATGCGCCCGGAGACCGGCGTCCAGCCCAAGTACACCGAGAAGAACATGATCAGCAGCAGGCCCCACCAGAAGATCGGCATCGAGTAGCCGGCCAGCGACACCCCCATCACCCCATGGTCGAACAGCGAGCCGCGCTTGAGGGCGGCGATCACCCCGGCAATCACGCCGAGCGTGCCGGCGAATAGCAGGGCCGCCAGGGACAGCTCCAGGGTCGCCGGGAACAGGGTGAGGAACTCGTCCCACACGCCCTCGCGGGTGCGCAGCGATTCGCCCAGGTCGCCCTGGGCCAGCTTGGTGATGTAGTCCAGGTACTGGGCCGGCAGCGGCTTGTCCAGGCCCAGGCGGTGCATGGCTTCGGCGTGCATCTCGGGGTCGACGCGGCGCTCGCCCATCATCACTTCCACGGGGTCGCCGGGGATCAGACGGATCAGCGCGAAGGTCAGCAGGGTGACGCCGAAAAAGGTGGGGATCAGCAGCCCCAGGCGTCTGGCGATAAAGGACAGCATTGCGTTGTGGTACTCCGCATCAGGTTGAGCCCGCGCCTTCGTGGGGCGCGGCTGTTATGGCTTGCGCTTCACGTGGGTGAAGTTGTTGGAGCCCAGGGGGCTGAGCACGAAGCCCTCGACATCCTTGCGCAGCACGGCGAACTGCTTGGGATGGGCGAGGGCGATCCAGGGTGCCTGCTGGTGGAAGATCGCCAGCGCCTCGCGATACAGCGCGGCGCGGCGCTCCGGCTCGGCGACCCGGCGGGCCTCGCGGATCAGCTGGTCGAACTCCTTGTGACACCAGCCGGCCTGGTTCTCGCCACTCTCGGCGGCGGCGCAGGACAGGTTGGGGGTGAGGAAGTTGTCCGGGTCGCCGTTGTCGCCAGCCCAGCCCATGAACACCAGGTCGTGCTCGCCGTTCTTGGCGCGCTTGATCAGCTCGCCCCACTCGAACACCCGGATATCGGCCTGGATGCCGATGGCGGCCAGGTCGGCCTGCAGCATCTGCGCGCCGATGCCCGGGTTGGGGTTGGTCGGACCGCCGCCGGGGCGGGTCCAGATCGACAGCTTAAGGCCTTTTGCATGACCGGCCTCGGCCAGCAGCTGGCGGGCACGCTCCAGGTCCTTGGGCCAGGGCTGCAGGCGCTCGTCGTAGCCGAGCAGGGTGGCCGGGTAGGGCGCCGCGGCCAGGGTGGCGTTGCCTTCGCCGTACTGGGCGCGCAGGTAGGCCTGGCGGTCGAACGCAAGGTTGATGGCCTGGCGCACGCGCACGTCGTCCAGCGGCTTGTGCCGGGTGTTGATGGCGACGTAGGCGGTGAGCAGCGAGTCCAGCTCCAGTACCTGCAGGTCCTTGTTCTCGCGCAGTTTCGGCACATCGCTCGGGCGCGGGAACACGGCCACCTGGCAGGCGCCGGCCTTGAGCTGCTGGATGCGTACATTGGGGTCGGGGGTGATGGCCAGCAGCAGACGGTCGAGGACCGGCTTGCCGCCCCAGTAATGCGGATTGGCCGCGAAGCGCACCATGGCATCCTTGGAATAGCGCTCGAAGACGAAGGGCCCGGTGCCGATCGGCTGGCTGTTGAGCTTCGCGGGTGTCTCGGCGTCGAGCAGCTGTTCGGCGTACTCGGCGGAATAGATGGAGGTGAAGCCCATGGCCAGGTCGGCCAGGAAGGGCGCCTCGGGATGTTTCAGGGTGAAGCGCACACGGTGTTCGTCGAGTGCCTCGATCTCGTCGATCAGCTCGGCGAAGCCCATGGCCTCGAAATAGGGGAAGCCGCGCGGGGCCAGCTCGTGCCAGTCGTGGTCCTTGTCGCGCTGGCGCTGGAAGCTCCACAGCACGTCGTCGGCATTCAGCTCGCGGCTCGGCTTGAACCAGGGTGTCTCATGAAACTTCACCCCCTTGCGCAGGGTGAAGGTGTAGGTCAGGCCGTCGGCGCTGATCTCCCAGCTCTCGGCCAGGGCGGGGATGATGCGGGTGCTGCCGGGGGCGAACTGCACCAGACGCTCGTAGACCGTCTCGGCGGAGGCGTCGGCGGTGGTGGCGGCGGTGTACTGGACGATGTCGAACCCTTCCGGGCTGGCCTCGGAACAGACCACCAGGGACTGCTGCTCGGCGAGCGCCGGCAGGCCGGCGCAGAGCGCCAGGAGCATGAGGATACTGCGCATGAATCGTTCCTTCTGCGGGTGATACCGGGCGGCAGCGAATGCTCCCGCCCGGTGCGCGGCTTACTTGCCGGCGCTCACGCCGTAGAAGGAGTTGAGCGCGAACGGGCTGATCTTGAAGTCCTGCACGTTCTTGCGCATCGGTTGGTAGACGGTGGAGTGGGCGATCGGGGTGATCGGGGTCTGGGCCTTGAGGATGTGCTGAGCCTGCTTGTACAGCTCGGTACGCTTGGCCACGTCAGTGGAGGCCTTGGCCTGCTTGATCAGCTTGTCGTAGTCCTCGAAGCACCACTTGGAGAAGTTGTTGCCATCGACCGCATCGCAGCCGTACAGGGTGCCCAGCCAGTTGTCCGGGTCACCGTTGTCGCCGCTCCAGCCGATCAGCATGGCGTCGTGCTCGCCGCCCTTGGCGCGCTTGATGTACTCGCCCCATTCGAAGCTGACGATCTTGGCCTTGATGCCGATCTTCGCCCAGTCGTTCTGCAGCAGTTCGGCCATCAGCTTGGCGTTGGGGTTGTACGGGCGCTGCACCGGCATGGCCCACAGGGTGATCTCGGTGCCTTCGGCGACGCCGGCGGCCTTGAGCAGCTCCTTGGCCTTCTCCGGGTTGTACTCGCTGCCCTTGATGCTGTCGTCATAGGACCATTGGGTCGGCGGCATGCCGTTGACCGCCAGCTGCCCGGCGCCCTGATACACGGCGTCGATGATCGCCTGCTTGTTCACCGCCATGTCCAGCGCCTGGCGCACCTCGAGCTTGTCGAACGGCTTGTGGGTGACGTTGTAGGCGATGTAGCCGAGGTTGAAGCCCGGCTGCGACGGCATGTTCAGATTCGGGTCCTTCTTCAGGCCCTCGAGGTCGGCCGGGCGTGGCAGCAGAGTGATCTGGCACTCACCGGCCTTGAGCTTCTGCATGCGCACCGAGGCGTCGGTGTTGATGGAGAAGATCAGGTTGTCGATCTTCACATCATCCGGCTTCCAGTAGTCCTTGTTGCCGGTGAAGCGGATCTGCGCGTCCTTCTGGTAGCGCTTGAACACAAACGGGCCGGTGCCGATCGGCTTCTGGTTGATGTCGGCGGCCTTGCCGGCCTTGAGCAGCTGATCGGCGTACTCGGCCGAGTGCACCGAGGCGAAGCTCATCGCCAGGTTCTGGATAAAGGCAGCATCCACAGTGTTCAAAGTGAACTTGACGGTGTGGTCGTCGAGCTTCTCCACCTTGGCGATGTTGGCGTCCATGCCCATGTCAGTGAAGTAGGGGAACTCGGCTGGGTAGGCCTTGCGGAACGGGTGTTCCTTGTCGAGCATGCGCTGGAAGGTGAACAGCACGTCGTCGGCGTTGAACTCGCGGGTCGGCTTGAAGTAGTCGGTGCTATGGAACTTCACGCCCTGGCGCAGGTGGAAGGTGTAGGTGAGGCCATCGGGCGTGACATCCCACTTCTCGGCCAGACCCGGCTCCACGGCGGTGCCGCCGCGCTCGAACTGGGTCAGGCGGTTGAACATGGTTTCCGCGGTCGAATCGAAATCGGTGCCGGTGGTGTATTGGCCCGGATCGAAGCCGGCGGGGCTGCCTTCGGAGCAGAACACCAGATTGCTGGCGGCGCTGGCGAATGGGGCGCTGGCGATCAGCCCAGCGGCGAGAAGAGCCTGGATGACGGCGTTCTTACGCATGTTGACCTCATGTTTGTTTTGGTTTTGTTCCTTGAGGGGATGCCTTGTGGGCACCTTGCGTGAAGCTATGCACGGCATATGCCGCGGGCAAGCGTGAAACGCGATTGAGTGTAGAAGCTGTGGCGAAGCTGTAATGCTTTGTCGCAATTGTGCAAATTTCGCGGCAGGGTGTGGCGATGGGCCACTGCCGCGAGCAGTGGCCCATCGCTCCGCATCAGGGCAGCTGCACCTCGATCACGCCATCGGCGCTCATGCTCACGCGGCTGGTGCCGGCCTCGATCTGCGGCGCCGCCTCGCTCTTGCTGAAGCTGCCGCGATCCATGGCCATGGCGTGCATCGGCATCACCGGCTGGAAGCCGCTACCGTTGAGGCTCAGGCTGACCAGCTTGTAGCTCTTGCCGCCGACGGCCTCGGTGGCCAACTGGGCGCGGGCCTTGAAGGCGTTCACCGCCTCCTTGATCAGTTGATCCTCGCTGGCCTTGCGACTGTCCTCGGCCACGGCGAAGCTCATCTCGGCCATCTTCAGTTCGCCCAGCAGGTCGGCGGACAGCTGCGACAGGCGGGCGAACTCGGCGCTTTCCAAGCGCAGCTCGGCGCGCTCGCGCCAGGCGCCGATCTTGCTGCCTTCGTCTTCGTACACCGGGTAGCTCTGTCGGCTGCCGAGGCTGACCTTCACGCCCTGCACCTTGCGCGCCTTGTCGATGGCGGCGTTCAGGGTCTTGGTCACGCCGGCGGCCAGCTCGGCCGGGTCGTCGCTCTGCGCCTCGGTGTAGAGGGTGACGTACATGCGGTCATGCGCCACTTCCTGGCTGACCTCGGCGCGCAGCGAGACCTGGTTGTAGCGCGGCTCGTCGGCCATGGCCGGCAGGCTGGCGAGGGCGGCCAGGCCGAGGGCGACGGTGGCGGCGAGACGGTTGAGTGCGTGCATGGGGACTCCTTGCGGGTGGTTGTCCTGTTGTTTGACGAAGTGGTCAGACTATTCGGGTTAAAGCTTGTTCGCAGGTTTTCTTTTTCCAGTTGCCAGCCCGTTCGCGGCTTCGAGCGCGGGCGGGCCTCGCTGCGTCCGGTTGACGCAGGTCAGCGGCCACCCGAGCCCTCTGGTTATACTCGCCGGCATGCCCGGAGCCTCTATGTACGCACCTGTCCAATTGCTGTCCGCCAGCCGCCAGAACCTCTGGCGCCTGACCCTGATCCGTCTGCTCGTGTTGGCCGCCCAGGCCGGCTCGGTGGGCATCGCCTATCTGTCCGACCTGCTGCCGCTGCCCTGGCTGCCGCTGTGCATCACTCTCGGCGTGTCGCTCGGCCTATGCCTGCTCACCGCCCTGCGCCTGCGCGGGCCGTGGCCTGTGACCGAGCTGGAATACACGGTGCAGCTGGCCTGCGACCTGGTGATCCACAGCCTGCTGCTGTACTTCTCCGGCGGCTCGACCAACCCCTTCGTTTCCTACTATCTGGTGCCGCTGACGATCGCCGCAGCGACGCTGCCCTGGCTGTATTCCATGTTCCTCGCCGGGCTGGCGCTGACGGGCTACACCGCGCTGCTGATCTGGTATCACCCGATGCACCTGAACAACGTGCAGCACGAGGCGATGCTGATCAGCCTGCACCTGTTCGGCATGTGGCTGAACTTCCTGCTGTCCGCCGCCTTCATCACTTTCTTCGTGGTCAAGATGGCCGGCGCCCTGCGCCGCCAGGACGAGCTGCAGGCGCTGCGCCGCGAGGAAGGCATGCGCGACCAGCAGCTGCTGGCCGTGGCCACCCAGGCCGCCGGTGCGGCCCACGAGCTGGGCACGCCGCTGGCGACCATGAGCGTGCTGCTCAAGGAGCTGCGCCAGGAATACCGCGACAAGCCGGCCCTGCAGGACGACCTGGCCCTGCTGCAGGAGCAGGTCAAGCTGTGCAAGGAGACCCTGCAGCACCTGGTGCGCGCCGCCGAGGCCGACCGGCGCCAGGCGGTGTTCGAGCAGACCGCCGTGCAGTGGCTGGAAGCGACCCTCAACCGCTGGCACCTGATGCGCCCCGAGGCCACCTACCGCTTCCAGTGCCTGGGCTCGGGCGCGGTGCCGCGCCTGCTTCCGCCGGCCGACCTGACCCAGGCCCTGCTCAACCTGCTGAACAACGCCGCCGACGCCTGCCCGGACAAACTGGACATCCGCCTGGACTGGGACGCGAGCTGGATCAAGCTGAGCATCCGCGACCACGGCGCCGGCGTACCGCTGGCCATCGCCGAGCAGATCGGCAAACCCTTCTTCACCACCAAGGGCAAGGGCTTCGGCCTTGGCCTGTTCCTCAGCCAGGCCAGCGTGACGCGGGCCGGCGGTTCGGTAAAACTCTACAATCACGAAGAGGGCGGCACGCTGACGGAACTGCTGCTGCCGAGGCTTGGAGATGAGCATGTCTGACGAACAACTGCACGATCAGGAAGACCAGCCGCACCTGCTGCTGGTGGACGACGACGCCACCTTCACCCGCGTCATGGCGCGCGCCATGGACCGCCGCGGCCTGCGCGTGAGCGTGGCCAACTCGGCGGAAGAGGGCCTGGCCCTGGCCAAGGAAGACCTGCCCGACTACGCCGTGGTCGACCTGAAGATGGAGGGCGACTCCGGCCTGGTGCTGCTGCCCAAGCTGCTGGAGCTGGACCCGGAGATGCGCGTGGTGATTCTCACCGGCTACTCGAGCATCGCTACCGCCGTGGAGGCGATCAAGCGCGGCGCCACCAACTACCTGTGCAAGCCGGCCGACGCCGACGACGTGCTCACCGCGCTGCTCTCAGAGCATGCCGACCTCAATACCCTGGTGCCGGAAAACCCGATGTCGGTGGACCGCCTGCAGTGGGAGCACATCCAGCGCGTGCTGGCCGAGCACGACGGCAATATCTCCGCCACCGCCCGTGCCCTCGGCATGCACCGCCGTACCCTGCAACGCAAACTGCAGAAGCGTCCGGTTCGTCGCTAAAAGCCTGCCTGCCGCACCATGCGCACCAGTTGTAGCCCGGACTTCAGTCCGGGATCTGGCGCCCCGGACTGAAGTCCGGGCTACGGTGCTCGAGCGAACGAGCAGGGCGGGTGAAGCCACTCGCGGACTTTCCCCGCCCTGCGTCGTCTGAAAGCCTGGTGAAAGCCTTTTCCCGCCTGCAACAGCTATCATTAGCCGCCTAATCAAGTAGTCGGGGCCGCCATGCTCGCCGTTGTCCAGCAGACACTCGCCATCACCGCGCCGGTGTTCTCCATGCTGTTCCTCGGTGTGGCGCTCAAGCGCCTGGCCCTGATCGACGCGCACTTCATCAATACAGCCTCGGCCCTGGTGTTCAACGTCAGCATGCCGGTCATGCTGTTCCTCGCCATCCTGCACGCCGACCTGAGCACCGCGCTGCAACCGGCGCTGCTCGGCTACTTCGTGCTGGCCACGGTCATCGGTTTCCTGCTGGCCTGGGGTTGGGCCCTGTGGCGGGTGCCGCAGGCCGAGCGCGGGATCTTCGTGCAGGGCTCGTTCCGCGGCAACAACGGCATCATCGGCCTGGCCTTGGCCACCAGCCTGTACGGCGACTATGGCCTGTCGCTGGGCGGCATCCTCGGCGGTGTGGTGATCCTAAGCTACAACACCCTCTCGGTGATCGTGCTGGAGGTGTACAACCCGAACAGCAAGGCCAGCCCCTGGAGCATCCTTAAGGGCATCCTGAGCAATCCGCTGATCCTCGGTGTGCTGGCGGCGATTCCCTTCGCCTACTGGCAGGTGCGCCTGCCCGGCTGGCTGACCACTTCCGGCGAATACCTGGCGCAGCTGACCCTGCCGCTGGCGCTGATCTGCATCGGCGGCACCCTGTCGCTGGCCTCCCTGCGCGCCAGCAGCGGCCTGGCCATCGGCGCCAGCCTGATGAAGATGATCTGGCTGCCGATCCTCGCCACCGTCGGCGCCTTCGCCCTCGGCTTCCGCAATGCCGAGCTGGCCATCCTCTTCCTCTACTTCGCCAGCCCGACCGCCGCAGCCAGCTTCGTCATGGCCAAGGCGGCCGGCGGTAACCACGAACTGGCGGCGGCGATCATCGTGATCACCACCCTGGTGGCGGTGGTGACCACCAATATCGGCTTGCTCGTGCTGCAGTGGGGCGGCTGGATCTAGACGGAAGATGTGAAGCGCTGCCGATCTCCGCAGGGTGGCACCGCGGCTCGATTGCCTGGCATGCTGCCGCCCGGTAGCCTATGCGCCTCGCGCCTTTAAAGGATTAATCATGCGCCCCCTGCTGTTGTCGGCGAGCCTGATGCTATTCGCATCGGTTGCCTGGGCAGATCCCTCCGCCAGCCTCGAGGGCCCCACGGCCGGCTGGCGTCACGACGGCCTGCTGGAGCGCTCGGCCGATGCTCGCGTGGCCTACCCGACGCCGCCTATCGATCGTGGCGGCCAGCGTGGCCGCAGCCTGATCGCCGGCAAGCTCGAAGGCACCCAGGGCCTGCGCCAGCCGCATGTGCTGGCGGTCAATGGCAATCCCCTTCCTCTTTATACTGACGCCGAAGGCCGTTTCGTCCGTCCCTACAACTTCGGCGCCGGCTCCAACAGCGTCGAGCTGCGTGCCGATGGCAAGCCGCTGCGCCGCGTGCAGTTCTATGAAGCCAACCACCTGAAGACCCCGGCGCGGGTGCGCATCGTCCTCGGCTGGGATGATCCCAAGGCCGAGCTCGACCTGCACGTGATCACTCCCGACGGCCAGCACGCCTTCTGGGCAGATCCGGTGATGAGCAATGGCGGCGGCCTCGACGTGGACAGCGTCGACGGCCCCGGGCCGGAGATGTTCACCATGACCGCGCCACTGCACGGCACCTACCTGGTGTACGTCAACTACTGGGGCAACCTGGGCAGCCAGGGCTACAACTTCCAGGCCGGCAGCAACCAGAACGAGGTGATCACCTCGCAGATCAGCCTGGTGTTCAACGAGAACACCGTCAACGAGCGGCGCGAGACCTTCGTCGTGCCGCTGCGCACCATCGGCGAGCTGCTGCCGGTGAAGTCCTTCAACTACTGAACGCTCCTGCGGAGTCTTTACCTATGAGCGAGAACACCACTCCCGTCGAGCCCGCTGTCACACCGGGGCCGCGCCGCTGGCGCCCGCTGCTGCTGGGCCTGGCCGTGGCCCTGCCGGTGACGGCCGCCGGCCTGTTCGCCTGGCTCGAGTACGAGCCGCAGGGCGAGCGCCAGCTGGTCGAAGCCAACTACCTGGGCCTCAACCTGGCGCGCCCGGACGTGCTGATCGAGAGCGCCTCGCTGGGCCGCCTGCCCAAGGACGTGCTCAAGGTGCCGCTTCTGCGCGACACCCTCACCGAGGACCTGGTGTTCTACTACGAGAACAACGCCGACCGCCTCGGCCTGACCGGCAGCCTGCGCCGCATCATCTACGAGCATGACCTGCAGTTGCGCGACAACCTGCTCGACGAGCTGCTCGACCAGCCTGCCGAAGTAGCCCTGTGGCGCGACGCTGGCGGGCGCCTGCGCCATTTCGTGGTGCTGATCCAGCGCGGCGGCCTGGCCAAGGTGCTGGAGCCGCTGGCCAAGGTGGCGCTGGACGACACCCAGCTGAGCCAGGCCGGCGAGTTCATGGTCGATGGCGCGGCGGTGCCTTTCTACCGCCTGCGCTACAACGGCGACCGTTCCATCTTGTTCGCCTCCCATGGCGACCAGCTGCTGCTGATCTCCAGCGCCGACATGCTGTTCGGCCCGGTCCCCGAGCCCGAGGCGGCGGACGATGATGTCGAGGTGCCCGCCGTGGACCCCGAAGCGGCGGTCGCCACCGATGAGAACGGCGAGGTGATCGCGCCCAAGCCGCCAGCGCCGAGCATGGCCAAGGTCTCGGTGGAGGCCGCCGAGGCCCTGCTGGCCGGTCAGCATCCCTTCCCCGAGCGCTTCGGCCTGGCCGAGCGCGGCGCGCTGCAGCAGCGCGTCACCCTTGGTGCGGACTTCCTCGCCCTGGGCTACCGGCGATTCCTGCCGGCCTTCGCCGGCCTGCGCTTCGAGCTAAACGACAAGGGCTGGGGCAGCTTCCTGGCCCTGGACGAGGTGGAGGGCCAGGGCGCCTTCGATTTCGGCCCGGTGTGGCGCGCCATGCCCATGGGCGCCAGCGCCTGCGTGGCGCTGCCGGTGGCCCCGGGCCTGCCCGAGCGGCTGCTGACCAAGGTCGGTGCCGAGCCCAAGGCGGCTGCCGAGCTGGCCGGCCAGCTCAGCGGCAGTGCCGGCCTGTGCTGGTATCCGGATTCGCGCCTGCACTCGCCTCTGCTGGTCGGCACCCTCAAGGACAAGCCCGGCGCGCAGACCGACGCCGAGCTGGGCAAGCTGTTCGACAGCCTGATAGGCGCCTGGGAGCCCTACGCCGAGGGCGGTAGCTTCCCGGTGCAGGACAGCTCCCAGGGCGACCTGCACAAGTGGCAGCGCCAGGTCGGTTCCAACTTCGGCCAGTACCCGGCGGACCTGGCCGAGCAGCCGGACGCCCTGGCCTCGCGCGGCTTCTTCCGCGTCGGCCTGGCGCGCCACGGCTCGACCCTGCTGTTCTCGCTGGACGACCGCCTGCTGGACAAGGCCCTGCAGACCCTCGACAAGCGCTTCCCGCCGCTGGCCGAAGTGCTGCCGGAAAATGCCCTGGTGCCGGCCTACCTGGCGCCGGACAGCCTGGCCGCGCTGCTCGAACGCGAGACCCTGGACAGCCTGCCGGAAGACATCGAACCGGTATTCCGCAACGCCGCCCAGGCCAACCTGCTGCCCAAGCTGCGTTCGCTGTCCGGCCATGGCAAATACGCCCTCAGCCTGCCGGCCGACGCCGAGGCCGACGACGCCTGGCAATGGCTGCCCCTGCAGTGGCGCGCCCTTTGAAACGATTGCTTATCGGCGCGCTGCTGCTCGCCCTGGGCGGGCCGGCGCTCGCCATCGAGCAGGCGGCGGCGCTGGACGTGCAGCAGTCCCAGGTGTTCCGCGCCTGGTTCGTGCGCATCGCCCAGGAACAGCTGCGCCAGGGCCCCAGCCCGCGCTGGCACCAGCAGGACTGTGCCGGCCTGGTGCGCTTCGCCGCCAACGAGGCGCTCAAGGTCCACGACGCCAAGTGGCTGCACGCCAACGGCCTGAGCAATCGCTACCTGCCGCCGGAACCGCAGCTGAGCGAGGCCCAGCGCGGCCTGGCGCAGCAGTGGCAGCAGGGCGGCGGCAAGCTCGGCCCCTACGTCAACGCGATCAAGCTGATCCAGTTCAACAGCACCCTGGTGGGCCGCGACCTCAACCAGGCGCGCCCCGGCGACCTGATCTTCTTCGATCAGGGCGACGACCAGCACCTGATGATCTGGATGGGCCGCAACATCGTCTACCACACCGGCACCACCACCCCGACCGACAACGGCATGCGCTCCGTGAGCCTGCAGCAACTGATGACATGGAAGGACACCCGATGGATTCCCGACGCATCCAACCCCAACTTCATTGGCGTCTACCGGCTGCATTTTCTAAGCCGATGAGTGCGCCCATGAGCCTGCTGCGCGTAGCTGCTGCGGCCCTGCTGGCCGCGGTGCTGCCGCTGGCCGCCCAGGCTGACGACAGCGTCGAGCCCAGCGGCTACACGCCGGTGGCGGGGCAGTCGTTCTTCCTGCTGGCCGACAGCAGCTTCGCCAGCGATGAGGTGGCCAAGGTGCGCCTGGAGGCGCCGGGTCGTGACTACCGCCGCTACATGATGGAGCCCTACGGCGGCGTGGATGTACGCGTGTACCGCATCGAGCAGCCGCTGGAATTTCTCAAGCGGCAGAAGAACCTGCACCGGGTGGTGGCCGAGGGGCAGTACAAGGGCGAGGGGCTGTCCAACACCCTGGCCTACCTCTGGGATAACTGGTATCGCAAGTCGCGTCGGGTGATGCAGCGGGCCTTCTCCTACGAGTCGCGGGTGCAGGTGACCGAGGAGGCGCCGGAGCTGAAGATGGGCGACGCGATCAAGGCGCCGACGCCTTTCGAGGCCCAGCCGCAGTACGCGCCGATGAAGGGCGTGCCGCTGGTGACCCAGTTCCGCTACCCGCTGTGGGACGCCAAGGCCATCCAGCCGCCCAAGGGCGTGGAGCTGGCCGGCTCGTCCAGCTCCTTCGTCACCGTCAATCCAGGCAACGTCTACATCCCGCTGGGCAAGCTCAAGCCCGGCCTGTACCTGGTCGAGGCGCTGGTCGGCAAGTTCCGCGCGACCACCGTGCTGTTCGTCTCCAACACCGTGGCGGTGAGCAAGATCGCCGGCAAGGAACTGCTGGTGTGGACCGCGCACAAGCATGAGGGCAATGCGGTGGCCGGTGCCAAGGTGTTGTGGACCGACGGCCTGGGCGTGATGCGCAGTGGCGGTACCGATGCCCAGGGCCTGCTGCGCCTGGAGCACGCCAGCCCGGAACGCTCCTACCTGCTCGGCGAGGACGCCGAGGGCGGCGTGTTCGTCTCGGAAAACTTCTACTACGACAGCGAGATCTACGATACCAAGCTGTACGCCTTCACCGACCGTCCGCTATACCGCCCGGGCGACTGGGTCGAGGTGAAGATCGTCGGCCGCGAGTTCACCAGCGCGCGTGATTCCAAGGCCGCCGAGGCGGCGCCGCTCAAGCTGGCGGTGCTGGATGCCAATGGCACCACCCTGCAGACCCTGGACCTGAACCTGGATGCCAAGGCCGGCACCCAGGGTCGCTTCCAGCTGCCGGACAACGCCGTGGCTGGCGGCTACGAGCTGCGCTTCCTCTACCGCGACCAGCTGTACAGCAGCGCTTTCCGCGTCGCCGACTACATCAAGCCGCACTTCGAGATCGCCCTCGACCTGGCCAAGCCGGACTTCCGCACCGGCGACAAGGTCACCGGCAACCTGGTGCTGCTCTACCCGGACGGCAAGCCGGTGAAGAGCGCTCGTCTGCAACTGAGCCTGCGTGCCCAGCAGCTGTCGATGATCGACAACGAGCTGCAGTACCTCGGCCAGTTCCCGGTCGAGCTCAGCAGCAGCGAGCTGGCCACCGACGACAAGGGCCGCGCTGCCTTCGAGCTGCCGGCCGCCGACAAGCCCAGCCGCTATCTGTTGACCGTGTTCGCCAGCGATGGCGCCGCCTACCGGGTCAAGACCAGCAAGGAGATCCTCATCGAGCGTGGCGCCGCGCGCTATCGCCTGGAGGCGCCGCAGCGCTTCAGCGCCGCCGGCGAGGCCGTGCAGTTCAGCTATCGCAGCGAGCAGCCGACCGAGCTCAAGCCGGCCAGCTACGAGTGGGTGCGTCTCGAGGATCAGAGCAAGCACAGCGCCAGCCTGGGCGACGACGAGCAGGGCTTCAGCCTGAGCTTCGAGCACCCCGGCACCTACAACATCACCCTCAAGGACGAACACGGTCTGATCCTCGGCGCCACCGGCCACTCGGTCAGCGGCAGCGGGCTGAAGGCAGTGCCCGGCACCGTCGAGGTAGTGTTCGACCGCGAGCAGTACCAGCCGGGTGACGAGGCGCTGGCGCTGATCACCTTCCCCGAAGCGGTGGGCGACGCGCTGCTGACCCTGGAACGCGACAAGGTCGAGGCCACCGCGTTGCTGTCGGCCGGCGGCGACTGGCTCAAGCTGGAGAGGCTCAACGACACCCAGTATCGCGCGCGCATCCCGGTGGACGACCACTTCGCCCCCAACCTGACCTTCTCGGTGCTCTACACCAAAGGCGGCGACTACAGCTTCCAGAACGCCGGGATCAAGGTGGCCAAGGCGCAGATCGAGATTGCCGTGAGCACCGACAAGGAGCTATACCAGCCGGGCGAGACGGTCACCGTCGACCTCGCCACCCAGTTCAAGGGCCGGCCGGCCGCCACCCGCCTGACGGTGAGCGTGGTGGACGAGATGATCTACGCCCTGCAGCCGGAGATCGCTCCGGGCATCGACCAGTTCTTCTATCACCCGCGGCGCAACAACGTGCGCACCAGCGCCAGCCTGTCGTTCATCAGCTACGACGTGGCCCTGCCGGGCGACGCCACCGCCCCAGGGCGGGCCAACCGCAGCGAGCGCGGGGTCAAGGTGCTGGAGCGGCCGCGCCGCGAGGAAGTCGACACCGCCGCCTGGCAGCCGGACCTGGTCACCGATGCCCAGGGCAAGGCGCAGTTCAGCTTCCGCATGCCCGACTCGCTGACCCGCTGGCGCATCACCGTGCGTGCGGTCAACGACGGCGGCGAAGTAGGGCAGAAGAAGCAGTTCATTCGCTCCGAGAAGCCGCTGTACCTGAAGTGGAGCGGC
The DNA here is from genome assembly GCF_014851565.1 of Pseudomonas sp. PDM15. Classification (GTDB taxonomy): domain Bacteria; phylum Pseudomonadota; class Gammaproteobacteria; order Pseudomonadales; family Pseudomonadaceae; genus Aquipseudomonas. The sequence continues at coordinate 189,015 of NZ_JACVAA010000007.1, forward strand.
CCAACCCTGTTCCGCGACGGCGACAAGCCGCAGCTGGGCCTGTTCGCCTTCAACCAGGGCGAGGAGGAGACCGAGGCCGAGCTGGTCACCCGCTTCGCCGGCCAGGAGCAGCGGCAGAAGGTGGAGCTGGCCCGTGGCGCCAACTACCTGTCCCTGCCGCCGACTGCCCTGGCCGCCGGCGAGCTGACTGCCGAGCTGGTACAGGACGGCAAGCCGATCGACGCGCTGGCCGTCGGCCTGCGCGTGGCTGGCGAGGGCTGGCAGCGCCTGCATGTGCAGAACATGGCGCTCAACCCGGGCAGCAACCCGCTGAGCCTGCCGGCGGACGCCAGCAATATCCGCCTGCGCCTCGGCGACAGCAGCCAGATGCTGTTCCGCTCGGCCCTCGACGACCTGCTGGAATACCCCTACGGTTGCGTCGAGCAGACCGCCAGCCGCCTGCTGCCGCTGAGCCTGGCCTACCCGACCCTTGTCAAGGGCGAGGCGCGCATCGGTGATCGGCTGCGCCTGATCATGCAGAACAGCCGCCTGCGCCTGGTGCAGATGGCCGGGCCGGAAGCGACCTTCACCTGGTGGGGCGAGGGTGAGAACGCCGATGCCTTCCTCACTGCCTACGCCTACTACGCCGATTGGCATGCCAGTCGCGCCCTGGCCGTGCAGTTGCCTCCGGAGCACTGGCAGCGCGTGCTGGATATTTACGCCGCGCAGGCGCCGAGTGTGCCGCTGCTGCAGCGCGCGCTGATCCTCGGCTTCGCCCGCGAGATGCAGCTGCCCACCGAGACCCTGCTCAAGGGCCTGCTCGACGACCTGGCCGACGCTGCCGAGGGCGAAGAGGTGGCACTGGACGACAGCGGCGAGACCAGCCTGGTGATGGCCTACCCGGACTCGCGCCTGGGCCTCGACTTGGCGCGCGTACTGGCCGCCGACATGGCCGGCAGCAAGGTCGGTCTGCCGCCACGCTTCGCCGTCGGCCTGGCCGCCGCCCGCGAGCGCGTGGCGGCCAGCACCCAGCCATTCGCCGAGGCGGTGCGCCTGTCCCGTGGTCCGGTCGATCCGCTGCAGGTCAATGCCCTGCTGCAGCGCCTGACTCCGGCCCAGGCCACCCTGGAACGAGCTCTGTCGCTGACCTGGCTGCAGCGTCGCTTGGGCAATACCCCGTTGGTCGCCGTACCGCAGCCGGGCGCCGGCTGGCAGGTCCGTGAGGGTGCCAGCGGCGAGACCCTGTGGCAGTGGCAGGGCAACCAGCCGCCGAGCGCCCTGGAGCTGCCGGCCGAGCTGGGCAGCCCGCTGGTTGCGGCGGTCAGCTACGACAGCGCGGCCACGCCGCCGAGCGGGCCGCTGGAGGTGAAGGTCAGCCGTCGCCTGCTGCGTCTGGTGCCGGGCGAGGCGGCGTTCAGCTTCAGCGCCGAGGAGGTGGGTGATGGCCCGATCTCCGGCGACCAGCTCTACCTCGACGAGATCACTCTGGAGAGCGAGGCCGAGACGCCGCGCCGCTATGGGCTGCTGGAAGTGCCGCTGCCGCCGGGCGCGGACGTCGAGCGCACCACCTGGGGCCTGCAGGTCAGCGGCCTGGATTCGGAAGAGGCGGCGCTGCTGGAGAAGGCCCGTCACGAGCCGGGACAGCTGCTCTACGCGGTGCCGGTGGACAGCCTGCAGGGCACACTCACGCTGCGCCACCTGGTGCGTTTCTCGCAGAAGGGCGAGTTCCACCTGCCGCCGGCGCGCTACTCGCGCATGTATGACCCGCAGGCCCAGGCCTTCGAGCAGAAGCCGGCATTGGCCGAGCTGAAGGTCGAGTAAGGATGCGCGCATTCGCCTGGCTGGCGCTGCTGTCGCCGCTGCTGGCGTCGGCCGGGCCGGCGCCGCTGCAGCTGGCCTGGCACACGCCGCAGGGCGCCGAACTGCTGCGCCTGGACGAGCGGCAGCTGCTCTCTCGCGAGCCGCTGCCGGCGAATCTGGAGGCGCCGCTGGGCAGCCTGTGGAAGCTGTTCGTCTACGCCTATCAGGTCGACCTCGGCCTGCCCGACCCGGGCTACGCCTGCACCGGCCAGGATCGCGAGGAGCTGTACTGCTGCAAGGCCGGCGAGCGCATCGACCGTGACCAGGCGCTGGTGCGTTCCTGCGGCCTGTACTTCGCGCCGCAGCGCCTCGGCCTGCAGGACGGCGAGTGGCACGACTACTGGCAGGCGCGTCGCGCACCGGACTGGCTGCTCGACCTCGACGGCCTGCAGCCGCAGCGGCGGGTGGCGGTAGGCCAACTGCTCGACAGCCTGGCCGCGTTGCCGGCCCAGGCCGAGGCGCGTCGTGTGCTGCTCGACGTGCCGGTCAGTGCCGCCGACGGCGCGCTGCTCGGCCCGCTCGGCGGGCGCCTGCGGGTGAAGACCTGGAGCTGGCTGGCCGATGGCGACGCCCAGGCGCGCCAGGGTGGCTTCGCCGGCTGGCTGGCCGACGGCACGCCCGTCTGGGCAGGCGGCTCCGGCACCAGTCAGGGCGTGCTCAAGCGCCATGCCGAAGCACTTGGCAAGATGCTGCCGGCGCCCTGGCCGGCGGACCCGGGCGGCTGTGTCGAAGTGGCGCTGTTCGACCGTTATCCACTGCGCGGCCTCAGTCGCGCGAATGGCGACATGGTGAGCCAGCCCGGCGCGTTGCGCGGGCACTACCGGGTGGCGTTCGCCAACGGCAATGAACTGGAGATCGAGAGCCTTGGTGAGCTGTTCCTGCTCGCTGGCGAGCAGCCGCGCCTGGTGGCGCGCCTGAGCCGCGAGGAATATGTGGCGCGGGTGCTGGACCGCGAGGCGACGGCGCAGCCGGCCGAGGCGGCCAAGGCCCTGGCGGTGAGCATCCGCAGTTACCTCCTGCAGAACGGCGAGCGCCGCGGCGAATGCCTGGCGATCCGCGACAGCAGCGCCCAGCAGCGTGTGGCGCCGCGCCCGGCGAGCGCCGCCGCGCGCGCGGTCGCCGCCTGGACCGCCGACCTGGTGCTGGCCGGCAGTCCCGTCACCTATCACGCGGATGAGCCCGGCGCGGATCGCCTGGCCTGGAGCCAGGCCGTCGAGCAGGCCCAGGCCGGCCTGCGCTACGACGCCATCCTCGCCCGTGCCTTCCCTCGAGCCAGCCTGGGTCGCTGGGACCGGCCGGTGGCCGCCTGCCAGCCGCTGCCGGCCGCCGAGGACTGGCTGCACAAGCAGCGCCGGAGCTGGCGCGAGCTGCTGGACAGCGAGCCGGGCTACGCCGAGACCGCCCAGTTCGCCGTGTGCCGCCTGTACAGCGGCAACCCGCATGTCGACCGCGAGCGCCGACGCATCTACGTGCGTGGCCTGCAGTCGCTGCAGGATCGCCTCGACCTGACCCACGAATACCTGCACCTGGCCTTCGATGCCCATCCGAACGGCCAGGATGAAACCTATATCGAGGGCCTCGCCCGCCATCTGCTGCTGGAAGCTCAGCCATGAATCATCGTTTCTACTCGGTCGCCTTCCTGGCTTGCGCCATGCCACTTGGCGCGTTCGCCGGCATCACCCTGGATACTCCGCGCGCCGGCTGGCGCACCGGTTCCGACGAGGGCGCGCACTTCATGCAGGAGGTCAACTATCCGGCCTCGGCGGTGAACAGCGCGCCCGACCAGGGCGACAGCGCCCGCATCCGCGGGCAGATCAGCGCCACCGACAAGGCGCCCAGCGGCGCGCCGGCGCGCCTGGTGGTCAACGGCCTGAGCATGCCGCTCAAGGTGCAGGAGGGTGGCGGTTTCGATCGTCCCTTCGTGTTCCCGGCCGGCAGCAACAATGTCGAGGTGCGCAGTCCGGACGGCCAGCAGGTGCGCCGCGTGCAGTTCTACAACAACGGCAGTGGCGAGACGCCGGCCAAGCTGCGCGTGGTGCTGTCCTGGGACAGCGACAACACCGACCTCGACCTGCACCTGGTCACGCCTGACGGCGGCCATGTCTGGTATGGCGAGCGCGCCCTGGCCAACGGCGCGGCGCTGGACGTGGACGTGACCGGCGGCTTCGGCCCGGAGATGATCGCCTCGCCGACCCCGCTCAAGGGTGAGTACCTGGTCTACGTCAATTACTACGGCGGTGGGCAGGGCTCCGAGGGCGACCCGGCGCAGGTGCTGACCACCGCCCAGGTGACTCTGCTCAGCGGGGAGGGCACGGCCAACGAGAAGCAGGAGTCTTTCCTTATTCCGATGCGTGCGCCGGGCGAGCTGACGCTGGTAAAGCGCTTCAGCTATCCCTGAACGATCGAGCCGTTCGTGTAGGGCGGCTGAAACCCGTGTCGTGTATGGAGATCATTGAGATGTAGGGTGGATGGCGCTCTATCCATCCACCATGAACCCGGTGGGTCGGTAAGGCGTGACCCCACCCCACGATACCCCCAGGCTGCGTCGGGGGCTGCCCTCGTCAGGCTCGCACGACTAGGCCTTGGGCGCCTGCCAGGCGTCGATCACTTCCTGGGCCGCGCGGAAGGCGTCGATGGCCGCCGGCACGCCGGCGTAGATGGCGCAGTGCAGCAGCGCCTCGCGGATTTCCTCCACGCTGCAGCCGTTGTTCAGGGCGCCGCGCACGTGACCCTTCAGCTCCTGCGGGCACTTGAGTGCGGTCAGCGCGGCTAGGGTGATCAGGCTGCGGGTCTTGCGCTCCAGCACGCCGCGGGTCCAGACCCCGCCCCAGGCGTGTTCGTTGACGAAGTCCTGCAGCGGCTGGCTGAAGTCGGTGGCGTTGTTCAGGGCGCGGTCGACGAAGGCGTCGCCCATCACTTCACGGCGCACCTGCTCGCCGGCTTTGGCGTTGTCGTTCATGGCTGCTCCTGGGCGGCCCCGGCGCTGCGGGGCCGGATGAGTATCAGTTGTCCACGCTCTCGACCCGCACTTGGGCCACGCCGGCGCGCAGCATGCCCAGTTCCCGGGCGGCGGCCTGCGACAGGTCGATCAGGCGGCCGCGGGTGTGCGGGCCGCGGTCGGTGATGCGTACCACCACCGAACGGTCGTTGCTCAGGTTGGTGACCTTGACCCGTGTGCCGAACGGCAGCTCGCGATGGGCCGCGGTGAAGGCGTTGTTGTTCAGGCGCTCGCCGCTGGCGGTGCGCCGGCCGTGGTGGCGCGAGGCGTAGTAGGACGCCTTGCCCTTGGCCTGGTAGCTCGGCTCCGATGCAGGCTTGGCCACCGGTTTGGCCGGTGCGCTGACGCTTGGTGCCGGTTTCGGCGGCGTGGCCGGTGCCTCGGGGCGTTGTGCGCTGGGCTGGCTGGCGCAGCCGGCCAGTAGCAACAGCAGGAGGATGGTCGCGATCTTGTGCATGGCGGCTCCCGGAGAGAACAACGCCGGGTTGCCCCGGCGTCGCTGCGCTCTTAGTTTTCGAGCTTCTTCTTGAGAAGTTCGTTCACCTGGCCGGGGTTGGCCTTGCCCTTGGCGGCCTTCATCGCCTGGCCGACGAAGAAGCCGAACATCTTGCCGCGCTTGGCCTCGTCGCTGGCGCGGTACTGCTCGACCTGCTCGGCATTGGCAGCCAGTACTTCGTCGAGCAGCTTCTCGACGGCACCGCTGTCGGTGTTCTGTACCAGGTCCTTCGCCTTGATGATCTCGTCCGGCGAGCCTTCACCTTCGGCCATGGCGGCGAACACGGTCTTCGCGGCCTTGCCGTTGATCGTGCCGTCCTTCAGGCGCAGGATCATCTCCCCCAGGTGCTGGGCGGAGACTGGCGACTGTTCGATCTCCAGGTTGTCCTTGTTGAGCAGGCTGGACAGCTCGCCCATCACCCAGTTGGCGGCCAGCTTGGCGTCGCCGCAGACCTTGCCCACCTGCTCGAAGTAGTCGGCCATCTCGCGGCTGGCGGAGAGCACGCTGGCATCGTAGGCGGACAGGGCGTACTGGCTTTCGAAGCGCTCGCGCTTCTGCGTCGGCAGCTCGGGCAGCTGGGCGCGCACCTCGTCGAGGAAGCTCTGCTCGATCACCACCGGCAGCAGGTCGGGGCAGGGGAAGTAGCGGTAGTCGTTGGCTTCTTCCTTGCTGCGCATGGAGCGCGTCTCGTTGGCCGCCACGTCGTACAGCACGGTTTCCTGGACGATCTTGCGGCCGGATTCCAGCTCGTCGATCTGCCAGGCGATCTCGGTGTTGATGGCGCGCTCGATGAACTTGAACGAGTTGACGTTCTTGATCTCGCGGCGGGTGCCGAACTCGGCCTGGCCCTTGGGCCGTACCGAGACGTTGCAGTCGCAGCGCAGCGAGCCTTCGGCCATGTTGCCGTCACAGATGCCCAGGTAGCGCACCAGGGCGTGGATGGCCTTGGCGTAGGCCACCGCTTCCTTGGCGCTGCGCATTTCCGGCTCGGAGACGATCTCCAGTAGCGGCGTGCCGGCGCGGTTCAGATCGATGCCGCTCATGCCGTGGAAGTCTTCGTGCAGGCTCTTGCCGGCGTCCTCTTCCAGGTGCGCGCGGGTAATGCCGATACGCTTGGTGCTGCCGTCTTCCAGGGTTATGTCGAGGAAGCCCTTGCCGACGATGGGGTGGTCCATCTGGCTGGTCTGGTAGCCCTTGGGCAGGTCCGGGTAGAAGTAGTTCTTGCGCGCGAAGACGTTCTTCGGCGCGATCTCGGCGTCGATGGCCAGGCCGAACTTGCAGGCCATGCGCACCGCCTCGGCGTTCAGCACCGGCAGGGTGCCGGGCATGCCCAGGTCGACCAGGCTGGCCTGGGTGTTGGGCTCGGCGCCGAAGGTGGTGGCGCTGCCGGAGAAAATCTTCGATTGGGTGCTGAGCTGAGCGTGGATCTCAAGCCCGATCACGGTTTCCCATTGCATATCTTGATCCTTCCTCAGAAGCCGCTCGGTGCTTGTTTGTGCCAGTCGCTGACCTGCTGGTACTGGTGCGCGACATTCAGCAGGCGACCTTCCTGGAAGTAGTTGCCGAGCAACTGCACGCCGACCGGCAGACCATCGACGAAGCCGGCAGGCATCGACAGGCCGGGGATGCCGGCCAGGTTGGCGGTGATGGTGTAGATGTCTTCCAGGTATTCGGCGACCGGGTCGTTGTTCTTCGCACCGATCTTCCAGGCCAGGTTCGGCGTGGTCGGGCCAAGGATCACGTCGACCTCGTTGAAGGCGGCGACGAAGTCGTTCTTGATCAGGCGGCGAATCTGCTGGGCCTTGATGTAGTAGGCGTCGTAGTAGCCGGCGGACAGGGCGTAGGTGCCGACCATGATGCGGCGTTTAACCTCGGCGCCGAAGCCTTCGCCGCGCGAGCGCTTGTACAGGTCCTGCAGATCCTTGGGGTTCTCGCAGCGGTAGCCGAAGCGCACGCCGTCGAAGCGCGACAGGTTGGAGCTGGCTTCCGCCGGGGCGATCACGTAGTAGGCGGGGATGGCGTGCTGCATGTTCGGCAGGCTGATGTCCTTGACCGTGGCGCCGAGCTTCTTCAGCTCCTCGACCACCGCCATCACCTTGTCGCCGATGCGCGCGTCGAGGCCGGCGCCGAAGTATTCCTTGGGCAGGCCGATGCGCAGGCCGGCCAACGGCTGGGTCAGGGCGGCCAGGTAGTCATCCACCGGCTGGTCGACGCTGGTCGAGTCCTTGGGATCGAAGCCGGCCATGGCGCCCAGCAGCAGGGCGCAGTCCTCGGCGGTGCGAGCCAGCGGGCCGCCCTGATCGAGGCTGGAGGCGTAGGCGATCATGCCCCAGCGCGAGACCCGGCCGTAGGTGGGCTTGATCCCGGTGAGGTTGGTCAGCGCGGCCGGCTGGCGGATCGAGCCGCCGGTGTCGGTGCCGGTGGCGGCCGGCAGCAGGCGCGCGGCCACGGCAGCAGCGGAGCCGCCGGAGGAGCCGCCCGGTACGCGGGAGGTGTCCCAGGGGTTCTTCACTGGGCCGTAGTGGCTGGATTCGTTGGCCGAGCCCATGGCGAACTCGTCCATGTTCAGCTTGCCCAGGGTCACGGTGCCGGCGCTGGCCAGCTTCTCCACCACGGTGGCGTCGTAGGGTGCCTTGAAGCCGGTGAGGATCTTCGAGCCGCAACTGGTCAGCACGCCCTTGGTGCAGAACAGGTCCTTGTGGCCGATCGGCGCGCCGAGCAGGGCGCCGTCTTCACCGCTGGCGCGGCGGGCATCTGCGGCCTTGGCCTGCTCCAGCGCCTGATCGGCGGTCACGGTGATAAAGCTGTTCAGTTGCGGGTCGAGCTGCTGGATACGGGCCAGCAGGGCGCCGGTCAGCTCGGCGGAGGAGAAGGTCTTGTCCTTCAGGCCGCGGGCGATCTCGGCCAGGGTCAGTTGATGCATGGGAAACCCTTTCCTTTTATTCGATGACTTTCGGCACGAGGAACAGGCCGCTTTCCACGGCCGGGGCGACCGCCTGATAGGCGTCGCGCTGGTTCTGTTCGGTCACTACGTCGGCGCGCAGGCGCTGGGTGGCTTCCAGCGGGTGGGCCAGGGGCTCGATGCCGCTGGTGTCGACTGCCTGCATGGCGTCGATCAGGCCGAGGATGTTGTTGAGGGTCGCGGTGGTTTGTGGAATCTCGCCTTCGTTCAGGCCGAGACGGGCCAGATGGGCGATTTTTTCCACGTCGGAGCGTTCGAGCGCCATCGTGATTCTCCAAGAAGCAGGCGGGTTACCGGGCGGAAGCAGGCGGGGAACGGATGCCGCATGGGGCGGTCAGATGCCGCGATTTGGGGCCCTAAAGGCCCGGAAAAGCAGGCAATTTAGCACAGACGCCGCCTTGCCCAAAAGGTCGCTCATTGATAGAGTTTGCCGCACTTTTTTACCCAGCGTTTTCATCGCGCTCTGTCTAGGGCTTCTTTCTCATGTTCAAGAAACTGCGTGGCATGTTTTCCAGCGATCTGTCGATCGACCTGGGCACCGCCAATACCCTGATCTATGTCCGCGAGCGTGGCATCGTCCTCAACGAGCCGTCCGTGGTCGCCATTCGTAGCAGTGGCAACCAGAAATCCGTGGTTGCCGTCGGCACCGAGGCCAAGCGCATGCTGGGCCGTACCCCGGGCAACATCTCCGCGATCCGCCCGATGAAGGACGGCGTGATCGCCGACTTCAGCGTCTGCGAGAAGATGCTGCAGTACTTCATCAACAAGGTTCACGAGAACAGCTTCCTGCAGCCGTCGCCGCGCGTGCTGATCTGCGTGCCTTGCAAATCCACCCAGGTCGAGCGCCGCGCCATTCGCGAATCCGCCCTCGGCGCCGGTGCCCGTGAAGTATTCCTGATCGAAGAGCCGATGGCCGCCGCCATCGGTGCCGGCCTGCCGGTCGAAGAGGCCCGCGGCTCGATGGTCGTCGATATCGGCGGTGGTACCACCGAAATCGCCCTGATCTCGCTCAACGGCGTGGTCTACGCCGAATCCGTTCGCGTCGGCGGCGACCGTTTCGACGAAGCCATCATCACCTACGTGCGCCGCAACTACGGCTCGCTGATCGGCGAATCCACCGCCGAGCGCATCAAGCAGGAAATCGGTACCGCCTACGCCGGTGGCGACGTGCGCGAAGTCGACGTCCGTGGCCGCAACCTGGCCGAAGGCGTACCGCGCAGCTTCACGCTGAACTCCAACGAAGTGCTGGAGGCCCTGCAGGAGTCCCTGGCTACCATCGTCCAGGCCGTCAAGAGCGCCCTGGAGCAATCCCCGCCGGAACTGGCCTCGGACATCGCCGAGCGTGGTCTGGTGCTGACCGGTGGTGGTGCTCTGCTGCGCGATCTGGACAAGCTGCTGGCCCAGGAAACCGGTCTGCCGGTGATCGTCGCCGAAGACCCGCTGACCTGCGTGGCGCGCGGCGGTGGCCGTGCCCTGGAGATGATGGATCGTCACTCCATGGACCTGCTGTCCACCGAGTGATAGTTCTAGAGGTAAGCCAAAGCCGGAAGCTGGTCCTTCCGGCTTTGTGTTTTCTAGCCGTCAGCTGAAGGGGATTCGCCATCAAACCGCTTTTCGCCAAGGGACCGTCGCTGGGTGTACGACTGTTGGTGCTGGTCGTGCTGTCGGCCGTGCTGATGGTGGTGGATGCGCGTTTCGAGGTGCTGCAGCCGCTGCGCACCCAGGTCGGCCTGATCACCGAGCCCGCCTATCGCATCGCCCGCCTGCCGGTCACCCTCTGGGAGGATGCGACCCAGCAGCTCACCAGCCGCAGCGAGCTGATGGCCGAGAACGAGAAGCTCAAGGCTGAGTCGCTGCTGATGCAGGGGCGCCTGCAGAAGCTGGCCACCCTCACCGAGCAGAACGTGCGCCTGCGCGAGTTACTCAATTCCGCCGCCCTGGTGGACGAGCGCGTGCTGGTCACCGAGCTGATCGGCGTTGACCCCAACCCCTTCACCCACCGCATCCTGATCGACAAGGGCGAGAAGGACGGCGTGTTTCTCGGCCAGCCGGTGCTCGATGCCCGTGGCCTGATGGGCCAGGTGGTCGAGGTGATGCCCTATACCGCCCGCGTGCTGCTGCTCACCGACACCAACCACAGCATTCCGGTGCAGGTGAACCGCAACGGCCTGCGTGCCATCGCCGCCGGCACCGGCAACCCGGAGCGTCTGGAGCTGCGCCACGTAGCCGACACCGCGGATATTAAGGAAGGCGATCTGCTGGTCAGCTCCGGCATGGGCCAGCGCTTCCCGGCCGGTTACCCGGTGGCCACGGTCAACGAAGTGGTGCACGACTCCGGTCAGCCCTTCGCCATCGTCCGCGCCGTGCCTACCGCCGCCCTCAATCGCAGCCGCTACATGCTGCTGGTATTCACCGACGGCCGCACCGCCGAGCAGCGCGCCACCGAGGCCGCCGAGGCCCAGGAAGCCGCCGACCGCGAGGCCGCCGACAGCCAGGCCAAGCCCGAGACGCAAGCGGCCCCGGCCACCGCGCAGCCGCAGGGCGCGCCGAGCAGCGCGGCGCCAGCGCAACCCGCGGCCGCCCCGGCGTCTGCCGCACCCGCCGCTCCGGCAGTCGAACGGGAGAGTGAGTGATGGTCCAGGTCAAGGCACGCAACAGCTGGGTGATCTGGGCCACCCTGATCCTCGCCCTGCTGCTCAGCGTGGCGCCCATGCCGCAGTTCATGGAGATCGGTCGCCCGCTGTGGCTGGCACTGTTGCTGTCCTACTGGGTGCTGGCGGTGCCGCATCGCATCGGCATGGTTAGCGCCTGGTGCCTGGGTCTGGTGCAGGATGTGCTGTTCGGCTCGCTGCTCGGGCAGAACGCGCTGATCCTGACCCTGATCATCTTCCTGGTGCTGTCCCTGCAGCGCCGTCTGCAGATGTTCCCCATGTGGCAGCAGAGCCTGGTGCTGCTGGTGGTGTTCGGCATCGCCCAGCTGGTGCAGCTGTGGCTCAACGCACTGACCGGCAATCGCCCGCCGACCCTGGCCTTCGTCCTGCCGGCGCTGATCAGCGCCTTGCTCTGGCCCTGGGTGTTCGCCATCCTGCGTGGGCTGCAGCAGCGTTTCGCCATTCGCTGATCTGCCATCCCCACCTGACCCGGAGACCTCTGCATGGCCACGCTTCATCTGGCTTCGGGTTCCCCCCGCCGGCGCGAGCTGCTGGTGCAGATCGGTGTGCCCTTCGTCACGCTAATCGCTTCCATCGATGAAACGGCATTGCCCAGTGAGCCCGCCGAGCGCTATGTAGAGCGCCTGGCGCGGGAGAAGGCGCTGGCCGGCCTGGCTGCACTAGAACAATCGCAGACGGCCGTGGTGCTGGGCGCCGACACCAGCGTGGTGCTCGAGGGGCGTATTCTCGGCAAGCCGGAGAACCGCGCCGAGGCGCTGGCCACCCTGGCAGCGTTGTCCGGGCGCGAGCACCAGGTGCTGACCGCCGTGGCCCTGGCCAGCGTCGAGCGCATCGAATCGCGAGTGGTGACCAGCCGGGTGCGTTTCCGCCCACTGCGCCCGGGCGAGGCCGAGGCCTATTGGGACACCGGCGAGCCGTGCGACAAGGCGGGCAGCTATGGTATTCAGGGACTGGCGGCGGTGTTCGTCAGTCAGATCGAGGGTAGCTATTCGGCCGTGGTCGGCCTGCCGCTGTGCGAAACCGCGCAGCTGCTCGAGGAATTCGGGATTCCGTGCTGGCAGGCCTGACCTGCCGGCCCAAACAGTTGGAGTGGCAGCGGCCCCTGGCCAGCAGTCGCGACGCGCAGAGTAGGACGCATGAGCGAAGAGATCCTGATCAACATCACGCCGATGGAGTCGCGCGTGGCGGTGGTGGAAAACGGCGTGCTGCAGGAAGTGCATGTCGAGCGCACGCAGAAGCGTGGCATCGTCGGCAATATCTATAAGGGCAAGGTGGTGCGGGTGCTGCCGGGGATGCAGGCGGCCTTCGTCGACATCGGCCTGGAGCGCGCCGCCTTCATCCATGCGGCGGAGATTTCCACCCGCGAAGGCAGCGCGGTGGAATCCATCGGCGCGCTGGTCCACGAGGGCCAGAGCCTGGTGGTGCAGGTGACCAAGGACCCGATCGGTACCAAGGGCGCGCGCCTGACCACCCACCTGTCCATTCCCTCGCGCTACCTGGTCTATATGCCGCGTACCGCGCATGTCGGCATCTCGCTGAAGATCGAGGACGAGGCCGAGCGCGAGCGCCTCAAGCGGGTGGTGGCCGATTGCGTCGCCGCCGAAGGCATCGAGGAAGTGGGCGGCTTCATCCTGCGTACCGCCGCCGACGGCGCCGGTGCCGATGAGATTCTCGCCGACATCCGCTATCTGCGCCGCCTGTGGGAGCAGATCGCTGCGCAGATGAAGACCGCGCCGACCCCCTCGGTGATCTACGAGGACCTGTCCCTGGCCCTGCGCACCCTGCGCGACCTGGTCAATCCGAAGATCGAGAAGATCCGTGTCGACTCGCGGGAGACCTTCGGCAAGATCACCCAGTTCGTCGACGAGCTGATGCCGGAGATCGCCGATCGCCTGGAGCACTACCCCGGCGAGCGGCCGATCTTCGATCTGTACGGCGTCGAGGACGAGATCCAGCGTGCCCTGGAGCGCAAGGTGCCGCTCAAGTCCGGTGGCTACCTGATCGTCGACCCGGCCGAGGCGATGACCACCATCGACGTCAATACCGGCGCCTTCGTCGGTCACCGCACTCTCGAAGAGACCATCTTCAAGACCAACCTCGAAGCCGCCACCGCCATCGCCCGCCAATTGCGCCTGCGCAACCTGGGCGGGATCATCATCATCGACTTCATCGACATGGAAGATGAAGAGCACCAGCGCCAGGTGCTGCGCACCCTGGAGAAGCAGCTGGAGCGCGACCACGCCAAGACCAACATCATCGGCATCACCGAGTTGGGCCTGGTGCAGATGACCCGCAAGCGCACCCGCGAGAGCCTCGAACAGGTACTGTGCGAGCCGTGCAGCTGCTGTCAGGGTCGCGGCAAGCTGAAGACCCCGGAAACCATCTGCTACGAGATTTTCCGCGAGATCCTGCGCGAGGCTCGCGCCTATCAGGCCGAGGGTTACCTGGTGCTGGCCGAGCAGAAGGTGGTCGACCGCCTGCTGGACGAGGAATCGGGCAACGTCGCCGATCTGGAGGCCTTCATCGGCCGGCCCATCAAGTTCCAGGTGGAGAGCATGTATTCCCAGGAGCAGTACGACGTGGTGCTGCTCTGAATGAACTTGCTCGCTAGCCTGCTGAACAGGCTGCTGCGCTGGGGCCTGGGCCTGTGCGCGCTGGTGCTGGTGCTGGCCGCGCTGTACGTCAGCCTGGGCCGCGAGCTGGTGCCGCTGGTGGCCGAGTACCGCGATGAAGTCGAGGCCAAGGCCGCCACGGCGTTGAACATGCCGCTTGCCATCGGCAGCCTGGAGGGCAGCTGGAGTGGCCTGGCGCCGGTGCTCACGGCCCATGACGTGCTGGTCGGCGAAGGCGCCAGCGCCGTGCGCCTGGACCAGGTGCGGCTGGTGCCAGACGTACTGGCCAGCCTGCTGGCGCGTGCGCCGCGCATCGCCAACCTGCAGGTCGAAGGCCTGCAGCTGAGCCTGCGCCAGGATGCCGAAGGGCGCTGGGCGGTGGAGGGCCTGCCGCAGCGCCAGCCAGCCACATCGCTGGACCCGCAGAAGCTGATCGATGGCCTGGGCATGCTCAGCAAGGTTTCCCTGCTTGGTAGCCAGCTGACCTTCGAGCCCTTCGAGCAGCCGCCGCAGAGCCTCACCTATATCGACCTGACCCTGCGCAGCGGCAGCGTGCGCCAGCGCCTCGACGGTCGCCTGCGCCTGCCCGATGGCCAGCCGCTGGCGCTCAACCTGCGCGTACGCCTGGACCCTCAGGACTGGCGCGCCAGCAGCGCCGACGTCTACCTCAGCCTGCCGCAGAGCGACTGGGCGGCCTGGCTGCCCAAGGGCCTGACCCGTGACTGGCAGCTGAGCAAGGCCCAGGCCGGCGGCGAGTTCTGGCTGGAGTGGGCGCAGGGGCGGGTACAGCGTGGCGCCGCCCGCCTGCATGCGCCGGAGATTCTTGGCGCCTACGCCAAGCGCGAGCCGGTGCAGATCAGCGACCTGGGCCTGAGCGCCTATTTCGAGCGTCGCGCCGATGGCTTCGACCTGCTGGTGGATGCCCTAGCCCTGAGCCTGGGCGAGACCCGTTGGGGCGAGGCGCAGCTGGCGCTGAAGCAGACCTTGGACGCCAATGGCCAGGTCGAGCGTTGGAGCCTGAGCGCCGACCATCTCGACCTGACCCCGCTGACGCCGGTGGTACTGGCCCTGGCGCCGCTGCCGGACAAGGCCGAGGAAGTCGTCGGCGCCCTGCGTCCGCGTGGTGCGCTGCGCAACCTGCAGCTGGATTACCTGCCGCAGCTGAGCGACGCCAAGCGCGTGCAGTTCTCGAGCAATCTGGAGCGCGTCGGCATCGGCGCCTGGCAGGGCGTGCCGGCGGTGGACAACGCCAGCGGCAGCGTGCGCGGTGATCTGGGCGGCGGCGAGGGGCTGGCCGCCAGCGAGAACTTCGGCCTGCACTTCCCCAACCTGTTCCCCGAGATGTGGCGCTACCGCCAGGCTGGCGCCCGCCTGCTGTGGGAGCTCAACGACGAGGGGCTGACCCTGCAGAGCCCCTATCTGCAGGTGGTCGGTGACGAGGGCAGGGTGGCCGGCGACTTCCTGGTGCGCCTGAAGAAGGACCCGGCCCTGGAAGACTACATGGACCTGCGGGTCGGCCTGCAGGACGGCGACGCGCTGCAGGCCAAGAAGTACCTGCCGACCCTCTCTCCCGGCCTCAGCCCGGCCCTGGCCCAGTGGTTGAACGAGTCGATCCGCAAGGGCCATATCGACGACGGCTGGTTCCAGTACCAGGGCTCCCTGGCCAAGGGCGCCGAGGATGCCTCGCGCAGCATCAGCCTGTATTTCCTCGTCGACGGCGCCGAACTGGCTTTCCAGCCCGGCTGGCCGGTGCTGCGCGAGGCGCGCGGCGAGGTGCTGATCGAGGACGACGGCGTCGATGTGCGGGTGCCCGAGGCACGCATCCTCGACAGCCGCGTGCGCGACGTGACGGTCAACGTACCCAAGGCACCCGCAGGGCAGTCGCCGCGCCTGGCGCTGAATGGCGCGCTGGACAGCAGCCTGCCCGATGCCCTGAAGATTCTGCAGGAGGCGCCGATCGGCACCGCCGACATCTTCGCTGGCTGGCAGGGCCAGGGCCCGCTGAGTGGCAAGCTGAAACTGGACATCCCCCTGGCCAAGGGGCAGAAGCCCCAGGTGCAGGTGGACTTCGCCACAGAGGGCGCACAGCTGCAGATCAGCACGCCCAAACTGGCGCTGAGCCAGATCAAGGGTGCGTTCCGCTTCAACACCGCTACCGGCCTCAGCGCTCCGGACATCCGAGCCCACGCCCTGGGCCATGCCGTGCGCGGCCGGGCCCTGGCCGAAGGGGCGCGCGGCAATGCGCGCACGCGCATCGAGGCCAGCGGCAAGATAGCCCTGGCCCAGCTCACCGGCTGGCTGGGGGTGACCCAGCCGCTGCCGCTGAAGGGCGAGATTCCCTACAAGCTCAACCTGGCGCTGGATGGCGGTGACAGCCAGCTGCGTATCGAGTCCGACCTCAAGGGCCTGGCCGTGGAGCTGCCGGCTCCCTTCGCCAAGGTCGCCGCCGATGCGCGCCCCACTACCTGGCGCATGACCCTGCAGGGCAACGAGCGGCGCTACTGGCTGGACCATGGCAGCGTGGCCAGCCTGGCATTCGCCGCGCCACCGGGGGCGGCGCTGCAGGGGCGTGGCGAGCTGCGTCTGGGTGGCGAGCCGGCGCGCCTGCCATCGGACCAGGGCCTGCGCGTCAGCGGGCGCATCGCCGAGCTGGACTGGAGCGCCTGGCAGGCCGTGGCCAAGCCGCATGCCGGTCTGGCCGGGGATGGCCAGACCCTGCGCTTCTTCCGTGGCGCCGATCTCAACATTGATCGCTTCAGCGGTTTCGGTACCCAGGTCGACAATCTCGCGGTCAAGCTGGCGCGGGGCGAGGCCGGCTGGCAGCTGGGGCTGAGCAGTGCACTGCTGGAAGGCCAGGTCGGCCTGCCGGATGCCAAGGGCGCGCCGATCAGCATCGACCTGGCGCGCCTGAGTTTCCCGCCGGCCAAGCCGCGCAAGGCCGACGAGCCTGACGAGCCGGATGGCCCCGATCTGCTGGCCGCCGTCGATCCACGACAGATTCCCGCTCTGGACGTGCGCATCGCCAAGGTCATGCAGGGCGATGCGCTGATCGGCGCCTGGTCGCTCAAGGCACGGCCAACGGCCCAGGGTGTGGACTTCAGCGATATATCGCTTGACCTCAAAGGCCTCAAGCTCGGTGGCAGCGCCGGCTGGCAAGGCGCGCCGGGGGCCAGTTCCAGCTGGTACAAGGGGCGTATCGAGGGCAAGAACCTGGCCGATGTACTGAGCGCCTGGGGCTACGCGCCAAGCGCGACCAGCGAGCGTTTCCGCCTGGATGTGAATGCCAACTGGCCCGGCTCGCCGGCCTGGTTCGGCCTCAAGCGCCTGTCCGGCCGTCTCGACGCCAGCCTGCGCAAGGGCCAGTTCGTCGAGGTGCAGGGCTCGGCCTCGGCCCTGCGCGTGTTCGGCCTGCTCAACTTCAACTCGATCAGCCGCCGCCTGCGCCTGGACTTCTCCGACCTGCTCGGCAAGGGCTTCAGCTACGACACCACCAAGACCCTGCTGGTGGGTGAGAACGGCGTGTTCCAGACCCGCGAGCCGCTGCGCGTGGTCGGCCCGTCCAGCACCCTGGAGCTGGACGGCACCCTGGACATGGCCCGCGATCAGATCGACGCCAAGCTGCTGGTGACCCTGCCGGTGACCAACAACCTGCCGCTGGCCGCGCTGATCGTCGGCGCGCCGGCCGTCGGCGGTGCGCTATTCGTGGTCGACAAGCTGCTCGGCGACCGCGTGGCGCGCTTCGCCAGCGTCCAGTACAAGGTTAAGGGCCCCTGGCAGAACCCCGAGATCAGCTTCGAAAAGCCGTTCGAGAAGCCACGTTGAAGCCAGTTCGGGCGACTTGCGGTAGCATGCGGGCAAGGAGGCGTTCATGTCCCTCGCCGTAATCCAGATGGTCAGCCAGGATGATGTCCTGGCCAATCTTGCAGCCGCCCGTCGCCTGCTCGAACAGGCGGCCGAGCGCGGTGCGCGTCTCGCCGTGCTGCCGGAAAACTTCGCCGCCATGGGCCGCCGCGACCAGGCCGACCTCGGCCGCGCCGAGGCTGCTGGCACCGGCCCCATCCTGCCCTGGCTGCGCCAGGCCGCCCGTGATCTAGGGTTATGGGTAGTGGCCGGAACCATTCCGCTGCCGCCGGACGCCCGCCTCGAGGCCAAGGCCCATGCCTGCTCGCTGCTGGTCGACGAGCACGGCGAGCGGGTGGCGCGCTACGACAAGCTGCACCTGTTCGACGTTGATGTGGCTGACAGCCGTGGCCGCTACCGCGAGTCGGACGACTACGCCTTCGGCGAGCAGGTGGTGGTAGCCGAGACGCCCGTGGGGCGTCTGGGCCTGAGCGTGTGCTATGACCTGCGCTTCCCCGAGCTGTACAGCCGGCTGCGCGAGGCGGGCGCCGAACTGATCAGTGCGCCGGCGGCCTTCACCGCCGTCACCGGTGCCGCCCACTGGCAGGTGCTGACCCGTGCCCGCGCCATCGAGACCCAGTGCTACGTACTGGCGGCGGGGCAGGGCGGTACACACCCGGGCGGCCGCGAGACCTTCGGCCATTCGGCGATCATCGATCCCTGGGGCCGGGTACTGGCCGAACAGACGCAAGGCGAAGCGGTACTGCTCGCCGAGCGCGATGCCGCCGAGCAGGCGGCCGTGCGCCAGCGCATGCCGGTGGCGCGACACAGACGATTCATTGCGCCGGCCGAGCCCGGTCCGGCGCCCACGGAGCAGTTATGAGCGACATCCTCGGCCGCGTCAGCGGCCACCTGCTGGCCCCCGGCAACCTGACCATCGAGCAGTTGCCGGCAATCCTCGGCGAACTGGCCGGCCCCGGCATCGACGCCGCCGACCTGTACTTCCAGAGCCAGGTCTCCGAGTCCTGGGTGCTGGAGGACGGCATCGTCAAGGAAGGCAGCTTCAACCTCGACCAGGGCGTGGGCGTGCGCGCCCAGTCCGGCGAGAAGACCGGCTTCGCCTATAGCAACGCCATTCATGCCGAGGCCCTGAGCCAGGCGGCCCGTGCCGCCCGCTCGATCGCCCGCGCCGGCCAGCAGGGCCGCGTGCAGGCCTTCGCCAGCCCGGCGGTGGTCGCCCTGTATGGCCAGGACAACCCGCTGGAAGTGCTGGAGCGCGCCGAGAAGGTCGAGCTGCTCAAGCGCATCGACGTATGCACCCGCACCCTCGACCCGCGCATCAAGCAGGTCACCGTCAGCCTGGCCGGGGTCTGGGACCACGTGCTGGTGGCCGCCAGCGATGGCAGCCTGGGCGCCGACATCCGCCCGCTGGTGCGCTTCAACGTCAGTGTGATCGTCGAGCAGAACGGTCGCCGCGAGCGCGGCGGCCACGGCGGCGGCGGGCGTAGCGACTACCGCTACTTCCTCGAGCGAGACGGCAACGGAGAAGAACGCGCCATGGGCTACGCCCGTGAGGCGCTGCGCCAGGCCCTGGTCAACCTAGAGGCGGTCCCCGCGCCGGCCGGCACCTTGCCGGTGGTGATGGGCGCCGGCTGGTCCGGCGTGCTGCTGCACGAGGCGGTCGGCCATGGCCTGGAAGGCGACTTCAACCGCAAGGGCAGCTCGGCCTACAGCGGCCGGGTCGGCCAGCCGGTGGCATCCAAGCTGTGCACCATCGTCGACGACGGAACCCTGGCCGGTCGCCGCGGCTCGCTGAGCCTGGATGACGAAGGCACCCGCACCCAGTGCACCACGCTGATCGAGAACGGCGTGCTCAAGGGCTACATGCAGGACAAGCTGAACGCCCGCCTGATGGGCGTGGCGCCCACCGGCAACGGCCGTCGCGAGTCCTACGCGCACCTGCCGATGCCGCGCATGACCAACACCTACATGCTGGCCGGCGAGAGCGACCCGGAAGAGATCATTCGTTCGGTGAAGCGCGGTATCTATTGCGCCAACCTCGGCGGCGGCCAGGTGGACATCACCAGCGGCAAGTTCGTGTTCTCCACCAGCGAGGCCTACCTGATCGAGGACGGCAAGATCACCGCGCCGGTGAAGGGCGCGACCCTGATCGGCAATGGTCCGGAGGCGATGAGCAAGGTGTCCATGGTCGGTAACGATCTGGCTTTGGACAGCGGCGTGGGCACCTGTGGCAAGGACGGTCAGTCGGTGCCGGTGGGTGTCGGCCAGCCGACCCTGAAGATCGATGCGATCACCGTGGGCGGTACCGGCGCCTGAGGCGTCGACGGGAGAGTCTGAAAGCGGGGCGCGGCCTAAACCGCGCCCGCCGAGGCAGGGTTAACGCAGGCCGCGCTGGACCTCGTCCAGGTCGCGGATGTACTTGAAGATTTTGCGCGCGGCGGCTGGCGGTTTGTTTCGCGCCGCCTCGTGCTGGGCATGACGGATCAGGCTGCGCAGGTGCTGGCGGTCGGCCTCCGGGTAGTCGACGACGAAGCTCTCCAGGGTGGTGTCGTCACCTGCCACCAAGCGATCGCGCCAGCGCTCCAGGGCGTGGAAGCGTTCGTTGTACTCGCGGGTGGAGCTGTCGACCTGGTCGATCAGGGCGAGGATGCCCTCTATGTCCTGGTCGCGCATGAGCTTGCCGATGAACTGGACGTGACGCTTCTTGGCGGCATTGGCCGTGTGTTTCGGCGCTTCGGCCAAGGCCTTGCGCAGGCCATCGGTGATCGGCAGCTTGGCGATCAGATCGGGCTTGAGGGTGGTCAGGCGAGCGCCGAGATCCTGCAGGGCGTGCAGCTCGCGCTTGATCTGGGTCTTGCTCTTCTCGCCGGAGAAGTCTTCGTCGTATGAATCAGCCATGGGGGCGGTCCGGATGGAAACGCCGCCATGATAACCAGTCAGGGAGGGCCTGTCCGCAGCGGACCGGCCGCCCGTCGTTGGAGTGCAACATGAGTTCAGCACAAGCAGTGGGCCCGCAGGCCCTGCCGGATCTGCAGGCGCAGGTCGAGCAGATCATCGCCGAGGCGCGCCGCCAGGGCGCCAGCGCCTGTGAGGTGGCGGTGTCGATGGAGCAGGGCCTGTCGACCACGGTTCGTCAGGGCGAGGTGGAGACGGTCGAGTTCAACCGCGACCAGGGCTTTGGCATCACCCTGTATGTCGGTCAGCGCAAGGGCTCGGCCAGCACCTCGGCCAGCGGCGAGGCGGCGATTCGCGAGACGGTGGCCGCCGCTTTGGCCATCGCCAAGCATGCCTCGGAAGACGAGTGTGCCGGCCTCGCCGAGGCCGAGCTGATGGCCCGCGAGCTGCCCGAGCTGGACCTCTACCATCCCTGGGCGATCGCGCCGGAGCAGGCGGTGGAGCTGGCGCTGGCCTGCGAGGCGGCGGCTTTCGCCACCGACAAACGCATCAGCAACGCCGACGGCACCAGCCTCAGCACCCACCAGGGCTGCCGGGTCTATGGCAACAGCCATGGCTTTGTCGGCGGCTACGCCAGCACCCGCCACAGCCTGAGCTGCGTGATGATCGCCGAGGGCGACGGGCAGATGCAGCGCGACTACTGGTACGACGTCAATCGCCAGGGCGAGCTGCTGGCCGACCCGGCGAAGATCGGTCGCCTGGCTGCCGAGCGCAGCGTGGCGCGCCTCGGCGCGCGACCGGTACCGACCTGCGAGGTGCCGGTGCTGTTCGCGCCGGAGCTGGCCACTGGGTTGTTCGGCCACTTCCTCGCCGCCGTTTCCGGCGGCAACCTGTATCGCCACTCGTCGTTCCTCGAGGGCGCGCTGGGCCAGCGGCTGTTCCCCGAATGGTTGAGCCTCGACGAGCGCCCACACATTCCGCGAGCCATGGGCAGCGCCACCTTCGACGGCGACGGCCTGGCCACCTACGCCAAACCTTTCGTGGCCGGCGGCGAGCTGGTGTCCTACATCCTCGGCACTTACTCCGGGCGCAAGCTGGGCATGCCGAGCACGGCCAACTCCGGCGGTGTGCACAACCTGTTCGTCAGCCATAGTGACGAGGATCAGCAAGCGCTTCTCAAGCGCATGGGGCGTGGCCTGCTGGTTACCGAGCTGATGGGGCAGGGTCTCAACCTGGTCACCGGCGACTACTCGCGCGGCGCCGCCGGTTTCTGGGTGGAAAACGGCGAGATCCAGTTCCCGGTGCAGGAAGTGACCATCGCTGGCAACCTGCGCGACATGTTCAGCCAGATAGTCGCGGTGGGTAGCGATCTGGAGCTGCGTGGCAATATCCGCACCGGCTCGGTACTGATCGAGCGGATGACCGTCGCCGGCAGCTGAGCCCGCGCGGCTACAAAAAAGGGGCCAGAGGGCCCCTTTTTCATGCGTCGGCGTTCATTCGCCTTCGTCGAACCTGTTGTTGATCAGCTCGACCAGCGCGTCCAGTGCTTCGTCTTCGCGTTCGCCCTCGCTGAACAGGTGTAGGTTGGTGCCCTTGCCGGCGGCCAGCATCATCACTGCCATGATGCTCTTGCCGTCCACCTGACTCTCCGCCGAGCGGCCGACGCGGACCTGGCAGGGGAAACCACTGGCCACGCCGACGAACTTGGCGGCGGCGCGGGCATGCAGGCCGAGCTTGTTGATGATGGTGATCTCGCGGGTGGGCATTGCAATCCTTAGCCGAGGTCGCGGTGGCGGACCTGGACGTTCTTCAGTACGGGTTTCAGGGCTTCGCCCAGGCGATTAGCCAGATATACCGAGCGATGATGACCGCCGGTGCAGCCGATGGCGATGGTGACGTAGGAACGGTTGCTGGCGGCGAAGCGCGGCAGCCACTTGTGCAGGTAGGCCTGGATGTCCTGATACATCTCCTCCACGTCCGGCTGCGCCGCCAGGTACTCGGCGACTGGAGCCTCCAGGCCGGACATGTCGCGCAGGTCCGGCTTCCAGTAAGGATTGGGCAGGCAGCGCACGTCGAACACCAGGTCGGCATCCACCGGCATACCGCGCTTGAAGCCGAACGATTCGACCAGGAAGGCGGTGCCCGGCTCCGGCTTGTTCAGCAGGCGCAGCTTGAGGGTGTCGCGCAGCTGGTAGAGGTTCAGGTGAGTGGTGTCGATCTTCAGGTCGGCCAGGTCGATGATCGGCGCCAGCAGCTGCGCCTCGTCACGGATGGCCTCGGCCAGGGCGCGATCCTCGTTGGTCAGCGGGTGACGCCGACGGGTCTCGGAGAAGCGCTTGAGCAGGGTGTCCTCGTCGGCATCGAGATACAGCACATCGCACTGGATGTGACGGTTGCGGACTTCCTCGAGCAGTTCGGGGAAGCGCTTGAGCTGGCTGGGCAGGTTGCGTGCGTCCACCGACACGGCGACCTGCGGGTGCAGCAGCTCGGTCTGCAGCAGAGCGCGCTCGGCCAGGTCCGGCAGCAGGCCGGCGGGCAGGTTGTCGATGCAGTAGAAGCCATTGTCTTCCAGTACGTCGAGGGCGGTGCTCTTGCCCGAGCCGGAACGTCCGCTGACGATGATCAGACGCATGCCGCCTCCCGTGCTCAGTGGCCGCTCTGAACGTCGACCACGACCTGGTACAGGCTCTCGTTGCTCTGCGCATGGCGCAGGCGCTCACGCACCTCACTACGGTCGAGCATGCTGGCGATCTGGCGCAGCAGCTCCAGATGCTCGTCGGTGGCCGCTTCCGGCACCAGCAGAACGAACAGCAGATCTACCGGTGCGCCGTCGATGGCATCGAAGTCGACCGCCGAGTCCAGGTGCAGCACGGCGCTGATCGGTGCGCTGCAGCCGGGCAGGCGGCAGTGGGGAATGGCGATGCCATTGCCGAAGCCGGTGGAGCCAAGCTTTTCGCGGGCGATCAGGTTTTCGAAGATGTCCTGGGCGTCCAGATCGCTGAGATCGCGGGCAACCAGGTTGGCAATCTGTTCGAGTACACGTTTCTTGCTGCCTCCCGGCACGTTCACCAGGGAACGTGCGGGAGTCAGGATGGTTTCGAGTCGGATCATCTGGGAGGGTTTGTCAGCGAGCCGTGGCGCCTTGCAGGCGGCCTAGCTGCTTTTCCTTGTGCTTGATCAGTTGTCGGTCGAGTTTGTCGGTCAGCAGGTCGATGGCCGCATACATGTCTTCGTGTTCGGCGTTGGCGACGATTTCGCCGCCGGCAATGTGCAAGGTCGCTTCGATCTTCTGCTTCAGCTTCTCGACCTCCATGATGACCTGCACATTGGTGATCTTGTCGAAATGGCGTTCCAGCCGGCTCAACTTCTCGCCGACATAGTCACGCAGAGCGTCGGTCACATCCAGTTGATGTCCACTGATGTTGACTTGCATACCGCTTCTCCTTGTTGCCTGGTGTAAGAGACAGACTAGCTTGCCTGCCGCCGTAACACGTTGGCTGAAAGGGCTGGTGCACTGCGGGCCATGGTTCCCCCATGCAGGGTATCTGGCGCTCGGTACGGTGGTGCAGAAGCCTTCCGCTCAGGGCCGCTTACATCAGTCGCTTGCGTTCGCTGGACGGTGCTATGCCGAGCGATTCGCGGTACTTGGCGACAGTGCGGCGGGCTACCTGAATGCCCTGTGCTTCCAGTAAACCAGCGATCTTGCTGTCGCTCAACGGCTTTTTCGCGTTTTCCGCGGCCACCAGTTTCTTGATGATGGCGCGGATCGCGGTGGACGAGCATTCGCCGCCCTCGGAGGTACTGACGTGGCTGGAGAAGAAGTACTTCAGCTCGTAGATGCCACGCGGGGTGTGCATGAATTTCTGCGTGGTGACGCGTGAGATAGTCGACTCGTGCATGCCCACCGCCTCGGCGATGTCGTGCAGGACCAGGGGCTTCATGGCCTCGTCGCCGTATTCGAGGAAGCCGCGCTGGTGCTCGACGATCTGCGTGGCGACCTTCATCAGCGTCTCGTTGCGGCTCTGCAGGCTCTTGATGAACCAGCGCGCCTCCTGCAGCTGGTTACGCATGAAGGTGTTATCGGCGCTGGAGTCGGCGCGTTTGACGAAGCCGGCGTATTGCGGGTTGACCCGCAGGCGCGGTACCGCTTCCTGGTTCAACTCCACCAGCCAGCGTTCGTTGTGCTTGCGCACGATCACGTCGGGCACCACGTATTCCGGCTCGCTGGCCTCGATCTGCGAGCCCGGGCGCGGGTTGAGGCTCTGGATCAGCTCGATGACCTGGCGCAGCTCGTCCTCTTTCAGCTTCATGCGGCGCATCAGCTGGCTGTAGTCGCGGCTGCCGAGCACGTCGAGGTGGTCGCCGGCGAGACGCTGCGCCTCGGCCAGCCAGGGCGTATTACTCGGCAGCTGGCGCAGCTGCAGGAGCAGGCACTCACGCAAGTCGCGGGCGCCGATGCCGGCTGGCTCGAAGTGCTGGATACGGTGCAGCACGGCTTCGACCTCGTCGGCCTCGATCTCCAGTTCCGGATCGAAGGACTCGACGATCTCGTCGATGGACTCTTCCAAGTAGCCCTGGTTGTTGATGCAGTCGATGATGGTGACGCCGATCAGCTTGTCGGTATCGGACATCGGCACCAGGTTGAGTTGCCACAGCAGGTGGCTCTGCAGGCTCTCGCCGGCGGAGGTGCGGGTGGTGAAGTCCCACTCGTCGTCATCGTTGCTGGGCAGGCTGCTGGCGCTGGTCTGGTAGACGTCTTCCCAAGCGGTGTCGACCGGCAGCTCGCTGGGGATGCGGTCGTGCCATTCGCCATCTTCGGCGCTCTCGTTGTTGTTGACCGCGACGGTGCTGTCCTGGAAGTTCGAGCTGTCCTGCTGGGCAGAGTTGTTCTGCTCGGCGTTGTCGGCCATCGGGTCGGAGTTGTCGAAGTCTTCGCCTTCCTCCTGACGTTCCAACATGGGGTTGGATTCCAGGGCCTCCTGGATTTCCTGTTGCAGGTCCAGGGTGGAGAGCTGGAGGAGACGGATGGCCTGTTGCAGCTGCGGAGTCATCGTCAGCTGCTGGCCCATCTTGAGGACTAGCGACGGTTTCATGGTGTGGGGCTGGGTACCTTGTTCACTTGCCGGCGCGCGGCGCCATCCACTGCAGGGCGGCGAACCGCCCTAGGAAGCAAATTATATGCCTGACCTTGAATGATTCTAGCCCTTTGCGCAAGTCCCGCACGGGGCTCGGGCTCAGAGGCGGAATTCGTGGCCCAGGTAGACTTCCTTGACCAACTGGTTGGCCAGAATGGTCTCGGCATCGCCTTCGGCGATCAGCTGGCCGTCGTTGACGATATAGGCCGTCTCGCAGATATCCAGGGTCTCGCGCACGTTGTGGTCGGTGATCAGCACACCGATGCCCTTGGCCTTGAGGTGGTGGATGATCTGCTTGATGTCGCCGACCGAGATCGGGTCCACGCCGGCGAAGGGCTCGTCGAGCAGGATGAACTTCGGCTCGGTGGCCAGGGCGCGGGCGATCTCCACGCGACGACGCTCGCCGCCGGACAGGCTCATGCCGAGGCTGTCACGGATGTGGTTGATGTGGAATTCCTGCAGCAGGGCTTCCAGCGCCTCCTGGCGGCCGGCGCGGTCGAGGTCCTTGCGGGTCTCGAGGATCGCCATGATGTTGTCCGCCACCGACAGCTTGCGGAAGATCGAGGCTTCCTGCGGCAGGTAGCCGATGCCGGAGCGGGCGCGGCCGTGCATGGGCTGGTGGCTGATGTCCTGGCTGTCGATCAGCACGCGGCCCTGATCGGCCTGGACCAGGCCGACGATCATGTAGAAGCAGGTGGTCTTGCCTGCGCCGTTGGGCCCGAGCAGGCCGACGATCTGGCCGCTGTCGATGGACAGGCTGACGTCGCGGACCACCTGGCGGCCCTTGTAGCTCTTGGCCAGGTGCTGGGCTTTGAGAGTCGCCATTACTGCGCCTGCTCCGGCTGGCCGTTCTTCTTGCGAGGCTGCAGGATCATGTCGATGCGCGGACGCGGCGTCGAGACATCGCTGCCCGTGGCGCGGCCGGCGTTGACGATCTGGCGCTGGGTGTCGTAGACGATCTTCTCGCCTTCGAAGGTATTGCCCTGCTGGATCACCTTGGCCTGGTCGATCAGTACGATGCGCTCGTTGCTCGCGTAGTACTGGATGGTCAGGCCGTAGGCCTTGACGATGTCCTTGTCGACGGAGGGCTTCTGCTCGTAGTAGGCCGGTTTGCCTACCGAGGTGAAGACTTCGATCTCGCCGTTGGCATCCTGAGTGATGGTCACGGTGTCGCCGGTGATCTTCATGGTGCCCTGGGTGATCACCACGCCGCCGCGGTAAACGGCCACACCTTGCTTGTCATCCAGTTCTGCGCTGTCTGCCTGGACCCGGATCGGTTGCTCGCGGTCGCTGGGCAGGGCCCAGGCGCTGGCGCTTCCGAGCGCGGCGCTCAGGCTGAGCAGTAGGGGGAAGGTTTTAACGAACCTCATGCTGGCCTCTTACGTTGGACAGCAAGTTGATCTTGCCGTCGTTCATGTACGCTTTCATTCCCTGTGCCGTGGTCACCCCATTGGCGGCCTCGATTCTAACGGCTTGCTGGGTCTGCGCATATTCCTCGTCGGGGAATACGGTGACTCGGCTGCTGGTAATCACGGTCGGGCGGTTCTTGGCATCGGTGCGGGCGATGCGCACGTTGTCGATCAGCTCGACCTGCTTGCCTTCCGGCGCCACCTCGCCCTTGTCGCTGCGCACGTGCCAGGGGAACTGAGTGCCGCGGTACAGCTGCAGGTCCGGTTTTTCCAGAAGGGTGACGTCGGTTGCCTTGATGTGTTCCAGCTTGGCGGCAGTCATCTCGTACTGCAGCTTGCCGTCTTCCTGGAATTGCTGGGTGCTGGCGCCGACCACGTAGAAGTCGATGGCATTGTCGGCCTCGGCGGCCGCCCGGCGATCCATGAAGGTCTCGGGGCGGACGTTCCAGTAGCCGAGCGCGCCAATCAGGGCGACTGCCAACAGGCCGATCACGTAATTGCGCAGTTTGCCGTTCATGGGGAGGTCCTAGAGGTAGGCGGCCTGGGCGGCTTCGAGCGTGCCCTGGCCGCGCATGATCAGTTCGCAGAACTCGCGCGCCGCGCCTTCGCCGCCGCGGGCGCTGGTCACGCCGTGGGCGTGCTGACGGACGAAACCGTCGGCGCTGGCCACGGCCATGCCCAGACCGACGCGGCGGATCACCGGAAGGTCGGGCAGGTCGTCGCCCAGGTAGGCGACCTGTTCGTAGCTCAGGCCCAGCTCGCCGAGCAGTTCATCGAGCACCACCAGCTTGTCCTCGCGGCCCTGGTACAGATGCTGGATGCCGAGATTCTGTGCACGGCGCTCGACCACCGGGGTCTTGCGGCCGCTGATGATGGCGGTGCGCACCCCGGAGTTGATCAGCATCTTGATGCCGTGGCCGTCTAGGGTGTTGAAGGTCTTGAATTCGCTACCGTCGACGAGGAAGTACAGCTTGCCGTCGGTCAGTACGCCGTCGACGTCGAAGATGGCGAGCTTGATGGCCTTGGTGCGTTGCAGCAGTTCGTTGCTCATTTACATCACTCCGGCGCGCAGCAGGTCGTGCATGTTGAGGGCGCCGACCGGCTTGTCCTCGTCATTCACCACCACCAGTGCGTTGATCTTGTGGTCTTCCATGATTTTCAGCGCCTCGGCGGCGAGCATCTCGGCGCGGGCGGTCTTGCCGTGGACGGTCATCACCTGGTCGATGCTCGCTTCGCGCACGTCGATGCCCTTGTCCAGGGTGCGGCGCAGGTCGCCGTCGGTGAAGATCCCGGCCAGCTTGCCATCGGCCTCGACGATCACGGTCATGCCCAGGCCCTTGCGGGTCATTTCCAGCAGCGCCTCGCGCAGCGAGGTGCCGCGCTGTACCAGCGGCAGACGCTCACCGGCATGCATCACGTTCTCCACCTTGAGCAGCAGACGACGGCCGAGGGCGCCGCCCGGATGGGAGAAGGCGAAATCTTCGGCGGTGAAGCCGCGGGCTTCCAGCAGGGCGATGGCCAGGGCGTCGCCGATCACCAGGGAAACAGTGGTGGAGGAGGTCGGCGCCAGGTTCAGCGGGCAGGCTTCCTGGGCCACGCGGGCGTCCAGATTGACTTCGGCGGCCTTGGCCAGCGCAGATTCGGGGTTGCCAGTCATGCTGATCAGCTGGATGCCCAGACGCTTGATCAGCGGCAGCAGGGTGACGATCTCGGCGGTGGAGCCGGAGTTGGACAGGGCCAGGACCACGTCGTCCTGGGTGATCATGCCCATGTCGCCATGGCTGGCCTCGGCCGGGTGGACGAAGAAGGCCGGCGTACCGGTACTGGCCAGGGTGGCGGCGATCTTGTTGCCGATATGGCCCGACTTGCCCATGCCGACCACGACCACGCGCCCGCTGCAGTTCAGGATCATCTCGCAGGCACGCACGAAGTCGGCGTCGATGCGGCTCAGCAGGCTTTCCACGGCCTCGGCTTCGAGGCGGATGGTGCGCTGCGCGGACTGGATCAGGTCGCTGGTCTGGCTCATGAGATCTTCGCGGTGCTCGGCATAAAAGGCAGGGAGTATACCGACAAAGGCGGTCGGCCTCACCTGGCACTCGGCACGCTCGGTGCATCTTGTGACCAATTGTTATGAAAAAGTTGCAGCGGCTTGGGCTGCAATAGCCGCCAATGCTATATTCCGCGCCCTGTTCGGCCTGACCGCGGCGCGAGGTGTCCCTGCCGTGGGAATATGCGTCTGTCCATGGAAGGGCCGCATCACAAGGAGTTTGGATGAGCGCCGAGAATGCCTATGCCGTCGAGTTGAAGGGGCTAACCTTCAAGCGTGGCGCGCGCAACATCTTCGATAATGTCGATATCCGCATCCCGCGTGGCAAGGTCACCGGGATCATGGGGCCGTCCGGCTGCGGCAAGACCACCCTGTTGCGCCTGATCGCCGCCCAGCTCAAGCCGGCCAGTGGCGAAGTCTGGGTCAACGGGCAGAACCTGCCGAGCCTGCCGCGCAGCGACCTGTTCGACATGCGCAAGCAGTTTGGTGTCCTGTTCCAGAGTGGTGCGCTGTTCACCGACCTGGACGTGTTCGAGAACGTTGCCTTCCCGCTGCGCGTGCATACCCAGCTGTCGGACGAAATGATCCGCGACATCGTGCTGATGAAGCTGCAGGCCGTTGGCTTGCGTGGCGCCGTCGAGCTGATGCCAGACGAACTGTCGGGCGGCATGAAACGCCGTGTGGCGCTGGCCCGGGCGATTGCCCTGGACCCGCAGATTCTCATGTACGACGAGCCGTTCGTCGGCCAGGACCCGATCGCCATGGGCGTGTTGGTGCGCCTGATCCGTCTGCTCAACGACGCCCTCGGCATCACCAGCATCGTGGTGTCCCACGACCTGGCCGAGACCGCCAGCATCGCCGACTACATCTATGTGGTGGGCGATGGTCAGGTGCTGGGGCAGGGTACGCCGGCCGAGCTGATGGGCTCGGATAACCCGCGCATCCAGCAGTTCATGAAAGGCATTCCGGACGGTCCGGTGCCCTTCCACTATCCGGCGCCGGATTACCTCGATGATTTGCTGGGAGCGCGCTGATGCGTAGGAAGTCCCCTCTCGAACGCATCGCCCTGCTCGGGCGCGCCGGCATCGACGTGGTTGAGGCCATGGGCCGTTCGACCCTGTTCCTGCTCAGCTCGCTATTCGGCCGCAGCGGCCTGCGCAATGGCGGTCAACTGCTGATCCGCCAGCTCTATTCGGTGGGCGTGCTGTCGCTGCCGATCATCGTGGTCGCTGGCCTGTTCATCGGTATGGTGCTGGCCCTTCAGGGCTACAACATCCTGACCAGCTACGGCTCCGAGCAGGCGGTGGGGCAGATGGTCGCCCTGACCCTGCTGCGCGAACTCGGCCCGGTGGTCACCGGCCTGCTGTTCGCCGGGCGTGCCGGCTCGGCGCTGACCGCCGAGATCGGCAACATGAAGTCCACCGAACAGCTGTCCAGCCTGGAAATGATCGGCGTCGACCCGCTCAAGTACATAATCGCCCCGCGCCTGTGGGCTGGCTTCATCTCCATGCCGCTGCTCGCCGCCATCTTCAGCGTGGTCGGCATCTGGGGTGGCGCCATGGTCGCGGTGGACTGGCTCGGCGTCTATGAAGGCTCGTTCTGGTCGAACATGCAGAACAGCGTGGAATTCACCGAAGACGTGCTCAATGGTGTGATCAAGAGCATGGTGTTCGCCTTCGTCGTGACCTGGATCGCCGTGTTCCAGGGCTATGACTGCGAGCCGACCTCGGAAGGCATCAGTCGTGCCACGACCAAGACCGTGGTGTATGCCTCCCTCGCCGTGCTCGGCCTCGACTTTATTCTGACCGCCCTGATGTTTGGAGATCTCTGATGCAAAGCCGCTCCCTGGAAATCGGCGTCGGCCTGTTCCTGCTGGCTGGACTGCTGGCGCTGCTGCTGCTCGCCCTGCGGGTCAGTGGCCTGTCCGCCGCCAGCTCGGGTGATACCTACAAGCTGTATGCGAACTTCGACAACATCGCCGGTCTTACCGTTAGGGCCAAGGTAACCATGGCCGGCGTGACCATCGGCAAGGTCACCGCTATCGACCTGGATCGCGACAGCTACACCGGTCGCGTGACCATGGAGCTCGAGAAGCGGGTCGACAACCTGCCGCTGGACTCCACCGCCTCGATCCTCACCGCCGGTCTGCTGGGCGAGAAGTACATTGGCATCAGCGTCGGTGGCGAGGAGGATCTGCTGAAGGATGGCAGCACCATCCATGACACCCAGTCGGCGCTGGTGCTGGAAGACCTGATCGGCAAGTTCCTGATGAACTCGGTGAATAAGGAAAGCAAATGAACATGTTGAAGATCCTGCGCCGCGGCCTGCTGGTCGTGTTGGCAAGTCTGCCGCTGGCGGCCATGGCCGCGCCCAGCGCCCACGATGTGGTGAAGAGCACCACCGACGAGCTGCTCGGTGATCTCGAGGCCAACAAGGCCTCCTACAAGCAGAATCCGCAGTCCTTCTATGACACCCTGGATCGCATTCTCGGCCCGGTAGTGGACAGCGAAGGCATCTCGCGCAGCATCATGACCGTGAAGTACTCGCGCGGCGCCAGCGATGCGCAGCTGCAGCGTTTCGAGGACAACTTCAAGCGCAGCCTGATGCAGTTCTACGGCAACGCCCTGCTGGAATACGACAACCAGGGCATCCGCGTGCTGCCAGCCAAGGCCGAAGGCGCCGACCGCGCCAGCGTCGGCATGGAAGTCACCGACAAGAAGGGCACCGTCTATCCGGTGTCCTACACCATGGTGCAGGTCGACGGGCAGTGGAAGCTGCGCAACGTGATCATCAACGGCATCAACGTCGGCAAGCTGTTCCGCGACCAGTTCGCCGACAGCATGCAACGCAATGGCAATGACCTGGACAAGACCATCGACGGCTGGGCCGAAGTGGTGGCCAAGGCCAAGGACAGCGCCGAAGGCCAGCAGGCGAGCGGCCAGCAATGAGTGAAGCCGCCATCCGTCAGGGTGCCGGCGGCGAGCTGCTGCTCTCCGGCGTGCTCGACTATCGCAGCGGCCCGGCCCTGCGCGAAGCAGGGTGTGAGCTGATTGCGGCCAGCCCGGCGCGTGAGCTGGTGCTGGACTGCGCTGCGGTGGAGAAGTCCAGCAGTGTCGGCCTGTCCCTGCTGCTGGCCTTTATGCGCGATGCGGCCCAGGTGGGGAAAAGCCTGAAGGTGCGCGGCCTGCCGCAGGACATGCAGGGCATCGCCCGGGTCTCTGGCCTGCAGCAACTGCTCGACCTCCCGGCCTAAGCTGAACCAGAGCCCTCCGTCTGCCGGGCTTCGCAGGCGGGGGGCTTTTTTGTATCATTGCCGACCCCGCGAGCCTTGGGCCCGCCAGAATCCTTTTGCGCCGATCGAGGTTGAGCATGCAGGCCGTAGAAGTTAAGAACCTCCTGGAGGCCCAGCTGCCGAACACCCGCGTCGAGGTGGAAGGCGAAGGCTGCAACTTCCAGCTGAACCTGATCAGCGATGAGCTGGCCGCGCTCAGCCCGGTCAAGCGCCAGCAGCAGATATACGCCCACCTCAACGCCTGGATCGCCGATGGCAGCATCCACGCCGTGACCATGAAATTCTTCAGCCAGGCCGCCTGGGCCGAGCGTTCCTGAGCCTGCGGGCAGCGAGATCGAGATCCGAATGGACAAACTGATTATTACCGGCGGTATCCGCCTCGATGGCGAAATCCGCATCTCCGGGGCGAAGAACTCCGCCCTGCCGATTCTCGCCGCGACTCTGCTGGCCGATACCCCGGTCACCGTGTGCAACCTGCCGCACCTGCACGACATCACCACCATGATCGAGCTGTTCGGCCGCATGGGCGTGCAGCCGATCATCGACGAGAAGCTCAGCGTCGAAGTCGACGCCAGCAGCATCAAGACCCTGGTCGCACCGTACGAGCTGGTGAAGACCATGCGCGCCTCAATCCTGGTGCTCGGCCCCATGGTTGCCCGTTTCGGTGAAGCCGAAGTGGCTCTGCCTGGCGGTTGCGCCATCGGTTCGCGTCCGGTCGACCTGCACATCCGCGGCCTGGAAGCCATGGGTGCGAAGATCGACGTCGAAGGCGGCTACATCAAGGCCAAGGCGCCGGAAGGCGGCCTGCGTGGCGCGCACTTCTTCTTCGATATCGTCAGCGTGACCGGTACCGAGAACATCATGATGGCCGCGGCTCTGGCCAAGGGCCGTACCGTGCTGGAAAACGCCGCGCGTGAGCCGGAAGTGGTCGACCTGGCCAACTTCATCAACGCCATGGGCGGCAAGGTCAGCGGCGCCGGCACCGACACCATCACCATCGACGGCGTCGAACGCCTGGGTGGCGGTCGCTACAGCGTGATGCCCGACCGTATCGAAACCGGCACCTACCTGGTGGCCGCGGCCGCCACCGGTGGCCGCGTCAAGCTCAAGGACACCGATCCGACCATCCTCGAGGCTGTATTGGCCAAGCTGCAGGAAGCGGGTGCCGAGATCACCACCGGCAAGGACTGGATCGAGCTGGACATGAAGGGCAAGCGTCCCAAGGCCGTCAACGTGCGCACCGCGCCGTACCCGGCCTTCCCGACCGACATGCAGGCCCAGTTCATTTCCCTCAACGCCATCGCCGAGGGCACCGGCACCGTCATCGAGACCGTGTTCGAGAACCGCTTCATGCACGTCTACGAGATGAATCGCATGGGCGCGCAGATCCTGGTCGAGGGCAACACCGCCATCGTCACCGGCGTGCCGGCGCTCAAGGGCGCCCCGGTCATGGCCACCGACCTGCGCGCCTCCGCCAGCCTGGTGATCGCCGCGCTGGTCGCCGAGGGCGAGACCCTGATCGACCGCATCTACCACATCGACCGTGGTTACGAGTGCATCGAGGAAAAACTGCAGTTGCTCGGCGCCAAGATACGCCGAGTGCCGGGCTAAGAGTCTGTATACGATCTGCTGCGCGTCGGCCATGCGTCGTTAAAAACAGGCTCGGACTGCTCATTTACCATTCGTAAACTCCGCGTCCTCGCCTGTTTTTGCCTAGCCTGGCTCTAGCTCGCGAGATCGTAAACAGACTCTAAGGGCATTTCATGCTGACCATCGCGCTGTCCAAGGGCCGCATTCTCGACGACACCCTGCCGCTGCTCGCCGCGGCAGGCATCGAGCCGACCGAGAATCCGGAAAAGAGCCGCAAGCTGATCATTCCGACCACCCAGGATGACGTGCAGCTGCTGATCGTGCGGGCCACCGACGTGCCGACCTACGTCGAGCATGGCGCCGCTGACCTCGGCGTGGCCGGCAAGGACGTGCTGATGGAGTACGGCGGCCAGGGCCTGTACGAGCCGCTCGACCTGCAGATCGCCAACTGCAAGCTGATGACTGCTGGCAAGGTCGGCGCACCGGAGCCGAAAGGCCGCCTGCGCGTGGCCACCAAGTTCGTCAACGTGGCCAAGCGTTACTACGCCGAGCAGGGCCGCCAGGTCGACGTGATCAAGCTGTACGGCTCCATGGAGCTGGCCCCGCTGGTCGGCCTGGCCGACAAGATCATCGACGTGGTCGATACCGGCAATACCCTGCGTGCCAACGGTCTGGAGCCCCAGGAGTTGATCGCCCACGTCAGTTCGCGCCTGATCGTCAACAAGGCCTCGATGAAGATGCAGCACGGCCGCATCCAGGCGCTGATCGAGACCCTGCGCAGCGCCGTCGAGTCCCGACACCAACGCTGATACCTCCAGTGCGGCCTTGCGCCGCACGCGCCTATCCGTGTCATAGCCAGAATTCTCAGGTGCCCGCACGGTACGGCTGGTACTCTACGGGCGCCTGAAAGTCTGTTAGCGCTCTGCTGCGCGTCGGCCATGCGTCGTTAAAAACAGGCTCGGAATGCTCATTTACCACTCGTAAACTCCGCTTCCTCGCCTGTTTTTGCCTAGCCTGGCACTAGCTCGCGAGAGCGCTAACAGACTTTGCGCAATAGCCAATCAAGAGGCCCGCTATGACCGCTCCTACCGCCATCCGCCGACTCAATGCCGCTGACCAGGACTTCGCGCGACACCTGGATCATCTGCTGAGCTGGGAAAGCGTGTCGGACGACGCGGTCAACCAGCGCGTACTTGACATCATCGCCGCCGTGCGAAGCCGTGGCGATGCCGCCCTGGTCGAGTTCACCGAAAGGTTCGACGGCCTGCAGGTCGCCGGCATGGCCGACCTGATCCTGCCGCGCGAGCGCCTGGAGTTGGCCCTGACCCGCATCAGCGCCGAGCAGCGCGCCGCCCTGGAAAAGGCCGCCGAGCGCGTGCGCCTGTACCACGAGCGGCAGAAGCAGGACTCCTGGACCTACACCGAGGCCGACGGCACGGTGCTGGGGCAGAAGGTCACCCCGCTGGACCGCGCCGGCCTGTACGTGCCGGGCGGCAAGGCCTCGTACCCGTCCTCGGTGCTGATGAACGCCATCCCGGCCAAGGTCGCCGGCGTGCCGGAAGTGGTGATGGTGGTGCCGACCCCGCGTGGCGAGATCAACGAGATCGTCCTGGCCGCCGCCGCCATCGCCGGTGTCGACCGCGTGTTCACCATCGGTGGCGCCCAGGCCGTGGCGGCGCTGGCGTACGGCACCGAGAGCGTGCCGCCGGTGGACAAGATCGTCGGCCCCGGCAACATCTATGTGGCCACCGCCAAGCGCCATGTGTTCGGCAAGGTCGGTATCGACATGATCGCCGGCCCTTCAGAGATTCTTGTCGTGTGCGACGGCCAGACCGATCCGGACTGGATTGCCATGGACCTGTTCTCCCAGGCCGAGCACGACGAGGACGCCCAGGCCATCCTGGTCAGCCCGGATGCCGCCTTCCTCGACAAGGTTGCCGAGAGCATCGCCAGGCTGCTGCCGACCCTGGAGCGCGAGGCCATCGCCCGTACCTCCATGGAGGGTCGCGGCGCGTTGATCCAGGTCGCCGATATGGCCCAGGCCATCGAAGTGGCCAATCGCATCGCGCCGGAGCATCTGGAATTGTCTGTGGAGAATCCCGAGCAATACCTGCCGCAGATCCGCCATGCCGGCGCCATCTTCATGGGCCGCTATACGGCAGAAGCTTTGGGCGACTACTGCGCCGGGCCGAACCACGTGCTGCCGACCTCCGGTACCGCGCGCTTCTCCTCGCCGCTGGGCGTTTACGACTTCCAGAAGCGCTCGTCGATCATCCATTGCTCGGCCGAGGGCGCCTCCGAGCTGGGCAAGGTCGCGTCCGTGCTGGCCCGTGGCGAGTCGCTGACTGCGCACGCGCGCAGCGCCGAGTACCGCATCAAGCCCTGATGGCTGTTTTGTAGGGTGGACAGCGCTTTGCTTGTCCACCGTCTTGTTCGGTGGAAACACTTCGCGGTTTTCACCCTACGCAAACCGAACGAATTCGAGGAGAGAAGGGCAGATGAGCAAATTCTGGAGCCCCTTCGTCAAAGACCTGGTGCCTTACGTGCCGGGTGAGCAACCTAAACTGGCCAAGCTGGTCAAGCTGAATACCAACGAGAACCCCTATGGCCCGTCGCCCAAGGCGATCGCGGCCATGCAGGCCGAGCTGGGCGACAGCCTGCGCCTGTACCCTGATCCCAATAGCGACCGCCTGAAGCAGGCCGTGGCCGATTACTACGGCGTGAGCACCGCCCAGGTGTTCGTCGGCAATGGCTCCGACGAGGTGCTGGCGCATGCCTTCCACGGCCTGTTCCAGCACGGCAAGCCGCTGCTGTTCCCGGATGTGACCTACAGCTTCTACCCGGTCTACTGCGGCCTGTACGGTGTGCCCTACGAGGCGCTGGCGCTGGACGAGCAGTTCCAGATCCGCGTGGAAGACTACGCGCGCCCGAACGGCGGGATCATCTTCCCCAACCCCAATGCACCGACCGGCTGCCTGCTGCCGCTGGACGCCGTCGAGCGTCTGCTACAGGGCAGCCCGGACAGCGTGGTGGTGGTGGACGAGGCCTACATCGACTTCGGCGGCGAGACGGCGATCAAGCTGGTCGACCGCTATCCGAACCTGCTGGTGACCCAGACCCTGTCCAAGTCGCGCTCGCTGGCTGGCTTGCGGGTTGGCATCGCGGTTGGCCATCCGGACCTGATCGAGGCACTGGAGCGGATCAAGAACAGCTTCAACTCCTATCCGCTGGACCGCATGGCCATCGTCGGTGCGGCAGCGGCCTTCGAGGACGAGACCTACTTCCGCAAGACCTGCCAGTTGGTGATCGACAGCCGCGAGCAGGTGGTTGCAGCGCTCTCCGGTCTGGGCTTCGAAGTGCTGCCCTCTGCGGCCAACTTCATCTTTGCCCGTCACCCGCAGAAGGATGCTGGCGAGCTGGCCGCGGCACTGCGTGAGCACGGCGTCATCGTGCGGCACTTCAAGCAGCAGCGTATCGCCCAGTTCCTGCGTATCACCATCGGCAATCCTGAGCAGAACCAGGCGTTGCTGGATGCCCTGCGGCAAGTACTCTAACCAGAAGCCGTAACGTAAAAGGCGCCCCGTGGGGCGCCTTTTTTTCATGACCGCTGTTTAGGGTTGCTGCGGCTGCTGTACTTCGGCCGGGGGGCGCACGCCGATCTCGGCGGTCAGCTCCAGGGTCTCGCCGCCGCGCAGCACCTCGATCACCACCTTTTCGCCCGGCTGGGTGCGCGCCACCTGGTTCATCGAGCGGCGCCCGTCGACGGCGGCCTCGTCGGCGATCTTCAGGATCAGGTCGCCCGGCTGCAGGCCGGCCTTCTGCGCCGGACCGTCGCGGTAGATGCCGGCGACCAGGATGCCGGCACGGCCCTGCAAGCCGAACGATTCGGCCAGCTCCGGGGTCAGCGGCTGCACCTCGATGCCCAGCCAGCCACGGATCACCTGGCCGCGCTCGATGATCGCCTTCATCACGTCACGCGCCAGCTTGACCGGGATGGCGAAGCCGATGCCCTGCGAGCCGCCGGACTTGGAGAAGATCGCGGTGTTGATGCCGATCAGGTTGCCGTGGGCATCGACCAGGGCGCCGCCGGAGTTACCCGGGTTGATCGCCGCGTCGGTCTGGATGAAGTCCTCGTAGGTGTTGAGGCCCAGCTGGTTGCGCCCGGTGGCACTGATGATGCCCATGGTCACGGTCTGGCCGACGCCGAACGGGTTGCCGATGGCCAGGGTGACGTCGCCGATCTGGATCTGGTCGGAGCGTCCCAGGGTCATGGCTGGCAGATTCTTCAGGTCGATCTTGAGTACCGCGAGGTCGGTTTCCGGGTCGCTGCCGATCAGGCGGGCTACGGTCTCGCGGCCGTCCTTGAGCGCCACGACTATCTGGTCGGCGTCCGCCACCACATGGTTGTTGGTCAGCAGGTAGCCTTCCGCACTCATGATCACCGCCGAACCCAGGCTCGACTCCATGCGCCGCTGCTTGGGCAGGTTGTCGCCGAAGAAACGGCGAAACACCGGGTCTTCCAGGAGCGGATGGCTAGAGGTCTTGTTGACCATCTTGGTGGTGTACAGGTTGGCCACCGCCGGCGCCGCGCGGCTCACTGCGTCGGCATAGGACACCGGGCCTTCCCGGGCGATGCCATAGCGCGGCGCCTGTTGCAGGTGCACCTCGTTGCCGGGCAGGCCGACCCATTGCGGGTAGCGCTGGATCAGCAACAGTGCCAGCAACAGACCGACCAGCAGGGGCCAGCCAAGGAAGCGCAGGGCCTTGAGCATCTAAGTGAAATCCTGAGGGTTGCGAGGGCCTGGAGCGGCCCTTAAGGTGGCGGCATTATAGAGGCGCCGCCGGCCGGAAGGGCAGCGTCCGCAACAGTTTGATGAGGAAAAACCATGGCCATCGCCCTGACCACCCTGGTCGAGGAAGCCGACCGCTTTCTCGGCGCCGCGCGCATCAGCGATTACTGCCCCAATGGCCTGCAGGTCGAGGGCCGGCCGCAGGTACGGCGCATCGTCAGTGGCGTGACCGCCAGCCAGGCGCTGCTGGACGCGGCGGTGGAAGCCGAGGCCGACGTGGTACTGGTCCATCACGGCTACTTCTGGAAGGGCGAGGACGCCTGCATCACCGGGATGAAGCGCCGCCGCCTGCAGACCCTGCTGAGCAACGACATCAGCCTGCTGGCCTATCACCTGCCGCTGGATGTACATGCCGAGGTCGGTAACAACGTGCAGCTGGCGCGCCAGCTGGATATCACCGTGGAAGGCCCGCTCGATCCGAACAATCCGAAAGTGGTCGGCCTGCTCGGTTCGCTGGCCGAACCCATGAGCGCACGCGACTTCGCCCGCCGCGTGCAGGAAGTGCTGGGCCGTGAGCCGCTGCTGGTCGAGGGGCAAGGCATGGTGCGGCGCATCGGCTGGTGCACCGGCGGTGGCCAGGGCTACATCGACAATGCGATCGCCGCCGGGGTCGATCTGTACCTGGCCGGCGAGGCGTCGGAGCAAACCTTCCACAGCGCGCGCGAGAACGGGGTGGGCTTTATCGCCGCCGGGCATCACGCCACCGAACGCTACGGCGTGCAGGCCTTAGGCGACTATCTAGCGCGGCGTTTCGCCATTGAGCACCTGTTCATCGATTGCCCCAATCCGGTCTGAAAACCGGGCATATGTCTAGATCTTTTCGATCTAACAGGCTCCCTGAATAGAATAGGGCGCTGTGCTAGAGTGCGCGCTCGTCCACGGCCCGCCGGCCGTTCATTCCCAGATCTGTGATAAGCCATGCTCGACAAACTGACGCACCTGAAACAGCTCGAGGCGGAAAGTATCCACATCATTCGTGAAGTGGCCGCCGAATTCGACAACCCGGTGATGCTGTATTCCATCGGTAAAGATTCCGCCGTGATGTTGCACCTGGCGCGCAAGGCATTCTTCCCCGGCAAGCTGCCGTTCCCGGTCATGCACGTGGACACTCGCTGGAAATTCCAGGAGATGTACCGCTTCCGCGAGAAGATGGTCAAAGAGTACGGCCTCGACCTGATCACCCACATCAACCCGGATGGTGTGGCGCAGGACATGAACCCCTTCACCTACGGCAGTGCCAAGCACACTGACGTGATGAAGACCGAGGGGCTCAAGCAGGCACTGGACAAGCATGGCTTCGATGCCGCCTTCGGTGGCGCGCGCCGTGACGAGGAAAAGTCCCGCGCCAAGGAGCGCGTGTATTCCTTCCGCGACAGCAAGCATCGCTGGGACCCGAAGAACCAGCGTCCCGAGCTGTGGAACGTTTACAACGGCAAGGTCAAGAAGGGCGAGTCGATCCGCGTCTTCCCGCTGTCCAACTGGACCGAGCTGGATATCTGGCAATACATCTATCTGGAACAGATCCCGATCGTGCCGCTGTACTTCGCCGCCGAGCGCGAAGTGATCGAGAAGAACGGCACGCTGATCATGATCGACGACGAGCGCATCCTCGAGCACCTGTCTGACGAGGAGAAGTCGCGTATCCAGAAGAAGATGGTGCGTTTCCGAACCCTCGGCTGTTATCCGCTGACCGGTGCGGTGGAGTCCACGGCGACCACGCTGACCGACATCATCCAGGAGATGCTTCTGACCCGTACTTCCGAGCGTCAGGGCCGTGTGATCGACCACGATCAGGCCGGCTCGATGGAAGAAAAGAAACGTCAGGGCTACTTCTAAGGATTCCGCACCATGAGCCACCAATCTGATCTGATCAGCCAGGACATCGTTGCGTACCTGGCTCAGCACGAACGCAAAGAACTGCTGCGCTTCCTCACTTGCGGCAACGTCGACGACGGCAAGAGCACCCTGATCGGGCGCCTGCTGCACGACACCAAGATGATCTACGAAGACCATCTGGAGGCCATCACCAAGGACTCCAAGAAGGTCGGCACCACCGGCGATGACGTCGACCTGGCGCTGCTGGTCGACGGCCTGCAGGCCGAGCGCGAGCAGGGCATCACCATCGACGTGGCGTACCGCTATTTCAGCACCGCCAAGCGCAAGTTCATCATCGCCGACACCCCCGGCCATGAGCAGTACACCCGCAACATGGCCACCGGCGCCTCCACCTGCGACCTGGCGATCATCCTGATCGACGCGCGCTACGGTGTGCAGACCCAGACCAAGCGTCACAGCTTTATCGCCAGCCTGCTGGGCATCAAGCACATAGTCGTCGCCATCAACAAGATGGACCTCAAGGGCTTCGATCAGGGCGTGTTCGAGCAGATCAAGGCCGACTACCTGAAGTTCGCCGAAGGCATCTCGCTCAAGCCGACCTCGCTGCACTTCGTGCCGATGTCGGCGCTGAAAGGCGACAACGTGGTGAACAAGAGCGAGCAGTCGCCCTGGTACACCGGCCAGTCGCTGATGGAAATTCTCGAGACCGTGGAAGTGGCCGGCGACCGCAATTTCGACGACCTGCGCTTCCCGGTGCAGTACGTCAACCGCCCGAACCTGAACTTCCGTGGCTTCGCCGGCACCCTGGCCAGCGGCATCGTGCGCAAGGGCGACGAAGTCATCGCCCTGCCGTCGGGCAAGGGCAGCAAGGTCAAATCCATCGTCACCTACGAAGGTGAGCTGGAACAGGCCGGTCCGGGCCAGGCCATCACCATCACCCTGGAAGACGAGATCGACGTCTCCCGTGGCGACATGCTGGTGCATGCCGACAACCGCCCGCAGGTGGTCGACAGCTTCGACGCCATGCTGGTGTGGATGGCCGAAGAGCCGATGCTGCCGGGCAAGAAATACGACATCAAGCGCGCCACCAGCTATGTGCCGGGCTCGATTGCCAGCATCGCCCACCGGGTCGATGTGAACACCTTGGAAGAGGGCGCGGCGAGCAGCCTGCAGCTCAACGAGATCGGCAAGGTCAAGGTCGCCCTGGATGCGCCGATCGCCCTCGACGGCTACGCGCACAACCGCACCACCGGTGCCTTCATCGTCATCGACCGCCTGACCAACGGCACCGTCGGCGCTGGCATGATCATCGCTGATCCAGTCGGCGCTGGCGGCAGCACGCACCACGGTGAGCAAGCTCACGTATCGACCGAAGAGCGCGCCGCGCGTTTCGGCCAGCAGCCGGCCACCGTGCTGTTCAGCGGCCTGTCCGGTGCCGGCAAGAGCACCCTGGCCTACGCCGTCGAGCGCAAACTGTTCGACATGGGGCGCGCCGTGTACGTGCTGGATGGCCAGAACCTGCGCCACGACCTGAACAAGGGCCTGCCGCAGGACCGCGCCGGGCGTACCGAGAACTGGCGTCGTGCTGCCCACGTGGCGCGTCAGTTCAACGAGGCCGGCCTGCTGACCCTGGCCGCATTCGTCGCCCCGGATGCCGAGGGCCGCGAGCAGGCCAAGGCGCTGATCGGCAATGATCGCCTGATCACCGTCTACGTCCAGGCCTCGCCGCAGGTCTGCGCCGAGCGTGATCCGCAGGGTCTGTATGCTGCCGGTGGCGACAATATCCCCGGCGAGTCCTTCGCCTACGACGTGCCGCTGAATGCCGATCTGGTGATCGACACCCAGAGCATGTCGGTGGAGGAGGGCGTCAAGCTGGTGCTGGACATGCTGCGCAGCCGCGGCGCGATCTGATCGCGACGTCGGTAAGAAGAGCCTCGCCTAGTGCGGGGCTTTTTGTTTTCACGGCTTGCCGTAGGGTGCGCTGTGCGCGCCGCGACAGGCCACGGCAGGTGCGCATGGCCCACTCTACGGATAGCTGACGGGATAACCTGCCCTACGGACGCATAAAAAAGCCCCGCAATGCGGGGCTTTTTTATGTCTGCCGATCAGCGCTTGAGGCCGAAGGTCTCGTCCAGGGTGCCGGGGCTGTCCGGTTCCTTCGGTGCGTAGTCCTTGGGCGCCTCGTTGCTCTTCGGCGGGGTCAGGCGCTCGCGCGGGGCCTTGGCATCGTCGGTGTTGAGGGCGGCCAGCAGGCGCTGGCGGGTCAGTTCGTCGGCGGCCAGGCGGTTGGCGCCGTGGGACAGGTGTTCCTGCACGTCCTGGTAGCTCTGGGTGAGCTTCTTCACCAGGCTGGCGGTGGTGTTGAAGTGGGTCACCACTTCGCTCTGGTAGCTGTCGAAGCGCTGCTGCATTTCGTCCAGCTGGCGCTGGGTGCGGCTGGGTGCTGCGTTGGGCAGCAGGCGCGCGGCCAGGAAGCCGATGGCGACGCCAACCAGCAGGGCGATGGCGGGCAGCAGCCAGGGGGTGAGCGATTGTTCCACGAGTCCTTCCTCTGAAAGCGGCTTTGTTTTACGGTAGCGGCTCTCGCCGGCGCTGTATACCGCGGCAAAGCCCTGTTGTGCGATGTGCCTAACCAAGACGTGTCGACCCTGCCCGGGGTCACGGAGTTCCT
Organism: Pseudomonas sp. PDM15; assembly: GCF_014851565.1. Classification (GTDB taxonomy): domain Bacteria; phylum Pseudomonadota; class Gammaproteobacteria; order Pseudomonadales; family Pseudomonadaceae; genus Aquipseudomonas. Next base: position 232,180 of record NZ_JACVAA010000007.1, read on the forward strand.
GCTGTTGATCCGCGAAACCCCTCTGCTGCTCGACGGCCCCTGTGGCCAGCTCGAAGCCCTGTTCTGTGAAGTGCCGAATGCCCGCGGCGTCGCCCTGATTTGCCACCCCAACCCCGTGCAGGGCGGCACCATGCTCAACAAGGTGGTCTCCACCCTGCAGCGCGCGGTACGCGACATGGGCTACCACACCCTGCGCTTCAACTACCGCGGTGTCGGAGCCAGCGCTGGCAGCCACGACATGGGCACCGGCGAAGTGGATGACGCCGAGGCGGTCGCCCGCTGGCTGTGTGAGCAATACCCCGAACTGCCGCTGACGCTGTTTGGCTTTTCCTTCGGTGGCTTCGTTGCGGGCGCCTTGGCCGGGCGTCTGGAAGACCAGGGCGTGGCGACCGAGAAACTGTTTATGGTGGCGCCCGCCGTGCATCGCCTGCAGGCTCCCGAGCGCCTGCCTCAGAGCGGCGAACTGGTGGTGGTGCAGCCGGAGCAGGACGAGGTGGTCGATCCCGATGCGGTCTACGCCTGGTCGGCAGCGCTTCCCCGTGCCCATGAGCTGCTGAAGGTGGCAGAATGCGGCCACTTTTTTCATGGCAAGTTGCCGGAACTCAAAGACCTGGTTCAGCCACGTCTCTAATCGAAGCGATCACTGAACATGACCACCCGTATCCTTACCGGCATTACCACCACCGGCACCCCGCACTTGGGTAACTATGCCGGCGCGATCCGCCCGGCCATCATCGCCAGCCGCGCCGCCGACGCCGACTCCTTCTATTTCCTCGCCGATTACCACGCGCTGATCAAGTGCGACGAGCCAGCGCGTATCCAGCGCTCGCGCCTGGAGATCGCCGCCACCTGGCTGGCGCTCGGCCTGGACGTGAACAAGGCGACCTTCTATCGCCAGTCCGACATCCCCGAGATTCCCGAGCTGTGCTGGCTGCTCACCTGCGTTGCCGGCAAGGGCCTGCTCAACCGCGCCCACGCCTACAAGGCCTCGGTGGACAAGAATGTCGAGCAGGGCGAGGACCCGGATGCCGGCATCACCATGGGCCTGTTCAGCTACCCGGTGCTGATGGCGGCGGACATCCTGATGTTCAACGCGCACAAGGTGCCGGTCGGCCGCGACCAGATCCAGCACGTGGAGATGGCCCGCGATATCGGCCAGCGCTTCAACCACCTGTTTGGTCAGGGCAAGGAACTGTTCACCCTGCCCGAGGCGGTGATCGAGGAAGAAGTGGCGACCCTGCCCGGCCTCGACGGCCGCAAGATGAGCAAGAGCTACGACAACACCATTCCGTTGTTCGGCACCGCCAAGCAGCTGAAGGAGGCGATCGCGCGCATCGTCACCGACTCGCGCGCGCCGGGCGAACCCAAGGATGCCGACGGCTCGCACCTGTTCACCCTGTATCAGGCCTTCGCCAGCCAGGCGCAGCAGGTCGAGTTCCGTGCCGAGCTGGAAGGCGGCCTGGCCTGGGGAGAGGCGAAGAATCGCCTGTTCCAACTGCTCGACAATGAGCTGGGCGAGGCCCGCGAACGCTACAACGCGCTGATCTCCAAGCCGGCCGATCTGGAAGACATCCTCCTGGCTGGTGCCGCCAAGGCGCGCAAGATCGCCACCCCGTTCCTCGGCGAGCTGCGCGAGGCGGTCGGTCTGCGTTCCTTCCGCGAGCAGGTACAGGTGGCCGGTGGCGAGAAGAAGAAAGCGGCCAAGAGCGCGCGCTTCGTCAGCTTCCGCGACGAGGACGGCAGCTTCCGCTTCCGCCTGCTGGACGCCGCCGGCGAACAGCTGCTGCTGTCCAAGTCCTTTGCCGACGGCAAGGCCGCCGGTCAGGCCAGCAAGCGCCTGCAGTCTGGCGAGGCGCTGGATGTGCGCGCCGAGGGTCAGGCCTTCTCCGTGTGGCTGGATGGCGAGTCGGTCGGCGACAGTCCGGCCTTTGCCGACGCCGCCGCCCTGGATATCGCCATCGCTCGCCTGCGCGAGGCTCTTGCCCCGCAGGAGTAAGCGCACGGCGTGATTGCCAAGCAACGGGGCCGTCGCTAAAGTGGCCGCCCCGTTTTTGTTACCGAAGTTCCCAGCATGACTCCTCTTGAGCGTTATCAGGCCGATCTGAAGCGGCCGGACTTCTTCCACGACGCCGCGCAGGAAAACGCCGTGCGTCACCTGCAGCGACTGTACGACGAACTGGTGGCGGATTCCCAGGCGTCTTCCGGGCTGTTCGGCAAGCTGTTCGGCAAGAAGCGCCAGGAGCCGGTCAAGGGTCTCTACTTCTGGGGCGGCGTCGGCCGCGGCAAGACCTACCTGGTCGATACTTTCTTCGAGGCGCTGCCGTTCGAGCAGAAGATGCGCACCCACTTCCACCGCTTCATGAAGCGTGTGCACGAGGAAATGCGCACCCTCAAGGGTGAGAAGAACCCGCTGACCATCATCGGCAAGCGCTTCGCCGAAGAGGCGCGGGTGATCTGCTTCGACGAGTTCTTCGTCAGCGACATCACCGACGCCATGATCCTCGCCACTCTGCTGGAAGAGCTGTTCAAGAATGGCGTGAGCCTGGTGGCCACCTCCAACATCGTGCCGGACGGTCTTTACAAGGACGGCCTGCAGCGCGCGCGCTTCCTGCCGGCCATCGCTCTGGTCAAGCAGTACACCGAGGTGGTCAACGTCGACAGCGGCGTGGACTATCGCCTGCGTGCCCTGGAGCAGGCCGAGCTGTTTCACTGGCCGCTGGATGCCGAGGCCGAGATCAGCCTGGAGAAGAGCTTCAACAGCCTGCTGCCTGAGCACTGCAAGGTGGAAGAGAACAAGGTGCTGATGATCGAGAACCGTCCGATCGTGGCGCGCAAGGAGGGCGACGACGTGGCCTGGTTCGAGTTCCGCGAGCTGTGCGACGGCCCGCGCAGCCAGAACGACTATATCGAGCTGGGCAAGATCTTCCACGCGGTGATCCTGGCCAACGTCGAGCAGATGGGCGTGGCCAAGGACGACATGGCGCGGCGCTTCATCAACCTGGTGGACGAGTTCTACGACCGCAACGTCAAGCTGATCATCTCCGCTGAGGTGGAGCTGAAGGACCTGTATACCGGTGGACGCCTGAGCTTCGAGTTCCAGCGCACCCTCAGTCGCTTGCTGGAGATGCAGTCGCACGAGTTCCTCTCGCGGCCGCACAAGCCCTGATCAGAGGCGAGTGCGTAATACGAGAAGGGCTGCCCATGGGCAGCCCTTCTGCGTTTCAGGAGGCAGGCGGCCTGCGCTCAGGCGCTGTCCTTGTGCTGGAACTGGCGGCGGTACTGGTTGGGCGACAGCTCGGCATGCTGGCGGAACAGGCGGGCGAAGAAGCTGGCGTCGTCGTAACCGACTTCGTAGCTGATGGTCTTGATGCTTTTGCGCGTGGCACTGAGCAGGCCTTTGGCCGTCTCGATGCGCAGGCGCTGCAGGTAGTGCAGGGGCTTGTCGCCGGTCGCCGCCTGGAAGCGCCGCATGAAGTTGCGGATGCTCATGCCGTGCTGGCGCGCCACGTCCTCGATGCGGAATTTCTCGGCGAAGTGCTCTTCCAGCCACTGCTGTACCTGCAGAATGGCCACGTCCTGGTGCAGCTTCTGCCCGCCGAAGCCGATGCGCCCCGGGCTGTAGCTGCGCTGTGTCTCGTAGAGGATGTCACGTGAGACGCCCTGGGCGATGCCGGCGCCGCAGTAACGCTCGATCAGGTAGATGTACAGGTCGCAGGCCGAGGTGACGCCGCCGGCGCAGTACAGGTTGTCGGCGTCCGACAGGTGCTTGTCCTGGTTCAGCAGCACTTTGGGGAAGCGTTCGGCGAATTCGCGGAAGAAGCGCCAGTAGGTGGTCGCCTCCTTACCATCGAGCAGTCCGGCCTGGGCCATCCAGAACACGCCGGTGGCCTCGCCGCAGATGGCGCTGCCGGCGGCATGCCGTTCGCGTAGCCAGGGCAGGACCTCGGGGCAGTGCTGGCAGAGGACGTCGAAGTCGCCCCAGAACGCCGGCAGGATCACCACCTCGGCCTCGCCCAGGCTGCCGTCCACCGGGATCACCGCCTCGCTAAAGCTGGTCACTGCCTGGCCGTCCGGGCTGACCACGCGGATCTGGAACGCCGAGGTCGGTCCCAGGCCCTGCTGCTTGCCGTGGCGCAGCCCGGCCATGTGGAAGAAGTCCCGGGCCTGCATCAGGGTGGCCGCGAAGACGCCATCGGTGGCGAGTATGGCGATGCGAGTAGGCGACATGGTTGTTGTTCTTGTTAGTGATTAAACGGTCATCAGGTGGCTGGATCGTCTTATTTTTTGTCGCATGTGTCCAGTGCCCCTGGCAACGACGCTGGCCTAGAGTGTGGGCACCCAACGATCACTCAGAAGCAGGTGTAACAATGATTCCAAGAACCCTGTTCAGCTCCGAGCACGAGCTGTTCCGCGAGTCCGTGCGCAAGTTCTTCGAGCAGGAGGCGGCGCCTTTCCACGCCCAGTGGGAAAAGGACGGTCACATCGACCGCGCCCTGTGGAACAAAGCCGGTGACGCCGGCATGCTCTGTTCGCACATCCCCGAGGAATACGGCGGCATGAGCGCCGACTTCCTCTACAGCGCCGTGGTGATCGAGGAGCAGTCGCGCCTCGGCCTGTCCGGTGTCGGATTCTCGCTGCACTCGGACATCGTCGCGCCCTACATCCTTCACTACGGCAGCGAAGCGCAGAAGCAGCACTACCTGCCGAAGATGGTGACCGGCGAAGTGGTCACCGCCATTGCCATGACCGAGCCGGGCACCGGCTCCGACCTGCAGGGCGTGAAGACCACCGCCGTGCTGGATGGCGATCACTATGTGATCAACGGCTCCAAGACCTTCATCACCAACGGCTGGCTGGCCGACATGGTGATAGTCGTCGCCAAGACCGATCCCAAGGGCGGCGCCAAGGGCATCAGCCTGTTCCTGGTGGATGCCAACACTCCGGGCTTCTCCAAGGGCAAGCGCCTGGAGAAGGTCGGCATGAAGGCCCAGGACACCTCCGAGCTGTTCTTCCAGGATGTGCGCATTCCCAAGGAAAACCTGCTGGGCAAGGAAGGCATGGGCTTCGTCTACCTGATGCAGGAGCTGCCTCAGGAGCGTCTGACCGTGGGCGTCGGCGCCATCGCCTCGGCCGAGGCGGCGATCAAGTGGACCCTGGACTACACCCGTGAGCGCAAGGCCTTCGGCAAGTCCGTGTCGGACTTCCAGAACACCCGCTTCAAGCTGGCCGAGATGACCACCGAGGCGCAGATCGGCCGAGTGTTCGTCGACCGCTGCCTGGAGCTGCACCTGCAGGGCAAGCTGGATGTGCCGACCGCGGCGATGCTCAAGTACTGGGGTACCGACCTGCAGTGCAAGGTGATCGATGAGTGCGTGCAGTTGCATGGCGGCTACGGCTACATGTGGGAATACCCGATCGCCCGCGCCTGGGCCGACTCGCGGGTGCAGCGCATCTACGCCGGTACCAACGAGATCATGAAAGAGATCATCTCCCGCTCGCTGTAAGCCTCGCCTGGTTCGCCTGCGGTCGTCGCAGGCGAACCAGCCTCTCTCCGTGTCGGTCTACCGATCCATTGCGGGATTGGAGCTGCCGATGCATACATCGCCCTTCGCCGATTGGGACGGTACCGCGCAGCAGGCGCGCGTGTTGCAGCGCTCGCTGGCCGAACGAGTGGTGCTGGAGGATGACTTCGCGCCGCCGCGGATCATCGCCGGTGTCGATGTCGGCTTCGAAGAGCAGGGCAGTATCACCCTGGCGGCCGCCATGCTGCTCGATGCTGATACCTTGCAGCTAATGGCCCATAGCGTGGCGCGCATTCCCACCAGCATGCCGTATGTTCCGGGGCTGTTGTCCTTCCGCGAGCTGCCGGCCTTGCTGCAGGCATTGCGCGATCTGCCGCAGATACCGGATCTGATCTACTGCGACGGTCTGGGCATCGCCCATCCGCGTCGACTCGGCATCGCCTCGCACCTGGGCGTGGTGACGGGGCTGCCGACCATTGGCGTGGCCAAAAGCATTCTCGTCGGTACTCATGCGGAGCTGCCGCAGGAGAAGGGCGCCCGCGTGCCGCTCAGGCATGCGGGGGAGCAGGTAGGCTGGATGCTGCGCAGCAAGGACAAGGTCAAGCCGCTGATCGTCTCGCCCGGGCATCGCGTAAGCATGGACACTGCGGTGGAGCTGGTACTTGCCTGCTGCCGTGGCTATCGATTGCCTGAACCGACCCGCCTGGCGGATCGGCTGGCTTCGCGTCGCGGCGAGATGCCGGCGTTCAAGGCGGGTACGCCGGATCTTTTCGGCTGAGCCTCAGGGGGCCGGGTTGGGCTGCTCGCGATGGATGGCCTCGATGCCCTCCAGAACTTCTGCCGAGAGCTGAAGATCGATGCTGCCCAGGTTGCTCTCCAGCTGTTCCAGGCTGGTGGCGCCGATGATGTTGCTGGTGACGAAGGGCTGGCGGGTGACGAAGGCCAGCGCCATCTGCGCCGGATCCAGGTCGTGCTCGCGGGCCAATTGCACGTAACGGTCGCAGGCGGCCTGCGCCTGTGGGTTGGTGTAGCGCGAGAAGCGGCTGAACAGGGTGATCCGTGCATTGGCTGGGCGGGCGCCATTGGCGTACTTGCCGGAGAGCATGCCGAACGCCAGGGGCGAGTAGGCCAGCAGGCCGCATTGCTCGCGGATCGCTACTTCCGCCAGGCCCACCTCGAAGCTGCGGTTGAGCAGGTTGTAGGGGTTCTGGATCGACACCGCGCGAGCCAGGCCCAGGCTGTCGGCCAGTTGCAGGAACTTCATGGTGCCCCAGGGCGTTTCGTTGGACAGGCCTATATGGCGGATCTTGCCAGCTTTGATCTGCTCGCCGAGGGCTTCGAGGATTTCCTGCAGCGGGGTGAAGTCCTGCTCCTGATGGCGATAGCCGAGCTGGCCGAAGAAGTTGGTGCTGCGCTCCGGCCAGTGCAGCTGGTACAGGTCGATCCAGTCGGTCTGCAGGCGCCTCAGGCTTTCGTCGACGGCGGCGCTGATATGCGCGCGGTTGTGCTTGAGCTGGCCGCCGCGGATGTAATCGATGCCATTGCCGGGGCCGGCCACCTTGCTGGCCAGAATCCAGTCGGCGCGGTTGCCGCGGGTCTTGAAGTAGTTGCCGATAATGCGTTCCGTGGCTCCGTAGGTCTCGCCGCGCGGCGGCACCGGGTACATCTCGGCGGTATCGAGGAAGTTGATCCCGGCGGCGCGGGCGCAGTCGATCTGGGCGAAGCCTTCGGCCTCGCTGTTCTGCTCGCCCCAGGTCATGCTGCCCAGGCACAGGGCGCTGACGCTCAGGTCGCTGCGGCCCAGTTGACGGTATTCCATGTGCGATTCCTTGGTTCAAGCGGGAGCGCCAAGCATAAAGCAGGTTGCTATTTTCGCAGCAATCGGCATAATTCCGCGGCTCTCTCGATGGCACGCCTAGCCAAAGCGAGAGGGAAGGTGGGGATGCCTAGCCCACCGAAACCCCGCCGTAGCGGACGCGCTGACCCGAGCCCCCGACAGCGTCTGTTTCCGGCTGTCTTTGACCTTGTCAAAGCAAGCACTATTCAGTAAGATCCGCCGTCTTATTTTCAGGGCGGCCCCTGAGGCTATAGCGAATGAAGACTTTTACTGCAAAACCGGAAACTGTTAAGCGCGACTGGTACGTCGTCGACGCTGCAGGTCAGACCCTGGGTCGTCTGGCCACCGAAATCGCGAGCCGTCTGCGCGGCAAGCACAAGCCGGAATACACCCCGCACGTTGATACCGGCGACTACATCGTCGTGATCAATGCCGAGCAGGTGCGTGTAACTGGTGCCAAGACCTCCGACAAGATGTACTACTCGCACTCCGGTTTCCCGGGTGGCATCAAGGAAATCAGCTTCGAGAAGCTGATCGCCAAGGCCCCCGAGCGCGTGATCGAGACCGCGGTCAAAGGCATGCTGCCGAAGAACCCGCTGGGTCGCGACATGTATCGCAAGCTGAAGGTGTACAAGGGTGCCGTTCACCCGCACACCGCTCAGCAGCCCCAAGAACTGAAGATTTAACGGAATAGTTCATTATGTCGGCGACTCAAAATTACGGCACTGGCCGTCGCAAGACCGCTACCGCACGCGTATTCCTGCGTCCGGGCACTGGCAAGATCTCCATCAACAACCGCACCCTGGAAACCTTCTTCGGTCGCGAAACCGCTCGCATGGTCGTGCGTCAGCCGCTTGAGCTGACCGAGACCACCGAGAAGTTCGACATCTACGTCACCGTTCTCGGTGGTGGTGTCAGCGGTCAAGCCGGTGCGATCCGTCACGGCATCACTCGTGCTCTGATGGACTACGACGAAGGCCTGCGTCCTGCCCTGCGCAAAGCTGGCTTCGTGACTCGCGATGCTCGTGAAGTAGAACGTAAGAAAGTCGGTCTGCGTAAAGCGCGTAAGCGTCCGCAGTACTCGAAGCGTTAATTCGCTGCTACGTTCAAAGACGCCCAGACTCTTCGGAGCTGGGCGTTTTTTATTGCTGCCTGTTTTTACTCTGCGACAACCTGTCGCATTGGTGGAAAGCCCGGTCTGTAAGGCCTGCGACCAATTTGTATCCGGTAATTACCTTGTCAGAAAAGGGGCTTTTCTTTACCATTCGGCAAATTTTGTGCGGCCCGATTTATTACTTAGTAGAGGCCTGACCACAGGCCACAAAGCTGATGGGAGACGACTGAATGAGCAATGACGGCGTGAATGCAGGCCGGCGTCGCTTCCTGGTGGCGGCCACTTCGGTGGTAGGTGCTGCCGGAGCGGTGGGTGCTGCGACCCCGTTCGTGGGGTCATGGTTCCCCAGTGCCAAGGCCAAAGCGGCCGGTGCACCGGTGAAAGTGAATATCGCCAAGGTCGAACCTGGCCAGCAGATGATCGCCGAATGGCGCGGTCAGCCGGTATTCATCGTGCGTCGTACCGAGGAGATCCTGGCCAACCTGACCAAGATCGACGGCAGCGTTGCCGACCCGGAATCCGCCGCCTCCGTGCAGCCGGAATACGTCGACAAGAAGACTCGCGCGATCAAGCCGGAAATTCTGGTGCTGGTCGGTCTGTGCACCCACCTGGGCTGCTCGCCGTCCTTCCGCCCTGAAGTGGCCCCGGCCGACCTCGGTCCGGAGTGGGTCGGCGGTTACTTCTGCCCCTGCCACGGTTCGCGCTACGACCTCGCCGGTCGAGTCTACAAGGCCCAGCCCGCGCCGCTGAACCTGCCGGTTCCGCCGCATTCCTACGAGTCCGATGAAGTCATCGTCATCGGCGTGGACCAGGAGAAAGCATGATGGAAAAATTCATGGCCTGGGTCGATGCGCGCTTCCCCGCGACCAAGATGTGGGAAGACCATCTGAGCAAGTATTACGCTCCGAAGAACTTCAACTTCTTCTATTTCTTTGGCTCGCTGGCACTGCTGGTGCTGGTCAACCAGATCCTCACCGGCATCTGGCTGACCATGAGCTTCACCCCGTCCGCCGAGGAAGCCTTCGCTTCCGTCGAGTACATCATGCGCGACGTGGAGTTCGGCTGGATCATCCGCTACCTGCACTCCACCGGTGCCTCCGCGTTCTTCGTGGTGGTCTACCTGCACATGTTCCGCGGTCTGCTCTACGGCTCCTACCAGAAGCCGCGCGAGTTGGTGTGGATCTTCGGCATGCTGATCTACCTGTGCCTGATGGCCGAGGCCTTCATGGGCTATCTGCTGCCGTGGGGCCAGATGTCCTACTGGGGTGCCCAGGTGATCATCTCGCTGTTCGGTGCCATCCCGGTGATCGGCGATGACCTGACCCAGTGGATCCGTGGTGACTACCTGATTTCCGGCATCACCCTGAACCGCTTCTTCGCCCTGCACGTGATCGCTCTGCCGATCGTCCTGCTCGGCCTGGTCGTGCTGCACATCCTGGCGCTGCACGAAGTCGGTTCGAACAACCCGGACGGTGTCGACATCAAGAAGAACAAGGACGAGAACGGTGTGCCGATCGACGGCATCGCGTTCCACCCCTACTACACCGTGAAAGACATCGTCGGCGTGGTGGTCTTCCTGTTCGTCTTCTGCGCCATCGTGTTCTTCTTCCCGGAGATGGGTGGTTACTTCCTCGAGAAGCCGAACTTCGAACAGGCCAACCCGTTCAAGACCCCAGAGCACATCGCTCCGGTGTGGTACTTCACCCCCTTCTACGCCATCCTGCGCGCGGTGCCGGACAAGCTGCTGGGCGTGATCGCCATGGGCGCCGCCATTGCCGTGCTGTTCGTCCTGCCATGGCTCGACCGTAGCCCGGTCAAGTCGATGCGCTACAAGGGCTGGCTGAGCAAGGTCTGGCTGCTGGTGTTCTGCGTGTCCTTCGTGATCCTCGGTGTGCTGGGCGTACTGGCACCGACTCCGGGCCGTACCCTGCTGTCGCAGATCTGCACCGCGCTGTATTTCGCCTACTTCATCCTGATGCCGTTCTACACCCGGATGGAGAAGACTAAACCGGTTCCGGAAAGGGTGACTGGCTGATGAAAAAGCTATTTGCTGCATTTGTTATCGCTGCTCTGCCGGCCTTCTCCTTTGCCGCTGGCGGCCATGGCGTCGAGCTGGACAAGGTTGACCTCGACCTGACCGACAAGGCTGCTCTGCAGGATGGCGCGCGTACCTTCGCCAACTACTGCATGGGCTGCCACAGCGCCAAGTTCCAGCGCTACGAGCGCGTTGCCGATGACATCGGCATTCCGCACGAACTGATGCTGGAGAACCTGGTGTTCACCGGTGCCAAGATCGGCGACCACATGAAGATCGGCATGAAGCCGGAAGATGCCAAGGCCTGGTTCGGCGCTGCCCCGCCCGACCTGACCCTGGTTGCCCGCGTACGCGGCGCCGACTGGCTGTACACCTACCTGCGCACCTTCTACGAGGATCCGACTCGTCCGCTGGGTGCCAACAACAAGGTGTTCCCGAACGTCGGTATGCCCAACGTGCTGGTCGGCCTGCAAGGTCGCCAGGTCGTTGGCTGCAAGCAGGTTCAGGTGGTCGAGGAAGGCAAGAAGCAGTACGACCCGCTGACCGGCGCGCCGATCACTCACGAGGCTTGCGACCAGCTGACCATCGTGCCGAAGACCGGCGCGCTGACCGAGGCTGAATTCGACGAGAAGGTGCACAATCTGGTGACCTTCCTCGCCTACTCGGCCAACCCGGTCAAGCTGGAAAGTCAGCGCATCGGCACTTACGTTCTGCTGTATCTGGCCTTCTTCTTCGTGTTCGCCTACCTGCTGAAGCGCGAATACTGGAAGGACGTGCACTGATACACTGCGTCACCGTTGTAAACGCACGCGCCCCTCAAGGGCGCGTGCGTTTTTCTGTTTCTGCCATTTCGAAAAGTGAGGGGCGCCATGGCCGCGACCAATAAGCTGGCCTGTTATTCCGACCCTGCCGACCACTACTCCCACCGCGTGCGACTGGTGCTGGCCGAGAAAGGCGTCAGCGCCGAGATCATCGATGTCCAGGCCGGGCGCTGCCCGCCCAAGCTGGCCGAGGCCAACCCGTATGGCGGCGTGCCGACACTGGTCGATCGTGACCTGGCCCTGTACGAATCCACCGTGGTGATGGAGTATCTCGACGAGCGCTACCCGCATCCGCCGCTGCTGCCGGTGTATCCGGTGGACCGGGCCAAGAGTCGTCTGCTGATGCATCGCATCCAGCGCGACTGGTGCAAGCTGGTCGACCAGATTCTCGACTCGCGTACCAAGGAAGCGGATCGGGCCGTGGCGCGCAAGGAGCTGCGCGAAAGCCTGACCGGTGTCTCGCCGCTGTTCGCCGACAAGCCGTTCTTCCTCAGTGACGAACTGAGCCTGGTGGACTGCTGCCTGCTGCCGATCCTGTGGCGTCTGCCGAAGCTGGGTATCGAGCTGCCGCGCCCGGCCAAGCCGCTGCTGGACTACATGGAGCGGGTGTTCGCCAGCGAGGCCTTCCAGGCCAGTCTATCCACCGTCGAGCGCGACATGCGCTGAGCCGAGGAGGCCGATATGAACTCCAGTCGCCCCTACCTGGTACGTGCCCTGTACGAGTGGATCGTTGACAACGACTGCACGCCGCATCTGCTGGTGAATGCCGAGTTCCCTGGCGTACGCGTGCCGGCCGGCTACGCCAACGACGGGCAGATCGTTCTCAACGTGTCGCCCAGCGCCGTGCGCAACCTGCACATGGATAACGAGGCGGTCAGCTTCGAGGGGCGTTTCGGTGGCGTGGCGCATTCGCTGTTCGTGCCGTCCGGCGCCATGCTGGCGATCTACGCGCGGGAGAACGGTCAGGGCATGGTCTTCGAGCTGGAGCCGCCGGTCGACGATGACGAGGAAGAAGGGCCGGAGCCCGATGACGATGGACCATCCGGCGGCGAGCCGCCACGGCCCAGTGGGCGTCCCAGTCTGAAGGTGGTCAAGTAGCGACAAAAAAGGCGATCCGAGGATCGCCTTTTTCATGTCCGCCGCAGGGTTGCCCCTGCCATCGGCTCAGTTGGTGTATTGGTACAGGGTGACGATCTTCTGCACGCCGGACACGCTCGATACCACGTTGGTGGCGGCTGCGCCCTCGGCGCGAGTCACCAGGCCGAGCAGGTAGACGATGCCGTTCTCGGTCACCACCTTGACCTTGGCGCTCGGCACCTTGCTGTCGGCCAGCATGATCGTCTTGATCTTGCTGGTGATCAGCGCGTCGTTGCTGCGGGCCAGGGCGCTGGTGGGCTGCAGTACCTGAATCTCGTTGTGCAGCTTCTTCACGCCCTGTACGCCGTTGGCAACCTGACCTGCTTTCTCTTTCAGGTCTGCGCGCGGAGTCTGGCCGGCCAGCAGGATCACACCGTTGTAGCTGGTGACCACGATATGCGAAGTCGGGCCGGTCAGGTCCGGGTGCGAGCGTGACACGGCGTTGGCCACGTTGGGCTCGAGGAACTGGTCGTCGATCTTGTTGCCGATGCTGCGGTTGCTGCAGCCGCCGAGGGCCAGGCCCAGGGCGATGGTGGCGAGGATCAGGGCATTGCGGGTCATTCTTCACTCCCGAACAGTTGACGATCAATCAGGTCGCACAGGCAGTGGATGGCGAGCAGGTGCACTTCCTGGATGCGCGCGGTGACCTTGGAAGGCACGCGGATCTCCACGTCCTCCGGCAGCAGCAGCGAGGCCATGCCGCCACCGTCGCGGCCGGTCAGGGCGACGACCACCATCTCGCGATCATGAGCGGCCTGGATGGCCTGGATCACGTTGGCCGAGTTGCCGCTGGTGGATATCGCCAGCAGTACGTCGCCGGGCTGGCCGAGGGCGCGGATCTGCTTGGAGAACACCTCGTTGTAGCTGTAGTCGTTGGCGATCGAGGTGATGGTCGAGCTGTCGGTGGTCAGGGCGATGGCCGGCAGGCTGGGGCGCTCGCGCTCGAAGCGGTTGAGCAGCTCCGAGGAGAAGTGCTGGGCATCGCCGGCCGAGCCGCCGTTGCCGCAGGTGAGGATCTTGCCCTCGTTGAGCAGCGAATGAACCATGACCTGGCTGCCGTGCTCGATGAAGGGTACCAGCACTTCCATGGCCTGCTGTTTGGTGTCGATGCTGGCCTGGAACATCTGGCGAATGCGGTTTTGCATATCCATGGAATGGAACCTTAGGTGTGCTGGCTGAGACAGCCGGAAATGACGAAAGTCGCCGTGGCGCGCGATGAGCGGGGTTTTACCTGAAGACGGCGCCGCGGGTCGACTTGAAATTCTTGATCGGGCCTATTCACGTTTCGAAAGCGTTGCGTAGCCAGTTCAGTCCGGAATCGCCTGGGCTTATCGCTACCACGTCGAAGCGGCAGGGCTGCTTGCCCCAGCGATTCTCACGCTGCAGGAACAGCTCGGCGGCGAGAATCAGGCGCTGACGCTTGCGGGCGTCGACGCTTTCCAGTGCGCCACCCCAGGCGGCGTGCTTGCGGTAGCGAACCTCGACGAATACTACTGTATCGCCGTCGAGCATGACCAGATCGAGCTCGCCGCCGCGGCAGCTCCAGTTCTGCGCCAGCAGGCGCAGACCCTGTTGCTGCAGATGGTCGCGCGCCAGGTTCTCGGCGGCGCGACCGCTGTCCTGGCGCGAATTAATTGAGGCTGTCCGGCAGGCGCTGGACCTGACCGTTGCGGAACTCGGCCCAGGGCAACTGGCGCTCGACACGCTGGGCCTGGTTCAGGCTCAGGTTGCCGGAGAGGCCTTCGACCTGGCTATCCGGCAGGGCCTTGAGCTGGCTCAGGCGCGGGGCCAGGCGGAACGCGTCGACGCCCATGGCGTACAGGCGGCCCAGGCTGCCAGCAGCCTGCGGCCATTGCTGGTCGACTTGCTGGCGCAGGGCATCGTTGGCGTCCAGCAGCCAGGGCGTTTCGCAGAAGCGGATGCCTTCCAGGTCCTGGTACTGCCCTGGATTCTGCCCGCCGGTGTAGAGGTGCGAGGTGGCATATACCGGCAGGTCGCCGGCGTACTGGAAGGCCAGGGTCGGCTTGATCTGCTGGGCCTGCTGCGGAGTGGCGGCGAGGAAGATGAAGTCGATGTCCTGGCGGCGCGCCGGCAGGGCGGCCAACTGGGTGCCCAGGGTGCTCTGCAGGCGCTTGGCGCGCGCCTCGCTCTGGCGCAGTTGGAGCAGATCGGCGATCTGCTGGGCCAGCTCCACCGGCTGGTCGACATGCTCGGCGGCGATCAGGTTGCCGCCGGCGGCCTGCCAGCTCTGCTGGAAGGCGGCCAGCACGCGATTACCCCATTCGCCCTGCGGTACCAAGGCCACGGCGCTGCGCATGCCATCGGCCCAGGCGCGGCGGGCCACTTCGCGGGCTTCATCTTCGGCAGCCAGGCCGAACTGGAACAGCTGAGCAGGTGCCTCGCGCCCGGCGTCGCTGTAGTTCAGCGCCAGGGTGGTCAGCGGCAGTTGCGGACGTTCGCTGAGCTGCTTGACCAGCGGCTTCTCCAACGGGCCGACCACCAGTTGCGCGCCGTCGGCCTGGGCCTGACGGTAGAAGTCGTCCAGCGAGGCCAGGCGCGAGCTGTCATACAGCAGGATTTCCGGCGGATTCTGCCCGGCCTGCTGGGCCTGGTAGTGGGCGGCGAGGAAGCCATCGCGCAGGGCGCGGGCCACCGAGGCCAGTTGGCCGTCCTGCGGCAGCAGCAGGGCGATCTTCTGCAGGGGCTGGCCGGCCAGCTCTTTCAGCTTGCTCAGGGCCTGCGGCAGTTGCTCGGCGGCCGGGTGCTGCGGGTGCTGGTTCTTCCAGTCGTCAATGGCGGCCAGCTGCTGGTCCGGGGTGCCGGCGCTCTTGGTGGCCAGGGCCAGGCTCAGCCAGCCGTCCAGGTCGCTGTCGCCGGAGCTGATCAACTGGCTCTGCGGCAGGCTGGAAACCAGGCTCCAGATCGCCTCGTGGTTGGTTTTGGCGGCTTCGCCGGACAGCAGCGGGGCGATGAACACGCGCTCACGGGCGGCGGCCAGGGTCTGGCCGTCGGCCTCGAGGGCGCGGGCCTGGACCAGTTGGGTGCGGATTTGCTGCTCCACCGGCAGCTCGCTCAGGCGCTCCAGGCTCGGGTGCTGCAAGGCCTTGAGCGCGCTCTTCGGCTTGTTGCGGGCCATGGCCAGTTCGGCATCGAGGGTGGCGGCGAACACCTGCTGGGCCGGTTTCAAACCGTCCAGCGAGATTTCGTCGAGGATGCGCGTGGCGCGGCCGATGTCCTGCTGGCGGTAGGCCTGATCGGCTGCAGACAGACGCAGCAGGGCGGCTTGCTCCGGCTCGCTGGTGCTGGCTTGCTGCAGCAACTGGTCGATGCTGGCCTGAGGGGTGCGCGGCAGCTCGCCCAGGCTGGACGAGGGCGAACCGGCGCAGGCGGCCAGGAGGCCGGCAAGGCAGAGGGCGGAGAGTGGGCGCAGGCAGGCGATCATCTAATACGTTCCTGGTACTGATCAGAAAGAAGGCGGGATTGTACCCAAGCCCCGCGGCAGGCGCGATGTCGGTGCCTTGAAACGGGCTACAATGCGCGCTTTCCGCAATCGAGGTGCGCCTGTGAGTGCTTCCGCTGTTCCCGCCGCCGTCGGCACGCTGTATGTGGTCGCCACGCCCATCGGCAATCTGGATGACATCAGTGCACGGGCGCTGCGCATCCTCGGCCAGGTGGCGCTGATCGCCGCCGAGGACACCCGGCACTCGGTGCGCCTGCTGCAGCACTTCGGCATCGCCACGCCGCTGGCGGCTTGCCACGAGCACAACGAACGCGACCAGGGTGGGCGTTTCCTCGCCCGCCTGCAGGCGGGCGAGGATGTGGCGCTGATCTCCGATGCGGGCACGCCGCTGATCTCCGACCCGGGCTTTCATCTGGTGCGCGCCGCGCGCGCGGCCGGCATTCGCGTAGTGCCGGTGCCGGGGGCGTGCGCGCTGATCGCCGCGTTGTCGGCGGCCGGGCTGCCGTCCGATCGTTTCAGTTTCGAGGGCTTTCTGCCGGCCAAGACGGTCGGGCGCCGTGGCCGCCTGGAGCAGGTCAGGGAAGATGGCCGCACGCTTATCTATTACGAGGCGCCGCATCGCCTGCTCGAATCCCTCGCCGATATGCGCGACATCTTCGGTGCGGACCGACCGGCAGTGCTGGGTCGTGAGCTGACCAAGACCTTCGAGACCCTCAAGGGCCTGCCGCTGGGCGAACTGCACGACTGGGTGGCGGCCGACAGCAATCAGCAGCGTGGCGAGTGCGTGATTCTGGTGGCCGGTTGGCATGCGCCGGAAGGCGACGAGGCGGTGAGTCGCGAGGCCCTGCGGGTGCTCGATCTGTTGCTGGCCGAGCTGCCGCTCAAGCGTGCGGCGGCGCTGGCGGCGGAGATCACCGGGGTGCGCAAGAACCTGCTGTACCAGGCGGCCCTCGATCGGCAGAAAGACGCTTGAGCTTGTCCTGAGTCGCCTGGATCGCTACCCTTGGCGGCGGAGAGTCGATCGGACAGTCGCCGCCTTCTTTATTGAAGGGGGAGGAAAGTCCGGGCTCCATAGGGCGGAGTGCCAGGTAACGCCTGGGAGGCGCGAGCCTACGGAAAGTGCCACAGAAAATAACCGCCTAAGCGTTTCGGCGCCGGTAAGGGTGAAAAGGTGCGGTAAGAGCGCACCGCACGACTGGTAACAGTTCGTGGCTAGGCAAACCCCACTCGGAGCAAGACCAAATAGGGTTCCATCGGCGTGGCCCGCGCTGGAACCGGGTAGGTTGCTAGAGGCGTGCAGTGATGTACGTCGTAGAGGAATGACTGTCCTCGACAGAACCCGGCTTACAGATCGACTCTCCTCCTTTCTCTTCTATCTGCTCTGCCTTCCAATACCGAAAAATTCTTACTCTTAAGAAATTACTTTAAGTTCGAAGTTTAGCTTCATGAACTTGAAGAAATTCGCCTCCGAAATACCTCTGTTTTGCTCCTGAAAAAGCCTCGCTTAGTTTGCTAAATCACCGTCCCATAAGGATTTTTCCTGGTTTTCGCGCCTTGACGCTAGGGTGCGCGCGTTTCTATAGTGTGCCGAAGTGGCACAAAGTGGAAAAAAGTGGGTCATAAGGGCATGGAAAGCTAATAACAGTGGGGAAGCGCAGCCTTGTTTCGTGGAGCTAACGCCATCAGTCTCGACGCCAAAGGGCGACTCGCGATGCCGAGCCGGTATCGTGACGAGCTCGTTTCGCGTTGTGCTGGCCAGCTCATCGTCACCATCGATGCCGTAGACCCCTGCCTGTGCGTTTATCCCCTGCCGGAGTGGGAGCTGATCGAAGCCAAGCTCCGCGACCTGCCGTCCCTGCGTGAAGAAACCCGCCGCCTGCAGCGCCTGCTGATCGGCAACGCCGTGGACATCGAGCTGGACGGCAGTGGCCGCTTCCTCGTGCCGCCGCGTCTGCGCACGCATGCGGGCCTGGACAAGCACGCGATGCTGGTCGGCCAACTGAACAAATTTCAACTGTGGAACGAGGATGCCTGGAACGCGCTTGCAGATGCCGACCTGGCCGCCATCAAACAACCCGGCGCTTTGCCGGACGACCTGCGCGACCTGATCCTGTGACCATGACCAGCAGCTTCCGCCACATCACCGTGCTGCTCGACGAGGCCGTCGAGGCCCTCGCCATGCGCGCCGATGGCTGCTACCTGGATGGCACTTTCGGGAGGGGCGGGCACAGTCGGCTGATCCTCGAAAGGCTCGGCCCAAAAGGCCGGTTGCTTGGGTTCGACAAGGACCCATTGGCAATCGCAAGCGGAAATGCACTGGCGGCCGAAGACGGCCGCTTCGTCGTTGTACAGCGCAGCTTCGCCGACCTTGGCGAAGAAGCGGCCGCGCGCGGCCTGGTCGGCAAGGTCGACGGTCTGCTGCTCGACCTCGGCGTGTCCTCGCCGCAGCTGGACGACGCCGAGCGCGGCTTCAGCTTCCTTAACGACGGTCCGCTGGACATGCGCATGAATCCGGATGCCGGCGTCAGCGCCGCCCAGTTCATCGCCACCGCCAGCGCCGACGAGATCGCCCGGGTATTCAAGGAGTACGGCGAGGAGCGTTTCGCCAAGCGCATGGCCCGCGCCGTGGTCGAGCGTCGCGAGCAGAAGCCATTCGAGCGCACCGCCGACCTGGCAGCCGTGCTGACCGAGGCCAATCCGGCCTGGGAAAAGGGTAAGAACCCGGCGACCCGTGCCTTCCAGGGGCTGCGCATTCACGTCAACAACGAGCTGGGCGATCTCGAGCGTGGTCTCGATGCCGCGCTGGAGACCCTGGCCGTGGGCGGACGCCTGGTGGTGATCAGCTTCCATTCGCTGGAAGATCGCATCGTCAAACAGTTCATGAGGCGCCAGGCCAAGGGCGAAGCAGACAACCTGCCGCGCGACCTGCCGATCATTCCCAAGGCGTTCGAGCCGCGCCTGAAGCTGCTGGGCAAGCCGATCTACGCTGGCGAGGCGGAACTGAAAGCCAATCCGCGCTCGCGCAGCGCGGTGATGCGCGTGGCGGAGAAACTGCGTTGAGCCGCCTGTACGCCAAGCCCCTGCCGCCCGGCAGCCTGTTGCTGGCCCTGCTGTTCGGCGCCGTGCTGCTGTCGGCTATCGCCGTGTCCTACAGCGCGCACTGGAATCGCCAGTTGCTCAATGCCCTCTATACCGAGCTGAGCGTGCGCGACAAGGTGCAGGCCGAGTGGGGTCGCCTGGTGCTGGAACAAAGCACTTGGACCGCGCACAGCCGCATCGAGACCCTCGCCGCCGGCCAGCTGAAGATGCGCATTCCCGAGCCCACCGAAGTCCAGATGGTGGCGCCATGATCGGCCTCGAAGGCGCTCTTTATCCCTGGCGCTTCCGTCTGGTGCTGGCCCTGCTGGCGCTGATGGTCGGTGCCATCGTCTGGCGCATCGTCGATCTGCACGTGATCGACCACGATTTCCTTCAGGCCCACGGCGATGCGCGCAGCGTTCGGCATATCCCGATTCCGGCGCACCGCGGCCTGATCACCGATCGCAACGGCGAGCCACTGGCCGTCAGCACCCCGGTGACCACCCTGTGGGCCAACGGCAAGGAACTGGCCAAGGCGCCGCAGCGCTGGAGTGATCTGGCCGCCGCTCTGGGTCAGGAGCCGAAGGCCTTCGCCCAGCGCCTGGAACAAGCCAAAGAGCGCGAGTTCATGTACCTGGTGCGCGGCCTGACCCCTGAGCAGGGCCAGCGCATTCTCGATCTCAAGATTCCGGGCGTGTACGGTCTGGAAGAATTCCGCCGCTTCTATCCTGCTGGTGAAGTGACCGCCCATGTGGTCGGCTTCACCGACGTCGACGACCGTGGTCGCGAGGGCGTGGAGCTGGCCTTTGAAGACTGGCTGGCCGGCGTGCCGGGCAAGCGCCAGGTGCTCAAGGATCGTCGCGGTCGCCTGATCAAGGACGTACAGGTCGCGCAGAACGCCAAGGCCGGCAAGGCGCTGGCCCTGTCCATCGATCTGCGCCTGCAGTATCTGGCCCACCGCGAGCTGCGCAACGCTCTGATCGAACAGAACGCCAAGGCCGGCAGCCTGGTGATGATCGACGTGAAGACCGGCGAGATCCTCGCCATGGTCAATCAGCCGTCCTACAACCCGAACAACCGTCGCAACCTGCAGCCGGCCGCCATGCGCAACCGCGCCATGATCGACGTGTTCGAGCCGGGTTCGACCGTCAAGCCGATTTCCATGGCGGCCGCCCTGCAGACCGGGCGCTGGAAGCCGGAAGATAAAGTCGAGGTCTACCCTGGCTCGCTGCAGATCGGGCGCTACACCATCAAGGACGTTTCCAAGACCCAGGGCCCGATCCTCGACCTGACCGGCATCCTGATCAACTCGTCCAACGTCGGCATGAGCAAGATCGCCTTCGATATTGGCGGCGCGACCATCCACGACATGATGAGCAAGGTCGGCTTTGGCCAGGACACCGGCCTCGGTTTCCCCGGCGAGCGTGTCGGCGAGCTGCCCAGCCATCGCGAGTGGCGCAAGGCGGAGACCGCGACCCTGTCCTACGGCTACGGCGTGTCGGTGACCGCTATCCAGATGGCTCACGCCTACGCAACCCTGGCCAACAACGGTCAGGTGCTGCCGCTGTCGATGACTCGCGTGGACCACAAGCCGGTCGGTGCCCAGGTGGTGCCGCCGGAAGTGGCCAAGAACCTGCAGGCCATGCTGCAGCAAGTGGTCGAGGCGCCGCGTGGCGTGTTCCGCGCCCAGGTACCGGGCTACCACGTGTCCGGCAAGAGCGGCACTGCGCGCAAGGCCAGCGTCGGCACCAAGGGCTACACCGCCAACGCCTATCGTTCGATGTTCGCCGGCTTCGCGCCCAGCTCCAATCCGCGTATCGCCATGTTCGTGGTGGTCGATGAGCCGAGCAAGGACGGTTACTTCGGCGGCCTGGTTTCCGCACCCGTTTTCAGCAAGGTGATGGCCGGCTCTCTGCGCCTGATGAACATCACTCCAGACAACCTGCCGCCGCCAGTTGATCCAGCTGCGGCGCCGCAGCCGCAGACTGCCGACGCGGCCGCCAACCCGGGAGGGCGGATCTGATGCCCATGCCCCTCAATCAACTGCTGCCGCAGGCAAGCGGCGCCACCCTCATCCGTGAACTGACCCTGGATAGCCGCAAGGTGCGCCCGGGTGACCTGTTCCTCGCCGTGCCTGGCCTGGCCCAGGACGGTCGCGCCCACATCGCCGATGCCATCGCCCGTGGCGCCACCGCCGTGGCCTATGAGACCGAAGGCGCTTCCCCCCTGAACGCGAGCAGCGCCGAGCTGGTGCCGATCAAGGGCCTGGCCGGCCAGCTGTCGGCCATCGCCGGTCGCTTCTATGGCGAGCCGAGCCGTGGTGTGCGCCTGGTCGGTGTCACCGGTACCAATGGCAAGACCAGTGTCAGCCAGCTGCTGGCCCAGGCCCTCGATTTGCTGGGCGAACGCTGCGGCATCGTCGGTACCCTCGGCACCGGCTTCTTCGATGCGCTGCAGAGCGGCCGCCACACCACGCCGGACCCGATCGCCGTACAGGCCACCCTGGCCGACCTTAAGCAGGCCGGTGCCCGCGCCGTGGCCATGGAAGTGTCGTCCCATGGCCTGGATCAGGGTCGTGTGGCCGCGCTGGACTTCGACGTAGCGGTGTATACCAACCTGTCCCGCGACCACCTCGACTATCACGGCTCGATGGAAGCCTATGGCGCGGCCAAGGCCAAGCTGTTCGCCTGGCCGGAACTGAAGTGCCGGGTGATCAACCTGGACGACGAGTTCGGCCGCCAACTGGCGAGCGAAGAGCGTGAGTCGCGCCTGGTCGGCTACAGCCTGAGCGACGCCTCCGCCTACCTGTTCTGCCGCGAGGCCCGCTTCGACGATCACGGCGTGCAGGCCAGCCTGATCACTCCGCAGGGTGAAGGCCATCTGCGCAGCCCGCTGCTCGGTCGTTTCAACCTGAGCAACCTGCTGGCCGTGGTCGGTGCGTTGCTCGGCCTGAGCTACGGCCTGGACGAGATCCTCCGCGTGCTGCCGCAACTGCAGGGGCCGGTCGGCCGTATGCAGCGCTTCGGCGGTCAGCAGCAGCCGCTGGTGGTGGTCGACTACGCCCACACCCCGGATGCCCTGGAGAAAGTGCTGGAAGCCCTGCGTCCTCACGTCACCGGCCGTCTGCTGTGCCTGTTCGGCTGTGGCGGCGACCGCGATCGTGGCAAGCGCCCGCTGATGGCCGCCGTGGCCGAGCGTCTGGCCGATGCCGTGCTTGTCACCGACGACAACCCGCGCACGGAAGATCCGGCGCAGATCCTCGCCGACATCCGCGCCGGCTTCGCCAAGCCCGAGGCCGTCGAGTTCGTCCATGGTCGTGGCGATGCCATCGCCCGCCTGATCGCCTCCGCCAAGGTCGGTGATGTGGTGGTGCTGGCCGGCAAGGGCCACGAGGATTACCAGGAGATCGCAGGCACCCGCCATGCCTTC
The DNA here is from genome assembly GCF_014851565.1 of Pseudomonas sp. PDM15. GTDB lineage: Bacteria > Pseudomonadota > Gammaproteobacteria > Pseudomonadales > Pseudomonadaceae > Aquipseudomonas. Next base: position 254,613 of record NZ_JACVAA010000007.1, read on the forward strand.
TCTGACCTGGATGAAACCACCAAGGCCCTGCAGGCCTGGGAGGCCGCCCATGCTTAAGCCGTTGCTGTTGAGCGAAGTGGCCCAAGCGCTTGAAGCCCGGCTGGTAGGTGCCGATGTCGCCTTCGCCGCCGTTTCCACCGATAGCCGCAAGATCGAGGCCGGCCAGCTGTTCATCGCCCTGGTCGGGCCGAACTTCGATGGCCATAACTACCTGGCCGAGGTCGCCGCCAAGGGCGCCGTCGCCGCCCTGGTGCAGCGCGAAGTGGCCGATGCGCCGCTGCCGCAACTGGTGGTCAATGACACCCGCATCGCCCTGGGTCAACTCGGCGGGCTCAATCGCGCAGCCTTTAACAAGCCGCTGGCTGCCGTCACCGGCTCCAGCGGCAAGACCACGGTCAAGGAGATGCTCGCCAGCATCCTGCGTGCCGGCCTGAGCGGCCCGGTGCTGGCCACCCGTGGCAACCTGAACAACGACCTCGGCGCGCCGCTGACCCTGCTGGAGTTGTCCCCCGAGCATGTCGGCGCGGTGATCGAGCTGGGTGCCAATCATGTCGGCGAGATCGCCTATACCGTCGGTCTGACCAAGCCGCAGGTGGCCATTATCACCAATGCCGGTCTGGCCCATGTCGGCGAGTTCGGCGGTCCGGAGAAGATCGTCGAGGCCAAGGGCGAGATTCTCGAAGGCCTGAGCGAGCAGGGCATCGCCGTGCTCAATCGTGACGACAAGGCCTTCGCCACCTGGCAGGCCCGTGCAAAGGGGCGCCAGGTGCTGAGCTTCGCCCTGCGCGACCAGGCAGCCGATGTGCATGCCACCGAGCTGTGGCGCGACGCCCGTGGCTGCGCCGGCTTCGCCCTGGCCGGCATTGCCGGTGCGGTGCGCATCCAGCTCAACCTGCTCGGTGAGCACAGCGTGGCCAATGCCCTGGCTGCCGCCGCCGCCGCGCATGCCCTCGGCGTGCCGCTGGTCGGGATCAAGGCTGGGCTGGAATCCCTGCAACCGGTCAAGGGCCGCGCCGTGGCTGACCTGGCGCCGAATGGCGTGCGGGTGATCGACGACAGCTACAACGCCAACCCGCTGTCCATGTGTGCGGCAGTGGATATACTCGCCGCCTTCTCCGGCCGCACCGTCCTGGTGCTGGGAGATATGGGCGAGTTGGGCGAATGGGCCGAGCGGGGCCATCGCGACGTCGGCGCCCATGCCGCCGGCAAGGTCGATGCGCTCTATGCCGTGGGTCCGCTGATGGCGCATGCCGTCGCAGCCTTCGGTGCCAATGGCCGCCATTTCGCCGATCAAGCCAGCCTGATCGAAGCGCTTCGCGCCGAATCGGGCGACACCACCATTCTAATTAAAGGCTCGCGCAGCGCGGCGATGGAACGAATCGTCGACGCGTTGCTGCAACGGGCATCGGGGGAGGCTCACTAATCATGCTGCTGCTGCTGGCCGAGTACCTGCAACAGTTCTACACCGGCTTCGGGGTGGTCCAGTACCTGACCCTGCGCGGGATCCTCGGCGTGCTCACCGCGCTAGCCATGTCGCTGTGGCTGGGCCCGTGGATGATCCGCACCCTGCAGATCCGCCAGATCGGCCAGGCCGTGCGCAATGACGGCCCGCAGTCGCACCTGTCGAAGAAGGGCACGCCGACCATGGGTGGCGCGCTGATCCTCACCGCGATCGCCGTCAGCACCCTGCTCTGGGCCGACCTGACCAACCGCTACGTGTGGACCGTGCTGGCCGTGACCCTGCTGTTCGGCGCCATCGGCTGGGTCGACGATTACCGCAAGGTGATCGAGAAGAACTCACGCGGCCTGCCGAGCCGCTGGAAGTATTTCTGGCAGTCGGTATTCGGCCTGGCCGCCGCCGTCTTCCTCTATATGACCGCGCAGAGCCCGGTGGAAACCACCCTGATCGTGCCGGTACTCAAGGACGTGGCGATTCCCTTGGGCGTGGGCTTCGTGGTGCTGACCTACTTCGTCATCGTTGGTACCAGCAACGCGGTGAACCTGACCGACGGCCTCGACGGCCTGGCCATCCTGCCGACCGTGATGGTGGCCGGCGCGCTGGCGATCTTCTGCTACCTGTCGGGCAACATCAAATTCGCCGAGTACCTGCTGATTCCCTACGTGCCGGGCGCCGGTGAGCTGATTGTGTTCTGCGCCGCGCTGGTCGGCGCCGGCCTCGGCTTCCTGTGGTTCAACACCTACCCGGCCCAGGTCTTCATGGGCGACGTCGGCGCGCTGGCGCTGGGCGCGGCGCTGGGCACCATCGCCGTCATCGTCCGTCAGGAGGTGGTGCTGTTCATCATGGGCGGCGTGTTCGTCATGGAAACCCTGTCGGTGATGATCCAGGTCGCCAGCTTCAAGCTGACCGGCAAGCGCGTGTTCCGCATGGCGCCGATCCACCACCACTTCGAACTCAAAGGCTGGCCGGAGCCGCGCGTGATCGTGCGCTTCTGGATCATCACCGTGATCCTGGTGCTGATCGGCCTGGCCACGTTGAAGCTGAGGTAATAGAGAGTGTCGCTGATCGCTTCCGACCAGTTCCGCATCGTTGTCGGCCTCGGCAAGAGCGGCATGTCTCTGGTGCGCTTCCTCGCGCAGCAGGGCGTGCGCTTCGCCGTGGCCGATACGCGCGCGAACCCGCCGGAGCTGGCGACCCTGCAGCGCGACTATCCGCAGGTGGAAGTACGCTGCGGCGAGCTGGACGTGGACTTCCTGTGCCGCGCCTCGGAGCTGTACGTGAGCCCCGGCCTGGCCCTGGCCACCCCGGCGCTGCGCGAGGCGGCCGCCCGTGGCGTGAAGATGTCCGGCGATATCGACCTGTTCACCCGCCACGCCAAGGCGCCGATCGTCGCCATCACCGGCTCCAATGCCAAGAGCACCGTCACCACGCTGGTCGGTGAAATGGCGGCAGCGGCTGGGCGCAAGGTCGCCGTCGGCGGCAATATCGGCACCCCGGCGCTGGATTTGCTGAGCGATGACGTCGAGCTGTACGTGCTGGAGCTGTCCAGCTTCCAGCTGGAGACCACCGAGCGCCTCAATGCCGAAGTGGCCACCTGCCTGAACGTCAGCGAAGACCACATGGACCGCTACGACGGCATGCAGCATTACCACCTGGCCAAGCACCGCATCTTCCGTGGCGCCAAACAGGTGGTGGTGAATCGCGACGATGCCCTGTCGCGTCCGCTGATCGCCGACCAGGTGCCTTGCTGGTCCTTCGGCCTGGGCAAACCCGACTTCAAGCGCTTCGGCCTGGTTGAAGAGAGCGGCGAGAAGCAGCTGGCCTTCCAGTTCGAGACGCTGATGCCGACCGCCGAACTGAAGATCCGTGGCGCGCACAACCAGTCCAACGCCCTGGCGGCCTTGGCTCTCGGCCACGCCGTCGGCCTGCCGTTCGAAGCCATGCTGCAGACCCTGCGCAATTTCGCCGGCCTGCCGCACCGTTGCCAGTGGGTGCGCGAGCTGCGCGGCGTGGGCTACTACGACGACTCCAAGGCCACCAACGTCGGCGCGGCCCTGGCCGCCATCGAAGGTCTGGGTGCGGATATCGCCGGCAAGCTGGTGCTGATCGCCGGTGGCGATGGCAAGGGTGCCGACTTCTCCGCCTTGAAAGCGCCGGCGGCCAAGTTCTGCCGCGCCGTGGTGCTGCTCGGCCGCGATGCCGAACTGCTCGCCACCGCCCTGGGCGATGCCACGCCGCTGGTGCGGGTGAAGACTCTGGAAGAAGCGGTGCAGCGCGCGGCCGAGCTGGCCCAATCGGGCGACGCCGTGCTGCTGTCGCCGGCCTGCGCCAGCCTGGACATGTTCAAGAACTTCGAAGAGCGTGGGCGTCTGTTCGCCCAGGCGGCGGAGGGCCTGCAATGACCCTGTTGGCCCGCCTGCTCGCCGCCCCGTCGCCGCTGCGCACCCATCGCGGCATCGACCTCGACTTCCCGCTGCTGGCCGGTTGCCTGGCACTGCTCGGCCTGGGCCTGGTGATGATCACCTCGGCCAGCTCGGAAGTGGCCGCGGCCATGTCCGGCAACCCGCTGTACCACATGATTCGCCACCTGATTTACCTCGGCCTGGGCATCTCCGCCGCGCTGCTAACCCTGTTGATCCCGATGTCGCTGTGGCAGCGTTTCGGTGGCAGCCTGCTGATCGTGGCCTTCGTCCTGCTGGTGCTGGTGCTGCTGCCGGGCATCGGCCGCGAAGTGAACGGCGCCAAGCGCTGGATCGGCTTCGGCCTGTTCAACCTGCAGCCGTCCGAACTGGCCAAGCTGTTCACCGTGGTGTTCATTGCCGGCTACCTGGTGCGTCGCCAGGAAGAAGTGCGCGAGAAACTCTCCGGCTTCCTCAAGCCGATGCTGGTGCTCGGGCCGATGGCGGTGCTGCTGCTGGCCGAGCCGGACTTCGGCGCCACCGTGGTGCTGTTCGGTTCCTGCATCGCCATGCTGTTCCTCGGCGGCATCAACCTGGTGCGTTTCATTCCGCTGGCCGGCGTGGTGCTTGGTCTCGGCGTGCTGGTGATGACCAGCCAGGCCTACCGCCTGGAGCGCCTGACCAACTTCGTCGACCCCTGGGCCGACCAGTACGGCGCCGGCTACCAGCTGAGCCAGGCGCTGATCGCCTTTGGTCGTGGCGAGTGGCTCGGCGTCGGCCTGGGCAACAGCATCCAGAAGCAGTTCTATCTGCCGGAAGCGCATACCGATTTCGTCTTCGCCGTGCTGGCTGAAGAGCTGGGCATGGTTGGCGCCCTGGCTACCGTTGGCCTGTTCGTCTTCGTCGCCGTGCGCGCCCTGTACATCGGCCTGTGGGCGGAGAAGGCCAAGCAGCTGTTCTCCGCCTATGTGGCCTACGGCATCGCCATGCAGTGGATCGGCCAGGTGCTGATCAACATCGGCGTGAATGTCGGCCTGCTGCCGACCAAGGGCCTGACCCTGCCGTTCCTCAGCTACGGCGGCAGCTCGCTGATCATCTGCTGCGTCAGCCTGGCCATGCTCCTGCGCATCGAGTGGGAACGCCGCACTCAGCTGGGCAGCGAGGAAGTGGAGTTCACCGAGTCGGACTTCTTCGACAGCGAGGAGGCCGGCCATGCGCGGTAATGTCCTGATCATGGCCGGCGGCACCGGCGGCCACGTGTTCCCGGCCCTGGCCTGCGCCCGCGAATTCAAGGCGCGCGGCTATGCCGTGCACTGGCTGGGCACCCCGCGTGGCATCGAGAACGAACTGGTGCCGGCGGCCGAACTGCCGCTGCACCTGATTCAGGTTTCCGGCCTGCGCGGCAAGGGCAAGCTGTCCCTGCTCAAGGCGCCGTTCCAGCTGATCCGCGCGCTGTTGCAGGCGCGCAAAGTGATGCGCGAGCTGCAGCCGGTGTGCGTGCTGGGCATGGGTGGCTATGTCACCGGCCCGGGCGGCCTGGCTGCGCGGATGAACGGCGCGCCGCTGGTGATCCACGAGCAGAATGCCGTGGCCGGCACCGCCAACCGCAGCCTGGCGCCGTTTGCCAGCCGCGTGTGCGAGGCCTTCCCGAATACCTTCGGCAAGAGCGACAAGCTGCGCACCACCGGCAACCCGGTGCGTGAGGAGCTGTTCCTCGAGACCCCGCGCGATGCCCTGGGCAAACGCCGGCCGCGCCTGCTGGTGCTGGGCGGCAGCCTGGGCGCCGAGCCGTTGAACAAGCTGCTGCCCGCGGCCCTGGCCAAAGTGGCCGGCGAGCTGCGCCCGCAGGTGTTCCACCAGGCCGGCAAGCAACATGATCAAGTCACCGCGGAGCGTTATCGCGAAGTCGCGGTCGAAGCCGAGGTCGCGCCCTTCATCAAGGACATGGCTGCCGCCTACGCCTGGGCCGACCTGGTGATCTGCCGCGCCGGCGCGCTGACCGTCAGCGAACTGGCCGCCGCTGGCCTGCCGTCTTTCCTGGTGCCGTTGCCGCACGCGATCGACGACCACCAGACCCGCAATGCGGAATATCTGGCCAAGGAGGGCGCCGCCTTCCTTCTGCCGCAACATGCCACTGACGCGGACAAGCTCGCCGCGCAGTTGACCGAGGTTCTGATGCATCCCGAAAAACTCAAGGCCATGGGCCGCACCGCGCGCAGCCTGGCCAAGCCGGACGCCACCCGCACGGTGGTCGAAATCTGCCTGGAGGTGGCCCGTGGCTAAGTCTCCCGCTGCTGCCCGTTCGGAAATCCGCCGCATGCGCCGTATCCGCCGCATCCACTTCGTCGGTATCGGCGGCGCCGGCATGTGCGGCATCGCCGAGGTGCTACTGAACCTGGGCTACGAAGTCTCCGGCTCCGACCTCAAGGCTTCGGCCGTGACCGAGCGCCTGGAGAGCTTCGGTGCCATCATCTTCATCGGCCACCGCGCCGAGAACGCCGAGCAGGCTGACGTGCTGGTGGTCTCCAGCGCGGTGAACACCAGTAACCCGGAAGTCGCCACCGCCCTGGAACGCCGCATCCCGGTGGTGCCGCGCGCCGAGATGCTCGCCGAGCTGATGCGCTACCGCCATGGCATCGCCGTCGCCGGTACCCACGGCAAGACCACCACCACCAGCCTGCTGGCCTCGGTATTCGCCGCCGGCGGCCTGGACCCGACCTTCGTCATCGGTGGCCGCCTGAACGCCGCCGGCACCAACGCCCAGCTCGGCAGCAGCCGCTACTTGATCGCCGAGGCGGACGAGAGCGACGCCAGCTTCCTGCACCTGCAGCCGATGGTCTCGGTGGTCACCAATATCGACGCCGACCACATGAGCACCTATGGCGGCGACTTCAACGTCCTGAAGAAGACCTTCATCGAATTCCTGCACAACCTGCCGTTCTACGGCCTGGCCGTGCTCTGCGTGGATGACCCGGTGGTGCGCGAACTGCTACCGCAGGTGGCCCGTCCGACCGTGACCTACGGCTTCGCCGAGGACGCCGACGTGCGCGCCATCAACGTGCGCCAGGAAGGCATGCGTACCTTCTTCACCGTGCTGCGCCGCGACCGCGAGCCGCTAGATGTGTCGGTGAACATGCCGGGCAACCACAACGTGCTGAACTCTCTGGCCACCATCGCGATTGCCACCGACGAGGGCATCGACGATGCCGCCATCGTCGCTGGTCTGTCCGGCTTCCAGGGCGTCGGCCGGCGCTTCCAGGTCTACGGCGAACTGCCGGTGGACGGTGGCAGCGTGATGCTGGTGGACGACTACGGTCACCATCCGCGCGAAGTGGCCGCGGTGATCAAGGCCGTGCGCGGTGGCTGGCCGGAGCGCCGCCTGGTGATGGTCTACCAGCCGCACCGCTACAGCCGCACCCGCGACCTGTACGACGACTTCGTCCAGGTGCTCGGCGACGCCAAGGTTCTGCTGTTGCTGGAGGTCTATCCGGCCGGTGAGGAACCGATTCCCGGTGCCGATAGCCGCCACCTGTGCCACAGCATTCGCCAACGCGGCCAGCTCGATCCGATCTACGTCGAGCGTGGCACCGAACTGGCCCCGATCATCAAGCCGTTGCTGCGTGCCGGCGACATCCTGCTGTGTCAGGGTGCCGGTGATATCGGCGGGGTAGCCCCACAACTGATCAAGCACCCGTTGTTCGCGTTTCAAGGTGAGTCGAAATGAGCCTGCATTCCACCCTCGATCCCAAGGCCTTCGGCCGCGTCGCCGTGTTGTTCGGCGGCAAGAGCGCCGAGCGTGCGGTGTCGCTGAAGTCCGGCGCTGCCGTGCTGGAAGCCCTGCAGGCAGCCGGTGTGGACGCCTTCGGCATCGACGTCGGTGACGACTTCCTGCAGCGCCTGACCCGTGAGCGCATTGATCGCGCCTTCATCGTGCTGCACGGCCGTGGCGGCGAAGATGGATCCATGCAGGGCCTGCTCGAGTGCGCCGGCATTCCCTACACCGGCAGCGGCATCCTCGCTTCCGCCCTGGCCATGGACAAGCTGCGCACCAAGCGTGTGTGGCTGAGTCTGGATCTGCCGACGCCGGCCCACGCCGCCCTGGCCAGCGAAGAGGACTGCCGTGCTGCGGCTGCCGTGCTGGGCTTCCCGCTGTTCGTCAAGCCGGCCCACGAAGGCTCCAGCATCGGCATGGCCAAGGTTGCCGATGTCGATGCGTTGATCGCGGCCTGGAAAGATGCCAGCCAGTACGACTCGCAGGTGCTGGTCGAGCAGATGATCGCCGGCCCCGAGTTCACCGTGGCCATGCTGCGTGGCCAGGTGCTGCCACCGATTGGCCTGGGCACGCCGCACAGCTTCTACGACTACGACGCCAAGTACCTGGCCAATGACACCCAGTACCGCGTTCCCTGCGGCCTGTCAGTCGAGAAAGAAACCGAGCTGAAGGAGCTGACCGCGCGTGCCTGCGAGGCCGTGGGCACCCAGGGCTGGGCGCGCGCCGACGTGATGCAGGACACCAGCGGCAAGTTCTGGCTGCTGGAAGTGAATACCGTGCCGGGCATGACCGATCACAGCCTGGTACCGATGGCCGCACGCGCCGCCGGTCTGGATTTCCAGCAGCTGGTGCTGGCGATCCTGGCCGACAGCGTAGAGGCGAGGGGCTAAATCATGGTCGCCACCCTCCGTCACCCGCAGCCCATAGGAGGCGCCACCCGGCGTCAGCCTATCGCTGCGCGCGGCGCGAGCCGGATGGTGGCGCAGGAGCCGCTGGCGGCGCGCCTGCCGAAGCCGGATCTCAGTGGTGTCGGGCGTGGGTTGAAGCGCCTGGGCTGGCCGCTACTACTGGTGGCTCTGGGCCTGGGAACTTACGAGGGCGCCCAGCGCCTGTTGCCGTACGCCGACCGGCCGATTGCCCGGGTCAGCGTGCAGGGCGAGCTGAGCTACATCAGCCAGCAGGCCGTGCAGGAGCGCATCGCGCCTTACGTCTCGGCCAGCTTCTTCACCATCAACCTGGCCGGCATGCGTGCCGAGCTGGAGCAGATGCCGTGGATCGCCCACGCCGAAGTGCGCCGGGTGTGGCCGGACCAGGTCTCGATCACCCTGGAAGAGCAGCTGCCGGTGGCCCGCTGGGGCAACGAGGCGCTGCTCAACAACCAGGGCCGCGCCTTCGCCCCGCGCGAGGCGGCCAATTACGAACACCTGCCGATGCTGTCTGGGCCGCAACGCGCCCAGCAGCAGGTGATGCAGCAGTACCAGGTGCTCAGCCAGCTGCTGCGGCCGATGGGGTTCACCATCAGCAGCCTGGAACTGCGCGAGCACGGCAGCTGGTTCATCAGTACCGCCCAGGGTGTGGAAATTCTCCTGGGCCGGGATCACTTGGTCGACAAGATGCGCCGGTTCGCCGGCATCCACGACAAGGTGCTCAAGCAGCAGATCGCGAATATCGCGCGCATCGACCTGCGCTATGCCAACGGCCTGGCCGTGGCCTGGCGCGAGCCGGTGCCGTCGACGGCAACCGAAACGACGGTCGCCGTCCAGTGAATCGAGGAGAACAATAGAGATCATGGCAAGCGTGCAGAGCGGCAAGATGATCGTCGGCCTGGACATCGGCACCTCCAAAGTGGTGGCGCTGGTGGGCGAGGTGACGGCCGATGGCGAGCTGGATATCGTCGGTATCGGCACCAGCCCGTCGCGCGGCCTGAAGAAGGGCGTGGTGGTGAACATCGAGTCCACCGTGCAGTCGATCCAGCGCGCCATCGAAGAGGCGCAGCTTATGGCCGGCTGCCGCATCCACTCGGCCTTCGTCGGCATCGCCGGCAACCACATCCGCAGCCTGAACAGCCACGGCATCGTCGCCATCCGCGACCGCGAAGTGAGCCCTGCCGACCTGGAACGCGTACTCGACGCCGCCCAGGCTGTGGCCATCCCGGCCGACCAACGCGTGCTGCACACCTTGCCGCAGGACTACGTGATCGATAACCAGGAGGGCGTGCGCGAGCCGCTTGGCATGTCCGGCGTGCGCCTGGAAGCCAAGGTGCACGTGGTTACCTGCGCCACCAACGCTGCGCAGAACGTCGAGAAGTGCGTGCGCCGCTGCGGCCTGGAAGTGGACGACATCATTCTGGAACAGCTGGCCTCCGCCTACTCGGTGCTGACCGAGGACGAGAAGGAGCTGGGTGTGTGCCTGGTCGACATCGGTGGCGGTACCACCGATATCGCCATCTTCGCCGATGGTGCGATCCGCCACACTGCGGTGATCCCGATCGCCGGCGACCAGGTCACCAATGATATTGCAATGGCATTACGCACCCCGACCCAGTATGCCGAGGAAATCAAGATTCGGTATGCTTGCGCCCTAGCCAAACTGGCGGGTCCAGGGGAAACCATCAAGGTTCCCAGTGTGGGAGACCGGCCACCGCGGGAGCTGTCCCGTCAAGCTCTGGCCGAGGTTGTCGAGCCCCGTTACGACGAGCTCTTCACTCTCATTCAGGCCGAGCTGCGGCGCAGCGGCTACGAGGACATGATCCCTGCCGGGATCGTCCTCACCGGCGGCACCGCCAAGATGGAAGGCGCCGTCGAACTGGCCGAAGAGATCTTTCACATGCCGGTGCGTTTGGGCGTACCCCACAGCGTCAAGGGACTGACCGACGTCGTGCGTAATCCAATTTATTCCACAGGCGTGGGCCTGCTGATGTACGGGCTGCGGAAACAGTCCGACGGCTTCCACGCGCCTGGGATTCAGTATGGCGATGAGCCCAAAACACCGGTACTGGAACGGCTGAAACGCTGGGTCCAGGGCAATTTCTGATGTGAAACCCGCGGTAGCTGTAGGCGATAACTAAAAAGAAGGAGAGGGGAAATGTTCGAACTAGTAGATAACGCTCCACAAAGCGCAGTTATCAAAGTCATCGGCGTGGGCGGCGGCGGCGGTAACGCTGTCAACCACATGATCAAGAACAACATCGAAGGCGTGGAATTCATCTGCGCCAACACCGATGCCCAGGCGCTGAAGAACATCGGCGCGCGCACCGTGCTGCAACTCGGCCCGGGCGTGACCAAGGGCCTGGGTGCCGGCACCAACCCCGAGATCGGCCGTCAGGCCGCCATGGAAGACCGTGAGCGCATCGCCGAAGTGCTGAGCGGCGCCGACATGGTCTTTATCACCACCGGCATGGGCGGCGGTACCGGTACCGGTGCGGCGCCGATCATCGCCGAAGTGGCGAAAGAGATGGGCATCCTCACCGTCGCTGTGGTGACCCGTCCGTTCCCGTTCGAAGGCCGCAAGCGCATGCAGGTCGCCGACGAGGGCATTCGTGCACTGTCCGATGTGGTCGACTCGCTGATCACCATTCCCAACGAGAAGCTGCTGACCATCCTCGGCAAGGACGCCAGCCTGCTGTCCGCCTTCGCCAAGGCTGACGACGTGCTGTCCGGCGCCGTGCGCGGCATCTCCGACATCATGCAGCGTCCGGGCCTGATGAACGTCGACTTCGCCGACGTGAAGACCGTGATGGGCGAAATGGGCATGGCCATGATGGGCACCGGCTGCGCCAGCGGTCCGAACCGTGCTCGCGAGGCCACCGAGGCCGCCATCCGCAACCCGCTGCTGGAAGACGTCAATCTGCAGGGCGCGCGCGGCATCCTGGTGAACATCACCGCCGGTCTGGATCTGTCCCTGGGCGAGTACGCCGCGGTCGGCGAGATCATCGAGGCCTTCGCCTCCGAGCACGCCACCGTCAAGGTCGGCGCGGTAATCGATCCTGACATGCGCGACGAGCTGCACGTGACCGTGGTCGCCACCGGCCTGGGCGCGCGCATCGAGAAGCCGGTCAAGGTGGTCGACAACACCATCGCGGCTGCCGCCGTTGCTGTTCCGGCTGCCACCATCAGCGCCGCTCCTCGCGCTGCCGAGCAACCGGCCGTCAACTACAAGGACTACGAGCGCCCGACCGTTCAGCGCCAAAGCCTCGCCGGCAGTGCCGCCGCGGCCAAGCTGAACACTCAGGACGACCTGGACTATCTGGACATCCCTGCCTTCCTGCGTCGTCAGGCTGATTGATGCTGTCTATCAGGAGTATATCGGTGATTGGTGTTCAGCAAAGGGCGGTTCTGCTATCATCGCCGCCCATTGTTGAAAACAGTTCGCAACAAGCGCAGCCAAAACCATGATCAGACAACGCACCCTGAAGAACATCATCCGAGCCACCGGCGTTGGCCTGCACTCGGGGGAGAAGGTTTACCTGACCCTCAAGCCGGCCCCGGTGGATACCGGTATCGTGTTCCGTCGCACCGATCTGGATCCGGTCGTGGAAATCCCCGCCCGCGCCGAGAATGTCGGTGAGACCACCATGTCGACCACTCTGGTCAATGGTGAGGTCAAGGTGGACACCGTCGAGCACTTGCTTTCGGCCATGGCAGGCCTGGGCATCGACAACGCCTACGTCGAGCTGTCGGCGTCAGAAGTCCCGATCATGGACGGCAGTGCCGGTCCCTTTGTATTCCTGATTCAGTCTGCTGGCCTGGAAGAGCAGGAAGCACCGAAGAAATTCATCCGTGTGCTGCGCGAAGTGACAGTGGAGGAGGGCGACAAGCGCGCCACCTTCCTGCCCTTCGACGGCTTCAAGGTGAGCTTCGAGATCGATTTCGATCACCCGGTGTTCCGTGGTCGCACCCAGACCGCCAGCGTCGACTTCTCCAGCACTTCCTTCGTCAAGGAAGTGAGCCGCGCCCGTACCTTCGGGTTCATGCGCGACATCGAGTTCCTGCGTTCGCAGAACCTGGCACTCGGCGGCAGCGTGGAAAACGCCATCGTGGTCGATGAGTTCCGCGTGCTCAACGAAGATGGCCTCCGTTACGAGGACGAGTTCGTCAAGCACAAGATCCTCGACGCCATCGGCGACCTCTACCTGCTGGGCAACAGCCTGATCGGCGAGTTCAAGGGCTTCAAGTCCGGACACGCGCTGAACAATCGTCTGCTGCGCACCCTGATCGAGCAGCAAGATGCTTGGGAAGTGGTGATCTTCGACGACGCCAGCACCGCGCCGATCTCCTACATGCGCCCGGTTGCGGCCGTGTAAGCAATACCCCTCCCTTCTGTTGTATTCAGGCCACCCTCGGGTGGCCTGTTTTTTTCTGGCTCCTGCCTACATCGAGAACTCAGTCGCGCTTGGCGTTGCGTGCAAGGCGCTCCAGGGCGGCGCGCAGCTTAGGATCGCCGATGCCTTCGGCGGCGCTGCACAGGCTATCGGCGGCTGCCTCGGACAGCTCGGTCTTGTTCGCCTGATAGGTGGCGTGGGTGTTCGGTGGACGCACCTTGACCTGGATCTTCTGCAATCCGGCGAACTCCGGCAGTACCTGCAACAGGCGTTGCAGGCGGCGCTGCTGATAGTGCAGGCGAGTGGCCCAGTGACCGTTGCTGGTCAGCAGCAACAGACAGCCGTCGTGCCAGCTGGCCACCTGGCAATGTTCGCGCGCGGCCGGCTCCAGTTGCGCCTCGACCAGCGCTTGCAGCTTGCCCAGGCGCTGGGCGGCACTGAGCAGCGCGCGCAGCGGTTTGTGCTCGCGCAGCAGAGCGTTGGCGGTCTTGGCGGGTGGCGGACGGAGGCTCATGGCGGTGGATTCGTGGGCAGTTGCGCCCATGTTAGCAAAGGCCCTTGCAGCTGTCGGTCACCGTCCCCATATAAGGTGCAGCGCATGCCGGCGGGCATGCTTGGCGTATCCGGCAGGCTCGCGGGAGTTCGCCCTTTTCTCGCCAACGTTTCCGAGTAGAATGCCCCCTTTGCATGCAGCCGAGCTGGCTGCCGGGCTGGCCTTCTGCGTCGCCCCCCATCCCCCAGAGTGGAAGAATCTGCCGATATGTTTGCGCCACTGTTGAAGAAACTCTTTGGAAGCAAGAACGAGCGTGAAGTCAAACGCATGCTCAAGACAGTGACCGCGATCAACGCGTTGGAAGAGCAGATGCTGGCGCTCTCCGATGAACAGCTGAAGGCCAAGACCGAAGAGTTCAAGGCGCGTGTGGCCAAGGGCGAGAGCCTCGACCAGATTCTCCCCGAAGCCTTCGCCGTGGCCCGTGAGGCCGGCAAGCGGGTGATGGGCATGCGTCACTTCGACGTGCAGCTGATCGGTGGCATGACCCTGCACGAAGGCAAGATCGCCGAGATGCGCACCGGCGAGGGCAAGACCCTGGTGGGCACCCTGGCGGTGTATCTCAACGCCCTATCCGGCAAGGGCGTGCACGTGGTCACGGTGAACGACTACCTGGCCCGCCGCGACGCCAACTGGATGCGCCCGCTGTATGAGTTCCTCGGCCTATCCGTCGGCGTGGTGATTCCCTTCATGCCGCCAGAAGAGAAGCGTGCCGCCTACGCCGCCGACATCACCTACGGCACCAACAACGAGTTCGGTTTCGACTACCTGCGCGATAACATGGCCTTCGCCCTGGAAGAGAAATTCCAGCGCGAACTCAACTTCGCCGTGATCGACGAAGTGGACTCCATCCTCATCGACGAAGCCCGTACCCCGCTGATCATCTCCGGCCAGGCCGAAGACAGCTCCAAGCTGTACATGCAGATCAACCAGCTGATCCCGCGCCTCAAGCAGCACATCGAGGAAGAGGAAGGCGTGGTCACCCAGGAAGGCCACTACAAGGTCGACGAGAAGACCCGCCAGGTCGAGCTCAACGAGGCCGGCCACCAGTACGTCGAGGAAATGCTCGGCGCCGCCGGCCTGCTGGCCGAGGGCGAGAGCCTCTATGCCGCACACAACCTCAGCCTGCTGACCCACGTCTACGCCGGCCTGCGCGCGCACAAGCTGTTCCACCGCAACGTCGAATACATCGTGCAGAACGGCCAGGTCATCCTGATCGACGAGCACACCGGACGTACCATGCAGGGCCGTCGCCTGTCCGAGGGCCTGCACCAGGCCATCGAGGCTAAAGAGGGTGTGAACATCCAGGCCGAAAGCCAGACCCTGGCCTCGACCACCTTCCAGAACTACTTCCGCCTGTACAAGAAGCTCTCCGGCATGACCGGCACCGCCGACACCGAGGCCTTCGAGTTCCGTCAGATCTACGGCCTCGATGTGGTGGTCATCCCCACCCACCGTCCGGTGGCGCGCAAGGACTACAACGACCTGGTCTACCTGACCCAGGAAGAGAAGTACCAGGCGATCATCACCGATATCCGCGAGTGCCAGGCCCAGGGCCGCCCGATCCTGGTCGGTACCGCCTCGATCGAGACCTCCGAGTACGTCTCCAAGCTGCTCGAGCAGGCCGGCATCGAGCACAAGGTGCTCAACGCCAAGTACCACGAGAAGGAAGCCGAGATCATCGCCCAGGCCGGTCGTCCGGGCGCCGTGACCCTGGCCACCAACATGGCCGGTCGTGGTACCGACATCCTCCTCGGCGGCAACTGGGAAGCCGAAGTGGCTGCCCTGGAAGCGCCGAGCGACGAGCAGGTCGCGCAGATCAAGGCCGACTGGCAGAAGCGTCACCAGCAGGTGATCGAGGCCGGCGGCCTGCACGTGATCGCCTCCGAGCGTCACGAGTCCCGCCGTATCGACAACCAGCTGCGTGGCCGTGCTGGCCGCCAGGGTGACCCGGGCTCCAGCCGCTTCTACCTGTCGCTGGAAGACAGCCTGATGCGCATCTTCGCCTCCGATCGGGTGAAGAACTTCATGAAGGCCCTGGGCATGCAGTCCGGCGAGGCCATCGAACATAGCATGGTCACCAATGCCATCGAGAAGGCCCAGCGCAAGGTCGAAGGCCGCAACTTCGACATGCGCAAGCAACTGCTCGAGTATGACGACGTGGCCAACGAGCAGCGCAAGGTGATTTACCACATGCGCAACAGCCTGCTGGCCGCCGACAACATCGGCGAGACCATCATCGAATTCCGCGAGGAAGTGCTGGCGGCCACCATCAACAGCCACATTCCGCCGCAGTCGCTGCCCGAACAGTGGGATATCAGCGGCTTGGAAATGGCGCTGTACAGCGATTTCGGAGTGCGTCTGCCGATCCAGCAGTGGCTGGATGACGACGAGAAGCTGTACGAGGAAACCCTGCGCGAGAAGATCCTCGCCGAGCTGCTCGCCGCCTACGCCGAGAAGGAAGAGCTGGCTGGCGCCGAGGCCCTGCGCACCTTCGAGAAGCAGATGCTGCTGCGCGTGCTGGACGATCTGTGGAAGGACCACCTGGCCACCATGGACCACCTGCGTCACGGCATCCACCTGCGCGGCTATGCGCAGAAGAACCCCAAGCAGGAATACAAGCGCGAGTCCTTCACCCTGTTCCAGGACCTGCTCGACTCGATCAAGCGCGACACCATCCGCGTGCTCTCCCACGTCCAGGTCCGCCGCGAAGACCCGGTCGAGGAAGAGGCCCGTCTGCGCCGCGAGGCCGAGGCCATGGCCGAACGCATGCAGTTCCAGCATGCCGAGGCATCGGCCATGCCGGCTGCCGAGGGCGAGGAAGCCGAAGGCGAGCTGGCGGTTGCCACGCCGGTGCGTAGCGATCCGAAGATCGGTCGTAATGAGCCTTGCCCCTGCGGTTCCGGCAAGAAGTACAAGCACTGCCACGGTCAGGTCGGCTAAACCGCACCAGGCCTGCTATACCAGAAACGCCGCGACCGGCTCAGCCGCTCGCGGCGTTTTTCCAATTTCTGTGTCACTGTCCAAGTAAGGAGCGCTCCTATGGCCGTTGGTCTCGGTCCCCTGCCCACACTGCACCCGGTTCCCGGATTCGAACTCGGCATTTCCTCGGCCGGCATCAAGCGCCCTGGCCGCAAGGACGTGGTGGTGATGCGCTGCGCCGAAGGCTCGCGGGTGGCCGGTGTGACCACCACCAACGCCTTCTGCGCCGCCCCGGTGATCGTCACCCGTGAGCGCATGGCCGGCGATGTGCGCTACCTGCTGACCAACACCGGCAACGCCAACGCCGGCACCGGCCCGGACGGCCTGACCAACGCCCGCCGCACCTGCGCTGCGCTCGCCGCACTGACCGGTGTCGCCGAGGAAGCGGTGCTGCCGTTCTCCACCGGTGTGATCGGCGAGCCGCTGCCGGTTGCCAAGATCGAGGGCGCACTGCAGGCCGCCCTGGATGATCTGCACGAGGATCACTGGGCCGAGGCCGCCATCGGCATCATGACCACCGATACCCTGCCCAAGGGAGCCAGCCGCCAGTTCCAGCACGATGGCGTGACCGTCACCGTGACCGGTATCAGCAAGGGCGCCGGCATGATCCGGCCGAACATGGCCACCATGCTCGGCTACATCGCCACCGACGCCAAGGTCGCTGGCGATGTGCTGCAGGCCCTGGTGCGCGATGCTGCCAATAAGTCGTTCAACCGCATCACCATCGACGGCGACACCTCGACCAACGACTGCTGCATGCTGATCGCCACCGGCCAAGCCAAACTGCCGGAAATCACCGCGGCTTCCGGCGAGCTGTTCGCCAAGCTCAAGCAGGCGGTACTGGAAGTGTTCATGGAAGTGGCTCAGGCCATCGTCCGTGACGGTGAAGGTGCGACCAAGTTCGTCACCGTGCAGGTCAACGGCGGCGGTAATCACCAGGAGTGCCTGGATGTGGCCTACGCCGTGGCCCACTCGCCGCTGATCAAGACCGCGCTGTTCGCTTCCGATCCCAACTGGGGGCGCATCCTCGCCGCCGTCGGCTACGCCGGCGTGCCGAACCTGGACGTGAGCCTGATCGATGTCTTCCTCGGTGAGGTATGCATCGCCAGCAAGGGCGGTCGTGCTTCCACCTATACCGAGGACCAAGGCGCGGCGGTCATGGCCCGCGAGGAGATCGGCATCCGCATCGAGCTGGGGCGCGGCGATTGCAGCGAAACCATCTGGACCACCGATCTGTCCCACGAGTACGTGAAGATCAACGCCGAATACCGCACCTGATACGCCTCAGGACCGGGGCGTTCTGCCCCGGCCCGCTCTGTTCTGCCATTCCCCGTGCTCATAGGGGCATGCGCAAGCGGAATTGTCCGCGGCCGCCCGAGCCGCGTACGCTCCGCCTACAACCTTTCTAGGAGAGCGAACATGTCCCTCAAGCTGGTGATCGGCGACAAGAACTATTCCTCCTGGTCGCTGCGCGCGGCCCTGGCCATGGACCTGACCGGCGTGCCCTACGAGGAGATCCTCGTGCATCTGTACCTGCCGGACAGCCGCAGTCAGCTACTGGCCCACGCACCGACCGGCAAGGTGCCGGTGCTGCACACCGAGGAAGGTCCGGTGTGGGATTCGCTGGCCATCGCCGAATACCTCGCCGAACGCTTCCCCGAGGCGCACCTGTGGCCGCGCGGCCAGTACGCCCGTGCCCTGGCGCGCAGCGTATGCGCCGAGATGCACAGCGGCTTCATGGCTCTGCGCAGCCACATGTCCATGGACCTGGCGCGCGACCAGGCCCTGGCCGAGATTCCCGCCGAGGTCCAGGCCGACATCGACCGCGTGTGCCGCCTGTGGGCGGACTGCCGCCAGCGCTTCGGCCAGGACGGTCCGTTCCTGTTCGGCCACGCCAGCATCGCCGATGCCTTCTTCGCCCCGGTGGCGGCGCGTCTGCGCAGTTATCGCGTGGCGCTGCCGGCCGAGGCTGCCGCCTACGTCGACGCCGTCTACCAGTGGCCGGCATTCCAGCGCTGGTACCAGGCGGCGCTGCAGGAGACCCGGGCTTGAAACGGATTCATGTGGCCGCCGCGGTGATCCGTGGCGCCGATGGCCGGGTGCTGCTCGCCAAGCGCCCGCAGGACAAGCACCAGGGCGGCCTGTGGGAGTTTCCAGGCGGCAAGGTGGAGGAGGGCGAGGCGGTGGAGCTGGCTCTGGCCCGCGAGCTGGAGGAGGAGCTGGGCATCCGCGTCGGCGCCGCCCGCCCGCTGATCCAGGTGCATCACGACTACCCGGACAAGCAGGTGCTGCTGGATGTCTGGGAAGTCTCTGCCTTCAGCGGCGAGCCCCATGGCGCCGAGGGTCAGGCGCTGGCCTGGGCCACCGAGCGCGAGCTGCTCGACTACGAGTTTCCCGCCGCCAACCAGCCCATAGTGGCGGCGGCGCGCCTGCCCGATACCTACCTGATCACCCCGGAAGGCCTGGAGCCGCCGGAGCTGCTGCGCGGCGTACGCGCCGCCCTGGCCAGCGGCGCCAGGCTGATCCAGCTGCGCGCGCCGAACATGTTCGACCCGCAGTACCGCGACCTGGCGGTGGACATCCAGGGCCTGTGCGCCGGCAAGGCGCAGCTGATGCTCAAGGGCCCGCTGGAGTGGCTGGGTGACTTCCCCGCCGCCGGCTGGCACCTGACCGCCGAGCAGCTGCGCAAGTACGCGCCCAATGGGCGGCCGTTCCCCGGTCAGCGCTGGCTGGCCGCTTCCTGCCACAGCGCCGAGGAGCTGGCGTTGGCTGCGCGCATGGGGGTGGACTTCGTCACCCTGTCGCCGGTGCAGGCCACCCAGACGCATCCCGAGGCCACGCCGCTGGGCTGGGCTGCCGCCGCCGAGCTGCTGCGCGGCAGTAACCTGCCGGCCTTCCTGCTCGGTGGTGTTGGTCCGCAGGAGCGCGAAAGCGCCTGGCAGGCTGGAGCCCAGGGCGTAGCCGGTATCCGGGCGTTCTGGCCACAGACCTAGATTGTAGGAGTGAGCTCTGCTCGCGAAGCTTTTAGACGGGGCAGTTCGCGAGCAGAGCTCGCTCCTACGATCGTTGAGGGAGGCATGGATGCCGCTCTATCACGCTAGTCGTCTGCGTCGAGCCATACACTCCGAAGTTGGGCATCTCTATCTGCTGACGGCCGTTACGGTTGGTCGAATCCCGTTGTTTGCCGACTTTGCTCTAGGGCGCGTGTTGATTCAGGAGATGCGTCTAGCTGAAGAGCAGGGACTGCTGCGCTCCCTTTGCTGGGTGGTGATGCCCGATCATTTGCATTGGCTGATTGAGTTGGGTGGAGCACCGCTTGAGCAAGCCATGCAGCAGGTCAAATCGCGCAGCGCGAAACGTATCAACCAACTGGCGGGAACCGAAGGCGCTATCTGGCAGAAGGGCTTTCACGACCATGCTCTGCGCCAGGATGAGGATGTGTTGACGGCCGCCCGCTACGTTGTCGCCAATCCTCTTCGCGCTGGTCTAGTCGATCGCTTGGGCGATTATCCGCTATGGGATGCTGTCTGGCTGTAGGAGCGAGCTCTGCTCGCGAACCGGTCACCACAAAAGCTTCGCGAGCAGAGCTCGCTCCTACGGCGCGAGAGGTTTCTCCGCCGCCTGCCACAGCACCTCGTCGATGCCCTGGCGGCGGGCGATCAGCCGGGCGGCGACGAACAGCAGGTCGGACAGGCGGTTGACGTAGGCCATGCCCACCGGGCGTAGCGGCTCTTCGGCGTTGAGCTGCTGGCAGCGCCGCTCGGCACCGCGGGCCAGGCTGCGGCAGACATGGGCCTGGGCCACCAGGCGCGAGCCGCCCGGCAGGATGAAGTTCTGCAGCGGACCGAGTTCCTCGTTCCAGTGGTCGATGGCTGCCTCCAGGCGTGCCACCTCGTTTTCCTGCAGGGCCTGGTAGTCCGGCATCGCCAACTCGCCGCCGAAGTCGAACAAACGGTGCTGGCAAGGCGCCAGGACCGCGCTGATCTCTCCCAGTCCGGGGTATCTGGCGGCCTCTTCGTTCAGCTCCGCCAGCAGCAGGCCGAGCTGGCTGTTCAGCGTATCCAGCTCGCCCATGGCCTCCACCCGCGGATGGTCCTTGGCCACGCGGCGGCCATCGGCCAGGCCGGTCTCTCCCTTGTCGCCGGTCTTCGTGTAGATCTTGCTCAGTCGATGGCCCATCAGATGCTCGTGTTCTCGGCCGGGGCGACCAGCGGCAGGCGCAGGGTGAAGCAGGTGCCCTGGCCCTGGGTGGACTGCACTTCCAGCTGCCCCTTGTGGTTGTTGGTGACGATGAAATAGGACACGGACAGGCCGAGGCCGGTACCCTGGCCGACTTCCTTGGTGGTGAAGAACGGCTCGAAGATGCGCTTGCGCACCAGCTCGGGCATGCCGATGCCGTTGTCTTCCACCTGGATTTCCGCCCACGGCGGGTTGCAGCGGGTGCGCAAGACGATACGCCCCGGCTCGTCCTCGTCGTCGCGCAGGTGGATAGCCTGGGCGGCGTTCTTCAGCAGATTGAGCAGCACCTGCTCCATCTCGTTGGCGGTGGCCGGGACCGGGCCCAGGTTGGGGTCGAAGTCGCGCTCGATGGCGATGCCGCGGAAGTCGAAGCTCTCGGTCAGGTCGAAGTCGTTGCCAGCGATCTCCAGTGCCTGGTCGATCAGCACCGGCAGCTGACAGGGCGCCAGCTGGCGGTTGCTGCGGCGGCTGAAGGCGAGCATATGGCTGACGATCTTGGCCGCCCGCGAGCCTGCCTGGGCGATGCCGTCGAGCAGCTGGGGAATCTCACGGGCGTCCAGGTAGGCGGTGACGTCGTCCAGGGCGATGCCCACCTCCACGGCCAGGTCCTGGTTTTTCGCCAGTTCCGGCGACAGGCGTCGGCGGATGTTCTGCACGTTGTGCAGGATGGCGCCCAGCGGGTTGTTGATCTCGTGGGCCATGCCGGCGGCAAGGCCACCCACGGAGAGCATCTTCTCCGACTGCACCATCATCTCCTCCAGCGACAGGCGCTGGGTGATGTCGTCGATCCGGATCACCACGCCACGCCCGCCGGCCCCCATCAACGGGTAGAAGGTCAGGGCGTAGTGGTGGGCGTCCTCGTCCTTGCGCCAGGTGACGCGCTCGATCTTCTCCACCTTGTGCTGCTCGGCGGTGCGCTTGAGCTGGGCGAGGAACGGCTTGAGCGGCGGGAAGGCGAGGAACACCGGCTGGTTCAGCGCCTCGTCCAGCGGCGTGCCGGAGAGGGCGCTGGCTTCCTGGTTCCACTGGGTGACGTAGAGCTGGTCGTCGAGGGCGATCAGCGCCGAGGGCATGGAGTCGATGATGTTGTTCAGGTAGTTCTGGAAGCCAGTGAGCTTCTTCTCGATCTTGCTGCGTACCTGCACTTCCAGCTCCAGCTTGCGGTTGGAGTGGCGGGTCTCCTCGGCCAGGCTCTGGGCCTGGCTGAAGGCGCTCTCGGCGTCGTCGCGGGCGCGCTTGAGCTGCTGCTCGCGGGCCTCGATGCGGCCGAGCATGGTGTTGAAGGCATCGGCCAGGCTGCCGATCTCGTCGCGGTTGCCGCGGGCGGCGCGCAGCGAGTAGTTCTCCTCGCGGGTGACCTGGCGCGACAGCTCCTCCAGGCGCCGGATCGGCCGGGTGATCAGCCGCCGCACCTGGCGGGCGATCAGGGCCCAGAGCACCACGCTGATGGCGAGGATCGCCAGGCTGGCGGTCAGGGTGCCGGTGTAGAAGGCGCCGGGCAGTTCGCTGGACGCCACCAGCAGCAGGTAGCCGGGCGGCTGGCCCGCCTGCGGCAGGGGAATCACCTGAGTGGAGCGGAATTCGCGCAGGCGCCAGTGTTCCAGTTCGTCGCTGCGCGATGGCAGCTGCAGCGCGGCGCCCAACTGCAGCTCGGCCAGGCGCACGCCGGTGCCGTTGTACAGGGCGGCTGCGCGTAGCGGGGTGTAGTTCTCCAGGCGCTCCAGCAGCTTCTGCGCGGCTTGCGGCGTGGCCAGGGCGTGCCGGCTCAGCTCGGGGGTGGCGATCAGTTTGCCGATGGTTTGCAGGGCCTGGGGCGCGACGCTTTCCTGGGAGATCCAGTAGGCCGCGCTGATGAAGGCCAGGTTGGCCACCAGCATGACCGCGGCCAGCAGAATCAACAGCGCGAAGAGCAGCTTGCGGCCGACCGGCAGGTTGTCGAGGCGCTGGCGCAGACGGGTCAAGGGCGCGGCTTCCATTGAGGCTGGAGGGGCAGGGTAACGCTCGTTCAGGTCACGGGCAATCCGCGGGCGGTGAGGTGTTCGCGCAGGCGTTGCTGCAGATCGTCCAGGCGCGGCAGCCTCAGCTGCAAGCGCTCGGCCTGGGCGCAGGCGTGGCCGAGCAGATAGGCGATCTCGGTGCGCCGGCCCTGGGCCACGTCCTGGTACATCGAGGAGTAGTTGGCTGCGGTGCCGTCGATCACCCGCAGTACCTCGGCGTGTAGGTCCTCGGCGGCCTCTGGCTGGCCGGCCTGGCGCAGCAGCTCGGCCAGCTCCGCGCATAGTCCGGCCACTTCCTGCGGCCAGTCACGCAGGTCGCCGTTGCGGCAATCGTGCAGCACGGTCAGTGGGTTGATCGCGCAGTTCAGCGCCAGCTTGCGCCACAGCTTGGCGAGGATGTCGTGGGTCCACTGATGGGGAATATCGGCGGCCTGCAGGTCGTCCAGCCATTCCGGGGTACGTCGCTCGCCCTGCACGCCGAGCCAGGTATGGCCACGGCCGGCGTAGACCACGCGAAAATCGCCCTCGCGGAACGCGCCTTCGGTGCTGGAAGCGAACACGCAGCGCGCTCGCGGCAGGCGTGCGGTAACCGCCTCCTGACTGCCCAGGCCGTTCTGCAGCAGGATGATCTCGGCGCCCGGTGCCAGGCGTGGCGCCAGGGCGGCGGTGGCCTCGTCGGCGTCGTAGGCCTTGCAGGCCACCAGCAGGCGGCGGATCGGCGCGCCATGGCTCGGCGTTTCGGCAGCGATGGGGTGCAGGTTGGCCTGGCCATCTTCCACCAGGGTCAGGCCGCCGGCGGCGCGGTAGCGTGTCAGGCTGGTCTGGTCACGCAGGATCAGTTTCACCGGCACCCCGGCACGGGCCAGGCGAGCGGCCCACAGGCCGCCCAGGCTACCGGCTCCGAGTACGTGCCAGCTCACTGTGGCAGCGGCAGACGCAGTGCGCTGACCCGGCCGCTGGCGTAGGACTCCGGCAGCACGCGGCTGGCTTCGGCGAACAGGTAGTGCGGCTCGACGGGCAGAGACTTGGCGTCCAGGCCGACCAGGGAGATGCCGGCCTTGAGGCTGATGAAGCCTTCGCTGGTCTTGAACGCCTTGAGGTTGAGGCCTTCGTGCAGGCGTTTAAAGCTGCTCGGCGAACATTCGTGCAGGTCGTCGAGCATGGCGATCATGCCGAAGTGGGTGTCATCCACCCGGGTCAGCACGTCCAGCGGACGCACCAGCTGCTGCAGGCGCCGCGCCACGCCGTGCAGCACTTCGTTCCAGAAGCCGTTGCCGTACTGGCGGCGCAGGGCTTCACCTTCCTGCAGGCCGATCAGCAGGTAGCACAGCGCACCACCACGGGATTCGACCTGGCGCAGGCAGTCGTTGAGCTTCTGCTGCAAGTAGCGCGGGTTGCCCAAGCCGGTCAGCGAGTCGACCAGGTTGCGCTGCTCCAGGCTGGAGATGTTCTGGGTCAGCATGCGGTTTTCGTTGAGCAGGCGCTGCAGGGTGTTGCACAGGCGGTCGGCAGCATACACGCGCGGCACCAGCTGTTCGTTCATCGCCGCCTTGCTGATGAAGTCGTCGACGCCTCGGTCGAAGGCTTCCACCAGCACGTTCTCGCCTTCCTTGCCGGTGAGCAGGATGACGTAGGTGTAGTGCTCGGCGGTCTCGTCCAGCTGGCGCACCCGCCCGGTCAGCTCGAGGCCGTCCATCTCCGGCATCAGCCAGTCGGCCAGCAGCACGCTGGCGGGACGTTTTTCCAGCAGGCGCAGGGCTTCCGCGGCACTGTTGGCGAAGCGCACATCCTGGTAACCGGCCTGGCTCAGGGCACGGCCGATCATGGCGCTGGAGAACTTGGCGTCGTCCACCACCAGGATGCTGAGATGGGGGTTGGGCATTGAGGGGCTCACTGGCAGAAAAGGGTGGCCGCCGCAGGTTGGCTGAGCGGCGTGGATCAGACTGGTTATAATGGGCGCGCCAATTTTATCGTCAAGTCAGGCGCGCTCAGTCCGTGAGGGGGATCGCGCCGTCCATCAGGAGCAAGCCCATGCCTTCGTTCGACGTGGTGTCGGAACTGGACAAGCACGAACTCACCAACGCGGTGGACAACGCCGTCAAGGAACTCGACCGCCGCTTCGATCTGCGCGGCAAGTGCAGCATCGAGAGCAAGGACAAGACCATCACCCTGACCGCCGAGGCCGAGTTCATGCTCGAGCAGGTCCTCGACATCGTGCGCGCCAGCCTGATCAAGCGCAAGATCGATTGCCAGTGCATGGAAGCCAAGGACGCCTATGCATCCGGCAAGGTGATGAAGCAGGAGGTGACCTTCCGCGAAGGCATCGACAAGGAGCTGGCGAAGAAGATCGTCGCCCACATCAAGGACAGTAAGCTCAAGGTGCAGGCCGCCATCCAGGGCGAGCAGGTGCGCATCACCGGCAAGAAGCGCGACGACCTGCAGGAGGCGATTGCCGCCCTGCGCGCCAAGGAGTTCGGCATGCCGCTGCAGTACAACAACTTCCGCGACTGATCTGCCGGGAACCTCCGGCGCCGCGCGCGCATCCTACGCAGTACACCCCTCACCGCCATGGCCAGCCATGGCGGTGTCGTTTCTGCCGTCCGAAGAGGAGTGCGCTCATGCAATTCACCTACGACGAACTGGTGCGGATGTCCCAGGCCTGGCTGCCGGTGGTATTGGAATACAGCGGCAAGCTGACCCTCGCGCTGGTCACCCTGCTGCTCGGCTGGTGGCTGATCAACCGCGTGACCGGGCGCCTGCAGTTGCTGATGGTAGGACGCAAGGTGGACCGGGCGCTGACCGGCTTCATCGGCAGCTTGGCCAATATCCTGCTCAAGGTGCTGCTGATGGTCAGCGTGGCGACCATGATCGGCATCTCCACCGCCTCCTTCATCGCCGCCATCGGTGCCGCCGGCCTGGCCATCGGCCTGGCCCTGCAGGGCAGCCTGGCCAATTTCGCCGGTGGTGTGCTGATCCTGCTGTTCCGTCCGTTCCGCATCGGTGACTGGATCGAGGCCCAGGGCCAGTCCGGCACCGTGGACAGCATCCAGATCTTTCATACCGTGCTGCGCACCGGTGACAACCGGACGGTGATCCTGCCCAACGGCGCTCTGTCCAACGGCGCCATCGTCAACACCTCGCGCCAGGCCACCCGACAGATAGTGTTCGACGTTAAGGTCGACTACGACAGCGACCTGCAGCAGGCCCAGCAGGTGCTGCGCGAGATGGCGGAAGATCCGCGCGTGCTCAAGGACCCGGCTCCGGCGGTGGTGGTGGCGGGCCTCGGCGAGACCGCGATCACCCTGTCGCTGCGGGTGTGGACGGCCAACTCGGACTACTGGCCGGTGACCTTCAGGTTCAACGAGGAAATCCGCGACCGCCTGCGCCAGGTCGGCGTCGACATCGCCGTGCCGGGGCTGCTGGCGCGCACCATCAAGGCCACCATGCCGGCCTGATCAGGGTTCGCTGCGCGGCGCTGGCGTGCTCGGCGCGGGCAGCGGCCGGTTACCCTGCTGGCGCCACTGCAGGATGATCAGCAGCAGGGTGGGAATGCCGAGCAACGCGGTGGCGAGGAAGAACTGGGCGTAGCCGGCCTTCTCCACCATCACGCCCGAATAGCCGCCGACCAGGCGCGGCAGCAGCAGCATGATGGAGCTCAGCAGGGCGTACTGTGTGGCGGAGAACTTCAGGTTGGTCAGGCTCGACAGGTAGGCGACGAAGGCCGCTGTGGCCAAGCCCGAGCTGAGGTTGTCGAGGGTGATGGTGATCACCAGCATCAGCATGTGCGGGTCCAGCACTTGCAACAGGTGACCGACCGTCTGCTGGCCATAGCTGGTCGGATCCGTTATCACACCGAGGCCGGATAGTGTGGCGAACAGCAGGTTGGTGCCAGCCGAGGCCGCGCCGCCCAGCAGCAGGATCGGCAGGATGCCGAAACGCACGATCAGCAGGCCGCCGAGGGCCGCGCCGAGCAGGGTCATGATCAGGCCGAACAGCTTGCTGACGCTGGCGATCTGGCTCTTGGCGAAGCCCATGTCGATGTAAAAGACGTTGGCCATCACCCCCATCACCGTGTCGGACATGCGGTAAGTGGCGATCAGGCCCAGCAGCAGCAGAGCCTGCCAGCGGTAGCGCAGGATGAAGTCGTTGACCGGCGTCAGCACCGGCGCCAGGCCGCGACGGCCCATGCGCGACAGGCACACGGCGGTGAGGATGGTGTAGAGCAGGAAGCGCAGGGTGGCTCGGTCCTCGCGCAGCAGCTCGCCGAGGCCGATCTCGCCGCTGAACAGCAGGAAGATGTCGCTGCGGAAGAACTGGGTGAACATCGCCGGCACCGACACCAGCAGCACGATTAGCACCAGCACCGAGGCCAGCTGGCGATACAGGCCGTAGCGCGCCGCGGCCATCTGCGTCTGCAGTGGCACCGGCGGTTCGCGCATCCACAGGGTGGTGATCACCCCCGGCAGCATCAGCATAGCGAACAGCAGGTAGGTACTGGCCCAGGCGCCGTGCTGGTAGCCGGCGCCCGGGTTGCCGAACCAGCCGGCGAAATACAGTGCGCCGGCGGTGGCCAGCAGGGCAGCGACGCGGTAGCCGGCCATGTAGCTGGCGGCCAGGGCGGCCTGGCGGGTGTCGTCGACGATCTCCAGGCGGTAGGCGTCCACCGCGATGTCCTGGGTGGCGGAGGCGAATGCCACCACCACGGCCACGCCGATCAGCCAGGACAGATGCTGCTGCGGATCACACAGGGCCATGCCGATCAGGCCGAAGGCCACAAGTCCCTGGGACAGCACCAGCCAGGAGCGGCGCCGGCCGAGGCGGCTGAGCAGCGGCAGGCGCCACTGGTCGAGCATCGGTGCCCACACCCACTTGAAGGCATAGGCCAGGCCGATGAGGCTGGCATAGCCGATGGTTTGGTGGGTCACCCCGGCTTCGCGCAGCCACACAGAGAGGGTGGAGAACACCAGCATGTACGGCAGGCCGGCGGCGAAGCCCAGCAACAGCAGGGCCAGAGTGGCCGGATGGGCATAGGTGGCGAGGGCGGCGCGCCAGGTTCTACGGGGCATGGGCGTTCGGACGAGGGCTCGGGCAAAGGGCGCACTCTAACCGTTCGCCTCCATTGGGCGCCAGCCGTGGCGGCGCATGTCGACGCGATCGTTGCGGATGGTCAGGCCCTCGGCACGCAGACGTGCGCGCTGTTCCTCGCCGGAAGGTGTGCCGGCGGCCAGGCTGAGGCGCCCGCCGGCGGCGAGCACGCGATGCCAGGGCAGGCGGGTGTCCTGGGGCAGCTGGCTGAGCGTGCGGCCAACCCAGCGCGCGGCGCGGCCGAGGCCGGACAGGGCGGCCAGCTCGCCATAGCTGATCACCTTGCCCTCGGGAATCTGCGCCATCACCAGATACAGCGCCGCGCGGCGCCCTTCGGCACTTGCCGTTGGCTCCAGGGCTGGGGCATGTTCTGCCTTGTCGCTTCGTTCCTTCTTCGGTGGTCTGGCCATGTCGCGTGTCCTGCTGTCCTGTCTGTTGCTGAGCCTGGCTTGGCCTGTCGCCGCGGATACCGTTTGGCTGAACAACGGTGATCGCCTAAGTGGTGAGATCCTGTTGCTTGATGGCGGCAAGCTGGCACTGAAGACCAAGTATGCCGGCCGCGTGCTGATCGACTGGAAGGATATCGACACCCTGGCCTCGGACAAACCCCTGATGCTGCGCCGCGAGGGCCTGGACAGCGAGATCGGACACCAGCTCAAGGCGGCCGACAAGGGCAAGGTGCAGGTGGTCAATGGCCGCAATGAAACGGTGGCGCTGGCCAGCATCACCCGCCTGGTGCCGCCGCGCCCCCTGCTCAAGAATCGGGTCTGGGAGGGCAACCTGGATGCCAAGCTGGACATGGAGCGCAACGAGGATCGTACCGACGAGTGGAAGCTCAAGGGCAACACCCGCGTCGAGCACGGGCGCTGGCGTCACGTGCTGCGTGGCGAGCTGGAGCATGAGACGGAGAACGGCGAGAAGACCGAGGACAACTGGGAGCTGGAGTACGATCTCGACCGCTTCCTCACCGATCACTGGTTCTGGCGCAGTGGCTACGAACAGCATGAGGACCAGTTCGAAGGCGTGACCCGCCAGCGCATCCTCGGCACCGGGCCGGGCTATCGCTTCTGGGATAACGAGCTGGGTCGTTTCGACCTGATCGGCCAGGTCAACCGGGTGCGGCTGGACTCGCCCTATGGCGATCTATCCTTCGATACCTGGTCCATGGAGTGGGACTACAAGCGCCTGCTGTGGGGCTCGCGCCTGGAGTTCTACAGCAACGCCGAGTTACAGGTGCCGCAGATCGACGAGATCGACTACGTGTTCGATGGCGAGGCGGGGCTGCGCTACCGCCTCAACGACTGGGCACGGCTGTCGCTGCTGTACGAGCTGAACCAGCTGCGCGGGCTGGGTACCACGGTGTCGGACCGGCATTACCTGATCGGTTTCGGGGTGGGTTGGTAAGCGGCTCGGCTGAACTTAGACGGTCATTCGCCGGTCTGTGCTTGCTCAGACGGCGTGCATCCGGATAATGCGCGCCTTTTTCCAGGACCAGCCCGTTGTCGATGCCCATGAAGCCGTCCCGCTCCCTGCTCTGTCTGGCGCTCGCCGCCGTCCCTTCCTCGCTGCTCGCCGACACCGTCTGGCTGAAGAACGGCGACAAGCTCACCGGCACCATTCAGCTGTTCGACAGCGGCAAGCTGCTGTTGCAGACCGAGTACGCCGGCAGCATCACGCTGGATGTGAAGAAGATCGCCACCCTGGAAAGCGACCGCGAACTGCTGGTGAAGCAGAACGATTTCGTCGGCGAGCATGCCAAGTCGCTCAAGCCGGCCGGGCAGGGCCAGGTCGAACTGATCAACGGCACGGCGCCGCGCGTGGTGGAGCTGGCATCGATCAGTCAGATGCTGCCGCCCAAGCCGCTGGTGCAGGACCTTACCTGGACCGGTTCGCTGGACTTCTCCGCCGACTACAAACAGGCCGAGAACGACATCAAGGACTACGACATCGATCTCGATACCAAGGCTCGCCACGGCGCCTGGCGGCATGGCATCGCTGCCGAGTACAACCACGAGACCAAGGACGACGAGCGCAAGACCGATCGGGTCGAGCTGGAATACGACCTCGACCGCTTTCTCACCCAGAAATTCTTCTGGCAGGGTCAGCTGAAGTACAGCCACGACCGTGTCGAGGACCTGGAGACCCAGCGCACCATCGGTACCGGCCCCGGTTACCAGTTCTGGGAAAACGAGTTGGGCGCCTTCTCCATGGCCGGCCTGTTCAACCGCAATGATTACGTGTTTGCCGACGGCACAAGCGAGCACTTCAACTCCGCCGCCATGGAGTGGGACTACAAGCGCTACCTGCACGGCAAGAATCTCGAGTTGTATACCCAGGGCGAACTGGGCGCACCCTTCACCGATGAGGTCGAGTACGTCATCGATACCGAGGCCGGTGTGCGCTACAAGCTCAACAGCTGGGCGGCGCTCAGCCTCAAGGCCGAGTGGGACAAGGTCGCCAGCGAGCATGGCGACACCAATGAGCGCCGCTACATGATCGGCCTGGGCGTGGGCTGGTAAGCTCTTAGAGCCTTTTTACGATCTTTTTGAGCTAGAGCCCGGCAGGGCGGAATTGGGTGAGGGCGCGGAGTTGCGAGCGGTAAATGAGCAGCCCGAGGCTACGCGTCCCGACTCGGTTTCAACGCAGCATGGCTGACGGTCAAGAGATCGTAGACAGGTTCTCAGTCGTACTCCGCTTCCTCGTGCTCGCCCAGCAGCCTGCGCTGGCGCGGCGTACAGGCGGCCAGCACTTCCGGATTGAAGCGCCAGTGCAGGTAAGGTGAGAACTTCTGGGCCACCATGCGCCGGCCGTAATGCACCTGCAGCAAGTAGCGGCTGCGGTTCTGGGTGCGGTTGTGACTGCCGGCGTGCCACAACTCGCTGCGCAGGAACAATACGTCGCCGGCGTTGCACAATACCGGTAGGGGGGCTTGGCCACGCCAATCCTGCTCGCCCTCCGCCGGCGGCCGACCGGCGTGGTGGCTGCCGGGGATCATCAGGGTCGGGCACAGGTCCTCGTCGATATCGCTCAGGTACAGCTGCGCTGTGCAGATCTGCATTGGCAGCTCGAAGGACGGATCGTCCAGCAGGCTGCTCGGCAGCTGCATCACCAGGTAGTCGAGATGCAGCTCGGCACCGATGAAACCGGGATGACAGCGCCAGGCGGTCTGGCCGATCACATGACAGTCGGCACCGAGTGCCGCCTCCGCCAGTTCGATCACACCTGGCAGGTCCAGATAGGGCAGCCACAGCGGGTCGCGGTTGAACACGCATTTGTAGTGATCGACCAGGCCGGTGTAGTCCCAGTGCTGCGGCTGCAATGCGCCGATGGCGGTGCGCAGTTCGGCAATCTGGCTGCTATCCAGCACACCTCGCAGCAGCGCGAAGCCTTGCTGGTGCAGGGACTGCAGGTGGTGCGCGGTGGCCTGGCCCATGGTTGTGCTCCGCTAACGGATGTCCTCTCCATGCTGGCACGCGAGCGAATCGCAGGCAAAAAAAGACCCGGCAAAGTGCCGGGTCAATAACCGTGATTAGCCTGATGAGGAGATAATCTGAAGAGTCCGACTGCGTGGTCTCTTGAGCTTATCGGCTGATCTCGCGACCAGTTGCGATAATAATAACAATTCTCATTTTGCAGTCAACGCTCGGATGAGAATTATTTTCGACTGGTTGGCAAAAGCCCGAAAAAACAAACCCCGGCCTGGGCCGGGGTCTGATCCGTCAGGGCAGGACTCACGTGGGCTGCAGCTGGGTGCGCAGCTGGGTGACTTCCTTGTTCAGCAGGTCGATACGCCGCGCCATGCTCTCGATCAGGCTGTGCGCGATGCGCGGGTTGCTCTGCATCAGGCTGAGGAACTGGTCCTTGGGGATGACCATCACGGTGCAGGGCTCGCTGGCGATCACCGTGGCGCTGCGCTTCTCGCGGGTGAACACGGCCATGGCGCCGAAGATCTCGTCCTTCTGCACGTCGCCCACCTTCTGCCCGTCCACATGGGCCTCGGCGTGGCCCTCGATGATCACGAACACGTGGTCGGCGTCGTCACCCTGGTGGATCAGCTCCTCGCCAGCGGCGAAGTGCTGGAAGCCGGTGGCCGGGCGAATTTCCGGTTGCTTGAGGCGAGCCAGAGCGTCGGAGAGCAGGGCGGTATGGCCAATCAGGTACTGGATGAACAGCTCCTGGCGCTGCTCGCTACCGTAGATGTGCTTGAACACCTCGTTGCGCGCATAGGGAACCAGGCTCAGCTGCTCTTCGCTGCTGTAGCGGCAGCTGGGTAGGTCGATGCCCTGGCGCAGGCCGACCAGATCGCCTTCCTGCAGGTAGAACAGCGGGCGCTCATCGACCTGGGCGTGCAGCAGGCCGTTTTCGATGATGTACAGCTGGTTGCCGGGCAGGATCTTCGCCAGGTCATCGACCTGTTCCAGGCGCAGGGAGGCACCGCTGGGCTGCAGCCCGTCGAGCAACTGCGTGGGAATGCTCTGCAGGCGTTGGATCAGCTGGTCGGCGTAGGCCGGTTGCTCCCCGAGTAGGTACATAACGGTAATTCCTTGAACTGGCTGCGCTGACGATAAGGCACGCGGGTGTCCGCAACAATAGGTGGCGACGTGGTACAGGTAAATCCCGCCGCTCGGAGGTTGTGAGCTAGCTCTTGTTGCTTGCCCCAGGTTCGTCCAGCTGGCCATTGAGTCTGGCCTTGAGTCCAGGGGGCAGATCGTTCCAGTGGACGTCGAGCAAGGCGCCCTCGATCGCATAGAGCAGGACCTTGGAGGCGCGGAAGCCGCGGGCGCGCACTGCCCGGTAGGCATCCACCGCGCCCAGGCGGCGTAGGTCGTTGGCGCTGTGAATGCCCACTGCATGCAGCCACTGTGCCGAGGTCTTGCCCAGGTTCTTCAGGTGTTGCAGTTCATCGTTCATGGCGCCTCCTTGCCGTTCTGCGCTGTCACGATTGAGGCCGGGTCGGGAGGCCTGCGAGAAAGTGTAGCGGCCAACGCACAAAACGCTTTTGCTGCCCGTCGCCCCAGGCCTGGCGCAGCTTGGGCAATAGCTCCGGCAGGGGATCGCGGCCGCTGGCCTGTTCCAGCTTCTGCACGGCGGACCAGGTGCCGAGGTAACCCATCAGCTGTTGCAGATCCCACTCCAGCTCGATGGCGAAGGCGGGGACTTCCATGCGCGCAAACGGCGGCTGGATATCGCGGTAGCCGGCATCCACGCTGGCGCGGCCGCTGGGCCAGTAACCGCCCAGGGTGTTCCAGTAGAAGTCGTCGAGCACCGCGTCCAGCGCAGCGTCGATGCGCAGCAGGCTGTAGCACCAGGCGCAAAACAGTCCGTCCGGCCGGAGTAGACGGCGCGTCTCGGCGAAGAATGCCGGCGTGGCGAACCAGTGCAGGGCCTGGGCCACCACGATCAGGTCGAGGCTGGCATCGGCCAGGGGCTGGGCGCTGGCATCCGCGGCGAAGCAGTCGATGCCCTGCAGGTCGGGGGCGGCGCGCAGCTGTTCGGGGCTGCCATCGCAGGCCAGCACCTGGTGGAAGTGGTTCAGCAGGGGGCGGCTGGCTTGGCCGTTGCCGCAGGCGATGTCCAGCGCACGCTCCTGGCCGGGGCTGTTGGCGGCCAGCCAGGTGAACAGGCTGTCGGGGTATTGCGGGCGGAAGCTGGCATAGGCGCCGGCACGATTACCGAACAGGCGGGTGATCTCGCTCATGGATCCTCGGAATCAGAGAGGGCGATAGCGCATGCGGGTGCCGAACTGCATGGACAGGAGAATCTCGTCGGCGCACAGCTGGGCCGGGAAGTAGGCGCCGGAGATCTGCGCGTGGGCGATGCTGGCGCCTTCCAGATTGGCCTCGCGCAGGTCCAGGCCACGCAGGTCGGCACCACGGAAGTAGGCGTCGGTGAAATCGATGTGGCTGGCGTCCAGCAGACGCAGGTCGAGACCGCGCAGATCGGCGCCGCGCAGGTCGACGGAGCCGTCCTTGGGTTTCTGCTTGTTGAAGTCGGCAACCTTCTCGTCACGCAGCAGGCGGTAGAGCGGGTTATCCAGTTGGCGGGGCTGGCTCATGGGGTGCCTCCATTCAGGGCCTGTCGGCAGTATAGACAGGCCCCGAATGGTGCGGCTCAGAGCCCGGGCAGGCGCTGGCGGATGCTGTCGATCAGGCCATCGAGGCTGGCTGCCTGATGGGTGTCGATGCGGCGGCTGTGGGCCTGCTCGTCGGCATTCAGTGCGTCGCGGCTGGCCTGCTGGGCCTGAATCACTTCCAGGGTGGCGTCGGACGGGTCGCTGCCCTCGGCCTGGCGCTGCTGCAGCCAGGCGGCGATCACATCCTGCGGAGCCTGGCAGTCGAGGATCAGGAATGGCGCGCCGTTCTGCTCGGCGACCTGCCAGGCGGCGGCGCGCTGGTCGTGCTTGAGGTAGGCAGCGTCCAGCACCACGGGGAAGCCGGCGTGCAGTGCGCTTTCCGCCAGTTGATGCAGTCGAGCATAGGTCGCGGTGCTGGCTTCGGCGCTGTAGATGCCGCCGTTCAGGCTGCCCTTGGCGGCATCTGGCTGCTCGCCGAACAGGCGCTTGCGCTCCACGTCCGAGCGCAGGCGAATGGCGCCCAGGGCTTCGACCAGACGCAGCGCCACCTGGCTCTTGCCGACGGCGGAGACGCCGCTGGTGATGGCCAGGAACGGCGTGGGAATGGCGCTGTAGCTCTCCGCCAGGTTGGCGTAGTTGCGGTACTGGCGCAGGGTGGCGGCCTTCTGCACCGCATCGCTCTGGTGAGCCAGGCTGAACAGCGCGACCTTGGCCCGCACCAGAGCGCGGTGGGCCTTATAGAGGTTGAGCAGCTCCAGGGCGTCGTAGTCGCCGCTGCGCTCCAGCCAGGCGCTGACGAAGCGTCGCGACAGGGCCTTGAGGCCGCGGTCTTCCAAGTCCATGGCGAGGAAGGCAGCGTCCAGGGCGATGTCGATCAGGCGGAACTCTTCGTTGAATTCGATGCAGTCGAACAGCACGACCTTGCCATCGAGCAGGGTCGCGTTGCCCAGGTGGATGTCGCCATGGCACTCGCGGATCGCGCCGGCCTCGGCACGCCGGGCCAACAGCGGCTCCAGGCGGGCGATGCTGGTTTCCACCCAGCCTTCCAGGGCCTCGAGCTGGCGCAGGTCGGCGGCGTCGGACAGCAGCGGGCGGATCTGCACGAAGTTCTGGCGCATCGGCGCGACGATGGCTTGTGGCTCGCACAGCGGGTGGTCGACGGCTACAGCCGGGGTACGGCCGTGGAATTCGGCGATCTGCTGAGCCAGGGCGTCGATATGCGCCGGGGTCAGCTCGCCGCGCGACTGTACGGCGCTGAGCAGTTGGGTCTGGGGGAACTGGCGCATCTTCAGCACGTATTCGATGGCTGTGCCTTCACCGCCCAGTTGGGGGGCGTTCTCTCTGCCGGTGATCGGCAGCACGTCCAGGTACAGGCCTTCGGTCAGGCGCTGGTTGAGGCGCAGCTCTTCGCCGCAGAAGTGCTGGCGCTTGCTCAGGTCGGTGAAGTCGAGAAAACCGAAGTTGACCGGCTTCTTGATCTTGTAGGCGTAGGGACCAGTGAGTAGCACCCAGGAGATGTGCGTCTCGATGACCTGGAATCCTTCCACCGGATGGGGGTAGAGGGCCGGGTTCTGCAGGGCGGCGATCAGGGCTTGGCTCACGGTCTTTCCTTGTGCTTCTGGCATCGATAAGAGGCGGCATTATGGCCGCTGTGAGGCGCTCTGCAAACCGCCGGGGCGCGCCTGTCGGCCCCTGGCAAAGTGCGTATAATGCCGCGCCATGACTCGTTCCCGTACCCCCCGCAAAGGCGCCAAGCGCCGCGCCAGCAGCCGTTCCTGGCTGGGCTGGCTGTTCAAGCTGTCGCTGGTTGGCCTGGTGCTGCTGGCCGGTTTCGCCGTTTACCTGGATGCCGTGGTGCAGGAGAAATTCTCCGGCAAGCGCTGGACGGTGCCGGCCAAGGTCTACGCGCGGCCGCTGGAGCTGTTCGTTGGGCAGAAGCTGAGCAAGGAAGACTTCCTCACCGAGCTGGATGCCCTCGGCTATCGTCGTGAAGGAGCCGCCAACGGCCCGGGTGCGGCGGCGGTGAATGGCAATCTGGTCGACCTGCATACCCGCGGCTTCCAGTTCTATGAAGGCAACGAGCCGGCCCAGCGGGTGCGGGTGAAGTTCTCCGGCGACTACGTGGCCGGTCTCAATCAGGGCAGCGGCGCCAAGCTGGCGGTGGCGCGCATGGAGCCGCTGCTGATCGGTGGCCTGTATCCGGCGCACCATGAGGATCGCATCCTGATCAAGCTGGATCAGGTGCCGCCGTATCTGGTCGAGACACTGGTGGCGGTGGAGGATCGCGAGTTCTTCAACCACTTTGGCGTATCGCCCAAGGGCATCGCCCGTGCCGTGTGGATCAACGCCTCGGCCGGCCAGTTGCGCCAGGGCGGCAGTACCCTCACACAGCAGCTGGTGAAGAACTTCTACCTCACCAGCGAGCGCAGCCTGACCCGCAAGCTGACCGAAGCCATGATGGCGGTGCTGCTGGAGCTGCACTACGACAAGAAGGAAATCCTCGAGGCTTACCTCAACGAGGTGTTCCTCGGTCAGGACGGCCAGCGCGCGGTGCATGGTTTTGGTCTGGCCAGCCAGTACTTCTTCAGTCAGCCGCTGGGCGAGCTGAAATTGGAGCAGGTGGCTCTGTTGGTCGGCATGGTCAAGGGGCCGACCGTATACAACCCGCGGCGTAATCCGGAGCTGGCGCTCAAGCGCCGCAATCTGGTGCTCGATCTGCTGGCGGAGCAGGGCGTGGTCACCGCCGAAGTGGCCGAGGCGGCCAAGCAGAAGCCGCTGGGTGTGACCAAGCGCGGTAGCCTGGCCGACAGTTCCTTCCCCGGCTTCCTCGATCTGGTCAAGCGTCAGCTACGCGAGGATTACCGTGAGGAAGACCTGACCGAAGAAGGCCTGCGCATCTTCACCAGCTTCGACCCGATCCTGCAGCTCAAGGCCGAGTCGGCGCTGGGGGAGACCCTCAAGCGCCTGTCCGGGCGCAAGGGTGTGGACGAAGTGGAAGCGGCCATGGTGGTGACCAACCCGGAGACCGGCGAGATACAGGCGCTGATCGGCAGCCGCCAGCCGCGCTTCGCCGGTTTCAACCGGGTACTGGACGCCAATCGCCCGATCGGCTCGCTGATCAAGCCGGCCGTGTACCTCACCGCCCTGGAGCGCCCGAGTCAGTACACCCTGACCAGTTGGCTGGAGGACACGCCGTTCTCCGTCAAGGGCCAGGACGGCCAGGTCTGGCGGCCGAAGAACTACGACGGCAAGGCCCACGGCTCCATCTACCTCTATCAGGGCCTGGCCAATTCCTACAACCTGTCGACCGCCAAGCTCGGCCTGGAACTGGGAGTGCCGAATGTGCTCAAAACCCTCGAGCGCCTGGGCGTCGAGCGTGAGTGGCCGGCCTATCCTTCGATGCTGCTGGGCGCTGGCGCGCTGAGCCCGATGGAAGTGGCCACCATGTACCAGACCCTGGCCAACGGCGGCTTCAATACGCCGTTGCGCGGTATTCGCAGCGTACTTGCCGCCGAGGGCGAGCCGCTCAAGCGCTATCCCTTCCAGATCCAGCAGCGTTTCGATCCAGGCGCCATCTACCTGGTGCAGAACGCCATGCAGCGGGTCATGCGCGAAGGCACCGGGCGCTCGGTGTACAGTCAACTACCGGCGTCGCTGAATCTGGCTGGCAAGACCGGTACCAGCAACGACTCGCGTGACAGCTGGTTCGCCGGCTTCAGTCAGGATCTTCTGGCGGTGGTGTGGATGGGGCGCGACGACAACGGCACGACGCCGCTGACCGGCGCCACCGGTGCCCTGCAGGTCTGGACCGGTTTCATGAAAAAGGCCGACCCGCTGCCGCTGGACATGCCGATGCCGGACAATGTCACCCCGGCCTGGGTGGACGTTTATAGCGGCCAGGGCTCCGCCGCTGGCTGCCCGAATGCGGTGGAAATACCTTATATCCGTGGCAGCGAGCCGGCTCCCGGTCAGCCTTGCGGCCTGCTGGAGGCTCCGGCAGACAACGTGATGGACTGGGTGCGTGGCTGGCTCAACTGAATTCGCTGAAGTGAGGAAATGCATGGCTAAGTGGTGGGTTTGCGTAGTGCTGGCGTCTGCGGTTCTGTCCGGTTGCGCCAGTGTGCCCAGGGGTTCGATTCCGGTGCAGGACTCTTCTGGGCGGCTGATGGAAGATGAGCAGGGCGCCTTCGCCGGCCGCGGCGCAACGAGTGCCCAGCCGCAACAGGCACAGACCCAGAGCCTGCCGGAGGATTCCGGTGTGGTGGTGATGGTGCCGGGCGGCGTTTCTTCGGCCCCTTTGGAAACCTATCCGGATGGCAGTAGTGCCACACCGGCCACCTACGGTTCTGCACCGCTGAGTACGGGGCCGATCTCCGGCGCGGGTGCCTATCAGCAGCCCAGCACGCCGAGCATGCCTAGCGGCATTCCCGCCGGCGGCAGCCTGGCCGGTGACGAGCAGCTGGATGGTCCGGTGCTGGCGCTGCTTACCAGCGCCCAGCAGCAGCAGGGCAGCGGTGATCTGGAAGGTGCCTCGTCAAGCCTGGAGCGTGCCCAGCGCATCGCTCCGCGGGAGCCTCAGGTGCTCTATCGTCTCGCCGAGGTGCGCCTGGCCCAGGGGGATGCGGCTCAGGCCGAACAGCTGGCGCGCCGCGGCCTGAGTTTTGCCAATGGCCGCCCAGCTTTGCAGGCAGGCCTGTGGGGCCTGATCGGTCAGGCTCGTGAACGCCAGGGCGATCCCGCCGGCGCCGCTCAGGCTCGTGAGCGGGCACGGGTCAATCTCTGATGGATTCGCGCCTCTCGGCCTTGGCCGATCAGCTTCTGCTGATCGAGCGCGAATTGCGTCTGCTGGGGTGGTGGTCGGTCGAGACTCCTTCGGCCGAGGCATTGTCCAGCAAGGAGCCGTTCTGCGTGGATACGTTGGACTTCGAGGCCTGGCTGCAGTGGATTTTCCTGCCGCGCATGAAGCAGGTGCTGGAGACCGACGGGCCATTGCCGCCGGTGTCCGGTATTCGTGAGATGGCGGAGATGAGCTGGCCCGGTCGTGAGGCTCAGGCGCGAGCGCTGCTGGTGGCTCTGGGAGAATTCGATCGATTGATTGGGAGCGCTCGCTGAGCGCTCCGTGGGTGCCGGTGGTTATTGGCAGTTCTTCTTAAGAGCAGCTTCTCCGGTGCTGATTCTTTCCTGGCGCTCCTCTTCCGTTAGATGGCGCAGCTCGCCATCAATTTCCATCCGGATGCGCGGATTGTTCTGCAACTGTGCGAGGTTGTACCGGGCGTTGTCGCAGAAATTTTTGAGCTCGGCTTCTTGCTCTGCAACTTCCTTCCGTA
Source organism: Pseudomonas sp. PDM15 (assembly GCF_014851565.1). Lineage (GTDB taxonomy): Bacteria > Pseudomonadota > Gammaproteobacteria > Pseudomonadales > Pseudomonadaceae > Aquipseudomonas. Next base: position 293,816 of record NZ_JACVAA010000007.1, read on the forward strand.
CTCGCTCATTTGCATCTTCCTGAGCCTTTTCAGCAGATTCTTGCTGAGGCGCTGCAGGTGGTGCCGCAAGCTTGGGCTGTGAGATGTTGGGGTTCACCGTGGCAGCATCCTGTCCCTCCGGCGGCTGCGAGCCAAAGTGAACATTGCCTTGGCCATCCACCCACTTGTAAATCTGCCCGGCAGTGGCACCGGTGCTCAGGGCGAGCAGCACACTGCACGCGAGAATCATGCGACGCATGTCGTTTCCTTTTATCGGCAGCAAAACCTGCCCGTTACTATAACCAAAACCCGCGAATCTTCATCCTGCGCCATGTCACAAGCCGGCAGCGCAAGAAACTGTGACGTATAACTTGACTTGGCGTTAGCTAATCCGAACAATCGGCCCTTCCTGCTGTTGTGAGGTCCGCCGCAAGCGTCCCTCAGCTCAGTGGAAAAAGGCGCTACCCGTGCCGACCCCCGTTACACCCGCAACGCGTTACCTCGCGCTGGGAAGGAAAGGCTCCGCAAGATTGGGCCGTTCCGCTACTCGTCAGGCAGACCCCTGCATTATCCGCGACCACAGTCGCGCTCGTCCGCTGACCAGTAAGACCTACTCAAAGGACCACTCGTTGTCGGGTGGTGATCTGGCGTTCTAGAGGTGAACAACGTGGAGCTTTTATCCGGCGCTGAAATGGTCGTCCGCTCGCTGCGTGACGAAGGCGTTAAGTACATTTATGGGTACCCGGGCGGTGCCCTCCTGCACATCTACGATGCCCTGTTCAAGGAACCGGAAGTTACCCACATCCTGGTTCGCCACGAGCAGGCCGCCACTCATATGGCCGACGGCTACGCCCGCGCTACCGGCAAGGCCGGTGTGGTGCTGGTGACTTCCGGCCCGGGGGCGACCAATGCTATCACCGGCATTGCCACCGCCTACATGGACTCGATTCCGATGGTGATCATCTCCGGTCAGGTGCCCAGCACCGTGGTCGGTACCGATGCCTTCCAGGAAACCGACATGGTCGGTATCTCGCGTCCAATCGTGAAGCACAGCTTCATCATCAAGCATCCTTCGGAAATCCCCGAAGTGATCAAGAAGGCTTTCTACCTCGCCCAGTCCGGCCGTCCAGGCCCGGTGGTCGTGGACATTCCCAAGGACATGGGCGATCCGTCGCAGAAGTTCGAGTACAGCTATCCGAAAAAGGTCAAGCTGCGCTCCTACAGCCCGGCTGCTCGTGGTCATTCCGGGCAGATCCGCAAGGCCGCCGAGATGATTTTGGCCGCCAAGCGTCCGGTCCTTTACTCCGGCGGCGGCGTGGTCATGGGTGGCGCTTCCGAGCCGCTGACCGAGCTGGCGCGTATGCTCAACATCCCGGTGACCAATACCCTGATGGGGCTTGGCGCCTTCCCCGGCACCGATCGCCAGTTCGTCGGCATGCTCGGCATGCACGGCAGCTACACCGCCAACCTGGCCATGCACCACGCCGACGTGATCCTGGCTGTTGGTGCGCGCTTCGATGACCGCGTGATCAACGGTGAGACCGCAGCCAAGTTCTGCCCGAACGCCAAGATCATCCACATCGACATCGACCCTGCGTCGATCTCCAAGACCGTCAAGGCCGACATCCCGATCGTTGGTCCGGTGGACAGCGTGCTGACCGAGATGGTCGCCATCCTCAAGGAGATCGGCGAGACCCCGAACAAGGAAACCGTCGCCAACTGGTGGAAACAGATCGACGAATGGCGCGGTAGCGGCCGCCTGTTCCCCTACAACGAGGGCGACGGCAGCATCATAAAGCCGCAAGCGGTGATCGAGACCCTCAGCGAAGTGACCCGTGGCGACGCCTACATCACGTCCGACGTGGGCCAGCACCAGATGTTCGCGGCGCAGTACTACAAGTTCAACAAGCCCAATCGCTGGATCAACTCCGGCGGCCTGGGCACCATGGGCTTCGGCTTCCCCGCCGCCATGGGCGTCAAGCTGAACTTCCCGGAGGCCGACGTGGCCTGCGTCACCGGCGAAGGCAGCATCCAGATGAACATCCAGGAGCTGTCCACCTGCCTGCAGTACGACCTGCCGGTAAAGATCATCAACCTGAACAACGGTGCCCTGGGCATGGTTCGCCAATGGCAGGACATGCAGTACAGCAGCCGTTATTCGCACTCCTACATGGAATCGCTGCCTGACTTCGTCAAGCTGGCCGAGGCCTATGGTCACGTGGGCATGCGCATCACCGACCTGAAAGACCTCAAGCCGAAGATGGAAGAAGCTTTCGCCATGAAGAACCGTCTGGTGTTCCTCGACATCGCCGTGGATACCAGCGAGCACGTGTACCCGATGCAGATTCGCGGCGGTGCCATGCGTGATATGTGGCTGAGCAAGACGGAGCGGACCTGAACATGCGCCATATCATCTCCCTGTTGCTGGAAAACGAACCCGGTGCCCTGTCGCGCGTGGTTGGCCTGTTCTCCCAGCGGAACTACAACATCGAAAGCCTGACCGTGGCGCCGACCGAAGACCCGACCCTGTCGCGTCTGACGCTGACCACCGTGGGGCATGACGATGTGATCGAGCAGATCACCAAGAACCTCAACAAGCTGATCGAAGTGGTCAAGCTGGTGAACCTGTCGGAAAGCGCCCACATCGAGCGCGAGCTGATGCTGGTCAAAGTGAAGGCCACCGGTGCCCAGCGCGCCGAGGTCAAGCGCACCACCGACATCTTCCGCGGGCAGATCGTCGACGTGACCAGCAGCGTCTACACAATCCAGCTGACCGGTACCAGCGACAAGCTGGACAGCTTCATCCAGGCCATCGGCACCGCGTCGATCCTGGAAACCGTGCGCAGCGGTGTCACCGGTATTGCGCGTGGCGACAAGGTCCTGAGTATCTGATCGTCCATGTTGCAAAGAAGGCCCCGCCTAGTGCGGGGCTTTTTATTTCTCGCGGTTCCAGAAGGCGGCGATCAGCGGGTCCTTGAGGCGCTTCTGCAGGGCGAACAGGCCTATGTCGTAGGCGGTAAGTGGCGGCTGAATCTCATAGATGCGGATGCGCGCGGCCAGCGGGCTGTTGTCCAGCACGATCTGCGGTACCACGCCGATACCGAACCCCAGGCTCACCATACTGACGATGGCTTCGTTGCCGCTCACCTGAGCGTAGATGCGCGGCTTGATGTTGTGGCTCTTCAGCCAGCGGTCGGTGCGTGTCCGCGCCAGGCCCTCTTCCGATAGGATCATCGGCACATCGCGCCAGCTATCGGCGTCGGGATGCTTCAGTTGTTCATCGCTGAGCAGCTGGGATGACTGTGGGCCGATAAAGCGCAGCTCGGAGCGAGCGATGGGCTGGAATTCGATGTCGGCCGGTAGGCTGTCCGGGCGTGCGCCGATAGCCAAGTCTTCCAGTTCCTGCTGCACGCGTTCGACGGCCTTGGCCGGGTCACCGGTGTGCAGTGTCATTTCGATGCGCGGGTAGTTCTGCCGGAAGCTGCTGAGGATGTCGTACAAAAAGCTGTAGCTGGCCGTGACTGAGCAATACAGGGAGAGCTCGCCGTGCAGGATCAGCTGGTCCTGCTTGAATGTCTGGCGAATGGCCTGCCAGCCGTTCATGACCTCCTGGGCATATCCGCGAAACTGTTGTCCCTCGCGGGTTAGGCGGACCGAGCGGTTGTCGCGCAGGAATAGCGGGGCGCCAAGTTCATCTTCCAGTTGTTTGATGCTACGGCTGAGAGCGGAAGGGCTGACGTGCTGTTCACGGCTGGTTTTGCCGAAGTGCAGGTTGTCTGCCAAAGAAAGAAAAAGCCTGAGTGCGTGGCTGTCCATATCTGTTTCATATATCGGCACGTTGTATTGCAAATATATCATTTTACGCAATGGTAAGGATCGCTTAAGGTGCCTCCGTAGCGGTGCTGAGCACCTCCTCCATTCGATCCAGAAGAGCCCAGAACATGAAAGTTTTCTACGACAAAGACTGCGACCTCTCCATCATCCAGGGCAAGAAAGTCGCCGTTATCGGCTACGGCTCCCAGGGCCACGCTCAGGCGTGCAACCTGAAGGATTCCGGTGTTGACGTCACCATCGGTCTGCGCAAGGGCTCCGCTACCGTTGCCAAGGCCGAGGCTCATGGCCTGAAAGTGACCGACGTGGCCACTGCCGTTGCCAATGCCGACCTGGTCATGATCCTGACCCCGGACGAGTTCCAGGGCCGCCTGTACAAGGAAGAGATCGAGCCGAACATCAAGAAAGGCGCCACCCTGGCCTTCTCCCACGGCTTCTCCATCCACTACAACCAGGTCGTGCCGCGTGCCGACCTCGACGTGATCATGATCGCGCCGAAGGCCCCGGGCCATACCGTGCGCTCCGAGTTCGTCAAAGGCGGCGGTATCCCTGATCTGATCGCCATCTACCAGGACGCTTCCGGCAATGCCAAGAACGTCGCCCTGTCCTACGCCTGTGGCGTTGGTGGCGGCCGTACCGGCATCATCGAAACCACCTTCAAGGACGAGACCGAAACCGATCTGTTCGGTGAGCAGGCCGTTCTGTGCGGCGGTTGCGTCGAGCTGGTCAAAGCCGGTTTCGATACTCTGGTCGAAGCTGGCTACGCGCCGGAAATGGCCTACTTCGAGTGCCTGCACGAGCTGAAGCTGATCGTCGACCTGATGTTCGAAGGCGGCATCGCCAACATGAACTACTCGATCTCCAACAACGCCGAATACGGTGAGTACGTGACCGGTCCGGAAGTCATCAACGCCGAATCCCGTCAGGCCATGCGTAACGCCCTGAAGCGCATCCAGGACGGCGAATACGCCAAGATGTTCATCCAGGAAGGCGCGGCCAACTACCCGTCCATGACCGCCTACCGCCGCAACAATGCCGCTCACGGCATTGAAGTGGTCGGCGAGAAGCTGCGTGCGATGATGCCGTGGATCTCCGCCAACAAGATCGTCGACAAGACCAAGAACTGAGTCTTTTGGTGTTCGAAAAAGAACGCGGCTTCGGCCGCGTTTTTTTATGCGCGTAGCGGGCTTCTGGTATAAAGCCCACTTGTTTAGCCGTACCGCCGGCGAACCTGCGTCGGTGGTACCGGTCGAAGTCTCATCCAATCGCTGCAAGGTATTGTTCATGAACGAACGTCCCGAGGACTCCGGCAAGGCTCCCGAACCGGAGAGCCTGCTGCCCATCGATGAACACGTGGAAGAAGGTCAGGATGCCGAGGGCCGCAAGGTCCGCCACCGTGGCATCTATCTGTTACCCAACCTGTTCACCACGGCGGCGCTGTTTTCCGGCTTCTATGCCATCGTCAACGGCATGAACGGCCAGTTCGACCATGCCGCCATCGCCATCTTCGTGGCCATGGTGCTCGACGGTCTTGATGGTCGCGTCGCTCGCCTGACCAACACCCAAAGCGCCTTCGGCGCCGAATACGACTCGCTGTCCGATATGGTCGCCTTCGGCGTCGCCCCGGCGTTGGTCGCCTTCGAGTGGGCCCTAGGTAGCCTGGGCAAGGTCGGCTGGATGGTCGCCTTCATTTATGTGGCCGGTGCTGCGCTGCGTCTGGCGCGCTTCAATACCATGGTTGGTAAGGCAGACAAGCGCTACTTCATTGGCCTGGCCAGTCCGGCTGCTGCGGCGTTGGTGGCTGGTACCGTGTGGGCGTTCAGCGACTTCGGCATCAAGGGCTCGAACATGGCCTTCGTGGTCGCCCTGCTGGTGGCGGCCGCCGGTACGCTGATGGTCAGCAACATCAAGTACCACAGCTTCAAGGACCTGGACCTCAAAGGGCGTGTGCCTTTCGTGGCCATCCTGATCGTGGTGCTGGTGTTTGCCGTGGTGTTCAGCGATCCGCCCCGCATCCTGCTGCTGATCTTCCTCGCCTATGCGGCGTCCGGTCCTGTGCAATATTTGTTGCAACTGCGTCGGCGCAAAGCGGCCGAGTGATGTAATTTCCTTGCGGCTCCGCAGTCTACTGGCGTATTCGATGTCCAGGCTGTGGAGCCCGCCATGCTGATCAAGACCCCTCCCGCATCCGCAGAGCGCGAATGCGATATCACCCCCGAAGCCGTTTATCTATCCCGGCGCCGTTTCATGGCCGCTGCTGGCGGAGCCATGGCGTTGAGTGTGCTGCCTGCGCAAGCGGACGCCACTCGATATGCGGATGTCGAACCCGGTCCCATGCCCGACTGGTTTGCCGAGAAGCTACCCGATGTGCGCTGGCAGGCGGTAACCGTGGGTGAAGAGGCGCTGACGCCCTACCCAGATGTCACGCAGTACAACAACTTCTACGAGTTCGGCACCAACAAGGGTGATCCGGCGCGCCATGCCGGCAAACTCGAGGTGGAACCCTGGTCGGTGATGATCGATGGCGAGGTGGCCAAGCCTGGCCCGGTATCGCTTGAACAGCTGGTCCAGCCGCATCGACTGGAGGAGCGCATCTATCGTCTGCGCTGCGTCGAAGCCTGGTCGATGGTCATCCCCTGGCTCGGCTTCCCGCTGGGCGAACTGCTCAAACGCGCCGAGCCGACCGGCAATGCCAAGTTCGTCCGCTTCGAAACCAAGGTGGCGCCAGAACAGATGGCGGGTGTGCGCTCCGGATTCTCGCTGATCGACTGGCCTTATGTAGAAGGGCTGCGCATGGATGAGGCCATGCACCCTCTGGCGATTATGGCGGCGGGTCTCTACGGGCGCGTTCTGCCCAATCAGAATGGTGCGCCGTTGCGTCTGGTGGTGCCGTGGAAGTACGGCTTCAAGAGCATTAAGTCCATCGTGCGTATCAGTCTGGTTGCGGAGCAGCCAAAAACCACCTGGGAAAGTCTGGCGCCCGACGAATATGGCTTTTACGCCAATGTGAACCCGGGGGTTGACCACCCCCGCTGGAGCCAGGCGACGGAGCGCCGTTTACCTAATAGTCTGTTCAGCCCGAATGTCATCGATACCAGGCTGTTCAACGGCTATGACGAAGTAGCCAGCCTCTATGCCGGTCTCGATCTGCGGAAGCATTACTGATGCGCTTCCCGTTCTGGCGTGGGTTGGTGTTCCTCGCGGCCTTGTCGTTTCCCTTGTATTGGCTGTACGAAGGACTGCAGCGACTAACCGGACCCGATCCCGGCAAGGTGCTGGTGGATAACTTGGGGCAGGGTGGGCTGATCCTACTGTTGCTGACACTGAGCATGACCCCGTTGCGCCGCTTGACGGCCTGGGGTGGCTGGTTGGCGGTGCGGCGTCAACTGGGGCTGTGGTGCTTCTTCTATATAGTGCTGCATCTTGGTGGCTATCTACTGTTCATTCTCGGCCTGCGTTTTGATCGTCTGCTGGCGGACATCAACGAACGCCCCTACATCATCGTCGGTGCGCTGGCGCTACTTGGCCTGCTACCTCTCGCACTGACGTCTAATCGCTACAGCCAGCGTCGATTGGGCATGCGTTGGCGGCAGTTGCATCGGCTGGTATATCCGATTCTCGGTCTGGCGTTGCTCCACGTGCTATGGGTAGTGCGCTCCGATATAGGCGAATGGCTGGTCTACGCGTTATGTGGCGCAGCTCTGCTGCTGTTGCGTCTGCCGAGTGTGGCGACCGCTTTAGCGACAGCTCGCGAGAAGATGGCAAAAACTTTGCAGAAAGGAGTTGACGGTTAGATTTGGTCCCCTATAATGCGCACCACTTCCGGCGCAGTCCTATCGGAAAACTCCTTGAAATTCAAAGAGTTGGATGAAAAAAGAGATTGACCGGATGGCGAATTCGAGTAGAATGCGCCGGGCTGACAAGGTGGTGGTTTGATCTTGTTGGTTGCTTCGATCAGGTAGATCGAAAGCGGTTGAAAGAGGTGGTTGACAGCGGTTTTGAACGCTGTAGAATGCGCCTCCCGCTGACGAGAAGAAGTTCTGATCTGAAGCGCAAGCGGTTG
>NZ_JACVAA010000008.1 GCF_014851565.1 Pseudomonas sp. PDM15
TGTCGGCGGCCCCGAATGCCGGAGCTGCCAGCGGATTGGCCGTAGTGGTGTACATGCTGGTGAAGGGATTTCGGCTGTGATACTTCATCGCGTACAAGCCGAACTCGGTGCTGTTCAACTCCTCAGCGAACCAGCGTAGGGCCACGCCATACTGCCCCGAGTTGCGGGCGTCGTTGTCACCACGGCGCGGGACGTAGATATAGCTCGGATCATCACGATTGAAGTCTGTGCCAGAAACGCTAAGCCCTTGGGTGCAGCCATCGGCGACAAAGTCTGCTCCTGCGAAAAATGTTCCGCAGTTGTCGAGCACGGTTTGATCCCACTCCAACTGGTAGAACAGCTCCGCCGACAGGTTCTCCGATAGTCCCTGCGACATGTAGAACATGTTCACCGGGATCAAGCCTTCCTTGATCTCGGCCCCTGGCCGGCGGAAAGCTGCGGCGTCCACAGGGTTGATGGCGTTGATGCTGTTACCGATGAAAACGCTTTCGCCCCAGCTCACCACCTGTTTACCCAACCGCACCGATCCAGGCAGATCGCCGATCAGGTAGTTGTGGTAAGCGAAGGCATCCAGCAGTTCGTAGCCAGAGCTCTGGGCACCTGTCTTGCGATTACTGTCGTCGATGTCATAGAGCAGCCGGTGCTCGTCCTTCAGCTCGAAGTCATACCAGTACTTCCCGCGCAGGAAGATGCCGGTCTCGCCGTACTTCAGCTCTAGGTCATGGATGCCTTTGAAGATCTTCGAGATGGTCTCGCCCTTTTTGAAGTTCAGGCGGCCATCGTCGCCGGTGGAGGAAGAGCCTCGGCCTCCGTTGTTATCACCGATCATGTCGCGATCAGGGCTGCGCAGTGACCAGCTAGCCCCGACAGATAGGCTGCTGTCGAGCTGGCCCTGAATCTCTCCAATGTTGAACGTAACTGCTTGAGCAGTAGGCGCGCTGATCACTGCAATAGCCGCCGCGATAGCACTGAGAGGCATGTGCCGCCCATAACGCATTGTTGTTGTTTTCATGGCAGTTCCACTGGGGTTGGTTGATGCGACCCAGAGCGGTCATGGATAGCGACTCTGCGACCCTGGCCCGGTAAACCAGAGGTTGGGTACCCAGAGCCTCTGTTCAGAGCGGCGTCAAAACGAGCTCTGACCTCAAAGGCGCCTGTGCCCCTGCTTAGGGCCGCCCCGACACCTCCTTGCGGACGATGAGCTGAAAGCGGTCATGTGCATGGTTACCAAGCGCCATTAACGCAACCATAGTTGCTTTAATACGAGAAGTAAACCACTCTGATCATGCGCGCTGATAGCCAATCCGCAGCTAGGTAGGGGGATTTCGCACGGCTCGTTTGGATTCGGACACACAGGAACCAAGAGGCGAAGGCTCTGGCATGGGCCTTACCGTAGGGGGCAGGTAGGTTGGGAGACTGACTTTCTATGCCCAAGGGCTAATGCAACAATTGTTGCTACAGCGATATGGAATTTAGTCAGGAGGTTCGATGAGTGATGCCGAGCAAGCTGGGGTGAGTAAACGTGCCCGCCCTGGAGGACGGGCTAGCCAAGTTGTTGCGGCCATTTACGCTGCCACGCTGGAAATCCTTGAGGAGGGCGGTTACGAGCGGTTGGAGCTGCCAGAGGTAGCTGCACGAGCAGGAGTCAACAAAACAACCGTCTATCGCCGCTGGCCAAGCAAAGCTGAGCTGGTTCTTGAGATTGCGTTGCTCCGCATGAGACAGGATGTGCCGCTTCCTGATACCGGCACGCTACACGGTGATTTGAGCAGACTGATGTTAACCATAGCGGCAACACTTCAGTCGCCGCTGATAGCAGGTTTGCTACAGGCCGCAATGACGCAGGGGAATGGTATCGAGGCGATTAATCAAGCGCGAATTCAGTTCTGGTCAGAGCGATTCACCGTCAGTGGCCAGCTTGTCGAGCGAGCCATCGAGCGGGGTGAGCTACCCACAGGCACAAGCCCTCGTCAGCTGCTTGAGCTGGCCTGCTCCCCCCTATTCTTCCGCAGCGTCGTCACCGGAGAGGCTTTTACTAAAGATGAGATATTCGAAATAGCCCGGCGCAGCATCCTTGCGTTCAAGAACGCATAGGAACTATCCGATACAGCTGCCCAAAAGCCTGATCCTTATGCTGTCTCTGAGCAGATTAGCGCCATGGATGAGACGGACTTTTCCTCGGATCACCTCTTCAACCAAGCAAGGAGAGCACAGGATTCACTCGACCCCTGACTCTAAAGTGACCCAATGGGTTACTAGAAGGTTATATGCGCAGAACAATAATTATTTTATCGTCGCTAATTGCAATCTCGACACCCTCATTTGCTGAGGAGTTAACCTGGTACACCTTGCCTATTGTTGGTCTCGCTGAGCTAAAGGATGGCAAACCGTCTGATGGTGCAATATATGCCGTCCAAAAGCTGGTTGAGTCCGAGCTTCCTCAGCTTGAACACCGCTATATCGTAAGCGTCCCTAATCGCGTGATACATGAAATGTCTTCAGGCACACCACTCTGTACAACCATCGGGGTAAAACATCCTGACCGCGATGAAGTCGGTTACTTCGTGCCATTTGTCCCTGCTCTTCCTATGCATCTCGTTGTCCGGCCTGAGATTCAGGATCGCTTGCCGCTCACCAATGGGGTGGTCAGCTTTGAAAAGCTCATCCAAACAGAAGGCCTGCAGGGGGTAATCACTCCCGCGCGAACTTATTCTGCTGACTTATCTGAATTAATACTTTTAGCGAAGAAAGAGAAAAAGATAGCTTCTATCAGCAGCAACTCCATGGGTGGTAATTTGCTGTCCATGATCAGTTATGGCAGATATGACTATACCCTTGAATATCCTATTGTGGTCAGCCGAACCAACGAGTCCCAAAGCTCTTCCGCCAAACTGATCAGCATTCCTATAGCGGAAGGCATACACATGGGGCACGCCGGTTTTTATTGCACTCGCAGCAGCTGGGGGAAAAATATGGCACTCCAGTTGGATTCAGCAATTCGCCGAATGGCGACTCATCCTGATCAGCTTATTGACTTATATCGAAGCACAAATGATGAGGAGATGGTCTCGCGATTTGAGCCACAGATCCGAGCCTATCTTCTAGAGCGCGCTAAAACTGCAACTGAACTCTAACCGGTCAGAAGAGCTAGTGAGCGAGCCTCCAAGCTAGCTCCATAGCTCCTTTCTACTGACCCAGCGCGGAAGCTCGTGAGCGGCAGCTAATGGCCGAAACCAGCCCTCCCCAAGCCCAAACCAAGAGGCCGCTCCAAGAGCGGCCTTTTGGTTTGCAGCAGACTAATTACTGAGCCACCGTCAAGTAGTCCCACCCTTGCCATCTCCCAGCACCACGCCCATGCCAGTGAGCTGGTCACGGATGCGGTCAGATTCGGCTCAGCTCTTGTTGATCGTTCCCAAGTTTCGTGTGGGAACGCATTCCTCGAGCCCCAGCGCTCACCTAATGGGTAGGCGGGGTAACGCCGAAGGCAAAGCCTCCACGGTGGATGGCTACGGCCATCCACCCTACTTGCTAGCTCATGCGGAAGCCGCGGACACATCCAATACGGCCACACTCTCGCGTGTGAGTAGCCTATGGTCTTGATCCCTGACGAGAAGCAGGCCAGCGGCCACCATGACGTTGTGGCTTTACACGATTGCTCGCCTAACATATGGGGACACAAACAACCGTGCACGCACCTCATGCTGACAGTCAGTGAAAATGAATTCCGGGACTATCTGTTTCAACATCACAAGGAGGATTTGTCCGCCCTTATCATCGGTCGGCGTGAGCCTGTGAAATGGACAGAAGATTCATTTCCTCCCATCCGGTTTCTGCTGCAGCAGCGTACAGAACGTAGGATCAATGAAACTCTCGACAACCTGCATGCCCTCGTTCTGACGGCGAAGGAATTGCGACTTGATCGCGGCGCCCCCCATCCGACCCGGGTCGACTTGCTGGGAAATTCGGAATCGACTGGTTTAACTATCATCGAGCTGAAGAAATCGAGTCAGACAGAGCGCCAAGCCTTCACAGAGTTATTGGCGTACTCCAACTACTTCTGCTCACTCTTCCCTGGCCTCAAAGAGTCAGCTGTGACATCAGTCCTAGTGGCGCCGATGGAAAGTCGGACGATAATGGATGCGTTTGTTCAAGAGCTTGTCTCCAACGAGAAAAATATCATCGCGCTAATCCCGAATGAAGATGCCGGCAAATTCACGCTGGAGGCCTTCTACCCTAGTGAAGAGTATTATCGGACCTTTGAGCGAAACATCTTGAGCGACAGCTCAATGATTTGCGTTGCTCTCTCGTTCCCAATGATTAAAGGATGGATCGATCCTGATAGTAGTGACGGAAGCTCGCCACCGCGCTATACCCTCGATGCACTTAATGTCATTAGTAACTCGATCGCACAAAGACTGGAAGCCGAGGGTTTTCATGCTCTCATTTACGCAAACCAAAAATGGGGAGAGATAGCGAAACTTTTCCCCAACCCCAATACCATCGTCATCGCGGCAATGAATCCTTTCTGCTCGTACCGTACGTCGGTTCACGAGGGTGTCGTATATGGCCGATCAGATGAAAGCCGACTGGCACAGGTTCAGGTGATTTGCGATCAACTAACTGACGATGGAAAGAGCCATTGGATCGACACCATGGAAAGCAATTTTCACGATAAGCTGATCCGGGTTTCGCGCGAGCAGTTCGAATTTTGCTTTTTGAGCAAGACAGGTACGATTCGACCGGAAATTTCTCTGCCAGACTGGTACGGTTTGAAAACAAGCTTCATTGATGCCGTCACCACACATAATTTGCATTTGCATCGAACCGGCCTGCTTCGAGAGATATATCTTGAATACATCGAGCATATCTATGACAAGAAGGTAGATGAGATTTTTTATAGCGATGATCTCCCCAAGTTCGCGTACAAAACGCTGACTCCATTTATGGCTAGCTGGGAAATTTTCAGAGGACTAGGCTACGACGAGAATGCGGACGGTAACCGACATGGCCAGGATGACGAATAGTTTGAGCAGTAGGATAACGACACATATGGAGCTGCGATGAGCCAGCGCTTCTTACTTTATATCGACATCCTGGGTTTTTCTGAGATGACCAGAAAGGACCCACGGAAGGTTGCACGGGTCTACGCGATACTAAATACGCTGAACGCCCACAATTCATCCCGATACAAGACCATTGTCTTCTCGGACACGATCCTCATCTATAATGTCAATCCCGCCAGAAATGACGAGGATCGTGCGGACCTAGTTTGGTATCTCACCGAGTTCGCTGAGGATCTGCACCACCGTCTCACAGGCCAAGACATCTATTTCAGAGCTGCGTTAGTCGCCGGCGATTTCTTTCACTATGAGCTGGAAAACATCGAGTGCTTTTTCGGCGGCGCACTTATCGACGCCTATCTGGCTGAGAAGGACATACCCTCGACCGGACTCTTCATTGATAACGAATGTGCCAAGTACAACAAATTCTTTCGAATGGCTCGTTTCAATAACAGATTCTCATTTGTCTATCTGAACCGCTCTCTGGAGGCGCTGAATCAGCTGTCTGGAGGACGCTATCCCTTGGACCTCATGAACTCGCCCGGTGAGGATTTTGCCCCATTCGTGCCTTGGCAAGTATTGTTCCTAAAAGATGTCCACTTGCAGATGCGGACCCATCCTCAGCCTCACGTCCGTACGAAATTTCTTACCACATGGGATTTCTATCTGAAGCGCTACCCCGAGATGCTGCGCCTGCTGGAACAGTCCCAATTCGACCTCGCAACCCTCGCCGCCCCTGGCTCATGGGCGCGAGCTGAGCGGACGATGGAAAAGGAAATTAGGTACTTCAAGCGCATAGGAAGCGGCACATCTCTGTCGAAGAGCATCTCTGGCTGGAATGCAGTTGCAGCGCCAGTGTTGCCCGTACAGCAAAAGAACAAGAAAGCCTAATGGTTCTGGTGGTGCGACCACCACTACCTTAGGCATGAGTCGGCGCCGCATTTGGTTGAGCAGAGCCACAGCAACCGCGAATGTAGTTAGCGAGCGAGTGGCAACTAATGGCCGGAAGCAGACGCTGGTGACAGGTTGCTATCGGCCATTAGCTCTCGCTCGAGCTTTGTCAGTCATCAAGGCTCTACTCAAAATTCAGCGAGACTAAGTACAGAAAACATCCCTTTATGAATTCGACTTTCTATATTCCACGTAGACTTTCTGACACCAACATTGAATACACTGAAGAGTCGCTTCTGGATTCTTCAAATTATATAGTTGTCTTAGCTGAGCCAGGTGGTGGAAAAACCGAGCTTATGCGGAGCCTTGCTTTAAAGCTCGGCGTTACCGCAACAACCGCAAATGTGTTTAGGTATGCAGAGGGCGATGAGAGGGATTGCCCACTCGTAATTGATGCGTTTGATGAGCTGGCAAAGATTGATCAGACAGGCGTCCACATACTTTTGGCAACTGCTAGAAAATCAAATCCGACTCGCGTCATTATTTCGAGCCGCTCTAGTGAGTGGGATAGCGCTGCCACGAGTGCGTTCAGAGATTTTCTCGGCCACCAACCGTTAATAGTAAGACTCTACGAATTTGACACGGCAGAGCAGCGGCAAATTTTTGATCATCACGTGCCTGGTGAAGATTTCACTGCATTCCAAGAAGAAATTGCGCGATTCGATTTGGGGATGCTCCTTCCTAATCCGCAGTTCCTAAAACTTTTTGCTGATGCTTACATAGAGAGCGGAAGACGCTTCATTGATAAGCGTTCTATATTTTCGCAAGCGGTTGAGCGGTTAGCTAAGGAAGCTAACGTCAATGCGATAGCAACAAAACAGGCAGTATCGGTCACCAAGAAAATTGACCTCGCCTCGGAAATATTCGCCAAGCTCTTATTGTCCGGCGCTGAAGGCGTAGGCACGAATGAAGCTAATGAAGACCGGATGTATCCTTTATTGCCATCGCTATTAAGCAGTAATGCAGTGACTGAGGTTTTAGCTACTCGACTTTTTAAACCGGGCGATAGAGTCTATCAACACCGTTGGGTTCACAAAATTGTCTCTGAATACTGTGCTGCAGATTACCTTACCAAGCGGATAGCAGACCCCGCTGACCATTTAACGCTGCACAAGTGCGTGCCTATCATTGCTCCAAATTTGACTGTGCGAGATGAGCTTCGTGGGCTGTTTGGCTGGATGGCAGCTTTGGGGAATAAGTCCATAGAAGAGGCCATAATAAAGCTTGACCCCTATTCGGTACTCGCGAACGGTGATCCCTCTCAGCTCGAACCTTCTTCAAAGCGTCTACTTATAAAGCAGTTGAAGGAGGTTGAGGCCAGAGACCCCTACTTCAGAAGAGGCGATTACTGGCGCAGATTCAGTGTTGCAGGACTCCTGACCGCAGACATCGTCGAGGAAATTAAGCCTCTCCTCAAATTCTCCGAGGCGGGACATTTGCGCCATCTGGTTCTTGAGCTTCTGGCAGGATCGCAAGTAATAGAAAAACTGAGAGATGAATTAAATCAGCTTGTTTTGAGCCACAGCGAAAATGACGGAGCTCGCTTATTGGCAGGCAGATGTTTGCTCGGAATTAAGAAACATGATCATCTCGCAAATTTGTCGGCTCTTACTTCTGAAGCAAGCCAGGCATCTCTGAAGATTGGTTGTGAATTAATTGAGGCTCTAGGTCCGCAAAAAATAGACCCAGATAGTCTCTGTGCCTTCTTTCGCGCCTGTGCAGGTCTCTATCCAGATCGCGGGGAGTACGGTGGTCAATCTCGCTACTTTGTGAAGAGCCTTATAAGCATACTACCCATACCAACTATCGAGATTCTTCTAGATGACCTGGCACGAGATTTGGTCTGCAAATGTGGCAAGGAAAATTATGAGTGCGATTGCCGGAATGGCATGAGCAAGATTATCGGATCAATGATGGATCGCTACTTCGAGTTGGCAGCGCCTCCATTTGATCCGATTCGTGTTTGGAGGTGGATAAAAAATCTAAATTTTCATGAGCAAAAGTCCGGAAGCCAAAGCAAGTCAGTTGAGGTGTTGCAGCGAAACGATGCCTTGCGTCAAGGCATCATTGCCCTTGTGTTTGGCGGACTAACGGATCGTGAGCAGATTATAGAGGCCAAGATCCATCGGTTCGATTGGCACACGCACTCAGGGCTTCAGTTTCAAGCGAATGATTACAGATTTGTAGTTGACATGGCGTTTGAGGCTGACAATCTAAATTTGTGGGCAAGTTTTATGGCTCACCATCAGAACTATAGAAACAAGGAGGATCGTGGGTCCAATAATTTGAGGCGACATATGCGAGAGCAGGCCTCGGAGAAGCTGTCCTTCATGCGGGTATGGACTCGCTCAAATAGGGCTTCAAAAGAGGGCGCGCGACTAAACCGAGCCTCGAGGTTTATCCATACTAGGAGAATGAATCGTCGTCGTAAGAGACAAGAAGAAATCCGCTCTGCGAATATCACATATGTCCAAAGCAATAGAGAGCTCGTTGAAGGAGGGCGTCATTGGAGCTGTCTTGTTCGCTTTGCAGAGTTGACACTTATGAGCCCAGAGAAAATTGAGCGTGAGTTTGGCGAGGAGTCGCTTGTCCGAAATGCCCTTAGAAACTGTCTAGACTTCATAGCTCCGCATGTACCAGATCTGCCCAAGCTTGCTGAACTACAGTGTGCTTCGCAGTATCAGCACTCGGAGGTGATTTTATACGCGTCCTGTATAGAGATTTTTCGCGACAACGGTAATCTAGAGTCTGTTGATGTTCAACTTCTAAAATCTCTTCGGACCAACATTTCAATGAGCTACAGTGCAGTCCCGCCAGAGGATAGGGATGCAATGATGGCTGAAGTTGATCGGCTGATTTTCCCTGACTCTGCAAGCGCCGAGAGCTTCCTTAGAGAATACCTTGAGCCTCAATTAGCGCATCCAGCCTGTTTGCATCCTGAGCTTTGGCTGCTGAGAAATGACGAAGCTTTCAGCCATTTGCGTGCCACCATATCAATTCAATGGCTCAGGCAGTTCCACGAGCTTGCTCTCGGGCCATTGGATACGCTTTTTGAGATCGCCGCTCAGCATGGCAATCGAGAAGAGTTAAATAAAATTGTTGCGAATCGCTGCGCGGAATTCATAGTGAACTGGCCCAGCCAGACTAATAACGAGGACATCGAGCAAAAGCGTATGTTCTGGCTTGCTCGTGCATTTTACTTCCTTGATGATGCGCCTGAAATATTCTGGAATTGGCTTAAGTCCGATAAAAATTCACTCTTTCTATTTCAGGCAAGATCTGGGCGAAGGAATAGAGGCGAAAATCCCAGCTGGCCTACACTCACATCGACCAAGATTTGGAGCATATTGGATGCCTTTATCGATAAGTGGCCGAAGGTTTTTCTGCCAGATCACTGGGGAACTGATAGCCCAAAAGAGGAGAGCGCATACCGATTCCTTACGGAAGTGATTTGGTCTATCAGTTTAGACGACCCTGACAACGCGATTCCCGTCCTTAATAGACTACTTTCTGACGCCCGCTTTACAAATCTTCATTTGGACTTGAAAAGCATATATGCAGGTCAAGTCAGAAAAAAGGCGCTTAGGGACTTCGAGCCGCCTACACCTCAGGATGTTGTTAATCTTCTTGATCGTGATGCCGTAGTGACTGTGGAAGGGTTGCGGCAACTCATTGTTCAAGAATTACTAGATCTCCAAGGCTCTATAGACGGTGGAGAGTTTAACTCCGCAGATCGCTTCTATGTTAAGGGCGAACACCTTGATGAAGAGCAGTGCACAGAAATTATTGCTGAACGCCTCAGCCTTAGACTGCTTCCCAGAAATATTACGGTAACAGTTGAGCATCAGCTTAAAGCTGCAAAGCGAAGTGACTTTACAGTTGCTAAGTTGATTGGAGGTAAAAGACGGCTGCTTGTTACAGAGGTTAAAGGCCAGTGGCATAGAGAACTATATACAGCCGCTTCAGCTCAACTCTATGAGCGTTACTCGATTCATCCAGATGCAGAGCAACAGGGTATTTTTCTTGCAATTTGGTTTGGTGCAGATGTAACTGTCGCAGGGCGAAAGAGGCACGGAATTGCTAGCGCTCAGGAGCTTAAGAGCAGCATCGAAGCAACCCTGCCGCCAATGCTCGCAGGATTGATTGACGTGTTTGTGCTCGATGTGTCCAAGCACCCTTAAATAACCTTCCGCTACAGAAGTGAGATGTAAGGAATTCGCATGGCGAAAGGGTGAGTTACAACCCTGGGTAGCGCGGACTAGAGTGAGGACCTGCTTAAGAATTTGCCAGTAGCAGCTAGTTATCCCACTCCATACAGCGAGTGGTTACCATCTATCAGCTTTAAGGTGTGGGTCAAGATCGTCGGCGCAGAGGATAACAACGCTGGAATGGCTGTGCAGAACCTCCAGCACGGGTGGATCACAATAACTGGAGCCGAGTGGCAGCATCGCTGGGATACAAAGCTGACGGCGACTGAAAGGCCGATGTGGCTAGAGAGTCTGCTCATCTTGCCGCTAAGGTCACTTCCAGGTTGGAGCATGAGTCAGTTCGGATATATCTTCTTGGTCCCTGAACTACCGAACCTCTATCTCTCATGTCAGTCGCGGAAAGAATTTCGAAACGAGTCAAGTTCATGCGAAAGGGGAGCCCTTTTTTGCGCACCTTGCTTGCATCGGAGGGCACCCGTGCAGCTGTCGATAAAGCCCTTTCTCGGCTTGTAAGGACTGGAGTGCTAGAACGAGTCGCTCGGGGCGTCTACATGCGACCTAAGCAAATCGCGTTCGTCGGGGCCGTCCGCCCTAGCGCTGAGACCATTATGAGGCTGATCACCAAGGCCAACGGCGAGACGGTAGAGGCTCATGGTTGTGAGGCAGTTCGTAGGTTTGGCCTGAGCACTCAGATGCAGGTTCTGCCAACCTATTACACAAGCGGGCCCTCCCGCGAGATTCGGGTAGGGAAGGGGCGAGTACGACTCCTGCATGTGTCCCCTGAGCGCTTGAAGCATTCTGGGTCGAAAGTCGGAATGGCACTCAATGCCTTCCATTACCTTGGCAAAGAGGGGCTGACTCCTGAGGTTATCTCTAAGATTTTCGCGAAACTGAGTATGGAGGAGCGGATCAAGCTGCGAGCTTGCAAGATGCCTAAATGGATGAGGGCAGCTTTGACTGCTACTGAGCAAGCTTATCTAGAAAGCCCGGCGTAAGCCGTTTCTATCTCCTCCCACGGTGGTACTCGAGCGTGCCTCTTGGGCGCTATTTCAGTCGTGCCTAAGATCCTTTGCGGCTGAAAACACCACGCTGGTTACGATCAAAGACTCTCTGTCATTTGAGCAGTGCATTGAATAGCTGACGCCGTTAGCGACCTTGAACAGATGACCAGGAACACCGTCTGGCCCATCTTGAACTACACAGACTTCCTCTAGTGGCTCCATCAGCCATCTCGATTGGCCGTTTAGATGAGGCGGGGTTACTAGTTGCACCTGCTCCACCCAAGCAAGGTCCGATTGAGAGTCCAGAATGTCTCGGAGGTCGTGAGCGTGGTGAAGCATTAGCGTGCTTTGGTACGCCCTCCGACTCGTCCGTCGGACGATCTGCAGGTAAAACCAAGGCCAGGCGAGCTCCTGCTCAACATGTCTCCATTGCTGCTGCGATCCAGCCGGGCCTGGAAGGTGTATTTCAGCACTGCGGTAGGTAATAAACATTGGTATTCACCTTAAATGAGTCCTATAGATTGTAGTCCTATAGGGCTCATGAAGGCTTGATCGTTCCTTTTGCGGGATCAGCAAATGGAACTGAATAAAGCATTTGGACTGGCGTTAAAGCAGATTCGCAGCCAGCAGGGCCTCACTCAGGAGGACTTCACTAGTGTTAGCAGCCGAACTTACTTGAGCGCCCTGGAGCGAGGGCTTAAGGGACCCACTATTCAAAAGCTTGAACAGCTCGCAGGTGTGCTCAACGTGCACCCCGCTACCGTTCTCATCTCTGCTTTCCTCCACAAAAATGGCGGAGAGGATTACCGCCAACTCCTTCTTCGAATAGGTACTGAGCTACAGACTCTCGAACAGCATGCGTTGGGCGCTGAAGGAGATCCTGGGACCAGGTAGATCAGACGCTCAACTCGGCGTCCCTTTAAGCCAAAAAAATGGCGAGAAGATTCTAGGACTTGGGGCGGGCGTTCATCCTAGATTTATTCCTCGAAAAATTCGTTAATAATCAATAATGTGCGGCTTTGTAATTGGCTTCTTGGGGTGGGCGGGGGTAACTACGTTCAAGATGTACACGGCGCCGCAGAAGAAATTCCGCGCCCGTGACGAAGACCAGGTGCTGGAGGAGATCCGCCGTGCCGGCGAGCGCCTGATCGTACAGCGGGTGTTCCTCGCCGACGGCGATGCCCTGGTGCTGCCGACGCGGCGCCTGCTCAATATCCTGCAGGCGATCCGCGAGCACATGCCCGAGGTTGATCGGGTCTCCAGCTACTGCCTGCCGCGCAACCTGCGCAAGAAGTCGGTGAGCGAGCTCAAGGAGCTGGCCGACGCCGGCCTGAAGATGGCCTATGTCGGTTGCGAATCCGGCGACGACGAGGTGCTGGCGCGGGTCAACAAGGGCGAGACCTTCGAGTCCAGCATCAGCGCTTTGGACAAGCTCGGCGAGGCCGGCATCACCCGCTCGGTGATGATCCTCAACGGCCTAGGCGGCAGCGCCCTGAGCGAGCAGCACGCCGACAATTCGGCGCGCCTTATGAATGCCGCTCAGCCGGAATTCCTCTCTACCCTGGTGGTCAGTTTCCCCATGGGCGAGCAGCGCTTCCGCGAAGGTTTCGCCGATTTCCAGCCGCTCGGTCAGCAGCAGCTGTTCCTCGAAGTGGAGCGCCTGCTGCAGGGGCTGGAGCTGAACGACACGGTGTTCCGCAGCGACCACGCCTCCAACTATCTAGTGCTCAAGGGCAACCTCGGCGCCGACAAGGCGCGCCTGCTGGCCCAGGTGCGCCAGGCCATCGAGCGGCCGCAGAGCGCGCACCTGCGCCAGGAATGGCAGCGCGGCCTGTGAGGCAAGGTTGGCGCGGAAGCTGCTATGACTCTCTATCCGCCGGTTTTCCGTCACCGGCAGGGAGGAAATGCAATGCGTAGCCTGATTCTGCTGCTGGCGCTGGTCGCGCTCGGTGGCTGCATGAAAGTCAGCGACATGGCCGCTGGCACCGAATACCACCTGCGCGACGCCGGTGTGCTCGACCGCAGCGAAACTCGCCGCTCCGCCTCCTGGCGCCTGCAGGCCGACTCGTTCATCTTCATCTCCCAGGCTCACTATGTGCCGCCGGGTGATGCCCGCCCGCGCCCCAACGTGGTGGCGGAGGAGGCCTTCAAGTCCTTCGTCGAATACTTCCCGCTGGTGCGTCGCGCCAGCAAGCCGCAAGGCCTGGACGAGGCGATGAACGAGGCGCGTGTCGCCGGCGCCCACTACCTGCTGTACACCCGCTTCGCCGACGCCGATGACCGCATCGGCACCGTGGAGGAGTGGGAGGACCAGGAGGCCGTGGATCGCCTGGGCGTGGACTCCGGGGTGATCCAGCTGATGCTGATCGAGACCAGCACCCGCTACCTGGTGGATACCGCTCGCATCCGCAACCACGGCGGCTTTCTGACGTTTTACGACAATCAACCCGCCGACCAGCTGCGCGCGCCGTTCGAGCAGTACGCGCGCACGCTGCTGGGCGTTAGCGAGCGCTAACCGCCATACTGTCGGCCGGACAAGGAGAAACAACGCATGACCGATCCGGGCAAGGCCGGCGACTTGCTGGCGCAGATTCCCAAGGGCGAGGGCAAAGGCCTGCCGCCCGTGCACCTGTGGAACCCGGATTTCTGCGGCGACATCGACATGCGCATCGCCCGCGACGGCACCTGGTACTACCTGGGCACGCCGATCGGACGCAAGCCGATGGTCAAGCTGTTCTCCACCATCATCCGTCGCGACGACGACAAGTACTTCCTGATCACCCCGGTGGAGAAGGTCGGCATCATCGTCGACGATGCGCCTTTCGTGGCCGTGACCCTGCAGGTGATCGGGGAGGGTGAAGCGCAAGTGCTGCGCTTCACCACCAATGTCGATGAGGAAGTCGAGGCCGGGAGCGAGCATCCGCTACACGTCGAGATCGATCCCGAGACCCAGGAGCCCGCGCCCTACCTGCATGTGCGGCGCAACCTGGAGGCGCTGGTGCATCGCAACGTGTTCTACCAACTGGTGGACCTGGCGGTGGAGCGGCAGATCGATGGCCAGACTTGGCTCGGGGTGTGGAGCGGGGGAGAGTTCTTCCCCATCGGGCCGCAGCCGGAGTAAACGGCCGCGCCTCCTCTCGAGTTTGCCGCGGCTTAGCGGGCCTGTAGCACGACCACCCAGAGCCCGAGCGTGGCGAGGAAGTTGATCATGAACACCAGGCCTCGCAGCCGGATGTTCGTGGTGAGGATCTGCACGCCGCTGTGGATCAGGCGCCCCGCGATAAAGGCCCAGGCCAGCGTAAGCGCAATGGCGCTGTCGGAGCCGCTCTGCAAAAGCAGCAGGCAGGCGACATGGAACAGCAGCGGCAACTCGAACTGGTTGGACAGGTTGGCGCTGATGCGCGGCTCGACCGTGGCCCAGGGGTTGGAGCCGTCCGCGCGCTGGCCGATGCCCCAGATCTTCGGCGCACGGACAACGGTGAGCAGGGCATAGAGCAGGGCGGCGAGCGCTACGTGGGCTGCCATCGGCAGAATCAACGATTGCATCGGGTAGTCCCTTTTGGCGATGTCTGGATCGGTACGGGCGCGGCGGCCTAGATATTCTGCGCGATGTGCCAGAGCACCCCGCTCGGATCGAACAGCACGAACTCGCGCATCTTCCACGGCTGGTCCACCAGCTCGCCCATCCGCACGCCGAAGCGCTCGGCCAGGCCCGACTCGCGGACATGCCGATGCCAGGCGTCCACATCCTCCACCAGCAGGTGCATGACGAAGTTTTCCGCCTGCTCGCGCACGTAGAAGTTCTGCAGCAGGAAGCTGCTGTTGCCGTGATGCAGGTATGCCAGCTGCTCATCGCCCCAGGGCATGTTGAAGCCCAGCGCCTGGTAGAAGTCCTTGGAGCGGGCGAAGTCCTTGGCCGGCACCAGGGTCTTGAGTTCCACGGTATTCAGGTTGCTCATCGAAGGCTCCTTGAGCTCAGAACAGGTCGGTGCGTTTGGTCGGTTTCACCGCCTGGAAGAAGCTGTAGCCCAGGCATATATCGGTGATCACGCGGGTGCACACGGCGGGGATGGCGATCAGTGCATGGATCAGCATGGCCACCGCCGCGTAACAGCCGAACTCGACGGCGCGCAGGGGCAGCGGTAGAGGATCGCCTCGGCTTTCCAGCAACTCCTGACGCAGGGCCGGCAGGTCGGCCCAGTGCTCGCCGTCGATCTTCTCGCGCATGGCCCGCGGGTACAGGTTGCGGCTGCGGCAGCCACGACGGAAGGCGCGCCACATGCGCCTGGGCTCCAGCACCAGGCCCGTGGAGAGGGCGATCAGGTTCATGGTGCCGAGCAGCGGCGAGTTGAGCATCGAGCCGGTGCCCAGCTCCCAGGCGCTGACTTCGCCCTCGCCGATGCGTCCGGTGCTGTAGCCGGTCGTCACGTGGTGCAGGTCGTGGTACTTGAGGTAGATGTGGCGGGTCTCGATATTCGGCAGCGGCACCAGCAGGCAGCCGGTGTAGACCGGCACGGTGCAGGCCTGGCGATCGGCGGTATCGCTGAAACCGCAGCGCCGGTAGAAGGCGGCGAGTTCTTCCTTGAGGGTCATGTTTTCGTCCTTGGCGTCTGGTCAGCGTGGGTACAACGGCGGCAACGGGCTGGCTTCCTGCGGCTTAGCCGCGGCTTCCAGGGCCGGCAGGCTGCGGATGGCTTTCCACAGGCTCTCGCCTTGCCACTGGTGGCCGCTCTCGCTGTACAGCGCGCCATTGAGGCCGTCGAGGGCGTCGGACAGGGTGGCGAAGCGCGCGGCCATGTCGGCCAGGGTTTCCGGCTGCTGGCGGGCCCAGGCGTCCAGGGCCTGGCGGGTGGCGTGGGGGTCGTTGGCCAAGCAGGCACGCTTGAGATCGTCGAGCAGAGTGCGCGGGCTGGGGCCGGTCTGTGCGGTGGGCAGGATCGCCGGCTGGCGGCGGGCGCGCCACCACAGGCCAAAGCCCAGGGCGGTGGTCAGGGCGAGCAGGGCGCAGGCCAGCTGCCAGGGCCACAGCAGCACCGTGCCGTCGCCAGCCAGCGCGGGCTGGCCGGTGGTCGGGGTCTCCACTTCCAGGTTCGGATTGACCGCCACTTCCAGGGTGCGTGCCGGCAGGCTGGCGACCTCCAGGCGATCCTCGGTGACGTTCCACCAGTGCACCTGAACTTCCGGCAGGGCGATGCGCCCGCTCTGGCTCGGCACCAGGGCCTGGCTTTCCTCGCGGCTGCCGATCAGGCCCTTGTCGTTGGTCTCGTTGCGCAGCTGCGGCTGGTCCGGATAGCGGCGCAGGCCGGGGCTGTCCTGCACCGGCATGGGGGGCAGCTGAGCGCTGGACAGGCCCTCGGCGCGCAGCATGATGCTGCGGGTCAGCGAGTCGCCGACACTGGCCTTGTTCGGCTCCGGGTTCCAGGCTTCGCTCAGGCTGAGATCGCGGGCCGGCAGCCAGGGGGCGTCGGCCGGCCAGCTGTCGGGCCGCGGCTTGACCGTCAGCGGGATCTCCGGCGACTTAACCCGGGTCAGGCGACCCGGGCGCGGGCCGAAGGGGTTGTAGTCGTTGTCGCGCACGGCCGGGGTGGCGCTGAACACCTGGGACGGGATGGTCAGCTGGCCGCTCTGCTGCGGGAAGATCGCGTAGCGCAGCTCGATCACGCCGTGGCGCACGCCGTTGACGTCGGTCTCGAAGGTGCGCGGGTCGCCCAACTGCTCGACGCGGGCGTCGGGAATGTTCAGCGGGGTCAGGCTGCTGTCGTCGTACAGCGATACCGAGTGGTAGATGCGCAGGGTCAGCAGTACCTGAGCCTGCACATAGACGCTCTCCTGATCCAGGCTGGCGTCGATGAAGATCGGCGCCAGCTTGCCGCTGCCGCTGGCGTCGCCCTTGACCACCTGCAGGGTGATCGGCTGGCTCTCGGCATCGCCCAGCTTGAGTGGCGGCACCACCACGTAGCCACTCTGCAGCGGCAGCAGGGTGACGATCCAGCGGGTGCTGGAGCGCGCCTTGCCGCCGAACGACGACAGGCGGTTTTCCTGGCGCGTGCTGACCACTTCGAACTGCTGCTTGAGCGGCGCCAGGTCCGGCATGCCGAACTGGGTGACGTCCTCCGATTCGAGGATCAGGTCGAAGGTTTCGCCTTCGTTCAAGCGGGCGCGGTCGACGGTGGCGGAGAAGTTGGCGGCCCAGGCCTGGGTGCCGATCAGGCAGAGGAGGAGGGCGCAAAGCAGGCGATTCATCGGGACTGTTCCTGGCGCTGCTGTTGTTCGTAGAGGAATTTGCGCCGCAGCAGTTCGCCCGGATCATCCGGAATCTGCCGCAGCCATTGTTCCAGCGCATCGCGCTGTTCGCCGTCCAGCGGTTCGGCGCTGGCGGTCTGGGTGGCGTCTGCAGGCTTGTCGCTGGCGCCCGCCTGCTGCTCGCCGGGTTGGGCCGTCTGCTCCTGGGCGTTCTGCTGGCCTTGCTGCTGTTGTGGCTGCTGCTGACCTTGCTTTTCCTTGTCTTGGCCCTGTTCCGCTGACTGCTGCTGATCGGCTGGCGACCGTTGTGGCTGCCCGTCTTGCGACTGACTGGAAGCGGACTGCTGTTGTTGCTGGTCCTGCTGTTCCTCGCCCTGCTGCGATTGCTGTTGCTGCTGTTGTTGCTTCTGCTGGCGCAGCAATTGCTCGACCAGCGCCTTGTTCTGCTGCGCCGGCTGCAGCTCCGGCTGGCGCTCCAGGGCCTGCTCGTAGGCATCCAGCGCCGCTTCAAGCTCGTTGCCCTTGGCCAGCGCGTTGCCACGGTTGTAGTGGGCGCTGGCGCTGTCGGACTGGGCGAAGCGTTCGGCGGCACCGGCATAGTCGCCGGCACGGTACAGAGCCTCGCCCTGCCACTGTGAATCGCGGAAGCGAGCCGCAGCTTCCTTGGGCTTGTCCGCCTCGAGCAGGCGCTGGCCCTGCTGGTCCGCGCGCAGCCACAGGTCGTCCCAGCCCAGCGCGTAGCTCGGCTGCGGGTTGCCGAGCAATAACAGCGGCAGGCAGAACAGCCAGCCGCGACGCCCGGCGCAGGCGGCAATCAGCAGCAGCGGCAGCAGCAGCCAGTGGCCCTGGTCGGCCCAGGCCTGCAGCTGGGTCGGTTCGGCGCCTTCGCGCAGTTCCTGTGGGCCGTCGAGCAGGTCGAGGGCCTGCAGGTCGCGGTCGTCCAGGCGCGCGTTGCGGTACTGGCCGCCCAGCTCGTTGGCGAACTGGCGCAGGCCGGCGCTGTCCAGGCGTGGCACCAGGATGGCGCCGTCGGCATCCTTGAGGAAGCTGCCGTCCTCGCCGCGGATCGGTGCACCCTGGGGCGAGCCGATGCCGAGTATGGCCAGGCGCTCACCGCGGCTGCCGAGGGCCGCGCGCGCGCCTTCGCGCTCTTCCGCGCTCATCTCGCTGCCGATCAGCAGCAGGCGGCCGCGACCCTGGGCGCCATGCTCGAGCAGCTCCAGTGCGCGACTAACCGCCAGATCGGCGCGTCGGCCCGGCTCGGGCATGATCGAGGGCTTGACCGCTTCCAGCAGGTTGCGCGCGGTGGCCAGGTCATCGGACAGTGGCGCCAGGGTATGGGCACTGCCCGCATAAACGATGATCGCGGTCTGCGCGTCGCTGCGCGCCTGCAGCAGGTCGAGCAGCTTGCGCTTGGCCTGTTCCAGGCGGCTTGGCGCGGCGTCGGTGGCGAGCATCGCCGGGGTCAGTTCGAGCAGCACCACCAGCGGGTCGGCGCGCTTCTGGCTGGCCTGTTCCATGCGCTGCCAGCTGGGCCCGAGCAGGGCCAGCAGGGCGAGCAGCCAGGCCAGGCCGAGGGCGATCCACGGCAGCTTGTTGCTGCGCGTGCGGCCACCGGACAGCAGCACCGCCTGGAACGCGGCCGGCAACAGCAGCTGCCAGCGCCCGCTGCGCCGCTCGCGGTGCCACAGTTGCCACAGCAGCCAGCCGAGCAGCGGCAGCAGGAGCAGCCAGAACGGGCGCAGCCAGTGCGGCCAGAGCATGTCCATCAGGCCGTCCCCCCGAAGCGCGAGGTCAGCGCCTGCCAGTGCTGCGGCCACAGTTCGCGGGCCACCAGCAGCAGGCTGATCAGCAACGCCGCGGCCAGCGGCCAGGCATACAGGGCCAGCGCCGGGCGGGCGCGGGTCGGCAGCTGGGCGGCCGGCTCCAGCTGGTCGAGGGCCTCCTCGATCTGCTGCAGCTCCTCGCTGGTGCGGGCGCGGAAATAGGTGCCGCCGGTCTGCTCGGCGATGGCGATCAGCGTCGCCTCGTCGAGGTCGACGCCCGGGTTCAGCCCAAGCATGCCCATGATCCCGCTCTGCTCGGGATCGGCGCCGATGCCTATGGTGTAGATCTTGACCTTTTGCTCGGCGGCCAGGCGCGCGGCGGTCTTGGGTTCGATCTCGCCGCCGTTGTTGGCGCCGTCAGTGATCAGCACCAGCACGCGGCTGTCGGCAGGGCGCTGGCGCAGGCGTTTGACGGCCAGGCCGATGGCGTCGCCGATGGCGGTCTGCGGCCCGGCGATGTTGATCAGCGCTTCGTCCAGCCAGGTGCGCACGGTGTGGCGGTCGAAGGTCAGCGGCGACTGCAGGTAGGCGCGGCTGCCGAACAGGATCAGGCCGATGCGGTCGCCGCGGCGGTCCTCGACGAAGTCGCCGAACAGCTTCTTCACCAGTTCCAGGCGCGAGATGTCTTCGCCTTCCCACTGCATGTCGTCGTGGTCCATGGAGCCGGACACGTCCACCGCCAGCAACAGGTCGCGGCCGCTGGCCGGCAACGGCAGCGGCTCGCCGACCCATTCCGGGCGGGCCGCTGCCAGCAGCAGAAACATCCACAGCAGCACGAAGGGCGCCTGCTGGCGCCAGGCCGGCTGGTTGGCGCGGGCGCGGCGGCCGCTGAGGCCCTCCAGCTCGCCGAGGAAGCTGACCTTGAGCGCCGCCTCGCCGCTGTCGGCCGCCGGCAGCAGCAGACGCAGCAGCCAGGGCAGGGGGGCGAGGAGCAGGGCCCAGGGCCAGGCGAACTCAAACATGCTTGCGAATCCAGGTGTCGACGGCCTGGTTGAGGCCGTTGATGGCCTTGTCGTCGAGGCTGCAGTGGCTGCGGTAGGTGCCTTCCACCAGGATCATCCAGCGGGTCAGCCCGGCGGCCGGGCAGCGGCTGTCGAGGAAGGCCAGCCAGGCGCGGCCGCTGAGCACATGGCTGTTGTCGGTGGGGTAGTCGGCGCGGGCCAGGCGCTTGAGCAGGGCGTTGAGCTGCTGCAGCCAGGGCCCGGCGTGCTGGCCATCGTAGGGGCGCACCAGGCGCGCCAGTTCGGCCAGGGCGGCCTGGCGCATGGGGTCGAGCGGCTGCTCACCTTGAATCGCCTGTTGCTGACGACGCGGCAGGTAGCGGCGCAGGTACCACAGGCCCCAGAGCAGCAGCGGCACCAGCACCAGCAGCGCCCACCAGCCGGGCGCCAGCGGCCACCAGGACACCGGTGGCGGAGCGATGGTTGGTTGCAGCTGGTCGAGCGGATTCATGCGCGCTTGCCCGCCTGCGGGCCAGTGAGGTGTTCGCGCAACTGCTCGACCAGGTCATGCGCGGTGGATAGCGCCAGCAGCGGCACGCCGAGCTTCTGCGCCAGGCGCTGCCAGCGCGCGCGACGCTGTTCGGCCAGGCCACTGTAGGCAACGCGCAGGTCGTCGCCGCGGGTGTCCAGCTCCAGCTGCGCGCCGCGCTCGACGAAACGCAGCAGGCCGGCGTTGGGCAGGTCGTGGTCGAGCGGGTCGGACACCGGCAGCAAGAGCAGGTCGGTGTGCCGCGCCAGTAGGCCCAGCTGCTGTTCGGCGGAATCGTTCAGCGCGCGCTCGTCGCAGACGATGATCGCCAGGCTGCCGGGGCGCAGCACCTCGCGGGCGCGGCGCAGGGCCAGGCCGAAGCTGTCGCGTTCGCCGCTGGCATCCGGGTGCAGGGCCTGGTTGGCGCGGGTCAGGCGGTTGAGCAGCTGCAGCAGACTCTGCTTGCTGCGCCGCGGCTTGATCTCGTGGTGCTCGGCGTCGCCGAACACCAGGCCGCCGATGCGGTCGTTGTGCGCCAGTGCGGCCCAGCCGAACAGGCTGGCGGCCTGGGCGGCGAGCACCGACTTGAACTGCAGTGCCGAGCCGAAGAACAGCCGGCGGCTCTGCTCGACCATGATGAAGATCGGCCGCTCGCGCTCCTCATGGAACAGCTTGGTGTGCGGCTCCTGGGTGCGCGCGGTGACGCGCCAGTCGATGGTGCGCACGTCGTCGCCGGCCTGGTACACGCGCACCTGGTCGAAGTCGACGCCGCGCCCGCGCAGCTTGGAATGGTGCAGGCCGATCAGCGGGCTGCGCTTGGCCGGGGTGGAGAACAGCTGCACCTCGCGCACGCGGTGACGCATCTCGATCAGCTCGGCGAGGCTGACGCGGATGCCCGGTGGGGTCGGTTGCATGTGCATGGAAGAAGCTCGCCGGCGGCCGTCAGGCCACCGCCACCACGTCGAGGATGCGCTGCACCACGCGGTCCTGGTCGATGCCGGCGGCTTCCGCCTCGAACGACAGGATGATGCGGTGGCGCAATACGTCGAACAGCACGGCCTGGATGTCCTCGGGGCTGACGAAGTCGCGGCCGGCCAGCCAGGCGTGGGCACGGGCGCAGCGGTCGAGGGCGATCGAGCCGCGCGGGCTGGCGCCGTAAGCGATCCACTCGGCCAATTCGGCATCGTGCTTGGCCGGGGTGCGGGTAGCCATCACCAGCTGTACCAGGTACTCCTCCACGGCGTCGGCCATGTACAGGCCGAGGATATCCTGGCGGGCGGCGAAGATCGCCTGCTGGCTGACCCGGTGCTCCGGCTTGGCCTCCCCGTTCAGCGCGTCGCCACGGGCCTGGGCGAGGATCTTGCGTTCCACGCTGGCGTCTGGGAAACCGATCTTCACATGCATCAGGAAACGGTCGAGCTGGGCCTCGGGCAACGGGTAGGTGCCTTCCTGCTCGATGGGGTTCTGCGTGGCCATGACCAGGAACAGCGGCGACAGGTCGTAGGTCGAGCGGCCAATGGATACCTGACGCTCGGCCATGGCCTCCAGCAGCGCCGACTGCACCTTGGCCGGTGCGCGGTTGATCTCGTCGGCCAGCACCAGGTTGTGGAAGATCGGCCCCTGCTGGAACACGAAACTGCCGGTTTCCGGACGGTAGATCTCGGTGCCGGTGATGTCGGCTGGGAGCAGGTCGGGGGTGAACTGGATGCGGTGGAACTCGGCCTCGATGCCTTCCGCCAGTTCCTTGATGGCCTTGGTCTTGGCCAGGCCCGGGGCGCCTTCCACCAGCAGGTGGCCATCGGCGAGCAGGGCGATCAGCAGGCGCTCGATGAGCTTTTCCTGGCCGAGGATCTGGGTTGCGAGAAATTGCCGCAGCGCGACAAGCGCCTCACGATGTTCCATCGAGAATCTTCCTGGAAAGGGACTGACGGGTTGCCGAATTCACCCGATCGGATCAGGGGTCTGCTGCTGTTTTTTCACGGATCGCGTTGCTGCGAAAAAATGCGCCAGGCTAGGCGCAGGACGCAGGCAATGGTAATCCCCTTGCCAAGTCCTGCAACCACGCATGGCGCATTTTTTCGCGCAACCCGCAGGGACGGGCCGGTTTGTGAGCGGGACGTTGTTGCTCGTCGCTCATTTGGCGGACCAAATCTCGCTTCTCGCGCCTAGCCCCGCTCAAAAACCGGCACCGGCGCGACCGTGAAAAAACAGCAGCAGACCCCTCACTCTACTGCATCGGAGCGGCAACTGGCATGTCCTCGGATGGGCTCTGCCGACCAGTTCCGCTTGCCGGGCGCGGCTCAAGCAGACTGCTGCTCCTCGACTAAGTTCACTGGCGCCGGCTGGCTCAGTCCGGGCAGGGCGCTGGTGCAGCGCAGGGTGCTGTTCTGTGGCCGTGGGCCCCGCACATCCGGCGCACCGAGCAGACGCACCGCCAGGTAATAGGAGAAGGCCGGCAGCCAGAGCATGCCGGCCTCGCGCAGCATGCGGAAGAACAGCAGGTCGGCCTCGTGCTTGGCCACCGGCGCAGCGTTCAGGTACTGGTACAGCGCGTCGTGCACCAGGCTGGCCGGATGGGTCAGCGGCCAGAACACGTCGGCCTCGCAGATTTCGCCGCCGTGCAGGTGCAGCACCCGGTGCGGCTTCTCCCACCAGTCCGGCACGCCGATGATCGCCAACCAGTAGAACGGTACCTTGGGCGTGCAGCCGTCCCAGGCGTAGGTGCTCGGCCGGGTGAAGTCGTAGTGCACTTCCTGGCGCTGGGCGTCCAGGGTTGAGTG
Source organism: Pseudomonas sp. PDM15 (assembly GCF_014851565.1). Taxonomy (GTDB): domain Bacteria; phylum Pseudomonadota; class Gammaproteobacteria; order Pseudomonadales; family Pseudomonadaceae; genus Aquipseudomonas. Next base: position 23,540 of record NZ_JACVAA010000008.1, read on the forward strand.
CCCCGGATTGACGATCAGCAGGCCGTCGTGGATCACCAGCCACTCGCCATAGAAGTAGCGCCCGGCGAACTCCGGGCAGTGGCGCAGGTAGGGCTGGTCGATGTAGTTGAGCCAGGGCCCGCAGTGGTCGCGACTGGCGAAGCCCCACTTCTCCTCGGCCGCGGCCAGCGCCAGGGCCGCGCGGCGCAGGCGTTCGCGGCGGCCGATCCAGCGCGGCAGCAGCACGCCGAGATAGACCGGTATCCCGGCCCACAGCAGCGGCTGGATCAGGCTCGGCCGCAACCACGCCGCCAGGCCGAGCAGGGCCAGGCCGACGGCGGTGATCAGCAGGTTGCCGAAATGGAGGAGCAGATGGCGACGGAGTGGGGACTGCATGGTTTCCCTGCCGGACTACGTGGAGTCGCACCTTAGCAGCGGGGCGGCTGCAAGGCGATGAACGAATATGTCGCGCCGCCGCAATCCAGCTGCCATGGGCTGTCGCTAAGCTTGCCGTGACCTGATGGTCGCCGTGCGCCTGCCGAGTTCAGCCTATCGCCTAGACTGCTTGGAACCCCCGGCGCCGCGCGCCCAACTCGAATAACAAGTCCAGTGGAGCATCAACATGGCGTTCTTCACCGCGGCCAGCAAAGCCGACTTTCAGCACCAACTGCAAGCGGCCCTGGCGCAGCACGTCAGCGACAAGGCGCTGCCACAAGTGGCCCTGTTCGCCGAGCAATTCTTCGGCATCGTCTCCCTCGACGAACTGACCCAGCGCCGCCTCGGCGACCTGGCTGGCAGCACGCTGTCCTCCTGGCGTCTGCTCGATCGCTTCGACGTCGCCAAGCCGGTGGTGCGCGTCTACAACCCGGATTACGAGAAGCATGGCTGGCAGTCCACGCATACCGCGGTGGAGGTACTGCACGCCGACCTGCCGTTCCTGGTCGACTCGGTGCGCATGGAGCTGAACCGCCGCGGCTACAGCATCCACACCCTGCAGAACAGCGTGTTCAGCGTGAAGCGCAAGAAGAGCGGCGAGCTGCAGGAGCTACTGAGCAAGGGCAGCACCGGCAAGGACGTGCAGCACGAAGCGCTGATGTACCTGGAGATCGACCGCTGCGCCAATGTCGGCGAGTTGCGTGCCCTGGAGAAGGGCATCCAGGAGGTGCTGGAAGAAGTACGCCTGGCGGTGGCCGACTTCCAGCCGATGAAGGCCCGCGCCGAGCAGCTGCTGGCCTGGCTGGACAAGGCCAAGCTCAAGGTCGAAGGTGCCGAGCTGGCGGAAGTGAAGACCTTCCTCACCTGGCTGCTGGACAACCACTTCACCTTCCTCGGCTACGAGGAGTTCACCGTGGTCGACGAGAAGGACGGCGGCCACCTGGTGTATGACGAGGCCTCGCTGCTGGGCCTGTCCAAGCGCCTGCGCAGCGGGCTGAAGAAGGACGAGCTGCACATCGAGACAGAGGCCCTGGATTACCTGCGCCAGCCGGTGCTGCTGTCGTTCGCCAAGGCCGCCACGCCGAGTCGCGTGCACCGCCCGGCCTACCCGGACTTCGTCTCCATCCGCGAGCTGGATGCCAAGGGCAAGGTGGTCAAGGAATGCCGCTTCATGGGGCTGTACACCTCGTCCGTGTACGCCGAGAGCGTCAACCGCATCCCCTATATCCGCCGCAAGGTGGCGGAAATCTCCGAGCGCTCCGGCTTCGACCCCAAGGCCCACCTGGGCAAGGAGCTGGAGCAGGTGCTCGAAGTACTGCCGCGCGACGACCTGTTCCAGACCCCGGTGGACGAGCTGTTCAACACCGCCATCGCCATCGTGCAGATCCAGGAGCGCAACAAGCTGCGCCTGTTCATCCGTCGCGATCCCTATGGCCGCTTCGCCTACTGCCTGGCCTACGTGCCGCGTGACGTGTACTCCACCGAGACGCGCCTGAAGATCCAGCAGATCCTCATGGAGCGCCTGGGCGCCAGCGATTGCGAGTTTTGGACCTACTTCTCCGAATCCGTGCTGGCGCGGGTGCAGTTCATCCTCAAGGTCGACCCGAAGAACCGCGTGCAGATCGACCCGGCGCGCATCGAGAAGGAAGTCATCCAGGCCTGCCGTTCGTGGAAGGACGACTACGCCAGCCTGATCATCGAGAGCTCCGGCGAGGCCCAGGGCACCCAGGTGCTGGCCGACTTCCCGAAAGGCTTCCCGGCCGGCTACACCGAGCGCTTCGCCCCGCACTCGGCGGTGGTGGACATGCAACACCTGCTCAGCCTGTCCGATGAGCGCCAGCTGGTGATGAGCTTCTACCAGCCCCTGGCCCAGGGCGACCAGGAACTGCACTGCAAGCTGTACCACGCCGACACGCCGCTGCCGCTGTCCGACGTGCTGCCGATCCTGGAGAACCTCGGCCTGCGCGTGCTCGGCGAGTTCCCCTACAAGCTGCGCCGCGCCGATGGGCGCGAGTACTGGATTCACGACTTCGCCTTCACCACCGCCGAAGGGGTGAGCGTCGATATCCAGCAGCTCAACGAAACCCTGCAGGACGCCTTCGTGCAGATCGTCGAAGGCGCCGCAGAGAACGACGGCTTCAACCGCCTGGTGCTGACCGCCGCCATGCCCTGGCGCGACGTGGCGCTGCTGCGCGCCTACGCTCGCTACCTCAAGCAGATTCGCCTGGGCTTCGACCTCGGCTACATCGCCAGCACCCTGGTCAACCACGCCGACATCGCCAAGGAACTGGTGCGCCTGTTCCGCACCCGTTTCTACCTGGCGCGCAAGCTCTCCGCCGAGGACCTGGAAGACAAGCAGCAGAAGCTCGAACAGGCCATCCTCGCCGCCCTCGACAACGTCGCGGTGCTCAACGAGGACCGCATCCTGCGGCGCTACCTGGACCTGATCAAGGCCACCCTGCGCACCAACTTCTTCCAGAACGGTGCCGACGGCCAGCCCAAGCATTACTTCAGCTTCAAGCTCAACCCGCGGGCGATTCCGGAAATTCCGCGGCCGGTGCCCAAGTTCGAGATCTTCGTCTACTGCCCGCGCGTCGAGGGCGTGCACCTGCGCTTCGGCGACGTCGCCCGTGGCGGCCTGCGCTGGTCGGATCGTGAGGAAGACTTCCGTACCGAGGTGCTGGGCCTGGTCAAGGCGCAGCAGGTGAAGAACGCGGTGATCGTGCCGATGGGCGCCAAGGGCGGCTTCATCCCGCGCCGCCTGCCGGTGGGTAACCGCGACGAGGTGCTGGCCGAGGGCATCGCCTGCTACCGCATCTTCATCAGCGGCCTGCTCGACATCACCGACAATCTCAAGGAAGGCAAGGTGGTGCCGCCGGAGAACGTGGTGCGCCACGATCCGGATGACCCCTACCTGGTAGTGGCTGCGGACAAGGGCACCGCGACCTTCTCCGATATCGCCAACGGCATCGCCCTGGACTACGGCTTCTGGCTCGGCGACGCCTTCGCCTCTGGCGGCTCGGCCGGTTACGACCACAAGGGCATGGGCATCACCGCCAAGGGCGGCTGGGTCTCGGTGCAACGTCACTTCCGCGAGCGCGGCATCGACGTGCAGAAAGACCCGATCACGGTGATCGGCATCGGCGACATGGCCGGCGACGTGTTCGGCAACGGCCTGCTGCTGTCGGACCAGTTGCAGATGGTGGCGGCGTTCAACCACCAGCACATCTTCATCGACCCCAACCCGGATGCGGCCAAGAGCTTCGTCGAGCGCCAGCGCATGTTCGCCCTGCCGCGCTCGAGCTGGGCCGACTACGACGTCAAGCTGATCTCCGAGGGAGGCGGCATCTTCCTGCGCAGCGCCAAGAGCATCGCCATCACCCCGCAGATGAAGGAGCGCTTCGACATCCAGGCCGACAAGCTGGCGCCCACCGAGCTGATCAACGCGCTGCTCAAGGCGCCGGTCGACCTGCTGTGGAACGGCGGCATCGGCACCTATGTGAAGTCCAGCCGCGAGACCCACGCCGACGTCGGCGACAAGGCCAACGACGGGCTGCGGGTCAACGGCAACGAGCTGCGCGCCAAGGTGGTGGGCGAGGGCGGCAACCTCGGCATGACCCAGCTGGGGCGTGTCGAGTACGGCCTCAACGGCGGCGCCAGCAACACCGACTTCATCGACAACGCCGGCGGTGTGGACTGCTCCGACCACGAGGTGAACATCAAGATCCTCCTCGGCGAGATCGTTGCCGCCGGCGACATGACCGGCAAGCAACGCAACAAGCTGCTGGCCGAGATGACCGATGCGGTCGGTGCGCTGGTGCTGGGCAACAACTACAAGCAGACCCAGGCCCTGTCCCTGGCCGAGCGCCGCGCCCGCGAGCGCCTGGCCGAGTACAAGCGCCTGATGGCGGCGCTGGAAGCCGCCGGCAAGCTGGACCGTGCCCTGGAGTTCCTGCCCAGCGATGACGAGCTCAACGAGCGCGCCGCCAACGGTCGCGGCTTGACCCGTCCGGAGCTGTCGGTGCTGATCTCCTACAGTAAGATCGACCTCAAGGAAGCGCTGCTGAAATCCCTGGTGCCGGACGACGACTACCTGGCCCGCGAGATGGAGACCGCCTTCCCGGCACAGCTGACCAAGAAGTTCGGCGAGGCCATGCGTCGTCATCGCCTGAAGCGCGAGATCGTCAGCACGCAGATTGCCAACGACCTGGTCAACCACATGGGCATCACCTTCGTGCAGCGTCTGAAGGAGTCCACCGGCATGAGCGCGGCCAACGTCGCTGGCGCCTACGTCATCGTGCGCGACGTGTTCCGCCTGCCGCACTGGTGGCAGCAGATCGAGGCGCTGGACTACAAGGTGCCGGCCGAGCTGCAGCTGCAGCTGATGGACGAGCTGATGCGCCTGGGTCGTCGCGCCACCCGCTGGTTCCTGCGTAGCCGCCGCGAGGACCTGGATGCCGCCCGCGACGTCGGCCACTTCGCCCCGCGTGTGGTCGAGCTGGCCGGGCGCCTGGATGAACTGCTGGAGGGCCCGGCCCGTGAGCAGTGGCTGGCGCGCTACCAGAGCTTCGTCGAGGCCGGCACGCCGGAGGAGCTGGCCCGCGTGGTGGCGGGCACCAGCCACCTGTATACCCTGCTGCCGATCATTGAGGCCGCCGACGTCACCGGCCAGCCGGCGGCGGACGTGGCCACCGCCTACTTCGCCACCGGTGGTGCGCTGGAACTGTCCTGGTACCTGCAGCAGATCACCAACCTGCCGGTGGAGAACAACTGGCAGGCCCTGGCCCGCGAGGCGTTCCGCGACGACCTGGACTGGCAGCAGCGAGCGATCACCATCGCCGTGCTGCAGATGGCCGACGGTCCGAAGGACATCGAGGAGCGGGTGAGCTTCTGGCTGGAGCAGCACAAGCCCCTGGTCCAGCGTTGGCTGGCCATGCTTGCCGAGCTGCGCGCCGCCACCGGCACCGACTACGCCATGTACACCGTGGCCAGCCGCGAGCTGATGGACCTGGCGCAGAGCGACCAGCAGGGGGTGTGCATTCCCTGAGGCATGTCACCCCTCTCCCTCCGGGAGAGGGGTAGGGGTGAGGGTGCCTGGGCCGACTCCGAGTGGCCTGTAATACCCTCACCCGCCCTACGGGCACCCTCTCCCGAAGGGAGAGGGACTGGCCTGTCTGTTCTGCCTCGGTTAGCCTGCTCCAAACAATTAAGTTCGCCAGACAAGGATGGTCCCGCATATCGGCACGGGCCTTGCCTTGCCATGCGGACAACGGAGAGTAGTCATGACCGACATCCTGATTCTGACCCACGTCGATTATTGTGCTCCGGGCCACCTCGCCACCGTTCTGGATGAGCAGGGCCTCGACTTCACGGTGCTGCGCACCGACCTCGACGAGCTCGACGGCTTCGACCTGGATCGCCCCCGCGCGGTGGCGGTGATGGGCGGGCCGATGAGCGTCAACGACGACCTGCCCTGGATCGGGGCGGAAATCGCCGCGCTGCAGCACTTCATTCGTCGCGACATCCCCATCATCGGCCACTGCCTGGGCGGCCAGCTGATCGCCAAGGCGCTGGGCGCCGCCGTGCACCGCATGCCCTACACCGAGGTGGGCTGGCAGCCGCTGGTGCGGCGTGACAGCGGCAGCCCCTGGCTGGCGCACCTGCCCAAGGAATTTCCCGTTTACCAATGGCACAGCGATACCTTCGAGTTGCCGTCCGGCGCCGAATGGTTGCTGTCCAGCCCCTGGTGCCCGAACCAGGCCTTCGCCTGGGGCGACAAGGTGCTGGCCCTGCAGGGCCATCCGGAAGTCACCGAGGGCCTGGTGCGCTGGTGGCTGCAGGACTGGTCGCACCTGCTCGACGAAACCCAGGCCAGCCAACAGGGCCAACGGCAGATGCTCGCCGACCTGCCGGCGCGCATCGCTTCGCTGAACAAGGTGGCCGAGGGCTTCTACCAGCACTGGCTGCGTCTGGCCTTCGGCGAGCCGGTGGTGGCCCAGGCCGTCTGACGATATCCCCCGGATGCAATCCGGGAACGATGTCGCCTGCCACCCGGATGCTATTCCTGAAACCCCATAAAAAAGGCCGCCTCGTGGGCGGCCAGGGAGCCAGTCGGCGGTAGGGGGAGGCCGACTGAAGAGCAATATGCAAGCCCGCCAGGCCTCGTGAGCCGAGCGAGCCGGGCTCGCGCCCGACGCTGCGCAGTCTGCCCGGGGCGCCCTGGCAACGGAAATCGAGCCTGCCTATATCCCTCATAGAAAGCTGCCATGCCGTGGGGCGCGCCCCGGCGCTGGCTGGCGAAACGCGCCCCGTGCTGGTGCGGTGCGTTTTTTCTCGATGTTCAACTGATTGAAATTGAACGATAAACATCCATGGCACGGCCCTTGCGATGGCACTCCTGTCCGGGTGACGAGGAGTACGGCATGGCCCGCGTTTTCTACGATGAGATGTACGACGCGAGCGGCGCGGTCCGCCCGCACTACCGGGAGTTCGCCCGCTGGCTGGCGGATACCCCGGACGAGTTGCAGGCCCAGCGCCGTCGCGAGGCCGACCTGCTGTTCCACCGCGCCGGCATCACCTTCACCCTCTACGGGGACGAGCAGGGCACCGAGCGCCTGATCCCCTTCGACACCATCCCGCGCAGCATTCCCGCCAGCGAGTGGCGCATCGTCGAGGCCGGCTGCATCCAGCGGGTCAAGGCGCTGAACATGTTCCTCGCCGATCTCTACCACGAGCAGCGTATTCTCAAGGCCGGCATCATCCCGGCCGAGCAGGTGCTGGCCAACGAGGGCTACCAGCTGGCCATGCAGGGCCTCGACCTGCCGCGCGGCATCTACGCGCATATCGCCGGCGTCGACCTGGTACGCGACGGCGACGGCAGCTTCTACGTGCTGGAGGACAACCTGCGTACGCCCAGCGGCGTCAGCTACATGCTGGAAGACCGCAAGATGATGATGCGCCTGTTCCCCGAGCTGTTCTCGCAGCAGCGCGTGGCGCCCATCGACCACTACCCGAGCCTGCTGCTGGACACCCTGAAGAGCTCCAGCTCGATCGACAATCCGGCCGTGGTGGTGCTCACCCCGGGCCGCTTCAACAGCGCCTACTTCGAGCACGCCTTCCTCGCCCGCGAGATGGGCGTGGAGCTGGTCGAGGGCCCCGACCTGTTCGTGCGCGATGACAGGGTGTTCATGCGCACCACCGCCGGCCCGCAGCCGGTGGACGTGATCTATCGCCGCCTGGACGACGACTTCCTCGACCCGCTGGCCTTCAGCCCGGACTCCATGCTCGGCGTGCCCGGCCTGCTGGCCGCCTATCGCAGCGGCAACCTGGTGCTGGCCAACGCGATCGGCACCGGGGTGGCGGACGACAAGTCGATCTACCCCTACGTCGGCGAGATGATCCGCTTCTACCTGGACGAGGAGCCGATCCTCAAGAACGTGCCCACCTGGCAGTGCCGCAAGCCTGCAGATCTGTCCCATGTGCTGGCTAACCTGCCGGAACTGGTGGTCAAGGAGACCCAGGGCTCCGGCGGCTACGGCATGCTGGTCGGCCCGGCCGCCACCAAAGCCGAGATCGAGGCCTTCCGCGAGCGCCTGAAGGCACGGCCCGAGGCCTATATCGCCCAGCCCACCCTGAGTCTGTCGACCTGCCCGACCTTCGTCGAGAGTGGCATCGCCCCGCGCCATATCGACCTGCGCCCGTTCGTGCTGTCCGGCCGCGAGACCCGCCTGGTGCCCGGCGGCCTGACTCGGGTGGCGTTGCGCGAGGGTTCGCTGGTGGTCAACTCGTCCCAGGGCGGCGGCACCAAGGACACCTGGGTGGTGGAGGACTGAGCATGCTTTCGAGAACTGCCTCCGATCTGTACTGGATGTCGCGCTACCTGGAGCGCGCCGAGAACCTCGCGCGCATGCTCGACGTCAGCTACTCGCTGTCGCTGATGCCGCAGGACGGCCGCGGCGACGGCCTCGACGAACTGGCCCTGCCGCTGCTGATCACCGGCACCCTGGACGAGTACCTGAACCGCCACGGCCAGCTGCATGCCGAACGCATGCTGCATTTCTTCGCCCTCGATGCGGAGAACCCGGCGAGCATCTACTGCTGCCTGCAAGCCGCGCGCAGCAACGCCCACGCCGTGCGCGGCCGGATCACCGCCGACATGTGGGAGAACATCAACGCCACCTGGCTGGAGATGCGCGGCATCGCCGCCGAGGGCCTGGGGCGCTACGGCATCAGCCGTTTCTGCGAGTGGGTCAAGGAGCGCTCGCACCTGTTCCGCGGCGCCACCTTCGGCACCATCATGCGAGGCGAGGCCTACCGCTTCATCCGCCTGGGCACCTTTATCGAGCGCGCCGACAACACCCTGCGTCTGCTCGATGCGCGCTACGAGATGCTCGGCGATGCCGCCGACGAAGTCAGCGACACCTCGGCCCGTGGCTACTACGAATGGAGCGCGCTGCTGCGGGCGCTGTCGTCCTTCGAGTCCTTCACCGAGATCTACCGCGGCTCGCCGCGCACCCACAAGGTCGCCGAGCTGTTGCTGCTGCGCCCCGAAGTGCCACGCTCCCTGCGCGCCTGCCTGGAAGAGCTCAACCTGATGCTCGCCGGCCTGCCCGGCGAGAGCGGCCGGCCGGCCCAGCGCCTGGCCGCCGAACTGGATGCACGCCTGCGCTACACCAGCATCGAGGAGGTCCTCGACGAGGGCCTGCACACCTGGCTCACCGATTTCATTCTGCTCGTCCGTCAGGTCGGCAGCGCCATCCACACGTCCTATCTGGAGGTCGTATGAGACTCTCGATTCGCCACGACACCACCTACAACTACGAGGACCAGGTGCGCGCGAGCATTCAGTACCTGCGCCTGACCCCACAGGAGAGCGCGCGGCAGCGGGTGATCAGCTGGCAGCTCGACCTGCCGCGCCCGGTGCGCGCCCAGGTCGACCCCTACGGCAACATCCTGCATGTGCTGACCCTGGACGAGCCGCACGAGGCCCTGGTGATCGGCGCCCGCGGCCACGTGGAGATCGACGAGCACTGCGAGTCCGAGCGCGATACCTGCTCGGCCCTGCCGTACCTGCGCAGCACCCGCCTGACCCAGGCCGACGATGCCCTGCGCGAATTCGCCCGCGCCAGCAGCGGCGGACGCAACGACCGCGACGGCCTGGTCGGCCTGATGCACGGCCTGCATGCGCAGATGCCCTACACGCCGGGCGCCACCCAGGTGGACAGCACCGCCGCCGAGGCCTTCGCCGGGCGCGCCGGGGTCTGCCAGGACCACACGCACGCCTTCCTGGCCGGCGCGCGTAGCCTGGGGGTGCCGGCGCGCTATGTGTCCGGCTACCTGTACACCGAGGACAGCGGCCACCTGGCCAGTCACGCCTGGGCCGAGGCCTGGCTGGGCGATGCCTGGTACAGCTTCGATGTGACCAACGAACTGGCCCGGCCGGAGCGGCATCTCAAGCTGGCCGTCGGGCTCGACTATCTGGATGCCTGCCCGGTGCGCGGCATGCGCCGGGGTGGCGGAGGTGAGCAGCTGCACGTGCGGGTGAACGTGGCGGCGTTGATGCAGACGCAGCAGCAGTAATGAGGCGAGCGCCGCACGGTCCGAATGACTATGGACTGACCAGCACGAAGGCGGCAGTGGCGCGGAACAGCCCGGCCGCCTGGTCCAGCGTGCCCAGGTTCCTGTCGCGCTGCTCGGGCAGTTCCGACTGCAGCTGGCCGTACAGCTGCTCGACCTGCCAGACCTCCTTGAGCTGGTCGGCCAACTCCGTGGCTTTCGCCTCGCCGATGAGGTCACCGATGGCCTGGACCATATGGTCGGCATGGCTGAGCAGTTCCTGACAGGTGCCATGCGGGTAGATGCCCTGCTTCAGCGCGGCGCTGGTGGCCTCGATGGTCTGGGCGATGCCGCCGATAAACGCCGCGACCTGCTGCTTGCGGCCCTGGCGTGCGCTGGAGAGCGTGTCGCGCAGCTTGAACAGTACCGATCCCACCTCGAACAGCGACTCGACGATTCCCATTGGCCCGGCTCCTCAGTGCGTCCTGCATGGCGCAAGGGAAACGCTAGCCCGCGTCGCCGCGGGCAGCGGTTCATTTCGCGCTTAGCCCGGCCCGGCCCATAACCAACCGACAGCGGCACCGCGGCCGTCACCTCGGACAGCTAGGGTGTACTCGCCAAAGGCAGTACACCAGCCACCGCTCCAGCTCCGCTCGACTTCGCGCCCCGTCCGAGGAGTCGCTGCGCGCTGCCTAGTCCAGCACCACCGCATTGCCTGCCAGCGGGTCGATATCGCCGGCGATCAGCGCCTCGGCCAGCTGCTGCGCGGCTTGCAGGCCGACATGCTGGTCCACCCGCATCCACGGCTTCTGCGCGTCGCCCACGCGACGGATAAAGGCCAGCTGAGCCTCGTTGAACTTGCGGGTGACCTCGGCCGCGCCCCAGTCGGCATTGCGTTTCTTGATCTGGTAGGGCGCGAAGTAGGGCTGCGGTTGCGGGCCGGGCAGCTGCGTTTCAGCAGTGCCGATATGCTCGTGGCTCTGCGCCGAGCCGGCGTAGCAGTCGTGCACCAGGGTGCCCTCGAAATGCCGGTGGATGCGCGCACGCAGCTCACGGTTGCCGGAGAAGTCCACGTATAGGGTCGGCCGGCTCGGGTCCAGGCTCTCCAGCTGGCTGTAGTCCAGCGCACTCTGGTAGCAGCCGAGCCGTTCGACGAACCCGGTGTTGCCCGCCGAGGTCAGGCCGACCAGAGCCACGCGCGGGTTGTCCTGCAGGCAGAAGGCGGTGCCGTAGGCGGTCTTGCTCGATGCGCTGGAGATCACCACCTGGCGCGCGCCGAAGAAGTCATTGTCCTCGAGGAAGTCCGCCAGCATGAAAGAGGTGATGAACAGCGGACGCAGCAGCATCTGGTAGTTCTCGTCGGCGGCGCGATAGGCGGCGTCGGTGCTGGTGCGCTGGTACTGGTTGTACGCGGAGGTCAGTTCCAGGCGGTGGGCAGCGCCGTCGTAGAAGCCGCGTTCGCTGACGCGCACCGGCTGCATCACCACATGGCTGGCGATCGGCCAGAAGCCATAGAAGCGCTCGCCCTTGGCCAGCCCCTCGACGGTGGACTCGACCACCTCGGCAAAGCCCCAGGCCGGCATGTGGAACCACTCGCTGTCGCCGGTTGGGTAGAAGTCCCAGTAGCGCAGGTGCGGAGTCTCGCCGAAGGCCGCGTAGGTGATGTTGTTGGTGGTCAGCGCCAGCCGGCTGATGCGCAGCAGGGCCTCGCCCTCCTTGAGCGCCGGCAGCTCGCGGGTGTGGATGCGGGTCTGTTGCAGGTCGGCCTTGCTGTTCTGCAGTTGGCTGATCACGGTCATCTGGGCACCTTGGGCTCGTGAATCGACGGGGAAATGACTGTAGCCTGTGCCCCTCAGCCTCGGGTTCGGATTCCATGACCAGTAAGCCACCCGCCCAGCAACAGCGCGCCAAGCCACTCAAGCGCCCGACCCAGGCGCGGGCCAAGGTCACCGTGCAGGCGATTTTCGACACCTATGTTCGGATTTGGCAGCGCGATGGCTGGCAGCGCCTGACCACCCGCGCCATCGCCCTGGAGGCCGGCGTGGCGGTGGGCACGCTGTACGACTATTTCCCCAGCAAGCACGCACTGCACTCGGGTTATGTGCGGCACTGCATCGAGGCATTGCTGGCGCGCATCGAGTCGCAGGCGGTGCAGCCGGCAGGGCTGAGCTGGCGCGAGCGTCTCGGCCGCCTGGTGCAGCTGTTGGCCGGGCTGGATGGCGGCTTGCCCTGGTTCCACCCGGACATGCTGGAGCTGGAATCCCAGGTGGCGGAGCGCAAGCACCAGCGCCGTGCCTATGAGGATCTGCTCGGCGCCTGGCAGCGGGTGATGCAGGTCGCGGCCGACCTGCCGGTGCAGCCGTCGGTGGCGACGCTGGAGGCGCTGCATCTGGCCGTCTGGGGTGGGCGGCGCTATGCGATGCTGGTGCAGTTGGAGCCGGAGCGGATGGTGGCGTGGGCGGCGGAGATGGAGCGCTTCTGTGCGTTGGCCATTGCCTCCGGTGCCGAGGCAGCGAAGTAGGGTGGACAACCGCGAAGCGTTGTCCACCGCTGGCTGATCCGCTGTCTTCTGGTTGCTGAAGAGCCCGGCTATGCCGGGTCCATCACTCGGCTTCGCGCCTGGTCATGGCCGTCAGGCTTTCCGTCCAGGGCAGTGCCGAGCGACACCATTTCTGCTGGCGTGGGACCAATGCTCGGCGCTCGTCGAGGCAGCCGACGCGCAGGCCGTAGATCCTGGGCTGGTCGGCGTCGTAGGTGTACAGGGGCGAGCCGCACTTGGGGCAGAACGCCTGGGCGCGCCTCGATCCGGCATCGCCGATCTTCACGTAGATGGACGGCTCTCCGCTGACCAGCTGAAACGAGCCGTCCACCGCCGGTACCGAGACGCGGTAGGCCGAGCCCGTGAGCTTTTGGCAGTCGGTGCAGTGGCAGATGGTGGTGCGCTCGGGGTCGACCAGGGCTTGGTACTTAACGCCACCGCAGTGGCAGCTTCCATGAACGTGCATGGGCGGGTCTCCAACTCTTGGCGGGCTTAGCTCTCGGGAGTCGCGGACTCCGGAGCAGTCTCGGCAGCGAGCTTCAGTCGATCGGCTTTGCTTATGTACTTGTTCTTGCTCTTGGGGGCGAGCTTGGCGCTGGCCTTTTTGGCGTGGGCCTTGAGCAGTTGGTTGATTTTCTTACGGCGATTCATGGTTTAGCTCGGCTTTGTAGATGCTTTGGACATCGTTGGCTTGAAGTATTTCAGGCTAAAGGTCTGTGGAGGGCTGTCGGGCCATGACATATCGGGGCATGGCCATTTTTTGGGTTGATTGAAGCATTGGTTCCGCCCTGCTGGGCGGGTCACTTTTTCCAGACGCGGAAAAAGTAACCAAAAACGCTTGCCCCGCCATCCGGCCCTGCGCTTCGCTCCGGGTTCGTTCGCTCCATCGCCGCTCCGAGGGTCGGCTTACAAGGGCCGTCCCTGGCCCTTTAAGCCTTTCGCCGCATCCATCTCACCCCTCTACGCAACGATTCCGCTCACCCTCCTGAAGGGGCGTTTAGCGCTGCCTGACAGTCCTGCCTTCCCCGTAACAAGAGGGCCTAGATTGTAGGAGCGAGCTCTGCTCACGAAGCTTTTACGGGCCAGATTCGCGAGCAGAGCTCGCTCCTACAGAGTTTGCGAAACGTTCGAAGAGCTACCAAGCAACCCGGAGTCCGAGTCCCCGTCAGGAGGCCGAGTGGAGGTGTTGCGCAGGGGGACAAGCCGCATGGATGCGGCGAGAGGCTTAAAGGGCCATGGATGGCCCTTGTAAGCCGGCCCCCCGGAGCGGCACCGGAGGGAGGGAAGTTTCGCGTAGCGAAACCCGGATGTTCGGGTGCCCTTCTCTTTGGTTACTTTCTCTTGGGCAAACAAGAGAAAGTGACTCGCCGTAACGGCGAAAAGCTAAGGTTCAGTTGAGCCGAGTGCTTCGTACTGCTGCGAAAAGAAGAAAATTCAGTTTGTTCGCCGCGAAACGAAGATTACCGGGTCGTAGGGCTCTGACTCGGGCCGGAACACCAGGCCGAACGGCTCAGACGCTAGTATGAGTCCTGGCTCATCTACTGCCCATTCGGCCATCTGCTCTGAGGTTTCAATGATGGCCTGTACCACCCCATTCGTACGGCCACGCTCCAGCATGACGCAGTCCCCCAGTTCAACATGTTCTCCTGAGGCGTAGCGCACAACTGCCCCCTTACTCACCATTGAAGCTCCAGATTGATAGCCACTTCCGGCCTGAGGGTGATGACACAAATGCCTTCGCGGTCCGTGGCTGTTCGAAGGAAAAGCTGCTCTCTGCCATTACGGGTTTGAAAGATCCACTCGGTGACCATGACGAGTTTGAGCTTAAGTAAGGTGCGCTCATCCTGGCGCCACTCGATAAAGAACTCTGCTTCATCTGGCGCTACTGTGGCTAGCACTGTGTCAGAGCCTATTTGCGCTTCGAAATGCGCTCCATACAACCAGCCTGCTTCATGAGTTCTTGTGGGCTCTACCTCAAAAAAGTTGATGAAGCTTTCTAGTTCAAGTGCGCTATTCATTTGCAGCCCTGCAATTGCCAGCCTTCAGTTTTCTCTTCCATCTTCTGACTCCCCAGGCAGCCAGGAAACCCGCAGAAAATAAGCTGGAGCAGAATAGGGCTGTCAGGTGCACCCAGGTAAAAGCTACGCAATCGTTTTGTGAGTCGCTGGGACATAGTCTGAAGAACGCTGTATTCGGTACGGTTGTATCGAGATAGGCCAGCAGAGCTACTGACCCCGCTAGTAGTGCGATGGTCGCAAGCGTCGCGGCTACAACTAGCAAGGTGACGCTGGTTAGCTTGTTCAACACGGTTGGCATTTCAATCCCTTTGCTGGCGTTCCGGGAGCAAGGCCTTTCGGTTTTTAACGAACTTAGCGGTGGCAGCGGAGGCTGTACTTCTCGTGCTGCGGAATGCTACTTGTGGCTGCCTTTCCGACCAGCCATATGCCCCAAATACCCAATCAACTGCCCCAGCTCCCTATCACTCAAAACCCCCTCACTAAACCCCGGCATCCGCCCCTGCGGCCACTTTCTCAGGCTCTGCGGATCACGAATGTACTGCCGCAAAAAGTCCCCCGCGAAATACTCGGTCGGGTTATGCGGAATATTCAGGTCCGGCCCGAAGTGCGAATCCCCCGCGCCGTTCAGGCGGTGGCAGGCCAGGCAGTTCTTCTGGAATACCGCAAAACCCGCCTGCACCTCGGCGCTGGCGTCGGCCGCGGGGAGCAGGGCGGGGAAGCGTTGGGCGACTGGGCTGAGCAGGCGGATGTGGGAGACCTGGAACGGCCATTGCTCCGGACCGATCTGCGCGGCTTCCGGGTTCTGCCACACCAGATAGAACGGCCCGGCGCTGGGCTTGCCGGCGGCCAGTGCCGGCCAGGGCTGCTCCGGGTCTTCCACTGCCAGCCAGGCGCGGGCGCCCTGGGTGCTGAGTAACGGGGCGGCGGGGAGTTCGGCGGCG
Organism: Pseudomonas sp. PDM15; assembly: GCF_014851565.1. Taxonomy (GTDB): domain Bacteria; phylum Pseudomonadota; class Gammaproteobacteria; order Pseudomonadales; family Pseudomonadaceae; genus Aquipseudomonas. The sequence continues at coordinate 39,007 of NZ_JACVAA010000008.1, forward strand.
AAGCCGTCCAGGGCCACGGCTTGCAGGTGGTCGCCGGGCTGCACGCCAGCCAGCAGGGTGGCCAGCGGCACGGCGCGGTAGGTCATGTCGCGCTTGTAGGCCACGTCGGCCGGTATCTCGATCTTCTGCGCCTGCGGGTGGTTCAGCAGCTGTTCGGTGCTCCAGCTGCGGCTGCCGCCGGAAAGCTCCAGCTTGAGCTCGGCGCCCCAGGCGGTTGGGGCCAGCAGGGCGGCGAACAGGGGCAGGTGGGCGAGGTGTTTGAGCGGGTTGCGCATATCAGTCCTTGAGTGCGGGTTGCAGTTGTTCGTAGCCGCCGGCGTTGATCACCTGGGTGTAGCCCAGTGCCTGCAGGTTGTCCTGGGCAATGCCGGAGCGGCGGCCGCTGCGGCAGTAGAGGACGATGGGAGCGTTCTTGTCCGGTGCCACGGCGGCGATGCGCTGGGCGATCTGTTCGTGGGGGATCAGGTGGGCGCCGGGCAGGGCTCCGCTGGCGAATTCTTCTCCGGTTCGCACGTCGATCAGCACGGCATCGCTGCGTTGCAGGGCTTTCAGGGCGGCGGGTTCGTCGATCTCGCCGGCCTGCGCGGCGAGCGGCAGGCACAGGCAAAGGCTGAGCAGCAGGGTACGCATGGCGATGGTCTCGGGCATGGACGGAATTCCACGCTAGCACAGCGGCGCCTGCGGCAGAGAGAAGGAAGGGTGGATTGCGGGAGAGGGTTGTTCCGCGGCCCGAGCGCTACGGCATCGGGCCACGGCGGGGGGAAGAATGATCAGCCGACCAGACGAGTCACGTTGGGCAGGATCAGGATGACGGTGGTGGCAAGGACGATGAGGCTCGCCTGCCGGTACTTGGCTTGTTTGAACATGATGCTACTGCCTTTGTTCTTGTTGGTATTTCGGCCATTGGCCTGCAGTTGCGTCGCAGGACGGGGCCAGAAATAACCGTGGCTCGGACAAAAAAGCCGCCCCGGCAAAACCCGGCGGCGGCACCTTGCACGGTTAATCCTAGGGGCGCCGTCACTTTCAGCTTAGACAACTTCGCTTCTACAAAGGCATCGGCAGAATCGCGTAGTTATTGACTCGCGGCTTTCCATCAGGCTCCGCACCTTGAGCCAGACACGCCGCGGCCTGCAGCGAAACGCAGTGGCGAAAATGGACCGCTCGTCTGGGCCCAACGGTCAATGGGCCTGAGCGAATCGGTCATTGAGTCCACGGGGCAGGGATTTAAGGTAAGGCGACCCGGCATCCGCCGCTGCCATGTACCGAGGACGTCATGACCGAAGCATATATTTTCGACGCCGTGCGCACGCCGCGCGGCAAGGGCAAGAAGGACGGCGCGCTGCACAGCGTCAAGCCAGTCAATCTGGTGGCCGGCCTGCTGCGTGCGCTGCAGGAGCGCAACAGCCTGGATACCCGCCAGGTCGACGATATCGTGCTCGGCTGCGTGACCCCGGTGGGCGACCAGGGCGCCGACATCGCCAAGACCGTGCCGATGGTGGCGGACTGGGACGTCAGTGTCTCCGGCGTGCAGCTCAACCGTTTCTGCGCCTCGGGCCTGGAAGCGGTGAACATGGGCGCGATGAAGGTGCGTTCCGGCTTCGAGGACCTGGTGGTGGTCGGCGGCGTGGAGTCCATGTCGCGTGTGCCGATGGGCTCCGACGGCGGCGCCTGGGTGATGGACCCGGAAACCAACATCCACACCAGCTTCGTGCCGCAGGGCATCGGCGCCGACCTGATCGCCACCCTGGAAGGCTTCAGCCGCAGCGACGTGGACGCCTTCGCCCTGCGCTCGCAGCAGAAGGCCGCGCGCGCCAGCGCCGATGGCTCGTTCAGCAAATCGCTGATTCCGGTGACCGACCAGAACGGCATCGTCATCCTCGACCACGACGAATTTATCCGCGGTGACAGCACGCTCGAAGGCCTGGGCAAGCTCAAACCGAGCTTCGAGATGATGGGCCAGATGGGCTTCGACTCCACCGCGCTGCGCGTGTACAGCCACGTCGAGCGCATCGAACACGTACACACGCCGGGCAACAGCTCGGGCATCGTCGACGGCGCGGCGCTGATGCTGATCGGCAGCCCGGCCAAGGGCAAAGAGCTGGGTCTCAAGCCGCGTGCGCGCATTGTCGCCACCGCGGTGACCAGTACCGATCCGACCATCATGCTGACCGGCCCCGCGCCGGCTACCCGCAAGGCCCTGGCCAAGGCTGGGCTCTCGGTGGAAGACATCGACCTGTTCGAGGTCAATGAGGCGTTTGCCTCCGTCGTGATGAAGTTCATGAAGGACATGGGCGTGAGTGAGGACAAGGTCAACGTCAATGGCGGCTCCATCGCCATGGGCCACCCGCTGGGCGCCACCGGCTGCGCCATCCTCGGCACCCTGCTCGACGAGCTGGAGAAGCGCGAGCTGCGTTACGGCCTGGCCACCCTCTGCGTGGGCGGCGGCATGGGCATCGCCACCATCATCGAACGCATTTGAGCTTTGTAGGGTGGATGACGCAAAGCTCATCCACCAGAAGTCGCCCCCGGTGGAAAACCGTTTCACGGGTTTTCCACCCTACGCGGCCCTCCGGATTCGAGGAAAGAAGAAATGACTGACGCCATCCGTTACGAAAAGGGCCAGGACAATATCGTCGTCCTGACCATCGACATGCCCGGCCAGAGCGCCAACACCATGAACGCGGTGTACCGCGAGGCCATGGGCCAGACCGTTGCGCGCCTGGAAGCCGAGAAGGACTCCATCGCCGGCGTGATCGTCACCTCGGCGAAGAAGACCTTCTTCGCCGGTGGCGACCTCAACGAGCTGATCAAGGTCACCAAGGCCGATGCCAAGCCGTTCTACGACATGATCCTCAACATCAAGGGCCAGCTGCGCCGCCTGGAGACCCTGGGCAAGCCGGTAGTCGCTGCGATCAACGGCGCCGCGCTGGGCGGTGGCTGGGAAATCTGCCTGGCCTGCCACCACCGCATCGCCCTGGACAATTCCAGCGTGCAGCTGGGCCTGCCGGAAGTGACCCTCGGCCTGCTGCCGGGCGGTGGCGGTGTGGTGCGCATGGTGCGCATCCTCGGCCTGGAGAAAGCGCTGCCGTACCTGGCCGAAGGCAAGAAGGTACGCCCGGACGCCGCGTTGAAAGCTGGCCTGATCCATGACACTGCTGCAACTGTCGAAGAGATGCTGGCCAAGGCCCGCGCCTGGATCGCCGCCAACCCGACTGCCGCGCAACCGTGGGACGTGAAGGGCTACAAGATCCCCGGCGGTACCCCGAGCACCCCGGCCGTTGCGCAGATGCTGGCCATCGCCCCGAGCGTGTTGCGTGACAAGACCAAGGGCTGCTTCCCGGCGCCGGAGAAGATCATGTGCGCCGCCGTCGAGGGCGCGCAGGTCGACTTCGACACCGCGCAGATCATCGAGGCGCGCTACTTCACCGAGCTGACCACCGGCCAGGTGGCGAAGAACATGATCGGCACCTTCTGGTTCCAGTTGAACGAGATCAACGCCGGCAGCTCGCGCCCGCAGGGCATCCCGCAGTACGTGACCAAGAAGGTCGGCGTGCTCGGCGCCGGCATGATGGGCGCCGGCATCGCCTATGTGTCGGCGGCCGCCGGCATCGAGGTCGTGCTCAAGGACGTGTCCATCGAGGCGGCGGAGAAGGGCAAGGCCTACTCAGCCAAGCTGCTCGACAAGAAAGTCAGCAAAGGCCACATGACCGCTGAGAAGCGCGACGCCTTCCTCGCCCGCATCAAGCCGACCGCCAGCGACGCCGACCTCGAAGGTTGCGACCTGATCATCGAGGCGGTGTTCGAAGACCGTAACCTCAAGGCCAAGGTCAACGCCGCCGCCGAGGCCGCCGCGCTGCCGGATGCCGTGGTCGCGTCCAACACCTCGACGCTGCCGATCACCGGCCTGGCGACTGCAGTTCAGCGTCCGGACAAATTTATCGGCCTGCACTTCTTCAGCCCGGTGGACAAGATGCCGCTGGTGGAGATCATCCGCGGCGAGAAGACCAGCGACGAGACCCTGGCCCGTGGCTTCGACTACGTGCTGCAGATCAAGAAGACCCCGATCGTGGTTGAGGACAGCCGCGGCTTCTTCACCTCGCGCGTGTTCGGCACCTTCACCAACGAAGGCATCGCCATGCTCGGCGAAGGCGTGAGCGCGGCGATGATCGAGAACGAGGCGCGCAAGGCCGGCATGCCGGTGGGCCCGCTGGCGATCAGCGACGAAGTGTCGATGAGCCTGATGGAGCACATCCGCCAGCAGACCGTCGCCGACCTGGCCGCCGAGGGCAAGCAGATACCGCAGCACCCGGCGTTCAACGTGATCGAGCTGATGCTCAAGGAGTACAAGCGTCCGGGCAAGGCCGCTGGCGGCGGCTTCTACGATTACCCGGAGGGCGGCAAGAAGCGCCTGTGGCCGGAGCTCAAGGCCCGCTTCGAGAAGGCCGATGCGCAAATCTCCCAGGAGGACGTGCGTGATCGCATCCTGTTTATCCAGGCCATCGAGACCGTGCGTTGCGTAGAGGAAGGCGTGTTGAAGTCCGTCGCGGACGCCAATATCGGCTCGATCTTCGGCATCGGCTTCGCCGCCTGGACCGGCGGTGCGCTGCAGTTCATCAACCAGTACGGGGTGAAGGACTTTGTCGCCCGCGCCCAGTACCTGGCCGAGCAGTACGGCGAGCGCTTCCTGCCGCCGGCCCTGCTGCTGGAGAAAGCGGCCAAGGGCGAAGGCTTCTGATCTCGACCCGCTGCAAACAGAACCGGCCTCTCGTGGCCGGTTTTGCTTTCTGAAGCCTTTCTGGCAGTCTTCCCGTAGCGCTATCGGGGAGTGCAGAGGCGCGTGACGACCAATTCGACAATCGTATCGATGCTGCTGGCGGCAACGCTGCTGCTGGCCATGGGGCGTGCCAGCGCGGCCGAGCCCCTGAATGTCTATATCGGCCAGGGGCAGATGCCGTTCGCCGATGACAAGCCGGATAACCGTGGTCTGTTCGGCGACCTGATGGACGAGCTGTGCAAGCGCCTGCGCCGCGAGTGTCACTACCACAGCGTGCCGTGGAAGCGCGTGCAGGTCGCTGTGGCTCATGATCCCCACGGCATCGTGCTCAACCTGGGCCGCACGGCCGAACGCGAGAAGGGCTTCGTTTGGCTGCTCGACGTGGTCTCCACTTCCTACGTGCTGGCCAGCCCCAAGCGCCGCTTCGATAGCCTGGGCGAGGCACTGGCTGCTGGCCCGGTTGTGGTGATGGGCGGTACGCCCCGGGCGCTGGAGGCGCTGGCGCTGAAGCGCGAAGGGCAGAAAGTGGTGGAGGTGACGGACCCGGAACAGGCGGCGCGCATGCTGCAGGGCGGCCGGGTGCTGGCCTGGTACGAGATCGATCTGCGCGTGCATTACCTCTGGCGGCGTCTGGGCTACGCCTCCGACCAGCTACAGGCCGGCCGCTCGGTGGGCTCGGCGCACAGCTTCATTGCCGGCAGCCCGGTGCTGGAAGATGCCGAGGAACTTGGTGCGCAAATGCAGCAGGCTTTCGTGGCCATGCATGGCGACGGCAGCTGGCGGCGCATTCTCGCCCGTCACCTGGGCGACGACCTGGCTGTTCGGCTGAGCCGCTAGTGGCCTGGTCTCAGGCGACCAGGCACCAGCCGTTCTGCATGCACACGACGCTGTGAATCGCCATCTTCTCGCTCTGCCGGGTAGGCATGCGCAGGGTCAGCAGGCTGCCGTCTTCCATGTGCACGGCCGCTTCGGATTCGAAGTGCAGGCCGGAGTCGCTCAGGCTGACGTAGGTCACGCCATAGGTAGCGGTGTTGCCGAAGGCTTCGGTGATGGACATGGCTGATCCTCCGAGGGTGGTTGCCGCCAGTGGCTTACTGGCGGGCACGGGCCTGTTGCGGTTGTTGGGGAGTGGCCGGCACGCTGTGGAAGGCGGAGGCGGCGATCAGGCTGGCGATGGCGGCGAAGCTGCTCATGGTGTTGCTCCTCTGGCTGGGATGGGTATCGACCCGGTGGCTGCATAGTTGCCGAGCCGCTCCATCGACAGAAGTGAAGGCTGAGCATGGTAGGTATCGATGCTGGTGATGGTTGCCGGACATCGCCTGAATGGCTCTGCGGGCCGCGTCGCTGTTGCGTTTCGGTGACGCTTCGATGCACGCTAAACGTCTCCCTCCCAATCCCTCGGCTGTCTCAGGTAATCCGCTCCATGTCACTGCGCATCTGCATTCTGGAAACCGATGTACTCCGCCCCGAACTGATCGACCAATACCAGGGCTACGGCCGCATGTTCGAGCGCCTGTTCGCCCAGCAGCCGCTGGAGGCCAGCTTCGAGGTGTTCAACGTGGTGCAGGGCGAGTATCCGGCCGACGAGGAGCGCTACGACGCCTATCTGGTGACCGGCAGCAAGGCGGATTCCTTCGGCAGCGACCCGTGGATCCAGACGCTCAAGACTTACCTGCTCAAGCGCTACGAGGCCGGTGACAAGCTGCTCGGCATCTGCTTCGGCCACCAGTTGCTGGCGCTGCTGCTGGGCGGGCGCGCCGAGCGCGCCACCCAGGGCTGGGGCGTGGGCATCCATCACTACGAGATCAAGCAGCAGGCCCAGTGGATGAGCCCGGCGCTGGAGCAGTTCACCCTGCTGATCAGCCACCAGGACCAGGTCACCGCGCTGCCGGAGAAGGCCACTCTGCTGGCTTCCAGCGAGTTCTGTCCGGTGGCCGCGTACTGCATCGAGGACCAGGTGCTGTGCTTCCAGGGTCACCCGGAATTCATCCACGACTACTCGCGCACGCTGCTCGACATCCGCCAGAAGTGCATCGGCGAGCCGGTCTACAGCAAGGCCGTGGAGAGCCTGGTGCACGACCACCAGGGCGCCACTGTGGCCGAGTGGATGATGCGCTTCGTCGCCCAGGGCAAGAGCGCTTAAGCCCTTCTGATTGCGCGCGCCGGCATTCGCCCGGTCGCGCGCCTTTCAGCGATTCAACTACCCGACTTTACCGATTGCCGCGTGCGGCCGCGTTCTTCATCGTGCGGCGGACATGCCACGGCGGACAGGACCATGTGCAGCGAAATCAGCAGCGAGCCCCCGGTGCTGCACGTCACGGCGCGGCCGTGGAGCAGCGAGCGTTACCAGCAGGGCATGCAGCACCTGCTGCATGTGGTTCAGGAACTGTCGCTGGCGCGCGATCTGGCCACCGTGCAGGAGATCGTCCGCCACGCCGCGCGCCGCCTCACCGGTTGCGACGGCGCGACCTTCGTGCTGCGTGACGGCCCGTTCTGCCACTACGCCGACGAAGACGCCGTCGGCCCGCTGTGGAAGGGCAAGCGTTTTCCTCTTGAGACCTGTATCAGCGGTTGGGCCATGCTCAACCGCCAGCAGGCGGTGATCCCGGATATCTACGTCGACCCGCGCATCCCCCACGACGCCTACCGGCCGACCTTCGTGAAGAGCCTGGTGATGGTGCCGATCCGCACCCGCGAGCCGATCGGCGCCATCGGCAACTACTGGGCCGAGCACCACCATCCCTGCGCCGAGGAGGTGCAGCTGCTGCAGGCCCTGGCCGACTCCACCTCCATCGCCATCGAGAACGTGCAGCTCTACCGCAGCCTCGAACAGCGCGTCGAGGAGCGTACCCGCGAGCTGCAGGAGGCCTACGACCGCATCCACAGCCTGTCGATGACCGACGAGCTCACCGGCCTGTGCAACCGCCGCGGCTTCTACCTGCTGGCCGAGCAGACGCTGCTGCACGCAGCCCGCTACGGCGGTGGCTGCACGGTGATGTTCATGGACCTGGATGGGCTCAAGCAGATCAACGACCGCCTCGGCCATGAGGCCGGTGACGCGATGATCCGTCAGGCCGCCGAGATTCTCCGGCGCACGCTGCGCGAGGCCGATGTGGCGGCGCGCATGGGCGGCGACGAGTTCTGCGTGGTGGCGCTGGGCAATGCCGGCAAATGCCTGCAGCAGCGTCTGCAGCAGGCCATCGATACTTTCAACGACAGCGCCGCGCGGCCCTTCGCTTTATCCGCCAGCCTCGGTTGCGCCGAGCTGGAGGAGTGCGCCGAGGCCTCGCTGGACAGCCTGCTGGCGCTGGCCGACGAGCGCATGTACGAGGATAAGCGCAGGCGTCGCGCCGGCCGCGCCGACCGCTAGAGCCAGCCCATCCGCTTGAAATTGGCGAACAGTGCCACGCAGCCCACGCCGATGACGCCGAGCACACCGAAGTAGCCGTAGTGCCAGGTCAGCTCCGGCATGTTCTCGAAGTTCATCCCGTAGACGCCGGCCACCGCCGTGGGGAACGCCAGGATCGCCGCCCAGGCGGCGAACTTGCGCTGGGTCAGGCTCTGCCGCGAGGACTCCAGCAGCAGACCGATCTCGATGGCGTGGTCGGCCATCTCGCGCAGCCCGGTGAGGTCTTCCAGCAGGCGATTGACGTGAATCGCGATGTCGCGGAAGTACGGACGCATGTGCTTGTCGATGAACGGGAAGTCGAGCTGCTGCAGTTCCTGGCAGATCTCCGATAGCGGCGCCACCTGGCGACGCAGGCGCAGCAGGTCGCGGCGCAGGCTGTGGATGCGTTCCACATCGCTTTGGGCCAATGGGCGGCTCAGCACCGTCTGCTCGATGTCTTCCAGCTCGGTGTGGACGCAGTCCAGCAGGGGCCGGTAGTTCTCGATCACGAAGCTCAGCAGGGCATACAGCACGAAGTCCTCGCCATGCTCCAGCAGCAGCGGGCGCGCCTCGCAGCGCTGGCGCACGGTGGAGTAGGGGGCGGAGTCGCCATAGCGGGCGCTGATCACGTAGCCCTTGCCGGCGAACAGCTGGGTCTCGACGAACTCCAGACGATCGCCGTTGCGGATCGGCGAGTAGAGCACCATGAACAGGGCGTCGCCGAAGGTTTCCAGCTTGGGGCGGGTATGCTGGGCGATGGCGTCTTCCATCGCCAGCTCGTGCAGGTTGAACTGCTCCTGCAGGGTATGCAGCTCGCTGTCGGGGTCGCGCAGGCCGATCCACACGAAATGGTCGGGCTTGGTGGCCCATTGGCGCCCCTCGTTCAGGGCGATATCGGCGACTTTCCTGCCTTTGTGATAAGCGACGGCGGCAACGACCTGACCCATGGACTGTCCTCTGCGTGGCGATGCCGCAGCTTAACCCATGGGCGGCGGGCGGTCAGGCCCTGGCCAGTTGCTGGTCGAGCTGCTCGATGCACTCGCGCATCAGCTGCTGGCAGCGCTCCATCAGTTGCGGCAGGTCATCCAGGGTCAGGCCCAGGGTGGGAATGGCCGGCAGCGAGTTGATCAGCACCTTGCCGCTGCTCCAGTTGTTCAGCTTGAGGCGCCCGGCGTAGCTGCTGACGCACACCGGGATGATCGGCACGCCGGCGGCGATGGCCATCTGGAACGCGCCCTTCTTGAACGGCAGCAGGCCCTTGCCCAGGTTGCGCGTGCCTTCCGGGAACACCCAGATGGAGGTGTCGCGGTTCTGCAGGGTCTCGGTGGTCTGCAGCATGGACTGCTTGGCCTTGCGGCCGTTGCCACGGTCGATCAGCACGTTGCCGGCCAGCCAGTACAGTTGGCCGAAGAACGGCACCCACTTCAGGCTCTTCTTGCCGATGCTCACGGTGCGCGGCGGCACCACGCGGCCGAGCACGTAGAGGTCGTAGTTGGATTGGTGGTTGGCGACGATCACACAGGGCCGGTCCTGGCCGAACAGACTGCTAACCTCGGTCTTCACGCGCAGGCGCAGCATGCATAGGGCGGGCAGGGAATACAGGCGCGCACACAGGCGGCTGTTGTCCGGATTGAACGGGCGGCACAGGCCCAGTACCAAGCCGAGGGTTCCGGCAATGATGAAGTGCAACCCCATCAACAACATGCGCGCGAGGAAAAGCATCGGTAAGCCTTCAGGCAGACAAAAAGGCGCGCAGTGTACGGGTGTGCACTTCTTTCGGCAATTGACGCCGATCAGAGGTTATTACCGGGCGTTTCCACGGTATTGCCGACTTTTCCCCAGAAAGCAGAAGCCCGGCACAGGGCCGGGCTTCTCGTGGCCGCGTGAGTATCAGCCCAGGTGCTGCTGATCCAGCTCGATGGCCTTATCCAGGGTCTCCAGGAAGGCCTTGCGCACTTTCAGCTTGGTGTTCTTGTGCGCGGTCATGTTGATCTTCTTCAGCTGCTGGGCGGCGGCAACGGCGGTGGCCATCAGTTGCTCGGCCGGCACCACCTTGTCGAGGAAGCCGGCATCCATGGCGTCCTGCGGGTTGAAGATCTCGCCATTGATCACCGAACGGCTGAAGGCGGCCTTGCGCAGGCGGTCACGGGCCAGTTCGATGCCTGCGTGGTGCATGGTCATGCCGATCTGCACTTCGTTCAGGCCGATGTTGAACGGACCTTCCACGCCGATGCGGTAGTCGGCCGACAGCAGGATGAAGGCGCCCTTGGCGATGGCGTGACCAGGGCAGGCGACGATGATCGGGAAGGGGTGGCTGAGCATGCGGCGGGCCAGGGTGGAGCCGGCGGTAACCAGAGCCACGGCGTTCTGCGGGCCGGAAGTCATCACCTTGAGGTCGTAACCACCGGAGAGGATGCCCGGCTGGCCGGTGATGATCACTACGGCGCGATCCTGCACGGCCTGATCCAGGGCGGCGTTGAAGGCGGTGATCACGTCCGGAGAGATGGCGTTCACCTTGCCGTTGTTGAGGGTCAGGGTGGCGATGCCGTCTTCGAGTTGGTAGCTGATCAGGTCGCTCATGGCGGAAGTCCTAGTCCAGGTTGCGGAAAGTGGCGCTGACGTTACCCAGCGCGAGGCCAGGGGTAAAGCGCTTTGGCTGACCGGAGGGTCATCCGCTCGTCGCTGCCGGGCTATCGGCGCCATCGGCAGGCTCAATTGGCTGCTATACCGAGCAGTGACTTAGGTTAGCCGCGAACCTGAGGAGTGCTCGCCATGCGTCTGCCCCACATTGTCCTGCGCCTCGGCCCGCTGTTGCTGTTGATAGGACTGACCCTGTTCGCCATCAGCCCCGCCAGTCACAGCCCGGCCGGCGTGTTGCAGCTGTTCCTGTTCAGCCTGTTCATCTCCCTTGGCTTCCTTATCTATGCAGGCCATTACTTCGAGGCCGGCGACGGCGAAGCCGGCAGCTCCGCATAAGCACATGAATCGCCTGAAAAAAATTTTGCATTCGAAAGGACGTTCGGCTACATTAGCGCGCCTCGACGGACCAGACTGGTTCGCCGAGATCCGGTGAAGTGTCCGAGCGGTTGAAGGAGCACGCCTGGAAAGTGTGTATACGGGAAACCGTATCGTGGGTTCGAATCCCACCTTCACCGCCAGACCCTAAAGAGCCCCGAGAGCGAAAGTTCTCGGGGCTTTTTGCTTTTCGGTTTTGAAAGTGTCGAAAGCGGATTGAGGGCCAATGCATCCTGCAAATGATCCGATGCAAGTGGATGAGGGTGTTATTCACCATGCGCGGCTTCCCCAGCTTCCCCGACGGCAGAACGCCGCGATACACCCAGGCTCGGCGGTGCCCACTTCTATATGGTCTCTACATCCTATTGAGGCCCCGCCAGCTTGGCAGGCTCCAGCTCTTCCAGTTCCATGCTCGTTCCGTCACTATTCGTTGCATTAAGGGGATGCATTTCTATGGAATAGGTACATATTGACATTGTCCATGGGCGTGGATTTATGGCAGTGCTCCATATCGGATTTTTTAATGTCGGAAGGAATGGCCGAGCGGGCCCACCAGCTGCTGAACCAAACCAGCCTCAAGGAGCTGGCTGAGGTGAACAGCAAGGACTACGTCCGCTGGCAGAGCATCAAAAGAGGCAAGGCCCGGATCGGGGCAGAGGAGGTAGAGGTGCTAGGGAAGAGATATCCCCAGTACCGCTGGTGGCTCATGGCCGGGGAAGTCATGCCCGACAAAGGCCAGTTCAGCCCGGATTACGATCAGGCCCATTCAAACTTGCCCAATCAAAACGCGGGATAGCGATTACCCAAGAAGTAGCTATACGCTGGCATTCTCGAAGGAACGGAAAAAGTGGCGATCGCTGATTCGGCTATAAGTTACGCAAGTCCATTGAAGGACTTAATTACTTCTGCTCTTAGAAGATTAAGAAACATAAGCAGCTGGTCATTCCCAGCCAAACTAATCTTGACGGGGTTTGTCGGTGGCTTAGGCGGGACTGGCTTAGTTAGTTTCTTAAGTGAGTATGCAACATATTTTTATAGTCTAAGTAATGGTGTTCGCCCTCCCGCTGAAGGTGTGCCGTATCTCAAGGCGACGGTCACTCTAGGCAGCTTGTTTCTTCTGGTGAGTGGGGGGTTAATATTCCTAGTTACGACATTAATATTTAAACTCCTGATTTCAAATTTTTCATTAAATGAAAGGGTTCTGCGGCTTCTCGCTACTAGAGGAAATAAGACCGTCTTAGATAGGGCTCGGAATATATTGGCTCAGCCGACTCTTGAGAGGCTGAGAGGATACACATGGAAAATGCTTGCCTTGGGGGCAATTGGCTCAGCTGCCCTTTTGTTCGTTCTTATGCGCTATCTTGCGCTTGGTGCAGTAGCGGCTGCTCTCGACGAAAATCTTAATCACTATGTGGCTAATATAATAAGTATAACCTTCTCAGTGGCGCTTGGACTGACCTTTATTGTTGCTGGTAGGCCTGCGTTGCTGTGGTGGCTTGCTGCGCTTGCAAGTCTTGTTAATGTTGTATTTTGGATGTTTGTTCTGTTTAATCCTAATTATCATGCGCAGATACTTAGGCATATTGGCTATGGTGGCGGTATTCCGATCGTGGTTGAGTTGAAAGAAGATGCCGGCGAGAGATTGATTGGTGTTAAATATTTGATTCTTAGAAGTAGCGCCTCTTTGATGCTGTATGACGAGGAGGTGAACAAGATAATCGAGATACCAATTGACCGGGTTGCAAAGATTACCCATGACGCTGGTGGATTGTTTGATTTAAAAAGCAACCTTCCATGAGTGGGCGAGCCTGGCGCGGTGGACCACATCGATGGTTGCTTTGCCAGCCTCTGCAAATTAATGCTCTAAGAGATCAGCACTCAAGAGGTTGCAGCCCTCGTCTAGTGGCGAGGTGCATCCCGAGTGCGGCCAAACAAGCCCTGACTACGACGAAGCCAACTCAAACTTGCCCAATCAGACCGCGGGATAGCGATTACCAAGGAAGTAGCTAGGCGCTGGTATTCCCGAAGGACGAGCGGCGAAAAGGACTGAAGCATGCGAGTGGATGACGAGGGCGTTTACATTCGGCCAAGGCACAAGGAACGGAGCTCCTCCGAATGGCTTGGCATCACCACCCTGGCAATCGTGCTGGGCACCTTTATCACTGATGGCACCCCGGTTCTGGCAGCAAATGCTTGGATGAACTATCAGCTTGAGCAGCTCCCGAGAGAGTTTCAGCGTGGCAGAGCTGAAAACGAGAGGAGTGCTGAGCTCCGCCAGCAAGCATTCGAAAATCAGCAGCTCGAGAAGCGATTACAGTCACACGAGTGCCGATTCTGGCAGGAGGAATACAGCAATAATCCAACGGAAAAAGCGAAGTGCGGAAGACACAAGGCTGAGCTTAAATGCAAATTACTCAATTGAAAAGGTGCATTTTTAGTCTCTGGTTTATTCTTCTAACAAAAATCAAGGGAAGTGCGTCGGATATGAGTGATTCGAAAAAAAGTGTGGGTTATATCTTACGGTCAGCTAGGTTTGATTGTTGCTGTCTTTGCTGTTGGCGTAATTGTCGCTCTTTTGCTAGTTGGGGGTAACGCTAAGCCGCCTACCACTTTTACTACTACAGAACTAATTGGCTTTGCTCTTTCCGTTGTCCTTTCGGGTGCATCGATTGTGCTCGCTATTGCGGCTATTGGTTTAGGGCGTTTTTCGGAGCAGGCCATCATTCAACGTAGCGATGAAAGCATTAGGCTGCAGAATGAGGTGTTTGCCAAGACAACTGAGGCTCTGCAGAGAATCGAGTCCTCAACTGGCGTCACAGAGAAACGAATTGAAGACATTATTTCTGGTCGAGTCGGTGATTTGTCTCACACGATTGCAGAAATAGCAGCTAAAGGCTCTGGGAAAGGTGAGAAGGCAAGGGAAGATCTAGAGCGAGAGATCAAGGATTCAATTCTTAAATCATTGCATGCAGAAGGGATTAATGCGGCAACTGAAAGTCGCACAAAAATTCGAGAGAGAGAGCGTGAGAGAGAGAAAGAGCGTCTTGAGGAGAAGAAGAAAGAGCAAAAACGCTATCAGGACTTTCACGATAGAGTAATGTTGTGCTTGGCAAATAAAGACGATTTTAAGATACATAAAGCTCCAGCGCATGGAACTGTTACAGCCTCTGGCGAAGAGTTATTTGACGCAATTTTCAGAAAGGATAATTTGAAAATTGGAGCATTGACTTTTAGAGATGATGCTGATGAGCATGTGGTTAAATTAGGTTTAACGAACGGGCTAAGTGAGCTGCGAAAGGGTGTTGTTGACTTAATATTGCTTGCGATGGAGAAGCCGCAGTCTGATGCCGTAAAGGCAGTGAATGAGGCAAAGGCCTTGGTGGCCCCAGAGTACAAAGAGAGATTTTGCTTCGTTGCTTGCGGAGATGAGCCTGAAGCTTTCCTTAATGCAATAGATATTAGTGCGGACAAAATTGAGCTAAAGCTCTGACGGCGAAACTGGGATGTGGTGTCGAAACTACTGTGCCGGATGGCAATAAACCGAGCCGCAGCGAACAAGCGAAGCCCCGGAAAAGACCGTAGATCGAGACGGTAAATGCCTGCAAAGCCCCAGTCAGAATGAGCAAGTTTTCAACGAATTGGCACGGCAAAACAGGGTTCGAATCCTACCTTCACCGCCAGACCCTGAAGAGCCCCGAGAGCGAAGTTCTCGGGGCTTTTTGCTTTTCGAGGGTTGTCTTGGCTGGATGCGTGGCTAGCAAAGCCGCGCGGCTGCGCACTAATCCGACGCGACTCTTTAGGCCCGCTTTGGCTCTTCGAGCGGCAGGCTTTCACGCAGCAGGCGCAGCTCGGCAGCGTCCTGGTTCAGGCGGTGGATGACGTTGAACAGTTGCTGTTTGAGCAACTCGTCGCTCATGCGTTCGGCGGCGCGCATCACGGCCAGGGCGGCGTCCTCGTTGTGGGAGGCGATGACATCGATGGTCTTGCGGGTTGTACGGGCCGTGCGGGACAAGATGGTTCACCTTTCACTGAGGAGCCTGAAAGCTAGACCATCGATATTTCCCTTTTGTTTCGGCAACTTGCGGTCAGATGAATTCGCTGTGAATTGCATCGCCGGCGCCGCGCTGTGACAGCCTCAGCGGCTGGATAGAAAGGTCACCAACTGCCGCGCGTGCGATGACAGCGACTCCCAGTCCCGGATACAGATGCGCAACTCCCGCGTCGCCCAGGCGTCCTCCAGCGCGACGATACGCACCGGCAGCTCCTGGACGAAGCGTGCGGCGGCCGCCTCGGGCAGCAGGGCGATGCCGACGCGCTGGGCTACCAGCTGGGCGATGGCGTCGAAGCTCGGGGCGCGTACTCGCACCTTCAGCGGCATGGCGTACTTGGTCGCCATCTCTTCGATGAAGCGTTGCATGGCTCGCTCGGCGGGCAGGCAGACGAAGGCGAAGCCGAGCGCATTGCGCAGCTGGGTCACCTGATGGCCGGCCAACGCATGGTCGTGGGGTACCAGCATCACCAGTTTGTCGTCACGGAAGGGCAGGGAGAGCAGCCCGCCGGTAGACAGGTTGCCGTCGTAGACGCCGATCTCGCTTTCGCCCGACTGCACGGCGCTCAGTACCTCACTGCTCTTCTGCTCCACCAGTTGCAGGTCCACTTCCGGGTAGTCGGCGAGGAAGGGGCCGAGGGTGGCGGGCAGGAAGGTGCTGTTCGCCACCGTGGTGGCCGATAGGCGCAGGGCGATGCGGCGTTCGCCGGAGAGCTCCTTGAGCGTTTCCTTGAGTTTCTCCGCTTCGCTGAGAACGCTGCGCGCGCCCTCCAGGATCAGTCGGCCTGCCGGAGTGAGGCGCATGCCGTCGGCCTTGCGGGTGAACAGCGTCAGGCCGCAGCGTTGCTCGAACAGGCGCAGGCGGGTGCTCGCCGCGGACACAGCGACCGGCACTGCGGCGGCGGCCTTGCTCAAGCTGCCAGTGGCGGCAATGCCCGCCAGCAGGCGCAGGTCGGCCAGATCGAAATGCACAGGCTTTCTCCTTTATAGAAAGCTTCGTTCGTTAAAAAGCGATTCTAGCGAAGTGGCGTTATCTTCAGAATAAGGCTTCGCTCAGCCGTCTGGATTGTCATGAACGCCCTGTATTCCCTTTATCGGCGAGCTCTGAACGACGGGCGCCTGTTCGCGGTACTGTCCGCGGCCGGCTTCAGCCTCAAGGCCATTTTCGTCAAGCTTGCTTATGCGGCAGGGCCGGTGGATGCCATCACCCTGCTGACGTTGCGCATGGCCCTCGCTCTGCCGCTGTTCGTCTGGCTGGTGTGGTTGAGCCGGGGGCAGGCGAGCGCGCCGCTGGGTGGTGTGGATGTACTACGCATTTTGCTGCTCGGCATGCTCGGTTATTACCTGTCGAGCCTGTTCGATTTCTATGGGCTGGAATACATCAGTGCCGGGCTCGAGCGGCTGATCCTGTTCTCCTACCCGACCCTGGTGCTGCTGCTCCATGCCGTCGCCACGCGCCAGCGGCCCAGCCGGCAGATGCTGCTGGCCATGGGCATCTGCTACTGCGGATTGGCGGTGGCCTTCTTCCATGATGTGAGCGCGGTGGGCGCCGGCGAGCAGGTGATGCTGGGCGCGGCCTGGGTGTTTGCCAGCGCCGTGACCTACGCCCTGTATTACTTCGGCACTGGCGTCATGGTGCAACGCCTCGGCTCCATGCGCCTGGCCGGGCTGGCCGGCGGCGCCTCGGCGCTGATGGTGCTGGCGCACTACGCGGTGACCGGCGATACGGCGCAGCTGGCGGGCCTGTCCGGGGATATCTGGCTGTATGCGGCGCTGATGGCGGTGCTGTCCACTGCCTTGCCGATTTACTGGATGGCCCTGGCCGTGCAGCGCATGGGCGCGGCGCATACGGCGGCCATTGGCAACCTGGGGCCAGTGTTGACGATCTTCGCTTCTTGGCTGGTGCTGAGCGAATCGATATCGCTGTATCAGGTGGTGGGGCTCGCGTTGGTGCTGTTCGGCGTGGCGCGGCTGAAACCGGCTCGGCCAGCCGAGGTGAAACCGGCCTGAGGAGCCTGGTCTGCCGCTGCGGTGAAATAGAGCGAACTCAAAGCGACCTGCACCCTCTCAGTCTTATTAGCAATTGAGAGGAGAGACGAGATGGGATTGCTGACACTGTGGGGCAGGCGTGATTCGCCGAACGATGCACGCGGCCTGCCGGGCTATCCGGGGCGGGAAAGCAGCCTGAGCGAGAGCGAGGTGCAGCGCGAGCTGGGCTTCGATCCCGACTCGCCGGACCTGGGCGATCCGCAAATCGACCCGCCATGGCCGGCGCGGATTCCGGAGTGGAGTGGCGCCGCGGTCAAGCGCGCGCCGGGCGAGCAGTACCCGCCCTATGGCGGATAGCCGCTCGACCTTTGCGCGGGCCGGCAATCGGCCACGTGCAGACTTTTATTTCAGGCGCTCCAGCAGCGCCTGACCGACCTGTAGGGCGGACGCCGGGTTCTGCCCGGTGATCAGCTCGCGGTCGATCACCATGTTGGCGGCCCAGGGCGAGCTGTTGCTGCTGTAGCTGCCGCCAGCCTGTTGTAGGGCCGTCTGCGGATAGAACTTCATCTCGCCGCCCTTCAGCGCCGGCTTGGCCTGCTCCTCTTCCTGATTGCTGATCACGGTCATCCGGTAGCCCGCGTAAATCCAGTCCTGGCCGGCCTTGGCGGAATTGTCGCGTTCCAGGGCCTGTACGTAGCGCTGCGCATCCGGCAGGGCGGAGAGCAGGGCGATGGGACCGTGGCAGACCAGCGCAGTGGTCTTGGCCTCGGCGTGGAAGGCGCGCAACAGCGTGCCCAGTTGCGGGCTCTGCAGCAGGTCCTGCATCGGCGCATGGCCGCCGGGCACGTACAGGGCGTCGAAGTGCTGGTAGCCGATCTGCTCGACGCGGGCCAGGCTGATCACCGGCGAGCGGTTGGCATCGGTCAGCTTTAGTTTGCTCAGCAGCGCCTTGTGCTCGGCCAGGCTGGCGGCGTCGCCACCGAAGTGCTGGGCAGTGTCCGATGTCACGTCCATGGTTGGCGCCAGGCCGCTGGGGGTGGCGAAGGTCAGGCTGTGGCCGGCGTCCAGCAGCAACTTGGTCGGCTGCATCAGTTCGTTGAGGTAGAAGCCGGTCGGGTAGACCTTGCCGTCCTTGAGGTCCAGGTGGTCGGCATCGGACAGCACGACCAGCACATTGGCCGCCTGGGCGCCGAGGCTGGCTGCCAGCAGGCCGCTGGCAAGGATGGTCTTGGCGAAGGTATGCATGTTTCTGCTCCGTTGGGCGCTGGGATGTGCGCACTGTATTGCTGCCAGGTGCGGCGATAAACTCGCTTTCAGGGAAATGATCTGTTCTCTGGAGGCAAAAATGGCGCGGCGCTTTGATCACCTCGGCGATGTCGAGGCCTACCTCTGTGTGGTGGAGAGGGGCACCCTTAGCGCCGCCGCCGTGGCGCTCGGCACCACGCCCTCGGTGATCAGCCGCGCCATCGCCCGTCTCGAGCAGCGTCTGGGCACCCAGCTGCTGCGCCGCACCACCCGGCGCCTGAGCCTGACCGAGGACGGCCGGCTCTATCTGGAACAGACCCGCGCGGCCTTCGCCCTGATCGACGATGCCGAGCGCCGCATCCAGGGCGATGCCCATCAGGTCGGCGGCCTGGTGCGCCTGAGCGCGCCGACCACCTATGGCCACTTCCGGCTGCCGGCGCTGCTGGCCGGTTTCGCCCGGCAATACCCGCAGGTGCAGGTGGAGCTGAGCATCGCCAACCGCAATGTCGACCTGGTGGCCGAGGGTTACGACCTGGCGATTCGCCTCGGGCGCCTGCCGGACAGCGGCCTGGTCGGGCGCAAGCTGGAGGATGCGCGGCTGTGTCTGGTCGCGGCGCCGGAGTACCTGGCACGGGCGGGCACACCCGCGAGCCTCGACGAGCTGGCGCAACACGCCTGCCTGCCGTTCGTCATGCCCAGCAGCGGCAAGGTGGCGCCCTGGCTATTTCTAGACCAGGGCCGCGAGCTGGACTGGCAGCCCAAGGGCAAGGTGCTGGTCACCGACGATGTGCTGGGTACCGTGTCGCTGGCCGAGGCCGGACTGGGCGTCTGCCAGCTGTACGAGTTCATTCTGCGCGACAAGATCGACCAGGGCCGCCTGGTCCGTTTGCTGCCCGAACTGGAGGGGCGCAGCCGGCCGTTCTCGATCATCTATCCGCCGCATCGGCAGCTATCGCCGGCCTCGCGGGTGCTGATCGATTACCTGGTACGCGAGGCGCATGGCGTAACATCCGCGGCAGCAAACTGAGTGGAGCGGTTCATGGGCGCCCGTTGGGACATTTTCTGCAGCGTAGTGGACAACTACGGCGACATTGGCGTGACCTGGCGCCTGGCGCGCCAGCTGGCGGCCGAACACGGTCTGGACGTGCGCCTGTGGGTGGACGAGCCAGCGGCCTTCCTGCGTCTTTGCCCGCAAGCCGATGCGGCGCTGACGAGCCAGCGTGTCGAGGGCGTGGAAGTTTGCCACTGGTTGAGCGAGTTCCCGGCGGTTGAAGCGGCCGAGGTGGTGATCGAGGCCTTCGCCTGTACGCTGCCGGCCAGCTATGTCGCGGCCATGGGCACGCGGTCGCTGAAGCCGCTGTGGCTGAACCTGGAATACCTCAGCGCCGAGGATTGGGTCGCTGGCTGCCATGGTCTGCCGTCACCGCAACCGGGCGGGCTGCAGAAGTTCTTCTTCTTCCCCGGTTTCACCGAGGGCACCGGCGGACTGCTGCGCGAGGCCGGGTTGATCAAGCAGCGTCAGGCGTTTCAGGCAGACGCCGAGGCGCGCCGGGCCTTTCTCGCCGAGATTGGCGTGGCGCTGCTTCCCGGCGCTCGGCTGATTTCCCTGTTCGCCTACGAAAACCTGGCGCTGGCCGCTTGGCTGGATGTTTTGGCACAGCAGGCCACACCGACCCAGCTGCTGGTGCCGCACGGGCGCATCGAGGCCGATGTGCAGCGCTGGTTGGGCGTGGGCGAGCTGGAGGAGGGTGGCTGCTGGCGGCGCGGCAACCTGCAGGTGCACCTGCTGCCGTTCCTCAGCCAGGCGGACTACGACCGGCTGCTGTGGAGCTGCGACTTCAACGCCATCCGTGGCGAGGACTCTTTCGTCCGCGCCCAGTGGGCCGGGCGACCGCTGCTCTGGCATATCTACCAGCAGAAAGAAGATGCGCACTGGGACAAGCTGGACGCCTTCTTAGATCTCTACTGCGCGGATATGCCAGCGGCCGCGGCTGGCGCGCTGACGGCGCTGTGGCATGCGTGGAACGGCCGCGGCGACATGGTCGAGGCCTGGAGGGCTGTGCAGCTGCAGGCCGCCTCGCTGGGGTGGCACGCCGAGAACTGGTGCCAGGAACAGGCCTCTCGTCCTGATCTTGCCGAGGCTCTAGTGCAGTTTTACCGAAATTGGATATCATGCGCGGCTTAGAAATTCGTACCTCCATCAAATCCGGATATTCGTATGAAAACCGCACAAGAAATGAAGCCCAACAGTGTGGCCCTGATCGACGGCCATCCGTGGCTGATCCAGAAAGCCGAATTCACCAAGTCCGGCCGTAACAGCGCCATCGTCAAGATGAAGCTGAAGAACCTGATCAATGGTTCCAAGACCGAGACCGTTTACAAGGCCGACGACAAGATGGAGCCGGTCATCCTTGAGCGCAAGGAAGTGACCCTGTCCTACATCAGCGGTGACGACTACGTCTTCATGGATCCGGAGTACAACTCCTACGAGCTGCGCGCCGAAGATCTGGAAAGCGTCCTGCCGTTCATCGAAGAAGGCATGACCGATATCTGCGAAGCCGTGTTCTTCGAAGGCAAAGTGATCTCCGTCGACCTGCCGACCACCATCGTTCGCAAGATCGCCTACACCGAGGGCTCCGCCCGTGGCGATACTTCCGGCAAGGTCATGAAGCCGGCCAAGCTGAGCAACGGTACCGAAGTCAAGGTTGCAGACTTCTGCAACATCGACGACTGGATCGAGATCGACACCCGCGACGGTTCCTACAAGAGCCGTACCCAGGCGCCGTCGGCCTAAGCCAACGCCCTGTATCGCGAGTCCCCAAAAGCCCGGCCATGTGCCGGGCTTTTTGTTGCCCGCTAATTGCGCTTGAGGCCACGCTGCAGGGCCAGGTCCCAGGGCGGGATCGGGCCGAAGCGCTGCTTGAGAAACTCCAGCAGCAGGCGCGAACGCGAGCTGGCATCGCTGGCCAGGCGCAGGGCGTAGATACCGCTGGGCTCGGCCGGCGGCAGGCCGCCGTCGCATAGCAGCGGCACCAGCTCGCCGCGCAGCAGGTAGTCGCTGATCAGCCAGGTCGGCAGGTGGGCGATGCCGAGGCCGGCCAGGGCGCTGAACAGCAGGGTCTCGGCGTTGTTGGCGGTCATCCGCAGGCGGCCAGGGCGCAGCAGCTGCAGGCGGCCGTCGACCTCGAAGCGCCAGGCGTGCGGCGGTGACAGGGCGTCCCAGTCCAGGCCGTCGTGTTCCGGCAACTCGCGCGGGTCGCGCAGCAGGCCGCGGCGGCGGATGTAGTCGGGGCTGGCGCAGAGTATCCGGGTCATCGGCGCCAGCGGCGTGGCCACTAGACGGGTATCGGCCAGCGGGCCAATGCGCAGCACCAGATCCACTTCGCCCAGGTGTTCGCCCTGCATGTCGATGAAGCTGTCGATCAGTCGTAGCTGTACATCCAGCCCCGGATGCGCGGTGAGAAATTCGGCGATGGCCGGGGCCAGATGGCGGCGACCGAAAGGCGCCGGCGCGTCGATGCGGATCAGGCCCTCCGGGGCGCTGGTCAGCGATACGGCTTCGGCACGGGCTTGGTGCAGTTCGGCGAGGATGCGCCGGGCTCGCTCGGCGAAGGCCAGGCCGGCCGGCGTTGCGCGCACGGCGTGGGTGCTGCGTACTACCAGTGCACAGCCCATGGCGCGCTCCAGGGCGTCAATGCGCCTGGCCACGGCCGAAGGCGTAAGGGGCTGGCGCCGCGCGGCGGCGGAGAAGCTGCCGGTGTCCAGCACATCCAGGTAGAGGCTGAGCTGATCGGTGAGGGCATCGGGGTTCATGGGAGTACCTGTGCGAACTGTGCAAAGCCATTGTGCGCGGCTATGCGTTTCCGTTCCAGGCAGGGCTGACTAGCATGCGGCCATCCCGGCGGAGGTTTCATGAGTCCATTCGATCTGTTGTTGAACCTGTTGCTCGGCCTGGTGCTGGGCACCGTGGGTGGCCTGTTCGGCATCGGCGGCGGCCTGGTGGCGATTCCGGCCCTCGGCGTGCTGTTCGGCCTGGACCAGCAGCTGGCCCAGGGCACGGCCCTGGTGATGGTGGTGCCGAACGTGGTGCTGGCGCTGTGGCGCTACAACCAGCGCAACCGCATCGAACCCAAGCATGCGCTGCTGCTCAGCGCCTGTGGTTTTGTCTGCGCCTGGCTGGCGTCGCTGTATGCGGTCGAGCTGCATGCCGAGAGCATGCGCCTGGCCTTCGTCGGCTTCCTGGTGGTGCTGGCGATCTACAACCTGGCGCGGTTGTTCATGCGCAATGCGCCGGTATCCAAGGAACTGCGCCACCCCTGGCCGTGGCTCGGGGTGCTGGGCGGCGCGGCGGGGGCGCTGGGTGGCCTGTTCGGTGTCGGTGGCGCGGTGCTGGCGGTGCCGGTGCTGACCAACGTGTTCGGCGCCGGCCAACTGGTGGCCCAGGGCCTGTCGCTGGCACTGGCGTTGCCCAGCACCGGGGTGACGCTGCTGACCTACGCCCTGCACGACCATGTCGACTGGGCCATGGGCCTGCCGCTGGCGGTCGGCGGGCTGCTCAGTATCAGCTGGGGCGTGAAGCTGGCCCACGCATTACCGGAGAAGGTGCTGCGCGGCCTGTTCTGCGGCTTCCTGGTGCTTTGCGCGGTACTGCTGGCGCTGCGCTGATTCAGGGCAGTTCGAACAGCTCGGCGGGCGCCTGATAGTCCGTTGCCCAGCCGGCCCAGGCCACGTCGGTGGGCCCTACCACGTAGTCGCGCACCCGCCACTGGCTGCCCTGCAGCTGCAGCACGGCGAAGATGGTGTCGCTGTCGAGAATGCCGGCCTCCAGGCGCTCGGCGTGCACGGTGCGGCTGAAATCGATGGGCCGGCCATCTCTGGTCTGCGGACGGACCACGGCGAAGGCCCAGCCTTCGCGCTCGCGCAGGGTGTCGACGACGAACTGCAGGGGCTGGTCGAGGTCCTCCTGGGCGTGGTCGCGCAGGGCGTCGAGCAGCGGCTTGCGCCGCGCATCGTGCTTGCCCACGTTC
Source organism: Pseudomonas sp. PDM15 (assembly GCF_014851565.1). Taxonomy (GTDB): domain Bacteria; phylum Pseudomonadota; class Gammaproteobacteria; order Pseudomonadales; family Pseudomonadaceae; genus Aquipseudomonas. The sequence continues at coordinate 62,493 of NZ_JACVAA010000008.1, forward strand.
AGCGCGGCTGCCGCTGTGGCGGCCTGTGGGCGGATGGCGGCGATGCTCGCGAACTGCCACTCGTTGGGCGCCACCTGCACGGCTACGCCGTCCACCTCGCAGCCTTCGCCACACTGCTCCAGCAGGTGCTTGCCGTCTGCGCCGGCGCTGTCCAGCGAGATCAGCGTCAGGCCCTCGATGGCGCGCTCTACCGAGGGCTCGCCACGGCCGCTGACGCGAATGATCGACTCGCTCTCCATGCTCAGCGCCACCTCGTCGAACAGCAGGGCGCTGCTGTGTTCGCCCCATTGGGCGCGGCCGACGAAGGTGCCTTCCAGGCGTTCGGCGCTGCCAGGAGCAGGTGCCGCCGGACAGGTGGCGGACAGCAGCAGGGCGGAGGCGACGAATAGTGGGCGGTGCATGGCGAATCCATTCGTTGAACTGGCGGAGTCAGAGGCGGAAGCCTTCGACTATGTGTTCGGCCAGGGTATCGATGACCTGCGACTGGCGCTGCGGATGGCGCAGCAGAACGATGCTGGTCATCGGCAGGGTGGGCAGACCCTCGGCCTCGCCGAGGATGCGCATGTCCGGGGTGATCAGGCTGCGCAGCTGGGCGGTGACCGCCAGGCCGGCGCCGACCACGGCGAAGATCGCCGACAGGCTGGGGCTGGTATAGGCGATGCGGTAGGGGCGCTCCACGGCGTCCAGCGCGTTGCAGGCCCAGGCGCGGCAGAAGCAGCCGGAGTTGAACATGGCCAGCGGCATGGGGTTCTGTTCGTGGGGCGTGAAGCCCTGGGCCTCGGCCCAGACGAAGCGTTCCTGGCGCAGCAGCTGGCCGATTTCCTTGCCTGGCTCGCGGGTGACGATGGTCAGGTCCAGGTCCTGGCGTTGCAGCAGCTGGCCGGAGGTTTCGCAGTGCACCTCCACCTGCACCAGCGGGTAGGCCTGGGCGAAGCGCGAGAGGATGTCCGGCAGGAAGCGCATCACGTAGTCATCCGGCGTGCCGATGCGCACGGCGCCGACCATATGCGGCTCGCGCAGGGTATTGAGCACCTCGCCATGCAGCTTGAGGATGCGCCGCGCATAGCCCAGCAACACCTGGCCCTCCGGCGTGAGGCGCACCTGGCGACCGTCGCGCTCGAACAGCGAGCGCTGCACCACGTCGTCCTCCAGCCGCTTCATCTGCATGCTGACAGCGGACTGGGTGCGGTTGACCACTTCCGCTGCGCGGGTGAAGCCGCCGTTATCGGCGATGGCGACGAAGCTGCGCAGCAATTCGGTGTCGATGCTGGGGTAGTGGGCCATTCATCAATCTCCAAGATGCCTTGCATAAGAAACATTCGTTGGATTGATCTTAAGCGCGAACCGAAACTGACGCCAACCCCACAGGGAGGGCGTGATGATGAAAGGTCAAAAAGGTTATGCAATCGCTCGGTCGGTGTCTTTCGATCAGCCGCTGCCGACCATCAGCCTGAAAGCGTTATGGTTGCGCGTGAAGCGCTGGCAGCAATTGGCCAGGCAACGCCAGCAGCTGGCTATGCTGGACGACGCGGCGCTCAAGGACATCGGCCTGAACCGTGCCGATGTGATGCAGGAGAGCGAACGTCCGTTCTGGGACGATCCGCTCAAGCGATGATGGAGTATGCGCCGCCGGGTTGCGTCCGGCGGCGCGAGTTTGCAAGCGCGCTGGCGCGCGGCATTCAAAGAAGATGGCAGTACTACAAGGAGTTCCGATGTCCCGTTACCACCTCGCCCAGCTCAATATCGCCACCATGCGCGAGCCACTGGACTCGCCCGGCATGGCCGATTTCGTCAACAATCTGGAGCGCATCAACGCCCTGGCCGAGGCCTCGCCCGGCTATGTCTGGCGTCTGCAGGACGAGGCGGGCGACGCCACCGCGCTGCGCCCGTTCGGCGACGAGGTGCTGGTCAATATGTCGCTGTGGGCCGATGTGCAGTCGCTCAGCGACTACGTCTACAAATCCGCTCACACCGAGATGCTCAAGCGCCGCCGTGAGTGGTTCGACAAGGTCGAGCAGGCGCACATGGTGCTCTGGTGGGTTCCGGCCGGCCACCTGCCGAGCGTGGACGAAGCGGCCGAACGCTTGGCGCATTTCCGCGCGCATGGCGCCAGCGCCCATGCCTTCAGCTTCCGCCATGCCTTTGCCGCGCCGGAAGAACTGGTCGCCCAGCCCGGCTAGTAGGTGACGACTACACCGCCTGCTAGGCTGGCCGCATGACACTCTCACTGTCCCTCGCCGAAGCCCGTCGCCTGGCCCTGGCCGCCCAGGGCTTCGCCCGTGCACCGCGCGGCGCCATCCGTCACCGCCAGCTGCAGGCGCAGATAGAGCGCCTCGGCGTGCTGCAGATCGACTCGGTCAACGCGCTGGTGCGCTCCCACTATCTGCCGGCCTTCTCGCGCCTGGGCCACTACGAGCCTGAGCTGCTGGATGACCTGGCCTGGGGCAAGCCGAAACGCCGCAGCCTGTTCGAGTACTGGGGCCACGAGGCCTCGCTGCTGCCGCTGGAGCTGTATCCGCTGTTGCGCTGGCGCATGCAGCGGGCGGCGGATGGGCAGGGCATCTATCGCCAGTTGGCCGAGTTCGGCCGCCAGCAGCAGGGAGTGATCCAGCGGGTACTGCAGGCGGTGCGCGAGCAGGGCGCGTTGGGCGCCGGCAGCCTCAGCACCCGCACCGAGCGCGCCGGCCCCTGGTGGGACTGGAGCGCGGAAAAGCACGCCATGGAATGGCTGTTCGCCGCCGGCCTCGTGGCGGTGGCCGGGCGGCGCGGTTTCGAACGTCTGTACGACCTGCCGGAACGGGTGATCCCGACGGCCCAGCTCGATCACCCCGAGATCGAGGAAGCGGAGGCCCAGCGCCAGCTGCTTTTGCGTTCGGCCGATGCACTGGGCGTGGCCAGCGAGCGCGATCTGCGCGACTACTTCCGTCTGGATGCGAGTGACGCCAAGGCGCGCATCGCCGAGCTGGTCGAGGCCGGCGAGCTGCAGCCGGTCGCGGTGCAGGGCTGGAAGCAGACGGCCTATAGCCACGGCGAGCCGAGCATCCCGCGCCGAGTGCGGGCCAGCGCGCTGCTGTCGCCCTTCGATTCGCTGATCTGGGAGCGCGAGCGCACCGAGCGTCTGTTCGGCTTCCGCTATCGCCTGGAAATCTACACGCCGCCGGACAAGCGGGTGTACGGCTACTACGTGCTGCCGTTCCTGCACCAAGAACGCCTGCTGGCGCGGGTCGACCTGCGCAGCGAGCGGGCCCAGGGGCGTCTGGCGGTGCATGCCGTGCATCTGGAGGAAGCGGTGCTGAGCGAGGAGGCGTTGCTGGCGCTGGCAGACCAGCTCCAGGTGCTGGCGAACTGGCTGGGGCTGGAACGGATTCAGTTCAACTGCCAGCGCCCGGTGGCGCAGCGACTGCAGGCGCTGGGCTTGCAGCCATAGCCTTTTCCCATCTGCTGCCAGCGCAATGATGGCCAGCAGCGTATCGACCATCGCTATCGCTCCGCCCGTCGAAGCATTGCCGGCGGAGTAACCGGCCAGTATTCGGCTCGCGCTCAAGTGCTGTACCGACCACCGAATCGCCAATGCCTCGCGGACACGAGGCCGGCGCAGGCGTGTCCAGGCGCGTGTCAGGTTTATTTTTGCGGGAATCTTTCGACGGGCGGCAGATGGCGAGCCATTCTTAGCGGAAATCGCCCACGCCCGATCACGCAGGAGCGCCGATGCTCAACTGGATGCTGGTCTTCGTCCCGATTGCGATCCTACTGGAACTCACCGCGCCGCAGCAGCACTTGCTGATCTTCCTGATGGCCGCCCTGGCCATAGTGCCGCTGGCCGGCTGGCTGGGGCATGCCACCGAGCAGTTGGCAGAGCGTTCCGGCGAGGGCGTGGGCGGGTTGCTCAATGCCACGTTCGGCAATGCCACGGAGCTGATCATTGCCCTGAGCGCACTGCGCGCCGGTCTGCATGATGTGGTGAAGGCCTCGCTGGTCGGCTCCATCGTCGGCAACATCCTGTTGGTGATGGGCGCGGCGATGCTGGCCGGCGGGTTGCGGCACCACGAGCAGCAATACAATGCTTCTGCCGCCCGCTCCCAGGCCACCTTGCTGACGCTGGCGACCATCGCCCTGATCCTGCCGGCGGCCTACAACTCCGTGGTGGCGTCGCGCGTGCCGGAAGGGTTGCAGGTGCTGAGCCTGTATATTTCGCTGGTGCTGTTGCTGGTCTACGGGCTGTTCCTGCTGTATTCCCTGGTCACCCACAAGAACCTGTTCGCTGGCGATCCCAACATTGCCCACGGCGCCGATCAGGCGGCCCTCTGGCCACTGGGCAAGGCGCTGCTGGTCCTGAGCCTGGCTACTCTGATGATCGCCTGGATCAGCGAGATCCTGGTCGGCGCCATCGAGCCCAGCGCCCACCAACTCGGCCTGAGCAACCTGTTCGTCGGGGTGTTCATCGTGGCGATTCTCGGCAACGCGGCCGAGCACTCTTCGGCGATCTCGGCGGCCATGAAGAATCGCATGGACCTGTCGCTATCGATCGCCATCGGCTCCAGCGTTCAGGTAGCCCTGTTCGTCGCCCCGGTCCTGGTCCTGGCCAGCTATATGGTCGGCTCTGCGCCGATGGACCTGGCTTTCTCCGGGGGCCTGGTGCTCAGCGTGCTGCTGGCCGTGCTGATCACCGGCCAGGTGGCGGGAGATGGGCGCTCGGACTGGCTGAAAGGGGTGCAGCTGCTGGCCGTGTACCTGATCCTCGGCCTGGCGTACTTCTTTACCCCGGACGCATAGGTTCCCAGTCCCTGGCTAGAGGAAGCGCGCCATGAGCGATGTTCCACCTGCTGGCTCCACGTCCTCTCGCGACTCCGGTCTTTCCGGATGGCGCCGTTGGCTGCCCGGCTTGCAGATCCTGCGCCGCTACCAGGCAAGCTGGCTGCCGAAGGACCTGCTCGCGGGACTGGTGCTGACCACCATGCTGGTGCCGGTGGGCATCGCCTATGCCGAAGCCTCCGGAGTGCCCGGCATCTACGGCCTGTACGCCACCATCGTGCCGCTGCTCGCTTATGCCCTGTTCGGGCCCAGCCGCATTCTGGTGCTCGGCCCCGACTCGGCGCTGGCGGCCATTATCATCGCCGTGGTGCTGCCACAGTCGGCCGGCGATCCGATGCGCGCGATCGCCCTGGCCAGCGCCATGGCGCTGGTGTCAGGGCTGGTCTGCATCGCTGCCGGATTGTTGCGCCTGGGCTTCATTACCGAGCTGCTGTCCAAGCCGATCCGCTATGGCTACATGAACGGCATCGCTTTCACCGTGCTGATCAGCCAGATGCCCAAGCTGTTCGGCATCTCCATCGACAGTGACGGGCCGCTGCGCGATATCGCCGCCCTCGGCCAGGCCCTGCTGGCCGGTGAGGCCAACTGGGCGGCCTTCGCCGTGGGCGCCGGCACCCTGCTGGTGATTCTCCTGCTCAAGCGTTTTGAACGCTTGCCCGACATCCTCATCGCGGTGGTACTCGCCACCCTGCTGGTCGGCGGGCTGGGCCTGGGCGCGGAGCATGGCGTCAAGGTGCTCGGGCCGTTGCCCCAGGGCCTGCCGAGCTTCAGCCTGCCGTGGATCACCCTGGGCGATGTGAGCGCCGTGCTGATTGGCGGCTTTGCCGTGGCGCTGGTGTCCTTCGCCGACACCAGCGTGCTGTCGCGCACCTACGCAGCCAGGACCCGCACGCCAGTCGACCCGAACCAGGAAATGGTCGGCCTGGGCGCTGCCAACCTGGCCGCGGGGCTGTTCCAGGGCTTCCCCATCAGCAGCAGTTCCTCGCGTACGCCGGTGGCCGAGGCCGCGGGTTCCAAGACCCAGCTCACCGGCGTATTCGGTGCCCTCGGCGTGTCGCTGTTGCTGCTGTTCGCTCCCAACCTGCTGCAGCACCTGCCCAACAGCGCGCTGGCTGCTGTGGTAATCGCCGCGGCCATCGGCCTCTTCGAGTTCAAGGACCTGCGGCGCATCTATCGCATCCAGCGCTGGGAGTTCTGGCTGTCGATCACCTGCTTCGTCGGTGTCGCCGTCCTCGGCGCGGTGCCGGGCATCGGCCTGGCGGTGCTGGTGGCGGTGATCGAGTTTCTCTGGGATGGCTGGCGCCCGCATTTCGCCGTGCTCGGACGGGTCGATGGCGTCCGTGGCTATCACGATGTGGCGCGCTATCCGCATGCCCGGCGGGTGCCCGGCCTGGTGCTGTTCCGCTGGGATGCGCCGCTGTTCTTCGCCAATGCCGAGCTGTTCCAGAGCTGCATCCAGGATGCCGTTACCCAGGCGCCGGACCCTGTGCGCAGGGTGGTGGTGGCAGCCGAGCCGGTCACTAGCGTGGACGTGACCTCGGCGGACATGCTGGTGGAGCTGGAGCAGATTCTGCGAGCCGCCGGCATCGAACTGCGCTTTGCCGAAATGAAGGATCCGGTGAAGGACAAGTTGCTGCGCCTGGAGGTGCTGGAGCAGATCGGCAGCGAAGTGTTCCACCCGACGGTGGGCGCGGCAGTGGATGCCTATCTGCAAGAACACCGGGTCGACTGGACGCCTTGAGGCGGAACCGGTGGGGGGACGGGGCCGAAGCCCCGTCTTTGCTGCTTACTTCTCGGCGGCGATGCGCTGTCGGATATGCGCGGCGCGGTCGGCGGAGCCCGGGTGGGAGTCGAACATGCTGCTGTCGCCGCCGCCCAGCTGGGCCAGTTTGTCGAAGGCGCTGGCCAGGCCGTCCAGCGGGATGCCGCGCTGCTTCAGCAGGTCGAAGGAGAAGTCGTCGGCGTCGCTTTCCTGGGATTGGGAGAACTGGGCATTGACCAGTTCCTCGCCGAGGTCGCCGAGCTGCGAGCTGGACAGTGCGGAGACTGCGCCGTTGCCCGAGGAGGCTGCCGCGCCGCGTGCCACGGAGGTGGCGTAGGCGGCCTGCATGGCCTTCTTGGTGTGGCCGAGGGCGACGTGGCCCATCTCGTGACCGAGCACGCCTTCCACTTCGTTGTCGTTCATCAGGTCCATCAGGCCGCTGTACACGCGCACGCAACCGTTGGCCATGGCCCAGGCATTGACCTCGTCGGTCAGGTAGACCTTGTAGTTGACCGGGGTGCCGTTGACCTGGTGGCCGAGGTTGGCGGCGATCTGCTCCAGGCGCTGGCTGTATTCGCTGTCGGCCGGGGCGATGGGGGCTTCGGCATCCATCTGCACGCAGGCTTCGTCGGCCATGGCCTTCACTTCGCTGTCGCTCAGGGTGGCGGCCTGCATGGCCTGCATGCCGGTGCTGAGCATGGCGTCCGGGCTCATGTTCTGGCAGCCACTCAGCAGGGTGGCCAGGGCGAGGGCGGAAAGGGAGAACTGCAGTTTCATGGTCATCGTCCTTGAAGGTGAGGCAATGGGTGGCCAGAGATGTCGGCATCCGGCCGGCGCGGCATTTTCGGCGATTGAGGCGGGCGAGGGCGTGAAGCGGGTCGCAGTACGGGGCGGCGCAGCGGCCTAGCGCTTCGCCTCCTGCAGTTCGCGCAGCTTGGCGCCGATCAGCGCGCCCTTGTCCGGGCCGGCGTTGATGGCGGCGCAGGATTCGGCCAGAGGCTGTTCCGCCGCCCCGTCGGCGCTGTAGCTCAGCTCGCTGCAGTCGCAGCGCAGGCGCGCCTTGACCTGCTGGCTGCTGCGCTCACGCACTTCGGCCACCCAGCAGGCATCGGCGCAGCCGCAGGAGCGGTACATCAGCGCCTCGTCCTGCTGCGGCCAGTCGAGTTCGTATTCATTGGTGCCACCGGCGCCCCAGGCCGTCGGGCCGGCTAACAGGAGCAGGGCGAGGATTCGATGGAGCGAGAGCATGGCGGTGCGTCCGTGCGGAGGAATGTTCGGATGAAAGTGCGATGAAACGCCGCCTGCCTCGGAAAGGGAAGCGTCGCCGTTCGAGAGTGCGCGGGTAGGAACAACAACGGAGCCATCAGGCCCCGTCGTTTTTGCGGGCGTTGCCTCAGGTGCGCGCCTGCTTCAGCGTCTCGGCGATCATGAAGGCCAGCTCCAGGGACTGGTCGGCGTTCATCCGTGGGTCGCAGTGGGTGTGGTAGCGGTCGGACAGGCCGGCCTCGGTGATCGGGCGCGAGCCGCCGATGCACTCGGTGACGTTCTGCCCGGTCATCTCGATATGGATGCCGCCGGCCACGGTGCCCTCGGCGCGGTGCACCTGGAAGAACTGCTTCACCTCTTCGAGGATCTGCGCGAAGTCGCGGGTCTTGTAGCCACTGGAGGCCTTGATGGTGTTGCCGTGCATGGGGTCGGAGCTCCACAGCACCTGGCGGCCTTCCTCCTTCACCTTGCGCAGCAGGCGCGGGAAGTTGGCCTCGACCTTGTCGGCGCCCATGCGCACGATCAGGTTGAGGCGGCCCGGATCGTTGTCCGGGTTGAGGATGTCGATCAGGCGGATCAGCTCGTCCGGGTCCATGCTCGGGCCGACCTTGACCCCGATGGGGTTCTCGATGCCGCGCATGAACTCGACGTGGGCGCCGTCCAGCTGGCGGGTACGGTCGCCGATCCACAGCATGTGCGCGGAGCAGTCGTACCAGCGCCCGGTGAGGCTGTCCTGGCGCACGAAGGCCTGCTCGTAGCCCAGCAGCAGTGCCTCGTGGGCGGTGAAGAAGCTGACTTCGCGCAGCTGCGGCGCACTGTCCATGCCCACCGCGCGCATAAAGGCCAGCGTCTCATCAATCCGGTTGGCCAACTGGTGGTACTTCTCGGAGAGGGCCGAGTTGGCGATGAAATCCAGGTTCCACTGGTGCACCTGGTGCACATCGGCGAAGCCGCCCTGGGCGAAGGCGCGTAGCAGGTTGAGGCTGGCGGTGGCCTGGTGGTAGGCCTGCAGCAGGCGGTCCGGGTCCGGCACGCGGCTGGCGGCGTCGAACTCAATGCCGTTGACGATATCGCCACGGTAGGCCGGCAGGGTCACGCCGCCGAGGGTCTCGTCGTTGGCCGAGCGCGGCTTGGCGAACTGGCCGGCCATGCGCCCGACCTTCACCACCGGGCAGCCGGCGGCGAAGGTCATGACGATGGCCATCTGCAGCAGTACCTTGAAGGTGTCGCGGATCTTCGCGGCGCTGAATTCGGCGAAACTCTCGGCGCAGTCGCCGCCCTGCAGCAGGAAGGCACGGCCCTGGGTCACTTCGGCGAACTGGCGGCGCAACTCGCGGGCCTCGCCGGCGAACACCAGCGGCGGGTAGCCGGCCAGGGTCTGCTCCACGCGGGCCAGGTGGGCGGCATCGGGGTATTGCGGCTGCTGCTGGATGGGCTTGCCTCTCCAGCTATCGGGGCTCCAGGCGGACATCGGGCTTCTCTGCGCTCGGCTGATTCGGGTTGTGCCGGCATGTTAACCCCGCGGACCGTGGCAGGTCAGCCGATAAGCCTCATAGAGCGGGCGAATAGAGGGGAAGGGGCATCCGTCGCGGCCGGCCTGCCGGCGAAAACTCGGCTGCCGGCACGGCGGCCACGAGCGGATGCGAAGCGAGCGCGGCTGTCCCGAAAGCCTGGCTGGGACAGCGTTTGCTCTTGGCGGCACCTGATGAATGACGAGGGTCTGGCCTTCTCCCTAACCCTCTCCCGTAAACGAGAGAGGGGACGGTTCCGCGTCGTAGCCCTACGGATCAGGCCGTGACTGGCTGGAAGGCGCGTACTGCTTCTGCGCGCGGAAGCACGTCGCGACTGGCTAGGAAGCGCCCGTAGCCCTGTGCCTTGCCCAGGTCTTCCGGGAATTCCAGCTCGCGTCGATAGGCGATACGGCCGTTGATCAGGGTGGCGTCCACCGCGGCGTCGTTGCGCTTGACCACTCGCTCCAGGCCGAGCACTTCCATCGGCGCCTCGCTCATGTCGTCGAGTTCGTCGGTGAGCCCTTCGGGGTTGACGATCACCAGGTCGGCGCGGTCGCCGACGCGGATATAGCCGGCGTCGACGCCGATGAAGTCGGCCAGTTCGCCACTGCAGCGGCGCACCGCCTGGCCCAGCTCCATGAACGGCGTGCCGGCGATCTGGGCGTCACGCACGTACTTGAGGAAGCGCAGCGGGAAGTTGTACTGGGCGATGGAGCGCAGGTGCGCGCCGGAGTCGGCGAAGCCCGGCTGGGTCCAGGGGCTGGACAGCAGCTTGTGCATCACCGGCAAGCGCTGGTTGCCGTAGCAGGTGGTCCACTTCAGCGCCTCGCGGTACTGGCAGGCCAGCTCGAAGTAGGCGTCCACCGCGTCCAGGCCACGGGCCTGGCCGAGCTGCTTGAAGTTCTTGCCGACCAGCGAGGCGTCCGGGCATTCAGTCACCCAGCAGTCGGAGAAGTCGCGGTGCCACAGGCCTTTGGTCAGCACGGCCTTGACCTGCTTCTTGAACAGGGCGCGGAACTCCGGCTCCAGCACCTTGGCATACAGCTCGTCCGGGTCCTTGATGTTGCGCAGGATCTCGCCGGCGCCGAACTCCTCGAAAGCGTTCACGTTGAGGCCTTCCAGGCGCAAGGTGAACGGCGCCGGCAGGGTCTGCCAGCGGAAGTTGCCGCGCAACACGCGGTTCGCCAGCCAGCCGGAGAAACGGGTGAAACGGTGCAGCAGCGGCTGCGACTTGAGGTCCAGGGCGGTGAGCATGGTGCACTTGAGCGGCTTTCTGAACCAGCCGTGGGCCTGGTAGAGGAAGGCGAACACATTGACCTTGGTCACCGCGTTCGGCGCGCCCTGCATCACCGCACCACGGCGACGCAGGATGGCGAACAGGCGGGAGAACTCTTTCCAGCTGGCGAAGGTCGACGGCAGCGGGCTGGACCAGGCGCGGTCGCCGTCCATCTTGTCCAGGCGCGTGGTCATCACTGACAGGCCGATGCAGCCAGCATCCAGCGCCTCTTCCAGCAGCTGTTCCATGCGTTGCAGCTCGGCTTCGGTCGGTACCACGTCGCTGGTGGCACGCTCCAGACCCATCACCGCCACACGCAGCTCGGAGTGGCCGAGAAAGGAGCTGACGTTGGGGCCCAGCGCCAGCTGGTCGTAGAAGGCGCGGTAGCCGGCGGCATCGCGCCAGGTCTTCTTCTCCTGCAGGATCGGCAGCACGTACTCGCGCGGCACCGCCTCGACGCGAGTGAACAGGTCCGAGCAGTCCTCGGCGTCGGCCAGCACCATGCTGATCGAGCAGGAGCCGATGGTCACGCTGGTCACGCCGTGGCGCACCGATTCCTTCAGCGCAGGGGCGGCGATCACCTCGGCGTCGTAGTGCGAGTGGATTTCCAGAAAGCCAGGCGTGACCCACTTGCCGGCTGCATCCAGTACCTCGGCGCAGCCGTTCTCATCCAACGGGCTGAGGCTGACCGCATCGACCTTGCCATTGCGGATGCCGATATGGCGCAGTGCGCCGGGCGCGCCGCTGCCGTCGAAGTACAGGCCGTTCTTGATGATGATGTCGTAGCTCATACCAGGCTCCAGGGGGCTGTAGGCCGTTGAAAAACTACCTGCGTTGCCATCGCGGCGTTAAAAGCAGGCTCAAAGTGCTCATTTACAGCTCGTAAACTCCGCCTTTTCGCCTGCTTTTGCCTTGCGCTGGCGGCCTCGCTAACGTTTTTCAAGGGCCTACCAACAGCAGGGTGCCGGTGACCAGAAGCAGGGCGTAGATGGCGATGCGGAAGTGACGCTCATCGAAGCGCCGATGCAGGCGCTCGCCCAGCCACAGGCCGACCAGCAGCAGCGGGGCGTAGGTCAGTACTTGGGGCAGGGCTGGTTGCAGGCGGCCGTCGACCAGGAAGGCGGCGGTCAGCAGGCTGTTCAAGGTGAACCAGACGCTGACCAGGGTGGCGCGAAAGCGCGCCTTGTCCAGCGTGGTGCCGGCCAGGCCGTAGACCAGCAACGGCCCACCGGAGGCGAACAGGCCGTGGCTGATACCGGCGCCAAGGGTGAGCAGGCGAGTCAGCCACTGCGGGCGTACCGGCAGCGCAGCGGCATGGCGCAGGCGCCACAGCTCGCGCCCGGCGAACCACAGGATCAGCACGCCGAAGCCACGTTTGAGCAGCGCTGCATCGAGATAGGGCAGCAGCAGGTAGCCCAGCGCTGTGCCGGCGACCATGCCGGGCAGGATGGTGCCGAGCAGCAGGCGCCGGTCGATCTGCGCACGGTGGCGCCACACCAGGTAGCCGGTCATGCCGATGTTCAGCGGCACCAGCACCGGCAGCAGCTGCTCGATGGGCAGCAGCAGCGCACCGAGTGATAAGGCGATAACGATGCTGCCGAAGCCGGTAACGGTCTCCAGGGTGTAGGCGAGCAGGATAAAGGCGCCCAGCGCGTAGGTCGCGCTCATGGTTGGCCCTCGCCCTGATCCGTAGGAGCGAGCTCTGCTCGCGAAGGGGCCGCCGCGTTGCCTGGTTCGCGAGCAGAGCTCGCTCCCACTTCTGGAGTATTGCCACCTGCTGGCGGCAGTTCTCCGGCGAAGCGCTTGCTCATCTGCCGGTAATACAGGGCCGGGGCGATGCGCCAGAGCAGGCTGGCCAGCCAGCTGCCGCGGTCCGGGAACAGGCGCTGGCGCCCGCTGTCCAGGGCCTTGAGGATTTCCCCGGCCATCCAGTCGGCGCCGCGCACGCGGCCGATGGTCGAGCGCGCGTGGTTGGCCGGCTGGCCATCTCCGCCCAGGGCGTTGCGGTCGATGGGGGTGTCGAGAAAGCTCGGGTAGACCAGCAGCGTGTGGATGCCGTCGCGGGCGATTTCTGCGCGCAGCACCTCGAAGGCCTGGGCCAGGGCGCTCTTCGCCGCGCAGTAGCCGGCGCGGCCGAGCACCGGCATCCAGCCAGCCATGGAGCCGATGGCAGCGACCTGGCCACGGCTCTCGCGCAGCAGCGGCAGGGCGGCCAGGGTCAGCTCCAGCGGCGCGTGATAGTCCACCGCCATCACCTTGCGCAGCACTTCCGGCGCGGTGCGGGTGGTGGGCGAGCGATGGGTGATGCCGGCGTTGTTGATCAGCAGGTCGAGGCGGCCGAACACCGCCCGGCAGGCCTCGATCAACTGGTAGTGCAGTGCCGGGTCGGTGATGTCGCCGGACAGACCTTCGACCCGATCACCGCCCAGTTCGGCGACCCGCGCGGCCAGGCCGGTGGCGTCGATATCGGTGAGCAGCAGCGCATCGCCACGCGCATGGCAGGCGCGCGCCAGTTGCCAGCCCAGGCCGCTGGCGGCGCCGGTGATGAGTACGGTGCGCATATCGGGAGCGTTGTTGTGGGAGCGGCCTTGGCCGCGATGCAGTGTCATGGCTGGTAATCGCGGCCAAGGCCGCTCCCACTCTGTGTTTCCAGGCTTCTGGGCGCGCGCCGGCCCCAGAGCAGGGCGAGGACCAGGCCGGCGAGCAGCTGCCAGCAACCCCAGAACGCGGCGATCAGCAGCATGCCGCCGGACTGCGGGAAGAAGGTGAAGATAAGCGCCATGCCCAGGGCCGAGTTGTGGATGCCGCTCTCCAGGGTCACCGCGCGCACGTCGGCATCGCCCAGGCGCCATAGGCGGGCGCACAGGTAGCCGAGCACCAGGGCCATGGCATTGAGCGTCACCACCAGCCAGAAGAACAGGTGGAAGTGCTCGATGAACTGGTCGAAGTTCTTCACGAAGGCGCCACCGACGAAGGCCAGCAGCACCAGCAGGGAGAAGTGCCGCAGCGGTTTCTCCAGCCGCCGTGCCAGCTGCGGGCGGCGCTTGCCCAGGGCCATGCCGGCGAGCATCGGCAGGATCAGCACCAGCACCACCATGGCCAGCAGTTCCATGGGGTCGACATGGATCTCGGTGAGCAGGGCGCGGGTGTTGGGGTTGAGCCCGGCGTACAGGGCGAAGTTGAGCGGGGTGAAGATGCCGGCGGTCAGGCTGGACACCGCGGTGACGCTGGCCGACACGGCGACGTTACCGCGCGCCAGCCAGGTCATGATGTTGGAGAAGGTGCCGCTGGGGCAGGTGGCGACCAGGATCATGCCCAGGGCCAGTTCCGGCTCGATCGGCAACAGCAGGGTCAGGCCGCAGGTGGCCGCCGGCAGCAGCAGGAACTGCACCAGCATGCCGATCACCGGCGCCTTGGGCGAACGCAGGATGCGGCTGAAGTCGCCGGCGCGCAGCTCCAGGGACACGCCGAACATCATCAGCGCGATGATGGCGTTGAGGGCGATCATCGCCATGGGCGAGAACTCAAGATTGACGCTGGACATCGAGCCGCTCCTCGGTCGGGGTGGTGGTGAGGTCGCGGCGCAGTTCGGCGATATGCGCCTTGAGCGCGGCGCGGTAGCTGTCCTTGTGTACGTAGTAGGCCATGCGCGGCAGCTTGAGATAGGCGAAGCCGCCGTCCAGGCGCTGGCCGGCGCGCTCCAGCACGATGTCGCGGAAGCGCTTGGCCGAGGCACTGTTGCGCTGCTGCTGGGCGATCACCAGTGCCACCAGCTCGGCCTGCTCGGCGCGGCCCTGCCAGCCCAGGCCCGAGGCCTCGATCATGCCGAGCATGAACAGGTCGTCATGCAGCGGGTGGAACACGTTGAGGTAGAGCTGCGGGGCGTCGGCGCCCTGGGGCCAGTTCAGCTCGGCGCGGTCGATAAAGGGGTAGTCGAGCTTGTAGCCGGTGGCCTGCAGGATCAGGTCGTACTCGGCCTCGACGCCATAGGCGAAGGTCACCCGCTTGCCGTCCACCGCGCGAATATCGCCGCGTGGCTGGATATCACCATGGCCGATATGGTGCAGCACCAGCGAGTTCATCACCGGGTGCGACTCGTACAGGCGGTAGTTCGGGTCGGGCAGGCCGTACTGCGACGGCTTGCCAAGCAGGGCACGCACCAGCAGGCCGTCGACCAGCTGCTTGAGTCGGCGCGGCAGCTTGATCGCACCGCCGAAGGTGTCGGTGGGCTTGCCGAGGATGAACTTGGGCAGGAAGTGGTAGCCGCGGCGCACCGACAGGTCCACCGACTTGGCCCGGTGCACGGCGTCCACCGCGATATCGCAGGCCGAGTTGCCGCAGCCGATCACCAGCACGCGCTTGTCCGCGAAGATCTCGGCGTTCTTGTAGGCCGAGGCGTGCAGCAGCTCGCCGTCGAACTGGCCGGGCAGCGCCGGCTGGTTGGGCGTGTGCAGAGTGCCGTTGGCGATCAGCACGCCCTCGAACTGCCACTCGCGCTGGGTTCCATTGTGCTCGCTGACCAGGCGCCAGCCCTGGCACAGTCGCTCCAGGCGCACCACGCGGGTGGAGAACTGATAGTGCTGGCGCAGGCCGAAGTGCTCGGCATAGTCGCGAAAGTACTGGCCGATCTGGCTATGGTGCGGGTAGGGCGGCACTGTGTCCGGCATGGGGAATTCGTCGAAGGCGGTGGTGCCTTTCGAGGAGATCAGGTGCGCGGACTGGTACATGGTGCTGTGCGGGTTGGCGATATCCCACAGACCACCGACATCGGAATGCAGCTCGAAGCCGACGAAGGGGATACCATGGCGCTGCAACTGGCGTGCAGCAGCCAGCCCCATGGGGCCGGCTCCGATGATGGCATGCATGCAAGGTTTGTCTTTCTGGTTATGTTCCGCAAGCATATGCAGCCCTCTGCACGCCGTAACGGCTCAATCAGGACCTCTTCCGGTTAATTCAGGACTCCATGAGCAGCACCCCTTCGGTCACCGTCCATTACGCCCAGGCCATCCTCCAGGCTGCCGAGCGCCTGGCCCTGCCGCTGCCTGCCGAACTGCGCCAGCTGGGCCAGGACGCGCGCATTCCCCTGGCTCGCCAGGACGCCCTGTGGGAGGCCTTCTGCGCCGCCGCCCAGGACCCGCTGATCGGCCTGCGCCTGGGCAATGCCCTGCAGGTCGGCCACCTGGACATGGTCGGCGCGCTGCTGATGAGCTGCGAGACCCTGGGCGAGGCGCTGGAGGCGCTGCTGGAGTACTACCCCATCGTCGGCGAGGGCGGCGAGTTCGCCCTGCGTGACGAGGGTGACCAGCTGTGCTTGGCCTACCAGGCGCACTACCAGACGCGCCGCGAGGAGCGGGTGGAGGCGGTGCTGGGCAGCCTGGTGCACATGTCGCGCTGGATCACCGGCGAGCGTATCCAGCCGCTGCAGCTGCGCTTCGAGCATGCGGCGCGCGCGGCCGAGGCGCGCTACATCGAGCTGCTTGGCTGCCCGCTGCAGTTCGCCGCCGGCGAGAACGGCCTGCTGTTCGATCGCGCCGACCTGGCCGTGCCGCTGATCCAGGCCAATGCGCCGATGCGCGAGCACCTGTGCGGTCTAGCCAACAGCCTGCTCGAACGCCTCGGCCAGCAAAGCCTGGCGGTGCGTGTGCAACAGCAGCTGCGTGCGCAGCCGCGCTGGGGCAAGGAACGCATCGCCGAGCAGCTGGAACTGAGCGGCCGCCATCTGAACCGCAAGCTGGCCGAGGAGGGCACCAGCTTCAAGCTGCTGCGCGACCAGGTGCTGCACCAGATGGCCGAACAGCTGCTGCGCGAGTCGCCGCGCCTGGTCGAGGTGGCGGAGCGGCTCGGCTTCTCCGACGAGAGCGCCTTCGCCAAGGCTTTCCGCCGCTGGAGCGGCACCACGCCGGGGCAGTTCCGCCAGGGGCTGGAGGGATGAATCTGGATCACGAGGAAATCCTTCTGGAGGAAGTGCGCGATGCCTGGGGCGTGATCCGCGTGCTGGAGATAGGCGACTACCGCTTCCTCGAATTCGGCGAGGCCATCGAGCAGAGCTGTACCTATACCCGCGACCCGGCCTGGCTGGAGTACGACTACACCCGCGCCATGCTGATCGGCGCGTTGTGCCATGAAGCACCGGAGTCGGCGCTGTTCCTCGGCCTGGGTGGCGGCACCCTGACCCAGGCCTGCCTGAAGTTCCTGGCGCTGGACGACGTCGAAGTCATCGAGCTGCGCCCCGACGTGCCGCGTCTGGCCATGCAGTATCTGGGGCTGGCCGATGATCCGCGCCTGACCATGCGGATCGGCGACGCGCTGGAGCTGCTGGACAGCGCCGAGTCCGCCGACCTGATCTTCGTCGACCTCTATACCGATACCGGGCCGGCACCTGGCCACCTGGCCTGGCGCTTCCTGGAGAACTGCCAGAAGCGCCTCAACCCAGGTGGCTGGCTGGTGATCAACCAGTGGGGCACCGACGATGGCCGCCCGCTCGGCGCCGCCTTGCTGCGCGGCCTGTACCATCGTCACTACTGGGAGATTCCGGTCAAGGAAGGCAACGTCACCTTGCTGGTGCCGGCCGATCTCGATCAGTCGCTCGACCTCGACGGCCTCAAGGCTCGCGCCGAGACACTCGCCCCACGGCTGGGCTACTCGCTGCAGCCGCTGCTGGATGTGCTGCGCCCGGCGAGTTGAGAGATCCCGTAGCCCGAGTGCAATCCGGGAAACTCCGCCCCGGATGGCACTCGGGCTACGCAGTGACGTCATCCCTCTCTCTTGGTGGCCGCATGGGTGAGAGGCCCTGAGGCACCTCGCCACCCCCCGCTGTTCGCCCCTAGCAAAAAACCTGCCCAACGGCTCGGCTTTTCCTGTATGATTCGCGCCCGGCCAAAACCGGCCTCGTCAATTCACGAAGCACGGCTTCGCTGCTGGTCCGCCATGCGGACTACCCTTGACGTTTCATTCATCACGTTTTCGCAACTACCCGCTGATTGGCTGCCAGGGTGACCCACAAGGTCCTTCACGGCGCGCGCAGCCTTTGTTCCTGGGTTTTTGCGGATGCACATAGAGGCAGACCCATGACTCAGGAAACCGGCACCTTTGCCGATCTCGGCCTTCATCCTTCCATTCTCGCTGCGCTGACCGCAGTCGGTTACGAAGAGCCGTCCCCCATTCAAGCCCAGGCGATCCCGATGATCCTGGCTGGCCACGACATGATCGGCCAGGCGCAGACCGGTACCGGCAAGACCGCCGCCTTCGCCCTGCCGATCCTGTCCAAGATCGACCCGGCCAAGCGCGAGCCCCAGGCCCTGATCCTGGCGCCGACCCGCGAGTTGGCCCTGCAGGTGGCCACCGCCTTCGAAACCTATTCCAAGCAGATGCCCGGCGTGAGCGTCGTGGCTGTCTACGGCGGCGCGCCCATGGGCCCGCAGCTGAAGTCACTGCGCATGGGCGCACAGATCATCGTGGCCACCCCGGGCCGCCTGGTCGACCACCTGAGCCGCAACGACCAGCTGCTGTCGACCATCCGCCACCTGGTGCTGGACGAAGCCGACGAGATGCTCAAGCTCGGCTTTATGGACGACCTGGAAGTGATCTTCCAGGCCATGCCGGCCACCCGCCAGAGCGTGCTGTTTTCCGCCACCCTGCCGCACTCGATCCGTGAGATCGCCGAGAAGCACCTGCGCGAGCCCAAGCACGTCAAGATCGCGGCCAAGACCCAGACCGTGTCGCGCATCGAGCAGGCGCATCTGATGATCCACGCCGATCAGAAGATCAACGCCGTGACCCGCCTGCTGGAAGTCGAAGACTTCGACGCCCTGATCGCCTTCGTGCGTACCAAGCAGGCCACGCTGGACCTGGCCAGCGCCCTGGAAGCCAAAGGCTACAAGGCCGCCGCGCTGAACGGCGACATCGCCCAGAACCAGCGTGAGCGCGTGATCGAATCGCTGAAAGACGGCCGCCTGGACATCGTCGTCGCCACCGACGTGGCCGCCCGTGGTATCGACGTGCCGCGCATCACCCACGTGCTCAACGTCGACATGCCGTACGACCCGGAGTCCTACGTGCACCGTATCGGTCGTACCGGCCGTGCCGGTCGCGATGGCCGTGCTCTGCTGCTGGTGACGCCGCGTGAGCGCCGCATGCTGCAGGTGATCGAGCGCGTCACCGGGCAGAAGGTCGGCGAGGTCAAGCTGCCCAACCCGCAGCAGGTGCTGGACGCCCGCATCAAGAAGCTGACCACCAGCCTCACTCCGCTGACCGCCGATGCCGAAGCCAGCCACGGTGCCCTGCTGGACCGCCTGATCTCCGACATCGGCTGCAGCCCGCGCGCCCTGGCCGCGGCCCTGCTGAAGAAGGCTACCGGTGGGCAGGCCCTGGACCTGGCCAGCGTCGAGCGCGAGCAACCGCTGGTGCCAAGCGTCGGTGCCCCGCGCGAGCGCCGCGAGCGTGACGGCGACCGCCCCGAGCGTTCCTACGACCGTGGTGACCGTGGCGAAGTCCGCGAGCGCCGCCCGATGGCTGCGCCGAGCGAAGGCAAGGCCCGCTGCCGCACCGCCCTAGGCGCGCGTGACGGTATCGCCGCGAAGAACCTGCTGGGCGCCATCCTCAACGAGGGCGGCCTGCAGCGCGACGCCATCGGCCGCATCCAGATCCGCGAGACCTTCAGCCTGATCGAGCTGCCGGAAGACGGCCTCGAGCGCCTGCTGAGCAAGCTCAAGGACACCCGCGTCGCCGGCAAGGCCCTCAAGCTGCGTCGCTACCGCGAAGACTGATAGCCGCCGCGCTACCAAGAAGCCCCGCTCATGCGGGGCTTTTTCGTTTCTGGCTCAGGGTTTCGTGTGGCGCCTGTCGAGCAGCACCGCAATGGCAGCCAGGGCGATGGCCAGGCTGTAGGCGAACAGGCCGAGGTTGATGCCGAGGATCAGCTTCTCCGAGCCGTCGGACAACACCATGGAGCCGCCGTAGCTGTCGCGCAGTGCATAGGCGATAAGGAAACCGCCGGTGACGATCAGGGTCAGCAGGCTGCTCAGGCGGGTCTCGCCCCTCCACCAGACCAGCCACAGGCTGAAGGCGCCGAGCGCGCAGTTGGTGGCGAGCTGCCAGACCTCGTGCAGGCGGGCGTGGGCTTCCCAGGCCGGGTTGAACACGTGGCTGGCGTTGATTTCGAAGATCGGCACCACCACCGCATAGAAGAAGATGCCGACGGTGACCAGGAGCCTGGCGAGCAGTTTGATGAGCATGGTGACTTCCTTGTTGTTATGTGGGGACCTATGCCTCCGCCAGTAGGCGCTGGCGCACCTGCTTCGAGGTGATGCCGAACCAGCGGCGGATGTCCGGTTCAGGCTGCCGCCGTCGTAGTAGCCGAGTTGTCGCGAGGCCTCGTCGAGGATTGTGGCATCGCGTCGTCGCCGACTGGCTGCGACGCCTGGATATCAGGAAAAGCTGTAGATATCCATGCCCAGTGCCCCATAGGTGAAGCCGCTGTGCTCGATGCGGAAGGTGCTGCCAGTGCTGAGGGCGAAGTACAGCGGCAACAGGTGTTCGTCGCTGGGGTGGCTGCGCCGTGCATGGGGCGCCTGACGGCGATAGTCGAGCAGGGCGGCGCGATCGCCGGCCTGCAGCTTGGCCACCATCCAGTCGCGGAATTCGCCGGCCCAGGGTTCGATCACCTCGGGCCCGGCACGCCAGTCCAGCTCGCCGAGGTTGTGGGTGATGCTGCCCGAGCCGATCAGCAGCACGTCCTGTTCGCGCAGCGCCGCAAGCGCGTGGCCGACCCGCACCTGCAGCTCCGGGCCGGCATGGCTGGGCAGTGACAGCTGCAGCACCGGGATATCGGCCTGCGGGTACATCAGCGACAGCGGCACCCAGGCGCCGTGGTCCAGCGGGCGCTGCGGGTCGAGGCGGCTGGGCAGGTCGGCGGCGGCCAGCAGGCGCTGCACCTGTTCGGCGATGTCCGGTGCGCCCGGCGCCGGATATTGCACGGCGTAGAGCGGGGCGGGGAAGCCGCCGACGTCGTGCCAGGTGGCAGGTTGCGCCGAGCTGCCGATCAGCAGCTCGCTGCTTTCCCAATGCGCGGATACCACCAAAATTGCCCATGGCCGGGGCAACTCGGCGGCCAGACGGGCCAGGGCAGGGCCGCTGGCGCCGGGCTCGAGGGCGAGCATGGGGGAACCGTGAGAGATGAACAGGGCGGGCAGCATCGAGGATTCCTCCGGGTGATGCTGCCATGGTGACGGGCCAACCTATCGATATCCAATATAACTTTCAGGAGATATTGATCGGCTGGCTAGTTTGATCATTCGGGCGCGTGATTGCCCGGGTGCTAGACGGAAACACGCACGATCTTGGGGTCACAAGCGGAAACTGGCCATCTGTCGCGTCAGGTCCTGCGATAGTTGGCGCAGTGTCTGGCAATCTTCCTGGCAGCGTTGCGCTTCTCGCGTGGTGGCATGGGCCAGGTCGGCGATGCCCTGAACGTTGCGATTGATTTCTTCGGTGACCGATGACTGCTGTTCGGTGGCGGTAGCCACCTGATGGTTCAGGTCGCTGATATTTTCGATCTGTCCGGCAATCGCACCCAGAGAGCGATTGGTGCTCTGGCTGGCCTCCACGCCTGTGCGGGTCGCTTCGTAGCCGGCTTGCATGGAGCCGACGGCCGCATCCGCGCCTTGCTTCAGGCGCTGGATCATCTGCTGGATCTCATCGGTTGAGCCTTGGGTACGCCCGGCCAGCGTCCGGACCTCGTCCGCCACCACCGCGAAGCCTCGACCCAGCTCGCCCGCGCGGGCCGCTTCGATGGCCGCGTTAAGCGCCAGCAGGTTGGTCTGTTCGGAGATGCCGCGTATGACCGCCAGTACCTGATCGATAGAGGCGACCTGCTCGGCCAGTTCACCTACCGCTTTGGAGGCATCGCCGATGTCGTCGGCCATCCGTTCGATATGAGCGGTGGATTCGCCCACGACCTTGCTTGCCTGTTTCGCCTCGTCCTGGGCATTTTGCGAGGCGGTGGCGGCGTTGCCCGCGCTTCGGGCGATTTCTTGTACGGTCAGCCCCATCTCGTGCACGGCAGTGGCGACCAGGTCGGTCATGTCGTTCTGCTGCGAGGCGCGCTGGGCGGTGTCCTCGATGACCTGGGAGACCTGATTGATCGCCGAAGACAGGCGCTCACTGGTCGACGATGCTGCGCCTATCAGGGTTTTCAGCTTGTGGTTCATGATGTCCACAAGTCCCAGCGCGCTGTCGGGGGAAGTGGGCGGGATCTGCACGCCGAGATTGCCGGAGGCGATTTCGTTGAGCACGTTGCCCAGTACCTGAGGCTTCGAGCCCAACTGTGCGAGAGTCTGCTGGCGGCCGAGGAAGATGAGCAGCGCGATCTCTGCAATCAGCAGGACGAGGATGCTAATGAAGAGGTTCTGCGCATTGCCCAGCGCTTGCTCGGCCGCGGCCATTTCCGTCTCGGTGCGGTGCTCGACCAGCATGAAGAACTCATCCAGCGGCTTCATGATCTGCGCCTTGAACTCGTGATACTGCTTGCCGTGCACCAGGTTGCGCGCAGCTTCCATGTCGGGCTGGCCGGCCGGACTGTCGCCTTGGGCATCTGGCAGTCCTTTGACCGCATTCATGGCGCGGGTCTCGAGTTCCACTAATCCGTCGGAGTTGGCTTGGGCTTCCTTGAGCTTGGCGAACTCGGCATCGGTGAAGCCGGCTTTGACCATCAGGTCCTGCAGCGAGATGGTCTCCCCATTGGGGCGCGGCTGGCTCTGGCCGGCAGCCACGAAGTCCCAGTAGATGCGGTGGTAGTCCTGGGGGCGCGGGGCCTTGCCGTTGCGAATATCGAGAATCCTCAGGTATTCGCGTTCGAACTCCGGATTGCCGGTGACGACGTAGGTGCGTCCGAGGCGGGTGAGGTCGTCCGAGCTCTGGCGTAGCTCATCGGCCAGCAAGTAGGAGCGGTAGCGACGGTCCGCGACATCGTTCAGCTCTTCGGCCGCTCCCTTCATTGCGATGAAGGTGTAGATCAACCCGGCGAAGGTCGCCGCGAGCGCAATGACCAAATAGGGGGTGGCTTTCGAGCTGTTGGCCGCATTCATCTCGGGCAATCCTCACTCAGCACATGGCAACAGGATCTGTCATTTCAGACTAGCTGATACGACGTAGAACCACAGTCGCGCCGCCGGAAGAAGCTGCTTTGCCCGGCGGCGCGACACTCATGCCGATGCGCCCAAGCCAGCTCGCTTGATAAGCGAACTGCTGCGCCGACTGCCTATTCGGTTTCGAGGTTGGCCTTGGGCGCGATATCGTCGAACACCTCGGGGGTCAGCGCCGCTTCGCCGGCTGCGTCAAGCACCTCGCGGGGATGTTCGCTGCCAGGGATGCTGCTGTCGAGCATGCTCAGGAGCTGGGCGCCACGGGGGGTGAGCACGAAGTTCTCGCCGTTGCCGCCTTCTTCCTCGGGGCGGGTGACGATGAAGCCGTTCTCCACTAGCAGCGACTCGTATCGAGCGGCCTCGGCGCGGAAATGGTCGAGGTTCTCCACCTGCTCGCCGGCATGGCCCAGTTCGTCGGCCAGCTCTTCCGCGTAGTGACGCGGGGCGAAGGACTTGCCCGCCGAGTTCTGTGCTTCGTGCAGCAGGCGTTCGATGAGATCCCAGTGATAAACCATGGCGCTTCTCCCGCAGGCATTGGGCTTACAGGTTCCGACTGGTGTCGGGTGGCCAAGGTTCGAGGTTTTTCGCGGGCAATAAAAAAAGGCGATCCGCGGATCGCCTTTTCGTCAGCCTAGCTGTCAGCCGCGGCGGCGCAGGGCCTCGATGCGGTCTTCCAGGGGCGGATGGGTCATCAGCAGGCCGGCCAGGCCGTTCTTCAGGCCGCCGTTGATGCCGAAGGCGGTCATGCTGCTGGGCATCTGCACCGGCACGCCCTGTTCGGCGCGCAGGCGCTCCAGTGCGGCGATCATGGCGCCGGTACCGGCCAGGCGGGCGCCGGCGTCATCGGCCTTGAACTCGCGGCGGCGGGAGAACCACATGACGATGATACTGGCCAGGATACCCAGTACCAGTTCGGCGAAGATGGTGGCGACGAAGTAGCCGATACCTGGGCCATCCTCGTTCTTCAGGATCACCTTGTCGACGAAGTTGCCGAAGATGCGCGCGAAGAACATCACGAAGGTGTTCACCACGCCCTGGATCATGGCCAGGGTGACCATGTCGCCGTTGGCCACGTGGCCGATCTCGTGGGCCAGCACCGCTTTCACCTCATCCGGCGAGAAGCGCTCCAGCAGGCCCTGGCTGACGGCCACCAGGGCGTCGTTCTTGTTCCAGCCGGTGGCGAAGGCGTTGGACTCGTAGGCGGGAAAGATGCCAACTTCCGGCATCTTGATGCCGGCGTTGCGCGACAGCTCCTCGACGGTCTGCAGCAGCCACTGTTCGTGACGGGTGCGCGGCTGGGTAATGATCTCGGTGCCGGTGCTCATCTTCGCCATCCACTTGGACAGGAACAGCGAGATGAAGGAGCCGACGAAGCCGAATACGGCGCAGAAGACCAGCAGGCTGCCGTAGTTCTGGCCGGTGAATCGGTCCACCCCGAGCAGTTTCAGGGTAACGCTGGCAATCAGCAGCACTGCCAGGTTGGTGGCCAGGAACAACACGATACGCATCATGGTAGGAAGCTTCTCCTCAGGCGAGAGACGTTCTAAGTATGCGAGCTATATAAGGTTGCCCCGCACCGTCTTCAACCGAGGCTCTATTTCAAACTATGTCGCTGGCCTGATTCAGAGCGCTTTCGAACAGCAGGCGGGTGAGTCGCGCGACCTTCTCGCTGTTGTGCTGGCCGAGTGCTTCGCGCAGCTGCCAGGCGAGGGTGCCGCGTACCCGGCGCATGCTGGCGGTCTGGCTGTCGCCGTCCGGCAGGGCATGGGGAATGCCGCGGGAAAGGCGCATAAAGCCCTTCTCGGTCAGCACCGCCTGGTCCAGGGCGTCATAGGCAATGGTCGACTCGAAGCGCACATAGCCTTCCTCGGCCAGCCACAACAGGGCGCCCAGGCAAGCCTGGTGACGCTTGCTGGGCAGGCCGAACTCGTCGGGTTCCTCGCGGCCGATCAGATCTTCCACATACAGCGCCACCTTGCGCGGGAAGGCCTGGTAGAGCGCTAGCATGCCGCTGGCGGCATCCTTGTAGAACTCGTCAATCTGCAGGTCCATACGGCTTCGCAGCTTACTGGCGGTAGGACTTGAGGAAGTTGCCGATACGGCCGATAGCCATTTCCAGGTCATCCACACGCGGCAGGGTAACCACGCGGAAGTGGTCCGGCCACGGCCAGTTGAAGGCCGTACCCTGGACAACCAGCAGTTTCTCGGAGAGCAGCAGGTCGAGGACGAACTTCTCGTCGTTGTGGATCGGGCAGATCTTGGGGTCGATCTTGGGGAACGCGTACAGCGCGCCCATCGGCTTGACGCAGCTGACCCCGGGGATGTCGTTGAGCAGCTCCCAGGTGCGGTTGCGCTGCTCCAGCAGGCGGCCCTGCGGCAGCACCAGGTCGTTGATGCTCTGGTAGCCGCCGAGGGCGGTCTGGATCGCATGCTGGCTCGGCACGTTGGCGCACAGGCGCATGTTGGCCAGGATGTCGATGCCTTCGATGTAGCTAGTGGCCTTGTGCTTGGGCCCGGAAATGGCCACCCAGCCGGAGCGGAAGCCAGCCACGCGGTAGGACTTGGACAGGCCGTTGAAGGTCAGGCACAGCACGTCCGGCGCCAGCGAGGCGGTGCAGATGTGCTGGGCGTCGTCATACAGGATCTTGTCGTAGATCTCGTCGGAGAACAGCACCAGGTTGTGCTGGCGCGCCAGTTCGACGATACCTTCCAGCACTTCCTTGGAGTACACGGCGCCGGTCGGATTGTTCGGGTTGATCAGTACGATGGCCTTGGTGTTGCTGCTGATCTTGGCCTTGATGTCGGCCAGGTCGGGGAACCAGCCGGCCTGCTCGTCGCACAGGTAGTGCACCGGCTTGCCGCCGGCCAGGGCCACGGACGCGGTCCACAGCGGGTAGTCGGGCGCCGGGATCAGCACCTCGTCACCGTTGTTGAGCAGGGCCTGCATGGCCATCACGATCAGCTCGGACACGCCGTTGCCGAGGTAGATGTCCTCGATGCCGACGCCTTCCACGTTCTTCTGCTGGTAGTACTGCATCACCGCCTTGCGCGCGCTGAACAGACCCTTGGAATCGCTGTAGCCTTGCGCGGTGGGCAGGTTGCGGATCACGTCCTGGAGGATTTCCTCCGGGGCTTCGAAACCGAACGGCGCCGGGTTGCCGATATTCAGCTTGAGGATGCGTTGGCCTTCCTCTTCCAGGCGTTTGGCGTGCTTGAGCACCGGCCCGCGGATGTCGTAGCAGACGTTGGCGAGCTTGTTCGATTTGCTGACCTGCATGATGCTGTGTCCCGAAGTGAAGATGCTGCTGGCGGCGCAGGGAAAATTCGTCCTTGCCGGCTGTAACGCGGCATAAAGACTGGCGTCCAAAGAGGGACGCATGATACGTGCGGCCCGATGCCCGGAAAAGGTACAGGTCGGGCTTTTTTCTGCCCCTGAGGTGTGCTCCATGGAAAAGATCGATAAACCCCTGGAAGCCTGGCGCGACGAGCTCTCCGACGCCCAGTTCCATGTCTGCCGTCTGGGTGGCACCGAGCGTGCCTTCACCGGCGAATACCACGACAGCAAGGTGCCTGGCATCTACCACTGCGCCTGCTGCGGCGAGGCGCTGTTCGACTCCGATGCCAAGTACGATTCCGGTAGTGGCTGGCCGAGCTACTTCCAGCCGGTAAGTGACAAGGTGATCGCAGAGAAGGAGGACTTCAGCCACGGCATGCACCGCATCGAGGTCAAGTGCGGCAAATGCGACGCCCATCTGGGGCATCTATTCCCGGATGGCCCGCGGCCTACCGGTCTGCGCTACTGCATCAACTCGGTATCGCTCAAGCTGGTGCCCAGGTAAGGTCCGGTTCCCCGGCCAAGGCAAGGCCCGCCGACAAGCGGGCCTTATTTTGTCGCATATAAATTGTGCACAATTTAATTGCTCGCTATATTCGTCTCACTTTTAATCCGCAACGGAGCCGCAGACCATGAGCGACAAGCTTTTCGATATTCCCGTCACCACCATCAAGGGCGAGCAGAAGACCCTCAAGGACTTCGGCGGCAAGGCTGTGCTGGTGGTCAACACCGCCAGCAAATGCGGCTTCACCCCGCAGTACAAGGGCCTGGAAAGCGTCTGGCAGCAGTACAAGGACAAGGGCCTGGTGGTGCTGGGCTTCCCCTGCAACCAGTTCGGCAAGCAGGAACCGGGTGACGAGGGCGCCATCACCGAGTTCTGCGAGTTGAACTTCGGCGTCAGCTTCCCGCTGTTCAAGAAGATCGACGTCAACGGCAGCGACGCCCACCCGCTCTACGTGCAGCTGAAGAAGCGCGCACCGGGCCTGCTCGGCAGTCAGGGCATCAAGTGGAACTTCACCAAGTTCCTGATCAGCGGCGATGGCAGCGAGATCAAGCGTTTCGCCCCCACCACCAAGCCGGAAGAGCTGACCGCCGAGATCGAAGCGCTGCTGAAATGACGGCATCGTACGATCTCGAGGCGCAGCTGCTGCTGGACAACCAGCTGTGCTTCAAGCTCTACGCCGCCTCGCGGGCGGTGATCCGCGCTTACAAGCCGATGCTCGATGAGCTCGGCCTGACCTACCCGCAGTACCTGGCCATGCTGGTGCTGTGGGAGTGGCAGGCGGCACAGCCGGAGCAGGCCACGGTCAAGGCGCTGGGCGAGCGGCTGATGCTCGACTCCGGCACCCTGACGCCGCTGCTCAAGCGATTGGAGCAGCTCGGCCTGGTGCGGCGCAGCCGCTCCAGCGCCGACGAGCGCGAGCTGCGTCTGGCCCTGAGCGAGGCCGGGCTGGCGTTGCGTGAGCGGGTGTTGCCGCTGAAGAGTCGGCTGCTCTGCGAGCACGGCGTCGACCTGGGTGAGCTGGAAGGTATGCGGCAGAGCCTGGGGCAGTTGCTGGCGCTGGTTACGACGCGGTCGTGACGGGCAGCCAGCTGTCCAGCAGGGCGGCCAGGTCTTCGCGACGGAAGGGCTTGGCCAGGTAGTCGTTCATGCCGGCTGCCTGGCAGCGCTCGCGCTCGTCCGGCAGGGCGTTGGCGGTCAGGGCAATGATCGGCAGGCTCGGCCAGCGGCCGCTTTGGCGGATGCGCCGGGTCGCCTCGTAGCCGTCCATCACCGGCATGTTGCAGTCCATCAGCACCAGGTCCACCGGGTGCTTCTCCAGATAGGCAATGGCCTCGCCACCGTGGGCGGTGACGGCCACCTCGCAACCCAGCTTGCTGAGCATGCCCTTGGCCACCATCTGGTTCACCTGATTGTCCTCGACCAGCAGCACGCGGGCTTGGCGCGGGCGGCTCGGCGCGTTGGCGGTCGGCTCGACACCTTGCGCCTGATGCGGCGTCAGCAGGCGTTGCAGGGCCTGGTACAGCGCGGCGCGCGCCAGCGGGCGCGGTAGTTGCTCGAAGGGGCTCAGCGCGCCAGCCTGCTCGCCGGAGATGAAGGTGCCGTAGGCCGAGACCAGCAGCAGCGGGCTGGCGAGCTGCTGGCGCAGGCGCGGCAGGTGCCCGGGGTCGTCGCAGATCACTAGATCGGCCTGCAGCTCGGCACTGATGACGCTTTCATCCAGGCGCCGATAGCTCAGCCCCCAGGCCGGCAACCAGCTGTCCAGCAGCTCCGCCAGGCCGCTGCCCGCCGTGCAGAAGGCCAAGACCTTCCCCGGTAGCGCCGGCCAGCGCGCGGCGGGCGCATGAGTCGGCAGCGGCAGGGTCGCGCTGAACTGGCTGCCGACACCCTCTTGTGAGTTCAGGGTCAGCTGCCCGTCCATGGCTTCGCACAGGCGTCGGGTCAGAGCCAGGCCCAGGCCGGTGCCGCCGAACTGGCGGGCGATGCCGGCGCCGGCCTGGGTGAATGGCTGGAAGATGCGGGTCTGGGCGTCTTCGGCAATGCCGATGCCGGTATCGCTGACCAGGATGCGCACGCCGCCAGCGCTGGCGGCGACGCGCAGGTCGACGCGGCCCTGGCGGGTGAACTTGAGGGCGTTGGACAGCAGGTTGCTGACCACCTGGCGCACCCGCGTCGGATCGCCGAGAACCAGGGCCGGCAGCTGCGGGTCGATCAGGCAGGTCAGCTCCACGTGCGGGCCGGCGTTCTGCGACAGCAGGCTGGCGGTTTCCTCGACCAGGGCGCCGAGATCGAAGGGGATGCACTCCAGCTCCAGTTGGCCGGCCTCGAACTTGGACAGGTCGAGGATGTCGTTGAGCAGGTCGACCAGCACCTTGCCTGAATCGTGGGCTATCGACAGCTGCTGGCGCTGCTCGCTGTTCAGCGGACCGTCCAGTGACAGCGCGAGCATACCCAGCAGGCCGTTGAGCGGCGTGCGGATCTCGTGACTCATGTTGGCCAGGAAGGCGGCGCGGGCCTGGGCCATCTCCAGGGCGGTGCTGCGGGCCTGCTCCAGTTCGCGGTTGGACTGGGTCAGGCGGGCGTTGGTCGCCTTGAGTTCGGCGGTGCGCGCCGAGACGATGTTTTCCAGCTCGGCCAGGTATTGGGTAAGGCGGTCCTCGGCCTCGCGGCGCTGGCTGATCTCCTGGTGAGTATTGGTCAGCTGCTGGTTGGTCACCGCGACCAGGGTGCCGACCTCGTCGCGCTCATGGCCGGGCGGGCAGGGCACGGGGGAGAAGTCGCGGCGTGGGTCGCGGTCGCTGAGGGCGCGGATCACGCCTACCAGCGGCTTAGTCAGCATGGCGTAGAACAGCACCAGCAGAATCAGCGACAGCAACAGGCTGCGGGCGAAGCCGGTGACCAGGGTGAGCAGGGCGCGGCGCAGGAAGTGGCTGCCGAAGGCGTAGGTGTCCACCTCCAGGCGCAGGATGCCGAGGGATTCTTCCGGGGCGTGACTGACGAACAGCGGATCTTCGAAGTGGCGGCGCTCGCCGAACATGAAGTCGCTGAACACCCGGTAGCGGCTCTGTACCGGGGGGCGATCCACCGAGGCCAGTACCAGGCCGCTGTTGTCGATGATCTCGGCGCGCATCACCGCCGGTGAGCGCAGCAGGCCGAGCACCAGCTCCTGGGCCAGTTCGGCGTCGATGTTGTAGGAGATGCGCGCCGCCGGATTGTGGCTGATTTCCAGCAGGGAGTGGATTTCCCGGTCGATGGAGGCGTCTTCGCTGGCATAATCCAGGCCGACCTGGATCAGGCTCAGCAGGGTACCCAGGATGAAGGCTACCAGCACCGTCAATCTGGCCTGCTTGTACGACAGGCGATGGGTCAGGGAAATATCCATCGGTGCGGCGGCTGAGTCCTTGGTTTCTGACCTTGCCAAGCATAGCCCATAGCGCCGGATGATCGGCAGTGGCGGATATGAGGAGTAAGTCGTGGATTCTCGCTTGAACAGCTTTCTACAGCGCGCCGATGCCGTGCTGGAGCGCCTCGAACCCCTGTTGCCGGCGCCGCGGGTGGCGCTGGACTGGAATACCGTGATCGCCGCGCGCTGGCAGCGCGAAGGTCGCACTGGCTATCTGCAGCCGTTGCGGGTCAGCCTTGATCTGCAGCTGTCCGACCTGGTCGGGGTGGATGCGCAATGTGCGCAGCTGGCACGTAACACCCGCCAGTTCGTCAGCGGACTACCGGCCAACCATGCCTTGCTCTGGGGCGCGCGAGGCACCGGAAAATCATCGCTGGTGCGGGCGCTGCTGGCCGAGCACGCCAGTGCTGGTCTGCGCCTGATCGAGATCGAGCGCGATCACCTGGCCGACCTGCCCAAGGTGGTGGAGGCCCTGGCCGGGCTGGCGCAGCGCTTCGTGCTGTTCTGCGACGACCTGTCGTTCGAATCCGGCGAGGGTGATTACCGGGTGCTCAAGAGCGTGCTCGATGGTTCCCTGGAGCGCGCGCCGGATAACGTGTTGCTGTACGCCACCTCCAACCGCCGCCACCTGGTGCCGGAGAAGGAGAGCGACAACGAGCACTGGCAGATGGTCGACGGCGAGCTGCACCCCAACGAGGCGGTTGAGGACAAGATCGCGCTGTCTGACCGCTTCGGCCTGTGGATTTCCTTCTACCCCTTCACCCAGGAGCATTTCCTGGCGGTCGTGCGCCACTGGATCGAAGTTTTGGCGGGCCAGGCCGGCCTGCAATGGCAGTGGAGCCACGAGCTGGAAATCCTCGCCATTCGCTGGGCCCTGGGGCGCGGCAATCGCAACGGTCGTTGCGCCTACCAGTTCGCCCGCAGCTGGGTCGGCCAGCAACTGCTGGAGGTGGCGCCATGATCGATCTGCAACAGGCCGGGCAGGGGCGCGAGGGCTATGACCTGCTGGCGGCCCAGCTGGAGTCACTGTTGGCTGACGAGCGTGACTTCATCGCCAACGCCGCGCAGTTCGCCGCCTTCCTGTTCCATGAGCTGGAAGGGCTGAACTGGGCCGGCTTCTATCTGAACAGGGACGAGGAGTTGGTACTGGGGCCGTTCCAGGGCAAGGTGGCCTGCGTGCGCATTCCCTTTGACCGCGGCGTATGCGGCGCCGCGGCGAGCAGCCGGCAGACCCAGCGGGTCGAGGATGTGCATGCCTTCCCCGGTCACATCGCCTGTGACAGCGCTTCGAACAGCGAGCTGGTGGTGCCGCTGGTCAAGGACGGTCGACTGATCGGCGTGCTGGATCTGGACAGTCCACGCCTGGCGCGCTTCGGAGTGGAAGATCAGCTCGGCATCGAGCGGCTGGCGGCGATCTTCCTGCGCCTGAGCGACTGCTGATCTTTCGCGCTCAGCAAAAGCCCGGCATTGCCGGGCTTTTTTGTGGGCGGGCGAATCAGGCCTTGGCGGTTATCTTGGCGATTACCTTGAGCTCGCCGGGTAGCACGCTCTGCACGGATTCGCGGGCCATGATGCGCTGGTAGTGGGCGGCCAGGCGCGGCCAGCGCTGGCCATCCAGCGGTTCGCCACCGTGCTCCATGTTCTGCAGCTGGGTGTAGATGGCCAGGTCCGCCTGGGTCAGGCCGTCGCCGACGAAGTACGGGGCATCACCCAGGGTCTGCTCCAGGTAGTCGAAATGCTTCGGCAGCTTGGCATGGAGGGCGCTCTGCACGGCCTCTTCGTCGCAGCTCTGGCCGAGCATGGGCTTGAGCAGGCGGTTACGGAACACGCCGAAGGTGCACAGTGGTGCCAGCTCGTAGTCGCCGTACTTCTCCAGCCAGCGCACCTTGGCCTTCTGCGCGGCGTCCTGGCCGAACAGGGTAAGGCGCTGCGGGTACTGTTCTTCCAGGTACTGGCA
The DNA here is from genome assembly GCF_014851565.1 of Pseudomonas sp. PDM15. Classification (GTDB taxonomy): domain Bacteria; phylum Pseudomonadota; class Gammaproteobacteria; order Pseudomonadales; family Pseudomonadaceae; genus Aquipseudomonas. The sequence continues at coordinate 94,456 of NZ_JACVAA010000008.1, forward strand.
GATGACGCTGGAGTCGGCCAGGGTCAGCTCGCCGTCGCGGAAGGCGGGGATGCGACCTAGTGGATTGAGTTCGCGGTACCAGTCGGGCTGGCCGAACGGGGTGACGATTTCCAGCTGGTAGTCCAGGCCCTTCTCGATCAGGCACAGGCGCAATTTGCGCACGAACGGGGATAGCGGCGCGCCATAGACGATCAGGCTCATGGGATTCCTTGCAGGGGACGATCAGTCGTAGACGTTCTTTTTCTTCCACTCGTCTTCGCCGAGGGACTTGAGGCCTTCGGTCAGCTCGCTGGCCTCCTCGACGGGCTTGGCCTTTTCCAGTACCACCGCATTGGCGCGGGCCAGCAGCTCTTCCAGTTGCTGCAGTTGGTTCTGGTAGCGCGCCGGTTCGGGCTGTTTGCGCAGGTACTGCACGCCGCGCTCATAGGCCAGGCGAGCCTGGCCGGGCTGGCCCTGTTGCATGGACTGCTGGCCGAGGTTGCTGAAGAACTCGAAATGCAGCTGCACCAGCATGTGGCGGATCTCGCCCAGCCAGCGTTTGGCCTCGTTGGCCGGCAGCAGGTTTTCCTGGGCGGCGCGGGTGATCTGGCTGTGGAAGTTTTCCAGGAGGAAGCGGATGTCCTTGGCCTTGGCCTCGGTCACTATCTGCTGTGGCGGGTTGCGTACCGGAATGGCGTCGCCCTTGGCCACTGCCTCGCGCAGTTCGGCCATGCGGTTCTTCAGATTGGCGTTTTGCTTGTCCAGCTGCAGCAGGCGCTCACCGAACTGCAGTTCGAAGCGGCTGAGCAGGAGTTTGAGGGCGGGGCTCATCAGCTGGCCCGGCATGTTCTCGGAAACGTCACGGCTACGCCTTACCCGGTCGTTGAGATCGGCCTTGAGGCGGGCTTTCTCCAGCTTGCTGTTCTCGACCATATGGTTGATGTAACCGATCAAAAACAGCACCACGATGCCGGCGACTACTAGCGCAGTGATGACGATTGGGGACACCTGGAAACTCCCGTACGCTTCTTATTTCCCCGAGTGTAGTGCGTTAGCCATCATGCTGATAGCACTGTATGAGTTTCTGAGGCGAAGTCTTTGATTTAGAAAAAGTTTTGATTGAGGGTTGACGCTCTGGCCAAGGCTCCATAGAATGCGCGCCACTTTCAGCGTGTTGGCGAAAGCCGATTCGAAGGAAGTTGGGATGCTGTTACAAGCTCCTGGCCACGTCCCCTTCGTCTAGTGGCCTAGGACACCGCCCTTTCACGGCGGTAACAGGGGTTCGAGTCCCCTAGGGGACGCCATTGCGGGAATAGCTCAGTTGGTAGAGCACGACCTTGCCAAGGTCGGGGTCGCGAGTTCGAGTCTCGTTTCCCGCTCCAGTTTACGAAGCGCCGCTCATCGAGCGGCGTTTTGATTAGAGTTCCAAGGTCGGTGGTAACATCGGCTGGAAACACCGGGAAGCTGTTGTAAGCTCCGGGCCACGTCCCCTTCGTCTAGTGGCCTAGGACACCGCCCTTTCACGGCGGTAACAGGGGTTCGAGTCCCCTAGGGGACGCCATTTTTACCAAGTTGCATGCGGGAATAGCTCAGTTGGTAGAGCACGACCTTGCCAAGGTCGGGGTCGCGAGTTCGAGTCTCGTTTCCCGCTCCAAATTCACGAAACGCCACCCCATCGGGTGGCGTTTTCGTTTGTGCGCGATTCAGCCATGAAAAAAGGCCCGCCGGCGATGCCGTGCGGGCCTTTTCGTTACTGGAGGCTCAATGCTTGGCGCTGTCGCCCGGCAGTGCCAGCAGCTGCTTCTCGCGGTTCCAGTCGAATGGCTCGTCGTTCTGTTCAGCCTCGAAGCGGCGCTCGTCGAGGCGCTGGAACAATTCGATCTCTTCATCCGGCATGAAATGCAGGCAGTCGCCGCCGAAGAACCACAGCAGGTCGCGCGGGACCAGGTGGGCGATCTGCGGGTAGCGGTGGAACACCTGACTGATGATGTCCTGGCCCAGGTACAGGCTGCTCTCCGGATCCGCCGGCAGCTGGGCCACCAGCTCGTCGAAGCGCTCGAGGAACAGCGCGTGGGTGTCGTCTTCCACCTGCTCGGCCTCGCCCAGGGCGACCAGGATGCCGCGCAGATGGGCGAGCAGGGCGAGGTGGTGGTCGAGGTAGGCAGTGGCCATAACGATGTCCTGTAAAACGAAAACGGGCGCGGAGTATAAGGCTCCGCGCCCGCGCTGTCCCGAACGGGGGCTCAGCGGACCTTGCCGCGGCTCAGCTTGAGGTCGTCCTTGGCGAAGTCGTCCACGTCGATCACACGGCGCCGCGCCGTTTCAGCCCGGCGCAGCTGTTCGGCCTCCTCGGCAGTCAGCTGTTGCTCGCGCAGGGCCGCGTCGATTTCATGCTCGCCGGGCTGTAACTGCAGACCGGCCTTGAGCGCCTTGTGCAGCTTGCGCTGGGCCGGTACGGCGCCGTCGAGCAGGTCGACCGCCTGCTGCAGGGCGGCGATCGGGTCGTTGACGCCCTGCGGTCGATAGCAGCCGTCGAGCAGGCTCTCCAGGGCCAGGTCGCCGCGGGGACGGCCGAGAATGGCGGCGACCTCGGCGTCCAGTTCGTCGCTCGGTCCACGATGGCGCCGGCCGAGAGGGAAGACCAAGATACGCAGCAGGCAGCCGAACAGACGGTTGGGGAAGTTGCCCAGCAGATCGTCCAGCGCCTGCTCGGCGAGGCCGAGATTTTCCTCCAGGGCCCAGCGCAGCAGCGGTTGCAGCGGTTCGGGGTTGCCCAGGTCGTGGTAGCGCTTGAGCGCGGCGCTACCCAGATAGAGGTGGCTGAGCACATCGCCGAGGCGCGCGGACAAGCGCTCGCGGCGCTTCAGCTCGCCACCCAGCAGCATCATGCTGCTGTCGGCCAGCAGGGCGAAGGCCGCGGCCAGACGGTTCAGCGCGCGGAAATAGGGGCGGCTGAGATTGTCGCCGGGCACGTTGCCAAAGCTGCTCAGGGTCAGGCCATGCAGCAGGGCGCCTGCAGCGTTGCCGACAGCGAAGCCCACGTGCCTGAGCAGCAGGTCGTCGAACTCCAACAGCGCCTGCTCATGGTCCTCGCGACCCGCCAGGGCCATTTCGTCCAGCACGAAGGGATGGCAACGGATGGCGCCCTGGCCGAAGATCATCAGGTTGCGCGAGAGGATGTTGGCGCCCTCGACCGTGATCGACACCGGCACGCCCTGCCAGGCCCGGGCCAGATAGTTGTTCGGGCCCATGATGATGGCCTTGCCGCCATGCACGTCCATGGCGTGGCCGATGCACTCGCGGCCACGTTCGGTCAGGTGGTACTTGAGGATGGCCGACAGCACCGAGGGCTTCTCGCCCAGGTCCACCGCGCTGGCGGTGAGGGTGCGCGCCGCATCCATCATCCAGGCGTTGCCGCCGATGCGCGCCAGCGCCTCCTGTATGCCTTCGAAGGCCGCCAGCGGCACGCCGAACTGCTCGCGTACGCGGCAGTACTGGCCGCTGACCAGGCTCGACATTTTCGCCGCGCCGGTACCGCCAGCGGGCAGGGAGATGGAGCGGCCCACGGACAGGCAGTTCATCAGCATCATCCAGCCCTTGCCGAGGTATTCCTGGCCGCCGATCAGGCAGCTCAACGGTACAAACACGTCCTTGCCCGAGTTGGGGCCGTTCATGAAGGCGGCGCCGAGCGGCAAGTGACGGCGGCCGATTTCCACGCCGGGGATGTCGGTGGGAATCAGCGCCAGGCTGATGCCGAGGTCTTCCTGGTCGCCCAGCAGATGGTCCGGGTCATAGGCCTTGAAGGCCAGGCCGAGCAGGGTGGCGACCGGGCCCAGTGTGATGTAGCGCTTCTCCCAGGTCAGGCGTAGGCCGAGCACTTCCTCGCCATTCCACTGGCCGCGGCAGACGATGCCGGTGTCCGGCATGGCGCCGGCGTCGGAGCCGGCCAACGGGCCGGTAAGGGCGAAGCAGGGGATTTCCTCGCCGCGAGCCAGGCGCGGCAGGTAGTGCTGGCGCTGTTCGTCGGTGCCGTAGTGCAGCAGCAGCTCGGCCGGGCCGAGGGAGTTGGGCACCATCACGGTGGAGGCGAGGTCGCCGGAGCGGGTCGACAGCTTCATCACCACCTGGGAGTGGGCATAGGCGGAGAAGCCCTTGCCGCCATATTCCTTGGGAATGATCAGGCCGAAGAAACCGTTGCTCTTGATGTGCTGCCAGGCCTTCTCGGGCAGGTCCAGCTGCTGGCCGATCTCCCAGTCGCTGACCATGGCGCACAGCTCTTCTACTGGGCCATCTAGAAAGGCGCGCTCTTCGTCGCTGAGCTTGGCGGCCGGGTAGTTCAGCAGTATGTCCCAATCCGGGCGGCCGCTGAACAGCTGGCCATCCCACCACACGGTGCCGGCCTCTATGGCGTCGCGCTCGGTGGCGGACATCGGTGGCAGTACCTTCTGGAACCAGCCGAACAGCGGGCCGGTGATCAGCTTGCGGCGCAGCTCCGGCAGTGCGAGGGGAATGGCCACGCCGAGCCACAGCAGCCAGAGCAGCAGCTCCAGCCAGTCCGGCGCATCAGCGAACAGACCGAGCAGGATCAGGTAGCCGGCCACGATGCCCAGGGCGGGCAGGGCGGCCATGCGGGAATAGGCCAGGTAGGCGACGCCGAACAACAGAATCAGTAACCAGACAGCGAGCATGCGCAATCCTCCATGAGGCCGGCCTTGGCGGTAAGGCCGGCGAGCTTGGCCGGATCGTCGTGCACCGGCGCGATAGGCCTGGATAGACTGGGGGCAATCCCCTGGAGAACCCTGATGCAGTCCAGCCTTCTACCCAGCCGCTTCGTGGATAGTGACCACCCCAGGGTAGTCGAGTTCGCCGAACGTTCGCGCGGCGCTAGCCGCGACCCGCGCGAGCAGGCCGTGAGCCTGTACTACGCGGTGCGCGACCAGATCCGCTACAACCCTTACGTCTTCAGCCCCGATCACGAGACGCTCAAGGCCAGCCATGCGCTGGCGGCGGGCGAGTCCTACTGCGTGCCCAAGGCTCTGCTGCTGGCGGCCTGCGCCCGGCATTGCGGGATACCGGCGCGCATCGGCCTGGCCGATGTGCGCAACCACCTTTCCACCCCACGCCTGATCGAGATGCTGCGCAGCGAGGTGTTCGCCATGCACGGCTACACCGAGCTGTTCCTAGAGGGCAAATGGGTCAAGGCCACGCCGGCGTTCAACCTGGCGCTGTGCCAGATGTTCAAGGTGGCGCCGCTGGAGTTCGATGGGCACAGCGACAGCGTGTTCCATCCCTTCAATGCCGAGGGCGCGCGCTACATGGAATACCTGACCCACCATGGCCAGTTCGACGATCTGCCGCTGGAGCTTTTCTTCGGTCATCTGCGCCAGTGCTACCCGCACCTGTTCGAGGAAGGTTCGGCCTTCCTGCGTGGCGATCTGCAGGCGGAGGCCGCCGCCATAAAGGAATTCGATAGTTAACATCGAGGCGACGGGGCTTTTTTCTTGAGGCCGGGGCGGGCAGGCTACCTGCAACGAATGGTTGCAATTACCTCTCCCGAGCCTTATCTAAGCCTTCCCCTTGCTGAGTAGCTATCTCTTATGAGTTCCGCGCTGTCCATCCGGCAACTGACCAAGACCTACGCCAACGGCTTCCAGGCCCTCAAGGGCATCGACCTCGACGTAGCCGAAGGCGACTTCTTTGCTCTGCTCGGCCCCAACGGGGCAGGCAAGTCCACCACCATCGGCATTCTCTCCACCCTGGTGAACAAGAGCGGCGGCTCGGTGGAAGTGTTCGGCCACGACCTGGACCGCGATCCGTCCAGGCTCAAGCGCTGCCTCGGCGTGGTGCCACAGGAATTCAACTTCAGCCAGTTCGAGAAGGTCTTCGACATAGTCGTGACCCAGGCGGGCTACTACGGCATCCCGCAGAAGGTGGCCAAGGAGCGCGCCGAGCAGTATCTGACCCAGCTCGGCCTGTGGGACAAGCACAACGAGGCCGCACGCATGCTCTCCGGCGGCATGAAGCGGCGCCTGATGATCGCCCGCGCGCTGGTCCACGAGCCGCGCCTGCTGATCCTCGACGAGCCCACCGCCGGCGTGGATATCGAGCTGCGCCGCTCGATGTGGAGCTTCCTCACCGAGCTGAACCAGAAGGGCATCACCATCATCCTTACCACCCACTACCTGGAAGAGGCAGAGCAGCTGTGCCGCCACATCGGCATCATCGACCACGGCAGCATCGTCGAGAACACCAGCATGAAGGCGCTGCTCAAGACCCTGCACGTGGAGACCTTCCTGCTTGATCTCAAGGAGTCGCAACTGGTGCCGCCGCAGCTGCAGGGCTACCCGGCGACGCTGGTCGACCACCACACCCTGGAGGTACAGGTGGAGAAGAGCCTGGGCATCACCGAGCTGTTCCGCCAGCTGGCGGCGCAGAACATCGAGGTGCTGAGCCTGCGCAACAAGAGCAACCGTCTCGAGGAGCTGTTCGTGTCCCTGGTCGAGAAGAATCTGGCGAAGGTGGCGAAATGAGCCCGGAACTCGCCTCCAACTGGGTCGCCCTGCAAACCATCGTGCGCCGCGAAGTGCGGCGCTTCATGCGCATCTGGGCGCAGACCCTGCTGCCGCCGGCCATCACCATGGCCCTGTACTTCGTGATCTTCGGCCGCCTGATCGGCAGTCAGGTCGGCGGAGTGGGGCAGTACTCCTACATGGAGTTCATCGTGCCAGGGCTGATCATGATGTCGGTGATCACCAACTCCTACAGCAACGTGGTCTCCAGCTTCTTCAGCAGCAAGTTCCAGCGCAATGTCGAGGAGCTGCTGGTGTCGCCGGTATCGCCGCACACCATCCTCATCGGCTACACCATCGGCGGCGCCCTGCGCGGCCTGGCCGTGGCCTTCATCGTCACCCTGCTGTCGCTGTTCTTCACTCAGCTGCAGGTGCACCACCTGGGCGTGACGGTGCTGGTGATACTGCTCACCGCGATCACCTTCTCCCTGGGCGGCTTCATCAACGCCGTGTATGCGCGCAACTTCGACGATATCTCGATCATCCCGACCTTCGTGCTGACGCCGCTGACCTACCTGGGCGGGGTGTTCTACTCGATCAGCCTGCTGCCCGAGTTCTGGCAGCACGTGTCGCTGGTCAACCCGATCCTGCATATGGTCAATGCGTTCAGGTACGGGATTCTCGGCGTGTCCGACATCAATATCGGCATCGCCATCGGCATGATGTTGTTGGCCAGCACGGTGCTGTACATCGTCTGCATCCGCCTGCTGAAGAGCGGCCGCGGCATGCGTCAGTAAGCATCGGGTAACACAATCGGCGGTCGGCAACGGCGCCGTCCGCCGTTAGACTCGACCGATCGGACAATAAGAGGTTGAGTGATGACTGCCCGCCGCGCCGTTCTGCTGTTCGCGACCCTGTGCCTGGCCAGTCCCCTGCGCGCCGAACAGGCGCCTCTGGTAGAAGTGGCGCAGCCCGAACGCACCCTGGTGCGCGACGAACTGATCACCTTCGGCTCGCTGCGCTCGGACGAGTCGACCATGATCCGCCCGGAAGTGGAGGGCCGCCTCGCCACCCTGCATTTCCAGGAGGGCCAGGCGGTGAAGGCCGGCGATCTGCTGGTCGGCCTCGACGATGCCATCGCCCGCGCCGAACTGGCCCAGGCCCGCGCCAATCTTGATCTTGCCGAGAAGAGCTTCGAGCGCGCGCAGATGCTGTTCAAGCGCGGCGCCAGCAATGCGCAGGCCCTGGACGAGGCACAGTCCCAGCAGCAGGCCGCACGCGCCAGTCTGGCGCTGTCCCAGGCGCGCCTGGACAAGACGCAGATTCGCGCGCCCTATGACGGCGTGCTCGGCCTACGCCTGGTCAGCGTCGGCGACTACCTCAGCCCCGGCGACGACATCGTCAACCTGGAAGTGCTCGACCCGCTCAAGCTGGACTTCCGCGTGCCGCAGAAGGCCGCCAGCCAGGTGCGGGTCGGCCAGGTCGTCGAGTTGTCGCTGGATGCCTACGGCGGCGAGCGCTTCCAGGGCAGGATCAGCGCCCTCAATCCGCGCCTGGACGAGATCGGCCGCAGCCAGGCCATTCGCGCCCAGGTGGCCAACGGTGATCACCGGCTCAAGCCCGGCCAGTTCGTCAAGGTCTCGGTGATCCTCGCCGAGCGCCCGCGTGCGCTGGTGATCCCGGAAGAAGCGGTGATGCCCATGGGCCAACTGCTGTTCGTCAACCTGGTGGTGGATGGCAAGGTCGAACGCCGGCAGATCCGCATCGGCCAGCGCCTGCGCGGCCGCGCCGAAGTGGTGGAGGGGCTGCAGGGCGACGAGACGATCATCAGCGCCGGCTGGCAGAAGGTCAGCCCCGGGCATGAGGTGCGCACCGTCCAGCGTGGGGACGGCGCATGACGCTCTCCGACATCTGCATCCGCCGGCCGGTGTTCGCCACCGTGCTGTCGCTGATCATCGTGCTGCTCGGCCTGCTGGCCTATCAGCGCCTGGCGGTGCGCGAGTACCCGAACATCGACGTGCCGATCGTCACGGTCAACGTCATCTATCCCGGCGCCAGCCCCGAGATCATGGAGTCCCAGGTGGCCCAGCCGATCGAGGACGTGCTGTCGGGCATCGAGGGGCTGGACTTCGTCAGTTCCATCAGCCGCTCGGAAAACACCCAGATCACCGCCCAGTTCCGCCTCGGCAGCAACTCCGACGAGGCAGCCAACGACGTGCGTGATCGTCTGGGCCGGGTGCGCAGTCTGCTGCCGGACGAGATCGACGAGCCGATGGTGCAGAAGGTCGAGGCCGACGCCCAGCCGGTGGTGTGGCTGGCGTTCTACAGCGAGCGCTTCTCCGCCATGGAGATCACCGACGTGTTGGAACGGGTGGTGCAGGATCGCCTGCAGACCATTCCCGGTGTGTCCGAGGTGCAGATCCGCGGCGCGCGCAGCTACGCCATGCGCATCTGGCTCGACCCGGAGAAGCTGGCCGCCCACGACCTCACCGTGCAGGACGTGGAGGATGCCCTGCGCCGGCAGAACGTGGAGATTCCGGCCGGGCGCATCGAGTCGGTGCAGCGCGAGTTCAGCGTGCTGTCGGAAACCGATCTGAAGACCCCGGACGAATTCAACCGGCTGATCCTCGACGATTCGCGCGGCTACCTGCTGCGCCTGTCGGACGTCGGCCATGCCGAGATCGGCGCCGCCGACGAGCGCACCGTGGTGCGCTTCAAGGGCCGGCCGGCAGTGGCGGTGGGCATGGTCAAGCAGGCCACGGCCAATCCGCTGGAAATCTCCGACGGCCTCAACCAGGCGCTGCCGGAGTTGCGCGAGCTGCTGCCGGAAGGCATGGAAATGGCGGTGGCCAACGACAACTCGCTGTTCATCCGCGAGTCGATCAAGAACGTCCAGACCACCATCTGGGAAGCGGTGGTGCTGGTGGTGCTGATCATCTTCCTGTTCCTGCGTTCGTTGCGCGCCACGCTGATTCCGCTGGTCACTATTCCTGTGTCGCTGATCGGTGCCTGCGCACTGATGGCGTTGATGGGCTTCACGGTCAACACCCTGACCCTGCTGGCCATGGTCCTGGCCATCGGCCTGGTGGTGGACGATGCCATCGTGGTGCTGGAGAACATCCACCGGCATATCGAACAGGGGATGAGCCCCATGCGGGCCGCGTTCGTAGGCAGCCGAGAGATCGCCTTCGCGGTGATCGCCATGACCCTGACCCTGGCTGCCGTGTACGCGCCGATCGGCTTTATGCAGGGCACATCCGGAAAACTCTTCACCGAATTCGCCTGGACCCTGGCTGGCGCCGTGCTGGTGTCCGGCTTCGTCGCCCTGACCCTGTCGCCGATGATGTGCGGCCACCTGCTCAAGGCCCATGTGCCGCAGCAGAAGCACAGCCGCTTCTACAACCTGATCGAGAGCTTCCTCAACGGACTGACCTACAACTATCGCCATCTGCTGGAGCGGGTATTGCGCGCCTGGTGGCTGGTGGTAGCGCTGCTGCTGGGCATCCTGATTCTCTGCGCCTGGCTGTTCGGCAGCCTGCGCAGCGAGCTGGCACCGACCGAGGACACCGGCACCATCGTCGGCTCGATCAACGGCCCGGACGGCGCCACCGTCGGCTACACCAGCCGCTACGCCAAGCAGCTGGAAGCAGCCTACGCTTCGATCCCTGAGGCCAACCGCTACATGGTCATCGTCGGCTTCCCCACCGTGGCCCAGGGCTTGTCGTTCATGAAGCTGGAGGACTGGGACAAGCGCGAACGCAGCCAATTCGAGATCCGCGACGAGCTGCTGCCCAAGCTGCAGGACATCCCCGGCGTGCGCGCCTTCCCGATCAACCGCCCGCCGCTGGGGCAGAGCGCGCGCAACCAGCCGGTCAACTTCGTGATCCGCTCCTCGTTGGAATACGCCGAGCTGCAGCAGTACGTCGACCAATTGCTGGCCGAAGTGCGCGGCTATCCGGGGCTGGAGAGCCTGGACACCGACCTCAAGCTCAACACGCCGCAGCTCAAGGTCACGGTCAACCGCGAGCAGGCGGTGGCGGTGGGTACCGACGTGGCCACCATCGGTCGCAGCATGGAGAGCCTGTTCGGCAGCCGCCAGGTGACCCGCTTCAAGCAGAACGGCGAGCAGTACGACGTGCTGGTGCAGCTGCAGGATGTGGACCGCAGCAACCCCGAGGATCTCAACCGCGTCTACGTGCGCGGGCGGGGCGACAACATGGTGCAGCTCTCCAACCTGATCGAGGTACGCGAGACGGTGGCGCCGCGCGAGCTCAACCACTTCAACCAGCTGCGCGCGGTGACGGTCACCGCCAATGTCGGCTCCGGCTATACCCTGGGTGAGGCGCTGGACCACCTGGAAGAGAAGGCTCGGGGCATCTTCCCGGCGGACACCCAGTTCGACTACACCGGCACCTCCCGCGACTTCAAGGATTCCAGTAGCGGTGTGGCGCTGATCTTCGTGCTGGCGCTGGTGTTCATTTTCCTGGTGCTGGCGGCGCAGTTCGAGAGCTTCTTCGACCCGCTGATCATCCTGCTCAGCGTGCCGCTGTCGATGGCCGGCGCGCTGCTGGCGCTCAAGCTGTTCGGCGGTACCCTGAACATCTACTCGCAGGTGGGCCTGGTGACGCTGATCGGGCTGATCACCAAGCACGGCATTCTTATCGTCGAGTTCGCCAACCACCTGCTGCGCGAGGGGCGCGAGCTGGGCGACGCGGTGCTGGAAGCGGCTGTGCAGCGCCTGCGGCCGATCCTGATGACCACCGGCGCCATGGTCCTCGGCTCGCTGCCCCTGGCCATCGCCAGCGGCGCCGGCGCCGAGAGCCGCCAGCAGATCGGCATGGTCATAGTCGGTGGCCTGCTGGTGGGCACTGTCTTCACCCTGTTCGTCGTGCCGACGCTGTACAGCCTGCTGCGACGCTGGAAGCCGCTGGAGGTGGGGCAGGGTGAGGTGGGGTTGGTTTAGGTTGTTTGTAGGCGGGTGGTCGGCAGCTGCCGGCCAGGAGCGGACAGTTCCCATTGGTGAATCGCCGCCGAATCAGCCAGAACTAGCCTTGGTTTTTCCGTCGTCTGGAGGTTCGGGTGTTCCGTCTCAATCGCCTTCGGCACTGGGCGCGTGATTTGAAGCGCGACGCTCACGCGTTGTGGCTGGCGGCTCGGGATATCCGAACGCCGAAGCTCGCCAAGCTACTGGCATTGCTCGTCGCGGCGTATGCGCTGTCGCCAATCGACTTGATCCCCGACTTCGTTCCTGTGCTTGGCTATCTGGACGATCTGATCATTGTCCCGCTAGGAATCTGGCTCGTGGTCAGGTTAATCCCAGCGGACCTTATGGCCGAGTACCGCACACTCGCGTCGCAAGTTTCGGCTCGGCCTATCAGCAAGATCGCCGCTTCCCTTGTGGTGCTGATCTGGCTGGCCCTTGGTGCAGGTCTGGTAATTTGGCTGATGCCGAAAAGCTAGGCATTCAGCAGGGACCACCCTTGGCCAAACGCTGTCTTAGTGGGTAGGTCAGGGGGGAAACCATGACAGCGCACAAATTAATCATCAAAGACCTAGAGTTGAACGTTTCAATTCGTGGTCAAGGCCCACCACTGCTCTTGCTTAACGGCCTTGGTGGTCTGATCCGTACCTTCGATCCTCTGCGCGATGAACTGGTGGATTACAGGACTATCACGTTGGACGTGCCTGGAGTGGGCAAATCGCAGATGCCCCGCTGGCCGATGCGCCTGCCACGCCATGCGGATCTGATCGCTGAAATGCTCAAGCAATTGGGACTCGACCAGGTCGACGTGCTCGGCGTCAGTTGGGGCGGTGCATTGGCACAGGAGTTCACCCTGCGTCACCCGAGCATGGTGCGCCGGCTCATCCTCGCGGCGACTTCGGCCGGCCCGGCGATGCTGGTGAAGCCCGCCGACATCCTGGAATTCTTTGGTAGGAGCAACAACGTCAAACTGCGCAAGCAAAGTGGCTCGCGCAGTTCGATACAGACGCTGCTGCGCTTCGGAGTGGTGAACGGCATGCTCACGGCCAACCCGCGAACCTATTACCACCAGCTCGCCGCCTTGGTCGGCTGGACCAGCTTGCTACGGCTTTTCCGTCTGCGCCAGCGCACACTGATCCTCACCGGCGAACGCGACACTCTGGTGCGACTGTACAACGCACACATCCTGCGACGTACCATTCGCCGTGCAGAGCTGCACATCCTGCAGGGCGAGGGGCATTTTTTCGTGGTGACAAGCGCCAGGCAAACCGCCGAAGCGATACGCGAATTCCTTTGCCAGTAGTACGGCAATGCACAGCCCCGACCAACGATTACCAGCGGCGTGCTTCAGCCAGCTTTGCATCCGGGCAGGAGTGATTGTTTGATAACCGCTAATGGACTTGCCGAAAAGCCCGCGCTCGTTCGCAGCAAGTAGCCTGGATATCTGCACGGTGGAAAACGCTGCGCGGTTTTTCACCCTATGCAACCTCGAGTACTCAGCAGGGTGGACTTATCCACCCACTTTTCGGCAGGCAGTGTTGGATCGGAAGCTGTCTTGACGAGACTGCTTGTCGTTGCCTTCTATCCGTCGCCCCTGGCCGTTTGGGGTCGTTTTTGAAGGCCAAGAGAAGATTGGTTCAGTCGGTTACCGGTGCACTGCGCACGGGTATCAGGTTTCTTGAGCAAGCAGTTCGCTGATCCACCCGACCTGTTGTGTAAGCGCTTGAACCTGCTCCTCGGGTATGGCCTGCCGCGCGCGGGCGATGTGGGTCAGGGTGCGTTGCTTCAGGCGCAACAGGCGCTGCCACTTGGCCAGAAAGGCCGGGCTGCGTTCCTGCAAGTGCAGTGGGCCGAAGTACAGTTCCTGGGCGGTATACAGCACCGGCCCGTTGCGTTCGGCGACGATGATTTCGTAGTTGAAGCGGTTTTCTCGCAGCACTTCCTCGCCGAGGATGCGGTAGCCATGTTCCATCAGCCAGTGGCGCAGGGGCTGCTCGCCGCCGTTGGGTTGCAGGATCAGGCGCTCGCCACCGCTGAGGCGCGCCTGGTCGCGGTCGAGGATGCCGCGGATCGTCTCGCCGCCCATGCCGCAGAGGCTGATCGCCGTGATGCCGTCTGCGGGCTCGATCGCGGCCAGGCCGTTGGCCAGGCGTACGCTGATGTGCTGGCTCAGGCCATTCTCGCGCACGCTGCGTTGCGCCGCGTGAAAGGGCGTCAACGCCACCTCGCCGGCTACTGCCGTCTCGATCAGACCGCGCTTGATCAGGGCGACGAGCAGGTAGCCGTGATCCGAGCCGATATCGGCCAGCCGTGCACCGGCCGGTACATGCGCGGCCACTCGTTCCAGGCGCTCGGATAATCGCTGTTGGTTCAACTGCTGCCTCTTTTCACCACGGCGTCCGCACGCTGGGGCGGATCGGAGGGCGATTCTGTCGGGCAACAGCGTGCCTGGCAAACCCCGGCGACCAATGTCAGGCGCGGCCTGCACCTGGGGCTTCGAGAGTGGCACGCAGCGATCTGCGGTTATGGGGGCGCCGTTATCTGCCCGCGCTCAGCTTTGATCCGCCCAAAGAAGGCAGCGTGCGCAGGACGGTTCCCGCATCTGTCACCTCAGGCGGGCGGTTGCTCTTCGCCGCGCAGTTGGCTGCTCAACTGGTCACAGCTCGACGACCAGTCGCTCAGCCAGCCCGGCAGTTGCGGTGACTGCTCGGCCAGGCCCAGCTCGCGGGCGAACTCTGCCGGTGACACGTTGCCCTTGGGGCCACGGAACAGGCCGCGCATGACGACCACGCCGAGCACCCGACCATCCTTGACGAAGCGGTGCTCGACGAAGCTCCACTTGGCATCCCAGCCCAGCATGCGGGTGTGGATCTCGAAGGCTTCGAACAGCCGCAGCTCCCGACGAAACTTGCCCCACACGTCGCCAACGATGGGCAGCGCCCGCTGGCGCAGGGCAACTCGATAGGCGCCGCTGCGCAGCACGTAATCCATGCGCCCGACATCCGCGAGGGTGAAGTAGCGGCCATTGGTGACGTGCCGGTTGAAGTCCAGATCCAGCGGCCACACACGCAACCGGACGACCGTGGTGGCCAGGCCTGGCACCGGGCGGCGCCAGGAACGGTGCAGCAGCATCCAGATGAGACGGAACCAGAGATTCATGAAAAGACACCTGCTTGAGTGAGGGCGCACTCTAGTCAGGCTCTTTACGCTAAGGTAGGTGCAGAAATGACTTATTACATGCGATATATGCAATGGAGTCTTGTATGCATGTGACGCTACTGCTGGCCGACCAATGCTCTATTGCCAGCGCCAGTCTGGCGCTCGAGATACTGGATGCGGCCAATCGTTTTGCCGAAGCCGACAAACCGCCGTTCACGGTGATTGTCGCTTCCCTCGACGGCAGCCCGGTGGCGAGCCCGACGGGGCGGAGCCTGCAGGTGGATGCAGCGCTGGCCGAGGTCAGGCGAACCGATCTGGTGCTGGTTCCGGGCTTTCTCTTCAGCCTGCGGGAGGCCTTGCCGGCGCTGGCGCAGTACGCCCCGTGGCTGCGACAGCAGCATGCCCAGGGCGCGTTTATCGCGGCGATGTGCACGGCCAGCTTCATGCTTGCCGAGGCCGGCTTGCTCGATGGCGTGCCGGCAACCACCCACTGGGCCTTTGCCGACTTTTTCCGCCGCCGCTATCCGCAGGTGCTACTGGATGAGCGGCGGATCATCTGCGAGAGCGAGCGCCTGATCAGCGGCGCTGGCGCCAGTGCGGCGATGGATCTGCTGCTGCACCTGATCCGCCGCTTCGCCTCGCTCGAACTGGCCCAGCAGTGCAGTCGCTATCTGCTGCTCGACAACGTGCGCAGCGAGCAGTCCGCCTACGTGCTCTGGTCGATGCCCAAGCAGCACGGCGATGAGGCCATCCTGCGGGTACAGAACTGGATGGAGGCGCGCTTCGATCAGCCCATCCAGATCGCCGAACTGGCCGAGCGCTTCGGCTTTGGCGAGCGCAACTTCAAGCGGCGTTTCCGCGAGGCAACGGGCTACACCGCGCTGGGTTATCTGCAGGCGCTGCGCCTGGAAAAAGCCAAGCATCTGCTGGAAACGACGCAACTGAGCCTGGAAAGCATCACTGCCAGGGTGGGCTATGAAGACAGCAACTCGTTTCGCCGCCTGTTCCAGCAGCGTGTCGGCTCGTCGCCAGCGGCCTTTCGCAAGATGTTTGCGCAGCAGGCGGGTTGCCCCTGAGCCTGTTTACGATCTTCCTATCAAGACGCGCTTGCGGCTGGGGTAGCGGTGCCGATGCAGTTGACGGCAGCTTGTGGGCTGGGGGCGCTGGGCCTGCAGCACCCGCGCGCTGCGGTGCGGGCGAAGCCTACGCCTGGCCGGGAAACTCCAGGATAAAGCGCGTCCAACCCTCGGCCGATTCGCAGCGGATCTCGCCGCCGTGGGCGCGGACGATGGAGCGGGTGATGGCCAGGCCGAGGCCGGCATGTTCGGCATTGCCCTCGCGGCGGGCCGGGTCGGCGCGGTAGAAGCGGTCGAACAGGCGCTCGCGCAGCGCGGCGGGAATCTCCGGGCCCTGGTTGGCCACTTCGATGCGTATGCTGGCGCCCGAGCTGGCCGTATTCAGGTGCAGCTCGCCGCCGTTGGGGGTGAAGCGCAGGGCGTTGTCCATCAGGTTGCTCAGGGCGCGGCGCAGCAGGCCGCGGTCGGCGCTGAGCGCGGCCTGGCCGGAGACCCGCAGGGTTACTTCGGCATCCTCGGCCAGTGGGGTGAAGTATTCGGCCAGGGCGGCCAGCTCGGCGCCCAGTTCCAGGCTTTCCCGCTGGGTCTGCAGCAGGCCGTGCTCGGCCTTGGCCAGCAGGAGCATGTCGCCAACCATCTGCGCCAGGTGTTGCAGCTCCTCCAGGTTGGAGTGCAGGGCCTCGCGGTATTCCTCCAGCTCGCGCGGCTGGCCGAGGGTGACCTGGGTTTGGGTCAGCAGGTTGGACAGCGGCGTGCGCAGCTCGTGGGCGATATCGGCGGAGAATGCCGAGAGGCGGGCGAAGGCGTCTTCCAGGCGGGCCAGCATGGCGTTGAAGGCCTCGGCCAGCTCGCGCAGTTCGTGAGGAGTGCCGTCTAGCGGCAGTCGCGCGGTCAGCGATCGGGCCGAGACCTGCCGCGCCACATCGGTCATCCGCCGCAGAGGGCGCAGGCCGCGGCGGGCGACCCAGGCGCCGAGCAGCGCGGTGGCCAGGGCCGAGAGGCCGACGCAGAGCCAGATCAGCCGCTGCATCTGCGCCAGAAAGTGCTGGTGGTGGGTGATATCCAGCAGCAGGCTGAGGCGTAGGCCGCCGTCCAGTTGCTCCTCGATCACGCGGAAATCGGTGCCCTGGTGCTGCCAGCGGCCGATCTGCTCATCGCCCTGCGGCAGGTGAGCCAGTAGCGGCTGGCTGGTGAACCACAGCTGACCGTCCACGCCCTGGATGCGCAGGGCCAGTTCGGGGTGGCGCTGCAGTTCTTGCTCCAGCTGTGGGCGGCGCGCGGCCAGGCTCTCGGTATTGGTAACACCCTGCAGTAGCTCGGCGAATACCGCCAGCTTGCCCTGCAGCTGTTGCTGGTCCAGCTCGACGAAGTGCGCCTCGCTGGCGCGGGTGAATAGGGCGCCGGCGACCAGCGCCACGGCGGCGGCGCAGGCGGCGAAGAGCAGGGCCAGGCGGTTGGCGAGGGACATCAGGCGCGCGCCTCCAGCACATAGCCCATGCCGCGCACCGTATGGATCAGCGGCGCGGTGAAGCCCTCGTCGACCTTGGCACGCAGGCGGCGGATGGCCACCTCGATGACGTTGGTATCGCTGTCGAAATTCATGTCCCACACCTGCGAGGCGATCAGCGACTTGGGCAGCACTTCGCCCTGGCGGCGCAGCAGCAGTTCCAGCAGGGCGAATTCCTTGGCGGTCAGTTCGATGCGCTTGCCGGCACGCTCGGCACGGCGGCGCAGCAGGTCGAGGGACAGGTCGGCCAGCTGCAGCTGGTGTTCCTGCGGCGTACTGGCGCCGCGGCGCAGCAGCGTGCGCACCCGCGCCAGCAGTTCGGTGAAGGCGAACGGCTTGACCAGGTAATCGTCGGCGCCGGCCTCCAGGCCGCGCACCCGGTCTTCCACGGCGTCCCTCGCGGTGAGGAACAGCACCGGCACGCCGAGGCCCGCTGCGCGCACGTTGGCGAGGATCTGCCAGCCGTCGCGGCCGGGCAGCATCACGTCGAGGATCAGCAGGTCGAAGTCGCCGGTCAGGGCCAGGTGCTCGCCACTCAGGCCTTCCTGGGCCAGCTCCACGGCGAAGCCGGCCTCGCTCAGGCCCTGGCGCAGGTATTGGCCGGTCTTGGGTTCGTCTTCGACGATAAGCAGTTTCATATGGAGCTCACGGCATTGGCAGTCGGCTTTATACGTCAGGACAGGGGCGGGCGGGGCGAAGCTGACAGAGATGTAATCTTCGCGTCAGCTTAGCGCCAGCGGTGGCTTTCTAGAGTGGCGACACAACCTCAAGGGAGTTTGACCATGTCCGCACGTTTGTTCCTGCCGCTGCTCTGTGCCTTCAGCCTGCCGGCCCTGGCCGATGGCGGCCACTTCGCCTTTGGCCAACCGGCCGCGGCGGCCAAGGCCGCCCGCACCGTCGAGATAGTGCTGGGCGATATGTACTACGAGCCGGCCTCGGTACAGGTCAAGGCCGGCGAGACGGTGCGCTTCGTGCTGAAGAACCACGGCAACCTGCTCCACGAGTTCAGCCTGGGCGACGCTGCCATGCACGCCGAGCACCAGAAGCACATGCTGATGATGCAGCAGATGGGCATGATCGGTGAGAACGGTATCCAGCCCATGGACCATTCGAAAATGGATCACTCGAAGATGGGGCAGGGCATGGCCGGCATGGACCACGGCAAGATGGCCCATGACGACTCGAATACCGTGATGGTTCCCGCCGGCAAGAGCGCCGAGCTGACCTGGACCTTCAAGAAGGCCACCGGCCTGGAGTTCGCCTGCAATCTGCCGGGGCATTACCAGGCCGGCATGGCCGGCAAGCTGAACGTGCAGCCGTGAGGCGCCTGCTGATGTGCGCACTGCTCGGTCTGAGCCTGGGCGCCCAGGCCGGGCGCTACGAGCTGGTGATCGACGAGGGAGAGGTGCGCTTCAGTGACGGTAGCCGCCCGGCGCTGACCATCAACGGCCAGAGCCCGGCGCCGGAGCTGCGCTTCCAGGAAGGCGAGGAAGTGGAGATCGCCGTCACCAACAAGCTCGATCGCATGACCGCGCTGCACTGGCACGGCATCATCCTGCCCTACACCCAGGACGGCGTGCCGGGCATCAGCTTCCCCGGCATCGCGCCCGGCGAGACCTTCACCTACCGCTTCACCCTCAACCAGTCCGGCACCTACTGGTACCACGCCCATGCCGACTTCCAGGAGCAGGAGGGCCTGTACGGCCCGCTGATCATCGAGCCCAAGGGGCGCGAGCCGTACCGCTACGACCGCGAGTACACCGTGCTGCTGTTCGACTGGCAGGACGAGAAGCCCGAGCGCACCCTGGCCAACCTGAAGAAGCAGGCCGACTATTACAACGACCAGCAGCAGACGGTGGGCGACTTCTTCCGCGATGTGACTAGAGATGGCCTCTCCGCTACGTTCAGGGACCGCTGGGACTGGGGCAGCATGCGCATGGCCAAGACCGACATCGCCGATGTCGGCGGTTTCCGTTTCCTGGTCAACGGCCGCGACGCCGAGCAGAACTGGACGGCGCTGTTCAAACCAGGTGAGCGGGTACGCCTGCGCATCATCAACGGCTCCGGCATGAGCTACTTCGACCTGCGCATTCCGGGCCTGGCGATGACCGTGGTGCAGGCCGACGGCAACGATGTGCAACCGGTGGTGGTCGACCAGCTGCGCATGGCGGTGGCCGAGACCTACGATGTGATCGTCCAGCCCAAGGAAGATAAAGCCTACGCCCTGGTCGCAGAGTCCATGGACCGCCGCGGCCAGGCCCTGGCTACCCTGGCGCCGCGCGACGGCATGCGCGCCGAGGTGCCACCGCTGCGCGCGCCGCGCCTGCTGAGCATGGCCGACATGGGCATGAGCCACGATATGGCGGGGATGGATCATGGCGCGATGGCAGGGATGGACCATTCGGCCATGAAAGGCATGGATCACTCGCAGATGGCGGGTATGGATCATTCCTCCATGGCCGGCATGGATCATTCGGCCATAGCCCTCGCCGGCAACCCGGACTACGCCACCGGCAGCGGCATTGCCCCCGAGCCGGTCGATGGCGGGCGCGTGCTGGTCTACGGCGATCTCAAGGCCATGCGCCCAGCGGCCGGCTATCGCGCGCCGGACCGTACCATCGAGCTTAAGCTGACCGGCAACATGGAGCGCTACTTCTGGTCGTTCGACGGAGTGAAGTACTCCGAGGCCGAGCCGATCCGCCTCAAGTACGGCGAGCGCGTGCGCTTCCGCTTCGTCAACCAGACCATGATGAACCACCCCATGCACCTGCACGGCATGTGGATGCAACTCGACAAGGGCAATGGTCGCTTCAACCCGCTCAAGCACGTGGTCAACGTGGCGCCCGCGCAGAGCCTGGAGGTGGACGTACCGGTGGATGCCA
The DNA here is from genome assembly GCF_014851565.1 of Pseudomonas sp. PDM15. Taxonomy (GTDB): domain Bacteria; phylum Pseudomonadota; class Gammaproteobacteria; order Pseudomonadales; family Pseudomonadaceae; genus Aquipseudomonas. The sequence continues at coordinate 114,549 of NZ_JACVAA010000008.1, forward strand.
TGGGCGAGTGGGCCTTCCACTGCCACCTGATCTACCACATGGCCAGCGGCATGTTCCGCAAGATCGTGGTGGAGGCCCCGGACGGCAGTGCCCAGCCGTTCTACAGCGAGCAGCCGGCCGCCAAGGAGAACGAACATGCGCACCATTAATCTGCTGCCGATCCTGCTGGTGGCCACCCCGGCATTGGCCATGGAACCGCACATGGACGCCATGCCGGTGGCCAAACTGGCCGTGGATCATCTGGAGCAACGCTTCGATGGCGACGACCAGGCGCTGGCCTGGGAGCTGGAGGCCACTTATGGCAATGACCTGCACAAGGCGGTGCTGAAAACCAGCGGCGAGCGCGCCGACGGCGGGCCCTCCGAGTCCAGCGAGACCCAGCTGCTCTATCGGCGCATGGCCAGCGAGTTCTTCGATTGGCAGGCCGGCCTTCGTCACGACGACCAGCCGGGGCCAGCCCGCAGCTACGCGGTGCTCGGCATGAAGGGCCTGGCGCCGCAGTGGATCGAGCTGGACGCCAACCTGTTCCTCAGCGAGCGTGGCGACACTTCATTGCGCGTGGAGGCCGAATACGAGCTGCTGCTGACCCAGCGCTGGGCCCTGGAGCCTAAGCTGGAGTACGACCTGGCGCTGGACGACGACCGCGACCTGGGCATCGGTGCCGGTGGCAGCACCCTGGAAGCCGGGCTGCGTCTGCATTACCGGGTCAGTCCGCAGTTCTCGCCCTATGTCGGCTATGTCTGGGAAAAGACCTATGGCCGCTCGGGTGACTGGCTGCGTGCGGCGGGCGAGCATGACGAGGAAGGTGCCTGGGTACTGGGGATCAGGTTCTGGTTGTAAAGGGGAACCCCCGACCCTTTTGTAGCCCGGATGCAATCCGGGGGCGGAGTTGCCTGCTTCCCGGATTGCATCCGGGCTACGGGTGACGAGAGGGTGGCGGGCATGGGGTACAATGCCCGCCGTTTTTCCGCTTTCCAGGCCGCCGTCATGCAGCATCCCGCCGAACACTCGCCGCTGGGCAAATCCAGCGAATACGTTTCCCAGTACGCTCCCGAGCTGCTGTTCCCCATCTCCCGCACCACCAAGTGGGCGGAGCTGGGCCTGGTGGCCGGCAAGCTGCCGTATCAAGGTGTGGACTACTGGAACTGCTACGAGCTGTCCTGGCTGACTCCTTCTGGCAAGCCGGTGGTGGCTATTGGCGAGTTCGCCATTCTGGCCGACTCGCCGAATATCATCGAATCCAAGTCCTTCAAGCTCTATCTCAACTCGCTGAATCAGACCGCCTACGCCGATGCGGCCGAGGTCGAGGCGGTGCTGACGCGCGACCTGTCGGCCTGCGCCGGTGCGCCGGTGGCGGTGCGCGTGCGCGGCCTGGACGAAGTGGCTGCCGAGGGTGTGGCCGCGTTGCCGGGGCGTTGCGTCGACGATCTGGAGATCGCGGTGAGCGACTATGCCCATCCACGCCCGGAACTGCTGCGCTGCGGCGACGAGGTGGTGGAAGAGGTGCTGTTTAGCCATCTGCTGAAATCCAACTGCCCGGTCACCGGCCAGCCGGATTGGGGAACCCTGGTGGTCGACTACCGTGGCCCGCGCCTGGATGCGGCGAGCCTGCTGGCCTATGTGGTGAGCTTCCGTCAGCATCAGGACTTCCACGAGCAGTGCGTGGAGCGGGTGTTCCTCGATCTGCAGCATCTGCTGCAGCCGGAGAAGCTGACCGTGTACGCGCGCTACGTGCGCCGTGGCGGGCTGGACATCAACCCCTACCGCAGCACCGAGGCGATTACGCCGGATAACCGTCGGCTGGTACGCCAGTAACGAAAAAGCCCGCGAAAATGCGGGCTTTTTGTTTTCCGGCCAGGCTAGATGCCCATATTGGCCAGACTCTGCAGGATATTGCGCAACGTGCCGGTGAGAGTGGGGTGCTGGCTCTCGAAGCGCTCGACTGCCAGGTTGACGCCGTCCACCAGGGTGGCGTCGGGGTCGCTGGCCAGTTCCTGGGCCAGTTTCAGGTCGATCTCCTGCATCAGTTCGAGCAGCGCGGCACGGTCATCCGCGTCCAGCGGGCCCTCGACGGCGAGTTCCTCGCGCAGTTGCTGGAAGTGTTGCTGCAGGCGTACGGACATGGTCGTCTCCTTCGTGGCTACCGCAGAGTGGACCCGGTCTTTGCTTCCGGGTTCGCTGCATCTGCTTGAAGGTTAATCCAGGGTGCCGGTGCCTGCCTGATCCAGGACAAGTTTTGGGTGTCAGGGTTTTTCGCCCTTGCTGCGGCGCACGGCCAGGTCGCGCAGGCAGGCCGGTAACTCGCCGGGATGGTCGATCACCGAATGGGCACCGAGGCGATAGAGCTCCAGGGTGGCCTGGGCGCGCAGTTTCTCGCGCTCGGCGGCGCTCAGGGCCTGCCAGTCGCCCAGGGCCAGGCCGCACAGCGAACCGCAGGTGGCCAGACCGATGCACCACAGCCCGGCATTCAGCCCGGCCTGCAGCAGGCGTGGCTCGCTGGCGATCAGCACGCAGCCTTCCAGGCGCTCTACCCGCAGCTGGCCGAGCGCCTGCCAGATGGCGTCCGGCGCCGGCCAGGGGCGCGCGGTGCTGGTGTTGGCGGCGGGTATAGTCTGGGGCAGGGCGCTGGACAGCTGGTGAGTCACCTCGGCGGGCAGCTCGTCCAGCCAGGCATGCGCCAGGCGCTGGTTGTGCAGACGCTGCAGCAGCTCGCTCACGCCCGGCAAGGCCTCCGCGCGCTCGGCAGCGCTGGCGAGCAGGGCGGACAGCAGTCCGGGATCGTGTGGATCGGCGAGGCCGCTGTGTTGCAGGGCGACCGGCAGGGTGCGGGCACCGTGGTCGACCAGGCAGCCGGTCAGGCCGAAGAGCAGGGCGGTGAACTGTGGCTCAGGCATGGCGACTCGCTTCCCGACGGATTCGGGGCAGGGTAGCGAGCGCCTGTGACGTTCCCGTGACGGCTTATGCGCCCATCACCTGGCGCACGTCGTCCGGCACGGCGACGGAGGCATTGCTGCCGTGATCGATCCACACCAGTTTGCAGTAGCCCTCGCCGTAGCAGGTGTGCGGGTCTTCCAGGGTGCTCAGGCGGTGTTCCACCACCAGGCTGCTGCGCCCCACGGCGCCGGCGTACAGCTCGACCACCAGGGTGGCTGGGTGCACCACAGGTTTCAGGTAGGTGTGCAGGGTCTGCAGTACCACTGGGCCCTGCGGCGCGTGGTCGATGTCGATGCCGACGCTGGCGAACCAGCCCACCCGCGCTTCCTGGACGTATTCCAGGTAGACGGTGTTGTTGACGTGGCCGTAGTTGTCCATGTCGCCCCAGCGCACGGGAATATGGGCGGTATGGAGGAGGCGTTTATCCGACATGCTGGACTCCGCTATGCTGCTGCCATACGAGGCGGCGAAGTTTATACTGCGCCGCCTGAGCGAATTCTTGGTCGGCCGCGGGGCCGCCACACTACTGATGCAATGGGGAGACTGCAAATGCGAATGATCGAGTGGCTCGATCGTCTGGGCCGCCTGTGCGCTTGCGCCGTGCTGGCCGTACTGCCTCTGGCGGCGAATGCCGCGGAGGAAGATCCCTGGGAAGGCTTCAATCGCCCGATCTTCCGCTTCAACGACACCCTCGACACCTACGCGTTGAAGCCCGTCGCCAAGGGCTACCAGGCGGTTACTCCGCAGTTCTTCGAAGATGGTGTGCACAATGTGTTCCGCAACATCGGCGACGTGACCAACCTGGCCAACAATCTGCTGCAGGGCAAGGTGCATGATGCCGGCGTCGACGGCAGCCGCCTGATCTTCAACACCACCTTCGGCCTGCTCGGCTTCTTCGACGTGGCCAGCGAGATGGGCCTGCAGCGCAGCGACGAGGACTTCGGCCAGACCCTCGGCGCCTGGGGCCTGGGCAGCGGCCCGTATCTGGTGGTGCCGCTGCTCGGCCCGAGCAGCCTGCGCGACGCCCCGGCCAAGATTCCGGACAGCTTCCTCGGCCCGTACCCCTACATCGACCACGTGCCGACCCGCAACGTCACCCGTGCGGTCAACGTGATCGATACTCGCGCCAGCCTGCTGTCGGCGGAGAAGATGGTTTCCGGCGACAAGTACATCTTCATCCGCAACGCCTACCTGCAGAACCGCGAGTTCCGCGTGAAGGACGGCGAGGTGGTGGACGACTTCTGAGTCGCTCACACGCCATGAAAAAAGGCGGCCCCTGGGCCGCCTTTTTCGTTTCCGTCACCGGACTCAGCTCATCGACAGGATGGCCAGCCCGATGGAGGTTCGACCGTTTTCCAGTGGGATGATGCGTACCACCTCGGTCTGGGCCTCCAGGCCCTTGAGTTCGCTGTGATCGGAGGGAATATGGACTTTCACCTGGTCACCCATGGCGACCTGGCAGTCGGCCTCTACCTGCATGCCGGTGCTGGACAGGTCGAGGCATTGGGCCGGAATTTCTTTGCCAGCGTGGTGAAGGATGACCGGGGTTTCCAGTCGCATGCGGATGAAGTCACGTTTCTCGCTGTAGGCACGATCGTTCTGGCTCATGGACCCTATCCTCTTGTTGTAAAGGCGCTCCCCGAGGGTCTTATAACCCCCGTCGATTTGAGGTGTAAAGGCACCCGGCGACAATCGGCAGGCTGCTTGAATCGCCTGGCGGATGGGAGTACCGTCTGCGCCTTGAATCGTCCGAGTACAGGTGTTTTGCCTGGTTACGGACGGCAAATTCAATTTCTCTCCGGCGTCGTTTGCCTGGATGGCCCATGCATAAAACCAGCGCCAAGCTGCTGCTTATCGATGATGACGAGGTAGTGCGAGCGAGTCTCGCGGCCTACCTCGACGACAGCGGTTTCCAGGTCCTGCAGGCCGGAAACGGGCTGCAAGGGCTGGAAGTGTTCGAACGCGAACAGCCCGACGTGATCATCTGCGACCTGCGCATGCCGCAGATCGACGGCCTCGAGCTGATTCGTCGGATCAACGTGATCAACAGCGAAATCCCGGTCATCGTGGTATCCGGCGCCGGGGTGATGAGCGATGCGGTCGAGGCCCTGCGGCTGGGCGCCGCCGACTACCTGATCAAGCCGCTGGAAGACCTGGCCGTACTCGAGCACTCGATCCGCCGCGCTCTGGATCGCTCCCAGCTGCGCCTGGAGAACCAGCGCTACCGCGAGAAGCTGGAAACCGCCAACCGCGAGCTGCAGGCCAGCCTGCACCTGCTGCAGGAAGACCAGAACGCCGGGCGCCAGGTGCAGATGAACATGCTGCCGGTGACGCCATGGCAGGTGGATGGCCTGGAGTTTTCCCACCAGATCATCCCGTCGCTGTATCTGTCCGGTGATTTCGTCGACTACTTCCGAGTGGACGAGCGCCGCGTAGCCTTCTATCTGGCCGATGTTTCCGGCCACGGTGCGTCCTCGGCCTTCGTCACCGTGCTGCTCAAGTTCATGACCACGCGCCTGCTCTATGAGTGGCGGCGCAACGGCATCCTGCCGGAGTTCAAGCCTTCCGATGTGCTCGGGCACATCAATCGCGGCCTGATCAACTGCAAGCTGGGCAAGCACGTGACCATGCTCGGCGGCGTGATCGACGAGGAAAGCGGCAAGCTGACCTACAGCATCGGCGGCCATTTGCCCCTGCCGGTGTTGTACAGCGAAGGCGAGGCTAGCTATCTGGAGGGCCGCGGCCTACCGGTGGGACTGTTCGAGGAGGCCACCTACAGCGATCTGGTGATGCAGTTGCCGCAGTCCTTCAGCCTGAGCCTGATGTCCGACGGCATTCTGGACCTTTTGCCCGGCGATACGCTCAAAGAAAAGGAAGCCGCGCTGCCCAGACTGATCAGCGAGGCGGGAGGCACTCTCGACGGGTTGCGCCAGGTGTTCGGGCTGGCCAATCTGCGTGATATGCCGGATGATATTGCCTTGCTGGTGTTGAGCAGGAACCTTGCATGAATCCTGGGAATAGCCCCGGTAGGATCCAGTTCGCCGAGCAGGACGGTACGTTCGTCCTGAAGTTTGTCGGTGAAGTCCGCCTGACCTTGTGTTCGGCGCTGGATGCAACGATCGAGAAAATCTTCACGGCGCTGAATTTTTCGGCGATCGTCATTGATCTTACGGAAACCCGCAGCATCGATAGCACCACGCTTGGTCTGCTGGCCAAGCTCTCCATCCTGTCCCGGCAAAAGATCGGCCTGCTGCCCACCGTGGTCACGACCCACGAGGACATCACGCGCCTGCTGCAGTCGATGGGCTTCGATCAGGTGTTCAATATCGTCGACCGTCCGATTCCGTGTCCGGAGTGCCTGAGCGATCTGCCTTCGCAGGACCAGTCGGAAGAAGTGGTCAAGGCCAAGGTACTGGAAGCGCACCGTATCCTCATGGGGCTGAACGACTCCAACCGCGAGGCCTTCCATGATCTGGTGAACGCGCTGGAGCGCAGTTGAGCATTCACTGAGGCATGAAAAAGGGCGATCTCCGCAGGGAGATCGCCCTTTTTGTTGTCTTCGAATCAGCGCCGCGCGGCGAGCAGTGCCTCCAGCTTTTCCTGATCGCGGGCGAACAGGCGGATGCCTTCGGCTAGCTTCTCGGTGGCCATGGCGTCTTCGTTCATGGCCCAACGGAAGCCCTTTTCGTCCAGCGGCTGGCGTGCTTCGCCGGTACCGGCGGTAAGGATGCGCGGCAGCTCGCCCTGGTCGTCGGCTAGCTGTTGCAGCAGCTCCGGGCTGATGGTCAGGCGGTCGCAGCCGGCCAACTGCTCGATCTGTCCCAGGTTGCGGAAGCTGGCGCCCATCACCACGGTCGGATAGCCATTGGCCTTGTAGTACTGGTAGATGCGCGAGACGGACATTACGCCTGGATCCTCCGCGCCGACGAAGTCGCGGTCCTCGGCCTTCTTGTACCAGTCGTAGATGCGGCCGACGAAGGGCGAGATGAGAAACACGCCGGCATCGGCGCAGGCAACGGCCTGGGCGAAGGAGAACAGCAGGGTCAGGTTGGTCTGGATGCCGGTCTTTTCCAGTTGTTCCGCGGCGCGGATGCCTTCCCAGGTCGAAGCGATCTTGATCAACACGCGCTCGCGCCCGATGCCGGCCTGGTCATACAGCCCGATGATGCGCTCGGCGCGGCGCAGAGTGGCCTGGGTGTCGAAGGACAGGCGGGCATCCACCTCGGTGGAGATACGCCCCGGAATCACCTTGAGGATCTCCTGGCCAACGGCCACGCCGAAGCGGTCGCAGGCCAGGCCCAGGTCGCCGGCGCAGCCGCCGACCGCCTGATCCAGCAGCTCGCTGTAGCGGGGCAGGGATGCGGCCTTGAGCAGCAGCGAGGGGTTGGTGGTGGCATCGACCGGCTTGAGGCGGCTGATGGCGTCGAGGTCACCGGTGTCGGCGACCACGGTGGTGAACTGCTTGAGTTGGTCCAGCTTGGAGGTCATGACGAGGCCCTGTCGTTGCATGACCCCGACCTTACCCGAGCCGAGCGGGCTGCTTCAACGTCTGGCGCGGGCTTTTCAGTGGCCAACGAGCAGTTCTATGGCCTGGTCGAGCAGGGCCAGCGGATCCTGGGTCTTGTGCACGTCCACCGAGAGCAGCTGGCGGAAGCGGCGGGCACCGGTAAAACCCTGCGCCAGGCCCAGTACGTGGCGAGTGATGTGGTGCATGGCGCCGCCCTCGGCAATGTGCTTCTCGATGTAGGGGCGCATGCGGGTCAGCGCCTCGGCGCGGCTGATCACCGGTTTGTCCTGGCCGAACAGTTGCTGGTCGACCTGCGCCAGCAGGTAGGGGTTGTGATAGGCCTCGCGGCCCAGCATCACACCATCGAAGGTCTGCAGGTGCTGCCGGCATTCTTCGAGGGTCTTGATGCCGCCGTTGAGGGCGATCTCCAGCTCCGGGAAATCTCGCTTGAGCTGCGCGGCTACTTCGTAGCGCAGCGGCGGCACCTCGCGGTTCTCCTTGGGCGACAGGCCTTCGAGAATGGCGATGCGCGCATGCACGGTGAAGCTGGTGCAGCCGGCGTCGCGCACGGTGCCAACGAAGTCGCACAGCTCGGCGTAGCTGTCGCGGCCGTTGATGCCGATGCGGTGCTTGACCGTGACCGGGATCTGGACCTTGTCCCGCATGGCCTTGACGCAGTCGGCCACCAGTTGCGGGTGGCCCATCAGGCAGGCGCCAATCATGTTGTTCTGCACTCGATCGCTGGGGCAACCGACGTTCAGGTTGACCTCGTCGTAGCCATGCTCTTCAGCCAGGCGCGCACAGGCTGACAGGTCGGCCGGATTGCTGCCGCCCAACTGCAGTGCCAGCGGATGCTCGCACTCGTCGTAGCGCAGGAAGCGCGCGGCATCGTTGTGCAGCAGTGCCCCGGTGGTGACCATCTCGGTATACAGCAGGGCCTGGCTGGAGAGCTGGCGCAGGAAGTAGCGGCAGTGGCGATCCGTCCAGTCCATCATCGGAGCCACGGAGAAGCGGCGGGAGGGTTCTGGGCGTTGCGGGGAGGTCGACATGGGGCGCTGCGTGAATGTGGAAACGGCCGGCATTCTACCGCAGTTGGCGACAGCCGATCCGGACGGCTGCTATTCTGGGTTCAGCGTTTCGGTTCGATAGGGAGATGACACTCATGCAAAGCAAATATTGGCTGGCGGCGCTGGCTCTTGGTTTCAGCCTGCAGGCGGCAGCCACCAGTTTCGTGGTGACTACCGACGGTATGGTCAATACGGTCGAAGGGACCAGCGACGTGACCTCGTCCTCGTTTGGTGATGACAAGGTAGTGCGCGAGGCCAAGGATGATGCCGCGAGCTTCGTCGCCAGCCAGGGCGACATTCGTGGCGCTCACCTGGAGGCGGCCTTCCAGCACATTCGCGGCAAGCTGCCGGAGCTGCAGGTGAACGACATGCAGCTGGCCCAGGCCATCCTCGCCTTGTGAGCGGAGAGCGGTATAAAAAACGGCGCCCTGAGGCGCCGTTTTCGTTTGTAGCGAGGTTACACGCCCAGCTTGTCGCGCAGGCTGTAGTACCAGGCGCCCAGGGCGCTGAACGGCACCTGGAACAGGCGACCACCGGGGAACGGGTAGTGCGGCAGGCTGGCGAAGGCGTCGAAGCGCTCGGCCTGGCCGCGCAGGGTTTCCGCCAGCAGCTTGCCGGCCAGGTGGGTGTAGGTCACGCCATGGCCGCTGCAGCCCTGGGAGTAGTAGATGTTGTCGCCGAGGCGGCCGACCTGCGGCAGGCGCGACAGGGTTAGCAGGAAGTTACCGGTCCAGGCGAAATCGATCTTCACGTCCTTCAATTGCGGGAAGGTCTTGAGCATCTTCGGCCGGATGATCGCCTCGATGTTCGCTGGATCGCGTGCGCCGTAGACCACGCCGCCGCCGAAGATCAGACGCTTGTCGGCGGTCAGACGGTAGTAGTCGAGTAGGTAGTTGCAGTCCTCGACGCAGTAGTCCTGCGGCAGCAGGCTCTTGGCCTGCGCGTCGGACAGCGGCTCGGTGGTGATCACCTGGGTGCCGCAGGGCATGGACTTGCTGGCCAGCTCCGGCAGCAGGTTGCCCAGGTAGGCGTTGCCGGCCACCACCACGAACTTGGCCTTCACCCGGCCTTGCGGGGTGTGCACCACCGGGTTGGCGCCGCGCTCGACGCGGACCGCCGGGCTCTGCTCATAGATGATGCCACCGAGGGATTCCACGGCCGCTGCCTCGCCGAGAGCCAGGTTGAGCGGATGGATATGGCCGCCGCTCATGTCGAGCATGCCGCCGACATAACTGTCGGTGTCCACCACTTCGCGGATGCGCTTCTCGTCCAGCAGCTCCAGCTGGGTGTGGCCGTAGCGCTCCCACAGCTTCTTCTGCGATTCCAGGTGCTTCATGTGCTTGGGAGTGTTGGCGGCAAACACGCCGCCATCCTTCAGGTCGCACTGGATGTCGTACTTGGCGATACGCTCGCGGATGATGCGGCCGCCTTCGAAGGCCATCTGCCCCAGCAGTTGGGCCTGTTTCGGGCCGACGGTGCGTTCGATCACGTCGATGTCGCGGCTATAGCTGTTGACGATTTGTCCGCCGTTGCGGCCGGAGGCACCAAAACCGACCTTGGCGGCTTCGACGATGGTGACCTTGAAGCCATTCTCCAGCAGGAACAGGGCGGTGGAGAGGCCGGTATAGCCGGCGCCGATGATGCAGACATCGGTCTCGGTCTCGCCCTGCAGGGCCGGGCGCTGCGGAGCAGGATTGGCCGAAGCGGCGTAGTAGGACTGGGGATAGGGTGTGTGCGCCATATTTGAACCTATGTTCTTTATTTTTTACGGAATGAGCCGATGCTACCCGAGTCAAAATGCGCCGGCTAGCCTCCGTGCAAAATTTTTAACGCTTGGCTGTGCAGCAAAAAATCCGTTTATTCAGAGGCTTAGCGAAAAAGATGTTGACACTCCGGCGGATCTCCCTAAAATGCGCCTCCATTGCAGGCACATAGCTCAGTTGGTTAGAGCACCACCTTGACATGGTGGGGGTCGTTGGTTCGAGTCCAATTGTGCCTACCAAATCCGAAAGGGGTCGTACATACGACCCCTTTTTTATTGGCTGCTTGTCAGGGCTGCGGCTTTCTGGAAGCATCCGCGATTCGTTTACCTCCAGTGACTGCGGTCTGTCCCGGTTTGCCGCAAGGCTCCTGCCATCGTCTGGCAGGCATATCGCCGGATCGCTTCCTGGCTCATCCCAACCCACGTGACCTTTGGTAGGGGTCACCACTAGGAGAGGAGGCGCCATGCCCATCATTACTCTTCCCGACGGCAGTCAGCGTTCGTTTGATCGTCCCGTTTCCGTGCTCGAGGTGGCTCAGTCCATCGGCGCCGGTCTGGCCAAGGCCACCCTGGCCGGCAAGGTCAACGGCAGGCAGGTAGACGCCTGTGACTTGATCGAAAGCGACGCCACCCTGCAGATTCTCACGCCGAAGGACGAAGAGGGGCTGGAGATCATCCGCCACTCCTGTGCGCACCTGGTCGGTCACGCGGTCAAGCAGCTCTATCCGAACGCCAAGATGGTGATCGGGCCGGTGATTGAGGAAGGCTTCTATTACGACATCGCCAGCGATCGTCCCTTCACGCCTGAAGACATGGCAGCCATCGAAAAGCGCATGGCTGAGCTGATCGACAAGGATTACGACGTCATCAAGAAGATGACTCCGCGTGCCGAGGTCATCGAGCTGTTCAAGTCGCGTGGCGAGGAATACAAGCTGCGCCTGATCGACGACATGCCGGACGAGCAGGCCATGGGTCTGTACTTCCACGAAGAATACGTCGACATGTGCCGCGGCCCGCACGTGCCCAATACGCGCTTCCTCAAGTCCTTCAAACTGACCAAGATTTCCGGTGCCTACTGGCGCGGCGACTCGAAGAACGAGCAGCTGCAGCGCATCTATGGCACCGCCTGGGCGGACAAGAAGCAGCTGGCTGCCTATATCCAGCGTATCGAAGAGGCCGAGAAGCGTGACCATCGCCGCATTGGCAAGCAGCTGGACCTGTTCCACCTGCAGGAAGAAGCCCCAGGCATGGTGTTCTGGCATCCGGCTGGCTGGACCGTCTACCAGGTGCTCGAGCAGTACATGCGCCAGGTGCAGCGCGAGCATGGCTATGTAGAGGTGCGCACCCCGCAGGTGGTCGACCGCATTCTCTGGGAGCGCTCGGGTCACTGGTCGAACTACGCCGAGAACATGTTCACCACCAATTCGGAAAACCGCGACTACGCGGTGAAGCCGATGAACTGCCCGTGCCACGTGCAGATCTTCAATCAGGGTTTGAAGTCCTACCGTGACCTGCCGCTGCGCCTGGCCGAGTTCGGCGCCTGCCACCGCAACGAGCCGTCCGGCGCGCTGCACGGCATCATGCGCGTGCGTGGCTTCACTCAGGACGACGCGCACATCTTCTGCACCGAGGAGCAGGTGAAGAAAGAGGCGGCCGACTTCATCAAGCTGACTCTGCAGGTGTATTCCGACTTCGGCTTCTCCGATATCTCGATGAAGCTGTCCACTCGTCCGGCCAAGCGTGTAGGTTCCGACGAGCTGTGGGATCGCGCCGAAGGTGCGCTGGCCGATGCGCTGAACGAGTCGGGTCTGGAGTGGGAATATCAGCCGGGTGAGGGCGCCTTCTATGGTCCGAAGATCGAGTTCACCCTCAAAGACTGCCTGGGGCGTAACTGGCAGTGCGGCACCCTGCAGTACGATCCGAACCTGCCGGAGCGCCTGGATGCCAGCTATATCGCCGAAGATAACAGCCGTATTCGTCCGGTCATGCTGCACCGTGCCATTCTCGGCTCCTTCGAACGCTTCATCGGCATGCTGATCGAGCACTACGCCGGTGCCTTCCCGTCCTGGCTGGCTCCGGTCCAGGCGGTGATCATGAATATCACCGACAAGCAGGCCGATTTTGCCCTGGAAGTCGAGAAAACTCTCAACCAAAGCGGGTTCCGTGCCAAGTCCGACTTGAGAAACGAAAAAATCGGCTTTAAAATCCGCGAGCATACTTTGCTCAAGGTTCCCTATCTCCTGGTTATTGGCGACAGGGAAGTTGAGACACGATCCGTTGCTGTGCGTACCCGCGAAGGTGTCGACCTGGGCTCCATGCCTCTGGAACAATTCGCCGAACAGCTCAAGCAAGCGGTTTCCCGGCGTGGTCGCCAAGATTCGGAGTAATCATTATTAAGCGTGAAATGAGACAGGATAAGCGGGCCGTCCCAAAGGCACCGATCAACGAGAACATCACCGCACGTGAAGTCCGCCTGATTGGCGCGGATGGCGAGCAGGTTGGCATTGTTTCGATTGATGAGGCACTGCGCATCGCCGAAGAGGCGAAGCTGGATCTGGTAGAGATCTCGGCTGATGCAGTCCCGCCAGTTTGCCGCATCATGGACTACGGCAAGCACCTGTTCGAGAAGAAGAAGCAAGCTGCTATCGCGAAGAAGAACCAGCACCAGCAGCAGATCAAAGAAATCAAGTTTCGTCCAGGGACGGAAGAAGGGGATTACCAGGTAAAACTACGCAACCTGGTACGTTTCCTTAATGAAGGGGACAAGGCCAAGGTATCCTTGCGATTCCGTGGTCGTGAGATGGCCCACCAGGAGCTGGGTATGGAGCTGTTGAAGCGGGTCGAAGCCGACCTCGCCGAACTCGGCACCGTAGAACAGCATCCTAAGCTGGAAGGACGCCAGCTGATGATGGTCATCGCTCCCAAGAAGCGTAAATAACCTCCCGGGCACTGGCAGGCCTGATGGTTATCAGTTGTTAATGAATGCGGAGTACCAAACATGCCAAAGATGAAAACCAAAAGCGGCGCGGCTAAGCGTTTCCTGAAAACTGCTGCCGGCTACAAGCACAAGCACGCTTTCAAGAGCCACATCCTGACCAAAATGTCCACCAAGCGTAAGCGTCAACTTCGCGGTAGCGAACTGATGCATCCGTCGGACAAGGCAAAAGTCGAGCGCATGCTGCGCGTTCGTTAATTCGGTCAAGATATTTAGAGGTAATTACTCATGGCTCGTGTTAAGCGTGGCGTTATCGCTCGTGCTCGTCACAAAAAAATCCTGAAACTCGCCAAGGGCTACTACGGCGCACGTTCGCGCGTGTTCCGCGTTGCCAAGCAGGCTGTGATCAAGGCAGGCCAATACGCCTACCGTGACCGCCGTCAGCGCAAGCGTCAGTTCCGTGCTCTGTGGATCGCTCGTATCAACGCTGGTGCTCGCGTCAACGGTCTGTCCTACAGCCGTCTGATCGCTGGCCTGAAAAAAGCGTCGATCGAAATCGACCGCAAGGTTCTGGCCGATCTGGCAGTGAACGAAAAAGCGGCGTTTGCTGCGATTGTCGAGAAAGCTAAGGCCGTTCTGGCTTAAGTCCCCCGACAATCACCGGGCTCGCCCGGTGGCAACGTCAAAGATAGGGGAAGAGCCTTCAAGCTCTTCCCCTATTTCGTATCTGGAGTCCGTACATGGAAAACCTGGATGCATTGGTCTCGCAAGCGCTTGAGGCCGTGCAAAACACCGCAGACGTGAACACCCTGGAACAGCTCCGGGTTCAGTATCTCGGCAAGAAGGGCGAATTGACCGCCCTGATGCAGACCCTGGGCAAGCTGTCGGCCGAAGAGCGTCCGCAGGCTGGCGCCTTGATCAACGCTGCCAAGAATCAGGTTCAGGACGCCCTGAACGCCCGCAAATCCGTGCTTGAGCAGGCTCTGCTCGCCGAGAAGCTGGCGTCCGAGCGTATTGACGTAACCCTGCCTGGCCGTGGCCAGGCCTCCGGTGGCCTGCATCCGGTCACCCGCACCCTCGAGCGCGTCGAGCAGTTCTTCACCCATATCGGCTACAACGTGGCCGAGGGTCCGGAAGTCGAAGACGACTACCACAACTTCGAAGCCCTCAACATCCCCGGCCACCACCCGGCGCGGGCGATGCACGATACCTTCTATTTCAACGCCAATATGCTGCTGCGCACCCACACCTCGCCGGTACAGGTGCGCACCATGGAATCGCAGCAGCCGCCGATCCGCATCGTCTGCCCCGGCCGCGTGTACCGCTGCGACTCCGATATCACCCACTCGCCGATGTTCCACCAGGTCGAAGGTCTGCTGATCGACGAGGGCATCAGCTTCGCCGACCTCAAGGGCACCATCGAGGAATTCCTTCGGGTGTTCTTCGAGAAGCCGCTGGGCGTGCGTTTCCGTCCGTCCTTCTTCCCCTTCACCGAGCCATCGGCCGAAGTCGATATGCAGTGCGTGATGTGCTCCGGCAAGGGCTGCCGCGTGTGCAAGCAGACCGGTTGGCTGGAAGTGATGGGCTGCGGCATGGTGCATCCGAACGTGCTGCGCATGAGCGGCATCGATCCGGAGAAATACTCCGGCTTCGCCTTCGGCATGGGTGTCGAGCGCCTGGCCATGCTGCGCTACGGCGTCAACGACTTGCGCCTGTTCTTCGATAACGACCTGCGGTTCCTGGCGCAATTCCGCTAGGCCGCATGACCCGTATCGAATTCGCTTAAGGAGAACAGACAGCATGAAATTCAGTGAACAGTGGCTGCGCAGCTGGGTGAACCCGGCAGTTTCGCGCGACGAGCTGGTGGCCCGCCTATCCATGGTCGGCCTGGAAGTGGACGCCGTGATCCCGGTCGCCGGCCAGTTCAGCGGCGTGGTGGTGGGCGAGATCCTCAGCGCCGAACAGCACCCGGACGCCGACAAGTTGCGCGTATGCCAGGTCAGCAACGGCAGTGCCACCTTCCAGGTGGTCTGCGGCGCGCCCAATGCGCGCGCCGGTATCAAGATTCCCTTCGCCATGATCGGCGCCGAGCTGCCGGGCGACTTCAAGATCAAGCAGGCCAAGCTGCGCGGCGTGGAGTCTCAGGGCATGCTCTGCTCGGCCTCCGAGCTGCAGATCAGCGAGGACAACAACGGCTTGATGGAGCTGGCGGCGGACGCCCCGGTTGGCCAGAGCCTGCGCGAATACCTCGGTCTGGACGATGCCAGCATCGAGATCGGCCTGACCCCGAACCGCGGCGACTGCCTGTCGCTGGCCGGTCTGGCCCGCGAAGTCGGCGCTATCTATGCCGCTCCGGTAACGACTGTATCCGTCGTCCCTGTCGCGGCTGCGCATGACGAAGTGCGCCCGGTCGAAGTACTGGCCCCCGAGGCCTGCCCACGTTACCTGGGCCGCGTAGTCCGCAATGTCGACCTGTCCAAGTCGACCCCGCTGTGGATGGTCGAGCGCCTGCGTCGTTCCGACATCCGCAGCATCGACGCCGCCGTCGACGTCACCAACTACGTGATGCTCGAACTCGGCCAGCCGATGCACGCCTTCGACCTCGCCGAGATCAACGGCGGCATCCGCGTACGCATGGCGGAAGAGGGCGAGAAGCTGGTCCTGCTGGACGGCCAGGAAGTCAGCCTACGCGCCGACACCCTGGTGATCGCCGACCACAACCGCGCCCTGGCCATCGCCGGCGTGATGGGTGGTGAGCACAGCGGCGTCAGCGACAAGACTCGCGACCTGTTCCTGGAAAGCGCTTTCTTCGACACCATCTCGGTGGCCGGCAAGGCTCGCTCCTATGGCCTGCACACCGATTCCTCGCACCGCTTCGAGCGTGGCGTGGACTCGCAGCTGGCGCGCAATGCCATGGAACGCGCCACCGCACTGCTGCTGGAGATCGTCGGCGGCGAAGCCGGTCCGATCATCGAAGTGGCCAGCGCTACCGACCTGCCAAACGTCGCGCCGATCACCCTGCGTGCCGAGCGCATCAGTCAGATGCTGAGCATGGACATGGACGACGCCGAGGTCGAGCGCCTGCTCAACGCGCTGGGCCTGAGCACCGTCGCCCAGGGCGCCGGCCAGTGGCAGGTCAGCGTGCCGAGCCATCGCTTCGACATCAGCCTGGAAGTGGACCTGATCGAAGAGCTGGGTCGCCTGTACGGCTACAACCGTCTGCCGGTGCGCTACCCGCAGGCTCGCCTGGCCCCGCAGGCCAAGGCCGAGGCCCGTGCCGAGCTGCCGGCCCTGCGCCGCCTGCTGGTCGCGCGCGGTTATCAGGAGGCCATCACCTACAGCTTCATCGATCCCAAGCTGTTCGAGCTGTTCAACCCGGGCGTGGCGCCGCTGCAGCTGGCCAACCCGATCTCCGCCGACATGGCCGCCATGCGTTCCTCGCTGTGGCCGGGCCTGGTCAAGGCGCTGGAGCACAACCTCAACCGTCAGCAGTCGCGCGTGCGTCTGTTCGAGAGCGGCCTGCGCTTCATCGGTCAGCTCGAAGGCCTGAAGCAGGAAGCCATGCTGGCGGGCGTGATCAGCGGCAGCCGCCTGCCGGAAGCCTGGGCCAACGGTCGTGAGAGCGTGGACTTCTACGACCTCAAGGCCGATGTCGAAGCGCTGCTGGGCTATGCCGGCGCCGCCGATGCCTTCAGCTTCGTGCCGGGCGAGCATCCGGCCCTGCACCCGGGCCAGACCGCACGTATCGAGCGGGAAGGGCGTCTGGTCGGTTTCCTCGGTGCGATGCACCCGGAGCTGGCCAAGACCCTGGGTCTGGATCAGCCGGTGTTCCTCTTCGAGCTGGTACTGGCCGAAGTGGCGACCGGGCGCATGCCGGCGTTCAGCGAACTGTCACGCTTCCCCGAGGTGCGCCGCGACCTGGCCCTGCTGGTGGACCGCGAGCAACCGGCCGAAGCCGTGCTCGCCACCATCCGCGAGGCCGCGGGCGAATGGCTGACGGACCTCAGACTGTTTGACGTGTATCACGGTAAAGGCATTGATCCACATAGAAAAAGCCTGGCCGTTGGCTTGACCTGGCAACATCCATCGCGCACTCTTAACGACGATGAGGTGAATACAACTACGCAAAACATCATCACCTCGCTGGAAGAAAGGTTCAACGCCACGTTAAGGAAGTAGCGTATGGGGGCTCTGACGAAAGCTGAGATGGCGGAACGTCTGTATGAAGAGCTTGGCCTGAATAAGCGGGAAGCCAAGGAGTTGGTGGAGCTGTTTTTCGAGGAAATCCGCCACGCGCTGGAAGACAACGAACAGGTCAAATTGTCCGGTTTCGGCAATTTCGATCTGCGCGACAAACGTCAGCGCCCGGGCCGCAATCCGAAAACAGGCGAAGAAATCCCGATCACGGCTCGCCGTGTTGTCACCTTTCGTCCGGGCCAGAAATTGAAGGCCAGAGTAGAGGCATATGCTGGAACCAAGTCATAACGACGAGCTGCCGCCTATCCCTGGCAAACGCTACTTCACCATCGGCGAAGTCAGCGACCTCTGTGCCGTCAAGCCTCATGTTTTGCGTTACTGGGAGCAGGAGTTTCCTCAGCTCAATCCGGTGAAGCGGCGGGGTAACCGTCGTTACTATCAGCGCCAAGATGTGCTGATGATCCGCCAGATCCGAGCGCTCCTGTACGATCAGGGCTTCACCATCGGCGGGGCGCGTCAGCGTCTCTCCGGCGACGAAGCCAAGGACGACACCACCCAGTACAAGCAGCTGATCCGGCAGATGATTGCCGAGCTCGAGGATGTTCTGCTGGTGCTTCGCAAGTAAGTGCTCAGCGGTAAAAAAAACTTCCACAATTCAGCAGCTTATTGTAAAGTCCTCCCCGCTTCCGGTAACTCGGAAGCATCGTCGGGGCGTAGCGCAGCCCGGTAGCGCACTTGCATGGGGTGCAAGGGGTCGAGTGTTCGAATCACTCCGTCCCGACCAAAAAACCCTAGAAAACCCAGTCACTTAGCGGTGACTGGGTTTTCTTATTTCTGGCCTCTGCGAAATTCCAGCAAAACCCTACCTGTAAGGCTGCTCAGAGAGTTCATGAGCATGTGATCAGGGGTTAGGTCACTAACCTCAATTGGCCTGGCTCAAGAAAAGGAAATGGGTGCCTGTTTACAGCCTTGTCGTCAAACGAGAGTGAGCGATGGCGAGTAAGTCATCCGTCTCCTACCGGTACTTTCAGATCCTTCTTCTAGCTGCTGTATGCGTCTGTGACGCGCCCGGAGGATGCTCTCTCCCGCAACTAAGAAGACCGCTACGGCCTGGAGCAGTCCAGGTGGGTATCTTGGTCGCTACCCCTAAGCTTAGGATTTATGGCATATAGCCATCTCTCATTGAATACGCCCCTAAGGGGCATGCATGTATTAATGCGGCGAGTGTCTGTCCCGAGTGGTCAGCATGGATGGCCGACGTTCAGGATCAAGGCAGATGGCTCAAGCAAGCTCAAGTACCCTCAAGCGCACGTGGTTCGCACTGTATTACGGGCTGATAGCTGGTTTCAGGGTATTCAAGTCCACGTATCGCCCACATCTCTCCAAGTCATCTTTTGAGCCGCTGACGCCGGTGCTACTTGAGGATGATCGCTTTACGCGTTACGAGCAGGAGTTGCTTGGTGCTCTGAACAACGACGAAGTATTGAACATTGCTCTCACCGGTGGATACGGAGCCGGTAAGAGTAGCGTTGTGAAGACATTCTTCGAGCGCAATCCCCAATTCCCGTACGTCACGGTATCCCTCGCTACATTCAGCCAGGAGGCACCTGTCGAGGCATCTAGGCCATTAGATGCTCAGGTGTTGGGTGATAGGGTGTCAAAAAGCACTGCACCGGCGGTAAAAGGAGTTGAGGCCTCTACCTCTGAACTCCTCAATCGCATTGAGGAAACAATCGTCCAGC
Source organism: Pseudomonas sp. PDM15 (assembly GCF_014851565.1). Taxonomy (GTDB): domain Bacteria; phylum Pseudomonadota; class Gammaproteobacteria; order Pseudomonadales; family Pseudomonadaceae; genus Aquipseudomonas. Next base: position 133,693 of record NZ_JACVAA010000008.1, read on the forward strand.
AGTTGCTTTATTCCGTTCGGGCTGACCAGCTGCCCAAAACACGCCTAAAGCGAATCGTTCAGGCTTCGAACACTGTCATTCTGTTACGCACGTCGTTCCTGGCTGCGTGGGTCACCGGCCTCATGAGGCTCTGTGTGCCCAAGCTGGAGAAGCAGGCAGACGTTGATTTGGGTTGGTTAATCAAAGGGCTCATGCTGATCCCCGAGTGGTTCGCTGCCAGCATCGTCGTAGCAGGGGGCATATGGATTGCGTACGGAGTGCTGAGATTCCTTTCAATGTTCAGTATCGACGGGCTGACCCTCAAGGGCGGTAAGCTTGAAGCTACACATCATGGCTCAGTGCTTCACAAAAATGTCGATGAGATTATCTACTGCTTCGAACGCAGCGACGTCCAGGTCGTGGTAATCGAAGATCTCGACAGGTTCGATATCCAAGACATCTTCTTCCGGCTCCGGGAGATCAACTTCACCATCCGCCAGTCTCCCCAGATCAAGCGGTCGATACATTTCCTCTACGCCATCCGCGATGAGCTGTTCACGGTGACTGATAAGACCAAGTTCTTCGACCTGGTCATTCCTATCATCCCAGTCGTGAATTCAGAGAATTCGCGGGAAAAATTGACCGAGCTGATGGGGGCTCGAAAGGTAGGTGGCATCTCCTTGGGCGCCAGGCTCGACCCTGCCATGGTGGAGACGGTGTGTTACTACATTGACGAGATGAGGTTGATCAAAAACATCGTCAACGAGTACGACATCTATTCGAGTCTCTTGGCAAAAGATGGCTTGGCGCTTGAGCCGAACAAGCTATTCGCCATTGTCGTGCTCAGGAACCTGCACCCTGATGCATATGCCGAGCTGATCAAGCGTCGGGGCCCTATTCACAATGTGCTAACAGGCTTTGGTGGATGGGTCAAAGACGAGGCGCAGAGGCTTGAAGAGCAGGCGGATAAGCTGAAAGAGCGGTTGGTACGAAAAGAAAATGAAGTCGCAAAAAGTACGGCGCATCTCCGAGCATGCGTATGGTACGAGATCGTGCAGCAGGGGAATCTGCCCCATGCCAACGCAGTAAGCACTCCTAGCGGTGCCGTATTCACGCTGCAACAGTTTGTCGAGGATGGCAACTTCGACGCTGTGATCCAGGCGGACTGGGTGAGGGTGTTAGCCACTAGCCGTTATGGCAACAATGATGGGAACACCATTAAACCTAGCCAGCTTCTGATGGCGGTAAAATACGAAGCTCGCGCCGAACTGTTGCAGCGCTCGGTCGATAGCATCGAGGGTGAGATCAATGATTTGCGAAAGCAAATCGTTCGTCTCAAAACAACTCCATTTCGCGAGGCTGCTCGAAAGAGCTATGGCCCAACAATCGCAAACTCGCTTGCCGGTCTAGAGGTGGTTACCTACCTCATGCGTCGTGGTTTTTTCGACACCGATTACGTCGACTATCTGGGCTATTTCTATGAGGGGTCGCTGACCCAAGCGGACAAGAATTTTATCCTTGCGCTCGGCCGGGGTGAGGTTCTCGATGTGACCACTCCGTTGCAGAATCCTGAGCGCGTTGCGAGCAAGTTGGACTTCGATTGTCTTGAGGGCGGCAAAGGCATCATTTCTGGAGTAATTGCTGCTCTCGCAACGCACCGTGAAGTTGATAGTGCAGAGCTTGCGTCCGAGAAGCTGGCCATAGTGCTGAAGAGCGGCCACAAGCACTTGGAGCGGATGGCTGAAGCGGTGCAAGTGCTCCTTGGGGGCAAGGACGGCCTGGCGGTGATCAAGGCCCTATTCGAAACGGATCAGAATCTTATGTACCAGCTCCTTCAAACTGAGCGGTTCGGATTCAGTGATGCCAGGCAGCTGTACATCAGCACTATCTTGGATGCTTTGACGGTCGAGCAGCTCAATGGCATGAGCGATAAAAAGGGATTGTTCCTGAAGGCAATCAATGGACTCTCAGATATCGCTCATCTCATGCCCTCTCTGGAGTCAAAACGGGGAGGCTGGAACTGGCTCCGCGATAAACCCGCACAATTCAGGGCTGTCAGTGATGTGACATCGTCCGAGGATCTCAAGAAGCTTGTTGCGTGGGGATGCCTGGAGTTATCACTACCCATGCTCCAGTTACTTTGGCAAAAGCTGGGTGCTCCTTCTATTGAGGAGTCTCTAGTGACCTATGGGCGCCTTGAAAGCCTTGAGCTCCCTGGCCTGTTGGAGAGTATCAAGGGACATCCCGAAGCGTTCATCACTGAGCTTCTGAGCCAAGACGGCGTTCTCCCTGAGAGCAGCGACTCGCTTGTCAAACTGCTGCATCTGGTTGAAGAGGATCTGGATCTAATGTGGCAACTGCTGGATCGCACCCAGTGCGTTGTGTCGGATCTCCGGGAGGTTCCTAAGGAGGTATGGCCACGCTTCCTGGACATGGATCGAGTTGAGCCGTTTGGTAGGGCTGTTTGGACTGTCTTCGATCAGGTGATTGATCCAGATCTACCTTCTCTGGACCCAAGTGGGGATGAAGCAAGGGAGTTGCTCAAGGAGAAGCTCTTCGCTTTTGTTGAGCGCCACGTTGAGGTATTGGATGGCGAGCTCTGGCAATCGGAGCCAACACGGCAGTCTGCGCTTCAGATTTATCTTCTCCGCAAAGAGCTATCTAACAGTGTTCTACGTGCGCTGTTTGCCGATCTGACATTAGATCCAGCTGTGGTGCTGGCTTCGGGGCTGCCTCCTGATCGCTGGGCTCTTTTTGCATTCAATAGCTGTGCTCCTTATACCCTAGAAATCCGAGAGGCATTCAAAACTCAGGCGCCACGTATGGTGTCAGCCTATATCCGCAGGTGTTGGAAGGAAGCCAAAGTCGATCTAGATCTAACGGCGTTGCCGATTGATTTGGTGTGGGAACTCACTCGTTATGAGACAGCCTCGATTCAGGATGCGCTGACAATGTGGCAGGGCATTCCCTTCGAGGCTTTTGATACTTGCGAAGGATCATCAATCGAGCTCGCGAAGGTCTGTGGGCGCGCGAACGTCGAAGGGGTCAGCTTTTCGGCTGCATATCTACCGGTCATCCTTCAGGTTATTCAGGATGGCGACTTAAGTCGAGAAAACAGGATTGAAATGATCATTCAGGCCCTCACGCTTAATTGTGAGTGGGGGCGAATAGCAGCTGTCCTGATCCTCTTGGGCGATGAGTATCCCAACATTGCTCTGCGGCGTCGTGTGCATCTACCTAACTCCGAAGAGGATAAACGTCTGGTTGAGGCACTTGGGCGTCGTAATTTTGTTGGAGGCATCAGCCATGAGAAGAAACACATCGTCGTGTACCGTAGACCAAGTGCAATGAAATAGTCGTCTCTCTTTGTAGGTAAGGCGATGACTGATTTTTGGTGCAACTCCAGGCGACTCGGCTGGACGAACTGGTCAGGGATGTCGCCCAGAGTCTGCATGCGGAAGTCGAATCGAGAGGGCTGGATCTGCAGCTGAGGGTCGCCGAGGCGGCGCAGCAGCCCGTGCTGACCGACCCAAAGCGCCTAGGCGAGGCGCTGCGTCACCTGCTGCTGCATGCGCTGCGCAATACCGTCGCCGGCAAGGTGCGCCTGGGCGTGCAGGCCCAGTCAGAAGGTGAGCGCATTGCCGTACGCCTGGAGATCAGCGGCTCACCCAGCGAGCAGGCCGATCCCTTGCGCATCTGTTCGCTGGCGGAGCTGGCGGATGAGGCGGCGCGGCAGATGGCGCGCAACAGCCCGGTGGGCCTGATCATCGCCCGCCGCCTGATCGAGATGCTGCAGGGTGAGCTGGTCACCGCCAGCCCGCTGGAGCGTGGAGTGACGCTCAGCGTGCATCTGCAACTGGACCCGGTGTAGGCCGCTTCGAGCCATATGCTTATGCAATAAAAGTATTTCCTACACCTCTCTTATGCTCGCTATCTTCTCGTCACAGCTTGTTATGACAAGTAGAGATCAGAGACGAGAACATGGCCGAACTGCTTCCCCTGTCCCCCGTGCCGCTGTACAGCCAGCTCAAGGAGCTGCTGCGTGGGCGCATCCTCGACGGTACATATCCGCCGCACAGCCGCATGCCTTCGGAGAGCGAGCTGGGCCAGGCGTTTGGTGTCAGCCGCATCACCGTGCGCCAGGCGCTAGGGGATCTGCAGAAGGAAGGGCTGATCTTCAAGATCCATGGCAAGGGCACCTTCGTTGCCAAGCCCAAGGCGTTCCAGAACGTCAGCACCCTGCAGGGCCTGGCCGAGTCCATGTCGCAGATGGGCTACGAGGTGATCAACCGCCTGCACAGCCTCAAGCATCTGCCGGCCAGCGCCCGCGTCGCCGAGCGCCTGGGGTTGGAGGAGGGTGCACCGGTGACCGAGATCAAGCGCGTGCGCTTGGTCAATCGTGAGCCGGTGTCGCTGGAAGTCACCTACGTGCCGCGCGCCGTCGGCGAGAAGCTGGAGAAGGCCGACCTGGTAGCCCGCGACATCTTCCTGATCATCGAGAACGACTGCGGCATCGCCCTTGGTCATGCCGACCTGGCCATTGACGCGGTGCTGGCCGATGCCGACCTGACTCGTGCGCTGAACGTGGAGGAGGGCGCGCCGATCATGCGCATCGAGCGCTTGACCCACGCCGCCGATGGCACGCCGCTGGACTTCGAATACCTCTACTACCGCGGCGATGCTTTCCAGTACCGCCTGCGCATCGACCGCCAGAAGGGCTCCCACGCATGAACACGATCGAACGCGAATACGACCTGGTGGTGATCGGCGGGGGTACCGCCGGGCCGATGGCTGCGATCAAGGCCAAGGAGGCCAACCGCGAGCTGCGCGTGCTGCTGCTGGACAAGGCCAACGTCAAGCGCAGTGGCGCTATCAGCATGGGCATGGACGGCCTGAACAATGCGGTGATCCCCGGCCACGCCACGCCGGAGCAGTACACCAAGGAAATCACCATCGCCAACGACGGCATCGTCAACCAGGCGGCTGTGTACGCCTACGCCACCAAGAGTTTCGAGACCATCGAGCAGCTCGACCGCTGGGGCGTGAAGTTCGAGAAGGACGAGACCGGCGACTACGCGGTGAAGAAGGTTCACCACATGGGCGCCTACGTGCTGCCGATGCCCGAGGGGCACGACATCAAAAAGGTGCTGTACCGCCAGCTCAAGCGTGCGCGGGTGGAGATCACCAACCGGGTCATCGCCACCCGCCTGCTGACCGACGCCGAGGGCGCGGTGAACGGAGTGATGGGCTTCGACTGCCGCACTGCAGACTTCCACCTGATCCGCGCCAAGGCCGTGGTACTCGCCTGCGGCGCCGCCGGGCGCCTGGGCCTGCCGGCCTCGGGCTACCTGATGGGCACTTACGAGAACCCGACCAACGCCGGCGACGGCTATGCCATGGCCTATCACGCCGGCGCCGAGCTGGCGAACCTCGAGTGCTTCCAGATCAACCCGCTGATCAAGGACTACAACGGCCCGGCCTGCGCCTACGTCACCGGCCCGCTCGGCGGCTACACCGCCAACAACAAGGGCGAGCGTTTCATCGAGTGCGACTACTGGTCTGGGCAGATGATGTGGGAGTTCCACCAGGAGCTGGAGGGCGGCAACGGCCCGGTGTTCCTCAAGCTTGATCACCTGGCCGAGGAGACCATCCAGAACATCGAGGAGATCCTGCATAGCAACGAGCGGCCCAGCCGTGGCCAGTTCCACGCCAACCGTGGCACCGACTACCGCACCGGTATGGTCGAGATGCACATCTCCGAGATCGGCTTCTGCTCCGGCCACAGCGCCTCGGGCGTGTGGGTCAACGAGAAGGCCGAGACCAGCGTGAAGGGCCTGTACTCGGCCGGCGACATGGCCGCCGTGCCGCACAACTACATGCTCGGCGCATTCACCTACGGCTGGTTCGCCGGGGTCAACGCCGCCGAGTACATCGCCGGCCGTGAGTTCACCAAGGTCGACGCGCAGCAGGTCGAGCGCGAGCAGGCGCGGGTGTATGCGCCGCTCAATCGTGAGCACGGCCTGCCGCCGGCCCAGGTCGAGTACAAGCTGCGGCGCATGGTCAACGACTACCTGCAGCCGCCCAAGGTGACCAAGAAGATGGAGATCGGCCTGACCCGCTTCGCCGATATCCAGCGCGACCTCGACCAGCTCAAGGCCAACAACCCGCACGAGCTGATGCGCGCCCTGGAGGTCAGCGTGATCCGCGACTGCGCCGAGATGGCCGCGCGCGCCTCGCTGTTCCGCGCCGAGAGCCGCTGGGGCCTGTACCACCACCGCGTCGACCACCCGCAGCGCAACGACGCCGAGTGGTTCGCCCACTGCCACCTGAAGAAGGGTGAGGGCGGCGAGATGACCAGCTTCAAGAAGCCGGTGGAGCCGTATCTGATTCCGCTGGATGACGAGGAACAGCACGCCTACCAACGCCTGCGGGTGCGTAGCGACGCCGCCTGACCACACCTGCGTGCAGGCCCCGAACGGGGGCCGCAGAAACGAGAGAGCCACAGGCTCCGAGGAACCGTGACATGGCCTACCAGCCCCAGGAAATCTTCTTTCGCAGCAATGCACCGGTGACCATCGACGAGGACAAGTGCATCGCCCACAAGGGCTGCACCGTGTGCGTCGAGGTCTGCCCGATGGACCTGCTGGCCGGCCTCGCCCTGGCCATCGCCTCCGTTCACGCCCAGGCTGAGACGATCCGCGTCGCCATCGGCACCCAGGACACCACCATCAATTGCGCTACCGGCGGCCTGCTCATTCGCGAGCTGAGCCTGCTCGACAAGTACCTGCCGAAGGATGGCAAGTACCAGGACGTGAAGTACGAGATCGAGTGGAAGAACTTCACCAGCGGCGCGCCGCTGACCAACGAGATGGTCGCCGGCAAGCTCGATTTCGGCGCCATGGCCGACTTCCCCGGCTCGTTCAACGGCGTCGCCCACCTCGACGCCGGCAAGCGCAGTCTGTTCCTCACGGTGCTCTCCGGCAGCACCCGCGGCAGCGGCAACGGCATCGTGGTGCCGGCGTCGTCCAGCGTGCAGTCGCTGGCCGAGCTGAAGGGCAAGACCATCTCCGTGCCGTTCGCCTCCACCGCCCACGGCATGCTGCTGCGCGCCGTCGCCGCGCAAGGCTGGGACCCGCAGAAGGACGTGCGCATCATCGCCCAGCCGCCGGAAATCGCCGGCTCGGCCCTGCGCAGCAACCGCATCGAGGCGCATGCCGACTTCGTGCCGTTCGCCGAGCTGTTCCCCAACCGTGGCTTCGCCCGCAAGATCTACGACGGCTCCCAGGCCAACGCACCGACCTTCCATGGCGCGCTGGTCGATGCCGAGTACGCCAAGAAGTACCCGGAAGTGGTCACCGCCTACCTGCGCGCCAGCCTGGAGGCCGACCGCCTGTTCGCCGAGTCGCCGGAGAAGTACAGCGAGCTGATCGAAAAGGTCACCGGCATCGAGGCCGAGGTGAACTACCTGTTCCACGGCCCGCTCGGCCTGCAGACCCGCGATCTGACCTGGAAGCCGGAGTACCGCAAGGCGCTGGCCACCTCCATCGACACCCTCAAGCTGCTGAAGAAGACCGACCGCGGCCTGGACGTGGACAAGTTCGTCGACGACCAGTACATCCGCGCCGCCTTCAAGCAGGCCGGCCGCAACTACGACAAGGCCCTGGCCGACTACCAGCCGCTACCGCTGAAAGCCAACGATGCACTGACCGGCAAGCCGATCACCGACGTTTCGCGCCTGGCGCAGATCTGGGTGCGCGGCGAGGACAAGGTACGCCACTACAGCTCGCCGGAAGCCGCGCTCAAGGCCCTGGCCGCGCTGGAGCAGGAGGGCAAGGACATCCGCGCCATCTACGCCCAGGCCACCGACAGCGGCATCAAGCTGCTGGCCAACCAGGCCTGGTTCGTGCGCAACGGCAAGGGTGAGCTCTCCGCCTTCCTGCTCAAGGACCAGGCCGAAGCCTACGCCCAGCAGCACGGTGGCACTGCACTGGACTTCGTCAGCGCCAACCAGCAGGCCGTCGCCAGCCTTTGATGGACTCCCTCTCCCTCTGGGAGAGGGCTGGGGTGAGGGTGCCGTAGGCAACTCGTAGCAGCCTGCCAATCCCTCACCCCCGGCCCCTCTCCCAGTGGGAGAGGGGAGCAAAGACCTGAGTTCGTGCCTGGTGTCTTCGGGTTACGGTTGGAGAATTCAATGAACCACTTATACCGCTGGCCCCTGCGCCTCGCCTCGCTGGCCGCCTGCCTGCTGTTCTGGCAGCTGGCCGCCACCGCGCGCCTGGACCTGGGCCTGCTCACCTTCACCTATGTGCCCACGCCTGGTGCCGTGCTCGACGCGGCCTGGCAACTGCTGCACTCCAGCCAGCTGCTGGCGCACCTCGGCAGCAGCCTGGGCCGGGTATTCGCCGGCTACCTAAGCGCCGCCGTGATCGGCGTGCTGTTCGGCCTGGCCATCGGCCGCTCGAAATGGGCCGAAGACAGCCTGCTGCCGCCACTGGAAGTGCTGCGGCCGATTCCCGCGGTGGCCTGGATTCCCCTGGCCATCCTGATGTTCCCCTCGTCGGAGCTGTCGATGGTGTTCATCACCTTCACCGGCGCGCTGTTCCCCATCCTGCTCAACACCATCCACGGCGTGGAGGGCGTCGATCCGCGCCTGATCGCCTCGGCGCGCAGCCTCGGGGCCGGGCGCCTGGCCATCCTGCGCGAGGTGATCCTGCCGGGCGCCGCGCCGAGCATCGTCACCGGCCTCGCCATCGGCATGGGTACCTCGTGGTTCTGCCTGGTCACCGCCGAGATGATCTCCGGCCAGTTCGGCATCGGTTACTACACCTGGGAGTCCTACACCATCCAGAACTACCCGGACATCGTCGTCGGCATGCTGCTGATCGGCCTGCTCGGCATGGCCAGCAGCGGCCTGGTCAAGCGCCTCGGTGGCCTGGCCACGCCCTGGTACCGCAGCGGAGCACAGCGATGAGCGTCTACGAGAAAGCCCCCGAGCCCGGCCGCATCGACGGTCGCCAGCTGTCCATCCGCCTCGGCCAGGGCCGCGAGGCCTTCGAGGCGGTGCAGGCGCTGGACTTCACGGTCGAGCCCGGCGAGTTCGTCTGCATCCTCGGCCCCTCCGGCTGCGGCAAGTCGACCCTGCTCGGCGCCCTGGCCGGTCACCTGCGGCCCGCCGGTGGCAGCCTGCTGGTGGATAACGCACCGGTGGCCGGCCCCTCGCCGGAGCGCGGCATGGTGTTCCAGCACCACACCCTGCTGCCCTGGCGCAGCGTGCTGGACAACGTCGCCTTCGGCCTGAAGATGCAGGGCATCGGCAAGGCAGAACGGCGCCGCCAGGCCGCCGAGATGCTGCGTCTGGTTGGCCTGCAGGACTTCGCCACGCGCTGGCCCAACCAGCTTTCCGGCGGCATGCAGCAGCGCGCCGAGATCGCCCGGGTGCTGATCAACCGACCGCGCCTGTTGCTGATGGACGAGCCCTTCGGCGCCCTGGATGCGCAGACTCGCGCGCGCATGCAGGAGCTGCTGCTGGATATCTGGACGCGCATCCGCACCACCGTGGTGTTCGTCACCCACGATATTGACGAGGCGCTGTTCCTCGCCGACCGCATCCTGGTGATGAGCCCGCGTCCGGGCCGTTTCATCGAGGACCTGCGCCTGGACTTCCCGCGCCCGCGCAACGCCAGCCTGCTGACCAGCCCCGGCTTCGTCCACCTCAAGCGCCACTGCCTGGAGCTGCTGCGCCACGAGGACGGCCGCGAGCTGCCGCGCCTCACGCCGCTGGGCCTGCCCACCACCGAACATCCGCCACTGCGAATCGCCCTATGACTTCTCTTATTACTGACAACCCGGACATCCTCGACCTGCAGCCGCGTCTGGCCGATGCCGACGCCGGCGTGCGCCGCATCGCCCTGATCGAGCTGGCTGACCTGGAAGACCCCGACGCCTTGCCCTGGCTGACCCAGGCCCTGGGCGATGATCCTGCCGCCGAGGTGCGCGCCGAGGCTGCGCGCCTGCTGGAAGCCTGGGAGGAGCCCGAGGTGGTCGCCGCCCTGTGCGCCGTCCTGGCCGATGCCGACGAGGAAGTGCGCGCTGCCGCCGCGCAGAGCCTCTCCGAGCTGAAGAGCGCCGAGGCGGGCAGGGTGATCTTGCCCTGGGCCGCCCATGGCGACGCCTTCGTTCGCGCCAGCGCCCTGCGCGCCCTGCGCGAGCTGCGCCTGGCCGAGGCCGCGCCGCTGGCCTTGGGCGCGCTGCACGACAGCGATGCCTTCGTCCGCCGCGAGGCGGTCGGCATCCTCGGCTGGCTGAAGCAGACCGATGCGCTGCCGGCCCTGGCCAACCTGGCCAGCCGCGATCCGGATACCGAAGTGCGCCGCGCCGCCACCGGCGCCCTCGGCCTGGCCAGTGACGCCAGCGTACTGCCGGCCCTGCGTGCGGCTCTGCTCGATCGTGAATGGCAGGTGCGCGAGGAGGCCGCCACCACCCTCGGCAAGGTCGGCCAGAGCGACGCCGGTCCGGCGCTGATCGAGGCCCTGGCCGACGGCTACTGGCAGGTGCGCCTGCGTGCCGCCCGTTCCCTTGGCAAGCTGCGTTTCGCCGGCGCGCTGGGTGCGCTGGTCGAGCTGCTCGGCCACAGCATCAGCAACCTGCGCAAGGAGGCCGCCCTGGCCCTCGGCGAGCTGACCGACCCGGCCGCGCTGCCGGCGTTGCAGGCGGCGGAGAACGACGGCGACCCCGAAGTACGCAAGGCCGTGCGTATCGCCCTCGGCCAGCTGCAGGGTGTGGCCTGATGAACGCGCCCAGCGCCCTGCACAGCGCCGCCGGCCAGCTGCGCCTGGAGTGGCCGGATGGCCGGGTCAGCCAGCTCAGCCACGCCCGTCTGCGCGCCGCCTGCCCCTGCTCGCAGTGCCGAGCGGCGCGCCTGAATGGGCGCATCGACGCGGCGCCGAGTGAGGTGCGTCTGCGCGCCATCAATCAGCAGGGCTATGGCGTGCAACTGGTGTTCAGCGATGGCCACGACAACGGCATCTACCCCTGGAGCTACCTGCAGGAGCTGGCGGGCTAGGCCGCCGGATCCTCAAGCGGAGAAACGCTTGCGATAGTCCCGCGGCGAAATCGCCAAGTGGCGCTGGAAGGTGGCGCGCATCCGTTCCTCGTCGCCGAAGCCGCACTGCTGGGCGATCTGGTCGATATTGCGCTCCGAGTCCTCCAGCAGGCGCCGCGCCGCCTCCAGGCGGAAGATCTCCACCGCCTTGGCCGGCGAGCGTCCGGTCTTCTGCTTGTACAGCCGGGAGAAGTTGCGTGGGCTCATGTGGCAATGCTCGGCCAGTACCTCCACACCCAGGTTCGGCGCGGCGAGGTTGTCGGCCAGCCAGCTGTGCAGCTCGTCGAAGATCGCCGTGTCCTGGCTCTGCGCCAGCAGCAGTTCGCTGAACTGCGCCTGGCCGCCGGAGCGCTTGAGGAACACCACCAGCTCCCGCGCCACCTGCATCGCCACGTCACGGCCGCAATCGGCCTCTACCAGTGCCAGGGCCAGGTCGATGCCGGCGCTGACCCCGGCGGAGGTCCACACCTTGTCCTGCTGGACGAAGATCGCGTCGTTATCCACCTCGATGGAGGGGAAGCGCGCGCCCAGCCGGGCGCACATGGCCCAGTGGGTGGCCGCGCGCTTGCCGTGCAGCAGCCCGGCCTCGGCCAGCAGGAAGGTGCCGCTGCACACCGACGCGGTGCGCCGCACCTGGCCGGCGTGCTCGGCGATCCAGCCGATCAGCTCGGCGGACTCGGCCACCACGCCCTCGATCTCCGGCGAGCCCGGTACCACCAGGGTATCCACGCCGTTCACCGGATAGTCGGCCAGGCGCTGGGTATCCACGGTCAGGCCCTCGGCGGTCTGCACCAGGCCGCCTTGCAGGCTGACGGTGATTCGTTCGTAGCCCGGTCGGTTGCGTTCCTGCAGGGCCTTGCTGGCGGCCCAGAACACCGTCTGCGGGCCGGTCAGGTCGAGCAGGCCCACCCGCGGGTAGGCGATGAACAATACGCGGCGAGGCTGGGCTGGCATAAATTCAGGGTTATCTGTCATGGGCGACTAATTCTTTCGCTCCTAGCATGGCTCGGTCAAACGAAGCGGGCGAATGCCGGGAGTCATCATGGAACAACATATTCTGATCATCGGGTCCGGCTTCGCCGGCATGTGGAGCGCACTGAGCGCTGTGCGCCTGCTCGACCAGCACGGTCGCAGCGACGTGCGCGTGACCCTGCTCGCGCCCCAGGCCGAGCTGCGCATCCGTCCGCGCTTCTACGAGCCCGACGTGCACAGTATGCGCGCTCCGCTGCAGGAGCTGTTCGCCGTCACCGGCGTGCGTTTCGTCCAGGGCCTGGCGCTGAACATCGACACCGCCGGGCGCCAGGTCAGCTATCGCGATGCCACGGGTGCCGAGGCCAGCCTGGGCTACGACCGCCTGATCCTCGCCTCCGGCAGCCAGCTATTCCGCCCACCGGTGCCGGGGCTGGCCGAGCATGCCTTCGATGTGGACCAGATCGAGCAGGCCGCGCGCCTGGAGCAGCACCTGTTCGGCCTGGCCAAGCAGCCGGAGTCGGCGGCGCGCAATACGGTGGTGGTGGCCGGCGGTGGCTTCACCGGCATCGAGACCGCCACCGAGCTGCCTGCGCGGCTGCGCGCCATCCTAGGTGAGGACGCCGATGTGCGGGTGATTGTCATCGACCGCGGCGCCCAGGTCGGTGCGACTCTCGGTGATGGCATTCGCCCGGCGATTCTCGAGGCCTCCCGCGAGCTGGGTATCGAGTGGCGCCTGGGGGTCTCGGTGTCTGCGGTGGATGCCGGCGGGGTGGTGCTGGACGATGGCCAGCGCATCGACGCCGGCACGGTGATCTGGACCGTCGGCTTCCGTGCCAGCGGCCTCACTGAGCAGCTGGGCGCACCGCGCGATGCTACCGGCCGCTTGCAGGTGGACGGCTTCCTCAAGGTCGCCGGCCTGCAGGATGTGTTCGCCGCTGGCGATACCGCGCGCGCCGCCACCGACGAGCTGGGCAACTTCAGCGTGATGTCCTGCCAGCACGCCATTCCCCTGGGCCGCTACGCCGGCAACAACGCGGCGGCCGAGCTGATCGGCGTGGCGCCACGGGTCTACAGCCAGCCCAAGTACGTCACCTGTCTCGACCTGGGCGCCTGGGGGGCGGTGTACACCGAGGGCTGGGATCGCGTGCAGAAGCTGGTCGGCGCCGAGGCCAAGACGCTGAAGACGCAGATCAACAGCCAGTGGATCTACCCGCCGGCGGCTGATCGTGCCGTGGCGCTGGCGGCGGTCGATCCGTCGATTCCGGTGGCCTGAGGCGCAGCCGGGTCGGCACCTGAGCACCTGCCGTTGGTCGAAGCTGTCGCAAAGCCGCAATCGCCGCCAATTTTCCCCTGGAGGAATGCCAGGGGTTGGCGATACTAGTTGCGGCCAGCGACCACCATCAGGAAGAGGACGACCAGCATGACCACGGAACAGAGCACCGCGCAGGAAGCCTCGCGACTGATCGATGCAAAGATTCAGGAACTGGGCGACTGGCGCGGGGAGACGCTGGCCCGGGTCCGCGCGCTGATCCGACAGGCCGACCCCGAGGCGGTCGAGGAAGTGAAGTGGCGGGGCGTGCCGGTGTGGTCCCACGCCGGCATCATCTGCACCGGCGAGACCTACAAGAGCGCGGTGAAACTGACCTTCGCCAAGGGCGCCGCGCTGGCCGACCCCAGCGGCCTGTTCAACGCCAGCCTCGAAGGCAACACCCGGCGCGCCATCGACATCCATCAGGGCGACTTCCCCGACGAGGCGGCCCTGCAGGCGCTGGTTCGCGCCGCGGTGGCGCTCAACACGGCCCCGCGCAGCAAGCGTGCCTGAATGATTGCGGGATGAAGCGGAGCCAGGCCCGCCGGCGTGGCAGCCGAATCCGGCGCAACAGCAAAGAGAAAGCCCCCGGTCGCAAGGCCGGGGGTTTTTCATGGGCTGCGCGTCAGCCCTTGGGCAACTTGCGGCGGTACTCGGTGGTGGTGATGCCCGCGTAGCCCCAGTTATCGGTGTCGACTTCCTCGATCACGATATGGGTAAGCTCGGGCTGCTTGTTGAGCACGCGCTGCAGGGTCTCGGTGATTTCCTTGATGACCTGGGCTTTCTGCTCGCGGGTGACTCCATCGCGGGTGATGCGGAGGCTGACGAAGGGCATGGTGCTGCTCCTGTGTGAGTGAAGGGGATGATTGATCAGCCTATTACCATTTGCCGGCGCTCATGCCGCCGTCGACCGGCAGTACCACGCCCGTGGTGAAGTTGGCATTGGCCAGGTACAGCACGGCATCGGCGATCTCTTCGACGCGACCCATGCGCCCGGCCGGCTGCAGGCCGTTGAGGAAACCGTAGCTGGCCGGGTCGTGCATCGGCGTCTCGATGATGCCGGGCGCTACCGCGTTGACCTGGATATTGTGCGGCGACAGTTCCAGTGCCAGGGCGCGAGTGACCTGGTTGACGCCGCCCTTGATCAGCACCGGCAATGCCGCCGGCACGCTGATGTTGGCCTGCAGCGCCACGGCGGCGGTGATGTTGATGATGTGGCCCTGGCGCCGCTCGATCATGTGCGCGGCGGCCGCCTGGGAGGCGTAGACCACGCCCTTGAGGTTGGTCTCCAGCAGGCCGTCGATGTCGTCCGGGCTGTATTCGATGAAGGGCTTGGGCAGGAAGAAACCGGCGTTGTTGACCAGCACATCGACCTGGCCGAAGGCTTCGACGCCGGCCTGGATGAGGCGGCGCGCGGTGTCCGGCTTGGCGATATCGCCGGCCACGCCGATGAAGGCGGCGGGATTGCCCAGCTGCGCGCGGGCTTTGTCCAGACCCTCGGCAGAGCGGGCGTTGCCGACCACGTTGAAGCCATTGGCCAGGAAGGCCTGGACCAGGCCGAAGCCGATGCCGCTGGAGGCGCCGGTAATCACCACGGTTCTGCTGTTGCTCATGTCGCTTCTCCCGATGAGGAGGCACCGAGTGGCGCCGTTGGGAGGACTATATTTTTGCGCGATATGCGGATAAATATGGTTGCGAGAAATTCAGTTGATACATGGTGTAATCAATCATGCAGCGCCAATTCGACGACATCCTGCTCGGCAGCATCGAACTGTTCTGTCTGGCGGCGGAGCTGGGGAGCTTCACCGCGGCCGGGCTGGCGGCGGGTGTGACGCCGGCGGCGGTCAGTCGCTCGATCGGTCGCCTGGAGGAGCGCCTGGGTTCCCGGCTATTCGTGCGCACCACGCGCAGCATCCGCCTGACCGAGGGCGGCCGCAGCTACTACCAGCAGTGCCGCCAGGCGCTGACCCAACTGGTGGAGGCCGAGCGCGCGGTGAGCGGCCAGCAGCAGGAGCCGTCGGGCACGCTGCGCATCAGCCTGCCGACCACCTACGGCCATCACCGCATCCTGCCGCTGCTGCCCGAGTTTCGCCGGCGCTACCCGAAGGTGCAGGTTGATGTCCATCTGGGCAACCGCAATATCGACTTCGTCGGCGAAGGCTACGACCTGGCCATTCGCGTGCGTGCGCAACCGGACTCGACCCTGATCGCCCGACCGCTGGAGGATGCCCGCCTGGTGGTGGTGGCCACGCCCGCGTACCTGGCGCGCGAGGGCGTGCCGCAGACTCTGGAGGACCTGGCACGGCACGACTGCATCCAGTTCGAGCTGCCCAGCAGCGGGCGGCGCATCACCTGGCTGTTCAACGACGGGGGGCAGGAGCGGGAGATCCTTACCGAGGGCGGCTACGTTTGCTCGGACGATGTGCTGGGTGGCGTGACCCTGGCCAAGCATGGCGCGGGGCTGTTCCAGACCTACCGCTTCATCGTCGAGCGGGAGCTGGCCGAGGGTTCGCTGGTCGAGGTGCTGCAACCTTTCGCCGGTCGCTCGCGGCCCTTCACCCTGTTGTATCCCCAGGGCCGGCATATGCCGCTGCGCCTGCGCGCGTTCGTCGACTTCATCATGGAGCAGCAGCGCCAGTGGGCCGCTGACGCCTGAACGCCACCCTGCGTATCACTCCGTATCTGCCGCGTCCTGGGCGCGGCTGGCATACAAAGCGAGCGCCTCTCCGATACGTGCCAGATACAAGCGCGCGGCCAAATGGCGACACCCGAAAGAGACCCGCACCACGCGACCTCGGTCGGCCAACCGCCTTGTGGCACATCCGCGCGCCATCGCGCCCAGCACCGGAGAACTTCCATGTCCCGTACCGTTTCCAACAAGTCCCGCATCGGCCTGCTCGCTGTCGCCCTGGCCGGCGGCATGAACCTGGCGTCCACCGCCTTCGCCGTCGAACAACTGCCCCAGGGCTATCAGCTGGCCGCCGCCGACAAGGCCGGGGAGGGCAAGTGTGGTGAAGGCAAATGCGGCGAGGGCAAGTGTGGCGGCGAGGCCAAGGCCACGCAGGCCGAAGGCAAGTGTGGTGAAGGTAAATGCGGGGAAGGCAAATGTGGCGATGCCTCCTTCTCCCGCACCGATACCGACGATGACGGCCGCGTCTCCCTCAAGGAGTTGCTGGCCGTGGCGCCGAACGGCAGCGGCGAGTTCAAGGCCATGGACAGCAACGCCGACGGCTATCTGTCCGAGGCCGAGGTCTACAAGTTCCGCAGCAACCAGTACACCAGCAACGGCAAGCCAGTGCCGACTGAGCTGTTCACCAAGATGAGCCAGGCCAAGGACTGATCCGCCCCCCTGAAACCACGCCCTCCCTGTCACCGACCGGGAGGGCGTTCGTCCATCTGGAGAACCCATATGACCATTCTTGCCCCCGTGCATGGCGCCGGCCTCGGCCTGCGCCGTGCCTTGCTGCCCGAGCTGCTGGCGATGGCGCCCGGCAGCGTGGATTTTCTCGAATGCGCGCCGGACAACTGGATCGGCGTCGGCGGCGCCCATGGTGACGGCCTCGCGGCATTGGCAGAGCGCATCCCGCTGACCTGCCACGGCCTGTCGCTGTCGCTCGGCGGCCCGGCGCCGCTGGACCTCGATCTGCTGCGCCACACCCGCACCTTTCTCGACCGTCATCGGGTGCCGCTGTACAGCGAGCACCTGAGTTACTGCTCGGACGACGGTCAGCTGTACGACCTGCTGCCGCTGCCGTTCACCGACGAGGCCGTGCACCACGTGGCGGCACGCATCCGCCAGGCCCAGGACGTGCTGGGCCGGCGCATCGCGGTGGAAAACGTTTCCTACTACGCGGCGCCCTACCAGGCGCTGAGCGAGATCGAGTTCCTCCGCGCGGTGCTGGACGAGGCCGACTGCGACCTGCTGCTGGACGTCAACAACCTGTTCGTCAACGCCATCAACCATGGCTACGACGCGGCCAGCTACCTGGCGGCGATTCCCGCCGCGCGGGTGGTGTGCCTGCACGTGGCCGGGCATTACGACGAGGCACCGGACCTGAAGATCGACACCCACGGCGCCGCCGTGAAGGGCGATGTGTGGGCGCTGCTGGCGCAGGCCTATGCGCGCTTCGGCGAGGTGCCGACGCTGCTGGAGCGGGACTTCAACTTCCCGCCGCTGGCCGAGCTGCTGAGCGAGGTCGAGCAGATTCGCGGCTACCAGCGCGCCGCACGGCTGCCGGAGGTGCGCCATGGCTGAGGCACTGTATGAGCAACTGCTGCGCATGGCCCGCCATGTGCGCGACCCGCAGCGCCATGCGCCGCCACCGGGTATCGAGGCGCGGCGCCTGGCGGTCTATCGGCAGCTGTTCTTCGGCAATCTCGATTCGTTGCTGTCCGGTGCCTTTCCGGTGGCGCGGGCGAGCCTGGGCAGCGCTCGCTGGCAGGCGCTGGTGCAGGCCTTCTACGCCGACCATCGCTGCCGTACACCGCTGTTCACCGAGCTGGCCGGCGAGTTCGTCGACTACCTGGAGGCGGGCGAGACGCCGGATGTACCGGAGTGGCTGGCCGAGCTGGCCCATTACGAGCGGGTGGAGAGTGTGCTGCTGCTTAGCGATGCGGGCGAGCCGGCGCATAACCCCCAGGGCGATCTGCTCGACGGCGTGCTGGTGTTGTCGCCCCTGGCCTGGCCGCTGGCCTATCGCTGGCCGGTGGCGGAGATCGGCCCGAGGCATCAGCCGCAGCAGGCGCCGGCGCAGCCTACGCTGATCCTCGCCCAGCGCCGGGCGGACCTGCGCGTGCATTTCTCGCGGCTGGCGCCGCTGGCTCATGCGCTGCTGCTGTCGCTGCAGGAACGTGATGTCAGCGGCCGTGAACACCTGGCGCTGCTGGCCGAGGCCATCGGTGTGACGCCGGAGGAAATTGAGCCGGCCGGACTGGCGCTGCTGGAGAGCCTGCGCGCCCAGGGCGTGGTGCTTGGTACCCTTGCCAACGCCTGAACGCCGGTCATGAAAAAGCCCGCGTACCTGTCGAGGTGCGCGGGCTTTTTTGTTGCGTGGATCAGGCCTTGCGGCGCAGCAGTGCATCCAGGCTCAGTAGCCCGGCGCCCTTGAGCAGCAGCGGCAGCAGGGCGACCAGATAGATCAGCGGCAGCTTGTAGTTGCCATGGCCGTGGTCGCTGATCGAGTAGCCCAGCGCCAGCTCCGCCAGGCTCGACCAGTGCACCGGCCAGTGCACGGCGGCGATAGCCACCACGGTCAGGACGATCAGGGTGGCCGACGCCAGGCGCGTGCCCAAGCCGAGCAGCAGGAGCAGGGGCGCGATCAGCTCGATCCACATCGACAGTTGCCAGTTCACCTCGGCCGGCAGCAGGTCGAAGGGAAAGGGGAACTGCAGCTGGGCGAACCAGTTCGGCCCGTTCCATTTCTCCAGGCCGGCCTCGAAGAATTCCCAGGCGAGGAACAGGCGCAGCGGCAGGTCGGCGCTCCAGGCGCCGAGACGGTCGATATGGGCGAAGACATTCTTCAGTGGAGCGAGTGCGAGCGTGTTCATGGTGACCTCGAATCAGCGGGCGGTGGCGAGCGGCGTACGGGCCGGCTGAGCGTTGCGGCGCACGCGCTGGGCCAGCTTGGCGACCAGCTTGAGCACGATGGCGGAGAACATCAGGCCGAAGGCCAGCACATAGCCGGGGCTCAGCGGGATGCGCTTGTAGAACGAGAAGCAGAAGATCAGCGCCAGCACCCAGGTGCCGGTGCTGTGCAGCGCCTTCCAGCCACGGCCGCCGAGGGCCTTCATTGCCCAGGGGAAGGAGGTGAGGGCGAGCAGCAGGATGAACAGGTAGCCCAGCGAGCCGGGGATATTGGCGGCCGCGGAGCGCCCGTTCCAGAA
This sequence comes from Pseudomonas sp. PDM15, assembly GCF_014851565.1. Classification (GTDB taxonomy): domain Bacteria; phylum Pseudomonadota; class Gammaproteobacteria; order Pseudomonadales; family Pseudomonadaceae; genus Aquipseudomonas. Next base: position 152,937 of record NZ_JACVAA010000008.1, read on the forward strand.
CACCTCGGGAAACAGTTGCGCGTAGGTCAGGATCAGCACGCCGTGGATCAGGTGGGAGAAGGCGAATGCCAGGCCGAAGAAGCGTCGTTCGCGCAGCAGCGCGCGGGTGGTCGGACTGGGCAGCAGGATGACCAGCGACGAGGCGAGGAAGGCGATCAGGAACAGCACGAAGGAGGTGCGTGCGGTGACGCGGATGGCGCTGCGCAGCGCCTCCACCAGCTGTGGCTGCCAGAGCAGCGCCAGGGCGGTGGCGGCGAGGACGAGCAGGGAAAGCAGGCTGAACAGGCGCCAGCCATGCAGGCTGGCGGGGGTGGTGGCGGCAGTGATAGGGGGCATCGGCGGGCTCCGGGAGCGGTGCGCGTCGGCGGAATGCCATCGCGCGGTCGGTGCCATGCTCGCCAGCCGGTTTGTCCTGGATGTGTCCGCCGCGGGCCGTCCTGTATCCCTGTGTATCTCCGGCTCAGCTTGTTACACACAGCTCCAGTTGCGCGCACAGACCGCCGCTGTCGCGGTTGCGCAGCGTCAGATGTGCACCGAGCGCCTGGCTCAGCTGCAGGGCAATGGCCAGGCCGAGGCCGGTGCCGCCGGTGCTGCGGTTGCGCGAACTCTCCACCCGGTAGAACGGCTTGAACACCTCTTCCAGCTCGGCCTCGGCGATGCCGGGGCCGTGGTCCAGCACCTGCAGGCGCACGCCGTGCTCGTCGCGCTCCACCCGCAGCTCGGCGCTGCCGGCGAACTTGAGGGCGTTGTCGATCAGGTTGCTCAGCACCCGCCGCAGGGCATGCGGACGGGTTTCCACCAGGGCGCCGCTGCGGCCGGCCAGGCTCACCGCCTGGCCACTGTCCTGATAGTCGAGCACCAGGCTGTCGAGGAAGGCGTCCAGGTCGACCCGGCACAGCGCCTCGCGGCTGCCGTCCATGCTGCGCGCGTAGGCTACGCCCTCGCGCACCAGGTGCTGCATCTCGTTGAGGTCGCTCCACAGGCGCTCGCGTTCCGGCGACTCGTCCATCTGTTCGACGCGCAGCTTCATGCGCGTGATCGGCGTCTGCAGGTCGTGGGAGATGGCCGCCAGCAGCTGCATGCGTTCCTTCAGGTAGGCGGCGATGCGCCCCTGCAGGGCATTGAAGGCGCGGGCGGCGTAGGCCACTTCCTTCGGTCCGCGCTCGTCCAGGGGGGGCGCTGGACTGTCCGGGTCGAGGTGGTCAACCGCACTGGCCAGGCGGGTCAGCGGGCGGATCGCCATGCGCACCGCGAGCCAGGTGCAGCCCAGCAGTACCAGCAACTGCATCACCAGCATCAGCGGCAACCACTGCGCCACCGGGATGCTGCCGGGCGTGACATCGAGCACCAGCGGGCTGCCGTCGCTGAGGCGGATATGGACCTGGAAGTGCGGGCGTGGCCCCTCGATGGTCTCGAAGCGCAGGGGGAAATGCGCACCGATGGCCCGCTCGATGGAGGGCACCGCCATGGGCGCCTCGTTCATGTCCATCGGGATACCGGGCAGGCCCTCTTCGAGCCGGTAGCGGTAGTTGCGTCGCTCCAGCAGCGGCAGCCAGCTGGCCCGCTCGGCGGCTGGCAGGCGGTCGATCAGCATGACCGTGGTGCTCAGGTCCATCTGCAGGTTGTCGAGCATCAGGTCGCGGCCGGTCTGGTAGCGCTCGTAGAACTGCGAGCTGAACGACATGCCGTAGGCCAGCACCAGGCCGACCAGGAAGATCAGGGTCAGGCGTGCGGCCAGGGTGCGTGGCCAGCGCAGCAGAGCGTTCACAGGCCTGGCTCGATCAGTTGCACGGGCAGCGAGAACACGTAGCCCTCGCTGCGCACCGTCTTGATGTAGGCCGGCTCGCGGGCATCGTCCAGCAGGCGCTGGCGCAGGCGGCTGACCAGCAGGTCGATGGAGCGGTCGAACACGTCGGCCTCGCGGCCCTGGGTCAGGTTGAGTAACTGCTCGCGGCTCAGCACCCGCTGCGGATGGTCGAGGAACACCCGCAGCAGGCGGTATTCGGCGCCGCTCAGGGCGATCACCGTGTCGGCCGCATCCAGCAGGTGGCGCGCGCTGGTGTCCAGGCGCCAGTGGCCGAAGCCGATCAGCCGGCTGCTTTCGCTGATCTGCAGGTTCGGCGGCAGCATGCGCGTGCGGCGCAGCACGGCGTTGATTCGCGCCAGCAGTTCGCGGGCGGAGAAGGGCTTGGTCAGGTAGTCGTCGGCGCCCATCTCCAGGCCGACGATGCGGTCGGTCTCCTCGTTGCGCGCGGTCAGCATCAACACCGGCGTGGCCTTGTGCTTGCCTACGCGCAGCTCGCGGCACAGCTTCAGGCCGTCGTCGCCGGGCATCATGATGTCGAGCACGATCAGGTCCACCGCGTTGCCTTCGAGGAAGGCGCGCATCTGCCGGCCATCGGCTGCCAAGCTTACGCGCAGGCCGTTCTTCTTCAGGTAGTTGCCCACCAGCTCGCGGATTTCCCGGTCGTCGTCGACGATCAGGATGTGATCGACATGGTCCATGGCTGCCTCTCGTTGCAATGACGGTGGCTAGTCTATCGGCCTCGGCGGCACTTGCCCGCCATCCTTTGTATTGCAGTGTATCCAGGCTGCGGGGTGATACCTGGCGCGGCAATCGTTCGCCGTGCCCGACACATTGGCGATACCTCCCGAACATGCAATGGGCGCCCGGCAGATGTGATCCATCGCCATCCCCATGAATCTCAGGAGACTCCCATGAAAGCCATCACCCGCGCCGCCCTCGTTCTGGCCTGCGTACTTCCCTTCGGCAGCTTCGCCGTGCAGGCCGCCGAGAGCATCCCCGTCGAGCGCTACCACTACGGCATGCAGCTGGACGTGCAGAAGGTCCTGAAGCTGCAGGAAGCGCCTTCGACGCTGTGCCAGGTGGTGGAGGCGCGCATGGATTACCTGGATTCCCAGGGCCGTGAGCGCAGCCTGGCCTACCTCAAGCATGCCCAGGCTTGCGAGTACGACAACTGATCGCTGCCCATCCGACTCGCCCGGCCGTGCCGGGCATGACCTTTCGCGCACTGCGAGGTGACCCATGCTGCTTATCGCCTTCCTCGGTGGGATGCTGACCATTCTCAGCCCCTGCATCCTGCCCGTGCTGCCGCTGTTGCTGTCCAGGGTCGGGGCCTCGGCCGCATCGATCTGGCTGACCCTGCTCGGCCTGGCGTCCGGATTTGCCTTGCTGGCCAGCCTGGCGGCGGTGTCTGCGGACTGGGCCATCGCGGCCAGCGTCTGGGGGCGCCATGTGGCGCTCGCCGCCTTGGCGTTGTCCGCGCTGGCGTTGCTCTCCACCCGCTTCGGCAACTGGTTGTCGCGCCCATTGCTGTGGCTGGGCGACCGCCTGCATGGCGAGGCCAGGAAGCTGCCTGCAGGGCTTTCCGCCTGGTTGCTGGGGCTGGCCAGCGGGTTGCTGTGGGCGCCCTGTGCTGGGCCGATACTCGGCCTGATCCTCTCGGGGGCCATGCTCGGCGGGCTTGCGGTCGCCAGCAGCCTGCTGCTGTTCTGCTACGGGCTCGGCAGTGCCGTGGCGCTGGCGCTGGTGATCTTCCTGGGCCGTGGTGTGGTCCAGCGGCTGCGCCCCTCGCTACGCCTGATCGAGTGGCTGCGACGTGGCATGGGTGGCGTGGCGCTGCTGGCCGTCATCGGCATCGCCAGCGGAATGAGTGGCCAACTGGCCGGCGCCGGCTCGTCGAGCCTGCTGTCCGCACTGGAGCGCAAGGTCCTCGACGGCGTGCCCAGGTTGCTGACACAGCTGGTCGGCGATGCGCGCGCCGCGGATAGCGAACAGCTGCCCGACCTGGGGCCGGCACCCTCGCTGGACGGGGCCAGCCAGTGGCTCAACGGTCCGGCGCTGGATCTGCAAGCCCTGCGTGGCAAGGTGGTGCTGGTGGATTTCTGGACCTACGACTGCATCAACTGCCGCAATAGCCTGCCGTACGTGAACCAGTGGGCGCGGCGCTATGCCTACCAGGGGCTGGTGGTGATCGGCGTGCACACGCCCGAGTATCCCTACGAGCGCATCGTCGAGAACGTGCGCGACGCGGTGGTGCGGCTGGGTGTGCAGCACCCGGTGGCGATCGACAACCAGTACCGCATCTGGAGCGCTTTCAATAACCAGTACTGGCCGGCGCATTACTTCATCGATGCCCAGGGGCGCATTCGCTATGCCCACATGGGCGAAGGCGGCTACGCGGAGCAGGAACGCATCATTCGCCAGTTGCTGGAGTTCGCCAGGCAAGGTGAGCCGGTAGCTGTGCGGCGAAATTGAAAGCGCGAGCGTTGCTCTCGGACGAGCTGCCTGCATTTATCTGGAATGGATACAGCGCCCTGCGCTCAAAAATCTGGAGTACAGGATCTGCGAGCTGGGAGGTTGGCATGAAGGCAAGTGTCACGGAGCAACAGGAGAGCTGCACGCTTGATGCACTGCGCGACAAGAGAAATGCCGCGCAAGCCGAGCTGGAGCGTTACCTGCTGGAGCAGTTTCCCATCGATACCGACCAGAAGAACCTGGGCGTGGCGATGCGCGCCCACGCGGTGGTCGAGATCGAGGAGGAGATGCGCCACGAGATGCTGAGGGCGCAGGCCCACGGTTGAGCCGAGGGCGCGTCAGATCAGTCGGGCGCGTTCTGCGGATCGCCTTCATTCGAGCGACTGCGCGGCTGTTCCCCGGTGATGTCCTCGTCCGGCTGCTCTTCCTTCGCGGGAGGTTCATGGGTGGTCGGGGTCTGTTCGGCTTTGCCGTTGGGCGTTGCGTGACTGGTCATGTGCTCGGCTCTCCATTGAGGCTGGATACCTCTGTTTTGAGGGGAGAGCGGGGAGGGTGTTCAAGTATTTGCTGGCAGCACCAAGCAAGCTTCAATGCCACACCGTCTATACGGCGCCATACGTTTGAGCATTGGTCGACAGCGCGATATCGAGGGCGGCTGGCAGCATATTCCGCAGATGGCCCACTTCCGCTTCCCTCATGCGATCAGACCCAATGAATCCAATCGACCTCCAGTCGTTTCAACGCATTACCAGCGCCCATGGCGAATTCGAAGGGGCGGCGTATTTCGACGCCGAGGAAGAGCTCGCCCACGAGGTGTTTCCTGACCGCATCGTGTTCCAGACCAATTATCTGGATTACCGCAGCTATGAGGTCGATCTCGCCGAGGGCGCGATACGCGTGCGCAAGACGCGGCTGGACAACTACCAGCGTGGCGACAAGGCCGAGGTCATCGAGGACGCCATGGACGAGGAGGACTGGGGCGAGCTGGGCGACCTGTGGCAGCGCATGAGTCGCGATCTGGACAGCCAGGAGCAGGGGCCGCAGCTCGACGTGAGCGACACGCTGGCCGAGCTGTTCTATTGCCTGTTCGAGGAGCGCCACGCGCAGGAGCTCGCGGATAACCTTCCGGCGCCGTCGGCGCAGTGGGATTGGGCCTGGAGGCAGCTCGAATCGGCGCTGGTCGGCGCCAACCAGCTGGCCGAGTTCGAATGGAAAGAGTGGCCGTCCTACGGGGTGGCCGCAGTCAATGCCCTCGCGCCGCTAAGGCAGTTGGGCATTGCCATCGCGACACCTGATGGCGCGACCATCGACGCCGTCAACCGCGCGCCCGACTGGGAGCGGGCGCTGCTGCAGTATTTCAACGCGCAGCTGGAAGCTCATGATCTGAAGCTGCTGGCCATCGGCACGCATTTCGACGAGAGCCAGGCCTTCGCTTGCCTGCCCATGAATGGTCTGGGGCTGGTCAACGCGCTGGAAATCATGGGCCGGCTGGGTATCGTCCACAAATACTGAGCGCTTACGCCCCCCGAGAAGCTTCGAGTCGGCAGCATGAGACAGTGTGATCGATGCGGATTCCTCATCTTCCAGCACAACGCGCCCTGTTCGCGCTGTGCCGAGGAGATGAGACTCGCCAGAGAGGCCCTGGTGCCGAGGCGCAAACCCTCGGTATGGCGCAAGGTGATCAAGTGGCTGCTTGTCTGCCTGGTGGTCGCGGTGCTTGCCGCTGCGGCGGTTATCACCTGGTTCCTGAATACGGCCGGCGAATCGTTTCGCTCTCTCGGCTGATGGCCAGCGGTTCTTCCAGCAAAATTGTGTCGACTCTATGGAGTGACTGTGTAGAATCCCGCGCCCGAAAATGCAGGAGACAACACGTTGGTCATTCATTACTTCGCGTCCCAGGAGAGTGTTGCATGCGGACGCACCGGGTCTGGCCTCAATAGCAGCCAGGATGTCGCCCAGGTTTCATGCAAGCTCTGCCTTCGCTCCGTGGAAAAGATGGCTACCGCGCCGGTGCGCAAAGCGCCGAGCCTGGCGGAGCTGAGAGCCGCCGCGAAAGCGGAGAAGGCAGCCGCTGCCGAGGCCGCGAAACCCACCCCCAGACTGTCAGTGCGTGCCGAATGGCAGCAGCGTCTGCAACAGCTGCCGGGCCGCAATCGACTGCCGCGCGGCGCAGCCAAGCAATCCTTCATCTAATCGCGCCAGCACAGGCCCGCTTCGACCGCCGAGGCGGGCGCTGAGTGCGCAACCACCGGTTCGGACTCGATCCGGTGGACAGCCAGTCGTGTCGCTCGCCGCGAGATCACCCCGAAGAGCGATAGCGCCGCCACTCCCAAGTCCCGAACATTGCCATGCACCGTTTCGCTTAGGTCGCTTCCCGGCGCCAAAGCCTGAGCGGTCATTCCGGCAACGAGGCGCGGGGAGTCGCCATGAAGAAACTGATCTCGGCCATCGTTGTGCTGTTGCTAGCCGCTACGGCATGCCTGTACTTCTTCCCCTCGGCCCTGCTCGCCACCACGCAACTGGTCGAGCGGCGCATGGCCGGGCTCTCGCCCCAGGAGATCCAGGTTGGCGAGTTCAACATTCGCTACTACGAGGGCGGCCCGGCCGATGGCGAAACTCTACTGATGCTGCATGGCTTCGGCGGCAACCGTGACACCTGGCTGCGTTTCTCGCGCCAGCTCACCGAGCGCTACCGCGTTATCGCCCTGGATTTGCCGGGCTTCGGGCAAAGCAGCAAGCCGGATGTCAGCTATGACGTCGCCAGCCAGGTCGAGCGCCTGCACGCTGTGATCCAGGCCCTGGGCCTGGGCAAACTGCACCTGATCGGCAACTCCATGGGAGGCCACATTGCCGCGCTCTATAGCGCGCGGCATGGCGACCAGGTACTCAGCCTGGCCCTGCTGAACAATGCCGGCGTGACCAGCCCGACCAAGAGCGAGATGTACCTGCGCATGCAGCGTGGCGAACCCAACCCGCTGGTGGTGCGAGAACCGCAAGACTTCGATGCGCTGATGCAGTTCATCTTCGCCACTCCGCCCAGTATCCCGGGGCCGTTGAAGCGGCACTTCGCCGAGCAGTCGATGGCCAACCGCGCGCATTACGACCGAATCTTCGCCCAGCTGCGCAAACACTACGTGCCACTGGAGCCGGAGCTGCCGAAGATCCAGGTGCCGACCTTGCTGCTGTGGGGCGATCAGGATCGGGTACTGGACGTGTCGAGCATCGGTGTGATGCAGCCGCTGCTGAAACGCCCCAGCGTGGTGATCATGCAGAACTGCGGTCATGTGCCCATGCTCGAACGCCCTGCCGAAACGGCTCAGCATTATCAGGACTTTCTGGACGCGATCCGCGATTGAGCCGGATGAGCAGCGCCGGATAGAGCCTGAACACCGAGCAAATGCGGTAGCGTATCCCGACTCAATTTCAACGCGGGGACGCGCTGTGACCCTTACCCAATCGCAACAGAAGCTTTACCTGGAAGACCTTTGCGTAGGCGATACCTTCACCAGCCGTCACTACGAGATGAGTGCCGAACGTGTGTTTTCCTTCGCAAGTGAGTTCGACCCACAGCCGTTCCATATCGATCCGGTCGCAGCCCAGCAATCCTTCTTCAACGGGCTCGCAGCCAGTGGCTGGCATACGTCGGCTGTGGTCATGCGGCTGTTTGCGGAGAGTGTTCCCTTGGCCACCGGCATCATCGGCGCGGGCTGCAATGTCGAGTGGCTGAGCGTGGTCAGGCCTGGAGATATCCTGCACGTGGTCTCGACGGTGAAGGACATAACCCCGTCGAAATCGAAGCCGGATCGCGGCATCGTCATCATGGAGAATCTCGCGATCAACCAGGACGACGTCATCTGCCAGCGCAATACCGCAACGCTACTGGTGTTTCGTCGGCCATAGGGCGTCAGATCGCGGAAAATCTGCCAAGACTGAATACAATCTGTGCCCGACCCCTGGGCCATGAAGATGGCTGCCTCGAACAAGGAAATCGCCTCCATGGCCTCCTCGGATAAACAGCAAAAGCGTGCCCAGCGGGCCAAAGCCAAGGCCAAGCAGAATCGTGCGGGCAAGGCCAAGCCCAATGTCATACATCCGCTGCTGGCCAATCCGCTGGTCAACGAGCCCTTCGATGATGTCGAAATCGACCTGAGCACCTTCGACTTCAAAGACATCGAAGAAAACGGTTTCGACCCGGCGCACTTCGACGACCTGTTCCAGGCGATGAAGGTTGGCGAGGGTATCAGCCTGCTGGCGATGTGCCTGGTGTTCCTGCAATACCCGGTGCTGGAGCTGGTGATCGCGGAGGAGGGGGAGGACGCTGCCATCGACTTCATGATGGGCCTGCTGATCACCTATCGCGGAATCTTCCACGATGAGGACGAAGACACGGCCGTGAAATGGGTCGGCGGCGACACCTTCCAGACAGCGTACAACGAAGCCTCGATGATCCTGCAGAAGAAATACGCTCGCCGCGCCTCAAACTAGCAGCGCGCCGAGCGATTGCTGTTGGCCGGGACGCCGGACATGCTGTGACCGGCCAATTGCAGCCTTCCGCGACAGGTTGCAATCGGCCAATTGCGCCGCTCATGTCAGATGGGCCTCAGAACTCCGGACTACCTGCCGCAAAAGCCGCTCCCTCGATGTGATAGGCCTGCGGTTCTGCAGAGAAGTATTCCTGCAGGCCCATCATGAACATCCGATGGTCTTCACTCGCTTCGAAGCCCGGCGTGTGATCTTCGAGTGATCGCCAGCGCACGATCAGGTTGAATTGGTGCGGCGTTTCGATCCCCTGGGCCAGCATGTGCCCGCAGTAACCCTTTGCGCGACAGAGCAAAGGGGCGACTTCGGCAAATGCGCGCCTGAAGTTGTCGATGTGTTCCTGGTAAACGGGCAGTACGGCGATCTCATAGATCATGAAATTTCTCCTGAAGTGAGTTCGAAGTTAGGGCGCGACTCTGATCGCGACCTTTCCTTGAATGCCGTTGTTGGGGCTCTCCAGCCGCGCATGAGCGAGCGCGAGATCGGCAAGTGAGTAGACTGCGCCAACCTGTGGGCGCAGCTGACCCCGCTCTACCAGGGTGCTTAGCTCATCCAGCTTGCCGCGGTTCTGCCTGGTGAAAACGAAGTGATAGCTCGCGTTCTTGCCCCAGGCCTGAATGAGGTTCTGTGGCTGGGCGATATCCACGATGGAGACAACTCTGCCGAGTTGAGCGAGGGCGTCGGGACTGCGGGAAAGCGTGTTCCCGCCGATGGTGTCAAACACCACATCGACTCCGCAGCCATCCGTTTCCCGATTGATGACGTCGACGTAATCCTGCTTTTCGTAGTCGATGATTACATCGGCCCCCATGCTTCGTGCGAACTCAACGTTCGCCTCGCGCACGGTGGTGAAGACGCGCGCGCCGATGGCCTTCGCCAACTGGATTGCTACATGACCGACGCCCCCGGCGCCGCCGTGTATCAGGATGCTTTCGCCCACTTTGAGCGCCGCTCGCACGGTCAATGCTTCCCACGCCGTTCCGCCGACCAGGCTGAGGCTGGCCGCCTCGAGATGACTTAGTGAGGCAGGTTTCTTTCCGACAATGCCTTGGGCCGCCACGTGGTACTCGGCATAACTTCCCGGGCCTTCGAAGATTTGCGGGGTGTACCAGACTTCGTCACCGGGGACGAAAGCCGTCACGCCAGGCCCGACTTCTTCGATAACGCCGGAGACGTCATGACCGGTGATCGCCGGAAGGGGCACCAAGTCGGAATAGTCACCGCGTCGGACCTGATAATCCAAGGGATTGATGGAGGTAGCGTGTACCCGGACCAGGACTTGTCCCGCGCCCGGCACTGGCTTGGGCACATCACGCAGTTCGAACACCTCCGGGCCACCGAAGGACTTGAGCATCATCGCTTTCATTGCAAAACCTCGTTTCTATAAAAAGGGATATTGGGAAATATCGATATATTTGAGCGAAGAATCGCGGCGTTCTAGGTCATCATGACTCCTTATTTCTGTTAATAGGGATATCGGGAATAATCGATTTAATAAGGTAAAAAATTACAGCTCCGTGCCTATCATCTCGGCAAGGGCACTGATGGCTGCTTCGTTGCGCTTGTAGTAGGTCCACTGGCCGATGCGCCGGACTTCGACCAACCCGGCGCGTTGCAGGGTCGCGAGATAATCGGACACCGTCGACTGCGACAGCCCCACGCCTTCCTGGATGCTGCTGACGCAAACGCCGACCGTGAGCACGTCACCCTCGTCCTGCGGAGGGAAGCTTTTCACCGGATCCTTCAAGCCCTTCAGGATCTCGAGACGGGTCCGGTTTGATAGCGCTTTGAAAATTTCCAGTAAGTCCATGGCTTCAGGATATCGAGGTTTACCGATATGTCAATGCGCAATCGAATGACAGTCTTCACAAGGGGGCTGCCGGCCCCGGAACCTTGGGCAGTGCAAAGCCGCATCGTTAGCGCAGGCAATCCCTGGCATGGCAGCCCCCTCCTGGCCGATGGCGGCAGTTGAGCATTGCAGATGAGCGCATGGTTACTGCTCCTTCCCCAGCCGTTGCTGACGCAGCCATGCCTTGGGCGAGATTCCGCACTGTGACTTGAATGCGCGCGAAAGGGCGGACTCTCCGCTGTAACCTGCTTCCTCGGCAATCAATCGAAGCGGTTGGCCATTCTTCAGCCATTTCTGTACGAGCCCGACTCTCCAGCGCTGGAGATAACCGGCGGGCGTTTCACCCAGCGCGTCGCGAAACTGGTTGGCGAATACGCTGCGGGACATCCCCGCAACACCTGCGAGCGATTCAACCGACCAGTTCTTCTCTGGCGCTTCATGAATGGCAACGATCGCGCGTCGCAACTGAACATGCGCGAGGCCGGCGAGCAGGCCAACGTGGGCACCGCCGCTTTCCATCAACTGCCTTAGCAGTTGGATGAGCAACACCTCGAACAATCGGTTGAGCATGACCTGACGCCCACAGTTGGCCGCTTCCGCCTCTGCAAACAGCAGCGTCAGCACCGGCACGCTATCGGGCATCTGCGACAAAGGAAGGCATACGCACTCAGGTAGGGCGTTCGCCAGGGGATTGGCGGCGCCGCCTTCGAATTCGATATGGGCACAGACAAATTCGGCGCCACGTTCCTGGTTCGTGACAAACCTATGTGCAATCGGGCGCGGGTAAAACAACAGGGTCGGGCCATCGAGGCAATAGGCTCTGGCGTTGCCGTGCCATACCTCGGCCTTGCCGCTTTTCAGCAAGTGCAATTGCCCATAGGCGAGGGAGCCATCCAGCTCGTTGATGCCGCATAGAGGGCCCGTTTGAAAAGTGCGGGCACTGACGGAGAAGTGCCCAAGAAGCGCGGCAAGTCGATCAACCATAAAAATACGATTAGTTAAGAAATTAGGACGAATTGTAGTTATTCGTACTGGCTAAGGCTAGATACTGACCCCGTCAACGCAACAACACCTCTTACTGATCGACCAAGGGAACCGGCCATGCCTACTTTCAAATCTCTGTTGTCCACCACCATCGCCTCAGCAGTAGCGGTGATCGCACTCAGTGGAACCGCCGTCGCACAGCCAGATACCGCCAAACCCACCGTAGTGCTTGTGCACGGCGCATTTGCCGAATCCTCCAGCTGGAATGGCGTAGCCGCTCAGCTGCTGAACCAGGGCTACCCGGTCATTGCCGCAGCGAACCCGCTGCGTGGGTTGAAGCAAGACGCGGATTACATCGCCGACATCGTCGAGCAAACTGCCGGCCCGGTGATCCTGGTAGGCCACTCCTACGGCGGGGCGGTGATTAGCAATGCGGTGCACGAAGATCCCAAGGTCAAGGCGCTGGTTTATGTCGCAGCCTTTGCGCCAGACAAGGGAGAGACTGCCATCGAGCTGTCCGGTCGATACCCAGGCGGCACCCTCGGCCCGACCCTGGCCGCGCCGGTGCTGCTGGACGACGGCAACAAGGATCTCTACATCCAGCAGGACAAATTCGGGCAACAGTTTGCCGCGGATGTTCCGGCGGACGCCGCGGCCCTCATGGCCGCGACCCAACGCCCGATCAGCGAAGCCGCTTTGACGGAAGCATCCGGCGAGCCGGCGTGGAAGAAGCTGCCGTCCTGGTTCATCTACGGTTCGGCCGACAAGAACATTCCTGAGGCTGCGCTGAAGTTCATGGCCGAGCGCGCTAGCTCGAAAAAGACGGTGACCGTCCCAGGGGCCTCGCACGTGGTAATGACATCCAACCCTGAGAAAGTTGCTGCGCTGATCGTCGAAGCGGCGCAAGCGACCGCGGATTAAGCGGTAGAACGGCAACAAAGAATCAGTCGCCACCTTTCCTGGCTCAGCGGTGGCGACTGGCGATCAATCAGCAAGATCACTGCGCGCTGCGCGTCATTCAATCTAGAGGACTACCACCATGTCGATTCAAACCATCGCTTATCGTGCCTACGCAGAAGCCACTGGCGGCCGTGACGGTCGCGCCATCTCCTCCGACGGTGTACTCGACGTCGCTCTGACCACACCGAAAGAACTCGGTGGCGCTGGTGGCGAGGGCACCAACCCGGAGCAGCTGTTCGCCGCGGGTTATTCGGCCTGCTTCCTGGGCGCCATGAAGTTCGTTGCCGCCCGCGACAAACTGGCCATTTCAAAAGACGCATCGATCGAGGGTGTGGTCGGCATCGGCGCCATCCCCAACGGTTTTGGCATAGAAGTCGAATTGCGCATCAGCTTGCCGGGGATGGACCAAGAACAGGCCCAGACGCTGATTGAACGAGCGCACATCGTCTGCCCGTACTCCAACGCCACCCGCGGCAATATCGACGTCACGCTCACGCGGGTCGACTGAAACATAGTCACCACGCCATATCGGACGAACCGGATGCCAAGCTGCCCGCGCGAAAGCGTGGCAGCTTGGTTTTTCCGTCTTTGGCCGGCAAACGTCGCACACGCAGGACAGCTACCGGCCGTACGCGATATTCATGCGCGCTTAGCTGTACTCGCTCCCCGGCTTCTTCGATCTGCAAAGCGGCCACCACAGTTGGACGCACCAGGAATCGCCCGGATCATTGGGGATGCCGTAGCGTTTCGGATAGCGGGCGCGGGTGAAGTTGGCCGTGCCAAACAGCGTGTCCCAGATGTACAGCAACTGGCCGAAGTTATGGTGGGGCGGGTCGCCGTGCTCATCCAGCTCGGCATGGTGTGCGCGGTGGGTGCTGGGCAGCTGTACGGTACGCTCCAGCAGCCAGGCCAGAGGTGACAACCAGCGGGTGCGATACAGACCGCGGTCCCAGGCGAAGGCACTGTGTACCAGCACATTGGCGCAGCCGAAGATCAGATGGCCGATCAGAACCGCCTCTCCCAGGCCCAGGTAGACCATCACGCCGGCGTACCAGATGTCCGGCATGAACATGAACCAGCGCCAGTTCTCCCGGTAGGCCACGCTGATGCTCATCGCGGTGGCGGTGTGGTGGGTACGATGCATGTGCCACATGAAGGGCAACGTGTGGCCCAGGCGGTGGTACCAGTAGTGCAGGAAGTCGGCCGGAATGACCACCAGCAGGATGGCCTGCCAGAGTGGCATCGACGCGAGACTCTCGGCCCATCCGGGAACCCAGCTGGCCAGCGCCAGTGCGCTGCAGGCGATGATCAGGGGTTTGATCAGCAGGGCGAACTGGGCAAGGCTGACGGCATCCACCGCCAGCTCATCGGGCTGCCGCCTGTTCAGCATGCGCCCGGCGAGCAGTTCCAGGCTGCCCAGCGCTATCAGCAGGCCGCTGACGACCCAGGTATCGAGATGGGGCATGACACTTTCCTCAGAATGCGAGGACCTCAGTGTCAGTAATCCGGGAAGCGGTTTACTTGAAGGATTTTGTGGTCGTTGGCCTGCGATGGTCGAAGTCCGAAGGTACGCAGGCAGATGCGTGACAGGTGGGCCGAGTCGGCGAAGCCGGCGGCATGCGCCACCTCGGTTGCGCCGTGGGCGCCGCTCAGCGCCTCCAGGGCCCGGCGCAGTTTCTGCCAGAGCAGCAGCTTGCGCAGCGGAATGCCGATGCACTCCTGCAGCCAGTGCGAGCAATGGGCCTGGGTGCTCGGGTAGCGCAGGCGAAAGGACTGCCAGATCTGCTCCGCCGAGGTCTCGATATCGGCCTCCTGCACCAGGGCCAGCAGATGCTCCAGGCGCGGATTGGCGGCGGCCGATGGTTGCTGATTGTGAGCCAGCAAGCCATCCAGCCAGGCATCGAACGTCTGCTGCGTTGCCGCCTCGGCCAGCCGTGCTCGGTCTGCAGTGGTTACTTCGAGACGATGGGCTGCATTCGGGCTGAGCCTTGCCCAGCGCAGTAGCCGCGCGTAGGCGGGGTGGCTTGGCTCGACGGTGATGCTGACGTGTGGTTGTGGACGCACAAAGCGGCGCCGAATCTCCGGGGCCAGCAACCATGCATCGGCAGACACAACCGACTGGCCGTCGATCTCCAGTTCCAGCGGTTCGCCATCCGCCAGCAGCAGGGTCATTCCCGGGCGCTGGTTGTAGCCGTTGGGTAGCGATCCGGCCCTGACGACGAAGCAGGCCCGGCCGATCGCCAGATGGTTTATTGCCATGCAGTCCCGTCGCCTGCCGTGCTATTTCTCGCGAGGGTTTTGCGCAGGTAGCTGGCCGAGGCCGGGCAGAGAGATTTGAACTGTGCAGTTTCGGCTATCTCGGCTGGCGCCAACTGGCGTGGCGTAGGCAAGTAGCCGATTCGCTCGAAGAACGGCGCCTGGTTGGTGGTCAGCAAGTGCAGGCTTTCGATCCCGCTGTCACGCGCGAGCCGTTCCATTTCGCCGACCACCAGGCTGCCGAGTCCGCGTTTTCTGTGCTGGGTCGCGATCAGCACCGAGCGCAGTAGCGCGGCTGATCCATGGGCTTCCAGCCCGGCATAGCCAATAGGCTGCCCGTCCAGATGGAAGGCATAGAAGACCCTGGCGGGGAGCGCTACGTCTTCCTCCGGCAGCCCTGCCTCCCGGAGTGCCTGGGCGAGAGCGGCAAGCCCGGCGGGTGAGACTCTTGTGGATTGCAGTGCGCTGGTCATCTCATCCTCCGGCTTCAGGGCTAAGACGCGTTACAGGGTTCCGATGATGTCCAGCGCGCGCTTGAGCTCATCGCGGCTGAGTTGTCCGAAAGGTAGTGCAAGAAACTCACGGCAACGCAGCTCGATTTTCTTCAGTGTGGCCTGGAAGGCGGCATCCACCTCGCTCTCGTCGCCTTGCACGTCGGAGGGATCTGCCAGGCCCCAATGGGTCTTCAGTGCCGGACCGAAGTACACCGGGCACGCCTCGCCCGCCGCCTTGTCGCAGACGGTGATGACGATGTCCGGCGGATTGCTCTCGAATGCATCGTTACCCTTGCTGCTCAGCCCCTCGATGGAGATGCCGGCCTGCTGCAAGGTGGTGAGGCTGCGCGGCAGCACCCGACCCTTGGGGAAGCTGCCAGAGCTGACCGCCTCAAAGCCTTCGGGCGCCAGGTGGTTGAACATGGCCTCGGAAAGGATGCTGCGGCAGCTGTTGGCCGTGCACATGAAGAGAACTCGCATACTGTGCTCCCGTGCCCCGTGGGCAACGATCAGAAGGCCAGGCGCAGGGCCAGGGCCGAAAGGGTGACAAGCAGAACCGGCAAGGTCAGCAGGATGCCGACCTTGAAGTAGTAGCCCCAGGTGATGCGGATGCCCTTGCGTTCCAGCACGTGCAACCAGAGCAGGGTGGCCAGACTGCCGATGGGGGTGATCTTCGGGCCCAGGTCGCAGCCGATAACGTTGGCGTAAATCATCGCCTCACGGACGATGCCGCTGGCGTCGCTGGCCTGGATGGACAGCGCGCCGATCAGCACGCTGGGCATGTTGTTCATCACCGAGGACAGGGCCGCCGACAGCAGCCCGGTACCCAGAGCCGCAGCCCACAGGCCCTGTTCGGCAAGGCGGTTCAGTACCAGGGTGAGGAAGTCGGTCAGGCCTGCGTTCTTCAGGCCGTAGACCACCAGGTACATGCCCAGCGAGAAGATCACCACCTGCCAGGGCGCCTCACGCAGCACGCGACGGGTGGAGATCACATGCCCCTTGGCGGCGACCGCGAAGAGGATGGCCGCGCACACCGCTGCCACCGCGCTGATGGGGATGCCCAGAGGCTCCAGGGCGAACAGGCCTATCAGCAGTACCAACAGCATCCACCAGCCGACGATGAAGGTAGAGCGGTCGCGGATTGCCGCGGCGGGCGCCTTCAGCACTTCGGGAGCGTACTGCGCCGGGATGTCGCGGCGGAAGAACAGGTACAGAACCAGCAGCGTCGCGGCAACGCTGACCAGGTTGACCGGCACCATCACCGAGGCGTACTCGGCAAAGCCCAGGTCGAAGTAGTCCGCCGAGACGATGTTGACCAGGTTCGACACCACCAGCGGCAGGCTGGCGGTGTCCGCGATGAACCCGGCGGCCATGACGAAGGCCAGCGTGGTAGCCGCGGAGAAGCGCAGCGCCAGCAGCATGGAGATCACGATGGGGGTGAGGATCAGCGCCGCGCCGTCGTTGGCAAACAGCGCGGAGACGGCGGCGCCCAGCAACACGCAGAAGGCGAACAGACGAGGCCCGCTGCCACCCGCCCAGCGCGCCACATGCAGAGCCGCCCACTCGAAGAATCCTGCCTCATCGAGCAGTAGGCTGATGATGATCACCGCGATGAAGGTCGCGGTGGCATTCCACACGATGGCCCACACGGTGGGAATGTCCTGCAGCGACACGGCACCGACGGCGAGGGCGATGACGGCCCCGAGCGCAGCGCTCCAGCCAACGCCAAGGCCCCTCGGTTGCCAGATGACCAGAACGAGAGTGAACAGAAAGACGGCAGCGGCGATCAGCATGGCGGACTCTTGAGACGAGGATCAGCAGCAGGTACGGACGGGGCGTCCATCCATGTTGCACAGGCGGGAGGTGTTGGTCGCGAGCCAGTCGGCATTGGCTCGCAGGGTCAGCTTGAGCACTTCTGCGGCCCAGGCGGGTAGCTCGGGGTTGAGCCGGTAATAGACCCATTGCCCCTGGCGGCGATCGAGCAGCAGGCCGGTGCTGCGCAGTAGGGCCAGATGGCGGGAAATCTTCGGCTGGCTATCGTCCAGCGCGCACGTGAGCTCGCAGACACACAGCTCTCCGTGCTCGGCGATCAGCAGCGTGGCGCGGGCGCGCGTCTCGTCGGACAGGCACTTGAAGAACTCGGGTGGGGTCAGCACGGTGAAGGCTCATTACATATGGTTTTTCGAATATACGGAAAATCATATGTAATGAGAACTCCGACTTCTTGAATGGCTATGGCCGATGGCTGCCGGCCGCAAGTGGCTGCTTGCAACCGGCCTGGCTGGCTTCGGGTTACTCAACCACCGCACGAATGGTGATTTCGATCAGCTGTTGCGGGAACGCGAGACCCGATACGCCGATAAGGTTGCTGGCCACCTGGGGAACCTCGGCGCCGTAGAACTCCTTGCGCACCTTGCCAGCAGCGGCGAAGGCCGCTGGAACGTCGATGACAAACAACGTTTCTTCCACCACATCATCCAGGGTGGCGCCGAATTCACCGAGCAAGTCGACGATGTTTGCGTAGGTCTGCCGCATCTGCGCTTCCATCATGGAAAAGTCAGCAGGTTTGCCATCCGCGTTCAGCGCAGCCGGTGCGATGAGGTTGCCTTCGCGGTCATGGCTCAACTGGCCCGAGAGATAGACGGTGTCCTTGACCTGAATCGCTTGGACATAACCGTACAAGCCCTCCCAAGCGACGCCGAAGCTCACGGTTTTCTTTGCCGGGTTGTTGTTCTTAGTGGTCATCACAGTTCTCCATTTGGATAGTTTTGTGGCGAGCTCGCCCCTCTGGAGCGAGCTCCGAAAAGTTAGGGATTCGTCGTGGCAACTACCTGAGGCGGGGCCGGTACAGGTCCCGTCGCTCATTCACAAGCGCATCATTTTTTCGCCGTCAGGGCGCTGTAGCTGGTGATCAGGTTGCGGTAGTCCGGGATGTGGTCGGAGCAGATCTTGGCCAGGCCTTCCACATCGTTGCGCCAGTCGCGGTGCAGTTCGCAGGCCACGGCGAACCAGTTCATCAGCTGCGCGCCTGCCTGGGTCATGCGGCTCCAGGCGGAGTCGCGGGTGATCTGGTTGAAGGTGCCGGAGGCATCGGTGACCACGAACACATCGAAGCCTTCCTCGATGGCCGACAGTGCCGGGAACGCTACGCACACCTCGGTGACCACGCCGGCGATGATCAGCTGCTTCTTGCCGGTGGCCTTGATTGCCTTGACGAAGTCTTCGTTGTCCCAGGCGTTGATCTGGCCGGGGCGGGCGATGTACGGCGCGTCTGGGAACATCTCCTTCAGCTCGGGAACCAGCGGGCCGTTGGGGCCGGTTTCGAAGCTGGTGGTGAGGATGGTCGGCAGGTTGAAGAACTTGGCGAGGTCGGCCAGGGCCAGGACATTGTTTTTGAACTTGTCGGGCTCGATGTCACGTACCAGGGACAGCAAGCCGGCTTGGTGGTCGACCAGCAGAACGGCGGCGTTGTCTTTGTCGAGGCGGTTGTAGGTAACGGTCATGGCAAGGCTCTCTCTTCTAGGTCAGGCGCCGAATCGTTCGGCTGATTTAGTTTTTCCGTGCAGTTGTCGCTGCATGTGAGAAAGATTAAATACGGAACCTTTGATCCGCCAGATAGCGATATTTGACTCCAGCGTTCCATATAAGGAACGGAGGTGGCATCCGTGTGAGCTAGAAGAATAAAAATCTCAGCAGCAGCAAACGGCGGCCATAAACAACCAGATACCGAATACCCTCTGAGAACCTATACAGAAATTCGTATTTGTATAAGTATTGTCTGCGTGTGCAGACCTGGAGGATCGCCATGGTCCGGGCAATTTCCACCTCTTCTACGTTGCGCCGTATCGCCTTGCTCTGGTTGCTGATGGCGGCGCCATCGGCCTGGGCGGATTGGCGTGCCGAGCTTCCCGGCGCCGCACTGGTTGGCCAGGGGGACTTCACCTGGTTTGGCTGGCGGGTATACCAGGCTCGTCTGTGGAGTCCTGCGGCTCCCGTGAGCTGGGAACAACCCTTTGCCCTCGAGCTGATCTACCGCCGCGAGCTGTCGCGCGACACCCTGGTGCAAGCCAGCCTGGACGAGATGCGCCGGTTGGGCGGCACCTCGGTCGATGAGGCGCGCCTGGCGGCCTGGGACGACGAGATGCGCAAGGCCTTCATCGATGTCCAGCCGGGCCAGCGCATCACCGGCCTCTACCAGCCGGGCAAGGGTGGAAGCTTCTATGTCGATGACCAGCTCCGCCACGCGGTGGCGGACACCGACTTCGCCCGCGCCTTCTTCGCCATCTGGCTGGATGCCCGCACCCGCAACCCCGAGCTGCGTCGCGAGCTGCTGGGGCTCAACGAGACAAACCCGTGAGGAGGTCGACGATGCGTATCGGAATCTGGTTGCTGTGCTGCCTGCTGCTGAGCGCTTGCGGCAGCGTCGAGGTCGAGCACTACGCCGCGGAGCGTCCGCAGCTGGACCTGCCGGAATACTTCTCGCGACCGGTGCAGGCCTGGGGGATTTTCCAGGACCGTTCGGGCGAGGTGGTCAAGCGCTTCAAGGTCGACATCACCAGTCGCCGCGAGGGCGAGCGGCTGATCCTCGACGAACGTTTTCTCTATAGCGATGGTACCCGCCAACAGCGGGTCTGGAGCCTGGTTCCGGCGGGCGACGGACGCTGGCTGGGCCGCGCCGCGGACGTGATCGGCGAGGCCCATGGCGAGGTGGCGGGCAATGCCCTGCGCTGGCGCTACCGACTGAACCTCGACGTCGACGGGGCTACCTGGGAAGTGGACTTCGACGACTGGATGTACCTGATGGACGAGGACACCCTGATCAACCGTTCGAGCATGAGCAAGCTTGGTGTCGAGCTGGGCCAGGTGACCCTGTTCTTCCGCCGCGATCCCGCGTCGGACAACTGACAAGCGGCGAGACGGAGGGCTGGGTGATGAATCTGCAGCAACTGGGCGAAGCCGCGCTGACGGGGCGGGTCGAGGCGCTCGAGGTGGTGTCCCTGGAGGGCGGCTTCTACATCCTGCAGGCGAGGCTCGCCTCGGGCCTCGAACCGCTGCGCGACGAGCAGGGCAGGGTGCTGCACCTGCGTTCGTCCACCCAGGTCCGCGAACTGCTGCAGGACCTACCGCGCCTGCCCTGCGAGCTGGTGCAGCACTGCGTCCATGACGAGATGTGCGGTGTGCGCGAAGGCGCGATCGAGCCGCTGCGCCTGCCGCTGTCGCTGGAGCAGCGCTGGTGATGAGCGACGGCGCACGCCGCCTCGGTCTCGTGCTGGGCGACCAGCTCAGCTTCGATCTGTCGCTGTTCGATGCCCTAGACCCGGCCCGCGATGCGGTGCTGATGGCCGAGGTGAACGACGAGGCGCGCTACGTGCCGCACCATCCGCAGAAGATCGTGCTGGTCTTCAGCGCGATGCGCCACTTCGCGCAAGCGCTGAAGGAGCGGGGCTGGCAGGTGATCTATGTGAGGCTCGACGCCCCCGACAACAGCGGCAGCCTGGCGGGAGAATTGCGCCGCTGGCACGACGCCCTGGGCGGGCCGGAGCTGCACCTGAGCGAATGCGGTGAGTGGCGGGTGGAGGAGGCGCTGCGCAGCAGCGGGCTGCCGCTGAACTGGCACGCCGACGGCCGTTTCCTCTGTTCCCGCGAGGAGTTCGCGCGCTGGGCGGGTGATCGTCGGCAGCTGCGTATGGAGCTGTTCTACCGCGAGATGCGCCGACGCACTGGGCTGCTTCTGGAGCCCGACGGTGCGCCGCTGGGCGGCAGCTGGAACTTCGATGCCGACAATCGCAAGGCGCTGCCAAAAGGTACGCAGGGTCCGTTTCCTGCGCGTTTCGGGCAGGACGCGATCACCCGCGAGGTGGTGGCCCTGGTGGGCGAGCGGTTCGCCAGCCACTACGGCCGCCTGGAGGGCTTCGACTACCCGGTGACCCACGCGCAGGCGCAGGAGCTCTGGCAGCATTTCCTGGAGTTTTCCCTGCCGTCCTTCGGCGACTACCAGGATGCCATGGCCGAGGGCGAGCCCTACCTGTTCCATGCGCGCATCAGTGCGGTACTGAACATCGGCCTGCTGGACCTGCGTCAGCTCTGCGCCGACGTGGAGAACGCCCATCGCCAGGGCTGGGTGCCGCTCAACGCGGCCGAAGGTTTCATTCGCCAGTTGATCGGCTGGCGCGAGTACGTGCGCGGCATCTACTGGCTGCGCATGCCGGACTATGCCGCGCTCAATGTGTTCGGCAATAGCCGGGCACTGCCGGAGTTCTACTGGACCGGCCGCACCGAGATGCGCTGCATGGCCCAGGCAATCGGCCAGACCCTGGAACTGGGCTATGCCCATCACATCCAGCGGCTGATGGTGACCGGCAACTTCGCCCTGCTCGCCGGTATCGCCCCGGCTGCCATCTGCGAGTGGTACCTGGCGGTGTACCTGGATGCCTTCGAGTGGGTCGAGCTGCCCAACACCCTGGGCATGGTGATGCACGCCGACGGCGGCTACCTGGGCTCCAAGCCCTACTGCGCCAGCGGCCGCTACATCCAGCGCATGTCTGATCACTGCGCCGCCTGCCGCTACCGGGTGGACCGGGCGACCGAGGATGATGCGTGCCCGTTCAACGCGCTCTACTGGCACTTCCTGCTGCGTCATCGTGATCGCCTCGGCCGCAATCCGCGCATGGCCATGGCCTATCGCAATCTGCAGCGCATGGACGAGTTCCGCGTCAGCGCACTCTGGCAGCGTGGCGAGCAGCTGCTGGCGCGCCTGGATGCCGGAGAGGCGCTGTGAAGAAGCCCCACCTGCCGCAGAAAACCTGCGCGGTCTGCGGCCGGCCTTTTGCCTGGCGGCGTCGCTGGGCGCGCTGCTGGGATGAGGTGCGCTATTGCTCTGCGCGCTGCCGGGGCCAGCGTCAGGTTCCACAGACGATTGAGGGCGGCTGACGCTCGGCGGCGAATCGTTACCCGGTGTACCAGGGAGGGTTCACTTGCTCACGGCTGCCAGCTGACGCTTGAGCTCGGCCACTTGCGCTTCCAGCTCGCGCACTCGCTCCTGGGCGGCGACCTCGGCGCTGACGTCGCGCTGGATGCCGATGAAGTAGGTCAGCTGGTCCGCATCGTTGTACACCGGGGTGATGGACAACTCGTTCCAGAACGGTGTGCCGTCCTTGCGGAAGTTGTGCAGCACCTGGCGGCAGGGCTGGCCATCGCGGATCGCCTGGCGGATGGCTGCCAGTCCGGGTTGCTGACGTTCGCTGCCCTGCAGGAAGCGGCAATCCTGATAGAGGATGTCGTCGGCGGTGTAGCCGGTCAGACGCTCGAAGGCGGGGTTGGCATAGATCAGAATGCTGTCATCTCCCTCCTGCTCGGCCACGACGATGCCGTCATTCGAGGCTTCGACCATCAGTTGCAGAAGCTTGGCGTCGATCATGGAGATTCCTATCCGGCGGTTATCCAAAGCACCAAGATTAGTCGGCGAGCCTGTCGATGCCTAGGCGTGCCGTCGAGGCTTCAACCAGCGAGCACTGCCGGCGGGTTCAGATAGAGGAAACGACACCTCGGTGGCCACTCCGCTGCCCATTGGTGAGCGCTAATGCGTTCAGCCAAGTCAGCCATCCACAAGCAAAAAACGGAGCCTGTATCAGGCTCCGTTTTTTGTTTGCGGCCTAACCCAAGAACGCTCAGGTCATTCCTTGCGTTTGCGCATGGTCTTGCGCGCGCGCGGTTGCTCTGCCGGTATGTGCAGGTACGACAGCACGCTTTCCGTGAGTTCGGCGGCCAGCTTTACCGCCTCCTTGTTGCGCGTCATCACGGCGGCGACCAGGCTCTCGATCAGTGCCAGCACCACGGTATTGGAGCTGATCAGCATGGGATGGTCGGCGGGAGCGAAAAGAACCAATTCGGCCAATCGCACCAGGGGGGAGGCGGGCGAGTCGGTAATGGCCAGTACGCGTGCACCGCGCTCGTTGGCGAAGCGCGCCAGATGGATGGTGTCCAGCGAGTAGCGCGGCAGCGAGATTGCCAGCAGCACATCGTTCTCGGTGATGGCGGCCAGGCGATAGGCCGCGTTCTCGTTGCCACCCTCCATGCTGATGGCGACTGCGTCGGCGCAGTACGGCACCAGGTTGGCTGCCGCCAGGCCGGCCATGTAGGCACTGTTGCCGAAGCCGAGTATGTAGATGCGCCGGGCCTGTATCAGGCAATCGACGAAGGCTTCGAAGGTCGCCGGGCTGTTGCTGTTCGCGGCCGTGCCAAGGTTCCCGCTGGCAACCTGAATCTGCTCGTGCAGGCCGAAGGCACCGTCCGGGCGCTGGGCCATTTCGTTGCGCAGCTTGTCCACCGGCGACACCAGATCCTGCAGGGTCGCCACCAGGGCGGCCTTGAGTGCGCTGAAGCCGCTCAGCTTGAGGGCGCGGGCGAGGCGATTGACCGCCGCGGCGGAGGTGGATGTCTCCTGGGCCAGCTCCTCGATGGTCAGGGTCGCGGCCTTCAGCGGATGGCGAAGGATGAAATCGGCCACCTTGCGCAGGGACGGCTGCAGGTCGGGCGAGGCCGATGCCAGCTTGCGCATCACCGGGGAGGTATAGACGGTCAGATCGTTCGGCGCTGGGGTCATGTGAGCGGCGGCGTTGTCGATGGGCTGGGGCGGCAGTGTATCCGATGGTGCGGCGTCTGCGGCAGCGTCAGTCGCTCAGCAGGCGGCCGCTGCGGATCGGCATGGCGCCGGCCACTTTGGCCAGCCACAGGCCGGGCTGGGCAAAGCGCAGGCGTTCGCGGGCATACAGCAGGCCGTCGGTGGTGGCACGCACGATGCTGTGTTGGCCGGAGAGCGGATCGATGACCTCGAACAGGGGATCACCCACCGCCACCCGCGCGCCCAATGGCCGCAAATAGCTGACCACGCCCGGGTGCGGCGCGTAGGCGTACTGGGCGCCAGCGAAAGGCGTTGCCGGGCACTGGTGTTCGGGCCGGTTCGGCCAACTGCCCTCGATAAAATCCTGTTCCGCGAGAAAGGCGAGGATGGCTTCTGCGTTGGCCTCGGCCCGCTGCGCCTCGGTATCGGCCATGCCGCCCAGCTCGATGGTGGTGGCCAGGCAAGCAGCGGGAATCGCCGCATCGGGAAAGGCCGCGGCCAGCTTCAGCCAGGGTGTGGCACAGGCCTCGTCGAACGACTGACCACCGGAGTCCTCGGCCAGCAATGCGGCCTGCGCGCCCAGGTGCGCCGCCAACCCGGACAACCGAGGCCACAGCTGGGGCAGGGCGTAGAGCAGGAGTACCGACTCGAAGTCGCAATGCAGGTCGAGCACCAGGTCGGCGGTGCAGGCATGACCGAGCAGCAATCGCTGCAGTCCTTCGAGGGGGGATGCGGCCGGCGGCAGCTCATGCAGGGCCGCAACCATCAGCTCGCGTATCAGCGCCAGGTTATCTGCCGCATCGTCGCGCAGCAGCGAGTGGAGCTTTGGCGTGATCAGCGCAGCCAGATCCGGGAAGTCACGATTGAAGTTCTTGCCGCTGGCGAAATCGAATCGACCCTGATGGGTGGCCTGGAACACCTGGACCAGACCGATCGGATTGGCGACCGGCACAAGCTCGATGCGGCCTCGTAGCTGCCCGGCTGCCTCCAGCGTGGCCAGGCGTTGGCGCAGCGCCACGGCTACGCGCATGCCGGGCAGTTCGTCGGCGTGCAATGCCGCCTGAATGTAGGCCTTGCGTGGCCCCTGGCCGAACTGCAGCACGCTCAGTTGGCGCTGCGTGCCGGGGCTGTTCCAAGGGAGGGGGTGATCGATCCGTATCATGGCTTACCTGGAATGTCGGCAGAAAAAAGGGGTATCCGGACTCGCCGGATACCCCTGTGCACAGGCTCTTACTGGCCGTAGATGTCGTAAGCGAAGTACTTGCCCTGGACTTCTGCGTACTTGCCGTTGGCGCGCAAGGCGGCGATGGCATTGCTGAATTTCTCGGCGGTGGCGGCATCGCCCTTGCGCACGGCAATGCCGGCGCCGTTGCCGAAGTACTTCGGATCGTTGAAGTCCGGGCCGACCAGGGCGAAGCCCTTACCACCGTCGGTCTTGAGGAAGCCTTCGCCGATGTTCACCACGTCGGCCAGGGAGGCGTCGATACGCCCGGAAGCCAGATCGAGGAAGGCCTCGTTCTGCGAGCCGTAGCGCACCACTTCGATGCCGGCCTCGGCGAATTTGTCGCTGGCGTAGCGATCGTAGGTGGAGGCGCGCTGTACGCCGACCTTCTTGCCCTTGAGGTCCACCAGCGGGTCCTTGACCTCGCTGCCGGCCTTCATCACCAGCTTGCCGGGGGTGTGGTAGTACTTCTTGGTGAAGTCGACCGACTTCAGGCGATCCGGGGTGATCGACATGGACGACAGCACGGCGTCGACCTTGCGCACCTTGAGCGAAGGAATCAGGCCGTCGAACGCCTGCTCGACCCACTCGCACTTGACCTGCATCTGCGCGCACAGCGCATTGCCGATGTCGTAGTCGAAGCCGCTGATCTGCCCCTCCGGCGTCTTGAAGGCGAAGGGCGGGTAGGCGGCTTCGATGCCGATACGCAGGGTTTCCTGGGCCTGTGCCAGGGTGGCGCAGGCGGAGAGCGCCAGGGCGCCGAGCAGAGCGATCTTGTTCATCTTATGACTCCAGTTGCGGATGGTTGGCCACCCTCGCGGGTGAGGTGCATTGCTTCGCCTGGCGGCGAATCTCTCAGCCCTGGCTTCGTGGGCCAGAGCCCCAGCTGCCGCGCAGATGAGGCGGCCTGGCTGTGTGTATGGCGGTGGTGAGTGACACGTTTTGTGTCAGCAAAACTAAGGTCAAGAAAAAATCATGTCAATTGTATTGTTCTCTGAAAAAATAATTTCAGCCTGATGTCGGTTCGAAGAATGCCGTAATAGAGCTGTTTCAGGTCCTGAAAACTGTCCGTTTGGTCTATTTCTGTGGTGCTATCTGGGGTTGATCGTAGGATTTCGTTGGTATACAACATTTCAAATTGACTGATTAATGAAAATAAATGAGTCAATTTGGTTGTGTGTCGAACACTCCCTACTCAGAAGAAGAGCAACAAGAAATGAGAATGCAGACCAAGCCTGGCGTGCTGCTCGCCGCCCTGATTCTTGCCGGCCATTGCGCGCCGACCCTGGCCGAAGGCCATTTGCTGGCCGTCGGCGGCATGCTGCGGGCCAGCAACACCGAGGTGTACCAGAAGCTCATCGAACTGGCTGGCGGCGCCGAGCGGGCGCGTATAGCCATCATGCCAACCGCCAGCGGCAGCCTCGGTTCCAGCAAGCGCTTCCAGGCCGAGCTGCAGGCCCTGGGCGTGCCGGCCGAGCGCATCAGCATCGTCGGCATCGACAAGCAGAACTACCAGAGCACCATGAACGACCCGGCCGTGCTCAAGCCGCTGAGCGAGGCCAGCGCCGTGTGGTTCGTCGGCGGTGACCAGGCGCGCATCGCTCGCGCGCTGTACAACGGCGACGGCAGCGAGTCGCTGACGCTGCAGGCGGTGCGTGGCGTGTTCGACAAGGGTGGCGTGGTCGCTGGCACCAGCGCCGGCGCCAGCATTCTCGGGGCGACCATGCCGACCGCCTATGGCGTGGTCATGGACACCCTGGACTTCGGCGTCGCGGCCAAGGCCGATCAGCGCGGGACCGCACTGCTCAAGGGCGCGGGCCTGTTCAAGGCCGGCATCATCGACCAGCACTTCGACCAGATCGAGGAAACCAGCACAGGTCGCGCCGCGCGCATGGCCAGCTACCTGGTCGAACAGCAGCCGGCCAAGGGCTTCGGGCTGGATACCAACACGGCGATCTGGGTACGGCCCGGTGGTCAGCTGCAGGTGCTCGGCGAGGGCTACCTGACGGTGATGGATGCCAGTCAGGCGCACAAGGAGTTCGGGCTTTACGGTACCCGCCTGCAGAACGTGCGCCTGGCCATGCTCGGCCATGGCGACCGCTACGACCTAGCCAGCGGCAAGGTGCAGCCGGCGCAGGGCAAGGAGCCGATCACCGCCGGTAACGAATACCTGGTGGGCAACCAGCTGCTCACCGACCTGTCCGCGGTATCCGCCATGTCGCGTGCGGTGCTCTACGGCCTGGCCGACAATACCGCCACCCGCCAGGTGGGACTGATGACCCGCTACAACCCGGCCAACGGCTACCACTATGGCTATCGCTTCGAGCTCAGCGAGGCCGCGGGTTTCCAGGCCCACAGCCGCTTCAACGACTCGCTGACCAACTACACGGTGCAGGACGTGCGCCTGGCCATCGCGCCGGTGGATGCCTTCCTGGGTGACCCGGCGCGCAGCAGCCCGCAGGACGCCGCCGCCAGCCGCTGGCCGGACGCCGTGCGCGCGGTGAGTTTCCGCGGCCTGATGACCAGCGATGGCGACAACCGCTTCGAACCAAAACGGGCGCTGACCCGCTACGAGCTGGCCAACGCGCTGCAGATGACCCTGGCCGCCGAACCGGCCTTGGACAAGTTGCCGAAGCTTGCCGACATCGACCGCGACCACCCGCTGCGCGAGCAGATCGAGGTGGTGGTCTCCAATGGCTGGCTGCCCAGCGGCGAGCGCTTCGACGGCGAGCGCAAAGTGACCCGGGCGGAGTGGGCGCTGGCCTGCAAGGCCCTGGTCGAGGGCTTCACCAAGACCGATCTGACGCACCGTGCACCGCTCAAGGACTTGGCCGGCATCGATCCCGCCACAGCCGAGGCGGCCGAGCTGCTGGTCGGGGAAGGGTGGATGAGCGCCGAATCCGGGCGCTTCCAGCCACAGCAAACCGTCAGCCGGGAAGAGGCCGCACGCAGCCTGGCGCGCCTGATCGGGCTCGCCAAACCGTCCTGATTACCTGATGTGCATTCGAACTCGCCCTGTCGTGACAGGGCGGACGGGCAGCGTTTGCCTGCAAGAAAACCAAGAACGAGATGTACCGATGCAACTGAGCAACCTGGAGCTGTTCGCCTTGGACAAGCTGCTGCACGACCACCAGCCCGCCACTGAAGCACTGCGCAGCTCAGAAGCCCGCGTGCTGGAGCGCGTGGATACGCCCGCCGGCTTCTTCGCGGTCATCGAGCTGCAGCAGAGCCTGCGCGATGTCGGCGAGTTCGCCGAGCGCGAGTGGAAATTCAAGCTGAAGAGCCCGAAGAAGACCGCGGGCTACTTCGTCTGCTGGCCAGACGGCGAGTCGACGCTGTGTCTGGAGGCGGTGATCAGCAGGGGCCGACGTCCAGAGGTGCTGACAGCGGAACTCTTTGTCTGACCGGGCAAAACCAAGAAGGGCCCGCGGGCCCGCCAACAACACTAAAAACGGAGTAAGACATGAACCTCGTGAAACTGAGTTGTCTCGCCCTGGCGGTCGCCGCCGCCAGCAGCCAGCTGGCCGTGGCCGGCCAGGCCGATGCCAAGGGCTTTGTCGAAGACAGCGAGCTGAGCCTGCTGAACCGCAACTATTACTTTCAGCGCGACTTCAAGAACAACCCCGGTGGCCAGAACTACCGCGAGGAGTGGGCCCACGGCGTGATGGCCGAGTTTGCCTCGGGCTTCACCCAGGGCACCGTCGGCTTTGGCGCCGATGTCTATGGCTACATGGGCATCAAGCTGGACAGCGGTCGCGGCCGCACCGGCACCGGTCTGTTGCCGATCAGCGACGAGGGCCGTGCCCAGGATGAATACGGCGAGGCCGGCGGTGCCGCCAAGCTGCGTATCTCCGAGACCGTGCTGAAGTACGGCGAGATGCGTACCGAGGCGCCGGTGTTCGCCACTTCCCATAGCCGTCTGCTGCCGGAAACCGCCACCGGCTTCCATGTCAGCAGCGGCGAGATCGATGGCCTGGCCCTGGAGGCCGGTCACTTCACTGCCTACAACAACCGCAACTCGACCAACAGTGACGAGGAGCTGTACCTCAACTACGGCAGCGGCGAGATCGGCAAGACCATCGATTTCGCGGGTGGCTGGTACAACGTCAGCGATGACCTCGCCGTGGGCCTGTATGCCTCGCGCTTCGAGGACACCTGGAACCAGTACTACGGCAACCTCAACTACACCCTGGGTATCAGCGAAGGGCAGAACCTGAACTTCGACCTCAACCTGTATCGCACCAGCGATACCGGTGATGCCCTGCAGGGCGACATCAGCAATACCACCTACAGCCTGGCGGCCACCTATGCCCTGGGCTCGCACTCGATCCTGCTGGCCTACCAGCGCGTCAACGGCGATACCCCGTTCGACTACGTCGGCGGCGACTCGATCTTCCTCTCCAACTCCATGCAGTATTCCGACTTCAACGCACCGAACGAGAAATCCTGGCGTGTTGGCTACGGCTACGACTGGAGCGGCCTCGGCGTCCCCGGCCTGACCACCAAGGTCACCTACGTTAAGGGCAGCGATATCGATGGCACCGATGCGGATGTGAACGGCGGCTACGTCGGCTACTACGGCGAGGACGGCGAGCACAGCGAGACCGACATCGACATCAAGTACGTGGTCCAGGAAGGCCCGGCCAAGGACCTGTCGGTGCGCCTGCGCCAGGCCTTCCACTATGCCAACAGCGACCAGGGCGAGGGCGACCTGCACGAGTTCCGGGTCATCGTCGACTACCCGCTGAGCATCCTGTGATCCTGCGGCCCGTGTCACCTGTCGCGGGCCGTCTGTAGGGCGCTGGCCTCCGTACCTCATGCGCGGAGGCCGGCTGCTTTGATTCAAGGTCTGCTCGATTGCTCCTTTGGCCTTGAGGCGCCTGCCCGGCGCCTTTTTTTCTCGCGGAGTGAGACATGCGATTTGCCTGCCTGCTGCTTGGCATGTTCATTACGCTTTCGGCCCAGGCCGAGACGCTGCGCATCGCCATGGAAGGACAGTTTCCACCCTTCGAGGAGCTCGACCAGAACGGTCGCCTCAAGGGCTTCAACGTCGACATCGCCAACGCCTTGTGCGTGCAGATGCGCACCCGTTGCGAGCTGCAGCGCTTCGCCTGGGACGATCTGATCCCGGCACTGCAGGAGCGCCGTACGGACCTGATCCTGGCGTCGATGTCGATCACCGAGGAACGCCTGGCGCAGGTGGACTTCACCCAGCGCTACGCGCATACCCCGGCCTTTTTCTTCGCCCGCGAGGGCACTGTCAACGAGGTGATCATCACCCCGCGGCGCCTGACCGGAAAACGCATCGGCGTGCAGCGCGAGACCACCTATGACCGCTTCCTCGCCGCCCGCTATGAGAAGCACCTGCCAATCGTGCGCTTCGCCAGTGCCGCAGAAACCTATCAGGCCCTGCAGCGCGGCGAGGTGGACCTGGTGCTCGACGACGCGGTGTCCGGCTACTTCGGCTTCCTCCAGTCCGAGCGCGGCAAAGGCTTCGAGCGGGTCGGCAACGCCGTGCAGGCCCCCAAGTTTTTCGGCAAGGGCCAGGGCATCGCCGTGCGCAAGGGCGATGAGGCCCTGCGCGCACGCCTGGACCAGGCCCTGGTGGCGATTCTCGACAACGGCGTCTACCGCCGCATCGAGCGCCAGTACTTCCAACGCTTCAGCGTTTATTGATTTCCCGTTCCGCAGTACCCGTTGCACAACACCCACAAAAAGCTGCAGCTGATGCAGCCACGGAGAACTGAAGATGAGACTGAGCAAACTGTGTCGCCATGCCGTTCTGCTGATTGCCCTGATTCCCGGCCTGGGGCATGCCGCCGGTGCGTTACTGCTGGTGGGAGGCGGCCTCAAGGATGACAACGCGGCCATCTACCAGCGCTTTATCCAGTTGGCCGGCGGCAGTGGCGTGGCCAAGATCGGCGTGATCACCGCCGCCTCCATTCCGGAAAGCCAGGATCCGGATGCCGGCACTGCCAATGCAGCCAACTCCAAGGCCAACGGCGCCTACTACGCCAACCTGCTGAAGACCTATGGCGCCGTGAAGGCCGAGTGGATACCCATCGACCTGGACAACATCGCCAACAGCAGCAACCCAACCGTGGTCAGCCAGATCAATGGCATGACCGGCTTCTTCTTCGGCGGTGGCGACCAGTCGCGTCTGGTGCAGACCCTGCAGAACGCCAGCCGTGGCGACACCCCGGCGCTGGCGGCGATCCGCGCCAAGTACAACGCCGGCGCCGTGCTGGCCGGCACCAGTGCCGGTACCGCGATCATGGTCGATGGCCCCATGGTCACCGGCGGCGAAAGCTACGAGGCGCTGCGCTACGGCCCTTACACCACGCCGTCCGGTGATGATCTGTCCTATGACCCGCAAGGCGGTTTCGGCTTCTTCAACTACGGTCTGCTGGACACCCACTTCAGCGAGCGTGGTCGCCAGGGCCGTATCGTGCGCCTGGCCGACTACACCGGCGTGCCGTTCGCTTTTGGCGTGGACGAGAACACCGGCCTGCTGGTGCAGAACAACGCCAGCCTCGGCCAGATGGAAATGGAAGTGATCGGCACCGGCGGCGTGTTCGTCTTCGACCTGCGCAATGCCGAGCTGGGCAGTGGCAGCAGCTGGGCGCTGTATGACGTGCTGGCCAGCTACCTGACCAGCGGCGACAAGTACCGCCCGCAGAACGGCCAGTTCGTGATCGCCAGCGGCAAGACCAGCCTGCGCGGCCGCGAGCAATACAGCAGCGCGATGACCGCCACCGGCGACATCTTCAGCAGCCCGAACAACAGCGGTGCCAATGGCAGGCGCAAGCCGCGCGAGTTCGTGATCGTCAGCGCCGATCTGTTCAACAGCCGTTCCGCCAGCACCCTGGGGCGCACCTATGAAACCAATCCGCGCTATCGCGTCAACTTGGTCAAGAGCACCCAGTTCGACAGCCACGGTTACAAGGGCACCGTGGGCGGGCAGAGCATGACCTCCTACCTGCGCTTGCTGGTGGACATGATTCCCAACTAGCCAACCTGAAAGGACGGGCCCGGCGCGGCGGGCTGTTACCCGCACCCAAGCGCCGCGGCCGCAGCCTGTTGCATCGACGCCGCAACGACACGCTGCGCTGTGTATCCGAGAACCTGCACGGCGACGCCTGGTCGGTCGCGAAGGTTTGGCCGTCGATGCCAGCTGATCAAGCGGATGCCAATCGGCAGCGTGGCTTGCCAGTAGCGAGAACAACCCAGACCAGCCGGGCCGCGATCATTCAAGAAGCGAGTTTTCTTCTGCGTCAGGATCAACGGCTCAATGGAAGGGGACAAAGCTATTTTGCTCCGTTGCTACGCGCTATCACTCCAGCCATGGCGGAGCTGAATGCTTCATGCGCGTTGTCGAGCAGTACCTGGCGCTGCTCGGGTTGCTGCAGGTAGTCCAGGCACAGCCAGGCCGTATTGCGGATCAGCAGATCAACTGCGCTGCGCAGAATCTCCGGCTTTGCCGCTCGCAGCTCGGGTAGCTGCTGCAGGTCTTCGCACATGTCCGTTGCCAGGTCGGCAAGGGATTGGCGCACCACATCGCGCAAGGGCCCGGCGGGGCCGTGCAGCTCTCGCAGCGACACCATGAAGATGTCCGCATTCTGACGTGCCACGTCGAAGAGCCAGCCAACCACTATCCCCGAGAACGGTGCTCCAGGCTGCACGCTGGCCCGCGCGTCGCGCACGCCTTGCCTGATCTGGGCTGCGAAGTCTTCGGCCATCACCCTCATCATCGACTCCATGTCGTCGAAGTGGCGATAGAAGGTGTTGTGGTTCAAGCCGGCCTCGCGTGCGACCTCGCGCAGGACGAGGGTGTGCGGGCTGCCCTGTAGCACGGACAGCTTGGCCGCGGCGGCCAGTAACAACCGTTTGCCCTCGGGCAGAATGGATGCCGATGCCTTGCGCATGGAGTGCTCCGTTGACGTTAAGTATCCAGATGGCTACCTTGTAGCCAGTTGGATATTAAAACGAACAACAATGAGGCTTGTCCATGAAGGTTCGACGCATCTGCGACGCAGACGCCCCCCAAGGGTCGCGGCTTGAAATTGTGGCGGGAGCTCCCGAGGCAGTGATTCCTCAATGGCTGCGAGAGCTCGCTCCAGCAGCTCCAGGCGAAGGAGGGGCAGTGCTGCCTTTCCAGCCGCGCTCGTTCCGTGACTGCATGCTGTTCGAGCAGCACTGGATCCAGGCGTCACGTGGATTCGCAAGGCGCTTCATGCCTGCGACCTTCAGAATCACCCAGCTTTATGAGCACCTGAGCCAATCACCTTTTCCGGCGTTTCGCCCTCCGGCGCTCTGGAAGCGCCAGCCGATCTATTACTTCAGCAATCACCTGACGATCGTTCCTGGTGACACGCCCGTGAAGTATCCGAGCCACACCCAGGCATTCGATTACGAACTCGAGCTTGGCATCGTGCTGGCAAAGCCGCTGTTCAACGCCACGCCCGATGAGGCCCTGGATGCCATTGGCGGTTTCGTCGTCCTGAATGACTTTTCCGCACGGGATATTCAGCGCGCGGAGATGCGTTCCGGCTTTGGCCCGCAGAAGTGCAAACACTTCCTGTCCTCCATGTCGCAGACCCTGACAACCGCGGAAGAGGTGCTTCCGCGGATAGGCTCACTTACCGCGACCGTGCACCTGAACGGCGAGCTGGTTTCGGAAACCTCCACCGCAGACATGCGCTATTCGCTGGGAGATCTGCTGGCATTCCTGTCCAGTTCCGAGCCGCTCTATCCCGGGGAACTGATCGGCACCGGCACGCTGCCCGGTGGGTGCGGAATCGAGAATGGCCGCTTGCTGGAGAGGGGCGACACTCTGCAGTTGTCCATCGAGGGCGCTGGCGAGCTGGCGCACAGGATCCTTTGATGCGATCTGCGTGTGCCAGCTGCTGCCTCTACTGGTCTACGACGCATCGCGCCTAAGCGCAGCGTTTATGTACTGGCCAATCCGGCTTATGGCGTCTCGCGACTCCGGCATCCAGTCGCAGAACGCCTGCCAGACGTGCCACATGCCCGGCCATTCCTCGAGCCTGACTTTGACTCCGACCTTGGTCGCCTGATTGGCGAGATCTACAGAGTCACTCAGCAGTACTTCGTCAGATCCGACTTGAATGTAGAGGTCCGGAAGCCCGCGAAGGTCTGCGAACCGGGGCGAGACTTCCGGATGGTTCAGCGGGATCTGGCGCGCATAGGCCAGTGCTGCCTGTTGCAGGCGATCGGCTGTGGGGAAGAAGGGGTCCTTGTGGCTTAGCCGTTCGAACGACTTACCGCTGCATGTCAGATCGGTCCAGGGACTCAGTGCCACAAGGGCTCGGGGAAGAGGCTGACCGCTGTTCCGGATGCGCAGCGCTGTCGCCAGCGATAGCCCACCGCCAGCCGAGTCTCCGGCGATGACGATACGGTCGGGTTGCAGCCCCAGCTCGCTCTGCAGCCATGCGAAAGCGGCAACGGCATCGTCCAGCGCAGCAGGGAACGGATGTTCGGGTGCCAGTCGATAGTCGAGAAGCAGCACGCGAACCTGGCTCGCCCTGGCGATGTGGCTCGCCAGAGCCCTGTGCGACCTCAGGGAGCCCGAGACATATGCACCGCCGTGCAGGTACAGCACTGCGGCATCCGCAACAGCTCGTTCGGGGACCAGCCACTGCGCATCACGCTCACCGACTTTCACGGCACTCTGCGATACACCACTGGCGTTCTTGAACAGCCTGACCTGGCGATCCATGAGCGTGCGGCATTGCGAAAAGGGGAGGTGGGAGGTTTTACGAATCTCACGCTTGAGAAGCACCTTGAGCAGATGGCTACGAATACTCGGCATGGCCATGGCCTCGTCTGATGGTGTAGCGCAACTTGATTGGCGAGCGGGCTGAGTCGCCAGCTTTCGTAGGCTACGAGGTCAAAAAAAGGCCGCCCCCGAAGGAGCGGCAAAAGTTCTCGGCGATCAACGGGAGTAGGATCGTCGGTCCCGAGTGGAAACAACTGATGGCGGCGTGCTTGTCAGCGAACACCGGCGTTGCGCAAAGCGGTTGGGGTGTACTCGGCTGACGAGACCTTGAAGCCGAATTCGAGAGGGTCCTTTTCCTCATTGCGCATCCCCGAGACGATGTATCGGCCGTTGATGAGGTCGTACAGCGCCTCCACGCCCAGCATGGGGATCTGCTTGTCATAGAGAGGCGTCATGAAGCCTTCGGCAACTCGCCACAGGGTGCCGCGTGCGTCGTAATGGTCGAGCAGGACTATCTGCCAGCTGTCCTCGTCGATATATGCGACCCGCTTGGCGTAGATGTGCCGGGCGTCTGCCTTGAGCGTTCCTTCAACCTTCCACACCCGATGGAGCTCGTAGCGTGGAAGGTCGGCGTTGATATGGCCGGGCTTCACGATGTCGGAGTACTTCAGCTCGGCTGATTCGAGCTGGTAGTTGTTGTAGGGAATGTAGAGCTCCTGCTTGCCCAGCAGCTTCCACTCATAGCGATCCAGTGCCCCGTTGAACATGTCGAGGTTGTCCGAGGTGCGCTGGCCTTCCGAGGCCGGGAAGGGGCCGTCATAGGAAATCTGCGGGGCGCGGCGCACGCGGCGTTGGCCCGAGTTGTAGATCCAGGCCTTGCGCGGTTCCTTGACCTGGTCGAGGGTCTCGTGGACCAGCACCACGTCACCCGCCAGGCGTGCGGGAGCGGTGATCAGCTCCCGGTAATAGAACAGCACGTTGCCCGGGTCCGCCGGGTTGAAGTCGTTCAACTGGTCCCGGTACGCGAACTGCTGCTTGAAGTGAACAGCTGTATAAGTGCCGCTCGCCGTGGGTGTGGCTTGCACATAGCTTCTGCGGGCGCTACCCCCGCGGTAGCGGGTGAGGTGATTCCACATCACCTCGATGGCGCTCTGGGGAATCGGGAAGGGTATGGCTGTCTCGAAGTCCTTCAGGCCGTCCCCGTTCGAGATCAGCGTGGTACTGAGCGCATTGCGCGCCGCGGCTTTTTGCACTTGCTCGGGCACCGTTACGCTGCGATGGGTGGGAAAGACCCGCAGGCGATAGCTCTGGGGATAGCGCTTGAACATGGCGCGCTGCCCCTCGCTGAGCTTGTCGGCGTACTGCTCCTGGTTCTCGGCAGTAATGGTGAATAGCGGTTGCTCATCGGCGAATGGATTGGCCGGCCTTCCGCTTGCGGAGTCGACGCTGGCCGCTGCCTTGTCGAGGCCGCCTGTCCAGGCGGGGATGCTGCCATCGGCATTGCCGGCTTTCTCGGCGCCAATCGGGGTCAGCGTATCGCCGAGTTTGGCCGCCTCACTGGCAGGCACGGCGGCCTGGGCCGTGCAGTGAATGGCGAGGGAAAGAGAGGTAGTCGCAAGGATCAGGGATTTTATTTTCATTGTGATCACTCGTTCAGAAGGCAACGCCGAAGCTCAGGGCGACGAAGTCACGATCGATGTTGGTGTTGTAGTCACCGCCGAAGAAGTCGGTGTAGGAGAGGTTGGCGCTGTAGGTGCTGAGGACGCTGGCATCGATGCCCAGGCTGATGGCCTTGGAGCCTTCGTTGAAGCCGGGCTCGGTGCCATAGCCGCCGACATCGTGGGACCAGGCGAGGCTGGGGCGCAGGTCCACACCGGGAATCAGGTTGCTGTACTCCCAGATGGCGCGCACGCGGTAGCCCCAGGAGGTGCTGGTGGCGAATCCGTCGTCCGTGCAGTTGTTCGGTGTCGAGGCGTTGGTCAGCCCCCTGCACTGGCTGTTGTCTGGATATAGCTCTCCTTGGCCGAACGCAGTGGCGCGGCCATATCTCAGGTCGCCTTGGCCCTCCGGGCCGCCGATATGCACCACACCGACCTCGCCGACCAGCGTCAGGCGATCGGCCCCCATCACCTGATCGAAGAAGTGGGTAGCGGTCATCTGCGCCTGAGTCACTTCCTTGCGCCGATAGCCGGTAATGTCCATGCCACTGCCGAACTGCACCGCGCCGGAAGAAAGCACCGGTGAGAGCGCAGGGACACCAGCCGTGGCGAGTACGAGATCTACGGGGCTGATCTGAACCGGCATGTTCGGCCGGTAGCTGATCTCGCCGGCGAGCGTTGTGCCGGTCGGCAGCATGGTGCTGGCGCTCAGTCCGTAGAGCCGGATGTCTTCGGGGTATTCGACAAAGTACTTGGTGCTGCCCAGGTCACCGACCGTGGTCGCACCGACGGTACTGAAGTAAGCCATGCGGCTGTGATAGTTGATGAAGTAGGCGGCGAATTCGCTGTCCAGTTCGGGCGCGAACCAGCGCAGGGCGGCACCCCACTGGCCTTCATCGCGTGCATCGCGATCACCTATCCGAGGGATCTCGGCGCCCGATGGGGCGTAGAGCCCCGAACACCCGTCAGCCAGAGCGTCGGTTGGCGAGAAGAAGGTGCCGCAGTTGTCGATGACGGTCTGATCCCATTCCAGCTGGTAGAAGCCCTCGACGGAAACCTCCTCGGTCAGGTTCTGCGAGAGGTACAGCATGTTGACGGGGATCAGTCCTTCCTTGATCTCGGCGCCGGGCCTGCGGAAGGCCGATGCATCGACCGGGTTGATGGTGTTGATGCCGCCCTGGATGAAGGTGCTTTCGCCCCAGCTCACCACCTGTTTGCCCACACGCGTCGTGCCGGGCAGATCGCCGATCAGGTAGTTGTGGTAGACGAAGGCATCCAGTAGCTGCGCCCCCGAGGAGCGTGCCGCTTCCTTGCGGTTGTGCTCGTCGATGTCGCTGAAGAGCCGGCTTTCGTCCTTGAGCTCGAAGTCGTACCAGTACTTGCCCCTGAGGAACACGCCGGTCTCGCCGTATTTCAGCTCCAGGTCGTGGATGCCCTTGAACACCTTGGAGAAGGTTTCGCCCTTCTTGAAGTTGCGCCGGCCGTCATCCGAGGCCGGGTCGTGCAGGAGATCCGGGTCGGGGTTGCGCAATGCCCAGCTGGCGCCGATGGCGAGGTTGGAGTCGAGCTGACCTTCGACCTCGCCAATCTGGAAGGTCACGGCCGACGCGGCGGTGCTGGTGAGCGTGGCAACGGTGATGGCGGTGGCGAGCTGAGCCAGCCGCCATGGCGGTTGTATGCGAGTCATGGAGTTCACTACCTCTTGTTATTGTTGTGGCGAAGTCGTTCTGGCCGTTTTTCGGGCACAGCCGGGCCCATTGGCCGTGGCAGAGCGACGGCCATCGGTGTCTACGAGCTAG
Source organism: Pseudomonas sp. PDM15 (assembly GCF_014851565.1). Lineage (GTDB taxonomy): Bacteria > Pseudomonadota > Gammaproteobacteria > Pseudomonadales > Pseudomonadaceae > Aquipseudomonas. The sequence goes on from NZ_JACVAA010000008.1 coordinate 191,336, forward strand.
ATCAGCTGGTCAGCTGGGCAGAGGGTGGTGGGGCAATGGATGACCTCCCGGACTTGCTGTGCCATTCGATGGGGAAGCTGTAACGGCCCAGCGCCTGGGCCAGTGCCGCTTGTTCGGGCGCGACGGATATCTGGGCGACCAGGCCGCGTTTGGCGTCCTGAACCACCTCGACGCCGAGCTCGGAAATGCCGAGTGCCTCGGCCTCGTGGCGAATGACCAGGGCGATCTCGCGTTGCTGCAGGGCGGGTTTGAAAATCTTCCCGACCGGTGTGACTGGCAGGGTGTCGAGAATTTCGATGCGTTTGGGAACCGCCGCGCGCTCAGGGATCTTGGCGCTGGCGAAAGCCATCAGCTCGGCGCTGCTGGTGCTCTGCCCGGCAGCGAGCTGAACGTAGGCAACGGGTACTTCCCCCGCATGGGCATCGGGGCTGCCGACGGCGGCCACCAGCGCGACGGCAGCGTGCGCCTGCAGGGCCTCCTCGATCTGTTTGGGATCGATGTTGTGGCCACCACGGATGATCAGCTCCTTCTTGCGGCCCGTCAGCCAGAAATAGCCTTCGGCATCCTGGCGGCCCAGATCACCGGTATTGAGCCAGCGCCGGTGCTCGATCTCGATCCAGACCCCCTTGTTGTGGTTGCTGTCCAAATAACCGGCGAACACGTTCGGGCCATGGATGGCAATGACGCCGACCTCATCCACGGCGGCATCGCGCAGGTAGCTCCCCGCGTCGTCGAGTATCACCGCGCGCATGTCCTGGTAGGCCAGGCGCAGGCCGATGGAGCCGACGCGTCGTTCGCCTTCCGGCGGGTTGCTGGAGGAGACGCAGGCACCTTCAGTCAGCCCATAGCCTTCGAGAATGCGCACCCCGACGCGACGTTCGAACTCGCGGAACAGTTCGACGGGCATGGGTGCCGCGCCACACAGCGCGTACTGCAGGCTGGAGAGATCGAAGCCGTTTACCGGATGCTGCAGCAGCGCAGAGTAGACGGTCGGCACACCGGAGAAGGAGGTGATCCGGAAGTGCTGAACCATGCCCCAGAAATTGGCGATGACCCCTTCGCCACGGTAACCCTGGGGCGTGCCGATGATCACCCGGTCACCATGGGTCCAGGGCATGAGTCCGGTCACCAGCTGACCGTTGACATGGAACAGGGGCAGGCCACAGAAGATCACCTGGCCGGAAGCTCTCGGCTGGGTGGCGGCATCCATGGACCAGGCATTGAATACCTCCGAGCCGTGGGTGCGGATGGCGATCTTCGGCAGGCCGGTGGTACCTCCCGTGCAGAAGTACGATGAATGCTCATCGGAGCGAATCTGCCTGCCGCTTTTGAGGCGGTCCTGGGGCTGCCGGCGCATCAGGGCGCGCAGGTTGTGAATGCGCCGTCCCGGGTGGCGTGATTTCTCCCGTGCAGCCATCCAGCGCAAGGCGAGTCCGGGCAGCACGCCCACATAGGGCGTCATGCCCACCCATACGATGTCCTGCACGCAGGGCAGGCGTTCCAGCTCGCTGGAGAGCTTGTCCCACAGGTCCGCTCCCGGAGTGGGGGCCAGCGTCACCACTACCTTGGCGCCGGCCGCGCGAAGCAGGTCGCCGATCTGCGAGGCTTCCAGCATGGGGTTGACCGCCATGACGATGCCGGCAGCTTCACCTCCCCAGATGGTGAAGTGGGTTTCCGGCAGGTTTGGCAGCAGGAAGGCGATCACATCCTTGGGGCCGATGCCCAGGTCATGGAACGCGTTGGCCGCCCGGGTGATATCCGCGAACAGCTCTGCATAGCTCCACTCATGGGTGTTCGGATAGTCCTTGCTGTGCAGGAAGAAACTCAGCGCTGGCGCGTTGGCATACTCCGCGGCGCAGCGCCGCAAGGCTTCGTAGGTGCTCGAGGCCAGGCCCCGTTGCGCCAGGGGCGGGGTTTCGAGGACGTGAATATCGTGCAGGGAACGAACGGCCATCAGGCTTGCTCCACCACGACATTGCGCTGTACGCCGAGGTCGATGGCGCCATCGGCGCTGCGGATGGACGCTTCCACCACGTCGCCTACCTTCAGGTAGTGGCTGCTGCGGCCCTCCTGGGCTTTCATGAACACCTTCCATTTCACCGACTCTGGCAGCAGGGCGCCGATGCGCTGCTTGGCAGGCGACGGGATGGTCAGGGCGCAGCCCGCCGGCGTGCCGGTGGCGATGAGGTCGCCGGCGGCAAAGTCATGCACGCCGGAGAGCTCGGTGAGGGTTTCCGCGGGCCCATACACCAGGTTGGCGGTATTGTCGTTCTGGCGCGTCTGCTGGTTGACGGTCAAGTGCAGCTGCAGGCGCTTGAGATAGCCCATGTCCTTGGCTTCCAGCAGGCACAGATGGGGCCCGACCGGGCCGAAGGTGCGGAAGCTCTTGCCCTTGTAGAACTGCATCTGCGGAATCTGGATATCCCGCGCCGAGTAGTCGTTGACGATCACCAATCCGGCCACGAACTCGTGCAGGTTGGCGTCCGTGACCTGCACCTGGTCCGTGATTTCGCGCTTGAGCACCAGGCCGAGCTCGATCTCGTAATCCAGGAAGCGCACCACGCGCGGTTTGATCAGCGGGCTGTTCGCCGGGACGATGCAGCTGGAGGCCTTGGTGAAGATCATGTTGAAGTTCTTCGCGTCGGGGTCCATCCCCGACTCGATCATGTGCTGCCGGTAGTTGGCGCCCTGACACACGAACTGCTGGTTCTGCGTCACCGGCGACAGCAGGGTGACGGCATCCAGGCTCAGCTCATCACCGCGCAGCTCGGCCAGCTCGCTGATGCGGGTCTGCCGTATCAGCTCGCCGGTAGTGGCGAACTCTCCGGGGATGATCGATATGCGGTCCTGGCGGATGACGCCCCACTGGACCTGGTTCTGGTGTTCAAAGCGGACTACATGAACGGGCATGACGATGGCTCCCGAAGAGGAGGGTGGTGGCACGGAGGCTGGGTGTTGTTGTTCTGTAAAACTGCTCGTCGAAGTCGGCAGCAAGGCTCCGCCTGCCAGGGTCAACCCGGCCTTGAGCGTTGCGCGGCGACTCCAGATCTTCATGGCGCGGGCTATCCGAAAAGCCGTGCCAGCATCACCAGCTTTCGCCAGGTCAGGTCGGGGCTGCGCCGCAGGTTGCGCAGCAGCAGCCGCAGATTGGTGAGGTTGAGTACCGGCTTGGTGAAACTCTTCGGCATGCGTTGGCCCCACTGGGCCATGGCTTCGGGGCTTACGCTGTGCAGTCCGGTGGGGCGCTCGCTGGTGAACAGATCGCCGTCGCAGTAGTGCTCGTGCTTGTCGCCCCAGGGGTCCTGCCAGTAGTCGAAGATCTGGCTACCGAGAATGTGCCGGCCGATACCCCAGGCGTGCTTCCAGCCACGTTCCTGCAGGATGCGCTGGCCGACTCCGACGGCATCGGCATCCACCACTTCGTAGGCGCTGTGGCTGTAGGTCGCCATGAATCCCTGGGCCATGGCCAGCGTGTGGTGGTCGGCCGGCTCGTTGCCCAGATCCAGGCGCATGAAGGCGACGGCGGGCGAGCCGTCGGGCAGTACCTGGACATCGCTGGGGATCAGGCCGAAGTGCCGGGTGTACCAGGCGCACGTGGCCTGGAAGTCGGCCACTTCCAGCACCACGTGACCCAGCCGGATCACTTCCGGTGGAGTGATGGGAGGGCGCTGAGTGCCGTTGATACGGGCATGGCTGTCGACCTGGTTGAGCGGCAGTGCGGGCCGATGTGGAATGACTTCGGCAGGAGCCTGACCGAACACCACCTCGACGACGAACCCGGAGGGGTCGGTCAGGCATACCTTTTCGCCGCCACCCGGGGCCTGATTGGGCTGGATGGCAGAGGCGCCCGGCAGGCGCGCGATGGTTTCCAGATCCGCCCGGCAGGCGAGGGCGAGACCGAGGCCAACGAAGCGTGTCTTCTCGGCACGACGGACCTGGTAGCAGTAGGCGGCGCTGCCAGTGCCGCGCATATAGAGATTGTCGGCATCGCGGCGGGCCACGCGCAGGCCGAAGTCGACGAGAAAACGCTCGGCCAGATCCAGGTCCGGGCGCTCGAAGATCAGGTGGGCAAGTGCCGTGGCCTTCACCGTGGGCTGGGGATGCCTGGCGGGCTGAGGCGTCACCAGCGGGGGTTGCATGCTTGGTATTGTCATTGTTGTTCTCCGCACTTTTTTCAGGCAAGGCTTCGCCTTCGACCTCGAATGACGGGGTCGCTAGAAACCGGATAAACAGTCAGTCCACAGCGGGTAGGGGCGGCAGATCGAGCCTGGCCAACCGCAACGCCTCCTCGGCGGGAACACCCAGAGCGCGAAGCAGCAGCTCAACGGCTTCGGTGCCCGCGTCGCGCCAGGTTCTTATTCCCTCGCGCACCATGAAAATCGCCCCAAGCGTGGCGCCGGCAATCAGCGAGATCACACTGGCCAACGTCTCCTGACGAATCTGGTAGCGACCGGTCTTCATCCCCTGGAGCAGGTCGATGGTGGCCTGGCTGTAGAGCATCTCGCGCATCGAGGCGTCGCTCAGCGCAAAGCGGTTGAGGAACGCTCCCCAGTGGGGCTCGTCGTGGGCTCGCCGGATGAACAGGCGTACGCCCTTGGAGAGGCGCTCGGCCGGGTCCTCGACACCGGCAAAGCTGAGCGCGATGCGCTGATGCATCTCGCTACTCAGTTGGCTGGCCACCTGCTCGAAGAGTTGCTCCATCGTCTCCACGTTGTTGTAGATGGTGCCGCGCGCCACTCCCGCCTCCTCGGCAAGGTCACTGATATTCAGCTGCATGACCCCCCTCTCGGCAAAGAGGCGCAGGGCTGCCTGGTGAATACGGCGCTGAGCTTGATTGAGACGGGTCAACGGAATACCTCCAGATTCGACATGAGTTAATTGAACAGTAATGTTCAAATCTGGTCAATTGATTTTGTTTTTATCTGATGATGAGCATTTTGACGGCGCTCAAGCATGCGCAGGCGTATGCGGGGTGCGAGTGCAAGGCGGGCGGCGCGATTGCCAAGGTTTGCAGGCAGCAATGCCCCAAAGGCTGCAGGGCCTGTCCAGGTCTGGACGAGCAAAATGACAGTCGCTGCAAACAGCTTGCTCTACTGAGCCTGCGGTGAGGGCGCGCCAACTGGCGCAAAGAGGAGTGTGCTCGGTCGCTTTGCTCAGCCTGGCAGCGGCTGGTGGGCAAGCTTGCGCGCGCGGGCAGGGGTGGCGCCGAGAGCCTTTAGCACCATCTCCGCGACCTGGCTGTCGTGTTCCTGGATGCCGCGCCCCTCTATGACGGCGCGCATCCCGCCAACCACGCAGGACACCACCAGATCCCGAGCAATATTTTCGTCGAGGTAGGAAAAGACGCCTTCCTCCGCACCAGCACGCAGATCGACCAGCACGTAGTTGGCAATCTTCGAGCGAATCGCCTGATCGAAATGCACCACGCGAATGACCGCGCTGGCCCAGGTCGGATCTGCCGCCGCGCGGCGAATGAACATGCGCACGCCAATCGCCAGGCGAAGGGCGCCACTGTTCACGCCGATGCTGAGGGCCGAAATAGTCTCGGAGAATTTGTCGGCCAGCGCGATGCCGACCGCCTCGATGACTTCGTCGCGGGTGCGGAAATAGTTGTAGATGGTGCCGCTGGCCACCTCCGCCTCGCTGGCTACCTCCAGCAAGGCGACCTCGCCGACTTCCTTGCGCGCCAGCAGGCGCAGCGCGGCCTCGATCAGGCTCTGACGCGTGCGCTCGCGCTTTTTATGGCCGCGGGTCAGAGGGGCGTCGGGTTGGGCTGTGTTGCTCATTGGGCCACTCGCTGGAGGAAGTAGGCCCGATGATAGTGGAAGCGTCCGCATTGGGGCAGGCCGACTCAATAGCCGAGCAGCGCCAGGCTTTCCCGGATCAGCTTGCCGGCCTGGGCGTGCGAACCTTCATGCATGACGATGCGATCGGGGCGCACCACGGCGAGTGAGCCTGCCGGTGCCTTGCCGAGCAGGGCGTGGTTGAGATCCTCGATAAAGGGGGTAGTGGCAGCGGCACGGCTCTTCTGCCCCTGCAGCCCGACCTGCAGGTAGCGGCCGCCGCAACCCTCCCAGCAGCGGCGAATTTCCTCGTCCAGTTGGGCGCAAGGGTCGACGCCGAAGCCGACCAGGGTCAGGTTGTCACCGAGGCTGTCGTCGCTGAGGCTGATGCTGCCATCCTGCGTACGTACCAGCCCTTGCGGGAACAGCCCACCACGACGCAGCCGGCGACCACGGACTACTGGCATGAACAGGCCATGCTTGAAGTTGTTCTTTGGCTTGATCTCCAGTTCCTCGAACAGGGATCTCAGGTAAGGGACCAACCGCAGCGACCGCATCAGCCCGTGCCCCAGAAAAGCCAAGGGAGCGTTCTTGGGCATCACCATGCTGCCCATCAGTTTCGCCAGTGCGATCATTTCGCGGGCGTGAGGGCGGCGCTCCTGGTCGTAGCTGTCGAGAATCTTCGAGCTGGCGCGGCCATTCACGACCCAGGCGAGTTTCCAGGCCAGGTTGGCGGCATCGCGCAGGCCGGCCACCAGCCCCTGGCCGACGAAGGGCGGGGTAATGTGCGCCGCGTCGCCGATGAGGAACACCCGGCCGCTCTGGAAGCGCTCGCAGCAACGCGCGTGGAATCGATAGACCGCCTTGCGCTCGATCTTCAGCTGGTCCGCGGCTATCCAGGGCTGCAGCAGCGTGGCGATGTGTTCATCGTTCTCCATCTGCTCCCGGGTTTCGCCGGCCCGAAGCATGAATTCCCAACGCTCTCGTCCGCCCGGTGCCGGCATGTGCGGGGTAGGGCGGCGGTGATCGCAGATGAACTCCACGTGGTCGATGGCCTGTTGTTCGCGCTCGGCGGCATCGACGATCAGCCAGTCCTCGCTATAGCTGGTGCCCTGGAAGTCCTGGCCGATCAGGCTGCGCACTTTCGAGCTGGCGCCATCGGCGCCTACCAGGTAGTGCGAACGGACCTGCTGCTGGCTGCCATCTTCACCACGCAGGATGGCCAGTACGCCGGTGTCATCCTGGATCAGGTCCACCAGCTCGAAGCCACCCAGGTGCTGAACAGTGGAGAAGCGACGGGACTGGGCGCGCATCGAGTGTTCCAGGTCCGGTTGATAGAAGGTCACCAACTTCGGGTGGCCGTCCAGACTGCCGCTGGTATTGGCGCGACCGAACTGGCCAACCATCGGGCAGTGCATGCGGACCTCGGGTATGACGATCTTGTCGAACGCGTCCTCGGCCAGCCCCGCCAGCTGGAGGATGCGCAGCGCCTCGTTGTCGAGGGCGATCGCGCGGGGCATCAGCAACACCTCATGAACTTTGTCCACCGCCAGGGCATGGACGCCGTAGCGGCCGAGCAGGGCGGCCAGCGTGGCGCCAACCGGGCCGTAACCGATGATCAGTATGTCCACTGTCGCAGGCAGCGTGGTGTTGTCGTTGTGCATGTCGGTCTCTTGTCGTTATTGAGGGTGCGGTTCGTTTGTGGCAGATTATTCAAAATTGAGTAATCTCTCAATATTGAGTTTGCCACGATTTCCCTATTCCAATAACAAGCCGAGCACGCTGTGCCGAGGGAGTTTAACCATGTCCTATCCCGCATACCCCGTACGAGTTCTGACCGCCGAGGAGATCCAGCGCTACCGCGACGATGGCGTGGTGATGATCAAGGGGGCGATTGACCCGAACTGGATGGCGATGATCGAAAGCGGCCTGGAGGCGGCGCGGAGCAATGCATCCATGGTGGGGCGATTCATGTCGCGCAAGGTGGAGGGCTACCAGATGGATATCTTCCTCTGGAAGCGCATCGATGTGCTGCGCGACCTGATCTACTACGGCCCCTTTGCCCGCTGGGCCCAGCAGTTGATGGGCTCCCAGGAGGTCCGCTTCTTCTACGACCAGATGTTCGTCAAGGAGCCCGGTACGGATGCCCCCACGCCATGGCATCAGGACCTCAGCTTCTGGCCGATTCGTGGCGAGCAAATCTGCTCGTTCTGGATTCCCTGCGATCCGGTCAACCGGGAGAACAGCGGGCTGTTGTACGTGAAGGGCTCGCACAAGTGGCCGCAGCGCTTCAAGGCGATCTCGCCGGATTACGTGGCGGCGATCATCGATGACAAGATGGATGACGTTCCGGACATCAATGCCCATCCCGAGCGCTATGAGCTGCTCGACTGGGACATGGAGCCGGGCGACATCCTGATGTTCCACCCGCTGACGCTGCACGGCTCCTACGGCAATCAGTCGAGAACCCGCCGCCGGCGTGCCCTGGCCTTGCGCTGGACAGGCGACGACGTTGTCTATGCGCCTTCAGCCAAGCGCATGCCCATTCATTTCGAGCACGCCTCGCTGCCCGGAGGCGCGCTGCGTGGCGCGGCATTCCCCCGTATTCTGCCGACGATGGACCCTGTGGAGCGGGCAGTTCGCGCAACGCCCGAGCGGCCAAAGTTTTCCAGCCTGCTGCGATCGTCTCTCGATAACGCCATCGCCGCGGCACGGTTGTCGCTGGGAAGGGGGAAAAGGCAGTCGCTTCAGCAGACCTGGTCACGCCCCGATGCCTGAGGAAAAGATCATGGCCAGTTGGAAAGCTTCTGACATTCCCTTCCAGGGCGGCCGAACGGCCGTGGTGACCGGAACCGGTGGTATCGGCTTCCAGGTGTCACTGGCGCTGGCCCGGGCCGGTGCCCAGGTCATTGTCGCGGGGCGAAATCCCTTGAAAGGCGCTGCAGCCGTCGAGCAGATTCGCCGGGAGGTTCCGGCCGCAGACGTTCGTTTCGAGGCGGTCAACCTGGCGTGTCTGGAGTCGATCGAGGCCCTGGGCGAGCGCTTGCGCTACTCGCTGGACAGTCTGGAACTGCTGGTCAATAACGCAGCGGTCATGACGCCGCCAATGCGCCGGGAAACCTCCGATGGCTTTGAGTTGCAGCTCGGTACCAACTACCTGGGGCACTTCGCTCTGACAGCTCGGCTCCTGCCCTTGCTGCGCAGCGGCGCGAGCCCGCGTGTGGTGAGCCTGTCGAGCGTGGCGGCGCGAAGCGGTGCCATCGACTTTGACAACCTGCAGTCGGAGCGCGACTACAAACCAATGGTGGCTTACAGCCAATCCAAACTGGCCTGCCTCATGTTCGCGCTCGAGCTGCAGCGTCGCAGCAATGCGGGGGGTTGGGGCATCCAGAGCATCGCCTCCCACCCGGGCATCGCACGTACCGAACTGATAGTCAACGGCATGGGGGCCCGCAGCGTACCGGGGATGCTCCGCCGCTATTTGTGGTTCCTGTTCCAGCCCGCGGCGCAGGGAGCGCTGCCCACTCTGTTCGCCGCCACGGCGCCCTATGCCCTGCGCGGCGGTTACTACGGTCCGAATGGGCTCAGCGAAACTCGCGGTTTTCCAACCCCGGCTTTCATTCCACCAAGAGCGCTGAATACGGCTGATGCTGCGAGGCTCTGGGCGGAATCGGAACGGCTTGTCGAGCTGGCTTATCCCGCGCATGTTCCTGAGCCAGCGTGACCCCAGATTATGCCGGGAGGACGGGTCTACGACAGCCTGCTATCGGCCAGAACATTGGTCGCCACCAGCGCCACTACTGACTCGAACAGGGCCTTGTCATCGTCGTGTACGAGAAAGCGTGCCCATCGATCTTGAACATGTGCGGCACTTCACCCACCCGAACGAATCCGGCCTGTTCGTAGAGGGCGAGAGCGGCCTGGTTGTTGCTGAGTACCTGTAGATCAAGCCATTCCAGCTCCGAGGATGCAGCCCAAACCCGCGCATGTTCGATCAGGGCTGCTCCCAGGCCTTGGCGTCGGAGGTCGCGGTGGACTCCCATGCCGAGCAGGCAGCGATGTGCCGCATAGCGCTCGGCGTGGCCTCGGAGATCTATGTGCCCGAGGATCTGCTGCTCCGCTCCCCGTGCGACCCATGCCCGACGCCAGCCCGGCTCGCCCACCGCAATCTCCAGCCCGGCACGGAATGCAACTTTCCGTTCCTCAGGGAAGGAGGCAGCGCTGCGGGAGAGCGGCTGGAAATATCCAACATCCGGCGAGCCGTTCTCGCGCAGATGGTCATCGAGATAGGTGATGAATTCATCGAAATCGACAGGTGACAATGCTTCTATCGAATGTGCCTGCATGAGTGAGCCGCTCCTTGGTCAAGTTGCCTCAGGCTCTATCGGCTGATTGCGGCGATCAAGAGGTTTCTGCCCGTCTGCTGGTAACAGACTGCATGCCAGAGGCACTGCGATAACTGCAATGGCAAAGTCGCGAGACCTCCCTGGGGCGTCTCGCGATTTCCCCCCCATGGATAGCCTCAACTCCATCTCCGGAACAGAACGCTCGCGTTCACCCCGCCGAAGCCAAAGCCGTTGGATAGCGCGTATTCCAGAGGCAGATGCCGGGCGGCGCCGCTGACCAGATTCAAGCCTTCGGCCGCTACATCGGGAATCTCCAGATTCAGCGTGGCGGGAACGATCTGGTCGCGCAGTGCGAGGATCGTGAAGATGGCCTCGATACCGCCGGCGGCGCCCAGGAGGTGTCCCGTGGCCGATTTCGTCGAGCTGATGGCGACGCTGCTGCCGTTGCCAAACACGCTTTTGATCGCTGCCAACTCACCCTTGTCGCCTACTTGAGTCGAGGTGGCGTGGGCATTGAGGTGCTGGACCTGGGAGGCTTCGACGCCTGCTTGGCGCAGCGCTTGCTGCATTGCCCGGCGGGCGCCGTCTCCGTCCTCCGGGCCTGCCGTCATGTGATAGGCGTCGGCACTGGTGCCGTAGCCCACCAGTTCGGCGATCGGCGTGGCACCACGCGACAGAGCATGCTGAAGCTCTTCGATGACCAGGAGACCCGCGCCTTCACCCATGACGAAGCCATCGCGCCCCTCATCGAAGGGGCGGGAGGCGCGCTCCGGGGTGTCGTTGTAGTTGCTCGAAAGCGCTCGCGCCGCGGCGAATCCCGCCAGGCTGACGCGGTGAATGGTTGCCTCGGCGCCACCACACACCGCAACGTCAATCTCTCCTGCGCGAATCATCCGCGCGGCATCGCCAATAGCCTGGACTCCGGCCGCGCATGCCGTAACCGGCGTGCCCAACGGGCCTTTGAAACCATGGGAGATGGAGACATGCCCGGCAGCCATGTTGCTCAGGAAGGACGGAATGGTAAAGGGCGACAAGCGCCGCGGTCCCTTGCTGTCGGTAGTCCGCACGGCCTCGGCGATCGCATGAAATCCGCCGACGCCAGAGGCGATGATGGTTGCCGTGCGCTCCTGCTCTTCAGGCGTGCTCGGATTCCAGCCGGCCTGGGTCAACGCCTCTTGGGCGGCAGCCAGGGCGAAGAGAATGAAGCGGTCCATCTTGCGCTGCTCTTTGGCCGCCAGCAGTTGATCCGGATCGAATCCGGCTTCTGGATCCTGGAGGCGATCCGGTACCTGGCCGCCAATGGTGATGGGCAGGTCACCTACCAGCTCAGGCGGCAGCTGGCGGATCCCCGACTGACCAGCCAGAAGGCGTTTCCAAATCGGTTCGACTCCGCAGCCGAGAGGGCTGACCGCGCCCATTCCGGTAATGACGATACGTTTGCTCATGCTGGCCCAACTCCTTCTGCTTCTTGATGGATAGCGGTGTATGGACGTTACTATCATGATGAAAGTAACATGCCGAGCGAACATTCATTAACCCCCGGAAAGGATCAGCCATGCAGCGCAAGACTCTCGCCAACGCCGAATGCCCCATCGCGCGCAGCCTGGAACGGGTTGGTGAGTGGTGGAGCATCCTGATCATGCGGGATGCTTTGCAGGGCTTGCGCCGCTTCGATGAGTTTGCCCGCAGCCTGGAGATCGCTCCGAACATGCTCACCCGGCGTCTGAATTCACTGGTGGAGGCGGGGCTGCTCGAACGCCAGGCTTACAGCCAGCGCCCTCTGCGCTATCAATATGTGCCGACTGCCAAGGGCGAAGACTTCCGCGTGGTGCTGATGGCTTTTGTGGCCTGGGGGAATCGCCATTACGCCGAGGAAGGGGAAAGTGTGCAGCTTGTCGAGCGAGCAACCGGGCGGCCGGTGCGCCAGCTCATGGCAGACATCTGCGATGGCCATCCCACCCCGCTGGACCAGTGCACCGTGCAAGCAGGGCCCAGTGCCAGTGCAGAGATGCGCCTGCGTCTTGGATCCATGCCGCAGCCGAGCTAGCTTGGGGCAAACTGGAAGGAGCACAACTTGCCCTTGCAGATGGCTCGCATACTGCTGCGCTGATCTGCTGCAGCGCTCGTTCTAGATCCTCGATGCTCTGGATGACGGTTTTGGATATAGAGAGTGGCTTCGTTGCGACCCTGCATTTCGCGCCGTTCAGCAGAGCCTCTGATTGACAGCCACGCCAGCCGCTGCGCACTATCCGGATCAGGATTTGCGTAACGGACCTTCCATGTTCTCCACCCTCGACCACTCGCTGCTATCGCCGGGCTTCTCCGCCCAGGCTTGCGCGTGCGTCGTGGTTGCCAATAAATCCAAGAAACAGTCGCTCATTTGACCGGGGCGCGCTGTCCCGTCAGATGGGCTGACAGGACACAAGGCGCCAGGTCGAACCTCCCGCACGCTTGATTCCCGCTCCCTCCTGACGGCGACTTTTACGGTCAGCCACAAGGAGTTTTCGCATGTCTGATTTTCGTGGGATCTGGGTGGCTCTGGTCACTCCCTTTCGTTCCGGAGAGATCGATTTCGCCGCGCTTCACGGCCTGGTCAGCAAGTTGCTGGAGGATGGCGTCGCGGGCCTGGTGATCTGCGGCTCCACCGGTGAGGCGGCGGCGCTGAGCCAGGAGGAACAACTTGCAGTACTCGATGCGGTATTGCAGTGGGTACCGCCGCAGCAGGTGATCATGGGCCTGGCTGGCAACAACCTGCGCGAGCTGCTGGCCCTGCAGCAGCAGATCCAGCTGCGCGCGCCTGCCGGGTTGCTGGTGCCAGCGCCGTACTACGTGCGCCCGTCGCAGCAAGGGCTGGAGGCCTTCTTCCAGACCGTTGCCGACGCCGCTAGCGTGCCGCTGGTGCTGTATGACATTCCTTACCGCACCGGCGTGCGCATCGAACGCGAGACCTTGCGGCGCATCGTTCGCCACCCGCGCATCGCGGCGATCAAGGATTGTGGCGGCGATCCGGAAACCACCATGGCGCTGATTGCCGATGGCAACGTCCAGGTGCTGGCAGGCGAGGACCTGCAGATCTTCGGCACTCTGTGCCTGGGTGGCGCCGGCGCCATATCCGCGTCCGCGCACATTCGCGCCGATCTTTATGTGCTGATGCAGCGGCAGATGGAGCAGGGCGAGCTGGCGGCGGCGCGACGCACTTTCTATCGCTTGTTGCCATGGATGCAGCAGGCCTTCGCCGAGCCCAATCCGGCCGTGGTCAAGGGTGCCCTGGCTGCGCAAGGCATGATCGCCGATGAACTGCGCGAGCCGATGCTGCCTTGTACGCCGGCTACTCTTGAGCAGGTACGTGAGGTGTTGGCGGCGCTGGCGGATTAGCAGCCGCGACGCGCCGGGGCGTGCGTTTATGTCCGTCGACTGTCGATCACCAGTCGGCGGCCAAGCGCACGGCGCTACGCCCAGGCGCCGGTCAACCCTTCAGCGCCGCTTGGATGGCGGCGATGTCGATCTTCTGCATGTCCATCATCGCGGCGAAGGCGCGGGCAGCCGCTGCCCGGTCCGGGTTGGTGATCGCTTCCGTCAAGGCGCGCGGAGTGATCTGCCACGACAGTCCCCATTTGTCTTTGCACCAGCCGCATGCGCTTTCCTGCCCACCGTTGCCGACGATCGCGTTCCACAGGCGGTCCGTCTCGGCCTGGTCGTCGGTGGCAACCTGAAACGAGAAGGCCTCGGTTTGCGGAAAAGCGGCCCCGCCGTTAAGCCCGAGGCAGGGAATGCCCAGCACCGTGAAGTTGACGGTTAGCACATCGCCCTGCTTGCCCGCCGGGTAGTCGCCAGGTGCGCGGTGGACGGCGTCCACCGAGCTGTTCGGAAAGGTCTCGGCGTAGAAGGTCGCGGCATCCAGCGCGGTGCCGTCGTACCACAGGCAGATGGTGTTCTTGCTGATCATCCCGGTTCTCCACGATGAGGGCTGTAGTAACCGCGTCGCTAGACTGGCAGGGCGGCAGCATGTCGTGTCTGCCCCGGCCGGTCTGCTCGCCGACCACTCTCAGGATAGTGAAGGGCTACGGCCCCTCGCGGTTCTGCCGCCCCGAGAGTCTTCATGGTGTTTGAACAGCACCCCGTCATACAGCGGACCGTTCGGGTCGAGTATGAGAACGCAGCGCCGCAGGATGCTGCGGCGCTCCTGGGGATAGAGGTTGTACGGCCTTGATCGGAAATGGCCCAGGGCGATTCGGCAGGCCTTTTCAGCATCGTCGCATGGCATCTGAATATCGGGGGCCGGGTAGTAAACCGCCTGGGTGGCCTCTCTGAAGACGACATTGACCAGCAGAATCTTGCCGCCGTGGCACATGACGTCCAGAAAAATTGAATCCTGTAGCTGTGCGAGGGGAACCTCGTACCGCTCTCGATACAGCGAGCTCATTGGTCTGCCTGCCAAAGTGAAAGAGCGGCCGTTGGCGTGGAAGCTCTTGTGGGTGACCACGATCCTTAGTCAGGTCTTCAGCAGGACTGCAGGTAGGCCAGGTGGCCGCCAGCTGAGTTATCTAGTGACTGGGCGGGGAGTATGGAGCGTGAAGTGTTTCTTAAGTTGTACGCCACGCTGGTGGCAGCGTCCATGAATATCTCCGGTTATTTTCCATCGCGAATTTCCGCTTTCCGGGCCTTTCTTGGGTAGCCCACGGAAATAGCGGCGCTCAGAGATACTCGTGTGTGGTCAGCGCAGCCGCAAATCAATCCAGGCCATATGTCGCCAGTATCGGGCTATTGCGCTGTTTTGCGTTGCCGGCTCGTGCGGCAATTCTGATCGGAGCGGTAACTGGCATTAGGCCTTCTACCACTCGTCTGCCACCGCCAAGCGAGGCGTGGAAATAGGTGGAACATCCAGCGCTTGGCTCCCCTCCACTGAAGCGCCTGGGCAATCCTTGCCCTGCGATTCGGAGATAGCGACATGAACAACAATCAAGGCAATCAAGGCAATCAAGGCAGCCAAGGTAATCAAAGCAACCAAGGCAGCCAAGGCAACCAGAACCAGGGTAATCAAAGCAATCAAGGCCGCCAGGGCGGTCAGGGAAATCAGGGCAATTTCGCCAATGACCGGGAAAAGGCCTCGGAAGCCGGCAGAAAAGGCGGTCAGAACAGCGGCGGCAGTATGGCCGACGACCGCGAAAAGGCCTCCGAAGCCGGCCGCAAAGGTGGTCAGAGCAACCAAGGTGGTAGTGGTCGCCAATAGGCGCAATTACCGCGAAGGGGGGCCCGTTCAGGGCCTCCTCTGATCGAGGATCATCCATGCTGGTACATGAGCTTTCCGGAAGCATCCCTGGCTATCGAGTGATAGGCGCGGGCGAAGAGGGACAAGGCAGAAGCGTACTTTCCCTGGCGAATGAGGCCACTGGTGAGCGCTTTGCCATCGATGCATTGCGGCTCGACCAGCTCGCGGGCCTGGAGCCGGCCTCCGTCGGCAAACGGATATCGGAGGACCTGGCGTTGCTCGCGGCGGGCATGTCTGTGGAAGGGGTGCGCAAGGTCGAACGGCGACCGGACGAGAGCGCCCTCGACCGCCGCGTGATCGATGCTTCGGGTTTTACCCTGGCCGCGTTGGATTCCTTTTCGTAGCTCTGCACCGCTCCGCCAGCCATTCACCGATCAGCCAGCCTGTCAGGTTCGGCTCACTTGGCACGATTGCCCCATCGAGGGCTCCTCGTGGAAGCCAGGTGTATCCATCACCGCTCCCCGAGGGATCAGACGGCCGTTTGCGATTTCAGCAGGTCGATATCCACGATCTCCAGACCACATCGATCCAGCCAGTCGATCGCCGACAGATTGCCCAGTGGCTGAGGCGGCTCGTCGCCGTAGGCATCCATGACGATCTTCTGTGCCACGGCCTTGTGGTTGGGCAGGGCAACTGCCCGCACCACGACCTTCTTCTGCAGGCCTGTTGCTGTTTGATAGGTGATAAGCCAGTCCATTGCTCTTCCTAGTCGGATATAGGGGGCCGGAGTATCGCCAAACGGATTGTGGCAGGGGGCCATGACCGTGTTCCGGCAGGCCGGGAAGCCGAGCCTTCAGTACAGCCCTTCAGCCGCCTCGCGCATGAATATCTCCACTGTCTTGGGGCCGATGCCCTCGAACTCGATCAGGCGCCGTTCGAAGTCTGCGCGACTGCTGCTCTGCCGGTGCATCACGCTGAGCTTGCCGTCGTACTGCTCCTGAAGCTTACGGCACAACTTGAGCAGGCGTTCCGCAGTGGAGAGGTCGTAGCGCACATAGCGCGCCTCGCCGAGCATGCGCACCAGCTCCGCCTTGCTGGCGCTGCCCAGCTTCTGCGGCGTATCGCGTTGATGCTGGTCGACGATGATGCGGTAGGCCTGTTCGGCAATGGACTGCTGGATCGGCTTGCCGAAAAGAAAGCTCGCCACCAGCCATTTGAACAGCGCGGCGTCGCTGGCCTCGGCCAATCCCTCGGCCAGGCCGAGCTGCTGCGCCGTTATCGGTTTGCCGGCCACGGGTCAAAGAAGGTGGCGGTCATTGGCCTTCCTGCTGGCCGCCTCGACCTTGGGCGTTCAGCGCGCCGATAAGGTTGCCGTGGCCATGGCCTTCTTCACGCTGCACCGGCGAGCCGCGCCTGTTCCACAGACGCTCGTGGAAGTAGAACGCCACGGTGTTGCAGGCCGGCTCGATCAGGGCGATCAGGCCCCCGGTCAGCAGGCTGCCCGTGAGCAGGTAGGCGACGGTGAATGCGATGGAGAAGTGCAGTAGCGCAAAGCTCAGAGTCTTCAGCAGGGGCTGTTGCGCCTGAGCGCTAGCCCCGCAACAACCGCGAAAGACAGCTCTCATCGCGTGTCTCCGAGACCGGGCGTCGTGGAGTGATTTAGGAGTTGGGTCAGTTCCGACGGATGCGCCTTGAAGCACTCGGCCATGGCAAGTCTCTGCGCGCTGAGCTGCTGTTCCGCTGGCTGCGCCTCGGCATGCCCATTACGCAGGCAACCGGTCAGTTTGTCTCGCTTTTCAGCCATCGCATTGTTCCTCCGGGGAGCGGCCATGTATGTCGGAAGCCGGTTTACCCTCGGTGGTTCAAACAAATTGCAAGCGCGAACAAGCTAAACGCCGATGCCAGAGCGGACGTGCTGAGCGTGGCCTCAGCCCGCCAACGCAACCGGCAGCAGCAGCTCCACGCGCGCCAGATCGCCCTGGTTGCTGAACTGCACTTCGCCGCCGAAGCTCTCCGCCAGCGCCTTGACGATCGGCAGGCCGAGGCCCCAGCCCTTGGTGTCGCTGCGGCTGGAGATGAAGTAGGGGGTGGCCAGGTTGTCCAGCACTTCCTCGGGGAAGTTGCCGTGATTGGTCACCACCAGCGTGACGAAGTCGCCTTTCTGGCCCTGCTCGATGCGGATCGGCTTGAGCGCCTGGCCGTGCTTGGCGGCGTTGCCAATCAGGTTGTCGAAAATGCGCAGGAACGCCGAGCGGTCCCAGGCTATCTGCAGCTCGGGGCTCTCCAGTTGCAGCTCCAGCGGGTTTTCCAGCTGCAGGGCGAGGTTGGCCACGGCGTCGCGTAGCAGCATGCCCAGCTCCATGCTCTCGCTCATCAGCTTGATGCCTCCGCCGACGCTGACGTGAGAGATGTCCAGCAGGTTGCCCACCATCTCGTCGATGCGCCGCAGGTTGTCCTGCAACACGGCGAGCAGATCCTCGGTGCGACGCGCCGGGTTGCGCTGCATCAGTCCGGTGGCCATCACCGCTGCCGACAGCGGCGAGCGCAGGTCGTGGCTGAAGGAGCGCATGAAGCGTTCGAGCATGACCTTTTCCTTGCTCAGCTGCTCGTTGCGCGCCTCGGCCCAGTTGCGCTGGCGCTCGATGCGCTCCATCCGGGTACTGCTTTTCATCAGGCTGGTAATGGTCGCCAGCACCTCATCCGGGTTGATCGGATGGGTCAGGTAGGCGCGGGCGCCGGTGTTCAGCCCGGTCGCCTTGTCCTTGCCGCTGACGAAGGTGGCCGAGATATTGATGATCGCCGGCAGTCGCGAAGGCCCCAGGCTCTGCTCGGCCTTCTGGATCAGCTCGAAGCCGGTCATGTCAGGCAGATTGATGTCGAGGATCACCAGGTCGACGCCCTCGATCATCAGAGCCAATCCCTCGGCACCCGTACCGGCTTCCAGGATCTGGAAGTTCGCCTCGCTGGACAGGATCTTGCGCAGCACATAGCGGTTGGCTTCCATGTCGTCGACGATGAGGACTCGTCTAGTGCGCATCGCGTTGCTCCTCCGCCAGGCGTCTAACGTGTTGCAGAACCTGCTCAGCGTAGTCCGGATGCGACTTGTTCAGAATCGCCCGGCTGTGGCGCCGCAGATGTTCCAGTGCCGGCCCCGCGAGCGGCTTGGAAGTGTTGATCAGCACGCGCGCGTGCATGCTCCAGTCCATGCTGTCGAGCAGGTCCTCGCCGGAGATATCCGGCAGGTCCAGGTCAAGGAAGATGATATCGGGGCGTACGGCATGCAATTTGTCGATGCTCGACGTGGCGTTGACCGCCTCGATGATCACCGGATGGTAGGGCTGCAGCAGGCGCGACAACAGGTAACGGTCGGCCTCGCTATCATCGATCAGCAGGATGTTGATGCCGCTCAGGTCGAGCGCCGCCGGCTCGGGCGCCTGCTGGTCGTACACGCGGGCTATTTGCAGCAGGAAACGGCTGCCACACCCCAGCTCGCTGTCCAGGCTGATCTCGCCGCGCAGCAGGTGTGCCAGGCGCTGCGCCACGGGCAGGCCGAGACCGGTTCCCTGGATCTGCGGGGTTGCGGGGGTGCGCACCCGCAGGAATTCCTCGAAGACCCGGCTGTGATTCTCTGCCTCGATGCCTATGCCGGTGTCTTCCACCAGGAACTCGACGCTCTGATCGTCCGGCAGATAGGTGCGTACGCTGACCTTGCCGCTGGGGGTGTACTTGAAGGCATTGCCGATCAGGTTGCGCATGATCTGGAACAGGCGGTGGCGGTCGGTTTCCAGCACCACGTCATGGGGGGCGCCGAGTACTTCCCAGGCCAGCGCCGGGTAGCGCTGGGCCAGGGCACCGGTGAACTGACGCAGCTGTTCGACGAAGTCGGCGAGGGTGAAGCGCACCGGGGTGATCTCGATGCGCCCGGACTCGGCCTCGGACAGGTCGAGCAGCTCGTTGACCAGTTCGGACAGCTCGGAGGCGGCTTCGCTGATGAACTCGACCTGCTTGTATTGCTCGGGATTGAGCGGCCCGTCCACACCCTTGAGCAGCATCTTGCTGATGTTCTCGACGATGTTGATCGGCGTGCGAATCTCGTGGGTCATGTTGGCGAAGAAGCGGCTCTTCGACTGGCTGGCGGCACGCAGCTCGTCGGTAGCCTTCTCCAGCTCGGAATACAGCGCCACCACGCCCTTGTTGGTGTTCTCCAGCTCCACGTTGGTGGCCTCCAGCTCGAACTGCTTGTTCTGCAGCTCGGCGGTGGTCAGCAGCAGTTCCTTGCCGCGCACCTGCAGTTCGACATAAGGGTCGGCGACGCCATCGCTCTGCAGTTGTTCGCGGATCTCCTGGAATTGCGCCACCGAGGGATAGGTGCGCGGAGGGTAGATCGCCTTGACGCCACGGATGCGGGTGCCGCTGTCGGAGGTGTGGATCTCGAAGTCGTCCATCAATCGCTGGGCGCCGCGCAGCCCTACGCCCATGCCTGTTGGCGAGATGTAGCTGCCGTCGAGAATGCTGTTGATGGCGGCTATGCCGGGCCCATGGTCTTCGGCGATAAAGCGCAGGCCGCAGAGCTGGCCGGCCTTGTTCTCCACCAGCTCGAACAGGAACACACCCTGGCCGGCGTACTGGTAGATGTTGCGGGCCAGCTCCGATACCGAGGTGGCGAAGCGGATCTGCTCCAGCTGTGACAGGTCGAGCCAAGCGGCGATGCGCTTGGCGCTCTGGCGACAGGTGACCACGTCGACCTCTTCCCGGATCTCTATGGATACGATGCGCCGCACCTTATGCATACTTCATTACCACCATGGTTGCGTCGTCGTTGTGCCGGCGGAAGTCGCGGTGCAGCACCGCCGCAATCACGGCCGGGTGGCGCCCGACCAGCCCGGGGTAGCTGGTCAGGTCGAAGCGGGTGCTGATGCCGTCCGAGGCCATCAGCAATACGGTGGTGGGCGACCATGGATAGCTGAAGCTCTGGATCCTGCCGATCCGGTAGCCCACCGTGCCGTTGCCGGACACCATGCTGCGGCTGCGCCCGTCGTGCAGCACGCCGGCGATGTTGCCGATGCCGCAGAAGCGTACCTGGGACTGTTGCGGCAGCACCTCCGCCAGGGCCACGGCCCCGCCGCGGGTCGACATCAGTACTCGGTGCATTCGTTCGAGTAGTGTTTCCAGCGCAAGGTTCGGGTCGTGTTCGCGGAACAGATCGCGTGCCTTGCGGCTGGCTTCGTTGGCGGCGTAACCATGGCCCAGCCCGTCGCACACCAGCAGGCGGTTACCGCTGACCGCCCAGGCATCGCCGCATAGCTCCTCGCCCGGGTAGGGCAGAGATACACCCGCCGAAATCAGCGGCCCCATGGAGGGCTGCAGATGAAACTGGGCCAGCACCACGGTGCCGCGCTCGGGCTGGGAATAGATATCGAAGCGGTCGGAGAGACGACTGATGGCGCCCAGGCCGGCGCCCATGGTGCCCTTGCTGGAGTAGCTGTCGGCCAGGCAGCGGGCGACATCGGCCATGCCGGGGCCACGGTCCACCGCGAGCAGTTCCAGGCGGCTGTCGTCCTGGTAATACAGCAGTTCGCCACCGCTGGCATGGATCACCAGGTTGCGCGCCATCTCCTGTACCACCACGCCGATGCGGCCGAGCAGCGACTCATCGGTTGTCAGGCGGCGGGCCAGATGGACGATGGCGCGGCGTGCAGCGTCGGCGTGCGCGGTATGGCTGATGGGGTAGGCGTTCTGCGTGGAGCGTTCGCTCATCTCCACTTCCATAGCTCCACGGTGGTTCCGGCGCCGGGCTGACTGTCGATGGCGAACTCATCCACCAGACGACGCGAACCGCTGAGGCCGAGACCCAGGCCGCTGCCCGAGGTGTAGCCGTCGACCAGGGCGCGCTCGATATCGGCGATGCCCGGCCCCTGGTCGCGGATGATCAGGCGCACGGCCGCACGACCCTCGCGGCTGGCGAGCTCCAGCAGGCATTCTCCACCATTGCCGTAGATCAGCGCGTTACGCGCAATCTCGCTGGCCGCGGTGACTATCTTGGTCTGGGAGACCAGGCCCAGGCGGGCTTGCTCGGCGAGTTTGCGGACCTGCTGGCGGATGATGACGATGTCAGTTTCCTGCTTCAGAGGGAGCGTCTGCGTCTTCACTCTCGGGCTCCCCGGCGATGTCGTCCTCGTTCACGCTGTTCTCCAGCCAGCGCATGCCTTTCTCGATGTTCAGCGCGGTGGCGATGCCCTCCAGGGACAGGCCCAGCTCCACCAGGGTGATGGCCACGGCCGGCTGCATGCCGACCACTATCACCTTGGCATCGAGAATCCGTGAGACGTTGGCTATATGCGACAGCATGCGGCCGATGAAGGAGTCGACTATCTCCAGGGAAGAAATATCGATCAGCACGCCCTTGGCCTTGTGGCGCACGATCTGCTCGGTGAGGTCTTCCTGCAGGTCCAGCGCCAGTTGGTCGTGCATGTCGACCTGGATGCTGAGCAGCAGGTACTTGCCCATCTTGAGAATTGGAATGCGATCTACCATAGCGCTGTCCCTTAGCGTGCCTTGGCATTGACCAGACGGACGTCCAGCTCTTTGAGCGCCAGCTTGAAGGCGTCGGACAGCGAAGCCTTGGTCACCACATCGCCCAGCTCGACGCCCAGGTGCACGATGGTCGCCGCGATCTGCGGGCGGATGCCGCTGATGATGCAGCGGGCGCCCATCAGCTTGGCCGCGGTGATGGTCTTGAGCAGGTGCTGAGCCACCATGGTGTCCACGGTCGGCACGCCGGTGATATCGATGATGGCGATGTCCGACTCGGTCTCGACGATCTTCTGCAGCAGCGACTCCATGACGATCTGCGTGCGGTTGCTGTCCAGCGCGCCGATCAGCGGCACCGCCAGCACGCCATCCCAGAGCTGGACCACGGGGGTGGAGAGTTCCAGCAGGCTTTCCTGCTGTTCGCGGATCACCGACTCGCGCCCGGTCATGTAGTACTCGACGCTGAACAGGCCGAGCTTGTCGATCAGCTTGCTGATCAGCCAGACCAGGTTGATGGCATTGTCGCCCTGGCTCTGCACCAGGTCGAACAGCGGCTCCTTGAGGGAGAATATGAAAGTGGCCGTCTCGGATGGGGTGAAACCCTGGCGCGCCTGGGTCACCGACAGTCGTTCGAGCTGCGCCATCAGCGGCTTCCAGGCTGCCGTTTCGATATCGTCCGAGCCTTGCGCCAGGGCGATGGTCACGGCCTTGAGCAGCTCGCGGGAGCTCTCCTGGATGGCGCGCTCGTCGATCAGGTCGATGCGGATACCGGCGGCGCGCTGGGCGGCCATCCACTTGTCCAGCAGTTGTTCTTCGTTCTGTTTGAGAAGCTCGGCAAGCTGAGAAACGGACATCGCGGATTTCCTTTCGCGGGGGATTAACAATGCCGCTGACACTAGCACTCGTGAACGACAAGCCGAGTGACAGGAAGCGCAGCGGCGGAATGGATGTAAAACGGACCGACAGGAAAAAAGGGAGTTCAACATTTCTCCAGCAGAGTTCCTGATCGCTGTAGTGCGGCTTGCTTCACTGATAGGGCGCGTGTGGCTGGGCAGCGACCCGTATCAGTTGGCCGCACATATCACGCTGCGCTGAGCAGCTGGACCAGGCGTGCGGCGAGTTCACTGCGACGGAAGGGTTTCGCCAGTATCTCGAAGCCGTGCATCTGCGCCGGGGTGAGGTTGGCGTAACCGGTGATGATCAGCACTGGCAGGCTGGGCAAGCGCTGGTGCAGCTCACGAGCCAGCTGGGCGCCGGTCTTGTCCGGCATGATGTGGTCGGTGACCAGCACGTCCGGTGCCAGACCCTCGTCGATCAGGCGCAGCGCGGCGGCCGCCGAGTTGGCCCCAGTCACCTGGTAGCCCAGGTCCTCCAGTTGCATGGTGACGGTCTGCCGGACCATATCCTCATCGTCGACCAGCAGCACCCGTGTCGGCCGCGGTGCCCGCGGCGCATCGGCGGTTTCGTCACCTTCGCTCGCCGCCTGAGTTGCGGTGATCGGCAGCCACATGCTGACCCGCGTGCCCAACCCCACTTCCGATTCGATGCCGAGGCCGCCGCCGGATTGCGCCGCCAGCCCCTGGACCATGGACAGGCCGAGACCGGTGCCCTTGCCGATACCCTTGGTGGAGAAGAACGGGTCCACACAGCGCTTGAGCGTTTCGGCACTCATGCCGCTGCCGTTGTCGCTGATCGTCAGGCACGCGTAGCGCCCGGCGCTCAGACCTCTCACCGCGGCGCTGGGCACGTCGTCCAGCGTCGCACTGATTTCCAGGCGGCCGCCATCGCCCATGGCATCGCGGGCGTTGACCGCCAGGTTGAGAATGGCCAGTTCGAGCTGGTGCGGGTCGACTATCACCGCCGGCAGATGACTGGGAATGTCGATTGCCACTTCGATCATCGGGCCCAGCGAGCGGACGATCAGGTCGCGCATGTCGTTGACCAGCGTCTCCAGCGCCACGGCCCGCGGCTTCAGGGTCTGTCGGCGGGCGAAGGTCAGCAGGCGGCCGACCAGGGTGCGCGCGCGGTCCGCGGCCTGCAGCGCGCAGTCGACCAGCTCCCGCGAGCGTTCGTCGTCCATGCGCCGGCGCACCAGGTCCAGGGTGCCCATGATCGGCGTCAGCAGGTTGTTGAAGTCATGCGCGATACCGCCGGTGAGCTGGCCGATGGTCTCCATCTTGCGCGTCTCGTGATGCTCCGCCACGGTGGCCTCGCGCTCGGCAACCATCAGGGCCACACGTTCTTCCAGGCTCTCGTTGAGCTCGCGCAGCTGCACTTCGGCACGGGCCCGCTCGATGTGCGCCCAGCAGCGCTGCGTCACTTCGCTGACCAGGGTGCGCTCGTAGACGGACCAGGTGCGTGGCGCCTTGTCGTAAACCGCCATCAGGGCGGTCAGGCGGCCGTCCTTGATCAGCGGCATGCAGATGGCGGCACAGATGTGCGAGGCGCGGAATACGGCGGCCTCGCTCGGCTGCAACTGCTTCAGATCGTTGATCATCAGCGGCTGGCCGGCGCGCAGGCTGCGCACGGCGAACTCGCCGTAATTGGCCAGGCTGTAACGTCCCAGCAGACGTGTTGATCCCGGTTGCACCCAATCGCCACGCACGGTCAGGCCGTTCTCGTCCGCATCCATCTCGGCATAGGCGCAGCCGGATAGACGCAGGTGTTCGCCCAGCATGCGCGTGGTGGCGGCCATGATCATGCCGGGGCTGGTGGCGTCTGCCACCTCGGCCGCCAACGCAGCGAGGAAACCGAGCCGCTGGTTGGCTACCACCGTGGCGGTGGTTTCCGTGACCGTATCAAGGATGGCGACGACCCGGCCGGCATGATCGCGTATCGGGCTGTAGCAGAAGGTGAAGTAGGCCTGCTCCGGCTCACCACTGCGCTCGAGGACCAGCGGGTAATCCTCGACGTAGGTGGCCTGGCCTGCCCAGGCGCGTTCGGCGATCGGGCCGACGTCGCCCCAGACCTCTTTCCATACCTCGCTGAACCGCTGCCCGAGGGCGGCGGGCTTGTTGCCGAGAATCGGGCTGAAGGCATCATTGTGCAGCGTGACCAGGTCGCTGCCCCACATGATGGCCTGGGGGAAGCGCGAGTCCAGGCACAGGGCGAGGGTGGTCTTGAGAACGTCGGGCCATTCGCCGATAGGACCTAATGCGGTGGCGGACCAGTCATAGCTGCGGATGCGCTCCGCCATCTCGCCGTCAGCCTTGAGCCAGTCCGTCATATCGCTGTTTTCCTATCGGACTCAGTAGAAGGTCGGGCCCATGGGCCAACCGAAGTGCGGTATGCAGAAGCGGATAGGCGCGACGCTATACAGGATTGAGTCCCTATCCGTGAGCGGTAGAGCAGGGGGCTGGCGGAAAAGTTCGGCCTTTAACTGGCGGCCTTGACGGGCTGTCGACGAGTCGACGTTTACCGCGCAGCGGATTGCCTGAACTGGGCAGGTCGGGCCACCTCGAACGCAATGAGGCCCATCCGGGGCCTCTCGCGAGGTGAAACATGCACACGATCAACCCAGGTAACCAGCCCGAGACAGAGGCGCCGGTCGAGCCCGGCACAGTCCCTGGCGACAGCAACACGCCGGCGCCGGATGAGGAGCGCCCGGAGGACTGGCGAGACCCCAACGAGCCTGACCCGCCCAACACGGAGCCGCCAGACCAGCGCACGGACCAGCCAGTGAAAGTCTGAGCGACCCCAGCTAGCAGACCCGGCGTGCAGCCGGGTTTCTGATGCTGAGCCAGCGCGCCGCTCTGAACTCATTCGGCCACGCCGCAATCCCAGGCAATGAGGTGCATTCCCGGCTCTGGCGAGCGTTGGGGACGTCGACCACATTCATCCGCTATAGCCCGAGACAATCTTGGCCAAACTGCGCATCGCTACCTTCAACGTCAACGGCATCCAGTCGCGTCTGGCGGCGCTGCTTGCCTGGCTCGATCGTGAAGAGCCGGACATCGTGTGCCTGCAGGAGCTCAAGGCGGCCGATCACAAGTTCCCTGGGGACGCCCTGCGTGACGCCGGTTATGGGGTGATCTGGCACGGCCAGCCGGCCTGGAACGGCGTGGCGATTCTGGCCAAGGGCATGCAGCCCCTGGAGATTCGCCGCGAGCTGCCCGGCGACACGGCCGACAAGCAGAGCCGCTACCTGGAGGCGGCGGCCCATGGGATGATCGTCGGCTGCCTGTACCTGCCCAACGGCAACCCGCAACCGGGGCCGAAGTTCGACTACAAGCTTGCCTGGTTCGAGCGCCTGATCGCGCATGCCGAATCCCTCGCCAGCAGTGGTCATCCGGCGGTCCTGGCCGGTGACTACAACGTGGTGCCGACCGATCTGGATATCTACAACCCGCGCTCCTGGCAGAAGGACGCGCTGCTGCAACCAGAAAGCCGTGAGTGTTATCGGCGCCTGCTGCAACAGGGCTGGACCGATGCGCTGCGTGCGCGCTTTCCCGAGGAGCGCCTGTACACCTTCTGGGATTACTTCCGCCAGCACTGGCAACGCAATTCCGGGCTGCGCATCGACCACCTGCTGCTCAGCGAGACGCTGGCCAAGGGCTTGCTGGACGCCGGCGTGGACCGCTGGGTGCGCGGTGAGCCACATGCCAGCGACCACGCTCCCGCCTGGGTGACGGTGGAGGTCTAGCCGGCGAGACGCTGCGCTGGGTCAGCGCAGTTCAGAAGCTGCGCAGCAGCACGCTCTCGTAGGGCTGGGCGTTGGGGTCGAGCAGCAGCACCGGGCGGCGGCCCGAGGTCCGCGGCCTGTAGAAGTGCGCGCCGAGCTGGCCGAGCGCCAACCGGCAAGCGTGTTCGGCATCGCTGCAGTCCAGCAGCTCGAGGTCAGGCGGCGTATAGAACACCGCTTGCTTGATGTCGCCGAAGAGGATGTTGATCAGCACCAGCTTCTGGCTATGGCTGAACACTTCCAGATGAAGTGACTCCTTCAGCAGCGACAGTGGTGCCTCGAAGTAGGCGCAACGAAGTAATCCCATGGGCATATCTACCGGGGACGAGCGGCCCGCAGGCGGGCGGCTCTGGGATGTACATCCACGGTCCGATACAGGTCTATTCAGCTGGCGCTGAGCAGTTGCTCTACTGCGCGATGGGCAACCTGAGATGCAGGGAGAGTGGGGCTCTCTATTCGCGCGGCGGTGTTGCCGTGAAAACGGGTGTAGTTCCGTTCTACGCCCTATGCGCGGGTGCGTCCAACAATCATTTGCCCGATCGCGCCTGCCGATGCGCTTGCCGGCTGGCGCTCCGAGTGAAGGCAAAGTAGTGGCGTGAGCCGCGCAATCGGTCGGTCCTGAGCCGTCGGCGGTTCTGTTCGACGGTCGCTCGGCTCATCGAGCAATGCACATGCCGGATGGCCAATTTCTTCAGGAGCCATTTGCTCGCGCGGCGATCCATATCGTCACCTACCGTGGAAAGCCGAGAGATCAGCCATGACGCAGCGCTCGCAGAAGGAACTCATGTTGGCCGGGGAGTTGTACGTGGCTTGCGGCCCCGAACTGGCCGCCGATGCGCAGCGCGCGGCGGACTGGATGGCGCGTTACAACGCTGCGGGCGCGGCTTCGCAAGAAGAGCGTCGAGCGCTGCTGGCCGAGCTGTTGGGGGCGGTGGGCGAGGGCGTGAACATACGGCCGCCGTTCTACTGCGACTATGGCTACAACATCCACCTGGCGCCCGGCGTGTTCATGAACTTCGGCTGCGTCATCCTCGACGTCTGCCGGGTCAGCATCGGCGCCGGCACGCAGATCGGCCCGGGCGTGCAGCTATTGACCGCAGACCACCCGCGCGAGCCGGAGCTGCGTGCCCAGCTGCTGGAGTTCGGCAGGCCCGTGAGCATCGGGGCGAATGTGTGGATCGGCGCGGGGGCGCTGATCCTGCCGGGGGTGACCGTGGGAGATAACGCCCTGATCGGTGCCGGCAGCGTGGTGACCCGGGATGTGCCTGCCGGGGCTACCGTGGTGGGCAATCCCGCCCGCGTCATCCGGGCCTGCGGCTCGTCTGCTGCGGGCGGCTGAGCCGAGCGGGATCGGTGCCATTGCGGCACCGCTCCCGTCGTGCCATCAGTTGCCCAGCGGCGGGGTGCGCGGCGGTACCTGGCGCTTCGAGCCGGTCGATTCGAAGGCCGCGGCGAAGCGCAGCAGCGCCGAGTCGTCGTATGCACGACCGGCGAATGTCAGGCCCACCGGCATGCCGATATCGGCCATCACGCCCATCGGCACGGTGACCGTGGGTACGCCGAGGTGGCGGATGGCAAGGTTGCCGTTGGCAACCCAGATGCCATTGCTCCAGGCGATGTCCGCCGAGGCCGGGTTCACGTCGGCATCCGCCGGGCCCACGTCGGCCACGGTGGGGAACAGCACGGCGTCTAGCTTGAGCTCGTCCATCCAGTCTTCGAGGTCGATCTTGCGCGTCCGCTCCAGGCCGCGCAGGCCGTCGGGCAGCGTCTCGATCTGGTCCCAGGTCTTCAGGCCGCGCTTGGCCATGTTGACGTATTCGTCCATGCCGGCGGCCAGGTCGTCTTCGCGATTGGGCAGAGTGCCCGGGTCGTGCGGGAAGATCTGCGGGCCGTCGACATCCGCCAGCTGGTTCAGCTTGGGATCGCCGTTGGCGCGCAGGAAGTCGTCGAAAGCCCAGCCCGACAGCTCCCACAGCTCGTCATGCAGGAACTCCGGGCTGACGATGCCGCGATTGAACACGGTGGGCGCGCCGGGGCGGTCGCCCTCGCAGTTGGACACCAGCGGGAAGTCCACTTCGATGACTTCCGCGCCGGCGGCTTCCAGGGCCTGGCGCGCCGCTTCCCACAGTGCGATGACCGAGGCACGGGTATGGATGCGCTGACCGGTCGGGCCACCGATGCCGGGTTTCTCGCTGGTGCCGGCCAGCTCGTCCCTGTTGATGAACATGCGCGGTACGCCCAGGCGCTTGCCCTTGAGCGCGGCGGCGCCGGCGGCCAGTTCCAGATAGGATGCCGGACGCACCTTGGAGGCCTTGGGAATCGGCACCCAGGGCTGCAGGCGCCACAGGTCGCCACGGGTCTCGGTGTCATCGGCCACCACCACGTCGAGCACTTCGAGCAGGTCGGCCATGGTCCGCGCGTACGGCACCACCACATCCATGGTCGGCGTCAGCGGCCAGTTGCCACGTACCGAGATCACCCCGCGCGATGGCGTATAGGCGCACAGGCCGTTGTTGGAGGCCGGGCCACGGCCGCTCGACCAGGTTTCCTCGGCCAGACCGAAGGCGCAATAGCTGGCGGCGGTAGCGGTGCCAGCACCGTTGGATGAGCCGGAGGCGAAGGGGGCCGTGAGGTAGGCGGCGTTGTACGGGCTTTCCGCGCGACCATATACACCGCGCTGCATGCCGCCGTTGGCCATGGGTGGCATGTTGGTCTTGCCCAGGCAGATGGCGCCACCGGCGCGCAGGCGCTCGATGGTGAAGGCGTCGCGCTGGGCGACCAGGTCCTTGAACGCCGGGCTGCCGGAGGCGGCGGTGAGGCCCTTGACCAGGTAGCTGTCCTTGGCCGTGTAGGGAATGCCATCCAGCGGGCCGAGGGTTTCGCCACGGGCGCGGCGCGCGTCGGAAGCTTCGGCTTCCTGCAGCGCATCTGGGTTGCGCACGACCACGGCATTGAGCCTGGTTTCGGTATCGGGGCCGTCGTAGGCGTCGATACGGGCCAGATAGGCCTGGACCAGCTCGACCGCCGTGGTGCGACCGGATTCGAGCGCGGCACGCAGCTCGGCAATGGAAACCTCAGTTACCTCAATCATCTTGTTATTCACCGCTGGCTACTGATGGGTGGCGCAGGGAACCTGCTGCACGCTGAACTCTGGATTCAGAGTGTCAATTATGTCAAACAGTTGGTCTGATATGTCAAACGCTTGCTCATGGCGGAACACATTTCGCTACGAGGAAGCATAGGAAGGTAGCGGCGGCAGCGGAAATACCGAGGGCGATCCGTGCTCGTTTCGCGCGGGACGGGAGAGTGGCCTGGTGGGCGGGAGGCCCACCAGGCCAGTACTCAGATGCGGAAGCTGCCCACCAGTTGCTGCAGACGGGCGGCCTGGCGCTCCAGATCGCCGCAGGCGCGCAGGGTGGCCTGCAGGTTCTCCACGCCCTCCTGGTTAAGCGTGTTGATCTCGTTGATGTCCATGTTCAGCGCCTCGACCACTGCGGTCTGTTCCTCGGTGGCGGTGGCCACCGACTGGTTCATGCCGTCGATCTCGCCGATGCGCTGGGTCACACTGCCCAGGCGCTCGCCGGCCTGGTTGGCGATCTCCACACTCTGCGCGCTGTAGTGCTGGCTCTCGGTCATGGTGGTGACCGAATCACGGGCGCCGACCTGCAGCTCCTCGATCATCTTGTGGATTTCCTGCGCCGACTCCTGGGTACGGTGGGCCAGGCTGCGCACCTCGTCCGCCACCACGGCGAAGCCACGCCCCGCCTCGCCAGCGCGGGCTGCTTCGATGGCCGCGTTGAGGGCGAGGAGGTTGGTCTGCGCGGAGATGCTCTTGATCACTTCGAGGATCTGGCCGATGTCCACGGTCTTGCTGTTCAGTACCTCGATATTGGCGCTGGAGGCGCTGATCTTCTCCGACAGCTCGTTCATCGCCACGATGGTCTTCTGCAGCACTTGGCTGCCTTCCTCGGCCAGATGACGGGCATCCGAGGCCTGGTTGGAGGCGTCGGCGGCGTTGCGCGCGATCTCCTGGGCGGCGGCGCCCAGTTCGTTGATCGCCGCGGCCACACTGTTGGTGCGGCTGGCCTGCTCGTCGGAGTTGGCCATGGATGAGTTGGAGGCATTGACCACCAGCTTGGCCACTTCGTTGAGCTGGCCGGTGGCTGAGGACACCTCGCGGATCGAGCCATGAATGCGCTCGACGAACTGGTTGAAGGAGGTGGCCAGCTCACCAAATTCATCGCGGCTCTGCACGCTCAGGCGCTTGGTCAGGTCGCCGTCGCCCTGGGCGATGTCGCGCATGGCCGTGCCCATCAGCAGCAGCGGCTGCATCAGCACGCGGATCAGCATGCCGAGCAGGAATACGGTGGCGATCACCGCGACGATGGTGGCGACCACGGCCGAGGCGCGGAACTCGCCGAGGGCGGCGAAGGCGGCATCCTGGTCCAGCACCAGGGCCACGTACCAGTTGGCCGAGGGCAGGCCTTCCAGCGGGGTGAAGGCGATGAACTGGGTCTTGCCATCCAGCTCGACTTCGCTGACGCCGGCCTGCACGCGCGGGGTGTCCTGCGGGTACAGCTCCTTGATGTCCTTGAGGGTGTAATTGCTGTCCGGGTGCAGCAGCACCTTGCCCTGGGCGCTGACCAGGAAGGCATGGCCGTGGCCCTGGAACTTCAGCGACTCCAGCAGCTGGGCGATACTCGCCAGGTCCATGTCGGCACCGGCCACGCCGACCATCTGGCCGTCACGGCGCACCGGGGTGGCGATGGTGATCACCAGCTTCTGCGAGGAAGCGGCGATATAGGGCTCGGTCAGCGCGCTGCCCTGGGCGGCGCTGGCGGCCTTGTACCAGCCGCGGGCGCGCGGGTCGTAGTCGGCCGGACGGTTGCCCACGGGCACCGAGGTCATGGCGCCATCGGCGCCGCCGAAGTAGGTGAGCTGGAAGCGCTGGCCGTAGACCGGCAGGTTCAGCGCGGCCTCCAGCGGCAGGCCCTGCTCGCCGTTGGCGGAGAGCTGCTGGGCCAGGGACTCGACCAGCTGGATACGGCCGTCCAGCCAGGTCTTGATATTGCGCGTGGCCAGGCTGCCGACTTCCTGCAGCGAGGCATGCACGTCGGCGTTCAGGGTCTGGCGCTGGCGGTAGTCGTTGAACAGCACGAACAGGGTGAACGCAACAATCGTCACCAGAGAGGCGGCCAGCAGGATCTTCTGGCTGAACTTCAGGTTGGAGGGCATCGCAAGGTATCCATGCAAGGTTTCTGGCCGATAGCCGGGTACCGCCACGGGTTGTGCCCGATGGCGGGTGTCGTTCCATGGCTCCTGCCGCCGCTGCCGGCGCTGGGGCAGACAGACGGGGCCGAGCCAGGACTGTGGCCACCGGGAGTAACGGTGTGCCACTGCCCCTTACCGGCTCTCGTAGTAGTTATGGTCCGGATGGGGCGATTTCGCACTCCGGGAGGACCCCGGAGCCAGGTGAACATACTGGCATTCTGCTGGCTAACCGCGGGCAGTGGTTAGCCTGATTTGCGGCAAAGACATGTAGCTTTGGGCCGGCGTCGCTCGCGAAAGGCCACTGACATCGGGTGCAGTGGCCTGTCGCTGGGTATGGTCGATTTCACCGGGTGGAGCCGCTGTTGGCGCCTCAGCCCTTGAAGCCTTTGCCAACCAGATAGACCTCCCGCGAGCGCGGGCGCGAGGCCTCCGGCTTGCGGATCGCCACCTTCTCGAACGAGCTGCGCACGTCCTTCAGGAAGGCCTCGGAGCCTTCGCCCTGGAACACCTTGACCGCGTAGTTGCCACCGGGCTTGAGCACCTGGCGCACCATGTCCAGGGTCAGCTCGACCAGGTACATCGACGAGGCCTGGTCGGCCACCGCGACGCCGCTGATGTTGGGTGCGATGTCGGAGATGATCAGGTCCGGCTGGCGGCCGTCGAGCTTGGCGAGGATCTGCTGGAACACGGCGTCCTCGGTGAAGTCGCCCTGGATGAAGTCGACGTTGTCCAGCGGGTCCATCGGCAGGATGTCGCTGGCGATCACGCGGCCGTTCTCGCCGACGATCTTGCCGGCCACCTGCGACCAGCCGCCGGGCGCCGAGCCCAGGTCCATCACCAGCATGCCGGGACGGATCAGCTTGTCCTTCTCGTTCAGTTCGAGCAGCTTGTAGCTGGCCCGCGAGCGGTAGCCGTCCTTCTGCGCGCGTTTGACGTAGGGATCGTTGACGTGTTCGTTCAGCCAGCGGCTGCTGCTTTTGGAGCGTTTCATGAGGGGGCCAAGGATGGAAAATCAGGTGGGGTGCGGGCCGGCGCGGGGGCAGCGGGCCGCAAAGTGGCGGCAATTATAAGCCGATAGTGCGCCGCAGGTTAAATCCACGGGGGCCGCGGCCCGGCACGCGGCCTGACAGGGCAGGGTAGCCGCGGCTACAATTGGCGCCTTACCCCTCCTTCTTCGCTTCCTTTGCCGGGTCGACCGGCCAGGATTACCGCCATGATTCGCATCAACGAACTGTCCCTGCACCTCGATCATTCCGCCGATGAACTGCGCCAGGCCATCATCAAGCGCCTGGGCATCCAGGATGCCGACCTGCTGAACTTCACCGTTTTCAAGCGCAGCTACGATGCGCGCAAGAAGAACAGCGTCATCCTGTTCATCTACATCATCGACCTCGAGGTGCGCGACGAGGCGGCGGTTCTGGCGCGCTTCGCCGATGACCAGCACATCCGTGTGGCTCCGGACACCCACTACTATCCGGTTGGCCAGGCACCGGCCGGCCTGGCCGAGCGCCCGCTGGTGGTGGGCTTCGGTCCCTGCGGCCTGTTCGCCGCGCTGCTGCTGGCGCAGATGGGCTTCAAGCCCATCGTGCTGGAGCGCGGCAAGGATGTGCGCCGCCGCACCAAGGACACCTGGGCCCTGTGGCGCAAGAAGGTGCTGACCCCGGAATCCAACGTGCAGTTCGGCGAGGGCGGCGCCGGTCTGTTCTCCGACGGCAAGCTGTACAGCCAGATCAAGGACCCCAATTTCTACGGCCGCAAGGTTATGCACGAGTTCGTCCGTGCCGGCGCGCCGGAAGAGATCATGTACGTCAGCAAGCCGCATATCGGCACCTTCCGCCTCACCGGCGTGGTGGCGGCCATGCGCGAGGAGATCATCGCCCTGGGCGGCGAGGTGCGCTTCGAGAGCAGGGTCACTGATCTGTTGATCGACGACGATCAGCTTGAGGGCGTGGTACTGGCCGATGGCGAGACCATTCGCAGCCGCCACGTGGTGCTGGCGCTGGGCCACAGCTCGCGCGATACCTTCCGCATGCTGCATCGCCAGCAAGTGTTCATGGAGGCCAAGCCCTTCGCCATCGGCTTCCGCGTCGAGCACCCGCAATCGCTGATCGACCAGGCCCGCCTGGGCAAGTACGCCGGTCACCCGGAGCTGGGCGCCGCCGACTACAAGCTGGTGCACCACGCCAAGAACGGCCGCGCCGTGTACAGCTTCTGCATGTGCCCGGGTGGCACCGTAGTCGCCGCCACCTCCGAGCCGGAGCGCGTGGTCACCAACGGCATGAGCCAGTACTCGCGCAACGAGCGCAACGCCAACTCCGGCATCGTCGTCGGCATCAACCCGGAGCAGGACTTCCCCGGTGGCCCGCTGGCCGGCGTGGAGTTCCAGGAACGTCTGGAATCGCGGGCCTACGAACTGGGCGGGCGCGACTACTGCGCACCCGCCCAATTGGTGGGCGACTTTATCCGCGGCACGCCGTCGAGCGAGTTCGGCGAGGTCGAGCCGTCCTACAAACCCGGCGTGCGCCTGGGCGACCTGGCGCCGTCGCTGCCGGAGTACGCCATCGAGGCCATCCGCGAAGCGCTGCCGGCCTTCGGCAAGCAGATTCGTGGCTTCGACCGCGACGACGCGATCCTCACCGGTATCGAGACCCGTACCTCGTCGCCGGTGCGCATCACCCGCGACAACGAGAGCCTGCAGAGCCTCAATCTCAAGGGGCTGTACCCGGCCGGCGAGGGCGCAGGCTATGCCGGCGGCATCCTCTCTGCCGGCGTGGACGGCATCAAGGTCGCCGAGGCGGTGGCCAAGTCGATGCTGTCTGGGCAGAGCCTCTGAGCATGAAACTCGACGACATCAAGAAGCTGCAGCAGAAGAAATACCGCGCCGAGTTCGGCCACTTCCTGGTGGAGGGCGAGCACCTTGTGCTGGAGCTGCAGAAGGCGGCCGTGCACAACCCGCTACTGCAGCGCAGCCAGTTGTATGTGACCGCTGCCCACGAGCAGTGGCAAAGCCCGTTCAAGGCCCACGTGATCGGTGAGCGGCAGATGGCGCAGATCTCCGACACCAAGACGCCGCAGGGCATGGTCGCGGTGGTGCCGATGCCGCAGGGCGCCGCGCCGGTGGCCGCCGGCGAGCGCGCCATCTACCTGCACGAGATCCAGGACCCGGGCAACCTTGGCACCATCCTGCGCACCCTGGCCTGGTTCGGCGGCTTCCGCTGCCTGCTCAGCCCCGGCAGCGTCGACCCGTACAACCCCAAGGTGGTGCGTTCGAGCATGGGGGCGATCTTCCATGCGCCGCTGGAACTGGATGTCGAGCTGGA
The DNA here is from genome assembly GCF_014851565.1 of Pseudomonas sp. PDM15. GTDB lineage: Bacteria > Pseudomonadota > Gammaproteobacteria > Pseudomonadales > Pseudomonadaceae > Aquipseudomonas. Next base: position 226,477 of record NZ_JACVAA010000008.1, read on the forward strand.
CTCCCTGGCCGAGCGCTTCCCGCGCATCGCCTGCCTGGACATGCAGGGCGACAACCTGCAGTCCGCCGGCTTCAAGGGCTTCGACTGCTACCTGTTCGGCAACGAGGCCCGTGGCGTGCCGCGCGAGCAGCTCAGCGCGCTCGGCGCCCAGCCGTTCACCATCGCTGGTTGCGGCGCCATCGAGTCACTGAACCTGGCTTCCACCGTCAACATGTGCGCCTACGAGCTGAGCCGCTAGCGGCTCAGGTCGGTAAGAGCTGTTTAGGGCTCTTGAGCTAGAGCCAGGCAAGGCGAAATTGGCTGAGGACGCGGAGTTTACGAGGTGTAAATGAGCAGTCCGAAGCCAGTTTCAACGCAGCCTGGCCGACGATCAGGAGATCCTAAACAGGTTCTTATCCTCGTTTGTTCAGGCGCCCGGCCAGCCTGTCTCCGCCCAGCTGGATCAGGCTGACCATCGCCACCAGCAACACGATTACCGTCAGCATCACCTGCGTGTCGAAGCGCTGGTAGCCGTAGCGGTATGCCAGGTCGCCGAGGCCGCCGGCACCGATAGCGCCAGCCATGGCCGAGGAGTTGATCATGGTGACCAAGGTGATGGTGAAGCCGCCGACGATGCCGGGCAGGGCCTCAGGCAGCAGCACGTGCCAGATGATGTGCCGACGCCGGCAGCCCATGGCCTGGGCGGCCTCGATCAGCCCCAGATCCACCTCGCGCAGGCTGACTTCGGCGATGCGCGCGAAGAACGGCGTGGCGGCGATGGTCAGCGGCACCACGGCGGCCCACACACCGTAGGTGGTGCCTACCACCAAGCGGGTGAACGGGATCAGCGCGACCATCAGGATCAGGAAGGGCACCGAGCGGAACAGGTTGACGATGGCACCGAGCAGGCGGTTCAGGCGTGGCGCCTCGAACAGGCCGCCGCGGCCGCTGGTGACCAGGAATACGGCCAACGGAATGCCGGCGAGCAGGGCCAGCAGTGACGACACACCGACCATCAGCAGGGTGTCGAGCAGCCCCTGCCAGAGGCGTTCAAGCAGCAGTGGCATAGCCGATCACCTCCGCGCGATCCGCCACGCGGCGGGCGGCGCTCAACAGTTGTTCCGGTTCCAGTTCCGAGCCGGCTACTTCCAGCAACAGACGACCGAGCGGGCGGCCCTGGATGCGTTCGATGCCGCCGTCGAGCAGGGTCACCCGGCCGCCGAGAGCGGTGCCCAGGCTGAACAGGTCCGGCGCGTCGTGGCCGGCGTAGTGCAGGCGCAGCACCAGGTTGTCGTCCGGGGTCAGGCGATAGGTGCGCAGGCGCGCCTTGAGGTCGTCCGGCAACTCTTGCTGCAGCGGCGCCAGCAGGGTACGGGTGACTTCGTGGCTGGGGCTGCCGAATACGCGCCAGACCGGGCCCTGCTCGACGATCTCGCCCTGTTCCAGCACCACCACGCGGTCGCAGATGTCGCGGATCACCGCCATTTCGTGGGTGATCAGCACGATGGTCAGGCCCAGGCGCAGGTTGATCTGCCGCAGCAGGGCGAGGATGGCCTGGGTGGTCTCCGGATCCAGCGCACTGGTGGCCTCGTCGCACAGCAGGATGTCCGGATCGTGCACCAGGGCGCGGGCAATGCCGACGCGCTGCTTCTGTCCACCGGAGAGCTGCGCAGGGTAGGCGTCGTGTTTGCCCTCCAGGCCGACCAGCTTGAGCAGTTCGTCCACCTTGCGCCGGCGCTGCTCGCGCGGCACGCCGGCGACCTTGAGCGGCAACTCGACGTTCTGCCGCACGGTCTTGGCCGAGAGCAGGTTGAAGTGCTGGAAGATCATGCCGATGCGTCGGCGCAGGGCCACAAGCTGGTGGTAGTCGTACTGGCCGATGTCCACGCCGTCGATCAGCACGCGGCCGCTGGTGGGCTTTTCCAGGCGATTGATGGTGCGCAGCAGCGACGACTTGCCGGCGCCGCTGCGGCCGATGATGCCGAAGATCTCACCGTGGTCGATGGCCAGGTCGATGTCGATCAGGGCGCGCACGCCGGTGGCGTAGGTCTTGCCGACGCCGACGAAGCGCAGTTGCGCCTCACCGGTGGCCTGCGGCAGATGGGCCTGGAAGCCGCTCATCTCAACTCTCCCAGCCGGCCTGGTAGAGCTTGCCGTGGGCCTGGTCGAGGGCGGCGCGCACTTTCGGCGAATGCTGGTAGATGTCGATGAACTTGAGTACGCGCGGGTCCTTGGCCTTCTGCGGCTGGGCGACGAACTGGATGATGTACTCGGGGTGGTCGAGGCCGTCGAACAGCAGGGCGGACTCGGCGTCCAGGGTGCCGGCCAGGCGGATGTAGTGCGGGTAGCCTTGGGCCAGATCGACTTCGTCCAGCGCGCGTACCAGCTGCACGGCTTCCAGCTCGATGATCTTCAGGTGCCTGGGGTTGTCGGTGATGTCTTCCAGGGTCGCCTTGTAGCCGACGCCGGGCTTGAGCTTGATCAGCCCGGCCTTTTCCAGCAGCTGCAGGCCGCGGCCGCCGTTGACCGGGTCGTTGGCGATGGCCACGGTGGCGGCGTCCGGCAGGCTGGCGAAGTCCTTGTGCTTCTTCGAGTAGAGGCCGACGTTGTTGATCACCCCGCGCGCCACCGGCACCAGGTCGTAGCCGCCTTCTTTCTTGGCGTTCTCCAGGAAGGGGATATGCTGGAAGTAGTTAACGTCGATATCGCCGTTGGCCAGGCTGACGTTGGGCGCGATCCAGTCGGTGAACTCCACCAGTTCCACGTCCAGGCCCTGGGCCTTGGCTTCGGCCACGGCCACTTCCAGCGGCGGGGCGAAGGCGGCGGTGGTGCCGAGCTTGAGCGGTTCGTCCGCCTGGGCCAGGCCGCCGGCCAGCAGCAGGCCGAGGGCGGCGGCGCCCAGGGCGAAACTGCGTGCAGTGAAGCTTCGTAGGGTTTTACGCATGGCGAGGTTCCTTTTCTTCGGTCGGTAGATTCGGTTGCCGCCAGTGGGCGGCCGGATGTGGCGCGGCCAGGCGCGGGCCCTGGCCGAACAGCTTGTGGCGCAGGGCGCCGTCTGCGTAGGCGGTCTTGTAGCGGCCGCGCTGCTGCAGCTCGGGTATCACCAGGTCGATGAAGTCGACGTAGCTCTCCGGGGTGACGGTGCGGGTGAGGTTGAAGCCGTCCAGGCCGGTCTCGTCGATCCAGGCCAGCAACTGGTCGGCCACCTGGCTGGGCGAGCCGACCGCCTGCGGGTAGCGACCGCCGAGGGCGTGCTGCTCCAGCAGGCGGCGCTTGGTCCAGCCGCTGAAGCTCTTGACCACCGACTCGATGGCGTTGGTCTTGCGCTCGACGATGGGCTCGTCCAGGCCGAAGCCCGCCAGGTCGATGCCGGTGGAGGCGGAGAAATGCGCGATACCGGCCTCGGGGCTGGCGTGGCGCTGATACTCGGCCAGCTTGTCGCGGGCCTCGGCCTCGCTCGGCGCGACCACCACATTGATGCCCATGAATATCTTGATAGCATCGGCCGGGCGCCCCGCAGCCACGGCTGCGGCGCGCACCTTGTCGACCTGGGCGCGTACCGCCTCCTTGTTCTGCCCTCCGATGAACACGCACTCGGCGTGGCTGCCGGCGAACTGCAGGCCGCGAGCGGAAGAGCCGGCCTGGAACAGCAGCGGCGTGCGCTGCGGCGAGGGCTGGCTGAGGTGATAACCCTCGACCTGATAGAACTCGCCGTGGTGGCGGATCGGATGCACCTTGTGCGGCTGGGCGTAGATGCGCCGGTTGCGGTCGGCCAGCACGGCGTCGTCTTCCCAGCTGCCTTCCCAGAGCTTGTAGAGCACCTCCAGGTACTCGTCGGCCTGGTCGTAGCGGCGGTCGTGTTCCACCTGCTCGCTGTGGCCCATGGCGCGGGCCGCGCTCTCCAGGTAGCCGGTGACGATGTTCCAGCCGACTCGGCCGCCGGTGAGGTGGTCCAGGGTGCTCATGCGCCGGGCGAAGGTGAAGGGCGCCTCGTAGCTGAGGTTGGCGGTGACGCCGAAGCCCAGGTGCGAGGTGACGCCGGCCATGGCCGAGACCAGCAGCAGCGGATCGTTGACCGGTAGCTGGATGCTTTCGCGCAGGGTCAGGTCGACGCCGCCCTGGTACACGTCGTAGACGCCGAGGATGTCGGCGAGGAACAGCCCGTCGAACAGCCCGCGTTCCAGCAGGCGGGCCAGGTCGGTCCAGTAGTCCAGGCGGTTGAAGTCCACCGAGCGGTCGCGTGGGTGGGTCCACAGGCCGTGGTTGATGTGGCCGACGCAGTTCATGTTGAAGGCGTTGAGCAGCAACTGCTTGGCCATCAGATGGTCCCCCGGCGCGGCGGCAGGCGCTCGTTGAGGGTGTAGTCGCCGATGGCGTGGTACTTCCAGCGCACCGGGTCGTGCAGGGTGTGGGTGCGGGCATTGCGCCAGTGGCGGTCGAGGCCGTATTCGGCCAGGGTGGCGCGGCTGCCGGACAACTCCAGCAGCTTGCTGCCGAGCAGCAGCGAGGCCTCGGTACTGATCGCGCGGGCCTCGGCCACGGCGATGGAGGCGGCCGCCACGCTGGCCTCGTCCGGCGCCAGCTGGGCGCGGTCGACGAACTCGCCGGCGCGCTCCAGCAACGCCTCGGTAGCAGCCAGGCGCACGCGCAGCTTGCCGATCTCCTGCTGGGTCAGCGGGTCCTCGACGGCTGTATCTACGCCGGCATCGATCCACGGCCGCGACTTGTGCCGCACGAACTGCAGCAGGTCCTCGTAGGCGCCGCGGGCGATGCCGGTGTCGATGGCGGCGTGCAGTAACTGGGCGAAGGGGCCGACCGTGGTCGGCCGCTCGAAGGCGCTCTGGAACGGCACCACGTCGTCGGCGGCTACCGGCACGCCGTCGAACAGCACGCTGCCGCTGCCGGTGGTGCGCTGGCCGAAGCCGCTCCAGTCGTCGATCACTTGCAGGCCCTTGGCCTCGCGCGGGACGAAGGCGAGGAAGCCGACGCCGTGCTCGTCCACCGCGAGCGTCGGAATGCGCTGGGCGAACAGCGCACCGGTGCAGTAGAACTTGCGCCCGTCGATGCGGTAGCCGGTATCGGTGCGGGTCAGGCGAGTATTGCGGTCCAGCGCGGTCTTGGTGCCCAGCTCGGCCAGGGCGTTGCCGAAGCGTTTGCCGGCCAGGGCCTCGGCGTACAGGCGCTGCTGTTGCGCCGCGCTGCCGTTCACCCGCAGCACTTCCAGGGCGTAGAAGTGGTTCTGCGGAATCTGCCCGAGGGAGCCGTCTGCCTGGGCTATGCGGGCGATGACCTTGGCCAGGGTGACGCTGGACAGGCCAGGGCCGCCGAAGGCCTTGGGTACTGTGATGCCCCACAGGCCCGAGCGGCTGAAAACGTCGAGTTCCGCATGCGGCAGCTGGCGTTCGCGGTCGCGTTCGGCTGCGCTGGCGGCGAAGTCCTGGGCCAGGCGTTCGGCGATGGCCAGGGCCTGGGCGTCGTCGCGGATCTTCGCCGCGCCGGTGTTCAGAGGTGCGTTCATGGCTCAGATCCAGGAGTGGCGGTTGGGATGGCGGCCGTTGAGGTGCCAGGCACCGATGGCGTGGTACTTCCAGCGCACCGGATCGTGCAGGGTGTGGGTGCGCGCGTTGCGCCAGTGGCGGTCGAGGCCGAACTCGGCCAGCGTCGCGCGGCTGCCGGCCAGCTCCAGCAGCTTCTCGCTGGCCTGAAGACTGATCTCGGTGGTGAGCGCCTTGGCCTCGGCCACGGCGATGGAGGCGCGGGCGGCACCGTCGGCATCGATGGGCGCGGCGGCGACTTCATCCAACACGCGGCCGGCCTTGTGCAACAACGCCTCGGCGGCATGCAGCTCGACCTGCAGGCGGCCGACATCGGCGATCACGTAGGGATCGTCGCCGGCGCGCTCGACCTTGGCATCGATCCACGGCCGCGCCTTGTCACGGACGAAGGCGATGGCGTCGCGCAGCGCGGCGTCGGCAATGCCCAGGTCGATGGCGGCCTGGATCAGTTGGGAGAAGGCGCCCTGCAGGCTCGGTTGCTCGGCCAGCGGCCACAGCGGGATCAGGTTGTCCGCGTCCACTTCCACCTCGTTGAGCAGCACGGTGCCGCTGGCGGTGGTGCGCTGGCCGAAGCCGGACCAGTCGTTGACGATGCGCAGGCCCGGGCGCCCGCGCTGGATAAAGGCCAGCCAGGGCCGGCCGGCTTCGTCCAGGGCCTTGGCGGCGATCCAGTGGGCGAACAGGGCGCCGGTGGAATAGAACTTCTCGCCGCTGAACAGCCAGCGGCCATTGCGTTGGACCAGGCGCGCCTGGATGTCCTGGGTGTGCTTGCTGCCGCGCTCGGGGCCGCCGTTGCCGATGCGCCAGCCGGCCAGCACGCTGGCGAACAGGCGCCGTTGTTGTTCCGGGCTGGCGGCGACGCGCAGCAGGCCGAGCAGGCCGAACTGGTTCTGCGGGATCTGCCCCAGGGCCGGGTCGGCGGCGGATATGATGCGGAACACTTCGGCGATGGTGACGTGGGACAGCTGCGACCCGCCGAACTCGCGTGGCACGGCAATGCTGCCGAGGCCGCTGGCGGTAAAGCGCTCTACCAGCTCCCAGGGCAGACGGCGTTCGCGGTCACGGCTGATGGCTTCGGCTGCGGCGGCGCGGGCCAGCTCATGGGCGGCCTGCAGGGCTTCGGCGTCGCTGCCGAGAATGGCGGCCGGGAGCAGGGCGGGGGCGATGTCCTGGTCGGATGACTGCAGAACTTCGCGGGAGTAGCCACTGTCCTCAAGGGTAATCGGACTGGTCATGCAAACCTCATCTTGTGGATGCGCCAGCAACGGGCACCTGGGATGAGGGCGCAACGGAGCGGCGAGAAAAGTGCGGTGCTCCGGTGGTCCGGTTTTTATAGCTTATTGATTTGTTTGTTATTTCATAAATGACATTTAGGTATATGCATGTGCCCGGGAGTTGTTTGCCCGGACAGCTTTTGATCCAGTAGATTGCCCCGTTTTCTTTTCTGCCTTGGGACTTGCGCCGTGTCCGCCGAACTTTCCGTCTACCGCCAGCCTGGTTTCCTGCCTTTCCTCGCCGCCCGTGTGCTGGCCATGTTTGCCGTGCAGATCCTCGCGGTGGTGGTGGCCTGGCAAGTCTATGACCTGACCCGCGACCCGATGAGCCTGGCATATGTCGGCTTGGCGCAGTTCCTGCCGATGCTGTTCCTGCTGCTGCCGGCCGGCGACCTGATCGACCGCTTCGACCGCAAGTGGATACTCGGCCTGAGCTGGGGCGTGGAGGCGGCCTGCGCCGCGGTGCTGCTGTGGCTGTCGCTGATCCACGGGCCGGTCGAGGCCTTCTATGGCGTGCTGGTGGCCTACGGTTGCGCCCGTGCCTTTACCGGGCCTGCCTTGTCCAGCCTGCTGCCGCAGATCGTGCCGCGCGAGAGCCTGGCGGCGGCGATCGCGGCCAACAGCATGATCGTGCGCGCCTCGACCATATCCGGCCCGGTGCTGGGCGGCGTGCTCTACGCCCTCGGTGGCGGCGAGCTGACCTATGCGCTGTGCCTGCTGTTCTTCGCCGCCGGCGTGCTGATGCTGGCCTGCGTCCAGGTGCGTTTCCGCGAGGAGAGCAAGCCGCTGGAGGCCACGGCCTGGAAGCGCTTCACTGCCGGTATCCACTTCATCCGCTCGCGGCCGATCATCCTCGGCACCATCTCGCTGGACCTGTTCGCCGTGCTGCTCGGTGGCGTGGTGGCGTTGCTGCCGATGTACGCCCATGAGGTGCTGGAGGTGGGCCCGACCGGCCTCGGCATTCTGCGCAGCGCCATGGCCATCGGTGAGGTGGTGGTGGGTTTCTACCTGAGCACGCGGCCTTTCAATCGCCACGTGGGCATGCGTATGTTCATCGCGGTGGCGGTGTTCGGCCTGGCCAACCTGGTGTTTTCGCTGTCCAGCCTGTTCTGGCTGTCGTTCGCTGCGCTGATGGTGGCCGGCGGCGCTGACATGGTGAGCATGTATATCCGCTCCTCGCTGATCCAGTTCTCCACCCCGGACGCCATGCGCGGCCGGGTGAATGCCGTGAACATGCTGTTCATCGGCTCTTCCAACGAGCTGGGCGAGTTCCGTGCCGGCAGCAGCGCCGCCTGGTTCGGCGCCGTGCCGGCGGCGGTGCTGGGCAGCCTGTGCACGCTCGGCGTGGTCGGCGGCTGGATGTGGGGCTTCCGCAGCCTGCGCAGCGTGGACCGCTTCGAGGATGCGGCGCCTTAGTCCGGCTCGGCAAGGAAGGCGGTAAGGCCGCCCTCGATGGACGCGACGTTGCTGTAGCCGAGACGCTGCAGCTCATCGGCGGCCAGGGCGCCGCGATTGCCGCCACGGCAGTAGCAGAGGATCGGCGCCTGCCTATCCGGTTGCAGCTCGGCCACACGCCGGGCCAACTCTTCGCCGGGTACATGGCGGGCTCCCTCTATATGGCCTTCGGCATATTCCTCGTCACTGCGCACGTCCAGCAGCAGGCTGCCGGCCTCGATGCGCTGCCGAGCCTCGGCCGGTGCGAGTTGCACTATTCGGCCCTTGGCCTCGGCGGCGCGCCGCAGGAACTCCTCGTCATGCTGGGGCATGTCTCACTCCCCTATACAGGCTTGTCGCCGAGAATGGTGGCGCGGTGCATCACCCGCCGCGCCGGGCGGTAGTCGTCCACCGCGTAGTGCTGGGTGATGCGGTTGTCCCAGAAGGCCACGTCGTTCTCTTGCCAGCGCCAGCGAATACTGACTTCCGGCCGGGTGCTATGGGCGAACAGGAAGCGCAGCAGGGCGTCGCTCTCGGCCGGCTCCAGCTCGTTGATCCGCGTGGTGAAGCCCTCGTTGACGAACAATCCCTTGCGCCCGGTGACCGGGTGGGTACGCACTACCGGGTGCGTCACCGGAGGGTGCTGGCGCTGCACCTCGTGGTAGCGCTCCAGCGCCTCGGGCGTGTTGCCGAAGCGCTCCAGCGGAAACGAGCGGGTGAAATCGTGGCTGGCGGTGAGGCCGTCGAGCAGGCGTTGCAGCGGCTTGGACAGCGCCTCGAAGGCCGCGCTGTTGCTGGCCCATAGGGTGTCGCCGCCATAGGCCGGTAGCTGCTTGGCGGTCAGCACGGCGCCGAGGGCCGGGGTCTCCAGGAAGGTCACGTCGGTGTGCCAGATGGCGTTGTCGCGCACGTCGGTGACGGCCGTGTCGAGCACCAGCACTTCCGGCTGCTCGGGGATGTTCGGGTAGATCGGGTGGATGTGCAGATCACCGAAGCGCGCGGCGAAGGCCGCCTGTTGGGTGGGCTCGATCGGCTGGGCGCGGAAGAACAGCACCTGATGCTCGAGCAGGGCCTGTTCGATGTCGCGCTGGTCGGCGTCCGCCAGCGGCTTGCGCAGGTCGATACCGCCGACGATGGCGCCCAGTGCCGGGCTCAGGGGTGTGATGGTGAGGCTCATGACTACTTTCCGAATCAGTGGGCCTGGCCGTGCCAGGGCACCAGCTTGCGTTGCAGGGCGCGCAGACCCAGTTCCAGGGCGAAGGCGATCACCGCGATCAGCAGGATGCCGAGGATCACCACGTCGGTGACCAGGAACTGCGCCGCCGACTGCACCATGAAGCCGAGGCCGCGTTGGGCGGCGATCAGCTCGGCGGCGACCAGGGTCGACCAGCCGACGCCGAGGCCGATACGCACGCCAGTGAGAATGTCCGCCAGGGCGCTGGGCAGGATCACGTGGCGCACCAGTTGAGCGGGCGTAGCACCGAGGGTCTGGGCGGCGCGCAGCTTGGCCGGGTCGACGCTGCGCACGCCGGTGGCGGTGGCGATGACGATGGGTGCGAAGATCGCCAGGTAGATCAGCAGCACCTTGGACAGCTCGCCGATGCCGCACCAGATGACGATCAGTGGCAGGTAGGCCAGCGGTGGAATCGGCCGGTAGAACTCGATCAACGGGTCGACCAGGCCGCGTACCACACGGCTGCGGCCGATGGCGATGCCCAGTGGAATGGCGGTGAGCACCGCAAAGAATAGGGCCAGGCCGATGCGCCCGAGGCTGGCGCCCAGGTGCTGCCACAGGCTGGCGTCCAGATAGCCTTCGCTCATCAGCTTCCAGCCGCGCGCCAGCACGGTCTGTGGGCTGGGCAGGAACAGGGGCTCGATCAGCCCGGCGGTGGTCACCGCCCACCAGATCCACAACAGGCTGCCGACGCTGATCAGGCCGAGGGCGAACAAACTGAGCTGGCGTGGCGCGCGGGCGGCCTGCTGTTCGGCCTCGCTCTTGGCGTAGACGAACTCGTAGCTGCTCATGCGTGCCTCCTCTGGCGTTCGGCGAAGACCTGAGCGAGCACGTGCTCGCGGGTGGCAATGAAATCGGGATCGGATTTGATGGCGCGGGCGCTTTCGCCGGCGGCGTAGCGTTTGCCGAAGTCCAGGTGCAGGCGCTCGGCGATGCGTCCCGGGTTGGGCGCCAACAGCACCAGATCGGTGGCGAGGAATACGGCTTCCTCGATGTCGTGGGTGATCAGCAGCACCGGCTTGGCGGTGCGCCGCCAGACCTGCAGCAGCAGTTCCTGCATCTGTTCGCGGGTGAATGCATCCAGCGCGCCGAAGGGTTCGTCCATCAGCAGCACGCGCGGTTCGGCGGCCAGGGCGCGGGCCAGGCCGACGCGCTGTTTCTGTCCACCGGAGAGTTCCCAGATGCGCCGCTGTTCGAAACCGGCCAGGTCGACCAGGGCCAACAGCTCGCGGGCCTTGGCCTCGCGTTGCGCGCGCGGTACTCCGGCCAGCTGCAGGCCGAAGGCGACGTTGGCCAGCACGTTCTGCCAGGGCAGCAGGGCGTCGTCCTGGAACACCACGCCGCGCTCGGCGGAAGGGCCGGTGACCGGCACGCCGTCGAGGCTGATGCGTCCGCTACTTGGTTTGGTGAAGCCGGCGATGAGGTTGAGCAGGCTGGTCTTGCCGCTGCCGGACGGGCCCAGGGCCACCAGCAACTGCTCGGGCCCGAGGGTCAGGGAAATGTCTTGCAGTACCGGTTCGGCCGCGCCGGGGTACTGTGCGCCGAGGCGCTCCAGTTCGAGTAGGGCCATGTTCTTCTCTTCAGGTTGGGTGCATCCGGCGATGGCCTCCCTGCCGTCGCCGAACCTCACTCCGTTAGGAGCGAGGGCCCGATGCTCAGTTGGTGACGTACTGGTTGCTGACGTAGGGCGCGTAGTCAGGCAGCACGGCGTCGACCTTGCCTTGCTCCTTGAGGAACTTGGCGGTGTCGGTGATGGCCTGGGTGGTCGGCGCGCCGAGGGCGGTAGCCTGGTCGGCGGCCAGCGGGAAGACGTTGCCCTGCAGCAGCAGCGGGATGTCCTCGGCCTTGGCGCCGGAGAGTTTCACCAGCTTGGCGATGTTGTCCTGTTCGGCCAGCCAGGCTTTCGGGTCCTGGCGGTAGTCGGCGTAGGCGTCGAGGGTCACCTTGGCGAAGGCGCGCACCACTTCCGGGTGTTTCTCGGCGAAGTCCTTGCGCACGATCCAGGCGTCGAAGGTCGGTGCGCCCAGCTCGCTCAACTCGCCGGAGGTGATCAGCACCTTGCCGTTTTCCTTGGCCACGCCCAGGGCCGGGTCCCATACGTAGGTGGCGTCGATGTCGCCGCGCTTCCAGGCGGAGATGATGGCCGGCGGCGCCAGGTTGAGGACCTGCACCTTGGCCGGGTCGATGTTCCAGTGCTTCAGCGCAGCCAGCAGGCTGTAGTGGCCGGTGGAGACGAAGGGTACGGCGACTTTCTTGCCGATCAGATCTTCTGGCTTGCTGATCTTGCTGCCGTCGCGGGCAACCAGGGCCTCGGCGGCGCCGATCTGGGTGGCGATCAGGAAGGTCTGTACCGGCAGCTGGCGGGTGGCCGCGGCAGCCAGGGGGCTGGAGCCGACGTAACCGATCTGCACGTCGCCGGAGGCAACTGCGGTGATCACTTCGGCGCCGCCATCGAATTTGCGCCAGACGATCTCGGACTTGCTGGCTTTCTCGTAGGCGCCATCGGCCTGGGCGACTTTGGCTGGGTCGACGGTGGTCTGGTAGGCGACGGTGAAGTCGGCGGCAGCGGCAGTCAGGCTCAGGCTGGAGAGGGTCAGTACGGCCAGCACGCGGCGGGCGAAGGGAATGCTCATGGTGATGCTCCTCGGGCGGGCACGTACCGTTCCGGGGAAGGTCGAGCCACTGGACAGATGTCGTTCTTCTTGGGGGTTTGTCCGGTGGTCCGGTAGAGCAAAGCTAAGTGATAAAAATGGAATAGATAAATAATTTTTTAGACTATTTTTATATTCATAAGTCGCGCTTCGCTGTTGGCTTCTATCGTGGCCATAGGAAAAAGGCGATTGTTTAATGATATCCATCATATAGCATGACGACCGTAATCCAGCGAGCGCTGGCCAACAACACAGAAGCGGAGAGACGAAGATGAGCAAACAACTGGGCAAGGCGCTGATCACCGGCGCATCGGCAGGCATCGGAGCTACCTACGCCGAGCGTCTGGCCCGCCGCGGTCACGACCTGCTGCTGGTCGCGCGTGACATTCAACGTCTGGAAGCCATGGCCGACCGCCTGAGCCAGGAATATGGTGTGAAGGTGGAGGTGCTCAAGGCCGATCTGGGTGACAAGGCCGAGCTGAGCGCAGTGGAAGCACGCCTGCACAACGACGCCGAGATCGGCCTGCTGGTGAACAACGCTGGCATCGCCACCAACGGCACCCTGGCCGAAGCCGATCTGGACCTGGCCGAGAAGCTCATTCAGCTCAACGTCGTGGCGCTGACCCGCCTGGCTTCGGTGGCCGCCAAGCAGTTTAGCGCTCATGGCCGTGGCGCGATCATCAACCTCGCCTCGGTGGTCGCCCTGGCGCCAGAGATGTTCAACGCCGTGTACAGCGCCTCCAAGGCCTATGTGCTGAGCCTGACCCAGACCCTGAACGGTGAGCTGGCGGGCAAGGGCGTGCAGGTACAGGCTGTGCTGCCGGGTGTGACGCGTACTGAGATCTGGGAGCGCAGTGGCATGGACGGCAGCAAGCTACCGCCGGAGATGATCATGGAAGTGGGCGAGATGGTCGACGCAGCGCTGGCCGGGTTCGACCAGGGCGAGCTGATCACCATCCCCTCGCTGCCGGATGCCGCCGACTGGCAGGCCTTCGTCGCCGCCCGCGGCGCGTTGGGCCCGAACCTGTCGCGTAACCATGCGGCACCGCGCTACAAGCGTTGAGGTGGAAAGCAAAAAAAGCCCTCGTGGGTGACTGCGAGGGCTTTTTGTTGCCTGCCGATCAGGCCTCTTCGACCTGCTCCAGCAGCAGCTTGCGGGCCGAGCTGAGTAGCTGCTCGGCCAGTTCTGGATCGGCGATGCTGCGCGACAGCACCAGGGCGCCGACCATGCTCGAGAGAATCAGCGCGCTCTGCGCTTCGGCATCTTCGCCGGGCAGGTTGCTGGCAATCATCTGCAGGCGATCGCGCACGATCTGGTCGGTGACCGGGCTTGGCTGGCCACGCTGGCCCAGCTCGGCGGAGATGGTCGGCAGCGGGCAGCCTGCACCTGGTGCCTTGCAATGGGCCGAGGAGAGATAGCGCTTGATCAGGGTCTGCAACGGCTGCGGGCTCTGCTCGACTTCGTTGAGATTGGTCTTGAGCTGATCGGCGCTTTGCTGCAGCGCCTGCTCGACCAGATCGTCCTTGGACTTGAAGTGCGCATAGAAGCCGCCGTGGGTCAGGCCCAGGGCCTTCATCAGTGGCTGCAGGCCGGTGGCCAGCACGCCGTCGCGGCGAAAGCGCAGGGCAGCCTCGTCGACGATGCGTTGGTGGGTCTTGGCTTTGTGGTCTTCGGAATAGCGCATGGCGGTCAGTTCCAGGCAGGAATTGGAATGCTGACCTTCATCTTACACGCTGAGGAGGGAATGCGGGCGCGGCGAGGAGCCGCGCCCGTGTTGGTCAGACCGCTTCGAGCAGCGTGGCTACACCCTGGCCGCCGGCGATGCACTGGGTTGCGATGGCGTAGCGACCACCAGTGCGCTTGAGCAGCGACGCGGCCTTGCCAGTAATGCGCGCGCCGGTGGCGCCCAGGGGGTGGCCGAGGGCGAGGGCGCCGCCATCGATGTTGACCTTGGCCATATCCAGGCCCAGCTCGCGCACGCAGGCGATGGACTGGCTGGCGAAGGCCTCGTTGATCTCGACCAGGTCGATGTCGTCGATGCTCAGGCCGGCGCGTTCCAGCACCTTGCGGGTCGCGACCACGGGGCCCATGCCCATGATTTCCGGGGCGCAGCCGCCGACGGCGACGGCCTTGATGCGGGCCAGGATGTCCAGCTTGTGGCGGCGGGCGAACTCTTCGGTACAGACCAGCACGGCGGCACTGCCGTCGGTGAGAGGCGAGGAGGTGGCGGCGGTGACGCTGCCGCCGAAGGCCGGCTTCAGCCCGGCCAGGGCTTCGGCATTGGTGCCGGGACGGATGCAGCCGTCTTCGTCGATCACCCCTTCAGGGGTTTCCACGGCGAGTATCTCGTCCTTGAAGTAGCCGAGCTCACGGGCGCGCACGGCCTTGGCGTGGGACTCGACCGCCATGGCTTCCTGCTCCTCGCGGCTGATCTCGAAACGCTTGGCCACTTCTTCGGCGGTATGTCCCATGGCCATGTAGACCTGCGGGAAGCTGCTCATCAGCGCTGGGTTGGGCGAGATGTTGAAGCCGCCCATGGGCACGCGGGTCATGGATTCCACGCCGGCGCAGAGGAAGGCCTCGCCGGCACCGAGCATGATCTGCCCGGCGGCGAAGTGCACCGAGGTCATCGACGAACCGCAGAAGCGGTTGACCGTGGCACCCCCGAGGGTCTCGGGGAAACCGGCGCGGAAGCTGGCGATGCGGGCGATGTTCATGCCCTGTTCGGCCTCTGGATAGGCACAGCCCATGATCACGTCTTCCAGCAGGCTGGGGTCGAGATCGAGCTTGTTGACCAGCCCCTTCAGTACCTGGGCCGCCAGGTCGTCCGGACGCAGATTGATCAATCCGCCTTTCTTGGCGAAGTGGAAGGGGGAGCGGGCATAGCCGGCGATCACGATGGAGGTCATGGCTGTAGTCCTGTGATGGTGAGGGAGGCGTGGATTCGCCATCCGCAGAAATATGATAGGAGTAATTCAAACGACCGTATAGATGTCGAATGTAATTTAATGATTGGTGGGTTCTATCGAGGTGATTGGTGGGTGAGCAATCCAGCTGGTCGGGAGGTGCGGGGCTGCCGTTGTAAGCGTACTGGCGGCCCGCGAGGTTGGTCAGCCGCGTAAATCGAGAATCATGCAGGTGGTGGAGCCTACCGCCTACAGGCGGTCATCCACGTCATAAAGCCGACCCTCGGCCAGTGCGGTGGAACGGCCCAAGTGGACGACGCGTCCCTCGGCGCGGATCGGTCCGGTGCTGGCGGTGATGGCACGCACGTAGCTGATGCGCAGATCCATGGTGGTGTAGCCCTGGCCGGTTTTCAGCTGGGTATGCACGGCGCAGCCCATGCAGGAGTCGAGCAGGGTGGCCGCGTAGCCGCCATGCACGCTACCCAGCGGGTTGTAGTGGCGAGCGTCGGGCGTGCCCTGGAACAGGAAGCGGCCCGGTTCCCATTCCAGCGGAATGAAGTCGACCAGATGACCAAAGGGCGGGCTGGGCAGCTCGCCACTGCCGATACGGTCAAAGAATTCCTGAGCGCTCAGCTCGCTGACCTGTTTCAGCGACAGGGTGCCGGGCTTACCCAGCTTGGTACGGGCGCTACGCTCGGCTTCCAGCCAGTTGGCGAGGGTCTGTTCTCGGGTAGTTGTTTGCATGCTTGGCTCCTGTGAATGGCAATGAATGATTGGCATCATTCCATATTTTATATTATGGTCAAAATATAAATGTGCGGCGCCATTCCTGGGTGCTGCAGATGTGGGAGAAATGCAATGTCGAAGCCAACCAGAACCCTGCTGCTGATCCTTATGACGCTTACAGCACTAGGCGAGATTTCCACTCAGCTATTGATCCCCGCGCTCGCGGAGCTGGAGCAGGGTTTTGCGGCCAAACCAGGGTCGAGCCTGGCCGCGTTGTCGATATTCGTGGCGGCATTCGGGCTCGGCCAGCTGATCGTCGGGCCGCTGTCCGATCGCCTAGGGCGGCGACCGGTGTTGGTGACCGGGTTGCTGGTGTACCTGGTAGCGACCGGCTGGATGTTGCTGGCTGGGGATCTCACTGAGCTCATCGCCGCACGGGCGCTGCAGGGGCTGGGTGCCTGTTCGGCGCTGGTGCTGGCGCGGGCCGTGGTGCGCGATGTGTGGAAGGCCGAAGCCGGGCCGGCCTTGGCGCTCACGGTCATCGGCATGCTGACGTCCATCGCTCTCGCGCCCATGTTCGGCGGTCAGCTGACTCAGCATTGGGGCTGGCAGGCGCCAGTGCTGGCGGCGTTCTCGGTCGGCAGCATCGCGCTGCTCGCGGTGCTGTTCCTTTATAGGGAGAGCAATGCGCAGCTTGATCCGCGTGCCGGTCGCCTGCTTGGCCTGGCGGGCGACTATTGGGATCTGCTCCAGGGGCGCTCGCTGCGTACCTTTGCGCTGACCCTGGCCTTCACCTATGGCGCTATGTTCGCAGTGATCGCCGGCTCATCCGCTGCCTATATAAAACTGCTTGGCCTGAGTGCGGCGGAGTATGGCCTTACTTTTGGCGCCATCGTCTCCGGGCTGATCGCCGGGGCGTTGTTCACCCAGAAGAAGATTCTCCAGCTCGGCCCGCAACGTATCGTCGCTATCGGCGTCGCCCTGGTCGCGAGCGGCGCGGCATTGACGGTACTGGTGCACGCTCTGTTTGGGCTCTCGGTGCTTGGCCTGTCTCTACCGCAGGTACTCGTGACCATCGGCGGTGGCATGGTGCTGCCGGCGTCGGTGGCCGGCGCTGTAATTCCCAATGCGCATCGTGCTGGCCTGGCGGCGGGCTTCATGGGCTTTGCCCAGATGGCGGGTGCAACCCTGGCCGGGGTGCTACTCGGTCTTCTGCAGGACGGCACGTCCTGGCCTATGGTTCTTCTTCATGGCCTGTTCGCCACCGCGGCCTTTGCGGCCTTCCACCTGTTGCGCCGTGGTTCGAGCGCCGCGTTATTGCCGGCTAGTCGCTGATTCGAGAAGGAGTGCTTCATGAGTGCATACGATGTCGTGGTGATCGGCGGCGGCCCTGGCGGCTACAACGCCGCCATCCGGGCTGGCCAGCTCGGGCTCAAGGTTGCCTGTGTCGAAGGGCGCGAGACGCTTGGCGGCACCTGCCTGAATGTGGGCTGCATGCCATCGAAGGCGCTGTTGCATGCATCGGAGCTTTATGAGGCAGCGAGTGGCAAGGAATTCGCCAACCTCGGCATCGAGGTTAAGCCGATGCTCAATCTGCCGCAGATGATGAAGCAGAAGGATGAGAGCGTCGCCGCGCTGACCAAGGGCATCGAGTTCCTCTTTCGCAAGAACAGGGTCGAGTGGATCAAGGGCTGGGGCAAGCTGGCCGGGGCAGGGCGGGTGCAGGTGACGGCGGCCGACGGCAGCCAGACCGAGCTGCAGGCCAAGGACATCGTGATTGCCACCGGCTCCGAGCCGACCCCTTTGCCGGGCGTGACCATCGACAACCAGCGTATCCTGGATTCGACCGGTGCGCTCTCCCTGCCGGAGGTGCCCAAGCATCTGGTGGTGATCGGCGCAGGAGTCATCGGCCTGGAGCTGGGTTCGGTCTGGCGCCGGCTTGGCAGTGAAGTGACGGTGGTCGAGTACCTGGACCGAATCTGCCCTGGGCTGGACGATGAGACGGCCAAGACGTTGCAGCGCTCGCTGAGCAAGCAGGGCATGAGCTTCAAGTTGGGCAGCAAGGTCTCCGGGGCGGTAGTGAAGGGCAATGGGGTAGAGCTGAGCATCGAGCCGGCCGCAGGTGGTTCGGTCCAGGTGTTGGAGGCCGACTATGTGCTGGTGGCCATCGGTCGTCGCCCTTACACCGAGGGGCTGGGCTTGGAGAACGTGGGCCTCGCTACAGACAAGCGCGGCATGCTGACCAATGAGCATCATAAGACCTCGATCCCGGGCATCTGGGTGATCGGTGATGTCACCTCAGGGCTGATGCTGGCACACAAGGCAGAAGACGAGGCGATCGCCTGCATCGAGAAGATCGCCGGCAAGGCTGCCGAGGTGAACTATGACGTCATCCCCAGCGTCATCTATACCAAGCCCGAGGTGGCCTGCGTCGGCAGGACCGAGGAGCAGCTCAAGACGGAAGGGCGCGGCTACCGCGTCGGCAAGTTCCCCTTCACTGCGAACAGCCGCGCCAAAATCAATCACGAAACCGAAGGCTTCGTGAAGGTGCTGGCCGATGAGCGAACCGACGAGATCCTCGGCGTCCATATGGTGGGGCCGAGCGTGAGCGAGATGATTGGCGAGTACTGTGTCGCCATGGAGTTCGCCGCGTCATCCGAAGACATCGCGCTGATCTGCCATCCGCATCCAACCCGCTCCGAGGCGCTGCGCCAGGCCGCCATGGGTGTAGAGGGCTGGATCATGCAGGCATGAGTTCCCTTCTTATATAGGGAGAAGCGGGAATTGCAGAAACTTTGCAGAAAGGAGTTGACGGTTAGATTTGGTCCCCTATAATGCGCACCACTTCCGGCGCAGTCCTCTCGGAAAACTCCTTGAAATTCAAAGAGTTGGATGAAAAAAGAGATTGACCGGATGG
>NZ_JACVAA010000009.1 GCF_014851565.1 Pseudomonas sp. PDM15
GTTGAACGTAACTGCTTGAGCAGTAGGCGCGCTGATCACTGCAATAGCCGCCGCGATAGCACTGAGAGGCATGTGCCGCCCATAACGCATTGTTGTTGTTTTCATGGCAGTTCCACTGGGGTTGGTTAATGCGACCCAGAGCGGTCATGGATAGCGACTCTGCGACCCTGGCCCGGTAAACCAGAGGTTGGGTACCCAGAGCCTCTGTTCAGAGCGGCGTCGAAACGAACTCTGACCTCAAAGGCGCCTGTACCCCTGCTTAGGGCCGCCCCGACACCTCCTCGCGGACGATGAGCTGAAAGCGGTCATGAGCATGGTTACCAAGCACCATTAACGCAACCATAGTTGCTTTAATGCGGAAAGTAAACCACTCTGATCGTGCGCGCTGATCGCCAATCCGCAGCTAGGTAGGGGGATTTCGCACGGCTCGTTTAGATTCGGACACACAGGAACCAAGAGGCGAAGGCTCTGGCATGGGCCTTACCGTAGGGGGGCAGGTAGGTTGGGAGACTGACTTTCTATGCCCAAGTGCTAATGCAACAATCGTTGCTACAGCGATATGGAATTTAGTCAGGAGGTTCGATGAGTGATGCCGAGCAAGCTGGGGTGAGCAAACGTGCCCGCCCTGGAGGACGGGCTAGCCAAGTTGTTGCGGCCATTTACGCTGCCACGCTGGAAATTCTTGAGGAGGGAGGTTACGAGCGGTTGGAGCTGCCAGAGGTAGCTGCACGAGCAGGAGTCAACAAAACAACCGTCTATCGCCGCTGGCCAAGCAAAGCTGAGCTGGTTCTTGAGATTGCGTTGCTCCGCGTGAGACAGGATGTGCCGCTTCCTGATACCGGCACGCTACACGGTGATTTGAGCAAACTGATGTTGACCATAGCGGCAACACTTCAGTCGCCGCTGATAGCAGGTTTGCTACAGGCAGCAATGACGCAGGGGAATGGTATCGAGGCGATTAATCAAGCGCGGATTCAGTTCTGGTCAGAGCGATTCACCGTCAGTGGCCAGCTTGTCGAGCGAGCCATCGAACGGGGTGAGCTACCCACAGGTACAAGCCCTCGTCAGCTGCTTGAGCTGGCCTGCTCCCCCCTATTCTTCCGCAGCGTCGTCACCGGAGAGGCCTTTACTAAAGATGAAATATTCGAAATAGCCCGGCGCAGCATTCTTGCGTTCAAGAGCGCATAGGAACTACATCCGATAAAGCTGCCCCAAAGCCTCCTTATGCTGTCTCTGAGCAGATTAGCGCCATGGATGAGACGGGCTTTTCCTCGGATCACCGCATCAATCAAGCAAGGAGGCACAGGATTCACTCGACCCCTGACTCTAAAGTGACCCAATGGGTTACTAGAAGGTTATATGCGCAGAATAATAATTATCTTATCGTCGCTAATTGCAATCTCGACACCCTCACTTGCGGAGGAGTTAACTTGGTACACCTTGCCGATTGTTGGTCTCGCTGAACTAAAGGATGGCAAACCGTCTGATGGCGCAATATATGCTGTCCAAAAGCTGATTGAGTCCGAGCTTCCTCAACTTGAGCATCACTATATCGTAAGCGTCCCTAATCGCGTGATACATGAAATGTCCTCAGGTACGCCCCTCTGTACAACTATCGGGGTAAAACATCCTGACCGCGATGAGGTCGGTTACTTCGTGCCATTTGTCCCTGCTCTTCCGATGCATCTCGTTGTCCGGCCTGAGATTCAGGACCGCTTGCCGCTCACCAATGGGGTGGTCAGCTTTGAAAAGCTAATCCAAACAGAAGGCCTGCAGGGGGTAATCACTCCCGCGCGAACTTATTCTGCTGACTTATCTGCATTAATACTTTTAGCGAAGAAAGAGAAAAAGATAGCCTCTATCAGCAGCAATTCCATGGGTGGTAATTTGCTGTCCATGATCAGTTATGGCAGATATGACTACACCCTTGAATATCCTATTGTGGTCAGCCGAACCAATGAGTCCCAAAGCTCTTCCGCCAAACTTATCAGCATTCCTATAGCGGAAGGCATACACATGGGGCACGCCGGTTTTTATTGCACTCGCAGCAGCTGGGGGAAAAATATGGCACTCCAGTTGGATTCAGCAGTTCGCCGAATGGCGACTCATCCTGATCAGCTTATTGACTTATATCGAAGCACAAATGATGAGGAGATGGTCTCGCGATTTGAGCCACAGATCCGAGCCTATCTTCTAGAGCGCGCTAAAACTGCAACTGAACTCTAACCGGTCAGAAGAGCTAGTCAGCGAGCCTCCAAGCTAGCTCCATAGCTCCTTTCTACTGACCCAGCGCGGAAGCTCGTGAGCGGCAGCTAATGGCCGATTCTGTTGAAAAAGTCCCAGTGCAATTTCTGCCCACGAAATTGCGCGGCTGACATTGAAATCTGAGCAAATGCCGCCTCTGAACTACTCCAGATTTCGCGTGGCAGCACGCTAATCATCCGATTTTTAGAGACTGAGCAGGAGCCCCCGGCCAATGCCGACTTTTCAACAGAATCGGCCGGTAGCTGCCGTTCGTGGTGGTCTGCTTCTGGCCATAATGGCTCAGCAATTTTGGAGCTATTCTCGTCCACTTTTTTGAGGGTGACGCGGAATGCAGGACGAGGCATTTAGCTTTTTTCCCATTCCTTCAGCGGATGCTTGTGTCGGGTCGCAAAACGAACCGGCCATTTCCACCACTCAAGAATCTTCCGACCAATCCACGACTTCCCGTGAGTCCACTCGTCGATGCACTTGTGCTCTGCCAAGCTCTCAACACCAAGCTGACGCTCATCCCGTAGGTTAGATTCGAAGGTTGGCCAATATTGGAGTCGACGCTTGTAGCGCTCAGGTACTGAAAGGGCACCCACGTTGTCCGCAGTGAAGGTCCCATCAACGACGTCCAAATCAACCTGTGTGCCGTTCCAGTTCGAGAGCCTAAAGCCGAAGGCCTTGTAGAACCGATTGCGCTGCAGACGGTCGTTGTCATTCGAAGCATCAACTCCCGCAAGTGAACCTGGGTCGATCGCGTAGTGCGAAATCCCTCGCGCCAATAGCCAGTCAATCACACATGCCATGAGACTTGGCCCCAGGCCGGTGCCTCGCTTTTTCCATGATCAGTTGGCCGCTCGGCCCGAATTTCACTGTTTCGGTCTGGTGGCAGACCGTCACAGAGACTTGGTTGTAACAGGTGTGGAAGTTTGCGTTTATAGCCTGTCGGTGAGTGGCCCTTGCCCGGAAGAACTCGTATTGATCAGCGGGCCCCTGATCGAGACCAGTGTGGACGTGCTCAGTGATTACTGGTGTTACGATCCGGTAGGTACCAGCCTGGTACTCGTACACGAGTAGGTGCTGAACCTGGCAGAGCTTCTCCAGTCGATAGGCCGCATTTTTAAGTATTGCGCTTGTATGTACCATCAGTTTTCCTTTGCTACTGCAATCCAATGAGTTGCGCCGAATTTTCTAGACCTATCCTGTGTCTGCGCTTGGTGGCGGCGGCCTGGGGCTGACCGTACGCTATTGAAAGCAATCGCCCCCCGAATATCCGCTTTTGGCTGTGGGTTCAATCGGCAAATAGTAGTCTCCCGTATCCTGATATTGACATAATGGCCAAATGCCTCTATCAAGGGCAGTATTTCGACTATGCGCCCGCGATCTGACGGCTACGGCACATATGGCGGACAGCAACGCCTGTAATAGCTAGGTGTGTCGTGATCTAGATTATATTAACGATAAAATTAAAGTCATTGTTTGCAAACCCAATTAATGGAATAAAAATGGTTGCGATATTTGAACTAGTAAAAGACCCCTACGAGCGGAAAGCCAGAGTGATTCCTGGGCTTTTAGTTTCACTCCCGCTGCTCGTTCCTTTACTCTGTGTATATGGAGCAAAACACCCAATTCTTACGAGCGTAATAGGGCTCTTAGGAGGATGTGGTGCAATCTATGCGCTGGCGAGCGTAGCGCGAGGACGGGGAAAAAGGCTTGAGGAAAAACTCCTGAAGCAATGGGGCGGACTGCCAACAACATTAGCCTTGCGGCACCGTGATAAATTTTTAGATAGCATCAGTAAGCAGAGATACCACAAAGAAATCTTCTCAAAGCTAGGCATTGTTATGCCAAGTGCACAGGATGAGGCCTTGGATCCTGATAAAGCAGATGATATCTACATAGGCGCGACCAAACGCCTTAGGGAATTAACTAGGAACAACAAAAACTTACTACTCAAGGAGAATATTGCCTACGGTTTTCATCGAAACATGGTTGCAATGAAAATTGTCGGAATTTTGTCCTGCCTCTGTGGCTTAGGATACGGAGGGTTGATCGCCGGAGCCATTCGGGCTGAACCACCTTATTTTGAACCGATTCACTTGGTCAACCCAGGACTTGCATCGGGGCTGACAATCTTAATTTCGGCTTCTTTACTACTTGCCTGGCTATTTTATTTCGATAAGGACGCCGTCAAGCGAATGGGCTTTGTCTACGCAGAGCGCTTGTTCGAGTGTCTGGGCACATTGCCTACACCAAGGCCGAGAAAGACACCAACCAAAGCCGAAGCGTAGCCGAAATTTCGTATGAATTAATTGAGAAATGCAAACAGGATCATCACTTCTGCAAGGAGGCATAATGCCTACGATTAAAAGCTTGTCCGTTGGCAATGGTGACATGTTCTACATTCTTCATGGCGGGGATAATTTCACCATGATTGACTGTAATTTAACTGCTGAAAACTCTGATGAGATCATCGCAGAGTTAAAGGATGTGTCGAAGACAAAGGGGATGCATCGCTTCATTTGTACACACCCTGATGAAGATCATTTCAAAGGCATAGAGAAACTTGACGCCAAGCTTCCTATAACAAATTTCTACTGTGTGAAAAATAAAGCTAGAAAAGATGATCTGACCGACTCATTTCTTCATTACTGCGCCTTGAGGGATGGAGAAAAAGTTTTCTACCTTGAGAAGGGAGTTAAGCGAAAGTGGCTCAACGAAGGTGACACGGAGAGAGGCTCCTCCGGCGTCCAGGTTCTTTGGCCGGATACCTCTAACGAAGATTTTAAGGATGCTCTTCGTAAATGCGATGCTGGCGAAAGCTTCAATAATGTCTCCTGCGTATTAAGGTACTCGGTAGATGGAGGCGCAAGCTTCATGTGGCTCGGCGACCTTGAAACCGACTTCATGGAAAGTATCGCCGATGATATTGAGCTGAAAAAAACAACTGTGGTTTTTGCATCCCATCACGGCAGAGCATCAGGAAAGATTCCTGACTCTTGGCTCGAAAAGCTCGACCCTCAAATTATCGTGATTGGCGAGGCCCCATCGCGTCACCTTCACTATTACACTGGATACAATATTATCACCCAGAACAGCGCTGGCCACATCACAATGGACTGTGCGGGAGACAAGCTAGATATATATGTGACAAGTAATAATTATCACCGCGACTATCTTGAGAATCTCGGGAAGAATAGATTCCCAGGATACATAGGCTCGTTAGAGGTGGAGACTGAATATACGCTCTGAACAGGCATGGCCTCCCATTGGAGCATCAAGGGCGCCATGTATAGAGGATTTACATGCTGCTCTTGATTTCAGACGGCTACGGATGGACATGGATCATCCAGCAAACCTTGCTGCAGTATGGGTGCGGCCGGACCTTCGATCTAAATAGTCCTGCGCTTTAAGGTCGACCAGTGTCGGGCGGTGGGGGTGTAGAGACGCTATCAATGGGCAGTGGCGGCTCGCTAGCCCGCACCTGAGAGCTCCTCGATTTCTCGATTCCCCAAACCGCTTTTGCCACCTCCTCAATCTTCGCCACGAATTTGTCGACGTTAAAACCCGCGATGAATGCGAGCGCGAAGAAACCTATCTCGCTGGCGCCGGCATTTGAGCTCGATTCCAAGACGAGTAAACCGGCCTTGAGGAACAAATAGCTGACTGCCCCGGCTATGGTGCTGGTGAGGGGGCGAATGAAGTACCAGACATGCCAGTCGGGATCCCAGCGCTTGTAGACGCACTTGTTCAGATAGATCGCGCGGAAGCAGTACAACGCGCCACCTACATATGCGATAGCACCACACATGAGCGGCACACGTAGCGGTGCATACGGCGCAGGCAGCCAACCTAAACCCATAGCCCCTATTGAGTAAGTCGCGAAGACCAGCAATCCCGTTAGATAGATGATGATCACGAAGATCATCCACCCAGTTTTTGCTGGGGCTTGGGCTTGCGAGCTGCTGTCAGACATCTGGCTGTGACTCCCCTACGGGCAAGTGCTCTTCGATGCGAAGCATGACGATCTGCTGGCTCTCGTCGACCGGATCACCAGGATTAACGTTCAGGTTAAGGCGCCGATTGAGGTAGTAGAGCTGCGGCTTACGCGCTCGAATCTTGGTTTCTCCCTTCACCATCTGATAGTCATGCTCGATGGCACGACGCTTACTAAGCGAATAGGCAGGATTCGGGCCGATCACCACATCAACAAAGGTTTCCCACTCAGTGTCCGCAGGAACCGGTGAAGGGGGCACATGAGAGTCTAGGACTGACGCAATTCGCCCCAGTACGAAATCCTTGAATTTGTACTCCTTGAAGCAGAAAGCCCTCACATGCCACCTGAAGCCATCATGTGCGAAAGACGCCGGGTAGATGGTTCTCACGGTTGGCTCATCGAAATGCGTCATCGAGCGGTAGTCGACAGTCAGCGCCTCTTCCTTCTGCAAGGCCCTGATCACGTTGATGAGAATTTGCGGGTCTACCTGGCGGGTAGGTGACGGCAGGCTTGCTACAGGTGGCGCCCAACCTATGAAGCTATCACTGGCAGCGACAGTCCCAATCTCTCGCCACAACAACTCATTAAGGTAATGGCCACTGTCTGAACTGGTCAGCACAGGCTTGAAGGTAGGGGCCGCCACATAAGTCTTTTGCGTCCGGTCATAGACCATGTTGCCTGGAGCCAGCTCTTGATAGGCCGCCAGGTCCAATGACGCCTGAGGAACCGAGATCCTGAAGAACGCCGTCAGGTCTGATCGATTGAGACGCCCCTCCCAGTAGAGCCGGAAGTCAATGAACTCTAGGCGGCGGTCCTGCCCCCACCGACCTGTGCGCGCAGTCGGATTGCTCATTAGCGTACAGCCTTCGGAATTATGGGCATAAAAAATATTCGCATAGTATATAGACGGGTTGATTTTCTATACGTATCTTAACCGACGTGAAGGTTTTCTCAAGCTCGCACGGCGACCCGGGGAGGGACTTATGGCGGCGAAGATCACGTTTTTCCAAGTCGGCAATGGTGACATGGCCCTCGTGCGGCTTGCTGACACAAGCGTCACGACCATTCTTATTGACTGCAACATTCGCGTAGCAGCCGATAATCCGGACGACGACACCCCTGACGTTGCGAGCGCGCTCCGCAAGCGCTTGCTGAAAGATGGGGACTTGCGCCCCTATGTGGACGTGTTTCTTCTGAGCCATCCGGATCAGGACCACTGCCGTGGACTGGCCAAGCACTTCTGGCTTGGTAAGCCTTACGACTACCCAGACGACAACTTGCCTCAGGAAGAGAAGCGCATCCTTATTCGTGAGCTGTGGTCGTCCCCGCTGATCTTCAAACGCCGCTCGAAGAACCATACGCTTTGCGATGATGCGAAGGCTTTTGATAAAGAGGCACGCCGGCGGGTCGAGTATTGGAAGACCTATCGAAGCGCGGGAAGTG
Source organism: Pseudomonas sp. PDM15 (assembly GCF_014851565.1). Lineage (GTDB taxonomy): Bacteria > Pseudomonadota > Gammaproteobacteria > Pseudomonadales > Pseudomonadaceae > Aquipseudomonas. The sequence continues at coordinate 7,691 of NZ_JACVAA010000009.1, forward strand.
GAAACCGCATTCTTATCATGGGCGAGGACATCAACGGTAAGACCGATGAACTCCTCCCAATCGTTATCAAGTCGGGCGAGAAGTTCAGCCGAATCAATGGCGATGAATGCTTTGGCTTTTTCCGTGCCCATCTGCTTGCTCCTGCGCCGCATGATGAAGACGCCAATCTTGAAGAGCGCCTGGGTAAGAACGAATCCAGCGTGATCATGAACATCGAAATCTCTTCCGCCGCATACGCCAGTGCCAAAACTCGGTTCTTGGTCGGCGGCGACGCAGCGGTGCTGATCTGGGAGCGTATGTGGGAGCGCTTCAAGGACACCCCTGAAGTACTTGAGTACGACCTGCTACTCGCACCGCACCACTGCTCCTGGCGCACCCTGTCTTATGACAGCTGGTCGGAGAAGAAGGAGGACGCCGAGCTCAACGAGGGCGCGCGCAATGCCCTTGGCCAAGCTCGCAACGGCGCCACCATCATTGCGAGCAGCAAAGAGATTCTCGACGACGATATTGACCCGCCGAACATCCGTGCGAGACGCGAGTACAAAGACATCTTGAGCGATGTGGACGGCTGGTTTGGATGTACTGGTGATCTCAAAGATGAGGCCGTTATGGAGTTCACCGTGGAGCACGGAGGCAAAGTCAAAAAGGCTGCTGTGGCTGCTGCTTTGGCCGGGGCCACCACCACGTCGGTAGCGGCAGCTGCGGCCCCTCGGGCCGGTAGTAGTAAATGATCGAGTACTTTGTACTCGGAGAGCTGCTTGAAGCTCCCCAGGAAGGGGAGCTTTATCCCGAAACTGTAGCGCTTCTGAATGCTTTCAATGCGTGCCCTTACACTGAGGTTCGCGAACTGCGCTTCGAGGCAACTGAGTCGGTTCGAACCGACTATATCGTCATCGATGCGGGGGACGGCACAGTTGATGCCGGCAACCCGGCCGGGATTCGCCGCCAAGAACGCCTTGCGATAAGTATCAATCCTCAATACCGCGTTAAGGTGCTGGTTCATACCTTACGGAAGGATTTTCCGTCGCTCTCACATCAGCACGCGAGAGAACCTGGTCGTCCGCGAACGCTGTGTCTTTATGAGGCGAACTGGGCGACGGTTGAGCGGAGTTGGACAGCTCAACGCTTCATCGCGCGGATGTTCTGGTGGCTCAGAGATTCGGCGCAACTGAAGTTGCACCGAGATGACCAGCCGTTGGAGCAGCTCTTCTACATGAGCCCCTACCAGCTGATCCTTCCCGCGAACTACGCCGAATACGCAACAGCAGGTGGGAAAACGCTTTCGATTGGAAGAGCCAGCGTAGGCGAATCCGTGATGCTGCGTGCCTTTCCATCCAATGGCGAGGAATTGCAATCCAAAGCAATGCGGGTCGTATCCATCCAAGTTCCATCAGTAGATTCAACATCTGTTGTCAGCACACCAGAAACGCTTGGTGAGCTTCAAGATCAGCTGAAGATCTGGGGTAGTGAGCTTGGGCAGCAGCTGTATGAGTATGTTTATGAAGCCATCGCTGAAGGAGTGAAGCCCTCGCAGGGTATTGGGGAAGGAATCTTGGTCCTTATATGGGTTCCCCGTACCAGGCAGGGTGATTATGAGCGGATGGATGTATTGGGTTACATGATGCGGGCTTCTCTTTTCGAGCTCGCTAAATCATTCGACATGCTAGGCCTGCCCGACCCACAAGGGCATTGCTTGCGCATACAACTGGTTGGGAGGGAGCACGGCACTGCCTGGCAATCCCTTGAGCTAGTACCAGTAGAGGTGCGGCCTGCACTCACAGCCAAGATGGCACGGGACCTATCAGCTATCGCAGCTGAAGGAGCTGGGTTCAGTGGCGTTTTAGCCGGCGTAGGTGCGCTTGGCGGCGCACTGGCTGACTTGTGGATCCGTCAGGGATGGGGACATTGGACATTCATCGATCCTGACACTTTGATGCCGCACAACCTCAGCCGCCACGTAACGTTCGACTACGGAATTGGTCAATCGAAAGTCAGCGTCATGCAAAATCACGTAGCGAACATCTACCCAGAGGAGCCCCCACCTGGAGCTATCGCGAAGAGCATCTTGTCGCAGGACGCAGACGTGCTCAACACCTTGAAAGAAGCCCAACTGGTAGTAGACGTGACAACCACCCTCGAAGCACCCCGCGAGCTCGCCCGCGATCCAAATACTCCGCGCATAGCGAGTCTATTCCTGACACCTTCAGGGCTTTCTAGCGTAATGATTCTTGAGGATCAGGCTCGACAGCTGCGCGTTGATGGATTGGAAGGACAGTACTATCGGGCAATCCTCAGCAATGACTGGGGCCGTGCACACCTTGCAAATCACTTCGGCGATCGGTGGGTAGGTGGCGGCTGCCGGGACATTTCGGTACGCATTGCTAATGAGTGTGTCCACCTACATGCCGGCGTCCTTTCGCGGCAATTGAGACAATCAGTAGCAAACCCCGAAGCGCGCATCTGTACTTGGACCTATGAGGAACAGTCGGGTGCAGTCGCATCTCATGAGGTTTCCATATCTGAAGTTTTAACAACGACTTCGAACGGCTGGACTATCAAATACGACGCAGGGCTCGTCGATAAGCTCAGGCAAGCGCGTATAGCTGCACTGCCCAATGAAACCGGCAGCTCCATCGTAGGCGTGACCGATCTAAAGGCAAAAACACTCGTGATCGTAGACGTGCTACCTACACCTCCTGACAGCCAATCCAGCCCAACACACTTCATTAGGGGCGAGGCAGGACAGCAGGAAGAGCTTGAAAAGGTACTGGATAGAACAGCGCGCGTGGTGGACTACCTAGGCGAGTGGCACTCACATCCGGATGGCGTGTCAGCACAGCCCAGCAAAGAAGATGAGGCACTGCTCAATACTGTGCATCGCAAGATGAGCGCGGAAGGGCTGCCAGCTCTGATGATGATTGTCGCGAAGAGCGATATTTCTCTTACTGTGCAGTAAACGCCCTCGAGGCCAGGCGTTGTCTGGCTTCGAGGTCGGTCTCTTACTGCAGCCAGCCTTCTACGGTCTCAGCACCGTATTTTTCCTTCCAAACCTTCAATACTTTGTGGTTACCACCTTTGGTCTCCACTACCTCGCCAGTCTCTGGATTCTTGTAAACCTTTAGCTGACGTTTACGACGCTGGCCTTGTGGGACAGAAACTGCCACCGCGACGCTTGTCCGTGCTTGCGGATCCAAGATGCTGATGATGTTTTTCAGGCTAAAGCCATACTCGGCTAGCAGAGCGCGGAGCTTTTCTTCGAATTCAATTTCGCGCTTCAGTTCACCATCATTCTTCAGATGATCGAGCTGCTTTAGCTGAGCAGCCAACTGTGCTTCGAGCGCTTTAAATTCAGCGAGTTTTGACATATGTAAACCTTCGTTAGCAAAGCAGATAGACCCGTTCAGCTACTCTACCTAGATTCCTTAGTTAGTAAAGCTCTATCAAGCTTAGCAGAACGATGCTTTCCCTATCACGACTGTACAGCGAGTCACCAACCCACATATATCACACTCAGCCTTAATTACAGCCAATACGTGAAGATCAATAATCACGTATTACAGCAAGCCTACCGCTAATACTTTCAACCTCAGCTATAAACTCACTAAACCCTCCATAAAGCTTAAATCCTTTATACAGTATATCACTTGAAAAGCTAGATAGAGACTCACCCGTACAACTGTTATTTAAACCTCGAAAAATAGCAAAAGACGCTTTTGAGCGACGGCCAACATCATTCTCTAAATTTAATATCTCACTATCAGGAAGAATGGAAATTTTACGACCTATGGCCTTCACCGCCGCACTTCTGGATATATAGTAATTATAGCCACAAACATCGCGATAAAACCTAGATTTATTAAACTCATCTGTATCATTGTTCGCTACAGAACTGCATTCACTAAACATACGCCCATTGCACCCTACCCACATAGACCCAAAAGTATGTTTTGCATAGTGGAAGGGCATAGAGCAAAACGGGCACTCGCCGATAAGCTTCACATTATGCTTAGCGCATACTTTAACATCATAAGCGTGGGATCTCTTCCAATAGGAAAACCCAAGTAGATCGATATCTTCACGCACGCAATCTGGACAGAAATACCCTAGCGCACTATCTAAATCTCTACGGTCTTCCCAAGCCCCACCGTACTGATCTAATGAATAATTACGCTGATCTTCATCTCGGATGATTATCCGCTCTACCATATAGGTATGATTATACAGAAGACGATTTAACCCAAATTTCTCTTCCCAACCCAATTCTTCAGCTACATATTTAACACGCTTGGAATTAATTGCCCGCCTAAGAGCATAACCAAGGTTCTCTTTATTAAATCCTTTAGGATTAATTAGGATATTTCGTGCAATGAACGAACGGACAGACTCTTCACTTTGAATTCGAAAAAGCATGATGGGCAATAGAATTCGGGAACCCAGCCGCAAGACTAGGTTTGAGATGGCAAAACCAGCCTGTCGCAGGAAGGGGCCGGTGATAATTTCTTCCTGCGACAGTTTTTATTTTTTCGCGACAGTTTTTATTTTCAAAAACTAGTTGATGTCGGTGGAGCGCTATTGCGATAATAGGCACATGTGCCTATTATCGCGCCATCGCACAGAGGAGTTCCCACACATGAACCACCCTATCCAACCGTTGACCGTTGACTCCCAAGGCACGCTGCGCTTCAAAGCGAATGCCATCGTGAGTTACTTGCTCGACAATGGCGGCATCGACATGAATATGCTGGCCATCAAAGACTTCAGCGTTGAAGACCGCGAGCAGTTCGCTCAACTGACCGGCTACAGCCTCAATGGCTTCGGTGAACTGAGCTACGTCCGGATGGAAACCTATGCCGCCGCGGCGCTCATGGCCGAGACCGGGGTGTCGGAGGCCCAGGCCCGTATCGCGTACCTGGAAGAGGAATTGGCGAGCCTGCGTAATGCGCTCCGTGAGCCTGTAGCCAGACTCTTTGGGATCCATCCAGACGATATTCCGCAGCAGCCATGAGGCTCGCACATCAAGCCAGCGTAACCCTCAGCGCTGCTGATCTGTTCAGCAACTGGGGATTCGCCGACGGCAGCGTTTTGGATGACGTGCTGTATGACGTTGAGGATCAGTGCCCTGCTCTGGTTTCTGATGAAGCGCTGGGCAATGGTGATGGGCGCTCATTTTCGTTTGCCCATGCGGTGCTGATCCGACTCGTCGAGGAGTGCCTGCTTCCATCGCTACCTCGAAAAATCCAAACCTACCGCATCCCGTCTACTCACAGCCCGATAAGGGCTGAAGAGTACGAGAGCCCTGAGGGGCTATTGGATACCGCAGTCACGATCCCTGCAGACAAGGTGATCGAGATCGCTCTTCAGATAGCCTCCGTGCAGGTTGGGCTTTCCGAACCGCCCCACTCCTTCAGCCCCTGACTGATTTTCCCATTCAGACATGACCAGGCTTCGGCATCTGGCCGAATGGCACGGCCGTGAGCGGCGTCGGCATAGCCGAGGCGAGCCAGGCGCTGCGCGCGGTAGGTAAGTCGATGAGCATTGCTCCAAGGAAGGCCAGCTGCGTACCGCTTGCGGCCGACCATATAGGGCACCTCGACATTGATCGAATAGTGCGTGGAGGCCTCTTGACGCAAGCGTGCAACATAGCTATCCAGCAGATCCCTGCGCATACCGGTCACTTGGGCCCCGCCGGCGGGCACAACGTTAAGCCGTCAGTGGTTGGGCGATTATGTTCGTCAATGAGCCCTCGTCTGCGCAAAGCTATCAGCGTCTGAATGCGGGCGCCGTGTTCGGACCGGCCGGAACAGCCATGGTCGTGCGGCTTGCCATCGCAAAGCCCCTGAAGAACCCAGCGCATATTGGCACTCAGTCGAGTGGCCTGCTTTGGGTGCGCACTCATACTGCAGTCGCCTTCTGCTCCGGTCTGATCAGCCAGCGGTCGCCATCGTGGTGGGCGATCAGCTTGCCGTCGGCGTCGAAATACTTCACTCGCCACATAGGATGGCAGTTATGAACGTGCTTGCCGTACTTGAGTTTGTTGGTGAACACAACGTCCAGGTTCGCGCTGTCGTTCATACCCTGGATCGTGCCGATGCCCCCATCAACCTCGACCATCATCCCGATCTGAGCGAACTCAATACCGCGGTGGCGGATCATGTCCTTGATGAATTGCTGTGCCTTACTCAGCTTCTTGGCGGTTGCGGCCATTCTTGGTTCCCTCGAATTGATTGATCATTAGGTTTTGCCGCAGGCTCACATGCTTCGCGGAATACTGCCATGCCGGCGTCGGTCATCACTGACGCCCAGTGCCCCCAGTTCTTCCATGGAGCGGCCCAGCCTTTGCGGTACAACGCCCGGATCGCCGGCACATGCTGCCGAGCCGTGATGATCTCCGGGTGCTCCGGGCTGAATTGATCAAGCTCATTCAGCAGGCAAGGGCCCGGGTAACTTCGTGCGAGAAATCGCATAACGGCTATTTGACGTGCTGTCGGCTTGCTCATAGCGAGTCGCCCCTCCTTATTCGCTAACCAGTTCCCAGCCGGTGCTGTGCTTGTACATGCGACGGATGGAGACGGTGGTCTTGCTTCCGAGTTGACCACGAGCGTAATGCTGCATCTTGGCCTTCCCGTCTTCGACGGCAATCACCTTGCACTGCCGTCCATAGGAGCGCTTATCTAGGTCTTTCCAGACCTGCCCGGGCTTAACCTCAACCCCTTCCTTCGTGATGTTGTCAGGCGTCGTCATCGCTTGTTTTCCTGCTCTCGTCAGCTGCAAAGTAAGCCTCTTGGATCACATTCTTCCGCAGCCTCCACCGGTGACCGCATTTCACGCACCGACCATCAACCTGCCCCGTCGCCTGTGGGGACTCCTCACTCAGACGATCCGCTAGCCTTCCACCGCGAACCTCATACAGGTCGCTCACCGTGAAGTGCTCATAGAGGTTAACGTCCGTTGAGCGGCAGGCTGGGCAACGACAATAAATCGGATCCCCCTTCTTCACTGCGAGCGTTCCCCAGCTGATCAAACAGGCTGAAACTCTTCCCCATTGAGGAAGAGCGCGATGGTTTCGTCATGCTGGCCCCAGATGGCGATCGGAGTGCACGTCGCGTCGCTGGCCATGCGCCGGGCCTCCTCCCGTGCCAGGAGGATCCCTTTGACCGCGGGATCGCCTGGTAGAGGCTGGAGGAAGTTTCCAACGCGGTACAGCGTTTCGTCGTTGCCGGCGGAGGCCATACTCAACTCCCGTCCCTGGTTGCCAGTACGCGGGCATCAACCTGAGCCAGGTCAGCTGGTAGCTCGATGCTGGCAAGCTTGAGCAGGACCGCTGCGGTCGACTTCACGCCATCAGTGGTTTTCTGCATCTTGCCCAGGTGTACGCAGCGACCCTGCCAGTCAGGATGGTCCTTGGCCGGCGAGATACCCTGCAGCATTACCAGGCGCATCCACTTGGCTCGATCCGGCGTGATCAGCTTCGCATCACGCTCCGCGGCCGTCAGGTAGGTGCCATGGAAAAGCGCCACGCGCGCGAACATGCCCAGAGCCTCAAGAAACACGGCATGTCCGATAACGAATTGCTCACGTACATCGAACGCCGGGATCTGCGCCTGCAGCATGGAATTCCATTGAGGAATGTGGTTGCTGCACTCCTCCATGAAGCGGACGACGAACCCACTGATCTCGCCGAGGTGTTCCTTATCGATCAAGCCAATCGTCTTGTCGCCAACGCCCGTCAGGAGGGTGACGAAGCGCTTGAAGGAGACGAGGCTCCACAGCTTGTAAGAGCGAGCCCCGGGGTTCGCGTTTTCAAAGTCGATCCGGCGCTTCACATCCGGCATGGCCGCCAGCAAATCCAGCACCCAGGCATTGAATGGGTTGCGGTGGTCGTACAGCGCATTGATCGAGCTGCTCGGCTTCACCTGGCGGCTGTTGATGTCCGAGAAGATCTGCTGGCTGCGCTTGAGCCCTTGGTCGAAGTGGATCTGGACCGGTGCGGTTTCGTGCTGGAAGCCAGCGTCTGCCTTCAGGCATAGCTCGATCGCATAGCGCCGGTGCTGGCCGTCGTTGATGAGCATGGTAGCGTCCATGGGGATGTAGAGAGTCCCCAGGCGGTCGTTACCCTCGACCGGCTCGAAACACATGGCCTTGTCAACGCTGGCCGTCAGGGACGGCAGCACATAGTCATCCCGATTCGACAGCATGTATTCACTGATGCCCTGGGCGCGCTTGGGGTTCAGGGTGCGTTGCGCGCGGAGCTCCGCGGGCACCTGCTCGTCATCGAATACGAACATCTTCGCCAGCACGCCGTAGGGCACCTGGGTCAGGTAGAACTCTTTGCCTGCCTGGACGCCGCGCACAGCTGGCACGCTGAAGGTGAGTTGGTTGCGCAGCGAGTTGACGCTCTGTTGCGCCTCGAAGCCACGAGCCTTGCGTTGTGCCATTTCTTGAGTCCACAGTACATGCTCGGCATGCTTCTGCCGTACTTCGGACTCGTACATATCGCGCAGCTGCTCAAGAGTCAGCCCGAGGTCAAACAAAATCAGCCCGGCACTTTCGGCATACACGTCTGGCTTGCCGGTCAATTCTTCCGCCAGGATCGCCTGCATCAGGCGGAAGCCCTTGTCACGGATCTGTTGCTTCTCTGCCTCAAGCACCAGATCCTCGCGGACATCACCTTTCTTCAGTCCATCAGCGCAATGGACGGCTACAAAGTCGTCCTCCTTCCAACTTGCGTTGCTCTTGGTATTCAGCTTCCGCGCGTTATCGCGGGCAGAGAAGGAATCGCGATGCAAAGAGACCACTTCACCGCGCTGATAGGTGGTCCGCTTCAGCGTCAGATCGCGGGTTGTCACGACTGCATGATGCATGGAAATCAGCCCTTCTGACGCTTGAGTTGGTCGACCAGCTGGGTCGGCAGCCCGCGGACGAGGAGCGTGTTGCGCTCCTCGTCAAACTCGACCTTCGAGCCCAGCAGGTGGGCTTCGAAACTGATCGACAGGCCCTCGGCCCTTCCGGTGAAACGCCGGAATTGATTGAGCGTGCGCTTATCCGCGGGGAATTCGGGGGACATCCCGTAATCCTTGTTGCGGATGTGGTCGTAGAACGCCCGAGGACGGTCTTCATCGATCAGGCCGGACAGCTCATCCAGGGTGATCGGCGCGCCCATCTTGGCCTGCGAGGATGCATAGTCGACCAAGATGCCGGTCTTCTCGCGCGCGGCTTCTTCGGGGAGATCTTCGCTCTCCACGAAGTCGCTGAAGGCTTTGAGCAACGTGCGAGTCTCGCCGGGGGCGTCAACCCCCTCCTGGCAGCCAATGAAGTCGCGGAAGTAGTCCGAGACCTTCTTCCCGTTCTTGCCTTTGATGAACGAGATGTACTGCTTGGACTGCTTGTTGTTCTGCCACTCGCTGAGATTGATGCGCGCGGCCAGGTGCAACTGGCCGAGGTCCAGGTGTTTGGCCGGAGTGAGTTCGAGCGTGTCGGTCACCGCCACGCCATCGCTGTGCAGCAGCAGAGCAATGGTCAGGTAGTCGGTCATGCCCTGCTGATAGTGGGCGAAGAGAACGTGCCCGCCGGTGGACAGGTTGGACTCTTCCATCAGTTTCTGCAGCTGCTCCACAGATTGGCGGCTGAAGGTCGTGAAGTCCTGCTCGCCACTGAGGTAGGCCTTCAGCCAGCCACTGAATGGGTATGCGCCGGACTCCTCATGGAAGAAGCCCCAGGCCTTGCCCTGCTTGGCGTTGTAGCTCTCGTTGAGATCGGCCAGCAGATTCTCCATTGCGTCCGATGAGGCTAGTTCGCTGTCGCGAGCATGCAGCACTGCAGGATTGCCGTCGGGCTTCTTGTCGATCAGGTGAACAATGCTGTGGCGGATGGGCATGTTGCCAACTCCTGTGTAATGGTCAGGAGTAGACTAGAAGTATCTAAACGTAATTGCAATAGTAAACAACTGCACAAACAGCGCTTTCGGACCTGCGTGCGCCCTATGCACCGTGCATAGGTGAGCAGGCATGAGCTCGCTATCAGCGAACGATCAGGCCATCCTCCCAGGGATCAATGATCGGCGGACAGGAAAGCCAAGGCCCCATCTCCTCGCGAAGCTCACTATCGCGCCTCTTTGGCTGGCCCTTAGGTTTCTCCATCTTCTCGGGCGGCATTGGCTTTTGCTTCTTCATGGAGCTCAACTCCTAGTGCGTGAGCAGGCGCAACAGCGCAAAGGCTGCGAGGTGCGCGGGATAGAATAGGTAACCCCACCGCCCAACCGGGGGCGGGAGGAATTGGACGCGCTGTCGCAGTAACCACAAGCCGAACACAGGGGCCACAAATGCCGCTCCCATCATCAGCAGAACAAACGGCTCGCCATCGGACGCCAATGCTGGAACACCGGGTATCAGCAGATTGGCCGTTACACAGAGGGTTGCGGCGCAGCAGGCCCAGAAAGCCCGGGCCCAGCCCGTAGCCGTGATGGCTCCCACCATAGCCGCGGGAATCAGCACAGCGCTCGCGTGGTAGCCAAGCCGGCTGCTGGCGGCGATCGTAAACATGAGGCCAATGATTCCCAGCGAAACCGCGTGGCCTCGGTGATGAACCGCCAGGGCAATAAGAAGGGCAGGAAGAAGCAGCCACATGATGTTCAGCCCAGGGCCGAACAGGGCCTGATACGGAGCCTGGCTGATCACTGCGAATACGATCAAAGAGATGACATAGCGCCGGTTCTGCGCCCAGGGCGCTTCCCCTTTGGCTTGCCGAGTGACATTCGCCGCCATCGCGAGGCAGAAAAGGGGCAGCGCCATGCGACCTGGAACCGTCAGCGGTTCAGCTGCAGGCCAGACGGCGCGCAGGTGGTCCAGAACCATCAGGATGATGGCAAGCCACTTGATGAGATCGAGCGATCGAATGCGTCCAGAGCCATCTGCGTCGACCGCTGCTTGAATCGGCACCTGAGCATTGAGCGTTTTCATGTCCACCATCGGGCAAGGCGCCGAAGGCCCTGCAGCATTGCTTTATGATATTGCGATAGAATATCAAGCAATCTTTTACGACATAAGCCTAGGCGCGACATGAACCCTTACCCTCTGATCACAAAGCTCGCCCGCGAGCTCAAGCGGTCGATCTTTATCATCGACTGTGAGTCAACAGGCTTTCTTGACCCAGATGTCGCAATCGTCGAGTTGGGCTACCTGGCCGTCTCGCCGAGTGGGGTGGTCAAGCGCGAGGCTACCTTGGTGAACCCGGGCTTCCCTATTCCTCAAAGCGCAACAGACGTACACCGGATCACGAACCAAATGGTTTCCGGGGCCCGTGACTATCCAAGCCTTCACCCCTGGGTTTCCACGGTATTCGAGAGGCATGTCGTCGCTGGTTTCAACAGCCGGGCGTTTGATGTGGGTGTGCTGCAGGCTTGCATGGATCGGTACGGCCTCACCATCTGTGAGCCTGAACTGCAGCTCGATGTCCGGGATATCTGGATTGAGGTCAGCGGATCTCAGCGCGGCAAGCTCGGCGCAGTCGCCAAGGCCTATGATGTGACACCAGGGACGGCGCACCGCGCCGACGGTGACGCCATCACCGCGGCAGGAATTCTTGAGGCCATGCTGTGGCAACACGGCGCCGAGAGAGTGATGGCCCAACTCGTTCAGCGCTCCCCAGCACCTGCCAATGATCTGCTAGCGACTCCGTGAGATGATGATGCGTTGTTTGGCCCAAGAAAGGAGTCACAATGCACTCATCGAACACAAAGCTTCCCCGTATTGTCATGTGGCACGGCGGCCGGCAGTGGGACGGCGCCGCCGACATTCACCCCGGCCGTAAAGGCCGCAACGAGCGAGCGCCGGGCATCCACTGCACAACCCACTTCCTCAGCGCGCAGAAAAACGCCAGGGGCGATGGACAGGTTCGCAAACTCGAACTAGAGCCGCGTTTGCTGCTTGAATCTGCAGCTATTCCCATTGCGGAGGTGGAGAACTTCGTCCGCAAGTTCATCCCCAAGCGCGCCCAGGCGGAGCTCCTAACCAAGCTCCGCGCGGCATCCGGACGGAGGGATCTCGCCTCCAGAGTGCTGGTAGGAGATGCCCCTCACTGCCTGGCCGAGTCGATATTGAACCTCTGCGTGGAAGCAGACTTGGCGCATGGGGCCCGGGGGCTCGCGCTAGCTGCGCTTTTCCTGGCAAACGGGATCGATGCCAGCTTTGAGAGCGCAGAGGGCAACGAGGTGCTTGGCGTGATCTTTAACCCCACCTGTATCAAGTCCAACGTGCCTGTGGAGACCAGTGAAGTTCCTACACACATGTACGAACTTCCTGACCCTCGGTCCCCCCAGGGCGGCGACAGCGCGCCCAGCCTCTAACGCCGAAATATTGATTTTGTGCATTGCAAAAGCATATATTGGGATGACGTGAAAACTAGGATTCCCGATGACTGCCAGGCTCAAGCAATGCACCGCCATCTCGATAGAAGGCGGTGAACCATTCACCGCCTATATAGATCAGCCGGGGCAGAGCCTGCTACTGCTGACGATCGCTGATGGCGCGGCGTCCGATGCATGGACATGTCTGCACAGCGTGCCGGCCTCGCCTCTTGAATTCATCGCACAAGCTTCCCCAGAACACCTTGCTCAGCTGCTCACGCAGAGGAGCGGAGCGTCTCCTGATCGAGTTGAAATCGCACGCCAGGCGAAGTCGATGATCATCCGCCGGCGGCGCCTGCGGAGCATTGATCTGCCTACTGCCCGCGTCTTCTACCGAGCCACTGAAGCGATACCGCTGACCGAGCAAGTCGACGAGATGCCGGAAGCGATTCTGGAGATGCTCTATGGCGAGGACTGGCGGAACACCTACCCAAGGATGCCAGCACCCGACTTCGACGCAGTGTTGAGCAAGGTCGTTCGGCTGCAGGCCGCCCTCACCCAAATGCAAGCGTCGCCGGCAGCGTGCCAGCGCGGGAGTGTCTCCGATGCGCAACAAGTACAGCCCTGAAACCTTCGAAGCTGTCATGTCCCTTCTGCGCGCCGGGGAAACCCCGGCATGGCGGCGCGTTCGCGAGATCACCGGTAAGGGGTCGAGCAACACGATCCTCATGGAGGTCAAGCAGATCCTCGCAGAGGTGGCGGAGCGCGCTTCCGCCGGCGACTACCCCAAGCCGGTACAGGATGCTTTCTGCACACTCTGGCTGGAGCTGAAAGCCGCCGCCCGCGGCGAGCTCGACGAGTTACGCGTCTTCCTCCATGAGGAAAACCGGCGCGCCCAGCAGTCAGCCAGCCAGGCTGAGCAGCTGGCCGCGCAGGCCAAGGAAAAGCTCGCGGAGCGAGACCGGCAGATCGAGCTACTGCAGCAACAGTTGGATATGGCCTCGCAGCGCGAAGAAGGTCTTACAGAGCAGCTGCGCCAACTGGGCGCGCGGCTCGACCAGGAGCAGGAGAAACTCTCGACTGCACACTTGGCTCACCAGCAAGCCCTTGCGGAGAAAGATCAAGAGATACGCCATTGGCAGGGCAAGCTGGATACGGAGACCCAGCATCGCCACCAGGTGGTGGCCGAGATGGCGACCGAGCATCAGGCCAAGGTCGCACGGCTTGAGTTGGAGATCCGAAACGAACTGGAACGCTACGAGAAGGACACCGCCAAGTTCATGCGGCAACTCGACCAGGAGCGCACCGAACATCGCAGGGAACTGAAGGTGTTGAACGGATCTATTTCCGGCCTGCAGACGCAACTCAGTGAGGCGAAACAGAAGACGGCCCAGGCCGAGGGCGAGAACACCGCGTTTCGCCGGCAGGTTGAAGACCTTTCGACTCAGCGATCGGCACTGGAACAACGCAACCAGGTGCTCCAGGCTGAAGCAATCGCATCGTCCGCGCGCTTGGCCGAACTCACGGAAAGGATCACAACGCTGCAACGGGCTGCTGAGCAGCTGGAGAAAGCCCCCTCGAATGCTCAAGAGTGACAAACGGTATCGACCTGATTAGGCTATGCGGAGGCCGCTTGCTGCCTCCCCCCTCCGCCTCTTCAGGTATGGCGAAAGCAAGCTCTTCTCTTCGTGGTGGTCTTAACGGCTGGCACGTCGTAACGGAGGGAGCGACACGCTCTCATGCGCGCCAGTATCGTAGAGGCACACCATGCACACGACTAAATCTCTCAAGTCGCAGGCAAAACTCCTGCGCGCACACTTCTCCAGCCAAGGCATTGAGATAACTCACTCGCAAGCCCTGGAGGCCGTAGCGGCTGCACACGCATTCAAGAATTGGCGGACTGCTGAAGCCTCGGTAGAGAAAGCCGAAACGCCAAGCAAGCATGTCTCTCCTGAGCTTTATATGCAGCTTGAGCAGCTGGCCGTAGAGCGAGTGGCCAGCGCTGAGGGTGAAACCGGCCCGTCGGCAGCGGCGACCGGCATCGAACGTACTCCTTCTGTGAAGACGAGCAATGCCCTCGAACAGGCTAAGAGGATTCGCGAGAACCAGGAGATCGCAGCCGCACTGGAGGATGAGAATATTTCTCTGGCAGATCTTCTTGCCATGTTCGGCCGACTGGCAAAGCGACAAGAAACAAGCGACGCGGAAATGGAGGCTGCCAGGAGTTTACTGGATCGCATCGGTCGCCGAAGCGCAGCTTCTGTCGCCAGCTAAATTCGTTCGTAGCGAGCCGTATAAAGGCCAGGTATCCCTGGCCTTTGCTCTTCAGGCGAGTCGCAGATTGGCTCGGGCCCCAACTAACTTCATCGGCGCCCCAGGCGCCATCGAGCCGATCAGATCGCGGATGCGCGCATCCATCCGATCGCTGAAGGCCGGCGAGTCAACGTCGAAGAAGTTGGCGACACCGCGAGACGTTTGGTGCTCCCACCACTCCCCCTTCGTCAGATTCACGCTGGCCAGGTGCAATGGCGCCGTGGCGGGGTGAATAGCATGCACGATGGATATCCGCTCGCCGAAAGCGAATGCGTCATGCGCCACGGGCAAAGAGACGAAAAACTCCTTCGACTCATCGTCGTGCAGCTTCAGGCCGATGCCGTGCTCATCTGGGCGAGACACCCATACAACGGTGCCGGAAGTCGACAGGAAGCGAATAGACGGCCAGGCATCATGCGGCGCTTCATCAGCAATCGGAGACTGCACCAGGACATTTCCCCAGCAGCTTCCCGATGCCTTCAGAGGGGGCTCTGCGGCAATCCAGTTGTCATTGGTGTACGCGGTGAAACGTGCGGAAGAGCTTGTTTCATTCGCAAAGCGCTGTTCAGCAGCTTCGCGCCAGGCCCTGGTGCTGACCGGTAATACTTTATCCATAAAGAGGCGCTTCAAAACTGCTAGGAGCGGACAGTGATGGCTGTTTGCCACCTGCGAACTGTCTCACATTCTAACAAGCTTATAAATTCAAAAATTCGATTTGTTACAAATGTTTGGCGCTGTAAAACCGCCGAATTGAACGAAGTCGACCCATGCCGCTCTGTCATTCCGACTTTAGTCGGAATTAGTGACCGGGCGGTCGACCAGCTGTGCAGGGGAACTGCTCAACCTATCGACACCCTTGATGGAGGCGTATATCGGCAGGGTTTCCAAGATCGGGACATTGCTGTACTTGGTATCCGACCGGCGGCGCCGAGGTACGGCTGCCGGATCCGGCGGAGGGATGTCTATCGGCGTACCGCACCAGAACAGCGGAAGCGATGTCTTCACCTTGCGACGGCTGCCCTCGCCCCAGGTGAAGTTGACATGGTGGATGATGTCCCCGCTGTAGATGTAGGCCAGGTCTGGCTGAACTGGAGCGCGAAGCAGAGACGCCAAACGTGCAAGGTCTCGCCTGGCCGCATCCACTCGATCAGCGGACTCCAGCTGCTCTTCGAGTGCCCGTAGAACCTTTTCGGGATGCCGGCGGCTGATGACCCGGTGCGGGGTGAGACTGAACGAGGCCTTGCGCGGAAGAACCGGCTGCGCGCCGACAAGCAGGAGCGGCCGAACCGCATATCTGATCTGCAGGCGGGGAACCCCGCATGTCGCAGTGACTGCGCGCCATATGCTCTGGTGCGGCTTGAGCTTGAGCCAGTGCTGCAGATTGCCGCCACCGACCTCCCCTCCCTGTGGAAGGCGTGCCAGCAAGCCAGCGCGCAATCGGCGCAGCGGCCTGCTGGTAACATCGAGGTCAACACGGGCCTGGTGGGCTTGCTGCACCAGGTTTGCTAGCTCACCACCAACAAAAACAGGACCGCTGGCGCGGAAGAAGCTTGGTTCGTCTGATTCAAGTCCACATAGCGCGCGGCGCAGATCATCAGGAATCGCCTCGTTCGGCTGGAACGGCTGAAGGCCATGGGCACCGGAAATCCAGCCGCCCCGGTGGTCGGCCTGAGCGCCGGCAAACAGCTCCTGGTGGGCTGCCTTCCACGCGCACAGCGCCGACTTGAAGCGCTCGATCTGCTCAAGCACCTCAATTATCGCCACCTGGTCTACACGGGCCGTATCCACCGCAGCCATCTGATCGAATCCGTTGATCTTTGTGTATTATTGCTAGCCTGAGAGTACACGTTTATAGGCATCTAGGATATGGGAATGGGGGCACGCTACCTGCTGTGCGTGGACCTGGAGGCTACTTGCGACAGCAGTCCAGGCTTCGAACAGTTCATGGAAGCTATCGAGATCGGCGCCGTCATGCTTGACCTGGCCAAGGGCGAGCCTGTTGCTGAATTCAACAGCTTCATACGGCCGACAATCAGGCCGCTACTCACCCCTTTCTGCATGGAGCTCACCACGATCACTCAGCGGGATGTGGATTCGGCCCCGGGGTATTCGGATGCCCTTGCCGCCGTCAATGACTTCCTCCAGCCCTTCGGAGATGAGTGGCTCTGGTGCTCCTGGGGGAACTACGATCGAAACCAGCTGATCAAGGACGGGCAGCTTCATGGTCTTGCGCCGCTCCTGCCGCCGGCGAGACACATCAACCTGAAGAGATGCTTCGCCAAGGAACACAAATCCAAGGCAGTGGGGTTACGTCAGGCCGTCCGCCAGCTTCAGCTTGAATGGATTGGCACTCATCATCGCGGCATCGACGATGCACGCAATGTGGGCTGCGTGGCCATCCGCATGCTTGAGGCTCAAGCAGGGCAGCTTCTTCAAGCGCTCAGCAACAATGGAACTGCACCAGGCGCAGCCTGAGCGCTCCCGCGGGGTCCCAGGCATTGCGATGCAATGCCTGGGCTGAAAAGAGCATCCCGCGCGCCGCGCGCTGGGCGGCCGCAAGTCATGGCGCTATGCTTTCAAGGCCTGAATGCAAGCTGGGTTACGCTGATGCATCGGGGCGCAATCCAACTTGAAATTGATGGAGAATCCTATGACACCAGACGAAATTGCTGACGAACTGTTCGATCGCTATGCGCTTGAACCGGCTAAAGCGGCCTTTGCCAAAGGCCTGGAGATCGGCAGACAGCAAGGCTTCTTCGAGGGGCATGCTGTTGGCCAGTACACTGGCTTTGTCGGCGCGGTGAACATGCTCAAGCCGGCACTCTCCGATGGCCTTCGCCATGGGTCCCCTGAGTGCGGCCGCGCAATGCAGGGCCTGGGCAACATGATCCCGGACTACGTGACCGACGACGAGCTTGCTGACGCGTTCGAGCAGGAACTGGCAAAGCAGTGACAACGGAAAAGGCCGGCTATAAGCCGGCCTTTTTCTTCACCCCTGGACAACCCGAATAATCCAGCACAGCGGGTTCAGATCCCAGGGAGCCTTCGGATAGCGCTGGTTCCAGTGGAACGCGTACTCCGTCCAGTTCGCATACCCTTCAGCGTGGATCTCGTCATCTGAAATGTCCTCCAGGTGCCCGAGGCTGACGGCCAAGATCCGCGCCGACGCCAAAGGGGCGCCTTTGTTGTATCGATCGAGCCCCGTGACCGGGACCTGATCTCCCTCTCTGCCAACGGGACAGCTGTCGATCAGCTGCTGAACCGTCAGGCACCGCCCGCTACCCGGCGGCCACTCGTAACCGGCAACAGCATCCGCTGCCGGAGGATCAAAGAGCGAACCCTGGCCAGCGGGCTGACCAGCGATAGTGCATGATTCAATGCTCACGCCGACAGGCATTCGCAAGGAAAGGTGACGAAGATCCTGGTACACCTTCGAGCGCAACTCATCGAGCACGATGGCATCGTCTCGCACACTCATTTCACTGGCTCCACTGAAGGTAGGGAAAGCGCGAACTTCTGTTCGACTTGGAGCCATTCGCCCTTGGGCTCATAGATTTCAAATTGCATGCATAACTCATCGGGCGGGATGTTGGAGAACGTCGGGAAATGCGAGTGGGGATCAAATATCGTGACCCCATAGACTTGGTGCCTAAACGCAACGACCCAATGCCACCTCCCAATAGCGCCCCTCCAGTCGTCTCGAACTTTCAAGACGCCCAACCCTTCAAAGTGGCTCCACCCGCGCCAACGGCGCGGGTCCAGGAGCAATCCAGCATTCGCGATAGCCATGCGCATCTCGCTGGAAGATGTCGAGAATGGTGGACGCCCTGACCTGCGGACCCCAAGGCCCAGTTCGACGAACTGCTGCCGCGCTTGGGCGTAGGTGATCCCGGAAACCATCGCAAGACAGGCGGCTCCACACCCGTAGCCATCCTCCTGCACGATCTTCTTGATCCCGCACTGAGCTTGCCAGTCCACAGGGCTGATCCTCTTTAAGCGACCTGACCCGCCGGCGGCGCCATCAACACACGACGGCTGCCCTCGGCTGAAGCTGCACTGACGACGCCGGCAGCCTCCATCAACTCCAGCAAGCGTGCTGCGCGGTTGTAGCCGATGTTGAGGCTACGCTGCACAGCCGAGACCCCCGCTCGACGCGAAGTCAGGACGTACGAAACAGCCTGGTCGTAGAGCGGATCGTCCGTCTCAACGGATGCCGGCGCTTCGGTGCCCAGGCCCTGCGGGATCTCCTCGCCGCCGAAACCCTCCAGCAGCAGCGGCATCATCTCCCGCAGCGTGAGCATCATCAGATTGAAGCTTGCATCGAGCTGGCCGGCAGCATCGTCGCCACCGTCTTGTGCGGCCTGGTCCTGCAGGAGATCTTCAAAGCGCAGGCGCTTGATCGTCAGCTTGCTGTCGAGCACGAAGGACAGCTTGTCGCTCCAGGCGATCGCCAGTTGAGTGACCTGCTTACCGGAGGAGAGGTGCAGCTGGATTTCTTCGCTGGTGAGGTCCTGTCGCTTGCAGCGGACCACCCCGCCGTCCTCGTGGGTGTCACGGAGTTCGCACTCGTCCAGGACGAAGAAGCCCTCGCTGGCTTGGCCGGTCTTGAGCCAATCGGTCAGCGTCGCTGTCGGGGCGATTTTGACGCTGATCGGGCGAACAGGCAGGGAGCCGATCGCCTCGCGCATGGTAGACAGAATGTCTTCAGCCTTGTTCGTGCTGGAGGCATCGACGTAGATGAGGTTGGAGGCCACGTCGATTGCGGCATAGGTGACGCTCTTGCGGATGAACGCGCGAGGCAGGAAGGCTTGGACGATCTCGTCTTTCAGCTGGTCGCGCTCTTTTTTGTACACCTTGCGCATCTGCTCGGCTTCGATTTCCTCGACCTTCTCCTGCAGCGCATCGCGCACCACGCTGCCCGGCAGAATTCGCTCCTCCTTACGGGCCGCGATCAGCAGGAACCCATTGGTCGCATGAACCAACGGGGCATCCGGTCCCTTCCCGACCGGAGCGACGAAGCCGTAGGTCACCAACTCCTGGTTGGCACAGGCGCGCGCAGGTTTGGTGGCCAGCGCTACTTCCAGAGCCTCGGCGTCGAGGTTGATGTTCTGGGTCAGGCGGTAAACGAGCAGGTTGCGGAACCACATGGTGTATCCCCTTCGGTGCGGGCTTATTCGCCCTGAATGTTTGCTAACGCAATATCAATAGCAAAACATTGGACTAAAGCGCAAGCGAAGCGTAAATTCTGCCCATCAAACACGCGCGGAGACCGCTCCAATGAAGAAGCTCATCACCCCTGCCCTGATGCTCACGATCCTCACCGGCTGCTCCAGCATCCCGCAGGATTACCAGAACACCGCGAAGTTCGGCGGCATCGGCGCGCTTGCCGGAGCGGTCGCCGGCGCAGTCATCAACCATGACAACCGCGCCCAGGGCGCGCTTCTGGGTGGCGTGCTGGGCGGTGCAGGCGGGGCCGGCTACGGCCTCTATGTCGACAAGCAGGAAGCCGAGCTGCGCTCGAAGATGCTTGGGACCGGCATCACCGTTAAGCGCGACGGCGACAAGGTCAACCTCGTTCTGCCCGACAGCATCACCTTCGAGACCGGCAGCTACCGACTCACTCCCCAGGTACAGCAGGCGCTCAACGAAGTGGCTGCTTCGCTGCAGCGCTACCCGGGCAGCAGCCTGATCATCACCGGTCATGCCGATGCAACCGGCACGCCTCAGTCCAACCTGCAGCTGAGCCAGCTGCGCGCGAACGCTGTATCGGTGTACCTGCAGAGCCAAGGCGTGGAACCTGCTCGCCTGACCGTCCTGGCCGCAGGCGACAGCGCGCCGATCGCCGACAACAACAATGCCCAGGGGCGTGCGGCCAACCGTCGAGTCGAGATGACCGTGACACCTGGAGCCGTCGGCGCAGTGCAGCCGGGCTATCAACAGCAACCCCATACGCAGTACCAGCAGCCGCAGCAGTACCGGCCTGCCCAAACTCAGCAGCGCTACCAGTACGCGCCGGCACCTGTATATCAGGCGCCCTACACCGCGAGTGCCTCGACGCGAATCCTGAGCAACTCCCTGCTGCAGGGCATCTCGCAAGCCATCACCAACGGCCCGACCGCGGGGCTGCGCTCCGGCATGGCCACCGCTACACGAGGCGCAACCCAGGAGGCGACTCGCGAGGTCAACAGCACCATCCGCGACTACCAATACGACAGTTACGGACGGTACTGATCATGCGCAGTCCCAGAACGGCAACTGCCGAGCCGACCATCATCAGACACGGCGAAGCTTTCCAGGTAGCTGACGCAGTGGCGACTCCCGTAGTGGGTCGAATTGGTGGCCTGTTCTATGCGGGCATCCAGAAAGCATCGCCAGCGGGCCCAGCTGAGATCAGCTGGGCGACTGAGCGCTTTTCTCGCGAATCCTTGGCCGAAGAGGAAGCCGAGGACTTGGCCCTCGGCTGGTACAACCGCGCCTGGGATGACGAGGAAGCCAAGCGCGCTGCTGACGAAGAGCCTTCAGTTCAAATAGCTTCCTTCGGCAGCTGGAACTCCAGCGATGACGGGTTATATGAGGCGCAGTACCTACTGGGCATCCTCCATGAGGCCGGCAAGTCCGCGGACTATTGCGCCCTCCAAATCTCGTATCAAGGCGGAGACCCAGGGGAGCCGGATTGGGAGGGACCGTTCGAGTCAAGAGCGCAGGCAGAGTCCCGTGCCAAAGAAGCGCTTCGGGATTGGCAGAACAGCGATCCGGAACCTTCCACCTGCCCTGACTTGGCGAGGCACTGACAATGCGCAAGCCTTCTTCCTACAGCCCGCGGAATGTGCCGAACCTCTATCAAGACCGAATCGTGCGCGGCAACGCTGCGCCTGGCTCGAACGTCGTCCCCCTCGTTGGCCGAATCGAAGACCGCTTCTTCCCAGGCATCGAGAAGTCTCGGCCAGGGGAGCCGCTCGAACTTCGCTGGAGCACCGAGCCTTACTCCAGCGAATCCCTGGCCGAGCGTGACGCTCAAACCATGGCGATCCTTGCCGCCGAAGAAGCCTGCATCCAGGTCGAAGTAGTCAGCCCTTCAGTCACCAGCCTCGACGAGCAACACAGAGGCAACTACGCGGTGGGATCGCGCATCGAGAAAGGTATTCGGGTGTACTACTCCACCCTCCAGTGCACGGACTGGGGGAATAGCAGCTCCGGGGTCTGGGGCGGCCCCTATGAATCCCTCGAACAGGCCGAGCAGAACGTCGGGCACAGCCTCGAAAACTGGATCGGCGCCATGGATCTCTTCGCCGACTCCATGATTCCACCGGGAGAGGAAGAGATCGATCTCGACCACCAGCCACTTCCCAGCGGCCTGTAGCCCCCGAGGACGAACCACATGAGCAATCAAATCGACCATGCAGCGGCACTTTCAGCCGCTCGCACACCCAACGTCACCGCGCTGACCGATTACCTGCTCGACGCCGAATATGCGGACTTCAGATCCATGTGCCAGGCAAAGCCAGGCCTCAACGACGGTGTTCCACGGCCGCTGCCAGGACTGAGCGAAACCGATCTGGCTCGCTGGGGAACCGCGTGGGAGTTGTTCGCCGAGGGTGAAGAGGAGTCAATGCCCGAAGCTGAGCGGGACTGGTTCGCCGCCAATGGCGTGGGCCATGTGTGGTGCGAGGTCATCCGCACGCGCGGGGACGGCCGAGTCAACCTGCAGCTGCTCGCAAAAGCCGAAGGCATGAGCCCGGACACGCCGGCCGACGAAATTTTTCGTGGGCGCCGCATCGATCCAGCGGACTACGCCGAGGAAATGCACCAGTTCATCAGCAGCAGCGGCATGGGGGCCGCATTCGCGGACTTCCTCGCCGGGCAGATCCTTCTACAGGAGCGGTCCATTGAACTCGTAGATTCGGCCGGGCCGTCAATCTGATGCATCTCCGCGCATTGTTATGCCAAGCGATGCGCCTTTATGTCCATCGGAGCGCTTTTATGCCTCGCTTTACTCCATACACCCTACGACATCGAATCCCCGGGCGCCCGCCCGGGCCAGGGAAGGGATTACCACTAATCCAACTATGTTCGCTCATCCTCCCCACCACCTCTATTTACCTGGTTGAACAGAGGGGATGGGTGGACGCCACAGGGTGTTTGTTGGATTAGTGGTAATTTCTGGCCGCCTTTATGGCTTTGTTTATCTCAAACAACGCTGCTATATTACCGCAATCCTATTTGTAAACATGCGAGAAGCCCGCAGGAGCAGCAATGAGGCAACCCAGCGCATACTTGCCAGGAAGCAACCAGCACCAAGCCGGCGCTCTCACCGAATTTGAAGAGTTGGTCGTGCTCAATGACGACCAGCCGGTTGGCGTAGCACTTGCGGACGAGGCGCTTGCGGCAGGCCACACGCCAGAGGGGCTGAGGGGGCAGGTTGTTTACGTCGACTTCCAGAAGAACGTCGCTTACCCGGCGGATCTGGGTCAGCACGTTGCCGCCAACGAAGATCTGGTCCCTCATGCTGTTCTCGAAGTGAACTTCCACTTGTCTGGCCTGGGCAGCTACCCGAGCCGCGAAGCCCGTACAGCGGCGAAAGGAGTCCTGCAGCAAGCACTCGCATCGACTCACCTCGCCGATCAGCTCAGCGCCTGCCTTCGCACCCGCCGCGGTGACCGCGCCCTGACGGTCGCCAGTGAGGTGATCGAGGACTTAGTTCCGGGCGCCGCTACGTCCACGCAATCCCGACAAGTTCTGCTCCGTGCCCTGGAAGCATTCTGCGAGGAGCTGCAGCGGCAACCACAGGCGGCCTTGCTTCATACACCAATCCCTGAACCTGATTGCCTGTTCAACGAAGAGTTGGGCCAGGCCTCACCACACTGATACGGAGACGCCTCCCATGTCGACCCTCACCCGCGAAGCGCTGCTCGCCATGCCGGCCGATCAGTACATGTCGGAAACCCAACTGAAGTTCTTCGAGACCCTTCTGCAGTCCGAGCTGGAAGAAGCGCGCCAACGTCACCACGACGCACGAGAAACCATGCAGGACCGTCCCAACATCGCGGACATCTCCGACTGGGCCAGCTCCGAAGAAGAACGCACCAACGCGCTGCGCCAGGCCGAACGCAATGAGCAACTCTGCCGCAAGATCAGCAAAGCGCTGGAGCGCATCCACGACGGCAGCTACGGCTGGTGTGAGGAAACGGGCGAGCCGATCGGCCTGCAGCGCCTGCTGCTGCGCCCCACCGCCACGCTGTGCATCGAAGCCAAGCAACGCCAGGAAGCACGCGAGCGCCATCACTACAAGATCCGCGGCGCGGCCTAACCCAGCAGTAACCTCAAGGAGCGAACCATGCAAATCGAGACCGCAAAACGCCTTCAGCGACTGGAGCGCTGCGCTGAGCTCATCCAGGGCAGCAGCGAGACCGATGAATCGAAGGCTGAAAGCCTGAGCTACATCGCCGGCTACACCGCGCTGCTCAAAGGCGTTGAAGCCGACAGCACTACTGACGAGGAACCCGATGTGGTCGCCGCCATCGTCAACCTCGACGAGTTCTGCGACCTGGTTGAACAGACCGCAGCACAGGAGGCCTGACCATGGGCATCACGAAATCCCTGATGAACACCGGCAGCCGCGCCATCTTCAATCGGATGTCTGGCCTTTTCAAAGACAGCCCTCGACTCCAGGGCCTGGTAGCCAAGGGCGCCGACCTCATCTCTCCGGATGGCCCGGACAAGTCCACCACCTCGAATGCACTGGTCGACCTCTTCAAGCGGAAGGGGCTGACGCTGCTGCAGGACCAGCTGAGCAATGGCAGCAAGGCGGGCTTCGTGCAGAGCCTGCTGAGCAACGATAACGCCAAGTCTGGCTTTCTGATGAAAGCCGCATTCGTGTTGGCCCCGGCCCTCGCCGTGGCCGTAACCGTGCTCGGCAAGCTGACCTCGGCGCTGAAAGAAGCCAG
This sequence comes from Pseudomonas sp. PDM15, assembly GCF_014851565.1. GTDB lineage: Bacteria > Pseudomonadota > Gammaproteobacteria > Pseudomonadales > Pseudomonadaceae > Aquipseudomonas. The sequence goes on from NZ_JACVAA010000009.1 coordinate 32,288, forward strand.
CGCCCGACCCAATAACCAGACGCCGCTCGGCGACCTGATCAAAGCCGGTGAGACCGCGACTCCGGCCGCTGCCGCGGCGCGCAGCCCGGCCGACGAGAAAGTTTCGGATCTCGAATGGGAGATTCAACTTGCCAAGGACGTGGGTCGCGGCCTTCAAGCCAACCTCGACAAGGCCAAGAGCACCCCGGGCGTTCATCCGAGCCTCATCGCGGACTTCGAGTCGCAGATCGCCGACAACACCCGCAAGCTGCAGCAGAAGCAGACCGAGCTTCAGGCGCTTCAGAACCCTTCCGAGTCTGCTCGGGCCGGCACCGATCTGATGAGCCTGCTGCAAATCAGTTCGGTCCCGATCACCCAGACCCATAGCAATGTGGATGCCGCCTTCGAAGACTGGACGCGTAGCGAGAAAGCCTCGCGCGCCGAGTTCGGCCATACCGAGCGTCAACTGCGTGAGACGCAGAACATCGTCTACATGCTGCAGACCGACCTGCGCAACGATCCAGGCAACGCCGAGATCGAGCGCCGACTGGCCGATGCCAAGCAGAACGCCGAACGCGCCCTGGATCTCCATTCCGAGTCCATGGACAAGCGCCACGCGATCGTCGAACAGGGCAAGATGTTCGGCCACCAAGCCGAGACCTTGATGGCGAACGAACCGGTTCCGGAAGACTGGAATCGACCAAAGGACTTCATCCCAGACAACTGGGATCAGCCTGCCGGCCCTTCTCGCTAACCACCACGAACCTCAGGGGCGGCCATGTGCCGCTCCTGTGCTTTCTGACCAAAGGAGTCGCCATGTCTGACGTTCGCTACCGCGAAGCCTATGAGGCCGCGGCCGCACAGATCCCCGCCGATGAGCCCCTCCCCTCCTTTGAGGAGATGATCGAATCGCTTCAGGCTTTGCTCGATGCCGATGGCCATGACGAAGGCGTCCGCCAGCTGCTCGCATTCGAGAATTTCGAGGCCTTCTTCACCTGGTTCGATACCGTCACAGCTTTCGACCAGATGGACAATGAGCAATCGGCCGAGGATCACAAGCCGCTCCTGCAGATCGCATTCGATGCATTGGTCGAGCAGTACCAGGCGGAAGCGGATCAAACGTACCAGCCCGATCCCGCGCCGGCCTACGGCCTCTGATTGCCACAAGGTGCCCCCATGAGCTTTTCCCAACCCTGGCTGTTGACCCCACTCCAATTCGCTGAGACGGCCCTGTTCCACGGCAGTTGCGAGCCCTGGCAAAACCCTGTGCCGCGCCCTGGCGGATACGACAAGGTGTTCTGGACAGCTGAACAGCCTCTCATCGCGCAGATCTACATCCCAAGCTGGTACTCCAGCATCGGCTTCAGCATCAGCAGCCACCAACTTGACTCTCCCGTTCCTCCTGACGAGCAGAGCTTCGCCTGGGACGTGGCGCAGCAGCTGGGCGCCACGGCGACGGTGCACAAGAAGGACCACATCGGCCGGGCCCAGAGTTGGAGCTCCGGCAAGAAGGTCACCTTTCAGGAGGTCCGTAGCTACCTTGAAGGGCTCGGCTACGTCGGTGACGGCTACGCCAACGAAAATTTTCGTGTGAAGACCTCATTCCAGCAGATGCCGGACGGCAGCAGGCGATATGTCGCGGTGCCCGCGGCGGCCACACCGTATGGGCGCCTGGTGATGATCCCCCGCCCAGATGAAGCGGCAGCCCACGACTTCAGCACCGGCGAAGACCCCGACCTGACCAATCCGCAATATCACCTGGTCGACGCATTCAAGGAGGCCTTCCAGGCCGACAAAGAGGCGGTTCGCATCCATGACTTCTGCCAGTCGCCCATCATGGGCAACGTCGGCCACACCTCGATCGGGTTCTCGGCAAGCACGATGAAGGCCCTGCATGAAGCAGGCGCTGTCCGGGTGATCCCGGCAAGGCATCGAGATTTTTCGTCGACTTGGCCGCGCACCGCTGAGCAGTACCTCACCGAGGATCTGCTCCAGTGGCACTTCAGCGAGACCGTCCGGGCTCTCGCCCTCGGCCATGAAGTACCTGCGGAGGTCATCTCCGCTCACCAGGAGCGCTTCGATCAGGCGATCGCCGGCCGTCCTGGCGATGCACCGATCATGGTGGCCACCACGCTGGATAGCCTCGCCCTGGGCGAGGTATCGGTGCCGGCGGAGACGCCGGATCCGGCGCGCGTCGAGGCGCTGACTTGGGGCCTGAAGGTCGGCAACCTGGAGCACGACTCCACGTTTGTGCTCGATGCCGCCGGCCGCTTGCACTGCACACAGGGGATCGAGTTACTTGAAGCCGTTCGCCAGAAGGGCTACTGCATCCCGGTGCTGACGCAGCTCGCAGATGAAGCGGGCCTGGTGGTGACGTGCGACGCGATCGCCGCAAGGCTTCTAGAGAACGAGCCTGCGCTCTATCTCGAAGCACCCTCCCCCTACTGATCAAGCAAGCCGGAGGCACCGAATGAGAAGAATTGGCGAGCAAAGTGCCGCTGTGCGCGAAGCAATGCGGAAATGGGCAACGGCGCTGACTGAAAACAAGGAAGAGTTCCCTTTGAGCCGGGAACAGACTGAGGCCCTGACCGGGCAGGAGCACTGCACCTGGGAGCACGCACTGCAGCAGATCAGCCATGCGCTGCTGAGCCACTACAAAGTGGTCGACGAGCCCTTCATGCTCGCTTCGCAGCAGAGAGACCCTGCTGATGGAGGTATTTCGTCCACCAGCTGCCACTGTTTCTACGCGACGGTCTCCTTCAGCAATCTGGGCATCATCGTCTACGACAACTGGGGCGAAGGGAACATGTGCGCCGAGATCCCAGAGAACGTCAGGGCGTTCCTTCCCTACCCTGACTGGCTGCTCCCCCACATGCCCGCACTTCATGCCGCGGTAGAGGAGAAAGCCGGCGTTCCCTGCGCGAACTACGATGAGCCCAAACCTGGCTACGCCTGGCCGGAGCCGACCGGCCAAAGTATCTGCCTTTCGCCTTCCCCCTAGCCCAAGCTGATCTCATCCCCGAAAGCCGGCTGATCGAGGCCGGCATCGAGCATCCGATCCATGACCTCCACCACCTCTGGTGTCAGCTCGACAAACAGATCCCGGATCGACCGGTAGATCTCGCACAGCCACTCGCTGAAGCGCTCGAAGACGCCCTGCAGGTCGTCATTCGGCGCGATACCCTCCCGCATGTAAGCCTCCCAACCGCGGGCGAACTGCTCGTGAGCCTGTTCAGGAATGGGTTCGTCATCACCAAGGGTTGTCACGCCGAGCCATCCCTTGACGGTCTGCCAGTCCCTTCGCAGCTGCGAATCAGCCGCGCGAGTACGCGCGGCCATATCGCGGAGGATCTCCAGATAGGCATGCGCTGATTCGTGGATGAAGGTGCTAGCGTCGGCATGCTCGAACAGCACAATCTGGAAGGACAGGTCTCGACCAAAGCGGATCTGACCTCGTTCGACACCTCCACCGGCCACCTGGTGGAGGATGTGCGGGTCGAAGCCGTTGAACTCGCCCGAGTTGCCGATCGCGCTTTTCACGTTGCCACTTGGCCGATGCATGACGACCCACCGCTGCCCGCCTTCGCGCGTCATCACCATGCCGTCATAGCCAGCGGCTGGCAGGTTGTCCCAGCCGATCGCCTTGAACAGCGTGTGCGCTTGTTCACCGGTGCGGATCTCAACCTGGGCATCGAAGTCCGTGAACCGGACGAGGAACTCATCACCATCCTTGTCCACCTCAGGCCTGGCCCGCTCCATGCCATCCCCCAGGCGCTGCCAGCTATCGCGGCAAGACTGGAAGAAGGCCTTCGCATCTTCCAGCTGCTCCTCAGTGAAGCGGCGTTCGCACCGCCCGACCGGGAAGCGGGCGCGATCGGCCGGCAGCAGCACCTCGTTGGCAAATGCGCTCAGACGAGCCACCTCCTCGGCCGGCAGCTCGGGCGCCGCCAGGTCCAGGAGTTCGCCGCGGATATAGACCGGAAATACCGCGCCGTCGGTGCCGTAGGCGCTGGCCTCGCCCGGGCTGGAAGTGAAGTAGCTGGCCACGCCGTATGCATCACCGGTCAGCTGAACGCCATCGACGCCACCCGGGATGAAGTGAGTCAGGGCATCGCCCGCCTGCGTGCCGTGATACAGCACCTGCAGGCTCCCATCGGCCGCGCGCAGCGCCGGGCGCTCCGTGCTCCAGCGCTGCAAGTTCATCTCGCGCAGCGCAGCCGCCGGCAGGGCTGCAGACTGTGACAGCACACGAACGCCATCTGGGGCCTGGTCGGCCGCCAGGCGCGGCCGGCGCCCGGGGATATCGACGGACTGCAAGTCACGCGCGATGTCTTCAGTCTGCTCTGGCGGGGTTACCTGCCGTGCGGCCGCATCGAGCCGCCGACGCGAAACCGTGTTGCGCGCCTCTACTTCTCCCGCCAGCCGCCGGTACTGCTCAACAGCGCTCAGCACCGGCCTGTCGCGCTCGATGCGGCTGCGCTGGTCTTCGAGATCCATGTACTCCCAGTATTGTTCGAAGGCCTGCAGCTGCTCACCCAGGGCGAAGTAGGCCTGCTGCTCGGCATCCGGCACCTGGTCCCAGTCCAGGGCACGCCCACGCGCCTCGTCGGTGCCGTAGGCGCCGATGATCGACGAAAAGGTTCGATGCTGCAGGCGTTTGAGTCTCCCGAATTCGGGGTCGGAATCCAGCAGCTCATGCAGGCGCTTGGTGATCGGCGCCGTCTGCGGCTCAACCAGGGAGATGTCCTTGAAATACTCGACCATCCCACCGGGGGCGAAGCCCTCTATGTGCTGGATGGCGTGCTGCAGCTCGTGGATGATCACATCCAGCTGGTGATCGGCCGTCGTACCGCTCACACGAACGTGCAGCGTGCGGCCGTCGAAGTAGCCCTGCGTCTCGTCGAACGGATCCGCGTCGAAGCCCCGGACCTCAAGCGCGGCCAACTCGGGATAGGCCGCAAACAGCGCTGGATGGAAGAGCACCTCATCCAAGCGCCGCGTTGCGCCGGCGGCCAGGCCGCGCATTGCACCTGGCGCGATCGCCAGCAACGGCTGCAGTCGATCTTGGAGCACGAGCACCGGTGCACGCGCCACCTCATAGGCCTGCTCAGCGGCTTCCGGCGACAACTCGCCCACACGCACCTGCGATCGCAGCTGATCGGCACGGGCGTTGAGCGCCGCCAGTGCGGCTTTCAGTTCGGCGGATGCCTGCTGCTGACGTTGTAGCACCTGGGGCCCCAGGCAGGCCTCGGAGTCGTCGAGTTCGAATCGCCAAGCGCGATCGACACCTCGATGCCAGCCTGTCTGCAGACGGATCTGCTCGGCCGGTACGCCCGAGGCCTCCGCCTCCTGCGCAAGTGAAAGCCGGGCAAGGTCAGCAGTGCGAGCTCGCGCGCCGGCGAACTGGGACAGCGCCCTGGCGCCCGGCTGAAAGTCGGTGGAGCGTTCGCTGACAATCTCGACCGGGTAGCGCGCGGCCCAGGCCTCAATGGTGGTCGGATTGTCGGGATTTTCGCGATTCCAGATAGCGACACTAGCGCGTACTAGCGACTGCCATATTAAGGCACTCGCGGCCGCATACTCCGCATCAAAAAACATCGCCAACAGGCTTTCAGATGCTTTTCGCCCGCCTATAAACGAGTCGTTCAATTCATCCAGTTTGCGCATGCGATAGCTCCATTAGGCAAGCAACAGAGTATCCATGACTTATGATGGGACTAAACGGTAGCGTACTAAGAGCGACATTTTGCACTGTTCTATCTTGGCATTGTAAATCTTGATTGATGCCAAATCATCAACGCTCGGAAGCACCCGCAGTCCCTTCGTAGAAAACGCTATAGCAACATGATCATCATGCTGCCTTACGGCAAATATGAATCCAGCTTCCGTTCGATAAATTTTATATCCTTTAACCCATAACCCTAAACATCTTTTGAACCGTGCTATCGTTTTATCTTCGGATACGCTCAATTGCTTAATTGATGCCTCCATTTTTCTACGCAAATTTTCGCAGACTTCAATCTCGTCTTCAGCAAGAATATCCGCTGCACGCACGCAACTTGCGAGAACATAGGATGCCTGGACAATTAATCTCACGCCGGCCATTGCGAAAACTTCGAGATCCATCCCGTGCTGACTATAAGCAATGCAAAATTTCTCAGAATCGTAATGGGCAGCCAGACAAGCATCAGAATAACCGGCTGCATACAACGACCCCAACCCACAGTTCTTGAAAAGCTTTCTTACTGAATCTGGATAGACATGCTTTTTTCTGCCAGACACTTTTTCGAGCTCTTTTCCCAAGCTATCGCAGATGCTATTTATTTCCAACCATCGGGGAGATAATTCAGGATACGCACTGGCTTGCAAACGAAACCTATTCACCATATGACTCATGGTCGCCATGCGTCGCTCTGTGATGGCTTCCTTATAATTGGTTTCCCCTATAATATTTTCGTCCAATCCGCCGCCAGATGCATAATATGCGCTCGCAGCTTTTTCTAGGCATGATCTCGCAAGAGTTGCGACAGAAGAAGAAAGACCAGCTTCATAGCACCGGACAGCCCCTTCCAACGCCTCTGCCGATGAGCTAATTAAATGCAAAACCGGCGTAGAAAATACGTTTGGCTCTGTATACCCTCCATCCATGTGGCACATTTCTCGCGAATATCTTATAAGCTCCCATATATACGGGAGTAGCCGATGATAAATAGCTTCATCGTTGCGGACTGCGAGCATATTTGGATAGAACTCTTCGAGCTCTTCGAAAAGAACCCTGCCATCAAGCGAGGCTTTCATTGAGCAGAGCCCTCAAAAAAATTTCGATTTTCCATGCTTAATCCCTTATCTCGCCTATTCGCTTGTCCATCCATACCCGCATTTCCTTTCTGACCTGCGCATCCCGATCACGCATCCTTACCGGCCGCAGGCTGTACGGCACATCCGGCCACACGGGGTTTGTCTGGATCCTCCGACCGCGAATCTGCCTCATCAGCCAGGCGTAGGCTCGGCCGGCATCGCTGGATTCAGGAATCGAGGCATTGCGGTTACCGCGCAGCTGAGCGCAGTAAAGGTGCGCGATAGCAGGCTTGTTCTTCCAGGGCTTGAGGCGGAATTCGGCGGTAGCGAGCGATCGCCCGTCCTTACGGAATGAAACGATACGGCTCCGGCCCGAGTAGCAGGCGTCGCTGTAGCCATCCACACAATGGCGCAGCGCACGCCCCTCCAGGAACAGCTCCTCGGGGAGGGTTAACTCGACGACTTCGACACCGGTCGCCTCGTGCACCAGGCCAGCAGGCAGCATCGCAGTCCATGCGCGATCACCTTTCGCCGCAGCCTCTTCGTCGGCCTTGGCCAGTTCGCGCACGAGCTGATCACGCGCCTCGTGCCACTGCGCGCTGAGATTCAGGAAGCGCCGAAGAGGCCAGGCCGGAATCGTGAACGTCTGGCGCCTTTCCGGATCGTAGAGCCACTGTTCGTCAGGGTCGTCATAGTCATACTGATCGTGCAGGCCGAGGTCGCGGAGGTCGTATACCCTCGACACCAGATCTTCCCACTGCGGCGAATTCCACTCGGGGCATCCCGCAAGGAAAGCCGGCCAGCGCTCTGCGTTAACTGGGCGCAGTAGCGCGCCAGGGAGGTAGCTATAGAGGCGATACCAAACAGCCCACTCCGCCTTACTCTTGGGACGCTTGTTGCCCAAGAGCGTCGCATGCAGCACTGGCGACAGCATGCAGTCCCAACCCTGACGCCCGATAAAGTTCAGGACAGCGCCAGTTTGGTGAAGCGCGAAGGAGCCCACCGCCTTGATTGACCGCTCCGGCCATTCGTAAAACTCTGCCAACAGCGCCTGGATCCGCTCGCCGCGGTCAACCAGTTCTCCAACACCCATCGAAAGCGGGGCCATGCCAAAGGGCGCAGTCACCGGCGCCCGGTCGTAGCATTTATCGCGATGCTCGCACCGCAGGATCAGGAAGGGCAGCAGAAGCGGATACGCGCGGACAGCCTGGATTCGCCGCTGGACATCTCCGGCGGCGATCCAGTTGTACAGCGTGAAACTCGGGCACCCGATGCTCCGCACAGTTCGAACGATCTCAGGGTCGAGCTCAGCAAGAAAGCGCTTGAGCGTCCCGGCACCCAAACGGGTGTAGAAAGCCGCACGCGGTCGCGAATAGCGACAATCACGACTCTTCTCGTCGTTCGGCCAGTAGTCGATATCGCCCGCGGCCTCGGCGTAAGCGAGCTTGCGGAAATCCTTGCTGAAGGTCGTCATGCTGTCAAAGACGGCCGCGCAGGGAATCTTCTTCGCGAAGACAGGCTTCAGCCTCCGGAGCAGTTGACCTACTAACTGTCCGGATGGAGACACCGTGGGAGCCTTCACCCGGGTATGAATAGGACCGCCCCAGCAGCCCAGGTCACCTTCGGTTGTGAACCTGGTCCCTGCCAGCCATCGCGCCTGAACAGTCACGCCATCGTAGAAAAAGAGAACTTCTCCCAGCCGGCACGCTGTGTAGCGCTGACCGCCAATATCCCCGGAGCAAACCCAAAAACGGTGCTCACGCACCCGGCGGACATAGCGCTCGATGAATTGCTCGCGCTTCCCGGGCTTGACATTGAAATGGTCAGCCCATGTGTTCGCCACCGCGACGACTGCATCATTCCCGGACGCCGCCGGAGAACTACCTGGGGCAACCAGTTCCGACACCGCTCCATCCAGCAGCATGCCTTACCTCCTACGCCGAAGCGCGCTCTGCATAAGGGGCGAAATCCTGTAGCAGCTCGAACAGACCGAGCCGCTCGCAGGCGTTCAGCTGGTCGTCCTCGACCAGAGGTCGATCGGGCGAAGCCAGCGACAGCCCAAACAGCCCGATCTCCATGCGCGGCAGCCCGTACTCTCGGGCCACGGCGTTGACCGCTTCGAATGGCTCAATGCCTTGATGAATGCACGCCAGCTGGGCGTCAGGGTTGGCCAGGTAGGTGCCGGCCAGTTGAGCGAGGTAGTGATGCCGCAGTAGCTCTGCAGCGACCTGGCTGAATTGTTCAGTGGTTTGGAATTGCATGCTGTCCTTCCTAAAGGCCGCACCTTTAGCAAATCGTCTTGATATGCACGCAATGCTATATTACTGAGACTCACAAATAAACACAGACCGGCAGCTTTGTGGCGCCGGCCTGTCATGCCAAGAGGTAGACCAATGGCTGTCTATGTCGACGATATGCGAGCCTCACTGAAAGTCGGCAACCGCACCTACGTCATGTGCCACATGATCGCCGACGCCGAGGACGAATTGCGCGCAATGGCGGCAGCCATTGGCGTGCAGCTGAGGTATCACCAGTACCAGGGCACCTACAAATCGCACTTCGACATCGCGCTGACCAAGCGCGCGCTTGCAGTGAAGCGCGGCGCCCTGGAAATCACCGCTCAACAGGTCGCGTCGATGGTACGGCGCCGACAGGTGACCGGCTCGCTGGGCAGCCCTGACGACGCCATTGAGTGGCGCCTCGAATACCGCTACGCGATCAAGGTCAGCGAGAAAGAAGAAAATGCAGCGAGTTGAATATGAGCGCTGGCGCCTTTCGCGTTATATTATTGAGACTCAACCCGAAAACATGGAGCTTCCCTTGAAAAAGTCCCTCTCTTCGCTTTGCGCCATCCTGTGCGCCTCGCTGGTCGTGGCTGCTGGTCCGGCCACTGCCACCGAACAACTCCCGCCGAGCATCAACCCCCACCTGAATTCGAAGTACCTGCTGCAGTACCGTGGCCTGCTGGTGGAGCTCAAGCATCACGTCGACGCAGAGCAGCTGGACATCAAGAACGGCACTCCGTTGCGCGAAGCCCCCACAGCGCTCGCCGGCGCCGACGGCTACACCATCATCGCCCAGCAAGCCCTGGACACCACTGACGGCGTTCCGGCGATGTACCAGGACATGGACACCAACGTCCGCACCGTGCCTGAGCAGATCCCCGGCGGTCTGCGCGGCCGGCAACAAGCCGAGACGACCGGCCAGCTGTTGCGCCTCACCCCAGAGTTGAAGGCAAGCAACACGGGCGATCGCTTTGCCACTTCGGTGCTCTTCCTCCACAACCTCAAAACCGCCGCAGGCAAGGTCGGCACCGTCCAGGTGTCCAGCAGCAAGGAACTGGCCGCCGGCGACTACACCGTTCGCGCCTGGGAGCATGAAGGCCAGCAGTTTGCACTGATCCTCCAACTCTCGGCCGTCGAACGCATCAAGCACGACTGACACCAGGAGCACGCCATGAGCGACCGACTACCCGATGATCTGCCAGGCGGCTGGGAACACGTCGCCGAGTTCGAGCCGCACCCGCTGGCCGTCGGCCAGGTCTGGCGCAAGATGGGCCCCATTGACGCGCTGCGCATCGAGCGCGTCATGCTCCCGGGCAATCCCCAGTACGACGGCGGCGCGCCGGGCATCTCCGTGCGCCGCACCGTTTACTCGCACCGCGTGAAGTGGAGCAAGGACACCGGGTTCTGGGGCGGCTCCCAAGAGATGCTCCACCGGCGTCTCCAAGAGGGTGGGTACACCCTCGCCCCCCAATCAACAAACCCAAACACCGAAGAGCAGGCACAAGCATGACCAAGGCAGCGATCCAGAAGCTCATGATCAACATCGGGATGGCCGCCGCCGCCGCCCTGCTGTTCACTCTCCTCTTCGGCACACTGAACAACGGCTACGGTGCCGTGCACGCTCTGCTGATGTCGGCCGTATTCGGTGTGGCCATCAGCTACATGCGCGGCCGTATCGATGCCGGCTACGAAAAGCGCATCAACGCAGACGCTACCCAGACCTGGGAAGTGCAACTCAACGGCGTGCCGGTCGGCCATATGCGAGACCAGGAGCTTGCATCCATCCAGCAACGCGCCTTTCAGGATCCGACTGTTGCGATCACTCAAGGAAAGAACCTACTGAAGGTCTCGCTCAACCTTCTCGCCGTGTTCCTCGTGGCGGTCCCCCTCACCTCCTTCTGGTTGATCGTCTCGACCATCTCCCAGGACTCTGCAGCGCTGCTCGCCGCGTTCAACGCGGCGGCGCCCAGCGAGGTTGCGGCGGCCACCATTCACAACCTGCAGATGTCCGGCCTGATTGTCTTCGCTGTCGTCTCGGTGCTGCCGCTCATCGGCATCCGCTTCGGCTATCAGGACGAATATCGCAACGCAGTCACCGAGCTGATCCGCACGAATTGCAAAACGGCCACGGTAGGTACTATTGAGCTGTTCCATTGCATACCGTCGGCGGATGCCGCCGCAGCGCCTCGCTGAAACGCCAAGGAACTTACACCGATGATTCGACAACCTCACCCAGAGCGCAGCGTTGCGAAACCTTTGCCGCTGGCCAGCACCGCCCAGGCTGATCGCCCCTATCTACTGAGTTTCCTCACGGAAGATCACGTCGAGCGCGAGGTAGAAATCGCAGCCGCGGACAACGACGCCGCGATCGCTCAGGCTTGCCAGCACATCGCCGGCGGCGAGGGCCTGCTCACAGGAATCTCGCTCACCGACCACGAAGGCACCGAGATCGAACCGCAATACGGCTGGCTCTGACCAATAACACCCCTCTTGACCAACAACAGGACTCCCAGATGATCCACCACCACCCGCGCCGCGCGATCGGCGCCCTGCTCTGTACTGCCCTGCTCCTCTCTGCATGCGGCGACGACAAGTCACCAGCACCGCAGGCCAAGGCTCAAGCGGCAGCGCCGGCGGCAACCAAGGTTGCCGAGCCGGCCGTCGCGGAGAACCCGCGCGAAGTGAATGCCGATTCGAAGTTCCGCCTGGGCGCCCCCGGGCCGGCGCCGAGCTTCGACCAGTACCTGGAGATCACCACCGGCAACCAGCTGGCCTTCATGTACAACAAGCAGGCCGAGCAGATGGACAGCATTGAGTTCATCGCCAAGTCGATCAACATCGAGCAGGCCGAACCCGACCTCCAGCCGCTGCTCAAGCAGCTGGAAGAGGCCGAGAACGCTGGTAACCCGTTCAACAAGAACGATGCACTGAATGGCATCAAGCCCTTCATCGAGCAGCAGATCCTCGCCGCGCCCGAGAACCGCTACGTGAAGATGTTTTTCACCGCGCAGGAAATGGAATTCCAGCCCTACGACTTCGAGCGCAAAGGCTTCGAGATCCAGAACCGCCTGTTCCGGCCGGAGCTGGAGAACGCCAAGCGCAAGGCGACCGTTGGCTGGGACGCCTACAGCAAAATGCCGCCGGAGAAGGCCTACATAACCTTCTCGGACAACCGGATCTACAGCCTCGGCTTTGAAAACGGGCCGACGGCCAACTTCCTGAAGGTCGAAGACGAAGCTACCGCCCGCCGCCTGCAAGACGCGTTCCTGGCCAACGACCATGGCATATGGCTCTACGGCCTGATCACCGCGACCCAGGACAACACCAACCCCGACAATCCGAATACTCCGCGCCGGGCGCTGCTGGTCGACCTGCAGGCCCTGGACGTGGTGGAAGGCGCCGAGCCGGCGCCGGCCAGCACCGCACTTTTCAGCGGCGAACTCTGACCACAGCCCTCCAGTGCAGGAAAACGCCGGCGTAAGCCGGCTTTTTTCTGGGTGGCTGTCCAAGTCCACGGCGCCGGCGGCCGGCGCCGAGAGCTTCAGTGGAGCTTCCCGACGAACGGCCAGGGCCGCGCCGCAGTAGACGGCGCCGCGCGGCGCCGGAACTGGCGCCGGCTACAAGATCTTTCGTCGCCATTGAACCGGCCGCCCAGGCCGCTATATTCGACGCATCACCGCATCCGAAAGGTCTATCATGTCCAAGCGCGCCGCATTCAAGCTGTTCAGCTGGCTCGGGCTGGCTTTCACAGCCGTTACCGTGATCACGCCCTATGTGCCCTCCGCAGCAGTGCACGAGGCCGCATTCTTCGCTCTGATTGGCCTCTATGTGCCCATTGCTGCTCTCGTGTGGCGCTATGCGCCGCCACAGGCCCACTGACGCAGTTCACGCCACATCACGCCAGATAACCGTACTTCACCTTGCGTCATGCTCAAATTTGAGCAATACTCGGTCTCAAGAATAACCCCCACGCCTCGGGCGGGACTCGTCCCGTACTGCGCACCAGGGGGTTAGTTTTTTCTACTGCCAGCAGGAAGCTTCGGCATGCCCCATGCCCCCACGCTTTACTCCAAGCCTGCGAAAACCCCTCACGCCCTGCTGCGTCACCTCCGAACGAAAGGCCTCAACACCCGCGGCCAACGCGACAAGGCCATCAAGGCCCTGGAATTCATCGGCTATTTCCGCCTGCTGATCTACATGCGCCCTCTTCAGGACGCTGCCAAGCAGTTTCACCCAGGCGTGCGATTCGACGACATCCTGGCCCTCTACGACTTCGACCGCCGCCTGCGACTCGTCTGCCTCGACGCGATCGACCGTATTGAGGTCGCCTTCCGCGCGGCGATCGCCAACACCCTGGCCAACGACCGCAGCTGCGGCCCGCACTTCTACCTCGACGCGATCCACTTCCAGGGGCTCGATGAGCACCGCGACTTTCTGAAGAACGTCCTCGGACTGAGGATCAAAAACGCGCCAATCCGGCACTACTACGACACCTACAACAGCCCGCCCTTTCCACCAATCTGGGCGGTGCTGGAGGCCATGAGCATCGGCCAGTTGTCCCGGCTACTGGCCGGCCTGCACCTGGATCATCGCAAGAGCATCGCCGCCTGCTTTGGCTACGACGAATCGGTCGTCTGCTCCTGGCTGAAGAGCCTGACGCTGCTGCGCAACCTGAGCGCCCACCACGGCCGGCTGTGGAACACCTCAATTACCTCGGACACGCCGGTCTTCGCGAAGGCGATCAAGCAGGAGTTTCCGGCTCACGCCGACCGGGGGCGCGTGTTTGCCCGGGCAGTAGCCGTGCAGGCCCTGCTGCGGGTCGTTGACCCGACGGCGGACTGGAAGGACAAGTTCAAGGGGCTAATGGCCACGTTGCCGACGGCAACACTGGCGAAGGCCGGGATGACCCCAGCCATTCTCGGGCTGGTCCCAGGCTGGGAGACCAGGCCCTTCTGGAACTAGCCGCGCAACCAGGCGCGGCTACCGGGGCTCACGCCACCTGCAGGTAATGCCAGGCCTTGTGGTACTTCTGAACGCGCCGCAGATCCTGTTCACTCAGCTCGACCAGGCGCAGCACGTTGAGGTTGTCCTCGATGTCGGCAAGCTTCACCTTCCGGGCGAACTCGTTCGTCCAGGGCGATCTCGATCAACGCCATGTCAGCCCCCTTCCCTTTGGCTGACCAGCTGGTCGACGTTGAGTTGGCTCCGAAAAGCCTCTTTCTGGGCCACGACAGGATCCAGCGACTCGCCAGCAGCTTCGCATTGTGCGATCGCCTGCTGGTGAGCTGTATCGATCTTGACCTTGAGTTCTGCGTGCTCAACCTCATCGACCATGCCAAGCAGGTAGAGCGTGCGGAGAATCCCGCGGCACTCACCGAAGTAGCGCCCGCGGAACTCGGTCGAATTCTGCCGAGCCAGATCCTTGATGGTGGAATACAACTCCCAGAGCATGTCTTCTTTCGTGAAGGGCTTCGTCGTGGCTTCAGTCATGCTGGACACCTATCTCATGAGCTTGATGTTGCATCCTGTTGCACTACAGCGTGCAACACCCTCAATCCCCGACGCGAAGCGGGCTCGTGCCCAGCGCCTCGCGCGCTTCATTCGTTGCGGCAATCTCCTTCGCTTCGATATCGTGCAACGCCTCGACAGCAGCTGCAGACAGTCCGCTGTCGGCCTGATGGGCCAGGGCAAGCAGAGCTGTTAGTCCACCGCGAGCCCGGTCGTAGTCCCGCTGATCTTCTTCCGTGTCAGCCCTATCCTTGAGCAGGAGGTAGAACCGCACCTCATCGGCCAGAAGGCCTTGAGCAGCGTTCACGATGGCGGCTTCCAGTTGAGTCATCATTGACCAGGCCCTTCTAAATCAGTTTGGTTGACTGAGGCGTCGGCAGGCGCGGACTCAGGCGCTGCGCGCCATACGATCCGGCCATCCTCAGCGAGAGCCAGCAGCTTCGCATACCCCTCAGCATTTCTCAGTGTCCACGCCTCACGGTCGCCACCATTCAGATTGATCAGGCAGCCGCTGTACTTCAGATAGCCACAGGCGAGAAGAGGGTCATTACCGGTAGCGGCGAGCGCCTTTTTGACAGACATCATGCCTTCCCCGGTGAACTCCCGGACGGCGTTGACCAATCCAAGCAGCTGCGCGTCTGCTGGCTTCATCTCCATCACCCTCCAATCTCACAGACTTGGGCAGCCTCAAGGAAAGCTGCCGCGACCTGGCGCAACTCATCCGGGCCGAGTGCAGCCTGCTGCCAGGCCTCAATTTTGCCGCTGTCTACGCCCACGCTGGTGATGGTGACCGTCGACATGCCGTCACCAGCTTCAACGCCCAGGACCTTCCGCTCGCCATCGGTGAGCCGGTCGAGTTCGAAAGAGGCTCGCTTGAACCGCTTGCGCACGCGCCGGCCAACTGGCGCACGGCCGCCGGCATCAACTTTGCCAACCAGGTGATGGCGCGCCTCCACCGGCAGAGAACCGAATGCGATCTCCAACACACCCGAGCGATCGCGAATCTGCCACCCGTGTCGTCTCGCGGCCCCCGTGATGCCGTCGACCGATGCTGAAAGCCCGGGCAGCCCAACGATCGACTCGACCGGCAGCCAGAGGCCTTCTCGCAGATCCAGCACAGAGGACGGTACGTCACGGTACGGCGCGGACTTCACCGCTCGACCAGTCGGCAACGGCGAACCATCAGCATCATATCGGTCAGGCCACAGCTGTTGGGGTTTCACCCCCAGGCACTCAGCGATGAACGCCTGCACGTCGGCATAAGCGACAACCACCAGGTTGTTGATCGCTGCCCGGCTCACACCGAGGTGGCGGGCCACCTCGGTGATGCTGAATCCTCTCGCCTTCAGCTGGTTTCTGATCCAGGCCAGCCGGCTTTTTGCAGTGTCAGGAAGCTGATCCAGTTCCACCGGAATGCTCCTCAAGTGGGAGTGCAACTCCTTCACCTTGGTCACGCTGGGCAGCTCGGCGCCGGTGTGCTGTGCGAGGCCAGGAAGCACCTTCTCGACCTCGCGCTGATACTGATCAGACCAGGTGACCGCATACCGCTCAGGGAACAGCGCTGCAGCAGACACCCCAAGAGTGCTGGCCAGCGCTTCCTGGGCGGCCGGGTAACGCTTGCCCTTCACCGCCGCGACCCCACTCACGCCATGGCGATCGCCGATACTGGCCATGCTCTCGCCTACAGAGTTCACCGCGGCCTTGATCAATCGCCAGCGGAGCTCCCACGGCAGGTCTGGATATTGGACTGACAACTCAGGCATCAACCGCCAGCCATCTCGGAGAGCGGCAGCGCGTAACCGGAGTCGCATGACCGGCGATCACAACCCTTCTGATGAAGGAGCGGGTGGCTTTCACACATCATCCCGGCGATCTCGGCCGCGTTCTGCTCGCAATAGCCCATCTTCGCCAGCTGGCGAGTGACATCCTCGCCACGAATCGGCAACGGCTTACGCCCCAGGTAGCCCGCAGCGAAGCTCATGCTCAACCGCCTGGCCATCCACTCGGCCAGCTCATCAGCGACCGAGGAATGGTAGTTCCGCATCCGAAGGGCCACGCGGGCATCGTACGGGGTGACCCAAAGCGGGACACCCGCCTTGGCGAAGGCATTGTGGATCAGTTGGGTGGCCATACTGGCGAACCTCCTGTGTATCAGCTGATTACGGTGTAGCGCCGCTGGGCACCCTCGTCGCCGATCAGCAGCTGGCCGCACTGTTTGAATACGGGCTCGCCCTTTTTGACGGTGCCCACCAGCCCTGACACTCGGAAGAAGCCCTCAGAGGTCTCCACCAAGGTCTCACTCGAAGAGAAGAAGCCACCCTTGGCAATGCTCATCCCAACCAGGACACCGACCGGCGCAGGCTGCGCAGCGCGCTCCGCCTCCTCGCGGCGACGCTGGTGGTATGCCTCTTTCGAGCCGGCCTCGATGATGCCGACGCGATAGCGGACATAACCCACCCACGGAAGCACCAGAGCCGCCCAACTCACGCCACCCACGAATCGGTGAATAAACGTCAGCGGGCCGGAAAGGAACTGGGATGGCTCTACCTCAGCGACACGAGTACCGGACGCCAAACTCCAGAGCCACTCGGCGAAATCCAGAGGGCTGACACTGATCACCCCAACCCAGTACAGAACAGCGGCCGCAATGAAGCCCCACCGCCCCATCAGGGCCCAGAACACCCAGGGCTCGGAAGCCAGTGCCGCTGCAGAACGGGCAGCGGCATCATTCGCGTTTTCCCTCACCTGCAGTTTCTGTTGATCTTGTTTCATGGATGTTGTCCTCGAACTATTCAATTTTGGGTCGAAGTAACGATCCGCGCTGCTTTTGAAAGTCCAAAAGCCATCTGCTCAAAGGTCTGCGTATAGCCACTTGGCTTTGCACCAGCGACGTGGGCCAGAGAGGCCTGAGTTATTACGTCAGCAGCAGCATGCAATGGATTTTCATCACCACTGAAGACGGCACAGATACTCACAAGCTCCGGAAGCACAAAGAGCTTATCAAGAGGTGCTCCCTGTTGATGGGCAATAAGCTCCTTCGCCAATTCGGGAAGGTTCTCTATTGCCATTCGTTTAGATTCCGACAGGGCCTTTTCGGGGGTCATCAGTAATTTCCTATTTCGGCTGTGCCTGGTGCTTGTTGCGCTTGGACAACCCGAGAGCTACGCCGGAAACGATGCCAAGAGCGGCCAGACCCAGCCCTACCATCGGATAGCCGAGTAATCCAGCAGTGACAGAGGCCAAGAGAGCCAAACCAGCAACCATTCCTAAATTGGGGCCTGTTTCATTGCGTGCCTCGCAGCCAGCCGGGAGGGTCAGCGTGACAAGGGCAAAAATGACGTTCTTCATTGGCTTCCTTGAACTATTTGAGCCTGATGCTGGCTATGTTTTCGCGATGCACCTTGACGCCTTCCAACGGCCTTCCGGTGCGACCATCGAGCTTCGCCTGGCCACCGTTTTGCAGGCCATACGCCACGACCGAGCCGGCATGAAATTCGTTGGTAGCTCGGACTTCATAGCTCTCGCCATCCTTGAGTGTCACAACGTAGTCCTGCCACATGTTCGGGTTGTAAACCAAACCACAGCCCCAACTGCATACGTTCGCAGCCGAGCCGTCCGGGCCGACCTTCGGCCCGTGGAAACCCAAGCGACAGCAGAGACCGCGGCGGAAAGCTCCGTAGGCTTTGCGCCCTACAATGCGCTGGAGTAGATACACCGAGATTTCCTAATTGAACAAGAGATGAAGTCCCACGGTGGATACCACCAGGGAGACCATAATCACGATGACCACCAGCAAGCCACGGAGGCCGTGCGCCCGGAAATCGACACCGCAAGCGCTTGCAATGGCTGCCGCTGTAAAGCCGTATATGATCGCGCTTGCTCGCCCGATATCCCATCCCAGGACGAGCATGGAAAAACCGACCAAGGCAGCTGCGAAAGCGAGAATAAATCCCACCAATGGGAGGTCTGAAAGCCCAGGCTGGCGAAGCTGTACTCCGAAAAGTTTCATCTTGGTTCCTTTCATCAATGGCCGAGCCAAACACGCTTGCCATCAGCCCAGTCGTAGAGCTGGTCCAGCATGCCGTTCAGGTCTTTCAACGGGGTAATCTCCACTTCGCCCACATAGCTGTCGGGCTTCAGTGTCTCCATGCCCTCCACGATGTTGGTCAGATCTTCATCCAAATCGGACGAGTCCCAATCCAACCAGCTCGCCGGCACCTTGCTACGGATCAACGCACCAATGCGGTTGGCAACCAGCGCAGCGTGCTCATTCGAGGTGTTTGCTTGGTCTTCGCGCAAAATCGCCTTGATGTCGATTTTCCGATCCCACACAGGCTGGCCCGCGGCACGACGCGCAGCTGCAACACGGTGGTTCTCGACGATGCTTTCGATTGTGCGAGGCATGACTGTCTTCCTTGGGTGAAGCCGCAGGTAGTCTTGAGCCCATAATTAGGCACTTGTGCCTATATGTCAAGCAGCCATCCCCCTGCACAGGGGCATTGGTGGACAGAACCGAGGATTCGTCCACCAATTGGTGAGCACTCTGCCGGCCGCGACGATCACATCAGCGGCCAACTCTTCATCTCCGGGATTGTCTCACCTACTCTTCATGGATCAAATTGAAAGGAGCGGGATCATCATGGCCGAACATCTGCAGGTCTGGCGCGGCGCGCATCGAGTAGGCGAACTGCTGCTGACCAGTGACAAGCGAACCATGGCCTTCACCTACGCCGATCCCGTTCCTGGGCTGGCCATCTCGAACAGCCTGCCGCTGGCCGCGAAATCCTTCGACCACTGGGATCTGCGGGCCCATAACTGGTTTGCCAACCTGCTGCCTGAGGAGGGTGCCCGCCAGGCCCTGGCCACACGTCTGGGTCTCCCCGACACCGACTTTGACCTTCTAGCCACCCTGGCCGGGGATTGCCCGGGCGCCGTGCGCCTCATACCGGACGGGATAGCCCCGGAAGAACCTGCAGGCCGCCGGCAGATCGACCTCGAAGCCCTCAGGCTATGGGCGAGTGGAAAAGAGCGCTACGCGCTCTACGGCGCCGACAACCTCAGCGACACTCGCCTGACGCTCCCCGGCAACCAGGACAAGATCCCCGCGCTCGCGCAGAACGGCAGACTCTACCTGCCCACCGGCAGCCAGGCCTCATCGCACCTGCTGAAGTTCGCCCCCTGGGGTTCGCTGATCATCAACGAGCTCTACCTGACGCACCTGGCGCGTGCCGCCAGCGTCCCCGCGGCATGGACGCAGGTCGGCCGCACCGATCAGGGTCTTTACCTCCTGGTGCGCCGCTACGACCGTCAGTACGACGAGGCCGGCAACCTGCAGCGCCTGCATCAGGAGGACCTCTGCCAAGCGCTGGGTCTGTCCTCCGCCCAGAAGCGCGAGGCCAACTCAGGCCCTTCCCTCGCCGCTTGCGCGGCGCTCCTGCGCGGGATCACCCACCATCCGGATCAGCAGGTCGAGCAGCTGCTCCAGTGGCAAATGTTCAACGTCCTCACCGGCAACTGCGATGGCCACGCCAAGAACCTCTCGGTGATCCAGGACGCCGGCGGCACCTGGGCGCTCGCCCCGGCCTATGACCTGATGTGCACCCTACCCTTCACCCATGATCGTCACCTGGCATTCGCCGTAGGCGGCAACCACGACCCGGAAAAGATCACCCCGGCAGACTGGGAAGCACTAGCCACCGACATGGGGGTAAGTCCACCCCGGGCACTGCGCATGCTCGCCGGCCTCGCCCTGCAGCTGCGCGAGTTGGCCGAAAGCGACGATTTGCGCGAATCCATGGAAAAGGCCTGGATGGCCGAAGGCGAATGGGACAAGGTGAAACTCGTCCGCCAGCTGGTCTGTCAGCAATGCGATCGGACATTGGAAAACCTGGCAGAGGTGGGGGTAAACCCGGGCTTTGATCCAGCGGAACTTGATCAGCAGGTTGGGAGCAACGCAGTCACCTTGGGGTGAGGCAACCTTGGCCATGGGATGGGGCAAACCCTGCTTGCCGCGTAGCGGCGCGCTCCATGGCCTGGCGCAGCCAGGCAACTAGACATAACACAAAAAATATACGTGAGCAGGGCCACCCCGGTCAGATCTGGCGGGACAACCTCATGCGCCGATTGAAGTCCGCCCATGCCTCGATGTCGACGGGGGCCACCTGAACCTGATCGTCGTCGGCGAACCAAAATGCATGGCGTTCAGGGCTACCATACATGAAGTGCACCCTGTATCGGCCACCCAACTCCTCGACCTTGACCACCCTCGCCTCCGGCCAAAGGGCCAGGGCCACCTCACGCGCCTCCAGCAGGGCCACCTCACGCTGCTGGATCTGTTCATCGTGCTTGATCAGGCATTCTTGGGAGCAGTACGCCTGGTACTCATCGAAGCACGCGTCGGGACCATCATTCGCCGCGGCGCCGCAGCAGGCGCAGGCCACCGGGAGACCGTGCGCAACACGAACTCTCGCCGGGACTCTCCGATCCGCTGCGTACTGGTCAGCCCATGGGGCGCGCACACAGCTGGTGACAGCCTCCAATCCAACGCCGGCCGCCTCCGAGAACAGCTCCCGTGCCTGGCCAGAGGAAATGGCAAAGACCACCTCCTGCAGGCCGGCGGCGGCCACCACGTAGGCGAGGGTCAGCTGCAGAGAGCTAGTGTGCAACATCGAGCGTTCCGGGCTGGATATTGAAGGCGACATGCATGTGACCATCTAGCTCACCCTGCATATCACCCAGGAAGCAGATCTTCGAGTTCGCCGGCGCCCGCTTGAGCGTGGCCTTGATCTTGTTCCGCAGCGGCGTGGGTCCCAGCTTCAGCTCCTGGATGATCAGTGCGTCGTTGCTGCCGAGCGGCAGGTTGGCGAGCGCCTCCATCGCGGCCTGACCGACCACCGTCATGTGCGGCTCACCGCCCTTCATCTCACCGCCAGACCAGCAGCAGTAGTATTTCTTCCGGTCGAACTCGACCTGGTAGACCATGAACTGCATGGACTGCCCGGGACGCAGGCCCATCTGCTCCTGGACGCGCAGCAAAGTGCCGGCCTCAGGCTTGGAACCGGTGATCAGGGTTGATTTGAGGGTTGGCATATTCAGTTCCTTGGGGATTTCAGGCCCGGATTGTACTCAAGCCACAGCCTCGATACAGGCATCGTCCTGCACCGAGTAGCGATCTACGGCGCTGGGCCGGGCAGTATTGAAGCCGGCTTCAATAGAGTTCTGCTTCGCGATCCAGTAGCTCTCGCGGTCCGTGAGGTAATCGGCTGTCGAGCAACCCTTCGGAAACTCAATCACCTCAAGCACCGAATACTCCCAGTCGGTCACCGGAGACGACCGCATCGCCTCATGGAATTTGCAGCCTGTCTGGTTCGTCATGTGCTGCCACCACCGCAGCGTAAACGGCTGGGTTGTTTGCCCCACGTACACTCGCCCAGTCGACCGCTGCCGAATCTGGTAGATCACCGCAGGCAACTTCCCTTCGTGGGTCAGCCGGAACTCCTGAACCTCACGGGCCTTTCCATCCACAGCACACCGCTGCGAGCAGTAATCAGGACCCTTGTGATCGGCGTGGTGGTCGTTGTACTTGTCGATCAGCCTGAAGGTGCTACCGCACTCCTTGCATACCGAATCGCGAAACCGCCGAAGGATGTAGTCGTTGCTGGGGTCCACTTCCTGGATGTGGAGAAGGTACTCATGCTGCTCAACGTCAGCCCGAAGAACTCGAAGCGGGAACGTCCGGCCGTACTCCTCGTCAATCATCGCTTTGGCAGCCTTGCGATCAGCTGCCGAAACGAGCCCACTGAACACCGGGGGCCAGGCCCAGGGAGAATCCCCCTCGAACTCAGGCGGCCTGCGGCCTTTGATCTGATAGTAGAAGTCAGGCATGGGATCAATTCACGCCCGGCTGCGCATCGGTAAACTCGACGGACGTGACCGCCTGCATGTCGTCGTTGCCAGCCACGCCGACATTGAAGGAATTGTCCTTGTAGTAGCGGACGATCTCTTCCTCGGTGCCGTTGATCGCGGTCTCCAGCGTCTTACCGCTCTCGAAAGTCACGCGAACCTCACGCCGGCGCGACTGCTCAGGTGATCTCATGCTCGTATCCTCATCGCTTTCGAAACAAGATAGGCACTTGTGCCTACCCGGTCAATCCTTATCAGTGCAACGTCGGCGCGAGATCTTCCTCGACAGACGGATCCCAAGCCGGTAGCCCTGCCTTGGCACAAGCCGCGATCGACGCGGCCGTACCATTGAAGGTATCTGCCTCGACTTCATGCACGCGCAGCGCACCCAGGAAGGAGGCTTTTTGCTGCTCGGTCATGCCGCCCAGCGTCCAGGTCGACACAAACTCTGCAGCCTCTTGTTCGGACGGGAACAACACGGCCGCCTCCTGCCCGACAGGATCGAGGCTGCTCCAGAAGGCCAACCCCATTGCCGTGCCCAGGAACACACCATCGGTAGCATGCACAAGCGCAAAGCCGCTGCGCGGGCCCGGCTCACCGATGACAAGGCCTTCCACCGGCTCGAACCCGAGACTGGCGACACGGTGAGCCACGCCACCGGTAACAACCAGGTCGCCAACAGACGTGGAACGAGCTCCACCTGCGACGTGCATCACGATGTCAGCCGCTTCGTACCAGGGCATCTCGACCGTGTTGCTCAGGCGGAAAACGTCAGACAGGCCGGCCGCGCGGATTGAGGCGACATGCGTCAGCTTCCCAGCATCTTTCGCCGCCTGATAGAAGGCCAGAAACTCCTGAGCCGTAGCGCTGGAGAGAGGCACGTCGCGCCACAGGGATACATCCAGGTGGTACAGCTCGAAAACCTTGATAGCTCTCATTGGGCCGCCCTCGACATTACGGATTCAGTTCGGCCCACTGGGGCGCGGGTTCGAGAAATTTCGACTGGTTGAAGAAGCCTTCCAAGCTGTGCAACGAGTATTCGGCATCGAACTTGTGATCAACGCCGATCTGCAGCCGATGGCGGACGGCACGCGCGGTGCGCAGCGTCACCACTTCAAATCGGCCAGCGGGCTCCTTGCCATCCGCGGAGGCAATCAACTCGTCGACGCGAGCGATCAGCTTTCCATACCCAGCGGCTCGTCCGGCCATCGCTTGCGCTTCCTCGGCGCCGGGGAAAGAGGCGAAGAAACTCACGACGCTCGCCGGCGGCAGGTTCGGGAACACTTCCACCAGCGCCGCCTGGGCAAGGGCCATCCCGTAACCGCCTTCCTGCTCCGTGCATTCAACCTGCAGCTTGAAGCCATTCAGGGTACTCGCGGCTAACAGAAGTGCTCCGTACACCAGGTGGCCATGAGCATGCTCGGTTGAAAATGCTCCTTCATGGCTATCCCGCTGCAGCGCGAACGGGGTGTCCGACTCGGAATCGACACCGTTGATCCGAACTGCGACGGGCAGGGCGTCAAACGCATCGGCGCCGGCCCCAAGAGGGGGCAGACGCAGAAAGGCGGCGTCAGCCTCGACCAAGTGGCCATGCTCATCACCAAGGGGAATGGAAGCACTTCGGGAGAGCATCACCGATACAGCCAGGCAGAAAGCTCTCCACTGATCTGGCGATACTTCGCTGCCGCGGGACCACCGAAACGATTGCGTCATGCCGACCACCTATATTCTTTCAAAATTGTAATACCACAACATGAGGTATATTCTTGAACAGAATAGCGCCGACCGCCTAAAAGCGAAAGGACGCGTCTTTGCCTGGAGAGAACGATGACCTCGACGCACCTCAGAATGCCCACCCCGACCGCCCTGATGCTCACCGAAGAGAACGATGGAAAAGTGAGCCTCCACCTTCTTGGGCCCGACACTACCGAAGCCGATATCGCGCAACTGAAAAGCAGCTGCAGCGAATGCTGCGAGCTCGTAAAGGCTGAAGATATTCTGGAGATGAATCCGGGCGATCTCGCGCAGCGCGCTCGCGCCGAAGCCTTCGCCACCGCGGCCGAGTATCACGAAGAACTGCGCCGCGGCTACCTGGCGCACGCCGAGAACATCCGGCAAGGAAAGATGGGCGAGCAGGCCTACTCGACCGCCATGGCGGCCGCCGCAAAGCACGCCGAGTTCGCGGAGGATCTGCGCAAGATTTCCCGCGGCCTGCCGCCGGTTTATGGCTCAACTCAATACAAGCAGGACCTCCTCGCAGGCGCCGCCGGCAAACACCCCAACCGAGCCGGCATGGTGTAACGAGCACACACAAGAGGGCTTCTGCGATGACGGTCGTACGGATCCGCGCAGGCATCACCAAGGTTCGGATCGATCCGGAGTCATTGTTCCAGCAGAATCTGATCCGCCGCGAGCTCGGTCAGCCACTTCTACACCGGTGCAGCGTCTGCCACTACTGCGCAGAATGGGGGCCATCGTGGATCTGGTACGGCAGCTACCGCGACCATGACGACGGAACCATCGCGAAATTCTGCAGTGCCGAATGCTTCGCAGTCGAACCTGCAGATGCGGTACTGCAGCGCTGCCGGCGGCGCCCCACATGACAACTTGTCGGCTGGACAGCAGCCGATCTACCAACCTGAAGGAGAGCATGCAATGGCTCGAAGCCTAATGATCACCGTCCTGTTGATCGCCATATCTGCACCGGCGATCGCTAGCTCCTACCAGCCGTCTCCCGAGCGCGATGCGCTCACGACGAAGTTCATTGAGTACCGCTGCAGCGAGGTTCAGAACCCGACCCAGCCCGCCCGGGCCGACAACAACCAGAAGCTGTACTGTCAGTACCTGCTGGAGATGATCGCATCCAAGTGCAGTGAAACGTCGTGCCCGAGCTATCAAGCCTGGGGCAAAGGGCTCAACCCGCCGATTGATGCCAACTCGAAGGATTTCGATGCGCTTCTGAAGCAGCGCGGGAAAGAGTTTAGACGCTCGCTTTCTCCGTCCGCGCAGCAGCGCTGATTAGCGCCCGAC
Organism: Pseudomonas sp. PDM15; assembly: GCF_014851565.1. Taxonomy (GTDB): domain Bacteria; phylum Pseudomonadota; class Gammaproteobacteria; order Pseudomonadales; family Pseudomonadaceae; genus Aquipseudomonas. Next base: position 57,790 of record NZ_JACVAA010000009.1, read on the forward strand.
GGGAACCGGCCGGAACCGCTGTGGATATCCGCAACAGTCCTTGCCGAGTTCTGTTAACCAGAACTAAAGTAGTTCAAAGAAACCGAATTGGAATTGAACCATGAGCAAATTCGTTACCTACGTTATCCGGCTGCCGGAAGACCAAGAAGCCACGCGCGAGATCGTCAATGGCGTGCGAACGCTGGTAGAGAAAAACGGTGGCGAAGTCACCGGAGCATCCAATGAGGATGAAATGACCATTCTCGAAATGATCGAACAGCACGAGGACTTCCGCGAGTACATCGCAGATGAAGCTCGCGCGAAGGCCAAAGAACTTGGCGCGAAAGCGGCTCACTGAACAGGCAAGGGAAACCCATGAGCGCTCAAGATAATGCGTTGGAAACCCTCTCGCAGTCCGAGGTGGAGAGTCAAGATACCCAAGGCGCCGCACAACCCGAGCCGCTCCTTGGCGATTGGCCTCAAGAAGCCATGCTGATGCGCTATACGCAGCTAGGCTCCGGGGAATACTTCAACATCTGCCACCTCGATCAGCTGCGTAGCGGCCTGAATGAATGCAGGCAGGCCCTGAATCTGCCGATGTCCCAGGGCAGTGAGCAGGTCAACTACGGCGTGCTCCGCGCGCTCCATTGCGTGAACTTTACAGAGATGAGCTCGCCAGTTCGGATGGGCATTCAAAGTGCTGTACAGGGCGCGCTCGGACTTGATCAAGAGACTGGCGTTGCGCTTTTTGGTCAAGACCGCTGGCTGGTGGCAAACCAGCTCCTGGAACAAAGTCTCGCTGCGCATAAGCCTTCACGAGAATTTCAACCAGGTGCCCTTGGCGAGAAAAACAACTTCCAAAGCTTGCTCCTTGCATTCCTTTTGGGGATCGCGCTGGCCACGGTCGGGTCTATTGTCATTGCGCACAAGAGCAAGCCTTCTTTCGAGGTGATCTATCCACCGGGCGTTGAGCCCGCTCCTCCCTCTGCTCCGCCCGTGATGATGGAAATTCCTAGGCCAAAGAGCTAGATGCGATGAGCAAGAACCGCCGTGACCAGTTCGCCTACCTACTTCCCAGCGATGCCCCACCGAAGACGGCCAAGCTGCTGGCGAAGGTGTACATGGATATTCAACTGATCGGGATGCAGCCAACGATTAGCATGGCCGGCACCCAGCACTCAATGACACTGGGCTATGTCACCGCGCTGCACGACGCTGGGCTGATCGACATGGAGACATGGCGGGGGCTGCTGGACGATATCGTCGCGGCAAGCGAAGCGCGCAAGCGTGCCGACTGCGCATAATGAGGAAACCAGTAGATGAAATCCATTTCGCAGGGCCAAGCCGACCGCCGCCTCATTGAGCAGCGCATCATCATCGCAGCTGCTGAAGGCTTGATTGCAGCGGGCTGCACAATTTCCGTTGTTGAAGGTGAGCGGGTTTTTCTCGCCGACAGCACAGATCCAGTTGCGATTGATACTGCCTTGCACGCATCGGAGGAACCCGGTTTTCTAGCGAAGCGCACTATCGACGGGGCGACGCAAGAGGGGTGGGTTGATTTTGTTGGCACGGCGGGTATCGAGGTTACTGCAGATGAGCATCTGAACGTTCAAGACGCATTGCTAACTGCCAACACTTTGGCCGTTCAGCTTGGCGTACAACGGGAATAACCAGGAAATGCCTATGGATCAGCAGATAAAAATTCAGCAGTTGAGCAACGCTCTGGAAGAGATTTGTGATGCTCTAAACATCAGCCCGTCCTACCTTGAGCGAGTAGAGCCTCTTGAACCGCAAGGCGACCATATCCACCTCACGTTCATGTTTGAAGAGGAAGAATTGGCCGACCAGCTGATTCGCGCAGCACGGCGCAAACTGGCGAGCTTCGGTCCGGAGTATTGGCTGCCCGACTACCACCCAGGTGCTGCTCAGTTCTCCCAGACTGAGCACATGCAGTTCAAGGTTCGAAAGAGCCTGATAGTGAGCCATCTGTACTGGGGGGTGTCCTTCATCCTCTGCGCGCCGAACGAAGGCTATTCGCTGCTTGAAGACACCCAGTCGTAATGGAGGAAACCGCCATGCACGATCAGTTGAAGAAGTTGCTGGATCAGATACCGCAGCAGCCACAGCGCCAAGATTCGACAAAGGCCCAGTTGGCCGACCTGCACACATTCGCTAACCGCCTCGGCCTTTACGATGCCGCTGACGCGATCAAAGCCATCTCTGGCCGCCAGTGAGCAGGCAACCCTCAATGGTTGCCGATACCGAACCGATGCCCTGCCCTCATGCACTTATCAGCCCAGCACTCGACCGATGGTCGGAGTGCCATTGGCATCTGCATCAGATGGAGGCGCACTACCACCAACCGGACGCCTTCCGTTACGCGCTCAACAGCTTCATTCGGGCTCTGAAAGAAGTTCCCCAGATACTCAAGATGACCATTCAGAACGAGAAGGGGCTGAAGGAGTTGATCCGACCGGAACTGACCGACCTGGAGAGCAGCGCTCTTTTCAAGCAGCTCAGCAAGACGCGGAACTACCTGGTGCACCAGGGCATGCTCGAACTGGAGAGCACAGGCAGCGCTGGCACGGTGGAGGGGAGGAAGCTCAAGATCTCCTTCCCGTTCAAGGTCGCCCCCTGGGAGAGCAGCGATGAGGCCTACGTCCGCTACAAGCAGGTCTGCCGCACCGACAAACTCATGCGAAGCCTCATCGGCCCTGACTGCGATTCATGCCCTGCCATTTGGCGTACCTGGGTAATCAGCGACTTCCCTGGACGAGATCTACTTGAGGTGGCGTTCGAGGCCTGGCGCAAGCTCGGCGTGGTGCTTTCTGCAGCCGTCACCGCCCGCGGCGGCGAGGCGCTTGACCTGAGCATGCCATGCCGACACGATCCTCAGCTGGTAATGGTCAAGGTCTTCAGTCAACGAGACTTCTTCTTGGAAGTCGACGGCCTTGATATCTCCCTCCAAGACTAGACTCACCGCCATGGCAGAAATCTTCCCTTTTCCAGAAACATCCCGAACACACAACGCCAAGGTCATGGCCAACCAGGCCGAGCGCAAGCGGCTCGCCGAGTGGTTCAGGGCGATCGCACAACACATCGAGGGGAACGAAATAGAGCGGCTTCCCCTCGCCGCCATGATCGTCCTCTCTGGTGTCGAGGGCGATGAGGTTCTGCACGTCGGCTATCAGCAGCAGGAAGTCAGCCTGGCCCAGGCCGGCACGGCCGCACAACGCCTGGCGGCAGCGCCATATCCTCGCCGGGGCGGTAACTTCTTCGACAGACGACGCTGATCGGGCACCGCCCTAACGTCAGCAGGTCAACGCCCAGGAGCCGCCTCATCAACGGAGGCCGGTCCGAAGCCGATATGCTGACCGGCCACTCCCGAACTCACGAGCTCCTGAAACTGGTCAACTGCATAGCAGGTCTCGCCGCCAACCATAGCGTCGCAGGTAGTGATTCGAAGATCGCCAGATGGCACCCACACGAGCTGGATGAAGGGGCCATAGAGGAATGAACAAGGCTGACGCGCAGCCTCGAAGTGATCGTCGAGCACGGCCATGAACAGTTCTTTGTCGCGAAAGAACTTGGCGCCAAGGTCCTGGGCCATGGAATCGACCAACGCATTGATCTGCTCGCGGGGCAAATCTCGTACATTGACGACGCAGGGGAGCCTGAAAGGGATCGGCGAGGGCTGCTTGATTGACTTCATGTAGCGGGGTCCTATTCGGGCTCGTCGGCTGGCTCAGACTTGAACCACTGCGACCTACAGTAACGGATCGTGACCTGTTATTCAGCCAGGTACAGAACGCGGCCCAAGCAGGTGCCTGAAATCATCGAGCAGGAAACCTCACCGTAAGGCTCAGCCGATGTACCTCGAATGTCGCAGTCTTTCCGAGTGCACTCGACCAAGAACGGCCGGGCCTCATCGCCAGTCAGTCCTACCTGCGACATGGCAAGCCCGTGCAGCGGGCAGCATCCGCTCCTCAATCTGTTCGCCCGGTCGCGGGCTGACTGCTTCGCCATCAGAAACTCCAATCGATCACCCCTGAGGGTGAAGCTCACCAGGGCCGCCCAGAGAGGGGTTGATCCAGAACCCCTTGAACGGCCGGAAGAGTTCGGCCCCCCCGCGGATGTACTCAAGCATCAACTCCAGGCACAGCCAGCGGCGCTCATTGAGCTCCGCCGCCAGGCCTGTCATACAACGGCCACCGAATAAATCAACCACCAGATCTCCCGGCTCGGTCAGGAATCGAATGAAGAAGTCGGGAACCGATAGTGGCCACCCGGCTCCGTGTGTCGGCAGGTCCAGCGCCTGCAGGACACGTCGGTGCGCCCTGCCGATCGAACAAGCGTGGCCAATTTCAAGGACATTTCGCGGGATTCTCCCAGAGGTGAGGTTCCCATAGCTGCCCGAACGAATCCTGTAGGCACCATCGCCATACTCCGCATCGCGCCGCTCCCCGCCGGCGGCCATCAGCTTTTTGTGTCGTTCCGTATGCGGCAACAGCACGCGGCGATTATCGGCTTTACACCTCAGCGGATCCGGCGCCATCCACAAACAGGGTTCCCAACACACGTTCAGCTGATTTCGCGCCTTGCTCGCCCAGGCAACCGGGCCAGGCGCCTTCGAGCGATTTGCCCAAATTACCCTGTCCATCAGGTACAGCCCAAGCCGATCTTCCAGAGCGATGGTAACCCGTTCGAGATAGGTCGATCGCGCCGGAGATTTCTCAAGGAAGACATCGTTCGATAGATTCAGGACTAGCGAACCCGTTGCGGCGATCTTCGGCACGATCGGTTCCAGAACTGCGCAGATGAAATCGACGTACTCCTCGCAGCGCGGGTTGCCGTAGGCCCGAGGGTTGCGCAAGGGATAGGGCGCCGAGGTGAGCAGCAACTCGATGGGCTCATCCAGCTTTGCCAGCGAATGCGGGCTTGTTCCCCAGAGAGCCATCCCAAGATCGGTGCTGAATGCCAGTAGCGTCATCCCTGGCCGTGCCTTGTGAAGACCACTGCGCATTTTCTCTGTGAGCCGCCAGACCCCTCGCTCACCCGGGACACGTTCGATAACCTGAAGATGCTTGAGTTGCTGCTGCTGCCAGCGAATAGCCCTCTTCGCCTTGCTGCGCAGTTTCCCCGCGGTGCCAATCGGCATGCGGTAGTTCAGCGTTGCGTCGTTGATACCTGCACGCTTTGCGACGAGCTTGTACAAACTCTCGTTATCGAGAGCGACATCTGGCGCGGCCTTGTAGACCTCTGCCACATGGTGAAAGAGATTGAGCTGGCCGGCTGCCACCTGGTTGTCCATTCGTTCACTCCGGCCTCAAGGGCCACCGACAGTCGTATGGCGTGTCTTCAATTGACGCCCTTGATAGCGCATACAGGTCCGCCTGATCGATGCGATGCTTCAGCGCCCCATCAAGCCTAGGTAGTGTGTTGGCAAACCGGGTAACACTCGTGCCATCGAACGAGCTCGCGTTCGCCGCGGCGCACATCGCGATGCGCTTGGCACTGTTGACGCGCCCGACGTGGAAGTAGCAGTTCCGACGGCGCGCCAGGATCCCCCAGGCTTCCATCGTCTGCAGCTTCCACTCGGTACTGCCGCCCAGGAAGACCCCCACGGACGGGTTGAGGTAGTCGCGAACATCATCAGGGTGCATCCCGTCCTGAACGGCGATCAGCAGCGTGCGCGGGAATCCCTCCAATCGCTCCAACCACCTCAAGCTGAAATCCAGGGATGCCTGACCGCCGGCGACGATATCCGGCAGGACTACCCAGTCCGCGCCCTCGCCCAGCTTGTCTACGGCCCGGCAGAACGCAATCTCACAAAATGGCCGCCCTTGCTGGAAGGCAGACCAGGCACCGTTATCAAGCGCATAGCGGCTGAAACCTTCGGTGCGCAGAACTCCCGCGGCCGACACAAGCAGCCGCCATCCAGCGGCACGCATGGCATCGAGATTTCTCCTCGTGCCGGTGCGACTGGCGTAGGCCGTCATTGCCGGGGCCTGATAGCCGAGCCGCTCCTCAATTGAGGGATCGCCATCTGCCGAACCGTCCAGGCAGTAGTAATCGGCATACGCCAGCACCGCTTGCGCGTAGCCCTGCCTGGCCCCGGAACGATAAGCCTCAAGCCAGTTCGGCAGTTTGAACTCACTCATCACGCTCTCGCTGACTTAGATAAATAGGCACTCGTGCCTAGTCTTAACGAAAAGCGAGATGGCGCGCAACTATAAGCAATGGTATTCTTTTGAGACTACCAACCGAAACAGGAACCGGCTCATGACCCTGCGCATGACACCCACGCGTTTCAACCTGCTCTACATGGCCGCCGCCATCCTGACGGCTGTTCTGCTTGCCCGTCAGTTCGGAACGATTTTCGCGCTGGGCGGCATCCTGGCCTACGGCATCTTCGTGCTGCTGGAAATCTTGTACGTCAAGCTGCCTCGCGGTTTGCAGCCGTTTGCTCCATGGCTGGTTCTCGCCGGATCCTTCGCAGCGGTTGCACTGGGGATGATCATTGCCGGCTCCGCTTTTGCAGAGAATGCGCCCCTGGAGACCCCGCCGCCGCCGAAGGAGGCGACTGCTCAGATCGAGACTACTGATGAGGCCGCCGCCGGCGCAGAAGCGATCGCCCGCATCTACCTACTGTTTCAACAGGAATTGGCAGAGCGCGCCAAGAACAAGGACTTCGATCAGCTGAAGTGGATGCAGTCCATGCAAGGCTGCCTCAGTGACGTGAGCGCACCGAGCATTACGCCGGACACGATGTCTTCCATCGCGGAGTGCGCGGATAAGCGCCTGGCCATGGCACAGATCCAAGTCAATCAAGCACCGACCGAGGAAGTACCAAAGCAATGAAGGTCAGAGCCGGCCTAGCCCTTGCCATTGCGTGGCCATTCATCGCACTCGCCGCTCCTGTGGATGAAGGGGCCGGCCTGCCAGGCCTGCACGTCATGCTCATCAGCACGGAGAGCAATGCAGCGGAAACTGAGGCGGCCCTGGCGCTGCATAGCACGGCCGGCGAAGACAACGCATTTCTATTCCCCGTTGAGCAATCCAGCCCAGAAAGCCTCATCGCCGCCCTTGGCTCAACCCACCCGTCCATTTTTGCCGAGAGAACTCTGCCTCCATCGCGAGAAGCGAATACAGCTTTGGAGGCCTACATTGCTGGAGAAGGGGTGCTGATCCGCACCAAGACCACCAGCATCCACGGCGATCGAGTCAAAGTGTGGGTGGGCGTTCAGGTTTCAAGCGCAGGCGCTGGACCGGAAAAGCCCATAAGCAGAACCAGCTTCCCCGCTGAAATCGCCAACGGCGAAGCCTTCCTTGCCCGCGTGAACGCCAAAATGCTCGTTGCGGTTACGCCTGAGCCGTTCACTCCTGCCGAGACTCTGCCCGGAGAATTGCAAACGGCTCAACAACCCGCCGCACTGATCGGGCCAAGCTCCTCAGCGGCCAGCAGCGAGCCACGGATCATCTGGGATACCGCTCCTGGAGGAGCAGTGCCGGACGAAGAAGCACTTCAACGGATTCTTCAGCAGCCCTGATCATGGGCCGTCATATCCAGCCCCCGCGGGGGACAGCAGCTCATCCCGCCCCCGCGCGAAATCCGGGTAGGCTTCCTTGAGCTTCACCAGATCGGCAACTGCATGGCGAAGCCACGCGCCTGCGAATGCCGGCTTGTTGGTAAACATCGTCGCCATCCGGCTGTCTACGAACCGAACCATCTCCGAGCAGAATTTTTCAGCAGCGTCAGGCGCCTGCATGCGCTCAACAGCTGCATCTAGACCGGCGAGGAACTCATCATCGGTACGTCCGTAGGACGCTACCTTCTGCGCCACCCAGTCGTAGTTCGGCTGAATACCCTTCTGTGCCAGGAAGTGCACATCCCATACGTCCCTTGCCTTCAGGTGGGAGCGAAGCCCAAGCGCGACGAGCTTGTCCGAGTAGATCTCTTCCTGGCTCTCGGCCAGGACAACGATCCCCTGCAGACCCTGCTGATGCTCGTAGGGGCTGCGCAACACCACCGGGACAGCATCGAGCGAGGGCACGTTGCATACCTCGAAGTTGATGCGCTGCATCTGCGACTCCCAAGGCACCTTGATCTTGAACGTCCAACGCTTGACCCCAACGCCATCACCGAGATCGGTATTGGGGCCTGCGACGGCATCGAACTCAATGCCGTACCGGGTCTGCATAGCCTTTTGCAGGACAGAAGCCAGGTGCCCAACATCAAGCGGCTCCGGGGAGCCAGAGCCGCACACGAAATCGAGGTCCTCCGACAGCCGCGTGCCGTCATAACAGGCCCGCAACGCAGTACCTCCCTGGAAGACCAGTCGATCGCCAAGATCGCTGTTCGATAAGGCATTCAGGATTTCGTAATGCAAGATCTCCTTGAGAACAACCGGCTGAGCCAGCTGGTTGTCAGTCAAGCTCATCGCTTTCGTAACATGGTCCTTCAGTGTGTATGGGCTCAAGGGTGCCGCTCCTCCAGTAGATAGTCGTAGTTGCGTTCGGCTTCCGGACGCACCAGATCAAGATTCCTTCCGATCGCGGTCAGATCAGCAAGTGCCAGCTCGGGTGTTGCAACCCGAATCTGTCGGATAGGGTCAAATCGTGTTTGCGAGAGCCGTGACTCCGAAAATTTATCGCCGGATACACGATTGAACTCAATGATGCCAAGCGGGGTCTGATAGAGAGCAGAGCGTCCCGTGGTAACGAAGGTCATGCGGTTCGGGATCTGGCTGATCCAGTCGACCTCATGAAGAACAGACTCCAGGGACAAATACGACGGCGATCCTGGACGAAGGATTGCGACTAGCTGGGCGAGACCATGGATAGGCGGATCTACACGAGGGTTAAGATAATGTCCTCGGAAAACCTTGCGGACGCCGACGATATCGGCGTTGCGGCCGAGGTAAACAACAAGTCCATGCTCATCTACGCCGCTCAGGCGAGACAGAGCCCGGACGTTAAATACCCAAACCCCCTTTGTCGCGAAGGCGTCCAAAGCCTTCAGCACCGAGGTGCGCGTGGATTGTCTCATTCGATGTATTCGCCAGAATTTATGCGGTTACAGTATCGCAATGTTTAAAGAAAATCGAACGGCAATCAGTAACCACAATGAGGACTGACTTTGCAAGCAGGAAGGTCAACCAATGGACACTGTAGGCCCTTGATCAGCTATACTTGCCCAATGTCAAAACGAATATTGCCCCTTTACGAGGCTCACCCATGAATATCAGCAGCTACACAGCCCAACTAGGTCTGAATGACAGCCAGGTGCCGGTTTGCGTCATGCTGATTACTGACGGAATCGCCGCCACGGCTCCCGAAAAGGATCAAGCCGTTAGCGCTCGCCTGACCGGCGACCAGCTGACCATCACTTACGGCAGCGAAACCCTGAATTTCTCAAAGCTCGCGCCTGAACTCTGCAAAGAGCTGAAGGCGGGGAAACCCTTGGTCCTGAAACACGAAGCTTCCAGCTATGAAGCCCTCGTGCCAGTAACTCTGTAAGCAGGTAAACGAAATGCGTAAACCTCAAAAGAGCATACTGCAAACCCTGGGGGTGACCTCGGTCGTAAGCTACTGGCATGGCGATATCTCGCTATCTCGCGCCATCCAGGCCGCGGTAGTCGCGGGGCTGACCAGCCTCACCATCAGCCACTTCAACCCCGATCACTCTTCCGACTTGCTGCAGGCTCAGCAGGCGCCCGGCCACCTGACATTTCACGATGCAGAGATCAGCCGGATCGCCAATATCAACCTGACCGTGGACACCGAGCACGGCAAGACCGGTTATTTCCAGCGGGACACCTTCGCGCTTGAGAGCACCTTCAAGAAAGATCTCGAAAACGAGATCGACACGCTCACTGCGCAGGCCGAAGTTGCCGGTTCGTGGGATCTCTATATCGCCGCCCGCCTGACCCCTCTCTACCTCTCCGAGGATCCACATGAGCGGCAGGTAGCCAACGCAACCCTGAACTACATCCAGAAGCATCAGGGCTGTGCGGCTGGCGAGCTGCCCAGGGCCAACTACTACACCCGGGCAAAAGCGACCGAGATCGAGGCGGACCGTCAGATCTTTGCCATGGCGGATCAAATGGCTGAAGCCCTCCGCAACGCCGGAAAGACCCCGATCACCAGGCGCTCGGCCGAGCTCGCACTGCATTCCTTTGCACCCGAGCCGGATCGCCTGCTGGCTGCTTTCAACGTAGCCAAAGGCGCCGAGGAAGGCGCTCCCGGCATCCGCAACATCCTCCCCCTGGTGCAGACTGCTATTCAGGTTGAGACAACCCGCCTATCGCTCACCAGCATGGCCGGCCAGATGCTGCGCGTCACCGAGGTGGCCACCAACCCCGCGATCCAGGCGCTGACACTCAGCCGGCGTCTGAACATCCCGGTGGCTGTTCGCTCGTACTCGGGTGAGTTCTCCGACCACTACAACCAGGGCAACTTCGAGCCCACGGACGAAACCCTGAACTCCAAGATCAGAACCGGTTTCGATCTGAGCGACGGACTGGCGATTACAGGCCGTGGAGTGATCCTGAGCCAAGTACCCCTGGAGCACGAGCAAACCATCAACGTGCCCGAGTTGCGCTACTCGGTTTATCAGGTGGTCGAGCGGAACAACATCCTCGACCAGGATGAGCCAGTGTTCGCCGCGGACTTCCGCGTCTCGATGTAGGCACTCACACCAGGCAATGAAAAGCCGCCCTCGGGCGGCTTTTTTATGCCATCAGAAAACCTGTCCAGTCGTTTCTTATTCCACTGCCGCCGCTTTAGCGCTTGTGACATTCTGTACAGCGATTAGAATCGCAAGCTGGCCACCCAGACAGAATTGAATAAGAACGGCTTTGAAACGGCACGAAATACCCAACGCCCAAGCGCCTGGCCGCATCGCCCCACCATCACTTCGGGGCAATAGCCAGCGCGCCCTGACCCTCGAAAAGATCATCGAGCAGCTCAACCTCCTGGAAGAGGATGTTGCGCTGGAAGTCGCGCCGACAGTCAAGCTGCACCGGAACCCGCATGGGTTCTTCCGAGGAAGGCTTGCCACAGACAATCCCTTCGGTAGTTCCCTTCCCCATCGGGACGCGAACGCGCGTTCCCTTGGGAAATGCAGCAGCAACAGCCCTGGCCAACGCCACCGCCGTTTTCTGGTGCTCTTTGCGGGCCCTCTCGATGTCCGAGAGTCGCGCGCTATCAAGGGGTTTGATCACCGGACAAGCTCCGATTATTTACTAACGCATATCCGCGAGCATACACCCACAATCATTCAGCAGCAAGACGTGGCAACACCGTAACGATGTGCTATTTTTGTTCATGTTTTCCTATTGCAGTCTCAATTGAAAAGGCCGCGCAGCATGAAGAACCCGGCAAGCACCTGGTCATTCCCCTTTGAGAAGGGAAACGCTCTACCAAAAGACCGAGATATGCACCCGGTTGATTTCGAGATCCCGCACGGGCATCAGTCACTGTTCCCCGTAGTCGAGGAGTCACGTCACTGGTATCTGTCCGTCCGCCTGCAGGATGCCGCGACCTACTTCCTTAGCCCCAGGGCCGGGAGCCCCGTCGAACTCGACACTGCAGCAGCTGAAAAGCAGCTCCTGGCCGGACTACTCAACAACCTGCCGCCACGCGTCAACTCGATCACGCTCTTCGGCCGGATCATGGCGCTGCCGGAGTACCTTCATGCGCCGGCGATCGATTACCTGGAGCATCGTCGCGTCGACAGCATCCATGAAAGCCAGGGCGAACTCATTTCCGCTCTTCGCAGCTTAAACCAAAGCATGGGTGCGCCGGTGCAACGCGGCATGAGCGTTTCCAAGATGGCGCGAGAAGTTGCTCAGGCAGCACCTGGCGAGCGTCACAGGCTGCTCAAATCCTACCGGAAAGAGCATCCTGAACACTGGATCGAGGACGCGAGAAAAGCCGCGGAGGGTATGATCGAGCGGGCCCAGAAGAAGCTCCGTGAAAATCCGCCAGACAGCGACTTCGATTTTCGCTTCTGAGGTTGCGCGCCATGCGCAACATGAGCTTCATGCTGACCAAAGATCAAGTTCGTCGCGGAACCAAATCGGTTACCCGCCGAGCAGGGTGGCTCCACCTGAAAGCCGGTGATCTCATTTGCGCTGTTGAGAAATGTCAGGGGCTACGCGCCGGCGAGAAGCTCAACCGACTGAGAACCATCCAGGTGGTAGATGTGCGCCGAGAGCCGCTGCGCGCACTGCTTGATGATCCAGCATACGGGCTTGCGGAATGCATCAAAGAGGGTTTCGGTGATCACCCTACCCTGCGAGAGCCAGCCGCGTTCATACAGTTCTTCTGTCACACCCACCGCGGCTGTACTGCTGAGTCAGAAGTGACCCGGATTGAATTCGTCTACGTGGCGTAAGCCTCGCCTTTCAGCAAGGCTCTGCAGCACCTTGCAGCTGGTCGTTAAGTTCCTTCATCAGCATGCGCACATCCGAAGCGCAATTGGCTTCCAACTGTCCGTCATATGGGAACTCACCATTGCACCGCTCCGTTGACGTGTTGAAGCCTTCCCACCAAGTCTTGGTCAGCAATGCTTCCAAAGCTGCATCGTCAAAGCTGTGAGTAACGGTACTGGCGGACATATGCCTCTCCTAATCAAGCGGATTGCTTGCGTTCTCATCCCGAATCGCACGACAGAGGTCGAGCAGCGCCTGGCGCACCTTCGGCGATCGACCGCCACCTGAAAAGGGAACGCAGAACTCGACATCTGCCATCTCCCCCTCATCGCTGATAACCGCTACGCACACGTCAGAATCCCCGTCCAGGATCAGACGCAGCCGGCCGCCCCCCATGTCCTCGCGGCGCTCGAAGAACTCGCCAAGAGGCAATGAATCATCCGTTTGCTCAGACTGCTGTAGGAGCTCACGGGCGGCCTCAATAACCTGGCCGCCAAACAACGTGTCGCCGAAGCGGCCACCGTCCGCGAGCTCCATCTCAGCAGCCTCGTCAATTGCGAAACCCGTGATCAAAGCCATCAGTGGTTACCTGGTTAAGTTCGCATCGAGCAAAGAACAAACATTTGCATCAGTGGAGTCAGCGCGACTCGCTGAGGCTCTTTTGTTGGCTCAAAAGCTCATGCTGCGCATCCCGGATGGAGTCACGAGCATCGAATGCCGAGTAAAGCAAGGTCGCAATCCCGACAACGGCCAAGCTGGCGGCATAATCGGGCTTCAAGCCCGACTGGATGCCAGCCACTGCAATACAGGCACCCACGAGTCCAATGACAATGTTGACGTAATCCACATCGCCGGAAAGCTTGACCAACGAAAACACAGAGCGGAACAGATAGGTAACCGCCACCAGGGCGATCAGCATAACCAACAGCGTTGCAGTTTCCATAGACACCTCGCGACAGTCACGAAACCATGTTAGTTCTGTTAAATAGAACCGTCAAAGCCTTCTTTACGCCGGCTTTCTTGAGCAGCTCGCCCCAAGAATCAATGACGTACTCCGGACCACTCTTAGTGATCGACACACCCAACTCTGCATTGAGGGACGCCACATAACTGTCGATATTACCCTTGCTGAGGCCCGTCAACTCTGCAACGGTTGTCGCTGTTGCGGGACGCAGCTTGTCGATCGCGGCGAGCACGACAAGAAGCCGGCCGACGTGCCCCTTGGGGTACTGCGGCACGCCATGTTTGTTTACCGGGAATTCCAAGGCAGCCTTCTCCTCTGGTACTGATAAACAGAACTATAAGGGTAGGAGGCAGCCTCGTCTAATGGTTTCGCGACCATCTGCACTGCGACGGCTAAGGGATACCAGGCCCCATCACCGCCGTCCCCAACAGGTACAGCAAGAGGCCGACTCCTGACAGCAGTATCAAAAGGCCCAGATAGAATGCCGAGCGAGCAGCATCGGTGTATGAGCCCTCGGTGGGGCACCTGGCAGCATCAGCCATCTGAGCTCCACTACCGATCAGGAATAGGCCGAGCACGAAAAGGAGCACTTAGTGCCCCTTCTGCACGAGCCGCCAGTAGTAATTGGCGAAGATTCGGTCGACAACGTTGGTCGGCGGGTTGATGTCAGGGCCACCACCCTCCTCAATGACGCTTAGGTTCAGCGGGACCTCAATGTCCCATATCAGCGCCCGCGGGTATCTCTCAGTCGGGAGAATGAACAGATCGAACCGGAGCTGGCGGCCCCGGTGGCGATCAGCAAACGCCGTCAACTCGACGGTTTCGTTGTTCACATTCGCCAGGGTGACAACCTGCCGCCGGCGCCCCTGCCCGTCGTAGAGATACACGAGCAGGTACGACTTCTGCCCCTTGTCGATGTAACCGCGGAACGTCTGGCCTACCTCCCCGGCAACAGTCTTGCCCATGTTAGCCCGGTATTCCCAGAACAACGCCTTCCCCATCATCTCGATGCGGTACTTCGTCTCGGCAAGGCCAGAGGCCTTGCCAAATCCGGTATCGGCGAGCCACCAGCAGCCACCCCCGAGAACCCCAACAAGCGCGACGATCAGCACAATTCGCTGTTTCTTGCTCCCCTCCTCAAACGGATTGAGCAGCCCGAGGAGAGCCCAGTTGAAGTTCATTGCTTCAACTCAAGAAGGTGCGAATATGCCCCTGCTACAAGCAGGGCGCCGTTGTTGCGCAGCTGAACAAACACCTCCAGGGGCTGGCCTTCCGGACTGGAGACGATCATGCCAATGGACTGGCCGGATTGGACAAATCGCCCATTGATGAAGGCACCGCCGGTCGCGAGGCCGGTCAGTTGAACTGATGCGAGCTGGTTGCGCAGCTGCTGCTCGGCCTCAACCGCCTTGATTGCCCCGTCATCGACCACCGGCGCTGCCGGCACGAAGATTTCGTCCAGCAGCGCCAAGTCGGGCTCTGCAGGATCCATCGACTGGGCTGGGGACGCCATCGCGCCCGGGAGCGCCTGCGGGTTATCCGGGACTGACACACTGGGCGCGATTTCGTTGACGTAGCCCTTGATCGGCAGCTGGGAGAACTTGCTTGCCAGGGAAGGAGATCCATACACGGCGAGCAACAATGCTGCCGCCATGATGGCCCCATTCAGGAGTACCACCTGGTTGGACGAGATTCTGTTGCCGGCCGTTGCCATTTTAGTGCCCATGGTCAAGCCTCCTTCCGTGCCAGCACGCAAAGACCGCCGAGGGTTGCCACCGGCTTCCCATCTTTGGAGGAGATATCCAGCCGGTTGAGCTCGATGTCATGCCGCACCATGCTGGTGATGCCTTTGATCATTCCCCGCATGGTCTCAGCACTGACCTGCAGCCCAGACTGATCGCCGCCGGCGACGCATGTCCGTAGCAGGCCCACCGGGGCACCTTCGAAGACAACCGCCTCTACGCGATCACTGCGAAGCGTATTGATGTCGAACTTCAACCCGCTGTTGCTCATACGAAGCGACTGGCCGATTCCGACCAGATCCTGGCGGCCATGTTCAGCAGCGACTTGGAACGACTCTTTCCAACGCGCCTGAACAGGTAGCAGCGCCTGATAAGCGGCCTTCCAGGTGCGCAGGTTGTCCAGTGCCTTGGCCTGGGCGCCGACTGCCTCACCAATGCCCGTTGAAACCTTCCAGCCACCGGCGGCAATGGCCACCGCAACCACGATGCCTGAGACAACGGCTACGACGCGCTCATTGGACATTCCACACCCCCTCGATCTCTACGATTCGCACCCCATCCGAAGTCCGAATTTCGCCAGGCCTCAACCACATCTCGAATCCGGAGGCCTCAACGAGCCTGGTCAGCAACTGCTTGGCAAACACACGATCGGGCACGGATTTGTCCACTGGCACAGCCAGGTCCATTTCGAAATCAGTGGTGCGGCCGCCCAGGCCATTTCCCTTGGCACCTTCGCCAAAAACAGCGATGCGACGGACTTCGGCATCGCTCTTCACCGAGCTGGACGCCAAAGTCGTCCAGCGCTTGATCAGGTCGCCCTGGGCCGGTGCCATGTCAAGCATGCGCTGCTGGCTGGAGAGCGTATTGAGCATTGAGGAGCCCTGCTCATAAACGCTGCTTACTCCCTGCACTTCCTGATCAAAGTCTTTCTGCAGATCCGTGTAACGGATCCATTGGAAGCCGACCAGCGCCGCCGCAACCAGACCACCCACCAACAGCCCTGCCAGCGGGCCCGCCAAGGAGCGCAAAGGGCTCTCACTTGCCCCGCCGGCGCGCAAGGCGCGCAGCCGAAGACGCTTGAGATTCAGCTTCTCTACAGGCACCGGGATGATCTTGTAGGCGTCCATCAGGCGGTCTGGGAGCTCTAACGGATATGCCCAATAAACTGGTAGATCATCCGTGATACCGCTGCGGTTCAACACGTCATTGAGGGCCAGCAGGAACTGCGACGGGAAATCGCTCGAACTCATGGAGGGAAGCCGCTTGTCCACCACCTGGGTGACCCGACCGTCGTTGACCATGAAGAACTCAAGGTTGGTGTCCGTGTCGTTGGATGCTCCACCTACGAAAAGGAAGTCCCCGCGAAGCTTACGCATGTAATGGAGGTAAGCGTCTGCCAACAGGTAGAACTTCACCCGGGGCTGAGCTGTGACCTCTGCCATGATGGAGTTGGGGACACCAACGTGCAGGCTGCCGCCATCGCCCAACATCTTGAAGCTGGCCGGCCGGGGCTGCTGGATCTGCATGTCGGCGAACACCGGCGAAGCGGCGTCCAGGGTGACATAGGCCGCCTCCCCTGCAAGATAGATGGCCTCACCAGGACGGTAGTCCTCCGTGAGAAGTGCTCGTGCTTCAGAAACGACGCGCATGCGCCCTCCTTATCTCATACTGCTCGATAGCGTGTTCCCGACCATGGTGACCACCTCAAACAGGTAGGCCACGATAGGGAGGGCTGCGGAAGATGCCACCAGGACCAACACCGCCATCTTGGAAAACTCGACCATTGCGTTGACGGTAGCCTCCGCATCCTCCAGCAAGTAATTGCTGGCCGTCGTCAGCTGATCATCCGTCTCCATCGTCTGCTCGGAAATCTGCAGCGCTACCTGCAGGAAGATCGGCCATTGGCAACGCGGGTCGCTGGGGTCGAGCCTCGATGGGTCACAGGCAGCGCCCAGGCCTTTGCCGAGGTTGAGGTCAGCCTGGTAACGCTCAATGCCCTCTCGGAATACTTCCGGTACGGACTTCACTGTGATGCCGATCGCTTTCGGCATATCCGAGTAGCCCGCGCGCCACATGAGGGCAAGGTAGCGAGCCCACAGCGCGAAGGAGATGTTCTTGATGGCATCCCCGAGAAATGGAATACGGAGCACCACGGAGTAGACGCCCATCCGCCCCTGGGGAGTCCGCGCGTAGAAGATCACCGCCCCCACCAGCACGATCAACAGGGCCAACATGTAAGGCCCGCTGGTCCGGAAAAGATCCGACAGGGCGACCATGAACTCCATCAGAGCTCCACGCTCGATCGGCCGGCCTCGCGGCTGAAGCTTCGAAGAAGTCTCTGCCAGAGTTGGAATCACCGCCACGACGAAGCCGATGAAGATGATGATACCGGCCAGGAACATCATCGCCGGCTTGAGCAGAGACTTTGCAGTCTTGCGCATGCGCTCCTTCATGATCAGCGTGTCGCGGATCTCGAACATTACCGGCGCCATCTTGCCCGACTGCTCGCCAACAACGATGGCCGCAATGATTTCCTCAGGCAGCAGGCCGGCACACGTTTGCGACAGGTATCGCCCGGAGGCGATCTGAGTCGCCATCTCGGTGAGTTTCTCACTCTGCTTTGGCAGGAGACTGGACAATCGGCGCAACGCCACATCCAGATCGATTCCTGCACTCAGCAGTGCCCCGAGGTTACGCGTGAACATGATCTGCTCTCTCAGGGAGAGCATCTTTACCTTCCCGCTCATCAAGTGCTCACTCCCGTCAGATCAATCAAACCTTCGTGCAGCGCATCGATCGCCTGGCCCTCCAGGGTGAACGCCTGCTTTTCAGCAGCCTTGTCGAATTCACCGGCACGCAGCAGCGCTTTCACATCCTTGGTGAAGTCGAGAATGCCGTGTACCGGATAGACCCCGATGTAGCCAGTGCCCGTGCAGCGATCACATTTGTGGTCAGGTTTTTCGCGGGTGGTTACCGGGAATCTGATCTTGGATTTGTCGATCGACATCTCATCCACATCCATTCCGCGCAGAGCCATGCTGTAACGGAACTTTGCCCACTCCGATGGCTCCGGGGCGCGCTGAACGGAGCAAACCGGACAGAGCTTGGGGACAAGCCGCTGAGTGATGATCATCACCAGGGCCTGCAGCAGGTCATGCTGACGTTCCTCGCTCAGAAGGTGAGCCAGTGAGGTGTACCCTTCCACTGGCTCAGAGGCGTGGAATGTCGAAAGAACGAGGTGGCCCGTCAGCGCTGCCCGGGTCGCGACTTCGGCGCTTGCCCGCGAACGGATTTCAGAAAGCAGGATCACATCGGGGTCGTGCCGCAAGAACCCTTCCAAGTAGGGCTCATACACATCTGCACTGGGGAGGCTGAACTGCTCCACACCAATCAGGCTGCGCTCCTTGGGGTCTTCGAGCGACAGCCGTTTGACCGTATCCCCGAAGATGAGGTAGTGCTGGCCCAGAAACGCTGCAAGCGTGGTGGACTTACCCGAGTTGGTAGGCCCGACCAGGAGGATAATGCCGCGCTTCACGTTGAGGGCTGAGATCAGGTGCTCCTTGACCTTCGGAACGAAGCTGAGCTTGTCGATATCGACAAACCCATCACCGTCCTCCTGCTCCAGGTAACGAGCCGAGATCGACACCATCTGATCGTCATCGTTGAACGCACTGCGCATGTCACCTGGAATGAATGAGCAGCGCATCTCATAGGTGTTGGTCTGACCGCGGTAGAAAAGGCGGCCGGTAGAAGGCTTCATCAACCGCGTGCCCGAGGCATTCGCACCGGTGGTTTGCAGCAGGAAATTCGTGACCTCGATACGCTCCTGCAGGCTGATACGATAGCTGTGCAGGCGCACCCCATTTTCGCGGTAAAAGATCTCGCCCTCACCCGTTTCGAGAACGCGCAGCGAGAGGTCGGTGGCTTTTCGAGCCACTCCGGTCTCCAACATGTCGACTGCGATGTTGCGTTCAGTCCCGCGGGTCCGGTCTGCATAGAAGAGTCGGCCGACGTTGTGGCCGCCCTCACTCCCCCCGTTATCCTTCCGTGCGGCGCGCAGTGGCGTTGCGACCTCCACACGAGGGGCAAAGCCAAAGCGAAGCGCACGCGCTTCGGTGCGTAGACCTTTGGCCAGAGCGCTGGCGGCCGCTTCTGAGGCGCCGCGCTGGCGGTAGCGAAGCATTTCTTCGTAGCTTGAGAAGACTAGGCAGTTGTCGCCGGTTGGCATGCTGACAAGCAAGCCAGCGATCGCCTCGCACTCATTGCGAATCGGCTCGGATGCCACCAGCGGGTGCACTGCAAGGGTTTCAGGCAGTTTGGCGTAATACGGCAGGCGATCCTTGATCGCCATGACCTCGGCTTCGTGCTTGCGTACCTGAGGGTAAACGCGTGCCAGGAACTGGAAGAATGGCTCACGAGGCTGGGGGGTATCCTTCGGATTCTCCACCTGCTCTTTCGTGAGATAGCCGAGAGCGACGACGATATCCCCAACACGAACGTCGCCCTTGGGGTTGACCTTCGCGACCTTCAACGCGAACTGGCGGACCGGCTCCGGCGCATCGCCGCCCCAACCCCAGTTAGTGAGGAACTCGCGAGCGAGATCTTCGTTTTGCCCTTCCGTCATCAAGGAACCCTCAATTCGCGTGCAATTTGCCGCGACGTTCCGGCTGCGCGCCGTACGGTAGTCGCGTTAGAAACGAGTGCAACATGCTTGGCCGAGACCAGGTTGAAAACCACGGCCCCACCCCAGCGAGAAAATTGATCCGAGCAGTCAAGCGGGGTCTGTTGAAAGACCACCGGTGACGAGCAAGCGGTGTTTAGACAAGTGCCGCCGCCGGCGGCACAAACGGTGTTTGCGTTGCCAATGGCAATTGGTCCTCTCGGGAATGTGTCCTTCTCCACAACGGAGTAGCCCCGAGCAAGCTTTTGCAGCGTGATCTGCATACGCATCGCCTCGTCTGTCAGTAATGACAGGTAGGTCTCTCGCGTTTCGATCAGATCGAAAACCACACCGCTGACCGGACCGCACCAAGAGGGCGCAGTTGCGAAACCGGCCGTCGCAGAGCATGAATTGCTGCTGACCGCCAAGGGATCCCAGGTGCGATCCCCAAGATCATCCAGCGCATAAACAAGGGCACGATCGAAGCGCCAAACCCCATCCGAAACGTTCGGCGCAGAAGCCAGATAGACCCGATCAGCGTTCGCCCCTTTGAGCTTGAAACCTTCATCAGTAGATGCCAGATCGGCCACGGTTACCGTACCGAGCCCGCCGGTGCGCGCCATGCGCATCCGGAGGGACTCAGAGGCAACTCCCACGTAATAGGCGTCAACACGGGCTCGGTGCTCGTACAAGCTTTCCTGAAGCATGAAAGCCACGCCAGCCATGCCGGCGCCCAGGGCAGCAAAGAGAAAAACGATCACCAGAACCAGCATCGAGAAGCCCTTACAGGTCGTAAACCAGGGTTACAGTCGCGTGCGTACCGCCAGAAACTGCGGCGTAACGAACCACACCAGTGGTGCGGGCCGTAGCGCCGTTGAAGGTCCCTCCTTCACGACTCAGGAAGATCTCCTGAACCAGCTCGGTAGGTACGTTGGTGAACTGAACCCCCATCTGGCGGCTGCTGATATTGGTCAGACTGATCGCGCTATCGCCCACCTGGTACACGCCAGGCGTACCAGCGGAAGGCTGGGTGATGGTGGTCACCGCATCGGACATGGGGCGAATACCGGATGTGGCGTAGCGCGGCGCGTAGGTCGCCGAGATGATGCCGGTCACCTTGTCACCCATGATCACCGCATCCAGCAGGTTGTTGCCGGCCGCGGTCAACGGGTTGGAGGTTACGGCAGTCGGCGCGCGCATCGTCTGGTTCATCATCGACGCCGAGCGCACGATGTTCTGCGCCACGGACATCATTTCCTGAGCGTTTGCCTTCGAGGAAACGAAGTTGTTGATCAGCGGATAGACGATGGCTGCGATCACACCGATCAGGATGATGGTGATGAGCACTTCCACCAGGGTGAAACCCTTCTGGTTACGACGGCGATGCTTCTGAATCATGGGAATTACCTCGTTGTAGTTGAAACGTGCCATCACTAGAACGTGATGATCAGATCATTGGCAGCCACCCCTGTCGGCGCAGCGCCAAGACTCACCGACCCATTGATTCGGAGTGCGCCGTAGTGCGGCTCCACGTTGGCACCGTTCGTGCCCAGCGGGTCATAATCTCTGCAGTATTGGATCCGGCCACCCCATGGGGTGACACCGTACTGGGCCTGCGGAAGCGCAAGCTTGCTCAGCACATCAACGTTGGCCGCGTCGAGGTTGTACCAACCATCACGGCAGCCCATGTTCGTCGCGGGGTTGCCGCCAGCGAGGTTCACTGCGGTAGCGCTGGGATAGAAGTTGGTCGTTGCCGTAGGGGCCGCGCTGATCCTCATCAGGTTGAAGTAGCGCACCAACTCATTCGAAATCTTGCGCATGCGTTCTGCGGTCATATCCAGACGACTGCGCTGCAGCCCGAGGTTCGAAACAAAGACCGCCCCGAGATCTGGATCCACCACATCCCATGTCTGCCGGTTAGCCGCGGTGAGCGCCGGGCTCTGACCAGGGATGCCCAGGGAAGCGTTGGGGTTACAGGTACTACCGGTGCGGGCGCATGCAGTCGTGTAGATGACCCCCAACTGATAAGTCAGTGTGGCGGCAGGCCCTGTTGAGCGAAAAAGCGGGACTGTCTCAGTCAGGCCCGTGACCCGCTGATAAACCCGCACATTGCGCAGCACCGAGGCGTCATCAACGAAACTGGCCGGATCGACCCGACCACGACGAATTAAGTCCATCAAGGCCACGTCTGCCGCTGCGGCGCTCGCAGGATTCAGCGGCGCGCTGGTGAGCCCACCGCCGGTATACGGCGCGGGCAAATCCCCCAATGCACTCTCAGAAGCAGCCCACCCTTCCATCGCAGCGGCGATGGAAGCGTTGGTGCTCTTTTGCCGCTCTCGATACTCCATCTGACCCAGCGCACCCATCATCGGGAAGAGCGCAGCCAGAGCCGTTGCGATGACCCCGAGGATCACCACAGCGATCAGCAGTTCGACGATTGTGAAACCACCCTGCTTCGCCATTTTACGACCCATCATAATGCCTACTAATGTTTTTCTTTAGCGTACACGTTACCAAATTGCCGCGCAACGCCGAGCACGCATTTAAAGGCTGCAACGCCCTTCCTATAAGGCATTTAGTTGGCTACCATGACTACATTGAAATAAGCAAAGTTTCTGGAGCTTGTTATGCAATTCGAATTCAGTCTGAATGACGCCGATGTACGTCGCCTCGTCGCCGACGCCAAAAGCAGCGCTGATATCAACCTCCTGCGAAGCCATCTGTACCGACTGGTGAACCTGCGGAAGGAAATGGGCATCGCCATCAGGGAGCAGGCACAGAACCGTAACGACCTGGCCCGGATTGTTCAGACCGCACAGCAGGTGCTGGCGGAAGATCGCAGCACCGGCCTGCTGAGTCTTTTGGATCGCAAAGGTCTCATCAGCGGCTATCGCACCAAGCTCAAAGCCCAACTCGAAGCCAACCAGGCTCTCGCCAATGCCAACGCGGATTTGCGCAGCAAGATCTCCAGCGCATCGCAGGCGGTCGGCAGCACCCAAGCCCTACGCGATCAGGTCGGCACGCTGACCCGTCAACTCGCTGACCTGCAGGCTGCCAACCAGCATGCCCTGCAGCAGCTCGATTTCGCGCGACAAGACGCCGCAATCCGTCCCGCAGCGCTGGCAGCGGAAACCCCGCAAAACGGGCCTGACGAGGCCCTGCTCCTGACCATTCAGCAGCAGGAAGCCACGATTGCGGAACTCCAACGGCAGCTGGATCAGGCACAGTCGACACTGCAAGATCGTCACCAGGCGCAGGCTGCAGCTGCTACCCAAGAGGCAGCCGCCAGCACCCCCGAGATCGACCAGATCCGCGATATGTTCGCGCAGCAAGTGAGCGGCTACATGGCCGACAACCTGCGTCTTACGCGCGAGCTTCGCACCACCCAGGAGACTGTCGACCAGCTCAAAGGAAGCCTGGGCCAGGTCGAAGAACTGCTGGCGACTGCCAATCAAGAGAACGCCGATGGCAAGGAACTCACTGCGGCGCTGCAGCAGCAACTGGACGCAGCAGTAGAACAGCGCGCAGGGATCGAGCAGATGCTCTCTCAGCGCGAAGAGGCCATCACCCTCCTCCAACAGCAGCTGGAGGATGCCCGCTCGGCGCTTCAATCAAGCGAGCAGAATGCCGCTGCCATCCAGACCAAGCTCGAAGGCGCAATGGCTGACATCACGCGCCAAGCTGAAACCATCAGCAGCCTGACCCAGGATAAAGATCAACTTCTGGAGCAGGTCGCCGAGCTGGGAAAGCAGAACGGCCTGAGCCAGGCGCAGATCGCTGAGCTGCAAGAGAACATTCGGAACCACATCGGCCAGATCGAAGCCATTCAGCACGAGCTGGATACGACCATCCAGAACTGGCAGGAAAGCCAAACCCTGGACCGCCAGAAGATCCAGGATCAGTCGCAAGAAATCAGCCGTCAAAGCACTCAGCTGGAGCAGCTGTCCGCGACCAACCTCCACCTTGAGCGCCACCTTGGTATGCTGGAAAATCGCACCGAGCGACTGCTCAGCATTAAGCAAGGCCTGGAGGCTTCCTTGAAAGCCG
Source organism: Pseudomonas sp. PDM15 (assembly GCF_014851565.1). Lineage (GTDB taxonomy): Bacteria > Pseudomonadota > Gammaproteobacteria > Pseudomonadales > Pseudomonadaceae > Aquipseudomonas. The sequence goes on from NZ_JACVAA010000009.1 coordinate 81,619, forward strand.
GTGCCGAAGAGCGTCAGCGCCTTACCGCGCTGGCCAAGGACACGTCCTACGAATTGCTGGCCGCGCAGCGGCAGAACAAGGCCTTGGAGGCCACTGTTCAGCAGCAGCAATCGCTGATCAACGATCTAAGCTCGCGCCTGCAGACCGAAAAGAAGGTGATCCACCTGGCAGGGCCTGCAGCTCGCCGTGCTGCGGAAGTCGAAGAAGAGGTTGCCGAGTTTGAACTGCCTCACCAGCAGGACGAAACTCCCGGCCATCAGATGTGATTGCTGTACACTTTTTAACCATACGCAACCAGGCCATACGACCATTGTCCCTGGAGGCACAACCCACAGAGTTTTCCACAGGAGTTGTGGATAAGCATGCAGATCAACCCCGTCGACCTGATAGCCGACGAGCTCCTTGCGGGCGCTGAAGCCCTACCCATCGAGGCGCTCCCCGAGGTCGACGCACGCACCGCAAACGAGATCGCCGCAATAAAAGCGTTCCTCTCCAAGTGGTCGCGGTCTCCGCATACGCTACGCCGCTACAGGGTCGAGATAGCTAGGCTGTGGCTTTGGGCTACTGAAAAAGGGCGCATGATCTCAGAGCTGACCTACGAAGACCTGAACGCTTATCGCGACTTCCTGCAGGATCCTCAACCGCACGAGCGCTGGTGTTCCGGCAAGAAGTACCGCCGCGATTCACCAAACTGGCGACCGTTCGTTTCTGCCCTGTCGCTCAGCTCCATTCATCATGCGTTCAGCGCAATTGGCGCCCTGTACAGCGTCTGGCTTCGCTCCGGGCACATCACCTGCGACCCGATGGCCAACGTCACAAAGATCCGGGAGGTACTTGCCGACGGGATTACCCCCTTTGCAGAGGCCACGGTCGACTCCACCGAAAAATGGTTCGACGATCGCATGGCCTCTGCAATCCGCGAGGCCCTCTCTGTGATGCCTGCGGAAACGCCCGCAGAAGAGCAGCAACGCGCCCAGTACACACTGATCATCCGCACACTCACCGTCACCGGTGCCCGGGTAAGCGAAGTCGTCCATGCGAAACAGTCGCAGATCTATGAGGATCGCTCCGGCTGGTGGGTAAAGCTGCGCGGGAAAGGCGGCAAGATCCGCACTGTGCCATTGCCAAACGACTACATCACCGACGTGCTCATGCCGTGGCGCATCGATCACGAACTACCCGCGATTCCTGAAGCGGACGAAGACACCCCTCTGTGCCCACCCCGGGTCTGGAGACAAGGCAAACCCGGCATCACCAGCAGGATGGTCCTCAACATCGTGAAGGATATCGCCGCGCGCGCAGCAGCCCTTCTGCCTGCAGACGCGCAGCGCGCCTCGCGACTTCTGCCCAGGGCAAGCAATCACTGGTTTCGGCACACCTTCATCACTGCGCTGATCGACCAGAACGTACCGACCAAGACCATCCTGACGACCGTAGGCCAGAACTCCGAGAAGACTCTGCGTATCTACGATCACAAACAAGACCATGACCGACACGTCGACGTAACGCGTGTCGCATCGAAGCTATGAGGCCCACCGTGACCACCCCATATGTACTCGACACCCTCTACAACGAACGCTACAGCAAGAGCGATCTGTACCGTTTCCTGAAGTCCCAGGCCGAAAACCGTGCCCGCGGCGTGATCATCCCGTTGAACGAGACCGGCTCCAAGGCTTGCATGATGCTCGACTCCCCTACCCGTCGGGAGCAGCTGGTCAGCACGGGCTGGTCAAACCAGTTCCTGGTCATGCCCGCCTTCCATTGGCGGCTCATGGCGACCAAGTTCAAGCTCGACATCATAGAAAGCGATGAGATACCCCCATCTCTTCAGCCAGCCCACCTCTATCAAGTGGCCAGGAATACCTGGAAGAAACAGGAAAAGTCCATCCCGGCATAGGCTGGGATAACCCCCGCTTCGCGTCACATGGGCCCGAGCGCAGCTCGGGCAGACCACCACATACAAAAAATACAATAAAAATAATAACTTCCACGCGAAGCGTGATGACCACCCCAGATCACAGCCGGGTCCATCTCAACCAATTCACCAGGACAGCCGCGGCCTATTCAACCCAAGACAACCAGGCGGATATCCCGAGACCACCCTACTCGTCAGGGATCAACACCAGAGCGGCCACCTACATGGGCCATCCCAACCAGCAGCAGAGGGCAGCATGAACAGACCTACGCGATCATCCCCCCTCGTAACGAAAAAGTTCGACCGCAATCTGGCCGGGCGCGACTTCGTTGTTGGTGATATCCATGGCGCCTACGATCTGGTCATCCAGGGGATGAAGGCTGCGAAATTCAACCCGGCGTGCGATCGACTTTTCGCAGTAGGTGATCTCATTGATCGGGGCCAAGGCTCACACCGCACCGCTCGGTTCCTGAGGCAACCCTACGTCCATGCCGTCAGGGGCAATCACGAGGACATGCTGCTGCAGCTCTATTCGGAAGGTGAACCGCCTGTCGAAGTCCTCCAGTGGGCGGCGAAACGGAATGGCTTCTCCTGGTGGCTGGATACCCCAAACGATACGCGCGAGGCAATCCTGTCCGCCATCCGGGACCTCCCCCTTGTCATAGAGATCGATACTCCCCGCGGCACGGTAGGGCTCGTCCACGCTGAAGTTCCGATCGGCATGGAATGGAGCGCCTTCCTGCAGAAGCTGGCCGCAGGCGATGAAAGGGTTATCGAGTCTGCGCTCTGGGGACGCACGAGACTGAACTCGGGGGACACCTCGGGGGTGATAGGGATCGGCCGGCTCTTTGTTGGGCATACCCCTCAGTGGGAAGGACTGAGGCGCCTGGCCAACATCTATGCAGTGGACACCGGCGCAACGTTTGCCGAACTCGGCCGCGAAGATCTACCTGGTGCACGCTTGACGATGGCCAACCTCGCGATGCAGACCGTCGACCTAACCCAGCACCTCCCGGCAAGCCCAGGCAACGTTGACCTGCGAGACGGGAACATCGGTGACAATCCGTTTGGGCAGTACGCTACGGGGATAGAGCGCTGACCCCGACACCGCGATTCAGAACTGAACGCCGTGCTTTGGCAGCAGCGCTTGAAAAAACTCAAGAGCGGTCCTGACCGATCGCTCACCCACTTTAAACCTCCCATCCACCATCTCGGTATCACCGAACTCTGCCGCACCGAAGCGATACACCTCATATCCATGCAGGCGGAGCCTACGATCTTCTGCCGCCATCTCTGCATACTTCGCCGGCGATGCTGATCTCCCATCCGCAAAATGATGCATGCCGTCCACCTCGATCACTATGCGCGCGCCCCGATCCAAGAGCAGCAGCAAGTCCATACGTTGCCGGGCAAGAACCGGGTTGCTGCCACGCTGTGAGGCAGTTTTGGGGTCGTAGTGGAGATAGACTTGAGGGATTAGGGCAGGCAGCCGCTCACCCAGCAGTGGGACAAGCTCCGTGTAATAGGTGGTGAACAGAGCGTATTCACCTGGGGACCTTGCCCCCCTTACAGACTCGGCAAGGCGTCGGTACAGCTGTCTCTTGGCTTCGACCAGATCCATTTGGTTGTTCGAATCTCTCCACCAATTCGCCATCGCGATCCAGGTCAACCCAGCTTCAGGAATCAGGCGATCGTAAATCAATGCATCAGAGGCATTCCGGATTCCGATATTGTTGTTGATCGCATCAAGAAGATAGAGGTCTGGCTTAGCGTTAATTGCCGCGAAGATGAGATTTTTCGGAGTACCAGAGACTCCTGCTATGGCACGTCTGACTCGATAAAGGGGATGCCTGGATACCTCTTCAGCCGGGACGACCATAAACCCATCAGCCAGGAGCAACGCATTCAGCATTTCAGCCAGATTGGCCTGGGCCTGCCCCGTCCGACATATAGGGTGAAGTAACTGCTCAAGCAGCGCGAAAAAGCGGCCTTGAGAACAGGTTAGAGCGCCACAGTGTTCCAGGACTTCAGCATTTGAATAGTCAGGGTTCCGCAGGTAATGCTGGGCAACATCGTCGCGCAGCGTCTTGAAGAGAGCACCAGATGGCCCTGCCTGCTCCCAATTCGGGGCCAGGATGGCAAGCCCATCCATCACCGGGAAGCCTCCAAAGAGAGGCTCAAGACCATCTAAGGCACCCAACAACGATCGCCGAGTGAAGTCAGTCACTCGATGCTCTGCATGAACCGTGATATCTGCCACAAGATCAGCCAGAGCTTCAGCGCTGATCTCGTCAATCACAGACTGAGCGAGTGCCAGGAGAGACGGAAAGTCACTGTTGCTGATCCGGTTATAAACGTACTTCCGCTTGCTCCTGAACGACTCATTGGCATCTCCCGATTCCAAACCGAGCCGAACGCAGACCTGGGGGAGGTCATTCGCACTGACCGCATGAAGAGCATCAGCGATAGCCCAACGAAGCTGGTCGATTGGAATTTTTGCGGATGACACGTTGTAAAGCCTCCTCGGCAATCCGGACTAGCGCGGCGTGGGGGTGCCTGGGTCGAACTCAAGATCGTAGTCGAGGGTCTGCTCAGCCACGGGCGCCTTCGGCGTCAGAGCCTCCGCAAGCGCATCGCTCAGGCCCTTTGCCTGGTACTCGCCTTTGAGGATCTCTCGACGCTCACCATCGAACTCATCCACCGAGAAAAGCGCAGCGATACGCAGAAAGATCAGAGGTTGATCACCTTCCCGAGCACCCGTTACGTCGACCAGCAACACCGCCCCAACGCGCATCCCCTGGACAGCAAGCCGGAAGCTATATCCAGCTTCCGGCCGCCGGCGCGATCCGGCAGTTACACGATCGCTTGCGCGCTTTGCGCGCTTTACCAGGTTCTCGATGAGTCCAAAGGGGGCGTCCAGAAGTTGGACCTGCGTGACGCCGCGCAATAGGAGGTCGACCACATTGGCCAACCCATCAGCAAAGCGTTCTATGGGGTGATCCGGGGATGGCCAGCAAGATATCAGGAGGTCGCTAAGAACCTCCAGGAGAGGCTCTCGAAGGGATGCTGGGTACACCAGCCCTGGTCCAGGACTGGGAGCCCGCTTCATGAGAAATGCTTGTCCGGGCGAGTCAGGACTCGCTTGAGAAGATCCAGAACCGCGAAATCATCAATCGTGACTAAGGGGATTGCCCCTGTCTTAAAGTTCTCGCTCAACCACCGGCCATCCTTCAGGAGGCGAGCCTGCGCATGGACAGAAACTCCATCGGCACGACCGCCCTTGAAAGGGTTCCGCTGGTCCCGATGGGTCACGACCAAAGTCGCCCCGAAATCCGGGTTTGCAGATGAAACCAGGTAAAGCGCAAAGGTCCCCACTGAACGCGAGCTCAATGGGGGATGCTTCACCTTGACTTCGATGCAAGACGCATAACCTTGAGCCAAGACGCGCTCACCGATCTGGTTGAGCCAGGCAGTTATCTCCTCCGTGACCCGGAGATTACCTTCCCGGGTTCCAAGCCCAAGAGAGCCATAGTCAGGGCGCATTCCCTTCTCCATCAAATCTTGAACGTGCCACCCATTTGTTCCAGCGATGCGTTCGCTTTGCGACGCGCACGGACACTACTGGTCGCACGATGACGCTCTTCTGGCGAAACAGCAAGGTCACCCTGCCCCTCGGTTTTCGAATCAGAACTCGGCGGCAATGCCTTCATGACGCCGCTCAGATCGAACCCTTTCGTGGCGCGTGCCAAGCTGTTCTGGGGAACCAGGCTCAGAACTTCCGAGAAGAGCATCGCGTTCGTGGATGCGGTATCCGTCCGGCGCTGAGAGGGAGTTTCACCGCGCAGCGTCCACTCTAGGAAGCTGAAGCGTACGAGATCGGCAAGCATCTCCTCACCGTTCAGCACAGGTTCCGCATTGTCGATGATGTTCAACGACTTGCGGATCAACCAGAGAAGATGCACCACCACCTTGTGCGGCTCACGTTCAGCACTCCACTGGCGAACACTGATTTCCTGGCGGCCTACCAGCAGACCAAATGCTGCCGGCGACAGATTCAAACGCTCACGGAGCTCTTCAGCCGTCTCGGTGGTATAGAACGGGAGCATCTGCGGGTATGCCGAAAAGAAACGAACTAGGACCGCCTTCGGAATGTTCACGGGCACATCGGCCTGCTTGGTCGTCATGTCGTACCAAGACCGGCGAGAAGGAATCGCGAAAACCGCCTCCATCAAGTTGATGTCGAGGTGGTAACGATTCAGGAACTCCTGCACGTCCCCACCAGTAACCGCACGATCCTCTGGCGGCCAAGGCGCAGAGGATGCGGGGCTGCCTGCCCAGGGCTGAGTTGCAGTCATGTTTCCTCCACAGGTATCTGCTTTTATCTATCCAATAGCATACACGAAATCTTGATTATGCTGACGCACTTTCAATAATTCTCAGCCTGTACCGCGCCTCGAAAGTTGAGTACGGGACGAACACCGCTGCATCCAGATCTTCAAGCATGGGGACCACGCCAGCCGGCGTGACGAACATGTACTTGCGCCAGAGCAGGTGCCGCCGAAGCTTGAAGAAAATACCCCGGGTCAGCTTCAACTGAACAGCGGCGAACTCGTTCCAGAACAGCAGGCAACCCTCACGCTCCAGCAGGGTGACAAAGGCGAAGTGCGCCTGCGCCTCAGGGATCAGGCTCAAAATACAGATCGCGTCGTCTGCATCCATCCGTGGGCGCCGCACGAAATGGATCTGAGGGGGCTCAACTGACGACTCAATACCCAGATAGGTCGGAATCTCAGAGGCGCCCAATCACGACCTCCTCACGCTCTCCATCAACAATCACGAAGAGGTTGTAATCGCTGGCCAGGATCTTGAGAGCGTCAGCCCAGTAGGTTTGTACGACCAGGTTGATTTGCTCGTTCTCGACGTTCGGCGACGAATAGCGAACAGCCCAGCCAGCCGGGAGAATGCGGGCGAGGGCATCGCTGAGCGAGGAATTTCTCACGTCGGCGTTCACGACGTATGCGTCTGCAGGCGCCAACGCCCGGTTGAGCACAAAGAGTCCCCTGGTGTTCTGGCAGTTCACCAGCCTTGTCGAACCATCAGTGACGACAACAGCGTCGTGCACTACCAACTCGCCCGCCCAGGTCGACATCGCCAGCGACTGGAAGATCGCCAGAACGATCAGTGCTGAAACAGTTTTTCTGCTCATTAGTAACTCCTGAATGGCTTACGGACGTTGCCGGATATCCATCGACGAATTCGCCGAACCATGTCGAAAAGCGTGGCGTTCTGTCGTTTGGCGTAGATGATGAAGCCGATACCCAGCGCACATAGGATCTGAATGGACCAGTGGTTCAGGAACACAGCGACCAGAACCAGGACAATCCAGCCGGGGTGGTAACCAAAGGCTTCTGGCTCACCGCATGCCCTCACGTAACTGGAGGCATCGGCCGCAACCGGCGGAAGATCACTCATAGGACTTCGCTCCTCTCTTTGGCATCCATGAATTCAATGCGGTCGAGCTCTGCCTTACCGAGCCTGCCTTCCTTGAACAGATCCCGGGCCTCATCGACCATCAGACGCCCGTGCGCTTCCATGACCTTGCGAAGCTCATGCGTCAGATTCTTCGCCGAACGAAGCTGCTCTTTGATCTGCCCATCAAATTCGAGGCGCTCCCGCAGAGCGACACGTCGCCCGTCTGGCCCTACTCGCAAGAGTTGGCTGACGATCATGTGTAGGCTGTCCACCAGGTCGTATTGCACTGCGCCAACTTCTTCTTTATCGAAGGCCTGCAGAAAGCGGGTAACAGTCTGCACCGCTGATGTGGTGTGCATGGTGGAGAAGCAACCGTGGCCGGTGAGGGAGACCTCCAGGCCTGCTTTCATCGTCGCACGATCACGCATCTCACCGACTAGGACGAGATCAGGGTCGCAACGCAGAGATGTCTCCACTGCGTAGGCGAAGCTTGCAAGCATTCGAGGGACTTCCCACTGAGTCACCTCCGAATAGGGGCGGGCGTACTCCGAATGGAGATATTCAATAGGGCTTTCAATGGTGATCAGATGGTCGCTATGGTCGATTGACTCCATCCGATGTCGTAACAACGCCGCTAGCGTCGTTGACTTACCAGAGCCAGTTGGTCCAGTAACCAGCATGATCCCACGATCGAGCTTCATAACCGCATCCACGATGTCTTGCGGCATATAAACCTCCTGGATCGTAGGAGGGAGTATGGTGATCTGCCGGCAAACGACACGAAACCCAATGCCATCGTAAGTGCCACGAAGGTTTACGCACACCCGCCACCGCGAGCCCATCCGCCCACCTTTTCGGCAGGTATAGGCGAAGTCCATGCGTTCGCCACCAAGGACGGAGGTGACAATCGAAGAGGAGTCGTAGAGCTCCGTCATCAGATTGCGGAGCTCATCGTTCGTCAGCGCGCGGTGCGTCAATCGAAAGATCTGTCCGTGAACGCGCACGGTGATCGGCTCACCGTCGCCAAATTTGATGTCGTTCACCTCCACCGACGCAGCGTAGGTCAACAGTTCATCAAGCTGATCCTTAACGCGATACGACTCCGGTGGGAGGTACTCCCTGACGCCGGCCGGCGGCGTGAACATGTCAGGAGCACGCCGCATGCGGTCTTGCTGCCGCTGCATGTCGCCATCAATGAGATGACTAAGCCCCTCCACGGCCGTGGGATCACGGTCCGCCAACTCTTCGAAAAACCGGCGACGCTCCCTCTCATCGAAATTGAGGCCAGGCTCAGTCGTCTCGTTCATTTTTCACCTGGAGCAGTAAAGCCGTAGTCGAGCGCTTTCCAACGACCTGGCTCAGAAACAAAATAAGCATCCTGGGAGATCAGTTCCTCGCGCACACCGATCAACAGCTCATCGCCAGATTCGGACGTAACGACATCACCAGGCCGCCGTTCAATCACCTTCGGAGGATCGATCATCCCGTGCAGGGCGAGAAGACGGTATAGAACCATCCCTCGGAAGCCTCTCTGCAAGGCCTCCAGCCTCAGATCGAACTCATCGACAGCCATGGAACGGCCTTCGCTCCAGCCCTCGCGCATGGCTTTCTCCCAGAGCTCTGTTTCATTGGCACTGCGAGGCAGCAGGGTTTCGCGCGGGAGCGGTGGACGGCCTGCGTCATCAGGCAAGAGAAAGTCACGCCATGACAGCGGGCTGTTACGGAATCGAGCCTGAACCAGTGTCCGGTAGTTCTTGGACACGAGACGACGAAGACGGCCGTCATCCTCGATCGCACGGTAGTCTTCAGCTGAGTCGAGGATAGGCGGCTGAAGGGTCCCTGACCGCAGATAAAGCCGCCCAAACGGAAAACCCTGGTCGAGCTTCATGGACTGCTGGTTGAGGAATTCAACCTGCGCAAGCCAGCGGTTATACCGCCCCATCTGGACGCCGTAATTGCGCCCCGCTTCTGTCATCAGTTGCAAGCGGGCGATTTCTTGCCGCTCGTCCTCGTCCATAGATGGGTCAGGCGCTTCTCGGGCCTTTTTCTGAACATCCAGTAGCGCTTGCTCCGGAGAAACAACCTCGCTCTGGATCGAATCGGCAGCCTGGACTTGCCCTGCGAGCAACGTCATGACGACCGTGAGATGGATCGCTAACCACTTCATCTTGCCCCCTCTCTCACGGCTGGCGTGCAGCCAAGACAACAGTCTTGGTAGCCGCATAAACATGAACACGCATATCAGATGGAACCTGGTCCATCACTTGCCCCATGACCTCTTTGAGCGTTCGCCCCTTTCCTTCGATGTTCACCATCGCCGGGTTACTGGGGAGGGTCACCGCAGGCACGAATTTGTAACCGGCCAACACCGCGATGCGCTCAATGGCCTTGGGGTATGGGAGGGTGAACACCTCGCTTGTCACGCGATCAAACCCAGGAACCACCGCTGCACGGGCTGTCGCTTCGCGCTGGCGATCGAGCGATGTACGCTTCTGCTCTGCCAAAGCATTCTCCGCGCGCGAGAGCCGCTCCAGGTCGCGCTGAGCCAACTCAGCCGCCGCGGCCAACCGGCCAACCGACGGATCGTTGTTCAGATTCTCCGCCGGCGGCGGCGGAGTAGCGCAACCAGCCAATGTAAGCGCAAGCGCCAGGGTAAAAGTGTTTTTCATGCAGTGTTCTCCGCGACTAACTTGAACTTTGAGCAACGATCAGGGGCAGAGTGAACCGCCTGCCGAGCATTTCGAATTCCGCCATCCCATCCTTTTCGCCCAGGTAGCGCCCGTTGACGCCATACACCTGGCCGTTAACCCCCACCACCCTGACAATGCTGTCGGAAGCCAGATAAACCAGGGCACCGTTTTCCCGGAAGCGAATGGGGGTGATCAGCATCCGTCCAGCCGCATCGCCTTGCTTCTTCTCTTCCTGGCGATTTTCTACAGGCGCCGGGGCCGGCTCAGCGCTGGCCTTATCGCCAGAGAAAAATGCTTGCAGCGTCGCGGGCATAGGAGTGAAAGAGCTGCTCACTTCAGGAGTAGGAAGAGGCGGAAGGAAGGACTCCACCCGCGCAGGGTCGCTTTCTTTCCCAGTGCCGAAATTCACATTTGCCACGATTGCTTGTAGAGCCGCGTTGGTCGCCCTAAGCCGCTCGATCTCGTCCAGCTTGCGCTGCACATCCGCCGGCAGCTCAACACCTCCAGAGACCTTTGCCAGTTGCTCAAGCTGAGCCGGCAAGCTACTTGCAGCCGTGAACAGCTGATAGTTCACACCGCCCAGAGAGACCAAAATCATCAGCTGTAGAAAGGTTGAAGCTCGCATTCCCACATCCGCCGCGCATTACGATTAGTACAAAATAGTAATCTCAAAAATATACTTTTCCAAGATAGTTTTTTGGTTTACATTTTAACCACCCAGAGGAAGACTGAAAATCACAAGGGCAAGCCGATGACAGATCCAGTTGAGCAGGTGCGCGCCCTACAGCGCAAAGCCGCCGACCGCAACACCAGTCTGAAATCAGGCTTGTCTCTTGAACTGTTCGCCCAAGGCGACCTTCTCCCCCCGGTGACCGACCTGGCCCCATCGACGCTACCTGAGTGGAGCGATACCGTTCGAGGAGTGCCAAACGCCATCATCCGCGGAGCTCTGTTCGCTGCGGTTCAGGGAAAGACCAGGCGCTATATGAAGGGAGAGGTCGTCGAGCAAGGCGACGGAATGACCATCAAGTTCACGGGGATGCAACTCGATCAATCTGACCTTGATGTCTGGGAAACCCTGATTCACATCTCCCGGCACACCCCGAAGGGCGAGAAGTTCTACTTCCATGCCGGCGCGGTGCTGAGTTACCTAGGCCGACCGCGCGGCGGCGACCACTATCGATGGCTCAATGAGTCGATCAATCGCATGATCTCCGGAGCGGTGTCGATCACATTCGACGATCGATACACCTACTCATCCAACATGCTGAAGGCTTGGAAAGACGAGATCACCCATGACTACATCATCCAGTTGGATGAGCAACTCCTATCGCTCTACTCCCTTGGATGGACTCAGATCAACTGGGCTCAGCGTGACGCTCTGCGGGGCAAGCCAATCGCGCTATGGCTGCATGGCTGGTACTGCAGTCACACCAACCCAGAAGACATCAGCATCGACCGAATCCAGCAGCTATGTGGATCCAGCAACAAAAACCGTGATTCCTTCAAGGCCAAGGTGAAAGCCGCCCTGGAGGAGATCAAGGAGATCGGAGCCATTGCGAACTACAGCGTCTCTCGCAACGGCATCGTTCATGTCGAACGCAACCCGTTCAACACCCTCCCCGGCTTCTAGCTCGCCCTGACTGGTCACTTCCAGCCGGACTTTTCCCCTTCCCAACGGTACTGCTAAAGGCCCAATCAAGGGCCGGTGGTGTGCAGCGATCTTTTCCTCAGACTTTCGTTGAACTGAGCGGCCCAGTCTTCGACCTTCCCGCCCATCCGTTTCACCGCAGCAGCGCGAGTCTTCGAGTAGTCCACTCCGAAGCGGTCCATCCATTCGATTGCCTGCTGGGCAATATCGATCTGACGCTTGAGTTCATGCTTCGGCGGGCGAGCACGCGAGGCCAGGTCAGTAACTGTCGCCAGAGTGCAATCGGTGATGTAAGCCAGCCCCTGCCCTGCATCACGAACTTCGTGCATGTTCATCGCTCGTTTTCCTCGTTCTCCAAAGCCCCTGGCCCTGGTGTACCGGTCGCCCGGCTCATGGTCGCCGGCAGTCCTGTTTGTGGTTGCCCGCTCGGGCCGTTCTTTCGGTGCCTATCTGACGCGATCCCCCGTTATGCGAACTGCGCTCAGCCGTCGCGCAGGTCGGCCACGCCGTCACCGCCGAGCGCCCCGCGCGCTTCCAGCGCCTGAGCCTTGAATTTCGCGCCGCAGTCCAGGCACTCGACCAGACTGCAACGGACATTCAAGCCGCTATCACCGGCCACCGGTACACGCCCCCAGCCGCCCGTCATCAGGTGCGATTCGGTCATGGTGAATTGGTAGCCGCCTTGGCCGCCGCACTTCGGGCAGCCCTGGGCGGGATCGTGGGTCGCGCTCATAGTGGGCGGGCTCCTTTCAGTTTGTGACGGTCACGGGCGCCGCGTCGGCGGTCTCCCTGCGCTTGTAGTCCTGCACAGCGCGGTCGCGCACGCGGGACAGGTCGGCGTGCTGTTGCAGGCGCCCACCATCGGCCGGCTGGTAGTTCCACCAGCTCACCGGGTAGCACTTGGCAAAACTGGCGCGCCCCATCAGCACGCCATTGACGGTAACGGGCCGGTCATAGCCGGTATGGCTGCGGCCTACGATGGCCTTGGGTTCGGTCTGGCTCATGGCGGGGCGGGTTCCTTTCAGTTGTATTCGTCCAGCTCGAACGGCTCGCCATCGTCGTATGTGTCGGCCATGCAGCGTGGGCAGCAATCGGCCCAAGCAGTCGTTTCATCCACCCAGCCCGGCGCAAAACGATAGCGCGCCAGGTCCTCGGGGTCGCAGTGCCGGCACGGCACGCACTGCTTCACCGCCGCCAGCAGCCGCCGCACGCGCGGCCGTGCTGCCTCCCAGGTTTCACCAGGCAAGGCCAGCGCGGCGACCTGGGCGGGGGTCGGCTCGATCATGGAGCGGGCTCCTACGCGTTTTTCTCGTTATTCGGGCTTGGCCGGTGCACTGGGAGCGGGGTCTTTCCAATCCAGGCTCTCTCCTGCCAACAGGGCAGCCGCTTGTCGGGCGCCTCGCGCTGTGCGGTACATGCGGGGCAGTTCTATGAACTGCTTGGAGCCTTGCCGCGTCCAACCACAGTCCAGAGTGAAAGGACTCCTGCTCAGCGGATCAAAGACGATCTCGAAGCAATCATCGCTCTTGGTTCTTGCAGTACACAGAACGGTAGGCATGGCGCGTGGGTTTCCTTGAACTATTGAGCGCTTGGCTTTTTAGTGATGGAAAGAGGCAGCTTGCCCGGAGCGATAAATAAGCCCAGGCAGAGAGCGTTGCGCTTCACTCGCTGCCAGCGCGTGAAATCTGGATTATCCGCACGCAGCCATTCCGAGCATGCGGTGGTGGCCAGAAGTCGCGCAGCCCACCAGCGGCCCCAAACTTTCGGAAGATGGCTGTAGAACCACTGATTCATCGCGGTTTCCTCGTTACTTCAGTTGCTCTCCGGCGCATAAACCGGAAGAGCGAGGCCAGCAGCGGCCAGGGCCTGGTCGGCAGCAATCAGCAGACGGCAAGCCGGGCATTCGTCATCACGCACCTGGTCACCTTCCACCTGGTCAGGGCAAAGCCCCATGAATGCGTGCAGCACCTGGCCGGTGCCAATTACAGACCAGCCAGCACATCGGCAGGCAGAGTCATCGGGGTCGATTTGCTCATGGCGTTTTCCTGAACTTTGTGCTGCGGACTACGCAGCGTCTTTTTTTGGGTAAGCGCGACGCAGAAGCCAATCCATTTCCCACTCTGGCCCACTGGCGCAATCATTCTTGTATTCTGGGTAAAGGTCAGGCCGAAGACGCTTCGCGGTGCTTGGGTTGGCCAGCCAGAAGTCTTTCCAGCCGCTCGGCTCTCCGATGTACTGGTGGTCAGGGTTCCTCGTGGCTTTCCCTGCCAGCACGCCCCAACTCTCCAGTTGGTTGCAAACCCGCATAAGTCTGCGATGCACATAGGCATAGACCCGGCCCCTGACCAGGGAAACGCCTGTCCTCTCGACAAGCAAACGGTCAATGTCGTCCAGCATCTCTGCGTCGTCATCGTAGAAGGCGCAAGGACTGAAGGACGCCCCCATACTCTCTGCCAGCACATCAATGATTGCGACGGCAACAGCGCGATCTGGAATCGTTCGGGGGTGCCTACTCATGGGCGCTTCCTATCACTCATTGATGATCACTTGACCGGCAATCAACCGCAGCAGAAAGGCGACTCTCGGCCATCTCTAGACGATTTCGGTTGATCGCAGCAGCAACGCAATTGCCAGACTTCTCTGCGCGCTCGACCGAATCCCGCTCGGCCCGGCAAGCAATTTCCAACGCAGCGATACGGTCGCTCTTGCTAATGCTCATTGCCTTCCTCAGTCACTGGTTGCCATCGAGCTGACCGGCAGCCGGCTCGAAACTGGGTTCATCAGTTGTGCAGGAGTGACCGCAATCCGGGCAATCCGCGTAGTGCCCAAACCCAACCAAGTCCGGGGTATCGCCTGTCCATGCGCAGCGAGTGCAGGCAAATGTCCAGCGAGGAGCAGGCATCACTTGATCCTGGGTGAGTTGAAGCATGTCGATTTCCTTCATGCGGCAAGCTTCGGCCAGCCCTGAGTCGTTGGATCGACAGCCGGGCACAGCTGAGGTGCCAGGCCTTCGCCATGGATCGAGCATTCTTCCCACGTATCGGCATCGGCAAACAGATCACGACCCGACTCAACGTCTTTGCCGCAATAGCGGACAAGTCGCCCGAAATCGGTGTAGCCGTTGCGCTGGCTAACACAGCAGTACATCGCTCCCAGCAGCAGCGCTTTGCCCTCGGTATCCAGAATTGATTCGGTGGTCATGATCGGAACTCCTCCACTTTCTCCAGCCCACTATAGTTCTGTTAATCAGAACTCGTCAAGGCGAGAGATTAAGCGTAACGCGACCATGCTGGCCGCCTCGGCGAGTGCCATGTGGAAGAGCTCTAACGGCCTGCACACCGAAAATCATCGCAGCCAGCCATAGCTACCACTCAAAACTGTAACTCTGGCCAGCCTGAACATGGCCCTCCTCCACATCAATGCGCTGTGCCGGCGCCTGAATTGGCGGATATCCAAGCTCCCCGAGTCGGGCCTGGAGATCTACACTGGGCGCAGAGGGTACTTCCTGGCTGGTGAGCCATCTCACATCCATTCTCTTGCCCAGTTTCTGGACGACCTCCACGACATCCCCGAGCGACGGAACGCGCCCCTCTGGCGTGATGAGTTGATCTACCCGGTAGATGATTCCGACGTTGTTGCCAATGTCCTGGATGGCCACCCCCAGATCCAGGACAGTGATCGGCCCCTGGTAGCGAACTCCTCGCACGGGCTTGCGGATCTCGCTGAGTACCAGACCTGCAGTTTCCAGCAACTCCGAAGCCACTGCCTGGGCAAGCTCGTCGCGATTGGCCGGACGGTTCTCCAGAGACTGCGCGAATTCCTCAATACATTGGGCGACCGCGGCACCAACAGCGCGGAAGGGCTCATAGTTGACACTCTGGCCCAGGACCTCATGTGCAACGGTGCGAGAAAGCCCTTCCACCAGCTCTTCGGGAACCTGCTTCAGTCGAGCATGCTCCCCCACCGTGAAAGGCCGCAGCAAATCGGGGTTCATAGGGTGCCGCAACTTCGGGTCAGTCGACCCACAGCGTGCATAGCCTTTTCTCATGGTGCCTACGCGCTGAGAGTCTTCGTCGTACACCTGCATGACGAACCCCTTGCCTGCCTTTAGGTCCCTCTCCTGCTTGGCTTTGAGACCGCGCATCTCGCCCCAAAGGGGGTCATCCAGCGGAATGTCATCCAGGACATCCGACAAACGCAGGTCGACCTTCTCCGGGATCTGCAGCATGTCCCAACTGAAATGCAACCCTTCTGTAACCGCAACAAGGCACCACCGCTCTCGATTTTCGAGAGCATTGAAATCACTTCCGCGCAGAACTTTTTCGTGAACCTCGTACCCCAAGTCGCGCAATTGACTCCGGAGAATCGCCGCACTTGCCGAGTTCGAATAAGGGACCACGTTTTCGAGAAGGAAAATGGCGGGGTTCGCACGACCGATGATCATCAACCCGCTGACCACCAGGTGGCCGACCTCGGGATGCTCTTCGGGCATTGAGGTGCCTCTCTTGGCTCGGCCGGGCTTGGACGCCCCCGAGCAGGGCCAGCCAGCTTCGGCGATATCTGTCTGGGGCAAATGCGTCATCGCGCGCTGGTCGAAAGCGAACTCCTGCATAGGGGCCGCGATCGGAATGGTGTCACTGGTCCACAGGGGATTGCGCCGACTGGCGTGCTCAATGAGCTCTGGTCGAATTTCATTCGCCCAGGCCAGGGAAGAATCGACTCCGTTTTCTTCAAGCCCTTCATGGACAGCGTGGGAGAGAATCCCGCCACCATGTGACATGCTACCCAGCTTCAGAGGCTGACCAGACTCAAGCTTGGCCCGGAGCCGGCGGAGCCGATCCTTCTTTCGCAGCTCAGTCGGAATGGGAGATAGGTAGATCTCGCCATCTCGCTGAACCATTCTGATGGCGGCCATGCCATCAAATAACGCTAAAAGTTCCTGGCTGTTGATATCAATGATCGGCAGGGTATCTGCGCTTCCAGCCGGCTTGGCGCTAACAACGCGGTCACCGTTCGGGTCCGCCCGCAGCACAATACTGCCGCCAGTGACGTGTACCGAGTACGAATCACCGGAGCGTAATCCCGCTCGCGACACCTCAGAGCCTTGCAGCCAGATGCGAGGCCTACCGCGATTCTGACCGATATTCTTGATGTAGTAGCCGCGCATTTATCTCTCTTTGCAACTGCGATAGTGAATTATCAGTGCAAATGAAGGATGCCAGGCTAAGCACATCACTGTCCAGGATAAGGACGATGAAAATGCTTCATGATTCCAGCTTCTTGATCTGCTCGACCACGCGCTGATACCTCATAGCTTTCGGGCTATGTCAAAATTTCGACGCTGAACAAGCGTAGATTTATTCATAGTAATAGCGACTTATCCACAGGATGCGTCATGCGAGATTGGAAATATCGTCGTGCCTCGTCATACGAGGCTGATTGCGCCAATCACCTTCAGAAGAAATCGTCATGCGAGATCGGAGTACGTCATACGAGATAGGGGCCTCGTCATACGAGGTTGGTTTTCTGCGTCATACGAGGTTGGTAAATCTCGTCATACGAGGTTGGTTTATTCGAATGCTAACGCAGCAAGACACTGATTTATATGGAGTTTCGTAAATTTACAGCTCCCCCTATATGTTTAATAAAAAGATATTTATATAGGGCAAGGACCTCCGACCCAGCGGGATCGCAGCAAAGCGCAAATCATCCCTTGAATTGAAATCCTTTGATGGCAAGTACCAGTCGCCCGGCATAGAATGACCATCAATCGCTTTGCAATTCTGGTAGTAATTCAATGCCAAACACGGTTTTCGTTATTGAGGCCCCAGGCAAGATCCGCTCTCTGAGGAAAATCCTATCGGAGCTCAGGATCAATGCTCAGGTCGTCGCTACAGGGGGCGCTCTTTACGACATGCCAAAGGATCAGCTGGGTCTCAACCCAAACGATCTGACGCCTGAACGCTGGACACCTACCTCTCAACGCACCATCAGCCACCTCACGAAAAAGTTCAAAGACGCGGACCAGATCTACGTCATGACAGACGCTGATCGAGAAGGGGAACTGATCGCGGCACAGGTCAACAGCGTGCTCGTCTCTTCAGGATCAAAAGCGAGTATTCAGAGGGTGGTGACTTCAGCACTGAACGCTGACGGAATATCTCAGGCGCTTCAGAGACCGCGGGCCATCAATCGGCAAACCTGCGTGGCCGTGATGGCTCGACGCGGTATAGATCGAGCCATCGGCTTTCTGTGCAGCAATCGAAACGTAGCTGGGCAGATCGCTGGGCGGATCAGCAGCAAGATCGTCCAGTCTGTCAGCCGGCAGCCCTTGCCAACCTGCAAAGTTGCGGGAACACACCCAGACCAGCCTGGCTGGCGAATCTGGGGGAAAGGTTCCTCAGGGAAAGAGGCATCACTTGCCGCCATCGACGAAGCTTTTCGTCGAATGGATCCGGCCTTGATGGGCCACACCAGAGAAGTTTTCACCACCAAACCGGCGCCGGCGATGATGACGGGTGCTGACGCCCTGATCCTGGTTGCGAACCAACTCAACGTAAGCCTTTCTGAAGCTGAGAAACTGATTCAGACGGCGTACGAAAGAGGTGCAATCAGCTATCCACGGACTGACTCCAGAGACATCTCGCCTCCTACGCAAGTAATGCTGGAGAGCGCGATGAGGAAACTAGGGAAACGAGTACGTGTTTCCCGGCTCCCTCCCTCGGGCCCCAGAGAGACCCCAGGCGCTCACGAAGCGATCTACCCTTGCGACCCCCTTCATTTCAATGCAAACAGTTTGGAAGGGCTCTCCCAGCTCGACGCAGCCATAGGTTTGCTCACCAGGCGTGCTTTCGCCTCCCTTTCGCCCGATGCGAAGGTAAAATCGATCGAGGTCGAACAGTCGGCGATCTCATCGTTCCTGGCCAAGCAGGGGTTGCCAGACATCAAGGTGAAAATCTGGCGGGATATCCCGGACACCGCCGGTTGGCTGGTTGTAGAGAAGGAGTTCATCAAGCCTGTAAAGCTTGTGAAGATCCCTCTTGATACAGCGGTCATGGAGAGGATGGTTGAACAGGGAATTGGTCGGCCCTCGACCATAGTGGGCCACATCGACAAGGCGCTTTCCCGGGGATGGATCCAGGAGAACGGCACTCTCTCGAACAAAGGCCAGGCTGTTCTGACGTATTTGCAGCAGAACTACCCCGGCCTGTTGGGCCCAGAAGATCTGGATCACTTCTTCGATGGGGTTCCATTTGAACGGGTTTCCGCTGCCGTCTACGAAGGGATCCATCGGCTGAATCTGGATTACCAGGCGCTTCGTGTTCTTGCGCGAGAGGCTTCTGCGGAGTTGTCGAGGGACCAAGCCCAAGACGAGAGTGGCCTCCCCCTGTATGAACCAACCGCGGACATGGAAATGGACGTAGCGGGCCCATAGCCGTGCACGCAAAGTCACATATTTGTGATTATGTGTACATGCTGCTAGTCCTTATCTCACTCGAAAACCTGGTTCAGATGGGACAAGCAGGCACAAAAAAGGCACCTCACGGGTGCCTTTCTCGTTACAGCGGCGGCGGCTGCGAACTAAAGCTTGCCGTCCTAGCTCCTACGACAGGTCCTTCGACAGAACGAAGGCGAGGAGTACCTCCATCGCATCCTCATTGAAAGCGCACCAGGCCTTGCTGATTGGATCCTCGGGCGACAATGCCACGCCGATTACCTGGCGACCGTCGTTCCAGTAGCAGTGGATATCCAGCGCAGCGAACAACACACCGATGCGCCGGAAGAGTTGTACTCGCTGCTCATCCTCCGGGTCATACCGATACGGGAATGGAATGTCGAACTCTTCCGGTCTTACCCGGGTTGGTGTCGCCGGCGCCTTATGGCGTTCCGCGATCGACAGGATCTCCTGAGCAGGAGATCCAATAAGCGGATCGTTCGTCCAAAGCCGAAGCGACTCGTAGGTGTTCACGCTGGAATGCCTCCGTTGCCGGTAATCTCCGCCACGATGTCCTTGAGTATCTGGTAGCGCGCGATCATTCGAGCTCGCTGCCAGATGACACTGCAGTTGGGATCCAGCTTGCTGTTCTGATGGGCGTGTTCGAGAAGGATATAGGGCAGTTCCAGGGACTGCTCGCCAATCCACTCGAAGAATCTCGATGATGCTGAACATGGGAGAGCTGCGGCCGCCGCGGTTAGTTGAGAAACCGCTTCTGCCACCAGCGGCTCCTCTAGGCCCCTACTCTGCTCGTACACCTGCAGGAGATGGGCAACCTCCGCGTACAGGGCGCTGAACTCTGCGTCGATGTCACGCAGCGCCCAGTGCTCCTTGTTATCCATCTGCTCGAAGAACGAGAGCAACTTGGGCTCCCGCTCTTTCCAGAACGCCTGGACAGATCCAGGCGTGAGATCAATTCGCCGGGCGCTGCTCATGCGCCAGGCACTCGGTGCTCGTTGCTGCGCTCATAGACACGGGCAGTCAACACGAAGTAGTAGGTCGAGACACGCTTCTGGCTCTTGGTAGAGCCAATCAGGCCGCCAAACGGGCCGGCCTTTTCATAGCCCGTTACCCCAGAACCGGAATTGGTTTCATCGGTCTCCATTTGGCCGCCGATGATGATGGTGTCACCGTCGCGCAGCAGTGCCTCACCGTTGTAATCGATATTGGCAGGCAGCGTGATGGTGGTTGGGACCTTGGTGGTGCCGTTGGCGTCAGTCAGATACTGGTCGATGGTCTTGACCTGCGAGCGTACCGCGACGTTCAGCGTCAGCTGGGTGCGGATGATACCGCTGTCCAGATCGATCTTCGGGTTCACTCGCAGCAGGGTGCCGAAGCGAATCGGGATCTGGGTGTTGGTGGTGGCTACCGAGCTGCTGTCAGTACCAGCTACCGCACTCTGACTTACCTGGCTGAAGAGGTCGGTTTCAATCCGGCGGAACTCCGCGGGAGCACCAGAGGTGGTGGCCAGTGCAGGGCGCTGGGTTACCGTAACGTCGCCGATTGAGGAAAGGTAGTTGACGAAGAGGTTCGCCGGATTACCTGTGAGTTTGGAGAAACCGATGCCGGTACTACCAATCACACTGCCACCAGGAGTCATGACGGGAGGATTTCCCGGAGTGCCAGGCAGAGGGGGAGAGATCGTGATGCCACCAGCCGGGTTGTTGTTGATGATCATGCCGAGCTCGCCATTTGCGAACGAGGCAAACGCCGTGAGATCCAGACCTTCCGATTTGTCCTTGGTGGTGGACACCAGGATCAGGCGGCCTTCGAAGTGGATGGCGGTGTTGAACTCGCGCTCGACGCCCTTGATGTACTCGTCGATCTCTGCCTGCAGCCACTTGGGAGCCTGAACAGTGATCGTGCCGGTATCCGGGTTGACGCTTACCGTGCCCAGCTTCTGCGAACGGTACATGTCCGACCCCGCGGCCGGGATGGCTGCAGCCATTTGATCCATGCCACCGACCGGGAGTGGAGGCATTCCGTTGATGGGCATGCCCGCGCCGGAGTTGATCACACCAGGTACAACAGCACCGCTGGCAACCGGGACCAACACAGAAACTCTGGATTCGAGCTCCTCCTTCATGGATTTCCAGAAGTCAGATTTCGACTCCAGCTTCGAACTGCCTTCGCGATCGCCCTCGCCTTCACCGGTAGACGTGCTGCTCGATGTCAGCCCCCCCATCGAACCACCATTGACGCCGCCGGCGCCGGAGGCCGAGTTCAGAGAACTGGCCAGCGACGCACCGACATCAAGGGTGCCACTCAAGGACGCCGAGGAGTAGTTGGTGGAGCGCTGCGAGTTGATGTTCAACGTCCACTGCTTCGGGCGCATCGGGACGATGGTGATGATGCGGCGGTCGTTATCTACCGCATAGTCGAGCCCCATCGCAGGGAAGATGAGGCGCATGGCTGTCTCGGCATCCACGCTCGTGAACCCGTAACCTGCATAGGTAAAGCCATCCAGCGGCATGGAACTGGTGATGTTGAGGCCCTGGGCCTGCAGCATCTTGACCACCTCAAGGCCATTCAGCGGAGCGCTGACTTTCATGGTGACCCGGCGCTCGGATAGCCATGGCGCACGTTTGAGCGGCATGGTTTTGCCAGTGATCAGCGGACCATTGGTGATCTTAATGCGCTGGTTGCGCTGTGATTCCTCGCTCTGCGCCTTGAGTTGATTCAACTCTTCGGTCAGCTTGGCGTAGTTGCCGCCATCCTCGCCTTTCGGGATGTTCTGCAAGCAGCCCGAGAGGGCCGCACCGATGACGCTTGTCAGTACCAATTTCGCGATAGTGTTCATGGGCGATCTCTCTTTTAGTGGAGCCAAACTTTCTTTTCGAGCGGGCTGATTTGGACGTTGAAGCGGTAGGAGTCGGCATAGGGCTCCAGGAACTTTGCGATCGCTTCTTCAGGGGTCGGGGCGTTGATCACGTAGCCTCCCTGAACAACTTTGTCCTGCTCGCCCAGATCCCAAATGGGCGTGTTCCACTTCGCTTCCTGGGTCAGGCGGAAAAGGTTCTCGTACAGGCCTCCGTTACGAACGCTGAACGTGACACCGCTTGCAACGGGTGCCGCGGTGGCCACGACGCTCGGAAGAACGGTGGTGGTTGCTGTGGCAGCTGTAGTCGTGCCGGCAGTCGATACGGTCTTGGCCACGAGGGGTTTCTCAGCGGCTACCGCACTTACCTGCACGTTGGAAGCCTTTTCGGCGTTGGCCGCGGGAACTGGGATCGGCCTGTTGCGGTGTGTTTCCTCAATCAGGCGCGCAGCTGTGTCGCGATTGATAGTGAGGTCGCTGACGATCTGAACACGGTTGGTCCGAACGCCCTTACCGTCGAACGATTCATACGTCTTCACTGACTCCTGAGCGCCATTGCTTGCAGGGGCTATACGTTGAACCCGATCACGACCGACGAGGCCGAGCGGCTCTTCGAAAGGCAGGGCCGAATCCATGGGCGGTCGCTCAGGGGAAGTCCGTTTGACGGTCATCGTCCTCGACCCTTCGCGCCCGGCAAGGATGTCCGCCGGATTTTCGAGATGAACCTGGTACTCAATACCGGCACTGTCTCGCGTGCGGATCATCAGGGGGATCGGTGCGCGGTAGCGATAGACACGAGTAACACCGTCGACATCGCGGGTCTCGGTCAACCAGTCCGGGCCTACCATGGAGGCCCCGCGCAGACGGATGATGGCGTCTTCGCGGTTGGGGGATAGCCAGTAGCTGATACTGAATGGAACGCTCTCGGTATCCTTGACTTTCAGGCTGGTCCAGTTGCGTCCGGGAGACTGCCCCAATGCATTCATGAGTTGGTGATCGATCGCAACCCGGTTCGGCTGAAGCAGCGGAGCACTCCCGGTTGGCACGCCATCAACGATCAGCTTCAGACTGTCTTTCACACCATCGGTGGGGTCGGAGGATACCTTCACGTAGAGTTTGATCGGCTCGTTGCGATCGGCCAGGTACAGGATGACATTCGTGTTGACCCAGGGCTTCTGCGGGTGCATTTCAACAGCACCGGAGTCCTCTACCAGGTCGACGTTCACCACGCTGTCGTCGCCAGCGCGAGCGCGTCGAACAGGCCATGGCGCACCGTTCTCGCCGACCACCATCAATGAGGTGAGGTATCCCAGCTGCAGGGTGACACTCTTGGTCTTGCCACCATCAGTGAGATCGATGATCTGTTCAGGGTCAGTGCTTGTTGCTCCCGCCGGAATCTGAGGGGCAAGGTCTTTGCGATCATCGATCATGTACTGCTCGATGACGGCTTGTTGCTCAACAGTCAGCGGGTACTTGCGCTTCAGGAGCGTGTTGACCAGGGGGTCGTTGGAACGCACGTCCTGCTCTGCAGGTTCTGCAGCAGCCTGCAGTGAGAGAAGAGAAAGCAACAGAATGCTTGGGATCAGGGTGACCTTTCTCATGACTTGGAGACCTTCACTCGAATTGCATGAACAGCGAGGCCGTCAGGACGACTTTCCTGCTGGACTCTGAGGAGATCGACCTCAATCAATCCGCGGCGGGGCTGATTCACGTTGCCGTTGAAGATGATCTCGATGGGGTGCTGGATGGTGTAGGTCTGGCGGGCTACACCGCTGTAGACCTTTACCTCTTTGCTCAGGAACACGCCTGGGCCCGGCGTGGCGGAGAGCACGAGGCGGATACGGGGATCTTTGAGTTGGGCTGTCAGTCCGGCACGTTCGAAGGCATTCAGATAGGTCTTGTAACCATCGTCAGTGAAGCAGCGAAGCTGTGCCTCGTTTTGCTGCCGGATGTAGTTGACGAAATCCAGCTGGAACATGCGAATGACGCAGGCCGAGCTGAAGTTCAGGGCCCGCTCTTCGCCGCCGATGGGCTCATCGATCGGTGTTAGCTGGAACAGGGAGCCGTTGTGAGTGGTCGCGAAGTATTCCCGCTGGATGCTCTCGATCTTGTTTTTCGCATACATGAAGGTCAGGAAATTCGTAGTGGCCAGCGCCGCAATGATCACCACGCAAATGCCCAGGATGTACAAGAGCACCCGGTTCGAGAAAACGATGCTGCCGACCAGTTGGTCGTCGTTGACATCACGCATCTAGCTACTCCGAAGGACGGTTACCCGTCCAGACAAGATTGTTGAGAGTTGAAGCAGGCTTTCCTGCCGTGCTGTTGAGCAGTTCCTCGTGCCAGGATTTCTCTGGTGAAGAAACACTCGCTTCAGTGGCGGCAGACGACGTTTGGCTTCCGTCGACTGCTCCTTCCTCCTCGGTGCCTTCTTTACCCACCGCTTCGACGGGAACTTCCTGGGCTTTCGGTGGCTGCTCGACTGGGGTGCGGGTTGCTTCGGGTTGTGGCGCCGCAGGCGTTGAAGCAACAGCCGCCGGCTCCGAGATTGATGCAGGCGCGATCGCTACAGGCGCGCTGCGGGCCGGAGCCGCCAACTCAACTGGTCGGTCTTTCAGGAGACCCAAAAGAATCCGTTTGAACGCATAGCGATCAGCTTCATCCTGGGAAATGCTCTCGAACATCTCCTTTGCCTGATCTGCGATTTCGTCGATCTGGCGAAGAGCTTCGCCCTCCACCGGATCCATCGGGTCAAGTGAGAAGCGAAACTGACGACGCTTCAGTGATCGCTTTGCGCGCGACATAGGAATTACTCCTGAGCAGCGAGGTGGCGAGCCAGCTTGTAGTAGCCGCGCGCATTGGCGAACTGAGGATCTTCGACAACGACAACCTTGGCGTTGCCTACCTGCACATGGCGCAGGTCCTCCTCCAGGAGCTTCGCTGCGCCGCCGGCGAACAGAATGGTGCTGAGCTCGTCGACGCGCTTAGTAACGATCTTCTCGATGCGAGGAACGATCTCGTTGACCAGGGCGCGGCGCTCGGCAGCAACGATGTCGCGGATGTTCGCCTTGTTGTTGCCGATGGTGAGCCAGCCGCCCTCTTCACGAATTGCCTTCTCCACAGCATGGAGCGGCGGGGTGCGCATCAGGCCCATGAGGTCCCGTGCACTGGTGGCGACGCGCTCGTAGAGATGCAGAGCGCCTGCTTCGAAGGAATTCGAGGTGCCGTTGAAGAGGAGGTTGCCATTTTCCAGCAGAGCAACGTCGGTGGTGTTACCGCCTACGTCGGCGACGACCACGAGCTCTTCGGATGCGTGCTGGAACTCGCCGTCCTCATTCATCATGTAGTCGAGATAAACGGCCACTCCCTCGGAGGCGCCATTCAGATTGCCGAATACCGAACCGTTCTTCGGTAGGCGCATCTCCTTGCTGCCAGGCTGGACGGCTGCAGGGCGCCGCCAGGCTTTGGCGCGCTCCTCGATGAGTTTCGAATTGATCTCGCCGCGCGAGTTGTAGAACACGTTCAGCGGCATGCCGAACACCGCGTCGATGGACGCATCCGACAGGTCACCGAATTGGCGAAGGAGAACAGCCATAGCCAGTGCGGCGTTGATATCGGAGGTGTAATAGCTGGCGAAGCGAGTATCGATGGGATCAGCGACTTTCGGGCCGACCGCGTAGATGCTGTCTTCGATCTGGATGACGATTTCATCCGGGCCATTGCCACCCATGCTGACGCCGATCTGAGGCTTGGTCGACACGGTGCTACGGATCGCGATCTGCGCGCCTTTGCCGGCATACAGCTTGGCGTAGTTGCAGCCAATGTCGGCGCCAACAGCGAATTTTTTCATGCTCAGTCTCCACAAAAATGATCGGTACGCATCGTGAGTTTTGTTTTACCGTTGCACTCTCGATTGCAAACAAATACTAGCCTTTCAGCGCCATCACTTCAACAGTGCCGCGCAGAAAATCTATGATTAGTAAGAACAGGATTATCTAGTTATAAAATTGCATAGCTAAGCGAAAACACGCCGTCTGCCAGTTTTCGTGATGGCGAAAAAAAGCCCCGCGATTGCGGGGCTTTTTTCCACCAGGCGTCGATCAGTTATCGAAGCCAGGGGCGTTTTCGTACTGGGGCTCAGGCTCAGGCTCAGCCTGCGGCCCCTTGCCCTTCACCTTTTCGGGGTCGACGCCGACCTCTGCCAGCAGCTCGGCGCTGTAGGCCGGTTGCGGGAAGCGATCAGACGGCAGCAGCAGCGGATCGAAGCGATCCTTGTTGGTGACCGACAGATGACTGATGTAGTTGAAGTCGTCCGACGGGGCGCGACGGATGTAGCACTCGGCGGCGTAGACCTGGTTCTCGTCCTGGAAGCGCTTCGCCAGGGCCACGTAGTTGTGGCCGCGCGGCGAGTTCATCATCTTCTTGGACATCTCGATGGACATCACCGGGATCATTTCCAGGACACCCTGACCGGCTTCGGCAGCCTGCAGCATTTTGGTCAGGCGGGTGTTCTTCTTCATGCCCTCGACCACCTGGGCACCGTTCTCGGCGCGGCGAACTTTCTCGCCGCCTTCTTCGACTTCGGCAGTGCCCTGCTTGATGGTGGTGAAGTCCAGCACCTGGCCGCTTTCGCTCAGCAGTCGAACGATCGGGCGGGCACGGGAGCGATCGGCAGCGCACTTGTCGGCCAGGGCCGCAACGGCACCCGGGAACTGCTCGGCGGTCAGGGTCAGCGGCTTGCCGAGACGATCCAGGGCACCCCAGTTGGTTTCCTTGCCCTTGCCGTCGGCACTGGTGCCGGCGCGATACATCGCATTACCGATGGAGAGCTCTTCGCGGCTGTTGCCGAAGAATTCGGACCAGCGAGCGATACCGGTGGTCGGGGCGCCTTCCTTCTCCGGCTCACGAAGCCAGACGGTGCTGAGCAGCATCATGCCGCCGACCGGGACGTGGTGGTTGGATTTCGAATTGGCGAACGAGGCCAGAGTGTTGCGCTTGTCGTTCTCGGCCGCGTCACCGGAAGTGGTGAGAATTACGGAGTATTGCTTGCCCTCCAGATCGACGCCGATGACGGTATCGATCTCCTTGCTGCCCTCGGAGGCAACGTACTCCTGAACTTGCAGCATCAGGCTGTTGACGGGCTTCGACTTGTCTTGAGATTTGCGCTTGAACATGGACGTGCTCCTGAGGGTATTAGCTGGCATTAGCGCCATCAAAAACCACATTAGACACGGCATAGAAAAAGCGCAAGTATCTTTTACTATCGAGTATGCGTTATAAAACTCAAGGCCAGCTAAGAACCCTTCCTACAGCATTAGTCGATTGATGCTCGGGCTTGGGATAACCCAGGCTTTTCAGGACTTGACCAATGGCCTGATCGGTCATGCTGATCGGGTGATTCCAGAGGCCCACAGGGAGAGACTCAAAGGTTCTGTGCCTCACGACCATTTCCGTTACCACGGCAGCTACCTCACGAACATTTTCGTTGGCACCCTCAATGTCGATCATTGGCCAGTCAGATTCCGCAGGAAGCAGATCCGGGTCATCGGATAGCGTCATTGCTTCCAACTCAACCAGTGCATCAGGCACAGCAATCTCCTGGCTCGCTTGACCCAGTAGCTCCCGTGTTCTTTGCCAGTCGAGCGCACTCCCCTTCACCAACTTCATTGCTGCTCCTCCTTCTCGCTCGCTGCAGGGCTCGTTGCCTTCAGCGAATCGGTCATCTTGCCCTTCAGATCTGATAGCGCGCCCCGAAGCGAGTTGGCCGAAAAGTTTTTAGGGACCGGGCTCTCGGGGTATGCGTTCTGTGGATCTTCCGGATTCGCGTTCTTAACCGCAGTGTTTGCGGCTAGGCGCGCCTCCGGTAGCGTTCCCGCCCAATCAGGATCGCTACCGTTTTGTTGCATCTGCTTGACCTCTTGCATCACTGCCGCGCTCACCGCGGTGCGAGCGATCATGTTCTGCGTCGCAGTATCCGGTGCGTGATCATCCATGCTGAACGAGATATTCGAAGGATGCACGAGCGGCTCTGGCTGCTTGTCAGTGCGGCCCGCCGAGTCAGCGTGATCGAGAATCAGGTCAGGGGGAGCGATGTCCGGCAGAAGCGATTCATTGAATTCCGCAGGGGATGGCTTTTGTTGGCGAACCGCCTGATCGAGCAGGCTGAGCGCATCGCCTGCAGGTCGGGACGCTGCAGGTTGCGCTGCGGCGGTTGTCGCCGGTTTTACCGCCGGTGTAGTTGTTGACGCGGCCTTCTTCGCCGGTTCAGGAACAGCCAGACCAGGTACAGATTTGCGCTCTTCCTTGAAGATCTGCTCCGCTGCTTTCTGCATCGCACTGAAGATCTCTCCTCCTCTCGCCTTGCTGCTTTCCATCGCGCTTTGGCACCAGAGGTGGAATTCATCGCCAAGGTCTATTACGGCCTCCTCGGTGGTAGGGGCATAAGACCGCACAGCCTCCTGGATCTTGTCCAGATGCTTTCGCATAGCGATAAGCCGCTCGGCGTCTTCAACAATCCCACTCACTCCCACTGGGGTGCGCATCCGAACGAAGCTGTTCACCTGGCTTTGGGCGTTTTGTTGGATGTCGGGATAGAACATCTTCGCCTTGGTCCAGAGCTTCCCGCCGAAGTAGATATGGGCCATACCAGGGTCTTGACTAGCCAGCTGGTCAATACGCGCGCGATCGACTTCTTGGACCTGCAACGCATCCACAGACTGGTAGCCAGTATGCATATCCGCACGTCCGCCACTCGGGCGGTCACCCCATGTACCTGCCACCGAGACAAGCTTCTTGCCGCAGGTGTCTACCAGGAGTTTCACGGTGTTGGGATCAAACGTTTTCAAGAAAATTTTCGTACTGGTGTTCGCGTTGACTCGATCAGCCTCCACTTCAGAGCCCTTTTTGAAAGACGCCCAGTCCTGGCCGCTGAAGCAAGCGAACACGCCCATGGAGCGAATCTGGGCTACCACGTCCCCGAAGCCTTCCACGCAGTAGCTGCCATATTCGTCCAGGAACAGTCCGTAGGGGACTCGTTTGCCGATCGGCCGGCCATCGATGAGGATCTTCTTGAGACCGGTCAGCTGGCCACCGCCGATGATGGGAAGCATGGCGTTACGCATGCTGGTAACCACCATCCGGCCGAGCTGTTTCAGCGATTCTGGCGACTTTTCCAACGCAGGCAGCATGATGTAGACGGTACGACGCTGGTTGATAACGTCGATCCAATCGATCTCGGAGATGTCGGTGCCGGTGATGTACCCGTAGGTTCCGGAGAGCAGCGACAGCACCCGGGTGAACTGCATTTGCAGGAAGCCCAGCTGCTCCGACATGCGGCCCATGCACTGCTCTTTCGCCTGAGGCTGAGTCGCCTTCTGCCAAGCCGAGTAACCAGGCAGGTCGTTGAGGAACAGCTGCGCCTCGTCACGGACACGCTGGGAATAGATCGTGTTCTGCGGGAGCTCAAGCAGTTTCTGCAGTGTCATCCGCCGGCGCAGGTCGTCGGCGACGATTGTTTCACCGCGCAAATCGCGATCTTCACAGGCAGCCCGGATAATCACGTTGAAGAGGGCTTCGGCGCGCCCCCTCCACATGTCGTCGTTACCGCCGCCAGAACCACCGCCCATCATCGAGCTGGTCATTTCAGACAGGCTATCTGCCGAGGCGATCTCGAAAATGTTCGTTGTGTTCGAGCGCTTGGTGTTCGCTCCACCAGATGTCAGGTAGTTGATCACCAGCAGTTGACGCTCAAGGCCAAAGTGGCGCGCGAGTGTATAGAGCATGAACCAGGTGGTGATGTCAGCCTTACCGTCGCAGAAGATCCCGCCGCTGCCCTGGGCCATCAGCTGCGCGATCATGCCGAGAATGGCCTGAGTCTTACCGGAACCTGTAGTTCCGATAAGCAGAATGTGGCGAACCAGCAGATCCATGGATGTCCAGATCTGCGCGCCACCGTTATCCATATCGGAGCCGAGATAGAGGATGCCGTCCCCCATCATCTCGGTAGGATCCTTGAGGAAAAGCAGGCTGCCGACGACTGGAATCGTCTTCAGCATGTTCACCTTTCTAACGACCCCCAAGGCGTCTTTCACCAACGGCGCCTGCTGAACCTTGAACAGCTTCTTGTGCAGCGGTGAAGCCTTGCAGACGTAGGACGGCGTACAGAGAGGCCATTGGTGAGGCTGCTTCGTCGCCACAAACGCGCCGTAGGCAGCCGCGCCTACGCCTGCAGTGACCTCGAATAATCCAGGCGCGGCCAGCGAGATGAGGCCGGCGCCCATCATTAGGGGCGGAGCGTATTCCTGGATGGCATAGTTCATCCGCTCCGCGGCAGTGAGGTTCTCGCGAATATAGCGGTTGTAGTCGAGCTCTTTGGCCGTTTCGCTGTAGCGATTGTTCGGCTTGCGTGCAATAGCCATTGTTCGTCCTTACAGCCAAGGATCAAAGGATGCCCAGATGTCGTCGCTTTCGACCCACGGGCGCTCGTAGGGATCAGTCTTGAGAGCTTCTTCCAACCAGTCTGCGGCCCACTTTCCGCCCGCATCCTTCTCCGGCTTCATGGTCCCCTTCGAGGCATTGAAAATCTCAACCTCATGACGGAACTGCCCCATGATTCCGGAGCCGGCCACGAAGCTCGTGCGTCGCCCGCAAGAACTGACGGCATCAAAGAAGGCGACATCCTGATAGCGAAGGAAAGCGAGTGGACCGTAGTCGACGATCATGACCCGACCCATCATTCGGATAAGGCCAATGATCACGGTCTTCTCATAAAGATGACCCTTGGTTGCGGCCTGAGAGGCGGCTTTGCGATCCTGGGCGGGGAGCTGGCTGATGAGAGCTTTCCAAACGCGGCCGTACTTACCCTTCTCCAAAGCTTCGACCGTCGTGAACTCTTGGCCCAGGGTTTGATTGAAAATAGCCGCGGCCTTCTCTTTGTCGAAGCGTTTGATTTTCTTCTGCTCATCAAGCTCGAACAGCTGGTAGATCTCGGCCATGCGCCAAGGCGTGAGCGGCGCCTGAAGTGCAATCTTCCCGTTGAACAGGTCGAGCTTGCTCGCATCAATGATGTCGTTCATCCACTCGCGCCCGGGTATGCGCTTCAGGGTTTGCACGATCGCCGGAATCCCCTTGATCACACGAAACATCTCGGGATCTTCCATGCGAGAGTGCTTGAAACAGCGGAACCCGAGGTAAATGAAGAGAGGGCCCGCAATAGCTGTCGTCAGCCGATGCACATAGTCGCCATAGCGCTTCGCTTCTGTGTAACCCAGCGATTTCAGTTGCTCCGGCGAGAGGCTTTCCAGGTAGGCCGGGATCTTGGCAATGATCTGCGGGTCGCGCTTCATTATCGGCATCAGCTGCTGGCCAAGGTCAGTTGCAGCGAGCCACGCCCAACCGTGACTGACTGGAACTATGAGCGCTTGCCAGACTGAAAGAATGCGATCCGAGAAGTGGAAGATGAGGAACAATACAGCCGCCAGGGTGATCATGATCGAGATCGCGCCGGCGTCATCGCTGCCACTATTGCCGTTCATAGGGTGGTCTCTCGGTGGGCGCTTATGGGTTCAGAGTGCTGTCGAGCTCGGACTGAGAGTCGAGCAGCTGCTGCATGTTGGCGGCCATGCCAATGCAGAGGTTTACCGCCTCCTCCACGCGCTTAAAGAAGGCTTCCAGTGGCCAGGTGCGCAGACGCTCAGCTTCAGAGCGGAATTTCGCGGGATCTGAGCTCAGCGACGCGAAAAGTTTCGTTGCTGCGGTTATCTCGGAGTCCCAAAGGATGGGGTAGTAGTCAGAGCACACGCGGATCAGCGTTTTGATCGCGGGAGTGTGATTCTGCACCCGTAAACGAGCAGCCTGCTCGCCGACCACCTTGGCCAGGTGATTGGTCATCTCGCGGCACAACGCCACTGTCTGGTGACCAAGAGACGCTTTTTCGCGCATCGCAAGCATGATGCCGGTTGTTGCTGCCACCGCATTGTTCAGTCGCTCAGATTGATCTTCGCCTTGGGTGAACGGTTCGGCGTTCAAGGCATCCATCAACTGTAAGCCGCCGGCGACTGCATGTTCGGCCAGGGCTGCCATATCCGCGGCCGAAAGGTCACTTCCATGCCGCCAGTGCATCGCTACGAGCCCCACGATCTCCCGGGCTACCAGGTAGCGGTTCGTTGGCGTGAGCGGCGCTTCGACATTCAGGTTTTTCAGTATCCGGTCCGCGAGATCGAGTGTCCTGAACAGCAGCTTGGATTGCGCCTTGACGATTTCCTCACCGGATACGTCCTCGCCCAGGCCGGGCCTGATCAACGAAGCCAGCATCAGCGGCTCGACCAGCTTCAAGCTGGCCACACACTTCTGCAGGTTTGCTTCGCTCAGCTGTTCATTTGCCTGACCGGCATAGTCATCGCGCTGGAGCATATGCTGCCTCCGGTGCCACTTCGCGATCGACTTGCGGTGACTTCAACCAGGTATCACTCATCAGAGGCATAGCCCAGTGAGCTGCAGCTTCGGGCTCGATCATCTGCCCTACTTCGGCTTTGGCTACCTCGGGGCAGCAAGCCATGACAACCTCGCGTGCATCTGCTCGCCACTGGCCGCCATCAATCATTTTGCTCTTGGCGTAACGCAGAGCGAGCAACACGAGCGGGGCGGGCGCAAGTTGCTGCGCCGCACCGTCGCCCTGGACAACCGTGAGCCCCTGATCCACCCGCTTGAAACCGTCGGAGATCGCATTCGATTCCACCAGCAGATTGCAGATGCTGTTGACCAGGTACGCCAGCAGTGCGGGATTACCCGATCGCGTGCGCATATCGAGAGCCCATGGCTGACCTGCGCTGGTCATCATGCACAGGTCTGCGAACGACGAATATTTTCGATCCATCATGCTGGACTCCCTAGACGTTGTTTCATGACAGAAACCCAGTATTTGCGGCGCTCAAGCTCATGTGCCTCGGCCGCGTTCGCCGGATTGAGGTCTTGCATTCGACGATGAATGAGTCGTACGCCCCCAATGAGGTCGCCGCGCTTGGCGTACTCCTCGTTGTTCATGGAGGCGAGTATCTCGGCCATATCGCTCAACTCAGACGAGCCAAAGACTCGCTCAGCAGTTGCGATGCAGTTGGTCAGGTACTCTTCGAAGTTGTATGCCCACTGTATGAAGTGGGGCTTTGCGTTAGCTCCATGAGCAGTCACCCAGTCATAGAAACGGGTGGCCTGATTCAGGAAGGCCTGTGGCGGCATCGGTTTGGATCGATCTGTCGAGATCCCGGCGTATCCAAGTTCATAGACGCCCGCGAGGCCTATGTGATGTGAGCGGTGGCACCATGCACATAGGGTGATGATGTTGGCCGGATCGTTGTTGGTATGGTCATCGTCTTTGTGATGACCTTCCTGGAAGCGATCAGCCTGCCAAGCGCACTCCTGACAGGTGGAGTGATCCCTGGAAATGGCTTTGCTCCGGGCGTCGAGATACACCTTGTCGTTGTGAATCTCTTCTTCACGCCAGTTGCCTCGTTTTACGCCCAAGAGCAAAGCCATCGCCATCGCTCCTCACACGCCCGGGAGCAGGGTCGCGCCACCCATGCCGAGGAAGGACGGCAGGAAGTAAGCGCCCACGCCGGCGACACCGTAACCGAAGGTTTTGCCGGGCTTTGCTTCAGGATCGTTCCCTTTCTGCACCTTGGACCAGTTGTCCCAGGCCTTGTAGGCAAAGAAGATGCCCGCGATCTGCGACGCGTTCAGCAGTAGCAGGGGCAGGCCCGAAATGTTCTGGTTGAGGTTGTTGATGCTGTCACCAGCCTGGATGCCAGTGTTAGCGCCGATGGGGTTCGAGCTGGCCGCGGCCATGGCGCTCATCATCATCGAGCCGGCGGCGATCTGGGTTTTCCAGTACAGGTTGACGGACATGTCTTTCAACTTTTTCATGGTGAAGCTCCTGGGGTGGTTAGGACATCAAGCCCATCATCAGCTCAGCGTCATAAACGAGCCGGCCAAAGTCGGGGATCATCGGAATGGTGTTGTGGACCATGCTGAAAAAGGTGCGAGAGTGGTAAGCAACGACTCCTGCAAAGAAGTGGGAGGCAACGCTTCCCATGTTTTCTTGCTGGCCAGCTCCTCGCCCCGAGACAACTCGCGAATAGATGAGTACCGACTTCAGGGCGTAGTAGACCCCGAAGATCAGAACGAGAGATTCGAAGAGCCGCCCCAAGTCAGCAGCCATGCGCGCGGCGCTGGCGGACGACCCAGAGCTTCCACCACCGATAGCCCCACCGTTCAGCACATCGTCCATCCCTGCCATGGCATACAGAGGCATCAACGCAAGGCAGACGGCACCAAGTAGGGCCGCGTAGCGGTTCACGATCGCTTGCTTAACGGAATTCATGGCCATTTACTTTCACTCCAGTGGAGGTGACGCTATCGACGCGCAGACCTGCAATGCGCTGCCCGGGACTCAGTTCGTATACGCTGCCAGCGATGATCGCGTGCGCATGCCAGGCATTGCCGACCATGAAGGAACCCAGCCATTGAACTTCGGGCTTGCTGCCCACGGTCGCTTTGGGTTGAGCCGGCTGGGCCGCAGGACGAGAAGAAACGACCCGCGCCTGCTGAGTGCGGACAGGCTCCTTCCGAGGTGCGGCGGCGGACTTTTGCGCTTGGGCAGTTTGAGTGGGCTTGACACTTTCTTCTGCCTTGAGTGCACGAGATTTCCAGTCGTCACGCTCTTTCTCAAGCGAAGCGACCTTGGCCTTCAGTTCGTCTACGACTGGTTGCAGATCCTGCGGAGCCGCAATAACCGGAGCCGGTTCGGCTGCAGGGGTAACTGGCGGCTCGACCGCTTCAACAGGTGCTACAGCCGTTTGCTGCTGAGCCACCGGTTGCTGTTGGACAGGATCGATCGCAGGCTGCGCGACTTCAGGAGTTGAGGGCGCGCCGAACGGATCTTCAGCCCCACCAAACGGGTCGACAGCCGGAGCAGCCGCATCGCCCGCGGGCGCCTGCTCGTCAAACGGCAGTGCCGAATTTTGATCCAGGTGCGAAATATTCTGGTCGCCTTGCTGCATCTGCTGGATGGCAGCTTCGTAGGGAGCAACAGGTTGGCTGATTGCGGCCTGGGACGCCTCCATCTCCGCTGCTTTCTGTTTCTTGTGGTAGTTCCACCCGGCCACCACCGCGAGGAGAACAACCAAAACGATCTTCGCCTTATGCTTCTGGAAGAACGAGTCAGACTTCTCCTTCTCTGCTGCGACAGCAGCAGTCGCGCCGCCTAGTGCTGCGTCTGTATTCGATCCGTGCGAGAGAGGATCAGCATCGGCGATGCTCAGGCTTTCGCCGATGCCATCAATGTCACGAACAGGCTCCAGGGCCGGCGCAACCAATGGTTGGCTCTGGTCGACCGGTGAGGCAGGGAACTCAACCAGGTCCATGTCGAGCACATCATTTTGAGGCGCTGGCTCACTCGGGACTGTTGCCGCGGCGCTTACCTGCGGCTCGAACTGCTCAACTGGTGGAGGCGTAAGGCCGGCCAGGAGCTCATCAACGTTGAGGGCTTCAGCGGAAGGAGGAAGAACGAAATCGTCCATGCCACCCGGCGCGGAAGTTCCAGCATCATCGGATTTCTCGCGACGGGTGCTGACCGGCAGATCATCGAAGAAGTTGTCGTTACCGCTCATTTTAAATGTCCTCAGCGAGCATCAGACCGATCAGCTGCATCGGTGGGATTTTGGCCTGCGGCTTGATCTCGCCAGCGATGGCCTGGGCCTCTTTCATGAGCGGCTCAGTCGCCTTGCCCGCGGCATAAATAGCGAGGTCAGCACCGCTCAACTTTTCTTGGGTGGAGGTTGTGCCTCCATTGGTAACTACGGTAGTGCCGCCGCGACCAAGGCCTTCTGCGTAGGCAGCCGGGAAGGCAACCAGGAATTGAGAACCGAGCCGCTGGATGTACCGACCGTTGTACTCAGCCTTCAGGTTCGGCATTTCGTCGGGACCAACGGCAACCATCTTGATAGGCAGCGACTCTTTATCGAGTCGGATGGCGAAGCATTCGAGGTTGATGTATTCGCGGGTAGGCCAGGTGAAATTGCACAGCGCTGTGCGCCCGGCGAACGGACCTTGCTCGATGATGGCTTGCACAGTGCCTGGGCGATCGGTGTCTGCCCCGGTCTTCAGGGTCGCCGTCCAGACAGTACCCATCGGGTAGCCAAGACGGGTTTCGGAGCTGCCGCCGGCAGCAGTTGCAGCCTGACCGGCACCGGTCAGCGATTTGCTCAGACCATCAAGATCAAGAGTGACAGGCGTCGACTCAATCTTGCCCGGGCCATCCACCCGCGCTGAAAGCGCGTCGAGCTGAATGGCGACCGCCTTCTCAATCTCCTCAGCTTCTTTCTGTGCGCGCTGCGCCTGCTGGTTGTTCGCCTGATTGTTTGCAGTCGAGCTCACTTCCGGAGCAACTGGCGGCGGAGGTGCCCGGTCAACTTTCGGTGGTTCCGGCGGTGCCAGTGGCGCGAGCGGCGGCACGTAAGTGCCACTGGTTTTCTCAGCCTCTGCCAGGGCGGCTTCCTCGACCTTCGACTCCAAGCCCTGCACCCGTACGTCATTCGAGCCGCGCCCCTCCGCCGGCGCCGGCGGAGTGATAGCGATCGCCGTGTTGGTATCAGTGACCGGCACTACCGCGTTCTTGCGATACGCCCAGGTGCCAACGGCCAACAGGATGGCCGCACCGATCACCAGGGCGGGCCTGTTCTGACCGAGTGCAGAGGCCACCCCACCCCAAGAGCGCTTGCTGCGCACACCCTCCTCGACTGGAGCCTGAGCCCGGTCGAGGTCTTCCAGGGATTGGCTTTCCCCAAGCTGGCCGATGGTTGGCTCTGCTTTATCCACCATGAAAGACACCTCAAAAAAGATAGCCAGAAATATATCAGCGCAATTCCTTTAGCACAAGAATCGCACCCTTCCTGCCTTGTTGTTGACGCCTTTTCAGTCATCAGGTAGCCTCCGGTCCAACAGGCTCGGTTGGCTTATACTATTATTTTATTGTCATACTATACAAAGTATATTTGGTTTACCATTGTATTGTCATAGTATGATAGTCTCGAAAGCATCACATCAATCGTTTTCACAGGCGGTTCGAGAATCATCGAAGACCGGTTATGCGTTGCTCGTGATTGACTCGCATAGATATGCAAAGCCGCGCTTAGTCGGTTTTGCTTTGTCGGGTGCTGCGACGCGCCTGGATGCGTCCGGCGCCTGGCAGACCTTGCTGGGAGGGCTGTTTCTCGGTGTGAGTAAGCGAGGGAATGCTTGAAAAAGCGCCGATGTGCGCGGAATAAACAATCAATGCATAACAATGCGAATTAAGGAGAACCTATGCCAATCCCTGCGCTGGGTGTCGTTATCCTGGATGACAACCGGTATCCCGCGACCTCGGCTGGGTACGCAGTAACCGCCGAAGGGGGGCGCCGCATCAATCGGCTTTCTGATCTCGCCTCAGGTGTCGTTTGGTACACCAGCGTGGGTTACAAAGAGTTCAAGAACGGCCAGCTTTACAAGCAGTCGAATCTGCGCGGCGACCAGCTGCTCCGGTGCAGCATGTCCAGCATCATTCACGAGATTGGGCTGCAGTACGCCCCTATCCCGGACCAGGCAACGGCGGTGTTCCAGATCTTTCAGGAGATTGCGCGCTACCTCGAAGGCAATCTCGGCTGGAACGGAAAGGTCTTTGGTCGCCTTGACTGGTATCTGAACAACTTCCTGGGTGTGGCGAGTCGCCAGCCTGCGGGCTCTCCCTTGATTCTTGCTGCGCGTAACGCGCACGAGTACATGACGCCTGCGATGGTCCAGTCGAACCCAGATGCAACTTCTCGAACCTACATTGCGCCTCGCATCCCCTATCTCCAGGCTTTGATGGAGTTGCCTGTACCTCATCTGCGTGCAGACTGGACGTTCCATCCCCTCTCTGGCCAGGCGGATAGCAATCGGCTGATGGCTGAAGGAGGGCTCGGCTCGCTCTTTGAGGTGAGCATCAGCGACCTCGATCCGGATTTAGCTGTGGTCGCACCATTTGCGGCCAGGCAGTCCGCAGACTCTGATCCGCGAGTTTGGTGCGCTCTGCCTGAGGCGATGTTCTACGCGGACCGGTCCAACTTGGTAGTCCGCGGTGTATGGCGGCCAAGTCGCGTAGAGAGTCTGGGTGACCAGCTCTCCGGGCCCTCGACGGGCGGGGTACGTCTCGTACCTGATCGTGACTACTCATACTCCGCCGCGCTGGTTGCTGAGGCCCTTCTTTATGCGCTTCTGGGCACGACTTCTGGCGACAAGCCGGCCACTGGCCGGGAGCCGGTAGCTGCATTTGTGGCTGCTTACGATCGGCTGATGATGATTCGTCATGCGCAGAAGGTTTACGACGCTGGGTACACGCCCATGTCGAGCGCATGCGGTGGCCGCCTGGTGGTTTCTCTGCCAGCAATGGCGATCGCTGACTTGGACAGCTTGTGTCAGGAGATGGGGCTTGAGCCCCCGATGACTGGTTCCTGACTCGTCATGCGAGGTTGGTTTCGTCATTCGAGGTGGGAATTGGTGCGTGCGGCTCGGCGCCTGAAAGGCTGCACAGCCAGGATCTACAGCGGTCGCTGCGCTTTTATTGGCGTAAGGACGCATAGATATGCGGGCGGTGCAGGTTTCGTCATGCGAGGTTGGATTCGCTTTTGTGGGCGTTCCGGCGCTTTTGGTCCGATTCTTTGGCGTAACAAATCCCTACCTGTACCAGATTGGCTTTGGCTTTCATTACCAAGCAAAACAAAAAATAGATTTGCATAGTTATGCGAATCGAAGATTAAAACGGCATTCGCGGACTTAGTTTAGGAGCGCAATTATGGCTGTTGCTTCGGAAATCGCCCCTGCAGCGGGGCTTGAACGAGCGATGAGGGAGTGGATTTCGGCTACCTCGCTGCAGGCCAACTTTCTGTCGAAGGTGAAAGGCATGCGAGATCATCAGCTGCTCCTGCGTTTCAATGCGCTCACCAATGAGCCGGCAGATGTGGCGCTCGCCAAGACGGAGCAGATCGTCCAGGAGGTGGAGGGATGACCCTTTTCTACTCGCTGAATGAGCTCTTCGGGAAGTTCAGCTCTTCTCGCCTTCCGATTATCTCTGTGGTAGATCCCCGTACGATCCAGCTGCAGGCGGGGCTGGGGTATATGAGCGGGCTGAGGATGTCGGGCGCTTACCGTATGTTCGGCAATGCTGAGCGCGGAGCGGCATTGAAGTCGCTCTTCACTCTGCTATCAAGCCAGCTTCAGCAGCCGGGCTGTCAGATTCAGTGGGTGACCGAGGTTAACCCGGACCAGGCGAAACAAGATCTCCACCTCTTAACCGATGTTTCGCGCGAAACATGGCGCCGTTTGAACGTGGACATGGCCACGGTAGAGGCTCTGATCACCTCTCGTGAGGACATGCTCGCCAAGAAGGCGGTAAGGGAAAACAACATCGCGACGGTTACCACGTCCATGCAATCACTGGGTGACCCCAAGCAGGTTGCGCTGGACGCCCAGGGTGCTCAACGCCTGCTTGGCGGCCTCCCGCGAAGCCTGAGTGCGTACACGCAGATCCTGGGCAGCAAGATGCAGACGCTATACCAGCGTCATCACAGCAACACGGACGCCT
This sequence comes from Pseudomonas sp. PDM15, assembly GCF_014851565.1. Classification (GTDB taxonomy): domain Bacteria; phylum Pseudomonadota; class Gammaproteobacteria; order Pseudomonadales; family Pseudomonadaceae; genus Aquipseudomonas. The sequence goes on from NZ_JACVAA010000009.1 coordinate 121,307, forward strand.
TTGCAAAGGCCATGCGATCCCAGGATGTGACCCAGATCTGCGAGCCGATCGAAAGCGAGGCTTTGATTCGAGAGATCAGGCGCCTGTACCTTCCGGACGCCACGCCTGCCAATTGGGTTCCTGCGGTCCAAGGTGATCGCCGCTATTTCAACGTCAACAGTGCTGCCGACGACCATACCCGCCTCCCCCACATCCGGGATCAAATACTTCCCGAGCCTCTAACCGTTTACGACGATGGCGTCGTGCGGATCGGTAACCGCGGCGGTCGCTTCTTCGCGGTCGCCTACATGTATGTCCATCCGCTCACCTGGCTCGACTCGGACCTGCTGGTTAACACGATGCCGCGTGATTTCCACTGGTGGACATCGATGTGCTTCCTTTCAGGTGCGGAAAAGTGGCGCAACTACGTCAACACCCATAAGGGCGTCGCGCAGTCCGTGAAGATCCTGTCGAGCCGTAACGCGGACATCTCCAGTCACGCAGAGGCTCTTCTGGAGATTGCCAAGACTGAGAACCTTTGCGGCTTCCGGATGCAAGTGTGCACTGAGGCAAAGACCCAGGAGCAGGCCCGCCACCAGATATACACCCTGATAAGCCAGCTGCAGGCCTGGGGCGGCAGCCAGTGGCGGCAGGACGCAGATGATCCTGACGAGTTGCTCAAGCACGCTGTTCCTGGTTGTGATCGAGCAACAACCTATGCGGCTACGACATTCGCTGTTCCCGTCAAGGACGCAATGATCGCCCTGCCCTTCTCTCGGCCAGGTTCGATCTGGCAGCGGCACATGCAGGGCGCGCTGTTGATGCTCACAGAAGCGAAGCGCCTGTACCCGTTCAAACATCAGGCTGCAGGGATCCAAAAATTCGTGTCTGACGTGCTTATCGCCCCCATGGGTGGCGGTAAGTCTGTGCTCCTCCAGGCCATCAGGGCCGCCTACATTGAGGCATACGCATCAGACAACCTATTGCCGCGGATGGTTACGCTCGACATCGGTCCTTCCTCCAGCGGCGTGATCCTTCTCTTGGAGTCGATCCTGCCGAAAGAGCATCTATGGCAGGTCAGCTATCGTCGGATCACCGAGTCGCCCGACTGCTGCATGAACCCATTCGATACTCAGCTTTGCGTATGGCATCCCACCACGGTGGAGCGGATGTTCCTGACGAACTTTCTCACGCAGCTGTTCACGTCGGCCGGTAAAGATGCTCCTCCGGAGGGTGTTACGACCATCGTGCCGATGCTGATCGAGAACGCCTACAAGCTGTATCTGTCCGATACCAGCTCGCGACTGAAGGTGTACACGCCAGGCCTCTCAGGCTATGAAGAGATCGATGAAATCGTCACGCGCGAGCGTTGGAACGACGCAGGCGATCTGAGCTGGAAAGCTTTGACGATGAAGCTTTTCCGTCAGCGCAAGATGATTCTCGCAGAGCTTGCGCAATGGCGTGCCATGCCTTCGATACCAGACCTCGCTGACGTGCTGGCCTCCAGCCAGGAGATTAACGACTTTTATGGTTCGCAGCAGGTGCCAGGCTTGGGTATCTCCCTGGTTCAGTACCTGAAAAGCGTTCTGCAGAGTTGGACGCGGCAGCAGATTTTCAGCGGCCCAACCACTTTCAAGACGAACGCCCGGGTATTGGCGTTGAACCTGGAAGACGTGGTTAAAGGGGGTGGGGTTTCCGGCGAGCAGCAGGGTGCGCTGATCATGCTGCTTGCACGGCATGCGACCACGCGTAAGTGGTGGATCAACAACGATGTCCTCGACGAGTTGGTATGCGATCCGGATGTAAAAGAGTTCCATCGGCGAGTAATGGATCGCGAGAAGAGCATGCCCTCGCGATTGGACGTTGACGAATATCATCGTACCAAGCCCTTTCCAGCCGTCAGGGCGCAATTTGCGCAGGATCGTCGCGAGATCCGTAAGTTCAACATCCATTACGGAATGGCTTCGCAGAGTGATGAGGACTTCGGCCCTGATGATATTGAGCTGGCAAGTTCGATTTTTTTCCTGGGGTCCCCAGGTGAGCAAGGCATCGTTCGCTGCCAGAAGCGCTTCGGCTTACCGCCCTCTGCAGTCGATGCTCTTCGGAGCAAGGTTCGAGGTGCTGACTCTGAAGGCGCTCACATGCTGCTGATCGCCGAAACCTCCAAGGGGCGGCTGATCCAGTATCTGACCTATCCCCTTCCGAGCATGTACCTTTGGGCTTTCTCGTCGACGCCTAATGACGTTTCAGTGCGTCGTAAGGTTTCGCTCGAACTGGGCTATCTCTCTGCGCTGAAGATCCTGGTCAAGCTCTTTCCTGGAGGTTCGATCGAGAAGCGAATTGATGAGCTGAAGCAGGTTCGCCCTGACCTGCCGTTGGACGGGGTTGTGAATCTTCTGGTGCAGGAGATCGTCGAGGCCGCGAAGGCCTGATCCACTCCGAGTGAAAGAGGCCGCCGCAAGGCGGCCTTCTTATTCATGGCTATGCCAATCATCCAATACCGAGGCGTAATCTCTGCTGGAAATGCGGGAATCGGCATAGCAAAAACAAAAAGAGCATAGATAAGCAGAGCAAAACAAGCGCGCAAAAAAAACCGCATCTGTGTAAGACGCGGCTGTGGAAATGGCATGCAATTTATCTGTTTCACATGCGAACCCTATATTACTATTGAGACTACCTTGACACAACAGACTTGGTGACTCCCATGCGAAAGCCCGAAACCGCTTCCCAGCAAAGTGCAGCGCCTGCGCCTCTCTGGGCCCAAACCGATGACGATATCTCCGCCTTGCTGCTGCAGGGCGCCAATGCCGGTGTACAGGACATCCCGGCACCTGCAGAGCAGCTAGAGGTGGTCGACGATGCACCGGTCGCCTCCGCAGCTGAAGAAGCGATTTTTGAGGGCGGTGGCGCCCCGCTTTCGGATGAAGTGGTCGAGCAGGTGTTCGAGGCCGGCGGTGTTGTTGATGAAATGGCGGTGAGCCAGTCAGCTCAAGTCCAGCGCGCAGAGTCTGAAGCGCGAAAGCGTGCAGAGAAGCTCAAAGCTTTGTTGGCAGAGGCGTTCTGGGATGATGCTCAGGCGCTTCTGCTCCGTTCAGAGTCCAAGGGTGGTCTTCGTGCAGTGTTCGCATCTTCTGGTGACGAAATCACCTTCAAGAGCAAGGGCGGACTCCTTCGTTCAAGCGTAGTGACCATGAACATTGCGACCGGCAATCTCTCGTGCAAGATGCGCGGCACCTCGATGAATGAAGTGGCTGCTGCTTTCATTGAGTGCGGCAAGGCTGCCGGTTGGTCCCAGATGTGGTTCAACGGTTCGCCTGAATTCATGCAGATCGTCACAGCGCTGGCGAAAGCAGAAGGCATCCAGGTGGTGAGCAAGAGTGACATCTCGAAACTCAAGAAGCATGCCGAGCCATCGTTGCTCAGCGGGATTACCGACGGCCTTACTTCGTTCTTCCGCCGCGGTGGTGAGACTTCTGCGCCGCGCCAAGAGCCTTCTGTCCAACAACAAGTCCCTGAGCCTGACGATCTCTCTGACGGTCCAGGTCTCTATAACCGGTAGGTGACAACATGCGTGTTTCGATTTGCTCGGTAGTCCTCATCCTGGCCGGCGCTGCAAATGCTGCCGGTACTGGCTCCATGAACGAGGTACAGACAAAGCCGGAGGGGTTCAATGGGCCTGACGGCGTTATGTCAGAATTGCTATCCGATGGCGGCGCCTCCGGTGGCCAGTCGGGATCAGCAGCTGATCAGAAGGTAGAGCGGTTGAAGGCTCAGCTCTCCAAAGAGCTGAACGCCGATCCTGCTGCTGAGAAGCTTGGCTCCTACCTCTGGAAAGAGTGACCCTGAGCATATAGGTGGACGGATCCTCGGGCCTGTTCACCGTTCCGTTCTTAACCTCCCTCCTCCCTCACCTAATCGGGCACTGTGGGTTTCATATAGGTGGACAGATTCTCGGCTGAAGTCCTTCAGGGCATCAGCTTAGGGCTCTCCCTGCCCTAATGCCCTCTATTAAGGCCGAGAATCTGTCCACCTATGCTTCACATCCAGGCGTTTTCAGCTCCGAGAATCTGTCCACATATCATCCGGCTGTAATGCCCGTCCCGTAAGGGCTTTGCTCCAGTTCCGAGGAACTGTCCACCTATTCCGGTAATCGGGCTGCTGAGCTCAGCCATTCCTTCGCTTGCCGAGGATTTGTCCACCTATTGGCTGAATCGTTTGAGCATGCGACTTCTAGAAGAGCATCCTAAGCCATTGCCGCATAAGGGATTGAAGGCTCGCTGGCAGAGGATCTGTCCACCAATCCCTACTTTAAGTTGCCGAGGATTTGTCCACTTATCGGTGAGATTTTGCTCCGCCGAGGATCCGTCCACCTGTAATGCAGCCGGCGAACTTTCCCTCGCCCGAGGATCTGTCCACCTGTTAGGTTCCTGGTAGCCAAGAATGGGGCGTCTGGATGCCGCCGAGAATCTGTCCACCTATAGGAATGGCCTCTGCAGTACGCCTCGTCTGAGGGCCTCTCTGCCTTTGGCGGCGGTATGGATCGCTTCGGTGCTGCGTATGCATCGGTCGTTCAGGCTGCCCGCTCCCTGATTACCCGCTTTTGCTTTTCCGAGGAAACGTCCACCTTTCTTTGTGGCATCTGGTCTTGGGGTGTGGATAAGTGTGTCTTGGCGCGTTGCTGGCCTGTCGCTTTATAAGAAAAGCCTTTAGATATTTTTATTCTTGTTTTTAAAGGGAGGTGAAATGTTCTGAAACCCTTGTGGCACTAGGCTTCTAGCTTGGTCGGAAAGGTCGCTAAGTGGACGTTTCCTCGGAATTGGTGGGCGTCTGCTCGGTTTGATGTGGCCGATTAGTCGGTAAGCGTGGGCATATCCTCGGAACTGGTGGACGTTTCCTCGGCGCTATCCACAGGCTGTGAGGCACGCCTACTTGGCTGCAAGCCCAATAGGTGGACAGATTCTCGGACATCTGGACGGATTGCGTAATTTCCCCTGTATGCTTTGGCTGCACGCGAGGGGGTTTAAGATGACTGATTCAGCTAGGGCCAACAAGAGCCTTCACGATACAGACGATGAGCTGCCAGCGATCGACATGGTGATCGATGGCGTGTCCATCAATCCTCAGGATCTGCTGGGCGACGATCTTGGCGACGACTACCCAAGCACCTGGAATCGCGTGATTGGCCAGTCAAATGCCCTGGTCACATCCTCCTATCACCTATCGCTTTCGGAGATTCGACTTCTTCGTCTCTGCATGTCGGCTATCGACTCTAGGCGCCCTCTGCGGCCGAAGGTGTTTGTGATTCGGGCCTCTGATTACGCGGAGACTTTCAACGTTACCCTCGATGCCGCCTATCTCGCGTTGCGCGACGCGAGCAATACCCTGTTCGATCGTGAGATACGGATCGGTACGAACAAGAGCGGCCGGCGAATCCGGTGGGTCAGTGAGGTCAAGTATCACCAGGGTATGGGTGAGGTAGAAGTTCACTTCACAGACCAGGTAATGCCTCAGCTCACCGCACTTGAGCGCCAGTACACGGCTTATCGTGCTGGCGAGATCGTTAATCTCAACAGCGTGTACAGCGTCAGGATCTATGAGTGGCTCTGCCAGTTTCGCTCCACTGGTTGGATGAAGATCACTGTGCAGGAGTTGCGTGATCGTCTCCAGCTTCAGGAGACCTACAGCCAGTTCAGAGATTTGCGCCGGCGCGTGATTGAGCATGCGGTGGAGGAGATCAATCGCACCGCTGATCTCGACGTGAAGGTCACCTACCAGAAGAAGGGGCGCTCGGTCGAAATGATCTGCTTCACGTTCTCCGTTAAGCCGCAGGTGCAGCAGCCGCTCGATCTGGAGCCTTCGCTTGAGGACATTCATGCAGACTTGCCTCCAGCGCAGGCCGCCGGCGGTGATCGCTGAGGGCCGTTATAGGGTATTTAGGCAAAAAACACACGAAAACCATATAAACGGCTTGCGGTCTGCTGTTGATGGTATATGGTTACGCCTACAGTCAACCTGAGGACGTGGCCATGGCCGATGCTCAAGCGCAAGAAAGTTATCCGTATACCGACTTCGATTCCCTTTACCTCCCTCCGCAGTTTGCAGCTGATGCCCTGGGCATCAGCCTGCAGACGCTGAAGGCTGCCGAGCCTGACCTGGGCGTAGATATTCGGCGTGTGCCGCGTGGCACTGTTTCCGCGCGGGTTTACACTCCGGCGGACATCTTCAAGATTGCGGCGCTTCGTCGGGATAAAGGTCTGACTAAGAGCCTCTCCAGGCCGATCACGGTGTCGACTTTTGTTCAAAAGGGCGGCACTGGCAAAACTACCTGCTCTGTGAATCTGGCACTCTCTTTTGCTTTTGCGGGTTACCGCACCCTCCTCATTGATAACGATCCCCAAGCCGATGCGTCCAGCATGCTCGGGTACGATCCTGATTTGACCCCCGCTGAGCTCGAAGAGGTGGGCGTGCCTGCTGACCGCGCTATCGATGGTCACTTTGGCAATCTCTTGGGTGTCAGCAATATGTTCCCTCCCCTTCCACTAGATAAGGTGATCAAGAAGCCCTTCGGTGAGTACGGTCCTCATCTGATTCCGGCGGAGGAATCGCTTGATGACTTGGATGTGGCGCTCGGGGCGGCTAACAATTCCGACTTCCGCTACGCGTCCCACATCGTGAAGGCTCGCGCGGGTCAGTTGCCGGCCTGTGACTTTAGTGGCTATGACGTGATCATCTTCGACAACGCGCCATCCGGCTCGTTACTGACCCGCAACAGCATGGTTGCGAGTGACTTCCTGGTTTGCCCCATCCGGATGGATAAGTTCTCTTTCAGGGCGCTCACTCGTCTTGCCGGTAAGCTGGCCGCTTTCCAGGAAGACTTCCAGCGATCGCCAGAAATCGTCGCGATCCCGACGATGTTCATAAAGAATCGCCCGCGGATCATGACCAACCTAGCGCGGCTCTCCGAGCTCTTCCCTGGCAAAGTCACAGACAGCAAGCTTTTCTTCTCGGAGGATTATTCCAAGGCGCTTGAGGATGGCGTGCCTATCCTGGCTTGGAAAGTTGGGTCGGATAACTCGCTTGGGGCGATGCGGCAGGTTTTCGCTGAGGTGTTGCAGAGGATTCGCGAAACCCTCCACTGAGCTATGCACGGTGCATAGCTGTTTAAAAAACAACCTATGCACGGTGCATAGGTGATCGAAAATTGACCTATGCACGGTGCATAGGTGGAAAATCGAAGGGGTGTCCCATGCCAAAAGTAACAAGGCGCCTGGGGGTTGACCGGGCAGCTGAGGCTGCTGTGCCTGACGCGCATTTGCCACCAACGCATCTCCAGGGTGTTCGTGCTCCGGAGAAGATTCCAGAGGCAAATCTTGAGGTGACGCTGGAGGATATCTTGGCGCAGCAAGAAGCTTCGTCTGCAGCCCCCGCCGTGCCAGTGGCGCCAGTGGCTGTCGCTGCAGTTGATCCTGCATTCGAAATAAAGAAGATCCCCGTGGGGATGATTGACGTCTCCCCATACCAGCCGCGGTTGGTGATCAGTGAGGAGGCTCTCGGTCGCCTGGCTGATGCAATTCAGGCCGCAGGTGGCTTGCGTCAGCCGATTCTTGTAAGGCCAAAAGCCGACGGCCGGTACGAGTTGGTCGGCGGCGAGCGACGTTGGAGAGCTCATCAGCTCCTTCATTGGTCGGATATCGAGGCGCGTATTCGCGAGATGTCTGATGAGGAGGCTGAGATCACCGCCGTGGCTGACAACCAGGGTGATGAGGATCTCTCGGATTTCGAGCTGGCTAAGGCGTACAGCAAGATCCTGGATAAGGGGCTTGAGCCTTCTATGAGCGCCCTTGCTCGGCGCGTCGGCGTTAACCAGTCAACGATCAGTCGCTGCCTTGGTTATTTGAAGCTGCCGAAAAGTGTTCAGGCTTTGCTGGAGAAAAAGCCGGATTTGATTGGTACGAAGCAGGTGCTGAAGTTCGTAGAGCTTTCGCAGGCTCATGAGGACGTTGTGCTTGAAGCAGTTGCCGGCATTGGCGACGGTCGATTTACTCAGGAGGGCGCGGTGCGGTGGGTTCAGTCCACCATTAGCGGCGGTCGAGGTGCTGGAAAGGAGAGTCGAACGCTGTTTTCCAAAGGGAAGCCACTTGGAAGCATCAAGGTGGCTGGGAGCAAGGTCGAGCTTTCGTGTGTGAAAGGTGTCGACCCTGCTAAGCTCGCTGAGTTGGTTTCCAGTTACTTGGAGACGATCGAGCTGGACTAAGCGACGGCTCTAAAAAATGCCCGGTTATGCCGGGCTTTTTGTTTTCTGGATGAACTTTAATCAGATCGCCTGTTATACTATCGACATCATGTAAGAAAATTGAGGTCGATATGTCGACGGTCGTTCTCTGTGAAAAGCCGGATCAGTCCAAGGCTCATGCCTCGCTTTTCGGCATCGCTGAAAGCGGCAGAGGGTATTACAAGGCCAAGAACGGCTGGGTATTCACCCATTCGATCGGTCACATGGTTGAAATGCTTGAGCCGAGTAAGCTGGATCCGCGCTGGGATAAATGGTCCCTCGAAGATTTGCCTATCATTCCTCCGTCCTGGAAGGTCGCGGCTGTCAACGGCAAGGCGGACCAACTGCGCACTGTGCTCGGTTTCTTGAAAACGGCCGATGAGATCATTATCGCTACCGACTGCGGGCGAGAAGGCGAGCTGATCGGGCGAGAGTTGATTGAGCTATCCGGGAACCGCAAACATAGGCTCATGAGGTTCTGGTCGTCTGCCCTGGACGAAGCCAGCCTCCGTAACGCCTGGAAAGCACTCAAGGACGGACGCGATTTCGATACGCTCTACGCGGCCGCGCTGATTCGTCAGCGATTCGACTACATGTGGGGGATGACTAACAGCCGCGGCGCGACGCTTACGCTTGCACCGCCCAAGGTCGTCTTTCCAGTCGGGCGAGTTCAAACTCCGGTGCTTAACCTGGTGGTGATGCGACACCTGGCCATCGTCAACTTTACCCCGAAGATTTTCTTCACCTTGGCTGCAGACGTTTCGACAGCTGTTGGCAATCTGACGATGACCTTTGCGCCTAAAGGTGACGAACACCGTTTGTGGGAAAAGTCCAAGGCCGATGCTTTGGCAGCAGCTGTAAACGGCGCTAGAGGTCCACTGGTCGTTAAGTCGGCCGACCAAAAGGAGTCCCCTCCGAAATTCCCAAGTCTTTCTGATCTGCAGAAAGACTGCAGTAAGCGTTGGAAATGGACGCTCGATCAGACGCTGGAAGTTTGCCAGGCGCTGTACGACGCCAAGTATGTCTCCTATCCCCGCACCTCATGCAACATCATGCCGGAGGAGCAGATTCCTGATGTCCCTGGGATCTTGTCGGCCCTGGAGTCGGCCGGCTGGGCACCTTCCTTGGCGGCCTGTGGCAGCGCGCAGCCGGTGTTCAGAAAGGATCGCATCAAGCCGGAGGCTGAGATCCAAAAGGATTTCGACCACCACGCCATTCTGCCCACCGCATCAGTACCGAGCGGGCTTGCGGGCGACGAAAAGAAGCTCTATCAGCTCATCGTTCTGTACTACATGCGCGCTTTTGCGCCGGACTATGAGTTCAACCAGGTAGACGTGACCATGCCTGCAGGCGGCATTCTACTGAAAGCCACCGGAATCACGCCGTTGAAGCAAGGCTTCAAAGCGCTTGAGGCGAAGCCGGAAGAGGCAGATGACGACGAGCCTGTCGAGAAGAGCGATGGCAAGCAAAAACTACCACCGGTCACCGATGGCATGGAGGCTGTGGTCGATAAGGTCGATGTGAAGCAAGGCCAAACCCAGGCGCCTCCATACTACACGGAAGGTACGCTGCTGGAAGACATGATCAGCGTCCACAAGTTCGTGACCAACCAGGATCAGCGCGCGCGCCTGAAGGAAACGTCCGGTCTTGGGACCGAAGCGACTCGCGCATCCATCATCAAAGAGCTGCGCAACCGAAAACTGATCGTCCCGGGGCCGGGGAAAGGCAAGATCGATTGTTCCGACAATGCGATCATGCTCATCCAGTCTCTGCCGGATATCTTGCGTGATCCAGGGCAAACCGCCATCTGGGAAGATTACATGGATCACGTACGGCATAAGCGCATCACCTTCGAGGCCGCCATGAAGGCTGCCGAAGATGCAGTGCGCAAATGCGCTGCCTATTTTCAGCAGCGTGGGGTGAATCAGGAGCGGGCAGAAGCATCCAAGCCGATCTTGGAGTTCAACGGGCATGCGGCCAATTGCCCGGCCTGCGCGAAGCCTATGGCGTACATCAAGACTGGCCGATTCGGCCCGTACTGGGGCTGCACGGACAGAGATGCTTGCAAGACAAGCCTTCGAGCTGCTGCTGATGGAAAACCCATTCCGAAAGCAGAGGTCGTTAAAGGCGACATCTGTCCCAAGTGCCAGAAGAGCCATCTGGTGATCCGCCAAGGAGCGAAGGGCCCGTTTTGGGCCTGCTCGGGATTCCCGAAGTGCAAGCACACGGTGAACATCGAAAACCCGGCGTAAGCGGCTTGACGCTATGCATTCATATACACTAATGTAAACACGGAGTAAGCGAGATGAGTCAGCGAAGCCGAGAGGTCCTGGTCAACATCTTGTGTGGCTCGATGTCCGGCATGCGTCCGGCTACCGAGCAGGAGCGCGAGCAGTATCAGCGCAACACGCAAACGAACTTTGACCTGCTGGTTGTAGGTAATACGCCAGCGCTGCAGGATGCGCATGTGTCGCGAGCTGGGCACGCGGGCGCTTTCGATTTTGATCGAGTCAAGCGCTACGAATCTGCTTGGCACGAGATGAAAGGGCGTGACCTTCAGGGTGGCACGTCGCTCAGCGAGTTGTACCCAGGTCGTGCAGTCAGTGATCCGTTCGTTGCGAAAGCTGTTGACGTTATTCGCCAGCATGCTCCGCAGTACGCCGGCAAGCTGATGCTCCACGGTTCAGCGTTTCCTTCGATGGCCATCGACATGGCCTCGGATTACATCGATCGAGCGACCTTCGATGACAAGACGCTCTCGGTCGAGGCGGCTAAGAACATTCAGATGTTCCTGACCGCCATGAGCGTGAGCAATGAGCAGGAGCATGTGCGCGATTTCGTGGCATCGTCTCCGACTCAGCTGCGTGAGATGCGATCCGCATTGGATCGCGAGTTTTCAGCGTTTGAGTCGACTACGATTCAGACTCTGGTGGAAGAAATCGATCTGTCTCAGACTCCCTTGCCAGGCTAGGGAGCCTGGCAAGGGGTAGTGGATGAGTAACGCGAAGCTCGGAAGGTTGATGGACCGAATAGCCCTCAGCGGCCTCGCCGGGGCTTACGCCCATTGTTTCGCGCACTATGGCGATCATCGCCGGGCGATGCAGATGACGTGCAAGGCTGCCATCCGTGCTGGTTACCGCCCAGCCGCTTGCTGGGTCAGCGCCGCGATGCTGGCCGCGGGGCGGCCGACTCATACGGTTGCATTCACAAAAGGCTCATCCCCATCCTTCTTGATCGTCATGGCCGGTAGCGTCGGGATCGATTACGAGCTCGATGTCATGTTTGACCCTGAGACCGGAGCTCCAGGTTGGAGGCTCATTGAGGGCGAGGCCGAGGATCTGTATCGCAGCTGGGCGCAGACTAAAGAAGCCGATGATATCGACTACGACATCGCTTGCTGATCAATACCCTCCCTTAGAAAATTTTTTCTCAAACCCCTTGAACTTCTTTTCTGTTATGCTTTCATATATACAAAGGCACAACGGAAGGCGATAGCCGCCGAGCCTACGGATCAAGGAGAACGATGATGAAAAAGATGAAGCTGATCGCGCTGGTAGGGGCTCTGGTCGTGTCTGTCGCAGCTGTGCTGGGTTGCACCGGTCAGAAAACCAATGAGGTCTGGCCTGAGAAGTGGGATGCCGAGGCTACCGCTTACTTCAATGCGAATGTGCCTCCGCTGAAAAATCTGCCTGGCAAGGTCTACCACTTCCAGGTCGTGAAATACGAGAAAGGGAAGGGCGAGTTCTTTGCCAATTCGCTCTACATCGATGGCAAGCTCGTTGAAAACGATCTGCCGAATGCCAGCCACAAAGTGGGCGGTGTCTCTGCCGGTCAGCTCGAAGGCGTGCACATAGTCTTTACTGCAGATGAGGGTTACAAGGTGGCTACCAAGTACGAGTTTGCTGACTCGATACACAAGGCCGTCGCAAACACTCTCCCTGTTTTCTTCAAGGACTATCTGTAAGTAAGGGCAATCAATGAGATCAGATGTATCTGGTATAGAAGGGCGCACCGAATAGGGCGCCCTTTTTTGTGCCTGGAGAATAGAGAGATGCCTAGCTCCGTGACATGTGTTTTCGGTAGGCTTCGGTCTGCCTGCCTACGATTGAGAGGCGTCCATGGTCCCTAGCCGCATGCGCCCAGTTCACCCAGGTGAAGTGCTTCGCGAAGAGTTTCTCAAGCCGTTGAGAATAACGCCGACTGCACTTGCCCGTAGCCTGCATGTGTCCGAGCCGACTATTGCTGATATTTTGCTAGAGCACTGCGGCATGACGGCTGAGACCGCATACGACTTGGACGCTACTTCAATACGTCTGCGCAGTTCTGGATGAACCTGCAGGCCGAGTATGCTTTGGCTACTGCCTACGCCGAGGTAGGGGAAAGGATTGAGCGCGAGGTCGAGCCGCTGAAAAGCTGAAAAGAGGGTAGGTGTGGGGGAGGGGAATGGAGCGGAATTACCCGCTCCTTTTTTGCGGACTCTTGCGGACTCAGCCGCCGGCTTCTGGTTGGCGTGGTGAGGAGCCAGGCTGAACCATGCGCCGGATGAGCGATTGGGTAGCAATCGAGAGCGGTGCCTTCACCATACTGCTGACACCGCCCATGACGCCTTGAGCTGTGTTCTCGTAAGGATTCAGGCCAGGCTCGGAGAACGAGATCATGTTCAGCACGGTGCGTGGGAAGTTGGTGATCAGTGATGCAGAGGTCATGCAAACGGACCAGAACAGCATGCAGGTGAGCAGAACCATCATGACCGAGCCAATGAGGAGACCTGCGATCGCATCAAAAGGCTGGCTCAGGTCTGCGGCGCCGTTGTCCATCAGTCCCCATAGACCAGCCATCATGGTGTTGACGATCGGCAGGCCGATACTGGTGATGGTCACTGCAGCGGCCAGGCCACCCACGGCCAAAGCCGGGTAGAACCCGATGAAGATGAGCGTATTCCAACCCTTGCCTGCCATTTGGGACGTGTGCTCTTCGCCCTTTGGTGCTGCTTGAGCGGCACCCCATAGGGTTACCCCGAAGAACGCAGAGGCGACAAAAGTCAGCCAGCTAATGACGCCCATGAGGCCGAAAATTGCGAATACGACCGGCAGGACGTAGCCAATCATGGCACCGGCGATCAGCAAGACAACGCCGATCATGAACAGGGCCTTGGTCATACCGCCGTTGCCCTTGGTCGCCTTGCTTGCGATCCAGGAGAGCCCGCTTCCGCTGATGAACATCAGACCAGTGCCCGCGAGCTCTCGGCCGAACGCAGAGACCGTATAGAGGTTGGCCTGGGAGGGGTCTTTGCCGAGGATGTCCAGCCCCAGGAGATCGATCAGGTCTGTAGAGTCGCCCTTGTCCTCCAACTCGCGCTCGACCTTGTTCATGGTCAGCTTTGTAAGATCGTCGCCGACAGTCAGATCAGCGAGGCTGCTGGTGGGGTAGAGCTTCGACGTGCCTTCCGAAGCGTAGCTCTGAGCCCGGGTGAAGTCGTTCGCTGCGCGAAGCACGAAGGTGCCGCCCATCATCCAGCCCCATTCCTCCAACGACGCGAAGAATTGCTCCGACTCGGCCAGAAGGTTGGACGCGATCGTCTGCTTGATGACGTTTCTCGCGGTAGCGGTGTACCACTCTACTTCCTTCTGCAGATAGGTTTGAGCTGCGGCCGCGAGCGCTGCCTCCTCCGTGGCGCTCTGGTTGTTCTTGACTCCCAGGTGCCGGCTGAGCTGCGTCTGCACGAGACGTTGCCACATCTGGCGCTGTGCCGCGGCGAGCCCTTGAGAGATGGACTTGTCGTTGGTTACGCGCAGCGCCATCTGCTCATCGGAGCAAACGATAGATGCAGCGAAGCCTGAAGTCCCGCCCCAATCGCAGAGGAAGTTCTCCGAGCCCATTTCGCCACCAACGGTGCCTTCGCCAGCGTCCTCCTCAATGCTGGTGTCGGTGTGCTTGATTGCTGCTGCAATGGCGTCGGTAGGAGGGATCAACGGGATGGCTGTATTGTTCAGGATCTCGTTGATGAACGGATCCGTGGCGCTGGATGGGCCATGGTAACCAGGTGCTCCGCTGTCGGTGTACTGACGACGCCAGGCACCTTCCGCAAGGCGCGTGGCCAGCTCGGTAGCGCTGATGCCAGGGAGGCGATCCTGGGGGTTCTTGTGGACGTAGTATCCGGTTGCCGTGGTGGCCAGGGTCAACCAGTTGCCGATCATGGCCTTGGCTTCAGGTTTGTTCACTGAGATTTCGTACCGCGGCTCATTGAACAGGTTGTAGGTGTGCATGAGCTTGAAGCTTTGGGTCTGGGCATCATCGCCCCAGCTGCTGCCGCTCTTGGCGATACTGGCTATGAGGTGGTGACCAGGCGTGAGCACGATGGCCTGGCCGCCGGCGCTCGATACGGGGATCACCGGTGCGCAGAGAGTCAAAGCTACCACCACGCGAAGCGGGTAGAAAAATGCCTCGTTGCCGTCTCGGGCGCCGAAGAAGTTGCCGTTCTGGCGGAGCCGGAAGATACCCAGGAACATTGCCCAAGACGCCAGAATGCCAAAGCCGGTCAGGCCAACGATGGAGAAGTAGCTGGCGAAGATCGTGAGGGGGGTGACCTCGGTGGTTCGGAGTCCGGCCATGCCGGCGATCTCGGCCGGGTCGAACATCCACGAACCGAAGAGCCAGAGCAGGACCAGGGTCGAAAACGAGTTCATGCGGGATCTCCTTCAGGTGTGGCAGGCGCTTGGCCTTCACGCAGCTTGTAGTCTTTCGGGAGAGGGATCGGCAGCAGCAGAGCGGGCTGCTTCAGCATGATTTTCACGAAAGCCGGGATGGTGACCACGCGCTGCTCGCGAGCTGTGTACAGCTTGTGAAGATTCGTGATGTAGACCATCAGCAGGACGTTGAGCAGCATGATGTTGCCGATGAGGGCCATGGGGATGGTGTAGTTGGCTGCCACCATCCCAATGCCTATTGCCAGGCCCATGAACAGGACATAGCTGAACCAGTAGGCGAGGGTATAGCGGACTCGCACCGACTCTTCGGTGATCTTGGCCGTGGTGATGAGTTCGTCCCAGAATCGCTCAGGATCGGTGGACGCAATCTTGAGGTCTTCTTTGGCCTGGGCCCGATTGAAGCTCAGCATGCCTTTGAAGTTTTTCAGCGCCCAGCCCGAAATCGACGCCATGGATGCCACTTCTTGTGCTGCCATCTTGGTCGGGGTGATCCCACTGATCCACCCGAGAGCCTTGAGGGTTTTGGATTTCGGTTTGGCGGGGGAGGGCGCGTTAGCGGTGGCCTCATTTACGTTAGAGTTGCTCATGAGGGCTCCTTACTGCCGGCCAGAGTTGCTGATGAGAGCGCCGATCTGCTTGCGATGATCTTCTTCGCGCTGTGCCACCTGGATTGCCAGAAGGCGACGGGTTTCGACCGCCTCCCTGAAGATGTTTAGGAGCAGCTGGTTCTGTATCTGCTGCTGGACCAGGGCGTCACGTGAGATGCCCCCGGTGCCGGACATGGCGTTGATCTCTTCGATGGTGGGAGAGGCGAACAGGCGTTGGTAGGCGGTGATCTGCGCATCCATCTCCTCGCTAATCGAAGAACCAATGGCCCCTTCTACGGCAGACATGCGGAAGTTGTAGGTGTCGATCTCCTGCTGCAGAACCTCACCGACATCGGTGTTCTTGATGGACTCAGGGGGCTGTGGGGCAGGCTTGCGGCCACTGGCGACTGCGGTTGCCAGCTCGATCTGAGTCTCAGTGCAACTCATAGGAGTGGAGCCGTTGTCCAGATCCTTCTTGCCCACCGGTGGGAGCATCCGTGGGTCGCATGACGGAGTGATGTTCTCCTTCACCTGGCGGTTATGGCGGGCAGTGAACTTGGCGGGCTCGCGGATGGCCTCGGCCGAGTTGTACTTGTTGTACATGTTCGTTTGCCGGCTGTACGTCTTCTGGGTGACAGCCTTGCCGATCTGCGTTGCGAGAACCTGATCTTCCTGGCAGAAGGTGGACGCCTGCTGGTCCTTCTGGTTCTGCTGGTTATAGATGTCGACCTGACCGTTCATGATGGCGCGGGCGTTTGCCTCGGACTCCACCTTAATGGTCTCCTCGGTCGACTTGACGGCCTCTTCGACATTCCCGAGACCCTCCTCCGTGGTTTGAGTGAGGATCTGCTGCTGAAGCAGCTGCATGATGGCCTGCTCCAGAATCGCCAAGAGAGCAGCCGTGTCGGTAAAGGCGTAAGCCTTGATCGGCACAAAGAGAGGCACCGACGCGAACATGGTTGCGACTAGAAGTTGTTTGATCCGCATTTTCTGTGACTCTCCTAGAGACGGGCGTGGCAGCCTTTGAATGCTATTGTAGTCCCAATAGTACAATATTTTGTATCTGTAGAATCTATGGTATGCGCCGTGCCGGCGCAATGTAACGCACAGGGTTAGCCCAATCCGCTCTAAGGTGGTCTTATATGTGCTGCCGGGCGGCATATAGAGAAAGGGGATTTGCTTGCTTGGCCCTTGGTTTGGCCAATGTTATAGTACCGAGTATCCGGGACTATAGGCTTCGGGGTTGGCCCGGCCTGATGGCGGGGATTGCCGTAGAAATGATGCGGAGTGATGGTCGCTCAAGGGCGACTGAGGCAGGCGCCGGCCAGGGCTTCGATTCACTCGATCAGGCCCAGCTAACTGAAGAAGTCTATCACGTATGGAGTAGCGCAAAGGCCCGTCGGGTTTTTCTTATTGCGTTGCGCCACAATAATTCCGACTACAGTGATCGTCGGTTAGGTGGCTCGAAAGCCGCCGGCGATCAGATCGAAGTTTGCCTGCAGGTGGTATAGGGAGTCGTGCAATGAAACCGATCCGGTGGCTGAACATTGAGGCCTATGGCGCCACGCTTGAGATGTGGCGTAACGCAGCAGGGAAGTTCTTTTTCGTTGCGTTGGGCGGAACTGAACAAGCCAAGAAGGCCTTGCTTGATCTGGGGGGCAAGCAGGGTTACTTCTTCAACCGGTCGATCCTGGCTATCCACTTCCCGCCGATTGCCGATCAGGCATCGGCCGCGGCTTGGCTGGAGAAGCTGCCGAAGGCATTCCTGGAGGATCGTCCTCGTCCGTCGGTTCTATTGGTGAGCCCGGGCCCGGATGGCACATTCAGCGAAGCCGCGAAGGCGGCCGCTGTCGAACGCTACAAGAGTTGGTCCGAGCGCGCTCTGGAGCTGGAAGCCCAGGAAACGCTCGATGTGGCGGACGAAGATTTCGATCTGCCGGGTTTCGCTGATGACGTGTCCGCGGCGGCTGCCACGGCGCTTGAGCCTGTTGCTTCTCAGCCGGCTGAAGAGGTTGTCGCCGAGGCTCAAGTCGAGCAGCAAGTCGAAGATGCCGCGCCGGCTCCTGCTGAGCCCCAGCCTGCAGCGACTCCTGTACCGGCCAAGTCGGCTGTCGAGCAATTTGTAGACGCTATCCATGCCGGCGATGACCGTCCTGTTCTGCAGGGCGGATACCCCGCTATGCCAGACGCAGCAGAGCTTGCCCGGATCGAGGAAATGGGGCCGTCTGCCGCCATTATCATGTCGCCCTGGCTGGATGTGTTCCGCGAAGTCCTCAACCGGATGCCTGAAGACTCCCAGGCGGTCCTTTTCTTGCTCGGCGCGTCGCGCGATCGCCTCATGGCGAGTGCAAATCAATTCTTGGCAGAGAATCCGGGGTTCCCCTTGATTTCTGCTGTATGGGGAAGTTCCAAGGGCGATAGCCATCGCCTGGTTCTGTTTGTTGATGCCACTCTCCCGCCGGATCGGCACGTTGCTGTCCTCAATGAGGATCTGCTCAGCGTCGGTAGCGAGCGCGAGATGGGCCTGTTCCTGAATACTCTGTGGAGAGACGTGTATGGCCAAGAAGACGAAGTTGTTCTGGTTGCTGCCAGTGTTTCAGAACCAGGAAATGCTCCTGACGTTCGGCCTGGTGCTCAACGAGACGGAGCACAACGAGTTCATGGAGCGCCCGAGCTGGGGGCGGTGGAAGGAGCTGCTGCAGCGGGATCTGGCGGCGCAGCTGGAGCGCGCGCTGTCGCAGGGCCTGATGAGGCCCAGCGATCTGGAGGAGTTCGCGGCGCAGAGCTTCGGGCGGAGCAGCCTGGCGTTCATGCCGGGCAGCCAGATGACGCCGGCGATGCTGGCCGAGCTCCTGCTGGCTCGCGACCTGTCGCCGGAGAGCCCGGCGGCGTTGATCGAGAGTTGGCTGTACGCGGCGATGAACGGGGACTCGGCGCAGATGGCGCAGATCGTGGAAGCCGCGCTGGAACGCTACCCGCAGGACGAGATGGACATCGAGAAGCTGACCAGCCTGTCGCCGGTGGAACGCCTGCAGCGGCTGGAGGCGGCGATGAGCTGACCCCAGTTGAAACTGGTGATCCAGAAGATGTTGATCTGGCGGGCACCGTTCTTTCGGCTGAAGATGAAGAGCGCGTCCGGGCCGAGATCGACGCGCGCCGCGCAGAGCGTCGCCGCGGCATGGATCTCAACTTTGAAGAAACCTCTGGCCGTGTGAATTATCTGCCGCGCAGTGCGCTGCGCGAGCAAGGCACGATGGTTCCTGCAAACATGGCGAGCGCTATTGGTTCTGCGCTTGATCGCCTGGTCCAGCGCCATGGTGACCTTGATGCATTCGTTGCTCGGCAGCTTGGCTTTGATTCGTCTGCTGATCTCGATGGTCGGCTGTACGCGGAGCAGGTAGATGCGGTTGCGCTGGCTCTGGACGCTTTCTCGCGTGACCGTAACATGGTGCTCGGCGACCTGACCGGTATCGGCAAGGGGCGTGTTCTGGCGAGCGTGCTGCGCTACGCCTACCTCAACGATATGCCGACGGTCTTCATCACCAAGGACCAGACGCTCTATAACTCCATGGCGCGCGAGATGGCCGTGCTTGGAATGAGCGAGTTGGTCGACAGAAGCCGTATGCTGATCACGACCACTGGGGTTGGCATCGAGAATGATCAAGGTGAGCAGATGTTCCCCGGCCGTAGCGGGGACGAGCTCACCCAGGTCTACGAATCTGGCGCGCTTCCTGCGGGTATCCGCGTGGTGTTCACCTGCCACTCCCAGTTGATGACACCGGCTGACGCGCCGCGGGTGGAATGGCTGCGTGCAATCGCTCATGACGCGCTTGTGCTTGTTGATGAATCGCACCTCTCTGCAGGCGTAGACAGTCTGTGTGGGCAGAATCTGCGCGCTATCCGCGATGCAGCCCGCCACACGCTGTTCAGTTCCGCGACTTCCGCCAAGGAAGGGAAGAACCTGAGCCTGTATGCCGGCACCGATCTGTCGCTGCTGGGTAGTTCCCATCACATCGAAGAGATCCTGCGTAAAGGCGGTGCGGCGGCGATGGAAGCGGTGCCGATGATGCTGGCCCAGGAGGGGCAGTACATCCGTCGCGAACACGACATGTCGCGCGCCGAGTATCGCGCTCCGGAAGTGCCCCAGGAGTATGTACCTGCCATTCGCCAGAACATGGATGCCCTGTCCGCAGCGCTCCGCGCTCTGCTTGAACTCCAGGTTGTAGTGACGGGTTACACCCAGGACATCAACCAGAACGACTACTTCGTGCGTCAGCGCGAGGCTCAGGAGCGCCGCCGCCGCGGTCGTGAGCAGATGGGGCTGAGCAGCATGCATTTCAGCTCCACATTGCACCACTTCAGCCAGCAAGCCCTCCTGGCGGTTCACGCGGACTTCTATGCCGACCTGGCAATTCAGTCTGCCCGAGAAGGGAACAAGCCTACGCTCGTCCTGCAAAGCACGATGGAGTCCATCCTCGCCGAAGTCGTCAAGGTTCTGGTCGACAACAACGTGCAGCCCGACGGGGCTGAAGTGGAGATGAGCTTCGCCAGTGTGCTCCGCCGCATGGCCAAGAAGATCACCGAGATCAATGTTGCATACGGTGGTGGCAATCATGCGTTCAACCTGCAAGAGCCCCGTGTGAATCTGCAGGGCCGCGGGCTTCCCGAACAGATGCAGATCCTGCTTGCCGGTCGCCACCTGGAGACCAACGTGAATGTTCGAGGTGTCCTGCAGGAGTTTGAAGCTGCTCTGGCGCGGATCCCGAACGAGATCCCTGTGTCGCCGATCGATTACATCTGCGACAAGCTGCGTGCTGCCGGATACGAGATGGGCGAATTGACCGGCCGACGCTGGAAAGTCAATCAGGTGCGTCCGGGCGTTTATCAGGTTCAGCGCCGCCGGGATTCTTCGAAGCGCGATCGCCAGCGCGTGATGAACGCGTTCAACGGCGGCGAGACGACCGGGATCATCATCAATAAGGCCGGGGCAACCGGTATTGATCTGCATGCCGACCATCGTTTTGCTGACCAGCGCCCGCGCGACATGATTGTTCTGCAGGCCGACGACGACATCTATGTCTTCCAGCAATCGTTGGGGCGCGTTTTCCGGGCGAACATGGTCGTGCCGCCGCGCTATACCCTGCCGGGCTCTGCAGTTCCTGTAGCAGTGCGCTCGATGGCAATCATGCGTCGCCGGTTGAGCAACATGATGTCGCTGACCCGCGGCTCGCGTGATGCCGAGGTCGGCGGTGGTATGCCGGACCTCTTCAACTGGGTGGGCTGCGAAGCGGCCATGAGCTATTTGCAGGACAACCAGGGCGTGGCCGACGTGATCGGCATCAACCTTGGGGTTGAGGCCGCGAAGCTGCAGGATCAAGGCGGCGATACCGGTTTGGCTGCCCGCGTCACCGCGATGGGTTTGCTGCTGCCCTGCGATGTTCAGGACGCCATGATGGATGGTCTGATTCGGGCGTACGAGAGCAAGCTGGAGGATCTGGAGCGCCGTGGGATCAACCCATTCCGCAGCCGCCACCTGGATATCAAGGCGCGCGTGGTGAACGAAGTCGTTCTCCATCCGGCTACCGGCGACTCTGTGTTCGAGGGGGCTGTCTACCTGAAAGAGTTGGCCTACAACGAAGAACTGCCGCCGCTCACGCCTGAGACCGTGAACACCATGATCATAGCTGGTCGAGAGGCCCTGAGCTTGGAGCACGGAGCCACCCGGAACTGGTCTCGCTTCCCGCTGGCCGAGGTCATGCCGGAGGTCACCCAGCGCATGGAAACGCGCATGAACAACCTGCGCGACCTTTTCGCCGATCGCGGGGACGGGGAGACCATTGAGGATCTCGCGAACGCTCGCCACGAGTCATTCACCAGCCGTGCGGCCCGTGACTACATGGGGCTTCGTTCGCTGGCTGGACGTATCAAGCTGGGTGCACATCTGAGCTTGCGACTCGATTCGGACGCTGCGATCGATTTCCACATCGTCGGAATTGAGCCTCCTACCTGGGCGCAGGACATGCACAGCCCCTATGAATGGCGCCTGATGTTGATCAGCAAGGACCAGAACATGCGTCAGGCGCGGGTTCCCTTGAGCCTGCTGCTCAATGAGGCGCGCGAAGTGCAGAGAGCGGCGTTTCTGGCTGAGGCTGACGCCGACCCGCAAGAGTTCGTTGTCGGCTGGGAATCTCTGGCTGCAGCAATCAGCGATCCTGCCCGTGATCTCATTGACGACCAGGGGCAGATCCAGCCTGAGGCACTGGCTGAGTACGAGAACCTGCCACGAGGCAGCATCGAGATGCGGCGCCATGTTCTTTCTGGGAACCTGCTGAAAGCCATCATGATGGCCGGTGAGTTGCACAAGGGCCTGCCTGCCACCTACACGCTGGCCAACGGTGCGCGTGAGTTTGGCGTGGTGATGCCGTCGAACTTCGACGAGATCAAGTTGCTGCGGATGCCGCTGACCATGACCGTCGCCGATGATGTTCAGGACTACCTGGCTCACCGGTTGCAGTCCCATGTGCGCGTCAGCGTCTACATGAACCTCAAGGACGTAAATCTGCCGGGTGTCCCGAGCAAGGATGCCGAACAGGCTCGGACAGATCTGAACAGCAACTACTACCTGGAGGCAACACGCGGGAGAGGCGGCGCCGAGGTGAAGGTCGTGGTTCCGCGCGCCAAAGGGCGCTCCGGCTGGCTGGTAGCAGATGAGGGCGTTCGTGAGTTGACCCAAGGGCGTGAGTGGGTTCGGGTTTCCAATGACCTCGCGATGACCTTTACGATGCGCGACGGCCAGTTCCCGGCCGAGTTGCGGGCTGTCGTTGACCGCCTGCTGGAAGTGGGCGTGACATTCCGCACTCCGAGCACCGATAGCCGGGCCCGCGAGTGGGTATTGGAGCGCGCCGCGGCCCAGGAGCAGGCGCGGCGCATCGACAACCAGTTTGATGGGAGGGCTCTGGCATGAAGGGCCAAGCCATTTTCAAGCTGATGAGCCAATCCCCGCGGCTGCCTAAGCCGTGGGAGGCTTCCTACCAGGAGGCTCAAGACTTCATTGCTTGGGCCGATGCGATTCCAGACAGCACCTCGCGCGCTTTGCTGCCGATGGTATGGGCGGTGAAAGACAAGCTGGCCTACCAGGATGGTGGTGGCCTGAACGGCTACCTGAAAGAGCGCGGCATGTCCAAGAAGGGGTGGAAAGCGCTCAACAGCCTTTCGGTTGAGCAGACCGCCGACGCGTTCTCCTATTTCCGCGCCCGGGGCGAGCAGGCCTGGCCACTTCGCCTGGTGCGACCTGCAGAGACCGCCCGGGATGCTGCTGTGGACGTTTCTGCGGCGCTGCTGATTGTGCTGGCGGATGCTGAAGTCTCTTTGGAAGGCATTCATGCGCCCTACGACGAGGACTGGAAGCTGATGATCCGCGCGCTGGCGGCCGAGGTCGCTGGAAAGGCGCTCGCGTGCTGCCCTGCTGTGGCGGCTGATGCGATCCTGGTTCGCGATTACCTCACCGGTGGCGATGCCGATATCTCTCCTTCGACCAGCTGGTCGGAGATGGTTGACCTCGCTCGTGAGTGGTTGGTTGAGCTGCAGCACGAAGAGGCCGGCTACATCCCGGAACCGGCCGCGCAGGTTCCGGTGAGCCGAGCAGTTCCAACACCTGGTGGAGAGGATCGGTTGCTGGATGCGCAGACCGGTGTGGCGGTAGTCCGCCTGCTGCAGTTCTCCGAGTTCAGGCAGGAGTCGGACCTGATGAACCACTGCATCGGGCGTAGCAACCACTACTTCAACAAGCACATGGAGGGCACCGGAGCCTTCTACAGCTTCCGTGAGCCTGGTGTGGAGCGTCCCCTGGCGACCCTGGAGTTGTCCGTCTCGGACGGGGAATGGCGGATCTGCCAATGCCGCGGCCCCTTCAATGGTGATCCGGGCCCCGAGTGCCACGATCTGGCGAATCGCCTGCTCGAAGCACATCAGCTCGGTGGAGAAATCCGCAAGGCCAGTTACGAGGTCGTTGCGCAGGCTGTCGGACAGCACTTGGAGCTGGAGCAGACCTCTACCCGCTATTTCTGATGGACTCGCTGCTGCTCCCTGGTAGCGAAGCATCGAAATATTTCGACGCTTTGAAGGAATGAAAATGCGCAAAAGCCTCCCCCAAGATGGTGCACCGTCAGCCGAGTTTATTGAGCGTGTGCTGCAGTGTGCGGCTGTGGATGGTATTGAGCGGGGCGCTTTTGATGATTGGATTGAGGAGCGAGACCTGCACCATCTCGTCGGTGGTGAGTTGCGCGATCAGATGTCGGCTCTCTTGCAAGCAGGGGTGTCTGAGTACGAGGTTGCTGACCACCTTTGGCCAGGGCGGCCGTTGGAGGTCGTAGAGGGCCGATTGCTGGATTTCGATGAACAGTGGGAGGACGCCGGTTTCGAGGTGACCAGCACCGGGGGCGGGTCCTGGGCGGCGCGGAAGAAGGATGAACGCTATTCATGGCTGATCAGTCTCACTGATCAGCATGAAAGCAGAAACCCGAACCCTAGCCGAAAGCTGTATGTCTCTGTGTATGGCGCTGATTCGGGAGAGTACCTTGGCTTGCAGGCGACAGCTGAGAATCTCACAGCCGCTCTCGCGCAGATTCAAGCCTGGCAGGAAAGCTTGCTGATTCAGCCGGCAGAGCCAAGTCATCCCTGAGCTTATGTCCGGCTGCAGGTGGTTAGCCTTGACCAAATAGGCACAAGTGCCTATCTTGTGGCGTAAACACCTCCGGAGCAGCACAAGTGCGCGAGCGAGATCCCTTCAAGCATCACTATCGGCTCAAGCGGCCATGCTCGAACTGTCCCTTCTTGAAGGAGGGGGCCATTGACCTCGCTCCCGGGCGGCTAGAGGGCATCATCGAGCAGCTGACTACCGATGATCACTCGACATTCCCGTGCCATAAGACGGTTCACTGTGCGCGGGGCGGCGAGTGGAACGAGGAGGGCGAATACTCCCCGTCTGGCCACGAGTCCATGTGTGCCGGCGCTGCCGCTTATCTGATGAAACACAGGCGTCCGACCGTTGGGATGAGGCTCGCGTTTGTCAGCGGAGCTGCAAGTCCCAGTGACTGGGATGATGTTCAATCCCTGGTGACTGACTGAGATGGGGGTGGCGTGAAGAGTGCTCGGAAGGCGGCTATTGCCGCTGCTAACGCAATCCTCGCACAGGCAGGCCTGCCACTGTACAAGGTGAAACCGAGCCTTGTTGTCGAGGCTCCTGGTCTTGTTGCACCAATCAATCTGGCTCGCCTGGTGAAGGTTTCACCGTCGCCATTCCTGACTCAGTGGGAGGTGGCTGGAGGCGGTCGCAAATGGAATGGCCGTATCGGCCGCCATGTTGCAGTGCTGGAGGTCACCAATGCTCGCAGCTATGGAATCTTGCTGCAGTTTGCCGATGGAGATATTCAAGCCTTCCATTCGCACGATCTTTTCCCGTGGCGCGGGGAGCCTGTGCAGTTTTCAGAGGGAGGTGCGGCGGAGGTTGTGTAGAAGCTGAGTGCGCTCAGGGCTTCGGTGCCATAGCCAGCCACTGCTGGAAACCGGGCCCGTACTTCAGGCTTTTTTCCTGGACCAGGCCCGCATAGCTGTACATGCGCCGCACATGTGTGTCTGTCCGTGGGTTTTCGCCGGCGTGGTAGCAGCCGATCGCCATCCAGGCGTTGTTGTTGAACTTGTTCAGGCACCTGCGCATTATCCAGCCGCTAACCCACAGGTTCTTGCAGCCATCCCATTGCAGGTCTCTTGTTGTAACCCCGTACGGCGCCAATGTCTCCAGCCAGATGCTGTTGACTTGGCCTGGCCCGTAGTCGACTGAGCCATTGCTATTCCGGCTGGCTGTCCCTACACGACCATTCTCTTGACCAAGGATCCCGACGATGAGCGTCGCCGGTATTTGGTAGCGCTGAATGGTGGCCACCACGCACTGCTGCGGGATCTCGCCAGCGGCGATTGCCGGAGGTAAATCAAACATCGGCGCCGGTGACCACAGCAGGCAGGGCGAATAACGGGATGCTGCTGCGCGCTGCGGCTACAGCTTCCTCCAGGCTCTGGTAGGGGTAAGCTTCTTCGGAGAACAGTTGGCAGAAACTCGCAGCGACTTCCCATGCGGGCATCTCAACAACCAGGCCTCGGCGAAGATCCACGGTAGCGTAGCCAGTGTCGGTGGACTCGTGGATCAGGAAGCGTTCGCCCCATCCCCAGCCGCCTGTCCCCGTTCCTAAAAGAAGGGTGCCGGCAGGAAGCTTGAGAAAGTCTCCCCACATGTCCAAATCGGAAGGACGGACAGCCGTGAAGGTGAACCCAAGGGAGCCGAGTTTGATCTCGACGGCGTGGTCCTCTGGGCGTAGTTCAGGGATAGGCATCGATGCGACCGCTTTAATAGAGTGATTGCGCCAATATAGCGTAGCGCGGCGCTACGATCAAAGTGTCGAGTAAGTTTGACGGCACGGCCCGCCGAATGGATACTTTGAACCAGAAATAGGCGTTTTATGCCATCGAGTATTCAAAAGGATATATAGGAGCATCGCCATGCGCGTCACGCGAGAGGAACTGGATCAGGCGTTGAATCAGGTGCGGGCGGTGTTCACGCCGGAAGCCGTTGACCGCCTGCGGGAAAACGATCTGTTCCCGGAGGCGCTGCATGAGCTGCAGGCGCAGGCCGGTAACGATATGCGCGTGCTCGCGATCTTCCACCAGGTGGTTGCAGGCGCAGTCGCAGTCGTGAACATGGCTATTCGCAAGGACCGCGAAGCCGGCCTGGTAACGTCCTTCGTTTCCCAGGCGAACCTGATTCGCGCGGGCCATGTGCGCGGTAACCTCCACAACCAGGAGGCGCTGCGGGATCTGTTCCCCGCGCTGGACGAACAGTATGGCCCTGCGGATGCCGAAACGTTGCGTGCGGGCATTGCAATGCATCTGGCGAGCCGCTTCTTCCGCCTCGAAGGCGAGGAAAGCCCCCTGCATGAGCAGCTGCTGCGCACCGCAGTCTTGCGCGCTGCCGAGGTCGAAGGCGAACTCATCCAGGCCTTCCAGGTGCCTGCGGTGGCACGCGACGAGGTGGGCGTCGACGAGATGCTGATCGCGGTGAACGCTTTGCAGGAGGTCACGGACGGCGCCCAACTTCCTCTGCCGCGGGGACTCATGATGATCGCCCAGGGCGCCTGCGAGTTTAATGTAGGCCTGACGCCCATCTATCAGGTGATCCAAGACCTGTATCCGGAAATCGATACGGCCGGTCTGAATGCGATCACCGAACGCACACTGGCCTATCTGCACCAGTTCAACGGCCAGGTGGTGAACCAGGTGTTTCAGGAAATCGGCAACGACTGGCTGCAGCAGAATGCGCTGGAATACCTGAACGCCCGTGATGGACACGAGCTCGATTATGATGGAGACAATGATCTCGATCACGATGAGCCGGAGTACCAGGAGCCGGCGGCGATCGCTCAAGAACTCTATGACTTCAAGATGTAAGGCCAAAGGATCGAATCAATGAGAGCCACTATCAAACCAGGTGCCAACCTGGATCAGGTCTCGATGGTCAAGCAGATCTGGATGGAGTCCGGCCAGCGGCTTCAAGATGCGCTGGCCGAGGCGCTGAAACACAAGGGTGAGGTCGTCGACTTCCAACTCACACCGTCTGCAGGCTACGCAGCAGTGAAAACGCCCGAAGGGCGGGTTGAGGCTTTCGTCGTCCCGTATTCCGTGGACTTTCGCCAGGCCGCGCCGCGCGCTGTGCGCTTCGGGATCCAGAGCGAGCGCGATAATCCGCGCCAGGCGGCCGCGCCGCAGTCGTTCGTAGAGCGCCTGTCGCCGGCCGTCGCCGACGGCGATTCTACCTGGCGTCAGCGCTGCTGGGCCGGCATGGTCGATCGCCATGTGGCCCTGAGCGTGTTGCGCCCTGGCGATGTCGTCATGCTCGCGAAGGAGATCGAAAGCAATCATGGCCGGCTCCGCCCGGACTACTACGCCGTGCGCGCTTCTGATCATGGTTTCACGGTCCTGGAGTCGCTTCGTACAGGCAAGTCGTCCCTGGTGCACAACGTTGCGTCTGACGTGGTGAACGTCAATCTCGATCCGGATCCGATGATGCGCCTGAGCCAGCATCCCGCGGTGGTCCGCTTCGGCATGCAGCGGGTTGCACGCAATGACGAGCAGGAGCATTACGTGCTCCTGGGGCGATCGGCTTCCGGTGCTCTGGTGCCCTTGGCAAAGGCTACGGGGACGGAAGATCGCGACTTCATGCTGCAGCGTATCTGGGAGGTCTCTCAGCTGCGTCAGGAGAGCCTGCGTAACCTCAATGGTTCTCCGGTGTACGCCTACATGGCTGACCGTGGCCTGGCTGATGCAGTCGTCGAGCAGGGCCGTGGCGAAGAGCCTGTTCTGCTCCAGGATCTGCAGATCGAGGTCACGCCGCTCAACCCGGAGCAGGAGGTTGTCTACGACGGCCCCCAGGTCTGATGGCTGACGGCCAACAACAAAAAGCCCAGGCAATGCCTGGGCTTTTTGTTTGCCGGCCACGCCGGCTATTCAACCTTGCCGAGAGTACGCAGTCGGCTCTCCAGCGCCTGCACGGCCCATTCTGGGCAGGGCCTGGCGCTTCGCAACTCAGCCTCGGCGAGCCAGGCGCGAACACTGCGAACGCTACACGGACGCTTGGTCTCCTCGGCGATCATCTTGGCGGCTTCCGCCTGAGTGATGTCCGTCTTCTCAATCAGCGAGCGGAAACTGGCTTGGTTGTTCATGGCCTACCTTTGCATATATGCACATGTGCCTATTGTACGACGCCTCGATTACTTGGTCGACCACTGCTATCCGCCTAGGGCTGCCCAGACATAGTTCAGTGACAGCCCGGTGGCCACTGCGAAGCAGTGGAGCATCATGGGAAGCAGTAGCCCTCCGGTTACCAGGCGGGCTACCGCAAAGATCACCCCCAGGGTGAACATGAGGGCGTGCGTCGGCCAGAAGTTATAGGCGCCGATATGGGCGTACATGAAAAAGGTTGCGGAGCCGATCACGGCCGCCACCGCTACAAGTCGATGCCGATTGAATGGAAGAGTGTTGAGGATGAAGTGCCGAAAGGCGATTTCCTCCACGATCGGCGGGAGGATCAGTACCGTGACAATGAAGATCTGGAACTGAAATTCGGTTTTTCCAAATCCGAGAAGGACCATCCCCATCTCGCGTCCAAACCCGGCGAGTTCCGCCACGCCGATGCTGGCCAGATAGGCTGAAAAGACGGCGGCCAACCCGACGCACGCTTGCGTGCGGTTGAATCGCCCGAGCAGGCCGATACTCGGTATGAGCGCCCTGTGAAGGAGTAGCGCGCCGATCAGGAAGACGGCTGGCACCAGGTATGCGATAGGGACATCGTATGCCAGGAAGGTGGTGGGTGATACGGAGCCTTTCAGCAACTCAACCAGCCAGCGATAGAGGTAGTAGACCGCTGGCCCAATGACCAAGCCGGGTAGTACGGCCGTCGCGAAAGGGTATGACAGGCCGAGTCGTTGACGGAATTGATTGTTAGAAAGGCTGTCCGTTTTGACCATTATCATGGGCTCGGTTCGGCGGAGATGTCCGCGTGGTGGCCATCCTCCAGAAGGACATGGAAGCGCTGATGCGAAGCCTGAGCCTCGATTCTCAATTGCTCATCGCTCTGAGAATGCAGCCAGCCCTCAAAATCGTCGTGCTCGCGCTTGAAGTGAGTGATGAATTTCCCCAACTCTTTTCCTCGTAGGCCGGTCCATTCAGAAACCAATTCACCGTTGAAGCGGGCCCGCAAGGCTTTTGCCCCGCTGAGCCGTTGAAGGCTGGCCCGATGCGCTGCGGCCAACTCAGGAAAAGCTGCAAAGATCTCTGGCAGATAGCGCGTCTTGTCCGCATGCCATTCCTGTTCCGGCAGGCTTGGATTGGCCTCTAGCCAACGGAGAAACCCCATGTACACCGGCCTTTTTTTGTCTCTAACCCTGGCGGTATGGTTGCGATGCTCCAGTGGGTAGAGTGATGGATCGAAGCGTTCGCCGGCTGCTATGAAACGGTATATGTCGTCTAGGGCATCGAAGCCCGACTTCCATCTCTCTGCGTCAAATCCAAGAAAGCGTAGGGCTACGCTGAAGTCTCGGGTGATCAGGAGCTCATCGAAGAGATTCGTTCCATCACGCATCGGCAACCAAAGCCCGTCATGACCGAATTTCAGGCCCATCTTGTGAGCTACGCGGCCGATCAGGTTGCCCGCATCGTTCCAGCTGAAGTATTGAAGGCTGAAATCAAACTCCTCCGCGGGTGTGCTGATCAAGTCCAGCTGAAGGCATCGGCCTGGCTCCATCAGGGGAAGGCCGATGCTAAGCACAGGGCCGTTCTTCACCCAGCGGAGAGGTTGTCCGTAGTGGTTGCTGAGTTCATTGACAAATTCAGCAGGAGGCACCTGTTTGAACAGGGTGCTGTCGACCAGTACATCCAGGTCGCCGAAGTCCTCCTTCTGCCGATAGGCCATGATGGGGGCGATTGTTACTCCAATTTCAAATCGCGCAATGGTCGCGGAAAACCGCGCCCGGAACTCGCTCAACATCAGCTGGGCTACGACTTTGGAGCAACGTGCCGCCCCGACTGAGGAAAGTGCATTCCCGCCCATCTACTTCTCCTGCATCTGCGATTTCTGATCAGACCCGCTGGCGGGTAGTTTTTCGCTTGCAACTTCTGGCCAGCGGTCACGGCAACCTGGTCGCCGACAGCGCAGGCACTCGGGGATGCCCTCGGCCGGCTCGGCATCGCACATCATTGCGACCAGGCCGCATGCGGCTCGCCCGTCATCGAGCAGAATATGGCCTCGCTTGGGAGTGCGAGTGTCAGGATGGCTGAGCCAACTTGCATCACGATAGGCGGCTTGGGTTTCCTGATTCACGAGATTGGGTTTACTCATTGGCGTCTTCGTCCTGCGCCTCCCGGTAAGCGATGCATTCGTTGTAGCCGTCCAATTGAGATCCGCAGTCTTGGCAGTAACCTGTCCAGCACTTGCGGCACCGCCAGCTGCCCCAGTTCCCGCCGGCGCTTGCAGGCTCCAGTTCAGCGCCGCAATCACAGTGCGTGCGGCTGTGCGCCTTAGATGGGTGAGCCAATGCGTCGCGCTCGACTTGGAGACGATCACTGAAGCCTGCGGCCTTCTCTTCGTGCCAATCTGCAGGTGCGTCGGCGGTGAGTTTCCCGCCGTTGCGGAGATGACCGTCGGCATAGGCCCAGCCAGATGCATAGCGATCTGAGCGGCCATCAGGGATAGGCCTGTTGAGCAGGCCTGTGGATGTGTTCGTAGCGATCATCACTTCACCCATGAGGTGGTTATGCCACGAACAATAGGCACATGTGCCTATATAGTCAAGCCGAGCGCTACCCTGCTAGATCCTCGGAGACTGATCGGGGAATTGATACAGCGCGGTGGGTTCGGGTTCCTGAGCTTCCAGCCTCCTGGCTTCTTCAATCAGATCCATGAGGGCTGTATGCGAGTCCAGGTAACCGTCGGTGGGCTCTTCGCATTCCCGGTATGGCGTTCCATCGTTCTGGTCGTAGTCCCAGATTGAAAGGCCGGCCACACGCGATACGAAATCCTCCGGGGATGGCTGTTGAGGTGCACGCAGGGCCTCTGCTTGCTTGGCGGCTTGCTCTACTAGAGCTCCATCGACAATCAACGCAGTACCTTGGCTCTCTGCTTTTCGAGCACTAGCCTGGATCTGTTCGATCAGGATGATCAGTTGTTCAACTTGGGGCGACATTGGCGGATCTCAGTTATGGGTTAGCGAATGGCGCCGTGCATTGCCAGCTGGTCGACCATCTTGATGAGCTCAAGAGGCTCGGCGATGTCGTCGCGATTGAGATCTGTCAGCACGATCTCTGTCTTGCGCAGCGCGTCACGTAGGGGGGATAGCTTGGCGCGCAGGGTCGCCATTTCGAGCCCTGGCGGGAGGAAGCTTTCGCATAGCCATTCGACAGCCGACTGGGCGTCGTGGAATAGAACCTCAATGGGCGCCGATCCTGGAGCGGTCCACACCCATCGAAAGGAGGCGAGGCCGGCCGATTGAATAATCTCATGGGCCTGGTGCGAGTTATCCAGCTTCGTCTGGATGTCGATCAACAGCCTGGCTAGTACCTGCTGAGGCATCGAGGCTTTCTTCAGGCGTTGAAACAGGCCGAGGAGGTTGCCGTTCGAGGCGGCTGCCAGGGTCGACATTTCGCCGAACAGGGCTGCGTAGTTGCTCCAACTGCCAAGCTCTGGTGCGTCCTTCGGGGCGTGTTCGAGCGCATGGTCGAGGATGGTGTATCCCTTCGACGATGCTGCCCGCGCGATGACAGTGAGGGCAAGGGCCCATAGGGCCTCGGGCCCGCTACGGGAGAGCGTCTTCTGGCTGAGAAGGATGGCGTCTTGATCGCGGGATAGGTCAGAGATGAACTCCCGCTCTGCAACCTCTCGTGCTTTCTGCCCGAGCATGCGCAGAGCGTTACGGGCCACCCAGGCCGGTTCGCTGATCATGGTCCAGGTGCGCATATCGTGTGCGGCGGGGCTCAGTGGGCAGGCTGCCCACTGTTCGTCGGAGAAGTAACGACCCATCATCGGGAGGTGCGGCAACGCTGCCCTTGCGCGGTCGTCTAACCGCGCGTGGGGCACGACCAGATAGTTCGGGCTCCAATGAGGAGAGTAGGACAGCCCCGCGGACATCAGCGGGGGGCCATATCATTGGGTGCCAGGCTCTCCTGGGCCCGATCGAGATAGGTCGTGGCGCTTTTCAGAAGTTCGCTGATCGCCTGCACCAACTGGGGCAGCAGCTTGGACCCGAGCGCTTCGCCGGCACTGAGCATGCTTGGCAGATCGAGCTTGCTCATCGTCGAGAGGAACTGCCCTGCATTCTGGTTGCTACCGAACGCGTCTGCTGCCTTCTTGGTCAGGTCGACCGCCTGCAGGGCGGCGCCCAGGCCGGGGATGGCCATGCCAGCAATCTTCGGCCCGATTTCGGTAAGGGCTTTGCCCGCGACATCGCTGATGATGTCGGCCTTGCCCAGCAGCTGGCCGAGCGCGCCGGGGGTGCTTCCCAGAACCTTGCCGATGGTGCCGGTTCCAGGGATGAAGTTCTCGCCTTTGGTGAGCGCCTCTCCAAGCAGCGGCATAGCGCGCTTGGCCAGTGCGCTTTCAGCCAGACCAAAAGCTTCTTTTGCGGCTATATGCCTTATGGCTTGCGGGCCCAGGACACGAATAGCTTGTCCTGCCAGGAGCGGTATGAGGGGGAGTGGCATATCAGTAGGCCCTCGAAACTCGTTGCATCTGGTAACCGCTAGCGCTTTGCTGCGAAGCAGCATTGCGGTTTGGGCATACAGGCATGCCACCACTGGCGGTCGGCTGGGTCTTGTAGGTACGCGTTACCTGCGAGTCTGGATTGAAGCCCGGCGTGCTGTAAGTGGTCTGCATTGGCGGCAGCGCGTTGCTGTTCGTGGTCGCTACCGTCGTATTGGCTGTCGGAGTCACAGCGTCGAACAGGCCAGAAACGTTCCAGCTGCTCGCCAGCGCCGGCTGCGTCAGTGCCGTTACGGCGATGATCAGAAGGAGCTTCTTCATGGTATCTCCAGTTAGCGTGTGTTTTGTTACCGAGATTATAATGGTAAAGTCGATCCAAGTTCTAATTGAGGTTGAAGGATGACTTCAAGTCAAGCAGAAGAGGCATCCAAGGCCACCGAGGAATCGGCGTTTGGCTTGAAAATTCTGAGCCCTGAGCAGTTGGTGCCCGGGCGCTATCAGCCTCGTTCCAATTTTGATCGCCAGAGTCTTCTGGAACTCGGTCAGAGCTTTCTGGAGAACGGCATCGGGATCATCGAGCCGATCGTCGTGCGGCCGAAGCCTGGTGCCGGAGATCTGTACGAGATCGTCGCTGGTGAGCGCCGGTGGCGCTCCGCGCAGCTGGTCTCGATGGATCGCGTCCCTTGCCTGGTTCGCAACTACACGGATCTGCAGGCCCTGCAGGCTGCGCTTGTGGAGAACGACCAGCGTAAGGACCTGAACAGCGTTGAGCGTGCCAAGGCCTATCAGATGGCCATTGAGGAGTTCGAACTCACCCATGAAGCGCTCGGCCAGATGCTCGGTGCAAGTCGCGAGGTCATCACCAACCACCTGCGCCTGTTTACCTTGCCCCTGGCTGTGCAGGAGCTCCTCGGAGAGGGGCGTTTAACCGAGTCCAAGGTGCGCTGTCTCTACGGGCTCTCTGCGGCCGACGCAGTGCGTATTGCACGCCAAGCTGCGGAAGAAGGGCTTGGCTATCGCCAGATCGAGGCGCTTGCCAAGGCTGCCAAGCGCCCAGGGCGCGCGACAGTCGCGGCCGAGCGTGAGGATCCCGATGAGCGCCGGTGGTTGCAGGCGGTCAGCGAAAAGCTGGGTCACGAGGCGTTGCTCGAAAAAGCGAAGAAGGGCCAGAAGGGCGGCTATCTGAAGATTCGCTACTTGTCGATGGACGATCTCAGCTCAATCACGAAGAAGCTTCTCCGCGGAAGGGAGTAGGAGGCTAGACATGAACAGCATGGCAAATCTATGGCTACCGGCGTTCTCGATGCCTGGCAGTGGCGGCCGTGCTGCGCTTGTCGACTTCCGGCGCCGCGCTCCGGAAAGCCTTCGCGGCTGGAGTGTGGCCTGTATCGACCTGTCGAATTTCCGCTTGCTCAACAAGCTGCTCGGGCCTGAGGGTGGAGACCTGATACTTCAGGTTGTCGGTGCCACACTCAGGGACGATGGCCGGCATCACTGGTTTCACATCTCAGGCGATGTTTGGTTGGGGGTATGCGAGCGTCGCGACCCACAGCTGATGGAGCGGCAATTCAATGAGATCCGCCTGAAGCTTCGAGAAAATGTGGGTGCGGCACTCTCGAAGCCGATCCGCATTGACGCGGTGTTCGGCCTGGCGTCTTGCCAGGAGCTCTCGCATGCAATCGACCGGGCGGAAGGTGCATGCCGGCAGGCAAAGCTGGCCGGCCGGCGCCTCCAAGTGGTGGATTCAGTGAAGGATGACTGGGAGGCTACCGATCTGATCGACCAGTTCATCACCGGCGGCACGCTTGAGCATCTGGTCGAACTGTACCGCCAGCGCATCCGCTATCTCGACGGCAGAAGCCATTACGAGATTCTCTCCCGTATCGGCGGTGAATCGGTCGGGGCCGCGATGATGATGATCGAGCAGCTCGGTCTGGTCCGCGATTACGATCTGATGCTGCTCAGGATGGCAGTCAAGGCCGTGCCAGAAGATGCTCCTGTGCACACCGTGAATTTCTCCAGCCTGACTGCCTGTGATTCCGGTGCGATGCTGGAGGCTGTCTCCGTACTTCGGGGGCGCCACAACATTGCCATCGAGATCACTGAAACGGCCGAGGTGCAGAATCTCGCGCAGGTGCGCCGAACTGTAGAGATGCTGGCCGGTGCCGGTGTAGCTGTCTACCTGGATGATTTCGGCGAGGGCGCCGCATCGCTTGGAATGATCGACCTACCCTGGCAGGCGGTGAAACTCAGCCGGAGTGTTTGCGGCGAGCAAGCTCCCCGAGATGTTCTGGTTGCGGTCGTGAAGCTCGCAAAGAGTCGCGGTATGAAGGTCATTGCCGAATGCATTGAGACCAAGGGGCACATGGAGTACCTGATCGGGTGTGGCGTGGATGCCTTTCAGGGGTACTACATCCACCGGCCAGAGCTCTTCAGTGCGTGCGCACCGATCGATTCCATGGCCCGAGGGTAGATCGCGCCTGCAGATCCTGAGCAGGCGCAATACTTCTAGGCGTCAAACCTCGCCTTTCTGCTTCGCTATTGCGAAATCATTGAAGACCTTCGCGATCAGTGCTTCGCCTGTCTCGACGGAAGATACGGCTCGGGCGACCACCACCTCACCGTCATGAAGAACGACAGCGAGATAGGGGAGGCCGGCGGCCGGCGGATCGTATACGACGCCATGCATGGTTGAATCTCCTTACAAACAGCAGTGCTAAGTTGGAGGATCAAGGATATATCATCCTCAACTGAGCTGCCCCGGGTCCACATCGATCATGAGCGGGTATCTCGTCCCCAGCGTCTTCCACTCGTGCCGCATGCGCTTCAACAGCGTGTGCCTTTCCTTGCGAGACTCTGCCAGAACCACTGCTTGATAACGGTGTGATCCGGCGCGGCGCTCCATGATCGCCGGGAACGGGCCGACCAGTGCAGGATCGTCGATTCGGTCGATCACCTGTTCCAGCAACAGCCTGCCTTCATCCCTGTCCGTTGTTTCCACCGTCAGCAGCGCATGTGCGCAGACTGGCGGGAGCATGGTCTCCTCGTACGCCTTCACCAGGCCCGCCAGCGTTGCGTGGTAGCCCTCATTGATCAGCTGCTGGATGACAGGGTTTTCCGCCTGTGAGGTCTGGATCAACACCCGCCCCGGCTTGGACCGACCGCTCCGGCCAGCTACCTGGGTGATCTGCTGAATGACGCGCTCCGAAGCTCTGGCATCCGCCGAGAACAGGGCTGAGTCGGTTCCGGTAACCACCACCAGGGTGACGTTCGGGAAGTCGTGCCCCTTGGCCAGGAGTTGCGTCCCGACAATGCAGAGTGGATCGCCCTTGCGAATGCGGGTAAAGGCTTCGTGCATCGCCGTGGTTGAGGAGAGCACATCGGTGTCCAGGCGCAGCACGTAGTCTTCACCCAGCGCCTCAGCCAGTGCCGCCTCTGCGCGCTCGGTGCCTGCACCGAGGGGGATCACTTCGGCGAGGCACTTGGGGCATGCGCCTGGCTGGTGGCTGCTTTCGGTGCAGTGATGGCAGATCAGCTTTCCTCTCCCGCGATGGAAGACCATCCGAGCGCTGCAGTTCGGGCATTCCGAGGCCCATCCGCAGGTGGTGCAGAACAGAGCGTGCGAAAAGCCGCGGCGCGGCAAATAGACCAGGGCCTGGCCGCTGGCGGCCAAGGTGCGGCGAATTGCATGCAATGCGGGCTGGGAGATCCCGTCTGGGTGGGGAAGGCTCTTGGCGTCGATAACTTCCATCTTCGGCATCTGAGCGCCAGTAGCGCGCTCTGTAAGCTGCAGGTGTCGGTAGCGACCAGCTACGGCGTTTCGATAGCTTTCCGCTGATGGAGTGGCTGAGCCCAGTACAACGGGGACGCCTCTTTTGTTTGCCAGGTAGATCGCGACATCCCGGGCGTGATAGCGCAGGTGCGTGTCCTGCTTGAAAGATGAGTCGTGCTCTTCATCAATCACGATGAGGCCAAGGTTCGGCATCGGGGTGAACAGGGCAGACCGTGTTCCGACAATGATCGATACCGCTCCGGTCCTGGCCAGCTCCCACGCCAGGAGACGATCTTTCTCGGACAGTTTCGAGTGCAACACGCATACCTCGAATCGCTGTTCGAGGCGCCCGCAGGTTTGTGGTGTCAGGCCGATCTCGGGCACCAGGTAGAGAACCTGCTTCCCCTGGGCGATCACCTCCTCAATGGCCTCCATGTAGACCTCGGTCTTTCCGGAACCGGTTACCCCATCCAGGAGGGTCACGGAGAATCCGTTTAGGGCGTCCTTGATCTGGACGGCGGCTTCGCTCTGGGCGGCGTTCAGGGCGTGCCTTTTATGGCCGCCTCTCACCGGGTGAAGGGCACCGGTGCGGATGAGTAGATCCACAACGCGAGGAGCTTCGGTCTCCTCGATCAGGGCCAGGCGAGTCACACCATCCGCGTGCGCTGCGGCCGCGCGCATTACGGCTTTCTGGCTGGAGGTAGTCGCTGCGGCGAGATCGCCGGCGGCGTAGCGGGTATCACCAGACATATCAAGCAGGCGCCCTTTCGCCGGCTCAGGTTGACCACCCTTCGCCAGGCCTGCAGGAAGCGTTGTGGCGAGAGCATCTCCGATAGGGTGCTGATAATAGTCCGCCATCCACAGCCAGGTCGCCCAACTCTGCGAATCCCAGAGTGGCTCGCGATCGATGAGCTCTTCTACAGCGCGAATCTTCTTGGCGGCCTCTTCACTGTGGGCAGCGAGAGATGGCCTTACAACCAAGCCGGTTACCGTTCGCTTGCCAAATGGCACCTTCACTCGGCAGCCGGGTGATGGCATTTCCCCAAGCGAGTCGGGCCACTCATAGGTGAAGGTCTGGTCGAGCGGACAGAAAACCGCTACGTCAATGTGTGGCATGATCTATCCGTCGAAAGTCATTCGTGCTATAATTTTACTATGGCATATACAAAAGAATACATCAACAGGGAGAGACCGTCATGAGCGAACCCAGGCAAGAGCACCCTTGGCTGGCAGGTTTTTCTGACGAACAAGTTCAGGCCGCCACGCATAGCCAAGGGCATGCCCTGGTATCGGCTGCGCCAGGCTCTGGTAAAACCAAGATGGTCATCGGTTACTGTGGTGTCCTGCTGTCGCGAGGCGTGAAGGCGGACGAGGTTCTGGGGCTCGCCTTCAACGTCGATGCAGCTCGCGAAGTGAACGCGCGCCTGGCTGCCCTCCCGGTTTCTGGGGCGAACAAGCTGAAGTTCCGCACGATCCATTCCTTCTGTAAGGAAGTGCTGCAGGTCGCCGAGGAGGAGGGGCTTCTCCCTGCGCGCCAACTGGTCGCAGAGGACTGGAAAGCCGCCGCGCTCGCTCGGCGAGCCCTGGCTGGTGGCGATGAGAACGCCGTCGACGTGGACGAATTGAAGGTTGGAGCCCTGCGCCAGGCGCTCACCCTGGCCAAGGCGAGCATGGTTCCCCTGGAGCAAATCGACAACCACGAGGTGCTGCTGGAGTTCGCCGAAGGTGACGAGGAAGTGGCTCGTGCAATGCTCATTCACGAAAACGTTCGTCGTGAAGAGGGATTGCGGACCTTCGATGACCTCATCTACGACCTCGCTTGCCTCTTTCAGAATTCGGCCGAGGCCAGGCAATGGGCGGCGAACGAATTTGCTCACATCATCGTCGACGAATACCAGGACGTGGACGATGCTCAGCAGCTGGTGATTTTGACCCTGCTCGGAACCCGCGGCCGCCTCTTCGTGGTGGGCGATGAAGATCAGTGCATTTACGGTTGGCGCGGTGCGAACCTGGCCTACATGATGAGCGGACTGGAAGAGCGCCTCGGCGCTGGTAACGTCACCCGTTATCAGCTCAGTCTCACGTTCCGCTACGGCCACGAAGTGGCTGTTGCAGCCAACAGCCTCATCCGTAACAACGCCGACCGCCCCATGAAGCTCTGCGTGTCCCATGAGGCCACGCCGAAATCGACGGTTCAGATGCGCATGGCTTCGTCTCGCACGGGGGATCGGTACTGGCCCCAGGCGATCATGCAGGACCTCAAGGAGTGGAAGGACGAAGGGCGCCATATGCGTGAGGCCGCGATCCTCGTGCGAACCTACGAGTTGGCGGCGCCGCTGGAGATGCACCTGATCCGTGAGCGGATCCCCTATGTCATTGAGGGGCGCGGCATCATGTCGATGCCGGAGGTGAAGGCAATCAACGCGTACGCCGTGATGAGCGATGCGGAGATGTTCGAGGCCTGCGGAGAGGAAGGGCGGGAGGAGATGATTGCCTCAGTTCTCGGGGCCCCAGGGATGTTCCTCCCTCGTAAGTACATCCAGAAGGTATCGAAGGAGCTCGCCGGCGGAGAGTTGAGCGAAATCCCGAAGCTTCTGCGTTCGGCGAATGAATCCGATGGGCTTCGCCCTGGCCAGCTGTCCAGCCTGCGTCGGCGGGCGACTGTACTGGAACGCCTGGCCGAGCCTGGGCGCTCGATGGCCGACCTCGCAGCCATGATCTGGAACGATCTCGATTGGCGTGCGGATGTGCAGCGTCAGATCACTGACCCGCTGAAGCAAGCGGATCGGTTGAACGTCATCAACCTGATGGCGCGAGAGGTTTCCCGCTACGAGAACGTCGAGGCGATGCTCGATGCATTCTCCGAGCGCATGGAGCAGCAGGAGCAGCCGGAAACCATGCGTGACCCGCTGTTGATCACGTCCATCCACAAATCCAAGGGGCTTGAGTGGCCGCTGGTGATCATCCCGGGCATGGTCGAAGGTCAATTCCCTCACCAGCTGCCTGATCGCCCTGCCGACATGGAGGCCGAGCGCCGTCTTGCGTACGTCGGGATTACCCGTGGGAAGGAGCGGGTGATTCTTGTGGCCCCCAATGACCTGGAGCTCGCCAATCGCTGGAAGATCCCGGTCAATCCCAAGGAATCAAGAGGCCGCGAAGAGGCCAACGGGATCACCAGCCGGTTCCTTGAGGAGTTGGAGCCTGAGGCTATTCGCGCAGCGCGCACCTGGTTCTATGGCGAGGGTAACCATCCGGTGGTGGAGTCCTTGCACGACTACTCGATCAAGGTGGGTCGGCCTCTTCCAGGGTACGAGCTTCCAGCGCCGCCTGCAGCGCTGGAGATGCCGGTGGAGCCTGAGCCTGAGTTGGCCCCGATCTATGACTTTGACTTCAGCTGAAGGAGGCTTCCGTGAGTAAGCAGCCACGCAATCTGCGTGATCGATCCGATATCGCCGTCGATGCGGTGTCCAAGCTGGTCGAAGCGCTACAGCACAACCAGAATGTTGCCCTGGCGGAGCTTCGGCTGTCGGCCATTGATGCCCGCCGCGGCGATGTCGAAAAGGATGTCGAGCGTACGGCCGAGATGATCGAGGCTTTGCAGCAGCGCATGGTGGAAATGCAGGGTGAGATGGAAAGGCTGGCCGCCTCTCGTGAGGAGGTGCATTCGTGGCTGGAAGCAAATCCTCGCTTCGACAGTGCTCCGCTGGAGGTTTCCCTGAACTCTGCCGTTGCTGCCTCTGCGAGCGCCGGCGGCCACGAGGCCGCGATCAATGCTGAGCCTGTGCCTGAGGCCCTGAGCGCTACAGAGGAGTTGCGGCAGGTCTTTGAGCGCGCAGATGTTGAAAGCCCCCTCACGTCCTCTGCTGTTCTTCCCACTGCAGCCCAGGAGGCTGCCCCTGACTCGCTGGACGCGCCTCAACCTTTGACCGCGGATGATCTTGATGACATGCCTGGTTTTGGCGACCCCGAGCTGATTTATGGGGGCGTCGATGAGGTTGAAGGGTTCGACACCTTGAGCGCCGGGAATGACCAGGTTGTCGACGGATTGGATGGTCAGGTGCCGGGCTTTGACGATGATCTTCCGATCGCGCAGGAGACCCCCAAACAAGCGGCCGGAGGTGAATTCAACTTTGGTTTCTGATTGCCGCAATTCGCTTTCATATGTTTGCTTTACGCATTGCAATAGTATAAGGTCTGTGTAGTGTTCTTGGTGTGTGGTTGTCTCTGGATGTGACGCAGACCCTCCCCGCCGCGTTCCCGGGGTTCACCCATCCATTACCAAGTGCGCCCTTGTGCCTGCCTTTCCCCCGGCGGGCATTTTTTTATCTCAAGGGGTGACCGATGAAAGTGAATTGGGGCTTAGATGCCGGCGCGTTGAGCAGAAAACCTTCCCAGCAGGTGGAGGTGTCGCTGGATACGTTGCTTGCGGTGAATGGGCACACTCTGCTGGTGGGCATGTCCGGTGCTGGCAAGACGTTCCAGCTGAAAAAGATGGTGCGGCAGATGTCGCGTTCGGCTGAGCAGGCCGGTGAGCCGATCCCAAAGTTCTATGTCTTCGATGTCCATGGCGATATCGATATTGCTGACGCATCGACGGTTCTGTTCAGCGAGCAGACCAAGTGGGGCCTGAACCCGTTGAGGGTCAATCCCGACCCCCATTTCGGGGGCATCCGCAAGCGCGTGCAAGGGTTCGTCTCGACGGTGAATCGCGTCATGCGAACGCTTGGCCCGAAGCAAGAGGCGGCGCTGCGCAATATCCTTCACGATGTGTATGCCAAGCACGGCTTCAACCAGGATGATCCCACCACCTGGACGATCAAGGATGACGCTAAGCAGCTGGTCTCTGAGGGTGGGGATAATCGCTTCTACATTGATGTGCCGATCGATGAGAAGGATGAGGCGAAAGCCCTCGGTGCTCGTTGGGACGGCACAGCCAAGTCATGGTTCATCCCGTCTGGTGAATACACCGGAGCTATCACTCGCTGGCCTCCGAAGATGACCGACAGGGTTCATCCCTCGATCACGGACGTGCTCAGGATGGCTCGCAACGTCCTGCAGCAGCTGTTCCTCGGCACCGGGATGAAGGCGATCACCAACCTGGAGGTTGCTAACCGCGCAGCAGCGGCTTATCAGCGCAAGCTGCTTGAGGCCCTTCGCCGCGGTGAGAAGGCCTTCGAAGATGAAAAGCTGAAGGCTGACCTTGAAAAGGCGAAGGCCAAGGCGATCGAGACTTTCAGCGAGTACGCCGAGTCAATCGTGACCGGGCGCGAGCTGGATTGCGTGATGAAGTACGACAGCACGGACGTGCTGAAGTCGGTCGTCGATCGCCTGGAGAATCTCGACAGCATCGGGATCTTCAAGGCTGAGCCGCCTCCTTTTGACCCGAACGCGAATGTCTGGCGCTACAACAT
Source organism: Pseudomonas sp. PDM15 (assembly GCF_014851565.1). Lineage (GTDB taxonomy): Bacteria > Pseudomonadota > Gammaproteobacteria > Pseudomonadales > Pseudomonadaceae > Aquipseudomonas. The sequence continues at coordinate 163,331 of NZ_JACVAA010000009.1, forward strand.
CAAGCCGCTGTCCATGGAAGAGCGGAAACTGTTTGTCCTGTTCCGCCTGGAGGAGTTGTTTCTCCAGGCTGTTCAGCGAGGCGAGACTAAGTACATCCACGACGTGCTCATCATCGACGAGGCCCACATCTACGCGGACGATGACCCCGACAACATCATCAACACGATCGCGAAGGAGGCCAGGAAGTTTGGCGTTGCGATGGTGTGCGCCAGTCAATCGCCCACGCACTTCCCGGATGACTTCATTGCGTCAGTGGCGACCAAGGTGATTCTCGGCATCGACGAGATGTACTGGCGTAGCTCGGCGACGAAGATGCGCGTATCCGAGGACGCGCTGAAGTGGGTTAAGCCGAAGAGATCCATGCTGGTACAGATGAAGACATCGGGTGAAACCAAGAATGATTGGCGTTGGGTTGTGATCCCCCCAGAGGCCGCGGCGGCGTAGCATCCATCGGCAGACGCAAGAAAAGGCCCCTCGGGGCCTTTTCTTTTGGCTTGGAATCAACTCGGCTCAGGTGCCTGGGGTGGAGGAGGTGTGTCCTGGGCGTGATCGTCCTGGCGCAGGCCAGGGTGTCTCTGCCACCAAGTTCGAACGATGTCTGCAGGTACGTTTGCGCAGCCCTGCAGATCGCCTATGGTCAGCCTCCTCGTGAATCGTCGATCCTGCCAGGATTGACTGGCTGGCATGGTCGAGAGGTTCGCTGGTATCAGCCAGCTCAGCGCCTGGTGAGCTGTGTGGAACTGACGTGAGCCGTTGTAGCCGAGCGCCGGACCCACCTTCAGCCCCACGATGCGGGATCGTTCGCGGGGACTCAGGCTTTCGAGAAGCGTGATCAGTGGGGATGATGGCTTGGCCACGGAGGGAAGCGTCCCCGTGGCCAGAAAGCGACTCATTGCCCCGGGGCGCTTCATCAGGAGCGAAAGCGATCTTTGATCAATGGGCCTGCGCATGGGGTTCACTTCGGCTTGCTGCTTTCAGTGCTTTCTCGATCAGATCGTCAGAGCTGCCGGATTGAGAGGTCCCGTCGGCAAAGAGGATGTGTGGAGTGCCTTGTAGCTGAACGTCGCGACCGAAGACCTGATAGCGATCCAGGATCTTTTCACCGCACTCAGCTTTTTCCAGCTTCTTGCCTGCAATAGCCTCATCGAGCGATTTCTTCCGGTCCCCGGTGGAGCACCAGATATTGCTCATCGTGTTCCAGGCGCTGCCTTGCCGGCCGCCGCGGACGAAAGGCAGATAGCGAACTTCAATGCCGGCGGCATTCAGTTTGCTGACCTCGGTATGAAGCTTCTGGCAGTAGGTGCAGTCCACGTCAGTCATGACGTAGATGTAGCTCTTGGCCGGCTCGGCAGTGGCATAAGTGATGTAGTCGTTGGGCTGGATCTTGCCGAGCTGCTCTAGGTTCGCCCGATCCATGGATACCTGGGTCTTGTCGGTAATCTCCGTTCCGTCGACAGAGAAGAGTCGGCCGAGCAGGATGGCCTGGGTGCCTGGGCGGCTGTACACGATCGTTCCGCTATCCAGCCGGATTTCGCACAGGTCAAGTTCCCCGGCCGGTGCGACGGTGGTGACCTCGCTGGCCTGGCCGGTGCTTGCGCTCAGCGCCGCGGTTAGCCAGCTGTACTCGCTGGCGGTTCCGCAAGCGGGTTCGGCGGCCTGCGCCAGGTGGGCGCTTGCTGCGGTGCTCAACAGCGCAGCCATCAGGATTTTCTTCATAGTGAGTCCTCGGGATTGTTTGTTTGGCGGAGCGGAGTGAAAAGCCAGGGCGCCGAAGCTTCCCTGACGATGAAAGCCTTTACGCCCATCTGGCGGAGCCTTTTGGCTCTGTATACCGCGGCTGACTCTTCGAGAAACGCCGATGCATCGCATGGGCGCTCAACAAAGCCTGTGCGGTTTGACCAGAACCGTTTGAAGCGCGGGGCGCCAAGATCTTCGGGTTCAATCCCGATGATCAGCTGAATGAGCGGCGGCGGGTTCGCGGACATATTGCGGTCGGCTCGGTTGTTTGCTAGCGTGTATATGGAAATATAACATCGCTTGCGGTTGCCGGCTACTGAGAAAGCGCCGACAATCGCGCCGCCCACGGGGATGGGCAGTGATCGACACCAGGAGCAGTCAGGAATGAAGATGCTGAACGGCGCAGTACGGAAAGGGGTGGCTATGACGCTGATGGCCCTGCAGCTGGTGGGCTGCGCGTCCATGGGGCAGGTGTCCGGCGGGCTTGGCGGTTTGTTGCCGACCAGCCCGGATCACAAGGGGGCTTTGTCTGACGCCCAACAAACTGAGGCACGCATTGCGCGATCGATCTCCCAGAGCGTGGCCACCGGCAAAGTCGGCTATTCCCAGCCGGAGTATCAGCGCCGCCTCGCCCGTTTCAATAGTGCCCGCAACGCTGTCGAATTGGCTGGCACGAACTACACCCGTGAACAGTTCATTGAGCTTTCCACCTCGCTGACAGAGCTGCTGCAGTACGTCGACCTGATTGAGTCCGGTTCCGTCCGTTCATCACAAGGCATGAAGCCTCAGCGGATCCAGTCCTCCTACCAGATTCAGCCGGGGCAGACAGCCTACCTGAGCTTCAACGGCTATTGCCTGAAGGCTGGCCCTGATCGTCCTTACGCTGGCGAGGCGATGCAGTTGATCACCCCTGATGCTGTTTGGTCGCCTGAGTACAAGACCATCTACCGTAACCTCATCCAGCAGAACCGGCTGGGGGAGCCGACCCCGACAAAGCGCTATCAAGGTGAGCAGGGTGATTTGCAGATTGCCATATGGACGCTCCAAGGGCTGAACGATGGCCTGCTTAATCCGAACCTGTCCAAGGCGCTCTCCGATAAACAGAAGCAGATGCTGTTTCAGGCGGGTTTGCCGCCACAGAAGCTTGCTGTACAGCAGCTGGGTACTTCATTGGTAGAGACCGCCCTGCCAGGCTTTGGAGCCAGCATGCAAGGGCAGGGTATTGGTGGCGCTGTTAACGCCATCAGTAGCACGCTCGGCCGCCAAGCCATGACTCAGGCCGGCGGTTCCGATCTGATGAGAAGTGCCCAAGGCTTTATCGACATCCCCAAGTTGCTCACCAACCCTCAGGTGCTGGGTAATCCCGCTGCTCTGGCTTCCAACCTGAATAGCTGGGCATCCGCACCATCCGAACAGCAGGTTCGAACTACGCCAGATGCCCTGGATCAATACAGCTTGCTGGCTCCCGGCGTTGCCGCCCAGACGATCTCAACAGGCCAGCTCGCGGGCAAGATCCAGGTAACGAACCTGTCCGGAAAGGTGTTCACGATGGCTCCCGGTCAGTACGTCGCCAATGCCAGGTCGAACACTCAGCCGGTAGGTCTATCCAACTGGGCTCTGGACAAGATGGCCAATGCCGTCGAGGTGGTGAAGAGCTCTGGTGACAGTGCGATTCGCCAAGCGCTGTTTGAGGATCTGCGGGGGTTTGCGGCGGATAAGGCATTCCAGGCTTTCGCCAACCCCAACAGCAATCTGCTGGGCTTTGCAAAGGGGCTCTTCAAGTCGAAGGTAACCCAGGATCTGGTAACCAGCGTCCCTGTTCTGGGTAATGTGGTGAGCCTGGGGATGATCCTGTCTGGCAAGAACCTGGATGGTTCGGATATGAATGGCTACGACTATGCATCGGCGGCCATTGGTATGGTTCCGGTTGCCGGCAACATCGCCAAAGCGCTTGGTGGAAGCGCGCGCGTTGCAGCGCACGAGATCTCGCGTCTTGGCGGGCGTCTCCCCGCCGGTGCCGTCGATGCAGTCGACGCTGGCCTGCAGGTCTATGGCTCCAACACCTCCGAAGCGATCGCCGAGAGCACTCCGGGTTGGCTTACCAGGGAGTTCGATGCGATCGCCCGGGAGACCATTGCACAGTTGCCCGAAACCTCTCGGGCCGTGGCGGCGCGCGGAACGGTTCTGTGAGGCTAGATTTCACGAGGCAGTTGGCGTTCGCGGCCCTCTGCCTCTTTTCTGCATCGTTATCCGCCGGCCAGGATGATCAACTCATTGAACAGCTTGGCGATCGCCTCTTGGATCGGGGAAGTGCCCCGGCCTATTCGATCCCCGTTGGCGATGGGATGCGACTCCTTGTTACCCAGTCCTTTAAGACCTACCCGGTCAGCGGAGACAGCTGGACTTCGGTGATGGCCTCCCTCAGGCGCTCCCCCCTTGATGTTCACGGCTCGATTGCATATGGGCTGACCCGGGCAGGATGGAATTGGACGTACCAGGTACTGGAGCAGGACAGGTTGTGCACGATCCACGGGTTTGATCTGGTGCTCGATCTCGTTGTGGTCTTGCCGGAGTTGGTCCGGTCTCGCTTGGCTCCTGAGGAGATGGCTCTTTGGAAGGAGTATGCCGATGGCGTGGCGCGGCATGAGCGGATCCACGCTCAGGATGCGCTGGATGTTGGTGTGCGCCTATTGAAGACGCTGGCCGAGATGCCAGGTGCTGCATCCTGCAGCGATCTGCAGGTACAGGTCGAGGGCGTTCATGCGCGCGAGATGGAGTGGTTTCAGGCCAGGGCCAGCGAGGTGGATGCACGGCGAATGGGTTTTCCTGCGCGCTTCCGGTGATCGCGACTGACGCCGGCGCCGTTTGGGCGTAGACTAGGAACATGTATCTGAAATTACATCAATAGGGGGACGACATGTCGATGCTACGAACTGTATTCGCGCTTGTCGCACTTGCGCTTTCTACGCCGGCCTTGGCCTTTGCCGCTGACCTCGATTGGCAGTGGAATGATGCGGGGTCGGCAGGCTTTTATTCGGGCAGTATCAATCTCAATGGCGGCGCGGGCGGGAGCCCGTTTTCACGCTACGATGTTGGCACGACGCCGAACATGACCAATGACACCGTTTCGACCCCGCCTGTGCTTTTGATGGCTGGCGGTGCCGATATCGATTTCCAGATCAGCAATACTGGCGTGGCCATCACCAAAAAGGTGTGTACGGCTCCCGCAGTGCTGGAGGTCTACGCGACGCCTGTCTCGGTGTGCGACAGCGGAACCGCGAATAACCTGCAGGGGTTTTATGTGAGTGCAACCGACACGCCTACAACATTCACCCCGCAACTTTGGGTGCGCGTTGGCGGGGCGGGTTGGAAGCCTGTGGCAGCGAACAATGCCTGTGGGCGGCTTGAGGTCAAGCAGCTCTGCAAGTGAGTTGCCCGCAATGAAGAGCCCGGCAGTGCCGGGCTTTTTTGTGTCTCAACGGTAGGTAGGTGCCCCTCCAGCGTCATCCAGCTGAGTGTCCGGGCTGTCCTCGCGCAGGTCTTCGATCGCCTGGTTGCCGAGCTCGACAAGCCTGTTCTGCAGCAAGCGCGGTTCAACACCATGAAGCTCGCTGGGCTGGAAGCGAACGATCGCATGTCCTTCGAGGCGCAGCTGGTGAATGGCCTGGGCTGTAACGGCCTGAAGATGTTCCTCAATGAAGTCGGCGTCAGCCTCAATCATTTCATGGATCGCCTCCAGGGACGCATCCTCGTGGGCCGAGCACAGCTGAAGCCATTGCGGCAGCTCATCTGAATCGCCGGCCGAGAGATGGCATTGGTAGGCGGCGTAGAGTGTCTCGGTGTCGGGGGTGTCGATCGAATAGTAATTGGCGGTGGCCATCGCCAGTGCGCGGTGTCTGATGGAACCGTCGAAACTACCCTTCAGGTGCTTTAAGTAGCCATCGCTGATTTCTAGCGTGACTCCCTTCTCGCCAGCCCAGTATTTAGTCTCGTCAGCGTGCTCATGCGCCTCGCGATAGTGCTCGAAGTCGCCGACACAGATGGCGAGTCCGGTCTCTTTGGACCGCAAGTAGGCTGAGAAAAACTCAGGCGTCTCGTTGTTGACTTCAATCCCCCAGCCGTGGCCAGGCGTGTGCACGCGCTTGACGCCTTCGATCTCTATCCGCTGCGCCTGCAGCGTTTCTGGAGCTCCTGGTGTGATGCGGGCGCCGTAGTTGATGTTTGGTGGGGTGTCGGTAGGTCGCATGTCGTTCTCCTTACTGAAAATCTCCCTGCAAGTATTCGCACGCAATTACGATGGAATAACAAGCGTCATAATGTAGAATGGTCAAAGGATAACAGCATTTTTCAGAGGTCCTGCCATGAGCATCCGAAAAACCTTCGCCGACTTTCACAATGCTTCGACGCTGATCGACGCGATGCGGTGGGCCAGAGGGGCAGGTCGCGAGATTGCCGAGGGCATTCCCTACTGGAGCGAGCTGGCCGGCCCGATGGGTGTGAATGTGACCCTTATGGCCGAGCCAGGGACTCCTGAGGAAGCCATTGAGGCCGCCGCTCGTGAGGTTGTCCAGAATCGAGATGTCGTCAATCTGGCCGTCATGGATTATTCAGATGAGCCGCATGCGCATTCGATGGTGTTCAACTTCGACGGCGGCCGCGAGTGCCTTGTTGAGGCAAACACCGCCGGAGTGTGTTGGCTCATTGGGGGTGGCCACTGGATGAATTTTGGCGATCGCCCGCGGCTGTTGCAGACTGACTGGGAAGGGGTGGCCATTGAGTGCCCGCAAGGGGCGGTTGCTCGTGCAACCTTCGAGTCTGGCGAGGTCGCCCTGGTTGGAGTCGAGGGAGTGGTGAAGGCGGAGGAGCGTCTATTCTCGCTGGTAATTGAGGTTGACGGCCGTCAGTTGAGGTCGGCACCGGTTACTTTTGAGCACCTCCTGGAGATGGCGCGTGCACCGCAACCTGTCGCCGAGTATCACCTGGACATGGCGCCTGAGGCTTCGATGTGAGGTGAGCTGTGCGGCTCACCGGTCGAGTGCAGCACCTTAATTTGATGCGGGCTGTACGCGATGATCTCTTGCGAGCCATCCTCGTACGTGACGATGAGTCCGTCGAATCCGAGTACCTGCAGAGCGATCTGGATGCTGTCGTCTAGCAATCCGTCAGAATGCATAGATGCGCTGATCAGTGCGTCAGCCTGGTCAGGGAGCACCTGGCGCACAAGGTCTACCGCTGCAGAGTCAAAATCCAGATCGTGATCAAATGTCGCTGCGTAGTGATAGGGCCTGGCCAGGGTTACGGACAGGCTCATGACGATCCCGTCTGGGCCGGCATATTCCTCGGCAGCCTTGCGATCTGCCATGTAGATTCCCGAGCCAAAATGACCGCGTGGTGACGCCTCAAAGGTTTCGAAGCGATGCTTGGTGCCGTGGAAGGCGGCTATTTCGGAGGTGTGCGGGGCTCTCACTTCCTACATCCTGAAGTCGGGGGCAGCGCAGAGCTCGCTGTGATCTCCCGTGGCCACCGGCGCGGTATTTGCTGCTAGCGCAGTGCGTGCCTCTCGCTCCTCGATCATTGCTTCAAGCAGATGGCGCGCCTGGGGGAGCAGGGTTCCGCGCTGGCTTAGGTTGTAACCGCGGCCTTCTTCGTTGACCAGTAGGTACTTGCGGTCACTGTGTACAACACGGTTGTAGCCTTGATCCAGGAGCCCATTCAGCGCTGCCATTGACTGTTCGACATCCATCTTTCCTTGAAGCCGTTCCATTTGCGCTTCAAGTCGATCATTGGCAATTCGCAGCCGCTCTTGCTCATCGCTTATGCCGCCCCAGGCCCTGATTGCTTTCCAGGTGAGTCCCTGTTGAGGAGGTAGGGCGATGCCGGTCACTCTGCAGAACGCACGTTTGGAGGCCTCGTTGAGTCCGTTTGAAATGAACTCTAGTGCCACGGCGTCCCTGGTGAGAATTGCGTTGACGAACTTCTCCCTCATTCGGTCGTTGGCGGGCCGTCCGTACTCTTGCTGGAAGCACTCATCAAGCACTTGGGTGATGGCTGCAGCGGAGATTCCCTTTCTCACAGATGCGGTCCCTCTGTGCTGAGCGCTGTGGAGATGTCGTGCTGCGTGGCGGCGAGTAGTTGGTCGTGGCTGATCTCGGGGCTGAATACCGCCTCTCCGTTCTCGCAGAGGCGCGCTTCGATTCGGATGCCTTGATGGCTGATCAGGAGCGCAGGGGGCGTGATCAGTCCGTACTGGTCGGCCAGTGCGTCGGAGTGCATGCGTATGGATGCGGTTGCTGCGCGTCCGGACAAGAGGTCGCGAAGCGCGGCGATTTCATCCATGCCGTCGGGCGATATATGGAGCAGAACCATTCCAGCGGCAGGTTTGCCGGCCTGATCGAGGACCTCGGTGAGTAGGCTCGCCTGTGTGCGAGGTGATGAACATCCGGTGTGCTTTCGCATCATGTTTCTACATTCAGAATTGCAATAGTCAAACCATAGCAAAAAAGCACATTTTGGCCAAGGTGTGGCCATTTGCCGCTTTAATAATCGTTTGTAAAATCTGTGGTTTGCTTTTCTTTGCAATTACGGCAGAATAAATCCATAGGTTTCTACAGGTAAACAACACAGAAGGGTGGTTACATGACCAAATCGGATATCGTCAATGCTGTTGCTGATCGAGCGGGCCTCTCGAAGGCTGAGGCCGGCCGAGCCTTGGCGGCGGTGCTGGATACCCTCACCGACACGCTGAAGCGTGGCGAAAGCGTATCCCTGGTCGGCTTCGGCACTTTCGCCGTCAAGACGCGCGCGGCCCGTACCGGGCGCAACCCGCAGAGCGGCCAATCGATGGACATCCCGGCCAGCCGTATCCCGAGTTTCAAGCCGGGTAAGGCCTTGAAAGATTCGGTGAACGAGTAATTTGCAAGGTGGGTGCTGTGCTGTGATTAGCCCCTCGGTTGAGGGGCTTTTTTATGGGCGGGGGAATTTGCAGGCTCAGCTTGACCAGCTCCTTACGGAGCCGCGGTCAACGTGGATGAATCCTCTTTTCGCATAAAGGCCGACACCGCCGAGGCCTAGCATCTTCCCCATGTTCGAGAGGAGGATGGGTGATACCCCTGGCATATGGATGTCAGCAGCTCGGCCGTAGAGGTGCATTGAGTTCTTGGCAGCTCCCTCCAGAGTCGCGTTGTGCTGAGCGGTTCGGTAGCCGGAGAGGACGTGGATATCATGTTGTTTGCCGTATGTGGCCAGCCACATTTGCATGATGAACAGTGTGTCCAGTAGGCCGGTATCCATGGCTACTGCCTGCTTGTACTTCACGTCGCGCAGCAGCCAGCACGCCTGTCGGTAGCCTTCCAGGTCCCAGCCGCTATTGCGTCGCCAATAGCAAACCGTCACGCGCTCACCGCTGTCTGGTCGCACCAGGCTCAGATATCGATCACGATCCAGTGCCTTTAGGCGCCAGTCGGCCTCTTGCGATTCGGCGAGGCCTGGGAAGGCCAGGGCAGCGGAAGAGGATAGGGCGAGTTGGATGAAGCTTCTTCTGGTCAGCATCTATCTCCCGTCTTGGAAAGACGCCTCCTTGTTGGTCTCGTTCATTCGCTCGGTGATCAGCCAAAAGGCTTTCTCAAAGGCAGAAACTCGCCTCACCGGTTCTTGATAGATCTCGGCGGAAGTGATGCCCAGGCGTTTTGCAAGGCCGCTGATGAAGGGGCCATCAGAGGTTAGGACGCTGATCCCGTCGATATTCATGGTTCGATAGGTGCTGGCGGCTGCGAACGCTGGTTGGATTACTCCCTTGAATCGCCCAAGGTCTGGGCGTGGCGCTATCCATTCAACGGAGGCCATGCCGAGGCAGTAGAGTGCTTTAGTCAGGGCCTCATAGGTCTCCTGCTGCAGCTGCTCATAGCGTCTCTGTGCTTCGTGCGCGATAGGTTCCGTCCCGAGCGGGTTAAGGTCCGGTGCAGAGGCGCGGCTTGCCGTAGCTTCGTGCTCGCGCAGTAGCTTGAGCTGTTCGCGGTAGGCGAAAACGCTCATGCGAAGTGCTTCTTGATGGTCGAGCTTCTTCTTCATCGGCATGCAGGCTGTTTGATCGTGCAAATTAGTTTAAAGTAGTTCCAATAGAATAACGATAGCTACGATGGCGAGCGATATTCAATGACAACGGGTGGTGACGATCCTTATGGCTTCGAGCTGCGTGCCGCGAGTCCTACGCGGCCGGTTCGTGGCCGTTTGAGTGATGGCCGCCTTTATGTGGATCTCGTACCCACTTCGGCTTGGCTGTCGAACCTGCAGGCGGAGCTGACCGGGCTTGAATGGCGGTCTTGTTCCTCTTTTGTGGCCGCCAGAGCGGCTCATCAATGCGAAGTTTGCGGTTCTCGTAGCGGGCGTCTGGAATGCCACGAGCGCTGGTCATTTGACGAGGTGACTGGCATTCAACGGCTGACCTCGTTGCAGGCGCTATGTACCTGGTGTCACCTGGCGACTCACGTCGGTACTGCGCGCAGCAAGGCCGAATTTCGGTTCGCGGCGTCGCACATGTGCAGGGTGAACGGTTGGGGTGCTGCGCAGTTTCGTGAGCACCTGCAGCATGCCCTCGATGTGAGTCAGCGCAGGAGTGGGCGAGCTTGGATGGTCGACGCGAGGCATCTGCAGGCGCTGCCGATCAACTGGAGTGATAAAACGCGAGAGTTTGTCGAGCGGCACGCCACGCTGCTTCAGCGTGTCGGTACAGGTGATGGGCGGCAGCAGTGCATCAGTTTGCTTTCGGGCTTGGACAGCCGGTTATCTGAAAAGAAGGGGGAATAGTGTTCGTACCAAATCAGTATGCGCCGGCCGAGAGGATCATTTTCCTGGTCATTGGTGTGGCGCTCACATGGTGGGCTCTTGATGGCTTTCTGGACGGTGAGATGTATCTGCCTGGCCGCAAGGAAGGCATATACCTGCGGGACGGCTTGGCGGTGGTTCTGGGTGTCGTCGGCGCGCTCACGGGTGGCGTTGCATGCTTCAGCGCGCTGATTGATCACTACGATCGGCGCGATAACGAGAAGAAATATCGAGAGTTCTTCGTCTTTTGCAAATATGTCGCCATAGCTGCCATCACCTCCGCGGTGGTGCTGCAGCTGCGTGCAGGTTAGGAGTGGGTATACGCAAGCTTCAAATGTCTGACCAGCCGATGTTGCTGGGCGAGGAGGATCTGCTGAGATCCTTGTCGGGTTGGTTCGCTCGCCGGCGGCGATGGGCGAAGAGTGGGATCAGCAGCGACATCGATCGTTTCTGGCGCGCCTGGCCCAGGTTGTTGCGGATGAGTGCGGTGGTGAAGTTGAGCCGTCGAAATATGGGCAGCTGCTGATCAGGCTCAACGAATCATCACCAGAAGGCGGCGGCATTTGGGCGCAAGCGGAGTCGAGGCTGGAACCATCTGCTCTTGATGCCCTGCGGGGTCTCCTGAATGTGCTAGTCCGGGACGGTGACGGTGGGTTCTTCATCAACCGGGAGGCGATCGCCGAGGTCAATCATGCTTCGGCCGTTGCCGGCCAGTGTCCGTTCCTTTTGCAGGGGGAGGTGCCCGATGATGCGGAGATTTCGGAATATCCTCGGCGTGAGTGGCTGTCCTCTGGTGTCGATGAGCCTTATGAGGTGTGGGTCGACGAGCAGCTTTCCAGTCACTTCCACGAGCTCCAGGTTCTGGCTCCCGGCGCTGTTGCGAATATATCCTAATGCATATGCGATAGTGAAACAGCTTGATTGATGGCGTATCGCCGCTAAGATGTTGTCATAGCCCAACAGGAGAGCACTTATGCGATCGCCATCGATGATCCCCAAGAGCGAAAGCCAGAAGCTGAGCGAGCTCTTCGCGAAGCCCAATGCATTTTTGATCCAGGCCTACCCGCTGCAGTCCATGCTCCGGCTGCCGATGGATCTTCGTCTGGAAGTCATGCGGCGTCAGGTCTCCTTCAAAGAGCCGCAGCCTCACCCGCGCCCTGCGCAAGTGAAGGTTTCGGGCATGGTCGTCAGCCCGGAAAAGCTGGTGGCTGAGCGCCGACAGGCAGAGCGTATCCAGCGCGAACTGAATGACCTCAACCCTCTGAAGATGGGGCTCGACGCTGCGGAGGAATACCTCCAGGAAACGGTAGCCGAGGAGATCCGCGAGGCGCTGCATCTCTCTGATGCGGTATCTGCCGAGGGGGCGGTGGTGGCGCTGTTCGAGGACGTTGCGGAGCGTACCCTGGTGTGCGCCGGCGAAGCCGTCGTTGACCTGGCCACTGAGGTCGAGTACCAACTCGGGCGGCTCTAACAATGTACCGATCAGAAGTGCGCCTCACCGGGCGCGATGTCTTCTTGTTGCTCTGCGCTGCTGACGCGATCACGTCGGTGTCTGTGCGAGGTCAGGTTTATGACCAGACCTCGCCAGATCTGGGTATCCGTGCAAACCTCCTGCTGGATTATCAATCCCCAGTGTTCGCTGGTTGCCCGCACGGCACCGTTGTCGCGGCATCGTGCCTGTTTGATGGGCTGACTGATGAGGTGTACCAGGAGGTCATCGCCCGTGCTTTGGCCCAGGTTCATCCTCAGATAGCAGCAGGGACATCGGCGCGCGAGGCCTTGTCGATGGCTGAAAGCCAGGCCTTCGATGAGTTGATCTTCAGGCCAGAGGCAAGAACCCTCACGATCGATGAGCACCTGATGGCGGTGGCAGCAAACCATGGGCTGCTGCCGCGAGTGAGCGCTCGGGTGCACGAGTTGCCATCGATCGATAGCCAGGGAGTGCTTCGCACCCCGCGCCGTTCTGCAGGACTCATCAATACTTCGGTGATCCGCTCGGCGATTGCGCTGGACTGTCGCGGGTCGCCCTTCACTGAAGCTGCTCTCGCCTCGCTGATCGGTGTGCTGCCCCAAGCCCAGGTTGTGGAGTTTCCGGCGCCTGAGATGCGCTAACGTTGCGTTGAACTATTTCGAAGCGCCCCCAGCGTTTGCGCGTTATGCGCGAAGACCGGTTTAGGTCCTGGATATACAGCATCAAGCTGTGGATTCATGCGTGCAGGGGGAGGTGATCGCTCTGCTGATAAGGATCCACCATGTCGGTATTCAGGTTCCCATCTGGGGCCACCCTGGCCCAGGTCAAGAAGGATGCGAAGAGGATCGCAAGAGCGGAAGGCGCGCCCTTGCATCGTGCGCTCGATGTCGCCTCACTACGTCACGGCATACGTCGCTATACAGGCCCGTGGACGGATGTTCCGGATGAGATCCGTGGTCGGCATGAGCCATTCTTTCGGCTGCCTCTACCTACGGCCTCTGGATTGGTCGGTGTACAGCTGTCTGCCGCCAGGCGTCACGCCTACTTTCTGGGCGCTGATATCGCGTCCAAGCGATCGGTGATTCTTCAGGTTCTGCGTTTGGCCCTATCGCTGGGCCTGCGGCGGGCTGTTTGGTGTTTGGGTGCCGATGGTTGGGATGATGGTCTTGAGGAGTTATGGCTAGCGGTGTCCAGCGAGTTTCCTGGGAAGCTGCAGCGCTGTTCACCAACAGACGCTGCTGGTCTCCGGCTTGGTGCTGGCACGGTGGTGGTCATTGATGGGGCGCATCCTGACGCCGTTCACCTGGTGATCCCGCCGCGGGTAGCGGTGATTGCCCTTCTGCCTGAGGAGCATGCTCCTGATGATGATCGCCTCGCGTTCACGCTGGGCCAATGGCCAGGAGAGCCTGATCGATCTCTGCGCTTCCTTTTGTCGGAGGCTGACGGCCGTGTGCAATGCGTCGATTTCGAGCGTTGGCAGGGCTGGCTGGATCAGGCGGTTGAGCATTGCATTCTGAGAGGCGGATGCGGCCTGGAAGATGTCGCGCAACGGTGGGGTGGGCAAGCCGCCCTCGGCTTTTCGCCGGCGCCGGCGCCGCTGGTAGACAGTGACCGGTGGCCCGAATATGCGGCCTGGTTGGCGAGGGTGGGGGCCGTTGGCCATGATGATCTGCTCTCGCCGGAGTCCCTCTCCGCGCAGAAGCAGTTCCTCTCCTGTGGATCCGGCGCGTAGCCCGCGCCCCGCGCCGGGCCAGATTCAGAATTGAGGGCCGTTCAGGCCCATCTCTCCACTGTCGACCTTGCCGTTGTAGCGGCCAGCACTGCGCTGTGAACCATGCTCATAGTCATGAGCTTCGCTCAGCTCCATGCCGGTTACGGGGTCGATCACCGTGATGTTGAAGTCATCCAGCACCTTGATTGGCAGGTTGTCATGGAACACGTCTAGGGCTGCCCCGCTTTGGATGCCCTGCGAGAGGCCCGAATCTACGCTCACCGAGTAGATCCCAGCGACATCGTGATCGAGTTGATGCAGCGCGCCCTGGGGCAGCTCGGTGGTAACGACGACATGAAACTCTACAAAATCGGCATTATTTTGCATGGGAAAGCCTCGTTTTCCATTGTTTTGCATAACTAAGCACCGTTATGCGCGGGTTGGCGCTGCCGAGATCGGCTGGCGTGGATATGGGAGAGCCTTCCTATGGCGATTGCCGTGCATGCGACCTGCAGGGCGAGAATTGGTAGGTTGTCGTCCCGGACAAGGAGGGGGATGTACAGGAGGTTCCCTGCCAGAGCGGTCCAGAGGTAAGTTTCCAGGGCTCGTGCAGAGTTGAGGTTTCGAACCAGGCCCCAATAACCGGTCATGAACAGCATCATGGCGACGATCCCACCTAGCGCCGGCATCGAAAGATTTCGATGGATGATCCAGTCAGCCAGTAGCAGTGCGATCGCCGCTGCGCTGTAGGCGTACAGCGCGATGTTCAGTGGGGAGGGGGAGATCCCCCGACGCCAAGCTGCCACCAGGCCAGAAAATGCAACCAATATCCAGAAGCCGTTGATTGCCAGCGCCGCGGCTGTGCCGCTCTGGTATGCGGGAAAGCAGAGCGCTGTGGCGCCCACCAGGTTGACCATCAGGAACCAGCGCGGACGCCTCTCTGTAAGGCCGAGGCAGGCTCCAAGGAATGCTGCAGCAATGAGAGTTGACCCCAGGTAGGCAATCAGCTCATACAGCAACTCTGGCTTGATCACCGACGCATCTCCTGAAGGCTCGAATCGACCGCCGGCACGGCCGGTGCGTCACTGCTTAGAACGCAATATCGCGGATCAATCTGGTACTTGGAGATCCACTCGACCGGCAGGCTTCTGGTGTGCAGGGTGCTCAGTAAGCGGTTTGGGTTCGATTCCTCGTGAGCGAGAAGATTGAGAGCAACGGCCGGTGCCTGCAGCTCGTCGACGCCGTAGTGCTTCACCAGGTGGGTCCTTACCGCCTGCAGTGGGGCGAGCTCGGCCTTACTCAACCCCTTCAAGAGTCCGCCTTCGGCGGCGGCGCGAATCTTCTGGAGTGCGCTTTCGTCGTACGCAGGGTACGGGGAGATCACCTTTTGCAGCCCCAGGGTGAGAAGCCTTGGCAATACATCCCGCCAGCCTCGTTCGAGTTTGTCATTCCACTCTTGGGCCCTGCGGGAAATCTCGTCATGCCTGGAGTGAGCCCGGAAGCAAACTGCCGTCTTGAGCAGGGTAGAGACCGCGTATGCCGCCATGACCATGGTGATGCCCGTGACGGTGTGGGCTTCAGACGGTGCGAGATCCAGCAGGCCCTCGCAGTTGGCAACCATCGCCCGACCAAGGTCGGTGCTCAGAACGTAAGCGAGGCCGCTGGATGCGATAGAGGTCGTCACGCAGAGCTTGCGCAGGGTTGTCGCCTGGCTGAGCAACGTCGGAAACCCCACCCATTTGCTCATTACGGTGGCCAGGGCGTCGCTCTGCTTTGGGCCCAGCTTGTCAAGGAAGAAGCGCATGGGGGGGAGTTGTGCAAACTGGTGCCATCGGGCTCGCTCCTCGGCGGTATAGAGCCTCACCAGCTTGCTGTCTGTCAGTTCATGGGCAGCCTTCGAAACGGCTCGCGTGGAGGCCTTCAGCGCCTCGGCCGGACCGGCAACGGTCGCTTGAAACGCAACGAGGCCTAGCTCGGCGTCGATGGTGTTGAGTCCTTCCTCGATCTGGTGTGCCAGGTCGGAGCAATCGACGAGTCCGTTCTTCTTACGCATGAAGGACTCCAGAAATACGGCTGCTGATCGCCGGGAGTGTTTGTTGGGCGAGTTCGAGATGTCTCCCTAGGATGACTGCGGACTTCTGAGTGGTTGCTGTGTCGCCGCTGCCCAGGCTCTCGATCAGCAGTCGTCCGTTGAGCGCGATGCGCTCAACCAGGCGCGACACAGCCGTTGAAAGGCGATCCTTCTGCCCCGGGTCGAGCCTGGATGACCTGCTGATAAGGCCGAGCAATTCGGCGCCCTCCGAGAGGGTGCGCTCAGCCTGCGAGAAGAGTGGTTCAAACGATTCCATGGGTATATCCCTTCAAGGAGCTTCGTAATAGCCATCGAAACTATTCCTTACTAATTCCGATAGTAAAACAAGATAGCTGCAATCCATTGCAGGATAGTGCCGATGACAGGCAATGACAACGGCTGTGCCTAATGTTATTCTTTCGAGTGTGCAATACTCACAGGCGCAAGCGCGCAGAAACCACCCTTGTCAGCCTCGACGCAGGAGTTTGTCAGTGATGAAGAAAATTCTCGGGCTCGTTGTTCTTTCGCTTTTCGCGATCGGCGCTTCGGCCGCGGATCTGATGGCGTCCTCGACGGCGCCAACCGTCACCCAGAGCATCGTTGTAGAAGGTGCCGCCTGCCCGGGTGTTGGGGCAACGGGGTTCTCTTCGACGGGTCTGCTACTTTCTTGCCAATCCGGTCTCTGGGCAAAGAGTGCCGGCCTACCTGACATTACTGTGGCTAGCTGTATGTGTACCACAAGCAATTGCTATTGCGCACCAATATGTCCGGCAGGATATACCCTCGTAAGTGCTGTGTTCTCCGGCATAAATTCAAATAGCCATCTTCGTAACAGGATGCACACGGGTCTTTGTAGCAAGTGACCGTCCGCATCTTAATCAATTAATAAAGGGCCTTGCGGCCCTTTTTCATTCAACACACTGAACAGTAACGCTTGTGTTGTCTGGCGTTTTATATGGCTCCGAATAGTTGAAGCCAAGTCCGATCTCATTGACCAACCCAAATGCATATCCGAGCCCATAAGCCTGATTTAGACCTAAGCAAAATCTACTTCCGCAGGTTGAGGAGTAGCGAACATAGTCATAGTTGGCCATAGCTATATCAGCGCCAAACTGAGTGCACCAATCTCTGATTACTTGCGCGGTTGTATCGAAGCGGCGTGCATTAGATGTTTTCTTCATGCGACCGGATTGGCAAGCTAGTTAGAAGCAACTCACTCCACATCGCGTATTCGCTGTATCCGCATGGGTTTGCAGAAGCCATTGGTTGCCTGAGAGGTAGATATAACAAGAGAACCCGGTATTCACACCGCCCGTGTCATCAAATTCAGTCGTCCGGGTTGAGTTGTAGGCATAGGCAAGCGCGCAGAACTTATATTGGCCAGGGCTGCCAATATTGGACACACGAGTTGCGCCAGACCTATCCCCAGCAACAGTTATATCCAAAATGCGAGAGACCGCACCTACATCCGATTCCCACACCCCGGATTGGCAAAACAGCAGCTACGGCGCGGCCTCCAAGCAATTTCTCCTGATACTTTATTGAAAAAATTGTCTCAGCACGCGGCCGCGAGCGGATCCACCATCACCACGCGCCTCTCATCGATCAT